>NZ_JQLI01000001.1 GCF_000744095.1 Cupriavidus necator A5-1
AGCCGTAAGCTAGTGTAGCGTTCTGTTCTTGATGGAACCTATATGAATTCGGCGTCTCCAATGCTCTACTGCGACCACAACGTGGAGAGAGCGAGTGCGAGTTGCCCCCGAGATCATGTTGACCGACGAGGAGCGAACCAAGTTGACGAGGCTGGTTCGGTCAAAGCTCACGAGCGTGAGGCTGGCGCAGCGCGCGCGCATCGTGCTGCTGGCCGCCAACGGAATGCAGAACAAGGACATCGCCGAGCAGTTGGGAATCGGACGCGTGCAGGTGTCGCGTTGGCGTGAGCGGTATGCACAATCGGGGGCTGGCCGGTATCGAACGCGACTTGCCGCGCGGTGCGCCGCCGGTGAAGGTGGACACGGCCGCGGCTGGTGGAACTGACCACGCAAAGCCAAGCCCGAAGCAGCCACGCACTGGAGCACGCGCAAGATGGCCGCCGAGTTGGGCGTGAGCGCCAGCACCGTCATGCGCCATTGGCACGCCCACGGGTTGAAGCCGCACATCGTGCGCGGCTTCAAGGTCTCGCGCGATCCGAAGTTCGTCGAGAAGCTTGAAGACATCGTTGGCCTCTACATGTCGCCGCCCGAGCACGCGCTGGTGCTGTGCTGCGATGAGAAGAGCCAGGTGCAGGCGCTGGATCGCACGCAGCCCGGCTTGCCGTTGAAGAAGGGGCGTGCGGCCACCATGACGCATGACTACAAGCGCAACGGCACGACCACGCTGTTTGCCGCGCTCAACGTGCTCGATGGCCAAGTCATCGCCCAGTGCCAGCAGCGCCACCGCCATACCGAGTGGCTGAAGTTCCTGCGCAAGATCGACCGCGAGACGCCAAGGACAAAACGCTGCATCTGATCGCCGACAACTACGCCACCCACAAGCATCCTGCGGTGCAAGACTGGCTGGCCAAGCATCCTCGATTCAACATGCACTTCACACCCACCTCGGCATCATGGCTGAACATGGTCGAGCGGTTCTTTCGCGACATCACAACCGAGCGACTTCGCCGCGGCGTATTCACCAGCGTGCCGGAACTGGTCGACGCCATCAACGAATACATCGCTCACCACAACACCAACCCCAAGCCGTTCATCTGGACCAAGAGCGCTCGCGACATCCTACAGAAGGTCATTCGCGCCAACCGCCGCTTAAGTTCCAAACAGAATGGAACGCTGCACTAGCGAGGTAGGCGTTCGCGCTGTTTTCCGAGAGCGCCTGCATTGCAGTGTTGGCTGATTAGGCCGCTTCTCTGCGATGAGGAAGCGCTTTGGTTCTTACCAGCCAAGCCGGTGTACGACCGCGACCGGACCACGTTTTGCCGGTTTTGGGATCCATGTACTTGGGCGGCAATGGGGATTTCGCCACGGTGTTACCGCCATCCTTCGCAGGCCGCCCGCGACGACGCTTTGTAGCAATATCGAGTCGGAGCCGGCCAGGAAACAGCCTGCCTTGGCAGCCTGTTGCGCTGCAGGCGCGTGAACACCCGGTCAGCCCAGAGCGCTTGATCGGTGCGGCTGCTGGATAGCCGCGACTCATATGGCTCCACTACGTCGTCTGGGGCGACCAGGCCAAGCTTCGCACTCAGGATCGCCAGGCGAGCTGGTGGCGCACGCAGTAGGCCACCGAGAACCTGAAGAGAGCGCCCTGATAGAGCTCGCGAGCCGGGGCTGCGTGGTCCAGCTTCCTGCCACAACAGGCCACGAGGACCAGCGTGTCGGCAGACGCTTCCGCGCGGGGCGGGCAGTCGAGAGAGAAGGACATGTCAGGGATTGCCGTTAGTGGAGCGATCAGAATGGCAAGTCGGCCTACACCCACGCAAACTGGTCCAGCGACACCCCGCGTTCAAATTTATTGAGCCTCTCTTCGCCGTAGGAATAATGTGGAGTGGTACGCAATTCGGAATAAGCGGCTAGCCCGCCCCAAGCGAACGTCCTTCAAAACCATTGAACCCACGCTCACTTTAGCTGACTTGAGTTGCGATTATATTTGCGAGTACCATGCTAAAACGAAAGAAAAAAGGCGCCTATTTGCGGCGCTTCCTCGAGGTCTGCTGAGACCCGATCCAGCCGGAGTCAATTCCATGCCGTTCGTTCTCCCCGCCGTCAAATCGCCATCGACCAATGAAGGGGAGCAGCGGCGTCCGACGCCGGCAGCAAGTCCGCGATCGTTCAGCTTTTTCGCTCGTCCGCCGGCCGCCGCACCGGCCAATGTGGCGCCGCCGAGCAATACCACGCCGACAGCACCGAGTGGGGAACAGCCGCGTGAGAGCACGGCTGCGCCGGCGCGGCAGCCGGCGCCAAAGCCTGCTGCTGTCTCCGGCCCGCCCGGTTCAGTTTTGGATCCGCCCGCACAGCGGCGACACCGGTTCAGGCGGCGCAGCAAACTCCGCAGGCCGCGTCCTTCGGCACTGCGGCCACCCCGCGGGCCACCGCAACGGCTAGAGCAGCGGCATCGGCCAAAGGCTTCAGCTTCGGGTCGACCTCGCTGCGCCCCGCTGCCCAGGCAGCGCGAACCTACACCGATCAGCAGCGCGCGATCATCGAGGCGCAAGCTGACATCGTAGTGGCGGAGGCATATGCCGGCACCGGAAAGACCACCACCGCCGTTGGCTTTACCGAGGCGCGCCCCGACCTGCGGACCTTGTACCTGGCATTCAATCGCGCCAACGCCAAGGCCGCGCAAGGCAGGTTTCCAAGCCACGTTACCTCAATGACTACGCACGCCCTTGCGTACTCCGTGCTCACGCAGGACCAGCGCTCGCGTGTGGAAAACATCTGGAAGCCGGCGACCATGCGCAAAGACATGGCCGTCATCGGCCTCGATGTCCGGTACCGCGAGGCGGCTATCACCCAGCGCATCCTGGCCAGCTTCTTCGCCAGCAGGGATGCTGAGCCGACTGCAGCGCACGCCGATGAAGCGCGTAAGGTCCTGAATGCACAGGACTTCACGGTCGAGCAATGCGTGCGATATGCGAACCGCGTTTGGGGTGCCATGAAGGACAAGAGTGGCCGGATCACGATTCCGCATGACGCCTACCTGAAGATGTTCGTGCAAAGCAAACCCAATCTGGGCTACCAGATGCTCGTCTTCGACGAGGCACAGGATGCAAACCCCATCACGGCTCAGCTGGTCGAGTTGCAGCGGGAGTTCGGTACGAAGCTGCTGTACTTGGGAGACCGCCACCAGTCGATCTACGCGTTCCGCGGCGCGACCAACGCCATGGAGGGTTTGCCTGCGAACGCCACGGTGCTGCCGCTCACTCAGTCCTGGCGCTTCGGACCGAAGACGGCAGGAATTGCGAACCAAATTCTTTCTGAGCTGAAGGGCGAGACCAATCAGATCGAGGGCCTGGGCAGTGACGCACCCTGGCGCGAGGGCGCGCCGTATGCGTTGCTCTCTCGTTCCAACGCGGAGCTGATCAAACAGGCAGTTGCCCGGCGGGGCCGCGGGGTGCACTGGGTTGGCGGGATCGAGGGTTACAAGGTGCACATCCTCGAGGACGCGTGGCGCCTTCGCTCCAACCAGCGAACCGATATCAGGGAGCCATTCATCCGGGACAACTTCACGTCCTGGCAGGAGTTCGAGGATTACGGCGAGGAGACCAAGGATCCTGAGGTGAAGATCCTGGTTGAACTGGTCGACCAGTACCGTCATGAGATTCCGCAGCTCGTGGCGGAACTGCGCGCCAACGAGGAGAAGAGCGACAAGTTCGCCGACTTGGTTGTCGCCACGGGACACAAGGCAAAGGGCCTCGAGTGGGACCAGGTGAAGCTTGCGGACGACTTCACCGTGCTCGAGAAGGCGGAGCAGTCCATGGCGGACTTCGGTCGGATCGGCGCGCAGGAGGCAATGCGTGACGATGGCACTGATCAAGAGCTCAACCTGCTCTATGTGGCGGTCACGCGCGCGATGAAGTCTTGCCAGCTCAACACCGAGACCTTGGCGTGGATTGCGGATCTACCCGCGCATCGACAGCGGCGGGATGAAGCGGACATGAGGGTGGCAGCAGCCGCCCGACAGCGTCTCGGCGCCGAGGCCGTGAGAGTGCGCAGGGAGATCCTGGAGGTGACGGACAACGCCTTCATCCACCTGACGCCGCCCCGATTCTAAGTTTCTCCGGGGCGCCTGCCAGCCCGTCGCCCCCGTTTTCAACCCACCACCACCCATCCACACCTGTTCGAGGGAGATTAGATGACCACGCTCACCATTCTGCAGAACGCTGGCGGCATGCATGCCCACGCCAACCAGATCCTGGCCGGCACGTTCGGCGCGATCGACACCACCGGGAAGTTCCACATTGACCCCGCGCTGGTGCCCGCCTCCTATTTCTTCTCTCTGATGCGCAATGGTGTTGCGGTGCAGCCCGGCGACGTGACCACCATCGAGGCCGGCGACGCCGTCGTCAACGCAGTAAAAGCCATGTTGACGCATAGCCTGGGCGAGCGCTGGCAGGAGGCATACACGCGCGCCGGCCAAGTCGCCGCCCGCCGACCGATTCCGGGCAACGACGTAGCGCAACTCACCGACGGCGTGACGCCTGCTGTCGCGGGCCAGATCCAGGCAATCACGAGCTCCCCGACGGTGATTGCGCAGGCGCTGGCCAGCGAGGGCGAGATTGCGGGCGAGGGCGTGCGCCAGGCTCTGGAGGGGTTTGCCTGCCAGCCGTTCGAAGTCGGTGTCGCGCTGAAAAACATTCGCGTGGACATCTGGCGGGAGGACGAACACCCGGATAGCGAAGACCGGCTGGATGCGGACGATGAGACGATCTACCGATTCCTGGAGCAGCCCACCGATGAGCACTTTGCTGTATCGACCTCGGCCGATGCCGTTACGGCTGGCTGGTCGGACGAGCGATTCTCCCCGGTTGTTGCCCTGGCAAACCCCGCCCCTGCGATCAACGCTGGCGGTGCGAGCGACGCCTATGCCGATGTCGGAGCGACCATGCGGGTCATGGCACGCAGCGCCGAAGAGGCCGCAGAGATCGCGGCGGCCGTATTCAGCAATCCGCAGCTGCGTCACATGTTCGTCAACAACATCAATTTTGCCGCGGACCAGATCTACCGAGTCGACCAGGCGCCGAATGATGGCGAGTGGGCCGGGCAGACCGCAACGGAAACCGCTGACGACGTGATCAATCGTGCACGGGAGCGATCGCGCGAAGGCGGGTGGGGAATCTAAGCAGAAAAAAAAGAAGGCGCCCGGATGAGCGTCCTAAGCAGAAAGCCCGGGCTCAATCGGGCTCGGAAGTGGATCGCAGTATAGCACCATATAATTCGGCGTAGCGTATCAACACGAAGTTCAAAGATATTTTTGAACCAATGAGCGCGCGAGCCAAAGAGCGATTGATGAAGATTCGGAAGGATCTGCGGTCGATGCCGGCCGACCTGCCGTCGGCGTTGATTGGCGATGGCGGGCACGCAGAAATTGGTACGCATGACAACGGGCCGCGGTACACAGATGCTGCTGTGCTCGCATCCAGAGGTGCGACTGCCTCAGTGGGTGCCGCGGCCGGCGGTAAGGTGGAGGGCGCAGCGCGAACGTCATTCCGTTTTGGTCAGGCGGCAAAAGCCACCGAGCCGGCGCAGGAGCCGCCTATGAGCGCTGATGCGACGACCGCCGCGGAGATCCCACGTATCGGAGCAGATCGGCTGCCTGGCGCGCGGCCAAGCTTCAGCTTTGCTGCACGTCCGCCGGTCGCGCATAGCGCCGCGAGGGACGCCCGGCCGGCCGAGCACTCGTGCGACAGCGGTTCCGCCGAGGGGCAGTCGCCGCGAGCGGGGCCTACCTGGAAGCCAGCGAAGAAGTCACAGAGGTTGGCAACTTTGAGGCGCCGCCGGCGTTGGAGGTGGACGATCTCGATGCACCATTTAAGCAGGCCGAGTCGGCGGGGACGGTCCGTCGCGCGCGGTTCGACGCGCGTGTGGCTGCCCGCAATGAGACCTCGCCGCCGGCGTACTTTGGCTTTCAGGGCCGCGGTGAAGAGGGCGGGAACCAGCCCTGCGGCATACCTGGGAGTGCGTTTATCGGATATCCGTCCGACCTTCCGATCGGGACGGCCTTCTCGCGGGCCGTTTGGGCACGCGCAACACGTCAGGCGGGGCCGGAGCACGCAGTTGTTGAGATTCGCACGGCCCACGGCGGCGCGGCGATGGTCGTGGTTCCCTGGAGCCAGGCAGGCTCTACCCACGGAAGCAACTTCAGCCCGTGGCCCGAGATCGACCGCGCACTGCTCGTTGAGGTCCAGCATCGAAGCTACGCGGAGCAAGGCTATCGGAGCGTCCGGGTCGGCACCGCTGGTTTCCACAAAGAATTGGGGATTGTGGAGATCGCGCGGCCCGATCTCGCCGCGCTCAAGCGTGAGTTGGGCGGGGAAACCGACCGCGTCTTCTATGCAACGGTGCAGATTGCGGCCGATCCGGGTTCACCTCACTCCCCCGGTCAGACCGAACGGGAGTTCTGGGTAGTGCTCTCGGAGGATACGGTCCGCCGCCTGGCAGCAAGGGGGTATCGCCAACAGATCGAGCCGAGGCAACGCACCCTTGGCATCTGGCATAACGGAATACTTGCTGCCGGCGGCCGTCCGGAGCTGCGGCTCGCCGACGAGAATGCTGGTCTGCAGGCATTGCCGCCTGCGGCCCCGCCGAACCCGGCGCCGGGTTCATCGCTCGATGCCAAGTGGTCGGAGGCGGAAGGCGACTTCGTGCTGGACACCGTCGAGCGCCTGCTGGCCGGCGGGACTCCGACTATCCAGGCGGAGGAGGCCGGGATATGGGAATTGTATGAGCACCGCAGGGTGAAGCTGGGCCTGCCGGAGTCGGCACGGCCGGCGTTCCTGCAAGAGCCATTCAATGCCGGCGCGCAGTGCCCTGATGCACCGTCACCTGGTGAATCCAGTGTGGCTCCCGGTGAGATCCGCCGGGTCGAGGCCACCGGCGAGCTGCCGGCCAATTCAGAGGGTGACGATGTCGTTGCCGAGCCGCCCCGGAGTCCTCGCTTTGCGTTTGGCGGGCGACCGCGTAGTTGAGGAGAGAGTAAATGCCAATCGATTTCCGAGCGCTTCTTGATCCCGCGAGGATCCGCGAAGCCGAAGCCATACGTGCGGAGCAGGAACGGGTGCAAGCTGCCCGTGACGCCAGGATGCGAGCCGCCCTCGCTGCGCTTGGGCACGCGGAGGTGGCGAGCCGCCTGAACGAAGCCGAATCCAGGTTCGTGCGGCAGGCAACTGCAAGGTGGTACAGCTCCGGATACCTGACCGAAGCGCAGACGAATTGGGTAATGGATCTGGCGGGCCGCAACAGCCTGATATTGCTGGATCCCGCCGGAACGTACGTCCTGCATGATGTGAATGGATATATCGTGCGATCGGAGAGCCGATCCGGCGGCTCGATGGTGGTGGTGCCCGACGTCGACACACTCGTCGAGCACGCCAAGGACGCGAGCTGGTCTGATCGAGACATCGGCGCCATTCAGCAGCGATGGGGCGGGCGGCAAAACCAGGCTACGCACGTTGGGCGATTCAGGTTCGGCGCAGCCGGGCAGGCTTCGACTGAGGACTCTCTTTGCCGCCAAGAGCGCCAAAGAGCTTGAGCATAGGAAGCCAGACGATGAAACAGGCTTTGACCGTCAACATGCATGTCGCCGACATGAAGCGTGCTCGCTCGGCGGCGGACCGGCTCGGAATGGGGTTTGAGGAATACGTCCTGCTGTGCGCGCACCTGATAGGTTCCGCAGTACTCGAGGGGCGGAAGACCATTGAGGTACCGGCTGGGTCTGCAAATACCGAGAACTGGAACGAATCGGGGTTGAAGTGCGTGCGAAGAATCTACGAGCAGGTGGCGGCCTGATGGCCGTATTACTCATGGGAACCGCCCTGCTCAGCGCTTGGGGATTGGGGCCCTTGAGACAGACAGAAGGGCTCCAAGCGGGCTTGTTCTGTGCCGGCTTGGTGCTGCGTTACCTAATCTAGAGAGGCCGCCAGCAAGCGGGGGACTGGGCCAACCACGTGCGACCTTGGCACGCCGGGCTGTCCAATTCCACGAGGACAAAGCCACCTCTGGCGCGCTTATGGAGCGTTCTTCTTGGCCTCTCTACTATCGCAAGCGGCTTGTCGCTTCACAATCGCATTCAGCGTGTCGACAAATGCCAGCGAAAGCCTCGACAGCGGCTCGATGTTGACATTGTAGATTTGCACTGAGGCATTTACTTCCGTACGCACAGGCACTGCGACAATATTCCGCCAGGCTTGGCCAAATACCGTCATGGCGTCGACAAGGGCGATGTCCGCGCCAGCCTGTGCCAAGAATCCCATTGTGGCGCTAATCCCGACGGGACACCGGCTTAGCACGCGGGCCTGGGGACGTCCGCAGGATCTCGTGCACGAGGACCTGATCTGCTACGGGTCGGACGTGCCAATCAGCCTGCTGGTGCACCACGTTTTCGGCAAAGAATGCGCGCAGCCCGATGTCAAGGTGCAGGTAGAACAAGCGCATGTGGCACGCGCCCAGCAGCCGGGCTCCAGATTGGGATGGGACAGCGGCATATTTGACACGGCCAAATCCACCTGCCCTGACAGGAGGGTGCGCAACATGTTGCTCGCGATCTGCGTGCGAACCACAACGCGCACGGCGGGATGAGCCCTTGCGGAAACTTGCAATGGGGTTTGGCAGCAACGTCTATCCCATATTCGGACTGCAGGAGATTCTTACGCTGCCGGTGCGATTGGCCACCAAATCTTCTGCCACCCCGTTCACGCGCTCCACTCCTTCGTAGACGGCATTCACTTCACCTAACAGTCGACGGGCCTCGGGCGTAGGGTGCAGGCGGCCCTTTGTGCGGACAAACAGGGTCAATCCAAGCCGTTGCTCAGTGTGCGCCATCAGTCGACTGATGGCGGGCTGGGAAACAAAGAGCAGCTTCGATGCGCCACTGATCGACACGGTCAGCATGACTGCGCGAAATACCTCGAACTGGCGAAGGTTCATCTTCATGATGATTAACGTGGTGTTAATGGCCTCAGACAAAAAAGCATAAGGCGGTTAAGTGGCCTGTGTTTACACTGCGTCCCATGGATTCAGCGCGCGCCGCAATGAGCCATGCGGCACATGGTGTGATCAACTGCCGGACAGGAGACTATATGGGCAGCCTCAATTGGAAACCGCCGGTGGCACCCCCGAGCAACTCGCTGCGACCATCCAGAAGGAAAGCCGGCGCTGGGCCGCCCTGATCCGCCAGCGACAGATTTCAGCGGAGTGAGCGCAGTACTTACTCCCGCGCCTTTCCTGACGAGCGGCTGACTACCTCCGTGAGGTAGTCGTGATACTGGTCTTCGCGCTGCGGTCGGCGGCGCCGTAGCGCCGGCCGTGCCTTGGCTCTGCCAGGGCCAAGATGTCCGCGCCACGCTGTCCTAATCCTCTTCTTGTCTGAACATATTCGCTCCCATAGTCCGGGACGCGGTAACGCACATCTTTTGTCAAAATTTTATTGAGCGAGCGATGAAACGCAAAGTATTGGTGTTCCGTAGCAGACGAGCTCTGGCATTCGGCCGCTCTCTCGGCCTTGCCGCATTCGCGACCTGCATGGCATTTCCTGCCCTTGCCGACGTCGAGCTCGACGGCCGGAACGCTACCCCTGAATCCATCGTTCGCATCGCTCGCGGCGAGCCTGTCCGCATTTCGCCGGCGGCACGTCAGCGCGTCCGCCAGGCTCACGACGTCTTGCTGGATGCCGCCCGCGCAGGCAAGCAGATCTATGGGCTGACCGTCGGCGTCGGTCTCAACAAGGACCGGTCCATGGTCGATGCCAAAGGCGAGCTGACCAATGAAATCGTTGAAGCGTCGCGTCGCTTCAACATCGCCCTGCTGCGCGCGCATAGTGGTGGCGCCGGACCCGACGCGCCGGTTGTCGATGTCCGCGCCGCGATGGCTGCTCGCCTGAATGCCTTGCTTTCCGGCGGTGGCGGCGTGCAAGAAAATATCGTCGACGCGTACGTTCGCTTCCTGAACGAGGGCATTACGCCCGCGATCCCGTCCATCGGCTCCATTGGCGAGGCAGACATCACGATCCTCAGCCATGTCGGCGTGGCTATGCTTGGAGAAGGCGACGTGTACTATCAGGGCCGTCGGCAACCGGCGTCCGGCGTTCTTCTGACTGTCGGTATTGCACCGATTCAGCCGTTTGGCAAGGACGGCCTGTCCATCCTCAGCTCCAACTCCTATGCCTCTGGCCTGGCTTCGCTGGCGCTGGTGGATCTTGCGAATCTGAGCCGGCACTCAAAGCTCGTCTACGCGTTGAGCTTGCAGGCGCTCAACGGCAATGTCTCGCCGTTCCTGGAAGACTCGCTCGCCCTGCGGCCATTCCCGGAGACAGTCAAAGCCGGGGCGGAATTACGCCGTCTGTTGAGCGGTTCCAGTCTCTGGAACCAGGATGCGTCCCGCCGTCTGCAGGATCCGCTCAGTTTCCGCACCGGTGTTTTCCTGATTGGCGAACTGGATCGCACACAGGCGGAATTGCGCGCACTGCTGAACGTGCAGTACAACGCATCGGATGACAACCCGGGGGTGGCAATTGGTGTGAAGCCACGATCGGCCCGATGGCAAGAGCAGCAAAGCTATCTGCCCAAGGGCGGGGCAGTGCTCCCCACCGCAAACTTTGTGCCGTTGCCTTGGGTACTTGCGTTTGAGCAGACTGCGATTGCGCTAGGGCATCACTCGCTGGCATCTGCCCAACGCATCGGACGCCTGAACGATCCCAACTTCACGAGCCTTTCGCGGTCCCTCGGCACTGAAAATACGGTCCATGCGTTCGGTGCCATGGAGAAGCCCGCTATCGCGCTCGCCGCGGAAAACAAGGCGCTGGCGCTACCGGTTTCGATGGATTTTTCGCCATCCTCCGGCAACATTGAAGATGTCGCGACCAACGCTCCCGCCGTCGTGCAGCGCGTACGCAAGCAGATCGACAACGCCTATGCACTGCTAGCCATTGAAACCGTCCATGCCGCACAGGCGGCAGAACTGCGACGCCGCAAGGATCCCGGGTTCACGTTGTCGCCCGCCACCCAGGCGCTGGCCGATGCCTTGCGCAAACGCGTGGCCTTTCTCGAGCAAGACCGTCCCCTGACAGGCGACTACCGGGCGGCGGCCGAAGTGCTGCGAGCCTATATGCCCTGATCTGGCCAGCGGCACAACCAGACTACGCCGCGTGGCTTCTTCCGCTGATGCGGTGAAGTCACGCCAGGCGAGATGCGGCAGGGCACGGCGCTCTTGCCAGCCCGCTGAACGCCCATTTTCCAAAAATAAAAGGCTTGTCAAAGGAGGGGAAGCTCATGAAGAAGCAATTCTATGCAGGCATGCTGCTGGCGATGGGGTCCCAGTTGGCTACTGCAGAGTCGTCTGTCACGCTCTATGGCGTTGGCGACGTCGGATTTGAGTACCTGACCAATGCCGATGCAGCTGGGAGCAAGCAGCTTCGCATGGCAAGCGGAAACGTTTCGGGCTCGCGCTGGGGCCTACGCGGGGTTGAGGATCTTGGCGGCGGCAGCAAGGCCGTCTATGCGCTCGAAAGCGGCTTCGATCTGGACACAGGGATGGGCCAGGGTGGTCGGCTCTTCGGCCGACAGGCTTATGTGGGACTGGAAAACCAGTGGGGACGTGTTACGCTGGGTCGGCAGCAGAATGCGCTCTTTGACCTGTTGATCAACTACGATCCGACGGGACTTGCAACTCGGTACTCGGCGTTTATGCTAGACCCCGCCCTGGTTGGCCGTTACGACAATACAGCAAAGTACTCAGGAAAGTTCGGGCCAATCACCGCAGTGGCACTATACAGCTTTGCACGCGGCACCACCGTGACGAGTGGCACCGGCAGCGCCTTCGCAAGCGAGTCTCCTGGGGACGTCAAGAGCGATCGCACACTCGGCGGCGGCCTAGAATACGCAGCCGGCTCATTCGGCGCGACGGTGATCTATGACCAGCAACAGGGCACTGCCGGCATCTCCGGACAGAATTCCGGCCAGGCTGACCGGCGCCTTGCGGCGGCCGGCAACTACATGCTGGGACAGTCGACGATATCCGTGGGCTACCGTTGGTTCAGGGGGGACGTCGGCGTTGCCCCGGGCGGTCAGGCGCGCCGCAATGATATCTATTGGCTCGGCTACCGCCTGCAAGTGTCGCCAGCAGTGGGTCTCGCAGCGGCAGGCTATTACTTCAATGACAGGAACTCCGGGCAGGATCCATGGAGCCTCGTGGCGTCGGTCAACTATGCCTTGTCCAAAAGAACCGACGCATTCCTAACCGTGGGCTATGCGCACAACAAGGACAATTCACGCCTTGGGTTGAATGGATTTGGCACGGTGACCACAGGGCAAAGCCAGACAGGGGTCACCATTAATCTCCGACACAAGTTTTGATTGGGGCCAGCGGTAAGTACGGCTATCTGTTCGAACCAGCCGCTCCTTTCGGAGCGGTCGGATGTCTCAGAAGGGTCCGGTACCGCCGGCCGCCCTTCGATCGCGACCCTCCCTTGGCGGCCATCCACGGAGGCTCGCCAACCACTTCCCGTAGAAACTCGAACGTCGGCGTCGACCAGCTTACGGACCTTCGCTCGAAATACATCCGACTAGGTCCGCTAGTCGGGCTGGTTCACGCCCAAATCCTCGCGGCTTTCGGGCTGTTACGCACTGGTAATGGCGCTGTCGCGGGCGCCGTAATGTTCGATGACTTGCACGATGATCTTTAGCGTCTCCTCCAGATGATGGACGGTCTGGCGCTTTGCGACTTCCACATCTCGTCAAACTCGGCTGCTCTCTCGTCTGCTGGAACATCTTCAGGCGCGCTGAGCAGTCTCTTTGAAACGATCTCTCAGCAGCCAAAGGTAACCGGCTGCAAGCCTGCTGGCGTCGGAGTTGTGTGAGCAATGCTCGGCCAGTGCCGCGTCCGGATTGACCTCGCCGCCAAGCGTGACAATGCCAGCTCGTAGGTGAAGGATCATCTCCTGGGGCAGGATAACGAGGAGACGGGCAAGAGGTTGTCTCGGTAGGCCGTCGCACAACAATACTGTCAGGCGAGGGTCCGCGGCGCGCTCCCATGCGTCCATCGCCTCACGCGGGCAAACTATCGGCCCGGCCGCCACCAACCAGATGTCGTCCCCATCCTCCCCGAATAGCACTGTCACGGATCCTATGGGATTACCGTCGGCCTGATGCAGGCCGACCGCAGCGATGCGTGTCTCGGCAAGCGCCGTGGGGCGCGGGATCGCTTCGGTCGGCTCAACGACCAGCGTCAGCCCCGTAAGCGGGGAGAAGTAGGCGAACTGCGGCATACCGGTCACTCAGATATCGGACCGCGCCACGCGACCCATGCCGCGCAACCGGTGATGGCTACAGCATCGAGCGTGGCCGCATTCGGAGTCGGCATTGCCATAGCCGTCGCCGTAGCAACGGCTCCGGCCAGAATAAGGGAGATGCCCATAATGGTCAGATAGCCAAGGTCAACCCGACGTCCGACTTGGGGATGGTCCTCGTCGGGCACCTCTGGCGCAGGAGCAACCGGTGCAGGCAGAGCGACATGGTGCTCTGGCCCCTTCGTGGCGGCGATCTCGAACATGGTGTCAGCCTCGGCCTGGGCAAGAGCCTCGATGCGGTCGAAATAGGCGTAAGCGGTCCTGCTTGCAGAGTGGAGTTCCATAGAGATGTCTTATCGACACGACGAGTTCCGACTAAAGCCATCCGATTATATTTCGGCGCAAGTTGACACAACGAAATAAAAAGAGGCAGAATCGCACCCGTAATTCGGAGCGCGCTTGAACGCGCGTAGACGCGCTTGAAGGCGCTTTAAGGCGCTAGGACGCGCTTGGGTGGCACGGTTCGGCGGTCACTGGCGGGCGGGTGCCCGCCAGCGCTGCCATCAAATCAGATCTCGAGGAAATCATGGCGAGCAACCAATTCAATGACGTAGGCGGCGGCGTACATCCGGTCGGTGTGGACGACGGTCACTTTGGTATCAAGGTTGTCGCTGGGCCTGGCCGCTCTTTCGTCATGCCGGCCCGCGCCTGGGCAGGGAAGCTGTTGACGGCGCAGTTCCATGACAGTCAGGCCCCCGACAATGTCTACGAAACGGCGGACGGCGAGTTTGTTACCATCACAGCGAGCGACGTGGCGGCACCCGCAGTTGATACCCGATCGGCGGATTACCCGACCTCGAGCGTGAACCGCGCCCTGGTGGCGCATGCGCTGATCGAAGCCGGCGCGGCCGGCCACCAGGTGTCTATCGTCACCGGCCTGCCGGTCGACCGGTTCTACCTGCGAGGAAGCAAGAACGTTGAGCTGATCGAGGCAAAGAAAAGCAGTCTGCTGCGGCCCCTCGCTCGTCCGGCGGGAGCCGAAGGTCTGGCGCCGCTTGCTACGGTGGTGGACCACGCAGTGATCTCCGAAGCGGTGGCTGCGTTCCTGGACGCTCAGCTCGACTTCGATGGCAACGAGGATCCGGAGTTCAGCGAGATCTCAGAGGTCATGCCGGTGGCGGTTGTGGACGTCGGGGGCAAGACTACGGACATCGCTGTCGTCCGGGAGGGCGGGGCTGGGCTCTATTCGGAGAAGTCCGGCACAGCAGAGGTTGGCGCGCTCTACCTCTATGACCAACTCGACCGCCGCCTTCGCGAGGCCTTCCAGCTGAAGGAAGAGGTTCCCTTTGCCTATCGCAAGCGTGCAATTGAGACCGGCACCTACATGCTGTACGGGAAGAAGCACGACGTCAGCGAAATGGTGAGCGACGCACTGGATGACTTCGCGGTGCAGGTTGGCCACGAGGTTTCGAAGCGCCTGAAAGATGCCAGCATCTTCGGTCGTACCCTCTTCGTCGGAGGTGGGGCACGACTGCTTGCCAGCCGTCGCGCCCAGGTCTTCCCGGGCGTTCCCGCCGAGGGCATCTGGATCCCCGACGAGCCCGAATTCGCCAACGCGCGCGGCATGTACAAAGCCGCCTACGCAAGCCTCTTCCAACGGTGAGCGCCGTGCCGGACATTCGCCTCAACTTCACGATCAGCCTCGAAGAGCATCCCGAACTGGCTTACCTCAAGGCCGGCGCCGGCCGCCGCGGTGGCCGCAGTACCGAGGTGATTCGGCTTCTGAAGCTCGGCGCGAAGGCGGACATGGCGCTGCGGGCGATCGAGGAGGACCGGTTGACCAAGGCCGCCAGGGAAGGCTTGCTTGCCGAGGGCTCACCCCTGAGGCATCGCAATGGCGGGGCAGCTCTGGCTAGACAGACTGCGGCGCCGGTCGCGTCAGCTCCGCCGGCGCCGGCTGCGGCGAGCCCTCATGCGCCGGCGGGCACCGCCTATCCAGTGGATGAGCCACATCAATTGCCGACTGCGGGTGCGCTGCCGACCCAAGCAGATCCGCACGTTTCGCGGGGCGGGTTTGCTGCGAACGCGGAAAGGACCCAACCCGGGGCGCCGCGGCGTAGCGGGAAATCCAAGGCGTCAGCATTCATGGGCTGACGGACTAGAACTTCGGAGAGCAATACAAATGAAGACCCTCATGGAGATTGCGCAGGCGGATCGGTACGACCTAGGTCCCGACGACCTGGTCATTCGAAATGCGATGGCCGACTTGGCGGTATGGCTTCGCCAGAAGCTTGGTTGCCTGACGGCCGTGGCGTCCGGTAGCCGAATCGTGGCGGTGTCGCCGGAACTGAAGGCCGCACTGCTTGCGCTTGAGCACGGCGGCGAAGCGGGGCAGGCCGCCGTGGCCGCCGTACCTACGGTGAACGAAGAGTAAGGGTCTGGACCAAGTCTTCCCCGCATCCCCACAAGTTATGGCGTTTTCTACCCCTGGTCCTTTCCGGGTTGACGAGTCCGAGTGGAAGGCGGCTGTTGATGCCGCTCGCGCCGCTTGGCTGGCCAAGTGGCCCAATCATTGCCGGCGTTGCCACGGTGACCCTGGGGAGTACAACCCCGCTGCTGACAGGCTGGAAGGGGTGTGCCCGGAGCGCACGCCCACCGGAGCGTGCCCGCGTTGTGGATCGAAGATGGCGCCACCGTGCGCCGTCTGCGCGGACTGCCAGTGGAAGCGCGACGGGGACCGGGACTGGGACGAGAACAACAACCACTGCCCATAGTGAATTTCTCAACTGAAGCGGAAAAAGTGATGATTCGAGCGAACGCTGCGCACGTACGCAGCCTGATCCTCGTCGGTGCGATCGGCGTAGTAGCTGCCCTCGCAGGCTGCGCTGCCGCCCCCGGCAGCTCTGGCGCCACCGAAGCAGAAAAGGCGATCAGCGCGCAGATTGATAGCGCAATTTCTCAAGTCAAGGACCTGCCGGGCTGGAGTGTGGCAGCTGATGCCGCGCCGCAGCCGGCCGCGTTGGGTGGCAAGTACCTCTCCGGCTCGTTTCAGGGCGACGCGGCGCAGCTGCTGAGTGTTTTGGCGCGATCGAGGGGCATGAGGTTCCAGGTAACCGGCCCAAACCCCCGGCTTCCGCTGTTTGTCTTTGTTGACGCCCAGGGAATGACGTTCGAGGACCTGTTGCGTGATGTCGACAAGCAGTTTGGTCAGCGCGCTAACGTGGTCTTGGGCAACGATCTGATCGAGATCCGGTACCGGTAAGCAGTTTCGTCCGCTGCTTTAAAATTCGTCGCAGTATTACAATACGAAAAATGATTGGCGGATGGCCGCCTTTCTCTCTGCTACGCAAGGAATGGTATATATGAAACTCAAGCTGATGGCGGTGGTCGTCGGACTGGCCTGGGAAGTCGCGGCCAGTACGGCTGCGCACGCCCAGCCTGGCTCGGAGAACCTGCAGAGACTGCTGAACCCGACAAAGGGCGACCAGCTTGTCTTGCTGTCACCGGTACGTACTGCGGCGCTTCGGGCGATGGCGCAGGCCATAGGCACGCAGACCGGAATGATCGAGCGTGCACGGGAAATCGGACGGGTGATTGAGCGGCGCCAAGCGGATCTGGATCGCAGCTTCCGCTTTGGTGACCTGGTGATGGGACAGGGCGTTCTACCGCCGGTGATCATCAAGACCGAGAACGCCCGGACGGTCTCAAAGAGCGCGATGCGCGTTGCCGGGGCGGTCTACAAAATTTCCGAGCCGGCCCGCTTCCAGAGCGGCTCTCCGAGCTGGCGCGACTGGTTGCTGATGGGTTTGCCGACTGCCGACGAAATGCCACCGCTTCCGACGAACGAGCAGCTGCTGCCGCGGGACGCTGAGGAGCGCAGATACTGGGATCAGCAGGTCAAGGCGGCCTTCGAGGATGGCCGGCGCCAGGCGCAAGAGATCTTTGATAACAACCTGGCGAATCTGAAGCAGGTCTACCTCGGCATGCGCACCTTCTACGATCTGTATCAGCGTGGAATGGTGAGTCTGCCCGAAATCGCCCGCACACAGGACATCGTCAACAAGGACGATCCGAACACCATTGTCGTGGGCGACACCTTGTTCCGAATCACGGTCAATAGCGACTTCGTGACGAAGCCAGACCGCTGGGTGCCCCTCATGGCCACGCCCGGTGCTGAGACTCGTGCGGCCACCGAGCGAACTGAGCGGATGATGCGTCGCCCACCGGAGCCGGCCGCGCCGCAGAGTCACAAACCCCTCCGGGCAGACGACCTGACGCGGTTCATTCAGCAACTGCCCGCTGCGCAGTCCCCCATGAGCCCCCAGCCGGCGCCCCAGCCACAGCCAACCACCGCCCAGAGTCCGATCCAGGTGATGACGCCGGCCATGCCGAACCCCGCCTCGGTGGCTCAGATCGAAAGCGGTCCGCGCACGCACCAGTACGCTTCGTCCGTGGACGAAATGCGGGCGCTGGCAGAGCAGGCGGCGCAGCTCGCACAGCGTGCGGAAGAGGCGCGACTCGCCTCAATGAAGGCTCTGCAGGCGCTACAGGTAGCCCAGTCGGCAGGGGCGGCCATGTATGGCAGCCAGCCCGGCGCGGTCGCCGGTCAGCAAGTCTATGTGGCTATGGCCGCTCCGGTGCCGCCGGCAGCGAACCATGGGGCCTGGAACAGCAGCCCAAGCTATCCTGCGGCGCAGCAGCAGGCCGCCCCACCGCCGACCTATCAGCGCGTGGTGTACCTCCCGCCGGCGCCCGCGCGCGCCGATCCTGCGCCAACGCCGGTCCCCGTACGCAGTGGATACCACGCGCCGCTGTGGCAAGACTCGCCCCGGGCAGGGAGCGGATCATGAGCGGATCAAGCTTGCCATTTCCCCTCAGTGTCAACTTCACGCGGGACGAGTTCTACGAGTTCCTGCGGGCTGCCACATCTGTTGCTTCAGATATCCTGATTCAGTCGGGGGACTACGGCTGGATCGAGGTCTATGGTAAGCAGGTGAAGGCGACTACCCGAATGCTTGAGGGTACCGAAATCGAGCGCGCGCTGAGCTTCCTGTATGACGGCTCTGGCGTGTCGCAACTAGCCGACGGCAAGCCAATCGACGCCGAAGTCGAGATCCAGGCGGTGCCCGGGGACTTTGATCGCGTGCTCCGGTACCGGATGAACGCGACCGGGTCGCGGGTGGGGCGCATCGCGCGCGGGATCTCTATCACGATGCGGGTGGTGCCCGAGGCGCCGCCGCCCTATGACGAACTCAACCTGCCACAGGACATTACGGACAACCTGTTTCCGCGCTATGGCCTGGTTCTGGTTGTCGGTACCACCGGCTCCGGGAAGTCGACGCTACTGGCATCCGCCAACCGACGCAGGCTTGAGACGCCCGGTGCACCAGTCAAAATCATCACCTTCGAGGACCCGATCGAGTTCACCTATGGCTATGGCTATGGCCAAACCCCGCAACCATCACAGGTCCAGATTGGCAGCAACCTGAAATCTTTCGCGGAAGCCGGCCGAAATGCCATGCGCCGCAAAGCGGACGTCATCGTCATGGGCGAGTCGCGTGACCGCGAGTCGATTAACGCGTGCTTCGAGATGGCCCTGACTGGTCACGCGGTCTACTCCACCCTGCACGTTGACACCCCGGCAGAGGTCTTCGCGCGCATGGTGAGCTTTTTCCCTGAGGAGGCCCAGCCGGCAGCCGCAAACAAGCTGCTCGACACCCTGAAGCTGGCCATCGCGCAAAAGCTTCCTCGCACGACCGATGGCAAGCGTGTTGCCGTGCGCTCCTGGCTGACGATTGACCGCGAAGTCAAACGCGCTCTGGAGCAGCAGCCGTTTGAGCGGTGGGGATCGATCACCCGTGAGCTCCTCGAGCAGCGGAAAACCTCCTTTGACCACCAGGCGCTTCCGCTTGTCGCTGAAGGGATTCTGGACTTTCAGGCATTCCGCGATGCGACCAACATGACGATCCGCGAGGCAGCTGCCTTCCTGGAGGAACACGGGCAAACTCACCGGATCCCATCGAGCCGAGAACTACTTCTGGAGGCGGCATGAAGATCGCGGATTGGGTGAGATCTGCCGAGAGTATGGGGCTGCCATTCACCAACATCCCGGCGTATTGCAGCTTCCCGATGCTGGTATGTCTGTTCTACGCGCGACTGTGGACGATGGGCTTCGCCATCATCATGACCGCCGTCGTCTGGTGGTTGCAGCGAAAGGGATACACGCTCAGCTGGATGATACGCCGGGCCCGGTCAAAGCTGCGAGGGGAGCGCGTTTCAGCGAGGCCTATCTGGCACGTGCGCCGTTTCTCCCGCCTGCAGGACCCCGGCGAGGAGTACTGAGCAGATCCGATCAAAACGGTTGGCCCCATTGATGATATTTCGGCGTTACATGTTAAAATGAAATATGACGACTGCCGCAAGCGCGGCCGTGGAGGAATCGAATTGAAAAATGGCATGCAGCGTCGCAGAACCCTTCGTATGGGGGCAATGATCGCGATGGCGGTCGCGGCAAGCTCCGCGTTTGGCTTTATTGATGAGCGGCAGGCTGTACCGCAGTCACCGACTGCACCTTCGGGTGCTGTAGCCGCGACCTCCGTCGCGATGGTGGTACCTGGCGCAGCCCGTCGTGGTCCGGATGCCTTGCAGGGCGACTTCTCCGGGGCCGAGTGGTATGCCCCGTACCCAGGACCATATGGCCCAATGCCCCTGGCGGACTCCCTGATCGCGCAGCTGGTGCCGATCATCGGTCCGATCAGGCTCGAGGGAGAGTCGGGTTTGCTGCAGACGCCGGTGGTGATCCCCCAAGGTGTCGCGCGTAGCGCAGCGTTGCTCACGGTCGCCGAGCGCGCAGGGGTGGTGGTGCGCGTAAAGGGAAGCGTCGTGAGCATCGAACCGATGCGCGTAAGCCCGATGGCACTGGCCGAACAGATGGTGCCTGCGCGGCAGGTCGCGTCTAGCCCGTTGGCGCCGCCCGTCTATCAGGATCCTGCAGCGTTGCTGCCAGTGGTCGGGCCGGCGGGCTCACCAGCCCCACAGCCGTCGTTCAATCCGGCTCCGATCGAACGCTGGGTCTCCCAATCTGACAAGGGGATGACGCTCAAACAGGTGCTCAAGGAATGGGTCGACCGTACTGGTCAATGGAAGCTGCGCTGGAATGCGTCGACCGACTATCCGGCACCCGATATGGAGTGGAGTGGGGATTTCCTTGAGGCGGTTGACCGCACCATGACGCCGTACATGCGAGTGAAGCGCCCGATCGAGGTGGTGCTCCATAAGGAGCAGGGGATTCTCGAAGTCGTGGACAAGCGCAACTGAGGCCAGACAATATGAAGCACAACACGATTGGCCAGCGAGCTGGCAACGCCCGAGTCGCCCGCGTTGGGGCGACCGCGCTGGCAGCCGTGCTGCTGGCCAACGGTTGCGCGCTACAGCGCGTGAGCGAAGGGATGGACAAGGGCAAGGAGGTCGCTGACCGGGCTTCGGCGTTGGTCAACGGCATGCGCACTCAGAAGCCGGCTTCGTCGCCGTACTCGGCTATTCGCGAGGGGTCCGGGCTATACGTCGATGACTCGCCGATTCCGCTTGGTGGGAATGCGGGCAAGGGCGAAAAGAGCCCTCTTGACTGCATGGTGACCTTCAGCCCCTATGCGCCCACATCGATCAGCGAGTTTGCTGACGACGTAGCGAAGCGGTGCCGCGTGGCGGTCAACGTTACCCAGGAGGCGTTGCAGCAGCTTAGCGGCATTGGCCCATCCGGGGCGCCGTCAGCATCCAACCGGACACCCGCGGGGGGGTTGCCATCGCCGAACCTCAACGGTGGCGGAAACACGATAAGCCTGGCGAACAGTTCGATTTCGGCGCCGCGCGGTATTAGTCAGGCCGGTGTCATCACCGGAATTCAGTGGCGTAACCGGCCGCTTCGAGGGCTTCTCGACCTTGTTACCGCTCGCCTCGGCCTCGGCTACAAGGTCGACGATAGCGGCATCACGATCTACTACGTAGACACCCGGGTGTTCAACCTGGACATCATCCCGGGAAAGATTGACGTCAATACGATCGTCCAGTCAGGCAAGACGAGCGGAAGTTCGGCCACCGGCAGCGGCACGCAGGCATCGAATCAGTTTGACTCTGCAGGCAGCCGCCAGTCCACCAAACTCGAACTCCAAACTGACATGATCGAGGGGATGCAGAATACTCTGAATGCCCTTGTTACAGCGAACATCGGTAAGGCGCATCTCAATCCGGCGACGATGGCCGTCACGGTTACTGACCGTGCGGACGGTATTGCTCGCGTAGAGTCCTACGTGAAGGCGGAGAACAAGCGCCTTACCCGTCAGGTGACGCTTAGCGTTCAGGCCTTCACCGTCACGCTGAAGGACGAAGACAGCGTTGGGCTCAACTGGGACGCCGTGTACTCGTCGCTCAATAAATACGGCATCAACTTCAAGTCGGCGTTCTCCGTGCCGACGGGCGGTGGATCGGCCTCGGTTGGCGTCGTCAGCCCCACGAGCCCGTGGGCGGGTACCAAAGCGATGGTTGATGCATTGTCGACGCAAGGTCGAGTTTCGACCGTGACAACTGCGTCCGTGACGACGCTGAACCTTCAGGTCGCGCCACTACAGGTCGGCCGCAGCCAGACCTACATTGCAAGCTCCTCCAGCACGGCTGTCTCGAACGTGGGCAACCAGATCTCTCTCGTGCCTGGCAACTTCACGACCGGCTATAACATGTCCCTGTTGCCACTATTGCTCGATGGTCAGGAGCTGCTACTTCGATACGACGTCAACCTGAGTTCGCTACTTGATCTGCGTCGCATCGAAGCCGGTACCTCCAAGATGGAAGCTCCAGATTTGGATAACCGGATCCTCAGCCAGAAGGTGAAGCTGAAAGCCGGCCAAACCTGGGTGCTCTCGGGCTTTGAGCAGATGGGGGATGACACCACCCGCAGCGGCACAGGCGACGCGCGTTTTTGGCTCCTGGGCGGTAATCAGAGCCGCAAAACCTCGAAGGACGTCATGGTGTTCTTGGTAACACCCGTGGTCGTCGAGTAAAGGGCGGACATGGCGAGAGCTAAGAGAGGTGGCCGCACGGCCAGTCTGGCGCCGACCACGGACGTTATAGTGATTGCGGGCACGGCTTATGCTGTCGGTTTGCTCTGGCAGTCGGCGTCCAAGCCAAAGGGCTTCATGCGAGAGGTCAAGGGATTCACCAAGCAATATGGCCTCCGACAGTTCGTCGTGCGAGAAGGCTCGATGACGCAGATAGGCTACGTTGTGACCGCGCCGGGTACGCGGCCGTTTCGGAAGGCTCAGGCGCTGGTGCCGACGCTTGCGGATCAGCTGGGCACATCTTGGCTCGGCGTATTCGAGGTCACTGAGCGCATGTTCGTGATGGCTGGCGTGCACAATGGGGCGATCATTCCTGAGGCTGACATGGCCGGCAGCGAGGCGAGCGTCCGTGCGCGGTTCGACGAGATCGTGGGGCTGCCTTGGGCCAAGATCTATGCGCCTCGGAGTTTCTTCGCCGCAGCTGAGAGCCTTAGTCTGGACGCGGTGTTGAGCCGTGACGCCTTGAAGCGGGCCCGCTCGGGCCGTGCGCGCGTTTATCCGATTCGATCGACCGGGCCGGATTTTGGGCGGCGCGAGGTCATCCTGTACGGCGGCGCCGCGGCGGTTGCCCTCGCTGGCACCCTCATTCAGCATTACCTTAATGTTGCCCGCGAGGAGGAAGAGGCGATGCAGGCGGCATTCACCGCTGCGCGCGATGCTGAGAACCTCGAGAAGGAACGAAAGGCTGCCATCGAGCAGGTCAAACGCAAGGCCCCGGTCCCGCAATGGCCAAATGAGCCGGCGGCCACGACGGTGCTCAGCCGGTGTATGGATGCGGCTGTAGAGGACGACCGAATTCCCGCCGTCATTGAAGGTTGGCGCTTCAATAACGTGACATGCGATGGCACGCGCATGACCGTCAGCTACGACCGCACCCCTGGTGCAAGCGAAGACGGTTTCCTGGCTGCTGCCCGGACGCATTTCCCGACCGTGAGTGTCACACCGGAGGTCGGAACGGCGATCGGACCAGTTGGTGCCGAAGCTCCCATGTTGCCGCGAGGGGACGTACACCTCACAACGTCAGAGCAGGCTGAACTGGAATGGAACTCCCGCTTCCAGCGCCTGAATGTGATGAAGGTACCCGAGCTCACCAAGAAGCAGCCGCCGCCAAAAGAGCCACCCCCGCCAAGCCTGGTGAAGCTAATTGGCGAAGCTCAGGCGCAGGTGCCGGATCCTTGGTGGAACGAGTACACGTTCTCGGTTTCCAGTCCGTTTCCGATTGACCAGGTCATGGGACCGCTCCTCGATCCCGGTTTGGTGATCTCGGAAGTCAAACTCTCGGCCGGCGCTGGTGATGCGCTTGGGGCCGGAAAGCAAGTTGGCCTGCAATGGACGATCAATGGAGTGGTATATGCAAGAAAGTAGTCTTCGGTCTGCAATTGCCTTGGTAGTCGGTGCAGTCCTTGCCCTGCCAGCGGCCGCGGCGCAAGACGATCCCGCGGACGTTGTCGCGCAGAAGCGATCGCTTGCCGTCTGGTCTAGCCTTCACCAGCAGACGATGGTGGTGGAGGCGCAGCTCACGCTGGCAAAGAAGCAGCAGGAACTAGAGGCGCTTCAAGGCTCTTCGGCCCGCGCTAAGGCAGCGGCGGCAGCCGCCGAGGCCACGCGGAAGGACACCGGGATGCCAGTCGTAGCCCGCATCAGTGGCGAATCGGGCAAGTTGTTCGCAGTGGTAACGTACCCCGACGGACAAGAAGCGGAGCTTGGCGCCGGCGAGCGGCTGCGTGGAAGCGGTTGCCGGGTAGAGTCCGTATCCGACTCGGCAGAGCGGGGCGTTCCGGCTCGATGCGGGAAGAAGACTGTTCGACTGAAGTATGCCTCTGAGCGCAGCGCCAGCCAGGCCGGAGCGGCGGCGCCGCAAACCCAGGCAGTGACCCAACCGGGCTTCCAGAACGCGCAGCTGTCGCCGCCGGCGATGATTCCGGTCACGGTAGGCCAGCCACCCATCTCGCAAATCAAAGCGCAATAGAGGCGCACGATGGATAAAGCGACAGACCGAGTGCGCGATGCGATCGCGAACGCGCGAAGGCGAGGGCTTGTTGCATGGTCCGCCGCGCGCGGACTGTATCCGGCAAATGACGCGGCTCGTAAGCTGCTGTGTCTCACCAGTGACAGCGTGCTGCATGTCCTGACCGGCCAGCAACTTAACCCACACGTCAAGAGCTATCTGCAGCTGGTGCGCGCGCGAGGGGGCGATTCGATCCGCACACGGGAGGTTGGGTACCACGAGCTGGAGCTTCTCTACAGCGAGCTTTCTGGCGATGGCGAAACGGGTAAGGTGGGTGCAAACGAGGTGCAAGCGTCGGATCGGCAAACCGAGGTGATCGGCTACGTGAAACAGGCCGTTGCCGAGGATGCCTCCGATATCCACTTGGTTGTTGGGGACGAGGTCGGAACAATTGAGTTTCGGCTTGACGGCGACTTGTACGAGTTCTACCAGTTGTCGGCGCAGCACGTCAGGGATCTGATGTCCTCTATATACCAGTCCATGTGCGACGTTGCCGACGAGACCTTTAAGACTACCCGCAGTCAGGACGCAAGGCTGAGCTCTGCCTATGTCAAGCAGATGGGCATCTACGGTGCCCGGGTAAGCACGAGGCCGACCGACAAGGGCATCATGATGGTGATCCGGCTCTTGTACAGCAAACATCAGGCGGCGAGCTCGATCGCATCCCTCGGATTCCTCCCAGAACAGACAGAGGATCTGAAGACGATGCGCAGGTCTCGTTATGGGATCAACGTTGTGACCGGGCCAACCGGTTCGGGTAAGTCGCTCACGCTGTCCGTGATCATGGGAGAAACGCTGGAGGAGGGCCGCCAGCGGATGGCCGGCTCGCCAGCGGCGGGTGGCCGCGGCCGCCCTACCGGCATTCGGGCGATCTCGATTGAGGACCCACCTGAGTACAGCGTGCCGGGCATGCTGGCCACGCCGCTGAATTCAGAAGGGGCAACCGAGCAGCAAATCTCCCAAGCCTGGTCGACTGGGATCTCCGATCTTCTGCGAAAGGACCCGGATGTCCTAATGATTGGCGAAATCCGGGACAAATCCTCGGCAATCGCCGCATACCGCGCGGCCATGACTGGACACGTGGTCTGGACGACCTTGCATACAAACGACGCCACATCCGTGCCACAACGCCTGGTCGATCTCGGCGTTGACTCGAGCATGATCCTTGATCCGATGCTAACCACGGGGTTTGTGAATCAGTCCTTGACCAAGAAGCTGTGCAAGGCCTGCTCCAAGCCGTACGCGGAGCACAAGCACGAGTTGCCGGCGGATCTGGTCGAGCGCATTGAGCGATATTGCGATCCGACCAACATCCGTCTTCGCGGCCGGGGGTGTAACGAATGCCGCGTCGGTGCAGTGGGCCGGGTGATGGTCGGAGAGACTGTCGTGCCCAACGGCGAATTTATGGACATTTATCGGGATCGAGGCAAGATCGCGGCTCGAAAGTACTGGGTAACCGAGCTGGGCGGAGTTACCAAATGCCAAGCCATGATCAGGCGGATCAACGCTGGCGATGTCGATCCCCGAGACGGGGAGGCCGACGTGTCGCCGCTCGATACTGATCTGCGCATGATTGGTGTCGCTGGCGGTACATCAAACTCAGGTAGCCGGCTGCGCGCCGCGTAAGGAGCAGAAGTGTTTGAGAAGGCAGTGGAACTGTGGGAACAGCTGCAGCACTGGAGAGCTCGGCAGGCGATTGGCGTGGATGCGCGGATCGACTTTTACAACCAGATGTCCCTGATGCTGAAGATGGGCCTACAGATCCTAACGGCCCTGGACCGACTCTACGTCATCGAGTCAAGCGAAGGCCGTCGCCCAAGCAGGCCGGCAGCTTTGATGCTGGCAGACATCATGCACTCGATCCGGGAGGGAAAGTCACTAGGCGAGGCACTGGAGAGATGGGGCTCGCCTCAAGAAGTAGCGCTGGTCAAGGCTGGCGAGGAGGCCGGCAACCTCGAGGACCAGCTCGCTGTGGTGGCCGACATGTTGGCGGCAAAAGGCGAGATGGTTGGGACCGTTCTCAGCGCGACGGGATATCCAGTGGTCGTAATCGGCTCGGCCTTCGGGATGCTCTACATGATATCGACTGTAGTGGTGCCAAAGTTGTCCAAGCTTACGCCACCTGACCGCTGGGATGGCGCTGCGAGGCTCCTCAACCAGGTAGCGAGCATGGTGAACAACTACTGGGCGTTGGTGTTCCTCATTCCTGTGATTTTGGGGGTAATCGCCTGGTCGATTCCAAACTTGAGCAAGGCGGAGATCCGAGTCTACCTAGACAGGATCCCGCCATGGTCCTTCTACCGTGCGCTGCATGGCTCTGGATTTCTCGTGAACATGTCGGTGATGCTGAAAGCCGGTATCCAGATGAGTGAAGCGTTGCTACTCCTCTCGGAGGAGGGGGGGCCATGGCTGCGGACCCGAGTTAGGGCCATCTTGCACGGGATCAATCAAGGGAAGACATTAGGGGAGGCCATGCATGCAGCCGGGTATGAGTTCCCGGATCCTCGCGCTGTCCACATCCTTCGGGCGGTTTCCGATGTCGACGGTTTCGAGGAAAGCATGGCGCTGTTCGCCTCATCATGGATGAAGCGATCACTGGAGGCCGTACGAGTGATTGGCCGCTATCTGCTGGCGCTCGGCATCTTGTCTGCCGGCGGCTTGCTGCTGGTGATGGTGTTCGGGATCTTCGGGTTGATCCAGAGCTCGATGGGAACTTTGGGCTAATCGCATCTAATGCGGAGCATAATACTAACACAAAAGATATAATTAAGTGCCGCGGCCAGCGCGGGAACATTACTTAGAGAGGAATGCAATGAAATCGAAGATCCGTGGCCATTTGAAGACCAGTGCGCACGCTACCCAAGGTGGCTTCACCCTGATCGAATTGATGGTTGTTATCTCCATCGCGGTGATCATCTACGCCCTGGCCGGTAGCCTGAGCAATACGGCGATCACCAAAGGTTCGGCACTGGAGGAATCGACCAATATCCAAAACCTTTTCGCTTCCCTGCGTGATATCCGCTCGTCTCAGGGCTACCCGGCTTCTGCAAACCTGGTACAGGCGCTGCAGGATCAGAACACCATCCCTTCGAACGTCACGATCACCGGTGGCGTCCTGAAGAATACCTATGGCGGGAACTACACGCTCACGACGATCGACAGCGGCGGGACCGTGACGATCGCCTCATCGAACATTCCCAACGCTGAGTGCCGCAAGCTCGTGACTGGTGTGAAGAAGAGCATCCCCCGCTCGGTCGGGGTCGGCGCTACGGCGACGATCGACATGGCGACAGTTACCACCGCTACGGCCACTACGCTCTGTGGTACCGCCACCCGTGTAACGCTGATCTGGTCGTCGGCGGACGTCTAAGGCCCATGCCTCTTTGCCGGCCGTGCCTCTAAGGTGTTCGCGTCCGGCTTCAGCTATCGACAGGAACGACGACATGAGACTTGGGGACCTGACCTTCCTTGATCTGTACCTGCATCCGCAGGTCGCGCTGCTTAAGAATCTGACTAGTTCAAGTCAGCTGGTGGACGTTGCCCCGCCCGAGCTCAAGGCGCAGCTCGATGAGATTCGTGGTCGTTGCCAGGCCACGTATAGTGAGACCCAGGTCCCTGAGTTCAGCATCGTTGAAGATAACCGGCTCTATCGGGTAACAGCGCAGGAAGACCATGCTGGTGCGGTGCTCTTCGTGCTCCGGCAGTTCCAGCGCGCGCTCAAGCCATTCCGGGATCTGGGGTTACCGCGGCACGTAGGCCTGAATCTGCTTTCCAGCAATCTGAAGGGTTTGATCTTGTTCGCCGGCGAGCCGGGAGTAGGGAAGTCCACCTCTCTGTTCAGCACCGTCGTCCAGCGCCTGCATATGAACGGCGGAGTCGCTGTAACCGTGGAGGATCCGATCGAGCAGCAACTGTCCGGTGCCCACGGGGGCGGGTATATGTTCCAGTTCCCAGCCAGTCGGCTCACCGGCGGCTATCGGGAGCCGCTGTTGCGGGCATTGCGAATGCAGGCCGACATGGTCGTGGTTGGCGAGATCCGTGATAGTGCCGCCGCATCAGAGGTTGTCCGAGCATCGGCCAGCGGCCAGCTTACGTTCGGGACGATCCACGCCGGATCGGCCTCCCAGGCGCTTGAGAAACTTGCGATCCTCGCCGCCTCGGGCGAGGGAGGTACTAGTAGCGAGAGCATGCGATACATGCTGTCGCTTGGCGTGTCTATGGTGATCTGGCAGACCATGCTGATTCTTCCCAATGGTGGGCGCCAGCTGTCGGTCCGGGCGCTGTCGTGTATCGGTGAGGATGGCCTGGCGATTCGCAGCAAGATTCGGGACAACAAGCTCCAGACCCTCGAAAACGATATCGAGCACCAGGCCCGCCGCGGCGCAACCAATCAGGTACTCAAGACAGCATGATCAACAAGAGGAACCGGCGTGGTCGACGCCGCGCGAGAGGCTTCACGCTGATCGAGATGACCGTCACATTGACGATCATCGTTTCCGTACTCGGCATGATGTGGCCGATGCTGGGTGATTACGCTGATGAGCTGGTAAACCGCAGCGCGGCGGATCAGCAGCTACTGGTGGCAAAGGGGGCTCGCAAATACCTCGATGACAACATCGGGACGGTGACGGCCGGGCTTAGCGGCACGACGCCAACATCCATCCCGTTTGCGACGATCCAGAACGCGGGCTACATTCCAGCGGGGGTGAGCGCGACCACACCGTATGGTCAAACCTTCAACATCGTCGTGCGCAGACCTAGCGCAACTGCAACCAAGTTTGAGGCGCTTGTCGTTACTTCTGGTGGGTCGTCCATCAGCCCCAAGAATGCACAGCGGATCGCTCGCATGCAGAGAGGCGTCGGTGGCTACATCGCTCCAAGCAACACCAACTTGATCAAGGCACCTGACGGGCAATGGAACTCGCTGGCCAGCGATTTTGGCGTTGCTCCTGGCGCTGGCCACATTGCGACCGCGCTCTTTTCATCTGACGGCGACGGGAGCGGCGACTATCTGTGGCGGAACGCCGTACCTGGTCGTCCAGAGTTGAATCGCATGAACACCGCGATCGACATGAACAACCAGGACATGAACAACGCCAAGACGGTTACAGCGACTACAGTTCAGACCCAGGACGTGAATGCTACCCGGGCGACGATTTCCAATCGGATGACGACGCAAGATGCGGTGGTCAACAGGGACAACTATCTCTATGCTGCGGCCGTGCCCGGCACGGCCTGTAGCCAAGAAGCGTCGGTGCGCCGGAACCAGAACACGTGGGCTAGCTTGGTGGTATGCGGCTATGGTAAGTGGCAACCGGTCGGCAACGCTTTAGAGGGGATCTATGACGGCGCACCGTGCTCGCTTGCTGATCAGGTGATGAGTGATGTGAACAGTCGCGGCTATATCTGCCGCGGCGGTTTCTGGAGGCTCTTTCGCAATGCCTTTGGGAATATGACCATCAATCGCAAATTCGATAACGTTACCGACGGGGTGACGATCGGGAAGGACTACTGTCCGGGCGGAACGGCGTGGGCGCTCTACACGCCAAAGCAGCAGATGGTGAACGTCACCGGGAACGTGATGCCTCCGATTCAAGGCGTCTACTTCTGGCTGAACGACTACGGAACATATTGGTACGCGCAGGCAAGTGCCGTGTCTCCGGCCGCCTGGTACTCGGGCAATGATGTGGGTGCGATTGGGGGACAACTGGTAGGCACAGTCACCACTGGTTGCTCGTACTAAGAAAAATAGGAGGGATATCTGTGCGAGATGCATTCCGGATGCTGGCAGTGGCTATTGCCGCGGGCTATACGTGGACGCCAAGCGCCTCGGCCGAGCTGATCCAGTTGCCGGCGCCACCGATGACAGTAGCTACCTGTCGCGCGGACCAGCATTGGGAACGGCGGCCCAACGGCATGCCCTGGTGCGTTATTAACCAGCCACCACCGCCGCCACCACCCCCACCGCCGCCGCCTCCTCCGCCGTGCCTGTATCAGGCTAATGTCTTTGGAATCTATATCGGGGATATGGGTAGTTGTTCAGCAGATGGCGGCTGTGAGGGCAAGGGATACGTAATTTTCTACGGCGGCGTCGTTGCTTCCGAAATGTGGGTTGGCTATATGGATTGGACTGAGCTTAACGCTCGAGCCAATGCCGCCATCGCAGGAAGTGGATATCGGATGGGCGCATACATAACCGGCCAGTTGAGTAATGGCAACAACATGGGAAGCGCCTCATACGAAGTCTGTAGGTAATATTTTCAGACTGCCCTAATGAGCAAGGCCCGCTAGCGCGGGCCCTGTTCTATCTGGCGTCGAACTTAGGATCGGCTAGATCAGAACGCCTTGAAGCTCCACGATTTGCTGATCGCAACACCGTTGCGAGCGCCTGCGAAGGTAGCCGTGTACGCACCAGCAGCCAGGGGAGCGGTGGGCAGCATGAAAACGACGCCCGCGTACAGGTTCGAGTCAGAAATCGCGCCGGACATAGAGCCAGACTGCGCCGCCGATGGCACCAGAACGCGTACAGGCACCGAGGCACCGCCCGGCCCGGTAAGCGTGAAGGCGCTCACCGTCAGCACATCGCTCGCGTTGGGCGCGCCCACACGGAACATGATCGGCGTGCCTGCCGAGGCCAGGTCGGGTGCCGGATTCGGCGACTCACTTGCTGGCGTGAAGGAGCCCACAACGGTATCGTTGTCGAGCGGGTAGTAGGCTACTGCGTTTGCCGGCAGTTGCTGGCCGCCCCATTGCGGCAGACCATACCCGCTGCCATTCGCACCGGTGACAACGCCAAAGTTGATCACGCAGAGGTTGTCATGGAATGCGATACCAACAGTCTCCTGACCGCTCGTTGCACCTTGCAGGTGATAAACCGAATGCAGGAAGGCCTGTGCGCACTCGGCGCCGCTCAGGTATCCCGCTTTGCCCAGCTCCTGGCCGATCCACTGGTTCTTGCTACCGCCGGCGGCGACAACCTGGTCGTAGGGATTGGCGCCGGTAAAGCCCGTCAAACCCTGCGTTTCAAGGTGGGAGGTGGTGTTGTTGGCCTTCGCGTAGTTGAGATGGTTCTCTGCCGCGAGATCCAGCACAGCATCTTGCTTGAGCATGCCAACGCCCATTTTCTGGCGGAGCGTGTTCAGGGCATCGAAGGCGGAGAGTCGCTGATCTGCGGCGCCATAGGTTGGCGTCGGAACGCTGGTCGCGGGCGGGACGGACGTCGGAGCCTGGGGTGTGGTCGGAGTGTTCGGCGCGGTCGGAGTGGTCCCAGGGCTGTCCCCGCCGTCACCACCGCCGCCACCACATGCCGCGAGGAGGGCGGAGAGGGCAGCCACTGCGACAAGACTCTTCTTCATGATTTTTCCTTGTTGTTGGGGGGGTCAGTAAGATCAGAATATCGATCCACAAGTGACCCACGCAAATTTCTTCTTACCCTGATACGGCAAAGGAGCCTCCTTCGGGGCGCACGAGAGGATGCCTGTTATGTCGGCAATCGCGAACCAAACTTTAGTCGGAGGGAAGGCAAAGGCGCCGCGACCGAGCGTGCGGTGGACTGCCAATGAAAAGGCCCTCTGCGAAGAGGGCCGGGACTAGATCTGCGGACTTCTCAAACCTCGACTGGGATGTGGGGTGCGTCCAGGATGAAAGGTGATTCGATCAGGGCAGGATCGTAGCGGAACGAGCAGACGCTGCGTTCGATCTTGGAATCAAAGATTCGCGCCGTGTGGGTGAGGACCCGCAGATCGGGAATCAGTTTGAAGATCCGGTGCGCGATGAAGGGGTAGTCCCGCACTAGCAGGTTGCAGTACCGGGTGCCCCAGGGCTTATATTCGGCGACCACCACAGGCCCATCGTAGCCGGCCTCGTCGAGCCACTTGACCAGGTAGGGATGCAGATAGGCCAGGACATCCTTGGGCGCATCGCCTAGTTCCAGCACCCGCAGCTGCGTGAGATCGAGCGGCTTGATCCGGGCCCAACTGCGCATGACGTCCCAGGTGCCAATGCGGGTATCACTGTTCAGCTCATTGCCGCCCCGCTTGGCAATCCTGGTGGCGCGGATGTCCGCCTCCTTCTGCTGTCCCTCTTCGATATCCATGATCCGATACTGAAAATGGGCGACGTGCAAGGACATCTGCCGACTGCTCGCGTACAGATTCGCATCCATCTGGATGTTCAGACGGTTCTTGGCTGGTACGGCCGTCAAGACGTTGCGAGCGCGGTAGCGCGCGACATTCGCGGTCGGGTCGGCGTCGTCGAGCTCGACCTGGTCGTCCAACAGGGGTACCGACGCGTGCTTTAGCGAGACGCCGCGGATCTTCTTGTCTTCCGGCGCGAAACTTGTCATCACCAAGCGCACACAGCCGAACCGCGCAAGGTGCGGAGCCTCTTCCCTCGTGCTAGTGCCACGAGCTGTGCCAATTGCGGCGGCGGCTTGAACTGCAGCAGCACGCTCCGCTTGAGCGCGGCGGGTCTCGGTGGTATCCATGAAATTTGGCCTTGGCTATTACGGTTTAATCTGATCGCTCAAGCAGCGCGTTTGCCGGTGTTCCGAGCCCGAGGCTGGGCTGCTGCCCTGCGGACAGGGCGTTGCTCCAGGAAGGCAGGGTCTTCGGGGGGAAAGGCCTTCTCGTCGATGTCCACGCCGCGCGCCTCCCAGCAGAATCGAGAAAGCTCGTAGAGATCTTCGCGGACCTGTTTATAGTGCGCGAGGCGCCCCCAGGTGTACCCGGCGTCGTCGTCCGGCTCCAGTAGCTTCGCGATGAGATTGCGCTGCTCCCTCAAGCCAGACTCAGGCGCCATCCAGCGATAGAAGCTCGTCTGGTGTCGGTCAAACATTGCCGTGACGCGCGTGGCAATGCCAACTCGAATCCGCCCAGCCTTATCCTCCAGCGTGGGGCGGCTGGCAGCTCGCAAATACTCTTTCGCGTGCATGGACGACTCGGCCAACGAACTTGCTACCCCGGCCAGGAGTAGAAAATCGCGGTAAATGTAGGCAATAAAATCGTCCATGTGCCAACCTTGCAGGGCGAGCGACATGTGTCGGGGTTTGGCCTCGTAGCAATAGAGCAACATCTCCATCTCAACGGACGCAATTTCCGACTCTTGATAGCTGATGCTCTGGTTCGGCGTCAAACCCAGCATGAAGAGGACGGTCTGAGTGTTGAGTCGTTGCAAACCCAGCGTATCGAATTCACCGGATTGCTTGCGCTCAATATTCTCGAGGGCCGCACGGTGAGGCAGGTTGCCGATTCGCTCGGCAACCTCCTGCTTCGTGAGCGGGCGAAACAACTTCTCGTTGGAACGATAATCGCGTATTAGTCGTTGAATACGCGATAATTGCCCCTCGTCGCGCTTGGCTTCCGCCTTCTTCTGAGACATTTAGTTCCTGAGTGTTGCACGGTTCAACCGCCCGTCAGATACCTTTCCAAGTCCCAAGTCTGCTGGTTGAGACCTTACCAGGCTGCGTCAAGAGCTGGCCTCGGCCGGTTGAGGCGGCACGCCATCGGACGGACGCGCGAAAACTTAACCCCCCACCAAAGGGGTAGCGGCGCCATTTTAACCTATTGCGGATGCTCAGTCTAATGCGAAACTTGCCAGTCGCATATGGGTGTCGCCAAGTGCAGAGTATGCAACGACGGGGTGGATGTAGGTTCCACACTTGTGGGGGGCTAGTAGTCAGATAGCTCTGCGGCAAACCGAACGACGTCGCCGTGGTAGCGAAGGACGCACGGTCCGATCGCGCCGTCGCGCTGCTTGGCGATGATCACCTCGGCCGCATCGGGATCTGGGGTGTTGGGATCGTAGATGACATCTCGGTACAGGAATAGGATGATGTCCGCGTCCTGCTCGAGGGTGCCGGATTCACGCAGGTCCGCGAGGATTGGCCCCTTACCCGCGCGCTGCTCGAGGGAGCGTTTCAGCTGCGAGAGGGCGATCACCGGGCAGTTCAGCTCCTTGGCCAGCTGCTTGAGGCCCGCCGATACCCGGCTTACATGCCGCCCCCGTCGTCGCGGCCGCGGCCGCTTTGGGCGACGATCCGCAGGTAGTCCAGCACCACGACGATTTCACCATGCTCGCGCTTGAACTGGCGGGCCGCGGTGCGGATATCCTCCAGGGTCCGCGATGGCCGGTCGTCAATCCAAAGGCGCATCCCCTGGTCGTAGGTGAACCTGTGCATGACGTCGGCCATCATATTGATCTGCTCGTCGGGCAGGTGGTGTCTGCGCAGCATCCGCAGCGGAACGCCCGACTCACTGGAAACGACCCGCATGCCCAGCGCCGCGGGCCCCATTTCCAAGGGAAAAACCACGACAGCGCGGCCGCCTCCTCGGAGCGGTTCGCGATTCACCGCGATGTTCCGGCTAAGATTGAGGGCAAAGGCGGTCTTCCCCATGGATGGCCGGCCACCGATGAGAATGAACTCACCATCCCGCAGCCCGCCGTTCAGCGCCTCGTCCAGTGCGGGATAGCCGGTGGCGACGGCCGTTGTGGGCGGCTCGTCGGAGAGCACGGCGTCGGCGATCTCCTCGACCACGCCGCTGATGTGGCGCGGGCCGGCGCCCGCGGCCTGCCGGTCAGCCAGGCTGGTAGCCTCGTCCACAACGCTGCCGAGGATCTCTTCGACGCTGCGACCGCCAAGTGACGCCACCTGGCCAAGTAGATTGGCTCGAATCCGGCGCCGCGCGCTTTGGTCCCGCACGATGGCGGCGTCAGCCAGCACAACGGCCTCGTCAGCCCTGGCCCAGACTGGGTCAGCAACGAGCTGCGCCAGGTATTCGACGCCGCCAACGTCGTGTCCCTTGGCCTTTGCACTGGCCAGCACCGCGGTCGGTGACCACCTTCCAGGAGGCAGGATGCCGCATGCGCAATCGCGCGGTGTGCGGGAAGCGAGAAGTCCTCTTCACCGACCAACCGCTAAGCAAACGCCAAGTCCGGACTACTGCGGAGCACCCGCGACAGAACGACGCGCTCGCTCTCCACGGCGGTAAGCGCGTCAGCGGAAGGCGCCGACCGGCCATTGCTCGCAATGCGAGCAGTGGGCTCGACAGTCTCACCGTCATCAGCGGGTCGAAGATGGCGTCAGATGCGACCACTATGGTTTCAACTCGGAAAGAAATTCATAAATCTTCCTTAAACATCACTTAAGTCGCCGTGATCGCCTGCCGATATGACGTGCAGTCTCAATAGGGAATGTCCTGAATCTTGTCGAGGTCCTCGATCTCGCCAAGCTGGGTCTGTGGCATAGGGGCGCGATCCATTTGAGACGCAGGCCGGGCAAACGAGACTGACGAAGATGTGGCGGCAGCCGATGCCGCCGCTGACTTGGCAATCGGATTTCTGGTCGTGAATCGCGGAGCCGATTGGCCGCTGTGTCTACCGGCACCGCGGCCAGTCAGCTCGTCCTGGGCCAAGTGTTGGCGAGCGTATAGCGTGGTGGTTTGGGTGCACGGAGGTGACTCGGAGGCGTTGCGCCTTTGGGCCTCTGCCGCCGGTGAGCCAGGAAGGTGAGCGGCGACCGTTGGCACGCAGCTCAGCGCTTTCCATTGGGCGCCGCAGAGCGCGGCCGACACGGCAAACACCGCGCCGTCGGGCGCGCCGGCAAGCGCCCCCCGGATCTGACTGAGATCCTCGGGGGTGATGGTGACCGCGAGCGTGCCGAAGCGGATCGCCGGCTGGGAGTCCGAGACTTCAGTTGGGATGCCGATCACGGTGAGCATTCCACACGGAGCAGGCGAAAACGCGCCGGTCATCTCCTTGCCCGCCCCATGGCTAGGCACAGGGCTCGGCGTCGTCATTGTCGTTTCCGGATTTGGCATCCACCCGGTAGCGGCCGACTTTGTGCCGGCGAACTGAGAGGGAAATCGAAAGGAAGTCGTCATCAGGTCTCTCGTGTCCGAAAGGTTGCACTCGGGTTTTGCTAGTGATATATTGCGCACTAATGGTGTGCTACCAAATATATCAGCATGCCACTGACCCGCGCAACTCTGCTTCCTACCCGGGAGCATCTGACGTAAGGGTCTTCTTGGGGAGGTTGAGATGAGTGGTCGAACTGGTCAGGGAAGGACTGCGATGATGGGGCGCGGGTTCCCATCGAGCCGCATTGGCTTGCGAGCCTCCCGGCATTCGCTCACGATGATCCGCGCGTCGTGCGCGGCTCGATCAATCTCCTCACCGCAGCCTGGAGCGTTAGTCCCGCCGGGACTCTCCCGCTCGACCCCATTGCGCTTGCGCAGTACTCCCGCCTCACCGTAGACGAGGTGCAGCGGTACCAAGCTGTCCTTACGGGTGGGTGGATCGTGAAAGGTGACCGCATGACGTTCCCACCGATGGCAGCTCTGGCCGAGCGCCTCGCGAGCGCTTACCACAATGCGATCCGCCAACTAGAGGACTCGCTCACGGTGGCGATGCAAGCACCCGACCTCTTTGGCGACTCGCTCATCGTCGAAGATCTTCCTTCCCCAGCCCCGCTGATCGCAAGGCAGGCCGACGAGGGCCAGGCAACCTCACTTTCTTCGCGTGCGTCGTCCTTTCGCCGCGCGCCAGCCAAGCGCTCGCTGCCTGAAGGCGCCGGCCTGACTGGCGAACTGTGTGCTTATCTGACCAGCAATGGCTTTGCTCCCGAGCAGTTCGACGACATTTGGTCCCGCTTCGAGGACTTTGTCCGCGGACGCGGAATGCAGGCGGCCGACTGGTCGGCGCAGTTCCGCACCTCGGTGCGAAACGGCATCTCGTATTCCCAACTGGTGCCACACCAGGCGGCCGCGGCGAGCGCTCATCCGAGGCAAGCAGTGAGGTTTGCCCTCGGGCGTCGCACGGGAGAAGCGGCAGAGCACACCAGCATCGAGAGCCTGCGCCGTGTCCGCGAGGCCATTACCCGAATTTCTCCGGCCACAGTATGAACGCGACTCAAGTCGATGCCCGCCAGTTCTGGGCTGCGGTCAATGGTATGTACAAGCACCATCCGACCGACAGCGAGACCCTGATCTGGGAACTGGAAGTCTTCAGCAAGTTTGATAACGACTCCATCGTCGATGCGCTGCGCGCGCACGTGCGATCGTCCGAGTTTGCTCCCCGGCCAAACAGTGTCTGGCGGGCCGCGGGCAGTGCTAGCGCTGTGTCCCCGCGGCTGGCGCTAGGTCACGTTGTCCAAGCTGTGAAGAGGCATGGTCCATACCGCAGCCCCAACCTGGACAACCCGCAAGTCGCCATGGCGATCCTCGGCGGCTGGGCGACCGTTTGCAAGGAAATCCCTGACCCAAGCAACGGGTTTGAGTTTGAACGATATACGAAGCGATTCGAGGCCGCGTACGAAGCCGCGCGCGCCGATGTTGACGTCCGCAAGCTCACGCCTCCGCCTGTCTTGGGTCTCACGGACGCCGCGCGGGTAGGGCCCAAGCCAACCCATGCGGTTTCCTTGCCGGGGAACCAGGTGCAATGAACACCGAAGTCACACTTTCGCGAGCGGAGGCCCAACAATGGATCGCGCCAATTCTGGCTCGCTCTATCCGGGTCACGCTGATCGTGATCGCCGTGCTGCTCGTGGCGCACGTCGCGCTGCTTCTGACCATTGGCGCTCAATGTTCCCGCTTGGTCGGCCTTTCCGGTACCGGTTGGGTAGTGCCCATGGACATACTGAGCTGCAACAACCCCGGCGCAAAGCCGGTGTACACCGGGCCAGTTCGGGAAGCGAATCGCGCCTGGGTAGAAAAGAACGCCGATAGGCTGAAGTGAAAGAGTAGTTGACGATGCAACCCTCCAGTTTCGCGCCCCGTAAAAATCCCGCGCTCGCCGCCGCAGAGTCGGCCCTCGCGGTCGTCATCGGGCGACCGGGCGAGAACGGTACCAGCGACGCCGCGTACATCGGCAAGCTTCTGACGGCTCTAATCATCACGGTGGCGATCGCCTTGACGTTGCTGTTGATCGATGGCGCATTGCTTATCCGGCTGATGAAAGGCCGCACCGACGTCGTGGCAATTAGTGATACCGGGGCAGTGATCAAGACGGTGCCGTTGGATCAAGCATTTGTCACAGAAACTCGCATGCTCTCGACCGTCGACGAGTGTGTGCGGCGTTCCTTTTCGCATGACTTCGTGAACTACAGGCGAACCTTCAATGACGCCATGCCGTGCTACACGGAGCCGGGTGGAAAGGCCTACGCCGCGGCAATCGATCCGTTCTTCAAGGATCTGCGTGAGCGACGCTTGGTCATGGCGTCCGTGACCGAGCCCGCCACGGTTGCGCGTGGGCCGTACCTCGCCGGCGGACGGGTTACGTGGGATGTGCAGGCGCCGGTCACCCTTTATTACAACGGTCAATCAGGATCGTTCGCGCCATTGCAGCGGCTGGCCACAGTGCGGGTGGTGCGCGTACCGCTAGAAGAAAACACCCGAGGAGTCGCAATCGACTCGATGCAGCTAGCGCCATATCAGAAGCGATAGCGCCTTAAGAGGCCGGGGAGACAAGGGTGCAGGGCCATATTGGGTACGGCGCTGCGAAGAAGAACAATAAGCCAATTGGAGAAGTACGGTGCGGTTGCTGGAAAAGGGCATCGGGCGGGACGTCGACTATTTCGTCGGCGACATTGAAAGACTAAGGGACGAGGTTGGGGCAACAGAGGCAATCGGACGCTTGCAGAGTTCGTTTGCCGACGAGGCGCACTCGACGTGGCTGCGCTCGGTCGGCGGACTGCAGATCAGGGTTGCAAGGACGCAGCGCGACTTGGAACGGGTGCAAGTCTCAGCGCCGTCCGATCTTGCTGTCGGTCTGGTACACGGCATGCTGCTGTTTCACACAGGTGAGGGCAAGCCTATGATCAAGCGCATGCCAGCCATCACCCGCGAGTACGTGCAGCTCGAACTGGGACCGGACCTCACCGGCCCCCTCCTGGAGGTTGGCCGGCATGCTGCAACGCAAGGCGCGACGCTCTTCGATCAACTCGATCAGGAACATGGGGAATATCTCGAAAAGATCGCAATCGGCGTCCAGGCGGGCCCACGCTCGTGGTTGCTGGACGCGATGGAAACCGCCCCGACGCAGTTCGCCTTGGGCGTCGTCACTGCGTGGGTACTGATGCGTATGCGAATTCAGGACAGCGGCGGTGCTCTCTTCGAGTGACATACGCGGGATGACAAGATGACCAGTAAGCAAGGCACGGGTATCACCCCCATGAAGTATCCGCGTGTCTACGCGGCCGTAGCCGCAGTTCTGGCGCTGGCGGCTGGCAATGCCGCAGCGCTGCAGGCGCAAGGCCCAGCGGCGCCACCCGCGGCAACGAACACTCAACCGGCAACGCAGCCCAACCAGGCAACCCCGCCAGCCGCTGGCGTCCAAACTATGGACGCGCAACAAAAGGCTGGCGGCAGCGGCGGCCAAACTTCCAATGTTGTGAGCGCGCAGCCCCTTCCGTCTCCGAAGCTTGACCTGAAGAAGGAAGCGCTGGATCAAACTGCGCCGATGGATGCTGCCACGACTCGAGCACTCATCGAGGAGCTTTACAAGCGCTCCGGCGCCGCGTCCGCGCCGGCAAAGAACACGGCGAAGCCGATCGCCTCGCGCTTTGTGGTCGACCTTTCTCCAGGCGCGACGCCCCCGGTTGTGCGGATCTTCCGCGGCCAGGGTGCAACGGTCAGCTTTCTCGACTCGTCGGGAAATCCCTGGCCCATCGAGAAGGCGCGCAATTTCTATGAGCAGGCCATGACGGTTACCCAGCTGGGCCCGCACGTGGTGACGGTCGAGAGCAACTCGGACCACGCTTCTGGATCCGTGACTGTCCTGCTCAAGGGGCTGGCGACGCCGCTCACGTTCACCGTGGTTCCCAGCCAGAGCGAGATTGACTACCGCGCCGACTTTATCATCCCCGGTCGCTCGCCTGACGCCCCGGCACGGCTCGCGGGCGGCCTTGGGCGCGTGGGAATTGCGGAGCGTGGCCTGGAGAATTACCTCTACGGCCAGACCCCGGATGGGGCCCGGCGTCTCGAAGTCCAGGATCTGCCTCTTGGGTTGGCGTGGCAGGACCCCAGTGGGCGGCTGATCCTACGCACTCAAGCCATGGTGGCCTCTCCCGGCCCCTACCAGGTTCTGCCGTCATCTGACGGCACGACGGTCTATGAGCTGCCCGCTGTGCCAGTACTTCGCGTCTCGGTGGACGGCCAGATCCGTGCTGTCCATATCAAGGGGCTGACTCCCGGTGTCGGTGGTGGCGATAAGGCAGGTGTCATGAAAATGAGTGCAAAAGAGCAATGACCGATACTAAAGAGAAGACGCGGCGCCCGCTGGATGCTGGCGCCAAACGAAATCTGCTGATCATCGGCGGCACGATCCTCGGCGGCGTTATCCTGGTGACGGCCGTAGCCATGGTGGCCAACAAGTCGCAGCAAAAGCCAGAGTCAACCGCCGACCTGCGCCAGATTGCAGCACCCGCCAGTTCCCAGCGCAACAGGGATGTCGAGGACCTGAGCCCCGCGATGAAGGAGCGGATCGCGTACGTTCAGCACAACGAGGCGCAGGCCGCTCGTCGGGAAGGCCGAATGTATCTTGGCGATACCGCCGACCTGGGGCCCAAAGAGCTGGTCGGAGGCCGGAATCCCGATCCGGGCCAAGGCCAAGGACAAGGTCCTGGCTCGTCGTCCTATCAGCAGTATGGTGCGCGTGCCGCTCAGGTGACCGGACAAGCTAGCCCCGGGGTTTCCGGCGACACCCGTCAAGCGGAGCTGGAGCATATCCACAAGGGCTTGGAGCGCCAGCTCGCCGCAATCGTCAGTTCGATGGCGCCAGCCAAGGGCGTGGCGGTAGCCATCACGACGGTTGAGAAGACGACTACAGCAGCGGCCGTTGCTGAAGCCGGGAGCGCCGCCGGGGCAACACCCACAGCGAAGGGCACACAGATCGTTGCAGGCCTGGAGATTTTCCCAGGCCAACTGGCTTCGCCTGTCGACACAGACAGAACCAAATATATTTCGGCGTATATTGTTGGTGGTAAACTTGATGGTGCGTTCTTAACCGGGGAGGCTGTGCTATCTGCGCAGGGCGAGGACGTCAGCGCGCACATGACATCGATGAACTGGAAGGGTAAGTCCTACAAGGTCGATGCTGTACTGCTTAACGAGCAAACCGCCTCGGATGCACTGAATGCCGACATCGATCACCGGCCATTTTCGCGGTTTGTGATGCCCGTGCTGGTCGCTGGCCTTGCGGGCGCGTCCACGTATTTCACGGCGCGCGGTACGACGCCGACAACCTATATTCCGAGCACCGTGGTGGTGGGCGGGACGACGGTCAATGGCAATGCTGTGGTCCAGCAGCCAGCGCCATCCGCCAGCCAGGCGATGGACCAGGGTATCGGCAAGGGGATCGAGAAGAGCATGCAGCTTGCAGAGCGGGAGACTCAGCGATATGCGAATCGCCCGAATCGGGGAACGCTTGACACGCGGACGGCGATCGGTGTGCTTTTCCGGCAACCCGTGATGGCAGCCGACTGACAGGATCACGGCCAGTAGGCCTCGCTGATTCACCAGCAATTGATAGTGGAGAGATTGAATGTCTTCTGGCATGACGATTGAATCAACTGGGTGGGATGACCCGCTGCCTTCTCACGACCCGGCGACACACCGGGAACCGGCCGCTGCAGCTGCTGCTGCTTCACAGGCTACTGCAGCCACGCCATCCCACGACCCCTGGGCCTCGGACCCGAATTGGGAAAGCGAGGCGGTTGCGGCCAACGCGCAGTCGCCCGCTGACAATGCCGGAGGTGCCGCAGCTGCGGCTCCCGCGAGCCCGGGAGGTTCGGAGGCCGAGAAGGCAAAGAAGAAGCGCACCGCAAATGTATTGATCGCCGGCGTGGCGGTCGCCCTGGTGGGCGTCGTTGGCTCTGGGCTGGCGATAAAGATGAGCCGTTCGAACCAGGCTGCAGAGGAGTACGTGCCGGAGCCGGTGGTGAAGGCTCAACCTGCAAGTCAGTCGCCGCGGCAACCGGCGCCGGCCGCTCCTATCATTGCCCAGCAAGCGGCGCCGCAGCCCGACATCCAGCCGGCTGCAGACACGATGGTCGTAGCGAAGTCCGACTTGAGCCCGGCTCCTGCTAGCGCCATCGCGCCGGGCCCGGCGCCGGCGGCAGCGCAACCGGCGGTCGTAGCTTCACCGTCGACGGATGCCTCGGGCTTGAGCGACCTAAAAGCCAGGGATTCTGCACTCGAGGCGGCGAACGCTGAGCTCAAGGGCAAGATTACAGCCCTCACCGAGCGGGTAGCTGCTCTGGAGTCGAGGGGCCAGGCCGCGCCGACTTCGACAGATCAAAGCACGCGCAAACAAACTGCGGCGCATGCGTATAAAGCGAAACAACAGACCAAGCTTGCGTACGAAGCCGATGTCGTACGCGGCAAGCCGGGAGGCACCGGCGCGGCGAAGGCAGAGGCGGAGCACCCGTCGAGCTGGAGCGGCTATCGGACGGTGGCGACTTACCCGGCTACGGGCAAGGCCGAGAAGGCGTGGGTTACCAATGGCAAGGGTCTGGTCGTGGTGACCGTTGGCTCGGAGATCGATGGCGTGAAGGTTTCGCGCTTGGCCGGCACGACCGTCTACCTGGCGGACGGCGGCAAGATCAGCGTGAAGTGAGCCGAGGGACAAGACGATGGATTGGCAGGCCTTCCTGGAAGGGTCGATCGCGTTCTGCAAGGCGCTCGTTTCGCTACTGACGTCGGGGGCGTGCGTTCTCGGCGCGACGTGGATCGCTTTCAGCGGCCTGCGCAAGCTCGTCGCGGCTAGCAAGGGCCATCGTCAAGGACAGCCAACGATCGGTCCGGTAGCTATCAATTTCCTGATCGCAGCGCTACTCGCTCAGCTTGCCACGGTGGCGGGCAATGCCGTCGAGTTGTTGTTCGGCACTGGCATATCGGATCCGCGCGAGGCGCTCTCGTATATGCCCAGTCAAGTTGCCGGCAACGAAACCCTCATGTTTGTGGTGAGCGTCGCGGTCTACTGGTTGGCAGCGCTTGGGTGGGCTGCTGTGTTTCGTGGACTACTGCTTTGGAACTCTCTCAGTGAGGGTGCGTCGGCCGGCGGCAGGGACCTTGGTTGGCGCGGGTTCTGGCATGTGCTTGGCGGGGCCTGTCTCATCAACATTGGAGGTCTGGCTGGCAGCTGGTTCGGAGGTTAAGCCGAAGTGGTGTACCCAACGTCGCTTCGCATCTTGGGTGGGAAAGTCCGCCGCGTCCGGATGGAAATCTTTGGTGATTAATAGGGGAAAAACATGAAAGGTATCAAACACAAAGCGAGCCGCCTGGGTGCCAAGACCTGGTCGGCATGGAAAGGTGCGTTCGCCCGGGTGACTGTGGCGCTGATGGGCGTGAATGCGTCGAAGGCGGCGTACGCCGCTGGTGGTATTACGGGCATGCTCGGCAACATCGACTCCACAGCCAAGGCGTCTGTGACCACGCTGGTGAACATTGCGATGGTGATGGGCGTGGCCGGCGTCCTGTACGGCCTTAAGCTGATCAAGGACAGGAGCAATGAACGGGAGAACGTGAAGATCAGCCAAATCCTGTTCTCCCTCGGCGGCGGTGCAGGTCTGATTGTGATCTGGTTCGTGATCACGATGCTGGTTGAGACCACGGGCGGTAGCTCCAGCGACATCGGTCGTCAGCAGAGCTTCTAAGGACAGAGTTACCAGAGCCTACCTGGGAGTTCGATGCCCCAATCATCGAGCTCGACCCCTCCCAACCTGGCCGGGCAGGGTGTTAGGCACCCGGCACCCCTTCGATCTCTCTCATGCGTACGGAGGAGCTCGTGAACGCTCTACTTGTCGGCATCAAGCGTCGACTACAAACGGCAGGCGCCAAGAGCCCTGACGCTGCAATTGCGCTCGCGGAGGATAAAGCGATCGCAGCGGAAAACTTCACCTGCACGGTGTGTGGATTTCGCAGCAAGTCCACGACCGAGGCACTTCACCTCAACGGAAATCACGACGATATCAGCGCACGCAATCTGGCCGGGGTTTGCGCGCTCTGTCACCCATACCAGCATGTGGGCGAACGCACACCAGCGGCGCGGTCGCAGGGGGAGAAGATTGCCCCGCAGACCCGCCTAATGCGCGTGCCATCAGTAGCCGAGGGTGGCATTTCTGCCGGCGACCTCAACCATCTCTATCGAGCGATCGCGTGTGCGCTTAACGACCAGCGCGAGCGAGATCAGGCCTTGAAAGTCCTGCAGGTAGTCAACGAAGCCACTGTATTCGCCAAGGCCAGTTGGGGGTCCGCTTCCCCGCGGGACTTCCACGCTGCCATGCTGGCGCTTTCCGATGGGGAGTACGCGCATCGGGGCGAGGCGGTGGAGGACCTGCGCCTGGCATTCCACGAGCACTTGCTCACCGCCATCGGAAGCAAGCTCCAGGGAGAGCATAGCGGCCTTCCCGTATCCAGCTGGACGGAGCTGTCCTCACGGACACTGATTAAGCTCGATACGCACGCCGTCGGCGAGAAGGAGAACCTATGATGGCGCTTGCGGCAAGGCCGTCGCTGGCAATCCATGCGCCGATCCAAAGGACAACTGCTTGTGGTCTGGTGATCTTCGACGACCCGCAGGAGCGTGGTGCGGGAACCGCATATCTCCCTGATGCATTGCCGCAGCGGATCCGGTCGATGAACGACCTTCGCTCGGACATGATCTGGGTGGCGAACGTGCCCGATCGGGGTATCTCTCGTACCCATCCTGGGCTGCGGGCAAGCGACTATTTTGGCGCCAGCATCTCGGACATTGCCTACGATCTTGGACTGGCCTATTCCCGCGGCTACCCACTAAACGCGCAAGAGGGAGTGGCAATCGCGACAATCATGTCCAGGGCGGTGGTCGTCGCGTCGAGGGTGTACGGCTGGGACTTGGATGGCGGTGCGGCGCCTTTAGGTGGCGAGACTCTCTTCGAAAATATTGCCATGGCGATGCGCATGGAGCCACCGCACAAGGCATCAGGCGACTCGATTGGCAGCCGACTCGGCCACGCCTGCCAGGATCGCTCCGCTCCGAATTGGCCGTTCGAGCCGCTCGAGAGGCTAGTACCGGTGACGTTGCGGTTCAACCGCCTGGCGTATGCCAGGCAACTACTGGCTCAACTAGTTCCGGCAGGGGCGGACTGGGTAGAGGTCGGGCAAGGTCAGCGAATTGACAGGGCGCCAACACTTGTGAACCTTGCTATCGACTGGAGTGAAACGGCGCCGGATGTGGTCGCACTTGCTGCATTCGGCCAGACGGGGAAGAGGAAGCAACAACTCCGCCTCTGGGCGTGTGGGCCGGAGCTGGACTGGCTGGGACCACTCTGCCGCGCACATGTTCACGCTGCGCTGATAAATGAGAGAGGCTACTCTCTCTTGGCGGCACCATTGCAGATGCCGGTACCCCTCGCGGTTCGCTCCCAACTGACCATGTCTTACTCCGCTGGTCTGGTGGGTAAAGCACATCTGGATGCCGTCCTATCCGCCGAGTGCTATCAAGGGAGTAAAGGGCGGTTTGCGTCGGCCACCGGCGCATGGCTGCGGGCCTATGACCGGGGATTCATGTTTGGGGTCGCCTGTCGCGCTCATGCAGCCGGGTTCCTCGTCAGGCGCTACGGCGACGGAGAGATTGGCCTACGCGTCCGTGAGGACCAGCTCCAGGCTCTATTGAAGTTCAAGCGTGACCTTGGGTTTATGTATCCCGCAATTGAATCGCTGGTGCCTGGAGTCTCGCCTTGCGAAGAAGGAGAGGGCGGTTGGGGTACCGTGACGACGTCGGAAAGCTATGGTGTGGAAGGTGGGAGTTGACATGGAAAACGAACTGATTACGACAGGCCGATATCCGGACTTCTTCGAGCCTTTCTCCGGGCCGGATGCCGCGTTCATGCCTTTGCTGGACCGTGGTGGGCTGCAAATGATCGTGGAACTTGACGATCTCGCAATGGACGGGGCGAGGCAGTCGGCGGTGCGTGCAACCATGCTCTACCAGAAGTACGCGCAGAGCGACAAACGGCGAGAGGGCACACGCGCCCTGATGGCGATCTTCGCCGAACAGCTGCAGGTCGATGTCGCGGCGGGCCAAGCCGCCCCCTTGATCCCGACGATGAACCAGGTGCAGCCGCCGTCTGCAGACCGCACGCGTGAGACTGGCGCCTGAGATAGACCGATACCGAATTCTCGACATGATTTCTACCTACATTGTGATCGCTGTGGTCGTATTGGCCATCATGGCACTGGCGATCGTGAACAAAGGCGCCCTGGAGCGCTCCCTGTATTACCTTTCCGGCTTCTTCCTCGGCGGAGATATCCAGTCGCGGGTTGCCCTGATCTCACCTGTTGGCCCGAACACCTTCATCACGTCGACCGGCGACCTGGTGTCCTACTTTCGCATCCGGGGCGCCAAGCGACATATCGGTCCGGACGACTTTGACAGGCTCGCCGATCGCCTTGGGCACCAGCTCCGTACGATTCTTGGCGATGGAACTGGGCGCCAGCACAGTGTCGCGTTTGGTTACCTCTCAGCCACGCATGGGACGAAGCGGGTGATCACTGAGGCGCTCAACTCATCTATCAATACGGCATCCCGGCTCGGTGCAGGCGACCATGCCCGGGAATGGTTTAGGCAGCGAATCCAACTGCTCAGCACCGTGGCGAGCGATGAGACCATCTTAATGGCCGCCTTTACCTTGCGAGGTGGCCTCGCGCAAAAGGAGGCTGAGCGCGCCACAGTTGCCGCTGCTGACCAGGTCTCGGCCGCGGCGAAGGCAAATGCCGTCGGTGGCGGCAACGCCGACTTCTCTCAGTCCGTTGTTCCAGTCGCCGGGCTGCTCGAGGCGCGGCACGACGCCATGCTCAAGAGTTTGCAGCACAACTTCGAGAACCAGGAGGCAGGCCTGGGCCTGATGATCGACAAGCTTGACTGCGCGGAGGCCGGCGCCGCCTTGGGGCGCTATGTCAACGGCAGCGACCTGCCTGGCAGTTGGCGGCCGGATCTCTTCGGATTCAGGGCACCGACCGCGTCGGCACTTCAGCGCAAGGGGGATATTGCCCATGCCATGCCGGCACCGTTGGCGCGCCAGCTTTTCAGCGAGCCGACCACCGAGGTCTATGATGACTTTGAACTCTGCCGCAGGGCGGGATTCTGGTATGGCGCCATCAAAATGGACGTGTGTCCGCATGACGATCCCGCACCCAGCTTCTCGACCCTGATGGAGCGGATCGGCAAGGAGTTTCCAGTTGCCTTGTCGTTCGAGATCAGCCCCAATGGCCTGGAGTTCAAGAAGCTCGACCAGATGTTCGCCGGATTCTTCGGTGGGTTTGGCACCCACAATCGGGCGCTGCGAGATGCCTGGAACTCGCTCAAAGCGATGCGGGACCGCGGCATGTACATCGCGGCAATCCGGGTTGTCTGCTCGACCTGGGCGCGCAGCAAGGAGGAAACCTGCGACCAGCTGGCCAAGGTGAAAATGGACATCCAGAACTGGGGTGGCTCAACTGCGAGCAACGAGTCTGGAGATCCGACTTCGCTGCATGTGGCAGCCGCTCCTGGCCTGGGACGCGGAAGCCCGGCTCCTTTCCTGCCCGGTCCGATCGGGACCTTTGCGCGCATGCTGCCGGTGTTCCGACCTGCTTCTCCGTGGACAGAGGGGCAGCTTCTGTTGCGCACACGCGAGGGCAAGCCCTATCCGGTTGGGTTTGGGACCACAATCCAGGCTTTCTGGGGCACGCTGATCTTTGCGCCGCCCGGACGCGGCAAATCGTTCCTCATGAACGTCATCAACGCCGGCCTGGCCTTCTCGCCGGGTTTGTCCGAGCTGCCGTACATGACCATTATCGACAATGGCATGTCCTCGGCTGCCCTGGTAGAGACTCTCCGTGCGATGCTTCCTGCAAGCAAACGCCACCAGGCAGTGTCAATCCGCCTGCGCAACACGCCGGATTTCGCCATCAACATGTTTGACACCCAGCTCGGGGCGGAACGGCCAACCGAGCGTGAGCGGGATTTCCAGATCGCGATGGTGCTTGCCATCTGCCCAGGCATGGGCGAAGAGGGCAGTCGGTATGTGGGTGCTGTCATTGATGCTGCATACGGCGACGTCGACCGCTCGAGCATCAACGCGAAGCGCTGGCAGTATGCGCTCGACCCGGAGATCTCAGAACGCCTCGTCGCTGCTGGGTTCTCAATTGACGAGAATCGCCTCCCGCGAGTTTGGGAGGTCGTCGACAAGCTCTTTGATTTGGGCGAGGTCCACGCAGCTACCACCGCCCAGCGGTTTGCCGTCCCCACTCTCGAGTCGCTCGTGGCCGCGGCCCGGATGAAATCGGTACAGGACCTTTACGCCAAGACGCCTGCAAAGTCAGGTGAACTGATCACCGACGTATTCACCCGATCGATCTCCACGGCGATGCGCGAGTATGCGCTTTTCTCGACCACTACGCGTTTCGACCTGGGTGACGCACGTATCGTGGCCATTGACCTGGAAGAGGTGGTCGCCTCGTCGGTCTCCGAGGAGAGCAAGCGGCGCGCGGAGATGATGATCCTGTTCGCACGGCAGCTCGGCGCGAAGAACTACTTCCTCAAGTGGGAGGAAGTCGACCCGCTGATGCCCGAGCGGTACAAGGCCTACCAAGCGCGACGGGTCAAGATCATGTGGGAGACATTGAAGTTCCTGGAATACGACGAGTTCCACATGGCGTCTGGGAAGGAGGCAGTCATGTCGCTCGTCGTCGAGGACTTCCGGGTCGGCCGCAAGTACAACGTGGTTCCTTTACTGTCGTCACAAATGTTGCAGGACTTTCCGAAGCCGCTGCGCGACAACGCTACTAACTTTTTCATCCTAGGTGTGGGCTCGGAGGAGGCTTCCCATGAGGTGGCCAAGGTCTTTGGTCTGAGCGAATCCGAGCGTCGGATCATCACCAACGACTGCCTGGGCCCGACCGAGAAGGGTGCTCCGCTCTTTGGCCTCTTCAAGACCGCCGAGCGAGGTGACGTCTCGCAGCTGCTCTATAACAGCGCCTCCAGTCTGGAGCGGTGGGCTTTTAATTCATCGGCGCTGGACGTCGGTGTTCGACGGGCTGTGGTTGAAAGGCTCGGTGGCGATTCCTGGCGTGGGCTTGTAGAGCTGGCAAAGGCGTTTCCCTCGGGGACTGCCCGACATGCAATCCAGGAGGCCCGGATGAACATGCGAGCCGACGAGCAGGCGGACGAGAACGGCATCGTAGCCACCGTGGCGCGCAAGATGGTCGACCGCCTGTTGAGCGAGAAGGCGTGCTGTCGAGAGGCCCTTGCGGAAGACTAAATAGGACACGTAATACCGTATCGTAGTGGCCAATTTACTTCGAAGGCGCGCAGCCTCTGATCCATGTAAGCCGGATGTGTGACCCTAATTTTCTGAGATTGAACCGCTTTCATGCTTGAAAGTTGACTGGCGTCCCCGAGAAAGTGGCGGATAAGTTCCGGTAAACCGTATCTTGTTTGGTAGATTTCCGGGAGTGCCTTATAATTCGCCAGAAAGTGGTGAGCTAAACGTTACCCGGGCGAACTCCCCCGGGGGATGTCGGAAAAGAGACACTTGAATGGCACCGTCCCGTAAGGCCCTTGATCCACAGACAGAACGCGAAGTGGCCAGCCTGGCGCACTTCTTGACCCTGAACGCTCTGTCGCAGAGCGCGGACTTCGATCGCCATTCCCTTACGTTCCAGGGGGGGACGTCTCTAGCCTTGGCTTGGGCCTCCCCTCGTTTCTCGGAGGATCTGGACTTCATCGCCGGCAACGTCAGGCCCGAGCAGCTGTCCGAAGCAATGCACCTCGTCGCCCGCGAGGTCCAGCACGCAATTGTTCCCTTCTATCCAGGTGCCAAGGTCGACTTGGCCGACAAGAGCGGAAAGGGCAAGCAGCTCGCCATGTTCCAGATTGGTATCACCCTGCCCGACGTGGTCGGCAAGGTGAAGGTGAAGACCGAGTTCTGGCAGGTGCCACCTGACAAGGCAGCGCATTACGAAGGTGTACACCGGACTCTAGCCCCGAGCGGAGGCGCGACTCTTTATACGACGGTCCGTCCCATCTTCAATGTTGCGACACCTAAGCAGATCCTTTTTGACAAGCTCAATGCCATCGCGCACAGGGGGCGACTGAAGCCAAGGGATGTGTTCGACGTCTGGTTCCTCACCACGCAACTGCGCGATGGGTCTGCTGAAACGGGGCAGGCATTCAATGCTGACAAGGTGTTTGGCGACGTGCCGGAGTTCCTTGCTTGGATGGACAACACCGCGGCGCTCTACAATCAGACAGCCTTTGACGCGATCACGGGTCTGCAGGACTTGGTGGAGAAGCCGAACGAGGAGTTGATGGCCAGCATGGAAGTGGGGCTGAAACCTTGGATCGCCCCGGCGATGTGGAATGCAATGTGGCCACAGACCGTGCAGGAGATGGTGGATGTCACCAAGCTCCATTGCTCGCGAGCGGTCACGATCCTGATCGAGAACGCGCCGGAGGACAAACCCGTCCGGACCTCCCCGGAGAAGCCGTGAACTCGTTTAGGACGCTGCGCAAAATGCCGGCGGTGTTTTCGCTGCGCGACATCTCGGTACTGCTCGACAAGGACCACGCTGCCGTAAAGGCAACTGTTGCGCGATGGAAAGAGCAGGGCATGGTGCATGCCGCCGGGCCCCGCCTGGGGCTCTACTACAACCTGGTCACACATCCGAACTGGGAAGAAAATCGCGCGCACGCTATCAAGATGGCATACCCATCTGCCGTCGTCATCGGTCCAACTGTCCTGCATCGTTACGGGTGGATCACGCAGATCCCGCAGTCTGTAGCCATCGCTGTCTTGAACGATGGCAGCCACCCCTCTATGGAAGGTGTGGAAGTGTTCAAGCGGTCAATGCGGTGGTATCGAAAGTTCTCCCCCTGGGGTGAGCCTGTATACGGGCTGCCGGCGCTCACCCCGGAGAATGCGTTGCTCGACTGCCTCGAGCACGCTGGCAAGATGTGGTGCCCCAATGCGGATGACCTTGATGAGTTCGATGTCCCGGCAGATCTGCTGGAGAAGGTCGCGGAGCACGACGAGCAGCATGCGGTGACGTTGAAGCGTGATCAAAGGCCTTGCTGACGGCGATGGGTTAGTCTCGCCTATCGGCGATCATCATCACTCGCGTCCCGCAGGGCGGGCTTGATACTTGTGCCGCGCCGTGCCTGCCAACCGTTCTGGCGCTGCCTCGCGTTTCAGAACGGAAGGTCTGGCGTTGCCTGATCGGAGGCTTGCTGTGGCTTCGACTTTCGCGAAGCTCTGGGGGCGGGCTCGGTGTCCATCAGATCGGCGGGGTATAGATTGAGGAAGGTGCGCGCGACTTCTGGGTCGCTGCAGCTCAACCAGTTGTCCCACTGATCGCGATGCAGGATCACCACCGATCGCTTCTCCTTCCCTGGGGCGTGCATGCGGCGCATCAGCGGGTGGTTTTCGGCGTTCACCGTAAGCATGGTCCAGGATGTGAAGCCGTCCGGCCAGTCACGCCACAGGCCGGCGATAGCAAAGTTCTCTTGGTCACGCGCCCAGATCCGGTACCGCACCGACTTTGGCCCGGACTCGTAGTTGGGTTCGAATAGCGCGGACGCTGGGGCCAGGCAGAGCTGCCCATTTTTCCAGGCTGCCGAGAATGTTCTCTTTTCCCCAACAGTCTCCGATCGGGCATTCGTCGTGTCAAAGGGTTTGACACCGGGTGGAATCCGGGACTTCGGCATCATGCCAAAATTGCCCAGTACGGCCCGCTTCTCGCCGGCGGCATCGAGCCGCACGATCGGGGCCATATAGTCGGGCCAGGTCTCCGGCGGGTATGACTCCGCAGGTGTGAACGGCTGTCTAAAACCGGCACTAAACGGCGGCGCGGCTTAAAGATGCGGAGCAACTCCTGTATTGCAGGACGTCCCGAGGTCTTCTGATTTGATATTGAAGGTTGTCACCGGGCGCGTCGGAACGAGCCCGTAGGGCGAGTGCAGACGCGCCCGGTGACGGGAATTCCGCAAGGTGGTGACGTCGCAGGTGGGATGCGGTAAAAAGATCGACTTTACCGCCGAAAAGAAACAGGCACGACACCGATCCAAACCGCCAAGTTCATCCCGATGTCGTGCCCCACTCGTGCCAAGGGCGCGCGTGCCGGGCCAGTATGGCATGGCACGCCAATCCCGTCGAGGCCGTTTCGGCATGAATGGGGATTGCCGATGCCGGCCACGGGCCGTCTCTGTGTGTGCGCCCATTGCCGGGCGCAGGTCATTGTTTGCCGCCGCTGCGACCGCGGCCAGATCTACTGCAATGGCGGCTGCTCGCAGGCAGCGCGCCGCGCCAGCCTGCGCGAGGCCGCCCAGCGCTACCAGCGCAGTCGCCGCGGTCGTCTTGCGCATGCAGAACGGATGCGCCGATATCGAAGTCGTCAAAAGAAAGTGACGCATCAGGGTTCCGCCACGCAGGTCGCCGATGCTCTACTGCCGCTGACCTTGACGATGCCGGCCAGAGCACCGGCGCCCGCTGGCGCCTCAACACCTGTGCCTGAACATTGCCACTTCTGCCGTTGCGCATATTCGGGCTTTGTCCGCCTCGGACCACTGCGTCGTCGGGTCTTCCGTGATGTTCGTACGACTGACCGCACAGGACACGACCCATGACCATTGGAGTAGAACTTGAAGCTCAGATTCTGCGTTACTACCACGTCGAGAAATGGCGCGCCGGCACCATCGCGCGCCAGTTGCATGTGCACCGCGACACCGTTCAGCGCGTGCTGGCGCAGGCCGGTCTGCCCAGGATTGGTAGCGTGCAGCGGCCCTCGCAGATCGACGTCTACCTGCCATTCATCCATGAGACGTTGAAGAAGTTCCCGTCGCTCACGGCCAGCCGCCTGTATGCGATGGTGACCGAGCGCGGCTACCGCGGTAGCCCGCATCACTTCCGGCACATGATTGCGCTGCACCGGCCGCGCCCACTGCCCGAAGCCTATCTGCGTCTGCGTACCTTGGCCGGCGAACAAGGGCAGGTCGACTGGGGTCACTTCGGCCACCTGCAGATCGGCCGCGCACGCAGGCCGCTAATGGCCTTCGTGATGGTGCTGTCGTGGTCGCGGCAGATCTATCTGCGCTTCTTCCTCGATGCGCGCATGGACAGCTTCCTGGCCGGCCATGCCGGCGCCTTCAAAGCCTGGTCGGGCCTGCCCAGGGTCCTGCTTTACGACAACCTGAAGAGCGCGGTCCTGGAGCGCCAGGGCGATGCGATCCGTTTCCATCCGACGCTGCTCGCGTTCGCAGCGCATCATCGCTACGAGCCTAGGCCGGTCGCCGTCGCCCGGGGCAACGAGAAGGGGCGCGTCGAGCGGGCCATCCGCTATGTGCGCGAGAGCTTCTTCGCCGGACGCACCGTGACCGATCTCGACGAACTCAATGCCCAGGCCGCCCACTGGTGCGCGGGACTTGCGGCCGATCGCCCCTGCCGGGAAGAACCGACGATCAGCGTACGCGAGGCGTTCTCCCGCGAGCAGCCCAGCCTGCTCGCCTTGCCGGAGAATCCCTATCCGTGTGAACTGCAACTGACCGTCAAGGTCGGCAAGACACCGTACGTGCGCTTCGACCTGAATGACTACACGATTCCGCATACCCATGTGCGACGAACGCTCACGGTGCGGGCCAGTCCCCGGCAGGTACGCATTCTCGATGGCGCGGAACTGCTCGCCACGCATGAGCGCAGCTACGATCGCGGCGAGCAGATCGAGATCGCCGCGCACATCAACGCCTTGGTCGAACGCAAACGCGAAGCCCGCCACCATCGCGGACTTGATCATCTGGCGCGGGCGGCGCCGGCCAGCCAGGCGCTGCTGCTGCGCGCGGCGGAACGGGGCGGCAATCTGGGCAACATCACTACCCACCTGCTGCGCCTGCTCGACCGTTATGGCGCCGCGGAACTGCAAGCGGCGATCGAGGAAATCCTCGCCAGCGATGCCGCGCCTCACCAGAATCCGGTGCGCCTGGCGCTGGAGCGCCGGCGCGAGGCGCGCCAGGCACCGCCGCCCGTGGGCATCCATCTACCTGAACACGTCCGGCACAAGGACAAGCTGGTGATACCCCACCGCCTCGACATCTACGATCAGATCACGGGAGATGCCAATGAACACGCCTGAGAACCTGCAAAGCCGTGCAAACGCCTTGCGCCTGCATGGGCTACTGGCGCACTGGCCGGAGGTCGCCGACGCCGGTTGGGTGGCGCCGCTGCTGCAATGGGAAGAAGAGGAGCGCTCGCGCCGCTCGCTGGAGCGACGCATCCGGGATGCCCGCCTGGGCAACTTCAAGCCCTTGTGCGACTTCGACTGGGCCTGGCCGACGCGCTGCGACCGGGCCGCCGTCGAAGAATTGATGTCGCTGGAGTTCGTCAAGGACGCGGCCAACGTCGTGCTGATCGGCCCGAACGGCGTCGGCAAATCGACCCTGGCGCTGAATCTGGCCTATCAGGCGCTCGTCCAAGGGCACACGGCGCTGTTCACCACCGCCGGCCAGATGCTCGGCGAGCTGGCCGCCCTCGACAGCGATTCGGCCTTGCGTCGACGCCTGCACCGCTATGCCTCGCCGGACGTGCTGGTCATCGACGAGGTCGGCTACCTGTCGTACTCGAACCGACATGCCGATCTGCTGTTCGAGCTCATCAGTCGCCGATATGGCGCCACCAGCACGGTGGTTACAACAAACAGACCATTCGCCGAATGGTCTGAGGTGTTCCCGAACGCCGCCTGCGTCGTCTCGCTGGTTGACCGACTGGTGCATCGTGCCGAAGTCATCGCGATCGAGGGCGAGTCGTATCGCGTCAAGGAAGCGCGTGAGCGGGCCGATCAGCGAGCAAAGAAACGCAACGTGGCCCGGGCGGAGAAAAAGCCATCATGACGCATCTGCACCTGCCTTCAGGAATCACCAACGGCCTGGACTTCCTGATCCCAGACAACTGGTCCCCAGAACAGGCCCTCGCCGTCGTCGAACTCATCGACGATCTACGCGAGCGGATCTGCGCGCACTACCAGCTCGCGCTGCATGACCTGCTGAGTGAGCAGCGCTCGCCCCCCGAGAAAGGCCTCGACGATCCGTTCTAACCAGCACCGTCCCTCCCAAACTGCAAGGGGCCGTACGCGGCCCCTTGCTTACCCAACCATACGCCGCCATTTACTGTCGCTTTTACACCGCCGTCAACAGCAGGAGGCTCTACGCCATAGACGTCGCGCAGCAGCTGGGCCTGGACGGGAATGTAGTTGTTGCACATGCTCTACTCCTTCACGCGGTATATAGAGATCCCGGCATCTTCGAAGCTCGCCACCATGTCGTCGACGATATCAAGTAGCGGATCCCTGCCGGGGCTCATGTCTAGCATGCGGAGAACCGTGCGGTAAGCTGCAATTTCGTGCCAAGGCGGTTGTGATCCAGTAGAAAGCGAGTGAGCGCACTTGTTAAGCACGACTGACAGTTGAGCATACTCGTCTTGCAACCCTTTGTTAAAGAAGTATGGTCTCGCCTCGGGAAGCTTCCGAAATGCATGTTCCAGCGCGTCTTCCGCTTGCCATTGCCAATAGCTCATGTCACAGCTAGTCCACGAACTTCATGTGTGCGCGCCGATCGCAAAGTAGGTCACAGTCCTGTTTCGGTATCACTTTGATCGCCCATCCGAAGTAGCCCCACGTTGTGGCCAGGTCCTCTTGCCAGCACGCGTCGCAGGGGAGGGCATGTGGCGGGACCTCACCGGCGAGGATATCTTTGCTTATGGCATTAAGGCTTTTCGGATTGTTGCAGTAACACTGGAACTGTTTGTCCCGAATACGGACATGCAGCGGCCCGACCACGCGTTGGTAGAGCTTGGGTGAGACGATGCGCAGCCGCTGGTGCACTGCTTCGAGGATCTCCGCTCGGCCAAGGCGTTCTGCATTCGCCTTGAGGTTCAGCAGTTAATCTTCGGTGTCGTGTCGGCCCTGATGAATCCTAGTGAGCAAGCTGGACATTAGTCTCCTCCTGACTACCGGCAAGTAGTTTAACCGCAGCAGCGACCGAGATATCAGAAGGAAGGGCATCAATAAGGATGGGGTTCAGAGCGTTGAACGCTCCGGTAGCCGGGCGGCACTCCTGCTTGTGCGAGACACCTGTGCCGAGGACCCACAGGAAGCGCATTACTACTTGGGCAGCCTCTTTTATGCCGGGCAGTGGAAACACCTCTCTTGGCATCAAAGGACTGACCAGTTTTGACAAATTGCTGGCTCAGTCGCTGGCTGTGCCCAATTGGTTTTCCCGATACAGAAAGTCGGTTGCCAGAAGACACGGGGTTCATCGTGCAGAAGGCCTATCGGGCGAGCTTGGACCGTCATAACGCTGATCCCTACAGCGAAGTATTCGAGAGCCCGCCTTGGGATTGAGATGCCGCGGCGGGGCTGCTTACCTAGCAAGTTGAGGTCATGCGGCGGCCGAGGCCGTCTAGCAGAAGTCTCGGCTCGCTGGCTCTAGACCTCCGAGGAGCGGTGTCAGATCTACGACGTGCTGCGCGATCAGGTGCCGCACGTCGCCTTCGGATTGCCACTGGCCATAGATCCCGATGAGCGAGGCGTTGAGAATCTCCTTGCGGAAGCGCTCCAGCACTCCCGGCCAAACGATGACGTTGACCACGCCCGTCTCATCCTCGATCGTCATAAACAAGACGCCGTTTGCGGTGCTCGGCCGCTGCCGCACCGTTACGATCCCGCAGCCGCGGGCGAGCTGCCGATTCTGGTAAGTGCTCAGCACCGAGGCTGGCTCGAAGCGGCGCGCCGCGAGCTGCGGCCGCAGCAGTGCTAGGGGATGCCGGTTGAGCGTGAGCCCCATGGCTCGATAGTCCGCAACGATCTCTTCGCCCTCCGTCTGGGGGCGCAGGGCAGGGCGGTCTTCGATCAGGTCGGCAGGCCGTAGCAAGTCTTTGTCGGGTACGGCAGCGGCCGCCTGCCAGAGCGCTTGGCGCCGATCGCCAGATAGCGTGCGCAAGGCGTTGCCCGCGGCGAGGACCTGGAGGTCGTGGCGGTCCAGGCCTGCGCGGCGCGCGAGATCCTTGATGGAGTCGAAGTGGCGAGCTGCCCGGTCGATCTCGATGCGCTGCGCCGCCTCCTCGCGCATCCCGCGTAGGCGCGATAGACCCAGCCGCACCGCAGGCTGCCCGCCTTCTCGCCGCTCAAGGGTTGAATCCCACAGGCTGATGGTGACATCGGCAGGCCGTACCTCGACGCCGTGGCGCTTGCCGTCCTGCACGAGTTGGGAAGGGCTGTAGAACCATCTCCTTATACAGAAGTAGAACGGCCTCCGCAGCGGGGCGGGATAGCTGATGCCGCGAAAACTCTGGGGAAAGGGGTTGTAAACATCCGCAGACTCGCGTTTACTCTCGGATTTTCGAGCGGCAATGAGCAACGAGTCGGGGGCATGGGTGGACGAGGAATTTGAGAGTCTGGATCTTGGTGATCCGCGGCGGGATCGGCGCGCCAAGGAATTGCTCAAGCGGTTTGCGGCCCTGCCTACGGCGAGCATTCCCGGTGCGTGCGATGACTGGTCGCAAACCATTGGGGCGTATCGGTTTCTGGGCAATGAGCAGATCGATTGGCGGGACGTGATGCAGCCCCATTGGGAGCGCACTGCAGCGAGGGCCGCGCAATTTCCGGTGGTGCTGTGCATCGCTGACACCACCGAGCTGAACTTCAATGGCCAGGAAATGGAGGGGCTGGGGCCGTTGAGCTACGAAGCCCAGCGGGGAATGTATCTCCATCCGACCTACGCGGTGACGCCAGACCGGGAGCCGCTGGGGGTGATCGATGCCTGGATGTGGGCTCGGGAACTGAAGGACGCCGATGGCCACCGCAGCGGGATCAAGGAAAGCGTGCGCTGGATCGAGGGGTACGAACGGGTGGCGGAGCAAGCCGCGCTGCTGCCCCAGACAAGGCTGGTGTATGTGACGGACCGCGAGGGTGACATCGCCGAGCTGATGGCGCGCGCCCAGGAACTTGGCCAGCCGGCTGACTGGCTGATCCGCAGCCAATACAACCGCAACCTTGCTGAGGCGGGCAAGCTGTGGGATAGCGTTGACGCCAGCCCGGTGCTTGGGGAAATTACCTTTATCTTGCCAGGGCGTGCAGGCCAGAAAGCGCGCGAGGTCAAACAGGAGCTACGTGCACAACGTGTGCAGCTGCCGGGTACGATTGGAGCGGCGCTCACCTGTGTGGAGGCCAGGGAGATCGGAGCGCCCGCTGGCATCAAGCCAGTGGTTTGGCGCTTGTTGACGAACCGAGAAGCGCAGGACGCCGATGCTGTCATCGAACTCGTCGACTGGTACCGAGCCCGATGGGAGGTGGAGATGTTCTTCCATGTCCTGAAGACCGGCTGCAAGGTCGAAGCGCTACAGCTATCGCACATGGATCGCGTGGAGCGGGCCTTGGCGTTGTATATGGTGGTGGCGTGGCGCATTGCCCGCTTGATGCGGTTGGGCAGAACCTGCCCGGATCTGGATGCGTCACTGTTCTTCGACGCCGACGAGATTCGGGGGGCATACGTGCTCGCCAAAAAAGCCCGCCCGAAGGTACCAGTCACACTCAATCAGATGATTCGGTTGGTGGCTTCCCTGGGTGGGTTCCTTGGGCGCAAGAGCGATGGTGAGCCCGGCGCCAAGACGATCTGGATCGGCATGCAGCGAACCATGGATGCCGCGCTCACCATTCAGGCACTGCGGGAAGAGTCATGACTTCTGTATAAGGAGATGCTGTAGAACCCCATCGGCTGGCTATTGAGTAGCGCGCAGAGGAAGGCCGCCGGCTCGTGGCGCTTGAGCCAGGCGCTCGCATAGACTAGCAGGGCGAAGCTGGCCGCGTGGCTCTCTGGGAATCCATATTCGCCAAACCCTTGAATCTGTCGGACGATGTTTTCCGCGAACTCCAGATCGTAGCCCCGCTCGAGCATGCCGGTGACGATGCGCTCTTGGTACTTCTCCAGCCCTCCTTTACGCTTCCAGGCCGCCATCGCGCGCCGCAACTGGTCGGCCTCGCCGGCGGTGAATCCGGCCGCGAGCATGGCCACCTGCATGACCTGTTCCTGGAAGATTGGGACCCCCAGCGTACGGGAGAGGGCGACTTTCATCGCCTCGCTTGGGTAGGTCACCGGCTCGAGGCCTTGCCGCCTGCGCAGGAATGGATGGACCATGCCGCCCTGCACGGGACCAGGCCGCACGATGGCGACCTCAATCACCAGGTCGTAGAAGGTGCGGGGACGCAGCCGCGGCAGCATTGACATCTGCGCGCGCGACTCGATCTGGAACACGCCGATGGTGTCCGCCTTGCACAGCATGTCGTAAGTCTCGGGATCCTCTGCCGGGATGTCCTGCACTTCGAAGAGCTCGCCGCGCTGCTCGCTCACCAAGTCCAGCGTGCGACGGATGGCGGATAGTATTCCCAAGGCGAGGATATCGACCTTGAGGAGGCCGAGCGCGTCGAGGTCATCCTTGTCCCACTGGATGATGCTTCGCGCGGCCATGGCCGCATTCTCGATGGGCACCAGACGTGACAGCTTGCCCGCCGAAAGGACGAAACCGCCAGGGTGCTGAGAGATATGACGGGGGAAACCGAGCAGCTGCGTTGCCATGCTTGCCCATCGCTGGGTGAGCTCGCTCTCGGTGTCCAGGCCGCATTCGACAAACCGCTTGATCAGGTCGGATCGGGAATCAAACCAGTGGTGAGCCTTGGCGACCTGGTCGACGATGGCCGGATCCATGCCCAAGGCCTTTCCTGACTCGCGCAGCGCGCCGCGGGGGCGATAAGTGGCCACCGCCGCGGTGAGGGCGGCGCGGTCCCGGCCGTATCGACGATAGAGGTACTGGATTACCTCTTCGCGCCGCTGGTGCTCGAAGTCGACGTCGATGTCGGGTGGCTCGTTGCGCTCCTTCGAGATAAAGCGCTCGAAAAGCAAGTTGCCGCGCGCCGGATCAACCTCGGTGATCCCCAGGCAGTAGCACACACTTGAGTTGGCTGCAGAGCCGCGCCCCTGGCACAAGATGCCGTTGTTGCGCGCAAACCTGACGATGTCGTACACAGTCAGGAAATAGTGCTCGTACCGAAGGTCCTTGATCAGCGCGAGCTCGTGCTCTATCTGGGACTGGACCGAGAGCGGGAACCCTTGGGGAAAGCGTCGATACGCGCCGGCGAACGTCTCCTGCCGTAGGTAGTCTTCCGGCGACACGCCGGGCGGAGTCAGTTGGTCCGGGTATTCATAGCGCAACTCATCGAGCGAAAAGGTCGAGAGATTGGCGATTTGCACGGACTCGGTAAGCGCGCGGTGCGGATAGATGTTGGCCAGACGGAGGCGGGAGCGCAGGTGCTGCTCCGCATTCGCAGTCAACTCGTACCCGCACGCTGGTACCGGTTTGCGCAGACGGATGGCACTGAGCACGTCATGGATGGGTTTGCGCGAACGCACGTGCATGAGCACGTGCCCGGTGGCCACCAGGCGCAGGTGGTTGGTGATTGATGCGCGCAGTACTCCTGCCCGGTGGATGTCATCCATGGCCCGGTACAGCAGGGTGAGGCTGATCCACGCGCGGCCGGCGAAGGTGGCGGTGATCCACCGTGCCTGGGCATCGAGGGTCGCCTCCGGGGTGCAGAAGTCCGGCGTAAAGATGATCGTGCAGTCAGGCAATCCACGTAGATGCTCAAACCCCGGCCCGGGTCGGTCCAGGTCGCGCTGAGTGAGCCGGTAGGTTCCTTTTTCCGCGCCGCGAGTGCGCGCCATGGTGATGAGCTCGCACAAGTTCCCATACCCCTCGCGGTTGCGCGCGATTGCGACGAAGGAGAGCGACGGGCTGCCATCCTCGTTCACCAGGCGGAACCATGCCCCAACCAGCAGCTTCAGGCCGTGGCGCTTTGCCTCCGTGTGTGCCCGCACGATGCCCGCAAGGGAGCACTCATCTGTGATAGCCAGGGCGCTGTATCCCAGCTGCACGGCGCGCTCCACCAACTCCTCCGCGCGCGAAGCGCCTTTAAGGAACGAGAAGTTCGAGAGGCAGTGAAGCTCGGCGTAGCCGGGCAGGCCCGCGGCGGTCAGATCTGTGTCCATTTGCGAGTCTCAACCGAACAGCCCGTGCAGGTACCACCGAGCTGTGTCGCCCTCAGGGCTGGCCATCCGCTCGCAAAAGATCCAGTAGAACGAATGGTCCTTACCCTCGGCGACGTAGTAGTCGCGGGTCACCAGGTCGCCCGCCCACCACCCCGCCTCGATGCGCTCGGGTGGCGATACCAGGTGCAGGGGCGAGCCATAGAACGGCCGGTGGTCCCGCTCCAGCAAAGCGATGGGTTTGTCGAGCAGCCATGCTGGGCGGGGGAGGTTGGGCCCGCGCTGGGCTGGGCGGGGCTTGCCGACGGCCGGTTCCCAGCCGTTGGCCACCTCCGGTCTGTAGTCTGCCTGTAAGGCGGGGCGAAGGATGTTCTCGGCGCCAAGCCTCGCGGTGAGCAACTCCATCACCCGTGCGTGGTCTTCCGGCGTGCCGCCGGGCTCGGGAAACAGATCTTCGCTGGGCGGATCCTTCGGCTGTACGTCCGTGACCGACAGGCGAACGGCGATCATCGGGGCCTCCATCTGTACGCGGGCGAGTCGCTCGCGCAGCAGGCGCATCAGGTGGTCCTCGCTCCAGCTGGGCTCCGCTAGGGCGATCTCGACTACCGTGGGCGGCACCGCGGAGCGCCCGCGCTCGTGCTGCAGCTTGACGGCAATCCTCGTCACGGCCAATTGATGGGCGGCCAGCCAGCCCAGCATCTGGACAATCAGGCCGCGCGCATAGAGCAAGGTCGCCTCGGCGTGCTCGATGCGGTCGGGCAGTTCCGCGCGTGCAGTAAAGCTTGGCGGCGCTTCGAGCCACTCGAAAATCTCGGGCGCCAAGCCGAGTGCCCTGTCCAACGTTTCGTTGAGTTCCTGGCCGCACCGGCGCTGAAGGCCGGCGCGCGGCAGCTGGCGCAGGTCACCAAGCGTTCTACAGCCCAAGCCATCCAGCCATTCGAGGTAGGGACGGGCTGCTGGCAGCACCGCCGCCGACATCCCGGTGACCTGGCGCTCGAGGGAGCGATGGGACAGCGCGCGGCCGCCGCCGGCGCGTGCCAACAGCCAAGCCCCCTCAGCCGTCGGGGCGCAACCGGTCACGGGTGTCACGCCAAGCGCGCGGGCAGTCGCGCGTACGCGGCGCAGCAGCTTCCGGATGCCGCCGAAGAGTCGCAGGCTCGCCGATACGTCGACCAGGACGCAGGCCTCCTCTGCTTCGACAACATTGGGCGAGAACTGGAGCAAGGCGGTCGCGGCGCGACGCAGGCTCTCGGCTTCCTTCTGGAGCGCCCGGTCGAAGATGAGGGTCTGCGGCGCCATGGTCAGTACACCGCCCCGGCGCATGCCAAGGCGAACGCCGGCGCGTGCTGCCATCGGGGTCATGGCACACACCTTCTCGCTTTCCAATACTGCCGTTGGCAGCTCAGTGGACCAGCTCGGCCGGAACACTTCGAGGGGTAGCGATGGCAGGTGTAGGCAGATCCACAGGCGCAACATGGCGGTGGAGAAGGCTCGGCGATGGCTCGAGCCAGATAAGCAGCGGCGCATCCTGCTGGGGGCCGCGCCGCTTGAGAAAGGTCACCTCGATGCCGCCGGCGGCCGGACTGATGGCGAGGCGTAATGGCGCGGGGGAAGCGTCGCGCGCGCAGGCGATAGGGCGCACGAGGCAAAACAGGGCTTCGCCCGACTGAGCGGCCAGGTGGAGACGGCGCAGCGCGTCTGAGCGGATGTGCTGTTGCCAGAGCAGTACGGCGCCGCAAGTACCGGCGCGCAGCAGCTGCTCGGTAGCCCACAGCGTGTCGGCGGTTCGCTGTCCCCGAATCCACAGGATCTGCTGGGCCGGCAAGCCCCAGCTTGTCAGAGCGAGCGCCTGTGGCGTGTGAGGCGGCTGAATCAGCGCAACCGGCCGCGAAGCGGCGGCGAGCAGGGCCGGGCGCAGCAGGCGCAACTCGCCCACGCCAGGCTGCCGCGTGAGCAACTCAACCAACGTGCCCACCGGCCAGCCGCCGCCAGGCAGCTCGCTGGCCAGTTCCGGATAGCCGGTTGGCAGCGTGCGACCGGCCGGCCGCGCCAGTTGGGAGGCGCGCCAAAGTGCGGGGTGGATGGTTTCCGGGTTTGGGGTGGACATGAGGCTGCAGAGCTGTCTGTCCGTACAGTGTACTGTATGTTTATACAGTATTGGTGACCTCTGGCGAAATGTGCTTAATTAGGTCCATAAAGTGCAGGGAAGCGGATTAGTGAGACTTCGCCGCTTCCCTGGAAATACCGAATTGATGAGACTGCGGGGATTCAGCGGCGGGTAGCGTTGCGCTGACATGGCGGTCGCAAAAAGCCCGCCGACGCAGGGCACCGAGTTTTTTTAAGGACAAGGTCGCCGGCGACGGGCCGCAGTCGACCCGAACGAGACGGTCACCACAGTCTCCTTATTGAGTACGGCATCGGATAGATGCATGCTTGGGGATGTCGCCAGCCAAAATTGAGGGGGTGGTTCATGACGCAGCGAGCACGGGATCTCTATCGGAGTTCCAATGGCGACCGATGGTCGCTGGTTCACGACCTGGATTCAGGACGAGTGTTCATCCGGCATGAGTCCAACATGCCATCGGGCGGCCAGACATCCGAAATAGCCGTTGGCGATTTCCTCGTGCGCGATGCGCACGGACCAGAGCATGCCGAGTTGTTACGGCTTATCGGAACGCTTGTCGAATCCGGCTGACGTCGGGGATCGGCCCCGCCCTGCATGCGACCGCTTCTACGCAGCCATGTGTGCGCGGAGGATGCCATGTCCAATAGTTACGATCTTTCGGGGAAAACGGCGCTGGTGACTGGCGGTGCAAAGGGGCTCGGCCGGGCGATCGTTGCGCAACTGATCGACAGCGGCGCAAGCGTTCACGTTTGGGATATCTTGCCGTTCCAGATGGACGGCGCCAGTACTGAGGTCGTCGATGTCTCCGATGCTGAGCAGGTTGCGTTGGCGCTGGCGCGACTGGTCGATGCCGGTTTTCGCTTCGACATCCTGATCAACGGTGCCGGCTACCTCGGCCCGATGCAGCCGTTCGAGAATCACGAGGCCGGACAATGGCATCGCATCATCGCCGTGAATCTCCTTGGGACCATGTACGTCCTGCAGGCGATGCTGCCGCATATGTTGCGCTGGGGTGGCGGCCGCATCATCAATATGGGCTCGATGGCCGGCAAGGAGGGGCTGGTCGGGCTGGCCGCATACTCGGCGGCCAGCGGCGGCGTGGTGGCGCTGACCAAAGCGATCGGCCGCGAGATGGTGAGCCGTAATATCTACGTTAATTGCGTGGCGCCTGGCCCCATGGATACCGATATGATCCATGCCCTCGGTAGCCACGAGGTGGCGGCCATGGTTCGTGATAGCCCAGCGGGGCGTCTCGGTGATCCGGCTGAGGTGGCACACCTGGTAGCGTGGCTATGTTCAGACGCCAGCCGCTTTAACGCAGGCGCTGTCTTTGACATGTCCGGTGGGCGAGCGCGATTCTAAGTGAAGTGCGGATCTTCGGTTGACATGCCGCCGCTGCTGCCAGTCGGTCTATTGTGGCCCAACGGCCGAGGGTGGGAAAGAGACAGTGAGCAACCGGTGCGGAGCAGTCCAACGAACTCGCGCTTCAAAACAGGGCAGTCTCGCTATTTCCGGTTCCAATACAGGAGAGCGCTGGCAGAACTAACTGCTAAGTTGTTGATTTTTCGGAAAGCGCAGTCTCACGAATTCCGGCTGCACCTTTACTGGCAGAGAAAGACCCTCTAGAGATCCCCGGCTACGAGCCAAAATGGGAATACGTCCTTGAGCTACCGGTCTTGGTGGGGAACAAAGTCGGGTAGTGGCACCGGAGGTGTGAGGAAAAAAAGAGACGGCGCCCCGGTGGCGCCGCTTTAGTTTGTTTTGACGTTACATGATACTGCAAAGGATGGTTTAGAATCTGGTGAGAATCCTCTTTACCGACACCCGATGCCGACATCCCTACCGGTCATACACCGCTCGAGCCAGCTCCTGTCAGCCGCCCTGGCGCGGAATGGCCTTACACCCGAAGCCGTGAAGGACTGGCATCCGGACCATGATACGCCACCACCGCTTGGAACCGGCGGCATGACGTTTGCTGTTCGGGCATCGCTTCGAGCCATCGAGAGCGAGGCTGCCAGTCATGATTTGCGGGAGACCGGCGGGCCGGCACTACTCTCGATGCCGATGGAAGTTGCATCGGAGTACTTCTCTGCTTGGAAGCGCCGTTGGGGCGTGGGGACAGTCACCGAAGAGGGACAGGATGCCCCGACTCATGATCGTCCGCGGGGCTGACCATGGTCGCGAAGAACATCGACATATCGGCCTCGTTGCGCGCCGCGGCAGCGGAAACCGACTTGAGGGATCTTTGGACCCAACTTTGCGACCTGCTGAGGGGGCTGACCACGATTGCTGCATCGAAGCTGGACGATGCAGAGCGTAAGTCCGTGAACAAGCTGGCGCAGATCGCGAATAGCTACGGTCTGGTGGTCCTTGAGATGATGGAGCAGAACAACTTGCCGGCCAGGCAGCGCACGCTGTCCCAAAGCTTGGTGGCCGATTTCACCAAGGTGATTCGCTTCTTTGTCGAGGATGCCAGACAGTCGATGAATCTGCCACGCAGACAAAACGGCTGAAACCCGGCCCCCCAGTCCGCCAACTTTGGCGGGTAATCGTCGCCTATTAAATTGCGTAGCATAATGACAAACGTAAATATAAGTAGCTGGATGCCTACTCGAAGCGGACTGAGGGTCAATCTCGCCCACCCCGAACCGGAACAATTCGACATCCGTGACATCGCCTTGGGTTTGGCGAGGGAATGTCGATACGCGAACCAGCTGGACTTCCACTATTCGGTCGCGCAGCACAGCGTGATCGTTGCCCGGCACATCGATCCCGAGTTTGCCCTTGACGGACTGCTACACGACGCGTCCGAGGCATATATCCGGGACCTTCCGTCCCCGCTGAAGGCGCTGCTTCCGGATTACAAGGCAGTAGAGACTCGCATCGAGCAAGCCATCCGGGTGCGCTTTGGGCTCTCTCCTGACTCCGACCGGCGTATCCATGACCAGGTCAAGGCCGTCGACCGGCGTGTGGCCGCTGCCGAGCGCCAAGATCTGCTGCCGCCGATAGCAAACCCGGTTCCTCTCACGGAGGAACCGTGGCATGCCCTCGACGGGATCGAGCCGATTCCGGAGGCTATCGTGCCTTGGAGCTACCAGGCCTCGTTTGCCGGCTTCCTCTACATGTTCGCCCAATACAGCGATACGTATGTTCTCCATCCAGACATGACACCGTTCGTTCCCCACGAGCTGTATTTCGATAACGAGCCAGAACCCTACAGGGAGCGCCTACGCTGTGCCTGAGAACCTGACCAATCTGACCTCCGCGCCGATGGTTGGCGATTCGCCTGTCACGGCGCGCAACTATGCCGCGCAAGCCCAACGGTCGTTGCGCAACTACGTGCAGTTGGTTGAGAAGAGGGGATTGCGGCACGACGCGTTCGTCCTCACACACCTCGTGCACCGCCTGGGCGAGGCGGTGCACTTCGCGGTCCCCGACAACGCTGCCATCCTCGAAACTGGATTTCGAGGCGTGGAGGACGGGCCGCTCCGACTGCCGTTTCCGGAAATCACGATCGAATACTTCGTCCCCTTCAACCCCGAGCAGATTGGCGACCGGCTTCATGCCCCAAAACGGCTGATCTACGCGTGCGAAGTGACCCGGGATAGCTTGCCGGATTGGCTGACACCGGTACACCACGACATGATTGCCCGCTCGCTGCTCAACTGGGCTCGGGAGAATCCTCAGCTCGGCGCCGGTGAGCGTGGAATCCTTGTCTGGGGCGCCGCCTATGTCCAGCCAGGTCCCAATTTGGAGCCGATCTGGGCGCCGGAGTCGGGGTTTTGGCTGCTGCCAGAGCGCTACCCCGACTCCGCTTCGTACTCGCAGGAGTTGCGCCGCGAAAGGCACCAACGGCCGACCGATTCCGCTGCGCCCTTCGTGGCCGGCCGCCGGCCAATGCTTGTGGGTGGCATGGTCCCAGCGATGCTCGACATGTTCCGAATTGCAATGGATGGGCGGCCGGGCCAGGAAGACCAGGTGATCGCCGATCTGCAGCGGGATATCTCGCTCGAAGCCGGCGCAGTGCTCGAGTTCATCGAAGCGTGCTCCTGCAGCAATATTCAGGCGTCCACCCTCACCAAAGGGATCGAACCGGGCAGCCCGCTGGCCAAACGTCGCGCGGCAGATGGGAAGCTCCCGATGTTTGAGACGAAGGTACTGACAATCGACGTGACCGGACGCTCCAGCGCAGGCGCCAGCGGCGGCACTGGTGGCACCGGCAGAGCCAGCCCCAGAATGCACATGCGCCGCGGTCATATCCGGCGCCTGGAGGACGGTCGCCGCATCTGGGTCAACAACGCAGTGATCGGCAGCCAGACCAACGGCCAGATCCAGAAGTCATACGCGATCGAGACCCCGCAAACCTCCCGACCCCGCCCGCGCGGGTGATTCCGAGCCCAAATCGACCATGAACGCACTGGTTTTTGACACCGAAACAACCGGGAAGAGGGACCCAGGCCTCGTTGAGGCCGCATGGATCCCGATTCCGTCTCCGGGCAAAATCAAGCAGCTCGCCGGCGAACTCGTTGGCGATGCGTGTGCCCGCGACACCATGGTCCAGCGCTTCAATCCCGGCAAGCCGATCGAGTTTGGGGCCATGGCCACGCACCACATCACGAACCAGGCGGTTGAGCACTGCCCGCCGGCGTCGACGTTCCGCCTGCCGGCCGGATTGACGCACCTGATCGGCCACAAGATCGATTACGACATCGATGTCATCCACGCGGCGGCGCCGTCGGAGGGATACGGTGAGATCAGGGGCATCTGTACCTTGGTCTTGGCCCAACGACTCTGGCCCGAGTGCGACAGCCATACACAGTCAGCGCTGCTCTATTTCCTGATGCCGGAGGTCGCACCAGTACTCGCCATGCACGCGCACGATGCTGCCGTCGACGTTGGCATCAACCTTCGGCTGCTCAATCTGATCGTCCACGAGTTGCAATGGCGCGGCGCGCTCCGGCCTGACAGCGAGTGGTCCTTCGCCGATCTGTGGGAGATCAGTGAAATTGCCCGGATTCCCGAGTTCATGCCGTTCGGCAAGCATAAGGGCCGCCCGATCGCCGACGTTCCGCGCGACTACTGGGGCTGGTACTTCGAGCAAGCCGACATCGATCCGTACGTGGTGCGGGCCTACCGGGAGGGCGGGCAACCGTGGCCATGGCCTCGCCCAGACGCTGGCCACCCAGCGCCGCAGGCATCGGTATCGGTTTCGAAACCCGAACCGGTGACGGCGCCGCAGCCGGCTCAGTCCAACACCGCCCCCCGATTCAGTTTTTCACCGCGGCCGCGCGCCTGAGAAGCTCGCCAGCAGCACAAACCCAACTCCAGAAGGAAAGACCATGCAAACGACTAGTGAACACATTACGACCCTGGTGTATGCCGAACTGCGACGCGATGACCAGGTCGCCGTCATGATCCCCGCCCGCGACGGGCGCGGTGAGCCGACTGTCGTTGGAATCTCCACGGACACAATCACCTGGAAGTGCGCGGACGGCACCGTTGAGCGCTTGGGCACGCCCGCCGCCCCGGTTTCGAAGGATGTGATCGAAGCAGTCGCCAGTGCAGAGGGCCTGCTGGTGATGCTGGGCGACACCGCCACGAACGAGCTCATCGGAGACTTTGTGCTCCAGGGCGCGCCGGCGGCTTCTGTCGCCTGATCTGATTCCGCACAGATCGGAGCAAACTATGACCAAAGCAGATCAAGTCGACCCGACGGGAACGGATGTCCCGCCAAATCTTGCGAAGCTTAGCCCCAGAGCGCAGGAGTTCATCGCTCGATTCTCCAGTACCAAAGGCGCGAAACTCGGCCTGGGCGGATTGGCTCGGCCGAGCAGCATTACGGTGCACGGACCGAGCGGCCCAAATAAGGATCGCTTCGTTGGCTGGCTGAGGCGAGCGGCACCAGTGCTGGCCATCTCAGGCGCGATGTTGGCGGCCGCAGGAATGTACGCGCTGACGTACGGTTCCGCGCATGGGGAGAAGCCGGGCGTTTCGGGAGCGAACCCAATCGAACTCCGAAGCGAGAGGTTGCAGGAGCGCATGCCAGGCACCATGGAAATGATGCGCGAGGCCGCGAAACTTGTCCGGGTGAACCCCGAGCCGTACTCAGTACTTATTCGCTCCGACTCTGCGCTCGAGGGCCTCTCACCGACGGAGGTGCTTGCTGGGTTTGCCCAATCGGTCAATGCCGTCAATTCCCCGGCGCGCTCGCTCAAACAGATCGACAGTGCAGTCCGAGAGATTGTTGCTGATGCGTGGAAGAATGATTCCTCGCCGCTTATGGGACTTGCTGCGTATATGAAGTCCCCGGACAAATGGAAGGCCTCTGTAGCCCAGATGCGCATGCAAGGCCCGCAGGCCGTTTTCGACGCCGCGGACGCGCTGAGCTACGGATGGGCATACGCGCGCGCAGTCCACCAACTCCTCAGGGCACAACTCAGTGCCACCACGCCGCGAAACGTGCAGGCCCGCAAGGTCGGTGCGGACTTCGTGGACATTGCCCGCTCGGCTATCGGCCTCGCACAGTCAGTGGCCGGCGCCACTGGCAATCGGGACATAAATACCACCGCCAGGGATTTGAGCGGCCTCGCTCGCGATGGCGTCTCGATGTACCAGCAAGGGCAGTCGGTCGGTTCGGCGTCAGGCACGCGGCGCGTGGACCAGGTTTCCCGTATGGTGGACTCCGCGGGCCGGATTTATCAGAACAGCCAACGAGCAACGCATGAATACGACAAGCGTGCGCTCGACAGGGCGACAAAGGAGCTTCGACAGAACGGCTACGGCGAGGGCGCTACCATCCCGCAATACAGGGAGCGTGAGGGTGGTTGACTCGGCATTTGCTGTGGTTGGGGGGCGAGTCAGGCCGCTGGCGTCAATGCTGGCTTGCATGGTCCTCGCCCTTGCGTACGGTGGCGCTGCGGCCCAGAACGTCAACGAGTCAGCGGGCAGCATCTTCACGGCGGCAAACACCGCCGTGAAGCAGGGCGACTACAACACGGCGTATCGCCAATACCTTCGGCTCGCCATCAATGGTCACCCGGAGGCCCAGTTCAACCTCGCCCTCATGTACCAGCGCGGGGTGGGGGTGAACCTCGACCCGGCTGAGGCAGGCTACTGGTATGAGAAGGCGGCGGCGAAGGGGATCGTCGATGCGATGCTAAATTTCGGCACGCTGTATGACGTTGGCGGCGGGTTGGGCCCGAACCTGGACACCGCTGCCCAGTGGTACACCAAGGCGGCGAATGCGGGCAGCGCACAGGCAATGTGTAACCTGGGGCTGCTCTATACGCGAAACAACAATTTACAGCAGGCCAAATACTGGTATGACCAGGCGGCCCAGGCTGGATACGCTCCGCCAGCGTCCTTCCTGCAGGCCCTGCAGCAGCTCCAGAACCAGTCACCGAGCAACTAGCGTGGCTTCCTTCATCTCGCGTGCGAAGCGCGCGCTCCTCCCATGGCTTGCCGTCGGCGCCGCGTTCGCCCCGGTCGCGGGGCAGGCCGCGCCGTCGCAGACCTTCTTGAGCGATCTCGGTCACGTGGTTGGGCAGATGCTCGCCAGCTACAGCCGGGAGGCCGATACACCGCTGCAGGTTCTGACCTTCGACACCGGGGATGCAGCAGTGCGCGGCTTCCTGCAGGCGACCACCAGTCATAGCGCCGATGAGCTTCTCGCTATGCAGGCCTATGACAACATGAAGGTCGCGCGTGCGGTTGGAGGATTCAGTGAGAGCAGCGAGCTGCCGACGTGCGTGATCTTCTATGACTCCAGCCGTAGTGACCTGCTGGACGGTTACGTGCGTTCCGGCGCTTTCGAGTACGTGGAGGCACTCCACTACTTGGCCGCCCATGAGTTTGGCCACTGTATGGAATGGCACCAGACTCGGCGCGCGGCGGGCCGGGCAGGCGCCACTTTCCGGGACGTGCGAGCGTCAGAGCGACTGGCCGACCTCGTCGCGCTGACTTACTTCGCCGCCAACGGAAACTGGCGCGGTGCAGCCAGGATCCTGGAGTTCAATGCCAAAGTGAGCGGGGCCAAGCCAGGGGATCCCCACAGCAATGCGCGGGAACTACGCGCCGCGCTCGACCAGCTTCAGGCGGGTGCCCAGCACGGCAGGGGCATGCCCGGGACGATGCTGGCCATTTATCAGACGGCTGCCGAGCTGCAGCGGCGTAATCAAACCACTTTCAAGGACTGAAACCATGCCCGTCGGGCTTGCCATCGCACTTGCGATGTTCATTTGGTTCGGCTATTTCGCCTCTTCTAACGCTGAGGATCAGGACACCCAGGCCGCGGAGCTCGATGTGGGCAGCGTGGTCACCAACATGCAGAACTATCGCGCGGCCATCGTGAACTACGCGCTCGCCCAAACCGGCGGGAACCTGGTGAACTACGCCAACTTCAGGACCTTCACCGGGCCAGTACAGCAGTTCATGCCGGACGCGGCCGCTCAGTCCTCCTGGTTTAGCCGCCGCTCGGACGTACAGGGCTTCCTACGTAACGGCGAGATCTTCCTCTTCTACACCCCGAGCGGGGTGAACTCCCGCTTGATACCCGGCGTGCGCGCTGAGCTGCAGACGGCGATGAGCGCTCGCGGAACGGTCGGTGTCGCGCAGGGCCAGCAGCTCATCATCACGTCGAGCGGAGCGGTTGCGCCGGTATCGCTCCCCGCAGGGATACCGAATGGGGCTTCGGTGGTCTACATCGACGCGACCACCAGCCTTCCAAGGATCATCCGTAGGGTGACATGTCAGGACCGCTACGGCAATTCGCCCACTGGCGTGTGGAACAACGGGCCGGTGTTGCAGGAGCAATTCCAGTATGAGGATGGCACTTTCACCAACTGGCAGGACGCGCCGGCCGGCGTGGGACCCACCTACACCCCTTGCTCAACCACTTGAGGGTCGGACGATGCTGATGCGATATGGGTGGAACGTCTTGTCCCTACTGCTGGCCAGAGAGATCAGTTGCCGCACGGCAGTCATGGCACTTCGTAAGAGACCGGCCGCCGTGGCCGGAAAACGGGGAGGATTCATCGTCGATCCTGAGTTTGAAAAAGGCTCCACCCGTAGATTGGAAGATGAGTATGAATAGACTATTCGGCTACGCCATTTCAAGGACCGGATTTCACGAGGAGAGCGGGAGGCCACTGCCGGAACTGGTAATTGGCTCCGCCCCTGGGATGTCAACCGCGGTCATATGGGCCTATCGGAACAGAGCACATCTTTCGACGGCGCAGGGAGCACCAAAGGAGATAGTTGAAGCGTTCTCGAATGTCCCATTGCGATCACTCGATGCGGATGTGGTCAGTCGCCACGCCGTCGACACCGCCTGGATAGTGACGTCACTCGGGGTCAGAAGAAGTGCGCGCCCCGATTTGGTCCGAGTCGTTGCTCTCGGCAAGGATGGCGAGGGATCGATCCTGTTTGAGGCTAACACCCTAACGTCAGAGGCAATCACCTCGATGCAGCGAAACGCTATTGGCAGGTCGCTACGCGAAGTACTTGCGATGTATCCCTCCGTCGACGATTCGCTATTCTGAGCCACGGGACCAAGATGATGGAGACGCTGAACGCCTCTTTGCACCGACGGATTCGGGAGGTAGTTGAGAACGGGATGGCGCAGGTAGTGGGGGCTGACCAGATTCCAGCCGCATCTGGCTTTACCGCCTTACTGGCAGCAAACCTACGCTCTAATCGCCCGCTCCTGCATGGTGTAAAGGTTTATAGAGGCTCGAAAGATCCCGATGTGAATGCGGGTACATTCGACGCGCACTTCAAGCATGCTACGCCCCAATTCGCTGTCGCTCGGGGCTATGCAGAGACAGCGAACGAGAACATTGGCCTCGCCTCAAAGGACACAAGAGGGATCGGGGTGCTCGCAGAATTCGATTTCCCGCCTGACGCGATCTTCTACCGAAACTTCGGGCTCGAATCAGACGGGCTCGCCGGTGCGCCGCTAACGGTGCAAGAAGCGGAGCTGAAGCTGAAGCCCCTTGTCGAAGAATATGCAAAGGCCAGCAGCGATGGTGAGCTTCGAGCGGTCACGGACCGCGTCGAATCATTCTGTAAGACCTACCTGTATGAGCTTGCTCTGCCAGCAGAGCAACCACCGGTACGCCAGTGGGTGGTCCAGCATGACGATTTCGGCAGCCGCTTGCTTGCCCACCAAGATCGTGGACCGCTTGCAGAAGTCTTGATCGATGTTCTGCTAGCGAGAAAGAGTGCAGTCGATGAGCACCTGCCGAGCAAGATCGCTGCCGAGCTACGTAATGGCGGCATCTGCGGCTTGGAGCGCCTGGAACTGTTTTCTCCTGGCCTGACCACAGCGCTAGCGGGTACGGTCAGAGAGATCGATAAGACCTTGGGAGATCTACGTACGGCGACCAGAGCTCAAACCCACGACTCGCTCTCGGCGGCAATAGCCTGGCGCAGGGAGGCGCAGTCGGGACTTAAGCTCAGTCGGTTGACGAATGAAGGGTTCGCTATCGAGCACGACGATCCGCGGCTGAAAGTTATGCCGAGCCTCCAGAAATCAATCGCTGATATCGAGATGGCGGTCCGGCAGCAGGAGGCGAAACCTAAGCGGGAGGAAGTTCTTGCCATATTGAAGTCGGGGTATGAAGCCTCCTCCCGAGGCGCGCTATATCGTATGGCACTGAATGAAGCGATGAGCCAGGCGACCGACCTCTCACAGAAGATCGATAGATGTAGGACGGCGAGGCGGAGCGCCGCTGACCGTCTGGAAGAGGTCGAAGCTCACCATGCGGCAAGGATGAAGGGCGGATTCTTGTCTCGCCTGCTGTACCGGTTCGGTGATAGGCGGCAAGTTCTCGAGGAGATCGAGTCGCGAACTAGACATATCGCGGCCCTTGATCGGGCGGTGCACCAATTCTCTGCTCGCTGGAATGAGACAGATCCGGAGCGAAAAGACCTGGCGCGCACCTTGGAGAAGGTGTCGGAGCATATAGGCGAGCTTGAGAAGAGGCTCGATGACGTAGGCCAGGCGGGTGACCTCAGCTTCCTGCCTCCATCGATGCTGGAAAAATTGAAGCGCCTGAATCCGGAGGAATGGATGGCACTAGCAAATGCAGCGAGTGAGGAGTTGCGGGACGCGGGCAAGTTGATCGAGAGAGGCCACGCCGCGACCCAACTGTTCCGAAGCATAGCCACACAAGGAACTGGAGACCAAGTTCGGGCCGAGAAGGACGCCGGTCGTCGCCACCATTCCGACTTAGAGCCGGCTAGCTCTGAGCGTGCGATCGGGTACGCCGAACTCGATCCAACACTCGCCCCGGAGAGATACGCACGAATGCGTCCATGAAGGCCATCTCGTGCATTGCCAGAACACTGCATTTGCGCCGTTCCCCCTCTGTTTTTGCAAGATACCTTGTGTCACAGAAACGGAGTGGATACCAATGAAGATCGCAATGGAAGTGATGGCAGTGCTGGACCGCGCGGCGGTGGAAGGCAACGCCATCAAGCTGACCCAGCAACTGGACCCGGCACTGTATAAGCGGGTGAACAAGGTCCTCGACGCCGCCGGCGGCAAGTGGAATCGTAAGGCGCAGGCGCACCTGTTCGAGCGCGACGCGGCTAGCACCATTGATCAGATCCTGCTGACTGGTGAGATCGTGGTTCCTCAGGACTTCGGCTATTTCCCAACCCCGCCCAATGTTGTGGCCCGCCTGTTTGAGCTGGCAGGGCTGTCCCCGGGCATGACGATGCTGGAGCCGGAGGCTGGAACTGGCAACATCGCCCGTCCCGCTGCCGAGATCTGCACGGTCGACTGCGTGGAGTTGCTGGAGGCGAACGTCAAGGTCCTGCGTGAGGCCGGCTTCGCCCGTTCGATCGTGCAAGGCGATTTTCTGGAGCAGGTTCCTACTCCAGCATACGATCGGATCATTATGAACCCGCCCTTCGAAAAGCAGGCGGACATCCGGCACGTCACCCACGCGCTGAACTTTCTGGCCCCGGGCGGCCGCCATCACAGCGGTGATGGCAGCTGGCGTGAGCTTCCGCTCGAATCGGCTCGCGGAGTCTTTCCGCGACCTGGTCAATGCCCGCGGTGGCCAGATCGAGCCCCTCCGCGAAGGGGCGTTCAAGGCGTCCGGCACGATGGTGAGCACGGTGATCGCCACTATTTCCGCGTGAAGCGGTTAGGTCTGATAAGAAGGTGACCTGTCCGGGCCGGGCTAGCCAGCGCGAGGCGGGTGCTCCGATTTTTCCGAGGACGCCAGGAATAAAGCCGGTTTATGATGGAAAGGAGCGCCGGCAGTTTCTCTCTCGTAACGAAGCTCGAAATCGAGCGTATTCCGAGATTGAAGAGACCATGCCCATCAAGCGCGCCAAGACCCTCAAGCCTTCCCAAATTCGCCATTTACTCCGCGTGACCGAGGCCACCAGCCGGCACCCGGAGCGCGATGCGCTCATTCTGCTGTTGGGCTTCACCTGCGGGATGCGGGTATCCGAGATCGCCCGAATCGAAGTAGCCGACATCCTGTTGCCAGGAGGCAAGCTCCGCGAAGAGGTGAGCCTGCGCGCCGCGATCACGAAAGGTTGCCGCCAGCGCTGCATCTACCTCAGCCACGCCAAGACTGTCGTTGCCCTGGAGCGCTACATCGAATGGCGGTGGCGGCGCAACAAGGGCACTGCGCTTGATCGCAGCGAGTGGCGCGGCCTGATGCCGAAGACGACCCTCATCCTGACCCATAAGGGCAGCGGCTATGAGCTGAGCGTCAAGCGCCGCATCAACGAGGCGGGAGAGCGGGTCGAGTACCTGGCGGCCGACAGCCTGCAGAGTTACGTGACTGGCCTCTATCGCGCTGCTGGCCTGGCGAACGGTTACAGCAGCCATTCCGGGCGACGCACGTTCGCAAGCCGGTTGCTTGCCCAGGGTCATTCCATCGAAACCGTTCAACTGCTGTTGGGCCATGCCGAACTGGATCATGTCGCGCCGTATCTGGAGGTGCCGCGCCAGGAGCGGATGGAGGCCATGGCGGAGGTGGGGGACAGCCTCTGTAAGTGGTGCGACGTGTGACGCCGAGGCCGCTTTCACGCTTAAGACCCAGAAGAGAGAATGCCCTTGCACTTCCATGCTCCTTACATTAAAGTAAGGAATGTAAACATCAGGAGGTGCTATGGCTTCTGCAACCGTGACATCAAAAGGGCAGGTCACAATTCCTGTGGATGTTCGGACCCATCTAGGCCTATCTACCGGGGACCGCATCGAATTCGTGCTCAATGAACAAACGGGACGCTATGAAATGGTCCCTGCCACCCGCTCGGTAACCGCTCTCAAAGGCATTATCCGCAAGCCCGCCAGGCCCGTCTCGATTGACGACATGAACGCCGCTATAGCGGAACAGGGAGCCGCGGCCCGATGATCGGTCTCGACACGAATGTACTGGTCCGGTATTTCGCGCAGGATGATCCTGTGCAGGCTAAGCAGGCAACAGAACTGATCGAGTCGCTGACCGCAGACTCCCCCGGTTATGTCACCCAAGTAGCACTGGTCGAAGTCGTGTGGGTGCTGGGGCGGGCTTATGGTGCGGACCGCGATGAAATTACGCAGGTGGTCGAGACGCTGCTGCGGACGAAGGAGCTGGTAGTCGAAGCGGCGGAGACAGTCTGGAAGGCCTTGCGCCTATATGGCCGCTCGTCGGCGGATTTCGCCGACTGCCTCATCGAACGGATGTGTCACGACGCGCAGTGCGAATACACGATGACGTTTGACACGAAAGCGGCCAAGGTCGCCGGAATGCGGCTCCTAAAGTAAAAGAAAAGTATGAAACCGAACAGCAACCGGATCTGTACGTCAGCTGGACTCGTCCTTGCGGTACTTACATCGACCCTTATAGCGTCTCCGTACGCTGAAGCTGAGACATCTTTTTCACCGAAGGGGCTTTACGACGCTGCCAGATCTTACGAGCAATCTGACCCAGCGACCGCAATTCGGCTGTACAACGATTCGGCGGCCGCCGGTTATCTTCCCGCACAACTACTTTTGGCCGGGCTGCACAGATCCGGGATTGCGGGAGTAGAGAAGAATTGCAAAAGGGCGATTTACTGGTATGAACTAGCCGAGGAGCAGGGGAGTCTTGAAGCGATCGGCGGATCGAGCGAGTATATATGCAGACGAGACTGGCGAATGCTACTCCCTTCAGTCGGCGGTAACCTTGTATAGGCAGACGGCCGAGAAAGGAAGCACTCAAGCACAGCATTCCTTGGCACTTCTCTATATGCAAGGGCGAGGCTTACCCAAGGACAATGTGCGAGCCTACGCTTGGCTCTCCACATCGATGAGGGGTGGAGATGCCAAGTACCAGTCTTCGCTCCGATTGCGCGACGGGCTTGAACGAGTCATGACCGCGAGACAAATTGACGAAGCGAAAACAATGTCGAGAACGTATGTTTCGAAGTACAGAAAGAATTAGGAAGCTCATATTCTTATCGCGTGACTGCAAGGCGCGGACGCGCACGGGACCAATTTGGCTGAAAAGCCTGATGCCTGCCTCGTCCAGCAGTTCGCGCATGCGTGCTGATCTCTTCCTGATCCCCTGATTGGTCACTACCCCCATGCCTCCGGATTCTTTGTTTGCCGCGCTGGCCGCGCCCTTATGGGATGACATCGACGAGCGCAAGCACCTTCCACTTTACCGGCCGCTGCTCGCGCACTACACGTCCGTCGACAACCTGCGGAACATCCTCACGGGGGAGGAGCTGTGGCTTTCCAACCCTTTGAGCATGAACGACCATGAGGAGATGTACTACGGGCTGCAGCACGGCATGCAGGCTATCAACGAACACAAGGATCTGTACCAGACCTGCGAGGCACTGGGCTGCTATGAGGCGTTCATGGGCCAGCTTAGGGCCTGCCGGCAGCGCTTTGACAACGAGCACGCCCTCGACACCTACGTCGCTTGCTTCTCAGAGCATGATCCGCAGGAGGATGCTGATGGCCGACTGTCCATGTGGCGCGGCTACGGTGGCAACGGCAGTGGCGCCGCGCTTGTCTTCGACACCTCGCAGCTGAACATGAGTCAGGAATCCCCGTTGCTGATTGCACCGGTCGAGTACATGAGCCGAGAAGCCAGGCTGGCATGGATCAGCCGGCGGCTGGACCTGTTCACCACGACCATGCAGCGATTGCCAATCAACAAGGACAATGCGGGCATGGCTGCCAATGTGCTCTTCCAGCGGCTACTCCAGGCCTCGCTCTTTTCCAAGCATCGCGGCTTCTCGGAAGAACGCGAGTGGCGGGTAGTCTATTTCCCCGACCGGGACCAGGCGGGCCTGCTCAAAAGCATGTTCGGGTACTGGATTGGCCCGGGCGGCGTGCAGCCCAAGCTGAAGTTCCGCCTCGCGCCGCTGGCCGGCATCACCGACCCGAATTTCGGGCTCGACAAGCTGGTGCACAGCATCATCCTCGGTCCCACGCACAATCCGCTGTCGCAGCGCGCGACGCTGCGCATGTTGGAGCTGGAGCGCCCGGCGCTCGCTGCGCGTCTGCGCACCTCGTCCACCCCGTTCCGGCCGACCTGACCGCCCGCAAAAGGGCTTCCGCCGATGCAAGTCAAGAGATAGGAGGAAAAGAGCACCATGATCGATTGGCTTCCTGCCATTTTTTTGGAGCGTCCCCGACGTCTGTTGGAAACGGGACGCCTGTTCGCTTATCTGGGTGGGCTGTGGTGCATGGCGGGGATCGCCGGAGCCTTTGCCACGCGCGTGATCGGCCTGGCGCAACACACCGCGCGTGCAGGCGTGCCGTCGCCGCGTCTAGTGAACCTCTACCCCGACCTGCCGACTTGGTGGGTACCGGAGAGCTGGTTCGGCGCGCTGCCGGCAATCGCGTTGGTGGTGTTCGGCCTGTGGCTCGTCGCCGTAGGCAATAAGTTGCTGCGCTTCCTCGGCGAAGCCCAATAGGCCTTTCATCGGAAAAGAAGATGAATGAGCCTGATGCGGCGGTGCTCGACCTGGTTGAGCAATCCATCGAGGCGGCACGCCGGCTTGGAGTTTCGTGGGATGAGGCAGTCGAAGCCTTTGGTCTAGCGGCGAAAGCACTAGCTGTTGCTGCAGCGAAAGCGGATGCTGGGTCCGAAGTGGCCCGTATCGAGCTGGCCAGGATGAACCTCGAAGCAGGTTTCAGCAAGGCCGTAGAGACGAAAGTTCTGCGGAACGGGTCCTACGCTTACCACTAGTCGGAATAGACCACCGTCATGTACACCATTCACTCGCACGGCGTACTTCAAAAACGCGCTACCTCCCGCGCCGCGGGCCTGATGCTTTGCATCGCGCTGGGCTGCGCGGGGCACGGGGCGCTGGCTGCCGATCGCGGCACGGAGCCCACAGGCTTTGGTGTCACTGTGCAATGTGCGGATTGGCTGCGCAATCCCCAAAGTGTAGGGATGCAATCCTGGCTGGTCGGCTACCTCACCGGCATCAACCAGATGCTTGGCCAACGCTACAACGATCCCCTTCGCGGGGTTGAAGCGAAGGAAGTTTTGGGCGAGGTAAGGCGGTTCTGTCAGAGCAACCGCAGCGCAACGCTGGCGAGCACTGCTTACACCTATTATCTGTACTTATCGACCAAGTCCAAGCCTGAGCGGGCTGGCAACTGAACGGAAAAGGGCATGAAGCGCGTCGGAACCATACTGTGCCTGCCGTGGCTTGCCGCGTGTCAGGCAACAATGCCTCAAAGTCCGCAGCACGCTGGCGATTCGGCGATCACCAGAGTTCAAAATTGCGTTTGTTATGCAAGTGTGGAAGGGCAGAAGCTGCAGCCGTGGGAATTGAGTTGGGACGACCCAGCGAAGCTGCGGACGCAACTGACGCGTTGTACATGTGAGGCGGATATCGACGTGAGCAATGTCCGCGATCCTCGCCGCTACCTCACACCCGGCACAGTAGTGAAGTAGGAATCGGAAAAAGCCTGGTCACAAATCAAACGGAAAACGGTACATGGGCTTCTTCGAACTGACCACGGCGGGCGCAATGCTCGCCAAGGCGAAACGAGAACTTGTTCGGCTCGAATGCGAGGAGTCGATCGATCACGCTTACAATTTTTTCACCACGGCCTACCACGTGACTGACTACTTGAAGCCGGTTCTCTCGGCTGCCGACCATAGGGCGCTGGTAACGGAACCGGCAATCCATCTTTGCGCCGACGTATGCAACAAGGCGAAACACATGACGCTAACTCGTAGCCGGTCGGACCCTTTGACACATTCAGATTCCGGGGCAATCGGGGGTGCTGCAATCAACAGCGTCGCTATAAACGCCTCCGGCGAGCGCTGGGTTCGGTGGGCGGATGGAACGCAACTGGAGCTTGTGCAGTTTGCGAAATTTATCATAGCTTGGTTCGAACAATTTTTTGCCGCGCATGGCATCACCTCCGAGGCCTAGGAAAAGGACAAAATTTCACCCGACCGATCAAAGTCACGGTCATTTCAATGCGGGGGCGACAATGTTTGCAAACGGCTCAGTGATCGACCAGAAGTACTTCGTGCGCGGCTTGTGCAGCAACTCTGGTGGCATGGGTACCGTACTCTTCGTTCACCACGTCCAGCGTGCCGACGCGCTGCTGGTTCTCAAGTACTGCAAGCACGGTGACGAAGAAATGTTGCGTCGGTTTCAGCGTGAAGTGCGTGTCATGCAGAGTTTTGCCGGCAATGACGCCGTGGCGCAGATCGTCGATGCTAACCTTGCGCATATGCCGCCGTACTTCGTCATGCCATACTTTGAGAATGGTGACGTGTCGCGGCACGCCGAATTCATTCGCGCTAGGGCAGATACGACCGAGTTGTACTTCATGCGGATGATCGACTGCATCGAGCAACTCCACATGCGCAACATCTTTCACCGGGATATCAAGCCGCAGAATTTCCTTCTCGGCGGCGGCAATCTGGTTGTATCGGATCTCGGGCTATGCACGCAACTTGATTCCAGCACGATGTTCACACGCCAATCGGTCTGGGCAGGTACGCCGGGCTATATACCTCCCGAGTTCCTCGACAATGGTGGATTCCGGAATGCCGACGCCCGCGGCGACGTTTTCATGCTCGGTGCGACATTTCGCAACATCCTCGCGGCTGACGGTGCCTTCATACCTCATCCGGCGATTCAGGCAATTTTGGCCCGTGCGACTGCGCCGGATAAGTCGCGGCGATATGCCAGCCTAGCCGACCTGCGCCAAAGTCTCAAGTCCGCGTTCGACGTCATCTTGAACCGCCAACAGGGACAGGCAGGCGCGCTGGAGCTCAAGCAACGCATAGTCGATAGATGGACGGGATCGCACCTCGCTGATCCGGCCGAGATCGGGACTTTTATCCAGGCGCTTATCGTTGTTCCGGCCGCCGAACGGGAGACGATTTGCCTAGACCTGAAGTTGGAAATTTTCGAAGCGCTAGCGGCCTCCACCTTGGAGCCGGGGTTGCTTTCACAGTTCTTGGACTGCTATCGCGAAATGGCTGAACACAGCAGCTATGGATGGTCCTTTGCCGAAGTTATCGCCGACAACTGCAAGCTCCTTTTCTCGTCCATGTTCGTTGGAGAGGAGGACAAGGCAGAAGCGTTACGAATTGCCGTAATCGCGGCGGAGCGCCAAAACAGATTCGCGGCGATGGACACCTGCCGCGATATGATCGTAAGCGTTGGCGCTGGCGACTTTGGCCTTGCACAACGAGTGCATGACCTAATGATGGAGTATGACCACTACTTCATGCAGAACATCGACCCTGGGCAATGCAAGGCGATGGCCGTCCGCCAGGGCGTTGTTCAGCTAAAGAAGCGTGCGGAAGCACAAGCCGCTGCGGCCCAGCTGAACAACCCGTTCGCATTCGGACAAGGCCAATGAAAAACGGCGGCTACATCGGCACTATAAGCAAACAGAACTACATCCCTTGTGGAACAGGCATGAACTATGATGAATCCGCCGCTGAATCAAAGCGGCAAGAGCTGCTAGACGCCGCATTGTCAGCCGGCCCCCCGGTTCGCGAGCTTCCTGCCGCTGTGCTCGAATCCGTCCTAGAAGCGTTCACAAGCGTGACGCCCCCGCAGAAGCCGGAAGTTTGTCTCGAACTCGTCACGGTGAGTTCGCTCCACACCAGGCCAAAAGCTCAGTCGCACAAGCCGGGGAATGTTGTTCTCAACTGGCGCAAGCTGGTCGATATCGTCCCGGATATCACGCTCGCGGGCCTTGGAGCCGTCACCTTGCCCGTAGCGCCGGTGGTGGCGGCAGCTCTTGCGGGGTTGTATGTTTGGAACAAGATTTGGCGTGGAAGTGTAGAGGATTTCTCGGAGGTCGAAGCCCTAACGATCCTCGCGCTGTGGCAGCATCGAAATGGTGAAAACAAAGTCAACGAGAACGATGGCTTGGTAAAAACCAACCAACTACGCGCTCAGTACTCGTTGCCCACAATGCCCCCCGGGCAGTATGCAGCTGTTGTTAACAGGCTCGTTGAGATCCATTGCATCGAACTCGAGAATGGGGTCATCTGGTTGCGCGAATGGGTTCGGGTAAAGTACTCCTGATCGAACACGACGAAGAGTAGGAAAAGAGGCAACAATGCACAGGGTCAGGTCTTGGCTCAAGCAAACAAATGGATGGCAGCGCATCTGGTGCGTCCTTGTCGTTCTCAGCTTACTTGGACTGCTACTTGGTATGTCCGTTGGAAGAGTCGAAGAGAATTTCGATGGCAGCCAGCGCAAATATCTCGGCTCGTTGATCTGTACTTATGATGAGAACTTTGTAGCGTGCAACATCCTGGCAGTTGCTGCATGGGCTACTGCGAGCGTTGGGCTATACGCCCTTGGTTTGGCGTTTGCGTGGATAGTCCGGGGCTTCAGGGATGCTGGCCACGGCGGTAACAAAGAAGGCGGTGAGTGAACGTCAAGGAAATGCTGCACTTCGCACAAGAGCAAGTTCAACCCAACAAGAAATGCGAACCATGAGAACAAGACTCCCGCTGGCGATGCTGGCCACCACGGCGCTGCTTGGCTGTGCCACCACCGGTACCGATGGTGTCATCCCGATCGGTCCCGACATGTACATGATTGGAGGGCTTGGGAATTTCACCGACTTCTCGGCCAGTGCTGTCAAAGCGCGCATGTTCCAGCAGGCAGCGAAGTATTGCGCGGACCAAGGGCGCGTGATGTCGCCGATGGGCAGCACCGGCAAGGATTCGGGCTACGGTACCTACGCCTCGGCCGAAGTGCAGTTCCGCTGCTTGGCCCCCACCGCCGCCAGTCCGGCGAGATAGCCCCCCGAGCGTGGCTGCCAATGGGCAGCGATGGCGGTCAGTCGCCACAACGTAAAACATGGCACCAGCGGAGAACTTATGAAGAAGCAGATGCAGGCAGTTTCAGTTGAGGTCGCCGATGACGGTATGGTGGTCCTTACTCAGCAGATTAACGACCTGAATGACCCGGATCCGATAATTCACTTGACCGTAGAGCAGACACCCCTGGTTGCAACGTGGCTCTATGAGGCAGCGGGATGGGCAACAACTCACGGCGACGAAGCTGAGAGTGAGGCGATTCCTGTGCGGTACTTCGCGCGAGGTCCTGATGCAGAAGCCGAGCAGCTTGACGTGTTTTGCAACGCACAAGGCATGGTGGTACTGAAGATCGATGACGACGCATTCATCGAGATTGCCCCTGCGATGGCAAAGCGGCTGCGGGAGCGGATCTCAGTCGCGATCCGTGAGTCGATCACGAACATGCTACGGCCTGACGTAGAGGCATAGGGAAAACATCAGGGAGAAGCCCGTGTCAATGTACGACGATTTTGAGACGATCAAGGGAGAGAGTGCTTTGAAGGTTTTCCTGAGCACTTACGGCTTTCAGGAAATCAGCGCAGGCCCGAAGTGGAATCTCGGTGAATACGAGATGACGTGTCAGGGAACAACATTTCGTGTTGGATACCGTTGGCACGACCCGTCACAGGCGTTCTCGATTCAGCGCGACATTCACAAAGCGCAACTTTGGTCGATTGGAGCGAGCGAGATTGCACAGGTACACGGAAACGTTGAATTCCACGAGGATGCTTAGCCCTCGCTTCGGCCGCTGAACTGGAAGTATGATCTGCAGTCATTCAACTGCAATGTGATCCTTCAGAGCGGGCACGTAGGTAGATGGCCAGAGACTCTCGGCAATTGGGGAGATGATCTCCTTGAGGGACCGAGCAGACGTAAAACGTGGCTGGGTAAGACGATGCTGGAAGCAGGCACGACGCCGACTCCGATGATCGTTGCACACAAAGCAGGGCACTATCTTCACCCTAGAGAGCGAAACCTGCTGTTTTATGAACCATACCAGCTTATTGAAGGACACATGCGACTAGCATACTTGCACGGCATGATTCGCCACGGGCATCCTCGTGTCGATCGAATCACGACGTGTTTGTAGCGACCCTGCCTGAATAGACAGGAGAAGACCGGATGACATTAACTGTGCTTGCAATTGCAGCCGCCCATGCGGTTCCCGTCATTTGGGCGGCCAACCGATGGGGAACCCGAACATCTGTCACGGTGGTTGCACTCATGGCCTGCATAGCAGGCGCTATCGGCAAGAGCAAATATAGTGGCGTCGACCTCTTTTTTGTCGTTGCGGCCTACGCTTTGTACTTTCAATCGCTGGAGCCGTTTTCATTGCGTTTGTCAGGGAAGAAGAGCGACGCCAATACCAAGAACCACGAATGACCACTGACCGAGGAAAAGCAAATGGCTGTTCCAGATTGGATTAGCTACGTTGGGTTGGCCGGGGGCATCATAGGCACAGCGACCGGCTGCATGGCGTATTGGCGCACGGGGCAGTTGAAGGCTCTTGATCTCCGTCTTGAACTCTCACGGCAGGATATTGAGGTTCGTCACCTTGTGCTTGGACTGAATGACTTGCTGGCGCAAGCGAGACGATCTCGCGAGGCGGTCGCTGCGGCCACCGGCAGAGTTGGATCAGGCTGGCTTCAAGGATGGATGACACAACTGCAAGCAGATGAGAATGAAGTTTTCGGCTTGTTAGGCGCATTGCCGCCAGAGAACGCGAGCTACCGCACCGCGCCGCATTCCGACCTGGAATCGGCTCTTTCGGCGAGGCATGCGACTCGGGTAAAGGCTGATAGCCTGCGAAACAAATATGTCGCATCCCTCGCGGAAGATGATCGGCTGCGTAGCGAGATCAGGGCTGCTCACGTTCCGCCAGACAACAGATAGGGAAAGCGCCCCGTGCGCCCGAGGCTGGCCGGTAGCCAGCGACTAACAAAAGTTGACAACCGATGGATAACTGGAAACCAATTTTCGACGGTACGATTGACGGCCGGCCGGTCACACTTAAGGAATGGAAAGATGACGAGGGCCGCCAACTGCAGGTGGAAACCAACTATGGCGAGGATCAGATCCTTGGTGACGGTATTCCTGGCGTGATCGGTGTGCCTGTGTCAGCAGACGACAAGATGCTTGTAGATGCATCGACGCCGGATGAACTGGAGCGCAATCTGATCGAGCAAGGCGGTTTCTCGCCAGCGGGCGCGAAGGAAATTGCTCGCCATGCTTGGTTGCCATAACGAACCGAAAAGCAACGGCGCGAATTGCGCCCCGAATGTTGGCCGGTAGCTAACGAAGCGATGAACAAAGCATGACCAAAAGCGAACTGATCGACGCAATTGCGGCCGGTGTAGACGGCCTGACCAAAGCCAAGGCTGAGCAAACGCTGAATGTGACTATCAGCGCCATCATGGAGGCTGTTGGCAAGGGCGACACTCTGAGCCTGATTGGCTTTGGCACGTTTAGCCAGGGGGAACGCAGTGAGCGTGTGGCGCGCAATCCCCGCACCGGCGAGGAAATCAAGGTCGAGGCCGCGAAGACCGTGAAGTTCAAGGCTGGCCAGAAGTTCAAGGATGCAGTCAACCAATGACCCTTCGCAGCTGAACTCGATTCGCTGCGTGCCCAGCTTGGGGACGTAGCGAATCGGCCTGCGTTCGCTGTCGCTGCTCTTACACGTTCACAATCAAAAGCGGAAAAGAACCAGGCGCGAGCGGCGCCCCGCACGCCGGCCGGTAGCCGAGCGGCAAAGGTAGAGAAAAATGTTGCAAATGACGATGATCCCAAAGGCGAAAAGATAGACACAATCGTGGACTACATTGCCGATGCGGAGAGCGAGGCCCGGTCTTGAACGTGGCCCTAATGGGTGCATTCAAGGGCTTTCCTCTGGCCTGATGACATCCGGACAGCAGTCGAGGAAGCGATGCTGAAGCGCTCGCACAGCGCCAATCCGGATCCTATCGCCTGACGACACCGCGGCGACCATCCCGTTTCCTACCTCCAGCCCATTTGACAATCGAAGTATGTCGGCGGCCAACCGGACGGGGAATTCGCCGGCAACCACGGCTAGCGGATGAATTCCCGCATGGACGTACGAGTTCAAGACACCCCAATTCGGGCCCTTGAAGGATGAGAGCATCTGGTGCGCTGATTGCGCTCCTGGGGCTTGCGTCTTTCCGAGCTGAGCGACCATCTTGGAAAGGGTAGGCACCCCTTCCGCCGCCTCGGCTGCCTCTTCCGATAACGGGGCGGAGATTAGAGCGAGATCGCTGTCCGAAGCCGCGTAGCCCAACCAGGCCGCGCGGGTGAAGGCCTCGTATTGAAGTCGCAGCAGACCTATTGCAGGCGTCAGCAACTGGTGTGCGATGGCCAACCGCACCCCTGTCGCGTGATCCCAAGCGACGGCGCACGCCCGCTGCGCAACCGACCACCGGAAATCGTATGGGCGTGCGCCGTCTATGGCATCCGCCAGGGCGTCATGTAGCTCCTCCGACCTGCCAAGCAATCTCTCTAGGTTCACGTCATTCCTCTCGTTGGCGATCGACCACGCCTATGCACTGAATCATACCGGCATATTTGCGTGGTACCCCCCACTCCTCTGTAGGCTCTCCAAATCGAAACACGCCGCCGCGCCAGCCGCGAGAAGCGACATGGAAGCAGCACGAGCATGCGACTGACACTTAAAGAGCTGAGGCGGCTTTCCCCGCAGACGGCTGATCGCGTCGAGCGAGATATCGAGAAGCGGGCTGGAGATCGCGAGCGGCGGGTGAAGGCCTCAGCCGAGCGCGGCCACAGCGTGGGAGGCGAGGGAAGCTACCTGGAGGCTGCATTCGACCAACAGCTTCGCGCGACGTTTGGCCGGGAGCCGCACCCAGCGTTTCGGTGGCGTACAGAGTTCCGCTTCGCGCTGCCGCGCCTGTACCGATTCGACTTCGCCTGGCCAAACCTCCTGATCGCGGTGGAGCTCGAGGGCGGGATCTGGAATGGCGGCCGGCACACCCAGGCGCGCGGTTTCATTGAGGACGCACGCAAGTACAACCTGGCAGCCGAGATGGGCTGGACCGTGCTGCGGTACCCCGGCACCTTGGTGAACTCCGGCGAGGCAGTCTCCCAGACCGAGCAAATGCTGCGGACCGCACTGCGCAAGCTGCAGGACGATCCCAGACCCTGACCGATCAAACGTGAGCTTAAGTGCAACCAACAAATTCGCATATGACCACCAGCCAAGAGAACCCCTCTTTCAACGAACAGGTAACCCAGCTCATCGAGAGCATGCTGAAAGGCAAGAGGATCTGGAGCGAGAACGGCTGCGCGCTGTCGATGATCTGGATAAAGGCTATGCAGGGCGTGACGCGCGCAAATAGCCCGGTTGACGCGCTGCTCGCGCACGCCAAATCGGAGGCGGCGCTCAACGCCATGGCGCTGGCAGGAGACTTCACCGAGCGGGAAGTCCAGGTCCTGAGCTTCCAGGCAAGTGCCGTTCTGACGCAGGCATTGCGGCGGTTCGGCGATCTGTCTGCGGAAGGGGCAACCTCGATGTTGAGCGTGGAGGTCGACGTCGGCTCAACCAACCACTACTTCGCGGCCGTTGGCGGCTGCGCCGGCGCCACGCTTCATTGACCCACCCGATCAAGACGCACGAGCCGCAAGGCGACCTTTATCCCGGGTGAGGGGCGGAGTAGCCCCAAACCCAGCTTCCCGATAATCTCCCATGATCGCAGCAACGATGCCGAGCACGGCAGGACAACTCACGGCCATTGATCTCTTCGCAGGTGCCGGCGGTTTCACCGAAGGCGCACGCAACGCGGACATCAATGTGATCTGGTGCGGCAACCATAATCCCCAGGCCGTTGAGTTCCACGCGCGGAATCACCCGAATTCCATCCACGTCTGCCAGGACCTGCACCAGGCGAACTGGACCGAGGTTCCTCGCCACGACGTCTTGCTAGCATCGCCTTGCTGCCAAGGCCACTCGCGGGCCCGCGGCAGGGATCGCCCGCATCACGACAGCCAGCGCAGCACTGCGTGGGCGGTGGTTAGCTGCGCTGAGTATCACCGGGAAGAGCTCGTCCTTGCCGAGAACGTCTTGGAGTTTCTGGACTGGACGCTATATCCCGCTTGGGAGGATGCTATGCACCGGCTTGGCTATAGCGTTTCTCCCCACGTCGTTGATTCCGCGGACCACGGCGTACCGCAACATCGCGTACGGCTCTTCCTCGTCTGCACCCGCTCAAGGAGCCCAATTCAGCTGAAGCTGCCGAGGCGCGATCACGTGGGCGTCGGCTCGGTCATTCAGTGGGATGAGCACCCGTGGACGCCAATCCAGACGCCGCGGCGCAGCCCGGCGACACTGCGGCGGATCGCCGCCGGCCGGGCCCGATATGGCCAGCGCTTCGTGGCGCCTTACTACGGCAGCGGCAGCGGGGAGACAGGCCGCAGCCTCGATCGTCCCATTGGGAACACTCACGACCGTGGATCGCTGGGCCGTCATCGACGGGGAGCGGATGCGCATGCTGCAGATCCCGGAGGCGAAGGCAGCCATGGGGCTACGACAGGACTACCAACTCCCGACAACCAAGCGTGACGCCATGCGGATGCTTGGAAACATGGTAAGCCCGGTGGTCGCGACCGACATGCTGCAGGCCGCCCGCGCGCAGGCGTAATGCGCGGAGCCTTACGGGTTACTCGCGTCCCGATTTGCGCAGTTCCCTCCTCGATCGGTAGTTTGGCTTCAACAAGTCCTGCACTGCAAGGAGACCCACATGATGAGTGTGAGCGCTAATCCGCCATCGACAGCAATCGGGCCATGCTATCGCGTGAGCCCGTCCCTTGATCGCTCGCCCGCCGGCCACGATGGCAAAGGCTGGAACCGTCTGGCGATCATTCCTATGGACCCTATTGACCGGTGCCTGCTGCGCCCGAAGTACCGCCAGGCCGCCTTGGACACGCTTCGTGGCATGGGTCACTACGGGGTACCCACGGCCTACTATGCGTGCACTTCCGCGGGGCCGTGCGGGGCGTGCAGCCTGCCACAACAGCCACGCGAGCCTTGGCTGGATTCCTGGGAGGTCGAGGAGACCACGCAGGGCGCGCTGTTCATTCATGAGATCGGCAACCCCGGGGCGCCGGTGCGCACATTCACCGACTGGGCTGCGTTCATGCGGGGCGTAGATGCACCGATGCTGCGCAGGCGCATCGAGAACATCCGTACCACCTGGAGGGCAGTATGAAGCAGCGCCAGCTACGCGCGGTAAAGCGGGGCAGTGCCGGCTCGGCACAGCTCGAAATTGTCCAACTACTTCGTGAGGCGTCCTACCGGCGCCGAATCTCTGAGGTCTGGAGCGACTTTGTCGCGCTCGGCGCCATTACATTCGCGCAGATCGATCGGCGCGGCCACGACGAACGTGAAGCCGAGTACTTGCGGATTGTGAAGCGGTACACAAAGGAGGAGTTCGACGCGCTGGTCTGCGCCTTTGTCCGTCTTCCGTTGGCGTTCGAGGCGAATGTGGGACCGTGTGGCGTGCCAATCCACTTCGCCGACATCCTGGGCGAGATTTACTTGGCTCTCGAGCTTGGGAACAGCGCCATGGGTCAATTCTTCACGCCAGGCGAGGTCAGCAAGCTGGTGGCGGCGATGACCATGGACCGGGAGTCCATGAAGGCGCATATTGCCCGCGACGGCTTCATTTCCGTCCACGAGCCGGCAATGGGTGGCGGGGCGATGCTAATCCAGGCCGCTGCAGTCATGGCCGAAGCGGGGCTCAACTACCAGCGTCATATGGTCGCTGTGGGTGTGGATCTGAGCCTCACCGCCGTGCATATGGCCTACGTCCAGCTGACGCTCCTGCACATTCCCGCAGTGCTGATCTGCGGCAACAGCCTGACCGTGGAACACTCCTCTGTCTGGTACACACCCGCCTATATCCTCGGCGGCTGGGCTTCCCGTTTCCCCGTTTCGCCTGATGAACCAATGCGCGAGGTGGCGCTGCACACCAAACCGGTCCCTGAAAGCAACGCATTAGCCGCCTAAAGAATAATTCGCAGTATAATGTGAATACAAAATAAATAGACAATGCACAGGATGATCAACGACAGCATGAAGGCCGGCCTCGTTGCAGCGGCCATGCTCATGGCACCGTTTGCGGCATGGAGTGCTCAGACGGACTGCCCTGAGAGCTATGCCGCCGGCTTTGCGCCCGAGGTTTGGCACGATAAGCTGTCCAAGGGCACGGTCGAGCTCTGCTCCTCCCAGTTCGGCGTCGTCTATTCCAACCTCACCCGAACCCCGCTGTGGTCCGCCGAGAACCTGAGCCCTGGCCGGTTCTCGCTACCACGCGACTTCCCGCGGTATGACGTCTTCTATGAGGACAAGCGGATCCCGTTTGGCTGGCGCTCCACACTGGATGACTATCGAGGAAGCGGCCTGGACCGTGGCCACATGACGCCGTCGGCCGACGCCAGCAATCCACATTCGGACCATGAGACGTTCGCGCTGACCAATATTGTGCCGCAGAGTGCTGACGGCAACCGGAATGCTTGGGCAGCGATCGAGAAAGCCGTGCGATCCCTTGCCCGGCACCGCCAGGTCTTCGTGATCACCGGCCCCCTCTTCATTCCGGAAGAGGGCAAGGCCATCCGGTGGCTCAACCGTCGCGTCGCTGTTCCGTCCCACCTCTACAAGATTGTCTACGACCCCGCGAACAACTCCGGCGGCGCATACCTCCTCGAGAACCAGGACTACAGGCGGCCGCGTGAGGTGCCAATCCAGGAGATTGAGCAGCTCGCCAGAATTCGCTTCTTCCCTGATACAGCTGCCATCCGCCCGATGAAGCTGCCCCGACCGCGATGGGATTGAAACCCGTCGCCGAGGCCACGCCGTTGGCACCTGCCTATACCGTTCTGCGCATCACGAAGCTAAAGACGTGGGATGCGGTGACCGCCGCCGGTCAATGCGACGGCGCGCAGTTGCTTCTCGGCGCTGGCGGCCCCGGTTTGCTCGCTGCTGTCCGTTCCCTGATCGGTAAACAAACGGTCCGCACAAACGCCGTGCTTGCCGTCCAAGTGCTGATGTCGGTGACGCGTCGGCCCCAACCGGCGGGCGAGCCGGCAACCGGCGGTGAGTGGCGCGGCGACCGCCTGCAGGCGTGGACCGAAGCGAGCATTAGTTGGCTGCGGGGCAAGTACGGCGATCGGCTGGCCTTGGCCACGCTAGACGCCGGCGGGCCGGCTCCCGTCATCCTTTCAATCCTGGTGCCGCTCGACGAGCGGGGGAAGCTCAACGCCCGGGCTCTCTTTGGAGGGACACGTCTGCGGCTGGCCCAGCTGCAGAGCGAGTACGCGGCGAGCGTCGAGGCGCTTGGGATCAAGCGGGGAGGGGAGGCAACTCGTGCTGCGGAGGCGGCCACTGAAGAGGTTGCTGCGCTCAAGCTGCAACTCCTGGCGGTATTGGGAGAGAAAGCTGAGCTGCAAGGGCGCCTGGCCCAGCTTGAAGGGGAGCAGAAGCCAGTGGCATCAGTACCGCCCACGGAGGAAGCCTTTCGCGCCGAGCTTGAAAGGCGTGGGCAGGTGAGGCTGGTTCCGTAGTCGTGGGGATTCCAATAGATGCAACTAACCGCCGAGAGACCAGTCAAACCCCCAACGCTAAGCATCCACATCAGGGGCACGGCAGCTGGCATGAGAGCTCTCTTGAGAGAGCCTTCATCCGAGGGTGCCATGCGCAGGATTAGCTTCTGGGGCCAACGAAAACAATGCTGTATACCCACAAAAGAAGCTCGGACATGCGTAGGGTAGGTGAATCGGCTGCGGGGTGCCGAGTCCCTTCCCGGCCTTGCGCTCGCTCTCCATCAGGAACGTGGTTGGCGCGTTCTCGCCGTCGGCCAGTTTCTGCTGCACGGCGACGCTTGCCGGGTTATGCATCCCGGGCCGCAACGTGGCCAGGTGCTGGAACACCCGCTCAATGAGCCGAGCGTAGCGGTACCGGTGGTGCTTGTGCAGGTCGGAGTCGTCGAGGAATTCGCCAATATGGTGCGCCTCCCAGGCGGTGATGGAGAGCTTGCGTTCGGCGGTCCAGCGCAGCCACTTGCGCCACATGAAGCCGTAGATTTCCGCGCTACTCTCACTCACGCCGCGCCTGGCCAGCCAGTGATCGAACGCGCGATCAGCATCCTTTTTCCATTCGGCGAACGCGCTGCCGAAGAGGGCTTGCTGTGTGTTGCGGGTCCGACTGCTGGTTTTCATAGGGGATTCTCCGTATATCGAGCTCACTTGAGTGTTGCGATTGCGTTGAGCATACCCGAGCAATGCGCAGAAAAACGCAAAAAACCCTTGAAAATAGGCTTCGTCGTGGCAATATCGCGTGCAGTGTTGCGCGGCAGCCCCTCAGGACCCGCCGGCACATCAACCACCGAGACTACGAACCGATATGGCAACCAAAGCTAAGACGACTGCCAAGGCCGCTGCGAAGCCGGCCGCTAAGGCCCCGACCAGGAAGGCCGCTGTGAAGCCGGCCGCGAAGGCTCCAACGAAGACCGCCGCCGCGGCACCGGTGGCCAAGCCGCTGAAGGATACTTTTAACAAGTCCAGCCTGCTTGCTCACCTGGTCGCGGAAACCCAGCTCGAAGCCAAGACCGTGAAGACCGTGCTGGCCCAGTTGGAAAACACGATCGTGAGCGCGCTGCATAAGAAGGGCGCCGGCGAATTCACGCTGCCGGGCCTGCTGAAGGTGACGGCGGTTCAGGTACCCGCCACCAAGAAGCGCTTCGGCAAGAACCCGTTCACCGGCCAGGACCAATGGTTCGCAGCGAAACCCGCCTCGGTGAAGGTTAAGGTCCGCCCGCTGAAGAAGCTGAAGGACGCCGCGGCCTAATTTCGCGGGGCCATGAAGAAACAAAGGGAGCTGAATGCTCCCTTTGTATATCGCCCACTTCTCAGTTCAATCGTTCTATTTCTGCCAGATGGCGAACTACGCGCATTTCTTCTCTATTACCTTTGTCGTTTTCGGATTGTTGATGCTGACAATGATCAAAGGTTCTGAACCGTGGAGGATCTCTGTTCTAATCGTTGGGGTTCTCCAAATCCTGCTCGCATCACTCGCGTTTGGTGCGCTCACGGATGCAGGTGCGCTGCTTGAGGCGTTGAACCAATTTGGGAAGGTTGATAAGCCGACCTACACTGCAGCGAAAGCCGCAACTGGCGTCTGGCTCTTCATCTTTCCGGCCGTAACTGCCGCGATCGGCACTAACTTGGTCACTTCCTGGTTCTTGGCAAAGAAGCCAGACTAGCACCAGCCGACGGGCGGTCTTTCAGAAGCCGTACGGCATCGCCGCCCAGTCCTTCAAAACCCGGTAGTCCCACTCAGGCATAACGATGCGGCTGGCTTCCGCCGCCTCCAGGATCTGCTCGCCCACCCAGTCGCCGAGCCGGTTGCCATGCAGCATGAAGAAGAACCACGCAAAAGGGTGGCCAGCCTTCACGTCGAACCGCAGCAGCTCATCCCAGAGGCCAAAAACCGTTCTGCTGCGTTTGTCCTCGATCTTGGGCAGCCGCTTGGTCGTCGTCCAGGCCGGAATCACGCTGAGATTCCGCTCGCTGGTCTGCGGATCCGTGTAATCCGAGACCTGGAATACCCAGTGTCTGGATAGCTCCGCGCCGCTACGACCGGCGCTCGAGCGGTCCCAGTCAGCAAAGAAGCGCGCCAGTCGCGGCTTCTTGCGCCGCAGCTCCGGAAACTCCTCGAACATCCTGGAATGTCGAACCTCACCGGTTTCCATGTCCTTGACGCGGAGCACCTTCTGCTCCGCGGCGCGCTTTTGCTCCTCATCGAGCTCCGCCTCGAGACCCAGCACGTCCGCCAGGTTGGCCACGCTCTCCAGCGCATATGCAGGGTCACCGAACTGAGCTGGATCGCTGTAGGGGTAGCCGGAGCAATTATCTAGCCGCCGCAGATCTTCCTCGCTGAGCAATGGCCGGCGGCGCGAGATTTCCTGCAGCGCTGCTTCACCGCCGCGTTCGTACAGCTCCTTGAAGCGGTAGAAGCTGTCGCGCGAGTAGCCCATCACACGGCAGGATTGGCTGACATTGCCCAACTGCCGGGCCAGTTCGAGGATGCCGACTTTGGCGCGGATGACTTTCTGTTCCTGAGTCATGGCGGACTCCTTGTGAATTCCGCTGCACAGTGACGCTTCGGGCTACGCCCTCTGCGCCCTGTGCAGCGGCTCGGAAAACCAACCACTGTCAGGTTAAGTCTAGTCTTTCACACTTCATGACTGTTGCTCTTCTGGTACTGGTATCGGAGAACTCACGAGAAAGCCAGCAATTCTTGAGTGGCTGCACCGTCGACTGGCGTGAAGCCAAGACGAGAGAAGTAGCCGGCGGCAGTTTCAGTTCTGACGACCAGGGATTCGATGCCGACCAAACGTACTTCGGCTACCAGTGCGGAAACCAGCGGGGCGGCCAGACCGGCACGTCTTGCGCGTTCCGCCACGGCAAGCCCTTGTAACAGGGCAACGTTGCCGCCGAGTATCTTCGATACCGGCGCACCCAAGGATGGCGGTTCTGTCCCGGCTGACATGAAACTGCACCGCTTCGCCATGTATTCCGCCAACGGGCAGTGAACACGACCGAAGCAATGCTTCGACGTCACGAAGGTCTGCCTTGCTCGCCCGACGCGGCCTCATAGTGTTACCTGCAAATCCAATGAGTGATGGCGAACGCCTCGGCGTCCCCGTCCGTTACCCACCAGCATGGCGCTCGCCCATTTTAGTTGTCGTAGTCACCATGCCAGCGTCGCCACTCGCCTCGACGCTCGCGCCATTCGCGTTCGCGCCAGCGTTGCTCCTGCCACGCACGCTCCCGCCACGCACGGTGCCGCCAGTCATCGTAGTAATAGCCCGGAGCAACGACCACAGGCGGAGGTTGGACGAATACCGGGGCGGGCTCGTAGTAGGGCTGCGGCGGGACGACAACCGCTGGCCTGGGAATCCCGATACCGATATCCACGTCCACGCGTGCCTCAGCTGCGTGGGGAGTGAGCCCGATAACCCCGGTCAGAAGCATAAGTGCTGAAACGTTTCGCATGACTTGCTCCTTCTATTTCTATGGGCAGTCTAGGCCGCCGCAGTTCGATGGGGCATTAGTCAAATCGCACGACTGTTACTTTCTGTAATGCGATGCAGGGCGCTGGGTTTCCCAGCGGGCATGAACGCACGCGGACAGCGTCCGCGCGGAGGATAACTTCCAGAAGGACGAGGAAGCCGGCTGAGGGTAGAGTCGGGTTCGGTAACCTCGCGATTGTTTGCCAGTTGCAGAACTTACGGATTGTCACGACTTGTCGGTCAACTCGGACGACGACCGTACCGTTTTTCCCGGTAAGCAAGGCGCATTGCTGAGCTGCTAAATATCTCTCAGGAGTTCACATCATGAAGAAGCTGTTCGCTGCTCTCGCCTCCGCCGCCCTCGTCGGTACCGTTTTCGCGCAGACTGGTGTGCCAGCTTCCGCGACCCAGCCGCAGGGCGAGGCGGCGAAAGACCAGGTAAAGGTCGTCAAGGAGAAGAGCACCACGCAGGCAAAAGCCGACAAGAACAAGAAGAGTGCCGGCGCGCAGGGCGATGAAGTAAAGGCCCAAGCTAGCGCCAACAAGGAGAAGGCTGACGTAAAGGCTGATGCCAATAAGTCCGCCGCCAAGGGCACCCACCACAAGACGAGCAAGACGAAGGCCACCCATACGGAGGCTGGTATGGCGAAGGTTGAAGCAAAGAATGATTCCAACAAGGCGAAGGCCAAGGCGGATGTGGCGAAGCCCGAGGCGCAGCCCGAAGCCGCGAAGGCCGCAGCCAGCGTGGACAAGACGAAGAAGCAGTAAGCTGCTCCCATCGAGCGAACCGAGGGACCGTTGCCAGGGCGAAGGCCATTGCAACGGCGCTTGAGTGCTGGAGCTTTGCGGAGAGCGCAGGTTAGCTGGAAGGCCAGCCTGGCCTCTCCGCACTTGTCACGTTTGGGGAATCGTCATGAAGCCCATTCTCGCATTGCTGATTGCCGCCTCTACGCTGCTCGGCGGTTGCGTCGTGGTCCCATACGATAGCGGTTACTATTATGGTCCGTACGGGTACTGGGGCTACGGATACCACGGACACCATCGACACCACGGAGATAACTACTAAGGCAGAGAGACCGGCAACAATGCCGCGACAAGCGGGGCGCTGGCTTCCAACTGCACGGCTCCAAGCACCTTCTCATGTGTGCAAGCAAAAACCATTTTCAGGCGCCTGGGTTCTTCGAGGCGAAATCGCGCCGGACGCTCGCTTGGGCGTTGACGAAGCGGCCTGCATGTCGGCATGAGTGATGGAAGGCATGCGTCAGTCCCTGCCGCAAGGTGACGGCAAAGCGCTCGTCTCGAAGTGGCTCATGCAGGGTGTACCCATTGGTCAGCGTAAAAGTATCCCCAAACGCCGGCACCGTCAGCGGTTCGGCCAGGCAACATGGTGTCCCTTATCGCCCGGTACCAGATGGTCATGCGTACCGGCAATGAACGCAAAGACGCCGGCGCTTGCTGTCATTCGCCTCGAACCGTTACCGCTTCAAAAAGTGCTTCGAAAGCGTGCATTCATCCCGTGCAAAGCCTGCGGGTTTACGAGCTTCAGCAGAGGCGTTGGTGTTGTTCATAGGCAGACATAGGATGTTGATGATGTAACGGTCATTAAGATGCCGGCGAGTAGAGTATGCAGCGTAGCAGTGCCGGCTTCGGCGCCGCCAAAGTAACGGCTTAGACGTGCCGGCGCCGTGAGACGCTATACGTGACTTCGTGGCTCCGGCTCAACAAGGGTTCATGATGCCCAAGTTCGCTGACTTAGTAAGCCTGCTAAGATTTTCTGTTGTCTTGCTGGTGGTCTTGGGGCTTGCGCTAGTCGCAATGCTCGTACTTACTCAGATGCCTGGCCACTCACACATCGGTCCACTGCCGACAATGTCGATGGATGAACTGGCTCTCTCGGCACGACTTCGTGAACATGTCAGGAACCTAGCCAAGGCTGAGCACAATGTCCAGAAGTACGCGGAACTGGAAGCCGCTGCGAAGTACATTGAGGGCACCCTGGCGGCTGAAGACTACTTCGTCAGTCGACAGGAGTATGACGCGCTGGGAAAGAAGGTTCGCAACCTGATTATTACGGTTCCGAGCAAGACTCAGGCCGGTAAGCGCGTAATGGTAGTTGGAGCACACTATGACTCGGCGATAGGTTCGCCTGGCGCTAACGATAACGCGACAGGTGTGGCAAGCGTTCTTGAGCTAGCCAAGCGTTTGAAAGACGCTGGGGCAACGGCTCAGTCCGACATTGTGTTCGCACTGTATACAAACGAAGAGGAGCCGTTCTTTGGGACGAACCTCATGGGTAGCAGCGTGCATGCTCGGTCGCTCAAGGAAAAGGGTACAAATGTGATAGCGATGTTCTCACTCGAGACCATGGGGTACTACTCCGACGTCAAGGGCTCGCAGAAATATCCCGGCCCGCTGAAAGCGTTCTATCCGGAACAGGGGAATTTTATCGGCTTTGTGGGCAACGTCGGGTCTCTGGGTCTAGTGCGCAAAGTTACGGCCTCTTTCCGGCAGCATGCTGCCTTCCCGGCGGAAGGGATTGCTGGCCCACGGGCGATTCCCGGCATCGATTGGTCAGACCATGCACCGTTCATGGACCAAGGCTACCCATCGTTGATGGTGACCGATACCGCCCCATATCGGTACCCGTACTATCACAGTGCGCAAGACACCGTCGACAAAATTGACTTCGAGAAGCTGGCGCGCGTGGTTGTCGGTCTTGAGGCGGTTGTGCGAGACCTTGCCAACAATCCCTAGGGGCTAATGGTCCCAAGGCTTGGTTGGCGCCCACCGTCAGCTTACGGCTGCCGCGCAAGCGCCGTAAGACACTTGGTCGCCGGCTGGGTTGCAGACAACCTGGACAATGACACCCGATTTCCGAGGGGCGAGGATTGTAGGGATGCATCATATAGCGGGCGAGGTGGGTTGCTCAGACACCCCCCGCCATCGAGATTTTAGAATGCCGTAACCCTTTCACGCGCAGCTTGGCCAGGCCACTACACCAAGCAAATGATCCGGCTGCGCCATGCCAGCCAGATCAACGGCAGCGAGGCCAACGAAATCATCTTCTTGAACTCGCACGACGGCACGAGCAGCTACCAGATGCTCGCCGGCATGTTTCGCTTCGTATGCCAGAACGGCCTTGTCTGCGGCGACGCTGTCGCGGGCGTGCGCGTACCAACGGTTGACTCTCTGATGATTCGAAGCCGCCGGCAACCGCCGGCGGTTTTGCAGCGCTAACCTGCGTTCATGTCACCGAGTTTCTTGGCGGACGCCTGAAGGCCTTCCAAGATGCTGTCCGAGACATGGGCAGGGAAATTTGGTGACAGTCGATTGGCCACGTTCGAAACGGCCGTTGGGACCTTGGCAATCAACTCCTCCATGATTGGTTCCGCAGTTGCGCCTGCATAGCACTTAGGTGCCATGGCATTGAACTGGCGGCGCCGAATATCCTTCAACAGATAGTGGCAGTTCCTGCCTGCAACTGCCATGGCGAGCTTAGCCTTGTGGTACGAGACGTGGTTGGGCCCATGCCCGATAATCGGCCAAGCGGAAAGAATGTCATAGAGTGGTGTGAGGTTGTAACGTCCCCCTGACAACATATGGATGCTGAAGTTCTTGGCGTGTCCGTCTGTAGCTGCCAGCATCCAGAACAGGACTTGTGTTGCCAAGAATGTTTTCAGGTCCTGCTCCGGAGTTTGTGACTGCCGGAGGACTGCCGCAATGTCGACCATCCCAGGTCCGCCTTCTGCTTCGTACTTCAGATGGGGAGGCACGCCAAGGACCTGGCAGAAATCCTCTTGCGGCAAACGCATTATCCATTTGCCGCTGTGATGAAGCTGTCGGTCGAATCGCGTGACGACGAGCACCTTCTGCTTGCCGAAGGTCAATATCTCACAGTCGGCCACCGGCAGTCCGAACTCCTTGAAGAGCTGCATGCAAAGCCATTCGTTCTCTACCGAGGTCGACAAGTCAGCTTTCCGGTTGCCCACCAACCCGAGCGGTAGCTTCAAGATATGTGTGGTCGGCGTTGCCCCATGCGGAAGCAGCCATTTCCCTTCGTGATGGAGCAGGGCGGTCTTTTCTTGGGCGCCTGCAATGGAGACGCGGAGATCTTCATCTTCCATCATTGTTCCAGGCCCCGTTGTGGTAACCGTGTTCTCGAGGAGCTTCTCAATGTCGGCGTCAGATAGCGGGGTGCCTTCAATACGGTCGACGTTCTGGGGGGCTTCGTCTTCCTTGAGAAGCTGGACGGCGCCAACGCAGTCTCGTCCTATTGCTTCCAACAGGTCGAAGGGGTCGATGGAAGCGGTCTGATATTTGGTAGCGAGCCGCCGGCGGATGTTGTCGTTATCCGGCAGAAGGTTGTCGAAGTAGTTGCGGACCCGGTCACCCTTCAAAGGAGAGGTGTCGATGCCGAACGGCAGTGAAAGGGACAAGGGGCGTCCTGCGGCAGAAGCCATCCAGTCTTTGTCATACTGGAGCTCCATAGGCCGATGCGGCGGGATGCGCCAGGTGCCAACACGTTGGCCATTGGCCCAGACTGACAACGCCCGAGTGTGTGACTTTCTTCCCATTGATTACCACTCCGTTTCTTGCGATGTGGGGGCGTGGTTTTTCGACTGGAGAACGAGCTCTAAACCATAAAGGCTGACCAAGGCCAGTAACTGTTCCGCAGAGATGGCTTTGGGCTCAATCTCCAAGGCAGACAGCCGGCTTTGGCTTAGTCCAAGCCTGGTAGCGGCTTGGCCTTGCGTGAGCCGTTTGGCTCGGCGAGCCGACCGCAATATTTCGCCTAGCTGAGATGGCGTTGAGAGCACTTGTTTCACGTTGAATACCTGCTATGCGCGTAAATATATTTTACCTGCATTGCTCGTAAAAGTAAATTAGCTGCAATACGGGTAGATACGAGTTGCTACTATAACGAGTGAGGCTGAAATAACTGTTATGCAAATATATATGTATAGCAGGTATTTCAAGGTCCGCGTCGTTGAAGGGTGCATTGGAGTGCATCTGGCCAAGAAAAAAGGCCTCTTACGACGCTCTTGAATGAGCTGTCAGGGGCGCAAGCGTCGCGCCAGGACCACTTTTTTGGCTTGGGAGGGTTCAGGCAACGCGGCGGGAGAATCCGGGCGTGGAGTGCCTCGAAATCCACGTCACACATTTGGAGGCCCGTAGCGGCCCGAACTTGGCCATTTGAAGTTGTTCGAGCATCGTCGGGCCGCTCAAACAGTTGATTCTTCGCGACCTGTACTTCCGGCCCACGCGATCCCTATCGGAGTATGCGCAACTGGCTCAGCTCAACAGTTCGATCGACTGACCAAACCGGCAAGCCCACAGCCAGATACAAGCCGCGGCGGCGCCCTATGTCTTCTTTTTTTCGTCTTGCCAAGCTCTAGTCACCGGGCTGACTGGAACGAACCGCCGCACCCGACTGCTCGGACGCAGATCGGTGTCAATCCAACCGTCCATGTCGGCCGATAGACGACCCCCGGAACCGGCATTCGTGCGCCTTTCGGCGGACGACGACTGTGTGCGTGCTACCCGTAGACCGTGCGCACGATCCGCAGCAGCGCATGCGCCCGGCGCTCAGTGGCCAAGATCGACCTCTCCAGTCACGCCAACGGTAAGAGCGCAGCAGGCATGAACCGCTGTAACCGGTATGCCGTCGCCACTATCCTGTCACTCCTGCGTCCTGCGGATCCCGACCGTTGGTAGTTTCAGTCTTCTTTAAATGAAGCCATTCAAGTGAATGACCTTGGCCTCCTCGGGCTACTGACGCTTGATCGAGGCGTCAATTCGGAGAGGTTGTGGCACTGTTGCGCCAATGATAGAAGGGCTAGAGCAGAAGGCCGCGTGGGCAACCGACAAACTTAGACGCAAATTCAGGGCATGAGCACACCAGCAAATAGCGTAGCCCAACTACCATCATCCGTCGTCGCGCGACGCATCGATGAAGAGAACGCGAAAATTCTCCGATGCCACCGGGCAGGCCATTCTGATTCAGCGCTGCGAGGGAATATTGCCGCCGTCGACGACGATCTCGCTGCCGGTCACGTAGCTGGCCTCGTCCGACAGCAGGAAACGGACCACGCGCCCGACCTCAGCAGGGGTGCCGAGGCGGCCCAGTTGGATGCGGCGTTCGAAGGTGCCTGCAGGCAGGGCCGCGATGGCGGACTGCAGCATCGGAGTATGGATCTGTCCGGGAGAGACGGCATTGGCGCGGATGCCGTCGCGGCCCAGGCTGTCGGCGAGCGAGCGCACTAGCGAGAGCAGGCCGCCTTTTGAGGCGGAGTAAGCCGGAATCAGCGCATTGCCCAGCGTGGCATTGATCGACGCGATGCCGACGACTGCCGCGCCGGGTTGCGCGCGCAGGTCAGGCAGCATGGCCTGCACCAACAGGGCCATGGCGCGCAGGTTGACATCCAGCACGGCGTCCCAGCGCGCCTGCGTCAGGCCGTCGATGCCGCTCTGATCCACCACGCCAGCAGCATGCACCATGCCGCCCAGCGCCGGCAGGGCGGCGCGGGTGCGGGCCAGCGCGTCGTCCAGGTCGGCAGGGGCGCGCAGGTCAATGCCGAGCCCGATGGTGGGCACGTCATAACGTTCGGCGAGCGCCGCGGCGACGGCACGCGCCTTGTCCTCCTGGATATCCCAGATGGCGACCGGCCGGTTTACCGCGGCCAAGGCCGCCGCGCAAGCCTCGCCGATGCCGGAGGCGCCGCCGGTCACCACGACCGCACTGGCCGGTGTGTTGAGGGTCACGCGAAAATCGTCGGTGGCAGGGTGTTGGATCGTCACTGGATGTCTCCCGGATGTCATGGTTGGTCGCGCAGCGGCGCGACATGCGCGGCTGATATTCGCGGCTGATAGGTGCATTGTTTCCGGTCGCGACGGATACAACATAGTCCAAACGAACTAAGAATCGGCGCCTCGGCCGCAATTCCGCCCCGGAACCCTTCCGCCTGAGGTAATGTCTCTGCTCGAGGTCCCGTGGACGCGCGGCGCGGCGTCGGCACGCCGCATGCGCCTCAATCGAGCGGAATGATGCTGTGCAGGACGGTTTGTACCAGCGCCGCCTGCCGGGTCACGCCAGTCTTGGAGAACACGGCACGCAAATGCGCTCGCGCGGTATTGCGGCGGATGTCGAGTTCCTGCGCCGCTTCATCCAGTGACAGGCCCTGGGTCAGCAACAGTACGAGAGACGCCTCCGTCCGGGTGAAATCAAACATATTGCGCAGTAGTTCGGTCGACCCCAATGCCTTTTGCTCGGGGTCGCGGATAAAGACCGCCACCGCGGGCTGGCGCGGACGCTCGGACCACTTCTGCGAGGCGATGGGACGGACCAGCAGTCCCAGCCGGGCGCGGTCGCCCTTGCGCGGCACCGACAGCCCGAGCGGGATGCCGGGCTGCACCGAGTCTCGTAAGGCGATGGCCTGGCGGACCAAGGCCTGCAGCTTGCGGTTTTCCTGCGCCGAGTCGACCATCAACTGGCCGTTGCAAACCACCAGACCATCCTTTTCCGCCAGCAGGGCGTCGGCCATGCCATTGGTGGTAAGGACCTGGCCGGTGTCGTCCAGGATGACCGAGCCGATCAGCAACCTGTCTACCGTGCCGGCGTAGAAGCGCCGCTCCGACTCGGTCGTGTTGAGGTTGGCGTGGATACGTACCGCGCGCTCCAGGTGCGGCACGATGCGCCGGCACACAGCCTTGTCGGCCTCGGAGAAGCGGTCCCTGCCATGTGGGCGGCAGATCCGCAAGCGGCACTCCACACCATGCTCGGCGCGGATGTCTACGCCCATGATTTCAAGCACGTCGTAGGGCTTGTTGAAGAATCGATATATCTCGCTCTCTAACCACCTGGCCTCGCCAATCAACTCATGCACGGTCAGGACTTGTGCGTTGGGCAGGTTGACGAAAGGGTCGATGGCATAGAAGTGCTGCGCGTAGGCGCCCGTTCCGACGGTGGTATCGACCGCGCTGGAAGTGATCATCAGGCCGGGCGACGTATTGGACGGCGGGCGCAGCACCAGCGTCACGTAGTTGGCGGCCAGCAGGTGTCGCAGCGCATCCAGCAGCGACTGCCATGGGATATCAAGCAGTGGGCCGTCGTACACCAGCCCGATCAGATCGCTGATCTCGTCCACGCCGAGTGCCGGCTGGCTCGGAAGCTGTGCGTCGATCCATTGAAGGCTTGTCATCGGTGCTTTCTCAAATCTGCGGCGCAACGCAGTTGCGGCATTGGGCCAGTCCGGCCGTCGGCGGCTAGCGATCGGCTGGAAATAGTATCTGCTTGTCCGTGCCGTGCCAGTGGGTGTTTCCCCCGGGCGCCGGCCCGGGGATGCCTGTCGTGCGCGGGGAAATAGTCCCAACAGACTAGATTTGCACAGGGACGCCCCATGTCGCTCCGGAAGGCGTTGAATCTAGTCCGTCAGGACCATGCCCGTGAAATGGCCCGGCCAGAAGAATACGGCCGTGAGCAAACAGCCATCACGGAGGAGACATGGAAGCGCAGCAGTTCCTGCAGACAGCCCCGCAGCCCACCCGCTACGCCCGCGGTTGGCATTGCCTCGGGCATGCCTCGGATTACAAGGACGGCAAGCCTCACCGGCTCGACATCTTTGGTACGCGCCTGGTGGCGTTTGCCGGCGAGGACGGGCGCATCCGCATCCTCGACGCGTGGTGCCCACATATGGGCGCGGACCTGGCCCTCGGCGAAGTGAAGGGCAACGCCATCGTGTGCCGCTTTCATGGCTGGCAATGGAATGGCGACGGCGCCTGCGAGCATGTGCCGTGCGCCAGGCGCATTCCGCCCAAGGCGCGCACGCGTGCGTGGACAGTCTGCGAGCAGAACCACCTGCTGTTCATCTGGCACGACCCCGAGGGCGCGCCGCCGCCGCCCGAGGTCGCGATACCGCGCATCAGCGCCTGCTTCACGGGTGAGTGGACCGGATGGACGATCCGCAAGATGGTGATCGGCACCAATTGCCGTGAGCTTGTCGATAACCTGGCGGACGTCGCCCATTTCGGGCCGGTGCACGGCTCACCAGCCGTCTATTTCTGCAACACGTTCGATCGCCACATCGGCTACCAGATGTTCCGCGGCGAGGAGAGCGAGTTGCTTGGACGGAGTCTGGTTGCGGACAGCGCGTACTTCGGGCCCGCCTACCACGTGACGCGCATGACGGCGGAGGTTGACGGCAAGCCCCTTGACACCATTCTGCTCAATTGCCACGTGCCGATCGACTCGCAGAGCTTTGAGCTGCGCTACGGCGTCATGGTCAGGAAGGTGCCGGGCCAATCGGAGGAACAGAACCAGGAGATGGCGCAGGCCTACGTGGAGCAGGCGCAAGCCTCCTTCTTCCAGGACGTGGAGATCTGGCACAACAAGATCCGCGTCGACCGCCCCGTGCTCAGCGACGCCGACGGTCCGGTCTATCAGCTTCGCGAGTGGTACCGCCAGTTCTACACCGATGTCGCCGACCTGCCCGCTGACCTTGACCGCAAGAAGGTCTTCGAGCGGCGCGACGGCACCTGGCGCACGCTCGATGCCGTGCCGCCGGAGGCGGTGAGCAAGCTGCACCTGATTTGATTAAGGAGAGGGTTATGCGGCTGAAAGGAAAGGTAGCACTGGTCACTGGCGCCGGGTCCGGCATGGGGCGGGCCATGGCCGAGCGCTTTGCGGCCGAGGGCGCTGCGGTGGTCGTGGTAGACCGCGACACCGCCGCCGCGCAAACGACGCTCGACAGGATCGGTGGGGAGGCCCACGGCATGGCCCGTGGCTGCGACGTCGCGGACAGTGCGGCGGTGGGGCGGTTGCACGAGGAGGTCGCGATGCGCTGGGGGCGGCTCGACATCCTGGTCAACAACGCAGGCATCGGGCAGGTGCCGGGAGACGGGTTCGAGCACTACCAGGTGCGCGCGGCCGAGCGCGGGCGGCAACTGGCGGCCGGCGAGACGCCGACGGTCCATACGGACATGATCGTCGACCTCAACGATGCCGGCTGGCAGCGCGTGGTGGACGTGAATCTCAACGGCACGTTTTATTGCTCGCGCGAGGCTGTGCGGCTGATGACGCGAGCGGGGGTGGGCGGCGCCATTGTCAATATCGCCAGCGTCTCGGCGCTGAGCGGCGAAGGGCCTCTCAGCTATTGCGCGTCAAAGGCGGCAGTGCTCGGCCTCACCCGGTGCCTGGCGCGCGACCTGGGCCCGCGTGGCATCCGCGTCAACGCGATCTGCCCGGGGCCCACGCGCACGCCGATGATGCAGTCCATCAGCGAGGAATGGGCGCGCAGCCTGGAGCGTGCAATCCCGCTGGGCCGCATGGCCGAGCCGGAAGAGATCGCGGCAGCGGCGCTGTTCCTGGTGAGCGGGGACGGCAGGCAAATGACGGGCCAGACGCTGTCCGTCAGCGGCGGCATGGCAATGATTTAACGGCGCAGGCGCGAGGACGACGCTTCCGGGTCGTTGTCCTGCCTCGATTGAAGGATAAAAGGGAGAGCAGCATGCGAGTAACGGGACGTTTGCAAGACAAGGTTGCGCTGATCAGCGGCGCGGGCACGGGGATCGGCGCCGCCACGGCCGCGCGCTTCGCGGCCGAAGGGGCGAAGGTGATGCTGTGCGGGCGGCGCGAGGCGCCGCTGCGCGCCGTAGCCGAGGAAATCCGGTCGCGCGGCGGCGAGGCCGCATGGATTCAGGCCGACGTGACCAACGAGGCGGATGTGGAGAGGGCGGTGGCGCAGACCGTCGCGCAGTTCGGCGGCCTGCATGTCATGGTCAACAACGCGGTCAACTATACCTGGGGCGTGCTCGACGAGGTCAGCACCGAAGCCTGGCGGCAATGCCTGACCGGTAGCCTGGACGTCGCCTTCTTCGGCACGCGCGCGGCGCTGCGCGTGATGAAGGCGGCCGGCGGCGGCGCCATCGTCAACCTGGGTTCAGTGGTGGGCCTGCTCGGCAGTCCGGGGCTGTCGGCGTATGGCGCGGCCAAGGCGGGCGTGCTCAACTTCAGCCGCGCCGTGGCGCTCGAGGGCGCAGCCCACAACGTGCGCGTCAACGTGGTGATTCCCGGTGTGGTCTGGAGCGAGGGCACGCGCGAGGCGCTTGCCAGCGAGGAGGTCGCCCGCGGTACCGCCCGCGCGGTGCCGCTGGGGCGTGTGGGCGAACCGCACGAGGTGGCTGGCGCCATCCTGTTCCTGGCCTCGGACGAGGCGTCGTATATCACCGGGCAGAGCCTGGTAGTCGATGGCGGCAAGACCTGCCGGCTCGACGTGGGCGCCACCGACTATGTGTCGCAGACGTCAGCCGATCGGCGCGCCGCGCCGCAGGCAAGCTGAGCGCACCCCACTGACTGAAGGAGAGGGAAGTGACATCAGACATGGAATCGATGCAAGCCCGACTCGATCGACTCGAGTCGATCAACGAAATCCGCATGCTGCCGGCCAAGTATGCACTGGCGCTCGATATGCGCGATCTCGATGCCTGGACCAGCCTGTTTCCCGAGGACGTGGCGGTGGGCAAGGACCAGGTGGGCCGCGAGCACCTGCGGCGCTGGATAGACGAGACCCTGCGCAACCAGTTCACGGTGACCTCGCACCACATCGGCGGACACATCATCGAGTTCCAGGATGCAGACCATGCGAGCGGCGTGGTGTATTCGAAGAACGAGCACGAGACCGGCCCCGAATGGGTCATCATGCAAATGCTCTACTGGGACGACTACGAGCGCATCGACGGGCGCTGGTATTTCCGGCGACGCCTGCCATGCTATCTCTACGCGAGCGACCTGAACAAGCCGCCCATTGGCGACAAGAAGATGCGCTGGCCGGGCCGTGAGCCCTACGAGGGTTCCTGGCATGCACTATGGCCCTCGTGGAAGGCGTTCTGGAACGCCAGGCCGAATGAGGCGCTGCCCAGCGTCGCCAAGCCGGTACCGCTGGATCGCTTTCTCGAGACGATGCGTCGCGGTTCGGCACTGCCCAAAGTCCGCACCCGCTGATGCCATGCCGAAACCGACCAAGGGATCATAAGGATGAGCGCCAGCCTGTTTGAGCCACTGCAGCTCGGCGACATTGCACTCGCCAATCGCATCGTGATGGCGCCGATGACGCGCAGCCGTGCCGGCGAGGGCGGCTTGCCCACCGGCCTGCACCAGGCGTACTACGCCCAGCGCGCGGGCGCCGGGCTGATTGTCGCGGAGGGCACTTACCCGAGCCGGCATGGCAAGGGGTACTGCCGCACGCCGGGCATCGAGAACACCGCGCAGATCTACGCCTGGCGCGACGTGACAGGTTCCGTGCGCAGCCGGGGCGCGGCGATGGTGCTGCAGCTGATGCACGTGGGGCGCGTGGCGACGCGCCATAACAAGGCGCCAGACGCACAGACGGTGGCGCCGTCGGCTATCCGCGCGCGCGGCACCATCTATGCCGACGGCCAGGGCCTGGTCGAGATGGAGGTGCCTCGCGCGCTGGCCGAAAATGAAGTCACGGCTGTGATCGACGAGTACCGCCAGGCCGCCGTCAATGCGCTGGCCGCCGGGTTTGACGGCGTTGAGCTGCATTGCAGCAGCGGCTATCTGCCGATGCAATTCCTGCTGCTTTGCACCAATCAGCGCACGGACGGCTACGGCGGTTCGCTGAGGGCGCGGCTGCGCTTCGTCGTGGAGACGCTCGAGGCCATCGCCGGGGCGATCGGGGCGGGGCGCGTGGGTCTGCGCATCTGTCCCGGCAACCCCTACAACGACATGCACGATGACGACCCCGCCGCCACTTATGGCGCACTGCTCGATGCCGTGACACCACTCGGGCTGGCCTACCTGCACGTGAGCCGCTCGCCCGATCCCGCGCTGGATGCCTTCGCGCTGGCGCGTCGGCATTTCGGGGGCGCGCTCATTGTCAATGACGGTTTCGACGGCGCGAGTGCCGCGCGCGCCGTGGCGAGCGGCGTCGGTGAGGCGGTGTCGTTCGCGCGCCATTTCATTGCCAATCCCGACCTGCCGCAGCGCCTGCGGCACGGCGCACCGCTGGCCGCGTTCGACCGCACGCTGCTGCATACGCCGGGTGCGCGTGGCTACACGGACTACCCGGCCTACGAGGCCTACGAGGCCGCTGCCGGGCTTGCCGCAACCGGTCAGGTAATTTCCCAAGAAGGTTTGCAACCGTGAGCGACTCCCTGCCACTGATTCCAACCATCCCCAATGCCGTGGCACGCGCGGCGCGACTGCACGCGGATGCCGTGGCCATTGAGGAGGATGGTGTTTCCATCGGCTACGGCGCACTGCATGAGGCGGCGCGAGGCGCCGCGCGTGCCCTGATGTCGCTGGGCGTGGCACCCGGCGAGCGCGTCGCCGTCTGGGCGCCGAACCTGAACGAGTGGATCGTCGCAGCGCTTGGCATCCAGATGGCAGGCGGTGTGCTGGTGCCGCTCAACACCCGGCTCAAGGGCGGCGAGGCCGCTGACATCCTGGCGCGTAGCGGTGCGCGGGCACTGATCAGCATCGGCGAATTTCTTGGCGTCGATTATCCCGGGATGCTGCGCGGGCATGCACTGCCGGCCTTGCGCCACCACGTCATCCTGCGCGGCGAGCGCGACGGCGCCCTGTCCTGGGATACCTTCCTCGCGCATGCAGAGGACACCCCGGAGACGATGCTTGACGCCTGCATCGCCGCGCTCACACCGGACAGTCCGTCCGACCTGCTTTACACCTCCGGCACCACGGGCCGGCCCAAGGGCGTGATCACCACGCATGGTCAGAATGTACGTGCCTTCTCCGACTGGTCGGACATCGTCGGCCTGCGCGCCGGCGACCGTTACCTGATCATCAATCCATTCTTCCATGCGTTCGGCTACAAGGCCGGCTGGCTGGCTTCGCTGCTGCGTGGCGCCACCATCCTGCCGCTGGCGCAGTTTGACGCCGAAACTGTGCTGGTACGCGTCGAGCGGTACCGCGTCAGCTTCCTGCCAGGGTCGCCCACGCTCTACCTGAGCTTGCTTGACCATCCGCGGCTGGACGACTATGACTTGTCATCGCTGCGCGTCGCTGTCACGGGGGCGGCGTCGATCGCGCCCGAGCTGATCCGGCGCATGCGCAAGGTGCTCCGCTTTGACGTCGTGCTGACCGCTTATGGACTTACGGAGTGTTGCGGTCTGGCTACCGTCTGCCGGCTCGGCGACGCGCTGCAGACGATCGCCAATACGAGCGGGCGTCCGCTCGCCGGCGTGGAGATCCGCTGCGTGGACGCTGAAGGGAACGACGTCGCCGCGGGCGAGCCAGGCGAAGTATGGATCCGAGGCTACAACGTCATGCGGGGCTACTTCGACGACGAGGCCGCCACGCGTGAGGCCATCGACAGCGGGGGGTGGCTGCACACAGGCGACATCGGTAGCCTGGATGCCGGTGGCAACCTTTGCATCACCGGCCGGCTCAAGGACATGTTCATTGTCGGCGGCTTCAATTGCTATCCGGCGGAAATCGAGCACCTGATCGGCGCGCATCCGGCGGTGGGGCAGGTCGCCGTCGTCGGCACACCCGATGCGCGCCTGGGCGAGGTGGGCCGCGCATATGTGGTGTTGCGCGAAGGCGCGAGCATCAATGCGGAGGATTTGCTGGAATGGTGCCGGCCCCGCATGGCCAACTACAAGGTGCCCCGTTCCGTGACCTTCATGGCGGCCCTGCCGATCAATGCCGCGGGCAAGGTCGTCAAGCACGAGCTGATGGCGCCATAGTATGTGTCGCAAAACAAAGGGAGGGTCTCGCTGGCCGTGGCCCGTCTCGGCGCTTTGATGTTAGCAATGGCCGAATTGTGCGCGTAGCGGGTTCGTCAGGGGCGGGAGTAAGGCAGGCCATTCAACGGCACGTCTCCCAACTCGCGGAACGTCAGGTGTGGTCGGCATGCGACCTTCGCGAGCCGCTCGGCGGCCGGCACTTCCGATCCGAAGCCGTCTTTCCGGAAGTACGAGAGCGGCCGTTCAACGCAAATTAACCGGACCGCCGGCAGTGTGTCCGGTTGAACGACCTGTCAAAGCCCGCTAGCCCACCCACCGTGCCTCATAGCACAGAGGTCACCCGAGGATACTGGTGCCCCACGCGTTATCAATCGCGAAAAGCCAAGTGCCGTCGCTATGTCGCCGAAGGACATCCGATGCGGTACCGCTCATCTGGTCGGGTTGACCCTCGGCATCCGTGCCGGAGAGGGACCGGTGAACCCAATGGAATGACAAGGCGGCCGCAACGAGCGCCGGCTACGTGGCGGAATTTGCAACTGACGGCTAAGTCCTGCCCACCGGCCGGGATCAGTGCAACAATGAAGCCGTCGGCGCATTTTGCGACGCATCCTCGGCCATGGAGGCGGACATGCTGGAAGTCGAGAAGGGAAGAGTTGTGGCAGCGGTGAGCAGGATTCTTGAGTCTGTGCTGGCCCCGTTATGTGCATCGGCGGCCCTCGTGAGCGTCTTGCTCGCCATGGCTTCGGCACAGGCGCAGTCTCCGTTGTTCGAGACGTTTGCCGTTCCCGCAGGCAGCGCGCCGCACGATGTAGCACCGGCGCCCGACGGCACCGTGTGGTACACCGCGCAGGCACAGGGCGCGGCCGGACGATTGGACCCGCGCAGCGGCAAGGCCGACAGGGTGCAACTCGGCGCAGGGTCGGCGCCGCACGGAGTGATCGTCGGTCCCGATGGGGCAGCATGGATCACGGACGGCGGCCAGAACGCGATCGTGCGCGTCGACCAGAAGACACTTGCCGTGACGCGTTTCCCGCTACCGAAGGACCGGCCGAACGCCAATCTGAATACAGCGGTATTCGACAAGCGAGGGCATCTGTGGTTCACAGGGCAAAGCGGCATCTTCGGCGAGCTCGACCCAGCGCGGGCCAGCATGCGCGTTTTCGATGCGCCGCGCGGGCCCGGCCCTTACGGCATCTGCGTGAGCCCTGACGGCAGCCTGTACTTCGCCTCACTGGCCGGCAGCTATCTCGGCCGCATCGATCCCGCCAGCGGCGCGGCGCAGGTCATCGAGCCGCCGACGCCAAATCAAGGTGCACGACGCGTATGGGCCGATTCGAAAGGGCGCATCTGGGTCAGCGAGTGGAGCGCTGGGAAACTCGGCGTGTTCGACCCGGCAACGCATCAATGGCGCGAATGGCGGCTGCCCGGCCACGACCCGCATGCGTACGCGATATTCGTCGACGACCGGGACATCGTTTGGCTTAGCGAATGGAGCGCCAACGCGCTGGTACGCTTTGACCCGCGCGCCGAGCGATTCGAAGTGCTCACGCTACCGCGCCCGCACGCGAACGTACGCCAGATGATGGGCCGGCCGGGAGAAGTATGGCTGCCCGAATCCGGCACCGACCATCTGCTGCGCTACCGGTCTGGCGCGGACAATGCCAGCCGCAATTGATGGCGCACTGCTGTGACGCGGTCGAATGCGCCGGAACACATTGCGAGCATCCCGCGCGGGGTTGTGCGCTTGCTGCGTGTGGCACGGAATTCGCGCGTGCCAAAGACGTGGTGCGTGCAAGCTGCAGCGGAAACGTCCGTGCCGGTTTGCGATGGATCGGGCAGAGAAGCCAAGCACGAAATGGGCGGACGCGCGAGGCAATGGGTGCGTCTCGCGGCCATGTTCGGCGGAATGATCCTCACGCGTGCCGCGGAAGATCCGGCAGAAGGGCGCCGGTTCGTGGCCGCCGTACGGTCTTGCGCAAGAGGCGCATTGAAAGTACTGACGACATGCTATGGCTTCGGGGCGAATGTGCGAAATTGGCCGAACTCGGAAGCCCGAAGGGGGGCGGATGTGAGCTGCGACTTGACGGCCAACTTCCGTAGTCGACCCACTGCCGCCGGTCGCGCGGTCGGGCATTTAAGGGCAGCTAACGGAATGGTCCGGTCACTCACGCCGGCGTCTTGGGGACAGGAGTTCGGCCTTTGCGGACGTTGGAGTGTCGGCGAATGTGAGCCAGCTCGTAGGCGCTTTGCCGACATTCACACCGTTGCAGCCTCGAATGTGAGGTACCGTTGCGAGTGGACGAGTACCTGCGACCCAATTTGGCCGGTTGGCACGGGTGCGGCCCAAAGGCCGCTTTGGAGTGCCCAACCGACGCTCGAACGCCATCGACTTTCGATCAAGTTCATACGGGTAGTGACAGGCTTCGTCTATCTGGCGGTCATCCTCCAGCTAGTGCAGCGTTCCATTCTGTTTGGAACTTAAGCGGCGGTTGGCGCGAATGACCTTCTGTAGGATGTCGCGAGCGCTCTTGGTCCAGATGAACGGCTTGGGGTTGGTGTTGTGGTGAGCGATGTATTCGTTGATGGCGTCGACCAGTTCCGGCACGCTGGTGAATACGCCGCGGCGAAGTCGCTCGGTTGTGATGTCGCGAAAGAACCGCTCGACCATGTTCAGCCATGATGCCGAGGTGGGTGTGAAGTGCATGTTGAATCGAGGATGCTTGGCCAGCCAGTCTTGCACCGCAGGATGCTTGTGGGTGGCGTAGTTGTCGGCGATCAGATGCAGCGTTTTGTCCTTGGGCGTCTCGCGGTCGATCTTGCGCAGGAACTTCAGCCACTCGGTATGGCGGTGGCGCTGCTGGCACTGGGCGATGACTTGGCCATCGAGCACGTTGAGCGCGGCAAACAGCGTGGTCGTGCCGTTGCGCTTGTAGTCATGCGTCATGGTGGCCGCACGCCCCTTCTTCAACGGCAAGCCGGGCTGCGTGCGATCCAGCGCCTGCACCTGGCTCTTCTCATCGCAGCACAGCACCAGCGCGTGCTCGGGCGGCGACATGTAGAGGCCAACGATGTCTTCAAGCTTCTCGACGAACTTCGGATCGCGCGAGACCTTGAAGCCGCGCACGATGTGCGGCTTCAACCCGTGGGCGTGCCAATGGCGCATGACGGTGCTGGCGCTCACGCCCAACTCGGCGGCCATCTTGCGCGTGCTCCAGTGCGTGGCTGCTTCGGGCTTGCTTTGCGTGGTCAGTTCCACCAGCCGCGCCGTGTCCACCTTCACCGGCGGCGCACCGCGCGGCAAGTCGCGTTCGATACCGGCCAGCCCCGATTGTGCATACCGCTCACGCCAACGCGACACCTGCACGCGTCCGATTCCCAACTGCTCGGCGATGTCCTTGTTCTGCATTCCGTTGGCGGCCAGCAGCACGATGCGCGCGCGCTGCGCCAGCCTCACGCTCGTGAGCTTTGACCGAACCAGCCTCGTCAACTTGGTTCGCTCCTCGTCGGTCAACATGATCTCGGGGGCAACTCGCACTCGCTCTCTCCACGTTGTGGTCGCAGTAGAGCATTGGAGACGCCGAATTCATATAGGTTCCATCAAGAACAGAACGCTACACTAGATCATCAGTGGACCCGTCGACCTGCGAGATCGCGCTAAGCGTTGTCGCTCGCCCATTGGAATACATCGACAGTGGCCTCGAGCGTCATTCGTGCCTTTTCGCGCCGTCTGCGTGCGAGTCGCTCCGCGCCGGCGCTCCGTTCGGCCTCACCGGCAAGCAAAGCGTGAATGTCGGGGAGCGTATAGATGGCGCCACGACTGCCCCAGGTACCGTCCGGAATCTCCGTCGGGAAGACCCAGACGCGCGATGCGACCTCTTCGAATGGTCGGTTCTCGGCGCGGGCCACCGCTTCCGTGACTGCCTTAACCAGCGCTCTACGCGACTCGTCGGTGTATTGCCCTTCGGGCGCCGACGGAATGATCCGGTAGCGCGCTGCTTTCGAGCGTTCCCCACCGACGAATACCGCAGCAGGTCGATGGAGATTGAGAACGGATACGCTCTGTGCAATCGGATTGGCCGGATCGTACCCTTCCGCTTTGATCAGAATGTCAGTCAATTCTTTGATCAGATGGGCTTCCGCCTCACGGGTCAAGGCATCTTCCGGCCAGAGTGCGTCGATCATTGGCATGGTGCTGCTCCTTTTCAGTGTTTTGGCCTGGCGGTTCGCAAGAGAGCTCTTCTACTCGTTCAGGCATGCATTCCGGTTAAATGAGCGCGATCATGACATCGATGTTGCCGCGCGTAGCCTTGGAATACGGACAGGTCTGATGTGCCCGGTCCACCAGCGCCTGAGCGACGTCACGCGGCAAGCCGGGAAGGCTCACGTTCAAACGCGCCTGGAGAAAGTAGGCGCCGTCAGTAGTCCCGAAATCAATTTCGGCATCGACACTCGTGTCGACCGGCAGCATGACGTTCAAGGCGCCACGCCTCGTTTGCGCTGCCATATCATGCCCTGTTAGTCGTCGGGACCGAGTGGCAAGGACCTACGCTAAGTCAAGCTTCACCTAGAACACTCCATCACCTATGTTGGTTTCTTAGGAATGGTTGGCAATGGCCGCTTAGGTCGGATGGCGCGAGTTGAATTGCAGAGCCAAAAGAAAAAATCGGCGAGACAGGGCATGTTCGCGACCGTCCGCAGGGGGCGGCGAGCCTAAGGTCAAAGCATCATTGGCGACCGTCTCTTCTCGGGGCGGAAACGGACGGCCGAAAATCGTGTTTGAGTGACTCAAGCTGGCCGCCTTCTGTCATTGGAGGAATAGGCTCCGGTCGTCGCTTCGTGGCCCCACGCGGCCCTAACAGCGGCTTCCGCGGGAAACTCCGTTGTTCTCTATTGTAGACTTGGCGCTACATCGCGGTTGCGTAATTCCGAGCCAACTCCACCAATGGCACCTGTGGACGGTCGCTGGAACCGGATCCCCGCCTCGCACTTGATTGATACAAGTCAACAAGCAAGGATCTGCTGCTTCTATCATGAAGCAAGGATCGATGGCTGTGGCGTCACGCAACTGCAGCCTTCCGGTTCATGACGGGTGCTATCGGACTGGCGGCCCCAGCCTGTCTTGCCTCTTCCCATCACTGCAATCGAGGCGTCTCCGGAGCGTTGGCAACGCGGTACCCCATTTCCCGACTGCAAGGGAGAATCATTATGGATGACGAGATCAGGAAGAAGATCCTGGCGCTACTGGAACAACACCGGATCATGACGATCGCCACGATCCGGCCGGATGGCTGGCCGCAGGCGACCACTGTGGGCTACGTCAGCAAAGGCCTTGTCCTCTACTTCCTGTGTGGCCTGGAAAGCCAGAAAGCAGCCAATCTGGCTCAGGACGACCGGGTATCCCTAACCATTGATGACGATACCTCTGACCTAATGGCGATCACGGGGCTGTCCATGGCAGCGCGCGCGAAGCTCGTCCTCGACCCCGCCGAGGCGGACGAGGTCCTGCACATGCTTCCCCTGAAGTATCCGCAGCAAATCAAGTTGCCAGTACCAATGCCTACCCGGAACGAGGTGAGGATTTTCCGAGTGACGCCCACTGTCATTTCTGTCCTTGACTACTCGAAAGGTTTCGGACACGCGGACCTGGTCGTGTGCTAACACTTGACTAAGACAACATAGACGTCGGCAATCCGCCACGCAGTCCTGCTACCGAGACGGCTCCGTCAAATGAGAAACACGCGCGTCATAGTCACTCATTACGGCGGGCCTGATTCGCTTCAGGTGATAGATGAAGAGTGCCCTGAGCCAAAGAACGGTGAGGTGCGGGTAAGGGGGCTGGCAGCGGGAGTGTACCAGCCCGACCTGATGATGCGCGAAGGCTTTCATCCCGAAACGCCTCCTCTGCCTTTCACACTGGGGTGGGACCTGGTTGGACTGGTGGATCGGCTTGGCGACGGAGTTGCCGAAGTCGATTCAGGTCAGTTGGTCGCTGCGCTACCCATCACCGGCGCGTATTCCGAGTTCGTCTGTCTGCCGCAGCGTGAACTTGTTCCGGTGCCTTTCGGATTGGACGCCGCCGAGGCTGTCAGCCTCGTGCTGAACTATGTCACGGCCTACCAGATGTTACATCGGTCCGCGAAAGTCAAGGCGGGCCAGCGCGTGTTGATTCATGGCGCGACAGGTGGAGTCGGGTCGGCATTGATGCAACTCGGGCGCCTTGCCGGGCTCGAGATGTACGGTACTTGCTCATCGCAACATATGCCTGTGATTTCTGCCCTGGGCGGGATCCCGGTTGATTACAAACAGGTTGATTTTGTCAAAGAAATTCAACGCCTCACGGGATCCGGTGTGGACGTCGTTTTTGATGGCATCGGTGGCCCCAATATTTGGCGTTCCCGCGAGGCCCTGTGTCCCGGCGGGACGGTAGTGGCTTATGGACTCTCTGCCGCGCTACGTGGAGGGCGATTGGCGTCTGGTCGCTCAGGCCGCAGGAATCGCTTCCAACGGCTCGCCATTTTCGTTTTGTTCATTGCCGCCGGCTACGTTCTCCCGGGCCGGAAGCGCGTCGTCGCCTATAGCATTCAGTGGCTCAAGCGGATGCGGCCAGCATTGTTTCGCCAGGATCTGATCGCCTTGTTCGATTTGCTTCAACAGAAAAGAATCAAGCCGCTGATCGCGGAAAGGTTTTCTCTGGCTGAGGCAAGACAGGCGCATGAGTTGCTTGGAGAGCAGGGTGTTACAGGCAAAGTCGTTTTGGTGGCAAAAGGCGTTGACGCGATTGCGAACCTCAGCGATGGCTGCAGAGAAGATACTTTCGTCCCCACCGAGGGCGACGGCTCATGAGCCCAGCCAACGTTCAATTGCTTGCGTGAGAGGTTGGTGTCCGTAGGAATGCTCAGCGGGAACCAGTGTCGTTCGTCTCTTCCCGACCCCTATGTGCACATTGAAACTATGCGCACATAGGGGTCGCTATGCAAACCTCTGCATAGCGACCCGAAGCGGCTATTCGCCAGTTTGCGGTTAGCGGCCGGTCTGCAGCCGCTAACAGACGGTCACGTGGAAGCCAGATCTCGTTTGACTGCCACGCATTTGATCTCGACCAATAAGCCCGGATGGGCGAGTTCGGAAACGCCTATAGAGGTCCATGCGCACGTGCCATGTGGAAAAACCCGATTCTTCACCGCGCGGAATACTGGCATATGCGCGCTCATCTGCACATGGTACGTCGTCATGTCGACAACGTCCTCAAAGAGGCAGCCGGACGCTTCGAGCACCACACGCAGATTTTCCCAGCATGCCAGAAATTGTGCCTCGGGATCGGCAATCACTTCGAGGTCGGCGGTACGCCCGACCTGTCCAGCGCAGAAAACGGTCACGCCTACCTTCACTGCGGGTATGTAACTGGCGCGCTCTACGATACGTTGCATCGTCGGCGGGACGATCAATTTGCGGTCTGCCATGTGTTCTTTCGTTATCAAATTCAAGTGGTCATTCCCTGCGGTCTTGGAATATCCCCGCTCGTGACAATCTGGGACGATCTCCAGGAGGCGCCATATCCAACATGCAAAGGCGCCCCGGCATCTTCATTCCAGCTGGATGTTGGCGTGCTTGACTACTTCGGCCCAGCGCCGGGTGTCGTCGGCTATCACCTTGTCAAGGTTTTGCGCGTTGCCATAGAACGGCTGCGCGCCTTGTGTGGTCAGCTGCTTGACCATGGCGGGATCAGTGGCAATGGCCCTGACGGTGTCCTGCAGCTTTCTGATGACCTCCGGGCTGGTGCCGGCGGGCGCCATCAAGGCGGACCACGACTCCGTTTCCGCGTCCTTGATCCCAAGTTCCGCGAACGTCGGCACGTCCGGAATCGCGGCATTTCTTTGCCGGCTGGCGACACCCAGCAACTTGACCTTGCCTGATTTCACATAGGGCTGCAGACCGGGAAGATTCGCAAACAGAACCTGAATCTGGCCGGCAAGCAGATCGGTCGTTGCCGGTCCGGCACCCTTGTACGGCACGTGCGTGAATTTGACGCCGGTGCGCAGCATGAACAGCTCACCGATCATATGGTTGACGGACCCTTGGCCCGCCGACCCCATATTGAGCTTGCCGGGATTCGCCTTCGCATACTGGATCAGCTCGGCGATATTCTTCGCCGGCGTGTTTGCGGACACGGCCAGCACGTTCGGCACCGTGGCAAATAGCGCGATGGGCGCGAAGTCCCTCGAAGGCGAAAAACTCAGGCTGCGCGACACCAGCGGCTGGATGACCTGACTGCCCATCGTCGCGTATAGCAGCGTGTAGCCGTCGGCGCGTGCCTTGGCCACGAACCCCGCGCCGATGGCACCACCAGCGCCAGGTTTGTTGTCGACAACGACCGGCTGGCCGAGCAACTGGGACATGCGCGTGGCTAGCAGCCGTGCTGTGAGATTCACGGTGCCACCCGGCGCGAACGGCACGACAAGGGATACGGGCTTGTCGGGATAGCCTTGCGCGCTGACAGCGGAGCAGCACGCCATGGCCGCGACCAGCACTGCGGTGAACTTGAACATGGTCGTCTCCTTCAGTCGTCAGCTGGCTTGCGCCAGGGCTTGCTGCACATGGCCGGCTGCGGCGATTGCCCGGGTGAGCTGCTCCAGCAAGGCAGCGGCGTTGTCGAGCCGTTTTTCGATGGATGCCAGCGTCTCGGCGTGCACGTTCAGTGCGGCTCGCTGTGCACCGATCCGATCGCGCACGCCTTGCGGTGCCGGCGCCCCGTACGATTCCCGCCCATTGACATTGCAGATCGGATCCAGACATTTTGCAACGTCCTCGGCCGGGAGCGCGGCCCGCCGCCCCAGCTGCTGCTGGGTCGCATCGTCAATCATCTCGGTCGTGATCGCCGTGGCCGGCAAACCCTCGTCGAGCGCACGCCGTACCACGGCGCCGATGATATGGTGCGCATCGCGGAACGAAAGGTCGGCGTTACGCACGAGCAGGTCGGCCAGATCGGTCACTGCGGAGAAATCATTGGCCGCGCGCGACGCCATGCGTTCGCGTTCCGGTTGCACGTCACGCACGAGCAGCGCCATCAACTCCAGACACTTCAACGCTTCTTCGCAACTCTCCCAGCAGGTACGCGTGCTTTCGCGACTGCTGTCGCCGGAATGCGTGAAGTGCGTGGATTTCACCGTGGTCAGCGCAGCCGACGTCAGGCCGATCAGATGCGCGGTCTTGCCGCGCAGATACTCCAGCACGACCGGGTTCTTCTTCTGCGGCATGATGCTCGACGTGCCGGCAATGCTGTCCGGAAACGTCAGAAAACCAAATTCGGGCGTCGACCAGATATAGAAGTCCTGCACCATGCGGCTGCACGTGATCATCATGATCGAGAGCGCCGCACTGAGCTCCAGTGCAAAGTCTCGCGACGCGACGCTGTCCAGCGCGTTGCCAAGCGGCCGGCTGAAGCCGAGCAGGTTGCTGGTCAGCGTGCGATCGATCGGGAACGACGTGCCAGCGAGTGCGCATGCGCCCATCGGGCAGCCGTCGAGCGTTTCCAGTACATGCTGCAGCCGGTCGATGTCCCGTGACCAGGCTTCGACCAACGCGGAAAAGTAGTAACCGTAGGTGATGGGCTGGGCGGCCTGCATGTGGGTATAGCCCGGCATGACATGGTCGGCGTAGGCGTCGGCCTGTTCCAGCGCACTATCGCATAGCGACACAAGCGCCGCGCAAATCCGCACCACGTAGGCCCGTGCGCGAATCCGGTCGTTGGTCGCGCCAATATCGTTACGGCTGCGCGCCGTATGCAGGCGGCCGCCGAGATTCTGGCCGACGAGCTGGATCAGATGCGCCTCGTAGTTGAAATAGGCGTCTTCTCTGGCAGGATCGAGCTCCACAGCGTCAGGGCCGTCCCGGCGGATTTTCAGGAGGGCATTGGCCAGGGTCGACGTAGTGGTTTCGTCGAGAATATCCTGCCGATCCAGCATAACCAGGTGGGCCAGATTAATCTGGGTTAGGACGTCGAAGTTCTTGTTGAAGAATTCGCGCGTGGTACGGGGCTGGAAAATATATTGAATTACCTCCTGCGCGGGAGGCTGCTTGAGACGACGGCTGACTTTCGATTCCATTTTCAACTCGATTGAAGAAGACCTGCATCGAGTTTGGTTTCCGCTAACCCATACGTCAAATCAGGCGATCACAGCTTCCTATACAATTCCGATATGGGTTGGCGCGATATGCGGCGAAGCGGCCACGCATGCCACAATCCCCCGTATTTCAGGAGCGAATTCGATGAATTTCAAGGAGATAGAGGCATTTCGGGCCGTGATGATGTCGCGCTCCATGACCACGGCGGCGGGCTTGCTGCATACCTCCCAGCCCAACATCAGCCGCTGGATCGGGATGCTGGAACGCAAGGTGGGATTCCAGCTTTTCCAGCGCGTGGGGACAAAGCTGCTCCCGACCGCTGAGGCCGAAGCGTTTTATGCAGACGTCGAACGGGCGTTCATGGGACTCGAATCGCTGGACGAAAGCGCGAATTCGATTCGGCGTAGAGGTACCGGCCTGCTTCGTATCGGCGCTGTCGGATCTATTGCGGAAAGCGTCTTGCCGGCCGCGCTGGCGATTTTCCGGCAGCATTTTCCGGATATCCCCGTTTTGCTGAATACCGGCAGATCCGATGTCGTCGCAAAATGGACGGCGACCGGGTTTTGCGATATCGGATTCTGCTCGGTCCCGACAGACTTGCCGAGCCTGCACTACGAGGAAATCAACGTTGCGCGCGGGGTGTGCATCGTGCCCCGTTCGCACCGACTGGCGACCCGAAGCGTCATCGAGCCCGCCGACTTCGATGCCGAGCAGTTCATCTCGCTGCCAATTGAAAGCGCGAACCGGCGCGAGATCGACAGTCACTTCCAAATAGGGGCCAGGGTGTTCGCCATCGAAACGCCTTATGCGACCACCATCTGCAAGATGGTCGGCAAAGGTCTGGGGGTGTCCATTGTCAGTCCTATCGTCAGCCGCGCGTTGGGTCTTGCCGATGTATGCGAAATACCTTTCTCACGCGAGGTCATGTTCCGCAGCTTTGCCGTGACATCAGACCATTTCCCGCTGAACTTTCTCGCCAGCAGGTTCGCGGAATGCGTGCGGCAGGCGTTTGACGCGTTTCATTGATTGAACAACGGGGCGCAGGTGGCCGGCCGTTCGTGGCGTTGACACGGGGCCATACGCGCCGCCTTAATGTCGGTTCATCCCCTGCCGAGCGGCGGGCGCTAAGGGAATGTTGGTCAACTGGGCCAACTCAGTTGCCGCCTCGCGTAGCAGCGCCGAATACTCGTGAATCCTCTCTGTCGTCAGCCGCACCCGCGGACCGGCAACGCTGATCACACCGACACAGCGCGAGCCGCTGACCACGGGCACCGGTATTGCCGACATACGCGGGGCGAAAACCTCGTCGATCATCGCGTAGCCGCGCACGCGCGCCCCCGTGCAGGAATCCCAGTAGCGCCTTCAGCGTCGTCGGCGCATTGGGCTCGTACTCATTGGGGCTGTCCGAAGCCCTGCAATATTACCAGCGCGACCGCCTGTTCGTCGGTCATCGTCATCAGCCACGCACTGGGAATACCTCGATGCATCGCCATTCAAACCGCCAGTGCAGCCGTGAGGTAACGCCATGTCATACGTCATTGCCAATATCGTCCGAGCACGGCGCAACCGTGAAGGAATTCCACATCCGCCGCACCGATGGCGCACCGTTGCCCGAGTGGCTGGTGGGTTCGCATGTCACGCTCGGAATCAGGGCGGGCGACGGCAGCGAACTCGAGAACCACTACTCGCTGATCGGTGTGCCCGGGCGGGCCGCCATCTACCGCATCGCCGTGCAGCGTGGAACGCATGGCAAAGGCGGTTCCCGATGCCTGCATGACGAATATTCGGTGGGTGACGCCATCGAAATGACGGGGCCATTCAACAGCTTTCCGCTGTAAGCCACGCCAGCATCGTCCCGCGTCGTTCTCGTGGCTGGCGGCATCGGTGTGACACCGATACTGTCAATGGCCCATGCGCCTCGCGCTCAGGGCATACCGTTCGACCTGCATTACCTCGCGCGCAGCAACGACCGTCTGGTGTTTCTGGACGAACTGGCCGCTTTCGCAGATGACCGTTGACGTCCAGCCCAGGACGTCCATCCTCGATGCCTTGATCGCCGCCGACGTGTTCGTCTCTGACTGCAAGCGAGGCGAATGCGGTATGTTAGTAAGCGTCCGATTCAAGACGTACTTGACCTGTGCAGCATTGCCGGTTCAAGGGGCGAGCGACCCTGATGCTCTCTTTGTGCGCATGACAAAGCAGTTTCGCAGGAGGGTTGGCCTGTCAGATAAGAACCGGCTCCGGAAATGCGCGATGCCACGAGTGAATTTCGACACTCTCGCGCAAACCATGACTCCAAAACGGATCCGACTGCAATAACGTTTCGATTTCTGCCTTGTCGGTTGCTTGAACGATCCATAGGCCACCAACTGGAGCTGCGTCTGGATCCGGTCTTAGCGAGCCCGCAGCCAGAACTTGATTTTGATGGCGCTGCAGCCAGGCTATGTGCGCGTCAAGAAGAGTCGCGCGCAGCGCCAAGTGGTCTGGTTTGTCATGAAAACGAACCGCGAATAGCATTCGTGCGTGCTCCTGATATGTGGGGCAATAGTACCCGAAACAAGGCTTTGGTCAGCCGGGGAGTAACGCCCAAATTGCTCAGGGCAGCAGTCGTCGATCCGATTGATAGTAACCGTGCGACCGACTAGCGTGCTTGACGAGGGACGTTCAGGTTGCGTTCGGGCGAAGCTGGTCGGCCACGGCCCAAGGCAGCAGTTCGCTGACGCGATTGACGGGGCGCTCGGCAATGCGGGCAATGACGTGTCGCAGGTAGCCTCGGGATCGAGACCGTTCAGTTTGGCTGTCGCAACAAGCGTATAGATTGCGGCGCCGCGTTCACCACCACTGTCGGAGCCGAAGTGTAGGAAGTTCTTCCGGCCGAGCGCAACGGCGCGCAAGGCGCGCTCCGCGGCATTGTTGTCGATCTCGACGCAGCCATTGTCGACATACAGCGTTAGCGCAGTCCACTGATTCAGTGCGTAATTGATGGCCTTCGCGGTATCACTTTTGTGCGAAACGGTGCTGAGCGTCGAGCGCAACCATATTTCGAAGGCGTCCAGTAAGGGGCGCGCTCGTTCTCGTCGGACGCGTCTTCGCTCGTTGGCGGTTTGCCGCGGATCTCGGCCTCAATCGCGTACAGTTCGCCGATTCGGCGAATCGCCTCGGTGTTGATCTCGTTCCTGCGTGCCAGGTGCAGGGTCAGTCCCCTGACGCCAAAATCTTGAGGTGCAGATCACGATGCTGTTCGCGATGCCTAATCTGTGGATAGTGCGCAAGAAGCTGTGCATCGCAACAGCATGAGATGCAAGCGTGGCGTCACGGCGCAAGCGGCGCCGCCACAGTGCGCTGTCGCAGGCCAGGACAGCACAGCTAATCTAAGCAAAGTCATCGCACTTCGCGATCACGCAAGCGTCGAGTGTCGGAGATCTGCGTAAATTCGTGTTGCGCAGACCTTCCTTAACTCTGCGTTTTGAGGCCGCAGCCAAAGGTACTTCGGTCGTTCCTTGGGTAGCGGTGAAGGACCGTTCCTGGCCGGAACGTGACGGCCAAGGCGGTCGACCGAGATCGGCCAAGACGGCGGTCGCCTTTCTTCCAGAGCAAGTATTTGACGATTGACTCGACTAGTCAGCCCGCCGCCACTGACCTGATTCGTGGCGCACGCTGACCCTGTCTCCATTAAGCAACACTTGCTCTTCACTCATCCTGATTGAGGTCGAAAGGTCAATGTCGAAATCGACCTTGAGTGCTTGTTCGACATAGGCATCCTCGATGGGAAGCTCCCAGGTCAGAAATAGCTGCGTGCAGTCCTGGTCGGCCGGGAAGTCGGTCACATCAAAACCGTTGCTGCCGCGTCGAATCACCCCATGAGGCTGGCAGGGATCGAATATCAACACCCTTCCCCGGCTCAGGGGGATTCGAAGACCCAACGACGGAAAATGTACGTCCAGCCCCTTGTCCTCGCTCAGGAAGAGATTGCAGAAGGCCGCACCGCCATACTGCTCTCCGTCATGGTGATACCTCGCGCCGCGGCAAGCCATGAGAGCGACGTCGCTCGGGGCAAACACTTCAGATAGTCCAAGCGTGCTCGTCCAATCGGACACCGCCCGCACGCAGCGCGAGTAGTCCGGCCAGCGAGCTCGCGCTCGTGCCAGAGGCATAACCTCGACGTCTCCGGGCTCCAGGGTCATGCGGGACGATATCTCCCTTGCCCAATCCGCGAGCAGACGTGCTGGCGGCTCGGGTATATTGACCGTGCCCGACAGCACGATGTCACTCACGCTCCGACTGCGGATGGCGTCGCCACCCCAGAAATAGGAGGTGAGGAGTGTTCGGGCCGGAGATTGTTGTGGGTTTTGGCTCATAGCCAGCAGTGTAATGCGGCTGCCTCGGTTGCTTTGCCATCGCGCCAGCCAACGGCGCTTGTCGACCCCGAACTGCCGTTCAGACTGCCCCGCTGCAACGGCCGCTTCCAGAGAGCAACCGCCGCTCGTCATCGCGTGTAAACGGGCTGGCTCATCAGCGGCTGGGCGGACGCCTACTACTTCTCGGCGGAACTGATAGTGTTTCCGGTCGGGACGGGAAGGTCCATCCGCTGGGCACCGCAATCGCGCTGCCGCCGTTCGGGCAGAAGGCAGGCGCTGCCCCGGTCCTGTTCGGCTTCATGCAAATGGGCTGCGCGGCCCCGCCATGGAGTTGTCTCTGCGCAGGTTGTGCCCGCCTATTTGGCCTTCTTTATCGTCCTGGCGGCCAGCTTGCCGTTGTCGCCGCTGGTGTTCTGGCGATCGGCCGGTCGCTGAATGCCAGAAGCGGCGTTTGTCAACGTACTTGTCGCGTCACCTCACGCAACCTGCTTTAGTTCTGCTGGCTCAATCCGTTCCGGATTGAGCCAGACTTTGTCGGCCAAGCTCCAGTTCCGTGTCGACCCTGACCAACGCTCTGGCGTTCTGGCCTTCGCCTCTGCATAGACCGCTTCTCGTTGAGCCAGCACCGCTGCGGATATACCGCTATGGCGCTGCGCCGGTGTCACGAATTTCAGCCCACTATGCTTGTGCTCGTGGTTGTACCAACGCACGAATCGCTGCGTCCATGCGCGTGCCTCGTCCACGCTGCCGAATGCCTGGCGCGGGTAGTCCGGCCGATATTTGCAGGTCCGGAACAGCGACTCGGCGTAGGGGTTGTCATTGCTCACGCGCGGCCGGCTGAACGAAGCGACCACCCCCAGGTTTTCCAGGGTGGCCAGCATCGTCGCGCCCTTCATTGGACCGCCGTTATCCGAGTGCAGAACCAGAGGACGTCCAGCCAGACCTTCGGCCAAACTGGATCGCCGCATGAGCAACGCCGCCAACTCCGCCGATTCCGCCCGATGCACTTCGTGACCGACGATCTTGCGGCTGAACACGTCCAGCATCATGTACCAGTAGTAATACTGTCCCTTGATTTCCGCTGGCATCCAGGTGATGTCCCAGCTCCACACCTGATTGGGTCCGGTGGCGCAATGGCTGGTCACCACCCGGGCCGAGGGCTTGCGCGCACGACCACGGTGATGCTGCTGCGACGCACTACGCAAGACACGATAAAAACTCGACCCCGAGGCCACGTACTGGCCGCGGTCCGCCAGCGTCGGGACGATTTGGCTGGGCGGCAAACTGGCAAACTCCACGCTGTTGGCTACCTCAAGAATTAGCTGGCGTTCCGGCTCGCTGAGCTTGTTGGCTGGCGCTGGCCGCTCAGTGGTGGTGCGAGCATCTGCGACCACCTCATCGCCCTCCTGAACCCAGCGCTGGAAGGTGCGCAAGCTCAGACCCAACTCGTCGCAAGCGTGGGCCAGTCGGCAGCCTGAGCGTTCTGCCTCTCGAATCAACGATATACACAACCGGCGATCTGGGACGCTGATCAGTCGTCCTCTTTTTCTCCCCAAATCGCCTGGGCTTTTTTTCTCAGGATGAGCAACGCGGCCGCTTCCGCCAGCGCCTTCTCCTTTCGCTGTAATTCCTTCTCAAGCTGCTGGATGCGCTTCTTGTCACCTTTCGACTGAAGCCGTTGCTCTCGCGCCTGCTCACCTGCGTTCGCATTGGCCGATCGACAGGCCTCTCGCCAGGCAGCGATCTGCTCGGCGTAAAGACCCTTGCGGCGGCAATACTCGGCCAATTCCGCTTCATTGAGCGGCGCGGTTTCCAGCACCACCGCAAACTTGTCTGCCGAGGACCAGGCCTCGGGGTTCTTTCCATCTCCCGGCACCGGGACTCCTTGCGCTTTCATCTGTCGACGCCAAGCATACAGCGTTTGCTCAGTGATCCCCGTCTCCCTTGCCAGCGCCGACACCAACGCGTTCTCAGGAGGCATCATGCGGCGCAACAGCGCTTCCTTTCTCTCTGCTGAATAGGCTCTCATTCACTCTGACTCTACCGCCCCCAGACTGGGTCAATCGAAATCAGTAACACGACAACTATGCTGACACCGGGGGGAAGTGCGCCGGTCATGCGAAGAAGTGTTTGCTGTTGTGGACACGCTCAGTGACGCGAGGATCGCGTCGCGGCAAACCGCCAGGATTTCGTCGGCCAGCGGCGAGTCGTCCGGACAGGCCCGCGACATGACGACGGCGCCCACCGCGTGCGCCAGTATGTCGAGGGACCGGGCTCGCGCCCGACCCGGATCGGCTCCGTCCGAAAGAGTGTCCTCGGGCCTCAGCGCAGCCAGCAGGCTCTCAATGCCAGCCGCGAACGCGGTCCGAACCGCTTCTGGTTGACGCGCGGCATCCCCGCCTAGTGCGGCCATCGTGCAACCGGTAGCGCGGGTGTCGCGGTGCTCGCGAGAAAGGTAATGCTGCACGAACTCTGGCGCGTTTACACCCTGGCTCATTGCCACCGTCTGCGCGATGCCGCAGGCCGCCGATTCCGCCATCAGGTCGGCCTTGGAGCGGAACTGTCTGTAAAAGCCGCCGTGGGTGAAGCCGGCGGCGGCCATCAGATCGGCAACGCCAACCCCGTCGTAGCCACGTTCCCGAAACATCTTGGACGCCGTCGCGACAACGTGCTCCCGGTTGGCCTGTGCCTGTGCCTTGGTGATCTTCATTTCCTGACCACGGTGGGTTCATGTCTGCGAAGGCTCCATTATACATTGATGTTAATCGTCATCAAAACATTGACAGTTAAGATTATGATCGTCATCATTGAGTGCAATTCCAACCTAGAGGCTGACGCAACATGACCGACAAGACGCTTTTCGAGCCCTACAACCTTGGGCGCCTGACACTCGCCAATCGTTTTGTCATGGCGCCGCTGACTCGCAATCGCGCAGGCGCGGGGCTGGTACCCAGCGAACTCGCCGCCACCTACTACGCCCAGCGCGCCTCGGCCGGCCTGATCATCACGGAGGCCACTCAGGTGTCGGTCCAGGCTCAGGGCTATCAGGACACGCCGGGCCTGTACACGCCCGAGCAAATCGTCGGCTGGCGCAAGGTCACCGAGGCTGTGCATGCCAAGGGGGGACGCATCTTCGCGCAACTCTGGCACGTCGGCCGTGTCTCGCACGTCGACGTCCAGCCTGACGGCGCTGTGCCGGTCGCGCCTTCGGCCATCCGCGCGGCGACGAAGACCTTTGTCAACAACGGTTTTGTCGACGTGTCGCAGCCGCGCGCCCTCGAACTCAACGAACTGCCGGGCATCGTTGGCGACTTTCGCCAAGCCGCGGCAAATGCAATGGCCGCAGGCTTCGACGGCGTGGAGATCCACGGTGCCAACGGCTACCTGCTGGAGCAGTTCATCAAAGATGGGGCCAACCAGCGCACTGACGCCTACGGCGGCACGATCGAGAACCGTGCGCGCCTGTTGTTGGAAGTCGTCGCGGCAGTGGTAGCAGAAATCGGCGCCGACCGAACCGGTGTGCGCATCTCGCCTGTGTCACCGGTAAATGGCATTTCGAGCAGCGACCCTCAGCCGCAGTACGACTACATCGCCGGGCAGCTCAGCGCGCTGGGCATCGTCTACCTGCATGTGGTCGAGGGCGCGACCGGCGGCCCGCGCGATGTCGCACCGTTTGACTACGACGCGCTGCGCCGCCGCTTCAGGCAAACGTACCTGGCCAACAACGGGTACGACCTGGAACTCGCCACCGCCAGGCTCAAACAGGGCAAGGCAGACCTGTTCGCTTTCGGCCGTGCCTTCATCAGCAACCCCGACCTGGTCAAACGCCTGAAGACGGGCGCCCCATTGGCCCAGCCCGACTTCGCCACGCTCTATGGTGGCGGCGCTGCGGGCTACACCGATTATCCATCCATCACAGCCTGAGTCGCGCGCCGCTTGCATCCGCGTCCGAACCGCCTTGAAAAGAAAATTATTCATGACCACGCTTCCGACTGTTCTCATCACCGGCGCCTCCTCCGGCATCGGCGCCACCTACGCCGAGCGCTTCGCCCGCCGCGGCCACGACCTTGTGCTGGTTGCACGCGACAAGGCGCGCCTCGAAACGCTGGCCGCGCGGCTGCGTGAAGAAAGTGGGGTGGCCGTGGAAGTGCTGCAGGCCGACCTCACCCAGCCCGCCGACCTTGCCGGGGTCGAGACTCGTCTGCGCGAGGATGCTCGCATAGGCATCCTGATCAACAACGCCGGGATGGCTCAATCGGGCGGCTTCGTGCAGCAGACGCCTGAGGGCATCGAACGCCTGATCACGCTCAACACCACGGCGCTTACGCGGCTTGCAGCCGCCGCCGCTCCGCGCTTCGTGGAGTCGGGTACCGGCGCAATCGTCAACATCGGCTCGGTGGTAGGTTTCGCGCCCGAGTTCGGCATGTCGATTTACGGCGCCACCAAGGCGTTTGTGCTGTTCCTGTCGCAGGGATTGAACCTCGAGTTGTCGCCCAGCGGCGTCTACGTGCAGGCGGTGCTCCCAGCGGCGACCCGCACGGAAATATGGGGGCGCGCCGGCATCGACGTCAATACGCTACCCGAGGTGATGGAAGTCGGCGAACTGGTTGATGCGGCACTGGTCGGCTTCGATCGCCGCGAACTCGTGACTATCCCGCCGCTGCACGTGGCGGCGCGCTGGGACGCATTGGATGGCGCGCGTCAAGGGCTCATATCGGACATTCGACAAGCCCAGGCGGCCGAACGCTATCGGCCCGAAGCCTGACCGCCACAATGACCGGGGCGTCACCCCCGACGAGAATCGACCATGAACTTCAAAGCGCTGCAGGCGTCTTATGCCCACGCTCAGACCAAGCTCGTAGAGGCGGGCGGAACCACGTTCGCTTATCGCGAACTGGGACAGCATGGCGGTACCCCGCTGGTCCTCCTCAACCACTGGGGCGCCGTGCTGGACAACTTCGACCCGCGCATCGTAGATGGCCTGGCTCGTGAGCACCACGTTATTGCCATCGACTATCGCGGAATCGGTTTGTCCGGCGGCACCGCGTCGGTGACCGTCGACGAGATGGCGCGCGACACTATCGCGGTGATCCGCGCGATGGGTTTCGATCAAGTAAATCTGCTCGGCTTTTCGCTTGGCGGTTTCGTGGCACAGGACGTGGCCCTGAAGGCGCCTGCCCTTGTGCGCAAGCTCATCCTTACCGGCACGGGCCCCGCGGGCGGTCAGGGCATCGATCGTGTCGGTGCGGTGTCGTGGCCGCTGATACTCAAGGGCCTGCTGACGCTACGCGACCCCAAGACCTATCTCTTCTTCACCACTACGGCCATCGGCCGGCAGGCGGCAAGCGCCTTCCTGAAAAGACTGAAGGAGCGCCGCGCCGATCGCGACAGGGGACCGACACCCCGCGCCTTCTTGCGCCAGCTCAAGGCGATTAAGGCTTGGGGCCAGCAGGTGCCGCAGGATCTCTCCGGCCTGCGCATGCCGGTCCTGATCGCCAACGGCGACAACGACATCATGGTGCCCACCACACTGAGTCGCGACATGGCCCGCCGCATTCCCCATGCGCAGTTGGTCATCTACGAAGACGCCGGCCATGGCGGCATCTTTCAATATCACGCCGACTTCGTGTCGAAGGCGCTGGCGTTCCTGGCAGCCCCCCACATTGGTTAAAGCAACATGCAAGCACTCACATTCAAACGCTATGGCAGATCACCTGAGATCGAGTTCGCCGACGTTCCACGCCCCACGTTAAAGGCGGATGAGTTGCTGGTGCAGGTCCACGCGGCCGGATTGAACCCAATCGACAACATGATTCCCGCGGGCACGTTCAAGCCCGTCCTGAAGTTCGAATTACCAGCAACGCTAGGCAGCGATATTGCCGGCGTGGTGGTTGAGGTTGGCAGTCGCGTGACGCGTTTCAAGCCGGGCGATGCCGTTTTTGCCAGTCTCTTCGATCTTGGCAGAGGGTCGATCGCCGAATTCGCGGCGGTGCCGGAAAGCGTTGCCGCACCGAAGCCGGCCAAGCTCGACTTTGTGCAGGCCGCCTCCGTTCCGATGGTTGGCCTCACCTCGTGGCAAGCATTGAAGGAGCGTGCCAATGTTCGAGCTGGCCAGAAAGTGTTCATCCCTGCGGGGTCGGGCGGTATCGGTACGTTCGCGATCCAGCTAGCAAAGTACTTTGGTGCCAAGGTAGGAACGACCACCAGCACGGGTAATGTCCCACTGGTCACCACGCTGGGCGCAGACGAGGTGGTTGATTATAAGAAGGAGAACTTCGAAAAAGTGCTGCGGGGCTACGACGTCGTGCTCGGTACACTGCGGGGCGATGCGATCGAGAAAGCCATCGGCATTCTCAAACCAGGGAGCAAGGTTGTCTCGCTCATCGGTCCGTTGGACGCAGCGTTCGCACGCGCACGACGCCTGAATTTCTTTCTAACGTTCGTGTTCGGCTTGATGAGCCGAAAAATCATGCGCCTTGCAAGAAAACGGGACGTCACCTACTCATTTCTATTCGTCCGTCCCGACGGCGCCCAACTCGCCGAGATTGGAGGACTTCTCGAGTCGGAACACATTCGTCCGGTGATCGACAGGGTTTTTTCGTTCGAGCAAGCGAAGGAAGCGCTTGAATACTTGGCCCAGGGACGCGCGAAGGGCAAGGTCGTCGTGAAGATCAAGTGAGTGGCCAAACGGTTGACTGTGCAGGAGCTTGCCCTAGCGACTGAAGACGCGGGTGACTAGGTTAAGGCTCATGGAGAACCGGATGGCCGGTTAGAGGTGCAGAGCCGCCGCCCGAACGTCCGAGCACAAGCGCGAGCGAATGACGCTTGTTGGCCGGGTCCGGCCCGACGCCGAGCACAACCGAGCGTTCTTCCTCACCGGTCCGCATAGGGCAGAAGACGACCCTTCTGAGTCATTCAAGGGTTCTTCGCGTGGGTCTGCTACCGCCTTCAAACCGGCCAATCGCCCTTTGTTCCATACTCTGGAAATCAACTGATGTAGCGCGGTGCTTTGCGTGTAGTCTCGTCGCAGACCTGTCTGAGGTTCGGTCTTCAGAGGCAAGTTGACCAAAGACCCTGGCCGAGAGCCAGGCCAGGGGAAACTCAAATTGTCTACGCGAAGAAAATCAACGTTGTCGGTACAGTCGGTACCGGCGCCATTGGCCGGGGCATCGCCCAGATGCCGCGCAGGCAGGCCTGACCGTCGATCTGTACGACATCAACGCGCAAGATGTGGCTGCCGCGCGCCAGTAGCTGCAGGATACCTTCGCTAAGCTGGCCGACAAGGGCAAGATCAGCGCCGCCGACAGCGAAGCGGCGCTGGCACGCGTCAAGGCATGCAACGCGCTGGAAGACCTGGCCGCCTGCGAAATGGTGGTGGAAGCGATCGTCGAAAAGCTGGAAGTAAAGCGCGATCTGGTCGCCAGCGGCGCGTGGGTGCCGCCGGATCATTCGGCGCAGTACACGCGTGCGGTGGAGCCGCTCGGAGCCCGCGCGGTCGCGTCTTCACGCAGACGGACGTGACGCCCGCTGCGCCGAAAGCCTGGCCACCGCGAGCACCAGCAGGCCGCCTGCCATCCCGAGGCAGCCGCGCACAGGCAGAGATCTTCGCTTCGCGCCGCATGCTCACGACCTCAGGCCGCTTTGTGGAGCCTACGCACCGTATGCCGCCATGAAGACCCGAACGGCCTCGCGCAGAAGAGCCCTGTTTTCCCGGGTATCCGGCATCTCGAGCTTCAGCAGTCCGCGGATGTGCCCGGAGCCCAGGAACATCGACAGGAACAGGTCCGCCGCCTGAAGCGGGTTCCGCACCTTCAGCGTGCCCGCCGAGTCGGCACGGCGCAGGTATGCAGCCAGCTCGCCGTTCACACGCTCCGGGCCGTCCTTGTAGAACGCACGGCAGGCTTCCGGCTGCGCCCCCGCGACGCCGTAGACAGAGCGCAACGCGCCCAGGGCGTCGTCCCCGCGCGCCAGTGCGAGAAACCGGGCGCCGATCGCCAGCAGCGCCTTCTCCGGCTGGTCCGGGTCCAGCGCCCCGGCGCCCGGGACGCCAGCCACCACCGTCGCCGTCCTGTCGCGCACGACCGCCTGGAACAGCCTCTCCTTGGAGCCGAAGTTGCTGTACACGGTCATCTTTGCCACACCGGCGTCCGCGGCGATGGCATCCACGCTGGCACGCTCCAGGCCATGCTCATTGAAGTGCCTTTGCGCCGCTTCCAGAATGCGCCGCAGGCGCTCGGGATCGCGTGGCCTCCCGCGTTGGGGCTTGGGAGCGGGAACTGGGGGGCGGGCCATGGGCAGATTTAGTGGATTCGACAGTTCATTATAGCTCGCGCGCATTATTGGACTTATGGTCCAGTAACTGACGGCGGCCCGAGGAACCCCCATGACGCAACAGATACGACCGACTGGACCTCGCAGCAGGCGTGGCGGGCACCACCCGCGACGCCGCGGCGATCGCGTGTCCATGCCGAGCAAACTCACGAAATAGGTCTCCGCCGCGCTGAGCAGGGTTACGAGGAACATCACCCCCAACGGTGGGCAGGGCGAGCAGCGGCAGCAGCGGGCCATCAAGCAGGGCGGACTGTGGAAGATTAATTGGACTTGACAGTTTGCTATTCCCGTCTCACATTACTATACTTGTAGTCCAATAATTAATCCGCCTATGACTTCCTCTTCTTGTAGCAGCCGCAGGCCGGCCCCGCTGCCCGTCTCGAGCGCGTAACGCTGGACGATATTGCGCGCCAGGCCCAGCCCGCCCCCATCCACAACACGGAGCTCATCACCATGAATGACGTCATCATCATCGGCGGCAGCTTTGCCGGCCTCGCCGCCGCCCTGCAGCTCGGCCGTGCCCGCCGCAAGGTCACCGTTCTCGATACCGGCTTGCCGCGCAATCGCTTCGCCGGCCACTCGCATGGCCTGCTCGGCCACGATCACAAGCCACCGCTGGACATCCTAGCCGAGGCGCGTCAGCAACTGGCGCGTTATCCCACGATCAGGCTGGTCAGTGCCCGGGCCGACAGCGTCTCCGGCGCCATCGACCGTTTCTCCGTCCTTACTGGCGATGGCGAAAGCCTTGAGGCGCGCCGCCTGATCCTGAGCTATGGCGTCGCCGACCAGATGCCTGATGTTCCCGGCTTTGCCGAAAGCTGGGGCACGTCCATCGTGCCCTGCCCCTATTGCGACGGCTTTGAAGTCGCCGGCCAGCATTGGGGCCTCGTCTGGTCCGGCCCGCAGTCGCACCAGTCTGTCAGGCTGTTCCACGATTGGACCGACAAGTTGACTGTCTTCGCCGATGGTCACGACATTCCGCCCGATATCCAGGTCGATCTGACGCGCCGCACCATACCTGTTGTCGATGGCCGGATCATCGAGATCGCCCATCACAAGGGCCATATCACCACCGTCAATCTCGATACCCGCCGCAATATCGCGGTCGACATCCTGTTCGCCCATCCGCGCAACAAGCCGTCCGCAAGCCTGCATGAATCACTGGGCCTCGCCACGGTGGATACGCCCGTCGGCATCGCCCTCAAGGTCGACGAGCGCCGCCAAACCAGCATGCCCGGCATCTACGCCGCCGGCGATCTCGCCACGCCCTTCTTGCCCTCGGTCACGCTTGCATCATCGCAGGGCGCGATGGCGGGTATCTTCGCCCAGCAGTCGATGCTGGTTTGAGGGCATAGATTCCCGAGGGCGTGATCCGCAAGACCTGCCGCTAATCAGGTGTGTGCGTGGCGGGTCATGCCGGGCACTAGGCCTCATCATGGAGTGTTATGAGCGTGCTTGAACTGAAGGTTCCTCCCCCCATCGTGGCGCTTGTCTTGGCGCTTCTTATGTGGCTGACGCCAGCCGTCGTGGGCCTTGTGCAGATTCCCTATCCGGCCCGCGTGCTCTGCGCTGTCGTTTTGGTGTGCGTCGGCCAAGGCATCAGCATCGCCGGAATGGTTGCGTTTCGGCGCGCCAAGACCACCGTGAACCCGGTTAAGGCAAGCTTGGCGTCCTCGTTGGTCATCCAAGGCGTGTACCGCTATACGCGCAACCCCATGTATGTCGGGCTCTTGCTTACCCTGTTGGCGTGGGCAGTGTTTCTGGTGAATCCACTCGCCGTCCTATGGGTGGTCGTGTACGTCCTTTACATCACTCGGTTCCAAATCATTCCGGAAGAACGTGTGTTGGCGTCTCTATTTGGGGCAGAGTACGAGGCTTACAAAGGGAGGGTACGCAGATGGGTATGAGGCCTGACGGGTCTGCAAGCACTTTCCCCTAAGTCAACCGCCTGACCAACGCTCCGGTTGACGCAGACAGCGCCGGTTCTCGGCTAAATTTTGCCTGGACAGCCGCTTAGTTGATATGGGTGCCTTCTGATTTTGAGGACTTGGAGCTGTCGTTGCCCCGAACCCCGGGATTGTGTGCAATTTGCACGCGCATGTCGAACGGCCGCTTCTGGCCGATCTCGGTCCGATTGCCGCAGCGAAACCGCGACCGTCTCTGACCGACCCTTGTCGGTCACTCGACGGTGCAGGCACCAGCGGCCGGATCGGCCGAAGAGCGGGCGTTCGTTGTGCCTCTTCTTATCCTCCTGGACGATGAGATGCGCTTCTCGCTCACACTTACGGTGGGGCCCCACTGGCCGCGAGAAGATCGAGAAGAATGCCGATGGCGGTCGCATCATGGTCATCGACGGCGCAAACTACCCTTCGCCAAGCGGACGTCAAGCAGCGGGTACGCCGTTGCCAAGGGTACATAGAGAACGTCAAGCGGACTGCCTGCGGGGCTGCGCGCATTGACCGACATGATCCGCGAATCCGCTGACGCGAACCTCGAGCGCGTGGCCGGGGAGAAGAAACGTCGCTCGCCGCCGGCGCATGGCACGCGGCGCTGATGCGCTATCTTCGCGCGTTGGCGTACTGCTCGAACGACCGCTCGAGACGCGACATCGGACCCCTATTTCCTCTTGAAGACAGCGCGTCGTTCTGCGCGCTCCGTCGCAAATTGACTGCCAAGCGACGCATCCAGGTCCTCTCGCTGCACCTCGATCCCGCATTGCGGACACACACTGGCGAGACCCACATCGTGGCCGCACTCACGATGCACAAAGTGCATGGCGACTTCTTCGTTGTCATCTTTGCACCATGTTTCTCCCCACGCCCGCAATGCGTAAACGACGGGATAGAAAGCCCACCCCTTTTGGGTCAGACGATACTCATAACGCAGCGGCCACTCGGTGTATGGTTGACGCTCAACCATGCCATCCGCCTCAAGCGCCTTCAAACGCGTAGCGAGCATCTGAGGCGTCGCATTCGTCTGGATCTGTATCTCTTCGAAACGCGTTTCACCCATGTACAGCTCCCGGAGCACCAGGACTGTCCACCGGTCGCCGACGATATCCATCGAGCGCGCCACCGGACACACCGTATTTGCCTTCTCCGTCACACGTGCCACAACTGATCTCCAGTGTTACTATTATTTTCATAGTAGCACAGCACGCGATGTCACAATCCTCCCAGATCGAGCTGCACGCGACCACGTCCGATATGCCGCTCGCGAGCAGTTCAGCCAGAAGTCTCTGTTTTTCTTTACACTATGATTTTCATAGTTATACTTCGTCGTATCGATGTGTGAGACGTCACGCACCACTCAAGCAGCCGGCGCCACTGCGAAATGCGACTCCGATCGGACCTACCCCTGAATGGAGAACCGAAATGACTAATCCTGTGTATCCCGAGGAGCGAACCGGCCTGCTGCTGGTGGACCCGTACAACGACTTCCTTTCGGATGGCGGCAAGCTGTTCCCGATGGTCAAGGACGTCGCCAACGACGTCGGACTGCTCGACAACCTGCGCGCTTCGGTGGCGGCAGTACGCAAAGCCGCCCTCCAGGTCTTCTACGTGCCGCATCGTCGCTGGCAACCCGGCGACTACGACCACTGGGACCACCCGAATCCGACGCAACGACTGGTGCAGAAGCGTCACACCTTTGCAAAGGGCGCGTGGGGCGGCGAATGGCATCCTGACTTCGTGCCGCAAGACGGCGACATCATCATTCAGGAACACTGGGCCCAGAGCGGCTTTGCCAACACCGATCTCGACTTCCAGTTGAAACAGCAAGGCATCACGCACGTGATCGTCGTCGGCCTGCTGGCGAATACCTGCATCGAATCGACGGCGCGCTTCGCCATGGAGCTCGGCTATCACGTCACGCTCGTGCGCGATGCCACGGCCGCCTTCAGCAAGGAAATGATGCACGCCGCGCATCACCTGAACGGGCCGACGTTTGCCCACGAAATCCTGACGACCGCCGAACTGGTTGCCGCCCTTCCCGTGGCATCGCAGGAGAGCGCAGCATGAACCTCACCGGAAATCTCCTGATAGGCGCGCAGGAAGTGGGCGCCATGGCGGGCACCATGCAGGCGCTCAATCCCGCGACCAATCTCAAGTTCGCACCAGATTTCGCATTCGGCGGCATCGACGAGGTCGACCGCGCGGCGCAACTGGCCGACGAAGCCTTCGACAGCTACAACAGCACGAGCCTTGAGGTGCGGGCAACTTTCCTGGAACGCATTGCCGAAGGGATCGGCGCCAATGCACCGGCACTGGCCCAACGCGCCGCGCTGGAAACCGGCCTGCCGGCCGCGCAGCTCGAAGCAGAAGCCACCAAGGCCGCCACCCAGTTCCGGCAGTTCGCAACGGTTGTGCGCCAGGGGCGCTTTCGACAGGCAACGATAGATTCCGCCCAACCCGAGCGTCAGCCGCGTCCGCGCATGGATCACCGTATGCAGAAGATCGGGCTCGGTCCGATTGCGATCTTCGGCGCAAGCAATTTCCCGATCTCGTACTCGGTCGCTGGCGGCGACACCGCATCGGCGCTGGCAGCAGGCTGCCCTGTTATCCTGAAGGCACACAACGCCCATCCCGGCGCATCGGAAATTATGGGACGCATCATCCAGCAAGCGGTGAAGGACGCCGGCCTGCACGAGGGCGTCTTTTCGATGCTGCGTGGCGACGGCAATGCGATCGGCGAGGCGCTGGTGGACCATCCGCTTATCAAGGGCGTGACGTTCACGGGCTCGGAGGCGGGTGGCATGGCGCTATACCGCCGTGCACAGCAGCGTCCCGACCCGATCCCGGTCTTCACCGAGATGACGAGCGTCAATCCCACCTTTGTACTGCCCATCGCACTGTTCTCGCGCGGTGGCGAGATTGGCGACGGTTTTGCCGAACGCATGCTGGTGAACGTGGGTCAGGCCTGCCTGAAGCCCGCGATCCTGCTGGCCATTGATGGTCTCGGCTACAGCGAACTGAAGCAGGCAATGATTGCCCGCGTCAACGCGATGCAGGCTCGCACCATGCTCACGCCCGGCATCAACCTGGCGTACCGCAAGAACGTCGATCGTCAGCTCGCTGCCGGCGCGGAGAAAATCGCCACGGGCGCCAATCCCGAAGGCGAATGGGACGGGCAGTCATACCTCTTCGAGGTCGATGGCGCACGCCTGCTTGAAGAGCCGGCCCTGCTCGAAGAAGTATTCGGCCCGGCAGCGCTGCTGGTACGCGTGAAGGATGACGAGCAACTGGTCGCGATCGCCAGGCGCTTCCGCGGCCAGCTTTCAGCGACGATGCATATCGAGCGCGCCGATCATGCGCTGGCGGCCCGGCTTTTGCCTGTCCTTGAACGCCGCACCGGCCGCATCGTCGTCAATGCGTTCGCACATCCGCAGGAAGTCTCCTACGCATCGATTCACGGCGGTCCGTTTCCGGCCACCTCGGATAGCCGCTTCACCTCGGTCGGTATGAGCGCGATCGAACGTTTCCTCCGGCCTGTCTGCTACCAGGGCTTCCCCGACGAGCTATTGCCGCAAGCGCTCAAGCAGGACAATCCCAGCGGTTTCTGGCGCCTGACGGATGGCGAACTGTCGAAAGCCTGATCGGGTTGCAGGCAGCGCGAACAGCGCCAGTAGTCTGCCTGCGCCGCAAGGGCGCGGGCCACGAAATCATGGTACGTAGCAACGATTTACGCATAGGAGATTTCCCATGCAGTTTCTTGTCCTAGTCTCTCTCGCCGTCCCCACTTCCCAACAGACGCCCACACGCGACGAGCGCGAAGCCGAGTTCGAGGTCATCCGGCACCTCTATGTCGATAGCATCGTCAGGCAGATCTGGCTGCGGGGCGATGGTGGCGCATGCATCATTGCCGAGAGCGAAGATGCAGAGACCCTCTGGACCAAGTTTTCCACCTTACCTTTGGTGAAATCTGGGTACCTTCAACCCCCAAAGGTAATTGCACTGAAGCCGTATGCCGGTTTTGGCCAGACCATATCAAACTCTGACTTTCAAGGAAATCGATTATGACTACCAACATCGCCAAGCGTTTGGTATTCGCCGTCGCCCTGGTTGCTGCTGCTGCCGGTGCGCAGGCTGCCAGCCTGTCCCACGCGGGCGCGCGCGACATGTTCACAGACGTTGCCCGTTCGATAAACGATGCACGCGATCCGTACACCGACGGTGCGCGCACGGTGCAGGAACCGCGCAGCCCGTACTACGACGGCGCCCACACATATCGCTGAACGATTACGGCGCGCATCTCGTGCCCATAACCATGACGCTCCGGCCCGGACTAGGGCATTCGAACGTCATGGAGATTCCTAATGCTCATCCCGATGCTCACTTCCACGAGGCATCCGCCATGGAAGCGAAGCATCGCGGCCGACCACGGGGACGTTGGCCGCATCCAGCCAATCCCATCCCTCTGAAGGAGTTCTATTGTGAAGACTATTGCCACGAACGACATGAAGCTCGAAGTTGTCGTCATCCCCGTTTCGGACGTGGATCGAGCCAAGCGCTTCTACGGCCGCCTGGGCTGGAAGCTCGACGCTGACTTCCCTAAGGGCGACGCGTTTCGGGTCCTGCAGTTCACGCCTCCAGGCTCGTCGGGTTCGATCCACTTCGGCACGGGAATCACGTCCGCCGTGCCGGGCTCGGCACAGGGACTCTATCTCGTCGTGTCCGACATCGAGGCAGCTCGCGCCGAGCTCGTAGATCGCGGTGTCGACGTTAGCGAAGTGTTCCACCGTTCCGTCGGTGAACCCCCGCAGGATGGCCCGCATCCGCAGCGCCAGACCTACTCCTCGTATGCAACGTTCAGCGACCCGGACGGCAATAGCTGGCTGCTGCAGGAGGTCACCGCACGATTGCCCGGACGCGTGAATGCGGACACGACATTCGCCTCGTCGACGGAACTCGCGGCCGCGCTCCGGCGTGCGGCGGCTGCGCATGGCGAGCACGAGAAGCGCAACGGCGGCAAGCACGATGAGAACTGGCCGACCTGGTACGCTGAGTACATCATGCGGGAGCAGTCTGGCGAGGAGCTGCCGGAGTAAGCGGCGGCCGCGCCCCTCACGCTGCCCGTCGAAGACGCGGGAGATGAGCGCCAGACTTTTCGCGTCATGGTGGTTGGGCATGGAGGTGGCGAGGCCGACGTGCGAATCCGCCAACGCGGTCAGCGTCTGCGGGCGCGACCCCATGTAATAGGCGTAGGTCAAAAGGTCGTGGTGGGTTGTCGCGCCTTACGTGCGCGCCAGCGCCTTGCCACCATCAGCTTCGCGGTGAGCGTCTGAACCACCTCACCGCGTTGGCAGATGGTTTTGGAGCTCATGACCACGGCGCCAATCACAGACGCATCAATACGTTAGCGCTAACAGAGCGCGTCGCCCTGCGCGCGTCGCAGACTCTCGCGCTCTTAATCGGAAAATTACCATGTTTATAGTATCGTCAGCGCCAACCCGGCGCAGCCTTCTTGCATCAGCCGCGGCTGTGCTCGGCCTTGTTTTGGCCACTTCCTTCAGTTACGCGCATGCCGTTCCGGCAGGCTTGCAGGCTCCTCCGGGACTGCTCGGCATCCACACCAACATGCCGGCGACGGTCCCAGCCAACGTCGACAAGGCGCTCCAGATCGGCGCCCCGGCGCCTGCCGGTCTGTCAGCGGAGGAGAATCGCGCCTATGAGCAGCTCGCCCTTACGTTCAAGGAAGTGGACTACGCCCGGATAATGGGGTCGCGCCCGCAGACGCTCTACGGCATTGCCGATTCACCCGTTGGCCTCGCCGCCTGGCTTCTCGACCACAATGATGGTGATGGCCAGCCGGCCGCGGCGGTAGTCTCGGCTCTGGACCGGACCACGAGCGCCACAGGCGAACTGACGCGTGACGAAATCCTCGACAACATCACGTTGTACTGGCTGACCAACACCGGAGTCTCTGCATCTCGTCTCTACTGGGAATATAAGGGAGGCTTCTTTAACGCCAAAGGCGTCAAGATCCCGGTGGCAGTGAGCGTGTTCCCCGGCGAGCAATATCAGGCGCCGCGAAGCTGGACAGAGAACGCGTACTCCAACCTCATCTATTACAACCGAGCTGAGAAAGGCGGCCACTTCGCCGCATGGGAGCAGCCTGTGATCTTCGCTCAGGAACTTAGGGCGGCATTCAGGCCGCTGCGCTGAGCTAGTGGACGCCGACGGACTCCCTCCCCGGCGTCCGCCTCCTCACCCCCAGAATTTCAAAGTGGTGGCGGCAGCCCTTCCGGCGCCGTCCACAGATTAGGAGATTGACCATGTTTGGACCATATTCCCTGACGACTCCAGGCCGGAGATGGTGCATGCCGCGCACGAACTCAATGGCTCCCACATATGCCCACGCCATTGTGCCAACGGACGAACTCATCGCGATCAGAGCCGGGGGATGTGGGAGGGAGCGTGGCGTGAAGTGGACGTAGGCAGGGCGCGAGGTTGCGGAAACTCAGGACCATTTGGACACCGCGAGCGTGCGATGAGGCGGCCTGAGACAGCGAGCACGACTGTCCGCTTGCGGCTCCGGTGTCCGGAGAGCCGACGATCGAGTTTGATACGTAGGACGTGTGGTTTCATGTGACGACTCGCTGTGGTGGCGGTCCGCGGATGTAGGCACTGCGCGGGATGACCTCAATGATGAGCATCGGTGCACCACAGCGCCGGCAGCGGAAGGGCGTCGGTGCAGCGAGATCGGTGTCGTCAGGTGGAGCGGTCACCGTAGGCACGACATTCAACAGCTCGTGCGCTTTGGCCAGATTCGCGCGGCGCACCGGATTGGCAAGCAGGCCATAGTGTCGAATGCGGTGGAAGCCGCCAGGCAGCACGTGCAACAGGAAGCGTCGCATGAACTCATCCACATCCAGCGTCATGGTCTTGTAGCGGGTGCGCCCTTTGGCCCGGTAGTCCTTCCACGTTCAACGCCACCACTTCGCTTGCGCGCAGGCCGGCGCCATAGGCGCCGCGAGCGCGGTCTGGTGCTTCAGGTTCCCAGCGGCAGCCAGCAGTCGGGCGACTTCGTCGGGGCTGAGTACCACCGGCAGGATGCGTGGCACTCGCACCGGACGCATCTTGGCCATGCGTTGGGCATCGCCGAGGGTCACTTCAAAGAAGAACTTCAATCCGGTGATCGCGGCATTGAGCGAAACCGGAGAGATGCCGTGATCAACCAGATGGAGTTGTTAGCGCCGTAGGTCTTCGGTACTGGCCGTGTCGGGAGAGGCGCCGAGAAAGACCCTGAACTGACGCACGGCGCGAATGTATTGGGTCTGGGTCTTGTCCGCGAGCCTGCGCATCCGCATGTCTTCGATCATGCGCTGGCGTAGCGGGCTGATGGTAGGCGTCGCGACTGACATGGCTGTGCTCCTGTCGAGGTTCGAGGCGAATTGCCTCGGTCCTCAACATAGGAAACAGCGCTGGCGGTTAAGTCACTTCGCGCTTGGCCGGAGGGTTACCGCGCGAGCGGTTTAGTGTACGCCTGTGAGGGCGTGCAATCTGCGGGGTGAAAGTCCCCGCCGGAGTTGGCCACAGCTCCGTAGCTGAAGGTAACTGCGTCGTCGCGAGGCGGGGTGGGGAGTAACCGGAAGCGAACTGTCGGTCCGTAGGTTAACGAACCTGTTTCGGCGGGGTATGGCGGCGAGCCCGCACTAAAGTGGCGAAGCTTGGAAGTAACACAGCACGCTGTTGTGGCGGATAAAGCGGTGCGGTGGCGTACCACGTGGTTGAGGACGGAACGATGGGACGGTAGCACGAAGCAAGCGGGGAGACCTGCCGGCGAGGTGAACGCTGGCAGGAGTCAGAGTCCCGATAGTACTGCACACGGAAGCGTAAAGCCGTGGAGACCTGCGTCAGAGCAAAAGGCGCACTAGGGAAGCGGGGCAGGAAAGTTGATAGCAGAAGATCGGAAGGAAGCAGAGATGAAGATCGAAGCATCGCCAGTGTCGAAAACGACTAGACGAGATGCAAACGCGCTGGGAAGCTGCGTGCAGCGGAAATTCGCGTCAGCTTCAATCTGGACGGACGCTATGTTGGCTGCTCATAGTTGCTATGTCATCTCGTTGACGATTGACCCCGCCCATACCGGTGGCCGCTGTCCGCGCCAGGGACATGCCGCCTCCAATTGTGCAGCGAGACGGAACAGTGTGTCCTCCCGTCCAAAGCTGGCCATGAAATGCGACCCGATCGGCAGACCCGTTTGCGGGTCGATGGAAAGCGGCACCGACATTGCCGGTGTCCCGGTTACGTTCGATAGCGCTGTAAACGGTGACTGGTTGAAAACGTGGGCGATCCAGCCGAGCCCATCGACGGATGTTTCCACCCGGTTGTAGTCGCCAATGCGAGGTGGAAGTGCGGGTAGTGTCGGCGTCAACAGAATATCGTAGTCACCGAAGAACCACCCCAGCGCCCGTGTGACCGTGTTCCTAATCTGCAATGCCGACAGTAGGTCTACGGCGCCAATCTGGCTTCCGTATCGATAGAGCGCCAGCGTTGCAGGTTCGAGGTGGTTTTCATCCACGCTCCGACCGGTGGCGGCGGCAATCCCGTTGATCCGGAACGTCGCGTTGGCGGCCCAGATTTGCGCATTGCATTGCACGAAGGTGTCCCAGCTTACACCGAGATCTGGCACGACTTCTTGCACATGATGACCCAGCGACTCAAGGATCCTGGCCACCTTGCTCAAGGCATTGGCAACCCCCGTGTTGGTGCGTGCGCCATTCAATGGGTTCGTCATGAACCCGATCTTCAGGCTTCCCGGTGGCTGCTGGGTCTCCCACAGATAGCTGGCATTGGGCGGTGCAGTGTAGTAAGGCTCGCCCACACCGCCGCCGTGGATGCCATCAAGCAGCGCTGCACTATCGCGCACGGATCGGCTCACGGCAAAATGCACGCCCAGACCATTCCATACTTCGTCTACAAAGGGGCCGTTGGACACCCGTCCCCTGGTTGGCTTCAGGCCGAAGAGTCCATTGAACGAGGCAGGCACCCTGATCGACCCGCCTCCGTCCGTCGCATGCGCAATGGGAACGATACCGGCGGCAACCGCCGCGGCCGCGCCGCCGCTCGAACCGCCCGCGCCATGCTGCAGACTCCAGGGATTCCTCGTCGGACCGTACAGCACGGGTTCGGTCGTCGTGCTGACCGCGAGTTCCGGTATGGTTGTTCGTCCAAGCGTAATCAAGCCTGCCTGGCGGAAGCGCGTCATGACGTATGAGTCTGCCTTTGCGACGGTTCCGATCGCCAGACGACTGCACATTTCGCTCCTGCGTCCCTGCATGGCGACGCCGAGATCCTTGAGGAGAAACGGCACGCCGCCGAGCGGCCTCTGATCGGGGCTTACGGTGCCGGCCGACTGTATGTCCACCTCTTCGGGCCAGTAATCGAGTACAGCATTTACGTGGGGATTGACCGCCTCGATGGCAGCCAATGCGGCCTTCGCAACTTCCGTTGCTGTCACTTCTCTTGCTGCGATGAGGTGATGCAAGCCCATGCCGTCAAGGGCAGCGTATTCGGCGAGCTTCATTCGGATGTTCCTTTTCAGCGAGACATCAGGAAGGTGCGCGGCGCCAGGTTGCGCGCCCTGTCTGGTTTGACGGGAGGCAATGAAGGACGTTCGTCACACATCCTGCTCCCCGGATGCCTAATTATTGAGTGGCTACCGGCATGCACGATCACTGGTCAGAGGGCGATTCACTTCGCTCGATGCATGCCAGCAGTGATGGTCGGCTCCTGGTGAAGCGTGGCATCGGTCCCAGGCTTCAAGCGCAGGAGTAGGAAGATGACTGCGCACGCCAGCAACATTGCTGCCATCAGCAGGAAGCCGGGGTAGACGCTGCCGGTCATGGATTTCGACCAACCGATGATGCTTGGGCCGAAGAAGCCGCCAGACAGGCCAATTGTATTGATCAGGGCGATGGCTCCGGCCCGTGCATCTCCCTTTATGTACTCGGCCGGAACGGCCCAGAAGACGATATTGGCCATCCACATCAGGCCGGTAGCAACAGTTATGCATGCCAGTGTCACTGCGAAATTGCCGTCGGCAAGGTACCAGCCAATGAAACAAAGGCAGCTTATGACGGCCGGCACGGCGATGTGATGTCGACGCTCCTGACGCTTGTCGGAACTACGGCCGCCGAAGAAGATGGCAAACGCCGCGGCCACATAAGGGATGGCCGCATACCATCCGAGTGCCTGCGTGCTGGTAACGCCAGTGGACTTAATGATCGTCGGCAGCCAGAAACTCAACGCGTAGATCGGCGCGATGATGCACAGATAGCCAGCCGCCAGCACATACACCTTGGGATCACGCAGTACAGTGAGGAACGATTCGTGCCGCCGGTCCACGGTCGTGGTCGTTTCCGCGGCCAGCATGTGTTTCTCCGCCTCGTTGAGCCATTTCGCATTGGACGGGCCATCGGCGAGCAGGAAGTAGGCCGCGACGCCGAGCACAAGGGTGGGGGCTCCTTCAATGAGAAACATCCATTGCCATCCGGCGAGATTGCCCGTGCCGGCGAAAGCCGTCATGATCCATGCGGACAGCGGGCCACCAACAATTCCGCTGAACGGGCCTGCAAGCCAAACCATCGAGATTGCCCCGGCTATGCGGGTGGGACCATACCAGCGCGATAGGTAGAACAGTACGCCCGGCGCGAAGCCTGCTTCGAAGACGCCCAGCAGAAAGCGCAAGACGTAAAAGACAGGGACGCTGCTGACGAACATCATGCACATCGAGGTAATACCCCAGAGCACCATGATGCGGCTGAATGTGAGCCGAGCGCCAACCCTGGGTAGCAGCAAATTGCTTGGTACCTCGAACAGGACGTAGCCCACGAAGAATATCCCGGCCCCGATGCCATAGGCGGCGTCGGAGAAACCGAGGTCGCTCTGCATCTGAAGCTTTGCAAAACCTACGTTGACTCTGTCCAGGTAGGCGAACAGGAACCCGATGAACAGCAATGGCAGTAGATGCAGATCTATCTTTCGATAGAGGGACACACCGTCCGTCCCGCTCTCTGAAATACGGTCTTTCCGAGACACAGACCTCTCCTTTGGTTGGTATGTATGGCCTTGCCACGCGTGCGCACCGACACCAGGCGGTGCAGTCGAAATGATCCTCGCGCAATTGCTTGGCAAGTTCGCTTCATGTCGACCAGCACTTCCCGGTAGCGGTGCGTCCGATGGCTGCCCGTGTGCGGTGGGCCAGGGCGCGATGCGGCAGTTGGAACTGCTTATAGTTGTGCGGACATGATCGCCAGCATGGCGTCACAGAGGACCTGCGCCCCGGCTGCGACATCAACCTCGCGCGCGTTCTCGGCCTCGTTGTGGCTGATGCCTTTTTCGCAAGGCACGAAGATCATTCCGGTGGGAATATGCTCTGCGGTGTACTTGGCGTCGTGGGTTGCGCCGGAAACGATGTCCAGGAATTTCATGGCCCGACCACCCGCGGCGTTGCGCACGGTTGCCACCACGCGATCGTCGAACGTTACCGGCGTGGACCTCAGCAGAACCTTCGCTGACACCGGGCAACCTTCGACCTCGCCGGCGCAAAGTTGAAGGATCTTCTCATCGGCGCGCAGCAGGAAATCTGGGTCGGGATGTCGCAGATCGATATTGAATGTCACCCTTCCTGGCACGGTGTTGGGCGATCCCGGATAAACCTCCAGCCTTCCGACGGTGAAGCGCAGGATATCCTCGGGGTCGTCCATCGCCGCGCGAATGCGTGCGATGAGCGTGGTGGCGGCCACCAATGCGTCCTTGCGATGCCGCAGAGGCGTGGTGCCCGCGTGGGCCTCGGCGCCTAGCAACTGGATTTCGTAGGCATGAAGGCCTTGAATGCCGGTTACAACTCCCACGTCGCATGCCTGGCTCTCAAGTACAGGGCCCTGCTCGATGTGGGCTTCGATATAGGCAAAGCCGCTCATGTCAAGCGCGCGCGTCTCCAGCACCGGTAACTCCGCAAGCTGAATCTTCAGCGCGTCTTGCACATCGATGCCGTCGACGTCCTTGATCGCCAATGCATCGGCCAGCGGCAGCGCGCCGGCCGCAACTGCGGAGCCCATCGTTGGTGGGGGAAATCTTGAGCCCTCCTCGTTCATCCACACAATGAGTTCGAGCGGGCGTTCGGTCTCGATGCCGTGGTCGTCGAGCGTCTCGAGCACTTCGAGACCTGCGAGCACGCCATAGACGCCATCGAACTTGCCCCCGGTTGGTTGCGAATCGAGATGGGAACCTGTCAGGACCGGGCTAAGGTCCGGGCTCTTTCCGGGGCGGCGGATAAACAGATTGCCGATGGGGTCGATCGAGGCCTGATAGCCTCGGCAGGATGCCCATTGGAGCAATAGCATCCTGCCCCGGGTGTCCTCCGTGGTGAGCGCCTGGCGGTTGACGCCGCCCTTGGCTGTGGCGCCGATGTCCGCCATGGCGCAGATATGTTCCCAGAGTCTCTGGCTGTTGATGCGAGGGCCGACGGGGGTAAGTGAGCGGATAGAATTGAGGGCGTTCATCTGGCTGTCTGCCTTGTTTCGTTGCGAGCCAGTTTGCCCAGTCGATTCCTGTTAGTCAAGTCACTTGACTAACAGGAATCTTGCTGTCATAAATAGTGATGCGGGGACGACTTCAAGTGCGTTTGCCGGAAAATGCGCTTATACTTCACATTTGGCGCGGCCGAATATAATCGTTGTGTAATTTATGGAAAATACCGGACTAAATCAAGAAATTATTATCGGAGGCCGGTTGAAGCATGCCAGACTTAATCTCAAACTGAGTTTGCGCCAGCTAGCCGAAAAGGTCGGATGTACCGAAAGTTTCCTTTCGAAAGTTGAAAATAACAAAGTACGACCTTCGCTTCCGATGATTCACAAGATCGCCGTGAATCTAGGGATCAGCGTTGCCAGACTGTTTGCGGAAGAGGGGGATGCGTCAGGCGTTGTCACTGTGATGCGCGAGGGGCAGCGGCAGGTTCTACGTACCGAGCATAAACGCGCGGGGAACGGCGTCACTTTGGAAACCCTGGTTCCCAATCATCTGTGCACGTTGCTGGAGGTGAATATTCACCATATACCGGTCGGCACCTCGTCCCAGGGGTATCTGGAACACCAGGGCGAGGAGATGGGCTACGTGCTGGAAGGAGAGCTCGAGTTGACCGTGGAGAGCCAGATAGCGATCGTGAGGAAAGGCGATTCTTTCTTCTTTCTTTCGCATCTTCCTCACGGCTACAGGAATATCGGCCTTGTCGATGCCCGGGTGCTATGGGTCAATACTCCACAAAGCTTCTAGAATTTCCCCCCCGGTGACAGCCGGCCGCTCCGAATTTGTTGCCGTTGGCTGGTGCTTTGCAAGCAGTCGCGCGAGGTTGTTCCTGATGCGGGGAAGCGAATGCGCGGTACCTTCGGCTCTCATTTCCTCACCCTGATGCCCGAGGGGGTTGTCGCCGATGATTTGGCTAGCGGCAAGTTGTGGCACAATTTGGCGTTGCAGCATGAAGCACCCATGCCGGTTAATGCGATAACGGAGACGAGTTCGATTGCCTGAGCAGGAGCGACGCTTATCGAGTTCCGTCGCGAGCAGTTTGAATAGTTGAATGGTCCCTAGCCGGACCAAATCGGTCATTGCGGTGCGCCTGCTTGACTGACTCAAATTGGCCGACCTCGGTCAAGTAAGGCATGGCGCGGGGTCGACTCCACCCGCCCCCGGATTGGCTGCACGTTGCGCTTTCATGGATTAGATCGCCCGTCGGTTGCGTGCAGCATTGGATACATCACTGTCGACTTTTCCGGCCGCTGTCAACGCCGCGCACTCCGCGAGAGTTAATGGAGACGAGCCCGACGCATGTCCGTAACGCTCTCGCGCGCTCATGTCTGTGTGGTCGCTTTTTGCACGTCTTTCCCGGGCTGAGGATCGCAATTCTCGGCCAATGCCTGGTCCGTGGCCGGATTCCGCGCAAGCGTTTTTTCATGTCGTTGTTTCACCCTGATCTGGGAGCAGCCAATGAAGATCCTGCTGATATCGATGGCCGTTGCTGCCGCGGCGGGCATATCGCTTAGTGCTAATGCGCAGGCACCCGCCAGCGCCCCGTCAGGCAGCACCGCGCTTTGCAAGGACGGGACCTACTACGCCGGCGCCACCAAAAAAGGCGCCTGCGCCGGACACAAGGGCATCAAGGATTGGTATGGTGCCGAGTCCGCGGCCTCGGCACCTGCCGCGGCCGCTGGTCCGGCATCGAAGGCCCCAGCGCCTGTGGCTCCTGCCGGCGAGAAGAAGACCGCCGCGGCGCCGGGCGGCGGGCCTGGCCAAGTCTGGGCGAACTCCTCCACAAAGGTCTACCACTGTCCGACCGATCGTTACTATGGCAAGACCAAGACCGGCGAATACATGTCGGAGGCAGACGCGAAGGCTAAGGGCTTCAAGCCAGATCACGGCAAGGCCTGCTCCTGAGGCCATAGCTTGCGCACGGAACCCTCTGGTTCCGTGCGGGTGTTCTGTACCGGTGTCCGCGACGCCCGGCACAGTGTTTTCCCTTTCCGCTGTCGGTTCGGGCGTACGTTTTCCTGTCAGGTTTCTCGTTGAGCAGTGGGGCTGGCCTGACTCGGCAGTGGCCCCCAAACAGTGTGGGGCGGTGAACCCGCCGGCAGTAGGCCTAGCGTCACCTGTCGCGATCATGTCTACCATCCCATGATGGCGGACCGGTTCCGACCCATTCTGCCGTTCGACTTCAGGGATCAAATGGCGGCAATGGTCCCGACTAGCGCCATTGCCGCGCCCAATAGCGCGATGACCTGGCAGTCTGCCGACGCCGGCGAGGGCATTGCCTTACCGCGCACGATTCCACCGCTTGCCATACAGTCTGGCGTGAAGTCGCCATCATGACCGTCGCGTTGGCAAGCTTTCAGCTCGACGCAGCGCGAAGTGTCCTCCCGTGGCGCCGGCGCGGGCGTTGACGGCCAGCCGCCTTGCGTGGCGTCAGATCATCCCCCCAGAATGGTTGCGTGCCCTGATGACCTCGGTGGTATCCGACTTTGCCCCTCTGCCGGGCTCGCAACGCACGTCGAGCGGGAGGTCGTCGGGCTGCGGCGTGAACTGCTGCAGCAGGGCAATGGCGCCGCGTCGATGGCTATGTTCGGGAACCCCATTCGCGTAGTGGCACAGGCAGCCGAAGCGGCGCAGCCGGTCGATCTCGTCTTCGAACAGTACCGGAAACATCTGTGCGCGGCGCGGATGATCGCGCACACTCGGGTCTTCGTCGATGACATCGTCCGCCGGTCCCGACGGTTGGCGGGCCTGCGCGTTGTCAGATTTGGAAGTTCGATTCATCGCGCATCTCCTCGTCGAAGCCGGATCGCGCTTAGAGCGGGGAAACGTCGAGCACTGCCTGGGCGAACGCCGTCGGTGCTTCCTGCGGGAGGTTGTGGCCGATGCCACCGGTCAGGTCCCGGTGTTCATATTTGCCGGTGAACTTGCCGCGATATGCACTGGGCGCGGGATGCGGTGCACCGTTAGCATCCACTTCCATCGTTATGGTGGGTGCGCCGATCGTGGGGGCGGCCGCCAGCCGCTTCTCGATGTCATCGTATTTGGCTTCGCCTTCGGCCAGCCCTTGCCGCCAGCGCTCGTTGTGTACGCTGACGGGCACGTGAACGGGTTCTGGAATGCGGCGGCACTGCGCTCGAAGGTGGAGTCGTCGAACTTCCAGCGCGGCGATACCTGCTGCCAGATCAGCCGCGTGAAGTCGTGCGTGTATTTTTGATAGCCATCGCGGCCCCGATCGGTCGGAAGATAGAACTGATACCACCACTCGAGCTCGGCCGCGGGGGGCAACGGCATCCTGCCTGCCGCCAGGCTGCCGATCAGGTAGCTGCTGACCGCGACGAGCCCGTTACAGCGTTCCGGCCACAGTGCGGCGATGATGTCGACCGTGCGCGCGCCCCAGTCGAATCCCGCGAGGACGGCTTTCTGGACTCGCAGTGCATTCATCAGCGCGACGATATCAAGCGCCACGGCTGCCGGCTGCTCGTTACGGAAGGTGTCCTTCGACAGAAATGTAAGTGGAACCATAGCCGTGCGGGTACGGAACGATCACGCGGTAGCCGCGCGATGCTACCAACGGGGCGGCATCGACGAAGGCGTGGATATCGTAGGGCCAGCCATGGAGCATGACCACGGCAGGGCCGTCGACGTCCGAGCTCGGCGTAGCCCACATTGAGCAGCCCTGCGTTGAAGTTCCTGCGAGGCCGATCGATCTCGTTTGTCATTGTTCTCTCCTCCTGATGACTGAGGAGGCTTGCGGCAACCCGATAGTCAATCTAGTTTTGGGGCGGTCATTTGCAAACCAGAAAATGGAGGGCGAGGCGTGGCGGATGACCTGGCAGCGGGTAGAGGGCGGCCGTTCGTCTGGCGCCGCGCGCTTGCCCGCACGGCGCCCGGCTCATGCGACCAGCAGTCGACTCGGCATCAGTCCCCGGGCGTCGCCGATGGCTCGCCCTGTAGGAAATCCCGGATTCGGATCGTCCTGGCAATGAGATCGGGCCGTTCTTCCTGGAGGAAATGGCCGGTGTTTTCGACATGAAGCGTCGTCACACTGGACGCCCGGGGCGGAATGACCTTTTTCATCCATCGGTAGGCCGGGCCGCCCACGGCCAGCACGGGCATGCCGAGCTTGTCGTAGGTCTTCGCGTCCGCGATGTCCTGAGTGAATGACTGGTACCACGCATTGCTCGCGCGGATCGCCTCGGCGCTGTTGTAGGCGCGTTCGTAGACTGCGCGGTCGTGTGCGTCGACCGCACCTTCGTCCAGCAGGAAGTAGCGGAAGAGCCAGTCCTGTTCGACGCGCACGCGCCCCGCGAGCAGTTGCTCGGGAAACCCCTTGACCTGGTGGAAGGCGAACCACCACAAGTAGGGGTGTGCAAAGTCGAGCTTGTCGCCGAACGTGCCTTGCGCGGGCAACAGCGGGAACGTCAGCAGGCTGTCGTCGGGATGCGGAAATTCTAGCATCACGAGCTTGCCTGCGGGAAGTTCGCCGCATAGGCGAACGCGACGGCCGATCCAATGTCATGGCCGGCGATGTTGACATTGTCATGGCCGAGCGACGTTACGAGTCCGTGGATGTCGCGCGCCATGGTCTTCTTGTCGTAGCCGTAGGCCGGCTTGGACGATCCGCCCATGCCTCGCAGGTCGACGGCGATAACGGTGTAGTGCTCGGCCAGTGCCGGCATCACCTTGTGGAAGGTCCACCAGGTCTCTGGCCAGCCGGGCAGCAGCACCAGCGGCTCGCCACTGCCGCCTGCCACGTAGTGCAAACGGACACCGTGGACGTCGGCATACCCGTTCCGGAAACCGGGTAGCGATTTCACCAGTGCGCTATCAGATACCGACTCGCTGGCAACCGTGGGCGTCTTCTCGACCGACGCGCGTGCCGTATCAGCCGGCCGCGCGTGGCCCGGCATTGCAGTCAGCATCAACACCGCGAACGCGGCGCCAGCGCTGCCAAATTTAGCGATCGAGTTCAAGAAATGTCTCCAGGCTGGAAATGGATTCAGACGGTGGCCGTGCGGGGGTCATCGGCGCTAGGTTTGGCCACGGGCTGAGCAGGGGCGTGGCGATCGTGCACGTGAGCCGTCGGCGTGCGGTCGATCAGCAGGCTCAGCAGTTCGGGCCGGGCGTAGTGGCCGCGCGAGTCCATCAGTTGCTTGCGTCGATCGATCAGCGAGAAGTCGAGGTCGGCGATGACGCCGATCAGCATGCTGGGCGAATGCAGCAGCTCAGCGAAGGGCGGGATCGCCTTAACCACTGTCGCCCACGGCGCGAGCCTCGCGATCTCTTCCGCGCCGGACGTGTCGGTGCCGACGAGCAGGCCGCTCATGTCGGGCTTCAGCGCGTTCGTGCAGTCCCACAGTATTCTTTTCGACGGCGTATTTCCAACCTGAGAGAGCGCGTCGGGCGCTATGGTCCAGGGCGTGGCCAATACGACCACACGTCGGCAAAGTGCACCGTCTCGGCAACCGTGCCGACGCTTGCCCCGAGTGCTGCTGCGTCTGCATTGAGCTTACCCAAGTCGCGGCTGAAGCTCAGCATCACGTCGTGGCCGCGAGGCACGAGATGCTTCGCGAGGCCAGTCCCTACGTTGCCCGCGCCGATAATTCCGATTTTCATGATCGAGTCTCCTTCCTGCCAGGATCACGGCCGATCTCAGCCGATGTTGGCCCATATCGACTTGTACTGAGTGTAGCTCTGCAGCGCCTGGGCGCCCCCGTAGGCGTGCGGCCACTTTGGTGCTACAGGGATCGGACCTGTCATTTCAGGCAATGAGCTAAAGTGAACGATTAGTCTGCTGCCACGATACTGACGGATGCCCAGCCGTAACCTTCGCTCAGCGGAACTCCAGTCCAGCCGCGTCGCGCTGGGCGGCGCTCCAGTTCCTGGCCCGGAGGAGTCGCGACGCCCAGTCCTCTGCCGCTGCCAGATAAACCGGTTGCGGATTCAGGCGATACTCCCGGACGCAGGCTTCGGCGAATTTGAGCGCGTGGGGGATCTTCCGTGTCGATGGAGCGGTCAATGACCACTGACTCTTCCTGGGGCGGCCAATCGTTGTGCTCAAAAGCCCGCTCGTCGCCGTAGGCCGCAGCCGTTGCGTCGACGTTTTGCCAGACATGGGCCAGCGCAGTCTTGTGCAGCCCGGCCGGGAGGTGTGGCAGCAGCAGGCGAAGCGCGGCCGCTACCGTGACCATGTTGAAGTAACACGAGGGGCTGACGGGACGCGTTGGCCAGGTACAGGCGCGCACCCGCCTCGGTAAGCGAGCTTAGGGCGCGCTCGACCGATTCAGGCTCGGCCGCACGGTCTACAGCCCGTGAGAACTCCTCCCTACGCGCTTGCATCACACGGAGGTAAACCTCTCTCGGCATGCCCGGCCGCGCCTGGCCGCTCAGAAAGAGTGGGATCCGGCCGAGCGCGTCGCCGAGTTGGAGCGCACCCGCGAGGCGCGGAGTGCCGGGGAGCTTGCGGTAGTAGGCAGCCCAGTACGCCAGCGCGACCCCGAGTTCTTCGACGCGCAGCGGAGTCTCGGTGTTTGCCAGCGCGCGAAGCGCATGCGCAGTGCGAAGGAATCCATGGCCGCCCGCCGAAGGGGCCGCTGGTAGCAAACGGCCGATCCACTCCGTGAACACTGTCCGCCAGGGTGCCTCGGTCAGTTGAGCATGAAAGAAGGCAACCCAGTCTGGAAACCGCTCGATGGCCCCGAGCGCCTCCGCCCAACATTCTGCCGTGATGGGCGAGCGGGGGAGCGGCATCGCATCGAGTTTGCGCCGATATCGGCCCGCCCAGGCGACCACCACGTCCTCGCGACCCAGCGCGACCAGCGCCTCGGCGGCCATCGGTCCGTGATTGGGTGCGCCGCCACCTGCGATCTCACTGCCGGTTCCTCGCAAGCGCTCGAGTGCTTCGTCGAAGGTGCTGTTCATAATTTGACTCCCTCCGGGTCCTCCGGGAACTGCAGAGGACGGGACAAACCGACGGTCATCGAGACCCGGACCCAGCCGCTGTTACCAGGCGATGAGCGAAAATCACCAAAACGGTTGTCATCCCGTGACTCCTTCATCGAATGGGCTTCTCTTCGTGCCTTTCCATAGGTAGTTGCAAATTGCCGCCGTGAAAGGCTTGAGATCTCGAGGATGCCGTGAGGAGATGAAATTCCGGTCGATCACGACACTCTTGTCCTCCCAGATTCCCCCGCAACCTACGATGACCGGCTCCACGGCCAGCTCGTTGTATTGCTCGGCGGATAGCTCGCTGTCGCCCGTAAAGCCAGTGATCCGGCGGTCGCGAACGATGCCAGCTTCGGCTGCAAGCAATGCACCCCTGCAGATGCAGGCTACCAACTTGCCTCCTCCTGCGATCGCGCGCACGAAGGCTTTGATTTGCTCGTCCTGACTCAGGATTACAGGACTTTTCGCACCGCCCGGGATCAAGATGCCATCAAACTCTTGGGCCTCGACCTCAGCGATGGAGTAGTCCACGTCGTAGGTGCCGACTTTCTGGAAGTAGCTGTAGATCTCAATCGTACCCCTGGCCGGCGAGACGATATCGACCTGTGCCCCAAGGAGTTCGAGTGCGAAGCGCGGCACCAGGCACTCCTCTTCCTGGAAGCCATCTGCGATGAGCGCTGCGATCCGAGGTTCGTTTGACATGTATGTCCTCCTTGCCCCCGCTACTTGAGCAGCTTGAAGGGGTGGGTCCTACATCCGTGCCCAGTCGCGGAGTCGTCTGAGGTCGTCAACAGAGATGGTGGCCCCCTCTGACATATCCGCCAAGCGGATTTTGTGTATATCATTTATCCATGTCGCGAATAGATGAACAGGTCGCCGCAAGCCACCCTGACGGGGTGAGCCTTGAAGCCTTCGATCTAAATCTGTTGCGTGTTTTGGACGCGCTGCTCGCCGCACGCAGTGTGTCTGGGGCTGCACGCCGTCTCAATTTGAGTCAGCCGGCGACTAGCGCCGCGCTCTCGCGCCTGCGCCAGGCGCTCCAAGATTTGCTGCTCGTGCGGATCGGTAACCGCATGACGCCCACGCCTCTCGCGGAGGAGCTGGGACCCCGCGTTGCGCGTATTCTCAAAGACGTCCGAGATGCGCTGCACGCAGCCGCCAGCTTCGAGCCGGCGACCACCCAGCGGCGCTTTCGCATCGGCGCCAACGACTACGCCTCGCTGGTCGTGCTGGCACCGGTCGCGGCGCGCCTGCGCCAACTCGCACCACGCGCTACGCTTGAAATCTTGCCTCTCGATACTGCTCCTGACCTGGGACTTGCCACGCGCGCGCTCGATTTCGTCATCGCCGATCGCTGGAGCTTGCGCGGCATTCGCGGCCTAGAGACGCTGCTTCACGAGTCTTTCGTGAGTGTCGCGCGGGCGGACCACCCTCGATTGCCGCGCCGCGTAACGCTCGAAGCGTTTCTTGCCGAAGATCATGCCTTGCTTGCCCCTCGTGGCATGTCTTCTGGAATCGTTGATCATGCACTCGAAAGGATGGGGCATACCCGACGAGTAGCGTTGACCGTGCCGCATTACCTGGTCGCGCCGATGATCGTGGCGCAGACGGACCTGATCATGACACTTCCGCGGCGCATCGCTGACTGCTTTGCCGATTCCCATCGCTTGCGCATTTTCCCGCCGCCGATCGCGCTAGAAGGATTTGATGTGGCAATGGCATTCGATCTTCGTAGCGAGGCCGACCCACCTGTGCAATGGCTAAAGCAACTTCTGCGCGCCATTGCCGGAGACGTCGACAAGGTCAGCGGAAGGAAGAGGCAATGACACAGAACGGCCGTGCCGCGAGCAGGGCGCTGAACCCTGACAAGAACGGCCCTATTGGTTGGGAAAGCGAGGATCGCTTCTGCGGCAATGGTGTTCCGTAAGTCTGGCTTCTTGGTGCGCAATCGCACCAACGCCAAGGATGTGACCATGAACAAGAAGAAAGAGTCGGCAGGCAGGTTTGATGCTGTATTTTTCTTCTATCCGCCAGGCTCGAAGCCTAAGAACGCCACTGGCGTGACGGCCAGTGGCCCCGCTAATGCGCAGATCCTCGCAGTCATGGACGCTGTTCAGGCTCGCGTATTCGCCAAGTTCGAGGAATCGGCAAGGCTTGGATAGATTGTCGCCAGAAAACAAAGCTAGGGGATCATGTTTGCGCGGGCGGTCCTGGCGTTTGTTGCACTGCCCGGCGTAGTGGCCTTTGCTGTGCCCGGCATCTGGCTGATTGCCAGCTCACACACGCAGCTCGCACAACGGGGGGAGCGTTCAAATTTCAGCGGTCGAGTGGACAGGAAAAGCATGCCCACTGTTCTAGCGGTTTGACCGACCGGTTCGACTCAGAAGCCGACGTAGCCGCAATGGTTGCCTAATGGCTGTTCCTGGCCGGCAGGCGACATCAGTCAGTCGATCGCCGGTCGGCGCTTGCCGGCCCCCTTCAGTCCTTCGACGCGGCGTCGCGCCAACGGCAGGTTTCAGGGTCAGCGGCCATCCCTTCCCATGGCTCGCCGGCAGGTCGTCCAGCATCGGCGTATGGGCGGCCGCGCCGGGGAGCATGGGGTTGGGAGCCGTCTTCAGCAGCTCCTGATCGATCCATATCGTGATATCTCCTCTGGCAATCAGCCCTACGTTGTATCGCGCCCAGTTCTGGACGCGGTAGACCGCTTTGGGCCCGCTTCGCTGCCGCTTATCCTTGCGCATCGTCCCGGAAAAAGTCCAAGACACTACGCCGCTTCACCCAAAGTTAACAGGGCCACTGCCCCAGCCGTTGCGCGTGAACGTCAGCCGCCACGGACCCGGGATTCATGCAACAACGCCGTCAGCCAGCACTATCGAACTGGCAAACAGCAGCCTCCCATGCCCGCTGATCAAGGCCGGTTGACCAGACTGCTTACACTAGCCGACTTCGCGAAGTTGAATCATCAAATTTGTTAATACTGCGGATTGTGCGCGTGGTGGATGCTGATTCAATAGGTCCGAACAAATGGGTAGAAGCAATTGAAGCCGCGCACCGCAAAGATCAACCATGTGGTAGCGGAGACTGCGGAGGCCGTCTTCATGCGGAAATAGGTGTTGCTGCTGCCGCGATCCGAGTAACTCAAGCCCCCGTCTCCTTGCTGCTGGGCTACCAGGTTGTCGAGATACAGGTCGATCTTTCCCTGGATCGCCCAGGTGCTCCAGCCTAGGCTCGCATAGAAGGCTTTCACCATCTTGAGCGCCACCATCATCTGCCCGGTGCCTTCGTACCAGGCGTCCTGCAGTTTATCGTTGACAATGATGAGGTCGCCGTTCGCACCCGAGCTGGCGGAGAAATAGTCATACCAGGCGTTGAAGTAGGTACCCTGGTTGGCGCGCTCACGGCTATGGACGAAATCCACGCCACCGCTGTATTCGAACGGGCTTGGCGACGTCTCGACCGCCCAGCGAACCAGCGAATAGTATGCGTTGTTGAAGTCGTCACCCATCGACGCGGCCCCGAACGTCAGCATGTCGGTGGGGAACTTGCCATCGTTGCGCCCGCCGTTGAAATGCAACTCGGCTGCGTTCCACACGTTGTTGGTCAGGAATATGTAGATGTTGCCGAGAGTGGAGTCGATCGAGTAGTCGCCCGCCAGCGAAGCGTTGGCCCTCGCGTACAGTGCGCTGTTCGCCCTGATACCCTTGAGGAAGGCATAGAGGTCGAGGTTGTGCTCTGTCGAGGCCACGCTTTGCAGTCGATTCGACGCAAAGTTCACGGCACCGTCGCCGCCCCATTGGGTCTTCCACTGATTGCTTGAAACATAGCGCGCAATGGCGACAATCATGTCGTCGAATGTCGTGTCGCCCGGATTGCGGGCCTTATAGGCCAGTGCTGCCAGGCCGACCCATGCCGTCGGGCCGACGTCAGTGAAGGGCTCGGCTACGGCACCGTTGGCGTTGGAGGTCGAACAGGTATAGGCCGTGTACCATGATCCCTCCGCATTCTGGGCCGCCTTCAACCGGCTAAGGATTGCCAGTGCTTTAGTCGCGCTGTGCTGGCGGTTGCCGGGGCGCCGATCCTGAAGGTACGCGATCACCGCCAGTGCTTGGTCGTAAGTGTAGCCGCGGTCGTCGGGCGCGCGCGGAACGACCAGTTTGTAAACCCCGTTTTCGATGGTGTACTGATCGTTGTAGTCGTTCTTGTACGATTGGACGCAGCCCCCCAAGTATTGGCCGTCTAGCCAACCGTAGGCGTTAGCGACCGCCGTATCGATTTGCGATGGCGTGGCAGCAAACGCGTTCAGACTTGCCGCTGCGAACGTTAATTTGATCAGAGCTTTTGCGAGACGCTTCATGGTATTTCCCCTTTCCATTTCTCACACCGCATGGGCACTTGTCACGGCGGCTGTTCCACGACAACGTGGCAGAGCCCATATTCATCCAGAGCCCTGTGCCGCCATTCAGCTTGAGCCCGTGGCGATCGCCTAACGGCTTGGCGGTCCGGCGCCGCCACCGTCTCAGTGACGGCTCCGATAATGCTCGGCTCGTGGCGCCGTGGTTGCACCGTTCCGCGTTTTGCGTGAGTGGGGCAAGCATTGCGTCTGACTTGGCGGGGACCGCGCGGAACCGTTACAACATTGAAAATGGCCGTCTCGCCGTTCGTCATGCCGATCGCGGGCATGCCAGGCTTCGATCCTTCGCAAAAATCTAGCGCAACGAATAGCAGGCCGGTGCCTTCGCGATCGGCGCATCTCAAAGCCGCCTTGACATGGGCGGCGCGGCTCGAAGAAATACAGCGCGAGCAACGTGCCAAGATCCGCAAACAACTGATTAGGCAGGCTTTTTTATAGGTTCGGATTAGCAGTCCTGGAGCAGCGCTGGTGAAACGCGGTACGTTGTTTCAGCGGAGAAACACGCCGTGGAAGCGGGAACATTGGTAGATAGGGGAGCCCGCAGAGACCCCCAAAGGCATCTCAGGCGTTGCTGAGCTCAGGGGGTGCACTTCAGATTGAGTGGCCGCGTTCGTGAATGTGTTTCAGACGTAAAACAAGCCTGGCGCGAGACACTACTTCTCCTCCATGAATGAGAATCCGGTGATCCATGCGGCCAGCGCAGCCCTCTCCTGCTATGCCGAGCAAGCCCCCACCAGCTGTCCCATCGCCCCATGACCACCCACCATCTATTCGACCCTCAGCGTGCAACCGGACGCCACCCTGGACGAGATCAAGCGCGCCTACCGCAGCGCCGCGATGAAGTGGCACCCCGGCCGCAACCTTGGCCGCGAGGCGGAAGCGCACGCGGCATTCCAGGAAATCCGCGATGCCTACGCCATTCTTTCCGATGCCTGGCAGCGCCAGGTCTACGACGAGGTATTCAAGGGGAGATGCGGCGCTGGCAGGCCGAGCGCGAGGCGCAGGAAGTACAGGAGCGCGAGGCCTAGCGCGTCGCGCAGGAACAATACGAGAAGATGGTCGCCATCGCGATGCGCTTTGCCGACGACGGCAACAACCGAGACGCCATCTTCGGCGTGCTGCTCGACCGGGGCTGCGAGGCGGAACTGGCGGCACGCATCGCTGACAGCGTATGGGCCTTGCAGGAGGAGTCGCGGTGGGCAAGTGCGCCGGCCGTGGATGCGCCTGACACCGAGGCTGCCCCGACGCCCGCCGGCTCGGCGGCGTCAAGCCCAGACGAGGTGGCGCAGCCCAGGTATCACCCCGGCGCGTTCGATTCGTTCTGGTATGGCTTGTTCGGCATCCGCTCGTAGCGGGGCCTCCGTTTGTCGTCAAGCGCTAGCTGTGGAGCCTCAAGACGTTGTTTCTCCACGCTGGAAGTCGGGACAAGAACTGGTCAAAATCTCACTAATTCGTATTCCTGCATATCAAAAAACAAAGAACCGAGGTCACAAGCGGTTGTGTGTTCGCGAGGGCGGAACTTGTTGATACGTATAAACGCAAGCGAACGCGACCTTGGTTGGCTGGGAGCGCTGAAGATTGGGTACGAGCTCTCAATTCTTGATTCGCCGATCCGCGGGGTCGAGAGCGGCTTTCTACACGCGCCTTCTCGTTTTCGGCTGCGCTCCGTGACCGATCGAAGTTCAACCAATTCGACCCTTCCACCGGTGTCAGCGTGGGGGCCTATAGGCCGGGAAGGGACCACCGCCAGTTGACTACCGGTCGGCGCCTCGCGTTCCTGCACGGTCATTCAGAGAGCCGACCTGATCATCGTTCGTGCCCTGCAATAAAGCCCTCAACAGTGTCGTGCAGCAGTTCTGGCTTCTCCAGGAAGATGAAGTGGCCACCATCCAGCATGGCAAACTCGGCCCCCGGAATCCGCTCAGCAAGCTCCGCGGAGAAATACGGCGGGGCACAGAAGTCGCGCTCGCCCACCAGCACCAGCGTCGGCGTCGCGATCGAAGGTAGATCCTTGAAGGCGTCGTGCCCAACAATCATGTCGATCCGGGCAAAGGCGATCTCCGGTTCAAATGTGCCAGCCGCTGTAGCGTTCACCCACGCCTGCACCTTTTCCGGGTGCTCGCGCATGAATCTCGGATCGAAGAGGAATAGTGCGTTGGCCTCGGTGGACGCGCGCAGGCCGGAATCGTTCAACATGCGTCGCCGCATGTCGAACTGGCGACGGTAGAACGCGTCCGCGCGTGCAATGGACGAGACAATGGTTGCGCTGCGCAATAGCTCCCGGTGATGGATCGCCAGCAACTGCGCAATGGCGCCGCCGGTCGAGGAACCGACCACGTGTACCGGCCCGCATCCGACCGCCTCGATGACCCGCGCCATGTCCCGCGCGTGTTGTGTAATCGTCATGTCGCGTGCGGTGTGCTCGGACGCGCCGGTGCCGCGGTGATCCGGCACGGTCACCTGATGGTGCCTGGCGAACAGATCGATCTGCGGGCCCCAGGATGCGCCCACGCCCGCAAGCCCTGCCAGCAGAAGAACGGGCGAACCCTGGCCCTTGACCTCATAGTGGATCGAAACACCGTCGGACGTTACGTTTGGCACTTTGCTTCTTCGGTTCAGGGCGACGCGAAGGACACGGCGAACGCGTCGACGATCGCGCTGTTGAGATGGATATTAGTGCCGCCAAACGGGAACACGCCAACAGAGACCTCAGATCAGCGTGACGTCCTCGATCGCCACGTCGCCCACCAGCATGTAGCCGGGCGCATGCGTGATACATAGCGGCAGCCGCGCCTGCACAGCCGTGGCCTGAGGCGTCGCGCCGCAGCCCCAGAATACCGGGATCTCGCCTGGCAGGATGTCGGTGGACTCGCCCTCGTCGGGACGGTTGACGTCTGCAATGCCGATCGCCGACGGATCGCCGGCGTGCACCAGCTTGCCATGCGCTGCCGGCAACGCGGCGCAAATCTCGGTAGCGCGCGCGGCCTGGGCCGGCGTATAGGGGCGCATCGACACCACCATCGGTCCGCGGAACGGCCCCACCGGCGTGGTTTCGATGCTGGTGCGGTACATTGGCACCACCTTGCCTTCATCGACATGCCGCACGGGCAGGCCGGCGCGCTGGAGCGCATCTTCGAAGGACAGCGAGCAGCCCAGCACGAAGCCGACAAAGTCGTCGCACCACAACGCGCCGATGTCGTCGCACTCTCCGGCTAGCTTGCCATCGCGCCAGACCCGGTAGCGCGGCAGATCGGTGCGCAGGTCGATACCCTCGCCCAGCGCTGGCACCAGCGGCGAGCCAGGCCCGGTCATGCCGATCAGAAATCGTCGGCCCACTGGCGTGGCAGGATTGCTGCGGATGGCGGCGCGCGCGATGGCGGGGCTGGCTGCCCAGCCGGGCAGCGCAACGGTAGGGGGATGCATGTCGGTTCGCCCCAGGCCGGTGTCGCTTTACCGAAGCGCCTCACGCGCGGTTTCCTTGACGCGCAGCAGCCCAAGCAATGTAATTTACAATGCACAAATATAGCGATCCAGCTATAATTCACTATAATTGGCTATAGTTTTCTGTAGTCGACCTCATTTGGGATGGAAGTGTTTCGTAGAAAGGCCCTCGCCGCCGCACTCGCCGCCAAGATTCTGGAGGTGTCGCCAACATCCGCTTCCAGTTCCGGCTTGTTTCTGGCGGCTCCCCGCCGGACTGGTAAGTCAACATTCTTGCGGGAGGATCTGCGGCCAGCGCTGGAGGATCTACGCGCTCTGGTAGTGTATGCCGACCTCTGGGAGGATCGCCGGGCTGATCCAGGCGAGGTTGTCGTTGGCGCGGTCAGGGCGGAACTGGCCAAGCATGAGGGTGTCATCACCCGTCTCGCGCGGGCGGCAGGAATGGATAAGGTTGCCGTTGGCGGTTTGTCGTTCTCCTTGGATCGTGTCGGTCTGGGCGAGGGGATTTCCCTTTCGGCCGCATTGGCTGCACTGTCCGATGAGTCCAACAAACCCATCGTGCTGGTCATTGATGAAGCGCAGCAGTCTATCGTTAGCGAGAAAGGCAACGATGCCCTGTTCGCACTCAAGGCGGCGCGCGACGAACTAAACAGCAGCCGACATAAGGGCCTGCGTATCGTCGCGACTGGCTCGAACCGGGACAAGCTGGCCATGCTTCGCAACAGCAGCGACCAGGCTTTCTACGGCGCACCCCTCGTTCCGTTCCCCGTCCTTGGCATGGACTACATTCAGTGGTTCTGTGATCGGCTCAATCTGGGTGCCAAGCTCGATCCGACTCAAGTGTTTGAATTGTTCAAGCGCGCTTCTTTCCGCCCGGAGTTGCTCGGTGCCGCGGCGGATGCGCTCCGCTTCGATTTCGGAATCGCGCCAGGTGATGTCCCGGCGAGGTTTGCTGCTGCTGTAGAGGAGCAGATCGTTGAGAGCAATGTGGAACAGATGCGGGTCGTGCACAGCCTCACACCGCTTCAATCGACGGTGCTTCGGGTCATGGCTGTTCGCGGGAATAGCTACGCCCCGTTTGAGGCTACCACCGTGGATGCTTACAACATGGTGCTGAAGTCTATCGATCCTGGCTCGGACGCAAAGGTGGACGTCTCCGGCGCGCAGCAGGCGCTCGCAGCACTGCAGGAAAAGGCTCTCGTTTGGAAGGCTGCGCGTGGTGTCTACGCGCTCGAGGAAACTGGACTTATCGCGCTGATGGACCAGGCCGGAATGCTCGCGGCAGTGCCTGTGGCGTAGCCAGCGCGATCTTTATGTCGATGCGACTCCAGTCCTGAAGTAAGGGGGTCGCTTATTGCTGGACTTCTCCTGCCGCGAAGCCGCTATATCAAAGGGTCGGGGCAGAAGATTGCGGCCAGCTACCCGCGCGCGCTGCGACTGTCTCCAACGAAAGATCCTTCGCCGAGCGACACAGCTCTACGCTGCAGTTGCTCGTTAGCGGTGGTGAAATCATTGAACGTGACCTGCCCGGTAGTCAGGGCCAAGTTGCCGGTTGCGCACCGTCAGGCCATTCACGCTGATGCCGTTCGGATTGGCCAGAATCACGTGGGCACGGGGTCCGATCACGCTGAGAGCTCCTTCCAGCACGGAGGGATTAGTGCTGGTGACATTGTTCAGGATGGTGCGGGCGATAGTACGTGCTTACCTCGTATTTGCATCGCTTACCTGTGCTTTTATCGCTTCGTCTCGCCAAGTTGACTATGCCCACCCGACGGGTGCCCACTGATACTTCGATACTTCCATCGCGGCAAAGGTGCGTCAAACCTGATAGTCGTGGCTGGCCAGATCGGTCTTGATTGTCCAGGTGCCGCTGAGGATTCAACCAGTGGATGCAACGGATTGGTCGGATTGGTGAAATCGTTCTGCAGGTGTTTCGTACTACACTCTGCTCATTCCCACGCCGCGTTGCCTGCGGTGAGAAATGGTCTGACGATAGGCTTCCGATGTTCATTGAGGGTCTCGGTATAGTGCCGCAGACGTCGCTGCGGACTGGTCTCGAACGATTACTTACTTGGGGAATGTATGAAAACACCGAACTCCGGCTCCCATGCCGCTCCGTTCGACGTTCCGAACGTTGATCACTTTCGCTTCCACCGGCCTCACGCACATCTTGCCCCGGCATTCGGCAACGACAGGTTCGCGCTCAAGGCCGAAGCCTTCGCGCGTTTTTTCGGGACGCCCGTTTTTTTAGGGGCACAGACGGTAATCGTCGCCATCTGGATTGGGGTGAACGCCCTCGGTTTCACCAGGTTCGACGTTTACCCATTCATTCTCCTTAATCTGGCATTTAGTCTCCAAGCGGCCTATGCCGCGCCGCTCATTTTGCTTGCTCAGACGCGACAGGCGGCGAGAGACAACGCACACACCGAGGCTGACGCGCAACACAGGGAGGCCCTTGCTGTCGCTAACGAGCAGCGGCAGGCAATTGCCGCGCAAAACGCGGCACAACTGCTGGAGTTGCTGCAGCGGAATACGGAACTGACCGAACTTACCCAAAAATTAACTGTGCGTGTTGAAACGCTGACCGTCGAGTTGCACGAGAAGCTCTTGCAAAAAGACTCAAAACCATAGACCCGGCTCCCTGCCCATCAAGGCCGAAGTGGACATTGGTGAGGTACTCCCCCTTGAGCCCCCTCCAGAGGCGAGTGAGCGGTCGATCGAGGGGGCGCGAGGCCGCTCCGGGATCGGAAGCAGCCCTTCGTGCCCACGGCTCGCTCGGCTTACATCACGCCACCTTGATCTCAATGCGCATCGGTTGCGCGAAGTCGGCATTCGGGATGTGCAGCTTGTGCCGAAACTGCCGCTCAAGACAGATGCCAAGCGTCGGCGAGTGTCCGTTATCGGGTAATCCGCGCAAGACCTACGGTCAGCCAAGCGCAGACCTTCAAAAGCTGCCTGCGCGGCATTCGGCGTGAGCCAGACCTGCTGTCGCTATCGTGCCAAGGGCTCGGCGGCGAACGCTGAACGCTTTTCATTGCCGAGTGGCCTGGCTGGCGAGTTCGGAGCCGAGCGTGCGTCGAACATCGATTCGCTTGGGTGGCTTCCCTTTAGCTTGATGTGAAGTCGCGGCGGGAAATCCTGTCTACACTTCCTAATGGGAGGACACCAGCCAGCCCCCAGAATCTCCACGCTATTCCGCCGTACGCGTCGAACCTGCCACGACAGGTGCGCCGAGATGACTTCCACGGTACCCCATGGCGAGACGTAAAAGGCAATTCAGGCCGACCAGGGCCTTTTCTCAAGCGACGAGCGCGGCCGATTTTCATGCGAGGACACTATGTCTACCATCGAACCCGGACATCCCGACGCCGCCGCCCTTGAGATTCCTCCGGTCAGCCATGCAACCATCGACGGCATGGACGCCTACCATAGGCTGGTGGCGGAGGCAGAGCACGATCATCAGGCGTTCTGGGCACGCCTTGCCCGGGAGCATCTGGCGTGGCGAAAGCCATTCACCAGTGTTCTTAACGACACCCATGCACCGTTCTACCGATGGTTTGAAGATGGTGAACTGAACGCGTCGTACAACTGTCTGGACCGGAATCTCGCCAACGGCAACGCTGAAAAGACCGCCATCGTTTTCGAGGCGGACGGTGGCGAGGTTAGTCGCATCACTTATCAGGCTCTCTATCATCGCGTGTGCAGACTCGCCAACGCGCTACGCGCGCGCGGCATAAAAAAGGGCGATCGCGTGGTGATCTACCTACCCATGTCGATCGAAGGCGTGGTTGCAATGCAGGCCTGTGCCCGCATCGGCGCGACGCACTCCGTGGTTTTCGGCGGCTTCTCCGCCAAATCACTGCACGAGCGGATGACCGATGTCGGGGCGATAGCGGTAATCACTGCCGACGAGCAGGTCCGCGGTGGGAAGACCCTACCGCTGAAGACGATCGTCGACGAAGCACTTGCAATGGATGGCACCGATGCCGTGCGCACCGTCGTGGTCTATCAGCGAACCGGTGGGCAGATTCCGTGGGTCGCCGGACGCGACGCGTGGCTCCATGAACTGGAGCAGGGCCAACCCGATACCTGCGAGCCAGAGTGGGTCAGTGCCGAACACCCCCTTTTTGTGTTGTACACGTCGGGGTCGACCGGAGCGCCGAAAGGGGTGCAGCACAGCACCGGTGGCTATTTGCTCTGGGCCGCCGTGACGATGAAATGGACCTTCGACATCAAGCCGGACGACGTATTCTGGTGTACCGCCGATATCGGCTGGATTACGGGGCACACTTACATCTGCTATGGCCCGACTGCTGTCGGTGCGACCCAGGTGATGTTCGAAGGCGTCCCAACTTATCCGAACGCTGGCCGCTTCTGGGACATGATCCAGCGCCATCGGGTGAGCATCTTCTACACAGCACCAACGGCCATCCGCTCTCTCATCAAGACGGCCGAGGCAGACGAGGCCGTCCACCCGCGTAGCTTTGACCTGGGATCGCTACGCCTGCTTGGCACGGTCGGCGAGCCGATCAATCCGAGCGCATGGCGATGGTATGCCGAGCACGTCGGCGGCAGCCGGTGCCCCGTGCTTGACACCTTCTGGCAGACCGAAACCGGCGGTCACATGATCTCGCCGCTTCCGGGTGCTTCCCGACTCGTGCCGGGATCATGCACCCTGCCGCTGCCTGGCATCGATGCGGCGATCGTTGACGAGGCCGGCAATGAGGTGCCCAACGGGCAGGGTGGTGTACTGGTCATTCGCAAGCCATGGCCGCAAAGGCTACTATCCCGATGAACTCGGCGGCAGGCTGTATCTCGCGGGCGATGGTGCAGTCCGCGACCGGGAATCGGGCTACTTTACGATCACAGGCCGCATCGACGACGTGCTAAACGTATCTGGTCACCGGATGGGAACCATGGAAATCGAGTCTGCGCTGGCAGCGAATCCACTTGTCGCAGAAGCGGCGGTAGTCGGGCGGCCCGATGAAACTTGCGGAGAGAGCATCGTTGCCTTCGTGGTCCTCAAAGCGCCTCGTCCGACGGGGGCGGATGCCAAGAGAGTGGCTGACGAATTGCGCGCGTGGGTGGGCAAGGAAATAGGCCCGATCGCAAAGCCGAAGGACATCCGCTTCGGCGACGCGATGCCCAAGACACGTTCCGGCAAGGTTGTGCGCCGCCTACTGCGATCCGTCGCGAAGGGCGAGGACATATCGCAGGATACGTCCACTGTCGAAAACCCAGCGGTGATTTCGCAGTTCGCCAAGCCGGTCTGAACGCGGCATTGCTGGCCTGCTGCACAACCTCTGCGCATTCTCTTTACGACAAGACCGGAGATACAACATGGAAGAAGATCTCGCACAACGGATAATCGCGAATCCCAATTATCAGCGGCTGGTTTCGACACGTTCCACGTACGGATGGGTGCTGGCCGGCATGATGATGGTTGTGTACTACGGTTATATCCTGCTGGTTGCATTCGGAAAGTCGCTGCTTTCCGCCAGGATTGGCGATGGCGTGATGACCTGGGGCATCCCGATTGGTCTCTTCGTGATCGTTTTTACCGTGGCCATCACGGGCATTTATGTCTGGCGCGCCAACCGCGAGTTCGATGATCAGACGGCGCAGATTCGCAAAGAGGTGCTGTAATGAAAAGACACCACCACATCCTATGCGCACTGACGCTGTTTTCTGCCGCCGCTGCCGTCCTGGCAGCAGGGGGGGATCTCGGTGAATTGCAGAGGCAACCGACCAACTGGACTGCGATTGCGATGTTCGCTGTCTTTGTCGTGTTCACTCTGTTCATCACCAAATGGGCGGCCAGCAAGACAAAGTCCGCAGCGGATTTTTATACGGCCGGTGGCGGCATCACCGGCTTCCAGAACGGTCTGGCGATTGCTGGCGACTACATGTCCGCGGCCTCCTTTCTTGGCATCTCGGCTGCGGTCTACTCCAATGGCTACGATGGCCTTATCTATTCGATTGGCTTCCTGGTCGGCTGGCCTGTCATCACCTTCCTGATGGCGGAGCGCCTGCGCAACCTCGGTCGCTTCACCTTCGCCGATGTCGCAGCGTATCGCTTCAAGCAGACGCCCATCCGGGTGTTCGCGGCTTCAGGCACGCTTGTGGTAGTGGCGTTCTACCTCATCGCCCAGATGGTCGGCGCCGGCCAACTGATCAAGCTGCTGTTTGGCCTGGAATACTGGCTCGCCGTAGTGATCGTCGGCACGCTGATGATGGTTTATGTGCTGTTTGGCGGCATGACCGCGACCACGTGGGTCCAGATCATCAAGGCATGCCTCCTGCTCGCCGGCGCATCGTTCATGGCTTTCATGGTGCTCGCGCAGTTTCATTTCAATCCTGAAGCGCTGTTCGCCAAAGCGGTCGATGTCCATGCCAAGAAGGACGCCATCATGGGCCCGGGCACGTTTATCAAAGACCCGGTCTCCGCCATTTCGTTCGGCATGGCTTTGATGTTTGGCACAGCGGGCCTGCCGCATATCCTGATGCGGTTCTTCACCGTGCCGAGTGCCAAGGAAGCACGCAAGTCAGTGTTCTGGGCGACGACGTGGATCGCCTACTTCTACCTCCTGACATTCATCATCGGCTTTGGCGCCATCGTTCTGGTCAGCACGAATGCGGTGTACAAGGATGCACTGGGCGGGTTGCTGGGCGGTAACAACATGGCAGCCATCCATCTTGCAAACGCCGTTGGCGGCAATGTGTTCCTCGGTTTCATCTCCGCCGTTGCCTTCGCAACGATTCTTGCGGTGGTCGCGGGGCTAACCCTGTCCGGCGCCACCGCTGTCTCACATGACCTTTATGCGACCGTTTTCAAGAAGGGCAATGCTACCAGTGAAAAAGAACTGGGGGTCTCGCGTCTTACGACAGTTGCGCTGGGCATCGTGGCGGTGATCCTGGGGATTGCGTTCGAGAAGCAGAACATCGCCTTCATGGTGTCGCTTGCGTTCGCCGTTGCGGCATCGGCTACCTTCCCCGTGCTGTTCATGGCTGTGCTGTGGAAAGACTGCACCACGCGCGGGGCAACCATTGGCGGCTTTCTCGGCCTGATTGTTGCTGTCGGCCTGACCATCGTGTCCAAGTCGGTTTGGGTGGATGTATTCGGCTACAAGGATGCGATCTTTCCCTATACCTCGCCCGCTTTGTTCTCGATGACGGCTGGCTTCGCCGGTATCTGGCTGTTTTCGATACTCGACCGGAGCGCGCGCGCCCTTAGCGACCGGGCGGGCTATCCGGCGCAGAAGGTAAGGTCGGAAACCGGTATCGGCGCTGCGGGCGCTTCCGGCCACTGAAGGGCCATGCGTCCGGCAAAGGGACGCGACCTGCAGGTGAGCAATGGCCTCGCGCCAGGGCGTGGGTGCCTGTATCACCAGCCGCTTCTCCCCCAGCGATTGGTGGAGAAGCGGCGCGCTTTGCGCATGGAATGTTTGTGAGACTTCGAATGATTCGAGAGGCGATCGCCAGACACCATTTTGGCCTGGCATTGCTGCTGCTCTTCGCAGTACAACTGCTCATTGTCTGCGCGATCTTTGCCTTTCTTGCGCTCGACATGACAAACGTGCAGCGCGCATGGTTGGGGGAGATGCTGTGGCAACGCCTCGCGTTAGGTGGTGCGCTCGCGGTGCTGCTGCTATTCGCGTTGGCCTTTGGCCTCAGAACGTTGCTTGAGGCCTATGTGACGCCCGTCGCCCGCCTGGCCGAAGACGCAGTGCTGCTTGCGGCCAACCCCGGCCATCGCATAACGGCACAGGGCGCTCGCAACGTGCGCATTCTCGCCGAAAAGCTTAACCTGCTGGCAGCAGTTCATCAATCGCTGCACGACGAGGTGCAGGAAAAGATTGAGGTGGCAAACCGCGCGCTGGCGCAGGAGAGGAATCGGCTCGCCGCGCTCATGGCTGAGCTCACAATGAGTGTGCTGGTCTGCAATATCGATGGGCGTATTCTCCTCTACAACGCCAACGCCAGGCATTTGCTCGAGAGCCGTGATGGTGGCGTCTTCTCGCCTGGCGGCGCCGCAATCGGTCTGGGCCGCTCACTGTTCGGTGTGTTGGAACGCGGGCTAATCCTGCATGCGCTCGAACAAATCCAGTATCAGCTCGGGCAGCATGCAGATGGCATGACGCGACCGGTATCCGGCTTCGTCACCACGCTCGCAGGAGGGCGGATCGTGCGCGCCCACATGTCCCCTGTGTTTAACGGTGGGCATGCCATGAACGGCTTCGTGCTGACACTGGAAGACATCACGCGCAATGTCGAGGCAGCGAGCCGCCGCGACGCATTGCTGCTGTCGCTTACCCAGGACGTTCGCGTCGGACTGGAAAAAATCCATACGGCTGTGCAAGCCATGCAGTCATCCCCGGAAACGGACTGCGCGGAACGGGCCCGGCTGACCGGGATCATCCACAACGAAGCGAAGCACCTGAAGATCCAGTTCGACCGCGCCGTGGATCGGCATGGTGACAGTATGGACAACCGCCAGGAACTGGAAGAGATTCGCGGGGCTGATCTGATCGCGCTGCTGCTGCGGCGCATCTGCAGTGCGACTCTCAGCGCCACCGCCAGCCCCATGATCGACGCAACAGTCTGGCTCAGGGTGGACAGCTACGCATTGACGCAGTCGCTCGTATATCTGTCACGGCAGCTTGGCAGCGAAGCCGGCGTTACCGAGGTGCAGTTCGCCCTGTCTCGGTCCGACCGGCTGGCCCAGCTTGACCTCACTTGGCGCAACGCGCCGTTGGCCGCTGACACGCTGGCGGCATGGGTGAATGCGCCCTTGCAAATCGGCGCGAGTGGCCAGGTATTTACGCTGAATGCGCTGATTGCCCGTCACGCAGGCGAGGCGATATATTGTGCTGACGCGTCTTCGGGTGTGGCGCGCTACCGCTTGATGTTGCCGGTCTCCGAGCCCCGGCCGGCGTTGAGCATCCCGCTGACACAGGTCGGCCGCCCTGAATTCTACGATTTCGACCTGTTCCACCAGGCGGGACAAAGCGCCGAGATCGACCACCGTCCGCTCCCGCAACTTAGTTACACGGTGTTTGATACCGAGACCACGGGACTTGACCCCGCCGCCGGCGACGAGATTATCTCCGTTGGCGCGTTGCGCATTGTCAATGGCCGGTTGCTGCAGCAGGAAAACTTTGACCAACTTATCCAGCCGCGGGCTCAATTGAGCGCGGACTCGATTGCGATTCATGGCATCACGCGCGCCATGCTCGATGGCCAGCCACCGATCGAAGCCGTGCTGCCGCAGTTTCATCGCTTCGCCGCTGACACCGTGCTCGTCGCGCACAACGCCGCCTTCGACATGAAGTTCCTGCAATTGCTGGAAGCGAGAACCGGAACGGCCTTCACGCAGCCGATCCTCGACACGCTACTGCTATCACAGGTGATTCACCCCCATAAAACCGACCACACACTGGAGGCGCTCGCCGAGCGCCTTGGCGTTGCGGTAATCGGACGTCATACTGCGCTTGGCGACGCGATCGTCACTGGCGAGGTCTTTCTCAGGATGCTTCCCCTCCTGGCGGAAAAGGGAATCTTTACCCTCAAGGAGGCCCTCGATGCCGAGCAACAGACGGCTTACGCGCGTATCAAATACTGAGGGACATAGCGCCCATGGATAGCCATTCCACGATCAATCCTGATGCTGCTCCCGATCCATGCAGCGTCGAGGGAAACGTATTCGCACAAGATCTGGGCCATGTTCGTCTGGGCATCGTCAGCGCGACGGACGAGGCGGGCTTGCAGCGGGCAGCCGCTGAGATTCGAGCGCTTATGCATCGCCTGGTTGGCGAAGTACCCGCGGAAGCGTGCACCCGCCTGATCTCCAGGCTGAATGATGCGCTGACGCGCCGCGTGATCGAACTGACTTGCGCAGACGCGCGGATGCCTGCTGGACACTGGTGCTGGATAGCGCTCGGCAGCGAAGGCCGGGAGGAACAGACGCTGTCGACCGATCAGGACAATGGCATCATCATGGCTGGCCACGACGGTGCTGAAGGACTGCGCGAGAGACTGTTACCGCTGGCACTGCGTATCAACGAAGCGCTCGACGCCTGCGGATTTCCGTTGTGCACGGGGAAGATCATGGCGAGCAATCCGCAATGGTGTCTTGACCTGCATGAATGGCGGGAGCGCTTCGCTAGCTGGATCATTGATGGTGATCCGCAGGCGCTGCTCAACGCAACCATCTTCTTTGACCTGCGCCCGCTTTTCGGTGCTCACGACCTGGCAGCGGCGCTGGCGGACTGGTTAGCGGAGATCGGGGCGGACAGCCCCCGCTTTCTGTTCCAGATGACCGAAAATGCATTGCGGCGTAAACCACCGCTCGGTGTGCTGCACGATTTCGTGGTCGAGAAAGGCGGGATGTTTGCTGGCACCATCGATCTCAAACGGGACGCCGCAACGCTATTTGTCGACGCGGCGCGCATCTATGGCTTGGCCTGTGGGGCCCGCACCAGCAACACGGCGGATCGCCTCAGACTGGCCGCCGACGCGGGGCGTCTTCATCCGACCGATGTGCAAGCCTGGATAGACGCGCTCTATTTCATCCAGAAGTTGCGCCTGAAGAATCAGCAGTCACATTACGAACAGGGCTCGACCATGCACAATCATGTGGATCCGAATGAACTGGGCGTGGTTGAGCGGCGCGAGTTGCTCAACGCCTTGCGCGCAGCCCGCGCACTGCAAAGACGTCTGGCGCTGGATTACCTTGGCACAAGCCAGGGCATCTGAGCAAGGGCTCTGCTGCGGATCGAAGATGGCGCTGAACGTAAGCCGTTGGATGGTAGGACCTGACATGTCGCTGCGGCCCTGATCAATCTCGGAAAGCCGACATTGAGCTTTCATTAGACTTTTCTTTACCGGGCCTCAGGCGAAGACGCGCGATCTCAGGTCGTCCTCGAAATCGACAGTCCATTGCACACCCAGGTTTCCGTCGTACTGCCGGATTTCCCTGCCGAAGCCTACCGAGATGGTGCGGCCGTGAGCCGGCACATCGCCTGCCGCGTCTTCAACCGCTGTCACAGTGAATCCGTGGGGGGCGACTCCATTGCGCAGGCAGGTCTCGCGGAAAGCCTCCTGCTCCATGGGAGGGAATTGATTCAGCATCGTGTCCAGCATGGGTGCCTCCTGGCGCCGGCATGTAACGAGGAAAAGCCGAATCGGGAGAAGGCGGCCAGCCGACTGGTCGCCTTTGCCATCCCGCCGGCGGTGCGCTGGCTTGGGTGCTCGCCCTCTCTCCGTATCGTTTTATTGCGCCTTCTTGATATCCGCCTTGACGTCGCCATACGCCGCCTGCGTCTTGCCAATCTCCTTCTTCAGGGTTCCCGCCACTTGCGTTTGCCTGTTTCCAGTCATCTTGCCAAAGGCTTCCTTGACTTTCCCGGCGGCCGCCGTGACCCGGCCCTTCACTTGATCCTTGTTCATGATGTATTCCTCTTCATTGGTGTTGCGTGCCGGATGCTGAGGCTATCTGGCCGCGGCACAGCGTGCTGGCGATGTCGAGAATATTCCCGATGCCTGGTCTAGAGTCTGCCTAGCAGCAACAGGGCAAGGACCACAACAAGAATCACCCCGAGTGCGCCGGACGGAGCGTAGCCCCATCCGCCGCCGTACGACTAGGTGGGAATTGCCCCAACGAGGAAGGTAGCCAGGACAATCAACAGCAAGAGTCCAATTGACATGATGCGCTCCTGATTCTGCAAAAACATGCTTTCCGCCGATGCAGCCAGACGGACGGCAGCCGTTCTAGCGGATCGCGTTGTCGATGGCCACGCCATGGAATCCTGAGCACCGATTCGAGGGATTCGCTGAAGTACTTGTTGCCGGTACGTCGTATAGATAGAGACACCTCTATCCTGCTCAGAGCATAGTTGGGATGGGATCTCGTGTCAGTCCGGTGCAGTACGCTTGACGGGGCGCCGGCACGGATTGACTGCCCGGATACGGGAGACCTAGACCAGGAGACCAGCAGCGTGTACTCGCCCCCATCAAGAGGGACGCTAGCCTGGCCGTCCTTACAGGGGATGCTGACGCCGTCAAGGATCGCCTGCGAGACACCGCCGGCGCGGTGCAATGACGCGCTCCAGTCGCCGCCGCCGATCAGCGGCAGCCCGTGCTCGCCGGCGTGCGCTATGCAGCCGTCGATCCCCCGCGCGCAATGCTCAAACAGCGAGGCCGATACATTCGAGACCATTGGCTGGAAGAAGGCGTCGGCCTTGGTGGGGCCCAGCAGCTGGCCTTCCGGAACGGCACCATCTCATCCAGCACGCTGGTGTCATCCGAGCTGGCGATATAGCTGGCGGTAGCGAATGCCAGCCACGCGCGGTCGTCGGAAATCCTGGTTCGCACGCCTTGGCCCGGAGTGCGGCAACCACCAATGCTGGACGTCGCCTTCGACGAACTGTCGCCCGGCGGCGCGCAGCAGATGCCGCCGCGTGGCGTCGGGACTGGCAAGGGTGAGCGCCATGTGGGGCACCCTCGCCATGTTTGCACCGTTGGCGCAGACCCGCGATGCCGGGCGCGCTAACCGCTGGCGCGCGCATGCGGCCTTGCTGCTCGAGGCGGTGGAGCGAGCGGCCTGGGACGGCGACTGGTATTGCCGCGCGACCTTCGACAACGGCACCTGGCTCGGCTCGAATGACCGCGATGAATGCCGATCGACGCCATTGCGCAGTCCTGGCTTCCTCGGGGTCAGGCATTGACCCGCGGCCACCGGGCTCCGACTTGCGGTGCTGTGCGGAGGTAATGACCCTGTGCATGATGGCTCCGGTGTTTGTGTGACTCGGGCAGAGTGTCCCCGGGGTATGCGAACCGCCCTGAACAGGCAGCCGCGCGCCGTGGCGTCAGGGAGGAAGTACTCCTTCATCATGCAGCGCCGACGGACCACGGCTGACACCAATCCATGCTGAAGTCGGTACGCTGGCGGACGGTAGGCGCTTCACGAGTGCATAGGGAAATCGCTAGAGATCGCGGACTGGTGTTCCGAACCTTTCACGCGTCCTCGCACCGCACCAGGCAGGCTCCATTGGGCCGCCACATCCGGGTACGGCACCGTACCGACTATATACGGAGGACGCCCTGACGGCTCAGGCTTTACTCACTGCGTTTCACCTGACACAAACGCAGGATCGCGCGAATGGCTGCCATGATCCAAGGTCAATTTCGGCACGCCATCAAAGGGATTGGTGTGCAGATAGCGTTGACTCGCCAGCCAAGTGCATAGACCGTTCAGTATTGCGCAGGCAGTCATCTGGCTGGCCCGGGACAATGGGCCATCAAACAGCCGCCAGTCGGCGTCCCAGCGCGGCACCAGTCGCGTACCCACCCAACGCTCGGCCGGCTGGGGGTTTGCGAGAGATGCCACATAGGACGCTGTAGTGGGTGGCCTGAATTGACGGGGGGAAAATCAATCGCTCGGCGACGACGAACTGCCTGGAAATCCTGGTAGCCTCAATGTTGAGCAGGAAGTCCACCATGGGATCCATGACCTCGTAGGACAGGCTCACCGAGTATCGGAGACGGTTCATCTCAGGCCTCGCGTTAACGACGACCTGAAGAAAAAGAAAGAGATCCGGCCAGCGAAGGTCCCTGGGTAGCCAGTCAGCACCGATCTATGGCTGTTAACCTCCGCTCGGCATGTGGCCAGCGATCAGGTCAGGGCCCAGCGAGGACGATCCCACCGCAACTGAAGATCGGATGCGCCCAAAGAACAAGCCCTCGGCCGCATGACCGAGGGCATGGAAACATGAAGCTATCGTCCAGTGTGCCTATGCAAGCCGCAATTGGTTCCTCGGCGCTGCACTTGACTGGCTTTCGGCTACTCTCCCCACCCGCTCCGCATTTCCAAGGATCGTCAGCGCGTCGTCATCTATCGACGCAAATGGATCCACCGCCTCGAGAACCGGCAGTTTGCCGTGGATTTCCATTTCAGTGCAGTGCCAGCGGTGGACGACCGGTCCGCGTTAGTGGGCGCCGCAGGTGCGCGCGCAACGCCTGCCAGGCCATTTTGTAAGGGCGTTAGGACGGCATGCAACGGCCCCCTATACTGTTAGTTGTAGCGTCCTTGAAGCCGCGTGCTTTGGGTTCGCCTATCACTCGTTTCCGGGCCTTCCCCCTCGATGACGTCTTAGGACTGGTGACTCCTGAAGTCACTCACGGGGATTCCTGGAAATTTCATGCAAGATGCCACGCGGCGACCTCTGTTCGCCCACTCCCCCAGTAACCAAGGAAGCCGGTCGTTCGCCAAGATCGATGCAATGGATGTCCGGCGATTATTTGCCGAAAAACCGATCGCAAAGTTGATTTCCGCTTTCCTTGCTGCTCTTCCGTGTTTCAGGCTGGCCGAGCCGCGATCTCATCGTGACGATGATGCCGTAAAGATCCTCAGCAATGCGGGACGGATGGAAATGATTACCCGTTCGCGATGGAGGATCGGAGCCCACAGCGGTGGCGCTTTGTCACAACTGCCGCAGAACCTTGCAAGCAATGAAGGAAATATCGTGCCGAACAATCCTGCGAAGACCACCTACCGGGCCATTCCCGCCACGCGCCTGCTGCGCGACCGCCAGGTCGGCCAGTCGCCGAAGGGAAGCATCCAGCGATTTGGATTCATACGATTAGTGGCAACACAATGGCATCAGGCAGCCACGCTACTGATTGACTGGGATCGCGCTGTCAACGAAGGCTGGCCTAACCTGCGGTCACCATCCTGCCCCAGAGTCAAGGGGCTCTGGAGCCTGGGCCGCCTGGGCCGGAATCATTCCGCAAACATCCGCCGGTTCGCCGGAAGTGGAAATTGAGATTGAGTGAGGTAACACCATGCGTACGCTGCTGTATTTCAGGATGAAAGACGCCGTCACGGCGAGGCTGGCGCAAGCGCGATTAGGCGACTTGGCCGGTACATCAGCACTCGTCGCGGGACCGTGGTTCGTCCAGCGCGACAATCAGCCAGTTGACGGATTGCCGAAGATTGACCCCGGCCAGACTACGTATCGCGAAGAAGCAGCGATCACCGGGATTTTCGCGGGCGCGATCGTCGCCGCGCTGGTAATTTTCAGATACGGAGTCTCCGCCGGTACGGGCGCCACTGCCATTGCGTATGTTGGCGCTATCATGCTCGGCGCGATGATCGGCTGGTGGATCGGCGGATTGGTCGGCGCCAAGGTCGGCCGTCTCGGCCTGCGGCAGCAGAAAGCGCAAATGGCACCGGGCCAGTTGCTGATGATTGCCAGTTGCGACTCGAAATCCAAGGAATCCATGAAACAGTTTATCAACGAACTGGGCGGTGTCAGTATCGACGAGCACAGCGACTTGATGCCGAACTTCAGGTGGGTATGATTGCCGGAACGGATCTGCCGATGCGGTCCCGGAAATATACGGTACGCAGCTAGGAAAAGAGGGCCAGTCCGAACTGCCCCGAAAAAGTTGGACAGTTAAATCGCTAGGCGCCTAAGGGCTGAATCCTGTATTGCACGGAACTCAGCCCTTTTTGATTCAGCTTGATGCGATCGAGATTGAAGTGGATCTAGCCCATCTCGTTATACAGAAGTCATGATTCATCCCGCAGTGCTTGAATGGTGAGCGCGGCGTCCATGGTTCGCTGCGTGCCGATCCAGATCGTCTTGGCGGCGGGCTCACCATTGCTCTTCCGCCCAAGGAACCCCCCAAGGAAGCAACCAACCGGATCATCTGATTGAGTGTTACAGGTGTCTTCGGCTGGACCTTCTTGGCGAGCAGATATGCCCCCCGAATCTCGTCGGCGTCGAAGAACCGTGTCGGATGCAGATCCGGGCAGGTTCTGCCCAGTCGTATCAGTCTGGCAATGCGCCACGCCACCACCATATACAACGCCAAGGCCCGCCCCACACGATCCATGTGGGATAACTGCAGCGTTTCGACCTTGCAGCCGGTCTTCAGGACATGGAAGAACATCTCGATCTCCCATCGAGCGCGATACCAATCAATCAGCTCGATGATAGCATCGGCATCCTGCGTTTCCCGGGTCGTCAAGAACCGCCAAGCCACTGGCTTGACGCCCGCGGGCGCTCCGGTCTCCCTGGCCTCTACACAGGTGAGCGCCGGGCCGGCCAGACCTGGCAGCTTCACTCGTTGTGCGCAGTAGCTCCTGTTTGACCTGGCGCGCCTTCTGGCCTGCACGCCCTGGCAAGATAAAGGTGATTTCCCCAAGTACCGGGCTGGCGTCAACGCTATCCCACAACTTGCTCCCCTCACGAAGGTTGCGGTTGTACTGGCTGCGGATCAGCCAGTAAAGAAGGGGTTGTAGCACCTGCTTCCTGGTTGCCTCGAAAGTGGAGACCCTGAACCTGCATTTCGAGGCGCTCAACTATCAACCGGTTTGGGGTCGCCATCCTTAGTACTAGCGAAATGACCCCGTGCGCGCTCCGGATTGTGATGCGAGGCCCCACGCACTCGATGTCCCAGTTTTCGGAGCCCATCGCCCCCTATTAAGAAGCCCCAGAGATACGTTCCATCGGGGGTATATGCAATTGGTCATTGACGACCACGAACTATCCAAAATAGGTGTATGCTTAAACTTCACCCCCCTCTGCAATGGTTCGCACCCGGGAATTTTTGGCGCACCCACCGGGGAACACCATGTCAATCCCGCTCAGGTATGAGTCCACAGGCACAACGAGTAAGCACTCGTTCCAGTCTTCTCACAAGCTTTCCAAGACCGCACCACAACCAATTTCGCCGGCGCCGGGACCACCGGCTCTCGTCAAGGACGAGAGCTTCAAGTGGACGATGCCGGACGACCCGAAGGGCGATTACGCGTAGCGATTAAGCCGAAGCATGCAAAACCAAAAAGCCCCGCGCGGCGCAAGCCGGCGGGGCACGAGGCGTTTACTAGGGTTGCTCGTTCGAGAAAACGATCTCCCACCCTTCCAGACGCACCCACGTGATGAAAGCTCTGCTTCCTCACTTGCCCGAGGCCTTGGCCATGGGGCCCCAAGTGAGCTTTAGCCCGATCACAGCGCGTCGGGATCGCTGCGCCAATAGATTTTGGCGCCAGCCAGGCTTCGCCGACGTGTATATGAAGCCTGATTAATATTGTCGAATTGTCGCCCTGCCAGGGGGAGATTGATTTTTGGCGAACCTGTCCGCTGCCATAAAGGCCGGCCCCCACTTCTGCCGACCCCTGCCGGATTTTTTTAAGGGGTCTCTCCGTCCCTGACTGCATGCCGCGCTCGGGCCTTGGCTGCATGATTTTTTTTCGCGTCGTCCATGCTATGACTCGCTTTCACTCCTTCATCCTTGTCCGCTAACGCAGCCAATCTATGGTAGTAGGGAGGCTACTTGGCGAAGCTCATCTTCATCGAGATCTTCGATGGAAACCAGATGGTTGCTGGCTTCTTTGTGAGAACCTATAAGTTCATTTAACTTTAAATGCAAGGCGACGGAGTCTTTGTTCTGGCTTTGTTGAATCAGGAAAACCATAAGAAACGTGATAATCGTTGTTCCGGTGTTTATCACCAGTTGCCAGGTTTCGGAAAAATGGAATAGGGAGCCCGTTACCGCTGGTTTCATAGTGCGCATTTTCGCGCACATGACGTACACGGCGGCGGGTGCGGGCTGGCGCACACAGCCGAGTAAGCACGTCTCAGGGGCTGGATCGCATGCCTCGGAGCGGCAGGGGAAGGAAGAAGGGGCGACAGCAATCTTTCCACATCGGATTTCGGCCGATTCGCAGATGGCTTAAGACGGGCGCGATGGGAGACGGCCCCCGCCGTCCTCGACCAAGCGGACGGCGCATGCGGATTTCCGACGAGCCATCCCATGCACCAGTGCGCTGCTTGAACGGCGGCGAAAGGGAACGCGCCGGTCGTGGCCACACGACCGGCGCGGAGCTTGACGTTCAGGTCGAGCACGTCATTGCGGCCATGCAGGCGGCCGGCGTCAGGCGGCTGGTCGTGCCGTCGCTGGGCATCTACGACGAGGTGCCGGGCAAGTTCGGCGAGTGGAACAACGCCACCCTCGGCGAAGACCTGAAGCCGTTCCGCCATCAGGATCATCGAGTCACCGCAGCTGCACCTGCACGCCAACGTGGGCGTGAGCAAGCCCAATACCGACGGCGACAAGCACGGGTGGCGGCCACCGCCTCGGGAGTGAACGTGCTCAGCCGACCAGATCGCCGTTCGCGCCTGGGCAGAGTGCATCACGGCATAGGTCCGGTAACAGAGAAACCGGGTGTGCCTGGTCTTGGTGGTGACCGGCGGCTGGCCGTGCGCGAGAACGTGCGCGTAGTGGGCGCGAAAGCGATAGAATGCGACGCATCTCTTCGGGGGAAGCCCATGTCATTACCCTGCACTGCCAGCTATCGAGAGGTCTCGCTTAGTATCCGGGCGCGAGACGAGCGCGAGTTCGTTCCGCAAGGCAATGCGCAATACGCGGGCAAGCGACAATGAGGGCTGAAATGCAGGGTGATTTGCTGGAGCGTACCGCTGCTTTCCACAAAGCGGCCGTCGCGTGCATCGGCAATTCGCAGCCGCGCGAAGATAAGAGGGCGGTATCAGCCTATCAATGTGCGCTCATGTCGGTTGAGCATGCCACGGGAGCACTTGCCTTGCTCAGTATCGGCCTGCCGAATGCAGCCATGGCGCTGTTTCGTCCGCAGTTTGAGACATTGGTTCGGGGCGTCTGGCTTCTAGAAGCGGCTGACGAGAAGTGGGTTCTCCAGTATCACGAGCCACTGTCTCAGGATTCAGGGCGTGCAGCCGAAAACGCGCCGGGTGTGAACGCCATGTTCGACCAGCTCCTCAAGCTGGGCGAGCCGCGAGTACAGGGTGTTATCGCCAATCTTGACCAGTATCGCGCGCTGAACTGGAGTGCACTCAATAGCTTCACGCATGGCGGCATGCACCCAATGGCAAGATCCGGTGCCGGGTACACGGATGAGCTTGTTGACAACGTCATCCGCAACGCGAACGCGCTGGTCTGCTTGGCGGCGCAGATCGCAGCGCTGGTATCCGCCGACCCACAGGCATGCATGGTGCCCGTGCGAAAGCTGCATGAGGACTTCCGGGACTGCATACCACTTGCCTGAGACTTTACGCGGGCGGCTGGTCTGGCTGCGCTTTCGCGGATTTCGGCTTTGTGCGGGTCGCTGGCAAGCCCCTGCACCTTGCGTCGGTCGGCTCGGCTCATGGCTTTGAAATGTCCCTCTCCTCACCATGGCGCACAGAAAAGTAGGGGCGTACCCATTTCTGCGTGGTCTTTGCGCCGGGCCAACTTATGCAGCAATCGATGGGCCATGGCATTTCCTTGCAAGGAGGCCCGTGTGCTGCTTGTTTCTAGGGACGGAAGCAAGTGGGCTCTGCCTGGCGGGCGCCCGAGCAAAGAGGAGACATTCGCTGATGCAGCACGCCGAGAACTGGAGGAAGAGACGGCCTTGACCGCCCAAGGGGGTGGTGTTCTTGTTTCAGGTAATAGGCGCGACGACAGTGCATCACGTTTTCGGAGCAAACATTAGCAAAACTGCGGCCCCGAGGCCTAACAAGGAAATTGCGCGTTGTCAGTGGTTCTCACTCTTGGAGCTGGTCGAGACCGTCGTCAGTCCTGCGCCAAATCGTTGAGTTGGTTTTTCAGCTACACCGACGTTAGATGCTAGTGGCGGTAGTGGAGATCGTCGAAGCTGCGCTGTCACAGGCCCAATCGCAATTACGAAACAAGATATCGGCGCGGCAGGACAACTCTCTTTGGTCATTGCGCTGCAATCAATACAACCGGGAGGTAAGGCGAGCGAGCCAACCGCGCAACTCATCTGCGCGAATATCTTGAAACTTACCGCAGAGAACCAGGGCGAGATCCGACTGAAGCGTCCCGAGCACGGCTGCAGCGTCGGACAAGGTAATGCCTGCGGCTCTCATACATACCGTAATGTCTTTCACGATTTCCGCCTTGAGCGGAATTTCCTCAGCGTCCGCGAAGCCAAGCTGCGCGTAGACATTGGTCGGCCCATACTCGAATCGAAACATGTGGACCTCCTATGTTGTTGTTTTTGAACCTGGCCATCGAGCGCGCTGTACCAATACAGTGCCGGCTGAGGGCAGGATTATTGGTGCATACATTCGATAAGACAATCGGGGAAACACTAAGTCGCTTATGGCCACGGGTAGTTCACGGCTCCAAAGCGATTTCATCACCCCGTAACAAGGGCAAGGAACTGGTGGCAGCCAAGCTGGGCGTTTGAACGGCTGAGTTACGTGCGAGCGAACGACGCTTCATGGGCCGAAAGCGATCAAAGGCGTCAGACGGATGGATGGCATTTTCGCGGCATAGGAGACAGTCACCATCCGGCAACGGCGACCGGATGTCCGCGCGGAGGCCTTCCAAACGTCGCCTTCCCGACCTAGGCTGTCACCAGTGGAGGCAACAGCGAATTGCGCGGGCTTGGTCAAACACGCGCGAAGAGGGCTGGGAAAGCACATCTCACCGGCCGACCCAGTCGGGCTCATGCCCCGCGCCGCTACAGCTCGGCCTCGGCAATCGCGCCTGAATGCTCGGCCGGCGCCGCGATCCTGAAAACAGCCAGCCCACGCCGGTGCGCTCCCTGTGTGAGGGCCTGTGATCACCGCAGGGCAATGCCCGACGAGGCGATCACCGACGCGTATTTGGGCAGGTCGCGCGTGAGCGTGGCATCCAGTTCCTGCGCCGACGAGGCACGACCACATGTCCCGCGTCTTCCAACTGGCTGCGGGTTGTGGCGTCATGCAGGACCGCTGTCACATCGCGGTTGATGCGCTCGACCACGGCGGCCGGCGTTGCGGCGGGCGCAAGCAGGCCCTGCCAGCTCTCCACGGCAAAACCCGCCGCACCGGCCTCTGCCAGCGTGGGTACCTGCGGCAGCGCCCTGGAGCGGTAAGGCGTCGTGACCGCCAAGGCGGTGAGCTTGCCGGCGCGTACATAGTCTGTCACCGCCGCCAGCGTGATCAGCGTGGCGTCGATATGGCCGCCAAGCAGGTCGACCGTAGCCGGCGCACCGCCGGGGTACGGGATGTAGTTGACTTTCATGCCGACCTGGCGCGAAAGCATTTCATGCACGACGTGCGCGATGCCGCCATTGCCGGGTAGTCCCAGCGCCAGTTCGCCCGGCTTGCGGCGTGCCAGCGATACGTAATCCTGGAAGCTGCGCACGCCGAGATCGGGCCTGACCACCAGCACCTGCGGATTGACTACCGCCTTGGTGACGCCGCGGAAGGCGCAGCTGGTGTCATAGGGCAGGTTCCTGAACAGCGATGCATTGAGCGTTACGCCTTCGCCGCCGAGCAAGAGTACGTGGCCGTCGGGTTTTGCCTTGGCTACCTGCGACGCGCCGATGGTGCCGCTGGCACTGACGACATTGTCGACCACGACTGGTTGTTGCCATTTCTCGCTGAGCTTGGTGGCCAGCGTGCGCGCCAGCTTGTCGGCGCTGCCGCCGGGAGCGACCGGTACGACAATGCGCACGGGGCGCGAGGGATACACGGCGTCGGTGGCGAAGGCCGGCATGCAAGCGGCGGCCAGCGTGGCAGCGGAAAGACTCAGGGTGGCGCGAAGGAAGTTGCATCTATGTCGATGTGGCGGAAATGCATGCGCTTAATCATCAGGGCAGGCATTTCTCGGTGGCGGGGGCGCTGAACGTCACGGGCAGCAAGCAGGGCCATCCCGTGCTGATCCAGGCCGGCTCCTCCGGACCAGGCGCTGGCGGCCCGCCATGCCGACGTGGTGTTCACCGCCCAACAGGACCTGGAAGCGGCGCGTGACCTTGCCCAAGGGCTCAAGGCACAGGTCAGAGCGCAGGGCCGCAACCCGGCACATTGCCTGATCATGCGCGGGCTGATGCCGATCATCGGGCGCACCGAAGCCGAGGCGCACGACAAGCTCGCAGAACTGCAGTCGTTTACCGACCAGTCCAATGCTCTGGCCATCCTGAGCGAGCAACTGGCCGTCGATGTATCGGGCTACGACCTCGACAAGCCGCTGCCTCCGCTGGCGCCCGAGCAGGTGGTGCACAGCCGCAGCGCGCTGCTGTTGAGCTCGCCGAGGGGCGCCGGCTGACGTTGCGCCAGCTCTATCACCTGGTGGCCAGCGCTTGCGGCCACCAGATCGTGGTCGGGACTGCGGAACAGGTTGCGCAACACATGATGGACTGGATCGCCAGTGGTGCCGCAGACGGGTTCAACATCATGCCGGCGTACTTCCCCGGGGCTTCGAAGATTTCACGCGCAAGGTTGTGCCGATCCTCCAAGCGCGCGGTGCCTTCCGGCGCGAGTATGAGGCTGACACACTGCGCGGTAATCTTGGTCTGCCGGTGCCGCCCGGCGCTGCCCTCACGGCATCCTCATGAGATCCAGTTCGTATCGCGCCTGGCTTCTAAAACGCGGGTCGCGACACTCCACCTGCTGGGATCAGCGGGCACCGCTCGCAGAGCTAACGGTCCTCAGCAGCGGCTGCGCGCGGGGAATCAGTCGGGGGCGACAGCCACACGTACCTGCTTCAATGCCTGGAACGGTTCCAGCTGCGCTGCGGTGGCCGCCGCGTCGGTGATCAGCGTCCATGCGCGGTCTAGCGGCGTCCAGTGCTGCTGCTGTGCCCGGCCCAGCTTGGTGGCGTCGGCCAGCACGAAGATATCTGCCGCCTGGCGGATGATGCACTCCTTCAGGTAGGCCTGCTCCGCGCTGGCTTCGCACAATCCCACGCCCGCGACCACGCCGTCCGCGCCGAGGAACGCTTTGTCGACACTGATGCGCGACAGCGCCACCTGGGCCAGCGGGCCGAAGGTCCCCATGCTGGAAGGACGCACGTCGCCGCCGATCAGGGTCACGCGGATGCCGGGCAGGCCGGTCAGGGCGGTGACGGCCAGCAGGTTTGTGGTGTAGACATGGAGGTCCTCGCGTGCCCCCAGCTGCCGAGCCAGCGCAGCGGCCGTGGTGCCGCTGTCGAGCAACACGGCGTCGCCGTCCTGCACGAAGCTCGCCGCCATGCGGGCGATGGATTCCTTCTGCTCACGCTGCAGCGACTTGCGTTCCTCGAGCGAGGCCTCGGGCTCGTGGCCACCCACCTGCATCAGCGCGGCGGCACCGCCGTAGGTCCGCACAATGCGGCCCTCGCGGGCCAGCGCGGTCAGGTCGCGGCGCACCGTGGCCACGGAAACCCCAAGGCTGCCAGTCAGGTGTTCGACATTGGCGACCTCGCCCGAGAGCACGAGTTCGAGAATAGCGCGGCGGCGGTCGGCGGCTTTCATGGCTGGCGAAATCAAAATTGGGGATGTTCAACGATCCCCGATCTTACAGGAGCCGGCAGTCCCGGCAGCCCCGGCGTGCGCCGATGGCTCAGGCGCGGCGCGTGGCCAGCTCGGCGCCCTGGCGCAGCGCCTCAAGTAGGCTGCGTTCGTCGGCGATCCCCTTGCCGGCGATGTCGAACGCGGTGCCGTGATCTACCGACGTGCGGATGACCGGCAGGCCCACCGTGATATTGACGCCGGCCTCCAGGCCGAGCACCTTGACCGGCCCGTGGCCCTGGTCGTGGTACATCGCCACCACCAGATCGAAGTCACCGCGGCCGGCGCGATAGAACAGCGTGTCGGCGGGCAGCGGACCTTCCACGTCCCAGCCGCGCGCGCGCAAGGCCTCGACCGCCGGGATGATCTTTTCCTCCTCCTCGCCGTGGCCGAACAGGCCGTTCTCGCCGGCGTGCGGATTGATGCCGCACACGCCGATGCGCGGCGAGGCAATGCCAGCGCGCTGCAGCGTCTGATGGCCGCGCTCGATCGTGCGCTGGACCAGGCCCGGCTCGATCTTGCGGATGGCGTCGAGCAGGCCGATGTGCGTGGTGACGTGGATCACGCGCAGCTTCGGCGCCACCAGCATCATCGACACCTCCGGGGTGCCGGTCAGGTACGCCAGCATTTCCGTGTGGCCGGGAAACTTGTGACCACCCGCGTGCAGGGCTTCCTTGTTCAGTGGCGCTGTGCAGATCGCATCGATCTTCTCGTCGCGGGTCAGCGCCACCGCGCGCTCGATGTAGCGGAAGGCGGCATCGCCGGCGACGGCGGACAGCTTGCCGAAGGGCAGGTCTTCCGGGATCAGGCCCAGGTCGATGCAGTCGATGGTGCCGGACTGGAAGCGCGCTTCTTCCGGGGCCTGGATGGCGTGCACCTTAAGCGGGGAGCCGACGAGCCGGCCGGCCAGTTCCAGCCGGCGCGCGTCGCCGATGACGAGCGGGCGGCATTGCGCACGAACGCTGTCATGCGCGAGGCTCTTGACGATGACTTCGGGGCCGATGCCTGTGGCATCGCCCATGGTGATGCCGATGACGGGGAGGTAGTCGCTCATTTACGTATCTCTTGTCGAGTGTGGCGCGGCGCGCCGTCAGGCTGACGGCGCGCGGGATTCAGTCATAGCCTGCCACGCAAGCCACAGGGCGGCCTCGGAGCCGAATGCGCCGGCCTTGGTAGCAACGCGGCGCGCGGGCACGCCGGGCAGCGCAGGCGTGTCGGACAATGGCACACCGGGTTCGACTTCGCGCCGCAGTGCCAGGGCGCCGATGCCGGCCGCCGAGAGCATGGCCCGAGCCGTCTCGCCGCCGGTGGCGATCAGGCCGCGCGTATGCTGGAAGCCGGGCAAGGACAATTGCGCCAGCGCGGCGCTCAGGCGCGGCCCTTCGCCCGGGTCGAACGCGTCGTCGCGACCAATGCTGACCAGCAGGTCGCCGCCTGCCCGCAGGCATTCGGTGATCGATTGCTGCGCGGCGTCCCACTCAGCGTGGCCCGCACCTTCGCGCAGGATCCGCGGCGGGACCACCATCGATGGCATCCCGGTGCGTTCGCGCAGGCACGCGGCCTGTCGCCCGGAGATGCCCGAGAGGCTGCCGACCAGCGTCAGGACCGGGCCGCGCTCAGGGGCAGGCAGCGGCTGCGGCGCACCGCCCTCGAACAGGCATTGTGCAGCCAGCGCACGAGCCAGGCCGCCCGAGCCGACCCAGAATGCGGGGACGTCGAGCTGCGCCGTGGCCGCGGCCAGCGCCGCCAGGTCTTGCTCCGTCTGCGCATCGCAGACGACGGCCTGCACGCCTTCGCGCGCCAGTCCGGCGATGGTTAGCCGTAGGGCCACGTCACCCGCGCGCACCATGTCCAGCGGCAACAGGGTCGCCCGCAGCCCCTGCGCGGCCAGTAGCGCGACAAGGTCGGCACGTCCGGTAAGCCCTTCCAGGCGCCAGATGTCGGAGGCTTCCAGCGGCTGGCCGTTCACGAACATGCAGCCACCGGCCGTAGTGCGGCCAGTGGCCGGAAAGGCCGGCGCGACGATGGCGAGGCCCGCCAGCGGCGGCAGCGCGGCGGTTTCGACAGCCCAGTTGCCTCGCAACGTGGAATCGATCTTCTTGTATAGCCGCCGCCTGGCGCCCTGGCCGCGATGCCAGGCTTCGAGATTGCGCGCCGCCGCCTCCTGGTGCGCCATGCGGCGGCTGTCGATGTCGCAAGCCACTACGTCGGCCTGCGACAGGTCCGCGCCCGCGGGCGCCGCCTCCAGTGTTACGACGGTCCGGGCGCCAGACATGGCGTAGCCGATCGCGCAGTCGGCAGCGCCTGACAGGTCGTCGGCGATGATGAGCCAGCTCATGCGGCGGTCCTCACCACCGCCTCGGCCTCCTTGCCCGCCACGCGGCGGGCGACCCAGGCGGTCACCAATGGCGTCAGTACGGCGGTGACCACCACGCATGCGGCCACCAGGATCGTGGCGCTCTTGGCCGATTCGGCGTAGACCGGATTGGCCGCCGCGACCAGCGTCGGCACGGCGGCGGCATTGCCGGCGGTGCTGGCGGCCGCGACGCCTGCCACGCCCGTGCCGCCGGAGAGGCGGTCCGCGAAGTACAGCGCGCAGCCGGTGACGGCCACCACGGCGACGCCAAGTCCGAGGCCTAGCATGCCCGCCTGCCAGACCTTGTGCAGGTCCAGGCCGGCGCCGAGCGCCAGCGCGAAAAAGGGGATCATTACCGGCACGGCCTTGCCCAGGAAATCGCGCATCTCCCGATCCAGGTTGCCCAGCAGCATGCCCAGCATCAGTGGAAGGATGCTGCCGACCATCGTCGGCCACGGGAACGCGGACAGGCCGGCCACGCCTAGCGTCACCATCGTCAGGAAGGGGCCGGACTCCAGCGACATGATGCTGTAGGCGCCCACGTCCTCAGGCTTGCCGTACTGGCCCATCAGGGCCATGTACAGGCCACCGTTGGTGTCGTTCATCGCGGCCACCACGGCAAGCGTCGACAGGCCGGCGAATATGCCGGCACTGATCGGCGCCTCGCCCAGGAAGTGGCCCATGATCACGCCCAGCACAATGGCTGTGCCGACCTTGGTGCCGAACAGCACGCCGCCCTTCTTGAGGATGTACGGCGTGGCCTTGATGTTGATGCTTGCGCCCATGCAGACATAGAACACCGCGAGGATGGGCAGGGCGCCGGTAAAGAGCGCACCGGTGAACGATCCGAAGAACTTCGGCCCTTCCGGCGCGAACGTGGCAACGAGCGAACCGATCAGCAGCGGCACGATCATCATGCCGCCGGGCACACGCTCGACGGCGCGCTTGATGGAAATCTGCATGTCTGTCTCCTGCCGCTGGGTGCGGCCCTTGTATGTTTCGAGCAAACAAATGATCGAAGCGATCATTTGTTTGCAGGAGTGTAGATCAGCAAACTAGATTTGACCAGTTCAATCATAAATGTGATTGAAAAGATCAAATTCGTGCGAGAGGCGTGCGAGGAGCCTGTTGCCTGCCTAGAGGGATAGCGGAGCTCATATCGCTCAAGTGGTGTTGAGCCAACATGGATGAACTTAACTTGAATCAGGTAGCAAGAGCTGCCCGTTGCTGGAGCGGCTACCGGTCGGCAAACTGCTCAGGGACTAGCGACTGGTCACTGCATGCTGTCCCCGACATTGGGGACGGATCAACACCTGGCTTCGTGGTCCGGCTTGGCATCCCGTTCGTGATGAGCACGGCCTCGACGGTCGGCCTGGATGCCTTGTGCGAGGCGGCCGGCCCGGTGCGCTGGTTCCAGCTTTATATGCTGCAGGACCGGGGACTTGCCACGGCACTGCTCGCCCGCGTGCATGCGGCAGGCTTCTCTGTGCTGGAACTGACGGTCGATACCGCTGTAACCGGCCGCCGGGTACGCGATATCCGCAATGGCTTCACGCTGCCGTTCCAGTGGAACGCGCGCAAGCTGCTGGATGTGTCCCGACGCCCGCGCTGGGCGCTGCAGATGCTGCGCGCGGGGTCGCCGACGCTACGCCTGTTTGCCGAAGCCGTGGGCCGTGTCCCGAGCGGATCTACCATCACGGAAGTCATGCAGCAGCAGATCAGCAATGCATTCACCTGGGACGACCTTGCCTGGCTGCGTGCGCGATGGCCCGGCAAGCTGGTGCTGAAGGGCGTGGTGACCGCGGCGCAGACCCGCCGTGCTGTCGACGCCGGCGCCGACGGCGTGGTGGTGTCCAACCATGGTGGCAGGCAGCAGGACGGGGCGCGCTCCACCATCGAATGCCTGCCCTACGTGGTCGAAGCCGCCGCGGGCCGCCTGGAGGTGCTTGCCGACTGTGGCTTTCGAACCGGCGCGGATATCGCCAAGGCGATCGCGCTGGGCGCCGGCGCTGTCCAGGTCGGCCGCCCTGCGCTGTTCGGGCTGGCTGCGGGCGGCGGTGAGGCTGGTGTGTGCCAGGCCATCACTATCCTGGCCGATGAGTTTGATCGTGCGATGGCGATGACCGGGGCGACGTCGGTGGGATCACTGCGTGGGCGGGTCGAACCCGGCTCTATGGACGCGCCCTCAGATCGACGTTGAGCGCGCGCGGGCCAGGGGCTCGGCAATCCTCGATCGCGGTCCCACTATTTCCTGGGACACTTGATCCATGAGACTGTTTCTCTCCTTGGTCGCACGCGCGCCGCTGTGGCCAGGCGCGATTACAGCGCCGCGTCCTTCAGCTTCTTCATGGCACGCACCTTGACCTTCACGCTGGCCGGCTTTGCCGCAAACCATTGATCCTGGCCGGTGAACGGGTTCTTACCGAAGCGCTTCTTGGTGGCCGGGACCTGAATGGCCGACACCTTGAAGAGGCCCGGCAGGGTAAATTCGCCGGCGCCCTTTTTGTGGATGGCGTTCACCATGGTGTTTTCCAGGTGGGTAAGCACCGTCTGAACAGTCTTCTTGTCCAGTTCGGTCTGGGCGACCAGGTGTGCCAGTAGGCTGGACTTGGTGAACGTGTCCTTCAGCGGCTTGACGATCGGGGCGGCCGCGGCAGCCTTTTTGGCCGGAGCGGCCTTCTTTGCCGGGGCAGCCTTCTTTGCTGCGGACTTCGTTGCAGTCTTTGCTACAGGTTTTGCTTTCGTGGCCATAGTCGTGTCTGGTTAAAAATGCGCGCCTGCAAGGGAGCGTGCGCCGCACCGCCGAAGAATAGCAAAAGCAGACGCGCCAGCAATAGTGAGAAGCGCTTAAACGCCGGCATTTTCAAGGGCTATTGCGCTGTTGCAACGTCAGATGGCAGCGATGGTGGCGGCAATGCGGTCGCACGTGCGATTGCTGGCTAGGCCCAGCATCTGACTGACCTCGTCTCGCGCGCGGCCGGCAAGCAGCTGACGCCGGCAGAAGGTATTGCGCAGCGTGCGTGGGCTTGGCTCGGCGCCGGAGAAGTGCGATCGCTTCCAGCGCGGTGGCCACGATCCGGCCAAAACTCATGTCCGTGATGTGTCGACCATCCGGGGTAAGCGTGAAAAGCAGGCCGCCCTCGATGGAGAGGGGTGCGCGCGGCCGGGCGCGCCAGGCACGAAGCAGCGGTACGGCGAAGTCGCCCAGATGGACCGTGCGGGCGTCCCGTGGTCCGTGTGCCTGCACGAAGAGGTAGGGCGGATTCGCGTCCGGATACAGATCAACCAGCCGCGCGGCGGCCGGGTTTTCCAGCCGCACGCCGGCGAAGACCAGATGCCGGCATAGGCGGTCCAGCAGTTTCACGTACCGCATGTGGGTCGCCGGTGAGTACGACCTGGCGTCGGGCGTCTGCCAAAAAGCCTCGATGTCGGCGGAGCCAAATGAAGCAATGGTTGCGCCCCTGGCCACCAGGTGTCGGCGAAAGTGCTCGAACTTGGTGCTGGACGATTACCGGGGAGCAAGCCCCGCTCGCGGGGCCTTCATTGCGGCTCGCTCAGGCGAGGGCGGGGTAGTCGATATACCCTTCCGCGCCAGGGTGATAGAAGGTGTCCGGCCGCGGCGCGTTGAGCGACGCGTCCAGCTCAAGCCGGCGCGGCAGGTCCGGATTGGCGATGAACAGTTGGCCAAACGCTACGGCATCCGCCTCACCCGCGGCGAGCAAGGCTTCGGCGGTTTGCTTGGTCATCTTCTCGTTGGCAATATAGACGCCGCCGAACGCCGCCTTCAGCGCGGGTCCGAGGCGGCCGTCGCCCAGCGCCTCGCGCGAGCAGATGAAGGCGATGCCGCGCTTGCCGAGTTCGCGGGCCACATAACCGAAGGTCGCGGCCGGATCGGAATCCCCCATCGAATGCGCATCGCCGCGCGGGGCCAGGTGCACACCGACACGGCTGGCGCCCCACACTTCGATGCAGGCGTCGGTGACTTCGAGCAGCAGCCGCGCACGATTCTCGATCGGGCCGCCGTAGGCGTCAGTGCGCTGGTTGGTGCTGTCCTGCAGGAACTGGTCGAGCAGGTAGCCGTTGGCGCCATGGACTTCCACGCCGTCGAAACCCGCCGCCTTGGCGTTCTGCGCGCCGCGGCGGTAGGCCGCGACCACGCCGGCGATCTCGTCGGTTTCCAACGCGCGGGGTGTCACATAGGCGCGCTTCGGGCGCACCAGGCTCACATGGCCTTCGGCGGCAATTGCGCTCGGGGCGACCGGAAGTTCACCATCCAGGAAGACGGGATCGGAGATCCGGCCGACGTGCCACAGCTGCAGCATGATGCGGCCGCCGGCAGCATGGACCGCCTCGGTGACCTGCTTCCAGCCGGCCACCTGTTCATCGGTCCAGATGCCGGGCGTGTCGGCATAACCCACGCCTTGCGGCGTCACCGCCGTGGCCTCGGAGATGATCAGCCCGGCGGAGGCCCGCTGGACGTAGTACTCGGCCATCATGGCATTCGGCACGCGGCCGCCGCCGACCGCGCGCGAACGCGTCAGCGGCGCCATGATGATGCGGTTGGGCAGGTCGAGATCGCCGACACGGATGGGATCGAAGAGAGTGGGCATGGGATTCGCCTTTGTTGTCGAGGTTGAACCGCGCACGATCGGTGCGCAATGGCATGGCGCCGTGTAATCCGCGGCGCAGGTTGTTTAAAGGTCCTGGTGGACGTGTTCGAGGAAGGCCTGGATGGTCTCCTCGTCGCGCTTGAAGAAGACCCACTGTCCGATGCGTTTGGAACTGATCAGGCCGGCGCGCTGCAGCGTTGCCAGATGCGCGGAAACGGTTGATTGCGATAGACCAACCTGCGCGTCGATCAGCCCGGCGCAGACGCCCAGGTCGAGCGGATATTCCTGCGCCGAGAAGTACGCTTCCGGCGTTCGCAACCATGACAGGATGTTCCGCCGCACGGGGTTCGCCAGGGCCTTGTGAATCGCGTCCACATCGAGCGCCGGCTTGACGGAGGGCGTGGCGGGGCGCTGTTTCGGTTTCTCACGAACCATATATCGTGCTTTCTTCAAATTAATATCGGCATTGTACGATATTTATCTCTGGCACGTTGCACGTCGAACGATGGGCAGCCGGCGACGAGGTCGCCGCCGAACGGCCTGCGGCCCATTGCAGGCGGCCTTGGCTACGCACTAGATTACTGTCCTCGCGCGTGGCCGGAAACGCCTGGTCGCTGCAGCCCGTAGTGGCCGCGCAGGGTCCGCGCGTCATACTCATAACGGAACAGTCCCCTGCGCTGCAGGATCGGCACGACGTGCTCGGCAAAATCGTCGAGGTGAGCCGGCAGTACCGGTGGCATGACGTTGAACCCATCCGCGGCCCCACTCACGACCCAGTCTTCGATCGTATCGGCGATGCGCTGCGGAGATCCCGCGATGGTGTAATGCCCGCGGGCGCCGGCCAGCTTGTAAAGCAGTTCGCGCAACGTCGGCCTCTCGCGCTCCACCAGCGCGGTGATGACCGCTGCGCGGCTCTGGGCCGCCTGCACCGTGGCGGGGTCGGGAAAGTCCTGCACCGACAGCGTCTGGTCCAGGTCAAGGTGGGAGAAGTCGTAGCCGCCGAAGCGGTTCGACAGTCGCGCAAGGCCCACGGAAGGCGCGGTCAGCGCATTCAGTTCGTCCCAATGTCGCTGCGCTTCCGCGTCGGTCGATCCGATCACGGGGCTGATGCCGGGCAGAATGATGATCTGGTCCGGGTTGCGCCCGATGAGACGCGCCTTCTCCTTAAGCTCCCGGTAGAAGCTGATGGCGGTTTCCTTCTGTAGGTGCGCGGCGAAGACGGCCTCCGCGTAGCGGGCTGCGAAAGCCTTGCCTGCCTCGGATGACCCCGCCTGCACCAGGACCGGCCGTCCCTGCGGTCCGCGCGGGAGGTTGAGCGGGCCGGCGACGCGATGGAAGGGGCCGACATGGTCGACCGGGCGCACGCGTTCCGGGCGGACATATTCGCCGCTGACCGGATCGTCGACGATTGCGTTGTCATCCCAGCTGTCCCACAGCTTCGTGACAGCTTCCAGGAAGTCGTGCGCGCGCGCATAGCGTTCCGCGTGCGGCGGCTGCGTCTCCAGGCCAAAGTTGCGGTTGGCGCCCTGCACCCACGATGTCACGATATTCCAGCCGACCCGCCCGCCGCTGAGATGATCGAGCGAGGCAAACTGGCGCGCGAGGTTGAACGGCTCGGAATAGGTCGTCGATGCGGTGGCGATCAGGCCGATCCGCTGCGTGGCCCGGGCCAGCGCCGCGACCGCCGTCAGCGGCTCCAGCGCGCCGCCCGCGACATGTTCGATGCCGTCGCCGAGCGCGAGCGCATCGGCCAGGAATACCGAATCAAAGCAGCCGGCCTCGGCCGTGCGTGCCAGGCGCTCGCAATAGGTGATATCCGTCAGCGCCTGCCGCGTTGCGCGCGGATGGCGCCAGCCGGCTTCATGGTGGCCACGGCCGTGGATGAAGAGGTTAAGGTGAAGGCGCTTCTTGGTCATGAACGGAATGAGGCTTGTCAGGCAACGGGTGGGCCTACGCGACGATCTCGACGCCGAGCGCGGCGAGCAACTCGTCTCGCAGTTGGTCGTAGGCGTGGCCGTGGCTCTTGCGTGGGTGGGAAAGCAGGATGCGCCGGTCGACGCTGATACGGCCGGCGTCCATCACCATGACGCGATCCGCGAGCAGCAGGGCTTCGTCCACGTCATGCGTGACCAGCACCACTGCCGGCCGGTGCTGGCGGATCACTTCGTGCAGCAGTTGCTGCATCTTCAGCCGGGTCAGCGCATCCAGTGCCCCGAACGGCTCGTCGGCAAGCAGCAGCGCAGGCTTGCGTACCAGCGAGCGCGCCAGGGCAACCCGCTGCTGCTCGCCGCCGGACAGCGTTACCGGCCAGGCGTCTTCGCGCCCGGCGAGGCCCACGTTGGCAAGCGCGGTGCGCGCCCGGACGGCGGCGTCCGCCTCGTGCAGTCCCAGCTTCACGTTGCGCAGGACCGGCTCCCATGGCAGCAACCGCGAGTCTTGGAACAGCACGGAACGCGCCTGCGGTACCCTGAGCCGGCCTTCTCCGGCGACATCCGCATCCAGCTGGGCCAGCGCGCGCAGCAGCGTGCTCTTGCCCGAGCCGCTCTTGCCGATCAGCGCGACGAATTCGCCCGGTTCGATATGGAAGCTGAGATTGTCCAATACCACGCGATCACCATAGCGACGCGTCAGGTGTTCGACTTCGATGCCAGCGCTGCTCATGATCCGATCGCCCTGCGGTACGACAACGCCTTGCGCTGCCACAGCCGGACCAGCAGGTCGGAGCTAAGGCCGAGCAGGGCATAGAGGAGCAGGCCGACGACGATGACATCGGTCTGGCCGTAGTCGCGCGCACGATTCATCAGGTAGCCGATGCCTTCGGTGGTGTTGATCTGCTCCAGCACCACCAGCGCCGCCCAGCAGGTGGTCACGGCGAGCCGCAGGCCGGTGAAGAATCCCGGCAGGGCGCCCGGCAGCGCCACCCGGCGGATAAACTCGGTACGCGACAGGCCCACGCTTTGCGCCAGTTCGACATAGCGGATGTCGAGCCCGCGCAAGCCCGCGTGGGTGTTGATGTAGATCGGCACCAGCACGCTAGCGGCGATCAGCGTGACCTTCATCGACTCACCGATGCCGAGCCAGAGGATGGCCAGCGGGATGAGCGCCAGCGTCGGTACCGCGCGCTTGATCTGGATCAGGCTATCGAAGCAGGCCTCGCCCCAGCGGCTCAGCCCGGATAGCAACGCCAGTCCCACGCCAACGGCCACGCCGGACAGCAGCCCCGCGTAGGCCCGCTGCGCGGACGCCCACAGATGCGGCCACAGTGTGCCGTCGCTCAGCAGCCGGAAGGCGGTCTCGGCCGCCGTGGACGGCGCCGCAAGCAGCCGAGGGGGCAACACGCCGGCACGTGAGGCAAGTTCCCAGGCGAACAGCACGAACAGCGGGCCGACCATCAGGCCCCAACCGCCGAGGCGGCCCGGCACCAGCCTGGGTGGCCGGGAGCGCCGCGTCGCGACGGTGTCGCGCGGCGCAGTTGCCGCAGACGTGGCTAACCAAGGCGCTTGCGGGCGTGTGCCGGCAGTGGAAGGAAGCGGGGAGGGCATGGTCGGCTCCTACTGTCGCGCGGCAGCCAGCCCGGCCACCGTGGCGCGGATGACTGGATCGAAGCGCAGGTCGAACTCCTGGCGGGCATCTAGGCGCCGCGGGATATCGCCTGCCTCATGGATCAGGTCGATCAGCCCTTGCTGGGCAGCGATCGAATCGGCGAGCAACGGATAATCGAACCGTCCCTCAGCGCGCACGATGGCCAGACCATCCTCTTCGCGCAGCCCCTGGTTTTTCACGTAGTAGGCATTGACCCATTGCTGAGGGTGCTTCTCCGACCAGTCATTGGCGCGGATCCATGCCTGCACAAACTGACGGATCGCTGCGGTCTTGCCGGGATCCGCCAGCGCCTTGGGGCTGGCGTACAGGTAGGCGGTGCTGGTGGGCAGTTGCCGGTGCTCGGATGCCGGGATCGCGCTGGCCTTGCGGTCGGCGAAGTCGCGCAGATAGCGGCTGAAGTGGGGTTCATTCAGTGCGGCCACGTCCACTTGGCCGGCGCGGATCGCAGTGGGAAACTCGCCCGCGCGCAGCGGCACCAGCTTCACGTCGCGCCGGGACAGGCCCGCCACCTTTAGTGCCGTCAGCACGAACGGCTGGCGGCCTGTGCCCTCGGCGTAGGCAACCGTCTTGCCCTTGAGGTCCTGCAGCGTCGGAATGGTCAGTCCCGGCCGCACCGCGAACCGGTAGTCCGGTGCGGAGGTCTTGCGCGCCGCGACGATCGGCAAAGGCTCGCCGGCGGCATGAGCCTGGATCGGCGGCGTGTTGCCAACGACCGCCAGATCGAGCGCCCCGGCGCGGAAAGCTTCCAGGATCGCTGGGCCGCCCAGGAAGTTGGCATAGCTGACCTGCGCGGAGAACTTCGCTTGCTCGCCTGAGGCGCGCATCAAGGTCTGCAGGGCTTCGTTCTGGTCGGCGGCGATGAGCTTCGTGCCGGCGGAGACCGCGGAAGGAAGGGTTACGCCCTGAGCCAGCGAACGTGCCGGTGCAAGCGCGGCAAGGGAGGCCAGAGCGGCCAGAGCGGGGAGGGGCGTGGCAAGACGCGCGATGGTGCGCAACGCATGGCGAAGGTGGGAACCGTGGCGAACAATCATGAATGCAATGGGTGGTGCGTCGGCAGGACCCCCATTATTGCGACGGATATCGCGCGCAGATAACGAATGTTTGTGGCGATCGTTATGCGCAAATCGAAGCGCATAACCGTCTGCGGTTTTCTTCGTTCCGTTCGCGCGACGCAGTCCCTAGAGTGATCCTCTGCGCGGCGGCGCGCAAGCTTGCCCCAATGGCGCCGCGCCCGCCCGGAGACAGGAGGCCTATCGGCTTTGCCTTCTAGCCGCCCAATGACGTGCGCGAAATCACGTTATCACCGGCGCCGGGCGGCCCCTATCAGCAGTGGCGGACAGCACATGCCACGTCATGTGATCAAGGCCTTTCGCTGGTCTGAGGCAGCAACAGCCGGCAATCGAATGTTTCTCGACATGCAACATTCCGGCCTCTGCGTGGCGCCCTCTGGGGCGCCGCATGAAGCCTTCAGGCCACTGCTCCGGCGTGCGGGGTAGCCCCCCAAAAGGCTAATCGGCGGGACCTGCGGGCCGTGCTGGCCAGCGGCGGCCTTGGTGCCACGATCATAGAGGGCACGATGATCTGCGTTGCGCTGACCGGCATCGAAACCTTTGTCACCTGCGACCATGGTGGCGTGCGCACCGCACTGCGCCACCCTGAAAAAAATGCAATTAATCGCCAAGAGGCAAGATCGACCGCCTCGCCGCAAGGGCGCTCGCGAAGGCGATACTTGCAATGGATGCAGCGTAGAAGATGGCGGTCAAAGTGCAACTGCGCGCCGTTTAATTCTGATCTGCACGTTGTCTTCGGGCCTGGCCCCGCTTGGGGATCCCTTTGATTTCCTTGCCATCTGCAACGGTGCGCAGGCACACCCCTGGCTCTGGACCCGTTTCCCCCTTGGGGACAGGCCCGCGACGAGGCACGCGCAGCGCAAGTCCTTGATTCCCTGCATCAGGCCCCCGACCACCCGCTGCGCTCACCGGTTCCGCCGATCAACTCCTTGCGCCTGCCGCGCAGCCCCTACCTTCAGCGCAGCAAGATATTAGCCCCCCTAACATCTGGCTTTAGACAATAAAAATTATCACTGCATTCCACGCTGCTAAGATGGTAGCAACACAATATAAGAATGTGGTCAATGTGAGATCAAGTAGAACCACGATAATAAATACGGGGCGGCAACGACATCGGCAATTTTCAACGCCGGTATAAAGCAATCCACACCTTTCCAGTCATCCAACTCCGCCACGGGGGTGGCCCGGCTCGTCTCTAAATAAGGAGGCGGCATATGCCTTCCGTGACCGCCACCCTTTCGTGCGATATCGCATGGTCCGCCTTCGGCCGACGGAATTGCAGTTCACGAACGTCCGCCAGCCTTCCGCATCGTGCCCATAAGTCCATCACCGACGGCAGCAGGGTGCGTTGTCCCCCGCAAAGCTGACCGCACGAGAGTCGCAAATCCTTTCATTGATCGCCAAAGGGATGAGCACCAATGAAATTGCGATACATCTCGGCGTTACCTTGTTCACCGTGAGGAAGCACAGAAACAACATCTCCGCGAAATTGGATATCCACACCACGTCCAAACTCGTTTCTTTCGCGATACACCATGGCAATATCGCTGACGACAATCATCCATTCGAGTTTTCAAGGCACGATAGCCTGAGCGATCGTGAAAAAGAGATCCTGCGAAAGCTGGAACTCGGCCTGACAGCCAAAGAAATAGCCAGGAATCTTCGAATCAGCCCACGGACCGTCAGCAAGCATGTCGAGAATATCCGCTCCAAGACGGGACTCAAAACATTGGCGGACCTCATGCTGGTCTCCAGGCAGTTGCAAACCTCTGAAATCCGGAATACGCACCGCTCAGAATAATTAGGGACGGACATCCTCCCTTCATCGTTCCCCACCACCACTCACTTCGGCACATAGCCCCAATGAACAGATGCGTCCCGGCAAGCGTAGGTGTCAGGAATACGCATTCGGAGTAATTGTTTGCCCCTCTTGCAACGCCAACACTGGACTCTGCGGTACGCACCAACTCCGCAGAGGCCATCCGATCCTAACCGCTTGCAAGGGGGTAGAACCATGAACTGGAATCGTTCCTTCACTGACTTGATACGAAACGGCCGCCCTGCCTACTGGGGAAACTGGACGCTGGCCCCGAATATCAAGCCAGGTGCCGTCGGCTTCGTCTCTCCGGACAGCGGTGACTTCACGCTGGTGCGGGAAGAGACGCCTGGGCTCGCGCTGAGCACGCGTGGCATCCCCAATCAATGGAAGCTGTCGTCCAGCAATGTCCAGCGCACCGAATCCAACGTGAACCTGGATGGTTCCGGAACCGATCCGGATACCGGCACCAAGATCACGGCGGGCGTGGAGGTGAAGTGGGATTTCGCATCGGTGGGATCCCTGGCATCCGAGTTCAGCATCGCGTCGGAAACATTCATCAGCGACCTGACATTGCTCACCAAGCCGGATACGCTCAAGTGGCTTTCCGACCAGGCGCAATCCGTCAGCATGGGTTCGAATGGACAGATGGCGCAAGGATTCGGGGTGGTGACCAGCGCGGTCTATGCGCATAGCGGGCTGAATGTGGGTTCGCAGGACAACAGCTCGTCCTTTTCCATTGCCGGTTCAGCCGGTGCTGTCCATGACATGCTCGGTGGCGCCAACGGCAAAGGCTCGTTTGTTTCCACAAGCCAGAACAAGAGCGTGGATCAGCATCTCTGGCCGTACCAGGCGGAGCAACTCGCCTCTTCTCCCATCCCGATCGCCTATACATTCGCCTCGTTCGACGGGACGCTGTTGATTCCGAACTGGATCACCCGGCTTGGCGCATTCGAGATCTTCTTCGATAACAAGCCGGGATGCACTTACATCACGCACATCCAGATCAGCTACGACACCCCAAAAGGTTCGCAAAAGGACGAATTCTCCCTGACCGGTGGCATTTCCAGGACGGTTGGCAACATTCCGCTCAACGCGACCAACATCCGGGTGGACGTGAAGTTCCAGGGAATGATCAACAGCGATCACTACGGCTTCAGTTGGCCGAACCCGCTTGGACAATGGCTGACGGGCCGTCGTGTGATCGAGATGACTGGGGTCTGGCCAGGCCAGACCCACGCCCGCGAACTATAGCGCCCCCACCATCGCCGGATGTCGATCACACTGCTGCGCGAACGTCCTCGCTCACGACCGCGCCTGCCCGCGACATCAGGCCCCGGTCTTTTGCCGTTGTCAAAGCTCTCAAGGAGATCAAGCCATGGCCACCCTCGTCAACCTCACCCAAAAAACCCCCAACGCCGTACAGATCTGGGGTTTCCATGATCCCTGCACCGTCAGGGATGTTGCAGGCGCACTGAACACCATCGCCGCCGGACTGAGCGGCGATGGCAATACGATCCACATCATGTCTGGAACCCATGGATACTGCAGCCGGCAGGTCGGCGCCGTTGCCACGCGCGACCAGCGGTTCGCGCAGGAAGACCGAAGCCTCGCCTCTCCGCAGACAAAGGACAACAAGGCAGTCGCTGTCGCCGTGCACGATTTCAACAATGGCAAGCTGTCCGCGCCCGATTATGTGACCGCTGCGATGGCGAAGCTGAATTCGGACATGCGGGCCATTGTGACGAACAGCCCGGGAACCCATACGTTCCTCCTGGCGTATTGCTGCAGCGCCGGCACGCGGTAAGGTCTAGCCAGATGTAAGCCTGGCGGCCAGGATGGGGGCCGCCAGGCATCTTCCACGGCGGTATCCGGGGAAGCCTTGATTTCGGTGCAATGTACGACGGTTCGCAAGCCCAGCAGGGGTGCGAGCTATAAAGCGTAGGCTGACAGAGCACCTATTTGGGCGCGGGCCGCATCCGCCTATTTCTTGCGCGCCGCCACCACCTCGATTTCCACCAGATAGGCTGGATTGGCCAGTGCGGCGATCTGGAAGGCCGAGCGCGCCGGCAGCTTGGGCTGGGCGCTGGTGCCGAAGAACTGCGTATAGCCTTCCATGAAGCCGCTGAAGTCCATCTTGTTGTCCTTGGCGGGATCGGCCACCAGGTAGACCTGCATCTTCACGACATCGCCCATGCCGAGGCCCATGCCCGCCAGCGTCTTCTCGATGGCCTTGAGCACGCCGATGGTCTGGCCCTTGGTATCGCCGCCATAGGCCAGCGGGCTGTCCTTGGGCTGGCTGGCGTCTTGCAGCGGCGGTACCTGGCCGGATAGGTAGACGGTGGTCAGCCCGGCCGGTATCTCGACCGCCTGCGAGATCGGGAAGCTGGAATTGGGGAGCTTGTAGCGGATGACGTCATCGGCGCCAAACGCGGAGGCGCCGGCGCACAGCGCCATGGCAAGGATCAGGGCCTTCTGGATGTGTCTTCGCATGAGCGGGTTCTCGTGGAGGTAGATGAAACGAACGGATATCTGAATACGACGGGCAGACGGCGGCGCCGTACGGTGCTGGCGCCTTGCTGCGCCAGGCCTAAGCTACTGCCGCAATTTGCCGGCGGCGGCCTCGGAAACGGGCTCCGTGTAGTGGTTGCCGAAGTGCGTGCGGACATAGCCGACCACTTCCACGACCTGGGCATCGCTGAGCATCTTGCCGAAGGACGGCATGCCCTTCTGCCCGTGCATCACGACGTAGAGCGGATAGTCCGCCGTGGTCAGCCGTGCATTGCCGGCCAGCGCCGGATAGGTGCCGGCACCCTTCGCGCCTTCGCCGTTCGGCATGTGGCAGGCCTGGCACAGCGCATGGTAGATGGCTTCGCCGGTGGTTTGCTGGAATTTCGGGCCGACCGAGAAGGTGGGCTGCGCAGGCGCGGCGGTCTGTGCCGAGGCGGTTCCGCCGGCGACCAGCGCCAGCGCGGACAGACTGCTCAGTGCGAGGGACCTGATGGATTTGGTCATGATCTGGGCGGTGTCCGGGTTAGGCGAGGGCACGGGCATGCAGGCGCTGGATCGCGTCGAGCGAGGACAGGATCGCGCCTTCCTGCCAGGCCGGGATATAAGAGGTGTGCTCGCCGGCGAGCACTATGCGATTGTCCACCTGACACAGGTTCTTGTAGTGCTGCTGCCGGGTGCTGTCGGTCCACATCCCGTAGCAGCCATGCTGCCCCGGCACGCGGTACCAGGCGACGGAGACGCCGCTGTCGAACTCGCCGGCGTACTGCGGATGAATCTGGTTGCCGAATTCCACCGCGCGGCGCACGCGCTCCTGCGGCGCCATGGCGCCGAACTCGAAGGAGTTCGGCCCTTCGAAGATGTAGGCGCCCAGCACCACCGCCTTGCCCTTCGCGCCGTAGCGCGTGGACGGATAGGAGATGCGCGAGATCGGCAGGTCCGTGTAGGTGATGCCGCCGTAGATGCTGTCGTCCTGCTCCCAGAAGCGGCGCTTGAACTGCAGGCCGACCTTGATCGAGGAACCGTAGGGCACGGCGTTGATCGCCGCCTGCATCTCATTGCCGACCTGGATGTCGATCTGGCTCAGCACCGACAGCGGGATGGTGCAGACGCACCAGTCCGCCTTCGCCTGCTCGATCGCCCCGCCGCGCGCCAGGTCGGCAAAGGTGACGGTGACCCCGCGCTCGTTCTGCTCGATCTTCGTGACCTTGGCCTGGTAGCGGATCAGGTCGCCCACCTGCTTGGTGAAGGCCTTGGCAATCATGTCCATGCCGCCGACCGGCTGGAAGATGCTGCTCTGGAACTCGTAGTCCTGGCCGCTGGCGATGTAGCGCCACAGGCCGGACTGGATCAGCTCGCTCGGGTCCAGCGGCTTGGACGGCTTGGCCAGCGGCATCAGGCCGCCACCCGGATCGACCTCGTAGCCGCGGCGGTCGCTGGTGATGGTGCCTTCGCGGTAGCGATGCTCGGAATCCAGTGCGCCCCAGCGGCGCAGGCCTTCCAGCAGCTTCTCCTTGTCTTCCTTGCTGACACTGGCGTCCAGGTTGCCCTGGCCCGCGGCCTTGCTCAGCAGCTCGGCCACGTGGCCGTGGAAGTCCGCCTGCACGTGGCGGTAGCGCTGCGGCTTGCCGCCATAGGCCTTGCTCGAATGGACATAGGCGTTGTAGTTGACCTGGATGAAGGGCTCCAGCGCGACACCGAGCCGGTGGCAGTAATCGAGCACGCCATGATGGTGGTAGGGAATCCGCCAGGGGCCAGGGTTGAAGTACTCGCCCGGTGCGAACTCGCAGCGCTGCACCGCGCCGCCGAGCTCGCGCACGGTATCGCCGCCGCGGACGCTCCAGCAGCGGCCGCCGGCGCGCTGGCTGAATTCGAGGATCCTGACCTTGTAGCCGGCATTGCGCAACTCCAGCGCCGCGACCATGCCGGCCAGGCCCGCGCCCAGCACCAGCACGGTGGCGCCCTTCCTGGCCCCTTCGAGCTTCGGCGGTCCGCTGTAGTGGGACTCGGTGGCGAAGCCGAGAGAGGACATCGCCTGATACATCGCTGCACCACCGGCGGTCTTGCCGATCATGGTCAGCAGGTCGCGCCGGGTGAACCCTGTCTTGTTTTTCGATGTCATGGGGTAGTGGCTATGTTCATTTGAGGAGAGACGACGGGCGCGGCCGTACGGCCGTACCCTTGTGCCGGGGAGTGCCGCGCACGGGCGAATCGCATCGCAGCACGCCTGACGGAGGCTCATGGCGAGCACCGGAGCAGCTTTGTGCAGCGGCTTGCCCGGACTCGTCCCAGTATGCGAGAACCATGCCAGAAATGACATTACTGTCACATTGGCGGTTTGGGCGAAGCTGTTCCCGCCGCTGGTGGCGGCGGCGCACGCCAGCGGCGAAGCCAAGTGCGCGCCGCGCCTCCATTGCGGTGCATGCGGCGGCTTGGCGCCGCGCGATGCCACTTGGGCATCGGCTGGAGCAGGGCGATAGCGCCGCAATGCTGCAACGGCTAGAGCAATCCGATCTTCTCGTGGTGGCGCTGGATGAGGGCCGCCCGGCATACAGCGACGGCCCGAGCAACGCGACATTGATCAAGGCGCTGCGCGGTGCCAAGTTGCACCTCTGGGACGGCTGCCCCTGTCCAGCGTTGCGCCGATTGTCAAGAATGGAAGGTATGGTGCGCCTGCTCGATTGCGCTATTCCCTGGGAGATCGCGATGGAGAAATTGGTGTCGCCCATTCCCTCGGAATGCTGGCCGACGTGCTCAGCAGGGGCGACCAGCGCGTGGGAATGCTGGCTGAATAGGCTGACGCCGCTGCATCGCAGGCCAGGCCAGCGAGCGCACGTCTGCCTCGTTAACGGTGCCGGCTCAGCCTCCGCAGCTGGATCTGATGCGCTGCATCCCTCGGCCGGCGCCATCAAGCATGGCCGGCATATGGTTTGCTATAAGGAAAGCAAGCCCGTCCCTTGGCAAGGACGGAAGGGCAATTTTCTTACTCTGGTAGCGTAGGTGGGCAGATGAAGCCAATAGTTCACCATTTTCATGCGCAGCCGCCCCATCATGGGGCGAGGTACTACTTCACACTTGCAGCCTGCTTAGTGGTCTCGGGCGTAGTCTACGTTGTCTGGGCGCTTGTGCGGTAGACGGTGAGCACGCCAATGGCATGAGACCATAGGCGCGGGCGATGCAGGCAAACAACATAAGAACACGCAGGATGCGAACATGCTGAGTCCCCATGAAATCGCCACACTGATCTTGGTCAAGGATTGTCCTGACCCTTTTTGCTTGGACCCCACGGCAATTGATGCGCTGGTAGGGCGCCAACTCGTCACGATAGAGAGAGGCCCCTCAGGCCGAGCAAGCCCTCGTCTCACCCATCGCGGGCAGTCCATCCTCAAAGCAGTCGGGCGACGGGGCTAAGGCGGACCTCCTACGCGACATAGTGCACTGCGGCCCCTCGGTACCCCCACCTCTGAAGGGCTGTCATCTGCATTCGTGGCGCAGCAATAAACTTGAATCTTGAAAGCGCCCGCGAGCGTGCAAGCGCCCCCACGATGATGAAGGGGGGTGTACGTCAGCTGTAGTCCCACGGTCCCACTGGTCAAGCCGACACGAAGAAGGCAATCGACAGGGTAGTCCATGTGAATCCAAACTTCCGCTTCTCGGCAGGCGGGCTCGAGGTGATGATGTCGCGCAGCCCTGGCAAAGGGGTAGAGTCTTACTGAATGCTTCGCACGGCTGCGAGCATGGAAGAGCGCTGGCCGGGATTCGCAAATATGTAAAGCTTCACATATTTGCGAATCCCGGCCAACCCTCAAGACAGGGCGGAGAACGATCAACAATGCAGGAGGCGGAATGCAGGAAGAGTTCGGGTATAAGGATGCGGCCGGTCGATGGGTCGCAGGTTTCGGGTCCCGTCGCGATGCAATCTCGGGGGCAGCGAAGGTTGGAATTACGCAGGTAGTTACCGCGGGCTTTAGCCCTGAGTCTCCGTCCTATTTCGCGCGGTTCGAAGCGACGAGGATTCTCGAGCGGATGCTCTCGGGCATGGCCCTGGGCGAGCAGGAGGGCAAATTGATTGGCAGCGATCAAGCCCAGGATGTGCTCGCACCCATTCTCGCGGCAACGAGCGGGGATGGCTTTCTAGAGCGCGAGTCCCCAGAGCCATGGAAGCTTCAACTGGATCTCATGAATCGGCTGCAAACCGCGGTCGCCGCGTGGATGGAAGAGAACCACCTAGAGTTTGCGCCGCCTAAAGTCGTAGTCTACGGTTCGGAGCAACTCCACGTCGGCGGCACGAATCTGGACGTACCGCTTCGGTAGGCCTTTGCAGCGACTCTGGCTGCAGAGCGCCGCTGACGGGCTGATCGTACTATAGGTGCGAAATTTGGTGGTGGTTTGTTTCTAAAAATCCATACGGATCAAGCACCTGCAAAATAGCTCTGTCGTTCGAAACGGATGGAGTCGTGAAGCCTTGCTGTAAAGCAGCACCGTCAGCTTCGGCACTGAAAGTGCGAATTGCCGTCGAGAACGTTCACAAGTTTCGGCCGGCACCCCCCAGGTGAAGCCTGGAAGCGGTTGAAGCCGTTCGACCGGAGCGAGATCGTGGAGGTATCTCACCGGATAAGAATGCTGATGCAGGTCAAGTTCCCTCTTCCGGAAACTATCTAGTCTGGATTGGCAAGAAGCAGAGACGAAGCTCCATGAGACATCGGGGAGACACTCCACCGTTTTGTGGGCCCAATGGCGGGACCCTTTCAGGCAGCATTGCGGAGATCGGCTATCTCCGGCTAGGTGGGCTCGATCAGTGGGTGATGATTCGTGGCGAAAACGTTGCTAATCCACCATTGATCCTTCTGCATGGCGGACCGGGTTTTCCTGAGATGAGTCTTTTTAGGCGCTTCAATGCGCCCCTTGAGAAGAGCTTCACCGTCGTCTATTGGGAGCAGCGCGGCACAAATAAATCATTTAATCGTAAGACGCCGGAATCCTCCATGACAGTTGAGCAGTTCCTAGCCGATCTCGACGAGTTGGTTGACGAGGTATGCAAGCGTTTCGGGAAGGATAAAGTTGTGATCTACGGGCACTCCTGGGGCTCTGCGCTTGGCGCGCTCTATGCCGCAAGATTCCCGCAAAAGGTCACGGCTTATGTTGGCGCCGGTCAGATTGGTGATTGGCAGGCTAGCGAGGTGTCGTCGTATTCCTTTGTACTCGCTGAAGCGGAGCGGCGCCACAATCGCAAAGCCTTGAAGGAGCTTCGCGCCATCGGCGAGCCACCCCACACCGTCAAAAGGATGATGGTCCAGAGGAAATGGCTCGTGCGCTTCGTCGGCATCGTGCGCGGAATGTCCTTATGGAAGTTCTTCCGAATCGTTCTCAGCGGACCGGAATCGTCAATCTTCGACCTGCCCAACAACTTGCGCGGCCAGCTATTTTCCGTAAACGCTATGTGGACTGAGATATCTGCGCTGAATCTCGTTAAAACCGTGCCCGCGCTACAGATGCCTGTCTTCCTCTTTATCGGGCGACATGATCATGTGATCGCAGCGGAAACGAGTGCAGCCTATTTCGACAAGCTGACTGCCCCGTCGAAGAAACTCATCTGGTTCGAGGAATCCGCACACGAGCCGGCGGCCGAGGAGCCTGCCAAGTTCAACACGGCCATGGCGAGCTTGGTGCGGCCCAACTGCCTGTAGTTTCTGATGCTCGCAGTCCCGCCGAGAAACTGGAGCTGCCATTGCCAGCCAGAGCGTCAGATGCGCATTGCTGGAGGCGACAGCTGGACAAAGAGCAGCACTAGCCTAAGCAGCCGGCAAGGGAGTAGAGGTCCATGAGGCACACACGCATCATCGTCACTCGCTATGGCGGGCCCGACGCCCTTACGGTGGTTGAAGAAGAGTGCCCCGAACCGAGGGAGGGTGAAGTGCGGGTGAGAGTGCTGGCCGCAGGTGTGGGCTTGCCCGACCTGATGATGCGCGAGGGCTTTCATCCTGAAACTCCTCCGCTGCCTTTCACGCCGGGGTGGGATCTGGTTGGCGTGGTGGATCGGCTCGGCCCTGGTGTCTCTGGAATCGAACCAGATCAAACAGTTGCCGCGCTGCCAATCAGCGGTGGATACGCGGAGTTCGTCTGCCTGCCGCAGCGTGAACTGGTTCCTGTGCCGTCCGAGTTGGACGCCGCAGAGGCTGTCAGCCTCGTGTTGAACTACGTCACGGCGTACCAGATGCTGCATCATTCCGCCAAGGTCAGCAAGGGCCAGCGCGTTTTGGTCCACGGTGCGGCGGGCGGGGTTGGGTCGGCACTTTTGCAGCTTGGGCGCCTCGACGGATTGGAGATGTACGGTACCTGTTCATCGCGAGGGGCGCGGACCGTTTTCGACTTGGGCGGTCTCCCAATTGATTACCGAGAAACTGACTTCGTGGAAGAAATTCACCGCCTTACGGGTGAGGGCGTAGACGTCGTCTTTGACGGCATCGGTGGTACTCACATATGGCGTTCCCGCAAGGCTCTCCGTGCTGGCGGGAGGGTAGTGGCTTATGGCCTTACTGCCTCGCTGTTTGGGGGACGATTGGCTTCAGGTCGTCCAGGTCGGCGTAATCGCTCGCATGGACTGGCGATATTCGGCTTGTACATTGCTGGCGGCTGGCTTCTCCCAGGCCGGAAACGTGTGGTCCCCTACAGCATTCAGTGGCTTAAACGGCTGAAACCGACGCTGTTTCGACAGGATTTGATCGCCCTGTTTGACCTTCTTCGACAGAAGAAGATCAAGCCGATAATCGCGCGGCGATTTCCCCTAGCCGAGGCAAGACGCGCGCACGAGTTGCTTGGCAAAGAGGGCGTAACAGGGAAGATCGTGCTCACGCGCAGCGCGTCGTCGCTGGAATCAGGAACTGCATAACCATGGCATGCAGCGGACGGCGCTTCGAACTGCCGATACCACTGGTTGGAAGCGTTCGGCCCTTCTCGGACGATCGGCATAGTTAGTCTTGTACCTCCGCGTTAAACGCCGGAGGACAGGATTATGGATGCAGAAGAACCATGCGACGGTGCTCAGGCCCAGCTGGCGCGGGGTCCGTTCCGTAGCCTATTGATAAGGGTCGGCCGGGCTGACGCTGGCGGACCTGCACGCGGCAGGGTGCTTCGCGGCGCCGCGCCAGGTCTGCTAATGCAACGCCCGAGGGCAGACCTGGGACGGGTAGGGGGAGGGGCCGGCGTGGCTGCAACGCCTGGTCAATGCCGGGCAGAGTGTGGAGTTTTTCCGGGTCGAAAGGCCCGCGTAGCGCGACGCATATTGCTGCCGGCAGCGATTTCTGTGGCAGCTATGGTGGTCTTATTCTTTACTGTTCATTGATAATGAAAAGCCGGAGCGCGGTGCCGTCGCCGATGCGTGCGGTCTGGCATGACTTTGGGTGGAGAGCTGGCCATGGCGTTGCTGCAGCTATTCGCACTGTTCACCAAGCATCTCGTGTGCGACGTCCTGTGGCAGCCGAGCTGGATGCTGGCCGGCAAGGGCGACTTCCGGAGCCCAGGTGGCTATGCCCACGCGGGGCTACATGGCCTGTGTACCGCTGTGCTGCTCGGCGGCTTCGGTGTGGCCCATTGGCTCTGGCTGGGGATTTTCGACGCCGTCGTCCACTACATGGTCGACCGCTGGAAGGTGCGCCTCGGCCGAAGGCCAATTTGACGCCGAACTTGCCGCAGTTCTGGTGGGCATTTGGCGTGGACCAATACGCGCACGTGCTGACCTACCTCGCCGTGGTCTGGCTCGCTGGGAGGCTGAACTGATTCGTCGGCGGCTCAGCTGTCGGCCCCGCCTGCCGCGGCACCATGTGCCGACGGGTGCAGAGCACCGCCCGTGCCGATCTAAACCCAAATGGTCGAGTACGGACTGACGCTGGTGAACCTGCGGGCGGCTGGGGCTTTGCGGCGCCGCCGATCCAGCGCCCCGTCTGGTAGCGCAACGCCGAGGAGCAGAGCTGGGACGGGCACGTTGAACCGCCGGTGTGGCTGCGGCGAGCGGTCAATGCCGGACAGCGTGTGGAGCTCTTCCGGGTTGAGGAGGCCAAAGAAAGATCACTAAAGATCCGGTCTGAGCGTAGATAAGCAGGCATCCAGCCGCGAGCATCAGCAGCGGCAAAGTGGCGGCGTACATAGCAGCGGGGTACTTGTCGCCCTATACCAAGCCCCCCAATCCCTGTCGGGGTACCTACGTCAAAATTGTAATTTTGCCGCTCTCCCCGGTGAAAAACGCCTACCTGCTTCTTCCAGAAGGTCGAGTAGCCGACGCAGCGCGCCTCGTGCCATGGAAACTAGTTGTCGGCCTGACCCACCGCCGGTTCTAACTGCGTATTCTCTTTTCCGAGCGGAGGTTGTCATGACAATCGAAGGCTACCAGGGCTACACCGTCCGCGGCTTTGCAAAGCAGCTTGCGATTGACAATGCCGCCGGACATTGACCGCCGCAGCCCCTATGTCGCCAGCTCCCTGATCTTCTCGACGACCTCCGGATTGGCAAGCGTGGACACGTCGCCAGGCTCCTGGTGGTTGGAGATCGCCGCCAGCACGCGGCGCATTATCTTGCCCGAGCGTGTCTTGGGCATGTCGGGAACAATCACGACCCGATGCGGACGTGCAATCGCGCCAATCTGGGATACCACCGAGGCCGAGACCTTGTTCGCGATCTTCGTGGATGGCGACAGTCCCGGCTTGAGCGACACATAGAGATCAGGCACCTTGCCCTTGACCTCGTCGGCCACCGGCACCACCGCCGCCTCGGCGACCTCGGACACCAGCAGTGCGGCCGATTCGATCTCCTTGGTGCCGAGGCGATGGCCGGAAACGTTGATCACGTCGTCGATGCGGCCAAGGATGCGAAAGTAGCCGTCCGCCGCCTGCATTGCGCCATCGCCCGCCATATACGGCCAGTCGCGCCAGTCCTTGCTGTCGGGATTCTTGCAATAGCGTGCATAGTACTGGCGCACGTAGCGTTCCGGATCTTTCCAGACGGTCTGGAATATGCCCGGCCAGGGATTGCGGATGCAGATATTGCCCGCCTTGCCCGAGCCGGCCGGGACCTCCTTGCCTTCCTCGTCAAGGATCACCGGATGAATGCCCGGGATCCCCGGGCCCGTGCTGCCGGGCTTCATCGGGTGGATGCCCGGCAGCGTGCTGCAGAGGAAGCCGCCATTCTCGGTTTGCCACCAGGTGTCCACGATGACCGCCTTGCCCTTGCCGACTTCACGGTGGTACCACTTCCAGACTTCAGGCTCGATCGGCTCGCCCACCGTGGTCATGTGCTTGAAATGGTAGTTGTACTTCGCCGGCTCGTCGGGCCCGTTGCGCCGCAGCGCGCGGATTGCGGTGGGCGAGGTGTGGAAGATATTGACGCCGAGGCTTTCCGCAATACGCCAGGGCCGGCCGGCGTCGGGCCAGGTCGGCACGCCCTCGTAGACGACAGATGAGGCGGCGAGCGCGAGCGGGCCATAGACGATGTAGGAATGCCCGGTGATCCAGCCAATATCGGCCATGCACCAGTAGACGTCCTCGGGGTGGATATCCTGGATGTACTTCGAGGTCCACGCCACGTAGGACAGATAGCCGCCGGTGGAATGCTGGCAGCCCTTGGGCCGGCCCGTGGTGCCGCTCGTGTACATCAGGAACAGCGGTGCCTCCGCCGGCATCGGCTCGGGCTCGACACGCCTGCCGCGGAACCCGGCGAGCACGTCATTGAGAATGACGTCGCGGCCCTTCACCAGTATGGCGGCACTGGAATACTTGCCCGGGTAGCGTTGCCAGATCAGGACCTTCTCGACCTGCTGACCAGCGCTGGCGGCCTCTGCCACAGCGATGTCGGCCTTTTCTTTGTGATCGAGCAATTCACCGCCGCGGTGATAGGCGTCCATGGTGATCAGCAGCCGGCTCTCGGAGTCCGCGATGCGCTCGGCGCAGGCCTTTCCGCTGAAGCCGCTGAAGACCTGCGAATGAATCACGCCGATGCGCGCGCATGCGAGCATGGTGATGGGCAGTTCGGCCACCATGGGCATATGCAGCGTGACGCGGTCGCCGGCCTTCAGGCCGCAGAACTCGCGCAGCAGGGCGGCCAGCTCATTGACGCGAACAAAGAGCTCCTGGTAGGTGAGGTGATGCACCGCCTCATGCTCCGGCTCGGGCACGAAATGAATCGCGGTCTTGTTCCTGTACGCAGCGAGGTGGCGATCCACGCAGTTGTGGCAGGCGTTGATCCTGCCGCCGACGAACCAGCGCCAGAAAGGTGGGTCGCTGGTATCTACTGTCGTTTCCCAGTATTTGTACCAGTCCAGCAGGTCTGCGAACTCCTTGAAGCACTCGGGGAAACGATCGAGGGAGAAGCGTTCGAAAATGCGCGGATCGGTCAGATTGGCCTGCGCAATGAACTGGCCGGTCGGCGGGACATAGTCCTCCTCGGGCCAATGGACCGCGATTTCCGCCTCGGACACATCGGCCGATTCCTGCTGGGCAGCATGGCGTGGCGATTTGACTTCAGACATGACGATTCCCCTTCACTTTCCATGGCATCCATCCAGGTAGTGCCAGTATCACCATCCTGCGATAGCTGCCTGAAACGACGAGTCCATATTAAGTCCGGGCACCGGGAGTTGCCAGTGCCGCTGTCCCGCCGAGCCCAGAGCTTGCCTGCCGGCCGCCATACGCTAGATTCGTATTGGGGGGCATTGGAGAATGAGCATGACCAACGATCTACTTGTGGAACGCGTGGACGTGTGGGCGACAACCATACCGGACCGGCCCGGCGGCCTCGCGGAGGTACTGGAGGCCTTGCGCGATGCCGGCGCGGACCTGCAATTCGCGATTTCGCGCCGCACGCCGGAGGACCCCGGCAAGGGTGTCGTGTTCGTGACACCGCTGCAGAATGACAGGGAAATCCGTGCAGCTGCGCAGGTCGGCTTCAATGTCACGCACAGCCTGCATTCGGTGCGTATCATGGGCGGGAACCGGCCCGGCATTGTGGCGGAGCTGACCCGCAAGCTTGCGGAAGGCGGAATCAATCTACGCGGATTCTCTGCTTCCGTCATTGGGGTACAGTTTGTCGCGTACGTATCGGTGGACTCGCTGGACGATGCGAACAAGGCAATGACGGTCTTGGGCAAGGGCTGAAGCTTGCCACGGGGCGAAACACAGGCGATCAAAAGCCATCACAAGAGTGACAGGCAGGCGCAACCCTATCTGAATTTTGGCGGACGCTTTGACGTGGCGCTGGCCTTCTACGGCAAGGTCCTGAGCGCGCAGGTGACCTTCATGATGCGGTACAACGAGGGGCGGGGCGATCAGCCCATCTCCGAGGAATGGAAGGAAAGGGTCATGCACGCCAATATCCAGATAATCGGCGAAAACCAGATCATGGCTTCTGACGGCATGCAGGGACAGACCCCGGCGTTCTCGGGATTCAGATGTCGGTCGGCGCGGTGAGCGAGGCCGAGGGGGCGAAGATCGTCAAGGAGCTGGCCGCGGAAGGGCAGGTGGTGATGCCCTAAGGCGAACGCCTCGCTGCTCGAGTCGCGGCGACAGAATCTGCACCGGCGCGCGGCCGCCTAGTAGGAAGGCGGGGCCCCGGCGCTGATGGCCGAGCACCTGGATGCCGCAGGCGATCCCAGCGCACCTGAGGCCTATGCCAGCAATCGGCGCGCAGTTGCGCGCAAGGCGTGTGCTATGCACCAGGCTATTTCTCGCAACGAGTTAGGTACTGAGGGCCATTCATTGCCAGCCGTCATCTGTTATCAGGGGGAGGTATGCGCATCCTGGTCATTGGAGCCACAGGGCTCCTTGGGAAAGAAATTACGGCCTTATTGTCGGAAGAACATGACGTGGTAGGGGCCAGTCGTAGCTCTCCGGCGGTCTCAGTGGACATCTCCGACAAGCAGTCGATTCTGACGATGTACAAACAACTGGGCACGGTTGATGCCATGGTCTGCGTAGGAGGCACCGCGAAATTCGCCCCACTGGACGCCCTGACTGACGATGATTTTGCATTCAGCCTCGCCAATAAGCTGATGGGGCAGGTCAATCTTGTGCGGTATGGGGTTCCCTACATCTCCCAAGGCGGGTCGGTCACGCTCACCAGTGGCACCCTCGCGCAGCATCCAATGCTCGGTGGTGCTGCCGTGAGCACCGTGAACGCCGGCATCGAGGCGTTCGGGCGGGCTGCAGCGCTCGAATTGCAAGGCAAGATTCGCGTGAATGTCGTCAGCCCCGGATGGGTGTGGGAGACGCTCGAAGCGATGGGACGCGATCCCGCCAAGGGCGTTCGGGCGGCGGTGGTCGCACAGGTTTACCGGAAATGTATTCTGGAAGACATTTCCGGGCAGGTAGTGTCGGTCACCCACTGAATCGCCGTGAACACAAGCCGCCCAACGATCTCTCGACTGGAGGTGCTGCGATGACTACTCGACGAACGTTTCTGAAGGGTATATCGAGCATAGTAACGGCCGCGCTTGCCGGCATCGAGTCGCCGGCAAGCGCACAAGCGGGGAAGCTTGATGAAAACGATCCGCAAGCCGTTTCACTTGGATATAAGCACGACACAACGAAGGTCGACAAGGCCAAATTTCCCAAGCACGAGGCAAGCCAGAAGTGCAGCAACTGCCAATTGTTTCAAGGAAAGGCCAGTGACGCGTGGGGACCCTGCCCCATCTTCGGTGGTAAGCAGGTCGCGGCAAATGGTTGGTGCAACTCTTATGTGAAAAAGGTCTGAGAAATCTAAAACGCGTCCCCCTCTGAGCGCGCGATCTCACATGAAAGGAGACAGCAATGAAAAATCTAACCTTCCTCGCCGCCCTTTCCCTAACGGCCGTTGCGGCTTGGGCCCAAGGCGGTCGCTACGGCTCCCCTCCAACACCTGGGACTGACACTGGCAGGCGCGCGGAGCCGTCTGTGCAAGCCGCCAGCGGTGCCTCCGGCGAGAGTGCCAAAAAGGACAAGAGCGAAGCGCACGGCAAGGTTGACCGCAGTATGGGGCGTGCCGGCGGCCAAGGCGCTTCCGCCGCGGCAACGCATAGCCACCCTGACGTCGGCGCCCAAGAGCCAACCCTGAGTTGGTCCTGAGCTAAAGTCGAAACTGATTTACGGGCGGGGAATTTGAGACACGGAGTAGGGGGCATGCCATGGGTCGGCGCGGCGCTGTCGATGCGCGTCGCCGAAGCCTACGTCCAGAACGGAGACTGTGAGTGCGCCTGCACGAAAAAGGCAGCAAGCACCACTTGCCGCTGCTCGGTATCCCAGTCTCCGGTGCAGTAGAGAGCATCGAAATGGCCCCGTCCCGCCGCGTGTCTGCCCTCTGGGCCCAACGCACCTCGATCTCGAGCACTAAGCCGGTATTCCATGGCGCCGCATCGCCAGCGAGGAACCTCGCCGGGCCTTGGATGGCCTGCCTTTCGAAGCGCGACGCCATCGTCGATGCCGGCAGCCTGAAGACGTCATTTCGGCAAGGTAAAATTGCAGAAGACATCTTGGCGTGAGCACAATCCAGTGGGGGACGCTGCCCCGTTTCCAGGATCGTGATGACAGGGTGGGCGAGCATCAGTGCTTCGTCCTGTGTCATGGCTGATCTCCCAACCACGCCGATCGATGAGCAAAGCTTCGGGGTGCGTCTCGAGGTATAGGCTCGCGAATGAAAGACACGGCTATCTGGCCGCCCGAGGAGCACGCAAATGGGTACCGAATCCCCCGCAGGCGATCTGGGCGCCGCAGCGCCCAGGTTCTCGCTGCCCGCCACCGACGGCAGAACGCTTACGCTCGACGACGTGCGCGGCGAGCGTGGCGTCGTCGTGGTGTTCATGTGCAACCACTGCCCTTATGTGAAGGGCGCGCTGGCACAACTGATCCGCGGCGCGCGCGATCTCGGGCCGCTCGGCATCGGCATCGTGGGCATCAACGCGAACGACGCGCGCACCTATTCGGAGGACTCGTTCGACCGGATGGTCGCGTTCGCGGCAGACGCCGGTTTGCCATTTCCCTATCTCTATGACGAGACGCAAAAGACGGCCCGCGCATATGGCGCGGTCTGCACGCCCGAGTGTTTCGGCTTCGATGCGAACCTGCGGCTGCGTTACCGGGGTCGCGTGGGCGCGTCGCGCAAAGACCCGGTGGCCGGTGCGCCGCGCGACCTCTTCGAAGCGATGCGGCAGGTCGCGCAGACCGGCGAAGGCCCTGCGCAGCAACACCCGGCGTTTGGCTGTTCGATCAAGTGGAAACTGGAAACCTGACGCCGCAGCACTAAACGACGTGCGGCTCATGGCTTTTTCATCGTCGTCCCCGGCGCGTGCCGTGCGCTCAGGTCGTGGGCGGGCCGATCCACCGCGCAGCCCCAGACGAACTGCTCGTCCTGGTCGAAACGCATGCCGAGCTGCCACGCGATTTCCGCACCCTCACCCCGGCAGCTTCGATGCCTAGGTAGCAAGTTGAGCAACTGCGCCGCGTAGTCGTGCAGCATCGCCCCTTCGGGCGGCAGCGCGCTGTCGCTATGGCCGAGCATGTGATGGGCGATGACTTGGTAGCTTTCGGCTAAGGCGGCAATTTGCGGGGCCCAGATGTCCTTGTTTATGCCGACACCATGGATCAAAACCACCGCTTTTCCGCGCCCAAATACACGGAATGCTGTGCCGTTGGCGACTCCGCCCGTCTGGTCAGGAAGCATAGGATCACGCCTCATTGCTGCCGAGCTCCTCGATGTCTTTATAACGGTCGCCGATACGATGATGAGGACGACCGCCGTCGACGAGCCAAGCGCGATGACGAATTCGTCGGGCGCCGGCGCGTCGGCAATTGAAAAAATGGATGGTCACATAGTGCGAACGCATGCCTTCGTCCGCCTTGTGCATCAGCGGAATCATCACGGGACAATTCGGACGGCCACGCACTTTGGTAAAGGCGAGATAGCTCTTAGCCCCAACGGCCTTGCGGTATTTGTTGCCGAAGCGAAGAGTGTGGATCAGCGCGGACGCATGCTCGAGCTCACCGTCCATCCCGACGAGCGCCGCCTTGCCGTAGCCCTCGACGGCGTCGCCGGAACTGGCGAGTCGCAAGATCTCACCTGTCAGCAACTCACCGAGCACGGACGCGCATCGTGGATTTCCGGCTTGAGGTCCTCGACGAACCCCTTGGTTGCGGAAGACCGCTGAGCGGGCAAGGGGCCGGCTGCCGGCTGTGCACTCAATCTATTGACTTCAACAATGGCAAACGAGATTGAGCGGGCGGACGCGATCCGCTGACACCCAGATGGCCGAGTATGACCTGACGCCGGCTGACTTGAAGGCGGGCTGGGTGTTTTCCTCCTCCGCCGGCACCGCGCCCGGTCTGCTACCGCAACGCCGAGGGCCAGAGCTGGAACGGGCAGGGGGAGATGCCGGATTGGCTGCGACGCGCGTGCTGATCCGTGGACAGCGCTCGCATTTCGCGCAGATATGCACGCTCGCCTTCAGTGAATTCAAACACGCTCGCTCTCCTTTTTTCATCGTATCGACGAATCATACCGAGCATTTTGCAGACATTCGCATCGTGACGGCGAGTAAAGCAAGGGCGAGAAGTGCTTGTCGGACTGACGTTCGAGGAAACAATTACATGCATGTCCCACAAGCGCGCCTTCTTCGAGCCGGGAGGGCGGTGCAACGAAGACAAAGACACTTATCTTCGATTGTGCAGCAAGCACGAGGCCGCGCGCTTGGCGGTCATTGCGGCCGAGGCAGAATCACGGGACGATACGCTGACTCGCCCCTAAATCACCGGAGCTTTGGCTTCATTCCGTGGCGGCCGCTGGAGTATTCCGGCGCCGCCTCGCCGTTGGCAGCCCGCCTCTCACGCCGGCGAGCGCCAGCATGCTGCCTGGCTACCTGCAGCGCCTGGGCTGCCCTCGGATCAAACGTCGCGATCCATTCCCACATTGCGTCCTGCCAAACCGACTCCCAGCCGCTCTTGCTGTAGGGCTGGCCCTTGCGATTTGGGAAGAGTGCAACGCGGCCGCCGGCGTGTCGGCGCACAGCCTTGGGCAAGGCATCGAGGCTATTGTGGGTCTTTGCTGTAGGTGTTGCGTTCTCGGATTTTGCCGTCCCGGCCGTGGATGAACAGCTCAACGCCATCCTCTTTCGCTTTTTCTGTGCCGGCGGCGACCGCCTGATCCTGCGTCAGGTATTCCGCGCTCGCTTCGTCTTCCCCTTCGACCTCGACGACCCAGCCGTGCTTACCGGTTGGGATAACGTGGATATTGTGTGCGTGCATGGTGTCTTCCTCCTGCCACCCCTAATAATTTAATTTTGGCGCTGGTGCACTGGGACCACCAGCGGCGACTGTGCGACACCGCCCAGTGTAAAGCACACGCACTCTATGACGGGGCACATGGCCACGCCGGGCGCGGATCGGCACAGTGGGCGCTGTCATTTCACCCGCAGTCAAGTTACCCGAGGACGCTGGCCTTCCATTCCTTGAAGACCAGCTCATCGGGCTCGTCATCGATGCCGTGAATCAGCGGGACGACTTCGTTTTCAATTGCCATTTTCATCGCTGCAGCGATGGCACACTGCACGCGCGATGACCACCTTTTAATGATTGTAAATAGTAGCAGAGGGAGATTGGAATATCGGACCAGTCCTTTGGCGACGCTGCAAAGCAGCAATCGAAGCGTACCGCAACGGCCGTGTGTGCCAATTACCAGTAACTCGGCTTGAGCAGCTTGCTCAACAACCGTTGATATGTCGCCCGTGTCAACCGGTTCGTCAAGCAGGCGGGGCTCGCATGCGATCCCTGAGCCTGCGGTTGAGCGCATGCAGCACCAAACGCAGCCGCAATCGCGCCGGACGACTGTTCTGCCTGATGGCCCGCAGCTTGGCGCGCAGCAAGGACATCGCGCTGGGCGGCTTCTATCGCCGCATGGCCGCACGACGCGGTGCACTGATTGCCAACATCGCCTTGGCGCGCAAGCTGGCGGTCCTGTTCTGGCGCGTCATGGTTAAGGGCATGCAATATGTCGAAAGCGGCTTGGCTCACTATGAGGCCCGCGTCCTCGAAACCAAGCAACGGGGCCTCAGACGCCTAGCCAAACAACTCGGCCAAGAGCTAATCCCGCTCCCTGCTACTGCATAGGTTCATGGAAAGGCATGCCGATCTGTGCTCCTTCGCGTCGCCGGGGTCATGGCCTGGCTGTGCACGCGGCCGCCGAGAGTCGGCGGCCCACTCACAGTATGGGCGATTCGCTCGCGGGCGAAACCCCTGATTACAGCTGACTTGTGTAAGCGCAAGTGACACCGGGCTAAGAATTTGCCGAAAAGGCCGGTGTGGCGTCGGGACGGTCCCAATATGGTGGATTGCCGAAGCGCGCCGCAAAGAAATCGACGAAGGGCGGGTCTTTGCGGTACCAGGTGAGTCGAATCACTTCGCTATGGCTCCCCCGAACAGCGGCGGTCGTTGCGCCCAGCGGCGTATCGAAGCGCCAAATCGGGCATGACACCAGCAAGGCCACCTCGATCCGCATCAACCTGTCCCACCACCAGGTCCGTCAGGCGCGGGGCGAGCGTGATGTCCGACGTCAGCGGCGATGTCGTCTTGGCGACGGCGACATCCCCGATCGCGGTCGGGCTTGTGACCGATTATGTAACGCCTCCTCAATTGACGTGAGGCTTTTGGCACCTATACTCGATTCCGGTGACGGGTATTGGGTAGCCTCGATGATGCTTGGCCCCCGGCGCCTTGTGCTCCACACCCGCAGACACAGGACGGCGAATTGGGCCATGCATGAGCGTACTGATCAAGTAAGGAGGGCAATTTCAAGCATCTTCTGCTGGCGGTCGATGGCTCTTCATTGGCCGAAGCGGCCTTCCACAAGGCGCTCGTATTGGCGCGCGAAATGAACGCCCGTGGTACAGCGGTGCGAGTCTGCCCGCATTTCCACGTGCTGACCTATCAGGCAGAAATGCTGACCGACACCCGCGAGGAGTACATCAAGGCGGCGTCAGAGGAGCCGACGCGATACCTGCATGGCATTGCACAGGAGGCTGGTGCGGCCGGTGTACCTTGTGAAACGACCTATGTGGTCAATGACCACCCATACGAGGCCATCATAAAATCGGCCGAAGACAAAGGCTGCGACCTGATCGTGATGGCCTCGCATGGACGGCGCGGTGTACAAGGCTTGGTACTCGGCAGCGAGACGTTGAAGGTGCTGACCCATAGCAAGATCCCCGTGCTGGTCTACCGCTAAAGCGATAGCATCGAGGCACGTCCGCCGTTTGCTCCAAGAAGACGGCTTCTCGCTGAGCACCCATCCAATGGATGGTGCGCCACGTCTGGATGACCAGCCAATATGGAGAGCGGCCTCTTGCACCGAGCGAGTAGGGCTAGGAGAAACGACGATGGAACTGCTCGTGGAACAAGTGGAAGTCTGGGTGGCGAGCATCCCGAACAAGCCGGGTGGCCTGGCCGCGATCTTGACGACCTTGCGCGATGTGGGGGCCGACCTGCAATTCATCATTGCACGGCGCAGTCCAGACAGGCCTGGCGAAGGCGTCGTGTTTGTCACACCGCTGCAGTGGGATCGGGAAATGGTGGCGGCGGCCGTGGCAGGATTCAATATCGCGCAGAAGCAGCACTGTGTTCGCGTCTTGGGCAGCAATCAGCCGGGGCTTGCCGTTGCAATGACCGAGGACCTAGCCGAAGCGGGGATCAACCTCCGTGGCATTTCAGCGGCGGTGATCGGTACGCAATTTGTCGCGTTTGGCTCTGCTGCGTAAGGCGGCCTTACGATAGCGAATTGCCTGCGCCCCGTTGTTGCCTACCGCCTGTGGCCTCTTGCCTCAGTCAGACCAGCACGTGACGTGTCTCTACATATCAGGTGATCCCACGGGTTGAGGTAGTGGCCAGCGGAGTGTTTTTGCCTGGAGTGCTGGTAGTCGCCTACGACGACGATGTGCCGATGAACGAAGTGATCTGTGACGGCAGGACGGCCATCTTCGTTCACAGCGAGGCGATGGCCATGGCCGAAATGCAGGCGTTACAGGTTCGATCCCGGTTTGATAAGTCAGCCTGGGGGCTTGACCTCCGCCTGCCGGCCATACGGGATATGCTGCAACGGATAGCGTCAAAGCCGTCAATAAGCAAAGCGTCGAACCGGCTCAGCCTTTGAAGGGGGGCGCAGCGCGGTTCGGTAAGCACAGGTCTCGGACCTCTTCGCGTTATCGCATGTTATACCTGAGCCGATACTATGGAAAGCCAACCCAGTTAAGGCGCTGCATGGCTACCATCCTCGCCACCTCATTGGTCGGGATTCTCATCGTTCCCTGAACATCGTGTCTCGCATCAACGACGAAGACGGCAAAGTTTCGATGAGTTTTCGAGCCCAAAGAAGCCCCCGATATTGGGCGGTTTCACTATTCGCGTAGTGCCCCAATGCTCCCGATTCTCGGACTATTCGCTGCCCTAGGCATACGCGACCATGCGCCTCATAACCACCCTCACCATTGGGGCTTGCAAAGCCTTCGGCGAAGTATCCAAGGTACACCTCGATAGACATAAGCGCTCCCCTTCAACAGTCCGCACTTTGCCCAAGTAATTGATAGCTTAATAGATGCTGACAGGCAATGCCAGCTGGAATTTCGTTCGCAGGCCTAGACTCCACCTGAGCTGCCGCCTTCTGTCTGGGCCGGTAAGCCCGCGAATGTCGATCGGCGCGCGCCGTGCTGCGATCCATGCGCTGGTGCCCGGCATACATACGTTGGCCGAACAACAGGGCCTCGAATGCGCCCAATCTCGGTGATGCTATCGTGAGAATGTGCTGGCACACGCGTACGCGCAGTGTCGCTCGAACAGGGGCGCACCGCGTGTCGATCGGCAAGACTTTGCGGAGGTCGAAGCGTATGGGGTGCAGTGGCTCGGCGAACTGGCGCTTGCGCTCAGGCAGGAGAGTTACCGAGCGGACCTATCAGACGAGTGTTTATCCCGAAAGCCAATGGCAAACTCAGGCCACTGGGCATCTCGACCTTGCGGGGTCGGGTGTGCTTGACAGCAGCAATGCTGGTGCTCGAACCGGTCTTCGAAGCGGATCTTCTATTCGAGCAGTACGCCTACCGGCCGGGCCGCAATGCCCAGCAGGCGGTAATCGCGGTGGAAGAATTGCTGTTTCGCGGTCACACGGACGCCGTTGACGCCGACTTGTTCGAATCCACATGCCAGACAAGTTCGGTTTGCTTGGCGGTAGTCATCATGATCCGGGTCTCCCTGGTTTCACGAATTTGCACCAATAGCTTCGTAGACGCGAGCACTCGTTAATGGAATTCCTTGCGCAAATCGACGCTGCACCGTTCGCCGATCGCGCTGTAGTTCTGTGCCGGCCAGTGCTCGGCCTGATCGCGCCCTTGGGTGCGTAGGTAGCAGAGAAAGTCCCAGTCCGCATTAAACTTGCTGGAAACGCCGAGCGCCGTCATGGTCTGGTCCGAGCCGATCGAATGGATAAGCATTTCCTTCATCTCGGTCCGGTCCAGCTTGCCGTCCTGGATCAGGGTGGTGATGAAGCTGATCGCACGCAGCTCGCGGATCAACGAGGAATTGAAGCTGACTTCGTTAATGCGATTGAGAATCTCCATCGCGGTCTTCGGGACGCCCTTGCGAACGATCGGGTTGATATGGACGATCACCACATCCCGCGTGCCGCAGTTATAGATCAGCGGGAAGCTGGCGGGGTTGCCGACGTAACCCCCGTCCCAGTAGTGTTGGCCGTCAATCTCCACGGCCCGGAACAGGGACGGCAGGCAGGCCGAGGCCAGCACCGCCTTCAGACAGACTTCCCCGCGCGAGAACACGCGCAAACTGCCGGTTTCGACATTGGTTGCGCACAGATAGAGCTGGATCGGGCAATGTCGGCTCAGGGCGTCGAAATCGACATGACGGGCAAGAACGTCGCGCAGCGGGTTGAAGTTGAAAGGATTGAAATCGTAGGGTGAGAGTACGCGCAGCAACAGGTCCGTCAGCACGTACATCGGCGAGCTGTCGAGCCCGTAACCACGATGCAGCCAGGTCTCCCACGGCAGTTTGCGGAACGGGCTGCAGATCTGCGCGGTGCTGGAAACGTCTCGCCAGAAGTTGTGCAGCGCGGTGCGAGCGCAAGGCGGCCCCACCCTTGAGCAAACCGTAGGCGAGTACCGCGGCATTCATTGCACCGGCGCTGGTGGCGCTGATGCCTTCAATGGCGAGCCGTTCGTCCTCGAGCAGGCGGTCAAGTACGCCCCAGGCAAAGGCGCCATGGGCACCCCCGCCCTGCAATGCGAGCGTGATGGGCTTTACGGGGGCCTTGGCGCCGCCTGCGTGGTGTGTTCCGGGGTTGGTAGACACGTCTCGCTCCCTCAGTGTCAGATCCAGCCGCCGTTCGTGGCCAGCGCCGTCGCGGTCATCGAGGCCGAGTGGTCGGAGGCGAGGAATACCGCCAAGGCGGCCGGTTCGACGACCCGCACGAATTCCTTGCGGGCCTGATGCACCGGCATGACATGACGTACCAAGTTGGCGGGGACAATGTCCTTCGCCCCTTGTAGTGCGGGCAAATTGTGATCAAGTTGGGCGGTGAGCATGATCACGGCAAGGTAGCGGTCTGCCTCGACTTCCTTCAAGTCTTCCATCACCTGGAATCCAGCCCAGGCGGGCATCTGGAGATCAAGCACGATCAGATCGTAGCGGTTCTGGCTTCAAAGCTCGCAAACCACACGCAGATCCATTTTATGACGACGCAAACGTGGCCGGGCCGCGCAGCATCTGCTCGAGCAACAGGACATCGGCCTCCAGATCGTCGGCGATCAGGATCCTTGCCTCAAGGTTTGTCGGATGGGCTAACCACATCGCGCATCCTGGAGGGGCTCTTGAGGAGATTATGCTCTGCCATCGACTGTGCTGAGCAATCTGCTAGCAGAACCCATAAGGTCTGCAAAGCGGCACATTTTCCAACGTCTTTGATCAACGACGCCCCCATCGCGCGCGACGATTCGTACCATTCAGCAACTGGCTGACCGCATCCGAGCCACCCGGGTCAGGGGGAGGGATGCCCATTGACCCGGCGGCGAGGAGTTACGGTGTCTCTGTCGGCATGCTGTCCAAGCTAGTCAATGGCAAGGGCGTCAATCTCGAGATGTCCTGCGTGTGCGGTCAGCATCGTCAAAGTTGGGAGTCGCCGATGTGCGAAGCCAGCCGGGTCTGACTCAGCCGAGGTCAGACAAAATGCCGCGTGGGATAAGCGCGCCCCCAGGTGCCGTGGCGCGGAGATGGATTGCTGTGCGCCTTCGCTGAACCGGCTGTCCACGCCAAAGCCTCAACCTATCGAGCCGCATCAACGGGGTGCGACGCCTTCGCCGATTTGGACGGTGCCCCCGGCCAACGCCTCGCTTGCAGTTGCTGCGCCCGTTTTGCATCCTCCGGGCGAACCTGCCCCGCCTCCTGGCCGGCCAGATCCATTCGCGATGCGCCTTCGATGAGGCAGGCCCAGTAGCGGGCGCCGCGGCACCAGGTCTTGATCGCCTCGCGCAATTCGGCCTCGCTCAGGGAAAGGTCCTGCGCGTATGGGAGGAGATCCTCGAAGATGCCGATCTTGAGCGGCACCTTGGGCGCCGGGTTCTTCGGAAAGGCTAGCGGAAAACGCCGTTGCAGCCTGGCGATCGCGTGGACCACCGGATCGACCGACTTTGCCGGCTTTGCCGGATTGGCCGGCGCAGCGTCCCGTGCGCGGGGTGGCCTGGCCCGCTTCGGAGCCTTGGCAGCCTTTTCGGCCTTTGCCTGCTCTGCCAGTTGTACTCTGAGTGCCGCAAGTTGTTCGAAGCCCATTGTATCCAGTGGTGTATCGCGAGGAGCGATTTTAGCAGCCGCGTCCCCTTCGGGGCTTGCCATTGGCTTCGAGCATTACAACGAGCAGCACCCCCACAGTGCTCTGAACTACCGCTTGCCGCGAGAGTTCAGGCGCGCTATGGCGTTATCAACCTAAGGGTGTGACCGTGTCCGGGGACCCAGGGGCAAATCCATTTGCGTATCGACTCCCCCTTGAGCGGCTAACCCTCAATCCGGATTTGGATGTCGACATCTATGGGGATGCTTAGGTCGAAGTCGTTAGCTGTGCATTCAACGGCACTCCCGGAGCCTGCTGCCCTAACGTGCGGGGACTAACGTTTACCAATCATCGTGACGTGCTCTCTAGTTTATGCTCTTGGCGTTGGGGCCAAGTCGATGCGCATTGGTAGGGGTCACCCGCGCCGGCAGCGGTATCTGGCAGCGAAAGGCGTCTCCTGGTGGCAAGCTTGGGGCACACATTTTGCCCTTCAAGACAAAGCGAGCTGTTGAACCCGTCGGCTAAGGGGCTTGACAGTCAGTGCCTCTTGGTCGCATAACCGTCGACTCAGGGTGTCAGTTGCGGCGCTGCATCGCAGAGTTCCTCATCATCGGATAGGAGTCGCAGCGCATGCTGAAGCTAGAGGTCAACGGCCAGTCGCACGTAGTCGACTTGCCTGGCGAAACCCCGCTACTGTGGACACTTCGGGATGAGCTGGGGATGTCGGGAACCAAGTTCGGTTGCGGGGCAGGGCTTTGTGGCGCCTGTACGGTGCATCTGGATGGCACGCCCGTGCGTTCCTGCATCACGCCCATCTCGGCAGTCGAGGGAAAGAACATACGGACGATCGAAGGCCTCGGGCAGGTCAAGATTGGCGCCGCACTGCAGGCAGCCTGGATTGCGCTGGGTGTCCCCCAGTGTGGCTACTGCCAGTGCGGGCAACTGATGTCGGCTGCGGCGCTGCTTGCCGAGCATCCACGTCCCAGTGATGAGCAGATCGACCAGGCGATGAGTGGAAACCTTTGCCGGTGTGGCACCTATAGCCGTATCCACGCCGCGATCAAAAAGGCTGCCGCAGCGCTGGGAGGCAAGGCATGAGCGCGACACGCAAGGACGCTGTCCACTACGCCAGCAGCGCTGCATCGATTTCGCGTCGGCAATGGTTGAAGATGGCTTTGGCATCTGGTCTGGCAATTGCGGTGTCGCTGGAAGGTGTAGTGATAGCCCGACGATTCAGGCCAGGCAGGTTCGGTGGCGATGGCATGGCAGGCGGTCAGGTGGATAACCCCCTCATCTTTGTTTCGATCACCCCGGACGGCGTAGTGTCCGTGGTCTGCCATAGGTCGGAGATGGGGCAGGGGGTGCGCTCCAGCATCCCTCTGATCGTAGCCGAGGAGCTTGAGGCCGATTTGACCCGTGTCCGGGTCGTACAGGCGGATGGCGACGAACAGCGCTACGGCAACCAGAATACCGACGGCTCGCGTAGCATCCGGCATTGGATGATGCCTGGGCGTCGCGTTGGGGCAGCGGCAAGGACAATGCTGGAAGTTGCTGCGGCAGCGCGCTGGAATGTGCCGATTGCCGAGGTGCGCGCGCGCAATCACACGCTCGTGCATGTGCCGACTGGCCGGACGCTGGGTTTTGGTGATGTCGCTGCCGACGCCATGCGACAGCCGGTTCCGGCGGCCAGCGAACTCAGACTCAAGCCGGATGCCCAGTTCCGCTATATCGGCAAAGAGAATACCTGGCTGATCGACGGCTCCGATATGGTACACGGGCGCGCGGCCTATGGCATCGACACTCGCCTTGAGGGAATGGTCTACGCCGTGGTGGCCCGGCCTCCGGTGTTGGGTGGAAGGGTGAAGCGCTACGATGCTACCAGGGCGCTGCAGGTGGCAGGCGTCCTGCGCGTGATAGAAATCGAGCCAAGTCCGCCACCGGCCGGTTTCAATCCTCTTGGTGGAATCGCGGTCATCGCCCGCAATACCTGGGCGGCCATGAAAGGTCGGAAAGCGCTCGTGGTGGAATGGGATGACGGCCGCAACGCCTCCTATGACTCCGAGGTCTACAGGGGTACGCTCGAGAAGGCCGCACGTGCTCCCGCGAAGGTCATGCGCAATGACGGCGACACCACGCAGGCGTTGGCGCAGGCGAGTCGGCGCGCGGAGGCCGAGTACTATCTGCCTCATCTGGCGCATGCCTGCATGGAGCCTCCGGTTGCGACGGCCCGGATTGTGGATGGTAAATGCGAGGTGTGGGCTTCTGTACAGGCACCACAATCGGCTCGCGACGCCGTCGCTGCGCGGCTGGCAATGAAGCAGGATCAGGTCGCCGTACATGTGACGCTGCTCGGTGGAGGCTTCGGTCGCAAATCCAAGCCGGATTTTGCTGTCGAAGCCGCTGTGTTGTCGCAAGCCATGGGCGGTAAGCCAGTCAAGCTGCAATGGACCCGCGACGACGATATTCACCATGACTATTTCCATGCCGTGGCTGTCGAGCGGTTCGAAGCCGCACTGGGCGAAGACGGCAAGCCGGTAGCCTGGCTGCACCGCTCGTCGGCTCCAACCATAGGGTCAACGTTCACGGCCGGACAGAAGGGGCTGAGCCCAGGGGAGATGGGGCAGAGCGCAATCAACATTCCCTTCCGGATTCCGAATATTCGCATCGAAACCACGGAGGTGGATGCGCATACGCGTATCGGCTGGTTTCGATCCGTGTCCAACATTCCCCACGCCTTCGGGGTGCAATCTTTCGTTGCGGAACTTGCCGCTGCCGCCGGGCGGGATCATAAGGACTACTTGCTGGACTTGATCGGTCCGGCAAGGCGGATTTCACCACGCGAGCTTTCCGACGATACCAACTACGACGAGGACCCCGAGCGCTATCCCTTCGACACGGGGCGTCTGCGTGGCGTGATCGAGATGGCGGCGAAAGCCGCACGTTGGGGCCGTGCGATGCCAGAGGGAAGGGGCATCGGCATTGCAGCGTCCTATTCGTTCATGAGCTATACCGCTGCCGTAATCGAAGTCAGCGTGGATGACAGGGGCGCGCTGCGCATCGAGAGCGTCGACATGGCGATCGATTGCGGCCCCCAGGTGAACCCGGACCGCATCCGTTCGCAACTGGAAGGCGCCTGCATCATGGGGTTGAGCCTGGCTTTGTATGGCGAAATCAGCTTCAAGCACGGGCGGGTAGTGCAGTCCAATTTCCACGACTACCAGGTGTTGCGGCACCATGAAACCCCGCGGTCGCTGCGCGTTCACCTTGTGCCGCCGGATATGTCGGTGGCGCCGGGTGGGGTCGGGGAGCCGGGCCTTCCTCCCATCGCACCTGCGCTATGCAACGCAATTTTTGCTGCAACTGGACGACGAATCCGGAATCTGCCAATCGGGCAGCAGATTTCGGCCTAGGGTGGCTTCCCGGCGGCGGCGCTGGTAGACACTGTCCGGGCTTGCGTAAATTGCCGCTGCGTCCGTGGGGTCTGGTTGAGGTGCACTTGCTCGTTCGTGCGCTCGTCCAGCGACAGGACGCAGTTACCGTTGACCGCCGCCATCGAGGTTAGAAGCACGGTTGACCGATTCCGTCATCCGGCAACTGCGGATACCCACGGGGAGCGAATATCCGACAGAAAGCGGTGCGCGCGCGGATGTACCGGACTCTGGAAGAACTGCTCCGGCTTGGCGCGTGCGTTCGAGCACCCGGCCCTGATCCATGAAGATCACGCGGTCCACCACTCCGCGCGCGAAACCAAGCGCGGTGTGCAAAGATGGTGGTTGCGGCCGTAACCGCGTCGCCTCGAAGTCCGCTTCTGACTCGTCGGTTGCGCTACAGATCGATGCGGGCTACATCAAGGCGCCGCGCTAGACGATACGCGATGGATTCCTGTGGTCGCGTCCAAACTGGTCTGGCCTAAGACGCCTCATACCCTTGCGCACGCCTACGCAGTTGGGCACGAGCCCACGCAAGGGCTACGTCAGCAAGCGTTCTTGCAGTCCGTGGGGATCGGGCCGCAGGTTCCGATCACAGTCCTCAGTGATGGCGGCGATGATATTAATTTTGCGTGCAAGTTGCCGTCTGCAACGGCTCGCGTGCTGGACTGGTACCACATTGGCATGCGATTCGAGAACCTCCTGATGTCGCTCCGAGGTCTGCGCGGCACTGATGTGTATTCCAAAAATCGGCTGCGTGAGCGCGTGATCAAAGCGAAGTGGCTGTTATGGCACGGTGGGTCTGCGAGGTGCTTGGAAAGACTGGAGTCGCTGCGACGCGACACAGGTTGGATCGGCGCTCGCAATCCACTAGGGCGCGTGATCCGTTATTTGCGATGTTGCTCCCGCTATCTTGTCAACTATCAGCAGCGGCGTGCCCAAGGGCTGCCCATTTCAAGCGCAGGAGCGGAATCGGTGGTCGACTATGGGATTGGTCAGCGCATGAAGAGGAACGGGCATATGCGCTGGACGATATCCGGGGCCAATACGCTGCTGCAAGTGAGATGTGCCGTTCTCAACGGTGAGGATATACGCAATTTCAGGCGCTGGTACACGCCTGACAGGAAAATCGAGGGGTTCGCAAATGTCATTCATGCGTCATAAAAAGCGCCCCTGACTTTGGCCACTCCCACCCCGTTGCGCAATGACAATGTATTTAGCTCGCAGACGGCCGGAGCGCGTCCATAGCTTGCCCGGGTCAACCGAATCGCCTCAACGGGCGCAAAGCCAAGCCGGCAGAAAGGGCGACGTCCCTGACAGCGAAGACAGGAGCAGGGGCCCGCTGGTGACGCCCTGCGGGCGCCACGTTGATTGACATCCTGGCGGCCCCTGCTACGCCAGGCTTGCGTTTTCCGAGTCCGCTCGTCGCGTGTCGACCCCCTTCATCCTGCCTCAGCAACCCCGGTGGACGTGTTCACCTCCGCTAGCCAAGCGGCGATCCATCGGCGCGCAGCGTTTCGCCCTTGCGCTCGACGATCATGCCGTAGGCGTGCGGCTGCCGGTGCAGGTCGAAGTTGAAGGTGGTGCGCTTGTATAGCGTGGAGAAGTCGAGGTCGCAGCGTGCGATTGCCACTTCGTCGCCCTTGGTGATGCAGCCCGCGACCACTTCGCCGGATGGCGCGATGATGCAGCTGCCGCCGATGCTGTCGACGCCTTCCTCGATCCCAGCCTTTGCCACGCCGACCACCCAGGTGCCATTCTGGTAGGCGCCCGCCTGCATCGAAAGCTGGTTGTGGAACAGCGAGAGGTCGTCGTGCGCAGGTGCCGGCGCGTTGTGCACCGGCGTGTTGTACCCGATCAGCACCATCTCCACCCCTTGCAGGCCCATCACGCGATAGGTCTCGGCCCAGCGCCGGTCATTGCAGATGGCCATACCGATCTTGCCACCGAAGGCCTCGGTGACGCCAAAGTGGTCACCGGGCGTGAAGTAACGCTTCTCCAGATGCTGGAAGCGGCGCCATGGTTCGTGCTCGTAGTGGCCGGGCAGATGCACTTTGCGGTATTTGCCGACGATGGTCCCGCTGCGGTCAACCAGGATCGAGGTGTTGTAACGAACCTGGCGCCCGTTCTCGTCGGCCAGTTCCGCATAGCCGAGGTAGAAGCCCACGCCGAGCTCGCGCGACAGCGCGAACAGCGGCAGCGTCTCGGCGCTCGGCATCTCGCGTTCAAAGAAGCTGTTGATTTCCCCATCGCTGGCCATATACCAGCGCGGGAAGAACGTGGTCAGTGCCAGTTCGGGGTAGACGATCAGGTGCGCGCCGCAGTCATGGGCTTCGCGCATCATTTCGCAAAGGCGGGCGACCACCTGCACGCGCGAATCGGTGCGTGCGATCGGGCCCAGCTGACCAAGTGCGACATGGATGAAACGGGACACGTTTGACTCCTGAAATTCGGGAATATTGGGCGTTGGATCGGGGGGCTGTGCCGGGGCCGTTCAGGGACGGTTCGCCAGGCTGACGACCACGCGCATCAGCAGCTGCGCGCCCCGCACCAGGTCGACGGGTTCGGTGAACTCACGCACGTTGTGGCTGAGCCCGCCCACGCTGGGAATGAAGATCATGCCGGCAGGGCATACGCGCGCCAGCATCTGCGCGTCGTGGCCCGCTCCGCTCGACATCCGCCTGGTCGACAGGCCGAGCGCATCACTGTGCCGCTGCACCAGGTCGGTCACCAGCGGGTCGAACGCCACCGGCTCGAAGCGCGCCAGCGAACGATGGCGCAGCGCGACACCTTCCGTCGCGCAGGTCTGCTGCGCGAAGGCGAGCACCTCGGCCTCCGCCTGCGCGAGCGCCGCGCTGTCGGTGTTGCGCAGATCGACGGTAAAGGTCGCGCGGTTCGGAATCACGTTGACGAGGTTCGGCTCGAAGCGGATCGCGCCGACCGTGCCGATCTGGCGGCCGCCGTAGCGCAGCGCCAGATCGTGCGTGAAGGTTGCGATGCGTGCGGCGCAGTAGCCAGCGTCGTGCCGCAGGGCCATCGGCGTGGTGCCGGCATGGTTGGACACGCCTTCCAGCACGAACTCGGTCCAGCTGATGCCCTGCACGCCTTCAACCACGCCGATCTGCACGCCCATGCGGTCCAGCACCGGGCCCTGTTCGATATGCAGCTCGACAAAGCTGTCGACCTCGGGCCGGCCGACCGGCGCATCGCCGCGATAGCCGATGCGCTCCAGTTCCGCGCCGACCGTGCTGCCGTCGATGCCGCCTGCCGCGAGCGCTTCGTCGAGCGGCATGCCGCCCACGAAAACCAGCGAGCCCATCATGTCCGGCTGGAAGCGGGCGCCTTCCTCGTTGGTAAAGAAGGCGATCGCCAGCGGGCGGCGCAGCCGCACTCCGGCATCGCGCAGCGCGGCGACCACTTCCAGTCCGGCCATCACGCCATAGTTGCCGTCGTACCTGCCGCCAGTGCGTACCGTATCGATGTGCGAGCCGACCATCACCGGCGGCAGGTCTTCATGGCCGGCATGAATCGCGACGCCGTTGCCGATGGCATCGATGGTAACCTCCATGCCGAGCGCGCGCATTTGCGCGACGGTCCAGTCGCGCCCCGCGCGGTCGGCGTCGGTCAGTGCCAGGCGGCAGACGCCGCCGCCGTCGATGGCGCCATGCGCATTCAGTTCGTCGAGCCGGCGCAGCAGCCGCGCACCGTCGATGCCCGGGAATTCGGTGTCGAGCACCGTGCGGCCGCTATCCGCGCTAAGGTTCGTCGTCATGCCAGCGCTCCCGCGCGCACGGCGTCGGCACTGCGCCCGACCAGCTGCGCGTACAACCCGGCATCGGTATCGGCCTCGCTGCCAACGAACAGCAGGCGGCTGTGCGCGCCGAGGCGCAGCGCTGCACGCGCTTGCGTATCTTGCATGGCCGCAATGGCGGCTGCCAGGCCCGCTACCGCGGATTCGCCGGCGACGATGGCGGGATCGCCGTCGGCGGGATTCGCCAGCAAGCGCATCGTCGCCACCGCCGCTCCGTCATCGATGGTGCAGAAGGCATCCGCGCCGTGGGCCAGCACTTCCCACGCCAGCAGTGACACTTCTCCGCAGGCGAGGCCCGCCATCAGCGTATTGAGCTTGCCGGTCACCGCCGTCACGTGGCCGGCGCGCGCGCTGCGGTACAGGCAGTCGGCGGCGTCCGGCTCGACCACCACGAAAACCGGGCGCTGCGCCGCGTTGCGTTCCCAGAAGTAGGCGCAGACGGCGGCGGCGAAACCGCCCACACCGGCCTGGATGAAGACGTGCGTTGGCCACTCGGGCAGCGCGTCGACGGCCTCGGCCACCATGACCTGGTAGCCCTGCATGACATCTCGCGGGACGTCCATGTACCCGGGATATGAGGTGTCGGAAATCACGTGCCAGCCGCGTTCGCGAGCGTCGCGGTCGGCCTGCTGGACCGCCTGGTCGTAGTTGCCCGTCGTCCGTACCACGGTCGCGCCGACCTGCTCGATCGCCGCCTTGCGTCCTTCGCTGACGGTGGCGTGGATGTATATCACGCAGGCGCAGCCGAACCGCCGGGCGCCCCATGCGACCGAACGCCCGTGGTTGCCATCGGTGGCGCAGGTCACCGTGTAATCGGCGCACAGCGCGCGCAGTTCGGGCGCGGCGAGGTCGGCAGGGGTCAACGCGCGGCCGATCCGTTTGCCGATCTCGCGCGCCAGCAGGCGGCCCACCGCATAGGCGCCGCCCAGCGCCTTGAAGCTGCCGAGGCCGAAACGCGTGCCTTCGTCCTTGTAGTGGATCGTGCCGACGCCCAGCGCGGTGGCCAGCGCTGGCAGCGCATGCAGTGGCGTAGGCCGGTAGCCCTCCCAGGCGGTGATGGCGCGTTGCGCGGTGGCCAGCGCCGGCGCGCCGAGAATAGCCTCGCGCGTGCTGCCATAGCCTTCGCTGCGGGTGCGCGCAGGGTTGACGAAAAGATCGAGCTTGAGCTGCGGTAACGTGGACATGGGACTTCCGGTGTTGACTGGACAGGGGACTGCGCGAGCCGACTCGCGCTGTATTCGGGATGCGCGGCGCTCACGCCTGCAGGTCGAGATCGTCGAGCAGGTCATGCGCGCGTTCGACCCGCGCCATCCGCGCACGCGCGCGCTTGTGGGCGCGCCGCGCCATCGCGGTGGCGAGGTAATTGACGAGGCTGGTCGCGGCTACATAGGAGTCGAACACCTGGTCGCTATGATGCGAGCAGCGCAGCACGGCGGTGGCGTGCGTGGTCAGCGGGGAGACCGGCGCATCGCTGAGCAGGATGAGCTTTGCCCCCGCCTCGGCGGCCAGCGTGACGATCGGTGCGAGCCGGCGCGTGCGGCGCCGGAAATCGACCGCGAGCAGCACGTCCTTGCTGTCGATTTCCGCGATCAGTTCGGCATCCTTGCCGGCCTGCTCGTTGAGAAGGTAGACCTCCGGCCGTACCTGCGACAGCAAGGCATTGGCATAGAAGGCCAGCATGAAGCTGTTGCGATAGCCGACCACCCAGACCCGGCGCGCATCGGCCAGTTCGCGCAGGGTGGTATCGAGTACCCGTTCGCTGAGCTGCTCCGGCAGGGCTGCCAGCCGGTGCGCGTCGAGCTGAACATGTGCCTGCAGTCCGGCGAGCGCGGGTAAAGCCGCACCCGTGAGAGCGCCACGCGGGGTGGCGGCGCGATCCATCTTTGCCAGCGGAGACTGGCTTGCGCGCTGGTCGCGCAACGCCTGCCGGAACGCGCCGAAGTCGGCATAGCCGAGCCGCCGGAAGAAGCGGGCGGCGCTTGCCTTGGACACGCTCGCCAGGTCGGCGAGCTCGGTAGCGGAGTATCCGAGCAACTCGTATTTGCGGCTGAGCAGTACGTCGGCGAGCTTCTTGTCGGTGCCGGAGAACTCACCGTAGCACTGGATGATCTGCGCTTCGAGCGCGTCGTAAGTGGTCATGTCGGAGCGATCGATTGCGATACCTGGGTCTCGTCCCGGCTGCACCGGTTTGGCGCCGCCTCGCACAATTATGAAACAAGAGTTTCTCTATTTGTGGCATGTGAAACCGCTGTTCCACGTTTCGGTCTTTGCCGAGCAAAGATGATGCCAACTGCCGTCGTGGCTTGCCTGATCTCGCCTAATCCGTTGAATCTAAAGAGAGAGTTATCTCTTCCTGGATCCGGGCGGCGCCTCAATGGACCGTGGCATGCATCTTGCGGGTTGGTCCTTCGTTCTCCTCGACCGACTGAAGAAAGGGTGTTTTATGAAACGCAGACAGTTCACCGCCATTGCCACCGTCCTCGCCACTGCCGCCATGGTCGCCATGGCGCCTGCGCAGGCCGACGATTCCCTGACCGCGGTGATGGCGAAGAAGTCGATTGCAATCGGCATCCCGGTCGACTTCGCGCCGTATGGCTTCATGGGCCCCGATCTGAAGCCGCAGGGTCTGGATGTGGCCGTGGCGCAGATGATTGCCGACAAGATGGGCGTCAAGGCGGACCTGGTGCCGGTCAGCACGCCTAACCGCATTCCCTATCTGCAAACGAAGAAGATCGACCTGATCGTGTCGGCGCTGGGCAAGAACGCCGAGCGTGCCAAGGTGATCGACTTCACGATCGCCTATGCGCCGTTCTACCAGGCCGTGTTCGGGCCGAAGAGCCTGAGCATCAAGAGTTTTTCGGACCTCGGGGGCAAGACCATCGCTGTGACGCGCGGCACTATTCAGGACGACGTGCTGCAGCAGGTCGCGCCGCCCACGCTGAAGATCCAGCGCTTCGAGGACGACAACTCGACGGTGGCCGCCTTCGTGACGCAGCAGACCCAGCTGGTTGCCACCGGGGCCGCGGTCGCCGCCATGGCGATCCAGAAGTATCCGAAGGTGGACGCCGAATACAAGCTGCTGCTGAAGGACTCGCCAAACTTTATCGGCGTGCGCAAGGGCGAAACCGCACTGTTGACCAAGGTCAACGAGATCCTGCGCCAGGCCAAGGCCGACGGCACGCTGGGTAACTATGCGCAACGCTGGCTCGGCCGCGGCACCGGCGAGCTGCCCGAATAAGACCCTGCCAAGACCGCGGCGGCGCGCGCCGTCGCGGGTTCCACCTTCGCTTCTGTGTGGCTGTCCGTATGATTTCCTTTGATTTCGGGCCAGTGCTCTCGCAATGGCCGATGCTGCTGCATGGCCTCTGCCTGACCGTTCTGCTGACGGCATTCTCGGCAATCGCTGGCACCGTGCTCGGCATCGGCTGCGCCTGGTCGCGCCTGCACGCGCCGGCGTGGGTGCGCGCCATGGTCGGCGGCTATGTCGAGGCGATCCGCAACACCCCTTACATCATTCAGCTGTTCTTCGTCTTCTTCGGCCTGCCGACGATTGGCGTGCGGCTGACGCCCGAGGTGGCCTGCGTGTTGTCGATGACGCTCAACCTGGGTGCCTACGCCTGCGAGATCATCCGCGCCGGCCTCGAATCCACGCCGCGCGGGCAGATCGAAGCCGCGCAGAGCCTGGCGCTGGACCGCTGGCAGATCTTCACGCGCGTGGTGCTGCCGCCTGCGCTCAAGCGCGTCTGGCCGGCACTGGTCGGCCAGATCATCATCGTGATGCTGGGCTCGTCGGTCTGCAGCCAGATCTCCGCGGAGGAGATGTCCTATGCGGCAAACCTGATCGCCAGCCGCACCTTCCGGAACTTTGAAGCGTATATCGCCGTTGCCGTCGCGTACCTGGCGCTGGCCGTTGCGGTGCGCCAGGCCCTGAACTGGATCGGGCCGCGCTTTTTGTTCGGACGCTGACAGGAGACGGCCATGATCGAGTTTTCACTGTGGGACATCTTCCGCAACCTACTTCTGGCGCTGCGCTGGACCGTCGGACTGTCGCTGATTGCTTTCGCCGGCGGCGGCATCGTCGGCCTGTTGCTGCTGGTGGCGCGCATTGCGAGGGTGCCGGGGGCGGGGCGCGGCATTGCGTTGTACGTCCAGCTGTTCCAGGGCACGCCGTTGCTGATGCAGCTTTTCCTGGCCTATTTCGGGCTGGCGCTGATCGGCATCGAAACCTCGGCGCTGTTCGCCGCCGCATTGTGTCTCACGCTCTATGCCAGCGCCTACCTGACCGAGATCTGGCGCGGCTGCGTCGATGCGATTCCGCGCGGCCAGTGGGAAGCATCGGCCAGCCTTGCGCTGAACCTGCGCGAGCAATTGCGCTACGTGATCCTGCCGCAGGCGGCGCGCATCGCGGTGGCGCCGACGGTGGGCTTTATGGTGCAGGTCGTCAAAGGCACTGCACTGGCTTCGGTGATCGGCTTCGTCGAAGTGACCAAGGCCGGGCAGATGATCTCGAACGCGACCTTCCAGCCCTTCCTGGTCTATAGCTGCGTCGCGTTGCTGTACTTCGCACTGTGCTTCCCGCTGTCGCTCTGGAGCCGCAGGCTCGAACGCGGCTGGCAGGCACATGCCTGAATCCGCAGACAGAACCGCGACGGGGATTCGCACCGAGCCCCCACCCACGCCTACCAAGCCTTAGCAAGGCTCTCCAAGCTGCATATCCATGTCCACATCACACGCCACCACCCAGCCATTTGCTCTCGTCGATGTCGAGGGCCTGCATAAGCAGTATGGCGACAACGAAGTCCTGAAGGGCATCGACTTGCAGATCGGCCGGCGTGAGGTCGTCTGCATCATCGGCCGCAGCGGCTCCGGCAAGAGCACGCTGCTGCGCTGCCTGAACGGGCTCGAGGCTTTCCAGCAAGGCAAGCTGTCGATCGACGGCCAGGTGCTGCGTCACGGCGACGCGAAGACGATGCGCGAACTGCGACAGAGCGTCGGCATGATTTTCCAGAATTTCAACCTGTTCCCACACCTGACCGCAGGCCAGAACGTGATGCTCGCGCCCACGCTGGTCAAGGACGTGCCGAAGGCGGATGCGCGCCGGCGCGCGCAGGCACTGCTGCAGCGCGTCGGCCTCGGCGAGAAGTTCGACAGCTACCCCGACCAGCTCAGTGGCGGACAGCAGCAGCGCGTGGCGATCGCCCGCGCGCTGGCGATGGACCCGGCCGTGCTGCTGTGCGACGAAATCACTTCGGCGCTGGACCCGGAGCTGGTGGGAGAGGTGCTGAGTGTGGTCGAGTCGCTCGCCGCCGACGGCATGACGCTGATCATGGTCACGCACGAGATGAACTTTGCGCGCAAGGTCAGCGACCACATCGTCTTCATGCACCAGGGCAAGGTGCACGAGACCGGCACCCCTGGGCAGGTGTTCGGCGACCCACGGACGGCGGAATTGCAGCAGTTCCTGTCGGCCATGCACGGCTGATCCGCGGCACAGTTGCCCGAACTGCTGAACGCCGGTGTGATCGAAGGCTTTCTTCCTCGAAGTCGAGGCCGCCTTCCCCGGAGCGCCACGATGAACCGGGTGGCGTTCGCCGCGTCGGGCCCCTCGCGGCCCGGACGTACAGCGTGCGTGGGCGACTGGAATGGCTGGCGACGCGAGGCGCGGTTCAGGCGACGACGGCTTCCCGGCTGCCGATCAAGCTGCGCAACCGCAGCTCCTCGGGCGTAAACTCCGGGCCGCGTATTGCCCCGAATGCCTGAGCCGCTGTCAGCGTCCGGGTCGGCGCGTCGTTCAGGCGGTCTGGGCCTTGCAAGCGGAACGAGACCGGCGACAAGGGGCCGAACAACAGCGCGCGTTCGAGCTCGGGCCAGCGCGCCAGATCGGGCTCCACGCCGATCTGGCGCGCCAGCGAAACCGCAAGATCATGTAGCACTGGCTGTTGCCCGCGCTGCCGCATCGCCTGGGACGCCGCCAGCCCCTGCGCCATCTGTGTCGGCGACGGCATGGGTGTCAGGCCGGCCAGCGTGTAGGCAATCCAACGGGCCTGCAGTTCGAGCAACGGCAGATAGGGGCCGACCAGGTTGTAGAGGCCGACGAAGGCCAGTCCCCGGAGGTCCGGATGAAAGGTATGGGCGTGCAGGTCTAGCCCCCTGCCGTCGTAGTTCAGCGTGCGTGCAATGTCTGGCGCCAACCACGGCACCGACAGGCCAAAGCCGGTTCCGAAGAGAATCGCATCGGGCGTTGCGACAGTGCCGTCGGTAAAGCGCACGGTGCTCCCGTCGATGCGGTCGATCCAGGGGCGCACGGTAACGCGGCCTTCGGCCACAGCCGGCAGGAAGCCCTGTGACTGGGAGATGCCGGCAGCGAACACATTGGCATCGGGCGCCGGCGCCCCAAACTGGTCAGGCGCGCCGCCGGCCCGAAGCACGGCCGCCTTCAGGCCCTCCGCTAGCGCCTCGGCCGGAAGCGCCTCGCCCGCCAGCGCCGCCGCGCGGTGGAACAGCACATGTTCGGCCGGCACGCCTGCAATCAGCTTAGGGACAATATAACGCTGGCGGCGGTAGGCTGCGGTGACGTTTGCTCCGCCAAAAGCGAGATCGGAGGCGATTTCCAGGGCGCTGATCGAACAGCCGGCCACCAGCACAGAACGGCCTCGGTAAGGCCCGGCACCCTTGTAACGCGCGGTATGTGCGATACCGAGCGCGCCGGTAAAGTTCGCCATGCCAGGAATGTCAGGCAGTAGCGGCACGGCTTGCGCGCCCGTGGCCACGATCACCTGGCTGAAGCTTTCTTCGTGCATTCTGCCCGCACTGCGCGAACGTAGCCGCCAGCAGCCGCCCTCCGCGGCCTCGAGGCGCTCGACACGCGTGCCGAGGCGGATGCAGCGCAGTAAATCGAAGCGGGCTGCATAGCGCTCCAGATAGGCAAGCATCTGGTCCTGGCGCGGATACGTCGCTACATCTATGCCATGGTCCAGGTCGGAGAAGGCCGACATGACTCGGCTGGTGTTTGTGCGCATCCCGGGCCAGGTCGCGCTGGCCGCGCTGCACAAGTTCCATTGACCGCCGAGCCGGTCGCCGGCCTCGAACAGGATCGGCTCGAAGCCGTGCTGCAGCAGCCAGCGGGCCGAGACCAAGCCGCCCGGGCCGGCGCCGATGATGGCAATCTGCCTGCCTTTCGGATGTTGCATGGTGGGACTATCCTTTTGTCGATGGTCCCAACGTTATAATCTGCCACACAAAATAGCGTCGCTAAAAGGTTGCTAAGCGGCTGGCCGTCCTTCCTAAGTTATTCCTAACCGTTTCCGAGGCGAAGACAATCCGGGCCAATATGCGGCTATCAGACGAGATCCTGGACTTTATCGCGAGCCCCGTGATGATCATCGTCGGCACGCGAGACCAGGCCAACCGCCCCTCGATCGCTCGCGCGGTCGGTGCTCGCGCCATCAACGAGGAAATCGTCGAGGTCATCGTGTCCGCCTGGCAATGGCCGGAAGCGATGGACAACTTAGCCGCCAACGGGCAGGCCGCCGTCACCTTTGCTCGCCCCGCGGACTATGTCTCCTATCAATTGAAAGGCTCCGCCCAACTCCGCGCAGTCGATTCCTCAGACCTGGAGCTTTCCCGGCGCTACCGGGCCGACATCTATGCTTTGTTCGGCGGCCTCGGACTGCGGCCCGAGCTGGTCTCGCCGTGGCTCGCGGATCGGGAGCTGACGGTCGCACGGCTGCATGTGCGCGAGGCCTACATCCAGACCCCCGGGCCAAAGGCAGGCACAGCCGCGGGCTCGCCCACGGAAATGGGTGCGGGATGATGCCACTGCGCGACCTCGACGACTGCTTCGAGGGCGTGATCCCCTCGATCATCGCCACAACTGCGGCCGACGGCACGCCCAATATCTCCTACCTGTCGCATGTGGTGATGGTGGACGACGCGCATATCGCCATTTCCAACCAGTTCTTCGCCAAGACCGCCGCCAATATCCGCGCCAATCCGCATGCCTGCCTGCTGCTGGTCAGCGCCCGCCACGGCGGTCAGTACAAGCTGGATATCACCTGGGTTTCATCCCGCGACGAAGGGCCGCTGTTCAAGCGCGTGGCAGACCAACTGCGGGCCAGCAGCGCCCAAGTCGGCATGGCTGGCATCATGCGCCTCAAGGCCATCGACGTGTTCCGCGTCGATGGCATCGAACCTGTGGTTTCCCCCGCGCGGACGGATCATGCAGGCGACGCATCGCCGGCGCCCGATCTTGCCGTCCTCGGCCAGGTGATGAAAACCATCAGCACACAAAGCGATACGGAAGGCGTAATGGGTGCAGTGCTCGACGGCTGCACGCAATTGGGATTCCCGCATGCCATCGTGCTGCAGAGCGACCCTATCCGACGCCTGCTTACCACCGTGGTCAGCCGCGGCTACGGCCGCTCCGGCGCCGGTTCTGAAGTGGCATTCGACGAGGGACTAATTGGCATCGCCGCCGTCACCCGGCGCCCGGTGAAAGTCAATGACCTGAGCCGGATTCGGCGGTTGGGCGACGCAATCGAAGCCAGCAGTCCCGCCGACGAAAACCGCACCCGCATCATCGTGCTGCCCAGCCTGCCCGACGCCATGAGTCAGATGGCCGTCCCCATCCTGGCCCAGGACACGCTGCGCGGCGTGTTGTTTGTGGAAAGCCCGGAGCGGATCGCCTTTCGCACGGCACATGAAACGACACTTGAAATGATCGCCAGCCAGTGCGCACTGGCTCTGGCGCTCTGCGAAGCGCTGGTCCGGGACGCCCGCCCGTCAGCGCTCCGGACGGTGCCCGGACAGCCAGGTGATCGCGTCATCCACGTGACGCACCACCCTGTTGACGATAGTGTCTTCATCGACAACGCCTACGTCATCAAGGGCGTCGCGGGACGCCTGCTGGCCTATATGCTGGGCGTCTACATCAACGAAGGCCGGAACGCCTTCAGCAACCGCGAGATCCGACTGGCGGAGGCGCTGCGGCTACCAGAGATCAAGGACAACCTCGAAACGCGGATGCTGCTGCTTCGGCGGCGGTTGGGGGAGAAGAATCTTCCCGTGCAGTTAATTCATGCGGGGCGGGGGCAGGTCCGGTTGGTTGTGGATGGGGTGCCAGTGCTTATGAGGGCTGGGTGAGCGGCGAAAGACTGATACGGTTCTTGCACCGTCCATGAAATAGACCCGATGCGAGTTTTCGGCTGCATCGGGCAAGAAGGCCGGCGAGGACCAGCTCGCCGGGTGGTAATCAGAAAATGTGATTGATGCCGATATTGAATACTGAGTTGCCGGCGGCTGGGCTGCCGACATCGTTCGCATTCCACACGCGGTAGAAGCCGCTGGTAGCAAGTATTCGACGCACGGTTCCAGATGTGCGCGTATGACGTGTAGAGACTGGTGCGCTTCGAAAGACGATGCACATATCCGATGGCAGCCTGCTGGGGATCGTTGTTAGCTGCCGTGCGATCGTTCTTGTGGATGTACGACAGGATCACGCGTCCCGCCCCGACCGGCACCATGGCGCCAACCAACACATCTTCCGATTTGTAGTTCGGCGTATCGGACAGGCAATGCACGACACTGGCACTGGCACAGGCCGAGGTCGACCCGTTCGCGTGACTGGGCTGGCCGGTACGACCGAAAACCTGATCTCCGCGGGCGGCCGCGGCGGGAGCAATCGAGCGAATAACGTCTTCAAGTACAACCTGCCAAATGCGCTTGGCGGAGTGGGCGGCGACCTGTCATACAGCTGCGCGTCAGAGGCAATTCGATCCACCGAAAATGCAATTAATCGCCGGCGCTTGCGCTCGTCTCCATGTGTTGCCAGTCAGTCGGGGATTTTCTGGGGGCTGAGGCCTGCAAGCTCCGGCATTCATCAGCAGCTCGCGGTTACCGATCGCTGTCATGACGGCTCCCGGAATTCGGCTCTGGGCTTTGCTTTGCGGGCGATTTAATAAGGTCGCGCAACTCCTCGCATGACTTTGCCCCCGTCCGTCAGGTTGATCCTCTTGGCCGGTCACGCTAGCCATATTTGATCTTACATTTATCCCCCACTCAAAGATGCCGCTGGCTGGTTCTGGCAGCGCCCAAGTCATTCTGCTCTTGAAGCTGAGGATTGTGGACTGAGCATGCAACGTGGGATGCTCAGCACCGTGCGCCGCCGTGAGATCCCGGGGTATTCGCAACACTGCCCCGTCGCTTGATGTCATTCTCGTGCGGGATTTCAAGTAGTCGAGCGCACCCGTCGACACCACGGATCGCTACGTCCACGCGCATCCCTGGGAGAGCATCGGCTCCGTCGCCGCGGTCGCGGCCGTGGCCGGCGCCCTGGTCGCACTGGCCGTCACCCGCCGCTAGCGCGGGCACGGCAAGCCTGGGTGCGAACCTGCAAGGACGCCTGCATGGATCCGATCGTATTCGCCATGCCCGGCAGTGAACGGTAGGCCGCGGCCATTGCAGCCTGCCTGCCTCGCCCGGCCGGCCGGGCGAGGCCGAGGTCCGGCGCTTTCCCGACGGCGAGTCCTACGTCAGGCTGCTGCAGCCTGTGGCCGGTTGCGAAGCCCTGATGGTGTGCACGCTGGACCGTCCGGATGCCAAGCTGGTGCCGCTGCTGTGGCTCGCTGCCGCTGCCAGGGGAGGCGGCGCCGTGCAGGTCGGACTGGTGGCGCCATACCTGGCGTACATGCGCCAGGACAAGGTCTTCCGGGCAGGGGAGATCGTGTCGGCACGCCATTTTGCGGCGCTGCTGGGGGCCAGCTTCGACTGGCTGGTCACGGTGGACCCGCACCTTCACCGGATCGGCAGTCTGGGCGAGATCTTCACCAGGCCGGCGATCGCCGTGCATGCTGCCCCGGCGATTGCGTCATGGATCGGCCAGGCGGTGCGCGCGCCGTTGCTCGTCGGCCCCGACGACGAGAGCCAGCAGTGGGTCGACGACATCGCCAGCCGCTGTGGCGCGGACAGCATTGTTCTGGTCAAGCAGCGCTTCGGCGACCACGAGGTCAGCATCGACGCGAGCGGCCTGCCCACGGCCGCTGGCCGTACGCCGGTACTGGTCGACGACATGGTCTCCACCGCGCGCACCATGCTGGCGTCGGCGCGGCTGCTGCGCGAACACGGCTACCCGGCGCCGGTCTGCGTCGGCGTCCACGTGCTGTTCGCGGAGGCAGCCTACGCCGACCTGCAAGCGGTCGCGGTCGACATTGTTACGTGCGACACCGTTGCGCATTCCCGTGGCAGAGCGCCTGGCAGCCGGCAGCCGGCATCCGGCAGGCACTTCAGGCGCCAGCGGGTTCAGGAGACCCATTATGAGCAAGCTCACAGCGCAGGAAACCGTCTCGCTGGCGGCGCAGCTTGACGCGGACGAAGCGCGCATCCATGCCGCCGTTGGTTCCGCCGACACGCCGATGACACCATTGGCGCAGCGTGAGGCGCGGGACGAGGGCGACCTTGCCGACGAAGAAGTCACGCAGCGGCAGGACGACGCGATGCTGGACCACTATCGCATGCAACTGGCCGACATCGCCGCCGCGCGGGCGCGGATGCAGCACGGTCAGTACGGCATCTGCATCGATTGCCAGCAGCCGATCCCGTTCTCGCGCTTGCAAGCATATCCGACCGCGAAGCGCTGTACCGTATGCCAGCGCCGGCACGAGCAACTTTATGCGTGACAGTTGGAGGATACCGGGCAGCAGGCCGCTGAGGGCAACTGTGCGCCTGGCGGGCTGCCGCCGCGGAAACGACGGTCGCCCCCCGGCAGCGGCCGGGAGGCTGGCGCTGACCGGCTAGCGCAGGTCGTACTCGCGCATCATCTCGGTCGTGACTGCCTTGACCGTGGCCAGGCATGCCGGCGGGACTGCGGGGAAGGCGTCGATGGTCCAGTTGCAGCCGCCGTTGGCAGCTGCGTCGACACGCTGCGGCAACGGGATGTCGCAGTCGCGGCAGGTGTCGCCGAGGTCGGCGTTTTCCTGCAGGCGCCGCAGAATTTCATTGCGGATCTGTTCCGCACTGCCGAGGTTCTTGATCATGTCGGTGTCTCCTGTTGTCTGGTGGTGGCGATCCGGCCAGGATATCTAGACCGGCGCGCTGTCGTGCGGGGCCGGGCGCCCGACGGTCTGGGACAGGATCGGTTCCTCGTCCTCGTTCAGCGACATATGCTCGGCCAGTTGGCGCCGGTTGAGCCAGCCGCGCACCACCGCGCCCAGCCCGGCCGAGGCGCAGTAGAGATAGACGTTCTGGACCATGGCGCCGGCCGCGGCGGCAGCGAAGGTCTCGTGCAGCTTGGGCGGGACGTCCTGCATCCGGCCATGGTTGGCGACGTAGACCAGGTCCAGCGGCGCCATGCCGACGAAGTCCTGGTAACCGGTCATGCTGCGCACATCTGCCGCGCGCTTCAGCGCCAGGCAATGGTGGACCGGGTCGTAGCGGTAGAGGCCGGCGGGCAGCGCCGCGTAGACGTCGATCACCGCCGCGCCGTGCGGCGAAGGGGCCGTGCGGCCGCCGCCCTGGGAGCGGCTGCTCGTCGAACTCACGGGTGCTCATGCGCTGCCACAGCGCCCCCATCAGCGGCAGGCCACCGGTGCGGTCCGGCTGTGGCAGGGCGATGACCCGCTCGCTCGTGCCGGTGGCGGGGCGTGGCAGCAGGTCTTTGATGGGCTGGTAGGGGATGCGCTTCAGTTCGTCCATGGGATGCTCACATTTGTTGCAAAGAGCGGCGCCAGCGCTCTGCGCATGGCACCGGTATGGACGAATGTAGGCGCTGCTCCCGACCTTGGGTTGCGCTCCGTCAAGCCGGGGCTACGGGGCGTGCCGGGGGGATGCAAGCGATCCCGGGACGGCTTCGGATGATGCCGGCAGGGCCCTGGCGTCAGCCGCGGCCGGGGGCAGCGCGGCCCATGAAGCTGCCAGGCATGGCGACGCAGGCGCGCTCGGCTTCGGTCAGCGGATCCTGGATGCGTATCTGCCACGCCAGCACGCCGTCGTCGGCATCCGACAGGTCCCCGCCCGCCCGGGCACGGGCGGCGATGCGGGCGCGCAGCGTCTCAGGGCTGGCTTCGCAGGTGACGATGGCGAAGGGCACGCTAAGGCGGAGGGCCTGGGCCGCAAAGCGCTCGCGCTCGGCGCAGGCCAGGAAGGTGGCGTCGGCAATCATCGGGAAGCCGGCGCGGCAACCGAGCCGGCAGACGGCGAGCAGGCGTCGGTAGGTCCGCGCCGTTTCGCTGGCGGCATACCAGCCACCCGCGGGCATCACGCCGCGGTGCAGGCCCTTGCGTACCGCGTCGGAGCGCACGCGTACCATCGCCCCCGCCTTGCTCATCTGCGCAGCTACCGTGGACTTGCCGCTGCCGGACAGCCCATGCATCACCACCATCGGCCCGCGACGGCGGCTGAGGCATCGCCATGCCAACGCCAGCAGCCTGCCTGCCTCGGCCTGCGCCGGCGCCATGGACGCGCCCGCGGCGTGCTGCTGGCAGGCGCGCTCCAGCAGCACGCGCGCGCGCACCAGGGCCCGCATGGCGAGATAGAAGGGCAACACGGCCAGCGCGCCGTAGTCTCCCGATTGCGCCAGGTAGCCGTTGAGCAGCCGGTAGGCCAGCGCCGGTCGGCCATGGTGCAGCAGGTCCATGACGGGGAAGGCCAGGTCGCTGATGGTGTCGGTCCAGCGCAGCGCGGCGTCGAACTCCAGGCAGTCGAATGGCGTCGGCACGCCGTTCAGCAGCACGATGTTGCCCAAGTGCAGGTCACCATGGCACTCGCGCACATGGCCGTTGTGCAGGCGTGCCCGGAACGCGCCTGTTAGCCGGGTGGCCTCGCTGCGCGCCCGCTGGGCCACGCGGCTGGCCAGGTGCGAGGCCTGCGCCAGCCGCTCGATGCCGCCCAGGCACTCCGCAAGGGTCGCGTCGATGCGGGCCGGCGTGCCAAAGCCATCGGAATGGGCGGCAGAGGGCTGCGCCTGGTGAAAGGCCGCAATGCTGCGCGCCAGCGCATCAATATGCCCCGGCTCCAGCCGGTTCGCAGCGATCCTTGCGCTGAGCATGTCTTGTTGGGCGAAACGCCGCATCCGGACCGCATGCTCGATCGGCATGCCGCTCCCGCCGATGCGCACGGAGCCGGGCGTCGGGCCTGCCACGATCGGCACCACATCCAGGTACAGGGCGGGTGCGAACCGGCCGTTCAGGCGCAGCTCGGTCTCACAGTCGTCGCGGCGTGCCTGCGCGGTGGAGAAGTCGACAAAGTCGAACCGCACCGGCTTGCGCACCTTGTAGGCAAAGTCCCCGGCCAGGAAGACACGGGAGATATGCGTCTCGATGACCTGTACTGCCGGCGCCGGGTGGGGGTAGGCGTCCGGCTGCTGCAAAGCGGCCGTCAACGCCGCGTCGTCCCATTGACTCTCCATGTCCCTTGCCGCCTGCTCCCTTCCGCTGTTGTGCACTACCACCTCAACTGCAGCCTCGGCACGCAAACTCTGCCTGCCAGCTCGCCCCCGCTGCGTCCTAGGCCGTCACGCGTGCGGTCCGTCTTCAGATGCGCGCCAAGGGGGATCTCCGTGGTGATTGCCGCAAGGCGCTGTGCAGGTCCGGTATCGTTGTCGGCCGCCGATGCCGAAATCATCCAGCGCCGAAAAAGCTGTCGGCATGGTGCCATGCCGCTCGTACGTGCTTTGAGACGGCGCTTGTCCGTCATGCGCACCCGGCCTGTCAGCGGAATCTGACAGGGACGTGGCAGCATAACCCGGTATTTCCCGGCCATTGTTGTGAAAAGGAGCATTCCCCTACATCCGCAAACTGGTCTCGCCCAACTTTGGTTCAGCCGGGGTATCGCGCGCCGGGTAGGATTCAGCCAGTAACATATGCGCGGTGCCGTCGCGCGCTCACTCCATTGGCGCGTCTTCGCGCAGCGCATGGAATAGCTCGTCTTCCTGCGCGCAGTGCAGCCGCAACACGGCGTCGAGCCCGTAGAGCAGCCGCTGGTACTCCCTGATGCGGCTTGCGTCCGGCCCGTCGGGCGGCGAATCGTCGGCCATGTGCTGCAGCAGCCGGATTACGCGGAAGAGCTCGCGGTGCATCGCGCTCATCGCCGCCAGCGGGTCATCGCCCCCGACCAGCCGCGCGAGCTGTGGATAGAGTTGCGCGTCATCGTGCTGTTCGTGGGGCAAAAGCTTCCCGCTGAGGGATGCGCACAAGCGGCGCAGTTCCGTGCCCGCGGCCTCGCCAGGCATGGCTGGCAACCTGTCCGCGAGGCTGCGGATCTGCTCCATCAGCGGCGCCAGCGCGGCGTGCTCCTGGTTCAGGCGCTCAGCGTCGGCCGTGGACAGGCGTTCTGCCGGCACCGACGGGTCGGCGCGCAGGGCGCGCAGCGCATTTGCGATGACCAGCACATCGATGACCTCCTGCAGCAAGGCGCCGGCCAGTGGCGGCAGGTAGCCGAACGCGGCGACCGCCATCGCGACGAACGACAGGCCCATGCCGGCCATGGCGCTTTGCACGGCCAGCCGGCGCGACCGGCGGGCAATGCGCACCGCGTCCACCAGCCGGTCAAGCCGGTCCACCAGCAGCACGACATCCGCGGCTTCCGACGATGCCGCGGCGCCGCGTGCGCCCATGGCCACGCCGACGTCCGCGGCGGCCAGCGCCGGTGCATCGTTCACGCCGTCGCCCACCATCAGCACGGTGCCGTCGTGGCGCGCCGCCTCGATCGCGGCAAGCTTCTGCGAGGGGGTGAGGTTGGCATGGACCTCGGTCACGCCAAGCATCGCGCCGACCGTCTCGGCGACGTTGGGCCGGTCTCCCGTGAGCATGGCCAGCCGCCGTATGCCCGCCTTGCGCAGCAAGCGCAACGCGCGCGGGGTGTCCATGCGAATCAGGTCCACGAACTGCAGTGCCCCGACCAGCACGCCGTCGACCGTGACCAGCGAGACCGAGGCGCCTTCGTAGGCCGCGCGTTGCAGCATGGCCTGGCACCAGGGCGGCCCGGCATCGCCGCCGCCGGTAAAGGCGGGCGATCCCACCGCCACCACGTGCTCGCCGACCCGCCCGGCAACGCCAGCACCGGCAGTCTCGGTCACGCCCGATGGCAGGTCCAGAGCCAGGCCTCGCTCGCGCGCCGCGGTTGTGATGGCCTCGGCGACGACATGGCCGGAGGCCTGCGCCAGCGAAGCGGCGACGCGCAGCACGTCGGGCGCCGGCCATCCGGGCGCGCTCTCGATGGCCGCCAGGCGGGCCCTGCCGCCCGTCAGCGTCCCGGTCTTGTCGAAGAAGAGGATGCTCGCCTGCGACAACCTCTCAAGCGCGCCGCCGCCTTTGACCAGCACGCCGCGGCCGGCGCAACGCGAGACCCCCGACACGATCGCCACCGGCACGGCCAGGATCAGCGGACAGGGGGTGGCGACCACCAGCACCGCCAGCGCCCGCGAGAGCTCACCGCTGGCAAGCCAGGCAAGCCCGGCGACGAGCAGGGTGACAGGCACCAGCCACAGTGCATAACGGTCGGCCAGCCGCGCCGCGGGCGGGCGCTCCGCGCGGGCGGTGCGCACCAGCCTGGCGATGCCGGCGAAGGTGCTGTCCGCCGCGGTGGTCGCTGCCACCATCTCGAACGGGGTGCCGGCGTTCAGCACACTGCTGCGCACGGTCTCGCCAGGGAGGCGCTGCCGTGGCAGCGACTCGCCAGTCAGGGCAGATTCGTCCAGCGTCGCCTGGCCCAGCAGTGCGCCGTCCACGGGCACGACTTCGCCATGACGGACCAACAGCCGATCCCCCGGACTGACCACATCGAGGGATACCGCGCGCCATTCGCCGTCCTCTAAGCGGTTGGCCGACTGCGGGGCACGGCTGAGCAGGGCGGACATCTCCCGCTCGGAGCGGGCCTGCGCATAGTTCTCAATGGCCCTGCCGCTCTCGATCATCAGGGCCAATACGGCAGCCGCGAGGAATTCGCCAAGCGCCAGCGCCAGCCCGATCGCCAGAAGCGCCAAGACATCGACGCCCGCCTCCTTTCGGCGCAGCGACTGCACGATGGCGACGATCAGCGCGCCGGCGACGACCAGTGCACCAGCCGCCCAGGCGAGCCTCGCGGCAACCGCTTCGCCGAAGGCAAAGAGCAGCAAGCCGCCCCCCAGCGTGCCGGCCGCGACTGGCAGCAAGCCGAGGTCGAACTTGCGAAACCCGACATGCATGGCGAACTCGCCTCCCCCGCTGGCTCCGTTTGCCGGCCGACTCCTGTAGATGCCTTCAGATGATGGCAGATCCTGCCGCGCCAGCGGGCGGCGTAATCCAGGCTGCACGCCCAATCGGGCACTGTGCCTGGTAACAGGGATGTTAGCCCAACAGGCACAGGGCCGATAACAGCCTTGGCCGTCGGCAGGCACAGCGGGCCCAGGCGTCGGTGGGATCGCGGTTGCTATGGTCCATGCTGCGCGACAGCTACTCCCTCGATGCGATTGACGCGGCGACCGAGGCATAAGCGACGGCCTTCGTGGTGCAACGCGACCCTTACCTGTTGTACTGAACAAGCGCGCACGGCCGGACGGCAAGGGGCTGGCAGGTCTCCGGTCCGACGGGATTGTTCCGCACGCCAAACCTTACGGCTAGACCCATCATCCGCCTGGCGCCATCTTTCCACCCATCCCCGGACCCATGCCCGGACCCATGCCTTGGTCGTTGGCCATCGTCTGCATCATTTCCTGCATGAACGCCATGTGACTACCCGCCATATCTTGGCACATCTGCATTTGATTTGATGGGGCGTTTCCCTTGGCGACTCTTTTGCCAGGAGCCATACGAGCAGGGCCGCCCATTTTCATCATGTCCTTTGCATGCGCTTGGCGCTGGTCAGCCTCAGGACCGCAAACCGTCCCTTACGTGTCTTCCCACAGCAATGCGTGAGTCCAAGGAAGTCGAAGGTCGGCGGCTTGCCCCCATTACGGCGTCGGCAATTCTGGCGCGCGAAGCGCCCGAACTCGATCAGCCGCGTTTTGCCCTCGTGCAGTTTCAAGCCGAAGCGAGCCATCCGCTCGGTCACCTCGCGCTGGAAACGCTCAGCGTCACCGATGTACTGGAACCCTGCGATCCAATCATCGGCATAGCGCACGATGACCACATCGCCTTCGGCATGCCGCGCACGCCACTGCTTCACCCACAGGTCGAACGCGTAATGGAGATAGATATTGGACAGCAGCGGGCTGATGGCTTCCGCCCTGAACTGTCCCCACCTCGCTCTGCGTCAACCTGCCGTCTTCCAGCACACCAGCGTGCAGCCACTTCTTGATGAGCCGCACAACCCGTGTGTCCGCTACCCGGTGCTCGATGAATCTGACCAGCCAGTCGTGATCGATTGTGTCGTAAGCGCTTAAGCCGCTGCTCCATGACGATGAGGACCTGGCAACGCTGCGTGATCAACGTGCCAATCCGGTCATGCCGACGCCGCGCTCGGAGGGGGCTGACGCCAAAGCCGCGCGCCACCGGACCGACGACGACCTGCCCGTGGATAGCCTGCAGACGCTGCTGCAGGACCTCGCCACGTTGACCTATAACGTCACCTCGACCTCGGTCAACCCACAGACCAAGATCGTCATCACGACCCGTCCCACGCCGTTGCAGCGCAAAGCCTTTGCGCTGCTCGGCATCGACCCCGGCTGTTCCCAGTAGCCAACCCCCTGCCGCTTGAAAATCTCTCGGCGCTTCAACAGGTTAGCTTGGTCTCCGAGTCAAACTTCGGTTTAGATAGGAGAAGGGACGGGTAAACGTTCGGTTGTCCTGACTTCGAATCAGTAGCCTTGAGACTGACCGACGTCGTCGACTGGGGTAGAAAGGCCAATAGGAGAGGCAAGATGAAGAAGGAACTCATAGGGGCAGCATTTTCCGCAATCATGCTTTGCGTAACTCCTGCGCTAGCTCAACAAAGTAAGCTTGCTGCCAAGAGTGCTCCAGCGAAACAGGAGCAACCCAACGTCGCCGAGTTCGACAAGCAAGCGGCGCAGATTCAGGAAAACATGCGGAAGATGCAGGAGCAAATGGACAAAATCCGCCAAACGCAGGACCCGCAAGAGCGCCAGAAATTACTTCAGGAACACTGGACGGCCATGCAGAGCACGATGGGCATGATGCACGGCATGTGGGGGCCTGGGATGATGGGCGGGCACATGATGGGCGGGCACATGAGGGGCGGCCCCATGATGGGGTGGGGACAGATGGGCGGCTACTATTCGAAGCTCACTCCTGAGCAGATGAAGCAGCGGCAGTACATGACGGACCAGTACATGGGCATGCAGCAGATGATGATGAACCACATGATGATGCACCAGAACTGGATGCAGCCGCGCCAACCTTGAGGACTGCCGCCGGCGATTACGCTTGCCTTTCTGCAAAGGACCGGCCGCCAGCATCTGGCCACTGACGCTTCGCTGAAGGTGCTGACCCATAGCAAGATCCCCGTGCTAGTCTACCGCTAAAGCGATGGCATCGAGACACGTCCGCCGTTTGCTCCAAGAAGACGGCATCTCGCTGAGCACCCATCCAATGGATGGTGCGCCACGGCTGGATGACGAGCCGATACGGGAAGCGGCCGCTTGCACCGAACGAGAAGGGCTAGGAGAAGCGACAATGGAACTGCTCGTGGAACAAGTGGAAGTCTGGGTGGCGAGCATTCCGGACAAGCCCGGCGGCCTGGCCGCGATCTTGACGACCCTGCGCGATGTGGGGGCCGACCTGCAATTCATCATTGCACGGCGCTGACCAGACAGGCCTGGCGAAGGCCTCGTGTTTGTCACACCGCTGCAGGGGGATCGGGAAATGGTGGCGGCGGCCGTGGCAGGATTCAATATCGCGCAGAAGCAGCACTGTGTTCGCGTCCTGGGCAGCAATCAGCCGGGGCTTGCCGTTGCAATGACCGAGGACCTAACCGAAGCGGGGATCAACCTCCGTGGCTTTTCAGCGGCGGTGATCGGTACGCAATTTGTCGCGTACGTGCCCGTCGACTCGCAGGCAGAGGCGGACCGGGCAGGGGACGTCCTCAACGCCGTTGTTTGAAGGAGCGCGTTCACACATGACGCGCTCGCGAGAGGTATCGAGAGGCGTCGCGTGCCCGGTTCGCGCGACGTGCACAACGCCTCGGATTCGCTTGGCGAACGCCCCGCGCGACAGACCAGATTGTCGCCTGCTCTCATTCAGCGCCTACTTGGTCTGGGGCCCGAGGCCCCAGATACCACCGGCATTGCCGGCAGCCAGCGTTGGCTCTGTTGCGCAATGCGCGCCTTACGATAGCGAATTGCCTGCGCCCCGTTGTTGCCTACCGCCTGTGGCCTCTTGCCTCAGTCAGACCAGCACGTGACGTGTCTCTAGAAAGAAGCGCTGAATCTGTTGTTCAATGTCCGGATCGATCATTTTGTCCGGCCGGTTTCCGTTCGGGCAGGCAAGCCTTGGGGTCGTTCCAAACAAGCGACAAATCAACGGGCGCTCCGAATACACGCTGCATCCCTTGGTATCAAGATGAGGGCAACTTAGGTTTGCCAGCGCAGTTTCGTGCTCGGCATCGCTCTTGACAGGAAGCCTCGACATTTCCTCCGTTGAGGTTGTCACAGGACCACAACAGTCATGACACCCGGGGGTGCACGCGAATGTGGGAATTCGTGAGCGAAGAAATCTGATCTTTTGACTATTCATTGGTGCAGGTATCAGGCAGTCGGTCAGGAGCGAGCCGAGGTAGCGAAAGGTTCGCGCACGAGTTCAACTACCGTTCCCCCGCGGTAGTCCGAGGAATTCCGACGCCTCTTGCATAGCGCTCTCGGCCAGCTCACGGGCTTCCTCGCCTCCGCCGGGCGTCATCCGGCCGACCAGTGCCGCGTAGAGCAAGTGGATCAGGTCCACGGCACGGTGATACTGGTCGTCGTTCATATCTTTCTCTCTACGAAGCCATCGAGCCGTGTCGTCAGCTCAGGTTTGCGCAACTTTCGCAATGCCTGGGATTCCAGTTGGCGGATGCGCTCGCGCGTCAGGCCGAACTGCGCGCCGATTTCATCCAGCGTGTAGTCGGTCTGCAGCCCTACGCCAAAGCGCATGCGCAAGATTTTTGCCTCGCGCGGGGTTAGCGTTGCCAGGACAGCTTCCATTTCCTGCTGGAGTGCCGCTTGGGTCGCCGCGTCCACTGGGGATATCGTGTCCTCGTCGGCCAAGGTGTCTCCCAGTAGCGCATCCCCGCTTTCCCCCAATGGCGTCTCCAGCGAGATCGGCTGCTTGACGAGATTCAGGATGGATTTGATCTGTTTCTCGCTCATCGCCAAACGGGCAGCCAACATGGACGGCGTTGGCATGGCGCCAGTTTCCCTGAAGATCTCGCGTGAATGCCGGTTGATCTTGCCCATGGCCTCCACAAGATGCATCGGTATACGAATGGAGGGCGCCTTATCGGCGATGGCACGTATGACCGCCTGCCGAACCCACCAGGTGGCGTAGGTTGAGAACTTGTAGCCGCGCCGGTAATCGAATTTGTCTACGGCGCGCATGAGTCCAATATTTCCCTCTTGGATGAGATCCGGCAACGGCAAGCCACGATTCTGGTATTTTTTGGCGATGGAGACCACCAGTCGGAGGTTGGCCCCGATCATCTCGGACCGGGCTTGCAGGGCTTTCGTCTTCGCCTTCGCGGCTCGTTTGGCGGTTTCCCTCAGATCCCCCAGCGGCATCGCGGCGCGGGCCTCCAGGGCACGCAACTGTTGCTGAAGCGCTCGCACTTCAGGCGTCCATCTGATCAGGTGAGCGCGGATGGCGGAGTTCTCGGCCGCGAGCGCTTTCATCCAGTCTAGATTTGCGGCTTGATCCCTGATTCCTTCTAGAAACACTTCGCGCGCGATGCCACATTTGTCGATCAGGATCTCGGCGATGTGGCACTCCGTTTGACGAACCTCCCCGATCAACGCTTCAAGGATCTGCGTGAGGATCGCAATGGTGGGCGGGCTAAAGCGGAATGCTCCAAGCTCAGATTGGAGGGTGGCCAGCACCCTGACATATTGGGTGTGGTCGGGTCTTGGGCAGCACGCGATGCTAGCAAGCGCATCGGCCTGACACCGGATCGCTGCAAACCTTCCAAAGGCAATGTCCCGCCAGCGCAGTGATTCGCTATCAGAAGACGTCGTCGGCACAGGATTGCCATCGTCGAACCCCGTGTCGTCATCCTCCAGTTCCGCTGCGGTCTGCACCTGCGCTTCTGGTTGCAGGCTACCGCCTGCCTCAGCTTGCGGCTCCACAATGTGGTCGACCAGATCATCAAATGCCATCTCATCGCAGGCAACCCGGTCGGCCATTGCCAGGAGTTCGGAAACCACGACTGGGCAAGCCACCATCGCCGCCATCATTTCCGCCAATGCGTCTTCGATACGCCGGGCGATGGCCACCTCCTCCTCGCGCGTCAGGAGAGCGATCGCGCCGATCTCTCGCAAGTACATCTGCGTGGGATCCGTCGTGCGAGTCAATCGACCGTCGCTCTGCGTGATGGCCGCGGCGGCTTCCTCTGCGACATCCTCCTCGTTTGCGGATGGTGCGGCATCCTGAGTCAGCCATGCCGGAGCTTCTGCTGGCGCTCGGTCGACGACTTCGATGCCGAGATCGGCCAACATCGCTAGCGTCCGGTCGATGGCACCTGATGTTTCGTCGCAATCCGGAAGCTGATCGCTCAGCTCACCACGCGTCAGGAAACCGCGCTCTTTGCCAAGGGCGATTAGCGCAAGCAGGCTTGTACGTAGGTTCTCGCTCATTTCATCCGCGCTCACGCGCGATCCCGCGTCTCGCTCCCGCGTGAGGCGTTCGCAAAGCGCATCATTTCTGCCCCCGGCGACAGCCAGACCCATGACTTCGCTGTGGGACTGGCCGATGGCTGCGCCTGATCGGGCCGTCGTTTCATCTGCTTCCCCGCCCGGGCAGATGTTGCACGAGCCAGATAATTGCCGACACCGCCGCAATGGCCCAGAGCGTCACGATCACCAGCGCCGCAACGTGGCTGACGGGGTGGCTGGCCGATGCTGCGGCTGCCGCGGCCGCCGCGCGATGCTCGCGCATCACCTCGACCGGAATCCATCGTATTGCCACCAACAAGCCGAGAGGCACCACCACCACGTCGTCCAGATAGCCGAGCAATGGAATGAAATCCGGAATCAGGTCAATGGGCGACAAGGCATAGGCGGCGACCAGCAAGGCCAGCGCTTTCGCATACCATGGCGTGCGAGGATCTTGCGCGGCCAGCCACACCGCATGCGCATCTTCCTTGACTGCGCGAGCCCAACGCCGCGAGCGTGCGGCCAAATGAGGCAAAAGGTCCCGGCGCCACAAGTGCAGACGCACATCGTCGAGCACAGGGACTGCCGCGAGGGCGAGCAGCAGGGTTGCCAGCACGAGCGTGGCGCTGAACCCGACGTGCTTGAACCCCAGGGCGCCAATGACGCCGCCGGCGAAGAACAATGCGACGAGCGTGATGAGTACCCGTAGTTTGTGTCGATTGGCGAGCACCGGTGGCTTGCTCGAGTCGGCTCTGGACAAATTCCAATAAAACAGCTTGCCCAGTTCTATGCCGATGTCCGTGACCATGCCGGTCACGTGCGTGGTGCGGATTTCGGCGTTCGACAGCTTGGTGATCATGGCATTTTGTAAGCCCATGATGAAACAGAGCACCATGACCGTTGCCGGCACGAACAGCCATTCGTGGCGCTCGAGATTGCTTCCAAGCAGGCCAAAACATACCAACAGCGCGGCTTCCAGCATGAGCGGCAATGCGTATTCGCTATGCAGGTGCTCGCGCCGACCCCAGTTAATCAGCACCGCTGAGCAGGCGGCGCCCGCCAGAAACGACAGCAGCGCCCCCAGGCCGTCCAGCATCAGCCAGAAACTGCCAAGCGCCAGGTTGTCGGCCATGGCGGACACAATCCCCGACATGTGCGAGGTGTACTGCTGCACGGCCAGGAAACCGCCCGCGTTAGTCGCTCCGGCCACAAAGGCCAGGTAGCAGGCCAGTTGCCAATTGCTGTCGGGACTGCGCACCTTCCCAGTCAGCTTACGCAAGTACAGGATGGGCATGGTTGTATTGGTGAGGAGGCCTGCACGCGGGGAAGGGGCTTTTCAATACCGGAGCCTTGCCAGCTTGGGCCAGGCGGCACGATCCGATGCAAGGCGCTCGCCGCGTTTCAGACGGCGAGCGGCTGCAGTCAGGTTCAGCGAATGCGCCGTTTCCAGGATGCGCGCCCGCGCCATTAGTGCTTCCAGAGCGGGCAGCTTGTGTGCCCCTTTCCAGGCGAACAGTGTGTAGTTGGCACTGTCTTCGGAAAGAGAAATCGACATTGATTTGCCGAACACGGCGCTGACTTCCTCCAGATAGAACGGGATATCGGGATCGCTTTCGAGAAAATTGGCGACCAGCACACCGGTATCGGCCAAGCGTGCATGACAGGCGGCATAGAAGTCTGCTGTGCCAAGCTGAACCGGCATGCCATCAGCCAGGAACCCGTCCACCAGGATCACGTCCGGTCGCGCATTCTGGTTCGCGACATATTCGGCGCCATCCGCGCAAACCACCTCGAGTCGTTCGTCGTCCGGCGGGATCTGGAACTGCTCGCGCAAGGCGATGACCGCCGGATTGATTTCAATTGCCACAACCTTGGTGTTGGGTAGATGCCGGTAGCAGTATTTGGCAAGTGAACCGCCACCCAAGCCGATCATCGAGATTCTGGTTGGAGTCGGGTGCAACAGCAGGAAACCCATCATCGTCCTGGTGTAACCCAGCACGAGCTTGTCGGGATCCTTGCGCGACATGAAGCTTTGGGTGGCCAGTGCGTCGAAATGCAGCGACAGGGCGTGCTGGGTTTCCAACACCTGGGGCGTACCGTCACTGGTTGCCTCGGCCAGAAATTTCAGATAGGCCTCGAACGAGGAGCGGTCCGCGTGCATCTGTCCGTTTCCATTAGAGAGACTTGGGGAGCGCATCCCCCCTCAACAAGGCCGCGATGGTAACGACAGCGGCGGCCTCGTCCACGCCGTCCGCCTGGATGCGTACATGCGTTCCCGCCCGTGCGGACAGCCGCATGACCTCCATCACGTTCTTGGCGCTTGCGACCCAGGGGCTGCAAATGAGCAGGATCTCGCACTCAAACTGATTAGCAGTGAACGCCAATCGCGCGGAATTCCGTCCCTGAAACCCGTTCTTGGCGGTCACCTCTATGGTCACTTCTACCACTGTGCCCTCATCAAAAAAAGTGAGTCTCAAGACTCATCTGTACTGGCGCCGTGTTGTGCGGCTTTAGACGCGTCTTCTCCTGCCCACACCTCCGGTCTCACGACGGTGCGAATACGTGGTGAGCATTGCAGTTGTATATTATGATAATCTAATTATTATACGATGACACTCCAGAACGCATGGAATCCAAGACCGCTCGCCTGACCGTATTGATCGACCCGGAGAAGAAGAAGGCCTTTGAGGCGCTCTGTGCCGCCCAAGACCAGACGCCATCCCAGATTGTTCGCCAGATGATTCGCGAGTATTTGCAGCAGTACGAAGTGGACTACGCCACCAAACCGACGATCGGCGCGCCTAGTTTGGCGGCGAAGGAACGTGGGTGATACGTAGCAGGAAGGCTAGCTGCTCCCGGCGCTCGCAGGCGGGTCCGGTTCACATGGCGACCAAGTGCTGTGAGCGGCACGCCCGTGCGTGACGGGCATTAGGCAATCGTGCCATTAGCTAGCCAGCCGTTCTCAAGGCCATAGTCGACGTGCCACTGTGGCACTGCAGGCGATGCTTCGCGGCGGCGCGCTCTTCTTAGGGCCTAGCAGTGTCGACGATTGGGGGCTGGCCCCAACTTGGCAAATTGCAGGGCATCGCATACAAGGCTCCCTGGCGAACAATACCGCTAGCGCCGTGCGGGATTGGTCTGCCGCTGCCGAATGGCGCTCAGAATCCCGCGCAGGATCTCTAATGGCGGCGGTGGACAGCCTGGCACGGTTACGTCTACGGGGATGACATTGGCGACACGACCGCAGCTTGCATAGCTCTCCCCAAAGATACCGCCGGTGCAGCCACAGTCGCCCACCGCCACTACCAGTTTCGGCTCCGGGGTTGCCGCGTAGGTGCGTCGCAGGGCCTCTTCCATGTGACGCGAGACGGGTCCGGTCACCAACAGCATGTCGGCATGGCGCGGGCTGGCGACGAACTTGATGCCGAGACCTTCAATGTTGTAGTAAGGATTGCCGAGTGCGTGGATCTCCAGCTCGCAGCCATTGCACGAGCCGGCGTCGACCTGCCGGATCGTCAGCGCCTGACCGAGAATGTCGAGCAGCTCCCGGTGAATGCGCTGGATAGAGGCGGGCTCGCCCGCCGCGGTGGGCGGCGCCGGCTCGGTGACAATGCCGGTGCGGGCAATCTGCTTGAGGATTTGCCACATCAGAGATCGTGCCCGGAGTAGCTGAGGTTGAAGGATTTGTTGATCAGCGGAAAGTCCGGCACGATGTTGCCGATGATGGCATGCTCCAGCACCGGCCAGTTCTGCCACGACGGGTCGTGGCAATGGCAGCGGAGAATGCTGCCGTCATCGGCAAGTTCGAGCGCGACGAGGACTTCGCCGCGCCAGCCCTCCACCCATCCCACCCCGATGGCGGCACCAGCGGGTACTTGCGGCACGATTCGCGTGGCGCCCTCCGGCAGACCTGCACAGATGGCACGGCTCAGTCGTAGAGACTCCAGCACCTCATCGAATCGCACCGCCACGCGGGCGGCGACATCCCCGCCGCGGTGCGTGGCCATTTTCACGGCGAGGCTATCGTAGGGCAGCCAAGTATGGTCGCAGCGCAGGTCCACGGCGCGGCCACTGGCACGTCCGGCGAGGCCGGTCAGCCCAAGCTGGGCGGCAAGCTGTGGCGTGACGCGGCCGGCCCCAACAAAGCGGTCCTGCAGGCCCGCGTGCTCGTCGTAGACCGCGCGCAGCACACGTACTTCCCGCTCGATGTGGTCGCACTGCTGACGCAGGCGCTCAAGCATGGCTGTCGTCAAGTCCTGTGCAATGCCGCCGGGCACCACAGCGTCCATCATCAGCCGGTGGCCGAAAGCCTCTCCGGCCAGCCGCTGCCAGTCTTCGCGCAAGCGCGAGAATTGCGCCAGGCCGAAGGCCAGCCCCGCATCATTGCCCAGGGCCCCCAGGTCACCCAGATGATTGGCCACCCGCTCACGCTCGAGCATCAGGGCGCGAAGCCAGTTTGCCCGCGGCGGAGGCGCGCAGCGCCAGGCTGACTCCAGCGCCATGCAATAGGCCCAGGCAAAAGCCACGGTGGAATCGCCCGAAACCCGGCCGGCCAGGCGGTAGCCCTCTAGCGGCGGCAGTTCGGTGAAACGCCGCTCAATGCCCTTGTGCGTGTAGCCCAGGTGTTCTTCCAGCCGCAGCACCTTCTCGCCGACCACGGAAAAGCGGAAGTGGCCGGGTTCGATGATGCCGGCATGCACCGGGCCGACCGCGATCTCGTGCACCCCATCGCCCTCTACACGCACGAAAGGATAGTCGGCAGGTAGTTTGCCGGCCGTGGCCGCACCCGCTTGCGCGCCGCTTTGCAGCGGCCGCGCCCCTGGCGGCCAGAGGCCGTGGTCCAGCCAGGGCCGGGCATCGCGGTTGCCCTGCACGGCGATACCTACCAGGTCGGTCATGGCACGCTGCATCCGGCCCGCGCATGGGAATATGCCGGCCAGATCCGGCACCGCGGGCGCGATACCATCAAGCGGCAGTTCGAGCCATATCAGTCCCCGCGGCGTGGCGTACGTCACGCATGCCGTCAACGTACCGCCGATGGTACTCCGGTCGACGCCCCACAGCGCAACGAGGCGCCCGGCAGCGTCCGCCACCGCACGGGCCGTGGCGGACCAGCCGTCTGGCCCGACCTGGCCGTGCCAGACTGGCAGCGGCGCGGGCAGCCGCTCCAGGTCGAGGCCGGGATCTGACGGTGTCATCGGGTCAGCTCCCCAGCATGGCGGCTGCCTGCCGGTACCAGGTGTTGAGATAGGGCGGGATATAAAGACCCAACATTAGCCCCAGGGCGAGATGCGTGAACACCGGGACCAGCGCTGGCGGATGCGCCAGCGGCTTGAGCGTGGTGTCGCCGAAGACCATCGGTTGCACCCGACTGAACACCGCGGCGAACGCCAACCCGAGTGCGAGCAGCAGGAAGGGCGTGGCCCACGGCTGCTCGCGCATGGCGGTCGTGACGATCAGGAACTCGCTGGCAAAGACCCCGAACGGCGGCATGCCCAGGATGGCGAGCACCCCTACCATCAGACCCCAGCCGACCGTGGGACTGACACGGATCAGCCCGCGGATGTCGTCCATGACTTGCGTGCCCGCCTTCTGCGCGGCGTGGCCGACTGCGAAGAAGATTGCAGACTTGACCAGCGAATGCACCGTCATGTGCAGCAGGCCGGCATAGCTGGCGATTGGCCCGCCCATGCCGAAGGCGAAGGTCATCATGCCCATGTGCTCGATGGACGAATACGCGAACATGCGCTTGATGTCGCGCTGCCGGATCAGGAAGAAGACAGCTGCGACCACCGATACCAGGCCGAACCCCATCATCAGGCGGCCGGTGAGATGGTTGCCCAGCGCCGCATCGGTCAGCACCTTGCAGCGCAGCACGGCATATAGCGCCACGTTGAGCAGCAGGCCAGAGAGCACGGCGGACACCGGGGTCGGCCCCTCCGCGTGGGCATCGGGCAGCCAGTTATGCAGCGGGACCAGGCCGACCTTGGTGCCATAGCCGATAAACAGGAAGGCGAACGCCAGCGTGATGATGTTGGGATCGAGCTGGCGCTTTACCGCGTCCAGGTTGGTCCACAGCAGCGCGCCACCCTCCGGGCCGATGACCTGCTCGGCGGCCATGTACAGCAGCACCGTGCCGAACAGTGCCTGGGCAATCCCCACCCCGCACAGGATGAAATACTTCCATGCCGCCTCCAGGCTAGCGGCGGTGCGGTAGACGCTGACCAGCAGCACGGTGGTCAGCGTGGCGGCCTCCATCGCAACCCAAACGATACCCATATTGTTGGTCGTCAGCGCCAGCAGCATGGTGAAGGTGAAGAGCTGGTACATGCTGTGGTACAGGCGCAGCCGCGGCGGCGTCATCTTTCCGTGATCGTGCTCCACCCGCATGTACGGCCGCGAGAAAATCGAGGTGGTCAGGCCCACGAACGCGGTGAGCGCAACCAGAAAAACGTTCAGCGGGTCGATGTAGAACTCACGGCCCCACGCCAGCATGGGGCCATTGGCGACGATTTGCGCCGTCAGCACGCAGGCGGCGAGGAATGTGCCCAGGCTGAAGGCGACATTGATGTCGCGTGCGCGCTCGCGATGTCCCGTCAGCGCCAGCACCAGCCCACCGGCGAGCGGAAATCCGAGCAGAAAGGCCAGCGCGGTCAACTCAATCCTCCTTCAGCTTCTCAAGGTGACGGATGTCCAGGCTGTCGAACTGCTCGCGGATCTGGAACATGAAGACGCCCAGGATCAGCACGCCGATCAGCACATCCAGCGCTATGCCCAGCTCGACCACCATCGGCATGCCATAGGTCGCGGCGGTGGCCGCAAAGAAGAGGCCGTTCTCCATCGCGAGGAAGCCGATGACCTGCGGCACCGCCTTGGAGCGCGTGATCATCATCAGGAAGGACAACAGCACGCAGGCCAGCGCGATGCCCAGCGTGCCGCTGGCGAGTTTCAGCGACAGCCGCGAGATCGGCATGGTGAGGTTGAAGGCGAAGATAACCACCAGGATGCCGATCAGCATGGTGGTGGGGATGTTGATCAGCGTCTCGACGTCCCAGCGTATCTGGAGACGATCGATAACGCGGTGCAGCAGATAGGGGATGAGCAACACCTTGAGTATCAGGGTCAGGCCGGCCGACAGATAAAGGTGCGGCTGGCCCGTCACGTAGCCGACGACGGCGGTGGCCAACGCCAGGGTCGCCCCCTGCAACGTGAACAAGTTGATCAGCGACAGGATTCGTCGCTGCGAGATCATGGCGAAGGCGAGGATCAGTAGCACCGCGCCAAGGAGGTTGACGAACTGGGTGAGGAGCGCAGTCATTGCCGTGTTCTCAGTGAGCCAGCAGCAAGTGGACCAGCATGCCGATCACAGCCAGCAGAAAGGCGGTGGCCAGGAACTCCGGCACACGGAAGATGCGCATCTTGGCGCTCGCGGTCTCCAGCGCCGCCAGCAGGACCCCACCCACGATGAGCTTGAGCAGCAGCGCGGGCAGCGCCAGCAGCATGGCCAGGGGAGCGTGCGCTTCGGCAACGCCCCAGGGAAAGAACAGCGCCAGGCCGATGCAGGAATAGGCGAACAGCTTGAGGCTGGCCGCCCACTCAAGGAGTGCCAGATGCCGGCCCGAGTATTCGAGGATCAGCGCCTCGTGGATCATCGTCAGCTCGAGGTGAGTGGCGGGATTGTCGACCGGTATGCGAGCGTTCTCGGCCAGCGATACCATGGTGAACGCAACGCCGGCAAACGCCAGGCCCGGGTAGATGGCCAGGTCCCGGTGAGCAATCGTCTCGACAATGGTGGTGAGCGAGGTCGACTTGGAGATCAGCGAGGCGGAGAACAGTACCATCAGCAGAGCCGGTTCCGCCAGGAAGCCGATCAGCATCTCGCGCCGCGCGCCCAGCGTCCCGAAGGCGGTGCCGACGTCCATTGCCGCCAGCGAGATGAAGACCCGCGCCAGCGCGAACAGGCCGACCAGGGCGATCGCGTCGGCGGCCGGTGCCAGTGGCAGGTCCGTGGAAACGGTAGGGATGATAGAGCAAGCGAGCGCCATGCAGCCGAACACCACATAGGGCGTGGCGCGGAACAGCGGCGACGCATTATCTGCGACCACCGATTCCTTGTTGAATAGTTTGTGCAGCATTCGATACGGTTGCCAGAGGCTGGGCGCCGACTTGTTCTGCAGCCAAGCCCGCCACTGGTTGACCCAGCCGATCAGCAGGGGCGCCAACGCGATCGAGATCACAATCTCGAGTAGCTGTGACAGGATTCCGGTCAAGTTCATGCAACCCTCATCGCATCACGGCCAGTAGCGTGGCGGCCAGGGTCAGGAAGCTGTACAGCAGGTATGCCGAGATGCGTCCCTGTTGCATCAGGCCGATCAGCCGGGCCAGATACGACGCCAGATCGATCACGGGGACATACATCCAGCGCCAGAAATGATCCGCCACTGTGACCCGGTAGTGCGGCTGCTCATCGAATGGCGTCGGCAGGTCGCGGCGCATCCGAAAAAACGGTTCAAAGATCTGGCGGATCGGCTGACCGAAACCCTCGGCGGTGTCCTGCATGCGCGCGGTGCCCCATGGGAAGCCGCAAGCCCAGGGCGGGCTGCGGCGAAGCCGACCGTGGTAGAGGCGGCGCACCAGCAGGTAGGCGAGGGCAACGCTGGCCAGAATGCCGAGCAGGAAAATGACCGGCCCATAGCTGGCCTGAGCCAGGCCGGTCGGTGCCAGCAGCCAGCCGCTGGCCGCGGTCCGGGCGCCGAGTCCGCTCGCCACCAGCTGCTGCGTCACCGGATCGATCAGCTGGACGAATTGGGTCGGCAGCAGGCCAAGCGCGATACAGCCCAGCGCGAGCCACAGCATGCCCGCGCGCTCCCAGCGGCCGGCGTCGTGCGCGTGGGCCAGCTTGGGCTCACGGGGCTGGCCGAGGAAGATCACGCCGAAGAACTTTACCATGGTGTAGCCGGCCAGGGCCGCCACCAGCGCGATCAGCGCGGCGACCACCGGGATCAGCATGGTCAGTATCGGCTCCGGAAGACCCGGCGTGAACAGGAAGCTCTGCAGCAGCAGCCACTCCGAGACGAAACCGCCGAGCGGAGGCAGCCCCGCGCTGGCCAGCACGCCCAGCAGCGTAAGCCAGCCCACCCATGGCATATAGCGAATCAATCCGCCTAGCTTGCCGAGGCTTCTCTCCTCGGTGGCATGCAACACGCTACCGGTCCCCAGAAAGAGCAGGCTCTTGAAGAAGGCATGGCTGGCGACATGGTAGAGCGCGGCTGTCAGGGCCAGGGCGGCCATTGGCGCCATGCCGTAGGCTGAAAACAGCAGTGTCAGGCCCATGGCAACGAAGAGCAGGCCCATATTCTCGATCGACGAATAAGCCAGAAGCCGCTTCATGTCGGTTTGTACCGCGGCAAAGACCACGCCGAACAGCGCGGTGGCCAGTCCAATGGCCAGCAGCAATCCGCCCCACCACCACAGACGCACCTGCAGCAGGTCGAAGGACACGCGCAGCAGGCCGTAGATGGCAGTGTTGAGCATGACGCCGCTCATCATTGCCGACACCGGTGACGGCGCAGCCGGATGCGCCTCCGGCAGCCAGACGTGCAAAGGTAGGATGCCGGCCTTGGCGCCGAATCCGAACAGGGCCAGCAGGAAACCGACCGAGGCCCAGAGCGGCGTCAGCGCCTGGGCTCGCATGCTGGCAAACGTATAGTCGCCGGTGTTGGCCTGCAGCACGCCAAAGCACAGCAGGATGGCGATCGCTCCGATGCGCGCCATTGTGATGTAGAGATAGCCGGCGGCGCGCACTTCGGCGATGCGGTGGTTGGCGGTCACCAGGAAGAATGAAGACAACGCCATGGTTTCCCACATCACCATGAAAGAGTAGGCATCGTCTGCCAGGATCACCCCGGCCATGCTGGCGAGGAACAGGTGGTACTCAAGACAAAGGAGGCCCGGCGGCGTGCCTTCGCCCTTGCGGAAGTAGCCAGCCGCAAACGTCGAGATGCCGGTCGCCGCCCCTCCCATTACCATCAGGAAGTAGGCCGACAGGCTGTCGACCCGGACGTGGAACGGCAGTGTGGGCAGGCCAATGGGCAGCACGGCAGCCTCAGGCGCGCGGAATACGGCGTGGAGCGCCAGACCGAACAGCGCCAGCCCTAGCAGTCCCCCGATGGGGAATAGCACGTGGGATACCAGTGCAAACCGATGCAGCACCAGGACCCCTGCCACGCCGACAAGCAGCCAGGCCCCAACCACAACAAGCATCCAGTCGAGATGGAGCCATTGGGTAAGAGGGGGCACGCTGCTCATGGATCAGGCTCCGCGACGGGTCGCACGGCGCTTGGCGGGAGGTTTCGCGTCGCGCCGCGACGGCGCGCCGACCGGTGGCCTCTCTTTGCTCATGGCTTCCGCTTTGTCCGTGTCCACGCCGCTGGGGACGTACTGGACGCCATGCTGGGTCAGGTAGTCGCGGATAAGACGCCGTATCACCTGCGAGGCGGTCAGATCCTGCTGTGCGCAAAGGCGCTCGAAGGCAGCCTTCTTGTTGGGATCGATGAGCAGCGTAAGCCGAGCGGTCTTTTGCTCCATGGGAGCCTCAAGATGGCAATACGATGATTACATGAATCACATCATAGATGATGGCCATGCGAATCCAAAGGGCTAGACGCTACCATTCCTTGACCACCGCTTGACGGCGGAACCGACCGACGCTCGCGCTACTTATGCGCTGGGGCGCTCAAATTTCATGGACCAGCCGGCCGCCCGGTGATCCGACGCCACGCTCCAGGGCGAATTGGCCGGCGCTGAGGTCCACCCGCGACGGCGCCGCAAGCGGGGCCAACACTGGTGGGGGTGAAATGCATGTGAAATCGTGGGTGTTTGGCGAGCCACGCTTGCACATTGGGGTGCTTGTGGGTTGCATAGTTGTCGGCGATCAAATGAAGCTCGCGGTCCTTGGGCGTACTTCGATCAATCTGCCGCAAGAAGCGTAGCCACTCTTGGTGTCGATGCTTTGTCATGCACTGACCAATGACACTACCATCGAGGGTGTTCATCGCCGCGAACAAGGTCGTCACACCATGACGCTTGTAATCGTGAGTCATCGTCTCACAGCGCCCTCGCTTCAACGGCAGGCCTGGCTGGGTCCGGTCAAGCGCCTGAATCTGGCACTTCTCGTCGCAACAGAAGACCAATGCACGTTCTGGTGGATTGAGATACAGCCCGACGATGTCGTCCAGCTTCTCGGCGAAGTGCTTATCGTTCGACACCTTGAAGCTCGCCACCCGATGCGGCTTGAGTCCATGCGCGGAGGTCGTTGTAGAACTTGTAGCCGTCGCTCATCAACGCCGCTACCACCGGATGCCGGCAGTAGGCCGGTCGTCAGGCTTGCAGCGGCTCTCGGCCTCAATCGCTTACAGTTAACCGATCTGGCGCAGCGCCTCGGTGTTGACCTCGTTTTTGTGAGCCTGGCTTTCGTGCAAACTATTTGTGCCTGACGGACGTGGACAAGCTGTCGATAACTGCCCTGGCCGAAGATAGTGCCAGGTCGATGGCGGCGTGGGGTGTGAGCGCATGATGCGGTGGAAGCGCTGGCACCAGCCTGAGTGAGCCACTGCCCACGCTAACCTGAGTAACGGTCGCTGTTGCGAGGAAGGTTGGCTGCGCCGCGCCGGGGTCGAGGACATCTTCGGATGAGCGGCGTACAATTGCCGACACCTTGAAGCCCTTATAGATCGAGTTATTCTGAGACATGTTGGTCTCCTTTCAGCAATCAGCATACGCTGTTCGCTACACGGTGTCCGATTTTCAATAGCATTGGGACGCGACACGCAGGTACCGTGGTCTGCGAGTGCAGCCAGCAGGACATTTGGCGAGTACCGCAGCAATAGCCTTGCTACGCGAGTGTTGTACTACGTGATGCCACGGGACCAAGTCTTCGCCCAAGGATACGACCATCCGGATGCCGTCGATCCAGTACTTCTGAAGATTGTCGAGTAGGCGAAGTCGGTTGCCGGCGCAGGCCGAGCGGCATATTCGCGAAGGACGGGCGCACAGCCAAAGCGCAATCGTGCGCGCGCTGCGCGCCGAAGAGCGCGCGATGCGATGAATGTTTAGGGCAAGGCCCCGGATCTCATGCTGGTCTTCACCGGATCAAGCCGGGACAAACTCGCGCACCTGGTCATGAATTCGCGCATGCCGTTCTATGGTTCCCAGGTGACGCCGTTCCCGCTGCTTGATCGAAACTTCACCGACGAATTTACCAAGAGCGTGAACCGGGCACTCGCCGCGGGCAATCGGTTTGAGCCGGCAGCCGTTTACCAAGCCTTCATGATGGCGAGATCGAAGATTAGGCGTGGCTGAGTTGGCTCGGCGCCAAAGGCCTGACGTCCTGAAGAACGCGGTTACGCGATGCGCCAGGCGGGCGGTCACCGAAACGACTTGGTGACCTGGCCCAGTTGGGCGGTCTGGGGGCCGCGTCGACTAGTGCCTCCAGGCCAGCCTGCACGAAGGAGGTGCCCGTGGGCAGCCAGCCTAGTCGCTGCGGGGCTGGTCCTGCAGGCTCGCCTTCGCTTCTGCCTCGGTCTCGTAGACATAGGGCGCGAGGCCGCGCCGGGCGAGGTGTCGCTGAGGTTGGCGCGCATGAAGGCGCTGGTGGTAAAGCGGGTCACGCCGACGTAGTAGCGTGCCACCGTGTCCGAGATCATCTCGACATAGGCATCTTCCACGCTCCGGTCGAGCACGAAGCCCGCGTAGTTGACCACGGTGTAGACCCTGTGGCCCAACGGCTCGCAGATGCGGATGACCTCGTTGCGGATCGCCTCGATGTCTTCCTGGCGCTTCACTTCGAGCTCCTCGAAATTCAGGAACAGGATGTTCTTCTCTTCGTCGTAGTTGAAGCGCGCCCCCAGCGGCAGGCGCAGCACGTCGGCGCGCAGTCCCATCGGCTCGGGGCGGATTCAAGATGGAAGAACAGGCCGCTTACAGTGTTCCTGCTAGGTCGACGAGCGTCGCAAGCCGCAACCATCAGTACAGAACCGCGAATCGCTCGGATGAAGTCCGGCGCTCGAGTCGTCGAGAAGGGTGGGCGCGAGCAACGTCATGATCGGTAGCGCGTGGCCCCGCGGGCGGCGACCAGCTCGGTGCTCATCCACGTCGCGGGTCGACGCAAAAGTGACAAAATAGGCTCTTTCAAAATCTTTTCAAAAACGCTTGCAAGCCAGGCATGGAGGCATTAATATTCGCCCCCCCGTTCGCAAAGCACCGCGCAACGGAGGTGGGAAAAGACTTGCAAGGATTAACTCGAAAGAGTGTCCAGAAAAAAGAATTTCTCGAAAATGATTGATTAATCGCAGAAACTTCTTTATAGTCTCGCTCCTTCGCTGCTGACAAAGCAGCGACGCGACAAGCAAAGCGAATCGCGGCAAGTTCTTTAACAAACAAACACCGATAAGTGTGGGCGCTTGATAACGGATGCGAAAGACTTCGGTCTTTTAGCTTACAAGTTATAAAGTGCTCGCACAGCAAAACGTGACTGGATCTTCGGATCTGGTCAGTCAGTTTTCTGAGAGTGAGCGACCGCTCGAAAGAGCGAGGACCCGTGAGGGTCCACACAGAGATTGAACTGAAGAGTTTGATCCTGGCTCAGATTGAACGCTGGCGGCATGCCTTACACATGCAAGTCGAACGGCAGCACGGGCTTCGGCCTGGTGGCGAGTGGCGAACGGGTGAGTAATACATCGGAACGTGCCCTGTAGTGGGGGATAACTAGTCGAAAGATTAGCTAATACCGCATACGACCTGAGGGTGAAAGCGGGGGACCGCAAGGCCTCGCGCTACAGGAGCGGCCGATGTCTGATTAGCTAGTTGGTGGGGTAAGAGCCTACCAAGGCGACGATCAGTAGCTGGTCTGAGAGGACGATCAGCCACACTGGGACTGAGACACGGCCCAGACTCCTACGGGAGGCAGCAGTGGGGAATTTTGGACAATGGGGGCAACCCTGATCCAGCAATGCCGCGTGTGTGAAGAAGGCCTTCGGGTTGTAAAGCACTTTTGTCCGGAAAGAAATGGCCTGGGTGAATACCCCGGGTCGATGACGGTACCGGAAGAATAAGCACCGGCTAACTACGTGCCAGCAGCCGCGGTAATACGTAGGGTGCGAGCGTTAATCGGAATTACTGGGCGTAAAGCGTGCGCAGGCGGTTTTGTAAGACAGGCGTGAAATCCCCGAGCTTAACTTGGGAATGGCGCTTGTGACTGCAAGGCTAGAGTATGTCAGAGGGGGGTAGAATTCCACGTGTAGCAGTGAAATGCGTAGAGATGTGGAGGAATACCGATGGCGAAGGCAGCCCCCTGGGACGTCACTGACGCTCATGCACGAAAGCGTGGGGAGCAAACAGGATTAGATACCCTGGTAGTCCACGCCCTAAACGATGTCAACTAGTTGTTGGGGATTCATTTCTTCAGTAACGTAGCTAACGCGTGAAGTTGACCGCCTGGGGAGTACGGTCGCAAGATTAAAACTCAAAGGAATTGACGGGGACCCGCACAAGCGGTGGATGATGTGGATTAATTCGATGCAACGCGAAAAACCTTACCTACCCTTGACATGCCACTAACGAAGCAGAGATGCATCAGGTGCCCGAAAGGGAAAGTGGACACAGGTGCTGCATGGCTGTCGTCAGCTCGTGTCGTGAGATGTTGGGTTAAGTCCCGCAACGAGCGCAACCCTTGTCTCTAGTTGCTACGCAAGAGCACTCTAGAGAGACTGCCGGTGACAAACCGGAGGAAGGTGGGGATGACGTCAAGTCCTCATGGCCCTTATGGGTAGGGCTTCACACGTCATACAATGGTGCGTACAGAGGGTTGCCAACCCGCGAGGGGGAGCTAATCCCAGAAAACGCATCGTAGTCCGGATCGTAGTCTGCAACTCGACTACGTGAAGCTGGAATCGCTAGTAATCGCGGATCAGCATGCCGCGGTGAATACGTTCCCGGGTCTTGTACACACCGCCCGTCACACCATGGGAGTGGGTTTTGCCAGAAGTAGTTAGCCTAACCGCAAGGAGGGCGATTACCACGGCAGGGTTCATGACTGGGGTGAAGTCGTAACAAGGTAGCCGTATCGGAAGGTGCGGCTGGATCACCTCCTTTCAGAGCGTGCATCTGAAGTTGAGCGCTCACACTTATCGGTAGTTTGTGGTTAAGGCCAGGCTGGTTGGCCAAATGGAAGCACTCTGCGAACGAGTGCTTCCATTTGGCATTGCCAAGCGATCCAACGATCGGCTGTTCTTTAAAAATATGGGATGTAGTAAAGGTGTCGCGCAAGCGTTGATGAGACGCTGCAGTACAAACGCGATACCGGGTTGTGATTGTATCAACCAAAATGTATTTAAGTGATCGAAAGATGACTTGGAATACGGCACAAATGCGAGAACTCATCCTGTAGCGACTTGTTTCGAGCGATCGAGACACACTCGTTATAGGGTCAAGCGAACAAGTGCATGTGGTGGATGCCTTGGCGATCACAGGCGATGAAGGACGCGGTAGCCTGCGAAAAGCTTCGGGGAGCTGGCAAACAAGCTTTGATCCGGAGATGTCCGAATGGGGAAACCCGGCCCGTATGGGTCATCCCACACTGAATTCATAGGTGTGGGAAGCGAACGCGGCGAACTGAAACATCTAAGTAGCTGCAGGAACAGAAATCAACCGAGATTCCCAAAGTAGTGGCGAACGAAATGGGAAGAGCCTTGTACTCTTTAGCAGTGGTGTTAGCAGAACGGGATGGAAAGCCCGGCCATAGCAGGTGATAGCCCTGTATGCGAAAACACGATTGTGGAACTAGGTGTACGACAAGTAGGGCGGGACACGTGAAATCCTGTCTGAAGATGGGGGGACCATCCTCCAAGGCTAAATACTCGTGATCGACCGATAGTGAACCAGTACCGTGAGGGAAAGGCGAAAAGAACCCCGGGAGGGGAGTGAAATAGATCCTGAAACCGCATGCATACAAACAGTCGGAGCCTGGCAACGGGTGACGGCGTACCTTTTGTATAATGGGTCAGCGACTTACATTCAGTGGCAAGCTTAACCGATTAGGGCAGGCGTAGCGAAAGCGAGTCCGAACAGGGCGTTGAGTCGCTGGGTGTAGACCCGAAACCAGATGATCTATCCATGGCCAGGTTGAAGGTGCGGTAACACGTACTGGAGGACCGAACCCACTAACGTTGAAAAGTTAGGGGATGAGCTGTGGATAGGGGTGAAAGGCTAAACAAATCTGGAAATAGCTGGTTCTCTCCGAAAACTATTTAGGTAGTGCCTCGTGTCTCACCTTCGGGGGTAGAGCACTGTCATGGTTGGGGGGTCTATTGCTGATTACCCCGCCATAGCAAACTCCGAATACCGAAGAGTGCAATCACGGGAGACAGACATCGGGTGCTAACGTCCGGTGTCAAGAGGGAAACAACCCAGACCGCCAGCTAAGGTCCCCAAATATGGCTAAGTGGGAAACGAAGTGGGAAGGCTAAAACAGTCAGGAGGTTGGCTTAGAAGCAGCCACCCTTTAAAGAAAGCGTAATAGCTCACTGATCGAGTCGTCCTGCGCGGAAGATGTAACGGGGCTAAGCCATATACCGAAGCTGCGGACGCGCGCAAGCGCGTGGTAGGAGAGCGTTCTGTAAGCCTGTGAAGGTGTCTTGTAAAGGATGCTGGAGGTATCAGAAGTGCGAATGCTGACATGAGTAGCGATAAAGGGGGTGAAAGGCCCCCTCGCCGTAAGCCCAAGGTTTCCTACGCAACGTTCATCGGCGTAGGGTGAGTCGGCCCCTAAGGCGAGGCAGAGATGCGTAGCTGATGGGAAGCAGGTTAATATTCCTGCACCGTCGTATGATGCGATGGGGGGACGGATCGCGGAAGGTTGTCCGGGTGTTGGAAGTCCCGGTCCCTGCATTGGAGAAGGCGCTTAGGCAAATCCGGGCGCGGAATTCAAGGATGTGGGGCGAGCGGCCTAGTGCTGCGAAGCAATTGGAAGTGGTTCCAAGAAAAGCCTCTAAGCTTCAGTCATACGAGACCGTACCGCAAACCGACACAGGTGGGCGAGATGAGTATTCTAAGGCGCTTGAGAGAACTCGGGAGAAGGAACTCGGCAAATTGGTACCGTAACTTCGGGATAAGGTACGCCCTGGTAGCTTGACTGGCCTGCGCCAGAAGGGTGACGGGGTTGCAATAAAATGGTGGCTGCGACTGTTTAATAAAAACACAGCACTCTGCAAACACGAAAGTGGACGTATAGGGTGTGACGCCTGCCCGGTGCCGGAAGATTAAATGATGGGGTGCAAGCTCTTGATTGAAGTCCCGGTAAACGGCGGCCGTAACTATAACGGTCCTAAGGTAGCGAAATTCCTTGTCGGGTAAGTTCCGACCTGCACGAATGGCGTAACGATGGCCACACTGTCTCCTCCCGAGACTCAGCGAAGTTGAAGTGTTTGTGATGATGCAATCTCCCCGCGGCTAGACGGAAAGACCCCATGAACCTTTACTGTAGCTTTGCATTGGACTTTGAACCGATCTGTGTAGGATAGGTGGGAGGCTTTGAAGCGTGGACGCTAGTTCACGTGGAGCCGTCCTTGAAATACCACCCTGGTTTGTTTGAGGTTCTAACCTTGACCCGTGAATCCGGGTCGGGGACAGTGCATGGTAGGCAGTTTGACTGGGGCGGTCTCCTCCCAAAGTGTAACGGAGGAGTTCGAAGGTACGCTTGGTACGGTCGGACATCGTACCTAAAGTGCAATGGCAAAAGCGTGCTTAACTGCGAGACCGACAAGTCGAGCAGGTGCGAAAGCAGGACATAGTGATCCGGTGGTTCTGAATGGAAGGGCCATCGCTCAACGGATAAAAGGTACTCTGGGGATAACAGGCTGATACCGCCCAAGAGTTCATATCGACGGCGGTGTTTGGCACCTCGATGTCGGCTCATCTCATCCTGGGGCTGTAGCCGGTCCCAAGGGTATGGCTGTTCGCCATTTAAAGAGGTACGTGAGCTGGGTTTAAAACGTCGTGAGACAGTTTGGTCCCTATCTGCCGTGGGCGTTGGAATCTTGACGGGGGCTGCTCCTAGTACGAGAGGACCGGAGTGGACGTACCGCTGGTGTACCTGTTGTCTCGCCAGAGGCATCGCAGGGTAGCTATGTACGGAAGAGATAACCGCTGAAAGCATCTAAGCGGGAAACTCGCCTGAAGATGAGGATTCCCTGGAGGCTTGACCTCCTTGAAGGGTCGTTCGAGACCAGGACGTTGATAGGCTGGGTGTGGAAGCGCAGTAATGCGTTAAGCTAACCAGTACTAATTGCCCGTAAGGCTTGATCCTATAACCAGTGTGTTTTACCTGGTGTGTGTGATCGTGTCTGTGCCAGATACGCACAACCCCCAACTACATCCCTATTCGTGACGCTGGCCTCAACCCCAGCGCCACAACCCCTTATGCCTGGTGACCATAGCGAGTTGGAACCACCCCTTCCCATCCCGAACAGGTCCGTGAAACGACTCCGCGCCGATGATAGTGCGGATTACCCGTGTGAAAGTAGGTCATCGCCAGGCTCTTATCCCCAAAACCCCTCGACAGCGTGTGCTGCGAGGGGTTTTGTCTTTGGCGATTCAAAATGCGGACGTGTCTATTCGCCTGCGATCAGAACGTCGCTGTGGGCAAGCTCCAAGGCAAACAACCGCGTAAGCGTCCGCTCCCCCTTGTATTTACCCACTTGTTCAGGGGGAGGAGGGTGGCCATGCGAATCAGCTTGCAGGTCGTCGTGCAGGACGAAGAGGGCGTGTCAGCCACCGTTTACCGAGGTCGCCCTGTTCGAACGAAAAAGGCTTGACGCCGGATCACCGGGGCTGCATTTGGAAGAGGCGAAATCGCTGCTAAGCAGACTGCAGCGCGCGATGATCGCGCCACAGGTTGCCGAGGCGGTTACCAGAACCAGCGTTTGCGCCACCTGCGGTTCGCCGCTAGCCTGCAAGGGTCACCATCGGCTGGTCTTTCGCACAGCGTTCGGGGGACTGTCGATTGACAGTCCCAGGCTGTATCCCTGTCGGCAATCGATGTGGCGACAACTCCCGGGCGCCTGCCATGGCCCTTGTGCTAGCGGGCATATCCCCTTCTCAAAGAAAATGGGCCGCGAACCGCCGGCCTAAACTTCCTTCGTGTCGAATATGAGCATGTCAACGCCGGCCTGGGCAAAATTGGCCACATCAGCTGCTGCTGCGGCACCCTCAGGCGAAGCCATTGCCTGCTGGAGCGCCACCAGCGAATCGAAGCTCAGCACCGCAACCAGGTGAAACGGCGAATTGCCGCCCGGGCTCGCAACCGGGCCGCTGCTGACCTCGTAGCGTCGCAGGCCGGGGATCTTCTTCGCGATCGGAACATGGGTCGAGAAGTAATATGAATCGAAGGCTGCCGTGTCCGCAGGCTTCTTGTATAGCACCACTAGCTTTGCCATCGTGGTTCTCCAAACGTGATAGTAGAGCCTGAGCTTGCTAGAGTATCTATCCTACAGCGTGTGAACCCCATTTCTGTCAGGGCACGCATTGTCCAGTGCGCTTGATGCGTAACGGTACAAAACTGTGGGTTCGCAGCGGGTTCCGGCGTGGTTGACAGGGGCATGGCTTGGGGCACGCGCTGTGGAACGCGACGGCGTCACGCCCACCCGCCTGACCGTCGCTTCCGCGACAACTACCAGATCCCGTTGGCACACGCGCCGGACCGAACGAGGAATGCTTTATCAGCAACGTCGGAACGCCTGCGGCCTTTGAGGAGAGCGCGCCAAAGCGGGGGCGAACTCCCTGACTCCCGTTGTGAGGCCAATGAGCCACCTAGAATGTGCGGATGGCTTCCGACCTTCGCCTGCGACCTTCGTCCTTCAACTCCGAATTACGCTGCGCGGCTTGAGCCCGCCGGTTTGGCGACGTGTGCTCATTCCCGAGAACATGACGCTCGGGCAATTACACGAAGTCATCCAGATGGTCATGGGCTGGACGGACGATCATCTGCACCAGTTCATCATTCGTGGCCAGCGATACGGCGAAGCCCGCGAGGGCGCTCTGCAATTTTCCACGGCGGCAACCGCGCTGACGCTGAGCGCATTCGCTTTGCGCGAACACGAGGCCTTTTTCTACGTGTACGACTTCAATGCGTGGTGGCGGCACGATATACGCGTCGAGCGGCGCGCGCTGAGGCAGGATACTGAGCTGTTGCCACGTTGCGTGGCTGGGTGCGGGGCTTGTCCGCCGGAGGACATCGGCGGGGTGGAAAGATACCTGGAGGTTAGAGAAAAATGGAGCGAATGGGAGCTCCTGGATTGGCTCGAATCCCTACGCGAGCGCCCCCTCGAGCTGGACGAGCTACGCGATGAGGTCGACCAGTGGCTGACTTGGCTGGACCGTCGCTTCGACCGTCGGATCGTCAATGATCAGTTGCGACAGCTCCAGATGTAGACTGGTCGCCGCAGATTGTCCACGGGAAGAGGGCGGCCATGCGAATCAGCTTGCAAGTCGTAGTGCAAAATGATGGGGAAGTGCCCGCCACCGTCACGGAGATCGCCCAGTTCGAACGAAAAGGCTTTGATGCCGGATCACTGGGGCTGCATTTGGAGGAGGCGAAATCATTGCTGGGTCAGCTGCAGCGCACGATGGTCGCGGCACAGGTTGCCGAGGCGGTTGCCCGGACCAGCGTTTGCCCCACATGCGGTGCGCCGCTGGCCTGCAAGGGTCACCATCGGCTTGTCTTCCGCTCGCCGTTTGGACGGATGTCGATTGACAGTCCCAGGCTGTATCCTTGTCGGCAATGCACGGGCAACGCCCCCGCCTTCAGTCCGGTCGCCAGCGGCTTGCTTGAGCGGGTCAGTCCAGAACTACAGTATCTTGAGGTCAAGTTTGCAGCGCTGATGTCCTATGGCCTGACCGTCAACGTCCTGCAGGAGGTGTTACCGCTCGATCATGTGCTGGCGGCCAGCTCGATGCGGGATCAGGATGCCGGCCACAGCTTTGCCTACGTGCACAAGCTGGAACAGCGGCCAGTTGATCGCATGCTGAACTTCCGCTGGCGAGAAGGTGTGCAACCCGCTCAACCGGTCACCTTTCTCTCGGACGGCGGAGAGACCGTACGGTCTGCCCAGTTCGGATTTGGTGATCGCGGTGAGTGCGTCCTCGATTGGTTCCACATCGCCATGCGGGTACAGAACCTCGAACAGATGATCAAGGGCCGGCCGTCACACAGTGACGGCCCGAGCAACGCGACCTTGATTAAGGCGCTGCGTGGTGCCAAGTGGCACCTGTGGCATGGCTGCCCCTATCCACGATCCGGCGCCAGGTCACCGAGCTCGGCCGCCGGCTGGAAGCTGAACAGGCCACCGATTCCTGGCAGCAGGTGGAGATGGCGGCGAGCATTCGTTCTCCCGACATCCCGGAACCCAGTCCGGTGCGCGCGGTCGGCATTGACGGCGGCTACCCTTCGGCTGGCGGGGCACAGGCGTCGCCAGGACGGCTGGTTTGAAGTGATCGTCGGGAAGTCCAGCGTTGCGCCGACTGAAAAGCCTCGGCTGGGATCTTGACGCTGAGGCCAGCTCCGAAGAGGCCAAGCTCCATGACAGACTTGAGGAGTTCATCGTCTATCTGGACAACAACCGGGGCTTCATCGTGAATTACGGTGATCGCTATCGCCACGGGGAGCCCATTGCATCGGGTTTCGTCGAGTCGGCCGTCAACCAGGTAATCAGCAAGCGGTTCGCTAAACGGCAACAGATGCCCTGGCGGCCGCGTCACGCGCACGACCTGCTACAAATCCGGACGGCCGTGCTCAATGACCAGCTCCGACCGCACGTTGAACGATGGTATCCCTCCATCGCCGGAGAAGAAGACCACCGCCCTGCCGCTTAGTCAGCCCCCATTTTGGCGCGGTCTCCTAGGGGCAGCGCCACGGACCTGTGTTTATTGCCGGAGACTGAAATGCTGGAAAGAAAACGGTCTTACAAGGGATTCCACGTTGCGCTGTTCGTGCCGGAGGTGATTGAGCAGGGCACGCCAAACGGGCGCGTCCAAATCTCCGCGCGCAATGAGGACATGGGCATCCGTTTTACGCCGGACTGGCCCCACCCGCCCGCAACGCTGCAGGAGACAGAGGACTGGCTTTTTGCCTACGCTGCCGGGATCATCGATTGCGAGCTGGCTGGCGGCTTCGGCATTGATCTCAGGAACGAGTGAGTCAGCTACGCGACGACAGGTCTGCGGAAGCCGGTCGGGGCGTATCCTGCGCCTGGCGTGAATAGAGGTGTTCGTGGCGACTCTGACATGCCGTGCAGCGTATGGCGGTTGGGTACGCCTGCAAGCGGGAGAAAGGAATGGCCTGCTGGCAGTCGACACAGACGCCGTACTGGCCGCTTCTCATCCGTGACCGGGCCGCGTCAATGTCGGCCAGTTGCATGCGATAGTGTTCCAGCATCGCGTCGCCCTGGCGCTGCACGGTCTTTTCGTCCGCCAGTTCACCTTCATCCCGGTGTTCACGTTGCGTTGGCGGCACGACAGGCGAATCGGCGGTTCCGGCGACGGCACGGATACGCGACTCCTCAGCGTCCATTTGTGCCGCCAACGTCGCCAACTCCTCCTTTGTCAGCTCTTCCATGGTTGGCCTCCTGAATAACATCCTGGGGATCGCACGCAGACAGACCGTCCATTTGCCAGCATAGCAAATACCACGTGGCCCATGCACGACTACCACGTGTCAGTGCTCGACCGCCTGCTTGGCAGCCTTTGACGCCGTGTTACTCGCCGCGCTGACGTTCTGTTCGGCGACCTCGACCGCCTGCTTTGTGGTCTGGAACATCGCTTCACAGAACTTGTTAGTGGCGGTCATCACCGAGGTCAATGCCCCCAGCGCGGTTTCCGAATCCGCCGACGTGCTGTTCGCCAGATTGTCGATTAGCTCCTGCATCCGGCGGTTGTGCGCTTCATATTGCGCTTCGGCGACCTTGGCGAATTCGGTTTGGGTGGCCGTTCCGATCTCAACGAGCTGGCGCTGGTACGACAGCGCCTTCTCTCCGATCTGCGGGAGCATGCTGGCCTGCAAGGCTTGGAACTCCTGCTGGTTTTCGGCGCCGAGCGCCTTCTGCGCGGTCTCCCGCGTTTCTGCCAGCGTCGACTTCATTGCCTGCAAGTTCAACTGGATCAGCCTTTCGAAGCCTTCGAGGGCCTTGTTGGTCAGGCCAAACATGATGGCCAGATTGGCTTGTTGCACTGCGGTGATTTGCTCAGCGGACCACGGAGTCATCATGCGTCTCCTCAGAATCGACCAGGGCACGCTTGCGCGGAATCGAACGATGCGGCGTGCGGTGGGATGTCGGAATGGGCTAGTTAGCGGATGCGCGCAATGGCGTTGAGGAGGGCGCCGCCTCTGGCGGTGATGCATGGGCGTCGATGGCCCGAGTCAAGCCTTTCCAGCTGCACCAGTTCGCGTTCGAGGAGGGCGTCCACGTCCGCGCGGTCCAGCTCAGCGTGATCCGGTGCATCCTTGACGAGTAAGAGGGTGGCCACTTCATGAGGACTCAGCATCCTTGTCTCCTGGATTTATCGGTTTGGACTGCTGGGAAGTTGCAATGATAGCCGTCGCAGCGGAGCTCGATTCAGGCGGCGAAGACGGCGATGTTCCTGCTGCCCAGCGTGCCTGCGCCGCAGCGCCGGGAGAATCAATTCAATACCGCGAACGTCGATTGATCAAGGTGTGACATGAAGCTTCTGTGAAGGCAATGTGGTCGACGCTTCTGAACTGACTAGGCTAGTAACGCCTGGTACCCGAATGCAATGGGGCTCGCATGGCCGGTGCGTCGCACGTCTCCGCGCACGATGGCGGCGTCATGTGGAGTCGTTGCACGGGCCTGCCGCGCAGACATCACGACTATCGACGGCTGCCGCGCGCGGGGTTGATCGCAATCCAATTGCCCGACTCCGAACTCGACATCGAGTTCGGCGATCTCGTTGGGTTGCCGGGCGGCTTCGATCCACTCCTGCATCCCCGGCTGGCCATGATCGTCCGACAATAGGCGGCCAGTACCTCATCGAGCTGCACGTCATAGGTGAGAAAGCGGGTCACGACCGGCGCGTACATGGCATCAGCCATGGAGCGTGCACCGAACAAATAGGGGCCGCCGTAGGTCGTCAGGCATTCGCGCCAGATGGTCGTGATCCGGTCGATGTCGCCTTGCGCGCGCGACCAGACCTTGAAGCCGGGACGATGGGCCCGCAGGTTCATTGGCAGCGCCGAGCGGAGCGCGCTAAAGCCAGAATGCATTTCGCCGCGAATCGACCGACAGTGCGCCCGGGCGACGCGGTCGGTGGGCAGCAGACCGGCGTCTGGCCGCGCTTCGTTCAGGTACTCGGCGATCGCGAGGGTATCCCAGATCCTGATGCCTTCATGCTCGAGGCAGGGAACCAGGATCGAAGGCGAGAGCAGCAAGAGTTCCGCGCGGGCGCTCGGGTCCGCGGGCGGCACGAAAATCTCGTCGAATTCGAGCCCGCTGAACTTTACCAGCAGCCAACCGCGCAGTGACCAGGCGCCATAGTTTCTGCTGCTGATGGTGAGGGTGGTCCTTGACATGGTGAACTTCCTGCACTAGCGATTGTCTCTCTATCAAGACGGAAAATTCGATGTACGTGTTCTATCGATCCTGGCCGTAATGCTGGTGGCTAGCATTGCGGGTGGTTTGGTTTTTGCGGCTCCTCACATGATCTCCGCTGATCAATGAAGTCGGCGAATAGCTATGCAATCTATTCCGACGTGGGTTTTCGCGATGCGGGAAGGAAAGGCAGCGCGGCACGCCACCGGAAGTCAGTTGAATGCCGGCTCGACATAGGGTGGCTCAACGCCGGGAAAATGCCCCCGTCTCACGGACTTCAGACGCGGCAAATCACGTCGCAAAGGGGGAACTTCGAAAGAAGCAGCGCTGTGGACGCCTCGTCTTCGGAGGAATGCGGGCGATAGCACACCTCTGATAAAGCGCTTTCCGCCAATTCAACCGTTTCGGCGCTGCTTGCCGACGGCAGTTCTGCCGCTGCAGGCACAGGTCATGCAGCGATGCCGGTAACCGCTGTACACGAGCCCAGTTCGGCCAGATGGCGAGCCGCCTGGGGCGCCAGGGCGTGCGGCAGGCCTTTTGCACGCGCAATCCCGCCGCGGCGCGGCCGGACCTGGTGCGCATTGCCACCGAGATCCGCGCCGAGCTCGAGAGCCGCGCGGCCGGCCAGGCCGCCGGCGCGCGCTACATCAGCAGCTCGGGCCGGGGCGGGCCGCATTTCGGCGCGCTGCACGTGGAGCTGCAGACGGTACGAAATGCGCTTGGCGACCTGCCGCTGGCGGGATTTTTCGCCGCGGCGAGATCGCGCGGGACCACCCATACGGCTACACCGGGTGTTGACGGCTTTCACCGGGCGTTGAGCGCCTGGCTACCATGGAATCGGCTGGCGATTGCGGAAAAAGCCACCGGTGGGGCCATCGTCGGGCAGCGTTGCCAGCCAGATCACGGTGTCGATGCCCTGTTCGGGGGAGCGCGGCGCATCGGGGCCGCCCAAGTCGGTGCGACACCAGCCGGGACACACCGAGTTGACCTTGACGCCGCTATCGGCCATCTCGGCGGCCAGGATGCGCGTGACGGCATTTAGCGCCGTTTTCGAGATTCGGTAGGCCGGCACGCCGCTGCCCATCTCCGCCAGCTGTCCCATGCCCGAAGCCAGGTTGACCACCCGGCCGGCGCGGTTGGCGCGCAGCAGCGGCGCCAACGCCTGGGTGGTCCGCAGCACGCCGAAAAGATTGGTTTCCAGGGTGCGGCGCAGGGTCTCGAGCGGCAGGTCGAGCAGCCTGGTGTCGTAGTGGTCGAGCGAAACACCCGCGTTGTTGATCAGCACATCCACGCGACCGAAGCGTTCGGTCAGCCAGTTGGCCAGCGCAGCTGCCGAGCTGTCCTCCGTGACGTCAAGGGGGTGGTAAGCGATCGCATGACCCGCAAGCCGGAGCTCTGTCTCCAGCACCTCGAGGTCCGTCGGCTTGCGCGCCGTGGCGACGACCAGATGGCCTTCCACGGTAGCCAGCCGGCGCGCGGCTGCGCGGCCCAAGCCGCGGCTCGCGCCAGTGACGACGGTAATAGGTTGGTTGACCATGCCTGAATCTCCTCGCCGCCGGGGTGAGGCGGGCCAGCTCTCGCTGCGTTAAAGACTTGCCCACATCGCACGCCCACGCACGTTGCTAGAGGGACGCGATGAAGTCGTTCCAGAGTCCCCTGAAAAGTCTCGGCGTTCGCATGTCCCTCAAAAGTGCAGCTAATCATCTATACACCTCCCGACGGCGGCCTGGTGATAGCGGATTCCTCCGCATCCTGGCCTGACGCGAAACAGGGATGCTGGAACAAATGAGGACCAAATTGGTTCTAATTGGTAAATACTGGTGGCGACAATGCTCAGACTAAGCAAGCTGACCGACTACGGCACGGTGATCATGACGCACTTGGCGCGAAACCCAGGCCGAATTTACAGTGCCGCCGAGGTCGCCGCCGCGATCGGCGTGGCGGTACCGACGGCAAGCAAGATTCTGAAGACGCTGGCAAGGCACCACTTGCTGCAGTCGTTGCGCGGCGCCAATGGCGGCTATCTGCTGGCACGACCGCCGGAACAGATCTCGATCGCACAGGTGATTGACGTCATGGAAGGCCCGGCCGGCATGACCGAGTGCTGCGTCGCTGCCGGCCTGTGTGCACAGGAAGGTCTGTGCGCCATCCGCGCCAACTGGCAATCGATCAGTAGAGTGATCTTTAGGGCGCTTAACGGTGTGACACTTGCAGATATGGCGCAACCGGTGTTGCACCCGGTGGATATTGGCGCCTTGCACGCCCGACGCGCACACGGGCCGCAAGCTGACACGCAAGCTGACATTTCGTGATTTAGATGACAGTGGCAAGCGAAGGCAGAACATGGCAACCCCGGCACGCAAGCTCGACGAACTGATCAGCCAAGGCTATAAGCATGGCTTCTACACGCCCGTGGAGACGGACACGGTGCCGTGCGGGCTGAATGAGGACGTGATCCGCATGATCTCGGCCATCAAGGGCGAGCCGGAATTCATGCGGGAGTGGCGTCTCAAGGCCTACCGCCACTGGCTAACGATGTCCGAGCCGCACTGGGCGACGGTCAAGCACCCGCCCATCGACTACCAGGCGATCGCCTACTATTCAGCGCCGCGCTCCCAGAAGGCGGGACCGAAGACGCTGAGCGAGGTCGATCCGGAGTTGTTGCGCACCTACGAAAAGCTGGGCGTGCCACTGCACGAGCGTGAACTGCTGGCAGGCGTCGCCGTGGACGCCGTATTCGACAGCGTCTCGGTGGCCACCACCTTCAAGCAGAAACTGGGCGAACTCGGCATCATCTTCTGCTCGTTTTCCGAGGCGGTGCGGGAGAATCCGGCGCTGGTGCAGCAGTATCTCGGCACGGTCGTGCCCTACACCGACAATTTCTTCGCCACGCTCAACTCCGCCGTGTTCAGCGACGGCTCGTTCTGCTATATCCCGCCCGGGGTACGCTGCCCGATGGAGCTGTCGACCTACTTCCGCATCAATGCCCGCAACACCGGCCAGTTCGAGCGCACCCTGATCATCGCCGACCAAGGCGCTTACGTCAGCTACCTGGAGGGTTGCACCGCGCCGATGCGCGACGAGAACCAGCTGCATGCCGCGGTGGTGGAGCTGATCGCGCTGGAAGATGCACAGATCAAATACTCGACCGTGCAGAACTGGTATCCGGGCGATAAGGAAGGCAAGGGCGGCATCTACAACTTCGTCACCAAGCGCGGCGACTGCCGCGGCGCGCGCTCGAAGATTTCGTGGACCCAGGTGGAGACCGGTTCCGCCATCACCTGGAAGTATCCAAGCGTGATCCTGCAGGGCGACGACTCGGTCGGCGAGTTCTATTCGGTCGCGCTGACCAACCACTACCAGCAGGCCGACACCGGTACCAAGATGACCCACCTTGGCCGGAACACCAAGAGCACCATCCTTTCCAAGGGCATCTCGGCCGGTCACGGCCAGAATGCCTACCGCGGGCTGGTGAAGATGGCCAAGAGCGCAATCGGCGCGCGCAACTACTCGCAGTGTGATTCCCTGCTGCTGGGCGACAAATGCGCCGCCCACACCTTCCCATATATCGAGGTGAAGAACGCCACCGGCCAGGTCGAGCACGAGGCCTCCACCTCGCGCATCGGCGAGGACCAGTTGTTCTATTGCCAGAGCCGCGGTGTCAGCGCAGAGGATGCGGTTTCGATGATCGTGAACGGTTTTTGCAAGGAAGTATTCAAGGAGCTGCCGATGGAATTCGCGGTGGAAGCCCAAAAGCTGCTGGGCGTGAGCCTGGAAGGCAGTATCGGGTAAGGGGGGCGCGCACGGGGCGCGCCGCATCAGGGCGGCATTGGAGGCATTGGAGAAAGAGGCCAGCCATGCTTGAGATTCGCAAGCTGCACGTCAGCGTAGACGACAAGCCCATCCTGCACGGCATCGACCTCAGCGTGAAGGCCGGCGAGGTGCACGCCATCATGGGCCCCAACGGTTCGGGCAAGAGCACCCTCGCCCACGTACTGGCCGGCCGCGACCGCTTCACCGTGACTGCGGGTGAAGTCCTCTACGACGGCACGAACCTGCTTGGCATGCCGCCGGAAGAGCGCGCCCGCGCGGGCATCTTCCTCGCCTTCCAGTATCCGGTGGAAATCCCCGGCGTCTCGAATATCTACCTGCTCAAGGCGGGGCTCAACGCGATCCGCAAGCACCGCGGCGAGCCGGAGCTGGACGCCATGGATTTTCTCGCCCTGGTCAAGGACAAGCTCCAGCTCATGGAGATGGACCAGGACCTGCTTTACCGCTCGGTGAACGAGGGCTTCTCCGGCGGCGAGAAGAAACGCAACGAGATCCTGCAGATGGCGGTGCTGGAACCCCGGCTCGCCATTCTCGACGAGACCGATTCCGGCCTCGACATCGATGCGCTCAAGATCGTCGCCAGGGGCATCGAGGCCATGCGCAGCCCGCAACGCGCCATTGTGCTGGTCACGCACTACCAGCGCCTGCTCGATTACATCGTGCCGGATCAGGTTCATGTGCTTGCGCACGGCCGCATCGCCAAGTCCGGCGGGCCAGAGCTGGCGCGCGAACTGGAGCGGCGCGGCTATGCCGGGGTGGAGGCGCAGGCCGTCACCGGGATGGAGTCTTCGACATGAGCGCAAGCGGACTGGAACACTATCTCGCCGAGTTCGACCGCGTCGAGGCCGCACTGCCCGGCCGCCGCCTGGGCTGGCTCACGCACGCGCGCCGGCAGGCGCTGGATCATTTCGCCCAGGCCGGGTTCCCCACGCTGCGCCAGGAGGACTGGAAATACACCAGCGTGGCCGCACTCGAGAGAAGCCGCTTTGCCGTGGCACTGCCGCAGGCCGGCGACGGCCTAGACGCTCCGGTGGCAGCGCGGATCGAGGCGCTCGCCCTGACCGGCGCGCACCTGCTGGTATTCGTCAATGGCGCGCACCAGCCGCAATGGTCGCGCATCGGTGCCCTGCCTGCGGGCATGGTGCTCGCCGGCCTCGCCACCACGCTGGAGCGCGCACCGGACTGCCTGGAAGCGCTGCTCTTGCGCCGCGCAAGCGACTACCCGTCCGGTTTCGCCGCCTTGAACATGATGTTCATGACCGACGGTGCCTATATCCGCGTGGCGGCGGGCACCGTCCCCGAACAGCCGATCCACTTGCTGTTCCTCGCCACGGCTGGCGAACTGGCAACCCATGCGCGCAACCTCGTGGTGGCGCAAGCCGGCAGCCGAGTCTGTATCGTGGAGCACCACGCGGGCCTGGATGGCCTGGGCTATTGCACCAATACCATCACTGACATCGTTGCCGAGCGTGATGCGCAGGTTGAACATCACAAGCTGCAGCAGGAGAGCCTCAAAGCCTTCCATATCGCCAGCGTGAATCTGGACCAGCGGCATGGTAGCCGCTCCGCTTCCAGTTCCTTTGCCCTGGGCAGCGCCCTGGCGCGGGTCGACATCGAAGTCGGGCTGAATGCCGAGCATACCGAGTGTTCGCTGGACGGGCTGTATATGCCCGGCGGGCGGCAGCATATCGACCACCACACCCGCATCGACCATGCCAGCCCGCACAGCAAGAGTCGCGAGTTGTATAAAGGCGTGCTGGCAGGCGCCTCGCGCGCCGTCTTCAACGGCAAGGTGGTGGTGCATGCCCATGCCCAGCACAGCGATGCGCACCAGTCCAACCGCAACCTGCTGCTGTCCGACCACGCCGAGGTGGACACCAAGCCGCAACTGGAGATCTATGCCGACGACGTCAAATGCAGCCACGGCGCCACCGTAGGCCAGCTCGATGTCGAGCAGATCTACTATTTGCGCTCGCGTGGGATGCACGATGCCGCGGCACGTGCCCTGCTGACCTTTGCCTTCGCCGAGGAGGTCGTCAAGCGGCTCGGTCCTGCCCCATTGCGCACGCGGCTGGAAACGCTCTTGCGCGGCCGGCTGTCTGAGCCTGTGAAGGAGCTGCCATGAACACGGCAGCGCATGAACGGATGGCCGTGGAGCGCGCGGTGCCGGTCGCCCGCCTGGAGGTGGAGCGACTGCGGCAGGATTTCCCCATCCTGCGCCAGACCGTCAACGGCAAGCCGCTGGTCTATCTGGACAATGCCGCCACCACCCAGAAGCCGCAAAGCGTGATCGATTGCGAAGCGCATTACTACAGCGCGCTTAACGCGAACATCCATCGCGGCGTGCACACCCTGAGCCAGCGCGCCACCGATGCCTACGAGGCCGCGCGCGAGGCGGTGCGAGACTTGATCAACGCGGCCGGGCGCGAGGAAATCGTGTTCGTGCGCGGCACCACCGAGGCGATCAACCTGGTGGCGGCAAGCTTCGGCCAGCGCCTGCGCCCGGGCGACGAGATCCTGATCAGCGCGATGGAGCACCACTCCAATATCGTGCCGTGGCAACTGGCGTGCCAGCGCACCGGCGCCTCGCTGCAGGTGGCGCCGATCAACGATGCCGGCGAGCTGATGCTGGAACAATTCGCGCGATTGCTCGGCCAGCGCACCAGGCTGGTCGCGCTGACGCACCTCTCCAACGCGCTCGGCACGGTCAACCCGGTGCGACACATCATCGAGCTGGCGCATGCCCGGGGTATCCCGGTGCTGATTGATGGCGCCCAGGCTGTGCCGCACCTCAAGGTCGACGTACAGGCCCTCGATTGCGATTTCTACGCCTTCTCTGGGCACAAGCTCTACGGCCCCACCGGCGTCGGCGTGCTCTACGGCAAGGCTGCGCTGCTCGATGCCATGCCGCCTTACCAGGGTGGCGGGGACATGATTCGCGAGGTCACGTTCCGCAGGACCACATACAATGAGCTTCCCTACAAGTTCGAGGCCGGCACGCCCAATATCGCCGGCGTCATCGCCCTTGGCGCCGCCATCGAGTATGTGCGCGCGCTTGGCCTGGAGGCCATCGCCGCCCACGAGCACGCGCTGCTCGCCTACGCCAGCGCGCAGGCAGCGCAGATCGCCGGCCTGCGCATGATTGGCACGGCTGCCGACAAGGCGTGCATCCTCTCGTTCACCCTGGACGGCATCCATCCCCACGATGTCGGCACCATCCTCGATCAGCACGGCGTGGCGGTCCGTGCCGGCCACCATTGCGCTATGCCCGTGATGGAACGCTTCGGCGTGCCTGCCACGGTGCGCGCTTCCTTCGCGCTGTACAACATACGTGAAGAAGTGGATGCACTGTTTGCTGCAGTGCGCGCGGCACAGGAGGTATTCGCCTGATGTCTGACCTGCGCAACCTCTACCAGGAAGTGGTCGTCGACCACAGTCGCTCGCCGCGCAATTTCGGGCGGCTGGCGGCAGCGAACCGCAGCGCCGAGGGCTTCAACCCGCTGTGCGGCGACCGGCTGACGCTATACCTGAGAATCAGCGATGGGGTGATCGAGGACGCCAGCTTCGATGGCTCGGGCTGCGCCATCTCCACCGCCTCAGCCTCGCTGATGACAGAAGCGCTCAAGGGCAAGACCGAGGCACAAGCGCGGGCCTTGTTCTCCGGCTTCCACGCGCTGGTGACCGGGGAGCCGGGGGAAGCCGGCGTGCCGCTGGGCAAGCTGGAGGTCCTGGCCGGGGTGCGCGAGTTCCCGGCACGCGTGAAGTGCGCAACGCTGGCCTGGCATACCATGCAAGCCGCTTTGGAGAACCGCGCCAAGCCGGTCTCAACGGAGTGAGGCGATGAGCATGATCGATTGGCTGCGCAAGGCCGAGGAACACGAAGACAGGTTCGAGCCTGAGCCGGACAGCCTCGAGGGGCGGGTGATAGCGGCCTTGCGCACCGTGTACGACCCCGAGATACCGGTCAATATCTATGACCTTGGCCTGATCTACCAGTTATCGGTGGACGAAGCCAGCGGCAAGGTGGGCATCCGCATGACGCTGACCGCACCGGGCTGCCCGGTGGCGCAGACCTTCCCCGGTGTGGTGGAGGGCGCCGTGATGGAAGCCCGCGGGGTGAACGAAGTCGAGGTTGAACTGGTGTGGGACCCGCCCTGGTCGAGAGAACGAATGAGCGAGGCGGCGCGCCTGGAACTGGGGCTGCTCTGAGATGAGCGAGTGGATCGATGTCGCCCGGGCCGACGAGTTCGCGCCCGGCACTTGCCGCAGCGTCGATGTCGATGGCGTACAGGTCGCGGTATTCAATGTGGGTGGCAATTATTACGCCATCGAGGACCTCTGCTCGCACGAGGCCGAGCCGCTTTGCGGCGGTGACGTGGAAGGCCAGGAAGTTGTCTGCCCGCGCCACGGCTCGCACTTTTCCCTGATTACGGGCGAGGCGCTGTCCCCGCCCGCCTACGAGCCGGTGGCGACCTTTCCGGTTCGGGTGGAGGCCGGCAAGGTACAGGTCAGGGACGAGCGCTGGGAATAAGTGGCCGCGCTCTGGCTGGCCATTCGACTGTTGGTTGTCAAACGGCCGAGAATGTTAAGGGGTTGTCCGATGCCTGCTCGCGCGCGCTGGGGGGGACGCTGCGCCGGAACCGGCCGGGCAGGCGCCGGACAAGCCTCGAGGGAGGAAAACGTGGGGTAGAGCGACACCGCCTGGACGCGCTACACGAGACCGCGCCAAAACGGGGGCAACGACGATGTTTTCCGATGAGAGGCTAATGAGCCACCTACAATGCGCGCATGGCTTCCGATCCTTGGCCGGTAACCTCCGTCCTTCAACCCCGAATTGCTCTACGCGGCTTGAGCCCGCCGGTCTGGTGACGTGTGCTCATTCCTGAGCACATCACGCTGGCTCAGCTTCACGAGGTCATCCAGGCGGCCATGGGCTGGACGGACGATCATCTGCACCAGTTCATCATTCGTGGCCAGCGGTACAGCGAAGCCCGCGAGGGCGCTCTGCAATTTTCCACGACGATTACCGCGCTGACGCTGAGTGCATTCGCTCTGCGCGAGCAAGAGGGCTTCGTCTACGTGTACGACCTCAATGCCTGGTGGCGGCACGATATCCGAGTCGAGCGGCGCACGCTGCAGCAGCATCCTGAGGGGCGGCCACGCTGTGTGGCGGGATTTGGCGCTTGTCCGCCAGAGGACGTCGGCGGGCTGGAGAGGTACTTGGAGGTTAGAGAAAAATGGTGCGCCAAGATCCTATGAGACAGGACAAACCGATGCTTAAAATCAGCGTGTCGTGCTTGGCTCACAGGGGAGACATCATGCGTACAGATATCGAGGAGCGGGTGTTGGCGGTATCGCTCGAACTGGCGGCCGCGAAGTGGAAGGTCGCGTTACACGACGGTCACCGCGAGCAGCCTGCGGTGCATACGGTCGCGCAGCCGCAAGCCTCAGCGCGTCTGCAGGAGGTGCTGGACCTGATCGAACAGCACAAAAAGAAGTGGTCCCTACCAGCCGGGCTGCGCGTCGTCGTAAGCTACGAGGCCGGCCAGGACGGGTTCTGGATCTGTCGCGCGCTTCAGGCGCACGGCATCAAGTGCTACGTCATCGATCCGGCCAGCATTCCGGTTGAACGCCACAAGCGGCGCGCGAAGACCGACCGGCTCGATGTCATCAAGCTGGTGATCAACCTGCGCGCATGGCTACGCGGCGAGCGCGACCGCATGCACGTGGTTCACGCGCCATCGCCGCAGGACGAAGCGTCGCGGCACCTGATGCGCGATCGCGGGCAACTGCAGAAGGAAGTGCTGCAGCACCGCGACCGCATGCGCAAACTGCTGGCCACGTTCGGCTGCTGGGATGAGGTGGATCACAAGCACTTCGCCGGCCGGCTCGCCCGTGACGAGGTGAAGTGTCACGACGGCGCGCCGTTGCCGCCCGAAATGCGCGAGCGGCTGCTGCGCGAGTGCGAACGGCTGGCGCTGGCACAACAGCAACTCACGGCGCTGGAGAAGACGCGGCAGGCAAGCCTGCCCGCACCCGCGCGCAATCGACGCGATGACCTGGCCCGCCTGAAAGGGATTGGCGAAGTGGGCGCGTCGCGCCTCGCGCTCGAACTGTTCTGGAGGGACTTCAGCAACCGGCGCCAAGTTGGTGCCTGTACCGGTCTGGTGCCCCAGCCCTACGACAGCGGCGAGAGCCAGGTCGACCAGGGCATCAGCAAACAGGGCAACCGACGAGTGCGCGCGTTACTGGTCGAGATGGCATGGTGCTGGCTGCGCCACCAACCCGACAGTGCACTCACGCGCTGGTTCAACGCGCGCACCCAGAGCACGGGACCAAACCGGCGGGCCCGGCGCATCGCGATCGTTGCAGTCGCACGGCGACTCGCCATTGCGCTGTGGCGCTATCTGAAAGACGGTGAGATTCCCGAAGGCGCACGGCTGAAGTCAGCGTAGGCTCCCAAAAAAAGTTTTGCAGGAAGGAGGTAACGGTCGGTCAGGGCAACTACGCAAGCACAAACGGTCTGAGGTGAACATGCCCGTTCTCCTCCCGGGTTGCTGATGCAACCGATTTACCAAGATGGGGCATGTCTCCTGGTTGATGATTCCGGCGTAATGCGCATGCAGGACGAGGCCGGCCAAGCGCCGGCGGATAGAAGGTGGTCAGACGTCACGTCTGACGCGCGCACAAACGGCTTCAGACTATGCCGCACGTAGGAAGTTTGATCGTCGGTCGACTAGCCCCAACCTCCCAAAGGGACTTGACAAACCACTGCTCATAGAAGGGAGGAGGGCGGCCATGCGTATCAGCTTGCAACTCGTAGTGCAGGACGAAGGGGGCGCGCCGGCCACCGTCACGGAGATCGCCCAGTTCGAGCGAACGGCCTTTGACGCTGGATCGCTGGGCCTGCATCTGGAGGAGGCGAAATCGTTGCTGGGTCGGCTGCAGCGCACGATGGTCGCGGCACAGGTTGCAGAGGCGGCTGCCCGGACCAGCGGTTGCCCCACGTGCGGTGCGCAGTTGGCTTGCAAGGGCCACCATCACCTGGTCTTCAGAAGTGCGTTCGGGCGACTGTCGATTGACAGTCCCAGGCTGTATCCCTGCCGACAATGCAAGGGCAAGGGCTGACGCACCGAGCTTCAGTCCGGTCGCCAGCTGTCTGCCTGAGCGCGTCAGCCCAGAGCTGCAGTATCTCGAGGTCAAGTTTGCAGCGCTGATGTCCTATGCCCTGACCGTCAACGTCCTGCAGGAGGTGTTACCGCTCGATCATGTGCTGGCGGCCAGCTCGATTCGGCGCCAAGTCACCACACTCGGTCGCCGGCTGGAAGCGGACCAGACCACGGACGCCCGGCCGCAGGTCAAGATGGTGGCGAGAACCTGTTTGCCCGGTTTCCCGGAACCCAGTCCGGTGCGCGCGGTTGGCATTGACGGCGGCGGCTGGCGGGGCACAGGCGCCGCCAGGACGGCTGGTTTGAAGTGATCGTCGGGAAGTCCATGCGGGATCAGGGTGCCGGCCACAGCTTTGCCTACGTGCACAAGCTGGAACAGCGGCCAGTTGATCGCATGCTGACCTTCCTTTGGCGAGAAGGTGTGCAACCCGGTCAACCGGTCACCTTCCTGTCGGACGGCGGGGATACCGTACGGTTTGCCCAGTTCGGCTTTGGGGACCGCAGTGAGTGCATCCTCGATTGGCTCAACATCGCTATGCGGGTACAGAACTCGAACAGATGATCAAGGGTCGGCCAGCACACAGCGATGGCCCGAGCAACGCGACCTTGATCAAGGCGCTGCAAGGTGCCAAGTGGCACTTGTGGCACGGTTGCCCCTACCCAGCGTTGCGCCGACTGGAAAGCCTCGGCTGGGATCTGGACGCCGAGGCCAGCTCCGAAGAGGCCAAGCTCCGTGACAGGCTCGAGGAGTTCATCGTCTATTTGGGCAACAACCGGAGTTTCATCGTGAACTACGGTGACCGGTATCGCCACGGCGAGCCGATTGCATCGGGTTTCGTCGAGTCAGCCGTCAACCAAGTGATCAGCAAGCGGTTCGTCAAACGGCAGCAAATGGCCTGGCGGCCTCGGCACGCGCACAACCTGCTACAAATCCGGACGGCCGTGCTCAATGACCAGCTCAGATCGCACGTTGAGCGATGGTATCCCTTCCATCGCCGGAGGAGAACACGACCGCCTTGCCGCTCCATTCTTGGTCAGCCGCGCCTTGCGGCCTTTCCATCGAAAACAGCTCCAGGCCGAGCTGCTCCTGCAGCCGGGCGACCATGTAGCTCACCGACGACTGGCTGCGGTGCAGTGCCTCGGCCGCCTGGGGCATAGCCGTCATGCGCCACGAGGGCCCGCACCACGCGCCACTGCTCCAGCGTGGTTCTTGGCATGTTCAAGGCAGCACGCTTCCTGCATCGATGCAACGTACGATGTCAGCCCTGCTCCCAGGCGCTGCACCACCCCTTCGCCGCGACATCCTTGCCGCCGAACAGCGCGCAACCGCCGGCGGCGCTGCCCTCGTCACCCTGGTAAAGCTGGCAGTTGGCGCAGGTCTGGGATAGCTTGTGGCTGGGATATTTCTGCGAATCGACCTTGGAGGAATCGGCCTTGTAGCCGACCTTGAGCGCCTGCGGCTCCTGCTCGCCCAGCATGGCTGCGGCGCGGGCCTGCCGACTGCCGAGGGCCACTGTGGCAGCCATGCCGGTAGTCAGCGCGAGCGGAAGGTAGCCAAGGAACTGTCGTCTGCGCGGCATGGCGGGGGCTCCTCTGTGGTGGGGACGGTGGGCGGCATGTGCCTGCCGTATGGACAGAGGTTACTGCGGATTGCGGGGGAGAGGCAATTAAGGGGGGGGCGGCTGGCGGCGTCGACAAAAGTGTCGGCGGGCTGGGTACCTGGTGACATCGTTCGACACGCCTACTCTCCCTGTTTAGGTTTGACTTTCTCGACAGGGTCGTCGTACTTTTGGCGGAATATCTGGCGGTAGCCAACTGGAGCGCTGCTTGCAGCAAGGCTTCCTGGCCAGCCTCGTTCTCCGCGTCGCACATCTTTTCAAGTCCTTGATCCGCATAGGCTTTCGAAGCCAAGCCGCCAGATGTCGCACCAAAAGTACGATGACCCCAAGTGGCACACCTGTGGCATGGCTGCCCCTATCCAGCGTTGCGCCGACTGGAAACCCTCGGCTGGGATCTTGAGGCTGAGGCCAGCCCCGAAGAGGCCAAGCTCCTCGGCAAGCTTGAGGAGTTCAGTCTGCCTGGACAACAACCGGCACTTCATCGTGACGGTGACCGCTATCGCCACGGGGAGCCCATCGCATCGGGTTCGCCGAGTCGGCGGTCAACCAGGTGGTCAGCAAGAGGTTCGTCAAACGGCAACAGATTGCCTGGCGGCCTCTGCACGCGCACGACCTGCTACAAATCCGGGACGGCCGTGCTCAATGACCAGCTCAGATCGCACGTTGAACGATGGTATCCATCCATCGCCGGCGGAGAAGACCACCGCATTGCCGCTTAGTCTAGCCCCCGCTTTGGCGCGCTCTCCGAGCGGGATGGTGGCGGCGGGCGGCGGCGCAAGGCCGGCGGCCCGGCGCCAACAACGAATCAAGGGGCGGACCACGCCCGCGGCCCTTCTCAACCCGAATGACGGCAACGATGGCAACGAGAAATGAGCGGGCGGACGCGATCCGCTGGATCCAGGCGCAGATGGCCGACTACGGCCTGACGATGGAGGAGCTGGAGGCAGCCGGGTGCTTTGATCCGCCGCCGCCACCGCCGCCAATCCAGCGCCCGGCCTGTTACCGCAACGCCGAGGGGCTCAGCTGAGACGGGCAGGGCGAGATGCCGGACTGGCTGCGGCGGGCGGTCAATGCGGGGGCAGACGGTGGAGTTTTACCGGGTCGGATAGGGAGGTCCCTTCCATTCGATCGTATGTTGAAATTTCTTCTGCGATAAGGTGTGCAGCCCGGTCAACCGGTCACTTTTCTCTCGGGCGGCGGGGATACCGTACGGTTTGCCCAGTTCGGCTTTGGAGACCGCAGTGAGTGCATCCTCGATTGGTTCCACATCGCCATGCGGGGGCAGAACCTCGAACAGATGATCAAGGCCCGGCCGGCACACTGCGACGGCCCGAACAACGCGGACTGATCAGGGCGCTGCGTGGGCGTTTCGGCTTGATGATGGATTCGATCATGCTACGATCCTCCGAAAGGGACGGGGGCGACTATGGCAACAGAGACCTACGGGGGATACACCATTCGAGGCTTTGCAAAGCCCATGGGGACAGCTCGTTCGAAGCTTCGGGGGCCGTAGAGAAGGGGACCCAAGTGCTGGAGACCTCCGATCCGATTGGCTTTTACCCGAGCTTCCAGCGGGCAGTCGCGGAAGGCCTCGTCTGGGCGAGGGCGTGGGTTGAAGCTCATGTCTGAACCCTCCTGAACTCCACCACCCACACCCAGGGATTTGCCCCCCACGCGCCGGCCCCGTTGATGGAGTTCCAGAGCGATCTGAATGCGTGAACCGCGGGGACCCCAACGGCGGATGCGTGGCGCGCGTCCGGACTATCTACGAAATGTCCGCTATCCCGATCAATCGATACGCCTTCTGAAAGGGCATCTTTCTCGCTGCAGTCGTTCAGCCGCTCGACGCGCACGCCAGCCACCTCAAGCACCAGGCGGCACGCTGCGCGCGGCATACGGATGCTCGGCTTCCACGTGATCGCCTCGGCCGGCGGGATGTTCTCGAAGCCGCGTGGCACGCACGCGGGATAGTCCGCGCGGTAGACGGTCGGGCCCGGACCTAGGGCAGCGGGCTGTGCCCACGTCTCGCGCACCATACCTGTCTCCCGGTTGGCCGTAAGGGCAGTGGATCGTGATGTCCTGCAGGTGCGGCAGCAGGAGTCCGGCGAGCGGCTTGGCCAGCCAGTCGCCCATGAGGTTGCCTTGCTCGCTCACCTTGGGCTGCGGCTTCACCACGCGCCGCGTCTGCATCTTCCGGCCATCCAGGATGGCGCGCACCATGGCGCCGCTGAAGAGGATGGGGCGTTCTTTGATCATGCTAGGATTCCTTCGTCAACCGGGAGGCGAAAATGGCCAAATGCGATGCGTGCAATGCGATCGTCACGGACAGGCGCGGAGAGCGCGGGCACGATGCGCTCGTAGAAACAGGGCGTGAGAAGTTCCAACCATTGGGGCAGGCCGGTATTGTCACGACGTCTTACACGTGTTCGATATGCGGAACGAAATGGCACTACGAGAACGACAAGAACGACCCCGTCGCCGGATGGCATGAGGTTGCGGGGTGATTTCAATTCTCGACCTCCAGCACCAGCCCCGGCTGCCGCGTACGCTCAGCCTGGAGCGTGATGTAGTCGGGATTCAGTTCTGCGCCGAGCCAGCGGCGGCCCAGGCGCTGGGCGACACTGGCCACCGTGCCCGAGCCCATGAATGGATCGAACACGATGTCGCCGTCGGGCTGCAGGCAAGAATGCAGGGCTCTACAAGCGCCTCGGGGAAAGTGGCGAAGTGGGCGCCAGTGAAGGACTGCGTCGGAATGGTCCAAACCGAGCGCTTGTTCCGCGTCTGGCTGTAGTCGACGTCCGCCCTGCCTGCGCGGTGCTGCGCCTTCTGGCCATGCTCGCCGGCCGAGTACTTCGTCTCGCGCGCGAAGCTATTCCGCTTGGAGTAGCGGCCGGTCAGTTCGCGGTGGCCACCGGCGGCCGTGTCCCAACCAGCCGGGGTCCGTACGCGCGCCTTGGGCTCGGCGTCGAACCAATGCCCGAAACCGACACCGGTAGGTGTGACTCCGTAGGCCGCCGGCTCCTTGATCGCCTCCATATCGCACCGGTAGCGATCGCTCTTGGCCATTAGGACCAGATATTCGTGGGCCTTGGTGCAGCGGTCGCGCACGCTCTCCGGCATCGGGTTCGGCTTGTGCCAGATAAGGGGTGATCGTACTTTCCGTGTAAAAATGGCGGTAGGAGGGCTCGCAGCCGCCCTGTGGCAAGGCTTTTCGCCGCAATGAGTCTCGCGCGATCTGTGTATGTGTAAGTCCTTGATGGATCGGCACTTTCCGGGACAAACCGCCAGAAAATGCACGGAAAGTACGATCACCCCAGAATGGGCCAGACGAATAGATTCGAGGCTGGTAGTCTACGATCTTGGTCTACAGAGGTGAAGTAGTTCGAACTTTTTCGCCTGGTATGCAATGCGAGTGCGTGTAATGCCTAGATCTCTTGCTGCAGCTGACAGATTACCCTGTCGGCGTTCAATAGCAGTCTTGACGAGGAGGTACTCCGACTTGTCGAGAGAATCATTGGATAGCTTGCGCTTCGGTTAACAACGAATTTTGTGACTGCTCTGTTTCGGACAGCGCGCCACCTATTTCAACATTGCTGCTACTAGCAAGCCGGGATGCCGCTTGGCTCCGCAAGTCAGCGGGCGACCTGGAAACCGTGCGAGCAGAAGTCGCTGCGGCGCAGCGCCGAGCCGAGCGCGCCGAAGCCGAAGCGGCACTGGCGCGCCAGCTGCTGGCAGAATTGCGTGTGGCGCCGCGCGAGCGGGACGATGGTGGCGGGCGGCGGCGCAAGGCCCGCCCGGCGCCGACCGAGAAGGAAGCACAGAGCGAAAAGCAGGGCGAAGAAGAGGCCGAAGAACAGAGTGCGCCTACGGCTTCCCTCAACCCGGATGACGACAGCGACGGCATTACGACAGCGATGACAGGCAACAATGGGCGGGCGGACGCGATCCGCTGGATCCAGGACCAGATGGCCGAGTATGGGCTGACGATGGCAGGGTTGGAGGCGGGGGGTGCTTCGATCCGCCGCCACCACCGCCACCGCCGGTCTACTACCGCAACGCCCAGGGAATGAGCTGGGACGAGCAGGGCGAGATGCCCGATTGGCTGCGGCGGGCGGTCAATGCGGGGCAGAGTGTGGAATTTTTCCGCGTCGGGTAGAAAAAAAATGATTGGCGACACGGCTATTCTCGAGGCTCGCACGGCGTCGAGAATGGGGGCGCCAAATTGGGGCGTCAATGCTCGACGGCATGAAGTTGGGGGATGCCAACAATCGCCAAAACCGCTATTACAATTGCGCGTCCCGCGCAGTGCGGCGAGCGCCTGCCGTGGCAAGCGTGCGAGGGGAACGGTACGGTTGTGCTGCAGATTCCCCTATCTTGGTACACCCTCTTGGTCCCCGGACCTGCAAATCCACCGAACGTTGAAGGGATTCTGGCCCAGTGGCGCGACAATCTTTCGGTAGAACGTGGTGGGGCGAGCAATGGCTCAATGCCCTGACACACATCGACTACGACAACCGTCTGCCGCGTGGACGAGCCTATGCCAACAAAGGGGCGGTCAAGGATCTTGTCGTCAGGGCTGGAACGATTCAAGCCCAGGTACAGGGCTCCCGGCCACGTCCCTACCAGGTCACGATTGCGGTGCCAGCGCTTCCCGCAAAGGATTCCACACGGCTCCTGGATGCCATCGCTACCGAGCCCACCCTGATCGCCCGGATGCTCAACCGGGAACTAGATCCGGCGGTGCTGGATCACGCACGCAAGCTGGGGATTTCCGTCTTTCCCACCAGATGGAAGGACCTCGATATGCAATGCTCCTGCCCCGATTGGGCCGTGCCTTGCAAACACCTGGCTGCAGTGATTTACCTCTTGAGCCGGGAAATCGATGGCAATCCGTTCCTGGTGTTTGCATTGCGGGGTGTCGACCTGGCGACAGCCTTGAAGTCGCGCGATATCCACCTGGAGCCGGCAGGTGGGGCTGTGCTGCCCTCATTGACCGAGTTGCTGCCGACCGGCGCAGAGACACCAGTTGATGCGGGGGATGTTGCTGTGCTTGATCAGCTTGATTTGTCCGGGATTCCGGACCTGACCGGTCCACTGCTGCACGTGCTGCCGGCACAACCCACGTTCTTTCCCAACGGAGATTTCCGCGAGACATTGCGGCGTGTGCTGGCACGGGTGGGTAAGGCGGCGCGACAAGCCATGGATGCCGGCGTCAACGCTCAGATCGTCACGCTATCTGGTGATGACCGACCGGTGATTGCATTGGACGCAAGATTGCAGCCTTCGGTGTACGGTACGAAGGACGTCACCACCATCGATGCACTGGAAGCAGCATTGGCACACGTGGATGTGCGCAATTTGCCAGACTTGCAACCTGAAGTTGCCGCGCTGTTCCACGTGCGACTGCTGGCGCTGCAGTTGATCGCGCGTGGCGCGGTGGTGCCCCAGATCCTCTTGGCGGATACCGATACTGTCGTGCTGCACTGGTTTCCGGCCACGCTCGATGATGTCGTCGGTAATCTCATGCAGCGTCTTGCCGCTGCGTTGCCATCTGGCATGGTCAAGACGGGGCAGGGAAGGAAGCGAGCCGTCCTCACCCAGGAGGCCCAGGCAACATTCCTATGTTCCCTGTTTCTGAACCACTTCATTCACGCATGGTCGGATGGCACCAAGGAAAAGCCCTCTGCGAATAAAACGCTGGCGATGTTCTTCCGCACCGGGCGGGCACGGTATGACGGTCCCGGTGAGGGGGAGATTGCCGCTGGCATCCACACCTGGCTATCCCGATTTCATTTGGCGCGCCGAGAACATGTACCGGTGCTATGCCTCGAGGAGGCAAAAGCGGGCCATTTCGGGCTGGCACTCGCGATCGAGCATCGTTCGGCAGCGCTGAAGAAACCAGTACCACTGGCAGCGATTCTGACCGATGAGGCCTGGTCGAAGGCCCGTTTTGGCATTCTGCAGACAATCGCGCTAGTGGCCGAGTTTTTCCAACCGCTCAATGCCTACATCAGTGCTGGCGCCAAGGCCCCGGTCAAGATTGCTGCGGATGAGCTGCCGGCCTTGCTGTTTGATACGCTACCGGTAATCCGCTTGCTCGGGATTCGCGCGCTGCTACCGAAGGCGCTCGACCATCTACTGCGACCTCGCCTGTCCATGCAGATCAAGGGTACGGCGACCGATACTGCGGGATTTTTTCGCGCCGACGATGTTCTTGCCTTCGACTGGAAAGTGGCCGTCGGTAACCATCTGATTACGCGCGCCGAGTTTGAAAGGTTGGTGAAGGATGCCGCAGGCGTTGTACGTTTCAAAGGGGCGTACGTCTATCTGGATCCCAAAGAGATCGAGCGCCTGCGTGCCCAACTGCTTAAGCCATTGGCACCTTCGGGCGCTGAACTGTTGCGCGTGGCCCTCGCAGGCGAATTCGCCGGCACGACCGTTGGCCTGGATGCCAAGGCCCGCAAGATCATTCAAGATTTGGTGGAAGCGGGCACGGTCCCGTTGCCTCGTGGTATCAACGCCACCCTACGCCCTTACCAGCAGCGGGGTTATGCCTGGCTTTATCGCAACGCGCGAATCGGTTTGGGCAGCGTGATCGCCGATGACATGGGGTTGGGCAAGACACTGCAGGTCATCGCTACGCTGCAAAAGCTCAAGGAGGATGGCGCGCTTGACGACGCCAAGGCCCTGGTCATCGTGCCTACCAGTTTGTTGACCAATTGGCAGAAGGAAATTGGTCGTTTCGCCCCCAACCTGAGCGTTGGCATCTTCCACGGCAGCAAGCGTGAGCTCGCGGTGATTCGGCCTGATGTCCTGCTGACGACCTACGGCATCGCGCGTACGGCTGCTGCTACCCTCCATGCCTTGGCATGGCGCGTCGTCGTAGTGGATGAGGCCCAGAACATCAAGAACCCGGCTGCCGCCCAGACCAAGGCCGTGAAAGCGATCGCGGCCAGCAGCTTTATTGCCATGAGTGGGACGCCGGTGGAGAACCGCTTGTCCGAGTACTGGAGCATCCTGGACTTTGCCAACCGGGGCTATCTGGGAAGCCTCAACCAATTCGCGCGGGAATATGCGATGCCGATACAGATCCAGCGCGATCAGCATGTCGTGCAGCGCTTCAAGCGGGTCACGGCCCCCTTCCTGCTTCGACGCCTGAAAGCCGACAAGGCCATCATCAGCGATCTGCCCGACAAGATCGAGCAGAATCAATACTGCACGCTGACCAAGGCCCAGACGGCGCTGTATCAATCGGTGGTACAGGAAGGATTGCGAGTCATCTCGGGGGAATCCGACACCTTCAAGCGCCAAGGCCTGGTGCTGCAGATGATTCTGGCATTGAAGCAGATCTGTAACCATCCGGCGCAATATTTGAAACAGGGACAGGCCGACGCGGCGGCGTCTGGCAAAGCGGAGCGTTTCTTTGAACTCATCGACGATATCCACGCCAGCCACGAAAAGGTGCTGGTCTTCACCCAGTTCCGCGAGATGGGAAACCTGCTCTGCAGTTGGCTGCGACAGCGATATGGCCGCGATCCGCTATTTCTGCATGGGGGTGTCGGGCGAACCAGTCGAGATGCGATGGTCGAGCGATTTCAAAACGACCGTACCGAGCGTGTTTTTATCCTGTCGCTCAAAGCCGGCGGGACAGGGCTAAATCTGACCGCGGCCTCCAACGTCATCCACTACGATCTATGGTGGAATCCAGCGGTGGAAGCGCAGGCAACGGACCGAGTCTATCGCATTGGCCAACAGCGCAACGTTCAGGTCCACCGATTCATCACTCGCGCTACGTTTGAAGAGCGTATCAATGACATGATTCGCGCCAAGCGGGAACTGGCCGACTTGGCAGTCGGCACGGGCGAACAGTGGATCGGTAGTCTTAGCGGGGACGAGCTCAAGACGCTGGTCAGTTTGGCAGAAAGCTGAGTTAGAAATGCTTGGTGAGGTTGTCTGCAGTCGCGTTTGTCGTTGGGAGATGCCGGGCATCCAAGCCGCGAGGCGTTCGAAGGACGTGCGGCAGAAGTGGCCAACGCCAGGCTGGCCGAGGTTGTGGCGGATGCCAAGGCAGCAGGCGTCACATGCCAGACCGAAATGACGATCTCGATTCCGTACCAGGGGATCATCGAGGCGGCGACCAAGCATGGATGTGACGTCATCTTCATGGCGTCGCACGGACGACGCGGGCTGGAAAGCCTGCTGGTCGGCAGTGAAACGCAACGGGAGCTGACGCACTGCCGGATTCCGGTGTTGGTTTATCGCTGACGAACTGGCGTGCGAGTGCGAAGCGCTACACTCGCACGCTATGCCGGCAGGCTTTCGGGGCCGGTATCACCACCCGGCCGCCGGCCGTGGAACGCGTCGTCCAGGAGCGCCCGGATGCCCGCTGCGCCCAGCGTGCGCGGGTTGGGGTACCGCGCCTGCGCGCCAGTTCGCGAGGCCGCAATTCCGGCCATTCCTGGGAATGGATTGAGGTCGAGCAGCACACAGAGGGTTCGGGCCCGGCCAAAGCAACATAGACCTTCTCCCGGGCATACACTGGATGGAGGCGGCCGCAGTGTGTTTTGGCGCCCAGCGTTTCTGTTAGCCGCCGGGCAGACTCCCCCGAGCGTCCCGGGTGCCGGCTGCGCGGCGATAGCCACGCCACGCGGAAGCTGCCGTCTCAAATGCCATGAGTTACATTCGCGCACCGTTCACCGACGATCAGGTCCAGAAGCTCAACGAGAACCAGGTCGGCCTCGGCGGCCCGGTTCTGCGCGCCTTCATCTGCAGGAACAGCGCCGATCATCGCCACGGAGTCGAAGGTGGCGCCCCTGGCATCCTGATTGCCACCAAATACGGCTGGGTTTGCCCACACTGCAATTACAAAAGGGACTGGGCATTCGCGATCATGGCGACCCGGTTGACTCGCCCGCCGACCGCCATCCAATCCTTTGTCTATACGACGCCCTCAATCGAGAAGGCCAACATCCTCCTCGGTCAATATGAACGGCTTGTGGCAACCGAGCGCCCGGGCGCGGCCGTGATGGTCGCCTGCATCAAGAATCGCATCGAGGAAATGTCGCTCCCCGGATTCGGCACTATCGAGCTCAACGAGATCCCCACTGACGCGGTGGTGAGACAATCAGAAGGACGTAATTACCGGATCGTCTCGGGACAATCACATCTCCAAGCCGCGCTGCGCCTGACCGGCCGCGCGCTGGTGACGGATGCTGTCACCCTTGAGCAGTTACACGTCCATGACATCGACGGCAAACTGTTTGCCATTTCGTCCGACGCCCAGGCAGTGCTGGACTTAGAAACACTTACGGCGATCGAACACGCCAAAGCCGACCCGCGCGCGAGACGCGCGTGAACTCGTTTCGCTGTACGCCGCACTGAACTCACTGGCACGGATCTCGATGCGAAGAGCGGGAGTCAGGGAGTTCGCCCCATTTTGGCGCAGTCTCAGGCAGGCGGACCTGGGTGCCGAGCGCCAGGCCCACGCCGCGACCCAGGCCGGAACAGTGCTTGCCCAGGATACGCCCAACGATGCCCAGATCGCCGCGATCGTTGTCACGGCGAACCAGGTCGATATCGACGCCGGCAAACTGGCCAAAACAAAGGCATCCGCCAAGGACGTCAAAGCGTTTGCGTAACAGATGATCACCGACCATACCGGCGTCAACAAGTCGGCCAATGCCCTTGTGAAGAAGCTCAAAGTCAAGCCTGAGATAATCCGACCAGCGCCAGTCTCAAGGCAGACGGAAAGAAGAATTTAGGGAATCTCAAGGGTCTCAAGGGCGCGCAGTTCGATAGCGCCTATATCGACAACGAGGTCACGTATCACCAGGCGGTGATCGACGCGATGGACAAGACCTTGATTCCCAATGCCAAGAACGAAGAGCTGAAATCCCTGTTGGTGAAAGTACGGCCTGCCTTTGTGGCCCACCTGGAGCATGCCAAGCAGATACAAGGCTCGCTCGGCAAGAAACAGTAACTCCCGGCGTGGCACGCTCGGAAATCCGATCTCGGGCTGCGGCGCTTTGGCTTACAGCGGGACTGGTGCTGGCCGGGTCGGCTTTGCCGGCGAGCGCCAAGCCCGTCACGCACATCGTGATAATGGATGGGACCCGTTTCGAACCGCAGACCCTCCGCGTGCGGCCCGGAGACGTTGTCGTGTGGGTCAACAAGGACCCCTTCCCCCACACAGTGACAGCACCGTCCGGTGCATTCGACTCGAAGAACATCGCGCCAGGCAAATCGTGGAAGTATGTGCCCAGGAAGGACGGCGTTTTTCCCTACACCTGTACGTTGCATCCGACCATGAAAGCCACCCTTCGCGTCGAATGAGGATCGATACCCGCAGTTGCGGCCGCTTCGTGATTGGACAGGACTTATGTGATCGCCCCCAGTTGCCAGGGTACGAACTCATTCTGGCCATAGCCGTGCAGTTCGCTCTTTGACTGCTGCCCGGAAGCCACCATCAGCATCAGCCGGAAAATCTCTTCTCCAAGCGCTTCGATGGTCCGCGTACCGTCGATGACCGCGCCGCAATTGAGATCAATATCCTCCTGCTGCCGCTCCCACAAGGCCGTATTGGTGCCTAGTTTCAACGACGGCGCCGGCGCGCAACCGTATGCCGAGCCGCGTCCGGTGGTAAAACAGATCAGGTTGGCGCCGCCCGCCACCTGACCCGTGGCGGAGACTGGGTCGTAGCCGGGCGTGTCCATGAATACCAGTCCGTGGGCATCGACCGGCTCCGCGTAGCGGTACACATCGACAACGTTGGTGGTGCCGCCTTTGGCCACGGCCCCGAGCGACTTCTCGAGGATCGTGGTGAGACCGCCGGCCTTGTTGCCCGTAGACGGGTTATTGTCCAGGCTGGCGTTCATGCGCACGCAGTACGCCTCCCACCAGCGGATCCGTTCGATCAGCTTCTGGCCGACTTCCGGCGACACGGCGCGGCGCGTCAGCAGATGCTCGGCGCCATAGATTTCCGGGGTTTCAGAGAGGATGGCGGTGCCGCCGTGTGCCACCAGCCGGTCCACCGCGGCACCCAGCGCCGGGTTGGCGCTGATGCCGGAGTAGCCATCCGAACCGCCGCATTGCAGCCCGACCACCAGGTGGCTTGCATCGACGGCTTCGCGTTCCACCCGGTTGGCGTCGGGCAGCATCGCCCCGACTTGATCGATGCCGGCCGCAACCGTGCGGGCGGTGCCGCCGGTGGCCTGGATCGTCATCGTCCTCAAGGCGGCGCCGCGTGTCAGTCCCTGGCCCTCCAGCAGGCCATCGATCTGGTTGGTTTCACAGCCCAGCCCGACGATCAGCACCGCGGCAAAGTTGGGGTGGCGGGCGTAGCCGGCCAGGGTACGCCGCAGCATCTCGAGGCCTTCCCCTTCTCCATCTACCGCGCAGCCTTGCCCATGGGTCAGTGCCACCACACCGTCCACGTTGGGATAGTCGGCCAGCGCATGGGGGTTGAGGTCGCGGCGAAAATGATCGGCTATTGCCCGTGCGGCGGTTGCCGAGCAGTTCACCGAGGTCAGGATGCCGATGTAGTTGCGCGTGCCGACCCGCCCGTCGGCGCGCACAATGCCCATGAACTGCGCACGCGGCAGCACCGTGGCGCCAGGCCGTGCCTCGGTGCCGAAAGCGTAGTCGCGCTCGAACGTACCGATGGACAGGTTGTGCGTATGCACGTGCTCGCCCGGCACGATGGCGCGCGTGGCGAAACCTATGATCTGCCCATAGCGGCGCACTGGCGCACCGGCCTCGATCGCGCGCACTGCCAGCTTGTGCCCGGCGGGCACCAGGCCGCGTACCGCCAGCCCTGTGTCCAGGGACGTCCCTGCGACCAGTTGCTGGCGCGCAATGACCACGTCGTCGTCAGGATGCAGGCGCACGACCGGCTCAAAGGTAGTGGCGGCGTCGCTGGCCGGGCTTGCCGTTTCGTTCTCCAGGATGGCGCTCATGCTGCCGCCTCCAGGGCGCGTTTGCCGGGCACCGCATCCCGTGTCGACACGCCGTCGACCAGGCGAGTCAGATTCCATGGGTTGGCGTCGCGCAAGGCCGGGGGAAGGCTGACATTGGGATAGTTCTGATAACACACCGGTCGCAGGAAGCGTTCGATGGCAGCGCTGCCAACCGAGGTGCCACGCGCATCGGTGGTCGCCGGATAGGGGCCGCCGTGCACGATGGCGTCACTGACTTCCACGCCGGTCGGATAGCCGTTGAAGAGTAGCCGGCCGACCTTCGTTTCCAGCAATTCCACAAGCCTGGCATTGCGCTGGAGGTCGGTTTCGCTTGCCAACAATGTGGCCGTCAACTGCCCGCGCATCTGTTCGGCAAAGGCCAGGAAATCGCTGACCGAATCCAGCGCCACGACTACTGTCGACGGACCGAATACTTCTTCCTCGAGCGAGCGATCCTGCGCAAACAGCAAGTCCCGCTCGGCTTTGAGCAGATGTCCGCCGATGCGGCCGTCTGCCTCCACCGCCGCCAGCGCTTCAATGCCGGGGATCGCGCGCAGGCTGGCCAGCCCGCGCCGGAAGTTGTCGTGGATGCCGGTGCCGAGCATCGCCTGCGGCTCCGCCTGGGCAAGTGCCGTGCCGAATTCCGCCAGGAACGCATCGAAGGTGGGGGAGCGGATCCCAAGCACCAGGCCGGGGTTGGTGCAAAGCTGGCCGCAGCCGACGGTGACCGAAGCCGCCAGTTCGCGGGCAATTTGCGTACCGCGGTCGGTCAGCGCGGAGGGCAGCAGGAAGACCGGATTCACGCTGGACATTTCGGCGAACACCGGAATCGGCTCCGGCCGCGCCTGTGCCATGTCGAACAGCGCCCGGCCCGCGGCAAGCGAGCCGGTGAAGCCAACGGCCTTGATCTGCGATGCCCATACCAGCGCCGCACCGGTGGCCGCGGTGCCGTAAATCATGTTGAAGACGCCGGCCGGGGCGCCGCTGCGGGCAATGGCGCGCTCGATCGCGTCGGCCACGTATTCGGACGTGACCATGTGGCCCGGATGCGCCTTCACTACCACCGGGCATCCGGCCGCCAGTGCCGATGCCGTGTCGCCGCCCGCCACCGAGAAGGCGATCGGGAAATTGCTGGCGCCGAATATCGCCACCGGGCCCACGCCGATGCGGTACTGCCGCAGATCGGGGCGCGGCAGGGGTTTGCGCTCGGGCTGCGCGCGGTCGATGCGTGCGTCGAGATAGTCGCCGCGCCGCACCGTGGCGGCAAACATGCGCATCTGGTTGCTGGTGCGCTTGCGCTCGCCTTCCAGCCGCGCCGCCGGCAGTGCGGTCTCGCGGCTGGCCGCGGCGATAAACGCATCACCCAGCGCGTCGATCTCTTCGGCGATCGCTTCAAGCAGTGCGGCGCGCTCGGCCGGGCTGCTGGCCCGGAAGGCGGGGAAGGCCTGGTGTGCGGCCTGCGCCGCAGCCGCGACTTCGGCCTCGGTCGCCTCATGGAAGCTTACCGGGTGCCGCTCGCCCGTCACGGCGTCGACGCTGTAGAGCAGGTTGCCCTGCGCGCTGCGTTTGTCGCCGATGTAGTGATGTCCGAGGATGGTCATGTCAGGTTCTTGGAGTGCAAGGAATGCGGATGGGCCGGTCACGCGGCCTCGGACGAGCCGAGCCGTAAGGCGGATGCGCGGCGGGCATGTGCGCCAACGCTCTTCAGGAGCAGCACGCCGATCATGCCGGCGATTGCCAGCGCCAGCATGCCCGCCTGTTGGCTGTGGAAGGCCGATTCGACCGCGGTCTTCACCGTCGGGGCGATAAAGCCGCCGAGATTGCCCAGCGCACCGATCAGGGCGATGCCGCTGGCCGCGGCGGTGCCGCTCAGATATGCAGTGGGCAGCGTCCAGAACAGCGGCTGGACGACGACGAAGCCGACCGTCGCGAGGCAGAAGGCTAGCAATACCGGCACCAGCTCGTGGCCCAGCGTCGACAGTGCGATGCCGGTGGCCGCCATGGCGAGCATGGCCATGGCAAATTCCCGTTGCTTGCCCTTTGCGTCTGCGATGCCCGTGATGAAGCGCAGTGCAACCAGGGCACAGAACCAGGGGATCGCCGTCAGCAGGCCGACCTTGGCGCCGACCGCGGTGCCGGTCAGCTCCGAGATACGTGTCGGCAGGTAGAAGATGACGCCATAAACGCTGACCTGGATCGCGAAGTAGATGGCTACGAAGCGCAGCACCTGCCAGTTGCCCAGCGCGCTCAGCGCGGTGGCCGGCCCATGCGCGATCTTGTGGTTGTCTTCCGCAGCCATCGCGGCTTCCAGCGCGGCCTTCTCGTCGGCGCTCAGCCACTTCGCGTCGCGCGGCTTGCTGACCAGGTAGAAGAAGGCGATCACGCCAACCACCGATGCTGCCAGCCCTTCGATGATGAACATCCACTGCCAGTTGCGCAGGCCGAGCTGGCCACCCATCACATCGAGCAGCAGCCCGGAGAGCGGACTGCCGAGCACCAGTGCCACTGGCAAGCCGAAGTAATAGACACCAAGTGCCTTGCCGCGCTGGCTGGCGGGAAACCAGTAGGTCGAGTACAGGATCACGCCAGGCGAGAAGCCGGCTTCGGCTACGCCAAGAATAAAGCGCAGCACGTAGAACGAGGTCTCGTCGTGCGCGAACATCATGGCTGCCGAAGCCAGCCCCCAGGTAATCATGATTCGGCTCAGCCAGACCCTGGCGCCGACCCGGTGCAGGATCAGGTTGCTCGGAATCTCGAACACGGCATAGCCGATAAAGAAGATGCCGGCGCCCAGCGCATAGGCTGCATTACCGATATTCGAATCGACCATCAGCGCCTGCTTGACAAAGCCGACGTTGGAACGGTCAAGCATCGACAGGGCGAACATCAGCGCAAGGAAAGGCGTGAGGCGTAGGCGGGCCTTGCTTACTGCGCTGGCCAACGGCTCATATTTTGCAGCTTGAGTCTGCATGGGTTGTCTCCGGTGCGAATCCGCTTGCGGCGGGCTCGTGAGTAGCGGCATCCCCGTCTTTCGCTTGCGCGGGGTTGTGCCTTGATCAGGGGGGGGCGCCGTCCCGGCGCGTTCAGAGCGATGCGCCGAGCAGTCCGCGTGCCGCAAGATTTGCCATCAGGGCACGCACGCCGAAGGTCCAGGGTGCGATGCGGTCGCTTCGGCCGACCCGGTTGACCAGAGTGCCAAGCTGCCGGCTGGAGATGCGGACGATATCGCCGTCCTTGTGCGTGAAGCCGCCGCCCGGCGCGTCGCGGTCTTCCACGGGCGCAAAGAGCGTGCCAAGAAACAGCATGAAGCCGTCGGGATACTGATGGGTGGCGCCCATCGCCTGCGCGACCAGGTCGAGCGGATCGCGCGTGATCTGGTCCATCGAACTGGTACCGGACAAGACGAAGCCGTCCTCGCCATCGACACGCAATTCCACCTTGGCGCGGCGCACGTCGTCGAGCGAAAAACTTTCGTCGAAGAGGCGCAGGAATGGCCCGATCGCGCAGGAGCCGTTGTTGTCCTTGGCCTTGCCGAGCAGCAGCGCGCTGCGGCCCTCGAAATCGCGCAGGTTGACGTCATTGCCAAGCGTGGCCCCCACCAAATGGCCACAGCTGTTGGCCGCCAGCACGATCTCGGGTTCGGGGTTGTTCCACGCCGATCCGGGGTGCAGGCCGATATCTGCACCAGTGCCCAGGCCGGACAGCAACGGTGCTTTGGTAAAGATCTCGGCATCAGCACCGATGCCGACTTCGAGGTACTGCGACCACATGCCATGCGCGATCAGCAGGGCCTTGAGTTCACGTGCCTCGGCAGAATCCGGCCGGATGCTGGAAAGACGGTCACCCACCAGCGACCGGATCCTGGTGCGTACCTCTGCCGCGCCCTGCGGGTCGCCCTTGGTCTGCTCCTCGATAACGCGCTCGATCAGGCTGCCGGCAAACGTCACTCCCGCTGCCTTGATCACCTGAAGGTCGCACGGTGCGAGCAGGTGCGCTGCCGCGGGGTTACTCGTGCTGACGGGCGCACCGGCAAGCAGGCTGTCCAGGCTGCCGATCCATCGGCCAAGCGTGGCGCGCACTGTGGCCACGGGATCGTCGTGCTCGAGCAGGCTGCTCATGGTTGGCGCGGCTTCGGAAATGTCAAACACGCCATCGGCTCGCACCACCACCACTGACGGTCCGGCGGGCATTGCATCAGTAGGCGGCAGCCAGGCGCGGCCAACGAGCGTGCCGAGCGTGCCGTCGGCAGGGAGGGTGTCCATGGCGCCAGGGCCAGGCGCAAGCAGGGAAGTCATCGTTGTCTCCACGGATTATTGTCATCGTGCGCCCGTCGTGACTGCGGTCCGGTGCGCAGGTGCAACTCTATGTTTGTCATCGATAAACATCCAATCGAATATTCGGTAAAATCGATTCCAATTCGTTATGAGTTTGCTGGGGTTAACCTTATGGCCACACAGCCTGCCGCCGCCCCGTCTTCCGTGCTGACCCGGCTGCGTTTCAGGCACCTGCAGTTGCTGGATGTCCTCGGGCGCACACGCAATCTGCGCGTCGCCGCCGAACAGCTGCATATCACCCAGCCGGCCGCCACCAAGATCCTGGGCGACGTTGAAGCCATGCTGCAGGCAAGGCTGTTCGAACGCCTGCCGCGCGAGATGCGTCCGACCGACCTGGGCGTGTTCGTACTGCGCTATGCCAGTACAGCGGTGGCGGATCTCGGCAAGTTTGTCAGTGAGCTGGAAACCCTCCGGGCGGGCGGGCACGGGCACCTCACGGTGGGGGCCATCTCGGCCTCCGCGGCACAGGTCGTGACCGCTGGCATCCGGGACATCCTGGCAATGCGCCCGCGGCTAGTGATCAAGCTCGTCGAGCAGAGCAGCGACCAGCTTGCGGTCTGGCTGGAGGAGAAGAAGCTCGACATCATGGTGGGCCGCCTGACGGAGCCGCGCCATCAGGCCATGTTTGATTTCGAGGTGTTGTCGCCAGAACCGGTGTGGGTGGTTTGCGGGCGGCAGCATCCGCTGCTGGGGCGGGCGCGGCTGGAACTGGCCGACCTGGGCGAGTGGCCATGGATCCTCTATCCGCCCGCAACCGCTATTCGCCAGTTGTTTGAGGAAACCTTCGCCGCGGCTGGCATTCGCTCGCTGGTCGGCATGGTGGAGACCCCATCCATCTTTTCGACGCTGGAGTTGTTGCAGGCCACTGACATGCTGTCGCTGCAACCACGCGCCGCCGTCGAGAAATACGTGTCGGAAGGGATCCTCGGACACCTGCCGGTTCCGATCCGGCGGGCCATGACCAGCTATGGCATCGTCACGCGCAAGAACGAAGCACCGTCGCAACCGATGGAGGAGTTCATTGCCGTGTTGCGGTCTGCCGCAAGGAGGCTGGGCGCCGCCGGTCATTCCTAGCGCATGCGTGGCCACCGGAGTCGCCAGGCAGCGGCAAGGCGCCTTCAGGAATCCATACGGGTTCGCTTATTGCCGGTAAGCATGGCGAGGACCAGGTTCTCACTGTGGGCAATGCTCATGGCGATCGCCGCGCTGACATGGAGCACGACCGGGGCTATCAGTGCGTCGGCAAGCCATGCGTGCAGGTCTTGCGGCCAGTCCTCGCCCCAGAAGCGGTCCAGCCGCGATCAACCCGTGAGCGCAGCAGGAGAATGAGCGCCCACAGCGCCAGCATCATCACATCGCCAAGAGGGGGGTGGCTCAGGTGGCGGGGAGGACGCCCCGCCACCATGGCCTTGACGTGACGGGCCAGGCCCGACCAGTTTGGAAGCCAATTGGCGAAGCCCGCGGGCCCGTTGCTGACGCATCCCCAGGCCAGCCGGAGCATCACCAGGCCCGCGGCGACATAGCCAAGGTTGCGATGCAGCGGGCCTCCGGAATCCTCATACAGGTCCCACACCACGATGGCTGCCACGCCCCAGTGAGTGAGGCGAACCACTAGGTCCCAGACGCGCACCGATTCCGGTCGTGCGGGCATGACAGGCATGTCGCAGGCACGGTGGCCCGGTTACTTCTCGATCTCCGCTTTTACGATATCGAGCGTCTTGGTGTCGAAATAGATTTCGGCCAGGTGCCATAGATTTCGTGGCAATTGCCGCACCTTGAACTTCTTGATGTTGTAGCCCTGCGCCATGATCTTGGCCTTGGCGTCGGTTTCCTTCATCCGCTAGTCCACCGTCGCGCCGGTATCTCTGACGATCTTCCCCAACCGTACCGTTTCCCCGCGAACCAAGGCGCCAAAAGCCTCTGGTGTGCCACCGACCGCTGGCGTTCCAAGCGCTTCCCAGCGCTTGCGGAACTCCGGATCGGCAAAGATCGCATTGATTGTGCGGTTGAGGCTGAGCACGACGTCGCGAGGTGTCGCAACTGGCACCGCAATGCCGTGCCATGCGACAAAATCGAACCCTGGCATGCCGGATTCCGCTAGCGTCGGAACATCGGGCAACGCCGGAACCCGGCCTTTGGTGGTAACGGCGAGAGGACGTAGCTTGCCGGCTTTGATATAAGGCAAAGAGCTGGCCAGGATGTCGAACATGACCGGCACCTGGGCTCCCAGCACGTCGTTCAAGGCAGGCCCCGCACCTTTGTACGAGATGTGCTGCATCTTTGTTGTGGCTGCCGTATTGAACAGTTCCCCGGCCAGGTGCTGGGGCGTTCCATTGCCGGCCGAGGCGAAGCTGTAGTCCCCCGGTTTGCTCTTGACGGAAGCAATGAAGGACTTCACGTCCTTCACAGAGGATGAGGGGTGAACTTCCAGCACCAGCGGGAACGCTGAAATCTGGATCACCGGAGCAAGATCCGCCTGTGGGTTAAAAGGCAGATTCCGGTAGAGCGTGGGATTCACAGCCATCGGCCCGCTTGCAGCGAGCAGGATCGTGTAGCCGTCGGGGGCAGCCTTGGCGACCACGTCCGTTCCGATGTTGCCGCCCGCACCGGCACGGTTCTCGACCACAACTGGTACGCCAAGTCGCGATTGCATGCTCGCCTGCAGCAGCCGCGCCATGAGGTCGGTCGGACCTCCGGGCGGATAGGGTACGACGAAGCGAATTGGCTTCGTTGGATAAGTCCCGGAGCTTGCCGCCGCGGCGCTCGCGCAGCCAGACGCGAGCAGCAGGCCAAAGCAGGCCAGTGTCAATTCTCTTTTCAAGAGTGTCTCCTCTTCCGCTCGCCTATGCCCCCTCCTTTCTCGGCTTGTGGTGTGCCATCGGAATCGTGTCGGAGTAAGCAGGCGAGGGCGAGTATAGAAGGCGGTAACCAATGCGTGTATTGGTATTTTTTGATCTATTGATCGGGATTTCAGATCAAACCGCGTGCACCCCGGAAATCCCTCCAGGGCCCCGGCGAGCATATCGAGCCCACGCTTCAAGTTGACTCCGCAAGTCCGCCAGTTATTGCGGAGGCAGGTGTGGAGTGGGTGGATCAGGGTAAGGTTGTCATCAAGATCCGATAGAAGGAGCTATGCCTGTTTGTTTCCTCGCAGATGTAGCGGTGCTTGCCCCCACGTCAGTCCACACTGCCGCGTCGGGCGACTGAAATGGGCACGCTCTCGTAGAAGGAAAAGAGACTGTGTGACTATGTCGTTGACGTGGAAAGTCAACCGTCCGTTGTCAGCGTGGAGCCGACTTTCAAACGTCCGCGTAGCAATCAAGTGGAAGGGCCACTCATGGCCGGGATCGGTCGCACGCCTGGCGACGGTGACTGGTTCGTTTTCGGCCGAGCCGGGCAATCACTTTCCGATTCTCCAACGGCTGAATCAATCAGATTGAGCGTCAGGATGTTGGATCCGGATGCCAGGGTTGTCGATGCGCACTTGGTGCTGGCCCTGCCACCATTTGATCCGCTGGCAATAGCCGCAAAAAGGTCCAAGTCCGCCCGGGTTCTCGGCACCTCAGCAAGGTCCCACTCCTCGCGTTGCGGAATCACCATGCCGCGTCGTGCCTTGCCGGGCCGTGAAGCGGGCGCAGCAATGGGTGGTTGTCCGCGCTCACAGTCGGCATGGTTTCTCAATAGCAGTAACTGTTACCAGGAGCAGCCTAATCGAACCACAATAGTGCGGTCGGGCGGCATACAGGAACAGGAACCGTCGGTCATCTGGTCTGCTGCGGCCGTGGTGATTGGCGCTTCACGGCCTACTTGCCGCTGCGCTTGCCGCCGATGCCGACCTTGCCGCGCCCGACCTTCCGATGCGGTACACAGGGGCGCAGCCTCTTTCTGGAGCTAGCCGTCAACGTGACGTGCTCCGCAGGGTAGCGGGTTGTTCTATGCAGCGCGACCTGGTAGGCGGGATGGCCCGGATCTATGCGCTTGATAGCTGACATGATTGGCACCTCCTCAAAGGATTCTGGTCCGAAAAGGTACGGCGATTATGCCGCCTTCCTGAACACGCCATGCGCTCGTTCTGGTGGATGCCGGCAATGGTCGGGCGTCGATCGGCGTGCGGCGTCGACAGCAATCGATACTCCCTCCGTATCATCGCAGACCCAATCAGTATTGGACGAAGCCAGCCAGCCGCCCATACGATGCATGCGCATTGTCGACCAATACGAACGAGGACAGCGCCAACCCAGCGCAGAGGTCGCCCTCTCGGTGACCCCGGAGGCACCAAAAAAATACCCCGTCCCCCCTACCTAATCTACTGAACAAGCATGAACAAGCCTTGCATCATTTCTGTTGCGATCACGGGATCACTGCCGTGCAAGAAAGACAATCCGGCTGTGCCGATCACGGTGAACGAGCAGGTGGAATCGACCCAGGCGGCATTCGAAGCCGGGGCGACCCTGGTTCATCTCCACGTACGCAACGATGACGAAACTCCCACGTCAAATCCCGATCGTTTCGCCCTGGTTCTGGAAGGCATTCGCAAGTACGCGCCGGGCATGATCACCCAGGTGTCCACCGGTGGTCGCTCTGGGGCCGGCAATGAGAGAGGTGCCATGCTATCCCTGCGGCCTGACATGGCATCCTTGGCAACCGGCTCGGTCAATTTCCCGACCCGGGTCTATGACAATCCGCCGGACCTGGTCGACTGGCTCGCCGCCGAAATGAAAGCCTACGGCATCAAGCCCGAAGTCGAGGCCTTTGACCTGTCGATGATCTTCCAGGCCGCAGCTATGCAGGCGGCGGGCGCGATCGTCGGTCCCCTGCACATCCAGTTTGTCATGGGCATCAAGAACGCAATGCCTGTCGATCGCGAAGTGCTTGAATTCTACGTTCGTACCCTCAAGCGCCTTTCGCCCGATGCTACCTGGACAGGCGCCGGCATCGGTCGCAATCAACTGACGATGGCTCGCTGGTCTCTCGAACTCGGGGGGCACTGCCGCACCGGGCTCGAGGACAATGTGCGGATGGACAAGAATACGCTCGCCCCGTCCAATGCCGCGCTTGTGCGCCAGGTTGCCGAGCTTTGTGAGGAGTATGGTCGCCCCGTCGCGACCGCAGCCCAGGCTCGCGAGATCCTGAATCTGAGCTGAACAGCATTCCCACATCGCTCACGACAACACCAACCCCAAGCCGTTCATCTGGACCAAGAGCGCGCGCGACATCCTACAGAAAGTCATTCGCGCCAACCGCCGATTAAGTTCCAAACAGAATGGAACGCTGCACTGGAAGAGGTTGCCGGCATCATTGGCTGCCTCGGCCTTCTTCGTGCGCGGCTACATCGGCGCCGGCTCGGCCTTCATCTGGTCCGCGGGCTGATCGCTGGTCGCAAATCGATGAGCAACAAAAAGCACCTGTTACAGGTGCTCGGCGCTTTCAGCCCTAGAGACGCGTCCGAACCGGGTCAGCGTTCCTGATCCGGTTCGGGCTTGCAGGTTGCAGGCCTGCCACGACCACGTTCCATCCAAGAAGGCATGATCGTCTCGCTGACCTACCTTCGCTTTGCTACAGCGTGTCTCAGTCAGCACTTAAATTATAGGGCAGCCGATGGTTGGGTCAACCCGAACCTGGCTTTGCCGCCGTGCGACCAGCGACATAGGGTGGCACAAATGAAAGAAAGCCCTGGCAAGGTAGCCAGGGCGTAAACGGGGAAGCGACATATCTTGGCGAGATGTAAGGTGCTGTATAAGTAGCTTACTCGCAGCAGGACTAGCAGACCTTGTGCTCTGTCGTCCGAAGGCGCCGTCGCGGCAGGTCTGCCAGTCGAGGCGTGCATGGGATAGCGACGCGAATTCGTTGAACTGCTCCTTACCGGTTGCTCACTGGCTCTTGCCGACCCGTGACCCAGACATTTGGCGTCCGGTAGTTGGCTGGCCGCTTCGATATACGAAGCGGCCAGCTTACGCTTCACTTGCCGACCGGCGGTATCGGAATGATCCCCGGGAAGACGTAGGCTTGCAGCAGCGCGATCAGGCCGATCAGCGCGGCGCCGGCGATGGAGTGCCAGAAAATCGTGCGGAAGATGGGCCCCAACGCGTGCGACCGCTCCGTTGGCTCGTCGTAGCATGCCGCACAGGCCACCATGATTGACTGCGCGTCGATCATCTTTCCCATCACGCCGCCGGTCGAGTTCGTGGCGACGATCAGTATCGGGTTCAGGTTGAGTTGTTGGGCAGTGATTCGCTGCAGGCTACCGAACAGGGCATTGGAAGCAGTGTCGGAGCCCGTCAGGAAGACGCCGAGCCAGCCCAGGTAGGCGGCAAAGAAGGGATATAGGTAGCCGGCCCCGGTGAACGCGAGGCCGAGCACCGCGTCAGTACCGGCGTACCGCGTCAGGAAGCCGAGCCCAAGGACTTGCGCGATCACCAGGACTGGAATCTTCATGCGCTGGAGGGTCTGGCCGAAGGCCGCTTTCCATTGCGCCGCACTCAGCCTGAGGACCAGGCCGGACAGGATGGCCGCGACGAACACGCCCGTCCCGGCGGCCGAGAGCCAGTTGATGGTGAACCTTGCCACCTCCGGTTTGGCATTGACCAGCGCCACCGGTGGCATCCGTTGCACCAGGTTGTGCAAGGCCGGCATGTCCCAGACCGGCAGCGAGAGCGTTCCTGAGAACGGTGAGCCGAGCAAGGTCGTGGAAAACGTGACCGAGGAGAACAGGTTGTTCAGATACTTCTTAAACTCCGGAATGCCCCAGATGGCGCAGCAAAGGATCAGGATCACCCAGGGCAGCCATGCGTAGACTGTCTCCCGGGTCGTGTACGGGTACTTCCACTCGGTACTGTCGACCGTGGCATTCGCGCTGGCCTCGCCGGCCGCAGCCAGCGCCTCTCGCTCGGCCCTGAGCAGGAAGCGTGTCTTCGGATGCCACAAAAAGCGCAGGAACAGCGCAGTGCAGGTGACCGAAAACACGCCGGAGACCACATCCGTCATCAGGTGGAACTCGTTGGTTCCTGACGCGAACCACTGCATGACGGCGAACGATGCCCCGGCGCACAGCGCCGCCGGCCACACCTCGAATGCTTCCTTCCAGGTGCCGCCTTCCATCTTCACGAACGTGGCAACAAGCCAGAACGGCACCAGGATCGAGACAAAGGGCAGTTGGCGGCCGGCCATTGCGGACAGCGTGACCTGGTCCAAGCCGCTCACCGCCGCCAGCGTGACGATCGGCGTGCCGATCGCTCCCCACGCGACCGGCGCGGTATTGGCCAGAAGATTCAGGACAGCGGACTGGAAGGGCTTGAATCCCAGGCCCACCATCACCGCGCCGGCGATCGCCACCGGCGTCCCGAAGCCCGAAGTCCCCTCGATGATCGCCCCGAATGAAAACGCGATCAGCACGCACTGCAACCGCCGATCGAACGAGATATGGATGATGGACTCCTTCACAATCTCGAACTTGCCCGTCACCACGGTCATCGTGTACAGGAACATCGCAGCCAGGACGATCCAAATGATGCCCAGGAAGCCGGACAGCGACCCGAGCGCAAAGGCCGACGCCGCCGAGGCAAGTGGCATCCTGAAAGCGATGCAGGAGACCAGGAAGGCGGCGATGACGCCATAGAACGCGGCATAGGGCGCGGAGATGCCGAGGTGCACGTTGCCTTGCGCATCGCGGTGCCGATGCAGGGCGATGAAGTACAAGAGCACAAGGATCGGGATCGCGGCCACCACTGTGGAAAGAAACACGTTCCCGAGCGGATCGTATGTCTGCTGGTACATGGTTTCCCTCGTCGGTTACCCCGTTCAAATGAATCGGCTGCTGCACATTCACTTGGCGAATTAGTATCCGGTACGCGAGTTGTTCTTAGGCGAAGAGCAGCGGGGTCCGCAAAAATTCTACTGCTGTATGTACAGGCCAGCAAACCAGAACGTGCGCCGGCTTCCCCGGCCCGATGTCACGACTGCGCGGCGACACCGTAAAGGACCGCCGGTCTTGCTGTTGTGCCGCACCCAGCAGATAGGCAAGAAATCATCATAAGCAACGTCCGAGATTTCACATTCGTTGCGTTCGCGCCCTTGCATCAGGGGCATTCCTCCGTCACAGGGGGTCTACCATTGCAGCTATCGCTTCCGTAGCGGCACAGACTTGACGGCTCGGGTATCGGCGGCGCCAGCGCTCGCAAATCGGGTGATCGAAATCGGTGCATAGGCCGAGATATAGATCTTCTCGTGCCGCATTGTCCGGTCAGCGCCCCCCTTCCGGCTGAGAGCGTCTTCCCCATTTCTGCAGGCATGCATGCAGAATGGGGTCGCTTCAGAAAGTACGATGACCCGATCAAGCCCGGTTCCAATACGCTCTCAATGACCTGTTAGCCGCAGGCCCAGCAGCAGCATGACGGAGACTGTCAGCAGCGGCGTTAGTGACTGCCAGAAGCACACCGGATTGCGTTCAAGAAGCGAGATCGGACGGCGACCTTGGGATTGACGTTCATAGGGCACCGTCAGTGGCAAGGATGAAAACTTCGCCGACTTCGGCTCGCCAGCCGGCGCTTCCCGACCCACTGCCGCCGGTCGCGCGGTCGGGCATTTAAGGGCAGCTAACGGAATGGTCCGGTCACTCACGCCGGCGTCTTGGGGACAGGAGTTCGGCCTTTGCGGACGTTGGAGTGTCGGCGAATGTGAGCCAGCTCGTAGGCGCTTTGCCGACATTCACACCGTTGCAGCCTCGAATGTGAGGTACCGTTGCGAGTGGACGAGTACCTGCGACCCAATTTGGCCGGTTGGCACGGGTGCGGCCCAAAGGCCGCTTTGGAGTGCCCAACCGACGCTCGAACGCCATCGGGCCGCTTTCGATCAAGTTCATACGGGTAGTGACAGGCTTCGTCTATCTGGCGGTCATCCTCCAGCTAGATCATCAGTGGACCCGTCGACCTGCGAGATCGCGCTAAGCGTTGTCGCTCGCCCGTTGGAATACATCGACAGTGGCCTCGAGCGTCATTCGTGCCTTTTCGCGCCGTCTGCGCGCGAGTCGCTCCGCGCCGGCGCTCCGTTCGGCCTCACCGGCAAGCAAAGCGTGAATGTCGGGGAGCGTATAGATGGCGCCACGACTGCCCCAGGTACCGTCCGGGATCTCCGTCGGGAAGACCCAGACGCGCGATGCGACCTCTTCGAACGGTCGGTTCTCGGCGCGGGCCACCGCTTCCGTGACTGCCTTAACCAGCGCTCTACGCGACTCGTCGGTGTATTGCCCTTCGGGCGCCGACGGAATGATCCGGTAGCGCGCTGCTTTCGAGCGTTCCCCACCGACGAATACCGCAGCAGGTCGATGGAGATTGAGAACGGATACGCTCTGTGCAATCGGATTGGCCGGATCGTACCCTTCCACTTTGATCAGAATGTCAGTCAATTCTTTGATCAGATGGGCTTCCGCCTCACGGGTCAAGGCATCTTCCGGCCAGAGTGCGTCGATCATTGGCATGGTGCTGCTCCTTTTCAGTGTTTTGGCCTGGCGGTTCGCAAGAGAGCTCTTCCACTCGTTCAGGCATGCATTCCGGTTAAATGAGCGCGATCATGACATCGATGTTGCCGCGCGTAGCCTTGGAATACGGACAGGTCTGATGTGCCCGGTCCACCAGCGCCTGAGCGACGTCACGCGGCAAGCCGGGAAGGCTCACGTTCAAACGCGCCTGGAGAAAGTAGGCGCCGTCAGTAGTCCCGAAATCAATTTCGGCATCGACACTCGTGTCGACCGGCAGCATGACGTTCAAGGCGCGTGCGGCCCCACTCATTGCGCCAATAAAGCATGCCGACCAGCCGGCGCCGAACAGTTGCTCGGGATTCGTCCCCGCGCCTGCGGAACCCGGTCGCGAAAGTTTGATGTCGAGGCGACCGTCCGAACTGCGCGCGGCCCCATCGCGGCCGCCCGTCGTATGGGTCTTGCCTGTGTACAGCACGTTTTCGATTCGAGTCATGATGGTTTGCTCCAGTCGATCAATGGAAGTATTAAAGTGCGCAGATTTATCCCGCGTGTGTCGGAAAGTGCCGGTTTTGTAATCTCGGGTATCAACTGGCACTGCGGATACAGTGCGCTACACGGCTGCGGCGCGTCAGATCCAGCGAATGCAACACCGGGCCGCGCGCCGTCATATCGAGTGTCAGAACAGATGTCGCACGCCTATCCACCTGACGCCGAACTGAACTGATCACCGCCCGGAATGCCCGTAGGCGTCGAATTTGGCTAAACCGAGCGTCGCGAGCCGATTGTTCGTCACACGGTCTACGAACGGATAGAGGGCGTCGCGCGTGATAGCGGATAGTAGGCATGTGAATCTCCGTGATACGGTGCGCGAATAGCGCCGTTGTAGGCGCCTCGGTAGGCTCAGTGGCCAGCGCTCTGGCCTCCGTCCACGTGCAGGATCTCGCCCGTGACGAACGGTGCGGAGTCGAGATACAACACGGCGTTGACGATGTCGCTCATCTCGCCCATATGGCCAACGGGATGCAGCGCGCCCAGCGCCTCATGCGTTTCTGGCGCGTGCATCGGCGACTTGATGGCGCCCGGCGAGACAGCGTTCGCGCGGATACCCGTCTTCGCGTATTCGATGGCGAGCGACCTGGTGGCCGCATTCAGGCCGCCTTTGGTCAGCGACGCGAGCACCGACGGCACGCCCGAGATTGCGTGGTCCACGAGGCTTGTCGTGATCTGCAACACATGGCCGCTCCCGTTCTTCTCCATCTCGGCGATCGCGAGCTGCGTGATATGGAAGAAGCCGTTCAGATTCACGTTCATCACGGCTGCGTAGTCCTCATCTGTGTATTGCGTGAAGGGCTTCGCGATGAAGATGCCCGCGTTATTGATCAGCGTATCGACGCGGCCGAAGCGCTCGACGGCTGCGGAGACGGCACGCTGTGCCACTTCTCGGTCGCCGATGTTGCCCGCGATCGTTACGATGTTCGGATCGTCGGAGGATTTGATCGAGCGTGCGACAGCGACGACGCGATAGTCGTGCTGACGGAAGCCCTTGACCAGTTCTGCGCCGATGCCTTGCGATGCGCCAGTGACGATAACGATTTTTTGCGAGTTGCTCATGATTGACCTCTAAGGTTGTCGGCATTTGCTGTCGGGGGTCCGCAGCGCCGTTGGATCGTCAATCTAGGCTTCCCCGACCCGCTTGCGTACACCCGGAATGGACAAACAGTTGTGATCGCCAGGAACAAATGCGGCTGGTGTGTCTGTGCACTTCAAGCGTGTCCGAATGCGGGGTGGATGTGTCCAGATGGTCTTTAACCGAAATTCAGTTGTGCGCGTGGCCACTCGAGCTGATGTCAGGCACCTTCGGCATCGGACATGTGGCGAACACGCTGTCGCTCGCCGAGAACATCGAGAATCCGGTCGACCCTGATTACCAACTCGCCCACCGCTCTGAAGCGCTTCGTCGCTGTCAAGAACTTCGTGACGCTGATCGGGGGACTTGCGGCATCGCGCGAGATACAGGCCGTCATCGGCCTGCTTCAGGCACATGGTTCGTTAATACCAGGCTCGCCTCTAATGGCTTCTGAGATGTTACTGGTGAACCGACTGGATATCGCTCGCCACACGAACGCCGTAGGGCGATACCGAACGTCAGCGCTCTCCTTTGCGACGGCGCCATGCTGGTCATGTCCTTGCGTCACGGCCCGGTTCCGGAAGGACGACGGATGTTCGACGTTTCGGCGGGAGAGAGAGAGAGAGAGAGAGAGAGAGAGAGAGAGAGAGAACTCAACTCGCAAATGCTCAGGGCTTGCGAGGAGAGCGGCCTCAGTGAACGTCTCTTTCCTGCTGAGGCGAAGGACAGCTTGGGGTCGCGAGTACGTATTCGCTTGCAGCGAGAGCTGTCATTTGCCACTGCCGACATCGGAATGTCGATAATGCAACCCGAAGCTGCCCTCAACAACGCCGACAGCCGAACGTCTGGAATGGCCGACAGGCACCACTTCCACGCTGCAAATTGAATGGCTGATTCCTGAGTGGAACCGACGCCTGAATGTCTGAGCGATGGTGCGAGCGAATGACGCTTCGTGGCCGACAAGCGACCGCTCGCCGGCGATCAGGTTCTCACACCTCCGTTTGCTCTGCCATTTCGAGCGCGTCGTCTACTTCAATGCCCAGATATCTAACCGTGCTTTCAAGTTTGGTGTGTCCCAGGAGCAACTGTACGGCGCGCAGATTCTTTGTGCGCCGGTAGAGTAACGACACCTTGGTGCGTCGCATCGAGTGCGTGCCGTACGCCGTATCATCTAGCCCGATGGAGGCAACCCAGCGATGCACGATTCGGGAGTACTGCCGGGTTGAGAGATGTGGGGACGAATGCAGCCGGCTTGGAAACAGGAAGTCGGTCGGCTTCAATCGACGAGCTTTGATCCAGGTTTCTACACATTCACGAGTTGGGCCCGTGATCTCGAACTTACCGGTCGCTGAGTCTTGTGCTGCAGCACAGTAGCCCGGGTAGCGACCTGGTTGCCATGACACACGTCTTGCACATGCAGGCGAGTGAAGTCGCACGCCCGCAGCTTGCTATCAATGGCAAGATTAAACATGGCGAGCTCGCGGACGTTCGAGGACATCTGCAGCCGAGTACGTATTGCCCAGATTTCACTGAGCTTCAACGGCGGCTTCTGTCCAGTGAGCTTGCCCTTGTTCCAGGGGATACGATTTCCGAGAGAGGAGTGCAGTGATTCCATGATGATCTCCTTTCTTGCGAAGGGAGCCAAAGTCTGCACTTCATCGGGTGGTCGCTGACCGACCCCATTTCGGTCATCCGTGGCTTCCCGAAAGCTGTCCCTGAAGTTCAGGAAAGCGGTCCCCTCGGCTTCCGACTGAAGGCGACCGCCGAGGTGCGCAGCCGCCAGCATGTCTTCGTTGATTTTTAACCGTCAGCAGTGTCGGCTTGCGCACAGACCGCCTGCCGCACGCGCCGCAAACTACTTCGAATCTGTCCAACCCGCCAGGAGGCACAGATGAAACAAGTATCACTGACCATTCCAGAAATTGGATTGATTGCCGGAACACGGGCGGCAGGCGCTGCGGGCCTCGCACTGTTGCTCAGCGACCGAATGAATCCGGAACAACGCCGCGCCATCGGCTGGACGCTGCTCGCTGTAGGGGTCATCACCACAGTGCCGTTGGTCGCGCAAGTGTTTGGGAAACGTCAGCCATACAAGAGCCCCGACGAGAAGTGAAGTAATGGTGCGAGGGCCAGAGCCAAAAATTGACGGGCTTGACGACCGACCGGTGCTGGCTGGCAAGCGACCTCCGCCAGTTGCGAGCCGATTGGATCTTCCCGACCCGTTATAGCCGTTGCGAGTACCGGCAGGTGAACGGCCGCTTCCAAAGTACAACCGCCATCTCGACACCCTAGTCCCCGTTGGCCTCGCCGTCAGGCCGTGTCGCCCACCTCGCGGATCGGGATCGTGGCGCGGCCGCCGCAGTTGCGCAGCACGTCTCGCAATTCGATGATGACCGGAAATACCTCGTGGTTCCAGTCGGCTCCCTGCTTGTCGTGGGCCTCTTGCTCGCGCTCGACGATCCAGCGGTCCTCCCTGAAGATGCGTTCTGTGAACCAGACCAGCAGCGGCCATGCCAGGTCCAGTGCAAACGGAATGCCGGGCTTGCGGATGGAAAGCAGGCCAAACGTCCGGTTGGTGCGCTGCGCCGCATCCAGCGGCACGTAGACGATCCACAGGTCCATCACTAACGTGCCGTCGCCCGAGCGGATCTGGAGGGTCTGGTACGGATATCCGGTGCGCACCGTCATCACGTCCTTGTCGTCCCGGTCGCCGTTCTTCTTGGTGGCGCCAAACACCAGCGCCTCGCCCACAGGCTGCTTGCCTTCCATGCGCGCGAACGTGTAGTCCACTTCCACCCAGTCCTTGCCGCGACGGCGGCCCAGCGAGCGCGCGCGCATCTGCCCCATCTGCCGCCGGTGTAGGAACTGGTGGTTCATGTCCATCAGGTTCTCGTGCATGAAGGAGTAGTGGCACTTGACCTCGCGGCCAAAGCGACGCGTCTTGTACGCCTTGTCCGTCACCGATGGCAGAGCGGGCAGCGGCCGCTCCTTGGCAAGCGCCACATCGCCAGGAAAGACAAAGATGAGGCCGTGCACCTCGCGGCAGGGATAGGCACGCACGCCGTTGGGCAGGCGCTCACGCCCGAGGTATGGCACATCGACGCAGCGGCCGGTGCAGTCATAAGTCCAGCCGTGATAGCCGCAGCGGATGGACTCGCCTTCCACCACGCCCGCGTGCAGTGGCACCTGCCGGTGTGCGCAACGATCTTCCAGTGCGAATATCGTACCGGACTCGGTACGAACCAGCACGATCGGATCGCCGGCAAAATGCACCCCGAGGGCTTTGCCCCGCTTGACCTCATTCGACCAGGCCAGCGGAAACCAGTGATCGGGATGGATGGGCACACGGCGCAGGTCGCGCACGGGCGCGTTTGCGTGCGGGTCGATGGCACTGCTATCCGGCAAAGGCATTGCATGCATGCGTGACGCCTCCTCGCATAACGGGAGCTTCGACCGTCGCCACAAGCCGACCAATTAGCGAACGGGGGATCTGGCGCAGTTTACGCGAAGTCTGCCGAACTCACCGAATCCCGTTCTTTCTATGGTGTGCTTGGAAGGCTGAAGGTCATGGCCACCTTCGGTCAATCGACCCCGCATTCTAGTAGGGCTGGTATGGCCGACACCGTGACGGGGTATTGAGGCGGCGAGCGTCCGGTGCCTGGTACGGAGCCGACGCTCAACTGTCCGCGCTATAGCGCCGGGCAACGGCCGAAACTGGCCGGGAAGCGCCCGATCGCATGAGCGACCCTGGGGAGGGGCAGCCAAGAATTCGATCGCCTTGTCGCCCATAAGCGCTTAGACGTCGCAGGCAGCCGCGGGCGTCATGGCGGGCGGGTCGAACGCAATGCCTGCGAGGTGAAGCCGCGCGAAGATGTCCCCCATCTCGAAGTCCCAGTTCGCTGGCATGGTGTCTTTCAACCCCAAGCCGCCACAGGCGGGACCGTTGTCGAGGTATGTGCATTCTGCTTCGGTAATCATAACGATGACCAAAAATGGCCGGATGTCCTGCGCCACTCTTCAACTGAGGCGCCTTGTGCAAATCTGGCGATGCATCGGTCCCGCAGGAAGGCGCATGGCACGACGTGCTCAGGGTGCTTGCCGCCGTTCCTTCCATAACCTGTCGGCACTTGCTCTGCTGCTAGGTAGTATTCGAAGCACCGGGAGTGCGCACCCTCGCTGGCGAGACGCGTTTGCTGCAGGTACCGCACAAGGCGAACGAAGGAGCGCTGGATGATGATCTCGGCGTCGCTGACGGCCTGGAAGGGCCTGGCCGCGTTGGCGCAGAGGATAGCCAGATCGGCCTCCATGGCCGCGTCGAAGGCGGGCGCGGCATCCTTTAGTGCCAGCCACTTGGCCAGCTCGGCGGCCAGGCGCAGCAGGTGCCAGCCGTCGGCAAGATCCGGCTGCATGCCGAACACGAGCAATGCCGGAGCCGGCAGGGCGCGCATTGCGTGCCGCCAGGGCGTCCGGCTCTACCAGTTCCACCCGGGCAATGCCCGGCATTCCGCTGAGCAGGTGCATGACACCGTGCCGCTACCGGCATGTCGTCGATCACCACGGCATGCGCCTCGCGGCCGCTCCACGGTTCGTCCAGCTCATCCTTGTTTCCTCCGGTTTACCGGCGTTGGCTTCGTGGCCAGCGTCTGGCACTAGAACCAGCAAGGGGAATGCCAGCGATGGCAAGGCAGCCTCGTGCCATCGTGTGCAAGCGCGGGAGCCAGGCCTGGCGCGGGTTTCCAGGCGGTTGCCGCAAACATGGCTGCCTTTGCGGACTACCGGCGGCCGCGGGAAGGTGTTACGTGTAACGTAACGTGTTACACGATTGACCCCGGCGGGAACTCACGCTTGATGGAAATCACAGAATAATCGACTTGGACCCGGCGCTCGAACCGCATTACGGCCAGTATCGGTCTTGAGGGGACGGATCCCTGGTAGCCGCGTCGCGGGGCATGTAGCGTTACAGAACGCCCCGTGCCAGAACGACGCAAAGGCTGAGGCGGCGAGGAAGTCCATTGGCCGACGAGACTTGGAGTATCGTGCCGAACCGTCTTCATTCTTTGAACGGAATGGTCAGGCGAGGCTCACCTCGAGCATCGTGTGCCCGTCGCTGCGCCAGTCCTACCAGGTTGCAGGAGAGCCATCAGCCGGCCCAGCGCGGCGATCCCCGTCTTTCCGGAACCTTCAACATTGGAATGAAGCGCTTTTCTTTAACTGTATTGCAGCTCCGATATGCCTTGTCGCTTTTATCAGCATTCAATTTCTTGCAACACGAACTCATCCACCTGGCTGAGATGATCCGCCGGATTGTTCTCTATTCTTCAGGGTAGTCTGCCGAGCATTTGGTGCGGCCAGGAACCGGGGTTGATGGTTGGGAGAATCCGCCTGTGCCTATGCGCCCGTGTCCTGGAGATCTCGCAGCATTCTTCAGATCCCGCCACAGTTGATAGGCGATGGCTTCGACGTGATTCAAAGGCCATTCGAATTGGGAGGTTCCGATGCCAGACACTCTAGTCGGAACGATCGATGTCATCATCGACGTCAACCACGATAACCGTTTCGACGCAGTCAAGGCATTCAATGCCGGTGTCAGGGCGGTCATCCACAAGGCCAGCGAGGGCGCGACCTTCCAGGATCCCAAATACAGGAAGCGGCGAGATCAGGCACTGGCTGCGGGATTGCTGTGGGGCGCGTACCACTTCTCCAGCTCTCGACCCGCCACCAAGCAGGCAGACAATTTCCTAGCCGCCGCGCAGTGGGGAGATCCAGCGGTGGACAATTCCAGGACGCTCTTCTGCCTTGATTTCGAACCCAGCTCAAGTGGACCTGACATGACGCTGGATCAGGCCCACGAATTCGTCACCAGGGTAAAAGAGCAGACTGGCCGCTGGCCCATGATCTACGGTGGCAACATGCTCCGCGATGCCGTGCAGACCCACGGTGCCGACCCCATCCTCAAGAATTGTCCTCTTTGGTATGCCCGGTACAGGACTCAGCCGGTCGGGATCCCTATAGAGACCTGGCCACGATTTATCCTTTGGCAATACACGGACGGCAACGCTGGGCCATCGCCGCACGCGTTTCCGGGGCTGGATCCAACCGATCGAGACTGCTTTGCCGGAACGGTAACCCAATTGGAGACGGAATGGCCGTTCCCTGACTATTTCAAGACAGCGCCAGCGTCGACCGATCAGAACGCGTAGGAGTGAGAGCTTTCCTTACTTCATTTGGAGCATATTGATTGCCGTCATGCTTCCGCATGGCTTCCTTGGGCCTGGCCAGCGCCCCACGGCGCTCGCGCGCACGAATACAGTGTGGGCCGCAACTTTGCGATGCGGCCCTCAGCCCAAGACCAGTCAGGAAACGTATCAAGGGGAGAAGGGCCATGTGCGATTCATACCTCGCAAGCGCTTTGCTGGCGCTTGTGACGTTATTGCTCTGCGGATGTGCGCCGAACTATGCCTATCGGACTCATCTCGTCTCTGTCGACGAAGTGCACTGTCCGCTCACCAAGGTTAAGGCTCAGGATGACGCGCGTGCGGTGAAGGACTGCGAGCAAGTTACGCCGGAAGTGGCGCAAGGCGCTTATGAACTCCATTTCGTTGAATTTGACGATCAGGGTTGGCTCTATCCAGACAAGCTCGCAGCCGGAGACGAGCTTGCAGCCAGTCCCTCGGGCCAGATTGATCATTTGATGAACCGACTGAGGCAACTTCTTGACCAGAATGACGACCTGAGCCTCATTGTGTTTGTGCACGGTTGGAAGCACAACGCGCAGTCGGACGACTATAACGTGCGGGACTTTCGCGCCTTGCTCCAGGCGGCTGGCGCAGAGGAACGCGACAGGGCCGGGCGAGACGGCACACCGAGGAAGGTGGTGGGCGTCTATGTCGCATGGAGGGGCAGGTCGTGGGTACTGCCCGACCCGGTGCTGAGCCTGTCGTTCTGGGCGCGCAAGGAAGCAGCGCGCCGTGTCTCGATAGGGTCGGCGCGGGAGCTGTTCGCGCGGTTGCGGGCCATCCGGCATCACTACAACAACGCGTCAGCGCCCGGCGTGGTCACTACGGGTGCGGTCTCCGAGCAAACGTCCAGGCGTCCGCGCATTCGCACTTTGATGATCGGTCATAGCTTTGGCGGGCTGATTCTTTACGCTGCCATGTCCGGTCCGCTGATCGAGGCGCTGGCCGCGCAACAAGATCTGCATGGATTCAAGGAGGGGCATGAGCTGGCGGAAAGACCTGCAGACATGATCTTGCTGATCAATCCGGCCTTCGAGGCATCCCGTTATGAAGCGCTCTATCGCGTGTCGAGCCGGTATCGACCAATACGGTTCCAGCCACCGCTACTCGTGTCGGTTACCTCGACCAAGGACTGGGCAACTGGCATCGCCTTCCCGGTGGGACGGTCAGTGAATACGCTCTTCGAGCATGAGGCTTCCAGCGAAGAAGGAACCGCCATGAAGAAGACGCCTGGACACATACAGCACTATCTGACGCACCGGCTTTACGCTCATGCGCCAGGCATGGCGTCCGACGCGAGAACCGCAGTTCAAGACGGCGATGCCCGTTGCCAGAACTGGAAGTCAGAGGAGGAGTTGCATGGACTGCACGATGCAGCTTTGGCAGAGGCGGTGCATCTCAACAAGAAGATTGAGGCAGAGAACTCGACTGAGTTCTTCAGCCAAAACTTGACGCAGGACCATCTACTCAACTCAAAGTGGGCCCGTACCTTCTGCGGCGGCAGCTATCTGACGCCTGTCGGAGACAACGGCATAGACAATGCGAACGCCATCGTATGGAACGTTGAAGCCGACGGCGAAATCATCAAGAACCATGACGATGTGATGAACCCCGCCTTTCGGGCTTTCATGCGTCAGCTCTATGGGGATGTCTCGATGCATCCTTGACGCTCCTGGCAGGGCGGCGGCAGGTTGTTACGCCGAGCGATACAGGCGTTAGCGGAAGGGCGCGATCCGGGCGATCTCACGACAATCGATGACATCTGCGCGCTGGAACAGGTGCGTTCGGCGATAGCCGGATAACCTTGGGCAGGGCGAGGGTGATTTCCGCAGCGTGTCGCGACAGCCCGCGTCCTTGGCGTCGCGCCATACTATTCTCCGGCTTTTTGGTGGCTGTCTTGCTCGGGACAAGGGTTCTAGCTTGCTCAGGGAAGTTCTTGTGGCAGCACGCATTTCCGCATGCTTGGATCGTGAATGTCTGCTGTTTGAATAGAACTGATGTCTGAAAGTCTCTGTGGCGCGCGGACGAAGGGCTGGAAATGGCCGGCAAGCGACGTAGGCCAGCGCTCGCCGGTCGTCGCTTCCCGACCCCCGAAGCGGTCTCCGGATTCGCCGTCTAATCAATGGCCGTTTCCGAGGTCAACTGGTCTTCCGATTGCGCGATCTTGTACCGGATTGCCAGCATTGGCGGTCGCTTGCGGTCGGCTCGAGTTGTCGCCTGCGAACGGCACCTCACCGGCCGCCAGGGGATGCACGATTTCAGCGCTTGCGGGGCAGCGCGAGAGCGCGTATCAATGTAGACGTAAGGATGCCTCGGCCGCACGGTATTCGTTCTCAGTTGTATTATTGACTGCCTCGTTAAGACTTCATTCGAACCGCTGGCCGGCGAGGCGATGCATGACTGGGGAGGCCGGCCGGTTGCGACAGGCACCGAGCCGGATGCGTAGTGTAACGAACCAGATCGGAGGCAGCCGTGGCGAACGAAACGACAGTCGGTGCAGCAGGGCAACACGTAGGCTCCGGCACCGGATGGGAAGACCACCCGGACACGCCGGACATCCTAGCCACCCTAATCGGAAAGATCAGGGCACAACAGGAATCGATCGCGTCGAGCAGCCGGACGGGCTTGAGCGGGCGTATCGACAGGGGACAGCATCAAAAGCAGGTGATGGGCGCGTTCGGCACGCTGCGCATCTTCGACACGGTGCCGCCCGCGCTTGCGTCGGGTCCCTTCGCGAAACGCGGCGCTTCGGATGCGCCGCTCCTCTACCGCGTGGCGTGCCGCTTTTCGAACGGGCAGCCCTGTCCTTTCGCGGACACGGAGGCGGACTTGCGCGGCGTTGCCGTCAAGTTCTTCACGGTTGAGGGCACTGAGACCGATTTGCTCGTGACGAACGAAGGCGGTCGATCGCATGCCCGGGATGCAAAGAGCTTCATGGAGATCGCCGATGTGCTCGTCTCCCATATCGAGGGCGGACTTGCGGGATTGGTCGGAAAAGCGACGGCTGACGTGTTCGGGCGCAAGCTCGGACCTGTCGAGGCGGCGCGCTCCTTTGGCATCCTGTTCGAAGCGACGAAGTTGCACACGGTGGCGAGCCTCACGACGGAGAAGTTCTGGGGCTCGGTGGTGAAGTGTAACGATGCAGCCTTCAAGTACTCGCTGCAGCCGTGTCCCGACACCGTGCCCGGCACCGATGACGATCGTCATGGCGAGCAGTATCTGCGCAACGATCTGCTCAATCGCCTGAGCAAGGGCGCGCTGAAGTGGCAACTGGTGGTGCAGCTCTTCACCGACGAGAAGCATACGCCGGTGAACGACGCTTCGATCGTTTGGGAGGCTCCGACAGTCGTGATCGGCGAGCTCGAGATTTCGTCGGCGCCTTCAGCCGAAGACGAGGCCGCCGTCAATCAGATGGCGTTCAATCCGGGCAACGGGTTCGAGCCGCTCGGCATAACGCATGCACGCAGGGTGGTCTATGCGGCAAGCGCGGCCAACCGCGGGGACCGGGGCCTGCTGTCGAGTGCGGAGGCGCGCGCCCGGATCGAGCGTGCCTAGTATGGCCGAGGAGGCGAAGAGCATGATCGTCCCGCGAAGTTCCGTTACCTGAGCGGAGCCGACATTCGAATGTTCGCGTGAGAGTGTGGTCGAACGGCCGTAGCTGGCCGGCAAGCGACCTACGGCAGCCGCTCACCGGTCGTCGCTTTACGACCCTTTATAGATCGTTCGGCGGCTTTGGTTCGAGACGCCGAGCTGGCCGAAACGCGGACTCTTGCTTCACGACGAAAGTGGGCTCCGCGTCGGTGGAGAATGAGATTGAATTCCTTCGTAATGAGACACTGCAAGGCTGCTCTTCCCTCCACTCAATACGCCCTTTGGCAAGGTCGTCATGCACGCTAACTCGGCCTGAAGTGCCGGTCTTCCATGGGGGCACCGGCCGCCACAGCCCATTCAGAAGTGTTCGTTTAGAATTGGGGCGCATCCCCTACAACGCGCCGCTGATTCTGACAGCACCATGAGCAAGAGGCTTACCAGTATCGACATTGCCCGCCTGGCCGGAGTGTCCCAGACCACCGTTTCCCGTGTTCTTCAAGATCTGCCGTCAGTAAAACCGGAAACAAGGGCTCGGGTTCTCAAGGTCATACAGGATCATGAATACTCCCCCAGTGCCGCAGCTCGCCAGATGAAAACCAGGCGCAGTGGCACGGTTGCTGTCGTCGTCGCAAGCCTCTCGAATCCGCTCTACCCGTTGCTGCTTCAGCTATTGGTGGAGCGCCTCGCGAGCCACGGCTTCCGAACGACGGTCTGGGAACTGGACGGCGTGATGGACGATGCAACAGTGCGCGCGCTGGCGGAGAGTGCGACGGACGGCGTGATTTTTGCCGCCGCGCTCGATGAATCCAGGGAGCTGCTGACCAGGGTGGCGGCAGAGAAGCCGATCATTCTGATCAACCGATCCGTCGGAACCAACCTTTTCGATACGATCGTCAGCGACAACTACGCCGGCGGCAGACGCGTCGCGGAGTATTTCCTGAGCGCGGGCCGCAAGCATATTGGATTGATTTCCGCAAAATCGAGCAAGAGTTCGAGAGCAAGCACGATTCGCGAACGCGAAAGGGGGTTCATGGAAGGGCTCGGGGATGTGGCACTTGGCCCGGCTTTCACTCGTGCTGACGCGGCGGACTTCGGCTATGAATTCGGTTTCCGCGCCATGCAGACGTTGCTAACCGACAGCCCCGAAGTTGACAGCGTCTTCTGCACCAATGACATCGTCGCAATCGGCGCACTAGATGCCGCAAAGCGCTGCGGGCGTTCGGTGCCCGATGACATGTGGATCGTGGGCTATGACGATATTCCGATGGCCAGATGGGAATGTATTGGCCTGAGCACCGTTCAGCAACCGCTGCCGGCGATGGTGGAGCAGGTCGTTGAGCGGCTTGAGCGCCGCATGGCCGACCCCATGCTGACTCCGCATACGTTCGTGCTCCCGAATGATCTCGTGCTGCGTCGCACAACATCTTGAGGTTGAACCCGCAAAGAATGCGCATATAATGACTACGTAACCATTTCGTGCTGATGCGGTTCGGCCTGCGTGAGTGTGCCCACCGCAAATTTTTGGAGACAAAATGACTACGTATTCATCTGGGGCCGTTGCCGAGCCACCGCGCTCGACGCCGGTGATCCGGACGGCGGACATCTGCGTGGTGGGCGGGGGCGCCGCCGGCGTGGCGGCCGCCATCGCGGCAGCGCGTGCCGGTGCGAAGGTGCTGCTGCTGGAACGCGAGGGATTCCTCGGCGGCACTTTGACTTCGGTCAGCCTGGGCAGCATCTGCGGTCTTTATGCGGTCACCGAGTCGGAAGTCCGCCAGATCGTCGGCGGGTTCTGCAACGAGGTCATCGAACGACTGCGAGCTCTCGACGGGGTAGGCGAGCCAACGCGGTGGCTCGAGACGGCCTCGTTGCCCTATGACCTTTTCGCGATGAAGGTCGTGCTCGACCAGCTCATCCAGGACGCCAAGGTCGAGGTGCTGTTTCACGCGATGGTCGTGGGTGTCGCCATGGACGGCGAGGACGTCGATGCCGTGCTCATCGAAACCAAGCAAGGTCGGCTGGCGATCCGCGCGAAGGCATTCGTGGACTGCTCGGGCGATGCGGACGTGGTGAAGTTCGCCGGCGCACCGTTCGAAATTTCCACGGGTGACCTGCAGTTCCCGACCACGATGGTGCGCTTTGGCGGTGTCGATACCACGGCGCTCGGCAACCTGAGCCGGGCGGCGCTGCGCGAGCGTCTGGAACGCGCCGTGGAAGACGGCTACGACCTGCCCAGAACGGCCGGCGGCGTGTTCGCCGAACGGCCGGGTCTGGCGCATCTGAATATCACGAAGGTCGCGGTGGATGGCAAGTCGCCGAACCCGTTCGACGTCAGCGTGATGTCGCGGGCGGAGCTGGCCGGGCGGGAACAGGTTTGCCTGTATCTGCAGGCCTTCCGCAAATTCGTACCGGGTTTCGAATCAGCGTTCGTGATGGATACCGGCGCCGTGATCGGCGTGCGCGAGAGTCGGCGCACTGTCGGCAGCTATGTCCTGACCGATCAGGACGTGCTCGAAGGTGCGCGGTTCTCCGACGCTATCGCCTGCTGCGCCTGGCCAATGGAAGACCACGCGGCGGGCCGTGCAACCAAATGGATCTGGTTGCAGCCAGGCACGTACTTCCAGATTCCGCTGCGCTCGCTGACGCTCCCCGGCTTCGACAACCTGATGGTGGCGGGCCGCTGCGCATCGGCCACGCATGGTGCGCAGGCGTCGATCCGCGTCACCGCGCAGTGCTTTGCGATGGGCGAGGCGGCGGGCCATGCCGCTGCAGCCGCCGTGACGCGGCAATGCAGCGTGCACAGCGTTCCCGCCACTGACATCCAGCAGGCCCTGGCCCGCAACGGCGCATTCCTTGGAGACGCGCAATGACTTCGCAGAAATATCGTAGCAACTTCGTCCCCGGCACTACGCGCTGGGCGCTGCGCAAGGCGCAATGGCAGGCGCTTGGCCTCAGCGATGCGGATATGGAGAAGCCGAAAATTGCCGTAGTCAACACGTCGTCGGAATTGTCGAGCTGTTTCAGCCACCTCGATGGGGTGGCGGCGCAGGTGAAGGCGGCGATCCGCGCGGCCGGTGGCGTGCCGTTCGAAGTGCGCACCGCTGCGCCGAGCGACTTCATCACCAGTGCGGGCAAGCAGGGGCGCTACATCCTGCCGTCGCGCGACCTGATCGTCAACGACATCGAAGTGCAGGTCGAGGGTGCGCAGCTTGACGGCATGGTTTGCCTGGCGTCGTGCGACAAAACCACCCCCGGTCAGATGATGGCGGCGGCGCGGCTGGACATTCCGACGATCGTCGTGATCTGCGGCTACCAGGCCAGCGGCCAATACAAGGGCGAGCATGTCGATATCGAGGACGTGTTCGAGAAGGTCGGCATGCATGTGACCGGGCAACTCTCGTTCGAGGATCTCGACGGCATGTGCAAGCGCGCGGTGCGTAGCCCGGGCGTTTGCGCCGGGTTGGGCACGGCCAACTCGATGCACATCGTCTGCGAGGCGCTGGGCCTGACACTGCCGGGCGCGAGCCCGGTGCTGGCGAGTTCTCCGGCGATGGTGGAGCAGGCCAGGGCGGCGGGGGCGCGCATCGTCGAAATGGTCAATGCAGGCCTGACGCCGCGCAGCATCCTGACGCCGGCGGCGTTCCGCAATGCCGTCAGGGTGGCGCTTGCGCTTTCCACGTCGATCAACGTTCTGCGCCATCTGCAGGGCGTTGCCGAGGAGGCGGGCACCGATGTCGATCTCTACGACCTGTTCGAGCGCCTTGGCCGTGAAGTGCCGCTGCTGGCCACCGTCAAGCCGAATGGTCCCCATCGCACGGAAGAGCTGGAAGCGGCGGGTGGCACGCTGGCCACAATCAAGCGCTTGGCGCCGATGATCGAGCAGGATTGCCTGACGGTGTCCGGCAAAACCTGGAATGCGATTCTGGACGACTATGAAGCGCCGTCGCCATCCATCCTGCGTACGCTTGAAGATCCCATTTCGACCAAGCCATCGCTGGTCATCCTGAAGGGATCGCTGGCGCCCGAGGGCAGTATCCTGAAACTTGGCAATGCTGGCGAAAAGGCGGAGCGCTTCCGTGGCAAGGCCATGGTGTTCCACTCGCAGGAGGAGGCCATTGCTGCGCTGGCGGATGGCAGGATCACGGCCGGCACCGTGGCATGCCTGCGCGGCATGGGCCCGATTGGCGGGCCGGGCGTGGCGCTGGCCTCGTCGTTCGTGGCAGCGGTGGAAGGCGCGGGATTCAACGGCAAGGTGGCGGTCGTGACCGATGGTCAGTTGTCGGGCCTCAATCGCGGCGTGGCCGTCGGTCAGGTCTGCCCGGAAGCCGCCGCGGGAGGGCCGCTCGCGCTGGTTCAGGATGGCGACGACATCGAAATCGATATTCCCGGCCGGCAGATCAACCTGCTTGTCGACGAGCGCGAGCTGGCCGCGCGGCAAGCCCGAGCGGCGCCGATCCTGGGCGCCACGGAGCAGGGCTGGCTGAACATCTATAGCAAGACAGTAAAGCCGCTGGCTCGCGGTGCCGTACTGATCCCGATCCATCCCCGTTGAAGATTATCTGGAGGAGACATGAAAGCAATCATCAAAATCACCTGGCGCACGGCCATCGTTGCGGCAACGCTGGCGTCCGGCATGGCCGCGGCAGCGTACCCGGACAAGCCGGTACGCATCGTTGTGCCGTATCCGCCCGGCGGCGCATCCGATACCACGGCACGTGTGCTGAGCGAAAAGCTCAAGGAAGTCACCGGCGGCACCTTCGTGGTGGAAAACCGGCCTGGCGCCAACGGCAACATCGCTGCGGAAATGGTGGCGAAATCGCCGGCGGACGGCTACACGCTGCTGATGGCGAACGTCGGTCCGAACGCAATCAGCCAGACCATCTATCCGCACCTGAACTACGACGTCAACAAGAGCTTTGCGCCGATCGGCCAGACCACCACGGTGCCGATCGTGCTGGTTGCCGGCCCGAAGGTCAAAGCGACGGACATCAAAGGCCTCGTGGCTGAAGTCAAGGCCAACCCCGGGAAATACACTTTTGCCTCCGCCGGCAATGGTTCGTCAAACCACCTCGTTGGTGAAATGTTCAAGTCGGGCCTGAAGCTCGACATGATGCATGTACCGTATAAGGGGGACGGCCCGGCGATGACCGACGTGATGGCCGGTCAGGTATCAATGATGTTCACCACGGCGGTTGCCGCGCGTCCGTACATTACGGGGGGCAAGCTTAGGCTGATTGCCGTGGCCAGCAAGAAGCGCGTGCCGGCATTTCCGAGTGCGCCAACCATTAGTGAGACGGTGTTGCAGGGCTTTGATGCCTCCTCCTGGGGTGGTATTGTTGCCCCGGCAGGAACCTCCCCAGAAGTTGTCAAACAGCTCAACGCCGCGCTGGTTAAGGTGCTGGCCATGCCAGACGTGAAGGAGAAGCTCGCGACCCTCGGTGCGGAAGTTGTAGCCAGCAAGCCCGAAGAGTTTGCCGGCTATATCAAGAGCGAAACTGACAAGTGGGGTGCGGTCGCGAAGGCGGCCAATGTCGTGGCTGAATAACCGCGATAGGGGCAGCGCGCAGGATGGGCGGTGAGCGGCGGTACGCTGCTCACCGCATTATTGCGTCAACGACGGAATGACGATCTCCTTGGCATGATTTCGGTGCAATTTACGACGGTTCGCAAGCCCAGCTGGGGCACAGGTTCTCAAGCGTAAGTTATTGTTTTTTCGAGGTTTGCTGTTCGCCTTTGCTTGACGTATCGTGTTTGGCCCACTGCACGGAAGGTGCACGAGATGCAAGGCTGGCAGAGCACCCATTTTGGGCGCGCGCGAGGTGCCGCGTGAACTCAGCAGTTTCGAATTGCAGCCGTTTTTCACATACAGCCGCGCCGAGCACGAACTAATCGGGCGACGGCGCGGCCGGGCGACGGCGCGGCGCAACGATGAAGCTGGGCCTGGCGCTGCACATCGGCTTTTTGCGGATGAGCGGTTGCCTATTGGACGCGTTCAGCATCCTGCCACCAGCACTGCTTCGCCATCTTGGCACGGAACTCGGTATCAAGACGCCTGATCTGGCGTCCTTGCGGGCGCTCTACGCGCGTGGGCGAACCCTCTCCGAGCATCAACTGCTGGCCTGCCAGACGCTCGGGTTTCGTTGGATAACGATGCATCAACGCCGAGCCCTTGTGCGGGCGCTGCGTGACGAAGTGCTGCATTGCGCCGATCGGGACCGATTGCTGTCGTATGCGCACCAGTGGCTGTATCAGCATCGACTGAGCTGGAGGTCCATGCCGCCGCCTCGATCCTTTCGGCGGTACCTCCGGCAACATGGCGACGATGGCTAGCGTAGCAAGCAACCCTTCGGCATCTGGGCGGCACGCAATGGAATAAATCATGGCCCCCAGGCGTTTAGTCAAATGGACCATCATTTTTCTGCCAAGGAGGGGTCATGCGCGATTCGCCACACCGGTTCCTTGCCACTCGCGGACACGCGATTGCCAGACTTGTGCTCGCCACTTTCACATTCTTGGCGGGTGCCCTCTGCCAGGCCCAGCCAGCCGAGGCGGACGGGTGGCCAGATCGGTACGTGCTGGAGCCACTACGCTCGATCGTCACGTTCGACGTCGACGCCTTCTCGGACTCGCATATCAAGATGCGCTTTCACCGCATGCATGCCCAGCTTGAAGGGACGCAGGCCGGCCTTGACTCAGGCCGCGTGACGGTGACGATCGATGCTTCAAGCGTTGAGGCGCACCCGCGCTTTCTGTCCCTGATCATCCGGGGCGGCGGCATGCTCGATGTGGCCCGCTATCCGGAGATCCGCTTTGTCAGTACCCGCTTTGTACGGACCGGGGAAGGCAGTGGGTGGCTTTTCGGCAACCTTACGATCCACGGCGCTACGCGCCCGGTCAGCCTTCTCGTGGCACCCGGCGGCGCCATCGGAAGTCCGAGGCGCGACGGCACGCTTGCCTTCTCCGCGGCCGGGGAAGTCAGCCGCCGGGAGTTTGGGCTGTCAGCATGGTTCCCCACTGTGAGCGATGCCGTGCACGTGAATATCCAGGTGGAGTTTGTGCATGGACCTTTAAGCGCCGGGCAGTACCAGGGGGTTTTTTTCCCCAATGCAACACAGGAGAACATCATGTCGACCCGAATTGTTGCGGCATTGCTTGCCGCGTTCCTTCTTGCGGCTTGCGGTGGAGGCGAGGACGATTCCGTCACCACGGCCGGGTCGGGGGCGGGCATGACGGGCGGCGCCTCGTCGGGAAGCGCTCCCGGATTCCAGCCTACGCCAGGCACCGGGGGTGGCGGTGGTGGCGCAGGCGCCGGTGGAGCAGGGGCCGGGTCCGGAATGTAGCCGGTGGATCATGCCTGGATCAAATGCCGGCCGACAGAAACTGCGGCTTTCGGCATTGGAGTGCAATATCGTTTCGCCATATGGCTGGCCGGCAGCGCGGTTGCGCTGGCTGCCTGTGCGTCCCTGCAATCGCTCCAGACTGTACAGAAAATGACCGGCAGTCCGGCAAGCTCCGTGCGTGAGACCTTTGGCGCGCCCACGGAGACCTATAAGCTTGCCAACGGCACCAGCCGCTGGATCTATTCGCACCAGCCCCTGGGGTATGAGGTCTACGCCGGAGATTTTGACGCGAACGGAAAGCCGGTCAGCTTCGGCCAGATGTTGACCGAGAAGGAGATCTACGAGGCAAAGCCGGGGGTCTGGACCAAGCGCGACGTGGCCGAGCGCTTCGGCCACGTCGCGCGAGCCTGTTCACTACTACGCGCTCATGAAGCGCGAGGCTTGGTCGTACCGGCTCTATGCGAGTGGCTATCAGCCGGCTCACTTCAGTGTCTACTTTGATGACCGGGGGGTACTGGATCGCACGATGATCATCGTTGATCCGCTTGGAGGCGACCGGCGGCGCAAGTAAGGCTGCACCTGGTGATGCCTCCGGCTTTCGAGGTCGGCCAGCGATGGCCGGAGATCGCTGGCCTCGCCGGGAGGCTTGCACGCGTGGGCATTCACGGAGATCCATTGGCTGCTGGCAACCCTTCTCTGCCGTTGGGGGCTCGTTGGCCCAACGGCGGTGTTGGAGGTAGCGGCATGTAGGGCGACCGCGCCGCAGTGGTGTTCGCAAGGCCTGAAGAGATTTCGACATTCATTCAAAGGCAGTGCCCATGACCGACGAAGCCGGTACATGCAGCTTAGCGTGCCCTCGGCACTGCCGCTGCGACGGCCTCGCCAATGGCCTGCCTCACGTCTTCTCGCTATCAAAGTTGGGCCCCGCACCTGACTACTTCTCGGCCTACCCGGCCGTCAGCACAGGCTTGCCAGCAAGTGGACCCTGAGCGCTGCCATCCGATTTGAATCGCAAATTGAACTCCCAGAAGGTGTGGGTTTTCCGGTCGGCAGTGGTGGAGCCGGTACGCGTCGCCGCAATAGCGGATGGCGGTGACTCGTGACGCCGCGTCAGACTCCTTCAAGTTCGGCAGGCCCCGATCGGGAGCCGACACGCGACCAGTGGAAACTGCCTCAAGGTAAGCAACCAGATCCGCTCGGGTGCGCGCGTCGGCAATACCGGGAAAACCCATCGCATTACCCGGCACCAGCGCCGCAGGGCTCTTGAGCCAAGCATCCAGGTTCCGCGTGTCCCAGACCAGACCTGATCGCTTTACAAAAACCAAGCGGAAACGGGTTCGGGAAACTGGGGCGATACATCGGCCGCCGATTCTCGCCACCGGAATCATTCCGAAGAGAGAAATGCGACCGCTATGGTCGACTTTCATTCCCATTCGGGCGTTCGACGAGGACTTCCTCCTCCCGAGTCGCCTTCATGCGTCAATCGCGGAACTCTTCCAAACGGCACTACGACGACCCGAATGGTCATTCGCCCAGAGGCCTGCGACGACCGAAACCTTAGTGGAGTTGCCGCGCCTGGCTTTGGACGAGGTTGTCTTGGCTCAACTTGCTGAGCGAAGGTCGGTTGCCCACGACGGCGATTGCGCTTGCCACGGGCCCACCGGGCCCTCCGCTGCAAAATCTTGCCATAATTCTAATATTCACTAGAATGATGGCATGAGAGAGTTGAAGAATCACCTTTACGAGCAGGTCGCCCGGATCGGGAAAGCTGTAGCCAGCCCGAAGCGGCTGGAGCTCATCGAGCTCCTGTGCCAGGGCGAGAAAACGGTCGAGGTACTGGCTGCCCAAGCGGGAATCAGCGTGAAGCTGGCTAGCGCCCATCTCAAGGAACTCCGCGAGGCCCGTCTCGCCGAGACTCGCAAGGATGGAAAGTATGTCGTGTACCGGCTGGCCAGCACCGGTGTGGCCGACCTCTGGGTGACCTTGCGTTCCGCAGCCGAAGAGCGGCTGGTCGAATTGCAGGTGGCACTGGCGACCATCGTCGAGCATGGCGATGACCTTAAAGGATTTGACCGGGTCGCCATCTTGAGGAAGGCAAGGGCAGGGGAGGTGCTGGTGCTCGATGTACGCCCTGCCGACGAGTTCACCGCGGCCCACCTACCGCATGCTCGCTCCTTACCGCTGGGCGAGATTAAGAAGCGGCTTGCCGAGATCCCCAAGGACATGCCTGTGGTTGCCTACTGCCGAGGACCCTTCTGCCTGATGGCCAAAGACGCCGTCGAGCTCCTGCGCAGCAAAGGCTACCACGCCTTCCATTTGACCGATGGTGTGGCCGAGTGGCGGGCCCACGGGTTGCCCATCGAGGTTCAGGGCAACCCATGAAGGCGCTTGGACACAGGAGACAGTTATGTTCTTCCGGCAACGCCCCGCAGAAAGCGCCACGCTTTCATACTTCTTTGGATGCGCTGGTGTCGGCAAGGCAGTTGCCGTCGACGTCGTCGCCGGCGACGAGGCCTGGTTCATTGCCGAGGCCAAGAAGGGAGGCGTGGTGATTGCGCATGTGATCGACACCCATGTACACGCCGATCACTACTCCGGGGGTCCCGCACTGGCGCGTCAGGTCGATGCGCCCTATTACCTGCACGAAAGCAACAAGGGACGGGTCGCATTCGACTTCGCGTCGCTGGTCGATGGCCAGCGACTGAAGGCCGGCAATGTGCTGGTCGACGTCCTGCACACTCCCGGGCACACACCCGACAGCGTCTGTCTGCTGGTGCGCGACCTGCGCCGAGGCGACGAGCCATGGTTTGTGATGACTGGAGACACGCTGTTTGTGGGGGCCGTCGGACGCCCCGACCTCGCTGGCATGGAACGCGAGATGGCCGCCCAGCTTTACGACAGCCTGCATCAGAAGTTGCTGACGCTGCCCGCAGATCTCGAGATCTACCCAGGGCACCAGGCTGGCAGCGCGTGCGGCGTCGGCTTGTCTGGCAAGCCTGCGTCGACCATTGGTTTCGAGAAGCGCTGGAACGCAGCGCTCACCTTGGAGAAATCCGCTTTCGTCGAATACCTGACCAAGGAGATCCCCCCTCACCCCGCCAACATGGAAGCCATGGTGCAGGCAAATCTGGGTTGGGGGCGCTAAGGCATGAACACGGCGCGGATCCGCCTCGGGCTGCGTGAGAACCTCGGCCAGTTTTCGCTGCTGGTCCTCGTCAATGCATTTGTTGGTGCCATGGTGGGCCTAGAGCGCAGTATCCTGCCGGCCATTGCCGAGCAGGACTTCCACATCGCGGCGCGCACGTCGATTCTTTCCTTCATCGTTGTGTTTGGCATCACCAAGGCACTGACAAACTACTTTGCCGGGCGTTTTTCCGACCGCTTCGGCCGGAAGCGAGTCTTGGTGGCCGGATGGCTGGTCGCCATACCGGTCCCATTCATTCTGATGTGGGCACCCAACTGGAATTGGGTGGTCGGAGCCAATGTCTTGTTGGGCGTGAGCCAGGGGCTGACGTGGTCCACCACAGTCATCATGAAGATCGACCTGGTCGGCCCGAAGCAGCGCGGCCTGGCCATGGGACTAAACGAATTTGCCGGGTACTTCGCGGTGGCAGCCAGCGCACTGGCCACTGGTTGGACCGCCGCCCACTTCGGTCTCAGGCCCGAACCCTTCTACCTGGGCGTCGTCTACGTTGCTGCCGGGCTGCTGCTTTCCGCGCTTGCGGTTCGCGAAACCCGGGATCACGTCGTGCACGAGTTGCGTGAGCACCATCCTCAAGCAGTTGCGGACAAGCTCAGCCAAGCCGAGATTTTCCGCCGCACATCGCTGACAGATCGCAATCTCTCCAGCGTCAGCCAGGCCGGGCTAGTCAACAACCTGAACGACGGCATGGCCTGGGGCCTGTTCCCGCTGGTCTATGCCGCAGCAGGGATGACACTGTCGCAAATCGGCGTGCTAGCTGCGATCTATCCAGCAATCTGGGGCGCTTTGCAGATTCTCACCGGCGCTCTATCGGACAAGATTGGCCGCAAGTGGCTGATCGTGTGGGGGATGTGGTTGCAGGCAGGGGGGATTGCCGTCACCGCAGTAGCAGCAGAACTCCGCGTGTTTGGTCTGGGTGCCGCCTTGCTTGGAATCGGCACGGCGATGGTCTATCCAACCTTGCTCGCCACGATCGGCGACGTGGCCCACCCCTCCTGGCGCGCTTCCGCAGTGGGCGTCTACCGGCTCTGGCGTGACCTTGGCTACGCGGTGGGAGCCCTCTTGGCCGGTATCACTGCGGATATGTTCGGCGTGCCGACGGGGATCTGGCTGGTCGCGGCGCTGACCTTACTGTCGGGTGTGGTCGCAGCAGTGCGGATGAGCGAAACCCATGCAACAGGTAAAGCACGAGCGCAAAGAGCGGCCCCATAGCCACAGTCTTGCCCATCGCCGTCCTTTTTCCCTGGGGGCCCGATTGCAGGCGCTCGCGCTTGATGTGCGGTCAGACAGGCCCGCCTGGATAGCTTCAACTGGATCGAAGACAATCGACCGCGCATGCACAATGCAAACGGGATATTCGCCATGATGATCAGCGTCAGCATGGCGGACCGGTAGCGCGAATAGAGCACCAGGTAGATCAGGGCGAGCGACACCATAGACAGCAGCACGATAAGTTGTGTAGCCTGTTCCTGGGCCTGGAATTGCCCGTCAATATTCACGAAATATCCGCCCGGCAACCCGGCTTGCGCGACCGCCGCCCGAACGTCGCCGATAACCCGTGCCATGTCGGCACCATCCGTGTTCGCGTAGACGACGATGCGACGGCGGCTGTTCTCCCCGATCTGGTTCGGCCCATCGCCGTCCTCCACGCTGGCGATTGCCGACAGCGGTACCGGACCGCGCGGCGAATCGAGCATGACCCTGGCCAGGTCCTGCGGCGTGCGGCCCACGTCTGGGAGTCGCACGACAAGATCGTAGCGGCGCACGCCCTCTATGACCTGCGTGATCCGGGTGCCGTCCGACAGCGTCTGCAACGCCTTCAGCGCTTCCCCGGCAGGGATGCCGTGCTGCGCCGCCTTGCGGTAGTCGAGACACACGTTGACCTGCGGAATTAGCACCTGGCGCTCGACCGTGATATCCACCAGCCCGGGCACGCTCGCCAGCCTGCCGCGTACGTTCTCTGCCTGGCCGCGCAGGGTATCGAGGTCGTCGCCGTATATCTTCAGCGCGATCTGCGCGCGTACGCCGGAAAGCAGGTGGTCCAGCCGGTGCGAGATCGGCTGGCCGATCGCCACGGATGCCGGCAGCACTGCCAGTTGCGCGCGAATCGCCGCCATCACTTCTTCGCGGCTGCGGTCCGAGCGTTTGAGGTCCACGTCGATCTGGGATGAGTGGACGCCCTCGGCATGCTCGTCGAGCTCGGCCCGGCCCGTGCCATTCGCTATTCCGGGGAAATGCCGGGCGTGCGCCGGCGACGCCGGTGCGCGCTCAAGTTGGCAGTGAAGCTGCCGCCCGAAGGAAACATTGGAGGGGCCCGGACGAGACCAAGGATGTCGTCCCAGGTGCTTCTCACTTTTGCCACGCTGGCGGGATGTTCCGCCCGCGCAGGGCACAGCCAAATGCGCCACAGGATTCAGTGAAGGGAGGGCGCCACGAGAGAAGGGGGGATCGTACCTTCCGTGCGAAATTTGGCGGTTTAAGCCGAAGAATCATTACGCATCAAAGAGTTGCAACAGCGCTGGCGGTGCAAGGGGAAGGCCCGGAGCCTTGCCCCTGGCTAATTGCCGCGACTCTTGACTCTTTTCTCACGAAAGGTACGATCACCCCGAGCTGGCCGCTGCGCAGCACCCGGCCGAGCAGGACGAAGCCGTAGCGGCGCTGGCGCACCAGCTATTGGCAGGATTGTGCGTGGCGCCGCGCGAGCGGAGGATTCTCACGGGGAGAGTCCCTGCCTTCTACTAGAATATCGGATCTGTTGAACGATAGAGGCTGCGGCCGCGCATCTGCACGCTCATGAAGATCCTTGAATACATTGGCCTCGACGTCTCCCGCGTCAAGGGCGCCTACCGCAAAGTCACCGAAGCCATCGGCCGCGACGACTTCCGTGCCGCGCAAGTCAAGAAGCTCAGTAGCCTGACGCACGGAAAATTTTACCGTGCCCGCCTGGACGACGCCGACCGCCTCCTATTCTCGCTCGTGCGCCACAACGGTCAGACTTGTGCGCTGATGCTAGAGGTGATCGAGAACCACGATTACCGGAACAGCCGCTTCCTACGCGGCGCCGAGGTTGACGAAAGCAAGATACCCGACATCGATGCGGCCGAAGCGGCGCTTGCGGCCGAGCCTGTGCGATACCTGCATCCCGCACGTACCGACATTCACCTGCTGGACAAGCCAATCTCCTTCGACGATACACAGGAAGCCGTCTACCGCCAGCCGGCGCCGCTCGTCGTGGTCGGGTCTGCAGGCAGCGGCAAGACCGCGCTGACCCTGGAAAAGCTCAAGCAGGCGGAAGGCGCGACCCTGTATGTCACGCATTCCGCGTATCTGGCAAGCAATGCGCGCGATCTCTATTACGCCAATGGCTTCGAGCATCCCACCCAGGAGGCGGAGTTCCTCTCCTACCGCGAGTTCGTCGAGTCGATCCGCATGCCGGCAGGCCGCGAGGCTGGCTGGCGCGACTTTGCCCAGTGGTTCGAGCGCCAGCGCCACAATTTCCGCGATATCGACGGCCACCAGGCCTTTGAGGAGATCCGCGGTGTTATCGCAGCCGCAGCGTATGGCGTACTTGAGCGCGACGCCTATCTGGCCCTAGGGGTGCGCCAGTCCATCTTCGCCGCGGACGTGCGCGGGCGCATCTATGACCTGTTCGAGAAGTATCGCGCGTGGCTGACCGACAGCGGCCTGTATGACCTCAACCTGGTGGCCCAGGCCTGGCAGCCGCTGGCGAGCGCAAGCTACGATTTCATCGTGATCGACGAGGTCCAGGACCTGACCATGGTGCAGTTGGCGTTGGTGCTCAAGACGCTCAGGAAGCCCGGCCAGTTCCTCCTGTGCGGCGACTCCAATCAGATCGTGCATCCGAATTTCTTCAGCTGGAGCCAGGTCAAGAGCCTGTTCTGGCATGACCCGCAGCTCGCCGAGCAGCAGGCGCTGCGCGTGCTCACCGCCAACTTCCGCAACGGCAGCGAGGCAACACGCGTAGCCAACACGCTGCTCAAGGTCAAACATCGCCGCTTCGGCTCAATCGATCGCGAGAGCAACTTCCTTGTCGACGCGGTAGGCGGTGAAGCCGGCCAGGTCACACTGCTGCCTGACAAGGACAATGTCAAACGAGAGCTCGACCAGAGCATCCGCCAGTCGACGCAGTGTGCCATCCTGGTGTTGCGCGACGAGGACAAAGCCGAAGCGAGAAGGCATTTTTCCACGCCCCTGCTGTTTTCCATCCATGAAGCGAAGGGGCTGGAATACGAGAACATCGTGCTCTACCGCTTCGTCTCCGATCATCGCGGTGAGTTCGCAGAGATCGCCGAAGGGGTCGACAGACAAGACCTCACCTCGGACACGCTCGCCTACCGCCGCGCCAGGGACAAGAGTGACAAGTCGCTGGAGGTATACAAGTTCTTCGTCAACGCGCTCTACGTGGCGCTCACTCGCGCCACCAAGAATCTGTACTTGATCGAATCCGATACCGCACATCCACTGTTCGCATTGCTCGAACCAGCGCAGGGTGGGCAAGCCAAGGTGGAGACGCGTCAGGCCACGCTCGAAGACTGGCAGAAGGAAGCGAGAAAGCTCGAACTGCAGGGCAAGCAGGAGCAGGCCGACTCCATCCGCCGCAGCATCCTGAAGGAAGTGCCGCCGCCATGGCCGGTATTCGACCAGGGCAAGCTGGAGGAATTGCTGCTCAAGGTATTCCGGGAGCAGGTGCCGGGCGTCAAGCCCAAGCAGCAGCTCTACGAGATCGCCGCCAGCCATGACGATCCGGGACTTGCCGCATGGCTCGCGCAGGAAGCTGGCTTCGTGGGGGCCCAGCATTTCGCGGGACAACGAAGCGGTCTGGCCCGCAAGAGCTTTGCGGCGTATTTCGCCGGCAACTTTAAGGAGATCCTTCGGCAATGCGAACGGCACGGCATCGAGCACCGTCTGCCGATGAACCAGACGCCGCTCATGGCGGCAGCCGCCGCCGGCAATGTGCCGCTGGTAGAGGCCTTGCTGGAACGTGGCGCGGATCGCGAGAACGTCGACCACTACGGCCGCAACGCCTTGCACTGGGCCATGCTGGAAGCCTTTCGCGACCCCCGCTTCGCCGCCGGACCTTTCGCGGCGTTCTATGAATTGCTGGCGCCCGCCAGCGTTGACGTGAATACGGGAGCGCGGCTGGTGCGCATCGACCGGCATATGTCCGAGTATTTTTTGTTCCAGACCATGTGGGCATTGTTCAAGTCGCGCTTCACCCACCGCCAGCGCCGGCCCCATGGCGCTTTCGAAACACAAGCGCTGTTGGAGGCCTGGCAGCACTTGCCTACCAATGTGGTGCGGCCGGAGCGCAACAAGCGCCCGCATTTGTCCGGCGTGTTGTCGAGGAATGAAGTGGGGCGCGACTACGCGTACAACCGGATGCTTTTCAAACGATTCGAGCAAGGCTGGTATCAGTTCAACCCCGCGCTGTCGGTACGGCGCCGGCAAGAAGGGCAAGAGGTCTGGGTGCCGATCTACGAGGCCCTCAACCTGCCGCTGATCAACGAGTTCGCCTGGGATTCCGTCTGGTCGCGTATCGACACCTACCTGGCGCTGGCCGGCCTGCCCGGGCGCAACGTCCCGATCGCCGCTGAGCGTGCCTTGGCCAGCGCGCGCTTGACGTGATCGGTCGAGATGTTTGTTCAGCGAAGCGCGGAACACGGCGGTGGCCCAGGCCGAGGGACGCGCGCGGCTGGAGGCACAGGTTGGTGCATTGAACCAGCGGCTCGAGGAGGCGGGTCAGGCACAGCGCCGGCAGGCGGACGAACTGGAGAGAGGTGGCCGGGATTCCAATTATGCTATGTAGAACATAATTGCGAATCTTGGTCGCAGGGCGACTATGGGCTGACGATGGAAGAACTGGCAGCAGCGGGATGCTTTGATCCGCCGCCACCCCCGCCACCGCCGGTCTGCTACCGCAAGGCCGAGGGAATGAGCTGGGACGGGCAGGGCGAGTTGCCGGACTGGCTGCGGCGAGTGGTCAATGCGGGGCAGAGCGTGGAGTTTTTCCGGGTCTAATTGAGAGCGCGCCAAGGCGGGGGCGAGTTTTCCGACTCCCGTTGTGAGGCCAATGAGCCACCTATTGATCTTTCCGTAAATCATGACATCACCAAAAGCTCGCCTGAATCCAGCAGGCAGTGATGATCGAGGGTCGGTGTTGTGCACCTTTGAGCTTGTTGCGGGCGGGTGGTGCGCAACTCGTCGGGGTTCTTGGGACAGAAGTTCGCGATCGCATGACGCTTGAGCCACGCCCACAGGTATTCAACGGGATTGAGCTCGGGACAGTACGGTGGCAGGAAGGTCATTTGGATATGCCCGTCGAGGGAATCGAGGTATTGGCGGACCATCGCAGAGCGATGCGGTCGGGCACCATCCCAGATGATCAGCAGCGGCTGCTCGAGGTGCGCTTTGAGCGGCTTGAGAACCTCGACCACCTGGTCCTTCTTGACGCTGCCTTGGTACAACCGAAACAGGTAGTTGATATGACCGCCCCTACGATCGACGCCCACGGCTAGCCTGCCATGGGCGGCGTAATCTGGCCGCTCCACCGAGTGGCACAGGAGGCCATCGTGTCGGATATCAGACTCTTCGTTGGCATGGATGTGCATCGCGCGACCATCGCCATCGCCGTGGCGGAAGCGGGCCCCAATGGTGAGGTCCGGTTCATCGGCACTTCGCCAACCAACCGACGGCGATCATCGAGCAGTTGCGGCGTCTTGTGATCCGTCACGGACCGATCGAATGCGCCTACGAAGCCGGGCCGTGTGCCTACACGCTGTATCGCAAGCTTATTGCCGCGGGCATTCGCTGCATCGTCGTCGCACCGTCGCGACTGCCTGCCGTCAAGGGTCGCGTCAAGAATGATCACCGCGACGCCATGACCCTTGCCCGCCTGCTGCGCTCGGGCGATCTGGTCGCGGTCTGGGTTCCGGATCCGGTGCACGAGGCCATGCGCGACCTGGTGCGGGCACGGCAGGCGGCAAGCTGGGACGTGCGCAAGGCGCGGCAACGCATTCAGAGCTACCTGCTGCTGCGCGATCGTCACTATGTCGGCAAGTCCTGGTCGCGCCAGCATCGCCTCTGGATCGCCGCTCAGCAGTTCGAACACCCCACTCAGCAGATCACGCTGCAGGGCTACGTCAATGCCTTGGAGCAGGCCGAATCCCGGCGCGCTGACCTGGACGCCCAGATTGCGGAGATCTTGCCAGCTTGGGCGCTTGCGCCCACGGTTACCGCCTTGCAGGCCTTGCGCGGCATTGCCACCATCATCGCCGTCACCCTCGTTGCCGAAGTCCGCGACTTCAGCCGCTTCGCTTCGGCGCGCGACCTGATGGCTTACCTTGGCCTGGTCCCTGGGGAACACTCCAGCGGCACCACGGTCCGATCGCGGGGTATCACCAAACAGGGAAATTCCGCTATCCGCGCGCTGCTGTATGAAGCCGCGTGGTGCTATCGGCAAGGCGCCAAGGTCGGGCAATGGATGAAGACGCATATACCCGACTCGGTGCCACAGTGCGCACGTGACATCGCCTGGAAAGCGCAACTGCGCCTGTGCGCGCGATACCGGCATCTGGTGGCGCGCGGCAAGAAGAGCCAAGTAGCTATAACCGCCGTCGCGCGCAAACTGCTTGGATTTGCCTGGGCGATCGCCATGCGCATCCCGACACCGATTGTGGCGAATCGCGGCTGAGACTTGCGCATACAACTTCCATTCAACTTCTAGCATGGAGCCGCCAGCAGACAGAACGCGTGGGCCTGGTTTACGAGGGAACCCCCGAGCCACGATTTGGGTCTGCCGTTGCAGACCTCCGCAGGTAGATCGGGGCAGCCGTCCGACGCATCGTTACCCTGGGTTATCCAACACCCGCATGAGAGTTTGAGCAACCGTCGTGTACGCCCACGCGTTCTGCCTGCTGGCGGAACGACTATCGAAGAGCTATTCCCTTTCCAGCCCATACGCTGAACACATCGATTCTGTTGCTTGACAGGGTGGCGGTCATGAGAATTGGTGCGACTCAGGCCGGCGATCACCGACACGTGGTTCCAGTTGAAATGGAACTGGATAACCGGCGTTTGCCCCTTCAACGCCCAGGTCCGCACCCGTGTGGGGCGTTCGCTGATACCGTATTCGTCGATGAAGACGATCAATCGGCCTTCGCGCCGGGCTTTTTTTTAAGCGGCGCCAGCAAAGAATCGGTTGTCATGTTTTTTGTAAATCTCAATAGTCATGAAACACGAACATAACGTCACCACCACGTCGGTCACCTGATCGATGGCAAGCGGGTGGACGGAGGTCCCCGGGTTCAGCCGGTCTTCGACCCGGCCACCGGCGCATCGTCACGCAGCGTCGCCATGGCCGAAGCTTCGACGGTGGAAGCCGCCATTGCATCGGCGCAGGCCGCGTTCCCGCATGGCGCAGTACGCCGCCGCTCAAGCGTGCGCGCGTGATGAGCCGATTCAAGACGTTGCTTGAATCCTATGCCGACGAGTTGTGCGCAGATCACGGCCGAGCATGGCAAGGTGCTGGCAGATGCGCACGGCGAGCTGCTGCGCGGTATCGAGAACGTGGAGTACGTGAGCTACGTAACCGAGCTGCTCAAGGGCCAGCACAGCAAGGACGTGGGCCCGGCCATTGACTCATGGAGCGAATTCCAGCCGCGCAGCAGAACCCCGTCCCGAACTCAACCCTAACCCAAGAACGCCTTCCCCATCGGCTTCATCCGAATCCCCGGCGCCAGCCGAGTCCACGGCAAATCGGCCGGATCCGCCGTCATCGGGCCGGGCGCCTTGGCGACAAGCACCGCGTGGGCGATGCCCTGGAAGTCGGCGCGGAAGTGTACCGAACTCTTGTTGACGAGGATCTTCATCTTTTCCGGTTCGACGCCGCCTATGCGATAGAGATTGCGGTCGAGCATCTGCGCCTTGCCGCCACTCACCACGATTAGTACGCCGTCGATGCGCAAGCAGGCCACGGGCCCGACGTCGGCGAGCATGCCGTTCATCATCGGGCCGTCATAGCGGCACACGCCATCGGACAGGCTCATGACCTCGAAGCGCGCATGGAGCGGTTCGTCGCCGGGGACACCGCAGACGCCGCCCAGCGCCACCTCGATGAACGCGCCGACGCCGGCGCAATGGGCCGCAGCCGCAGCCGCCGGATCCCAGATCAAGCCGATCGCGGCGCCCTTTGCGCCATTGCGCAGCAGTGCGCGCAGCATGCCCGTTGTATTCGAATCACCGCCCGCGCCGGGGTTGTCCTGTGTGTCGGCGATGACGACCGGCTTGCCGGCACCGTCGGAGAGCCGCATTGCCTCGCGTACCGCGTCGTCGGGCGACAGGAACGGCACCTGCCACGCGGCTTCATCGGCCAGCATCTTGTCGTAGAGGGCCTGCACTGCGGCGTCGGCCGACGCGGCGTCGTCGCCATAGCCCCAGATCACCGGACCGCATTCCGGGAAATCAGCCGCCGGAAAGCCGGGCGCGAACGACAGCGAGGCCACACCACCGGTCTCCAGCGCCGCGAGCTGCGCGTACATGCCGCGCGACGGTTCGAGCAGCGTGCACATGCCGTTGATCGGGATCAGGAACGGCAACCGGCGCGCGGCGCAATGCAGCGGACGGCAGCCCGCTGCCTGCCGCTCGAGCAGGCGCTGGAGCAGCATGGCCGCGCGTTCCCCAGTCTCGGCCATGTCCACATGTGGGTACGTACGATACGCGACCAGCGCGTCGGCCTCGCGCAGCATCCGCTCGGTCACGTTGGCGTGCAGGTCGAGCGACGCGACCAGGGGCACGACCGGGCCGGCCGCCGCGCGCACACGCTCGAGCAGCGTGCCTTCGCCGTCGTCGGTATGCTCGGCGACCATGGCGCCATGCAGGTCGAGGTACACAGCCTCGAAGCCGCCCATGCGAACCGCCTCAACGATCTCGCCGGCAATGCGCTCGAAGGCGTCCTCGGTGACATGGGCCGACGGGCTTGCGCCCGCCCAGATAACCGGCAGCAGGGTCCAGCCACGCCTTTCGGCCGCGGCGATGAACCCGCCCGCCGGAATATTGACTTCGCGTAGCGCGAGCACGTCATCGCCGCGCACCATGGCCGGGAAGCCCTCGCCACGCTCGAAGTTCGCGTAAGCGGCCTTCGATGGCGCAAACGTGTTCGTTTCGTGCTGAAAGCCGGCGATCAAAATGCGTGTTGCCAAGGTCGTGTCTCCAAGAATCGGTCGATGCGCCGGCGGTACAGCCGTCAGCGCAGGCGGCATAACGCCGCAAATTGTGTTGATGTGCTTGCGGACCCGCGGACCGGCACCGTCAGGCTTTCGCCAACGCGCGCTGGGGCGCGGGCAGCCGGTTCGCCACGAGCACCGCGGCGCCCGCGACAAGCAGGGCGACCATGACCAGCAGTCCGGCTTCCATGCTGCCCGTCGCCGTGCGGATCGTGCCGATGATGGTCGGACTCAGGAAGCCGCCGATCAGGCCAATCGTATTGATCAGCGCGATGCCGCCCGCTGCCGCGTCGCCCTTGAAGTACTGCGACGGAATCGCCCAGAACACCGTGTAAGCCGCCCACATCATCGCCGTGGCGGTCGTCATGCAGAGCAGTGAGACCGCGAGGTTGCCGCTTGCGAGCGTCGCCGCAGCCAGCGCGACCGCGCCGACCAACGCGGGCACCGCGCTGTGGAAGCGGCGCTCGCCGCAGCGGTCCGAGTTGCGGCCGATGACGACCATCGCGATCGCGGCGCCGATGTACGGGATCATCGAATACAAGCCGATCTGCATGGTATCGGTCACGCCGTCGGCCTTGAGGATCGACGGCAGCCAGAAACTCACGGTGTAGATGCCGCAGATCATGGTGAAGTAGGCAAATGCCAGCAGGTACACGCGCGGGTCCCGCGCCACTTGCCCGAACGAGTGATGACTGCCGCTGGGCGTGTGCAGGTCGGCGGCGAGCATCCGCTTTTCACTGTCGGTCAGCCATTTCGCGTCGGCCGGCTTGTCAGCCAGCACCTTGAGTGCGAGCACGCCGAGCAGCACGCATGGCAGGCCTTCAACGACGAACATCCACTGCCAGCCGGCCAGGCCGTGTGCGCCGGACAGGCCGGTCATCAGCCACGTCGACAGCGGCGATCCGAAGATGCCGCCGATCGGGCCGGCGAGCATGACGATCGCCATCACCCCAGCCATGCGCCGCTGGCCGTACCAGTAGGTCAGGTAGAAGATCATGCCGGGTGCGAAGCCGGCCTCGAACACGCCGAGCAGGAAGCGCAGCGCGTAGAACGTGGTCTCGTCATGGACGAACATCATGCCCGCCGAGGTCAGGCCCCACAGCACCAGGATTCGGCTGATGGTCTTGCGCCCCCCGATCCTGGGCAGCAAAAGGTTGCTCGGGATCTCGAACAGGACGTAGCCGAGGAAGAAGATGCCTGCGCCGAGTCCGTAGACCGCATCGGAGAAACCCAGGTCGCTTTGCATATGGAGCTTGGCGAACCCGATATTCACGCGATCGAGATAAGCGAACGTGTAGCACAGCAACAGGAACGGCAACAGGCGCCAGTTCAGTTTTCGGTACAGGGCCTGACGGGCCGGGCTGTCTTGCGCGGCAAGGTCTTGTGGGCGCGGAATGGCGGACATGTCTCTCTCCCTTAGGGCGAATGTTTTCGATGCGGTGTCGACTGGTGGATCGTCGTGCAGAAGAATAAGCAGAGCAAGAGCAACTTAAGTAGACTAATGTTGCTTTTTAGCCAACGCTTCACATGTCGACCGGGATTACAACATGCGCGAACTGAACCAGCGCCGCTTGCGCTACTTTCATGAGGTACTAACGCACGGCTCCATCCGTGGCGCGGCCGACAGCATCAACACGTCACCGTCCGTCATCACGCGGCAGATCCGGCTGCTCGAGGAGGAGATCGGCGCCCCGCTGTTCGAGCGCCACGCACGCGGCGTGCGGCCGACCGAAGCCGCGGCGCACTTGCTCGAGTACTGGCGCGGCTGCCGCTCCCAGCAGGAACTGTTTGAAGATCGCCTGCAGGCGCTGCGCGGGCTGCAACACGGCCAAGTGCGCATCGCCACCAGCGAGGGTTTTGTCGACGGCCTGATGGACGAGGTACTCACCGATTTCTGCGCGCGCTATCCGAAGCTTGATGTGACCGTGGACATCCTCCCGGTCAACAACGTGCTCCAGGAAGTGGCCGAGAGCCGCGCGCATATTGGCCTTGCCTATAATCCACCGACACATCCGGATATTGAGTACATCGCAACGTCGTCGCAGCCGGTGGTTCTGATCGTCCACGCCGGACACCCGCTCGCCATGCAGGGCGGATCGGTCAAGGTGCACGAACTCACCGAGTATCCGCTCGCGATGATGCCGCCCGCTTTCGGCCTCGGGCAGGTCGTGCAGATGCTCGCCTACGCCGAGAATATTCACATCCGCCCGACCCTTACAACCAACTCCCTCGCGGTGCTGCGCCACTTTGTCAAGCGCAACAACGGCGTCACGCTGATCGGCGCATTCGCGGCCTATCGCGAACTGGAGGCTGGCGAGCTCGTTGCGCTGCCAATCGCGCATCCTTTGTTGGAAGCTGCCAAGGCGCGGCTGTTGGTCAAGGCGGGACGGCCGCTCGGTGTGGCAGCCGATACGTTGTTGCGCTGCATCCTTCGGGATATGCCGATGTTCGCAGATGGGGGACGGCGAAAGACGGCAGCACGCAGCAGGCGTCGAACAAACTGAAACTGCCACCAAAAATCCGCTGCAGCCTGTGGCTCGCCGCGCGATGTTGTCAATTTTGTCTACGCTGGTATGCGGCGTGCGTTCTTGGAGACCGCGCCAAAGCGGGGGCGGACTCCCTTACTCCCGTTGTGAGTCAATGAGGCACCATTGAGATTTACAAAAAACATGACAACCGATTCTAGGCTGGTGCGATTTATCTCGAACAGGTTGATTGGAGATATGCGCCGTGGCGAAGAGTCCGTTAGACGATGCAACGAAGAAGCGCTTGCGAGCTGGTCGGATGCTGTTGGCGGGCAAGCGGCCAGCCGAGGTGGCATTGGCCGTGGGGGTAGCCCGACAAACGGTGTACACGTGGAAGGCTCTACTCGATGAAGGCGGAATTGATGCGCTACGGGCTGTGCCAGGTCGGGGCCGCCCAGCCAAGCTGGAGCCGGAGCAACTGGCCGGATTGCGCCGGGCATTGCTACAAAGTCCGACTGAGCATGGCTTTGGCACCGAGTTATGGACACTCAAGCGCGTCAGTGCGCTCATCAAGCGAATGTACGGCGTCGAGTTCAGCCAAACGCAGGTCTGGCGCATTCTTGGGGCGTTGGGTTTCAGCGCGCAGAAGCCAGAGCGTCGCGCAATCGAACTAGATGAAGACGCGGTGCGCCACTGGAAGCGCCACACTTGGCCTGCGCTTAAAAAAAAGCCCAGCGCGAAGGCCGATTGATTGTCTTTATCGACGAGACCGGCATCAGCGAACGCCCCACGCGTGTGCGTACCTGGGCGCCGAAGGGGCAAACGCCAATCATCCAGTTTCATTTCAACTGAAACCATGTCTCGGCGATCGCCGGCCTCAGCCGCACCAACTACCTGTTCCGGTTGTATGGTGAAACCAAGGCAATTGTGCAGCAGCCTGCTGCACAAATTCCCCGCCCGGCCACGCTTCCGCCAATGCCCGCATGCTATGCCGGCACAGGCCGTTGACCATGGCTGGTCCCGCAATGTCTTGGTGATGCAGATCGAGATGCGACTGCATGAGCGCCAGGGCCGGGCCGTGACCAACTTTGCGGATCGGTTGCCACCGGCACATTCGGACCTGGCTCGCGAGGCCCTTAAGGATCGGTATATCTTCGACTTCCTGGGCTTGGCTGAGGACGCGCGGGAACGGGATATTGAACGCGCTCTGACCCAACACATCACGCGATTCCTGTTGGAACTCGGCGCAGGTTTCGCCTTCGTCGGCCGACAATACCGGCTCGAGGTCGGCGGCGATGAGTTTTTCATCGACTTGCTCTTTTATCATCTGAAGCTGCGATGCTATGTCGTTGTGGAACTAAAGACCACACCGTTCCGGCCCGAATACGCAGGACAGCTCAATTTCTATCTGTCCGCGATCTGTGGCCAAGTGAAGGCAGAGGACGACCGGCCTTCCATTGGCCTGCTGCTCTGCAAGGAAAATAACCGCTTGGTTGCTGAGTACGCCTTGCGCGGGATGGCCAAGCCGATGGGTGTTGCGGAGTACCAGTTGCTGCGGGAGATTCCGCAGCCGCTGACCCCGGATCTTCCTTCGATCGAGCTTATCGAGGCAGAACTCGCTTCAGATGCGCTGGGCGCTCCGAACAATAGCGATCAAGCCTAGCGCTACCAGTACCACCATCCTCACTGATTGCGGCGTGAGGTTTCCGCGTCGTACCCATGGTCGAGCCTCCGTCCCGGCAGCTGTTGCAGGCTCCGCGGCTCACCATGGCGCGGCATAGGTCTCTATAACGCGTCCTTATCGCCAATCGCAGGCCCGCACAGTTGCGAATACAAAAATTGGGACATCGAAGTACCTAATGCGGCACATTGCGGTGTTTTTTGGGGCGTCTTGTGAGCAAGTGCTCTATACTGCGCGAATAGGTCTTCGTGCTGTCCTGCCATGGCTTCGCTACTTCTGCCTGCCGACTACGTCGACTGGCTTGCTTCGCTCAAATCCCGAATCGGACGCACCCAGCAACGCGCGGCGCTTGCGGTCAACCAAGCCTTGGTCGCCCTGTACTGGGATATCGGCAAGGAAATACTCGAACGGCAGTCGAGGCAAGGATGGGGGGCCAAAGTAATCGATCGCCTAGCGCAGGATTTGCGGCAAGCATTCCCCGATATGAGCGGCCTGTCGCGCTCCAACCTGATGGCGATGCGAGCCTTCGCAGAGGCGTGGCCGGATGCGGCAATTGTCCAACAGCTTGTTGGACAATTGCCTTGGGGGCACAACCAGGTACTGTTACAGAAACTCAAATCGGTCGAGCAGCGCGCATGGTATGCACAGCAGGCACTAGCGCATGGCTGGTCCCGAGCGGTACTCCTGGCGCAGATCGAAACCCGGTTGATTGACCGCGCAGCGCAGGCACCGAATAACTTCGCTGCTCAGTTGCCATCGCCACAGTCCGATTTGGCCCGCGCCACGCTCAAGGATCCCTACGTCTTCGATTTTTTGAGTTTGCGTGCCGACGCGACCGAACGAGACCTGGAGGCAGCGCTCGTCGATCATATAACTCGTTTCCTCCTCGAACTTGGGGCTGGCTTCGCCTATGTCGGCCGACAGGTTCACCTCGAAGTTGGAGGCGATGACTTCTATCTTGATCTACTGTTCTATCACCTCAAGCTTCGCTGCTATATCGTCATCGAACTGAAGACTGGCGCCTTTAAACCCGAGTATGCTGGTCAAATCAGTTTCTATCTGTCGGCAGTTGACGCCCAGATGAAAAGCGAGGCGGACCATCCGACCATTGGACTGCTCCTATGCCAGGAGCACAATCGGCTAGTGGTGGAATACGCGCTACGCGGCATGGGCAATCCGATCGGCGTGGCTCAGTACCAGTTCGTTGCAGAACTCCCGGCCGAGCTGCAGGAAAGCCTGCCGAGCGTCGAAACATTGACGCAAGAACTGGAGCTGGACGTCCGGCCGGAGAATGGTGATTCAGAGTGAGACCGGCCGCGGTGCTTTAAAACGGGGAAAGTTTGCGGCCCAACTGGAAGCTTGCCTATGATCCCCACGGCCTCAGCTTCCCGATCTCTGGCCGGCCCTGGCCACGGGTTAGTCAGTATGACTCCCCTGAGGGGCAGGAGGGCTGGCCTGCCGCGAGGAATCAAACGCGGGTTAGCATGACTGCCAGAGCCGCACGGTGTGGACAGCGCCACACCCGGCGATTTCCAGCGCGGAGGCCAGCATGGAACACGATATCACTTTGTATGTCGCTCTGGACGTCCATAAGGACTCGATCACCGTCGCCTATGCACTCGGCATGGGCGAGGTGGAACAACTCGGCAAGATCGGTACCTCGAAGGCGGATATCGACCGCCTGTGCAAGCGCCTCCAGTCCAAAGCGCGCCATATCCGGATCGTCTACGAGGCAGGCCCTTGCGGCTATGGTCTTTACCGCGAGCTCTTCCAGAAGGGATTCGACTGTATCGTGTGCGCGCCGTCGCTAATCCCGAAAAAGCCTGGTGAACGCGTCAAGACCGATCGGCGCGATGCCGTCAAGCTCGTGCGATCGCTGCGCGCCGGCGACCTCTCGGCGGTGTACGTGCCCAGTGTGGAGGACGAAGCGTTCCGGGATCTGTCACGCGCGTGGGTCAGCGCCAAAGACGATCTGAAGCGGGCCCGGCAACGCCTGAAGGCCTTTCTGCTCTCGCACGGTATCCGCTACACCGGCAGAGCCGACTGGGGACCGGCGCACCGGCACTGGATCAGTGCATTTGCGTTCGACACCGTGTGGCAACAACTTGCCTTTGAAGAATATCGACGTGCCATCGAGGATCGGCTCGCGCAATGCAGCCGTCTCGAAGCGGCCTTGCGCGAAGCCGTGGTCAACTGGCGCTTCTATCCGGCCGTACTGGGCTTGCAGGCCATGCGCGGCGTGCAGTTCACCACAGCCATAGGCATCCTCGCCGAGTTGGGCGATCTCTCGCGCTTTGTCCATCCGCGCCAACTGATGGCCTGGCTCGGCGTGACGCCCGCTGAACACTCATCGGGAGAAAAACGGCGGCAGGGCAGCATCACCAAGAACGGCAATAGCTATGCAAGAAAGCTTCTCATCGAAGCCGCCTGGAGTTACCGGCACCCGGCACGCGTGAGCCCCGAGATTCAGCGCCGGCACGAAGGCATCCCCAAGGCCATCGTTGACCGGTCCTGGGACGCCCAGATTCGACTGTGCCGGCGCTATCGGAAACTTGCCGCACGCGGCAAGAACCCCAACATTGCGGTGGTCGCGGTGGCCCGCGAACTTAAGCGGGTTCATCTGGGACATCAGCCGGCTTGCGATGTCGCTTGCCGTACCGAACGAGGCGCGGGCAACGTAACCCAGCACTGGCCTAGCAACATATTTGACACCTACTGTAGAGCCAGTTTCCTGAAGGCGGCGTAGCCCGGCACCACGAGCAACCCGCGCTCCAGCTAGGCAACGGACTTCATCCGACTTGCGGCATTAGATAGCGGCAGGCTCATTGGGCGGACCTCTGTAATGCGGTAGCCAACCCGCGGATATCAGCTTGATCCACCGTCGAGACTTACTGCTACGTCGCCCTCAGGAAATTGGGCCCCAATATGGAACTGTGAAACTGAACCAAACCAATCTCGATTGACACCGGGAGTCATATCAGCTGGATTGCTCGTTCAACATAACGTCCGATCACGGAAAAATTGCTCGGAGGTATGTTGGAGGCGGAAGGGTGCTTAGCGGCCTGCCGAATCCGTGCGCACCTCAGCAGGCAGTCGAGCAGGCGCTGGAACGCGAAGCAAAGTCGAAATGCGCGGCGGCATATACGGCGTTGCACGCCCAGACTTCTTCACCGTTCTTATAAAAGGTCACCCATTTGCCGGCGCTGACGCAGTGGGCGCCAGGGAAGACCTCATCATGGTCATTCGGACCGTCTAGCGGAAAGGGCGCGTGGGGCGTGGCCCAGTAGTGGCCGCCCGGGAGGGGCGCGATCGCTTTTGGGGACATTTTCGTCAGCACCGCAATGTGGTGTCACACAACGCACTCTCCGCCACGCCGCGGCGAAACGGAGGCCGTGTCAATCCTGCAACGGCGTGGCGCCGTCTTGTGCCATCCTCGTGTAGTCTCGCTACCAAATCACCTCCTGCTATCCGGTGCGATTTCCATGGCACGATACCTTCAATTTGCGGCCCGTGCTTTCAGCGTCGGCGCAATCATTGTGATCGTCGCCATCGTCTCCCGACAAGTATATCTGCGCAGCGCAGCGCCGCGGAAGCCGGCATAGCCGGCGCTGATGAGGAACCTCGGCAATGATGTTGATCCGCTGCGAGACGATGCACAACCGCCTTCACAACCGGCACAGTTCCGCAGACACTGCGGATGCTGACGAGCAGCCACGTGCTCGTTGTAGGGAGTATTGAGTTCGGACAATGCCTGCTCAGTCCGGCAGTCACGCGGCTTGCGTGACGCTGGCGGGCTGTCCAATTCTGGAAGCAAGTTGATGATTTTTGGCTTGCTTCGTCGCCGCTTGGATGACCCAAACTCGCGCAGTCGCATAGGCGAGGGTGACCTACCGATCTGCTGCCGGCGTTCGTAAGAAGCTTCCTTGCAGGAATGCGAGCGCGATGCACCCTGCGCGGCCCGGCCAGGCAGCGCCTGGCGCTCGAGCAGGACGAGCGGCTTGGACCAACTCCCTGGGCGTAAGCACACCGGCCACGCGGGTGAAGAATGCGCATCGCACCGCACAAACACGCCTGACTGGGCCGACCTCATATGATCTGGAATGCGGCCCCTAGCGCCGATCTTTGTATCACGCTGCAGCAAAGATGCCATTGCCATGAAGTCAGACACCCATCACCGTATCGCGACGCTGTCATCTGGCGAAAGCCTGGACCACTGGGCCGACGAACTGCCCTTGGCCCTCACGCTCGAAGTCGCCCGACCGGCCTTCTGCCGATCCGGCGTTTCCGCCACTGCAAAAGCCGGGCGCACCACGCCTACATCGACGTCGTTCAGATCGTGAGGCCGTTCCACGTTGTCAATCCTGCGGGTCCCAATCACCTCGAGTGTAGCCGAGCAGATCACCAGCGCATTGGAGAACCGGGCGCGGATGAATTTTTCGAGATTCCCGTCCTCCGGATATTCGCACCAGGTACCTCCGAGGCGCGCCAGGGACTTCTTGAATGTCTCGATGGCGGGGGGCAGGATCATTGGCCTGCGTTTCCCAGTTTCGGCGTGTCCGGGCCGAAGGACTTTGTCGCTGAACTTTCCCAGGAGCATGCCGAACAGCACTGCGCAGCCGTATGGCAACGCCGTGTGGATGGCAGCCTCCTTGATGTCCTGCCTTTGGTTGCCTGCAAATAGCTGGGCAGCCAGGTCAGGAAAAGGTATTGGGTGTACACGGCACACCGCGGTGTGAGGGCCCACATGCTCCTCGACTTCAGCAAGCCGGCCAGGCCGACACCTCCGCTCATTGCCGCTGTCGCGTCGGACCCCGCGGCAACGTCGGCAGCCTCCGGTCGCGAATTGCGGAACCAGATCATCCACGGAGCGAGCCTTAGGAGGCCGACGGCCCCTGCAAGCATGAATGCGGCGCGCCAGCCGAAGACAGATACCAGCCATCCAATGATCAATGCGCCAAACGCCGGGCCGGCGTAGGCGCCACTGTTGAAGATGGTGGTGGCGTACCCTCGGTTCTTCGCGGGCACCCGGTCACGGATGAACTTGTTGGCGCACGGGTAGCTGGTTGCCTCGCCAGCGCCCATGACCAGCCGCGCCGCGAAGAACGCCGGGAAACTGCCCACCAGTCCCGTGAACACGGTGGCGATCGACCACACGCCCATGCCGCCTGCGCAGACCCCTCTTGCGCCGTACTTGTCGGCGAGAATGCCCGACGGGATCAGGCAGAGCAGGTAAGTCCAGAGGAATGACGAGAAGAGATAGCCCTTTTGCACCGGGCCCAGGTGGAACTCGGCAGCGATAGGCTTGGCGGCGACCGAGAGCGCTACGCGGTCAAGATAGTTGATGAGGAGCCCATGGTGAAGAGCAGCAGGTACACCGCCACCATGCTTCGTGGGTTTGAGGATTTCACAATGTCTCCTGTTCTTGTCCGCCGCCGTGATCCAGGCGGGGTGCAGCCTCCCATGGGACGCTTGCTTGAATTGCCCGAGGGGCGGGCTTCCCTGCCTGGCGCGTGCCAGCAGGGAAGCCCTCGATTTACGTGTTGTGTTCGGCAGCGATGGGACGGGTTTCGCCGGTCTCCACCAGGGTTCGGCTCGCGTTCATCGACCCGTAAATCCAGAGAATCTTCATAGGTGCCGTTGCCGAAGCATTGCGGAAACGGTGCGGAACATTCGGGGGAATGAAGGTGGCATCGCCCCGCTTGACGGGAATCGATTGCCCATCGATGTCAAAAATGGCCTCCCCCTCGATCAGCACGACACTCTCTTCGGTATTGTGATGATGGAAAGGGATCTCCGCGCCGCCGGCAAACTCGGTGTACCCCGTGATGAAAGCCGTGGCCCCGACCATCTTGCCTACCAGGGGGGTCGTGCGGGCGCCGCCGCCCCGGTCATGGGTCTGGATGGTATCGGGCTTCAGCAGCACGGAGTTGGATGCGGTCTTGATCATGGCGTTGACTGGAGAATGAGGAGGAAGGATCAGTGGGTGGGGCCGACCCACACCGTCTTGATGTTGGTGAATTCGCGGATGCCAAACTCGCCGAGTTCGCGGCCGTAGCCGGATTGCTTCACACCGCCAAAAGGAAGGCGCGGATCGGAGGCGACCAGCCCGTTGACAAACACGGCGCCGGCTTCGATTTGCCTGCTAAGGATATGGGCGCCCGCCAGGTCGTTGGTCCAGAGTGCGGCGCCCAGGCCAAATTCCGTGGCGTTCGCAACTTCGATTGCCTGCTCGGCGCTGCTGACCCGGATCACCGCCGCGGCAGGCCCGAACGTCTCCTCCACAGCCGCGGCCATGGGCGGCGTGACCCTGTCCAGAATGGTCGGTGCGTAGTAGAAGCCCGGCCCGTCGAGCGGGCGCCCGCCCAGCACAATCACGGCGCCGGCATCGACAGAGCGCTCCACCTGCGAGTGCAGATCGCTGCGCAAGTTGGCGCGCGCCAGAGGTCCTATGGTTGTGTGGCGATCCATGGGGTCGCCAACTTTCAGCAAGCGCGTCCCGGCACAGAACGCGGCAACGAACTGATCGGCAACCGCCTCTTCGACGATGAATCGCTTGGCGGAAATACAGCTCTGACCCGTGTTCGAGAACCGGGCTTTCACTGCCATCCTGGCCGCGGCTTCGACGTCCGCATCGGCCAGCACGATAAACGGGTCGGAGCCGCCAAGTTCCAGGACCTGCTTCTTCATGAGGCTTCCGGCCTGGGCAGCGATCAGTTTCCCGACGGCTGTGGAGCCGGTCAGCGTCACGGCGGCGACGCGCGCATCGGCCAGCACGCCCGCGACGTCCAATGCTTCGATCATCAGGGTGGTGACCAGGCCCTTGGGCGCGCCCGCTTCGCGGAAGACGTCCGCCAGCGCGAGCGCGCATTGCGGCACGTTATTGGCATGCTTGAGCAATGCTGCATTGCCCGCGGCCAGGGCGGGGGCCGCAAAGCGGATGAACTGCCAGAAGGGGTAGTTCCACGGCATCACCGCCAGGACGACGCCCAGCGGGTCGAACACCACCCGGCTGTCCGCCGCACTGCTGGGAACACGGAGGTCAGCCAGAAAGGCCGGCGCTGACTCGGCGTAGAACTCGCAGGTCCACGCCGATTTCTCGATCTCGGCTGCCGCCTCCGCGATCGGCTTGCCCATCTCGGCAGTGATCATGGCAGCAAACCGCGCCTGATGACGGCGAAGCACCGCGGCCACTGCCTTCAGGAGTGCGCAGCGTTCGTGAATCGGTTGCATGCGCCATGCTTGCTGGGCAAGCGTGGCCGAACGCAGCTTGTGCTCGATGTCGTCGGGACGGTCGAGCGGATAGCGCTCGATCTCTGCACCGGTCGAAGGGTTGACTGAGACAATCATGGGTAAAAGTAGGTAGCAGGTTGTTTAGCGTTTGCGGCGATGGCAAGGTGACGCCTGTGGCAACGTCAGAGTTGTTCACTGACGAGGACCTTGCGTCGAATCAGGTCTTCCAGGATGCCGGAGTCCTTTGCCAGTCTTGCCTTGAATTCCTCAGGCGTGCTGTTCACGACGTCAAACCCGTTCTGGGTGAACCGCTTCGCGATCTCGGGGTTGCGCATCACCTCCGCCGTGGCCGACACGATCTTTCGCCGGACGTCTGCCGGCAGGCCGCTGGGGGCTGCCAAGCCAACCCAGGTGGGGTACTCCAGTCCGGGAATGGACTCACTCATGGTCGGAACACCCGGGAGCAGTGCGGACCGTTTCGATGATCCGACGGCAATGGCCCGGACCTTGCCGGCCTGGATATGCGGAAGCAGCACGGATACCCCCGCGAACGCGAAATCGATGTGTCCGCCGAGCAGGTCCGTAATCATCGGCGCCGCTCCCTTGTAGGGAACGTGGGTCGTTTTCAGTTGGCGCGCCAATGCCATCTGGGCACTGTTGACGTGCCCGGCCGACGCCACGCCCGACGTGCCATACGTAGTGCCCGGATGGGCTTTGAGGTAGGCGATCAGCTCTTCCAGGTTCTTGACGGGCAGATCGCCGCGGGTGACCAGAATTTGCGGCGTCGTCACCAGGAGGTTCAGGTAGTCGAACGACTTGAAGGTGTCGTAGCGCAACCCCTTCATGATCTGGTAGTTGGCCGCTTGCGTATCCAGCGCAAGCATCAGCGTGTAGCCGTCGGGCTTCGAACGGGCGACCTCTGCAGCGCCGATGGATCCGCCGGCGCCAGGCTTGTTTTCGATCACGACAGGTTGTCCCAGCTTCTCGCCGAGGGCCACGCTGATGATGCGAGCCGTCTGATCGACGGCACCGCCGGCCGCGAACGGGACGATCAGGCGGATCGGTTGATGGGGATACCCCTCTGCCGAAACCAATGCGCTGGCACTGGCGCAGACAGCGAATACGGTGGCGTTGAAAAGGCGTCGATAGATGGATGCCATGGTTGTCTCCGATCTTTTTTTTTATCCGGCCAGTTCCTGCAATCGCATGAGCCTGGCTGGGTACAGGTGCGGGGCGTTAGGGAATTAAGGCGTGCTGGCGATCAGGCCGCCGTCGACGACGATCTCGGTGCCGGTGACATAACGGCTCTCGTCGGCGGCCAGGAACAGGGCGGCATGGGCCGTGTCCCAGGCGTCGCCCATGTATTTCATGGGAATCTGGTTGTTCCGGCGGGCCAGGAAGCCTTCCGGGTCACCCTGCGCATATTTCTGGACCAGGTTATCGAGAAGCGGCGTATGCATGAGGCCTGGCACCACGCAGTTCAGCCGGATACCTTCTGCGGCGTGGATCACGGCTGTCGTTTTCGTGAACTGGATCAGCGCCGCCTTGGCCGCTGCATAAGCAACTTGGGGCTTGCCAACGTAGCGCAGGCCAGCGACAGAAGATACGTTGATGACAGAGCCGGCGCCCTGCTTGCGCATGATCGGCAGCACATGCTTGCAGGCGAGATACGCGCCTTTCAGGTTCACCTGGATCTGAGCGTCCCAGACTTCTTCCGTCATATCAACGGGTCCGCCGGGCTGCGACAGGCCAACGTTGTTGACCAGGATGTCGATGCGCCCATACCGCTCGAAGCACTCGTTGACCACGCGCTCCACGTCATGGGTTTTGGTGGAGTCGCACTGCACTACGTGGGCGTGGCTGCCTTCTTCCTGGATGAGCTTGCGCGTTTCTTCGGCATTCGCCAAATTGAGGTCGGTGCCGAAGATCCTGGCACCCTGCCGGGCCATCAGGACCGCCATGGTTCTTCCATTGCCCCATCCCTGGGCCACTGCGCCACATCCCATGATGAGGGCAACCTTGTCGGTCAGTTTCAGCATTCGATTGATCTCCTTTATGGCATCGCGACCTGTCATGCCGGTCAGCGTTGGGAGAAATCGTAAGCAGGGCCGATTGATAAGGGAAATTCTTTATACCTATTTAATGATAGAATTTATGAATAAATAGACCGCGGCCCTGGCAGCCTAGATCTCCTCGATCCGCCAGCTGGGTCGGATCTCTTGTTATGAGGAATGCGCGTGAATGTGACACCACGTCAACTCAGAATCTTCCTGGCCCTTGCCGAGTCGCTCAATTTCAGTCGTACGGCCGAGAAGTTTTTCGTGACACAGCCGTCCCTCAGCAAGGCTGTGAAGGACCTAGAGGACGCGTTGGGCGTCGTGTTGTTCGAACGCTCCACGCGCTCAGTGCGGCTGACAGCGGCCGGTGAGCGCATGACCTCACTGGCGCGGCGCGTGGTCGGGGAATTCGATACCGGTCTGCAGCGTCTGCAGGGCCTGGCGGACCATGAAGCCCACCACGTCGCCATCGCGGCGATCCCGTCGCTGGCAAATGCCGTGCTCCCGGGGGTCTGCGCGAACCTGGATAATCACTTTCCCGAGCCGCGCTTCACGATCTACGACGGCACCAACGCGTCCACGATTCTGCGCCTGGTCAACTATCAGGTGGATTTCGCCCTGGCCTCCGCAGCGCCGTCGCACCCGGAGCTGGAGTACGAGGAGGTCATGCGCGACCGCTTTGCGCTGCTGGCGCCGGAGGGGTGGGAGACGTCGGTGCGACCGACCATGCGAATGGAAGAACTGCTCGACCTGCCGCTGATCAGCGGAACTGACGCGAGTACCGCCAAGGAGTACGTCAGCGCGGCGTTCCTGCAGCGGGGCATTGTCTTCCGTCCGAAGCTCTCATTTGACCAGGTGGCCACTGCGGCGGGATTTGTACGCCAGGGGTTGGGGATAGCGATACAGCCCTACCTGGGCATCATGCCGCTCCTGGATCTGCGGGGGATGCGTCTCTGCCAGATTGAGGATGGTCCGATCCGGTCAGTTGGAATCGTACGGCGCAAAGGCTCGCCCTTGTCGCCGATCGCCGAAAAAGCGCTGGAGGAGGTGCGTGCCGCCGCCGGGAAGCTGGTGCAGCATCTGCCGGCATGGATTCACCCGCCTGCGCCCTCGCCTTGATCCCCGGGAGATGCGCATTGACGGGCGCTTGATGTGCAAGGAGACGGGGCACCTCGATCGGGACGGCCGAGGTGGTCATTGGCTACGCCGTCGGCGGCTGAAAAGGCCAATGACGCGACAAGAGTGATTGGCGAGTGAGCGTCCGCTACCTACTGCGGAGCGGCCGTTTGAGCGTCTGCGGGCGCACGCCGGCGAATGGCTGGAGCCGACAACTGCCGTTGGGCTTTCAGCCGCAGTGCGCGCGGCCTGGGAGGGCATGAGGCGACCGCGCGAGCTCTGGCCGGCGGTCGCCGCGGACGCGCGTTAGGGCACGATAATGGGGCCTTATCATCCAGGACGGCGCCGCCTCGCGCTTTTTTCTGAGCGCAATCGCCCACGGGTTGGCGTCCCATGCGCCTGCGCCATTCGTGTGCGGTGTTGCATGGCAAGCTTTGTGCCTAAAAAGCCACAATCGCCGAACTCACACGCACACGTGACTACAAATCATCTTCACTGAGGTCCAATCGTTTCGGATATTGCGAATTCGATTATTTCGAATTACTATGCACTCACATGTACGATCCGGGGACTTCCATGCACGCAACCATCACCAACACGATGCTGCCTTCGGCAGACGAAAGTGCTATCGCTCGGGAATCGAGCCGCAGCCTGGCGGTGGCCTTGGACAGCCGATCCGATACGCAGCAATTCGATTTCAAGACTGACAAGGGCGAGTTGCATAGTGTCACATTGCCCACCTCTGCGCTGAGGCTTCTCGTCGAGGTTCTCGCGGAAATCGGCCAAGGGAACGCCGTCTCCGTCATTCCCATTCACGCCGAGCTGACGACGCAAGAGGCGGCGGACCTGCTTAACGTCTCTCGACCATACTTGGTTCAGCTTCTGGAAAAGGGCGAGATTCCCTTCCGTAAAGTCAACACGCATCGGCGCGTCCTCTATCAGGACGTTGTCAGCTACAAGCAGCGCATTGATGACGAGCGACGCAAGGCACTAGACGAACTCGCAGCGCAGGCCCAAGAGTTGGACATGGGCTATTGAGCATGACTTCCAACTTCGCTGTGTCTACGATGCCTGCGTTCTCTATCCTGCTCCGCTGCGCGATCTGCTGATGCGGCTCGCGCTGACCGACCTGTACCGTGCAAAGTGGACGAATCAAATTCATGACGAGTGGATTCGCAACCTCCTCGCGCGGCGGCCGGAGCTTTCCGCGGATCGCCTTGCAGGCACGCGCGAACTGATGAACCGAAGTGTTCGCGATTCGCTAGTTAGCGGCTATGAGCACCTTATTGAGTCCATTGAGTTGCCTGATCCTGACGATCGACATGTGGTTGCGGCCGCAATTCATAGCGGCTCGGAGGCAATCATCACGTTCAATATGAAGGACTTCCCGGAAGCCGCACTCAAGGAGTTCAACGTCGAGGCGATCCACCCGGATGATTTCGTCGTGGACCTCTTTGATCTGAATGCGGGGAAGGTCCTGACGGCAGTGGCGGAACACCGTGCATCTCTGAAGAATCCACCGAAGTCTCCTTCGGAGTATTTGACTACCCTTTCGGCGCAAGGCCTGACGCAAACGGTGTTGATCCTAACGCAGTACAGTCTGGCAATCTGAATCCCCGGCCTCATCTTGGCATTCCGCCGCGACCGATGCTCGGCCTCCAGACGTCGTGGCAAGGCGGCGACGATCGGATATCTGTATTGTTCGGGGACCTTGCGTTTCGCTGAGTTTTTCCCAGTCAGGGACATTGACTACACAATGTGTAGAGATTGGACTGACTTACGCACCTGAGAAACATACCAGGGCTGTGTAAGCGCGAAATTAGCCGCACCTAGCGTTTGCGGCTGAGAGCGGGCAGGCTTGCGTCCGCAACCACTATTTGCGGACGCAAGCATGATGGACAACGAATGTGAAGTTCCGCCGCTGAGGGTGATCCGTGTTCGCTCCAACGGAAAACGCGACTTTGACCCGGGGGATAAGCGCCGCCTGGTCGAGGCGTGTCTGCGGCCAGGGGTCTCGGTGTCAGGGATGGCCCTCAAGCTCGGCATCAATACGAACCAGTTGCGCAAGTGGATCCAGCTACACCAAGTGGCAAATGAAGCCGCCGCGGCCGGTAGTGCTGAATCTGCGTTGCCAGCGTTCGCACCGGTCGTCGAGATTAGCGGCGTAACGCGCGTCCCGGAGTCGGCGGTGGCGCTGGAACGTCTGCGGACCCAAGCGCCTGCTGCCCCTCAGCCATCGCCGCGTCTGCCACTGCAGCCGGCGCTACTGACGGCGCGGTTGCCTAACGGCGTGACGGTCGAGCTAGAATGCGGCGGGCAGGACGTTGCGCTGGTAAAGGCAATGATCGAAGCGTTGGGAGCGCGTTGATGTTCCGGCTCGACGCTGACCTGCAGGTCTACCTGCACCGCAATGCGGTGGATTTCCGCCTGGGGATCAATGGGTTGGTTGCCCTGGTGGAGCAGTCAATGCAGCTTGATCCCTTTGCCCGCGCCGTCTACGCCTTTCATAACCGTCGGCGCAATCGCATCAAGCTGTTGCTATGGGACCGCAACGGGTTCTGGTTGCTGCTCAAGCGCCTCGAGGAAGACCGCTTCGTGTGGCCACGGCGTCAGCAGACGGTGGTCGAACTGACGACCGAGCAGTTGCACTGGCTGCTGGACGGTATCGACGTGGATGCCATGCAGCGGCACCCGTCGCGCAAATATCAGCACACGGCTTGATTGTTGTTCGGTGTGACGTATACCTAATTGCGCCGCGGCTGCACTATCGTGTTCAGCATGAACGAACACGACTTCTCCCGATTGCCGCCGGCCGCCCAGGCCTATATCCGCGAGCTCGAAGCGCAGGCTACCACCAACGCCCAGCACATCGCTGAGTTGACCGAGCGCATCAAGCTCCTTGAGGAACAATTCCGCCTCGCGCAGTCCAAGCGCTTCGCACCAAGCAGCGAGAAGCTCAAGGACCGCGTGTTCGATGAGGCTGAGCAGATGGCTACCGCGGCGCTGGCCGACGACGATGAGGATGGCGCGCTCACGCCGCTGGACACGGGGCTGCCAGAGCCTGATAAGCCCGCAGGCCGCAAACGTGGCCGCAAGCCGCTGCCGGCGGAGTTGCCACGCCAGCGCATCGAGTACGACCTGACCGAAGACCAGAAGATCTGCACGTGCTGCCAAGGAGCGATGCACCGCTTGGGCGAGGAAGTTAGCGAGCAGTTGCACATCGAAACAAAAGTCTCCGTGCTGCAGCATGTCCGCTTCAAATACGCGTGCCGGCAATGCGAGCGCAATGCCGAACGCACGCCGGTGTTGATCGCGCCAATGCCGACGCAACCACTGCCGGGCAGCAATGCGAGCGCGGCAATGCTGGCGACGGTGACCACCGGCAAGTACGTGGACGGCACGCCGCTGTACCGGATGGAAGACGCGCTGGGTCGCGCCGGCATTGCAGTCGGCCGTGGCACACTGGCCAACTGGATCATCCGGCCCGCGCAACTGCACTACAGCCGGTTGTACGACGCATTGCGCCGCACGCTGCTGTCGCAACCACTGATCCATGCGGACGAGACGACGGTGCAGGTGCTCAAGGAGGAAGGCAAGGCCGCGCAGAGCAAGTCGTACATGTGGTGCTATCGAAGCGCCGAGGATAGCGACGAGCCGGTTGTGCTGTTCGACTACCAGCCCGGACGCGGCCAGGAATACCCGCAGGCATTCCTGGCCGGCTACGCCGGCATGCTGATGACCGACGGCTACAGCGCCTGGCGTACCCTTGAGTGCCCGAAGCACTTTGGTTGCATTGCCCATGCCAGGCGAGCGTTTGTCGATGCGCTCAAGGGGCAGAAGAAGCCCGGCGGCCGTGTAGCTCAGGCCCTCGAATACTTCAAGGCCCTGTACCAGGTCGAGGCGCTCGCCAAAGCAGATCTGCCCGAAGGTCAAACGCGTGTCGACTACACGTACCAACTGCGCCAACAGCACAGCGTGCCGCTACTTGCGGCGTTCAAGACATGGCTGGACGAACATGCGCCGCTGGTATTGCCCGAGAGCCTGCTGGGCAAGGCGATTGCCTACACGCGTAACCAGTGGGAGTACCTGAGCCGCTACGTTACCGACGGGCGAGCGGCGCTGGACAACAACATCATCGAACGTCTATGGATTCGAATCCATAGTCTTTCTTATCCACGTGACAGAATTATGCAGGGTCCTCACGAGTTCATGGTCGCGTAGCAGGCTGGGCTGGCTCTGTTGCAGCGCACCGGGACACGCTCTTGCTGAACATAATAAATGGTGCTTTGCTGAGGGACTCGATTGCCTCAGAGGAGAGCTACCATGGACGAGGATCGGCTCGGAGTTCGATCGTGGCGTGAGCTCGAAGAGAGTGTTCTTGCGGCGAGCCGCCAGGCGTATGTCGGCTACCTTCAAAGTCACGGCTATGCGCTTCACACCATCGGACATTATCTTGCCAGCGTCGCGCACTTCTCACGCTGGCTTACCAGAAAGCGCATCAGGCTCGATCAGATCGACGAGAATCTGGTACGTCAATTCATCTCCGTGCACCTGCCTGACTGCGACTGTCCTGGGAGAAGTAAGTGTGCATTGAATTTCACGAGGGCGGCACTCAAGCATTTGCTTAAGGTGCTTCGCGCGGAAGGTCGCATCCCACTACGGTCGTCCTTATTGCCAAGTGCTATCGTCGAGGAACTAGGCCGTCTGGATAGTTATCTTGACGAGATCCGTGGTCTCGCCGCGAGCACCCGCTGCAACCATCTGGACCACGTGCGTGACTTCCTGGTCGATCAATATGGTAATCGCCGCATTGATCCCAGTCGCATTAAGCCGAGCCATGTGCTGCATTTCGTCGTCGAGCGAAGTAAGGGGTGCAATCCGTCGACCGCCGGCGCTATCGCCAGCAGCGTACGCGTCTATCTGCGCTTCCGCCAGTTCGGTGGTGACCCTACCGAGGCATTGATCGCCGCTGTACCCAAGGTGGCGGTTTGGTCAATGGCTCGCGTGCCCAGATTGCTGACGCAAGGCCAACTCGCACAATTCTTGAATGCCTTCGACACGAAGACCGCATCAGGCCGACGAGATTACGCCATGGCACGTTTGCTAGTCGATCTTGGTTTGCGGGTAGGGGAAGTGGCCAGAATCCAACTCGATGACGTGGACTGGCATGAGGGAACGTTACGTATTAGAGCCGCTAAAGGCAGGCGTGTGGATCTTTTGCCGCTGCCCGTGCAAACCGGGCGCGCGCTGGTCAACTACGTGCGCTTTGGTCGCCCGCAGACCGTTAGTCGCGCGCTGTTCGTGCGGCATCGAGCCCCGCTTGATCGGCCGGTCAGCTCAGCCGTTGTACGCAGCGCGGTCAGGCTGGCCTACGCCAGATGCGGTTGGCCCAGTGCGTCGATGGGCACTCATTTGCTGCGCCACACGGTTGCAAGTCGAATGCTGGCCAACGGGGCGTCTCTCAAGGACATCGCAGATGTGTTGCGCCACCGTAGCCTTGATACAACCATGATTTACTCCAAAGTCGATTTCAGCAGCCTCGCGGCCGTGGTCGCACCTTGGCCGGGGAGGAGATCATGAATCAATTCCACTCGATGACTGCCCGGGTAGAGGACTATCTCACTGCCAGGCGGAAGCTTGGTTTCGGACTGAAGGCACAGGGAACACAGCTGTTCGCATTTGCCCGCTTTGCTGAGCGAGTTGGCCACCGCGGCCCAGTAACTCTGGAACTCGCGTTGCGCTGGGCCAGAGATTCTCACTCCACCAGACCAATTACCGCGGCGAAGCGGATCGGAGTACTGCGCCCGTTCGTCAGGTACCTTCAGCAGTTTGAACCTGCCACTGAGGTCCCACCATTCAAGCTACTGGGGCCCACGCATCGTCGCCCGGTGCCTCACATTTTCAGTAACGCGGAGGTCGAGGAACTCTTGGCCGCGGCTGGACGGTTGCCCCCGGCAGGGGGGCTGCAGCCAGCAACTTACGAGACGCTCTTTGGCCTGCTTGCTGCTACCGGTATGCGTATTTCGGAGGCGCTCCGGCTTGAACGTGCGGATGTAATGCTTGAGGCCGGCATGCTGAACGTTAGCAAAAGCAAATGCCGCAGATCCCGTCTAGTCCCCTTGCATGAGACGACCATCGCCGCTCTTCAGCGTTACGCTCAGTTTCGTGACCAGTTGCTCCCACTCGCAGCTGACGACAACTTCTTCCTGTCTCCGTGGGGACGAGCGCTGAAGCTCGGTACAGTGGAGGATACCTTCTGCAGACTACGCCGGCGGCTTGGCTGGGTCGCCCGAGGCGATTATCCGGCGCCGCGCATCTTCGATCTCAGGCATGCGTTTATCACGAACTGCCTGCTCCGATGGTATCAGAACCAGATCAATGTCGATAACGCGATCGCCGCCTTGTCCACTTATGTGGGGCATGTTCGCGTCAGCGACACGTATTGGTACGTTAGCGCCATCCCGGAACTGATGGCGCTGGCCGCTCGACGCTTCGAGCGATACGCCCAGGAGACTCCAAATGACTAGCTCAGATCCGGCAGCGCGCTTCTCGGCCTTGATTCAGCGGTTCTTTATGGAACGTTTAATCGAGCAGCGCAACGTTAGCCCTCGCACGGTGGCCAGCTATCGCGACACCTTTCGCTTACTGTTCAGCTTCGCTGAAGCGCATCTGCACAAGCCGCCGCATAAGCTGCGGTTGGCCGATTTTAGCGCAGACCTGATTCTCGCCTTTCTCAAGTATCTGGAGATCGCGCGTCACAACACCATCCGCAGCCGCAACGCGCGACTAGCAGCAATCCGCTCTTTTGCCCACTATGCGACGTTGCTTGAGCCTGCCGCGCTGCCCATTCTTCAGCGCGTGTTGGCCATCCCCATGAAGCGATTCGACAGGCCTATGGTTAGCTTCCTCAGCCGTGAGGAAGTGCAGGCCATCCTTGATTCTCCATCTGTCAACACCTGGTGTGGTCACCGCGATCAGGTCATGCTGGCTACGCTCTACAATACAGGCGCGCGCGTGTCCGAGCTCACGGCTATGCGAGTCAGGGACGTCGTATTGGACCGCAGTGCCTGCGTACACCTTCACGGCAAGGGGCGAAAAGAGCGCGCCGTGCCACTATGGCGTGCTACCGCGAAACAAATTCGCCGTTGGCTACGCCGGATCAATCCGGATCCGGATCAGTGGCTTTTTCCCAACCGCGCTGGCGGCCAGATGACCCGCTCCGGCGTGACAGACAGACTTAGGCTCGCCGCAGCCAGCGCTTCGACGCGCTGTCCGCAGCTTAAGACGAGACGCGTCTCTCCGCACATCATGAGGCACGCCACTGCCATGCATATGCTTCAGGCTGGCGTAGACCTCACGTTGATTGCGTTGTGGCTTGGCCATGAAAGCCCCGCCACCACCCATATGTACGTGGAAGCCGATCTGGCCATGAAACAGCGGGCACTAAACGCCATCCAGGCGCCGCAGTTCAAACAGCGTCGGTATCGTCCTTCAAACAACATTCTGGCCTTCCTCGATGGCCTATGATTATGCTTGCCCCGGGAGTCGCGTTCATCCGCCGCTTCCCATGGGCGTACTGTATTCCTGAACCCCTCTGGTAGCGCACGCTCGGCCCCGACTCGCCGCGGCCGGGCGCGCGACCGGCGGTAAAACACAGAAAGCAAAACTCTGCATAATTCTGTCACGTGGATAAGAACGAGATATCAGGCCGTTTGCAACCGCGAGAAGGTCGTGGCTGTTCAGCGACACTGTTGCCGGCGCGAAGGCCAGCGCGATGGTCTATAGCCTGGTGCTCACGTGCCGGGCCTGCGGCGTTGAGCCGTATGCCTATCTGCTGCACGTGCTAACCGAGTTGCCGCAGCGTGCCCCGGACGCGGACGTCACCGACCTGCTGCCGTTCAACTTCGCCAAACACCAATAGCGCTGCTGCGCCTGCCGCCTGAACGACGAACCGGCTGCAACCAAGGCGCCGATCGGCCATATGGGGCACTCGCCCGTTACACGGTAACGAGCGAGCATTACCGGATCGCTTTGAAATAGAGGTCCCATTGCTCCGAATCCGGATCGAGCCGGCGCACGATTGCGTCGTCGGCTCGAACTATCAGCCGCTCCAGCATCTGACTGCGTATTCCGGCCGATCGTGACCAGTCATTCCGGATTATCGTGACCGCGGATTCCGGCATCGTGACCGGCATTTCCGGTTTATCGTGACCAGCCGTTCCGGCGATCGTGACCGGCTCGCCGGGGAGCCATCTCACCACTGACGTGGTGGCGTCCGGCTTGCCATGATCCGGTTGGGGATGTTGCGTATTGTTCAACCCAGGCTGTGGATAACCTTCTGCGTTTTTGCACGGAGAAGCGATGCCCAAGCCCCCCATGACGATACGCATGATCAAAGACGTGTTACGACTCAAGCACGAGTCCGGACTGTCGCACGCCAGCATTGCCGCGGCGCTGCAAGTTTCCAAGGGCGTGGTGTCCAAGTATGTGTCGCTGGCCGCTGAGGCCGGACTGGCATGGGACCAGCTACGCGACCTCGACGAGGCGGCGATCGCCGCCCGCCTGCTGCCCAGCGCACGCAACAGCGCCTACGTGTCGCCGGACTATGCCCGCATCCATCAGGACCTGCGCCGCAAGGGCGTCACGCTGACCCTGCTGTGGCAGGAATATGTCGAGGCGCATCCCGGCGGCAAGACCTACCGGCACACGCAATTCTGCGAGCGCTACCACGCCTGGGCTAAGAGCCTGAAGCGCTCAATGCGCCAAACTCACAAGGCCGGTGAGAAGCTGTTCGTCGACTATGCCGGACCGACCATCGCCGTAGCCGACGGCGGCCGCGCCCACGTGTTTGTGGCGGCGCTCGGCGCTTCGAGCTTCACCTTCGCATGCGCCACGCCGCGCGAGACGATGGTGGACTGGATTGCCTCGATGGTGCGTGCCCTGACCTTTATCGGCGGCAGCCCTGAACTGATCGTCCCAGACAACCCGCGCGCCTTGATTGCCAATGCCGACCGTTATGAGCCGCGTGCTAACGAGACGGTGCTCGACTTCGCGCGCCATTACGGCACCTCGGTGCTCCCTGCCCGCGCACGGCGTCCGCAGGACAAGGCGAAGGTCGAGGTGGCAGTACAGATCGTCGAGCGCTGGATCCTGGCCAGACTGCGCCATCAGCGCTTCGAGACCGTGCATGCGGTTGACCGGGCGATTGCGGCGCTGCTGCCCGCGCTCAACGAGCGCCCCTTCCAGAAGCTGCCGGGTAGCCGCGCCAGTGCCTTCGCCGCCCTGGATGCGCCGGCGCTGCGCCCATTCGGCGACGCCCTATGAGATCGCCAGGTTCCGTATCGTGAAGGTCCATGTGGACCATCACGTCGAGATCCACAAGCATCGCTACAGCGTGCCACACGCCCTGGTCGGCCAGACCCTGGAAGCGCGCATCACCGCCCATGCGGTCGAACTGCTGCACCGCGGCCAGCGCGTTGCGGTCCATGCGCGCGCGAGCACCGGCGGCTTCACCACCGTGCCCGAGCATCTGCCCGCGGCCCACCGCGCCCACCTTGAATGGACCCCGCAGCGCCTCATCCGCTGGGGCGAGCAGATCGGCGGCGCGAGCGGCGCCGTCGTGCGCCGGCTGCTCGAGCAGCACAAGCATCCGGAGCACGGCTACCGCGCCTGTCTGGGACTGCTGAACCTGGCCAAACGTTATGGCAAGGATCGTCTTGAGGCCGCCTGCGCCATTGCGCTGGAGCTCGGCGCCTATCAATACCGCCACGTCAAGAACGTGCTCGAGACCGACCGCGATCGGCTAAGCGCTCCCCGTCCCGCCGAGTGGGTCAGTCCCGACCACGCCCACCTGCGCGGCCCCAGCTACTACCAGTGACGCCGTCTGCCAGGCAGCACTAACTCCCGCGATGCGCCTCAATGGCCCTCGCACACCGCTGGGCAGCACCCGCAGTCGATCTTGCTTGCCCGGCGCTCACAACCGGAACCCAATCTCATGATGACCCATACCACGCTCGCGCAACTGCGCTCACTCAAGCTCGACGGCTTTGCCGCCGCCCTGGAAGAGCAGCTCGCTCAGCCCGGCGCCAGCGCGCTCGCCTTCGAGGAACGCCTGGCGCTGCTGATCGACCGCGAACTGCTCTGGCGCAATGACCGCAAGCTTGCCCGTCTCTTGCAGCGAGCCCGGCTCAAGTACCCCCAGGCCGCCATCGAAGACCTCGATGCCCGCCCCGGACGGGGCATTGATCGCAAACAGATCACTAGCCTCGCGCTGTCAGACTGGATCGCCACCGGACACACCGTCCTGATCGGTGGCCCGACCGGCGTCGGCAAGACCTGGCTGGCCTGCGCGCTGGCGCAGTATGCCTGCCGGCGTGGGCATTCCGTCGCCTATCTACGCGTGCCCAGGCTGGCCGAAGAGCTGCGCATCCTGCATGGCAGTGGTGGCTTCGGCAAATGGCTGCTGCAGATGGCCAAGACCGACCTGCTTGTGCTGGACGACTGGGCGGTGGCACCTCTGGATGCCATCACGCGCAATGATCTGCTTGAACTCATCGACGACCGCGGCAGCAGCCGCGGGCTGCTCATCACTTCCCAATTGCCGGTCGAACACTGGCATGGCTGGATCGGCGACCCCACCATCGCCGATGCGATTCTCGATCGACTGATGCACCGCATTCACCGCATCACGTTGGCCGGCGACTCAATGAGAAAGACTGCTCAAAAAACGAGCACCACATCCAGCGGCAGCCCCACTGCCTAGCCTGGCAGAGTAGAATCCGTCCCCGCGCAACACCCTCAACCGATCACCGGTCACGATGCCGGAATTGCCGGTCACGACCAACCGGAAACCGCGGGGAAACAGCGGTCACGATAAAGCGGAATCCGCGGTCACGATGCCGGAATCGGCGGTCACATTCACCGGAATACGCATCTGACGCTTCGTTACCGCGTAACGGCGTGCCAGGCGCGCGAGTGCGAGATCCACTTCGCTACTTACCCACATGTCCAGCCGACGTTCTCCGTTGCCATCCTTGCCCGCTGTCGCGCGCCTTGCCCGATAGGCCGCCTGCCGCTGGGCTGTCGTCTGCGCCATCCCGCACTCCTTCGTCATGGTTACCCGGTAACGTTCCGTATTGCGTACGTTACCGGGTAACAGTTCGACTCAACAAGGTGTGCTGGATTTAGCGGTTACAGGGCTGTTACTTGGCAATATCCTTGCGAACGTTCGAAATCAGTTTGGATTGCTGCATTTTGCTCTTGCATACGGCGAGGCAGATGCCTCGGCAAGAACAGATGCATCAGCGATGCTTAGGGTTTTAACGCCGGAAAGTCTGTCACCGCACATTCAACATAACGCCCGTTCTGGAGCTTTTCGTCTGTCGTTTGTTGGCCGCGGCCTTCGGCTTCCCCTTCCTCAAAGCGCAATGACGTATTGCCAAAGAACCATTGCGCCAACGTTCACGGCGACAGTGCCCCAGAACGCTACTTACTCATAAGTCAGTAACTTAGCGGACAAATGGTCTATGCTTGAGCGAAAGTCATTGAAGGGAGCGCTCATGAAACGGGACGGTCGCAGCCTGGCTCACAACACGCTTGAAGAAATGCGCATCCTGGCGGTGCAACGCATGGCCGAGGGGGAGCATCCGGATGATGTCGCGGCATCGCTTGGGATGAATCGGTCGTGGGCGTACAAGATTCGCGCCCAGGCGCGCGGCCGTGGTGTACGGGCGCTGCGCTCGACCAAAGGCACGGGTCGCCCGCGCACGCTCACGCCCGCGCAGGAGCAGCGGGTGCTGCGATGGATCAACGGCAAGAATCCGATGCAGTACGGGTTCGATTTCGGGCTGTGGACGCGCAACCTGGTTCGCGAACTGGTGCAGCAAAAGTTCGGCGTGACGCTGAGTCTGGCCTCGATCGGCGCAATGCTGGCACGCCTGAACCTGACGCCGCAAAAGCCGCTGCAGCGCGCTTACCAACGCGATCCGGAGGCAATCGATCGCTGGCGGCACGACACGTATCCGGCCATTGCCAGGCAGGCTCGTGAGCAGAAGGCGGATATCTTCTTCTGGGACGAATCGGGCTTTCGAGCTGACTCGGTGCATGGCAAGACCTGGGCGCCGCGCGGCGAAACGCCCGTAGTCGAGCGGCCGGGCCAGCGGCAAAGCATGAGCGCGGCGTCCGCCGTCAATTCGAAGGGTGCCTTCTGGTTTGCCACGTACGAAGGCGGGCTCAGCGGTGAGTTGTTCGTCACGCTGCTCAAGAAGCTGATGTTCAATCGAAAGAAGGCGGTACATCTGATCGTCGACGGATTGCCAGCGCATAAGAAAGCCATCGTCAAGGACTACGTTGCCAGTACGCAAGGAAAACTGACCTTGCATTTCCTGCCCGGTTACGCACCGGACCTCAATCCGGATGAGTTAGTGTGGAGTCACGTCAAGCGCAGCGGCGTCGCGCGCTCCCCTTTGCAAAAAGGCGAAAAGCTGGGCCCGCGAATTCATGAGCAGCTTGCACAAATTAGACGCAGCCCGAAGCTCGTGCGCTCGTTCTTCAGGCACCCATCTGTCCGCTATATTTCTGACTTATGAGTAAAACTCCCGCTTCCGGTTCTTGTGTCGAAGCAGGTGCTGGGCGGCAAGCGCGCCCGGCGAACCGCCGCAGAGCGCGAGTAGGTGCAGAGTGGTCTCAGGCGTACGCCAGGCGTTTCGGCTGGCCCGCGTCTTATCGTCTGCATAAGCGAAGAACGTGATAATGCTGGCCAGGATGCTGACAATGCCGGCCTGGCGCGGGAAATAGCCAACCAGCGCGCCGCCCACGATAAGACCCAAGGTCGCCAGACCCGCGAACACCGGCCAAGGGCTCGCGTCTGACCGCGGCTTCGGTGCACCGACGATTGCGACGTTCAGGGCTTGTATCCGGCCGTCCTTGCCTTTGCCCAGTTCAAAGTTCACGCGATCGCCAGGGGTCGGCGTCATGGATCGCGTTTGTAGCGCGGTGACGTGAAAGAAGACATCTTTCGTGTCCGCGTGGACGTCGATAAAACCAAAGCCCTTGTCTGCATGCCATGTCTTGACCCGACCTGCTTTCTTCATGGTTTTCGTCTGGTGTTGCGCGAAGGATCAAGTTTAAGGGATACCGTTAGGCGAGACGATGGCGAAATCCGCGAAGTCAGCGGGGTATATATCGGCTGCTCTGCCACCCGTAGTCGGTGGGGTGTTGGCTTGTTGCAACCCGCCTTGCATGTCAGATCGGTTAGATTTGCCAATGGCGGGACGCCGTGGCAATGACATGAAGAACAACAACAGGTAGAGAAATGGGTCGCAGGAGAAAGGGGCCGTCGCTTAGCGAGGTGTTGATGGATGCGCCGTGGTGGGTATCCGCCGCGTTGGCCGTGGGTGCGTACATTGTGTTCCGCGGAATCTTGCCAGCTATATTCGCGTCGAGTCCATTGTTGTCGGGCATTTCCGTGTTAAGCCAGTCGTTAGCCTGGGTTCCCGCCGCCATGTTCGGCTTCCTGGGTGTTCTGTCATACATCCGTGCGCGGGGTAGGGAGGGGGCCGGGCAGCAAGAAGTTCCGATGAGGGCTCGGCGCTCCCGCACAAGCCGACCGTCGTCGCCCCCCATGTCACCCCGGCACTCCGGTGAATCCGCCGAGTCAAAGGAGGCCGTTAGCCCGCCGGCGCGGACAGCACCCGTACCTGAGAAGCCAGAAATCAATAGCTGGACGCTGGATGCCCTCAAGCTGTTAGAGTGGAAGCGATTTGAGCTGCTTTGTGTTGGGTACTACGAAGCGATGGGGTTCGTGGTCAAGACTGTCCCCCATGGTCCCGATGGCGGCATCGATGCAACCTTGTACAAAGCAGGCCTGGATGTTCCCGTGGCCGTGGTCCAATGCAAAGCATGGAGTAAGCCGGTGAAGGTGGAGCAGGTCCGCGCACTTGCCGGTGTCATGCACGAACACAAGGTGCGTAGAGGCGTTTTCTGGTCGTTGTCAGGCTATGTCGGGCGGCCGGTAAAGGAGTCGGCAGACCGAGCCGGCATTCAATTACTTGATGGTGCGGGCATCGTCGAACGGATCTGCGCCCTCGATCAGTACAAGCAAGCGACGTTGCTGAAGCAGGCGTTTCGGGGCGACTACCGGACGCCGACATGCGCGGCCTGCGGAATCAAGATGGTTGAGCGGAAAGGGTCAGCCGGTGCATTCTGGGGTTGCCAAAACTATCCCGGTTGCAAGGTCAGACTGTCCCGCAACGTCTAGGAACCGGCTCGATCAGTCATCGCCGCCGCGCTCTCAGTCAACAAGGTGCCCCCGGGGAAGGCTGGCTTTCCGGCAGGCTCGAGCGCCGATTTTCTGCCTTGATACCGACACGATGCTTTAGGTTGCGAGGTATGTCTCATGAACGGTCTGCGGCATCGCCAGAGCCAGGTCTTCATCACTGGAGAGGCGGAGCTGCGCGGACGCCGGCAAGGACCTGCCGCCTCTATCCGGTCGGCTCTTCCCGACCCCTATGCGCAGGTCGCAACTATGCGTAGATGGCGTGAAATCCTCGGGTACCGGACCAACTCCGAGGGGTTTCTGGCCCGATACTGTCTGCGCATAGTTATAGCGTCCGAAGTAACCGCATGCGTGTATCCCGTGCCTATAACCGATGCATGGTTGTGTCGGCAGGCTTTATTCGTGCGAGTACCTTCTTTTCATCGAGGGTTGGCTTCGACATAACGGTGGAGTGGTCTTGGTGCTCTCGTGGCGTGCCAGAGTGTAATGACCCTGTACGGCACGCCGGATCGCGAAAGCCATCATAGCCGCCTTAAGTGGCACCACCACTTCAGTCTGCAGCGGAAACTATGCTCAGCGCTCCACTGAACCGCCATGCCAGAAGCTGCGCCGCCGCCGGACTCGATCAGACGCCCTGCGCGACCTACGCATAGTTGCGACCTGCGCATAGGGGTCGCTGCAAATCTCTGCATAGCGACCCATTGCGGCCTGTCGACCCAGCGTGACATCTATGGCGGCTTTCAAGGTACAACGGCCGCTCGTCGATTCGCATGGGGGACGGAGTTCGGCCATTGCCGATGAAACAGTCGCGGGCTAGGCGGCGGCCTTACGCCCTTCACCACATAACACTGCCTGTTGTCGGGGCGTCCCGCCGCGAAGGTCCGCTGTTTGGAGGTTCTTTCCGTGCCGCCCTATCAAGAGGAAATCTCCGCGGTCGCGATCACGGCGACAAAGACACTAAGTGGCACAAGGTGCGTAAATTCGTGGTGGCGCAGAACGGTCAAAACCGCAGCCGCAATCGATCAACGTTCAATCTGCACGCGCATCGACCGCGCGTCTGGCAAGCCCAAGGCTTCCGCCGCAGCGTAAGAGAGATCGATAATCCGGCCTTTGACGTATGGTCCGCGATCGTTGATGCGAACGACAACCGACTTTCCGGTAGCCAACGATCTGACGCGCACATAGCTGCCGAGCGGTAATGTTCGATGGGCGGCAGTCAAGGCGCCGCCATCGTAGCGTTCTCCGTTTGCGGTCAGATGCCCCTGGAACGTTGCCGAATACCATGACGCCTCGCCGGATTGCAACATCTCGTGCTCGTGCCGAGGGCGACAGGAATCAGCTCTGCACGCAGCATGCTTGGACGGAATCTGTCCGCAAGCAGTGAACAAAGCGCAGATTCCCAAGACTCCCAAATAGCGAAGTGATAGCACCATAGACCACCAGTCAGTTATTGAGACGTGGTTCTAGCGGTCTCCAAAAGTTCGCGTTGGCGGCTTGACCGGGTTACGTAACACCTTGACAATATTTTAGGTGACAAGCGACGCCCCTGAAGGTCCGACCCAACGACAGGCTGGTTTCTGGACTATCGGTCGAATGTGGTCCAAAGGTTTCGCATTTTGCCCGGAGGCTCTATCCAGCATCCCGTTTGACCGCGCATCCTCCAGCACCGTTGGGCATCCCGGCCTATCAATCGCCATGGCCGATTCCAATTGCGATGGTGTCAGGCACGAGTCGGTTTCCGCGCCTGTGCAGGCCATCTCTGCTGGGTCGAAGCCACATGCTTCCAGTCTTCCGACGATTTTGTCGGCTAAACCATCGAGGCTGTCACATTTTGCGTAGACCGCTGCGCCGATGGCCTTTATCTTCGCTTCGCTGAGTGCAGCTCCCGGCTTCGCGAGCTGCTTTTGGATTTTCTGGTACCAAAGGAACTGTGACGTATACGCATTGGCGGGCGCTCGAGAGATGATGCCGTCAAAGAGGTCGGGATTCCGTTGAGCCTGCATCAGTGCCTGACGCCCTCCACCTGAGCACCCCTCGTAGATCATCTTCGTGGAACGGAACGCATCGCCATAGCGCTCGCGAAGAATAGCCTTAGCCGGCCCCAATACCCGGGCCACGGATGCGTAGGCATAGTCGGTGAGCATGTCTTGATCCAATGCGAACGACGCCCCGGGTGATGTCAGCATGTCATGACCGTGATTGGTGGCAATCATGGCATAGCCCCGCTTCGGAAGATCCGGGCTGCCCACCGGGCTGACAGCCGGATCGCTGATGTAGCCCACGTCAAGAAAATCATCGAAGCCGCCGCCGCCCCGGAAGACGGTGCGGTGATTCCACTCCGTCGGCATGCGCACGTCGAAGTCAAGGTTCTTGGGCATTTTGCCGCGTACGATGCAGTGTTCCGGAACATCGCTAGTCGCAGCCACCAACTTGGCCCTGGATACGGTAGCACCATCGAAACTTCGGCCCAGAAAGGCCTCGCACAGGCTTTGCGCGGTATCAGCTTGTGGGGACGTGACGACGGCTTCTCCGTCGCCGCTACCGGCACAACCAGCCAGACCGGCAGTGGCCAACAGTGCAATGCCGGATTTCAATAACGAGACTGCGGACCTGGCGGGTGGTTCGGCGGTTCGCGACGCCGTTGGAGTGGTTCCTTCAGGACTGTCCACGAAGACCATCCCGATAGCCCTGATCCAGAATTATCGGCTCGGCCGTGGCACGGGATTGCGGCGACAATATCGGATCGGTTTCCCATCTTCGCTGCCCCATGTCCCTCCGCACGGCTTCTCCAGCCTTGGTCGCCGCCCTGCTTTTTGGGACGAGTACACCACTTGCCAAAGCCCTCACAGGCTCGACGTCGCCACTGCTGCTGGCGGGCCTCCTATATCTTGGCAGCGGGGTCGGGCTTGCTCTCGTCCTGGCCGCCCGCCGGGCTTTCGGCGGCCGCACGCAAACCAGCGTCGGTGGCGCGCCGGCAATCCCCCGTCAAGAGGTCCCGTGGCTCCTTGCCGCCATCCTCGCCGGTGGCGTAGCCGGCCCGGCACTGTTGATGACCGGTCTGGCAACTACCAGCGCGGCCTCGGCGTCGCTGCTGCTCAATGTCGAGGGCGTGTTCACCGCGGTGATTGCGTGGGTCGTGTTCAAGGAGAACGCCGACCGGCAGATCGTGCTAGGGATGATCGCCATTGTGGCAGGGGGACTCTTGCTGTCCTGGCAGCCGGACAGCACACGGCTGTCGGTCGGTGCGCTCCTGATCATTGGCGCGTGCTTGTTCTGGGCCATCGACAACAACCTGACGCGCAAGGTTTCCAGCAACGACGCTATCCTCATCGCCTGCCTCAAAGGTCTGGCGGCCGGACTCTGTAATACGGGCTTTGCACTCGCTGCCGGCGCGCAAATGCCCACGCTTGCGACGGCCGGGGCAGCAATGACCGTGGGCTTCGCAGGCTACGGCGTCAGCCTTGCTCTGTTTGTGGTGGGGCTGCGGCTCCTCGGCACGGCGCGCACCGGTGCGTATTTCTCCGTGGCGCCGCTGTTTGGCGTGATCCTCTCATTTGTCCTGTGGCCAGAAACGCCAGGTATTCTGTTCTGGATTGCAGGAGCACTGATGGCACTTGGCGTCTGGTTTCACCTTCGGGAACACCACGAGCACGAGCACACCCACGAGGCACAGGAGCATTCACACGCCCATCGGCACGATGCGCATCACCAGCACGACCACGATTTCGCCTGGGACGGCAGCGAACCGCATCGCCACTGGCATCGACATGAGCCGTTGGTTCACAAACATCCTCATTACCCGGATATTCATCATCGGCACTTACATCCGCCAAATCCAGACTCCAACGCGGATATCTGTTGAAGCCGCAAGCGATGGCACCGTGCAGTGGCGACCTGGAGACTGCCAGGAAAGCGGGCACGTGACTGGCCAGCGCAGCCTGGCCCGGCATAGGTATCGCGGCGAATTGCTGATCTGTTTGGAAATCGCGGCGGCCGAGCCAGCGAAGGGCAGGGCGGCCGACTACGCGATCGAGCTACTGCGCGGGCTACCCAGGGCTGGCAAGGCTTTCCAGGTCATAGGCCAGCCGCGATAACGACAATGCTCTGGTGTAATCCTTCTCGTCGGGCAGCACGTCGGGCATCGTCGCCTGGACCGTGGGCGTGAACGCCGCCGACGCCGACTGGAGTAGGAAAATGAGGAGATAGTGGCGAGGGCAGAGCCGATCAGGGTGGCGCTGCTGATGAGCCCAACTGCCATTGAGTCGAAGCCAAGCGTTAGCAGGTGGGGCGGCAGCAGCACGGCAATATAGCCATCACAGATGCCACGCAGCGCGCGGCCGGCAAGCCTTGGCAAGGCCTGCCGCCTTATCTGGTGTCGTTGCTGCCAAACGAGATGGCATCAAAGAGGGTCACGCTGTCCGCCTTGGTCCAGACTCCGATAGCACCGGCACCCGGGTTATGCTCGTCCGTGGTGTCGATATACAGCTTGCCATCCAGCTCCACCCGAATGCGCGAGCCGGTAAATTCCACGTGCAGCAAATGCCAGGTGCCGGGGGCAACGGGTGCGTCACGATAGCGGATCGTGTGCCTGCGCCCGCCCGTCGTGTAGTACAGAGAGACATTGCCCTCAAGCGCATTGGCCCTGGCGACATAGTAGTTGTTTCCGTCCTTCCAGCGCCAGACGACGCCACCCGCTTGATCCTCGCGGCCGGCGGCGGGCTTGAACCGCACTTCCACGAAGCCGTCGGCCAGGGATACGTCCTGTTTCACACACCAGGGGAAGTCGCCGGACCCGGATTGCCTGAGCACATTGCCGAGGTTGGGGCCCGTCGTATCGCGTTCAATGGCCCAGATTGGATTGCCGTGCCCGGTGACGCCGCACACCCAACCGGCGGGCAATGCGCCGGGGCGCTGCTGGCTGAACAGGATGGTCTCGCCCATGGCCGGTATGGCCATGCCCAGCAACAAGGCAATGAGGAGAATCGGCTTCATGTGGCATTTCCTGGCTGATGTCGGGCGCAGCGTTCAGGCAGGCATCTTCGGCGGCCAGCAGTGGGTTTCCGCCTGGCAGTGCTGACACCACGCATAGAGCGCGTCGTACATCACCATGCCATGGGCGAGCATCTCGTGATCGTCGGCATACACCTGCGAGAGGCCAAGGGAAATCGCATAGAGTCCGCTGGACTGCGGCGTCAGGTCGAGCTTCGACGTATCGGCGCCGCGCACGATCTCTGCCAGTTGCCGCAAGGCGGGATCGGGCAGGCCGTACTTGTCCAGGAAGGCGTCAAAGCTGCACAGCTCACCAACATGCGACAGCTCCACGCCGGGAATGTCATAGGGAATGGCGCCGGTCTCGCCTGCCACGCGCAAAACGTCGCCGGCGGGGACATAGAGAAATTCCGGCGCCTCGTCGATGAACCGGGCGATGAGCCAGGGGCAAGCGATGCGGTCGATCTTGGGGCGTTCCCGGGTAATCCATTTCATGGTGGTCTCCGCTCTGGTTCGTCGAGGTGGTGGCTAGGTCTAGGCGGCCGGAATTCTCCCTGACTATTTGCTCATGCCTCCGAAGCGATCGGCGACCCTTGCCCAATTGATGTTCTGCATGAACGCATCGACATAGGCTGCGGCTTTCGCACCATAGTCCATGTGGTAGGAGTGCTCGTACATATCCAGCGCCAGGATCGGCGTCGCGCCAGCCAGCGTATGGGCGTGGTCGGAAGCCCACTGGTTGACCAGCCGAGCGTCGCGCGGGGAGTATGCCAGCAGTACCCAGCCCGAGCCGCCGCCAAGTGCCTTGCCCATGGCGGTGAACTCCGCTTGCCAGCGCGCGACAGAGCCGAAATCGCGCACGAGCGCCGCTTCCAGTTCGCCGCCTGGACTGCCGCCGTCGCCCAGGCTGTCGAAGTACACCTCATGCAGGATCATGGAGTTGGTTGCAATCAGCTCTTCGCGCTTCAGGCCGTTCAGCACAAAGACCGGCGCGGCTGCCACGTCGAGTGCTGACAGCTCTGCGGTAATCGCATTCAGCCGCTTCACCGCGCCGCCATAGTTGTTTTCGTAATGGCTGACGATCAGTTTCTCCGACAGGCCAGAAAGCCGGGCCGGATCGCATGCCAGCGGTTTCATTTCGTAGCTCATGGTGTCCCCTGGTTCGTGTGGCTCAGTGATGCAGCACCGGATAGACGGCAAGGCCAATCAGCGCGGCGCAGGTGATGATGACCGGCTCAGGCAGCTTCTTGAATTTCAGCAGCAGCGCAACCGTGCCCAGCGCCAGCAGGATGGTCGGAACGTCGACAATCGAGCGCTTGGCCAGCACGAACACTGCACCGGTGATGGCGCCAATCGCAGCCGCCGTGACGCCATCGACAAAGGCCAGGATGCCCGGCAGCTTTCCGTATTTCTTGAAATAAGGGGCCGGCAGTACCGTGAACAGGTAGCAGGGTAGAAAGGTCGCAAGTGCCGCCACGCAGGCGCCGGGCAGCCCGGCCACCAGGTACCCGATGAAGCCGACCGTGATGACCACCGGGCCGGGTGTGATCATGGCCACGGCTACCGCATCGACGAATTGCTTGTCGTTGAGCCAGTGGTATTCCGTCACGACACCGCCGTAGAGGAATGGCACGATGGCGAGTCCCGAGCCGAAGACAAAGGCGCCTGCCTTGGCAAAGAAAACGCCGATCTGGGTCAGTAGCGGCCAGTCCAGCGTGCTCAGCAGGCCGCTCGCGGCCGGTACCTGCGTGGCCGCGAGCGCATTGGCGCCACCCTGGCGCAGCCATTTGGGTGGGGCGCGCCAGAACCAGGCAAGCACGCCGGCTGCGAGGAACAGCCACGCGATTTCGGACTCCGTGACGATGGTCACCGCAGCCAGCGCCAGGTAGATTGCCCACAGTAGTTTGTCCTTGCCCACGCTCTTGGTGGTCAGCTTGTAGGCGCTGATGGCGATGATGCCGATGACGGCGGCGCCCACGCCATAGAACACCGATTGCATCCAGGTCAGCCCGCCAAACCGGACATAGGCCCAGCCCAGCGCCAGCACCATCAGGAACGACGGCAGCACGAAGGCCAGGCCGATCAGCGTGGCACCGAGGACTCGATAGTGGACGTAGCCGAGGTAGATCGCCAGTTGCGCTGCCATCGGGCCGGGCGCCAGTTGCGCCAGCGCTATGCCTTCCTTGTAGTCGCCATCGCTGATCCAACCCCGCCGCTCCACGAGGTCGCGATGCATATAGCCGGCCAGTGCGACCGGCCCGCCAAAGCCGAACGTGCCCAGGCGAAGGAAATAGAGCACGAGCTGCCAGAGGGTATAGGCGGGCCGTTCCGAGACGTCCGGCGGTGCCATGCCGACTTGTTGCATGCGATTCATAAAGGGATCCCGTAGGGAGGAAGTGGAAACTAAGACTTCTTGTTGGCCGAGAAGTGTGCGTAAAGCGAATCCAGCACCATGCCGATTTCTGCCAGCAGAGCGTCGTCGTCCGCGAGGCGTGCTCGTGCGCCGGCCAGCATCGCTTCAAAGCCGCTGGCTTCCGGTACCGAAATGCCGCCAATGTCCAGCGCGTGGACCATTGTGCCGAGCCGGCTGAGCCCGCGGTCGGATTCGAGGGCGAAGCTCGACAGCAGCACTTCAAAGGAAACGCGCTCGCCCACATGCGTGAAGATCGCGCCCTCGAAGTCGAAGCCCAGCGCATCGTCAGGGCAATATGCGGGGCTTTCCAGCCACAGGAACCGGGCGTGGGGATCGATGAAGCGCTGGATCAGCCAGGCGCTTGCCACGCGGTCCACCCACAGGTGGCGGCGCGTGGCCCAAAGCCGCCCTTGATACTGAGCAGGATCCCGACGAGCGATTGCTCGCGTGAGCGCCTGTGGTTCGCCCGGAGACTGGATGGTCTCGATGGCGCGGCAGAAGTCATTCCATTGGGCTTCAGCGCGGGTCGACGCCTCATTGGGGAAGAAGTCGATCGTGCGGATCGATTCGCAGGCACGCCCGTGACGGCGCAGCAGGCGATTGAGTTCGGCGCTGCTTTGATCGGAAAGCGACTTGCGCGCATCTGACAGGGCAGCCTGCAGTTCGGCATAGTCAGCGCTGCGGTTGAACATCGCCTGGAAAGCGGTTTCTTCTTCCGGATTGGCAGCGCGGACATTCAGTAGCCAGGCCTGGCCGTCTTCCTGTCGGGCCTCGTTGGCAAGCTCGCGTAACTGGGCGATCTGCTCATCGCCTGCAGGCAACAGATAGGCGCCGTCACGCAGTGCGGCGCAGCCAATTGTCTTGATCGCGCGCCAGATCCGCATCCGGGCGGTGGCGCCGGAGGTTGGTAGCGTGACGATCAGCAAAGCCCAGGAATCGGTGAACGCAGTCATGAGCGCATGTTAGGAGCCCATAACTCGTATTTCAATGATGTAGATATATCTACATTAAAGCCTTTTGCGCCATATTTCAGGCCTGCGCTGAGAATATAAGCTTTCCTCAAAGGGGGCCCAGGACTTCGTACACCATGACTGATCTCGACAGACCTGCTCGCGTGGGCGTCCATGCGAACCAGCGATGGATCCGTGGATTTACCGTCCCTGACCGCCCAAACGGTAGCTGCTATATGACGATCGGTATGAAGGCCGGAGGTACTTTGCTGCTCGCTGGCGCTTAGTCGCACCCGCGAAGGAGCTTGTACTCGAAGCCAGGTCTGGCAGCGCAGCGCACCGAACTTGCCCAGATGACCGTTCTCGCTTCAACCTCAGCCGTAGAATCGGGCTTTATCCAACGACAGCTACTGGCCGGTTGCCGACGCTGGCGGCAGTCACGCTGTCTCGGCCGCGGAGGCTGGCCAAGTGCGGTAGCCCCTGGTGCGGGCCTTCTTATCGATCTTGCGATGCCAGGCGCCATGTCGGAATGCCGTCGTCGAAACTATCAAACCACTCCCGGGTCGCGTCGGCCACAACGCTTGGATCGCAAGTGGCGGCACCCGGAACGCATGCCCGAATGAGACCTTCCACGTCAAAGCGTCGTCCCGCCCGATCCCGCCAGGCATCGCGGTCGCAGGCTAGGATGGCGAGGTGCCGGTATCGGATAGGCATGTAACGCATGGCGCAGGGAGGGAGTGGAGTCCCATATTGACGGCCACCCCGCCAATTTCTTGACCCAATCGATGCTTTAGTCGATAGAGGGTGAACTGTGTGCAGCCCGTCAGTTCTCGTGACGCACAATATCCGGGAATTCGCCCGCGTCGCGCAAGTGACGGTCGAGGATTGGCATACCGGTCACTGACTGTACCTAAAATAAATCGCCGCTGCTCGCGTTACCTTTGCGTCGGCTGTCGGTCTGGGCAAGCTCGGTACGCTGTGCCACAATTCGCGAGCGGTCTTGCTCAGCAAGGCTCACTTGAGTCCGACCCAACTCTATCGCAAGCTGTCTCCGACCGGGAATCCCGTACTTAGCAAATCTCTCGGCTATTATAACGCCCGGTCCGCGCGAAATGGTTGTAGCGGCAAAGTTGTAATGTCCGGATCAAAAGTCCACTGCTCTGCTAACGGCCCGGCTCGCACGATATCCGCCCGCAACCAAGACACTTCTTGCCTGCTTGTCCTAGCCAATATCGATCGTGCGACTCGCGGATCGCGCCGGCTCCGATTTCGGCACCGTCAACGTGAGCACACCGTTGTCAAACTTTGCCAGGGTGTGATCGGGATCGGCGCTTTCCGGCATGGGAATCGTGCGCACGAAGCTTCCATAGGCGCGCTCTAGCCGGTAGCAGCCATCTTCGTCGCTGCGCACGTCCTGTTTTTTCTCGCCGCGCAGCACGATCGCCCCGTCCTCGACGCTCACGTTCAGGTCTTCGCGCTGCATCCCTGGCAATTCGGCGGTCACGCGCAGTACCTGCCCTTCGTCGACCACGTCGATGCGCGGCTGGAAGCGCGATGAACTGAAGTCGCCAAACCATCGATCGAGCGCACCACGGCCGGCAAACGGGTCATGAAAGAACTCCTCCATTACGCGCCACGGTTCGCGTGAGAACAGTCGCGGAATGTCAGGCCAGGAGGCACGCCACTGTTCGCTCGCCGGCGGGCTTTCCAGGTTGTCCGCATCGGACTTGCGGGCCACCCCGCGAAGGAACTTGAAGAGATTCCACTTTTTCGGATCGGTGTTCATCGTATCCTCCACTAAGAGGTCTGGCAGGAGAACCGGATTCCAGTCGGTGTCAGCCGCATCGTGGATGATCTGTTGGCCGTAGGAACCCACTGATGTGCGGTTTCCTGACGGCTGCCGGCCGCGAAGTCATTACAAGAAACACCGACAGAGGCCGCAAACGTACGAAAAAAAGCCGTTTCTTGAGGGCACACCAAGGTTGACCGAGACGTCGGCCGACTTACTACTTGGCGCCCGCGTCTTTGAACTCAACATCCTCCACGTCCTCGTCATTCTTCTCGGCGCTCGCCTCTTTCGCGTCTGCGGCGCGATCGGAGCCGGTGCCTGCCTGCGCCTGACCGTCCGCATAGACCGTTTCACCGAGTTTAAGCGAGGCCGTGGCGAGGGCCTGCGCCCTGGCCTCGATCCCCGCCTTGTCGGAGGTCTTCAGTGCCGCCTCAAGGTCCTTGATTGCGGATTCGATCTTCTCCTTCTCGCCCGCGTCCAGCTTCTCGCCGTATTCGGCTAGCGCCTTGCGCGAACTGTGCGCCAGTGCGTCGCCGTGGTTGCGCGCATCGACCAACTCCCGTTGCCGACGGTCTTCGTCGGCGTGGGCCTCGGCGTCCTGCACCATGCGCTGGATCTCGCCTTCCGACAGTCCGGAGTTGGCCTTGATGGTGATCCGGTTCTCCTTGCCGGTGGCCTTGTCCTTGGCCGACACGTGCAGAATGCCATTGGCGTCGATGTCGAACGTCACCTCGATCTGCGGCATGCCGCGCGGCGCCGGTGCAATGCCCTCCAGGTTGAACTCGCCCAGCATCTTGTTACCTGTGACCACCTCGCGCTCGCCCTGGTAGACCTTGATGGTCACCGCCGCCTGGTTGTCCTCGGCAGTGGAGAATATCTGGGAGAGCCTGGTCGGGATGGTGGTGTTCTTGGTGATCATCTTGCTCATCACCCCGCCCAGGGTCTCGATCCCGAGCGACAGCGGGGTGACGTCGAGCAGCAGCACGTCCTTGCGCTCACCGGTGAGCACCGCACCCTGGATCGCCGCACCCACCGCCACCGCCTCGTCGGGGTTGACATCCTTGCGCGGCTCGCGGCCGAAGAAGGCTTTGACCTTCTCCTGCACCCTGGGCATTCGGGTCATGCCGCCCACCAGAATCACGTCGTCGATCTTTTCCACCGATACATCGGCGTCCTTGATGGCGATGCGGCATGGCTCCATCGTCCGCTCGACCAGGTCTTCGACCAGCGATTCAAGCTTGGCACGCGTGAGCTTCAGGTTCAAATGCCGCGGTCCGCTGGCGTCGGCAGTGATGTATGGTAGGCTGATTTCCGTCTGCAGGCTCGACGAGAGCTCGATCTTGGCCTTCTCCGCGGCTTCCTTCAGGCGTTGCAGCGCCAGCACATCGCGCGACAAGTCAACCCCCTGGTCTTTCTTGAATTCGCCGGTAATGTAGTCGATGATGCGCTGGTCGAAGTCTTCCCCGCCCAGGAACGTATCACCGTTCGTCGACAGCACTTCGAATTGCTTCTCGCCTTGCACGTTGGCGATCTCGATGATGGAGATGTCGAAGGTGCCGCCGCCGAGGTCGAATACGGCGATCTTGCGGTCGCGGCATTCCTTCTTGTCCAGGCCGAACGCGAGCGCCGCCGCGGTCGGTTCGTTAATGATCCGCTTGACATCTAGGCCGGCGATGCGGCCAGCATCCTTCGTCGCCTGGCGCTGGCTGTCGTTGAAGTAGGCGGGCACCGTGATGACGGCTTCGGTGACGGGCTCGCCGAGGTAGTCTTCGGCGGTCTTCTTCATCTTGCGCAACACCTCGGCCGAGACTTGCGGCGGGGCGAGCTTCTGGCCTTGCGCTTCGACCCACGCGTCGTCGTTGTCGGCCTTCAAGATCGTGAAGGGCATCAGGCCAATGTCCTTCTGCACTTCCTTTTCCTCGTAGCGGCGGCCGATCAGCCGCTTGACGGCAAACAGCGTGTTCTTTGGATTCGTGACGGCCTGTCGCTTGGCGGGTGCGCCGACGAGGATTTCGCCGTCGTTCACATAGGCGACGATCGACGGGGTCGTGCGCGAGCCTTCGGAGTTCTCGATCACTTTGATCTGGTTGCCTTCCATCAGCGCCACACACGAGTTCGTGGTGCCGAGGTCAATCCCGATGATCTTGCTCATGATGTCCAAGCGCCTGGCGCTGCCCTGGTTGGAAACTCTCTGTAAATCCACAACCGCATGCGACCGGCCACACGCCTTGCGTGTCCTGTCAATACTCCGGCTCCGGTGACACCGCAGCGGCTTTCCCGTGGTCTTTCGGCATCTCTACCACAGTCGCGTCCGTGGTCAGAATCAGCCCGGCGACCGATGCGGCGTTCTGCAGTGCGGTGCGGGTCACCTTGGTCGGGTCAATCACGCCCATCTCAAACAGGTCGCCATACTCACCGGTGGCCGCATTCCAGCCGAAGTTGCCGTCATGTCCGAGGACCCGGCTTAGCACCACCGACGCTTCCTCGCCGGCGTTGGCCGCGATCTGCCGCAGCGGCTCCTCCAGGGCACGCAGCACGATTCGGATGCCGGCTTCCTGGTCGGCGTTGGCGCCGTGGAGCGGAGCAAGCTGGGCGCGGGCGCGCAGCAGCGCGACGCCGCCGCCCGCCACGATGCCTTCCTCAACCGCGGCCCGCGTGGCGTGCAGGGCGTCTTCAACGCGCGCCTTCTTCTCCTTCATTTCGACCTCGGTGGCGGCGCCAACCCGGATCACCGCCACGCCACCGGCCAGCTTGGCCACCCGCTCCTGCAACTTCTCCTTGTCGTAGTCGCTGGTGGCCTCGTCGATCTGCCGCCGGATGGCCTTGATGCGGGCTTCGACTGCCGCGCGCTCGCCCGCGCCGCCAACGAGGGTCGTGTTCTCCTTCTCAATTTCGACGCGCTTGGCGTGCCCCAGATCCTCCAGCACGACATGCTTGAGCTGCTTGCCCGTCTGTTCCTCGATCACCGTGCCGCCGGTCAGGATGGCAATGTCTTCCAGCATGGCCTTGCGCCGGTCGCCGAAGCCTGGTGCCTTCACCGCGGCGGCCTTGAAGGTGCCGCGCAGAGAGTTGACGACGAGGGTCGCAAGCGCCTCGCCTTCCACGTCTTCGGCCAGGACGAGCAACGGCTTGCCGGTCTTGGCCACGGCCTCGAGCACCGGCAGCAGGTCGTGAATCGCCGAGATCTTCTTGTCATGCAGCAGGATATACGGCTCTTCGAGCATGACGGATTGCTTCTCGGGCTGGTTGATGAAGTACGAGGAAAGATAGCCGCGATCGAACTGCATGCCTTCGACCACCTCAAGCTCGCTCTCCAGCGACTTGCCGTCTTCGATCGTGATGGCCCCGTCCTTGCCGACCTTGGCCATCGCGTCAGCGATGATCTTGCCGATCGCCTCATCGGCGTTGGCGGAGATTGCGCCGATCTGGCCGATCTCCTTGCTCGTGGTGCAGGGCCGGCTCAGCTTGCGCAGCGCCTCGACCACCGCGCCCACGGCCAGGTCCATGCCGCGCTTCAGATCGATCGGGTTCAGGTCCGCCACCACGTCCTTCATGCCTTCCTGAACCATCGCCTGGGCCAGCACGGTGGCGGTCGTGGTGCCGTCACCGGCCACGTCGGAAGTCTTGGCCGCAACCTGCTTGACCAACTGGGCCCCCATGTTCTCGAATTTGTCGCGCAGCTCGATTTCCTTGGCGACCGACACGCCATCCTTGGTGATCAGCGGGGCCCCGAACGATCGCTCGAGGACCACATTACGCCCCTTGGGACCGAGCGTGACCTTGACCGCGTTGGCCAGCAGGTTGACACCCGCCACGATGCGGCGGCGCGCGGACTCCTGAAACTGGATCTCCTTGGCTGCCATGATGAGACTCCTCGCGAGACTCTAGCCTTCTGTTCCTTCCTCTATTCGACGACGCACAGAATGTCCTCGTCACGCATGACCAGCACCTCCTCGCCTTCAAGCTTGACGGTGGTGCCCGTATACTTGCCAAATAGCACGCGCTCGCCGATCTTCACGCTCGGCGCACTGACACGGCCATCGCCCAGGCGCTTGCCGGGGCCGATGGCCAGGACTTCGCCCTGGTCCGGCATTTCGGCGGCAGTTTCGGGGATGACAATACCGCCGGCCGTCTTGTGTTCTGCGTCCAGACGTCTGACGATGACGCGATCGTGTAGTGGACGGATGTTCATAGCCTTGCTCCTCATCCAATCACTGTGATCATGAGCTTGACGGGCCAACCAGTCCTGACACTGTTCGTGCTTGAGAGCCTTAACGCCGATGCCTGGATTCGCGGCACAAGCGTCACTGGCCCAGAAGCCCGATTCTGGCGCTTCACTGAATGGGCGGCACGGCACCGAGCTTCTCTGCCAGCATCCGCTCATACACGCCAAAATGCGTATCCAATTCTGTTTGACTGACGACGACAACGTCAATCGTGACCTGCTCGAGCGCCAAGCCGAACATCGTGGCAAGGGCCACTTCCAGGTGGGGGGCCGCCTCTCTGTCCTTTTCGAACGTCGTGCCGATGCTGATCACGTAAGCATCGCCTTGCGCCGTGACGTCCACCAACCGGGCCCGCGCGCTGAGGTTGTTATCGATCGCGATTGTGACCCACTCCGCCACGCGCCGCGTCCGCTCGGTAGGAAAGCCGCGCGTGCACTTGAGCCGCACCCGATGCCTACCTAGCGTTACCCACTCAGAATCGAATTCCATCGAAGTCTCCATCTGGGGAAGCGTTTGCCGCGGAGGCCAGTCCGGCGATTTCAAGACCTCAGCGTCGCACGCGGATTCGCTGCAGGGTCACAAGCCAGCACCGCGCGTCCCGAGCGCCGCCTATGCCAGAAAGGGACCGCTGAGGCGCTACCTTGCATAGCCAGCATGAATATCCCGGCGGAGCGCAGCAGGCTCACGCGAGTCTATGCCCTTGACGCAGTTCGCCATTTTCCGCTCACTTCACATCGATCTTCCTCACCGCAGACTGCGACGCGCCGGTTTTCGGTAGACGCAGCGTCAATACACCGCGGTCGAACTTCGCCTCGACGTGATCGAGGTCGACGCCATCTGGAAGCGGAATACTGCGCATGAAGGCGCCGTATGCCCGCTCCAGTCGGTAGCAGCCGTTTTCCTCGCTCCGAATGTCCTGCTTCTTCTCACCCCGTAACACCAGCGCGCCATCTTCGATGGTGGTCTGCAGGTCCTCGCGATCCATACCGGGCAGCTCCGCCGTGATCCTCAGCGCCGTGCCATCATCGACCACATCGATCCGCGGCTGGAAGCGCGACGAACTGAAGTCACCGAACCATCGATCCAGGCCGCTGAAGCCCGCGAACGGTTCATGCAGGAATTCGCTCATCGCCCGCCAGGGCTCGCCGGAAAATAACCGCGAAACATCCGGCCAGTCTGGCGGCCGGTCCTTGGGTGCCGGGACATTGGGTGACGACGCTTCTCTGGATGGCTTGTCGGCTGTGGCTCTCCGCAGGAACTTGAACGGCTTCCACTTGCCCAGTTCCGTCTTCATCTTGCTCTCCTGTCGACTTGCATTCGATCCGACATATGTCCAGCACTCTCCGCGGGTACAGGTGGCGCCCTTACGGACGCCACCGATACCCGGCGGCGACGGCAACTCACGCCACGTTCACTGCAATGCGGCGTGGACGCGCTTCGTCGCGACGCGGGATCGTCAGCTTGAGCACGCCGTCCTGCAGGTTCGCCTCGATCTTCGATGCATCAAGGTCGGCACTCAGTGAAAACGCGCGCGCAAAGTGCGGCTGCCGGATTTCCGCGTGCTGTACCCGCAATCCGGCGGGGGTGGGCACGACCGCTTCCGCCTCAATATGGAGGTTGCCGTCGTGGACATTCACCTCGAGCTTGTCCTTCGTCACGCCCGGAAGGTCGGCCCAGAGGGTGACGCCGTTGCTGTCCTCGACGATGTCGACCGCGGGAAGCAGGGTCATCGTCGGCGTCGACCTGTCCTCCTGGCTCTTTGCCACCGCGTTCTGGTTGCGCTCAACCATTTGGGTAGTGTCGTTCATGGCTTTCTCCTGGCGTTACTGGACCGTGATCGCGCGGGGCTTTGACGCTTCGCGCTTGCCAACACTGATAGACAGGCAGCCATTGGCATAGCGCGCCTGGACTTTGTCGGGGTCGGCGCTCTGCGGCAATTCGACCACACGCCGGAACGTGCCGGTGAATCGCTCTTGCGCGTACAGCCGGACCTCGGGATCGTCCTCCGCTTGCGCCGCTTCGCGCTCGCCGCTGATGGTCAGCAAGCCCTTGTCGATCGACACCTCGAACTGGTCTGGCTTGAGCCCCGGTGCGAACGCGACAATCTCGATGGAATCGTCCGTGGCGCCGATATTGACGGGGGGAAATGCCCCGAAGCGGCCGGAGCGGATGCTAGATGGGAAGCCGCCGAACAAACTCGCCATCTGCCTTTGCATCCGGTCGAGTTCGCTGAAGAGGTCGGTTCCAAAGAAAAGATCGCTCATGGTCGTATCCTCCTTCGACGCAGCAAGGAGGCGAAGGGGCATACGCGCTCCCATCCACCTGCCAAGCCGCTGGCAAACAAACAGAAACACGCAGTGCGCAATGGTCGCGACTGCCTGAGCGAAAATAAAATAGTAATTGGCCACCCAAATTTCAAGGGGCAAGCCTGCGCCGTTCCGCGAAAGGACATCGGGCACTCGTGCTACCTCGGTCACAATTTGGCACATTCGCTTGCAATGGCATCAGCGGGGTTGCTCCCCTTTCACGGCGCGATATATGTGCCGCATGAGGCGCATTTGTCGCGCGCCACGCGTGCTTCGCAATCCACGCCTTTGACGCATCGGACGGCAAGGCCAAGCCGCCCAGCAGAGATGCTTGCCCTGGTTGCAAGGCTGCTGGATAACAATGCCGGCTCGGCACGTCGCACGCAGGTGCGCGGTCCAGATCAACAGGCGGGACTGCGCCATGTAACGAACGCCACTCGCCGGATTATGCCCTCCGCGGCAGGCGCCCGGCTTGCCAGAATCGGCTGGTCGTAGAATGCCGGCCGCGAACGTGGGGTGTACCGTTTGTGACTGCCGGCGCAAGCAGTTGGGTGATCCATAATTTCCTGAATCGCCCGCAAGAAGGTCTGGCGGGACGCATGCCGGCGGATTGGATCGCCGATGCAGCGACCCACCCGATTGACGCCGTGTGCGGCTCATCGACGCACGGTACCGCGACGAGCAGGGCGGCATGACCTTTAGCGCAGAAGATTTGGGGTGTCCGCTGCTGCCGGCCGACTTGGCCAACCGACGGCTCGCCACAAAGACGCAAGATCTCGAGCGGGTAGCGCTCTGGCGAACCCACCGCGCGCACCTGGACCCGATTTACTACAACCGCCGCGCACCGGGCGTGATCCATTACCGGTTCGATGCGGCCGGCGGCGGGTTCGGCGTCCTTTCATGCATGGCCGAAGCGGTAATTCGGGAGGGCTGTCAAGGACAACGTCTGCCGTTACTGCTCGATGAACATGAACTGCGGAGCCGATGCATTTGCCGGCTCGCCGTGGCTGATCGCCGGCCTCTCGTGCTCGCTGATCTTACCGGTCCGCTGACTGCACTTGGCATGGACGCTCGAGTGTTTTCGGTCACCGAGTACCTTGGCCCGAACCTTCGGCGATGGATGCGGCATTTCCTCGGATCGATGGCTTGTATTCCCAACCGCGCCTGGCGGGTGGGCCTAACGTCGCGATTTTCGATGATCGCGCCCATCTGATGTCCGCGGGTATGATAAGCCCCCTGGTCGAATTTCCCGAATTGGGTCCCTATCTGACGGCCAATCAAATTGGCCTTGCGCCAACCGGCGACGATTGGACTTGAACTCTAGCTCAGACTTGCCACCGGAGGTTAGGGCGCTCGGCGAGTCCGGCAGTCTCTTCCCGACCCGTCTCTGCCGTTCGACCGTTCTAGGCTAGCGGCTGTTTTCAATCTCTAAACCGACGTTCGCTATTTTCCGAAGTGGAAACCCGTTCGAGAGGTGCGGATTTGGGTGGCGAACGCCGCAAAGAAGGGGCTTGACTCAGAACTCTGCAATGCCCAAGCCCACGTAGCAGCGATTCCCCGCCGGACTTCCGTCGATCCAGGGCGTCGTTCACCCCGTCTGGAACATCTGGCCGAAGTCGCAGGTCTTCTGCGCCAGCGTGACAATGGCCGATACAAGCATGCTCTTCCTTTCGCTCTTGCAGATGGCGGCATACGGCGCCGGTGGCAGCGCGGGACTCACCGTAAGAACCTCCAGCGCACCAGAATCGACCATCGGTGCAAGGCACTTCCTGGGCAGGTAGCTGATTCCCATGCCCGAGACCGTGAGGCCGATGATGGCAACCACGCTGTTGCTGAACAGCGTGTTCTCCTGATTCACGCCAATCGACCGCAGCCAGCGGTTGTAGAGCTGGCCAGTCCCTGAACGGTCATCCTGCGTCAGCAGCCGATGCGCAGCCAACTCATGCATGCGCAGCCGATGGCGACGGCCTACCAGTCCGGGCTTGCACATCCACGCATTTTCGACGACCCCTACGCGCGTCGACAGGAAGCGCTGGTCGCTGAACACATCGGGGACGATCATCAGGTCAACCTCGTCGGCCAGCAGCTTGTCGCGAAGCACAACGCTTACGTCGACGTGCGGCTCAATGATCACTCGCGGATAACTGGCCTGGATCGCGCTCACCAGGCGCGGTAGCCAGGTCATCGCCGTAAGTTCGGTGACCCCGATTCGGACGTGACGCTCGAGTATCTCCGGGCGCTGGAACTGTTCGACCGCCGCGTCGCGCTGCTCGAGCAGCCGCTTGGCCAGCAGGAACATCTCCTCTCCCTTTTCAGTCAGCCGCGCCGATCGCAACGAGCGATCGAACAAGGGCGTCTCGAACAGTGCCTCCAGCTCCTGCACTCGCTTCGATACGGCCGATTGCGTGGTGTGCATCTTGTTCGCGGCTTGCGCGAAGCCGCCGAGCTGCACCACCCAATAGACCGCCTCCAGTTGCTTGAACGTCATCACGGCGCTTTCCTCCAACTTCCTTTGCATCGATTCATGGAATGTATACCAATTCCAATTTATCGCTTTTTTTGATCGGGATCGCGTACCAGAATGAATGCATCGATTCCGCCCCAGTACCGCCGCAAAAGCGACTCGGGCTTCCAGCATGGAGACACAGGTATGTTGCTGACTGAAGAAGAAACCGGGATGTTGAATGGGGACAAGGGCCTCGCCGTCAAGAAGGCCATGGAGATCCTGGTGGCCCTCGGCGAGAGCTTTGGGGCCGCAAGGCTTGTTCCGGTCAACAACGTGCATATGGCGGGTTCCTCGGTGCTGGTCGCCGAGGAAGCCGGTACGAGGTTCGTTGAAGATATCCGCAAGCAGGGCGGTACGTTTGTCACCCGGGTCACAACCAATCCTACGGCTGTCGATCCCACGCAGTGGCAGGAGATCGGCATTCCCGAATCGGACAGTGTCCTGCAGACGCGGCTGACCGATGCCTATGCCGGGATGGGCGCCAATACCTGCAATACCTGCATTCCTTACCTGGTAGGGAACCTGCCGCGCTTTGGCGAGCATATGGCATGGGGGGAGTCATCAGCCGTCGTGTTCGCCAACTCGGTTTGCGGCGCCCGGACCAATCGGGAAGGGGGGCCGAGCGGGCTTGCCTCGGCTCTTACCGGCCGGACCCCCGAGTATGGTTTCCATCTGAAGGAAAACCGTTACGGCAAGTTTCTCGTCAAGGTGGAGACGCCGCTCAATGACATGACCGACTACGGGACGCTCGGTTATTTCGCCGGCAAGATCGCAGGGCAGGATACCCCGGTGTTTACGGGCATTCCTTCGGACCCGACGCTGGAACAGTTCAAGGCGCTGAGCGCTGCGCTGGCGGCTTCCGCGTCGGTGAGCATGTTCCATGCGGTTGGTGTGACACCCGAGGCGCCCACGCTGGAAGACGCATTCGGCGGCAGCGAGCCGGAGAAGGTCCTTGTGTTCGGCGAGGCAGAGAAGGCGCAGGCAGAGGCTGCCTTGAACAAGGAGCCATCCGACCATGTGGACTGGATCCTGGTCGGCTGTCCGAATGCTTCCGTGCAGGAAATTCGGGAAGTGGCGGAAGCCCTGGAGGGCAAGAAAGTCCATCCTGATGTCTCACTCTGGGTCACCACGGCAGGCGCTATGTACGCCATGGCCGAACGGGTTGGCTACATCAAGACGATCGAGGATGCCGGCGGCACCGTGGTGCGGGAAACCTGCCCGTTCCTGGCCCGCAGCCGGGTCATTGCGCCGAACAAGGGATACAAGACCCTCACCACCAACTCGGCAAAGATGGCATTTTATGCGCCCGGCCAGTTTGGACTCCTTACCCACTATGGAAATCTGGATCGCGTAATGAAGGCCGCAATTGCCGGCGTCTGGAGGTAATCAGCATGACGACCCATCAATTCGTTCTGAAGGGACGCAAGATCGTCACGGGCAAGGCCAGCGGAGAGGCTGTCGTCACCAAGGAAGCGATCAGCTTCAATGGCGGGGTCGACAACATGACCGGCATCGTCACCGAGCCCGGCCATGAGCTGGAGGGCGTCAATATTGCCGGCAAGGTGCTGGTGTTCCTTACGGGGAAAGGCTCCACCGGCGGCTCGTACAAGATTTACGACATGGTGTCGCGCGGCACCGCCCCGGTCGCCTTCGTACAGGTGACTCCCGAAGCGATCACCACGATCGGCGCGATTATCGGGAATATCCCGGTGGTCGCCGGACTGGATCAGGATCCCACGCTTGCCATTTCCACCGGGGATTTTATCGAGATGGATGCGGATGCCGGCATCGTCGCGGTAACCACCAAAGCGAGGCAGCACGAAGTCACGCCCCCGGCCTCGGCGGCATAACGCATCCAGTTCGATCGCGCTGATCACACGCAGCAGCGCAAATAAAACTATTACCGGAGACAACCATGACCCGACGTTTCTTCCACGTCGCTGTTGCCGCCTGCGCGGCGTTTGCGACCTTCTCGGCCCATGCCAACGACTGGCCTTCGAAAAAGCCGATCACGCTCGTCGTACCACTGGCTGCCGGCGGCAGCACCGATTCCACCGCGCGCCTGCTCGCCGACAAGCTCGGCAAGGAACTGAAACAGCAGGTCATCGTGGAAAACCGGGCCGGAGCCGGCGGCAACATCGGCGCCGCCTACGTGGCCAAGGCGGTGCCGGACGGCTACACACTGCTGATGGCCACCAGCACGATCGCCACCAACGTCACGCTTTACAAGAACATGGGTTTCGACCTGCGCAAGGACCTGATCCCCGTGTCGCAGGTGGCGTTGATCCCGAACGTGCTCACGATCAACACCACCGTGCCTGCCAAGACGCTGCAGGAGTTCGTTGAGTACGTCCGGCAGAAAAAGGGTCCCGTCAGCTACGGTTCCGCCGGCAACGGCACGGCGTCGCACTTGTCCGGGGCGCTGTTCAACAGCATGGCCCATGCCGAAATGCTCCATGTTCCCTATAAGGGCGGTGCGCCGGCCAATGCCGACCTGATCGGCGGCCAGATCCAGGCGGTGTTCTCGCCCATGGTGGAGGTCCTGCCGTTCATCGACAGCGGCAAATTGCGCGCGCTCGGCGTCACGACCAAGGGCCGCTCGTCGCGCCTGCCCAACGTGCCCGCAGTCGGCGAGGTGCTGCCGGGATTCGAGGTGACGCTCTGGAACGGCGTGTTCGCGTCCGCGGCGACGCCGCAGGCCGTGGTCGACAAGCTGGCCGCGGCGATCCAGAAGGTGACGCAGGATCCGACCTTCCGCAAGACGCTGGCCGACCAGGGCTCCACGCCGGTAGGCAATACGCCGGCCGAGTTCAAGAAGATCCTCGACCAGGAAATCGACAAGTGGGGCAAGCTCGTCAAGCTCTCGGGCGCGAGCGTCGAGTGAAGCGCAGGCGTATGACCATGACCAACGCTCAGTCATTCCTCCTGCGCTGCACGCTGGCCGCCGCCGTTGCCGGCACGCTCGCCGCGTGCGCCGGTACACCCGTGGCGCCGAAGCCAATCGCCTACTTCCTCTCCGTGCAGGACGGCCGCGCTGGCCTGGTCGACGGCAAGCCCGTGGTCCGCAACGCGGGAGACACCCTGGCCGTCGTCGAGCTTGCCGATGGACGCCTGCGCGTGGCGCAGCAGATCGACATGCCGACCTCGCTGGTCGGGCCGCCTAGCTCCATCGCCATCGCCCCCGGCGGCCGCCTGGCGCTGGTCAGCGCGGCGACGCGACGCGACCCTTCGGACGCGACCAAGGTCGCCACCTTCGACCTCGTGTCAGTGGTGGCGCTGGATCCCGGCGGCGGCTCCGCGCCGCGCGTCATCGGCAACGTGCGCACCGGCGGCGGCGCATCCGGCATCTCGATCAACCGGGCCGGTACGCTGGCGCTGGTCGCCAATCGCACCGAGGGCTCCGTCTCCGTGCTCGCTATCGAGGGGGAGCGGGTGCAGGCCGTCGGCAAGCTACAGCTCGGCGACAAGTCAGGCCCGGCGCACGTCGCCTTCCTGCCCGATAGCCGCCGTGCCCTCGTGAGCCGCGATGGCGATAACCGTGTCAGCCTGCTGGCCATCGACGGCCGCTCGGTCACGCTCGACCAGCGCGAGCTGTATGCCGGCCTGCGTCCTTATGGACTCGACGTGTCGCCGGACGGCGCGTGGGCCGCAGTGACCAACCTCGGCGCGGGGCAGGGCGACGCCGACACGATCAGCCTCATCGACCTGCGGGCGCAACCGCCTCGCGTGGTCGATACCGTCACCGTGGGGCAGACGCCGGAAGGGATTTTCTTCTCGCCCGACGGGCGCTCGGTCGGCGTGACCGTCATCGATGGCAGCAACAAGCCGCAGGCGTCGGCCTTCCATGGCACCGCGCGCTATCGCCTGTTCAGCATCGAAGGCGGCCGTCTGCGGCCGGCCGCGCAGCTCGCTGGCGGGCAATGGCTGCAAGGCCATGCCTTTACGCCGGACGGCAGCGCGGTGCTGGTGCAGGACGCCGCCAATCGACAGATACGCCTTTACCGGAACATGGGCGGCACGCTGGCCGACAGCGGCGAGCGCGTTCAGCTCGATGGCGCGCCCGCGGCGCTCAAGCTCTGGCGCTGAAGCCACAGCGGCTTGCCGCATGGCATCACCAATTTTTGAGGGATTCATCAAATGAAACAGCCTTCCTTGCTTGAGCGCCTTGCCGCGCTCGACACCAATACGGTCTCCGACGCGCTCGATTTCCTGGGATTGCCCGGTGCCACGCATGGCCTGCTGCCGCTGTGGGACTGCCCGAAGATCGTGGGCCGCGCCAGCACAATCCAGCTCGGGCCCAAGACCGATGCCAAGCCCACGGTGCACCTGATTTCGCCGGTAATTGACGCGGTCGACACCGATGACCGCGTACTCGTGATCGCGGGCGGTGTCGATGGCATCTCGTGCTGGGGCGACATCCTCGCCAATGCGGCCTGTGCGAAGAAGATCAGGGGTTCTGTCATCGACGGCTACAGCCGCGACATCGAGGGCAGCGAGTCGATCGACTACCCGGTCTACGGCCGCGGCATCACCATGATCAGCGCGCGCAACCGCGTGATCCAGACTGGCTCTGGCGAGCCGGTGCAGGTCAGAGGCGTGACGGTGCAGCAGGACGACTACGTGATCGCCGACCGCTGCGGCGCGGTGTTCGTGCCGGCCGCGCGCATCGAAGAGGTGCTCGACCTTGGCGAACGCATCGCGCGCCGTCAGGACGGCATGGTGGCCGCGGTGCGCACCGGCCGCCCGGTCGCGGAAGTCATGCACGACAAAGAGTTTGAAGCCATCAATCAAGGAGGCACGAAATGAACGCACCCGCCATGCGCGCAGAAGACAAGGAACTGGTCGCCCTGTTCGAGGGGCTGGACACGCCGGGCGTATCCGATGCCATGGACAAGCTGGGCCTGCCCGGCCAATGCCTGGGCATCGCGCCGCTGGACAACTACAAGGGCACGGTCGTCGGCCCGGCATTCACTGTCAAGTACGTGTCGGCGACCACGCCGGCCGGGTCGGTCGGCGACTTTATCGATGAGGTTGCCGAGGGCGACGTCATCGTGATCGATAACGACGGCCGCACCGACTGCACGGTGTGGGGCGACATCATGACCCAGTACGCCGGCCTGCGCCGGATCGGCGCCACCGTCATCGACGGTGTCTGCCGCGACGTCTCCAAGGCGCTGGGTGACGGCTACCCGCTGTTCACCAAAGGCCGCTTCATGCGCACCGGCAAGGATCGTGTGCAGGTGGAGGCCGTGGGCGTGCCGGTCTCCATCGGCACCGCCCGCGTGGCCGCGCGCGACATCGTGGTGGCGGACGCTAACGGTGTCGTGGCGGTACCGCGTGAACGTGCCCGAGAAGTGGCAGACGTCGCGCGGCAGATCGAAGGCGTAGAAGCCCAGATCCGCGCACAGATCGCGCAAGGCAAGACCCTGGGCCAGGCGCGCGAAGCGCTGGGCTACCACACGCTGCAAAGGAAAGCATGATGACCGCATCCCACACCACCTACAGCGACGCCAGCCTTGCACTGGCGCGCAAGCTGGGCTCGTCCACGCTCTACGAAGCCTCGGGCCTGCCCACCAGCGCGGTCGATCCGCTGGTCCGCACCATCTGGCCGGGCGCGTCGGTTGCTGGTCCCGCTTACCCGCTGGAATGCGCACCGGGCGACAACCTGGCCATTCACGTCGCGATGGAGAAGGCGCCGCGCGGCAGCATCCTGGTCGTGTCCACCGGCGGCTTCGTGGCAGGCTATTGGGGCGAAGTGCTGACGGTCGCGGCCGAGGCGGCCGGCATCGCCGCACTGGTGATCGACGGCGGCGTGCGCGATATCGCGGCACTGACCGCTCGGCGCTTCCCAGCGTTTTCGCGCGGGATCTCCGTGCGCGGAACAATCAAGGCCAGTGTCCCGTCGGTGGGGCAGCCGCTCAGCTTCACCGGCACCCCGGTAGCCGCGGGCGACCTGGTGGTGGCTGATGATGACGGCGTCGTCGTCATTCCGGCGGCGCAGGTCGAGGCGACCCTGGCACAGGGGCAGGCGCGCTTCGACAAGGAGGCGCGGATCATGGACGAGCTGCGGCAAGGACGGCCAACCCTTGACCTGCTGGGCTTGTCGCGCTGGAGGGAAGGTACGTGACGGCCTACCCCGCAATGGCCAAGTGGTTCATGCGGCCAAGTACAGGGAGGCCTAGGCCTCCTAAGGCGCTGACTGCGGAAGGGCCGTTTTGCCGGAGCTTTCGGCCTTTGACTTGACTAGAGGCGAACGGCAGAGACTGGCCGGGAACGGACCTCGGCCCGACGCTACCCAGTCGACTCTCCACGACCCTGAACCGCCGTTCGGATTCGGGCCACTGCAACGACCGCTTCCAAGGTTAAGCCGGCGCTCGCGCCGTTACGCAACCTGAAATCGCCCTCGGTTTTTGGAGACGCTACGCGGCACAAGGCGAGCAAACTGCTGCCGACCTATGGCAACACTGGTTTCCGTGATACATGTAATTGGACGGTTTGTCGCGATGGAGGGTCAGCGAAGCGTAGCGTACGCAGGCCGTACTTAAATCGTTAAGTGCGCCGTGACCTGAAGGCCTTTCGCAGCTCATCGGTGAAGTGCGCTGGTTGCTCGAACGCAGCGAAATGCCCGCCCTTGTCGAGTTCATTCCAATAAAAGAGGTTCGGCCAGAGCGCCTCGGCCCAGGCTTTCGGTGGGCAGAAGATCTCGTGCGGGAAAACCGACGCCGCCATTGGCAATTCGATCCGCCCTCTGGAAGGGGGGCCTCCAAAGCCGCCGCGGGTGTTTTCCCAGTATATGCGTGCAGACTATGCGGCCGTGTTGGTTAACCAATAGAGGCTGATGTTATCGAGCATTGCGTCGATGCTCAGCGCATCTTCGGGATTGCCGTGATTGTCGGTCCACGCCTGAAACTTCTCATAAATCCACAGCGCTTGGCCCGCAGCCGAATCTGCAAGAGGATAGCCGATCGTCTGCGGGCGTGTCGCGTGCTCGCGAAAGTAGCCACTCTGCTCGTTCGCAAACCATGCCGCCCGGTCCATCGCCTTGCGTTCAGCAGGCGTAGGATTGTCCGGCAGCTTCTCCGGGAAAACGAATTGCCAGTTCACGTGGGCTGCAATCAGGCCCTGAGGCCGCTGGTGAGCCACGGCGTGCGTCACTCCCGAACCCCAATCGCCACCCTGGGCGACCCAGCGGTCGTAGCCAAGGCGTTGCATCAGCATTGCCCAAGCGCGGGCGATCCGTTTGACATCCCAGCCCGTCTCGGTCGGCTTATCAGAAAACGCGAAGCCCGGGAGCGACGGCACGACGACATGGAAGGCGTCTTCGGCACGCCCACCGAAGCGCGTAGGATCGCTGAGCGGGCCGATGATTTTCATGAACTCCACGAACGATCCGGGCCATCCGTGCGTGAGAATGATCGGGAGCGCATCCGGGTGAGGCGAACGTACGTGAACGAAATGAATGCCGAGTCCGTCTATCCGCGTGCGATATTGCGGGAAGGCGTTGACACGAGCCTCGAACCGAAGCCAGTCGTACTTGTCGCGCCAATAGGCGATCAGTGTCTGGGCCTTTTCGAGGGGAACGCCCTGCGTCCAATCGCTGACGGTCTCCCGCTCCGGCCATCGTGTGTACGTCAAACGGCGCTTGAGGTCATCTATTGCACCCTGAGGAACGCTAACTCGGAATGGCGTCACTGCGTCCGAGGCAGGCGGCAACACAAAACCCGCCGACGCCGCGTGCGCTTCAGGCAATTCAATCAGGCTCGCACCCAGACCCAGCATGCCCAAGTCGACTGCAGCCTTTAGTATGGTGCGTCGCCTCGAGAACGCGTCAGGCGCAGCGACTTCGACTTCGAGCTTCTTGCTCATGATGTTCTCCAAATAGATGTCTGCCAGAGAAGGGCAAGTCATCTTCTCCGACGGGATGGAGGCGGACTATCTCGGATTTGGTGCCGGAATGGAGTTGACCATCACCGTTGCCGACAGCCAGGGGCGTCTCGTCGTGTAGCAGAATATTCTGACAGTCCATGGTGCCCTTTCTGGCCGCCATGAGTCAGGTGAGGAAAGGGTGGCGGTCGGCTTTGGCCGACCGGTCACCGCCGTTCCCTGATTACCTGCTCAAGGCAGCCTGCAGCGGCCTTTGGCTGTTGCGTTGCCGGAACAAAGTGGTCGTTTAGTCAATTGAACTGCCGTACGTCTTCCGTTCGCGTGCCACGCGGCTATGAGGGCATGGAATCGAGGAAGACATAGAGCGCCGCAATCTTCCCGTCGCGAACGATGATCACATCCAAGCCCGTATAGTCGGATGCCTCGCCGCGCGGTCCGGAGCCCCAGGCCAGGCGACCGGCATTGTGAAGCGCCTGAGGTTCGCCGACCGGCGTATAGGCGAAATGCGGGTGCGTTGCGCGAAGATCTCCGGCGAATTTGTCGAGAGCCTCGTGCCCGGTGAACGTGCCCGGTGGCACGTAGAGCACGCAGTCTTCGGTGTAGAGTTCCTCGATGGCCTCGCGACGACGTGCTGCATCGCCCTCACCGAAAACCTCCTGAAGGTTGCGATGAAGCAGTTCATGGATACGGTCATTCATAACACTTGTCCTGAGTGATCGACTGCGGACTGAACCAAGTCGCATTGTGTAGATGGCTGAAAAACGGAACGTTGCACGCACTACTGAGCGAGCGCCAAGGTCTTTGCGATGGCGGTGACGACTGCGGGTCGAGCCGAAATCTCGTCATACCAACGAGCGACGAATGGAAACTTGTCGAGGGTCGCGCCAATTGCCTGATGGCGCCACACCCACCCGAAATGGGCGATGTCCGCGACACTGTATGCATCACCAGCAACGTACCGATGATGCTCAAGGCCGAGATTGAGCACGCCCAGCGTCCGGTCAACGTCCGCTAACGCGCGCGCTTGGGCCTCGGGTTGGGCTGACGACTGAATCGCGACCAGAAACGCCTGGAGGAATGCCGGGCTGAGGCCGGATGCGTGGAAGAAGAGCTGCTCGAAGACCTTGCCGCGGCGGAGGCCATCCTTCGGAAGAAGTTGTCCGGTCTTTTCTGCAAGGTAGACCAGGATCGCGGCGGATTCGCTCAGGACCACATCGCCGTCCCCAAGAACGGAAGGGTCGATGAGAACCGGGACTTTTGCGTTGGGATTCATCGCCTTGAAGGCGTCGGTCTTCTGTTCGCCCTGGCGCAGGTTGACGGGAACGAGCCGATAGTCGAGCCCCATTTCCTCCAGTGCTATCGGCACTTTGACGCTGTTAGGCGTAGCGAATGCAAGAACTTCAATCATTTTCGTAACCTTCTCTTTCATTGTGGCGGACTGGAGCGGCTCAAGCCGCTCCACGACATGTTTCACGAGCGGCGACCGTCGAAGCTGATACGGCCGTCACCGAAGGCGCCCACATGCAGTAGGCCATCCGCCATCGCGATGAGTGGCTGGTCCGAGAGCCGCTGCGCGGCTCTCGGACCTCTCGTTAAATCTGAGCTTGTCCGCCGTCGACGAAGAGTTCGGTGCCGGCAATGAAGCTCGCATCGGAGGAGGCGAGGAAGACGGCTGCACCTGCGACGTCGTCGGGATCACCGACGCGACCAAGTGGGACGGTCGAGGCCATGTAGTCGAGCAGACCTTGCTGCCGTGCGGCATCGGGGCCGGCCAGGTCAACTAGGCCGGGCGTCTTGATCGGGCCGGGGCTGATGACGTTCACACGGATGCCGCGAGACTTCAGGTCGAGCGTCCAGCTTCGGGCAAAGTTGCGCACCGCGGCCTTCGAGGCGCTATAGACGCTGAACGCTGGTGTGCCTTTGATGCTGACGTTGGAAGCGGTAAGGATCACTGAGCCACCATCGACTAGCAGCGGCAGTACCTTCTGCACCGTGAAGAGCACGCCCTTTACGTTGCGACCGAACGTGTCGTCATACTGCTCTTCGGTGATTGATCCCAAAGGCAGCATTGAGCCGCCACCAGCATTGACGAACAACACATCAATACGACCTGCCTCTGTCTTCACTCTCTCGTAAAGGCGATTGAGATCGCTGAGATTGGCGGAGTCCGCCTGGATGCCAGTGGCCCTCGGCCCGATCGCGGCAACGGCTGCATCGAGCTCGGCCAGACGACGGCCGGTAACGAAGACCTGCGCGCCTTCAGTTGCGAAACGCTTGGCGGTGGCGAGGCCGATACCGGTCGTACCGCCGGTGACGACAGCTATTTTTCCTTCGAGTCTGCGTACCATGATCTATCTCTCCTGAGTGGGATGAGACAAATCTACGGCGGCATGCTATTTTTCGAAATGGAAATGAATGAAAACCATCGTTGCAGGATTGTCGATGTCAAAGCTGCCGGATTTCGAAGGGCTCGCGATGTTCGCGAAGGTCGCCGAGGAAGGTTCGTTCGCTGCGGCGGCCACGGCCTTGGGTGTCTCGGTCGCTACGGTCTCTCGGGCCGTTACCCGCCTTGAAGAGCGGCTGGGAGGCCGACTGTTCAACCGTACCTCCCGACGACTTGCACTCACAGACTATGGCCACACGCTCGCTGAACGAGCGGCGAAAATCTACGCCGACGCCGAGGAGGCCGAGGATTTCGCCCGTGAGACCTCAAGCCAACCGCGTGGTCTCGTCAAGCTCGCCGCGCCGCTCGCTTTTGGCGCCCGCTGGGTCGCCCCGCTGCTGCCCGAATTCTTCCGGACCTATCCGGATATTTCCGTGGATCTTCATCTCACGGATGCTCATGCGGATTTGATTGGAGAAGGCTTCGATGCGGCCCTCCGCATCGCCATCATGGAAGATTCGTCACTCGTCGCGCGTCACATCGCACACGTGCGCCGGTTTGTCGTGGCATCCCCCGCCTACCTGGCTCGTTATGGTCGTCCCCAGCACCCGCATGATCTTGGCGCCCACCAGTGTCTTACCTACACGAACAGAAGCAAGCGCGACGTTTGGCGCTTTACCCACAAAAGTGGCGAGGAATGCGCAGTTACACCGACCGGGGCCTTGCGAGGAACGAGCGTGGAAGCTTTGCTGCCCACGCTCCTTGCGGGACTTGCGATCGCTGAACTCCCTGAATTTGTTGCGATTCAGTACCTTGCCGACAGTCGGCTTGAACCGATTTTGACTGACTGGCGCTTGCCCGAAGGCGGTCTGTATTTCGTCACACCCACTGCCCGCGCACGACCAGCAAAGGTTAGCGCTCTGGCCGACTTCTTCATCGCCAAGCTGACCACGGCAGAGTGGAACGCAAAGTAATGGCGCTCCCCGGCTCTGCATGGCCCTTGTGAGGGCGAAGCCGACATTCGAATGTCTGCGGGAGCAAGGCAGCAAACGTCCCGAACTGGCCGGCTACCGCCGTTGCGCTTCCGCCATCCCTGGCCGGCAACGGTCAGCCACAGTGCGCACGGCCAGGAAGAACGTGAGGGCTGGCCGGGATTCGTGAATATCTTAAGCTTCAGATATTTTCGAATCCCGGCCGACCCTCATGCCCGCTGCTGACCTGGATCTGACCAACGCCGCGCTGCAGGCCGCCATGGCCAACGACATTGCCGAGCTGCGCAGCCGCTTCCCCGAGACCCGCGCGCTGTACCGCGAGGTCTGCGGTTTGCTGTTCTTCCGCTACGGTGTCACGCCCACCGCCAACAAGCTCTATAGCCTGGTGCGCAAGGGCAGCATGGGCGCGCCATCTGAAGTGCTGCAGGCGTTCTGGCAGGAGCTGCGCGAGCGCACGCGCGTCACCATCGACCACCCCGACTTGCCGGATGCGTTGAAGGAAATCGCGGCCGGGGCGGTCCAGACCATCTGGCAGGCGGCCAACGAGGCCGCCACCGGCGAGCTGGCCACGCTGCGCGCCGAGGCGCGCCATGCGGCAATCGCTCGCGGAAAGCCAGGCGGACCGCCGCCGAGCGGCAGGCGCACGCGGCGACCCAAGCCCGGCTGGAAGCGGGGCGGGCGGAACTGGACGCCGCCGGGCGGCAGCTGGCGGAGCTGCGCACCCAATTCTCGACCGAGCTGGAGCGCGCCCGCGAGCAGGTGACCCTCGCCCAGGAACGGGCCGAAGCCAGCGAGCGGCGGAGCCTGCGCGAACTGGACGCGGAGCGTACCGCGCGCCAGCAGAGCGATCGCACGGCCGAAGCGTTGCGCGGCGAACTGGTGGCGGCGCGCAGCGAGGCCCGCGACGCGGCGGTGGCGCAGGCCGAGGCCCGGGCCCGGTTCGAAGCCCAGGCCGCGGCGCTCGCCGACCGGCTCGCCAGTGCCGAGCAGGCGCAGCGCAAATCGGTCAACGACCTGGACACCGTGCAGGCGGAATTGGCCGCGGCGCAGCGTCGGGCGGAGCGCGCCGAAGCCGAAGCGGCGCTGGCGCGCCAGCTGCTGGCAGAATTGCGGGTGGGGCCGCCCGAGCGAGATGGCGCTGGGCGGCGGCGCAAGGCCGGGAGCCCGGCGCCGACCGAGCAGCAAGCACAGAGTGAAAAGCAGGGCGAACAGCAGGACAAAAAGCAGGGTGCGCCAACTGCAACCCTGAATCCGGAAGACGGCAGCGACAGCAGTGACGACAACGATGACAGCCAACAATGAGCGGGCGGAAGCGATCCGCTGGATCCAGGCCCAGATGGCCGACTATGGGCTGACGCTGGAAGAGTTGGAGGCGGCGGGGTGCTTCGACCCACCTCCACCGCCGCCACCCCCTCCGCCGCCGGTCTGCTACCGCAACGCCGAGGGAATGAGCTGGGACGGGCAGGGCGAGATGCCGTCGTGGCTGAAGCGCGCGGTCAATGCGGGCCAGAGCGTGGAGTTTTTTCGGGTCGGATAGAACTGACCGAAAGGTTGCAGCCTTGCAGAGGGCCGAATCCGAGGGGGCGTTCGAGCGCCAACTGCTGGCCGGATATCCGCACCTACAGCCGTACATCCCACCAAGCAACACTATGAACAAAGTATTTACCTGGCTTGGAATTGGTCTACTGAGAATTCTGGGCAAGCTGCCGTATCCCATGGTTGCACGCTTCGGGGAAGCTCTTGGTGGCTGTCTTTACCTGTTGCCGAGCCGGCGCCGGCGCATCGTCCAGGCTAACCTACGCGTGTGCTTTCCCAAGTGCTCCGAGGTGGAAATACATAGCCTCACCCGTGAGACCTTTCGCACGGTGTTTCGCAGCCTCGCGGAGCGCGGAATTTTCTGGACCGGCAATGAAGCCCAGGTGCGCAGGTGGGTTCAGGTCGATGACCAAGCCAATCTAGTTGCGCTGGATGGCACACCGCATATTGGGGTCACGCTGCACCTGTCTGGCGTTGAAGCTGGCACTATCCGCTTGAATCTTCATCTGCGCGACCATGTGCAGCACGGTGGAGCGTGCCTGTACACGAAGCAAAAGAATTGTCTCTTCGACGATTTTCTAAGGCGCGCACGTGGCCGGTTCGGAGGTCGCATGATTGCTCGCAGCGACAGCGCACGTGAGATCCTGCGCTGCATAAAGAATGGAGAGGGACTTCAACTGATCGCCGACATGGACTTCGGCGAACGCGATTCTGCATTCGTTCCATTCTTCGGGGTGCCAGCCCTGACATTGACCTCCGTGTCACGCCTGGCCCGGGCGAGCGGTGCAACGGTAGTGCCTATTTATACGGAAATGTTGCCTGGCTACAAGGGCTATGTCGTGCATGTTCTGCCGGCATGGGAACACTACCCAGGTGACAGTGTCCTCGAGGATACTCGACGCATGAATGCCTTTTTCGAAGACTGTATTCGGCCCCGAGTGTCAGAGTATTACTGGGTTCACCGTCGGTTTAAGAACCGCCCTCAGGGCGAAGCCAGCATCTACTAACGCACCGCGCGCTAGTGACGTTTCGGGAGAGCAAGCTCGTCAAAGGGCGGAATGCCATCCTTTCCCTACATATCCGATAAAATTGTTCTACTGATGCGAAGCCTCAAGCGGCTGGGGAGTTCTTACCTGTCACTGTAACGATAGTGCAAAAGGTCAATTGCGTCGACGTTTATGCTAAACCAGCAGTAGCGGGAAAATTATAGAATGAGATTCTATTTCGGAATTTTACCAAATTTCCAAAATCAGACGTACGTTGCACTGGAAAAGGACGCTTGGAACGACTGGTTTACATGGCACACGACTTACAACGTGCATGTCATCACTGACAAAGGAAAGATTGTCAAGCTCGGTCGCGTGAAAATTGCAAAAAAAGGGATGACAAAGGCCAACGGAAGCACCGAGATTGAAGGTGACCTGCCAGAACTCGGATCTCAATATTTTTCCCTAGGACAGGATGAAAACTACTATGAGACGTTGATTTCACTGGGAGACGATCTTCGTGAGGCGTATCTGGTCGCCATGCGCGATTGTGCTTTTTCGCTCGACATCCTGAATGAAAATATCTCTGAACCGGTGATGACCGGTTCGCTACTGCACTCCATTGAAGAGTCCCGGGTGCGCGAACGTCTCCACAGACTAGCTACGGGACGAGTAAGACTTACTGCGTATAGCTTTGAGTATCATTTTCCCGAAAATGCCGAGGCTTTTACGCCGCCTCCTACCATAACATTCTCTGTAACGCCGAACTCCCTTCCGGCGACAAATATTCATGTTCTTATCGGGCCCAATGGCGTTGGAAAATCTCGCTGCCTTGATTTTCTCGCGCGCGCTTTTCTAGGCCCCCCGCACACCGGTTGGCCTCAGCCTGACATTGGACGTCTAATAAACACTGCAGAGAAATCCGCGGGTATTTTGTCGGCCGAGGATGAAGCGTTTGCTGGCCTTGAAGTGATCGTCGGGGGAAGTCCCTGCGGTATCAGGATGCCGGGCATAGTTTTGCCTACGTGCACAAACTGGAGCACCGACCAGCTGATCGTATGTTGAATTTCCTGCTACGTGAAGGTGTGCAGCCTAGTCAACCGGTGACCTTTCTGTCGGATGGCAGCGATACCGTGCGGTTTGCGCAGCTCGGCTTTGGCGACCGCGGTGAGTACGTTCTCGATTGGTTCCACATCGCCATGCGGGTACAGAACCTCGAACAGATGATCAAGGGCCGGCCGGCACATTGCGACGGCCCCAGCAACGCGGCATTGATCAAGGCGCTGCATGGCGCCAAGTGGCACCTGTGGCACGGCTGTCCCTATCCGGCGTTGCGCCGATTGGAAAGCCTTGGCTGGGATCTGGATGCTGAGGCCAGCCCCGAAGAGGCCAAACTCCTCGGCAAGCTCGAGGAGTTCATTGTCTACCTCGACAACAATCGACACTTCATCGTGAACTACGGTGACCGCTGATGGTCGATGCTCACGGAAATCTTGGTCACGTCTAGCGCCTTGTCGCGTCCATCGTTACCCGCCGCAAAGCCTTGCTGCTATTCGCGAGAGTTCGAGGGCCTACAGGCGACGGCAGTGGCAAACCGGCAGGCTAGCCGATGTGAACTTCCCCCCCCCCCAAATGAAGTGCCTCATGAGACATCTCCTGTTGAGGCGGCACTCCGCGACTGTCGCGCAAAAGCGTCGCCATGTAACGACGAACGAATGTTGAACTCAACTGTCGCAAGGCGGCGCTGGATATGCCGTTAGAATCCGCCCGACCGCGCTCAGGACTCTCCACGAGCGTCGTTTGAATGTGCTTTGGTGGCCATAGGGGGCAGGGGTTGATATTGGTGGAAGCAGTATGGCGTTGATGAAGTTCGCCGGGGCCTTTCTGGCACGCCCCACTCTTTTTATCGTTGGGGCGCTTGCGGCCGCCGTTACCTTGGCGTGCATCACTGCCGTATCGCTTTACCAAATGCGCTTGGACGCGCTCGCGCGAGCCCGCGACGCTGCGGACAATCTCTCTCTGATTCTGCAGCGTGATATCGAACGCAACATCGAGGTTTACGAACTGTCGATACAGGCCGTCATTGATGGGGTCAACGACCCGGGCACGTTGCGACTGCCGTCACAGATTCGGCAACGTGTCCTCTTCGACAGGTCAACCAACGCCCAGGATATGGGCTCGCTCTTAGTTACAAACACTGCGGGCGAAATCGTCATTGATTCTCACTCGGGTCCACCTCGACAGCTCAACCTCAGTGACCGAGATTACTTCACGATTCACCAGCAATCGGCCGGCGCCGGGCTCTTCATCGGCAAACCATTCTCACCGCATCTAGCGAAGACGGAAACGTCGATTGGACTGAGCCGACGGCTGACGGATAGTCAAGGCCAATTTGCAGGCATCGTTGTCGGGACACTTCGGCTGAACTACTTCCACCGCTTGTTTGATGGGATGACGCTTGGCGACCACGGCTCCATCACGTTGGTGCGAGTTGACGGAACGGTTCTGATGCGACGCCCCTACAGCCAGAGGGACATCGGTCAAAGCATTGCCGGCGCCCCAGCATTCAAGCCACTCATTCAAGCTGACAGTGGCTGTTACATTGGTACTGCGGCGTTGGATGGCGCCCAGCGCCTGTACAGTTTCAAGCATATTGGCAGATACCCGTTGATAGTCGTCGTGGGGCTCGCAACCGATGACATCTACGCCGATTGGAAACGGCGCGCTTGGGCAATCGGCAGCGTTGTGGCGCTGCTCGATATTCTCATCGTCTTGATGTCGGTGATGTTCGCCAAGCAATTTCGCAAGCGGCTCGAGATGGAACGACAACTTCATCTACTTGCCAATACCGATAGCCTGACGGGTGTGGGCACCCGCCGTGTTCTGGATTCAACCATCGATGCCGAGTGGCGACGTGCGAGCAGGAGCAAGCAGAGCCTCTCCGCACTCATGGTAGACGCAGATAACTTCAAGAGTTTCAACGACCATTATGGGCACGCTACCGGCGACAGTGCGCTAAGAACCATCGCTCGCTGTATTGTTGAGAACATTCGTCGCCCAGGCGACTTTGTCGGCCGTTATGGCGGCGAAGAGTTCTGTGTGCTCCTCCCGAATACAGACCTAAGGGGCGCGGTGCAAGTAGCGGAGAAGATTCGAGCTGCGGTCCTTGCAACTAACCAAGCAAACTTCGCCAGCCCACGCGGAAGACTGAGCGTAAGCATTGGCGTCGCCGTTTTTGACGGCAATGGCCTGCCCGGTGATACGGCGGACAAGCTCGTGCACCTTGCCGATCAACGGCTTTATGAAGCAAAGGCGGCTGGTCGTAATACCGTAAGGCCGCAACAAGCGCCCCCTCAATTGGCGGTAGCCTGAGGACTGATTTCGGCGCTTTCCGGACATGCGGCCTGCCAGCCGAGCCTCCTTCTCCAACCCGCCTTGCCGCAGCACGGGAATCGTCCCGTTGTCGACGGAGGATTGGTGGTTCACGGGGTAACCAAGCAAGGGAAGGACCAGAGGAAGGGTTAACTCGGGTCAAGGTTTACCCAGAATTGCTTTCAAATCAGCCCGTTGGCGCACAGATGACACCGCAGTGTCATGGAGTTTCGCTTCAATGTGCAGTCGATTTTCATGATGACTTGCCGGAGGGGCTGGACCGGCGGTGCTAGGGCCGCAGCTGGCGGCCGTATAAGAAGGGCTCGTTCGTCAGCGTGCAAGACGAAACTGGCCGTGCAATTTTGGAGGGGCTGATATGCACCAAACACTCGCGGTTTCGGGGACATCGAACCAATTGTCGCTGCCAAGCGACTCAGTTGGGAATCTGGTTCAATGGACAGCGGCACGCATCGAGGCTTTGCGTGACGAAGCCGCAGCGTTGCGCGCGCAATCGCAGGTGCAGCGCTTGGGCGCAGACATGACCGTGTCGCTGGAAGATGCCGTTCACCTGTTGCAGAAAGCCGCCATGCTTGATAGGGGCGCTGATGTGCTGGCGCAAACCAGTGCTGAGCTCTGCTAGCGCTCCGTGACCGAATGGCGTCTAGCTTTTTTTGCCGACGAGAATTTCTTGAGCTATTTGTCGCGTCATGTCGTCGCCATTGCGCTGTGAGCGAACGCTCGAAGGCATGGAAACGGCTAACGACAAATGCGGGAGCAGACACTAGAGCTCAACTTTCATGATTGCCGCCGCTCGGGCACCGGTATCGGAGAATTCACGAGAAGCCAGCAGTTCGTGAGGTATGGCCGCACGGTCGACTGGCGTGAAGCCAAGACGAGTGAAATAGCCGGCGGCAGTTTCAGTTCGGACGACCAGGGATTCGATACCGCGCAAACGTACGTCGGCCACCAGCGCGGAAACCAGGAGTGCGGCCAGACCTGCACGTCTTGCGCGTTCCGCAACGGCGACCACTCTTATCAGGCCAACCTTGCCGCCGAGTGCTTCGATACCGGCGCAGCCGAGGAGGCCGGTCTTGTCCCGGCTGACATGAAATTGCACCGCTTCACTACGTATTCCGCCAACGGGCAGTGAACACGTGCGAAGCAATGCTTCCACGTCACGAAGGTCTGCCTTGGTTGCAAGACGCGGCCTCATAGCGTTACCCGCAAATCTGATGAGTTGACGAAGGCCTCGGCGTTACGACAGGTACCCACCAGCATGGCGCTCACTATGCGTTGGTGGTCGCTTCCGGGTTCAGGACTGGCGTCCACATGTGCTGAATTCGACTCCGGCCATTCTACTGGACGCCATTCCTGCACATTGCCCGGAACTGCCTGGCGCAGATCTCGGGGAACGGTATAAACCCTTATGAGAACTCATGCAGATTGCCCCGCAGATGACATGGGCCCTGGCAGGCGGCAACTCGGCAGATGAGTCGCTAATTTCACGATCACGAAATTATGGGTTATGACGGCGACTACGGAAGGTGCAGTGAATTGGTCGGTCCTATTCGAGTTGCAAGCCGTTGAGTCGTTCGATGTCAAGAACCTAGCTGCATTCGCTGAAGTGGCAAGTTCCACCGCTGGGCGCTCAAGTTGCTGCCGGCGCTGAACAAGGGGTTTCGCCTTCGTAAGCGCCCAGTGGAAAAAAGCTGACGCATGGACGAGACCTACATCCTGGTACGTGGCCAATGGAAGTACCTTTACCGAGCGGTCGACAAGGCGGGCCATACCATCGGCTTTATGCCGCGCGCCCAGCGCGACAAGGCCGCGGCGCCGCGCTTTTTCGAGAAGGCCATTGCGCACCACGGTCAGCCCGACTCCGTGACCATCGACGGCAGTCCGGCCAACTTGGCGGCCCTGCACGACATCAACGCCGAACGAGAAGCTCCCATCGCCATCCGGCAGGTCAAATATCTGAACAACATCGTCGAGCAGGACCATCGGCCATCAAGCGCTGACTCGACCGATGCTGGGATTCAAGGACTTTCGCTGCGCGCATCCCTGCCAGTAAATAGAATTGCTCTGCAGCGGACGGATTGCTCCCTTCGCGGCACTGCATCTGGCCCTTGGCAATCATGTGCATGAGCTCGATGCCGCCCAGCAGCATAACCCAGCTGTAGCCCAGGGGGCTGCTTGCCCTCGCTCCCTTAGTGCGACAGAACCCTCAAATCCACACATGACGTGTTCGACCACGCCTTTTAACCGTAACGTTCACCACCGCAGCTTTCCGACTGAAGCAGCTTACGGCTGTTTGGAGCCTGCGCCTGCACGCCGGCTTCGGAGGGCCTTCCTCCATCTCAGGTACAGCATCGCCTTCGCAATTGCGAACGCGTTCTTGGCACAATGTTGATGCTTATCTTGGGTGGATTGGCGAATCAGGGGAGTGGCGTTGCGCCAGGCACTGGTCATCATCAGGACCCTCGCTGCGCAATGGCGCAGGAGATTACATGCTGATTGTTGGCTTACTGTAAGGCGTAGCCATGACAATCGCTATGCCATGATGGCCATTTCCAAGATTTTCATTGCCCGCCAAGGTGCGCATGCTCATTTCCGCGACACGCGTATGCCCCAAAGCAGGGCCGCGTGTGATGCCCGCGGCTATTTGCGGGCGCGATTCCGCTGGCACGAAATTCGCTGCTCCACGTTTGGGGAAGGAAGCGAGTCCAACAGCCGGGCCGGATATGCCGGCTGTCACAGTCAAGACAGGAGCGCCTATGTTAAGCCCGCACGAACTTGCGACGCTTATGCTGATCAAGAGCGCGCCCGGTCACTCGGAACTGGATCCGCTCGATCTGGAGATCCTGCTGCAAGAGCAGTTGGTTCACCTCGAAACCCGTCCCCCGGCAGGCAAGCCCGCGCCGGTTCTGACGCAGCGCGGCCATTTGCTGCTTGGCGCGATGGAGCGCCTGCGCTGACAGCGTGCCCCGCAGGACCCGGACGGGAATTGCGCGCGTGGGCAACCGCCCGGAGTGGACCGGGGCATCTTTGTCACATGCGTGCATGCCCGGCCGGGCAGGTGCGGATTTCGGTGAAGGTTATCAGTGGTTTCGGTGAACGTGATCAGGGAAGGAAGGTGGTACTGCGCGGTCCGGAGATTGTAGCGTAGGTGATCACGATGCCCGTTTCTTGGCGTCGGTTGCCGTACGCTTGCGCATGGATTCGCCTTTGAGCGGGAGCTTGTGTGCCTGGTGGACGACCGGAATTCGTACGAAACAGCCGTCCGAGATGCACGCCGGCCTCATAGACAATCTGCCCGCGCGCCGCCGCCCCAAAGCGCGTGAGTGCCTGGACTGCAGTGCATTGCCCACTTTGCACGGAGGCGGCAATCCGTACCAGTTCATCCCAGGCGCGCTCAATGAGGCTCAGTCGAACATCTGCGTCGGTGACGGCAACCAGTTGGCTCGGCACGTCGTGGTGCCTGGGGACATGCAGGCGCCGGTCGCGCAGGTGGGCGAGTCGCGGACAGAGATCGAAGCCCAACAGCCGTGACAGGCTCATCGCGAAATCCGTAAACCCGTGTGTATCCACAGCAAGTTGGGCCACGTCGTCCGATCCACCTTGCCGGATCACGCCCTCGATCGCTGCGCCTGCCTGCCGCTCATTAAGCAGAATAGGCTGGTCATAGAAAATGCCCCAGCGATCGCGAACGTGAGTGTACATTCCGATCGATGCCGTCCGCCGACGCGGGTCGGCCCGCGCTTGCCAGACAGAGCGCGTCGTTTCCAACGACATCATGTCCGACGACGCCAGATCGGAGCGTCCCCAATGCTGGGCAATCGGGTTTTGATGCATGAAGGTCAGCACGGCTTCTGCCGCGTGGCGCAGCTTCCGTTCGTCCGCGATACGATGCATCATCTGCCGGATCGCGGGCGGCGACAGCTCCGGCACCATTCGGGCGAGATCTGCAGCCGACATCGACGTGCCATGCGCGAGTATGGCTGCGTAGACCAATAGCAATTCGCTGCGGGAAAGGGGCTCCCTCCCCAGCAAGAGCCAACTGAAGTGCGTGGCGCTGTCGATCTCGAGCAGGATTTCAGGAAGCTGACCGCCGGGGTGCCGCTCGAACAGTGCGCGTCGCAATGTCTCCACCGACGCGGGCGTAGCGCTCGCCACCAAGGGATCGATGTGGATCGCATCGTCAATCTTGAGCTTCCCACTCAAGGCAGCGTCTTTCAGCTTGACGAGGCTTTCGTCCAGATGCGCGATCACCGGCACCAGAAATGCCTGAGCATCCTGCGGCAACTTGAGATGGCCATAGAAGTGGTTGCGTTTAGCCTTCCAATCGCTGGCGCCGATCAAAAGCGCCGCTTGGCTTCGGAAGGCAAAGCTGTGCGCAAGAAAGACTGAGCCGTTGCGCAGTGCCACCCGTAGAGCGAATAACGTGCCCCACTCGAAGGCGGCCAGCGCCCGCTGACGGTCCTGTCCCTCCATAGCGGGTTGCCAGGCGCGGCCGAGTCGAATCGTGATCTGGTCGGGAAGAGAGTCGGTCTTTATCGCGTAAAGTTCCTGCAGCACGGTCAACGCGTCGATCACTGGGTGTGCCGACTGGGCAGAGAAGGGCAGCAGAACCAACTTGCCGAGCAAGGCTCGGGCCTGGCGGTGCCGTGACAGGAGTTGCATGCGGATCAGGCTGGCACGGCTGGGCGCACGCCGGTTAAGCGCTGCATCGGCCAACGCCGACAGCTGCTGGCAGAGTGCTTCACGGGGGGGATGCCAGAACACGAATGTGCTGTTTAGAGCATCTCAAAAAAGCAAGCAACAGCAGACAGCAACCTATTGATTTGTCGTGGTATTTCCAGGAAATCGCCCGGAAAACCGCATGAATGCTAGGGGCAGCTATCCCGGTAAATTGCACCGAAATCAAAGGGACACCATCCCGGCGATGGGCGGGTCGAGGCGTTCAATCCGCGCTTTCCGAACGGCTATTACTTTACGCTCGCGGGCTACACGGGTTATGCGAACCTGATTCACGTCAAGCCTTCCATCACGCTCAAGCCGACCAGCAAGCTCGCGCTGATCGGCGCGCTCGGGTTCCAGTGGCGTGAGACGACAGCGGACGCCGTGCATCAACAGGCCAATGCCGTGGTGCCCGGAACAGCCGGACATGGCAGCCGGTGGACGGGCATGTACGTGCAAGTACGTGCCGATTGGACCATTGCCGCGAACCTGATCGGTTCAGTCGAAGCGGTGCACTTCCAGGTGGGCGACTCGATTCGCAACGCAGGCGGCAGTAACGCGGACTACCTCGGTGTCGAACTGAAATATGGATGGTAGCCACATCGGATGCGCGCTGCGGCCAAGTTCCTGGTTTGAGCGGTCCGTGCCTTTTCCAATACGGGTGTAACGCCATCTAAAAATTTAAAAGAGGTCCGCGCGACATATCCAGCCTTGCAACCCATCGCGACAGGCGGCTTACACATGCATGGAACGCGCGGGTGTTTCGGCGCGCTTCATGGCTAAAAAGCGGTGAATCTGCGCGACCACGGCTGCCCCTTCGCCCACGGCCCCTGCAACGCGCTTGGTGGAACCCGATCGAACATCGCCGATTGCAAACACGCCGTCGACACTTGTATGCAGCGGGAGCGTGGGCCCGCTGGCTCGTGTTCCCAGGTCGGTATCGGTCAACACAAATCCTCTCGGATCCAGCGACACTCCGCACGTGCGCAGCCAGTTCGTGTTTGGGTCGGCACCGATAAAAAGGAACAAGTGATGCGTCTTCAGACTTTCTATACCCCCATCGCGTCGCCGATAGTGGACGGACTCCAGCCGTTCGTCACCTTCGAGGGCCGTTATTTCAGAACCCATATGGATCGTCACGTTCGGCAACGAGGCAATTCGCTCGATCAGATAGCGCGACATGCTGTGTTCGAGATCCTGGCCCCTGACGAGGACATGAACATGGGCAGCATGCGATGCAAGAAACACAATGGCCTGTCCTGCTGAATTTCCGCCACCGACCAGCAGCACGGTTTCGCTGCGGCAAAGCCGGGCCTCGATCGACGTCGCCCAGTAATAGACGCCGTGACCTTCGAAGCGCGCAAGCCCGCTCACTGCCGGACGCCGATACTCCGCGCCGCTCGCGACGACTACCGTCCGTGCCGCAACGCGCCGCGAACCGGCAAGCTTCACCTCGAGCGGGTATGCGCTGCAATGCAAGCCTTTCACCTCGACGGGAATCGCGATGTGCGCGCCGAATTTCTGCGCCTGGTTAAATGCCCTGCCGGCTAGCGCTTGCCCCGAAATGCCGGTCGGAAAGCCCAGATAATTTTCGATGCGGGCACTCGTGCCTGCCTGGCCGCCCGGCGCGCGCCAATCGAAGACTGCCACTGACAAGCCTTCGGATGCCGCATAGACGGCTGCCGCCAGGCCAGCAGGCCCGGCGCCGACGATCGCGACGTCGTAAACATGCCTGGGATCGAATTCCGGTACGAGTCCCAGGCACGAGGCGAGCTGCCCGTCGTCCGGATTGCGCAGCACGGTGCCATCCGGGCAGACAACGAGCGGCATGTCATCGCGCCGAGGCGTCATGCGCTCGAGCAACGCGATGGCATCGGCACCGCTTTCGTCAAGCGTCATATGCGGGTAAGCATTGCGTTGCAGGAAATGTTGCAGTGCAAGGAGCCGCTCGTTGTCGGGCGGGCCAACGAGCACCGCCCCTTGCCCGCGCTCGATCGCGGCGACGCGCCTCAGGATCAGCGCGCGCATGATCCTTTCACCGAGCTCCGCCTCGCCGATCATTAGGGCACGCAGCTTTTCCGGCGAAATCACGAGCGCCACGACATCTTCGATAACCTCAGCATCGACAAGGCCGGGCTTGCCTGAAAGCATGCCAACGTCGGAGGTGAATTCGCCCCGTTTCGCCTGAGAGCGCAGCAAACGTCGATGGCCCAGTCCGTCGCGTGCCGTGTACCGAATCGTGCCCGACAACAGGACGAACATGCCTGGACTCATGCCACCCGCGCGATATAAGAATTCGCCGGCGGCGTAGCTGTGTATCGCACCAAAGCGATTGATCCGATCAATCTCGGCGTCAGTCAGTACCGGAAATATCTGATGCCAGCGCGGGGTGCTGTCTGGGGTCTGCGCATCCTCCACGGCAGAACGATCGGCGCCGTTCGTGCCGACTTCTGTCTGGTTTTTTGGCCCGCCCGGTGGCGAAGCTGCGTCGCTGTTCATCGTGAACCTCTGACTACGCGCGTTGGAACCGGCCGGCGGAGAGCCACGCCCCTGGCCTTTTGGATACCTCACGGGGTAAATGCCGTCCAGTGATTCAAGATAGGTTAGCCGTCAACATGCCGCAAATAGGTAACACCAATCTTGCTCGTGTCCGAGCCCTCGTGGTACTCGCGACCGGCACAAGCGGACTTCTTGGCGCGCTCAGTTGCACGTTCATGAAATGGTCCGTACTTCTCGATGATCGTCACGCCCGTAAAAGCTTGGCCTTGCCACTGCTGGCCTTCATCGGCTTATCGCTGCTCGCGTCTGCGCTACGGCTCCCCATCAACGCGAGACGTTGTCCCGTTCGACGGTGCCGTTGTTTTGGGTGCCTCCAAGTTCCGCCACAATCTTGAGCGGTGCGCCGGAGATCTTGGGCACGCATTCCGTGCGGAACCACGCCACAGTGACCGGCTCACCGGCTATCACGCGTTTGACCGTCGGCACGACCTGCTCGCCGATCAGCATGCCAAGCAGACCGAGCAGCGCGATGGCCGGTGGCGCGGGTGAACGCACTTGCAGTAGGGCATAGATGATCCCAACGAGAATCCCCGCTCCGAACGACACGAAATAGACCTTCATTTCAGTCTCCCTGTTCCGATGCCGCCCGGCCGAGACGGCGCAGGTCGTGCCAGGCCACCAGCACGAAACCACCTGCCAGCCCGATGTGCTCGAAGAAGGCGTTCTCCATCATGATCCGGTCGGGCATTGGCACATTCCAGAACGCATTGGCCAGGAACGACGCCATCAAGGTGAACGCCGCCAGCGCCAGCGCCCCGACCCAGCGCCAAAATCCTGTCAGGATCATCGCCGAGGCGCCGAGTTCCAGCGCGATGACCAGCGCCGCCATCGGAGCGGCCGGCGCCAGGCCAAAATGGTTCATTTCGGCGATGGCGGCCGGGAAGTCCAGCGCCTTGGTGAGCCCGCCCTGCAGGTAGGCAGCGCACAGTGCCAGGAGCGCCAGCCACCGGATTGCCGGCGTGGCCACACGGGCCAGCCCGGCGCCCGCCGCTGCATGGGGACGTGTAAGTCGCTCGTGCATCGTTGCCCCCCTCGCTGTCAGAATGCCCAGCAGGAACAGCCGAGCGCGCCCCAGAATTGCCGGTGGTCGGCGACCGGCACCTGCGCCGCCCAGGCGGCGGCATGGGCGTGGCCATGCACACCGCAACGGTTCGCGCAGCCGCATGTCACGCTGAGCGCCGCGGCTGATTGAACACCCTGGCGGCGCGCCTGATAACCTCCGTACGTCCGCACCGGCGACCAGTCCGGCATGGCTGGAGGGATTTCGGGAGACAGTTTGCCGAAATCGCCATCGCCATAGACCACCTTGCCGCCGAGCAAGGTCAGTACCGAGGTGATGTCCTGGATCTCATCGCCGGGAACGGTGAGGTAGTCGCTCGACAGTACGGCCAGGTCAGCAAGCTGGCCAACGGCAATCCGGCCCTTCTTGCCTTCCTCGTTGGAGAACCAGGTATTGGCCTCGGTCCAGAGCCGAAGCGCAGTCTCACGGTCGAGGAGATTGGCCTGCGGATACAGCGACAGGCCGCCGAGCGTCTTGCCAGTCGTCAGCCATGATAGTGACACCCACGGGTTGTACGAGGCGACGCGCGTGGCGTCCGTGCCGGCGCCCACCTTGATGCCGCGCTCAAGCATCTGCTTGATCGGCGGCGTGCGCTCTGCCGGCTTTGCGCCATATCGCTCGACAAAGTACTCGCCCTGGTAGGCCATGCGGTGCTGCACGGCAATGCCGCCGCCCAGCGCCGCAATGCGGTCCATGTTGCGGTCGGTGATTGTCTCGGCGTGGTCGAAGAACCAGTGCAGGCCGTCGAACGGCATGTCGCGCGCCACTTTCTCGTAGACATCCAGCGCGCGCGAGATGGTCTCGTCGTAGGTGGCATGCAGTCGCCATGGCCAGCGGTTCTCCACCAGCAGGCGGATCACGGGTTCGAGGTCGGCCTCCATCGACAGGGGCATCTCCGGCCGCGCCACGCGAAAGTCCTCGAAGTCGGCTGCCGTATAGACCAGCATCTCGCCGGCACCGTTTTGGCGGTAGAGGTCATCGCCCTGGCCTGGCTTGACCTTGGCGGCCCAGGTACGGAAGTCGTTGAGCTCGTCCTTCGGCTTCTGCGTGAAGAGGTTATAGGCGAGCCGCACGGTGAGCAGGCCCTCCTTGTGAAGTTCCTCGACCACGGCGTAGTCCTCGGGATAGTTCTGGTAGCCCCCGCCGGCGTCGATCACGCCTGTTACGCCAAGGCGGTTCACTTCGCGCATGAAATGCCGCGTAGAGTTCTTCTGGTACTCGGGCGGCAGCTTGGGCCCCTTGGCCAGGGTAGCGTACAGAATGGTCGCGTTGGGCTGGGCCAGCAGCAAGCCGGTCGGATTGCCCTGGGCGTCACGCACAATCTCGCCGCCGGGAGGCTCAGGGGTGTCCTTGTTGTAACCCACGGCGCGCAGCGCGGCGCCATTCAGGAGTGCGCGATCGTACAGATGCAGAACGAACACAGGCGTATCCGGCGCCACCGCGTTCAGCTCTTCGATGGTCGGGAGGCGCTTCTCAACGAACTGGTGTTCGGTGAAGCCGCCCACCACGCGCACCCATTGCGGGGCCGGCGTGCGCGAGACCTGATCCTTGAGCATGCGCATGGCGTCGGCCAGCGAGCCCACGCCGTCCCAGCGCAGTTCCATGTTGTAATTCAGGCCGCCGCGGATGATGTGCATGTGGCTGTCGATCAACCCCGGAATCACGCGCCGGCCTCCGAGGTCAATCACTGTCACGGAGTTGTCACCGAGAGGCATGACGTCCTGCTTGCTGCCCACGGCCATGAACTTGCCGCCGCGGATGACTACGGCCTGCGCTTGGGGTTGTTGCGGATCCAGCGTGGTGAAACGGCCATTCACCAGGATCAGATCGGGCTTGTCTGAGGGAGACATCGCAATGGCTCCTGCCGGCCGGCGGCGTCACGCCGCGCGGCCGGAGTCGGGGATATCGAATGAGGGTGAGAGGGCTGCCGATTACTTGGCCGGCACCGCAGGCACGATCTCATGGGTACCACTGGCGCGCTGTGGCGCCTTGTGCACCATGGTGTAGGCGTAATCCACGCCCATCCCGTAGGCGCCGGAATGCTCCCGGACCACCTTCATGACGGCGTCATACGTGTCGCGACGCGCCCAGTCGCGCTGCCATTCGAGCAACACCTGCTGCCACGTCACGGGTACGACGCCGGCCTGGATCATGCGCTGCATGCCGTATTCATGCCCTTCCTTCGTGATGCCGCCCGAGGCATCGGCCACCATGTAGATTTCGTATCCCCCTTCGTCCATTGCACAGAGTGCAAAGGTGTTATTGCAGACCTCGGTCCACAGTCCGGACACGACCACCTTCTTGCGGGCGTTGGCAGCCAGCGCGTCACGAACCTTCTGGTCATCCCATGAGTTCATCGACGTGCGTTCCAGCAACTTCTGGCCCGGAAAGACGTCGAGCAGTTCGGGGTACGTGAAGCCGGAGAAGCTCTCGGTCTCCACGGTGGTGATGGTGGTCGGGATGTTGAAGATCTTGGCTGCCTTGGCCAAGCCAACCACATTGTTTTTCAGCACTTGCCGGTCAATTGACTGCACGCCGAATGCCATCTGCGGCTGGTGGTCAATGAAGATCAGTTGGCAGTTCTGCGGCGTCAGGACTTGAAGCTTTGGGTCGCTCATGATGGCCTCCACAATGAGAAAGTCGAGGGGAGCAAGTGACCGTCCCGCGCCGGCTAACGGGCGGGCACGGACATTGACGAGTTCAAAAACGAGCGTCGGCCAAGCAACGCTTCACTACTATAGAAAGTCACGAGGATAGCGGGTCGATTTTTGGGCTTGCGGCAAACACCCTAGCTGCTTGTGGCAAGCACCCGCTTGTGCCGCACGCATGCCGCTGCGAGCTCAAGGAACCCGGCCGTAACACGGGCCAGTTTGATATCCGCTACCAGACTCGCGACCTTAAGCCCAGAAGCCAATCCCGTCACCTGACAAAACCATCGAATCGTGTCATATAAATCGGGTGGAGGTCGGCGTTCGCCTTCTTGAATTCGTCCGAGGGCGTGCCATAGATCACCCACCGAGTGAGCTTGGCCACAGCGAAGAACTCCTTCGACAATGGGGCAAAGCTTTCCGTTTGGTGGAAGAGGGCCGCCTTCGAATCCGAGTAGCGTTCGAAGATGTCAACCGTCTTCTGGTCGTCCCCGATGTTGAACTCAAACTGCAGCGCGCCCGGCTCCTTCTCTGTCGCGGCCACAAGCTTTGGTATCAGCGGCGTGAACTTGTCCATCTGATCGACGGTAACGGTGAAAACCCAGTACACCTGTTCGCTCTGCATCCCTGCCTCCATGGTACGGTACCTCAAGGCTCACACGACGCTGACAATCGGAGCAACTGCCAACTGCGGTATTGGACCATAGTCCAATAAGAGTAGCGGCGGCGTGACTGCCACACCCACTGCTGATGCTGCATTATAGAGCTTGCCGGCATGCGCCACCGGGTTCGGACCGCGCATTGCCCAAGGTCCATGGACCATCCACTTATGCACCGGGCTGCCTGATGCGGGCGTCGAAACGCCGATCGAAAATTGCATGACATTGGATGCCGCAGCCGGAACGGTGTTGCAGAGACGCAGCATTTACATGGAGACACTGCCCAATTGCCACTCGGAACGAGGGTCTTGATTTGGCTAGCAGGCATTTTGATGGTCACATTAATGTTTTATATAGTAGACAGATAAATACCAATTCAAATGATCTGTCGCGCGACCAAGGTATGACCATCGACGGTAGTCGAAAGATATTCTCGATTCTTCCAGAGCAGGCCGATATGTTGTTCAGTCTGAGAGGCAGCCCGGCTTGACTTGTCATTCCTCGCCGACTCCATCTCGCCACCCCAGCCTGTGCATCTTCCAACTGCACGTATCCGGCGCTCGATAGCTACACGGGTGCAGGAGCAACAAGGCCAGCAAGGCGATATTCGAGCAAGATGAAGTTGAAGTGTGGCGCGACGATGTGAAGCACGCCGCCGTTCATTTTGACCTTCGATCCGCTAAAAAGTCGTGGTATGCAGTGGCCGAAGCGCAGACCGCCCAGTCCACAGCAGCCCGCTTTTTCGGCAATTGCGCGACAATAGGCATTACGTTCCAGTCAATCTGCCCCTGGTAGCCGAACGGAGCCACCTCGTAAGATTGCTTCCATTAGGAGAGGACTTCGCACGTCCCTACATTGCGCTTATCTAGCAGCGCCACATAAAATCGGAACAATATCGGCGGTGTGCGCAAGCGTCGATGCCACCTTCAGCACACGCGAGCTTCGTTTAAGGGGAGACTTGGCAGACTATTTTTCCCTCTAATACCTCGGGGAGGACAGAGACGGCCATATCAGGAAATCGGCGACGACGGGTACTCGAACGTCGGCAAAGGCCGCTCACGCGACGCACGGGATCGTCGGACGAAGGACCGTTATGTGAGTGAGACCGACGTTCGAATGTCCTCCCGAACGCACGGTGAACGGCTGCAGATGGCCGGGAACGGACCTCGGCCCGACGCTACCCAGTCGGCTCTCCACGACCCTGAACCGCCGTTCGGATTCGGGCCACTGCAACGACCGCTTCCAAGGTTAAGCCGGCGCTCGCCTGCGCGAGGTCGCGGTCGAAATGCAGCTTGCACCGATTCGGTCGGCGGTCCACGTTCCGGCTGCGGCGATATACGCGCATTTTCAAGGCCAGGACAACACCCGGCACTTGGCCGAACTAGATACTGTCGCCGAACAAACGATCGACAGACCTGCTGTGGTGGACCAAAGCGCTGAAGACCGCACGGGCAAGCTGACGACGCTCGAATGATTCATGCGAGTCGGCCCAGGCAACAGCGGTTCGATCAGTGTCCACCGCTCGTCATGGGTGTGCGGCAAGGCTTTTGCAACCGGCTTCGCCAATCTCAAATCCGCTGCGCAGTCCTGAACTGTCAGCGTCCGACAGGAGCAGTTCCATGACGCATGGTATCGACGAACGCAAACGCTGGTTTGCCCTCATCGTACTCTGCCTGGGCGTGCTGATGATCGTGCTGGACACGACCATCGTGAACGTCGCACTGCCGTCGATCCGGGCGGACCTGGGCTTTACTGAAACCTCGCTCGCGTGGGTGGTCAACGCCTACATGCTGACCTTTGGCGGCTTCTTGCTGCTGAGCGGGCGGCTGGGCGACCTGTTTGGCCATCGGCGGTTGTTCCTGCTGGGTATCACGTTATTTACGCTGGCCTCGGTGGCCTGCGGGCTGGCGAATTCGCAAGGGCTGCTGATCGCGGCGCGCGCCGTTCAGGGGCTGGGCGGTGCAGTGGTGTCGGCTGTGTCGCTGTCACTCATCATGAACCTGTTCACCTCGCCGGCGGACCGCGCGAAGGCAATGGGCATCTACGGGTTCGTGGGCGGGGGCGGCGGCAGCATCGGCGTGCTGCTTGGCGGGCTGCTGACCAGCACATTGAGCTGGCACTGGATCTTCCTGGTCAACCTGCCGATCGGCGTAGCGGTGTATGCCGGGTGTGTGGTGCTGCTGCCGGTGGGGAAGCCGCTGGCTGATCGCGCCAAGCTGGATGTGGCGGGCGCCATCACCGTTACCGCATCGCTGATGCTCGCGGTGTACGCCATCGTGCACGGCAACGAAGCCGGTTGGACGTCTGCACAAACGCTTGCCCAACTGGGTATTGCCATCGCGCTCATAATCGCGTTCGTCGTCATCGAATCGAGCGTGTCGCATCCGCTCATGCCGCTGCACATGTTTGCGCTGCGCAACGTGGCCACGGCCAACCTGGTGGGCGTGCTGTGGGCGGCTGCGCTGTTCGCGTGGTTCTTCATCTCGGCGCTTTACATGCAGCGCTTGCTGAGCTACAGCGCGATGCAGGTGGGGCTGGCGTTCCTGCCGGCCAACATCATCATGGCGGTGTTCTCGCTGGGGCTGTCGGCCAAACTGGTGATGCGCTTCGGGATTCGCGCGCCGCTGTCGCTGGGTTTGCTGGTGGCGGCAGTGCTACCACCTAGCTTTCCTGTTGGGGGCCATGGCGGCCGTAACGGCCTCCGCGCTGGCCGGGGCTTTCGTGCGTACGCGCACGCACGGTCAGGCGCAAGGCGAGGCGTCGTCCGCAGCTTCCATCTAAAGCAGGCTGGGGCCTCCTTTACCCGCCATGCTTAGCGTCATTCAGGAATTACGGTCCGTCAATCATGCTTGAGGGATGGCCGCAATTGGCCGGTAAGCGACCTGCGGCCGCTGCTGGCCGGTCGGCTCTTCCCGGACTGTGGATTCAACCGGTCGACGCAACAGATTGATGAAATCGTTCCCCTTCGTCGTGCCTGACCGGGATTCTGCCGTTCGATCCGTCGGGCAGCTCTGGATGCCTTTCGGCCGGGATAGGGATGCCTCGACCCCGCTGCGGCACCAGCTATGGACACTGACAATGTGCGCCCCGGCGTCGATCCCTCTCAGTCATTTCGCGGATCACTCCTGTCTACGCTCCTCGATTCCGCGAATTCTTTCCGCGTTACGATTGTGTGTGTATTCTGCCGCTCATACCGATGAGGATGTCGGCTTGCGCATTCGCTAATGGTAGATACATCTGTACAATATGAGGTGTCCATGCACCGAACGATCCGAAAATGGCCACGATAGACCTGCAACGCCGCGCTGAAATCGGCCGCCAGAAGCGCGAGCGGACTCGCGTCGCGCTGATCAGGGCAGCGATGAAAGTGGTCGCACAACGAGGCTTCGATGTGCCGACCATTGACGATTTCATCGCAGCCGCCGAGGTGGCGCGTGGCACGTTCTACAACTACTTCGAAACTAAGGAGGCGCTGGTTGGTGCCATGGCGGCGTATGTGGCCGACACGGTAGACGCCGAGATCCTGCCGCTGATCGAGGGCGTGGACGATCCTGCAGTACGTGTCGCTACGGCCATTCGCCACTTCATCCGCTTCAGCAAGCGCAACCCTGACTGGGGCTGGATACTCGTGCGCTCGTTCCCTGACACTTCGGGCGGCTGGAGTGAGGGAATGCGCAAAGGCGCAGCAGGCGACATCCAGCTCGGCAAGCGTACCGGGCGCTTCCAGGTGGATTCAGTGCCGGCGGCACTGGCGCTCGGCATTGGCACGCTGGCGGCGGGCATGCGCACCGCACTCATCGAGCGCACTACGGCAGCTTTTGGCGATCAGGTTGCCGCGATGACACTCCAAGCGTTCGGGGTGGAGCGGGACGAGGCCATCCGGATCGCCAAGATGCCGCTGCCTCCGATGCGCGAGCTTGCTGGTCCGGCGGACTGACCAGGCCAGTCGCACGGCCACGCAGCAGGGCGCCATGACAAGCGGGGCTCAAGCGGGGCCGGGCAGACCCGGCGCCACTGGCCAGTGCTGAGGAATCGTGGCGACAGTAGTCGCCGCTGGGTCACCAGCGGCACATCGCTTCAGAAGCGGATCATATCGTGCGGCGTCATGCCGGGCGGCAGCGGTGGCCGGCTCGTGATCGACGCTACCGTTTCCCCATCTGCATAGCGGCGAATCCACGCTTCGGGCTCGAAAATCACGCCGATTGGATTTTCTTTGTATTTGCCTGCAGCGAAGAAGGCGTCGCATTCCTCGTTGGTGAAGTTGTCTACCTGCAATTCGATCTTGTGGCCGTCCGGGTCCTTGTAGTAGATCGACGTGGTCGGGCCGTGATTGATCGTCCAGAAGGGCTCAATGGCGAGTGCTTTCAGCCGCAGGTAGGTTCCCAGCAGTTCAGGCAGACCGTGGTAGGTGAACGCGAAATGGTCTACCACGGCAGTGGGGGCGGTCGGCATTGGCTGCAGATCGTCAAAGCGGATCAGGCCAATGCGGTGGTGTTCGTCGTCATAGCGCAGGAAGCACAGCCTGTCGTTCTCAAATGACACTGTCGCGTTCAGCACGGCCACGTACCAGTCACGCATGATCTCCAGTTGGCTGGTCAGACAGACCACGTGGGCGAATTTGGTTGGCGAAAGCTTCGCGGCGCGCGCGAGCAGGGTATCCGCGGTGTCGTCCGGCAGTCGGGTCAGGTGGGCGTCGGCCATGGTCTTCTCCATATCGTGGTGGGTGTTCATGCGATCCAGTCAGGTTCGTCGATGACGGTGTTCTCGATTGCGCCGACATCCGTGATCTCCATCCGGACGACGTCCCCCGCTCGCAAATAGGCGGGTGGCTGCCGAAGACCACCGCAGCCGCGCGGCGAACCCGTGGCCAGTACATCGCCCGGCTCAAGGGTGCAAACCTGGCTGAGATCGGCAATCAATTGCGCGCAGGAGAACAGCATCTCGCCAGTCGAGCCGTCCTGGCGCAGTTCGCCGTTGACCCAAGTCCGGATGCGCAGAGCCTGCACATCGCCGATTTCGTCGGGCGTGACCAGGTACGGGCCAAACGGACCATGCGTGTCGAATGACTTGCCCAGCGTGGCGGTCGGCGAACGCAACTGCCAGTCACGTACCGATACGTCGTTGCAGACCACATACCCGCCTATCACCTCGAGGGCGTCCTCGGCGGCTACATGCCGGCAGCGCCGCCCGATCACGATGCCTAGCTCGCATTCGTAGTCGAGCTGCGCTGATACGCGTGGCAGGTGGACGGGGTCGAAGGGTCCGGTCACGCAAGTGGTCTGCTTGTTAAACCAGATCGGATGTTGCGGCCGCTTCACGCCAAGGTGCACGGCTTCCTGCAAGTGAGATTCGTAGTTCCCGCCCACGCCGAGGTACTTGCCGGGGCGGGGCACCGGCGCCAGCAGGCGAACGTCCCTCAGTGGGATGCGCGGTGTATTCCCTGCCTTGGCCTGAGCGGCCAGCGCCATGCCGGCTTCGCCGATCCGGAGCAGGTCGATCATCTGCAATTTGCGACCGGGCACTACCTCGGTCATGTCGACGATGGCATCGCCGTGCAATACGCCGATGCGTGGAGGACCGTCGTACTCGAACGACACTAATTTCATCTTGAAGTCTCCTCAGTTGCGGTGTTCTGGTGGCGCGGCAAGCAGACGTGCAGCCGATGGAAGTCATTGAAATCGAAATGAACTAAAAAGTCAAATTGACAAAAGAATTCAATTCCATATACTGCATGAAGTCGAAGCATGTACCGCCGGGTGCAGACACAGACGACAGGAGACGATCGATGAACAGACCCAAGGTAGTCGTGACCATCGCCCCGACTGGCGGGATGGCGCACAAATCACAGAACCCGCATCTTCCGACGCAGCCTGACGAAATCGCGCGAGACGTCTACGATTGCTACAACGCCGGCGCCAGCGTCGTAGCCGTGCATGCGCGCCGGCCCGACGACGGCGCGACCTGTGACCCGGCGATCTACCGCGACATCAACCAGCGGATTCGTGACCGCAGCGACATCGTCATCAACAACTCCACCGGCGGCGGCGTGCACGGCGACATGATCGGGCAGCCTGGCAACGGGTACTGGGAGATCCTCTGGGAGGAGCGTCTCAAGGGCATGGACGCCGGCGCCGAGATGTGCACGCTGGACGCCACCACGATCATCGCCAGTTTCGGGGACAGGGAATTGCTCATGCACACGTCGCCGGACCGCTCGCGGATCCTGGCGATGGAGATGAAGCGGCGCGGTATCAAGCCCGAATGGGAAGTCTTCAGTCCAACCCACATTGTTCAGGACGTGGCCGCGCTGACGGCCGCCGGCTTTGATGAGGAGCCGTTCGTCGTCAATCTCGTGCTGGGCGCACACCGTGGCTTCCAGAACGCAATGCCTTACACGCCGCGGATATTGCAATCGATGGTGGACCTGTTGCCGGCGGGCTGCCTGCTCTGCGTGAGCGGCATCGGCCCGGCGCAATTGCCCGCCGCGATGAACTCGCTGTTGCTCGGCGGCCACGTGCGCGTGGGATTGGAGGACAACCTCTACTACGGCCCCGGCGAACTGGCCACCAACGCGCAATTGACCGAGCGCGTGGTGCGGCTGGTGCGCGAGATGGGCTGCGAGCCAGCCACGCCGACAGAGGCGCGCGCCTTGCTGGGCCTTCCGCGCGCCGGCACGTGCCTGCCCGCGTTCGCCCCCGCCGCGATGCAGTCGCCCTGAAACCTGTACCAATCGAAGCATCCGGAAGAAAAACCTGTTACCCACCTCTGAACCAAGGAGTAAGACGATGGACACCCGTCTCAGCGCAGAAGGAATCGATCTGCTGTTTCGTAACGCACGCACCCACAATGCATGGCTCGACAAGCCTATCGCCGATGACACCCTGCGGCAGCTCTACGAGGTCATGAAATGGGGGCCGACGAGCGCCAATGCCGCCCCGGCGCGGATTGTGTTCCTGAAAACCCGCGAGGCCAAGCAGCGGCTCATGCCGGCACTGGCGCCCGGCAATGTCGAGAAGACGATGGCCGCGCCCGTCACCGCGATCATTGCCTATGACAGGAAATTCTATGAACAACTGCCGAAGCTGATGCCGCATGTCGATGCGCGCGCCTGGTTTGTAGGCGACCCGGCGCTTGCCGACGTGACGGCACGCCGCAATGCCGCCCTGCAAGGCGCGTACTTGATCATCACGGCGCGTGCGCTGGGTCTGGACTGCGGCCCGATGTCAGGCTTCGACGCCGCCAGGGTCGATGCCGAGTTCTTTCCGGACGGGCATGTCAACCCGTTCTGGCGAGAGGCCGTACCGAACGCCGAGGTGAAGACCAGTTTCCTGTGCAACCTCGGTTACGGAGACAGGGCGAAGTTGTATCCCCGCAATCCCAGGCTGGCATTCGAGGAGGCGTGCAGCCTGCTGTAAAGGAGGGCGTACGGCCAGTACCGGCAGCGGCTTCCGCCCCTGCCGTGGCAGTCCGTACCGTGCAGCCTAAAAAAAAGACATCGGAGACCGGAGACATGAAGAGATTGGTATCAGCCAGTGCGGCAGCGATGGCACTGATGGGGGGAGCGAATGCTCAGACCTCCGTCCTTCTGTATGGGGTGGCGACATCCAGCGTCCAGTACGTGAATCACGCGCAAAACGTCAGCAATGGTGTGCTCGCGCCAGGGTCGGGTTCGGCTGTGCTCCTGAATTCTTCAGGCATCGCCCAGTCGCGCTTCGGCTTGCGTGGTACGGAAGACCTTGGGAATGGCTATCGCGCTCTCTTCGTGCTGGAGAACCAGTTCAACACCGATAACGGGCAACTCGGCAACGGTGGCTTGCTGTTCGGCCGTCAGGCCTTCGTGGGCGTGGGCAGCCCCTACGGGACGCTCACGTTCGGCCGGCAATACACCTCTGCCTTCCTGACGATGGGGAACTTCTCGCCCTCGGGGCTGGCGCCGGAGTTCGAGCCGGTGGTGGCCTTTGCGGGCCCGAACTTCCGGGAGAACAATATGGCGAAGTATGACGGCAGGTTCGGGCCGCTTTCAGTGAGTGCCCACTGGTCACTTGGCGAGCGCGCCGGGACGGTGACCGCGGGTTCGGCATACGGTGCCGGCTTGTCGTACTTCACGGACAGCTTTGGCGTCGGCCTGGGCTATGACGAGGTCAAGACGCTGAACACAGCGCAAGCGAACGGAGCTTCCAGCTCAAATGACTACGGGCGCGACATGCGTGCCATGTTCGGACTGAGCTACGCCTTCAGGACCGTCAAGCTGGTGGCGACCTACCGATGGGGCAATTCCATCGCGCCATCGTCCGGCACCCCCACAGTGCTGCCGCACCGCGATGACATGTACTGGGTCGGCGTCACCTGGGATGCCACGCCGGCCGCCCATTTCACCCTCGCCTACTACTACGACGATATCAAGCGCGCTACCGTTGGTGGCGCCGTCGTGAACCCAAAGAACCCGCAGCAGTATCTGGCACTGGCGGACTACAACCTTTCCAAGCGTACGGATGTATTTGCTGCAGTCGTTTATGCACGGAACGCATCGCTCAACTGGGACAACATCGGATACTTGCCGAACGGGCAATCGATCGGATTCCTGCCGGCCACGGCACAGGTCTACTACAAGGCGCCGGGAGCCGCCGGACAGGCAGGGCTCTCTCTCGGTATCCGCCACATCTTCTGAGCCAATGTAGTCACCCCTAGGCACGACCAGGATGGCTCGAATGCCGGCGGACATCGTCATCGTTGCAGGTCGTCCTGTCGCCATTTGCGGAAGCCAAGGTCTACTCCCTTCCCAAAACCGTTCCGCTCCGAAACCGATATCAGGCACCCTCGAGCAGCGTGTGCGCCGTGGAAAGGAATTTGCACGCCTTTGATGACAGGTTGACGGGCTAAGTGCTCTTGCCTTCCCCCCCTCACTTCGAGGAAATATGCAGTTTTAGCCACTATGCGGTGCAATTTGGGTTCTTTCTGTTCGCCGGGGGCAGGGTGGGTGCCAACCGGCCACTAAAAAACTAGGTTCCATCGATAAATCAATGGGTTGCGCAGGGATGTGGCGGATTTTTTGCGAATCCCGGTCGACCCTCTGGTTCGCGCGCCGCTGGGCCGCGCAGTTGCGTCAGGCCGGCTACCGGGTCGGCGTGATCGACGCCTTCGCGCAGGACTACGTCGAGGATCCGTTCCTGCTGCTGGCGGCCGAGATCAAGCGCCTGGGCGCCGCCGATGCGTCGGCCGTGGAGCGCCTGACCGCCAAGGCCGCCAAGGTCGGCAGCGCCTTGCTGCCGGTAGCCACCAAGGCGGCAATCAATCTGGCCGGCAAGGTGATTGGCACGAACGATCTGGCCGGGGAATTTTCGGAGGCCGCCGCGAAGGGCGCGGAAAAAGGGGGCGACGCCGCGCAGGCCTGGGTGAAGCGCAAACTGAACGACCACGAGAAGGAACGGGCGTCGGTGCAGGCGTTCCACGCCGAGCTGGCCGGGTTCGTCAAGGCGCCCGACAAGCCGGTGGTGATCTTCATCGACGAACTGGACCGTTGTCGCCTCGAGTTTGCGGTGCGCCTGATCGAACGGATCAAGCACTTCTTCGACGTGCCCAACCTGGTGTTCGTGCTGCTGATGAACCGCGACCAGCTTGAGAAGGCGATCCGCGGCGTGTACGGTGCCGAGACCGATGCCGAGACCGATGCCGGCGCTTATCTCGGCAAGTTCCTGCACCTCGCGCTGCGGCTGCCGAAGAATCCCTCCCGAATGGTCGGGGACCGTGCCCACCCGACCAAGCTGTTTGTCGACGCCACCCTGGCGCGGCTACGGCTTTCCCCAAAGCGAGAAGAAGGAATTCGCCCTTGCGTTTGCCGCGTGTGCGGTCGTGTTCGATCTGTCGCTGCGCGACATCGAGCGCGGCTGTGCGCTGTACGTGCTTGCGGAACGTCGCTGGGCCGGTCTTCTGGCCTATCTGATTGCGCTCAAGCTGCGCGGCCCGGGCTGGTTTCAGGCGCTGCGGCACCGTGATCTGGCGACCCATCAGCAGTGCGAAAACTACCTCCACACCGAGCTCAACCGGCCCGATCGGATGGGCGAGCCGGCGGCCTGGCCCGGGTGCTATTTCAACGCGCTAGCTACACTGCACCGACTGGCCCTGGGGTCGCAGGAAAGGTCCCATCATGACTTGGTCGCAAACAACCAGCGCTATCTGTTTGCCCCTGCCGGCGCGATCAGCGGTGGCGAAGAGTTTGAGCGGGCGCTGAAGTGCCTCGACCTGGACGTCGAGGCATGATGGCTTCGCAACCGGCATCTCACCGGCGGACCGATGGCTCGAGCTCGAGCCAAGCGGTTAAAGCCGCGAAAATGTTGCGGCCACCGCCGATGCCGATGCATGGTTCGTGCTGGCCCATGACACGCTGAAGGAGCTGGAGGGGGCTGCGGACGACGGCATGCAGCGCACGCGCGGCGCAGGGAACTGGGCGCCTGCGACGGTCGCCGTTCGGCTGCTGCTTCGCGCGTGCGACAACCTCGCCGGTTGGTTTGGAAGGCGAGGAAATATCTGCGCCGCGGGGATCGGCGCCAGCGCCGCTGGCTACCGCCCCGTCGGCCGGTGGTGGCACAAGCCTCCGGTATACTCCTGGCGATACAAAATCAGGATTCTGCGGAGCGGGCGATTCGCAAGTGGAACCACCATGCCTCGCCCGAAGCGACCGCGGGGTGAACATCTGTGACGTCATCAGGCCAGGCCGGTCCGGCACCGCATCAACGTCGGCGCCTTCCAGATGTGGCGAATCTGCAGCGCAATGATGATGAGGAACAACAAGAAGGCAAATCCGACGACCTTCTGCAGCTTCGGATCCTCGGGGCCAGAGAACAGTGGCGAACCCATCGGGAAGCGCGTGAAGGTCTCGGTCAGCCCCGGGATCATGTGGAAGAACAGCGTTAACGAGAGCCCGATTGTTTCGACGTAGGTCGCCAGACGGCTGGTCTCTCGCGACCGGCCGGCGACGGCGGCCACGCCCAGCACCACGAGTGTCAGGATGCCCAACGAGTGCGCGACGTTGAACCCGCCGTGCATGAAGATGCCGAAGCTAGTAAAACAGCTGATGGCGGTGCCGACGATGTAGGTCTTGCCGAGGCTCAGTTCGGCGCTGATTCGGCCGAAGCGCAGGAGCATTGCATAGCCGCAGACAACGGCCACGAGGGCGAATGCGGTGTGCACCGCGCCAAGGGTGGACAGTCCAAGCATTGTGATCATCGTTTCAAGTGAACCTCTTCATTGATGCGCATAAGCGTACGCACTCTGCCCCGCCTTTCACGGGCGCGTTGGGCAACTTGCTGCACCAACGCGCCCGGTGCCTGACTAGCGGTTCTTCAGCGCCTCGGCAACCCCTGCGCCATAGGCGGGATCGGCCATCGTGCAATTGCGGATATGCCGCTGCTGCACGTCCTCGCTCGCGCCGCCGAGCGAGCGCGCCGTGTTGTCGAAGAGCTGCAGCTTCTGCTCGGGCGACATCAGTCGGAACAGCGCCCCCGGCTGCGAGTAGTAGTCCTCGTCCGCGCGATGGTCCCAGTGCGCGGCTGCGCCCGAGAGCGCCAGCGGCGGCTCCGCCAGCCGCGGGCTGTCGGCCCACTCGCCGCAGCTGTTGGGCACGATGCCGGGCAGCCCGCCCTGGTTGCCGTCCACGCGCATCGCGCCGTCGCGGTGATAGCTGTGCACCGGGCAGCGCGGGGCGTTCACCGGGATCTGGTGCGCGTTCACGCCCAGCCGGTAGCGGACCGCATCGCCGTAGCTGAAGAGCCGCCCCTGCAGCATCTTGTCCGGCGAGAAGCCAATGCCCGGCACGATGTTGGCGGGCGAGAACGCCGCCTGCTCCACGTCGGCGAAGTAGTTGTCGGGGTTGCGGTTGAGCTCCAGCACACCCACCTCGATTAGTGGGTAGTCGCCGTGCGGCCAGACCTTGGTGAGGTCGAAGGGATTGAACGGGCAGACCTGCGCCTGCTGCTCGGTCATCACCTGGATGCACAACGTCCAGCGCGGGAAGTCGCCGCCGTCGATCGCCTCGAGCAGGTCGCGCTGCGCGCTCTCGCGGTCGTTGGCGACGATCGCGGCGGCCTGTGCGTCGGTGAGGTTACGGATGCCTTGCCGGCTGCGCAGGTGAAACTTCACCCAGTGCCGCTCGTTGTCCTCGTTGATGAGGCTGAACGTGTGGCTGCCGAAACCGTGCATGTGGCGATAGCCATCGGGCAGGCCGCGATCGCTCATCACGATGGTCACCTGGTGCAGCGCCTCGGGTAGCAGCGTCCAGAAGTCCCAGTTGTTCTGGGCGCTGCGCAGGTTGCTGCGCGGGTCGCGCTTGACTGCGTGGTTCAGGTCGGGAAATCGCAGCGGGTCGCGCAGGAAGAACACGGGCGTGTTGTTGCCCACCAGGTCCCAATTGCCTTCCTCGGTATAGAACTGCACCGCGAAGCCGCGGATGTCTCGCTCGGCATCCGCCGCGCCGCGCTCGCCGGCCACCGTGGAGAAGCGCACGAAGACGTCCGTCTTCTTGCCGATGCCGGAAAAGAGCCTGGCCTTCGAGTACGCCGTGATGTCGTGCCTCACCGTGAAGTGGCCGAAAGCGCCGGAGCCCTTGGCGTGCATGCGCCGCTCGGGGATCACCTCGCGGTCGAAGTGGGCGAGCTTCTCGAGCAGCCAGATGTCCTGCAGCAGCGCGGGGCCGCGCGCACCGGCGGTCTCGATGTTGAAGTTGTCGACAACGGGGGCGCCGTTGGCATGAGTGAGTTTGGTCATGGCAATGTGGGCAAGAAGAGGGGTTCAGCGGAGCGTCTTCAGGAGGGAGGACTGGACGTCCAGAGTGGGAGTCGCGTCGATGGCCTCCACCTCAAGGGTGGACCGGCCATCGACGGTGCCGACTGATTCGACGCAATCAGGCCTTGATAAAAGCCAGCAGGTCCGCGTTGATGACGTCCGCGTGCGTTGTCGGCATGCCGTGCGGGAAGCCCTTGTAGGTCTTCAGCGTGCCGTTCTTCAGCAGCTTGGCCGACAGCGGCGCGGAATCGGCGTAGGGAACGATCTGGTCGTCGTCGCCGTGCATCACCAGCACCGGCAGTCCGATCTTCTTCAGGTCGTCGGTGAAGTCGGTCTGCGAGAACGCGACGATGCCGTCGTAGTGCGCCTTGGCGCTGCCCATCATCCCCTGGCGCCACCAGTTCTGGATGATGCCTTCCTGCGGCTTCACGCCCGGCCGGTTGAAGCCGTAGAACGGCCCGGCGGGAATGTCGCGGTAGAACTGCGCCCGGTTCGTGGCCGTCTGCAGTTGCAGGCCGTCGAACACGTCCTTCGGCAGGCCGCTGGGATTCGACGCGGTCTTGACCATCAGCGGCGGCACGGCGTTAATGAGGCAGGCCTTCGCGGCCCGCTTCTCGCCGTGGCGAGCCAGATAGCGCACGACCTCGCCGCCGCCGGTGGAGTGGCCGACGTGGATCGCGCCCTTGAGGTCGAGATGGTTCACGACCGCGGCGAGGTCGTCGGCGTAGTGATCCATGTCGTGGCCGTTCCAGACTTGCGCCGAGCGGCCATGCCCGCGCCGATCGTGCGCGACGACACGATAGCCCTTGGAGAGGAAGAACATCATCTGCGCGTCCCAATCGTCGGAGCTCAGAGGCCATCCGTGCGAGAAGACGATCGGAGTGCCATTGGAGGGACCCAAATCCTTGTAGAAGATCTGGACCCCGTCTTTGGTGGTGACATAGCTCATGGGTGGATTTCCTTCCGGCGTTTCAGCGCCATTCGGCGCAGTAGGAGCAGCGGACGCTGCGAATGGCAAAGCCGCTGCTGCTGCAGTGCCTGCCCCAATGACCAACAACTGACGGCGCGTGACTCCAGCGAAGCTAGGCTGTATTGGCGCGGGATCAATCTTCATGGGTATAGACCTGAGTGGAGACGCGATCAGTCTAGCCATGGTCTCCTCGCCGTGCGATATGCATCACGGGCAATTCGATGTTGCAGGAGCTTCACCAATGTCGCGGCAACGCATCCATCGCGCGCCGCTGGGTCGTTCACCGAGCTCAGCCATCCGCGCGACAGGATCTTCAAATGCGCCGGCTCATTCTTGACGGACTCTCGCTGAGCGCGATTGGTACTTCGCGATCAACAGATTTATCCGCACCCAGCCCCTAGTGCAGGCGGGCATTTGCTTCTAGATTTCAACGCATCACGTCAGCATCGATGCATCGGATCGAGAGCCTCGCGGCGTGTTCGTTGTCCACCCCAGTCCCAGGAACCAACATGACCCAACGCAGCAACTACCAACAGCAGTCGTCGGAACCTTTCAAGAACCATGACCGCCGATGCGTTGCTCGCGCCACGCTTCGGTTGACGGCCGCGCTTGCGATGGCCGTTGCAAGCATCGCAACCGCCACGGCACATCCACATCCGGTACAACCGGCGCAGTACACCGATCCGACCGAGCGTGCCATGCCCGTTCCCACGATGACACTCGATCTGGAACGCACCGCCCTGGTCGTGATCGATCCCCAGATCGACTTCATGAGCCCGAAGGGCGCCGCTTGGTCCGCTGTGGGTGAAGCCGTCACCGAGCAACGGCTCGTGCCGAACCTGCTGCGCCTGTTCGAGTCCTCGAAGAAGGCGGGCATCGTCGTCGCGATCTCGCCTCACTACTACTACCCGCACGACCACCAATGGAAGTTCCAGGCCCCCGTCGAGCTCTTTCAGCACAAGATCAAGATCTTCGACAGGCCCAGCGCACTGAGCCTGGATGGGTTCCGCGGTTCGGGCGCGGACTTCATGCCCGAGTTCAAGCCCTACATCGAGGACGGCAAGACCATCGTCGCTTCGCCCCACAAGCTCTACAGCCCGCAGACCAACGATCTCACGTTCCAGCTTCGCAAGCAGGGCGTCACCAAGATCGTCCTCGCCGGGATGCTGGCCAACCTGTGCGTGGAGTCCCACTTGCGCGAGTTTGCGGAGCAAGGCTTCGAGGTGGCCATCGTGCGTGATGCGGTCGCAGCCCCGAAACTGCCTGAGGGCGACGGCAATCTCAGCGCGCTGATCAACTTCCGCTACATCGCCAACGCGCTGTGGACGACCGACGAGGTCGTCGCCCGGCTCGCGAAGCCCACCACCGCGCGGTGACTTGTGATTGCCTCGCCCTCCTGGGCGAGGATTTCGCCTAGGTCGCGGGTGGCGAATGCGCCGCACGAGTCCACCGGCCCTTCTTGCGGGCTTCTGGGAATGCTGCCGCAGGTGCCTTCCAAAGTCACTGCGGCTGCGCAAGGATGAAGAACTGCTTCACCACACAGACAAGCCGATCAAGTCAATCAGCGCGCGGTGACTGCGGCCGCAGCACATCGAGTTTGCACCCAATGACGAAAGCGTCCTCATGCAAAACCTTGTCGAAGGCTTTCTGAAGTTTCAGCGCGAGGAGTTTCCCAAGCGCACAAAGCTGATATGACTCCCAGTGTCAATCGAGATTGGTTTGATTCAGTTTTGCAGTTGCATGTTGTTTCCCCCCTCCCAATTTCCTAAAGGCGACGTAGCAGTAAGTGTCGACGGTGGATCAAGCTGATATCCGCGGGTTGGTTACCGCATTACAGAGGTCCGCCCAATGAGCCTGCCGCTATCTATTGCCGCAAGTCGGATGAAATCCGTTGCCTAGCTTTGTCGCGGGTTGCTCGGTGTGCCGGGGCTACGCCGCCTTCAGGAAACTGGCTCCACAGTGGTGTGAGATATTGGTTAGTATCTTGAGGCGCTGGGTTACGTTGTCTGGGCCGCGTTCGGTACGGCAAGCGACATGGCGAGCTGGCTGATGTCCCAGATGAACCCACTCAGTTCGCGAGCCACCGCAACCACGGCAATGTTCGGGTTTTTGCCGCGCGCGGCAAGTTTCCGATAGCGCCGGCACAGTCGAAGCTGGGCGTCCCAGGACCGGTCAACGATGGCCTTGGGGATGCCTTCGTGTCGGCGCTGAATCTCGGGGCTCACGCGTGCCGGGTGCCGGTAACTCCAGGCGGCCTCGATCAGTAGCTTTCTTGCATAGACAAAGCGCGAGAGATCGCCCAACTCGGCGAGCATGCCTATCGCCGTGGTGAACTGCACCCCGCGCATGGCCTGCAGGCCCAGTACGGCAGGGTAGAAGCGCCAGTTGACCACTGCCTCGCGCAGGGCCGCCTCGAGACGGCTGCATTGCACGAGCCGGTCCTCGATGGCACGTCGATATTCGTCAAAGGCAAGTTGCTGCCATGCGCTATCGAACGCAAAGGCGCCGGTGCGCCGGTCCCCAGTCGGCTTTGCCGCTGTAGCGGACACCGTGCGAAAGCAGAAAGGCCTTCAGCCGTTGGCGGGCGCGCTTCAGATCGTCTTTGGCGTTGACCCAGGCGCGTGACAGATCCCGGAATGCTTCGTCCTCGACGCTGGGCACGTACACCGCCGACAGGTCCCCTGCACGCAACGAGCGCACCTGCTTGACCGCATCGCGCCGATCGGTCTTGACGCGCTCTCCGGGTTTCTTCGGGACTAGCGACGGCGCGCACACCATGCATTCGAATCCCTTCCCTGCAAGCTGCCGGTAAAGGCCATATCCGCATGGGCCCGCCTCGTAGACGATGCGGATCCGGCGCGCTTTAGACTGCAGACGCTTGCACAGGCGATCGATATCGGCCTTTGACGTACCGATCTTGCCAAGTAGTTCGACCTCGCCCGTGCCGAGTGCGTAGGCGACCGTGATCGAGTCCTTGTGAACGTCCAGCCCCACATACAACGTGCTATCGTTTTCCATGCTGGCCTCCGCGCTGGAAATCGCCGGGTGCGGCGCTGTCCGCACCGTGCGGCTCTGGCAGTCATGCTAACCCGCGTTTGATTCCTCGCGGCAGGCCAGCCCTCTTGCCCCCAGGGGAGTCATACTGAGTGCGCCGGGAGACCGGCAAGGAGTAAGTGGTGCGAGTCCACTACGATGAAGGAATAGCGAACCACATCGGCGCCGAGCCGTGCGCAGGCATCCGCGAGGATGTCGGCGAAGCGTCGGTAGGGGAGCGTGTGGGCCAGCCATTGAGCCACGATAGGACTGTCATCCCGGGTGCCGACGCGGTTCAGTACGCGGAAGGCTATACGGAGGGGCGCGTGAGCGCGAGTGCCCCGACGACCCGGCGTGGTCGAAGACCCTGGCACGTATGGACGCTCCTTGCACGGGAACCGGGAGATCTCTCATCTGGCCAGTCGCAGCATGGGCTGGTCCGCATCGGGAAGGCGAGGAGCCGCAGCCGATGATGAACGGACGGGAGAAGTCAGACTCCGCCATATTAGCGAGGAAGCCTGCGAACAACGCCGGAATATCGGCTGCGGAGTGGGTGGAGCGAAGGGCGGGGACCAAGGGGAACATGGGTCAGCCCAACACGTGCCGGGCGCAGAACCGGGCAAGCGTGCCACACGGGCTGGAACGTGTACGGCAGGCTGCAAGGCAGCGGAAGAAGGAGCGGTTCACCGCGCTGCTGCATCACGTCACGGTCGACCGGCTTCGGGAGTCGTTCTATGCGCTCAAACGCAACGCGGCTCCGGGAGTGGATGGTATGACGTGGCGGTACTACGAGGCAGGACTGGAAGAGCATCTCCAGCGACTGCACACGCAAGTACTCAGCGGAGCGTATCGGGCACTGCCCGTACGGCGGCAGTACATACCCAAGCCGGACGGAAAACAGCGCCCATTGGGGATTGCCGCACTGGAAGACAAAATCGTCCAGCGCGCGGTGGTTGAAGTGCTAAATGCGATCTACGAGGAAGACTTTCTCGGTTTCTCGTACGGGTTCCGACCCGGACGCAGTCAGCATGATGCGCTGGACGCGTTGGCAACGGCCATCATCCGCACCCCGGTGAACTGGATTTTAGACGCCGACATCCGGAGCTTTTTTTGACTCGGTCAGCCAGGACTGGCTGGTTCGGTTCATGGAGCATCGGATCGGCGACGAGCGCATCATTCGCCTTGTGCGGAAAAGGCTCAAGGCGGGCGTTCTGGAGAATGGAGAACTGAGCGTCAGTGAAACAGGGACACCGCAGGGTTCGGTGGCATCGCCACTGTTCGCGAACGTGTATCTGCGCTACGTGTTTGATCTCTGGGCCAACCGGTGGCGACGGCGGGAAGCTAAAGGCAACCTCATCATTCTGCGGTACGCGGATGATATCGTGGTCGGCTTCGAGCACGAAGCCGACGCGCGGCGATTCTGGGACGCGATGCGACTGAGGTTGGAGGAGTTCTCGCTTGCGCTTCACCCGGACAAGACGAGGCTGCTGGAGTTTGGCCGCTACGCAGTGGTCAACCGTCAGCGCCGAGGCCTTGGCCGACCGGAGACCTTTGCCTTCCTGGGTTTCATCTTTATCTGCGGACGATCGCGCCGTGGTGCCTTTCAGTTGCAGCGAAAGACCCGAGGCGATCGCATGCGGGCGAAGCTCAGGCAGGTCAAGGAGGAGCTCCGGAGGCGCATGCACGACCTGATCCCTGTACAGGGACGATGGCTCAAGCAGGTGGTTCGCGGCTACTTCGCATATCACGCTGTACCCACAAACTCGCGAGTGCTTGGCGCATTCCGCTATCACGTCACTGACCTATGGCGGCGCACGCTCCGGCGACGCAGCCAGAAGGACGCAATGACATGGGAGCGAATGAGCCGGCTCGCAGATGCTTGGCTCCCGCAACCTCGAATCCTCCATCCATGGCCCGATCAGCGCTTCGCCGTCAAACACCCGAGGTAGGAGCCCGGTGCCCGAATTGGGCACGCCGGGATCTGTGCGGGGGGTGCTCAGTAATGGGCATTCCTACCGCGATCCATTCAAGCATCTGGCCACCACCCAGAACCCTCGTGCTCGGACAGTCGCGTCATACCGGAACTGCTGACAACAAGAACCGGGCGAACTGTTCGTCATCCGCAATGCCGGAAACATCGTGCCGTCCTACGGGGTGCAACCTGGAGGCGTCTCGGCTAGTGTCGAGTACGCGGTCGCCGGCCTTAGCGTCACCGATGTCGTCATCTGCGGTCACTCCGACTGCGGTGCCATGACGGCAGTCGCGACTTGCAAGTGCCTGGACCATATGCCTGCTGTTTCTGGCTGGTTGCACCACGCCGGCGCCGCAAAGGCCGTCAATGAATCGCGAGAGCACGCATCCGAGCGGGCGCGCATTGACTCCATGGTGCGAGAGAACGTCATTGCCCAGCTTGCCAACCTTCGAACCCACCCTTCTGTGGCACTCGCTGTCGAGCAGGGACGGTTGAACCTGCACGGCGGGGTGTACGACATTGAAACCGGCTCCATTAGTGCGCTGGACGGCATCACGAACGGCTTCGTTCCTCTTGCGGAGAACCGGGTCTCCGCGAATCCACCCCGACTCAACGCAACTGCCGTTCTGACTGTAGGCCATCCTCGGCGGCTAGGGCGGCTGACCCTGTCCCCGGAAGGATCGCCGATGTGACCTGCAGGCCGCATCGGCGGGCGAATTCGGTGGGGGTGGCCCAGTCCAGCGCAGAGTGGGGTCGACTCTCGTTGTGGTGGGTCCGCCAGGCAGAGATCTTGGCCCTGGCGTCGTCCACTCCTGGCGCAGCCGCTCGTTGAAGCTCTCCACGCGCGCGTTGTCAGTCGTCTTGCCAAGTCTACTGACCCCGCAGGGGCACCAATGGCGCCGAGGCGACCTGTCGATCATCAGGCGTTGGTGAGAAAGCACCCGCGCATTGAAGGTCCAGCGCCCGGATCGCTGCCGTCATGTGGTCGACGAACACGCGGATACGCGACGGCAGATGCTGACGGCTCAAGTAGCAGATGTAGTGGCCCCGGTCATCGGGTGCGTACTGTGGCATGGAGTGAACCAGTTTCCCCCCGCGCAGCAGATCGCAGATCAGGTACCCGCCCAACTGAGCGATGCCTTTGCCTTGGAGGACGGCCTCCAGCACTAGCCCGACATCGTTGAACATGAGGCGCGATGGCGGAGTCAGCTTGCGCGATCCCCCCTCCACCTTGAACTCCCATTCGTAGACGCGGCCCGACGGCAGACGGACGTTGATGCAGTCGTGCTGCATCACCGCGTCCGGCGACTCGGGCATACCGCGCCTTACCGCATACTCGGGCGAGGCGCACACCAAAGTCTGCATCGGGACGATCTGTTTCGCGACGATCCGGGTGTCGGCCAGGCGCCCGTTGAGAAACGAGACGTCGATGCGGTCCGACGTGAAGTCGCTGGCGACGCAGCTCAGGTGCAGCTCGATCTCGATGTCGGGGTACTTCTCCTGGAAGCCCCACAGCAGCGGCGCAACCACCTTGCGGCCGAAGCCCACGGAAGCGGAGACCCGCAGGCGTCCTCGCGGCGGACCGTCGCGCAGATCGCGCAGGTCCTCCATCGCCTGTGTGATGACCGCGACGCTGGGCTGGCAGCGGGCATGGAGGATCTCGCCTTCGCGCGTGAGCGAAATGCTGCGCGTCGTCCGACTCAACAGACGCAAGCCGACCTGCGCCTCCAGCTTCTGGATGCCGCGGCTGACCGCGGAACGAGTGATCCCGAGCCGGTCAGCGGCCTTGGAAAAGCCGCCTTCGGCCACGACGGTGATGAAGGCGACGACTCCGGGATAGCTCGTCGCGAAACTCGATGCAAGCGCGTCCGAGTTGTCCGCACCGGCAGTCGCCAAAAGAGGGGACTGCATGGCGAAGCAGGACTGAGCCTGGTAGCGACCGAGCCAGTCCTCGAACCGGATCGCGCCGATGCGGGGGTTCTCCCCGGGTGTGAGCGTCCGATCGGAGAGGAGGCCACCGAAGTAGCGCGCGTGGACGTCCGGCACGACCTTGCGCGTATCCTGCGTCGCCCGCAGGAAGCGCCTGACCAGTTCGTCCAGCGGCATCGCCTCCGGACCGGCGATTTCGACCGTGCCGTTGACCGGCGGCGCGACTGCAACGTCGGCAAGCGCCGCTGCCACGTCCGCTGACGCGATCGGCTGGATCAGCGCCGGCGACAAGCGAATCTCCTTGCCTAGGGTGGCCAACTGGGCAGCCGACTGGGCAATGTCGCCGACAAACTCGTAGAACTGCGTCGCACGCACGATGGTGTAGGGAATGCCGGACGCCTTGATGAGGCTCTCCTGCGCGACCTTCGCCCGGAAATAGCCGCAGTCGGGAAGCCGTTCGCTACCAACGATCGACAGGGCCACATGGTGGCGTACGCCGGCGGCAGCGCCCGCAGCCAGCAGGTTGCGGCCCGATGTCTCGAGAAACTCGAGGGCCGCCTTGTCTTCCCATACTGGCGCGTTCGCCACATCGACGACGACCTCGGCGCCGTCGAGCGCTTTGGCCAAACCCTCGCGGGTGATGGTGTTGACGCCGGTGTCAGGGGCGGCTGCGAGCACGTCATGGCCGCGCTTGCGAAGGTCCTCCACAAGCTTCGTTCCGATGAGGCCGGTGCACCCGATGACGACAATCTTCATGTTTTCTCTCCGTTTCTCGACCGCAAACCGTTGCCGTCGATGTGCGTGGAGATTGCCCGCGCGCTCCGGGGAGGTCCTTGCCTTCACCTTGAATTTCTCTGCAGGAGAGCTTGGTTCTTCGTCCAAGCGTTGCCCGATCGGGATGAGATGCTCTCACCACCGGTTGCAGTATCATCCATGGACGGAATTCGCCAGTTGCCCCCACCTGGGAGCCGAATCGGCCAGGGGATGTCAAGTGCAGTTCGTGTTTGGAGACTATGTGATCGACCCGGAACGCCGGGAGCTTTCGCATCGCGCGAAAGTCGTACCTGTCGGGCCGCAGGTCTTCGATCTGCTGCTGCATCTCATCAGGAACCGCGACCGTGTCGTCAGCAAGGACGACCTGCTGCAGGCGGTATGGCGCGGCCGAATCGTCTCGGAATCGACGATCACCAGTCACATCAATGCGGTTCGCAAGGCCATTGGCGACACCGGCGGGGAACAGCGCTTGGTCAGGACTGTCGCCCGCAAGGGTTTCCGCTTCGTCGGCGAGATCGGCGAACACATCTCCAGAGAATCGAGGGAGCCGCCGTCCGCGCTCCTCCTTCCGGGTAAACCCTCCATTACCGTATTGCCCTTCCAGAACCTGAGCGGCGATCCCGAGCAGGAGTATTTCGCCGACGGCGTGGTGGAGGACATCATCGCTGCGCTGTCGCGCATACGCTGGCTGTTCGTCATCGCGAGCGGCTCGAGCTTCACCTACAAGGGCCGCGCAGTCGAGGTGAAGGACGTCGGCCGCGAGCTTGGCGTGCGCTACGTGCTGGAAGGCAGCATGCGCAAGACCGGCAACAAGGTGCGCATCACAGGGCAGCTCATCGATGCCAGGACCGGGACACATCTCTGGGCGGAGCGCTTCGAAGGCACGCTGGACGACATCTTCGAACTGCAGGACCAGGTTGCGGAAAGCGTGGTCGGCGCCATCGCGCCGCAGCTCGAGCGGGCGGAAATCGAGCGTGCCAAGCGCAAGCCGACGGAGAACCTGTGCGCCTACGACTATTACCTTCGCGGCACCGCGCAGGTGCACAGCGGAACGCGCGAATCAATCGAGGCGGCGCTGCCCTTGTTCTACAAGGCCACCGAGCTCGATCCGGATTTCGCATCGGCCTATGGCATGGCGGCCTGGTGTTATATCTGGCGCAAGATGAATGGCTGGATGACCGATCAGCCCCGGGAGATTGCCGAGGGCACTCGCCTGGCGCGACTGGCGGTGGAGCTCGGCCGGGACGATGCTGTGGCGCTCACGAGAGGAGCTCATGCACTCGGGCATCTCACCGGCGACCTCGACGGCGGTATCGCGCTGTTCGACAGAGCTTTGCTGCTCAATCCGAACCACGCCCCTGCATGGTCCCTGTGCGGGTGCCTGCACGCTTGTCGCGGTGAAACAGACGCTGCGATTAAGTATTTGGCGCGTGCCGTTCGCTTGAGTCCATTGGATCCGGAAATGTTCAGGATGCAGGCTGGGATGGCGCTGGCACATTTCTTCGCAGGACGCTTCGACTCCGCTTCGGATTGGGCCGAAAGGGCCAAATGGAATCTACCGAGTTTCCTTGCCCCGGTCGGCGTTCTGGCGGCGAGTCATGCGCTCGCTGGACGCATGGACAAAGCAAAGGAGGCGATGCAGCGCCTGCGCACGCTCGATCCGTCACTCCGCGTTTCCAATCTCAAGGACTGGCTTCCGATCCGTCGCCCAGAAGACCTGACCCAGTTTGCGGAGGGGCTGCGGCTGGCCGGATTGCCCGATTGACTACGGCACGATTGCTCCTCGCCGATGGCGCATACCGGGCCGAGCAGAGCGTGCTCTCAAACGGCCGCATAGATCGCATGGATGAGACCGCGAAGGCCTTCCCTGTCGAGCGGTGTGCCGCCCCTGGTGGGGCCGGTGCTGCGATCATGCAGACCCATGGATGAGTCGCTTCTCAATCTCACGTCAAAGTCATTGAGCCGAGCGGAACGCGTCGCAATTGGGCCAGGTCGAGTCCAGGCACCGCTGCCGTCGAACCCTGCGTACCGAGCAGTAGAATGGTGAGACAGCGTTGCATGGAGCAACCTCCTGTGATCGATCATGGAGACGTGCCATCGGCGCACGCCACGCCGCTCGAGGTGCGAAGTACTCCGAGCGGCGCAGGCACGGCCTGGCTCAAATCGCAATTCGCACCCGACAGTGAGAGCCCGCCCGCCCAGCGGTGCAAGGGGCCGCACGGTTTCGATCGTTGCCGCGTTGTAGGCCAGCCGGTCGCCGACGTTGTTCACCTTGGCGAACAGCAGCCCATCAGAGTTGCCGACGCGAACCTTGCAGCTCGCAGCCAGGTTGACCAGCGTCCAACCCGGCGTCGCCGTGTCGTTGGAGGGAACGCGGTTCTGGCGCTTGGCGTTCTTCGCTTCGACGCGCGTCGTCCACAGTCGCTGGAGCCAGTTCAGGCCGAGGGTGAGACGCAGGGGCGCCATGCGCGGCAGCGGCTCACCGGTTGCGAGGTTGTCCGCATGGGTCCAGTCGCCCGGCCGTCCATTTCCAGCTTGGCGGAGGTCGAGCGCCGCAACGGCGTCTGGCCCTCGGCTTCCAGGCCGTACAGCCGGGCCGGCACGCCCTGAAACTGGTACACGGGGAAGGTCTCGCCGTTGTCCTCGAAGTCGGGCTCGCCGGTTGCGAGCAGCGCGATGTAGCTGGAGAAGCGCGTGTAGAACGCGCCGGCCTTGATGCGGCTGTCTCCGCTCTTGAACTGCAGGCCAACATCCAGCCCGCGGTTGCGCTCTTTCTGCTGGTTGGGGTCACCGCGCTCGAACGTGCCCGTGGCCGCATGCACGCCGTTGGCGTACAGCTCGTAGTTCATATGCTTCGCTCAGGCGTCGACATTACTCATAAGTCAGAAATATAGCGGACAGATGGGTGCCTGAAGAACGAGCGCACGAGCTTCGGGCTGCGTCTAATTTGTGCAAGCTGCTCATGAATTCGCGGGCCCAGCTTTTCGCCTTTTTGCAAAGGGGAGCGCGCGACGCCGCTGCGCTTGACGTGACTCCACACTAACTCATCCGGATTGAGGTCCGGTGCGTAACCGGGCAGGAAATGCAAGGTCAGTTTTCCTTGCGTACTGGCAACGTAGTCCTTGACGATGGCTTTCTTATGCGCTGGCAATCCGTCGACGATCAGATGTACCGCCTTCTTTCGATTGAACATCAGCTTCTTGAGCAGCGTGACGAACAACTCACCGCTGAGCCCGCCTTCGTACGTGGCAAACCAGAAGGCACCCTTCGAATTGACGGCGGACGCCGCGCTCATGCTTTGCCGCTGGCCCGGCCGCTCGACTACGGGCGTTTCGCCGCGCGGCGCCCAGGTCTTGCCATGCACCGAGTCAGCTCGAAAGCCCGATTCGTCCCAGAAGAAGATATCCGCCTTCTGCTCACGAGCCTGCCTGGCAATGGCCGGATACGTGTCGTGCCGCCAGCGATCGATTGCCTCCGGATCGCGTTGGTAAGCGCGCTGCAGCGGCTTTTGCGGCGTCAGGTTCAGGCGTGCCAGCATTGCGCCGATCGAGGCCAGACTCAGCGTCACGCCGAACTTTTGCTGCACCAGTTCGCGAACCAGGTTGCGCGTCCACAGCCCGAAATCGAACCCGTACTGCATCGGATTCTTGCCGTTGATCCATCGCAGCACCCGCTGCTCCTGCGCGGGCGTGAGCGTGCGCGGGCGACCCGTGCCTTTGGTCGAGCGCAGCGCCCGTACACCACGGCCGCGCGCCTGGGCGCGAATCTTGTACGCCCACGACCGATTCATCCCAAGCGATGCCGCGACATCATCCGGATGCTCCCCCTCGGCCATGCGTTGCACCGCCAGGATGCGCATTTCTTCAAGCGTGTTGTGAGCCAGGCTGCGACCGTCCCGTTTCATGAGCGCTCCCTTCAATGACTTTCGCTCAAGCATAGACCATTTGTCCGCTAAGTTCCTGACTTATGAGTAATACGATCCGCGTCTGGCTTGGGCACGTCTCCCTGGACACGACCAACATCTATGCGGAGGTCGACCTTAAAATGAAAGCCAAGGCGCTCGAGCGCTGCGACATGCCAGATAAAGTCTCAGTAAAACGCTGGCGCAAAGACCACAACCTCATCACTTTCCTGAAGACGCTCTAACCATCCGCCGATGTCGACGCTTGCACCAGCATCGCACGATCGCCATCGTCACTTCACCGCAATCCTGTGGTCGGCTTACGCGTGTGGAACCCGCCGGACTATCCCGGCGACCATTCAATGCCCATAGACGCTACCGCCCGTGGAGCGGTTTAGCACAAACGGTTTTTTAGTTACCGGTCGCGGACTGCTCGCCCTAGCCGCTGTTCATATGCATGTGGCCGCGACCGCTAACCAAAAAACCCTCTGCCAAATGTGGTGGACCACATTTGATGCGAGAATGGGGCACGCCGGGATCTATGTGCGGGGGGTACCGGGCAACTGGTATTCCTACCGCGATTACGAAATGTTGGCACTTTGCTTCGTTCTACGGGAATGCAGTGGCGGATATCGCCAGGCAGTGCTGCGATTTCCATCCCATGGGCGCGGTAGGCCAAGGCTGGTCATGCATCGCGCGATCTCGACGGTCCGGCGTTTCGGCAGGCTCAGTTCCGGTCGAACGCCGTCACCTTGGGTAGCACCACAGCGAGATAGTCCACCAGTGTGCGGACCGCCGGCAGCAGGCCCGTGCGATATGGAATCAGGGCGGTGATATGGGCGTCCGCGGCGATCCATTCCGGCAATATCTGCCGCAGCGCGCCGGCCTTCAGTTCGTCTTGGCAGACGTATCCCGGCAGCGCTGCGACGCCGACGTTCGCGCACGCGGCCTCTTTCAGCGACATCAGGCTGTTGCTCTCGAATCTCGGTTCAAAGTGCGCGGTGACCACGCGCTTGTCTGGGCCCTGCAACGGCCACTGCCGCGCGCACTTGCCCGCCATGGCGATGATGGCGTGAGATGCCAGGTCCTCGGGTTGCGTCGGCACGGACGTTCGTTCCAGATAGTCGGGCCCCGCGAAGAGATACCACGGTGTCCTGGCCAGCGGATGCTGGATCAGGTTGGAGTCCTGCAGCTGGCCGACATGACCCCGGATCGCCAGGTCGAATCCCTCGCCGACGATGTCCACGATCCTGTCCGTGGCGGTTTCGTCGATTCTCACCTTGGGGTGGTCGGAGAGGAAGGTCGGCAGGACGTGGCGTAGCGCGAACTGGGCAATGTCCGCAGCCGTCGTCACGCGGATCACGCCGCTCGGCTCCGCCAGCCGCTGGCGCATGGCTTCCTCGGCAAGCTCGGAACTCTGCAGCAGCGCCACGGCGTACTGGTAGAACTCCTGGCCCACCTCCGTCATCGCAAACTGGCGCGACGTCCGGTTGATGAGCCGCACGCTCAGCGAGGCTTCCAGTTCCTTCACGCGGTGACTCAGCGTTGACTTCGGAAGCCGGAGCGCCTCGCCCGCCGCGGTGAATCCGCCGCGGTCGACCACCTGCACGAAGTAATAGACGTCCTTCAGATCTAGCATGGCATGGCGACTCGCCGGCCATTCCAGTGCCGGCGGCGTTCGTTGCGGGAGTGAGTGGGTGACGCCCGATCATACTCCAGCGCTGGCGCCCACTGCCGCCCGGGCAATCCTTGGCGCCGTGCCGCGTCTGCATCCCGACAGCCTCGGGAATTGCCCATCCGGCGCCATCGCGCGCACCGCGCCTTACAGGGCGGCATTGTCCAAGTTTGCCGAACCCTGCGTCCAACCCGTGACGACTGCCCAATTGGTATCTGCCGTCTTAAGCTGTTGCACAGGAGCGGCTATGCGCTGTTTCTACATGCCTATTTCAAACTGGAGAGGACAATGTCAATGCTCAAGGGATTTCATCACCTGACCGCCGGCGTGAGGCACGCGCAGGAGGATGTGGACTTCTACGTCAAGTTGCTCGGGCAGAGCCTCGTGAAGAAGACCGTGCTTCTCGACGGAGAGGATCCCATCTACCACCTTTACTACGGCAACGCGAATGGCGATCCGGGGACCCTGGTGACGTCGTTCCCGTTCCGCCAGCGGGGGGTCATGGCGCGTCAGGGATCGGGCCAGGTGCGGGTCATCAACTACTCGGTCCCCACGGGCTCGCTCGAGTTCTGGCGCAGCCGCTTCGATGCCATGGACGTGCCGTATGACAGCGAGATCGTCGAGCGCTTCGGAGAGCGCCGCCAGCGGTTCCAACATCCGTGCGGCATCGAGTTCGATCTCGTCGAAACGGATCTCGACCCGCGTCCGGCTTGCGTGGCCAGCGATATCCCCGAAGTCCATGCCATCCGTGGCGTGCACAGCATCACGCTGTCGCTGCGGGATGTCGCCGAATCGATCCGCTTCATGAGCGAAGCGATCGGTTTCCGGAACGTAGGCCAGGCGGGACCCTACTACCGCTTCGAGACGTACACCGGCGGCCCGGGCACAATCGTCGAGTTCCTGCATGAGCCGGACCGGCACCAGGGCTCGTCGATCTACGGCGAAGGCACGGTCCACCATGTGGCCTTCGCGGTGGACAACGTGGAACAGCAGGCGATCCTGAAGGAGAAGCTGTTTGCCCTGGGCTACATCGATACGTCCGAATCGGTGCACCGCAACTACTTCCGCTCGATGTACTTCAAGATGCCCGGCGGCGTCATGTTCGAGGCGACGACCACCGACATCGGCTTCGCGATCGATGAAGCGCCCGGCCATTTTGGCGAGGAGTTTCAGCTCCCGCCCTGGCTGGCAGATCGCAAAGACGAACTGCTGGGCCGGCTCGAGCCCATCTCTGCATGACGTTGCCGGGGATCGATATGCGGAAGCCGAAAGTACTGATCGTTTTCTATTCACGGAACAGCTCCACCGAGATGCTGGCCAAGGCGGTCGCCGAGGGGGCCCTCGAGGCTGGCGCCGAACTCCGCATGCGGCGTGTGCGGGAGGTCGTCGGCCCCGACGTCATGCGGCAGGCTCCAGGCTGGCTCGAAAGCGCCACGGAGATGAACGCGATATATGAAGCGCCGACGGAGGCCGATGCCGAGTGGGCCGATGCCATCGTGTTCGGGACGCCAACGCGCTTCGGATCGATCTCGACGGAGCTCAAGGCTTATATCGACGGGCTCGGCGGCCTCTGGTTCCAGGGAAAGCTCAACGGCAAGGTGGGCTCTGTATTTGGCTCCACGTCGTCGCGCCACGGAGGCAACGAAGCCACACTGCTGTCGATCTACACGCCGATGGCGCACCTGGGCCTGATCATCGTGCCGCTGGGCTATGCTGACGCCGTGATGTTCAAGGCCGGCACCCCGTATGGCGCGACCCATGTCTCGCACCGTGATACCGTGAAGCCCGACGACGACCACCTGGCGGTTGCCCGATTCCAGGGCCGCAGGGTGACGACCGTCGCCCGTGCCTTGCACGTCCAGTCGCAGCCCGTGGCAGCCTGAAAGTAAAAGCCTGATGGTAAAAAAGGGCGGAGACTCGCAGTCTCCGCCCGATTCCTGCATCGGCACAGGCCGATGACACGATGGCAACCAGCTCAGGCTGGCGCAGTCTCCACGCAGCTTGCCGTGGCATCGATCTGGCGCGATGGCGGTAGCGAGTCGATCGTGGCGCGGACCGCCTCCTTGCAGAGGGAATGGCGCTTGACCAGTGCATCGACATAGCGGGCAACGTTGGGCAGGTCGTCCCACATCGACGTGAGCCCCAGATACGCCAGCCGCACCAGCTTGACACCCCAAAGCACATCGCCAAGGGCGAACGCGCATCCCGCGAGATACGGGGCTGGTGCGGAACCCGGCGTGCGGTCCAGCGCCTTCAACACGCCTTCGACGTGATGGCGTGCGGTGCGCTGGAATGCGGCATCGCGGCGGACCGCAATGCCGCCTCGTTCCTTCGCGATCTTGGTGCGACAGGCGGCAACAAGTCCTGCGTCCGCGGCATGGTTGGCGATCATGGACTCGAGCGCCGCGATCTTGTGATCGTAGGCCGTTTCCATGACCGTCTTGAGCGCGTCACTCCGCAGCCCGGGCGTTTCCCTGTCCGCGGGCGTGCGGACACACCGCAGGCGGATCGCCGATGAAGCCGCGCGCAGACCAGAGTTCCGGGAACGGGATCTCGTTCATAGTCGGCATGAGCCAGGCAATGCCCTCGGTGCCGAAGTAGGCTGGCCGGGCGCCGAACGTCCGGCGCGTTGCCATCAGGTGCAGGTGCTTCCACGCGGAGAATCCCTCCGCGATATCGGCCAGCGTCTCGCCGAGCTGCTGCAGTTCCCGGTGCTCGTCCGGGTTGGCGTAGACGTCGCGCCAGACGTTCTCGACCGCCTTGTCCGGCGTGTAGGGCACACTGAAATCGCGGTCGAGTACCACCGCCGGCACGGCGAAGCCCTTGCGGCCCAGGTGGGCGAGCACGTCGTCATACAGGCTCGGCTCTGCCAGCGCCTTGCTGAGTTGTTCCCAGCGCCGGGGTTGCGGCAGGAAGTGCTGCAGGTGCTCCCCCTGCTTGATGCCGAGCAGGTAGACCATCTGCCGGTACGTCCAGCCCTGGAGGGCGGTGTCCTTGCCGTACTTCGGGCCAACGCAGGACAGGATGGCCAGCAGGTCGACAGGCGTCATCCACGCGATGGAGCGCCATGTGGCATTGAGCGGCTCGTGGTGGGCGACGACGCGCCGCAGCGTCCGGCAGGCCCCGGTCAGGTCATCGGCACGCAATTGCGCCTGCGCGGCCTGTATTTCCTTGATGATCAGCATCCAGTACAGCTCGGACACCTGCGCCGATACGATCCAGGCGTGCTCGCCGGGATGATCGCTGACCGGGTGCTGCAGCGAGTGGAGCACGTCTGTCTGTAACCAGTCACTGTATGGCGTATGCCCGGCTGGCGTTCCGGCCGGCGCCGGGGATGCGGGCTTGACGGTATCGTTCACTTTGGTCTCCTCGTGGTGGTGGGGTCAGGCAAGTTTTGTGGAACGGCGACGGTCCGCAGCATCGACTCCATCTGCGTCAGGCCTGTCGCGGTGATCTGCCGACTGGCCAGGGCATCGAGCGCGTGGCGCAGGCCGACGGGATGCGGGAAGCTGTCGGATGGCTGGCCGGTCATTACCACAGGCTCTCCAACAGCGCATCCAGCTTCGTGCCGGCATCCTCGCCAAGGTCGCCGACCTCGGAGGGATAGTTCTGCTTGAGCAGGGCCGCCATCTCGGGAAGCTTCGCCCGATCGAAATCGAGGTCGCCGAGCCGGCTCGGCAATTCCAGTGCGTCCACGGCTGCCTCAATGCGGTCAGCGAGGAATGCGGCGGGCGTGCGGCTGCCACGGTCCGTGGAGAAAATCTCAAGCTTTCGGCCATAGGCGTCGGCGCAGGCGCGGATGACGGGCGCCAGCGCAATGCATGATGTCACGCTGTGCGGGACCCCGAACGTCCCGCCGAGGATGTGCCCGATGCGATGGCTCAGGCCGTAGATGACCGAAGCAGGATAGAAGTAACACTGCCACGCGGCGAGCTGAAGCTGCAGCAGGTCGTCGGTCGACACGTGGCCGCCCGCGATGGCCTCGCGCGTTTCGAGCTTGCGCGGCCACTTCTCCAGCACGGCAAGGAAGCGCTCCACGCCCCTGGCGGCCAGGATGGCGTGAGGGTGATCCACGTCGACCCGGCGCATGCCTTCCACCGCATGGTCGATCCCCTTGATGGCCGAACTCAGCAGCAGCATACGTGGGGTGTCGACAATCATCCGGGGATCGATCACCACCAGCCTGGGTGTCGTTTCGCGCACGGCATAACTGCGCTTGAACTTCTGGGGACCGTCCGTTTCCGTCACCCCGAAGTAGTGGGAGAACTCCGAACCCGACAGGGTCGTCGGAATCGCGGCAATGGGCAGGTAGCGGCCTGTCTGCTGGAAATGCTGGTAGGAGACTGCCTTTGCGGCGTCGAGTACAGAGCCGCCGCCGAGGGCGATGATCGATCCCGCATTGGCCTCGATGCATGCACGCAGTCCGTCGCGTACGGCGAAATCGGGCACATGCGGCGGCAGGCCGGTGAAAGTGCCCACGCCGTCGCCGATGGCAGGCTGCAAGTGGTCGCGGTCCAATGCCTCAAGGAATTCCACCGTGAACGTCATCGGACGGCGGATACCGTAGTTCCCCATGGAGGGGGCGACGGTTTTCAGCACGTCGTGTCCCCACACAATCTCTTCCTGCGGCAAGCATTTCAACTGGTTCATTCCACGTCTCCACCATGTTCTCGTATGCGATCGGGGCTCCGATCCCGAGTAGGAAGATAGGCGAATCGGGTTCGCGCGTGCGCGCGGAATTGGAGAACGGAGCGTTCAGGATTTTGGACGCCGGACATGTGCGGATGGGCGACTGTCGTTCGTTGTTTCCGAACGAAGCTTTCAAGTTTCGCCATCTTCACAAGGCAGCGGACGTGTCTATGATCTTTCCACCATAGCGACCCCCACCACGAGAACGGAGACATGAAGATGGAGGCAATCCAGATTACAGAAACGCTGATTCGCGGACGCCACAGCAAGCGCGGCTTCCTTGACCAGTCGGTGCCGATCGAGACTGTCAGGGACATCCTGTCGGTCGCGAAATACGCGCCGAGTTCGAGCAACACGCAGCCCTGGCGCTGCTATGTGCTGACCGGAAAGGCTCGCGAGAAGATTGCGGGAGCCGCGGTCGAGGCGTATCGCGCCGATCCTGAGGGACTGGCGCCCGAATACCCGTTCTTTCCAAAGGAATTGCCGGCGCCATTCTCGTCGCGCTTCAATACATTTCGCGGGATGCTGGGCGATGCGCAGGGCGTGCACAGGAGCGATATCGTCGGGCGCCGGCGCGACGTCGAACGGCAGTTCCGGTTCTTCGATGCGCCAGTGGGACTGATCTTCACCATGGACCGGCGCCTGGAATGGGCCAGCTTCATCTGCTACGGCTGCTTTCTCCAGAACATCATGCTGGCCGCGCGCGCCCGGGGGCTGGACACCTGCCCGCAGCAGATCTGGTCGCTGCAATCGGCGGTCCTTCGTGAAGGCCTCGCCATTCCCGACGAGGAGATGATCGTGGCCGGAATGTCACTCGGCTATGCAGATAACAGTTTTCCGGAAAACAACATGGAGCTTCGCAAGCTGGAACTGGACGAGTTCGTCTCGTTCGTCAATCGCTGACACGGGGAACCGTCCAGGTCGCTCCTTGACCTGGAAAAGCGCGAAGAAGCGATAGCCATCGTTAGCCAGTCTCGGCAAGTTGCGGAGATGTCGAATAGTTATCGTAGGCGCGCTTGACCGGCTGATGCGGATGCCCGGAGCCCTCAGCCGAAAAAGAGAATAAAGAGACGGAGGAGACATGATTAAAGTGCCCGCGAGATTTTTGGCGGTGGTTGCGCTCGCATGCTTGCTCGCCTCGAAGGTCGAGGCAACCGAGAATGGACAGACCAGTTACCCTATGGGCGTCAATACCGTATTGAATGGAATATTGCCACCGCCTGGTGAAACCCAGTTTTACAATTACACGCTCCACTACGATGCCAGAAAGTTCGCTGGCCCGAATGGAGAAAGTCTCCTGCCCGGGTTCCAGTTGAACGCGTTTGTTGACGCCCCGCGTGTCATTCATACATGGGGCACCACACTCGGCCCCTTTACTGTGTCCAGTGGTGTAATCGTCCCAATCGTTCATCTCCGAGCGGACACGCCAGGCGGCAGCGGAAAGCGCAATGGAATTGGAGACATCATCCTTGAGCCGTGGCTGATTGGTTATTCAAATCCATCGCGATCATTCTTCGCCTTCCTGGCCACCGATATTGCAGTGCCGAGCGGGTCCTACTCCGCCAACCGAGTGGCGAACACTGGCCGGAATACATATGCACTGATGCCGCACCTCAGTACGACATGGTTCCCTACGCCCGCAGTTGAAGTCTCTACCACCACGCTCGTAGAGATCAGTTCACCGAATTCAGCGACTCGATATCACTCTGGCGCTGTTGCAGCACTTGAGTATCTTGTTGGCTATTCGCTTAACAGCAAGTTCCAGATCGGACTTCAGGGATATCTGCTGAAGCAGTTTACCGATGACAAAGTCAACGGCACGCCCGTACCAGGGGATGGGTTTCGCGGAAAAGCTGTCGCAGTCGGGCCGCAACTACGATACATGTGGTCGCCGGCGGCCGGCATTGTGTTCAAGTATCAGCGCGAGTTCGACGTGCAAGAATCGGCCGCAAGGCAACAAGTTTTGGGTTGAACTGTGCTTCCCTCTTTGATCGGAAAGCTGCGTCACAGCCTCGGTCCGCAATTGTTTGAGCAACTGTTGCTGGCGGGTGATATTAACCAGTGTAACCAGCAGCGTCCCCGATGTAGCTGTCTGCCCAGCTAAGGGCCACTAACAAAACTCCTCAACGAATCGGGAGGAGATGACAGCGCAGGCGAGCATGAGCAGAGCGAGATGGATATCGAGGCGACGTTCGAAGCGAATGCGCAGCTTGCCGAACCCGGCAAGCTGCGCGTGCGTGCGCAACCCAGCGGCACTAGGTCCGGCCGGAGGCGCCGCAGGTACTCCATCAGCACCAGCGAGTGCTTCTGCTCTTCGAAGAACCAGATCCTTAGGAAGGCCGAAAAGTCAGAATCGTGGCTGTCGCGCCGCTGGAGACGAAAGTCCGTAAGCATGGCTGAGGCCGACACTCGAATGACCGATTGAGCGCGAGTGCCATTGACGCTTCATGGCCGGCAAGCGACGTCCGCGAGCGAAGCACGGCCGCCTGTGCCGATGGCGGGTATGCGGTTTCCGCCAGGCAACGCTCAGTCCGGGTGCGCGCCGACTGGACTCAGTCAGTTCGGTCAGCCCGCCATGGCCGGCAGTTCCATCGGCGCGAAGGCGGGCTCCCTGGGGGGACGAACATAAGGTTCGATAACGTTGTGCTTATCGCGACCGCAGTCGGTCCGCCGTGAGTTTCTTCAGTTCGGCCGTCCTGCTGGTGAGCAGAGTCGCGGCGGAGGAGATGCCGGTGGCTGCTACAAGATGGCGGCGCTCGCTGGCGGGCTGCTTTGCCAGCCAAGCGTGGTCCGCGCAATCAACGAGCAAACGGCGAGCGTGCCTGAGACAACGCCCAGCGACGAAGACGTGTGGGCGTTTGCAGTGAAGCCGGTAACGAACGCAAATGCCGCCATTTCCCACTTCGTGGCAAGTTTCTGGTTGTGTGTCATTGCTCAATGAGTCGTGGCGGGCGTTGCAGCGGGCGTTTGTATGGTGCCGAAAGCTCCGCGAAGCCTTCGGCACGGACTGGAGGTAATTAGTGCTCGATCACCGGTGCATGCACGGGCGCGATGGAATCGTGCGTCGTTGCCGTACGTTGCGCAGCCTTGTGCACCATCGTGTAGGCATAGTCGATTCCCATGCCGTACGCGCCAGAATGTTCCTTGGCCAGGCCGGTCACGGCGTCATACGTGTCGCGGTTCTTCCAGTCGCGCTGCCATTCGAGCATGACCTGCTGCCAGGTCACCGGCACCACGCCGGCCTGGATCATGCGCTGCATGGCGTAGTCGTGAGCCTCCTTGGTCGTGCCGCCCGAGGCATCGGCCACCATGTAGATCTCGTAGTCGCCTTCGAGCATGGCGCTCAGTGCGAAGGTGGTGTTGCAGACTTCGGTCCATAGTCCAGCCACGACGATCTTCTTGCGGCCGTGGGCGGCCAGTGCGTCGCGCACCTTCTGGTCGTCCCACGAGTTCATCGAGGTCCGCTCCAGAGTTTCCTTTCCGGGAAACACGTCAAGCAGCTCGGGGTAGGTGTAGCCGGAGAACGAGTCGCTTTCGACGGTGGTGATCGTGGTCGGCACGTCGAAGGCTCACGGAGTTGCTCGGGCGTCATCTTCGCTAGAGCATCCTGCAGGATCTTCATAAGCAGGTTGCCTTCGATGGTCTCGACCGACGACTTCTTGCTGTAGTTCACGTCGAGCTTGTCGCACACATCGCACAGCACCTCCTTGTACGTTACTCCCTTCCCGCCTCGGAACATTGTGGCGAACGTGTTTCCCCCGAAACACTGCACCTCCGCAGCGATGATCTGCCAATACCGGTTGTGGTCGGGAGCGTATTTCTTGTAGAGATCCGACATCGTGAGCTCGTCCGTCAACCGCGCGCTCCCGTCCTTGTCGTGCGTCAGGCAGCGCACCAAGTCGTTCAGATCGCTAGATTTCAGCTTGCCCAAGAACTCGAGGTCCGGGTCATGTCGATAGGCCATTCGTATTCTCTGCTCCGCAATTTGAATGAAGGTACCGGGGGCGTCCGCCGTCGCCCTCCTGCGTGGGGCCCGCTCCTTCCTGGCAAGGGGCCCTTATATCGGGTTAACGGCCCGCCCTCGAAAACCCTTAAGCGCGCTCCATTCCGAGCTCGTGCCGTCTTCTCTCTCCGACCGCTGTCGGTGCAACGCTCGACAGATTGTGAAAGACCGTTCATGGCCGGCTACTGCCGTTGCGCTCTATCGCCGCGAAAAGCAGGGATGGGATGTTCCAGGAGCGGCCAACCGTGTTGGCTTCGATGGTCTCATCAGCGCCCTTCAGGAACACTGGAGCGTGATTTCCAAGCAGTATCCTGGGATCGACAACATAACGGTGATTGGCATCGATCTAACGAAGCGCCGCAACTAGCAGGCCGCTGAAATACCTCCGGCAGACGTCAGCGCGGCGACTGGCTGAAGCGTTGATCTGAGGACTCCATCCAACCCAACATTTCATGCGCGGCGCTGACACCTTCACCGAGAGTTTGTTCACCATGCGGCGGCTGGATGAATTCGTGCCGAAGGCCCATCCGCTGCGCTCGATCCGCACCATGGCCAATCAGGCGCTGGCAAAGATTGACCGGTTGTTCGCGCAGATGTATGAGGCCGATATCAAGGGCGGTCGGCCCAGCATCGCGCCGGAGAAGTTGCTGCGGGCCATGCTGCTGCAGGTGCTTCACAGCATTCGTTCGGAGCGTCAGCTCATGGAGCAGACGCAGTACAACCTGCTGTTTCGCTGGTTCATTGGCTTGGCCATGGATGATGTGGTCTGGGTGCCCACCGTGTTCAGCAAGAACCGCGAACGGCTTATCAAGCACGATGCGGTGATCGAGTTCTTCAACGAGGTGCTGGCCATCGCGCAGAAGAAGAACTGGCTGTCGGGCGAGCACTTCAGCGTCGACGGCACGCTGATTCAGGCGTGGGCAGGCCACAAGAGCTTCGTGCGCAAGGACGGCGACGACGAGGACGACAGCGGCGGCGCCAACTTCAAGGGCCGCAAGCGCAGCAACGAGACGCATGCGTCCAAGACCGATCCCGATGCCAAGCTGTACCGCAAGGGCAAAGCCGCCAGTGAGCTGCGCTACATGGGCCATACCCTGAGCGACAACCGACACGGACTGGTGGTGAGCGCCATGGTGACTAATGCGGACGGACACGCCGAGCGCGAAGCCGCGAAGGTCATGCTCAACGATGCCAGGCAGGTAACTGAAGACCTAAATGTGGAAGTCACCGTTGGTGCGGACAAAGGCTACGATGCGCAGGAATTCATTCAAGCCTGCCTGGAAATGAAGGTAACGCCCCACGTGGCACAGAACACCTCGGGGCGGCGCTCGGCCGTTCCTGATGCCATTGCTTGCAGCGCCGGTTATGCCGTCTCGCAGCAGAAGCGCAAGCTGATCGAACAAGGCTTTGGCTGGGCCAAGACTGTGGGGCGCATGCGCCAGGTAATGGTGCGCGGACTAAAGAAGGTTGACCAGATGTTTGTGCTGAGCATGGCCGCCTATAACCTCGTGCGCATGCGCTCGCTGGGACAAATCCGTCCGCAGTGGCAGTAATCGCATTAATGAGGCCGGCAATGGGCGCCAAATCGCCGAAAACGTCGATGCAGTGACGCCCAGCTCCCGGATTGTGAAAAAAGCGAACCCATCAGCGCCTCTTTGGGGAAGCTCTGGCTCTTGCGCGATGAGTACTTCAGCAGCCTGCTTCTATGATGAGTCGGAAGGCAAGAATTTTTACGCAAATTGATCCAACTTCTTCCTTAATCTAGCTCGCGCTTACCACAGGCGTCTGTCGCTGTTGTTCACCAGTTTCAAAGTTCCCGGTCATCTTTACGTGAGACTTCGACGTCCCACCAACTTCTATCCGCTGGTATTTGCCCAGCCCAATCCTGCATGCGCGTTGCGCTAAGGCGACCTTGATGCGAGAAGCCCCATCTAGTAGTGTCGGTTGCGTTTGCAACCAGCAGGCTGCACGGGCTTGTCTACTTCGAACTGACTTGCGATATGACGGACAGGAGCAGCTAATGCGAGCGTTGCCGCCATGCCTTCAAACTGCTGCCACCTCGCCGGCTGAACGTTTTAATCCTGTGGTCTTGCTGTTTTTCAGAAGCGCTCCCTCGGGTAGGATTCCATGCGTCAGATAGCGCCACAGAGCGATGACCAGCCGTCGCGCCACCGCGACTATAGCGATGCGCTTGCCCCGCTTGTTCTGGCTATTGCCTTGGGTGCGCTGCACGTACCACTGCGCCATCGCACTGCCGGGCTGATAGCGTAACCAGAGCCACGCCATTTCAATAAGCAGAGAACGCACGCGCCGGTTGCCCTGCTTACTGATCCCCTGGTCGACCCGGCTCTGGCCGCTGTCGTACGGCTGCGGCGCCAAGCCGACACAGGCGCCCACCTGCCGGCGGTTGTCAAAGCTGCGCCAGAACAGCTCGAGCACCAGTCGTGTCGCGCCGACCGGGCCAACCGCCTTGAGCCGTTGCAGGTCGGCAATACGCTTTTGTGCGGGTTCCGGCAATTGCCTGACCAGGTCTTTTTCCAGTGCAGCGAGTTGCTGCTGGGCTAAGGCCAAGCGCTGACACTCCCGGGTCAGCCGCGCATGCAACTGCGCAGGGATTGCCGCGCCGTCGTAGCAGGAGATTTCTCCCTTTGCTAGCCGCTTTGCGATATCGCCTTCGACGTCTTGCCAGCAACCCACTGTTCGCAGCAGCTTGCGTATCCGGTCGCGGTGCTGTAGCGTTTCTTTTTGAAGTTCACCCCGGTCGCGCACCAGGTGCCGCTGGGCTTCGGTTTCAACGGCCGGTACGCGAATCACGTGCATGCGGTCATGTTCGCCGCGCAGCCAGGCGCGCAGGCACAACACCAGCTTGATCGCATCGAGTCGGTCGGTCTTGGCCCGCCGCGCGTGCCGCTCCACCGGGATGCTGGCGGGGTCGCAGATCACTACTTCGTATCCGAGCTTCGATAGCGCCCGCTCGATCCAGAAGCCGTCCTGACCAGCCTCGTACAACACGACGGTGCGCACGCCAGGGCCAATTCCCCATTTCGTCTTGATCTTCTCGATCGCTTGCATCGCTTCGTCCAGGCGGCATGCCGGAACTTTTGCAGCTACAGTCTGGATCGCAGGCTTCTCCCGTTTGCCGTCGTGCAGGGCGATTTTCCAGGTGTTGTTGGACAGCTCCAGGGCCACTGCCAATACATCTTCTGCGGGTATAGAATGATTGATACGGGTCGGTTGCATGACGTGCTCCAAGGTGAATGGGTCGCACCTTTACTTTAGGATCGCTTTGCGTGCGTTACCGACCCGTCTTCATTCATAGGATCTAGGCCTGGGCAGTCCGAACAGCGACACGCCAACGTCCGTCCACCGCAGTCTTCAGGGGACGCCACGTCGGAGCAAAGTGAAACTTCCAGGCATGCCTGATCACGCTACACGCGCAATCGCCAGCGACGATTCGATGGTGATGGGCTACCGCGTGGACGTTGGAACTGCGCCCCAACGTGCCAACAACCTCTTCGCGCGTCGTCACGACTTGCTCGTGGCAGTGGGGACTCCTTGACGACAAATTGGTTCACGGTCCGATGCAGACCGTCGTTGACAAGAGCTATTGGCCGCCTGGCTGCAATGCTGACGAACGCAAGCGGAACTGGAGAGAGTCACTGCTTCGGTCAATGCGTTTCGTGCAGTTTTCGATAGTCAGCCCGAGCGATGGGTTGACGTGCTTTCCTACAACGACCGCCTCTTAGTCCTTCGTGTATACGATGGTGGATGGGACGTACTCTGGCGCAACTACCGCGAGAAGGAGCCACCGAAGCCAATTCTCGTCAGCACTGCGGTGCAACTTGACGTAGAGGATCTGCCCTCGCGCCTGATGACCGAGAGCGACCGTCGGCGCGCGATCCATTTCCGCCAAGATGTGTGGGGGGAAAGGGAAAACCACCAGCGCCATGGAACATGATAAACAGCGGCACGGATGAGCATTCGTCGAGGCCAGTCGGCACAATCAAGACCGCATCCCGCTCCTGGGCGATTCCCAACCGATGCCGGCCCGGCGGCAATGGCCCCCTGACAGGTTCGGCCAGTGAAGGACATACGACCGAACAGCGAGGGGTCGAGTATGGCAAACGTGCGACATAGTGGATTCAGTGATATATTGTATATCAAGGTGGGTTGTCATGACTAGCGAGAGGGACTTTCGGCAGATTGCCCCGCCCACAGCGGCCGCAGCCCAGGCACGCTGAAAGTTGCCTACGAAGTTGCTCCTTCTCGCGCCCTCAAGTGCCATGGAGCCAGCCATTGCCGACGCGGGACAATAAGGAGACGACGCGGGCCGTGCCGCGCTCAGCCGAAAATGACGACTACCATTGTTTATACCCATGCTGCGTGTCTCGATCATCGCCCCGGGCCCCACCATCCGGAGTCGCCTCAACGTCTGAACGTCGTGCTGGAGGCCCTGCGGTCGCCAGAGTTTTCTTCGTTGGAATGGCGCGATGCGCCAATGGGCACAGTCGAGCAGTTGCAATTGATCCATGACCGGGACTTCATCGATGAGGTCGCGCAGAGCGCCCCGCAGCATGGTTATATGCCACTCGATGCGGGCGACACGGTAATGTCGCCAGGCTCGTGGGAAGCCGTGATGCGCTGCGTCGGCGCAGCTTGTGCTGGCGTCGATGTGGTGATGAACGCGCAGGCGCGCAACGTGTTTTGCGCCACGCGCCCGTGTGGTCATCACGCCGAGCCAGCGAGGGCGATGGGTTTTTGCATTTTCAACCAGGCTGCAATCGCGGCGGCTTATGCTCATGATGTACACAAGCTGGAGCGCGTCGCGGTCGTCGATTTCGATGTCCATCATGGCAACGGCACCCAGGCAGCATTCTTCAACCGCCCGGAGTTGTTCTACGCCTCCAGCCACCAGTCGCCGTTCTATCCCGGTACGGGCGCCAGATCCGAGACCGGCGTGAACCACAACATTGTCAATGTCCCGTTGCCCCGTGGTTGTGACTCGGCACTGTTCCGTGCCGGGATCGAATCCGACATGCTGCCGGCAGTACGCCAATTCGACCCCCAACTCATCATCATTTCGGCAGGCTTCGACGCGCATCGCCTGGATCCGCTCGCAGGCATGAACCTCGAGGACAGCGATTTTCGTTGGATTACCAGTGAGCTGATGCATATTGCCGATGCGACGTGCGAAGGGCGCATCGTTTCGATTCTGGAAGGGGGCTATAGCCTGGACGCCTTGGCCACAGGTACGATGGCCCATGTCCGTGCCCTGATGAATATCGATGTCAACTGATCGGGCCCACAGGTTACCGGGACAAGAGCGTGTTATGCACTTTTGGTCACAGCTGATGTCATAGTGCGATGACGAAACGCGAACCGTACCCGACGGAAGTCTCGGACGAGGAATGAAGCTTTGCAGCGCCGTATTTCACTCGGTGATCAAAAAGGGGGATCGACCGGTTCAAACTGGCCCGCAAGCGAACATTTGCCGGGTCTCCGGTTGCCACCCCTAAGTTGACAATCGCCCCAGGACGCCGGCGCGCTGCGAAGGCCGACCGCACCCGCCGACAGAGGAGGCTCCCAGCCTCCTCAGGTTGTAGACCAGATCGGTCACGCGAGCGCGCTGGCCGGACTACACGCGCTGCGTGCAGGCGGTGGCCGATTGCATTCAATCGCCGGAATTCCTCGATCAGTGAGTGATCGGCGGCCAAATTCGGGTAGGCCAATTCGTATGCACGCTGGAGCTCTGGCGGGACCTCTCCCATGTGCATGTAGGTGGCCAGGGTCTCGCCGCCGACCAAGGTGGAATCGAGGAGAACGCGCTTCGACGGACGTGGGCCAATCTTGCGCTGGATTTTCACTTGAAGACTCTTGTAGCGCTGGCCTTGCTCTTTCAGGGCCGACGTCTGCGCTACGATCTCTTTGTCCTTCCCCACATGGCCGGAAAGGTCGCTGATGGCACCGACCGTCCCTTTGACCGCGCCGACCGTGGCGCCGGTGATAGCGTCCCGATTGGTGTACACCTGTCCCGCGACGTAAGCCGTGCCTTTCCCGGCCAGCCTAGCGACCTGCCAGGTCGCCTTCGCGGTGCCGCTGGCGACGTCAGCAATCGTCTCGCGATTCTAGTAGGCAACTTTTGCCGTAGCCACTGTGGCCTTCGCCGTTGCGACTGTTGTGACGGCCGCGGCCTTGCCGGCCAGCTTCGTCGCCCCCCAAAGCAGCCTCCCCGTCGTTCCCCAAAAGCCCATGACCACCCTTCTTATCGTTTTGTTTGTTCATCCGGCCGCCTGCGTGTAGGGACCCGCCATGGACGATAAAGGCTGCGTGCAAGATAGACAACGGGAAGATGTGGCTTTGATCACCCGTCGATGGTGGGGTGGACGCTTGAACGCAGCCTGGCAGCCAGGCGCTTCTTCCGAGCTTCGATGGGGCGAGTAGACGTGCACAACCGCCGTCGTCGAACAGAATCGCGACACGGCGCCGCGTTCGTGGCGGCACCAAACCGTCAAGCCTTCGTAAGTGCGAGCCCTTGAACGGTCATCGCAAGATCCACGACGACGCGAGAGCTCGGAGAGAGCTGCGGGCCAAATCGCGTCGCATCGCTGAGGCGCGCGGATGGATTGCGCTCCCATCGCGGTTACGGACGTCGACCTGGCCATCGTCGCGGCAACCGATCGGTACTCGCGCCCAACCATCTCAGTCGTTCCCGGAATCCTGGCTGACCGGGTCGGCCGATGAAGAGACGATCGCCGCCTCCGTCTTGGATGACCGCTCATGGGCTGCTCAACGGACCTTTGGCAGGCAGAGCCCGGATGCCAGTTCGTCGGCCGACACGGCCATAGGCAATCCGTGGCCGGCCGGCGCAATCTGGCCGCGAACTCGCAGATTAGCGTGGCAGACGTCACGCAAGCGGTCTGCTTGTTGAACCAGTTCGGATGTTACGGCCGTTGCTGCCGAGGTGCGCGGCTTCCTGCCAGTGGGATTCGTAGTTCCCGCCCACGCCGAGGTAATTGCCCGGGCGCGGCACCGGTGCCCGCAATCGGATTTCGCTCAGTGGTAGGCGCGGCGCATTCCCGCATCGGCTTGTGTGCCACACCGTCGCCGAGCCGGAGCACGTCGATCATCCGCAGTTTGCGACCGGGCACGACCTCGGTCATGTCGGCGACGGCATCACCGTGCAGGACGCCGATGCGCGGGGAACCGTCGTACTTGAACGACGCTGCCGCCGAGTTCGCCCGGCAGGTCGGCGTCTAACGCGACCGAGCGCTGACGGTTATCCGACGCCTATTGCGACAGTTCCCGAACCGTCCGCGCGGTCTCATGAATCATCCGCCGGAAGCCGTCCAGCACGGGATCCTCCTGCGCGATGCGGGAAAAGGCCAGCACCACCGGGTCAGCCGGTATGGGCTGGCGCGCCTTGACGATGCGCAGCAGCCCGAACGCGACGTGCCGCCGCGCCACCGCTTCCGGGGCGATCGAAATTAGGCTGGTGCCCGCCACCAGTGCCAGGTTCGACTCGAAGGAACGCGTCTCGATGACCGGGCGGATGCGTGGCAGGCCGTGCTCGTGCCAGAACTCGTCAAAGGCGATGCGCGAGCTGGTTTCCCCGTCGGGCAGCGCCCAGTTCTGGTCCCCGAGGCTCGACAGGGCGACGGTCCGATCGGGAATGCCCGGGTGCCCGGCGGCGCAGATGATCACCGTGCGCTCCTGGTACAGGCGCTCCAGCACGAGATCGTCGTGGTCGCCCGCCCTTTGCGCGGCGCTGCGGACGATGGCGAAATCCAGCTTGCCGGCGGCAAGCTGCTCGAACAGCGCCCGTGAACTGCCTTCGATGACCTGGAACTGGTGCGTCGAGGTCTCCGGGGGGCCGGCTGGGTAGAGCCGCGCGAACAGGCCGGGCAGCAGGGTGTGCATCACACGCGGGATGCAGCCCAGCCGGATCGGCTGGCGGGGAGACTCCGAGGCTGCATCGTGCAGCCGCTGCATCGCGCGCAGCACGAAACGGGCCTGCGACAGCACCGCGATCCCCTTCGGCGTGGGCGAGCTCCCATGGCTCGACCGCTCGAACAGCCGCGCCCCCAGCAACCCTTCCGCTTCCGCCAGCAGGCGTGACAGCACCGGTTGCGGCACGCCCATTTCCCGCGCGGCGCGGTGCACGGAGCGGTGGTCGCCCACGGCGACGAGGGCCTCGATATGGCGCCGCTGGAGGGGCTTGTCGGGGGCGGATGGCATGGCGCGGAGGGTCCGGAAGAGGTGATACCGGGCGAGTATAGCGGTATCCAGAATCTATATCATTTACGGTATCACTTCCGGTGTCTATATTGGCTTCCACCAATCCATGACGGGAGGACAGCCAATGACACGCATTTCCGTAACGCCGCTCGCGTCCAGTCTCGGCGCCGAGGTCAGTGGTATCGACCTGCGCCAGCCGCTCGACCACGACACCCTGGCGGAACTCCAGGAGGCATGGGGCAGGCACCTCGTGCTGCGCTTCCGGGGACAGGCGCTGACGGACCCGGAACTGCTGGCGTTCAGCCGCGTGTTTGGTGAACTCGATCCACCGGGGCCTAACCCGTATGGCAAGCCCTTCCTCAGCGAGTTTCCCGAGATCAACGTCATCTCCAACGTCAAGGTCGACGGTGTGCCCATCGGCAACCTGGGCGACGGCGAGGCGGTCTGGCACTGCGACATGACCTACATCGAGCGCCCCCCGCGTGCCGCGCTGCTGCACGCGCTGGAGGTGCCGCCCGGCGGCGGCGACACGTACTGGTCGAACATGTACCTCGCCTACGAGACCTTGCCCGACCGCGTGAAGGCGCTGATCGATGGCCGCAAGGCGATCCACGACGCGACCTATAACAGCGCCGGCATGATGCGCAAAGGCATGAAGGAAGTGACCGACCCGCGCGAGGCGCCCGGCGCGCACCATCCGCTAGTGATCGTGCATCCCGATACCGGCCGCCCCGCGCTATTCCTCGGCCGGCGCCGTAACAGCTACGTGCTCGGCATGGAACTCGCCGAAAGCAGCGCCCTGCTGGACGCGCTGTGGGAGCACGCCACCCGCCCCGAATTTGCTTTCCGCCAGGAATGGCGCCAGCACGACCTGATCCTCTGGGACAACCGCTGCACGCTGCACCGCCGCGACGCCTTCGATCCATCCGCCACGCGCGTCATGCACCGCACCCAGATCAAGGGCACGGCGGTCCAGGCATTCAATGCGGCCACCGCCGGCATGGCGTTGGAGTCTTGACCATGAACGGCCTGCATCTTCCCATCCGCAATGTCGAGGTGTTCGGCGTGGCCGTGCCGTTGGTCGGCCCCGGCTTCCGCAATGCCTACGTGACCAAGACCGTGCAGAAGAGTGCGGTGGTGCGACTGACCGCCGACGACGGCTCCGTCGGCCTCGGCAACATCGACCCGTCGCCCGGCTATTCGGTGGAGACCATCGAGGAATCGCTGCTGGCGATCCGCGACGACTTCGCGCCGCTGGTGCGCGGCTGCGACGCCGGTAACCCGCACGAGGTAGTCCGCCGCATGGACCAGGGCCGCGCCGGTTACCTCGACGCGAAAGCGGCGATCGAGATGGCCTGCATCGACATGCTGGCGCGCGGGCTCGGCATCCCGGTGCACCAGTACCTCGGCGGCGCCGTGGTCGACACGCTGCGCTTCAACGCCTGGATCGGCATCGTGCCGCCGGACGAGGCGGCCGCCGAGGCGCGCAAGTGGTTCGACCGGGGCTTCCGCTCGGCGAAAGTCAAGGTCGGCGGCGGCATCAAGGCCGACCGCGACCGGCTAATGGCCGTGCGCGAGGCGGTGGGGCCGGACATGGCCCTGCGCGCTGACGCGAACGCCGGCTACAGCGTGGGGGACGCCATTGCGCTGGGGCGCCTGCTGGAGCCGGTCGGCCTGCAGTTGCTGGAGCAGCCGGTGGCTGCCGAGGACCTCGCCGGGATGGCGAAGGTGCGGCAAGCCATTGGCGTGCCGGTGATGGCAGATGAGTCGATCACCGACCATGCCAGCCTGATCGCCGTGATCCGCACCAACTGTGCCGACATCGTCAAGCTCAAGGTAATGAAGCAGGGCGGCTTTCTGACCTGCCGTCGCATGCTTGAAACGGCCAGCGCGGCCGGCATGCGGGTCGTCATCGGCCACGGCTTCGGGCTTGGCGTGAACACGGCGGCTGAGATCATGCTGGCGTGCACCAGTCCAGCCGTGCTCGGTGGGCTTGAATGCGTCGGCCCGCTCAAGACCTCGGACGACATCGTGACCCGCAAGTTCGACTTGGGCAGTGGCTCGATCCCGGTGCCGGACGGCCCCGGGCTCGGCGTGGAACTCGATGAGGCGAAGCTGGATCGCTATCGTTTCGCTTTCTAGCGCGACAGACGCGGGATCGGCGCACCCCTCGGCGCTGGGACCCGCGGAGCAGCGATGGCGGCATCGAATACAAGCAGACAGGCCGAACAAGGCCGCATGAGGAGACGGGCATGTTCATTCGGAAGCTTCCCGCGATCTGCGCGGGCGTCGCACTGATTTCCGCCCCTGCTGTCCCCGCGGCCTGGGCGACGCAGGGGACCGACTGGCCCACCAAGCCGGTCACCATCCTGGCGCCGTTCGCCGCCGGCGGCACGGTCGACCTGGTCGCGCGCGTGCTGGCGGTGAAGCTGCAACGCGAACTGGGCCAGCCCTTCGTCGTCGACAACCGCGGCGGGGCAGGCGGCACCATCGCCACGGCGATGCTCGCGCGCTCCGCCCCCGACGGGTACACGCTGATGGTCCACCACATGGGGCTCGTTTTCAGCGACTCGCTGTACAGCCACCTGCCATACAACACGAAGCGCGACATCCTGCCGGTGGCTTATGTCGGCGCCACGCCCAACGTGCTGGTCGTGACGAAGAGCCTGCCCGTCAGGACCATGAGCGACTTCCTCACGCTGGCGAAGGCGAAGCCCGGCGCGATCAACTACGGCTCGGGTGGCGTCGGCAGCGCGGGCCACCTGCCCATGGCGGTACTCGGCATGATGACCGGCACGACGCTCCAGCACGTGCCCTACAAGGGGTCCGGCCCGGCGCTGACGGAGCTGGTGTCGGGTCAGATCCAGTCGATGCTGCTGACCATTCCGGCCGTGATGCCGTTCATCAACTCGGGCATGGTCCGTCCGATCGCCACCTCGGGGAAAAAGCGTTCCCCGGCCCTGCCGAACCTACCGACGCTGGAAGAGGCTGGCATCAAGAACTTCGAGTACGCGCCTTGGTATGGCTTCTTCGCGCCCGCCGGCACCCCGCCCGCCGTGGTGCAGAAGCTGTACAACGCGGTGGAGAAGGCCCTTCAGGACAAGGAGGTCGTGGCAAAGCTCGCCCACGAGGGAATCGAAGTGGAAGCGATGCCACGCGAGCGGTTCGTCGGCATCGTCGACGCCGACATGGCGCGGTGGAGCAAGACCATCGCGCAGCTCGGCATCAAACAGCAATAGCGGTAATAGCAGTCGCAACAGCCAACAACACATCAGCAATGTCACCAAAGTCAGTCACCGCTGCACTCGGCGCTAAGCCATCGGAAACCGGCGAGGAACGCAGCCACCCCCGGTCCTCGGCCGACCTGTTCGTCACCTTCACGCTGCTGGGCCTGCAGGGGTTCGGGGGGGTGCTGGCCGTGGTTCAGCAGGAACTGGTGGAGCGCAAGCGCTGGCTGACGCGCGAGGAGTTCATCGAGGACTGGGCCGTCGCCCAGGTCATGCCGGGCCCGAACGTGGTCAACCTGGCGCTAATGATCGGCGGTCGGTCTTTCGGGCTGGCCGGCGCGCTGGCCGCGCTCGCGGGCATCCTCACGCTGCCGCTGGTGCTTGTGCTGCTGCTGGAGATGCTGCATGCCCGCTTCGCCGAGCACCCCGGTGTGGCTGGCGCTCTGCGCGGCACGGGTGCTGTGGCCGCGGGCCTGTTCGCCGCCACGGGGCTGCGGCTGATGAGCGCGATCCGCACCAATCCGTTGGGCATCCCGCTTGCCATCGTGCTCGGGTGCTGCTGCTTCGCGGCGGTGGCGCTGCTGCGCTGGCCGCTGGTCTACGTGCTGCTCGGGCTAGGCGGTACGGCCTACGTGCTCACCTACCGGAGGCTGAAGCCATGACCGGCGCGCTGTCGCTTTCCCTGGGATGGGCTGAGTGGCTTGATCTCTTCCTGCACTACGTTTCGCTTTCCCTGCTGTCGATCGGCGGGGCCATCACCACCGCGCCCGATATGTACCGCTACCTCGTGGAGCAGCAGCACTGGCTCAGCGACGGACAGTTCAATACGTCGGTGACCCTCGCCCAGGCCGCGCCCGGGCCCAACGTGCTGTTCATCGCGCTGCTGGGCTGGAACGTCGGCATGAACGCTGGCGGGGTCTCGACCGGGCTCCTTGGCGTCGCGCTGACCATGTCCGGTATCCTGCTGCCCAGCACGACGCTGACCTACCTCGCCGCGCGCTGGGGGCATCGCAACCGCGACCTGCGTGGCGTGCTGGCGTTCCGGCAGGGCATGGCTCCCATCGTCATCGCGCTGCTGATCGCGACGTCGTGGACGCTGACCGCCGTCAACGACGTCGCGGCGCGCGACTGGCCGCTGTGGGTGCTGACGGTGCTGACCGCGCTGATCGTCTGGCGCGTCCGCATTCACATGCTCTGGCTGCTGGCGGGCGGCGCGGTGCTAGGCTGGTACGGGCTGGTCTGACGGTCGCGATTCGAGGGCAATGAAGCCAATTTCAAGGCGTTGCAGACGTTACTGATCGCCAAGCTGCGCGAAGCGACGGCCGAGCGGATCCGACCTCGACTCGCGGCAATGGGACTTGCGGGAAGTCTCAGAAAGGCTGGCTCGAATTCTCAGGCTATGGGTCTGTCGCAACGAGGGCGTGCTGCGCGTAGTCGGTAATGGCTCTGGGGTCAGTGGCACTTCCCACGTAGAAAGCGATGTATGCGGTACACGTAGACAGCTTGGGCCCAGTTCGAGGATGCCTTTAGCCCCACATCTTGAGAAACTTGCGAAGGGTGATTCCGATCGCGTACATCGACTTTCGGTACTGGTGTCGCGGGCCATGTCGTTCGCCGCGCAGCACCTGCGGTCCTGCCGGCGGGCCGATCAGGAAGCGGCCATTCATCCGGCGCCGCCGCCTGTTGTCATCTGAAGGAGTAGGTATGACACCGCGCACCTCGTTCGCGTCCGGCGCTGCCGGCGACGCTCAACTGGTAGAGAAATTGGTTCACGATATCGACGAGCAGCTGGAGCACACCATCGACGCGGGCGAGCGCGCCCTGATGGCGATCGTGCGCCAGTGCCTGACGGCAACGCTCGGGCACCCTGGTTCGCCGGCGGGAGGCGTCGAGGACCGACTCGCCGTGTCATACCTGAAGCCCTCGGAAGTCATTGCACAGGGCCTGGTGGCCATGTCGCAGGCGACGCTGTACCGCGCGGTGGAGGATGCACGCTTTTACTGTGTCACCCCCCGCGGCAAGGCGATCGGCCGCGCATTCCCGGCCTGGCAATTCGCGCCACCAGTGCCGGAGCTGCTGGCTCCGGTCCTGCGCCAGATGACAGACCTGCCGAGCAGCGAAATCCATGCGTTCTGGGTAACACCGGTCGACGCCTTCGATGACCTGACGCCGGCCGAGTTGCTGGCGGGCAGGGCGTTCGAATCGCGTGCGGCGCTCACCGCCGCGCAGCGTGGCCACCTTGCCCAATCCGCCAGCGAGCGGCAGGGCAGGGTGATCGCGCAGCTGGGCGCGCTGCCCTCGCGCAGTACGGACTTGATCAGCTGATGACGACGCCAAATATTGCTGCGCCCGAGCATATTGCTGTAACCCTTCCTCCGACCGATCTCCTGCGCCAGGCACTGGTCGGCGCGGGATTCTCCTGCCCGCCGGCACGCACGTTTTCCGCGCGGTCCGCCATCCCGCCGCGGTCGTTCCGCCGTACGTCCAGCGGACCTACCGGTTCGGCCCGCCCGCCGAGTTTGCTGGAACCGACGGACGTTTTTCTGACTACTGGATGTACGCGGCCCAAGGCCTGACGACTGCCCTGTGGGAGTCCGGCTTCTGCGCCAACGACTTGACGCAGCCCGGCACGTTCTATATCCCGCCAGACGTTGCCGAGAAAGGCTTGATCGCGACATTCACTGCAAACGGACATCCGGATCCTCGATCTCCACGGCACAGCTCTCAGCAAGCTAGGCATCTACGACCATATCCACGGCGACCATGCCTGGTGCCAGTGGTTTGGCCTGCGGATGCTCGAAGTTCTGGCCGGCCTTTCTGGCGATGCGGCCCCGCTCGGATTTCGCTACCCTTCGCGCAAGCACAAAAGCTACTTGGCGCTGGCGGTCCAATCCGGCTCGTTGGAAGTGTGGCGGCGCCACGTCGACGTGCAAGTAACGCGGTTTGCCGAAATGCCGGAGTTTGAAGTCCTGCGCGCTGACGCTAACTACGCGGAGCCGTTTGGCGGCGGGTTTTCGCTGGAGTAACCGCATGGTTGGCAGAGCGGCTGTATGGGGGAGCCAAGTCATCCACGTCGACCCGGATGCCTTCCTTCTCCATGGCCCGAAGCGCCCGCATCATGTCGGCGGCGTTCTGCAGGATTACTGCGGAGGCGATCAGATCGTTATAGCGCAATCGTTTTTGCTGCTCGTCGGGATCGTTTACTGCCAACATATCGCCACCGAACGAGAACCACTTGGCAAAGCCATTGTAGGATTCGATCTTGTTGGTGGTCGCGATGATTTCCTGGCGCAGATCTCGGCTGCCGATCCACTCCAGCAGAAACACGGTGCGCACAACCTTGCCCAGTTCCTGGGCGGCAAAAAGGAGTCGATTCTTGCGACTATCCGACCCCAACCGGCGCAGGAGGAGGGGAGAGGATATCGTCCCGGCCTGAATCTACAACGCGACCTGCATCAGGTCCTGCCAGTAAAGGGCGATCAGATCCCAGTCCAGCGCGCCAGAAAAGAGGCGTTCAATGCCACCATGCGTTGAAGTCGTACACATAGAAGAAGCCTTCATGCTCGCGCAGCGCGAAGGCGCTCAGCGTCAGTGCGGTAGCCGTCGTGGAAAATTGCAGGGCACCCTCTCGGGCTTCGCCGTACTGCCGGCCTCGAATGGTGAACTGGTGCAGATGTTCGTCCGTCCAGCCCACGACCGCCTGGATTACATCGTGTAGCCGCCCCAGTGTGATGTGCTCGGGAATGAGCAAGCGTCGCCAAACCGGCGGGTTCAAGCCGCGCAGCGTAATTCGCAGCTGAAGGAAGGAGGTCGCCGCCCGAGGATCGGATGCCATGCGCGAATTCTAGGTGGCTCATTGGCCTCTCAGCGGTGGTCCGGTCGTTTGCCCCCGTTTTGGTGCGGTCTCCTGGGCTACACGTTTGGGCGGATGTATTCAGCGACGACTGGCCAGGCCCGTATGGCTATGCGACCGTCGAAGAAGAGCATCCGACGCATGGTCGAGAAGATCCGTGCGTTGACGGCCCTTTCGATGACATGGCTCGATACCACGGAGTTGGTGGGCAAGCTGAATCGCACGCTACGCGGCTGGGCGAGCTACTTCAAGGTAGGGAGGGGCGCGCTGGTATCGGGAAACGTTAGCGATCACCCTTCGCCTGCGATAGCACCCACAGCATTGCCCCCACGGCTTCAGCCTGGGATCGCGTGTTTGTCTTCTCGAAAATCGCCCGCAGCTGCGTACGCACGGTGGCGAGCGAAACCCTGGCGCTGGCGGCGTACTCGTCAGGGGTCTTGCCGCAAATCAACGCTTCAGCCACTGCCGCCTCGGCCGTTGACAGCCTGAAAGCCCCCTGCAACTGTCTCGCGGTAACCAGCGGCGCCGTGCCGCGCCGCCTGGCTGTAACAAGGATGGTTGCATCGCCAAACGCCGCGCGCGTGTCCTGGCCGGGAAGGCATGTGATATTGAGAAATACTTCGGGTGGCGCCCCCGATGCGGCCCGCACCGCCAGGCTTTCCCCCTTGCGCGTCTTTCCCACGCGCGCCATGGCCGCCTGCATGCCATCATTCTCGGCTGCTGTGGTCGCCGACAGTCGCCCATGTTCCAGTTTCAGGCAGGTGGTTGCGCGGAGCATCGCTTCAGCAGCCTGGTTGGCAAAGACCAGCCGAAAACTCCTGTCCAGCGCGAACACCGCAAGGCCCAGTTGCTCCATCAGTTCATTGCCAAGCGCGGCGTCGCGATGCAGGATCCTGGCGTCCTGCCAGAGGTTGATGGAGCGCTGCAGGTGCCCGACCAGGCCCGCCGCTGCGGCGCGCTCTTCCAGTGTGTAGGGCGGCCTGTCTTTCGCTCGCAGCAAGCCCAGCAGAATGTCACCACTGCCTGCGCGAGCTAGGCGTACGCCCATCAGATAGCGCAGACCTGACGGAAGCTGGTAGTCCTGAAAAAACTCGCTACGCGCGATGTCCTGTTCGGAGAGGCGATCCTGGCAGCAGACAAATTCGCCGGTGGCAGCGGTTTCGACAAAGCTGCGCCGGGGATCCAATGCGCCGTAGTAGGTATGCCTTTGTTTCCGCTGCAATTTACAGGGGTAGCCGCCCCTAGTATTTATGCGGGTTTCCGGCAGGTGGACATGAGAAATTTCAATGAAATCAAGTGCTTGCTGACTGCCCTCGGCGCCCGACGCTCGCGGGCGGCGGTGGCGGGGAAGGGCGGCGAGCTTCCGAATAGCCGAATGCGGCCCTGAGTCCTCCCGGCTGGAGGAGTACACCGCGGATGTTGCGAGCCCAGAGGTATGAATTTCTGGGTACCGTCCTTTCGAAGCGGGATGGTTATGCCGTACGCCACCGCGCAAGGGAGTCGGATTGGAGCGCCACCGTGGGCATGAGCCGATGCGCATAGCGCGCGATCGGAAACTCGAAAGTCCCTCGCAGATTGATCCCCTCGAGATGGGTGGGCCCGATATGCCGCAGGTCCACAGGGCGCACTGTCTCGGCCCCGACTCGTTCAAGGATGTCCCAACTGCGTTGCATGTGCATCGTATTCCAAGCCATGACTGCATTGGATAGCAAAGTCAAGGCCGATGACACGGCCGCCAGCGACGCGTCATGTCTCGCCAGCTCGAGCGGTATCTTGCCGTGATGGATCGCCCGCTGAACAATGTGCACCGCTTCACCGCGGTTCAACGCGTGCTGCATCTCATGGCGAAATGCGGTATTCGTGAAATAGTCGATCAGGAAGATCGTACGAAACAGCCGTCCGAGATGCACTCCGGCCTCATAGACAAGCTGCCCGCGTGCCGCCACGCCAAAGCACGTGAGTGCCTGAACTGCAGTGCACTGCCCACTTTGCACGGATGCGGCAATCCGTACCAGTTCATCCCAGGCGCGCTCAATGAGGCTCAGTCGAACATCGGCGTCGGTGACGGCAACCAGTTGGCTCGGCACGGCGTGGTGCCTGGGGACATGCAGGCGCCGGTCGCGCAGGTGGGCCAGTCGCGGGCAGAGATCAAAGCCCAACAGCCGTGACAGGCTCATGGCGAAATCTGTAAAGCCGTGCGTATCCACAGCAAGTTGCGCCACGTCTTCCGACCCACCTTGTCGGATCACGCCCTCGATTGCTGCACCGGCTTGCCGCTCATTAAGCAGAATTGGCTGGTCATAGAAAATGCCCCAGCGATCGCGAACGTGAGTGTACATCCCGATCGATGCCGTCCGCCGACGCGGGTCGGCCCGCGCTTGCCAGACAGAGCGTGTCGTTTCCAACGACTTCATGTCTGACGACGCCAGATCGGAGCGTCCCCAATGCTGGGCAATCGGGTGCTGGTGCATGAAGGTCAGCACGGCTTCTGCTGCGTGGCGCAGCTTCCGTTCGTCCGCGATACGATGCATCATCTGCCGGATCGCTGGCGGCGACAGCTCCGGCACCATTCGGGCGAGATCCGCAGCTGACATCGACGTGCCATGCGCGAGTATGGCTGCGTAGACCAATAGCAATTCGCTGCGGGAATGCGGCTCCCTCCCCAGCAAGAGCCAACTGAAGTGCGTGGCACTGTCGATCTCGAGCAGGATCTCAGGAAGCTGGCCGCCGGGGTGCCGCTCGAACAGTGCGCGTCGCAATGTCTCCACCGACGCGGGCGTAGCGCTCGCCACCAAGGGATCGATGTGGATCGCATCGTCAATCTTGAGCTTCCCACACAAGACAGCGTCCCTCAGCTTGACGAGGCCTTCGTCCAGATGCGCGATCACCGGCAACAAAAATGCCTGAGCATCCTGCGGCAACTTGAGATGGCCATAGAAGTGGTTGCGTTTAGCCTTCCAATCGCTGGCGCCGATCAAAAGCGCCGCTTGGCTTCGGAAGGCAAAGCTGTGCGCAAGAAAGACTGAGCCGTTGCGCAGTGCCACCCGTAGAGCGAATAACGTGCCCCACTCGAAGGCGGCCAGCGCCCGCTGACGGTCCTGTCCCTCCATAGCGGGTTGCCAGGCGCGGCCGAGTCGAATCGTGATCTGGTCGGGAAGAGAGTCGGTCTTTATCGCGTAAAGTTCCTGCAGAACGGTCAACGCGTCGATCACTGGGTGTGCCGACTGGGCAGAGAAGGGCAGCAGAACCAACTTGCCGAGCAGGGCTCGGGCCTGGCGGTGCCGTGACAGGAGTTGCATGCGGATCAGGCTGGCACGGCTGGGCGCACGCCGGTTAACAGGCTGCTGAAGTACTCATCGCGCAAGAGCCAGAGCTTCCCCAAAGAGGCGCTGATGGGTTCGCTTTTTTCACAATCCGGGAGCTGGGCGTCACTGCATCGACGTTTTCGGCGATTTGGCGCCCATTGCCGGCCTCATTAATGCGATTACTGCCACTGCGGACGGATTTGTCCCAGCGAGCGCATGCGCACGAGGTTATAGGCGGCCATGCTCAGCACAAACATCTGGTCAACCTTCTTTAGTCCGCGCACCATTACCTGGCGCATGCGCCCCACAGTCTTGGCCCAGCCAAAGCCTTGTTCGATCAGCTTGCGCTTCTGCTGCGAGACGGCATAACCGGCGCTGCAAGCAATGGCATCAGGAACGGCCGAGCGCCGCCCCGAGGTGTTCTGTGCCACGTGGGGCGTTACCTTCATTTCCAGGCAGGCTTGAATGAATTCCTGCGCATCGTAGCCTTTGTCCGCACCAACGGTGACTTCCACATTTAGGTCTTCAGTTACCTGCCTGGCATCGTTGAGCATGACCTTCGCGGCTTCGCGCTCGGCGTGTCCGTCCGCATTAGTCACCATGGCGCTCACCACCAGTCCGTGTCGGTTGTCGCTCAGGGTATGGCCCATGTAGCGCAGCTCACTGGCGGCTTTGCCCTTGCGGTACAGCTTGGCATCGGGATCGGTCTTGGACGCATGCGTCTCGTTGCTGCGCTTGCGGCCCTTGAAGTTGGCGCCGCCGCTGTCGTCCTCGTCGTCGCCGTCCTTGCGCACGAAGCTCTTGTGGCCTGCCCACGCCTGAATCAGCGTGCCGTCGACGCTGAAGTGCTCGCCCGACAGCCAGTTCTTCTTCTGCGCGATGGCCAGCACCTCGTTGAAGAACTCGATCACCGCATCGTGCTTGATAAGCCGTTCGCGGTTCTTGCTGAACACGGTGGGCACCCAGACCACATCATCCATGGCCAAGCCAATGAACCAGCGAAACAGCAGGTTGTACTGCGTCTGCTCCATGAGCTGACGCTCCGAACGAATGCTGTGAAGCACCTGCAGCAGCATGGCCCGCAGCAACTTCTCCGGCGCGATGCTGGGCCGACCGCCCTTGATATCGGCCTCATACATCTGCGCGAACAACCGGTCAATCTTTGCCAGCGCCTGATTGGCCATGGTGCGGATCGAGCGCAGCGGATGGGCCTTCGGCACGAATTCATCCAGCCGCCGCATGGTGAACAAACTCTCGGTGAAGGTGTCAGCGCCGCGCATGAAATGTTGGGTTGGATGGAGTCCTCAGATCAACGCTTCAGCCAGTCGCCGCGCTGACGTCTGCCGGAGGTATTTCAGCGGCCTGTTAAGCGCTGCATCGGCCAACGCCGACAGCTGCTGGCAGAGTGCTTCACGGGTTAGCACCTCATCCGCGGCCAGCGCTTTGACCGCAGTCGCGAACTCTCGCATCTGGGTGTCAGGGTCCGGTCGGCCAGCGTCAATCAGGCGCCGAACGTCGTTGACGGATTTCTGAATCCCGTGTCGCAACATGGTCGCCAATTGGTCCGTGGCGGCGCATAAAGCGTAACGCAGAAAGCAAGCAGCTTCCAAACGGCGGGGTTGCTGCGCGACTCGCTTGCTCACTGATGCCGGACGATTGGCACAGCGCTTGGCGTAGTAGCGTACCAGCGCTTCATTGCACGCCGCCGGCCAGTTTCGGTGAATGCCCATCTTGTAAAGGAGTTCGATCTTGTCGAGCAATTTCCCCATCTGATGGGTCGAGGTTCGCAAAGGGACGGTCCAAAGCCATTGTTGCAGGCTGGCGCGGTCACCATGCGGGTGCGCCAGCGATGTGCCCCAAACGTCCAGGGAGGCAGCCCCATAGGCGCGCACCAGGGCGACGGCAAGCGCCGTTTCCGCCGTCGCGACGGCCTGACTGATCAGTCGTTTTAGTGCCCGGTCATGGGGTATCAGTATTCGATGTTCGTACAGCCAGCGCTTCAGTTCGTGAAACAGCTCGGTGCGGCTCGGCTGACCCGTCAAACGTTCCTTGAGCCAGCGCGTAACATAGCGGCGCTGATGCTCAGCCGTCGGACTGAAGCCGAGGGCTTGATAGGCCAACAATTGGTGGTGTGCCAATGTATCTGTGCGCCCGTCGTAGAGCGCGTTGAGCGTACCCATATCCGGCGGTGTCACACCGACCTGAGCCCCGACATGCGCCCAGAGAAATCTGGGCACTTGCTTGCAGGCGTCCAGCGTGCGTCCCGTCATGCGGATAAAGCCGATGTGTACGGCAACGGCCAGGCGATACCAAGGGCTGCGCCGAGCATCAATCAGCGCCCATGCCTTGGGCGACTAGGTGAAGAACGTGGCAAGCTCGAACTCGCTGAGTTCCCGAGGGATCTGCCGCATCCCGAGGTAGGCCAACCGCCAGTGATCCATCGCGCTCTCCCAAGCGTGAGACGGACTGCGGAGGGTAGCGGCAATGAGAAGGGGTCGCAATGCCCCAGAGCGCGAATGTGCCGTTTAGTGCACCACCAAAAAACAAGCAATAGCAGACAGCAACCTATTGATTTGTCGTGGTATTTCCAGGAAATCGCCCGGAAACCCGCATGAATGCTCGGGGCAGCTATCCCGGTAAATTGCACCGAAATCAAAGGGGCACCTTCTTCCAGAAAGTCACCGCAGGTGGGCTCACCCCACACTTCGCTGCAATCTCTAAATTGGGACGACCGTCAGCCACCATCAATATGAGCTTCGCTCGGCGCGCCAGCGGGTGAGGCAGCGATCGTGAACGGCTCATTGAGGTGAGTTGCTCTCGTTCGCCGGCTGACACTTCCACCTTGATTACCTCTCGTCCCATGCTCGCTCCTCTCAAAGGTAGTGACCATCTGCCCCTTATTATTAATAAAGTTTCTTACGGGACAGAACACTAGACGTGCCTCGGATTACATAAACATCCAATGTCTCGGCCGAGCGCAACGTTATATGTTGTTTCTGTGGACGTTTGATCAATGCGCCGGAATAGCTGACTGAAAATCTCGCATCGCCGCCTCAGAAGATGCCGTTTGGGTGGATGGTATGGTGGGTAGTCGGAAGAGCCGCGGCCCACGCGCACGACACGGTAGTCGATCGGTATCTGACGCATACTGGAAATCACGGCTGCGCGCGATGAAGGCACGGCATATTACAGTACTGCACGACTACGCGCGAATGGCGCTCGATACGATCGCTCATTGGTTGCGGCGATCGACGCTGCCGCGCGTGAAACTCCACTGACTAAAGCGTAGGGGCACATGGGCAGAATAACACTTTCCCGCAGCGTCGGCTCTAGCGTCTCGCGGTATTTTGCGCTAACAAAGCCGCGTGTGACGCAGTTGGCCGTTTTTTGCGCCGTCATCGGCATGTTTCTCTCGACGCCGGGCATGGTACCGTGGGCGGTGTTGATCGCCGGAGCCATCGGCATCTGGCTTGTCGCTGGCGCCGCGTTCGCGATCAACTGCCTAATCGAGCAGAAGATAGACGCGAAGATGCGGCGCACGGCATGGCGCCCTTCTGCGCGCGGAGAGATCACGACGGCGCAGATTCTGCTGTTCTCGGCTGTGCTCGGCGGCTTCGGAATGCTTACGCTCTACGTATTCACGAACGCGCTGACGATGTGGCTCACGTTCGCGACGTTCGTCGGGTATGCCATCGTCTACACGCTGCTGCTGAAGCCGGCCACGCCGCAGAATATCGTGATCGGCGGAGCCTCGGGCGCGATGCCGCCGGCGCTCGGCTGGGCCGCAGTAACGGGACACGTGCCCGGTGATGCGTGGCTTCTCGTGCTCATCATTTTCGTCTGGACGCCGCCGCATTTCTGGTCGCTTGCGCTCTATCGCCGCCAAGACTATGAGAAGGCTGGCCTGCCGATGCTGCCAAACACGCATGGCGAGCAGTTCACGCGGCTGCACATCCTGCTCTATACGATCATTCTTTTCGCGGCGTCGCTGATGCCGTTCATCTCCGAGATGAGCGGCGTTGTGTATATCGCATCGGCTGTGCTGCTCGGTGCGGTCTTTCTCGGCTACGCGTGGAAGATCTACCGGGAATATTCCGATGCGCTCGCGCGCAAGACGTTCCGCTACTCGATTGTCTACCTCTCGCTGCTCTTCGCCGCGCTACTACTCGACCACTACGCGCGCGGGCTGATCGGCGCATGACGCATGATTTGAAGCTGCAGACCGGTTGGGGCGCCAAGGCCTTTCTGGAGAAGCGCAAGCCAATCTTCAAGGTAAACAGGCGTGCCACTTAGAAGCTTTTGCGAAATTGCCCAGAGAGTCTGTTAACTTTTTCGAGCGGGCGTTAACTTCCTGTCTTGTTTTGCCTGACAGGAAGCGACGCCCGGAGAATTGATAGACGACGAACTGTGGTCACTCATCGAACCGTTGTTGCCGGCGCGAGCGCCGCGCAACCGCCGATATGCAGGGCGCAAGCCGACGTCAGACCGAGCGGTGCTGACTGGCATCGTATTCGCGCTGCGCTCTGGCATCGCCTGGAACCTACTGCCGCAAGAGATGGGCTGTGGCTCGGGCACCGCATGCTGGCGGCGTCTGGTTGCGTGGCAGGAGGCTGGCGTCTGGCAACGCATCCACGAGATACTGCTTGCCGAATTGCGCCGGCGCGGCCAACTCGACATGGCGCGCGCCATTGTCGACAGCTCCTCGGTTCGCGCCATGCTGGCGGGAAAAAAACCGGTCCGAACCCAACAGACCGGCGCAAGCTCGGCAGCAAGCATCACCCTATCGTCGACGCGCAAGGCATCCCGCTCGCGGTCATCCTGAACCGGCGCGAACTGCAACGACATCACGCAACTCGATGAGCTGGTCGAGGCGATTCCTCCCATTCGCGGAAGGCGCGGACGCCCACTGCGCAAGTCGAAAATCGTCCAAGGCGACCGGGGATACAGTTCCGAGCCGCACCGACAGCGCTTGCGCAAGCGCGGCATTACGCCCGTGCTTGCTTAAAATCGGCTCGCCTCACGGCAGTGGGCTCGGCAAAACGCGCCGGGTCGTGGAGCGCTCGATTGCTTGGCTCCACTCGTTCAGACGCCTGAAGATTCGATACGAGCGGTATGCCCATGTCCACGAAGCCTTCCTGTCCCTTGCCTGTTCACTGATTTGCTGGAGCAGGCTAAAGCCCTGCATGAACTAATTTCGCAACAGCTTCTTAGGCCGCCACAAGCTCGCCTCGCTTCTCACTGGAGCTGTCGGACTGGTCCGTGAGACGCGTTGGACCCGCGCGACATCCGATGTGCCGCGCAGGTCCGGTTTTCAGCCGCGCTTCCGATAAGGCCGATAGTGCGGCTCCCAGACGCGCGCCTCGACGCGGGCGTCGAGGGTGGCCGCATCGCAAGGCTCCGCGACGCCATCAGCCTGCGCCTGACGGGCGACGGCCTTCGCGACGGCCACTGCGACGCTGCGCAGGTCGGAGACAGGCGGGAGGAGCAGCCCATCCTTGTCCCTGACCGTGGGCGACATGGCGGCCACGGTCTTTCCGGCGACCATGAACATCGCATCGGTGATTCGGCGCGCGCCGGCGGCGAGGACGCCCAGCCCGAGGCCCGGAAAGACGTAGGAATTGTTGGTTTGATTGACCTTCCGTGTCTGGTCGTTCCAGTGAAGCGGCGGGAATGGACTCCCCGTGCCGATGAGCGCGCGGCCCTCGCTCCAGGCCATGAGCTGCTCTGGTGTTGCTTCGCTGCGCGAGGTCGGATTGGACAGCGGGAAGATGACCGGCCGCTCGACATGCCGCGCCATGGTGCGAACGACAAACTCGGTGAAGGCACCGGCCTGCCCCGAAACCCCGATCAGCACCGTCGGATGAGCATTGGATACCACATCGAGCAGGCCGACTGCGTTCTGTGCCTCTCGTTTCCAGCCGGCGACGGCCTCCGGTTTCTGAAGGAACGGCTTCTGCGCCGGCGTGATGTCCGGCATGCCCTCGACGAGCAGTCCGTTGCGGTCGACAAGGAAGAAGTGGCGGCGTGCCTCGGCCTCGTCGGCACCGGCATCGACCATCGCCTGGAGCAGCAGGGAGGCGATGCCGCATCCGGCCGATCCGGCGCCGAGCACGGCGATGCGCTGCGCCGTTAGCGGCACGCCGGTGACATTGACGGCGGCGAGAAGCGAGCTGGCCGCGATGGCGGCGGTGCCTTGGATATCATCGTTGAAGGTGCACAGCCTATCGCGATAGCGCGCGAGGAGGCGGGCGGCGTTGGAGCCGGCGAAGTCCTCCCAATGGAGCAGCACGTCGGGCCAGCGCTCTGTCACGGCCGTGACGAATTCTTCGACGAAGGCATCGTACTCGTCGCCGCCTATGCGCTCATGCCGCCAGCCGACATAGAGCGGATCGTGGAGGCGTTCCTGGTTGTTTGTTCCGACATCGAGCAGGACCGGCAGAGTTTCGTCCGGATGGATGCCTGCACAGGCGGTATAGAGCGCCAGCTTGCCGATCGAGATGCCCATGCCGCCGGCGCCCTGATCGCCGAGCCCCAGGATCCGCTCGCCATCGCTGACGACAATGATGCGCACCCGATCGAAGCGGGCATCCGACAGAATCTCGCGAATACGGTGCATGTTTGGATAGCTGATAAAGACGCCGCGCGGCTTGTGCCAGATTTCGCTGAAGCGCTGGCAGCCTTCGCCAACGGTCGGTGTATAGACCAGTGGCAGGGTCTCTTCTAGATTGCTGGCGATCAGCGCGTAGAACAGCGTCTCGTCGCTGTCCTGCAGCTCGCGCAGGAATGCGTAGCGCTCGAAGTCCGTGGCGAAGGCGCGCAGCACCTTCAGCCGGCGTTCGACCTGCTCTTCGAGCGTGCCGACATGCGGTGGCAGCAATCCGTGCAGACGAAACGCACAGCGTTCCTCTTCGGTAAAAGCCGTTCCTTTGTTGAGCATCGGTGTGTTGATCAGGTCGAATCCTGTGAGGTCAGTTTCGACCGGTGCAACGAGAGTGTGTGATTTGCTCATCGGTTTTCCTTTATAGCCGCGATCAGGCCACCCGATGGCGACCGCGGCCGGGCATCGTCATCGCGTCTGCGATAGATTCAAAGGATCAGATCACGCGGTCGCTACGTAGGGTTTAACCATCTTCGCCGGGTCGACCACGTGGTCGAATTCCGCCTCGCTGACGAAGCCGAGGGAGAGGGCCGCCTCCTTCAGCGTCAGGTCCTGCTCCATCGCGTGGTGAGCGATCTTCGACGCCTTGTCATAGCCGATGACAGGCGCGAGCGCTGTTACCAGCATTAGCGAGCGCTCGACGTACTCCGCGATCCTCTTGCGGTTCGGCTGCGTGCCTTCTACTAGGAACTTGCGGAAGTTGGTGCAGCCGTCGGTTAGCAGGGTCACCGACTGCGTGATGTTCGCGATCATCAGCGGCTTATAGACGTTCATCTCCAGATAGCCGCCGGCGCCGCCGAAGCCAACGGCCACGTCGTTCGCCATGACCTGGATCGCCAGCATCGTCAACGCTTCGGCCTGGGTGGGATTCACCTTGCCAGGCATGATCGATGAGCCTGGCTCATTCTCCGGGATCAGGAGTTCGGCGAAGCCGGCGCGCGGACCGCAGGCCAGGAGCCGGATGTCGTTGCCGATTTTGTAAAGTGAGGCGGCGAGCGTCCGGAGCGTGCCCGATAGCTGAATGAGCGCGTCGTGCGCACCCTGCACTGTGAACTTGTTGGGCGCGCTCACGAACGGCAGGCTGGTGAGCTTAGCGATCTCGGCCGCGGCTGCCTCTGCGAACCCTGGGGCGGCGTTGATGCCGGTGCCGACTGCCGTGCCGCCGAGCGCCAGGCGATAGACACTCTTCAGCGCGTCGTCGAGATGCTCCAGATCCTCTGCGAGCATGCCGGCATAGCCCGACCATTCCTGGCCCAAGGTCAGCGGTGTCGCATCCTGCATGTGGGTGCGGCCGATCTTGACGATGTCCTGCCACTCGGCTGCCTTGGCCGCGATGGCGTCGTGGAGCGCCGTGACGGCCGGGATAAGCCGCTGCTTCACGCCAACCGCCGCCGCGATGTACATCGCCGATGGAAAGCTGTCGTTCGACGATTGCGACATGTTGACGTGATCGTTCGGATGGACCGGTGCCTTGCTGCCGACGGCGATGCCGGCGAGCTGGCAGCAGCGGTTCGAGATCACCTCATTCATGTTCATGTTGAACTGGGTGCCGCTGCCGGTCATCCAGACGTGGAGCGGGAACATGTCGTGATGCTGTCCTGCCAGGATCTCGTCGCAGACCTGAATAATTAGCGTATGTGCCTGGTCGTCGAGACGTCTTCCGGCGTGGTTTGCGTTGGCCGCCGCCTTCTTGAGAAAGGCATAGGCAGTAATCAATTCGCGTGGCATCAATTCACGGCCAATGCTGAAATGCTCGATCGAGCGCTGGGTCTGGGCTCCCCAAAGCTTGTCAGCGGGAACCCTGACTTCCCCGAGGCTGTCGACCTCCGTGCGAAAGTTGTCCATCGTCTCTTGTCCTTCATTTGAGGTGTGGCCATGCCGTGCCATATGAAGCGATCCGGGGCAGGCTACTGGTTCAAGATGCCCAGTGGCGGTCCACCGGCTTAGCCACCAGACACCGACACACGTACTCAGGCGGAACGCAGCAGCGCGAGCACCCGAACGAGGTTCGGGTCGGCAATGTCGCCACCTGGTTCCCTGCGCGCGAGCAGTAAGTCCATCAGGTCGTTGTCACTAAGTTCGAACAGGCGTGTGAGTGCTTCCACATCGGCATCGTTGAGATCTCGTTCATAACGGCAAAAAAAACGTTCGATGATCAGATCGTTTTCCAGCAGGCCACGTCGGGCACGCCAGCGAAGTCGCGCGCGGCGCAGCGGATCGGATTGATGTGAGGTGTCGTTCATGTCAAACCTTACCGCGTACCATGAGTTCCTTGATCTTGCCGATGGCCTTCGTCGGATTGAGGCCCTTCGGGCACACATCGACGCAGTTCATGATGGAATGGCAACGGAACAGGCGGTACGGGTCTTCGAGATTATCGAGACGCTCGCCGGTCGCTTGGTCACGGCTGTCCGCGATAAAGCGATAGGCTTGCAGCAGGCCAGCGGGGCCGACGAACTTGTCCGGGTTCCACCAGAAGCTCGGGCACGAGGTCGAACAGCTCGCGCACAGAATGCACTCGTACAGGCCGTCGAGCTCGTCGCGCTCTTCCGGTGACTGCAGGCGCTCTTTCTCCGGCGGCGGCGTGTCGTTGATCAGGTATGGCTTGATCGAGTGATACTGGTGGAAGAAGTGCGTCATATCGACAATCAGGTCGCGAATGACGGGCAGGCCAGGGAGCGGTCGCAGTACGATTTTTTGCGGAAGATCGTTCATGTTCGTTAAACACGCCAGACCGTTCTTGCCGTTGATGTTCATCGCGTCCGACCCACACACCCCTTCACGGCACGAGCGCCGGAACGCCAGCGTTTCATCGACAGCCTTCAGCTTGACGATCGCGTCGAGCAGCATCCGTTCGTGTGAGTCAATTTCGATCTCATACGTCTGCATGTGTGGCGCTGCGTCCTTATCCGGGTCGTAGCGATAGATCTCGAAGGTACGTGTTGCCATGGTCGTTTTTCCTTTAAGTCCGGGAATGGCGCCTAGAAGGTACGTGGTTTCGGCGGAACCGTTGCAACGGTCAGCGGTTGCATTTGAACCGGCTTGTAGTCGAGGCGATCGCCTTCGCTGTACCACAGCGTGTGACGCAGCCAGTTTTCGTCGTCGCGTTGCTTGTACTCGCTCGGCGCGTGTGCGCCGCGGCTTTCCTTACGCGCTTCGGCCGAAACCATCGTGGCGCGCGCCACCTCGATCATGTTGGCCAGTTCCAGCGCTTCGACGCGCGCGGTGTTGAACACCTTTGACTTGTCCTTCATGTGCACATCATTGACGCGCTCGGCCACTTCCTTGATCTTCCTGACGCCTTCAGTCATCAGCTCCTCAGTGCGAAACACACCAGCATGCTTTTGCATCGTCGAGCGAATGTCGCCTGCGACCGCTTGCGTGTATTCGCCCGACGATGACTTCTCCAGTTTGTTCAGGCGCGACAGCGCGAAATCGGCGGCATCGGCCGGCAGAGGCTTGTGTTCCTTGATTTCCTTCACGTGCTTGATGATGTGGTTGCCGGCTGCGCGGCCGAACACCACAAGGTCGAGCAGCGAGTTCGTGCCGAGGCGGTTCGCGCCATGGACCGATACGCACGAGCATTCGCCGACGGCGTAGAAACCGTTGACCGGATCCTTGTGGCCCTTCGACGTGCCGACCACCTGGCCATGAATGTTGGTCGGGATGCCCCCCATCTGATAGTGAATGGTCGGCACGACCGGAATCGGCCATTTGACGGGATCAACGTTCGCGAAGCGTTGGGCGATTTCGCGGATCGAAGGAAGACGCTTCATGATCGTCTCGGCACCGATGTGCGACAGATCGAGCAGGATGTGATCCTTGTTCGGACCGACGCCCCGGCCTTCGATGATTTCTTGCCCCATCGACCGTGACACGAAGTCGCGCGGCGCCAGATCCTTCAGCGTCGGCGCGTAGCGTTCCATGAAGCGCTCACCGTCCGCGTTGCGCAGAATGCCGCCTTCGCCGCGCACGCCTTCCGTGATCAGCACGCCTGCGCCCGCCACACCCGTAGGGTGAAATTGCCAGAACTCCATGTCTTGCAATGCGATACCCGAACGTGCAGCCATGCCGAGGCCGTCACCGGTGTTGATGAACGCGTTGGTGGAGGCCGCAAAGATCCGGCCAGCACCACCCGTTGCGAACAGCGTCGTCTTGCCTTGGAGGATGTAGACGTCGCCCGTTTCCATCTCCATCGCGGTCACGCCAAGCACATCGCCGTCGGCGTCGCGGATCAGGTCCAGCGCCATCCATTCGACGAAGAATGTGGTCCTCGCCGCGATGTTCTGCTGATACAGCGTATGCAAGAGCGCGTGACCGGTACGGTCAGCCGCCGCGCAAGCGCGTTGCACCGGTTTTTCGCCATAGTTCGCGGTGTGGCCGCCGAACGGGCGCTGATAGATCGTGCCGTCCGCATTGCGGTCAAACGGCATACCGAAGTGTTCCAGTTCATAGACCGCATTCGGCGCTTCACGGCACATGAACTCGATCGCGTCCTGGTCACCGAGCCAGTCAGAGCCCTTGATGGTGTCGTAGAAGTGGTAATGCCAGTTGTCTTCGCTCATGTTGCCGAGCGACGCGCCGATGCCGCCTTGCGCCGCAACCGTGTGCGAACGCGTCGGGAAGACCTTCGACAGCACGCAGACCGACAGACCGGCGCGCGCGAGTTGCAGCGATGCGCGCATCCCAGAGCCGCCTGCGCCGACGATGACCACGTCGAAGCGGCGACGCGGCAGAGCATTCCTGATTGCAGTCATTACACTCTCCAGAGAATCTGCGCAGCGTAGCCGGCACACGCGAGCAGCCAGACGATCGACAGCGTTTGAAGAAGCAGACGGAGACTGACGGGCTTGACGTAGTCCATCCAGATGTCGCGGACGCCGACCCAGGCGTGATAGAACAGCGACAGCAGCGTGACGAAAGTGGCGAGCTTCATCCACTGCGTCGCGAAGATCGACGCCCATCCGTCATATGAAAATTGCTGTGCGCCGAAGAACCACACGAGCAGGATGACCGTGTAGATCGCCATGATGGTGGCCGTGATGCGCTGGGCGAGCCAGTCGCGCAGTCCGTAGTGAGCACCGACGACGAGCCGCTTCGGACCGATTTGATGATGGACTGCCATTTAGAAGGCTCCAAATAGTTTGAGTGCGAAAGCGAGCGTGAGGAGCGATGAGACGATCGCCACGATGGCCGCCGTCCTCTTGCCGTCCTCTTTCGAGACCGCACGGTGCGTGTCCATCAGCAAATACCGGAGGCCGGCGCAGAAGTGCAAGAGGAACGCCCACGTCAATACGAGTACGACAACCTTCACGACGAGGTTTGCAAGGACAGCCTTGAAGACTCCGAAGGTAACTGTGGAAGTCAGACTCCGCTCGAACAGATAGAGCAGGAACGGCAAGAAGACGAACAGCAGGGCACCGCTCAGGCGATGCAGGATCGACACACGGCCCGCCAGTGGCAGGCGGTAGGCAGTCAATATTTGCCCGATACCGATGTTTCGGAATTCCGGCCTCGGTTTCCTTACTGCTTCAGACATGGGGACCTCCAGTTGTAGGCGAACAATTCGCGGCAAAGGGTGTCGAAATCACGACCTGCGTACGGTTACGCCGGTCCATATAAGAGTTGCCACCGCGTGAGCGCGGAAGGGGTAAACATGTCGCTCAGTGGCCACCGTACATATATCGCCGCGACCACGGCAAATTCTTTGCGCTGCGTCCCGCCTTGCGGCACACCACCTGATAGATGGACACATCGTCGTTCTCGAACGCATATGCGCAACCCGCGAGGTACACGCGCCAGATGCGGTACTTCTCGTCGTCGACGAGCTTCCTCGCTTGTTCCGCTTTCGCTTCGAAGTTCGCGACCCAGATGTTGAGCGTGTGAGCATAGTGACGGCGCAGGCTTTCGACGTCGATAGCTTCGAGCCCGCCGCGCTGGATCGATTCGAGCGCGAAGCTGATGTGCGGCAACTCGCCGTCGGGGAAAACGTACTTGTCGATGAACTCGCCGCCGCCGAGCGCCGTTTCGCCGCTGTCGTAATCCGTCGACGTGATGCCGTGATTCATCGCGATGCCGTCATCCGTGAGCAGGTCGCGGATCTTCTGGAAGTACGAGGGCAGATTCTTGCGGCCCACGTGCTCGAACATGCCGACGCTCGTGATGCGGTCGAACTGGCCTCCGACATCGCGATAGTCCTGTAGACGGATCTCGATCTGGCCTTCGAGTCCTTCCGCCTTCACGCGCTGCGTCGCGACATCGAACTGGTTCTGCGACAGCGTCACGCCCACGCACTCTGCGCCGAACTTCTTCGCCGCGCGCAGCACGAGGGCGCCCCAGCCGCAGCCGATATCGAGCAGACGCTGACCCGGTTGCACCTGGATCTTCGTGAGGATGTGATCGATCTTCTTTATCTGCGCGGTGGCGAGGTCTTCGCCGCCGTTCTCGAAGTACGCGCACGAGTACACCAGGTTCTCGTCGAGCCACAGCTTGTAGAACTCGTTCGAGACGTCGTAGTGATATTGGATCGCCTTCTTGTCCGACGTTTTCGAGTGATTGAAATAGCGCCGCACGCGAGCGAGCTTGCTCGCCTTCGTTGCCGTGCTACGCGCAAGCGAATATCCGATGCTGATGATGTCCGACAGCTTGCCTTCGATGTCGATCTTGCCCTTCACATACGCCTCGCCCAGATTGTCGAGGCTCGGTTCGAAAAGGAGGGGCAGCGCGGACGCGCTGTTCACTTTCAGCGTGACCTGCGGCGCGGCGAACCTGCCGAAGTCATGCTGCTGGCCATCCCACAGCACAAGGCGTGCTGGCAGGTTTGCAGTGGTTCTTACATCTGCCACCCATTGCGCGAGTTTCTTTTCCCAGATCATAGTTTGCAGACCTTGTGGCAACTAAACAGAGTTGACAGGCGCGAAGGCGGGCGTGACGCTTTGGCCTATGCGGCGAGGAATTGAAGGACCGCGCACTAACGCTCGTCGAACTGGCGGCGCTTCAGTGTCCTACGTGGCTTTGATGATAGTTAGCGGGGAGACGGTGGGCTATTACATATCACTGGAGCGTGCCGGGCTGTGACACTAAATGTTTATGCTACTCGGGACATGGCTGCGGTGCATTCTGCCGACGATCTTTATTACCTTAATTCTTGGCGGCTGCATGCTTTAGCGGAGTATTCCTGAGCGTGTGCAGGGAACTGATCTTAGCGGGAGCCCATCTACAATAAATCTTGGATTGCGACGCGTGTCTTGGCCGCCTACCCTCGTATGGCTGCCGCGTTAGTGACCATGTGTACGCCGTCCCGATGCAAGGGGATAAAACAGGTGGACGGGAGCAGGTTTCAATCCCGAACAGTACAACGCAGGCTTGAGCGATGCGAGCCAGCTGTACCGGTCTGCCCGTGATCTTCGCGGCCGGAGGCTCAAGAGATTCACTGTCGAGGTCATTACGATGGATGCTGCTGATCCCATCTACGCTCCCTCCAAGGCATTCTTCGGCACGCGCCGGCCAGGCGGTCTGGCTTTCGGCACGATGGCCATACTTCTCCTCAATGGCTGCACGATGGAACTGTTTTCCCCGCAAGGCATTATCGGGCAGCAGGAGAAGTCGCTCATCATCATCGCGCTGGTCTTGATGCTGATGGTGGTTATCCCTGTCATCGTTTTGACGCTGTACTTCGCCTGGCGTTATCGCGACACTAACCTGAAGGCGACCTATGCGCCCAAGTGGTCCCGCTCGACCAGGATCGAAGTGGTGGTCTGGGGCATTCCGTGTGTCATCGTGGCCTCCCTTGGCATTCTCATCTGGAACACCACGCACAAGCTCGATCCTTATCGAGCCATCGAGTCGAACGTTGCACCGGTCGAGGTTGAGGTCGTTGCACTGAACTGGAAGTGGCTGTTCATCTACCCACAGTATGGCGTCGCCTCGCTGAACCAGCTCGCCATTCCGGTCAACACGCCCATCGACTTCAAAGTGACCGCGGAATCGATTATGAATTCTTTCTTCATTCCGCAGCTCGGCAGCCAGGTTTATGCGATGGCCGGAATGCAGACGCGTCTCCATCTCGTTGCAAACGCGCCTGGCGTGTACCTGGGCCAGTCCGCGGCCTACAGCGGGTCGGGTTTCTCCGACATGCACTTCAAAACTGTCGCCACATCGCGTGAGGTGTTCGACAACTGGATTCGGGAGGCGAAGCAGTCTGCGCGACCCCTGGATGAAAAGACGTACCGCATGCTTGAGCGCCCCAGCAGCCGCGACGCGGTGACGCTGTATTCCAGCGTCGCGCCCGCGCTCTTCGCAAACGTCGTGGATAAGTACATGCATGGTGCTGAGCAGATTTGCCGGGCGGACAGTCCGGAGACCGTGCGAGCCCCGCATGCAATGGCTATGGAGCGCTGAGCTATGTTTGGAAAATTGAATCTTTCTGCCATCCCACTCCATGAGCCCATCATCATGGGGACGCTGGCAGTCGTCCTGCTGGCGGGCGCGGCCTTACTCGGGGCCATCACCTACTTCGGAAAATGGAAGTACCTGTGGACCGAGTGGATTACCTCAGTCGACCACAAGAAGATCGGCGTGATGTACATCATCCTGGCGCTGGTGATGCTGGTTCGCGGCTTTTCCGATGCCATCATGATGCGTACGCAGCAGGCAATGGCCTTTGGCGATGCGGCTGGCTACTTGCCGCCACACCACTATGACCAGATATTCACCGCGCACGGCGTGATCATGATCTTCTTCGTGGCCACGCCGTTCATCATTGGCCTGATGAACGTAATCGTGCCGCTGCAGATCGGCGCCCGCGACGTCGCCTATCCCTTTGTCAACTCGTTGAGCTTCTGGTTGTCGGCAGCCGGCGTGGTGCTCGTGATGCTGTCGATGTTCGTGGGGGATTTTGCTGCGACCGGCTGGGTGGCTTACCCCCCGTTATCGGAGCTCGGGTATAGCCCAACGGTCGGCGTTGACTATTACATATGGTCGCTACAGATATCAGGTCTCGGGACGACACTAACTGGCATCAATTTTATCGTCACGATCTTGCGCATGCGAGCGCCAGGCCTGACGCTGATGAAGATGCCGGTTTTCACCTGGACGGCGCTGATCACCAATATCCTGATTGTCGCCATCTTCCCGGTCCTGACCGCGACGCTTGCGCTGCTGGCGGCCGACCGATACCTCGGGATGCATTTCTTCACCAATGAGCTCGGTGGGAATGCAATGATGTACATCAACCTCATCTGGATCTGGGGACACCCAGAGGTCTACGTGTTGATTCTTCCCTGCTTTGGCGCATTCTCGGAGATTATTGCCACGTTCTCGCGCAAGCCGCTGTTCGGCTACCGTTCCATGGTGTACGCCACGTGCTCCATTGGCGTTCTGTCCTTCTGCGTCTGGCTGCACCACTTCTTCACCATGGGATCGGGTGCGAATGTCAATGCCTTCTTCGGCATCATGACGTCCATTATCTCCATCCCGACCGGCGTGAAGCTGTTCAACTGGCTGTTCACGATGTACCGCGGGCGGATCCGTTACCACTCGTCAACGTTGTGGACCATTGGCTTCATGGTCACGTTTGCGATAGGGGGGATGACGGGGGTGTTGCTGGCGGTCCCTGGCGCCGACTTCGTGCTGCATAACAGCCTGTTCCTGATTGCCCACTTCCACAACGTCATCATCGGCGGCGTGCTGTTTGGCTTGCTGGCCGCATTGAACTTCTGGTTCCCGAAGGTGTTCGGCTTCACGCTCAATGAATTCTGGGGCAAGGTCTCCTTCTGGTGCTGGCTGGTGGGTTTCTACCTGGCGTTCATGCCGCTCTATGTGCTCGGCTTCAAGGGCATGACACGCCGGATGAATCATTATGCCAACGTGGACTGGCACCCTTACCTGGTCGTCGCCCTGTGCGGAGCCGTAATTATCGGTGCAGGCATTCTCGCGCTGATTGTGCAACTGGGCGTCAGCGTCCGTGACCGAAAGAAGAACCAGGACCTGACCGGCGATCCTTGGGATGGCCGGAGCCTGGAATGGGCTACGGCTTCGCCTGCGCCGTTCTATAACTTTGCCCATGTACCCAAAATCACTTCGCTGGAGCAGCACTGGGACGATAAGGAAACGGGTCGGGCCTATGTTCGCCCGGCCAGATACGAGGCCATTCACCTGCCGAAGAACACGGCTGCCGGCGTCATCATCGCGGCGTTCGGCCTGGTTTTGTGTTTTGCCCTGGTCTGGCACATGTGGTTCGTTGCGTTCGTTGGTCTTGTCGGTGCAATCGGGACCTTTATTGTGCGTAGCTACAACCGCGATGTGGGCTACTTTGTTCCCGCCGCCGAGGTTGAGCGGCTCGAAAGCGCGCGCTATGCGCAACTCCAGGTGGCAGCATGACGCATCCAATGACTCGTGACGCTCACGTCCTTGGTGAGCACCTCGCCCACGATCGGCACGACGACAGCGCGAAGACGACCCTTGGGTTCTGGATCTACCTGATGGGCGACTGCCTGATGTTTGCGGTGCTCTTTGCCACCTTCGGCGTCCTGGTGGCCAACACGGCTGGCGGGCCCGGTGGTCGGGAACTATTCAGCCTGGCGTTCGTGCTCGGGGAGACAATGTTGCTGCTGTTCAGCAGCTTTACTTTCGGCGTGGCCATGCTGTCGATGCAAGACGGGTGCCAGGACAGCGTAGTGCGCTGGCTTCGCATCACGTTCATCCTTGGCGCTGCATTCATCGGCATGGAGCTGCATGAATTCAGCGAGCTGCTGCACAAGGGGGCGGGGCCTGGGGTGAGCGCATTTCTGTCCTCGTATTTCTCCCTCATCGGCACGCACGGGATTCACGTCACCCTGGGCCTGTTGTGGATGGCGGTCATGATGCATCAGGTCAGTCGCTTCGGACTGGATGGCGTGACCCGTCGCAGGCTGGCCTGCCTGAGCTTGTTCTGGCACTTCCTGGATCTGGTCTGGATCTGCGTGTTTACCTTCGTCTATCTTCGTGAGTTTGTATGAGCAACGATCATTTGCATGCTTTCGGGACCGCGTCGACGTCGCACGGGAGCCTGAAGGGCTATCTGAGTGGCTTCGTGCTATCGCTGGCGCTCACCTTCGCGTCATTTGCCGCCGTGATGTCGGGCCGGTTGCCACAGGGGAAGGCGTTGGTCGTCATTGTGGTGTTGTGCGTCGCTCAGTTGATCGTGCAGCTCGTCTTCTTCCTGCACTTGGGCACATCGCGGGACCAGCGCGAGAACACCGCTATCTTTTTATGTAGTGGCCTGCTTATCGCCATCATCGTCGCCGGTTCACTGTGGGTCATGCACAACGCCAATGGGAACATGATGCCCACAAACATGACTATCGAACGAGCGAAAACGCGCGACTAGGACAACATCCCGTAAATAGGTTTAATAAGTTATCCGGCTGCATGTACGGCTGCAGGATCGTGACGATCACCTGGGCCATCTCTGCTGATGTTGCGTCCCAGAAATAACTTTATATAGGCGCTCGATTTTGGCGAGGATCGAATCGATACAGTCCAGACAAAGGGGCGCTTGTGAACGTTGTAGTGCTCGACGTAGCGCTGGATTTGCAGGACCAGTTGGCGCACGCTTTCAGACGATCCGCGGCGGATAGCCTGCTGCGTGATCAACCCGAACCAGCGCTCGACCTGGTTGATCCAGCTCGAGTACGTCGGCGTGAAGTGCATGTGATAGCGCAGGCGTTTATCCAGCCATGCCTTGACCGTGGGATGCTTGTGAGTCGCGTAGTTGTCCAAGATCATGTGCACATACAGTGCTGCCGGAACGGCCTTATCAATGTGGTTGAGAAACGAGATGAGCTCCTGGTGCCGGTGTCGCGGCTTGCACTGCGCAATGATTTCGCCAGTGGCGGCGTTCAACGCAGCGAACAGCGTCGTAGTGTCGTGACGAATGTAATCATGCGTGACGCTCTCTACGTAGCCAGACCCATTGGTAGTACGGGTTGTGTGCGCTCGAGCGCCTGGCACTGGCTCTTCTCGTCCACGGCCAAGACCAATGCGTTCGTAGGCGGGCTGAGATACAAGCCGACTATGTCGCGTACATTCTCCACGAAGTACGGATCGCTCGACAGCCTGAAGCTCTTGGCGCGATGCGGTTGTACGCCAAATAGGGCGAAGTATCGCGCCACCGAGCTCTTGGAGATGCCTGTGTCCTCGGCCGCGGTGCGCACGCTCCAATGTGTGGAACCACGCGGCTTCTCATGTAGGGCCTTGCTCAGCAATTCGGCCACCGCTTCATCGTCATGGGTATGAGGTCGCCCCGACTCGGCCTGATCGTGCAAGCCGGTCAGTCCATGTGCCACAAATCGCTTCTTCCAGAAAGTCACCGCAGGTGGCGTCACCCCACACTGCGCTGCAATCTCTAAATTGGGATGACCGTCAGCCACCATCAGTATGAGCTTCGCTCGGCGCACCAGCGAGTGAGGCAGCGATCGTGAACGGCTCATTGAGGCGGGTTGCTCTCGTTCACCGGCTGACGCTTCCACCTTGATTCCTGGTCGTCCCATGGTCACTACTCTCAAAGGCAGTGACCATCTGACCCCTTATCTTTAATAATGTTTCTTTCGGGACAGAACACCAGGTCTTTAATGAGGGGCTTTGCTCAACGCTTTCCACACAGCCTTTGTGGCGATTCGAAAGGCACCCAAATCGGCCACATTGTTCTCGCGCAGGCGGATAAAGACGACCAGACCATGCAGATGCGAAACAATCAGCTCTGCACGCAACGCGCACTCAGCGGATGGGAGTGACGGGTTGAGCTTCGCAACGAGGCCCGCGAACAGGTCGATGAGTTCGCTCTGGATCTCGGCCATCAGGTCGTGTACGAAAGGTTTGTGCTCGGCCAGGCTCCAGCAATGAAGGGCAAAGGCACCAGCGTTTATTTGGGGGCCTGTCAGTAGGTCAAATAGTTGGTCGACGATGCGCTCGAGGCGGTCTTCGGGCGATCGAGCATTGTCTTTTGCCAACTCCCGGTACCCGGCGATGTAGCGCCGAGCCAGTTCCTGGATGGCGCTTCTCAAGAGCTGCTCGTGAGTGCCGAAGTAATGCTGAAGCGTTCTCAGCTGAATCCCTGCGTCGTTCGCAATGCGGCGTTGGGTGAATCCGACATAACCTTCGGCCGCAAATACGCTGATCGCCACCTCAAGAATTTCGGGGACGCGTGTCGTGCGATTCCCACGACGTTTGGGCTCAGGAACAGGATTAGCTCCTCGGATTCCGTCAGATGTGAATTTCAGATCTTTCATCGCAGGTCGTTCGATGCGGGATCGCTTCTGGTGGATTTCGGCCTACAGCCCGCCCTCGCAAAAGTATAAGTCAGACGACTTAAAAATAGTAGTTGATTCGCACTATGTAACAGGATACTTACATCCAAACGTCCATGGAGCGTAGTGTATGCCGGTTTCCCCTCTAGCAATTTCTGCTTGTGTATTCGTCATTCGTACACTAATAATTAGTCGTGCGACACATTTGCGTTTGGTCGCTGGCAACGGGTCTCGGTCGACGACGAGGGCAAACCAGCGGTTGAGCGATCCCCGAGGATGGGGCATCAGGAGGCAGAAATGGGTGCGGGCGGACAGTCGTTGCGTTGGCTCATCGACAAATGGTTTGTTCTCGCCACGGGAAACGCTTATCGGCTTACGCGATCCCCGTGGGCTGAGTCGTCTTCATGCCGCTATGTCTGCTTCGAGGTAACTCGCACGGGCGACGCGCTAAAAATCTTCTTCTTCCGCCACGAAGACCGCTCGTGGAGCGTCTTTCCTCCCGCGCCCAAGAGACCGTCGCGCACTTTGGACTAGGCGCGTTTTAAAGGACAACAGCAGGCATTGTTGCCTGGCAAGCGGAATCGATGCCAAGCCACCGCCGGGCGCCGCTTAAGCGCTCGACACGATTTGCCGAAATTGCCCACATCCAGGCGCGGAGGTGACCGATGCACATGCTGAAAATAGCCATCGCCTTGGGGATGCAGGTCACGCTTGTTGGCCGTATTGGCATGCAGGAATACCGGAGCGTGCACGGCTTGTTGCAGGCTTTGCGACGCGTCGCTGAGGCGGTACTGATCACGGTCCCAACCGTTGCCAAACGCCCGGAACTGACCGACTCGGAGGGCAGAACCGGTTCGTCGAACAGCCAAGGATATGAGGTCCAGCGATGATAGGCAGCATCACTCGGTATAACAGTCTGTGCAAGCGGTCGGGGCGATGCGCTGCTCGCGGGGGGCATATCGGGCGGAGAGGAGGAGGGCGCGCAAATCGAACCGGCGCGCACGCTGCGGATTTGCGGAGCACATTTAGTCGGATGAAGACGCGCCGCAACCGGAGGCCTCTCGCGCACAGGGGCGGGAAACTGGAGAAATCCACATGAACGCTCTTCGTCAGGTTTCTTTCGCTTTCTTTCAAGCCATCGATGTCTCGCGCTATGCGCCATCTTCCTGCTTGGCGGGCTGGCTCATTGGCCAGCTCGCTTTCGTGAGGCATAAGAAAGGCCTCAATTTTGAAGGTGTCGTAGGTCGGCCGCTTACGACTCGGACAGGACCAGGATCGACCAGCATTCATGAACCCGATTGAAATCGATGCGATTCACGCACCGTGGCCCCACGAGCGCGACCGAACAGCCCTTGCTCCCGAAGATGATGGCTGCAAGCCTCTCGAGAGTCTCGTCGATGCACCGATGGACTCGGGGACCTTCCTGCGCCTCGCTATTGGCATAGCGTCGGCATTGAGAAAAGTCCACCAAAGCGGGCTCGTGCACAAGGACGTCAAGCCGGCCAACATCCTGGTGCATCCAGACAGTGGTGAAGTTCGGCTCACGGGCTTCGGCCTCTCCTCGCGGCTTGCGCGAGAGCGTCAACGATCCGAGCCGCCCGAGTCCATCGCCGGTACGCTCGCCTATATGGCGCCTGAGCAGACCGGACGGATGAATCGTTCGATCGACTCCCGCAGCGATCTCTACGCATTCGGCGTGACGCTCTACCAGATGCTCACGGGAAGCCTGCCCTTCTCCGCCGACGATCCGATGGAATGGGTGCACTGCCATATCGCGAGAGAGGCGGTGCCACCACATGAGCGCGTGCGCCACCTGGCGCCGGTCCTTTCGGCGATCGTGATGAAGCTGCTCGCCAAGATGGCGGAGGTGCGCTACCAGACCGCGGCAGGTGTTGAAGCGGACCTGCGACGCTGCCTTGCGCAATGGCAAGCCGGGCAACGTATCGACGAATTCCCGCTTGGCGAGCACGACATCCCTGACCAGTTGATGATTCCGGAGAAGCTGTACGGGAGATCGCGCGAGGTCGAGACCTTGCTTGCCGCCTTCGAGCGCATCAACGAAAGCGGAGCGCCTGAGCTGGTGCTGGTCTCGGGATATTCCGGCATCGGCAAATCCGCCGTCGTCAACGAGCTGCACAAGGCGCTGGTACCGTCGCGCGGGCTTTTCGCGGCGGGCAAGTTCGACCAGTACGAACGCGACATTCCATATTCGACGCTAGCGCAAGCCTTTCGGAGTCTGTTACGGCCGCTGCTTGGCAAAAGCGAGGCGGAGCTGGCGCCCTGGCGTGACGCGCTTCACGAGGCGCTGGGATCGAATGCAGGCCTTGTCGTGGATCTCGTTCCGGAAGTGGAGCTCATCATCGGCGCGCCGCCGCCAGTTCCGGAGTTGCCTCTACAAGACGCGCAACGCCGCGTTCAGCTGGTGCTCAGTCGGCTTATCGGCGTATTCGCCCGGCCAGAACATCCGCTGGCGCTCTTCCTCGATGACTTGCAATGGATCGACGCGGCGACGCTCGACCTGCTGGAGGACCTGTTGACCCGGTCCCGTCCGCAGAACCTCATGCTTGTCGGCGCCTATCGGGACAACGAAGTCAATGCCGCGCATCCGCTGACGTGCAAGCTCGATGCCATCAAGGCCGCCGGCGGAGCATTGGCAGAGATCAAGTTAGCGCCGCTTGCCCAGGAGCATCTTGAGCAGTTGATCGCGGGCGCGCTTCGCTGCGAGCCAGAGCGTGCCACTCCGCTCGCGCAACTGGTGCTGGACAAGACCGCCGGCAATCCGTTCTTCGCCAATCAGTTCATTTCTTCGCTCGCCGAAGAAGGAATGCTCGCCTTCGATCACGATGCGGCGCGCTGGTCCTGGGACCTCGCTCGCATCCACACGAAGGGTTATACCGACAATGTGGTTGAGCTCATGGTTGGCAAGCTGAATCGCTTGCCCATCGAAATACAGCAAGCGCTGCAAACGCTTGCGTGCATGGGCAGCGAGGCGAAACTCGTCTTGCTGGAGACAGTATCCCAGCGGCCGAGGGGTGAATTCCAGGAACTGCTCTCGGAAGCAGTTCGGACAGGCCTCATTTCCTGCACGGAGGATTCCTGCAGCATTGTCCACGACCGGATTCGGGAGGCGGCCTACTCCCTGATCCCGGAAGACGCGCGCGGACAGATCCATCTCCGGATCGGCAGGTTGCTCACTGCCTGCTTGTCGCCGGAAAAGCTGCCGGAGATGATCTTCGAGGTCGTCAACCAGCTTAACCGCGGCGCACACCTCATCACGTCACAGGACGAGCGCGAGAAGCTCGCCGAGCTGAACCTGATCGCCGGCAAGCGCGCGCAGGCCTCGTCTGCCTTCGCCTCTGCGCTGACGTATCTCAGCGCAGGCGCAGCGCTGATGCGGGAAGATTCGTGGGAGCGCCAGCAGGAACTTGCCTTCACCCTGGAGCTGCATGGGGCCGACTGCGAGCTATGGACGGGCGCACTGCCGTCCGCGCAGGAACGTCTTGCGGCGCTTGCAACGCGCGCTGTCGACACGGTCCAACTCGCGGCCGTCGCCAGCCGGCGCGTGGATCTATACACGATGCTCGGTGATAGCGACCACGCGGTTGCCGTGGGCCTGGAATACCTCCGGCATGTGGGCATCAACTGGGCAGCGCGTCCCACCCAACAGGAAGCGCATCGCGAGTACGAGCGGATCTGGTCCCAACTCGGAAGGCGCGAGATCGAAGATCTCATCGACCTGCCGCTGATAAAAGATCCAGAGTCTCGCGCTACGCTCGACGTGCTTACCACACTTGGCGCGCCGACGCTATACACCGACGAGAATCTGTACATGCTCACCATGTGCAGGGCGGTCAATCTCAGCCTGGAGCATGGCAACTGCGAAGCCGCACCTGCGAACTACGTCTCGGTCGGGCTTATCGCCAGCAACCGCTTCGGCCATTACGACGCAGGCTATCGACTCGGAAAGATGGCCTGCGATCTGACCGAACGCCGTGGATTGCAGCGCTTGTCAGGAAAGACCTATTCGGTCTTCGCACTGGTCGTACCTTGGACACGACCACTCCGGGAGAGTGTCGACCCGGCTCGACGTGCTTTTCAGATGGCGAACGAGCAAGGCGACCCGACGTTTGCTGCATACGCCTGTCGCAATATCAGTTCCAATCTTCTCGCGTCGGGTGCTCCACTCGATCGGGTTGAGCGTGAAGCCGAACTCGGATTGGAGTTTGCACGCACGGTGCGCTTTGGATTCGCTGCCGACATGATGTCCGCCCCGCTCGCGCTGGTCCGCACGCTCCGTAGCGAAGCCGCGAAATTCGGCGCGCTCGAGGTTGGCCCGTTCACGGAGCGCTCGTTCGAGGCGCGCCTCACCGGTCACCCGGCTCTGGCCTTGCCTGAATGTTTCTACTGGATCCGAAAGCTGCAGGCGAGCTTCTTCGCCGGTGACTATGCATCGGCTGTCGATGCCGCGGAGAAGGCTGAAGAATGCTTTTCGACGTCTGCGTCGCTGTCGGTCATGCTGTTGGAGAGGGCGGAATACCACCTCTATGCCGCGCTCTCCCGGGCTGCCCGCTGCGAGCCCATGGGTCCCGATCCGTATGCGAAGCATCGGGATGCGCTGTCGGCACACGACCGACAACTCCGGGCATGGGCGGAAAACTGCCCTCAGAACTTCGAGGATCGTGCGGTGTTGGTCAGTGCGGAGATTGCGCGCATCGAGGGGCGCCTGCTCGAGGCCATGGATCTGTACGAGCAAGCCATTCGCTCCGCGTGTTCGAATGGCTTCGTTCAAAACGAGGCGCTGTCCTACGAACTGGCTGCCCGCTGCTACACGGCGCGCGGTCTTGAGGAGATTGCGCGTCTCTACCTGGGAAACGCACGGCGTGCCTATCTGCGGTGGGGCGCCCATGGGAAGGTGCGGCAACTCGATCGGCTCCATCCGGGGTTAAGGCAGGACGATCGTACCACGGGCCTCACGGGAACGATCGACGCGCCGGTTGAAGATCTGGATCTCGCCACTGTGATCAAAGTGTCGCAGGCAGTGTCGAGCGAGATCGTCCCGGAGAATCTCATCGAAACGCTGTTGCGTACGGCCATCGAGCACACCGGCGCGGAACGTGGGCTGCTGATTTGCCCTCGCGACAGCGATCTTCTGATCCACGCTGAAGCGAAGACGTGCGGCAGCTCCGTGACGGTCAGCCTGCAAGAGGCGCCCGTTTCCGCGGACACGGTTCCCGAGTCGGTGGTACGTTATGCCGCGCGTACCCGCGAGATCGTGCTTCTCGACGATACTTCAGTCCCGAATCCGTATTCCACCGATCCGTACATCGGTGCGCAGGGTGTCCGGTCGGTACTCTGCCTGCCGTTGATCAAGCAGGGTGTGATCGTTGCGCTGCTGTACTTGGAAAACAGGCTTGCTCCAGGCGAGTTTACGCCCGGCAGGATTTCTGTCCTGAAGGTGCTGGCTTCCCAGGCGGCGATTTCGCTCGAAAACAGCAGTCTGTACCGCGAGCTCCGGAAGCGGGAGGCGGAGATCCGCCGCTTGGTCGACGCCAACATTGTCGGGATCCTGATCTGGGACCGCGAAGGCGGAATTCTCGAGGCCAACGACGCATTTCTCCGTATCGTCGGATATGAGCGTGAGGATCTCGTGTCGGGTCGGTTGCGTTGGACCGACCTGACAGCTCCCGAATCACTCGCCCACGAACGTGAACAAATCTTGCCGCAGTTGGATCTGACCGGCAGCGTGCAACCCTTCGAAAAGGAATATTTTCATAAGGATGGTCACCGCGTTCCCGTGCTCGTCGGGGCGGCCACTTTCGACGACGAACGCAGGCGTGGCGTGGCCTTTGTCGTCGACATGGCCGAGCGTAAGCAAGCGGAGGAAGAACTGCGGCGCAGCCGCCAGTATCTGGCGGAGGCGCAGAAAGTCAGCCACACCGGAAGCTGGGCATGGAGCCCCGCCTCGAAAACCAATCGGTACTGGTCGGAGGAGTGCTATCGCATTCTCGGGTACGACCCGGCGCAGGGGATCCCTTCATTCGACTCCGCCGTGGAACGCTTCCATCCCGAGGACCGGCCCAGAGTCCTGGAAGAGCTGGAGCGATACGTGCGCGACGGCGCGGAGTGCGAACAGGAGTTCCGCCTGCTCTTGCCGGACGGCAATGTACGCTATGTCCGCAGCCTGAGCCATCCCGTGCTGGCAACCTCCGGCGACGTGGCCGAATACATTGGCGCCATCATAGACGTCACGGAGCAGAAGCGCGCCGAGAAGGCGCGCGAGGAACATCTATGGTTCCTCGAGCGCATGGATCGCATTAACCGCGCCATGCAGCGAACGAACGAGGTCGAGGGCATGACGCGCGGCGTGGTCGAGGAGGCGCTGGCGATCTTCGATTGCGACAGGGCCTGGCTGCTGTATCCCTGTGATCCCGAGGCGCCGGCGTGTCGCGCGGTGATGGAGCACACGCATCCTGACTATCCGGGCGCTTTCGCCCTTGACCAGGAGTTGCCGGTGGACGCCCAGGGAGCCGAATTCCTGCGTGACATGCTGCACGCCCCAGGAGCAGTGGTAGATCCAGGCATCACGCCAGAGATTCGCGACCGGTTCAACATCCTGTCGATGATCGCGATCGCGATTCGTCCCAAGGGCGACCGGCCGTTCTTGTTCGGGTTGCACCAGTGCTCGCACTTGCGCGCCTGGACAACCATGGAGCGGCGGCTGTTCGAGGAGATTGGCAGACGCCTGGAAGATGCGTTGACGAGTGCACTCGCGCACCGCAACCTGATCGCGAGCGAAGACGCGCTGCGACATGCGCGGGAAGAGCTCGCGCAGGCGTCGCGGATTGCGACAGTGGCCGAGCTGTCCGCGTCCATCGCCCACGAAATCAATCAACCGCTGCAAGCCGTTGTGGCCAATGGGCAGGCATGCCGGCGTTGGCTCGCTGCAACGCCGCCCGACATCGATAAAGCCCGACTCAGCGCCGAAGCCGTCATCCGCGGCGGCATCGTCACGGCGGACGTGATCAGCCGCGTTCGCGCGCTGTTCAAGCACACGGCGCCTGTAAAGGTCGAGCTTGACATCAATAAGCTGATCCTTCAGGTCTGCACGCTGATGGCTGACGACATTCAAGGAAACGTGATCTCGCTCGAGACTCGGCTCGCGCAGGATGTGCCGATGATCAGAGCCGACGCGGTGCAGATTCAACAGGTGATCGTCAACCTTGTGCGCAACGCCATCGAGGCATTGTCAGCGACGGTGGAATTACCGAAGCCGCTATGGATTCGCTCTCGTCGTGACGGGAACAACGTGGTGGTCGACGTTCAGGATGAAGGCATGGGGCTGGCGAATCTGGAGACAATATTTGAACCATTTGTTACCACGAAGGAGACGGGCATGGGCATGGGTCTGGCGATCTGTCGGTCGATCGTCGAAGCACACGCCGGCCGTATTTTGGTCGTCCGAAATGAGGTCCGTGGCGTGACCTTCAGCTTCAGCCTTCCGAGCGAGGCTTCGGATGCAACATGAAAGCATGTGGACAGCCTTCGACCCGTGCCGCAACGCATATCGAATTCCGCCTGGTAGCCGACTCGTTGCCTCAACTGATGCAGTGGCCGCACTGAAGGTGGTCGAGCAAGCTGACGTAAGAGGGAGAACGTTCTATGGAGCCGGTCAACGAAGTTGTGTGTGTAGTAGACGACGATGCAAGTATCCGGGAAGCGCTAACAAGCCTGCTGCACGCCTATGGCAAAAGCGTGCAGTCGTTCAACTCAGGGCAGGAGTTTCTGGAAGAAGCACCTTGGGACACATTGGCGTGCCTGATCCTCGATATGCGCATGCCGGGCATGAGCGGCCTGGAAGTCCAGGAACATGTCATTAATAACTCTCATGTTTCCATTGTTTTCATCACGGGGAGGAACGATGTGCCTTCCACGGTGCTGGCAATGAAGAGCGGGGCGGTCGATTTTCTGACGAAGCCCGTCAGCGAGGAGGCCTTGCTCCGGGCCGTTGACACCGCAATTGCCACGACGCAAACACAGCGCAGAGAGGCTGCGGAGGCTGCAGCGCTGCGGGCGCTTTACGAGACCCTGACACCAAGAGAGCAAGAGCTTCTACCTCTGCTTGTCGGGGGCATGTTGAACAAGCAGGCAGCTGATGTACTTGGGATCTCTGAGTACACCGTGCAGGTGCACCGTGGTCACATTATGAAGAAAATGAGAGCACCCTCATTTGCCACACTCGTCAGGCAAGCAAGCCGGCTGGAGCTGGAGACCACATCCACATCTAATCGCGGGTTTTGAAGCCAACAAACAGCGGTTTATTGGCCTCACGACACACTCCTGGCTCGTGCGTCGTGAGCGGTCATTGGCTTCAACCATGCACGCCGGCCTGGGTGTCAGGTGAATAGGAGACCGCGCCAAAACGGGGGCGAACTGCCCGAGTCCCGCCGTGAGCTCAATGAGCCACCTAGAATGCGCGGATGGCTTCCGCTCCTCGGCCTTCGAGATCCGTCCTTCAACTCCGAATCACGCTGCGCGGCTTGAGCCCGCCGGTCTGGCGACGTGTGCTCATCCCTGAGCACATCACGCTGGCCCAGCTTCACGAGGTCATCCAGGCAGCGATGGGCTGGACGGACGATCATCTGCACCAGTTCATGATTCGTGGCCAGCGCTACGGCGAATCCCGTGAGGGCGCTCTACAATTTTCCACCGCGGCAACCGCGTTGACGCTGAGCGCATTCGCGTTGCGCGAGCACGAAGCTTTCTTTTACGTGTACGACTCGAGGCGCTCGATGGCGACCTTTACGCTGAATCCTGTGAAGCTCACGCCTGCCCGTTGTCCCACCATTTCAGGGGATGACCTTCTACTCTGCGGCAGGCTGCTCACGCATGCGACGGGCTTCGTCGCGCAGGAACTGCTGGTAATCGTCCAGATCGCCGTCGAAGGGCTCGACGCCGCCCTTGGTGACCAGCCAAAACTCGTCACATACGGCGCGCAGCAGGGCTCGGTCGTGACTGACCAGCATCACTGTGCCTTCGAATTCGTTGAGCGCCATGCCTAGCGCTTCGCGTGTGGCCAGGTCGAGGTGGTTGGTAGGCTCGTCGAGCAGCAGCAGGTTGGGGCGCTGCCACACGATCATGCACAACACGAGCCGCGCCTTTTCGCCGCCGCTCATCGTGCTAACCGCCTGATGGACCATGTCGCCACTGAAGTTGAAGGTGCCGAGGAAGGTGCGAAGCGATTGTTCGGTGCCACTCTGGCCAGGGGCGCGCATGTGCGCCGGCGTGTCCTTGGCAAGGCGGATCATGTGTTCCATCGGCGTGTCGAGCGGGCGCAGCACGTCGAGTTCCTGCTGTGCGAAGTAGCCGATATTCAGCCCTTTGCCTTCGCTGATTTCGCCGGCAATCGGCGCCAGCGCGTGCGCCACCGTCTTCACCAGCGTGGACTTGCCTTGGCCGTTGGCACCGAGAATGCCGATGCGCTGCCCGGCCAGCACGGAACGGTTGATGCCCCGCACGATGACCGTGGGCGGCGTGCCCGGCAGTGCGCCGGTCGGCGCCGGGTAGCCGAAGCTCGCGTCCAGCATCGACAACAGCGGGTTCGGGACGTTGAGCGGCTCCTTGAACTCGAAGTTGAACTCTGCGTCGGCAAGCACCGGTGCGATCTTCTCCATGCGTTCGAGCGCCTTGACCCGGCTCTGCGCCTGCTTCGCCTTCGAGGCCTTGGCCTTGAAACGGTCGATGAATTTCTGCAGGTGGGCGATCTTGTCCGCCTGCTTGGCCATCGCGGCCTGCTGCAATACGAGTTGCTCAGCGCGCATGTCTTCGAATTTGCTGTAGTTGCCGCCATAACGCACGAGCTTGGCGTTGTCGACGTGCATCGTCACCTGCGTCACCGCGTCGAGGAATTCGCGGTCGTGGCTGATCACTACCAGGGTTCCTTGATAGCGCTTGAGCCAGGCTTCCAGCCAGACCAGCGCGTCGAGGTCGAGGTGATTGGTCGGCTCGTCGAGCAGCAGCAGGTCGGATGGGCACATGAGCGCGCGCGCAAGTTGCAGTCGCATGCGCCAACCGCCGGAGAAACTGTTAACCGGCTGGCTAAGCTGCGCAGCACTGAAGCCAAGGCCCAAGATTAGCGCTTGAGCACGTGCGGGGGCATCGTGTGCACCGGCGTCGTGCAGGGCCATGTAGGCGTGCGCCATGCGCATGCCGTCGTCGCTGGCCTCGGCGGCGGCTACTTCGACCTGCGCGGCCAACAGCACGGTGTCACCCTCGACTACGAAGTCGGTCGCGCTCTGCTCGGTCTCCGGCATCTCCTGCGCGACCTGGCCCATCTTCCACGCAGCGGGAATCGAGAACTCGCCACTATCTTCGTGCAGCGTCCCGTTGAGAAGGCCGAAGAAGGACGACTTGCCGGCGCCATTGCGGCCGACAAGACCAATCTTTTCGCCGGGGTTGAAGGTGACGGACGCGCGGTCGAGTACGACATTGACGCCGCGACGCAGCGTGACATTACGGACGGAAATCATAGGGAGCTACTTCGGAGGAGATTGGCATGATAGCCGACCGGACGTGCAGGGCTGTCTCTTTTCTGGCCGCACGCGTGAAGAGCCGCTTGCGCTTTGCGGCGCCCACCGGCCACAAAGCAAGGAGCCCCTGGCGCACCGGGCGTTCCGGCTGCGGGGCCAGCGAGCATAGCGGTGAATGATGGCTCCTGGCCGGGAAGCGACTTCCGTCAGCCGCAAAGCGGTCGGCTCTTGCCGGATGCCGCCGTCGCGTTTCCCGTCCACTCGGACAAGCAACGGGGTGCCTCAGCGAGCGGCGTTCGGATGAAGGTGACGCAGCAACGCGGGAGGAGGGGATAAGGCACGATAACGTTGCCTTATGGCGAATAATCGGGAGGCACGCTCCGATTCGTCGACGTCTTGCGTGCTTCCGAGATCGGGGGCACCGTCATCTCGGACTTCTCGCTCCCGGTTTCGCGCTGCCGCGCCAGTGCGGACTAAGCATTCCGGGCTGTCAGCTGATTAGGCCGGCTGCCATAAACGTCGCCACACAATGATGAGCCAGACCGCTATTAGGTGTGCCACCGCTGCGGTTATACTCCGCGCTTCGTGCTCGCACGCGAAGCTCAGGCAGCGAAGAAGCGCTTGCTAAAACTCCGCGCCGACACGAAGAAGGCAATCGACGCGGCGAAGCGCGAGGTTGCCCAGGCGGTGGAAGCCGCAAAGTCCGCGCTCCGCTTTGAAAAGCAAGCCGCAAAGGACAAGCTGGCGGCGAAGAAGACCAAGGCTGCGGGCGCCACGAAGGCAACGGGCAACAAAGCTGCAGCCACGAAGGCGGCGCCGAAGAAAGTGGCGCCCATTAGTAAGGCCGCGGCGAAAGCTGTCCCGAAGAAGGCCGCATTGAAATCCGCGACGAAGAAACGGAGTCCGGCGAAGAAAGTGGTTCCGACTGTAGCGACGCCTGAAGCGTGATCTTTTCCTCGGCTGGTACGGGACTTCGCCAACCGGTCGATTGATGCAAGATGGGCGCACCACTGGCGCCCAGAGCGGATCGACTGAGAAAGCCAAGGCCTACCGAGCTTGGCGATGAGGGTTTTCCCCTTCTTAGCTTTATCGGGCCTTTGGCTCATGCCTGGTTAGAGCAGCGGACTCTACTAGTTTGTGCGGAACCGCGACACTCCTCGGAGATTCCTTAGTTATCAACGGGTTGCGCGGTTCTGTATAAGCTAATGGACAGTCATTTTTCCACGGATTTTCCAGTTCGCCTGCAGAGCTATAGAACAGCGGCGGTGGAAAACTGTTCGCAAGTGGTCGCCTTCGGGTAACATCTCGCGCTCCACGCAAGGGCCGGAAGCTTAAGTGGTATAAGCCGTCGACTCATAATCGACTTCGCTCACACCTGCAAACTCGGTTCGGATGTACGCCGACTAACCACGAACGTCCATATCGGGCCGGCAAGCGATTTCGGTCAGTCGCGAGCGGTGGACTCTTGCGCCCGTTCCTGTCGTACAGTTTCGAGCATGAGGCGACGCGATTTGGACCCGTAGGCGACCTTCAGTCTCCAACGGGCGAAAACTATCTTGGCTTGGCGCCCGACCCGATGATAAGTTCAAGCTCGGTCTTGAAGCCTTCACCGACGTCGAACTGCTTTAGGCATTCATAAACATCGTTCCAGGCCCTCAATCTCGCCGCGACGTCGAGGTCCGCTATCACAGCCCGGTATGCCCCGGCGGCTTCCTGCATCAGTTGCAGAGCATCGGACGCGCTCGGCAAGACGAGCTGCGCTCGAACGTGCTGTGTTTTCACATCGCTAAGACCGCTGTCGTTCATCAGGCGTTCCATGACGCCATCGCCTCCCAGTGCGAAGATTCCAGGTTGTCCGGGCGCGGGAGGGGACTTGCCCGCGTGGCGCAGAAGGATCGCCATCGGCTGGGCCATAAAGGGATTGTTGGCCGGCGTCGTGAAGACCAGTGCCGCGAAACGCGCGCCAGGCTTGAGTGCGCGTCGGACAGCTTCCAATGCCTCACTCGGTGACGGGAAAAGCATCAATCCCAATCGGCACATCGCCGCGTCGAACGGGGCCAGTGTCTCGTCCAATTCGTCTGCCGCGCATTCCAGCGTTTCGATATTCTGAAGACCGGCACGAGCGGCATTTCGGCGGACATGCTCCAGCATGGTGCCCGATATATCACTGGCGACCACTTCGCCGCCGGCACCCACTCGCATCGCTGCCTGGATGCTCTGGCTGCCGGCACCGCAGGCCAGATCGAGAACGCGCATGCCCGGCCGGATACCGGCCATATCGATGAGCGTGTCCGTGGCGCCCGAAAGATTGGTGGCGAACACGTGCTCCCACTTCGCCCAGCCGGGTGCTGCCGACTCCCACGTATTGCGAAGATTGGATTTCACTCTGCTGTCGGCCATCTGGAGACTCCCTCAGGACCCGCCGCCTATACAGGAGCATTGTATTGCGCAAGCGATGCGTGTGGGCCCCGTCATGCAGCGCCCGTAAGTTGGCGGTTTCCACGCAGAAGGCTTATGTTCTGCGCACATTTTGGAGGCTGCGCGAGTGAGTGACCGCCTTTCTGAAAGAAATCAACGGTTGAGTGGCAGTTTGATCGGGTCCGCCCTATGACCGAAACTGGGGCCGGAGGCCGACGTCTGAACGTCCGACCGACGGTACGAGTGAATGACGCTTCATGGCCGGCTACCGCCGTTGCACGCCACGCTGTCCGTCGCAAGGCATGGGCGGGGAGAAGAGCGTGACCCGGGTGCATGGCAAACGGCCGATAACGCACCCTTACTTGACGTCATTGGCGCGGAGTACCTGATTCACAACGCCCCGGAAGTGGGGCGAGCAGCCTCCGATGCGCGGTACCGAAGCTGCGAGGTCGACCTAGTGTCGCCCAACGGGCGGTGCTGACTGGAAGCCCTCTGTCACGTTGGTGAGCGACGGCTACGCGGCGTCCTGACTAGCCCGAAGTTTGAGGGCCCGAAATGCAGCTAAGCAAGAGATGGCGCGCCTTTGCGCCATTTTTTGCGTCCTATTTGTTCCCATGTAAATCGTTCAATGTTTGGTGAGATTTGCCTTGAGTTGCGGGCCTCGTTGACTATGCTTTAGCCCATGTATATCGAGACCGTCCCCAATCGAAACTCCCCGCCCGCGATCCTTCTGCGTGAGGGCTATCGTGAGGGCGGCAAGGTCGTCAAACGCACCCTCGCCAATCTGTCGCACTGGGATCCGCAACTCATCGAACACTTCCGCATCTTGCTCAAGGGCGGCATCGCCGTTGCGTCAACCCAGGCGCTGATGAGCATCGAGCGGTCGCTGCCACATGGCCATGTGGCCGCCGTGCTGGGCATCGCCCGGCGCTGCGGCCTGGCCAAGCTGCTTGACCCGGCGCCCGCCCCGGTGCGCTCACTGGTGCTGGCCTTGGTGGTGGCGCGCGTGTTGGCGCCGGGCTCCAAGCTCGCCACCTGGCGCATGTTGCAGCCGGAGTCTGCAACCCATTCGCTGTCGCAGGTGCTGGGACTCGGCGCGTTCGAGGCCGAGCGGCTCTACGCCGCGCTGGACTGGCTCGGCGAGGCGCAGCCGCGCATCGAGCGCAGCCTGGCCCGCCAGCATCTGAGCGACGGCGTGCTGGTGCTCTATGACCTCACCTCGACGTGGGTCACCGGCCGGCACTGCGCGCTTGCCCGCTACGGCTACTCGCGCGACGGCAAGCGCGATGACCCGCAGATCGTGTTTGGCTTGCTGTGCGCCGCCGATGGCTGCCCGGTGGCGGTCGAGGTGTTTGCCGGCAACACCGCCGATCCGGCCACGCTGGCGGCGCAGATTAGCAAGCTCAAGGAGCGCTTTGGCCTGTCTCAGGTGGTGTGGGTGGGCGATCGCGGCATGATTACCGCTGCGCGAATCGAGCAGGTGCTGCGCCCGGCCGGCATGAGCTGGATCACCGCCCTGCGCTCGCCGCAGATCGCCGAGTTGATCGAGGAGCGCGGCCCTTGGCAGCCCTCGCTGTTCGACGAGCGCGGCCTGATCGCATTGGACAGCGCGCGCTATCCGGGCGAGCGGCTGCTGGTCTGCCGCAACCCGGCGTTGGCCGAGGAGCGCGCCAGAAAGCGCGCCGAGCTGCTGGCGGCCACCGAAGTAGAGCTGGCCGCGATCGCGCAGGCCACCGAGCGCACCCGCAATCGCCTGCGCGGCCAAGACAAGATTGGCTTGCGCGTGGGTCGCGTGATCGAGCGCTATCGGATGGCCAAGCACTTTGAGCTGGTCATCACCGAGACGAGCTTTACGTTCACCCGCAAGCAAGAGCAGATCGATGCCGAGACCGCTCTCGATGGACTCTACGTACTGCGGACCAATGTGCCGAGTGAACGGCTATCCGACACCCAGACGGTCCTAGCCTACAAGAGCCTGGCGCAGGTCGAGCGCGCCTTCCGCTCGATGAAGACGGTCGATCTGCAGGTGCGTCCGATCTATCACTTCAGCGAGTCGCGCGTGCGCGCGCACGTGTTTCTATGCATGCTGGCCTACTACGTCGAGTGGCATCTGCGCCAAGCGCTTAAGCCGCTGCTCCATGACGATGAGGACCTGGCAACGCTGCGTGATCAACGTGCCAATCCGGTCATGCCGACGCCGCGCTCGGAGGGGGCTGACGCCAAAGCCGCGCGCCACCGGACCGACGACGACCTGCCCGTGGATAGCCTGCAGACGCTGCTGCAGGACCTCGCCACGTTGACCTATAACGTCACCTCGACCTCGGTCAACCCACAGACCAAGATCGTCATCACGACCCGTCCCACGCCGTTGCAGCGCAAAGCCTTTGCGCTGCTCGGCATCGACCCCGGCTGTTCCCAGTAGCCAACCCCGTGCCGCTTGGAAATCTCTCGGCGCTTCAACAGGTTAGCTTGGTCTCCGAGTCAAACTTCGGACTAGCCTAGTGCGCCCATATAATGTGCAGTGAAGTCAACACGTCACGGCGCGCATCCGCAGTCGAAGAAGCCGAGCAGTCTTGACCCGTTTTCGTTTTTAGACGAAAATTGGCTATGTATGAGATTCGACACTACCTGACTTCGGATCAGCGCGACCTGTTCGACGAGTGGTTGCGCAGCCTGAAAGACAGCACGGCTAAGGTCTCCGTCGTTCGGCGATTGAACCGAGCCGAGCAAGGTAACTTTGGCGATCACAAGTTTTGCAGGGATGGCGTTTGGGAGTTGCGGGTCGACGTGGGCGCCGGCTATCGGGTGTATTACGGCATCGCGAATCGGCAGGTCGTTCTGCTGTTATGCGGTGGCGATAAGCGCACGCAGAGCGCTGACATTGACCGTGCTTGCACGTATTGGCAAGACTGGCAACGGAGGGCTAACTAATGAAAGACCGACACCACGATGACGCGATGGCCGAAATGTTCCGCGAGGATCCGGCCTTTGCCCTGGAGACAATCAACGCCATTCTCGAGGATGGCGATCAAGCCGAACTGATGATCACGCTTCGCCAGCTGACCAAGGCGTTCGGCGGTGTCCAGGCTGTGGCTGAGCAGGCTCACCTGAATCCGACTCAGCTCTATCGCACGCTGTCCCCAACTGGAAATCCCGTACTGAGCAACCTATCGGCGATTCTCAAAGCGATGGGAATGCGTTTGGCGGTCCGTCCAGCGCATGGCGAGCCGGCTCATTCATAAAGGTTCAGTTGCTCTTGTCAGGTGCCCTCAACTGAGGGCAAGCCAAGCTGGTTTAGAAGGCGCGTATTGACATAACGCCCGTAGGGCGATTTTTTGCTTTTGGCTGGCAGTGTTATGTTTGACGGGGCGAGAAGGGCAGGGTGCGGGCGCCGCCGGCACCTCAACTGGTCCTCGATGCGCAGGCGCTGGAATCGGAAATAAAGTCGAAATGGGCGGAGGCATACATGGCATTGCACGCCCAGACTTCTTCGCCGTTCTTATAGAAAGTGACCCACTTGCCGTCGCTGACGCAATGAGCGCCAGGGAAGGCTTCGTCATGGCCATTCGAAACGTCCAGAGGAAAGGGCGCGTGCGGCGTGGCCCAGTAGGGGCCGCTCGGTAGGGGCACAATTGTCTTTGGCATGCTCATCAGCCCAGTGTGGTGTCACAGAAGGCGAGGTCCGGCCTCGCTACAGCGAAACGACGGCGGTGTCAATCGTACAACGACGTAGCGCCGTCTTGTGGCATCTTCGTGTAGTCTAGCCACCAAATCACCTCCTGCTATCCGGTGCGATTTCCCCCGGCAAGTATATCTGCGCAGCGCTGCCGGGGCTGACGTAGCCGGCACTGATGAGGAAGCCGCGACAATGATGTTGATCCGCTGCGAGACAATGCACGACCGTCTGCAGAATCGGCAAAGTTCGGCTACGGATGCTGACGAGCGGCCACGCGCTCGTTGTCGAGAGTCTTGAACTCGGCGAACGCTCGATCTAGCCGCCAGTTAACCGCTGCCTGTGTAGCGCTACTGGGCTGTCCGTTCCCGGTGGCCCGAGCATTTTGGGCTTGCTTCGTCGGCGATGTGATGACCTGAACTCGCGCGCCGCGTAGGAGAGTACCGAGCGCTTTGCTGCCACCTCGGGAAAAGGTCTCTTGCAGGCTCTGCGAGCGCCATGAAAACAGAGCGGCTGAATGTACCAAACCGAAAGTTTCATGATCATGAAATTACGAAAAGTGGCGGCTACCGAATGGTGCAATGAATTGGGCCGCAAAGAGGTTGGCCAACACCCGAGACGCAAGCCCAGAGGACGATGACTGGCCATTCTGCTCAGGGCACGAACTATTTGACAGTCCACAGCCGTACTGCGGCCCAAGCTATTGCACCTTGAATCTCTTCCGGAATAGTGCTCGTCAAGCTGGAATGGAAGCGACCGAAGGTGCGTACCGGCAAGCGTACCGGGGGGTGGTGGAAGCTGAGCGTCGCGCTCAACACGGGCTCCCTTGGTCTCAGTCCACCGCTGCAATTTCGATGTCTCTATTGAAGCGGGGCAGGCGTACTTCGGTCCCGGTCCGACCGTCTGTACCCGACCCTTCTCAGCCCCCGGGCGTGGTCGACCCAATGGCTGCAATCACGTCCTTCCCGGACATTCCGGTGGCATCCAACCTTACGACAGAGTCACCACCGTTTTGTCGACGACAGCGGGTATTACGCCACAATCCTGCCGCGACTACGAAGGCCGCCAGTACACCGGTGGCACCGACTTCCAAGCGATGCTCCGGCCGGAAAATCATCAGCACCAGGACCGCACAGATGAAGATAATCACGGCCCAGGTCAGCCAGGGGAATCCCCACATTCGGAATTCAGGAATTCTACCGAGCCGTGACGATTGATGGCGCATGCGCAGTTGCGATACAGCGACAACGAGGTACACGAGCAACGCGATGGTACCGGAAGAGGCCATTAGCGCAGCGAAGACGCGCTCGGGAACGATGTAGTTAGCAATGACTGCTAGAAAGCCAATCGCCGTTGAACCGAGCACGGCGCAGATTGGCGTTCCTTTCGCATTGGTTCGTCCTGCGTAAGCCGGTGCGTCACCACGGCTAGCCAAAGAAAAGAGCATTCTGGATGCGGTATAGAGCGCCGTTCAAGCAGCTCGCAACCGAGACCAGCACAATCGCGTCGACAAGGACCTTGGCGTAAGGGACACCAATCAGTTCCAGCGCGCGTTGGTAAGACCCATGGGAAGGCAGAAGCGGATCCCGCCATGGAACGAGCGAGACGACGATGAAGATCGATCCTAGATAGAAGATGCAGATTCGCCAGATAACCGAATTGGTGGCTCTGATGATCTGACGCTTTGCATCCGGCGATTCTGCCGCCGCAATGGTCACCACTTCGGTGCCGACGAAGCTGAACATCGTGGTGAGCATTGCGGCGAAGACAGCGCCCATGCCGTTGGGCAAGAGCCCTCCCTTGGCATTCAGTTGAGAGACACCGGTGACCCCGCTATGGGGGAGCATGCCCAGAACGGCTGCCCCGCCGACCGCCAGGAAGGCGATGATGGCAACGACCTTCAGCAAGGATAGCCAGAACTCAAACTCTCCATAGTTACGCACACTGGCTAGGTTGGCCAAGGTGAGCAGGAGCGTAATGGCGAGTGCGTAGATCCACATCGCCACGTCCGGGAACCATGAATGCAGGATGGTAGCCGCAGCATTTGCCTCAAGTGGGATAACCAAGACCCAAAACCACCAGTACAGCCATCCGATACTGAAGCCGGCCCAGCGACCAATCGCGCGATCGGCGTAGGTAGAGAACGATCCCGTATCCGGCGACGCGGCCGCCATTTCACCGAGCATGCGCATTACCAGCAGGACTAACAGCCCGGCAAATACATAGGCTAGCAGCGCAGCGGGACCGGCTGCAGCGATCGCATGGCCTGAGCCGACGAAGAGGCCTGCCCCAATCACTCCTCCTATTGACAACATGGTGATATGGCGCTGCTTGAGGCCATGTGCGAGGGTGTGCCCTGAAATGCTCATTCGGTCTCCTTGCTTATTCTGTAGGTTCGTCCGGTCCCTGGTTCTGAAAAGAAAGACAGGGGTGGGCGGTATGCGGGGCTTGCTCGGAACGTGAGGTCGAAACCTTGTCGGCGCGGCGCCCAGAAAAATCTGGCGGCACTGCCATAACCAGGGCCGCCAGTCCACCAAGTTTCACGGTCCGAGACGCCTCCTCGATACCGTGCGCTTACCAGGCATTGCGGTGAAAGGACTGGCGCCGATACTACGGCGCGGACCACGAGCTGGCATCGCAGCATTAGCAGGAAAGATCGTGGCGAACCTTCTACGGAATAGACGGCGTACGTGCGGAGTGTGAAAGGTGAGTTGGCCCGCTTCCTACCATTTCGAGCAGGATCTCGACTCCAGTTCCTACATTTCGTCGGATGAGATTCGAATATGGCGAGCCTATTCTCGATGGCACAACGATATGAGGAGCCCTGTCATGAATCGCCGTCTGTTTACCGTCGCGACCGCCTTGGGTGCCCTGGCAACAGCGGCTAGAGCTGATGACCCTCGAGCCACGCCGAGCATTGCAAGTGGTGAGGAAAGCACGAGCCGGCTTGATCGGGCCGCCAACGCCATTCGAGGTGCCGATTCGGTGCAGTCCGCACTAGCTGCGTGGATGGAGATAGCTGGCGAGATGCTCCCTATCGTGCAGATGACGGCGCTGGTCGCAAAAGGGCCGGCAACAGGCGAGGCCGCGAACGGCAGCGCGGGCGATGTCCGCAGGATCTTTTCCACGGTACCCAGCGCCTATTCGGTAGGGGGCTGGAAGCATCTCTCCGGCAGTGAGTGGGCGAGCCATGTCCTGCAACAGCAAAAGGTGTTGGTCGCCTCAGGTGATGGTGCGTTGGCACGCTACTTTCCTGATCATGCGCTGCTTTGGTCGTTGGGTACGCGCTCCCTCCTCAACTTCCCCGTGGTCGTGTGCCGCCGGACGGTGGGAGCCTTTGCATTGCTGTGCGGGCAAGAGAAAATCAGTGAGGAGGCAGTCGCCGCTGTCCAGAAGTTGGTGCCATGTGCTGCCGCCGTGTTCGTCGTTGCAGGGAACAGCGCTGCATGAGTCCGGACGCCGCAAATCAGTTGCTAGAGCAGGACGCGGGCGATGGCAAGACGACAAGCCGCAGCGGCCAGGAGATGCCAAACCGAAGGGCCGTGGCTATCGCACTCGCCGTCATGGCGCTGCTGATCTGGAGCACACTGGCGGTATCAGTGGTTAGCCTTTCTGATCTTTCTCCATTGCTCACAACGGGAGTGGGACTGGCAGGCGGAGGGCTGATATGCCTCCCTTGGTTTTCCTGGAAAACGGTGAAACTGCGCCCTGTGCTGGTGGGCACCGCGGCGATGCTGGGTTACCACGCGCTGTATTTTCTAAGCCTGAAGACCGCGGATCCTGTCGCGGCAAACTTGCTGCACTATCTCTGGCCCCTCTTCATCATACTAATGTCGCCGCTGATGTTGCGAGATCATAGTCTGAAGGGTCGACATCTGGTAGCCGGAATCCTCGGATTCGCCGGCGCCGCCATTTGCCTGGGCGCTGTTCCATCGGTGAGTACTTCGGCATGGATGGGATTTGCCCTGGCTCTTTTGTCAGCCGCGATCTGGGCCTACTACTCGGTATGGGCGCGGCGCTTCCCAGAAGTGCCAACCGCAACTGTGTCGCTCTATTGCCTCGTTGCCGGGGTGGTATCGCTGGCGGCCTACTTTGTCCTGAATGCAGGCACGTCGGGAGCATCGCAGGGCTTGGGAGGCATGCTGTCATCTCCTACGCTGAAACAGTGGTTGACGCTTGGCTACCTGTCACTTGGTCCGCTCGGCGGTGCCTTCTACCTTTGGGACTATGCGATGAAAAAGGGGAATCCCCAGGAAATCGCTGTGATGGCGTACGCCGTGCCGATCGCTTCGACGTTCTTTGTCAGCCTGTTCTTTGGGCGCGGCGTCGACGCGGCCACGATCGCCGGTGCTGTGCTGGTGACGCTTGCAGTTGCCGTGGGGAATCGCGCGCGATTGCGGTGACGGCATTGAAAATTTCTTACCTAGGTAGTACATCAAATGGACAACGCATCGAACGCGAACACCAACGCAGCCACGATCGAGATAGGGGAAGAGATCGTCGCCGGATTCGCCAAATATAAGCTTCCAGGCGTTACGGCGGCATCCGGCCGTGACTGCGGAGAAGGGCCCTACGGCAGGCTGATCTTACGCGGCGCAACACTGATCGATGGTACCGGTGCCCCACCGTGGGGACTGGTCGATATCGTTGTGGAAGGCAACCGCATTGTCGACATTGTCAGCGTTGGTTACCCTGGCCTGGCGATCCAGCCAGAACGTCGGCCTGGGCATGGTGACGCGGAAATTGACTGCGAAGGCAAGTTTGTCACCCCGGGATTCGTTGACAGTCACGCACACGTTGGGGCACCTTTCCACGCAGCCAGTGGCGAAATGCCGGGCGCGGACTATGTTTATAAACTGTGGCTGGCACACGGTGTGACCACGGTCCGGGAAACCGGTTGCTTCAACGGGCTGGCCTGGACGTTGCAGCAAAAGCGCGCCTCGTCCTCGCATGCTATCGCTGCCCCTCATCTCTATGCGTACGCGTACTTCCCCGCCATCAACGACTATCTAAAGACAATCCATACGTCGGCCGCCGCCCGCGATTGGGTTCGTCGGCTTGCCGAGAAGGGGGCCGACGGCATCAAATTCTTCGGCGCGCCGCCGGCGGTCATGGAAGCGGCGCTCGACGAAGCCAGGCTCACAGGGCTGCGGACCTGCTGCCACCATGCAACGCTGGCCGTGAGCCGAATGAATGCACTAACCACTGCCAGGTGGGGGCTCTCGAGTTCGGAGCATTTCTATGGGCTGGCAGAGGCGCTGTTCGATGACAGGACCATCCAGTCTTTCCCGTCCGCTTATCACTACAACGACGAGTATCTGCGATTCTCGACTTCAGGCACCACCTTTCTGCAAGCCGCGCAACCCGGTAGCCAAAAGTGGCTTGATGTCCTGGACGCGTTCATCGAAGCTGGCCATACCTTTGTGCCGACGCTCAATGTCTATGACGCGAACCGTGACCTGATGCGCACGCGCCGCGCCGACTGGCACGAGCGCTATACGGACCCGACCCTGATGCGGTACTTTGAGCCACATCGGGGCGGGCACGGCTCCTATTGGTACCGGTGGAGTACCCAGAACGAAGTCGAGTGGCGGGAAACGTTCCGGATCTGGATGCACTTCCTGCGGGACTACAAAAATCGAGGTGGACGGGTATGTGCCGGCAGCGATTCCGGCTTCATGTACCAGGTCTACGGCTTCGGCTTCGTGCGCGAACTGGAACTCCTGCAGGAAGCGGGATTCACCCCACTGGAGGTGCTGCGGGCCGCGACAAACCACGGCGCGGCGCTGATGGGCCTCGAAGAGGAGACTGGCACAGTAGAGGTTGGAAAGCGAGCAGATTTGCTTGTGCACGACTGCAATCCGCTTGATGACTTCAAACTCCTCTACGGCACAGGCGCCTTGCGGCTGGACGAAGAGAAACAGCGCGGTACCTGGCAACGAAGCTTGCGCTATACGATCAAGGATGGCATGGTCTTCGACGCCATGGAATTGTTGGAAGATGTCGAGGCGATGGTTGCCCGGTGCAAGGCCGAGCACCTCGAGGCGTAATGGAAGTCCCACGCGACTTTTTCGTCTTGTCAGGGTTCCTGGGCAGCGGCAAGACTACACTGCTCACCGGCTTTCTTGCTATGGAGGACGACGGTCAGACTGCCGTGATCGTCAATGACGTAGGCCAGGTCAATATCGACGGCGCCCTGATTGCGGTACAGAGCGGGGTGCCAATGACCACCCTCAGCAACGGATGCGTGTGTTGCAGCCTGACGAACGATCTCCCATACACCATCGAGGCGCTGATTGTGGAGCGGCAACGCGCCGGCGGCGCTCCATTTACCAAAGTTATTCTCGAATGCAGCGGCCTGTCGGAGCCCGGCGGCGTACTGCGTAGCCTGGGCCCGCTGGCGGCCCTCGGTATGCGAGTACGAGTCATAACGACCTACGGCTGTGACCGGCCTGTCAGGGACGACGACTTCGCCCTCGCAGCCAACCAACTCTGTGCCGCGCATGTTATTGTTCTCACGCGCCTTGATCTGGCAACAATGGAACAGATCTCCGAGGCCGTGGCATTCGTGCAAGAGTTGGGGCCGATGGCCAGCCTGGTTATGGAGCGTGGTCGCGGGGAGCGATCAAAAGCCGCCTTTGCGACTGAGAATGTTGGCCTGCCATCTCCCGGGCGTTCCGAACGCCTCATTGAACTCAGAGGCAACGGGCACCCGCGAATTGGCGTTTTCGCGATCCAGTGGGATGAAAGGATCGACTGGCCGACACTCGCGGCGTGGCTCGAAAACGCTGCCGGTTACCTCGATAGCAGGCTTCTTCGCGTCAAGGGCCTGGTGCTGCTGACTGGGGCCGATGAGCCCATACTGATACAAGGCGTGGGCCAACACTTCGATACGCCTCGTCGTGTGCCCAGCCAGGAATCGGGGTCAAGTCTGGTTGTTCTCTCCCGTGACACGGATCTTGCCGAGATCGAAGCAATCCAGCCTTGCTTGCCGGTCGCGCGGTACTTCATGCTGCAGTCACCTGGTGCCGTGAACAAGGTCCGATTGGCTCGCCCATCCTTGGCCTAGCCGTGGCGCTGGCGCAGCTCCACGGTGAGAATGCAATCAAGCGGAGTTTGCGCGATTCCCTGGCCAGTCGGTTCCTACCTACAGTATGGCAAGCTTCTTACGAGTAAAGTAAGCAACGTGCGCAGCGCCACCGCAGGTTGCAACGCGCCTTGAGCCTCGAACAGCCCCACGGTGATACCTCGCCATCTCCAGGCGGGTAGGGCGCGCGTGGCCGGGCGCCAAAATCGCTGTCCGCCTGAACAGGGCCGAAAACTTCTCCTCCGTACTTAGCCAACTCCAGGAAGTGGTCGTAGCTTGCCTCGTCTCGCCGGCACATCATGCCACCTCCTGTTCTCGGGTCAGTATTCGTATCGAGCATTACTACGCACAGCCGGCAGCACCTGTCGGGCCGAGCTCTCAACCAACGAGTGGGTGCCTTCCATGCGAATACCCCCCTGGGTCATCGAAAGCACGCGCTTTCAAGGTGGCTTTCGTTTGGCACCCTCATCTGCGATGACAGTCGCGAAACTCACGCCTACCAGCCCCGATTGCTGCTTCAGATGTCGCCAGTCGATCCGCTTGTCCGCGGTTCGGAGCAGCCGATAGAACTCGGCCCGAATGGGGCGGCGCCTTGCTAAGGTGGTGCGCCGCCAGCCGCAGCGCTATTAGCTGCGAGCAAGAAAAAGCCGGGCGAGTCCGCCCGGCTTGCTTGCAACGCTATTTAGGCTAGCGGCCCGCGAGACTTTCAAGAGGCTGCCATTTTCCGGAGACGACTTTATAGATGTTGATCCCGCCTTCCTTGAGATCACCTCGGCTGTCGTAGGCAATGCGCCTGGATGTGACACCCGGCATCGAAGTAGCGGCCAGGGTAGGCAGGTATTTGTCCGGTTCTGCCGAATTCGCCTGGACCATTGCCTTCATCATCGCCAGGGCTCCGTCGTAGGCGTAAGGCGAGTACGTCTGCACCGAGGTGCCGAAGCGCTTCTCATAGCGCTGCTTGTAATCTGCTCCAGCTGGCATTTGCTCCAGCGGAAGACCGGCTAATGAACACAGCGTCCCTTCCGCTGCCGGCCCTGCCAGCTTGATGAAGTTTTCCGTCTTTGACATTTCGCCGGATACCAACACGGATTTCATACCGAGTTCTCGTAGCTGCTTCGCCAATGGTGCCGACTGTGCTTCCGCTCCGCCATAGAAAATCAGCTCGGGAGACTGGCGCTTCAGGTTAGTCAGCACGGCCTTGAAATCCACAGCCTTGTCATTCGTGAACTCGCGCCGGACAATCGTCGCACCGGCAGCCTTGGCCGCCTTTTCAAATTCGTCGGCTAGGCCTTGGCCATAGGCGGTGCGATCGTCCACGATCGCGATGCGCTTCATGCCGAGCTTAGTGACAACGTAGTTTCCGACCACGCTGCCCTGTTGCGTGTCGGAGGTCATCATGCGGAATGCTGTCTTGAAGCCTTGCCGGGTATACTCAGGGGCCGTTGCCATGGCGATCTGCGGAATGCCCGCACGGCTATATACGGCAGACGCGGGAATGCTGGTTCCGGAGTTGAAATGTCCCAGCATGCCCTTGATACCGCTGTCGACCAGTTTCTGGGCGACCACCGACCCCGCCTTGGGGTCGGCCTGATCGTCCTCGGCAACTAGCGTGAACCGCACCTCGCGTCCGGCAATACGCGGCCGAGTCGCATTGAAGTCTTCCACGGCGAGTGCCACGCCATTTTGCATATCTTTGCCATACTGCGCCTGATTACCCGTCATCGGCGCTGCAAAGCCCAGCTTTACCTCCTGGACTTGAGCTGCTGCGAAAGACGATCCTACGAGAGCCCCCGCGGCAAGCGCGGCCGAACACAAACGATGATTGATCATGCTGTCAATGCCTCCGTTCATTGGTATTGCTGGGCCGGCCGGTCGCGGAAGCCCACAGTGACGCCGAGAAAGCTGATTGCTGCTGCAGCGATGACGTAGAGGGCGGGCGCCATAGCGCTGCCGGTGGTGGCGATTAGCCACGTCAGAATCAACGAAGCAAATCCACCAAAGGTCATGACCGCGACGTTGTAGGCAACGGACAGGCCGGTCGACAGAACCCGGCTCGGGAAAATCTCCGAGAAGGCTGCCAGGATTGGACCGGTATAACCCGCAATCAGCAAGCCAAAGACGGCCTGGAACAGAATCAGACTCGTTTGCGTGGGCGACGATACGACCAGTGCGAACATCGGGTAGGCCAGCAGCAGAATGCCGCCAGAGCTGAATGCCAGGATCTTGCGGCGGCCGATGCGGTCCGACCACGCCCCGACGAAGGGGGAGAGGACAGTAATGATGAGGCCACCGATAACGCCCGCAATGAACGACATGGATTGCGGCATCTTCAGCGTCTTGACAGCGTACGTCGGCATGTAGAACAGCAGAACGTAGATGCAGACGGTCCACAAAATGACCATTGAAAACGTAGTGAAGGTCTCGCGCGGGTAGATCTTCAAGACCTCGGAGAACGGCTTCTTCACCTTCTCCTTGGTCGCGAGGAATGCCGGGGTCTCGTCAACGTTGCTGCGGATATAGAAGCCGATCGGACCGATCAGGATGCCCAGCAGGAACGGAATGCGCCACCCCCATGCCTTGACCTCCTCGGGTGTCAGCCACAACGTCAGGATCGTGCCTGCCGTGGCGCCCAGCACCACCGCGAATCCGATACTGCTCTGGATCCAGCTCGCATAGTAGCCTTTCCGGTTTGCCGGCGCGTGCTCTGTGAGAAAGGCCGTTGCGCTGCCCATTTCGCCGCCGGCAGAGAACCCTTGCATCAGCCGGGCGAAAATGATCATGATCGGTGCGGCAATGCCAATCTGTTCATAGGTTGGCGCCAGTCCGATGAGCGCCGTCCCACCTGCCATGAGCAGGATCGTGAGCGACAGGGCTGCCTTGCGGCCGACGCGATCCGAGTACATGCCGATGAGGATCCCGCCGATTGGTCGGACGACAAAGCCAACACCGAACGTGGCGACAGACAATAGCAGCGATGTCAGATCATTGCCGGTCGGGAAGAACAGTTGGCCGATAGTGATGGCAAAGAAGCCATAGACCATGAAATCAAACCACTCGAACCCGTTTCCCAGAATCGTGGCCGTGATTGCTCGCCGCCTCCGCTTGGCCTCATCCTCCGATGAGGTCATTGTTGCTGCGATCTCCATTTTGAGTCTCCTTCGTCTTGGGCCGGATGAATGTCTGCGGACCGATAGCTATCCCGATCCACTGGTAAATGCTCGAATGACCGAGCTGGAATCCATTCAATCGCAGCAGAGGGTCCTTTCCTATCTATCTTTCGCAGGAAGGCTTTACTACGTCGTCCATCGTGTCGTAGGAAGCCCCGAACTGGTGCGAGGCCTGCGCCACCATCGTGCTGAGCGAGCCGTTGGGCTTGGGCGGAGCCTATAACGGCCAGCGTTTTGCCAGACTTCTTGTCCGGTAAGGCTGCGAGGCTCTACGTCCGGGCCGCCTGAGACGCTGAGGCGACATAGTTTCGGTTTCCTCAGGACTCCGTTGCGTAGCCCGGGACGGCCTATCGAGATGGACACTCTTCTGGGCGCTGCATAATCGAAGTAGGGCATTGCAGTCTGCTTTTCCTACTCAAAGTAGGTAGTCCGCGCAAAGTCGCAAATTCTAAGATGGCAGTGCCCCTCGTTGCGAGGGCGGGCGGTCGGAACCGGCCATAGGAAATACAGCAGACGACAGGACATCGAACATGGTAGTGGAGAGCAAACATCAGGGACTTGCACAGGCACGGACGCGTCATGTACCACGCGGTGTGGTAACCGCACATCCGATTTTTGTCGAACGTGCGGAAGGATCCCATGTGTGGGACGTTGACGGCCGCCGGTATCTAGATTTCGTCGGTGGCATTGGCGTGCTGAATGTCGGTCATAACCATCCGCGGATCGTGGCGGCAGTCAAGGCCCAACTCGAGCGAGTAACCCACGCAGCGTTCCAAGTGGCCGGCTATGACGTCTATGTTGAACTGGCCGCGCGTTTGAATCGCCTGGTCGGTGGTGATGAAGCGTATAAGACGGTTTTCCTCACGACAGGCGCCGAGGCAGTGGAGAACGCGATCAAGATCGCGCGCGGCTATCGGAATGCGCCCGGCGTCATTGCGTTCCGCGGCGGATTCCATGGCCGGACGCTGATGGGCATGACGCTGACCGGCATGAGCTCGCCGTACAAGCAGAACTTCGGGCCGTTCGCCGGGGACGTGTATCACACTCCCTATCCGGATACCTATCGAGGCTTTTCGGCAGATGACGCAATTCAGACGATAGAAGACCTGTTCGCCACTCAAATTGCCCCGGAGCGGGTCGCCGCGATTATCATCGAACTGGTTCAAGGCGATGGCGGCTTCCTGGCGGCGGGCCCGGATTTTCTGAAGAAGCTGCGCGAGCTGGCGACCCGCCACGGGATTGTTCTGATTGCCGATGAGATTCAGACCGGCTTTGGCCGGACCGGCGAATTGTTCGCCTTCCAGCAGGCCGGGATCAAGCCGGACTTGGTGACCGTCGCCAAGAGCCTTGCCGGCGGTCTGCCGCTGTCCGGAGTGGTGGGCCGCGCTGAAATCATGGACGCTCCGGAGCCAGGTGGGCTGGGCGGCACATATGCTGGTAATCCGCTGGCGTGCGCCGCAGCCCTCGCGGTGCTGGATTTGTTCCAGAATGAAGGTCTGCTCGAACAAGCCAACCAGCTCGCTGCAGTGCTGCGTGACGGTCTCGACTCTCTCGCAGAACGATTCGCGGAGATTGGTACTATTCGAGGTGTAGGGGCCATGCTCGCGCTTGAATTCGTCAAGGATCGCGATCCGATGCAGCCGGACGCCGCGTTTGCGCAGCGGGTTATCGATGCCTGCCGCGACGGCGGATTGCTGGTGATCAAGTGCGGTGTGCACCGCAACATTGTTCGCCTGCTCGCGCCGTTGACCACATCGAAGAACGATGCGCACGAAGCTCTGGCGATACTGGCCCGCGCGATCGAAACGGCGCGCGTCGCGTAAAGGACTGGGAGATAGCCCCGCTCACATAACAGCGAAGGAAAAAATGGACAGCGATATTGCGGCAAAGTTTGCCGGAAAGACAGTGTTGACGCTCGATATTTATGGCACGCTGATCGACTGGGAGCGGGGCATCTCCCATACCTTGGGAGCCATTTTCCGCGACCACGGCCATGTGCTGAGCGAGGAGGAAATCCTTGAGCGCTACGCATGGCATGAAGCCGCGCTGGAGGCTGGTCCTTATATGACCTATCGGGAAGTCCTTGAAGAGGCGCTGCGCCGTATTGCCGCAGACCTTGGCTTTTCCCCGGAAGAGGCCGAACTTGAGTCGTTCTCGCACTCAGCGGGGGACTGGCCAGCATTCCCCGATTCGCATGACGCGCTCGTTGCGTTGCAAAAGCGGTTTCAGCTCGCCGTCATCACCAATGGTGACGACGAGTCCTTCGCGCTATCGAAGAAGCGACTGGGTGTCGAGTTCGATTACGTGATTACCGCCGAACAGGCACGGAGCTACAAGCCTTCACTAAACAATTTTCACGTCGCGCTTGGCCGGGTACGCGTGCCGCGCGCACAGATTCTGCATGTAGCCCAGAGTTTTTTCCATGACCACGTCCCCGCGCAAGCGCTCGGCTTGCAGACCGTCTGGATCGATCGACGCAAGGGCAAGCCAGGTTTCGGGGCGGTCCCCAAAGCCAATGCCGTGCCGGACGCTGCCTTCGAGGATATGCGCTCATTCGCCGACGCGATACTGCAGGGCTAGGTAAAGACCGCATGTGCGGGCGGCCGGCCCACAGCGACTCCCTCGAGTCTTGAACGGATGTCGAACGGAGAACTATGGACATCTCTACCGCGTTGGAATCAACTGTTCTACGTGGTGCCAGGGTGGTAGGCGGGCACTCAGGATTGCGTAATGAAATCCGGTGGGTGCACGTTATCGACCATCCGGGCATTGTGGACTGGGTCGAGCATGGCCACCTCCTGCTTTCGACCGGCTACAACTGGCCGCAGGACGACCAGAAGGCCAGCCAGCTCATACGTGATCTTTGCGAACGCGGGCTGGCAGGTGTCGTGCTCGCTGTACCTAATTTCCTGGAACATTTCCCGCAATCCTCGGTCTTGGCGGCCAACGATTTTGGCCTGCCTTTGCTCGAAATCGATTGGTCCGTTCCGTTCAGTACCATTACCGAGGAAATTCATTCGAGCATTATTCGCCGCCAAGGCGAGTTGATTGAACGATCCGATGAGATCCATCGCGCGCTCACCACAGCGGCGGTTATGGCCAACACGCTCAGCGACTTGGCGCTAGCGCTTGGCAACCTGCTCGGCCGGGCCGTCAACTTTGTTGATCCGGATGGACTCTTGCTCGGTACGAGCGAAACCGCCAAAGACGGCAAAGTCCTCGGCGACAAGGAGCGCGAATACTTGCGGCTGTTGAATAACCGCATCCTCCTTCGGCATATCCAGGACAGCGTCGATCCGGTCCTGGTGGAGGCGCTGCCGGACGTCGGGGTGCCACGTAGGCTCGGATGCCCGATCCGAATCCGCGGTGAAATCGCGGCGTTCATCTTCGTCGATGAGGGCCTCAGCCCGCTGGGGGAGTTGGACATTCGCGCGACGGAACATGCCTCAATCATCGGCGCATTGCACCTGGCGCATATGCGGGCGCTGCATCTGCAAGAGGAGCGTCTCGGCTATGCCCTGGTCGGCTCCCTGCTGGAAGGGAAGTTTGAGGAAACCCCGTCGGCTTTGGAACGCGCCCGCCTGAGCGGTTGGGACCCGACGGCGAACTATCGAGTTTGCCTGGCGCTGCTCGATGAGCCATTACCGCTTTCGCGGGAGGGGTTCCTGCGACGTGAGCGTTGGGTGGACCGGCTGAGGAAGTACCTGGAGGGGATCGGACAACCACCCCTCATCCTGGCTTCCCTTAACCAGATCATCTTTCTCCTTGCCGGCGACGCGGAGCCAGAGCCACTCTGGCGGGTCTTGGGCAGCCGCGGTACGGCGTTGGCAGTCAGCCGGGTACACAGCGGCATCGCCGGTATGGCGCAAGGCGGCAGCGACGTTCAGTCGTTGCTGCCGCTACTGAAGCCCGGAAAAGTCCATCACTTTCAGGAGGTGATGTTCCCGCGGGCGTTGATGGGCGACGCTGATGCACGGGAGTTGTTCATCCAGAGCAAGCTGGGCCCGCTGCTGTCCGATCGCAAGGGTGAGGCGCTCCTGGAGACGCTCGAAGCGCTCTGCGCGGAGGGATTCCAATTGGCAAACACCGCAAGGCGTCTCGGGGTCCATATCAGTACGCTGCGATATCGCTTGGAACGCATTGAATCGATGCTGGCGACACCGCTGGAAGATCAGGCGAACCGGTTCGAACTGCAGGTCGCTGTCGCCCTGTACAAATTGACGGCAGAGGAGTGATGCCGGTGGTCGCCCCGACCCGAAACTCAGGAAAATTGATGGAGTGGAAGTAAATATGAGTCCCTACGAAGCATTCTCGAGCATTGATCTGCGCGTTGGCACCATCGTCAAGGCAGAGTTGAACGACAAGGCGCGTGTGCCAGCCTACAAAATGTGGATCGATCTCGGCGACCTGGGCGTAATGACCTCTAGCGGGCAATATGTGAACCGCTATCAAGCGGAAGAACTAGTCGGTAAAGTGGTGGTTTGCGCGACCAATCTCGGGGAGCGCCGTATTGGCGGTTTTCTGTCGCAGGTCCTGGTAATGGGGGTGGAGTCGGAGACCGCGATGGTCAACCTGCTAACGGTAGATGGTACCGTTGCAAATGGCAGCAAGGTGTTCTGACTGAACGTCGCCGTCAAAAAAAATGCCGGCTGGTGTGGCCGGCATTTTTCCTGGGAAATCCTGTTATGCGAGATCGAGGTGCAAAGTCTGCACCTCAAGGAACTCCTCGATGCCGTGGTGCGAGCCTTCACGGCCGAGTCCGGACTCCTTGATACCCCCGAACGGCGCTACTGCGGACGAGATCACTCCGGTGTTGAGGCCAACCATGCCGTATTCCAATGCCTCGCCAACCCGGAACACGCGGTTCACATCGCGCGAGAACAAGTAAGCGGCCAGACCGTAAGGCGTATCGTTGGCTCGCCGGATGACTTCGTCTTCGGTCTCGAAACGGAACAAGGCGGCCACCGGACCAAAGGTTTCTTCGCTGGCCATCAACATGCCATCGCGGGCATCGGTCAGAACGGTTGGCATGAAGAACTGGGAACCTTGCTCAGAGAACTCGCCGCCGACAGCTACCCTGGCGCCTTGCCTCAACGCATCCTCCACATGTGTGACGACCTTCTTCACCGCCGATTCGTTGATCAACGGGCCGATCGTTACGCCCTCTTCGGTACCGGCGCCAACACGCAGCTTCCGGATTTCCTCGGCCAGTCGCGCGGCAAAGCGCTCGTAAATGCCAGACTGAACGTAAATACGGTTTGCGCAGACACAGGTTTGCCCGCTGTTGCGGAATTTACTCGCCATCACGCCGGAAACGGCCTGCTCCAGGTCGGCGTCGTCGAACACGATGACGGGAGCATTCCCGCCGAGTTCCATGCTGACCCGCTTGACCGTGTCGGCGCATTGGCGCAGCAAGAGCTTGCCGACCTGGGTGGATCCGGTGAACGTCAGCTTGCGGACGGTGGGATTCGAAGTGAGTTCGCCACCGATCGCTTTGGGCAGGCCGGTCACGATATTCAGCACCCCGGCAGGGATGCCTGCCCGCTCCGCGAGTTCGGCTAGCGCGAGTGCGGAATAGGGCGTGAGTTCCGAAGGCTTGACCACGACGGTGCAGCCTGCAGCAAGGGCGGGAGCCAGCTTACGGGTGATCATCGCGTTGGGGAAGTTCCAAGGCGTGATCGCCGCGCAAACGCCCACAGGCGCCTTGCGGACAATGATCCGGCGGTTCGCCTGCGTGGCTGGGATGGTTTCGCCATAGGCGCGAATGCCTTCCTCGGCGAACCATTGCACGAACGAGGCGCCGTAGAGGATTTCCCCGCGGGCTTCGCCCAGCGGCTTGCCTTGCTCCAGAGTCATCAGCAACCCAAGGTCATCGGCGTGAGCCAGCATGAGGTCATGCCACTTGCGCAGCAGGGCGGCGCGCTGGTGAGTCGTGAGTCCGCTCCACGCGGGCAGGGCGCGGTTCGCTGCTTCGATCGCTGCCCGGGTGTCCTCTGCATTGCAGTCGGGAACGGTACCCAGCGTGGCCCCGGTGGCAGGATTGATCACATCCAGCGTCTTGCCAGAGCGCGCAGCTTGCCAGTGGCCGTCGATATAGGCGTGCTGGCGCAACAGGTTTGTATCCTTCAGGAGATTCATGTCTAGATTCCTGCGAATCGGCCGGTGACAGACGTGCACGCCGCGCGGTGCGCGTCGGCGCTTGCATGCAGCGCCGGCGGAAGTATCAATGGGGAAGGTGTCATGACCCCGCCGCCAAGTGCGGCAGGGGGAATCGACACGAGAACCTCAGGCTTTCAGCTCTTCCTGGTGTGCCCGGGCCAGCGCAATCATGCTTTCGAAGCGGAAGTCATACTTGGGCGTGCCCGGCGGAACCATGGTGGCGCCCCAGCCCTTGTCGGCATGCCTGCGGTCGATCCACGCGGAGGCCAGGCCGAAGCCGTTTGCCGGAGCGTGATCATGGAACAGGCTCTGGGCGGTGTGAAGAATATCGGCTTTCTCCAGGCCGAAATCCCGCTTCAGGCGACCCAGCATGTACTCGAAGTTTCGCGGACTCGGCTTATAGGCGCCTACATCCTGGGCCGTGTAGATAGCGTCAAACTCCACGCCAAGACGCTCGTTGCTGCTGCGGAACGACAGGCGGTCGATGTTGGACAAGATGACCAGCTTGTAGTGCTGCTTGAGGTAGCGGAGCGCTTCGACCGAGTCCGGGAAGGCAGGCCAGTCGGGAACGGACGCACCGAAGGTATTGGCTTCTTCGTCGGTCACGCCGACATTCCACTCATTGGCCAGGCGGCGGTAAACCACGCTCAGCAGCACCGAATAGGCGAGGCTGGGCGTCAGCACCTCCTGGTCGGCTTCGTGCTTGGCATAGTTCTCGAGGATTTCGTCCCGGCTCTTGTCGCCATAGCCTGCCTTTTCAATCAACGGCTTCAGGCCGTTGAAAATGCCGGTTTCCCAGTCGATCAGCGTGCCATAGCAGTCGAAAGTCAGAACTTTAAAGTCGGTCAGTTTCATGATGTGCTCCTATCTTAAGAAATCTCTGCGACGGCTTTGTTGAGGGAAAATCGCAGAATTTGTATTAGCGTATCCACGTCAGTCCGGGTGTAGTTCAGGGCCGGCGCGAATCCGAGGATATCGTCGGCGAAAGCGCGAAACACCAGGCCTTCCGCGAGCGCATGCTCAAGTACCCGTTCGCCAAGGCGCGCTTCCTTTGGTGGTTTTCGTTTCTCCGATTTGTCGGTGACTAACTCCACGGCGGCAAGCAGACCCCGCCCACGGACCTCACCGACATACGGCAGGGCCTCCAGGCCCTTAAGCTGGTCGAGGAAGTAGGCCCCTACCTGTGCGCCGTTGGCCAGCAAGCCGCCCTCGAGGTAAAGGTCGAGCGCCGCATTTGCCACTGCCGCGCTGACCGGATGGCCGGCATGAGTCTGGCCATGACCGAACACAGCGCCACCGTCGCCGGCGTCGGCGATCGCCTGGTAGACCCTTTCGCTGATCAGGGTCGCGCTCATCGGCATATAGCCCGAGGTGAGGCCTTTGGCTACAGTCATCACGTCCGGACTGACGCCTTCGCTTTCGCAGGCAAACAGCGGACCGGTACGGCCAAAGCCGGTGATGACTTCGTCTACGATCAGCAGGATACCGAGTCGGTCGCAAGCATCACGCATCGCACGCAGGAAGCCGGCCGGCGGCACGATAACGCCCCCGGAGCCCTGGATAGGCTCACAAATGAAGGCGGCTACGCGCTGGGCGCCGATTTCCTCAACCTTCGCGTCCAGCGCACGGACGGTGCTTTCCAGTACGTCATGCTGGTCCGGTCCGTCAGCGTGCCGGTAGGGGTATGGCGAAGGAATGTGATGCTGCTGCGGGCCCGGGACGTCGAAGTGGCGATGAAATGCCGGAAGTGCGGTCAGCCCGCTACCCGTGCTCGTGGATCCGTGGTACCCACGCTGCAAGCCGATGAAATGCTTCTTCTCGGGCTGGCCCGTGGCGTTGAAGTAATAGCGTACGACACGGACGGCGGTATCGACCGCGTCCGAGCCGCCCTGGCCGAACAGTACACGGGGCAGGCCTTTGGGCGCGAGTTCCGTGAGACGCGATGCGAGTCGCACCGCCGGTTCGTTGGCGAAGTGGAAGTAGCCGGTCCCATACGGCAACGTCTGCAGTTGTCGATTGGCAGCGTCGATCAAGGATTGCTGGCCGTAGCCGGCATTCACACACCAAAGTCCGGAAAACGCGTCCTGGACGCGACGGCCTTCCGTGTCGATAAGGTGGACGCCTTCGGCGCTGGCCCAGATGCGGGCGCCTTTTGCTTCATGCTGGCGCAGGGACACCACGGGATGAACCCAGTGGCGCCTGTCCTGTTCGACCAGGGAAGTTGTATCGATCATGCGAAGCTCCGTGGGATGGCCGATCTCAGGCGGCCGAGGGAAGCTCAGGAAGCACCTTGCCGCGATTGAGCAGATTGAGCGGGTCCAGCGCCCGCTTGACGCGCCAGCCGATTTCAAGTTCGACCTGGCTGCGCACGTACAGCAGTTCGTCGCGCTTGGCCGTACCGACGCCGTGCTCGGCAGAAATCGAGCCCTGGAGAGCCATGGCGGCCTGATCCACGATCCGGGAAATGTTGTCGCCATACTGGTCCAGGTAAGCCTCGGGCGTCATGTCGGCGGGACGGAGCGGGTTGAAATGGACGTTGCCATCTCCCACGTGCCCGTAGACGACCATGCGCGTCCCCGGGGCGGCTGTCAGGACCTTATCCGAGGTTTCACGAATGAATGCCGGAATGCTGGAGAGCGGCACAGAAACGTCGCACCGCACGCTGCCGCGCGCTCTTGTCTGGGCGTCCGAAATCTCCTCGCGAATAAGCCAGAAATCGGCGGCCTGCGTTTCATTTGCGGCGATGGCGGCATCCGTGATCAAACCTTTTTCGGCAGCGTCGCTGAGCGCCGCCACGAAGATCGCATCGGCATCTTCCTGGTTGGCAGTCGATGACAGCTCGACAAGGACATGCCACAGATGAGAGGTCGGCAGGGGCGAGGTCTGTCGGCCGAGATGGGACAGCACCAGGGCCATGGCATCCTCGGAGATCAGCTCGAAAGCGGTCATATCGGTTCCCAGACGCTTGCGCAGCAATCCGAACGTTTGCAGGGCAGCGTCAAGGGTGTCTACACCAAGGAGCGCAACGCAGACCGCGCGGGGTCGGGGAAAGAGCTTAAGGACGGCCGCAGTGATGATGCCCAGTGTGCCTTCGGAACCGATGAACAAATGCTTCAGGTCATATCCGGCGTTGTCCTTGCGCAGGGCTCTGAGGCCGTTCCATACCTTTCCATCGGCCAGCACCACTTCGAGGCCCAGGACCAGATCGCGCATGTTTCCGTACCGCAGTACTGCGGTCCCGCCTGCATTCGTCGCGAGATTGCCGCCAATCTGGCAACTCCCCTCGGAGCCGATCCGGAGCGGGAACAGCGTCCCGGCCTCTTCAGCGGTCGTGCGCGCGGCGTTAAGGGTGACGCCGGCTTCCACCACCATGGTTGCATTGAGGGTATCAACATGCCGGATACTGTTGAGCCGGGCCAGAGCCAACACCACGGCCTGCCCACTTGCGTCGGGAACGCTGCCGCCCAGCAGCGAGGTGTTGCCTCCTTGTGGCACAACGGGAATCCTGTTCTCGTGGCAGTACGCCATGACCGCGCTGACCTCGTCGGTGCAACCCGGGCGGACCACCGCCAGCGCTTCTCCGCGGAAGACCCCGCGATAGTCGGTCACATAGGACTGTGTGTCGTCTCCAAGCAGCACATTTGCTGCGCCGACAATTGCAACGAGATGAGATATGTGTTGGTCTGACATGCGCGCTCCGACGCTTGAGAGTTGCTCCAGCGGAAAACGAAGGCTTGAGCTCGTTGTTCCGGCACAGTCGAAGGATATGAGCCAACGGCGCGTGGGAATATCTACGATAGATAGGAAATTGCTGGACCTTTTTCCACTCACTGACCCCGTCCAGCAGCGGGGATGCGTATCCTGCAGCTCTAGCCGGCCTCATTTTTGCGACCCAGTACTTTTTGTGTGACACGTGCCGGGATGGACGATCTTTTTCCTACGCTACCTACATATCCGATCCTCTGGCTGGGTCCTACCATGGAGGTTCGATTATGGTTTAGTAGTTTGGGTCATGGTTTCGACTTCTCAGTCCCGGAAGGAAGCGCTTCTCGATTTGCTGAAGGAGGTAAATTGCTGCTCACATGGCCTGGAAATGGCAGCCAGGACAGCAACCCACTTCCACCATGACAATCGAGGCTATCGGGATGTCCTTTGCGCCCTACTTGAGGAACGGCTTCGCTCCAAAGGAGCACGCGAACGAGTGATTGGATTCGCCTGTGCGGCGGTGCTCGGCGTTAAGGTGGATTCGCCTTTTGGCATGCTGCGACATGTCGAAGGGGAAGATGGTTTTGCACTCAGGGTGCTGTTTTGGACGGCGCAACGGCGAATGCGTGCCGCCGCTTCGCGGGCACGGACCCGGGAGGACTTGTAGTGCCCCATTTAGAGTTCATCGACGGCCGCGAGCCACCGTTGTTCTACTCCTCCATTTTTCCACGACTTCAGATGACGATGACTTCCTTACCCACGCCCCAGTACCTTGGCCACGCTGAAATAGCTTTGCAATCTCGGAAAAACGACAAGGCTAAATCTGGCACAGCTTGCGCAACGCCGGGCAACAAAATTTCGAAAAGACCGACATTGACCCTCATGCAAAACTCAGGAGATCGGCCGGACGTCGCAACCGTGGCCATCCTTGGTTACAACTGACCAAGACAGCTTTTGTGATAGATGCTGCTTCTGCGCTGGTGCATTTAGTAGAAGCACGCGTCTCATCGTGGCTTAGGCGATTGCTGTCATCGCTTTGAGGGGCGCTTCCGCGCACATTTGCGGTCGCGTTCCCCAACGGACCATGGAAGACTCTTACTGGCACGCCAAGTGCCGTTGCACTGCCGCCATCCAAGACGGGACGTCCAGCCAAGACTTAGGCCGACGCGTCAAAGAAAACGCACCCGGGCGGCCTGTGCGTCGAGGTCGATCATGGGTGCTTCCCGCATGGCGCATTGGACTATGCCAATCCGTCATGCGGAAATTGGTATCGCGGAATCTCCGGCGAGCAGTAGCTGTGGCAACGTGGCAACAGCGTGAAAGACCACCCGCCAGGCGTTCGATCGAATACCCATACCATGTCATACCGGTCATCCGGCCTATGCGCAGACCGGCGAGGTTTCCTTCAGGAGGGCAACCAATGGCGCAACGGTCTGCATGGATCTCTTGCTCTTGCTGCCTGGTCCGCTCCCCGACATATGAGCATACCTATTATTATCGGTGATTACCGCTCCCGATTCGGAACTGGCGCGCAAGGCTGCGGCACTCGCTGAGCAAGCCCATACAGAGGGTGGGCCGGCATTCGCAAATAATAAGTCGTCCGATGTGCAAGGGGACACGCAACAGCGCACGCCAGGTTGTTTGTACCAATGTTGCAGGCTTCTCTATTCCGGCTTGAGGCCGAGTTGATTGGCAATCTGTTGGTACCGAGCCGTTGTCGCGGCGAGCATATCGCGGAACACCCTGGGCGATGTAGGTGACGGGAGGAATCCCAGCTTTTCCGCGAACGCCTTGAATTCAGGATCCCGCAGGACCTTGAGCATCGCCGCGTTCAGGGTATCGACGACATGAGGATCCATGCCAGCCGGCCCAAGCACGCCGATATAGTTGTCCTCTACGTAACCCGCGATGCCCGATTCAACCAGCGTGGGTACGTCGGGAAGGAGAGGGTGGCGGTGTTCGCTGGTTACGACAAGCGGCTTAGCGCGGCCTGATTTGATGTTTGGCAGTTCTGCGGCAACGCTGTCAAACATCACGGAAACCCTACCCGAAGTCACATCAATAAAACCTTCAGGCGCGCCGCGGTACGACACGCGCATCAGGTCGACACCGGCCAGCGCCTTGATTTGCTCGGTCGCAAACATGATACCCGGCGACGGGGAGGCATAGCTCAAGTTTTTCTCTTTCCGTGCCATCTGGACAAATTCCCGGCCATTGTTGGCCGGAAGGCCCGGGCTGCTGATCAGTACAAGTGTCACCCTGACCAGGCTGGCAATAGGAGTGAAGTCCTTCAGCGCATTGAGTTTGTGCGACGAGTACAACATTGGCCCGATAATCAGCGCGTTGCCGCCGACAAGCAAGGTATGCCCGTCGGGCGGGCTCTTGGCGACAACGCCAGCAGCAATGTAGCCGTTTGCGCCGGGCCGGTTCTCAACGACAACAGGTTCGCCCAGTACCTGAGACAGCTTCTGGCCGAGCGCCCTGGAAAGCATGTCGCTGCCACCGCCCGAGGTGTAGGGAACAATCAGCCGACGGGGCGTCGGGCTATCATGGGCGTGAGACGGCACAGAAACTGTCGTGACCAATGTACAGAGGAACAACGCAATCGACTTTTTCATGACCGGTGTCTCCTTAATATTTTTGGGGCAGAGCGGCGCCCACGGCGCCGCTGCTGCTATGCGAGATTCACGAGAATGGTCTTCATCTGTGTGAAGTGGTCCAACATCGCCTCAAGCGATGCCTCCTTGCCCAAGCCCGAATTCTTGTAGCCGCCATACGAGAGGCCAGGCTGGGCTACGATATTTTGGTTCACTTGCACGAAGCCAGCCTGAAGCCTCAGGCTGGCATCCATTGCAGTCTGCAGATCCCGGGTCCACACTGACGCGGTGAGGCCGTAGTCCGTGTCGTTGGCCATCGCCAACGCCTGCTCATAGCTCGAAAATTTTATGACGCAGACGACCGGACCGAAGATCTCTTCGCGCGCCAACTTACTATCGTTGGTCAGGCCGGTGAACATCACAGGGCGCACGAACAGCCCGGCCCGTAGTGCCTCGTTTGCTGGCAGTGTCGAGCATTCGACCGCGGTTGTGCCGGGCAGTGAGCGCCCGGTTTCAATGTAGCCGCACACCTTGTCATACTGTGCTGGCGAGATGATGGTGCCGATATCTGTGGACTCGTCCATCGGATCGCCAATCTTCATCGCGTCGACCAGCGCCTTCACCTTGATGACAAACGCGTCGTGCACCGACTCATGCACGATCATCCGGCTGGAGGCCGAGCAGCTTTGGCCCTGCCGGGTGAAGCGCATGCCGGCCACAGCGCCAGCGGCAGCCTGATCCAGGTCAGCGTCGGGCATGACGATCATGGGGCTCTTGCCGCCCAGCTCAAGCGTGACGGGGATCAGCTTCTCGGCCGCTGTTTTATAGATGATCTTGCCGGTTTCCACCGAGCCGGTGAAAGTTATCTTATGCACACCCGGATGTGCGACCAGTGGCGCTCCGCACTCGGGACCGTGGCCCGCGACCACGTTGAGCAGGCCCTTGGGCAGCACCCGGTTCAAGATCTGACACACACGCAGCACCGCCAATGGCGCCTCCTCGGCAGACTTCACCACGACAGCGTTACCCGCCACGAGCGAAGGCCCAATCTTCATCGCAAGGATATACATTGGCGCATTCCACGGCAAAATCGCGCCGACGACCCCGATCGGCTCGCGCACCGTGAGGGTCAAGACATCCGGCCGGTGGGGCACCGTCTCGCCCTTCAGCTCCGAGGCCAGTCCGCCGTAGTACTGCAGCATGTCGGCGATACCTTCGGCTTCGGGACGACTCTCGGTTCGAATCGCCTTGCCGGTTTCGAGCGTCACGAGGCGAGCCAGTTCCTCGACGTGTGAGGCTAGCAACCGGGCGCACTCGATTACCAAGGCACCGCGCCTGCGCGCCGGCGTATTGGCCCACTCGTGCTGGGCGCGCTGCGCGGCACGGACGGCGACATCCACGTCATCGGCAACGCTGAAGGGCGCATCCGCGATCTTGCGGCCGGTGGCAGGATTGATCACAGCGAAGGTTCTGCCCGAGCGCGCGGGCGTGAGCTCACCGTCGATGAAATTGTGCCCGCTCAGGGTTCGGGCCAGGTCTTCGGCGTCTAGATTGGGATGGAGCGTGTTAGTTGACACAAATGTCTCCTGGGCTATGCAGCATTAATTGAGGAAAGTGCCGTCTTCGATCAACTTGGATACGACGGTCCAGTCGTGCGCGCCATAGCCAGAGTCACTTAGCTGCCTATACAGTTGGACGGCCCTGGCACCAAAAGGCGTTGCGGCGCCAACCTCATTGGCGGCAGACGCGACAAGGGAGAGGTCCTTGAGCATCAGATCCGCCGCAAATCCAGGCACATAGTCGCGACTTGCGGGCGATGAGGGTACCGGGCCCGGCACCGGACAGTTGTTCGTGAGTGTCCAGCATTGGCCGGTGGACTGAGTGATGATGTCGTACATCGTCTGATAGTCCATGCCGAGCTTACGGCCCAGGATGAAGGCTTCCGAGACCACTGCGCTGCTGACACATGCGATCAGGTTGTTGCACAGCTTGGCAATCTGGCCATTGCCGATGGCCCCGGCATAAAAGATCCTGGCGCCCAACTGGCGCAAGACTGGCTCAGCCTGATCGAACGCCTGCCGGTCGCCGCCGACCATGAATGTCAGCCGGGCATCCCGCGCGCCTGCCTGGCCGCCGGCCACAGGCGCGTCCAGCATCGCAAAGCCAGCTTGCGCCGCTTCGGCGGCGACGGTACGTACCGCAGAAGGTCCTATCGTTGAGCTCTCGATCAGCAAGGTTCCCGGCGTCGCGACCTTCAGGACACCGTCTGCTGCGCAGTACAAGCTTTTCACGTCATCGGCGTTTCTCACGATGGAAATGACTATCGACGCACCATCGACCGCTGATGCGATGGAGCGATGTGATTGCCCCCCATGTTCAGCGAAGCCGGCCATTGCGGCTTCCGAGATATCGAATCCCCGAACGTCGTGGCCTGCACGTACAAGGTTTAGAGCCATTGGCATGCCCATGTTGCCGAGACCAATGAATGCGATTCTTCTCATCTTGCTTACCCCTTATTTGTCAGTTGCCCATCCGATTCCGCATGGAGCGGTGCGAGACTCGCGATGACCACATCGCGATCGTCCTGTTGAGGGCGAAGCATCCTGGGAGCATCGTTTACTGTGCGCGAGTAGCGCGGTGCCGGGCTAGGTTGAATGACGCCGTCGATGGTCGCGAATACCCCGCGCGCGCGCGCGTGCGGGTGATTGGGTGCCTCGCTCATCGACAGTACCGGCGTGACGCAGGCATCGCTGTCGTCGAATATGCGGCACCATTCGTCACGGCTGCGGCTCTTGAAGATCTTGGCAAGCTTGGCCTTGAGACCTGGCCAAGCTTTCGGGTCCCGCTGGCGGTCGAAGTCCGGGTCATCAACCAGACCCAGTCTCTCTCGCAAGAGCGCATAGAACTCGGGCTCAACCGCGCCGATCGCGACGTGCTTACCATCGCTGGTCTCATATGTCTCGTAGAAATGCGCGCCGGTGTCGAGGAGATTGACGCCGCGTTCGTCGCGCCACACGCCGGCGGAACGAAGCGACCACATCATGCCCATCAGCAAAGCGGTGCCATCGACCATCGCGCAGTCCACCACCTGGCCTTCACCCGAGGTTCGTGCATGCAGGATGGCGCTGACCATGCCGAACGCAAGCAGCATGCCGCCGCCGCCGAAGTCGGCGACCAGGTTAGCGGGTGGCGTTGGCTTGCCACCCTCGCGCCCGAAGGCGTGTAATGCCCCGGCGAGCGCGATGTAGTTGATGTCGTGCCCGGCTCGTTGCGCGAGTGGTCCCTCCTGGCCCCACCCCGTCATTCGCCCGTACACAAGCCGCGGGTTGTCTGCCAATAAGACCTCGGGCCCAAGCCCGAGTTTCTCCATGACGCCTGGGCGGTAGCCCTCAACAATGCCGTCTGCGCTGCGTGCGAGCGCTCGGGCCTCGCGCACGCCGTCGGGCGTCTTGAGATCAAGGTGCACGACACGGCGCGAGCGTGCCAGAACGTCCTTGCTCGCATCCATGATGCCTTGTCGCCAGGCCGGTACATGTCGCGCCACACGGATCACGTCCGCGCCGTTATCGGCCAGCATCATGCAGGCGAACGGTGCAGGGCCGATCGCTCCGAACTCGATGATCCGGACGTCTTTCAATGGTCCGCTCATGTTCGCGCTCCCGCGGCGGACTTGCCTGCGGCATCTGCTTCGTCCATGCGACCGGCGACCACATGACCTGCAAAGGCCTTGTCGATCTGCGTCTTCGTCTTACCCAGGCTCGTGAGGAGTTCGCTGGTGTCCTCTCCGAGCAGGGGTGGCCGACCGCGGCTGGCCGCGGGTGTCAGTTCAAAGCGGATGGGCGATCGCAACTGCCGCACCTTTCCGAGCAGTGGATCGTCATCGTCGGAGTACGTGCCATTGTGCAGGACCTGCGGGTCAGCGAAGAACCCGGGAAGGTCGTTGACGCGTCCAAGCGGCACGCTGTACTTCTCGGCAAGCGTCTCGATGGTGGCCGTGTCGATCCTTTGCGCACTGCACCGGATTTCATCCCACATCGCCTCGCAGTGATCGCGACGCTCCTTCACGCCAGCGAAACGGGGATCATCGATAAGATCCAAGCGGCCAAACATTCGACATAGATTCCTGAACTGCTCGTCGGTAAAGATATGGCCCATGACATGGCCGTCCAACGTCCTGATCGGAAAGTAGGTGTTGGGTAGGGCATGCGCACCGATACCTGGCGTTTGAAAGTAGTGGTTCACCATGAGATCCGGCAGCATAAATGCGGCGTAGGAATCCAGCAGCGATACGCAGACCCGCTGGCCCTTCCCACCGGTCCGTTCGCGGTGGACGAGTGCGGCAAGGATTGCCTGGGCGGCGGTGGCAGCGGTAATCTTGTCGACGACCGAATTGCGGACAGGCTCGGGCTTGTCCGGGCTTCCGATGCTCGGCATGGTCCCACTCAACGCCTGAACGACGTGATCGTACGCGGGCCGTGCGGCGTACGGTCCATCTACGCCGAAGCCGTTGATCGACGCGTAGATGAGCTTTGCATTGGTCTGGCAAAGGCCATCATGCCCGAGCCCAAGTTGCTCCATGACGCCTGGGCGGAAGTTTTCAATCAACACATCGGCCGTCAACGCCAGCTCGCGCGCCAGCGCTTGTCCCGAAGGGGACTTGAGATCGATGCACATGCTCCGCTTGCTGCCGTTGAACAGAGCGAATCCGGCCGATACTCCCTGGTGCTGGGGGTGGCCCTTGCGCATGGGATCACCACTGATGGGCTCTATCTTGATTACCTCGGCCCCAAGGTCGGCCAGCATCTGGCCGGCGAACGGCCCCGCAACCATCGTTGCGAATTCCAACACGCGCAATCCTGCGCACGGACCGGACGCTTTGTCCCCGTTGTCGGTAGTCATATTGTTCCCCGAAGTTACTGTACAGCTCGGCGGCGTGTGTGCGACTTTGCCGCTGGGCTCCCCACGTCAGCACACCCGCCATGCGTCTGGCATCTCGCGGACGAATCGTTCACCCTGTTGTCTTCCTGCCTCGGCTGCCACACGGCGCCGGCTCGGATCGAAGTTGTTCTGCCCGATCGCGGCTTCACTGAGCGAGTCGGGAACAATGAGCACGGCATCGTCTCGCTTGCCACATCCGTCGATCTCGGACTGCACGGTGAGGCCGGTCAGATTGCCAGGTCGAGGCGAGATGACGATGCACCGGTCGAATCTCCGTGCCAGCTGGGCATTGGTTACCGATACGCTGCCCCCGTCCACCCAGCGTTTTCCTCCGGCGACAATCACTGGCCAGATTCCCGGTGCCGCACCGCTGGCAGCGGCTGCGTGCACGAGGTCGATGCCCGAATCGCTGGTAAGCAGGTGCAACTCGCCACTGTCCACGTCGATGGCGGTGAGCGTGAGTCGGTCGGACGGCCAATCATCGCGGTCGAGCCGGTCTCGAACGACAGCCAGGCGCAGCCGTATGTCAATAGGAGATGCCGCCAGGGCAAACTCGCCGATGCACCGTCCCGCGAGATGCTCGTTTCCGGAGCATCGCCTCAGAATCGTGGTCAGGGTCTCGATGACGTCTAACGATGAGGCTACCGGCACCTCTTGTACGCCCGCGGAAACCTGCCGTTCGTATGCCCATGAAATACCCCTCTGGTCAAGGAGTGCGGAGCCGGCAAAGGCGCCGGCCGATGTCCCTATCACTTCGCTTACGCCGAGCAGGTCAATGCCACCAGACGCAAGTCCGTGGAGCACCCCAATCTCCCAGGCGAGCCCGAGGACGCCACCGCCCCCAAGAATCAATCCGCGGTTCATGCTCTAAATACCCGTTATCTTGACTTGTTCACAACCCCGCACCGGAAGACCGCCGGCAGGCGGGCTTCCGGACTGCGGGGCGCCGATGGAACTGCCTCAGCGCAGAATGAAGGCTTCCTTGATGGGCTCGCGGGTCATGCGCCAGAACTCAACGTGCCGCCATGGCGTCGGAAGGAGGGGCCGCCCCTTCTGGTTGGTGTAATAGGTATGGGCACGCCGCTCCCAGGCCCAGATCGACCCGGCCATCTTCTCGTCGAGCCTGCGGTTGTGTTCATCAAACGCTTCCTGAGTCACCTCGAGCGAGCGGGCACCCTCCTCGACCAACATCTGCAGGCATTCCATCGCGTAGTGGTTGACGACCTCCGCCATGAAGTTGTGCCCACCGGCATGTCCGGCCCCTGTATGCGGGCCGGAGTTCACGAAGAGATTCGGGAATTTTGGTACCATCCCGCCCAGATACGAGGACGGACTGTTGTCACGCCAGACGTCGGACAGCCGTACGCCGTTGCGGCCCTCCACCTGGATCGGCGACAGCCAGTCGAGGGTCAGCCCGGTTGCGTAGATGATGACGTCCAATTCGATCAGCTTGCCGTCCACGGTAAGAATGCCGTCCGGAACCACCCGCGCGAGCTTGCTGGTTTCGAGGGCCACGTTCGGCTGCGACAACGCGTAGTAGAAGCCGCCAGGGGCAAAATCGTATGGGTCACGCACGCTACGCTTGCCCAGCGGCGCATAGTCCGGCGTCAGCTTTTGAGCCAGCTCGCTGCCCTCACCAAAACACGAGTTGATGTAGTTGATGCAGAACTGCATCAGGCGGTCGTTGGCCGGTGAGATGGAGATGTGTGTCTTCGCCCATTCCGGATCCGCGCGAACGATCGGATATCCGACCTTGTCGCTATAGGTCCAGTATGACTTCAGCCTGTCCCAGTGCAGGAAGTACGGCAGATGCTGGCGCGCCCACCGCTTGCTCTGCGGGATATCCCCGTCTCCCGCTTGGTTGGGAATGATCCACATCGGCTGGCGCATAAAGACGGTGAGGTGATCAACTTCCTGCGAGATCTTGCCGATCACCTGCACACCGGTAGCTCCCGTACCGATGATGCCGACCCGCTTGCCACGCAAATCGACGTCATGTTTCCAGCGGTTGGCGTGAATCGATACGCCTTTGAACGTCTCGCGACCTTGCAGGTCAGGATAGTTCGGGCGGTTGAGGTGGCCCAGGCATGACATGACCGCTGTGGCGCGCACCTTCGAGGCCTCGCGCCCCTTCTTGACCACCATCAACTCCCATTCCTCATCCTCTTCGATCCACTGGATCTTCAGCACTTCGCTCTCGAGCTCAATGAACTCGCTCATGTGGTGCTTCTCGACAATGCCTTCGAGATAGCGCAGGTACTCCGAGCCCACCGGGTAGTAGTTGCTCCACGACGGATTGAGCTCGTATGACAATGAGTAGTACGTGGCTGGTGTATCGACCGCGACACCTGGGTAGTCGTTCGCCGCCCATACGCCTCCGACCTTGTTGTTGCTATCGAAGATGCGGTAGCGGAATCCGCGGTCCTTCGCCTGGATGGCGGCCGCGATGCCAGTCATGCCGGCACCAATGATGGCCAGTTCGATACGCTCGGTCGGGCGACCGCGCTGAGGCAGCACAGGCATGTTGCGCACGAAGCCAGCCTGTTCGAGAAGCATGTCGCCAAACTCGGCATCGATCGGCTCGCCGGTAACCATCGCTGCCATCTTGAGAAACAGATCGGGCTCCAAATCGTAGCCGGACAGGTATTCCGTCTGTTCGGAGGGAGGCTTGTCCAGCGCGGCGACTGCCAGCTCGATCATTTCCTGCCGGATTGCCCCGGGGATGGTGGCGACCTGAGCGAAGCCCTTTAGCGTTTCGACCACCTTCACGCCGGGCATGAGCTCGGCCTTGTCCGGCATCTTCAGTTCCGGCGCGTAGCGGCTGAGCAGCGATGGGTCACGCGTGATATGCACAAGTGACGCCAGCAGCAGTGCGGGGTCAACTTCTGCAAGGTATTTGCGAAGGTCAGATTCTGCAATACGACGTTGACGCGCAATGCTTGTGAAGATGTCGCGGAGTTCGCTCCTGGGCGAAATCGGATTGGTCCGGGCAGTGGATGCAATGGCTGCGTTGGAAGTATCAATGTACATAGTGGATCAGCGTTTCGGTCAAGTGGTTGTTCGTGTGGCACGGCCGTCCAGACTGCGGGGACCATGCCGTCCCTGGTCACGTGTTGGAAGTGTAGGAACGGCGCACTGCCGGGCCAACAGGAACCCGTGAAGATCAGAACTTCGCAAAACGCGATAGGCAACGCCCGCGAGCGCTTGGCCAGGCAAAGCGAACGCGCGCTGACGCAGTGCAGCAGCACATGGAGTGCCCGACGGAGCAGAAGAAAGGTGGGAATTGCTCGAATTGAGCAAGTGAGAACTTCGTGAAACGGTGCAATGCACTCGGATGTGCGCCTCTAAACTTCAAGCGACTGAAGACCGGAAACAAGAGGCGACGAGATGGGAACAAAGGTGCATGCTGCCGTGATGGTGCAGGCCCGCGAACTCCAGGTGGAGTTGCTGGACCTGGATGAACCGCACGATAACGAAGTGATGGTGGAGATTGCCGCGACAGGCGTGTGCCATTCGGACCTGTCCGTGTATCGGGCAGTGCTCCCGACACCGTTGCCGGTGATCCTGGGACACGAAAGCGCAGGCGTTGTCGTAGGCATGGGATCTCATGTGTCGGGCTTGTCGATCGGCGATCGCGTGGTGCTCAGCCTGCTCGCTCAGTGTGGCAACTGTTTCTACTGCAACCATGGCCAGCCGGTGCTGTGCGAGTCGGGCCAGCCATCGATGCTTCACGGCACCATGTCAGATGGCACCACGCGTTTTGCCTGGAATGGCACACCGGTGTTCCAGATGGCCGGCCTGGGAACGCTTGCGCAGCGGGTTGTTGTACCCGCTTCATCGGTCGTTCCGATCCCGAACTCGCTGCCGCTGGAGCAGGCGGCATTGCTCGGCTGCGGGGTCATGACGGGCTGGGGCGCAGCAGTAAACACGGCAAAGGTCGAAGTCGGCGAAGCGGTGGCCGTTCTTGGTTGCGGTGGTGTCGGCTTGCATGCGGTCCAGGGCGCGCGCGTCAGCGGGGCCAGCATGATCATAGCGATCGATCCCCGTCCCGATCGCCTGGAGCTGGCGCGGTCACTGGGTGCGAGCCATCAGCTCCAGCCTGCGCCCGGCCTGGTGGAAAAGGTGCGCGCGCTCACCGGCGGGCGAGGCGTCGAGGTCGCGTTGGAAGTCGCCGGGCGCCAGCAATCCATCGACGACGCCATACGGATGACAAGGCGTGGCGGTCGCGCCGTCATCGTCAGTGCTCCGGGCAAGGACGTGGTGGTGAATATATCCGCCTTTGGCGGACTAGTTCTTACCGAGAAGACCGTCCGTGGCTCGCTTTATGGCTCAGCGCACGTGCGCCGCGACATTGCGCGGCTGGTTGAATTGTACGACGCCGGCAAGCTGCAACTAGCCAACCTCGCGTCAGTCATCTATTCGCTCGACCAGGTTAACGAGGCCATGGCCCATTGCGCCATGGAGGAGGGCGGTCGGGCGATCGTGAAGCCATGAGTTCGCACGCGATGACAGATCACCGCGCACGCGATGCCAACGAACAGGAACACCAATGATGCTTCCTCAGCCAACATCGATCACGCAGCACCTGATTGATCCCGCCATCTGCATCCGCTGCAACAGCTGCGAGGAGTCTTGTCCGATCGGCGCTATCACGCACGACCACAACAACTACGTGGTCGACGTCGAGCGCTGCAGCCATTGCCGTGCGTGCATCCCGCCGTGCCCAACAGGTGCGATTAATCACTGGTACTCGCTGCAGCAGCCGTACACGCTTGAGCAACAGCTTTCGTGGCAGGACCTGCCGCCACGGACGCAACCGAGCACCGAGATCCGTGCCACCGAAGGTCCTGTCAGAGTGAGGGCGCCCGCGTCGGCGAGTGCGCCAGCGCTGCATCTTTACAGCCGCGCTGCACCGGCCGTCGCAACGGTGAAATTACGCCAGCGGGCCACGGCGCTCGACGCTGACGATGACGTTTGGCACATCGTACTGGATTTCGGAGACCAGGCGATGCCCGTATTGGAGGGCCAGAGCATTGGCATCCTACCGCCCGGCATCGACACCAATGGGCGCCCGCACATCGAGAGGCTGTACTCGGTCGCCAGCGCACGAACGGGCGAGCGGCGGGGCACCAGCACCGTTGCGCTGACGGTGCGCCGCAAGCCAGGCGGTCTTTGTTCAAACTATCTGTGCGACCTGGTGCCAGGCGAGACGGTGAGGGTCGTCGGCCCGCTGGGCGACACGTTCCTGCTGCCCATGGAAAGGTCCGCCAACCTGATCATGGTCTGCACCGGCACGGGCGTCGCGCCCTTTCGGGGCTTCATTCAGCATCGCCTGCGCAGTATGCGCGACGCTAGCGGCAGCCTGATGCTGTTCTTCGGGGGCCGTCGTCCTGTAGAGCTGCCTTACTCCGGCGAGGAGAACGGGTTACCGGAGGGCTTCGTAGAGCACTACTTCTGCTTCTCGCGCCAACCGAACGAGCCCCGGATGTATGTGCAGGACGGAATCCGGGCCGCCGGCAAGCGAATCAGGACGCTTCTGCAGGGCGAACTCACGCACGTTTTCCTGTGTGGTCGCAAGGGCATGGAAACCGGTGTGGAGGAGGCTTTCGCGGATGTCCTTCGCGGGGATGGGGCATCTGCATGGCCAATGATCCGGGAGAGCCTGCTGACCAGCGGACGCTATCACGTTGAAACCTACTGACCTTTTCCAGGAGATCCCAGGTGACCGACACCAACCAGCACTCACTACCCCATGACGGGTATGACCTTCTCTCCGACCACTATGTACAGGAGGCGCATGTCCTGTGGAGCGACATCCGTTCCAGCGGCTGCCCGGTTGCGCATAGTGAAAAATGGGGGGGATCATGGCTGCCCACCACATACGAGGACATCCACCACGTCGCTCAAAATCCAGCCGTGTTTTCATCGCGTGCAGCAGAAATTGCGGGCGAGGTACCTTCGGAAGGTTCGGGCCTTGTGTTGCCACCGCTGACCAGCGACCCGCCGGATCACAAGATCCACCGTGACTTGCTCGAACCCTACTTTACGCCCGCTCGCGTTGCAGCGATTGAGCCCTATGCACAGAGCATCGCTCGTCATCATGCGCAGAGGATTGCCGCCAATGGCGAAGCTGACCTTGGTGAAGATTTCTCCAAGCCGTTTGTCCTGTCGCTGCTGACACGCTTCCTCGACGTGCCCGAGGACCGTCAGGAGCGCTTTATGGACTGGGCCATCCGGGTTTTGAAGTATGGGCCGTTCGACCAGGAACTGCGCAAGGCGGCTTTCGACGAAGCCTTCGCCGATCTCGAGCAACTGCTCGATGAGCGGGCACAGGATCCCGGCGAAGACCTCGTCAGTCATATCGCGACGGCCACGATCGACGGCAAGCCCATCTCACGCAAGCACCGAATCGGTAGCCTGCTGCTTGCCGTCCTCGCCGGCGCCGACACTACATGGAACGCGCTCAACGCGAGTCTGAACCATTTGGCCGACAACCCGGCCGACCGGGAAAAGCTCATCAATGAGCCTGCTTTGTTGAGGACTACCGCGGTTGAGGAACTGCTCCGCTTCTACGCGCCGCTGTCTATCGCGCGCGTCACCAGCCAGGAGGCAGAACTGCGCGGGCGCTGCATCGGCGCTGGCGAGCGGGTGATTCTGGCCTACCCGGCGGCGAATCGTGACCCAGCGGTATTCGAGAACCCGGACGAAGTGCAGCTCGAGCGCAAGCGCAACCGCCACCTGACCTTCGGGGTGGGCGTGCACCGGTGCCTCGGGTCCCACCTCGCCCGGATGGAGATGCGCGTCGCCATCGAGGAATGGCTCAAGGCGATTCCGAACTATGAGCGCATATCCGGCGCGGTTAAGTGGTCGGCGGGCAATGCCCGCGGTCCTGAGAATGTGCGTATCCGGGTGCTTTGACGCCTGGTTTCCAAAAGCAGATACAGAACAAGGAGACTCCGTTGAACAGCACAGTTATCCTGGAAAAGGACGGCGCGGTGGCACGGCTGATCTTAAATCGACCGGAGAAACACAATGCTCTGCGCTTCGATGAGATGGACGATCTGGTTGCCGCCTTGCGGGATGCCGAGTACGACGATGACATCAAAGTCATCATCCTGAAGGGCAACGGGCCCTCATTCTGCGCTGGGCACGACTACAACGATGCAGTCAAGTCGTACGGGCTGGAGCTGACACCGGACGGTGGCAAGCCGCGCCGCCCCAGCCAGAGAATGCGCTTGCAGCGGGACCGACGTCTGGGTATGAGCTACATGGCATTCCAGAATTCGGCCAAGCCGGTCATCGCGCAGGTCCATGGCCATTGCACCGGCGTAGGCATCTACCTAGTGGAGTTGGTGGACCTGGCGATTGCCACGGAGGACGCCTGCTTTAGTCATGCGGAGCAGCGATTTGGTCTCGCCGGCAATACCTGGCACATGAACTCGCAGATCCTGATGTACGGCGCCAAGGTTGCTCGGGAACTGATGCTGCTGGGCGAGCGCTTTAACGGCAGTGAGGCTTGCCGGCTCGGTCTGGTCAATCGTGCGGTGCCGTTGGCGGAGCTGGAGTCTACCGTTGAGAACTGGGCCGGGCGTATCGCCAAGCACCCACGTGACGCCTTGGTGACGGGCAAGGCCATGCACCAGATGGCGCTGGAAAGCCTTGGCTGCGCGGCCCAGTTCACGCGGGGCTTCGTCGGTCACACTCTCGGTACGAACCTGAGGTTCGAGAGCGACGAGTTCAACTTCTTGCGCGAGCGCAGCGAGTCAGGCACGACAGCGACATTCAAGCTGCGCGACATGAACCATAGGGACGCCGATTGAGGCAAGGCCCGACCGCCAACCACGACGCACACCTGAGCGTCAATGCTAATCACTCTGACAAGGAGACAGCGTGGAACTGCATGTCACCCAACTGAACGTCGACAACGGTGTCGGTCTGGTTCGGCTCAACCGACCCGGGCGCGGAAACTCTTGGACCACGCGCATGAATGCCGAATATCGCTGGCTGATGTCATGCCTGGACGATGACCCACGGGTGCGCGTGATTGTCGTTACCGGAGCCGGCCAGCAGTTTTGCGTCGGCGCAGACACCAAGGCGCTGGACCATTACCGAGAGTCCGATCAGAACTATCTCGAAAGCTTTAGGAATGACGTGATGGCAACGCCAGGTTACGGCGTGCGCCCTGAATACGAGCACGAGCTGATCTGGCATTGGGGCCTGCAAAAGCCCGTCATTGCTGCAATCAACGGGGCCTGCGCCGGAATTGCCGTCGCCCTGGCCGCTTACTGTGACCTCCGCTATGCCGCGGAAGGCGCCAAATTCACGACGTCAACGCCGCGTCTGGGATTGCCTGCCGAGTTTGGGCTGTCCTGGATCATGCCCCGTATCGTCGGTCTGACCCACAGTGCCGACATCTTGCTGTCGGGTCGCGTGTTCTTGGCGGACGAGGCACGCGCCATGGGCTTTCTCAACGGCGTGATGCCGCGTGAGGAGCTTGAGGAGCAAGTACTCCGAATCGCGCGCGGTTTGGCGGGCTCAACGTCTCCTGTGGCGGTGAAGACGGCCAAGCGTCAGGTCTACGCCGACCTCATGCGGCACGACGCAGGTGCCGCGATTGAGGATTCCCGGGAACTGATGGGGCAGTTGATGAAGGAACCGGATTTCAGTGAAGCCTTGCGGGCCATGAAGGACAAGCGTGCCCCGGCCTTCACTCCGCTGCCGGGCACAGCCATGGGGAGTACCGGGTCATGAGTTCATCCTATCGGCAGGGCCCGCTCGAACGCTTTCGTGTGCTTGATCTTACCCGCCTGCGGGCAGGCCCAACGGCTGTACGCCAGCTCGCGGATTGGGGCGCAGATGTCATCAAGGTTGAAAGCCCGGAGGCGCTTAACGTCAGCGACGGCTGGATCGGAGACCGCCTGGGCTCTGATTTCCAGAACTTGCATCGCAACAAGCGCAGCGTCACTCTCAATCTCAAGGATCCGGAAGGCGTCCGAATTCTTAAGCGTCTGGCCGAGACGGCTGACGTGCTGGTAGAGAACTTTCGGCCAAGCGTGAAGACACGGCTTGGGGTGAGCTATGAGACGCTGCGGCGCAGCAATCCCGGGCTCGTTTACGCAAGCATCTCGGGGTTCGGGCAGGACGGCCCGTATGCCGACCGGCCGGGCTATGACCAGATCGTTCAGGGCATGGGTGGGCTGATGGCAATTACCGGTGAAAAAGGGCAGCCGCCTTTGCGGACCGGCATCTCGCTCGCGGATACCGGAGTAGGCCTGTACGCAGCGCTCGGCATCATGACTGCCCTGCTCGAGCGCGAAGTGTCGGGCCGTGGGCAATGGGTACAGACCTCCTTGCTGCAGGGCATGATCGCACTGACCGACTACCAGGCGGCGCGATGGCTGATGGACGGTGAGGTGCCAGAACAGGCTGGCAACGATCATCCAACTGCGACGCCAACGGGCGTGTTCCCGACCGCCGATGGCCACATCAACATTGCCACGGCTGGTGAGGAGATGTGGAGGCGCCTGTGCAACGCGATCGAGGCGCCCCAGTTGCTCGAGCGGGTCGAATATTCCAGCAACGAATTGCGAACGAAGAACCGGGAGGCGTTGAAGGCCGAGCTTTCGAAACATACGATGCGCAAAACAAGTTCCGAATGGATCTGCACTTTCGAGCAGGCGAGCGTTGCCTGTGGTCCCATTTACCGGATGGACGAGGTATTCAAGGACCGCCAAGCCCAGCATCTCGGCATGGCCGTATCCCTGCAGCATCCGGTGCTTCAGGAGATAAAGGTCGTGGCGCAGCCGTACACGCTTTCCCGAACACCAAGCCAGATGCGCGCGGCAACGCCCGGGCGAGGCGAGCACACCGACGACGTGTTGATGGAACTTGGCTACACCGCGGGACAGATCTCGGACCTGCGCGAGCGTCACGTGGTGTGATTGCAGACGAATGCGTCCAACTAACCACAGACTACGGAGTGACAATGAAAATTCGAATTGAATCGGAGCGATGCAAAGGGCATCAGAACTGCGTCCGGGCGGCGCCGGAATTGTTCGTTGTCGGGGAAGACGGCTTTGCTCAGGTCAGAGAATGTGGCGATGTGCCGCCGGCCCTGAAGGAACAGGCGCTTCTCGCCTGGGCGAACTGCCCCGAGTTCGCTATCGAGGTCGAGGATGCCGAGCGCTGAGCCGGCCTTGCCGAAGGCACCTGACGCGACTGGCGCTTTGAAACGATAATTGGACAACACGATGGAGAATAGCGGACACCTGATCGTCGAGCGTGATGGTGCGACGGGGCGAATAGTGGTCAGCAATGTGGCCCGTCGCAACGCCGGCACTGACTCGATGTGGCGCGCCTTCGCGCCAGCCTTGGACTCGTTCGCTGCTGACCCGGGCATACGAGTCATCCTGATCGAGGGCGCCGGCGGACGGGATTTCATGTCCGGTGCCGACATTGCCGAGTTCAACAGCCGGTTGTCGCAGGCCGATGCCGTACGCACGGTCGAACGCAGTGCGCTGCAGGCTTACAGGGCAGTCTGGGACTGTGCCAAGCCGACCGTGGCAGTCATCCGTGGCTACTGCCTCGGCGGCGGACTCGCGCTGGCATGTTGTTGCGACCTTCGGATCGCATCGGATACGGCGAGGTTTGGCATTCCTGCCGTCAAGCTGGGGGTTGGCTATCCGGGTGACAGCATGGAGAAGATCCGCTCGCTTGTCGGCCCGGCGTTCATGAAGGAAATCCTCCTGACTGGACGCCAGTTCTCTGCATCGGAGGCTCTGCGTATTGGACTTGTCAACACGATCGTGCCTGATATGGAGTTGGCCTCGGAAGCCGGGAGCGTGGCCGCATCCATCGCCGCAGCTGCGCCCTTGACGGTTCGGGCAATCAAGCTGATAGACCGCGATCTGGACAAGCCACCCGTGGACTGGAATACTGAGCGTTGGGACCAATGTATTGCTGCCTGTTTCGCGAGCGAGGACTTTATCGAAGGTTGCAAGGCTTTTGCCGAACGGCGCGCGCCGAGATTCAAGGGACGCTGAGTGGCCTTGATGTCGTGCGCGCAGTGCAGTGCAGTACTGGGCGCAGGAGCAAAGGTTAGTGGACAAGTTCGCGGCTATTCAATCCTTCGTCGCCGTTGCGCAAAGGGGAGGCTTTTCCGCGGCCGCTCGCCAACTCGGCGTGACGGCGTCCATACTGACTCGGCGGATCGCGAGCTTGGAGCAGGAATTGCGCGTGCCGCTGCTCGTGCGCAATACCCGAAAGCTTGCATTGACGCCGGCGGGCGAGGCGTATTTTGTGCGCTGCCGCGAAATCCTCTCGTCCATGGAGGAAGCGGAACAGGAGCTAGAACGTGCCTGCGATGATCCGGTCGGACGATTGCATGTCCAACTGCCGCTGATTGTGGCGCGGCTGCATGTGGTGCCACGCCTCAGTGAATTTGTTGCGCAGTATCCGGGAATCAAACTCAAGATCACACAAGCGGACGGGCTGCAGCACGACCTGATTGGAAAAGGCCTGGACATTGCCGTCTGGGGCGGCGATCTGCCCGACTCACGCCTCGTCGCGCGTCCGCTGACACGGAACCTGCGCGTCACCTGCGCAACGCCGGAGTATCTCGACCGCTGCGGCCGCCCCCAACGCATCGAGGATCTGGCATCGCATAACTGCCTGACTGCGGACCTCTTTCATGGAGGGCGCTCGTGGCTCTTTCAGATGCCGGAGGGAGAACGCCTGGTGCCCGTGAAAGGCAACCTTGCGTTCGACAACAGCGACAACTACCGCGAAGCCGTTCTCGCCGGGTTGGGGCTGGGCCAAGGCCCTTCGATCCTGTTCGATGTCGACGTCAGCGCCGGGCGCCTTGAACAAATCCTGACCAACTACGTCGCGCGCGGTCAGACCCTGTACGCGGTCTACCCGCCAGCGCAAGGCCGAAACGCCAAAGTGAAGGCCTTCGTCGAGTTCCTGTCCCGCGTTCTGCCCGTGGGTTGGAGTGGCATGGCCGTGAGCCAGCCGCGCTCGGATGACTCTGCGTCGATGCCCGAAGGAAAGCTCGCGCAACGGCTGTAAGGCACGTTCGCCGAACGGCGAGCTCACGCCGCTCAATTCGGTACGCCATGCATCTCTCGTCTGGCGAAGTACTCTTGTTCGTTCCGTTTCGTTGATCTCCGTCAGCGCGCAGGGTCTACTACTACCCACGCGATGTGCGATCGGTATCGGGGTATCCCGGGCAATGATCGATACCGCGTGGCCCATGGGTTGGACGCCAGATGTCGATTTCCTGTGCTAGCCCCATCAACGTAAACGTCAGCAATCGTACCTTCCTATGATCTCCCCACGACGCTGGTCTCGCGATGTCGCGAGCGCAAGGGTTGAGAACCACTCAACACTGGTCTATACACATCGTCCGATGTCGCTGGTCGAGTTCCTGATCGACGCGCGCCGCTGGGCTGACCGTCCATTCATCGTGCAAGGTGATCTGCGCCTGAGCACTCAGGATTTCGAGCGAGCCGTGCGGCGCGTTGCCCACTTCCTTGCCGCGCAGGGGATTGGCCGCGGGACGAGCGTCATGTTGCTCGGCTATAACAGCCTCGAGTGGCTGCTTTCATTTTGGGCGGTGCAATGCCTTGGCGGAGTTGCTGTACTTGGCAATGCAATGTGGGGCAGCGCGCAAGCGAAAGCTTCCGCCGAATTGGCTGAACCTGTTCTGCTTATTACGGACAGATCGAAGCGGTTGCTTCAGGGAGCGTGGTTCACCATTGCCTTCGATGAGATTGGCGAGGTCTCTCGCGACGCCACTGCAGAGTTGCTATGCCTGGAGCATGCTCCCGAGATGGAGGACGAGACCGCCGTTGTCATGTTCAGTTCGGGGACCAGTGGCGACCCCAAAGCCGTGGTGATCTCGCATCGGTCGATCATCGCCAATATCCAGAATCTCCTTGTCCTGACCGGGCGTCTGCCTGACGAACTTGCACCCGGAGCGCCGGGCACTATCAGCCTGCTGACGATGCCTCTGTTCCACATGGGCGGCATCCAAATTGCGACGACCACCCTGCTGACCGGCGGTACCCTTGTACTGTTGGAGGGGCGCTTCGACCCGGTTACGGTGCTGGCGCTCATCGATCAGGAAAAAGTACGCGTCTGGGGCAGTGTGCCCACGATGGTCTCGCGCGTGGTCGAGCACGAACTGTTCGGCAAGTTCGATACCACCAGCTTGCGGTCGATTCCAATGGGTGGAGCAGCGCTGTCCGACGACCTTCGAGCCAAGGTGCAGAAGGCGTTCCCGTCCATGCAGAAGCGTGTGGGCAGCTTGTATGGGATGACGGAGGCTGGCGGTGTTGTGGCGGCGGGCTCCAGCGCGGAGATCGAAGGACGGCCTAAAGGCTGTGTTGGCCGGCCGCTTCCCCTCGTCGAGGTGCGGATCGACGCCGCGGACGAAAAGGGCGTAGGGGAGATCATGGTGCGCACAGCCACGATCACCGGCGGATACCTTCGCGACCCTAAGCCGATCACTGACCGGCAGGGATGGTTTGCCACTGGCGATCGCGGCTGGCTCGATGCCGAGGGCTACTTATATTTGGTTGGCCGCTCGAAAGACATCATCATTCGTGCGGGCGAAAACATCGCATGCGTGCAGGTTGAGCAATGTCTTTTGCAACACGGCGACGTGGTCGAGGCAGCAGTCGTGCCACTTCCGCACGCCGACCTTGGAGAGGAGGTCGGCGCCGTCGTTGTCTTAAGGCCCGGTACGGCCATTACGGCTGAGCTCTTGCGCGCCCATGCAGCCGCGCTGCTTGGGCGGCATGAAGTGCCTTCCCGTTGGTGGCTTCGCTCCGAGGCGTTGCCAACGAATGCTACCGGCAAGGTCGCCAAGCGAGAAGTACTGGCTCAGTGGCGGCAGGCGGGGTTGGATCTCCCCACATGCTGATTGAACGACGTGAGACAGGCACTATGATCGAACGCACCACACTCTATATTGGCGGACGTTGGCTGACGCCATCCTCCTCCGGGACGCTGCAGGTTACAGACTCGAATACGGGCGACCTTTATGCCACTATCCCTGCGGGCTCCGAGGCGGATGTGAACGCGGCCGTGAGTGCAGCTCGCGCAGCGTTCCCCCGATGGTCCCGGACCTCGTCAGCCGATCGGGCGAGATTCCTGCAAAAGGTGTCCGATGGGCTGCTGAACCGCAGTAACGAGCTCGCGCGGTTGATTGCCACAGAGGTCGGTACACCGCTGAAGGCTTGCTCACTGGTGCAGGTCGCCGCGCCAGTGAATTCCTGGGCGTACTATTCGAAACTGTCGCAGGAGTTCGGCTACGAGGCACGCGTTGGCAACTCACTGGTCGTGCGCGAACCAGTGGGGGTGGTTGCCGCCATCACGCCTTGGAACTATCCCCTGAACCAGATCACGCAGAAAATCGCGCCGGCGCTCGCCAGTGGTTGCACGGTTGTTTTGAAACCGTCTGAAATCGCTCCGCTTAATGCCTTCGTTCTTGCCGAGGTTATCCATGAGGCAGGCCTGCCGCCGGGGGTCTTCAATCTCGTGACAGGTCTCGGTTCGTTGGTCGGTGAAGCACTGGCAGCGCATCCGGAGGTGGACATGGTCTCGTTTACGGGATCAACACGCGCCGGCAAGCGGGTCAGCAGGGTCGGTTCGGAGACGATCAAGCGCGTCTCGCTGGAGTTGGGCGGAAAGAGCGCATCGATCGTGCTTGAGGACGCTGACCTGGAGAAGGCTGTGAAAGCCACCGTTTCACACTGCTACCTGAACTCTGGCCAGACTTGCGCTGCCTGGACTCGGATGCTGGTGCCGCGAGCCCGCCTCGACCACGTACGCGGATTGGCGAGGCAGACAGCCGATTCGTTCGTCGTCGGAAGTGCCTTCGCCGAAGATGTGAAGCTGGGTCCGCTGGCGTCGGCAGCGCAACGCGACCGGGTGCTCAGCTACATCCGTCTCGGCCTTGAAGAAGGTGCCGAACTCGTGGCCGGTGGACCTGAGGCTCCGGCCGGCACAGGCGGCGGCGGGTATTTCGTCAGGCCTACCGTGTTCGTCGCTGATCATCGGAGCACAATTGCACGGGAAGAGATCTTCGGCCCTGTACTCACGATCATTCCCTATGACTCCGAGGACGACGCTGTGAGTATTGCCAATGACACGATATACGGGTTGTCGGGCGCTGTCTGGGCCGGAACTGACGAGCGTGCGCTCGGTGTCGCGCGGCAATTGCGCACAGGCCAGGTCGACATCAACGGCGGCCGCTGGAACCCCCTTGCTCCGTTCGGCGGATACAAGCAATCCGGACAAGGTCGCGAGAACGGCATTTACGGACTGGAAGAGTTCCTCGAGTACAAGGCAATTCAGCTACGTGCCTGACGCCCGCCTGGTTTCACGCCTGAGACATTCATAGGACGATCGACATGGCGATAGCAATGCGCTTGGGGCGGCCGGCCGGCATCGATCAATTGGTGCCGATCGAAGAGGATCCGGGTCGCCCGGGAGCCGGGGAGGTGCTGGTACGGGTGCGCCGCAGTTCGCTGAACTTCCATGACTACCTTGTGGTGACCGGCCGCATGCCAACCGCGGTCGGCCGTATCCCGTTGTCTGACGGCGCAGGCGAGATAGTCGAGGTAGGGCCCCCACCTGGGGACGAGGTCGATGCCGATCCGTCCATGATGTTGCGGGTGGGCGAAGCTGTGCTGGGAACCTTCTTCCGTCAGTGGCGCGAAGGTGCTCCTGCCCAGTGGAAACATGCCGTAGTGGCAGGCGAGCACGTCGACGGGTACGCACGCGAGTTCGCCGTCGTGCCAGTGGCAGCGCTAACGCGCGTACCGCATGGACTCTCGCTGGCTGAGGCCGCAACGTTGCCCTGCGCAGGCCTGACCGCTTGGCGCGCGCTCAGGTGCTGCGGCGATATCCGTACCGGTGATGTGGTTCTTGTCCAAGGCACTGGCGGGGTGTCGGTATTCGCACTGCAGTTCGCCAAGGCGATGGGGGCAACGGTGGTTGCTACCTCATCGTCCGAGGGCAAGCTGGAGCGTCTTCGTGCGCTTGGGGCGTCCCACGTGATCAACTACAGAGCGGAGCCGAACTGGGGGCGCGCGGTCAAGAGATGGACCGGCGGGCGCGGCGTCGATCACATTGTCGATATCGGCGGCGCCGACCTTCTGAACCAATCGATTGAGGCATGCCGTACTGGCGGCAGCATCGCGCTTGTGGGCCTGCTCGCTGGCACGTCCGGCCGTGTCGCCACAGGCCGGATCATGGCCCAACAAGTTCGGCTGCAAGGGGTCGTGGTCGGCAGTCGGACGGATCAGCTGGAGATGATCCGATCTATCGAGTCACTGGGAGTACGTCCGGTAATCGATTCGAGCTTCCAGTTGCAGGAACTGCCTGCAGCGTTCCGGCACCAGGAAGCCGGTCGCCATTTTGGCAAGATCGTCGTGGAGATGTAGGCAGGCGCTCTGTATATCTGACCTTCAGAGCCGGCTGTCTTCGGGCGTCGGGGATGGAGACTTGTAAAGCGCGGGGGGCTGCGCCATGATTGAAAAATGAAGGAAGATCCGCTCACTGACATTCTCACCTTAGCCAGCGCGCGATGTGTTGACGTTGGGAGCCTGGCGGCGGGAGGATCGTGGGCACTGCGATTCCCTCCGCCCAGGAAGCTCAAGTTTGTTGCCGTCATGAAGGGCGAATGCTGGCTGACCATTGAAGGGAAAGCTGCGCCGCGTCAGGTCATGACGGGCGACGTATTCGTGCTTCCGGCTGATCGGGCTTTCGTGCTGGCCGGCGACCTGAAAACCACTCCCGTCGATTGCAGCGGGCTTTTCGCTGATGCATTGGAAAAGATGGTGACAGTCGGCCATGGTGTCGACTTCTTCGCCGTTGGTGCACACATTGCCTTGGACCAGGAGCGTGGCAAGCTGCTGTCGGAGGTTCTGCCACCTTGCCTTCATATCGGCAGTAATTCGGCCGAGGCGTCGGCCATGCAATGGCTCCTGAATCAACTCGGTCAGGAGCTTGTCTCTGATCGACCAGGGGCGGCGCTGGCATCCAGACAGCTGGCGCAGCTTCTGTGTATTCAGACAATCCGGTCGTATCTCGAGGCCTCCGGACCTCATGTCGTGGGATGGATCAAGGCACTCAGCGACGAGCGCCTCGCGCCCGCGTTGCGCCTAATGCATCGCGAGCCCAGTCGGGCGTGGGGGCTTGGCGAACTGGCGAAGGAGGTTGCCATGTCACGTACGAGCTTCTCCGTTCGCTTTAAGGCCATCGCGGGTATCCCGCCTCTGGCCTACCTTCAGAACCTGCGTATGCGGTTTGCTGAGTACCAGCTGCGCGAGAGTTCCATTTCGATATCGGAACTCGGCTGCTCGCTGGGCTATTCTTCTGAAAACGCGTTCAGCAGCGCCTTCAAGCGCTCGTCGGGAATGGCCCCCGGGCGCTACCGAGCCATCTTTGCGAAGATGGACCGGTAGCGCTCAGGCAAGGGGAGAGAGACTTGCCCCTCCTTCGTGCCGAGGCCTCAGACTTGTCTCAGTCCGCCGTCGACAAACAACTCGACGCCGTTCACATAGCTTGATGCATCGCTGGCGAGGAAGGCCGCAACCTTGGCGATTTCTCGAGCATCACCGATCCGTCCAGCAGGGCTTCGTTGCGCGATCGATTGAACGATAACGTCCGCCATGTCAGCGCCAGCCGCCTTGTCAAGCGCTCTACGCAACGAAGGCGTGTCTACTGCACCTGGGCTCAGGATGTTGATCCGGACGCCCGTGCCTTTCGCATCCTGGATCAGGGATCGGACCATTCCGTGGAACGCTGCCTTAATCGCACCGTAGATGCTCATGCCGGCAGGAGGAGCGACAGATGCTGTCGATCCGATGAGAATGATCGTACCGTCGCTCTCCAGTAGCGGCATCGCAGATTGGATCGTGAAGAGCACGCCTTTGAGATTTACCCCGACCATCTTGTCGAATTGTTCTTCTGTAATCCGGCCTAGCGGCGCGTGCTCGTCAGCGACGGCGTTTGCAATGACTGCGTCCAATCTCCCGTGCTCGGCTTTCACTTGCTTCAGTAGGGCGTCCATCTCGGGGATGCTGGATGCATCTACCCTGGCACCGAAGCTGCGCGGTCCAATTGCCTTGACAGCTTCGTCGAGTGCCTCCTGTTGAAGGGCAGTCACAATGACTTTGGCACCCTCTGCGACGAATTCCTGGGCGATTGCCAGACCGATTCCAGTTGTGCCGCCCGTGATCACGGCAACTTTGCCTTCCAGGGAATAGTTCATGTCGTCTCCATTGGATTGGTTAAAAGTCCTCCTGCAAAAAGATACATCCGTCGGACTGTGTACTGAATGCTTGAGCTTTCACAAAACCTGCGAGAGCGTTCGAAAAAAAGTGCTCATCAGAGCACGGGTGTTTTGAGGCGGAAGCAGGTATGCCTTTGTTTGCGCTGCAATTTACAGGGGTAGCTACCCCTAGTATTTATGCGGGCTTCCGGCAGGCGTCAATGAGAAATGTCAATGAAATCAATGGCTTGCTGACTGCCATCGACCAGCCGGCGATCTCGGGCGGCGGTGGCAGGGAAGGGCGGCGAGCTTCCGAATTGCCGAATGCGGCCCTGAGTCCCTCCGGCTGGAGGAGTACACCGGTCGCGAGCCCAAGGTACGAACTTCTGGGCACCGCCCTTTCGAAGCGGGATGGTTATGCCGTACACCACCGCGCAAGGGAGTCGGACTGGAGCGCCGCAGTGGGCATGAGCCGATGCGCATAGCGAGCGATCGGAAACTCGAAAGTCCCTCGCAGATTGATTCCCTCGAGATGGGTCGGCCCGATATGCCGCAGGTCCACAGCGCGCACTGTTTCGGCCCCGACTCGTTCAAGGATGTCCCAACTGCGTTGCATGTGCATCGTATTCCAGGCCATGACTGCATTGGATAGCAAGGTCAAGGCCGATGACACGGCCGCCAGCGACGCGTCATGCCTCGCCAGCTCGATCGGTATCTTCCCGTGATGGATCGCCCGCTGGACAATGTGCACCGCTTCACCGCGGTTCAACGCGTGCTGCATCTCATGACGAAATGCGGTATTCGTGAAATAGTCGATCAGGAAGATCGTACGAAACAGCCGTCCGAGATGCACGCCGGCCTCATAGACAATCTGCCCGCGCGCCGCCGCCCCAAAGCGCGTGAGTGCCTGGACCGCAGTGCATTGCCCACTTTGCACGGATGCGGCAATCCGTACCAGTTCATCCCAGGCGCGCTCAATGAGGCTCAGTCGAACATCGGCGCCGGTGACGGCAACCAGTTGTCTCGGCAAGTCGTGGTGCCTGGGGACATGCAGGCGCCGGTCGCGCAGGTGGGCCAGTCGCGGGCAGAGATCAAAGCCCAACAGCCGTGACAGGCTCATGGCGAAATCTGTAAAGCCGTGCGTATCCACAGCAAGTTGCGCCACGTCTTCAGAGCCACCTGGTCGGATCACGCCCTCGATTGCTGCACCGGCTTGCCGCTCATTGAGCAGAATAGGCTGGTCATAAAAGATGCCCCACCGATCGCGTACGTGAGTGTACATTCCGATCGATGCCGTACGCCGGCGCGGGTCGGCCCGCGCTTGCCAGACAGAGCGTGTCGTTTCCAACGACATCATGTCTGACGACGCCAGATCGGAGCGCCCCCAATGCTGGGCTATCGGGTGCTGATGCATGAAGGTCAGCACGGCTTCTGCCGCGTGGCGCAGCTTCCGTTCGTCCGCGATACGATGCATCATTTGGCGGATCGCTGGCGGCGACAGCTCCGGCACCATTCGGGCGAGATCCGCAGCTGACATCGACGTGCCATGCGCGAGTATGGCTGCGTAGACCAATAGCAATTCGCTGCGGGAAAGGGGCTCCCTCCCCAGCAAGAGCCAACTGAAGTGCGTGGCGCTGTCGATCTCGAGCAGGATCTCAGGAAGCTGACCGCCGGGGTGCCGCTCGAACAGTGCGCGTCGCAATGTCTCCACAGACGCGGGCGTAGCGCTCGCCACCAAGGGATCGCTTCCCACGCAAGACAGCGTCCCTCAGCTTGACGAAGCCTTCGTCCAGATGCGCGATCACCGGCACCAGAAATGCCTGAGCATTTGGCCGCGGGGAATCAAACAGTGTCACGAGCTTGGCCAGTCGAACAGCCCCACAGGAGCGCTGGGGTTTGACATTGACAACGCGCTATCGAGCGGCTTTGGCTACAGCAGATCGTGCGCTTCGACTTGTCGTCTGTCGCCAGTCCGTAGGACTGGTTTGCGCGCTTACACCGAGTATCGATGGCAACGTGGGGACGCAACGAGTTCATTCTTTCTCTGGTTACCAGCCAAATAACTGGCGGGATTCGCCGCAAGCACAATGAAGAGACTGAGACCACTACTACATTTGCCATTCGCGCGGTTATACTCGGCGCTTTCGAACGAAAAATCACCAAGAAAGGACTCAATCAAATGACTCGGGTCAAAGCAGTTGCCACCAGCAAGCCAGCGGCAAAGAAGGTTGCCGTGCCGATGAAGAAGACCAGCGTGCTCGCGCGCGAGGCGCAGGCCGCTAAAAAGCGTCTGCTGAAGCTGCGCGCCGACACGAAGAAGGCGATCGAAGCAGCAAAGCGTGAGGTCGCCAAGGCAGCGGAAGCCGCAAAGGCTGCAGCTCGCTTCGAAAAGCAGGCTGCAAAGGACAAGGCGGCTGCAAAGAAGGCTAAGGCCGCCGGCGCAAAGAAGGCAACGGCTGGCAAGGTGGCTGCGAAGAAGTCTGCTGCAAAAAAGGCGGTGCCCGACAATAAGGTCGCTGCGAAGAAGGCGGCTCCGAAAGAGGCCGCAGTGAAAGCCGTGACGAAAAAACGGGCCCCGGCAAAGAAGGTGGTTGCGCCGGTAGCCTCGCCTGAAGCGGCGGCCTGATTTATTGCCTCGGCTGGTACGCGATGTTGCCAACCAGCCGATCGGCCGAAGATGGGGGCGCATTTTTTTGCGCTGCGCCCCGCATCGGCTGGGAAAGCAAATGCTGCGCATGGCGCTGACGGTTGTTCCCGCTTTGGTTTTATTGGGCCTCTAGCTCATGCCTGGTTAGAGCAGCGGACTCATAATCCGTTGGTGCCGTGTTCGATTCACGGGAGGCCCACCAAACAACCATCAGATCCTTCGGTACCTGGTACCTCGTCCCAAAGGTGTTGATGTGTCTTGGTCGTTACAAGACACCGCGTTATTCACCGACCGTTGCTATTCGCCCATCCTATAGGACGCCTTACCACCGTCTCTCCACGCAAATTAACGCGTCGCCGGTGATGGGATCTGGTGCAGGAGCGTACCCGTTTCTGCGCTCCTCGGCCGCTGACATCAGGTGCGAATGTCACCCACTTTCAGTTCAAGCCGACATATATGAAGTCCGGGTTGACCCAAGCCAGACATTAATAGCGACCATCCCGATTTGACTCAGCGACCAGGTTCATTTGTAGGCCTTGGAGGATGAATACCTTGCAGACCGTCATTGGAATGCGTATAAGTCAATCGTGACTGAAAAAATGGAGGCGAAAATGGCAACGTATCAGGAACTGATGGCGAAAAAGCAAGCGTTGGAAGCCCAGATCGAAGAGGCGCGTTCGACTGAGGTAGCCGGCGTTATCGAACAGATTCGCGAGCTGATGGTTCGGTATAGCCTGTCGCCGGAAGACTTGGCACCGCGGCGTCGTCGCGGCCGGCCTGCCGGTACAGCTTCCGCTACTACCGAGAAGGCAGCGCTACCGCCGAAGTACATGGATCCCAAATCCGGCAAGACTTGGTCCGGACGCGGCCGGGCGCCGGCGTGGCTAGGCAAGCGACCCGAGCGTTTCCTTATCCAACAGGAATGATCGATTGCACGCGCGTTGTCCCTTCGGTGACGGCGACTCATTCGACCGTCCAAGAATATACAAGCTTCTTGGACGCTCCAGTGTCGAAGCGAAGGGGCAGAGCGGCAGCCCGTCGATGAAAAGAGCTAGCTCGACGGCGGCGGCTGCACACGCTCCGAAGTGATCGGTGAAAAGACGGCTCTCGACCAGTAGCAGAGAGCCGCAGAACGTCCATGAAGAATATCGGATAACGGTGAGTTATCCGCGTTCAGTATCCCACACGCCTCCATGCCAGGCAATCGGACTGTCCACTCTTTCCCAGAAAGTCGGCCTTACTCAAAAAAGAGCCCGCACTCCGCGGAGCGGCGACGCGGGCGGTAGCAGGACTGCCCAGGCATAATAGGGCGTTGTAAGCAACTCTTAAGTCTGAATCAGACGGCGTTTTAGACCCTGTTTCCCCAGATCGCAGTGCGGAGCAGTTGCATTCAGCGGCGCAAAATTCACTTTCAAGCGTAAAAGGTGATCCTAGGGGGATCTGATTGCGCGTCTAGTCGACGAAGATTCACCCTTTCCGATTGGCGGCTCCCGAGCGAGCGGTCAAGAGCGTTTGAGCAGAGTGGCAGCGAGGTGTTGGACTGCTGCGCGAGAAAAAGCCTTCACTTCATCGTACGGTCGCCGCGACGCTAGGGGCACTGCGGTCCTCCCGCCGCTAGTCTTCAGGCAACATTGCAAGTCCGAGATCATCCAGAGGGTCGGCCGGGATTCGCAAAATATCCGCCACATCTCCGGCTAAGCCGCTGATTTGAATAGGAAATCGATCGATGGATCGAGTGGTGGCACGCGCCTCTGCAAGTCAAGTAGGTAATCGCCGAACCGGTTGATATGCTCGCGGCGGTATGGCGACAGACCCTTGAGCACTTCGGCATTCACTGGGTGCCCGCGTTCCTGCAAATCCTTGAGCTTGCGTGACATCCACTGAACGTTGTGGAGGAGGACCATGTTGGCGACCAACTGGTTGTACTTGATCACCTTGCGCTGTTCGTGCCGCAGATTCTCGGCGATGATCCCGTCGCCACCAAACATCAACCACTGCGCAAAGTCATTGAACTGTTCGCTCTTGTTCGTTGCGGCATGAATGGTGCGACGGAGTTCCGGGTCGTCCAGGTACTTCAGCAAGAACACCGTGCGGATGACGCGGCCCAGTTCCCGGAACGCAAAATACAGCTTATTCTTCGTGCTCTCCGAACCCAGCCGGCGCAGGATGGTCGACGGCGTCATCTTGCCGGCCTTGATCGAGACGGCAACCCGCATCATGTCGGGATAGTGTCGTTGGATCAGGTCCCAGTCGATAGACCGGCGGCACAGGCGCTCGATATGGTCGTATCTGCGTCGCCGGTCCGCCTTGTACAGCACCAGGTCCTTGATATTGCGCATGCGTGGCATCAGGTTGATGCCCAGCAGGTGGGAGAGGCCAAACACCGGCCCGCTCTGCGCCTGGGTATCGCCGTGAATGGTATCGGGCTGGATCTCCGAACCGTTGCGGATCAGCCCGTCCAGGATGTACACGGCCTCATGCACGCCGCACGGAATGAAGTTGCTGAAGAGCGCGATGTACATGTCGGAGACATGGTAGTAGCCAATGACGCCGTACCCGCCATAGCGGATGTGATACTCCGACAGCAGGTTCTGCTCATACAGGTTCCACTTCGTGCCATCCGCGGACGCACGTTTGCCACTGCCCCAGTACTTCGGTAGCGCGAACTGATTGTACGCGTTGATAACCTTCACGATGGCCTTGTCGAGCCGTTCTTCCGTGACGTGACGCAGGTTCAGCCAAGCTATTTGCTTGCGGCTCAGCCCCTTGACGGACCGGGCCGTCTGGCTCGGTCCCAAGTTGCAACCGTAGCAGAACAGCGTGCAGATGACGCGCTTGCGAGGATCGTCAAGCTTGGCATCGAAGCCGGACAGTGGCCCGAACAGCTTATGCAGATTCAGCCATTGCTCTGTCTCGGTCAGCACGTCGAGGATGCTGATCTGCGGCATCGACGCCGTGATGGCCTGGTCAATCAGTATCATGTTAGGCGGGTCGGGCGCCTTGCCGGGCCGGTGGATGATCAATCCCTGTTCCCCGAACTCGATGCTGTCGTTCTCAGGGAAATTTGCATCGACCTCATCGAGTGCAGTGCTCAGTCTGTCCCACAGCGCTCTGACGAAGCTACTACCATCTCGTGGCAGGCCAGTGATGTCACAGTAGTGCGGTGACTCCCGCTCGAATACGTCCTCCGATACCTGATGGACGCGGAAGTCATCAAAACGGTCGCTGCCCTCCACGTAAAGATCGCCCGAGCTCAGCTCACGCATGACCTGATCGAACACGCACAGCTCAAAGTACCTTCGATGGAGCAGACGAGTGGTCCGGCTATCCGGGAAGATCGCCTTCTCCCACTTGGCCGGGATCCAGTCGAGCGGAAGATTCAGCAGATCGTCGTCCGTGAGTTGCAGATGTTCGCGGTGCGAGGTCCGGAAGCCCTGTATCCAGGCCAGTGCCACTAAGACAGCCTTGTCCTGCGAACTGGATTTGAGCGGCAAGACCTCAAGGCACTGAAAGAGCAGGGAGCGCTGCTGACGGTACGGCGCAAGCATGAATGGCAGATCAAAGTTGCCCGCATACGCGATATGCTCATTGCAGCGGGCCAGCGCACCCGCCGCATCATTGCCGAGCACTTCACGCACCTTGTCCAGTCGGAAGATGTCGGCGATACCGTCGTCCTCCAGGACCTGCAGCACATCACGGAACTGGCTGACCAGGCCTTCCAATGTGTCCGCATGCGCGAGCTGATATTGCAGTAGCCGGGTTCTGGCGAGGGACTCGAGCTTGCGCATGACCTTGGTGAAGATCTCCGCCACATCATCGAACGCCTTCTGCACCTGCGCGTAGATGAAGAGCACTGCCAAGGTGTGTCGCTTGGCTGGCTTGAGCGCTCGGAGCTCGGCAATATCAAGCGCGCGGGCCTCCGTCACCAATTGCGTGCGTTTGCTCACGGAAAGGAAGGCCGGCGCCTGCGGCAGGCCGTTGGCAAGGTTCCGCAGGGCCTGGATATGTTTGAGGAAGCTCGCGATTTCGCGTGTGGCGGGCCGCTTGGGCTCGCGCTTGAGCTGGTCCCACCCGGATTTGCCGCCCTAGCCATCAAACAATGCCTCGATCCGGCCGATTTGCGAGCCATCGAGCGCCTCGGAGATGGCGCGATAGATGGCTTCATTGCACCGGCTGCGGGCCTGGGTTGCCATTCGGTGCAGGCAGGCAAGTGGCGGCAGTTCGCACCGTACCCGGATCAGTTCTTCGATCAGCACGTTGACGATGTCGGGCAATTCGACCTTGGTGTGCGCCGCATCGGTTGCGAGCGCCTCCAGCCATGTGATCGTGTTGGCATCGACCGGCCGAATGTGGAGGTACCCGCGTAGCAATTTCTGATGCCGGGAGCGCGTGCCGGAGGCATCGTAGTGCCCGCACTGTTGCGCGGGACAGGGCGGGGGACCGCAGTGCGGCACGCACGTGATCGATCACGATTGGTGGCACATCAGTCAGCATGGGGAAGTAGCCAAGGCGCTGCAGCAGTTTGAGCTGCACGAGAATCAGGACGGACGTTGAGGCCCGACGAGACTGGCTGCGCGCGAAGCGGATCTCGGCTGATGTCGGCGTGAACGCAGCTTCCAGTTCGGCGGCGGTCAACTCAGCCGGCAGCGTTGGATAGGCGGTATCGTGGATCGGCGGCATCCTTACTGCTGCGCCAAGTTCAGATTGATGCGCCACAGGTATCGGACATCGTCATCGTTGCAGGTCGTCCTGTCGCCATTTGCGACAGCCAAGGTCTACTCCCTTCCAAAACCGTTCCGCTCCGAAGCCGATATCAGGCACCCTCGAGCAGCGTGTGCGCCGTGGAAAGGAATTTGCACGCCTTTGATGACAGGTTGACGGGCTAAGCGCTCTTGCCTTCCCCTCACTTCGAGGAAATATGCAGTTTTAGCCACTATGCGGTGCAATTTGGGTTCTTTCTGTTCGCCGGGGGCAGGGTGGGTGCCAACCGGGCACTAAAAAACTAGGTTCCATCGATAAATCAATGGGTTGCGCAGGGATGTGGCGGATTTTTTGCGAATCCCGGTCGACCCTCTAATCGCTCGTGATGGGAGGGGGTCTTTTCTCGAATGGGAAAGAATTCTTAGAATAATCTAAGGAAGCAACCGCTTTTCCTGAATGTCTTTAATTGAAGCTCGCTGCATGTGTGCAGCATTCCTTTCACCCAATACTTCGTCTCTGCGCAAATCTGTCTTTTGGTGTAATTCATCGACTTAGTTCACTGGCGCGCTTGTGCGGCAGCGTGCAACGAGCCAAGGAACGCTCGTCAAGCCGGTGATCATGTGGCGTCACTAGCGAATGCTCCCATCGTCTTGCGGATATAGGGTGGTCTGCTTGCCGTCGAAGGCTTGCAACGTCTTGTTGGTCACCGTCGACTTGCTCGGATACGGTTGGTAGACCCAGAATTCAGGCCTCATCGTCAGAGGGCTTGGCTGTGTAGTAGACGTAGCCGTGTTCATTTCCGTAGCCATCACCATTGAATAGAACTTTCGTAAGATAGGGCTGTCCGCTTCGACCAGCGAAGAGATCGACCATTGTGGCGTATGCGTGGCCATTGATTCTGATCGAAACCTTAGAACCTGGAAAAGAGATTGTGTTCGGAACTCATGTATGGCTCATTCTTAACAGTGATTTCTATCCCTTCAAGTGAGCAACTCAGCTCACCCGGCTCTAGCAAAATAAGAATGCCCTTCCTCCGCAACGAAGCCGCCACGGATTCCTTTAGGTAGCCTCGGTCCGTCTTTTCGTCGAAGCTGAATAGGTGGTGCGGATTGTTCGCGTCACTGATAGATATTTCAAAGTAGTCCATCTCAGGAGCGCATGTAGCCTTGATGAAATGCACAGGGTAGTCAGCCCAGGCAATTTTGCAGGCGAAGAGGGCGAGCAGTGCGAACAGGTATTTCATAGATTGAGTTGCATATGGGATGAGAAATTTGGGGTCTGAACAGGCGAAAGAGCGCCTAACTTGTTATATCGCAAAATGCAAATTTAACATGGCATCCTGTCATTAGACATCCTATGTCTGTGGCGTTGTTGCATAAATCCGGGTACCTCGCGACGTGGTGACGTTCACGCGCAACTGGAGGGGCGGCCCGGCTGTTAACTTTGGGCGCTTCTCGATTTTTTCGTGCGAGAAGATGCGCAAGGACGAACACAAGACGCGTGAACCCAAGGGGGTCTACCGCGTCAGGAACTGGTCGGCATACAACGCTGGGCTGATCGCCAGGGGTGACGTCACGATGTGGATCGACAAGAGCGTGCTGAAGCAGGACACCGAGCTTGAATCGCGCAAGCGCGGGCGCCCGTGCGTCTACTCGGATGCCGTCATTCAGATGCTGCTGGGGCTCAAGCAGGTGTTTCGTCTGCCGTTGCGCGCCCTGCAGGGATTTGCCTGCAGCCTTCGCAAGCTCGCCTTCGCCGACTTGCCAGTGCCGATCTACACGAGCTGAAATGGGAAAGTGAGCCAGGGGCAAGTGACATTGCGCATCCATGCGGCTCCTGGCTGGGCATACTTCAATGCGAACACTCCAGGCGCAACGCAATATAGAACGACGGCTTTGGTCTGCGGATTCAACTGCCAGAGCGACGTTGAAGGCAGATGACCATTGGACTCAGATAGCCGCCATCGAGTCGGGGAAGACTCGAACGGCGCAAAAGTCGACAAAGGCCGACCGGCCCGCAACTGGCGGAGGTCGCTTGTCGGGCCGAAAGGCAATCAGCGAGCAGGGCTGCGATGCAACGGCCAAAGTCGAATCATGACAGCCGGCGCCACGCCGGCGGCAGGATTCCCGATGCTTGCGTACTGGTAGGTATAGACCCCAACGGAATAGATCGGTGCGGTCATCCCATTCGCCAGCCACGACAGCTTCATGGTGCTGACGGCACCGGAAGCAGTATTGGTCGGATCCGGCGAGCCCTCCGTGGCGGTGTCCAGAAGACGACGTGGCCGTCACGGATGCCGCCCGCCAGCGCGGCATCGTGGTGCGACCGCTGTCGCGCTATTTCATCGGGGATAAGGTGCAGCGAGGATTGCTGGTCGGCTACGCTTGCGTGCCGGAGGAGGACATCGGCCCGAGCTTCGACGTGTTGCTCGGGTGCCTGCAGTGAGGGTTGGCTGATCCGTCGGCGCGGGCCGTCAGGGCAGCCGATACGGCGCGCTCCCGAGCCCGTTGGTCGCCTCCACCAGCTGGATCAGATATAGCAGGAAACGCTCGCGATCCTCCGCCGGCAACTGGTCGACGGTGCGGTCGTGGGCGCGCTGTACCGCGTCTTCCATCTTCGTCACCAATGCGCGACCCTTGCGCGTCAGCTTGACCAGCTTGACGCGCCGGTCGTGCTCGCCCTGGCGCCGCTCCAGCAGCCCGCGCCCCTCCAGCCGCGGAATGACCTCGGCCACCGTGGTCCGTTCCAGCCCGATCTCCAGCGCCAGTGTGTTTTGGTCGAGTTCGCCGTGCTGATGCAAGGCCGTCAGCAGGCTGTATTGCACCGGCGTGATATTGAACGCCTCGGTCTCTTCCAGGAACAGCGAGCAATGCAACTGGTGCAGGCGCCGGATCAGGAAGCCGGGCCGGCCCAGCAGGGCGGAGCGCTGGCGGGCCGCATCGATCTGGGTCTTGACGGCGGCGGAGCGGGTCTTGTTGGTCATGGCAAAAAGTTGGCCGGACAGGGTCCGGAATCTGGCAGCGGCAGTATCGCACTGACGGCTGCCTTGCAGGAAGCGTTCCAGCACGCTTTCCCTGTCCGGATAGGTGGCATACCCCCTAATGCACCACAGCGGCGCGGCGCGGCCATCTCCATGGCAGCAAGTCGTGCATCGGCACCATTGAAGAACATCGGCCCCGGGGCGAGATACGGGGTATGCCCCCTAATTCGACGACGCCGCACGAATACCGGAGAACCTTGCCGGCAAAGGCTTTGCGGGGAGCGCGCCGCGCCACGGCGGCAGTGCTGGCAGAGTTCTTGCGTTTGGTTGCCTGCACATCGACTTCTCCGAGGCAAGCATGACTGCAAGCGTTGGCGGTACCTTACTGAAGCGGGGCAGGATCATCGATCCGGCCTCCGGCATCGACCAGATCGGCGACGTGTTCGTCCGCGACGGCCGCATCGTCGAGGTGGGCGCCGAGCTCCACCATGAAGGCGTGCAACGGATCGACTGCCGGGGCAGGCTGGTGCTGCCCGGACTGATCGACACCCATGCACATGTCTATCAGTTCGTGACCGGACGCTTCGGGCTGGGCGCCGACATGTGCGGCGTGCAGTCGGGCGTGACCACGCTGATCGACCAGGGCGGCGCCAGCTGCATGACCTTGCCCGGCTTTCGCCACTACGTCGCCGGGCATGCGCAAAGCCGTGTCTATGCCTTCCTGTCGGCCTACCTGGTGGGCGGGCTCGAAGGCCATTTCTATCCGGAGCTGTACCGGCCGGAATGCGTCGACGTCGATGCCACCGTGAAGGCCGCGCTGGCCAATGCCGATCTGGTGCGGGGCATCAAGGCCCACGCCGAACTGGGTGGATTCGCCCGCTGGGGCACCGAGGTGATGCGGGCCTCGGCCGAGATTGGGCGCCAGGCCGGGCTGCCAGTCTATATCCATTTCGGCCAGCTGTGGCCCATGCCCGGACAGGCCACCTTCGACGTGGATCCCGACACCATCCTCGAACAGGTGGTGGATATGCTGAAGCCGGGCGATGTGCTGGCGCATCCGTTCAGCCGGCATCCGGGCGGCTTCGTCGGCACCGACGGCAAGATCCATCCGCTGGCCCGCGAGGCGGCGGCGCGCGGGCTGAAGATCGATGTCGGCCACGGCTCGCACTTCAGCTACCGCATGGCCCGCACGGTGCTGGAAGCCGGCATCGTGCCCGACACCCTGGGCGCCGACATGCACGGCTACAACACGCAGGTGCCGGCGCCCGCCGGCACCCCGGCCGAGCACCCCGACCAGGACCATATGTTCCTCGGGCGCGTGCGCTTCAGCCTCGTTTCCGCGATGACCAGCATGCTGGCGCTGGGCCTGCCGCTCGAACAGGTGGTGCGCATGGCGACCGTCAATGCGGCGGCGATGGCGGGTTTGGCGGATGGCGCGGGCACCTTGCGCCCCGGCGCACCGGCCGACATCACCGTGCTCGACGACCAGCGCGGGCGCTGGGTGCTGCGCGACAACGAGGGGACCCAGGTGGTGACGGAGCGGCTGCTGGAACCGTCGTTCTGCCTGTGCGGCGGCCAGCGCTTCGACGCCAGCGCGCCGATCCTGCCCGCGGCGCAGGTTGCATAAGGAGCCGGCGATGCGGAACCAGACCTCCGGCCATCAGGGCATTGGCGCGCGGCTGCCGCGCAAGGAAGACGACCGCTTCCTGCGCGGCCGCGGCGACTACGTGGCCAACCTGCGCATGGCGGGCATGCAGGACGTCGCCTTCGTGCGCAGTCCGTTGGCCCATGCGCGCATCCGCGGCGTCGACAAACCCCCGGGTCTCGAACAGGCGGTGTTCGTACTGGCCGACCTGGAAGGCGTGCAGCCCATTGTCGCCAACTCCGCGCTGCCGGGCTTCAAGCGCTCGGCGCAGCCGGTGCTGGCCGATGGCAAGGTGCGCCAGGTGGGCGAGATGATCGCCATGTGCGTGGCGTCGGGCCGCGCGGAGGCGGAGGACATCGCGGCCCAGGTGTTCGTCGACTTCGACGAGCTGCCCGCGGTGGTGGACATGCTGGCGGCGCGCGAGGCGGCGTCCGCGCTGGTGCACGAACCGTGGGGCGACAACGTGTTCCTGTCCACCGCCATTGGCACCGACCTCGCCAACGAGGCCGCGCTGGACGCGATCCGTGCCAGCGCGCCGATCCATGTCGAGCGCACGCTGCTTACCGCGCGCCAGAGCATGGCGCCGATGGAAGGGCGGGCGGTGGTGGCGTACTGGGACAAGCGCGCCGACCAGCTGGTGGTGGTCACCGCCGCGCAGATGCCGCATATCAACCGCACCGGCCTGGCCGGCTGCCTGGGCCTGGACGAAGGCCAGGTCCGCGTGATCTCGCCCGACGTGGGCGGCGGCTTCGGCTACAAGGGCATCCTGTTGCCGGAGGAAGTTTGCGTGGCCTGGCTGGCGATGCGCCTGGGCCATCCGGTGCGCTGGATCGAGGACCGGCGCGAGCAGTTGACCGCCAACGCCAACTGCCGCGAGCACGCCTATCGCATCAGCGCCTGGGCCGACCGCGACGGGCGGCTGCTGGCGGTGGACTGCGAGGCGACGGTGGACTCGGGCTGCTATTCGTCCTACCCGTTCTCGGCCTGTCTCGAAGCGGCGCAGGTCGGCAGCATCCTGCCCGGCCCCTACACAATGGAGCGCTACCGCTGCCGTACCTGGTCGGTGGCGACCAACAAGCCGCCGATCCTGCCGTACCGCGGTGTCGCGCGCACCGGCGTGTGCTTCGCCATCGAGACGGTGATGGACGCCATCGCGGACGAAGCCGGCATTGAGCCGCACGAGGTGCGCCTGCGCAACCTGGTACGGCCGGAACAGATGCCGTTCGACAACATCACTGGGAAGCATTTCGACAGCGGCGACTATCCCGAATGCGTGCGGCGCGCGATGCGGGCCATCGACCTGCCGGCGGTACGTGCCCGCCAGCGCCGCGGCGAGGCCGACGGCCGCCGCATCGGCATGGGCCTGGCGGTGTTCTGCGAACAGGGCGCGCACGGGACCTCGGTGTACCACGGCTGGGGCATTCCGATGGTGCCTGGCCGCGAGCCCGCCGCGGTGCGCCTGACGCCCGACGGCGTGCTCGAAGTGCGCGCCGGCGTGCATTCGCACGGACAGGGCATGGAAACCACGCTGGCGCAGATCGCCAGCGAAGTGCTGGGCATCGCGCCGGCCAGGGTCCGGGTGCTGCTCGGCGATACCGCCAGCACGCCGTATTCCACCGGCACCTGGGGCTCGCGCTCGATCGTGATGGCGGGCGGCGCGGTCGGCCAGGCCTGCAAGCAATTGCGCGCGCGCCTGCTGCATATCGGCGCGCACCTGCTGGGCGCCGCGGCGCAGTCGGCGCGCTGGCAGGCAGGCGGCGTCGAGACCGACGGCGGCCGGGTCGAGCTGGCGGAACTGGCGCGCGTCTGGTACCTGAAGCCGCAACTGCTGCCGGCCGATGTCGATCCGGGCGGGCTGGAGGTGATGACCACTTACCAGGCCCGGCGCGACACCGGCACCTTCAGTTACGCCTGTCATGCCGTGGTGCTGGCGGTCGATACCGAACTCGGCAAGGTCGAGCTGCTGGACTACGCGATCGTCGAGGACGGTGGCGTGCTGATCAACCCGATGGTGGTCGACGGCCAGGTCTATGGCGGCGTGGCGCAGGGCATCGGTACCGCGCTCTACGAGGAAATGCGTTACAGCGAGGACGGCCAGCCGCTCGCTTCGACGCTGGCCGACTACATCCTGCCTGGCGCCAGCGAAGTGCCGGCCATCCGCATCGAACATATGGAAACGCCGGCGCCCTATACCGAATTCGGCCAGAAGGGCATCGGCGAAAGCGGCGCCATCGGTTCGCCGGCGGCGATCGCCAATGCGGTCAACGATGCGCTGCGCCCGCTGGGCGCCGCGGTGCACGAGCTGCCGGTCAGCCCGCGCGCGGTGCTGGCCGCACTGGCGCGGGCCAGGCCAGTCCCGCAACGCCACGCTCAGGCCCTGGCGGAGGTGCCGGCATGAAAGCGGCGCGTTTCGACTACCTGCGGCCGGCCAGCGTCGACGAGGCGGTTGCCGCGCTGGCGGCCGGCGAGGGCATGGCCAAGGCGATGGGCGGCGGCCAGTCGCTCGGGCCGATGCTGAACCTGCGGCTCGCCCAGCCGGCGCAACTGGTGGACCTGCGTGCCATCGCGGCGCTGCGCGATTGCACCAGCCTGCCCGATGCCGAGGTGCTCGGCGCCGGCGTCACCCACGCGGCGATCGAGGACGGGAAGGTGCCCGACCCCTCGCGCGGGCTGATGCCCTGGGTGGCGCGCGGCATTGCCTATCGCGCGGTGCGCAACCGAGGCACGCTGGGCGGCAGCCTGGCGCACGCCGATCCTGCGGCGGACTGGATCAGCGTGATGGCCGTGCTGGACGCCACCTGCATCGTGGCCGGTGCCGCCGGCACACGCCGCGTGGCACAGCCGGACTGGATGCTCGGCGCCTTCACCACGGCGCTGGCCGACGACGAGGTGCTCGCCGCCGTCAGCATTCCACGGCTCGGGCCGGCAGCGCGCTGGAGCTACTACAAGGTCAATCGGAAGACCGGCGAATTCGCCGAGGCGATTGCCGCCTTCGTCGCCGACCCCGCGCGCGGCGTTTGCCGCGCGGTGATCGGCGCGGTGGATGGCCCGCCGCATGTGGTCGGCGACGCCGCTGCGCTGGCCGCCGCGCTGGCGGCTGGCCACGGCGAGGATCTCGCCGAGACCGAATTGCGCGCCGCGGGGCTGCTTCCCGGCAACTACGAATACCAGGTGCACGCGGTGGCGCTGCGGCGCGCCGCGCTGGCGCTGGCCGAATTCAAGGAACCACATCCATGAACACGCTCGACATCAAGGTCAACGGCAAGCCGATATGCGCGACGGTAGAGCCGCGCACGCATCTGGCGGACTTCTTGCGCGAACAGCTGAACCTTACCGGCACCAATCTCGGCTGCGAGCAGGGCGTGTGCGGCGCCTGCACGCTGAGCCTCGACGGCGTGCCGATGCGCTCCTGCACCGTGCTGGCCGCCAGCTGCGCCGGCGCCGAGGTGCGCACCATCGAGGATTTCGACCGCGATCCGGTGATGGCGCAGCTGCGCGAGGCCTTCAGCGCCGAGCACGCCTTGCAGTGCGGGTATTGCACGCCGGGGATGCTGGCGACCGCGCGCGACATCGTGCTGCGGCTGCCAGATGCCGACGACGCGCGCATCCGGCACGAGCTTTCCGGCAACCTGTGCCGCTGCACCGGCTATGTGGGCCTTGTACGCGCGGTGCGCCGCGTGCTCGACGCGCGCCGCGCCGGCCTGCCCGCCTGAGCGCCGGGGCCGACCCGTTCCACGACCGCCATTCCCACACGACAAAGCCACAGGAGAGCACGATGCAGCTCCAGCAGTCCTTCGAAGTGCCGTTCGCCCCCGATGCGGTATGGCGATGCTTCGGCGATACGGAAGGCATCGTCGCCTGCCTGCCCGGTGCCGCGCTGAGCGGGCCGGGCGAGCACGGCCGGCTGCCGCTGACCATGACCGTCAAGCTGGGCCCCATCGTGGCGGTCTTCGCCGGCGAGGGCCAGATCAAGCTGGACGACACCACCCGCAGCGGCGCGGTGACTGGCAGCGGCGCCGACCGCAAGAGCGGCTCGCGCGTCAAGGGCGAGGCGGCATTCTCGCTGCACGATACCGGCGCGGCCACCGGCAGCGGCGGTGCGGCTACCCGCGTCGACATCGCCGTCGACTACGCGATCGCCGGCAGCCTCGCGCAGTTCTCCCGCGGCGGCATCGTACGCGAGCTGGCCGCGCGGCTGACCGAAGCATTCGCCGACAACCTGCGCAAGCGGCTGCAAGCGCATGCCGAACTGCCGGCCCCGGCCCCGGCTTTGGCTTCGGCAGGGGCAGCGGCGGCGCCCGATTCGGTTTTGACCTCATCGTCGGTTTCGGCTTCGCATCCCGATTCCGCTGCCGTCCCCACGCCGTCCGCCGCCGCACCGCTGGACCTCGGCTCGCTGTTCTGGCCCGCCTTGTGGGCGCGGCTGCGCAGCCTGCTGGGCCAGCGCCCGCATTCCTGATTCCGACGATTTACCCGCAAGCGAATAGACCTTAGACCTCCCGCCCCCACATTCCATCCAACGAGGCTGAACATGAAATTCAAGCTGTTGATCACCGCAGGGCTGCTGGCCGCCAGCGCGCTGGCGCACGCCCAGTCCACCATCCGCATCGGCGCGCCGCTGGCGCTGACCGGCGGCCTGGCCGATGAAGGCAAGAAGCAGCAGGTGGCCTACGACATGTGGCTCAAACGCGTCAACGCCGCTGGCGGCATTAGCGTGGGCGGCAAGAAGATGAAGGTGGAGCTGGTCAGCTACGACTACCAGTCCGACGAAAAGCGCGCGCAGCAGATGGCCGAGAAGCTGATCACGCAGGACAAGGTGGACTACCTGACCGCGCCCTTCGGCTCCGGCCATACCAAGGTGGTGGCGGGCGTGGCCGAACGCTACGGCGTGCCGGTGATGGCCTCGGTGGCGTCGTCCGAATCGGTGTTCAACCAGGGCTACAAGTACCTGTTCGGTACGCTGGCGCCGAATGGCGGCCTGGTGGACGCGATGATTTCCACCTTCACCACGCAGATGCCGACGGTGAAGAAGATCGCCATCCTGGGGCGCGAGGACGTGTTCCCGCGCTCGATGGCCGCGACCATGAAGGACCATGCCGAGAAGGCCGGCCTGAAAGTGGTCCACAACGAGTACTACCCGGTGGGCGCGCTCGACCACTCGGCCTCGCTGTCGCGCATCAAGGCCGCGGGCGCGGACTGGATCTATGTGACCGGCTATACCAAGGACCTGATCCTGGCGCGCAAGCAGATGGCCGACCTCGGCGTCACCGCGCCGGTGATCACCATGATCACCGGCCCGGCCTACCAGGAATTCATCGACGGTCTCGGTCCGCTGGCCAACAACGTCAGCAGCGCGAGCTGGTGGCACCAGTCGTCGCAATACAAGTCGAGCGACGTGTTCGGCTCCACCAAGGCCTTCTACGACGAGTTCGTGGCGCGCGAGAAGCACGATCCCGACTACGTCCATGCCTCCTCGGCCGCGGCGCTGATCGCGCTGCAGATGGCCATCGAGAAGGCCGGCACCACCGACCGCGCCAAGGTGCGCGACACGCTCGCCTCGCTCGACGTGCTGACCTTCTACGGCCCGATCAAGTTCGGCCCCAACGGCATGAACACCGCCCGCGACCTGCCGATCATCCAGGTGCAGTCCGGCAAGGTGGCGGTGCTGTTCCCGCAGGCGGTCAAGCAGGCCAATCTGCTGGCCGTGAAGTAAGCCAGCTTTCGCGCGGCGGCGCCCGGTGCGCCGTCGCTACTCAACGCTTCGCCGCGGAAATGTCGCCATGAGCCTCTATGCGCAAATCGCGGTCAACGGGCTGATGCTGGGCGCGCTGTATGCCTGCATCGCCGTTGGCTTCTCGCTGGTCTGGGGCGTGCTCAACGTCATCAACATGATGCACGGCTCCTTTATCGTGCTGGGCGGCTACCTGGCCTACTTCGCCTGGTTCCACCTGCAAGTCAGTCCCTTCGCGATGCTGTTTCTGGTATCCGGCCTGCTGTTCGTACTGGGTTTCCTGCTGCAGTACGGCCTGATCAACCGGGTGGTGGCGCAGCCGGTGCTGACCACGCTGACGCTGACCTTCGGCCTGGACATGATCCTCTACAACTTCATGAACCTGTGGTTCGACGCCACGCCGCGCCGGATCTCGCTCGACCTCGGCCGCCTCGACCTGGGCGGGGTGATCGTTCCCAACGACCGGCTGCTGGCGATGCTGCTGGCCTTCGCCATGACCGCGCTGCTGTACTACGTGCTGCGCACCTCGCGCATCGGCCGCGCCATCGTGGCGGTGCGGATGGACCGTGACGCCGCCGCGCTGATGGGCATTCGCGTCAATCGCGTCTATGCCATCACCTTCGGCATCGCGGCGCTGATGGCCGGGGCTTGCGGCGTGCTGATGTCGGTGGTTTTTCCCATCACCACCAATATCACCGGGCTGCTGCTGGGCAAGGCGTTCGTGATCTGCGTGATCGGCGGCCTCGGCACCGTGCCGGGCGCGCTGGTCGGCGGGCTGGCGCTGGGCCTGATCGAGAGTGTCGCCGGCAATTTCCTGGGGGCGCAGGCCGCCATCCTGATCGGGGCTCTGGTGATGCTGGCGCTGCTGATGACCCGTCCCACCGGACTGATCGGAAAGCGAGGTTACCAATGAACGCCAATCGCCTGCGCCGGCACGGCGCCCACCTCGGCTTCGCCGTTGCGGTACTGCTGCTGGCCGCCGTGCCCTTCGTCGCCGACAACTACTATGTGCGCCTGGCCACCTTCGTCTGCATGTATGGCGCGCTGGCGCTGTCGTGGAATTTCATCGGCGGCTATGCCGGCTATCCTTCGTTCTCGACCGCCGCCTTCGTCGGGCTGGGCAGTTATGTCAGCGGCTTGCTGCAGAATGCCGGGGTGCCGATGGTGCTGGCGTGGCTGGGCGCGACGCTCTTCGTCACGGCCTTCGCCGCGCTGGTCGGCGCGGCCATCCTGCGCATGAAGGGACACTATTTCGCCATCGGCTCGATCACGCTGGTCGAGGTACTGCGCATGGTGACCTCGCTGTGGGTCGATCTGACCGGCGGCGGCGACGGCCTCAACATCCGCATCCTGCCGGGCGGCCCGGATTTCGCCGGCCGCGTGTTTCTGTACGCCATGCTTGCCGTGATGTTGTGCGCGTGGCTGACCACGCTGCTGGTGGACCGCTCGCGCCTCGGCTTCGGCTTGCGCTGCATCAGCCAGAATGAGGATGCGGCCGACATGGTCGGCATCGACACCAACCGCTACAAGACCGCGGCCTTCGCGCTGTCCGCCGTGTACTGCGGCACCGTCGGGGCCATCTATGCGTCGTGGGTGTCGTATATCGCGCCGACCGATGCCTTCGCCATCCTGCTGACGCTGAAGGTGCCGGTGATGGCCATGCTCGGCGGCCTGGGCACGCTGTATGGGCCATTGGTCGGCGCGACCGCCTTCGTGCTGATGGAGGAGACCATCTGGGCCCGCTTCCTCGACTACCACCAGGCCATCCTCGGCGTGGTGATCGTGCTGCTGATCTTCTTCCTGCCCGGCGGTTTGCTGAAGGTGGACTACCGCCGCCTGCTGCTGCCGGCACGCGGCCACACGCCGCGCCGCGCCGCGGCCCCCGCCCCGGAGGTGCGTTGATGCCGCGACTGCTCGAAGTGAACGGACTGAACAAGCGCTTTGGCGGCCTGCATGCCACGCGCGATGTCAGCTTCTGCCTGGAGGAAGGGGAGATCGTAGGCCTGATCGGTCCCAACGGCGCCGGCAAGACCACGCTGGTCAACCTGATCACCGGCATAGTGCGCGCCGATACGGGCTCGGTGGTGTTCCGCGGGCGCGATGTCACCGCGCAGCGGCCCTGGCAGGCGGCGCGCGGCGGGCTGGCGCGCACCTTCCAGATCGTGCAGCCGTTTCCGCAGATGACCGTGCTGGAGAACGTCAGCGCCGGCGCGCTCTTCGCCGGCCATGCGGCAAGCCGTGCCCAGGCCGAGCGCGAGGCGATGGAGCACCTGGAGTTCGTCGGCCTTGCCGCCGAGGCGCACCGGCCCGCCACCGCGCTGACGCTGCCGTCGCGCAAGCGGCTGGAGCTGGCCAAGAGCCTGGCGATGCGACCGCGGCTGCTGCTGCTGGACGAGGTCAACGCGGGCCTGAACACGGCAGAGATCGGCCAGGCGCTGGCGCTGATGCGCGCGATCGCCGCGCGTGGCGTCACCATCCTGCTTATCGAACATCTGATGAAGGTGGTGATGTCGCTGAGCCAGCGCATCCTGGTGCTGCATCACGGCGAGCTGATCGCCCAGGGCGAGCCGCAGGCTGTCATCCAAGACCCGCGCGTGGTGGACGCCTACCTGGGTAGCAAGTTCGCCGCGCGCCAGGCCGCCCACACCAGCCAGTACGTCGCCACCGCGGAGGAGCAGGCATGAACGCCGTTTCCATGATGCCGGCGCCGGTGCGCCAGCCCAATACGCCCTTGCTGCAGATCGCCGGGCTGACCGCCGGCTACGGCGACGTGCAGGTGCTGTGGGGGATCGACATCGAGGTGCCGGCGGGCGAGATCACCTGCATCGTCGGCTCCAACGGGGCGGGCAAGTCGACGCTGCTGCGGACCATCTCCGGCATGGTGCCGGCCACCGGCGGCCGGCTGACCTTCGCCGGCCAGGACATGACCGGCGCCGCGCCCGATGCCATGCTGCGCGCCGGCGTGGCCCATGTGCCCGAGGGGCGGCGGCTGTTCCGCGGCTTGTCGATCCGCGACAACCTGCTGCTGGGCGCCTACCTGCGCAACGACAGCCGCGCCGACATCGCTGCCGACCTCGATTTCGTCTTCACCATGTTCCCGATCCTGAAGGAGCGGCAGAAGCAGGACGCCACCACGCTGTCGGGCGGGGAACAGCAGATGTGCGCAATCGGGCGGGGCATCATGTCGCGGCCGCAACTGCTGATGATCGACGAGCTGTCGCTCGGACTGGCGCCGCGCGCGGTGGAAAAGCTGGGCGAGGCGCTGGTGGAGATCAACCGTACCGGCCTGACCATCCTGCTGGTCGAGCAGGACGTGCTGACCGCCTTCGACCTGGCCCGCCACGCCAATGTGGTGGAGACCGGCCGCGTGTCGCTGTCCGGCGAAACCGGCGCGCTGGCGGAAGATCCGCGGGTGCGCCAGGCCTATATGGGCATGTGAGGGCGGCATGACGAACCTGACCGATCGTGTCGAAGCCAACCGGCGCGCGCTTGCGCGCCTGCTTGCGGTGCAGCCGGCCTGGTCGGCGGTGCGCCGCGCCAGGGAGGCGCTGGGGCTGCCGGACCGCACGCTGTTGCATGCCGGCCCGCCGCTGCACGACCCCTGCCGGCCGCCCGCGCCGCTGCTGTCGTCCGCCGTGCTGTGCTGCCTGTACGAGGGTTGGGCGGCGAACGCCGCCGAGGCGCAGCGCCTGATCGCGGCCGGCACGGTGCGGCTGCGCCCGGCGCAGGACTTCCGCGCGGTCACGCCGTTGGCCGCGGTGATCTCGCCTTCGACCATGCTGGTGGAGGTATGCGACCTTGCCGGCGGCGCAGGGCGCGCCTGGTCGCTGCTGGGCAGCGGCGCCGGGTCGCAGCTGCGCTTCGGCAGCCGCGACCCGGCCATCCTGACGCGCCTGGCCTGGCGCGACGGCCCGCTTGCCGCCGAGCTGGCGCGGGGGCTGGAAACGGGGCCGCTGCCCTTGCTGCCGCTGGCCGCGGCCGGCCTTGCCGGCGGCGACGATCTGCACGCGCGCACCAGCGGCGCCAACGCCGCGTTGTGCCGCGCACTGGTGCCGCGCTTGCTGGCCGGGTCCCCCAGTGCGAACGAACAGGCCCAGGCCGTGGCCGACATGCTGGCGCAGACGCCGCTGTTTTTCCTGACCCCGTGGATGGCTGCCTGCCACCTGATGCTGGACGCCGCGGCCGACGCCGGCAGCGATCCCGGCGCGAGCCTGGTGGTTGCGCTCGCGGGCAACGGCGAACGCGTGGGCATCCGCCTGGCCGGGCAGCCCGACCGATGGCACACGGCCGCCGCCGAACCACCGGCCGGCCCCCGCCTCAACGCGCTGGCCGCCGCCGCCACTGCGTCGCCGGTGATCGGGGACAGCGGCGTGATCGATGTCCTGGGCTGCGGCGGCCAGGCGCTGGATCGCGCCCCGGAAGTGGTGGACGCGCTGGCGCCATGGCTGCCGGCCGACTGGCGTTCGCGCGCAGGCGGGCTGTTGGCCGGCAGCCATGCGGGACTGGCGCCGGCAGGCCTCCCGGTGGGTTTGGATGCGTCCGCCGTACGGCCCGACCGCACGCCGCTGGCGGCGATCGCGATGGTGGATGCGGCGGGGGAGTTGGGTTTGCTGGGGCGGGGTTTGTATCTTCCGCCGGCGGCTTTGTTTATCGGGGCGGTGGGCGCTGTGGGGGCTATCTAAGGCCATGGAGGCCGGCAGCGACCGCGCCTGGCGGCATATCGCACCGGATGGGAATGGCGCGATGGCGTACCAGGCGCGGCATTCCTGGACGTCCTGCGCGGGTGGCGTCCATGCAGGCAAAACGAGACACACCGAAGTGCCGACCAATTTCAGCGACCGACGTCTCCCTGCTTCCCATCATCGCCAGAGCGGCTCGACGCTGTTTGGCACGACCTGTGGGTGAGGCGACCAAGTGACCCAGAATGGCGGTTGACTCGGCCTCGGCCAAGCGTTCGCGCGCCTTTTGAAGCATCGGCATTCCATCACCTTACCCGAGCGGTTGCGGGCGCAGTGCTGTCGGTTCGATGCCGAACATGCGCTTGTGCGTCCGGGTAAGGTGAGCCGAGTCCGCAAATCCTGCCTCATGCGCGGCCTCGGTCCAGGACGCGCCGGACATGACCGCCTCGATGGCCAAATTGATGCGCAGCCATAGGAGGTACGCTCTGAACGAGCTGCCGGTCCCGGCGACGAACAGATGCCGAAAACGACTCTCCGACTGAGCGACCGCTGAGGCCACGTCACTCAATAAGAGGGGATTTCGAACGTTTGAGCGGATATAGTCCAGGGCCCGGCTAAGACGCGGGTCCAGGTCTTGGTTCGGCCTGGTTGGGGTCCCACATAGAGGGCTGGCCGGGATTCGCAAATATCTGAAGCTTAAGATATTTGCGAATCCCGGCCGACCCTCGACTACGGAAGGTGCAAGGAATTGGGCCGCAAAGTCAGTGCGTATCCAAGTTGCAAGCCGACGATGCCAAGAACCTAGCTGCTTCGCTGAAGTGGCGAGTTCCCGTGGGGGGCGGAACACCGTATTGCGGCCCAAGCTATTACACCTTGAAGCCCTTCCTGATCACCGATTCGTCAAGCCACAAGACATCACAGCGCACAGCCAGGTGCGACTCGAGGGGCAGGATGGCGAAACGAGGGAGTGCATGCCGTATAGAAATCAGGAGCCGACGTAAAGTCTAGACATAGTGCACCATCTGTCGCAGAAAGCCGGAGCCGCCTCCTACGGCATGCCCCCGGTGACACGCGTCACGCATCGAGCTTCAGGCCTCGGAATCTTCGGGAGTGCTCGATTCTGATTCCATTTCACCGCCGCCGAGGGTGGCATTCGCAAGCTCAGCCGTTTCCTTCGTTACTTGCTGGACTGACAAGTAAGCAGTCTGGGCTGCGTGGATGGCCGACTTCACGATGGCCACGGTCGACTCCGAAGCAACCGGGCTAGCTTCCGAGACCTTCGCAAAGAAGGCCAGCAACTTCTCTGCATTGGCGGCTTGGACGCCTTCAATAAACGCTGAGAAATCAAGCTGGGCGGCATCGGAAATCTCAGAAAGTTGACGGATGTAGCTCAGGAATTTCTCTTGCGCCGGCTTGATGGTCTCCTCGTGGAGCGCCAGGATTTCTTGAGTACTCGTTGCGGATAGCGCTTTCAACGTAACATTGGCGCGGTCAGCGAAATGGGCCCTACTTGCTTGCAGGTTCAACGCCGCAAGCCGCTCCAGGCTTTCGAAGACCTTTAGTGTCAGCCCGCATAAGGTTTCCAGGCTGGCACGCTGCGCGGCGGCGATCTGTTCAGATGTAAGGAACATCTGCGTCTCCTTTATCGCATTTATCTTCAGAGCCGGTACTCTAACCGCTGACGATGACAGCGCAGTGACCAATCGGCTCCGGGTTTACACGATGGGAATCATCTGGGCATGGAGTCTAGAGTAGCTCAGCGAAACTAACCCTTGGTTTCACGCATTGCACCATCCTTTTTCGGCAACGTCCTTGTCGCCGATCAATTTGCAAGCCGCCGGGCTGTTTTGCGCCCAAGCCAGCCGTCCGCGCCCGTTACCACAATGCCGAGGGCCAGACGTGGAACGGGGAAGGGGAGATGCCGGATTGGCTGGCGCGGGCAGTCCGCGCAGGACAGAGCGTGGACCATTTCCGCGTTGCTCCCTAGCATCAGGCTGCCTGTTGAGAACCGCTCACCCACGCTTTGGAAGGCTGCGCCACCAATTCATGGTGCGGATCTAGTGCCATTTTATCGGAAGGGTCCCGAAACCAGGCTCGTTTCGGGAATGCTAGACCGCAGGATGTGCTTCTTAAGCCACTGCGCGTTCACCGCGCCGCCCTCGGCATGCGTGCCGCTGCCCGGACAGTTGGCCGTCCAGGGTTGATATGCAAGGGCAACACCCCATAATGATCGCGTAGCGGCGTCGCGGTTTAAACGATCCGCTCGGCCCGGAACTCCCTGCGACAAATTGCGTCGTGATCGTAAGCGTACTTGGAGTACGTCAGGTCCGGGTACCGCAGCATTCCGATAGCCTCCCTCTGGGAGGCTATTTTCATATGGCGATCACCATCTATCTCGACGAAAGCGGTTGCCTAGGCTGGCAACTCGGTGCCCCATACCAGCGTGGCGGCTCCAGCTGGCATTTCACGCTGGCGTTCCGGGCGCACCCCAATGGCCTGTATAACTACATGGCCAAGCTGCTGTTGCTCGATGTCATGGCGGAGCATGACGCGGTGTGCTTCATTCCCGATGCGCGTTCGCTGAAAACGGAGCTCAAGCACGCCTTGCACGACTACCTCCGAACCGAATTGGCCGTGCGGGGCGCCATGACCAAGTTGCAGACTACCCCATGGGAAAGCAAAGACTGCCTTGCGCTACAGTTCACCGACATCCTCGCCGGCATCGTCTGGGCGCACCATGAGTTTGGCAACAGCGTAGCGTACCGCGCTGCAAGCCAGGCAATTCGGCAGAAGACGTTGTTCTTCCCGCGGTGAGCTAAACGTCCTCAATTGGCTGCAACACACTCAGTGCGCGCTAGCGCGTTAAACGTGAGCGCGAACACTTCATACAGTGAGCGGGCAGATCAAGATGGGAAAGGGCCCAAGGCGCGTTCAATAAGGCGAATCGGATAGCGTCCGTTCGGCAATACTTCACTTGGAATACTTTGGCGCGCGGAAATCACCCGGCGGGCTGCGTGCGCCCCGCTCGGCGATTCGCTCCCGGCGAATGAGGTCAGTCAGGTCCGGAATAGCTATCGACGGCATTCCTCCATGTTCTCAATCGCCAGTTGGAAGTCGAGTGGCGTTTGACGGTCCACATCCGTTGCAGCCATGAGCTCACGGATAAGATAGTTCAGGAGGGCAGGCCCTGCAGCTTTCAACGCGAGCGGAGGTCCCTTTGAAGTATTCGTTTCTGACAACCATCTGCTGCGCCGGGCTAAGCCTGGGGTGAGCGACGACCAAGCATGGCCGACGTCGCCAGCGACGTCGCTTGGTCCACGTTCCTTAGTGTTTGGCAGCTTGACCTTGCTCATACGGCCCAGCACGAAGTCGCGGAAGTCCATCTTCTCCAGCTAGTAGCCGCAGACATGCCAACGGCGTCCCGTCTTAATGATGCTGTGAGGCTCGAGGATTCGCTCGTGCGGCTCCGGGTTGTTCATGGAGATGTAGTTAAACCTTACCCGCCGTCCGCTCAACACGTCGGTGGTGAGCATTGGGGCAAGACAACGAGCCTTGACACAGCTATCGCGTACGAATATAGGCGTCGAAGAGGCCCGCATGCAGGCCACGTAAAGTCTTCCGTCGTTCAACCAAATCATGCTGCCGGCCTTCGCGCTCAAGGAGCAATAACTCCAGCATGATTCGCATCCCCTGTTCGGGTAACGTGTGCGTCGAGGGCTCGGACCGGCGTAGGAGGGCGGCAAGCCCAGGTTTTTCTGTCAATGCCCACGCCGGAAACCACGCAAGATCATCGATTGTGCCGTCACCGTCGAAATTCGCATCGAATACCCGCCGTAGCGCCAGCAAAGGCGAATCACCGAGCGCTTGCATCAGCACGCCAAGCTTCCTCGGCGACAACCACGCAAGTTCGGCCAGGAGCGGCCACGCCTGTTCAAGTCCCTGGAGCCGGTAGACAGCCTCGGCCATCCAGGCGAGCGTGATTGGAATACGTCGCCACGACCCGATCCGCTTTATGCTTTCGCGTGCCGCAGTCCACTCCGCTGCGCGCATCCATAGCGGCGCGGAATGCCATTCCGGCATCTCGCGGTGAAACGGCAATTGCGAGGCGGCTTGCGCAACGGCTCGCCACAGCGGTATGCACCATGCCATGCCAGCCGCGTCGCCGAATGCGCGGCGGGCCGCCGGCACGCTCGGCGAACACCATGCCTCACAGGTGTCACGTAGTGCCGTGTGACTAGTGATGGGCCCTTGGACGGGATACTCAAGAACGCGTACCAGTATCTCGAGGGTCGGCACGAGCGCGTCGGCTGGATATTCTGCGGCCAGCCGACGCAGTGCTTCACGCCCCGCGGCGGCATTGCGTTGCTCAAGCGCTGCAAGCACGTCATTGCGAAGCATGACATCGCGGCTGTGTTCGAAGAGGTCGAGCTGATTCGTCACGGCGTTCAGGTTGGTATGTCCGATTCCAGCCCTGTAGGACGCTCGGAATCACCGGGAGGCAACAAGTCTGCGAGGAATGGTAGCTCGTGCGCCCAAGACGGGCAATTGGCGACGGGTAACTGCTGTGCAACATACGAGGGCTCGGTGGCCTCATACACGTCAGGCGTACCTGTTTCTGCGAAGGGTACGTCCAGAGAGGGTTGGCCGCGGCGCTGGGACGGGCCGAGCGGGCCGAAGCGGAGGGGGCGCTGGCCAGCCAACTGCTGGCAGGCCGTCCGTATTGCATTGCACTGCATGGGGGCCGCCAGTCCTCGGACAACTGCGGATAGCGCTGGGGCCATGTATGCGTCAAATTTGACCGTACAATCTCGCATCTTCGTTGGGGGCACAAGGGCTATATCAGCTCGCGGCCCCTCGCATTAACGCCTTACTGCAACGTGGCGCAACGATAGGCAAGGCCTACGCGCGACTCGGCGACCGACACGCTTGAGCACGGCGCCGATGACGCCCTTGGTCCAGGACTGGCTTGGCCATGCGTCGACGGAAACCGCCCGGATGTGCGATCAACGGGCGCTGCCCCCGGAAGCTCTCATTGTGGACACACCCAGCCCCCAGAGCTTAGACATTATTGCCGGATATGTCGCACGACCTGACCGCGGTCAACGCATACCTCTGCCGCCTGGCGACGTCTTTCACAGACCGGAGCGAGTCTGAGCAGCGCGGTGCCGCAGCCGGTAAGGGACCCCGGCTGGCCGCTACCCGGTCGTCTCTTCCCGACCCGGTCATTCGCCAGGTCAGAGTCGGATGGCTGAAGTGGCCGATGAAGCGACCATCGCCAACCTCGGACTGGATGACCGCTCGTCGGCGCTCACCGGACCTTCCGCAGGCAGAGCAACTTGCTTAACCGCAATCACTCAGAGCCCCTAGTTCGCCGCTCCGGTGCCTTATCGTCGCGAGTCCGATGAATTACGGTAGTTTCAACGCGCTGGTTGACCGCCAGTCTACTGTGCGTCCCGCAAGGCTTTCTCCCATGCTGGGGCCTCCTCGGGGAGTTCGCGATAGCAGTCATGGTTCGCCAGTTGTTGACCACTTGTGATATCGACCAGCGTGCACCACATGTTGAAGTGCAATGATCCAGCTTGATAGGCGACCTGTTTCCCGCTTTCCCAAAATATCCATCTCCACACAAATGGATCTCCTTCGATTCGACGGATAACATGCCTCCGCTGGGCGATAACCAAGGTGGTGGGGTAGCTCTGACCGTCCGCAAACGGATAGCTCTCTGTCCATCCTTCAAGGTCATGCGGCCCCGCCCGATGTGCTGACTCGATTGGCTTGTTTGCCCTCGATGACTGAGCTAAGGCAGCAACAGTCAACAGGAGCATGCCAATGATCGCCAGCTTTCTGCCTGTGCTTTGCATGGTTGATGGGAGCGGATCCGGGCGAGAAAAACGTCACCAACTTCATTCGTACCTTCGTTGCAAGCCCCACGGGGCGAAGGCTGGGGCGGGCAGCAAGTAGTGTGCCACTATGGGATCCAGGATGTCGAGTTCGCCAGAATTGCGTCCGGCGGCGCGATGACATCCATTTGCTCTCGACTTGGATGACCGCTCGTCGCACCTCACCGGCCATTCGTACTCGGAAGCCGGATGCCCGCTCATCGGCCAACTCGGCCGTCCGCCGGGGCACGGGCGGATGGCCGAATCTGGCCGGCCTGCCGCCGTTGCGCTTCCGCCAGCCTTGGCCAGCAACGGTTAGCCGCAGCGCGCGGGGCCAGGAAGAACGTGAGGCCGGCGTTGCCGGGAGCCGGCGATAGGGCACGATAACGCTATCAGGCGATGAGCGGCATGATTTTCGGTGAAGTCCCGGCCTTTTCAAAGGTGATCACTGCCGTCGAAGAGCTTGAGCGCCTCGTAAATTCGGAGAGTCAATGATGAAGACAAGGTTGGTTCGGTGGGACGGTCAAGCGAGACACTTTCACCCGGAGATTCCTGGCTGAAACGTAAATCCATGTCACAGCAAACCGTCCGCGTTTGTTGTGACCGCAAATTCAGGTCATACGCTAGGTGGTTGGTGAATCCAACGAATGGGCGTATCGAGGCGATGCAAGTGGATATATTGAACATAACGCCCGTACTGAGAAATTTTGCTGATTGCCGGAGAGCTATGTTTGATTCGGATAGAAGAGCAGCGTTTCTCCCTGCGCCGCCAGCACCTCAGTCGGCTGTCGACGCGCAGGCGCTGGACACGGCAGCAGAATCGAAATGCGCAGCGGCATATACGGCGTGCGGTGTCACGTAACTCACAAGCCCGCCGCTGCGGAAAAACAGATCGTGTCAATCCTGCAAAGGCGTGACATCGTTGCGAGACAGGCTCGTGTAGGCTCGCAGCCTATCGACTCTTGCTTATCCAGTGTCATTTCGCCATGGCGCCATACCTCCGCATCGCCGTCCGAGCACTCGGCGTCGGCGCCGTCATTGTGATCATCGCCGTAGTCTCACGGCAAGTCTATCTGCGAGTCGCCTCGGCATCTGACTTCGCCGGCGCGGATGAGGAACCCGCGGCAATGCTGTTGATCCGCTGTGAGACGATGCATCACCGCCTGCAGAATCGGCACAGGCCTGCGGACACGGCGTATGCTGACGAGCCGCCACGCGCTCGTTGTAGGGAGTCTTGAGTCGGAGAGCGTCTGCTCAGTCCAGCAGTTCACGCTGCTTGCGTGAAGCTGGCGGTCCACAGCAAGCGGTGAGGCAGATGACCTTGGTTCGTCCCGTTTGACGACCTGCAGCCTAGTTGCAGAGGTTACCAACACATTGCAGCCATGTTGGAAAGAAGCCTTCCGGCCGACAGCGAGCACAATGTGCCAACGCAGGCGCCAGGCAGCGCCACGACCCCAGTACTAAACGCGCGCGACTTGGAACCCAGGCAAAAGAAAGCCCGCTGCAAAGGCGGGCACGAATCCCTTGAGGAGAAAGGGAGGAGACGGACGTAGTATAAACCCTTATGAAAACTTCTGCAGACCGTGCTGTGGTGGTTATCCTGTTGTGGCGGGAACTACGCGGTCTGCCATCCATTTTTCCCCTGTACGCGCGTTACCCAAATCCCGCTTCCAAAGTACAGGAACCGGACTTGGAAACCTGACGCGCCATCTGGCCAGGCATGCGACAACGGGACCTGAGAGGTGCCCAATCTGTAATTTCATGATCACGAAATTATGTCTGTCGCAACGGCACCTGAGAAATCCGCATTGCGGACCAATCTAATACACCTTGGCGCTCTTTCCTGACCGAAGACTCCTCAAGCCGTAAGGATATGGAAGACCATAGCCACAAGCCGGTACCGTCTAGCCAGTTGTTGCCCGGTACATGTTTCGGTGGGCGCAGAAAGGATCCTGCGATGCTGCTGCACGACAAGGATTCTCGGCCGCCTTCGATCCCCATTTCGGTCAATCAAATTTCTACAAACCGGCCATTCATTCGCCGTGGCGTGCAATAAGGCTACCGTCCCAGCGAGAATGAACCGAAGCTGCGACTGGCAACTACTACACCAATCGCAGATCCCACAGCACATCAAGTACGTGTTGGGTGGAGCGTTCAACGTACCCCGCACGATGCGCGATACCGAGCCGACGCCATAACGCCGGGCGCAGCGGACGCATGACGATGCGCTTGTCCGGCAATGGCGTGGTGGCCTCGTGGGGCAACAGCGCCGCGCCGTAACCCGCCGCGACCAGACTCTTGATCGCGTCGTTGTAGTTGAGCTGAATGCGTGGTGCGGGATGGTGTCCCGCGGCCGCGAACCACTCCGCGGTCTGACGCGAGAGGCGCGTGGTCGCGTCATTGAGAATCAGAGGCTGGGCGGCGAGCCATTCCGGCGTGACGCGGGCCGGGCACTGCCAATGCGCCGGCACGAAGGCCATCACGGGGTCGCGGCGCCAGGGCTTTATCACTAGTCCGGCCACCGGCGGCTGAGGCAGTGCAACCAGCCCGATATCCAGCGTGCCGTCCGCCAGTCGGGACAGTGTTTCCTGCGAAGTGAGGACCGCAATCTGAATGTCGATGGCGGGATGCTGCTGGCGCAGCACCTCGAGCGCCTGTGGCAGCAGGTGCGCGATCGCGCCAGTCGACGCACCGAGCCGGGCGCGCCCTTCGAGCCCCTCCACCTGTCGTTGAATATCGTCCAGCGTCTGCTCCGCATCGGCCAGCAGCCGACGCCCGCGCTCCACCAGCACCTCTCCGATCGCCGACGGTCTTACCTGTCCGCGTTTTCGCGACAGGAGCGGTGCCCCGATGCGGTGTTCCAGTTCAGCGATGTGGAGGCTGACCGTGGGCGGCGCAAGGTGCAATGCACGCGCTGCCTCGGCGAATGAGCCATGGTCGGCAATGGCGACCAGCGTGCGCAGGCGGTCCAGGCTGATTTCTCGCATGTTGGCTCCAGATTCAGGAAAACTAAATGTCAAGGTTGTGAAATTCAACTTTCCCTATTCTAGTGGTCCATGGAAGATGGGGCTCCTTCGACGTGTTACCCCCCTTCAGTCACCGGAGTATTCCTCGCATGAGCTCTCCCCTGGTTTTTATCGACGGCGACCAAGGCACCACCGGGTTGCAAATCCACGAACGGCTGCGCGGCCGGACCGACCTCAGCCTGTTCACGCTTGCCGCGTCGGAACGCAAGGACCCACGGCGTCGTGCGGAAGCCATCAATGCCTGCGACATCGCCATCCTCTGTTTGCCCGATGCCGCCGCACGCGAGGCGGTGAACGCCATCGTCAATCCCGCCGTCAGGGTGATCGACGCAAGTTCCGCCCACCGCACGCATCCGGACTGGACATATGGCTTTCCGGAAATGGCACCGGGACAGGCCGCGCGCATCGCGAACGCGCGACGGGTCACCAATCCCGGCTGCTATCCGACCGGTGCGATTGGCCTGCTGCGTCCCCTGGTGCGGGCCGGGCTTGTCCCAGCCAGCTACCCGGTCAGCATTCATGCGGTGTCCGGCTACTCCGGACGCGGGCGTGCCGGCGTGGAGGAGTATGAGGGGCCGGATGCCGTCAGCGCGCCGGCATTCCAAGTGTATGGTCTGGAACTCGCGCACAAGCACCCTCCGGAGATCCAGCAGCACGCCGGGCTCGCGCAGCGCCCCATCTTCGTTCCCGCGTATGGTGCGTTCCGCCAGGGCATCGTGCTGACGGTGCCCCTCGCGTTGCGGCTGCTGGCCCCCGACCTGGATGGCGCCACGCTCCACGCATGCCTCGCCCGCCACTATGCCGGGGCGGCCCATGTACATGTCCTACCGTTGCACGAATCGTGCGCTTTAAAGCACCTGGATCCGCAAGTGCTGAACGGTACGAACGACATGCACTTAAGCGTATTTCCTAACATGGAACACGGGCACGTCCTGCTGTCCGCGGTTTTCGACAATCTTGGCAAAGGCGCATCCGGCGCCGCGGTTCAGAACCTGAACCTGATGCTCACGCAGCAATAGTGGCCGATGGCGTGAGCTAAAGGTCGGCCGCACCCATATGCCAACGATTGCTGCCTGGTCGTGGCCGTCGAATGTCTCATGCTGGCCGTACTCGGCAATTCGCAGTGGGGCGCGGGGTCGAGCTCTGGTGGACCGACGGGCAACTTCCGTTGCCGACCCACTCCTGCCCTTGGATACATCACATCCTAACGGCAGCTTTCGAGGTCCAACGGTCATCCGTGAGCCCGCGGACGCCGAAACGTTCACGGCCTTTCCGGACGGTCACGGATCGCGGGAAAGGGTCGATCAACGCTGCGCCGTGGGTGTCCGTCTCCGGAAGGGCGGCGGGATCACTCCCAACCCGGAGCGGCCTGTAGCTCACCGAAACGCGGTCGGCTCGAACAGCTCTTGAATAAGGATGAGGCGCGCGAGAAGGTGACGGGGCTCTGCTCACCCTTTGCAATCGAGCGTGGCCGGCGCCTCCGCCGCGAGAGCGGCGGCGATCAATGTCATTCCGGGGAGCTTTCCGCTTCCACCGGATCATCGCGCTGACGCATGAGCCAATAGACCCCGCCCAGTGCCAGGAGTGCGGCGGCCAGTGCGCCAATTCGGTACGGATCGGTGTTCGGATCAAGAATGATGAATTTGCGCGCGATCGCGAGCAAAGCAATCAGCACGACCGTTTTCACCTGCACGATATGGTCGCGTCGAAGCATCACGCGGATGATGGAGTGCTTGAATTCCATCGCGATCAACAACGTCATGATCATGCCGAAGACCGTCTGGAACACAGCATGATCCAGCGGGTTCAGCGCTTCCCACACGAGCAATACGACTACCGCGCGGATGAGTTGCCACATTGATATGGCGATGATTACGGAAATGACGCCGCTCAGGATATACGCGACTGCCTGTTCGAAGCGCTCGTAAAAGCCAAGGACGCGCGGCTCCAACCGCAGTGCGTCCATCACTCTGCTGGCCACATTTCTGTTCTCATTCATGGTGAGCTTCCATGTTGTTCATGGTTGCTGTCGTATGCGGGTTGTTTCCAGCTATACCTGTGTGGGTCAAGGTTTCCTTGCTCGTTGGAGGTGCGAACCTCCTTTGAGCGTGTCGTATGCGCGCCGTTAGCGGCGTCGGTCCCGCAGTGCCGCCGGGTGGCGTGGCGAATTATTGCCACGTCACCCGCCGGGCACGCTACCGTCCGACCCTACACGCCGAGGAACTTACTTGATCTCGATCTTCCTGACCGCGGAGCGCGCGGAATCCGTTTTCGGCAAACGAAGCGTCAGGACGCCCTTGTCAAACTTCGCATCCGCCTTGTCGACGTCGACCCCTTCGGGCAGCGGAATCGTGCGAGTGAATGAGCCGTACGACCGTTCCAGCCGGTAGCAGCCATTTTCCTCGCTCCTCGTGTCCTGCTTCTTCTCGCCACGCAGGACCAGGACGCCGTCATCGATGAACGTCTGCAAATCCTCGCGACCCAATCCCGGCAACTCAGCGGTGATACGCAGCGCGTCGCCGTCGTCGACGACATCGATGCGCGGCTGGAACTGCGACGAACTGAAGTCGCCGAACCATCGGTCAAGACCGCCGACGCCTGCGAAGGGATCGTGCAGCAACTCGCCCATCGCCCGCCACGGGTCCGACGAAAAGAGCAGGGACGCATCGGGCCACCCGGTCAACCAATGCTTCGACGTTGGCGCACTGGACGAAGGTTGCTCGTCGGCTTTTTCGGTTTGCGTTTTGCGCAAGAATTTGAACGGGTTCCATTTGCTCAGATCGGTGTTCATTTCATCCTCCTACGAATTGCATGGTGATTGACATGAAGTACGCTCGGAAAGGCCCGACGCCGCCAAGACGTGCTACGCGGCGAAACCAAGCGCTTGCACCGGTTCGCCTAACACACCGCGATTGATCAGTTGCACGGCGTATTGCATGGCGTCGCGTTCGGCTTCCTGCCGGCTGCGCCACCGCTCGCCGTAACGCGGCAGATGCCAGTCCGCTAGCACTTCGCCGTTCATGCAAATCTGTACGATCGCCACATAACCGTCAGGAGCGGATACCGGCGTTTGAATGTGTCGAACCGGCACTGCACGGATGTTGATTTGATGCCCTTTCCAGGATTCCTGTGTCACGTCTTTCATAGCGAACTCCGAGAAGTACAGTGGTGGCGATCCGCGGGCGCCACACCTGGTTTCCTCATTGTCGCGATGGTGTGCTCCGGCTTACCCGAGCTTGACCTCTATGCGACGAGGCCGGGCTTTTTCACTGCGCGGAATGCGTAGCTTCAGCACACCGTCCTGCAGGTTCGCCTCGATCTTGGCCGTGTCGAAGTCTGGACTCAGCGTGAAGGCTCGGAAGTAGCTCGGTGCCGGTATTTCGGCATGCAGCAGCCGCAAGCCGTCGGGTGTCGGCACGCTGGCCTCGGCCTCGATCACGAGGTTGCCGTCCTGCACCTTCACATCGAGCCGGTCCTTCGAAACGCCGGGCAGATCGGCGACAACTGTGATGCCCGTTTGGTCTTCGAAGACATCGACGGCCGGCACGATAGTTCCCCGACGTTCCCCGGACTTCGCCTGCGTGCGCGGCGTCACGCGGGTTTTCTGTTCGCGCTCGACAACTTGAGTGGTATCGCTCATGGCTCTCTCCTCAAATCATTGGACCGTAATCGACCGGGGCCTGGACGACTCATGCTTGCTGACCGTCACGCACAGACAGCCGTCGACATAACGCGCCTGCACCTTGTCGGGGTTAGCGTTCTGCGGGAGTTCGATGACCCGCCTGAAGGTGCCGGCGAAGCGCTCCTCGGCGTAGACCTTCCGGTCGCTATCGCCATCGGGGACTGATGGTTTGCGCTCGCCGCTGATCGTCAACAGGCCCTTGCCGATCGAAACGTCGAGTTCGGCCGGTTTCATGCCGGGCGCGAAAGCGACGATCTCGATGGTGTCGTCGGTGACGCCGATGTTGACTTGCGGGAACGCACCGCGCCTGACGGAGCGGATGCTGGATGGGAAGCCCCCGAAGAGTTCGTCGATCTGCCGCTGAAAGCGGTCGAATTCGCTGAAGAGGTCGTTCCCGAAGTAGAGATCACTCATGGTCGTATCCTCCTTTCATCCACAAAAGGAAGGCGAACGGGCGTACGCGCTCCAGTTCGCCTGCCAGATACCTGACAAACAAATGAAACACGCAGCGCGATAACGCGACTGCCTGAGCGAGATTCAAAATAGGAACGCCTCCGCGAAATTTCAAGAGGTCGCAGGGTCACGTCGCCCGAGCCTTGAAATCCGCTCTGTCGCCCCTATTCTCGACGCGCATTGCGTTTTTTCACAAGGAGGCGAGTATGGATTTCGATGTGGAATGGCTGACGCTGGGCAAACACCGGGCGTCGCGCAACAAGCCATGGCGCGATTGCGCGATGGCGAGGCAATCTTCGTAACATCGCCTGCCGCGGGTTGCCACCTGGAGTCCGTGCAACTCGATTTCGGCGCGTTGACGCCGGCATTCACAGCCGCCAGCGACAGCGCCGCTGAGGCATCGCCGGGCGCGACTCCGGGCGGTGAACATGCCGATCTGGATGCCGACTACACGTTCCGCTGCAAGGCGCCCGCAGCGCTCCATCAGGTCGCGTAGCGGCCGACATGCGATCGATCGTGCCAAGATGTTTGTCGGAAAACCGGGCATCCGGGTTGATGCCATCCACGTGGCCAATGGACGCTGCCCGCCCTGCGAGCGACCTCTTTGGAGGCTGGCAAGTTATTCCACCGCCGGAAGGTGCAGCGTAACGGTCGTGCCCTTGCCTACTTCGCTCTCAAGAGAAGTATGGCCGCGATGCAGCAGCACAATCTCGCGCACGAGGGCGAGGCCCAGACCATCGCCGGCGGACCCGCGCTGCAGCTTGCCGCGGAAAAACTTGTCGAACACCAGCCTGAATTCGTCGACTTTGATCCCCATGCCTCTATCGGTCACTTTCAGCACGGCGTTGCCGCTTTCGTCCGACGCTCTAGCGACCGACACGTTGACTTCTCTCCCAAGGCCGTACTTCACGGCATTCTCGAGCAAATAGCGTATCACGCTGGCGAGGGAGGCGGAGTCGCCCATCACATAGACTGGCTCTCGCGCAGACTCCAGAGTCACCCGGTTATCGTTCCCAAATTCTGCCTCAACAACGTCTCGCACGAGACTTGCGAGATCCACCCGGCGAAACGTCATCTCGGATGCTCCAAGGGTTTCCAGGCGCGTCAGTTGAAGATGATTTGAAACGAACTGGCTGATGCGCTGGGCTTGCGAACGAATCGTGCGATAGATGCCAAGGCGTTTTTCCGGGGGGATCAGATCGGCGGCGAGGAGGTCGGCATATCCGACGACGTTTGCGATGGGAATCTTGCTTTCAGCTTCTACGGTAGCAATGAAATGCGATCTGACCCGTTCCTCGCGCCGCATTGCGCTTACGTCGCAGACAGACACCACGCAGCCAGCGCCGTCGCTGGTATGTACAACACGGATTGCATAGCTGGATGAGTCCGCTATATCGAACTCGATAACGCTGCTGAAGTCGTGTGAGGCTGCGGTCCGGTCGATCTCCGCAAGCAGTTCGGACGGGGTGGCTGAGTCCCGCGTGGGACGTTGGCCTCGATACAGAAGGTCAACGAACCGTTGTGGCGTGGCGCCGCGCAAGTCCCCAGGCGAAGCGCCTAGGGTGTCGCACAGCCCGCCGTTGGCGTCTTCCACCTGGCGATCCTTATTGAAAATGGCAACGCCGCCCGGCACGGCAAAGAACAGCGCATGCAGGTGCTGGTTCCTTTCTCGTAGCCGGCGGCTGACCACTGCCTCCCGATGCGCCAGCTTCGCCATCCTCATGATCGACTTTGCTTGGCGCATCTGGACGAGGATGATCAGTGCGGATACCAAGCTTGCGATGCAAGCGACGAGGAGCAGCCTGCCGCGGTACACTGATAGTGCTTCATGGCGGTTGTAGCCGACCACAACCGCTAGGTTTCCTCTCGATAGCCGATGTACGCCATAAATGCGCTCGACGCCGTTCAGTGGGCTGTTCTCCACCACTTCGGCGTGGGCCGCGGCAACTACAGCTCGCCGGGCTGAGGAGCTCGCCGGCAGTGGCTGCCCAGGGTCGTAAACCGACCCGCTCCAACGCACCCGGTAGATGAAGTCATTGGTACCCAGCAGACCGATTGCACCCTGGCTGCCCAAATGGATGATGCTTTGGGAGATGTTCGTCAGCGAGAGTGGGTCAAGCGACACCGCGACGACCCCCAGGAAACGGCCTGTCGGCGCCACGATTCCCTTGGAAAGCAGGACTACCCAGCGACCTGAACTACGCCCCCGCAGCGGCTTGCTGACAAACAATGTTGGCCTGGGATTGTTGGCATGTACGCTGAAATGCTCGCTATCGCCTACGTCAAGCGCTTCGAAGGTCGGATTGGTCGATGCCCTGAGGACGCCCCTTTCGTCCAGAATCGCGGTTTGAAGGAAGGATTCGGCACTGAGATGACCGTTGCGGGTCCATTCGGCAAGCGGCAAGTCCGGACCTCGTTCGATGACGGCGCCGCCTACCAGAGAGGTCAGTTGGTCCGCCTCCATCAATGTGCGCTCGACGTGCTGGCCAAGGGTATAGGCAAGACGGTCGGCATCGACCTGGATCCTGCGTAATTCGCTGCCTCTGTCCCACCCGGCCCACAGGGCGGATCCCAGCCAGACCAACAATAGGAGCATGAATGCCGAAATACCCGGGGTGATGGTGCCCGCGGTGCCTTCCGCCACTACCGGCCTATATATCTCCAGACCCATGAATCCTGGCCACCCCGAAAAAAAGTAGGTACAGACAGCCGCTAGAGGCGCCGTCGAACGGCGAGGTGGTGCAACTGCCGGAGCACTAGGAAGGCCGGTGCGTGGTTGCGTCTCTCTCCAATACGTGCAAATATGATAGCAACATACTTGTATATGTGCAAAATCGATATACAATGCACGCACGGAGCTTTGGGGTGCGTCACATCCCGCGATTTCGGATAGCAGCTTTAGGCTTGGTTGGCGTCGCGCTGGTTTGTCACCAGCGATCGCAGCATCGATAGCGGAATGGGCTTGGAGAACACATGGATGCGCTTGGGAAGACCACCAAGATCGGCGATCGCGTGCTTGTCAAGCGACGTCACGACCACAACTTGCGACGTGGCACCTTCTGGCCGGGCGTCGAGTGTCCGGCACAAACGAAAGCCGTCCATGCCCGGCATGACGAGGTCGAGGATGATCAGGTCGGGACTTGACCTGCCAATCTGGAGTAGCGCATCGTAGCCATTTCTTGCTTGGAGAATCTCGATTGGGGGCGCCAGGTTCGCTAGGGCGGCGGAGTATATCTCCAGCAGGTGTTCGTCGTCCTCTACCAAAAGGACGCGAAACACTCTTTTGTGGTGATCGGTGCTACGCCCGCTCGACTGATCCCGTTGGTCCGCCACCAGGCGGTCCACCACCTCGGCCGGTATGCGTCGATGACCACCGTCTGTTTTCCATGCCGGGAGGCGTCCGTTTGCAACCCAGAGTTGGATCGTGCGTAGCGAAACGCCAAGCTTCTCAGCAGTGGACTTGGTGGAGTAGTAGCGCGGATCGGTCATCTGGCTTGTGTCATGTGACGCAACCGTGGTGCGAGGAGTTGCGCTTGAATCCCATTATTCTATAGGAAGACGAGAAAACACAACTTCTTGCCAAGAATAAACGCAAATATGATAGTCCCTCGACAACCTGGCGATCGGTGTCAGGTTTTCTTCGGTGCACCCTACGTCGATAGCCTGGGCGACTGGCACGGTAAAGGCAAATCTGTGTGGAAACAGAACCTGGCAAATGAAGTGCTGTTGATATCTGTGCCGAAGCACCACCCTGCGAATCGCTCGGCGGTCTTGCTGCTTTGCTTCTTCGGTGCCTATGAAATTGCGCTTTTACCGGCCGGCTGCGACAGCAGCGGCAGGTTCCAGGAGCCGGCGGTTTTGGCCGGCGATCGCTCTATTCACTTGCCTCTGGGGCGCAGTTGCGTTGTGGCGCATTCTTGCAACCGTAGGTGACGGTGCTCGCGAATCCCTTTCCAATATCAGTCAGCGCTCGTTGACGATCATCGTGCTTTTCGGACTGATTTCCTTCCTCCTGATCGTGCGCTTGCACCTTACACAGGCTCGGACAATGTATGAACTCGCGGCTCTGGCCGAGCGGGAGGCGGTCATCAGCGACGGTCTGAGGAAAAAGAAGGAGCGGCTGCGCACGTTATTCCAAGCGATGCCCGACGGTGTCGCCGCACTTCGGCACGACGGGGTCGTTGATGAAGCCAACGATGCTTTGTGTGACATGCTGGGCGTATCGCTGAGCCAACTGCGCGGCGCCACACATCGCGCATTCGTCCAGTTGCTCTATCGCGGGCGACAGCCTTCGCGGCATGGCTGCAGCGCAGCCGAACTGCTCGCTGAGCTGGACCGCACCAGCGCCGCGACGGATTTTGCAGCGCTGATCGAGTTCGACGTGCCCGACTCGCCAGCCTACGAGGTTCGCCTGGTTCATGCAGCCGACGGAAATGGCACGGTGCTGGTGCTAAGAGACATGACCGATCGCATCCGGCACGAACGGATGAAATCCCATTTCGTGTCGACAGTCGCGCACGAACTCAAGTCACCCATGGCGAGCGTTGCGGGCTACGCCGAGTTGCTGGCGGAAAACACGGTCCCGCAGGAAAAGCGGCCACGCATCTACCAAGCGCTGCGCTGCCGCGCAGCGCAGATCAACGCAATACTCTCCGACCTGCTTGACCTGGCACGTATCGAAGCGCGTAGCACGGGACAAGCCGAGATGCAGGAAGTCGACATGATCTCGCTCGCCCATAGTGTGGTCGCCAACGCGTTCTCGGAAGAGCGGCGGATACGCATAGTGGCAGCGCGTGAGCCGGTCATCGCTATGGGCGATTGGCAACAGCTTGAACGCGCCATCCGCAATCTGATCGACAACGCCCTCAAGTATTCAGCACCGCAAAGCGCAGTCGAAGTCGTGATCGCCGCCGCTGACGCCGGCGACAAGGTCTCGATTTGCATCCTTGACGAGGGTATCGGCATGACGCAGGAAGAAGCACACATGGCGTTCAACTGTTTTTACCGAGCCGGCCGGCCTGGCGGGCCGAGTGGCACGGGTCTTGGGCTGACCATCGTGCGGCAGATCGTACTGCAGCACTGCGGCGAAATTGTGCTGGATACTGAGGCCGGGCGCGGTACGTCCGTCACCCTTTACCTACCAGCGGCAGCGTGAGAAGCGGGCGTGGCGAAGCATCGGTCTTGGCAAGGATGCTAAGGCGTACCTTAGCTGGCGGGTTCCGAGGCCATGGGGCACGGCTGTTGCGGACACTGCGCAAGTCTTCTGCGACGGATGTGCGCCGGGGCCTGCGAAATGGCGAGTTCATTCCGTACTATCAGCCGGTGATCGACCTTGAATTGGGGGCGTGCCTCGGCGTCGAAGTGCTGACCCGCTGGCAGCATCCGCGTCGCGGCCTGCTCGAGCCGGGCGCCTTCATCTCCGTTATCGAACAACGACGGATGGCGGTGGCGCTGACGCGAACCCTAATCCCACAAGTTGTGCGTGACCTGTCGCAACTGACGCTCCCGCCGACATTCCACGTGGCGTTCAACGTCACCGGCGAGCACTTCGCCGATCGTGCGTTCTGGGCCGACGACTCGCCTGTGTTCGACCTGCTAAGCGCCAACGTGACACCCCTACTCGAGATTAACCGAACGCAATGCGATTGTGCTGAGCGAGCCCCAGCGCAGCGAAGTCAAGCGTGCAAAGGCGCGGGGGCTGAAGCTGGCAATCGACGACTTCGGCACGGGGTACTGCAGTCTCGCGTATTTCAAGACGTTCGATCTCGATGTCATCAAGCTTGACCAGAGTTACGTCCAAGCCGGGTCAGGAGATAGAGTCAGTACCAAGGTCATTGACGTGATCGTCGAGTTCGCGAGGGCGTTGGACCTCACGGTAATAGCCGAGGGCGTGGAAACCGAGGACCAGCGGGCTCGGCTTATTACCAAGGGAATACGCCTTGCGCAAGGATATCTCTTCGGCCGGCCGATGGCGCTTTCGTCCTTGCGCCCCTGGCTAGGCGAGCGTGCGCACGGCGTGCCGGTATCAAAAGTCGGATACGGAACCACAAATGACTTTCGGGATTCCGCACCCTAATATGCAAAGGAAGCCTCATGGGCCCTCGACCTGCAACGGCGGCAATGGCCAATGAAGCAACATTCAACATCGCGAATTGAATGACCGCTTGCTGGGTGGAACCGACGCCTGAACGTCCAAAACAACGGTGCGTGTGAGTGACGCTTCTTGGCCGGGAAGGGACCTCGACGTGCGGCAATCCGGTCGTAACCGACGGTTGCGATTGGCGGCGCCGATGACCGATTCACTTTCGATCTGTAGAGCAGGTTTGAACGTGCCGGGGGACATGTTCGAGACCGTCGCCGACCGGGGCCAACCCGCTTTTGGCAGTGCGCCGTGTCGGACCATTTACCCGCTTACTGTGAGAATTCAGCCCAGTTGGTTCGGAACAGTGCTGCGTAACCCCTTGATTTATCTGTGATTGGCCCCATCAACTTTGAGACGGGACACCTGGCGCGGCAAGCGGGCGTCGAACCCGAAAATGCCGTGCAGATCAGTCTGAAACGGCGTGCAGTTGCGTTTTGGTGACCCTCTTCTACGCTCGACTCATTGCCCGGGCGCGCTCGCGTGCGCCGCCCCGAGCGTGGCATGCTTGCTTGTGCGACTTGATAATTTGGCAAGAGCAGTTTCAAGGAGTGACAAATGCCGAAGTATTCACCTCCGGAAAATCTTACGCCCGAACAATCGGAAGTCCTAGAAAAGGCTGCGTTTTTGATTATCAATGCGCGGAACGAAGCCGCCGCGATGCTAGCGCAAGCGGGGGTACCTGATGACGGGTTCGGGTTCGGGACACCGTGTCATGCACACATAGAGGGCTCCGGCGATTGCCCATGTAGAAAGTACACGGGCGATGGTGGGCCCTGTTTGACGCGGATCACCGTCGATCCGATCGCCACGCCCATCCCCTTGCGGAGTTGCGGCCATCCACCTTCAAAGCATTTCTCCACGTAGCATGAACAGGTAGACGGAGAGGCAAGGTGGCGACCGCTTTAACGTCAGCTCTGGGTCAGGGCGGGCATATAAGTCAGCAGTGGGGTCAAACCTCACGGCCTTTCGAAACACGGCGGCTGGAGGCCTTTAGCGTCAAGCTGAATCGCAGGCTACGGCTCTACTCCTACCCGACGCTTGACCACTGGCAAACGCTGGAAGCCGATCCCGCGGTGACCGCTTTTTGCGAGCGGCCGACCACGACCTACATCGAGCTTGGGGGGGACGACGGTTGGCCGATTTCTGGGTTCGGTATGTCAGTCAGCGGCAGAGAGGAACTGCTCGTCCGTGACGCGGGAGAGCCCAGATCAATGCGCGCCTACTGGACAATCTGTTTTGTTGCGCGGAATGCGGAAGACCATATGGGGGCCCGAGTCCCTTCCATTTCGCGCAAGCCTGCCTGGACGGAGCGGCAGCGTGTGACGATTGAGAGGCTCTATTTTCCGCTTGACCTACGCCCGAGTCGCCGGCCGGTAATTCGTGGTGGCAAATTCGCTTCTCCGAGCGGTCGCGTAGCCGTAACACATTGCTGCGGTACGGCTGCCGACCAGTCTACGCTTACCCGCGCGTGATCCCCCGAGTTACGACCAGGATCAGCGCGGCCCCCACGGTGGCCGTGATCAGCGAGCCGATCCACCCCTTGCCGACGTGGATGCCCAGCTTAGCCGCGAGCCAATGGGCGAGGAAGGCGCCTGCCACGCCCAGGACAATGTCCATCAGCAGGCCTAAGCCGCGGCCCTTCATCAGCACACCCGCCAGCCAGCCGGCAATGCCGCCGATCACGAGCAAGACAATTAAGCTTTCTTTGGTAGCCATGTATCCGTCGTTAGAGTTGAGGTTACTTGGCCGCACCGACGGTTGCACCAGCGCGGCTGCCGCGAAGCATAGCGGATTTCGTAATGCGGCCGGTCACGATCCGCGCGTGTTGGAATGATTTCCACGCGGACGCCGTTGCCGAAGCCCTAACAGGGGCAGCCTACGCCGACCCTCGACGAGCTTCAGCCGATGCTGCTCACCCAGCGAACGCCCTGCCTCGGGCCGGCAACTGGATCTACGAGGTGAAGCACGATGGGATCCGGATGATGGCCGCCACCGGCCCGGTAAGAATGAAGACGAAGGGCGGCGCCGACGCGACGACCTGGTTTCCCGAGGTGGCGCAGGTCCTGGCCAGCCTGCCCCCGCAAACCATTCTCGACGGCGAAGTGGTCGTGCAAGACGACATTGGCCGCAGCGATTTCGACAGACTGATGACCAGCGCGCGGCGGCGCCGTTGGTATGCAGGCGCGGATTCCGTCATCTAATGTGTGTTCGACCGGTGGTTCTGCATGGCAAGGACAGACGGGCCGAGCCGCCCGCATCGACAGGGAGGAACTGCTCCTCGTTGATCCTGCGCCCTTTGGACGCTGTAACGGCGGGCGGGCCGCCGACTCCACCCAAAAAAAGAACGCCTGCCTCGCCAGGTGGGGAGACAGGCTCCGCGTATCAAGTGCGCGTCAGTTGCCGGTCGCGAAAAATGTCTGAGGCACGGCTACGATCGTAGCCCCGCTCGCACTATCAAGCAGCTCGAGGCTTTGCACCAGAGCCAACGGCGGTGGATTGGACGACGCCGGCGGCCCGGAGATGAGCCGCAGCACCGGCCGGGTCATGAAGCGGCTGCCGGCGCCGCCGGTGCGTTGAAATCAATCGTCGCAGATGTCCCGGGCGTCAGCGACCCGAGCTCGGTGCGCGCCGTTGGCATCGACGGCGGCTACTTCTTGCCCCGCGGCTTGCCGCCCTTGGCCTTGCTGAAGTGCTTGCAGTTCGGGCTGAACCAGGCGAGGCCGACGGGACGACCCTTCACCAGATCGAGCGGGTCAACGTCCCAGGCGCCTCACAGTGGTGCTCGGTCTGCGGGTGGTTCATAGCGTGCATGGCCACGGCCTCAGGGTCGTGGTTGATGGCAATGTCGACGTGTCGGCCGAGCGCCAGTTCGATGCCGCAGCTGGCGCCGACGCCGCCGATGATGATCTCGGGAGCGATGTCGAGCAGAAACTGGTCGCGGATCATGCTGCGACCTCGCGCAGTGGGACACGATTTCTTACAACTGGGGGAGGTGGCCGTCGGTATCCTTGCGGCAAATTAGCCAACGGCAAACGCAGGTCACCATGAAACCCCTTCTTGTGCTCACCGTGGCCACGGCAGCACTTCTCACCGGCTGCGCCGTCGCTCCCTACGATGACGGCTACTACCACGGCGGTTATTCGCGCCCCATCTACGGCGGCGGTTACTCCGATTGGGACGGCGGCAGGTACTACGGCGGCAACCGAAAGTGGGGCGGTGACTGGGATCGAGGCTGGGACCGGGACGAGAAGCGAAACAGGGGTCGTGATTGGAACGACCGTGACAACCGCGGCTGGAACCGTAGTGGAGATCAAGGCGAAAACCGCGGCGAGAAGCGCGGATGGAATCGCGGCGATGAACGAGCGGAGAATCGCGGCCGGGACCGACGAGGCGAGCGTGGCGAGGACCGGGGAAATGGCCGTGGCGGTAACCGCGGTGAAGACCGCGGGCGGAATCGTGATGCCGACGGTGGCAACGGTCGCGGCGGAGACCGTAACAAGGATTGACGCGCCAGCCCGTGACTTTACGGCGCTACAAAAATGACTTGGTCCGATGCCAGTCAGGCGTTCAACGGAGTTTGTCATCACTGAGGGACTCCTCTGCTTGCTGCTTCATCCAGCGGTAGTTGGAATGGGTGCCGAGGGCGACTGCGCCGAGGAAGGCGAGCGCCATGACGACTAGGTAGACCAGGCTGACCACCGTCAGTCCTCTCGGCCGGGGTAGTAGGTGTCGAAGTCTTCGGCGCAGTCGCCGTCGATGATGAGCTTGGTGCCGGCCGCATACATCTGAAACGGGCTTCGCTCGAAGCCATAGATTGGGCCGATGAAGAGAGTCTTGTCGGCCTCCTGGCCATCGATGCGAAGCCCGAAGATCTTGCCGTCGCTTTCACACACCGCGAATCGGATTTCGCACGAGTACTCGCTCTTGCCTTCATCCTTGTCGAGCCCGATCCACCGGCTGGCGTAGCGCGACTCCTCGATGTGCAGGGTGATCTGGTCGGAGCCTCCACACTCGCAGCCGTCTGGCTTGTTGCGCTCGATAAAGTCATTGATGAGCTCCGATAGCTTGATCTCGGCCGGTGCGGGCTCGAGGAGTTTCGACATCTGCTTCTCGACGTGCTTCGCCAGCACGTTGCCCACATGCGAGTCCACGTGGGCACGCACGATCTTCATGATCAGACCGTTGTAGCCCGGAAGGCCGAGCTGAGAGGCCAAGCTCCTCGGCAAACTCGAGGAATTCATCGTCTACCTGAACAACAACCGGCACTTCATCGTGAACTACGGTGACCGCTATCGGTATGGGGAGCCCATTGCATCAGGGTTCGTCGAGTCGGCCGTCAATCAGGTGGTCAGCAAGCAATTCGTCAAACGGCAACAGATGGCCTGGCGGCCTTGGCACGCGCACAATCTTCTACAAATCCGAACGGCCGTGCTCAATAACCAGCTCCGGTCGTACGTTGAACGATGGTATCCCTCCATCGCCGGTGAAGAAGACCACCACATTGCCGCTTAGTCGGCCTCCGGTTTGGCGCGGTCCCCCTTCTGAGCCTTTGTCAGTTCGGGCTACAACTGCGCCCAGGCACGTCAAGTTGACAATGCCCGCCAGGGAATCACCGGCGTAACGGCGCCGGCGAATCTTCGGCATAAAGGCGTCAGCAAATCACCGCCGTAATGGAGCCACTGCCTGGCGCGGGCTCGAACGTTCATTGACCGCTACGCTTCCGGCGTTCAGCCTGAAGGGAACCTCCAGGTTGCGATATAGGCCGAGTTTGCTCGAATAACTTCCCTCGAGTTGCAGTTATACAGGTGCCGGCACGCAGTGGCGGACGCCCCGGGCAGAATCTACATGAACTGGGTGGCAGCCGCGCGGCGGGTGCGTCGCGGCGCGGGAAGACACGGTTCACCTGGTGGCGCTGTTCGGTCATCCCTGCTGCGTTGCTGCGTGCACGTCCGCGGCGAGGTCGTGCATTACGCCGGCTACCTCCGTAGCCTGCATCCCGGGCTGGAGGAGGAGGTGGACCTCGCGGGGTTCGCGGCTGGCCAGCAGGTCTGGATCGACGCCAGCCAGGCGCCTGTCTACCCGAGCCACGAAGTCGTGCGGCGGGCGCGCTCCCGATTGAATGAGGACCGCTACCGCCTGCTGACCAACAATTGCGAGCATTTCAGTGCCTGGTGCCTGTGCGGCGAGAGCCGCAGCAAACAGGTACAGGCCTGGCTTGCCCAACCGCGATCGGCGCTGCTGGGTGCTGTCAGGCTCTGTAAGGCATTTCAGCAATGCGGGCCCTCGGCATCACGTCCCGGTGCTGCGCTTGTGCATCCCGGCTGGCAGCTCTCTTTATGATTCCTGACGGAGACCCATCATGAGTCACCATCTTCCGATTAAGCCCGCCCGGCGGCCACGCCCGCGCCTTGCAAGCCGCCTTCTCATGCTGGCGGCAGTTGCCTTGGCAGCCGGCTGCGCGAGCCCGGCATGGCAAGCTGTGGCGCCAGGCGCCAGCGAGGAAGAGCTTCAGGCCCGGCTGGGTGCGCCGCGCGAGATTTTTCAATTTCCCGATGGCTTCCGGCGCTGGCTCTATCCCGCGCCCGGCGAGACCAGATGGGCCGCCGACATCGGTCCCGACGGGCGGGTCGTCGGCGTCCGGCAGATGCTGAGCGCGGAGGAGTTCGGCCGGGCCAGGATCGGCGAATGGACCACGCGCGATGTCCTGACTCGCTTCGGGAAGCCTGCTGAGATAAGTCGCTTTCCGCGCATGCACCGCGAGGTCTGGGGCTACCGGTTCGCACAAGACGGCCTGGAGTACGCGACGATGAATTTCTGTTTCGATCCTGCTGGTGTCCTGCGCCTCACCCAGGTGATTCCGGATTTTCTGATGGAGTCATAGACCATGCCAACGCGCGCCATGGGCTCGTCCTGGCGCCGTACTCCGCCGCCCCGTATACCGCCTGGCGCCGAGATTTATTCCCGGAACGAACTCCGAAAAAATTTCGCGGCGTCGGGAATAAATCGCGGTGTCAGGCGGTTTTACATGGGCCTGGGACAGGAGAGCACCGTGATCGCAACCGACAAGTCCAGCCGCTTCGCGAAAGTGGCGTTGCCGCATCTAGACGCGGCCTATAACCTCGCGCGCTGGCTGAGCGGCAGTGCAAGCGATGCGGACGATATCGTGCAGGATGCCTACCTGCGTGCGTTCCGGTTCTTTGACGGCTTTCACGGCGACAATGCGCGCGCGTGGCTGCTGGCCATCGTCAGGAACACGTGGTTCAGCGAATGGCGCAGGCGGCGCGATGCAGCGGATAACACGCCGTACGACGAAGCGCTGCATGGCGACGAGCGATTGCCGGGGTGGATCGACGATATCGGCAGCAATCCCGAAACGCTAGCGGTGCGCCACGACGATGTGGAACTGGTCCACCGCGCGCTCGAACGGTTGCCGGTCGTCTATCGCGAAGTGCTTGTCCTGCGCGAGCTCGAAGACATGAGCTATCGCGATATCGCCCTGGTTGCCGACATTCCGATCGGCACCGTGATGTCGCGCCTGGCGCGCGCACGTCACCTGCTCTGCGCGGCGGTGCGCGCCGAGCAGGCGAGGGTGCGCGGCGGCATTGACGGCATCGCGCGCCGGCAGGTGCCGGTGCGGGGTCATTCGACGGGAGCGAATCATGAATGATGATGCGATGGAAAACTCGCTGCACGGCATGCTGCATGACGGATCGCTCTATCACCGTGCGCCGGCGCATCTGCCTGCGCGCGTGCTGGCAAGGCTGCCGCGCGAACCGCGTCCCCGCATGGCCCGCTTCGCATGGCCCATGCTTTCCTCCAGCGGCGTGCTGGCCTGGGCCGGTGGCGGCCTTGCCGGGGTGGCGGCCTCGGCGCTGGTGTTCGGCGCGCTCATCCTGGTGCGGCCGCCGCAGGCCGATGCACTGGGTCAGGCGATCGTATCGAGCCACGTGCGCGCACTGCTGTCGCAGCATCCGATCGATGTGGTATCTACCGATCAGCACACAGTCAAGCCGTGGTTCAACGGCCGGCTCGACTATGCGCCGCCGGTCACTGACCTTGCGCCGAAGGGCTTTCCGCTGGCTGGCGGCCGGGTGGACTATATCGACCGCCGCACCGTTGGTGTACTGATCTACCGCTACCAGAACCATCCGATCGATCTCTACATCCTGCCGGCGACGAACGGCGCATCGGCAGCGGCAAGCTTTTCCACTGACGGATACGCGATTGCCCGCTGGCACCAGGACGGCATGAACTTCTGGGCCATCACCGATGCGGAGCCCGCGCACCTGCATGCCTTTGTACAAGCGCTGCGAGCCACGCAAGGCGAGCAGGAATAAACCGCGCGCCGCCAGCGTTTTACTGATGCACGGCGCACCTGTTCCGAGGGAATCCTGGATCGCCACGGAGACAGAGCGTCGTGCAGCACCTAGGCACAGTCTCCGTGGCGACACGCTCTGTGCCTCGGACCCTGGACTTACCGCATCTGGAGATTGTCATGAAATTCCTGATTCCGCTGGCTGCCGCTGCGCTGGCATCCTTCGCAGGCCAATCCTATGCCTTCGCTGGTCGCACCGACAATACCTGCGCCGACTGCAATACCCACGTTGCCGGGCCTCGCGATCCGTTTACCAATGGCGCGAAGACAGGCAAATTCGATGTCTTCACGGACGGCGAGAGGGTCACGGACCCGCGCGATCCGTTCACCGACGGCACTCACGCCTGAAATGCTGCTTTTGTGCCGCCGCCGCACGGTAACCGCTGTCGTGGGATCCTGTGCGGCGTGCCGAACGGTCACGTTCTTCCACAACGGCGGCCTGTACCTGGGCGGCGGATTGCGCACGGAGCGCACCGTGGCGGAGCGATTGAAGTCATCGGGGACGAAGCTATGCGTGCACGAGGACGTGCCCAGATTGCGGCGTCCCTGAGGAGGCATCAACCTGCGCCGCGCTTTCCACCTTCCGATTGCACACTTACACCCTTCGGCTGCGACCAAGTGCAACAAGGACACCGGACCTACTGTTGCAGCAACGCACTGCATAGCCCAACCCTCAGAGACCATCTTTCCAGGCCCCCTGCTGAAGTACCACCCTGTAGCCGTCCGGATCCTCGAAAGTGAGCCCCTCCCGGTCCCAGTAAGGGTTGCGCGACGGCACGGCCTCGAAGCCCGCTTGCCGCATGCGCTCGACTGCCGCCTGCCACGCCCCGTGGTCTGGAATATAAAACACGACAAGGTTGTCCTGCGTCGGCGCCCGCCCTGCGCGGTGACCCCGGTGGTGTGTGAATTCAAAGTGATAGGGGCCCTGAGGGACGCCAAGCATGAGTCCGTCGAAGCCCTCATGTTCTTCGAACTCCCCGATGACATGCAGACCCAGGCCGTCGCGATAAAACGGCAAGAGCGCCTTGATGTTGTCTGTTGGCCTGGCAACCCGCAACTTGGAGGTGGGTATGGTCATGTTATTCCTAGTTTAGCTGGCAGCACGTCCGCGCGGTCACGGTCAGCGGCGCCACGGGCGGCCGTGCCGAAGAGGGTGTAGTCAGGCCCGAGGCATCTGCGCCGCCTTGGACAGCACGCGGACAGTCACCGGGTCATCGCGGCCTCGCAGGCGTGCGGAAAGCTGCGGCAGGTCGGCGGCCAAAACGCCGGCATGCTGGAAGACCTGTTCTGAGACAATCGCCTCGCAAGCGAGCTCTTTTGTCAACTGCTCAAGTCTCGAGGCCACGTTCAACGGGTCACCAATCGCAGTGAACGCGACATGCTCGCGAAAACCAATCTGTCCCATTACCGCCCGGCCGCAGTGCAATCCAATGCCAAACCGGATCCTGGTCTGCAGCTGCTGCTCGAGCACATCGTTGAGTTCGTCAATGCTGGCTGCCACCAGCGGCACCGCGCTTAGCGCCTGACGACAAGCGGCGGACGGCTCGCCGCTTAAGCCAAAGATCGCGAGCACTGCGTCCCCCAGGAACTGGTTTGGCACGCCGCCCGCATGGACTACTGCGGAGCAGACCGCACTCAAGAAGCGACTGACCACGAATAGGCTGTCGAACGGTAGTTGTGCCGCCGCAAGCTTTGTGGAATCCCGCATATCCACGAACATGAACGCCGCGAATTGCTCATGCGGCATGACGTCCCACTGGCGCCGTTGCAAGAAGGCTGTGGATGCAGCCGGTGGCACCAGTGGCCACACGGAGAGGTCGTGGGTCGGCCGCAACTGGCAGGCGAGGCGCACTGTCTGCGAATCCGCTCCCAGCCGCTCCAGAACGCGCCGCTCTGCCTCGGCCGGCGCGGGCAGCGGCACATCGCTGAGCACGCGTACCCGGCACAACGTGCATCGGGCGCGGCCGCCGCAGGTGCTGGCATGGGGAACGCCGGCCATGCGGCTGGCCTCGAGAACCGAAAATCCGAGCGGCGCGAATACCTTTCGTCCGTCCGGATACAGCACGCAGACGCGCCCAACTCGGCGCTCCCGCACCGTGCGCACCAGCCGCGCTGCGAGCACCAGCAGCAGAGCACCACCAGCGAAGAGCAAAAAGTCGTTGCGCAGCTCGATGAGCCAGAGATTTTGCAGATCTGTTCCGATGATCGTCGGCCGGGTCGCCGCTGCGCGCCAGACAGGATCCTGTGCAAGCGCCATCACTTCCCGTCCGCCCTGCAAGAAGCCTAGCAGCGCGAGCACCGGGAGCAGCACGGCGATGGTCAGCAGCACGCTCCGCCACGCCGCAAACCATGGCTTCAACCGCAACCAGAACCAGATGCCGTAACACCCGTGCAGCCAGGCGACCACCAACAGCATCAGCTGCACACGACCGAAGAACGGTGAGGTGATCCAGAACGAGTACAGCAACTGTGCGTAACCCTTGTTCAGGCCGAACGCGGCAAAGGCGACCCGCGTATTGACAACATGGTTGGCTAGCAGCGGCGGTATGCACAAGCCCAGGACGAGCTGCGCCACCTCACCTGGCGTCCAGTTCAGCGAGCGCCGTTCGTATAGAGCCCACAGACCCAGGAAGAAATGCGTCACCAGCGCGCTGTACAGCACGGCCGTTCCGAGCCATCCCTGCCAGATGAACTTCTGCACAAGCAGATCACGCTCCAGCCATGCGAGCGAGATATTCCCCAGCGAGTGATTCAGGAGGTGCGTCCCTACGTAAGTGAACAACACCAATCCGGTGGCCAGCCGGACCGTTCGGACACCCGCCGGCCGCAATCGTTGAAGATAGGGAAAGCGCGACATGCTCGACTCTCCAGGCTCTCGATGCGCCAGTCTTGATTACCCATCGCTACAAGCTGCACCCGATCAACATCTATGTTTGACCGAGCCACTACGCGTGCACCGTGCTTCACCTATACGGGCAGCGAGTTATCACCTCGGCCACCAGAGTGCCGCAGGAATGAATTACTGGGCAATTACCAATGCCGGCGAAGCTGAACTGCACGGCTTCATAACGGACCTGCGTGCGCATCCTGCTTCCTGGCCGACGCTGTGCGGTGCTTACGGTGGAATAAAACGGATGGCCTGACAGTCTAGCACTTGAACCCAATCGAGAGGCCCGTCGGATAGTCTGTCGATCTACCTCTCTAACCTTAATCGTGAGGGCATTATGTCATTAGATCTTCCATCCGATCCGTCGCGCCGCAGCGCGTTGAAGTGTCTCGCCTTCGGTGGTGCGGGGACCGTCTTTGTCTTGGCCGGCGGTGTTTTCGCGCCGGTGGAATTGGCCCTTGCCGCCTCAGGGAAGGACCCTTCAGTTGCCGCTGGGGTCCCCCTTTTCCTGCAGATCAGCGACACCCATATTGGCTTCAACAAGGAAGCCAATCCCGACGTCGCGGGCACGCTCAAGCAAACCATCGACTACGTCAACGCCATGCCGATCAAGCCGGCGCTGACGATTCACACGGGCGACATTACGCATCTTTCCAAGGCGGAAGAGTTCGATAACGCGGCCCAATTGATGTCGGGCCTGAATATCACCGAGTTGCATACCGTACCTGGTGAGCATGATGTGACCGATGGGCCTGGGACGGAATACTTCAACCGTTTTGGTCAAGCCTCTGGCAATAGGGGCTACTACAGCTTCGACCACAGCGGCGTCCACTTTGTCGGCTTGGTCAACGTGATGCATTTCAAGCCGAACGGTTTGGGAGGCTTGGGCGATGACCAACTCGCCTGGCTGAAAGCCGATCTGAAGAATCGCTCATCCAGCACGCCGATCGTCGTCTTCGCGCACATGCCAATGTGGACGATCTACCAACCGTGGGGCTGGGGCACCGGCGATGCCGGCGAGGCAATGAGCTATCTGAAGCGCTTCGGTTCGGTCACGGTCTTAAACGGCCATATTCACCAGATTGTGTCGAAGGTGGAAGGCAATATCACTTTCCATACGGCGCGCTCGACGGCCTATCCGCAACCGACGGCCGGCAAAGGTCCCGGACCCATGCCGCTGACGGTGCCGAGCGATCAGCTTCCCCGGATGCTTGGCGTGACCAGCATCAAGATCATGCGCCACCCGCTGACAGCGACGCTTGCCGACACGACGCTCGCCTGAAGTTCCACACACTGCTCACCAACCAGGACCCATATCATGCTAACGACTATCTTTCGCCGCGCCTACGTCGTCCCTCTCGGGGTCGGGATGCTCATGGCAGCATCGGCTTTCGAGTTCTCCGTCGCGCAAGCGCAGGAGACCAATGTCGTCGTTGTGAAGAATTTCATGTTCTCGCCAATGTCGCTAGCGATCAAAGCTGGCTCGACCGTGACCTGGAAAAATCTCGATGGCGAACCGCACACAATTGTCAACGACGCCGGTCTGTTCCACTCCAGCGCGCTCGATCAGAACGACACGTACAAGTTCAAATTCGATAAACCGGGTGTCTACAAGATCTTCTGTGGGATACACCCGCATATGAAGGCGACAATCAGCGTCCAGTAGGTGGCTCTACGGGTGGCGCCGCACATGACTTCCCCTCCTGTTTAGATTGATGGGTGCGATCTCAATCTTGTCACTCGTTGGCAGGCGACTTCAACGTTGACGCGGGACGGGGAAGTCCTTCATATTTGAAAAACTCGCGTATCGCGGGGTCCGCTGCCGACAATCTGTAGTGGTCAAGTTATTTCCAAGCTCCATCGACCAGCAAACCTCGCCGACCGATAATCCTTGGTCTCGCACCATCCTTACCACTTCCAGCTTGAAGCTGGCGTCAAATTGTCGGCGCCTTCTTGTCATCTATCTTTCTTCCTCGTCGATACCGGATTGTCCTCCTATCGATCTGTCCGAGGAAATTAGACCACCACAACGTTCCCAAATTCCGGGACGTCAGCCTTTGCTTCGCGTACGCAGCACCGTGTGGTGTGCTGAGACAACCTCTAACCCGACCGCGGCGCAAGGTGGCAAGACGCACGTGCAAATGCGCGAAGAGCAGATGGAAGCCGAAAAGGCGTGCCGGGTCCTGATCAGCGAAGCAACCTGTCCGGATGACTTACCGCGTACCCAGCAGTATTGGCAGAACCGCTGTCGGGACGCGGGAGGCTATCAAGGGTGCGCATCGGGAATAAGACGGACGTTGCTGTGGTTTGACTAGTGTACGCCGGACGGTTGACAAGGATCGAAGAGATCCCTGCAACTCGTGCGACGCGACGTACCAACAAAGCGCCACACTTACGAAGCAGGACTTTGGATTGCTGATTGAACTGCATTGGAGATTGTCATAAAACATCTCAGTTTGATTGCTGCCGCTACCCTCGCACTGGGGGCTGCGCACGAGTATGCCGCAGACATGGACGTCGCTGCCGGACCCGACGAAAACGGCACCACACTGTCGCAGGCGGCCCCAGCCGCAGGGCAGGCCGCGATGCCGACGACGGTCCGCCCGGCTCCGATGGGCAAGACCCGCGAAGAGGTTCGTCAAGAGCTGATCCGCGCACAGAAGGATGGCACGATGGAGCGCTTGAACGCGCTATATGGCGGAGGCTGAACTGGTGCTCGACATGAGCCGCACGCGCGTGCGGCGGACACACACGCGGCTTCCGGCGATGTGGACACGATCGAAAATGTATATTTGATCCGGTTGCTCCGGATCTTCTGCGGCTCTGCCTCGTTACGCCGACGCTCTGCCCCACCGTGGGAGAGGGAATATTCCTGGTGGTCCGCTGGTACTGCACATGACAGGCAGGAGGGCGCGATAATCGGAGACCACAAGTCTCGCCTGGGAAGACGATTCTTTCCGGCCCATGGCGTCCGGGCGACGTCGACGTACTTGTCGATCGAGCTGCGGATGGCATTGAACGGACATATTCCCGCCCCCAAAGGCCGAGTCAAAGCCGAATGGAGAGATCATGAACAAACTGTGCCCTTTGAAGACTCTGCTAATCGCGGGTACTTTTGCCGCTGCTTTGGCGGCTGGTCTCGCCCACGCCGCGGAGCCCAAAGACAGCACGCATCCAGGCGACAAATATGGCTACGACTCTCACGTAGCCGTGCCGAATGCCTTTGTGGACGGCACACGCAGCGACAAATCTGACCCATATGCCGACGGCGTACGGATCGTCGCGGGGCGCGACCTCACCGGAGTATCGGCATCCCCCGATCACGGGCTGAGCTTTGGCGCTGAGGCTGCTCCCAGCAAGCAGGCTGGCCCATCTGCAGAATCAGTGCGCACTCTTTCCGGCTGGGATCGAACCGGTCCGTCGGCGCCGCCCGAACACAGCATCGAGAAGTCGATCGCGTAGCGATGCCAGGCGATGAGAGGAGTAGGGGAAAGTTCGATGTCTTCAGCGAGGGCAAGAACGCTTGACGATTATTTCGGACGGAGTCGAGGTGAGAGGATTTTCATAACTCTCGTTTTCGACCTGGAAGAATCTGAATTGGAGTGCAAGATGAACTTGCGAGATAGCGTGTTTGTCCTAGTAGGCTGGGTAGGCTTATGTTTGGTAAGTGCAACCCTTGCAACCGTAGCTGCGCGAATACTTATCATCTGGGATGGTGCCAGGCCCCATCGCGCCTCAATGGTCCGCGAGTATCTGGATTCCCTTGAGGGACATATCCACATGACCTTCCTGCCGCCGTACTGTCCCGAGCTCAACCCCGTTGAATACCTGTGGGCATGGCTCAAGCGTCATGCAATTGCGAACTTCTGCCCCGACAACCTCAATGAATTGCAAACGACCGCTCGCAACAAACTCAAGAGCGCTCAGCACCGGCCTTCGATCATCGCCGCGTGCTGGGTTCAGGCAACGTTGTGGTGATGTCATGATTGGAAAGATCAATAGTAGAACCACGCGTCTCATCGTGGCTTAGAAGGCGATTGCTGTCATCGCTTTGAAGGGCGCTTCCGCGCACATTTGCGGTCGCGTTCCCCAACGGACCAAGGAAGACTACTACTGGCCGGCAACTGCCGTTGCACTGCCGCCATCCAAGACGGGACGTCCAGCCAAGCCTTAGGCCGACGCGTCAAAGAAATTTCGCACCCGGGGCTGTGCGTCGAGGTCGACCATGGGTGCTTCCCGCATGGCGCATTGGACTATGCCAATCCGTCATGCGGAAATTGGTATCGCGGAATCTCCTGCGAGCAGTAGCTGTGGCAACTGCGTGAAAGACCAACCGCGAGGCGTTCGATCGAATACCCATACCATGTCATACCGGTCATCCGGCCAATGCGCAGGTACCGCGGGAGCATCGGGAAGACATCCCACGAGAGACGGCAGAACCTTATGCTCCCAGGCAATCAGAACGACGCCCGGCTGTGCCAGTACCTCTGTCATCAGAGCCTCACGATCGTCCTTCAAATGGCTGTCGACGTAATGGACCGGCGAGGTTTCCTTCAGCAGGGCAACCAATGGCGCAACGGTCTGCATGGATCTCTTGCTCTTGCTGCCTGGTCCGCTCCCCGTCGCGAACACTGCAGCAGGCTTCCGTTGCGCCGAAGACGCCCCATCCTTCGGGCAAAAGAACCGGGCCAACGCACCCGCGCGCTGCCACCCGCGGACGGTCAGGCTCTCCGGGTCCACCGCGCCATTGGCTTCGATCCCGGGACCAGCATCATCACCAACCGGCTTTTCCGCGTGCCTGATAATCATGATCCGGTCGGGTGTCATGCCTCACTCCCATGGCGGTCGGACGCGTTACGATGACCGCCGCAATTTTCTTTCATCGGCCGAACTTCCTTGAGATCTTCCGCTATGCTGCGCGTGGCCTCTAATCCCAGTTGGATGATGATCTCCATGCTGATCCCCTACGCCTCTGTGATAGGTCAGGGGTGAAGGCGAAGGTATCGGACAGTGTCCTACAGACAGATTGCGCCAGGCAGCCGATGAGCGGCGCCTTAGCCAGGGATATCGCGCGGGTCGTTGCCCAAAGAATTGCGCGCGCGGATCTGTCCGTCACGGCCGTGGATGAACAACTCGACCTTCTTCTGCTTGGCTCTTTTGGTGCCGGCCGCGATGGCCTCTGCTTGCGTGTCGAATGTCTCCCGGCCGTGTCCGCCCTCGGCTTCAACGGTCCAGCGGTCATTGGCCGGTACCACGTGGATGTTATAGGCTGGCACGGCAGTCTCTTTGAAGTTGGTAAAGTCTCTGCGCCCGGGGGGCTATCGGTATCAGTCGCGGTCCGGAAAAAAAACCGGGTCCATGGCGTGCGCCAGTGGCGCCGACAAGGAGCGGCGACCGGCGTTCGGCTGGCTCGCTGGAGGTCCCGCGTGGCGCCGAAACTACCTACTGGTAGCCAAGTGATCCTCGGCCCGCAGCAGCTTTTCGCGGCGATCCCGCTCTTGCATTTGACTAGCAATGCAAGCTATTGGGCATTTCACCAACTCGCGGTAAAACAGATATGCGAATGTGAAAATTACTCGCGCTTCGTATAGCGTGCGACTAGCTAAGCGGCCAGCCCAACTGCAAGCGTCGCCCTCCGGGGTGCACTTCAGCTTACGGGCTACGGCGGTGTACGGAGACAGCCGCGCTGGACTGCAAGTTAGCCGGCAAGCCTCTCGGCACTCTTGTTGCCTGGGTTTACTGCTATGACTTTCCCTGGGATATCTCAGACGCCATTGTCTTGGCCAGCTCGAGATGATGCTCGAGCGTGGACAAGGTCTTCTTGGCGAATTCTTTGATGTCGCCATCCTTTGCCTCGGCGGAGGCCTTGCGGAAAAGCGCCACCGCGTCGGTGTGCGCTTTCACGCCCACTTCATTCGCGTACTGCTTGTCGAAGCTGGCGCCGTTGAGCGCGCCCAGTCCCTCCAGCGTCTTCTGGTCCGACCCGCTGGGTGTCGTCGGAAGCTGCACGCCCTTGGTCGAGGCGACGCGCTTCAGCTCAGCCGCGGCGGCGCGATGGTCCTGCAGCATCTGGCTGGCAAAAGCCTTGACGGCAGAACTGCCGGCCTTGGCCTGCGCCATGTTGCTCGCCTCGATTTCCATCTGTCCTGCCTCCGCGGCCTTGTTCATGAATTCGACATCGCTGGCGGCTGGCGCGGCAAGGGCGCCATGCGTGGCGATCAAGAGCATTACGGCCAACGCGCCGGCGGCATGTTTGAACGACGGAGGTTTCATGGTTGTCTCCCGTTCGAAGCGATAGTGGGACGCTGTGCGGCGTTGCAACTTTCATGCCGCTGCAGTGGCGGTTCACCATGGCCCTTAGCGGCCATACATGTTGGAGACACTGCCCCTACATGAAATTGGCGGGCAAGTCGCGGGGGCGGTCCTCACCTTGCACGCGCCGAGCCGGATCGGGGAGCGCCTGAGCGCCTTGCAGAACTATGACGCGGGAGACTCCGAGGCCATGCAGGGTGACTCGCCGGAGATCGAGCGCCTCAAGCAGCGTGCTGCGCGAATGGCCGTGGTGGATGCGCCGCTACTCATCACGGCGAGACCGGCACGGGCAAGCGCCACCGGGGCGATCCGATCGATAGCATCATCGCGTCGATCAACCCGCTCCTGCGTGGTTGGTTCGGCTATTTCCGTCATATCCCACCGATACACCTTCTCGTCTGTCGACGGCTTTGTGCGTCGCCGTCGGCGAGCGATCTCCTCAGGCCCCATGCGTCGCCGGCTCCGCCTAGGCTCAGTTGCCGATCCCATGCAACGGTATCCATGGCCACTTGGGCGCCATGCGAAACTCTCACTCCCGCCCGCTTCGAAGGCCGTCTCTAACAACCTGACCCGGCGCACCGATTCAATGCCCATAGAATCCACTGCTCGTGGAGCGGTTTAGCTCAAAGACCTTTTTTGCGCAGCGAAGACGGGGCGTGCACTGCGCGCCCTTGCCGACCATTGCGCGGTCTCCGCTGCGCAAAAAAACCTCTGCCTTACCGACCGGAATCAGGCAGGGGTCTCGTCGTCTTGCTGCGCTGCAAAAGCGTATGGGAGAGTCTCATGCATGGGTGCCACCCCGCACACGGCGTTCGGCTTTCTCGGTGGCAGCGCCAAGGAAGATTGGGCAGCTCTGATGCGTCTCTTTGCTGGCGTAACCGGTGTCGTTAATGCACTGCGGTCGTCTGGGGGCCTGCGGCTCCGGCGTGCACCTTGAGGAAATCGGCCTGCAGCTGTGACGAAACCTTCACTCGCAGTGACATTATGTGTCACAATCGCTTCGCTCCTCAGGTTCTGCCAGACACCTCAATACATTGCCGCTGCTGGCAACTCCCCCGCGCCTCGCGATCTCGTCCTTCCGAGCCCCTTTGCAGCCGTGCAGTCTGACGTAACATGAAAGTACTGGCCGGCAAGCCTGCAACACGACGGCCCCCCGCATCCAACAGGCCCTACGCGCCGTAACCAACTCGAGAGCGATCGCATTGCGATTGCTGTCGCCGATTGGAGCGAGCCTGTCATGAATGCGAAAGCTCAAGGCTGTCTGCAAGCCGGTTCACTGGGCTTCGGTGAGTCCGTCATCATGGGCGTCGCGGGCACTGCGCCCGCCTACAGTATCGAGATCGCTACGTCCACGGTCATTGCGACATCCGGAATCTTCTCGCCGGCAAGCATCTTGGTGTGCGGGCTGATCATGTTCGGCATTGCGTTTGCGTTCATTAACCTCAATAAAGCCATCGCAAACGCGGGAACTTCCTATGCGTGGGTGAGCACTATTTTCGGCAGAACGTTGGGCTTCTTCGCGGGATGGGCGCTTCTCGTCCTTTGCTGCATCTTCATGGTTTCGGCGATGATCCCCGCTGCAAACGCTACCCTGCTCATCTTCAAGCCAGAACTGATGAACAATGTGCACTACGTGACAATCATTGCAGCGCTCTGGCTTACGGCGGTCAGTGCAATCGTAGTAAAGGGCATCAAGCTTACCAGCTATGCGCAGGTGGTCATGACGACCATCGAAGGGCTTATCCTTCTTACGATCCTCATAGCCGGTTTCATTGTATTCCCGCATGCACCTGAGCGTGTGTTCTCGTGGAATTGGTTCTCCCCTTTCAATTTTTCGCCAAGATTTTTTGCCAACGGGGCGCTGGTAGCGATATTTTTTTATTACGGATGGGATGTAACGATGAACCTAAGCGAAGAAACGAAGGATCCAAATCGCATCCCGGGGAGGGGCGCGTTCTGGGCGATGATCTTCCTTATTTTCTTCTTCACGATTTTTATCGTGATCACGCTCCTTGGCCTTTCCGGCGCAGAGATCAAGCACTACAACACCAATATAATTTTTGCGATCGCGGAGAAGCTTTTCGGTGCAACGTGGGGGTATGTTGCAATCATTGCGGTGCTGCTCAGCACGGTTGGAACCGTTGAAACTCAGATGCTCCAGTTTACGCGCACGCTCTTCGCCAAGGCGCGCGACGGAGCTATTCATCCGCGATACTCGAAGCTTCACCATAAATGGCGGACGCCGCACGTTGCGATCCTCTTTATCTGGATCACCGGCCTTGTTTTACTCTTTTTTTCATCTTATCTCCCGACGATCAACGTTATCTTGCAAGACTCGATCACGGCGATTGGCTTCCAAATCTGTTTCTACCTTGGGCTCACTGCGCTGGCCTGCGGATGGTACTACCGGGATATGCTCCGAAGCACGGTATGGAGCGCGATCACCCATGTAATCTGGCCGACGTTGAGCGGGCTCTTTCTCTTCTTTATTGCGATTTACAGCATCCCAACGTTTGACATGATCACTAACATTGTCGGTATCGGCGGAATTGTCATCGGTGTGGTGCCGCTCATCATTAATCGCAAAAATATTTGGAGTGCTAAAGAGCCGCTAACAGATCCGCTCAGCAGAACTGGAGCAGATGACCATGCAAGCAAGGAGGATTTAATCGAATAAAATAGATTAGGCGCTCAGATTGAATGGCCTTGGGGAAATTGCTATGACTAATTCCGGGTGACTCATGCAGTTGCGTTGAGGCGCGACGTGCTGTGGACGATGGCTGTGGCGTAGTCTCCGCTTTGGTGCATGGATGTTCGGCCTCCCTCGCGGAGACTCAGATGCATCGCACTCGCGGATGCGAAAGTTATCACTGTGTGTTCCTTCATTACTAATACGGCGACCGACAACCCGGCCCACGCCGAGCACGCAAACATCGCAGCTTGTGTCGCGATCCTGCGGCGGCCGGCTTAGTTCGTTGCCAGCAGCCCAATATGAAGTGCTCACATCACCATGGCCGGCCATGCGCGTTCTCCTAATGGCTCTCCCGTCAAGTCTCAGCGAAAACCATGCCTAGACAGCCAAAGGTCTCCGCAGATCTCATTTAAATTTAGGCAAAAGAGGGAGGGCCATGTCCTGACCTCGCGATCATGGCGGCGCTGGCTCCGCCAGGCGTCGGCGCCCGAGCGGATCAGGCCTCAGGCCAAGATACGCCCTTATGCTCTGCAGAGCATAAGCGCCTATCTTGGTCGCAGGCCGAATTTAGCCGTTTCGTTCAAGCTGCCCGATATCGGTGGTCGCACACTGGCGTCTCGTTTCTAACAGAAAGGAGCATGGCCATGAATACCACTACCCAATCCACATGCAAGTGCACTGCTTGCCCCGGCGCCGGCTGCGTCTGCGGTTGCCAGAAAACTGCCGAGCATAATGCATGCACCTGCGGGCCGCAGTGCCAGTGCGGAACTGGATGCGCCTGCGGGCCGCAATGCCAGGCTGGAAGCGCCCCTGCAAAGAGCTGATTCACGAACCGACGCCGCGGGACCGGACCATGGAGTGTGGCCGGCCCTGCTGCATTTTCATCATTCCCGATTTTGCGAAGAAATTCCAATATCAAGGAGCAACCGCCATGCTGCGAAAACTTGCTCTCATACTCTCATTCATTGGACTCGCGTCCTTGGTTGCCTGCATGCCGCCGCCATCGGGCTGAACCTCTCGCTAGACCGGCACCGCTGACCGATGCGATCGCCATCAACAAGATGCATGCGTGGGAGATCCAGGTGCGCTCGCCTTCAGGCGAAGCGGTATCGGGCGCCCACATCAGCATTGATGGCGGCATGCCCTAACACGGCCACGGCTTCCCGACCCAACCCACGGTCACGCGTGAACTCGGCGACGGCCGTTACCTGCTCGAAGGCATGAAATTCAGCATGCCGGGCTTGTGGGAAATCAAGCTCAAGATCGACGCCGCGTCCGGGACGGACGAGGTCACGTTCAATACGATCGTCGCTTCCCGCGCTGCGCTGCCGGGTTGTGGGTGCGGTGGTACAGCGCTAAACCGGTGCTGCCATGAAATCTGGAGCGCTTTGGGTGGCCTGCCTGCTGGGCGGCGAGCTGCTCGCTGCCCATGCCGTCGCCGGCCCGTTCGGTGAAAAGGCCGTCGACGGCTGGAACGTGATGCCGGGGAACACGCGGGTGTTTTAGGTCCACAGGTTGAAGTCGGACGCCTGAGCTCGGGTATTCCTTCGAACTGTCGGCCAGGCACTGGGGATGATCGGCCTGTCGCTGAAGCAGCGCGCGGAAATCGCCAAACAGCCTCCAAGAAATCCCGGCGCGGTTCAGCTAGTATGGGTGAGTACCCTTGCTGAAGACAAGTGCTATGCCAAACACTGTGCGCGCACGGCGTTCAAGCCAGCGCTTGTTCCTGGGTCACCTTTGTGAGGAGAGATAGCCATGAAAGGATCATCCATCAAGGTGGGGGTCATCACAGACCAGACCGGTCCGCTCTCGTTCATGGGTATCGCCAATGCCAACGTCGCGAGGATGGTGATCGATGACATCAATGCAAAGGGTGGCTTGCTCAGGCGACAGGTCGAGTTATTCCTCGAAGACAGTGAAACCACAGATAGCGTGGCGGAGGCCAAAGCGACCAAGCTGGTGCAGCAGGATCAAGTTGATGTAATCTTCGGCGGCATTTATAGTTCCACGAGGCAGGCCATCAAAGGTCCGGCCGTAGTGCATGGCAAGAAGCTCTACATTTACCCAGAGCAATACGAAGGGCAGGAATGTGACCCGCTCATCTTCTGTACCGGCCCGGTGCCTGCACAACAGGTCGAACCTCTCATTCCGTGGCTGATGCAGGAAACGGGGGCGAAAAAATTCTATTTGCCGTCGGGCGACTATATCTGGCCGCATACGATGAACAGGAAGGTCCGTCAGGTGGTCACGGCTAATGGTGGCGAGATAGTCGGAGAGGAATACTTTCCCCTCGATCACGCCGACTATGGCGGGACCATTGACAAGATCATGTCCAGTGGCGCGCAGGTGGTATTCAATACGATCGTTCCGCCCGGGCTCACGCCATTCCTCGCTCAGCTTCATGACTCCGGCTTCACGAAGCGAGGCGGACGCATCGTCTGCACGTACTTCGACGAGAACTTCCTGAACCTGGTGCCAGCCGCACATGTGGAAGGCCTGTACAGTTGCCTCGACTACTACCGCAACGTCAGCGATTCGTTCAGCAAGAACCTGGTCGAGCATTACGACACGCTCTATCCGGGCAGTGCCAAGTTCACGGCTGGCAGTGCGTGTTCCGGGATGTACCGAGGTCTGAGGCTCTGGGAGGCTGCCGTGAAAGAGGCCGGCTCGCTAAAGCAAGACGATGTCATCAAGGCACTGGACCACGCGAGGATTGCCGAGGGACCGGGTGGTCCGGCCGAGATGGTGCCGGGCCAGCATCACGTCCGGATGAACATGTACCTTGCCCAGGCGCATGACGGTAATTTCAGGATCGTCCAGAGCCTCGGGGTCATCGATCCGAAAGAGTGCGTGCAGGGTGCTGGATAAGCCAATCCAGGGGATCGGGCCGCACGGAGGCACGCACAGCCGTCAGATCGCCTGAACATAACGCCCGATCACAGAAAAATGGATGCTCGGATGTACGTTGGAGGGGAAGGGATCTTAGCGGCCTGCCGGATCCGTACGCACCTCAGCCGGCAGTCGAGCACGCGCTGGCAACCGGCGCAAAGTCGAAATGGGCGGCGGCGTATACAGCGTTGCACGCCCATACTTCTTCCCCATCCTTGTAGAAGGCAACCCATTTGCCGTCGCTGACGCAGTGGGCGCCAGGGAAGACTTCGTCATGGCCGTTCGGACCGTCCAGTGGAAAGGGCGCGTGGGGCGTGGCCCAGTAGTGGCCGCTCGGTAGGGGCGCGAATCGGTTTTGGGGGCATGCTCATTAGCCCCGCAATGCGGCGTCACACAACGCGCGCTCCGCCCCGCCGCGACGAAACGGAGGCCGTGCCAATCCTGTAACGGCGTGGCACCGTCTTGTGACATCCTCGTGTAGTCTCGCTACCAAATCACCTCCTGCTATCCGGTGCGATTTCCATGGCACGATGCCTTCAATTTGCGGCCCGTGCCTTCTGCGTCGGCGCCATCATTGTGATCGTCGCCGTCTTGAGTTCGGACAATGCCTGATCAGTCCGGCAGTTCTCGCGGCTTGCGTGACGCTGGCGGGCTGTCCAATTTTGGAAGCAAGCGCTGATGATTTTTGGCTTGCTTTGTCGTCGCTTGGCTGCAAAACAAGTCCCCTGGCAGTTATTGTCCCCACTCCCGAATGGGGTGCCGTGGCATGTCGACAAGGCTTACTCGTAATACTCCGGCGCCATCTTCAGAGTGTCGCGCTGCGCTTTGTCGTGATTGATCCAGAGCTGCGCATTTTCCTGCACCAGCAAATCGGCAATGCGCTGCATCGAGGCCAGCGTCTTGTCCTTGTCGAAGTTGATTGAAGGAACTCGGCGATTGTCCCAGTTGCTCTTGAAGTGGACGGCATCGCCCGACAGCACGAGCGCACCGGTCTTCGGCAGCTTGACTAGCAACGACTGATGGCCGGGCGTGTGGCCGGGCGTCGAGATAATCGTGACGCTGCCGTCACCGAACACGTCCTTGTCGCCTTCAATCTTGGTGACCGGATGCCCGGGCTTGAAGCGCGGTGCATTTTTGGCGCCGGGCCATTCGTATTCAGCCTTCTACACCAGCAGCATCGCCTGCGGGAACATCTCAACATTGCCAAGGTGGTCCGGGTGGGTGTGCGAGATCGCGACATATTTGATGTCCGAGGGCTTGACACCGAGTTGCTCCAACTGGCTCGCAAGCGCTTTCGGCCGACGCCAGTGTATCGCCCTCGGATCAGCCGGGGCCTCCCCGTCGGGCAGGGCGGCGATAGCGTCGTCTAGGCCCGTGTCCCACAGAATCCAGCCCTGGGCGTGCTTGATCAAGTAGCAATTGTCCGCGAACGGCATTGATTTGCCGATATTCACGCCCGGTGACCAACGCGAGATGTCACCGGCGACGCCTTCCCCGCAATTGAGGATGTAGAGCCGCTCGACACCGCTTGTCTGCTGGGCGGGCATGCCACTGCACCCAGCGAAGAGGATTACAAGCGAAGCGAGCGCGAGTTTGGCGGCGATGAACGGAGATTTCAGCATGACAGATTTCTCCTGATGGGCGGGCGAGTTCGGGCAGGGCAGATTATAAGGCTTCGAGTCGGAACGCCAATTATGTGAACGACCGCTCCTGGGGCTGCCGCTTCCGCCAGCCTTGGGGCAGCAACGGTTTGTCGCAGCACGGGGGGGCCAGGAAGAACGTGAGGTCGGCCTTGCCGGGGCGCGGCGATAGGCCACGATAACGGTGCCTTGTCGGCGCATCGGTCATCACCCAAGAAGGCAAGGCCTTAGCGGCCTATGTCCCGCGCAACTATTTGAGGGAGATCGGGCCGATGCGCGGCAGGCCGGCATCGGAATCCCTCGTGTTGCAGACGAGCACGGCAAACCGGCTAGTCGAGCGGCTTGGCTTTATGTCGATCAGCGACGCCGAGCTGCCGCCCGCCGTACTGCCCTCGCCAGCATTCCACGGCTACTGGGACGATGCTGGGACACGGATGCAGGGCGGCGCCATCCCCGCGCGGCAGCGCCAATGCAGGAATTCAACGCTGCGCATTCTGTCGCGCGGGCAGGCGGCTGGTGTGCCGCCGCGCCTGGCTAGGCCCTGACCACCGTGACGCTGAACGCGCCGTGGTCCAGCCCATCCGCAATGGCATCGCACGCATGTTTGAAAAAGCAGTAATAGGTGCCGCGCCCGTTGACCACGATCCGGAACAGGATGACTGTCCGGCGGGGTTCGGAATGCTTGTTGCTTAGAAGCTGAAAGTCACTGAGATCACGGTTACCTGCTCGTGCGACGCCGGGTTGAACCAGTACACCGCGGCGTCAATGCGCTTGGCCCTTCACCTGCGCAAACACGCCGCGCTGCAGGTTGCGGCCGTTGTCATGCACGCGCGTGCCGATGGTGATGCGCACAGATCCTGGATCAGGATACCGGCAATGCATGATCGAATCCCTCGCGCGCGCCGCCGGCAACTGCCCAAACTGAAATCGTGTTCCTACGCCCCGGCTGTGGCATGAGCAGCTTTGATCGCGGCATCACGCTCCTTGGCCGCAGCGGCCTTTGTCTCATCGAAAGCCTTCTGGGCCTCGGCTACCTTTCGCTTGTATTCCTTCCTGGCGGCGGCGATCTCCTGACGCATCTTGACGATCGCATCGCTGTGACCTTTCGCAGTAGGAGCGGTAGCGGTCTGCGCCCAACCTGGTGAAGCCATGATCGCTGCAGCCAGCATGGTCATTGTTGCCAGTCTTCTCATAATTTTCTCCCGATTCCGATTGTTCCCATGTCTCGAGCTGGTAGAACGCCAGACGGCCAAATCGACACTTGGCGGCGCCGTCGGCGTCAAGAATAAGAAGTATTGGTTGCGGGTTCCAAAGAAGTCAACCGTAGATGGCACACACAACCACCACACGGCATCGCCGTGGTCCCCCGACTGCAATCTCATTCGGCCGCTTCTCGTAGTTTTTCGGCTCTTGTTATGAGGACAACGTACTCAGGCCAGTTTCTTTTAATTTTCGGTTAAGACTTCGATGTGTCGGTACAACATCTGGAAGCCAAAAAGGTGAGGCCCGGTGCGTTGCATGCATGCGATACCACGCCATCCCCGCCTTCGGAGTAGCAGAGGCCAACGGCGAAAAGCGCTAAAGTTCTGGATTCGCCTGCCGATAAGTCGAATCGCTGCCAGCGGCAGGGCTATGGCGAATTCCCCTTGGCACCATCGTCGTGACGCGGCCGTGTCGAATTTACGGCTGCAGGAGTGTGACGACCACCTAGGCCAACCTGTCGAAACGGCAGCAACGGCGCTGACGCTGGGCGCGTTCGCTTTGCGCGGCTGATGTCAGTGTCCGTGACATCAGCCGCGCCGTACGGACCAGGTTCGACATCCGTCCACTCATTTGTCGCCAGCTTTTCGTGACGACGACGGTGGTCCAGGCAGGTCCGCGCTAAAGTCTGAAGCGTAGGTTCGAGTGTCCCTCGTCGGGCGTTGCCGATGGACTGGTGGGGGGAAAGGTGGCGTGAAGGGGAGGAGTGGGTCGCTAGCTGCTATCGCGGTCAGGCCGGCGAAGATTGGCTGGAGTCAAGCCTCCTGCTGCGCTAACGGCGGCGCCCCAGTCTGCGTGGGACGATCAGCCAAGTATATGTCTCGCTTTGTCAAATGAAGGCGAGTGCCCCTTGGTAGAATCCGGTGCCCTATGCAGCCAGTTGGCAGGTCACGCCGCCCCGATCCATCCAAGCGTGCCGCCGGTCTGAGTTAACGCGCATGCCGCCACCTATCATCTCCGTCGTTATCGCAGACGATCACCCGGTAATTCAGCTCGCAGTCAAGGCCACCTTGAGCGAGATTCCGAATGTCCGGATTTCCGCAACGTGCTCGTCAGGAAAAGAGCTCTTTTCGGCATTACAAACGCAACAACCTGACCTCATCGTCACGGATTTCACGATGGAGCGTTCCCAGGGCAATGAAGACGGCCTTCGACTGATCCACCGGCTCAGGCAGTCTTCCCCAAATACGCCGATCGTGGTCTTCACGATGTTGACCAATGGCGGACTGCTCACGCGCATCAAGGAGACGGGCGTAGAGGGAATCGTCGGGAAAAACGAGGAGCCGGGCATCCTGAGGCAAATCTGTGTCGATGCAATGACTGGTACTGGTCAGCGCCTGTCACCGGGCATAGCGGCCAGGATGTCAAGTGCGGGGGCGTTGGTCAACGGCACGGCAAGCCCGCTGTCCCCGCGGGAGATCGAAGTTGTGCGGATGTTCGCGACTGGCAGCACTCTCACGGAAATCGCGGGATATCTCCATCGATCGCTCGCTACCGTCGCGACGCAGAAGCGCTCGGCAATGCGCAAGCTGAATATCACCAGTAATGCGGACCTTGTCACGTACGCACGCGACAACGGTCTTACCTGATGCAGGACGAACGCGAGCGCTCGCAGCAACCGCCACTACACGCCGACCACTCGGTTGAGCGGAATCTGCAGCGGGAGCGCCGTGTGTTCTCGATGGTGGTCCTGCTGCTGGGGCTGGTCGCCATCGCGATCGCTTCGGCAGCCATGCTTGCCCGCCTGAATGGATCCCTGCATGCCCAGGAGCAGGTCGCGCGCCTGTACGAGCAAGGCGTAGTCGATGCAGTGCTCGAACGCCGCAGCACCCTGACGGCGACGAACTTGATCCTTGAGTTGCGCAGCAATGGCAAAGTCACCGTGGCGCCGCGCGGGCATGCCGGCAGTCTATGCACGCAGGTGTCTCCGTCTGCGCCTCCCGATTCCGTGTTGGAGCAGAGTTGCGACCAGGCTGTCCGGACGCTGACTGCCGCAAGCCAAAAGCCTTCGATCGAGATGATCTCGATTGCGAACGGGGCGACGTATCGGTATGAAGCGCCTGACGCATCGGGATCCGGCGTCGGTGCGACCCTGCCGCCGCTGTCGTCGTCAAGCATCACCACGATGATTCTTGAACGGTTCCAGAGCCGCGACATGGATCTCTTGCAGGCTGCGCGGGAGAAGCGCGTCGTATGGCTGGGCATCCCGGCGAATGCGGCCGGAGGGAGTCCGGAGATGGTTGGCGCATCGCTGGTCGCGAAAGGCGACGAACTCTACGCCATCGTGTTGACGCGGATCCCGCTGCAAGACTTGCTTCGGCCAGCCTGGCCGAACTTGTCGATCCCGGAGCCAATTGTCGTCGATCGCCTAGGCACGCCACTGGTTGCTTCAGGTGCTGGGGCCAACGCACGGCGCCTGGACGCCAGGCTGGAGGGACTTCCGGAGGGGCTGTTTCATTGGGTCCAGGACTATGGGTGGGCCCTGCGGCGCCCGCCGCTCGTTGCGGATTTCGGCCACCTGGTCTTCGCACTGCCGCTAGGGCAGCAGTTCCGGGAAATGCGGGAGGAACTGCTTGTTACCGGCCTGATGACCGCTGCGCTTCTAGCCTTGCTGTTTGCGATGTATCGCTACTGGAACTATCGCTTCCTGACCGGCACATATGCCGAGGCGGCACGCGCACAGCAGCTATTGCACGAAGCGAGACTCGCCAGCGAGGCTGCGGCCAAGGCCAAGGTGGCGTTCTTTGCGTCGATGAGCCACGAGATACGGACGCCGCTTTCCTCGCTGCTGGGAAACATGGAGCTCGTGGCCCTCGGTACGCTGGAGCCGGAGCAGCGGGCGCGGGTAAGCGCCATGCAGGTGTCGGCCGAAGGGTTGCTGCAGATCGTCAATGACGTGCTCGATTTTTCGAAGCTCGACGTGGGAGCGATGCGCCTGGCGGAGGAGCCCGTCGTCCTCACGGAACTCCTCGGGCGCATTGCAATCTCGCACGCGCCGCTTGCGGCGCGGCGTGGGCTGAGCTTCTTCGCGGTATATGGCAAGGAGATTCCGGCGCGGCTCAATCTTGACCCGGTACGCCTGACCCAGATCATCAACAACCTGCTTGGCAACGCGTTCAAGTTCACCGAGGCGGGGAAGATTGTCCTGCGCGCGCAATGGGTGGATGCAAACCTTGAGATCGTCATCACCGATACCGGCGTTGGCATACCGGAGGCATACAAGGAACGGCTCTTCCAGCCATTCTCCCAGGTCGGCAACAATCGTCTCGCGCAGGCCGGCGGGACCGGGCTTGGACTGTCAATCTGCATGCGGCTGGTGGAGCGAATGAACGGACGTATCACGCTGGACAGCGTATTAGGCGTTGGCACGCGCGTCACGGTTCACCTGCCGCTCAGTACGCCGGGTGGGCATCAGATCCCGGCGCAATGGCGCTTGGCGCCGCACCGCGCGCTGGTCCTGTCCCGTGAGCCAGAGTGCCTCGAAGGAATGCTGAACCATTTCGACTGGGGATCATGCCAGCCATCTTTCCGGTCGAGCATCGACGAGCCCATTGACGGGGACAGATTCGACTGCCTGCTCGTGACCGAGTCCTCGGATCCGGCCCAAGTCATTGCGTGGTGGCGGAAGCCGGCCTCTATCATATGGCTCAAGCAACTGGGCCCGCTCGTCCCGACCATACGGCCGGATGGCAGCCGGGAGGTGTCTGCCTACAGCCTTGCCGGTATCTATGCCGCTGCACAGGCGGTCCTCAAAATAGCTCCGGAGACTAAGCATGTCGACGAAGACCGTGTCGGGGCTGCCATACACGATCAGTCTGCAGCTCCGTTCGCGGGCCTTTCCGTGTTGGTCGCGGAAGACAATCTGCTGAACAGGAAACTGCTGCGCGACCAGCTTCACCTGCTAGGTGCGAGCGTTATCGAAGCCGGCAACGGCAACGAGGCCTTGGCAGTGTTGTCGGAGCAGGGCGTGCATGCAGTGCTGACGGACGTGGACATGCCCGTAATGAATGGATTCGACCTGCTTCGTGAAATCAGGCGGCGCGGGCCGGAGATACCCGTCTATGCCGTAAGCGCAAGCGCGAGACCGAAGGATGTTACCGAGGGGCTGGCAAGCGGGTTTACCGGCTATCTCACGAAACCGGTGTCGCTGGCGACGCTGGCTTCGGTGCTCGATGCTGTTGCCGCCCAGGCCGACCCGCTACACACGGATGATGGGGCGGCGCCAGTGCTGCTAACCGATGACGATCTCCCTGAACTGCCGTCGGTCGCCGAAGAATACGCCGAAGCGTTCCTGGCGCAGACCATGGTGGACCTGAACGAATTCGAGGCGATCCGGGCAGCGCGAGACATCCGCCACCTCGAACAGCTGCTGCATCGCATCTCGGGGACGCTCGGGGTCGTCGGGCGCTCAGGACTATCCGAACTCTGCGTTGACCTGCACGGCCACGTGGCTGAAGCCGGACGCTGGGACGATGAGATCGAACTGCAGTCCGCCTTCATCATGCAAGGCCTGATGAGCGCATGCGAACACGTGCGTGGCGAGAACCGGGTCGCCTGCGGTTCCCGTCCGCTGGCTTTCTAAGTTCTATGATTGTGAATGCTCCTGCGCGCGGTCAGCATTGAGGAGACGGCTGGATGCCTGCTTCAGGCACCACTCGTCTTGGGTACTGACCTCTTGCGAGGCCCTTAGTTTGCCCGCCTGTACGGCGGGCATTTTTTTCCTGCGCCCCGGCAGGGAGCATCGGCTAGCGCTGATTGCCGCCACGCCGAGGCGCGAATCCTTGCCACCGGGGAAAGATGGCGCAATGCCCCGGACTGGCACCTCCTCAGGAGAGTTCATGAGCAATCGTAGAAGTCTTGCTCTTGCCGCGTGCACGGCATTGGTTCTGATCTCGGGTGCGGCGGGTACGGCGCAGGCTCAAGCCTTGATGCTGAAGCCCATCGCCTATCCGCTGAGAGGACAGTCGGCCTACCAGCAGGCCAACGACGATGGGGCCTGCTATGGCTGGGCTCGGCGGGAGACCGGCGTCGATCCGGCCCGAATAGCGAGCACGCCAGCGCCGGTCATCCTGCCGGGCGGCGAGAGGGTACGGGGCGCAGCGGGCGGGGCGGCTGCCGGGGCAGTGGTGGGTGCGATTGGCGGTGACGCGGGCAGGGGGGCTGCTGCGGGCGCGGCGGTCGGCACGGTCGCTGGTGGCGCCGCCCATCGCCAGCACCGCCGGCAGGCTGCAGCCATCAGCGCACAGGCGCAGGCCAGCAACGACTGGGCCATGACGTCGTACTGGCAAGCCTGGCGTGCCTGCATGGCGGGCCGCGGTTATTCAGTACAGTAAGGATCACGGAAGGTGGACTGGGCTGGCGTCAGCCGGTCCACCCCGGGAAGCAACACGTCGGAGGCGTCCTAGAGAACGGCGCAGGCTTCTGCACTGGCGGTAACGGCAAGATCTACCCGCGCATCATTGCGCAAGACTACGCAGAGGAAGTTGCCGATGGGTTCGCCAGCGTGAGGATCTTCCCGCCACAGGTGTGGCAGGGGTGCCGTCGAAGCATGTAGCTCGCCCCGTTCGGACGCGGCATGGGATTCCGTGCCGGCTATGGCATCGCTCCAGGTTATCGCGATGGGCCCCTCCGGCTTGGTGCCAAGGAAGCAGAAAGAAGGCGCCGACAGCGAGCGCCGCGACGCGGGTCCGGTCTCGCAAGGGCCGGCGCGTAATGCCAGCACGTCATGATCGGTCTGATTGACAGTGACGATCTTTGTCCACGGCCAGGGCTCCTGGAACGGACTCCACGTCTCAGAGGTAGGGATTGCGCATCCGGAGATGGCGCTTGCTGTGGCAATGGCAATGACACATGCAGAAATCGAGGAAACAGCATTCATTGGATAGTCAATTCAGGTGAACCTGATATTCACCTGGGAGGGCATACGACGGCGGACAGGGTAAGCCGGCCTCGCCGTGGCGGCTATCAAAGGAATTCGAAATACCGGGCCACGCTTGGGGCGCATCCATTCGACGCGCCCTCACTTTCTAATTTCTTTGATAGCCCCGCCTGCGCCACCGGCATAAGGTGTGCACATTCACGGAGATGTGACTGGCCGCGCCGGTTTGCGTCGACGGTATCTGATCCACTTCGAAGGAAACTACAGGAATGATCAAGCACTGCCTTTCGGCTGTCTCGATAGCGGGCGCGGGCGCGCGCGGTCGTGGGGTGCCCAACCTTGTCATGGCCCTGCTGATTGCCGGCGCCGCGCAATCGTACGCGCAGATCCTGCCCGCTCACGGGCAGCGAGACACCGCCGCGCAGCCGGAAGCCTGCTCAGGTACCGGCGCCGGCCTGCAATCCGCGGCCTGCCGTGCCGCCAGCAATCCCGGCCAGAGCAAGTACAACCTCCTGTACGCGGACGATGTGCCAGCCGGCAAAAGCGAACGGTCTTCCGGGCCGGTTTCAGCCAGCCCGTGCCGGAGCTGCCCGACGGATGCACAATCCGGCTGGCAAGCCGGGCGCATGCCGGACAGCGCCGCCAGGAGCAGCCGCAGCGAATCAGCGGGTACTACGCCGACCAGCACACTGTAGTTCTCAACGCAGCCGAGTACCTGGCAAGTCAAACACCGGGCCCTGGTGCCCGATCTCTCTATTTCCCCGATGAAACTGCGTCAATATCTGCTGGCGGGCCTTGGCCTGCTGGCAATGCATGAACCAGCGTTCGCCTCCTTCCTCAGCGGAAAGGCCCTGGAGAGCGCCGCCAATGCCATCTCCTGGGTGGTGATGATATTCGTGCCGCTTGCAGCCATCTACCTGTTCTGGATGCTGCATATCTGGCCGGATACGGTCGCCCACCGGAAGCAGCATCCGCAAAGGGAAGCCATCCATGCGCTATGCCTGCTTTCGCTCTTCTTCGGCGGACTGCTGTGGCCGATGGCCTGGCTCTGGGCACACACCAAGCCGGTGTTCTACCGGGCGGCCTATGGCACCGACAAACTGCCGGAAGATGAAGCGGCGCGAGGCGCGGGACATGCCCCCATCGGCCGTCCCGGGAACGTCGCGTCCCTACGGGCGACGGCACGCGGCGTTACGTCCGACGCAGGGGAGCAGAGCTGAATGGATGCGCTGCTGCTTGCAATCTACGCGCTGGCCGTCTGGCTGGTCTTCTTCAAGTTCAAATGGCTACCATGGAACACGACTTCCATGGTCATTGTGGTCACGATTCCGGTGGTCGCCCTGACGCTGCTGGTCCTGACGCTGAACGTGGTGGCGCCTTCCTCCCATGATGTCAGGGTGGTTGGCAAGGTCCTCCAGGTGGTGCCGCAAGTGCGGGGGCGTATTGTCGAGCTTCCGGCCGAGGGTAACCGGCACTACAGCAAGGGCGATGTCCTGCTGCGCATCGACCCGACGCCGTATCAGGCCTCAGTCAAACAACTCGAGGGCAGGTTGATGGCGGACGATGCCGGGTTGGCTGAAGCGCAGGCAGCGGCGCGCCAACTCGGCGAATCCGTGCGCGGTGCGGCCGGCAAGGTTGCCACGGTGCAAGCCAAGCTGTCGCTCGCCCGCCAGCGCCTCAAGGAACATGAGGCCCTGCTTGCAGCAGGGGCCGGTTCGAAGTTCGACCGGGAAGATGCCCTGGCCCGGCAGCACGAACTGGAAGGCGAACTGGTCAGTGCGCAAGCTGTCGAGGACGAGGCGCGGCAGAAGCTGTCGGCGAGGAGCCAGGGGGAATTCGCCGCCATCGCCACGGCGCGCGCCAAGCGTGCGGAAACTGAAGTCATGCTCGAGAACGCCCGATGGGAACTTGGCCAAACCGAGTACCGGGCGCCCGCAGACGGCAAGGTCGTGAACCTGCAGGTGCGCGTGGGCACGATGCTGGTCCCGTTTCCGTTCTCACCGGCATTCAGCTTCGTGGAGGATGAGCAGGAGGTGGTCGCCTTCTACACGCAGAACGAGCTTTACAACGTCAAGGCGGGGGACGTTGCCGAGATCTACCTGCCGACGCATCCAGGTGAAATTATCAAGGCAAAGGTGGATTCGATCGTCTGGGCACAATCGCAAGGCCAGTTCGCGCAGGGCGGAATGATCCCGAACACTGGTGCCACGGAAGCAGTGCCGAACCGATTTGCGGTCAAGCTGGACCTGCGCGACGAATCGAAGGGCCAGATGCTTCCGGTCGGGGCTGTCGGCGCGGGTGCCATCTACACCACGCACATGAAGATGTTCCATATCGTTCGGATGGTCTTCCTGCGCGTCAGTTCCAAGCTGAACTATCTGGTATTCAAGCTCCATTAAAGGCAAGCCTGTGTCGTCATCTCTCAACAAGACCATTCCGGTACTGCTGACGCTGCCGCTCTCCATGCTCTTTGGCTGCGCCCTGCAGGCGCCGCCGGATAGCGCCAGCCTTCGAGGCCAGGCCGTCCCGGCGCTTGAAGGGCAGCGCACCTGGGCAAACGCGGCCGAAGCAGGCGAGCCCGCGGGCGACTGGCTTGCAAGCTTCGGCGATGCCGAGTTGCAGCGGCTGGCCCGGGAAGCGATCGCGCACAACGGCGATCTCAGGCTGGCAGCGGTGCGCGTCGAGCAGGCGCAGGCACTCGTTACCATGCAAAGCAGCGGCCTGTTACCGAGCGCGGGCGTGAAGGGCAGGGCCGGCCATTCGGAAACCCAGTTCCTCTCGATTGGTGCGAGCTGGGAGATCGATCTCTGGGGCCGCATCCGTGCACAGTCGCGCGCGGCAAAATCCCAGTACGCCGCTACCGCGGACGAATATCTCTGGGCGCAGCGCGTCGTCGCAGCCGCCACTGCTAAAGCATGGTTCACGCTGATCCGGTCCGCAAAGCTGGAGGACCGGCAGCGGCAAGCCGTTGCCATACAGGAGCAACTGGTGCAGATAACCGAGCGGCGGGTTGCCATCGGTGCGGCGCCGGATACTGAGCTGGTGGAAGCGAAGAATGCGCTGCGCACGCAGGTGGATTCGCTCCGGAAGGCCGAACTGGCCAGGAGCCAGGCCGCGCAAGCCCTGGAGCTGCTGCTGGGCCGCTACCCTGCCGGGGAAATCGGGGACGGGGATAGTGTGGCGAAGCTGGAGCTGCCCGCCATGCCCGTAGCTCCGCAGGCAGGCCTGCCTGCAGACCTGCTCGATCGCCGCCCGGACTTAACGGCTGCGGCACACCGCGTCGCCGCGGCCTTCGACCTGAGGCAGTCCGCCGAGGCAGCGCGGCTGCCAAGCATTTCAATCAGCGCGGCCATTACTGGCATCCGCAGCGACGTGCTGCTGCTCAACCAGGCCGGCACTCCGATCAAGGGACTGAATGGCGCGATCTTCGCGCCGCTGTTCACGGGGGGAGAGCTCAAGGCCAGGGCGGACTACTACAGCGCCGAGCAGAAGGCCGCCATGATCGCATATGGCAACAGTGCCCTGCAGGCACTGGGCGAGGTCGATGCGGGGTTGCGTGCTGAATCGAATCTTGCAGATCGCACCAGACAACTGCAGGATCGGGTGAACGAGAGCCAGCTATTGGTACAGCGCGAGGAGGCACGCGTAAGCATTGGTGCTTCCGACCCGCGCGGCGTCCTGAAGGCTCGGCAGACACTGCTGGCTGCCGAGATGAATCTGATCAACGTGCGGGGCGATCATCTCAACCAGCGTATTGCGCTGCTGTTGGCGTTGGGGGGAGACTGGAGCGGGAGAACCAGGGAAAGCGCTTGAATGAGCCAGCGCCCTCGCATACGAATTCAGCCTTTTGCTCCGCGGATATGGCACCGGCACTTCTCACTATTGGTCCGGTATTCGGTCGCCGAGGGACGTCTTGACCTTCGCGGCTGCCTGGGAAATCCGGTCTCGGACGACGCCAATCGCCTGCTTGAGGGCGTAGACATCCTGGAAGTAGCGCTGCGGCAGCCGTATCTGGCTGGCGTGCGCGTCGATGTTCTCGATCTCGTCGCGCCATTGCGCCACCTGCTCTGTGGTCGGCTCGCCGTTTCTCCAGATTTCATCTTCCAGCGCCTTGATCTCGTGGTACCAGACTACAAGCCGTTTCTTGTACCGCGCCTCTATCATGCGCGGCAATGCCTGCAGCAAGCCGAGCAGCAAAGCCATGAAGGGCAGCAGGATCAGCAGGCGCCGTTCGATGAAGCTGGCGAGCCAGAAAGGGAGGTAGCGCTGCAGGAAGGGGCGTCCGGACTTGAAGTAGCGCGTGCTTTCGTCCGAGATCGGAAACTCGCTCGTATTCAGGTTGGGAAACGTGCCCAGCCGCGTGAAGTAGTCCTCGCCGCCATGCACGGACTTGGTTACCTCCAGCAACAGGTAGACCAGGGCAGGGTGGAGGGTGTCCTTGGAGACCAGCAGGGCCGTGGCGGCCAGCAGCGTGACATCCGCTTGCGGAAGATCCTTGGAGATGCTGGTCGATGCGCGCGGGAATGTGAGCTTGGAGAGAGAGGGAAACCTCTGCACCAGGGCGTCGGCCTGGGCGAAATTCATCAGCTTCAGGTCGCTGTTCAGCAGCTTCTGCTGCATGTCGGCATCCGGCCTCCCGATGAAGAAGGCGGCGTCGAGCTGGCCACCGAGGAGGCGTTGATAGGCCTGGGTAGCGTCCATTTCCAGCAGCATGCTGTTGCTCGCGTTGACGCCACTATGTTTGAGCAATACGCGCGAGATATTCAGCAGGCCGCTGCCGGGTACGCCGATCGAGATCCGCTTGCCGCTTAGCTGTGCCAGCCGGTCGATCGTGGCCTTGCCACGATAGAACACCCAGATCGGTTCGTAGGCAACGGCGGCAATGGTCTGCAGGTGGTCGGCTTCCGTCGGGGTGGTGGTGCCTGACTGGATGAAGCCGACGTCGTATTCGCTGTCGGGATCCGTCAGCCTCGCATAATTCTCGACCGATCCGGCGGAGTTGCGGATATCAAGTGTGATGCCGTCGCGTTTGAGGAGAGGGGCATAGCGATCCGCAAAGCCGCGGTAGATGCCCTTGTCCGCGCCGGTTGTGATTACGATGGTGCGCTGGATAGCGGGTTCGAGGACGACCTCCACTCCCCAGCCCAAGGCAGCGACCAGCATGATGGCGCCAGTGATCACAAGCCGCCGGCGCCCCGGTGTCATGGGCGCCTTCTGGCTGCGTCGGAGCGCTGGGTTGGGCCTGGGCATTGCTTGGCTCTCTTGTCAGGTTTCTTCTATGCCGTATGGCTTGGGCGCCATACGATATCAGATTGTCCTGTAGCGAAGCTGGCGATTGCGCCAGCAGGCGGGGCAACGCCGCGTTCCGTAACGCCAATGCGCGACGGTACCTGGGGTGATCGTCCTTTTCCTGCAGATTGATACGGTTATGAGTCAGCCCAGACCCCTTGTTGGGTTGGGTTGCAGCCCATTCGCCTGACCTTATTGCGGCCATCCGAGCACTTGTCGTACAGTTTTGTCCCGAACGACACCAACGAAAAGTGTAGATATCGGCATTTTCGTATCGCTACGTTGGCAGGGAAGAGTTGCCCGCCCGGTTGACCGAATTTGACCTGAGGCAGTTTTTTCAGCTCACCAGTGCTGACATCGCGGCAATACGGGAGCGGTTTCGGGCCGACAGATACGCCGCGGTCGGCCTACAGCTCGTTTGCCTCCGGGCCTTCGGTCGGCCGTTGGACCGGTTTGCTGCCGTTCCGCGCAATCTCCTTCGGTACCTGTGTGAAGCTTTCTCCGCGCCGCTGTTGTCGATTGCCAGCCTGAAGACGCTGTACCAGCGACGCCCGACGTTGTACGAGCATCAGCAATGGGTCAAGGAGCACCTTGGCATCAAGGCGCTCGATGTCACCAGCCAGGCCGCTTTGCTGGAGATGCTCCGCGTGCAAGCTGCCGCAGCGCCACACGTGGATGAACTCGTCACCACTGCCCAGCGATGGCTCCACGATCGCTGCCTCCTCATTCCCGGCCAGCGCCAGCTCACAGACTTGGCACGGCATGCATTTTCCGCCTACGAGGCGCAAATGCTCGCGGCGGTCAACCGCGCAGTGCCGGCGGCCACGCTGCAGCACTGCATGGAATCCGTCCGCAGTCCGCGGGCTGACGGCACTGCAACACACCTCGAGTGGATCAAGGCGCCTTCCGGGCGCAATGGCCCCAAGAACCTCGCTGAAACGCTGGACACGATCCGCTACCTGAAGTCCCTTGCTGTGCACGAGTGGAACCTGGATGACATCGCGTTGCCCAAACTGCGTGCCTATGCGCAGAAGGTGCAAGCAAGGCGCCCGGGCAAGACCAAAGCACTGAAGGGGAGCACCCAGGCGCTCGAACTGGTGTGCTTTCTGCGGATGGGCTTGCTGGAACTCACCGATATCGCGATGCACCAGACCAGCCGACGCACACCCGTTCTGCCGTGGAAGGCAGGCAGCAGGCGCTCAAGGCCAAGGCCGTTCTGCAAGACAAGAGCAAGTCCACCACGCAGCGAGTGGATGAAGCCCTGACGCACCTGGCCGTCGTCACCGACGGGGCGCAATCGAGCTTTGCGTCACACGTGCGGGCGGCGCTGACCAGTAGCCATCAGCGGGTTCACGCTCTGCTGTCGGGCCTGGAAGACCTGGAGTTCGGAGGCAGGGAGGACGATCCCGGCTTTGCGAACCTCAAGGCATGGCGCGAACTGCAGACGAGGAAGCTCAATGCTCTGCCAGAAGACTTTACGGAGACCGGCGTTGGCACGGCGTGGCATGACCTCGTCCATGACCCTGACCCAAAGCGCGGCTACCAGGCCTTCGCTGCTTGCACGATGATGTCGCTACACAAGAGCCTGCGTCGGGGCAGCGTATGGATTGACCACTCGATGCGCTTTCGTGATCGCGACCAAATGCTCATTCCTGCCAAGGAGTGGGAGCGCGACCGTGCCAAGTACCGCGCGCTGTTGGGCCTGCCAGCCACCGCTGATACCTTCATCGAACAGCTACTGGATACGCTTCGTGCTGGCGTGGCTGTGGTGGCCGAGGCCTGCGCTCAAGGCAAGATCGATATTGGAAACGATGGCATGCTTCACCTGCCGGCGATTGTGCCGCTGGAGCAGGACGATGAGCCGCGCCGCACGCGCGACTTGATCTACAAGACAATCGGCGATGTGCAGTTTCCGGACCTATTGCTGGAGGTCGACGCGTCGACCAATTTCAGCGAGGTGCTACTCGGGCACCGGGCAGAGTCCGTGGCCGAACTGCTGTCGACCTATGCGGCCTTGCTCGCCCATGGCACCGAGATCGACGCCAAGGGCATCGCAGCAATGATTCCCGGCATCGACACCGCTCAGGTGTCACTTGCCATGCGCGCGCTGGAGACCCATGGCCATTTGCGCAGGGCCAACGAGGTGGTGTCCGAATTCCAGGGAAAGATCCCGTTAGCCACGCACTGGGGCACCGGAAATAAGGCATCGGCCGACATGATGAGATGTCATTGGACGTTTCACGGCATCTGTGGATCGCTCGCGTTGATCCGCGCCGACGCACCTACGCGGCCGGCATCTACACCCACGTGCTCGACAAGTGGGGCATCGTCTATGATCAACCGATCGTCTTGAACGAGCGTCAGGCAGGGGTTGCAATCGAGGGTGTGGAGCAGCACAACCGCAGCGAGGACCATATCCGCCTGTCGTTACTGGCAGTGGACACGCACGGCTACACGAACGCCGCGATGGCCACGGCCAAGGGCCTGAGTTTCGATCTATGTCCGCGCCTGCGCGATCTGGCAGAGCGCAAGCTGTACCTGCCTGCAGAGTTCAAGGTGCCGGAACGTATCGAGCGTGTCACCACGAAGCGCTTGTCCTTGAGAGCCATACGCCTGGGTTGGGACGATTTCCTCCGGGTGCTGGCATCGATCCGTATCGGCCGCATTAGCGCTGAGCTCGCGATGCAACGGTTCGGCAGCGCCGCCAGGACCAACAAGGCGCACAAAGCTGCCGAGCATCTCGGTCGGCTGTTGCGTAGCATCTTCCTGTGCGACTATGTGACCATTGAAGACTTCCGCCGTGAAATCCATACATTGCTCAGCCGGGGGGGAGTCGGTGCACCAGCTGCAGCGCGCGATCCATGCTGGCCGGGTACCACACGAACGCGGCCGGCGAGGCGATGAGATGAAGGCGATCTCGGGGGCGCACGCGCTTCTGACCAACATCGTACTGGCGTGGAACACCCACCGCATGAACGATGTCGTCGAGCGTTTGCGCAAGAGTGGTACGAATATCGAGGACGCTTGGCTGCGCCGCATGGGGCCCGGGCATTTCGGACACATCAACTTCCGTGAGACTTTCAGCTTCGGTGTGGATCGCTACACTGAGGCGCTCATCCAAGGCCGCCGCGCGGCTATCGGAGGGGCAATGACATGACCGCAACATCAAACACCGCAGAGCACAATCCATCAGCAGCCGAAAATCGGCACGCCGCAGTGGCTCGAGGCCGAGAAATGCGTGGATTCGCGTGGTCGGCAAGGGCCGCAAGGCCGGAAGTGTGTGCTGCCACCGCTGGCCCGCCGTGCGCTCGATCGCTACCTCGTGGAGCGTGGACTGCCAGTGGCGCCATCGAAGTGGCGACCCATCGACGCCGCTCATCGGCAGCTTGGGCGAAGAGGGTGGGATCACCGCCTGGCGTTTGTGACGGGTGATGAAGCGATTTTTCGCGACCGCCGCCGCCGTCGTCGAAGACGGCGGCCCGGCCTTGGCCGAAAATCTGCGGCGCGCGAACCCGCACTGGACGAGGCACACCCATGCAACTCACTTGCTCAACGGTGGCGCGGAACTCACGACCGTGCGCGACAACTTGCGGCACTCGTCCCTGGCCACGACTTCGATGGACCTGCATGCGGACGACGTCCGGCGTGCGAAGCAGGTAGCCGATCAGTTCGGCGCACCCTAAGCATGTCCCTCCGTGTGCCAGCTTCGCAAGGGCGGAAATGGTGGGCAAGCGTACCAATCTGCAAAAAAGGACCGTGCGGCGCGATTGGAGGCTCACTAAGTCATTGTTACAGAACGTCTTTTTTTCTGCCTGACCGTATCAATCTGCAGCAATAGGACGATAACCCCAGGTGGGGCGCGTTGCTGTCGCTGCTCATCTGCGCCATTGGCGTCAATGGTGGGGGTGGATACCCTTTTCGTCGCTGGCGCTGCGGGACTGGTCCTTTCGCTTTCCTATGAAATAGACGCTCTCACTCGGGTGCTCTCATTCGGGCCGCTGGTATTTCTTGGCGAGGGTTCATACTGCATCTACATCGTGCAGCGAATCCCTCAGTATCTGTTCTCCTTCGCGAGGTCCCGGCTGCCCGACCTTGCCATGATGCCGGCTGCGGTGCAGGCTTTGATCCTGTTGGCGCTGACGGTCGGCGCTTCTGTCTTTCTTCACTACATGATAGAAAAGCCGATGCGGTCCCGGATCAACCGCTACTTCGGTTCAAGCCGCAAGCGGGGCGGGTCACTGGCGACTCCCTGAGGACTGACGGCAAGGGTCGCAGGTCCAGTTATAGCCGCGCACCAACTGGCTGGCCCCTTGGCGCAAAGCTACGCTCGTCGTGAAACTACAATGACCCGCCGTCCAGGATCAATACTTCTCGAATCAACGCAAGGTGATCAGGGTCGGACTGAATATCTTCTGGACTGTGATAGCGTAACGGTTGCACCGGGCGGCCTTGTCGTCGAAGGCGTGGAATTACGGCGTCAGTGCGAATTGTCGCCTACGGCAAGCAGACCGGTGTGTATGCCGTATTCTTCGACGGCGAAGTGTATGCGCCGTTCCGGCACGAGGACTTTGAGGTGGTGCGACATGGCGAGTGAATACGCCAGGTGGCAATGCGTTCCGACAGGGTACTTGAACCGGTATCCGATTTCAGCCGCATAGAGACAGTGCCGAATGCGATCACTATGAGGCTGCGGCAAGTCTGCTGCAGCTATCCGCGATGGCTTCCGGTCTGGTGGTCGTTGATGCGGCACTGTCATTGCTGGCGATCCATATGCGTAAGCCGAACTGGCTGGTAGAGAAATGGCTGCTTGTGCTTCTCACCATGATCGTGGTGGACCTCGTCACGGTCCCGAACTACGGTGCACGCGGCGCCGTCTATGGCTATATCGCCGGCTATGCGGTAGCAATGATTGCCGGCATCGGGTTCTTTATCCGGTCCCGTGAGACAGTCGCGGTAAAGCAGGCGGTGTAACCGCCGGCGCGATCTCCAATGATACTTTCGGATTGTTCAAGCACATAAGACCACCCGCGGGCAATCTCATGCACCATGAGGCCTGAGGCCGCAGCGGCACGCTGCGGCCTCACTCGCGTTCAAGGCCCTGACATACCTCATGTCCGCTTCAACTGCTTTTTGCCGTACTCGCCAAGATATCGGTACTTGCCGAAGTAATAATGCGCGCGGTACCAGCGGCCTTCGATCTTCATGCCATTGAGCAGCACCCCTTTGACCTCCGCCCCGCTCTGCAACAGCGCCCGCTGGGACGCCTGCAGTTCGCTCACGGTCGTCTTCTCGGCGAGCGCCACCAGGAAGACTGCGGCTGCCTTGCCGGCCAGGATACCGGCGTCGGTGGCCGCCAGGATGGGCGGGGTGTCCAGCAGGACCAGATCGTAGCGCATCGTAAGCGTGTTGAGTAAGGTATCCATGGCGGGGCTGAGCAGGACGTCCGCCGCATGCGGCGGCTCTCTCCCCGTCGGAATGAAGTCCAGGCCGGGGGCAACGTCCCTTTGCACGGCCTGTTCGAACGACGCGCCAAGCAGCAGCTCGGTGAGTCCTGGCTTGCGTCTAGCGCCAAAGCGCCGGTGTAGCGATCCTCGCCGAAGGTCGGCATCGATTAGCACCGCGCGCCGGCCGCTGGCGGCGATCGCCGCGAAATTCGCGCAGATAAAGGACTTGCCGACCCCCGGTGCGGGCCCTGTGATAACCACGGTCCTGTTGCGGCTGCCGGCCAGTGCAAACTGCAGGGCTGTGCGGAAACTGCGCAGCGTCTCTACGGCAGGGTCGTCCGGCTGCAGCCGGACCAGCAGCCCGCCGTTGTTCGGGGCCTTCTGCACCTGCGCCTCCTGTGCGCTGAAGGGAATTGTCGTGTAGACGGTCATGCCCGTCCTGCGCTCGATCTCATCGGCGTCCGCCACGCCGCCGTTGAAGGCATGATGGAGCACGACTGCCATGAGACCGGCGAACAGGCCGACGGCGACTGCCAGCGCGGCAATTACCTCCCGGTTGGGCCGGATCGGGCTGAGCGGCACTTCGGCCGAGTCGACCAGGCGCGAGGAGCCCATCTTGCTGGCCTTCATCAGCCTGAGCTGCTGCAAGTCATTGAGCACTGACTGCAGCGTGTCGGTGCTGACCTTCACGTCTCGCATCAGGCGCATCACGTTCTGCTCCACGTCAGGCAGCTTCTGGATGCGGGCTGTCATGCCGTTGATCTGGGCATTGACGCTGGCGATCTGGTTGTCGATCAGCGAAATGGCAGGATGGTGGGGCGTGAAGCGCGCGTCCAACTCCTGCCGCTTCTGCCGAAGCTCTTGCAGCTTGGTCTGCAGCTGCACCGACTGGTTCAGCATCAGTTTGGATTCTTCCGGCAGGTCAACGGTACCGCGCTGGTTGCGCATAGCGTTGTAGCGGGTCTCGGCGGTCGCGGCTTGCTGCTTGAGGCCGGGTAACTGCTGCAACAGAAACGCCAATGACTTCTCCGCTTCGGCGGCCTTGCGCAGCACGTTCTGTTCGACATAGGCATTACCGATTTCATTAAGCGTGGCAGCCACCATCGCAGGGTCGTCGCCCTCCAGGGAGATACCAATCACGCCACTATGTCGCCCGCGCTCGGTGATGATGATCTTGCTCCGCAAGTGCGTGATGACGGCGCTGCGTGGGAGCCGGCGCAGCTCGAACGCGGCGTCACGGCGCGCCTCGAGTGCGCTGACCAGCAGGCGCACGGGCCCAGCCGGTGTTGCGATCGACAAGGGCGTACCGACCTTGCCGTTGCCCGTGATGTCGGAGCCATGGAGCGATACCGAATAACTGCCGTCACCGGTTGCTGTCAGCCGGATCTTGCGGCCTTCCATCGACATAGGGACATCTAAGTCCTGCACGGTAATCGATTCGCGCCCCCAGGCGAAGCCCCCCCAGCCGAGCAGGCTGGGGGCGGACAATTCGCGGTTGAGTTGGGCGATGGTCTCCCCAATCAGGGGAAAGTAGCGCGGCCGCGCCTCGATATCCAGACGCAAAGACGCGACCGCTTTGCCGAGCACCATGCGCGAACGCAACAGTTCCATTTCGGCGGTAGCCGCCGGCTTGATGTCCAGCGCCGGCGATATCGACGTGGCTAGCTTGCTAGCCGTTGCGCCAGGACCGTTGCTCTCTTCCACCTGGACCACGATGTCGCTGTGGTAGACCGGCGAGGCGATCAGGGCGTAGAGCAGCCCCAATGCGATAACGACGATGGCGGCACCGAGGAACGTCCGGCGATAGCGGACCAGGACATCGAGGTAGGCGGTCAAGTCGACATTCTGGTCGTGCTCGACCGGTGCCTCGATCGCGTCATCTCGCTCGCTTGTCGTTCTCATGTCGCTCTCCTGTGGCTGCCCATCGACGCAACGGCGTGCTCTTTGTTCCGTTTGCGACAACCCACGTGCCCAGCTTTCACGATCGCTCGCAGCGGAACAACGTCGGGGAAATGATCAAATGGCGATGCGTGCGCATGGATGCATCAACCCTTGATGTTTCGTGAAGCCGAAAAGGTGGTGGGGGCGTCAGCAAGTCCAAGGCGGCCTGAACCCAGGCACGATCGGGGACAGATTCGGCGCAGGCGGCTCCATTTTCGGCACACCTCCTTTGCCCCCGGGCCATCCGGTTCCGAAGGGATCACCAACACATCTCCGGGATGCCAGGACAATCGGAATGAGCGGACCCGGCAAGCAGGTGACCAGGACCTCAAGGACACCCAATCGCCCTGAGCTCAAATACAGCGCGCTCAGCTGCGGGCACAGACTCAGCAAGTCTGGCACCAACATCAGGGTCAGCAGCGAGAGGAGGAACAGTCCGTGTGGGCGCATGGCACTCCTCCGCGACGGTTGTGCGAGGCCTATCCAACGCTAAGAGTTTCCTGCAGGCGGCGTCGTGCTGCGATATATGTATGTGCGCAACACCACAAAACTCCGTTAGCCAGATGAAGCGAATCGTGCAGAAGGGAGCCCGGTCCAAGCTGCGGCATGTACGGAGGTTTGGCTGTGTGTGCTAACGAGCGAGGGCGCGCAACCAATGCGCAAGCAAGAAAACCGAGCCTCAGTGAGAGGCTCGGCATGTAGAAATGCTAACGGGCTCGTGGAAGTTTGCCCGTTAGAGTAAGGGGCTAGTTTGATTTCGGTGCAATTTACGACGGTTCGCAAGCCCAGCTGGGGCGCGGGTTCTCAAGCGTAAGTTGTGGTTTATTCGAGGTTTGCTGTTCGCCTTTGCTTGACGTATCGGGCTTGGCCCACTTGACGGGAGGCGCACGAGATACAAGGCTGGCAGAGCACCTATTTGGGCGCGCGCGAGGTGCCGCGTGAACTCAGCAGTTTCGAATTGCAGACGTTTTTCACATACAGCCGCGCCGAGCACGAACTGATCGGGCGACGGCGCGGCGCAAAAAAATGGCAACGTATCAGGAACTCCTGGCGCAAAAGCAAGCGTTGGAAGCCAAAATCGAAGAGGCGCGCACAACTGAGGTCGCGGGCGGCATCGTCGCGGCCGGCCCGCGGGTACAGCTTCCGCTGCTTCCGAGAAGGCGCCGCTACCGCCGAAGTACATGGATCCCAAAACCGGCAAAACCTGGTCGGGATGTGGCCGGACGCCCGCTTGGCTGGGCAAGCGGCCCGAGCGTTTCCTCATTCCGCAGGAATAAAAAAGCACACGCGTCGTTGGGGGGCGACTAGGTCGACCATCCGAAGCGGATACGGAGCGCCCCCAAGCTGAGAAATTACCTGATCGGCTCGGGCACGTAAAAGACGACATGGAAAGAAGTAGTGCCGGGGTATAACGGCAGAAGTGGCCGCCGTAGGAATAGGTAGGCTGTTGCGAGCGGGGCGCCTGACGTGAGCTTGAGATCCAGCCTTGGCCAAGATCTGCTTGACCGCCCATAGGTGGGCATTTTGAAGTGCCTTAATCGTCGCATCCCTCTGAGCGTGCAACGCCGGCAGGGAACCTTGATTCCCCTCATGATGTACAATTGAAATGTACGCATCAAGCAAGGAGCACTTTTCCATGCAAACCATTCCGTTCTCTGAGGCAAGAGCGCACCTCGCCGATGCGCTCCGGGGTGTAGAAGTGGCACAAGAGCCGCTAATGATCTCCCGGCGCGGGCAGGCTGCCGGCGTCTTGATGTCGTGGTCACAATATCGACAGCTGGTTGGGTCTTCCTCTGGCTTTTCTGCGCGCTTAGCAGAGTGGCGCAAAACGCATGTGACAGTGGAGGATGAGGGCGATCCCTTTGCGCAATTACGTCAACCTGATGGGGGAAGAGAATTCTCATGGTGAGCGCCGTGAGTTGGTTGCTGGACACCAACATTGTTTCAGAGGCCATGCGGCCGAGACCTGAGGTCGCGGTAATGGAGAATTTGGCCCGCTACGAGGGGGAGCTAGCAATTCCAGCCCCGGTCTGGCACGAGCTCCGCTTTGGTTGGTTGCGCATGCCGGATGGCCAACGGAAGGACGCTGTTGGCCGTTTTGTGCAAGATGTCGTGGGCACTTTGCCAGTCTTGCCTTATGACGCTGCCGCAGCGCGGATCCACGCAGAGCTGCGCCAGTCGCGCGAGCGGGCTGGATTCACATTGCCATTCGTGGATGGGCAGATTGCATCGGTGGCGATAGCGCACGGGCTAACCCTGGTGACGCGTAATACAAAGGATTTTGCGGAATTGGCTGGTTTGCGGCTGGCGAACTGGTTCGGCCTCTGAATGCCGCTACGCGTCGGTTTACATCATCTTGCCTCGACATCCGGTCCAGCCAACGGAGCGCCACCGGTCGGCTTGTTTGCTTCAAGCTGCTTTGCAGACCACGGATCGCACCGCCGCCACTTAAAGTATTCCGAGAGGATTGGCCGGGATTCGTTAATATCTGAAGCTTCAGATATTTGCGAATCCCGGGCGTCCCTCGTCAAGCGCGCGGGGACGGGTGTGACGGTGCTTACGCCGCGCTCGATCGTCGAGGTGCTTCGAGCAGGGTATGTGCCGGATTTGCATTCGACGGCAGAGATTTGGGCTTTGAGAAACAAGGGGAAGCAGGGTGCAGACGGTTGCGATTTTGGATTTTGAAACGACGGGATTGTCGCCAAGTCGAGGTGACCGAGCGACGGAAATTGCTGTCATTTTGTTGCGCGACGGCGAGATCGTCGACCGTTTTCAAAGCTTGATGAACGCTGGAAAGCGTATCCCCTCGCAGGTTGTAAGCCTGACCGGAATCACCAATGACATGATTTCAGATGCGCCTGCTGCGTCGAAGGTCATGAGTGAAGCGGCCCGGTTTGTCGGCAGACATCCGGTGGTAGCCCACAATGCTGGTTTTGACCGAAGATTTTGGCAAGCCGAGCTTGGGCTTCTGGACATCGCAGCCAATCAGCACTTCGCGTGTACGATGCTCACCTCCAGGCGTATCTACCCACACGCTCAAAATCACAGGTTATCGACACTCGTCGATATGCTGCAATTGCCTAAGACCGGGCGTGCACACCGAGCGATGGCCGACGCTGAAATGACCTGTCATCTGTGGCATCGACTGCAATGCGATATCGCTCAAACGTACGGAGTGAGCCAGGTCGATTACGCACTCATCGCCCGTGTCCAGGCCACCAGCAGCGCTAAGGTCCCGACGCTTCTGCGGTCACTAGGAGCGGCGTAGACGTTAATCATCATCCACCAGTTGCCGAATCCCTTTGATTTGGGATGATCGTACTTTTGGTGCGGAATCTGGCGGTTTGGCTCCCTGCCGCACAAAGTGCGGGCAGCCACGAAGCCTTGCTGCAAGCTGCTCTCCGGCTGGCTACCGCCCGATTTTGCGCAAAATGTACGACTACCCCAGAACCCGCCTTCAACCTTGCTCACTCCCCCCGACGTAGTCATATGTGGGGTGATCGTACTTTCCGTGTAAAAAATGGCGGTAGCAGGGCTCGCAGCCGCCTGTGGCAAGGCTTTTCGCCGCAATGAGTCTCGCGCGATCTGTGTATGTGTAAGTCCTTGATGGATTGGCACTTTCCGGGACAAACCGCCAGAAAATGCACGGAAAGTACGATCACCCCGGAATGAGCTGGGACGGGCAGCGCGAGATGCCCGCCTGGCTGCGGCGGGCGGTCAATGCGGGGCAGAGCGTGGAGTTTTTCCGGATCGGATAGCTTCGACGGCGGATTAGCTTGGGGGCGGTCGTCTTGTGGAAGTGGACTCACACCATTCCGCGAGGCCGCGCGGGGCGATGGCCAGCCGTCAGGAGCAGCCAGTGCTCCCCTAGTACCGCGCTCTGTGGCATGGGTGCCCCGGCTACCCCGGTAGTGAAACGGTCAGCTCGGGTGGCGCTCAGCGCGTGCACATTCCAAGTCGAACAGCAGCGCGCGCCGTTCGTCCAGGAAGTCTACGAACAGTCCGGGGGTCGCCAAAAACATCGTTGACAAGACGGGCTTCCAGCAGGGGACGCATGTTCACTCGCGGTGCGGCAGGTACGAAGGCTCAGGTCAAGGGCCGGGTTGGCGCTCGCCGCTGCGCCGCGTGCGGTTGGTTCGCAGTATTGACTAGCGAAACACGAAAACCGGGATCCGGCAATGCGTCAGGACTTTCTGGGTTTCGCTGCCGACCAGTAGCCCCTGCAGGCCGGCTCGGCCATGCGATGCCATGACAATGAGGTCACAGTTACGTTCCTCCACGGTCCGGATGATCGCCTCATAGGGGTGATTGTGGGTAACGCTGATCGTCTCGCATGCCACCGCCGCTTCATGTGCTGCTTGTGCGACCACCGCCAGGTATCTCTCCGCATGCATTTCGGCAAGTTGTGCGTAGCGCTCCTGGCTATCCTCCAGCATGTCGACCCGATGTGTGAAGACATGGAATTCCGGGATGACAAGCAATCCAGTGATCCTCGCCTCAAATGCCTTGGCGAGTGTCACCGCCATGCGCACGGCAGCGTCGGAGAGTGCCGATCCATCGGTGGGCACCAAGATATGCTGAAACATGTTGGCCTCCTCATGGCCGGCCGGGCCATCCGCCTCGCCCCCCTGGCACGCGTTACGAACTTACTGTAATGGTATGACAATCGTTCCTGCTCTGACGTGACGCGCTCCTCGATTCGCTGATCAGGGGAACAGGGCGACTCGTGGCGGTGTAGCTCCCTTGTCAGCCTTGGTGCTTCAACAATTTGGTGTCTCCGCCTGGGCGGCAAGATTTCGCCTTCAGCCTAGCACTGCAGCAACCCGTCAACAAAGGGCCGGCGGCGGCAGCGGTACGCTGAGCGAGAAATTCTACGGCGTTGATCGCAACGGGAGGATTGCTCACCTGCGACAGCGGGATGTTGCAGCGCCGCATGCCATCGGTGTACAGATATTCCGATGACCTCCTGAACCAGGATCTGATCCCCGACCGCATGTACAGCGCGTGGCACGCCAGGAAGACGGGCAAGCGAGCCCTCCTCAGCGACAAGAGGCTTTCGTGGCATAAGCGCGACGATACTTCCGTCGCATTTATTCCACGGTCCTCTTGCCCCCCTTCCGGGCCGTTTCGTAGTGGCTTGCTGCTTGTTATGCCGGGCTGTCAACCCAAGCCTATATTTGACACAGTGCCAGTCGTGCTGCGCGACGCACTGCGATGATTTCGCTAACAGGAGGGCAAGATGAACGACATCCAATCCAATTTCTCCATGCACAAGGACGCATTGACCCGTGACGTCGATGCGCTGATGACCGACGTGCAGGCGCTTCTTCATGATGTCAAAGCCGAAACCGGCGTAGGGACCAGCCTTGGGCGCCACGCACTCAAAGCCCGGCAGCGCGCGCTGCAGGACCGCCTCGTTGCGCTGCGCGAAGAGAGCCGCACCAGAGTCTCCGAGTGGGCGACAACGACCGATCGCTACGTCCATGAGCATCCGTGGCATAGCATTGGTACCGTGGCCGCCATCGCGGCAACCACAGGCGCTATCGTCGCGCTGGCTGGCAGCCACCGTTAGGCATTCGTGACTGCGGCGCCGGCATGGCAATGACACGTGGTAGTCCCGCATGGGACACGTGGCGTTTGCCATGCCTGCAAATGGCTGCAGCCCCTTGCCGGAAGCAATTCAGGAATGGCCGACATTTGGCGGTCTGGCTCGGCCTGGTGCCTCGCCAGTGCTCTTCGGGAGGCAAGCCTCGTCTGCACGGCATTAGCCGGCGCGGCGACACCTACTTGCGGACCTTGCTCATCCACGGCGCGCGGGCGGTCTTGCGCTACGCAACGACAAAAGCTGATCCGCGAAGCCTCTGGCTGCAGCAACTGATTGCGCGATGCGGGCACAACTGCGCGCCGTCGCACTAGCCAACAAGAACTGGCGCGTCATCCAAGCGCTGCTCAGCAGCGACTCGACCTATATGACGCGAAGCACGGCAGCATAACCCCAATACCGCTTGCAAGGAGAGGATGGCCTCGTCGGCGGACATTCGTGCCATCATGGACTTGCGGTAATGGCTGCTCGCTTCTATCGGAGAAGGCTTCTTGGGTTTCCCTCTCTAGGAGCATAGGAAGGGCGTCCTGGCGCGACAGCTGACCGCTGTCTCAACCCAGCATAGAGGAGCGTGAAAATGGTCGAATCGAGACTTTGGAGTCGGACGGGCACAATGCTGGCCGCAGCGGGACTACTGGCACTATCGGGCGCTGCCCTGGCTACCGAACAGTCGCAGCAGCGGCAACAAGGCAGGGACGCAAACCAAGCTGCCAAACAGGAGGCGCGCTCAGGCAAGGTCGACTGCCGGGCCGCAAACCAGAAGAGCAACGCCGAGTGCCGACAGGACAAGCGCGGCACGAAGCAGGAGGGCCGCCAGGAAAAGCGGGACATCAAGTACTGATGGAGAGTATCGGTCGATTCCCGTGCTCGCCAGCAGCAGAGCATGCATCGGCCGCTTGGCGAACCTTCGGCTGAGCGTGCTGGTCTCGCCCGTAAGCGCCGCGATGCGCCGGGCAGATCGTAAGTTGGCAAAGCAGCACAAAGCGCTTGATTTCGCTCCAAAAGGTGAAGCCCTCAGCGCGCTCGGCCGTGGAATCAGCAGGAGGCTACGCCGCATTCAGTGCAGGCCGAGTCGGGTATCGGCGTCAAGCGGTTTCAGCTGGTCTGGGTGTTCGAGAATGAGAAGGTGCTGAACGTCATCAGTTCAGGATGGACATTCGGCGGGCAGGTACGCGGTGTTGCATTGATGCCGGGTTCGCCCGCCTAGCCGACAAGCCGGATGAAGTTTATGTGTCGGCTGCTTTGAGTTTGGCGTCATTTGAAAGAACAGCAGCAGGACAAGCAAGGTTCCGTTTCCTATCATGGATCGAAGCCGACTTCTCCGGCCTTTGCTTGTACCATGCCTCCGACCGAATCCGAAGCCCTCTCCCGTTCCCCTGTCGATCGAGTCCGCCCGTGCCCATTTTTTGTGAAGGTGATGGCCGCCGCGGGCACGGCGGGGTTGCTGGCTGGCTGCGCCATCACTGCCGCCCCCGACTCCAGCATCGACTTCCGGAGTCGCGCGCTGACAGCTACCGAGGAGGGTATGACCGTATCTGTAACGGTGCTTTCGGCACGCGAAAGTGCGTCCCTGTATGGACTGGCGCTTGCGAAAAAAGGGATTCAGCCAGTCTGGGTCGAGGTCAGGAATGAGGAAGATCGTCCTTATTTTCTTTTGTTTCCCGGGCTCGATCCGAACTTCTTCCCGAGCTCCGAGGCCGCCGACGCGTTCGCCGAGGGCGAATCACGTGAAGTGCGGGCAGAGATCAGCGAACGCTTCGGGCGGCTTGCCTTCCGGAACCCGGTTTTGCCTGGGCAAACTGTGTCAGGCATGGTATTGACCAATCTCGAGGAAGGCGTAAAGCTGATTCAACTCGACCTGGTGGCCCACGGTCGCGTACGAGCGTTATCGATGTTCACAATCGTGCCAGAGTTCCGCAGTGATTATGACGCAAGCGCCGTCTTCTGGCGCGAGGTTTATCCGCCCGATCTGATCCGCAGCTACGAGGACGACGACGCCTTCCTGGCGGCGCTTGAGACGTTGCCTTGCTGTGCCACCAATGGCGATGGCGCGAAGAACGGCGACCCGCTGAACCTGGTCGTCGTAGGCGGGCTCGAGGATGCGTTTCCTGCGCTGGTGCGCCGCGGTTGGCGCCCGACTGAGACAAAGTGGTCGGGCGCAATCATGAGGGTAGTGTCATCGGCTATCTCAGGTGAGCGGTATCTCAATGCGCCAGTGAGCGACCTCTTTCTTTTCGGGCGGCCACAGGACCTAGCGCTGCAGAAGGCGCGCGACTCGATTCACCAGCGCAACCACCTGCGGCTCTGGCTGAGTCCCATGCGTTATCACGGCAAGCCCGTATGGGTCGGGCAGATCAGCCGTGACATCGGGAGTCGCCTGACGATCCACTCGCCAACGCTGACGACGCACAAGATCGACCCCGATGTCGACGAAGCGCGCACGGCGCTGGCAGAAGACATGGCCTATTCCCAGAGTCTCGCCATTGTCGGATATGCTTCCGGCGTGGGCGCCGCGGCGCCAGAGAGCCCGCGCGAGAACCTGACCACGGACCCCTACTATACGGACGGTGATCGCTTGGTTCTCGTGTTCGACCGCCGTCCCTCCTCTCTCGCTGCGGTCCGGTTCTTCTCGCGGCGCGAACAGGACGGGCAGCGCCGTACCACACCGGGAATCGGGCGATGAGCCTGTCGCCGGCCATCTGTCGCGGTCTTTGCGCGGTGGCGGGAGTCATCGTCATCTTGTGCCTCGCTGCCGGCTGTTCTGCGTGGCACCCTCCAGCCGAAGGAGGAGATGCAGCATTCCGTGCCCGCGCCGTGAGCATCACGAAACAGGATGTGAGCGTAACAGCGGCTGTACTGAGCACGGCCGACAGCGAGCGTATGTTCGGCGCGGATGTCAATGCGACAGGCGTGCAACCGGTCTGGATCGAAGTCAGAAACGGGACGTCACAACCGCTGAGCCTGCTTCGCACGGGCAGCGATCCTGACTACTTTTCGCCATTGGAGGTCGCCTGGCCCTTGCATACGTGGTTCGACGGCAGGACCAATGATCGTATAGACGAATGGTTCAACCTGCAGGGATTCAGAAACCCGATTTCCCCAGGCGAGACGCGTTCGGGTGTCGTGTTCACCAATCCGGATCGCGGCACCAAGTTGCTGAACGTGGATTTGCTGGGCAATCTCTCCCTGATCGCCCTCACACTCTTCCTCAAAGTGCCCGACGATGCCGGGGACCCGAGCTTTTCCCGTCCGTTGTTTGCGTACCCAGCCTCCGCCATCACGGACTATCAGGACCTGGCATCGTTGCGCTCCGCTCTGGAGCGTCTGCCATGTTGCGCCACCGATGCCACAGAGCAGACCAGCGAGGATCCGCTGAACGGCATCGCTATCGGCGACATCGACGATTTCGGGGCGGCCATGGTGCGACGCAGCTATCGCCGAAATCAGCAAGCCTTCGACAATGCCCAGTATGTTTTCGGCCGCATCCCGGACGCGGTCCTGCGCAAGCAGGCACAAGCCGGAGCGCCGGCCACCTGGATACGAGCCTGGCGCGCCCCCCTCAGCTTCGGAGGGCGGCCCGTCTACGTCCTGCAGTTCGGCCGTCCGGTGGGCGGCCGCTTTGCCGCGAGCAGCGTTGCCCCGGTGCTGCATGAGAATGTTGATGAGGCACGAAACCTGGTGGTCCAGGACTGCATGTATTCGGAAGGCCTGGAGACGCTTGGCTTTGTCGGTGGCGTCGGTCCCACAGCCCACATGCAGGAGCGGGCGACACTAGGTGGCGCGCGCTACTTCACTGACGGGCTGCGCGCGGTGATGTTCTTTGTCACCCGGCCGCTGAGCCTATCGGACTTGGAGATTCTGGACTGGGAGCCATATGTGAATCCGCATGGTGCTCCCACCTCCAAGGAGGTGAAGCGTGCCCACGAATGAATCGATCCCAGCCAGTTGCAAGGGCATTGTGCGCACTCTGAGGCAGCGCGTCAGGCGCCTGAGCGGGCAGGGCGCATCGGCGGGGCTTTTGGCATGCCTGGTCCTGGCCGCTTGCGCCCCAAAGCCGCTCATTCCGTACTCCACCGAAACACCGCCACTGGTCCTCCTGCCGGCGTCCTCCGCGGGCATGCAGGACGCCCGAGGGCGCTTCCGCGAGATTTTCTGCGAGGTGCTCCAGGCGAGGCAATCAGAACTCCCGGACTACCGCCCTTGCGACGATGCATTGACGCGCATTTCGGAGGAACCCACCGGCACCGGCAGCCCGGTCGATCTTGGACTGTCGCAACGACGTCTTGTCGCGATGGTGGTTCCAGGTATCGGGTATGAATGTTTCGCGCCATGGCTAAGTCCGCCCGGGACCGTCACCGCGCATCTGAGGCGGTTCGGCTATGACGGGACGTGGATCAAGGTCGATGCCTTGTCGAGTTCCGAAAACAATGCGCGTCAGATCCGCGATGCGATCATGTCGATGCCGGTGGGCACCGGCGCACCGCGGCTGGTGCTGATCGGTTACTCGAAGGGCGCGCCCGACATCCTTGAGGCAATTGTCAGCTATCCGGAAATCCGCAGCCGGGTGGCAGCGGTGGTTAGCGCCGCGGGTGCAGTTGGCGGCTCGCCGCTTGCCAACAACGCCGAGCAATACCAGGCCAACTTGCTGCAGCACTTTCCCGGCGCAACATGCCAGCCCGGAGACGGTGGCGGCGTGCAAAGCCTGAAACCAGCTGTGCGCAAAGCGTGGCTGGCGAAGCATCCGCTGCCGGCAGGTCCCCGTTACTATTCCCTCGTGACTTTTCCCCAGCGCGAGCGAATCTCATCAATTCTCACATCGAGCTACGACAAGTTGGCGCGCGTTGATGCGCGCAACGACAGCCAGATGATTTTTTACGACCAGCTTATACCGGGCAGCGCCATCATCGGCTACGTCAATGCAGATCACTGGGCACTGGCGGTCCCGATCGCCCGGACACGCCCGACGATCGGCGCGATGTTCGTGACCCAGAACGCATACCCGCGCGAGGCCCTGACTGAGGCCATCCTGCGGTTTGTCGAGGAGGAGTTGGCGAAATCGTCCCGCTAAGCGCGAGCAGGCCCGACCGATGTGCCAGTCCTGCCTGGCTGACAGTGGCGGTGGTCGACCAGCAGGGCGCCGGGGTCTTCTTACATTCGCTGCTCGTTTGTCTTGAGTGAATCACAGGGAGACCGTGATTATTTTCCTTATCGCGGAAGAAAAAGATTTCATTTCTGTTTTTTGGACGGATGTCGCTACAGTGGGGCAGGAGGAAGGGTGCCGAGCCCACGTATGTGGCGGTGCAGCGAAGGGGAGATATCTCCCGGGCGAAAGGATATCTATAGCCTGGGCGATGCAATCAAGTCGTTGGCTGCCGTTCCGCACCCTTGAGCGACGGACTGGACAATAGGGCCAGGGCGCTGGTATGAGGCTTTTTTTCGCGCCGAAGATCTGCGCGCTAGTGCAGCCGAAGCGCTGCCACTGGCAGAGGTCCGCACGCGCCATTGAATTTGGGGCAAAGCAGAAAAATGCAAGGGAGAACGGCATGAAAGGAAGGACTCTGCTGGCCATGGCCATGGCCATGGTGATGACGGCGACCACGTCGGTCTGGGCGCAACCTGAAAGGAAAATGGATGTTACGCAGGCACCAGGGCAGGCGAGTGCCACAGGTACAGTCAAGGCGACTGCCAAAATCACCAAGATCGACGCACCGACGCGAACCGTTACAATGAAGAGGACCGACGGCAAGGTCGTGGACCTAGTGGTGGGCGAGGAAGCCAGGAATTTCGACCTGCTGAAGGTTGGCGATGTGGTTACCGTTGAGTACAAGGAGGCGTTGACCGTGAGCCTGAAGAAGGGTGGCGGGCCGCTTTCCATGCAGGAAAGAGAGATTTCGGAGCGCTCTGCCCCAGGCGCAAAGCCTGGCGGGACGGTTGGCAGGGAAGTAACAGCCACGGCCGATGTCGTCGCGGTGAATGCCACGGCCAAGACCGTTACGCTTAAGGGGCCCAAGGGGCGCACCGTCGACCTGATCGTGGAAGATCCGGAGCAACTTAAGAACATCAAGAAGGGAGACCGGTTGCAGGCGATTTATACGGAGGCCGTAGCCGTGTCCGTGCAGCCGGCCGGCAAATAGCGCGATAGAGGACCGGTGGGCGTTACTCCACGGGCGCTCTTTTGTGCTGAAGGAATGGGCTTGTGGGCTGCCGCCCGAAAGCGCGTCGTCCCAGCGGCGACATTCCGTGCCGCGTAGCGGTGCCCCTTGCCTCGGCATCGTAGTCCAGTTGCGTCGCCGGTTCGGGAGAAGCGCCCGGCCATCGCTCTGACGACCGCGCCGGTTGCGAATAGTCGATTTCTGACGGACGACGGGCGTGTCGCCCACTTGACGCCATTCCAATTGCCAGATCGTGCTTCACAACAGGAGGCAGCCAATGGAACGGAAGATTTCGTTTCGGCGGCGAACGCATCTGTGACAATCTGCAGGTGCGAACCGACAAGCTCGACGATCTTGTATGGCAGCAAGTTGTGGAGTTGCTCAGGCAACCAGATCGATAGGCGTCGGTTCCTACGCAGCGGTAATAGGCGTAATCCCGCTGATGTCCACTGAGGGGAGAATACGAACGTCGACTGGACGTGTTGGAGCGAAATGAAAAGAACGGCTTCGACACCACCAGCCTGGACAAGCAGCGGCTTCAGCTTGAAAAAGGCAAGTCACGACTGATTGACAGCTACGCGGACGGCATCATCGACAAGGCCGACTTCGAGCCGAAGATGCAGCAGTTGAAGAACCGGCTTGAGCAGATTGAACAGCAGATCCTGGAATCACGGCGCCACGGAGCAGTGCAAAGCGAGCTGTTTCTGGTCATCAACCGGCTTGAGGAATTTGCAACCGCGGTCACCGAGAGGCTGGAGACGATTGACCTTGAAACGAAACGCAAGATCGTTCTGGGGCTAGTCAAACGTGTCGAGATCCACAAGGATGAAATCGTCGTTGTGTTCCGCGTCGATCCGCAGCCGCCGGCTCCAAGCAGCGAAAATTCGAACGACTCAGACGAGGGACTGGAAAATATGCAACATTGTAGGCGGCGTATGTACGACCGCCTGCGCGCACAGGTGCCCGCCCCGTGCGCGGGCACCTGTGCGCGGACATGGACTATCAGGACAAGCTGGCGCGCTTTCTGGAGAATCACGACGAGCCGCGCGCGGCATCGACCTTCCCACCTGAAGTTCATGCGGCTGCCACGGCGCTGACCTTCCTCTCGCCGGGCTTGCGGTTCTTCCACCAAGGACAGTTCGCGGGCCGGCGCACACGTATCTCGGCGCATCTGGTGCGCGCCCCGGAGGAAGCGGTCGACGGAGCGCTCGCGCAGTTCTATGACCGGCTGCTTGCCGTGTTGCGCCAACCACTGGTTCGCGATGGAAACTGGTCTTTACTGGAATGCGTTCCGGTCTGGGCCGACAACACCACGTCGGACAATTTCATTGCGTTCCGTTGGGTACGAGCTCCGCACGAATGGATGTTCGTGGCCGTGAATTACTCGCTGCTGCAAAGCCAATGCTTCGTGCGAACTCCCTTCACGGAACTGGGGGAGCGGACCGTTCGGCTCCAGGACCAACTCAGCCCGGCTGTCTATGATCGACCGGCCGATGAGCTGCGCGGCCGTGGGCTTTTTCTGGACATGCCGCCCTGGGGCTACCATGTCTTTGACGTGCAACGGATTGAATGACAGGGACAGTTGGCCGCGCTGGGGCGGCATCAGCTAGTTTCGGAGGGCGCCCCGTCAAACCAGCCGGCGCACGCGGCCCAGAACCATGAATATGACGGCTACGGTACGCGGCATCTCAGGCTCGAGTTTCGCAAAACTTGAAGGAAGGCAGGGCGGTGCTTTATCGAGGGTGAAAGAGGTGAGCCGCGCATAGGTTCCACGATGACGGAGAAGCGGCGTGCGTGATACTTTTCGCTCGCCAGCCGAGGCCGATTGGTTGGCTGGCGGCACTTCGCCCGAACTAATTTAGGTGGCCGCTGGCTGGGGCAGCACGATCTTGAGGGGCCTTGGAGCCTTTGTGCGGCAGCGCGCAATGTGTGAGCCTGGCGCGGTGGCTGCGCGGCGGGGGCCATGATAGCGTGGCGCTCACAGCGTCGCGAAACTCTTGAATGCGAGGAACTTCGGAGCATCAACTTCCAGTTCGCGCAATGCATTGATATATATCAACGTGTCGTAGGGCCTGCCTTCTTCCAGTAATTTGCACGCGGCAAATAGGAAGACAAAGGGGAGTCAAGGTGAACGCAAAGAAGTCGCGGGGAAAAGCCAAGACGGAAGTCGCCGAGGTAGAGGAGGATGTCCCGGTATTTCGCACACGCGCAGAGCGTCTCGCCGCCGGTCAGGCCTTGCGCGATGGCGTTTCGCGCGGCAGCCACGCGGACTGGACATCGCCAGCCCATGGCCGGGACCCCGTAGAGATTCTCGAAGCATCGAGTCAGGACCGACTGCCGGAACTGGTACCAATCCGCTACGGCCGAATGCTCCGTAGCCCTTTCACGTTCCTGCGCGGCTCCGCCGCACTCATGGCGCACGACCTCGCCACTACCCCAAGCACAGGAATTCGGGTGCAAGCCTGCGGAGACTGCCACCTGCTGAATTTTGGTTTATTTGCGACGCCGGAGCGAAATCTGGTCTTCGACCTGAATGACTTTGACGAAACCCTGCCCGCCCCCTGGGAATGGGATATCAAGCGGCTGGCAGCCAGCTTTGCGGTCGCAGCACGCGACAACAAATTGTCCGATACGGATGGCCGGAATGCCGTCCTGGAGTGCGTGCGTGCATATCGGGAACATCTGCGGGAGTATTCCCGGATGGACGCTCTGGAAGTCTGGTACGCGCGCCTGGACGCGGATACCCTCATTGCGATGGCGCCCGATGAAAAGGCGAAAAAGTTCCGGGAGCAAATCACAGCGAAAGCCCGCCAGCGTGTCGTCGAACACCTCTTTCCCAAGATTGCCGAGGAAGTGGACGGTCGACGCCGGCTGGTCGACCAACCACCGCTTATCTACCACATTGCTGACGCTGACATCGAGGAACGGCTTCGTGAGGGGCTCGTCGAATACCGGCAGACGCTTTCCGACGAGCGACGCGTCCTGTTCGATCGCTACCGCCTGGAAGACTTCGCCCTGAAAGTGGTGGGTATTGGGAGTGTGGGAACGCGCTGCTCCATGGGACTGTTTTCCGACGAAGAAGGACATCCCCTCCTCCTCCAGTTCAAGGAGGCCCGTCGGTCTGTTCTCGAGCCCTATGCGGGCAAGAGCCGCTATGACCTCCAGGGGCAGCGCGTCGTCATGGGGCAACGGCTGATGCAGTCTTCCAGCGACATCTTTTTGGGATGGGCGCGGGGGCGACGAGGCCATGACTTTTTTGTGCGCCAGTTGCGCGACATGAAGATGTCTTTTCCCGTCGAGGGAATGGCTGCCGTGCAGTTCAACCGCTATGCCGAGGTCTGCGGTTGGACTCTTGCTCGTGCCCACGCCAAGTCGGGGGATGCCACGACCATCAGTGGCTATCTAGGCAAGGCCGACACGTTTGACCAGGCAATGGGTGCGTTCGCTCTTGCCTACGCGGATCAGACGGAGCATGACCATGCGGCGTTGGTGAAGGCAGTACGCACAGGACGGGTCGAGGCTCTCATTGAGGAGGAGTAGGGATTCTGCGTCACTCAAAACTGGAAGCATTGGCGCAGAGCTCGATGCGGCACGCATTCGTCGCATATGGCGGAGCAGGGCACCTTCCTTTCGTCGGGGATACACGGCATCTACACCGTTAGCGCGCCTCTCCAAGTTCGTGGATGGATCCTGTATGTCCGGTAGCGGGCATACAGGAGAAAACTCCTCTGGTGGCAAGATGCTCTGGCAGTGTGGGACTAACCGTGCTTGTATGAGAATCTGGATCAGTTCAACCGGCTGTGCTCACCGCCGCTAGGCAGCAAGCGCAGCCTCGATCGAAGATCAGAACGCACGCCGCCATGAAAGCCGCACCCAAAGAAGATCCTCCGGCCGCCACGCATGGCTCCCTGCATCTTTCTTCAATGAGGCTATGGTTTTGCGTTGGGGCGGTGGCACTGTTCACTGGTTGCGCATCTCTCGGCCCCAAGACCATTCCCATGGATCGGTTCGATTACAGCACGGCGGTCGCCGATTCGTGGAAGCAGCAAATGCTCTTGAACATCGTCAAGCTGCGCTACATGGACTTGCCGGTCTTCGTAGAAGTGGCGTCCGTCGTAAGCGGCTACTCACTGCAAACCGGCGTGACCATCGGCGGCACGCTTTCGTCGGAGCGGGCGGTCCAGGGCAACTTCCTCTCGTCGGGGATACAGGGCATCTACACTGACCGGCCCACCATCACCTACACGCCGGCGACCGGGGAGAAGTTTCTGCGAGGAATCATCACGCCAATTGAGCCAAAGAACATTTTCTTCATGCTCCAGGGAGGTTATGCGGCGGACTTTATCCTGGGTCTGACTGTCGAGTCGCTCAATGGCGTGCGCAATCGCTCGATAGCTGGCGGCGCGCTGCGGGAGGCGGACCCTGAGTTTCGTCGCGTGCTCGCCCTGATGCGCGAAGTGCAGGCCGCAGGCGCAGTCGGAATGCGGGTGGAAGAGGACAAGACCAAAGGTTCGACCGCTGTGCTGTTCTTCCGGCGAGACGACGTGCCGTCTGACATCGTGGAGAAGACGGCTGAAATTCGGCGGTTGCTCAAGCTGCCTGCCGACGCGCAAAGGCTCACCCTCACCTATTCCCCGGCGCGCGGAGCGGACAACGAACTGGCTGTGAACAGCCGCTCGATGCTACAAGTCATGATCGCCTTTTCGAGTTACCTGGACGTACCGGAAGCGCACTTGAAGGAACACAGCGCGCTGCCCGGGTTCGAGGACGCGGCCACGGAGAGCCGGGACGACAAGGTGCGGATTCACAGCGGCAAGGACAGGCCGCCAGACACGTTTTCCGCCGTGCATTACCGCGACTATTGGTTTTGGGTCAACCACGGCGACTTGCAAACAAAACGCGCCCTCACGGCCGTCATGTTCTTCTTCACGCTGGTGGAAACTGGCGGCAACGAGAGGCTGCCATTAATCACAATCCCGGCACAATAAGGGTTGCGCCAGGTCTGCAGGTCTCGTACGAAGAGGCACTATCCTATGCAGAATAGGCCGGCAAACGCCTGCCAACCGAGGTGGAACCATCGCCACGCGCGGCGGCGTATGAACATAGCAGGGCTGAGGCTGTCGACCGGTTCCGGACGCGGCGGTGAACCTGGGACTCGACACCATCGAATCGGCAATGAATGCCGGCCAGGACATCGTAGGCGGCGAACTCTGTGATCACTACGCCTTCCGCCAGGACCAGGTCGACTGGCAGATCTGGATCGCTACCGGTAGCCGGCCACTGCCACGCAAGCTTGTCATCACCAGTCGCGCTAACGAGGCGCGTCCCCAGTCGGTCACGCAGTACAGGTGGAACCTGATTCCGAAGCTCAGGAGTCTGTGTTCGCGTTCACGCCACCAAAGGGGGCACGCGAGGCAGAGTTTGTTCCCCTGAAGAACCAGTAAAGGAGCACCGCCATGAGATACGCATTGGGTAAGCGGCTCGCCATGATCCCGGCCGTGCTCTTCCTCGCGGCTTCAGGCTGGGCGCCGACCGCCGAGGCACGTGGTGGCGGTCAAGGTGACGGAGGTCGTGCCGCCGGCGCGCATGCTGGCGGAGGCCGTGGCGGTGGTGGTGGCGGGGCGCAGCAGCAGGTAAGCAACCAGCGCGCGGATGCCCTACCAATAACGTGCGCAATACCAGCGTCAACAGTGTCAATGCCAACTGGAACGTCAATGTCAACTCGAACCGGAACGTCGACGTGAACGTCGAGGGCGGAGGGTGCTGCAACGGCTGGGACAACGACTACCACCCGGTGGCGGCGGCTGCTGCCGTGACGGCCACGGTCGCTGTGACGTCGACGGTCGTCGGCTCCATGGTCCGTTCGGTTCCGCCGAACTGCGTGCCGGTCAATTCTATGGCGGAATGGTCTACCAGCAGTGCGGCGGCACCTGGTACCAGCCACAGGGATCGCAGTACATCGTGGTCACCCCGCCGTATTGATGAGGTCGGTCAAAAAAATGGATGCCAACGTTTCGCACAATCTCGAAACGGAGTGCAGAATCGCGAGGGCGACAATGGTCAACGTCGGGCTCTCGGAGCCACTTGATGTGAACTGGGCTTCCGTCACAGATGAACAAATTCGCGATGTCGTGCGTCTGCCCCCACTTGTTGCACACACCGTCGCTGGGGCGCGCGCTCATGCGGGCAGTGATCCTGCAGCCGCGCATCAACCACCTGTTCTGGAAGCAGCGCAAGGTGGACGCGATGATGCTGAACGAACGCTTCGAATAGGCCGCGGCTGGCGGGCATGTGGGTCCGGTGCTGCCGCGCTTGCCCGATTCCGGGCAGGCAGTGCCAGAGGAGCCGAGATGAAGAGGCGATACTGGGTCTTGCGGGCGCTCGCATGCCTTGCCGCATGCATGGCCGGCGCCATGTCGGCCGGGCCGGCCGTTGCCTACTTCGACCACTACCTTGGCGGCACCATCGTCGGCACGCTCACGCCGGCGCAGGTCACTGCGTTGACCGACGTCTTTCGCAGGACGCTGGAGCAGGGCGCCGACCGGACCCGGCTGGCGTTCAGGCTGCCGCCTGATGCGCGCAAGCGGCCGGTTGAAGGTTGCAGATTCCTTCACGCCGTTGCATTCCCGGCACGACCGCGGCGACCGGTCCCGGCAACTGGGCAGTGAATTCCGCTGGGCCGGCGAAACCGAAGCCTGGACCGGGTGGTACTGCAAGGAGAAGAACGGCAACTGGAAGTCGCGCAAGCTGCCGAAGTAGGGGGGAACCCTCGCAACCAGGGCACCCTTCCCATCGCTATCGAATAAACAAGGGATCGTCGGCAAGCCCATGGCCAAGCATCATCGTTTCAGGCGCGGTAGGAATCCCATGTCTTCATGGCCGGGAGGATGTCTAATCGAAGAGCTCGTACTGTTTTTCGTCGTCGCGATCGGACAGAGGGGCAAATTCGGCTGCAAGGGGTCGTGGTCAGAAGTCTGACGGATCAGTTGGAGATGATCCGCGCTATCGAGTCGCTGGGAGTACGCCCGGTGATCGATTCAAGCTTCCACTTGCAGGAACTGCCTGCAGCGTTCCGGCACCAGGAAGCCGGTCGCCATATTGGCAAGATCGTCGTGGAGATGTAGGCAGGCGCTCTGTATATCTGACCTTCAGAGCCGGCTGTCTTCGGGCGTCGGGGATGGAGACTTGTAAAGCGCGGGGGTCTGCGCCATGATTGAAAAATGAAGGAAGATCCGCTCACTGACATTCTCACCTTAGCCAGCGCGCGATGTGTTGACGTTGGGAGCCTGGCGGCGATTCCCTCCGCCCAGGAAGCTCAAGTTTGTTGCCCTCATGAAGGGCGAATGCTGGCTGACCATTGAAGGGAAAGCTGCGCCGCGTCAGGTCATGACGGGCGACGTATTCGTGCTTCCGGCTGATCGGGCTTTCGTGCTGGCCGGCGACCTGAAAACCACTCCCGTCGATTGCAGCGGGCTTTTCGCTGATGCATTGGAAAAGATGGTGACAGTCGGCCATGGTGTCGACTTCTTCGCCGTTGGTGCACACATTGCCTTGGACCAGGAGCGTGGCAAGCTGCTGTCGGAGGTTCTGCCACCTTGCCTTCATATCGGCAGTAATTCGGCCGAGGCGTCGGCCATGCAATGGCTCCTGAATCAGCTCGGTCAGGAGCTTGTCTCTGATCGACCAGGGGCGGCGCTGGCATCCAGACAGCTGGCGCAGCTTCTGTGTATTCAGACAATCCGGTCTTATCTCGAGGCTTCCGGACCTTATGTCGTGGGATGGATCAAGGCACTCAGCGACGAGCGCCTTGCGCCCGCGTTGCGCCTAATGCATCGCGAGCCCGGTCGGGCGTGGGGGCTTGGCGAACTGGCGAAGGAGGTTGCCATGTCACGTACGAGCTTCGCCGTTCGCTTTAAGGCCATCGCGGGTATCCCGCCCCTGGCCTACCTGCAGAACCTGCGCATGCGCTTTGCTGAGTACCAGCTGCGCGAGAGTTCCATTTCGATATCGGACGGCAACTTTGCCTTCCAGGGAATAGTTCATGTCGTCTCCAGTGGATTGGTTAAAAGTCCTCCTGCAAAAAGATACATCCGTCGGACTGTGTACTGAATGCTTGAACTTTCACAAAACCTGCGAGAGCGTTCAAAAAAAGTGCTCATCAGAGACTTCCACGGGTGTTTTAGGGTGGAAACAGGGGTGACCTTGTATGACGCTGCTCTGGGTACCCTGTCGACGCAAACCATTCCTGATGGCGGCGACCCTCGCGCTCCGATGACAGAGGACGCAGCGACTTCGATCGACTGATAAATTGGGCGCTCCAGGGTCTGTTGGTATGCCGGCGCGGACCCAATCATGTGCTTTCGACCGGCATGGTCTACGCTGCTGGCCTGCCGTTGATGCTCTTGTGGCGGGCTGCCACGAAATCTTCCGCCTATCAGGGGTGATCGTCCTTTTCCTGCAGATTGATACGGTTATTGATAAGCCCCCAGTCCTTTGTTGGCGTAGGTTGCAGCCCATTCGCCTGACCTTATTGCGGCCATCCGAGCACTTGTCGTACAGTTTTGTCCCGAACGACACCCCGAATAGTTGTCGGCATTTGCGTATCGCTACGTTGGCAGGGAAGAGTTGCCTGCCCGCTTGACAGAATTTGACCTGCGGCAATTTTTTCAGCTCACCAGTGCTGACATCGCGGCAATACGGGAGCGGTTTCGGGCCGACAGATTCGCCGCGGTCGGCCTACAGCTCGTTTGCCTCCGGGCCTTCTGTCGGCCGTTGGACCGGTTTGCTGCCGTTCCGCATCGGTACCTGTGCGAAGCTTTCTCCGTGCCACTGCTGTCGATTGTCAGCCTGAAGACGCTGTACCAACGACGTCCGACGTTGTACGAGCATCAGCAATGGGTCAAGGAGCACCTTGGCATCAAGGCGCTCGATGTCACCAGCCAGGCCGCTTTGCTGGAGATGCTCCGCGTGCAAGCTGCCGCAGCGGCACACGTGGATGAACTTGTCACCACCGCCCAGCGATGGCTCTACGATCGCTGCCGCCTCATTCCGGGCCAGCGCCAGATCACCGACTTGGCACGGCATGCATTTTCCACCACCGCATTACGAGGTGACCTCCAACAGCATCGTCGATGTGGACTAAAGGCTACGATCTTCCAGGATCTGGTCTACAAGAGACCGCTCGAGAGGCCACGCGAGTGGCCTTCGCCTGTCGCTGACGTGATCAGCTTCGATCGGCATCAAGGACTGGTCGAACTGAATGCCAGTGACAGCTTCGATCTGCGCTTCGGCAAGCGTGCTGAAGCGGTATATGACTCCAATGGCCGGTTGCACGCTGGCGCAGGAACTTGCCCTTGTAGGGCGGATGCTGGCGTTGCCGATCCCAGCGCCTGAATAATGACGCAGACGGGTCGAAAATACCCTATGCCTTCCCAGATCAGTCAATGGTTGCGCCCGACCGCTTCACCACATCCGCCCACTTAGCGCTCTCCGTCTTGATGTATGCGCCTAGTTCCTCCGGTGTCGAACCAACCGGCACGATGCCGTCGGTAAGAAAGCGCTGGCGCAGATCCGAACTCCTGATCAGCCCGGCGATTTCGCTGCTCAGGCGCGCAACGATCGGCTTCGGCGTGCCGCGCGGCGCCAGCAGCGCGTACCACACATTGGAGTCGTAGCCGGGCACGCCGGCTTCGGCGATGGTGGGAACGTCAGGCATCGATACCGCCCGATTTGCGGTCGAGACGGCCAGTACCCGCAGCTTGCCTGCCTTGATCTGCTGGGCCGCGAGCCCGTAGCTGGCAAACATGGCGCTCACCTGCCCGGCCAGCAGCGCTGGCATAGCCGGCCCGGCGCCCTTGAAGGGAACGTGCACAAGCTCGATGCCGGCCTTCGATTTCAGCAATTCCATTGACAGGTGCGGACCGCTGCCGTTGCCCGACGATCCATATGTGTACTTGCCCGGATTGGCCTTGGCCAGCTTAATGAACTCGGCCAGATTGCGCGCCGGCACCGAGGGGTGCACCACCAGGAAGTATGGCGCCGAAGCCAGCAAGGACACTGGCTCGAAATCCTTGACCGGGTCGTAGGGCAGATTGCGGTACAGGCTCGGGTTGACGGCGAGTTGCGCCGTCAGCGCCAGTACCAGGGTATAGCCGTCGTTGGGCGCCTTCGCCACCATGTCCATACCGATATTGCCGTTGGCGCCGCCGTGGTTGTCCATGATGAAACGCTGCCCGGTACGCTGTGAAAGATACTGAGCCAGGGGCCGTCCGACGATATCCCCGCCGCCGCCAACGGCATACGGCACGATCACGCGAACGGGCTTGTTTGGATAGGAGTCGGCTTGCGCGCCATGCGCCGTCGCAGCGGTCGCAAATAGCAGCGTCATTGCGACAAGTCTTCCCAGTTGTTTCGCGGCTTGGAACATTGCATGGTCTCCTTTGAGTATGGTTTTGATTGCGGTCAGTTCAGCCAGCCGCTTGCCCGGATTCTGTCGAGGAGTGCGTCGACGATTACTGGCGCCAGCCCGACATAGGTGGCTGGGTCAAGAAGCTGCTTGAGTAATGTGGGATCCAGTGCGTCGCGGACCGCAGCGTTGCGCAACAGAGCTTGCTCGAAGGTGATGCCAGTCTCCATCCCTTGCATGGCAGCGGCGTAGACCAGCTCATGCGCACTTTGCTTGCCGACTTTCTCTGCGAGCGCGAACATCACGCGCTCCGACATCAGGAAGCCACCGAGCAGATCCAGGTTGGCCCGCATCCTGTCAGTCTTTACCGTCAGACCGGACAGCGCCTGATGCATCATTTCCAGCATGGCTGCGGTCATCATGCAGGCCTCGGGAACCGCTTTCCACTCCATGCGCACAGCGGCCACATCGCGTTCGTGCTCGGCCATCTGGGCATCGTGCATCATCGCCACGCTGTAGCGGATGGCGCGACTCAGGGTGACGACCGTCTCCACAACTGCAGGGTTCCGTTTATGAGGCATGGTGGACGAGCCCACCTTGCCTTCGCTGAAGGGCTCAGCGACTTCGCCGACCTCGTCAGCCTCCAGGTTCATAATCTCATTGGCGATCTTGCCCAACGTTGCGCCAAGCAGTCCCAGCACCCCAACATACTCCCCAAGCCGGTCCCGCGCGGGCTGCCAGCTTATCTCTGCCACATTCAACCCCAGGCGCGCCATGACCCGCTTTTCCAGTTCGATGGCGTGCGGGCCGAAGGACGCCTTGGTGCCTACCGCCCCAACCATCTGGCCGACAAAGGTGCGCGCCTCCAGCGCGACCAAACGTTCATTGTGACGGCAAAGTTCCGCCAACCATATCGCGCATTTATGGCCAAAAGTAATGGGCAAAGCCTGCACCGAATGCGTGCGGCCGGCCATCGGGGTATGTTTGTGCGCGTCGGCAAGCCGGAACAGCGCCTGCGCCACCGCGGCCAGGTCGCGCGTTAGGATGTGGTGCGCTTCCCGGACCTGCAACATCATGCCGGTGTCGTATACGTCCTGAGAAGTCGGGCCGAAATGCACGAACTCTCCGGCTTCGCCGCCACACTGGCGCTGCAGGGCGCGCACCGCTGGCACCAGCGGGTGCTTGACGCGGCGAACCTCGATAGCAAGCTGGTCCAGATCGATGTGCGCCACCCGCGCCCGCGCGGCAATTTCCCGTGCCGCGGCCGCTGGGATGATCTCGAGTTCTGCCTGTTCCAGCGCCAGCGCCGCCTCGAAGTCCAGCCACTTCTGCACCCGGTTCTCTTCCGAGAATACGGCGCGCATCTCCTCCGTGCTCCACATATGCCGCTGGAGGGCCTGGTCGAAAACACTGCTTGTCATTTGCTGACGCCTTCTGTCGCTGTAAGGGAAATGACAGTCATTCTGGAGCGATCAAATCATTCTGTAAAATGACATGTTTGGAGACATTCATTACCAAAATGGCATGATATGACGCTACAACAACTTCGCTGCATCCGGGCAGTGATCGACAGCAAGCTGAGCGTTTCGCGCGCGGCGGATGCACTGCACACCACGCAGCCTGCGGTCAGTAAGCTGATCCGCGCGCTCGAGAATGAGATCGGTATAGAGTTGTTCGTGCGTCGCGGAAACCGGCTGGTGAGCCTCACCGATGCAGGACAGGAAGCGGCCGCGCTTGCAAGGCGCGTCTTGAACGACACGCACGCATTGTCCAACCTGGCGCGTACGACCCAGGCGATGAACAGTGGAACGCTGCGTATCGGCACTACGCATATCCATGCCCGATATGCGCTGCTCGACGTCATCAAGCGGTTCCGAGGCGCTTATCAGGAGATTGATCTGGAACTAGCGCAGGGCACACCCGCGGAAATCCTACGATGGGTCAGCGAAGGCGCCGTAGACCTTGGCATCTCAACGCTGCCACAAAGCACGCCCGAGAGCATCATCACGCTCGATGCTTATCCGATCCGCCGCTGCCTGATCGTTCCCCGCGATCATCCTCTCTTGCGGCGGAAGAGGGTCACCATCGAGGACATCGCGCAATACCCGCTGGTGGCTTATGACGAGCGCTTCAACTCAGGCTGGGTAGTGCTGCGCGAGTTCGAGCGCCATGGGTTCTCCCCACGCGTAGTGGTAAGGGCCACCGATGCCAATGTCATCAAAGCCTATGTTGCTGCCGGCCTGGGCGTTGCCGTACTCCAGCAGATGGCGCTGGAGCCAGACAGGGACACGGACTTGGCGATGATCGAGACAGGCGGCATATTCCCGCAATCCATGGCTGTAATCAGCCTGCGTGCCGACCAGTTCGTGCGGGGCTATATGCAAGCCTTTATCGACATGCTTTCGCCGAGCAGCACGAGACCGGGCGAGGCTGCGCCGAGCCCAGCATCAACTTCCGCATTGGATAGAGGGGAGATGTGGCGCAGCCGATTTCGTTTGCGTTCGCGCGTTAGGTCACGATAACGGGGCCTTGTCGTCCGTGATCGTTTAGGTGGCCAGGGAATTCGAAACCGCGCTGACCGGCGAGTTGACGCAAGCCTTCGCGCACAACGTCATGTTACAGTTCGTCGGAGCCATTCGAAAAAGCTGGATTGTCGGCGACGGCTCACCCGTGCTACAAGATAGCCGCACATTTGGCGCAGGCTCAGGGAAACGGCTTCAAATCACTTCAGGAGGGCCAGAAGGTCAGTTTTGAAGTCAAGCAAGGTCCCAAGGGGAAACAGGCAGCGAACATCAAACCGCTGTAAGTTTTCCGCGCCGCAAACGCGTCCTGTCAGGGCAGGGGCCGATGCGTGATCGCTGTGGGTCTGGAGCAGGGCGTCGAAAAGGGGCGCGCGCCTGCGCCTTTGATCAACGCTCGAGAAAGGGCCTCAACTTGTCAGCGCGACTGGGATGCATCAGTTTACGCATCGCCTTGCTCTCAATCTGACGGATCCGCTCGCGGGTGACGTCGAACTGCTTGCCGACCTCTTCAAGCGTCCGATCAGAGGTCGTATCGAGCCCGAATCGCATCCGCAGGACCTTGGCCTCGCGCGGCGATAACCCGTCGAGTGCCTCATCGATCGCGGTGCGCATGTTCGCGCGAATCGCGGCCTCAGCCGGTGAACTCGCAGAGACATCCTCAATCATGTCACCGAGCGTCGCGTCGGCGTCGTCGCCCACAGGGGTCTCGAGCGAGACAGGTTGCCTCGCGCTCCTGAGGATACTGCGCACTTTTTCCTCGGACATCTCCATGCGCTCGGCGAGGACGGAGGGATGCGCTTCCTGTCCCATCTGTTGCAAGAATTCGCGCGAAATCCGATTCAGCTTGTTGATCATCTCGATCATGTGGACCGGCACACGAATGGTCCGTGCCTGATCGGCAAGCGCACGCGTGACAGCCTGCCGGACCCACCAAGTGGCGTACGTCGAAAACTTCCAGCCGCGCCGGTATTCGAACTTGTCCACCGCCTTCATCAGGCCGATATTGCCTTCCTGGATTAGATCCAGGAACTGCATGCCACGGTTCACGTATTTCTTGGCGATTGAAATGACAAGACGAAGATTCGCTTCAATCAGCTCTCGCTTGGCCTGCCGCATTTTCAACTCCGCGGCACTCATCTGGCGGTTGATCCGCTTGAGCTGCTGGAGCGGCAGCGAGACCCTGGCCTCGATGTCGATGAGTTTCTGCTGGCCGGCCCGAATGGCCGGCAGATGTCGCTCGAGCGCCGCGCCAAACTGCCGCGAAGTCGCCGCCATGTGGCTGGCCCATTCAAGGTCGGTCTCGTGGCCCGGGAACGACTCGACAAACGCCTCGCGCGGCATGCCGCAACGGTCGACGGCGATCTCCAGGATGCTGCGCTCGATCGCACGAACCTCGGTAATCTGTTCGTGCACGCTGGCACACAGGCGGTCGATAGTCTTGGCCGTAAAGCGGATCGGTCCTAGTTCGCGCTGGATCTCCGAGCGCAATTGCGCAACGGCTGCGGAACGGGCTTTCCCAGTAACGGGTGCATCCGGCAACTGCTCGAACAGTACACGCACGCGCGCGAAAATCGCAAGACTGTCGATCGTGAGTTGTTCGAGGCGGGCTGCGTTCGCTTCCTCCGGATCCACGGCGTCCATTTCAGCGTCATCACCGTCCGGGTCATCGTCGGAGGCGTCTGCTTCCACTTGAACTTCATCGGACTCTAGCGCCATTTCGCCTTCGTTCACGTCGTCGCTGATGCCATCGACCAGTTCGTCGATGCGCAGTTCGCCGGCAACGATGCGGTCCACATCGGCAAGAATCGTGGACACGACTGACGGACACGGGGCGATCGCCTGAATCATGTCCTGCAGGCCGCCTTCGATGCGTTTTGCGATCTCGATTTCGCCGGCGCGAGTCAGCAGTTCATTGGCGCCCATTTCGCGCATGTACATCCGGACCGGATCAGTAGTGCGGCCGAATTCGGAATCGACGGTCGACAGTGCAGCTTCCGCTTCCTCGTCCGCCTGATCGTCGGATGCCGCGGCAGGCGCGGCGTCGCTTAACAGGAGCGTCTCCGCGTCCGGCGTCTGCTCGTACACGGCCACCCCCATGTCGCTGAACGTGCTGACGATCGTCTCCATCGCAGCAGTTTGCGTAAAGTTGTCGGGCAGGTGATCGTTGATGTCCGAGTGGGTGAGATAGCCGCGCTCACGGCCAAGCGCGATCAGCGCGCGCATCTGGCGTTGACGCTCCTCATCCTGGCGCGCCATGGACGTGATGTCCAGCGGTGTTGCGACCACCTGGATCTTACCTTTTGGAGAGCGGCGGCCGGTCTTTGACGTGACCGCGATCGTGCGGGATGCTGAATCGTCGCGAACTGGATTTGCCAATACACTCTCCTCGACAGGTTGGCCGACGATCGTCGCGAACATGACGGCTGGTCAAGCCTGTCGGGGAGCGAACGAAATCGTGGAATGACGCACGGACAGTCGAGGCCTGAATGCCTCTCGCGGAATCCGGTGTGCGCAGAACGGGGGATTGTGAATAATACCAGCCGACGTTGTGCGGCGCAATATGCGGTGGCTACGGTTTGGTTGAGACCAGATGTCCTGCCACCATTGCACTGTATATTTATACAGGTGCGACCTGAAAGTCGGAGACCGCGCCAAAGCGGGGGCGAACGACCGGACCACCGCCGAGAGGCCAATAAGGCACTTACAATGCGCGCATGGCTTCCGATCCTGGGGCGGCGACCTCCATCCTTCAACTTCGAATTGCTCTGCGTGGCCTGAGCCCGCCGGTTTGGCGACGCGTCCTCGTTCCCGAGTATTTGACGCTCGCACAATTGCACGATGTCATCCAGGTAATCATGGGCTGGGCGGGCGAACATCTGCACCAGTTCAGCATTCGTGGCAGGCAGTACGGCGCAGCTCATGAGGACGTCTTGCAGTTCTCCACCGTGGGCGTTGATGTCCTATGGCTTGACCGTCAACGTGCTGCAGGAGATTTTGCCGCTCGATTACGTCCTGGCAGCCAGTTCGATCCGACGTCAGGTCACTTCGCTCGGTCGCCGGCTGGAAGCGGAACAGGCCACCGACGCCCTGCAGCAGGCGGAGGTGGCCGCGAGCGTCGGTTCGTCCGAGATCCCGGAGCCCAGTCCGATCCGCGCGGTCGGCATTGACGGCGGCTACCTTCGGCGGGCCGGCCACTGGCGCCGCCAGGATGGCTGGTTTGAAGTGATCGTCGGGAAGTCCCTGCGGGATCAGGATGGCGGGCATAGTTTTGCCTACGTGCACAAGCTGGAGCGCCGACCGGCCGATCGTATGTGGAACTTCCTGCTACGAGAAGGTGTGCAACCCAGTCAACCGGTCACCTTCCTGTCGGACGGAGGCGATACCGTACGGATTGCGCAGCTCGGCTTTGGTGACCGCGGTGAGTACGTTCTCGATTGGTTCCACATCGCGATGCGGGTACAGAACCTCGAACAGATGATCAAGGGCCGGCCGGCACACTGCGACGGCCCGACCAACGCGGCATTGATCAAGACGCTGCATGGCGCCAAGTGGCACCTGTGGCACGGCTGCCCCCGTCCGGCGTTGCGCCGACTGGAAAGCCTGGGCTGGGATCTGGAAGCTGAGGCCAGCCCCGAAGAGGCCAAACTCCTCGGCAAGCTCGAGGAGTTCTTTGTCTACCTCGACAACAATCGGCACTTCATCGTGAACTACGGTGACCGCTATCGGCATGGGGAGCCCATTGCATCAGGTTTTGTCGAGTCAGCCGTCAACCAGGTGGTGAGCAAGCGGTTCGTCAAACGGCAGCAGATGGCCTGGCGGCCTCGGCACGCGCACAACCTGCTGCAAAGCCGGACCGCAATGCTCAATGACCAGTCTGGTCTTACGTTGAACGATGGTATCCCTCCATCGCCAAAGAAAAAGACTATCGCTTTGCCGCCTAGTCAGCCCCCGGTTTGGCGCGGTCTCCAATAGAGGCCCAGACGCCTTGCGCCGCGAAGCCGGCGGAGGCGCGCTCTCGCGGTCACGGCTGGCGCCAGTCCGCACGGCGTGCGCCCTCTACAAATTGGAGCGCTGTCTTTCCGCGCCCGGACGGGACTAAGGCGCCGCTACGATTTTCACCACAGCAGTGCTTTCCCGAACGATCAGCTCCGGCTCGAATTCGTCCTGCAGATCTTCCCGCCGTACCGCTCCTTCTATCTGCGCAATGATGTTCCTCGCGGTCAGTTCGCCGATACGCACGGGGTTCGACCGCATGGTTGTCAGGGTAGGCGTGATAAGTTCTGCGACCTGCCAGTCCCCGAAACCGGTCACGGAGATATCGTCCGGAATGGACCGGCCCAGAGCACGGCACTCGGCGATGGCGGCGACCGCGATGAAGTCGTTTATGCAGATCAGTGCGGTAGGCCGATGTGGACTGGTCAGACAGGCGCGCGCTGCGGCGCGGGCCGGCTCGACCTCATAGGGAGTGGGCAGGACCAGCTCCTCGCGCAGTGCGATGCCGTGTTCGCTGAGCACGTCCTTGACGCCTTCCAGCCGCTGGACCGACAGATGCTGGGTGTTCAGCGGCCCCGGGAGGACGGCGAATTCGCGGTGCCCAAGGCCTACCAAATAGGCGGTCAGCCGCCGCATCGCGAGCCGGTTGTCGTAGCCAACCGTCGGATGGCTGCCTTCGCGATCCGTTGCCCACATCAGCACATAGGGGACATTGTGCTTATGGATAAGAGAGAAGACTTCGGGGTGATGCTGCGAGCCGATGATGGCGATGCCGTCCACGCGCCGCTCCAGCAGTTCCCGCGCACAGCGCAACTCGATTGCGCTGTTGTCGCGATGACACGTCAGAAGAACGGTATAGCCGAGCGCTTCGAGCTGCTTCTCCAGGGTATCCACGGCTCTTGCGTACAGTTCGTTCATCAGCGTCGGCGCAATGATGCCGATGGACATGGTCCGTCCCGAACGCAGGATTCGGGCAGCGGCAAAGGGCACGTAGTCGAGGCTGGCAATCGCTTCCTGCACGCGCTTCAGAGTCTCAGGCCGCAGCAGTTCAGGTGCCGACAACGCGCGCGATACGGTGGCGGAAGACACGCCGGCAAGGAGAGCGACCTGTTTCACGTTGACCATATTTGGCATGCCTCGAAAACGAAGGGAAGAGCAAGGTTGGAGTGAAGGATGAGCCCGTCCAGGGGTGCCCTGGCGGCCCGGCCTGACGCCGCATTGTATCGCCGGGGGCAAGTCCCGCTGGTCAGGAACGCCGCGCAAGCGCCGGTCGCGGCAATGCGGCCGGCGCTTGCCGCGGCTAGTCGAGCCGCACCTTTGCCGAGTCCGCAACCTTTTTCCATTTGGCGAGTTCGGCGCGAAAGAAGGCATCGAACGACTCCGGCGTGCCGCCGACGATCTCGGCGCCCTGAGCCATCAGCTTCTCCCGGATGTCCTGATATTGCAACGCCTTGTTGAACTCAGCATTCATCTTGGTGATGATGGCCGGCGGTGTGCCCGTCGGCACCATGAAGCCGCCCCAGGATACGGCCTCATAGCCGTTAATGCCCAGTGCTTCGTCTACCGTGGGAACATCCGGCAAGGACGGGAGGCGCTTCTTGCTGGTGACCGCAAGCGCGCGCAGCTTGCCGCTTTTGACCTGCGACATGCCGGCCAGGGCCGTCGGCAGCGCGACATGGATCTGCCCGCCCAGCACGTCGGTCAAGGAGGGTGCGTCGCCCTTGTAAGGGACATGCGCCATCTTGACGCCCGCCATGGTATTGAGCAGTTCGCCCGCGAGGTGGTTGCTCGCCCCGTTGCCTGCCGAGCCGAAGGTGATCTGGCCAGGCTTATCCTTGGCCATGGCGATCAGTTGCCTCAGATCCTTGATGGGCGAGTTCGCCGCCGTGACGATGATCAGCGGAACCGTAGTCACCAGGATCACGGGCGCGAAATCCTTGACCGAGTCATAGGGCAACTTCGAATAAACCGCAGGATTGATCGCATTCGGACCAAGGTTGGCCATCAGCACCGTATATCCGTCCGCGGCCGATTTCGCCACGAGTTCGTTTGCGATGATGCCGTTGGCGCCCGGCCGATTCTCGATGACGACCGATTCTCCCCAGGCCTGGCTAAGCTTTGCGCTCAGCAGCCTGGCGGTGACATCCGAAGCACCGCCGGGCGGATAGGGCAAGACCACCCGGACCGGCTGGGCTGGCCAGTCCTTGGCTGCCGCGTGCTGCCACCCGGAGATCGCTGCCAGGCAAAGCAGGGCGGCGGACGCTTGTCGTAGATATCGATGCATGATGGGGTCTCCTGTCTCCTGATGCGATCCTGCTTCGGGATCGCGCATGTGCTACCTGCGGTTCAAATCGTTCCTCCATTGCGCAATCCCGAAATCCGGTCCGCGGACCAGCCGAGGTCGCGGCTCAGGATATCGTCCGTATGCTCGCCGAGCACTGGCGGGGCACGCCGATACTCGACGGTTGAGCGGGAGAACTTGATTGGGTTGGCGATCTGCGGCGCGATCGCTCCGCTTCCATGGGGAAGCGAGAACACCATGCCGCGCGACCGCACTTGCGGATCCGACAAGGCCTGTGGAATCGTATGGATCGGTCCGCACGGCACGCCGGCGGCTTCCAGTCCGACCAGCCAGGCTGCCGTGTCGCGGCCACCAAATCGCTCCGCCAGCAAGGACACCAGGCTTTCGCGGTGCTTCAGGCGCGCGGCGTTGGTCGCGTAGCGCTCATCGCGTGCCAGTTCGCCCAGTTCCAGTGCGCCACACAGGGCGCCGAACTGCCGGTCGTTGCCGACTGCGACGATCAGCGCGCCATCGCTGGTCGCGAACGATTGATAGGGCGCGAGGTTCGGATGGGCGTTACCCCAACGTCGTGGCTCGGAACCCGCTACCAGGTAGTTGGAAGCCTGGTTCGCGAGCCACGCGACCTGCGTGTCGAGCAGGCTCATGTCGATGTACTGGCCGCGTGCGCTCTCGACCCGTTCGAACAACGCGCTGACGATGGCCACCGACGCGTACATCCCTGTCATCAGGTCCGAGATAGGTACGCCGCATTTCTGCGGCCCTCCGCCGGGGAGGTCGTCGCACTCGCCGGTGATGCTCATGAGCCCGCCCATGGCCTGCACAACGAAGTCGTAGCCGGCCCGGTGACTGTACGGCCCGCTCTGCCCGAAGCCGGTGATCGAACAGTAGACCAGGCGTGGATTGAGCTCCGCCAGCGTGGCGTAGTCCAGGCCATAGCGCCGCATGTCGCCGCATTTATAGTTCTCGACGAAGACGTCGGCCGTCTTCGCTAGTTCGCGCAGCAGGGCCTGTCCCTCCTCGCTGCTGACGTCCACGGTGATCGAGCGCTTGCCACGATTGGCGCAAAGAAAATAGGCCGACTCAGTCGTCTGGGTGCCGTCTTCCCGAGCAAGGAAGGGCGGCCCCCAGGCGCGCGTATCGTCCCCGCTGCCGGGCCGCTCCACCTTGATCACGTCGGCACCGAGGTCCGACAGCAACTGGGTGCTCCACGGTCCCGCAAGGATGCGGCTCAGGTCGAGCACTCGGATGCCTTCCAAAGGTCCTGCCATGGTTTTGCCTCCTGTGAATGCCAGAGCTTCAGCTCGGGTCGAACAGCACGCCGGGATTTAGGATCTGCTTCGGGTCGAACGCTTGCTTGGCCGCCTTCAGCGCGGTGCAGAAAAGCTCGGGCCGCTCCTTGTCATACCAGGGCCGATGGTCCCGTCCGAGCGCGTGGTGGTGCGTGACGGTGCCGCCGGCGTCCACCATGGCCTGTTCCGCCACCCGCTTGATTGCCATGTACTGCTCGGGAATGCGGGACTTGTCCCCATAGGCAAACCAGGTGAAGTAGGGCGCAGGGCCGTCCGGATACAGGTGGGTGAAGCGGCAGGTCACCGAGCCCGGGCGGCCCGTCACTTCGCGGATGATGCGATGAGTCTCGGCCTTGACGTGCTGGTGAAGCGCGGCGAAGCGGTCCCACGTGACGGCAGTTTCCATGGTTTCGCGCATGACGCCGCGCGCAATGGCGTACTCGCGCAAATAGGGTCCGCGCAGAAACTTGTTGCGCCAGCTTGCCGTAGCCGAATCGGCGCCTTCCTCCTTGGCTGCCGGAGTGGTATCCCACTCGCCGGCGCATTCAGCGCAGATCTCCAGCGCGCGTGCCATCCACGCATCGACCGGGTGATCCGCCGACTCGAAGCCCAGCACGAGGATGTCGTAGGTGCCGTCGCTTGAGCCGGTGTAGGCCGCCTCCTCCCGCTCAACCAGCCGCGCGTTGGCGGGGTTCAGGCCCGACTGGGACAGCAGCCGCGTCGCCTCGACACCCTTCGCATAATCGCGGAAACGAACCGTGGTCTGCTTGCGGAAGATCGGGCGGCGGTGCAACTTGACCCAGGCCTCGGTAATGATGCCAAGCGCGCCCTCCGAGCCTAGAAACAGCCGGTCGGGATTGGGGCCCGAGCCCGATACCGGAAAGCGGCGCGACTCGATATTGCCCGCGGGGGTCACGACCTTGAGGCTTTCGATGTGGTCGTCGATCTGCGTGTATGCAGTGGCGAAATGCCCGGCGGCGCGGGTCGCGATCCAGCCCCCCAGCGACGAGAACTCCCATGCCTGCAGGAAAAAGCGCATGGTCAGCCCGGTCGGCTTGAGTTGACGTTCCAGGCTCGGCCCGAGCACCCCGGCCTGGATGCGCGCGGCCTGGGAGGTCTGGTCGACTTCCAGCACCTTGTCGAAATGTTTTAGGTCGAGTGTGAGGACGCCTCGGTAGCGATCGTGTTCCGGGGGGGTCACCCCGCCGACCACGCTCGAGCCGCCGCCGTAGGGTACGACGGCGAGCTGTTGGCGGCCGCACCAGTCGAAGAGATCGACGATGTCCTGTTCGGTCTTGGGATACGCGACGACGTCTGGCGGGTTCGGGAACTCCTTCCGGATGGCCCGCGCCACGTCCACCGTACCGGCGCCGTAGGTGTGATAAAGGCGGTCGTAGTGGTCGGTCGTGCAGATCTCGCGCAGCGTTGCAGGCGGCTGGACGCGCGGGGCGCGGAGCTCTATTTCGTCCGCAGTGGGGAAGGGCATGGCCTCGAAATGCTCGATGCCTAGCAGCCGGCTCCACGCGGCCTCGAACTCCGAGATTTCCTCCGGCGTGACGGTGTCCCCTTCGTAGCCCCAGCCATAAAACTTCCGACGGCGTTCCTGCATGTCGATGTCTCCTTCGTGGTTTTCGTCGATGTAATCGATTACATTGCAGCACAAAAAATATTGCAGAGCCGCAGAGTGGGTGTCAAACTGGCAATGCAATCGATTACATCAGTCTAGGCGAGGGGAGAACGATGTCAAGGGCGAAAAGGGGATTTTCAGCAGAAGCGGGACGACGATGGAAGACGTGGGGAGAAGCGAGACAAGGGATTGAAGCGGCTAGGGGCACGGGTGTAGAACAGCCGACCGATGACGTAGCTAGATCCTATGAGACAGGACAAGCCGATGCCTAGAATCAGCGTGTCGTGCTTGGCTCACAGGAGAGCATCATGCGTACAGATCAGGCATACATGGGTACCGAGCGGGTGTTGGCGGTGTCGCTCGAACTGGCGGCCGCGAAGTGGAAGGTCGCGTTACATGACGGGCACCGCGAGCAGCCTGCGGTGCATACGGTCGCGCAGCCGCAAGCCTCAGCGCGTCTGCAGGTGGTGCTGGACCTGATCGAACAGCACAAAGACAAGTGGTCGCTGCCAGCAGCTGTGCGCGTCGTCGTAAGCTACGAGGCCGGCCAGGACGGGTTTTGGATCTGTCGCGCGCTTCAGGCGCGCGGCATCGAGTGCTACGTCATCGATCCGGCCAGCATTCCGGTCGAACGCCACAAGCGGCGCGCGAAGACCGACCGGCTCGATGCCATCAAGCTGGTGATCAACCTGCGCGCATGGCTACGCGGCGAGCGCGACCGCATGCACGTGGTTCACGTGCCATCGCCGCAGGATGAAGCGTCGCGGCACCTGATGCGCGATCGCGGGCAACTGCAGAAGGAAGTGCTGCAGCACTGCGATCGCATGCGCAAACTGCTGGCCACGTTCGGCTGCTGGGATGAGGTGGATCACAGGTACTTCGCCGGCCGGCTCGCCCGTGACGAAGTGAAGTGTCACGACGGCGCCCCGTTGCCGCCCGAAATGCGCGAGCGGTTGCTGCGCGAGTGCGAACGGCTGGCGCTGGCGCAGCAGCAACTCGAGGGTCGGCCGGGATTCGCAAAATATCCGCCACATCTCCGGCTAAGCCGCTGATTTGAATAGGAAATCGTCGATGGATCGAGTGGTGGCACGCGCCTCTGCAAGTCAAGTAGGTAATCGCCGAACCGGTTGATATGCTCGCGGCGGTATGGCGACAGACCCTTGAGCACTTCGGCATTCACCGGGTGCCCACGTTCCTGCAAATCCTTGAGCTTGCGTGACATCCACTGGACGTTGTGGAGGATGACCATGTTGGCGACCAGCTGGTTGTACTTGATCACCTTGCGCTGTTCGTGCCGCAGATTTTCGGCGATGACCCCGTCGCCACCAAACATCAACCACTGCGCGAAGTCATTGAACTGCTCGCTCTTGTTTGTCGCGGCATGAATGGTGCGCCGGAGTTCCGGGTCGTCCAGGTACTTCAGCAAGAACACCGTGCGGAGGACGCGGCCCAGTTCCCGGAACGCAAAGTACAGCTTATTCTTCGTGCTCTCCGAACCCAGCCGGCGCAGGATGGTCGACGGCGTCATCTTGCCGGCCTTGATCGAGACGGCAACCCGCATCATGTCGGGATAGTGTCGTTGGATCAGGTCCCAGTCGATGGACCGGCGGCACAGGCGCTCGATATGGTCGTATCTGCGTCGCCGGTCCGCCTTGTACAGCACCAAGTCCTTGATATTGCGCATGCGTGGCATCAGGTTGATGCCCAGCAGGTGGGAGAGGCCAAACACCGGCCCGCTCTGCGCCTGGGTATCGCCGTGAATGGTATCGGGCTGGATCTCCGAACCGTTGCGGATCAGCCCGTCCAGGATGTACACGGCCTCATGCACGCCGCACGGAATGAAGTTGCTGAAGAGCGCGATGTACATGTCGGAGACATGGTAGTAGCCAATTCCGCCGTACCCGCCATAACGGATGTGATACTCCGACAGCAGGTTCTGCTCATATAAGTTCCACTTCGTGCCATCCGCGGACGCGCGTTTGCCACTGCCCCAGTACTTCGGTAACGCGAACTGGTTGTACGCGTTGATAACCTTCACGATGGCCTTGTCGAGCCGTTCTTCCGTGACGTGGCGCAGGTTCAGCCACGCAATTTGCTTGCGGCTCAGCCCCTTGACGGAGCGGGCCGTCTGGCTCGGTCCCAAGTTGCAACCGTAGCAGAACAGCGTGCAGATAACGCGCTTGCGAGGATCGTCAAGAGCTAAAGTCGAAACTGGTGTACGGACGGGGAATTTGAGGCGCGGAGTAGAGGGCGGTGGAGCTTTCCGCTGAGAATCTGATTGTCGAGATCGGAAACCAGCACAAGAAAAGTCCACCATGAGCAAGGATAAAGGGAAAGAAGCAGTCGGTCTATCGGAAATCGGGCTTGGGCTCGAGGAGCTGATCAGGCGCGGGGCCCGGCGGGTCATCCAGGAGGCGATTGAAGTGGAGCTGGCAGAGCTGCTTGAGCAGTTCAGTAACGTCAAGACGTTGAGCGGGCAGCGCGCCGTGGTTCGCAATGGCTACCTCCCGGAGCGCGAGGTGCTGACGGGCGCTGGACCGATTGCCGTGAAGGTGCCCAAGGTGCGCGACCGGTCCGGTTCCGGCGTGAAGTTCAACTCGGCGATCGTGCCGCCGTATGTGAGGAAGTCGCCGCGGGTGAGTGCGGCGCTGCCCTGGCTGTACCTGAAGGGAGTCTCGACAGGCGACATGAGCGAGGCGCTGTCGGTGCTGCTGGGCGAGGATGCCAAAGGGCTATCGGCCAACGTGGTGAGCCGATTGAAGGCGCAGTGGGCAGACGAGCATGCGAGCTGGAATCAGCGTGATCTGTCGGCGGCGCGCTATGTGTATTGGTGGGTGGACGGCATCCACACGGGTCTGCGCAGCGAAGGCTCGGACGGGCAATGCCTGCTGGTGATCATCGGCGTTACGCCCGACGGCAGGAAGGAGCGCGTGGCGATCGGTGACGGCTATCGGGAATCGAAGGCATCGTGGGCAGAAGTACTGCTGGACCTGAAATCCCGCGGCCTGCAGGCTGGCCCGCTGGCGGCGGTCGGCGATGGCGCCATGGGATTCTGGGCTGCCCTGGAGGAGGTGTTTCCGGCCACGCGCGCCCAGCGTTGCTGGTTCCACAAGATGGGGTAATCGTACTTTTCGTGCAAAATCTGGCGGTTTCCCCGAAAGCCTTTGTCGACAAGGCTTTCCGTCAGGCCCACACCTGTTGGCCGCTGCGAATGAGTGGAGGGCGGAACATATCCGCCCGCGATTCGGATCGCGCCATCTCGATGGGGGCAAGAGATGCCGGGCTTGGGATTTCGCTATGTGGGAAGTGACCGGTTGCCAATGCGACTGTCGGAATTCGATGTGGAGCGATATTTCGCACTGACCGACAGCGACGTCGCGGCGATCAATAAGCGCTTTCGGCACGATCGGCGCGCCGGGGCGGCCATCCAACTGGTATTTCTGCGCGCAAGTGGGCATAGCCTCGGCCAGGTCAGTACGCTGCCGCGTCAGTTGCTCCACTACATCGGCCAGCGGCTCGGCCTACCGACGCCGACGATCGCATCGCTTCGGACCCTATATCGCCGGTACAAAACGCTCTATGACCACCTGATCTGGGCCTGCGGGTATTTGGGCTTGAAGTCAATCGGCCCGGACCAGTGGGCAGACCTCGAAGCATGGATGCGCCAGGATGCCAAGGAATCGCTCACGCTCGACGAACTGCTCCAGCACGCGAACTGCTGGCTGTACGAACGAAGGATTCTGATTCCCGCCGACCGGACGTTGCGGGATCTCGGACGATCGGTCTGGGCTGAGATCGAGCGTGACACTCTCGCCCTGATCGAGGCGACCGTCCCTGAGACGCAACTGAGGCGCGCCGATGCAGCGCTATCGAGCCAACACGACGCCGCAGACATGACCGTTCTCGACTGGCTCAAGACGCCGCCGGCCCGGCACAGTCCGACGACGCTCACGGAAACGCTGGAGAAGATTCGGTTTCTCAAGGAGATCGGGGTACACACATGGACGCTGGACACCGTGCCGATCGATAAGCAGCGTGCCTGGGCACAGCGGATTCAGGCGCGCCGTCCGGTGAAGACCCGCGAGCTCAAGGGGTCGACGCGCACTCTTGAGCTGGTATTTTTCCTGCGCATGACGCTGCTCGAGTTGACCGATTCGCTGCGCTATCAAATAGGGCGCCGCGTTTCCGATCTGGTTCGGCACGCCTACAACAAGACCACAACGAAACAGGCTCGCTCTGCAGTTGAATATCGACAACAACTGGTCGCGATCAAAGCGCTCGTTCGTGACAACACGCGCCCGGCAGAAGCCAGACTTGCAGAGATAGGAGCACTGCTTGGGGAGCTACCGGACAAGCCTCCCGCCAGCCATGCGGCCAGCGTGCGCGAAACGCTGACTGATGATTACCGGCGCATCCGTAGTCTCCTTGCACCCCTTTGTGAACTGGAATTCTCGGGTCGGGACACAGAACCAAGCCTGCAGCAACTCGAGCTTATCGCCAGGCTGCGCGATGACGGCGCGACGGAGTTGCCCATTGACCACGGAGTGCCGATTAGCGCCAACTGGCGCGCTTTGGTCGACTGCGACGATCGAAAGCGTGCACTGCGCGCTCTGGAAGCCGCCGCGATCACGAGCTTGCGCAAAGATCTGCGCCGCGGGTCGGTGTGGATCAACCACAGTCTGTCCTTACGTGAGCGCGACCAGATGCTGATTCCGCCGTCAGATTGGGAGTCCGAGCGAGGCCGGCACCTATCGTTATTGGGTCTACCAGCTACAGCGGATCCCTTTCTCGAGCGATTGACTGAGAACCTGAAGGCGGGCCTCTCGGCGCTGGAGGAGGCTCGCGAAGCCGGCCGCGTGATAATCGGCAGGGATGGCGCCCTGCACCTGTCAGCACTTGAAGCGCTACCGACGGACGGGATACCGAGGCGCACACGCGACCTGCTGTTCAAGGCGATCGGCACAGCTCAGTTTGCCGATCTGATGATGGAAGTGGATGTCCGCACGGGCTTTAGCGAAGTACTGCTGGCGCGGAAGGCACGCGATGCCAACGAACTTGTCTCGCTCTATGGTGCGCTGATGGCGCACGGCACCGAGATCGATGCGAAAGGCGTTGCCGCCATGATTCAGCAAGTCGATGCTGCGGCGATTTCGACCACAATGCGTGTGCTCGAGATGTCGGGCCGGCTGTCGCGCGCCAACGCGCGCGTGGTTGAGTTTCAACGTACGCACCCCATCACAGAGTTGTGGGGAACTGGGCAGCGAGCCTCGAGCGACTCAGTGAGCCTGGATTCTTCACCTCATCTGTTCTACGCTCGTGTCGATCCGCGTAGGCGCACCCATGCAGTCGGTATCTACACGCACGTCCTGGACCAGCATGGCATCGTGTACAACCAGCCCATCGTCCTTAACGAGCGCCAGGCGGGGGTCGCAATTGAAGGGGCAGTGCGCCACAGCGACACGCGCGAAGATGGCGGCCTGCTCGCGCTTGCCGTTGATACTCATGGGTATACGAACGTGGGGATGGCCATATCGAAGCTGCTCGGCTTCGATCTATGCCCGCGGCTACGCAATTTGTCGGAGCGCAAGCTCTATCTGCCACGGGGTATGGAGATGGCCAAAGATCTTGCTCCCATAGTGGATCATGGTATCTCATTGAAGCCTATTCGCGACGGCTGGGACGGGCTGCTGCGGCTCGTTGCATCAATCAAGTCAGGGCGTGTCAGCGCTGTCGTCGCGTTGCAGCGATTCGGCAGCGCACCCCAGGGGGATCCGATTTATCGGGCGGCGGAACAGCTTGGCAAGCTGCTGCGTACCCTGTTCCTGTGCGACTATTTCAGCAACGTCGAGTTTCGCCGAGAACTGCATGCGCTACTGCGATTTCTGGCTCCTTGACCCTGCTGACGAACCTGGTCATCGCATGGAACACGCAGCGCATGCAAGCGACGGTCGACGCCTGACGCGGCAAGGGGCAGCGAGTCGACGACGATTGGCTGCGCCGAATGGGGCCGGCGCATTCGGCGCATGTGAACTTTCGGGGCACGTTGCGATTTCCCCTCGAGCAGTACCAGGACATATTGCTCGAAGCGGCGCCCTGGCAGCGTGCGGAAGGATCGTGAGGGCCATCTTCGAGGAGGAGGCAAAAATGGACATCAAATGCCGACGCGGTCGACGAGGTTGTCCTCGCGCTGCTCTACCTGAATTTCTGCGGGGAGAATCGTGCCTGGAGGAGCTTTGATTGGGACGCGCTGAATCGCTTGCATGAGAAGGGGCTCATCGGGGATCCGGTGAACCGTGCGAAATCGGTGTGGCTAACCGACGAGGGACTAGGCGAGGCCGAGCGATTGTTCACGAAATACTTCGTCTGCGCTGGCGACTAGCAAGTGGATACCAGGCACATGTGATCTCTCGCACGCAAGCATGCAGCGCGCCTTTCTGCATTGTTCGATGGCTCTGAGGGGCTGCGTTTGCTGGCAAGGCTGGCGCCAGATTTTGCATCGAAAGGGATGCAAGTTGGTGAACTTGATGGTTTCTTTAACGCTTTGATTTGTAAGGGTAATTCTTAGCTCACCGCCAGATTTTGCACGAAAAGTACGATTACCCCATTTACGGCAGCCCGCGGCCATCACCGCCGGGCGATGCTCTTCTGGAAATCTTGTGCCGTAATTCTGCCTTCCAGCAGTAGCTGCTCGACGCAATCCAATCTGCGAGGGACTTTCGACTTTCCGATCGCGCGCTATGCGCATCGGCTCATGCCCACGGTGGCGCTCCAATCCGACTCCCTTGCGCGGTGGCGTACGGCATAAACATCCCGCTTCGAAATGACGGTGCCCAGAAATTCATACTCTGGGCTCGCAACATCCGCGGTGTACTCCTCCGGCCGGCAGGACTCAGGGCCGCATTCGGCTGTTCGGAAGGTCGCCTCCGTTCCCCGCCACCGCCGCCAGCGATCGTCGGGCGCCTGGGTAGTTACCGATGGAGCATCGGCGTTTGTCAACGTACTTGTCGCGTCACCTCACGCAACCTGCTTTAGTTCTGCTGGCTCAATCCGTTCCGGATTGAGCCAGACTTTGTCGGCCAAGCTCCAGTTCCGTGTCGACCCTGACCAACGCTCTGGCGTTCTGGCCTTCGCCTCTGCATAGACCGCTTCTCGTTGAGCCAGCACCGCTGCGGATATACCGCTATGGCGCTGCGCCGGTGTCACGAATTTCAGCCCACTATGCTTGTGCTCGTGGTTGTACCAACGCACGAATCGCTGCGTCCATGCGCGTGCCTCGTCCACGCTGCCGAATGCCTGGCGCGGGTAGTCCGGCCGATATTTGCAGGTCCGGAACAGCGACTCGGCGTAGGGGTTGTCATTGCTCACGCGCGGCCGGCTGAACGAAGCGACCACCCCCAGGTTTTCCAGGGTGGCCAGCATCGTCGCGCCCTTCATTGGACCGCCGTTATCCGAGTGCAGAACCAGAGGACGTCCAGCCAGACCTTCGGCCAAACTGGATCGCCGCATGAGCAACGCCGCCAACTCCGCCGATTCCGCCCGATGCACTTCGTGACCGACGATCTTGCGGCTGAACACGTCCAGCATCATGTACCAGTAGTAATACTGTCCCTTGATTTCCGCTGGCATCCAGGTGATGTCCCAGCTCCACACCTGATTGGGTCCGGTGGCGCAATGGCTGGTCACCACCCGGGCCGAGGGCTTGCGCGCACGACCACGGTGATGCTGCTGCGACGCACTACGCAAGACACGATAAAAACTCGACTCCGAGGCCACGTACTGGCCGCGGTCCGCCAGCGTCGGGACGATTTGGCTGGGCGGCAAACTGGCAAACTCCACGCTGTTGGCTACCTCAAGAATTAGCTGGCGTTCCGGCTCGCTGAGCTTGTTGGCTGGCGCTGGCCGCTCAGTGGTGGTGCGAGCATCTGCGACCACCTCATCGCCCTCCTGAACCCAGCGCTGGAAGGTGCGCAAGCTCAGACCCAACTCGTCGCAAGCGTGGGCCAGTCGGCAGCCTGAGCGTTCTGCCTCTCGAATCAACGATATACACAACCGGCGATCTGGGACGCTGATCAGTCGTCCTCTTTTTCTCCCCAAATCGCCTGGGCTTTTTTTCTCAGGATGAGCAACGCGGCCGCTTCCGCCAGCGCCTTCTCCTTTCGCTGTAATTCCTTCTCAAGCTGCTGGATGCGCTTCTTGTCACCTTTCGACTGAAGCCGTTGCTCTCGCGCCTGCTCACCTGCGTTGGCATTGGCCGATCGACAGGCCTCTCGCCAGGCAGCGATCTGCTCGGCGTAAAGACCCTTGCGGCGGCAATACTCGGCCAATTCCGCTTCATTGAGCGGCGCGGTTTCCAGCACCACCGCAAACTTGTCTGCCGAGGACCAGGCCTCGGGGTTCTTTCCATCTCCCGGCACCGGGACTCCTTGCGCTTTCATCTGTCGACGCCAAGCATACAGCGTTTGCTCAGTGATCCCCGTCTCCCTTGCCAGCGCCGACACCAACGCGTTCTCAGGAGGCATCATGCGGCGCAACAGCGCTTCCTTTCTCTCTGCTGAATAGGCTCTCATTCACTCTGACTCTACCGCCCCCAGACTGGGTCAATCGAAATCAGTAACACGACAACTATGCTGACACCGGGGGGCATGGAGAGGCCTTCTTACTCAGACACAGGACCATTCGAAGAGAAGATCCCCTCGAGATGGGTGGGCCCGATATGCCGCAGGTCCAGGATACCGCGCCAAAGCGGGGGCTGACTAAGCGGCAAGGCGGTGGCCTTCTTGTCCGGCGATGGAGGGATACCAGCGTTCAACGTAAGACCGAAGCTGGTTATTGAGCACAGCGGTACGGATTTGCAGCAGGTTGTGCGCGTGCCGAGGCCGCCAGGCCATTTGCTGTCGTTTGACGAATCGCTTGCTGACCACCTGGTTGACGGCGCTCGAATCGGGGAAGGGTAGTCCGGCCCGGCCGCGGCCTTCCACTCCTCTGGCGCTCGAAAGCCTAGCTGATTCGAGTTATTTCTGGGACGGTCGGGGACTTCACCCCCGAAGAGCCTACCGGCAGGTATTTGTCCGTTGCCACCGTCACAGCCCACTATGCCAAAAAGACAATCGAGGTCTCGGCGGAGGTGATTGCCGTTGAATGATCGGTTTCAAGGCTAGCCTCGCGATCTGAAGGGGGAGGGGCATCATGTATTCACGGACCTCGTCCACGATGGCATGAGCAAACAGCGAGCGGTTGGCGTGCTTTGCATGTTGTTGGCCGGCTCGGCTCGGCCGCGCATGGCGGCGGCTTGAATGCCGAGGGCTGTCACACCAAACCGCAAGACCGGTGAGTACCACTGCCACGTGGGCGGCAATGTCAGCCTCCAGTCGGCGCCCGCGAGCCTCACTGTCAACAGCCATTATGACGCCTCTTCACGGCCATGAACGGCCAGTCATTAGCGCGCCGGAAAGCGGTCGCCGACCGCTGAGTCAATTGTCATGAGTCGTCCGTCGCGCCATGGCGTACGTGGGACGCTATCGCAGCGAGGACGGCCGGGAGGTCGGCAGGCTTTACAAAATGGTAATCGAACCCGGATCTGATTGATTCGGCCTGTTCGGAGCGCGATGTCAGACCGGTAACTGCCACCAGCAACGGGAGCGGCGCGGATTGTAGGCGCCGGATCTCCCTTGCCACCGCGCGCCCGTCCATACCTGGCATCTGAATGTCGAGAACAACAGCGTCCGGACGCCACGCACAGTATTCGGTAAGCGCATCCGCTCCATCTCCAGTTGCCTTGGTTTCGCAACCATGAGCGTCGAAGAACAGCACGTACGCGGCCAATATGTTCGGGTCGTCGTCCGCGATGAGCAGGCGTATGGCGTTTCGGGTAGGCATTGGGTTCTCCGATTGCCCTACAATCAGCAAATGATGGACCCGAGGAGTACGTGTAGCAAGGTTGCTTACAGGCATGGGTTCCACGAGAATGCGTTATGAGAGATTCTTTCCGACGCGGGGGCAAACATGCGATTAGCCGACTTTATCCTCGACGACATGGATGCCATTCTGTTGCAATGGGAGGCATTTGCGCGCACGCTGCTGCCGGCATCGACAGGCATGAAATCGCTGGCCTTGCGGGACCATGCGCAGCAGATTCTGGAGGCCGTGGCAAAGGATCTGTCTACTTCCGAAAGCAGGGAGGACCAATTCGAAAAGTCGGTGGGGCACGCGCCCAAACTGGCCGGAGCCCCTGAGACAGCCGCGCAAACGCACGCCCTCCTTCGCGCGCGAAGCGGCTTTGACATCAACCAGATGGTTGCCGAATACCGTGCCCTGCGCGCCAGCGTACTTCGACTGTGGATGGACGGGTGCGAGCCCGACGCTCATCACGTGGATGACATGGTCCGCTTCAATGAGGCCATCGATCAGGCAGTCGCCGAATCGATCGGCTTTTTCAGCATGCAGGTAGACCTGGCCCGTAATCTGTTCCTCGGAATGTTGGGGCACGACATGCGCAGTCCGCTCCAGGCCATCCAGATCACAGCGTCGTATCTGGCGGCGCTGAACGCCGGTGAAAAAGTGTCGGGGGCCGCGTCCCGCTTGATCAGAAGCGGCGCTCGCATGCAGGCGCTGCTGGACGATATGGTTGATTTCAATCGAACCAGACTGGGTTTGGGTATCAATATCGCGCCGACCAATATCGACCTGGCCCGGTTGTTTGCCGATGAGTTGGACCTGTTGCGAGTAGTGTATCCGGACCGTCAGGTTGATCTGGACGTGGTCGGTGACTGCATGGGGGTCTGGGATGGCCAACGTCTACAGCAGTTGCTTGGCAATCTTGTCCTGAATGCAATCAAGTACGGAGCGCAAGACGCGCCCGTACGTGTGACAGTGACCGGCGAAGGCGAGGAAGTCCTGCTGGAAGTGAGGAACGCTGGCACCCCCATTGAGCGCTCGACCCTTGACCGCATCTTTGATCCCCTGCAGCGTGGCCCGGAACATCAAGACACAAATGCCGGCACCAGCCTGGGGCTCGGATTGTATATCGCTCGCGAGATTGCCAAGGCCCACGGGGGCGAGATCGACGCGCGATCCGACGCGACAGAAACGGTGTTCTCTGTAAACTTGCCACGTGATAAATAGGGCACATGGTGTGCTGCGCGCAGATCGCTGCCAGTGTGCGGCACGGCTGTGCCGCTTCCGCTGGCCGCCGTCGGCTGCTTCGGGGTGGTCGGTAGCCGCTCTCGGTGGCGGGCGACCGACCTGCAGCGGGACGAGTCCTTGAGCATCCTGAAGGCCGGTTGGTGGGCGCTGCACGACGGGAAGCCAACCGCCACGGTGTCGGTGGATGGGCGGTTCAGAGGGTCGGCCGGGATTCGCAAATATCTTAAGCTTCAGATATTTGCGAATCCCGGCCGACCCTCTGAAACCCGCGCGCTGTACCGCGAGGTCTGCGGCCTGCTGTTCTTCCGCTACGGCGTCGCCAACAAGCTCTACAGCCTGGTGCGCAAGGGCAGCATGGGCACGCCCGCCGAGGTGTTGCAGGCGTTCTGGCAGGAACTGCGCGGGCGCACGCGCGTCACCATCGAACATCCGGACCTGCCGGAGGCCCTGAAACAGGTGGCCGCCGGGGCGGTCCAGACCATCTGGCAGGCGGCCAACGAGGCCGCCACCGGCGAGCTCGCCACGCTGCGCGCCGAGGCCCGCCATGCGGCCAGTGCCGCCGAGGCCGAGCGCGACGCCGCGCGGACCGACACCGCGGCGGCCCGGGAGGAGGTGGCCGCCATCTCGGCGCAGCTGGCCGAGGCACGCCAGGCGCACGACGCCGTGCTGGCAGACCTCGCCGCCGAGCGCCAGGCCCACGCGGCGACCCAGGCCCGGCTGGAAGCGGGGCGGGCGGAACTGGACGCCGCCGGGCGGCAGCTGGCGGAACTGCGCACGCAATTCTCGACCGAGCTCGAGCGCGCCCGCGAGCAGGTAACTCTCGCGCAGAAACGGGCCGAAGCCAGCGAGCGGCGGAGCTTGCGCGAACTGGACGCGGAGCGTACCGCGCGCCAGCAGAGCGATCGCACGGCCGAAGCGTTGCGCGGTGAACTGGTGGCAGCGCGCAGCGAGGCCCGTGACGCGGCCGAGGGGCAGGCCGAGGGGCGTGCCCGGCTCGAAGCCCAGGCCGCCGCGCTCACCGATCGGCTCGCCACCGCCGAGCAGGCGCAGCGCAAATCCGTCAACGACCTGGACACCGTGCAGGCCGAGCTGGCCGCGGCACAGCGCCGGGCGGAACGGTCCGAAGCCGAAGCGGCGCTGGCGCGCCAACTGCTGGCACAATTGCGGGTGGCGCCACCCGGGCGCGACGGTGGCGGTGCACGGCGGCGCAAGGCCGGCGGCCCGGCGCCGACAGAGAAGCAAGCGCAGGGCGAAAAGCAGGACGAACAGCAAGACGAAAAGCAGGGCGCGCCAGCCGCCGCCCTGAACCCGGAAGACGGCAGCGACAGCAAAGACGACAGCGACGACAGCCAACCATGAGCGGGCGGCAGCGATCCGCTGGATCCAGGACCAGATGGCCGACTATGGGCTGACGATGGAAGAGCTAAAAGCGGCGGGATGCTTTGATCCGCCCCAGCCTCCGCCCCCTCCGCCGCCGGTTTGCTACCGCAACGCCCAGGGAATGAGCTGGGACGGGCAGGGCGAGAAGCCCGATTGGCTGCGGCGGGCGGTCAATGCGGGGCAGAGTGTGGAATTTTTTTGGATCGGATAGGATCTGCCAGTGATGGCAGGCAGCGCCGAGAAGCTCGATCGGCAGATCGAACAACTGGAGCTCAAACTTAAGGAATTGCAGACCGACGAAGGCGTGCCCTGTACTCCGAGCAGGCGCCAGACCACACACTTGGAAACCGCCTCCCAGGTGCTTGCAGTTTTTCTCAGGAATGGTGCCCCGCTCTTGATTTCCTTTGATTGCTTTTCAATCGCTCTCGGCTAGGACAAGCGCGGCCCGGCTTCACTAGCCTTCACTACCTTAGTGGTCGCGCCGGGGGGGGCAACCTGTTCTCAGGCTCAGGGGCAGCCAGCCCCTCGCACGTTCGGGGCTAACAGACTTCCAACCTCGCGCGCGCGTACTGGTCCGCGAATACTCGCTGACTGTGGATACGTGTGGCCGTGGGAAAGGTAGAATTTGAGGTGGAGCGCACTGTGTGTGAACGGGACGCCGCTAAGGGTAATGGGCAATCGTGAAGAAAAAAATCAGGGCTACCGTAGTCTGCACCCGTGACGAACACGTCCTCCTTGTCTCAAAGGACGGTACGCGATGGGCTCTGCCGGGAGGACGACCAGCACGAGGGGAGGCGCCGTTGGACACTGCCTTCCGTGAGCTGCGTGAAGAGACCTCCCTGAAGGCAAAGGACGTGGCGTTTCTGTTCCAGTTCATCGGCGCTACCACAGTTCATCACGTCTTCTGGGTGAAGATTGGGAAGGCAGCGCAACCCAAGCCGAGCAACGAGATAGCGCATTGCGACTGGTTCAAAAGCGAGGAATTGTTGAGCCTTGTGGCAAGCCAAACGACCAAGCTAATCGTGCAGAATATGTTTATGACCGCACAGAAAAGCTGGCTGAAGAAGCCCACCCCCAAGGCCCTCGCGTAATAGCTAATCGGAGCGCCCGCGCGGTGGCACGTCCGCCATCCAATTATGGTGCTGCGGCGTTGGACCTAGATCCTATGCAGCAGGGAGATCGACGAACTGATACTTAAAATCAGCGAGTCGAGGCTTGCTCAAAGGAGAGCATCATGCGCAAAGATCAGGCATATAGATCACACCCTTAGGAGGTTTTGCTGGCGGTGTCACTGGAACTGGCTACTGCGAAGTGGAAGGTTGCACTGCAGGATGGTCAGCACGATAGTGCGGCGGTCCACACGGTGACGCAGCCGGATGCTGCGCAGCGCCTGCAAGCGGTACTGGATCTGGTCGAACCGCATAGGCAGAAGTGGTCGTTGCCGATGGACGCGCGGATTGTCGTGAGCTATGAGGCCGGGCAGGACGCGTTCTGGATCTACCGCGCCCTGCGGACTCGCGGCATCGAATGCTACGTGGTCGATCCCGCGAGCATTCCCGTGGAACGCCAGAAGCGACGCGCAAAGACGCCTCAATGTGCGTGCTTGGCTAACCGCTGACAGAGAGTTGGCACGCCGAGAAGACCAGGGAAACGCCTGCCATCGAACGCAGTGGCGGATACGCAAGCACCTCTATGATTGGACGGTACCCCTGCGTAGATGGAAAGTTGCCTGGAGCACCATAGTCGAGAGCCGCTCGGAGCCTCCCACTTGCGAAGGCAATGAGAACGGTTGTGAGCGCCATGCTCGCAATCCCGGCTTGCCATGACAGCGCGTCGGCTAACAAGGGCAAGACTGCGCCGCAGAGTAGGCCCCCAACGGCACGCCGGTCTGCTTGAGTGAAAAGACGACGCACATGCGCTCCGGTGGCGTGGTCCGCGCGAGAATCTGCGAACTCGCGGGCGCAATAGGCCCGTACCCTAGGCCGCATTTCAAAGCCGCAGCGATTCGGGTCGACGGTGTTTCGACAATCAGAAGCGCAAGCCCAACGGCTTGCAGTAGGAGTGCCGCCTGCGAAGCCCGCAGCGGGCCGAAAGCATTGACCACGGCGCTACTCAGCACGCTGCCAACCATGGCGCCTACATATGCCACAGCCAGAAAGATACCCACGGCAGTCGGTTGCATGCCCGGAATCACCGGCGCCAGTTCTGCGAATGCCAGCGTGCTGGCCGTGGCAATGATCTGGATTACTAGCGTGCAGGCCAACAGGGTGGTCTGCGTCCGGAGAGCCTCACGCTGTGCGGACGGCGCCGCACATGGGTCGGGCATGGATGTCTCCAAAAGGCGCTTCCATCGGCGCTAGCAGCGATGGCCAGGCTTCCGGCTTGGGACGCCTGTGCAAGAAGCTCAGGCGTTCCGTTTGTCCACCCGTGGCACGGATGCCGTCGGATACCGTTGGGTGTTCGACAGGAAACTCCACGCGCGTCAAGGGCCTAAAGATTAAACAACGGGGATTAATCCATATTCACATTCGCCGCTTTTACCGCTTCACCCCATAGAGCGACCTCGGAACGGAGAAAATGATTGAACTCGGCAGGGACCATAGTCTTGGGGATGACGCCAATTTCCGCCATTCCGTTGATCCATTCGGATGTCTTAGAAATACGAACTATTTCAGTGGAAAGCTTGTCCGCTATTGGCCTTGGTACGCTCTTCGGAGCGACAATACCGACCCACGCGTCACCGCGAAACCCCGGAAATCCGGACTCTGCAATCGTTGGGACATTTGGAAGTGTCGAGACCCGGCCTTCGCTGGCAACTGCTAGGGGCCGCAGTTTTCCGCTGCGAATCAGCGGTCCCGCGATAGACACTGTTTCGAACATCACCTCGACCTGCCCTCCCACCACATCTGCCATGGCGGGGACACCCCCCTTGTAGGGAACGTGGCTCAGGTTAATGCCAGCCCGCCGTTTGAACATTTCCATTACAAGATGATTGGTAACCCCATTCCCACCGGATGCGTAGTTCACTGCTCCGGGGTGCCGTTTAGCATAGTTGACTAGATCAGTGACATTCTTGAATTGAGAATTAGAATTAACAACCATCACTAATGGAAAGATGCCGATCAGAGCCAAAGGATAGAAGTCCCTGACGCTGTCGTAACGCTGATTCCTGTAAATCCAACCATTGACGGCCATCGGGCCGCTCGATGTGGCGAGCAAGGTGTATCCGTCCGGTCGTGCACGAGCAGCCTCGTCAGCAGCCAAACCGGCTCCGGCCCCTGGCTTATTTTCGACATAAAAGGACTGTCCTAAGGCAGTGGAGAGATGTTGTGCGAGCCTGCGTGCAATGATGTCAGTGGCCTGTCCCGCTGGAAACCCGACAAGGACTTTGACGGGCTTCTCTGGGTAGTCGGCGGCAGAAGCAGAAGTCATAGCCGTAAATGCGGATAGCAAAGCGACTAGCGCTGATTTTGCAAAGTTCATGTTGTCTCCAATTTATCAGGGCGTCTGACAGAATCACCACTATTGCGGTGGATAGTTTAACAAGTGCTCTAGTTCGGTCGAGGACTTAGCGTGGACGATAGGGGCTGCTGTCGTCGTGTCGTCCGTGACAGAGAACCTCAATCCGAGACGGCCTAATTTCGGTTGTTTATAGTAGGTCGGGGGTAGCCGTAGGCGTTTAGTCTTCTCCGACGACGCCGGCGCATCGTTAATTTCATTTCGACTGTAATATTGCCGGTGCAGGATTGGTGGCGGTCCGGACTCTGGCGACATCCCAATTAACGAAGGGCGACTCCTTGCTACGGTGTTGCTTCCAACAGGTCCGACATATCCCGCACTGGTAAGTGCCTGTGTGGTATAGCGAGCCAGTTATCGCATGTCGCCAAACTACGTGGCCACGTGGTAACAGCAAGTCGTGCCCAGTCGAGCAACGCGAATCGCTTAGCAGGACCGCGCAATACTCGCAAAGTTTTGGTTGGGGCAGCGGCGGTTGCAGTTCATGTTGCACTGACCTGAGCCCCGCAGGCGCTGGTCCACCTGTAATGACTTCGGCCTTCGGTGTCTGCGAATATGCCCGGCTGTGGAGCGTTGGCAACGCAGTCCATGCTCGGGACTGGGCACGCAAACGATGCGCGGCCGCCCAGTAGAGAGCACGCACGGCGTTGCTGCCTTGGTGCGCAACCCAGGCCCCGCAGCGCTCGGCGTGCTTGTGCACCGGAATACCGCACTCCACAGCGGAGGCCAGGCAAATAACTAGCGCATGGCCGTTGCTCTCAGCAAGCCATCGCTCGAACAAAGCTCGGAGCGCTCTGCGGTGGTCAACTTTTCCTGCTGGGCTCCCCGCTAGCACGATGCGGTGGGCGCGCCTGCTCATGACACGTACTTCGAAGCGGAGCTCACTCATGTCGGCCAGCGTACGAGCCTGCTTGCCCCGAGGCAAGCAGTTCATGGATGCAGATTCACATATTGGCATCGTCAGTTTCCTACGTGAGGCGCGCCATCGTATCGATGGCTGGCGACTCATGGTCGGAGTTCCGCTGGCATCTACGGTTGCTTAGCGGATAGTCCCAGTCCCACGAAAGCGCGTGATCTCTTGGTCGCTATAGCCCGCTGCGTGCAGGATCTCCTCAGTGTGTTCGCCCAGCAGCGGCGCGCGCCGACGTACTGCGCCCGGGGTTCTACTCAGCTTGATCGGAACTCCAGCAATCTTTACGGGGGTTGCTGAGCCTGGCTGCTCCACCTCGACCAGCATTTCTCGAATGGCATAGTGCCTGTCGGCAAAGATCTCAGCCGAGGTGTAGACAGAGCCGAAGGGCACCTTTCCGCCCAGTGTCAGGGCTATCTCTTCCTTGGTGCGCAGAGTGGTGAATGCTTCAATGGCGGCGATCACCCGCTCTTGGTGCTGCACGCGCGCGGCGTTGGTGGCGAATGCTGAATCCTGCGCCATCTCGGGGCGGCCAATGGCAACAGCTAGCTTTTCCCAGAACGCATCGGTTGCGCAGGCAATGGAAACATGGCCGTCTCTAGTGCGGAACAGACCGAATGGGCACAGCAGCGGGTGCCGGTTGCCCTCGGGTACGGGGACCGTGCCGGTGTAGGAGGTCTGGTAGACAATGCGCTCGCAAATGGCCAGCACGGCGTCGGTCATCGCGACATCGACGAACTGGCCTTGGCCGGTGTCGCGGGCTCGGGTTACCGCCGCCAGGATGCCGATGCACAGCATCAGCGCCGGTACCGTATCGCCCACGCCAGGTCCAATCTTAGTTGGCGTATCGCGGTCTAGGCCGGTAATACCCATCATCCCACCCATGGCCTGCGAGACGACATCATAGGCCGGCCATTGCGCATACGGGCTCTCCCCGCTGCGAGGATCGCCAAAGCCGCGGACGGTGCCGTAGACTAGGCGCGGGTTCGTCTCGCGGAGTGTCTCGTAGGACAGGCCGAGCCGCTCCATTACGCCAGCGCGGAAGTTTTCGACAACCACGTCTGCTTTGTCGATTAGCTTGCGGGCGATATCGCGACCGTCCTCGGTCTTCAGATCAACCGCAATTGAGCGCTTGTTGCGGTTGACGCTTTGAAAATAGCCGCCGAAGTCGCGCAGCGTGTCGTCGGCGCAAAAGGGGCCGGTGACGCGAGTGCCGTCACCGGTGATGGTTTCGACTTTGATCACGTCGGCACCGTGGTCGGCCAGGATTTGGGTGCAGAAGGGCCCAGCCAACATCTGCGTGAGGTCGACCACTCGCAGCCCTGCGAGAGCACCAGCCGGACTGGCCACGTTGGATGCGTGAGATGGCATGATTTACTCCGCTCCAGGTTTGCGCGCGATACCGTCGCCTGCCATCCATCCGTGCAGGCTCGGGTACAGAGATTGCGCCGGCAAGGCATCCAGCGAATCAACAAACGTCCAAAGCGCCTGCGCTTGTGCTGCGCCGAGCAGCGCCTCGGCCTTTGCACGGAGCTTGGTAGCCTTGACGCTGTATGGAACCCGGTTGCAAAGGTCGATGGTGTACTCCAGCGATGTGCCGGAGTGGGTGATGACGGTGGCCCGGCAAGCTGTGTCGGCAACCGCCGGGTTAGGGCTGATCTCAACCCGGCTAGCGATTTCCACAAGCACGGAATCCTGGCAAGTGGCTTCGGAGAATGACGACAGCGAAGCTGTGTCGATGCCTGCGAAAATCATTGCGGTGGTTAGCGGCAGGCTGAACTTGGCTTCCAGACCGGTCGAGGGCTTGGGAATACAGCAGACGGGCAGCCACTGCGGCGCGATTTCGAGCGTGATACGCGCGATGTCGTCCGGTTGGAGTCGGTGTTTTTCGCGCAGCGCAGTCAGCGCTTCCAATGCCGGATGGGTTCCGTGGCAGCAAGCATGGAATTTGTACTGAACTTCGACAAAGCGGAAGGCGTGCGGCTGGCCGGCGAATGGATTGTCCAAGCATCCTTGCGCGGCGCCGTGCGTGATAGCGAACCCGCCTGGACATTCAATCGCGTCGGGGCGGGCGACAAATCCTAGTCCCGCGAGTGTTGCCGCTTCGACGCCAGTGGACGCTGCCATGCCAGCGTGGAACGGCTTGCTCATGGTGCCGAATTGGCATTTCAGCCCAGAGGCGCGTGTGGCTGCCAGCCCCAGCGCATGGCCGGCCTGATCGGCTCCAAGCCCTAACAGGCGTGCAGCCGCTGCGGTTGCGCCAAAAGCGCCTGATGTGGCGGTCTGGTGGAAGCCGGCGTTGTAGTGTGGGCGGCCGAGCCACGCGCCCACACGACAAGTGGTTTCCACGCCGACAAGGAACGCTTCCAGCAGAGCTTTGCCGCTGGCTTGCCGCTTCTCGGCGATAGCCAGGACGGCTGGCAGCACAGCCGCACTAGGGTGACCAACGAAATCGAAATGCGTATCGTCGTAATCGAGGGCGTGTGCGGAGGCGCCGTTGAGCAGCGCGGCAGCACGGGCGGGGACGCGCTGCGCGAGGCCGAAGGCGCTGGCTTGCGGCGCGCCGCCTTCACTGCGCACCAGTTCGCGCACAGCCTGGCTGACCGGCTCGTGCATGCCGGCAATCGCCACTGCCAAGCAGTCAAAGACGGACAGCCGGGCGATGTCGAGTGCCGCGGCGGGAAAATGCAACGTTCGGTCTGCCGCGAATGCGGCAGCGCGTGCAGTGATTCCTAGAGTGGGAGAGGTGCTATTGGTCATTGTGTCTCCGGTGCTAATGCCGGCACTTTGCCCAAGATTGCATCGGAGATGATGCGCATCTGGATTTCGGAAGTGCCTTCGAAAATCTTGGTCAGGCGCGCATCACGCCAGTAGCGCTCAGCGGCAAAGTGCGTGGTGTAGCCCGCGCCGCCGTGGATCTGCAGGGCCTCGCTTGTCACGCATTCGGACATCTCGCTGGCAAATAGCTTGACCATCGATGCCTCGGTATCAGTGCGGATGCCCTCGTCGATCTTCTCGCACACGGCGTAGAGCAGGGCGCGAGACGCCTCGATCTGCGTGGCCATATCGGCCAGCTTGAAGCGGATGGTCTGGAAGTTGACGATGGGGTTGCCAAATTGCGCGCGGTCCTTGGCATACTGGATCGAATCCTCCAGGCTGCCCTGCGCCAGGCCGATGGAGCGCGCGGCGGTGTGGGCCCGCGCGGTTTCCAGCCCGGCCGTGGCGAGGTAGAAGGCCTTGCCTTCCGCGCCAACCATCTTCGAGTGTGATACCCGGCATCCGTCGAAGGCCAGTTCCCACGTGGTCCAGCCGTGGTAGCCGATCTTGGGGATGATGCTGCCCTTGACGCCCGCGGGCAGCGCGCCCCGCGGCTTTTCTACCATGAATGCGGACAAGCCCTTGTGGCGCGCCTTCGGGTCGACCACCGGGTCGGTGCGGCAGATCACCAGGATGAAGTCGGCTTCGTCGGCAAAGGTGCACCAATACTTGCTGCCGGTGATGATCCAATCGTCGCCATCGCGCATGGCGCGGCAGGAGATGTTGGCTACGTCAGAGCCGGCATTGGGTTCCGACAGCGAGAACGCGCCTAGGAACTCGCCGCGCGCCATGCGCGGCAGGTACTCGGCCTTAGTCTCCGGAGTCAATGCTTTGAGGGCGCCGATCAACTCATTGCCTCGAGCAATCAGGCTACCCACGCTCATCCAGCCGCGCGAAAGCTGCTCGGCCACCAGACAGTACTCGTAGGCGCCCAAGCCAAGGCCGCCGTATTCCTCGGGAATCAGGATGCCGAAGTAGCCGAGCTCGGCCATCTCGTCGATCAACTCGCGAGGGATCTTGCCCTTTTCCGGATCCAGCTTGTTGGCGATGGGCAGCACTCGCTCCATCGTGAATTGCCGCGCAGCCTCTTGGATCATGCGCCGCTCTTCGGTCAGTTTCTGCATCCTGCTTCCTTGCTATACCCTGGGGGTGGCGATATATGTACGTACATAATATGCAGATAGTCGAGCGGAAGCAAGGCGCGATCACAAGAAAATCGGAGAAGGACCCATAATTTCCCATCCTCCGTTGTTTGTGACTTCGTCTGTGCCAACATTTGTTCGTACAAATCGGCGTGAAATGCTTCATACCGCGGGGCGTCGCACGTCAGTTAGGGATGGCGATTGCTGGCGATGGTAGTCCGGGGTGCATGGCTCTGAATTGCCGTACGGTGGGAGAACACGATAGAGCCGTAGTGGCCACGGGAAGGAGGGGCGCGAAACGACGCCAAAATCTGAGCAGGCTTCTCGGGAAGAGTGTAGGGCTTATTGCCGCTGGGGCGAGCGAGGCCGCGCGTGGCTCGGCCGCACGGCCGCTCAAATGCAGTTCATCTCATAGGTGCGTACATTAATTCTGCCGAAAAGTGATTGGATACCTACGTCGTCTGCAAAAATGTACTCATAGCGGCACTAATAGGCAGGCATTTGATACCGCGAGGTCGGTGTGATGGCGGTTGGACTTGATCTTGCATTATTCACACATCATAATGTACGGACATAACACGTGGCGCGCATAAGGCACGCCTCCGAGTCGGGGTAATCCAGTGCATGAGGGACTAGGGGACGTAGATGAAGATGAACCGCAGCGGCAACTATTTCGAAGATTTTTGGGTTGGCATGACAGTCAGTCATGCCACACCGCGAACGCTCACCGAGGGCGACCGTAGTCTGTATATCGGGCTCACGGGCAGCCGTACGGCGCTCTGCACCGCAGAGACCAATGCCCAGCGATTGGGCTTCGAGCAGCGGCCGCTGGAAGACCTGCTAGTGTTCAACACCGCCTTTGGCAAGACGGTGCCGGATGTTTCGCTCAATGCCGTGGCGAACCTGGGCTATGCGGAGGTGTGCTTCGTCTCGCATGTGTACCCAGGCGACACGCTGGCTGTCGAGACCGAGGTCATTGGCCTGAAGGAGAACTCCAACCGCAAGAGCGGGGTGGTGTACGTGCGCTCCACCGTTCACAACCAGCATGGCCGCGGGGTGCTGAGCTGGGTGCGTTGGGTGATGGTGCACAAGCGCGACCACAGTGCGACGTGCGGCGAGGTGGTGGTGCCCGCCACGCAGGCCGTGGTGCCCACGGAATGGCTGCGCCGTAGCGACTACACGGCGCGCGTGCGTGAGATCACGGCGATGACCGGCTTTGCAGACCTCTGGGAAGACTACGCCGTGGGCGAGCGCATTGACCATCCCGGGGCAATGACCATCAACGACAGCGACCACAGCATTGCCACGCGTCTGTACCAGAATACCGCCCGTGCGCACTTCGACGGCCACGCCATGGCGTCGAACGGAGGGCAACGGCTGGTCTACGGCGGCCACATCATCTCGGTATGCCGCGCACTGGCCTATGATGGGCTGGAAAACGGCCTGTCGATGCTGGCCATCAACGGTGGCAGCCATGTGAACCCGACGTATGCCGGCGACACCATCGCCTGCGCGACCATCGTGCTGGACAAGATCGACCTCGGTCAGGACCACGTTGGCGGGCTGCGCCTGCGCACGATCGGCGTGAAGAACGCCAACGCCGCGTCCATTGATTTCCCTGAGCCGGGAGAAGGCAGGATGATCTATCCATCCAACGTGGTGCTCGACCTCGACTACACCATCGCCATGCCAAAGCGCGAACAGTAGACCCTGCCAGCTACACGATTCAACGTATCCAACCTTTCATCGAGAGCAGACATGATTACCGCAACGCACCCGAACGACGCGCTCTTTGCCGGCGAAAAGGCCTTCCCCGTGCTGGCCGCCTGTGAACACTTCGCCGGCAGCGAGAAACTGATCGGCAAGGCCATGGACCTGCAGGTCGAGTACGGACCGGTCTTCGACGTGACCTGCGACTGCGAGGACGGGGCGGCCGCCGGCCAGGAACGCGAACATGCAGAGATGGTGGCGCGCATGATCGCCTCGGAACGGAACCGGTTCGGCCGCGCCGGCGCGCGCATCCATGACCCGTCGCACCCGGCCTGGCGGCAGGACGTGGACATCATCGTGAGCGGGGCTGGCAGCCGTCTAGCCTACATTACCGTGCCCAAGGCCACCAACAGCGGGCAGGTGGCTGAAGTGATCCGCTATATCGGCGAGGCCGGCGAGAAGGCTGGGCCCGACAAGCCCGTGCCGGTACACGTGCTGATCGAAACCCACGGTGCGCTGCGCGACGTGTTCCAGATCGCCGCGCTGCCGAACATCGAGGTGCTGGACTTCGGCCTGATGGATTTCGTCAGCGGCCACTACGGCGCCATTCGGGCTGCCGCCATGCGCAGCCCGGGCCAGTTCGAGCATGCGCTGCTGGCGCGCGCCAAGGCCAACATGGTGGCGGCGGCGCTGGCTAATGGCATCGTGCCGGCGCACAATGTCTGCCTGAACCTGAAGGATGCCGAGGTTATCGCCAGCGACGCGCGCCGCGCCTGCAACGAATTCGGCTTCCTGCGCATGTGGAGCATCCATCCGGCGCAGATCCAGCCGATCGTGAACGCAATGCGCCCGGACTTCACCGAGGTGGAAGACGCGGCCGGCATCCTGGTGGCAGCACAGGACGCAGACTGGGGCCCTATTCAGTACAAGGGCGAACTGCACGACCGCGCCACCTACCGCTATTTCTGGGAGGTGCTCCAGAAGGCCAAGGTCACTGGCATGACGCTCTCGGTGGAGGCGGATCAGCGATTCTTCGGGTGCCAGAGCCGGTGAGCGCGGGATGCGGCGCTGCGGGAGCGTAGAATATGCTTTACCGCATCCTGCGGTCGCCATCAGGCCCGCTGCGCCCACGACCATGACCACGACACCAAAGGAAAGCAAGAGCGATACGCCCAACTCATCCACTCGCTATGCGGAATTAGCTAGTACGCTAGTCAAGGAGATTGTAGAGGGGCGCCGTGTGGTTGGCAGCCTGCTTCCGACCGAGCATGAGCTGGCCGAGCAGCATGGCGTCAGCCGGCATACTGTGCGCGCCTCACTCCGGTTGCTGCAGGACCTAGGCTATATTTCACGCAAAAAGGCGGTTGGTACCATTGTCGAGAGCGCGAACCCGAACGCGGCATACACCCAGTCTTTCGGCACCGCGGAAGACCTAGTGCGCGTCGCTGCCACCGAGGTGCGCTCGATCGAGGGGGTGAGTAACGTCACCCTCGACCGTGCGCTGGCACGTCGGCTGGAAGCGCCGGTGGGCAGCGACTGGGTATTGCTTAGCGGCATGCGCGTGGACCCACGCAAGGGCAGTATGCCTGTAGCCAGGGCTGACATCTATATCGACGCCTCGCTCGCTGGCTTGGTCGACTCCATTTGCAATCACCCACAAACGCTGGTTAGCGCGCTAATAGAGCGCGAACGAGCGACGGCCATTGCGGAAATCCGTCAGGTGATTACGGGGACGCTAATCAAGGCGCCGCTGGCCGTGCGCCTTGGCGTAGAGGCAGGGTCGGCCGGTCTACGGCTGATACGCCAATACAAGGATGCTTCCGGGAAAATCCTCGAAATCACCGATACCGTCTATCCGGCAGACCGGGTGTCCGTGGCCTTCCAGCTAAAGAGAAGCCGAAATCTGTAGCTACTAGATTAGGCGACGACCATTTGAGCTCAACCGGAGCTCGCGGGCACCGGAGACCGCGGATTTTTTGGCCGCGGCAAACTGGCTGCGTGCGCCTCATTGAACCCGCGAGTTCAGGCCGGGTCACGGTTCCTGCGGTACTGCGATAAACAGCTGGAGTACTACCGCTCCAGTGGCGGAATGCACGGTGAAAAGCCGTCGAATTATCGAAGCCGACATCATAGGCAATAGCGGTAATAGCGTCGTCAGACCGGGTAAGTCGCTGTATCGCGATGTCACGCCGCACCTCCTTCTTGACCACCAAGTGCAAACGCAGCTTTCCACCAGAATACCCGGTTACAACCGCACGGTTACACACTTGACTTGCGTATAGTTGTACAGGGCCTCAATACCTTTCTCGCGCCCGTATCCACTGAGTTTGTACCCGCCCAGCGGTGTCTCGACACCACCCCCCATATACTCATTGACATAAATTTGTCCTGCTTCAAGCCGCGCAGCTACCCGATGGGCGCGCGCCAGGTCCCTTGTCCAAATGCCAGCGGCAAGGCCGAAGTCCGAATCATTGGCAATAGCGACAGCCTCCTCTTCGTCGTCGAACGGGATGACACATGCAACCGGACCAAAGACCTCTTCCCGAGCGATGCGCATCTTGTTGGTTACGCCGGTGTAAAGAGTCGGTGTCACATACCAACCGCCTTGTAACTCAGGTGCCTGGGGAAGCGTTCCACCAGCAGCCGCGACAGCACCCTCGTTCTGTGCCACCTCAAAATATTCTCGCACCTTGTCGTACTGGTGACGGGTCGTCATTGGCCCGATCGACGCATCGGGGCCACTGCCAACTTTGAGATTTCGCATCGCATCGATCATGGCTTCAACGAATGCGTCGTGAATGGACCGCTCTACAAGCACCCTTGTCCCGGCCACGCACGCCTGCCCTGCGTTAAAGATGAAGCCGCGCAGGGCTCCAGGCACGGCCTGGGCCAGGTCTGCGTCAGCGAATACCACGTCGGGAGACTTGCCGCCCAGTTCAAGTGTCAGCGGTATAAGCCGCTCCGCAGCGACGCGCGCCACCTCACGCCCTCCACGTACTGAGCCGGTGAAGGCCACTTTGCGCACATCGTGATGTTCGACCAGCGCTGCACCGACCTCCGGTCCAGTACCAGTCACCACATTGAGCACTCCAGGCGGCAAGCCGCATTGCTCGGTGGCCATCCGTGCCAGACGTAACAGGGTTGTGGACGTCACCTCGGAAGGCTTGGCCACTACAGTATTGCCGGATGCCAGCGCGGGCGCGATCGCGCGAGCAGCCTGGTTCAGCGGCAAGTTCCATGGAAGGATCGTGGCGACCACGCCGTACGGTTCACGCCGCGTGTACGAATGGTATCCAGCCCCCAGATCAATTGTCTCGCCTTGAAGTGCGTTGACCAAGCCGCCATAGAACTCGAAATACTGGGCGGTATTCTCCATTTCTATTGCTACCTGCGTCGGTGGCTTGCCCGTCTCCTCGCTTTCCAGATCGCCCCATTCGCCAGCGAACGTGCGGATGAGCGCTGCCATGCGGGTGAGCACGCGGCCGCGCTCCGCAGGACGTACATCCCGCCAGCCGGGCAGCGCGCGCTTACACGCTTCGACAGCCATATCAACGTCTTGAGCATTACCCCGTGCCACAGTTGCTGTCTTTTCGCCAGTGGCGGGGTTAAAAACGTCCAGATATTGCGAGGTGCCCGCAGGGACGGACATACCGTTAATGAAGTGTTGCTCATGTCTCACGATCTAAATCTCCGCATTCAGAATTTAATTAGGCGAGCATCTCGTCCTCGCGGATCATATCTGCCGCTTTCTCCGCGATCATTATGGTCGGCCCGTTGGTGTTGCCGCCGACCAGAGTCGGCATGACAGAAGCGTCGACGACTCGCAGCCGTCGTATGCCGCGCACTCGCAGGCGACTGTCGACGACTGCATTCGCGTCACATCCCATCTTGCACGTGCCTACTGGGTGGTATAACGACTGCGCGGTGCGCCTCAGAAACTCGAGGGTTCGCTCTTCGGTACGGTCTTCGGCATCGAGCAAGTGTTCGCGCTCGATGGAATCGCGCAGCGGGGCGGTGCGTGAAATATCGCGGGCGAACTGTAAGGCCCGCAGAGTGCATTGAACATCTTCGGGGTCGCTAAGATAGTTCGGTCGAATCGCGGGCGCATCTCGCGCAGACGTCCCTTTTAATGTCACCGAGCCTCGCGAGCGAGGGCGCAACTGCAGGGAGGCGATTTGTATGCCGGGATACGGGTGCACACGTAGCTTCGAGCTTTCGAAGGTGAAGCTCCATGGCCGGAAACTGATCTGTACGTCTGGCCTGTCGAGGTCGGCGCGAGTACGCACGAACGCTAGCGCGTGGGAAGTGCCCATTGCTAACGGGCCACCACGCGTCACCAGGTACTGTACGCCGCGCATGTATTTGCGCCAGCCCGAGAGCGCCGCATTCATGGACATACCCGCTTTTACTTCGTAACCGACGTTGACGGCCAAATGGTCCTGCAGATTCTTGCCGACCCCAGGCAAGTCTGCTTGAATCGACAGCCCGCGCGCGCGCAGTTCATCAGCAGGTCCAATACCGGACAGCATCAGCAGCTGCGGGCTCCCAACGGCGCCGCAGCTAATCAAAGTCTCGCGCGCCGCAAAGGCGCGAAACAACGCGCCATCGCGTTCATACAACACACCAACCACTTCGCCGCCAACCAACAGCAGGCGATGGGCCAGACAACGATCGCGCACGACCATGTTTGGCCTCGCACGCGCCGGAGCCAAGTAGGCGCGAGCGGCGGAGGATCGTACGCCGCGCGCGATAGTGAACTGGCTGTAACCCACGCCTTCTTGCTGGCGCCCGTTGAAATCCGGGTTGAGGGGAACTCCCAACGCGGCTACCGCGTCGACGAATTGTTGCGTGACTGGATGCCGGTAAGAGCCACGAGAAACTTGAAGGGGGCCGCCAACGCCGCGCCACCCGTCACCGCCATCCAGATTATTCTCCATACGCTTGAAGTACGGCAGCACGTCCGCGTAAGCCCATCCGTGGTTGCCCGCGGCGGCCCAATCGTCGTAGTCAAGAGCGTTTCCACGCACGTGCTGCATACCATTGATGGCGCTTGAGCCGCCTACGATTTTGCCTCGCGGCCAATAGATATCACGGCCACAAAGGTTCGGCACGGGTTCGCTGGAAGATTTCCAGTTCAGATTCGAGTTCTGAAATAGAAATGGCAACCCGGCCGGTGCTCGAACCCAGAAGGTTTCGACGTCCGGTCCGGCCTCGAGCAACAACACCGAGCGCGCTGGATCAGCTGAAAGCCGGTTGGCAAGTACACATCCGGCGGATCCTGCACCAACGATGATGTAGTCAAACTGCTCAGGCGTGTTATTAGCAACGGAATCGGCTTTGTTCATCGCGTTCTGCCTTCTTGCTCGTTTGTCTCCATGGGTTCCTGGTTGACTATTTCGCATTAACTCGGCAAAGCTAATAGATGCATTGGACGAAAACACCTCCGCCCGCACGAAACGCAAAGATGAATCCGCGAAAGAGCCCCGCTCCGTGAACCGCCAAAATTTTATGAGCTAGCTACGATTTGGACCCCTGTATATATAGGGATCCGTCACGTTCACTAATCGGGATCGCGCTAATCTGATCGATTCGTCGAGCATCCCTTCGTCCCCTCCGGTGCGAGTTCTAGGGCAATTTCCGGAGCCACTCTGCTATCGCGATCCCGATCTCGTGAGGGGAATCCTCCTGCAGGAAGTGGCTGCCTCGTACGGTTACTTCCTCCTGGTTATTCCAGGTGCGGCATAGGTCCCGCATTTCGCCTACGAGGACGCCACCCGGTTCGCCGTTGATGAACAGCTTCGGAACGTCTGCCTCGGCCATCCACAGCGAATAGTCACTGACAACTTGGGCCACCAGTTCCGGCTTCCCGTCAATCGGTATCTCACGAGGAAACGTCAAGGTAGGCAGTCGATCGTCTCCGGCGCGAAGATAGGGCCGCCTGTACACGTTCATTTCGGCTTCCGTAAGTTCGCGCAACATGCGGGCGGGAAGTAGCTTTTCGATAAAGACGTTGTCGCGCAAAACCATTTCCTCGCCTTCCGAAGACCGCAATCGTTCGAACGTGCCGCGGACGATCGGATCCATTTCATCCCACGTCCTGGTGCGCACCATGGTCTCCATGTACGCGATGCCGCGTATGTCGCGGGCATGCCGCCGTGCCCAGTCCATGGCAAGCACGCCTCCCCAATCTTGCGCGACCATAACCACTTCATGAGCGGCATCGACGGTTTCCAGGAACGAATCAAGGAAACGCCGGTGCTCCACAAAGCTGTATCGATCGGCACCGCCTTCTTCGAGCTTTTCGGAGTCGCCCATGCCAATCAGGTCCGGCGCAATGCAGCGTGCGTAGGGCGCCACGTGAGGTATCACGTTCCTCCAGATGTAAGAAGACGTTGGGTTTCCGTGGAGGAAAACTACCGGCTTCCCGTCGCCCACATCGACATACGCCATCTTTTTTCCATGAACTTCACAGAAACGCTTGGGTTGCTCGTTGGTCGAGAACATTAGGAGCTCCAATGATGAGAGGTTTCACGCAGCGGCCGAGAATGCCGGTTGTCGACACTTCCAAGTACCCAGTCGTGGGGTTAGATGGGGTGCAATTGCGCCTTATCCGCCGTCACACCGTCACACCGTCACACCGTCACACCGTCACACCGTCACACCGTCACACCGTCACACCGTCACACCGTCACACCGTCACCACGATCTTGCCGAACTGTCCGTTGGTCTCCAGGTAGCGATGAACTTCCACCACCTCATCGAACTTGAAGATGCGATCGATGATTGGCTTGAGTGCTCCGCTTTCCAGACCCTTGAGGACGAACTCCACGGCGGCCCTGCGGCGTGTTTCGTCGCCGGTCGTCAGCCAGATGTTGTGTCCCTTGATCACCGGCATCTTGGCGATCATCGCCAGCACCGGCATTGGGGTGACGCCTTCGGCGAGCGCACCATAGATGTACACGGTTCCCTGGAAGGCCAGCGCCGAGATCAGCTTCGGGAAATTCGTGCCGCCAACCGGGTCGAAGGCTACGCGTGCGCCCTTGCCGTCGGTGATACGCATCACTTCCTGCACCAGATCGACCTCATCCGTGGCAATCACGTGGGCGGCGCCTGCTTCGAGCAACTGTTCCTTCTTGGCAGAGGTGCGCGTCAGTGCGATGGACATCGCACCGGCATAGTTGGCGATCTGGATCGCCGCGAGCCCCACGCTGCTGGAAGCCGCGGGAACGAGGACGAAATCGCCTTTGCCCACCTTGGCGTCTTCGATGAGTGCGCCGTAGGCCGTCACGAACATCATCCAGGCCGACGCCGCTTGGGCGAACGAAAGCGATTTTGGGTGTTTCACAACAGCGAAGTCCGGCACGGTGATGACCTCGCCATACGTGAAGTATTGATTCATCGAGAACGACGGTATCACGTTGACCTCGTCGCCCACCGCGAAGACGGTCACGTCACGGCCGACGGCATCGACGATGCCGGCAGCCTCGTATCCCAGACCCGCCGGGAATTTGACGGGCTCGATATACTCGTCGGCCCGCCACATCGACTCGGCGCGGTTGATACCGATTGCCTTGACCTTGATGCGAACTTCAGCCGGACCGGGAGCCGGTACCTGCGTCTCGATGAATTCGAGAACTTCCGGGCCACCGGGTTTTGCGAACTTGATAATGCGTGACATGAGAGCCTCTTAACTGGATGCGTTAGTGGAGAATTTATCTATTCAGTCCCGCTTCGAGAAGACTCCGAATCGGATATGTGTCATTCCATACCGGGATCAGTAGCGGACGCTGCGTGCGGGATGGCGTGGCAAGAACCTTGGAAGTCAAGCGACCTGATGCGAGTAAAGGTGAGATCAATGTATCCGCGGCGCCGTGGCACGCGAGTCCAGACCCTACATGGGTGTCCGCCCGATACATCCGGTTCGTGTCGCTGCATTGCCGCCGAATGTAGCAGCAGGCCGGCTGGCCGAGAAAGACCTTGTTGGCATGGCGCCATGCTTCTGAAGCAGGAAGCTGGTGGCACAAGGGATGGCGTTCCGCCCGGCGGCATGCGTTGGCTAGAGGCGACGACTTCCAGGTGGCGCCCGATAAAAAGGGGCCTGGCTGTGTGATTCGGCATGGAGTCGTTAGCCCGCTCTGGCATCGCCTTCGCGTCATGGATCATGGGCGTAGGCCCACAGGAGGCGGCGCCAAGGAGGGCTTTCGACGACGAGGTTGGCAGAGGGATCATGGCGTGCCCGCTGGTCCGGTTTGCCCGGAGGCAAGATGCTGGGCTTGCGTACCTCGAGAGCTGAGCGTCGCCAGCTTCCGGAAGATCACGTAGAAGACAGGTGTCAGTATCAATCCGAAGACGGTCACTCCAATCATTCCAGCGAACACCGCTACGCCCATGGCCCGGCGCATCTCTGCGCCCGCGCCGTGCGAGGTGACCAGTGGCAGAACGCCCATCACGAATGCGAAGGACGTCATTAGTATCGGGCGCAGCCGCAGTCGGCTGGCTTCGATTGCAGCCTCCACGATCGTGCGACCCTCATGCTCCAGTTCCCAGGCAAACTCGACGATCAGGATTGCGTTCTTCGCCGACAGCCCAACCAACACGATGCAGCCAATCTGGGTGAAGATGTTGTTGTCGCCTTTCGTGAGCCACACGCCCGTCATCGCGGCCAGGAGGCTCATCGGCACGATCAGGATGACCGCCAATGGCAACGTCAGGCTTTCATATTGTGCCGCGAGGACCAGGAAGACCAGAAGTACACATAGCGGAAATATCCAAAGCCCGGTGTTGCCGGCCAGAATGTCCTGATAGGTCAGTTCGGTCCATTCAAACTTCATGCCCTTGGGCAATGTTTCCAATGCGACCTGTTCGGCGGCGTCGCGCGCCTGCCCGGACGAATAGCCCGGCGCCGCACCACCATTCATATCTGCAGCGGTGAAGCCGTTATACCGGACTACACTATCCGGACCGAATCCTTGTTGCACACGAACCACGGAAGATAGCGGCACCATCTCGCCGGAGAGACTGCGTGTCTTGAGTTGCTGAATATCCTCGGCGCGAGTGCGGTAGCTGGCATCAGCTTGGACCCTTACCTTATAGGTTCGACCAAATTGGTTGAAGTCATTCACGTAGGCTGAGCCGAGATAAGTCTGCAGAGTATCGAATACGTCGGTAGCCGCTACACCGACCTGCTTCGCCTTGACACGATCAAGGCTAACGTCGAGTTGAGGGACATTGACCTGGTAGTTGCTAAAGAGGCCTGCGAGCTCGGGCCGGGTCCGCGCCGCAGCAGTGAACGCGGCCGTGGCGTTGAACAGAGCCTCGTAACCGAGCGCAGCTCGGTCCTCGATCATCATCTTGAAGCCCCCGATCGTACCGAGTCTCACCGGGGGAGGGGGCACTACGCCGATGAGCGCATCGCGGACCTCGCCATAGCGCCGGGTTAGTTCTCGTCCGATCGCGAAGCTGGTCTGGTCATCGCGGCTGCGCACGCTGAAAGGTTTTAGCGTGACAAATAGCACCCCCGAGTTCGGGCTGTTGGTCAGCCCATTGATGGAGAGGCCGGGGAATGCCACCGCCGCCTCGACATCGGGATGCTTTAGCGCAAGCGCTGACATGCGCCGGATGACGTCCTCGGTCCGGTCCAACGTGGCGCCTGCCGGCAGGCGAGTGAAGGCCACAAGATGCTGTTTGTCCTGAGCGGGTACGAAGCCCTTGGGGACGAGCTGAAACATTGCCCAGGTCAATCCGAGCATGAGCACGTAAACACCGAAGGCGGTGGTCTTGCGGGCGACCACCCCCTTGACGCCACGTGCGTAACGGTCGGAGCTGCGTGCGAAGGATCGGTTAAAGCGGCGGAAGAAGCCGCCCAGAACGCGGTCCATCCCGAGCGACAACCAGTCCTTCGGGACATCATGGCCGCGCAACAGGAGTGCGGAAAGCGCCGGCGAGAACGTTAGCGAGTTGACCGCTGAGATGACTGTTGAGATCGAGATGGTCAGTGCGAACTGCTTGTAGAACTGGCCCGTCAGCCCAGTCATGAACGCTAGCGGGACGAAGACAGCGATCAGGGTGAGCGCGATCGCGATGATGGGACTGCTGACCTCTTTCATCGCCTTGTACGTAGCCTGTTTTGGCGCAAGGCCATCCGCGATGTTGCGTTCGACGTTCTCGACCACCACGATTGCATCGTCCACCACGATACCGATCGCGAGCACGAGACCGAATAAGGAAAGCGCGTTAATCGAGAAGCCGAACAGATGCATCAACCCGAACGTTCCGACGATCGACACCGGCACGGCCAGCAACGGGATGATCGACGCGCGCCAGGTCTGAAGGAACAGAATCACGACCAGGACAACGAGCGCGATCGCCTCGAATAGCGTGTGCACAACGGCATCGATGCTGTGACGGACGAACTCGGTGGGATCGTAGACGATTTTGTAATCGATATCATCCTGGAAACCGGCTTTGGCATCCTTCATGATTTCGCGTGCAGCGTCCGAAATGTTGATCGAGTTCGATCCAGGCGCCTGCGAGATGAGCAATGCGACTGCGGGCTTGTTGTCGAGCAACGACCGAACGTTGTATTCGGACGCACCCAATTCAATCCTGGAGATATCTCGTAAGGATGTCACTGCCCCCGTAGCCGAAGTCCGAACCACGATCGCACCAAACTCCTCGACTGTGTTCAGTCTTCCCTGCGCGTTTACCGACAGCTGGAGATCGTTGCCAGGGGTCGATGGCGATGCGCCGATCACGCCGGCGGCTACCTGTACGTTCTGTTCTCGAATGGCCTTGACGACGTCGCTTGCCGTGAGTCCCCGCTCAGCGGTCTTGGCCGGATCGAGCCAGACGCGCATGGAATAGTCGCCTGAGCCAAGTAGCAGCACTTGGCCAACGCCGGGTATCCGTGCAAGCCTGTCCTTGACATTGATTAGCGCGTAATTGCGTAGATATGTCGTGTCGTATCGGTTGTTTGGTGACACCAGATGGATGACCATGGTCAGATCCGGGGCGCTCTTGACGGTCGTGACACCGAGTCGGCGGACATCTTCGGGCAGGCGTGGCTCGGCCTGTGCTACTCGATTCTGGACAAGCTGTTGTGCTTTGTCTGGGTCCGTGCCCAGTTTGAATGTGACAGTCAATATCAGTTGGCCGTCGCTATTCGACTGCGAGGACATGTAGAGCATGTCCTCGACGCCGTTGATCTGCTCTTCTAGCGGCGTGGCCACCGTCTCGGCGATGACCTTCGGATTGGCCCCTGGGAACTGCGCCTTGACAACCACCGCCGGCGGCACCACCTCTGGATATTCCGACACAGGAAGCCGGAACATGGCGATCGCACCGATTAGAAAGATCAGCGCGGAAAGCACGCCGGCGAAGATGGGACGGTCGATGAAGAACCGGGAGAAGTTCATAGGTGGCTCTGAAGGCAGACTGGGTAGCGTGGTTCACGGGAGCCACTACGGCAGAGTGGCGGTCGCCGCGATTCCGCCGGTCCGCTGATCGGATATAGAGCTGCTACTTTTCTGAATACAGAGTTTGTGGAAATGCACAGGTCGACCAGTTGACGGGAGCCCGGAGATACGCTTCCGATCTCGCTTCTGTGTTTCCGACCAGCGGGCCCCGGTTTGCGCGATTGTCATCGGGTTCGGTAGCTTCGGTTCCAGCGGCGCGATGGAATGCGGTTGACCTCGGCGTTGACCCACGACTCGAGCTTCCCTTCCACGTCCGGGCGGTGGTCGGTGACCTTGCCATGCTTCGCCAGCGCCTCGGCGCGCATTGCCTCGTGCTCGGCTTCCACGCCCGACTCCGTGTACCAGCGCGCGGCGAACTCGTGGAGGGCCGCCTTCTGCTCCGCGCCGGCGTATTCAATCTGAAGCGGGCTGCCGTCGGCTGCGTCATAGACCGAGGCCACCTTCCGCCTGGCGAGATCGACGTTGGCTTCGAGGCCGCATCCGTCGGAGCCGACGAACGTCTTGATGTCCTTGAGCGTATACGCGGGGGCCGCAGCGGGGGCCGTGTTCTTCGCCGTCATCTTCTTCATCCCGGAAAACCGACCGTTCGACGCTCTATTTCCCGGCAGTTACGAGTTCGCGATATCGAGGAAAGTCGGTGTAGCCTTGCTCCGTTCCACCCCAAAAGGCGGAGCGATCATAAGGCGTAAGCGGCAGCTTCAGTCGAAGTCGTTCTGGAAGGTCCGGATTTGACGTGAAGGGCCGCCCGATTGCGACGAGGTCGGCATTGCCCTGCTGCAGGATCGCCTCCGCGCTGTCGCCGTTAAAACCGCCGGCTGCCATGATCGGCCCCTTGAAGACCTTCCGCAGGTGTGCGGCAGCGACCGGCTCCATGTCTTCGTGACCGACCTTGGCGTCATCGCCCTTGATGCGGGGTTCGATGATGTGGAGATAGGCGAGCCTGAACTGATCGAGCAGTTCGCCCACTCGACCAAACGTGGCCATTGAGTCGCTGTCAACCATGTCGTTCCACTCACCGCTCGGCGAGAGCCGCACGCCAATGCGGTCGGCACCGCGTAGTGCCGACACCGCCTCTATGACTTCAAGCAGGAACCGCGCCCGATTTTCTATGGGCCCACCATATGCATCGGTTCGCTTGTTACTACCGTCGTACAGGAAGCTGTCCAGCAAATAGCCGTTGGCGCTGTGAATCTCGACACCGTCGACACCGGCGTCGAGGGCTCGCTGTGCAGCGTCACGGAAATCCTTCACAGTCTGGCGTATATCCTCCAGGTCCATGGCGCGGTGCGGCGAAACCGGCTTCCATCCGTCCGGCGTGAACGCCATCGTGTCAAAGGGGATCACAGATGGTCCTACCGGCGGCTGGCCGCCCGCGATGTCGGTATGCGAGGTGCGTCCGCAATGCACGATCTGCGCGACGACCCGTCCGCCTTTTGCATGGACCGCGTCCGCGATCCTGCGATAGCCATCGATATGGCTGTCGAGATAGAGCCCGGGAGCACCGAAATACCCCCGCGCCTGGATTGAGATGTTCGCGGACTCGATGATGATGAGCCCTCCGTCTGAGGCGCGTTGCGCGTAGTGCTCGACCATCATGTCGCTAACGCTGTCGTCAGGGTTGGAGCGCAGCCTGGTCAACGGCGGCATGACAAGGCGGTGTTTGAGGGGGATCGAACCGATCGTGATCGGTGAGAAAAGCTTGGACACATTCATCTCCATAGTTTGAGACTCAGCGGTTGCGGCGCCTTCTATCAAGCGGGCGCCGTCAGACTAAAAATGGCAAACTCCGGGTTGGAGCTTAGCCAGTACCGATCGATCACCCAGCCCGCCGACACGGCCAATGCCTTGAACGACTCGACGCTGAATTTGTGTGAGCTTTCGGTGTGCAGTCGCTCACCAGCCTTGAAGGCGAAGCCGTGACCGGCAACGTGCACCAACTGATCGAACCGGCTGACCAGATGCATCTCCATGCGCTCCAGCGTGGGGTTCCAGATCGCCTGGTGATCGAACGCGTCCAGATCGAAGTCGCCGCGTAACTCACGGTTGATCCGAGCCAGCAAATTCTTGTTGAAGCGGGCGGTTACGCTCATCGAATCGTCGTACGCCGCTACCAGCCTCGCGGGGTCCTTGATCATGTCCACGCCGATGATCAACTGAGCTCTTACGCCAAGCAGACTCCGCACCGAGCGCAGGAACCAAATCGCCTCTTGCGGCGCGAAGTTGCCAATCGTCGAGCCGGGGAAGAACCCTACGCGTGGTGCATGGCCAACGTGTGCCGGCAGGGCCACGGCACGAGTGAAGTCGTCGGCCAGCGGCGCGACCCGAAGCGCCGGGTAGTCGCGGGAGATGCGCTCGGCAGCCCGTTGCAGGGCGTCGGGACTAATGTCGATAGGCACATAGGTGCCGATATGCGGCGCTGCATCGAGGATCAGGCGCGTCTTGTCACTGGCACCGCTACCGAATTCGACCAGCACCGCGTCGGCCGCAATACTCGACACAAGTTCGTGCACCACGCTTTGGAGCAACGCTGTCTCGGCCCGCGTCACGTAGTACTCGGGCGTGCCACAGATTTCCTCGAACAAGGCCGAACCGGCCTCGTCGTAAAAGTACTTTGGCGGGGTCGTCTTCGGATGCGCCGAGAGGCCTGCGATGATGTCTGCCTCGAACCCATCGGCGTCCTCGTCTGCCTTTGGCCGGTGTTCCAGATCGCGCGCAAGGCGCAGCCCGGAAACCATCCAGCGTTGCTCGGGACGGAAGAAATTCCGGTAACTGTGTCGCGCGTGGCCTGGCGATGTCACGCTCGCGCCGCCGCGCAGCACCATCTGCCCGACCATGAACTTGCCGTTGTACTCGCCGACTGCATCGGCCGATGGGCGAAACCCCGGGTACGCTCCATACGCGCTTCGCGTCCATTGCCACGCGACATCGTCGGCCTGCTCAAGCAGCCCCGCGCCTGCTGCGGCTTCCCACTCGGCTTCGGTCGGCAGCCGTGCGCCGGCCCAAATGGCGAAAGCGGCCGCTTCGTAATAGCTTATGTGTGTGACAGCGACGTTGGGGTCGATGGCACGAAGGCCGCCGAGCGTCATCGCTTGCCAATCCGTGCCGTTTGCTGCGCGCTCCCAGTAAAGGGGAGCTTCGCACTGCTCAGCTTGAACTAGCACCCAGCCATCGGACAGCCATAGAGCAGGGCGGGTGTACCCGCCGTCGTTCATGAACTGCAGCCACTGGCGATTTGTGACCAGGCGATCGCCGATTTCGAATGGCTCGATCCACGTTTTATGGCGTGGCCGTTCGTTGTCGAACGCGAACTTTGAAGCGTCGTCGCCAAGATCGAGCAAGCCGCCGGCATGGAATCTAAATTGCCCCGCGCCGCCTGATTTGTCCGCGGGCCAATCGGACCGGTATGCGGGCTTGAGTGGAGACTGCGCGAACAGATGAAGGGCATCCATTAGCAGCAGTTCCTGATGCTGCTCTTCATGCGCGATTCCGAGCAGGACGAGTGGCTCCAGATCAGATGCCGGCTCCGCAGCCAATAGCCTGGCCATATGCGTATCGACGTGCCGCCGATACGCATCAATCTGCCGGCTGGTCGGGCGCGTCAGCAGACCTCTGTGCCGCCGGGGCTGGCGCGGACCCAATGCCTCGTAGTAGGAGTTGAAGAGATACCCATAGCCTGGATCGAACACCTCGTAACCGGGCAGGTGCTCGATGAGCACAAAGGTTTCGAAGAACCAGGTAGTATGCGCAAGGTGCCACTTCACCGGACTCGCGTCTGGCATTGACTGGGCCACCCTGTCCTCGTCCCCAAGCGGGGCGACGAGACGGTCGGTGTAGGCACGAACGTGCCTGAAGCGGGCCAGCAAACCTGCAGTGGCGCTGGCGCCCAATCGCTCGAACGACTCACCAGGCTCGGCCGGATAGATGCGTGCTTCTCTGGAAGCGTTGTTCAGGCTCATGCTTTCGTCTGGCTTCACTCAAATAGGGGTCATCGAATCTGTCATGCGCGCAGAGGATTACGCCTTGCCGTTCGCTCGTTCCTCGATTGCATCGATCCGGTCTGTGTAGAAAGCGAGGTGATCCCTGATCCGCGCGACAGCCGCGTATGGGGCTTCGTAAGTCCAGACCGCATTGACGGAGCGCCCGCCGCCGGACGGAATCGAGAAGTACGCGCAATCGCCCTTGTAGGGACAATAGGTGGTGTGCTCGGACCGCTTGAGCAGCGTCATATCCACATCCTTCCTCGGGATATACAGGACGGCTGGGTAACGCGCCTCGCGAAGCGTCAACGCGTCTCGTGTATCGGCGATGACGTGGCCGGCTAGCGTGACCACCACGCGAGACGGGTTGTGCTCGATGGTGATGGGATGATCGGTATCCGGAATCTTGACGGACCGGGTTGCAGCGGTGGCGTTGCTTGACATAAATACTCTCCTTCGAATTGACGCGTCGGGAACTTGCGCTTCGGTGGGGCAGGTGATGTGAGCTGCAGTTATGCGGCGAATGTCGGGAAGTCTACGTATCCGCGTTCGGGCTCTTGCGACAAAGGGCCTTGCCGTGATCTATGCTGACGCGCTGGGGCGCTTCGATACCACGTCGTACCAGCGCCGAAGTGAGGCGTGCTCGTCCGAGGTGACGAAGTCGATCGCCTTCGCGGCGAAATCCACGGCGACCATCGCAGTGATGTCGGCAGCGGAGAAGTGGTCACCGGCCACGAATGGAACTTGCTCCAGGCGGGCATCGAGATCGGCGAAGAAAATCTCCACCCGCAGCTTGCTGCGCTCCGCCAACTCAGGGATCTGCTCGTAGTCGCGGGGGCCAGCGATCGCGCGGCCTTTGAGGCCTGGCGCGGCATTGCGGATCGCCTCCATGACCGCGGCGAAGCCTTCCAGTTCGGCGCGACGCTCCCACATTGCCACCAGCGCCTTATCCTTGGCCGTGTCACCGAGCAAAGGGGCTTCCGGATGGATTTCTTCGATGTACCTGCAGATCGCCGGCACTTCGCCGATAGCCGTGCCGTCCTCCAGCACCAACGTGGGCACGACCCGGCGAGGGTTGATCGCCCGGTAGGGCTCGGAATGCTGCTCGCCCTTGCTTAGATCGACGGGAATGAGCGGTATCGACAACCCCTTCTCGGCGAGGAAAATGCGCACACGCCGCGAGTTGGGTGAGGAAGCTGAGTGGTGGAGCCTGATCGGGACAGAGGTCATGGTTGGTTCCTTTGTTAAGAATCGAGAATCTCCCGGAGCGAAGGTCGGGGCCGGCTTTATCGAGGGCGCCAGGATTGCAGGTTCATTTGGACGTAGACTCACGCAGAACGCCCGCTTTTCGTTGCAAGATGAGCAGCGCGATCGTTGCGAGACTGAGCAAGGCAATCACGCCGGCGCCAAGGTCGACCGCCAGGCCCAGCCCCTCGTGCGTGGCCACGACGCCAAGGCCGAGGGCGACGACGCCGAGCGAGAGATAGGCGAACAGGTAGAGGGTCGAAAGCACTCCGCCGCGGTGCTGCGCATGTGGCAAACCATTGATCAAGGTGAGACCACCCAGAAAAAGCAGGGCGTAGCCGATGCCCGTCATCGTCGTGGCCGCCAGGAATATCCACAGTCCGTGCCACGCTGTGGACAGAGCCAGCAATGCCATGCCGGCGGCTGACGCGATGGCGCCCAAGGTCATGGAAAGGCCTGGGCGTAGCCCACGCGCCACGATCCCGAACACACCGGACGTGACGGCGAACAACGCCAGCGCGGCGCCGTTGACCAGCGCATTCGGCGACCCCACCAGGTCGCGGGCAACCTGGGCGCCGAGCGAGAGGATCAGCACGCCATGCGTATAAGCGGTAGTCACCGCGAGCGCCGCGACTGCGAACGCGGGCCGCAAGGGGCCGGGGATAAACGGCGCCTTGGGGCGCCACTTGCCGGCCACTGGCTCACCCGCGTGACGAGGCAAGTGCCAGGCCGCGGCGAATAGCAGTGCAATGAGGACAAACAGCACCCAGAAGCTGAGATGCAGCGGCCATGGCGCGTATTGCGTCAGCGCACCGCCTACGAGCAGCGCCGCCGCGAAACCGGATGCTTGCGCAGCCGCCATGACGGATGCGGCGCGCTTACCCTGCCTCTCCGAGCCGAACTCCACCATCGCGGCCGTCGAGGCGCCGGCGCTGAGGCCAACGCCAATGCCCATCAGGGCGCGACCGGCGAACAGCCACGACACGCTCGGTGCAATGGCAAACAGCAGCACACCGAGCAACGACGCGCCCAGCCCGAGCAGCATCGTCGCTCGACGACCGAGGTGGTCAGAGAGATCACCAAATGCAATCAAGACGGTCACTACGAAGATCGGGTAGACGGCGAAGATGCCGGTGGTCACCGTGTGGGTCAGTTGCCACTGCTCGGCGTACAGCCGATAGGTCATGGCGGGCGCCGCGCTGGTCCACAGCGTATGTGCGACCACCCCTGCCGCCACCCAGAAACTGGTCCGCGGCCCTAGCTCGAATGGCCGGGAACCCTCCGCAGCATGTTTCGACATCTGGCGCTCGATCGTCACGAAGCGGTCTTGCCGCCGTTGACCCGGATGATCTGGCCCGTGATGAAGGCCGCCTTGCCGGATGCGACGAACATGATGGCATCGGCGATTTCTTCGGGGGCTCCCGCGCGCTTAAGGGGAACACTCGCGAGGAAGGCGGCTTTCCTGTCAGCCGAGCCGGTGAGCCGGTCGAGCATGGCAGTCTGAACCGGCCCCGGGGCAATGGCATTGACCCGCACGCCGGATGCCGCGCCCTCAAGCGCAGCCGATTTGGTCAGGCCTTCCACCGCGTGCTTGCTGGCGGTGTAGAGGGATGCGTTCGCCGCGCCGCGCTCACCCATCGTCGATGAGATATTGACGATGCTGCCGCCGCCTTGCGCGAGCATTACGCGCATCTCATGCTTTACGCTGAGCAGTGTGCCTAGCACGTTGGTGTCGAAAACGGCTGCGTAGCTCTCGGGAGTCAGTTCCGTGACTGGCGTGAACTGGCCTTCCGTGCCGGCGGCGTTGACAGCCACGTCGAGTCGACCAAAGCGCGCGACGGTGTCATCGACCAAGCGACTGACTTCGTCTTCATGACGCACATCGGACTTCAGAAATCGCGCTTCTACACCAAGCTTTCGAAGTTCGGCAGCTAGCTTCTGGCCTTCTTCATCGTGCCGTCCGGAGATGACGACGTGCGCGCCTTCACGAGCGAAAGCCAGCGCGGTGGCACGGCCTATGCCGGTCAGTGCGCCGGTAATGAGGACGACGGGATGTGGGGACATTGCTTTCTCCTGGTCAGGCGCGCTCCCGCCATCTTGAGACGGGAGACATCGTCAACGAAACGCTCAGGGTATTGAGTGTGTATGTGGTCATGTCGGATGTCGTTCGAGGCAGGCGGAGCTATGGGCGCCTCGCCAGGACTCCAGGACGATCAGCCCGCGGTCTTGCCACCATCGACGGCGTAGATCTGGCCGGTCACGAAGGACGAGGCGTCCGACGCGAGGAAGAGCACGGCGTTGGCAATGTCTCCCGGTTTGCCGACGCGGCCCAGCGGTACGGTAGCGGTCAGCGCCGCCTTGTTCTCGGGGGTGCCGGTGAAGCGGTCGAGCATGCCGGTGTCGACCGGGCCTGGGGCAACAGCGTTGACACGCACGCCCGTGGCGGCGACTTCCAGCGCGGCCGACTTGGTAAAGCCCTCGACCGCATGCTTGCTGCCGGCGTAGATGGAGGCGTGGGCCGCCCCTTCGCGCCCATAGGTCGAGGAGATATTGATGATGCTGCCGCTCTTCTGGGCCGTCATCACGCGGAGTTCGTGCTTTAGGCTCAGCAGCGTACCGAGCACGTTGGTATCGAAGGTGGCGGCGTAGCTCTCGGCGGTCTGGTTGACGATCGCCCCCGGCTGCCCTTCCGTGCCGGCGTTATTGACGGCCACATCGAGGCGGCCGAAGCGGGCCACGGTCTGGTCGACGAGGTCGCGAACCTGGTCGTCGTGGCGGACGTCTGCCTGGATGAAGGTGGCTTCGGCGCCGAGCTGCTGAAGCTCGGTTTCGAGGGCCTTGCCTTCGGCCTGCCGGCGGCCGGAGACGACGAGATGGGCACCATTCCGGGCAAAGGCCAGGGCGGTGGCGCAACCGATGCCGGTCAGGGCGCCGGTGATGAGGACAACGGGCTTGGTCATGCTTCAACTCCGGTGCGATATGATTTGCGGGGTATGAGGGGGTTCGCGGGCGCCACCGATTCCGACGAAGGGGGGGACGCTCCAATACGCCGCCACTGAGGAGAATCTAGGGGTTCGTGACAGAATTGAGAAAGACTTAGTAAGCTGGCAGGCATACCTCGTAGGCATGGGGTTCGCAATGGGGAACAATGGAACTGCGACATCTTCGGTATCTCATTGCGGTCGCCGAGACGGGTAGCCTGACGGTGGCGGCCGAGCGACGGCTGCACACCTCGCAGCCGTCACTGAGCCGGCAGATTCGGGACCTGGAAGATCAGGTCGGGGTCGAGCTATTGAGCCGCAGCGCGCGCGGCGTGGAGCTGACCGCAGCAGGCAAGGCATTTATCGATCACGCGCGGCTGGCGCTCACCCAGGTGGATGCTGCGGTCGAAGCGGCCCGCAGGGCGGCGCAACCAGCCAAGCAGCGGTTTGCGCTCGGCTTCCTCACCGGGCAGGAAATGACCTGGCTGCCCGATGCCATGCACATCCTTCGCGACGAATTGCCCAACGTCGATGTCACCGTGTCGAGCGACTACTCGCCGGAGCTCGCCGAAGGACTTGTGAGGGGCAAGCTGGATCTGGCGTTAATGCGTGCCGAACCGGACTTCGATCTCACTTACCAGGTTGTGAGCCAGGAGCCGCTCGTGGTGCTGATGCCCAGCGATCATCCGCTGACGTCACGCGACGCCATCCGCCCACAAGAACTCGTTGGCGAGCCCTTCATCGCCATGGCGAGCAAGGCCAAGGTGCTGCGCCGAGTGATTGACGACTACCTGGCGCGCTCAGGGGTTCAGATCACGCCGACCCAATGCGTGGACAACCCGGCGATGGTCATGTCGTTGGTGGCATCGACGCGAGGCGTGACGCTGATCCCGGCCTATGTTGAGAATCTGATGCCCCTGTCGGTCGTCGGGCGTCCCCTTGCCGGTGAGGTGCCGACGATCGACCTCGCAATTGGCTACAGCAAGGCGAACCGCTCCCCCGTCCTGAAGCTGTTCCTGTCCCGGGTGGATGAACTGATTGCTCGCGTAGCCGAACGGCGGGTTCGGCCGAGAAGCGACGACCGCCAAACTCGGGCTGAATAAACCGCCCGCTTTTTCTCAGGTGCGTTGGGGTGCTGGCGGCAGAGCGTGTTCATCGGGGGTAAATGTCCCTTTTGTGCAAATTCTTACGGTTCCCAGCAAAGCCTTTCACCATAAGGGAGACCGCGCCAAAGCGGGGGCTGACGACCGGACTGCTGCTGAGAGTCCAATAAGGCACCTACAATGCGCGCGTGGCTTCCGATCCTGGGCCGGCGACCTCCGTCCTTCAACTTCGAATTGCTCTGCGCCGCCTGGGGTGATCGTCCTTTTCCTGCAGATTGATACGGTTATGAGTCAGCCCCGAGGGTGTAGGTTGTGGCAGCGGACAACGCCAGCTTCGGCTATCCGGAAATCGATGTTGGCATGCTGCCGGCCATTCACTTCACGCACCTGCCGCGCATCGTCGGCCGGCATATCGCTTTCGAACTGCTGTTCACGGGACGCGCCTTTGGAGCGCGCGAAGCGCAGTCGCTGCATCTGGTCTATCGCATCGTGGCCGAAGCGGCGGTCTTGCAGCAGGCCAGAACCCTGGCCGCTACACTCGCCGCGAAATCTGTCAGTGCCATGAAGATCGGGCGCGCCGCTTTCCACCGTGCCGGGGATAGCGAATACCGGCGTGGCGTGTCGTACGCCGTGGACACGTTTTGCCAAGTGGCCGCCACCGACGACGCGCGAGAGGGCATCGCGGCGTTTGTGGAGAAGCGTCGGCCTGAGTGGAAAGCATAAGCTGAGTGTCTCAAATGTGGCGGCGCCCGCTGTCCGCGCGGCAGGCTACGGATCAGCACGTGGATTCCCGGAACCATGTCGCCCCCCTCTTCGTGGCCGATTTCGAGCCCGATGCCTGAAAGGTATCCCCCCAAGCCTACAAGGTATTTTTCATGTGCGCGACGGACGCCTACATTGGTCACATGGCGACGTAACAGCGTAGGTCGCCTACGTAAAAGATGGACGTACACCTCCTAGTCAGATCCAAGGATCCAAAATGAAAGATCAAGTCGTTCTCATTACAGGCGCCCTTACGGGCATCGGCCGGGCGGCGGCATTCGCGTTCGCTAAAAAAGGGGCGCGAGTGGTTGTGTCCGGCCGCCGTGATGAGGCAGGCCAGGCGCTTGCACACGAACTGCAAAAACTCGGCGCCCAGGCTGAATACATTCACGCCGATGTTCGGAATGAAGAGGAAGTGAAGAACCTCGTGGCAAAGACGATTGCACGATTTGGCAAGCTGGACATTGCTGTGAACAATGCCGCAACCGAAGGGCAAGTTGGGCCGATCACAGACCAGACCGCGGAAAGCGTCGCGGCAACGTTCGACACGAATGTCGTTGGTGTGCTCCTCAGCATGAAGCACGAGATCCTTGCGATGCAAGCCAATGGCGGCAAGAGCAAGGGCAACGTTATCAACATCTCGTCGACATATGGTCACAAGGGAGCCGCATTCGCGTCCGTCTATGTTGCCGCCAAGCATGCGGTAGAAGGGATCACGAAATCCGCAGCGCTTGAGCTCGCGAGTGCAGGGATTCGCGTGAACTGTGTTTCTCCTGGTCCCACGGACACCGGGATGTTAACCCGCTTCACCGGCACCGACGATAACAAGGCACTCCTCGTGGAAGGCGTCCCGCTTGCTCGACTTGGTCGTTCGGAGGAGGTTGCCGATGGGATTGTGTTTATCGCCTCGGACGAAGCCAGGTTTATTACTGGTCATAGCCTTAACGTTGATGGCGGTCATAGCGCTGCCTAAGCGGATGCCAAGGCTGCACTGAACAGTTCGGTCACTCGCGGATCGCGCAGATCCGCGGTCTGCAGTAGGGTTTTCGATTACTGAGTTGAAACTCTCACGGATGCGGCTATATCGGACTCATGAATAAGCTCAACAACAGGGAAAGGCTCCTCATGGAGGGTGCGCGGGTGGTGCATCGGCATGGGTTGTCTGCGACCAGTGTTCGCGATATTGCAACTGCTGCTGGTGTGCCGTTAGGATCATTTTCCAATCACTTTCCTTCCAAGGACGCTTTCGGTTTGGAGGTGCTGGAGCGCTACAGAAGTCGCTCAGAAGCAGAGGCACGGGAAACTTTGCTCAATAATCAGTTGCGCCCTCTCGACAGGCTATATTCCTACATCAACAGCACTCACGAGTTTCTCAGCCAGAATCAAATGCGTGATGGTTGCCTCTGCGGAAACATTAGCGCGGAAGCAAACGAACACAGCGATGAAATCGTCGATCGAGTGGTACGGGCATTCGCAGACGATGAGAGATCCATTGCCTACTGCCTCAGGGCGGCTGTGGAGGCAGGTGAGCTTCCTCCCGAAACGGATGTGGAAGATCTTGCTGGATTCGTTCTTTCGTCGCTTCAAGGGGCATTCCTTGTTGCGAAAGTGCGGAGAAGTCCGGAGCCGGTTAACCGATTCAAGCGTGTTTTGTATGCGTGGCTTGGGGCCGCGGGTTCAGAAAGCTAATGGATAGTCTCAGTGGGATTTCGACGTTTGTGCAGGTGGCGGAAACCCGCAGCTTTACGGAGGCGGGACGGCTGCTCGGCGTATCGTCTTCAGCTGTTGGCAAAAGTGTCGCGCGCACCGAGGAGCGCCTGGGTGTGCGGCTGTTTCACCGCACCACCCGGAGCATCACGCTTACGGCCGAAGGTTCCCTGTTCCTGGAGCGATGCCGCCGCATTCTGGGCGAGGCCGAAGCGGCAGTGGCCGAACTGTCTGATGCCGCCCACAGTCCGCGCGGCAGGCTACGGATCAGCACGCCGCAATTGTCAGGTTTGATCATGCCGGCGCTGGACGGGTTCATGGCGCAATACCCGGAAATCGAGCTCGATGTCGATCTCTCCGATCGCATGGTGGATATCGTGGAGGAAGGCTTCGATGCGGTCATTCGCACGGGCGAGCAGCACGACTCAAGGCTGGTGTCACGCCGCCTGGGTTCCTGCGGTCAGGTTCTGGTCGCGTCGCCCGGCTATCTCCAGCGGCAGGGCGTCCCCACACATCCGTCCGAACTAGTTCGGCACGCCTGTTTACTGCATAGATTTCCAGCCACCGGCAAGCTGGAACGTTGGCCATTCCAACTTGCGGCCGCGGCATCGGAACTGGAACTGCCGCAAACCTTTGTCAGCAACACGGTTGAAGTCCTGGGTTTTCTGGCACTTCAAGGTAAGGGCTTGGCCTTCCTGCCGACTTTCCTCGTGCGGGATGCGCTGGCGAGCGGTGCGTTGCAGGTCGTGCTCGATGATTTCGTAGACCAGATAGTTACCTTCTGGATCATGCGGCCGGCAAGCCGTTACCCCTCACCCAAGCTGCGTGCCTTTTCCGATTATCTCAGCCGGAATCTGCAGATCTAGATCGGTACTACAAGGCTTATCTGGGTGACGGGCACGATATCCGTAAAGTTCTTGATGTCGGTGTTGATTTCTTCGGAATGAGGTCCGAGCCCAGCCTCGAAGGTGGGGGACATCCTTTGCAGATACTGAAGGGATGCTTCGCTTACGCGACTACCACGTCGTCGCGATAGAACGGATAGTCTGTGTAGCCGACTTCCGTGCCGCCAAAGAAGGTTGGGCGGTCATACGGATTCAGTGGCAGCTTGTGGCGCAGGCGCACTGGCAAATCGGGGTTCGCGATGAAGTCGCGGCCGAATGCGACGAGATCGGCGTCGCCGGCCTGCAGGATGGCTTCCGCGGTGTGGCCCTTGAATCCGCCGGCAGCGACAATGGTGCCCTTGTAATGCTTGCGCATCAGTTGTGCCGCAACCGGGTTCGGGTCTTTGCTCTCATCGTCGACATTGCCAAACACACGGGGCTCGATCAGGTGCAGGTATGCCAGGTTCAGCTTGGCCAATTCCTCCCCCACGTAGGTGAACAGTCCTTCCGGGTTGCTGTCGGACATATCGCCCCAGGTGCCGCTGGGGCCAAGGCGCACAGCCACGCGGTCGCTGCCCCATACCGAGATGACGGTCTGGGTGGCCTCGATCAGAAAGCGGGCACGGTTCTCGAATGAGCCGCCGTAGATATCAGTGCGCTTGTTGCTCCCGTCCTGCAGGAACTGATCAAACAGGTAGCCATTGGCGGCGTGCAGCTCAACGCCATCGAAGCCAGCCTGCTTGCCGCGGATGGCTGCTGTACGGAAGCTCTCGATCAAATCGGCGATCTCCGGGAGGGTCAGCGCGCGGCTCGGTGTGTTCGGAACCCAGCCCGATTCGGTGTAGGCGACCCCGCCATGCGGCACGGCCGATGGCGCCACCGGCTCAGCGCCGTTCGGCTGCAATTGGCTGTTGGACTGGCGCCCGGCATGGTAGAGCTGCAGGAAGATGCGGCCGCCTTTGGCGTGCACGGCGTCGGTCACCAGCCTCCAACCCGGAATTTGGATATCGTCGTAGAGGCCCGGCGCGCCGAGGTAGCCATTGCCATTGCGTGCGGCGATGGCGCATTCGCTGATCAGTAGGCCGCCTTCGGAAGCACGTTGGGCGTAGTACTCAGCCATCAGCGGGCCAGGCCGCGCACCTTCCTCGGCGCGCATGCGGGTGAGCGGCGCCAGCACTACGCGATGGGAGAGTTCGTAGGGACCTACTTTGACGGGGGAATGAAGTCTTGACATGATTTCCTCGAAAATGAGTTGCCGATGGGGTGTACGCTTTCCTCGAGGAGAGTGTATTGACAGACCCGGATTCGAAAAATAGGCTGCGATTCCGAACATACAGGACAAAGATGTCCGCGATCGAGCCGGCGGCGAGCGTGCTTGAACTGTTGGGGTCCTGGGCTTTGCCGTCAGTCACAACGACATTCAGGCATAGCTGCTGTGCCAGGTGCCCCGTAACTGACGAATCTCATAGCGCATAGGGTGATAACACGCCCCATTCAAACAGCGGCTATTTCCAAGACATCCAAGGATTTCCCTAATGAGAACCAACGAAGCTGTACCCCGCAACCTGCTCATTACCGGCGCCTACGGTGTACTCGGCACGGGCAATGGGTTCACGGCGCATCCGCGACCGTCAAAGTCAATCGGGAGGTTCAGATGTCATACCCCACCAAAGTTGCCGTGGTCTACCACAGCGGATACGGGCATACCGTGAAGGTCGCCCAGGCGGTGGCCCAGGGCGCAGCTAGCGTAAGCAGTGTCGCCGTTGATCTCGTCAAGGCCGAAGAGGCGCACCTTGATTGGAGTCTGCTCGACAACGCAGATGCCATCATCATGGGGACACCAACCTGCATGGGCAGCCTATCCGCACCCTTCAAAGCTTTTATGGATGCGACGTCGCATCTGCAGTATGTCGAAAAGTGCTGGGCCAACAAGATTGCGGCGGGCTTCACCAATGGTGCATCGCGTGGCGGCGACAAGCAAAACTCTCTTGTCCAACTGGTGACTTTTGCCGCCCAGCACCAGATGCACTGGGTCAATCTTGGCCTGAACTATGGCAACAACCGCTCCTACACCAACGAGGATATCCTCAACCGCGACAGCTACACATTGGGCATGGCGGCGCAGGCCAACATGGACCAAGGTGGCGACGTCGCGCCTCCGTCGTCAGACATTCGCACGGCGTTCCTACTCGGTGAACGGGTGGCCGAGGTTGCGCAGGAACTCGTAGCGGGCCGGCTGGCGCTCGGAAGAACGGCAAAGCCTGGTGTAAGCGGCGGCTCCGATGAGCAAGACCCCGAGCATCGCGGCGACGGTCCAGGAGAAGCGTCCCGTGTCCTGAGCGGTCTCACAGTCGCTTAGACTTGGATAACGGCCGAGCCTGGGGATGGCAGGGTGGGCATTCGTGCTCGCCCCTATCAAGACTAGCTTGGCCCTCCGCGGTCAGACTGAGCGTATGTGTCGAGCGCTGGAAAAGGTGCACGCCCAGCCGACTCTCCGGCCGCGCCACGCTCTTTGACACCGCAGACTGGCTAGCTCCGAGCGCGCGGCTGGCTGCACTAAAGGACCCTTCTTCTGCCGTTCGAACAAAGGCAACGAGGCCACTGGTCTCTTCCAGGATTGTCGTCAAATTACCCTCTGAAACATCAGCTTATTACGAACGAGTCGCGCCTTTGCTGCGAGCGATTGACGAGGTAGACGATATCGCGGTGGGCGCCGGCGGCGTTCAGGGCCTGCTGCGCATATCGGCTCCTCAGGAGTTTGGGCGCATGCTCATCGCCTGCCGGGCTGCGGAGTTTCTCGCGCATTACCCTGACGTGAAGATCGAGCTCCAGGTGACCGATCGTTGCGTGGATATTATCCGCGAAGGCTACGACGTCGCCGTTCGGATGGGCGCGCTCAATGACAGCGAACTGATCAGACGGATGATCACCGACTTGAACTGGGTGATGGTGGCTTCTCCGAGCTACATTCGAAAACGTGGCTTACCGCGAACCGTCGAGGAACTGGCGTCACACACGGGCCTTCGTTACGCCGTGGAGGGCAAACCGTGTGTTGCATTCGCCGATGGAACGACGCTATTGCTGGAGAGCCGCTTCGATACCGACGACTGCGGTTTCATACGCCGTGCCGCGCTAGCCGGTGCTGGCATTGCCTATCTGCTGCGGGTGACCGTGGCGGAGGACCTCGCCGCAGGGGATCTGGTCCAGATCTCGCCCCAGTACGCGCTGACCCGCATTCCCGCTTATGCGCTGCATGCCTTCGGCAAGCAGCTTCCCGCGCGCGCCCGACTATTTATTGAATTCCTGCTCAGGAAGGCCGCCGAGGCCGGCATTTGAGCGAGTGCATTCCTGGACCTTGTGTCAGTCACCGCTTTGGAACGCGAGCAATCAGTTCATCCAACCGGGACAGAAACAGTTTCAGGATGGGGGAACGGTTCGCCTTGCTGTAGCCAACGACGAGGTCGATTGTTGGCACCTCTCCAGCAAGGGGGCGGCTGACCACCGAAAGGGGCATCAGCTTTTCGACATAGGCCGGGATCAGCGTCAAGCCTCGCGTGGAGGCCACCAACGACATGACCATTGCCGGGTTGTCAACACTTTGCATCGGCGTGATCTGAACCCCTGAGCGCGCCAGGTAGTCGTCGATTACCGCGCGTAGCACCTTGGCCTTGCTCGCCATGGCAATGAAGGGTTCGCCTACAAGATCTTGTGGGCGGATGGCGTCGCGTGACGTCAGTGGATGATCGCTGGGCATCAGCACCACAAGCGGCTCCTGGCTCACGACCCTGTAAGCGAGATCGAAGGCCGGTTCGGCGCGCATTAACGCCAGATCCAGCTTGCCCCTCACAAGTCCTTCGGCGAGCTCCGGCGAGTAGTCGCTGGAAATGGTGACATCGACATTGCACAGTTCATCGCAAAGGATGTGCATGGCCTCGGGCAGCCAAGTCATTTCCTGCCCGGTGAGGAACCCGAGCGCGAACCGCTGTTTGGCTGGCTGCGCCGCCCTGCGCGCTGCCTCGACCGCAGCGTCCACCTGGGTGAGCGCCAGCCTCGCGTGATCGATAAATGCCTTGCCCGCTGCGGTCAGCTCCACGCCGCGTGCGCTGCGGCTCAATAGTTCGACCCCGACCTGATCCTCCAGATCCCGGATCTGCCGGCTCAGCGACGGCTGTGAGGTGTGCAGCCGTCGCTCGGCCGCCACCGTCAGGCTGCCGGTCTCGGCTACCGCAATGAGATACCGAAGGTGTCGCAGTTCCATTGTTCGTCCATCGCGCCCCCATGCCTGGTAGGTATGTGAGCCTGCTTTTAAAGTCTTTTCAAATTTTTTCACGAGACCGTAGATTCTCACTCGCGGAAACGTATTGGGAGGTAGTCCTGTCGGCGTCCAGGTGCTGTTGACTGATGCACCTCCCATGCCCAACAGATCATATCGGGGTGGCTTTGATTTTGGTGCAATTTACGACGGCTTGCGAACCCAGGTTTTGTACGGGATCATCGTAAGTTCTCAATAAGCCGGGGCAAGGCCAGGTGGTGAGGCGTGGCCGGTGACTGGAATGTCGGGGTGGAAATATCGGCGCGACCTTGCCGTAAGCCGCAACGAGTTCCACTTGTAAACGCTGGGTGGAGATGTTAACTTTCGCCGTCGCCATCCACGCTGCCCAGGTCATGACCACTTGCCAAAAAATCACGCTGCCGGACATCGCGCGAGAAGGATTGACGCCAAAAGAACTTGAGGTGTTGGCATGGGTTGAGGGATTGGTCGACATGGCCAATGGCTTGCAGCAGGAGAAGGAGCAACTGGAACAGGAACTCGCTGAGCTGAGAAGAGCTGCAAAGCGCGCGTAGCCTGACTGCGGCCGTGAAGAAGAAGCTTGTTGCGCCGTACATTGCCGAGGCCGAACGTACGCCGGCGGTGCTGAAGGTGCTGGCCTGGGGTGAAGATCTCGTGGCACTCATCCATCGTCTGGTGGAGAACGCGGGGCACATGAAAGACGAGGTCGCGGTGCTCAAGGGAGAGAAGAAGCGCCCGACGTTCAAGCCAAGCCGCATGCATGAGGAGGCCGGCAAAACCAGCGAGTCCAATCGGCGGCAGCAGGGCAAACCAGCCGGTCGACGCGGTTCGCCCGCCAGGAGCAAGACGGGGCAGCTGAAGATCGATTGCGAGCAAGTCATCCAGCCGCCCGAGTCTATCCCGTCTGGCTCGCGGTTCAAGGGCTACCGGGATTTCGTGGTGCAGGACCTCGTGATCGGGACCCACAATACGCGCTACCGGCTCGCACGCTGGCAGACTCCGGACGGTCAAACGCTGACCGGGCAGCTGCCCAAGGCCGTTGCCGGCAGCCACTTTGGCGCGACACTGGTCAGTTACGTGCTGTACCAATATCACCACTGCCACGTGACGCAGCCGCTGCTGTGCGAGCAGTTGCGGGAATGGGGTATCGAGATCTCGTCCGGGCAGATGAATGCGCTGCTGCAGGAGGACAAGCAGTGCTTCCATGAGGAAAAGGAGGGTCTGCTGTCGACGGGGCTGGCGCTCTCGGCGTATGTGACGGTCGACGACACCGGCACGCGGCATCAGGGCCGCAACGGCTATGTCACCCACATCGGTAACGAGCACTTCGCCTGGTTCAAAAGCACAAGCACGAAGAGCCGCATCAATTTCCTCGAACTGCTCGCAGCGGGACATGGCTACCGGGTCAACGACGAGGCCTTCTCCTACATGAAAAAGCATGAGCTCCCACAGGCGTTCGTGGAAGGGCTGCGTCAGCATGAGTGCGCGAGCTTCGCCAACCAGAGTGCGTGGCTGTCTCATCTGGACAGCCTGGGCATGGACGTTACCCGCCACCGGAACATCGCCACCGAAGGGGCATTAGTGGGCAGCCTGAGGCGACGTGGCGTAGCCCAGGATCTGGCCATCATCAGCGATGATGCGGGACAGTTCAATGTGTTGATTCACGGCTTATGCTGGGTCCACGCCGAGCGTCTCGTGCACAAGCTGCTGCCGCTCAATGACCTACATCGAGAGGATATTGCCCGTGTGCGCAGCGAAATCTGGTCGCTCTATGCGGATCTGAAGGAATACAAGCAGAATCCGACGATCCGGCGCAAAGCCGAACTGCAAAAACGCTTTGACGCAGTCTTCATCCAAAAGACCCGTTACGCAACGCTGGACCGTTTGCTCAGACGCCTTCACAAGAACAAGTCCGAGCTGCTCTTGGTGCTCGAACGCCCCGAGATCCCACTGCATACCAACGGCAGTGAACGCGACATTCGCGACCACGTGAAAAAGCAGAAGATCAGTGGCGGCACGCGCAGCGAACGCGGTCGTCAATGCCGTGACACCTTCTCGAGCTTGAAGAAGACCTGTCGAAAGCTGGGAATCTCGTTCTGGGACTACCTGGCGGACCGCATCACACACACCAATCACATTCCCCGACTTCCCCACCTCCTCGAACAGCGCATCGCTCGCTCGACCTGAGCGACGTGCCGCCGCTTGCCCCGTTTTATTGAGAACTTACCTCGGAATCTGCACGTGTTAGAGCGCATCATCCGTATTAGGGCGCGTTACACATCGCCCCATAACACGTTAGGCCTCACAAACAGCACCGACCTCAACCGAAGGACCGAACGATGACGAAATACCTTATCTCCTTTCCTGGAAGGGCGATGGAAGTCCCCGCCGAGGACTTTGCCGCAGTGGGCGAAGCTGCGCACGAGGTCATGCGCGAGGCGAAGGCTGCAGGCGTGTACGTGTTCGGTGGTGGTATCAACGAGGATGTCGCACCACTCATGGTCGCCTCAGACGGCACGGTCACAAACGAAACCTATCCCCAGACGAAGGAGTTCGACGGCGGCTTCTGTGTCCTGCAGCTCCCGTCGCGCGAAGCCGCCATCCTGTGGGCTGCAAAGATCGCCAAAGCTTGCCGCTGCTCGCAGGAACTCCGCGAGTTTGGGTATGACCCCGAGAGCTGACGGGCAGGTCCCGTACCCACTGCGATCGATGACACTCTCCCGCATCTACTTTCTTCATCGCCATGAACTTCAGTCAGGAAACAGTCATCTCCGGCCTCCTAACCGGTGGCCTACTTGCTCAAAGCCTGCCTCGTCCTTGGGGGCGTCGTGAGGCCTAACAAACCGCTGCAGCCGACGCCGCTACGCGGCGCGGCTGAGCTTGCTCGTTGAACGGCAGCTTTGTGACAAAGCGAATTTCCGCTATGGGTCGCTATGCAAATCTCCGCATAGAGCAGAGATTTTTTTGGTTGGCGATCGCGGCTACTGACCGTGAACAGGCCGGTCGGGGCCAGCCCGCGATCGGTAATCAAAAAAATGTTTGTGCTAAACCGCTTCGCAGGCGCTGGCGTTTATGGGCATTGAATGATCGTCGCGGTGATTTGCGTTACCCGGCGCGTGGCCATCGCAGGCCGGAAGCGGGCGGTCTGACGGAGCCGGTCGCGCGAAGACAGTGAGAATGCGAGGGTCAATGGGCAGATAGTGCGCAGTTTCGCGGCATTGTGATGGTGCGATGACGCCAAAGCACGAGTGGGTTCGCGTTGGCCGCGTGGGAAAAGACCAACGTGCTCGGGGGTGGTGGTGATGCCGGTCAGTGCCCATGGCTGGGGTCAGGTGGAGCCCGCGGAAGGATGCCAGGCACACCGCCTTCGATGCGGACCATGTGGCCCTTGCCGCAGACGGGGCAATCGCGCAGGGACTTGCCGGTGAGCCGCTGGTAACGGTCACGGTAGTCTTCTGCGATGGGGGGCGACGCAGCGGCGGGCGGCTCGACACCGAGCAGCCGCCGGCAGGTGACCAGGCGCGCCGCCAGGTGGCAACTGGCGAGCCACCCATAGCTGCGGATGCGCTTGAAGCCGTCGGGCAGCACGTGCAGCAGGAAGCGGCGGAACTCGTCGGCCGTGAGCGTCATGGTCTTGTGGCGGGCTTCGTGACGGTAGTCCTTCCACTGGAACAGGACCGAATCGCCATCAAAACGCAGCAACCGGTTATTCGAGATGGCGACGCGATGCGTGTAGCGGCCCAGGTAATCGAGTACCTGTGCAGCGCCGCCAAACGGTGGTTTCGCGTAGACGACCCACTCCGCGTGAGCGGCGGGCGCGAGCCAGGCGGCGAACGCTCGCGGGTCACGCAACGGCTCGAGCTGGGGGGAAGTCGCTTTTCGATGCAGAGTGGGGGGCCCTCGGGTTCCCGCTGGGGCCTGCGCGGGACGGAAAGCCTGGGCGGTGATCTTCAGGCGCTGTTCGTGCTCGAAAGCAGCATAGGAAGCGACAATGGCACTCTGCAGCAGGTTAAAGCCTCTGCCTAGGACGCTTCCGCTACACTGGCCGGCCCATTGGAGATTTCAGCCTTCTCACGAAAGGCCGGATCTGGGCTGTGTAGCCATTGCTGGACCCGGTGCGGACGCACGTCGCCGGCCTGCAGAATACGCTGCACCTGTTTCCAGGTCGACCTCCGCGTAGATATGGGTGGTATCCAGGGAGACATGCCGACGCAGGACCTGAATTTCCGGCCCAGTACGGGATTCGCAGGAACTTGCTACATTGCTGACTGCTGGCGAAAACAGCCCCGCGCTGCTGCCTTGCTCACCGCAAACCGACAGACCAAGGAGACATCGAATGCACACCGCACTTCAACTTCGTTCGCAAATCAAGAGCAGTGGTGAACTCGAGCTGTCGCTAGACAGCATCGACACGCCGCACCCTGGCCCGGATGAAGTGGTCATCCGCATTGAAGCCTCTCCCCTCAACCCGTCTGATCTCGGCCTGCTGTTCGGTGCGGCCGACATGAGCACGGCCAAGGCCAGCGGCACGGCCGAGCGCCCCATAGTCACCGCGCGCGTTCCGGAAGGCGCGATGCGCAGCATGGCGGGCCGCCTGGACGCGTCCATGCCGATTGGCAATGAGGGCGCGGGCGTGGTCGTCGATGCAGGCTCGTCCCCTGCGGCGCAAGCCTTGATGGGCAAGACCGTGGCTGCCATCGGCGGCGCGATGTACTCGCAGTACCGCTGCATTTCCGCGGACCAGTGCCTGGTCCTGCCCGAAGGCGCCACGCCTGCTGACGGCGCGTCGTCATTCGTCAACCCGCTCACCGCACTGGGCATGGTCGAGACCATGCGGCTCGAAGGACATAGCGCCCTGGTGCACACCGCCGCGGCCTCCAACTTGGGCCAGATGCTCAATCAGATCTGTCTCAAGGATGGCATCAAGCTGGTGAACATCGTGCGCAAGCAAGAGCAGGCGGACCTGCTCAAGGCACAAGGTGCGGTCCACGTCTGCAACGCCGCGTCGCCCACGTTTATGCAGGACCTCACCGAGGCACTCGTCGCCACTGGCGCAACGATCGCGTTCGACGCCACGGGCGGCGGCAAGCTCGGCGGCCAGATCCTCACCTGCATGGAAGCGGCCTTGAACAAGACGGCCCGCGAATACAGCCGCTATGGCTCGACCACCCACAAGCAGGTCTACCTCTACGGCGGCCTGGACACAAGCCCGACCGAGTTCAACCGCAACTTCGGCATGGCGTGGGGCATGGGCGGCTGGCTGCTGTTCCCGTTCCTGCAGAAGATCGGGCGCGAGCGGGCCAACGCGCTGAAGCAACGCGTGGTGGCGGAGCTGAAGACCACCTTTGCCAGCCACTACTCGAAAGAGATCTCGCTGGCCGAGGTGCTGGACCTGGACGTGATCGCCGTCTACAACAAGCGCGCGACGGGGGAGAAGTACCTGATCAACCCGAACAAGGGCCTGGCCGGATAAATCACCCCGGGGCGCCTTGCGCGCCCACCGTGTCAAGAATCAGCCGCTGCGCCACAGCCAGCGGCGCGGCGCTGCCGGCCGGCAATGGGTGAGCGCTTTCCAGTTCCGCGGCGGTGTGGAAGCTCACCCAGGCGCTGCCCTGGCAGTCATCGCGCACCAGCACGCGCAGGGGCAAGTTCAGCGCAACGATGGGTGCCGCGAGCATCAACGGCGTTCCCCGCTTGGCGTTGCCATAGATCAGCACCTGCGTCGGCGGCATTGCCAGCCCGGCGTTGCGTGCAGCCTCAGCATGGTCGATCCGCGCGAAGATCGTCATGCCCTTGTCCAATTGGCCGGTCACGGCCGGCTGCTGCCGGTGATGCCGCGGCCGTCTCTGACCGACCCGTTGCAGTCCCTCAAGCTTACGCTTGCGAACGTCTGGAAAGGCAATGAGTCCAGTCGGTCAGCGCTCAACTCACGGTATCAGTTCCTTTCCGGTCATTGAGGCAGCCACGCGGCCCTCTCAGGCCTGCCTGAGCAGGTTCACGGACGCCGCCACGGTGGCGGAGCCCGCGGCGAGTTGCGCACAGAGGTCAAGCAGCGACCCCAGCCGCGTCATGCCGTCCGGACCCGGACGTGGCCGGGGCACGATGTCGAGGTCAATCACTGGGCGGCCAAGGCTGTCGAGGTCTTCGTCCTGGTGGCCACCCCCGCCGCCGGAAAAGTCGAATCCGGGGATCGGCGCGCCCAGGCTGTCCAGCTCCTCTCCCGTACTTCCGACCGTGCCGCCTGCCGCCACGACGGCCCTGAGTGCACCGAGCCAGCGTCCGTAGCGGGCATTCGTATCGCCCAGGCTGTCGATCCCTTCCTCGCCGCGCCACGCACGTCCGACTAGGGCGAGCAGCGTGTCCCGGTCCATCCCCGCCAAGCGGCCGTCCGGATTGCCCTCCTGGTCACCGTCGTCCCCGTCGCCCGCTGGCAGGCCGGTCTGGGCATCCGCATCCGGGTCGGGATGGTCGTCGTCGTCGGGGGGGGCGGAGTCGTTGGCGTTGTCCGCCACATTGCTATTAGCGTTGTCGTTGTCATCGCCGGAGTCATCCGAGTTCTCCGAGCCATCGGCATTGCCGGCGGTGGGGCCGGCCACGATCTTGCCGCCCTTGACGGTCTTCGGCTCGTCGTTCGTGATCTTGCCGTCCTTGTCCACCGAGTCCATCTGCTCCGTGCCGTCGCCGTTCTTGTCGACGGTACGCGTCTTGATGGTGTAGCTCCCGTCCGCGTGCCTGGCCACTTCAGTCGTGGAGGTGTTTCCATTGACGTCGGTCGAACTAGCGGCGGACCCGGTGTCGCCGTTGGACGACCAGTCCGTCCTGTCCATGGACGACGAACCGTCGGGCTTCTCGTGCCTGCTGATGGTGTATTCCGTGCTTGTGCCGTCGGGATTGGACTCGGTGCCGAACTCCACCGAGCTGTGCCCGTCGTCGTGCTGCCCCATCGGATTGTCCTTGTCGTCGTTGACGTCGATCTTGATCCACGACTTCGCGGGAGTGATCCCTTCGTCCGACACGCCCCTGGTGCTGCTTCCCGTTTCGTGGCCGCGTCCCGGAGTCGGCTCGTACGTGCGGACGATGTGGACGTGCGCGCCGTCGCGCTGGGTGTAGTCCTTGACCTCCACCACCGTATCGTCCGCGCCCTTGTAGGTCCGGGACGAGGTGCCTTGCGAGTCGGGCCCGGTCCATTGCATCGTCTGCTGGCCACCGCCTTTCACGCTGGCATCGCCCAGGGCCTTGCCGTCGCTGCGGAAGAAGGCGCCGTGCAGCCGGCCCCGCTTGCGTTGCCAATCGGCCGTCCAGAGTTCCGTGCCATCTGGCGCGGTCGCCACGGCGCGGAAGCTTCCGTTGCTGTGTCGGATATAGCGCGTGGTGCGGCCCGGCCGGACGTCCTCGCGCGTCCATCTGCCCGGTCCCACAGCAGGCGCCGACCAGACATCGGTGCGAGTGATGCGGGGGCTGTCGAGTCGCCACTCCCACTCGACATTGCCGCGTGAATCGCCACGCAGCCGGGACCTGCGCATGACCACGCTGCCGGCCTCCACGTGGCGCCGGATAACCGTTTCCTCGAAGCCGTCCGGGCCGATATCGATCGTGTGCAGGGCGCCTCGTCCGTCATGCTCGACGAGGCTGGCTGTGCCGTCCGCGCCGGCAGAGGCCAGCGCGTAGGCGCCGGACGTCCACATCCTGAATCGAACCATTTTTTGCTCCATGTTCCGCTCCCTCGCCTGCCACTGACATTTGAATATACCGGCCCGCCAGCCTTATCCCAAGGCTGCGTTCGCCAATCGACGGTTTGGAACCGACGGTCCCCGCCAGAGAGTGATCGGCCGTACATCGGCCGTTTCCGTCATTGACGGTTCAAGATCGGCTGACTCAAACTGGCCGGCTACTGCCGTTGCGTTCCCGCCCAGATTCGACGGCGACGGCGAACTGGCAATGCGGGGCCGGGCGAACGCTGGCGTTGAGTGACGCGATGATAAGGTGCGATAACGTTGTGCTTACCGCACTTGTCTGAAAGCAGCGGTCGCGCGATGGACCACCCCTTAGCCCTTCTGGATTTGAGGCGTAGCCTGTCACGTCGGTGGTTGTTGGTTCCACCACCGGTGCTGGTGCTGCCCATCGGATGCTCCCAACGTTCAAAAGACAGAGCCCGCACGCTAGCCCTTTACGCGTCGCTGAGCGACTTGTATCATGACTTCTCACGAATTTTGAGAATTCTCAGATCTCATGAGAACTGAAGAGAAGAGCTTGCCCGATCCCTGGCACTTTGGCCGCCCCGAGTTGGCGAACGCGTATCTGCATGCGTTTGACTTAAAACTATCCGCAGCCCGCGGACTGTTTGCTCGCCGGCGAATGGGAAAGACCGAGTTCTTGCGCCGAGACCTGATGCCGGCGGCCGTTGAGCATGGTTACCTCACAGCGTACACAAACCTCTGGGATAGCCGTACCTCGCCTGAAAACGCCCTTGTGGCAGCGCTTGGCGACGCCCTCGAACCCAAAGGAGCTGCCGCAATGTTGTCCAAGCTTCGCGCCCCGGTCAGGAAGTTGAAGGCCAGCGCGAAAATTCCAGGTGGGGTAGAGGGTTCATTGGAAGCCGAGCTAGGAAAGGCTGGCCTAGACAGGACCGCGGCGCTGCATGAAGTACTCAAGCAACTCGACCGCACCAAGAAGCCGCTGCTCCTCGTGATTGACGAAGCCCAAGTCCTGGCCGGCGCGGACCACAGCGATTTCGCTCACGCCCTGCGCGCCGCGCTCGATATCCGCAAGGATCGCATCAAAGTCATCTTTGCCGGCAGTTCCGAGACGACCCTTCGCGCCATGTTCGCGAGGGCGTCGGAGCCGTTCTTCAACTGGGCACCTCTCGAGCCGTTCCCCTTGCTTGGCGATGAGTTCGTTGCCTTCACGGTCAAGCTCCTGAACAGCATGGCGCGTCAGAAGCTAACGCTGGAGCAGGGTATGCGCGCGTTCGACGAACTGCATCGCACCCCGGAGTTCTTCAAACGGTTTATCGAAAGGTACATGCTCTATCAACCGCAGGGAGACGTCGCAGCGCTTGCCTACACAAAGGCTTCAGTCTTCTCAGACGAACACTCGCTCGCTCAGTGGCGCCAGCTTAAGCCCGCTGACCGGGCAATTCTATACCTGCTAGCACGCGGCGAGTCCGATTTGCACTCCAGCGCCACACTCGAAAAGCTGAGTACCATGCTTGGCAAGCCTGCCACCCGGAACACCACGGCCCATGCACTGCGCCGTTTGCTTGCCGATAACGTCGTGACCCGTCTGGCCATGGGCGACTACCGCATCGAAGACGAAGCGTTTGCCGAGTGGATTCGCAAGCGTCGGGAGCCTGCGCCGGAGAACTGATTCCGGTAAGCTTCAACGAAGGGGGCATACCTAACGGGCTGAGGCTTAGCCGCGTACTTTTGCACATAACGCCCGTACTCGGTTTTTGGTTGTTGCTGGGAGTGTTATGTTGGATGCGTAGGGCGTTCAGATGTCTGTCCCTGCTCGGACTTCAGCCGGGCGTCGAGGCACAGGCGTAGGGCAGGGCAGAAAAGTCGAGATGGGTGGCGGCCATACACCGCGTTGCACGCCCAGACTTCTTCCCCCGTCTTTGTAGAAGGTAGCCCACTTCCCGTCGCTAACGCAGTGGGCGCCGGGGAAGACCTCATCGTGGCCGTTGCTATCGTCCAGCGGGAAAGAGTCGTGGGGCACGGCCCAGTAGTGGCCCGTTCGGTAAGGCTTTGGATCGATTTCCGGGACATACTTTTCACCACCGGCGTGCGTTCAGCGCACAAGTCCGCCACCGCGCCAAAACGGTTCGTGTCAATCCTGCAAAGGCGTGACACCGTCGCGAGAAACAGCCTCGTGTACGCTCACAGCTTATCGCCTCTGGTTTATCCAGTGTAATTTCGCCATGGCGCCATACCTCCGCATCGCCGTCCGAGCGCTCGGCGTCGGCGCGATCATTGTGACCATCGCCGTTGTCTCACGGCAAGTCTATCTGCGAGTCGCCGCGGAAGCTGACTTAGTCGGGGCGGATGAGGAACCCGCGGCAATGATGTTGATCCGATGTGAAACGATGCATTTCCGCCTTCAGAATCGGTACAGGTCCGCCGACACGGCGGCTGCAGACGAGCCGCCACGCGCTCGTTGTGAGAGTCTTGAACTCGGCGGACGCTCGATCCAGCCGCTAGTTCACCTCCGACAAGCGGTCCGGCAACGGGAGGGAGTTGAGCAGCTTCGGCCCATCTCGTTTTACAGAAGTCATGCGCCTTCGTTGCGTAGAGCCAGAATTGTGGCTGCAGCATTCATGGTTCTCTGCAAGCCGATCCAGAGCGTCTTTGCGCCGGGTTCGCCGTCGCTCTTGCGGCCCAAGAAGCCACCCAGTGATGCAATCAGGCGAATTATTTGATTGAGCGTGGGTGGCTTTGGAGGGCGCGGCTTCTTCGACAGCAGATAGGCACCCCGTATCTCGTCGGCATCAAAGAACAGCGACGCGTCCAGTTCGGGGCAGGTTCTCCCCAGGCGCATCAGTCGCGCAATACGCCACGAGACCACCATGTAAAACACGAGCGCACGTTCGACTCGGTCCATGTGCGAGAGCTGTAACGCTTCCACCTTGCAAGCGTTTTTCAGCACATGAAAGAACATCTCGATCTCCCATCTGGCCCGATACCAATCGATTAGCTCGATCACCGCATCAAGATCTTGCGCGTCCCGATTAGTCAGTAATCGCCACACCACAGGCTTCACGCCGGCCGGCGCGCCGCGTTCCTCGGCCACCAGGCAGGTGAGCCAGCGCGTCAAGCAAAGGCTGGTGCTGACCGATGCAGGCCATACTTATGTGCGCGACATTCGCGCGGCGCTGGAGCAGATGCAGGCGGCCACGGTCAACCTGCTGGCCCACCAGGCAAGGCGGAATCCTGAACCTGGCGACGCCGCCCGCGTTCTGTGTCAAGTGGCTTATCCCCCGGCTGGAACGCTTCAGCAACGAGCATCCGGAAATCCTGGTCAACCTCGCCACGCGGGCGAGGCCCTTCGATTTCGATACGGATGCCGAGCCACTGGATGCGGCGATTCACTATGGCAACAACGACTGGCCCTCGGTGCTGTCGCACCGCCTGGTAGGGGATGAGGTGGTACCGGTCTGTTCCGCCGCCTACCTCGCCAGCCAGCCCCCGTTGAATGCCCCGAAGGATCTCCGTCGACATGCGCTGTTGCAGCAGACCCGTCGGCCTAACTGGTGGCGCGATTGGCTCGACGCCAAGCTCGTGCAAGACGTCAACGCCTGGGCGGGCCCGCGCTTCGAACACTTCTACATGATCATGCAGGCCGCCGTCGCCGGCCTGGGCGTGGCTCTTCTGCCGCGCCTGCTAGTCAACGACGATGTCCTGCTCGGGCGGCTGCTTATCCCCTTCGACGAGCCGTTCACCACCGCCGACGCCTATTGCCTGGTCTATCCGGCCGCCAAGCGGAACGACCCCAAGCTGGAAATGTTGCGCCGCTGGCTGTTGCGAGAGGCCGACGAAGCCAGGCAAGTCGTTTAGCCTGGCCGGCTGGTTCTATCGTCGAGCAGGGCGAACCTCTCGCGCGTAGCCATATCGCACCGGACAGGCCGCTATCCGGCCGGCATGCCATCCCGCCAAGGCAAGGGCGTGCGGCCTGCCTGATGCAAGCGGCGAGTGGACGCCCAGTACAGGGAACGCAAGGCAGGGTCGCGCGAGATCGCGACCTTGCTTGCGCAACGTTCAAGCAGTAACGGGGCTAGCGGCAGCGCGAATTCAGCCGCGCAAGCCACCAGCACCACTGCTTCCCGAACCGCATCGCGCTCAAGGCATCGCCGCAGGTCCAGGTGTACGGCGGCACGGTAAGCTTCCAGCGGAAAGGCAGAGTCGCGACGGGCCACGTTCCACAAGTGCCGCGACCGCGCTCTGACTTCGAGCAGCAATACGCTGCTGGGGCAAAGGAGGCGCCGCGCGCCATCCCGCTGGCGCGTCTGTTTCATCGTGGAGTTCGCGGCAATGGCATGCACCTCGAAGTGTAATCCGCTCCGGGCGAGCCACGCGTTTGCAACCGCTCGCATGCCTGCCTTGCTGGTAACGAGCCGCTCATGCCTTGTATATCTGGTCGCCTCGCGGGGCCTTGGATTGGCAAAGTGACGCGGTGCCTAGGCGCGCGGCGTCAGGATCGCACCCTCGCTTTCCAGCCGTGCCTGCAAGGGCTTCACCTGCACTGCCCGGGGATTGGCATCATGCGCCAGGCACATGGCAGCTGCCGTCCCGGCCGCCTCGCCCATGGCGAAGCAGGCGCCACCGATTCGCGCGGAAGCCTGCGCCATATGGGAGGCAGACAGGTTCCTGCCAGCCACAACAAGGTTGTCGGACCCCTTCACCAGCAGGCAGCCATAGGGGATGCCGTACCACTCGCCGTCGGGCAGGAAGTCCCAGACGGTGTCGCGGCCGGCACCGTGTTTCTCGAGAGCCCACGAGGAACAGGCAATGCGGTCGTCCGGTTTCACGCACCCGCGCACATCGGCTTCCGTCAGTGTTATGTCTCCACGGATGCGCCGGCTCTCGCGGATGCCGACGCCGGCACCGATATCGATGACCCGGGCCTTGCCGAATCCAGGCACGTACTTGCGGAATACCTCCTCGTACATTGATACCTGGCGTCGACCGGTGCGCTCGGCCTCGGTCAGCTGGGCCGGGTCGAGCAGGTTGAACGGCAGTCCGTCGCCATCGCCCAACTTGGTCACATTGAGATGGAACACGCCGTCGATCGGGTTGATATGCATGCCGATAGTGGTGCGGGGCAGAGGATAGCCTTCGGCGACGGCGCTTTCCAGCAAGTCGCGCATTTGCGGGCGGGTCAGGCGCGCGGCGCGCGCCACGTCCACGTTGACGAAGCGGAACATCGACGATCCGAACTGCCTCTCGTCGCCTTTGCCGACTTCGAAATCCGCGCCGGCATGCGCAGCGACATCGCCGTCGCCGGACGCGTCGATCACCACGCGCGGCACGATGGCGCCGCGGCCCGCCTTGGACTCCACGATCACGGCGGTGACTCGCTGGCCGTCCTTCTGCACGCCGACGGCATAGGTGTGGAGCAGCACGTCTACGCCATGGGCCGCTGCCATGTCATCCGCGACCATCTTGAATGCGACGGGTTCATACGGCGAGCCGACGATTTTTCCGTGGCGCAGCGGATCGAGGAAGCCATCGCGTTGCTTCAACCTATCTTCCAGTTCGAGATAGATGCCGCCTACCACGCGCGCCAGCCGCTGTTCGTCAACGATCATATGCGTACCGCAGATGCCGCCGAGCGTCACCGCGGCGAAAGTCCCGCCAAGAAAGCCGTAGCGTTCGATCAGCATCGTCCGCGCGCCGCCGCGCGATGCAGCGCAGGCGGCGGCAAGGCCGGCGGAGCCTCCCCCAACGACGAGGACGTCGGGTTCGGCGATGACCGGGATTTCCCGGGGAATCTCCTGAATGGTCTTGAGTGCCATGGGTCGTTCTCCTTTACTCTTGTGTAGTTGTTTTGCGGCGCCGGTCAATGAATGCGCAAGGTGCTTGCGCGGCACTTGCCCGCTAGCAATGCGTGATGTATTTGATAACCAGGTAGCCGTCGAAACTCTCCGTACCACCTTCGCTGCCGACACCGCTGTCCTTGACACCGCCGAACGGCGTTTCCGCCAGGGCGCTGCCGAAATGGTTGATGTTGACCATGCCGGCCTCCAGCGCGCCGCTCGCGTACGTCGCCGTCTTCAGTGATTCGGTAAAGACATAGGACGACAGCCCGAAGGGCAGGGCGTTGGCTCGCGCGATAGCCTCCTGTGGATCGCTGAAGCGCAGCAGTGGCGCGATGGGGCCGAACGGCTCGTTGGTCAGGAGACGAGCATCTGCTGGTAGGTCGGTAACGACGGTCGGTGCGAAGAAATGGCCGGTGTGACCTAGCCGGGCGCCGCCGGTGGCAATCTTTCCCCCGCGGGCAAGCGCGTCGTCCACGAAGGCTTCCATTTCCACCACGCGGCGGGCGTGGGCGAGTGGGCCCATCTCCACACCGCTGTCCAGGCCATTGCCAACCTTGATCGATGCCAGTGTTTCCGTAAACCGCGCGGCGAAGCGGTCGTACACTTTGCTCTGCACGAAGAAGCGGGACGGCGATACGCAGACCTGCCCTGCATTGCGGACCTTGAAGCGCGCAAGCATGGTGGCCGCGGTGTCCACATCCGCATCGTCGAAGACTAGCACCGGCGAATGGCCCCCGAGTTCCCATGTGCCCCGCTTCATGTGGGCACCGGCCAGCGAGGCGAGCTGTTTGCCGACACCGACTGAACCCGTGAAGGATACTTTCCGCACGCTCGGCGAGCGAATCAGGTAATCCGAAATTTCAGACGGCACGCCCCACACGATGTTGAGGCAGCCAGGAGGCAGGCCGGCATCGTGGAACAACCTCGCCAGCGCCACGACGGCGCTGGGCGAATCTTCCGGTCCCTTGAGGATCAGCGTGCAACCGCTGCCCAGCGCGGCCACCATCTTTCGCAGGGCCTGGTTGAACGGGAAATTCCATGGGGTGAACGCGGCGCAAACACCCACTGGCTCCCGCACCACGATCTGACGCACATTTGGCTGGCGCGGCGGAATCACGCGGCCGTAAATGCGGCGGCATTCCTCCGCATGCCACTCGGCATGCTCCGCGCAGCTCAGGACTTCGGCGATGGCTTCACTCAGCGGCTTGCCCTGGTCTCGCGTGATGTTCCTGCCAATCTCGGAGGCCCGCTCACGCGCGAGCTCGGCGACCTTGCGCAGGATGCGCGAGCGATCCAGCGGAGAGCTCTTGCTCCAGGATACGAAGGCGCGTTCGGCCGCGGACAGCGCGCGGTCGAGATCCGCACGGCTGGCGTGCGGCAAGTGCGCAAGGACCTCGCCCGTGGCGGGATTGCGCACCTCCTCAGTCCGGCGGCCATCGGATTCGACAAATTCTCCTTCGATATAGAGCGCAAGTGTTTCGTAGATATCGGACAAGTTGAGTCCTTTCATCGGAGACTGGCTGAGTTGGCGGTGCCCGCCACCCGGCCTTACTGAGGGAGGCTCGCCTGAAGGTCGGCGAGAGTGCGGCGCGACGTCACCGCGCGGACATCGGTACGGACTTCGATCAGTGCTGCCTTGCCACTCGATCGTGCGCGTTCGAATGCGGCCGCGAAGTCCTGGGTGGAGGTCACGGTTTCGCCGTGCGCGCCATAGGCGCGCGCCAGTGCGGCGAAGTCCGGATTCACCAGCTGCGTGCCGGATGGCCGCTCGGGGTAGTGCATCTCCTGGTGCATGCGAATGGTCCCGAACACGCCGTTGTTAACAACGATGAAGATCACGGCAGCGTCATGCTGGATAGCCGTGGCCAATTCCTGGCCATTCATCATGAAGCAGCCATCGCCCGCGAAACAGACCACGGTTCTCTTCGGCGCAGCCAGCTTGGCCGCCACTGCTGCCGGCACCCCATAGCCCATCGCTCCGTTGGTGGGCGCCAACTGGGTTCGCCAAGGCTTGTACTGGAAGTAGCGGTGGACCCAGCCGGCATAGTTGCCGGCGCCATTGGTGATGATGGCGTCTTGCGGCAGGGCTTGCGCGAGCCCCTTGACGATCAGGGCGAGGTCGACGTCAAACGGTTGCGCCTGTGGCTCGATGTCGGCCAGATACTCGCGGTTGCTGTCGAGGGTCCATTGCCGCCAGGGGCCGCACGGGATATCTTCCAGTTCGGCCAGCTGGCTGGCGAAGCGTGGCATTGCTGCGTTGATCGGCAGGGCCGGCTGGTAAAGGATACCGAGCTCTTCGGCGGCCGCATGGACATGCACGAGCGTCTGGCGCGCGTCAATGGGATCGACCAGGGTGTAGCCATTGGTGGTGGCCTCGCCCAGCCGGGCACCAACCACCAGTAGCAGGTCTGCCTGTTTCACGCGTTCGGTCAGTTGCCGACTCATGCCTAGCCCGATGTTGCCGGCATAGTTGGGATGGCGGTTGTCGAACAGGTCCTGACGGCGGAATGCGGTAGCAACGGGCAGGCCGGCCGCTTCGGCGAAGCGCTGGATGTCGCGGCAGGCTTCGGCGGTCCAGCCGCTTCCGCCGAGAATCATCAGGGGGCGTTGGGCGTTGCAGAGCAGGCTGCGCAGCGTCCGCAGGTCCTTGCTGCTCGCCGATGGTTGGGCAATCTGGCATGGCGCGGTGTCCCTCACCGTGGCGCTTGCGGTCAGCATGTCTTCCGGCAGCGCCAGAACGACCGGTCCGGGCCGGCCAGACATGGCGATCTGGAAGGCGCGGTTGACGTATTCGGGAATGCGTTGCGCCGAGTCGATACTGGCAACCCATTTCGTCATCTGGCCGAACATACGCCGGTAGTCGATCTCCTGAAATGCTTCGCGGTCGACGAAATCGCTGCCGACCTGGCCAACGAACAGGATCATCGGCGTCGAGTCCTGGTAGGCGGTGTGGACGCCGATGCTGGCATTGGTCGCGCCAGGCCCGCGGGTGACAAAGCAGATGCCCGGCTTGCCAGTCAGCTTGCCGTAGGCTTCGGCCATGAATGCGGCGCCGCCTTCCTGGCGGCAGGTGACCAGGCGGATCGTGTCTTGCGTGTCGTGCAGTGCGTCCAGCACGGCCAGGTAACTTTCGCCCGGCACACAGAAGGCCATATCGGTGCCTTGCACCTTGAGGGCATCAACCAGGATTTGACCGCCGGAGCGGGTACTCGCGTTGTCAGGCATCGCTTCGATAGATAAAGAGTGGCCATCGGGCACCGCGTAGGGGCCCGGCCTGTAGTCAGGATTCGAGGGGAGAACCCGGCCGAGACCGGCACAGGTCGTGGGAGCTGTCCGGCCGCTATTCGGTTCTGTTCAGTACTGTTCAGCTCAGTTGAGGGTGATCTTGGCTTCCCGGATCACGGCGCGCCATTTCCCGATTTCATTGCGCACGAAGGTATCGGTCTTCTGCGGCGTGCTGCGCACGGCCTCAGCGCCCAGTTCGGCAAGCTGCTTCCTGAATGCCGGCTCCTCGGCCGCCGCATTCAAGGCGGTGCTCAAGGTGCCGATCACCTGAGGCGAGGTCTTCGCCGGCGCGAACAGCCCGAACCATCCCAGCACTTCGTAGTCACGCAAGCCTGTCTCGACCACCGTTGGCGCGTCGGGCAACAGCTGCGAGCGTTTGCGGCTGGTCACCGAGAGCGGGCGCAGCGAGCCGCTTTTGATGTGCGGCAGCATCACGGCGATGTTGTCGAACATGATTGGCGTGCGGCCGGCGAGCAGGTCGGGCAGGGCGGCGGAACTGCCTTTGTAGGGCACGTGGAGCATGTCGACATCCGCCGCCTTCTTGAACAGTTCGCCGGCCAGGTGCTGGCCCGTTCCCGGGCTCGACGAAGCATAGGCCAGCTTGCCGGGGTGTTCCTTCAGATAAGACACCAGTTCGGGAACCGAGTGTACCGGCAGCTTGGGATTGACGACGAGCACATAGGGCGTGGTTGCCACCAGGCCGACCGCCGCGAAATCCTTCTCGGTGTCGAAGGGCTGGTTGGCGTAGAGCGTCGCGTTGGTCGCGTGACTGCTCGGCGCGAACAGCAGCGTATCGCCATCAGCGGGGGCCTTGGCAACCATGCTTGCGGCGATCGACCCGCTCGCGCCAGCCCGGTTTTCCACAATCACGGTCCGGCCCAGCCTGGCGCCCAGGTTATTGGCAACCAGGCGCGCGATGACGTCTGTCGTGCCGCCCGGCGGAAATCCCACGACGATCCGCACTGGCGGTTCGGCGCGAACCGGCCTCGCCACGCCAGCCATGGCAGCCATCCCAGCCAGCAAGGAAAATACCACGGCGCGTCTGGCCGCTTTGTCGATGTATCGCTTCATGTCTCCTCCTTATTCGATGGTGCCGGGCTTGCAGTTCAGGACACCGCGACCAGTGCGCTCTTGGCCGAGCCTTCCTCGTGCTCATCGGGCAGGACGTAGCCGGATTTTTCGCCCAGCATGGAGCAACGCATCATGTGGCGCGGCTGGGACTGGTCGAAATCCTTCAGCGCGATATGCAGCGTGCAGCGGTTGTCCCACATCACCACGTCGTTGAGATTCCAGCGGTGCCGATAGACAAACTCCGGCGAGGTCGCATGCATGTTGAGGAAATCGAGAATAGGCTGGCTTTCTTCCTCGGTCATGCCGACGAAGTTGCGGACCCGCTCGCTGACGAACAGCGACTTGCGACCGGTATCGGGATGGACTCGCACCAGGGGATGGACGATGGGTGGGTTCTTGGCCTTCAGGTCAGCGACCTGGGCGGGGTCGCGTCGGTTGAAACCCTTGATCAGCGTGATGTCGTGCACAGCCTCCAGGCCGTCGACGAACTTTTGCATGATTGGGCTGAGCGTCTCGTAAGCCATGTACATATTGGCAAACATCGTATCTCCCCCGACATCCGGCTTTTCTTTGCACATCAGCACGGACCCTTTAGCGGGGCGATCGGTGTAGGAGAGGTCGGCGTGCCAGTTGCGGCCGGTGTTCCGCGTCTGCGACGGCTTGCCGTTGACCTGTTTATTGGTGACCAGCAGCACCTCGGGATACTCCGGGTGTCTGTAATAGGGCACATTTTCATTGCGCTCAATGTCACCCAGCTTGCCCGTGAATTCGATCAGTTGCGGCGGCGTCAGATCCTGGCCAGGAAAGACCAGCACGAGGTGTTGGTGCCATGCGGCGTTCACCTGATCCACCTCGGTGCTTGACAGGGGCTTGCGCAGGTCCAATCCAAGAACCTCTGCGCCGGCTGCGTAGCCAAGCGGACGCACTTCGATATTGCTCATCGTTATCTCCGGGACGATTGTTCGATTCCACCTCGCTGGAGGGGTGCAGTCAGTATAGTTTGTCGACTGTCGTATGTCGACAAAAAACATTGATGAGGAGAGGGGCATTCCGCGGCATTCGGGCGCGGAGGGTCTGGACGGATATACTTGGCCTCACAAATTCTTCAGCTTTCCTTATGTCCGGCCCCAATTCCTTCTTTGAATCCCAGACGGTCCAAGTCGGCCGCCTGGCCAAGTCGCTTCCCGAGCAAGTAGCGGAACAGTTGCTTGCGGCTGTTGCCGAAGGTGCGTTGGAACCAGGCGAGCGCCTGAAGGAGGAGACGTTCGCGGAACGCTTCGCCGTGAGCAGGAGCACCATCCGGGAAGCCATTGCCCTGCTAGAGCGGCGTGGCATCGTCGAGCGCGTCGCCCGCTATGGGGCCCGCATCGTGATGGTTGACGCCGGCGAGATCGAAGAGATCTTCAATATACGGGCGCAGTTGCTCGGCCTGGCTGCCCGCCTTGCCGTCGAGAAAGGATCGGATGAACTGATCACAACGCTGCAGGCGCAGGCCGCGAAACTGCGTACTCTGGCCAATGACCCGACCACGGAGCCAGCCGACTACGCTAGTACCTCGATCGAAACGCAACGCCTGCTCGTGGCTGCCAACGGGCGCAAGCGGCTAGTCTCGATCTATGAGGATCTGAGCAACCATGCGGTGTGGCGGTATGCCATCCGGGAAAAATCGATCAGCTTCCGCACCGCTCAACGCCGCATGGAGTCGGCGGACGACTGGGAGAGGCTGGTGGCTGCTATTGCTGCGCGCGACGCCGATGGCGCTGAGCGCAACGCGAAGGCTTTGCTGCAGGCGTCATACGTAGCTGTGAAAGATCAGTTGGAAGGCAATGACGCTTGAAACGGTGGGTAAGCTTGGCGCCGAGGATGCGAGCCGGCACGTTAGAGGCGCCACCCGGCGGTAAGGAACCACGAACCGGATTGGCTGCTTGCCCGGCCATGCCTGTGCCTGCGCGGCTGCCGGGATTGCTAGCGCGGCTGTCGACGCCAGGCCGATCCTTTGCAGGATTGCCGCCAACGTCCTGTTTTTACCTCCGTGAGTCCTATGCCCAAGGGCAGTGCCAGAGCTTGGCTGCGACGCTCCGCGCAGCAGCTTTGCTTGGGCTCCCCGCACGGGAAAGCCGCTGGTGGTGAACAGGGGCTCAACCAGAGGGGTGACCGGGATTCGCAAATATGTGAGGCTTCGCATATTTGCGAATCGCGGTCAACCCTCTTCACCGACCTGGGCGAGCGGGCCCCTTGGTCTGGCAGCCGCACGGTCAATCCCGTCGATCGCGCTGCCGGCATCAGCGACGGGAGACCGCGCCAAACCGGTGGCTGACTAAGCGGCAAGGCGGTAGCCTTCCGTCAATCCACGATCCGTACCCATTTCTCGTAGCGGTGTTCAAAGCACTGCCTCTGGCAGTGACTGCCGACGACTACGAGGCCTTTGGTTTGAAATTGAGCGATGTAAAGGGCTTCTTGGCGGGATGTATGCGGCTTCGTCGCGGATTTCTAGCCAACGATGAGTTACTCGAAGTCAGGAAACCCTCAGCTGGCTGCATGAATTAGGGCGACATCTATTCTGCCGCGGGGGGGTTGCTCGAGGGCATCCTGAACTACTGGTTCCTGTCGCGCACTTTGGAAAAGGGGCTGCGGTGATGTGGCGGCGAAACGATTCGGCGCGGTCGTGGAGCCGCAAACGCCGCCCGCTCTCCGAGCGTTACTGGGAAAAAGTCGATGTGCGCGGGCCGCAGGAGTGCTGGCCGTGGCTCGCATCGACGAAGCAGGGTGGTTACGGCAAGATCGTTGATGACAGCGGGCACTTGCGTCTGGCGCACCGCGTGGCCTATTGCCTCGCCTTTGGGGAGATTCCGACTGGACTGGTTGTGTGCCACCGTTGCGACAACCCTGGATGCGTGAACCCGCAACATCTCTTCCCGGGACAACCCGCCTCGAGGAAGCAGCCATCCCAAGGCTCAGATCAACGAGGCCTTGGCTGCGTCCATTCGCGCCGATGCCCGCAGCCATCGGCGCATTGCCATGGAATACGGCATTGGCAAGTCGACAGTTGGCATGATCAAGTCGGGGATGACATGGACGCACGTGTAATCCGCGTTCCGCCACAAGCAGTTGAGCTTGCCAAGCGCTTCGAGGGCTTCCACAGGGTGCCAAAGCACGACCCGACCCGGGCTCACCCTTACATCTGCCCTGCGGGGTATCCTACGATCGGCTACGGGCATCTCTGCGATCCGAGGCACCCACCGATCACGGAGGCCGAGGCAGAGCGCTACCTGGCGCACGATCTGCAAACAGCGCTCGCCGCCACGCTGCGCTACTGCCCGGTGCTGGCCACCGAGCCAGAGGGACGGCTCGCGGCCATTGTGGACTTCACGTTCAACCTTGGGGCTGGACGCCTGCAGACGTCGACGCTGAGGCGACGGATCAATCAGCGGGATTGGACCGCTGCAGGACAGGAACTGCGGCGCTGGGTCTATGGTGGCGGGAAGGTGATGCCGGGACTCGTCGCCCGTCGAGAAAGCGAAAGTATTCTTCTCCTGAAGTAACGTGACAATCAGCCAAGACTGGTTACACATAGAGCACTGATCATCCCGAATTCAGATGCCCGGCTGCAACTCAATCCGCACCTCGCGAGCCTTCCCCTCTCGCTCAACAGATAAAACGACAATGTCGCCCACCCGACGATCATCCAGTTGCGCCAAGAGGCCAGCAACACCGTCAATGGACTTCCCGTCAACAGCGGTGATAAGGTCGCCGGGCACCATCCCTTCCTGAGTAGCGCGTATCCCGACCAGCCCGGCTCGCTGCGCTGCCGAGCCGGGCTGTATCAACAGGACAAACACGCCACGGCGGCCGGTGACCATCTGCAAGCGCGCATTGAGTTGCTCGTCCACTTCAATACCCAAAGCCGGGCGTACGTACTTGCCGGTCTTGATCAGCTGCGGCACCACCCGCATGACGGTGTCCACCGGCACAGCGAAGCCAATGCCAGCCGACGCGCCGGACGGACTGTAGATGGCGGTGTTGATGCCAATGAGACGCCCGGCGGAATCGAGCAGCGGCCCGCCGGAGTTGCCGGGGTTGATGGCGGCATCGGTCTGGATCAGATGCTCGATGGCAGGGCCGCCGGCATCACCGGGCAGGGAACGATCGAGTGCTGAAGTGATGCCCGTGGTTAGGGTCCAGTCCAGGCCAAAGGGGTTGCCAATGGCGAAGACCTTTTGCCCCACTTTGAGGTCGGCGCTGGTGCCAACCGGTACGGCCGGCGGACGCTTGAAGCCAACGCCGATCTTGAGCACTGCGATGTCGTGAGCCGGACTTGCGCCGACCAGGGAGGCCTGATAGTCGCGACCATCGGCGAGTTTCACCGTCGCTTGTGAAGCGCCCTGGATGACATGAAAGTTGGTGACAACGTGTCCCGCGTCATCCCAAATGAATCCGGAGCCGGTTCCGCGCGGTACGGAGAAGACGTTACGGGTCCAGACATCCCGAACCAGTTGGGCCGTGGAGATGTACACCACCGAATCGCGTGATTTCTCGAAGAGTTCGATGGTCGAACGTTCATCGGCAGCGAGATCTCCGCGAGGGGTGACCGTTCTCTCGGTGGCCTGTCGGGGGCTGAACCACGCCTCGATCGCGGGCAGGAACTGCCACAACAGCATGAGCGCTGCGATACAGGCGGTGATGACCAGCCAGCGTCGGAGAAAATGGTCTGGTGCGAGGCGGCCGTAAGGGTCGTGGTAAGCCATGGGATGTCTCCTGGTTCGAATCAGCGCCAGAGGCCGCCGGGATACCAGCGCGGTGAGCGCATCGCCTTGACGGATTCCGGAACGGAGTAGATGGAATCAGGCCGCAGCGTCACAGGCTGGGGCACGAGTTCAAGTAGCCGGGCGATGCGCTCCGACGTCGCCGGATGCGTGCGCAACCAGGACGGTTCCGGATTGCCCCACCCCGGCATGAGCCACGCGCGCCAGGAGCGACTCACCCGCTCGATCTTTGCCAGGGCCGATGCCAGACCGTGCGGGTCGCCGGTCAATTGCGCGGCCAATAGATCGGCATCGAATTCACGTACGCGGGACAATCCAAGCTGAGCGAGCAGTGCCAGCTGTGGCGAAGCCGCCAACAAGAACAGACCGAACCAATTCACGTCTGCGACTCCGACGAGCAATGCAGGCAGGCTGAGAACAATCGCAACCTGCCCCAGCATGGCCAGCACGCTGGTGAGGCGGCTGATGTAATCGGCCAAACCCATGACACGCAGATCGTCATTGGCGATATGCGCCATCTCGTGTGCAATGACCCCTTCCAACTCACGCGGTGTGAGGTTGCGTAACAGGCCCTCGGTGAGCGCAATGGCTGAATGGCGCTTCGAACCGCTTGCAAAGGCATTGACGACGGTGCTGGGCACATAGTGTGGAGTCGGGACGGCAGGCAAGCCCGCGCGGTTGGCCAACTCGCGCACCATCGCCCAGATTTCGGGTGCCTCACCCGGCCGGATGACACGCGCGCCATACAACTTCAGCGTCAGCGCCGAAGCTGCCGCCGGTTCGAGTAACAAGGCGAATAGGCTTGCTCCCAGGGCGACCCAAAGACCCGTTTCGCCGAATAATAGGCCACCGGCGAGTGCGGCGATACCGATCAAAGTCAAAACCAGCAGCGCTGTCTGCAGGCGGTTGCTCAAGCGATGCTGTGGCCAGAATTGACGTTCGTCGCGTGGGTCACTCGCTGCCATGCATGGCGTCCTCGGCAATTCGGTCATCGCGCTCACGCAGCAGCCAATAGGTCAGACCCAGGGCCAGGGTGGCACCAGCCAGCGCTGCGACTTTGGCCGGGCTGACATCGGGATCGAGGATCACGAACTTGCGGGACAGCGCGATCAACCCGATCAGGATGACCGTCTTGACCTGAATGATGCTGTCACGGCGCAAGACCACGCGCACGATGGAATGCTTGAATTCCATCGCGATCAGGAGCGTCATGATCATGCCGAACACACTCTGGAAGATCTTGTGGTCGAGCGGATTGAATGCATCGATGATCAGCAGGCTGAAGACAATTTGGATCAGCTGCACCAACGACACCACGACAATCACCGCGATCACCACTGAAAGGATGAGGGCGACGGTCTGCTCGAAGCGTTCGTAAAACGTCATCACCGCCCATTCACGACGGAGTCGTTCGAGTGTCGTCCCGGTCTGATTGCTGTTATTCATGCGCCACTCCTCCAGAAACAGGCCATTCCAACCATTCAACGCAGTTGCGCGGATACCCACCGCACGATATCCTGCGCCCCCATGGCGCCGGCCTGGCGCGTGACTTCACGCCCACCTTGAAAAAAGACCAAGGTCGGAATGCTGCGAATACCGAACTGGGCGGCCAAATGAGGCTCTGCCTCGGTATTCACCTTGGCTAGCCTGATCTTGGGTTCAAGCAAGCGCGCCGCCTGCTGAAACTGCGGGGCCATCATCTTGCAGGGCCCGCACCACGGTGCCCAAAAGTCGATCAGCAAGGGAATGTCGCTGCGCTCCAGGTGGCGCGGGAACGTCGCCGCGGTCAGTTCAATGGGCTCGCCGGTAAAAAGGGCACGCTGGCATCGGCCACAGTTGGGCTGGTCATTGAGCTTTGCTGCTGGCACGCGGTTGATGGATTGGCAGTGCGGGCAGACGATATGGGCGCTGTCGCTCATGACATGGCTCCTTTGGGGTTGAGTTGTTGTGAACCCACCGTCGGGGCCGATATTTCGCTCGTCTCGCACTTCAGCCCTTGGGTCAACTGGCGGGTGTCGATTTCGTCGAGCGTTTCTCGCGAAAGCAGCTCGCGAGCGCATCGCTCAAGCACGTCGCGATTGCTTTCAAGAATTCGGTAGGCGCGTTCGAATACCCCCATTACGATGTCACGAATCGCCTGATCGATGCGCGCCTGGGTCGATTCGGCCACCCGGCAGCCCCCCTGCGCCAGTTCGGGCGCATCGAGAAATCGCGGCCGCTGCGCCTCGTACGCGATGTAGCCCAGGCCTTCGTCCATGCCGAAGCGCGTGATCATGTCGCGGGCGATGTCGGTAGCCCGCGCAAGGTCGTCTGCCGCGCCGGTGGAGAGCTCGCCGAAGACGAGCTTCTCGGCGGCGCGTCCTCCCAGCAGGACGGCGATCTTGTGCTCCAGATCGGCGCGCGTCATCAGGAACCGATCCTCGGTGGGGCGTTGCAGCGTGTAGCCCAGCGCGCCGATGCCGCGAGGGATGATCGAGATCTTGTGGACCGGGTCGGTTCCCGGCAACGCCAGCGCCACCAGTGCGTGCCCCATCTCGTGAAAGGCCACGGTCTCGCGCTCCTTCGGGTTGAGCACGCGATTCCTCTTCTCGAGACCGGCGACGATGCGTTCGATGGCGGCGGTGAAGTCCTGCAGCTCAACGGCCGATGCCTTGCGCCGTGTCGCGGTCAGTGCCGCCTCGTTGACCAGATTCGCGAGATCGGCGCCGGAAAAGCCGGTCGTCAGCGCGGCGACCTGTTCGAGATCGACGTTTGCCGCAAGAGTGATTTTCTTGGCATGGACCTTCAGGATATCGAGCCGGCCTTTCTTGTCGGGTCGGTCCACCAGCACCTGGCGGTCGAAGCGGCCGGCGCGCAGCAGTGCCTGGTCGAGAATCTCCGGGCGATTGGTCGCGGCGAGTATGATCAGCCCCACCGAGCTGTCGAAGCCGTCCATTTCGGTGAGCAGCTGATTGAGCGTCTGCTCGCGTTCATCGTGGCCGCCGATGGGCCCGCCCACACCCCGCGCCCGGCCGAGCGCATCGAGCTCGTCGATGAAGATGATGGCCGGCGCCTGACCGCGCGCCTGCTCGAACAGGTCACGCACGCGCGCCGCCCCCGCGCCGACGAACATCTCGACGAACTCCGAGCCGGAGATGGAGAAGAATGGCACGCCGGCCTCGCCGGCTACCGCCTTGGCCAGCAGCGTTTTGCCCGTGCCGGGTGGCCCGACCAGCAACACGCCCTTGGGAATCCGGGCGCCCAGACGACCGTAGTCTTGCGGGTTTTTCAGGAAATCGACGATCTCGACCAGTTCCGCCTTGGCCTCATCCACGCCCGCAACATCCGCGAACGTCACACCGGTGTTCTTTTCCACGAAAACCTTGGCGCGGCTCTTGCCGATGCTCAGGAATCCGCCCATGCCTTGCTTCTCGGCGAAGCGGCGAAACAGGAAGAACCAGACGCCGAAGAACACCACGGCAGGCAGAATCCACGACAGGATGTCGCGCAGCCAGGTGCTCTCCACCACGCGCGCATAGGGGACGTCGTACTTGGATAGGCGTTCGGCCAGATCGGGCTCGACCCGAGTCGCAACGATCATGGTCTTGCCCCGGCCGTCCGGCGACTTCAGGCGCCCGGTCACCGTGCGATCCGACACCAGCACTTCGGCGACGCGGCCTGCGGCCAGCGCTTTCTCGAATTCGCTGTAGGGCACGGGCTCGACGGTCTTCGCCGCTTGCCAGTAGTTCTGCAGCATCAGCAGCAACATGAAGGCGACGATCCAGTAGCCGATGTTCCATTGATCTTTCTTTTCCATGGCAGGGAATCCTCGAAACCGCTATTTCGACGAAAGGCCGCCAACGTGGCAGCAATTCAATGCGCCACCTGAATCAAGCCACAGGTCACGCCCGTTCATGAGGAGGTGCCCGGCCGCATCAAAGAGAAAGCACGGGCTGCCCGTCTCGAATTTTCAGGATTAGGGCAGCCCCGCGCTTCATGCTTTGTCACTTTCGGACTTCTTCTTGCGCGCCCCCTTGTTCGACTCCTTGGACGAGCCCGGCGGTTGCGCAGATTCGGCGGACGCTTCGTCGCTGGCCAGAGCGGGTTGCTTTCGGTCGAACTCGACCCGCTCCGCCTTGTCGTCCCAACGTGCACAGGCGTGATCACCCTTGCCGATGCCGCCGCCGAGCATCTCGCGCGCCAGTGCCGTTTCCAGCTCGCTGCGGATCAGTCGTTTGAGCTCGCGGGCACCGAATTCGGGCTTGTAGCCTTCTTCCGCGAAGTGATCGACCAGCGTCCCATCGAACGTCAGCGTCACGCCCTGGCTCGCGGCATTGCGGGCCACGCGATCGAGTTGCAGGCCGACGATGTGGCGGATCTCCTCCTTGCCCAGCGCATGGAAGACGATGATCTCGTCGATGCGGTTGAGGAACTCGGGGCGGAAGTGCCCGCGCAGCACGTCCATCACCTCTGTCTTGGTCTTCTCGTACTCCTCGCCGGCCGCTCCGCGCGCCTTCAGCCGGCGCTGAATGATGTCGGATCCCAGGTTGGACGTGGCGATGATGATGGTGTTGGTGAAGTCCACCACGCGACCCTTGCCGTCGGTGAGCCGCCCGTCGTCGAACACCTGCAGCAGGATGTTGTAGACGTCGGGGTGGGCCTTCTCGATCTCGTCGAGCAGCAGCACGCTGTAGGGCTTGCGACGGACCTTCTCCGTGAGCTGGCCGCCTTCGTCATAGCCGACGTAGCCCGGGGGAGCGCCCACCAGCCGTGCCACGGTATGGCGCTCGCCGTACTCCGACATGTCGATGCGCAACAGGGCGCCCTCGTCGCCGTAGATGGATTCGGCCAGCGCCTTGGCGAGCTCGGTCTTGCCGACGCCGGTGGGGCCCAGGAACAGGAACGTGGCCACGGGCTTGCTGCCTTCGCGCAGACCCGCGCGCGACAGCCGCACCGCATCCGCCACAGCGCGTACCGCCTCGTCCTGCCCCACCAGGCGCTCGTGCAGCCGCTGCTCCAGGTGCAGCAGCTTCTCGCGCTCCTCCACCGTCAGCTCATTGACGGGGATGCCGGTCAGGCGCGAGACGATCTGCGCCACGTGTTCCGCCTTGACTTCGGCGCTGCCCGAGCCGCGCTCGCGTTCCCAGTCCTCGACCAGCTTCTTGAGTTCGGCCTCCTTGGCTTCGATGCGCTTGCCGATCTCCGCCGCCTTGTCGTATTGCTTGCGGGAAGCCACGTAGTCCTGCTCCCGGCGCAACTGGTGCAGTTCGGACTCCAACTCCTGCACCGCAACGGGGCGGGCCGTCGCCGATAGCTTCACGCGGGCGGCAGCCTGATCGAGCAGATCGATGGCCTTGTCCGGCAGGAAGCGCGCGGTGACGTAGCGGTCGGAAAGCTCGGCGGCCGCGATGATCGCGTCCTCGGTGATGCTGACCTTGTGGTGCGCTTCGAAGGTATCGCGCAGGCCGCGCAGGATCATGATGGTCTGCGCCACCGTTGGCTCGGGCACCATGACCGGCTGGAAGCGCCGCTCCAGCGCGGCGTCCTTCTCGATGTACTTCTGGTACTCGTTGAGCGTCGTCGCGCCGATCAGGTTCAGCTCACCGCGCGCCATCATCGGCTTGAAGACGTTGGCCACGTCCAACCCGCCTTCGCCACCGCCCTGGCCGGCACCAACAATGGTGTGCACCTCGTCGATGAAGAGGATCAGCTCGCCCTGGTGCTCGGAGATCTCCTTCAGCACCTTCTGCACGCGTTCCTCGAACTCGCCACGGTACTTCGCGCCGGCCACCATGGAATTGATGCTCAGCTCTACCAGGCGCTTGTCGCGCAGCGTCTCGGGCACCTCGCCGGCCACCATGCGCTGTGCCAACCCCTCGACGATGGCGGTCTTGCCCACGCCAGGCTCGCCGATCAATACGGGGTTGTTCTTCTTGCGCCGCGCCAGCACCTCGATGGTGGTTTCGATTTCCTGCGCGCGTCCGATGACCGGGTCCAGCTTGCCCTCACGCGCCATCTTGGTGAGATCGCGCGAATACTTGTCGAGCTCCGGCGTATTGGTCGGCGTCTCGGCGCGGCCATCCTCCGCACCTTTGCCGACCACCTTGTTTACTTGCTGGCGCAGGGCCTGCGGCGTGAGGCCATAGCGGCGCAGCAAGTTGGCGGCCAGCCCTTCGCCCTCTTCGGCCAGACCGATCAGGAAGTGCTCGGGCCCGACGTAAGAGTGTCCTAATTCATTGGAGGCGACGAAGGCGCGACTAAGCGCATCCTTCACGCGTGGCGACACGCCGATCTCGCCTTCAAACGGCTTGTCGCCGCGCTTGGCTTCGGCTTCAATCTGGCGTTTGAGGTCATCGACCTTGATCTTAAACTGGCTCAGGATGGTCTTGACCACGTCGCTGTCGGCCAGCGCCAGCAGCAGGTGTTCCGTATCGACTTCGGAGCGACCGAACTCCGCGGCACGCCTGGCAGCTTCCTGCAACAGGGCCTCGGAGTGTTCGCTGATGCGGCTGGCCAGCCCGCTGCCGCGACGGCGCGGCGTGCCAGCCCCTGCGGAGGCTGGTTCGCCAAACGACGCATCGACCACTTCATCGGCATCGGCCGCAACTGGTGCCGAGTCTTCTCCGATGCGGAAGAAATCGCTGCCCAGAAAATCTTCGAACAAGCCGCTGCGCGAGCCGAAAAGGGCTTCCAGCGGGGAAATGGTGCGCTTTTGCTGCCGCACCAATTGGCGGTAGTGATCGTCACACAACAGCATGGTGCTGTGGCGACCATTGAGATTGGCTTCCACCCGCGCCGTGGCGGGTTGGCCGCAGACTTGGCATTGTTTTCTGGCCATGCTGGCGCTCCTTGGGTCATTGAGATGACGAGGTGCAGCATGCCGCGGCACCTGATCTCTTGGTTGGTCTTCGTGGCGACCGCAACGGAATTTCCGAGTTAGCTTTCAAGCGGAATCGAACGGCCGTGCTTCGGTGCACTCGCTTCGCGCTTGTCCATGGTGATCGTGAGCACCCCATTCTTGAATGAGGCCTTGATCGCATCCTGGTTGGCATCGTCAGGCAGGTTCAGTGCACGCTGGAAACTGCCGTAGGAGCGTTCGACACGATGGAAGCCGCCTTCCTTCTTCTCCTGCTCCTGGCGCTTTTCACCTCGCACCATCAGCACGTCGTTGTCGAGCGTGAAGCCGGCAAGCCACTGCGCTGTACCGGCAGCGAAGATGCTGTCTGCTGCTCTTCTTGCTCCTTCTTGAACCAGTTCCAGGGAGCCCACTTTTTGAGATCAAGATCCATGTGTAACCGTCCGCTGAAGGCCGTGTGGGTAAGGTGAATGTATCCAGAGTAGTCACCATCAGAATTTGGTGGGGACTACTTTGGAGCATTTCAAGGCCCTTCCGGCCCCGGCGTGGGCGGAGAAACCGAGATGAGCTATACCGGTGAACGGCAGCGCCGCGATGACCGACAGGCCAATGGTGCGCGCTCGCGGCATGCACGCCGTGGAGTGAGCCCGCTTTGGAGCATGGTCCGGGATTCGTCGGCGACAGTGGTGAGCGGCGCGAGCCGCATCCCGTTCAGGAGATCGAGTCGAATTCGACGCATCCCATGGCGCTGCCGTTCATCAACGATGGTGGAGCAAGCCATGGCTATGCGCAAGCAAGAAGAAGACGTGGTATTCCCCAACGCGGCGGGGATCGACGTGGGCGCGTCGAGCCACTGGGTGGCGGTGCCGCGGGATCTGGCCGAGCAAGCCGGCTGCGAGCCGGTGCGCGAAGTCGGCGCGATGACCGACGACCTGCATGCGCTGGCCGACTGGCTACTGACGTGCGGCGTGGACACGGTGGCGCTGGAATCCACCGGGGTCTACTGGATCCCCGTCTATGAAGTGCTGGAGCAACGCGGCTTGACGGTCTGGCTGGTCGATGCGCGGCAGATGAAATACGTGCCCGGGCGCAAGAGCGACGTGCTCGACTGCCAGTGGCTGCAGAAGCTGATGAGCCTGGGGCTGCTGCGCGCGGCCTGGCGCCCCGGCGATGAAGTCTGTGTGGTGCGCGCGGTGGTGCGTCAGCGCGAGGTGCTACTGGCCGCGCAGGCCGAATGGGTGCAGCGTATGCAGAAGGCGCTGGTGCAGATGAACCTTCAGCTCGGCGAAGTGCTCAGCGACGTGATGGGCATGACCGGACAGGCCATCGTGCGGGCCATTGTGGCGGGCGAGCGTGACCCCAACGTGCTGGCGCGCCATCGCCATGCACGCGTCAAGGCCAGCGAGCGCGACATCGCGCGGGCGCTGACGGGTAACTGGCGTGAGGAGCACCTCTTCGTGCTCGGGCAGGCCCTGGCGATGTTCGACAGCCTGGCCCAGCGCATCCTCGAGTGCGACGCCAAGATCGAGGCGTTGCTTGCGCCGCTGGGCCGTCATGAGGTCGAACTCGGCGGGCCGGGCAAGCGGCGTGGCAAGAATACTCCGGAGTTTGATGCGCGCACCGCGTTGGCGCGCTGGTCTGGCGTGGACCTGACGCGCATCAATGGCCTGGCCGTTACCTCGGTGCTGACGATCCTCTCGGAGATCGGCCCGGACCTGCGCCGCTTTGGCAGCGTCAAGCACTTCTGCTCGTGGCTCGGGCTGTGTCCCGGCACCAAGGTCAGCGGCGGCAAGGTCCTGTCGGCGCGCACCCGGCGCTCCACCAACCGGGTGCGCCAGGCGCTCAAGCTCGCGGCCATGAGCCTGTCGCATAACGACTCCGCGCTCGGCGCGTTCTACCGACGGCTGTGTGCCCGCATGGACAAGCCGCGCGCGAATACCGCCGTCGCCCACAAGCTGGCGCGCATGGTGTACTTCATGCTCACGCGCGGCGAGACCTTCGTCGACCAGGGCCAGCAGCGCTACGAAGAACAACAGCGCGAGCGCAGCATCGCCGCGCTCAAACGCCGCGCCGCTGCACTCGGCTATCAGATCTATCCCGTGGCGGTGGCGCCCTGACCCCAGCCGCCCTCAGTTTGGTTTCTCAGGAGGGTCACATCATGCAACCGACCCGCATCGATCATTTTATGCCGGCTGGCGAATTTTTGGCTGTAGCACTGGAGCTATCGAGCGGATCCTGGAAGATCGGCTTGCATGACGGCAAACGCGAGAAACCTGCAATCCACACGGTATCGGCTAATTCTGCGGCATGTCGCTTGCAGCAGGCGGTGCAGCAGATCGAGAAGTCGCTGTATTGCTGTGCGAACCGCAACAGGCCTTGGACAGCACGCAGCTTGATCAGAACTCGATCGCCGAACAGCACGAGCACCAGGGCGGAACAGGACGGACCGACGCGCTTGGCCTCGCGCAAGCACCACTGGACATCGTGCAATTGCCAAGCCTGTGCCTCGGGTGGCAGATGGTCGGTGACGGTACTGCGGGCGCCGGGCGCACCCTGTCGCAAGTGTGTGGCAACCAGGATGTGTTCCTCATACAGATGCACCATCGTCGCCGTAGCCTTGAGCCACAGCGACTTGCCGGCCAGCCGGAACGGCGCCGAGTAATAGGCCCGCTCGAACTGAACGTGGCACCGGTGCACCTTCACTCGGCCCCAGGTCGCCAACTCGGGCGCCACTGCCGGTAACGGTAGCAAAGGCCTTGTTCAGTGCCGGTGAAGCTGACCAGAGGCTGCTGGCGCGTAGTGCCGTGGATACGAATGCCGGCCTCAGCCATGACCCAGGCGCGCACCTGACGGTTGGCATCGGCAAGTTCGCGGAAGTCGCGTAGGGGCCCGAAGCTGTTCTTTACGTACTTGACTCCCGATTCCACGATGCCCTTCTTCTGTGGGTCCCGTGGCGGACAGAGATCAATGCGGAAGCCATAGCCCTCGGCACATTGGGCGTAGGCCCGCTGGACGTTCGGCTCATACAGGCAGGCCCTGATGATGGCGCACTTGGGGTTGTCGATAATGAGCCGCGCCGGCACCCCATGGAACCATTCGAAGGCATGTCGGTGACACTGCAGCCAGGTGGCAATGGTCTGGTCGCGCACGAGCTCGACGTACTGATGCCGGGACCAGCACAGCGTCATGACGAAGTACCAGGTCTTGTGGATCTCGCCGGTGTACACATCGGTGAGCGTCGGACCGGCACCGAAGTCGGATCTGGGCGGCCTCGCCGGGCCTGAACTCCAGCCGCATGGGCACGTCCGGGACCTCCGCCGCCTTGGGTCTTAGGAGGCATCGCGTGACGCACGGTTCGATGCAGCCTCGCGCGCGTCACGCGCGGCTTTTTCCCCTTGGACTAGACTTAAAGCATCGTCGGCGCATGCTCAGGCAGGAGGAACGTATGCGCCATTCAGTCACGATCCGGACGTGCGACCGAAGGGAGGCAGACCGATGCCGAAGACCGTTCGAACCGCTGAGCAGATTCGCTCCTCTCGGCCCTCTATGCGCGCGAAATTCAAGCGCACCTGCGAAGGCATTGACGGCGACCTGCCGGGATGTTGTGCACCTCAGAATGCGCCTACTCGATCTCGTCGAGCAGCAAACCGCTTGGCCGCGCTCGCCGCATCCTGTTCCTGGCGCGTGCGGCGGCCCTACACCGGAGGGGACTAACTATGATGCCCTGACTAACTATACGAGGCGACTATGGACGCGATCACAGATCCTGTGCAATTAAGCGACCCCCAACTACTTGACTGGGTCTGCCAACCGCGTAGGAACGGCGATACTTTTAGCTTGGCACCGGATCCATCACAGCTGTCAGCGCGTGGACTCACTACAGGCTCACAGCATCCTCTGCCGGGATCACTCGGCGAGGTCCAAATAGTCTCGGCGATTCGCCGGCAATACCGTATTGAGCGCTTTAGGCAGCCTCTCTCTGATTGCTTCGTCCTGATTCCAATGCGGACCACCTTGGCTGCCCACGCAAACACGGTCCTCGGACTGCAGGGCTCGCTTAATGTCGGCGTGCGCCAGACCATTGCTGATACCTTTCAAGCCTACTCCCCTGCTCATTACGGCGCGGCGCTGGCCTATATGGCGGCACGGCTTAGCGAATTCAACCGTGATCATCCGCCGGGACTGAACGGCGAGGAGTTCGGTCTCTTTCTGGATACCACTTTCACTTGGCGCGGCGTACAGAAAAAGTTGGACGAGGTTGAATGGCTTCATGCCGTCTATGAAGGCAATGCCCACTCACGGATCCCTGAGCTGTGTCCGGAACGGGAACGAAATCTTGGCCATGATGGCTACCGACTCGTTTATATCGGCGAGGAATACTTACAAGCGATTCCCCCATTAAGAGAGTCGAGAAATGTTGTGATTTTTCGGCAAGGCGAGCCCGAGGATCGGGCCGTGGTTGAACGAGCGAAGGAGCTAGCTCGCGCGCAAAATAGAGATTGCCAATTCTTGGAGACTCACAAAATCCGTATCACATCAATTAAGCTTCTTGATGAAACAAAATTGGTGCTTGAATGGGTGTATTTAAGAGATAAAAGCTGTGGCTTCCATATGTTAATGCCGGTGCTACACACGCGGTCAGCTCATAACGTTCTCTATGCGACTGTCATGTGGTCGCACCCGCATGATGTCATGAAGAGAATCTTTACGGAGAGCGCTCACGAGGCGGCCATCCTAGCTGCGCCCGTTGCGTTGAACAATTTTGAGGAGGGGCTTGCAATCTTCAAAGCCGAGTTTTGGAGACTCATCAAGGAACGGGCTCTCCAGAGCTTCGAATGCTTGATTCCAGAACTAATTATGATCAAGGAAGTAGGCGGATGGCGGCCTGCGGGTTGGCCGGAACCCAAAGAGCCCGAAGAGGTTGAACGCCACTGAGAGGCATACCATGGACATCACCGTACGACAGTGTGAGCGCCGCTGGCTTCGGCGTCGTGTCGCATCTGATCGAGGAGAACCGTTTTCCCAACTCCCCGAAGACCAACCATCAATACGCTCTTCGCATGCCTGCCGCGCCGGAGCCGTTCTATGCAAATACGGACCGACAGAGGGGCGGCTGGCAGAGGTCCCTTCCCGGCCAGTTTCGGTCCTTGGCAAAATTCGGCGCGGGCATCTGGTGTTCACGCCGAAGCAGCCGTCTGGCTGACCGCCAGCCGCCACACGATCACTCCCACCGACTGACTTAAGATTCTGGAAGGTACCGGATTGGGGCCAAGGAGTGGTTACTCAATCGAGCGGCTCAGACATCATTGCAGTAAACGGCCGTGGCGTACGCGAACTACACTCGTTGACCAGATCCGAAAAGCTAGAGTACATGAATGCCGTCGATCTCAATTTCAAACACTTCCCCTCCCTTGTCGATGACGGTGCATTCGAGCGTCAAATCAGAGCGCCCTTCTTCGATTGTCCAAAGATCCAAGCGGATAGACAAGGTGGGCATGTCAGCGTTGGCTACGCGAATAGCGTCGAGGTTGCTAAATACCGAGTCCGGGGGAACAATCAGCGATCGACCATATTCCTCTATGGTCTGGCGCATCATATCTGCTGATAAACGGATACTTCTTGACCGAACTTCAATTGCGAAATAATCCCCCTTGACGAGCCAGGTAACGACCTGCTTGAGTAGTGGGACAATTCGATTCTCTAGTGAGCGCATCATCTATTTGCAGGATACTTGAGCTGAGTCTGGTGAGACGTCGAGCCTTGGCGGACAAATGACCGCCCTGCGTGGGCGACTGCGGCGGTGAATCCGGCCCTGCTCTACCGTATATGGGACCGACCCCATCGCGGCATACTGGAGGAAGAGCCGTAGCCGTGTTGGACTGACGGTGTTCTTACCGCTCATACACCTATTTTGGATACGCGTCATTCTCCGCGTAGAACAATAGCAAGGCGCGGCGCTCGCCTATGGTTGCTTCGTATGTTCCGAACACTTCCAGCGCCTCATTTGCAACACTAGCTTCCAAAAAGTAGGCAAATCCTCGTGCAGTCACCGAGAGGGTACACGTAGGTCAGCATCTAATGCTCCGATTTCTGCATCGGATTCGAGTGTCCAGGGCTTCCGGGCAAATATCACATCGTCGTTACCCATTTGCTCAACCCTGTCAAGGGCCTCTTGGAGTTTCATTGCAATGCTCCCCGAGAATCGTCGGTCAAACTCTTACACAGTTCCTCGTTTTTGGAAACTATGCTACGTCAGTCGCGGTGCATGTCGCGAGTGGCAGAGAGGGGTCGCGGATTCACCTGCGGCGGCTGGGCTATCACGACTTCCTGGCGTTCGCGGAATTCGTCTCCGAAGGCAACGGGTGCTGGCATCGATCCGTATCGGCCGCATTAGCGCTGAGCTCGCCATGCAAAGGTTGGGCAGCGCCGCCAGGACCAACAAAGCGCACAAAGCTGCCGAGCATCTCGGCCGGCTGTTGCGTAGCATCTTCCTGTGCGACTACGTGACCATTGAAGACTTCCGCCGCGAAATCCATACGTTGCTCAGCCGAGGGGAGTCGGTGCACCAGTTGCAGCGCGCGATCCATGCTGGCCGGGTACCACACGAACGCGGCCGGCGAGGCGATGAGCTGACGGCGATCTCGGGGGCGCACGCGCTTCTGACCAACATCGTTCTGGCGTGGAATACGAACCGCATGAACGATGTCGTCGAGCGACTTCGCAAGGGGGGCACGAACATCGAGGACGCTTGGCTGCGCCGCATGGGGCCGGGGCATTCCGGGCACATCAACTTCCGGGGGATTCTCAGCTTCGGTGTCGAGCGCTACATTGACGCGCTGATCCAAGGCCGTGGCGCAACAATCCGACAGGCTATGGCATAACTGCAACATCAAACGCCGCAGAGCAAAATCTGCCACAGATTGGCACCGCAGTGGCTCGAGGCCGAAATACGGCAGTACCTTCGCAGCGGCAGCTACGACAGCAGCTTCGCAGGCTGGCCAGGCATACTTTGCCAGACAGCGCCTGCTAATCGCGTACCAATCCGCAAAGAAAGGACGGTGCAGCGCGAAACGAAGAACTACTAAGTCATTGTTCTCGAACGTCTTTTTAAGCCTGACCGTATCAATCTGCTGCAAAACGATTACCCCAGCTTCGATGCGTTCCTGGACAAATACCATCTGGCCGATCCGGCCCTGCAACAACTTGCCGGTATCGTGCGTGGCGCCGACACGTCGAAGCTGGACCTGACGCCTCAGTCTGGCGGCCTCTACGCCATCTCGCTGGGTTCGCAGGTCTTTACGGACGATCACGAGATGCTCAGGCACGGCATGGTGATCTACGACGCGCTGTATGCATGGTGCCAGTACTGCCAGGCGGAAACGCACCGGTGGCCACCCAAGATATCGGCATGAAAAGGCGAACGGAGTCGTCACCGCGGAGGTGCACATGAATCGAATCATGCTCATTTCATGGTTGCTGCTGATGGCGATGCCGGCCATCGGGGAAACGCTAATGTTCAACCAGGACAAACAAGGTGCATTGCCTGCCGGATGGGTGGCAGGTGTCACTGGCCACGGCACGCCGAAATGGACCGTCGAGGCGGACCCGACTGCGCCGAGCAGCACCAACGTGCTTAAGCAATCGGGTTCCGGGGATTTTCCCTGGTGCGTGAGGCAAGCCGTTTCCATCACCGATGGCTTCGTGGAGGTGAAGTTCAAGCCTATCGCCGGCCGGGAAGACCAGGCCGCCGGTGTCGTCTGGCGCTGGAAGGACGGCGACAACTACTATGTCGCACGGGCCAATGCGATGGAGAACAATGTCTCGCTGTATTACACGACGAGCGGCCGCAGGCACACGATCCAGTATCGGAATGCCCCTGTCGCCGCTCGCGTCTGGCATACGCTGCGCGTGGACTTCGGGGGGAACCGCGTCCAGGTGGCGCTGGACGGCAAGCGTTACATCGATGTGGCAGACGACCACATCAGCGGGGCTGGCGCCGTCGGCGTTTGGACCAAGGCGGACAGCGTGACCTTGTTCGACGCCTTCTCATTCGGAAGCTCCAGCGCGAAATAACGCAGCAACACAGCAGAGAAGCAAAAGAGAATGATCACATCAAAGCAAACCTGGGACGGAGCCAGTAATCCGGAGTGGCGGGCGATTGCACGCGTGCCGCCTCCCGCAGCGGCAGCGGCAGCGGCAGGATCCGGTAACCGTCGGAAGCGGATCTCGCGCGCCAACATCTGGAACGGCTTCATGATGACGAAGTTATCGGCCACGCTGGGCGGTACCGGGTCCGTCGCGATCTCGGCGGTCCCGATCTTGGCAATGACGCGATCCACCTCCGGAAACGCCTTGATGCGCTTCTCCAGCGCCTCCTGCATCTGAATGGCCTGCGACAGGCTGGTGCCGGGAATCCGCAGGGCATGCAAGGCAATGTCCCCTTCGTTGAGACTGGGAATGAACTTCGAACCCATCGTTGCAGCAAGCACCGCACTTCCGGCAAGGACGGCGCCAGCGATCCCGAGGGTAAGAACTGGCCTACCCAAGCGCGATCGAGCTGTCGCGCATAGAAACGCTTGATCGCGGCGTAGGCTCTGCCCTGATGCTCCCGGTCAGGAACATGGCGATGGCGGCGGGCAAAAAGACCACCGACAGAATGATGGCGCCGACGCGCGCCAGCACCGCCGTGAGCGCCATCGGATGGAACATCTTGCCTTCGACGCCGGTCAAGGCAAAGATGAGGGTCGGCCGGGATTCGTGAATATCTTAAGCTTCAGATATTTTCGAATCCCGGCCGACCCTCATATTCGGCGCAACGAGCTTCTCATAGTTCGATGGCCTCGGATGTCAGGCTGCACAGGGTGATGGCGCTACGCGGAAGCCATCAAGCTGGCGCATGTCGATGCGGAATAGAGCAGGACCGGTCGAAAGTTCTCGCCAGCCGAGCTCACATCCACGAACTTTGAGCAGGAGGTCGAGTAGGGGACTATGGGCACCCGCCGACCGCACTCAGTCATCCGCCGGCTTGCCGACTATTCAGCCTTACTGAGGCCACTCCACACTACAGGTGCATTTGACGAGTTGCGTCACCACAACGGGCATTGCGCGTGCTGAGCGCATCCGCGCTCTTACAAACGACGATCATCCCGCAAGCTGGTACCGGGGGACTTACTTTCCAGATACGTGAGGTCGTGTATTTGTCTATGAGGTCTGCACGCGTTCAGCGTGGACGGCACAATTTGTCGCCCTCCCGCTTTGCGAACATTCGAATCCTAGTCATTTGGCACTTCCCATTGCCGGGTTGGCAGCCCTTGCGCCACCCGGCTCAACTCTTCTCTCCAAAGCCGGCGAATATTTTCGGCTATCAATTAGGTTCCGCGATGGACGACTACTTCTTTCTACATTCCCGGCTCGAGATCGGAGCACCGTAATCTACGCCAGTGATCGGCACCAGCACCTGCCCATATCACGCCCGTTTGGCACCCAGTTCACATCCCTTCAAAAGACAGGCGTAAGACAGCGGCATCTCGGTCCATCGATTGGGGGGCCATCCGACGCCGAACGGATCGTGCCCAAAGAAGTACAGCCACACTGCTTGTCCATCCCAAAATGCCACGCCCATCAGCCTTGGTTTTTGATGAGCCCCCGACGGTGCCGCACGCCGCGCGCGCATCATTGGCCACTATGCAGACTCGCCGGCAATACAGCCACGATTACCGCTGAACGACATACGGTGCTCGGGTGCCCAGCTTGCCGTCCATGCACAATGCCAGGCAGGTTCCCTGCCGGACTAGCGCGCGTCCGCACACTGACGAAATTAAAGCCATGCATCGCGTTGCTATCGACCTAACACGTGGAGAAGAGCAATACTTGTTATCGCCATTTTCTCGCTGCTCTGATGGTCTCGCGGGCGTCGTTGCGGTCACGGTCCCATCGAGCGATTCGGCCCGGGGCAGTAGTCCGTGATCCGAAGGTTAGCGCGGAATAGCGCAGCACATGCCCCAACCAGTGCCGCGGTGCGGCCCTGTTCCATGGTCGACAGGACTTGAACTGTCCCATCCCGAAGCGAGATTTGGTTCTACGGGCGCCCTGCTACGACTCCCGTAGCTTAGCGGCTCGAGACTCCTTGGACACAAGCGAACAATGCTTTGGGCACGGGGCCGTCCAATGGGAATCGACTGTGCCGGTAGATACTCATAACCCTTGACATAAAACAAGCAGGAAAGCGTAGTGCGGGAAAACCGCATGCTGCGTTTGACGTGGCGGGAGCTGGAAACGTGACTACGGTAGCCGGATTGCGGGCCATCGCGAAAGCGGGGGAATTCCCACCGGAACCTAAGGTGCGCGCGCCAGTTCTCGACCCTACCTGTGGGCGGCTGGTGGTGAAATTCCACCGGCCGACCCGGCGTCCTGCCAATGAAGGGCGATCAGGTCCCAGTCCACCGCGCCCGAAAAGAGGCGATCAATGTGACGATACCTGGAGCTGGGGTCGGCTCGGTAAAGTTTCAGGTCCTGCCAATTGCGAATCCGCGGCATCAGGTTGATGCTAAGCAGGTAGGTAAAGGCAAAAACGGCGGCCGACTGCCCCTGGGTGTCCGCATGCACCGTGTCGGCTTCCACGCTCAAACCTGCCTTGAGCAGACCCTCGATGACGTAGACAGCCTCCCAGACGCCGGGCGGGATGAAGTGCCGGAATACGGCGATGTAGTTGTCGGCAACATGCCGGTAAGCCACCGTTCCCATCTTGCGGTAGCGGAAGTGGTAGCCCGCGAGCAGATTGTTGTCGTAGAAGTCGTATTGCGTGCCGTCGGCCGCCACGGTCTTGCCGTCGCCCCAATGCTTGGGCAGATCGAGCCGGAGATACAAGTCGGCAAATGCGTCTGAGCCGACGACGCACAGGTCACCGGAGCGCAGCTCGCCGACCATATGCGAGAGCACGCAGAGCTCCAGATAGCGTCGGTTGGTGGGCGGCCCCAGATTGTCTGGGCGACGCACGAGCTTGCGCCAGCGCTCCGAGGCGAAGTTCAGATCGACGTCGGCGGCGATCCACTCGCGGTGCAGGGCTTCGTTCTTCAACACCACTGCCAAGGCGGCAAGAAGTGTGCACGACTGGCTGGTCGACTCCCATTTCAGCCCTTCGGCCAGACGAAGCATGACCGAGCGGTGTGCGCGGGAATGCCGCCACAGCAGCGGCAAGTAGTTGTTGCCACTGAAGGCACGGACCTCCGCGCAGCTCTCGCGTAGGGGCTCCAAATTGCCCGAGGGAGCAAGAAAGCGCCGCACTTGTCTACCGATCTGCGCATCGTCCTCGCCCTCGGCGACGATATCGACCACACCGTCGAGCAGCGTGACAAGCTTTTCCATCTGCGCGCGCCAGCGGGACTGGATTTGCTCCAACTCTTCCCGTGCCCGCTTGTGGATAGCACTCATGCGTCGGATGAACATTTCGGCGAAGTCGTCCCGCACCCGCACGCGCGTGGTTGAGCAGCGCTACCATCAGGGTATAGCGTTTCTCCGGCAAGATCTCCTTGAGATTGGCCGCGTCCAGACTCATCGCCTGGCTCGCCAAGGACCGCAGCTTCGAAGCGGGCACACCAACCAGCGTCTTGGAAAAATCGCCAATGGTGTCCAGCCAGGTCAGATGTTCGATCAGCAAGGTCAGGTGCTTGCGCGAGGGCCGCTGCGCGTGGTGTTTGATGTTGTGATACGCGGTCTGGCGGCTTGCGAAGTCTCGGGTCAGCAGCCGGTCAAGCCGGTGCTGCTCCTCCTGGGACAGGCGTCGTGCGATGCGGCGAAATAGGGCGGTTTGCGTGCGAGCATGGACCTGTTCGGCGATGGTATCCAGCGTGGAGAAGGCTGGCAGTTCGATCTGACGCAGGACCAGCGCATCGATGGTCGCATTGATGATGTCAACCGGCTGGTCCATCGTTTCGGCGGCGTCGCGTGCCGCGCGGACAGTTATCTCATTGGCATCGGTACCGATGTAGGTCTGGATGCCGAGGAACTCTCGCACGGCCGTGTAGTGCCGGAACAAGGTCGGCGACACCTTACGGTCGTAGCCGACCCTGGTACCTGGGCTGAGCCCGGCGCTGATGCGCACCAGTTCAGTCACGCTTGCGGGAATCGTGTCGAGGGTTTGGGAAGTGGTGTAGCTGCTGGAAGACCTTGAGGAGAACCAGCAGACCAAGCCGTGATTCCTGCCCGCGTGTGGATCGGGTAGCCCAGTCCAGTTCTTCCGTGCTTGGTGAGTAGCAAGCCCGCGATTCCTTGATGGAGAAGACCTTCGGGAAACGCGGGTAGGCGGTACGCTCGATGGTGCCCATACAGGATCTCGGCAATCGCTGAAGGGCCAGCCAGTCTAGCGGCGGTTCGGTGACAATCCCGTGTTATATCCTGAGGTAATGATTATTAATTTCTTTATAACCTGAGGGCTTATGATAGCGTTTTGGGCGTATCTTGGTCGTAGGCTTGTACGCGCGTTGCACCGCCAGGATGAGCATTTCTTCAAGCGTGTTGTGAGCCAGGCTGCGACCATCCCGTTTCATGAGCGCTCCCTTCAATGACTTTCGCTCAAGCATAGACTATTTGTCCGCTAAGTTACTGACTTATGAGTAAGATATTTGCGAATCCCGGCCGACCCTCTATCCAGGCACCGCGGTGACTCAGATAGTCGGGGAATGCCGTCCTCATGATTTCTATATGAGGAGCAGAGGAGCCGGTCAATTGTTGGTGATGTTTGCGCAGCGGCTTTCGGCTTGCGTCCGCCATGGCGATGCCGTCGCCCGGATCGGTGGCGACGAGTTCGCAATTGTGCTGAATGGCGCAAACGAACCCACGATTCTCGAGTGGGTTGCGAGGGCCATCGTCGATGCAGCCAGCAAGCCTTACGCCATCGGAGATCGCCTCGTTGTCGCCGGCGCAAGCGTTGGCACAGCAATGCGCTGCGTCGAAGATGAGCAGACCGCTGGAGGGTTGTTTGCGCAGGCGGATATGGCGCTCTACGAAGCGAAGCGGGCTGGAAAGGGTCAGTACACGCCGCCCGCGTTGGGATTTTCCGCGTAACCCCGCTTGTTTGGATAGGCGCAATTGGCAAGTGCGAAGTCCGCAGCCTTGCATGAAACGCCTAGCCAACTATGCTTCGAGAACAGAATGCCACTCCGGAAAAGCGCCAGTAGGATGTGAATGGAAAGGGGATAGAGGGCGCATTCCGGCTAATGAGCAGCATTCGTATTCGCCCCGGGCTGCATGAGCCTACAGACGGTGACAGTCGGCAATAGTGACGGGCAAAGCCTGAGGGTCGCCGCCGAATTGACGGCGAGAAGCGATTGACAATGTTGAGAATCAAGGCCTTATTGCTCCCTGCGTCTTTGTTTTTCATCCTCACACTGGGCGGCTGCAGCGACGGCGCATCGAACACGATCGCGCCGCCCGCCGGGCTCACATACCGGGACGCGGCGGTGCTCTATGTCGTGAATGAGCCCATCGTGCCCGACACGCCCAGTAGCAGCGGAGGTGCCATCACGCTGGAGAGTGTGCAGCCGCCATTGCCTGCGGGACTGCATCTCGACCCAGTGACCGGCGTGATCAGCGGCACGCCAACCTCCGTGACCGATGCCGGTATTTATGAGATCACCGGAAGCAATAGCGCGGGCAGTACGACTACACGCGTGGAGATCGAGATTAGTGAGGAGCCGGTCCCGCCGGAAGATCTCAGCTACCACGAAGAATCCGTCGTCTATATGACTGGCGCGGCAATCACACCAAACATGCCCATTGCGCACGGCGGCGAGATCCGGGAATTCAGTGTGTCGCCCGCCCTGCCGGCGGGGCTCGTGCTGGACTCCCAGACCGGCGTCATCAGCGGCGCGCCCGAGGCCGCCGCGGCCGCCGCGCTCTACACCGTTACCGGCAGCAATGCTGCGGGCAGTGATACGGCGGAACTAAGCATCGAAGTGCAATTGCAGGAGATGCCGCCGACTGGCCTGCAATACACGACGCCGAATCCGGTCTATGTTGTCGGCACGCCTATCGCCGTCGACATCCCGCAAAGCGCCGGCGGCCTGATTACCTCCTACACGATCGCACCTGCCTTGCCTCCTGGCCTGAGCCTGAATACGGGGTCAGGCGCGATTACCGGCACGCCCCGCACCCCCCAGGGGCAGGTCGCCTATACCGTCACGGGCGGCAACGGCGCCGGCTTCGTCTCCACGCAGGTCTTGATTTCGATCGCGGCTGCCAGTTTCTGGCGACCGGCGGACAATTTGGCGATCGCGCGAAGCGACCACACGGCGACGCTGCTGCCGAATGGCAAGTTGCTGGTCGCGGGCGGGGCCAATAACTCCGGCCGCCCCAATGCCACCGGCAAGCCCTTGGCCACGGCCAAACTCTATGACCCGGCCACTGGCCGATGGGCAGCCACGGGCAGCATGGCCACGCCACGCGAGTTCTGCCCGGCCACCCTTCTGGCAAACGGCAAGGTGCTGGTCGCCGGGGGCTACGATGGCCTGCTCGGCACCGCGACGGCCGAACTGTACGACCCGGCCAGCGGTACCTGGTCAGGCACCGGCAGCATGGGCACCGTGCGGCAAAACCACACGGCCACGCTTCTGCCGGACGGCAAGGTGCTGGTTGCGGGTGGCAACCCCGGCGGAGCCACGGCCGAACTGTACGATCCGACCACCGGCACCTGGTCACCCACAGGCAACATGGCGCGGGTACATGCGGCCGGTGCCGCCGCCTTGCTCCCCGATGGGCGGGTATTGGTGGTGGCGGGTACCGGCGCCGCCGTGGCGGAGTTGTACGACCCGGCCACCGGTACTTGGTCGGACGCGGGGACGATGACGACGCCAAGGTTCTTCCTGACGGCGACCCTGCTGGCCAACGGCAAGGTGCTCGCAGTCGGCGGCAGCGATGCTCGCAACCGCGAGCAAGCCACTGCCGAGTTGTTTGACCCGGGCAGCCGCACCTGGCAGGCGACGGGCAGCATGGAAACGGCGCGTGCCTTCCACACTGCCACCTTGCTAGCGACTGGCGACATATTGGTGGCAGGAGGATTTGTCAGCACTGCCACCGCGGAACGGTACAACTCGGCCAACGGTACCTGGACAAGTGTTGACAGCATGACGGGGCCACGCCTGAGTCACACGGCGACGCTGCTGACTAGTGGCGTGGTACTCGTTGTGGGCGGCAGGGATATCCATGGCAGAAATGGCCGCAACAGTTACTTGGCGTCCGCAGAACTGTTTCAGTAACGCCATGAGTCGTAGGAGACAAACGGTACGGCCAGCCTGAAACTCACAAGGCTACCTTTGCCGTAGCCGGTGTGCTGGCAGATTCGTACGAGCAGTAGCCCGCTCAACGCAGCATGCGGCAGCGGTCCCGGGCACCGCTATGTGCCCGAAAATGCAGGGAGCGCTGAAGATAGGGGCGAGCTCTCAATTCTTGATTCGCCGATCTGCGGGTCGAGAGCGGCTCTCTAGACGCGCCTTCTCGTCTTCAGCTGCCCTCCGTGACCGACCGAAGTTCAACCAATTCGAACTTCCCACCGATGTGAGCGTCGGGGTCTGACACCCGCAACCTGCGCGGCGCTGTCGAGATCGACGAGGACCGCGTGCCGATGGCGTACCACAGCCGCGAGGCGGAGCCGAACGACAGGCGCGTCGCCAGTCGCCGAAAGTTCGGCATCGTGAGGTTCATTGTGCCGCTAGTTGCGAGTCGCTACCGCGCGCTAGCGCTGCGCACCGGCGTGGCCTCCTTTGATGCCACCTGGGCCGACGGCTGTCGAACCCTTACCAAGCGATGCGAGCGCCCACCACACGGTCGCGGCACAGGTTGATGTCGCTGTCCCGGCGACCGTATCCACGGCAGCCAGTTGCCCATTTCCTGGGCAAGCCAGTTCGCCGCTCGTACGGGAAGACATACGGGGCCCCTGCGAGCGGCATGCCTCGCAGAGTCGCGCCAGCGCGCGCACGCCTTGACACTGGATGATGCACGGGCAAGTTCGGCCCATGATCGGTTGCCCGTTGGCGTCCAGGATCACGGCCATTTCACTCCTCAAACTGAGTTTGCGAACCTTTGAGGAGGATCGCGTCGCAACTATCCTCGAATCTCACGGCAGCCCAGGCCAATGGAGGTTCGCCATGAACACCGGCAAAACAGTGAGGCATCCGCCACCGGATACCAGTGCGCTTTACCCGGCCACCGCGCTCTATGCGCGCGTCGATTCGGTGGAGCTGACGGGTAAGGTCGCGTACGGCAATTGGTCTCCCGATGCCGCAATCGCCACCCGACTCGAATGTCCGATTCTGGCGCTCAACCCCTTGGACTATCACTTCTTTGTCATGCCGTCAGAGGCCACCATCCACGGCCAGAGCCTCGTGCGCGCCGTACCAAAATAGACATGCCGACCCTAGACATCATGTTGGCCATCACGGCCATCGGGATCGGGCTACCACTTGTAGGGCGGCTATGGCGCTATCGCCGGCATCGCTACCACCATTACCCTCGCCTCAGACAAATCCGACCAGTTGAGCGGCTGCGGCTGTCACCGCCGCAGGCCGCTGGCGCCGTTGTTCTAATGGCGGTAATGCGATCTGCGTTTCACTGCAAGGATGGACTGCACCAGGTCCGCCGAGTTGGCCTGTTATACAGGGAGATCCACTGCGGCATCGAAAGAGGGTGGGGCCGCGGCCCATTCGATACCTCGAGCGCTTCGCCGTGCGCGCAGTCCAAGGCCTGGATAATGTCGCTGAGCAACGGCGCTGCAGGCCAGCGCGCGGCAATCGCCGCAGATCGCTGAGCGTATTAAACCCAAGTCCTTCCAGCCATTCGCCGGAATGGCCGCGCCGCCGGCAGCATAGCAACCGGCACGTCAGCGAGCTGGCGTCACAACGAGGGCATGCGCAGTCACCGCCCGCACGGTCCAGTCCCGGTCGACACCGAGACTGCGGCTGGCGTCTTCATCGGCAACCAGGGCCCGACGCACGGCGGGATTGCGCAGGCTGGCCTGGACGTTGTCGCGTGTCACACCCAGTGCAGCCCGGTCTTCACCATCGCCTCCACAAGACAGAAGATGCTGGCCAGGAATACCAACGTCTTCCAGTCCACATCGCGCAGCACGCTGTCCGTCGGCTCGACGATGTGGAAGCCGCTCCCTTTGAGCGTCCCGAGAATTGTGCCGACCAACGGCCCTTCAGGTCGAAATTTTCACCCTATTCGTGAAATCGCGGTAGCCGGTTCAGGTTCGGCTTGCCGTAATCGTGATCTGTAAGCAGACGCAATGATGCTGAGACGGCGAACGGTCGAGCATGTGTTTGGCACGCTCAACCATTGGATGGCTCGACGCACTTTCTCACACGTAGACTAGACTAGGTAACGTCTCTACCGAAATGAGCTTGCAGGTGCTCGCCTACAATCTGAGGCGAGTTATCAGGATACTGGGATTCGCGAGGGCGATGCGCGCAATGAGGTTGGCCAGCGCCTGATAAGGTGCGCCGATTCCAAACTCCTTCCTACGGTCACGATCCGGTTCCCGGCTCGGCTCCATGGATGATTGTCACTTGAAGGCCGATTCAACTGATTCAACGCGGCATTCTTGTCAACATCCCACCCCCAAATGGCCTAAGCTGTGTGTGACACGGCCTCGGCCGAGAGCTGCCGATAGCCGTCCGGCGCGGTTAAACGTTGGCACGACCGGGCGCTATGTCTGACTGGCTCCCGTCGGGCAGTGGTGCTGGACCGACCCGGCAGCGGCACGAGCTAGAAGCCCCAGATTTGGGGACGGGACCCTGAGCTGCCTTGATTTCATTGCTTCCCTGTTTGAATTCGGGTGAGCGTCTAAGCTGACCTACTGGGTTGAGAAGAATTTCCTGACTCAAAATTTGTTTTAACTATTTGGGCATGTCGCAGGCATCTTGAGCGTCAGAGTCAGCTTGCTTCCCTTAGTTACGGAAATGGTCTGTCCGTAGCTGACAGTCGGCATGAACTGAATGTCGGGTGCCACAGCCACCGGCGGGTTCTTTGCGCCATCGATGGTCAGGTCGAGCTCCACAGTGACCGAGTCAAAGGACCCCTGCTTTCTTGTCTCGGCGTCCTTCTTGAATGCGCACAGTCCGGCGGAGACTTGCTGCAAGGCGGTGGGGATATCAACCGGCTTGCCTGGTGGGATCGGTGCTGTGTTACACCCGGCAACCATTAGCGCAGCGAAAGCTGGAAGGAAGGAGAGGGGGGTGCGCATTAGAATTCCCCAAGGGCCCAGTAGGCAGATCAGTCTACGTCAGCCTCACCGTCGCTTCCGTTCGCTTCCGAACTGACTTCCGTCGATGTGCGCAGACTCCCGTTGCGGCACGCTTTTGAGTGTAGGTTTCTGCAAAAACCAAGAACAATATTATGCAAACCAACGTCTGAGCACGTGCGGGTCCGCAAAAATCTTCTGATTTGACATAACGCCAGTAGAGCGAAATTTTGCGGGTTGCTGGGGGTATGTTGAACGGGGCAGGGCGGACGATCTGTCGGCGACCGGCGGTAACTCAGTCGGCCGTCGACTCGCTGGCGCTCGGTACGGCGGCAAAGTCGAAATGGGCGGCGGCACAGATGCCATTACATGCCCGGACTTCTTCGCCGTCTTTGTAAAAAGTGACCCATTTGCCGTCGCTGATGCAATGGGCGCCAGAAGACTTCATCATGGCCGTTCGGACCGTCCAGCGGAAACGGCGCATGCGGCGTGGCCCAGTAGTGGCCGCGCGGAAGAGGGACGATCGTCTTTGCCATGCTCGTCAAGCCCGTACCGTGTCCCAGAAAGGCGAGCTCCAGGCCCCGCTACGGTGAAGCGGAGGCGGTGTCAATCCTTCAACGGCATAGCACCGCTTTGTGGCATCTTCGTGCAATCTCGCCAGCAAATCACCTCCTGATTTCCGGTGCGACTTTCATGGCACGATACCTTCAGATTGTGGCCCGGGCCTTCGGCGTCGGCGCCGTCATCGTGATCGCCGCCATCGTCTCCCGGCAAGTATATCTGCGCAGCGCCGCGGAGGCTGCCCACGCAGGCGCAGACGAGGAGCCTGCGACAATGATGTTGATCCGCTGCGAGATGGTGCACGAACGTCTGCACAGCCGGCACAGGTTAGCTGCGGAGGCTGACGAGCGGTCACGCGCTCGTTGTCGGGAGTCGTGATTTTCGAAGACTCTTGCAGATCGCTCCGCAGAGGACAGGGGATCGAGGCAGCGGAACTGGCAGACGACCGCAGCGAAAGCGCAATTTCGATCAATACTTTCACGATCACGAAATTATCGGGTTGTGACGAGGGACCCCGCGGACGGTCATGATCGTCGTCTCTATCCGACCCGTTGGCGCCTGCCGTGCCGTCACAGTCTAAACGACAGGTATCCGACCGAAGCAGCCGTCTGAAAGGCCAGCCATCATTTCGGATATACGTCGATTTATGGTGTGCCCAGTTCAAGTGTGAGAATCCCGAACGAATGAAAGGAATGGCTTACATTTTTGGGTAGGTAAAACGGCCATATGGAAGCCTACTGTTTCCATACTGAAACAGACATCGTTACTGCCACGTGCGATCGACTGACTGTCTCGAATGTCGGCGGCGTTCTGGATCGTGCCCTCGCAGTACAGGGGCGGCGCTTTTGATGAGAAAGTCGACCTATAGTAGTCCAGAATTCGGCGTGTTTCATATTTGTTATTGAATCCCGCTACCACCTGAATTGCAAAAAGCTTTCGACGGATTCACTTGATTCCCAAATGGGCATCTCCTAGCCTTGCCTTCGAAGCCGGGCACATCTTCTTTCCCATTCGGATGGCGAAAAACTGGACGGCGGCGCATTTCAGTCACGACGTTGAACGCCACCAGAACATCAGGCTAAGGGGGCCCACACATTTCAGGAGAGAAGGAGTCGTCGCTGTCCGCCGCAACGCCACCGCGCAGGGCGACTATGGTGCGATGACCGCGCAAGCCCGCAGCAGGCAGCGCCGCCAGGCAAGGCGTCCGGCACTCAAGCTCGCTGCCGACAGCGTGCTGTGTGGCGTGGTTCGCGTCGCGGAGCATTGTGGAAGAGGACTCGCCATGAGGTCGATGCACGCTTCGCTGGTCCTGCTGGTTGGAGCGTTCGCGGCTACCAGCCTCAACGCGTGGGCCCAGGCCTCGGCGCCTGCCGTGTCCGCCGTGGTCGCAGGCCCGGCGGTGGAGTTGGTGAAGGCGCTCGCATGGCCCGTCGTCGCGCTGGTCATGGCCTTCACGTTCCGCCGGCCGATTGCCGCGTTCGTGAGTGCGCTCGGCAGTCGAATCACCAAGCTGTCGATGTTTAAGGTCGAACTGGAGCTGGTGCCGGCCTCTCCTGCCACCGTGACACCGCTGCTCGACGACATCCGCACGGCCACCAACCCGGCTACGATCAACGATTCGACGCACAGGATGCTCGTCGACGTGCAGGCGGGGGCGCCGGCCGACTACGCACTCGTGTCGCTGGGCGATGGCGGCGAGTGGCTCACTTCGCGCCTGTACGTTGCCACCGTCATGCTGGAGCGCATGCGTGGTGTGAAGGTCGTGGTGTTCGTCGAGCAGACGCCCGCCAGCCCGCAGCGCTTCGTGGCCGTGGTGCCGGTGGGCCAGCTTCGCTGGGCCATGGCGCAGCGCTATCCCTGGCTCGAGGCGGCATGGACGCGCGCACTGGTGTCGCTGTATCCGCAGGTGTGGCCGCCAAGGCCTGAGGGCTTGACTCCCACGCAGACGTGGCCGCCTGCCCTGCCGCCCGGCGCACAGTGGCCGACCGATCCGAAGACGCTCGCCACCCCGACCAGAGTCATCGTCTCGGACAGCGGCGGCTTCGAACCGAACACGGCGCGGCAGCTCGTGAGCGGCTTCATCGAGTCGCTGCAGCGGCTCAAGCCCGCACTGCCGGCCGGCGGCGGCTTTGCGGCCGACAGCGCCGAATGGGTGGAGATCCGCGCCGACACACAGGAGCGGGCGACCTGGGTGACTCGTCGCCTGCTGGAATCGCTTCTGCCGCCGAACGTGTTCGAAGCCTGGGCCGACGCGCTGCGCAACTCGCCGCGTGCGCGGCGCACTCGTGCGGTGCTGCGTCGAGTCGCACCTTTTGTTGCCCTTGTCGAAGGCGAGCGTGAATTCGTGCGCCTGGTGAATCGCCAGTCGCTTCTCGAGGACATTGCCGCACCCCTGGGCGAGGAGCCTGAAGGCAGCGCGCCGTGACCTGCTCCACTGCGCATCGGAGGTCATCATCCCGACAAAACGCTGCCATCGTGGGTGGGTTTCGACTGGAATATCTGAGATGGGCGTAGGTAGTTCTGGCTTGGATTTGCATCAAGAGGGGGGAAGAGTCAATGACCGACTTTCTGTCACTGCGTCCGCAGCACCTAGGAATCTTCGTCTCCCATCCTGTTAGCGGTGCGCCTACTGCGCGCCTGCCGATCTATGGCGTCATGCATAAGCGAGTTTTCGCGGCGCTACTCTTGGTAAGCGGTGGTCTCACCGGTGTTTCAGCTCAGTCGGACGGCAGGGAGCCAGCAACAAATCAGGGCGCACCTAAGTTCACCATTGCTCCAACCGACAGTCATGTGGCGTTCTTCAGGGAGTTGGAGGGCTAATGACGAAGTATCCCGCTTCGGCCACGCGATTCGCCGTAGCGGACCGACAGGTTCGCGCGCCGAGGCTCAGCAAGTTGGCGCAGCGAGCCCACCAATGTCCGAAAGGACAGGGCTGCGCGTCGCCGGGCACTTTCGAGTGTTGTGAGCGCAACTTCCGCCCGAAGTAACGCTCCGTCGAGTCGAAGGGATGGAACAACCCCATGACAACGTCAAACGCCGAATCGCGATCGTCGGACGCCTCGGCGTGTACCCGATGATGCGGCTTTCCTTGCCCGGCCGCCGCCTCCTGGCATATCTGGCGCTTCACAGGCAACCCGCTGTACGCGGGTTGGCTTCGGCCCAACTTTGGCCAAGTGTGCCGGACGACGTAGGACGCGCGAACCTTCGCCGTGCGTTATGGCACGTGCCACGCGGCTGGGTGACGACGATAGGCGACGAGCTGATGCTCAATGCGGAATGCGACCTGGAAGAGGCGCACCGCAGCGCGGCGCGCGCGCTGGCCGGTGAGCCCCTGTCGCTCGATGAGATCGAACTCCTGTCCAATGACATTCTTCCCGGATGGTACGAGGAATGGGTACTGCCTGAGCAAGACGCGTTCCACATGCTGCGTACGCATGCGCTGGAGGCGGCCTGCCGCACGATGGCGTTATCGGGCCTGTACGGCCTGGCCGTACAGGCGGGCACTGCCGCCGTCGCCGCCGAACCGCTGCGCGAATCCGCGGCGGAAGCGCTGATCGACGCGCATCTCGCGCAGCGCAACCGCTATCAGGCGATGCAGTGCTACCAGATGCTTTCGCAGCGACTCGCTCACGCGTTGGGTGTCGAGCCGGATCCCGCGCTGGCTGCGCGTGTCGTCGGAATCAACCACACCAAACGGCGTTCGAGCTAACCACAGTCACCATTTTCACCGCGCCCGCGCCCGCGCCGGCTGGGCGTCGGCTCACGCGTGGACGCAATACGGACGCATGCGCGACGCTGGGCGGTCAGACCCGCGTCGCCCCGGCAACGAAGCCGCTACCCGGCAGGCATGCTGGCGCGACGCTACGGGCGACGTCCGCGGACGGCCCACATGCTTTGCTTCCACCACGAACCACCGACGCGGAGTCGTGACATGACGATCGTCCAGGAAGCGTACGAACGCGAATGGAGCGTTCGGTCCGACCAGAACCCCTTTGCCGAGGCGATGTCCGAAACCGAAGCCTCTCCGGCCACGGCCAATCGCGTCGCCTTCTTCAGCGAGAGTTCCACCCCATTCGCTGAAGCCGCAGGCGGCATGCTCTCCGAAACCGAATCCGATCGCCTGCTCGCACAAGCATTCGCCGAGCTGCGCGACGAAGCGTTCGACGAAGCGATCGCCTTCCTCACGGAAGAGACCGAACTGGCTGTCGCTGACCGCTTCACCGACGAATCGCCATCCTCGAGCGCCGAACGGGAGCGCTACGCGGAAGCCCAGCTGTCATCCGTAAGGTTCGAAGCACATCAATACCTGGAATCGCTCGAAGCCGGCCTCAGCGGCAAAGACATCGAGTCGCTGACCGATGAGCAGCTTGACGAGGTGCTCGATCGCCTTGACCCACAATCGGGTGAACTGACACCGGCCGGCGAGGAGTTTATAGGCTCGCTCGTGCGCAAGGCGAAGAAGGTGGTCAAGTTCGTCGCCAAGACCGCAAAGAACGTCGGCAAGGCCGTGGGCAAGGTCGCCGGTGCCGTGCTCGGGCCGATCCTCAAGAAACTGCGTGGCTTGATCAATCCATTGCTCAAGCGTGTGCTGTCGTTCGCGATCGGCAGGCTCCCGACGCCCTTGCAGCCGGCTGCAAGGGCGCTGGCGGCACGCATCACATCGGAAGCGTCTGAAGAAGAGGGCTATCTCTACGAAGGCATGCTGTACGAAGGTGCTGTTTCGCCGACCAATCTGACCGATGTCGAAGCATTGGCCGAATCATTCGACGCCGCTCTCGCCGAAGCGATGACCAGCGATACCGAGGGCGAATTTGTCGGCGAGTCATACGAGGAGCGCGACAGCGAGTCAGGCGCGGGCGGTCGTGAACTCGAGCGCCTGGCCGAGGCACGCGGCGTGCTGATCGATCGCTTTCGGACCGCGAGCGATGAAGAAGACCTTGCCCCCGCAATCGAGCAATTCGTACCGGCCCTGCTCGGCGCGCTACGCATTGGCATCAATCTGGTCGGGCGTCCCAAGGTCGTCCGCTTTCTCGCCGGCTACCTCGGTCAGCTGATCAAGCGCTGGGTCGGACCCAACCTGTCGGGCCCCTTGTCGAACGCGATCGTCGACACTGGCTTGCGCCTGATCGCGCTTGAAGCTGAAGGAGATGCCGCGGAGGCGCGCAACGACGAGGCTGCGCCGATCGCGCTGGCAAGCGTCGTCGAAGACACCGTGCGACGCCTGGCCGAGAACGAGAACTACATACTGGAGAACGAGGACCTGATGCAGCTCGCCGCGGCGAATGCGTTCGGCGAGGCGGTGGCGAGCCATTTCCCACAGCGCTTCGTACGTCCTGCCCTTCGCCAGGCCCCCTCGATCGGTGGGACCTTCATCGCGCGTCGCCCGCGCAGCGTACGCACGTACCGCAAATATAGCCGAGCGCCCGAAGTGGAACTCACCGCGCAGATCGCCGACGCGCTGCCGACGTTCGGCGGGAGCACCGTAGGTGCAGTGCTTCGCGCCGCCGGCGCGACCTTCCCGATCCGCGCGCGCATGCACATCTATCAAGCCGCTGTCGGCACTACGCTGCCACGCATGATCCGGGTGGATCGCGCCAATGGCGGTGGACGCGTTCGTGCAGCTTCGTCGCAGGTGCATCCGTTGACGCCACAAGCCGCCGGCCTGCTGCTGCGCGAGCCGAAACTGGGCGTCGCGATCGCGCCGGCATACCTGCGTTCGCGCAACCGCATCGCGGTGGGTCAGCGCTTCTACCTGCTCGAACCGCTCGGCGCGGCGGGCGCGCTGGCGCTGTCCGGCGCCGCTAATGCGGCGGCTGCACGACTGACACCGAGCCGTGCCTGGACGGTGGTCAACTTGCGACGCTCCAAGATAACAGTTGGGTTGTACCTGTCCGAGGCCGATGCGCAGGCCGCTGCCGAAGGCATACGCCAGGGCCGCGGAAGTGCCGCGCTGCTGCAGGCGCTGACGAGCGTGTACAAGACCGCCTCGCAACCGACCGCCGCGGCACCCAACGGCCACCTGCGCATCGTGCGCGAAGATAGCGAGGACCACGAAGAGCTCGCTCCCGCCAGTCCTGCGCTACCACCCGCCACAACCGCAGTGCTGCGCCGGCGGCTCGATGCCTGGGTGCTGCCTGCTCTCGCTGTCTGGGCGCGCGACAACGGCGAAGCGTTCGCGCGTGCCGCCGCGCATCCGGATCCGGGCGTTACCGTGCGCATCCGGCTGACATCGGTGCCCGGACTGGACGCAATCGCAGCAAGCCCGGGCGGCGCGAGCGCGGCGGCCGCGAAGAACGCATTGCGCGGCACGCCAACGATTTCGATCAGCGTCACGTCGGGCGGGCCCCGGAAATGAACCAGGTCGCGTCCCTCGACCATGCCCTCGTCGTCGCCGACCTCGAGCGACAGGTCGCGCATTGGTTGGCCGCCTCGCGCACATTCCGCGATGCGGAGGAGTTCGCTTCGCTGGCGGCGTGGAAGTCGGTCGAACGCGAGACTGGCGCACCGTTGCGCAAGCAGTTGCACGTCGCCGTCGAGGAATTGATTGCGCTTGGTGATGCCACCGCGGCGCTGATCGTGAAGGCGCGCCAGGATCCCACGCTGGTTGAGCAGGCCGCGACCGCCGTGCAGCGCTTCCGTCGTCGCTACGGGCAGGTCGACACGACCCTGGACTTCCTGGGCGACGCGGTCAATTCGCGTACCAGCCCGCTGCTGTGCGCAGCGCTGACGACACTGGACCAGCTGGCCGTGGCGAGCATGGCACCGGTCCTGCAGCGCGCGAGGAAGCCGGTGCCGCGCGTGCTGGTGTACCAAGACAAAGGCACGGGCGCATCGATCCTGCGCGCAGGTGTGCGCCTGTGGGCACCCGGCACGATCATGCCTGTCGCGGCAATCAAGATTGTGCGCCACAATCTGTACAGACCGACCTCCCTCTTCCACGAGACAGGACACCAGGTTGCGCACCTCACCGGGTGGGTTCCCTCGGTGCGCGCCGCTCTCGGGCGTGCCCTGGCCGACGACAGGCAACTGCAGGGGATGTGGATGCCGTGGGCCTCGGAGATCGCGGCCGACGTCTATGCCTTCCTCCTCACCGGCTATGCCTCGGTCGCCGCGCTCTACGACGTGGTAGGCGATGCGCAGACCATCCTGCGCTGGCCGATCGGCGACCCGCATCCGATCGGCTGGCTGCGAACGGCACTGGGTTGCGCGTTCTCGACGCAATGCTTCGGTCTCACGGGGCCGTGGGTGCAACTGCAGCGCGCGATGGAAGCACGCCATCCGTTGTCGGCCGCCGACGAGAGCATGCAACCGCTGCTCGTGCGCTCGCTGGCCGCGATGCCGCGCATAGCCGCCGCGTGCCTGTCAGCGCCCGTGCCCGCACTGCAGAGCCGGCCGATGACCGACGTCCTCGATCCGCAACGCGTGTCGCCGAAGGCGCTTGCCGTACTGGAAACCAGTGCCGCCGCGGCACTGTGGACCTCGCCGCACTGGCGCCTGACCGAGGGCATCCGGATCGTCGCGCTGGCGGGCCTTCGCGAAGCCGAACATCCCGAAACCGCGTCGCTCTGGATCGATCGGGCGAGAACGTGGTTGACTACCGAAGTCAAAGCAGCCTGATAGAAGAGGGCAATCACCATGGCAACCGATACACAGTCAGGCCCGAGCAGCGCAGCGCTCGAAGCGCGCATCGCGGTACTGGAGGAGCTGTTCGTTCGCCTTGCACAGGCCGGTGCGACGGAAAGCATCCTCGACAACGGATTCAAGACCATCGCCGAACGCCTGGAAACCATCGCCCAGCAGATGATGCCCTTGCGCGCACTCGGCCCCGAAGAGCCAATACTGACGGAGGATCAGGACCTCCGTGTGCGGAATCTCACGGCTGCGTTGGTATCGCCGGACTGGAAGGCAAAGCCGACTCCGCGTGAACAAGACGGTGCCGCCAGCTTTCAGCAAATGAGGAGTGAGTCATGATCCGCCAACTCGTCAAGGGCATCTTCACCCTGGGGCTTCCTGCTGCACCGTCGTACCCGGCCGTTCTGCCAGGCGATCTGGATAAAGCAACAGAAGCCATCCTGATCGCCGATCCGCTCGATTTGACGCTCTACATCGAGCAGTTCTGGGACTCCTACAGCCTTTCTGCCGGGCCGGCACGCCGAAATCTGTGGACGTCGGGTCGATTCTCCACGATCAACCCGCCTGCGCCCATCGCCCTGCCCAATCCCCCGGGTGACCCGGGTGTTCCGAGTTGGGACCACCTGGCCTACAGCTATGTGCTCGAGAACACGCGGGCAAGCCAGATCCTGCGTCGTGTGGTCCGCGAGTATCGTTCAGGCGAAGGCCTGGGCGTTCCTTCGCCCCAGACACGTCGATGGCTGGAAGCTACAGAGGCGTTGCTGCATGGTGCGGGCAACCTGATCGCGCCCTGGCTCTCCACCAGCGCCGCCCGTCAGGACGCGGAGGGCGTCCGCCGCAACGCCTACTGGCGTCTGCTCGGCATGGATCTGGCCTTTGGCACAGAGGACAATCGCCCAGCCGAATACGTCAAGGCGAGCGCAGCCAATACGGACTTCGTGAGGTTGTTCGAAGAACTTCTGTACGAGTTGTGGCGTGCGATCTCCAACATCAAGAACCTCGTCGCTGGCAACGAAACCGACCAGGACCGCATCTTCCGCATTGCTCAGGAACTCCAGTTCGTACTGAGATCCCGACGCCTTGGCGAAATGCTCGATCGCGAAGAACTGGCGGCCGCCACCGTTCTGGGCTGGATCGAGCTCACCCTGAGCAATGACAACTTCGTCGTCACCGACCTCAAGGCGCAATCCACTTCATCGGCCAATCGCTTGAGACTGATCGGCAATCGGGTCGGACTGCAAGCGCACAGCAAATCCGCCGCGTTGCTGTCCATGAGCGAACACATCTCGATCCTGCTCAGGACAATCGAATCCGCGGTGATCACCGAGACTACCGTCGCGAAGCTGTATCAACCCGGTACGCCCATCGGCGAGGCCACGCGTCGTGTCATCACCGAGTGGTCTGCTGCGACCGGCAGGGACCTGAAAGCGCGCGCCAAACCCGTCGAAATGAGCCGACCGCGGCTCGTCAGCGTGCAATGACACTGCGCCTCTTCTGAGGAAAGACCATGTCCGCCGTAGCCCCGACCGTTCCGTACGACCCGCTTGGACTGGATGCTCCGTTCGCGCAAGGCAATGACGAGACGGACCGTTATGAAGCCGTGCCGGCATGGCACGAGCTGGGCGAGTCGCCGTACGCGGAAGCAACAGAGACCGCCGGTGCATACGAAGATCTGCCGCGCACCCGCGTCAGCGAAGAGGACCTGGCCTGGCTCGACGTGGAGGCGAAGAGCGACGGCTCGGAGACGTCCGCCGAAGACATCGCGGTGGACGGTGAGGAACTGGATGAACGCGAATACGAGCACGCTCGCGAATGGCAGCGCGACGCAACGGCAAGCGAAGCGGAATACTTCGACGACGAGGAGCGGGACGCATCCGAATCAAGCAATGGGTACACACAGAAGGATTCATTCGAGCCTGAAGGCGAGTCGTTGGCCGCTAGCCCAAGCGCGCGGCCTGCGCTGAAGCGCGCCACCGTCGGCGGGTTTGGCCGCTACCGCAGCGATGTTGCGTCGCTTGCGCCTTCCGAGCGTGCAAAGATCGTCGCGCTCGCGAAGTACGTGCTTTGGAGTTTCGGGCCAGGCCGAACGGCGGTACGATCGATCGAACTGGTGGGACATGCGGACAGAGACGTCGCGCGCGGGTCCGAGTTCGAGAAAAAAATGAGCCGGAACCGTGCTCTGCAGATGCGTGCGGTTCTCGCAGACACGATCGACCGGCAGAGCGCGGCGCACCAGCCTGCCGAGCCACCGTGGCCGCCGTTCTCCGCCCGCCTGGCCTGGAGCATCGTCCCACAAGGCGCCCGGCAGTTGTTGGTGGCGAACCCGCGCACGGAGCGGGAGCGAGCACGGAATCGTCGCGTGGACATCGCGCTGCGTGCGATCGATGTGGCGCCGGTGCGCAGCCTTGCCTTCGAGGCAGAAGACTCGGGTGCGTCCATCGAATGGACGTTTCCCATAATGCTCCGCTTCAGCAAGATTGTGCCGGCGGGCATCAACGCGACGAACTGTTGCAGGGCGGTCCAGACCGCGAGCCGGCTGCTTGAAGCGGCGAACCCACCGAAGTCGCGATGTGGGTCCTTCAACTTCTACGGTTCGCAGCTGATCACCGCGCGGGACTACCAGGCGCCGTTTTCGGCCACCCGCAAATGCTGTCAATGGACCGACTCATATTGGCGGAATTGCCGATCCGAACCGCACCAGACAGGCTGTGCGCACTGCGGCGACGTCCCGGGACCGCACCTGGTCCTGAAGTACGCGAAGCAGGATCTGCAAAATGCGGTGGATCGCATCAAGCGGGCGCTCGACCAGGGCTGCACGGTCGCGGCCGGCGTTCTGAGCGGAATCTGCGACGACAAGCCCGAAGTGGGATGCGCCCGCGTCGCGAAGGCGGACGTGTGGCGTCAGTGTCCCGAGCATTGGGTGCTGATCATTGCCTACCACCAGGACACGTTCCTGTTCTGGGATTCGTCGCAAGCCAGCGCTATGCAGACGCGCGAGCGACACCACTTCGGGCTGCTCGAATACGACCGGGATACGCCGCGGTTGTCCACGGCGCGATCCGTGGCAGGCGCCGACAAAATGGTGGTGGACGCAAGCGGTTTCCACACCCGGGGCTACCCAAGTGCGCATTCCCAGAAGCGCTTCCAGGTGCTGGACTTGCGAAATTTGGCGCCATGCCCCGCCTGGGAAGCGAACAAGCGGTGCGGCGAATTCACCGAGGACGGACGCTTCGCACCAGGCTCGTGCTCCTCGCTCGACACGTTTCACGAGAACTACGACGCGCAGGAAGCAGAATTCTTCGACGACGAGGAGCGCGATGCCAGCGAATCCTCCAGCCAGAACGCGCAGCAGGAGTGGTTCGAGCCCGAAGACGATGCGGGCGGCGCTGCACGACCGACGGCGCAGCTGCCTGCGCAACAGCGGGAGTGGGTCCTCGCGCTCCACCGCTCCGCACTCGAGCGGCTGCCGGATCCGGCACAACGGACGCGCTTCCTGCAACAGGACTGGTCCGACATCGAGTTCCCCGGCAACGTGCCCCGGGGGCAGTCCGCCACCGTCGAGATCAAGCGCAATTGGGCCCTCGCCCGCGAGCTGTTCGGCGCCATGGCCGGCGTCGTGCCCGAGCGCCGGGTGCCGAAGACGATCCGCTTCCGCGATCGCCCCGTCCGGCCCGTTCCCGGCCAACCTAGGCAGCAGCTCTTCGGCGAAGCGCGCGACGCGTTCGTGCGGATGTGCGAGGCCGCGCGGCAGGACGGCGTTGAGCTCTCCATCCTGTCGTCGTGGCGCAGCCGTGCGCGGCAGGCGGCGGCGAGCGCGAATCAACCCAACCCCAACGCTGTCGCGCGCAAGGCATCGGCGCACATGTATGGGCTCGCGATCGACCTACGCATGGGCGTCGCGGGCCTACCGGTCAAAGAGATCAACACGCGGGTCGATCGCGCCACTGCCGCGAAGGCGGGCACTGCCGCAAAGATGGGCAACCTGGTGCGCATGTATCGCTCGCCGGTCTACAAGTGGATGTCGCTGCGCGCGCGCGAGTTCGGCTGGTACCCCTATCGCAACGAACCCTGGCATTGGGAGTACAACCCACCCGGCCTGAAAGCGCGCTTCGAAGGCGACGCGAGCCACGAGTTCGAACAGGCCGCGGGCACCGACGAGTCGCGGGACACCGAGGCCGCATCGGAGGAATACGTCTACGAAGACGCGCTCCATGCCGAAGCGCGATGCCATTGCCAGCACGAAGAAGCGGCCTCGCCGTCGCTGCTGCGCACATTCACGGCGAAGGCGCTCGGCGTGAAAATCGCCATCCTGGTGACGCAGGCTGCGCAGACGTTGCGCCAGGTCGAGATGCTGGTGTTCGCGCACGGGCTGGATCTTTGCCGCCCGGTACGCAAGAATCGCCCGGCGACGTTCATTACCGACCCCCCATTCCACCTCGGCAACCTGGTCGAAGCGTCGGGCCGTCCCATCGTGCTGCTGGTTCCGTTCCTGGACTGGGAGCATATGGATGCGAATGGCATGGCGTTCGGCCGAAAGTGGCACCGGCTGGCCCAGCCTGCCGTCTTCAACCAAGTCGCAGCCGAAGCGTTGGAACAGGTTCGCACGCTAACGGGGAGCGCCTCTGCGCCGGCATTGCAGCGCTTAATCCTGTCGGGACACTCGCGTGCCTACGGCTTCTTCGACGCTCTGGCGCACGCGAGCGCTTCGCCGCAGATGCATTCGGGCGCACTGGGTCGCCCGTTACACGTCTGGGCGCTGGACACGACCTACTCCGCACCGATCGCCGACTGGAACGCATGGCTGCAGTCGCGCGACGATCTGCAGGCCACCGTGGTTTATCGACACGGCACGTACAAGCCCAGAGGCTCGACCGTCCCGCGCGAACTGACGACCGGAATCCGTGGCAAGCAGTTCGGCAGGCTGGCCGCCACCAGCCAGGGACGGCTGAGTGTGCTGCCAGTGGCCGCCAACAAGGTTTCGCATTGCTCCATACCGAACGCTTACCTGCCCCGCCTGCTCGCCGCGCTGCCGGCGTTGCCCACTACGGGCGAACTCGAGGCCGAAGCGGATGAGTTCGGATACGAAGACGGCGAGGATCTCGCCGGCCTCGCGACTGAAAGGGAGGCATTGTCGTACGGCAGCGAGGCGATCGAGGGCGAATGGAGCGAGGGGATCGCCAACGAGGAGGAAGACGTAGCGACGCGCTTCGATGCGCGCTACGAGTCGGGCGAGGATCTCGCCGGCTTCGCGGCCGAAGCGGAGGCGTTGGGGTCTGGCGACGAGGCGGTCAGCGGCGAATGGGGCGAAGGCGTCGCCGGCGAAGAGGAAGGCGCGCCCGCGCGCTTCGATGCGTTCGGCGATGAGCGCGATTCGGAGTGGTCATCCGAGTCCAGCGAAGAACTCCAATCGCGCGACAACGTTGACGAAGAAGCCGAGCAGCCACTATCGTTCGAGTACGAGGAGCAGGAAACCAGCTTGGCCGGCAGCGGCCTGACGCCGGCCGAACAGAAGGCCGTGGAGATCACCAGCTTGTTCGAAACCGGCAAGCGCGGGGGCTTTTACGGACTAAGCGGAAACTTCGATGGACAGGGCCTGTCGTTCGGTCTGGTCAACTGGACGATCGGCACCGGTAGCCTGCAACCGCTGCTACGCGACTTCGCGAGGGAGCATCCCGCGCACTGGGCGTGGGTCTTCGGCGCCGACGCCTCGAGCTTCCTGCAGTTGATCGCACGCAAGGGCGAGGACGCGCGCAAAGAGCAGCACCGCTTCGCCGTCGAACAGATGAATACCGTCTCGACCGGATCGCACGGCAAGCGCATCTGGACCGTGCGCCAGCCGTGGGTCGGCTATTTCAGGCGCCTGTCGGAGGATCCCGCCTTCCAGCAGATCCAGGTGCGCTATGTGCGCGACCTGCTGGCGTCCGCAGCGAACTACTGCCGCCGCTTCCACTTCAGCAGCGAACAGGCGTTCTGCTTCATGTTCGACGCGGTGGCGAGCCACGGGAAGTGGTGGCTGCATAAGCAGTTCGACGGCGTGAAGAGGCGTCGTGCGCTGCTCGAGCAGGCCCTGTCGGCACTGGCGGCACGGCATGGCGCTGGCCGGGTGCCGGAGAGCGAGGCACTGCTCGCGATCGCGGACGTACTCGCCACCACCTCCGCGCAGCGCTGGGCCGACAAGGTGCGCCGGCGCAAGCGCTGGTTCGTCACCGGGCAGCATCCACGCGGACGTGAGCTTGACGGGTTGAGGCCGCGCGCGGATGTTCCCTATTCCACGTCAACCTCGACAACGCGCGTGCACGAGTCCGGTGAGGCCGACATCGCCAGCGACTCGGAACTGGCGGACGACGCCCAGGCGATCCTCGGCAAGTGGACGGTCCGGGTAAAAGACTGGGTCTGGGAGTATGAGTTCTCACCCGAAGGAAAGGTCGTGTGGCGCGATACACGCAGTAACGAGAAAGGTGTGGGCCGTTGGTCGCTCGCGCCCAAGGTCATCAACATCAGCTGGTTGAATTCGGCCACTAAGGAAACCTGGCTCCGCTCCTCCCTGACGTCTGCGCAGCAGACGGGCTGGTACGAGTCGAGTTACTACACCGGAGCCTATGAAGCCAAGAAGGTCATTGGCACGGCCGATGCGGGCGTGGGCAGGTCCATCCCGCCCGGTGGCCTCACGCTCCCCATAGACACCCAGGCGGTTGAAGTCGACCTGGGTTGGATCCGCATGACCAAACGCCATCTCTTCGTCCACGGCAATCTCCACCTGGAACCAACGACGTCGGACGTCGAGACGCCTTCGGGCGTTACCCTCACGCCGCTGAACAGACTTGGCTTCCCGGTGCAATCCGAGCAAAGAGGAGGGTTTCCAAACGTGAATATGCGCTGGTGGAATCTCGGGCCGTCTATGCACAGATGGAGATTCTTGCGCCTGCCCCCTTCGTACCGGCCGCCAAACCCGGTTCGCCCGAGCGTGGTGGGCACCCTGACATTCACCGAGAGCGACACCTGGCCCGGCGACTAGTTGCCGCTTAAAGCAGGAGGGCGCATCAGCCGGAGGGGCAATGTGGCCGGATGCACTCATCTCCGGAGCCTCGTGCCATTTGCATCGAACCCCAGCTTTGAGTCCCTGCCCGACTTCATGCCAACCAAGGACACATCGAGCGATGCTGAATTCGGCTTACAAAATCAGAACCGGATCCCATGACGGCGAGATCCAACAGGTGGCGATGTTCAACCCCTGCACCGCCCGGTGGCTCGCGTCATTCACCGTCGGCGCGCATACCGTGATACTTCGCGGCCCGTTCCGGACATTCAGGGAGGGGCAGCATGTCGTCAGGCATGCGACCTGGGTGCGCACCTACCCGCAATCGTTCCGCGACGAATCCTTCGACCCGGACTGGCTTGCATCGGCACTCGAGGCAAACGCGCGTAATGAGCCCGACATCCTCGCGGTTGCCATGCAGTACATCGCCGGCAGCGCCCCCATCCACGCCGACGATGATCCCCAACTCCAGATCGCGGGCGATGCCAGTTACGGGCCGGAAATCGGAGACACGCGAGCAGAGGGCTCGGACTTCAACGACTACCTTGGGATCGCATGGCCTTACGTGGATGAAGGCACGGATCATCCGGAAAGCCGGCAATACCGCTGCCTGGACTGCTCCGGCTACGTACGCATGGTCTTCGGCTATCGCCGCAACCTGTCGGGGCGCGATCCCGGAAACATCGCGTTATGTCGGCACCCTCGCGAGGACAGAGCGGCGATTCCGCGACGCGCCCATGAAATGGCAAGCCACGCCCCCGGCGTGCTCATCCTGCGCATGGCCACGCATCAGGCGACGGATTTTCTCTACCTCGCTGCGGGCGACCTCGTGTTCTTCGATGCCGATCCGGACGACGGTCCGCAGATCGACCACGTCGGCATCTATCTCGGACGCGACACCAGAGGACATCACCGTTTCATTTCCAGTCGGAAGCGGAGGGACGGTCCGACCATGAGCGACATCGGAGGGCGTTCGACCCTGGACGGCGACGGTCTGTATGCCCAGGCGTTTTGCGCTGCGCGACGTCTATAGGAATGCGTTCGGTGAAGAACCCCATCCGGAGGCGGGTCAGGTCCAGGTGATTGATGCCGCATTTAACGCACTACAACATGGTGGCGCTGGCTCATAGAAATCATAGCAAGCGTCGGCGCGTTCCTCGCACCGACCTATGCCCACTCGGAGGTGACCAGCTACAGCTACAACGCCTTCGGTGCGACCACGACGGGGGCAAACGACAGCAGCCAGCAATTCACGGAGCGAGTGGACGACTGAACAGGGCTGTAGTTCTATCGGGCGAGCTACTACATTCTGCTAAAACCATGGCTAGCCGCACGGGTCGCGAAGCGACGGTCGCCCTCAGAGATCCGTTGACCGTTGATCGGCCTGAGGCGACGTTCGAAAGTCCGCGTTTGCCGCGAGGCAGCGTCCGGAGATGGCAACTGTCGTTGCGCCTCCTTCAACCTCGCCAGCAGGCGTAGGCTGGAGCGCGCGGAGGCCGGGAAGAACGTGACGGGCCTCCGTCGATAAGGCACGATAACGAGCCCTTGTCGATCTATATGGAACAAGCCGCTGGGTCTCGTCATGACTCCGACTCCTCTACCTCTTTGGCCATGCTTGCCGCGCAGTCTGCCGCCCTTGGCAGGCGGCCACGCATCAGCTGTTAGGCGGCGATCGCTGCTTCGGTCAGTGCGAGCTCACAGGTTGCTGGCAAAGCCATGCTGGCCGGCTCCGCATCGCACGACTGTTCGGCGACGCTCAGGCGCGGCGGAAAGTCTGTCGGGCGAAGCCACTGCGCCAAAAAGGCGCCCAGCGCGTCGAGTTGCACGTCGGAACTCAGCCCATGCGCCCCAGCAAACGGTGGACTAAGTACCAGCGTCGTCTGATCGTGCTCGAAAACCTGCAAGCGCCGCGCCAAATCGGCCGGCTTCAAGAACAAATCGTTTCGCTCCACGTCCTCGAAACCGAATGCACGCTGATAATCGTGCGCGTGACGTTCGCCCAAGCACAATACCACGCGGGGGCAATACTGGCGGCGCAGCGACGAGATGAAGCGGAAACGCCCGCCGAGGCGGCACAGACGAAGATATTCCGACTTGAGGCGCAATACTGGCTGCTCACGGAAAACCTTGCGCCAAGGCAAGGCTTGATCTGGTCGTTCAGGCAGCGGGAAAAGACTTAGCTTGAAGTCCCAGCCGCGCGGCGCATAGAGATAGCCGTCAAAGTACTCCTGTGCAGTGATCGGCGTGCGCCCTGGCGGCAAGGCGGCTCCCCGCGCGGCAGCCAACACCCGTGCAATGCGGTAATGCGTTTGCCACCGCGGCAGCAGATGCGCATGGCGCCAACGGAACGCCTTATCCCATGTCCCGGGTATCGGCTGCCGCTGCAACGCAACTGACAGCGGTACGTAGCCATTCAGGGGGGCCGCATCGCACACCCAGATCGCGGCGGCCGGGTTGCCGCCATCCATACCCGCAAACGACGAAAATGCAATGTCCAACTCCGCCTGACTCAGTGCAGGAAGCTGGATCTGCTGCATCCGATTCAATCTCTGATGGTCCGCGAGCAAGATCAGAGGACGAATGTTCGTCCGGCTTGATGGTCAAGCCTGAAATAATAAGAGTGCCGTCCCCGACGTTGTCTGAGCAAATCTGAGCAGACCGGCCCGACGAGGCGGCACTGGGGAGCTCCCTGCCCTAGCCGTCGATCTCGATCCGCTGATAGACCCGGAAACCTTTGCCTCGCACCGTCGACACCGGCAACTCCAGGCCGCACGCCTGCTCAACTTTGCGGCGCAGGCGGCGCATCTGGGTATCCAGCCGGCGCTGGTCATAATGGAGGAAATCCTCTCCAAGCGCCCGCACAATGGCCTTGCGTGTCACGCATTCGTCGCCGCTGGCAAGTGCATGCAGGACCGTGTAATCCTGCGCCGACAGCGGAATGGGCGCGAACCCAGGCGGAATCAGGGTAGGGGGTGCATCCGATAATCGCCAGGGTGCCTCTGCCGACGAGCTATCCGACAGCAGCCGCTCCTCCGGCAGCACCTGTGCACGGTCCGAAATATCGCGGGCGACGGCCACCCGCTGGTTCTTGCATTCTGACAAGCGCGCCGACCACATGATGTGCACGATACTGCCGTCCTTGCGCACATAGCGATTCTCGAACTGACGCTGCAGATAACCAGCCTCGATCCGTTCGACAGCCTTCAGGGTTCTCTCCCGATCCTCATGAAAGACGAAGTCAATCATGGGCTTGCCCAGCATTTCCTCCGTTCTGTAGCCAAAGATGCTTTCGCAAGCCCCTGTGATGGACAGGAAACGGCCTTCGCGGTCGACGACGCAGATCGCGTCGAGCAGCAGGTCCATGACGTGCATGAGTGGCAGTGTTGCCATATTTGTTATTAATGTTGGGGGCGCCCCGCCCTGGACGCCAGAGGTGCTTGCGATTTTACCTCGTGGATATCTGTGGGCAGACGAGCTTGCACCATCCGGTTGAGCAGATGACTGCACTGCAAGTACACGCGGTGGATACACGGTGGGTGAACTTGTCGAGCGTGCGGACTTCCAGATAGCTGTCTGCTTTCTACGGATGAGTTTGCTGGAACTCACCGATACCGCGATGCACCAGACCAGCCGACGCAGCCAGGATCTGTTCCGACGCGCGGCCAGCACGGCGCAGTCGACGCACATCCGCTCCGCCGTGGAAGACAGGCAGCAGGCGCTCAAGGCCAAGGCCGTCCTGCAAGACAAGAGCAAGTCGACCGAGCAGCGAGTGGATGAAGCCCTGGAGCACCTGGCCGTCGTCACCGACGCGGCGCATTCGAGCTTTGCGTCACACGTGCGCGCGGCGCTGACCGGTGACCATCAGCGGATTCACGCTCTGCTGTCGGGCCTGGAAGGCCTGGAATTCGGCGGCAGGGAGGACGATCCCGGCTTTGCGAACCTCAAGGCGTGGCGCGACCTGCAAACAAGGAAGCTCAATGCTCTGCCAGAAGACTTTACGGAGACCGGCGTTGGCACGGCGTGGCATGACCTCGTCCATGATCCTGACCCCAAGCGCGGCTATCAGGCCTTCTCTGCCTGCACGATGATGTCGCTACGAAATAGCCTGCGTCGGGGCAGCGTATGGATTGACCACTCGATGCGCTTTCGTGATGGCGACCAAATGCTCATCCCTGCCAAGGAGTGGGAGCGCGACCGTGTCAAGTATCTCGGGCTATTGGGCCCGCCAGTCGCGGCTGATACCTTCATCGAACAGCTACGGGATACGCTTCGTGCTGGCGTGGCTGCTGTGGCCGAGGCCTCCGCTCAAGGCAAGATCGAAATAGGAGACGATGGCATGCTTCACCTGCCGGCGATTGTGCCGCTGGAGCAGGACGATGAGCCGCGCCGCACACGCGACTTGATCTACAAGACAATCGGCGATGTGCAGTTGCCGGACCTATTGCTGGAGGTCGACGCCTCGACCAATTTCAGCGAGGTGCTGCTCGGGCACCGGGCGAAGTCCGTGGCCGAACTGCTGTCGACCTACGCGGCCTTGCTCGCCCATGGCACCGAGATCGATGCCAAGGGCATTGCTGCGATGATCGAGCACGGGGCGCCTACCGGCTCGAACCCGGAAGATGGCAGCGACAGCAGCGACGGCAACGACAACCAAAACGATGACAGCAAAGACTGAGCGGGCGGCGGCGATCCGCTGGATCCAAGACGAGGGCTGGCCGGGATTCGCAAATATGTGAAGCTTCAGATATTCACGAATCCCGGCCGGCCCTCGTATGGTCTATCTTTGCTTTATGGCTTCTTTTCTCACGGAGGTATTGCTGTCGCCCAGTGCGCGTGGACTGAGCCAAAGCTTGCTGCCTGATCCTTTGTACTTCGAACCTCCCACGCAACGTGGGCTTGCCTTCATGAAACAAATTGCAGCCGTCCTTTTTCTCAGCCGGGTCCTGTACAGCCTCGAAGCACTTCGCGATTCACTGGGTACGGATTGTCCGCCGACAAAGGAAATGGTCGTCATGCGGCATTGTGTCTCGTCGCTGACAGTCGGACGAGACGACACGGCCACCGCGACCACCTGATCGGAGAAGACGCATGGGCATGACAGGCAAGCAGCCTGCGCACCTTGCCCAGGCCCCGGAGAGTCTGGGTGCTTTCGTTCGCCTAGTCACCGAGTGGCTGCGCCGGAATTCCAAGACGGCATTCCTCTCCGCCGTGGTTGGCGCCGCATTCGGTTACGCAGCGAACGCGCTGCTGCTCCTCTTCGTCTACGGTAGCCACCAGGTGGACCCCGGCGTTCTGGCGTTCGGGCAGGGCAATGCCTGGTGGGGCTCGCTTAGCTTCGCGCTGGGCGGCATGGTGATCGGCGGACTCGCTGGCTATTGGCGCTCGGTCGGTACCCAGCGCTTCTGTCAGGAGTTGGGGGAATTCCCTGCCGCACTCGGCCTCATTTTCAAACGAGACGGCGAGGCCGCTCGCGTTCATCTGCTGTGGGGAGCGGCCGTCAGTCTGGTTGCCGCCAACCTGGTCTCCCCATGGGTCGGCCTCTTCCTCGCCGCGGGCTTGATGTCGTCGCTGCCCTCGATGCTGGGGCGGCTAGTTTCGGCGCTGCTGCTCCACCTGTGGTCGGAGCTCGTCCAGCACGTTGCCCCCTCCCGAGAACGGCGCCCGGTGGGCGTGTCGGGAATGACGGTCGGGGTGCTTGGAGGCGCACTCGCCCTGTGCGTCGGCTTCGTCCTTCCCGGTGTCTTACCTAAGCTCGCTTTTGCCGGGGCCTGCGTGATCGCGGCGCTGATATTGTCCCGCCGGATTCCGCCCAGCGCCGCCGCGCTGTTGGCGTTCGTGGAACTCGCATGGCTTGCGCTCGGCGACTCCCGGCTCGGCCTGATTGACCATGCGTTCGCCCAACGGTGCGTGCCGGGCGAATGCGTGCCGGGCGAGATGGGGGGCTGGACCGGCGAGGCGCATCATCACGGCGCAGCTGCCGACGTCCCGGCGGTGCTCGGGCAGTCGGTCGGCGGCGGTCTCGCGGCCGGCTTAGGCGCCGGGCTCGGTGCCGGAGTCGGTGGCGTGCTCGGTGCGCCGATTGCGGGCGCCGGCGGCGGCAGCGGTCCGGAGCCCAAAGTCCTCCCTCCGCGAGGCGAGGCCAGGTCTGCGCCGCCGGACGGGTTGGCGACCCCGCCGACAGTCTCCGAGCATGACAACACGATGCCTCCGCCCGACCTGCCGTGGACAGCCGACGCGCCGTTCACCACCTCCGCCGTAATCGATGGCGTGGGTGACTTGCCCGATCCCAACCTGCCTTGGTGCATGCCCGGCACGACGGTTACCGATGGTGATGTCACGATGCCTCCGCCCGATCTTCCGTGGACGGGCGACGCGCCGCTCACCACCTCCGCCGTGCTCGACGGTTCCGGCGATCTGCCCGACCCCAACCTGCCGGGGGCGTCCGGACTGCCGCCGGCACCGCCCGGGGCACAGGCCGCAGATTCATTCCCGCAGCCGACCACGGCCATTGAAGACGCCTATAAAGTGCAAGCCGCGGCGGCGCAGCAAACGCTCGACGCGCTTAGCGACATGCCACGGGTAATGCTCGACACGGCTGGCGGCGTGTTGACAGACGTTTTCTGGAATATCCCGAAGGGGCTGGGCCAGCGGGCGATCGCCGGGGCACAGGCGGGGGGCGAGTTTTTGACCTCTCCCGGTCAACAGGTTCGCGCCGTCATCGCGCTTGCAAGAGGCGGCATCGCATTGGGACGCTCGGCCTACTCGGCCGCTCGCACAATAGAGGCTGCGATTGATGACGCCCTAACACCCAGCACCTGGACGAATCTCAAAGACGACCTCTCGCGTAGCCCCGGAGAGACCGTAGGCATTATTGGCAGCACGATAGGCGGCACGGTAACAGATACCGCCGCCATGGTGTGGCAAGGCCTGCGCGGCGCCGTCGAGACGTCGTGGGACCACCTGAAAGCCGCCGGCGACCGGACTCATGGGCGGGACGTCATCAACGGTCTCTGGGATGGGCTCGTCGGCGCGACGATCGGCGTTACCACGGTCGCGGGCGTCGTCGAAGGTGGCGCCGCGATCAAGGCCGGAGTAACCAAGCTCGCCGGCGCGGCCAAGGGTACCGCCGGGATTGCCGAGGCAGTGGTTCCGGCTCCAGCTTCCGGCGTGCTGGGGGAAGGTGTGGCGGCGGCCTCCGCTGCCGACGATACCGCGCGGGCCGCGGCGCAGGGTTCCGGCCGTGGCGCCCAATTTACGCAAGGTGCCGACGACGTCAGCGCCTCCACAGCAGCCAGCGCGTTCGACGATACGGTGCCCCAGAGGCTGCCGGACAGCCCAGCCCCCTCCACCCCCCAGGCGGAAGCGCCAAAGGTCCCCGAGATCAAGCATCTCACCGACCAACAACAGATCGACCTGTTGGACAAAGCTAACGCCTTGCTGGCGAAAGCAGAGGCCGCGGAACCGGCCATGACCAAGAGCATCCAAACCACCACGGACGCGATGGGGGGCCAGATGGAGGGCTTGAAGGACCGCTTGAAGAGGCCGGGGTCCTTGGTGGAAAAGGTTGCCAAGGATGTCACCCGAAAAGGCCTCAGTGTTGAAGCCGCGGGGGACAACATCGCTGACACGGTCCGTTATACCTCAACCTTCCCACCGGAAAAGCTCGCCGACGGCACGGTGGCAGTCTTGAAGAAATTTGCAGACGAGGGATACCAGATTGTCGAATTGAAGAATACCTGGCCGGACGCAATGAAATCCTACAAGGGGATCAATGTCCAACTGCGTAGCCCAACCGGGCAGTTAATGGAAGTGCAATTCCATACGCCGGAAAGTTTGTGGGCCAAGGGCCCGGGTACTCACCACCTATTCGAAGAGATGCGAAAGCTTACTCCTGCTGATCGCTCTAATCCCGCTTGGGCGCTACTTGATGATGAGCAAATGAGGATCGCTAAATCGCTGCGCGTCCCGGACAACATTGACAAAATCCCGTCGATCCCGAAGAAGCAGGGGCCCTGACCATGTGGACATACTACAAGCAAGACTACCCCCGGGGTGAGTGGGTGATCTTCCGGGAAGATAACGGCGTCAACCCGCAGGTCTACCATCGCCAAAAAGGCTGGACGCCTGACAGCGAACTGCTCATCGATCTTCGCATGGGCGGAATCGACGAGAGCAACATCATCAGCAAGGAGGAGGCTTTTGTGCTGATCGGGTCACTCATCAGCAGCCGGGGCCCGAGCGGCGATGAGAGTCTCTAGGGCGCGGCCGATGGAGAAGGGTTAACTGATCGGAAACGCTGAATGCCCCCGCCCCAAATGGTCACGGCCTCGAGATGGTCTATTGTCCAAATTGCGGCGCGGCGGGTCCCGCGGGCAAAAAATGCTGCGCGGAGCCAAAGCCATCGGCTGCACGAGAGTATGGCAAAAGCCGCAGCAGCGCGCGCGACGACCGCCTTTGCGGTAATTGGCCGGTGAGTGCAACTCCCTGATCGAGGATTAACCGTCTCATGATCACCAAAAAGCAAGCGCGACGGTTGGTTGAAGCCGAGGTGTGCAATGACGAGATTGTCATTGTCGATGAGGCAACCATTGAAAGGCCCTGGGGGTGGGTATTCTCATATGCCTCCAAAACGTGGCTGGAAACAAAAGATCCCCGATACGCGATTGCGGGCAACGCACCCATTATCGTCGAGCGGCAAAGTGGGAAGCTCATTGACACAGGCACCGCAATGCCCATCGAGCACTACATCGCGAACTATGAGCGTTGCGGCGAGCCATACGGCCTGGACGCGCCCGAAGAGTGGAACGGTGAGTTCAGCAAGGATGAGCTTTGCGATGGTCTATTGAACGGCGCCGGGTCTTGGAACGCGCTGTCTCCCTTCGCCGAGGACCTGGATGCGTTGGTACGCTCAGGCGGCATGCCGGGCGGTCGGCCGGTCTCATTGCTACCGGCGCGCATCGCCGCGATCCTCGCGAGCCCTGACCTGTGCATCACGCATCGGTTTGCCGGTGCATCTGTGCCCCAAGCCGCATTCTTCGCCTGCGTGAGCCATGCCGAGGGGCAGACCTTTGTCGTCGTCGCTCCCGAGCGGAACGACCGATACGCCGCCCATGCCTTCGGTTCGGCGGAGGCGTATCTGGGCTGGTGGCTGTTCCGACTCTCGAGTGCATCGGATCGCGCTATTCCCAGCGACCTGCCGCCGACGCTGCCATTGCCGGCGCTCATCTATGCGCTACATGCCGTCGACGGGTACCGGCGGGCGAAATACCAGAGTGCGCTGAGCTACGGCGCTACGGATTCGCTTCGCATCGGGCAGCCGGAGTTCATCGCCACCATGCGCGAAGCGATTACGCGCCGCGATCTGCGCTGGTTACTTCCCGCCTTTATTCAGCTCGCACCTGGCGTCGCCACGCTGCTCAAGGAGCCGCCAATCGAACAGCTGACCGTCCTGCAAGACGCCAAATTCCTGCTTGCACAGCATGATCAGGATGCCGGTCAGGATTTTTTCTGCTTCGGTGACGCGGCCCAGAGGATGGGGAACGAGTTCATCGACGGCATCGGTGTCGCAGTCGGCTTCAGGTTCGAGGTGCTGACCGAGCTCGGGGCTTTGCCGCTGATCGAGGCGTTCCTGGCACCGACGAGACTCTCCAATCATCTGATTGAGCTCGAACCGGACGGCAGCGGTCTCGGCATTGCCATGCATCGGACGCTGACGCAGCGAGAACTCTACATCGCCCTCGCCGAGATGATCGCCGCGGCGCTGCTCCCTGCCGCGCCCAAGGTCGCGCTGAAGCGCGCAATACTCACGACGGCCTCGACGCAAGAACAGCGCGACGAGGTCCTCGGCATTTCAAACGAACAGCGGGTGGTGGCGCCGGACGCTCAGCAGACATCGTCGCAGATCGTTTGTAGCCACTGCGGCCAAGTGAACCCGGCGACGATGAAGTTCTGCGGCCAGTGTGGAAACCGGCTTCTTGTGGAGCCGAGCGTGTCCTCGCTCTCCCCGCAGCAGGGTGCGTCGCCAGTCGAGCAAAGCGGGAAGTCGTGGGCAATCGATAATGCAGATCCCGCGCGAGTGGTCCGGTCGGCGGCCCGCGAGTCGTCACCGGCCCCTGCCTCTCCCGCCCCAGCGGTCATGCCGCAAGGTCCGACGGTCACGGTGAGACGGTGGTTTCGCATGCTGTCCGTCGCACCCCACGTGCATTTCCGCTTCCAGCACGATCCCGCCGATGCCCGGCGCCTGCTCGTCGTAGAACACCCAGGAAAGCTTCCCAGGGAAGTTCCAATTGACGGCGGGCAGGTACAGCTTCTGGCCCAGGAGCTCCGTCAAATCCGGGACGGGAAGTTCATTTCCGACGAAGAATTCAAAGCGCTGCACGCGGCACTGCGGGTGAGGGGGGCGGATGGTGCGCTCTGGACCGTGGGGCTGGCATCGCTGCGTTGGAATCGGCTGGAGCAGGGGCGTTGGGTCCCCGCCGAAGCGCCCGAGATGGTGTGGCTCGACATGGACTTGCTGCAAGAGGCTGTTCGTAGGATGCCGCCAAACGCCGCAGGCCGAGTGAAGCACGTTGGAACGGGGACACCCCATGCCGCGACGCCTCAGGCACAATCCTGCCGGGCCTGCGGGAAGCCGTTGGGGACAGGCACGAAATTCTGTACCGCCTGTGGGGCAAAGGTGATCCCTGCCGACTCGACGGCGGTGCCAGGCGGTGGGTTGGTCTTCTTCCAGGGCCGGGAGCAACCCTGCTGCGCTGCCTGCGGGAAGCCGTTGCGAGGGGGTGCGAATTTCTGCACCGCCTGTGGGGCGAAGGTCGGTCCAGCCGCCTCATCGGCGGCTGAAGGTGAAGCGATGGTCGAGCTGCCGGCACGGGCGCTGAGAAGGGTGCTCGCGATGGTGCAGTACGCGATGGGGCACGGCGATAACGCAATCAATGGACTGTTGATGGCCGTCGATTCGAGCGAACTGCGGGTCGTTGCGACCGACGGTCATCGCCTGGCGTTAGCAGAGCATCCGGTAAACGCCCAAGAAGCGCTCGGTCGGAAGGTCATTCTGGCGCGCAACACGGTCGTCGAACTGACGGAGTGGCTCGCGCAGCGCGACGCCCCCGTCGCCATCGACATCTCGCCGAGCCGGGTCCGCTTCCGGGTCGATGGCCAGTGGTTGGCGGCGGAAATCGTCGACCGCGAGTTTCCCGACTACCGTAGTATCATCCCGAGCGCTCGTGCGCATGTGATGCGTATCGATAGGCAGTCCCTCGCGAGGGCGCTGCAGCGCGTGAGCCGCGACGAATCCTGCGGTGTACAGTGGGAGCTCAACGAGCGCAGCCTGGTCATCCGTCGAACGGACGCGAGCGATCAGGTGGCGCAAGAGGAGCTGTCCATCAGATACCACGGGGTCCCCCTGCGCATCGCCTTCAATGCGCGGTATCTGCTCGACGCGCTGAACAGCCTGGATTGCGACGAGGTCGAGGTCACGCTGGACGGCGCCATGTCGAGCGTCCTGCTTACTATTCCCGGTCGCCAGGACTTCAAGTATGTGGTGATGCCGATGCGCATCGACTAGGCGGCAGCCCTAGGCAACCGCTCCAACGACGGTGTCGGTCAGCACATGCGTCGAGGGAGTCCTAACGAAAACGCGCTACTTCGCTTAGGAGGTTTCGTCGTATGAGATGCGAGAAATGCCAGTCGGAGCTCAGCCCGGACGATCGCTTTTGCAGCGTCTGCGGTCACCCCGTGGCAGCGGTCGCCCCGCTCCCGTTGTCTCCCGATTCGGTGGTCTGCCCAGCCTGCGGCGCCAGACGGCCGTCCGACGAGCGTTTTTGTGGCGAGTGCGGGCAGTCCCTGCAAGGCGCTTCGCCGCAGGCTCAGAAGACTCAGATACCACCTTCAACGCCAACCTCGGTTGCGGGGGCGAAGCGTCGCCGCTGGCCGTACGCGCTGGCCGCCAGCGTCGGCATCGCCGTGCTCGGCGGGCTGGGTTTCATGGGGTATAGGCTTATTCTTCAAAGTTATGGGTATTACATCGCGCTGGCAGCCACTGCAGGCATTGCCGTGCTCGGCGGGCTGAATTTCATCGTCTATAGGCATTTCCGAAGGTATCGGTATTTCTTTGCGCTGGCAGCCATTGCAGGCATCGCCGTGCTCGGCGGCCTACGTTTCATCGGAGTATTTTGAGAGGCAGCAAGATGAGCCGTTTTCCTATTACCAGCCGGAAGAGAACACGCCGGAGAAACGCTTTCTCGCCGCGGCACGGATGGGTAAAACGGCTGCAATAAAATCATTCCTGACCGACGGGATGGACCCTAATCTACGAAGCGGGCCCGACGGAATGACCGCCTTAATGGTCGCAGCGGCATTCGGCGAGGCCGAGGCCGTGCGGGCCTTGATCGCCGGCGGGGCCGATGTGTATGCGCAGATGGGCGCCGATTGGACCGCCTTGAAGTGGGCGGCTTACGGGGGGGCACGTCGAGACGGTGAAGGTCTTGATTGCCTCAGGGGCCGATGTTAATGCGAAAGGGGGATCGTGGCCACACCGCCTTGATCGCCGCCAGACTGAACGGACACACGGAAGTCGTGCGTATTCTCCAAGAGGCCGGCGCCAAGGAATGAGCGTATGAACAGCCGGCAGACAGTTGTCGCTGCGCTTACGGTCTTCATCGCACGGCGCTACCGTTCATAACGGTAGAAGTGCTTTCCATGCAATGTACCCATTGCCAGTCCGAGCTTAGACCGGGCCACCATTTTTGTGGCGAGTGCGGGCGTCCCGTAGCAGTGGACGCCACATCAATCCATCGTCAGCCCGCACGCCTGAATGATACCCAGGAGAACTCCTCCGCTTCGAGGGGTATCAAGATGAGGTGGTAAAGGCGGTCTTCTCGGCAGACGGACGTCAAGCCGTTTCGGCAAGCAAGGACGGGGTGATTCTCCGCTGGGATGTAGAAAGTCATTTCTTTATACAAAAAAATGCCCGCTGAGCGGCGATCGCGACTTGCTGCAAGCCAGTCCAGATGGTTTTTACACCCGGCTCGCCATCGCCCTTGCGGCCTAGGAAACCGCCAAGTTGTGCAATCAAGGAGACCGCGCCAAAGCGGGGGCAGACGACCGGACCGCTGCTGAGATGCCAATATGGCACCTACAATGCGCGCATGGCTTCCGATCCTGGGCCGGCGACCTCCGTCCTTCAACTTCGAATTGCTCTGCGCGGCCTGAGCCCGCCAGTTTGGCGACGCGTCCTCGTTCCCGAGCACTTGACGCTCGGACAATTGCACAACGTCATTCAGGTAGTCATGGGCTGGGCGGACGAACATCTGCACCAGTTCAGCATTCGTGGCAGGCGTTACGGCGAAGCTCATGAGGGCGTCTTGCAGTTCTCCACAGTGGCAAACGAACTGCCGCTGACCGCGTTTCATCTCCGCGAACACGAAGGCTTCGTCTATGTGTACGACTTCAACGCGTGGTGGCGCCACGAGATACGGGTGGAGCGGCGTATGCTGCGGCAACATCCTGGCCGGCTGCCACATTGCGTGGCGGGTTGCGGGCCTTGCCCGCCAGAGGACATTGGCGGGATCGAGAGGTATCTGGAGGCCAGGGACGAACGCTGTGAGTACGAGTTCCTCGATTGGCTCGAGTCGCTGCGCGAGGGTCCAGTCGTGCTGGAAGACTTACGCGATGAGGTCGACCGATGGCTGACTTGGCTGGATCGTCGCTTTGACCGTCAGATCGTCAATGATCGGTTGCGACACTTCGAGGGGTAGACTGGTCGCCTCAGCTTCCAAGATCCTATGAGACAGGACAAACCGATGCTTAAAATCAGCGTGTCGTGCTTGGCTCACAGGGGAGACATCATGCGTACAGATATCGAGGAGCGGGTGTTGGCGGTATCGCTCGAACTGGCGGCCGCGAAGTGGAAGGTCGCGTTACACGACGGTCACCGCGAGCAGCCTGCGGTGCATACGGTCGCGCAGCCGCAAGCCTCAGCGCGTCTGCAGGAGGTGCTGGACCTGATCGAACAGCACAAAAAGAAGTGGTCCCTACCAGCCGGGCTGCGCGTCGTCGTAAGCTACGAGGCCGGCCAGGACGGGTTCTGGATCTGTCGCGCGCTTCAGGCGCACGGCATCAAGTGCTACGTCATCGATCCGGCCAGCATTCCGGTTGAACGCCACAAGCGGCGCGCGAAGACCGACCGGCTCGATGTCATCAAGCTGGTGATCAACCTGCGCGCATGGCTACGCGGCGAGCGCGACCGCATGCACGTGGTTCACGCGCCATCGCCGCAGGACGAAGCGTCGCGGCACCTGATGCGCGATCGCGGGCAACTGCAGAAGGAAGTGCTGCAGCACCGCGACCGCATGCGCAAACTGCTGGCCACGTTCGGCTGCTGGGATGAGGTGGATCACAAGCACTTCGCCGGCCGGCTCGCCCGTGACGAGGTGAAGTGTCACGACGGCGCGCCGTTGCCGCCCGAAATGCGCGAGCGGCTGCTGCGCGAGTGCGAACGGCTGGCGCTGGCACAACAGCAACTCACGGCGCTGGAGAAGACGCGGCAGGCAAGCCTGCCCGCACCCGCGCGCAAGCGACGCGATGACCTGGCCCGCCTGAAAGGGATTGGCGAAGTGGGCGCGTCGCGCCTCGCGCTCGAACTGTTCTGGAGGGACTTCAGCAACCGGCGCCAAGTTGGTGCCTGTACCGGTCTGGTGCCCCAGCCCTACGACAGCGGCGAGAGCCAGGTCGACCAGGGCATCAGCAAACAGGGCAACCGACGAGTGCGCGCGTTACTGGTCGAGATGGCATGGTGCTGGCTGCGCCACCAACCCGACAGTGCACTCACGCGCTGGTTCAACGCGCGCACCCAGAGCACGGGACCAAACCGGCGGGCCCGGCGCATCGCGATCGTTGCAGTCGCACGGCGACTCGCCATTGCGCTGTGGCGCTATCTGAAAGACGGTGAGATTCCCGAAGGCGCACGGCTGAAGTCAGCGTAGGCTCCCAAAAAAAGTTTTGCAGGAAGGAGGTAACGGTCGGTCAGGGCAACTACGCAAGCACAAACGGTCTGAGGTGAACATGCCCGTTCTCCTCCCGGGTTGCTGATGCAACCGATTTACCAAGATGGGGCATGTCTCCTGGTTGATGATTCCGGCGTAATGCGCATGCAGGACGAGGCCGGCCAAGCGCCGGCGGATAGAAGGTGGTCAGACGTCACGTCTGACGCGCGCACAAACGGCTTCAGACTATGCCGCACGTAGGAAGTTTGATCGTCGGTCGACTAGCCCCAACCTCCCAAAGGGACTTGACAAACCACTGCTCATAGAAGGGAGGAGGGTGGCCATGCGTATTAGCTTGCAACTCGTAGTGCAGGACGAGGGAGGCGTGCCAGCTACCGTCACCGAAATTGCCCAGTTCGAGAGAGACGGCCTTGATGTGGGCTCGCTGGGCCTGCATCTGGAGGAGGCGAAACTATTGCTGGGTCGGCTGCAGCGCACGATGGTCGCGGCACAGGTTCCCGGATCAGCGTTTGTCCCACGTGCGGGGCGCAGTTGGCTTGCAAGGGCCACCATCACTTGGTCTTCCGGAGCGCGTTCGGGCGACTGTCGATTGACAGTCCCAGGCTGTACCCCTGCCGGCAGTGCCAGGGCGACGCACGTAGCTTCAGCCCGGTCGCCCGCTGTCTGCCTGAGCGGGTCAGCCCAGAACTGCAGTATCTCGAGGTCAAGTTCGCAGCGCTGATGTCGTATGGTCTGACCGTCAACGTCCTGCAAGAGGTGTTGCCGCTCGATCATGTGCTGGCAGCCAGCTCGATCCGGCGCCAGGTCACCGGGCTCGGTCGCCGGCTGGAAGCGGAACAGGCCACCGACGCCCGGCAGCACGCGGAGGTGGCCGCGAGCGTCGGTTCGCCCGACATCCCGGAGCCCAGTCCGGTCCGCGCCGTCGGCATTGACGGCGGCTACCTTCGGCTGGCCGGCCACCGGCGCCGGCAGGACGGCTGGTTTGAAGTGATCGTCGGGAAGTCAATGCGCGATCAGGATGCCGGCCATAGTTTTGCCTACGTGCACAAGCTGGAGCACCGGCCGGCCGATCGTATGTTGAATTTCCTGCTACGTGAAGGTGTGCAACCTAGTCAACCGGTCAACCGGTGACCTTTCTGTAGGATGGAGGCGATACCGTACGGTTTGCGCAGCTCGGCTTTGGTGACCGCGGTGAGTACGTTCTCGATTGGTTCCACGTCGCCATGCGGGTACAGAACCTCGAACAGATGATCAAGGGCCGCCCGGCACACAGCGACGGCCCGAGCAACGCGACATTGATCAAGGCGCTGCATGGCGCCAAGTGGCACCAGTGGCACGGCTGCCCCTATCCAGCGTTGTGCCGATTGGAAAGCCTGGGCTGGGATCTGGAAGCTGAGGCCAGCCCCGAAGAGGTCAAACTCCTCGGCAAACTCGAGGAGTTCATCGTCTACCTGGACAACAACCGGCACTTCATCGTGAACTACGGTGACCGCTATCGGCATGGGGAGCCCATTGCATCAGGTTTTGTCGAGTCAGCCGTCAACCAGGTAATCAGCAAGCGGTTCGTCAAACGGCAGCAGATGGCCTGGCGGCCGCGGCACGCCCACGCACTGCTACAAGTCCGGACGGCCGTGCTCAATGACCAGCTCCGATCGCACGCTGAACGATGGTATCCCTCCATCGCCTGCGGAGAAGACCGCCGCCTCGCCGTTTAGTCAGCCCCCGCTTTGGCGCGCTCTCCACAGTGCGCAACACCATCATGGGGAGCACGCAGTGATCAGCGTGGGCGGCACGCCCTATGGCGCCGGACGGTCCGTTGGCCAGGGCGTGACCGCAGGCACCGCGCAAGGCCCTTCCACATCGGTGGTCTTGAAGTCGGCCGGCCCCACGATCTCCAGGTACTCCATGTCCGGCGAGTAATCGAACAGGTAGTGGACGATGCCTGGCCGCTGGTGCACGCAATCCCCGGCAGCCACCTTGGTCTCCTTGTCCTCGTACATGAAGCGGGCCCAGCCCTTGAGCATCAGCACGATATGGAAGTCGGCCTCGTGACGATGCCAGCCGGTGCCATGCTCGGGCGGCTGGTTGGCCTTGACCAACTGCGCCAGCACCCGGCCGCCGGTGGCCTCGGCAATGCCGAGATCGCGGTAGAGGAAGAAATCTCGCAAACCCTGGTCGACAAAGGCGGTGTCCTGGGGACGGACGTGGGAAAACCGCGTTGGCTTGAACTCGGCCATGACAGGCTCCTTTCGCTTGGGTGAAGCCATGCGGGCGATGCAACATCCGCGCCTTCGGCGCGCCGGGCCTCGTCTGGCCCTCCGTGTGGCGCGTGCAGCGCAGCTTCGCCAAGGCATTGCACCGTCAGCGTTTCCGCACGGGCGTCCAGGGCAACGTTGTACCTGATTGTGGTGCGGCGCACTGCGGAACGACCCGCCTGCTCATTATCTGCCGACGCAATGCGAACCACCACCAATTCCCTCAGCCATGCCCGCCCTGCCGCCCATCGAGCGCCTCCAGGCCTCCCTGGACTTACCGCTCCTGAGAGGCCAATGAGCTACCTAGTCGATCCTCAGCCGGACGAACGTCGTCGTTGCCCCCGATTTTCCTAGTGTGCCCAGTCACCATCCGCGCTGGGACGGCGCTCGATGCCCTCGGCGATAGCATCCGCTTCACCGCAGTCGTTAGGCCGCTCGACGCGCACGCTGGTGATCTCCAGCACCAGGCGGCAGGCCCAGCGAGGCATGTGAATCGACGGGCAAGCCTTGGCGGTGGTGACAGCAGCGCGGCCTCTCGCGAGCAGCCGGACACGTTGTAGCTGGCGCCCGTGTCGCGGGTGCGTTCCACCCAGTAGTAGCCGGTCTCGGGCGTCGCTGGCACGTCATGCCGGAATATCCTTGGTTTGTCGTGGGTGCCGGCTAGCTTGCTGATGACGCCGCTTTCGCGCACCCACAGGCGGTCGCCTGGTTGGCCGTGCCGGCAGGTCAGGGTAGCGCCGGTGCGTGTGTGCCAGATCGCCGCCATTTCCGGCGCCGGTGTGCCGTCGGCGAAAGTCGATGTGCCGCCCCCTATTGTGGTTGGCTCCCAGGTGCCGAGCGTTTCCGGCAGCTTGATGATCCGCCGCGTCTGCGTCTTCCGGCCGTCCAGGATGGCGCGCACCATGGCGCCGCTGAAGAGGATAGGGCGTTCTTTGGTCATGCTAGGATTCCAGAAAATTGGAGCGTCAGATGGGTACGACATACAGGCGGCACACCATCAATTGCGATCCGCAGCTGCTGGCTGATGGGGGGTACAGCTCCCGTCTGGTAGTAACCGAGCACCAAAGTGATGTGGCAATTGACCATATCATTGATCTCGGTGCACACATTTACAAGACTGCGCAAGAGGCATCGCAGGTAGCTGCATCTGCTGGGATGCGCTGGGTCGATGCGAAGATTGGTCCGATCTATCGACACGGAGATTTCGGGTATGAGGCCTCCGCTACGTCCGACGGACCAGGTCAGTGGACTAGCGACGTGCGAATCTACGGCTCTAGTTCCCCGACGAACATCTTCGATCGGAGGACGATTCTTCTCGCTGCTCCTGGCGTTTTCAGTTCCGATGGCGACGCCATGGCTGCCGCGCGAGCCTATGCAACCCAACTGATTGACTCGGGCGCCGCGTTTACGTGGGTAGACGAGTAAGCTCACGCCGCCTCCATGATTGCGTTGATGATGTCGCGCGCGACCGGCGGGCATACCGCATTGCCCAGCATGTGCACAGCCGTCTTGTGCTGTGACCGCAGTTTGTACTCCCGCGGGAAGCCCATCGCCGCGCGGCACTCGTCGGCGCTCAGCATGCGTATGCGGTCGCCGTCCACCACGGCCCAGCGGTCCAAGGTAGTGATCGTGCCGATGGGGCGATCCAGGCTGCGTCCGGTGGTGCCAGAGCCGCTGCCGTAGTAGGGCATCACGAACCGCTACCCGTACCGGGCGCGGCCGGCTTCCACCCTGGCCAGCGTCTTGTCGCTCCGGCCGGGCTTGTTCACCGGGGACCACTTTGCTGCCGAGAAGTCGATGATCGACTCCGCGGCAACGTGCCGGCGCTGGGAAAGCTGTCGCATCAGAGGACGCTCGCTCCGGCTCGCCACAAGGAATAATCGCTGATGAATACCGTCGCACCCAAGACCCGTGGAGCGCGGTCAATACCAGCAGCCACTATCGAAAATGTGATCAAACGGGTGGTGCGCTCGAACTGCTCGACAGCGTAAAATGCGCACGAAGTTCAAGCCGGGGCCAGCCTGAGGGGGGCGTCTGAGGGCGAGGATTTGTCCAGTGCGCGATCTGTGGGTTTGATTAAAATTTAAGCAGAGAGGCCACCTTGTCCTCCCGCCGCGCGGATCTTCGTAGCAGCAATCCCCGGAACAAGCTTGACGTCTAATTCCGAACGACAGCGCGACGCTGGATCCTGCGCCTCCTCAAATCTATTCACCTGCATCATGTCGATCGAAATCGAGCGCGCGGAAGCGATCACCTGGATCCGCATCCAGATGGCCCAGCATGGGCTGAGCCTGTCCGACCTGCAGGCCGCCGGCTGCTTTGCCGAGCCGCCGCCGGCGCCATCGCTTGGGGCGGTGCGCTACCGCAACGCGCAGGGGCAGGGCTGGGACGGTCGGGGCGCCATGCCGGACTGGCTGCAGCGGGCGATCAACGCCGGGCAGAACGTGGAACATTTCCAGGTTGGGTAGTATTCTCGCGGCGATACCATCCCATGGGACGGCCTGGACCTTGCATTGCTCGCCAGCTGACCGACCCGGATAATGAGGGGGGAGACCGGCGCCGCCGGCCCGCAATCCGAAACGGAACCAACTGAATGCCGGACGCAACGCTCCCTTCCCCCGATTACACCGCTTGGCTCGCTGGGTTGAAAACTCGGGTCACGCCAGCGTGCGGTCCTCTCGGTCACCGGGAACTCGTGACGCTCTATTGGCAGATCGGACGTAACATCCTCGAGCGGCAGCACAGCAGGGATGGGCAGGCAGCCTGGGCGATAGACCGGCTCGCACGCGATCTGCGGGCGACGTTTCCGGACATGAGGGATTTTCGCCGCGCAACCTCAAGTACATGCGCGCGCTTGCCGAGGCTTGGCCGAGCGGGGAATTTGTGCAGCAGGCTGCTGCACAATTGCCCTGGTTCCACTTTTGCACACTGCTGGACAAACTGTAGTCCAACGAACTGCGCGAATGATATGCCAGGGAGGCCGCCGAGCATGGCTGGTCGCGCAGCCACCGGAAAAATGCTGCACGTGCACAAAATCGACGGTCGGCAGTTTGCGCCACGAGCAGGATGGGCAGATTTGTCCTGGCTGCTTCGATTCGAGGAAGCGGAATGGATTTAGGTCGGGCAGCACACAAAAGGTTCGGGCCCGGCCAAAGCAACATAGACCTTCTCCCGGGCATAAACTGGAAGGAGGCGGCGGCCGCAGTGTGTCCTGGCGCCCAGAATTTCTGTTAGCCGCCGGGCAGACCCCCGAGCGTTCCGGGTGCCGGCTGCGCGGCGATAGCCACGCCACGCGGAAGCTGCCGTCTCAAATGCCATGAGTTACATTCGCGCACCGTTCACCGACGATCAGGTCCAGAAGCTCAACGAGAACCAGGTTGGCCTCGGCGGCCCGGTTCTGCGCGCCTTCACTTGCAGGAACAGCGCCGATCATCGCCACGGAGTCGAAGGTGGCGCCCTTGGCATCCTGATTGCCACCAAATACGGCTGGGTTTGCCCACACTGCAACTACAAAAGGGACTGGGCATTCGCAATCATGGCGACCCGGTTGACTCGCCCGCCGACCGCCATCCAATCCTTTGTCTATACGACGCCCTCAATCGAGAAGGCCAACATCCTCCTCGGTCAATATGAACGGCTTGCGGCAACCGAGCGCCCCGGCGCCGCCGTGATGGTCGCCTGCATCAAGAATCGCATCGAGGAAATGTCGCTCCCCGGATTCGGCGCTATCGAGCTCAGCGAGATCCCCACTGACGCGCTGGTGAGACGATCAGAAGGACGTAATTACCGGATCGTCTCGGGACAATCACATCTCCAAGCCGCCCTGCGCCTGACCGGCCGCGCGCTGGTGACGGATGCTGTCACCCATGAGCAGTTACACGTCCATGACATCGACGGCAAACTGTTTGCCATTTCGTCCGACGCCCAGGCAGTGCTGGACTCAGAAACACTTACGGCGATCGAACACGCCAAAGCCGACCCGCGCGCGAGACGCGCGTGACCTCGTTTCGCTGTACGCCACACTGCTCTCACATGGCACGGATCTCGATGCGAAGAGCGTTGCTGCGATGATTCGGGAATTGGATTCGGCGCATATCTAGAGGATCAAGCTCTTGCGCGACCTGGCTCGCCCATGCGACCCAAGGCCTCCCGAATTTGGACAGCGAGTTCCGCCATCGACCTGGTTTCAGGATAGAAGAGACAACTGCCGTCGGCATTGCGCTGAACCAGATGCATCCCGGCTTCCAAATGGGAGACGCTGACATGCAATCTGTCGTTGATGACCAGGATGCCATCGCGCGCCTCATCTTCGATGCGATCGGGGCAATGAATTCCAAGGGCTTCGAGCTGGCGCCGAACGGTGGTGACGCGCATGGGGCAGTCCTCCTGCGTACAAGCTTCTGCCTGATTGTGCTCGCCGTCCACGATGGACGGAAGAGAGGACTCCTCACCTCGAGATCGGGGCAGCGCGCCGCCCGAGGGCGGCGTTTTGCCATAGTTGCCTTTGCCGATAACTGGCGTTTATCGGCATGACGTGTCGTCGTAAGGTCCCTTGGATAAGGCGAGGACTGGCCCAGCTCGGCCGAGCGCGTACAATGTCAAAATATGACGCATATTCGAACATAACGCCCGTACCCCGAAATTCTGCTGTAGCGGGAGGTTATTGTTGAAGGGGGCAGGGCGGACGTTAGTCGACGGCGCCCTGCACCTTCGTCGGCCGTCGACGCACTGGTGTTCAGCCCCGGATCCCAAATGAATAGTTTCATGATTACGAAATTACTGGGTTGTGACGATGGGGATCACCACGCGTCGATGAGGGGTGGCCATGGATAATCCCCATAAACCATCACCACCCGAGGAGAAAGCTGTAAAACGTTGGATGCCGTTGGCTCTCACGCTGTGTGCGGGCGCCGTCTTCGCGCAAACGCAGAAGCCGGCCACGCCGGCCGAGGACATGAATGCGTTCGCCGCCGTGCAAACTGCCCACTCGTGCGAGGAGGCCGACAAAATCAAGTTCAGCAAGGATGCCTACCTCGCGCTCGACCCGACCGAGCGCGTGTTCTTGGACGCGACGTGGCAGAGCTGCCAGACGCCCAAGGACAGCGAAGAGCAGCCGACCATCATCGTCAATCCCACGCCGACCGGTGACAACGACCGGGTGTTCTACGGCTTGGTGAAACGCAAACAGCTGCGCGAGGCGCAGAAGACCTGTGCGACGGCCGGCCTATGGCGGCGCCACCATGCCGTGGTTGGCACCGTTACCGGTGTGCCGGGCACTAGCGAGATTGGTACGGCCATGTTCCAGTACGCCGATGTCTCGTGCAGTTCCCTTGCCGCAGAAATCGAGAAAGGCAACGTGCTGGCCGCGCTCGGGCCCAGTATGCTGGTGCAGCATGCCGTATTGAATAAGATGAGCAAGGACCTTGTGCGCAACATTCCTCTGGTGTCCGGCGCGGACAAGGCCAAGATTTTCGGTCTGATCGACAAAGCCACTGCCATGCCCATGGTGACTATTGGCAGGAAGAATGTCGAAGTGGAGTTGGTGGGCGTGAAAGCCAGTGTCAAGAAGCCAAAAGTCATCATCAAGAAGCCCAAAATCGTGATCAAAAAGCCCAAGATCACGCTCTGACGTTTGTAGCCGCATGGTCTGGCGCCACCCATCGGGCGGCACAGGCATGGCAAGCGCCCTCGGCGACCGGCATGCGAGTCGGTCAGCACGGCTTCCTGTGGCCGGCTACGGGCGAGTTGCCCGCCACCGTCCAGATCGTCGGCACACTGTGATGATCCCGCAGAGCGCGCCAAAACGGGGGCTGACGGCCGGACCGCTACTGAGAGGCCAATGAGGCACCTACAATGCGCGCATGGCTTCCGATCCTGGGCCGGCGATCTCCGTCCTTCAACTTCGAATTGCTCTGCGCGGCCTGAGCCCGTCGGTTTGGCGCGGTCTCCTATGGGCCCTTGCAAGCTATAGGTTCGTGTAGTAACGTAACTACATCGTCGGTCTGCAGGGGGCTAAAAGTGCACATCACAACTCTATCCAGTCGAGAGCTGAACCAGGATGTAACTCGCGCCAAGAAGGCCACGAAGGACGGCCCCGTTTTCATTACTGATCGAGGCCGACCTTCTCACGTCCTGTTGAGCATCGAGGAATATCAGCGACTCACTGGTAGTCAGCAAAAGATTGCTGACCTGCTGGCCATGCCGGGAGCCGAGAATATTGATCTCGATATCCCCCATCATGCTGAACTTGCTCGACCGGCGGACCTCGACTGATGTTCATCCTAGACACTAACGTCGTCTCCGAACTGCGCAAGGCTCGACATGGAAAAGCTGATTCCCACGTCGTTCAATGGGCCGACAGCGTCGCCGCTGCCGATTTGTTCGTGTCGGCTATCACGATCCACGAACTGGAAATAGGCGTTCTGCTGGCCGAGCGTCGTGATCCGCCGAAGGGAGCGGTTCTACGAGCCTGGCTCGATAACCACGTCCTACCAGCGTTTGCGGGACGCATCTTGCCAATTGATACGGCAGTTGCGCAGAGGAGTGCGAGGTTGCATGTCCCGGACCCGCAGCCGCTGCGGGATGGCCTGATTGCTGCCACCGCGCTGGTGCACGGAATGACAGTCGCAACACGAAACGTTTCAGATTTCGTCGCTTCACGGGTCGCGCTGCTCAATCCCTGGACGTGGGAACCATAGCGCTAAGCCTCGTGGCGCGCGCTATGCGCTCCGGGCCTTCCGTCATTGGTTGTGGGATGGTCGACCGTAGGTCTGACGACGCCGTTGACGAGAGCCGCTAGAATGCTTCAGCGCATCCGCACCTGCAGTGACTTCGACGAAGGAGAACAAATTGGCCCCAGTGCAAGCGGTTGAACCACTTGTCGCGCAGGATGCGACGGACGTTCCCGGTCAGATGGAGGTTCCCAGCGCTGACGTGGCGTCCGACGCGAACCCCGTCATTGGTCAGGCCAGTAGCGAAGGCGGCGGTGTTGGAAGCATTGATACTCAGGCCCGACGCCTGGACTTCTGGACGACCAGCCGGAATAGCAGCGCCAAGGCGACGGTGTCATATCGGCGCCGACGGACTTACGCAAGCCCGGAAGCCCCGACTGAAGCGCCGACCCAGGAAGAACCGATTGAAGCTGCCGCCCCGCAAGCGCTGGTCGAGTATGGCGCTGCTGAGGCACCGATTGCAGCGATGCGGTCGGTAGCGCCGACTGAAGCGTTGACCGCCGAAGCTCCGGTTGAGGCCGCGGCCGCGGTAGAGTCGATTGAATCTGACGTCCAGGGCGAGTTACCTGAAGCTCCCGCCTCGATAGAGCCGCTTGAAGCCCTGGCCCCGGAAGCATCCACTGAAGAGAAACGACCACGGAAGCGCCGACAGACGTCGAAAGCGCTGACAGAACCTGCCGCCCCGGCAGCAACGACTGAAGAGCGGAGACCACGGAAGCGCCAACAGAAGCCGAAAGCGTCGACTGAAGTTGCCGCTCCGGACGCTCCGACTGAAGGGACGCGAACCCGCAAGCGCGGACAGAAGCTGAAAACGCTGGCTGAAGCCGTCGCTTCGGAAGCAACGACTGAAGTGACGCAAACCCGGAAGCGCCCACAGAAGCGGGAAGCGCCTGCCGAATCGCAAAGCACACCTAAACCCGTAACCTCTCGTGAACTGCTCGCGCAACTGGCATCCGTCGATGCGCAAATTGAGCAGTTGTGGGCTGCGGAGGTGCCAAAGGTGGTGGAGGAGATTCAGCAGTTGATGCAGGAGTACGACCTGAGCATTGACGACATTGCAGGCAAGCCAAGCGTTGGGCGCGCTGCTGGTGCGGTTCCAACTAAGAAAATGGCTGCACCCCTTCCGAAGTACCGCAATCCCAAAACGGGGCAGACCTGGTCGGGTCGTGGTAGGGCTCCGGCATGGATTGGCACGAAGCCCCAGCGTTTTCTGATTGATCTCCACGACTGAAGGTCGCGTTGTCGGGTGCGGCCGGCCCTCGACCTGGATCTAACCGACGCCGCGCTACAAACCGACCTGGCCGAGCTGCGCAGCCGCTTTCCCGAGACCCGTGCGCTGTATCGCGAGGTCTGCGGTCTGCTGTTCTTCCGCTACGGCGTCACGCCCACCGCCAACAAGCTCTACAGCCTGGTGCGCAAGGGCAGCATGGGCACGCCGGCCGAGGTGCTGCAGGCGTTCATATAGATTACCCCTCGATCTAGCCGCCAGTTAACCGCTGCCTGTAGCGCTGCTGGGCTGTCCGTTCCCGGAGCATTTTGGGCTTGCTTCGTCGGCGCTGTGATGACCTGAACTCGAGTGCCGCGTAGGAGAGTACCGAGCGCTTTGCTGCCACCTCGGGAAAAGGTCTCTAGTAGGCTCTGCGAGCGCCATGAAAACAGAGCGGCGGAACTGTGCCAAACCGAAAGTTTCATGATAATGAAATTATGAAAGTGGCGGCTACCGAACGGTGCAAAGAATTGGGCCGCAAAGAGGTTGGCCAACATCCGAGACGTAAGCCCAGGGGCGATGACTTGCCATTTTGCTGAGGGCACGAATTATTTGACAGGCCACAGTCGTACTGCGGCCCAGGGTATTGCACCTTTGAATCTCTTCCGGAATAGTGCCCGTCAAGATGGAATGGAAGCGACCGAAGGCGCGTACCGGCAAGCGTACCGGGGGCGTGGTGGAAGCTGAGCGTCGCGCTCAACACAGGCTCCGTTGGTCTCAGTCCACCGCTGCAATTTCGATGTCTCTATTGAAGCGGGGCGGGCGTACTTCGGTCCCGGCCCGACCGTCTGTACCCGACCGTTGCAGCCGTTCACTCTGCCACGCGGAGCGGCGGTCAGCAAGCCGATAGGCGACGCCGGGGCGCCGCGCCCATAAACCGACTATTGAGCCGGTCCGCCTCGTAAGCTCGCATCCGTAGGTGCTGCCGGCTCGTCCCGCTATATAGATAGTCTTTTTCCTTGGTTTTATCTGTAAGGCAGTCGAGCTGGCCGGTGGTGGCACGGCATCCACAGGGTAGGGCAATGGTGCCACTTCATCGATGGCGCGCCGCATATCTTCGGCATTCAGTTGCCGTTGCGGCTTGGTGCCCGGCACACGCAACTCCGGGTGCCGTGGTGGTTGGCCAATGAGGGTGCGTGACGGCAGGTCAAGGTTTCGCCGATTGTCGCGCAGGACCTGCACGCGTTGGGCGATCTCCAGCACGTGTCCCAACCGCTTGTTCTCAACGATCGCGCCCTGATCGATCTCCGACAGGCAGTCATAAAGGACATAGGGCCGGGAGATGCCGTCGGCCCAGAGTTCGATATGGCCGTCCGGATACTCAGCCACCTCGATGTAGCGATGGACCAGCGACCGATGTTCTGGCTGGTCCTTGATGAGGTACAGCTTACGATCGTACTGCAGGGTCATTCGATTTGAGACCTTGCGCCATTCCCGCCAGGTAAATATGCGTTCGAGATCCTCTTCGGGCCGTACCGGGCGATGCGCGTTAAAGTCGCTGCGGGGAATCTTGGCAAAGCGCAGGTTGAAGTCGGCCATGAAGACCGTCGCAAAGGCATTGGCGGCCTCCAGCGTGCTGATATTGTGCGCGCAAATCCTTGACCAGCCGGTCCTGTAGCGTGCCATTCATCCGCTCGACGCGTCCCTCTTGGGGAGTGGGTCGCACCGGGTCGCTTTCGTTTCGCCCCAACCACTCGCTCGGTAGACGTGCTGGCCTGGCAGATTCGCCAACGGCTCAGCGCCAGACCATGACTCCGTCTAGTTCTGCCGCTTCGGTTGCTGTGCTGAGCACAGGGAAGCGCCTCGGCCGCAGTTCGTTCGTCTCTTGCCGACCCATCTGAGCCATCGACTATAGGGAGGCCGGACGGCAGTAGCTGCCGCAAAAGCAGCCGGTCCGCCCTTGAATGACTGAGTCCGACAAGCCGTCCAGTCGAATAGGCCGACTGCCACTTTGCTAGCCAGCCTGACTGCTTACTCTTAGCTCCTTGCGGTAGCGGTTCAGGTCCTGCACGCTGTCGAACCTGCGCTCGAACAGCAGCGACATGTTGTGCAGGATCCGCTCGATCACCTTCTTCTCCCAGCCTCATCAAAGCGGATCTGCTCGTCGAGCCAGTGCTCGAGCCAGTCCGGATCCGGCAGGCGGGACTGCACCGTGTCGTGGGGGAACAACGCCTTGTTCACGTGCAGGTTGGTCGGGTGCAGCGGCTTTTCCGTGCGGCGGGCCGATGCCATCAGCACGCCGATCTTGGCAAACGCGGCGCGTGCCGGATCGCCAAACTGGGCCAGGTACTTCTTCATGTAGCGCAGGTACGCGCCACCGTGGCGGGCTTCGTCCTGGGACAGCGTGCGGTAGATGTGCTTGAGCACCGGTTCCGAGTGCCATTCGGCGGCGCGGCGATACCAGTGGTTCAGGCGGATCTCGCCGCAGAAATGCAGCATCAGCGTTTCCAGCGGCGGGGCCGGGTCGAACTCGAAGCGCACGGCGTGCAGCTCTTCTTCGGTCGGCACCAGATCGGGGCGGAAGCGGCGCAGGTACTCCATCAGCACCAGCGAGTGCTTCTGTTCCTCGAAGAACCAGATGCTCATGAACGCCGAAAAGTCGGAGTCGTGGCGGTTGTCGCGCAGGAACATCTCCGTGGCCGGCAGGGCGGACCATTCGGTGATGGCATTCATGCGGATGGTTTTCGCCTGGTCATCGGTCAGCAGGCTGGCGTCGAACGAATCCCATGGGATGTCCTTGTCCATGTGCCAGCGGACGGCTTCGAGGGACTTGAATAGATCGTTGAAAAGCATAGGTAAAGCGACCACTCGGGGTTGCGGATCTGGGATGGGACTCGCAAGAGTCCCAATTTTTTCAGGTCACTCGCCTGAGGACATCCCAAGAGGGCAAGTCACGCTCAAGCATCTTTCCATAGCAACGGCCGCGGGGCGAACCCCAGCTTCGCCTTCGCCGCACTGTTCGAGGCGCCCGTCAGGCAGGTATGGTAGTAGACCGCTTCGTCACCTGCGGCCTTCCGGGCTTCCACGACGCTAACGCGGGCAGGCTCTGGCGCATCGACCCAGCGCGCGAATGCTGGCATCCATTTGGCGACGGGGAGCGGGTCATCATCGACCACGTTGTACACGCCGGGTTCGGCCATCAACGAAGCAACGGTCGCCGCGACCGCATCATCGATATGGACAAACGACCAGACGGCATTGCCGTCCCCAATGATCGACGTTTCGCCTCTCCGTGCCTGCTCCGCAATGGCTCCGTCAGGCCTGTACCACGTGCCAGGACCATAGAAGAATCCATAGCGCAGGACCACGCCTTCCACCGAGGCCGAGCCCGTGACGGAGTCCTCATACGCGCCGATGACCCGCGCGCTTTCGCCGATTTCGCCAGGGGCGTCACAGCGAAGCCCGGCCGTTTCGTCGGCAAGCTCCCCGGGCGGGGCATTCAGGTAAAAGCCACGCGATTGCACGATATAGCGTTTCACGCCCAGCGCCTCGGCCGCGGCCAGCAAATTGCTGCCCCCCTCCCGATGCAGGCGGGTATCGTTGGGCATCGATTTGATGATGTCGGCCGGATTCGCGGGAAGCCACGTAAGTTGGTCGATAACCACGTCGGGCGAAGCTGCTTCGATGGCGTTCCGAACAGACTGCGGGTCAAAGGCATCCGCAAAGGACACTGTGGCGCCGATCTCGCGCAGTCTGTCGGCGCCTGCGCCTGCGCGAGTCATTCCTGTGACTTCATGGTTCAGCGCGCGAAGTACGCGCACAAGCGGCAGTCCGATAGCGCCAGTGGCGCCTGCAACGAAAATCTTCATGAGCTTTCTCCTCGGAGCTGCGCAGCCTGGCAGCGCAGCGGTAAGTCAACGACACAGCGGAGCGGAGTGACGCCCCGTTCTGATTCGGTGAAAGCATTGTGTCCGTTTGTTGGGCCCTTAAAAAGCACCAAAAACCTGAAGAAGTCGTGTACCACCCTTCCCATGTGTTGCCAGTGCCTTTGCACTAGGAGAACTTCCTGATCAGGTGTTGCAAGCGATCACAGGCAGTCGGCACCTGCTGTTCAATTGCTGTCGCAACACCGAGGAGTAATCCCGATCGCTGAGTAGACGCCGAGCAATACCACCCCGACAATGGGGCGGGCGCAAGTCCATAGGCATAGGCTTCTCGAGCGATCGTCTTGTCGTCGGCGCCATCGGGAAGCCTCATCACCATGGCAAGTCCGGCCGGATAGGCCTGGAATCCCTTGGATCTCAGCGCAGCCAGCAGTGCATTGCTTCGGCCTGCATAAATGCGCTTCATACGGCGCAAGTGTCGAATATAGTGACCATCCCGCATGAATTCAGCAGTCGCCATTTGCACTGCCGGTCCGGGCGCTGACGCAAGGCAGGCCACGGCTTCATCGAATCGGGCTACTAAGGTGGGCGGCACCACGACAAATCCAAGCCGCAGCGTCGGACTGATCGTCTTGCTGAAAGACCCAATATGAATCACCCGCCCCGCACGATCGAGTGACGCCAGTGCGGGAGCCGCGCGGCGTGTCAGTTGGAGTTCGCCCAGGTAATCGTCTTCGATGATCCAGGCATTCACGCGTGTCGCCCATTCGAGGATTCGCACTCGACGCGCGAGCGACAATGTCGGACCCAGTGGCGCTTGTTGCCCGGCGGTGACCAAAGCCAACGCGGCATCTGGTGCGTGCATTTCGCCGTAGCTGACATCAATGCCTTCTTCGTCTACCGGGATGGGAACCGTTGCGAGCTGGGAAATTTCCAATGCCCTGCGGCTGGGAAAAAATCCCGGATTCTCGACCCATGCCTTTCGGCCTTCGGCCTGAATCACTCGCAGCACCACACCGAGCGCCCCTGAACATCCCGCCGTAATGAAAATCTGCGAGGGCTGGCATTCAATGCCGCGTGCCAAGGCCAGATGCGCTGCGATCTCTCGTCGGAGTTCATGTTCGCCTCTCGGGTCTGGATACGCTGCAGGCGCTTCGACTTCGTCGCGTGCCGCACGGGCTCGCAGCCGCGAGAACAATGCTGCCGGAAAGCAGTCCGATGCCGGCACGCCCATTTGAAAGACCGCAGGCCCGGGCAGGAAATGCTGGTACAGCGCTGATTGCAGATCGGCCTCGATGGAACGCGCACGTTCCGTGATTGGGCTCGCGACGGCAGCATGCTCCGAGACTCTGGTCCCGCCAGCGCGTGATGAAACGACCAATTGTGCGTCGGTCAGCCGCTCATATGCAGTCTTGACGGTGCCTCGAGCAACACCAAGCTGTGCGGCAAGATCAACCCAGGATGGCAGTCTGGCACCGGGAACGAGTACCCCATTCTCAATTGCACCGGTAATGCCGAGCCGAATCTGCTCCGCCAGCGAAGTCTTGGACGCACGGTCAAGTTTCAGATCCAGGATTTGCATAGCGTCTGGTGCATCAAGAAACTGCATTCTTGGTTCTTTTTCATGAACCTCCGGGAGAGCATGATTCTAGCCTTTCAGGAGATAAACATGAAACTTCAACGCTTTCTTCTCTCTCTCGTGGCGGCTACGAGTATGGCCTTCACCGGGGCTGCCGCCGCTCACACCGTCGGCGATACGGTCAAGCCGAACTTCACCCGGGCGATTCCCAACATCCCGGGCAAGTCGCTCATCGCAGTGGAGGTCCTTTATCCGCCCGGAGGCGCTTCGCATCCTCATACCCATGCCAAGTCGTCATTCATCTACGCATACGTCGTCTCGGGCAGCGTCGCCAGCAAGGTGAACGACGAGCCGGAACGCGTGTACAGGGCGGGTGAGAGCTTCTTCGAGGAGCCAGGCTCACGCCATCCGGTGAGCCGCAATGCGAGCAAGACCAGGCCGGCAAAACTGCTCGCGGTGTTTGTCGTCGATTCGGACGACAAGGAACTGACGACCAACGACAAGTAGGAGTTTGAGATGAGACTGGATTACACCAAGGCCGCGCCTGGCGGTGTGAAGGCATTTGGCGGCGTGTATGGCTATGTCATGCAGTCGGGCCTCGAAGACGTCCTCGTCGAGCTGGTCTATCTGCGCGTGAGCCAGATTAATGGGTGCGCCTATTGCCTGGACATGCACACCCGTGACCTGATCAAGAAAGGCGTGACGCCCGAGAAGCTTGCGCTCGTGCAAGCCTGGCATGAAGCGGGGCCGTTGTTCAGTGACCGCGAGAAGGCTGCGCTGGCATGGGCTGAGTCCGTGACACGCGTGGCGGACACCCACGTGCCAGACAATGATTTCAAGGTCGCTGCTGCGGCGTTCAGCGAGAAAGAGCTCGCTGACCTCACCATGGCGATCAGCCTGATGAACGCCTATAACCGGCTCGCCATCAGCTTCCGCCGCGCACCCGACTCCGCACTGGCTGGGAAAAACTGATGCGAGTTCCCCCCCGGGTGCCAGGTGAAGTCAATTGAGAAGCGCGCCTTTAGGCGCGTTTTTCATAACCCCTTAGCTGCAGTTCGCAGCTTCCACTCAGAGGTCCGCTTCCTCTCCGAACGGGTCATCCGTCGTTCATGCACCGACTGACCGGTTGAATCCGCAGCCGGTCTCGGACGGATGCCCGCCGCGAAACTGCGGCGGTCCCAGATCGACCCATGTCTGTCATTCGACATTAGTCTTTGCGATGACCGTTGAGAGGAACAGAGGCGCCATTTGCAGAATTCCTACTGCCACGGTTGCTTTTTCGCAAGGGAATCATATAATTGAGTGCGTAATCAGTCTTTATTTGGTCGCCCGCATGGCACGTCCTCTCAGTCCGGAAAAGCGCAACGCCTTGTTGCAATCAGCAACCCGCGCCATTGCCGAACATGGCGTACAAGCCACTACGGCGAGCATTGCGCGGGCCGCCGGTGTTGCAGAGGGCACTTTGTTCACGTACTTCGAGAACAAGGAAGCGCTCTTCCAGGAACTTTACCTGAACCTGAAGCAAAGCTTGGCGGAAGCCATCATGCCGGACTATCCGCATGAGGCTGGCTACCGGCAGCGAATGGCCCACATTTTCCAATGCTACGTAGGCTGGGGGCTGGATAACGCGGAGCAGCATGCTTCGCTCGGGCGCCTTTCGGCCTCGGGGTTGGTGTTGGACGAGACACGGATAAAGGGGATGGCCGAATTTCTTCCGATATCCCGGATGATGGAGATGGCGGTGCGCGAGAATGTGGTGGTGGGGGCCCCGATCGAGCTTCTTACCTCCGTAATTGAAAGTCTCGCCGACACGACCATCGACTACGTGAACAAGTACCCCGAAGGCGCTGACCGCCACCGGGAGCTTGGTTTTCATCTACTCTGGAAGGCTTTGAGCGTGTAAAAAATTTCAGAAATAGATGAGTGAGGACGCAATCATTTATTAAAGGAGTAAGCATGTCCGTTCAGAAATGGTTCATCACCGGTGCATCCGGCGGTCTGGGGCTTGCCCTTACCGAGAAGGTGCTGGCCCAGGGGCATCCTGTGGTTGCGGCCGTGCGTCGCATCGAGGCGATGCAAGCGCTGCAGCAGGCCTACCCGGGGCTGCTTGAAGTGGAGGCGGTCGACGTGACGGACCCCGATCAGGTTCAGGCCGTGGCAGCACGCCATCCCGACATGGACGTGGTCGTCAACAACGCTGGTGGCGCTGTCATTGGGGCGATGGAAGAGGCGAGCGAGGCCGAGGTCCAGCAGCAGATTGCATTGAATCTGCTCGGGCCCATCCACGTCACGCGCGCCTTCGTGGGTGCCTTGCGGGCCAGGAGGCATGGAACGTTCATCCATGTCAGCAGCGTTGGGGGGCGTGCCGGCTTCCCTAGCGGCGCCCTGTACCAAGCTGCAAAGTTTGGTCTCGAAGGCTTCGCCGAAGCCGTGAGTCAGGAGATCGCCGAGTTCGGCATCAAGACGATCATCATCGAACCGGGCTCCATCAAGACGGGCTTCGTGGCCAATATCCGCTGGACGCAGGAGCTTGAAGCCTACAAGGACGGTGCGGTCGGCAAACTGCGTCGCTGGATCGCGCAAGAAGGCGATGCCAATGCCTCCGGGGATCCCGTGAAGATGGCTGACGCAATCTACGCGATTAGCCAGATGCCGGAGCCGCCGTTGCGCACGGTGCTTGGTGCGGATGCCTATGCAGTGCTGGAGGCGGGCTACTCCCGGAGTCTGGAAGCGCTGAAAGCACAAAAGGAACTGGCCGAATCCGTGATGTTCGAGGGCAAGAGCGGGTTCATGCCCGAGTGAGCGTCGACGACGCAACGTCGAGACAGGCGGGCGACTCACATGGCTGAGAATCCCCCGCAATCCAATCGCCTAGATGGCGAAGTCGTAAAGATGAAGGGGTAAAGCATCATGACCAAAGTCTGGCTGATTACAGGTGCGGCGCGCGGTTTGGGGCGCACCATTCTCGAGACCGCACTGCGCGATGGCGCCAAGGTACTGGCAACGAGGCACAACAAACACGGGGCATGACATGACTTTTCGCGTTTTGGTCGCCGGGGGCACAGGGCAGGTCGGATCGGCGCTGGTGCGGGCGTTGCTCGCCATGCCTTCATGCCTGGAGATCATCCTGGTCAATCGTCGGCCCGCTTCGATTGCGAGCGATGCGCGATTGCGCGAGGTGGTCATGGATACCGGTGGCGCGGATTTCGCCGGCGAGGTCGAGAAACTTGCGCGGTCCAGCGGGAGGCCGGGCGAAACGCTGGTTGCGGCGTCATGCATCGGCATCGGCAAGGGAAGCCAGCAATGGAGCGACGAGGCCATCAGGGCGCTGGAGATCGGCGTCGTCGGTGCCTTTGCGCGCGGCTGCCTGGCGGGAGGCATCGAGACGTTCGGGCTGCTGTCGGCGGCAGGAAGCAGCCCGACAAGCCGCATCCGCTATGCGCGCATCATGGGCGAGAAGGAGGACGCGGTACGGCAGGTCGGATTCAAGCGGCTGGCCATTTTTCGCCCCGGCATCATTGCCGGCAATGTGCATACGCCGGGGTATCTCGCATGGCTGGGGCGTCTCGTCCCGGGATCGTTCGGAACGATCGACCAGGACGATATCGGCCGCGCCTTTGCCGCCGAGCTGCTTCACGGGAAGGACGGCATCACGATTCTTGAGAACGCGACGATCAGGCAGCGCGCACGGGCCCGATGAAGGCAAGGGCGGCGGTGACGGCGAGCGTCGGCATCGGCGAGCTTCCGGTACATCTAGCTGAACACGACGGACTGGTGCAGATATGGCCGGAACCTGTTCGTGGGGCGGTCTACGAAATCTGGCTCGTCACGCATCAAGACCTTCGGCATACCGCCCGCATCACAGCGATGATTCAGCACATCGTCGCTGCATTCGAGGATCACGCAACCCACACAAGGTAAGCATGCATGGCGTAGCTCCGATCGAGCGGCCGATTTATGCAGCGTGCCAGCCGTTCAGCGCGACGTTCTGACCGTCGCCTTGTGGCCGGCAAGCGCCCCCCTCCAGCCGACGCTGGCAGCGAGGCTGCAAGTGTTGTGCGCATCACGACATTTCCACACGTCAATGTGCAGTATCGCCCTCGAGCAGCGGCTCGACCGCTGCCTATGCTCCAATCGAGGGTTGACCGCTATTCGTGAAAAATCCGCCACATCTCCGGCAACCCACTGATTTGTATAGGAAATAAAGCTTTCGCTGCGCAGGAACGGACGCTGAGGGTGCCGAGGCAGGCTACTGCGCAGCAGGTGTTGGCCCCAACAGCGAGGTGGTAAAGGCGCCGCTAGAAAGGCATGAGATCGAAGTCCGGCACTCGCGGTTCGAGCTTGAAGGATTTCAGCCCGAGCTTCAGCTTCTTGATGTCTTTGAACGCAATCAGATCGTCCTGAAGGGCGCGGATGTTGTGCCGGAGATTGGTCATCTCTGCGGCAAGATTGCGCAGGACCGTGTTGGGGGATAGCGACTCGAACGGATCGAATCCATAGCTGTGCCGGAACGCGGTCTCGACATGCTGGATCTCCTGATCCAGTTCGCGAACTTGCTCCTTGAGGATCTTGTTGTAGTGCTTCAGCCGATCCTCACTGAGGCTATTGATCGAATGCTGGTCGATGTGTTCCAGCTCCAGTTGTAGCTCCAACAACTGCAGCAGGTTGTTCTTGTTGTAGGCCTCGTTGACGCGCTGCATCAGTTTGGTCTTCCGCTCGCGCTCCTGCGGGTCGGTTTCGCGGTCCGGATGCAGGGCGCTGGCCAGCTTGCGATAGACCTCGCGGATGGAGAGGCTGATCTGAGCCTGCTCTTCCTGCGCGCGTGCCTCTGCCGCAAGCTGCTTGGGGGATTTTTTCCGCTTGGCGCGACGCGCTTCGCGTGCAGCGGCTTCAGTGGTCGCTTCCGCTTGCTGTTGCTCCATGTGTGCCTGGGCGCGTTGGAGCAAGTCTTCTGGCGAACTCATGTCCACGTCGTCGCCCAGTTCGACACCAAGCACGGCCTCCAGCATGAATTTCATGCTGTCGATTTCGGCAGCGGTTTCGCTGTCATAGTCGGTCGTACTGTACTTGTTGTAGATGGCTTTCAAGCCGTCGTCTTCATCCGCCAGCGGGCCTGCCAGATTCGTAATCACGGCGGCGAGCTTGCGGCGTTCTGCATTGGTCAGTCCCTTTTGCTCGTAGGCGCGGTCAAGGCAATGCACCATCTGGATCTGCAGATCGGTCGAGTTCTGCTCAAGCGGCAGGAAGTCGTTGGTGTACCGCTGTTGGAAGGTTGGGGTGACGGATTCCCAGGCACGCAGCCGCAGGCGGCGCTTTTCAATCTGCTGGATCAGCGAGTTGAACGTCTTTTGCCCTTTCGATAGGGTGGATCGGTTGTGATCGGGCGCGATGCTGACAGACTGGTTGTTAATCCTGGTCATGAGATGGATTTGCGCGCAAAGGCAGTGGAAAGCGAAGGCTGTGGCGAATTTTAGCCGATGCGCGGCGGATGGAAGCACCGGGATCTGTGCGGGGGGTGCTCAGTAATGGGCATTCCTACCGCGATCTATTGGGTATCAAGGAGTTGCAATATCGCTGGTGATACGAAAGCCGGGCAGGGCATAGCCTTGCTGCAGGCGGTTTTGCGGTTGATGGCCGCCACTTTTTGCACGATAGTTATGATCACCCCATATGGCGCTCGCTTTTCGCTCAGGGTGCGCTGCTTGACCTTGTAGGAGCTTCCGATGGCCTATTTGCGTTTTCGACTTGGCAAGCGGATCGAAAGTGCGGTGCGGCTCGGTAGCGTATTACTCTTCGCGGGGTGCACACATCTGAGCGTCGACGATTGCGTTGAGCCCGGAGGCAAAGTTTTAGGCGAGGATGTGCCACGTATCCGCTCGTCACAGGTGAGAATGAAGCTGGAGGACGGTCGTGCGGGCGCAGCCAGGTTCGCGCCCTATGCAGCGATGGCTGCACTCGCGTACGAAGAAGCCGCGTCTTGTTCCTTCAAGAAAAAGAAGCTTTCGCCCGAGGAACTGGAAAAGCTAAGAAGCGTAATTGAAGCGAGTAGTCGCAGTGGCGCGCGCTGGCAAATCGTTGAAGCGATCTCGCCGCCTGGCTTCTGTCAGGACGACATCGGCTTCTCCTACCATGTCTGGTCGCGAAAGGCGGGTGGAAAGCTTGACGTCGTCATTGCCTTCAGAGGCACGGACAATGACAACACTGACGATTGGGTCTACGGAAACCTATATTGGGTAACCCATTGGTTTACGAAGGAAAATCAGTACAGACGAGCCGAAGAAAAAGCGCGAAGAGTTATTGAATACTTCAGAACTGGACCAGGTCGTCCGACTGACGGGACCGAGGTAAGGTTCAACTCTGCGGGCCATTCGTTGGGCGGAGGATTGGCTCAACATATCCTTTACGCACTGCCCGAGGACATCAATCAAGCATACGCGTTCGACTCAAGCCCGGTCACCGCCCATACTGACACCGACGTTCGCGACCGCATCGTATCTGCTTGCTCCTGCCTACCGGAGCTCGGCGCTGAAGCCAGAATCTATCGATTCTACGAGTCTTATGAAGTCCTGACGCACCTGCGCTTTATTCATAAGCTCTTCTTCGCTCCGAACCGCCATATACAGGAAGTCCGATTTGGTTACGAAGCTTCGCCCAATGCCATAGCGAGACATTCGATGCTGGACCTAGCCTTGAACCTTGGTGCTGACGCGGAAGCGGAGCCAACACGTCCCTATGTAGCGCCTTGGTATTCGGGCCATGGTTCCAAGAATGGAAAATCATGTACCGCGGTCTTCGAAGACGCCCAACGACAAAGTTGTGCCGTGCCTGCCGACAGCGAGCATCCCTGCCCGAAGTAAGCATTGAGTCCGCATGTGTTCACTGTGCCCAAAGCGGGGTGATCGGACGATTACCCCAGCAACGGCGACGGCACCATCAACCGCCGCGCGCTGACGGGGGGCCATCGTACCTTTTGTGCGAAATCTGGCGGTAGCCGCTCCCCGTTCGGGTTGCAGTAAGGCTTTTCGGCCATGAGGGTTCCTTTGAGCCAGTGGCTATGCAGCTACTTGACCAGCGGAAGAATCTGGAGGTCGCCGTGACCTTGCCTTGCTCTGCCTGCACGAGATCCGAAGTTCGGGGTCATCGCACTTTTGGTGCGAAATCTGGCGCTAGCAAGCCGGGATGCCGCTTGCGGCAAGGCGTTCCAGGTTACTTGGCGCCGCGTACCCGCCGATCTTACAGGTAACTGATTCCAAAGGGTTTTCAGGGCCGAACCGCCAGATTTCGCATCAAAAGTACGATGACCCCATGACGGCCACACGCTGCACGCCCAATTGGAGCAGACCACCATCCTGCTGCAAGACCTGCCCGGATCGCCCAGACCCCGCACTGCCATCGTTGACCTCGGTTACCGCGGGGTCGATGCCGAAGTGGCGCCAGTGAAAATGATTCATCGCGGCAGGATCAAGACCATGAATCGTCGTCAGCGCAGAATGCACAAACGTCGCCAGGCGGTCGAGCCTGTCATCGGTCATGTCAAAGCGGATCACGGCATGCGCCGGAACTGTTGAAAGGCGAAGTCGGTGACGCCATCCATCCGATCCTCTGTGCCGCAGGCTTCAATCTCCGTTGGTTGCTGCGGGCCATTGCCCGCCTGCGGAAAGCTCCACCGCCCTCTACTCCGCGCCTCAAATTCCCCGCCTGTACACCAGTTTCGACTTTAGCTCCCGCCGTGACCCTGGCGTGCATTACTGCCATAGCGCTTTACCAAATGCGGTTGGACGCGTTCGCGCGAGCCCGCGACGCGGCGGACAATCTCTCTCTGATTCTGCAGCGTGATATCGAACGCAACATCGAGGTTTACGAACTGTCGATACAGGCTGTCATTGATGGCGTCAACGACCCGGCCACATTGCGACTGCCGTCACCGATTCGGCAGCGTGTCCTCTTCGACAGGTCAACCAATGCCCAGGATATGGGCTCACTCCTGGTCACGAACACGGCGGGCGAGGTCGTCATTGATTCTCGCTCGGTTCCGCCGAGAAAGCTCAAGCTCAGTGACCGCGATTACTTCACGGTTCAACAGCAGTCGGCTGGTGCCTGGCTCTTTATCAGCAAACCATTCTCTCCACTTCTAACAAATACGGACACGTCAATTGGGCTGAGCCAAAGGCTGACAGATAGCCAAGGCCAATTTGCCGGCATCGTTGTCGGGACACTTCGGCTGAACTACTTCCACCGCCTGTTTGACGAGATGACGCTTGGTGACAACGGCTCAATCACCTTGCTGCGGCCCGACGGAACGGTTCTAATGCGACGCCCCTACAACCAGCGGGAAATCGGTCAGAGCATTGCGGGCGCCCCATCATTCAAGCCACTCGTTCAAGCTGACAGTGGCTGTTACATTGGAACTGCGGCGCTGGATGGTGCCCAGCGCCTGTACCGTTTCAAGCATATCGGAAAATACCCGCTGATAGTCGTCGTGGGACTCGCGACTGAGGACATCTATGCAGAGTGGAAACGGCGCGCTTGGGCCATCGGCATCGTTGTGGCTGTGCTCGATTTTCTCATCGTTCTTATATCGGTTTTGTTCGCGAAGCAATTTCGCAAGCGGCTCGAGATGGAACAGCAACTCCATCTACTTGCCAATACCGATAGCCTAACGGGTGTGGGAACGCGTCGTCTTCTGGATTCAACCCTCGATGCCGAGTGGCGACGTGCCAGCAGGAACAAGCAGAGCCTCTCGGTAGTGATGGTAGATGCCGATAACTTCAAGAGCTTCAACGACCATTATGGGCACGCTACCGGAGACAGTGCGCTAAGCACCATCGCTCGCTGTATTGTTGAGAACATCCGTCGCCCAGGCGACTTCGTCGGCCGTTATGGTGGCGAAGAGTTTTGCGTGCTGCTCCCGAATACAGACCTACGGGGCGCGGTGCAAGTAGCAGAGAAGCTTCGTGCTGCTGTCATTGCAACTGACCAGACAAACTTCGCCAGCCCAAGCGGAAGACTAAGCGTAAGCATTGGCGTCGCCGCCTTTGACGGCAATGCCATGCCCGGTGCTACACCCGACCAGCTCGTGCACCTTGCCGACAAGCGGCTTTATGAAGCAAAGGCTGCTGGCCGCAATACCGTAATGCCTCAGCAACAACACCTACAATTGGCGGTGGCCTGAGGATTGATTTCGGCGCTTTCCGGGCATGCTGGGTGCCAGCCCGGCTTCCGTTTCCAACCCGCTTTGCAGCAGCACGGGAATTGTCCCGTTGCCGACGGAGGTTTGGTAAGCGCAGCAGGTAACCGGGCAGGGAAGGACCAGGGGAAGGGCTAAGTCGCGTCAAGGTTTGCCCGGAATTGCTTTCGAATCAGCCGGTTGGCGCACAGATGACACCGCAGTGTCATGGAATTTCGCTTCAATGCGGACTCGATTTTCATGATGACTTGCCGGGGGGGCTGGCCCGGTAGGTGCCAGGGCTGCAGTTGGCGGCCATATAAGAAGGGCTCGTTCGTCAGCGTGCTAGACGAAACGGGACTGTGCAATGTTGGAGGGACTGATATGTATCAAACTCTCGCGGTTTCCGCGACGCCGAACCAATTGTCGCTGCGAAGCGACTCGGTTGGGAATCCGGTTCAATGGTGCATCGAGGCTTTACGCAACGAAGCGGCGGCGCTGCGAGCGGAACTGCAGTTGCGTCGCACGGGCGCCGACGCAGACCTGTTGCAGGTGGATGCGGCTCACCTGCTTCAGAAAGCCGCCATGCTTGAGAGGGGTGCTGATGTGCTGGCGCAAACCAGTGCGGAACTCCGCTAACCGCTCCAGCGCGAATGCCATCGGGCTCTCTACCGATGAGAAGCTCTTGGGCTATTTGTCGGGACGTGCTGTCGCACATTGCGCTATGAGCGAGCGCTCGAAGGCACGGTGAAGTCCGGTGATACATGCGGAGGCAGACGCTAAAGTCCGACCTTCATGACTGCCGCAATGCTGGTACTGGTATCGGAGAATTCACAAAAAGCCGGGTCGCATGACGCGGCCTCATACTGTTACCCGCAAATTCAATGAGTGATGACGAGCGCCGCGTCCCGACTGTTGCCCACAAGCCTGGCGCTGGCGAACTCTAGTCATCGTAGCCGTCATGCCAGCGCCGCCATTCCCGCCGACGCTCCCGCCATTCATGCTCCCTCCATCGCTGCTCGCGCCGCCATTGGCGCTCTCTCCAGGCGCGACCCTGCCAGTCGTCGTAATAGGAGGGCCGGCGCGGCCACCACTTTCCGTTTCAGTTGCGTGTGCATAACACTTTCCTGGGATTTGGTGAATGTCCGACCAGGCAGGCATCGAAGAACCCTTAACAGGAGCGGCCGCCTGGCGCCGCGTTGGCCACAGTTCCTTCCCCCCGACGACTCAGCACTCGAGCCTCGCACACGATTCCCCCCTGGCAGTCAGCCTTGCCTGCCTCGCAGTCGCTTGGCAAATGGGGCTCGGTGCTGCACGGCGGCGCCACCGAGGATCGTGCCATTGCGCGCGATCTCCGTCAGGCGCTCGCCGTCAGACAGCGCTCTGAGATTGGTCACGCGCGGCTTTCCAGTGCGCCAGCGACATTCCCAGTAGCACGATGGACGCAGCCAACAGAACCAGGTCCTTCAGCAAGAATTGACCAATCGACGCTGAAATTGCCGGAAATCCACCCGCAGTCGGTTCCGCCACTCCGGGGGTGGTGAAAAAGAACGTCAGCGTGATGGCGTACGTCGCGCAGGACATTGCCGCACCGAGCACGGACACCCCACGGTGGAAGGCACCGGTGGCCAGTGCGGCGGCTGTCGCGAGCTCCAGCATGCCAATGACGCCGCTGGCGCCACGCACGCCGAAAGCGAGGTGAAGCCAACTCATGATGGGGCTATGTTCGATAAACGGTGCAATGCCTTGCGCTTCGTAGAGGGTGAACTTCATCCCGCCGAACCAGAGGAAAACCACGACCAGAGACCAGCGTAACAAGGCCGTCTGGTCATGGATAGCCGCTTTAGGCTGCGCCGTGGCGAGGGAAACGATTGGTTTCATGTTTAGCTCCTGAACAGATAGGATGTGTGCGTCATAGCGGCGCGTGTACGGATCACCGCGGCGCCGATGGCGGGTTCGATGAGTCGCGCCTCGGTCGAACCCCGTGGGGGAAACGCGAAGGGGGCGCCCGCCCCCCGTGCCACGCCTTACGCGACGGCTGGGAAGTCCAGTGTCGTGTCGTTGACGCGATTCACCATGTTCGTGAAGAGGATCGCGCTTACCGCCTGGATCGCCTCGACGATCTGCACGTCGCTGTAGCCGGCCACGCGCACCGCCTCCAGGCTGGCCGCCGGCAACGTGCCGCGGGTGCTGACCACTTCCACCACAAAGCGCGTCAGCGCGTCGATCTTCGCATCGTCCGGATAGCTGCCCCGGCGCAGCTGGCGCGTCTGCGCTTCCGTATAGCCAGCCATCTTGCCCGTCAACGAGTGCGCGGCCACACAGTAGTCACAGCCGCTGTGCTCGCTCACCGAGAGATTGATCGCTTCCAGTTCGAGGGCGGACAGCGCACCGCCCTTCAGCACCTGGTCGGCTTGCAGGGCTAGCGCCAGCGCGGCGGGGGCATTGCTGCCGATGGTGGCATAGGTATTGGGCACCTTGCCAACGGCCTTGCGGATGGCGCCGAACAGTTCGGCGGCCTGGCCGGTGGCTTGCGCGACGGGGGTGGTATGCAGGCGGGTGGTCATGATCGATCTCCAGTTCATTCAAGGGTTTATGGGAATCACCTGGGTTGATGTACGGCGCTTCCTTGGACTTCATGGTAGGTGTGCTCGCGATCAGGAAGGATTAGAATTTGCGCATCTTTTTGCTCGATCGTCTCAGACCATGGACAGCCTTAGTGAACTGGTCCGCCTGCTGGCGCCCTCCGGCACGGTCGACGTGCATTGCCGCGTGGCCGGCGCCTGGTCCGACCACAATGCGCAGGCCGCGCCGGGCCACGTGCCATACCATGTGATCCTCGACGGCCGCGCGGAGATCCTGGTGGGCAAGGAGGTCTTGCGGGTCTCGGCGGGCGATGTCCTGCTGTTCCCGCATGGGGCCGCGCACACCATCATCGGCGTCAAGGGCAGTGCCCGGCGCGCAGCGGAGTCACGCCATTTCAACGGCATGATCACGGAGATCACGGTAGCCGGCGCGGCCACGCCGCTGGATATCCTGTGCGGGACATTTGTGCTTGGCAATTCGGCAGACATCCTGCTGCGCACCCTGCCCGAGGTGCTGTGCGTCACGACCGCCGCGCACGACGCGGACACCGTCAGCCACGATACCGACTGGCTGCGCGGACTCATCGGCATGATGCATGTGGAGACAGACCGGCCCCAGCCGGGCGGCGCCGCCATCATTGCGGACCTGTCCACCGCACTCTTCACCATCCTGCTGCGCACGCTGATCGCGCGCGGATCGGTGGCACAGGGACTGCTCGCGCTGATGGCGGATGCCCGTATGGTGAAAGCCGTGGATGCCGTGGTGCACGCCCCGGAGAAGCCATGGAGCTTGGATCGCCTGGCCGCCATTTGCAACGTCTCGCGCGCGACGCTGGCGCGGCGCTTCGCACAGCTGGGAGGCATCACGCCACTGGAACTGGTCACTACGCTGCGCATGGAGCGCGCCGCGCGGCTGTTGCGGCAGGACGAACTGTCAGCCGCCATGGTGGGCGAGCGATGCGGCTACGCCTCGCAGGCTGCGTTTGGCCGCGTGTTCACGCAGCATTTCGGTGTGGGGCCGGGCGCATACCGGCGCCAGCATCGCGAACAGCGCAGCGAGACCCCCTGATACCGCCCTCGTCACGGCGGGTTAGGTGGATTGCTCGTTTGAACATAACGCCCGATCTAGCTCCCTTGCTGGCCACCGGTAGGTTATGCTCACTGGGGGAGGGCGGACGTTTGTGCGAAGGCAGCTAGCAGTTCAGTCGGCCGTCGAAGCACAGGCGCTCAGTTCCGCATCCCCAATCAATAATTTCACGATAGTGAATTATTGGGTTGCGACGATAGGTCCCGCGAACAGTCAACGGTCGTCTCTAGCCGACCCACTTGCGACCTTCAAGGTTGGCTCCTTGAGTGGCCCAATGGGCTTGATATGAGTCCGTAAAGCTGGCTTAGTTTCCCGGCGCCGATTTCTTTCACGTGCCGCGTATGGTCCTTGTCAGCATGTTTAGCGAAAGTATCCTGAGGTACCGTCCCACAGCAACTTCAAAGCGGTGAAAACCAGCAAGCCGTAGCACGCCCGGTACATCTGGCGCTGATCGAGCCTCCCATGTAGCCGCCAGCCCAGCCAGACGCCGGCTGGCACGGCAAGAAGGCAGATCGCCATCAACGTCCAGACGGCGCCAACGGGCCTGGCCAGCGCCAGCCATGGCGCTGCCTTGAGGACGTTGCCCACCGTAAAGAACATGCTGGTCGTTCCTGCATAGACCTGTTTGCTGAGGCCTAGGGGAAGCAGGTACATCGCCAGCGGCGGCCCGCCGGAGTGGGCGACCATCGTCGTGATCCCCGATGTCAGGCCCGCCGCCACAGCCTTGGGTGAAGCACGGGGCCGCACCGCGACGTCTCCGCCCCGCAAGAGCCACAGCCCGACAAAGCTCAGCGTGACCACGGCCATGACGATGGAGATAGCGCGGTGGTCCAGCACCCGAAACAGGAAGTAGCCGACACCGATGCCGACCACCAGTCCGGGCACCAGTAAGAGCAGGTCGGGCCGGGACCACGTCGATGGCTTCCAGTAGCGCAGGCTGAACAGGTCCATGGCGATGAACAGCGGCGCCAGCAGGCCACCCGCCGATACGGGATCCATCACAAGCGACAACAGCGGAATGCCGACGATGGCAAAGCCCCCTCCAAAGGCGCCCTTCATGAAGCAGATCAGGAAGACTCCGGCAAAGGTGACGAGGATGGTGGTGACATTCAGTTCCATGGTGGCTTCGACAAAGACTGGAGGCTAAAGGCTGGGAACCATCGTAGGCTGGAAAATCAATACAATCAAATTATTGTCATGGATACAAGTTCCATGACGCGATGGAGAAGCTGCCAGCCGCCATTTATGGCGCGTGATATGATTCGCACGCGAATTAAACCGATCAACGCTGCCGGCCCGAACATGAAACATCGCCTCGTCTATCTCCTGAACGTTGGGCACCGTCGGCTGCAACGCTGGTCGCAGGCGCGAGCTGCCCGTGGTGGCGTAACGGCGGCGCAGTCGGGGCTGCTGTTTTTTCTGGGTACGCACAACGGCGCGCTGATGAGCGAGGCCGCGGCCGCGCTGGACTTGGGCGCGCCAGGGATGAGTGGCCTGGCTGACCGGACGGAAAGAGCAGGCCTGATCGAGCGTCGTGCCGACGAGAACGACGGGCGCGCATCGCGCCTGTGGCTCACCGACGCTGGGCGCTCCGCGCGCCAGCGCTCCAAGGCCGGCATGGCGGATCTCAACACTAGGCTGACCGAAGGCTTTACCGAAGCCGAGATCGACGTGGTGGCGAGGTGGCTGACCAGCCTGCAGACCAAGTTTCCGGTCGCCGACGAAGGTGACGATTAGCATGATCCGCGGCTGGACGGCAGGAAGGGGCCTAGTGCTGGGTGACTTTCGAGAAGTCCGGCTTGCGCTTTTCGGCAAAGGCTGCGAACGCTTCCCGGGCTTCGGCACTCGTCAGCCGCTCCTGGAACTTCGCGCTCTCTCTATCCATCTGCGTCACCAGCATCTCGGCCTGGCGCATCAGCGCCTTCATGGCGCTCAGCGAGCCCGCAGGCTTGGCGGCAATGCGCTCCGCCATCTGGCGTGCCTCGGTGCGGAGCTGGTCATTGGCGCAGACCTTGTTGGCAATGCCCCAGGCCAGCGCGGTCTGCGCATCGAGCGGATTCCCCATGGCAAACATCTCGAATGCCCGGGCGTGACCGATGCGAAGCGGCAGCAGGTAGCTTGAGGCCGCTTCGGGCACCAGCGCCAGGTTCACGAATGGCGTGATCAATTGCGCATCCTGGGCCAGCAGCACGTAGTCGCAATGCAGCAGCATCGTGGTGCCGACTCCCACCGCCTTGCCGTGGACCGCTGCAACGACGGGCACTGTCGACTTTGCCAGCGCATGCAGAAAGCGGTGGACATGACGTTCGCTGGGGCCCTTTCCCGACGCGATCGCCGCGAACTCGCTCACATCATTCCCAGCAGTGAACATGTCGCCTTCCCCCTGTACCAGCACGACGCGGACATTGCCGTCGTGCTCGGCGTTCGCGATGGTGTCGGCCAGGGCTCCGTACATCTCGTTGGTCAATGCGTTCTTCTTCTCCGGCCGGGCAAGCGTAATGGTCAGGACGCCATTGGTCAGGTCGACGTGAATTTCCGAGGTCATGCTGGTCTCCATAAGTTTAAGTTCGCATGCGAAGTATATGCATAATTCGCGCGCGAAGTAAACTGCCAGGAGCCGACATTCGCGACGCTGCCGGATGGTTTTGTGCGATGAGTGGAACCAGGTCAATAATCAGTACATTCCCACAATTGTCGTGCATCCGTTCGCCATGCCCCGACACCGCTACAAGCAACTGGTCGCACTTCCTTCACGAACGTCCCCCGGCCGGTCTCGCCGCTTACCAGCCCCATGGCGTGCAGTTCCGCGTAAACGCGCGTCGCCGTGACCAGCGCCAGGCCTTCGCGGGCGGCGAGTTCACGGTGGGTAGGCAAGCGGGTACCAGGACGCAAGCGGCCCTCATGGATGTCTGCGGCGAACTGATCGCTTCCGCGCGGACACGGTATCGACCTCCAGCCGTGGAGCGACGACACGGTCGACCTGAGCTTCAACAATCCATCGATGCCCGGCCAGGGCGACCTGCTCAGGACGGCCCTGCGCGAACTGGCCGATGCCGGCAACCTTGAAGCGTTGCTCAAATACCATCCCCATGGTGGCCGAACGCGTGACCGGGAGACGATGGCCCGCCATCTAGTCTTCACACTTAAATAGCAGCACTCGATCGGCTGCACTAATGACTGCATGAATTCGTCGCCCGTTTCTTGAATTACCTCCGCAGCGACGCTGGAGCCGGCGTACGGTTCACATTGGTTTCTATGCGGCAGTAGGGAGGGGAACTAGCTCCTGGCCGAGTTGTTTGGCCAGGCGCCTGAGTGCCCGCCGTTTGGTTTCGAGGACGCGGGCCTCGTAGTGTGCCAAGCCACTTTCGACGTACTGCATTCCCTTTACCATGACGCGCCAGAAGAGGATGGCCAGCTTGCGTGCCAACGCAATGTTGGCAATCAGTGCGCCGCGTCGTGCTGCCATGTGGGCGGCGACAATCATTTTGTCCGGCCAAGATGTTTGTCGGTGAACCGGACATCCTGCTTGACGCTATCCAGCCATGCGTCGGTAGAAGCCACCCAGGGGTAATCGTCCTTTTCCTGCAGATTGATACGGTTATTAATCAGCCCCGAGTTCCTTGTTGGCGTGGCGTTGCAGCCCACTCGCTTGACCTTATTGCGGCCATCCGAGCACTTGTCGTACAGTTTTGTCCCGAACGACACCCCGAAAAGTGTAGATGTCGGCATTTGCGTATCGCTACGTTGGCAGGGAAGAGTTGCCTGCCCGCTTGACAGAATTTGACCTGCGGCAGTTTTTTCACCTCACCAGTGCTGACATCGCTGCAATTCGGGAGCGGTTTCGGGCCGACAGATTCGCCGCAGTTGGCCTGCAGCTCGTTTGCCTCCGGGCCTTCGGGCGGCCGTTGGACCGGTTTGCTGCCGTTCCGCGCAATCTCCTTCAGTACGTGTGCGAAGCTTTCTCCGCGCCGCTGCTGTCGATTGCCAGCCTGAAGACGCTGTACCAACGACGCCCGACGTTGTACGAGCATCAGCAATGGGTCAAGGAGCACCTTGGCATCAAGCCGTTCGATGTCACCAGCCAGGCCGCTTTGCTGGAAATGCTCCGCGTGCAAGCTGCCGCAGCGGCAGACGTGGATGAACTTGTCACCACCGCCCAGCGATGGCTCTACGATCGCTGCCGCCTCATTCCCGGCCAGCGCCAGATCACCGACATGGCACGGCATGCATTTTCCGCCTACGAGGCGCAAATGCTCGCGGCGGTCAACCGCGCAGTGCCGGCGGCCACGCTGCAGCACTGCATGGAATCCGTCCGCAGTCCGCGGGCTGACGGCTCTGCAACACACCTCGAGTGGATCAAGGCGCCTTCCGGGCGCAATGGCCCCAAGAACCTCGCTGAAACGCTGGACAAGATCCGCTACCTGAAGTCCCTCGCTGTGCACGAGTGGAATCTGGATGACATCGCTTTGCCCAAACTGCGTGCCTATGCGCAGAAGGTGCAAGCAAGGCGTCCGGCCAAGACCAAAACACTGAAGGAGAGCACCCAGGCGCTTGAACTGGTGTGCTTTCTACAGATGAGTTTGCTGGAACTCACCGATATCGCGATGCACCAGACCAGCCGACGCAGCCAGGATCTGTTCCGACGCGCGGCCAGCACGGCGCAGTCGACGCACACCCGCTCCGCCGTGGAAGACAGGCAGCAGGCGCTCAAGGCCAAGGCCGTCCTGCAAGACAAGAGCAAGTCGACCGAGCAGCGAGTGGATGAAGCCCTGAAGCACCTGGCCGTCGTCACCGACGCGGCGCATTCGAGCTTTGCGTCACACGTGCGCGCGGCGCTGACCGGTGACCATCAGCGGATTCACGCTCTGCTGTCGGGCCTGGAAGGCCTGGAATTCGGCGGCAGGGAGGACGATCCCGGCTTTGCGAACCTCAAGGCGTGGCGCGACCTGCAGACAAGGAAGCTCAATGCTCTGCCAGAAGACTTTACGGAGACCGGCGTTGGCACGGCGTGGTATGCCCTCGTCCATGATCCTGACCCCAAGCGCGGCTATCAGGCCTTCTCTGCCTGCACGATGATGTCGCTACGAAATAGCCTGCGTCGGGGCAGCGTATGGATTGACCACTCGATGCGCTTTCGTGATGGCGACCAAATGCTCATCCCTGCCAAGGAGTGGGAGCGCGACCGTGTCAAGTATCTCGGGCTATTGGGCCTGCCAGTCGCGGCTGATACCTTCATCGAACAGCTACTGGATACGCTTCGTGCTGGGGCGTGGCTGCTGTGGCCGAGGCCTCCGCTAAAGGCAAGATCGAAATAGGAGACGATGGCATGCTTCACCTGCCGGCGATTGTGCCGCTGGAGCAGGACGATGAGCCGCGCCGCACACGCGACTTGATCTACAAGACAATCGGCGATGTGCAGTTGCCGGACCTATTGCTGGAGGTCGACGCCTCGACCAATTTCAGCGAGGTGCTGCTCGGGCACCGGGCGAAGTCCTTGGCCGAACTGCTGTCGACCTACGCGGCCTTGCTCGCCCTTGGCACCGAGATCGATGCCAAGGGCATTGCTGCGATGATTCCGGGCATCGACACCGCCCAGGTGTCACTTGCCATGCGAGGGCTGGAGACCCATGGCCGTTTGCGCCGGGCCAACGAGGTGGTGGCTGAATTTCAAGGAAAGATCCCATTAGCCACGCACTGGGGCACCGGGCAGAAGGCATCGGCCGACATGATGTCACTGGACGTTTCACGACATCTGTGGATCGCTCGTGTCGATCCACGTCGACGCACCTACGCGACCGGCATCTACACCCACGTGCTCGACAAGTGGGGCATCGTCTATGACCAACCGATTGTCTTGAACGAGCGTCAGGCTGGGGTGGCCATCGAGGGCGTAGAGCAGCACAACCGCAGCGAGGACCGTGTCCGCCTGTCGTTACTGGCAGTGGACACGCACGGCTACACGAACGCCGCGATGGCCTTGGCCAAGGGCTTGAGTTTCGATCTATGTCCGCGGCTGCGCGATCTGGCGGAGCGCAAGCTGTACCTGCCCGCAGAGTTCAAAGTGCCGGAAGGTATCGAGCGTGTCACCTCGAAGCGATTGTCCTTGAGAGCCATACGCCTGGGTTGGGACGATTTCCTACGGGTGCTGGCATCGATCCGTATCGGCCGCATTAGCGCTGAGCTCGCCATGCAACGGTTGGGCAGCGCCGCCCGGACCAACAAGGCGCACAAAGCTGCCGAGCATCTCGGCCGGCTGTTGCGTAGCATCTTCCTGTGCGACTACGTGACCATTGAAGACTTCCGCCGCGAAATCCATACGTTGCTCAGCCGAGGGGAGTCGGTGCACCAGTTGCAGCGCGCGATCCATGCTGGCCGGGTACCACACGAACGCGGCCGGCGAGGCGATGAGCTGACGGCGATCTCGGGGGCGCACGCGCTTCTGACCAACATCGTTCTGGCGTGGAATACGAACCGCATGAACGATGTCGTCGAGCGACTTCGCAAGGGGGGCACGAACATCGAGGACGCTTGGCTGCGCCGCATGGGGCCGGGGCATTCCGGGCACATCAACTTCCGGGGGATTCTCAGCTTCGGTGTCGAGCGCTACATTGACGCGCTGATCCAAGGCCGTGGCGCAACAATCCGACAGGCTATGGCATAACTGCAACATCAAACGCCGCAGAGCAAAATCTGCCACAGATTGGCACACCGCAGTGGCTCGAGGCCGAAATACGGCGGTACCTTCGCGGCGGCAGCTACGACAGCAGCTTCGCAGGCTGGCCAGGCATACTTTGCCAGACAGCGCCTGCTAACCGCGTACCAATCCGCAAAGAAAGGACGGTGCAGCGCGAAACGAAGAACCACTACGTCATTGTTCTAGAACGTCTTTTTAAGCCTGACCGTATCAATCTGCTGCAAAAGGACGACTACCCCATCTCTCGCAACTCTGCGACGAGCTTGGCTCCGGCTGCGTCGTTTCTTCCCGAACAAATCACTCGCGCACCTTCGCGACCGAATGCGAGCGCGGTTGCCCGGCCGATTCCGGCCGTGGCTCCTGTAACCAGTACGACGGGATGGGAAATGACAGTTTCCATGGGGTGACTCCAGTAAAGGAAATGGTCACGACGGATGCCGCGCTGCGCGATTGCGGAATCTTACTGAGCTTTCCCGTCTGCTCGTCACGTTGCGTCGCATATGTCCCAAATTAGCAAATTAACGTCCCAGAAAGGCAAGCGGGAGGGGCGGAAACGCCCGATACTCATCTCCAGAGTCAGGCACCGACCTGATCCATGGAGCCACCAGGTCGCTGGAGATGTGAAAATGAAAATCAGGAAAATCACCCCCGCCATCGGGGCCGAGATCTCGGAAGTCAACCTTGGCGAGGCGGCGCGCCACCCGGCGCTCTTCGCCGAGATCCGGGTGGCGCTGCTCAAGCACAGGGTGCTCTTCTTTCGCAAGCAGGAAATCACGCGCGCCGATCACGTGGCCTTCGCGAGCGGCTTCGGCGCGCTGGAAGACCACCCCGTCGTTGGCAGTGTTCCCGACCATCCGGGCCTCGTGAAGGTCTACCGGAGCGACAACCCGCACAGCTACGAGAACAACTACCACTGCGACGGCCTGTGGCGTCCCAATCCCGCCATGGGGGCGGTGCTGCGCTGCATCGAATGTCCCGAGATCGGTGGCGACACGATCTGGGTGAACATGGTGAAGGCCTATGAGGAACTGCCGGAAGACATCAAGAAGAAGGTCGATGGCTTGCGCGCCCGGGCCAGCATCGAGCACAGCTTCGGCGCGGTCATGACGCCGGAAGCCCGCGCGAAGCTGGTGCAGGACCATCCTCCGGTGGAGCATCCCGTGGTGCGCACCCACCCGGAGACCGGCGAAAAGATCCTGTTCGTGGGCGCCGGGTTCTCGACGCACTTCACCAACTACAGCACGCCGGAAAATGTGCGTCATGGCATCGACAAGGCCCCAGGCGCCTCGCTGCTGCTCAACTACCTGATCAGCCGCGCCACCATCCCCGAGTACCAAGTGCGGTGGTCATGGCAGGAGGGCGACGTTGCTGTCTGGGACAACCGCAGCACGCAGCACTACGCGCTCAACGACTACTTCCCCGCCCCGCGCAAGATGGAGCGCGCCGGCATCGTGGGCGATATCCCCTACTGATTCGCACGCGACCACAAAACTTCCGGAGACTCTCAATGAATTTTCTCGACGGTCACCTCTTCCCCGAAAACCAGCAGCCGCTGATCATCACGGCTGCACCCTATGCCCCGGGCTGGCTGCCTTCCGACTTTCCCGAGGACATCCCTGTCACGATGGCCGAGCAGATCCAGAAGGCGGTGGACTGCTACAACGCCGGTGCCACGGTGCTGCACCTGCACGTGCGCGAACTCGACGGCAAGGGCAGCAAGCGTCTGTCGATGTTCAATGAATTGATTGCCGGCGTGCGCAAGGCGGTGCCGGAAATGATCATCCAGGTCGGCGGTTCCATTTCCTTCGCGCCCGAGAACGAGGGGCAGGCCGCCAAGTGGCTGTCCGACGATACCCGCCACATGCTAGCCGAACTGGAACCCACGCCGGACCAGGTCACGGTGACGGTGAACACCTCGCAGATGAACGTCACCGATCACGCGGAAGACGCCGACTTCAAGGGCACCTCGCGCGAGAATCCCGAGCTTTTCAATGCCTACAAGGAAATGACGGTGCCAGCGCAGCCGGGCTGGGTGGAGGAGCACGTTCGCCGCCTGACGGCCAAGGGTATCCAGAGCGCATTCCAGTGCTACAACACCAACAGCTTTGAGTCTGTCGAGCGGCTGATGCGCCGCGGCTTCTACAAGGGACCGCTGGTCATGAACTGGGTGGCGATCGGCGGCGGCATGGATACGCCCAACGTCTACAGCCTCGGCAACTTCATGCGCGGCGTGCCGGACGGCGCGGTCGTGACGGTGGAAAGCAATGTGCGCAACGTGCTGCCGGTCAACATGATGGGCATCGCCATGGGCCTGCACGTGCGGTGCGGCATCGAGGACGGGCTCTGGAACCAGAAGCGCACGGCGAAGCAGAGCACCGTGAAGCAGATCGAGCAACTCGTGCGCATCTCGCATGAATTCGGCCGCGAGATCGCCACCGCGAAGGAAGCCCGGGAGATCAGCAGGATCGGCGTGTTCTACGACACGGTGGAAGAGTCGCTGGCAGCCAACGGCTTCGCCCCCAACCGTAACGGCGGCACCCAAGGCTACCTGCGCAAGACGCAGTAAGAGTTTTGCTTTCCTCTCCCGCCTGCGGGAGAGGAAAGCAAATAGAAAACAGAACAGAAGACAGAAGAACAAGAAAAGTGGGAAGACAGTAAGGAGACAGTAATGAAACGCCTCAGCCTGATCATGCGCCATACCCTGGCGCTTACCCTTGCCGTTAGCGCGGCGATGCCGGCCATGAACGCGGCGCGTGCCGCCGAATGGCCGTCCAAGCCGGTACGGATTCTCGTCGGCGGGCCGCCGGGCGGCACCGCGGATGTCGTGGCACGCCTCTTTGCCTACGAGTTGCAGGGCCCGCTCGGCCAGACCGTCATCGTCGACTACAAGACCGGCGCGGGCGGCACCATTGCCGTCCAGAGCCTGATTTCCGCACCGCGGGATGGCTACACCTTTCTCCTGATCCAGAAGGGGATCGCTTCCGAAGTGCCCCACGCCGTCAAGGTGTCGTACGACCCGTTCAAGGACATCGTCCCGATCGCCCAGCTCACCCGGCAGGGCCTGATCTTTGTCGGGAACCCGGGCCTGCCCGCGAAGAATCTCCCGGAGCTGGTCAAGTACATCAAGGCGAATCCCGGAAAGCTCGACTACGCGAATTTCGGGATCGGCATGCGCGGCCAGACGATCGGCGTGCAGTTCAACCGGCTTGCCGGACTCGACACCGGTACCGTGAGCTACAAGGGCTCGCCGCCCGCGCTGCAGGACGTCATGGGCGGGCAGGTGCCCCTGATGTTCGACGCCCCGGCCACTTCGTTGCCGTTCATCAAGGCCGGGAAGCTCAGGGCCTTTGCCGTGGCCTTCCCCAAGCGGATGACAGCGCTTCCCAATGTCCCCACCTTTGCCGAGCTGGGATATCCCGATCTCAATGAAGTGGGCTGGATGGGGCTCTGGTCGACGCCGGGCGTGCCGCCGGCGGTGATCGCGAAGATGCGCGAAGCCACCCTCAAGGCCATGCAATCGCCCTCGCTCCGGAAAAAGCTTGAGGAGCAGGGGATGGAAGTCGGCTCGTCGGCCACGCCCGAGGAGCTTGCCAGGGACGTCCGCGAATCCTCCGAGCGCCAGGGCAAGCTGCTGCGCTCCATCAATTTCACGCCGGATTGACGCCGGATATCGAACGGAGGAACTGCCATGTCAGCACCGCAAAGCAAAGTCATTGTGACCTGTGCCGTTACTGGAGCGATTCACACGCCCACCATGTCGCCATACCTGCCGATCACGGCCAATGAGATTGCCCGTGAGGCGATCGCTGCCGCGGAAGCCGGTGCGTCGATCGTTCACCTTCATGCGCGCAATCCCGAGAACGGCCAACCGTCCCAGGATCCCGAGCTGTTCCGCGCCTTTCTTCCGGCCATCGCCGAGCGTTGCGATGTGGTGATCAATCTCACCACGGGCGGGGCGCCGAACATGCTTGTGGAAGAACGGTTGCAGCCGGCACTACAGCTCAAGCCGGAGGTTGCGTCGCTGAACATGGGTTCGATGAACTTCGGACTCTACCCGATGCTTGACCGGTACAAGGAATTCAAGCACGACTGGGAGCGTCCGTACCTCGAAGGCTCCGAAGACCGTGTGTTCCGCAATACGTTCAAGGACATCCGTTACATTCTCGAATCCTGCGCGGACAACGGCACCCGTTTCGAGATCGAATGCTACGACACCAGCCATCTCTACACGGCTGCGCACTTCATCGATCGCGGGATTCTCAAAGCACCCTTCTTCATTCAGTCCGTGTTTGGTCTTCTGGGTGGAATTGGCACCCACCCTGATGACGTCATGCATATGCGCAGGACGGCGGATCGGCTGTTCGGCAAGGATTATTACTGGTCAGTGCTGGGCGCGGGGCGCAGCCAGATCCCGATCGCCTCCATGGCCGCTTCGATGGGCGGCAATGTCCGAGTGGGGCTCGAAGACTCGTTGTGGGATGGGCCAGGGCGGCTTGCCATGAGCAATGTCGAGCAAGTCCGGCGTATCGTCTCGGTGCTGAAGTCACTGAATCTCGAGGTGGCCACTCCAGATGAAACGCGCGACATGCTGCAACTGAAGGGCAAGCAGGCCGTGGCGTTCTGAAGCTGGCGGCGATATCAACAGGAGACAGAATGAAAGCAGTACGAGTACTACCCGGGGCTGATGGTGGCCGGCTCGAGGTGCAGGATATTCCGGTTCCAAAGCCGGGCCCAAATGAGGTGCTGGTCCGGGTGCGGGCGTCCGGCATCAACTATGGCGAGATCAAGTACATGCGGGAGCATCGGACGGGTGCCCCGATGACCGCCGGCGTCGAGTTCGCAGGCGAAGTGGCGAGCGTCGGCGAACAGGTCACCGAGTGGCGCGAAGGCGACCGCGTCATGGGCCATGGCCGTGGCTGCCACGCGCAGTATGTCGTGGCCGCTCCGCTGGCGCTGATGACGGTGCCCGACGATGTGTCGTGGATCGATGCCGCGGCGTTTCCCAATGTGTTCATCACCGCGCATGATGCGCTGATCACCAATGGCGAGCTGAAAGCCGGCGAGTCGGTGTTCATCAACGGTGCGTCGGGCGGCGTTGGCATGGCGGCGATCATGATCGCGTCGGCGATCGGCGCGAAGCCGGTCATCGCGTCATCGCGTTCGACGGAAAAGCTCGAGCGCCTGGCCCCATTTGGGGTGGATGTGGGCATCAACGCCTCCCACGACGCGCAGGTCGAATCCATCAAGGCAGCGACCGACGGGCGCGGCGTCGACGTCATCATCGACATGATCGGCGGCACGGCTTTCCCGGATCATATGAGGAGCCTTGCGGTGAAGGGACGCCTCGTCAATCTGGCGAGGCTGGCCGGGGCCAGTACTGCGGAGGTCGATATCAATCTGCTGTGGCTGAACCGCCTGAAGCTGATCGGGGTCACGTTCCGCACACGCAGCGAGCAGGAACGCATCGACTGTATTCAGGCCTGCGCGCGCGACCTGCTGCCGTTCTTCCGGGAAGGCAAGCTCCGGCTTCCGATCGATCATACGTTCCCGATGGATGCGATCGCCGACGCCTACGCCTACATCGAGCGCAGCCAACATATGGGCAAGATCGTACTTATTGCCGACTGACGACAGGAGCGGGGGGGCGGCGCCGTCTCGGGCCAGCAGCAGGCGCCTCTGCCGACTGATTGGCCGCCTGCCTGCGCCATTGCGTGACGCTGCAACCAAAGGCGGCGCGGAACCAATGGCTGAAACTACTCTGGTTCGAAAATCCCAACAGGCCTGCGATCTCGCCGACCGGCAGGTCGCTCTCCTGCAGGTGGCGCTTCACCAAATCGGCGCGTACCTCGTCGAGCAGAAGCGAGAAGCTCATCCCTTCGCCCGTGAGATGGCGATGCAGTGTGCGACGATCGATGCGCAGGTGCCGCGCGACCTCCTGGGCTGTACAGCGACCGCCAGGAAGCAGCGCCATGATCAGTTCGCGGCACGTCTCCCGAATTCCCCCGCTGCGCCGTATCAGAGCAGCTTCAAGGTAGTCCCGCGCCAACTGCGTTGCCCCTGATTTGTCGGGTGTGCGCGGCTTGTGGAGATCGGCCGCCGCGCAGACGATGCCATTGAACGGCTGCCCAAACGCCAGGTTGCGGCCGAAGAACGTGCGGTGAGCTGACATATCGGCTGGTGGACGGTGCGTGAAGCATACCTGCTGCGCCCGCCACTGCGGGCCTATCAATTCGCTCAGAATGCGAAACATCATGGCGATGGCCAGTTCCATCGCCTGTCGAGTCGGCCGGCCCGGGCTGGGAAGCAGGTCTTCACGAATGACCACGGTCTGGCCGATTTCTTCGATCTGCATGATCAGGGAAGGACTGATCAGCTTCAGGTAACGGCACAGGGCATCGAGGGCCAGTCGCGGCGAGTCCTCTTCCTTCAGCACCACGCTGATCGGCCCCAGGCTGGAGAGCGTCCGGCGCGCCGCCAGCCGCAGTGCGAGGTCTTCCACGCCCGTGGCATTTGCGGTGACCTCCAGCAACTCCCGCATGGCGTGGCTGGGGATCAGCACCGCGGGATCCTTGAGCAGCCGCGCGGACAGCCCAACCTTCCGAAGAAAAGTGCCGGCATTAAGTCCGAGCGACTCCATCAGTTCGATGTAACCGGCCAGGCTGGCACTGCGAACAAGGCGTCCGACGCTATGCATGGTAGTGACTCCACAGGTACCTACACGATCCCGGAACTTTGGATGGGGCCGGAACTTGGGGAGGGGCCAGGGGAACGCAGGCGTGGGATCGCGTGCACGTTGTCTTGGCGAAGATCGTGCGGTCTTGCAATGTTACCGGTCCTTCCTGCCGACATGCCACGGCCGATCTGCTAATGCCTCAATTAGGCAAATGGAAGTCCCATAAAAGCAAGCGGAAAAAGTCGCGCATGGCAGATCTCACCCGCGAGAAGTAGAATAAGAAGGATGAACCACGAAGGAAGGGAGACAAATGGGCGCTCAGCTCGCCGCGCCCGCGGGTCTCGACACCCCGTTGCCCGCCGGCTACTCCGATCCACAGACGCCGACGACGAATGGCTGGACGCCGTTGCCGCGAGCGCGCTTGCCGTTTCCCAGCATCGTGGTTGGCAGCCGCAACGACCCTATCGGAGGATTCGGGGAGGTACACCAGTTTGCGAGGGCGTGAGGCAGCCGCTTCGTCGGCGGCGGCGAGGTCGGTCATCTCTCGCCGGCTGACGGATATGGCAACTGGCCGAAAGCCGATGAATTGCTCCAGGAGTTGTGAAGTTCATCCGAACCGGAGTGTCTCCATCTCGGATGCCGAACTCCAGTCTTGATGACAGATCCCACGTCAATTTCGTCGCGCGTCAAGCGTCCGCTGTTTGGCCATACCTGACGTTTGAGCGTCCGCGCGGTCTTCTGCGGGGATGTCACTTGATGGCCGGATTCGGCCATGCAAGGTGAGTACGCCGGCCGGCGCATCCCGGCCCCTCTCTCGGCCATTTGCCATCCCTGGATCGAATCTGTTTCGCCGAATCCGCTGCTCCATGTGCAGCACCCCTACGAAGCATTTACTTGGTTCCGCCCAGCTCCATGATCATCCGCGACAGCAGATAGAGCCGAGGCACCACGCTGTCGACCTCAGCGTATTCCTCGGGCGTATGAATGCCGCCACCGACGATGCCGAAACCGTCGAGCGTCGGTGTGCCGACGCCAGCGGACAGGCTCGAATCGGCGGCGCCTCCGCTACCCTCGAGCGTGAGCTTGCGTCCAATTTCGCTGTAGATGGCTTGCGCCTTGGCCGCTAGCTGGTCCGAAGCTGCGTTGCGCGGCATCGGGGGGAAGCCGCGTACCAGCGAGGTCTTCACTTCCGTATCGGGGATCAGCTTGTTGGCCGACACGCGCGACAGGTCGCGCTCCACGCGGTCGAATTCCTCGGGCACCGCCACGCGCAAGTCTGCGTAGGCGGTGGCATGATCTGGGATGACGTTGGTGGCATCACCTGCCTTGAGCACGGTGATGTTGAAGGTCGTCTGCTTGGCGCTGTCCCCCAGTTTGCCGAGCTGCAGCACCTGGTGCGCCAGTTCGGTGGCGGCGTTGCGGCCCGACTCGGGAGCGACGCCCGCATGTGCCGCCTTGCCCTTCACGTCGATCTCCGCCGTGCCACTGCCCTTGCGCCACACGACAAGCCCGTCGGCGGGGCGACCCGGCTCCAGATTGAGGGTGACGTCATGCTGCCTGGCCTCGCGTTCGATCAAGGCACGCGTGCCCTTGGAGCCGGTTTCCTCATTGGTGTTGAGCAGCAGCGTAACCTGCCCGTACTGTCTGAAGTCGAGCTGCTGCAGAATCTTCATCGCGTACAACCCCGCGACGATACCGCCCTTGTCGTCCATCACGCCGGGGCCGTAGGCGCGCTTGTCCTTGATGTAGAGCGGCTTGGCGCGGGCGGTGCCGTCCTTGAAGACGGTGTCCATGTGGGCCATCAGCAGGATGCGCGCCTTCCCGGTGCCCTTCCACGTGGCGAGGATGTTGTTTCCCACAGCCGGTGTTGCGGAAGCCGTTTCCACCTTGGCTCCGGCCTTGCGCAGTTCGTCGGCGACGATGGTGCCGATCTGGCTGAGCCCGGCCTCATTGCCGGTGCCCGAGTCGATGTTGACCAGGCGCTCAAGCAGATGCAGCGCCTCGCCACGATAGCTCTCGGCAGCGGAAAGGACCTTGGGGTTCGCGTCAGCGGCGCAGGACAAACGTGCGGTACACAACAACAGCGCTGCAAAGGCAAGGCGGGATGATTTCATGTGGGACCTTGGTAGTGGAGCGGCACAGCAGCCGTTATACACGAGATCAGCATAGGCCTCTCCCGGTCCACCCGGCAACGGAGTTCGTCCCTGACCGACCCGTTGCAGCCGCTCCATGAGCATTGCTTGAGTGGCCGGAGTAAGCCCCTAGCGGTCGTTAAACTCGAAAGGGCCGTTCTCTGGCGCCCGCTATCCCTTCTCTTCAAGCGACTTCTGAAATTTGCTTACCAGGAAGTCGATGAAGGCGCGCGCGCGCGCTGTCTGATTACGGCGCTGTGAGTAGTAGACAAAGAGGTCAGCCGATGGCAGCTTGAACTGTGGTAAGACGACTCGCAAGCGGCCGCTCTCCAGATACTTTGCCAAGTCCCACTCGGAACGTATCAGGATGCCGTGCCCATCAAGAGCCCAGCCGAGCACAATATCTCCGTCGTTGCTGGACAGGACGCCGCCGACCTTTACGCTTTCGTGGTGACCGTCATGCTCGAAGCGCCAGATGACATGGGCTTCGTCGTTCTGCCTGTGAATGATGCAGCGATGGTTGTGAAGCTCGGATAGTGATTTGGGTAATCCGAACTTATCCAGGTAGACCGGAGAAGCGCAGAGGAAGCGACGGTTCGACATGATCCGCCGGGCGCTCAACCGTTTATCTGGCAGCGTCCCGAACCGGATCGCTAGGTCGACGCCACTGTCCACGAGGTCGACCGGTCTGTCCGTGACCTCGAGCTGCACCTCCACCTGCGGATAGCGCTTTGCAAACTCGGAAACCAGAGGCGCAATGGTGGTCCGCCCGAAGCCGAGCGTTGCATTGACGCGAAGCAACCCGCGCGGCTCGGCACCGCTGCTCGCCACGACGCTTTCCATCTCCCGCAAATCCGCCAGGATCCTCTGGGCATATCCCAGGTACGTCTCGCCTTCGTTAGTCAGGCTGATACGCCGCGTGGTGCGATTTACCAGACGTACGCCAAGTCGGCTTTCCATGAGGGCCAGCCTCTTTGTCGCTGCGGGTGGCGTCAGATCCAGTTCGCGCGCCGCGGCCGCCAGAGTGCCGTGCCGGGCAATCAGGACGAAGAATTCCAGTTCGGACGCGATCTCAGTCTTCACCTTGGGAGAATAATGAAATGAAAGTAGTTCAATTGTAGTACGCCAATCCGCGCCTAAGCTACGTACTCCGACGCCCAGCGTTCCTCTCATGTGAGCCAGGAGACACATTATGAAAATCGTAGAAATCCGCGAAAAGACCTTCCCGATCAGCTCGCCCATCCGCAACGCCTACATCGACTTCAGCAAGATGACGCTGAGCTTGGTCGCTGTGGTCACCGACGTGATCCGCGACGGCAAGCCCGTAGTCGGCTACGGCTTCAATTCCAACGGCCGGTATGGCCAGGGAACGCTGATGCGCGAGCGCTTCATCCCGCGCATCCTGGAAGCCGATCCGGAGTTGCTGGTCGACGCCACCGGAAACAACCTGGATCCGCACAAGATCTGGAACACCATGTTCAAGAACGAGAAGCCGGGCGGCCATGGCGAGCGTTCGGTCGCCATCGGCACCATCGACATGGCAATCTGGGACGCCGTCGCCAAGATCGAAGGCAAGCCGCTGTTCCAGTTGCTAGCCGACCGTTACGGCAATGGGCAGCCCGATCGCAAGGTGTTTGTCTACGCCGCCGGCGGCTACTACTACCCCGGTCAGGACCACAGCAAGCTCAAGGACGAGATGCGCAGCTACATCGACCGTGGCTACACCGTGGTCAAGAAGAAGATCGGCGGTGCATCGCTGGATGAAGACCTGCGCCGCATCGATTCGATCCTGAGCGTGCTGCAAGACGGACAGAAGCTCGCAGTCGACGCCAACGGCCGCTTCGATCTCGATACCGCCATCCAGTACGCCAAGGCGCTCTCGCAATACGACTTGTTCTGGTACGAGGAGCCGGGCGATCCCCTGGACTTCGAACTGCAGGCGACGCTGCGCAACTACTACGACAAGCCGATGGCGACCGGCGAGGACCTGTTCTCGATGCAAGACGCCCGCAACCTGATTCGCTACGGCGGAATGCGTCCGGATCGCGACTACCTGCAGTTCGACTGCGCCCTCAGCTATGGCCTCGTGGAATACCTCCGCACGCTCGAAATGCTGAAGCAACATGGTTGGTCCGCAAGCCGCTGCATCCCCCACGGTGGTCACCAGATGTCCCTGAACATTGCCGCAGGCCTGGGTCTGGGCGGCAATGAAAGCTACCCCGACCTGTTCCAGCCGTTCGGTGGCTTCCCTGACGGTGTCAAGGTCGAGAAGGGCCACCTCACGATGCCCGATCTGCCTGGTATCGGATTCGAGGGCAAGTCTGACCTCTACAGCGTGATGCAGCAACTGTCTGCTTGAGCCGCGGCAATCAAAAAAACACAACGGAGACAACCATGTGGAACAAGCAAGCGGCAACCCGCGCCGCAACCTTCTGTATTGTCAGCGGTCTCTTCGTCACCTCGGGCTACGCCCGTGCTGAGTATCCGGAGAAGCCCATTACCTTGGTTGTCCCGTTCGTGGCCGGAGGGCCGAGCGACAAGATTGCGCGAGACGTCGCCGAAGCGCTGCGCAAGACGCTCGGCACGACAGTAGTTGTCGAAAATACCGCCGGCGCTGGCGGCACCATCGGCACCGCACGTGTTGTGCGGGCGAATCCGGATGGCTACACGCTGCTGGTTCACCATATCGGCCTCGCGACTGCTCCCGCGCTCTACAAGAAGCTGGGCTACAAGACTTCCGACCTTGAGTTCCTGGGGCTTATCAACGAGGCGCCATCCACACTCATCGGCAAGCTTGACCTGCCGCCTAACAACGTCCCTGAACTGCGAAAGTTCATTGCCGCGAATGGCGGAAAGCTGAACCTGGCCAACGCGGGAATGGGCTCCGCATCGCACCTCTGCAGCCTGTTGCTGCAAAGTACGCTGAAGAGCGACATGACATTTGTGCCGTACAAGGGAACGGCGCCCGCAATGTCTGACATCATGGGCGGACAGGTCGATCTGATGTGCGAGCAGGCCACGAACAGTACGCCGCAGATCGAAGCCAAGAAGGTGAAAGCCTACGGCGTGACGAGCGCCCAGCGTTCCAAGGTACCGGCGCTTTCGGGGATCCCGACCCTTAATGAGGGCGGCCTAGCCGGATTCAACTTTACCGTCTGGCACGGGATGTACGCCCCGCGCGGTACGCCGCCCGCGGTACTTGAGAAAATCAACAAGGCCTTGCGTGCCGCGCTCAAAGACCCCGCGTTGATCAAGCGGGAGGAGGCACTGGGTATCACCGTTGTTGCCGATGATCGCCTTTCTCCAGCAGGGCACAAGAAGTTCTTCGACGAAGAAGTAATCCGGTGGACGAAGGTCATAAAGGACGCCGGCATCCAGCCCGAGTGATTGCATAGCGATCCAGCTTGGAGCGCCATCGGGTCTGGTGGCGTTCCACTTCCATACAGTAGCGATCGTCGGGAGGCTGTGCTACAGCCTCCATAGGCCACGTGCGTCCCGAAGCCTGGCGATTGCACAATGAATCGCACATGCAGGAGACAAACCATGCGGCTTTCAATTCTGAAAAAGCGTCCGATCGCTCGATTTTGGCCATATGAGTGTTTGCACGCAAAAGACCAAGTGTTCCGCTTGTCAAAATAAGGGCCACCATCCGAGCAGGTCAGTCCGGAACTGCGTATCTCGATGCGACCAGTGGAGCAAGGTTGTCAGCTTGCTTAAAATTCGGACCATCCTGGGCGGTTCACCCGGCTGAAATCAGCTTGTCATTCTACAGGGCTAGCTTGCTGCTCAGCCGGCCGCGCCATTAGCCAACTACCAGGAAGACAACCATGGGAAGGAATTCTCAGCGCCTTCGCGTACGCCAATAATGAAGTGGCCTACGTCGCCTGGGGTGTGGACGACCTGATCGAGGGCTGCCTCGGCTTTGAAGTCACGCGCGTTTACCTGAATGCCGATGGAAGCGTCACCCTGCGGGAGGATGGCAGCGAAGACCGCGTGCGCTGCGCCAGCTGGGTTGGCTTCTCCGGCCAGCGCAATCCCCACTGGTTGCCGCAACACACGGGGATCTGGCCCGTGCAGAAGCTTTCGTGGAGAGATCTCACGTTGCGCAAGAGACGCGATGAGCTGGATCGCAGGCCCTCGGAGGTGTTGGTACGTTACGAGATCCGTCCGGTCGGTGACCTGGAGGATGGCATGGAGCCTGCGCCCGATCCCGCGCCAAAGACGGTGCGGGTGATCCAGCGCGATGCGCACGGGCGCCCCGTGAAGGATGCTGAGGGCAAGCTAGTCAAGATCTCCGTCAAGTCCTACGAGGGCAAGCCTCGCCCACTAGTACCACTGCACAGAGGTTATGACGGTTTGTCAGAGGTCGGTACTGGGTAGGCTTTGGCCAATTTCTCCCGTGCCGTTTCGGTAGAGAACATCCAGTTGATGCGAGCGCCGCCGGCGTTTCGCAGTTGCTCCCAAGCCGCGACCTCGGTGATCAGCCGATCGCGGCAGTCGATGCGGCGATCCAGGCACTGGCTTCGCAGCACGCCGATTTCGATCTCGACCATGTAGATCGTGTACTGCCGGGATGGGAATCGCAAGAGCGACTATCCCTGCACGAGGCCCGCGACGCCGCGGTGGCCAACGCAGAAGCCCGGGCCCGGCTCTGGGGGTGTAGTGGAATTCGATCCGCTGCAGGATGCGGCGTGCCTCTGCTGGTGGCAGGGCTTGGTAGAGGGCAGCCGGCGTGTGGGTCGACAGATTGTCCAGCACGACCCGGATGCGCGGTGCCTGGGGGTAGTGGATATCGACCAGGTCGCGCATGCACTGGGCGAAGTCATCTGCCGTTCTCCGTTCGGTGACTTTCACCTTGCGCCAGCTACGGTGCGCATCGAGGAAGACGAACAGATTAGCGGTGCCGTTGCGCTTGTATTCGCAGTCGTAGCGCAAAGGCTTACCCGGCTCGGCCGGAATCGGTTGGCGTACCTCGCCGATGAGCTGGGTCGGGCTTTCATCGAAGCACACCACCGGGTGTTGCGGGTCCGGGGTTTCGGCATACAGGTCGAGCACGTCTTCCATGCGTGCAACGTACTCCGCGTCGATCTTGGGAATGCACCACATGTTCTTGCGCCAGGGCTTCAGATCGTTCTCGGCCAGGCGCCGGCGTACCGTCTCGCGCGATAGCTCTTCGTGCTCGGTCAGTTTGACGAGCGTGTCGGCGAGCAATTCCAGCGTCCAGCGCGCACGTCCCGGTGGCGGGTTGGTGCAGGCGGTGGCAATCAGCAGGGCCTCTTCCTTGCCGCTGAGCTTGCGCTGCGCCCCGGGTCGAGCCTGTTCGTTCAGCGCCGCTTCCAGACCCGTCTCCACGAAGCGGCGCTTGGTGCGGTACACCGTGGATTCGCCAACCGCCACGGTGGCTGCGATGCTCGCGTCATCCTGGCCAGCGTGCGCTGCAAGCAGGATTTGCGCTCGCTTGAGCTTGCGTGCCGCATGCTTGCCGCCGCTTAGCATGGCAGCGAGCGCCTCACGCTCGGATTGGTCGAGCTCGACTCGATAGCGTAGATTCATTCGGATGGCCTCCTTCTGGGGGGCCTCCTTCGACTGCGGGGGTTCCGAATGAATCAGAAATCGCTTCCATTGTCTGGCGAGCGCTCAGCCTGCCCGAGCTTCACCGACAAGCAAGGTCAGTATCTCGCCTTCATATGGGCCTACAGCTTGATAAACGGCCGCTCTCCGGCCGAGCGCGACATGCAGCGCTTCTTCGCCGTCACGGCTCCTTCCGTCCATCAGATGGTGCTCAACCTCGAACGCAATGGGTTGATCCGCCGCCAAGCAGGCATCGCTCGCACCATCGAACTGCTCGTTGACCACAACTGCTTGCCTGTCCTACAACCCAGCCAAACTGTCATAACCTCTGTGCAGCGGTACTAGTCGATCAGGAGCACAGGCAAAAGAATGCCCGCTGCTCGGGCGGGCATGAATCCCTTTCGGAGAAAGAGAGGAGACGAGGGCAAGTATAAACCCTTGAGAAGACTCTCGCAGAGCGCTTCACAGAGGCCCGGAGATCCAGGCTGCAGGCCTGGCAGGCGACAGTTCGAAGAAGTGCCCAATCAATAATTTCATGATCACGAAAATATTGGACTGTGACGAGGGACCCCGCGGACGGTCATGATCGTCGTCTCTAGCCGACCCTTCTCAGCCATAGGTGAGAAGCCTCACAGTGACTTCTATTCCGCCGAAAGCGGCCGCCCAGTGCCTGCTCTCGTGCAAGACGAGCAGCAGTCGGCCACAGGCTGCGATCGCATTCTCGAGTTGGCGATGGCGCAAAAAAAAAGCGCAGCGTTCGCTGCGTTTAACCTGTTGTGCTAGCACATGACAGACAACGCAATGTGCAGCCTTTAGGGAGGAGAAAAGGAGCGCCTCGGCGCTCGCTCAGGATACCGGGAGAGAAGCGATATCCCGGATCAAATGTCGCCTGCTCTCGCTGCCCCTGGAAGCGCAGCTTTTTTGCATCTGTTTTCAGATTCGGTCAACAAATCGTCAGGCGTTGGCACCGCCATCGATCTGGAGGACCGTGCCCGTGGCGAAGCCATTCGCAATCAGGAAAAGCCCGGCATTGGCCAGTTCAGTGGTCGTCCCGACTCGGCCAACGGGCAACGCATCACCAATGCTTCCCAAGGCGCCAGATCGGGTATCTGCGGGCAGGAAATCCCAGGTCGGCGAGTCGACAACACCGGGAGACACAACGTTGACGCGAATCGGTGCGAGCTCGATGGCTAGGGTCCTGGTCAGGCCATCGAGCGCGCCGTTCACCGCCGCCACGATACTTGCGCCAGCGTTCGCCTTGTAGGCTGCCAGGCCGCTGTAGAACGTGATGGAGCCACTGTGGGGCATGCGCGGAGCCAGATGCTTGACCAGATTGATGGGGCCGATCAGCTTCGAACCCAACATGCTGTCGATGTCTGCGCGCGAGGTTTCCAGGAATGGCTTGAAGACAAGCGCGGCGGCGGTCGTGACCAAGTGATCGACAACCGGGATAGTGCGCGCAATTTCTTCCACCTCACACTCAATGCCGATGTCCGCACAGTGCGTGGTAATGCTTGACCCCAGGCTTGCCTGCACAAGCGCAAGCTTTTCGGTCGAACGGCCCACCACGTGAACGTGCGCTCCCAGTGATACCGCTTGCTTGACCAGTGCGATGCCGATGCCGCTGCTGCCGCCCGCGACGAGGATGACTTTGTTTTCGAGATTCAGTGACATGAAGTTCTCCATCTACCATTTAAGGCGTCAGACGCCAGTTTGCTCAACGGCACCGATCGCGGTGTCGTCGTTATTGCCCGTTTTGCTGAGGAAGCCGAAGACAGCGCCAGCCGACAGAACGGTGATCACGGTCATGATGTGAAGCAGGCTTTCGAACGCCTGTCCGTACCCCGCGAGCAGCAACTCAGGCTGGATTTCGGGAAGGGTGGCTATGGCGTGCGTCAGGTCACCTGTAGCCAGGCGCTGTGCACCTTCGGCCAGTCGTGCAGCGCTGATGCCCGCCGCGTCGCCAGCTACGCTGGCGAGGCCACTGGAGGCCAGCGCGGCAAGAATGGCGCTGACAATGGCGAGTGCAATGCCCTCACCAGCAACGCGGGTGGTGTTGAAGATGCCCGCTGCCATGCCGGCGCGCTCTTGCGGCACGACGCTGACGGAAAGACCATCCATGAGGCCCCACGGCATGCCGGCGCCCACGCCAATCAGCAGCATCGGCAGCGCAACCGTCATGCCCGTGGCGCGAACGTCGATGGCGCTGAGCCAGTGCAGGCCAATGGCCGCAATCAGAAAACCAAGGCCGGACAGCACGCCGGGCGAGATCCAGCGGGTCAGCGTGGCGACGGCCGCCGGCACCACCAGCATTGGCAGCGACAGCGCGATCATAAGGATACCGGCATCGATTTCGCTCAGGCCGACAATGCCGATGAATCGCAGCGGCAGCATGATGATCAGGACGATGTAGCAGTAGCAGGTACCGACTGGCAGCATCTGCACGCCGATGAAGCGCGCATACCGGAACAGGGACAGGTCCAGCATCGGACGCTTGACGCGTGTTTCCACCACCACGAAGACGAGAAGCATCAGGGCGGATGCGGCCAGCAGAGTGATCACCAGCGGATCGCTCCAGCCCGACTCCGGCGCCGCGATGACGCCATACGTGAACAGCACCAGCGTGGCCGTGAACGTGATCGTGCCGGGCCAGTCCACACCTTGTGCGCTCGGGTCTCTTGTCTCGCGCATGCGGGGCGCGCCGAAGATCAGCGCGATCAGGCCGATGATGGCCGTCGACAGGAACACCGCGCGCCAGCCAAATGTGCTGATGAGCGAGCCAGCCAGCAGCGGGCCAAATGCCAGGCCGATCCCGAAGCTGGTGCCAAGCATGCTGAATGCCCGCATGCGGGCGTGGCCCTCAAATTCCTGTGCGAGCGCGGCAGAGCCGCCCGAGAGGGCGGCAGCGGCGGCAATGCCCTGCAGTGCGCGCAGCACATCGATCCAGAACACGGAAGGCGCGGCGGACAGCGCCAGCGAGAACAGCGCGAACAGCCCAATGCCGGTGGTGAACATGCGCTTGCGTCCGAATACATCGGCCAGGGCGCCGGCGGCCATCAGCAGGCTGCCGAAGCTCAGCATGAAAGCGTTGGTGATCCACGTCAGCGACGTGGCGCTGCCACCGAGTTCACGCCCGATGGCGGGTGTGGAAATGGCCCCACCCGAGAAGGATAGCGGCAGGACGATCGCCGCAAGGCAAACGGAAGCCAGGATGAGTGGCTTGCCACGCCCTTCGGCATGGCGATTGGTGTATGTCATGAAATGTACTGAATGACGTTGGAAAGAGACGCCACGCGCCGACCCCAGGCATCGACCGTGACGCCCGGGGATGAACGCGAGACGGGTGCAAGTCAGCGTTGTGCGACGGCAGGGGCGGCAGCGACAGGCGTGGCCTTGTCCGCGCCGTCCCAGCCCCCGCCGAGGGCGCGAATCAGATTGACCGTGGCCGCTGCCTGTACGCCCTGGAGTTGCACCGCCGCGCGGCGCGTCTGCAGGGACGTACGCTCGGCATCGATGACGTCGAGGTAGTTCACCGCGCCCTCCGTGTATTGCGTCCGCGAGATGGCCGCGGCGCGTGCGGCTGCAGCCACAGCATCGGACTGCGTACGAGTCTGGCCCTCCAGGATGCGGAGATCGGACAGGCTATCCTCCACTTCGCGGAACGCGGTCAGGACTTGCTGGCGGTACTTCGCTACCTCTTCCTCGTGACGGTCGCGGGCGTTTTCAAGATTTGCGCTGCGGCGGCCACCATCGAAGATCGGGATGTTCAATGCCGTTCCCGCGAGCGGCCCCAGCAGGAATGCACGACTGCTCCACTTGAACAGGTCCCCAAGAGTGGCCGATTCGAATCCGCCAACGCCTGTGAGCGTCAGTGATGGAAAGAAGGCGGCCTTGGCAAGGCCAATACGGGCGTTGGCGGCTGCCATTGCTCGCTCCGCAGCGGCCACATCGGGGCGACGTTCCAGCAGCGACGAGGGCAAGCCCGCTGGCACCCGAACGTTGACAGCCTGAAGCGGCATGGCCGGCATCGAGAACTCCGCAGGCGCCTTGCCCAGCAGAACCGCAAGACTGTGCTCGGACGTGGCACGCAGCCGCTGGACAGTCATGGCATCGGACCGGGCCGTGGCCAGTTCGGCCCGCGCTCGGGAGACATCCAGTTCGCTGATGTCGCCTTCCGCAAAGCGGCGGTCCACCAGTTGCAGTGCTTCCTCACGGAGCTTCACCGTGGTCGTGAAGACTTCCGCTTCAGCATCAAGCCCCCGCAGCGCAAAGTAGTTCTGCGCAACATCGGCTTGCAACGCAAGCTGGACCGACCGGAAGAGGGCGTCACTTTGCTGGGCGTCGGCCTTCGAGGCATCCACAGTCGAGGCTACCCGGCCAAACAGGTCGACTTCGTACGAGGCGCTGGCCTGCGCGCGCCACAGCGTCTGCTGCGGAACGTTCGTGCCATCCGGCTGCATTTGCGAGGCGGCCGATTGCTGCATGCGGGTTGGGCCGAAGCCCGCGTCGAGCGTCGGGAACCATCCGGCCTTGGCGGCCTGCACCATCGCGCGGGCTTCCTTCAGGCGCGCGGCTGCGGCCTTCAGGTTCTGGTTGGCTTCCAGCGCCTGCTGCTCCAGTTCATTGAGCCTGTCGTCGCCGAAGATCGTCCACCATTCGCCGCGCGACAGGGCCTCGGAGGGGTTGGCCGTTTGCCATGTGCCGGACTCTTCCTTCCTGAACTCGGCGCGCGACCATCCCTGGGGGCCTTCCTTGAACGCCGTCGCCGATTGGCCGGGGGCTTCCGGTACCTCGTAAGTGGGCGCGAGCGAGCAGCCAGCCAGGACGAGGAGGGATGCCAGCAGCATCGAACCCTTTGCCAGCCACCGAGTGCCGGGCTTGAAAGTGAGCTTGTTCACCATGTTCTCCTTGCGTCCGGGCTTACTCGGCTGACAGCGCCGTCGGCGCGGGGCCATGCAGCGGTTGCGTATGTGTGTGGTGCTTGTCCAGGATCGGCTTGCCGCCAGTCAGCTTGCGCAGGGCCACGTAGAACACAGGCGTCAGCAGCAGGCCGAACAACGTCACGCCAAGCATCCCGAAGAACACCGCAATCCCCATGGCGCGGCGCATTTCGGCACCGGCACCGGTGGACATCACCAGCGGCACCACACCCATGATGAAAGCGATGGACGTCATCAGAATCGGGCGCAGACGCAAGCGGCTGGCCTCGATGGCGGCCTGTACGATGCTGCGGCCTTGCATTTCCAGTTCCCGTGCGAATTCCACGATCAGGATCGCGTTCTTCGCGGATAGCCCTACAAGTACCATCAGGCCGATCTGCGTGAAGATGTTGTTGTCGCCGCGCGTGACCCACACACCAAGCAGCGCTGACAGAATCGACATCGGCACGATCAGCAGGATGGCCAGCGGCAGCGTCAGGCTTTCGTACTGCGCGGCCAGCACCAGGAACACGAGCAGCACGCTGATTGGGAACACCCAGAATGCGGCGTTGCCGGCCAGCACTTCCTGATACGTCAGGTCCGTCCATTCCATCTTGATGCCGCGCGGCAGCGTCTCGGCGGCAATGCGTTCGATCGCGGCCTTGGCCTGGCCCGACGAATAGCCAGGTGCGGGGCCACCGTTGATATCGGCGGCGGTGAAGCCGTTGTAGCGCACCACCATTTCCGGACCATAGGTCGGTGAGACCGTCACCAGCGACGACAGTGGCACCATCTCGCCCGCGGCATTGCGCGTCTTGAGTTGGAGAATGTCGGCTGCCGTGGCGCGGAACTGCGAATCGGCCTGGGCACGCACCTGATAGACGCGACCGAACTGATTGAAGTCGTTCACGTACAGCGAGCCGAGGTAGATCTGCATCGTGTCGAATACGTCGGTGACGTTTACGCCAAGCTGCTTGGCCTTCGTGCGGTCGAGGTCGACATCGAGCTGTGGCACGTTGATCTGGAAGCTCGTGAACATCGGGCCCAGTTCAGGTGCCTTGGCGGCGGCCTTCATGAACGCCTGCGTGGCATCGTTGAGCGCTTCGTAGCCAAGTGATCCACGATCTTCCAATTGCAGCTTGAAGCCGCCCAGCGTGCCCAGGCCCTGTACCGGTGGAGGCGGGAACGTACCGGTGACGGCGTCCTTGATCACTTCCGCGTACTTGGCGTTAAGCGCCGCCGCGATTTCCTCGGCCGATTCACCGGGGCCGCGTTCCTTCGACGGCTTGAGCACCGGAAACACCAGGCCACTGCTCGACGAGTTGCTGAAGCCGTTCACCGACAAACCGGGGAAGGCAGGCACGCCGACCACGCCCGGCTGCTTCAACGCGATGTCGGTCATCTTGCGTACCACTTCTTCCGTGCGTTCCAGCGACGATCCCGGCGGAAGCTGCGCGATGCTCACCAGGTAGTCCTTGTCCTGACCCGGCACGAATCCGCCCGGCACGACCTTGCCCATCAGAATGGCGCCGGCCAGCAGGATGCCGTAGATGACGAACATGACGGCCTTGCGCTGGATGACGCCGCCCACGCCCTTGCCGTAGGAATCCGAACCGCGGTTGAACACCTTGTTGAAGCGCACGAAGAACGGCCCGAGGACCTTGTCCATCGCACGCGTCAGGGCATCCTTCGGCGCGTGGTGATCCTTCAGCAGCAGGGCAGCCAGCGCCGGAGACAGCGTCAGCGAGTTGAATGCGGAGATCACCGTCGAGATGGCGATCGTCATCGCGAACTGCTGATAGAACTGACCCGTCAGGCCCTTCATGAAGGCCAGTGGCACGAACACGGCCACCAGCGTCAGCGCGATGGCCACAATCGGTCCGCTGACTTCCTGCATGGCCTTGTACGTGGCTTCGCGCGGCGTCAGGCCCTCGGAGATATTGCGCTCGACGTTCTCCACCACCACGATCGCATCATCCACCACGATCCCGATGGCGAGCACCAGGCCGAAGAGCGACAGCGCATTGATCGTGAAGCCGAAACCAAGCAACAGTGCGAACGTACCGACGATGGACACCGGCACGGCCAGCAGCGGGATCAGCGAAGCACGCCATGTCTGCAGGAACACGATCACCACCAGCACCACCAGCGCGATGGCCTCGAACAGCGTGTGGACCACGGCGTCGATGCTCTCCTTCACGAAGCGCGTCGGGTCGTACACGATGTCGGCGCGTACATCCTCTGGCATTTCCTTCTGCAGTTCGGCCATGATGGCGCGCACATCGTCGGAAATCTGCAGCGAATTGGCATTCGGCTGCTGGAAGATGATGATCTGGACGGCCTCCTTGTTGCTGAGCATCGCGCGCAGCGCAAATTCGGCGGACGACAGTTCGATGCGCGCGACATCCGAGAGATGCACAACACCGCCATCCAGATTCGTCTTGAGGATGATGTTCCGGAACTGCTCCTCGGTCTTCAGGCGGCCTTGCGCATTAATCGAGAGCTGCATCGGCACATTGGTCGCCATCGGCGCACCGCCCACGATACCGGCCGCCACCTGGACGTTCTGCTCGCGGATGGATTTGACGACGTCGCTGGCGGTCATGTTCTGACGTGCCACCTTCTGCGGATCGAGCCAGACGCGCATCGAATAGTCGCCCGCGCCCCACAGCACCACTTCACCGACACCCGGCACACGTGCCAGACGATCCTTGACGTTGATGAGTGCGTAGTTGCGCAGGTAGGTCAGGTCGTACTTGCCGTTTGGCGACACAAGGTTGACCCCCATCGTCAGCGTGGGCGACGACTTCACGGTCGTCACGCCAATACGCTGCACGTCTTCCGGCAGGCGCGGCAGCGCCTGGTTGACGCGGTTCTGCACGAGCTGTGCGGCCTTGTCCGGATCGGTGCCGAGCTTGAATGTCACCGTCGTGGTCATATTGCCGTCGCTGTTGGCTTGCGACTGCATGTACAGCATGTCCTCGACGCCGTTGATCTTCTCTTCCAGCGGCGAGGCGACGGTTTCCGCAATGACTTTCGGATTCGCCCCCGGATACTGGGCGCGGACCATGACGGAAGGCGGAACCACTTCCGGATATTCGGCGGTAGGCAACTGCACCAGCGCGATCAGGCCGGCCAGCAACACCACCACCGATAGCACGCCCCCAAAGATCGGGCGGTCGATGAAGAACTTGGAGATGTTCATGATGAACTCCGTGGGGCGTAACCTGATCAGGCCGCCGGCTTCGTGATGCGAGCAACGTCAACCATGTTCACGGCGCGGGGCTTCACGGCGTCGTTCGGGCGCACGCGCTGCATGCCGCTGACCACGATCTGGTCGCCGGACTGCAAGCCCTTCTCGACGATGCGCAGGCCGTCGTGGATGTTGCCGATCTTGATTTCGCGGTACTCGATGCGGTTGTCCTTGCCCACCACGAGCACGTACTTCTTGGCCTGGTCGGTGCCGACGGCTGCGTCGTAGATCATCACGGCGTCGCGCGGCTGGCCGCCGCCAACCTTCACGCGAGCGTAGAGTCCCGGTACCAGCGCGCCATCGGCGTTGTCAAAACGCGCCCGCACGCGGATCGTGCCGGACGAGACGTCGAGGCGGTTGTCGACCGAGACGATCGCGCCGGTACGGGAGTAGCCGCTTTCATCGGCGAGACCCAGTTCAACGGGCACGTCTTTCTTGCCAGCATCGCGTAAGTACCGCAGATAGGTTTGTTCGTCGACTTCGAACGATGCGTACATCGGTGAGACGGATACCACCGTAGTCAACAGCGGGGCGCTGGCACCGGTAGAGACGATGTTGCCGACGGTCAGCTCGGCGCGCGAGACGCGGCCGGCAACGGGCGCCACCACGTCGGTGTACGACAGATTCACGCGCGCTGCGCCGAGTGCGGCGCGTGCGGCCTTGACGCTGGCAGATGCTTCGCGCGCGGCGTTTTGCTTCTCGTCATAGTCACGCTTGGCAATCGCATTGCTGCCGATCAGACGATCTGCTCGTGCGGCGTCGCTCGATGCATAGGCGGCGCGCGCCTCGGCGGCGGCAAGCTGCGCGGCAGCACGGTCGACCTCGGCTTGATAGGGGCGGGGATCAATCGTGAAGAGCGATGCGCCCTTCTTCACGAGCTGGCCATCCTTGAAGTGGACGGCAACGATCTTGCCGGGGACCAGCGGGCGGATATCGACCTTGTCGATAGCTTCGAGCCGACCCGAATAGCTCTGCCATTCGGTAATCTGCCGGGCCACGACCGTGGCCACGTCAACATCGGCGGCCGCAGGCGTGTTGGCACCTGCCTGGGCGCTAGTGACCGGGTTGGCATCAATGCCGAAATGGTGGGTGGCGGCACCGATGGCACCCAGGACGAACAGCGTGCCCAGTGCGACGGAAAGCCGTTTGCGGTTGGCGTTCATGTCAAAAGCTCCAATCAGGGGTTCACAGAGTCAGTGGCGGAAAATGCGTAGTGGCTCGCCTTTGCAAGCAGTATGGTTGTCATTAAATTGCGGATAAAGGACGGCTTTGTTGATTCACTGTGTCCACTGTGGAGACAATAGACGATGTCGCCGGCTTGCCGCCCGGAGCGGTCGTGATGTCGCTTTTGCCGGGGAGGATCAGAAAAGTCGGCGCAAGAAGGCGGCTACTTCGTCGAGGGCTTGCGGGTGCGTGATGAGATCCCGATGGCACAGGCCCTGGTAGCGAGAGGCTTCGGTGCGAACCCCGGCGGCGATCAATTTCGCGGCGTAGCTTTCACCCTCGAACCGGAAAGGGTCATGCTCGGCGCCAACGATCAAGGTAGTGGGCATTCCACCAAGGCGGCGCGATTCCAGTGGCGCGGCGTAGGGATGCACCAGCAGCGCCGATCGCGGCAGCCATTGTCGATATCGACGCGCTGCGGCGAGCGCCTCCAGATGGATCGAGCAGGAATTGATGGTCGAGGCAATCCGGGTCAGGCTGGGGTCGAGCAACGGCGCAATGAGCGCGAGCGCGCTTACGGTGGCATCCTTGCTGCCACCGCTTCGGTCGCGATGCATGGCGGCAAGCCCGTTTGCGATGTTGCCACCGGCTTCATGGCCCGCCAGTGCAATTCGCGTGGCGTCGGCACGGCAGTGCCGGGCATTTTCGACCGCCCACATCAGGGCAAGATGTGCGTCCTCTGTCGCGGCGGGAAACGGGTAATGCGGCGCGAGCGAATAGCCAACGGATACGACCCAGGCCGGTATCGATTCGGCCAGGTGCGATGCCTGCTTGTGTGCTTCATCCAGGTCGCCCTCCGTGAATCCGCCGCCATGAAAGTACAGGACGATAGGAAGCAGGCTCTTGTCAAACGTTGGCCGATAGTGGCGCAGGACAATGTGTTGAGCGTGTCCTGAGATCGGTACGTCCTGGATTTCCAGCTTTGGGTTCATGGTGGCGCCTTGCCTGTCATCAAGGCGGGTGAATTGAAGATGCGAACGCAGTCACTGTACAACGCGGCGAGTTCAAGATCAGCCTCTTTTGGCGACGAAGAGAATTCATGCAAATGGAAAAATCCCGGGCATCCGAGCGCCTTTATGCAGCGATGGATGCCAAAGCCTTGATGCGCTTGCCCGGTGAACGTGGAATGTCTTGGACACCTGCCTGAACCGACGGGTTACGCGCGAACAGCTCTGCGCTCCAGTCTACGAATGCCCTGACTTGCGGCGACAGGTGTCTGTTCTGGGGGTAGACGGCCGAGATCGGCAATGGCGCGGGGCGGAACGCGGGCAACACCTCGACGAGCGCGCCGCTTTCCAGATACGGCTGCGCGATAACACGTGGAACCTGAATCAGGCCAAGCCCCATCACGCCACATTGCAGATGGGCATCGCCATCATTTGCCGAGAGCCGCGAGCGGGCGCGCACGTTCACCGCATTGCCGTTCACGCTGAAGTTCAGGTTCACCATCCGCCCGGTTCGCGTCGAGAAGTAGTTGACGGTCAGATGGTCTTGCAATGCATCGAGGGTTGTCGGCTCGCCATGCTGTGCAATGTAGGTGCGGCTTGCTGCCGTGACGAGCTGGAAGACGCCAAGCCGTCGCGCGATCATGGACGAGTCTTCCAGTTCGCCGATCCGGATAACGCAGTCGATGCCCTCCTGAACCAGATCGACGAGCCGGTCACCAAATCCAAGCGTGAGGTCGATGTCTGGATAGCGGGCATGAAAATCGTTGAGCGCAGGCACGATGATCAGCTTGCCCAGCGACCCGGACATGTCGACGCGAAGCTTGCCGCGCGGTGCGCGTGTAATGTCGGCGAACTCGGCTTCGGCGGCGTCGACCTCCGCCAGAATGCGGGCGCATTTCTCGTAGTACGCGGCGCCTTCCGACGTCACGCTCAAGCTTCTGGTCGTGCGATTCAGCAACCTGACACGCAGGAATGCTTCAAGCTCCTGAATGACGCGTGTCACAGAGCCGCGTGGCACGCCGAGCGAGTCTGCCGCTCGTGAAAAGCTGTTTGTATCCACAACACGGATGAACACGTGCATGCCGTGGAGTTTGTCCATTTCAGGCTTCTCCGCGCAAATGCCGCAACGCGGCAGCCAGGGTATCAACGTAGGTGTCGCGCAACTCGCGCGCATGCAGCGCGGATTCCAGCTTGAAGACGTACTCGGCGTTGGTGCCGAAGGATCCGGCCGCGCGCGAGATGATGGGCGCGATCGTCGCAACTGAGGCATCGCGCTCGAACAACGACCGGCTCGCATCGGCCACGAACGCGATGGCATACGTTTCCGTCCCGTCGTCCAGCGTGACGGGGGCCCAGGTTGGCCGGTAGGCGCCACCCACCATTTCGCGTCGCCACACCACGCGCAGTTCTTCGTCACGCCGTGACGCGGTCAGGCGAAGCGCGACGCCTTGCGTGGTTCCACTCGCCTCAAGGCCGAGCATGCGGCCTGGGCGTTCCGAACTGCCGCGCCCGGCGATGCTGCGCAGGCAGAAGCTGCGGTGCCATCCATGCATCGTCGCCACGGAATGCCGATCGAAGTCGAGCAGCGGATTCCAGATGAGCGAGCCATAGGCAAAGATCCAGATGTCCTCGCCGATATCGGGCCGCGCGGCAAGCGTCGCGGTCAGAGAGGCGTCGATCAGGTCCTGGGTCCAGCGAAACTCCGCGGGGAGTTCCAGGTTGTCGAGGTAAAGGCCGGACTGGAGGGATTCTCTTGTCAGCATGCGAGTGTCGGAGGCGAAGAGCTTGCAAGCATTGTGGTTGCTGCAACTCGGCTGATAAACTGCGCAAATTGATTTTCTTTGTCGCCCGGGGAGAGACAATGGTCGAGCGCGTGGAAGCCCAGGTTCAGGACATCGAGTCTTTCCTGGCGGTGGCTCAAACGGGAAGCTTTACGCGCGCAGCGGAAGGCCTGGGCACAAGCAAATCGAACGTGGGCAAGGCCGTGCAACGACTCGAGATGCGACTCGGCACCCGGCTGTTCCAGCGAACCACCCGCGCGGTACGCCTGACCGAAGACGGTGAGACCTACATGCTGGCTGCACAGGCTGCCCTGGAAGGCCTGCGTGAAGCCGAGCAAGCACTGGCAGCACGGCGAGCGGAACCCATCGGGCGCGTTCGACTGGACGTGCCGGCGGGTTTCGGCAGATTGCTGCTGCCGTTTCTTGCCGCATTGCGGCGCCGTTATCCGAAAGTGACGCTGGACATGGCATTGACCGATCGCATGTCGGACCCCGTCGCCGAAGGATGGGACATTGTCGTGCGCATTGGAGAACTTCCGGCCGAAGGCGACATGACGGTTCGCAAGCTTTGCGATCTGCGACTCGGTTTGTACGCCTCGCCGGAGTACCTGAAACGCAAGGGCGCCATCCACACGGTGGCCGATTTAAGCAACCACGATGCCGTGATCTTTCGCGGTCCGACGGGGCGAAACCGGCCCTGGTCAGTATTTGACAATGGGCATGTGCGCGACATCGTGATGGAGCCCGTTCTGGTGCTTGCGGATGGGCAAGCGCTTGTCGACGCCGCGATAAGCGGCTTTGGCATCGCGCAGATTTTCGATCGCGTTGCACAGCCTCACGTGGCGGCAGGCCGATTGACGCATATCCTGCCAGCGGCCGATGTCGAGGGCCCACCGGTACACGCCATCATCCCCGTTGGCCGAAGAATGGCGGCCAAGACGCGGGCCGTTCTCAATCAACTGGCGGACAGCTTGCGCGAAGACGGCACGTGAGGCCGACGCGCTATCGTTGCGCCCATCTCAAAAAACAGGTCGATCCCGACAACGCCAAAGCAGTGCGCGAGATCCGTCGATTGTTATTTGTGGCGCGCAACTGATTTGCCGGCGCGAGGATTTATCGGTGCATGGCGAATCGCTACATTGCCTTTCGCGGGACGGAGGTCATTGCGGCTCACCTCTGCAGAATCCTCGAAAGGTAAATCGCGTGTCTGACTCCAAAGACGCCGGTAGCACCGGTATCGAACCGGCCGAGCACGTGGATGAAACGCGCCGTCGTCTCATCCAGGCCACGGCTGCCTTCACGGCCGGTGTCTTGCCTTCGACACCGAGCTTCGCCACGGCAGATGATGCGGCCCCGGCCACGGCAAGCAGCGAGAATATTGTCCCGTTCAGGATCGCTGTTCCACAGACCGTTCTGGATGATCTCCAGCGGCGATTGGATGCCACGCGTTTCCCGGAGCGCGAGACGGTACATGATCAGTCCCAGGGCGCCAAGCTGGACAAGGTCCGCGGTCTCGTCGAGTATTGGCGTACCAACTATGACTGGCGTCGCGTGGAGGATCGGCTGAACCGGTATCCGCAGTTCAAGACGCATGTCGACGGGCTTGGCATTCATTTTCTCCACATCAAGTCCAGGCATGCCGATGCGATGCCGCTGATCATGACGCATGGCTGGCCAGGCTCCATCATCGAATTCCTCGACGTCATTGAGCCGCTTCTCGACCCGACAGCGCATGGCGGTCAGGCCACGGATGCATTCCACGTGGTTCTGCCGTCGATTCCAGGCTATGGCTTCAGCGACAAGCCCACGGAAAAAGGCTGGGGCCGCCAGCGCATTGCCAAGGCCTGGGGAACGCTCATGCATCGCCTTGGCTACAAGCGGTATCTGGCGCAGGGCGGTGACTGGGGCAGCGTGATCACCACCGAAATGGCGCGACAAAAACTGCCAGGTTTGATGGCTGTGCATGTGAACCTGCCGTTTGTCGTACCCCATACCTTGCCGACCCATCCCACTGCGGAAGAGAAAGTGGCCATCGACCAGGTCATGCGCTTTGCGACCAACGGCTCCTATTATCATCATCTGCAGGTCACCCGGCCGCAAACCATTGGCTATGCTTTGGCGGACTCGCCGGCCGGCCACGCGGCGTGGATCTACGAGAAGCTCTCCGCGTGGTCAGATAGCGGTGAAAATCCCGAGTCGGTCCTGACGTACGATCGGATGCTCGACAACGTCATGTTCTACTGGGTCACAAACAGTGGCGCCTCGTCCGCGCGTATGTATGCGGAGAATGCTGACCTCACGTTTGGCTCGGTGCCATTGGAAATTCCGGTAGCCGTTACGGTATTTCCTGGCGAGATCTACACGCCGCCGAAGCACTGGTGCGAACAGACTTACAGCCAGATGTTCTATTGGAACCGTGCGCAACACGGCGGTCATTTCGCCGCGTTCGAGCAACCGAAGATCTTTGTATCGGAAATTCGGGCGGCGTTCGCCAGCAGGCAACGTGCCTGAAGTCGGTTGACATGCATCCGGGCCGCTCGCATGGGCGGCCTTTTGTCTTGTGCGGCGCGCTGGGGCCTGGGTGTGAATCCGAGATCCGGGTGGCCGGGAAAAGGTTTCAAAGGTACGGCCCTGCAAAGCTGCCGGGCCGGTCGGGGAAGGAACCGGCAATGCCTCAATCAAGGCAATGTCGATCCGAGCAGCCAACTCTCGACAAAGAGCGTCAGGACGCCGAGTATCAGCGCGATACCCCCAATCGTTGCGGAGAGCAGCAGTGCGGGATTGGTGATGATGTCAGCCCACATCGGAAGCGTCTGCTCAACGCTGAGTGCCAACATGGCGGTGAGTGTGCCGAATCCGAAACTGCCTACCGCAACCTGCAGGAGCAACATCGCCTTTCGCAAGAGATCTTGCCGGCGTAGCGTGATGTGCGCTGTCGCACGGGGGGCGGGTGAGCTTGCTCCGGACGGTCTCTTGCGCCTGACGAGCCGGCGTTGGTCTTCATGCACCATGCTCAACCGGTTGGTGGCACCAAGCAGAAGTACGGTCGAAGCGTTTGTCAGCAGCGCCGGACCGGTGATGAGCGACAAAGTGGAAGCAAGGCTTGCTGGCATATGCGTGGTGAAACAGTGGATGGAGCGGCCATTGGCCGCCCCGATGCCGTCCGACGGATCAGGCGGCGGCTTTCATGGCTTCGTGCTTGGCTACTGCTGCTGCCTCATCCTTGAGTGCCTTCTTGACCGAATCACGCGCCTCGATGCGGGCGATATAGTCGAACAGATTCTTGAGATGGGTAATCGGTGCGCCCGAGCGCTCGTGCCACAGCGTCGCCCACACATAGGCATCGGCAACCGTGAATTTGTCGCCCGTCAGGTACGCTCGACCGTCAGCCAGTTGAGCGTCGAGCTTCGAGTAGGCGGCGACGAGCTTGTCGCGCGTCCATTGCGTACCGAACTCGGTTTGCAGCTTGCGCATCAACGGGATGTGCTTCTGCGCAATTTCCGTGGCGAGGAAGGTCAGCAACTGATCGAACTTGACGCGTTCCAGCGTGCCGTGCGGCGGAATCAGTCCGGCGGCCAGGTGCTGGTCGGCGAGGTATGACGTGATGATCGTCGTTTCCGTCAGCAGCGTCTGCTCCGCGTCATCGAGAACGAGCACCGGCACGTAGGCCATCGGATTGATCTTGCTGAAGTCGTCATTCGCGGATGTGCTCTTGCCGAACACGTCATAGTGGATGAGTTCGGGTTCCAGCCCCAGTTCGTTGGCGATGACCTGAACGGCGAGCGAGCACGTGGCGTGAGCGATGTAGAGTTTCATGGCGACAATCCCTTGGTTAGTTTGGTGGTGCGCCGGTCTGCTTGATGGCATGGGCGGCGTCACGGAAGTCACTGTACTAACCACCTACGAGGCGATAAAGATTCGGTATGGCGTCAAAGTGTCGCCCATTGGGAGACAATCGAGCGGATCCATGCTTCGGGCAATGCGCCTTCCGGGCGCGTACCGTCCCTGGCAGCAGTTGATGTGTGCCAATTGCGATACTTACGGCCGCGCTGGGCGCATGGAGAACTTATAGGGCCAGTTCACGGTGAGCCGACAGTTGCTGCGGCAGTGGCTGATTGCAGCCACTTTTCAGCCAACCATGAGGTAGCGGTTGTATGGCTGCATATGGCCGACAAGCGACGTCCGCAAGCGCTCAGTCCGGTGCGCGACGGCAGGAAAAGAGCAGGGTGGTCAGCCCGCCGGCCAGCTGGTCGGCGCGAAGGCGGGTTTTCCAGGGGACAAACATAAGGTCCATAACCGTTGTGCTTTCGCGAGTTACTGGGGCCACATCGGGCGTCTTCGGCGTTGGAATGGCGGTCGGAGTTTTAAAAGGCAGGTAGGAGGTAAAAAAGGTAAAAGCTGCGTACCCAATTCTCGACTCAGCAGAAACGCCACATCTCGGTACTACGTCTTAGGTCTGGGTCGTAAACAGCAAGAAATTTAAGATAGAATGCTAGACTTGAAACGACGCCCACCGATGGGGCTTATGCGAAAGGCTACTGCGCCAGCAAAAGTCCTGAAGGACCTGAAATCCGGTACCGGGCAATGTGTTTCTCCTCAGCCGACGTGGTGAAATTGGTAGACACGCTATCTTGAGGGGGTAGTGGCGAAAGCTGTGCGAGTTCGAGTCTCGCCGTCGGCACCAAGCAACTTTCTTGGCAATGCCCCCAGGTGGCAATTGTCCACTGTAACGCTCGATCGGGAAGTCGGAGTCTTCCAAATTGAGGCCCTCCAGCCGCGTTGGCGCGATGCGTTAAAAGCTTCTGCTGGCACAAGCTGCGGCCGGTTCAGCTGTTGATCGAACCTCCACTGCATCCGAGCGGTATTCCGGCCGAGATAGACCTCTTTTGGGCGGGCACACGTACGGTTATACTCCGCGCTTCACAGCTAGGGGTAATCGACAATGGTCGCTGCAACGAAAACAACGAAGGTCAGGGCAGTCTCGAAGAACAAGCCTGCCGCAAAGAAAGTGGCCGTGCCAACGAAAAAGGCCAGCGTGCTCGCACGTGAGGCTCAGGCAGCGAAAAAGCGCTTGCTGAAATTGCGCGCCGACACGAAGAAGGCCATTGAGGCGGCCAAGCGCGAAGTCGCTCAGGCAACGGAAGCCGCAAGGTTCGCGCTTCGCTTCGAGAAACAAGCCGCAAAGGATAAGCTGGCGAAGAAGGCCAAGGCTGCGGGCGCCAAGAAGGCCGCAGGCAAAGCTGCCGCCACGAAAGCGGCCCCGAAAAAGCCTGTGACTGGTAGCAAAGCCTCCGCGAAAGCTGCGCCGAAGAAGGCCGCCGTGAAAGCCGTGACCAAGAAGCGGGGCTCCGGCAAAGAAAGTGGTTCCGACCGTAGCGACACCTGAAGTTTCGGCTTGATCCTTGTCTCGGCCGGCACGGTACTTCGTTGACCGGTCGATACGGAAGCTGGGCACATGCGCCCAGCCGAATACTCGCCTGAACCTACAATCGCCCGTTCGCTACTGACGCGAGAGGCGGTCATGGCAAATTCTGCGAACTTCAGGGTAGAATTTCGCGCGTCGCTACAGGGCCGGACGCCGTGTTGGTTGCAGGCAGCGGACTCATAATCCGCCGGAGACATCCCACCGTGGGTTCGAATCCCACCCGGCCCACCAGGCGCGATGTACTCATAGCTCTTCGCTAGGATCGGCAATATCCAGCCTGAACTGCGGTCCTTCGCAGGCGCCTCAATATGCGCCGAAAGTCCTCGACCTTCTCGCCATCGACAACGACAAGCGGTAAGTGCCCATCCTGGGCGCCTCGTCCAGCTCGAAAAAATTCGTCGCGCGCTCGCCGTCAGGCACACGCGTAGCGATCTGAAAATTCCGTACGCAAGCTTCCGGTCTATCGACCAGTGAAGTGCAAGGCCGGTGGTGACGACCGCTTACCGCGGATCGCGTCAGCGCCCGCGCCCGCGCTACAATCAGGGCTTCGGTCGTCGCCTGCGGGCGCTGGCTGATGCAGTGCCATGAGCAACCGCCCGACAGGAAACCGAGCCTCATGAACACGAACGAACCACAAACGCCGAGCTGGCAGCCGATCACGGCGCTGCCGATCATTTTTGATCTCGCAGGCGCGCAGCTTGAGGACGTACAGTCTGTCTTTGACGCCCTGGTCAAGTGCCGGTCGCGACCTCACCTGCTCGACGGTGCCACCCTGGCCCGGACGCGCCAGGTCTACGGCGAGCAACGCAAATTCTTGCCGATACAGCGCGAGCAGATCGCACGGTGGCAATCCGTGGCACTAACACCGCCGGAGCGTGAAGAACTTGCCCATCTGAGCGCGCGGATCGACCTGCTGGCGGCGCTTCTGGACGATCTTCTCACTTTGGCAGAAGAACTGTCGCACGGCACAATCGACCGGGTCATGGGCATGAGCGATGCGGACCTTGCCGCTGCGCTGTTATCGGGCACACTCAAATTGCCGCAACGCTGACTTCTGAACACAATCGCGAACGGGTTCTCACCCTGGGGGAAACGGGGCTGGCTCTTGTCGACCTCGAAGGTGAGTGAGGTAGCGGCCTCGAAATGAGGCCCCGGCCACAGGGCGTAGCCCGAGTGCCTTCGTCAAGCCGGCACCAATCCGTAGTTTCACGTTCTCGAAACTATGAAAGGTGCGAGGCGGCCACCGGATGGTGCAACAAATTGGGCCGCAAGAGCGGTCTGCATCGGGCTAGCAGATCATCGGGTTGCTGGATGCCCAAGAATCCCGGACGGTCTTCTTGGGTCATGAGCCACTTCACCGGCATCAAAGTCCGTTGCGGCCCAAATCTTTGCACCTTGAAGCGGTCGGACACCAGCGATTCGAAGTGTCTGCAAATCACGCCCCCCGTCGGGACAAAGAAGAGGCCAGATGCGCCGAAGAAAAGGCGCATGAACAACAGAATTGACGCCGTTATCGCGTACGAATGTAGGCGTCGAAGAGGCCTGGATGCAGGCCGCGCAAGACCTTTCGTCGTTCCACCAAATCATGCTGTCGGCCTTCGCGTTCAAGCGTCAATAATTCCAGCATGATCCGCATCCCCTGTTCCGGTAACGTGCGTGTCGAGGGCTCGCACGCGCGCAAGTGCGTGGCAATCCCGGGCTTCTCCGCGATCAGCCAAGCCGTGAACCAGGAAAGATCTTCGATGGTGCCCTCACCGTCGAAGTTCGCATCGAACGCCCGGCGTAGCGCTAGCAGCGACGAGTCCCCGAACACTTGCATCAGCGCGCCAAGCTTCTTCGGCGACAACCAGCCAAGCTCAGCCAGGAGCGGCCATGTGGATTCGAGCCCGTCGAGCCGGTAGACCGTTTCCGCCATCCAGGCGAGCGTGACTGGAATACGTCGCCACGATTCGATCCGATGGATACTCTCGTGTGCCGCAGCCCAGTCCGCCGCGCGCATCCATAGCGGCGCCGCATGCCATTCGGGCATCTCGCGGTGAAACGGCAACTGCGAGGCAGCTTCTGCGATGGCACGCCACAGCGGCCTGCACCAGGCGATTCCCGCTGCATCGCCGAATGCACGGCGTGCCGCAGGCTCGCTCGGCGAACACCATGCCTCGCACATGTCACGTAGTACTGTGTGGCAGGTGATGGGCCCATGGATTGGACGCTCAAGAACGCGCACCAGAATCTCGAGGGGCGGCACCAGTCCGTCGTTCGGATATTCCGCGGCCAGCCGACTCAGCGCTTCGCGCCCGTCGACGGCATTGCGCTGCTCAAGCGCTACGAGCACGTCATTACGAAGCATGACATCGCGGCTATCTTCGAAAAGGTCGAGCTGATTCGGCATGGTGTTTGCGCCTGTGTCCGGTTGCCCCGTTGCTGGTTTGGCCCGGCATCACCGGGCACAAAGAGCCTATGGCGATGGTACGTCGTGCGTCCACCACGGACAATTAGTGATCAGCCGGAGTTCCCTGCCGCCTCTGAAAGTCCGTATTTCTCTCACTGAGGTTGCTCTAGCATGGCTTTGGCGCCATGCCATTTTCCCGCCGGCCGAGAAGAGCAGACCGCCATTCAAACTGCGGACTCGTGGCGCAGTTTCGGCTACCAGGCTGACTGGCGAGGCGCTAGTCGCTCCATTCCGCGTCGACGTCCCTCGCAAGATGCCCCGCGAGGATGTAATCCCCAAGTTGCGTCGCTTTTGCCTCCAGGCGCTCCAGCTCACTGGCTGGCAGATCGCTTAATGCAAATTGGCAGTAGAGATTGCGCTGACGGAACGTCTCCTTCAGCCGGCTTAGTCCAGCAGCAAGCGCCGCCGGCGAGCTGACCGCGATGCTTTCATGGCCGCGATACTGGACGCGTACTCCACGCTTATCTCCCAGACGGCCAAGCTCAACCGCATCTTGCCAACCCGTCTCGTAATCCAAATCCACGACGGTTACTCCCACCGTCTCCAAGAGCCTCAGCGCCTGCTCTTTGGTGCCCGCTCGAGCGATTCCCATTTTCTCCTCCACCACAAGGGCTTGTGCCGATTTGCGCACGCCCCAACTCGCCTCATGTTGCACTGCAAAAGTGTAATCGGAAATCCGTCGACGTAGGTCCTCGCGACGGATCGAAGCGAGGCGGGTGGGTGGACATAGCGCGGGGGTTGGCAATGCGTCAAACCGGGGAGTTGTTACAAATCCAATTTTCCCAGGCCAGGGAGTGCGTTGCCAAACGGCTCGTAGCGATGGTTCCTCACGGTCAACAGCCGGGACAACCCTGATCTTATGCCGCGCGTCGAACGATGAAATTAAAAGAAGGGCACGTCCTTGTCTTTCAACAAAGCAAGAGCCATTGCCGGTTTATCGTGGCTTATCGGGCCGAAGCTCATGCTTGGTTAGGTATCCATTTTGATCTATGGCGCTCCCAGCTTACGCTGTGCCCAATGTTCATCTTATGGCGCCTCACACCGTCGCGGCGATAACTAGTCGTCTTCGAGCATTGTCTCTGAATTTTTTGTGATGATTCATCGCCTTCAAGACATTTGAACTGCTCATAGTCAAAAGATGAAAGTTATCGTGTGCTGAAGGGCGAATTGGCTATAAACTACCCCCATCTCCATCCTCGACCGGAAAAGGAAAACAGCAAATGGCAACTTACAAAGAACTGATGGCACAGAAGGCCGCTCTGGAAGCTCATCTGGAAGAGGCACGTGCCAATGAGGTTTCATCGGTCATCGAACAGATTCAGAACCTGATGGCGGAATACGGGCTGACTGTCGACGATATTACCAAGCGCCGTCGTGGCCGTCCTGCCGGAAGTGGCATGGGCAAGGCGACGCTGCCTCCGAAGTATCGGGACCCGAAGACTGGCAAGACCTGGTCGGGGCGCGGCCGTACACCGTCCTGGCTTGGCAAGAACCCCAACAGGTACCTGATTCAGGAAGAGGCGTAAGTTAGCTCGTCACGACAGAGTAGGTCCCAGCCCCTGCACGCAGGGGTTTCTTTTCTGAGCAAGCGCCATGTCATTGGAAGCGATTCACGCCGACATCATGCTCGCCCGACCATACCTGGTTCCCCGTGAACGTACCGAGCAGGGGATACGGAATGGGTATTCTTATTGGCTGCGGCTACCGCCCAGCAAGGAGCGGAGAGTCATCCGTCTTTCGCAGGAGTCGGGGAACCGTTATGAGCTCGTTCGTTCGGCCAGCGAGCGCAGAATGCGTCAGAAAATGCGTCAGCACTTTTCTGGATCCCTGACCGAGCTTCTGACCATCATTGATGAAGAGGTCGACATCATCCGGAAAGCTGAGCGTTTGGTGTCAACTCTTGGTGGATAAACTGCAGCGGACCGCATCGTACGGATGGCTATTTGAAACGCCAGAAACAGAACCGTGCTGGCGTGGTCCGCGACGGCGCACCCCCAGAGAAGGTTTAAAGCGGCATGAGTCCGCCGTAGTGAGTGCGGTCCATATGGCGAAAACGGCATACCTCGGGGTCGGCAGGCCGTCGACTCAGCTGGGTGATGACAGCAATGTTTGCGGTCCGTCATAGTTGCTGGTTTTCGGGCGTCCCGGCTACGATCTGTAGAGGGCGCCATACGCTGCAATCACAATGATTAGGAACGTTCGCCTCCGCGCCGCTTTGGACAACGACCTGGACGCCATCACCGGTGTGCTGTCAGCCTGCGGATTCACGCTAGCTGCCCAGGCAGACCGGGGTAGGCTTTTCCACGTCGCCGAGCTTGAGGGTCAAATCATTGGCTGCGCCTACGGGGAGCAGTATGGCACTACGTTCGCGATTCACACGGTGGCCGTGCTGCCGGACTATCGCGGACACCGCCTAGCCACCTACCTGGTCAGCACACTGCTGATGAGAGCACGCGTCAATGGTTGCCGACATGCGACAGTACTGACAAACGAGCATCCGGGCTTTTTCGCTCGGCATGGCTTCACCCTGACACCGGCCGACAGCCTTGTCCGTGAGTCGCAACTGACCGTGAACGTGCTGCGTAGCTTCGGCGCCCGTAGCCACTACATGGCGCGCCCACTGAATTAGCCTGGGCGACGCGAGAGACAAATTCCGATGCGCACACATGCCGTCTGCCAAGCGCGGCACTCTCAAATCGACGAGACAAGGCGTGCTAACCAAACACAAAAAGGCTCTCAACCCGGTAAGAAGAGAGCCCGCAGAAACGTCCAAGAAGAAATCGGGTAACCATGAGTTGCCCATCAACAGTATCCGCCAAGCGGGCTCCGCACGCAATCACCCGCCTTGACTGGGGTTATCAGGGACCAAAAAAGGACCCGCGGGCCTGGGGGGGCACGCGGGCGGTAGCGTTGGACTACCCGACTACAGTACCGCGAGATAAGCATTTTTTAGATCAGAATTAGGCGCCATTTCACCCTCCAATTTTCAAAGCGCTGCCGCTGGGCGTGTTTGGAGCCGCTTCGCTCTTGTATTGAAGTGGAGAAAAACGCACGTGCGACATTGCGCCCGCGGTTTATGCGGACTTCTTGGTGGTGCGTCGTATCGGCGCTGGCTGGGCCGGCGCCGCGGCGCGCTTGCTGGGCCGCCGCGCTGGTGCAGTCTCCGCGGCGGTCTTGCATTTTGTGGCCGTCGCCTTCTTGCCCAAGCTCGCGCGCAGCGCCTCCATGAGGTCGATGACCTCGGCGCCGGTGGCCGTTTCCACCGGTTCTGGTGCCACGATCTGTTTGCCGGCAATCTTGGCCTCGATGGCGGCGAGAATCCTCGATTTTTCTTCGTCCCGGTACTGCGTCGGGTCGTACTGATCCTCCGAGGCCTGCTCGATCAGCTGGATCGCGAGCTTGAGCTCGGCCTCCGAGACAGCAACCTCGTCGATATGCAACTCTCGGATGTTGCGGACTTCGTCGGCGAACAGGAGTTGCTGGAATACCAGGCCGCTCTCGACCGCGCGGATCTGCACGATATGGGATTTGCCCTTGGCGGCCCACTTGGCAATGGCACAGCGACCGGTCCGCGCCATCGCCTCGCGTAGCAGACTGTAGGGGCTTGCCGCCGCGCTTGTCGGGCGCAATGAAATAGGCCTTGTCGTAGTACAGTGGATCAACGCTCTGCTCGGGAATGAAGGCAACGATGTCGACCATATGGCTGGCACTTTCCTCCAGCGCCTTGAGTTCGTCGGGCGCAAAGATGACGAAGCGGTCCTTCTCGAATTCATAGCCCTTGACCATGTCGGCGCGCTCGACCACCTTCTGGGTCTGCACTGAAATGTACTGCTGCTTCAGCCGCGAGCCTTCCTTGCTCAGCAGATTGAAGCGCACCGCGGCGCTGGCCTCGGTTGCGTGTAGAGCTTGACCGAGATCGACACCAGACCGAACGACAGGGACAAGGAGGCGAGGGATCGGGCAGCCATGGGATACTTCACAATGCGTTTGCGCCACGGGTCAGCGTAACCGTGCGATGGCGTCAGTTAAGGTCTGGGGGGTTTCCCAATACGAAGCCCATGGGTCCGCGACCTGAAAGCTGAGGTATTCGCGGGCGTCGCGGATGGTCCATTGGTCGCCACTCTTGAGCTTCGGCAGCTGTTCCCACGACACCGGCATCGAGACCCCCAGCCCGGGCCGGGCACGCGCCGAGAACGCCGCGGCCGTGGTTTGCGAGAAGCCATTGCGCAGGTAGTCGACGAAGATTTTTCCCTTGCGATTGGCGGCGCCGGAACGCGCGGTGAAGCGCTGGGGCAGGGTAGCGGCCAGATGCTGAACTGCAGCCCGCGAGAAGGCTTTCACCTCATCGTAGGCGCGCCGGGGTGCCAGCGGTACCACGACGTGATCCCTTGCCGCCGCTCGTCTTCAGCCACGACTGGAGGCCCAGTTCGTCCAGCAGTGCGCGCACCAGCATGGCAGCCTCGAGCATCGTCTCCCAGGCGACGCCTGCGCCAGGATCCAGGTCGAAGATGACCCGGTCCGGATGGTCGATGTCGCGGGTAGTTGAGTTCCAAGTGTGGAATTCCACCACATTCATCTGCGCGGCCGCGACAATCGCTTCGGGTGAGTCGGCTGTCAATAGCGCGGCGTGCCCCGGCCAGAGCGACGCCGGCTGCTCGGTCAGGCCCGGCATCGCGGTCTCGGCATGCTTCTGGAAAAACATCTGGGCATCGATGCCGTCAGGGGCGCGCACCAGCGACAGCGGACGGTCTTTCAGGTGCGGCAGCATCCGGCTGGCGATGCTCTCGTAATAGCGCACCAGTTCCACCTTCGTGATGCCTTGGGACTTGTCGATGACACGTTCCGGGTTGGTGACCTTGATGGCGGCCATGCCGTGGGGTGTCACGGCGGTCTGGATCGCCTCGAGCCGAATCGACTTCGCGGCATGGTCGGTGCGCAAGCCCTTGAACGAGGCGTGGCGAACCTGGCCTTCGGGCGTCCACTCGGAGAATTCCACTTCGGCGACCAGCGTCGGCTTGACCCATTGCACCGCCACATCACGGCGGCCTCCCCAGCGACGGCTGGCCCGCGCTTCCGTCGAGAACGGGCTCTTGTCCACTTGCAGTTTGGCGAGCCGCTTGCGCAGGTCGGTCGCCGCCGCGCTGTCCCAGCCCGTGCCGACGCCGCCCGTGTAGCGCAGCTCGCCGTCGGCGTAGACGCCAAGATAGAGTCTGCCGATCTCAGTGTGGGAGCCTTCGCGGTCGGAGAAGCCGCCGATGACGAACTCCTGCCGCAGCTTGCACTTCGCCTTCAGCCAGCTTTGGGTGCGCGCTGACACATAGCTCGCATCCGCCCGCTTGAACATCAAGCCCTCCAGACCGAGCTGGCAGGCGGCCTGGAACATCTGTGCGGGCGGCGCCTCAAAGGCCTCGCTGAAGCGCACGCGCTCCGTGCGGTCCGCGACCAGCGTGGCCAGCTTTGCCCTGCGCTGCATCAGCGGCAAGTTGCGCAGGTCGCGTCCTTCCCAGTAGGGCAGGTCGAACGCAAAGTAGACGATGGCCTCATTGCGGTGGCCGTCAATCGCGTTCTGCAGGGCGTTGAAGTCCGGCATGCCGTCGCGCAGCACGACGATCTCGCCGTCCAACCAGCCTTCCGTGATGTCGAGCTTCTCGATCTCCGCAGCCAGCGAACGCAGCTTCCGGGTCCAGTCATGCCCATTGCGGGTAAAGAGGGTCACCCGGGCGTCGGAGATCCTGGCCAGGATGCGGTAGCCGTCGAACTTGGTTTCGATGATCCAGCCGCTGCCAGTGGGGAGCGTCGGCGACAGTGTGGCCAGCTGGGGTTTGAGCTTGGCCGGGAGCGGGGCACGTGGCGCGCGCTTGACTGCGGTGGCGGGGTCTTCATCAAGGACCGCGACCGGTTCATTGGCCCCATCGTCAGTGTTCAGCGCTCCCAACGGTTTGGCCATGACACTGTCCGGCAGCGCCGTCAGCACATCGAATTCCGACAGCGGGCGCGCCCACGCGTCGCGCTTCTTGAATAGGATCCACTGCTCGGATTTGTCGCCCGGCTTGGCGATGCGCACCAGTTCCCAGCGGCCGGCGAGCTTTTCGCCGTGGAGATCGAAGAGAAGTTTGCCGGCGGCCATGCCCTCGCGTGGATCGCCAACGGGCACCCAGGTGCCGCGGTCCCAAACGATCACCGATCCGGCGCCGTACTGCTTGGGCGGGATGTCGCCCTCGAAGCTGGCATAGTCGAGCGGGTGGTCCTCGACATGGACGGCAATGCGCTTTTCGGAGGGATCGTAGCTGGGACCCTTTGGCACCGCCCAGCTGAGCAGCACGCCATCGAGCTCCAGCCGGAAGTCGTAGTGCAGGCGTCGGGCCCAATGCTTCTGGATGACGAAGCTCAAGCATGCTGGCTTCTTGCGACGCTGTCGTCCTGCGGCCGGTTCCGGGGTGATGCTGAAGTCGCGCTTCTGTTCATAGCGCTCGAGCGCCGGCGACGGGGCGAACTCTCGGCGCTTGGCCCTCGGCCTCGCGTGAGTCGTTGCCATACGAATGACTCTTCCCGGCTCTTCTACACCATACACGGGAGCAACACGGTTGCCGTCCTGTCGGAAATCGCTGGCGCGGCGGACAGCACGGAGCGGGCCGTACCGGTTGCGACTCCATTGTCGACCAGGCTATCCCTTGATGTCGCGCGGATCGTTGCCAAAGGAGTTTCGCTCCCGGATCTGGCCGTCGCGACCGTGAATGAACAGCTCGACCTTCTTCTGCTTGGCTCTCTCCGTGCCAGCGGCGATCGCTTCGGCCTGGGTATCGAATGTTTCGCGGGCGTGGCCACCTTCCGTCTCAACGGCCCAGCGATTGTCGGCTGGAACCACATGGATGTCTTGTCCAGTCATGACTGTCTCCTGAAGTTATGGTGCCAGTCTGTGCCGGGCAAAAGGGCGCCGGTATCAGGCGCCGTCCGACAATATTTCCCTGCGCCGAGTGGAGCAAACGATATGCGCAATTCGGCCTAGGGTTACGGGCACAAAAAAACGCCCGCACATCGGCGGGCGACGGGTTAGACATCGCAAGAGGTCAACTCACGACGCGGGCGATTCTCGCTGAAATGTATAGACATTCATATCCATCAATTTGGGGAGGGTCTAAAGCTTCTGCTCGGTATGCCGACCAGAAGTAGTGCGTGTACCTACCATGCTGCGCGCACTTCTTTTCGATGAACAGCCGGACGGTACCGGCGTGTCCGGCCTCGACTATCACCTGGTGGTGGTCTGCCGACTCGCGCGTGGCGCGCCCTAGAGTGCCCAGCGCGGCGGCGATGTACTGCCCATGAATGCTGCCGAGGATGCCGTTCTCCGAGTGCGCCAGGCTCTCCCCATTGGTTTCTGCCGGAAGGTGGCACCGGGCCGCCAGTTTGCTGTTGCCCATGGTTCAGATTTCCGTGCGGTTCAGCGCAAGGTGAAGCGGACCGTGGTCGCATCCACTGCAGCCCATGGGCCTACGGCCAGGCGAATCAACTGGCCGTCCTCCCAGTAGGACAGGAAGTCAGGCCGCCACTTCAATGCGCGCAACTGTCTTGCTTCCAAGCCGGTCACGACGAGGCCGCCAGCCGTGGCCGCGATCGCCTCGCACGGCAACCGCAGCGCCTCGCTGTCCTCGCCGAAATAGTGGGCTTCGAGAAAGATGGTCGTGCTCGCGGCCATGTGGACGTTCAGTTGACGCGTTTCCAGGCGTCCTGGATCGCGCTGAAGGTGATCGGCACCACTTCGCTGCCCGAGAAGTCGGCAGGCGTGTCGTCCTTCGGGTAGCTCAGAAACGGCGAGGCCTTCAGCATGCGAAGCAGGTTCGGCGCGTGCTTTCCCGATTGGCCCACCTCGTGCATGACCTCAGTCTCGATTTGATGAATGAGCTTCCAGGTCAGGATGCCAGCGGCTCGGTGCTTGGCAACAATGGCTGGCGTGGCCTGGACGATGGCAGATTCGGCGGCTTGGATTGAGTCCATGGTTTGGTGAGCACTGTATGAATATACAGTATAACGAGACTTCCGACCTCAGCGCCAGCGGAAATCAGCGCACCCGTTTGCGGCACATGCTGGCGTGAACAGCATCGGAGTGGCCCGTCATCTTGGGGCTTAGGTTGATTTGGTTGACATGGTTGCAAAACCGGCCTACATTCAAACCATAGTTAGCCAATCAGGGGCTTCCCGTGGCGAAAGCAACACATACCCATTCAAGAGAGTCGGACGTGGTCTTCCTGGATCCGGAGAGCGAAATCGCACTCCGAAGCGCCGTGGGCGCGGCCTCGATGTTCAGTCAGAAGGCAACTCGGCAGCTGTTGGATCTGCCCGATGCCGCGCTCGGCCGGCTTTTGAAAAACGGACTCGCGCAGGTGTCTGACCTTGGGGTTCAAGTCCATATTGGACGCACCCGTCCTACGGTGGACATCAAGGCGTTCGAGGCTAGTGCGGCGCATTCCCGCGAAGCGTTGATCGAATCGGGAGAGATCGTCTCGTCCGACCAATTGATCAACGCCTTGGGGCTGACGCGCCAAGCTCTCAGCAAGGCGGTGCTCGCCAAGCGTATGTTCACGGTGAATGTGGGTACGAAAGTCTTTTACCCAGCGTTCTATGCCAGGTCAGATATCGACCGCAAGAAGGTAGAAGAAATCACCAAACTGTTGGGGGACTTGCCGGGTTGGACAAAGTGGCAATTTTTCACGACCGCAAAGGGCTCGCTCGACAAAGCCACGCCCCTGGAGGCACTCGAACAAGGCAAGTTCGAAGCGGTCAAGAAAGCCGCCGCGGCTTTTGCCGAGCGCTGAGGAGCCATTTTGACGATTAGTGCCCCGGGCGGTAATTTTGATTTGTTTGGACTCCACATTGAAAAAGTCTCACCGACAGAGCTGATTCGTATCTCGCGCCATAATTCTAATGAGCCATACTTCGGAAAGTCCGGCGGCAACCGATTTGACGATCCGCAAAGGCGCTATGGCACTAGCTATTTCGGCTTCACGTTACCCTGCGCTTTCGCCGAGACGGTTCTTCACGATGAAGTCGCCGGCCCAACTGGTTTTCAGCTGACAGCGGCCCAACTCGATCGGTATGTGCTGACCTTCCAAGGCGAGTTGTTGAATCTGGCTGCGCTGTATGGGCCGCATTTGAAGAACCTTGGGGGTAACGCGGCAGTCTCCCGCATGACGCCCTACGACATCCCGCAACAATGGTCGCGTGCGCTGCATGACCATCCGGCGCACGTGGACCGCTTCTTGTATATGTCCAACCACCTGAACGACCAGAAGGCGCTGGTTGTCTTTGAACGCGCCAAAGAAAAGCTGGCAGTTAGCAACGCGATTCAATTTGATTGCCACCCTCAAGCGCCTAAGGTGTTCGAGATCTTTCGCTTGTTTCCCATTTGAACGTGACTCGCTCGGAAGCGGCGTCGGTTTGCATCAATTTGTTTCCACTAGTCGTGCGCCGGCAAGCCAGCCAGATCAAAGAGTCACGATGACAGTTTTGCCTCAAGACTATGGAGGGGGATTTGGCTGCGCAAGGCCGATCACGTTCGCGATCATGTCTGGCGGATGAACTAGCCGAATCACAACGGAGGCTACGCGCTTGGCGCCAGCAGGGAACATTTCTTTGTTATGCACCATAACAATTTAACATAATGTTAATTATGCGAACTGTTGATGTTGGCCGTTTTTTCTAATGTCGTACTTGGGTTAAGTTCAAATGTCGTACCCCGTCCCGGAGCGTGCCAAGCTGGCGGCCTCGCAAGCGAGCCAGGAGCGCGACCATGGGCCGACCCGAGACGATCACCATGAGCATGCGCGAACTGGACCGCTGCAAGGTCATCCAGGCCGTTGTGCAGGACGGGCTGATGGTCTGGCGCGCCGCCGAGAAGCTCGGCATTTCCAAGCGCCAGGTCGAGCGGGCTGGTGCAGCGGTACCGGCAGGATGGCCCCAAGGCCTGGTCTCCCGTAAATGGGGACAGCCGGGCCACAACCAGTTGCTGCCAGGTCTGGAATCCCGCGTGCGCGGCCTGATCCGCGACAGCTATGCCGACTTCGGCCCGACCCTGGCTTGCGAGAAGCTGCGCGAGCGCCATGGCATCGAGATCTCGCCGGCGTGCGTGCGCCGGATCATGATCGATGCCGGTTTCTGGGTCCCGAGGAGGCAACGCCCGCCCAAGGTACACCAGCCGCGCAATCGCCGGGCCTGCCTGGGCGAACTGGTGCAGATCGACGGCAGCGACCATGCGTGGTTCGAGGACCGGGCGCCGGCCTGCACGCTGCTGGTGTTTGTCGACGATGCCACCGGGCGGCTGATGCAGTTGCTGTTCGTCCCCTCGGAATCCACACAAGCGTACTTCACCGCCACGCGCGCCTACATCGAGCGCCACGGCAAGCCGATGGCGTTCTATTCGGACAAGGCCGGCATCTTCCGCGTCAATGCCAGGGACGTCGCCGAAGGCCGCGGCTACACGCAGTTCGGACGCGCGCTGTTCGAGCTCAACATCGATAGCCTGTGCGCCAACAGCAGCCCGGCCAAGGGCCGCGTCGAGCGGATGAACGGCACGTTGCAGGACCGGCTGGTCAAGGAGCTGCGGCTGCGCGGGATCAGCGCGATGGCAGCCGCCAACGCCTTTGCCCCGCGCTTTATGGTCGACTTCAATGCGCGCTTTGCCAAGGTGCCGCGCAGCGACTTCGATGCCCACCGGCCGCTGCGCGGCGACGAGGATCTGGCGCGCATCTTCAGCTGGCGCGAGTGGCGCAAGGTATCGCAGAGCCTCACGCTGCAGTACGACAAGGTGATGTATCTGCTCGAGGACCGCCCCGAGCATCGGCGCCTGATCCATCGGTATATCGAGGTGGCCGAGTACCCGGACGGCCGGATCGAGTTGTGGGCCGATGGCGCTTCCCTGCCCTACACCACCTATGACCGGCTTGGCGAGATCGACCAGGGCGCGATTGTCGAGCACAAGCGGCTCGGGCACGTGCTTGACCTCGCGGCCAAAGTACAGGCGCTGCGCGACAGCCGGCAAACCGTAGGGCCGTCGCGCACGCTGGCCGGCGAGCCGCCGCGCCCGCACCGGCCGGCGCCGAACACCAAACGGCAGCGGCTGATCAACCGGCTCGATCTGGAGCGTGCGATGGCGGCGGCCCCGCTCCATCAGAATGCGGACATTTTAACTTTGCCCACCGCGCTGTCACCGCCCCACCCTGAGCCAGACTCGGTCGTCTCAGGCCAGCGCCACCGCCCCACAGCAACCCCTCAAAAGACCCCAACCCCGCACAAAAAGCACGTTCGCACCGACATTTGAATGTGGCTGGCACCCCGACACTTCAAAACCGGCTAGACACGACACGCACGCACATGCACATGCACATGCACATGCACCATACGTCTCATTCTGAGGCGGCGGACAATGGAGTGATCACAGTGCAGGCCACCCGCCCGCTGCGCTGTCTCAAGACGGGCTTCATCCATCCGATGCGCAGGCCTCCTGGAGCCAACCGACCACGGGCCCACTTGGCGAGCCCATCTGATATGAATTTGCTTCCTAAGGGCGCAGTCGTTCCCGCGCTGTCTGCGTAGCGTCGTCGACTTCTCGCAGCGAATCTAGAAAATCCCCCGCCAGCGCGACACAGTCATCAAAGCTCCGGTTGAAGTTGATGCGCTGGATCCTGCTGAACTGCTCGCGCATGATCGGCGGTCCGGCCTCGACCTGGCCCAGGAAGGCGGCCGCATGCCGAAGCAGAAACGGCGCGGCAAGCGCGAGCGCTGTTGGTTCCTGCTCGACCACGACGGCCAAGTCGAAGAGATCCCGTGCCGTGGCCCGGTTGCCACGATGGTAAAGCTTCTTGGCAACAATCTCGGCTGCGGTCTCCACCTTAACTGGCTGCCCCATGATCTCCCAGATTTCGAATGGCTCGTCGGTCAGGTTGGGCGAGGCCACGACGTCGACTTCGCCGGCGTCGAGGACCAGCTTCACGAAATTCCCTTGCTCGACATAGTCGCTCGTGATGCTTTCCGCGGCCTCGCTCAAACGCGGTGTCACGAACCCCAAGTATTGCGGATCCGGAACAAAGAGGTCGATATCACGTGAAAAGCGATGGCGGTACCGGAGCATCAGGACCGTCCCTCCCCCGAAGGTCCAGAACGGCTCGATGCCCCCCATCTTTCTGACCTCCTCCATCAGCGTGAAGGCATGCGGGAACAGGCTTTCCCAGATGTCGCCCTGGAGCTCAACCTTCATGCCCACAGGCCTCCGCGTGTGGCCATCAATGACTGCGCGAGCCGTCTGAGGTTCTTCCAGATGTCGGCCGGATTCCGTTGCTGCTTCGCTGCCACCTCGGCCACTATCTTGGTGACGAGCTGCAGCGGCGCCTCATCCAGAACGTGTGCAATTTGCGGGCGATACTCCGACGGCACCTCGCCGGTGGCCAGGGCGCGCTCGAGTTCCCCTGCTGTGAGTTCGCCCGTGTAGCTCACGTTGGCACCTTTCGCAGCCATCCACAGCGCGCGGGTCGGCGCACCTTTGGCCTGACGACTGGCTTCAGGATCCTGTATGTCGAGCGCCAGGCCGAGCACGTCCATCAGCCGCCCGAGCGACTTGAGCGTCGCATTGATGGTGCCATGCTCAATGCCGTTGAGCGACTGACGCGACAGGTCGGCCATATCGGCCAGTTGCTGCTGGGTCAGGCCAAGGGCGATCCGCTTGCGTTGAATTGCGCTGCCCAGGAGTGCGGCGTTCATGGCGATAATCTCCGATTTTGTGTCAAGTATAGACGACACAAAGAAGGCCATGTTCCGGCTGTTTGCCACGTCGCATATTCGGCACACGGCTTGGTCGAAGCCGGTTGCCCACCTAGGCGAACCCGGACGGGACGATTTTCAGACAACCTTTTATCGTCAGCGGCACACCCGCTGGCGAGAGCATAGAAATGCACTGGAGCGACCAATCAGTGCCATCCTGCGTCGATAAACGGACGCGATACGGCGGAATTGTAGGCATTGCGCGATATCGGCATGCGGATTGACGACAGTGCGTCACGCTGCAAGAGTTCGCGTAAGGGTTTATGCTTACGTCCGTCTCCTCCCTTTCTCCTAAGGGGTTCATGCCCGCTCTCTCAGCGGGCTTTCTTTTGCCTACGGTCCGAACGCTCGCCCGGCGCCATGCGGCGATCCTGCTAGCAACTGGCGCGCAAGCGCCGCCTCGGCCTTGATTTGCTCGGGCGCTTGACGCTGCGTCGGCGCCTGCTCAGGCTGCACCAGCTTGAGTCGCGCGTTGCGCCCAGGTAGCTAAAGGAAGAAGCCATCCTTCATGGGCTGGCGGCAGCCAGCGATGATCGTGAGTTCAGGGCATCGTTCGTCGCAAGCAGTAGCGCTGCAAAAAGCCGCCTATGCGCTGTGATGCGACGGCAGCGCCACTTGGCTTCATCTCGCGGCCGGCGCGAACCGGAACCGACAACATGGACGCCAAGGCGGCCAGCTGTGCGAAAATATCGGCACGCGTCGCGGCGCGAAGGAGCAACAATGCAGCAAGCCACTACCGCCACCCAGGCTGATGTTTTCCGAGCCTCGTCGGATTTCGAGCGAGCGATCGCCACGCAAGGCGACGCTGCAGCCCAACGCCACTTGGCGGCCGGCCGGTCTATTACCGCGACCCCAAGTGTCCTGGCGTGCTGATTCGCCGCAACCCCGACGGGAGCGAGCAGCTCGTGCGAATCGACGAGCAAGGCGCCGTCCGCCAGCTCTAAGCCGTCCCGCAATTCTGCGGTGATTGCCGGGCCCAACGGCGCCGGCAAGACCACCATTGCCGATCGCTGGTTCGCCAGCCGCATCCCCGTCGTCTCTCCTGATTCCATCGCCGCCGCGCAAGGCGTCTCCGCCGTTGAGGCGGGCAAGCTTGCCGTTTCCGAGCAAGAGCGCCTGCTCGCTGCCAACGCGTCATTCGCGATCGACACTACGCTCTCGGGGCAACGTGAGTTGCGGCTCATGCAGGGGGCGAAAGTCGCCGGCTTCAAGGTCAACCTCGTCTTCGTGGGGGCACCCGACCCGGATTTGTGCATTGCCCGGTCGCACAGCGGGTGGCGGATGGCGGCCACTGGGTGCCGCCCGAGGACGTGCGCCGACGCCACGCCCGAAGCTTGGCGAACTTCGCCCCCGCTTTCGCCTTGGCCGATCGCACGTTCGCCTTGGACAACTCCGAACTGCGACCACGTCTGCTGCTCTCTTGGGAGAATGGGCGGCTGCGCCAACTCTCCTCGCGTCTGCCGGACTGGGCCAAGTCTACTTTCCCGCAGCCCGTGCTCGCGCGCGCTGCCGGCCCGACTTCTTGAGGCCAGGAGAGCACGCCAAAACGGGAGATAATTATTTTAAGCGGTGAGGTGGTAGTCTTCTGCGCCGCAGATGGAGGAATATCATCGCTCAACGTGGGATCGGAGCTGGTAATTGGGTCATCGAGCACGGCAGTCACGTGATTGACGACGGATTCGACGAAATCCGATGCAAGGGGCTCCCTGTGGTGCCGAAGCGGTCACCGCAGTTCATGGTCTAACCCAGCCACATGCCGGCCAGATGCGCGCCTGGAGCTCAATGACGCCAGGGATTGGCGCGAGGGACGGCCCGCTAGCAGGCCGCTGAAATACCTCCGGCAGACGTCAGCGCGGCGACTGGCTGAAGCGTTGATCTGAGGACTCCATCCAACCCAACATTTCATGCGCGGCGCTGACACCTTCACCGAGAGTTTGTTCACCATGCGGCGGCTGGATGAATTCGTGCCGAAGGCCCATCCGCTGCGCTCGATCCGCACCATGGCCAATCAGGCGCTGGCAAAGATGGACCGGTTGTTCGCGCAGATGTATGAGGCCGATATCAACGGCGGTCGGCCCAGCATCGCGCCGGAGAAGTTGCTGCGGGCCATGCTGCTGCAGGTGCTTCACAGCATTCGTTCGGAGCGTCAGCTCATGGAGCAGACGCAGTACAACCTGCTGTTTCGCTGGTTCATTGGCTTGGCCATGGATGATGTGGTCTGGGTGCCCACCGTGTTCAGCAAGAACCGCGAACGGCTTATCAAGCACGATGCGGTGATCGAGTTCTTCAACGAGGTGCTGGCCATCGCGCAGAAGAAGAACTGGCTGTCGGGCGAGCACTTCAGCGTCGACGGCACGCTGATTCAGGCGTGGGCAGGCCACAAGAGCTTCGTGCGCAAGGACGGCGACGACGAGGACGACAGCGGCGGCGCCAACTTCAAGGGCCGCAAGCGCAGCAACGAGACGCATGCGTCCAAGACCGATCCCGATGCCAAGCTGTACCGCAAGGGCAAAACCGCCAGTGAGCTGCGCTACATGGGCCATACCCTGAGCGACAACCGACACGGACTGGTGGTGAGCGCCATGGTGACTAATGCGGACGGACACGCCGAGCGCGAAGCCGCGAAGGTCATGCTCAACGATGCCAGGCAGGTAACTGAAGACCTAAATGTGGAAGTCACCGTTGGTGCGGACAAAGGCTACGATGCGCAGGAATTCATTCAAGCCTGCCTGGAAATGAAGGTAACGCCCCACGTGGCACAGAACACCTCGGGGCGGCGCTCGGCCGTTCCTGATGCCATTGCTTGCAGCGCCGGTTATGCCGTCTCGCAGCAGAAGCGCAAGCTGATCGAACAAGGCTTTGGCTGGGCCAAGACTGTGGGGCGCATGCGCCAGGTAATGGTGCGCGGACTAAAGAAGGTTGACCAGATGTTTGTGCTGAGCATGGCCGCCTATAACCTCGTGCGCATGCGCTCGCTGGGACAAATCCGTCCGCAGTGGCAGTAATCGCATTAATGAGGCCGGCAATGGGCGCCAAATCGCCGAAAACGTCGATGCAGTGACGCCCAGCTCCCGGATTGTGAAAAAAGCGAACCCATCAGCGCCTCTTTGGGGAAGCTCTGGCTCTTGCGCGATGAGTACTTCAGCAGCCTGCTAGGGGGCGCAGGTGGGTCCAGCTCAATTGTCGACTCAGTGCGTAGACAATGTCCTCACTCGGAAACGACTCAGCGAAACGCATCATGTGACGCAGGTTCTTGGCACTGGAGCCTCGGCCATGCTCGGCCTCCAGAAGCCGTGCCACGGAAGTCACGATCTGCTCGTCGTACTCGGCGCGCTCGCCGCGCAGCCGACGAACCGCTTGCTTTTATTATCTGGTTGACGGCCGACTCGACGAACTTCGATGCATTGGGTAGCCGGTATGCCGGCGCAACCCGGCGCAGACCTCAAACGGCCGCCCGGCCTGCCCCCTCCCACGGCAAGCGCGCCGATTCCGCCCACTCATGCCGGGCCGTGGCCGCAGCTGGCCGTAATGGCGCGCGGAAAAGGAAGTAGGCCTTGTACAGGCCCAGGCGCGGCAGGTAGTCCTGCACCACGCGGTCGGGCTCCACGCCGAGAATCTCGAAGTCGTGCGAGACGACGCGCGCGCCCGGGCGCAGCCGTTGCAGTTGCGGGATCAACCGCCCGTTGAGCTGCGGCAGCAGGTAAAGCACGACGATGTCGGCCGTGCCGAGGTCGATGCCAAACAAGTCCCGTTGCTCGACCTGCACCCGGCTGCCCAGGCCCGCCGCCTCTATGCGCTCGCGGGCCTCCCGTATCCGCTGCGGGTCGACATCGTAGCCCAACGCGAGACAGCCGTAGCGCTGCGCGGCCGCCACGAGGATGCGGCCATCGCCGCAGCCCAGGTCGACGAGCGTTTCGCCTGGGCGCGGCGCTGCCAGCGCGAGTATGGCATCGACAGACTCCGGTGGCGTCGGGATGAAAACCACGTCGGGCCGCACCTCCTTGATGTCCGCCTCGAGCGCGGTCGCCTTGACTGTGCCCGTGGCAGGGTCAGCATTCACCGGCTCGCCGTCCTTCTTCTTTGCGACCGGCGCCTCTTCCTTCTTCTTGGCCGCGGGAGCTTCCTTCTTCGCCGCCTCCTTGCGCGCTTTCTCCGCATCCTCGACGGTGCCCCTGTCTCCAGGCTTGCTGGGCACAAGCGGCGCCGGTGCGGGCGGCAGCGCCTTGGCGATGGACTCGTCGCGCTTTGCCTCGGCCTCGCGGCTTGCCTTGTCGCGCGTCGCGCGCGCATCGCTGACCGCCTTCGCCTCGGCCTCCGGATTGAGCGTGTTGACCTTGATCCGTTCGATCTGCGCCCCGCCGGCCAGCCGCTCCAGCGGCAGGTAGTCGGTCTTGAACACCAGTTCGACGGATGAATCGAGGTTCAGGTCGGTGTTGATCTCCTCGGTATTCTGCGAGCGCTGCGTTGACACGTAGCTGATCGTGTTCTCCACCTCCGCGCTGGCGCCCCACGGACCCACGCCGAAGCTGCCTCCCGCCTTGACGCGGTTCTGCATGCCGAACTGGCTGCCGCGGTCTTCGCTGGCGGCGCTGCGTGTGTCGATATGGAATCGCATCGAGTCATTGATGCGTCCGCTGTCGATCACGATGCGCTGCATGCCCAGCATCACCATCGTGGCGAGCATCTGCTGCCGCTGCCGCGCGATCAGGTGCCGAAGGGCGGGGCGTCCTGCGCACGTGCCAGCGGCTGCCGGTAGCGTGTCGCGGAGGCCGCCGGGGCCTCCAGCGCCGCCGCGCGCGGCGCCGGCAGCGACGCCTCGGCATCGCACTCCTCCGCAATCAGCGCGGCGGCGATCTTGCTTACCTTCACCATCGCCTGCGCCAGCGAGCGGCGCTGGTCCGCCGGCATCTGGTGGTAGCCGGGCGACCGCACCAGCACGCCGCGCACGGCGAGCCGCAGCCAGTCCGGCGGCGCGGCGGCGGGCGTGGTGAGGTCGGGCATGGAAGGAAACACAGCCCCGCGTCAAGCGGCCGCCGGCAGGCCAACGGCCGCGGCCAGCGGGTTCCACGCGCTGGCCATGCCGGCCTGGGAACTGCCGGAACGCTGCCCCGGACACGCTCCCAGGTCATCCGCCAGGCATACGCGGCAGCCATGAGCTGCCGCCCCTGCGCGCTGGCCGGGTCAAAGGCATAGCCGGCCGGTACCGCGCCGGCCAGCCACGCCAGCACCGTCGTTCCCTGCCGGCCCAGCTCCACGTGCTGGCGGATGGCGGCAGTCCCCTGCCCTTGCGTGCTTCCCACGGTCTCGAGCAGGCCCCAGAGGTCGTGCACGCCGAATGCCGTCAGCAACAGCCGGTCCCCGCAGGAAGTGCGTGGCCTGCGACAACGCCTGCACGATGTCCTGCGCCGCGAAGGCTGCCATGCCCACGGCACGCGGCGCGAGCCAGCCGCCGAGCGCGTCGGCAGCCTCGTGCAACACGACCTGCGCGTGTATGTCGCTCGCGCGCGGCGGGTTGTCGAGCTGGTCCGACAGCGCGCCGCACAGCGCCTGCATCAGCGGATAGAAGGCCTGCGGCTCGAACACCTAGGCGAAGAGCTGCTGACGCTCGGCCTCGGCAAGGCGCTCGCGCCGGCCCCGCCAGAAGTCGGCGATCAGTTGCGCGGATGGCCCCAGCGGCTGCGTGATCGCCCCGCTGGCGAACAGGCCCGCGACCAGCTCCCCGGTCCGCAGCAGTCCCGCCTGTTCCAGTTCGTGCGCCAGGTACAGCGGCGCGATGACTTCCAGGTGCTGCGCATCTTCGGTGGTTGGCGCGGTATCGGGCAGGTCGATATCGCCCAGCTCCGCCAGCGCACCGGCGCGGGCGGCACGGCGCGCGGATAGCTGCCGCACCGCGTCCATCGCCTGCGCCAGCGTGCGCAGCAGCGTCGGATCGATGCGGTGCACCGCGCGGGTGGTCGGCGGGAAGATGCGGGGAGCGGGCATGGTGTCATCCGGAGACGGGGCGTCGCGGCGCGCCGCCCCTTATCGCACGGCAGGGGTGCGCCGGCCGCGGCGCCGCGCGCCGACGGCGTAACATTGGGATCCACCGGCAGCGAGTTGCCCTGGATCGCTGCGATCATGCCAGGCGTGGCGAGCTTCTCCATCGGGAAGTAATCCGACTTGAAGTTCACGCGCACCTCGCCGCTCAGCTTGGCCTTCACCTCGGCCTTCGATTCGGAGGTCTCGTCCACCGCGGAGCCTACCGTGGTCACGTGGCGCTGCTCGTTGCCATTGGCGGTAGCCGCGCCCCAGCCGAGGAAGCCGCCGCCGGCCACCGTGGTATTCCGGTTCGCGCTCAACTGGCTGTCGTAGAGCGAGGCCCGCGCACGGCGCTGGGCCTGGTCGCTGGCCTTCAGATCGAATACCACCTTGGCGTTGATGGCGCCGTCGGTCACCACGATGCGGTTGATGCCCAGCACCACCATCGAGGCGAGCAACTGCTGCCGGCTGCGCGCCATCTGCAGGCGCGCGGCCGTGACCAGGCGGCTCTCCTGCTCGGGGTCCGAGAGGTCGGTGACGGGCTGGGCCATGCCCATCTCGGTATTGATGCCCGCTAGCGCGGCATCGCCGTCTTCCGCCTTCATTGTCAGGCGCGGCTGGCCGCCCTCCTCTCCGGCGCCTTCCTCATCAAGCCCGATCTGGTCGGGATACTTGTCGATCAGCCAGTCGCGCGCATTGTTCATGCTGATGTTGTCCTGCGCGAACTGGTCCACCGTCTGCGCCACCGATTTCAGCAACTGGCCGTACGCGTTCATCTGCTGGATCGAGGCGTTGACGATGGCCTGGAATACGTTCTGGATCAGCCCGCCGACGAAGTTCGGAAAGTCGACCGTGCCGACGAGATTCCTGAACTGCTCCACGCCCTGGCGCACCGCGCCGGCCTGGAAGTCGGCGCCGGCGAAGGTGCCCACCTTGTCCGAAGCCTTGCCCTTGGCCGCATCGACGCCGCTGTCCTGCGCCCGCGCCAGCACCGCCCGTCCCGGCGTGAGCTCCTGCTTGGCAAGTCCATCCGGGTTCGCCATGTACGACGCCACGCGCACCATCGTGCGTGCCAGGTCGCGCTGCTGGTTGGGCGACGGAACCCCGGCGAGCGCTGCAGCAGCTCGCGCACCTGCGGGCGCACGACGGCAAGCGTGTCGTCATCGAGCCAGGCGGGCTCGTGCGGCGTGGAGGCGGCTGCGGCAGCCATGGCGTCGCTCCGCTCAACGGGCCGGCGTGGCCGCGGCCGGCGCGGGAGCCTGGGCCGCAGGCGCCGGTGCCGGCGTTGGCGCGGCCGCGCCGGACTGCGGCCGTGCGGCCAGGTTCTTCACCATCCGGGCTGCGCGTTCATCTGGATCGCCGCAATGTTCTCCGGCGTCGCGAGTTTCTCCATCGGCAGGTAATCGCTCTTGAAGTTGATCTCCACCGCGCCGGCAAGCTGGGCCTTCGTCTGCAGCGCGGAATCGTCCATGAGCTGCTTCGTGCTGGTGAGCTTGACGACCGGCTGCTCGGAGTACTTGTAGTCGCCCTTCGCATAGTAGCTGGCGTCGCGTGTGCCGCCGTCGTACTGGGAGCCGTCCTTGCTGTAGGAGTAGGAGCCGCCGCGCGCATGATCCTCGCCTTTCCGCTCGATCGTCCCCTCGCGCGTGGACGTGGTGAAAAGGCTGCCGTCGGGATTCTTCTCGTGGTCGAACTTGGTCGCACTGAAGCGGTACCTGCGGTTGTCCTTGGCCTGGAAGTCGAACATGACCTTGGCGGAGATCTTGCCGTCGGTCACCACGATGCGGTTGATGCCCATCATCACCATCGTCGCCAGCAGCTGCTGGCGGCCAGTCGCCACACTTGTGCGCGCGGCCGGCACCAGCGCAGCCTCCACGACATCGTCATCGAGGCTCGTCAGCGGCCGCTCCAGTGGCAGCGAGCGGTTTAGTCGCTCCAGCGCGGACTTATCGTCGACGCCCTCGCGCAACACGACGCGCGGTTGCGGCGGAGCATTCGAATCGCCGCCGAAGTCCGAGAACGGATCGTCGCCGGTGCTCAGCTGGAACAGGTCCGGGAACTGTTCGACCAGGTGGTCCCGGCCCTGGTTGTCGGTGGTGTTGTCGTCGCGGAACTGGTTCAGGCTCTTGCTGACGTCCGCCACCAGCTTGGCATACGCCTCCATCTGCTGGATAGAGCTGTCGACGATGGAATGGAACACCCCCTGGACCAGCCCGGAGACGAAACCGGGAAAATTCACTCCCTGGACGAGGCTTACCATGTTTTCCACGCCCGCCTTGACCGCCTGGCCGAACTCCTGCGGCTGCTCGGCGGCCATGTCATCGGCCAGCGGGCGCACGGGCGGACTCTGCCGCTTCAGGCGCATGCCGTCGGGCTCGGCGAGATAGCTGCCGATCTGCACCAGGTCGTGGGCGAGCTGGCGACGCTTGTCCTCGGGCAGCGCGTTGAACGCCTGGCTGCGTTGCAGCAGGCTGCGCACCGCGTGCCGCGCGGCTCCACTGTTTCGCGGCTCGCCGGCAACCGGGCGGCGGGCGGTCGCGCGACGCCGGACGGGAAGATCGATGCGGGCATGGCGGGCTCCTTACTGCAAATCGCGCGATTCCTCGAGCGTGTCGCGAATCTCGAACTCGATCGGCCGCACGTACAGGCTAATGCGCGCCTGCGAATGCGGCGTCACGCGCACCGATAGCACCGGGAAATGGCCCTGCTCGCTGGCATCGTCGACGCCGAACGCCGACAGCCACCGCTCGAGAGCGGCCACCTGGCGCGGCCGTTCGGCGAGGCCCAGGCGCAGCAGGTCGACGAAATGCGCCGGCAGGTCGGGCAGCGCGGCCAGCAGCACCTCGAGCTTCATCTCCACGCCGTTCGGCGTATCGCGCAGGCCGATCAGCACGCCGCCGTTAGGCAGCTCGAAACGCCCGCCCAGCGCCACGCCCACGATGCGCATCAGGCTCGGCAACTGGTGCCCGATGCCCAGCCGGTTCATCAGCGGCCCGAGCGCCGCCAGCGCGAGTGGCCCGCGATGCATGAAGGTCACGCGCTGGCTGCCTGCGTCGCGCTTGCAGCCGATCGACGTGAAGATCGGCATCAGCCCCGGCATCTCCGCCATCACCAGCCGCGTGAGCCGCGCGAGGCCGGGCGCGAGCGCGTCGATCTGCGTGGGTGCGAGCTCGTAGTAGATCTTCGCGGCGTACAGGCCGTCCTCGTCGAAGGCGCTGCCGAACCCGGCGCCGTAGGACATCCAGCCCAGCCCGCTCATGCCGCGCCACTCCTCGCTGCGCGCATCGAACCAGTGCAGCGCATCACGGCCGAACAACGGGGCGATCAGCCGGCGCATCTCGCGCGTGGCCTCGTCGCGCCGGTCAACCGGCGAGGCGCCGGGGCCGAGCGGCTCGATCGTGAAGCGCAGCGTGTCGGGCTCGGCCTCCGAGAACGAGGGTTCGAACGGTACGGCGCCTGGCGTCAGTCGGTTGTCGGCGTACGAGAAGTCGTCGTCGGGCCGGGAGAACGTGCGATCGATCAGCGAACCCATGATGGGCAGCGGATCGAGAAGCTGACATCGTAGTCCTTGCCGCCGCGCATCTCGCGTACACGTTACATTACGCGGTCGACCCGATCTGGGAAATGCGCCTGCAGCCATTCTTCAAAAAGCCCCAGGAAGTTCGGCCAGCATGTCGAGCACCGTCAAGCTTATTCCTGCATGGCGGCGCGCACCGTTTCGTAAAGGTCACGTTGTGCGCCTTCGAGCTCGACCGTGCCCACAATCATCGTCTTCGGGGCAGCTCGGTGGCCACCTCATCCTTGCGCCGTCGCAGCATGAACGGGCGGATACGCCGCGTGAGCAGGTCGCGTCGCAGGGCATCGCCGCCTTTTTCGATGTGCGTACGCCAGCTTCGGGTGAAGTCCTGGCTGGGTACCGAGGAACCCGGGCATCAGACGCGATCGCTAGTCAGGTCAGTAAAGCACGAGCATTTTTTTGCGTTGCGTAATCCGTCCGCGGCTTTTATCAATTTGCACTCGCCTCTCAACATTTCAGGTTGCCGACCATGTCCGCCGGACGCACCCATTCCTCGAACTGTTGTTCGGTCACATAGCCAAGAGCGAGCGCTGCGGCTTTCAGCGTCGTGCCTTCCTTGTGCGCCTTCTTGGCGATCTGCGCCGCCTTGTCGTAGCCGATATGCGGGTTGAGTGCCGTCACCAGCATCAACGACTCGTTGAGCAGCAATTCGATGCGCGCGCGGTTCGGCTCAATACCGGCCGCACAATGATCGTTGAAACTCTGCGCGCCATCCGCGAGCAAACGGACTGATTGCAGCACATTGTGCGCGATCATCGGCCGGAATACGTTCAGTTCGAAGTTGCCGCTGGCGCCGCCGAAGTTCACCGCAACGTCATTGCCGAATACCTGGCAGCACAGCATCGTCAATGCTTCGGACTGAGTCGGGTTCACCTTGCCGGGCATGATCGAGCTGCCTGGCTCGTTCTCCGGAATCGACAGTTCCCCCAGCCCGCAGCGCGGCCCGCTTGCGAGCCAGCGGATATCGTTCGCTATCTTCATCAGGCTCGCGGCGACGGTCTTCAGCGCGCCGTGTGCAAACACGAGCGCGTCGGCGGCCGCCATCACCTCGAACTTGTTGGGCGCCGACACGAATGGCAAGCCGGTCAGCCTGCCCATCGCCGCGGCGAACTTGTCCGCGAACTGTGGATGCGCGTTCAGCCCGGTGCCGACCGCGGTGCCGCCCTGCGCGAGTTGATAGAGGTGCGGCAACACCGATTCGAGGTGCACGATCCCCTGGTCGAGCTGCGCGACATAGCCGGAGAACTCCTGGCCAAGCGTCAGCGGGGTGGCGTCCTGCAGGTGCGTCCGGCCGATCTTCACGATGTCGGCGAACGCCTTCGACTTGCCGTCCAGCGTTGCGCGCAGCGTCGTCAGCGCGGGCAGCAGGTGCCGGACAATCCCGTGCGCCGCGGCGACGTGCATCGCGGTCGGAAACACGTCGTTGGATGACTGGCCGCGATTGACGTCGTCGTTAGGATGAATTTTGCGCGCCTCGCCGCGCTCGCCGCCGATCAGTTCGCTTGCCCGGTTCGCGATCACCTCGTTAAGATTCATGTTTGTCTGCGTGCCGGAACCGGTCTGCCAGACCGCGAGGGGAAACTCATCCGGATGTTGTCCGGCGACGATTTCGTCTGCGGCAGCCATGATGGCCCGCGCCTTCTGCTCGTCGAGCACGCCGAGTTCGAGGTTGACCTCGGCCGCCGCGCGCTTAATCCATGCAAGCGCCTTGATCAGCTCGGGCGCCTGCTTTTCTGTAGAGATGCGGAAATTTTGGAGCGAGCGCTGCGTCTGCGCGCCCCACAGCTGGCTGGCCGGCACGGCGATTTCGCCGAATGTGTCGCGCTCCATTCTCACGTGTTCGGTCATCGCTCACCCCTTTAGATTGAACATTGATGGCTCGGCCCCCTCGCAAACCGGACATACGATGGTGGACCTATGCCATCAGGAGCGCCTCGTATTCTTCCCGGAACTGGTTGAGGGAACTGTCTACCACCGTCACGGCGCCGTCGATCAGGCCGCAGCGCCCGCTGCCGGGAAGGATGCGGCACAGGTTTTCCAACGATTCCAGGTCCGCGCGCACGCCGCGGCCCGTATCGATCCGGTTGAGCAGTCGCATCAGCTGGAAGGTCCCGCCCTTGCACGGCGGGCACTGGCCACACGAGCCCTGGGCGAAGAAGCCGACGTACTCGGCGACTTTGCGGACGATGCTAGTCCCTTCCGACACCACGATCATCGCGCCAGTGCCCAGCCGCGAACGCCGTTGCCGCACGGAGTCGAAGTCCAACGCCACATCGAGATCGCGCTTGGTCAGCAGGGTATTGGAGGGCCCGCCGGTAAAGACGGCCTTGAACTCCTTGCCCTGGAGCATCCCGCCACCATGCCGGAACACCAGCGTCTCCAGGCTCGTGCCCATCGGCAGCTCATACAGGCCAGGCCGCAAGACATCGCCCGAGAGCGAATACAGCTTGGTTCCCGCGGCATGGCCGATGCCGAGGCCGCGATACCACTGGGCACCGTTGCGCAAGATGCCCGGTACGTGGGCCAGCGTCTCGGTATTGTTGACGACGGTCGGTGCGCCATGCACGCCGTGTTCGGCGGGAAAAGGCGGCTTGCGGCGCGGAAACGGGAACCCGCCCTCGACGCTCGCGATGACCGCGGTTTCCTCGCCGCCGATATACAAGCCTGAGCTGGGTAGGACGCGAAGCGATACCGGACCGCCGACCAGCCCGGCCAGCTCGGCGAATTGCGGGTGTGCCTGCCATTGCTGCACCGCCTCGCGCGTCCTCGCCAGCGACAGCGGCTGATGGGGATTGACGTACAGCACCACATGGTTGGCGCGGGTGGCAGCCGCGGCGATCAGCGCGCCCTCGATCACTTGGTGCGGCGTGTGCTCAAGCAGGAAGCGGTCCTTGAACGTCCCCGGCTCGTCTTCGTTGCCATTACAGATGATGTACTTGTCGCCAGCCGCCGCGGCAGCCACCGGTGCCCATTTGCGATGCGTCGCGAAGCCGGCGCCACCCATCCCGCGCAGGTCGGCCTGCTCGATCTCGGCAATGACCGCGTCCGGCTCGCGCAGCGCCCGGGCCAGCCCCTCTCCGCCGCCGCGTGCCAGCCAGGCATCCAGGTCGGCGCCGACCCGGACGTCCTCGTTGAGCAGAACCTGATTGAGCTGTTCCATCGTGCGCTCCGTGCCCCGCACTACCGGGTGCCGCCGACCGCCCGGCCCCACGCGCCGGTGCGCAACCCTGCGTCGACGCGCAGATCGAAATTCGCGTAGCCAGGGAAGAGCTGCGGTGCCTTGACATGCAGGGGCAGCCCGGCCAGCGTCAATTCCCGCTGCCAGGCGTGCACGTGGCCGATTCCGGCGCGCGCGGCCACGGCGCTGCGCCCGGCTTGCGCCGCGCTGGCACCGGCGCGCCGGCCCATGCTCAGGATATCGAGCAACGCGTTGCCCATCAGCCGGTTGCGCCCATGAATGCCGCCCGTGACCTCGCCAACGCAGTACAGCCCTGCCACGCTGGTCGCACCCTCCTTGTCGATGGCCACGCCGCCGTTCTGGTAGTGCAGGGTCGGGTAGACAAGGAAAGGCTCCTGGGACGGATCCTGGCCGCACTTGTCGGCGAGATGGCGCAGCGTCACGAGCCGCTTGGCCAGGATGCCGGGGTTCTCCATTTCCAGCGTCGGCGTGTCGAGGAAGACACCGACCTGGCCGCCCCGCTCGATGCCGCGCCCCTGCGCGCATTCGCGCAGGATCGCCGAGGCCACGATGTCCCGGGGCTTGAGTTCGTCGACGAAACGCTCGCCCTCGCCGTTGATCAACTTCGCGCCGGCCGAGCGGGCGGCTTCCGAGATCAGGCCACCCGCCAGGTGCGGCGGGTAGGCGATGCCGGTGGGATGGTACTGAAACGAGTCCAGCTCGCGCAGGCGCGCCCCGATTCGATAGGCCAGCACCAGGCCGTCTGCGGTGGCCCCGTAGTGGTTGGACGTCGGGAAGGCATTCAGGTGCAGGCGCCCCGCTCCGCCTGTGGCGAGAATCACGGCGCGCGCGCGCACCAGCACGAAGGTTCGCCATTCGAGGTTGTAGATCACCGCCCCGGCGCATTGGCCACGCTCGTCGGAAAGGAGTTCGACCGCGGGGCACCGGTTCCACACCGCGATGCCCGCTTCCAAGTCCACCGCCTCGCGCAACACGCGCATCATTTCCAGGCCAGTGTAGTCCCGATAGGAGAGAATGCGCGCGGCCGATGCCCCGCCTGGCTTCTTGCGCAGGAGATTGCCGCCGAGGGGCCTGTCCTCCTCCTGGTCGAACATCATGCCCAGCCGGATCAGCCAGCGGATGACGTCGGGTCCGTCCATCACCATCTGCGCGACCAGCTCGGGCTCGCCGCAGAAGTGTCCGGCACGCAAAGTGTCCTCAAAGTGCAATTGGGGACTGTCATCCTCGCCAATGGCCGCCTGGATCCCGCCTTCGGCCATCACGGTGTTGCTGTCACCGAGGCGCAGCTTGGTGGCGAGAATCACCTGCGCGCCTTGCCTGGCCGCGGTCAGCGCCGCCGCACAGCCACCACCGCCCCCGCCGATGATCAGCACATCGGTGGAGACGAGTTGCGCCCCGGCAATGTCGACGTCGTCGATCAGCGCGTTGGCTTGCAGATAGCGGGCGAGATCCGGCTGACAAGGCTCGCCGCGGTTGACGCCGACGGTCAGCGCCACGCGCGCATTGGGCCCGTGGTCGGGGTGATAGGCCTTGAGTAGTTCTTCGACGGAGATGTCATCGCCGCGCACCGCCGGCGCCACACCGGGACGGTAGCGCTTGCGCGCCTCTTCATAGGGGATACCAGCCGGCATGATCGTTCGTCCAGTCAGCGCGGCGGCTGCGCGCCGGGTGCGTCGAAGTCGATCTTCATCGCGCCGCTCTCGATCTGCTGCAGGCGCAGCATGAGATTGGCCGGCCGCAGCGTCTGCGCCGCGATCATCCGCCGCACGAACAGGCCGAGATGGTTGGGCCGGATATGCTCGGGGCAGGCCAGCGTGCAGAGGTTGCACATGACGCATTCGTCGAATACCTGGCCTGAGGCGGTCAGCTTGCCCTCCACCGCGAACTTTACCCCTTCCTGGACATCGAGCCCCTTCGGGCAGGCGCGATCGCATCCGCTGCAGTGACGGCAATGGGCCGCCTCGGGGAACACTTCAGAGATTGTTTGCAAGGCGTCCCAGCTGTCGCCGACCTCCTCGATGCGATAGACGTGCCGCTCCGACGCCGTGAAGTAATCCAGGAACGCCACCTGCATGCCTTCTTCGACCAGCGTCTCGCAGGCGAGCGCCGTGCGCACATCCTGCTCGCCGCTGCGCCGCACCATGACACGGCACGAACCGCATACCCCCTGGCCCATGCAGCCGACGCCTTCGACAAGCGTTTCCCCGGCATGCAGGAAGGCCTGCAGGATGGAGCAGTTTGCCGGTGCTTCGACCGTGCGTCCTTCGATGCTCAAGCGTACCAGTCCCATCGCGTCGCCTCTATCGCCCGGCGTCGTCAGCGCCACACTGGCGTTTCCACAGAAAAGGTCATATAAACCTTAGCACAAGGGAGGTCATTGCAAAGGGGGCGTCGCATGCAGGCTTACTGGAAACCTCTCGCGCCGCTGCTTGCGGTGATCGCGATCGCCCTCATTCCCGCCCCCGAGGGCCTGGCACAGAACACTTGGTATTACTTCGCGATCTTTGCCGGCGTGATTGTCGGGCTAATGCTTGAGCCCATTCCGGGCGCGGCGATCGGCCTGATCGCCGTGACGCTGGTGACCGTGTTCTGCGAATGGGTGTTCTACAGCCCCGAGCAGCTCGCGAAACCGGGCTTCAACCCGGCGAACGCTGCCCTCGCCTGGGCGCTTTCCGGGTTCGCCAACAGCACGGTGTGGCTGATTTTCGGCGCCTTCATGTTCGCCCTCGGATACGAGAAAACGGGCCTGGGCAGGCGCATCGCACTGTTGCTCGTCCGTGCGATGGGCCGCAGGACGCTCACGCTGGGCTATGCGGTGATGATGGCCGATGCATTGCTGGCGCCGTTCACCCCCTCCAATACGGCGCGCAGCGGCGGCACGATCTTTCCCGTCATCCGCAATCTGCCGCCGCTCTATGACTCGAAGCCGAATGATCCGTCAGCGCGGCGGATCGGCTCGTACATCATGTGGACCGCGATCGCCAGCACCTGCGTGACGAGTTCGATGTTCCTGACCGCACTGGCACCCAATCTCCTCGCAGCCGAGATCATCAGGAAGACCGTCCAGGTCGACTTGAGCTGGATGCAGTGGTTCATGGCCTTCGCGCCGGTAGGGATCCTGCTGTTGCTGGCCGTACCGCTCCTCGCTTACTTGCCGTATCCCCCTGAAGTGAAGCAAGGCAGCGAAGTGCCGGCCTGGGCGGCGCAGGAGCTCCAGAAGATGGGCCCGCCAAGCCGGCGCGAACTGCTGCTCGCGCTGCTGGTGCTGATCGCCCTCGCGCTGTGGATATTCGGGGACAAGCACGTCAATGCGACCACCGCGGCTTTGATGGTGATTGCCCTCATGCTGGTGACCGGTGTCGTGACCTGGGACGACATGCTCGCCAACAAGCAGGCTTGGAACACGCTAGCGTGGTTTGCGACGCTGATCGCACTGGCGGACGGCCTGAGCCGGACCGGCTTCGTCAAGTGGTTCGCCGACACCATGGCAAGCCACATGAGCGGCTTTCCGCCACTGACAGCGGCAGTGATCCTGGTGCTGGTCTTCTACTTCACGCATTACATGTTCGCCAGCGTCACCGCCCATACGACGGCGATGCTTCCGGTCATGCTCAGCGTAGGATCCACCATTCCCGGCATGCCGATGGAAGCGTTTGCGCTGATGCTGGCCCTCACGCTGGGCCTGATGGGCATCCTCACACCCTACGGTACCGGGCCAAGTCCGGTCTATTTCGGCAGCGGCTATCTGCCTGCCGGTGACTACTGGCGGCTTGGCACATCTTTGGTGTCATCTACATCGCCGTATTCCTGTTGATCGGCGCGCCGCTCTTGCTTTGAAACGGAGCCCCAACCCATGCTGCACCACACTTTCCACCGCCATGATCAGGCCGCATGCGTCGATCCGCCTGCGTGCCCGAACGCGACCCGAAGCCCGGGACTAACCATTGACGCCAGATGGCGCCTTCCCATGCGACCAGCGCGCTGGCAAATCATGACGCTCAGGGACTGGGCCATGACAATACTGCCGAGATTTTCTTGCGGGCTCCTCGCCGCGCTAAGCTGCATCTGCCTGTTTGGTGCGACGCATGCCTTCGCGCGCCAGGCTTTCGACTCGCCAGATGCAGCCATGGCGGCCTTTGGCCAAGCGGTCCTCAATGACGACGAGAAGGCCATGCGAGCCATGCTGGGCGCCAACTTCCGCGACATCATCCCCCCGGTCGGCGCCGAAGTGCGGAACAGGTTCAACACGGCCTGGGCACAATCGCATCGCGTGCAACAAAGGGGCAAGCACGCGTCCATCGTCGCGGGCGACGACGGATGGACCCTGCCCGTGCCGCTGGTCAAGTCAGCCAAGGGATGGCAGTTCGACACGCTGGCAGGCACCCGGGAAATGCGCCTTCGTCGTATCGGCCGGAACGAGCTCGCGGTGATCCAGACCATGCAGGCCATCTGCGATGCGCAGACCGAATATGCCCAGACGACCCACGATGGCGAGAAACGGATCGTCTATGCCGGCAGGCTGTCCAGTTCCCCGGGCAAGCACGACGGGCTCTACTGGCCGAGCGGACCGAACGAGCCACCGAGCCCGCTCGGGCCGGCTTTCCTTGACGCCGGCACGCGCAATGCAAGCAAGGAGGGCTACCATGGCTATCATTACAAGCTCCTCACCTCGCAAGGATCGCACGGCGATGGCGGCACATTGAACTATGTCGTCGACGGCAAGCTGTTTGGCGGCTTCGCGGTCATGGCCTGGCCGGTACGCCACGGTGACACCGGCGTGATGAGCTTCATCGTCAGCCACAAGGGCCAGGTCTATGAGCGCGACCTCGGGACCAACAGCGCCGCCAAGGCAGCGGCAACGACATCCTTTGATCCGGCTCCCGGCTGGCGTAAGGTGTCGCCATGAAACCGCGCGCCCTGACCACCGCTTGCTGTGCCCTGCTTGTGCTGGGCGGGTGTGAAAGCGCCGGTCCGCCCGCAGCGGGTCCAGCCACGCCGGCGATGTCCCCGGAGGGCACGGTGCAGGCCCAGAAGGAACCCGCGCCGTACAAGGCGGAAGAAATCGAGGCGCTGGTCGCGCCGATCGCGCTTTATCCCGATCCGCTGCTGTCACAGGTCTTGATGGCTTCCACCTACCCGCTGGAAGTCGCCCTCGCCGCGCGCTGGAGCAAGGCGCATCCGAACCTCAAGGGCGACGACGCAGTCAAGGCGGTGCAGAACGAGTCCTGGGACGTCAGCGTGAAATCGCTGGTGGCGTTTCCGCAGATCCTTGAGCCAATGGGCGACAAGCTGGACTGGACCCAGAAGCTGGGGGATGCATTCCTGGCCCAGCAGAAGGAGGTGTTCAATGCCGTGCAGCGCCTGCGTGTGCGCGCCCAGCAAGCCGGCCACCTCAAGTCGGGGCCGCAGCAGACCGTGACCGTGGAAAACGCAACCGCCGGCGAAGCCACGCAGCAGACCATCGTGCGCATCGAGCCGGCGGATCCCAAGGTGATCTATGTGCCGGTGTACGACCCGGCGATCGTCTACGGCGGCTGGGGCTATGCAGGGTACCCCTACTACTACTGGCCACCCTACGCGCCCTACTACCCGGGTGACGCCTTCCTGGGAGGCATCGCATGGGGCATCGGCCTGGCCGGGGCCATCGCCATCTTCGGCAATTGCGATTGGAACAATGGCGGGGTACATGTGGAGCACCACAAGGCCCGGAACATCGACCGCAATTTCGACGCCAGCAAGTTCGAGGGAGGCCGCTGGCAGCACGACGCCCGGCACCGCCAGGGTGTCGCCTATCGCGACAATGCCACCCGAGAGAAATTTGGCAGGAGCATGGCCGATGCGGCGGGCCGCAACAACTTTCGCGGGCGCGATGCTACGGGGGGCCGGGACAATGGCTTCCAGGGCGTGGGCAGTGGCGGCAGCGCCGTGCAGCGTGACGTCAATCGCGGAAGCGCGAGCCTGCATTCAGGCTCCGGCCGCGCCGGCGGTTTCGGGGGTGGCGCGCGCGGCGGTGGCTTTGGCGGCGGACGAGGTGGCGGTGGACGACGTTAGGGAACCAATGCCCGTTTGGAGTGGTGTAGGTCGCGTTCCTCTGGTCCGCGGGTGGGCGGCCCTGTTTGCATTCTGGGGACACGCTTCTATGCCGGTGATTACGAGAACGCGCAGGACGCGGACTTCATCGTGATCACCGCCGGCGTCGGTGTGAAGCCGGGGCAGACTCTGCAATGGTGCCATCCACTGTGGCATCGCCAGTGCAATCGCGCGAATTTGCCAGGCCATCGTTCACAACACCGACCTCATTCTCACAGTCGGCATCGTGCATGCCGAAGTCGAAGGCGTGGCAGAGATATGTTTGTCGCTGCCGATGGTGGTCAATGGCGGCGGAGCGCAGCTACTGGCTTATCCAGAACTCCACCAACTCTTCTGGGAAGGATCGCAAGATGCTCACAAGACTGAAAGCGGCGTTCCGCTACTTCAATAGCGTGGTCCCGTTCCGACTGGGCCCCGCCCTGATCACGACGGTCGTGCTGATCACCCTGCTGCTGCTGCCTGTGCCAGAGGGGCTCACGCCCAAGGCTTGGGGCCTGGTTGCCATCTTTCTGACAACAATCGTTGCGATCATCCTGAAGGTCATGCCGATCGGGGTTATGGCGATGATGGCCATCGTGGTCCTCTCGCTGTCGCAGGTGACCTCGACCTCGTCCAAGGGGGCGATCGCCGATGCGCTGACCGCCTTCGACAGTCCTCTAATCTGGTTGATCGTGGTGGCCATCCTGATCTCCCGCGGCGTGAAGAAGACCGGCTTGGGCACCCGTATCGGCCTGCTGTTCATCTCCCTGATGGGGAAACGAACGATAGGCATCGGCTATGGTCTGGCCGCCTGTGAACTGGTGCTGGCGCCCTTCACACCGAGCAATACCGCGCGCGGTGGCGGCATCGTGCATCCGATCATGAAGTCGATCGCCAACGCATTCGACTCGGATCCGGCAAAGGGCACTGAGGGCAAGGTCGGCACCTACCTGGCGTTGGTCAACTATCACGCCAACCCGATCACCTCGGCGATGTTCGTGACCGCCACCGCCCCGAACCCACTGGTGGTGGACTACATCGCCAAGGCGACCAATCAGAATCTGCATCTGAGCTGGACGAGTTGGGCGCTGTGCATGTTGCTGCCCGGCCTGCTATGCATGCTGGTGATGCCGCTGGTGATCTATGTGTTGTCGCCGCCGCAGCTCAAGGCCACACCCAATGCGGTGGAGTATGCGCACGCCGAAATGGCGAAGATGGGTCCAGTGTCGCCGAAGGAAATGGTCATGATATGGACCTTCGCCCTGCTGCTGGTGCTGTGGGCCAACGTTCCGGCGATGATGTTCGGTCCGTTGCTCACGCTGGACCCGACGGTGGTTGCCTTCGTCGGCCTGTTCGTGCTGATCATCACCGGCACCATCGACTGGGACGACGTGCTGTCTGAGAAGAGCGCCTGGGACACGTTGATATGGTTTGGTGCGCTTATCATGCTGGCCGAGCAACTGAACAAGCAAGGCGTGATCACGTGGTTCTCGAAGGGCATGAGCGACGCGATTGCGGCCAGCGGCATCGGCTGGGCCAGCACGGCCGCGATCCTGGTGGCGGTCTTCGTTTTCTCGCACTACCTGTTCGCCAGCACGACGGCGCACATCAGTGCGATGATGCTCGCCTTCCTGACGGTGGGAGTCCATCTGATACCGCCAGCGTATGTGGTGCCGTTCATGCTGCTTATGGCGGCCGGCTCGGCGATCATGATGACGCTGACCCACTATGCGACGGGCACCTCGCCGATCATCTTCGGCAGTGGCTTTGTCACGATGGGAACCTGGTGGCGCGTCGGTTTTGTGATGTGCGTGGTGGACCTGCTGATCTTCGCCGTGGTCGGGAGTGTCTGGTGGAAGGTACTTGGCTTCTGGTGAACATGCAGCCGAACGACGCCCGATGAACCGCTCGTGATCATGCCAATTCGACGCTCTGGCCCGGCCATGCTTGGCGCCCGCTATGTCACCGACCCGGATAAGCCGCCGGACGCGTGGCATAGATTCTTGCTGGATCAGCTCAAATGGAGGACCTTGCAGCAAGACGCCTGCACCTAGCGTTTACGCTTACTGTCTTGCAGCGCAAGGATCACCACGCGTAGCGTGGCATCGTCTGGACATGCTAAGTCGGCAAATCCAAAACGTTTGGCCAGTCGCCGCATGCCGGTATTCGACGATAAGACATATCCTTCCATGCATCGAAAGCCGCGGCTCCGAGCGATGTCGATCAGAGTGTCCAGCAGTCGGCTGGCCAAGCCAAGCCTATGCCAGTCATCGGCTACCGTTACCGCAAATTCGCAGTATCGCTGCCCGGTGCGGCGGCGTAGCGCGCACCACCCACAATAGACGACACCTTGTTTTCCGTGGCAATCGCCACCAGTGCAAACTCTCGCTCAACCGAGGGATGCGTCGCTTGTTCGAGCATCGCCTCCGGCAGTTGCTGCATGGCAGCCATGAATCTGGCGTAACGCGCATCGGCCGAAAGCTTGTTGAATGCCGCCAACAGACCGGCCTTGCCATGTCCGGTAATCTCTCGCACTAGCACTTCCCGTTCATTGCACAGGGACACGCTGAACGGCACGAAGTTTGTCGCTTCAGACTTGTCTTGCATGGCAACGTTGTTGTAAGGAAAGAAAGCGAGTTCGTTGAATCGATGGCGGCCGCCTAAGGCAGGCGTCACAAGCTCCGAGCGCCGCCTTTTTTCCTCCCGCCATGTCAACGGAGTACTTGCTGGCGTCATGCCATGATATTGACGCCGCCATCCACATACAGCGTTTCGCCCGACAGCCGCCGGGCGTAGGTCGTAGCCAGGAAGGCGCAGGTGTACCCTACATCCATGATGTCGACCAACTCGCCAAGTGGAGCGCGTTCCACGGCGTCAGCGAGCATCAGATCGAAGCCCTTTAGTCCGGATGCAGCGCGCGTCAGCAGCGGCCCTGGCGAGATCGCATGCACGCGGATGCCACGTGGGCCCAACTCGTACGCGAGGTAGCGTGACACGGCTTCCAGGGCGGCCTTCACCGGACCCATGACGTTGTAGTTCGGCACCACCTTGTTGGCGCCGTGGTAGCTCATGGTGAACATGGTGCCACCATCGCTCATCAGGGGCGCCGCCAGCCGGGCCATGCGTACGAAGGAGTGGCAGGACACATCCATGGCCTTGGCAAAGCCTTCGGCCGAACAATTGAGCAGGCCACCCTGCAAAGCATCTTTCGGCGCCCAGGCGACCGAATGCACCAGAATATCGAGCCTTCCCCACTGCTCACTGATTCGCGCAAACAACTCGTCCATTTCCGCTGGGTTCGTGACATCCAGGGGCAGAAAGATGGAAGCGTCAAGCTCCTGCGCCACCGGCTCGACGAACTGGCGCGCCTTTTCGCTGGCATAGGTAATCGCGACCTCTGCTCCCAGTTCGCGGAAGGCTTTGGCGCACCCATAAGCAATGGAGTGTTCGTTCGCGATCCCGCAGACGAGTGCGCGGGCGTTGTCGAGGATCGGTTGTTGCGGCGCTGCAGTCATGGCACTCTCTCCCGGATTCATTATTGCCAGTGAGCCGTCAAGACCAAGCCGCTGCCTTGATCGGCTATGACGGCGGTCATCGTGTAGGCATTGCGAGGGCGTCCCTAGTATGTCTGGCAATCATCAGTTCCTCGTTGGTCGGAATGACCCAAACAGGGATATGGCCCGAGGCCAAGCTGATGCGCGGTCCATGGCTGGCATTCGTCGCGGGATCCTTGCCGAACGGCGCCCTGAGTTGGCGCAAGTGGCCTGCTTCGATACCGCCTTCCACCGGGCGCAGCCGGAAGTGGCACAGGCATTCGCATTGCCCGCGGAGATCACAGCGCGAGGCGTCAGGCGCTACGGCTTCCACGGACTGTCCTACGAGTACATTGCGAGCGTCCTGCCGAGCGTCGATGCCGGCGCAGCGGCGGGCCGCACGATCGTATTCACGATATGTTTTGGAAAAGTCACAAGATCACGGCCCTCGTAATGAGAGAGCGCTTCAGCTGAAGCGAGGGACGCATAGGACACTCTGAATGAGTGCAACGCAAGTCTGATCAGGGGATACACCATGAAACGCATGTCATTGCTGGCCGCTGCGGTGTTGGTAGCGGCTAGCGCTTCTGCGTGGGCGCAAACCGAAACCCGCGTGGATATCACGCAGTCACCCGGACAGGCGACAGCGACCGGCACGGCAAAGCTCACCGCCAAGATCGTCAAGATTGATGCGCCGACGCGAACGGTTTCGCTCAAATCCGCCGACGGCAAGACCACGGACCTAGTCGTGGGGCCGGAGGCGAGGAATTTCGAACAGATCAAGGTCGGCGACACCGTCACGACAGAGTACAAAGAAGCCCTGACCATGAGCCTCAAGAAGGATAAGGGGCCGCTCGCAATGCACGAGCGCGAGACCTCGGACCGTGCTGCGCCGGGAGCAAAGCCAGGTGGCACAGTCGGCCGGGAAGTGACCGTCACGGCGGACGTTGTCGCCGTCAATACCAGCGCCAAGACCGTGATCCTGAAGGGGCCGAAAGGGCGCACCGTGGATCTCGTGGTGGAGGATCCAGACCGTCTTAAGGGCATCAAGACGGGCGATCGGGTCGAAGCAGTCTATACCGAGGCCGTTGCGGTGTCGGTGCAGCCGGCCGCAGGCAAGTAGCAGCACCGGATCCAGGACAAGCCAAGCCCGTCGACCATGCGGGCTCCCATCCTGGCGTTCGCAGTCGGGGGCGCGGCCAATTCGGTATTTCGCCACGGCGAACCGTCCCCGGCCCCTCTTGGCTCTTCTGTCACAGAATTTCCAGCGGAGACCGAGCTGCCGCGCTGTGCAAGATGGTCGACCGCCACCAGATCACCGGTGCGATAATCGACGGGCCACTTGCCCTGGACAACGCCATCAACCTGGATGCCGCGCGGATCAAGAAGATCGCAGCGCGCGCATATCGCTCGACACGCCAGAGACGCCGAGCAGGCCCGACTTGCGGTAGATCAGATCCTCGATGGCCCGAGCGTCCATGACGAGTTCGCTCATCAAGTACAGAATCACGCCCGGATCGAGACTGCCGCAGCCCGTTCCCATCGGCAGGCCATCCACCGCGGTAAAGCCCATGGTGCTGGCCACGCTGCGCCCCGCCACCAGCGCGCAGATGCTGCTGCCGTTACCGAGGTGTGCCACGCCCCCGTAGCTTGTCCAGGGTGTCATCGTCGAGCGTATCGAAGGTCAGCCGCACGGCAGGGCCTGGTGCCGTCGCCTTCCAGTGTTCGATGCCGGTGTATTCCGGGAATCCGTACTTCACCAGGAAGGCGCCGATTTCCTCATCAGTGGTTTTGGCATCGAGGTTTCCAAGCAAGAGAATAGACATGGCTCACCTTCGGTTTAGGCCAAAAAATCGGAAATGCCGTCGACAGCATCGTTCGATGGCAGGCAAGCAAACAGCGTGCGTGTCACGGCGTCACCTCGGTCCAGCCCGGCCCCGGGTCGAATGACCGGATCGCCACGGCCTTGGCTGTGCTATCCGGTCCGAGATCACGCTCAAAGACTCGCCCGTCGTGACTGACCATGAAGCTCTTGATGCCGGTGTCGCCGTAGCGAACCGGCCACGCGATCACCGCAAATCCACCGAAGAGCTTGCCATTCACGAGATAGTCATACTGGCCACCCGGAGCATGGCTTCCCTGCGAGGTAAGCAGCTTGTAGCGATAACCGTAGTAGCCTCCCTGGCCCCTGCTACGCATGCCGGCCTCAAGGAAAGCTGGTCCCAGCGGGCTTTGCACCTCGCCGGGCTTGGTTGGCCAGTACAGGCCATCGTGCTTGCCGGGCGAGCTGACGAGCTTCGCCGCGTACACCGACATACCCTGCGTCTTTTGGGCCATCTGCGCGTACTCATTCTGCGCATCGCAAACGGCCAGCAAGGTCTGCATCACCGCCAACTCGTTGCTGCCGATGCGGCGAAAATGCATTTCCTCAACGCCGGCGCGGGTATCGAAATGCCATCCCTTGGCCGTTTTCACCAGTGGAATCGGCAAGGTCCAGCCGTCATTGCCGGCCGTAATCCGGGCGCGGTTGCCCCCTTCGGGGCGAATGGCATGCGATTGGCTCCAGGCCTCAAGGAAGCGGTAGCGAATCTCTGCGCCGACCGGTGGGATCAGGTCGTGATAGTTGGCACCAAGCAGGGACTTCATCGCATCGTCGTCGCTGGTGGCAACCGCCTCACCAAACGCGTTCATCGCAGCCTCGGGCGAGCTGAAATTTTTCTGCGCATGAGCTGAGGCGATCCCCAGGGTCAATAGCGCCAGCACCATGGCGATGGCACTGCCCCAGGCGCAAGACCGGGACCGAGGAAGTCGTTGTGTCGAGCCCATGATCGCGTCCCCCAGATTAGCGTCTACCGCCGCCACGCCCACCACCACCACCACCGCCTCCGCCACGGCCACCGCCTCCGCCTGCGAATCCGCCGCCGCCGTGACCACCGCCGCCCCCTCTGGCCGCACCGCTTTGGCGGTGTCCAGAAGACTGCATGCTGGATCGGCCCCGGTCAAAGTCACGTTGGGCCGCGGCGCCACCCCCGCCTACGCCCTGGAACGCGTTCTCCCGACCGCCGCCCGCGCCGCCGCCACGCCCGCTCCCAGCACGATCCGACACGCCGGCGCGGTCTCCGGCACCACTGCGGTCGCCGCGCCCTCCGCGATCGGCCACAGACGCCCGATCCGACCCCCCACGCCCTCCGCGATCGGCCGCAGACCTCCGATCCGACCCCCCACGCCCTCCGCGATCGGCCGCAGACGCCCGGTCCGAGCTGCCCCGACCGCCATCGCGACCACGGTAATCGTTGCGCCTGTCAGAACCGGCCGAACTCCTGCCACCAAACTTCTCACGCGAAGCGTTATCCCGATACGCCACGCCTTTCCGATGCGAGGCATCGTGCTGCCATCGTCCACCGCTCTGCACCTTGGTGCGGTCGAAGTTACGGTCGATATTGGCCGCCTTGTTGACGTTGATGTTCACGTCGCCGCCACCCCAGTTGCAGTTACCGAAAATGGCTCCGGCAGCGGCCAGGCCGACGCCCCATGCAAAGCCGGTGGCCAATGCTGCGCCCGGATAGTAGGCAGGATATGGTGGCCAGTAGTAAGGCGGATAGGCGGGTGAGCTCCAGGCGCCGTAGACCACGGTTGGATTGTAGGCAGGCACGTAAATGACCTGCGGATCCGCCGGCTCAATCCGCACAACAGTCTGGCTGGGCTGCCCCTGGGCTGGGGCCGGAGGCGACTCCACGATCACGTTCTGCTGCTCGTTCGACTTGAGGTTCCCCGATTGTTGCGCTCGCGCCCGCAGCCGCTGCACCGCTGCCAGCACATCCTTCTCTTGGGCCAGAAAGGCGTCACCCAGCTTTTGCGTCCAGTCGAGCTTGTCGTTCATTGGCTCAAGGGCCTGCGGAAATACAACCAGGGATTTCACGCTGACATCCCATGGCTGGTTCTCGACCGCCTTGAGTGCGGCATCGCCTTTCAGTTTCGGGTTGGCCTTGACCCAGCGTGCAGCCTGCACGATCTCGAGCGGATATGTAGACGCCATCAGGACCTGGGACAGCACAGAATCGGGGTAGAGCGCGATGGGCGCGACTAGTGCTTCGAGTTCTTCTGGCTTGAAGGGGGCCGGCTGGTCCGACGCAGCTTGCCCATACGCGTTAAAGGCGATCAGCGTCAGACTGGCGAACAGCCAAGCTCCGACATGACGGAACAAATGTATCAGCCAACGGTTCATCCCAATCCTCCCAGCGGCCGTTTGCCGGTCACCCCCCGCAGACTGCGGGTCCCCTTGGCACAATCGTTCGAGAACACGGCAATTTCCGGCTAACGTACTGGTGAACGCTGGCGCTAATGTTGCCAAGGCGGATCCCGTTACCAGGGCTCGACAAATTCCTGTTTCCTCCGAATCTCGGCTACTGGTCCAGAGGGAAGCCGGGCCGCAAACGTTGTGTTCCGTACGCATCTTGTGCCCAATCTAGCCGCAACCGTCACGCAACCTGACATGAAATTTTTCGGAAGGGGAAATAAGAAAAATCTAGCGTCCGAGCACCTGCCAGAAAATCGACCAGGAATGGGCAATCTCATGCAGGCGTGTAGGCGACGCCATAGGATTCTACGAACCTGCAAAAGCAAACCGCTGCGCGAACGACAAGGCAAGGCAAAGCAAGGCCGCACTGATCGGCGCCTGACGCGCCGAAATCATCCGGGAGCTGACGTCGACGGCGTATCCGACCCACCTGTCGCAGCATTATGGTCGCCTTTCCGGCCAACTCGATCTCATACCCAAGCCAGCATCAGCTCAGCTACCACTTATAGCCATAGGTCGAGCGGGTCAAAGCCTCGAGTGGCTTGCCGCCAATACGGATGGCTGGATCTGGCATGGCCCTGATGCGCGACGGTTTAGCGAGCACGCCGCGCGCTGGCGGACTGCGACCGCTGGCCACGGCTTCAAACCTTTCGGCTACGGAATCTTTTTCGAGCGAGATCATGGTCTTCCTGCATGGGAATGGCGTTTCGACGTCCCGCGCCGTGCGGATTTTCAAGACCTATGGCCAGGACGCCATCTCTATCGTCACGGAAAATCCTTACCGGTTGGCCCGGGACATTCGCGGCATCGGGTTCCTGTCGGCCGATACCATTGCCCAGAAGATCGGTATCGCACATGATTCCCCGCTGCGTGCACGGGCTGGCGTCTCCTACGCGTTGTCAGAAGCAGTCGGAGAAGGCCACTGTGGCTTGCCCCGGAGCCAACTCGTGTCGCTTGCCGTGAAGCTGCTCGAAATCCCGCAACCCATCATCGAGGATGCGATCGACCAGGAACTGGCAGAGGAAGTCGTAATCGCTCCGATACCGTTGACGGCGTTCCAGCGTTTTCCTCGCGCCGTTGTACAACGCCGAGCTTTCGATCGTCTCGCAAATGAAGCGCCTGAAGTCTGGATCGCCGCCATGGACCGCATTTGACGCAGACAAGGCAATTCACTGGGTTGAGAAAAAGCTCGCGATCCGGCTTGCCGATAGCCAGAAGCAAACTGGATGAGCTGGTGCTGTGTTACGCGACGACCATCCACAAATCTCAGGGATCGGAGAAGATCACCGCGGTGGCGCTCGCCACCGCCTTCAGTAACTGGTTCGCCAGCGGCACGTCGACCATCGAGCACTCGTCAGCCACCAGCAGATCACATTCGAGCGGCGACTCCTCGTTGCGCTTGAATTGCCCATTGGCCGGATTGACTTCAAGCAGCCGGTGGATCGTCTTCGCCTGAAGCCCGGTCGATTCCGACAATCGCTTGGCCGCCCGTCCGGTTGGTGCGCACAACAACGCCTTCACCTGTTTTGCACGCAGGATCGTCAGTATCGAATTGACATATCCGGTTGTGGTGATCCCCGTCTCGACGCAGCACTACATGATGCTCAAGCGGAACCCGATCTACACCGGCATCACGCGCGGCAAGCGCCTCGTTGTACTGGTCGGTCAAAAGCGTGCACTGGCGATTGCGGTCAAGGGCAAGCAAACGGAACGTCGCTGGTCGAAGCTCGCAGAATAGTTATCTTCCTGATCCGCGCGTGTTAATGCAAACGCTGCCTCCTGGCCGTCTTCGGCCAACTGTGGCGGCACACCCGCTTCCTCCTCCAGGCGACGGGTGATTCGCGCCGCCTGCACTGTCACGCCATTCGCAGATCCATTTAGAACGGCCTTTCATCTCCGTTCTGCGACGCCCCGAAGCCATCGACGTTTGACGGTATCCATCGCACAGCACAAGACGAAATCAACCGCGAAATACGAATAAACGTCCGCTGTCCGGCCGAATTGACGACCGAATGTCCATTCGGTCGGTCCGATCAACGGAAGTGGTGCCCTACGCCAAAACAGACGTTCAAAACGGATTGCCCGAGCGGGGAGCACGACGTCCGCTTAGGCCGAGCACCCTTGCGCCAAATTGACCGAGTGAATGGCAGTTGCACCTTGAAAGCAGCCGTCGAGGCTGCGTTGGGTCAAAGGCGGCAGAGGGTCGCGAAATGACTTTCGGGGGCGGCCGAGAATCCTTGTGTCCGCAACGGCCCTGTTCTCCTCCCGCCTCCCTGGAATATGCTGGCGGCAGCTGGGAGTCGGTTCCGGCTTGCAGCGACAGATGGCACATGGTTTTCCAAAACTTGCGTTGGGCCTCATTCCTACCGCTACTCCATGCGCTGCCTCGTTCCGCCATTTCCGCCCCTCGAATCGCGCGTGGCTGTGGCCTTTCACGGCCTACTGGTTGGGGAATCTTTGCTGAGAAAGAACTTCAAGGTGCAATAGATTGGCCCGCAATGCGGAAATCTGGGGCCGCCAAGTAGTTCGTGACTTCAGCCAAGCGGCATCGAACGACCTTATGGCTTGCATCTGGGATGCAGACCGGCCTTTGCGGCCCAATTCATTGCACCATACAGCAGCCGCCGCCGGCCGCCGCCGTTGCCTTGCCGCCCATAATTTCGCCATCGTGAAATTACAGATGGGGCGCCGCTCATTTGCCGCTGCCGCATCCCGGGCGGCCATATGCGGCGAGCAAGCCCGCAAGGTCCTACCCCTTTGGTAGCGGCCTCTTTGGTGACGCGTACTCAACGCGAACGCTGGTGGGCGGCGAAAAACGGCCGGCAGGCTGCCTAGACCCTGCCACCTGCGGGGCAATCTGCAAGAATTTTCATAAGGGTTTATACTTACGCCTGTCTCCTCCCTTTCCCAAAAGGGATTCGTGCCCGCCGTTGTAGCGGGCTTTCTTTTGCCTGCGTTCCAAGTCGCTCGTTGAGCTAAGGCGCCTAGCGCTGCCTGGCCGCCCGCGCAGGGGGCATTGGGCTCCCATTGCTGGCAGGGCTTCTTCCGAACGTGACAGCAAAGCCGTAGGTAGCCTTCCCTATGCAACTGCGCGAGTTCGGGTCATCAGACGGGAAACGAAGCAAGCCCAAAATCCTCCGGGCCTACGGGAACGGACAGCCCACCAGCGCTACACAGGCAGAGGTGAACTGGCGGCTGGATCCAGCGTTCGCCGAGTTCAGGACTCCCGACATCGAGCGCGTGGCCGCTCGTCAGCATCCGCAGCCGAACTGTGCCGATTCTGCAGACGGTCGTGCATTGTCTCGCAGAGGATCAACATCATTGTCGCGGGTTCGTCATCAGCGCCGGCCATGCCGGTTTCCTCGGCGCTGCGCAGATATACTTGCCGGGAGACGATTACGATGATAGCGCCGACGCAGAAGGCCCGGGCCACAAATTGAAGGTATCGTGCCATGGAAATCGCACCGGATAGCAGGGGTGATTGGTGGCGAGACTACACGAGGATGTCGCGGCGCGATGCTACGCCGTTGCACGATTGACACGCCTCCGTTTCGCTGTAGCGAGGCCGGAGCGCGCCTCCTGTGACACCGCACGGCGCCTGATGAGCATGCCAAAGACGATCGCGCCCTACCGAGCGGCCACTACTGGGCCACGCCGCACGCGCCCTTTCAGCTGGACGGTCCGAACGGCCACGATGAGGTCTTCCCCGGCGCCCACTGCGTGAGCGACGGCAAGTGGGTCACCTTCTACAAGGACGGGGAAGAAATCTGGGCGTGCAACGCTGTTTATGCCGCCGCGCATTTCGACTTTTCTGCCGTGTCCAACGCCTGCGCGTCGACGGCCGACTGAGGTGCTGCAGCGCCGACAGACTTCCGGCCCCCTCGCCGCATCAACCATGACGCCCAGCGCCACCACAGCAAGCAATTTTCGGTGAACGGGCGTTATGTCAATGCCATTGTCACGATCCTGTGGCGCGACCCTGGTCAAATTTCCAGGTAGCCTGCGGGCGGTCGTGGCTTGGTGTTGCAGCACTCACCACGGCGCCACGACTTCCGCCCCCCGGCTGTCCTCAGAAAAGCAAAAGCCCGAGCGGGCTTTGGGGCAAAATTCGGCGGTATGTCGAATTGACGCTGACATTGCCCACGTACTGCCTAGTCGCGTGCTGGCACTCTGCCGGGCAGAGCACTCCGGCTACCTTCTCGCCCTAGCCTCAAAGAGCCCCGGATGGGTTGGCGGAAACGCACGTCCGGCAATCCGTCTATCCGATTCGCTTTACTGAACGCGCCTTGGAGCCCTTCCCATCGCGCGGCGCGCTCCTGGTCCAGCTCACGCAACGCGCGCCGCTCGCTGGCCTCGGCGCGCTCCTGCGCGATGGTCACCTGCTCGCGGGCGCGCTCGAGTTCCGGCGAGAATTGGGTGCGCAGCTCCGCCAGCTGACGGCCCGCAGCCTCCAGTTCCGCCCGCCCCGCTTCCAGTCGCGCCTGCGTTGCGGCGCGCGCTTGGCGCTCAATGGCCAAGTCCGCCTGCACCGCTTCACGCTCCCGTCCTGTGGCGGCTTCGTTGGCCGCCTGCCGGATGGTCCTCACCGCCTCGGCCGCGATCTGCTTCAGGGAATCCGTCAGGTCCGGATGGTCGATGGCGACGCGCGTGCGCCCGCGCAATTCCTGCCAGAACGCCTGCAGCACCTCGGCGGGCGTGCCGATGCTGCCCTTGCGCACCAGACTGTACAGCTTGTTGGCAGTGGGCGTGACGCCATAGCGGAAAAACAGCAGGCCGCAGACCTCGCGGTACAGCGCGCGGATTTCGGAAAAGCGCGCGCAATTCGGCCCAGGTCGGCCTACATATCTGGGCGATCACGATCAGAGCCCGCTTGGCCGGCGACTGTCGTAATTGGCCGACACTGCTGTGCGTTTCCCCGGTTTCCGGTCATCGGGTGCTGGCGGGGAACGGACTGCGCTCCTAAGCTCGAACAGGCTGCCCGGCAGCATGCTGCAAGGCAGACAGGCAAAGAATGAAATTGTGGCTGGACCACCCAAGGCAAAAAAGAGAAAGAGAGGAGAACAACATGTCACTGAAAAGGATGGCCCTGGCGTCCCTGCTGGGATGGCCGCTGGCAACCCTTGCGCAGTCAAGCGTCACGCTGTACGGCGTGATCGACGCCAACGTGGAATACGTCAACCACGCGGGCGTCGTGCCGACGGCCGCCAATGGATTCAACCCGGGACCGGGCAACGATGCCTACCGGCTGACTTCCGGCGGGCTGTCCGGCTCGCGCTGGGGCTTGCGTGGCAACGAGGACCTGGGCGGCGGGATCAAGGCGATCTTCGTGCTGGAAAGCGGCTTCGGCCTCGATACCGGCCTGTCGCAGCAAAGCGGCCGCCTGTTCGGCCGCCAGGCGTTCGTGGGCGTCCAGAGCGACCGCTTCGGCCAAGTCAGCCTGGGCCGGCAGTACACCTCGATGTTTGAGGCCCTGGCCAACTTCTCTCCAACCGCCTATGCCACGCAGTATGAGCCGGTCGTCATGCAGTCCGGCCCCAACTACCGCGAGGACAATACCATCAAGTACACCGGGAAGTTCGGGGGGCTGACGGCCCTCGCGCACTGGTCCTTCGGCGCCGGGGTGGCCCTGCCCGCCTCGGTAGGGTTCCCCATCCCGATCGGCGGCAATGGCGAAGTCCCGGGGCAGTTCCGACGCGACACCGCCTATGGCGGGGCACTGGCTTACACGTTCGGCCCGTTTGCCGCGACGGCCGGCTATGACCAGTGGAATCCCACCATCGGCACCGGCACCGGCACCATCAAGAAGGCCGTGGTAGGCGCCAGCTATGCGTTCGGCCCCGCCAAGATCATGGGAGGCTACCGCTGGGGCCAGAACAAGAACGCGGCCGATGTCCTGATCCAACGCGACGACTTCTACTGGATCGGGGCCAACTACCAGGTCACGCCGGCGCTGGCGCTCACGCTCGAGTACAACTACGACGACCTCAAGAACCTTTACGGCAACACGAGCGTGGCCAACCCGTGGCAGATCTCCTTCGTGGCTGACTACTCGCTGTCCAAGCGCACCGATGTGTACCTGACCACGGCCTATGCCAAGAACGCAGGGTTGATGCTCGATTCGCTGGCGACCGTCTTTGCCAACAGCCTGTCGCTAGGTAACAGCTACGTCCTCGGCAACGGGCAGAGCAACATGTTCGGCGTCGCCTTAGGCGTCCGGCACAAGTTCTGAGTGCGCCGGGAGACCGGTAAGGAGTAGTTGGTGCAAGTCCACTACGACGAAGGAATAGCGAATCACATCGGCCCCGAGCCGTGGGCGGGCCAGCGCGAGGTGGTCGGCGCGTCGGTAGGGGAACGTACGGGCCAGCCCTTGAGCCGCGATAATTGTGCAATTCCGGGTGCCGACGCGGTTCAGAACGCGGAAGGCGACATGGTGGCGTGCGCAAGCGCAAGCGCGAGCGCCTCGACGACCCGGCGTGGTCGAAGAACTGGCACGTACGGACGCTCTTTGCGCGGGAATCGGGAGATCTCTCGTCTGACCAGTCGCAGCATGGGCTAGCCCGCATCGGGAAGTCATCAAAAGAATCTCAATTGGCGTCTTTCGCCAACGCGGATGAGGGTGGCAGTTGCCGAGCCAGGTGTGAATGCGCTTGTATGTTGGTGAGCGCAACACTACGCGCCCACCAACATACGCCAGCATATCGCCTGCTTCGCAGGGTCAAGGGTGCGCTACGCCAGGCTTCGCCTGCCCTTGACTCCCGCTGAGCGTTGCGGCAAGGAGATAATTATCGACTCACGAATCAGTATGAGAAATACCTTGACAGCTCCCTGCTCATAGAAGGGGGCGGTGCGCAGAAATGCGCCGCTGCTATCCGACAGATTACCCCTGAACGCCCCGGGCCTGCGGCTCGGGGGAATCCCGTCCGCCTGTTTGCCCCTGTTGCTCGGCGAACTAGAATCGCATCACCATCAGCATGCCGTAGAACAGCACAGCCAGGAACAGCGTCTCCAGCACCATCAGCGCCACCGGCTTCCAGCCCACGGACAGGATATCTTTGAGGTGAGTCTTCATGCCGATCGCCACCATGGCCATGACCAGACACCACTGCGAGGCGAACTGACCCGCCTTTACCAGGCCCGCAGGCAACCAGCCGGTGCTGTTGATCGCCACCAGCACCGCAAATGCCACGGCAAACCACGGCAGCAGCGGCGGGCGCGGACCCTTTCCGGCTTCCCCTTGTGCCCGCTGATGTCGTTGCGACAGCCACGCAGCCAGCGCGATCACCGGAAGCAGCATGGCCACCCGCATCAGCTTGACCAGCGTAGCAGCGTCACCGGCTTCGTGCGAGATGCTGTAACCGGCCCCCACTACTTGCGCCACGTCATGGATGGTTCCGCCGATAAAGGCTCCCGCCTGTAATGAGGGCAGAGCCAGCAGTTGCGCGAGCATCGGGTAAAGAACCATCGCCACCGTGGATAGCGTACTGACGGAGATCACCGTGAACAGCGTCGCGCGCTCCTTCAACGGATGCTGGGGCATGGCCGCTGCCAGGGCCAGCGCCGCGGAAGCACCGCAGATGGCCACAGCCCCGCCAGTAAGCAAGCCGAAGAACGTCTGGAACCCCATCAGTCGAGCCAGCACGATGCCGCACAGGATGGTCAGCGCCACCGCCAGCACGACCATGGCAACGGAGTGCCAACCCAGTGCCGCCACCTGCGAGGCAGTAATGCGCAATCCCAGCAGGGCCACGCCCAGCCGAAGTACCTGCTTGGCGCTGAAGTCGATACCGGAAGCGCTGGAGGATTCCCTGGACAGGAAGTTAAGCGCCATGCCCAACAGCAAGGCGAACAGCATCACCGGCGCGTGGTAATGCTCGGCGAGCGACATGGCTGCAACTGTCACCACCGCGCTGACGCCCATGCCGGGCAGATAGCCCCGGATGGTACTTAACAAGGTCGGGTTCAGAAATCTTACGGACATGGCCGTCTCTCCAATGCATCGATGTTTTACCAGCCTGTCCGCCCAGGAGGGTTCTGGCCGATCTTGCAGACGCCGGTCCTCCGGCCCTGCGAGACCAAGGCGTTGACTTCCAGACCAGTGCCCTTACTGGGCCGACGGCTGGCGTCGTTCCGCCGCAGCATGCGTGAGCGCGCAGGCCCGACTCCGTTCGCCTGGGGATACCCGCCAAAGCAGGGCACTACCTGGCATGCCAGGATCTACGAACCGCTGGCGCCCTCAGGCTTCGCGAGTCTCGACCGATCGCCAGGCAATGCTCTGTCGCGTGGCTCGTCACAGGCAGTCGAGCGCATCCTTGTCGAGCGCCAGCAGCTTCACCGTCGTGGCGGACTGTCGCATCTCCACATGCGCACCTGTGAATGTGTCGGTGACCTCCACGAGGTCTCCATTCGGACTTCTGACAATCAAGCCATTCGCGCGAGGAAAGCGCTGCACGGGATCATTCGGCGACAGGATGTCCGACCAGCGATCGATCACGCAGGTGCCGTAGCTCTGCACAGTCTTGTGCGTGTCGGCAATGAAGGTGGGCGGGCGTGCCTGCACCTCCGCAATCGGATCCGACAGGTCCGGATGGCGGCCTCGGCAAACTCCCGATCGCTTTGCGGTGCGCCAGTCTCAGCGAGCGATGCCTTTGGACCCCTTCTTGTCGCGTCGCCACCTGCCTTGCGGAGAAATCGGTGTGGAGATGGACACGCCATCTTGACGGCCAGCGCGGGCTAGGGATTTGCGCATGCTTAACTCTTCGCTTGCCTGGCGCACTGGCGACTTGTCCGATCGCGTCGAATTGCCAGGCAACGTTGGTTGCTATCCCGACAATGTAGGCAGCAATCCGGGGTGAGGCTTTGCATTGCAGGCCACTCACTTGACTTTTCATGCCAGCGGTCTCCAAAAATAGCCGCCGCATGGCCTGCCCTCAGTTGAGGCATCTGCCAAGGCGCAACTGAACTTTATGAATGAGCCGGCTCCTCATGCGCAGCACGGAGCGCCAAGCGCATTTGCCATCGCTCTGATGGATAGCCGAGAGATTGCTAAGTACGGGATTCCCGGTCGGAGACAGCGTGCGATAGAGTTGGGGCGGATTCAAGTGAGCCTTGCTGAGCAAGACCGCTCGCGAATTGTGGCACAGCGTACCGAGCTTGCCCAGACCGACAGCCGATGCAAAGGTAACGCGAGCAGCGGCGATTTAGGTACAGTCAGTGACCCGTATGCCAATCCTCGACCGTCAGTTGCGCGACGCGGGCGAATTCCCGGATATTGTGCGTCACGAGAATCAGGTTACGCGCCCTCGCCTGCCCTGCAATCAAGACGTCATAAGGGCCGATCAGCGTACCGACGGCCGCCAGCTGCGCGCGAATCTCTCCGGCATGCTGAGCGTCCTCGGCATCAAACGGTACCACCTCGAACTGCAAAGCTTCGATGCGTGCCAGGTTCGCAGCCGCCCGCTGACTCTTGTAGGCACCATAGAACAGCTCATGGGCAACGATTGACGGCAGCCCGAAATCGGACGGCAGGTGCGCACGCAGTCGCTCAAGCACGGTTGGCTCTCCCTTGAGCATCGCTATCACTGCGTTGGCATCGAGCAGATATTTCATCTGAACACATCCAGTCCAGGACGCTCCTGTCCAGCAGGTTGGGTGACCGCTGCCGACTCGAAATCGGCATCAACCGGTCCGATCAGCGGGGTCAGCCATGCCCAGTCTTGCGGGACAGGTTCCAGGATCACCGCAGCCCCGTGCCGACGGATACGGACTTCCGTACTGTCAAACCGGAAATCCTTGGGCAGCCGCACGGCCTGGGAGCCACCATGGCGGAAGATTTTGGCGAATTCCATTTCACCCTCTATGTGTATCTACAAAACATAGATATATTATACGACCGCAGTCGCCGATTCAACCGCTCTGGCCGTATGCGGCGTTCGAGTCCCTTTGGAACATTAAGTATTCGTGTGCCGCAGAAGCCCTTTCCATGCGGCCTTTCTCGCGTTCGGGCAAACGATGCGCCATGGCGGTGACGCCCTCGGGTTTTGTCGAGCCCATCAGTATGAAAAGCCCGCCCTAAAGGCCTGTCCGGAGTGGTGCGCGGCGATGCTCTCGGGGTCGCTCGCTGGTCAAGGCAGAGGATTTACGGGACAGGCGGGAATAAGCGCCCGTTATCGAACCTTGATGCCCGTCCGCAGTTGCCGTCGGTCAGGGCGGCAGTCCGCATGGCCCGGCCGCGCTTCCGCCCGCCTCGCCCCGGTGGCCGCGGTGATGACCTGGGCGCCTGCCTGACTGGCTTGGGGGTCACGCCCAACGGCAGTGGCCGGCCGGTACAAGCCGTAGGCCAGTAAGCCGACTTGGCCGCTCGAACGTCTCCTCCACTTCGAACCGAGAGGCGGGCGACATGAGTCGGCGCATAAGATAGCCCAAAGCGAACTAGCGGACGCGGTGACCATGGGTCGCGCAGAGCTGTGAAGCGCGCTGTACTATGAAGCGTTGACCCTGGGTAAAGACTAAGGGCCAAATGTTCGCAGCTGGATTGCGTCACATTGAGTCATCTGTCCTTGAAACGTTTTTCCGCGGTCGCCGAATATCTCCGAGCCCGTCCAGCTCGCACGCGACAACCTATGGGAGTAGAGCCATGGTCGCAGTCAAACACGAGGATCTTTCTATGGCCTTCGACTTCGTTAGCTACGCGGCGCCGATGGAGCACAACGCGTATGTCTCGCTCGATACGGGCAAAGTCTATTGGGCCTCTGATTCCAATGACGCGTTCGACGAGGATATTCCTGACGACCTTGAAACTTCGGACCGATACCTTGCGATACCACATAAGAACGATCTCGATCTTGGAAGAACTCTCGTCTTGCGCTTTGTCGCACAAGAGCTGCCTGCGTCTTACGACCAGGTCGAAGGATTTTTCCAACGGCAAGGGGCTTACTCGCGCTTCAAGGATTTGCTGCGGCGCAAGGGCGTTCTCGAGGTCTGGTATACGTTTGAAGCCGACTCTGTCGAAAGAGCGCTGAGACAATGGTGTGCCGAGAACGGGCTTGAGATTCTTGAAGCGTGACGGGCCGGTTAGTCAGGCCAAAATGTTTGGCCGCACAGGTTATCCTTCGGGAATTCGGGCGACGCCGTGACAAAGCAATCACCTACCTAGCGCCGAGTCCGATCGGAACACGCCAATCGCCAATCGTTGATTATCGGCCAGTTTAAGTCATTCGCCCTCGGTGGAACCAATGACTGAAACGGCCCCGAACTCGAAGGCTACCGCTGCGGCTTAAGATGTCTGGGCAATCCGAATACGTCTACAGCTCGCAGTGAACATTCGTGAACTGGCGATCTTCAATCTTGCCCTGGACAGCAAACTGCGCGGTTGCGACCTTGTCAACCTGGTTCTGGCCGATCAACTTGCCCTTGTCGGTTCGCGGGCATAGAACGATATCGCAACCGTCGTATGCGAGCGCTATCACGAGGCCTTGGCTATAGGTGTTGGCGGTCCTAAGTTTCTCGAGCATTCACGCTCTCTCGGCGCCCGAGTATCTTCAGGTGACAAGCACAGCCTCGCAAGAGGCTTAGCAACTGCCGCCCCCCTGTGGAGAGAGGTCCGATACTTGGGGACCGCCATGTAGGGACGACGCCCCTAAGCTGGCACGGGTGAGTGCGCACGCAGCCCGCGCGGCCGGCTCCTCCATTGACCTGGGCTGGCACTCCCAATTGCATCCGCATTACCTCGTCGACCCACAGCGAAAATGCATCTCGCTACGCGGCCTGCGCCGTGACTGACCGCTGACCAAGAAGTGCCGGCCTTGGTGACGCGGCTGCGGCCTAGGCCTCCCGGGTCTGCTGGAAGAACGCGAGAGGCACTTCCGGGCCCCATATCCACAACTGATCATCCGTTCCCTCGACTGTCGTTGCCGGAACTGTGTTGTCGTAGAGGTCGCCATCGGCGTAATGCTCGACGCGGAACCCATCCGGATCCCACCAGTAATCGAATACCTGGCTGCCAAGGACATGGCGGCCGACGCCCCAGTGGGCCTTGTAGCTCTTCGCCTTCAACCACTCATGACCCATATGAACCGCGTCGAAATCCTGAACCTCGAAGGAAACATGATGGACGTTCGTAGCTTCGGCCTTTGCGATCAGAAGCGTGTGGTGATCGGTAGGCGTCGCTCCCTGATCACAACGCATGAAGAATCCGAGGTATTCGTCTGCGGAGCCAGCTTGCAGCATCGAGTCTGAAACAATCATGCCCAAGTTGCGAACAGCCCAGTCCCTTGCAGCCACGGGATCAGGTACGCCCAAGGCGATATGCCCTAAGCGAAGCACCTGGCACGGTCCGCGACGGGGCCGTTGTGGTACGTTGAACCGTGCCTTCCGGATGCCCTCATTAAGCACGGACGGCGGATGCACCGGCAACTCCGCGACGTCCTCGATGCCGTGAACCAATTCGAGCCTTACACCGCCTGGCAACTCGACGTCAACACACAGGCCACCGCCGGGACGGTCAAGTTCACGAATTCGTGACGCCCCCTCGAAACGCATCGCATGCGTCAGATCTTCCACACTGTCCACTTCGAGGCCGATCGCCTTGAGTGACGGTTCGGCGGACTGTTCCGCCACATAAAGATAGGGACTGGATAGAGCCCCCCTGAAATAGGAAGCGCGCCCGGACCAATCTACGGGAACAAGGCCAAAGTCAGCCATGAAACTCCCGGTCTTGGCGAGGTCGCTAACCCCATAGACCACATATTTTCCACCACGAATCTTAATCACAACGGTCTCCTTACGAATATTTTTCTTTGGCCACGGCGGGATGGGAATCAGGACAATCTCGTTCGAGCATTCTCGGGCTTTCCCCCGTCAATCAACAAGCCAGGGAACAGCTATATGCAGATGGCAGATGCCTCTGGCAAGCTCGGCAAGTTCGCCGCGGTGATGTTGTCCCCTGATGCCAGCCTGCTGGCTTGGCCTATGGTCTCTAGTTCCTTGCAACGATGGGCGTTGTCACCGCTACGATGCCCTGCACAGCCACCTCGACGACCGATCCGGGCTTGGCGTAGATGCGCGGATTCCGGCCAAAGCCGACACCCGCTGGTGTACCGGTAGCGATCAGATCTCCGGGCTGCAAGCTGATCGTCCGTGTGATGAATTCAATGATCCGTCCCACGGAAAACACCATGTCGGCCGTGGTGCCGTCCTGCATGACTTCGCCGTCCACTCTGGTCGTCAACCGCGTGTTCGCGAGATCCACCGAGTCTGCGGTAGCGATGATCGATCCGACAGGGCCGCTGCTGTCGAGATTCTTGCCAAGGCCCCACTGGCCCGTGCTGAGCGTCATGCTCTGAAGCTGGGAAGCTCGTCCACTCAGATCATTGAAAACCGTGTAACCCAGTACCCCGTCCAGCGCTTCGTCCTCATCCGCTTCAAGCAGCGGCTTCCCAATGATCGCCGCCAGCTCTACCTCCCAATCGACGCCATCCGGCTCCGTCGATGGCACTGGTACAGCGGTGCCCGACGTCACCAGCGTCGAAGCCCAGCGCGCAAACAGATTGGGGAAATGCGGCGTCGGCAGCCCGCCCTCCTTGCCATGCTCAACATAGTTGATTGCTACACAGATGATCTTCGCACTGGGTGGAACGGGTACCGCCAAGGTAACGTCGGCCAGCGGCAGAGAGCCCTTGCGCAGTGTCCGTGCCTGCGTCAGCCAGCCATCCGTATCCTTGTAGAAGCTGCCCAAGGACGTCAAGGGGGTGATGAGGCCATCGGCCAGGGCACCGATGTCGGCCTCGAGTTCGACGGCGGCGTTGGAGGGACGATAGGCAATCAGGTGCATGCGAATTCTCCATGGATATTGGAATTGCCCTACTGCAATTCAGCAGGGGGTCACCGCAGGAGCGCGGCATCCGCCAATGGATGGCGGGATAAAATGAACCTCAGGCGCTGCCACTGAAGGCAAGTGATATGGGCAACGCCTTCTGGTCTGGTTCGGGCCATCGCTGCGATACAGTCTTGAGCTTGGTGTAGAAACGTGCGGCGTCTGGCCCGTAGAGATGGGATTCACCGAACTTCGAGCGGCGCAGGCCGCCGAAGTTGAAGTAGCCCACGGGAAGCGGCACCGGAACGTTAACCCCGACCATGCCAGACTCGATCTCGTTCGTGAAGCGATGCGCCGCCTTTCCGTCGCGGGTGAAGATGACCGCGCCGTTCCCGTAGGCGTGCCGGTTGGTGATGGCGATGGCTTCGTCGAGTGTCGCCGCGCGCATGATGCCGCGCGCCGGTCCAAAGACCTCTTCCTTGTAGAACTCCATGTCCCACGTTACGTGGTCGATCAGGGTAGGGCCGAGGTAGTAGCCACGTGCATGGCCCGGTACGCTCAGTTCGCGCCCGTCGATGACGAGCTCTCCTCCCGCGTCCACGCAATCGCCAATGGCCCGCTCCACCGCCAGCTTGGACTGCGCTGAGATTACGGCCCCAAAATCGGCGGCGGGATCGTCATAGGCGCCCACCTTGAGCGCCTGGATCTTTGGCACGACGAGTTCGCGCAGACGCTCCGCTGTTCCTGTGCCGACGGGTAGCAGCAATGACACAGCCATGCAGCGCTGGCTCGCCGAGCCATAGCCGGCGGAGACGAACGCATTGGCTGCGGCCTCAAGATCAGCGTCGGGCATCACCACCATGTGATTCTTGCCGCCGGCAAAGGCGGCCACGCGCTTGTTATGCGAGGTACCCTTCTGATAGATGTACTCGCCAACGGTCGTAGAACCCACAAAGCTGACGCCTGCGATCCCGGGATGTTCGAGCATCCCATCGACCACCTCCTTGTCGCCCTGTACCACATTGAAAACGCCATCGGGCAACCCCGCTTCTTGCCACAGGCGCGCAAACTCTAGCGCAGCGCTAGGCACCTTCTCCGACGGTTTCCAGACCACGCCATTGCCAACCGCCACGGCCATCGCGGTCATCACGGCAGGCACCATGATGGGGAAGTTGAATGGCGTAATGCAACCGACCACGCCGATTGGCACGCGCATCGAGAACACGTCGATGTCGCCGCCGACATTGGTGGCGTACTCTCCTTTTGTCACGTGTGGCGCATTGGTCGCGAACTCGATGGCCTCGATCGCGCGGCCGATCTCTCCCTTTGCGTCGGCAGTGGTCTTGCCGTGCTCGCGACCGATGATCTCAGCGAGCAGGTCGATATTGGCGATCATCAACTCGCGAAGCTTGAAGATGACGGACTGGCGCGTTGCATGCGAGGCCCGGCCCCAGCGCTTGCCTGCCTCGGTGGCGGCCGCGACCGCACGATCGAGCGTGGCTCGGTCCGCATAGGCGCAGCGCGCGATTTCCTCCCCCGTCGAAGGGTTGAAGACCGGGCCAGTACGAGCGCCACTGCCGGCCTCGTGCTTTCCCGAAATAAAGTGTCCGATGTGTTCTGCCATGATTTGTGTGCCTCCGTGAGCAATGAGCCCGTACTTGATTGGTTTGTCTCGTTCACTGCACATGCAGACGCTTGCACCTCTGCGAATGCGCCCCCGTTGCCGCGCGATAGCGGCTTTGCAGTGACACCGTAGGGCCGATGCTACATCGCTATTTATGCATTTTGTGTGGCAAAATATGCAAGCAAGCTATGCGTTTTTGCATATTTGGAGGCGCCTTGAATCAGTTCAATTGGGACAACTTGCGGGTATTTCTCGGCGTGGCGCGGGCGCAATCCGCGTTGGAGGCGGCACATGAGCTCGACATGAATCAGTCCACCATTTCACGTCGGCTGGCGCGACTCGAAGAGGACATTGGATCGAAACTGTTTGACCGGAGCTCGCAAGGCCATCGCCTCACGAGCGCGGGTCACCGCCTGCTGGAGCATGTCGAGAAGCTGGAGAGCACGCTCGCGACCGTCGAATCCGAAGTCTTTGGCGATACCCTGGCGCTGACCGGCGAGATACGGTTGGGCGCCACGGAGGGGTTCGGCAGCTACTTTCTCGCGCCGCATCTGGCGCACTTCTGCACACGCCATCCTGGGATCACTGTCGACTTGCTGCCGATGCCGAGGAACGTCAATTTGTCCAAGCGCGAAGCCGATGCTTCCGTTACCGTCGATCGGCCTACCACTGACACCTTTGTCACCAGCAAGCTTGCACAGTACCGCCTGCTTCCGTATGCGACTCAGGACTATTTACGCCGCCACCCGCCGATTGGTGGTCTGGCAGACCTTCCCGGTCACCGATGGATCGACTACGTGGACGATCTGGTCTTCGCAAAACAGCAGTTCAGTCTGCACAAGTGGCTGCCCGCGGCAAAGCCGTTCATGCGTAGCACTAGCGTTATCGCTCAACTCCAGGCCGTCCGCTCCGGGCTCGGCATGGCAGTCTTGCCGTGTTTCCTAGGGTCCGTTACCGAAGGTCTCGTTCCCATCCTACCCGCCGAAATTGACATCACTAGAACCTTTTGGCTCGTCGCACCGCAGGAACGAAGAGAGCTCGCCAGAATCAAGGCACTATGGGACTACCTCCGACGAGTTGCCGACGCAAACGCCGATTTCCTCATGGGCAAGTCTGCAAGCATTGAATGGCTGCCCCGTTAAGCGCTCAGGCCCGGCTTTTGAAATGGGTTCTAAAGTGGATATCCGGATCTCCAGCATGTGAGCGAATCGCGTCCGATGATTCCACAAGCATTGAGCTTTAGGGCACATCCTATGATCTTAAATGCTCAAGGTGGAAACGTACCCGCCCTTGTCTCGCCCGTCCTGCTCATCGACGCCTTCCCTGTTTTGCTTTGGCCCGGGCTCCCGGCGGCCTTCCTATCGGCGGTGAAATGGACTCGGAAACTGCGCTCCAGACCACAAATTCGGTATTGGCCGACGAACCGGCATCCAGGCTCTGCCTTGCGGAGGTCCGGTGGGCGCCCATAATCGGTCACCCAAGGCGGGGATGGCGATCCATCGGCCGTGTCGGCCCTTCGGCGCTGCGCAGTCGAATGGCTCAAGGTTCGGAAGAGACCGCGCTCCCTGTCGACTGGAGATGGCGTACGTCATGCATGGGCTCTACAGCATCCTCTTCAGGAGTCCCACATGAAACCGAACAAAGCGTGCCCTGTGGTGCTGAGAAAAGCGTAGAACCGCCTTGAGATCCCGCGGAGCTTGTATAGGGCAGTCAACCCAGCTCAGTTCCACTCAGTTCCATAAACACCCGGCAAAGCGGCTCCATGCCCCGGCATCCTCCTCGTCAAACCGGCCAGCCACGGGGCTGTCCACGTCCCATACGCCGATCAGCGAACCATTGGCGGCAATCAGCGGTACGACGATTTCAGAGCGCGACGCCGCGTCGCAGGCTATATGGCCGGAAAGGCATGGACATCGGGGACGACCTGCGTCTGACGCGTGTGCGCCGCTGTCCCGCACACGCCCTTTCCCATCGGAATCCGCACGCAGGCCGGCCTGCCTTGGAACGGTCCGACCACCAGTTCGGCGCCGTCGTAGAAGTAGAACCCTGCCCAGTTCAGGTCGGGCAGCGAGTGGTAAATCAGCGCCGAGAAGTTGGCGGCGTTGGCAAAGCGGTCATGCTCATCCGCCAGCAGCGCACGGGCCTATGTGACGAGTTCGGCGTAGTGCGGAGTGACGAATCGTCGGAAAGCTGGAACATGATCAGGTTCGTGAAGGGAGTGGCGTGCCCATGCCGGGCGCCGCGGGATTTTCGCACGAGGCGGAATCCCGCACTGCGGCGTCAGGTACCGGATTTAGTCAGCAACACGGGATCGTTGCGATAGAGATCGGGAAAGATCTGCTTCAGGTTGCCGATCTTGGGCAGGTCGTAGATCACGATGTACGGATAGTCCGGATTCTTCATCAGGAAGTCCTGGTGATAGGCTTCCGCCGGATAGAACCCCTTGTAGTCTTCCACGCGCGTCACGATGGGTGTCCGGAATACCTTGGCTGCGCCAAGCTGGGCAATATAGGCTTCGGCAATCGTGCGCTGTGCCGGCGTGACCGGGAAGATCGCGGACCGGTACTGCGTGCCGTGATCGGGCCCCTGGTAATTGAGCTGGGTCGGGTTGTGCGCCACCGAGAAAAAGACTTGCAGCAACTTGCCGTAGCTGACTTGCGCCGGATCGTAGCGGATCTCGACGGATTCCGCGTGGCCGGTCGTGCCTGTGCCTACCTTTTCGTACTGCGCCGTGCTGGCCGCGCCACCGGCGTAGCCCGATGTGACGCGCGTCACGCCACGCACGTGCTGGAATACGCCCTGGACGCCCCAGAAACAGCCGCCGGCAAACACGGCCGTCGCGGTATGGGCATCGCCGGACTTCTCGTCCTGCGTGGGGGCGGGGATGCGTACTGCTTCCTCGGCGGACAGTGCGGGCCGCTCCCAGACGGCGGCAACGGCCACCAGCATGGCCAGGCCCATGAGCTTGAGCGTGGCGGGGCGCGTCCAGCGCTGCAGTGCTGCAGTCGCGTTCATGATGAGGTTCCTTGGGTTCGAAGGTTAGCCAAATGTGAAGGCATAGGCCTCCACGCCGGGATCGAGGAATTCGATGGCAAACGTGCGGTCCCTGACCTCGCCGTCCTGCCGCACCAGTTGGTAGAGGCGCTGGGCCGATACCTCGCCGGATCCATCCGGCGAGGTATCGGTGCCGTGCGACGCGCCCGGTGCGGTGCCGTCAATCGTCACGCGAAACCTGACCGGTTTGCCGTCCTGAGCCGGACCGAGCACGAGGTGCAGGTCGCGTGCGTGGAAGCGGTAGACGATGCGGCCGTTCGCGCGGTCAAGCGTGGCGTGCTCCGCGCCGATGCGCCAGTTGCCGGCAAGGCCCCATTCGTTCAGATCTAGCTTCGCGGGTGCCGTGTAGTCCTTCGGCCGGTCATGCACCGCGCCGCCAGGCGAGCTGAAGTTCTCCCCGCGTTCGTAGCCAACGTAGGTTTCCGGCGATAGCATTGCACTGTTGTCCGCCGCCATCTGCACTCCATTCCCGGCCTTGTCGTTTAACGTGGACGGAGTGGCCGTCGCAATCCTCGCCACATCGGCGTGGCCGGCTTCTGCCAGCAGTTGGCGGATCACGGCTTCGGAGCGTTCGTATTCACCCTCGCCGAAATGATGAAAGCGGATACGGCCCTGCGCGTCAATGAAGTAGTGCGCGGGCCAGTACTGGTTGCCGAAGGCGCGCCAGATGGCGAAGTTGTTGTCGATCGCCACCGGGTAGGTCACGCCGAGATCGCGGGAGGCTTTCTTCACGTTGTCGATATTGCGTTCAAATGCGAATTCCGGTGCGTGGACGCCGATGACGATGAGCCCCTGCTCCTTGTATTTGTCGGCCCACGCCTTCACGTAGGGCAGCGTGCGCAGGCAGTTGATGCAGGAATAGGTCCAGAAGTCGATTAGCACGACCTTGCCGCGCAGGCCCTCGGCGGTCAGGGGCGGCGAGTTCAGCCATTCGACGGCACCGTTGAGTCCCGGGAATTGGCCTTCGACCGGCAACGCCGCGACCTGGCCCTCGCCGGCACGCATCATCATCGCGCCCGCACTCGCGGCAGGCGTTGCGCCCGGTATCGTGCTTTCCGGATTCGCGCTCATCGTCATCGCGCCGCCCTGCTTCCCGGCAGCCTTGTTGCCGGCCAGCTTGTCGACGAGGTGCTGCTCCAGTCCGCCCGTGGCAATCGTCGACACACGCGCCAGCACGCCGGTATCGAGACCCAGGCCGATTGCCACCACCCCGGCCAGCATGGCGGCACCGATCCCGCGGCGAATCCATTCGCCGGCATTGAGCGAACGCTTCATGGCCGCGAAAACGCGTCCGCCGATCAGCAGGGCCACCGCCAGCGACGTCGCCGCACCGGCCGCATACGCCACCAGCAGTAGCGTGGTGCCGAGATTGGCGCCTTGCAGTGCCGCGCCCGTCAGCACGAGGCCCAGGATCGGTCCGGCGCAGGGCGCCCAGAGCAGCCCGGTGGCGATGCCAAGCAGGAACGACGATCCGGGACTGGCCGCGCGGCCATCAGATTGCGCGAAATTGGACAGGCGGCTGCCGGCGTTGACCAGCGGGCGCATCAGCCGCTCGGAAAACTGCGGCAGCAGCAGCGTCAGGCCAAACACGGCCAGCAGCGCGATGGCGAGCCAGCGTCCATATTGGTTGGCCTGCGCCACCCAGCCGCCGCCCACGGCCGCCAGGGTGGCCACGAGCGCGAAAGTGATGCCCATGCCAGCCAGCAGCGGCAGGCCGCTGCGCGCAAAGGGCTGGTCGGCGCGGGCGAACACGAACGGCAGTACGGGCAGGATGCATGGGCTCAGGATGGTGAGCGCACCGCCGAGATAGGCCAGGATCAGGAGCAGCATGATTTTGTGTGTGCCGTCAGGGAGGGCTTCAGGCGGCGGGCCGGAATGTCATGGCGACGCCGTTCATGCAATAGCGCAGGCCGGTCGGCTTCGGGCCGTCGTCGAAGACGTGCCCCAGGTGACCGCCGCAGCGCCGGCAATGGACCTCGGTGCGCAGCATGCCGAAGGCACGGTCCTCGGTGGTGGCCACGGCATGCTCCAGCGGTGCCCAGAAGCTGGGCCAGCCGGTACCGCTGTCGAACTTGGTCCTCGAAGAGAACAAGTCGAGCTGGCAACCGGCACAGGCAAAGATGCCGTTGCGGTGCTCGTCGTTGAGCGGGCTGCTGAAGGGACGCTCAGTGGCCTCGTTGCGCAGCACGGCATACTGGGCCGGGGACAGCTTCTGGCGCCACGCGTCGTCGCTCAGGGTGACCTCGAAGCGTTCCGCGGCCTTGCGGGTGTCGCCAGCACTGGGCGTGCCGCCGGCCAGCGCGCGCCAGCCGCCCACGGCGGCGAGCGTGGCGGCCATGGTGCCGCCGGACAACAAAAAGCGCCTGCTGATGCGCATGACGGACTCCCATGCAGGTTGAACCGATCGTGATGGCATCCTAGGCGCGAGGCCGTATCGGAGTCCTCGCCAAACCTTAAACAATCCGTGATAACTCGGTGGGCCGGATTTCTGCACAATAGTGCCATTACCGGCGACCATTTCTGGCCTGTCGACGATCGACCGGCGAACCGCTCATGGAACACCTCAAACGCATTCTGCTCGTCGAGGACGACGTTGGCATCGCCAACGTGCTGGCCATGCATCTGCGCGATGAGCGCTACGAGGTCGTCCACAGCGCCGACGGTGCCGAAGGCCTGCGGCTCCTGGAACAAGGCGGCTGGGACGCGCTGGTGCTGGATCTGATGCTACCCGGCGTGGATGGCCTGGAGATCTGCCGGCGCGCTCGCGCCATGACGCGCTACACGCCGATCATCATCACCAGCGCGCGTTCAAGCGAAGTGCATCGCATCCTCGGCCTGGAGCTGGGTGCAGACGACTATCTGGCCAAGCCATTCTCCGTGCTGGAACTGGTGGTGCGCGTCAAGGCGCTGCTGCGGCGCGTCGAGGCGATGGCCAGGGACGTGCGCGCAGACGCCGGCAGCCTCGAACTTGGCGGCCTGACGATCGATCCGCTGGCGCGCGAGGCCACGGTCGACGGGAAGCGGCTCGACCTGACGCCTCGCGAGTTCGACCTGCTGTACTTCTTCGCGCGCCATCCCGGCAAGGTCTTTTCGCGAATGGATCTGCTCAACGCGGTGTGGGGCTACCAGCACGAAGGCTACGAGCATACGGTGAATACGCATATCAACCGGCTGCGCAGCAAGATCGAAGCGGACCCGGCGCAGCCGCAGCGCATCCTGACGGTGTGGCGGCGCGGCTATCGGTTCGCGGCCGAGCCTGGCGCTGTCGGCCCGGTCGGTAGCGCCGGCGCAGGAGAGCCATGATGAATCTTTCGCTGACCCAGCGGCTGTCCGCAGTCTTCGCCGCCCTCCTGCTGGCCTGTTGCGGCGCGTCAGCGTGGCTGCAGGTTCGCTCCAATGCCATGCACGAGAAAGAAGTGGTCCAGGGCTTGTCGCGCGGGCTGGCTGCATACATCGGCCGCAATGCGCTGCTGGCGGACCAAAGTGCGCTTGACCCCGGGGCGCTGCGCCAGTTGTTCGGGCAACTGATGGTCTTGAATCCGAGCGTAGAAGTCTACCTCCTCGACGATACCGGCCGCATTCGCGGCCACGATGCTCCGAGTGGCCATCTGATCCGGGACCGCGTGGATCTGGCACCGGTCAAGGCCCTGATCGATGGCGGCGCGCCGCCTATCCTCGGCGACGATCCGCGCAGCGCGACGGCCCGCAAGGTCTTCAGCGCGGCACCGCTGCGGCAAGGCGGGTACATCTACGTGGTGCTGATGGGCGAGACCCACGACAAGCTGGCGGCGCAGGCGACGGAGAATTCCGTGATGCGGACCACGCTGTGGTCGATGGCGCTCGTGGCGGCACTCGGTCTGGTCGCGGGCCTGGTCGCCTTTGCGCTGATCACCAGGCCGCTCCGGCGGCTGACGCAAGCGATGCGGCAGTTCAATTCCGGCGGCGTCCCGCAACCTGCGATGTTGCCGGTGGCGGCGCCGGAGCAGCGCGACGAGATCGCCGCGCTTGAGACCGCATTCCGCCAAATGGCGGATCGCATCGAAGCGCAGTGGCGTACATTGACGCAGCAGGATCAGGAGCGCCGCGAGATGGTCGCCAATATCTCGCACGACCTGCGCACGCCGCTGGCGTCGCTGCACGGCTATCTGGAAACGCTGTCTCTCAAGGCCGACAAGCTCGGCCCCGAGGAGCGTCAGCGCTACCTGGCGATCGCGCTGGCGCAAAGCGTCAAGGTTGGCGGCCTCGCGCAGTCGCTGTTCGAACTGGCGCGGCTGGAACACGGAATGGTGCAGCCGACTCCGGAGGATTTCTCGATCGTGGATCTGACCCAGGATGTGCTCGAGAAATTTGCGCTGCCGGCGCAGGCCAAGCATCTGCAACTGCGCGCGGGTCTGCCACCGGCCTTGCCGGCCGTGACGGCGGACCTCGGCATGATCGAGCGCGTGCTGACGAATCTGCTGGACAACGCCATCCGGCACACGCCTGCGGAAGGCGTGGTCGAGGTCGACCTGGCTTATCGAGACGGCAAAGTGGCGGTTACCGTCAGCGACAACGGGCCCGGAATTCCGCCGGCGTTACGCGAGTCGATCTTCCAGCGCCCGTTCCCATCGGGCGGCGCGCACCGGGGCGGCGGGCTCGGGCTGCTAATCGTGCAGCGCATGCTGCAGCTCAACCATAGCCAGGTAAGGCTGGTCGAAGGCGCCAGCGGAACAACCTTGTGTTTCGAATTGCGCGTGGCCGGCGTGCCGAAATCGATCGGTTGAGAAACGTCGTATGGCTGGCTATTAGACGGCGTATGCCCGCAATACGATGCGAACCATTCGACTGGCGGACTTTCCATGCCCCGTGTCTGCCAGCTTCGCGTCGCACTTGACCAGATGCCTGGCAATGTCGTCGTACATGGCCGCGCCTGGCCCAGCACGAACAGGTGCTCCTCGCGCCAATTGCCCGTCAGCGCCTTGGTAAGCGCCTCGGCGCTGGCCTTGATGCGGCTGTGGCGGTGCCGGGCCAGTACCTTGGGATCGCGCTCGCCGGCCACGATGGCGCGGATGATTGCCTGGCCGGTCTGCCCCATGACGTCGTTGAGCACCTCGGTGAGCTGGAGGTTCATCTGCACCAGTGCCTTTTGCATGCGCTGCACCCAACTGGCCTGCTCGGTGAGCAACACCTCGCGCTGACGGGCCATTGCCCGCACCACACAGACTTCGCCATCAGGACGCCAGGCCGCGCGCAGCAGCCCCAAAACTCATCAGCTTCAGCATGTGCCCGGGCGCAAGAGCGACGTGCAGGACTGCCAGTGCCTGATCAACGGTGGGCACTAATCCCTTAGGAGCGCTTAGCCCTTGCCGATGCATTCGACCTCCGGTGCATGCAGCACGTACAGCTTGTTCTTGTCTTTGGGCCGCTGGCGGTCCAGGCGCCAGGGCGCGCTCGATCCACACATGCAATCCCTGTCGGCATAGTGACCCTCGCGCGCCGTTTGGCGATCGCCCTGTGGCGCCATCTGAAATTTGGAGAGAGGGCTGAGTGTTGCCCCGAGCGGAACCTTTCCCGGGCCTACCGAAGGCTTACTGCAACAGAGCCGCGCAAGGGCGCCGACCAGCGGCTTCCTCGCAAGAGGCGGCCATAGCGGAACGGTTCACGCTCGCCGCCTGATCCCCGCGCATTGGCTGGATGGAAAGCATTTCCCTTGCCGCCCCCAAGTGCCGCTGCGCCGAAACCGCTAGTCCACCGCGTCTTTGAAATAGCACCCCATTCGTCTAAATCTAAAAAATGAACTTGAACGGGCTCGAACGAGAGCAATTGTTGGCAGCCACGCGCAGCCAAACGGTGCGTGTGGCGGATTCGTCGGGCCAGGTTGATCCTGATGCTCAAGGACGGGGAATCGCGTGACGCGATCATGCAGCGGCTCGGTTGCGATTCGCGCTTTATCGCGCGTTGGTCGCGCCGGTTTCTGGCCGAGCGGCTGGCGGGCCTGTACGCACCCCATCCCGGCAGAGCCCCCGCGCGCGCGCCGGAGAAGCTTGAGGCGCGTGTGTTGAACACCACGCTCAAGCGCAAGCCAGCCGACGGCTCCACGCATTGGAGTAGTTACAAGCTGGCCGCAGAGTTGGGCAACGTGTCGGCCTCGACCGTGCAACGTATTTGGCGCAAACATGGTCTGCGCCCCCATCGACTGGCGCAGCACATGATCTCCAACGATCCGGACTTCGAGACCAAGGCTGCCGACGTCATTGGCTTTGTACCTGAACCCGCCGGCGCATGCGGTGGTGTTCTGCGTCGATGAGAAGACCGCGATCCAGGCATTGGACCGCAAAGACCGCATGTTGCCGCTGTCGCCCGGGCGTGCCGAAAGCCATGGATTCGAGTACAAGCGCAACGGCACCTTGAGCCTGTTTGCCGCGTTGAACACGGCCACCGGGGAAGTGCTAGGCAAGACCGCGGCGCGCCACACCAGCGAGCAGTTCGTGGCGTTTCTGACCGATATCGTGGCCCATCGGCCCGATGGTCAGGAAATCCACGTGATCTGTGACAACGTGAGCAGCCACAAGACGTGGCGCGTCCAGGAATTCCTGCGGGCCCATCGGCACGTGCACATGCACTTCACGCCCACATATTCGTCGTGGCTGAACCAGGTGGAGAATTGGTTCTCCCGTATCCAGCGTGACGTAATTAGTCGCGGCGTCTTTACTTCCGTGAAGGACCTGGACCGAAGCTGATGCGCTATATCCGTCAGCACAACGAGAATCCGGCACCCATCAAGTGGAAGTACAACGACCCATCTCGGCGAATTCGCCCGGTGCCATTTAATTGACGCAGTGTACTAGTCCACGCGCAGCGACGTGCACACGACCTCCTATTGCTTCGTGGCGTCCTTGCCCATTGACTCCTTGCTCATCGATTCCTTTCCCATCGCCTCTTTGCTCATGCCTTCCTTCTTCTCGTGGGGCTTCTTGGCGTGACTCTTGCTCATTTTTTCCTTCTTCATGTCCATGTCGTCCTTCCCCATGGTCTCTTTCGCCATGCCGCCGCTGGCACCCATGGCGCCCTTGCCCATCTCGTCCTTCTTCATCGCATCCTGCGCAAATGCATTGCCGGCAAGCAATGCCGCAGCGGAAAGCAGTAAAACAAGGCGCTTGTTCATGATGTTCTCCTTAAGTAGATAAGTAGGGGAAACCGGCAGACCTGCCGGGCAGGCTCGGGCGGCCATCAGGAGCCCCCAAACCAGTTATATCCCTTGTCCTCCCAATAACCGCCGGGATACTTGTTTGTGACGAAAATCGCGACAATATGCTTCGGATTCTTGTACCCAAGCTTGGTGGGCATGCGCAGCTTCATCGGAAACCCATACTTCGGCGGCAAGCGTTCGCCGTCATAGGTGAATGTGAGCAGGGTCTGTGGATGCAACGCAGTGGGCATGTCGATACTTGTGTAGTAGTCGTCGGCGCAGACAAAGCCCACATATTTTGCAGTGGTATCGGCCCCAATGCGCTTAAGGAAATCAGAGAAGCGCGTACCGCCCCACTTGCCGATGGCACTCCACCCTTCCACACAAATATGGCGAGTCACCTGCGACGTCTGCGGCAGCGCGTAGAGCTCTTCGAGGGTCCATGGCGTTTTGCGCGAGACCATGCCGCCGACTTCCAGTTGAAATCCCTCGGCATCTACCTCTGGCACTTCGTCAAGGCCGTAGTAGGCATTGAAAGGGAACGGCCGTGTCAGCCTTGACTCGGGGTAGGTCGGCGCCAGCTGGTTAGGGTCAAACAACCAGCCCTGCACGCGGTCGTTGAAGCGCGAAACTGCCATCAGGAACGATTCGACCGAAGGCTCATTGGTAATGCTGCAACCGGTCAGCAGTAGTAACCCTCCGAGCGTGACGGCCTGCTTCCCGAACAATCGGCGCGAGGGCATGCTCAGTTCGCGGGTCGCATCGCGCAATATCAATTTGCGGTCAAGCTTGACGATTCGCTCAGCTTTACTCATGACCATTCTCCGCATCGAGACCTAGCGTCCGCGCAGCATGATGATGAATGTGCGTGGCACCAGCAGCACCATGACCACGTGGATGACAAGGAAGAGCGTAATCGCGCTCATGCCGATGAAGTGCACCCAACGCGCAGCGTCATAGCCTCCCATCAATACACGTAGGAGGGGAAATTGAACCGACTTCCAGATTGCAAGGCCAGACAGCACTGTCAGCACAATCAGCACCACCACGCCCAGGTAGAAAAGCTTCTGGGCTGCGTTGTAATCGGCCAGATTGGGGTGTGTGAGTTGGCCTCGCATGGCTGCTGCCATGTCACGCAGCGCCGCTGGGACGGAAAGTGGGAGGAAGCGCCGCCGGAAGCGGCCCGTGAGTAAATTCATCACCAAATAGAACAAGCCATTGGCGACAAGGAGCCACATTGCCGCAAAATGCCACTGCAGGGCCCCGGCCAGCCAACCGCCGAGCGTGATGGCATTGGGAAATCGGAAGTCAAATAGCGGCGAGGCGTTGTAGATGCGCCAGCCACTGAGCATCATGATGACCACCGCGATGGCATTCAGCCAGTGAGTGATTCGAACCCAGGCGGGCTGGACGGTAGCAGACGGGCGGCCGCGCGGCTCCAACTTTCGGGGCGACACCTGATGGGCAGTATTCACATTCTTTCTCCGATGTCAGGTGATACACGCGACCAGCGTCTCCACCACGTTCGTCGTCCTAGGCGAAATGAGCTTGCACAACGCCAAAGCTTTTTCCTGCGCGTGCTTACGAAGCCACTTTGCTGGGTCCGAGAAAGGGTCAGTGAGTTCGTCTGGACTTTGAGGATGCGGTGATACGCGCATTGACCATAGAACCAAATCTTGGGGGAGGCAAAGTAGAGCCTCATCTGCTGTCTGGCTGCGGCTCGAATTTATCGACAAACGCCGTCCTTACCTGACAGCGCGGCAGACGCCCGGCACCGCAGGTGTGCGCTCCCCAGGGCGCATCATCTCTTCACGCTTACCCGCGTCAATTGCCGTCGTGCCATGAAGAAATGTCCTTCAGCCGCTTCAGGAGGGACAGTGGGGGAGACTAACCGGGCGCCAGAAACGGTTACCCGCGTGACCTCAAGCGTCTATCCGCCCTCATTGTCGGCCCCGCAGCACCCCCTGCTGGCCGGCAGGCTTTCTCGTGTATGTCTACTCATCCTGCTGACGGGCACTGCGCTAGCCGATGAGGCGAGCATCAGGATCAAGGACGGTGCCGGCAAGGACAAGGTCCTGGCCAACTGCATCAGCTGCCACAGCATCGACTACATCCCGATGAACTCGGTCTTCCTGGATCGCAGCGGCTGGACCGCCACGGTGAACAAGATGGTCAAGGCGTTCGGCGCTCCGATCAAGGACGAAGACATCCCTCAGATCGTGGACTACCTCAGCCGGTACTATGGCAAGGGATGAGGCGGGCGAAGGCGGCCAGGAGGCAAAATGCGCTGCACCAATTTCGGTTTTTGCAAACCCTTGCAGGGGTCGATGAACCTGGCGGGGTTATCCTCGGAGAGGAAATCATCGAGGCATTCTGGAAGCAGGCTTGCGGTCTTCCCCCTCTACGAATCGCTTCATCCGGTCCCGCAATCTGAATGCGTTGATCCAGTCTGGGTGATCGAGACGTTTTTACACAGCCTCGGTCGGGAAGAGACGACCGGGTGGGAGCAGGCCGAGGCCCCTTACCAGCTGCGGCACCGCGCTTCTCAGCCTCGCTCCGGTCGGTGAAGCATGTCGCCGGCGTCAGCAGTACGCGGCGACGGCCGTCAGGTGGTGCGACATTACCGGCAATTATGTCTAAACTCTGGCGTTGCGTGAGCCACGACCCGAAAACCGCGAGGACCCAGTCAGACCGCCGCCCGGCTCCAGTGTCGCGCTGTACGTCGCCTGACCGCGCTAGGCGTTCGACGTCCAATCGTCGTCGGTTGGCGCTAGGCCAATTTGATTGGCCGTCAGATAGGGGCCCAATTCGGGAAAGTCGAACAGCGGAGTTGGCATACCTGCTGGCACCAGTTGGGCACGGTCATCGAAGATCGCGACGCTGGGCTCACTCGCCAGGCGCGACTGAAAATACAAGCCGTCGATCCGAGGAAATGCCGCATGCAATGCCGAACTCCACAGGTTCGGGCCAAGGTAGTCGGTGACCGAGAACACTCGAGCGTCCATGCCAATGGCAGTCAGCGCACCGGTAAGATCAGCGAGCACGAGAGGCCGGCGATCGGCCACGGCGAGCCTGCAAACCCATCGGCTGCAAAGTTCATGCTCATCGAGCATTAGCGGCAGACGTTGTCCCTGGAAGCGCTCCCGAATGACCGCTTCGGCCCCATGCACGCGGCAAAGCTGGGAGCTGCATAGAGAGCGCCGAACTCGCCGCCTGCCGCATCGAACCGGTAATGGGTCACGCCCGGCGCGCGGCGGTTGTAGTAAATAGGCTCCAGGTGCGCGCGATGGATCCGCCAGAGCGCTACCCTCTCGAGATCGAGCATCTTTGTGGCAAGCCGAAGGTCGGCCAGGTCGGCCGGCGGCAGCGGACAACCCAATTCTTCTGCACTAAGGGTCATGCGGCGCCCTGCTCGTCGCGGTACCGCGCGTCGACGAGCCGCACAATGGCGTCTATCGGGGCCGCTGCGTCGGCGATCCAATCCGCCGGCGTGCGTCCCTCCAGCTCTTCTTGCGGGCGATGCAGAAAATTATGGATAACCCAACTACTCGCTCCCGCAGCCACGAATGGTGCAAGCACAGTTGCCGGCCGCTCGGAATCGACGTGGAACTGCCACGACGGATAGCGAAACCCTCGCTCGCGCCCCGGCAGCACGAGGGCATAGAGGCAACCCGCCTGGCGGTCCTGGTTGATGGCGCGGACGAACGTCCCGCATAAAGCGCGGCGTCCTTAAGAGACAGGTTTTCCGACTGTTCCCACTCCCGTGCGGCTGCCAGCCGACCACGTTCGCGCGCCTCCTGCAGCGGATCGGAATGTGCAGCCCCGCCGGCATGTGCCACGGGCTCCCCGGCAGCCACAGAACGACGCTCGCGGAACGGACGATTCGGCTTCGCAAAGATGCGAACGATCCTGCCAAGGGCAGCGTCCAGTTCGTGCTGGACCTCGACGGACAACGCGACCTCACGGGACGCGTCGTTGACGAGCGTCACAGCGGTCTCAACGAGCTCACGGGGCGTGGCGAGTTGCTGCTTGGATGCCATGCGCGCATTCTAGGTGGCTCATTGGCCTCTCAGCGGTGGTCCGGTCGTTTGCCCCTGTTTTGGCGCGGTCTCCTTATTGTTCGCAAGATCGTCCAGATCCACCGGGCGACACTGCCGAACGCTTTCGGTTTCCAAGCTTCCGCCCCTTCCGTGCCCGTCCGCGCCTGATGGCACATCGTTCAGCTCATAGCTGGTGCTTCGCCCACCCCCGATCGCCTTACGGAGGACGCCGCGCACCACCAGGTCGTTGATGTCCCGCAGTGCCGTATCACTGGAGCACTTGGCAATGGCCGCCCACTTGCTACTCGTGAGCTTGCCTTCGAAACCGTCCAGCAGCCGGTTCAGAACCTTTACCTGCCGTGCATTGAGTGCCTGCATTCCCCAGTGGTGCCAGAAGCGCGCTTTGGCCAGTACTTCGTCGAGCGTGACCTGCGCCTGGTCTACCGCGCGGTGCAGCGTTTGGAAGAACCACGACAACCACGGCGTGACGTCCATCGAATCCTTCTGCGTGCGTTCGAGGATGTCGTAGTACGCGTTGCGCTCGCGCTGGATCTGCGCTGACAGGCTGTAGAAGCGTTGTGGACTGCCATCCGCCCGCGCAAGCATCAGGTCGCCGATGGCGCGCGCGATACGGCCATTGCCGTCGTCAAACGGGTGCAGCGTAACGAACCACAGGTGTGCAAGCCCTGCGCGAATCAGCGGCGGCTCGGTGGCCGCCGCGTTGACCCAATCGATGAATCGCCCCGTCTCTGCCGCCAGACGATCGGCGGGGGGCGCCTCAAAATGGACGCGTTGCCGGCTGATCGGGCCGGAAACGACCTGCATGGGTCCGGCTGAATCGTCTCGCCATTGGGCGATGTTGATTTTTGACAGGCCGGAGTAACCTGTGGGGAACAGCGCCGCGTGCCAGCCGAAAAGGCGCTCCTTCAAGACTGGCGCTTGGCTGTTTGCAGTCGCGTCGAGCACCATGTCGACCACCCCTTCAACGTGACGATCCAAGGGCGCAAGCGCGCCGATGTCGACACCCAGCCTCCGCGCGATAGACGAGCGTACCGAATACACGTTGAGCTGCTCACCCTCGATCTCACTTGTCTTGACCACGTCGTTGGTCAGCGCCGCAAGGCAGGCCTGATCCCGCAGCCCCATACCGAGGTCCGCCAACCGCCCCATCAGCATGCCTTGGGCCCGGCTGACCTCAGCCATGGGCGAAGCCAGGGCACTCAGGTCGTACCGCCAAACGGGCCAGTCGGGAGCCTGCCAAATAAAGGTGTATTCGCTGCGATTCATGCGGGGATTATGGTCTGCATTTGCCGCAAGGACAAGTCAATCACCGCATTATATGCGGCGAATGTCGCCGCCATACACTGCAAGCGCCCCACCAGCCGGGAAAAATGCCTAACACGCGGCTTTCGAGCGCCGGCTCAACCCTCGATTTGCTCGAGCTCTGGATCGGCAACAGTCAGACCGAAGCATCGAGCGATGGCCGACTTCGCCGACGCTCCGGTCACCGTGTAGGGGTTGTCCGCTCTCGCGCTGCTCGCGAGCGGGCATGTGCGAGCGGCGCATGTCTGTAGAAGAATTCGTAGGCACGGCGGACGGGAAGGTCTGGGTGGGGACTGGATTCTAGGCCTAGCGGGATAGGCTTCCTCCAGCGGCCGCTGTGCTGTGTCTCGACCACGTCAGCGCTCTGTGGCAAGAGACAGGAAAGGGGCCTCGAGACGCCGCGCGGTATTTGTGTCGAAGAGATGGCAAACGCCGAGACGGTGATTTTCTTTGATGCGATCCGGGATTTGTGCCGCAAGGGGCAAGGTGTGGTCCCGAACACAAACAATCGTGTGAAAGCAAGCAAGATTGTAGATCTGCAAGTGGCAGCCTTTTGGCAGAATGCCTATAATGGGGCGGCATTCTGCCAGGGAGCTAGACTATGCACACAATCGCCTTCCAGCCCACGGGCGCGAGCCAGCTATCTCGCAATCGCTATTTGGAGAGTTTAAGTGCTGTTTTGAGCACAAAGATCCACTCTGAGGCCGATTTGGTTGCTCTGGCGGTCGAGCGCCTTCCGACGGAGACCATGCAGAGCCTTCTCAATGTGGGTCTTGCCTGGGACGAGATTAGCTTCATCATTCCACGCCGCACGCTGACTCACCGCCGCGAAAGAGCCGAGTCACTCACGGTGGACGAATCGGACAAGGCGATTCGACTTGCTCGGATCCTTGCCCAAGCGATCAGCACCTTTGGCGAGGCTGATCGCGCGTTACGGTGGCTGCGAGCGAGCCAACAACGGTTTGCCTCCAAGTCGCCGCTTGAACTGGCCAGCACCGAACAAGGCGCGCGCTTAGTTGAGGAAGCAATTATCCAGATTGACGAAGGATACTTCGCCTGATGATTCTCTGGCGTATTAGCAATTATGCGGACCTCAAGGGAATCGGCGGGCTGCGTGCCGGCGGACGCTGGCACTTCGCTGGACAGCCGGTAGTCTACCTCGCTGAGCACCCTGCCTTGGCCTTTCTCGAGGTTCTCGTACATCAAGATATCAGAAAGATGGAGGATCTTCCCACGCACTACCAACTTCTCCAGATCGAGGTACAAGACACCATCGCCGTCGCGGAAATTTCGGACATGCCAAAGGACTGGAAAAGCAACAATCACTGGTCCAGAAGCGCCGGCACGGAATGGCTGGCGTCGCGCACGAGCTTGCTGCTTAAAGTGCCCAGCGTGCTGGTGCCATATGCATCCAACTACGTGTTCAATCCGGGGCATCCAGATGCCGAAACGGTACGTATCGTGGAAGCTCGGCGCGTAGACCACGATCCGCGCATCTTGTCACTGCTCAGCGAACAAAAGCCGCGCACTTAAAAAGTCGTGTCCCCTTTTCGTGCCGGCTTGGTGGATTGACCCAGCTCGCGATAAGGCACCGTTATCGTGCCTTATCCCCGGGTCCCGGCAACGCCAGCGTTACACCACCGCCGGGGCACTCCCACTTACAGCTGGCTTGCGAGTTTGGGGAAGCGCAATGGCAGTAGCCGGCGCCAAGTTCCTGTCGTTCGGAGAGCGGTGGATGACCGCGACGGGTCGACAATGGAAGTCCGGACCCGCGCGTCTGCGCTGCACTTTACTTTGCCCTGTGTCATTGCATTTCCTGATTGGTGGAACCAACGGGACCTGGCCGCCTGCCCGTCCCATGTGAGACAGCGTACATAGTGGATACGCCGGAGAAGAAACAATGGGTGACAAGACAGGGAGACAACATGCTCACAGATGAAACCGCTATTGTTACGTCCGCCTTCGTCGAAACCTGGGAGCCTAGATACGACGAGAGCGAGGATGATGAACCGGAATATCAAAGGATTATTCCGTGGTCAGGAGCGAAATCTCCCACACCGGCACGATTAGCGCATCGACCCTCACCCGAATCCTGAATTGGAAGTCGCCCAGAACAAAAGGCAAGGTCGACTGGTGGCGCTACGACGATTACGCCGCCACGTTCGCAACAGCGACCTGCCATCCGGACGTTGACGAACGACTCGACATTATCTGTACGGTGCGTGGGATGGGAGCGTGTGTGGGATCGACGATCCTGCATTTCATCTTTCCTGACGGCTACCCCATCTACGATGTCCGCACGGTCGAGACGCTATCGTACCTCGGCGCAAAGATGCCGGAAACTCGAAGCGTGGCTAATTACCACGCCTTTCGGGACCAGATCGTGGGCTCCAGGTTGGATATGCCCCAAATGGAGCTTGAGCAGATTGATCGTGCCTTGTTTGCGTTCCACAAATTTAACCCGCAAATCTTCGGTGCGATCCTGAGCAACGGCCCTTCGACGCACCGGCGGGAGGCAAGGCGGATGGCATGCCACCGTTAAGGAAGCCGCGCATAGCCGCGCGTTCAGCAATACCACCGCAAACACTGGCAGATCGCGCACCCGCCGTTCATCACGAATGACTACGAACTCGATTTCCACTGTTTGTTGGAAGATTAAAGTTGAGCCAAGGAGTGTTGACGCACTCCTTGGTGCCCCTCAATGTCTGATACGGGGGGCGGTGGCGGCGAGCACCGGTCCGCCCGAACGCAACAGTTTTTCAAACACCCAGGCGGCGTGCCAACGCCTCTGACTCATGAGTCGCTCAATATGTTGCTTGTGATGGACCGCGTCCCGCGCGGCCTTGCGCTGGTGTCGCTTGGTGTTGCAGTACCGACAGGCGGCCACGATGTTGCTTTGGAAGTCGCCGCCGCCGTCAACCCGGGCCTGCAGATGTTCGGCAGTGCATTGAAGGTTTCGAGCCTGGCGACTGGAGAGATCGAAGGCCGCAGCGAACGCCTCCATGGATCGCTGCCACATTGGACAGTGGCAATAGAAGCAAAGGCCGGATTGGCGACGGAAAGCGTGAGCGCGCAGACGCGCGAGAGTCAAGGGCATGAGCGGTCCTGTTCAGGAAGATTTCGGAAACATCGAAACCCGCTCGCCCTTAGGGGGCATATACGGGGACCAGCCAAGTAGCTCGTGCTGGCACCACATCAGCTCCCATAAGGAGACTGACGGGATAGAGTTTAGTCGCAAATTTTCCCAAGACACAAGGGGAAGACGCGCCCGTCTTGCAAGATTGCAACACAGCTCCTCAGCTGACAGCTCAGGTCTGCGCCGCTACGCCTTGGGATCTCGCTTGCAGTCGCGGCTCTGGCACATTAAACATTCGCGCTTGCCAGGGTTGTTTAGCCCTGAAAATGTTAGTAGCGATAAGGGCCAAAGCTAGCCGTGTTGGGCGGCCGGCTAGCTAAATCGCGCGCACCGCGCTAACTAGAACAAGGACGATCCTCTCGTGTATCGCGTCAGACGGATGTACCTGGTGAATGCCGGGACCAACAAGAATAAGACCTCGCGTCGAATCGCGGACGTCGATCCCCGGGATGGCGCTGCTGTTGTCGGGCCGAACGGCGTAGGCAAGACCACGACACTGCGTCTGAATCCGTTGTTTTACGGCCACCTTCCCAGTCAGATCATTCAAGCCGGCCATGGCCAGAAATCCATGCCGCGCTTCGTCTTCCCGACTCCTGAAAGTACGGTCGTCTTCGAGTATCAGCGCGGTCCGTCGGAGTCCACCGACCTGCGTCTGGCTGTACTTCGTGCCAGGCGGGACAACCCGGATGCACTTGAATACCGCCTATATGAAAGCGCGTTCAACCGTGACCTCTTTGTGGATGGCGCTGGCAACTTCATGGATGACGCCGGCTCCATCGCCGCGGCCGCAAACCTCGGTGTCAATTTCACGCCGAAGCTGACGACCTCCGAGTACCGCTCGATCATTTTGAACCTGCGTGGCAATACCAAGGATTCACAAAAGCTCCGCCTGCTCGCTCGCGAATATTCCTTCACTCCAAAAGCGATGCCGAACCTTGATCGGCTCGTGGCCGCTGTGGTGAAGGAACACGTCAGCTTCAGTGATCTGATTCAGGTCGCGGTGGGCATGGTAAACGAAGAGATCGGTAGCGCCAGCGCGACCGATCGCAACAAACTGCTGCTGAAACAGACGAAGTCTGACATCACTGACTGGATCAAGAACCGCCGGGCTTGCGAGGAATCGCACAAGCTCACGCCGTCTGTCGAGGAACTCGAGCGTTGCATCGATCGGTACTACGGCGAAGAGAACAACATCCGCCTGCTCTCCTGTGAAGTGAGCGCCTTACACAATCACAAGTGCGACATCCTGCGAGACGCGACTGCCCGCCGGCACGAGGCAGACGAGCAGCGCCGGCGGACAGAGGCAGAAGAGCAGTTTGCGCACGAACGTCTTTCCTTGTCCCTCGAAACCACCCAGACCAGTCGCCGCAAAGCCGAGCAGGACTTCCGCGATCAGGAGGCCATGAAGAAGCGTTTCGATGACGGCAAGGTCGAGCAGTGGTCCAAACAGCAGGAGCATGCCCCCCTGCTGAAAGCAGAGCGCGCCAACATCATGCACCAGCGGAACATCTATGCCGCTGAGACTGCCTCGATCGACGCCGAGATCAACGCGGCCAAGGAACAAGTGACGATCGCGCGCGACGCCTCCCTTGAGACTATCGACACCGAGTGGAAGGAAGCGGTCGAGCGTCGCAACATCCAGATTGACAGCCTGAACACGCAAATGAAGGAGGCGATTGGGTCGGCGCGCGAACGCCATACGGAACAGGCGTCTAAGGCTGAGGCGGCCATCCGGGCCAGCGAGGTCGCTTTGACTCGCGCTCGGACCCTTTCGGAGCGCATAAAAGGGCCGGCCGACCTGTGTGAGGTCGTTTCTACCCTGCGGGACGAAGTTGACGCCCTAAACGACGAAGTCAGCCAGGCGCGCAGGACGGAGGTCGAGCGCAGCCGCGAACACGCAGCCGCTTGCCGCGCCTTCGACGATCTCGATCGTGAGGTTGATGCCGCCCAGGGCCAAGTCGCCGGAATCAAGGACCAGATCGCAAGCCTTGAGCGAAGCCTGGAACCCGAGGAAGGCACGGTCCACGCGGCATTGCGCCAGCATCCCCGTGAAGATTGGGAAAACCTCGCCAAGCTCATCTCGCCCACACATCTGACGCGGACAGACCTCAGTCCGAACTTCGACGCCACCAAAGACGCCCTCACCGCGTTTGGTTGGTCTGTCGACCTCGACAAGATCGCCGTCCCCTCGTGGGCAAATGAGGAGGACACCCGTGCCGAGATCCTGGCTACCCAACAGCGCCTGGAAGCCGCCCAGCGACACTTCGACGAACTAAAAGGCAAACGCGATACTACCTCCGCCCGGGTAACGAGTGCACACAACCAACTCCTTCTCGCCCAAAGTCAGGTTTCCCTCGTTGAAAAAAACCGGATCACGAAGTCGCAGAGCCTTGACCGTGCAAAGCTTGCGCTGGAGCAGGCCAAGAAGGAGGAGCGCGAACGCTTCGCCGCAGACGTCAAGCGGCTTTCCAAAGAACTCTCGGACTTGGAAGCGGGTCGCGCCGCCCAGTCCAAGGCTGCCAAGGAAGAACTGAGCAAGATTGAGACGCGCTTCGGCAAGCAGCTTTGGGATGCCGATATCGCCGCCAAGAAGGAAATCACTGACTTCGAGGAAAAGCGACTTGCCATCAAGGAACAAGCTCAGGTCCATCTGCGCGACCTCGACGCCCATCGCAGGCAACGCCTGCGCGAAAAGGACCTCGATCCCGCAAAGATCGATGCGTGGGACACCCGTCGACGGAAGATTGACAGCGAACTTCGACAAATCGAGGACAACGCCACGCTCGTCGATCAATGGCGCGACTGGCTCAAAGCGAACGGCCCCGCCGAGCTCATCAGGCTTGAAGGCGAGTTGCAAGCCGCCGAGTCTGCACTTTCAGCGGCCTCCGGCGCTCTCATGGAGCATGAAGCCCAGGCCATGCGTGCGGCAGAAACCCACCGGGTCCAGCAAGCAACCCTTGAGAAGCAGATTACCGACCTCGCCGAGCAATGCCGCAAGCTTCAGGCGCTTGCCGATGAGTTGCCTGCGCCGATGCGCAGGGACGTTTCGTTCGACGCGAACATGCCTTCGTCGCAGTTGATCAACAATGTCGATAGCGCACGCAGCAAACTCGCCGCCACCAATCGTCGAATTGGTGAGCTGCATCAAACGGTCTACAACCGCCTGACCGCTGGCGAGAATAACGTGAAGGAATTCGTCGAAAAGTCGGTTTCGGAAGCGACCGAACGCATCGACAAGGCGCATGCGCTTGTGAAGTGTCACAGGAACATCCCTGGCGAGATCGTTAGCAACCTGAACAACACCCTGCGGGTCATTCTCGACACGATCGAACGCTTCCACGGGGCAATCCAAAGCTTCGAGACCGAGATCAAGCGGTTTAACCGCGAACTCGGCAAGGGCCTGCGGTCGGTACAGCCCTTTGAGCGCATCAAGGACCTCGAAATTGAGATGGTCACTGACTTCAGCGATCTGGGCTTCATGGAACGGCTCAAGAAGGTCAGCCAGTTCGCCAAGGAGACGCACTTCACGCTCGGCCGCGCAGGGCAGCGCCGCGAGGTCCCTGATGTTGGGGCGGAAATCGTGCTGCAAGAGTTTGCCAACACGATCGCCACCGGTGGCCGCCTTGAGGTCGATCTTGCCTCCCACATCCGCATCCGCGGAAGGGTCATGGAGAACGGCGTGGAAAAGTCGTTTCAACGTGAATCGGAGCTCGAAAATGTATCGTCGAACGGCCTCACGTCGATCATCCTTATCACCCTGCTGATTGGCATGCTCAACATGATTCGCGGAAGCGACCAGGTCTACGTCACCTGGGTGACCGATGAGGTGGGCAAATTTGACGGCCCGAACTTCATTGCGCTGATGGACATGCTGCGCGACAACCGCATTGACGTCATCACCGCCTCCCCTGACCTGAACCCACGGCACTACCGCAAGTTCGCCCAGCGGTACCGCCTCGAGGACATGGGGGTCATCCGTATGTTCGCTCCGCCCAAGCTCCCGGCGGCCATTGAAGAGAGTGTCCCCGCCAACACGTCTGGAGAGGTGCTGTGATCGATGTCGTCCTGAAGACCATTCTCGCGGGCGAGTTCGTCTGCTCCGTCGCGCACGAGTCCGAGTACAACTACCTCTCTGATCCCGACATCCGAGCGCGCGTCGAGGCAAACCTCAACGATCTGGGGTTCCGCCTGGCGCGCACCAACCCTGACGATGGCGCCTACTACATGGCTCCGCGCGACGTCACCACGCTCGCCGTCACCAAGATCAAGGAGGAGCTGCGGCGCTTCCGGGATGTCTATGGCCCGGCGGTGCTGTTGCTGGATGTCATCCGTCAAACCAACTCCACCGAGATCGCCCTGAGCCCGGGCGATGTGATTCGCCTCGCCACGATGGAGGAATTGATTATCGAGAGCGCGTCGCTCGAGAGTCAACTCAACAATCTCAGCGGCGTCATCAAGGGCTTCAACCCCCGCCAATCCATCCGTGAGAACTTCCGACGCGTTCTCGAGCAACTGCGCGAGGACGGCTATGTGACGCTCTTCAACCCCCAGGCGGACATCTACAAGATCACGGGGAAGATCGAATACCTCTACCAAGTCATCGAATTCATCTCGGAGAACGAGGCGATTCAGGCCGAACGTATCGATGACGAGATCGGCGACGAGCAGCAGACCATCGACGGGGTCAGCAATGCGTGAGTCCAACGACCAGATCGCCAAGCTCCTCCGGGCGCTCCACCAGAACGATGACCTAGTGGCTGAGGCGTTTGAGGCCGCTGTCGAGCTCGGCGATCGTCAGCGCAATAATCGGATCGACAACCTGGCCAACCTGAAGGCACTGAAGCCTCAGGAAGAAGGCGTCTACCGATTGAATCCGCGTCTGCGGGAATTCATCGCTGACTATCTCGTCAGTTACCGGGCCTATCAGACGCTTACGCGACTTTCCGGCAGCATCCATCAAGCGCGGACGATCTGGCGCGAGACGCGTATGCGGGAGGATGGTGGTGACGCCGACGACCGGAACTCCCTGTTGGAGCAGTTCATCGACACGGTCATCGACATTTCCTACTCGATAGAGCGCAACCTGTCGCTGCTCCACGCGCTCGTTTCGACGCAGTATGGCGATGTCACCAGCTTCCAAGCGAAGCTGCGCCAGAACAAGTATTACATCAACGAAATCAGTGAGTCGTTGAATGAGATGGCGCAGGTGAGCAACCTGTTCACTGAGATCGAAACCGAAGCTCTCAACGCAGGCATGATGGAGGTCAGAAGCGTCGTTCGTAAGCGCCTGACAAGCCGTCTCCTGATGTGGACTTCCCAGATCAAGGACGTTCAGGCCACCATCAATCGTTCGCTGTTCCGAGCCAGGGTTCTGGAGCAACGTGTCCGTAAGCTCAGCCGCGTATCGCATTGGCTTCGCCAGAACAAAAACTCGTCTGGCTTCGAGATATCGCTCGACGGCGCGCCACCCGAGCTGTTCCGGTCTGAGCCCATTGCCGTGAAGGCGCACATTGACGTTCGCGACGCAAGCGAAGCTGGACGCGCCGCCCTGCTGCACGCTCTGCGCCGGTTGCCACCGCGTCCAGTTCCACTTCCGGTCGAAGAGCGCCCCGCCCCGCTTGCCATCATCGAAGAAGATGTCACTCCAGAGCCTCCTTCACTTGAACCGCATGACGTCATGCTGGAAGCGCTGGTTGGCGAACTTCGAAGCACGTCGGGAGCGATCTCGTTGCGCCGCTGGACGGAGCAACAGCTTGAGGCCGTCGGCCTACCCGTCGAGGACTGGCTGTTGTACGCGTCCATTCAATTGGAGGAGGAAGGCGTTCCACTTACCTTCGTCTCAGACGCGGGCGGCACTGACCGATTTTCAAACGAGATCTCCAACGATGTCATCGCCCAAGGTGTCGCATGATTTTTGATGCCATGCAGGTCACCTTTCTCCAGCGTCTCGTCGCCGATCGCCCCGCCTCCCGTCGCTCCGAGATGGCCGCCTACTTTGCCAGAGAATACAGCGTTGGGCGCCTCGCCGGTCGTTCCATCGCCTATGGCGAGAATGATTGGTTGTTAGCTGCGAAGCTATTGGAGAACCGCGGCCTTCCTATCGAACGGGGGGACGGCGAGCTGCGGCGCGCAGACACTGCACAATACGTCGGCCTGTCCGAGAAGTCGTTTGGCGCAAGGCCGCATGCGGCGTCTGTCGCGGTGCGAACGGCTTTCGGAAGATGTCCACTCAATGGTATCCCAACCGAGGTGCCCGATGGCGCTTACCTGGTCCTGCGTCCCGAGGACGCTTTACGGGTGGAATGCGAACAGATCCTCGTGGTGGAAAACCTCGAGACTTTCCGATACCTCAGTCGTTACCGGTGGATTGATTACCGGTGGAAAGCCACTCTGGCGATCTACCGGGGCGACACGACATTCAATTCGGCGGATGCTGCCCAAATCATCGCAAAGCGGAAGGAGCCCGTGATGGCATTCACGGATTTCGATCCTGCGGGGCTGGCCATCGCTGACCGTCTGCCCCGCCTTTCGCGCCTGGTTTTGCCCGCCGAGAACTGGTTGCGGGATGAGACGATCAAGGCGAAGCGGGGCGACCTCTTCCTGAACCAGATCGATCAGTATGCCGGCAGGCTTTCCGCTTCCTCCCACCCCGATTTACAGCGGGCGTACCGGTTGCTTGTCGAGCTAAAAAGAGGCTTCAACCAAGAGTGGATGGAAGCGGCGCCTTCGATGTAGCCGACCAATCTTCCGCAAGCGCACGGCAGGCGCTGACTTACTGGTACCTCGGCAAGAGACGACCGTTGAATGTCCGCGGGATCCATCGTCACAACCCAATATTTTCACCATCGTGAAAATATTGATTGGGAATCCGGGACTGAGAACCAGCGCGCCGACGGCCGACTTGAGTTGGTGGCGGCGCGGACAGACATCCGCCCTGCCGAACCGAAAGACCTGACCCGCGAGACGCTTTCCAAGAATCAAGCCAATTATCGCATTGATCCCCCTCCCCAAGTGGGGTGCACGTCGATGCAAAAACAGACGGCATTTGCAGGATAATCGCTGATTCCCGGAATAGGGTAACGTTAAAGTTTAAGACGTTGAACGCGCTTCCGCTGTAAGCACACCTCGGGCTACCTCCACTTGCAATATTAGGTCGCTTTACTCCGGGATGCACATAGTTGATCGCATCGCTTTCTCGTCTTCAAGATGGCTTACGGCGTAAAAATTATAATTGCAATCATGCGAAATTGGCTTCGAACATTTTTGTTCATCACGGCATTTTCTCCCGCCCTAATAACCATGGCCTATGTTAGGTACGATATTTACGGGTGGAGAACCGACGTTTTACAATTAGGAATAATTGGCATAATTGGCTCATTAGTTCCCCTCTGCGTCATCGCCCTTGTCAAAACTCAGGGCGAATCATTTCACATGAGCGCAAAGAAAATTGAGTCCAACGATTTCATGTTGCTTGCTTTTATTGGCAGCTATTTGTTACCACTAATATCAAAAGCGACAGATCTTTCCGTAAATGGGGTTACGTTTATTCTGGCCATTTTGGGCATCGTGATGTGGCTCACTGCATCAATCCCTGTGCATCCTTTATTGCGCGCATTTCGCTTCAGATTCTACAAGATCGAATCCTCCTCGGGGATGGTTTACACCCTTATTACGCGACGTGAAATAAGGGATCCGCGCGAAATTCGTGCTGTAAAAAAATTATCGGAAACTATGATTATGGAGGATGAAAATGCTTAATCTATTTGCTTTAACTGATAATCCTGCGCATCGACGACTTCGCTTCTCTCTCTCGCAAGACGTTCAGAATGAACTGACGGCATTGTTGACCCAACAGGAGGCCTCTTTTAGAAGCGGCGGACAAGAGGAGATTCCTTTCGATGGAAAATATAAGCCAGATCTGGGGGAAATCCTAGTTATTAATGGCTTCGATGACCTAGATGGACTGGCCGACGCTGTCTCAACACCGCTTTCCATCCAGGAAGTACAGCCGACGCCAGAAATATTCGACACAATTAGGGCGCTTTTCTCTGGGTACGTTAACGCGGAAGGAACAAAAACCGTATTACTCACCAGTCCGTAAATAAAGCGACAAAAATTGGAACCTCGTGACGACCGTTTAGTCTCATTCAACATGAAACGAGATGGCCGTACACTCGATCGCGCGACGCAAGAGGAATTCCGCCGGCTTGCCTTGCGCCGGGTTCGCGAAGGCGAGAAACCATCGGTGGTGGTGAAGTCGCTGGGCATGAACCGAACGTCAATCTACCGTTGGCTCAAGGCGGCCTCGGGCTCGGGCAAAGGCGCGCGGGCGCTGGCATCGCGTCCAGCGACAGGCCGGCCACGCAAGCTCACGCGAGCGCAACAGGCGCAGGTCTTTCGGTGGATCAACGGGCGGGATCCTCGGCAGTACGGTCTGGACTTCGGGCTGTGGACACGACAGATTGTGGCCACGCTCATCGATGAGAAATTTGGTGTGAAGATGGGTGTCACAGCGGTGGGCAGGCTGCTGGCGGGACTGGGCTTGAGCCCGCAAAAGCCATTGCAGCGGGCGTACCAACGAGATCCGCAGGCCGTCGAGCGCTGGCAGCGTGAATCATTTCCGGGTATTGCGGCTGCGGCCAAGCAAAGCGGTGCGGACATCTACTTCTGGGACGAATCAGGATTTCGAGCCGACGCGGTGCATGGCAAGACCTGGGCGGTCAAAGGCGAGACACCGGTGATTGAGCGCCCCGGGCAGCGCCAATCGATTTCCGCCGCGTCCGCGGTGAACGCCAAAGGTGCCTTCTGGTTTGCGACCTACAAAGGGGCCTTGACCGCGGAGCTATTCATCGAATTGCTCAAGAAGATGATGAAGGGCCGCAACCGCCCAGTGCATCTGATCGTTGACGGACTGCCAGCACACAAGAAGGCCAATGTGCGCGAGTACATCGAATCGACCAAGGGAAAGCTCACGATGCATGTGCTGCCGGGTTACGCGCCCGACCTGAATCCCGACGAGTTCGTGTGGAGTCATCTCAAGCGAACTGGTGTGGCGCGCAATCCGTTGCGAGCGGGCGAGAAACTGGAAATCCGCGTTGAGCAGCACCTGCACGAGGTGAAGAAGAACCGCCGGCTTGTGCGCTCATTCTTCGACGCCCCATCTGTCGCCTATATTTCGGACTGCTGAGTAATCCAGCACTTCGATCGAAAGAGGGTAATTTCAACCAACGGTTTATCGATTTTTCATTCGGCAAACGTCTATAAAAAAATAGAAGGCATCGGACTTACCGTTGACAACAAAATGACTGCCACTCTTCAAGATGGGGCGCTGAAATTTCATAGCTTCCATTTGTTAAGGCAAATATTTGATTTGTCAGCGTATTATAACGAGGCGACGGACGTTGATATTCAAGAATTTGCAAACTCGGAGATCGTCGCAGTACAGGATGCCGATGCTTTAGTGTCCATATCTGACACTTGGGTCCGAATGAAACTATGGCTTATTTCTCAAAGTCAAATACTTCAAAAAATTCCGGTATCTGATATAAAGGCTGTTGCGGCTGAATTTAATATTAACTTGAGTACTACCAATGATGGCGGCGAGGAAAAAATCGTAATTCCTGACACAAAAAAAGACCTAAAGACTTTACTTAGATTTCTGGATGAGGATTACTACAAATCCCCTCTCCTCCAGAATCACTACATGACAAATTCAAAACGCCCACTGTAACTTATTGGGGGCGACTCGCACATTGTTTTTCTAACAGCGTAGTTCATCGGGGAGTGGCACTGACGAGTTCGTGACATACGCCGCCCCCCTTTAAGGGGGGACTCGCGCAGTCGAAGATCGCTGGCCTTGCGCAGCGTGCCACCAGGGCCCATTGTGTTCTTTCGCCTTGCAGCAGCCCCAGTCACATCGTTCGACCGATCATGCTAAGCAATCACAAAGCTAATTCGACCCGGCACTTAGAATTTCCGAACGACAATAGCGGCAAAGCGTTTGAGGACATGTGCCTCATTATCTACGGTGTCTTCTATCAAACGGACGATGCGGTTTTCCACGGCCGCAAGGGACAGCGTCAAAATGGCATTGACATCCGGCTTACCGACAAACGCGGCAACGATCCCTCCCGGCATAGGAAAGTCGTCATCCAGTGTAAAGACTATCCAAATGGAAAGTTGACTCTTGCCGATGTCCGAGACGATATCAAGGCAGCGACGCTTCCGGCTGGCCGGCCCAGCGTTAGCGAACTCATTATCGCGACAACCTCGCTAGCCGATGTAAATCTCGATATGCGCATCCAGGAATTTGTTGAGACCCTGGATACTCCCGTCACGGTATCAGTGCATTCCCGGAGCAAGCTGGAGAGCATCGTCGCCCAGCATGAGGTACTTTGCGAGCATTTCTGCGACCCATTACACCCCATCGGAGAGGTAAGTGAAACCCTGCGCAAACTGGGGGACGACATAGAAAGGCTCACATCGGCGGGTATGTTCCTCAGTGCCGGCAAGTTGCTGCCGCAGCATAATCAGGATCAGCACCATCGAGGGCGACCAGCTATCACACCCGCCAGGATGCCGGTCGAGCTCCGTTCAAGTCTACTGCGCCTTTACATGGCCACCGGCGACTTTGAACACGCACACGACATCCTCGACGTCGAACTCCCGCGAAAGGCATACAGCGCTGACCTGCGGCTCAAATTTATGCGCGCGTTGAGAGTTTTAAGGCGGGTGGAGCGCCAATCGGCGCCAATCAGATACGTCGGAGAGGTACGTAACACGTTTTCGCAAGAGATAGACCACGACGCTCGCTACCTGCTTTCCGCCAACGGCGCTCTTGATGACCAGTTGGCCCTCGCGTATCTGGTCGTCTTCCACTCGGAAACTGACCACTTGATCGACGATGGGCTGAGACGCGCCCTCGGACTGATTTGCCAGGCGTGGCCCCCAATGGCGTTTCCCCGTCCAGACGGACAGGGGTGGTACAAAGCGTGGAATTCCAACTTCATTGGCCCAACAAATCAACCTCCGCCGGCTCGGTTTGATCTGCTCGACACTCGCTCAGAAAGGGAGAGACAAGATAAAGCGGACGCCGACAAACGTGCAATGAGTCTGGCGATGGCTTATTCACGGATTCGCGCAACGTACCTCCAGCGCCGAGGTGCGGCTGCCATCCTGCAAATCGAGGACGAGCTTGGGGGATGGGCCAGAACCATCGTCGACATTGACCCCGGATGCGTCCACAACCCACTCTTCCATAACCAACTGCGGCGGTCCGCCGAGGCAGACTTGCCAACCTGCTGGGCCGAATTCATACGCGGCCAGTGGGATCATGACGAGACGATGGAAGGCCACTGCATCTCGACTCTGCATACATACGATAAACGTCGCACCTGCTCGTCCGAGGCCCTATTCACGGACTGCTTGATCAACGACGGCAAGCTGTGGCGCTCGAGACATAAGCTGGTGACGACCAACCATTCCATGGAGCGACTGTTGTGCCTAGCCCGAACGGTCGAGTTAAGCGTTGGGTGCGGCTGGCGCGCTGGTGAACTGGCCGGCTACCCCCCACTCTTAGAGCGAATCAGGGACCTGATTGGAGAATGCCGTTTGGCGAGTAACTCCCGCAGGCCCGAACCCCCGCCCCTTGTTACCGTTGTGCCCGCCTACTGCGACCACCTTACGCCGCCCACTCAACCAGGCGGAGGCGACGATACGACCCACGCGATTCAGCTAGCCGCCACGATTGGCGCCCCCTTCCTCGCCCCTCTCCTCCGAGAATATGAGCGCGTCCAGATTTACAACCGGGTTGCCAAGAACGCGTCAGAATCTAGCGCTGGATTGGCCGCAGTCGTGGAGGTGGACTGTGCGTGGCCGCGACCAGATGGCGTGCAATGTCGCTTTTGACGCGTACCCCTCCCTTCTTCCAATGGCGGGATTCGATCTAGGGGGAAGCGAGCGGCGAGGCTCCGCTCGTGGCGGTCGCGGGTTATTCGATCCTGCACCGGACTACGCTTAGGCGCGCAATCACTCGCCGCGTACACTCCTCCGCCCGCGCCTTGTGGCGAAACGCTTGAATAGCGGTCATCGTGCTTTGCGTGCGAAATCTGGCGGTGGCCGCTCCGGTTTCGGCTTGCAGTAATGCTTTTCGGCCATGAAGGGTCCTTTGAAGCAGTAGCTTTCCAACTACTTGATTCAAAACAGATTTGGCGGCCAGACCGCAAGATTTCACACGCGAAGTATGAATACCCCTATTCGGCAACGGAGGGTCATTCTAAGAACTCGACCTTATTGCGGCGGGATGACCATGCGTCGGCCTCGGGCAGGGGGCCATCACCGACATTTACAGCTGGCCATGTGTTGGCCAAACGGCGGTTGATTTCGGTGAACTGCTGCTCAGTATCTTTAAGGTCGTACTCGCTCTTGATCGCCGCAACCGGGCAGATCATTTCGCATATTGAGCAGTTTATGCAAACTTCAGGATCGATTGCCATGAAGTTTGGCCCTTGATGGAACGCCTCTACGGGACAGACCTCTACGCACTCTCCGTAGCGACAATTGATACAGGGCTCGGTTACTACGTACGCCATGATCTGCTCCTTTACAGAGAACTGCGGTAAGCCCGCAGTTCTCCTACCGGTCGGCCGTGGTCTTACGAAGACTTGCGGAAGCCTGCGGTACCAAAAAAGACGTTTGGCTTACGGTAGACAGCGAGAAGCAAGCAGCCCTCGTCAGAGTGGGTCTCATGCAACGAGCCAGGTTGACGCCAAACAAACTGCCCGGCACGGCAGATGCCGTCGTGATCGTAGAACGAGCCTTCCAGTACGTAGCTCTGCTCAATTTCGGGGTGCTTGTGGAAGGGAAGCACTGCACCCGGCTCCCATTTCAGGAGAACCGTCATCTCTCCGGCCTCGTCGTTGCGGTACAGCACTTTCATGGAAATCTTTTCGAACTGGGAGGGCTCCCATTCGAAGGTGTTCGGATCCACATATACAGACCCTCCGGGAGTGGGATCCAGCTTGCCTTTCAGGCGCTCAGCAAAGTGCTTGCTTTCAGCGATGTCGGTCATGAGTCGTCTCCTATGTGACCTAGTGGATATGCTTGGTGCAGGTGCAAATGCGCTGCCGCACGCTCCACAATGTAGTGCCTAGTTTCCCTACAGTCAACCAATTTTTGACGCGATCCGAGATATAGCGCCTTATGAGGCGCATGTGTTTCCTTGTTTACCCTTGCATGCTTGCTAAAGTTTCCTGGCGGTGTACTATGCAGGCGCTGTTCTATGAAACAACATGTCCGCCGAAAGGACGAATAGGAAACAGGAGACATTCATGGATGCGTTTTCCGACTCAGGTCGCGTGGTGGGGGTCTCTCCCTCCTCACATCAAACCAGTGCCAGCAACAGCATGGGCAAGGTGGTAATGGCAAGCGTCATCGGCACTATGGTGGAGTGGTATGACTTCTTGCTTTATGGGACCGCCGCTGCGCTTGTGTTCAACAAGCTTTTCTTTCCCTCGCTGGATCCGCTAATGGGCACGCTTGCAGCGCTTGGGTCATTTGCTGTGGGATTCATTGCTCGTCCACTGGGAGGTGCTGTCTTCGGACACTTTGGCGACAAGATCGGTCGCAAAACTATGCTCATGACCACAATGTTCATGATGGGCGGGGGAACGTTTGCAATCGGCTTACTACCTACGTACGCGCAAATTGGGGCCTGGGCGCCAGCGCTGCTGATCCTGTTGCGAGTGATTCAAGGGATCGGCATCGGCGGTGAATGGGGTGGTGCGGCTCTCATGGTTATCGAGCACGCGCCACGCAACCAGCGCGGATTTTTTGGCAGCCTGGTGCAGATTGGTTTTCCACTTGGGATGCTTGCCTCGACTGGAATATTCGCCTATTTGAGCCGTATGCCTGATGCAGAGTTTCTTTCTTTGGGCTGGCGCATCCCTTTCTTGCTCAGCTCCGTACTAGTGCTCCTTGGCTTCTACATTCGTCTCAAGGTCACAGAATCACCTGTTTTTGAGGCTGCAGCAGCAAGCAGCGAACAGCCGCCCAAGATCCCTCTTCTGGAAGTGTTGACGAAGCATAAGCGCAACCTCTTGATCAGTATTGGTCTCAAGGTTTGTGAGGTTGCTTGGGTCTATATCCTCACGGTATTTGTGGTGGTCTATGGCACTACGGTGTTGCACATTCCAAAAGCCATCATTCTGGATGGTGTGTTGCTCGGTGCTGCGCTGGAGCTAATTACCATCCCCCTGTTTGGGTGGCTATCGGATCGCTGGGGTCGCCGGACACTGTACTTCGTGGGCTCTGTCTTTACCATCGCAGCCGCATACCCCATGTTTCTCAGCATCCAGACGGGCAGTTCGGTCGTGATCGCACTTACAATTGCCGTCTGCATGAACCTAGGTCATGGCTCCATGTATGGACCGCAGGCCGCCTTGCTGCCTGAGCTTTTCGGAACAAGGGTTCGATACAGTGGGGCGTCGCTTGGATGCCAGGTGGCAGCAGGAATAGGTGGCGGCCTCGCACCAATGCTTGCTACTGCATTGCTGGCTCGCCAAGGCCATTTCATTGGCGTAGCCGTCATGATTGCTGTTCTGGGCGCCGTAACCTTCATTGCTACTGTTTTCAGTCCGGAAACTTATCGCGACAGCCTGTTTGAGTCCTAAACGGTTTTTTGCCGAAGTCCGACGCCAAATAAGAGGCCTACAATGCACATTTTAGGGTGATTCGCCGATCGAATCCGCTTACAATCTTCATGGGAAACAGATGAAGTTTCCCATCCCTACTTCTAGGCGAATGGAAATTGCAAGCATGACGGCCAAAACTCTAGAGCGAAATCGAAGTTTCTTGCAGTCCGAGCGAGCACCCCGGCAGGATCCCGGTTCAACCCTCTCCCCCTCAGAGGATGAGGAGGCTGTCTGCCAACGGCTGCGGCAAGCCAGAATTGAACAGGGCCTTACGCTGGAAGCGCTCGCTGATCGGTCCGGCTTCACGAAGGGGTACCTCTCCAAGATTGAAAATGGAAAGAAGGCGCCTCCTATCGCATCGCTAGCGCGTATCGCGCGGGCGATGGGATTGGAGCTGAGCTACTTCTTTCTGGATCCAGACCAGAGTGGGACGACGGCCTCAGACGATAGTGTCGACTCACCAGTTTCAATCGTCCATCACTGGGAGAGAAAACCCGTAGTTCGGGGAGGGAGTGCCTACGGATACGACTATGTGAGTCTTGCGCATAAGAAGCACGCCAAACACATGGATCCGTTTATGTTCACCTTCCCCTCTGAAATCAACCTCGATTACTTTTTCGAGCACCCTGGCGAAGAATTCGTCTTTTTGCTATCGGGAAAAGTAGAGTTCGAGTTCAAGATCGGGGGAAAGCTTCAGCGCTACGTGCTCGAAGCAGGCGACAGCTTGTATTTCGAGTCGAGCACACCCCATCGCGGGCGAGCCCTTGAAGGCGATGCCCAGGCGATCGTTGTAGTAACAGAACCGACCAGTATTGAAAGCGTGTGATTACGTTGACTCGCGCTTTCTCAAACCAACGGGCACCGCCGGTTAGTGTTCGTGGACAATCTAAATTAGAGGCATAATGATGCGCGTGGCAATCGTTTTGTACAATCACATCGAACCAATTGAACTCGCCGTCATCGGCACGCTCTCGATGGCAAAGCGGGTAACAGATGAACTTTCGTATTTCACAGTCTCCGAAAAAGGCGGCCTGGTCGAACTGCAGAACGGGTTGAGGGTTGAAACCGACTATTCCTTCGCAAATGCACCGGCGGCTGACGTGGTAATCATTACAGGTGGCCCGGGATGGCGAGTACAAGTTAAGAACGAATTGATTTTGGACTTTATTCGACGGCGTTTTAACAATAGTGAGACGATCGCAAGTGTTTGCACGGGGGCATTGATTCTTGGGGCGGCTGGCCTGCTCGCCGGCAAAGTCGCCACTACGAAAGTCCCTGTGACAGGCCCCGAAGAGTGTCCGTTGAATACGCTTGCCAGGGACTGCCCTGACACAGAAGTGGTGGAGGCTGTTGTCGTAGATGAAGGGGAGATTGTTACGGGCGGTGGCGTAACACTCGGAATCGACCTCACGCTATATCTTTTGGAAAAATTCTTGGGCGAGGAAGTCTGCTATGAGACAGCCCGAATCATGGAGTACGATGCCGCTATGGACGTCAATCAGAGTCGGCGGCCGATTCTGCGATTCGACACGAGTTCTACCTCGTTGACGACGTAATAGCACGATATGCGAATCGCCATTGTGAGTGCCTGTTGCTTGAGCGGTACCTAATCGATTCAACAACATTAACGACGTCTGTATGGCCGGTCCACGGGACGGTTGGGCTGCCTGTTTGAGACCAACCGTACCAACCAATTGGCCGAAGCTCACCGGCGCGATGCCACGGCGCAGAGGCCCGACCAATGTCAGCAATGGGATGGGACACCCCAACCCGACGACGGCGTGCCAGAGTGGAAGTGTCATCAACCACTCAAACTGGAAGGGGCGTCCACCATGGAGATTACGACAATTGGGGATCGACCTGGCCAAGAACGTGTTTGTGCGACCTGCAAGTCGCCTGAATTTCTGTTTCACAGGAGAACGTATGGCCTGACGAAACCGGTTGTTCCATCAACCGTTCCCTACCCAGACATGCGGAGCCGGTAACAGCTCGGTGTGAAGCTCTGGGGACAACGTAGCCGCCGGATAACCGGTACGCCCAGCCGCGAGGCGAAGCGGAATCTGCCAGCACGAAGGCGGAGAGGAGCAAGGGATGAGTGGGTACGACCAACATATGTGAACTTCTGATAAACGTCGTGATCTTTGACAAGCCAAACGTGCTGACAGGCTTGAACCAAAACGGTATGCGGTGAGGAGTGGTCTTCGAAGACTGGACCACCATGGACAACCAGCCGCCGGCGAAGAGGAAGGGTCCGCCCCGCTCGGAGATTCATGCGGAACAGGGTAAGCCCATCATGCTGCCGGTGACGGCAGGCGAACCGTAAGGAACGCTGTTGGCACGGTGGGTAAAGGAATGCGGAGAAAGCGAACGCCCGGCTGTAATGGCCGGGATACGGGCTGCAACATTGCCCGACACGAAAGTGGGCAGACTTCCGCAGGGTCATTCATGGCGAGAGAACTTTGACCAACCGTTATACGAGGGAAAGCAGATGACGGCGTACGATGCGAAAGTGTCGGGAGCTGGTGCGTCCTCGCACGCTGCACAGATGTGGGATCAGGCGAACTGGCCGCACATTGAGGCAGAGGTGAAACGGCTTCAGGTGCGTATCGCCAAGGTGGTCCGGGAAGGCCGATGGAGCAAGGTGAAAGCCTTGCAACGTCTGCTGACCCGCTCGCATAGCGGCAAGATGTTGGCCGTGAAGCGTGTGACGGAAAATCGCGGTAAGAGGACGCCGGGGGTGGATGGCAGGATATGGTCGTCCCCGGCGGCCAGATGGAACGGAATGGTGTCGCTACGTCATCGCGGCTATCGGGCGATGCCGCTGCGGCGGGTTTACATTCCCAAGAGTAACGGCAAGAAGCGTCCGTTAGGAATTCCTTGTATGCGGTGCCGGGCGATGCAGGCTTTATGGAAGCTCGCTCTGGAACCCGTCGCGGAGACTCTGGCGGATGCCAATTCCTACGGCTTTCGGTCCGGACGCTCGACCGCCGATGCCATCGAGCAGTGCTTCAACGTTCTGGCTAAGCGTGCCTCGCCAGAATGGGTTCTGGAGGGTGACATTCGAGGCTGTTTCGACAACTTCAGTCATTCCTGGTTCCTGGAGAACGTACCGATGGATAAGGGGGTTCTGCGAAAGTGGCTTCAGGCCGGATATATCGATGAGGGAACTCTGTTCGAGTCGCGGGCGGGTACACCCCAAGGGGGAGTTATCTCGCCCGTAATCGCGAATATGGCGCTGGATGGGCTTGAAGCGGCAGTCCATGCAAGTGTGGGAACATCCAAACTTGCTCGCAGCAAGGCTCAGCTCAACGTCGTCCGTTATGCCGATGACTTTGTGGTGACTGGCGTGTCGAGAGATGTGCTGGAATCCCGGGTGCTTCCCGCGGTCAGGCAGTTTATGGCCGCCCGAGGTCTGGAACTCTCGGAAGAGAAGACCAGGATCACCAACATAGCGGAGGGTTTCGATTTCCTTGGCCAAAACGTGCGCAAGTACGGCGGCAAACTGCTGATCAAGCCAGCGAAGAAAAGTATCAAATCGCTGCTCGACAAGGTCAGGGAAGTCATCAAGGGCAACGCGAGTGTCACCCAAGAGGCGTTGATCCGTAGGCTGAACCCGATCATTCGGGGTTGGACTATGTATCATCGCCACGTCGTGGCAAAAGCGACCTTCTCAACGATCGACTCGCACATCTGGCACCTGCTCTGGAAGTGGGCAAGACGTAGGCACCCCACGAAAGGAGCCCGGTGGGTCAGGAAACGTTACTTCCGGTGTGACGGACATCGGTCCTGGGATTTTGCAACGAAGGGTTCGACCGAGGATGACACCTGCGGCCTGCAACTCTTCCGCGCAGCGACGGCCGCCATCCAGCGCCACATCAAAATCCGGGGACTGGCTAATCCGTTTGATCCGGCATGGGACATCTACCTTGCCCGCCGTCGAACCGCGAAACGTTCCGCCGGGCTGTCCGGTGCCACCCAGTGGCGCTAAAGGAATGGCTTGAGCCGGATGCGGGGCGACCTGCACGTCCGGTTCTGAGGGGGCGGCGGCGCAGTAATGCGTCGCTGCTACCCGACCAGGTCCACGGGGCGAACGCGCGAGAAAAGACGGTGCTGTGCAAGCAATTGTGCCGTGACCAAGTCGCAGCGTTCTTCGCCAACCTCCCGACCCGCCTGATCGGGATGGAATTCTGCGGCAGCGCGCACTACCGGGCTCGCAAGCTGCAAGCGCTTGGCCATACGGTGCGTCTAATGGCGCCGCAGTTCGTGAAGCCTTATGTGAAAAGCAACAAGAATGACGCGGCCGATGCACAAGCCATTTGCGAGGCTGTGACGCGACCGACAATGCGGTTTATACCGATAAAGAAGGTCGAACACCAGGCAGTGCTCTTACTGCACCGCGTGCGCCAGGGTTTCATAAAGGCTCGCACCGCTCAGGCCAACCAGATTCGTGACCATACTGGCTGAGTATGGCCCTGGTTGTGCCGCAAGGCATTGCCTACATCGCCCTGCTTGTGCCGGATCTGATCGAAGACGCGACTAACGATCTGCCTGGCGCGTTCCGGCAGCTTATCGACCGACCGCTCGAGTACCTCAAGTTGCTAAGTTGCAAGACAGACAGGTCGACGAGATCGAGACTCAGATCATAGCCTGGCATCGTAAGGACGAAATCAGCCGCCGACTCGAACAGGTGACTCCCCGCACATGCCACATTACCGACATGGCGACGACGCGACGCACGTCGCCGCCACGTTCGTGCTCAAAGACCGAGGTCGCTCAACCCCGGATGATCGTCGGGACGACGGCCCAAGGGCCAATGAAACTTGCGCTCCGATTCCTTTATCGGCATGTCGTTGATACAAGCAAAGCGACGTTGCATCAGTCCGTCTTCGCCGAACTCCCAGTTCTCGTTGCCATACGAACGGAACCAGTTGCCGGCATCGTCTCGCCACTCGTACGCATAGCGCACTGCAATCCGGTTGCCACCGAACGCCCACAGTTCCTTGATCAGACGGTAGTCGAGTTCCTTTCGCCACTTGCGGTCGAGAAACGCCTGCGCTTCTGCCCGGTTGTTCGCAAACTCCGTGCGATTACGCCATCTTGTATCGAGCGAATAGGCGAGCGCGACCTTTGCCGCATCCCGGGTGTTCCAGCCATCTTCCGCAAGTCGAATTTTTTCTTTGGCCGTTTCCAGCGTGAACGGAGGAAGCGGCGGGCGAACTTCATGTTGTTGCGATGACATATCAACTCTCCTTTACGAGGCACCTTATTGGGCTTTAGTCTTCGAAAAATCAAAACGGCCGGGTCGGCAGATACTTGCCGTTGAGCGTGATGATCGCGCGCTCGCCGCCTTCTGGATCCTGCACCGTTTGAATATCGAGCTTGAAGTTGATCGCGCTGATAATGCCGTCGCCGAACTTCTCGTGAACGAGCGCTTTCAACGTCGAGCCGTACACCTGCACCATCTCGTAGAAGCGATAGATGGTCGGATCGGTCGGCACGCCGCCGGGAATGCTTCCGCGAACTGGAATGATTTGCAGCAGGCGAACCGCCTCGTCGTCGAGCCCCAGACGCTCGGCAACGAGCTTCGCAGCCTGCTCAGGCATCGCATGCTGGCCGAGCAGCGCAGCCGTTGTATAAGCGACGCTCAGGCCCGTGCCTTCGTTGATGGCTTCGAACGTCAAGTTCTTGCGGGTTTTCGCGTCGATGATGTTATCGGTCAATGCCTCGCGCGCGTGCTGCCTGGTTTGCGATTGGGTCATGATGTTGCTCCTTGAATCAGTGAAGGGAGTAAAGCCGGTAGGCGGAAGGGATGTGTCGATCTTCAATGCGCCGCGATGCACTCGGCAGGCGTCGCGGTGACGTCCGGATGCTCCGCCAGCGAAAAGAACTGACGCTTCGCGTTATCGAAGGCGTCGATGGAGCCCGATTCGATGTCATAGACCCAGCCATGCAGCTTCAGGCGACCTAGCAGGCCGCTGAAATACCTCCAGCGGACGTCAGCGCGGGGACTGGCTGGGGCGTTGATCTGAGGAGTCCATCCAACCCAAGATTTCATGCGCGGCGCAGACACCTTCACGGAGAGCTTGTTCACTATGCGGCGGCTGGATGATTTCGTGCCGAAGTCCCATCCGCTGCGCTCGATCCGCACCATGGCGAATCAGGCGCTAGCGAAGATGGACCGGTTGTTCGCGCAGATGTATGAAGCCGATATCAAGGGCGGCCGGCCCAGCATCGCGCCGGAGAAGTTGCTGCGGGCCATGCTGCTGCAGGTGCTCTACAGCGTCCGGTCAGAGCGTCAGCTCATGGAGCAGACGCAGTACAACCTGCTGTTTCGCTGGTTCATTGGCTTGGCCATGGATGATGTGGTCTGGGTGCCCACCGTGTTCAGCAAGAACCGCGAACGGCTGATCCAGCACGACGCGGTAATCGAGTTCTTCAATGAAGTGTTGGCCATCGCGCAGAAGAAGGACTGGCTGTCGGGCGAACACTTCAGCGTGGACGGCACGCTGATTCAGGCGTGGGCAGGCCACAAGAGCTTCGTGCCCAAAGACGGCGGCGACAATGACGATAACGACGGCGCTAACTTCAAGGGGCGCAAGCGCGGTAACGAGACGCACGAGTCCAAGACCGATCCCGATGCCAGGCTCTATCGCAAAGGCAAGACCGCCAGTGAGTTGCGCTACATGGGCCATACGCTGAGCGACAATCGCCACGGCCTGGTGGTCAGCGCCATGGTGACCAATGCTGACGGATACGCCGAGCGCGAGGCCGCGAAGGTCATGCTCAACGATGCCAGGCAGGTGGCTGAGGACCTCGATTTGGAAGTCACCGTGGGCGCGGACAAGGGCTACGACGCGGAGGAGTTCATTCAAGCTTGCCTGGAGATGAAGGTGACGCCGCATGTCGCACAAAACACCTCGGGGCGGCGCTCGGCCGTCCCTGATGCCATCGCACGCAGCGAGGGTTATGCCATCTCGCAGCAGAAGCGCAAGCTGATTGAACAAGGTTTTGGATGGGCCAAGACCGTTGGGCGCATGCGTCAGGTGATGGTGCGCGGACGGAAGAAGGTCGACCAGATGTTCGTGTTGAGCATGGCCGCCTACAACCTCGTACGTATGCGTTCCCTGGGACAAATCCGTCCGCTGTCGCAGTAATCGCGGAAATGAGGCTGGAAATGGGCGTCAAATCACCGAAAAAATCGATGAAGTGACGCCAGGTTCCCGGATTGTGAAAAATGGCGAGCCCTTCAGCCTTGTAGGAAGAAACTTCGCCTTTTGTGCGGTGAGTACTTCAGCAGCCTGCTTCTATGATGAGTCGGAAGGCAAGAATTTTTACGCAAATTGATCCAACTTCTTCCTTAATCTAGCTCGCGCTTACCACAGGCGTCTGTCGCTGTTGTTCACCAGTTTCAAAGTTCCCGGTCATCTTTACGTGAGACTTCGACGTCCCACCAACTTCTATCCGCTGGTATTTGCCCAGCCCAATCCTGCATGCGCGTTGCGCTAAGGCGACCTTGATGCGAGAAGCCCCATCTAGTAGTGTCGGTTGCGTTTGCAACCAGCAGGCTGCACGGGCTTGTCTACTTCGAACTGACTTGCGATATGACGGACAGGAGCAGCTAATGCGAGCGTTGCCGCCATGCCTTCAAACTGCTGCCACCTCGCCGGCTGAACGTTTTAATCCTGTGGTCTTGCTGTTTTTCAGAAGCGCTCCCTCGGGTAGGATTCCATGCGTCAGATAGCGCCACAGAGCGATGACCAGCCGTCGCGCCACCGCGACTATAGCGATGCGCTTGCCCCGCTTGTTCTGGCTATTGCCTTGGGTGCGCTGCACGTACCACTGCGCCATCGCACTGCCGGGCTGATAGCGTAACCAGAGCCACGCCATTTCGATAAGCAGAGAACGCACGCGCCGGTTGCCCTGCTTACTGATCCCCTGGTCGACCCGGCTCTGGCCGCTGTCGTACGGCTGCGGCGCCAAGCCGACACAGGCGCCCACCTGCCGGCGGTTGTCAAAGCTGCGCCAGAACAGCTCGAGCACCAGTCGTGTCGCGCCGACCGGGCCAACCGCCTTGAGCCGTTGCAGGTCGGCAATACGCTTTTGTGCGGGTTCCGGCAATTGCCTGACCAGGTCTTTTTCCAGTGCAGCGAGTTGCTGCTGGGCTAAGGCCAAGCGCTGACACTCCCGGGTCAGCCGCGCATGCAACTGCGCAGGGATTGCCGCGCCGTCGTAGCAGGAGATTTCTCCCTTTGCTAGCCGCTTTGCGATATCGCCTTCGACGTCTTGCCAGCAACCCACTGTTCGCAGCAGCTTGCGTATCCGGTCGCGGTGCTGTAGCGTTTCTTTTTGAAGTTCACCCCGGTCGCGCACCAGGTGCCGCTGGGCTTCGGTTTCAACGGCCGGTACGCGAATCACGTGCATGCGGTCATGTTCGCCGCGCAGCCAGGCGCGCAGGCACAACACCAGCTTGATCGCATCGAGTCGGTCGGTCTTGGCCCGCCGCGCGTGCCGCTCCACCGGGATGCTGGCGGGGTCGCAGATCACTACTTCGTATCCGAGCTTCGATAGCGCCCGCTCGATCCAGAAGCCGTCCTGACCAGCCTCGTACAACACGACGGTGCGCACGCCAGGGCCAATTCCCCATTTCGTCTTGATCTTCTCGATCGCTTGCATCGCTTCGTCCAGGCGGCATGCCGGAACTTTTGCAGCTACAGTCTGGATCGCAGGCTTCTCCCGTTTGCCGTCGTGCAGGGCGATTTTCCAGGTGTTGTTGGACAGCTCCAGGGCCACTGCCAATACATCTTCTGCGGGCATAGTATGATTGATACGGGTCGGTTGCATGACGTGCTCCAAGGTGAATGGGTCGCACCTTTACTTTAGGATCGCTTTGCGTGCGTTACCGACCCGCCTTCATTCATAGGATCTAGCGCGAGCGCCAGCGCGACGGAAGGATGAGTCTTGAGGTTGTTCAGTTGAGCGATGACGTTCTCGCACACCATCGAGTCGATGCGCTCGCGCTCGGTTGCATGCTCGCGAGCATCGTTGACGAGCTTCGCTGAGTCGGCATAGCACAACCAGTTCGCGACGGCGGGCATGTGATCGAGACACTTGCTGGTGGCGACAGCTGTCATCGCGCCGCAGTCCGAATGGCCGCAGATCACGGCATCGGTCACGCCCAGCGCGGCAACCGCATACTCGACGGTGGCTGAAACACCTCCCGGCTCAGGGCCGAACGAAGGCACGATATTGCCGGCATTGCGCATCACGAACAGGTCGCCCGGTTCGCGCTGTGTGACCAGTTCGGGCACCATGCGGCTGTCCGAACATGAAATGAACAGCGTTCGCGGCGTCTGACTGGTCGCAAGCTTCCGGAACAAGTCCTTGCGCGCCGGGAATACGTCCCGTTGAAACTTCAGAAAACCGTCGATGATCTCGTGCATGATTCGCTCCGTTCAGTGACGCAGTGCGATGCGATGAACAAAGAATGGATGCAATCAGCAATAGTGTCCAAGATCGGTTTATGATCCTGACGATAGGAAATATCAATAGTTACGAGGCCCGCATGCTGCTGCGTCATATCCGCTCTAGCGGTCGCTGAACACCGGAATTTCACGCGCGCTGCCGAGGCGCTGCACGTTTCGCAGCCGACGCTCTCGCAGCAGATCAGGCAACTGGAAGACACGTTGCGCACGCAGTTGCTCGACCGCTCGGGCAGGACCGTGCAGCTGACGGATGCGGGCGCGGCATGGGCACGCTACGCGAAACTCGCGCTACAAGACATCGATGCGGGCATGAGGGCGATCCACGATGTGGGCGAGTTGAGCCGCGGCAATCTGCGTCTGGCCGTGACGCCGACATTCACCGCGTATCTGGTCGGCCCCGTTATTGACCGCTTCCATGGCTCGCACCCGGGCATCGCGATCGACATTCAGGAGATCCCGCAAGATCAGATCGAAGCCCAGCTCGCCGACGACAAGCTGGACGCAGGCATCGCCTTCGAACCCGTTCATGCCGCGGAAATAGGGAGCCAGCCTTTGTTTCAGGAGACGCTGAGCCTCGTGGTCAGCGGAGGCCATGCGCGTGCGACGCGCCGCAAGCCGCTGGCCGCGCCAGACTTCGCGAAGGAACCACTGGTTCTGCTGAACAATGCATTCGCAACGCGTCGCTATATCGACGAATACTGCGCACGACAACGCGTTCGTCCGCTCGTTGCCATCGAGGTGAGTTCAATCAGCGCGATCTTTGAGATCGTGCGCCGCGGGCAGCTCGCCACCGTATTGCCAGACGGGATCGCTCGTGAGCACCGCGAACTGCATCCCGTGCCACTCGACCCCCCGCTGCCCGCCCGCACAGCCGCGCTCCTGCAGCGCAAAGACGCCTACCGAACCGCGGCGAGCGACGCGTTCGTCAAGGTATTGAAGGAGAGCTTCGAACGTCATAGCGTCAACAGGCGGTAGCGCGCCGAGGCGCGCTTAAAACAGAAGTACCTGGAGACGGTGGCTTTGAGTATTTCCTTTCCCCTGCCCGACAGCTGAACACTTGCTGACTGTGACCGAACCAGGGATGGCCGTTTTACCTCAAGACCTGCCGCTCGTCGGTTGAGGCCTGCAACGGCAGCGTTGGGTCGCGAAAAGCCTATTGGAGGCGGCGATGCCGCGTGACGAGATAATTTCGTGAACGTGAAATTACGGATTTGGTACCGCTCATCTGCCTCTGCCGCGTGCCAAACCGGGCGGTGGATCAGGTTTCCCAGTCCGGTCACCTTGGAACCGGGTTTTTGGTGACACGTCTCAACGCGGTCGCTTCGCCTCGGAGAAAAATGGATGCAGACCGCGTAGACCCCACCACAAGCAGGGGCTGCACGAGTTTTCGTAAGGGTTTATACTACGTCCGTCTCCTCCCTTTCTCCTCAAGGGATTCGTGCCCGCCATTGCAGCGGGCTTTCTTTTGCCGGCGCTCCAAGGCGCCGTTGAGTTCCGGGGCCTGACGCGCACATTGCGCTCGCTGGCGGCAGGAAGGCATTGTCCAGCGTGGACGCGCATGGCGGTAGCTAAGCTTTGTGACCAGGCGAGTCCAGGTCGACAAAGCGGGGACGAACCATGCCCATTTGCCTCGGCGCTTTGCTGTGGACAGCCCGGCAGCTTCACGCAAGCAGCGTGAACTGCTGGACTGATCAGACGCTCTCCGACACAAGACTCCCTGCAACGAGCGCGTGGCGGCTCGTCAGCATCCGCCGCGTCTGCGGGACTGTGCCGATTCTGCAGGCGGTGATGCATCGTCTCGCAGCGGATCAACATCATCGCCGCGGGCTCCTCAGCCGCGCCGTCAGGTTCCGCGGCGACTCGCAGATAGACTTGCCGTGAGACAACGGCGATGATCACAATGATGGCGCCGACGCCGAGTGCTCGGACGGCGATGCGCAGGTATGGCGCCATGGCGAAATACACTGGATAAGCAAGAGGCGATGGGCTGCGAGCCTACACGAGGCTGTCTCGCGACGATGTCACGCCTTGGCAGGATTGACACGATCCGTTTTTGCCGCAGCGCCAGGGCTTGTGCATTACGTGACACCGAGCGGCGGTGATGAAAAGTATCCCGGTAATCGATCGAAGCCTTACCGAGCGGCCACTACTGGGCCGTGCCCACGCCCCCTTCCCGCTGGACGGTAGCAACGGCCACAATGAGGTGTTTCCCGGTGCCCATTGCATCAGCGGCGGCAAGTAGGCACCTTCTACAAGAACGGCGAGGAAGTCTAGGCGTGCATTGCCGTCTATGCAGCCGCCCATTTCGATTTTTCTGACCCAACGCCTGCGCGTCGACGCCCGCCACCGGCGGACACCCCTGCTCTTCGTCTCCAATCAAAACATAACACCCCAAGCCACAGTAAAATTTCGCTCTTCGGGCGTTATGTTAAAAACGCACCCTAATGCCCCCGAGCAAACCAAAGATTGGCCACGCCGCAAGCGGCCCGCAAACCGTTCCCTGCTGCGGCCCAAGGGGCCTCTAACTGCTAGCGTACCTCGCCGCTCTCGGATAATGCGGCAAGAGCAAGGAAAAGGCTCGCCTAATCATTAAAATCGGATGCGCTAGCCGACCATGCGATCAATCGCGTCGACGAGCTCATGCCGTGGGCTGTAGCTGACCAGCTTCCTGTCCGCTCATAACGCTGCCCGGAACTACGTCAATACGGTACTCACGCACCGCTTACTGGGAAGCCGCGCGCTCTTGTAACGCGATATGCTTGTTTGGTCGCCAGATTTCGTACATCATGCTCGCGCGAGCATTGGATTAATCCCTGTCAGATTCCATCGGGCAAGTCCCGAGCGTGCTTAGGGTTAGCGGCAATTGGAATCTGGCAATCCCCACCTAGGAAGGAAGTCATGACTGTTGCGAAGAAAGTCGCGGCAAAAAAAACTGCAGCTGTGAAGAAAGTCCTTGCGAAGAAGGCTGCTGCCGCCAAGACAATTGTTCCAAAGAAGGCGACCCCTGCAAAGAAGGCAGTGCCCGCTAAGAAGGCTGCTGCGAGGAAGGCAGTGCCCGCTAAGAAGGCTGCTGCGAGGAAGGTCGCGCCCGCTAAGAGGGTTGCCGCCGAAAAGGCCGTGCCGGCTAAGAAGGTTGCCGCCAAGAAGGCCGCACCCGCTAAGAAGGTGGCTGCTAAGAAAGTAGTCGCCAAGAAGGCGGCGGTGAAAAAAGTCGCACCGGCGCAGAAGGTCGTCGCGAAGAATACGGCTGCCAGGCTGTTCTCTTTCGGCATTGGCGGCTTCGGGGCGGCGCTTGCCAAACGTTGACGTTCGCGACGTCTTTCTCGGCCAACGGCTGAAGTCGGATTTCTGCGCGGTCTACGCGTCAGCGATGGCACTTTCGCTCTGTGGCGTTCCGACCTCCAAGCAGCAGGCATGTGCGATGTTCGGAGTCAGACGCCGCGGTTGGTGTCCGCCAGACCATGGCACACTGCGAGACGTCCTGGAATCGTCCGTGCAAGGTCTTTCCGTGACCGTAAGGAAGCACGCCGGTCGCCACCCCAAGAGCCTATTCGCATTGCTGCGCCAAAAGCTCAATTGTTCGCCGGCAGTCATGCTCACAGCCACGTGCAAGCTACTCAAAGAGAATGTGTCTGCGCACCATGCATTTGTAGCGACGATGGCGACGCTGGATGGCATTGGGGTCGTGGACTCCCTTGCGTCCGTGCCCCGGCGCGACGCCAAGTGTAATGCTTGGATTCCCTGCGCCCAGACGGCGTCTAATGGTCTTCTACACGTCGCCAACGCTCGCTGGGCAATAGATTTATCCGCCCCACTCTACACAGTTGACTTCGCATTCACCTCATTCCATGAATAACGCGATTGAAGAACTGAAGAAGTTCGTCCGCCGGAAGAACACGGCTTTTTCAAAGTATGTGGCGCTGGATATCGAGAAATCCGGCCCCACGATACAGGATGAACTTGTGCATTTCCTGAGTACGACGATGGACCAGGTGCGGGTGAACAAAGCACTCGACTGCACGAGGCGCGTTCTCGCCATCGCAGATCTCGAGGACTTCGAGATGTTCCGGGAAGGGGTCTGGAAACGTGAAGCCACGCGCGGGATGGCCTACGACAAGCAACGCGATCATACGGCGCACACGCTTAACAACTGGTTACTGGGATGGTACTTCTACAGCCACTCTGACAGGATTTATTCGGCCATCAACACCGCCATCGAGAGGCGTGACTGGAACCCGAGCGCTTCCCACAAGTTCTCCTTCGATCAGTATTTTGGCCATACGTGGCAGTACACGAGTCTATTGCACGATATCGGATACCTGTTTGAAGGGTCCATCACAAGCATGGATACCGGAAATCAGAGCAAACAGGCGGAAATCGGCCTGCGAACTGCGGACGAGTACTTCACGATGGCGTTCTGGAAGCAAACGGGTGCCACCTCGGTCCACGCGCATCCAGAGTTCCGAAAGTTGGTATCGATGCCCGACGCGCCGCAGGAAGCATCGTTGTCCAAGATTGCGATCTACCTGCGTGCCCTCGGGCGGCTCAACAACCTGGCGAAAGAGGTAGCGGCCGATCTTCAACATTCTGCAGGAAAGCGGAGATCCGCTAAATTGGAACTGCCAGGCGATGCATTCGATTTGTGGCAAGCCCATTTCAAGCATTTTGGACAGGCGGATGCGGCTCAACGCATTGAGGACTTGCAAGCCGCGTTCCTCGAAGACGTGACCAAGGGAATGCCCGGCGCCGACATTCGTGTCTTGGATCACGGCGTGTGCAGTGGCTTGCTGCAGCTGAAGATTGCGACATTCTTCTACAACTTGTTTGCGAACTTTGACAATCTTGAAGACGACGGTGGGGAGTATTCGCCCGCCGCTGTGGCAGCAAAGATGAGAGCTCGTGAAGACACTGTTGCCGTACCTCATGACTACGAGTTCTGGTGGAGCGGCATAGTGTGGGCCAGTGCATCGGCAGCCTTGCACAACATTCAACAACGCGGCGAACGATGGGCATCCGGCGTGAAGGGACGCACACTCGCACTCGCCGATGAGCCACTGACCTACCTCGGGATCCTCGTCGACTGCATTCAGGACTGGGACCGGTACTTCGTCTATGACTCCCGTACCCGGAATCCGGTACAAGGAATTGAGGTCGACCTCGGACATGAGCAAGGCAAGATTATGATCAAGGTGCCAGCCCCACTCTTCAAGAAAATGACCGAGGACCTCGATAAGGCCCTCTCGGATTGGACCGAGATCGTAACGCTCACAAGTAAATAGAGTGAGGCGTAAGCAATGCCCCGTGCTTTGCTTACGACGGTAAAAACCCCAGCTTTCCGATGGAAATAGCTGGGGCCTGTCTCAGATAGCGGGGACGGCGCTCGGAGCACAGGGACCCTCGACCGCAGCGCGTTTCCGGTCCGGACTACGATATGGCTAGGTGGCTTCGCGGCTGCTAGGATCCATTCCCGCGCATCGGCGACTACGTGAGCCGATAGCTTCGTTGCTCACTGCCGACCCAATTTTGCATCTTGCTAACGTCGGCCAGGAACTCGCTCGTCGACCCAAATGACGCCGACGGTGATGGCGACTCCCTCGTCCGGTATCCAGTAACGCGGGGCTTCGCAGCGGTTTTGGACGCGTGCCAACTGCCACGCAAAGTCGCTCTGCTCTGGCACGCACCTGATCTGTCCGAGCGTGCCTTCCCTGAACCGGGCGCCGTGCGCCCGATGTAGCAAGGGAATTCTATTTCCTGGCAGGGCCCCCCTATGAAGAACTCATGCCTGCGGCGCAATCACCAATCCCGCGCCGGCATCGAATGGGTCAAAGCCCTCACCCATACCTTCGAACGTAGCGGAGCCGACCAATTTCGCCGTGAGGGCCATAACGCTCAGCGGAGCGACTTTCACGATTGCCTCCGCCCACAAAGCCGCGACGCCGGCTACATGTGGCGTGGCCATGCTTGTACCACTCATTTTGACCAGACCACCTCCGAGCTTTGCCGAGTCAATCCCAACCCCAGGTCCTGAGACGTTCGCTCCCGTATTAGAAAAGTCAGCGACCTCCAACCCACCGTCCCGCTCACCAAGCGCAGCCACCGAGATCATCCCCTCCGAAACGGCAGGAGGCGATACGGATATCTCGAAGCGCGGATCAACCTTGCGCTGACTTTCATTACCTGCCGCGGCAATCATTACCGTAGGGTGTGCTCGGGCTCTAATGAATGAGGCCAATCGCTCAAAAAGCATTACATTAGCTCTATATCCCTCGAGCGCCCGCGATGTAGCTATCGGAGGCGGATATCCCATATCCATCAGTTGCTGCTGATAGCTAGGGAAGTCAAGTCCCAGCGACATCGAGATGACATGAGCACCATTCTCTGCAGCCCACTGTATCGCACTAGCTATCGTTTCAGTGGATCCTCCGCGCCCACCACCAAGCACTTTACCAATCAGCGCCCGTTTGACACCAGGTGCCACCCCGATGCGCATCCCATCCACTGCGCGTCCGAAGATGGTTCCGGCACAATGCGTGCCATGGCCGTCGGTATCCTTGGCCGTGCCGTTGTCGCCCGTGAAATCTCGCTGGACCAATTCAACACCATCAAAGGCCGCATGGGATGCATCGATACCTGTATCCAGTACCGCCACGACTATGTCCTTGCCAGTGTACGGGGAGGTGTTCGCCTTTACAGCCTTCACTCCCCACGCCAACGTCGCCCCGCCTACTGGAATAGCGTCTTGAGGAGTCACATACGGCTCTATCAGGCTCATAGGCATCGCCGGAGCAATAGCTAGGACATCTGCATCCCTCGTGACGCTTGGAATGTCATTCCGGTGTAGTTCAGCTACCTCAACGCTCACTTCTCCACGAGGAAACATTACGTCCATTTGATTGGCGAACGCTCCTCTGAAAACATCGCGTGCTAGCATCCGGTTCCCGCGCAAAATCACGCATTTCTGCTTCATGTCATTCCCCCCTACCGCCTTGAATTCTCCCCTCCCCAAACTATGAAGCCCTTGAGCGGGAGTGGCCCATCCTACCCGCGCTCAAGAGCAACCAGATCAACAGCGGTTCTTACACTCTTCAACGCCTGCTTGAGCAACTGCCATACAAGCGGCCGCCGCTATTGGGTTGAGGCCGGCACAGGCCGCTGCGGCAGCAGCACCGGCAGCAACACAGGCAGCCTGACATGCCGGCTTAAGTATGTCACCTGGAAATCCGAGAGTCACCGCCTGCGGTTGAGCGTCCTTCGCGATAGTAGTGTCGGGAACGATCTTGTCCTCATGCGACATTACCTTCGCGGCCAGCATAATGCCTTCAATCTTTCCCTTGTCCTTTTCAGACACCTCCTCCCACAATTCTGATGAAACTTTTAGTTCTCGCATGATCATCTCCTTTGTTCAGTCCCTATCCGACATTGGCAAACGAAGTCTAGTAAAAAATTACGCATCTGCTAACAAACATTTGTTCCGCCAATAACAAATGACAGACGCATTTTCCCCTCACCTCCATTGCGAGGGGATCGAAACATGATGAAATTTCTTCCCACAATGAAACTCTCGTTTTCCTTGGCCATCGTTGATGGAGGAAGGCAAGAACAACAGTATTCACAAAAAGAAAAAAGTCAACGTTTAGATCCCTCCCCCATAGCAAGATTTATAGAATCTTGGCGACGTAATGTCGCATTCGGAATGAGCGCAGCACGCTTGCATGCGTTTCACGACATTTCAGGCGTCAAGGGCCTAACAACCGGGCTCCGATCGAATGTCCGTGAAACATACGACACCGAAATACCAAACCCAGCTCCGAACGGAACTTAATACGCGAGCGTCTTGGATTTAGTTGGGGTGCCGCAGACGAACGACAGCTATAACACCAGGATATTGTCACCCGACTGGGGGAGAGCCGTCTGATTGCGCTAGCAAGACGATCTCAGCGCACTCCAGTGCAGAACGCGATCCGGTATAGCACAGGGGAAGATCAATGGCAGCCACTGTTAGCGGCTGCTGCGTCGAACAGGCAGGTCTTTTTCTTTACACGCCTCTCTGCCACTAGAGCGCATACATTAGAAAATTGCGGAAGACAAACGATGGAGTCCACTGACGGTCGACCTGCCTGTGTCGGTGCGCCGAAACGCCGGCGCCCAAGCTGAAGGCCCATCCATTGATCAAACTGCCATGCGACCTGAGCACTAAAAGGGGGCATCAGCATGTGAGTTGTCTGTCCCAGATTAATATTCGCTTGGCTACGTAATACCGCTTTCGTAGCTTGGACGGCCGTGGCACTGATGTCGGTGAACTACCCTGGTCGCTTGGAGGATCAAATCGTATGGCGCTCGACACGGCCGGGTGCTGACGACGCCCGACAAGCACAACGTTATCGTACCTTATCGCCGCATCCCAGCAATGCCAGCGCCTCACGGGCGTCCCGACCCAGCGCGCTGCGGCTAACCGTGACTGGCCAGAGATGGCGGAATCGCAATGGCGGTAGCCGGCGGTCAGGGACAGTCGCAGCTCGGCAGTAGACAGCCGGCCGAGGACGGCTGCGAAAAAGCAGGGATTGAAAGGGACGCGCGGGCGGTGACGTACCTAACTCGGACTGACCGTGCCGTATGGCGGGGCCTATGCAACTGGTGCGCCGCTAGGCATTAATGAACGCCAACGGGGCTCTTCGACTCCACCGGGCCGGCCTTGGCCTTGGAGTTGGGGCGGACATTGGGACGCCGAAACCGAGGTTCGCCAAGCCCGACCGCACGTGGTCGAGGTGAAAGGCAATATGGGCGTTACGACCTTCACTAGGGTGCGCGACTGGCAGATACTTGTATGCATGGCCCATGGTTCGCAGTTCAAGGATCTCGCCGGCGAGATGCTCAGTGACTTCCATAATCATCCCTGGGCGGATTGACCGGCGTGCGCGGCTTCAATAGATCCCACGGCATCGCGCCCCAAGAAATGATTGTCACGTCGTTTGGCCTGTAATGGGGACGGGTGGCCTCCAGCAACGCCTCAAAGCCTTCCAGACACCCGTCGTAGCCTGCCCGCACCTTTCCGGTTGTCCTCTCTTCTGGCTCTCGGTAATCAGGATAAATGTTCACGAACAGGAGCGTGCCGAGTTCCCCGGACAGCAGGGGATTGGTTACGGCCACGAAGTAGCGCTCAGCGCGCCCGGGCAAAACTTCACGTATGCGATGCAGGCCATCTTGGCGCATGGGCCAGCTCAAGCTATGTGGCTCCAATACACGTTTGGGTACGATGGGATACCAGTCGTGTCCGACGATGACGACCAAGCGCCGGCCGGTCGCCTTCCCATACGTGCGGTGCAAAGCATGGTCGGTCCACGGACAGATGCCGAAACTGAAGCCGAGGTCATGGGTCTCGCACAAGGCGATCATGCGTGCGGCCAGTTCGGCTGCCGGCATGGGGTGATTCTTCCGCGCTTCGCCCTCAAGCTTCTCTACGGCCACGCTGAAGGCCTCGTACTCACTAAGCGTGGCCCGGTGAAAATCCGGGGTCAGGTAGCCCCACGGACGGGTTCTCCCGAAGTCCCAATAGCGGGCCAGTTCCGGCGTGATGCGCGGAAAGATCTCGCGATAAGCCTCAATGATCCTTTGGGCTTCCTGGCGGTCATAAGGATCGATGTCGGAGGGCGATTTACTTACCGGTGGGGCCATAGGAGTGTGCCATTCTTGTCCGAGCCGTAGCCCCTAGCAGGGTTCATCGTCCTGCCATTCTCGCAACCTTCTGGAGCGTTTCAGATTTTATTCTTTTTTGACCCACCTCACCCTTGAATGAGAAGTTTTCCTCGTCGAGAGAAGCACCAACGTCGTCAGGGCAGCCGTGGCCCGGCGGTACGCAGCCGCCCGAGGACGGCTGCTTCGGACAGACGATCGCCGACGTACGCGAGCGGACACTAACGGCTGTTCCGACCGAGATTCATGATGGCTACATGAAAAAATGTACAGCCAGCGTTATGATGGTGAGAATAATCTCGAAGGGGGTCCATTCAAGCATGCCACTGACTTACAAACAATATCAGGATGAGGTAACGCAGGACATTGCCAATGTCCTCAAGTTGGCCAGTTGTCAGCCAATTCTTTTCGTCGGATCGGGCTTTGCGAAACGCTATGCTCAGGGGCCCAACTGGTCAGAGCTGTTGACGCTACTTGCCAAGGACTGCCCGCTTATAGACAAGGACTTCGCTTACTACGAGCAGACCTATAATAAGGACTACGCGAAAATCGGGACCATCTTCACTGATGCGTATCGCGAGTGGGCATGGGGGAAGGGAAAGGGCAAGTTCCCTGCAGATTTCTTTGATGGCCAGTATAAAAGCGACATCTTCATCAAGCATGCGGTTAGCGAGCATCTGAAGAATCTCGGGCCGAAGAAGGGATCGTACGGAACTGCAGCGATGGATGCAGAAATTGAAGCCCTCAAGAAGATCAGTGCCCACTCAGTGATCACCACTAACTATGACACTCTTGTAGAGTCGATATTCCCGCAGTACGAGAGGGTTATCGGGCAGCAGATTCTGAGAAAGCCGTACCTTGCAATTGGCGAAGTGTTCAAAATTCATGGCTGTGTGACCGACGCACAATCAATCGTGATTAACGGGGCCGACTACGCTAGGTTTGAAGAGGACCACAAGTATCTGAGCGCTAAGTTGCTGACTTACTTTGTGGAACATCCTCTGATTTTCATCGGCTACCGCGCTGACGATCCGAATATCAAGAAGATTCTCTATGATGTAGACAAGATGGTTCGTATGGACCACAAGGGAGATTACGACCTCGTGCCGAACATCTACATACTTGAACGTGATGAAACGATAGGCGAGCTTTCCTATCCGGCGCGAGACAAGGGCATCACTGTTGCCAAGGACACCAACGTCCGTATCAAAAGCATCTCCGCATCGTCTTTCGAATGGGTGTACAAGGCTTTTGGCCAAGCCGGCAACCTTGAGAAGATCGATACGAAGCTCCTGCGCTCACTCATGGCGCGTTCGGTCGAGCTTGTGCGATCTAGTATCCCGAAGAAGCATGTGGAGATCGATTTCAAGACGCTGGAGCATGCCGTCAACTCTGGGGAAGAGTTTGCAAAGTTGTTTGGAGTTACGTCGCTGTCAGATCCATCACAGGTAAATCTGAGCTATAAGTACCTGCTCAGCGGTGTCGCGACAGCACTCGGACTAAAGAAGGGCTGGAACGATGCGCAGAAGCTGCTTACTATCCTCAAGGAGAACGACGACTTCGATATGAAGGCGTCAGACAACAAGTACCATATCTCGATTCCGTCCAGCAGAACTAACGTGATACATCGATATACAGAAGCGGCTGTCGATCTGCTTCGTAAGGTCCAGTCAGGTGAGCCGTACGTCATTGATCGCCAAGAGGTGAAGGTAGACGATGCAGCCAAGGGTGTGGCTGCTTGAGCGAAGGAACGGCGCAAGTGCGCCGTTCTTTATTGGGCTACTTGAAACGGGGCAAAACCACTCACAAATCCTGTGGGTTGTCATCTCGCTCTTCCCCCCAATACCACGCGTCCGAGCCGGAGCCGTTGGACTGATCGTGATTGAGCGCATGTTGCTGCTCCCATAGGTGTTTTCCCTTACCCCTTGTAGACGAGAAGGCGTTACTGAAACTGGCATACACTTACCGCCTCATTTTTATCAGTTTAACAACGCCGTGAGTGACAAAAACAAACCGTCTCGACCGACGCAGGTTCCGAATAAGCCTCTACCTTCCAGGCCAAGCCGGCAGATTAATGAGTCCACGGGCGACAGTTGGGAACGGAAAGGGGGATTTGTGAGGCCACGCGACAGTTGGGCGCCCCCGCCGCCCATGCCGAAGAAGAGCAAGTAATGGCTTGGACCGAGGAGGACGTCTGGAATAAGCGGCACGACCTTTTGCGATGGTGTCGCCTGTCCCGCGCCTATCATCAGAAGCGGGAGCGCTTCTTCGACATCCTGGACAACTCCACAAAGGCGCTTTCGGTGCTTGGCGCGACAGCGATCTATCCCAAGGTAGTGCCGCCGGGATATCAGGCATACATAGCAGCCATTGTAGCGATCACATCCACACTGAGTCTTGTGCTCGGCTACGCAAAGCGTTCGCGGGCGCATGCGGACTTGGCGAAGACCTTTGTTGACATCGAGAGTCGCATCATTGCAAAGGGCATCTTCGATGACGCAGTGGCCGATGCATTCGAAGCGGAGATTGTAAAAGCGGAAGGTAGCGAGCCGAGAGCGTTGGGCGCACTAGTTCGTATCTGCCAAAACGAAATTCTGGCTGCAGAAGGCAACGGCTCTGCCATTAGGCCTTTGCGGGTCCATCAGAGGTTGTTCGCGCATTTCTATGACTTCGACCTATCGGACGACAAGAAAAAGCGCTATTCATTGCCGACGGTTCTGCTAGTTGCCACCGCTGCAGCCGCCGGCTTCATGGCTCAACAAGTGCTTCCCAAGTAGTTCTACGGGAATGGGTTGTCCAATCCCGTAGTGTTGCGGTCCCCCTCCATTTACCAGCAGCGATCCGCTGCCCCGAGCGTCCTTACCATCCACCATGGCGTTACCCGCAGCTTCCTGCGGCCCCACCGGACTGAGCTGATGGATGCCGAGCCGGCGCCGGGCCTCGCGAGAACCGCATGACGAGCAGATACTTACCACCTGGCCGCTGTATCTACTGCGATGCGCCAGAAAATTTGACCCGAGAGCACATTATTCCGGCCGGCCTGGGCGGCAACTGGGTCTTGCCCGAGGCGAGCTGCAGAAGATGCGCCGCAAAGACAAGCGCTGCAGAGCTCCACGTCATGCGCGTCATGCTTGGCGATTTTCGAGCAACGGCCGGTGTTGGGTCGAGTCGTCGCAAGAAGCCGATGACACGGGATGCGATACGAGTTGCAGACGAAAGCTCAGCGCCCATGGGAACTGGTCGGCGGACCGGACCCAAGTGTCTCGGTTCCGCCGGTCCCGGGATCGCAGCATATCGTCAGCCTGTATGGCTGTGACGACGGCTACATCGTGGCGCGAGTTCATCTTTTTGCTGCTATTGGGATGCAGCCGTATGACGCGGTCGTGGGGCGCCACAGATAGAGACGTCCTGCCAATGCGCCAGCCTCCTCCAACACACGCCTAGAATTGCGCTGCAACTCCCCTTTTTAACAACGTAGCCACCATATGGGGCCAGATTCTACATCGACATCTCTGCGAACATCTGCACTCGCTTGGTCTTGAATTTGTTTGGCGCATAGTCGTTAAGCCATTCATGCGGCGTTTCCTTGAGAAACTGAGGAGCCTGATCGGGAGTTCGCGACTGCCTGTAGCGCATGCGGGAGGTCAACTGAACGACCGAGCGATAGTAGTAGTGGAAAAAGAGGCGATTAAATTCGGTGAAGTAGATGTCGGCTACGCGCCGGTCACCGCGGATGATCATCATGTTCTCGTCATTGCCGCGCGTCGATGCGTCCGAAAAATTAGCAGAGCCGGTGACCACAATGGGGTCGTCACCGATCGGATCGACCAGCATGAACTTGGAATGAATATACGCGACGTGCTGGTTCATATCCAACAAGCGCGTATTGGTTTCCTTGGCGAACTGATAGACCGGATCCTCAAGGTAAGCGCCAAACGCCTTATAGACGTTGTTCTTTGAGTTTATTGGCGTCCAGTCCTCATTATTCTTGCTATTCGGATTTGGGCCATCTTCCTTCTCTATAAGTAGAAGGGTGAGCGGTCCGTCCACATCGTGCTGTAGCAGCGCCTCGCGGAATTCCTTGCCAACACCAAATGCGAGTGTGACGCAGGCATGGGACCGCGACTCCGACAACATCGACACATAACGCTGCAGCATCTTCAAGCCGCGGCGTGGACTAAAGATCGGCGTGATGCCCGGTGCGATGTCGGCGTCGTCGACAAATGTCGGACTCAGCTCCTCGATGCTCGAAGTGAACGCCTGGTTGTCCGCCCTGCCGTCGGGCGAGCTACCATTTAGGGCGCCGGGGTCCGATTCGAGAATCAACCAATAGGCGCGAAACGCTTCGGCGGTGGCGCGGTCACGCACCCAGTGGCCGACATTCGTTTGTCCGTGAATACCTCCCATGGAGAGATTCGTCGATCCTGTCCAAACCGCCTCGGCATACGACTTTCCTTTGCGGCGTAACACCATGAACTTATTGTGCTGGATGTCGTTTGGCCGCATTTGGCGGAGGTGGTAGTGCTTCTTCGGTATCTTCACCTCTTTTAGCATCGCCAGATTCTCCGTGCGGGGAAAGGCTTTATGAAAGACGCCTTTCTTATCCGTATAGGAGTTGTCCTTGGCATCAACAATCAGGCGCAAGTGAACGCCTGCTCTGGCGGCATTAGCGAGAGCCTCCGCAACCGGCTGATATCGGAACTCGTAAAAGCAGCCCAGAAGCTCGTCTCCTGGCCGTGCCTGATTGATGAACTTGAGAAGCGCCTCGTCAAGTTCTCGACTCAGCCAGTCCAGCGCACGCTGGCGCTCCTTCGAATCCTCGATTTTGGTGGGCGGCAGGTTGCGAAATTCCCGGGCGTAGGCCTGGCTGCTAGCGGCTCCGCGATTAAAGAAGATGTCGTGCGTGCCTTTTGTAAAGAGCTCCTCCGTGGTGACTTCGATAGCAATAGGCGTAGCGGTGCGATCGAGTTTCTTCGGCGTGCCGCGAAGAGGGTGGAATAGATAGGTGTAGCGCCCGCCGGGCTTCGCCGTGAAATCGTCCCAGACGAAACTTTGAATTGGGTGGTCGTAAGTAGATACGCGTGTGGTCTCGTCCGGATTCGGCAGGACTGACGGGAATACTTTCATGCCTGTCATGAAATACTGCTCATTCTCCTTGTGATCGATGCGTTCGACACCGAATCCCAGAAGCCCCGTGCGAGCAGCGTTTGTTGCCGTGATACCGAATGACACCGTATTGACCCCAGCAACCGCGAACACCTGAAAGCCCTCTTCCTTCCTTGATTTGAATCGCATCGCACCTCTCCCGGTAGTTGGTGTGACACGATTTGTAGTTGGTAAGCTGCCAAGTACGCGATGCAACTAAGGCAGGGTGTTGTCGCGAAGCGACAGGGAGTCGCGAAATTGTAGACGTGGCATTCACTATCACAGCCGGCAGCGGCAACGTGAGGCCCACTTCCTCGGTGCCCTGCATCACGGCAATCAGCTCGCCCTCCTGCGAATAGGCGCGCAGATACAGGTCAGCCCCATAGAAGCCGTCGAAGGGTTCGCCCTCGCCCTCATGCAGCGCCGTGGCCTGTGCCAGCGCGTCGCACAGTCGTTCGGCCGTGATCGGCCCCTTGATCCTCGCCCGCATGTGTCGCGCCTCGTTGTGTCATACATGCGGGCGCATCCTAGCGCGAATCGGGCGCGAATTACCTCCCAACGCGTGGGCCAAGAAGCAGTGTGCGATTAGCGGCCGGGGAGCTGGTATGCGGCGCCCGAATAGCCAGCGATCCCCCGCCAGGCAATAAGCTCATGCCGACGCAATCTACGCGGTTGCTTCCCTCGGGGCCATGCAAGATAAGGGAATACGCTATCACTAGGGATACAGATCGGAAGCCTGGGATAACAGGCGGGGGTTATCCAGCGCGGAAAAATTCCCTACTCTGCCCCGCATTGACCGCCCGCCGCAGCCAGTCGGGCATGTCGCCCTGCCCGTCCCAACTCTGCCCCGCGGCGTTGCGGTAGCACACCACGGGCGCGGGTGCGGGTGGCGGCGGCGGTGGCGGCGGATCGAAGCACCCGGCCGCTGCCAGCTCCTCCATGGTCAGCCCGTAGTCGGCCATCTCCGCCTGGATCCAGCGGATCGCCGCCGCCCGCTCAGTTTTTGCTGTCATTGCTGTGGTCACTGCTGTCGCTGCCGTCTTCCGGGGGGGAGGCCGGCCGTCGGCGCGCCCTCGCCCTGCTTGTTGTCGTCCTGCTTGTCGTCCTGCGCCCCTGACCAAGATACGCCCTTATGCGCTGCAGAGCATAAGGGCGTATCTTGGTCGTAGGCCTCGACATCCCGCTAGCCGCTTCCCTTATCCCCGGCACATGCGCAGACCTGGGCACCCGTCAGGCCGATCCGGCTGATCGTCCCGTACGGACCAGGCGGAAGCTCTGACGCCATTGCCCGCGTCATCGCGGCCGCGATGTCGAAAGGCCTGGGTGGTGGATAACAAGGGCAGTGGCCAGGGTGTTATCGCCATGCAGGAGACCGCGCGCGCCGCGCCTGACGGATACACGCTGGTGCTCGGTCACGTTGGCACGCTTGCCGTTAGTGCCGATGGTGTTCGCGGTGGGGCCTACCGTTCATAGCGATTCCATCAAGGCATTCATCGCTCAGGCCAGGGCGAAGCCTGGCGCCATGACCTACGGTTCGGCGGGCAACGGAAGCGCTGGCAATGTTGCCTTCGAGATGCTCAAGCAGACCGCGCATATCGTTAGCAAAGCCGCACCGCACGGTCGTGCTCATGGCGGAAACTTCCGAACGGCGTCAGGTGCCCTCGATCACCTGGCGAGCGGTCCAGGTGGGGGCGGCTCCCGATGAGAGAGCAAAACGACAAACCCGCCGACTGGCGGGTTTTTTTCGCTGGCACTATGCAATGCCCGCGAACGGCCTTAAGCTCAGGAAAGACTCTGGTCTGCCAGGACCGGAGCCTTCCCCTCTGCGCTGTTACGTCAGCAGCCAGAACTTCACCAGATGGGTAATGCAGTAGATAAGACCCACGGCGTGATAAGCCACCTCCAGGTGGTGATTGAAGTCAGTCATTTAATATTTCCTGTAAGGGTTTTTTGATCAGTCCGGATTCCCCCCGGACTGGTCGCATTATATTGGCAAGCCTGGCGCGCCGCTAGAGTTGCGAAAACCGCAACACCAGTCCTGGCAAGGGTTTTCGGGTTTTCGATGCTGAATCACGAAGCGAAATCGAAACGAAATTAATTAGCCGATATATGGATAGCCTTTAGTTTCTGCGCGCATATTCATCGGACGGGTACGACGATTTTTCGTTATGCCACAAGGGATTTTTGCCTTTCTGCTGTCTTGGCGACGCGGCGTTAGGTTTTAGGGTGTCTTAGGTCGCCTGTCCGCGCGAACATCCCAACGACGACCACAGCGCGCGACCGGCCCGCCCCTCACCGCGTTGTCGTTTTCGCGCAACAGACCACGGCACCACGACAAGCGTCGCAGGCCGCTCATGCACACCGCCAGCCCATCATCCGCGGATCCACGTAGGCTAGGCGAATGCGCGATCGCGTCGAGCGCGGCGGCCGCCCACCACGTATCTGCAGCATGGCCCCCCGGAGATGGCCAGGCGCGCGCGCAGGCGCTCGTAGACGGCCGGCTCCAGGTTGACGCACCCGTTAGTCACCCGACGGCGATCGAGCGGCGGCCGCGCGTAGAGCTGCTCCCGGACGCCCTTCCGTCCTGGTCAACCGCTACCAGGCCGGTGAGGGTTTGCCAGCGGCGAACGATGACGTCAACGTAGCGCGGATCCAACTCCACCAGGCGCGCTTGCATGCCCTGGCGCTCTGCCGCGATCAGCGTCGAGCCGGATCCGCCGAACGCGTCGACCACCACCGCATAAGGCCGCGCCGACATCGAGAGGTGCCGCTCGACCAGGGACACCGGCTTCATGGTCGGATGGCGGCGCGGTCGTTCCACGAACGAAGCGTTGGCGACCACCTTGGCTTTGCCGTCGACCACCAGCAACGAGTCGCCCCACGCGATCGCCCATCGACCATCCTCGAGCTGCTCGATACCGCGCCCCTTGGCCCAGGCCTCGACCGTGCTCTGCTTGCGACCCCCGTAGAAGCGATGCGCGGCGCCAGGCTTCCACCCGTACAGGATCGGTTCATGGATCCACTGGTAGTCCGAGTGGCCGAGCACCAGCGAGTCCTTACGCCAGATCAGGCAGGATGCGAGCTTTAGCCCTGACTCGGTAAACGCGCACCTGAACGCGAGGCCTTCCGTGTCGGCATGCGCGACATAAATCGCGGCGCCAGGCTTCATCACCGCGACCAGGCGCTCGAACGCCGCCGCCAGGAACTCGGCAAAGGGCCCGGGCCGACATCGCGTCGTTATGAATCTTCCCCGCCATGCCCTCGTAGTCGACGTTGTAGGGCGGGTCGGTCCAGACCACGCCGCATAGGCACCGTCCACCAGGCGGGCCCACAACGCCGCGTCGTGCGCGCTTCCGCAAGCGACGCGGTGCTGGCCGAGCGTCCAGATCTGTCCAGGTCGTGTCACCGGCTCGGCCGGGAGCGGCAGTGTTTCGTCCGGATCCGCACCGCGTGCAGCAGCAGCTCCCCGATCTCCTTGTCCGAGAAGCCGGTCAGCAGCTTATCGAATCCGAGCGCCTGCAGCTCGGCCAGTTCCTCGGCCAGCAGCTCGCGGTTCCACCCGCCGTTTTCCGAGAGCTTGTTGTCCGCGATGACATAAGCGCGGACCATCTCCGGCGACCAGCCCTCGGCCACCAGGACAGGGACGTCCTCGAAGCCGGCCTTCGGCGCAGCGAGCAGGCGCCTATGCCCGGCGATGACCGCGCCGTCTTCCGTCGCCAGGACCAGGGATAGTCCAGCCCCAAGTGGGCATCGACGCCGCCAGCTGCGCGACCTGGGTCGGCGAGTGAGTGCGCGGGTTGCGCGCGAAGGGTTTGAAGCGCGTCAGCGGCCATTTCTCCAGGTGATCAGCGGGATTTGCTTCGCCATCGCCGGAACGCCCAGGGCTACGGGCAGGGCATTTTGCCGCGAGCGAAAGGCATGGGAAAGAGTTGGGTCTTCTCTTACCAAGTGGCGCGGTAAAATCCGCCGGCCAACATAACCAGATACTCCGATGACCTTAGCCGCCAAAGTGCATGAGCTTGTAGCGCTGATTCCTTTCAAGGACATCCTTGTCAATGCGATAGGCGGATTCTTAGGAGGGCTTGCGCTCTTGTGGATTGCGGTGGGCTCTCGCGGAATCCGATCTCTTAGATCAAAGCTGGAAAGGCCAAGCCTGCGTATTGAGCGACGGATGACGCCGGAAAACATCTTTACGGGAATCGAGCTTGGTGCTCCTGCAGAGTGGGTACAGCAGCAACTAGGTGCGCCAACGAGGGTGGGAGATAAGTGGTGGGGATACAGATTCTCGGACTCTCTGGTCTCATTGAGCTTTAGCTCGAGTAACTCGGTGGAAACCATCGCTGTCGCACTGACCGACGACAAAACGACATTTGAGTTTCCAGCTTGGCACTTTGACTGTCCGCGACTCGGGAAGATGACACTTAAAGATCTACTCGCTGCGGAGCACCTTTCGATGGAGTTTCACGATTCGCTTCGCCACAGCGAACTGATGGTTACCGGAAGGGAGGGGCCGAGAGGCGCCTGGCATTACATCGCCTTCGGGGCATTAGACCCTCATTTTCCGGGCCCACTGCTTCCTGCTGAGTTCGTATGGGACAAGGAAAAGGAAGTACTCATCAGTGATCCACACAACGTCAAGATCAACTGGGCGGCAGTGTCCAGCACCTCTGACATTGGAGTGTTTCCCTGGGATTTTGGCATTGCGGTGGGTTGAACCCGGAAGGAGCGGAATCCCCGGTCGCTTTCTTGCGCCGCGAAAAATGAATCTTCCAGCCGGCTTACGGACCCCTCGGCCCGTAGTTTTGACCCACTCCCCTGGTGCATTTCTCATCACTAGCGATCGGAGTGCCTTCTTCGGCGCCCATACGCAGCACCTCCAGTTCCATGCCGTCCTCCAGGAGCAGGGGTGATCGCCCTTTTGCTGAAAATTGATACGGTCGCGCTCACAAATTTCTTGTAAATCAACGACTTGCGAAAGAGTCGACCTTCTCGATAAAAGGGAAGTCGAAAAAGCCTTGCTGCGAGAGGCTTTCCGGACAGTCACCGTATCAATCTGCAGCAAAAGGACGATCACCCCGCTTCGTGGCGCGCTGTCGCCAGCTCCGCGCGCAGCTCTTCGCGGTTGCGCTCGCTCTTCTGGCGTGCAGTGCGCTCCTGATCCAGTTCGCGCAGGGCTCGTCGCTCGCTGGCCTCGGCCCGCTCCTGGGCAATCTTCACCTGTTCGCGGGCGCGCTCCAGCTCGGTCGAGAATTGGGTACGCAGCTCCGTCAGCTGGCGGCCCGCCGCCTCCAGTTCCGCCCTGCCTGCCTCGAGCCGGGCCTGGGTGGCGGCGTGCGCCTGGCGCTCGGCGGCGAGCTCCGCCTGGCTTTCCGCGAGCGATTGACGCGCTTCATCGAGCTGCGCCGCGATCGCCGCGGTGTCCTCGCGGGCGGCCGCAGTCTCGGAGCGCGCCGCATCGCGCTCCGCTTCCGCGGCGCTGGCCGCCGCGCGCGCCTCGGCGCGCAGCTGATCCCAACACACTCATGCGTGTTGCAAGCATCACCTTGAGAAATCGTGCACGATCAGCACCAACCTTCCCGAAAATTACCGCTTACTTCCCGAAAACGGTCCAATCGCTTCCCGTTCTTCCTCGGGTTAATTAACAAGATCGGGACTAGCGAGCATTGAGGCGCTTGGACAAAATGAGGCCACGACATCTCCACTGAGGTCCGCCATGTCAACACCACTCAACTCCCTGACCCACCACGCAACGGCTAGGGCTCAACAGCGTGGCTTACCGCCGCTCATCATGGATTGGCTGGATACGTACGGTGCGCGTACATTGGGCGGGGGTGGCGCTGAGATCATCTACTTCGACAAGGCGAGTCGGCAGAAGCTCGAGCGCGATGTAGGCGCGCAGGTCGTAGATCGCCTGCGCCCGCTACTCGATGCGTACTTGGTGATGTCCGGCGATGGAGCGGTGATCACAGTTGGTTGGCGCTTCAAGCGAGTGTTGCAGCATTGACTTGAAAAAGAGCACTGACTTAAGAATGGGAACACTGGGGAGATCATCATGGCAAGCAAGAAATCAACGTCGCGCATACCTTCAGCTGCATTGGGACAGAAAGAGGATCCAGCACATGTCTGTCAACAAGCGATGCGCAGGATGCAACTCGCCCACCGTTGGAAGTCGGCAGACGGGCGAAGTGCGTGGAGCGAGTTAATTCGTATGGCGTATGGGGACAACAAGGGACGCGACCCCAGAAAACTCAACCCCGAAGACCGCATCATCCTGGCCCGTCGACTGCACGACTTCCTCGAGGAAGTCGCACCTCGCCTGAAAGAGCGAGGTATTTCCAGAGGCGAGTTGTGCCGAAGGGCCGGATTTTGCGGACGACGGCACTCTGACGAGAAATTCTACGACGACGCCAAGGAGTTGTACCGGCTCACATTGCCGCCCGATACAAATGCACGCAAGCGCGGCATTCGGAGCGGCGCAGAGCGATATCTAAGACTAATAGAAGTTCTGGCAGCCGAGCTCGACCACCTAAGCGTGCATCGCGTGGCGGATAGGCTTCTGCGCGGTACGAGCCTGCACCCTTTGAGCAAAACCGAGAAGGAATGGTCCGACCTGGAAAAGGTGCAAAGTTATTTGCAGCGAATCGTCGACGAACTGGATCAGGAGTTCGACCTGCTCAACTTGTACCGCCGTACCGCTGAGTTGAAATGCAGTTGGATCAATGAAGGCAGCAAACTGTGTTGGCCACTGTGGGACCTAGATCCGTTCGACTGGGTTACGAGCGCCTCCAGCCCCGAAGACATTCGGGAATTTCGCGCGCAGCGCACCGCGGCGGCAGATCTCAGCCAGGCCTACTACCGTCGGCATCAATACTTTGGCCGCCGCAGATGCGAGGGCGAATGGTGGTTGTACGGCTTTGAGACCGGCGCCCTACAAAACGACGAATTCTTCTTCGTACCGCATGCACCTCTAGGGCATGTCCTGATTTGGGATCTTCCTGACCGGCGGGCCGATCCCACGGACTACGACCTCAAGGTCAGACATGAATTGCGGCATTTCAGAAGCAATCCAGACTGGCTGGCCCTACCGAGAGACGATTGGGATCCAGAAAAGGCCTGTCCTACCGGCCAAACCGAAGGCAAGTCGGGCAACCCAATGTTTCAGTATCACTTCTGGGTGTTGGCCTACCCCCATCCAGACGGGCAGCGGTTGGTCCCCGCGCTCTATCAGCCCGGGGAGGAAGGTGGTGCCTATCTGCTGCCCTTGGATATGGAAGGCATGGAGATGATGTCGGACGCAGTCTGGGTATCCATGACCGAGCAGTGCAGTGTGGCTGAGCGTCTGAAGACATTGCTAGCGGAGCGGGGCGACGATGGGCTGAACCCGATCAAACGGAATATGCGACGCACCGCTGAATGGATTGCTCACAACCCGATATTGAAACTGCAACGGGAGTGCGAAGAGCGTAGTCGACGACTGGATGAGGAGTTTCGCGCAGAAGGTTGACCCGCGCCGTTCAAGCTTCACGCAAGCAGTCAAAGGAATCGCCCTATCAACTAGGAACTAGCATGAATCCTTCTTTCTTCCGTCTGAATTATGCGGATCCGAACGATCTAAATGAAGGTCGGCCGGGATTCGCAAATATGTGAAGCTTAAGATATTCACGAATCCCGGCCAGCCCTCATGTTGCCACTGACTGGACCAGCGCCAGTCCGGGCCGCGGGCCCGACGGGACTCACAGCCCTCGCAGAAGCTGTCCTTGGAGCCCGCCCCAGGGATTGGCGAGCTAAAAATCTCGTCGAGCCTCCACCCTCCCGCCGTATGGCCCCTTTTCAGACAATGCAGCAGCTTTGCAACCAGCCGACGGCAACCCAACTAATTGGGCAGGCACCCCGAGCGCGCGTCCAGGCACCATGAGAAGTGATTCACAGTCCTTGACCACCCGCTCTCCGGGTTGTAGTCGAAGCAGCCCCTGATTGGGCGAGCTGCGGCAACGCGCTCGAGCAGCTGATGCCGCGCGCATAAAAGCCACGTTCTTTATTACTTCCGGGAATATGTGTCATTTCCGACTATCCCGGCCATGACCCCCTTGGTCCCTTGGTTCGTTCCCAGCTATCAACCATTTGGTGTATAGCTTGCATCACCACGACTGCCTGCCTAGTCTAGGAGCATGCTCGAAGCCCGCTTCCTGAGCGAGGTCCAGATTGACAAGGGGAAGCAATGAAAAAACGTACCCTCAAAGAATTGCAGGAAAGTCTTCGCGAGGTCCCGCAAGAGGAGCTATTGGCATTATTCGACTCGCTGTATTCACGAGCAACAACTGAAATAGCACAAGGAAAACAATATTCCCCAAAAGAAATCCGCCAGATCAATAAGGCTCGAAAATCAATCCAACGCTTTAAGGAGAGATCTAAGTGAGCTGGTAAAGCATAACTCTTACTCACTTCTTTGGGGGCAGAAATGCGATTTTTTAGAGGGCCAGAAGGCAAATCCTTGGAAGATTCCTCGTATGAGGGCGTCGACACGTACGACTTCTCGATGAACGATGAGGCGTGGACAGGGACCATGACAATCCGCATCAATATCGCGAAGGACAAGAGTGCTGAAAGGCAATCTGCCTTATACGTCGCGATTGATGAAGCCGACGTCTTGATGCTCCACAAGATGCTTCTAAGAGGTTTGAGAGAAAAAGTCGCGATGCTTGAGGGAGATGAGAGGCACCTACAAATAGCACAAAAAAAGGCCTCCCGTCGCCGTAAGGCGGTAGCCCCCGAGTGCGTCGACATCAGCGGAGATTATGCGAGACAAACTGACAGCTCTTCTAAGAAATTGGCGATGAATGCCCCGGCAGCGGAGTGGCCGTTCCCAACCGGCTCTCGTCCTTGACTCGGCGCTAAGCCGAGCAAGCCTTGCTGGCAGCATTGGGAAGACATCACATCATGATCAAGCTGGCCCGTATGATCCTAGCCCTGATCCTAGGCATGGCCGCATTCCTCTACGCGTTGTATCGCATCGTGATTGGCGACGATGCCGCCGGCCTCCTCATAATGCTTTGTACCCTGATGGGCGCCCGCGCCTTGGCTGGCCCCCCTTATTGACAAAGGTCGGAGGTAGTCTCCGGCTCCAAGTGGAGCCCGATGTGCTCCCCTCCAGTGAGATGGCGCACAAGTTGCGCATCATAATCTCTTGTCGGTGTCACGCTACCGAGCGCGACTGGCCCGGCAGTCCACTAGCATGCTGCTGAAATAGCGCTTTCCACGTTACCTCGCGCGGCGCACCCGCTTATCATCAAGTAACTGATTCCGAACGGTTTTCAGGACTGAAACGCCAGATTTTGCATCAAAAGTACGATGACCCGCATTGATCAAGCCGGTCGCGAATGGTCGGGTCGACAGAGACCGGTATGCCTGGACGCTACCCGCGTTGCGCTCCGGCCGCCGTGTCCAAAAACTCGCGCAAAGATTGGGCTCACGCCTGCTGCGCCAAGGTCAAAATAAAACCACCGTCTGAACTCAGTCGCCAGGCGTTGAATAAATGCGAGCTAGCCGCTGAAGAAGCTGATGTCTGAGTTGACTTGCCCGTTTACCGTAGTGAGCCTCGCGGTGGTCATTAGGACAGAGTGCTACAACATTGTGCACATTGTCTTTCCCCTCCTCACATAGCGGGATGACGTGATGTGTTTCCAGAAACAAGGCTCCCGTAGGCAATACGAAACCGCGAACTCCGCATAACTCGCAGGATCCACCTGCACGGCGCAAGACAGCGTCGCGCACCGGCCGGCTCCTCTCGTATTCAGAACGAGTAACCTCCCGCCTGTTTGCGCCTATGTCGTTCAGAATCGTGTACTGGTCCACATAGCTTTGCGATTGCTGAGCAAAATCATGAACCGCATCCGACTCGGCAGCAGCCATTTCCCCTGCTTCGTCCTGCCCTGCCTCCGCAACGTCCGCATCCTCAGCTTGCGCTGCCTGAACCTCTTCTGCCTCAATGTCCGCTGCAGCATCGATGGTGGCTCCAGACTCCGTCGACTCCGCCGAAATGAAACTGTCGAGGCGTCGAACACAAACAGTACCTGTTTTGACATCGTAGGAGTCGACGAGCCAACTATTGCTGTCCAAGGAGCGAAGTGCGACGGTAGAGGAATCCCGACCTAGCGATTCCGCCGGCCTACGTTGACCATCAACCACAATGACGCGGATCGGCAGCTTGTGGTCCCATGCGCGATATAGCTTTGCGTTGAGGTCCTTGGCTCTTTCACCCTGGCTGCGAGCTCGCAGGCGATTCTCCGGTTCCTCCTCATCATCCTCTGTGACTTCTTCGAGCCGCTCAGCAAGGGCAAGAATATTTTGCTCGACAACAATGCTCCCGTCCTTGATGGCCATGGACGCGTACCAAAAGCAGACGGCAATCGGTTCCCCGACTTCCCCGAAAGCCCAGTCATAGCAGTACGCAGGATTGCTTCGCGGTCGCTTTGCCGGCGTCCCGTCTTGCTTGGTGAACCACGGTTTTGTGCTAATTCCTGCCTTCGCTACCAGGTCTATCACGGCACTGCTTGAAGAAGGCCTTAGAGCGGCTAACGTTGCTCGGAGCATGCTCGAAGCCCGGCGTTTCTCGAGATCAGCCAGCTCTTCTCTGGTCAGATAGCCCTTGCGAAGCCGCTGACAGCCCTTCAGGAATTCATTCGCTTCGTTGAATGTTAGGCCGAATATTGGCCAATCACTTCCATACTTGTGCTCGTTGCACTCGCGCGAGTGGCGCTCCCTCTGACCGTCCAGCCAGCCAATGACATATCCAATATCATAATTTTCTGTTAGTCGATTTTCGCAAACGGCGATTTCAACATCATTATTCTTCGCATTACGCGACCAGTACACAGCGGCAATCTGCATTCGGTCTCTGACAATACGAAATCCATGCACGAGATCCGCCTTAATCTGGCCCCCGAACGCGAGAAGTGCGGCGTCCTCTAATTCACCTCTGGTCAACATCCCTTTCCGACCCATATTTTCCTTTGTATTACTTCGCCCGAGGGTTACTACACCAAATTATTTTGAAACGGCCTAGGCTTAGACTTATGCGGACGACGGCGCTTTTCGATTACCCGGGACTCACATAAAGACGCCGATGCGCTCAACCGTTCGAGAGGTTCGCCCCAGCTCGCAGCAAGGCTTTGTGGGCTGCCCGCACGTAGTGCGGAGGCGTTGTTGAAAGTCATTGATCCATATTGATTTTCTTGAGCCAAAGGCGCCAAATTTCGCACCAAAAGTACGATCACCCCTAGAAATGATAGCTGATAGCGTTTTCGGCCTCAGACACCAACTTCCGCCGGAACATGTCATCAACCAACCTGGCCAACTGATCCTTCGTGAGCTTGTTGCCGAACAGGGTACTCACATGCTTGGTCAGAGTGGCTCTCTTTCTGGCCTAGGACCAAGATACGCCCAATCCGCTATCATAAGCCGTTCAGTTATGATGAGTCCGTCTAACTGAGCATTTTCGATATAAGGCGAGCGCTCGAGGCGCGGCGAGCTGTCACGCGTCGCTGGAAGGTCGGAGAAATTCTAGTGGGCGCAGCGCGTGCACAGCGCGTTGGAGCACCCGTATCAAGTCTTCCAGTTCCTCCACAATGGTCTCGGCCTGCTCGACCAACGCTGGATTCGTTGCTCCCGAGACGAGACTGGCACCATTGATAACTGTATGGGCCATGCCATGTAACTGGAGTAAGTCGTCGCGAATGCCTGCTGGCTCGCTGACTCGGGTTCGTATCGTATCGACGAGGTCCACAATGCGCAGGATCTCGCTGGTGTCAAAACTGTCCTGCAGGCGATGCAAGGCATCGGTGTCAACCGGGCCATAAGGGGTCTGGGTGTTAGGCATGGCGTGGTTTCCGAACGGAGAATGCGGGGGCAGCGAAAAGACTGTCGCGGATCCAGGCCTCCGGAGTCCGCTCAAGGTTTAGCTTGTAGTCGCCAAAGCGCTTGATGTTGCTGGTGAGATATGGGCTGAGGAAGCTGATGTCGTCTACGTCGACCTTGATACCGTCCTTCTCCATGGCACGAAGCGCCTGCATCATGTCGGCGGTGTTCTGAAGGATCACTGCGGACGCGATCAGATCGTTGTAGCGCAATCGCTTTTGCTGCTCGTCGGGATCGTTCACAGGCAGCACATCGCCGCCAAACGAGAACCACTTGGCAAAGCCATTGTAGGACTCGATTTTGTTGGTCGTCGCTGTGATTTCCTGGCGCAGTTCGCGGCTGCCGATCCACTCCAGCAGAAACACGGTGCGAACAACCTTACCCAGTTCCCGGGCGGCCAGAAGGAGGCGATTCTTACGACTATCCGATCCCAAGCGGCGAAGCAGTAGGGGAGAGGATATGGTTCCGGCCTGGATCGACAAAGCGACCTGCATCAGGTCCTGCCAGTGAAGGGTGATCAGGTCCCAATCCACCACGCCCGAAAATAGCCGCTCAATATGACGATACTTGGAGGTGGGATCGGCTCGGTAAAGTTTCAGATCCTGCCAGTTACGAATCCGCGGCATCAGGTTGATGCCAAGCAGGTAGGTAAAGGCAAAAACGGCAGCTGACTGGCCCTGGGTGTCGGCATGCACCGTGTCTGCCTCCACGCTCAAGCCTGCCTTGAGCAAGCCCTCGATGACGTAGACAGCCTCCCACACGCCGGGCGGGATGAAGTCATCTCCTTATACAGAAGTAGTACCGTGTCCGCAGCGGCGGCATGGAGCATGCGGCCGCGGAAATTTCGAGGTAAGGGGTTGTTAACTTCGCCAGACTCGCGTTTACTCTCGGATTTTCGGGCAGCAATGGGCAACGAATCGGGGGCATGGGTGGACGAGGAATTTGAGAGTCTGGATCTTGGTGATCCGCGGCGGGATCGGCGCGCCAAGGAATTGCTCAAACGGTTTGCGGCCCTGCCTACGGCCAGCATTCCCGGCGCATGCGATGACTGGTCGCAAACCATTGCGGCGTATCGGTTTCTCGGCAATGAGCAGATCGATTGGCGGGACGTGATGCGGCCGCATTGGGAACGCACGGCGGACAGAGTCGCGCAGTTTCCGGTGGTGCTGTGTATCGCTGATACGACCGAGCTGAACTTCAATGGTCAGGAAATAGAGGGGCTGGGGCCGCTGAGCTACGAAGCCCAGCGAGGCATGTTCTTGCATCCGACCTACGCGGTGACGCCTGACCGTGAACCGCTGGGGGTGATCGATGCCTGGATGTGGGCTCGGGAATCAAAGGACGCCGACGGCAACCGCGGCGGGATCAAGGAAAGCGTACGCTGGACTGAAGGGTATGAACGCGTTGCGGAGCAAGCCGCGCTGTTGCCCCGGACACGGTTGGTGTATGTGACGGACCGCGAGGGTGATATTGCCGAGTTGATGGCGCGCGCCCAGGAACTGGGCCAACCGGCCGACTGGTTGATCCGCAGCCAACACAACCGCAACCTTGCTGAGGGCGGCAAGTTGTGGGATAGCGTCGACGCCAGCCCGGTACTCGGGGAAATCACGTTTATCTTGCCAGGGCGTGCAGGCCAGAAGGCGCGCGAGGTTCAACAGGAGCTACGCGCACAACGTGTGAAGCTACCCGGCCTGGATGGCCCGACTCTCACCTGTGTAGAGGCCAGGGAGATCGGAGCGCCCGCAGGCGTCAAGCCAGTGGTGTGGCGGCTGTTGACGAACCGAGAAGCACAGGATGCCGATGCGGTCATCGAGCTGGTTGAATGGTATCGGGCCAGGTGGGAGATCGGTGTGTCCAGATAAGGACACGTTATCCAGTCGGTGTAAGTCCGACCGAGGCAAAAGACTCAAGCCTCGTAGCTTGGGAGGCGTCATGGCGCGAAAGCAAGATGACGGAGCCCTCCGACAGTATGCTCAGAAAGGAGTGTATGCAACGCACCAGGTTGCAACGTGCAGTGAACGCAGATGTAGCCTCGTCACACGAAAACCCGGTGGCTGAGACGGTCGATAACGCGCGAAAGCAGCAAGAGTTGTCCGAAACGAGTCCGATGCGGCAACTCTCACCGGCGGGGTATCAGCGGCGACATGGTGTGAAGGATAACGTGGAAACTGGAGAAGCCCTCGGCACCCGGCGGAGAAATCCCGTCGAGGAGATGTCCGCTATAACCGCGAGTGGGAAATGCGGGCATAGGTGCCAGGGTGACGGATCGGGTCGTAGTACTGTCGATGGGCGTGCAGCAAAACGCGCCCGGAGGGAAGGGCCCGGACCGGTGAGTACTCCGCCCAACAAGGTGAGGCAGGGATGAAATGACAAAGGCATCCGGCAGTCTGCAGGAACTGAGAAGGCGGATATATCGCAAGGCGAAGTCTGACAAGACTCATCGCTTCTGGGGGCTCTTCGTACATATTGCGAAGAGTGAAACCCTCGACGAGGCCTACCGTATCGCCAAGAGGAACGGCGGTGCGCCGGGAATCGATGATCTGAGTTTTGAAGACATCGAGGCATCGGGACGTACTGTATTCCTTGCGGAGATTCAGGCAGACCTCAAAACAGGCAGGTATGAACCCAAGCCGAACCGCAGGGTAGAGATCCCGAAGAGCAATGGCAAGGTCCGCGTTCTCCAGGTTCCTTGCATCCGCGACCGCGTGGTGCAGGGGGCGCTGAAACTGATCCTCGAAGCGGTATTCGAGGCGGACTTCTGCCCGAACTCCTACGGGTTCCGACCGAAGCGGTCCCCACACCGCGCGCTGGCGGAAGTCAGACGCAGTGTGCTGCGGCGCATGTCGACGGTGGTTGATGTGGATTTGTCGCGCTACTTTGACACAATTCAACATTCAACCCTGTTGGGCAAGATCGCGAAGCGCATTCAGGATCCTCAGGTCATGCACTTGGTCAAGCAGGTTATCAAAGCAGCGGGCAAAGTTGGGGTACCGCAAGGTGGCCCATTTAGCCCACTCGCTGCGAACATCTACTTGAATGAGATTGACTGGATGTTCGATGAGATTCGACGCAAGACGGCACAGGGCCCTTACGAGGCAGTGAACTATCACCGGTTTGCTGACGACATTGTCATCACCGTCAGTGGCCACCACACCAAACGCGGCTGGGCTGAACGTGCCCTGCAGCGTTTGCGGGAACAACTCGTGCCGCTAGGCGTCGAGTTGAACACGGAGAAAACCATTGTGGTGGATACATTGAAGGAGGACGCCTTTGGGTTTCTGGGATTCGACCTGCGTCGCGTGCGCAAACGAGCGGGGAACGGGTACTTCGTCCTGATGACCCCCAAGAAGAAGGCTCGCCAAGCCATCAAGGCGAGGATCCGCGACATCATCCGGCATGGAGGCTCGACCCCGGCCGTGAAGCTGGTCGCGAAACTCAACGCTGCGGTGGCGGGATGGGTCAACTACTTCCGGGTCGGCAACGCCAGTCGCGCCTTCAGCGAGGTGCGCGACTATCTGGAAATGAAGGTTCGAACCCTGCTAACGCGGCGCAAGCGACGCCAGAAGACGAGCATCGGGTGGCGACGATGGAGTAACGAGTACCTCTACGGAGTCCTGGGACTGTTCTGGGACTGGAAGACGCGCCCGCTGTCGGGCGCGGAGGGGTTCGCGTGAAAGTGGTCGCCACACCGATAGGACTCATAACCCTTGCGATGAATCTCACTGGGTGAGCTGCTTGAGGGAAAACCTCACGAGCAGTTCTTATGGGGAGGGGCTGGAAACGGGCCGGACAAGCCGAGCACCGCGCCAGTCCTTTACCCGACAGATGTACTTCCATGTCCTGAAGACCGGCTGCAAAGTCGAAGCGCTACAGCTATCGCACATGGATCGTGTGGAGCGGGCCTTGGCGTTGTATATGGTGGTGGCGTGGCGCATTGCCCGCCTGATGCGGTTGGGCAGAACTTGCCCGGATCTGGATGCATCCCTGTTCTTCGATACCGACGAGATTCGGGGGGCATACGTGCTCGCCAAGAAAGCTCGCCCGAAGACACCGATCACACTCAATCAGATGATTCGGTTGGTTGCTTCCCTGGGTGGGTTCCTTGGGCGCAAGAGCGATGGCGAGCCTGGCGCCAAGACGATCTGGATCGGCATGCAGCGAACCATGGACGCCGCGCTCACCATTCAGGCACTGCGGGAAGAGTCATGACTTCTGTATAAGGAAATGGGATGAAGTGCCGGAATACGGCGATGTAGTTGTCTGCAACATGCCGGTAGGCCACCGCGCCCTTCTTGCGGTAGCGGAAGTGGTAGCCCGTGAGCAGGTTATTGTCGTAGAAGTCGTATTGCGTGCCGTCAGACGCTACGGTCTTACCGTCCCCCCAATGCTTGGGCAGGTCGAGCTGGAGATACAACTCGATCAGTTCGCGCTGCGCGGTTTCAAGCCGTTCGAGACTCATATGCCGCCGATTGACGAACGACATCATGTGCGGCGTCACCCGTTCGCCCATGTGGCGAGCTGCTTGCGTGGGCCCGAGATTGCAGCCCATCGCGAAGATCGTCAGCAAGTAGCGCTCGGCGGCGTGGCGGATCTTGGGATCGCTGCCTGAAAGCGGGCCGAAGTGGCGCGTGAAGTGGGTCCAATGCTCGATGTTGGCCAGGACGTCCAGCAGGTTGCGGTTCGGCATGTGGCGGATCAGCGCCTGCTGAAGCGCAAGCGCGCTGGCGGGGATTTCCTTGGCGACGGTCCGGCGGAGTACCGGCTCGCCGTTGCGGCCAATGGTGACGTGCTGACGCTTATCCGGAAAACTATCGTCCAGGTTCTGTGCCGTCGCGGCCAACCACTGACGTAGGTGTGCAACGAAATCCTGCGCGTTGGTGGGCATCTCCAGCTTGGCGCAGTAGTCAGGGAGGCGGCGCTCGCATTCACGCCAGGGCAACAGATGCAGCCGGTAGTCGGCAAACGCGTCTGAGCCGACGACGCAGAGGTCGCCAGAGCGCAGTTCGCCGACCATATGCGAAAGCACGCAGAGCTCCAGATAGCGCCGATTTATGCCAGGCCCCAGATTGTCAGAGCGATGTACGAGCTTGCGCCAGCGCTCCGAGGCGAAGCTCAGATCGACGTCGGCGGCAAACCATTCGCGGTGCAGGGCCGCATTCTTCAACACTTCTGCCAGTGCGGCCAGCAGGGTGCACGACTGGCTGGTTGACTGCCACTTCAGCACCTCGGCCAGGCGCAACATTACCGAGCGGTGCGGGCGAAAATGCCGCCACAAAAGGGGTAAGTAGTTGTTCCCGCTGAAGGCGCGGACCTCGGCGCAGCTCTCGCGTAGAGGCTCCAAATCGCCTGAGGGGGCAAGAAGGCGCCGTACCTCTACGCCGATCTGAGCATCGTCCTCGCCCTCGGCGACGATCTGGACCACGCCGTCGAGCAGCGCGACGAGCTTCTCCATTTGCGCGCGCCGGCGGGACTGGATTTGCTCCAACTCCTCCCGTGCCCGCTTGTGGATGGCGCTCATGCGCCGGATAAACATTTCGGCGAGATCGTCCCGCACCCGTACCCGCATTTGATTGAGGAGCGTCACCATCAGCGTATAGCGCTTCTCCGGCAAGATCTCCTTGAGATTGGCCGCGTCCAGGCTCATGGCCTGGCTCGCCAAGGACCGCAGCTTGGAAGCCGGCACGCCTGCCACGGTCTTGGAAAAGTCTCCAATGGTGTCAAGCCAGGTCAGATGCTCGATCAGCAGAGTCAGGTGCTTGCGCGAGGGACGCAGCGCGTGGCGCTTGATGTTGTGATAAGCGGTCTGTCGGCTTGCTAGGTCTCGGGTCAGCAACCGGTCCAGCCGTTGCTGCTCGTCCTCGGACAGGCGTCGTCTGATGCGGCGAAACAGGGCCGTTTGCGTGCGAGCGTGGACTTGCTCGACGATGGCATCTAACGTGGAGAAGGATGGCAGTTCGATCTGACGCAGGACCAGCGCATCGATCGTCGCGTTGATGATGTCAACCGGCTGGTCCATCGTTTCGGCGGCGTCGCGCGCAGCGCGGATAGTGACCTCGTTGGCATCGGTGCCGAGGTAGGCCTGGATGCCAAGGAACTCTCGCACGGCCGTGTAGTGCCGGAACAAGGTCGGCGACACTTTTCGGTCGTAGCCAAACTTCGTACCTGGGTTCAGGCCGGCGCTGATGCGCACCAGTTCCGGCACGCTGGCAGGAATCGTGTCAAGGTTTGGGAAGTGGTGTAGCTGCTGAAAGACCTTCAGGAGCACCAACAGACCAAGTCGCGATTCTTGCCCGCGTGTGGACCGGGTCGCCCAGTCCAGCTCTTCCGCGCTTGGTGTGTAGCAGGCCCGCAATTCCTTGAGGGAAAAGACCTTTGGGAAACGCGGGTAGGCGGTACGCTCGACGGTGGCCATACAGGATCTCGACAATCGCTGAAAGGCCGGCCAGCCTAGCTGGGGCAGGTGACAGTTCCGTGCTTATTTCTTCAAGTTATTAGCGCTGCAATCTATATAACCAGAAGGATTATGATAGCCGTTTGGGCGTATCTTGGTTAGGGGCCAGATGTACCAAGGAGTCCCAATGCGCCTCGATGGCTGCAGTATCCACATTCGCAACGCAAACGGTTGCGATCTCATCGGGGATAGCGGTTCCGCGGGGCACAAATAGCCGACGCTGCTTGAGCTCGCGCAGCCGCGGGCAGAGGTCGAATCCCAGAAGCCTGGCCAAGGCCATGGCAAAATCCGTATAGCCATGGGTGTCGACCGCCAATTGTGTGGTCTCGATTCGCTCCTGCCGAACGACACCCTCGATTGCCGCGCCGGCCTGCCTTTCGTTGAGCACAATCGGCTGGGCGTGGAAGATCCCCCACCGATCTCGAACGTGAGTATAGATGCCGACCGCGGCGGTGTGGCGCCGTGGGTCTTGCCGAGCTTGCCAGACACGCTGACTCGTTTCCAAGCTCATCATGTCCGAGGACGCGAGGTCCGACCGGCCCCAACTTGCCGCGATCGGATGGCGGTGCATGAACTCCAGAACTGCCTTACAAGCCTGAGCCAGTCGCCGCTCATCGCCCGCCCAGCGCATGGCTTGGCGGATGCTTGTGGCCGACAATTGCGGAATCATCCTGGCACACTCGGCCGCCGTCAGACTCGTGCCATGCGCCAGGATGCCGGCGTAAACCATCAACAGCTCCTGCTCAGACCGGGGTTCGCGGCCGAGCATGTGCCAGCTGAAGCGCGCCTGGGCGTCCACTGCCAGGATGACCTCTGGTAGCTGGACATCGCCGATGTGGTGGTCAAGGCGGGCCCGCAGCCTTGAGACCTCAGGATCCTCTTCCTGTGCCGCTAGTGGTGCCAGGTGCAACTCGTCATCAACGCGTAGCGTGCCGGCGCGCGTCGCTGCCGCCACTGCGGCAATGCCTGTGCGCACGCGCTCAAGTAACGGCCTGAGGAAGTCGTCAGCTTGGGCTGGCAGCGACAGCCGCGTATGGTGTCGCCGAGCTTCAGCCTGCCAACGCTCGGCTGGCAGAAATAAGCGCTCTCGACCTCGGAAGCTCAATGAATGCTCGATCCAAACCGAGCCGTTGCGAACGGCCCGACGTAAGGCAAACAGGGTGGCGACTTCAAATGCTCGGAAGGCGCGCTCGCGATCCGCACCGCTGACGGCCTCGAGCCAGGGTTGCCCTAGGCGAGGAGCGGTCACATCATCGGGTAAGCGTCGATCGCCCCTTGCATACAGGTCGCGCAGCTTGCCCAAAGCGTCGATTACTGGGTGTTCTCCGATGGCTTGCCAGGGTAGCTTCGCGATGGCCACTAGTAACGCGCGCACCGGCCTAACGGCGTCGATCAGCCGCTGCCTGATCGCAGACGACCGGCTCGGTATGCGCTGAGTAAGCTTGCCGGCTACCAGCTGAGCCAGATGCGAGCGCAACTCCGCATCTGAAATACTCGCATCGCTATTCAAGCTGGCTAGCTCGTCGAGCAGTTGCCGGTACTGCGCGGCCCAGTCGACGGGAGCCGTTACACCGTCGGCACTCTGCCGCCAAAGATCTGCCACCCGGCGCTGAAACATGAGGATCAATTGATCAGTGGCAGTGAGCAGGCAATATCGTAGGAAGCAGCCCATTTCGAGGGTGCGTGCCGGCTCCTTGATTCTTGCGCTGAGCGATGGCGACCGAGCCGCCAAGCGATGCGCAAAGCGGCGCACCAGAACATCGTTGAGGCCGATTGGATGGCAGGCGACGCCAATTCCGACTAGCCATTCGATACGTTCGAGCACTTGGGAGAACTGTCGCGTCGAGTGCTTCGCCGGGACAGCCCACAGCCAGTTCTGGATGTGCTGACCATCTGGTCGTACTTGTTCCATTGCGGCTACCCATCGTCGCCAGGTAGCGGGCGGGACAGTCGAGTGTATCGAGGCAGCGGCGCTGGCCTCAAGCTCGGTCAATGCCGACACGACAAGACTTCGAAGGGCGCGCTCGTGGAAGATGATCAATCGGTGCTGATACAGCCACTGGCGGGCATACGACAGCAGCCGTTCCCGATCTCCGCAACGCAATACTTCGTCGCGCAACGCCCGCACAAGGGCCGGGCGCTGGTGTGCCACCATCCAGCGAAATCCGAGCGTCTGGCAAGCTAAGAGCTGATGGTCGGATAACGTTCGGCCGCGAGCATAAAGCGCCCGTAACGAAGCTAGATCGGGTGTGTCGATATCTAGCTCAATAGCTAGATGGCGAAGCAGAACCGGCGGCAGGATCCCGAACGCATTCAATGGGCAACCGGTCATGCGCAGGAAGCCGACGTGCAGCGCCAGCCCCAGCTTCATCATCGAGCCGCGTCGTCGCCCGATTAGTTCGTGCTCGGCGCGGCTGTATGTGAAAAACGTCTGCAATTCGAAACTGCTGAGTTCACGCGGCACCTCCCGCGCGCCTAAGTACGTGCTCTGCCAGCCTTGCATCTCGTGCGCCTCCCGTGCGGTGGGCCAAACACGATACGTCAAGCAAAGGCGAACAGCAAATCTCAGAAAATCAAGAACTTAGGCTCGATGGCCCAGACCTGGGTTAGGTTTGTGAACCGTCGTAAATTGCACCGAAATCAAAGCTACCCCATGAAGGTGTTCAACGACCTGAAAACGCGAGGCACCCAAGACATCCTGATCGCGGTGACCGACGGCTTGAGGGGCATGGAGCAGGCCCTGAACGCGGTGTTCCCGAGCACGACACTGCAGACATGCATCGTGCATCTGATCCGCGGCAGCTTGGACTACGCGAGCTGGAAGGACCGCCGTGCGGTGGCGGCCGCGCTCAAGCCTGTCTACACAGCAGCCACGGTAGAGGCCGCACAGGCGGCGCTATTGGCCTTCGAGTAAAGCGACTGGGGCAAGCGCTACCGCCAATTGCAGCCTCCTGGCACTGCGCGTGGGACCGCGTGATTCCATTCTTTGCGTTCCCGCCAGCCATCCGTAAGATCATTTACACCACGAATGCCATCGAGAGCATCAACGCGCAACTGCGCTAGATCATCAAGACCCGCGGACACTTCCCGAGCGATGAAGCGGCCACCAAGCTGCTGTGGCTAGCCTTGCGCCACATCACCTGCAAGTGGGGCAGCGCCACGCACGACTGGAAAGCGGCCATGAACCAGTTCGCGATCCTCTACGAGGATCGCTTCACACAACCCCATCGCTGAGATAGGATCAAGGCCTGCCCGGCAGGCAGGCCTTTAGCCTTGCACACAAAAATCCTGACACCCCCTGGCGAAGAGCGCAGATTGCTGGTAGCTTCCCTCTGCTTACACGTTAGATAGGAAAATCAGGATCAGCACAAGCGATATAGCGATGTGCGCCTTGTCAAAACCGCGAAGCTTCCCCTTACCAAGGAATTGATACCCTCCCGCGGAAGGAATCACACGATACCGCGCGATCGGAAAGACCGGAACGAACAGGAACACGAAGTAGTAGGTCGCCAGGTACGACCCGTTCGACGGGATTCGATCGGTGTTGCCATACAGCGAGAACCCTACCCCGTTGATCGTCCGCAGCGAAGGCGCCGACTGGATGGGGTCGAGGTCGCCATAAACGACGTGGTTCTCGCGAGCGATATCCAGGTTCTCTTTTACCTTCTGCTTGAGTCGACCGTCGTTCGCGATCTCACTGGCCCGATCCAGCAGCTCGACGCAAGGTCCCCACTTCGACGTTCGATTTCCATAAGCCACCGCGCACGTCATGACGGAAAGCGCGATAAAGTCCAGACCCTCGCGATAGTTGGCAGAAGTTTGGGTCAGGGCCGACTCACGCAGGAGAGTCATGCCAGAATCGAACACTCGGTGTCCCTCGGTGATTCCGCTACCCGGATCGCGCTCAATGGCTTCCCTCACCGACGTGCAAAGGTCCATGAGTGGCTTGAGAGCGCCCTCACCCTCGCGCCTTTCCGTCACCGCCTTCAGCACACCCTCGTCCGCCTCAACACGCTCCACGAACTCCGGCAGATATTCGAACATCTCCTTAAGGAGCAAGGTCAGGCGGCGCGCCTGGTCGAGTCTGTCGTGGTCGTTAAACAGGTCGATTGCGAGACTGCGCACGCTGTACGCGACACCCGTACTAGGGTCATGATCGAGTCCGCGCGACGTGAAGCTCATAGTCAGCGGCTTCGCGACCTTGCACCAGTTGCGAACGACAGTGTCGATATGCCCGACGATCTGACCCAGCACCGTTTCCGGGGCGTCGGCCTTCTCACGGGCCGACGCTACTAGCTTGTCGATGTTAGCCGCTTCCTTCTGGAGAAAGTCCCTGGATTCGACCGCGTAGGCGTCCACCAACTCGTCAACGAACTCCGGCGCGTGCTCCGTCCCATCTGTCGTGGCAAGCTCAACCACGTTGGTCATCACACTAATCAGGTCGTTGGTGTAGAGCTGGCCAAGGGCATCCTGAACGACCTTACGGTAGTGCCGCTTACGCTCTGCCAGTTGCTCCTCGACCTGGTCGACGCCGCGCACTTCGGGAAACCCAGAGACAGAGCGGTCTTCGTTGATCTCACGCAGGATCTCTTCGGGATCCAGGTCTTCGGCGCGGTAAGCCATGTCCCACACCAGCGCTTCCACCTTCGCCGGCTCGAGTTGAGCATCCACCGCGTCAAACGCCGCCGTCAGGAGGTTGCAATGGGCCAAGGCCGGCAGGCCATCCTGTGTCCACGCGGATAACGGATTCGCCCGAATCGCGTCCACGAGCTCAGCAGCCTTACGGGGCGACACGCCGGGCAGCCAGCCCATCTCTGCGCTTAGGCGTGTGCGGGCGTTAGTGAGTTCTGCCCTAGCCTGCTGGCACACGTCATGATCAAGACTGAGCGACGCCTCATCCGCAAGTTCGACAATCCGCGCTTTGTTGTCGCGCGTCGTGGCGCCAAGCACAGCAAATGGGCTGCGCAGGAGAGCGATACGTTGGTCCAAGTCAGTAGCTGTCGTCATCTTGTTGTTCCTCGGATGCGTCGCATCAGTGCCTGCGTCCTACTGGCAGGACAGCAGCGTTACTCTTCCTTCTCTTCCTCATCTTCCTCGACTTCCTCGACTTCCGTCGTGGAGTATTGCGGGAGGCGAGACGTATTGCTGTACCGGGACGATGGCGTTGCGGCTGCTCCATACTGATTACGGTCGAAAGGCTGGCCATAGAGTGCCTGCTGAGCGCTGGGCGCTGGCTCCGGAGCGCTCGAGCGGAATCGCACCATCGCCTCGACCTCGATTTCGCCGCGAAATTGCTCTACCTCAGCCTTGGCCGTCACGACATCATTGCCGTGGTAACGGAACGATCCACAGCGGCTGTTGAAGTCCATCACCCCCGTGTTGTACGTCTGAATCGCAAGCTGGTTGGACCGATCCGTCAAGCGCTCTCCGGCGTCGAGGCGAATCTTCTCGGCCGCGCAGTACCGAATTTCAGCCAGTGACAGCACGTTATTCGAGCCCACCGCCGGCTTGACTTCGGTCGGTCGCGTGGCCACTTCTGGGACAACGAGAGCCGGCGGCGTCGGCTCGGCAATCACAGGCCCCGGCGGTGGGGGCGATTCTTGCGGCGTGTATGTCGGCGCGGGATCAGCGGACGCAGAGGAAGCCACCGTCGTCGGCTCATGATCCTTTGGCGATAGTGCATAGGCCAGCACGATTACAGCAATCGCGATCCCCGCCAAGACCCAGTTTCCGACGGAGCTACCGCTTTTTTGCCCCGCCGATGCAGGCAGCGCCGCGGAACTCGATTCCTCTGGCGCATGGACCGTTTCCGCCTTCGGCGGTACCGTTGATGCTTTGCCACGCGAAGCCGAGTCCGACGACCCGCTGCGCTCGGGCTGGCTAGAAGCGACATCCGCCAGCGCCGCATCGACGTCGGAGATCATCGACGACAGGCCGGCAAACCCCTTATTCCCGTTCTTGCTCATATTGTTCTGTGTTCTTGCTATCTACGACCACGCCTCAAATGAACCCGATCTTTCGCTCGCTGCCATCATCGGTTCGTGACGGCGTGGCGGCCAGCGCATCCTTGAGGCTCTGTTGATCCAAGTGATCCTTACCGGCCCGGGCAGCCAGTCTGGCCCCCTCCCTGACGACAAAGGCCACGTCTGACAGCGGCCTGCCGGCAAGGTTGGAGGCGAGCAGCGCGGGGGACACGGACTCATCTTTCGGCAGGGTTGCCAGCAGACTTTCGAGCAATGCCCGGACCTCGTCTTCGCTCGCATAATCGACCTTGAGCACGTGGTCGAAGCGGCCCCTACGCAGGATCGCCTGGTCGATCATGTCAATCCGATTCGTCATCCCGATAATCAGCACGTCGTTCTTCGTCGCCTCGGGGATGCGTCGAAGGAACTCGGCAACCTCCTCGACGCGATGGTGGCCGCTACCCATCTCCCGATCGGCGACGAAGGCCTCCATCTCGTCGATCACAAGCACGGACGGAGCATTCTTCATCGCCTCTTCAAAGACCGCTGCCACCTTCCGGCTGGTCTCGTGGATATAAGGGCTGGCTACACTCGAGGCGTCAATCTCAAAGCTCGGCCACCCTAGGAAGTTGACCAACTGCTCCACGGCGTACGTCTTACCGCATCCTGGTGGCCCATGAAGGATGACGGCGCTTGGAAAGCCGATCCCCAGTGCCGTGTAGCGCTCGCGGTTCTCGATGATGTCGACGATGTGCTCGTTGAAAAAGTCAGTGAGCTCCGGCCGGCCCGCCAGCAGGAAATGGTCATGCTCCGACTCCCCATCGCCCCTCGCGACTGGTGTCTTAGCGCGGACCTCCACCGCCTTCTCCTGCAAATCTGCGTTCGTTTGCGCGGCCGCGGCACTCGAGAGCACGATCCCTGCGGCCTGGACGACATCCTGCAGGTGCCTCGCGCCCAACCAACTCAGTGTCTGACGGAGCCGGCGCGTTGACTTAGCCGAAATCGGCGCACCGCCAGTCAGCCAGTAGCCGAGGACGACATCATCGTCCACCCGGGACGTAAGCCCATACGTGGGAAGCAGGCGGCTTATCCTCTCCACGTAGAGGGCATCCTGAAGGGGTGTTGCTTCGTCGATCCGCCGGGTCTCCTTCATGGCCACCGCGAACGAGAGCGCTTCCGACTTTGTGTTAGGCGAAACCCCATTCGCCACCGGGCACAGGATCTGGTCACGCCCGCATCCCAACGAATAGAAGCGCTGCGGGCCGAACTCGAACGCCTGAAGCTGGCCGTCTTCGACAAGCCCCGACTCGAGCCAGCGCCGTTGGAGCTCCTCGCTGACAACAAGCGCGCGACCGCCGTCCCGCGTCTCGAGGATCTGCCAGCAGGCACCCTCGAACAGCGCCATGCGTGTCTGGACGCCGCCGGCCAGCCTGAACCCAATGGGCAACCACGCTTCGAGCGCCATGATCAGTTCCGCACAATATTTGCAGTGGCCATCATGTCGTCACTATCCGCCGTCGAACCAAAGCGCATCGAATCGAGATGCAAGACAACCGTGCGCAACTTGTCCATATCTTCTTCGCGCAGCGCTTCAGCACCGAGCTTGGCAAGCTGGGCGTGCTGGGCAGCGTCCGGGAAAAGATGCGCATCCTTTGCGAGCCAGTTGAACCGGTCAATCACAAACCAGTCCTGACGCCACAGGATCAGGAAATTCTTGCTGCGCATCTCATCGGAGAGGGATTCGAAATCCCCACTCTTGTTGTCGATCGCACGCTGCGCCGTTCTCGCCAGGTTGTCGTAGGCCGAGGCCTCAGTCGGTCGAGCATGCTCGCGTACGTATTCATCGAAGTAGCCAACCAGCCGGTCCATCTCCATCTGCCGGATCTCACGCAGGTTGTCCTTACGCGCCATCGCAAGAAGCCGCTTCGCTTCCTGCACGTGATCCATCGCCTGCTTCGCGGACTCCTCGTCCGCATCGCGGGAGTTAGCCTTCTTGGCCTGAGCGAGCCGTTCGCGAGCTTGATCCAGCTTCGGATCCTCCACCTTCGCTGCCATCTCTTCAAGACGCTTCAGCGTATGGTTAGTCTCTTCCCGCACCAGCGCAGCCGCCTTTGTGTAGTCGATCTGTGCGTCCACGCGCGAGTAAAAGTTGCGGTCGGAATCGAACGAGCCGCCGATCGACGGCACAGACACCTCGACCCTGATTGCGCCGGAATCTGACACCTCATAGTCGCAGGCCAGTTCGGCGCCCGCAGCGATGACCGCATCATGGAAATCGGTGCCCTTAATGGCAAACATCCCGATGAAACGGTTATCCGTGATGGGGTCCGAGATATCGCCTTCCCAGAGCTTGAACTTGAGCGAATCCGACGATCCGGCACGTAGCGACTCCTCGGCGCGGAAGACCTTCCTGCCTTTCTTCGGCAACTGATCGCCTTCGCGTACTAGATAGTCAAGCACGGCGCGACCGCCGATCTTGTCGCGCGCCTCGACGCCGATGGAATGCGATGCCGGAATCGCGTCGATGCTCGCCGCCGTCCGCGCGATCACGATCTTGTCGTCCTTCAGCGAGAGCGGGCCACCCGCGGCATCGAAAACGAACACCTTGAAGGTGTTGTCGCCGGGTTTCGGCAACATCAGATCTAAAGATGCACCATCTTTGAGCGGCACGCGGCCAGACGACCAGCCGGTGTCCAGGCTGTCGATCTGGAATTCCGCTCCGGCGAGCGCTTTGCCGCCAAGCTTTACGGCGATCTTAGCCTTTGCGTCAGGCGTCCGCGCGATGAAATTGAACGAAATGTCCAGCGCGCCGCCCGCGCTCAACGCACCGCGCGCGCTCTTGCGGCCTCGATTTTGCGATTGCCAGTCGATCGATTCGGCGAACACTGCGGCGCCTTCGGCGACGGCCGTCATCGGATTGACGTCCAGCGATGGAGCGATGCCAAGCTCGAACGAGACCTTGTCGCGAAGCGGCTTGTACTGGGTGGGCCCGCCCACGAAGACGACACGCCCGACGTCCTGCGAACTGAGGCCCGCCTTTTCCAGCGTTTCACGCGCCGACTGAATGCCCTCTTCCACCTTCTCGGCGATCAGCGCATCGAGTTGCGAACGCGAGAACGGGATGTCCACGTAGATTTCTTCGCCGGCCTCGTCACGCACACCCAGGTCGGACTCCGTCAGGCTGATGACGGATTCTTCCTTGGCGGAGAGCTCGATCTTCGCTTTCTCGCTTGCCCACAGGCACATCCGCAGCAGCGACTTGTACTTTGCTGACGTAGTGAGGTCTGCCGGCAAGTCGAAGTTCTGCAGCAGCCAGGTTTTTACGACGTTGTCGAGGATGGCGCGGTCGAAATCCGTGCCGCCGCACATCGCGACGCCACCGTGCGCGAGCAGGCTCACACGACCACTGATGCTTTCCGCAATGGCAATGTCCAGCGTCCCGCCGCCGAGGTCATAGACCAGGAAGATCCCGTCACCTTTGCGCTGACGCATGACGCTCATGACGGCCGCCACCGGCTCTTGCATGAGCGCGACCCGGCCCAAGCCCGCCATCTCGGCCGCAGCCATGGTGGCGTCCTTTTGCATCTGGTTGAACGCAGCCGGCACCGTGATAACGGTCCCCGTCTCACCGCTGTTGCGAATCTCTTCCGGCAAATAACCGAAGCACAGCTTCAGGATCTCTGCGGAGCATTCTTCAGGCGTCATCGTGACCGAGACGGCGCTGAGCTTGACGGGCGTGCTGGTGCCCATCATCCGCTTGAATTTGACCGCCGCGTTGTCTGGGTTCTTTGCGGCGCTATCGTATGCACGCTTGCCGAGATACTTGTTTCCGCGACGATCGATGAAGATCGCCGACGGCGTTACGTCGTTTTGCTCGGGGCTCTTGTAAAGGCGAACATTCTCGCCATCGTACGAGCAGATTGCGCTATTGGTCGTACCGAGGTCAATACCGATGTACTTCATGCTTGCCCCTTCTTGAGCATAATGGTTCCCTGCCGCTTCAGGCCTTCCGGGCCCATGATAATGGGCTCGACCATTTGATCAACAATTAGGGGATCTTCCGGGGCGAAGTCACCGAGGTTCAATGCTGACGCAGCAATACCCGGGTCAAAGGGCTGCCCTTCAACGTTCACGAGCTTCAACCCGCTCGCGGCCAGGCTTTCCTCGACCTTCTTGTGAAAGTAGCGAACTTGGTTGACGTAACGGGATCCTTCACCCGCGTCCATCTTGCTCAAGACCCGTCCGAACAGTTTTGCGAAGCGCCAGCTCTCTACAGCGATATCGAGCAGAGACTGCTCAAGCTGTTGGCCTTCCGGATTCTGATTTGTTGTCATTGATCGCTGGCCGTCTCGCTTAACGCGAGGCCGAAGGGCATCGGACGGCCACTCCCTATTTGGATTGATTGTTATTTCGAGCCTGAACCACCCTCGCACAAAGGCACTGGCGAGTTTAGCAAGGATCGACACCGCACAAAGCGCTGGTTCCAGCAAACAACACTTGCTCAATGCCATGGCTGCAAGAAGAGCTCAGGGGCTTTCACGAACGTGAAACACGCCCAGTACCAGGGCGCCGTCAAATCCAACGAGAAGTGCCGGCACCTATACTTACCGTGGTCACTCGCTTTGGAGAACCCTCGATGGATTACGCCAAGTTGAGATCCCTGATGAACGAACAGATGGAACTGACTGCGAAGCTCTCGCGTGAGAGCGCGCGCCTAGCAGAACAGCCAGCTTGGCACCCCTTCGCCATCGCCGCCACCATCCTCGGACTAGCCGTTCTAGTCACAAAATTGATCGGATAGGTTTAGCAACGAACAGCCTACTGAAATGCCGCACTTCCGGCAAACAACACTTGCAAGTTTTGGAGGCTCACCAAACGTACCAGAACTTTTGGGGGATTGACGGCCGGTGGACAAGCTGACTGCATTTCACAATCGTGAACTACCGATCAAAGCGAGTTCGCCAGCGTGACCGGCGAGCCTATCCGACCCTGGTACCCGTCCTGTGCCAGCTCAGCCTCTCCGCGTTGCGGTAGCAAAGAGCCTGCGGTGCAGGCGGAGGCGGCTCAAAGCACCCAGCCGCCTCCAGTTCCTCCATCGTGAGCCGGTACTCGGCCATCGGCGTCTGGATCCAGCGGATCGCCGCCGTCCGCACAATTTTCGTTGCCATCGCTGCCATCGCTGCCATCGCTGCCATCGCCGCTGTCGCTGCAGTCGGCCGGGTGGGAGGGTTGCGGCAGGTTACTTCGTGTCCTTCACCTTGTTTTTCGGCCGGCCCTTCGTTCTGTGCTGCCTTCGCGGTCGTCGCCGGCCCGGCCGCCGTGCGGCGCCATCCCCAGCACCGTCCCGCTCGCGCGACGCCACCCGCGATTCTGCTAGCAGCTGGCGCGCCAGCGACGTTTCGGCCTCGGCCCGCTCGACCCGGCGCTACACCACCGTTAGTTCGCCGCGCAGGTCGTCGGCCGTGCGCTCGCTCTGCCGGCGCGGGTGGCTCCGCGTCGAGCTCGCGCAAGCTGCCCTGCTCGCTGGCCCTCGGTATTTCTGTTGGGGGGACCGGCTCGCGGGCGCGCGCCAGCTCCGCCAAGAATTGAGTACGGATTTCCGCGAACTGCCGGCTGGCTGCGCCCAGCTCCACCCGCCCCGCGTCGCGCCTGGCGCTCGGCGGCCGGCGCCGCACGGTTTTCCTCGATCGCCTGCCGCGCCTCGGCCACTTGGGCGGCAATCGCGGCGGCGTCCTCGCGCGCGGCAGCGGTCTCGGCGGTGCTTGCCGCATCGTGCGCCTCGGCGCGCAGCCTGGCCAGCTCGGCGCAAGCGGCCCCGTTGGCCACCTACTCGATCATCTGCACCGCCCCAGCGGCGATATGCTTAGCGAATCCGGCAGATTCGGGTGTTGATGTTGACGCGCGTGCGACCGCGCAACTCGCCCTACGCCAGCTACCGGACAGGGGCCAGTCAATCGCCCTCCAACAGGAAAGGTAACCGGCCGGCCGGTGCTCCAGCTGGTGAACGTAGGCAAAACGATCTTTGGTATCCTTATCCTGCATTGACTTCCAGAGCCTGCATATAGAGCAGACGCACCGATTGCTCTATTAAATAGCATTACTTATAACGCAGCTCACTAGTCTAGGGGGTTAATTTCCGGAAAGTGTGATTGCACGTCCGACATGATATATCAAGCAACTTCCCTGCTGGAACTCGAAGTCCTTGGTCGCACCTCGGACATTTAACTATAACCGTCATATTAAGCTCTGCATACTTAGGCCACGGACGACGATGATTTGCTCTAGTGTTTAGAGACTCAGCGGCTTCTGTTCGTGCAGTAGTCCCTTCCTTTGGATGAGCTGCTTTCTCCATCTCGTTATCGGAGCGCACAGTAGCATGGCCACAGCTTGGCGTTTCGATTTTCCGTTGACGTTCCAATGATCTAACTGCATCAGCCATCTTTGACGCGTTTTCCCGGGCGATCTCCAAACTAACGTCCAGTCTCTCCTTGATCTTCTCGTCGCTTGCGATCTGGCGGGCCCGGGCGAGCATACCAATACATGAGTCCCATTTCGACGTCTTTTTGCCATATGCCACCGCGCATAACATGGCAGTAATTGCCATATAGTTGCAGCCCTCAATCCAACGTGAGGTGTTTTGAGCGATGCCTGCTTCCCGCATGAGTGGCATCCCAGAAAGGAGGACGCGCGTACCTTCATCGAAACCTACCGTAGGATCGCGCTCCACCATCTCTTTGACGGACACGCAAAGATCCTGCAAGGACTTCAGAGCGGCCTGAGCGGCGCGCTTCTCAGCGATGTTCTTCAAGACTGCCTCGTCGGCCTTCACGCGTTCAAGGAACTCCGGCAGGCATTCGAACATCTCTTTGAGAAGCAAAGTCAACTGGCATGCTTGTTCGAGCCTGTCGTGATCATTGAACAGATCGATGGCGAGACTGCGCACGCTGTTGGCCACGCGTGCACTGGAGTCGTGGTCACGGCCTCGTGACGTTAGGCTAACCAGTAGCGGCCTGGCGAACTTACACCAATTGCGAACGACGTTATCGAGCGCTCCAACGATCGAAGCCAACACGGCTTCCGGCGCGTCGGCCTTTTCTCGAGCGGCAGAGGTCAGCTTTTCGATGTTAGCTGCTTCCTTTTGGAGGAAATCCTGCGTTTCGACTGCGTAGCTGTCCACCAAATCGTCAACGAGCTGCGGGGCGTGCGCCTTCCCATACATCGTGGTACCTTCGACCACGAAGGTCATGACATTGATGCGATCTTCAGTGCTCAGCCGGTTAAGGGTATCTTGAATGACCTTCCGATAGTGTCGCTTTCGGTCGACCAATTCCTCCTCTACCTGGTCGACTCCGCGTACCTCAGGGAACATCGAGAGGGCGCGATCCTCATTGATCTGCCGCAGAATGGCTGGTGCGTCCAGCCCGTCAACGAGGTACGCCATCTGCTCAATGAGATCTACCAGCCTCTCCCAATCCAGCCGCTCATCCACCGCTTCAAACGCTGCAGTTAGCACATTGCAATGCGCCAGCGCTGGCAAATCCCTCCTGTCAATGAGAGACATCGGGTCCGATCGGACCGCATCGATCAGCGCCACCATCATGTGCGGAGACACGCTCGGTAGCCAGCCAATCTCGGCATTCAATCGTATCCGAGGGTTGGTGAGGTCGGCACGCGCCTTTTGGCACAGATCGTAATCGAGGCTGAGCGACGCCTTATCTGCGAGTTCGATAATCGTCTTTCGGTTGTCGCGTGTCGTTGCGCCAAGCACAGCGAACGGGCTGCGCAGGATATCGATACGCGGTTCCACGTTATTCGCCGAATTGATCATTTTCTGTTCTCGAATGGTTACGCAAGAGCACAGAGAGTTCTGACCGCAAGACGCCCGCTATTCTCCCTTCCGTTCGTCGTCCTCGTCTTCGTTCTTGTCGTTGTTTTCGTCCGGGCCCGCACAGCGCTGGGCGATGGCTCCGGAGCGCGATCTTTGATCGTCTACTTTCACCGCCATCTCTTCAAGGCGCTTCAGGGTGTGATCCGTCGCTTTCCGTACCAAGCCAGCGCTTCGTGCTTCATGGACTTGAGCTGCGCGTCGAACCGGGAGTAGAAGTTCTGCCTTTTCGCACGCCTAGCGATGTTGCAACCCCATGAGTCGCAACAGCTTTTTGAACCAGACCGCCAGATTTAGCACGAAAGGTACAATGACCCCTAGTCTAGTCGGTAGAACGTAGTCGCGTTCGTTGGCTCGATGGCCTCCTCTGAGTGGAAATAGTCGAGGTAGATATCCAGTATGTACGGTTCAACATCCACCGCAGCCAGGCCCATAGCGTTCGCCATCCTGCCTGCGACCGAAAGCTCGTGGTCCAGGTAAGCAGATTCAAGTACTTGGTCCTGCGCCGAATGAATTCAGATAGCGAACGTTAACTCCTTCTCCGAAAACTTCTCTCACGATAGAGAGTAGGTGGTCATGGTGACTCAGGAAAATCACTTGGGTGCGCTTGGATAGGTGGGCAAGCACCTGCAGCCCCGCGCGAGTCCTCTTATCGTCGAAGTTGATGAAGAGGTCGTCGGCCACGAAGGGCAATGCCGACGCTTGCTCTAGCTGCAGCTCAAGGGCGGCAAGGCGCAGAGCCATATACAACTGGTCACGTGTGCCTTCGCTCATACCCGAGATTCCCACGGAATTACCGTTGGTCCGAATAGCAGACAACGCCATCGGTTGCTTATCGTAGTCGACTGAGAGGCGCGAGAATGCTCCGAGCGTCAGCTGTGAAAAAATGGCGCTCGCTCGGGAGAGCATCGGGCCCTGCCGGCGTTCGCGATATCGGTCAATTGCCCACCGCAGGAGCGTGGAAGCGGTCTCCACTTTGATGAAGCGCTCAGCCGCCTCTGCCATTGCAGATAGCGCTTCCTGCCTCTTTGCTTCGGCGATAGCCGCATTGGCAGCACCAGAAATCGCGGTCAGCGCCTGACAGGCGGTCCCAAGCTCTGTTGCGATATCACCGTGAGCCTTGACGGAAGCTGCCAGCTCATTCCCAACTCTGGTAAGCTCGGTATGAACGGTCTGGATATCCGAGCCATCCAGTTCTTCCACGAGCTCTTCGAGGGCCAGCCCATCCCCTCCACTCAGGAGGTTGTTCTTGGCGTCCCCTATGGCTCCGAGCAGCGCCCGCTTACGGTCTGAGCGAGCAATCAGTGGACGCAACAAGTCAGGGGAACCAACAGCAGCAAGTAGGTAAAGCGGCCGGAGTTGAGCGGTAGCCTCGTCAACTTCCGTCCGCGCCTTCTTCACCTGGTCATTTGCGACTACGAGTTCCTTCTTGAGCCGGTCCACGTCAGACTGCGCTAAGCTAGCCACCTTAAGTCGCTTCGACAGCTCAATCGAGATACCCTCGGCGTCCAATTCAACCAGGGACGCATCGAGGTCCTGCGCTAACCGCCTGGCCTCCGACGAGAACGCTTCCAGAGCCGAGCGCATTACATTGACTTGACCGGTGCGGATTGTCTTGACCCGATCCAAGCGCTCACTAATCCTATTCACAATCGCGATGGCGGCCTCGGTTGACGCCTCCGAGCCTGAAGCGGTAGCAAGACCGGCCTTGGCAATCGCGTCTGACCAATCGATTTCCCAGCGAGCATAGGTATCTTTCGCGAGCTTTTCATCCCGGCGAAGGGCGACGAGGTCAACCTGCGCCGTGTCCAATTGCCTCTCTCTGTGCTTGCGCAGCGCTTTTGCTTGCTCAATGTCCCCGACGTAATGCTCCGCTGCACTGCAAAGTGCATCAATGTCAGACTGTCCTTCTGTCACTATCCCAGCTTTGGTCAGGCTCTTGGCAAGATTTGCTCTGGCCTCCCCAGCATCCTCAACTTCTCGCCGAAGGTTCTCGGAGCTCTTCCTGACCTCCTCTGCCGCCTTCATCGCGTCGTCCCGGCGCGCAGCCCATGACGAAATGTCGTCAAACGCCATTCCTGCCAGTTCCTGGGCGGCCACCAATGATTCCCACTCTGTGTCGAATTTGACGACAGCTGCGTCAGCGTCACGGGACAACTTCTCTTGACGAGATAGGGCCTCCTGCTCGCGGATAAGTCGCTGCTTCAGGTTTAGGAGCTGCGTGGCGTCGGTGACTGTGCCTACGTGCTGGTCGGAAAGGTCATCCGCAGCCCTAATTGCTTCTTCAAACGCCGGTGCGCCACTGCCCAGCGAAATCTCCCCGGACTTTATTGCCGTCCATGCCGAATCCCGAATGCTACGAGCATCTCGTACGTGGTCGACTGTCACCACCTGATGAGCCTGAGCAAACTTGTCGACTTCGAGGTTGGTCGAGTGGACGCGCTCTTTGGCATCCTCCAAACGCTCTTCGGCGAGCTTCTTCTTGGAGAGCAACTCCTGCCGCTCGGACCGCAAGGACGAGATGCGTTCCGTCGAGGGTAGCGTCATCGACCTCAGCTCAGGAGTCGGCCGACTCCATTTACCCAAGATGGCGAGACTCGCCTTGAGGGCAGATTCGGCGCTGTCGAGGTCGCCCTTCAATCGGCGCTTGGTCCCTTGAGTGTCACGATACTTCTGTGCCGCCCGTAAAGCAGCCTGAAGCCCTATTGGGGCCTCAGGGTGAGGCGCTGCTTCAAGAAGTTTCGTGAGTTCCTTGATATCGGCAAGCTTGTCGTTAACGGATTGCTCTGCTGTAGAGGCTGCCAACTCTAGCGTTCCCCGGCTGCGCATCAGGCTTGAGACAGTTTGAAGTAACATGGAGTTGGGGCGCGCCTTCCGCGCTCCCTCTTCGTCCTCAGGCCAGCCAAGCTCCGCACATCCGTCGCTCACCTCTCCTAGCAGAAGACCGACCTGTTGTTCTAGCTGGGCAATCTCCTCCCCATAGTTGCGGCATTGGTGTCGCGTCGCTTCGAGGTCCTGAATATCCGTCTGCAAGGAGAATAGCGCCTGGTCTACGGAAATACCGTTCAGGTCGGCTTCCAGCTGCTCGGCCGATTCGTTGTGCACCTTGAGCCTACCCTCTGCCGCCGCCAGCTTCGTCAGCGCGCTATTGAGCGTCGCCTCCGCATCTGCCGGCAGGTCAAGGACTTCCCCAAGGGCGCTCAACTCGCCTGCATTCTCCCGCCAGACATTGAGATGGGGCGCGAGCCGTCGGACACGTTCAAGCTGATTGCGCTTGAGCTCCAGCTCGCGGCGACGTTCCTCTTCGACTTCTTGGCGCTCTTTCGCCTCTCCGACAGCGCCATGTGCAGCCCGCCAAGCGGCGGTTCGAACGATGGCAGCCTTAAGTTCTACATTGGCTTCGTCTAACTGCCTCTGGCCGACGTAATATGCGCGGTCGCCCGACTTCCGCTTGGCCCAGAGACGGTCAGCCTCTTGGGCGAGCTCATCCCGGACACGTCCAAGACTTGCGATACCAGCGGCTGACTGGAACAAGACCTGACCAACGTCACTGGATGCGTCGAGAATACTCTGGCCACCCTTGATGAGAGCCGTATGGTCCAGGCAAAACATTTGCTGAAAGAATGCTTTGTCTGCTACGCCAAGGAGCGGCGCGAGGCTGTCGACAGGTAGCGACTCACCGGCCGGTGTCGTTAACGGAGACTTCCTGGCCTTCGACCGATGGAACGTAAGAGCCCCCTCAAGATTCTCCAGTGCTGCGCCAAGCCTCAGTTCGCTCTGAGGGTGGATGAAATCCAAGGTGGAACTGTGCGGCATCCCGAACAGTAGCTCCGAGATGGCAGTCTTGATGGTCGATTTTCCCGCCTCGTTCGGACCAACAACGAAGTGAAAGTCGAGCTCGGAACGAGGGAAATTCACTGTGTCACCAGTGAACTTCCCGTAGCGGATGAGTTCCAGTTGCTTGATACGCATAACATCACTCCGCCTTTGTCAACTGCGCGACCAAGCCCGAGCGCACGTCGCGGACCAGCTGGGGCAATTCGTCATTGCGCACCTGGGAAAGCGCCGGTACTAGCTCCTGCAGTTCATGTGGTGATTGTGTCACCAAGGGGACTAGCCTCTCTTTGAGCATCTTGAGAAATTCGGGGTCAGATTCGGCTTCGACCAACAGGCCGTGAAGGTCTGCAATCGCGTCTGCTCGGCCTTGCAAGTCTTCATCGCTGCCAATCGACGTGGTTTCGACCTTTACTTTCTCAAGCCATAGCCGGTCGTGACTGATGACCGCAATCTGGCCCAGTACCTCGGAGCGGAGTTGAGCCTCGAGACCGAAGAGTTCACCATGCGCTTTCGAGGCGCCGGTTATAGTGACTCGAACAGCGTGGGGAATGGATGCGGAGCCAGACTCAACCAGAGCTTCCAGCCGGCGGCCGACTTCCCGTGCAACATCGTTGAGTGTCGAGCATTCGGAAGCGTCTACCGCTACAGACTCCCAACGCAGGACATCGATGAGTAGCCGCTCAACAGAAACGTCGCCGGAATCGTCAACGGTAACCGTGACCGCACCGCGTCTACCGGTTTCCCGGATATTGCGGCCCTGCAGATTGCCGGGGAATACGATGGTTGAGGCTTCCCGCCAGATAGCGTATTCGTGCACGTGACCGAGGGCCCAGTATTGATAGCCCCTGGCATGGAGCTCGACCCTCGAACATGGGGCATAGTTGGCGTGAACAGTGTTCCCTTCCAGCGCGGTGTGTAGCACGCCAATATTAAAGAAACCAGGGACCGGCGCTGGGTAGGCGGTCACCAAGTTGGACGTGACTTCCTTTTCCTTGAAACTATGTCCATGCAGGGCGACCTTGAGCTCATCAATACGGAATGTCTCGGCTTTTCGCGTCGAGAACGTGTGGACGTTATCCGGCAGCTGGAGCTGCTTGGTCATTTCGCTTTCCGCGTCATGATTACCAAACAACACGTAGACGGGGATTCCGGCCCGGCGCAGGCGTCCCATCTCCTTGCAGAAGAAAATTCCGGTGTTGTGGTCACGCCAAGTACCATCATAGAGGTCGCCGGCAATCACCATGAAGTCGGCTTCTTCGTCGATAGCGGTGGTCACCAACGCCGTGAAGGCATCGCGAGTGGCATTGCGCAACATGTCAGCAGGGGCGTCCGGATACGCGCTCAATCCGTGAAGTGGACTGTCCAGATGAATGTCCGCTGCGTGAATGAATCGCATGTTGCTGCCTCCACGAGGTGATGGCGACCGCAGAAAGGTACTGCGGCGACTGACTCGAAATTCTATGTGAAACGCAGGGCTATTGCGATGGTCTCGACCGGCTGAAATCAGCCGGCGCCGGAACGGAAAGTCGCACGGATTCGGGTGGCAAACGACACGACGGTATCACGACCGTTCGCCTAGGCATTGTGGCTCGCGCTTCGCGAGGTCGGAATGTCGGCGGCAATGGCATCCTCTTCACAAAAAATGAAACTCGCTGCTGCCACGCGTGAGGACGTCGCAGCAGGTGTAGTCAGGCGATTTATATCCGGCCGACCGCCGATGACGGCAACATGTCCAGCGGCACACCCACTAGCGCAGTGCTTTGGAGGCATGCAACCAGAGGGTTGCCTCGGCTCTCCCTATACCCCTCTTCGGTGGGGCTCCACGGCAAATTCGATTGCCCCCGATCACCCCAGAAAATTGCCACATGGCGTACCGATGAAGTCCGCTTCAAGCCCCTTTGTGGGTAATGCAGCGTCAGTTCAAAGCGGACTGTCGTTGTGCGGCAACGGCGCTCCCTCGCGATCGCTTCCTGAAATCCCAGGGGGCGATAGGGTGCGCGTCGCGCCACAGCCCTAGTCGCTGCAGGCGAGCCGCCTCCTCCGCCTTCTCGTACTGAACGCGGTCATCAGGCGACTGCTCGCGTTTGTATTTCGTGTAGTGCCACGCCAATCCCCGACGCACCATCTCAATGTTCACATCCCCGCCGTTCAAAAGCACCTTCCCTACGAGGCGGCCATACCGATCGTGCTTGGCTCCTTCAACGACCACCGCTCGGTTGTATGCAAGGTCGGAAAGAACCTTTTTAGCGAAGTTGCCAAACGACTGTGCCTTCTCTGGGGCGTCGATTCCCGCAAGGCGAATGCGTATCAGTTCCTTGGAATCGGTAAGAAGGTCCACCGTATCCCCGTCCAAGACTCCAATGATGCGTCCTTGGGTGATGGCAAGGCAGTTGCTCCCGAAAGTCAGCAGGATGCACAACGCGAATAATCGAAAGACTCTGCTCATCGTCGCACCCCAAAAAGGCGAGTCAATAGGGACACGACAAACGAGTCGCGTGCACTAGGGAAGGCTGTTGCGGGTACCGGCTGCGCTCGTGTTGCCGCTATCGTCGTAGCTCCATCTGCTCTTAGCGGCTCCGGAGTGGTCACGGTAGGCTGTGGGACAGCCGCTGAACGGGCGTCCGCGCGAGAACGCACAATTGCCTCAAGCTCGTCGAGCTTGAGGCGAAGCTGTTGCAAGTGGTCATGTGTGATCGGCATGACTACTGCGTTCGGAATGTTGACCAGACAGCTCGCATCGGCTCCAAGTACTGCGTACGGGTAACAGCCGTCAGGAAGTACCGGCACTCAGGCTGCCTGGCCACAACCGGGGCAAAGGTTCTGCGGAAAGCAGAGAGCCCGAGCTCCCGCACCGCGTTGTACTCGAGGCCAAGGGATCTAAGGAGCTGGATCATCTCCGGCGTGGGATCCTCCAGAATGATGGTTCCATCATTTACGATAACCCGAGCAATTGACTTCGGCCGCAACTTGCCATTTACGACGACATTTGGGATGCACGAGACCTTGCCCCAGCCTCCTTCAAGTTCCGATACGCGGTCGGACAGAAGCTTCACTTGGTCCTTCATTAGACCGATCTTCTCTACGCCACCCACGGCCTTGATCGCTGCCACTGAAGCCTCCACGCCCTTTGTTCCGCCGTTCTTCACGAGGAAGTCACTTGTTCCTCTAATCTGATCGAGCGGAGCCATTTTTGATAGGATGTCGGTAAGCTCGGTGATGTTCGAGACGCCCGTTGCCTTCAGCAGTTTCTCTATTGCCTGGTCATCCTTTGCTCGCTGGGCACTCTCCTCCTGCTGCAGCACCAGACCGACCACGAAGAGCAAGAGCCCAAAGAAGAAAATCTGCAGCAGGAAGTCAATCAGCGTGAAGAAAAAGACGTCATCGCTGCGTTTCATGCCGGCCGCTCCTCCTTGGTGCGGTCGATGATGATTTGGGCTACGTTAGTCAAGCGCTCGCCAAATAGCCGAGCGGCGTCTGACGACCGCTTAACGTCGCTCTCAAGCGACTGAGTCGCCGTCGCCAATGCTGACTTCAGAGAGCCGGTGGAGTCGTTAAGGCTGATATGCAACTTTTCCACCGTAGCCGCAAGATCAGTGAGGATCCTGTTAGCTGACTCTGTCGTGTTTTGGAGTGCCGCGACATCATGCGAAAGCCTGTTTGCCTTCTCCAGAGCCTCGGCCGTTGTCAAGGTGTGGCCTGCCAGACTCTTGGCTTCAGTACTTGCGCACGCGAGTAGCTGCTGCACTGACGCCAAAGCCGACTTCAGGTCCGCACTGATGTTGATAACCTCTTCTGTTGGCCGTGGCAGCGCCTGAAGTTGTTGCTCGACAGCGCCCACAACCTCACCGAGATTTCCGAGCCGCCTTTCCAGCGCTACAGACTGTTCCGCCAGGAGGGGTAGAGCTGCCGCAGTCCGGTCAAGATTTGCCGCAAGCAAACCGGTGGCGTTTGCTGATTTCGCAATGTTTTGAGTAGCTCCGTCCAGACGTTTGGAGCTGTTCGTCAGCGCCTCCATCTGCTCGTTCGCCTTTTGGGTCAGCGTCTTGATACTTTTGAAGGTTAGGCCAATGCCTGAGACCGTGCCCGTCATCTCGCTCAGTTCCTTCATGACGCCGCTCAATGCGTCTGTGCTCTCAGCAACTACGGTTTGCGCTTGAGCCAAAGTTTTCGCGGAGGTGACCATCTGGCCCTCACTGCCGCCAATCCGCTCCAGGTTCTCGCGGAAAGTTGTCAGGGTGCTGTTGAGCGCCGAGGACGCCGCTATCGCCGCTTCGGATGTGCGCGCCCCTTCTTCTGAGCGCTGAGCCAATTCACTCAGAGCCCGGTTGAGTTGGTTGACGGTCTCTAGCGTCATCTTGACACTGCGGACCAGCTCCTCTCTCTCCTGAACAAACGAAGTCTCATTGACGAGCCCCCGAATCTCTGTGAGCCCTTGTCGCGCGGACGCAAGCGTCCCCCGCAGCTGTTCGTCGAACACGCGGGCCACTTCCAACATGGACCGCTCCGTCGCGAGCCGCGCTGTCTCAGCAACTTCTTGAGACTTAGCCATCAAGTTATTGGATAGCTGGACGAACTGAGTCGAAGCCAACTCGACGTTGGTAACCAGTTCCCGCGATCTCTGCACATAGCGGTCCAAGACCGCCTCCGGACTCGCGTCGTCAACAAGGGTGGTGACGCTCGAGAGGTGCATACGCGCTATGACGGCGTAACCGGTCGCAAAGAGGCCTAGGCCAAACTGGAAGGCGATGTTGTTCAGCGGCTCTTTGCCCCCGCTCACCGCAAGACTGACGGCGCTAACGCCCAGCGCCGCAATGGTAACCAAAAATCCGAAGTAGTAGACACTGTCGATCGCAGTCTGGCTCAGCCCCTTCTTCGCGCGAGGAGTGAGGTATCCGAGGTGGTACCACACTAAAGGAAGCGCACCAACAGACATGGCGACCCACGGCGGCATCCTCATCACCGTCGCGAGGACGAGAAGGACGAAGGAACTAAAAGTGCACCATCGAAGAGTCGAAAAAAATCTGTCCGGCCCTGGCGACGTACTAAGCGTCGCGTTTGTACTCAACATTCTTAAGCTCCCGGCAGATAGTCGATTTCTACCTTGGCGCCCGCCCCCTCGTTATCACCGAAGAACCAGGGCCAGAGTTGGTCTCGACACTTCAAACTTGCTTTAGGTAGGTCTATTCGCGGGACAACGTTCAGGTACACGCTTGTATTCGCAAACTTGGGCCGCTCCTGTGCACCACGTCTGGACTCTCGAAATAGAGCGACCGTCCTTGCTGCATCGCCGCACGAATAAAGGGAGAACTTAGGTGGTGTGTGCTCCATCAAGTCGGAGAACACGAGCAGAGTGTTACGCTGCCCTCGTAGGTACTGGCTGAGTGAGAGATCGATAATGGCCTGTGCGATGGGTGACTCCTTAGCATTGGACGGAGCAGCGCTAAGTGCCATGGTTACCGGCTCCAAAAAATCTCGCTTGTAGGCCTTTTCGATTCCCCGGACGTCTTCGACCAATCGGTTGCCCGCTTGGGATGGCTTACACCTGCTAAAGGCGGGAGCGAGCGACGTCCGGCTGACCTCAGACACGTTGAAGACAGTAACTCGCTCATTGGTTTGGGTCTTATCTCTAATATAAGCAAGGGCGCGCGCAACGATTTCTGCACGCGTTTGATCCGTCAGCTGTTCACTGTGGTCAAATACGATGACAGTATTCGCTGTCACGGCACCAACGCAGCCGTCTGCCTCAGATTTCGGCTTGCTGCCAACTGCCAACTTGCCCCCAACCATTGCCAGCAACACACCGCCGGCGATGGTCATCAAGACCAGACCCTTCTTGTCCTTTTTCGAAAGAGCCATTGTCTTAAGCCGCCTGCACTCGATTGATGGTGTGCGTGGTCCGAGAGATATTGTCCTCAGCCTCCTTCTGCACGTCCTTCAGATAGGCCGCCATGGTGTTGCTGAGAATTTCTGCGGTGTCCTCTTGAAGAGCCTTCAGCTTCCCATTGAGCGGCTCACGATGTTTCTCGCCCAGAGCTTTCAGTTCCTCTTGAACTGTTGCCAGTTCGCTGACGACACGTTCGGACGCGGAACCGTCGATGCGCGTACTAAGGACCGGCGCTTCGGCAAAGTAAGCGGGTGCGGGGAGTGCCCGAACTGCTGCATTTGCGTGGCGGTATGCCTCTATGACGAGGGCGTAATCCCTTTGAATCCCCCCGGCCTGCGACTCCAAAGATTGTCGGGCGTGAGTTAGGTCCGCTATCCGCCGAGCCAGCATGCCAACCTGTGTGGTGGGCTCGTGCAATGCCGCCTGAACAGCAGCCTTGCGATGGTGCAGAAGCTCCTTGGCCTTCTGCCGGACTTTGCCCTGCTGTTCGTGCTCGGCCGCAATCGCAGCCTTGTAATTTCGGTCCTTTAAGCCGTAACCGGGGTATTTATCATCCAGGGTGTAGCCTTTGTAGAACGCCCATACGCTCAAGACGATGCCAACACCGAAGAGGATAAAGCTCCAGTGGTCTTGGAATCGGGGGCTTCCACGAAAGATGAGCAGCGCCTCAGGCCAAGCTCGTTGGAAGGCCTCCTTCACTTGGACAAATTCAGAAGGGTCGGCGACCAGCTGATATTCGCTTCGGAAGGACGCGAATAGCGAATTGCAAAAGACAGCCACGAACACGAAGGCGACCAGGCACGCCCAGCCGACCACCTTCTTGTCAATGGAGGCGAGGTTCTTGAAGCAGAACCAGTAGCCCAAGCCAAGCGCTGCCCCCATATTCAGCGCGGCAATTCCCATGGCGACGACGACACCGCCCAACAGGCCTTGGCTATTCTCGTAGAAAAAGGCATTTACCACCACCTCAAGGAGCGCGAGTATGGCGAGCACGCCGAAGTGCCACAGCGTGCTATCCGGGTATCTGGGCTCTTCGTGGATGTTATTTGCTGCCTTGTAGTACCGGATGTCCGCCTCCGCGCGTAGGCGGGCCTCGGTTGTTTTCACTAAGACGGGGCGGTCGCCGGCAAGGTCAGCTTCAACGGCGCTAGTGGCGGTGTCGTCCCGAACTAGCTGGTCAAAGCTGGTGCGCAATTCAATGGCCTTCTGCCGCGCCTCCATCAAGCTGCGCGAAACCTCCGTTACGGTCGTGTCGAACAGCCGCTGCTCGGTGTTCAGCCAACCTTCAGCTTCGCTCTTCAGCCCGCTCTCGTGCAGGTCTAGCGAAGTCGCGTCAGGAGGCGGCCGGTGCTTGCTGGCCTCCTTTTGACCCTTGACTCGAAAATTCTGGAGATTGCTCGCAATCTCTCCCGAGTAATTGCTGTAGGTCGGCATACTTGGTCCGGATGTTCATTCGCGATGTCGCGCTCGATACCACCTTCTTTTTTGCCGACGCCGCTTTATTGGTTGGTCGCATTGGAGGCCGCCACTGTAAAAACAAAGTTACATTATTTTGCAAGGTGGGGGAAGGGGGAGGACGGCTTTCCTGCGACGCCAAAAGTTGCAGAGGTTTACCCTCACTATTGAGGCGAGGGAGCAAATAGGTTGATCCTCCGGCTTCGATTTCGGTAGCGAAAGCGGTCCGTCTATGGCGCGCCAACTGCGTTCCTCATGCTTGGCTGCGCCTCGCCAGTCCACCGACGTACCCGGTGGAGGCATCGACAGACTGTGTGGTGATCGGTTCCTGATAGCTGACTGCGTTTGGGGTTGCTGAACAGGACTACGTCTTGGTCCGGGTGTCTTGTTCCCTGGTCACACTTATGCCGCGGCCCTGCGTTGAAGCGTTGGCCCGGCGGCCAGTTGTGTGGCAGGTCGTGCTTCTAGAATTGCTCTATCTAACCCCCATGCACCGCGCATTTCGGTGCCGTAGCGCCAGGCGAACGCCGGAGAGGCCCTCCCCAAAACCTCGCGACCGCTTGGTCTATTGCGCCGGCAACTTACCCCGCCCGAAAAAACTCCACGTTCTGCCCAGCATTGACCGCCCGCCGCAGCCAATCGGGCATCTCGCCCTGCCCGTCCCAGCTCATTCCCTGGGCGTTGCGGTAGCTGACCGGCGGCGGAGGGGGTGGCGGCGGATTAAAGCACCCCGCCGCTTCCAGCTTCTCCATCGTCAGCCCATAATCGGCCATCTGGGCCTGGATCCAGCGGATCGCGTCCGCCCGCTCATTTTCACTTGCCTTCGTTGCCATCGTTGCCGTCATCTGGGTTGAGGGAGGCCGTAGGCGCACCCTGTTCTTTGCCCTGTTGTTCGCTCTGTACTGGCTTCTCGGTCGGCGCCGGGCCCACGGCCTTGCGCCGCCGCCCACCGCCACCGTCTCGCTCGCGCGGCGCCACCCGCAATTCTGCCAGCAGCTGACGCGCGAGCGCCGCTTCGGCTTCGGCGCGTTCGGCCCGGCGCTGCGCCGCGGCCAGCTCTGCCTGCACGATGTCCAGGTCGCTGATTGATTTCCGCTGCGCCTGCTCGGCGGCCGCGAGCCGATCGGTGAGCGCTGCGGCCTGCGTTTCGAGCCGGGCGCGCGCCTCGGCCTGCGCCACCGCCGCGTCCCGGGCCTCGCTGCGCGCCGCCGCAAGTTCCGACCGCAGCTCTTCTGGCGCGCGGTGCGCTCCTGGGCGATGGCCACCAGCTCGCGGGCGTGCTGGAGCTCCGTCGAGAATTGTGTGCGCAACTCCGCCAACTGCCGGCACGCGGCCTCCAGTTCCTCCTGGGCCGCGGCGTGCGCCTGCAGCCATGGCCATCCTCAACCCGGCTACCCCTGCTTCCGAGGGGTAATCGAGCCATAACAACCGGCCAAAATAGCTCCTTAGTGTGAGTGCGCTGGCAGTCCCCTACATACCTTACAAAAAATGGGTCTCCATGAACCAGATCTCGCTGCCAGACTATCTACGCCGGAGTCTGAATTCGCTAGAGCGAACCCGGGCGGCTGGGATACAGGGGAAATTGAGGCAAGCGTTCGCGCAGGCATCAAAGGCCGACATTCTAGAGCTCGCCGCGCGAGTACCAACTCACTTTATCGGCGCGGGTGTCCGGCGTGCGGATGCAGTTGCGGGATTGCTCAAGTCTGGCGGTGTTGTTCGGTAGCGCAGTTCTCGAGATAGAGGACGGCGTCAAGGCGGGCTCGGCGCGGCGTGTTCACTGCCCACGCGATGGCCAGAGTTGAGGCAGCGGCACAAGACACAGCCAAGTTCAGCAAGGGCGCACCTATGCCACCGCGGCCGCCCTCAAGCAGGCGGCAGCGCAAGATCCTACTGGGTTCGCTATGGCAGTCCTGATACGCCGACTTTCAGATGGGTGAGACGGACGTGATATCAACAACTTCGTCGCCGGTATGTTACTAGCGAAGGCCGGTGGCGCGAACGCGCAATTTGTGCTCGCCGAGGCATACCGGGAGTGGTGTCGAGCGGGGACATCTCGATAGATTTTTGACGGTGAACTAGGCGCAATAGCCTGGCCAGAGTTACTCCCCTGCTGGACACGCGCGAGCCCACGCCACTGAGCCGTCGCCCGCGAAACATCCATGTAACGTGCAGCCTGCACTAGGCTAAATTGCCTCATTCCAATGATCGATGGCGATGCATTCCCTCATGGTTTTATCCTGAGGCAGAGGTAAACGGCCCGGAGACCAATAACAAAGGGAGTTATGATGCGAGTCGAATACCAGGAGAGTGACGCGACGGCGCTGGTCGGCGAGATTTTCTCGGGCGAAATCTCAGTCGTGGACGCGATCGAGCGCCTGAGAACAAGGCTTCTCGATCTGTCCGCGCGCAATCGACTACTTAACTACCGTCATCCCAAAGGGCACGCCATTCAGATCGCGGGCGAGCCCAACATTGGTCTGGTGTTGGAGCGCCTTATCGTCGACGGCAAGGGAGTCCCCCTCAAGTCCGTTCCCGAGCCACCGCCCGATACTTACGAGGGGAAGCGCCCCGAGGTCAAGCAGCACGCCCTCGAGCTTGGCATCGCCACGGCATTCGAGTTTCCGCCCAGTCCTGCACGCTCGAGCGGTCGCAAGCTAAACGGCATTCAGACGCTGCTCTATCCAGCGGATTTGGAACGCCAGTGTCGCAAGATCGCGAGCGAGGCGAAAACGGCGATTGAGGAGACTGGCAGCAACATGCTGTTCCTTGTCTTCGGCTTCCTGGAGTTTTACGACAGCGACGAGTCCACGCGAGCACTGCAGGCCCCGCTTCTGTCGCTGCCGGTCAATCTAGCGCGCGCCGAGATCGACCGGGAGACGGGCACCTATAGGTATGCGGTGCAGCACAACGGGGAGGAATTGACCGAAAACCACACGCTCCGGGAAAAGCTGCGCCGGGACTTCTTGCTCGCCCTCCCTGACTTCGAAGAGGACGAAAAACCAGAGGCCTATTTTGTCCGTATCGAGAAAACGATCAAGAACCACAAACGATGGAAGGTACGCCGGCAAATCACACTGGGCATGCTCTCGTTTGGCAAGCTGGCGATCTGGTCGGACCTGGATCCAAAGAAGAACCCGGGGCTGCTGCGCCACAAGTTGATCAAATCCGTGTTCTCGGGCGGCTCCGGCAGCGACGGCGCTCTCTTTGCCGAGGATTACCGCATCGATGACCTGCCCGAGGATTCACCAGGACTCATTTACGACGCGGACTCTTCACAGCACAGTGCGATCGTTGACGTTCTTGCGGGCAAGAATCTGGTCATCAACGGCCCGCCCGGCACCGGCAAGTCCCAAACCATCACAAACATCATTGCTGCGGCCCTATCTCAGGGCAAAAAGGTGTTGTTCGTCTCGGAGAAGCTGGCCGCTCTGGAGGTGGTTCGTCACCGCCTGAACCAAGCGGGTTTGGGACATTTCTGCCTCGAATTGCATTCGCACAAGACGCAGAAGGCGAAGTTCCTCGAGGACATTCGGGCTCGCATCGAGCAGCGCTTCCGTGCGCCGACTCAATTCAAAGCCAAAGTCGCTACGCTCCAGGAGCACAAGACCAACTTGGCCCGCCACGCCGAGTTGATGGGCAGCCGCGTGGGGAACGCCCTCGGACTGACAGTGAATGAGGTGTTTTGGGCGGTGGAACGCCGCAGACAGGAACTCGGGGACCTTACTGCCGAGGCCAAGGCTATCGGGCTTAGGGACGCACCGAAATGGGCCCTTGCAGACATTGAGTCTCGCCGGTCATCGATCGCCGCCCTGGCTGAACTTTACGACGCCATCGGAAATTTCGATACTCGCCATCCGTGGTGGGGCTTTCGCCCCAAGCCCCTCTTTCCATCCGATGACGAGGCCATCGCCAGGATTATTCAGCAAGCACTGGATCATGCCATTCTCGCCGACGCCGCAGCTGAGGAAGCGGTGAAATTCTTCCGCCTTGACGAGCAACCGGCTACCACCGAGGCGTCCAAGACGTGTTCTCTCCTGGCAACCGCGCCAGCGTTCCCAGCGGGGGCCGATCCCACCCTGCTTCCGACTATGTTCGATGCGCAGGCCGACCCCAATGGCGAGCGCAGCGCGCGCGCGCTCGCGGACGTAACCAAGCTGGTCAGCCATGCCCGCACACGATTGACGGCGGCGGCCACGGTATTGCTGGACGAGGCGAGTCTCTCCAAGCAGGAGGCGGACGAGGTGCGTTCGCTAGCGCAAACGCATCGGTTGGATCCCGTCCTGCTGGCGGCTGACATCCGCGAGTCTTTGCAGACGATAGCCAGGGCGGAAACTACCATCGAGGCGTTCGCGACTTCGGCACGCCTCGCGGGATACCCATACCGCCCGGCAGACAAGGTGGTGGAGGAAGCGTTCCTGGCGAGCGTGAGCAAGCCTTTTCTGGCGGAGCTTAGCAAGTTTTCCCCACATTCCGTGGCTTCGCGGGCCGCAGCAGTTAGCGACGCCGTCGGTGCCATTGAGCAAGCCATCCAACGCGTGCGACCGATCGCACTGAGGAGCGGCCTGCCCTTCGATACCTCGCCCGAGTCGGCGGCCCGACTTGCCTGTCCGAACGGACTTCCCGGACTTAGCAAGGACGTCCCGATCACGGCCGCCTCCTTAACTGAGGCCCGTCGTTTGGCCGCCTTTGCATTGACCGATACGCCCACGAGCGAACTCCAGCGGCTACACGGACTTCTCGAACGGGAAGTCGCGGCGTGTTTCGAGGCGCTGGCCGGCTGCCAGCAGACAGTTGCGCAGCTCGGGCTCGAAATCGACTCGACCGAAGTCGGGATTGCTCAATTGCACGCGCTGGCCGAGATTGCCGCGGCAGCCCCCGCGGATCTTCTCGACTACCGCATGCCCACCTACGGGCAGGAGGCCACGGGCGACCTCCTAGCAAAACTTCGCGCCTCACTCGCCGGATACTCGTTTGAGAAACTCGCGTTCGAGCCCCGACTCTACCTCGATTCGGTACCGCCCCTCGCGGAACTCGATTCCGCGGTAAGAGTGTTGCGTAGCAAGGATGGCTTCTTCTCCTTCCTCAACAGGGACTACCGTAAGGCCACGCGGCTGCATGCCGGGCTTTGCAAAGAAAAACGCAAGATGACTGGCAAGCAGCGCTCGGACGAGTTGGCCAGGCTCAAGGCATGGATCGAGGCGAAGGACGCTTTCGTTGCGAGTTCGGAACTCCGGGCGTGCTTTGGAAGCCTCTTTCGCGGGTTGGACACCGATGCGAGGAAAATCGCCTCGCTTTATGACTGGTACAGGTCCAGTCGTCGGATTCTGAACGCATGTCCGGGCCTCGCGACCAAGGTCAATCTGAGCACCATTCCTGCCGAACGACTCTTGCAGCTGGCGACCCGGGCCGACCAGGTGAAGTCCGACACCAAGCGGCTCGTAGACTGCGAAGCTGCCATCAAATCGATTCTCGGGGCCGACATCGCCGGCTTTCGAGAGGCCAAGGCGCAGACTTGGAAGACTGGCCTCGACACCCTTCGCAAGGCCATCGAAAGCATCGGAGCCGTGACTGGCTTTTTCAAAGAATACGCCGAACTGAGCCTTTCCCCACGCATGGCCCTGTCTCTCATGGAAATCCGTGTGGGCCTCGACGGCGTGGCGGCGGAACTCTCATTGCTGATGGAAGGACGTCAGGCGCTCAGGGAAGCGGGCGGTGAAGAATTGGGGCGTCTAACCGATCTGGCGATCGGACCGTGGTGCGATGTACTGCCGGCCATCAGTTCTCAAGTGACGATGACCGCGCAACTTGCGCAGCAAGCCGCTGGGTTTGTAGGTGATGACGCCCTCATTTCTGACGCACACGCGTTCGTCAAGGCGAGACAAGAATTCGAGGAGGCGTGGGCGTGCGTGGCGGCCGCTCCCGCCTCAAACCGCTTCTCCGACTGGACCGGGTTGACAGAGGCTGCGTACGAGAGCACAACGGCGGCACGACTCGTTCTTGAGCGGGTCGCCCCTCTTTGTCGAGCTGGCGCCTCCGCTGAGGACTTCTTCGCAGCCTCGGCCGAGCAAGCCCACGCGCAAATTATCCTGAACGGCCTGGCCGATTCCCACGACGTTCAAGCAAGTCTCGGTGACGCTTACAAGGGCATCAACACCGACCTGGAGTCCCTTTCGACCACGCACAAATGGGGTGCCGCAATCTGGAGGTTGGGCATCCCGACCGCCATGTGCAGGCGCCTACTGTCCGCCGACGCTCCGAGCGCGCTCGACCGCGCGCAGCGCATCTATGCGGATATCACTGATGGCTGCCGCCAAGCCCGTGAGACTGTGGAAAGCCTCGCTTCCTACGGCTCGCTGTCGTGGAGCGAATGGCAACAGCCTGTGCGTTCCACACACTCGCGCGAGACGCCTTCTGCGATCAAGACGCGCCTTCAGGCCGTCGCCAACTCCCCTGAATCCGTGCTGCCTTGGTCCAAATACCTCTCGCTTCGAGAACAAGCCACCACCGAAGGGATAGGCCAGTTCGCGGCAGCCCTCGAATCCGGCAGAATTCCCTCGTCCGCGCTGATAGCCGCGTTCGAATTCGCGACCTATCAATCCATCGGCCACGCCATCTACAAGAAGTTTCCCGAGTTGACCCGCTTTGATGGCAGCCACCACGAGAAAAGGCGCATCGACTATCAAGTCCTCGACGCCGAGATTGTCTCACTCACGGGCATGGATTTCGCTAGCCAGATTGCGAAGAATACCGATGTTCCGGAAGGCCAGTGCGGCGCCACTGTGGGCGACTACACGGAAATGCACCTGCTGCGCCGCGAAATCAACAAGCAGCGCCGCCACATCCCAATCCGTCAATTGTTGAAGCGCGCGGGAAAGGCGTTACAGGAACTCAAGCCCTGTTTCATGATGGGACCTTTGTCTGTCGCCCAATATCTGGAACAGGGGGCACTCGCGTTCGACCTGATCGTCATGGATGAGGCCTCGCAGTTGCGTCCGGAGGAAGCCCTCGGCGCCATTGCACGCGGCTCGCAACTGGTTGTCGTTGGCGATCCGAAGCAGTTGCCGCCCACCAGCTTCTTTGACCGCATGCTCGACGCGGGAGACGGTGAGGACGAAGAGGCACCTGCCGCGGTCAGTGGCATGGAGAGCATTCTTGACATCTGCCAGCAACTCTTCTCCCCGGTACGAAGCCTGCGCTGGCACTACCGCTCGCAGCACGAATCCCTCATTGCCTTCTCCAACCATCACTTCTACAAGAACCTGATCGTCTTCCCCTCGCCATATGCCAAGAACGGCAGGCTCGGGCTGAAATACCGCTATGTGAAGGGAGGCGCGTACAAAGATCGACAGAACGTGCCGGAGGCCCAGCGCGTGTGCGACGCTGTCCTTGAGCACATGCTGAAGCGGCCCGACGAATCGCTCGGGGTAGTGACACTCAATCAGACCCAGCGCGAACTGATCGAGGAGTTGCTGGAAAAGAAACTCAAGACCTTCCACGAGGGCGCAGCCTTCATGGAGCGCTGGGAGGCCGCAGGCTGGCCCTTCTTTGTCAAGAACCTTGAGAACGTCCAGGGCGATGAGCGCGATGTCATTTTCATCTCAACGACGTTCGGCAAGGTGCCTGGCACAAACAAGCCGCGACAGAATTTTGGCCCCATTAGCCGCGCAGACGGCTGGCGACGCCTGAACGTGTTGTTCACCCGCTCCAAGCGACGCGTCGAGTTGTTCACTTCCATGACGGCCGAGGATATCGTCGTCGACGATCGCACACCCCTCGGCACGAAGGCGCTTAGGGACTACCTCGACTTCGCCAGACGCGGGGTGTTGGTCGCGACTGACGAGTGCGAGCGCGAGCCCGACAGCGACTTTGAAGTGTCCGTGGCGAATGTCATCCGGAGTCTGGGGTACGACGTGAAGTCGCAGTTGGGCGTTGCCGGCTTTTTCCTCGACATGGCCGTGCGCAATCCAGACCGGCCGGGAGAGTTTCTTGCCGCCATCGAATGCGACGGCGCCACCTATCACAGTGGCTTCTCAGTCCGGGACCGGGATCGCATCCGACAGGAGATCCTCGAATCGCTCGGATGGAAGGAGCGCATTTACCGCATCTGGTCCACGGACTGGTTTTACGATCCGCGCAAGGAGATCGACCGGTTGCGCCGCTTCCTGGCCGAGCGTCGACGCCTCAGCGCCCTGGAGGGACCGGAGGTGCCCGAGGAGATCAATGAGGTCGATGAGGAAGACTACGAAGACATCGAGCCAGACACCAACGAGACTCAGATCGCCGAGGACCAGGTCGCCACCACATTGGCCGAGGAACTGTCGAGCGCATCAGACGGCGCTGACGACATCTTCGTGGAAGTCGGCGACCGCGTCACGTATTGCCTGATGAACAACCCGCAAGAGCGTAACAGCGTACTGATCGTCGATAGCGCGAGCAATCCGAAGATGGGTCTCGTCAACGAGGCCACCCCTCTGGCACAAGCGCTTCTCGGCCTGTCGGCGGGCGACGTAGGACTGCTGGGCATTCACGGACAAAATACCCATCAGGTGAAGGTGCTGAAGATCCAGCGCCTGTGCGGACAGCTGGATTAGTCTGACGCCCCACGCCCGCGTCGCTATACGAAGACGTGGCCGGAGCAGAATCGTCGCCGTCTTCGGTTGCACAGAGGAGGTCGGAGAATACAAGTTTCTGGGCACCGTTTCCGACAAGGACAGCGGCTGCAGCGACGGCTCGCGCGACATCCTGTTCACCACGATTGGAAGTAGGACGGCGGAATTTAATGTTCCGCACGCCGTTCAATCAAGAAGAAACAGAAAAGATGTTTACACTTCCGCATGCAAACGGCTGCAGATCCCAGATGAAAAACTTGTCGCCGTCCGGGAGCGCGCGGAAAGCCAAAAGCTATTCGACTTGAGGAGCTTACCAGCATTACACTCTGGGGATCAGCCTCTTGAGGATCTGAGATGGTGCCAACTCGAATAAGTAGGTTGGTTCCTGCGCGTTGTATAAAGCGTACAGGCTGAGCAAACAAAGGGATTGAGAATGTCGACTCAACGTTATTCCGTCACTCCGCATCCAATTGAAACCCTACTTACATGGGTGAAATCCGGCGAAATCGCCATACCAGAGATCCAACGCCCATTCGTATGGGAGGCCACCAAGGTGCGCAACTTTTTGGACTCTCTGTACCAAGGCTATCCGGTCGGCTACCTAATTGCTTGGCGCAATCCCACCGTCAGGCTCAAGGACGGGTCTACCTCGGCCGGCAAGCGTATCCTGATCGACGGACAGCAGCGCGTGACGGCGCTGATGGCCTCCCTCCTTGGAGTCGAAGTTCTCACCGACGACTACGAGACGGTACAGATTCGCATTGCCTTCAATCCGCAGGAGGAGCGCTTTGAGGTGGCCAACCCAGCCATCCGCAAGAACGTGGCGTGGATTCCGGATGTGGCTGAGGTGTTCGAGCCCTCAACCAGTCTGTTCCACCTAGTCGCAGGATACTGTGGGGCCAATCCCGAGACCTCTCAAGACAAGATCTTCAAAGTCATCGAGAAACTGCGAGGAATCATACACAACCATGTTGGCATCATTGAGTTGGCCGAAGACCTAGACATAGAAACGGTCACTGAGATTTTCATCCGAGTCAACTCAGCCGGCTCGCCTCTGTCACAGGCCGACTTCGCCATGTCGAAGATCGCGGTCAATACTAGCTATGGCGGTAACTTGCTGCGCAAAGCCATCGACTACTTCTGCCACTTGGCCATTGCGCCAGAATTCCTAGCCAAAATCAGAAAAGGCGACAGCGCCTTTGTCGAGTCGGAATTCTTCAACAAGATGAAGTGGATCGCGGACGTCAACGACGACATCTACGACCCCACCTATACAGACATGCTGCGCGTAGCCTTCACCTCGGAGTTCGGTCGGGGCAAGCTTCAGGATCTCGTTGCGCTACTGTCGGGTCGCAATTTTGAAACCAAGCAATACGAGGATGCCATCGCCGAAACTTCATTTGACACCCTTAAGCAAGGTATCCTGGCCTTTGTTAACAAGACTCACTTCGATCGCATCACCATGATCTTGCGATCAGCAGGGTTTATCTTGAGCGACATGATCGGCAGCCAAAACGCGATCAACTTCGCCTACATTTTGTATTTGCGCGGACGCCGGGAGAACGTACCGGCGGCGCAACTGGAGCAACTGGTTCGGCGCTGGTTCGCAATGTCCATGCTACGCGGGCGCTACAGTGGGTCGCCCGAGTCAACTTTTGATTTCGACATCCGCCAGATCGATAGCCGTGGGGTCGTGGCATTCGCGGAGTCGGTGATTCCGAATGAAATTCCGGACAGCTTTTGGACCGGCATGTTGCCCCAATTCATGGATACTTCTTCGATCAACAGTCCTTACTTCCGCTGTTATCAGGCTGCTCAAGTAAAACTTGGGGACAAGGGCTTCCTTTCAAGGGACATTACTGTTACCGATCTGCTACTCAACCGGGCAGATGTGCATCACGTCTATCCTAAGCAGCACTTGAAGAACAATGGAAAGTCGCGGGGGGCGTACAATCAGATCGCAAATTTCGTGGTCGCCCAGAGCGAGATTAATATTGCTATCGGTGCCAAGGCACCCGAAGTCTACTTCGCGGAGCTGGCCGATCAGGCGGCTGGAGGTGCGAAGAAATATGGTGGAATTACAGATAGGGAGAATTTGCTGGCGAACTTCCGCATGAATTGCATTCCCGAGAGCATGCTCGACGGGAACATTAACGATTATGGCAACTTTCTTGAGGAACGCAGAAGACTGATGTCCCTCAAGACACGTAGTTGGTTCGATTCACTGTAAGAAATGAGGCCATTGGGGTATCCATTTAATCGGAGTCGTCACGTCTCCACGGCCGATTTTGCCGAGGGCGATCGAGACTGGGAGGATGTCCGCGTTTCCGCGGTGGCGTCGGACGCACGGCCTTGGGACTCTTCTTGTGCGTCAGGTCTTGGTAGCGCACGGAGTCCTGAGCGACAGCGAGCTCCAAGATCCGGTAGAACAGGAGCCCGCGGCTGCGTGAACGTCGGCGGTTGAAGCGGAACACGAATTCGTTGAGATAGCTGGGTAAGTGCGCAGCGTCCACCGCTCCTTGGTGCGTCCCGCCAGGGATGCAATTCGATGCACGCCTGGCAACAGCGCGCCCGGGTCTTCCCCACGCGCGCGAGCTGCCCGCTGACTGCGACGCTCATGGATGTAGCCGTTCTGCTCCAATCCCCGGTAGCCCGGCCAACCGTCGGTGACCACCGTTGCCCCTGGCTCCACGTTGGCTAACACGAACGCCTGCAGTGACTCCGTTGAGGCATTCGCAATGGGTACCATACGGCAGCGGCCGAGCCCGCTGGGCTGAAGGAGCTCGACTGCAATACAGGTTAGTACCTTCTTGCCTTGAGCGCGTCCTCCGATCAACCCCGGCTCGATACCGCCGATGTAAGTTTCATCTACCTCTACCCTTCCACGCAGGCGTTCCCGATCGGGACGCACCAACACCGATTGCAACCGATGCAGCATGGCCCAAGCCGTCTGATAGGAACCAATCTGCAAGGTTCGCTTCAGACTCAGGGCCGAGATTCCGTCTTTGCCGCAGGCGAAGTTCCAGCAAGCAGCGAACCAAACTGTGGGTGGTGTACGAGTTCGATCGAAGATGGTCCCCGCCGTTACGAATGTCCTGCTGCCACAGTGCGTGCACATGTATCGCCCGTCTCCGAGTCGCCATCCGCCAGCTTGGCCGCAGTCCGGACAGACAAATCCGGTCGGCCAGCGCGGAGACCGCGCCAAACCGGGGGCTGACTAAGCGGCAAGGCGGTGGTCTTCTTCTCCGGCGATGGAGGGATACCAGCGTTCAACGTAAGACCGGAGCTGGTTATTGATCACGGCGGTCCGGATTTGCAGCAGGTTGTGCGCGTGCCGAGGCCGCCAGGCCATCTGCTGCCGTTTGACGAATCGCTTGCTGACCACCTGGTTGACGGCCGACTCGACAAAACCTGATGCAATGAGCTCCCCATGCCGATAGCGGTCACCGTAGTTCACGATGAAGTGCCGGTTGTTGTCGAGGTAGACAATGAACTCCTCGAGCTTACCGAGGAGTTTGGCCTCTTCGGGGCTGCCCTCAGCGTCCAGATCCCAGCCGAGGCTTTCCAGTCGGCGCAACGCCGGATGGGGGCAGCCGTGCCACAGGTGCCACTTGGCGCCATGCAGCGCCTTGATCAAGGCTGCGTTGCTGGGACCGTCACAGTGTGCCGGCCGACCCTTGATCATCTGCTCGAGGTTCTGTACCCGCATGGCGATGTGGAACCAATCGAGAACGTACTCACCGCGGTCACCAAAGCCGAGTTGGGCAAACCGTACGGTATCCCCGCCGTCCGACAGGAAGGTGACCGGCTGACCGCCGACCAAGCGTTCGCGTTCGCCTGGGCGAAGGCGCAGGGGGTCGCGCAGCACCACGATGACCCCATCGTGGGCGTGCAAACGACGGTTAATAGGCTGTCCGACAGCGCGATCGCGGCCGTTACCGGCGGATTGCCCATCACGCGCATCTAAGCCGGTCGCCGGGGCGGAAGTCCCGGCGTACAGGTTTCCGGAAATTGTCGTCATTGTGATAAGAAGTGCTATTTCCTGCAGACCAAGGGCGACCGCCACTACCAGGGCACCACCTTCCGGGCGCCGGCACTGTCGCGCCTGTGCCCGGTCGAGGCCTACGCGGACTGGGTGGGACCGGCGCGGCTGAGCGCCGCTCCGGTGTTTCGCGCGATTGCCGGTACACGATGACCATGGCGTTCTTTGAGCCGGACCCGACCTTCACCAAGGTCACGAAGGCCTGGCTCTGCGCGAATATGTTCCTCAAGAACTCGATCGGCTCGGCGCTCAAGGGCCAGCGCGAACTGACCCGCACTTACTCAGCAGTCCGAAATATAGGCGACAGATGGGGCGTCGAAGAATGAGCGCACAAGCCGGCGGTTCTTCTTCACCTCGTGCAGGTGCTGCTCAACGCGGATTTCCAGTTTCTCGCCCGCTCGCAACGGATTGCGCGCCACACCAGTTCGCTTGAGATGACTCCACACGAACTCGTCGGGATTCAGGTCGGGCGCGTATCCCGGCAGCACATGCATCGTGAGCTTTCCCTTGGTCGATTCGATGTACTCGCGCACATTGGCCTTCTTGTGTGCTGGCAGTCCATCAACGATCAGATGCACTGGGCGGTTGCGGCCCTTCATCATCTTCTTGAGCAATTCGATGAATAGCTCCGCGGTCAAGGCCCCTTTGTAGGTTGCAAACCAGAAGGCACCTTTGGCGTTCACCGCGGACGCGGCGGAAATCGATTGGCGCTGCCCGGGGCGCTCATCACCGGTGTCTCGCCTTTGACCGCCCAGGTCTTGCCATGCACCGCGTCGGCTCGAAATCCTGATTCGTCCCAGAAGTAGATGTCCGCACCGCTTTGCTTGGCCGCAGCCGCAATGCCCGGAAATGATTCACGCTGCCAGCGTTCGACGGCCTGCGGATCTCGTTGGTACGCCCGCTGCAATGGCTTTTGCGGGCTCAAGCCCAGTCCCGCCAGCAGCCTGCCCACCGCTGTGACACCCATCTTCACATCAAATTTCTCATCGATGAGCGTGGCCACAATCTGTCGTGTCCACAGCCCGAAGTCCAGACCGTATTGCCGAGGATCCCGCCCGTTGATCCACCGAAAGACCTGCGCCTGTTGCGCTCGCGTGAGCTTGCGTGGCCGGCCTGTCGCTGGACGCGATGCCAGCGCCCGCGCGCCTTTGCCCGGGCCCGAGGCCGCCTTGAGCCAACGGTAGATTGACGTTCGGTTCATGCCCAGCGACTTCACCACCACCGATGGTTTCTCGCCTTCGCGAACCCGGCGCAAGGCAAGTCGGCGGAATTCCTCTTGCGTCGCGCGATCCAGCGTACGGCCATCTCGTTTCATGTTGAATGAGACTAAACGGTCGTCACGAGGTTCCAATTTTTGTCGCTTTATTTACGGACTGGTGAGTAATTCAGCGTCTTCAGCCGGTTGTTCGCCGCACGCGCGCCTTCGGTACCGGGATACTTGGCCACCACCTGTTCCAGCGTTTTGCGCGCGGCATCCTTCTGGCCGGACTCGAGCTGATTATTGGCCACCGCGATCATGGCGTCCGGCACCTTGGGATGCGTCGGGTTGGCATCGATCATTTTGTGCAGCACCCAGGTGGACCCCTTATAGTCGCGCTGCGCGTAGAGCGAGTTGCCGAGCCAGTACTGCGCCAGCGGCAGGTAGGGGCTCTGCGGATATTTCTTGATAAACGACGAGAACGAATTCCCGGCGCTCTTGAAGTCGCCCGCCTGGAAATGCTTGAGCGCGGCGTCGTATTCGGGCTTCTCGCCCGGCGGCGACGTGCCGTGGCGGTCTTCGACCGAAGCGTGCTGGGGCTCGAACTTCTTCAGGCGCGCATCCAGGTCGGCGTAATAGTCCTTCTGCTGCTTCTGCAGCGTCGCTACCGTGTTCTGCAGCACTTCGTTCTGGCCGCGTAGCCGCGCAAGTTCCTGGCGTAGACCTTCGAGCTGGTTCTGCAGGTCGAGCGTAGTGCGGCTATTCTGCTCAATGCGCTGGGTCGCCGTCGCCTGGAAGCTGTTGAACTGGTCGCGCAGGTTGATGACCGTTTTGCGCGCCTGCTCATCGTCGAACACTCCGGCGTGCGCCTGCGTGAGGGGCAGCATACCGCCGCTCGCCATGGCGGCGAGCCACAACAGGGTGGAAACGTGTACTTTCATAAATGGGTCGTCGTGGGTTGTGTCGGTTAGCCCTCGTCAGATCGCTGTTGGTCTGCGGGCCAAATGCATCGGCGGCCCCTATCCAACCCGGAAAAACTCAACGCTCTGCCCCGCATTGACCGCGCGCTTGAGCCATGACGGCATCTCGCCCTGCCCGTCCCAGGTGAGCCCTTCCGCGTTGCGGTAGCAGACCACCGGCGCCGGCGGTGCGGCCGGTGGCGGCGGTGGGGGCGGCGGTGGCGCGAAGCACCCCGCCGCGTCGAGCTCTTCGAGGGTGAGCCCGTAGTCGTCCATCTGCGCCTGGATCCAGCGGATCGCGTCCGCCCGCTCAGTTTTTGCTGTCATCGCTGCCGTCACTGCTGTCGTTGCCTTCGTCCTGGTTGTTAGGCAGCGCCGCCGCCCCCGGCTCGTTGCCCGGCTCTTCCCCTTGGGCTTCCTGCGCAGTGGCCGCCGAACTTCCGGCCTGCCGAGTTTGCTTGTCAGAATGGGGGCGGACCGGCCGCGCCCGCCGACCTGTCGTTCAGTACAAGAGATCGATTAGGAAACGCTCGGGCTTCTTGCCAATCCACGCGGGAGCCCGACCGCGCCCCGACCAGGTCTGGCCCGTCTTCGGGTTGCGGTACCTCGGACGCGGCGCGGCCTTCGTCGGAACAGCGCGGGCAGCGGGCTCAACACTGGGCTTGCCCGCAATGTCCTCAATGCTGAGGTCGTACTCCTGCATCCACTGCCGAATCTTTTCCACGACCTTTGGCACTTCCGTGGCTCGCAACTGCTCAAGTTGCGCATTGACAGATGCCAGTTGGGCGAGCAGTGAGGATTGGGACCGGCTTTGGGTTGCGGTAGGCGCTTTTTGCTCCTGTCGCGGCTTCCGAGTTTGCGTCTTCCGAGTTGGCGCTTCCGGGGCAGCCTCCACTCCAGGCAGTGTTATCTGCTTCGGCCCGCGCTTCCGGGTTGGGGTTTCGTGAGTCATGACTTCCGGAGCGGCAACTTCAGCTAGCATTTTCGGCTTCCGACCGCGCTTCGGGGTCCGCGTCTCTTCCGGCGCTGCTTCCGGAGCGGCAGTTTCGGTGAGCGCTTTCGGCTTCCGACCGCGCTTCGGGGCCCGCGTCTCTTCAGGCGCTGCTTCCGGAGCGGCAGTTTCGGTGAGCGCTTTCGGCTTCCGACCGCGCTTCGGGCCCCGCGTCTCTTCCGGCGCAGCTTCCGGAGCGGCAGTTTCGGTGAGCGCTTTCGGCTTCCGACCGCGCTTCGGGGCCCGCGTCTCTTCAGGCGCAACTTCCGGAGCGGCAGTTTCGGTGAGCGCTTTCGGCTTCCGACCGCGCTTCGGGGCCCGCGTCTCTTCCGGCGCAGCTTCCGGAGCTGGGGCGTAAAGCGGTGCGACCGGGGCGGCCGTTTCGGTCAGTTCGTCCTGGGCGGCAGCTTCCGTCGGTTCGTCCGTGGCCAGGACTTCAACCGGAGCTTCGGCCACGGCTTCAGTGGTCGCTTCCGAGGGCATGGCTTCAATAAGCGCTTCCGGCGCGTCAGATCCAGTCAACGTTTCCGAGGCGGCAGCTTCCATCGATTCTTCCGGTGCCACGTCTTCCGTTGAAGCGTCCGGGGCTGCGTAAGGCCGCCGGCGCCGATATGACACGGTCGCCGTCGGGCCGCTATCCCGGCTTGTCGACCAGAAGTCCAAGCGTCGGGCCTGAGTGTCAACGCTGCCACTACCGACGCCTGCACCACTGGCTTCACCACTGACGGGATCCGCGTCGCGCATCGCCTCAGCGATGGGAAGCTCCATCTGACCAAGTCCGTCCGTCGCATTGCTCACGACAAGGGGTTCAACCACTTGCTCTGGGGCCAATTCGTTCTCCTTCATTGAAGTCACTGCACGTGCAGACGCTTCCTTATCCCATGGACGGTGAGACCTTGTCTCTTGCGTGTCGTTCGCTTCAGCGGATCGCGTCCCCCGCTCAGTCTTTGCTGTCATCGCTGCCGTCGTTGCCTTCGTCCTGATTGTTGGGTAGCGCCGCCCCCGGCTCGTCGCCCTGTTCTTCGCCCAGCTCATCCTGCGGAGCGTCCCCCTGACCGTCGCCCTGCTCTTCCGGCGCGGTCGCCGCCGAACTGCCGCCCTTGCGCCGCCTTCCACCAGCGCCACCGCCGTCGCGTTCGCGCGGCGCGACGCGCAGGGTGGCCAGCAGCTGACGCGCGAGCGCCGCTTCCGCTTCGCTGCGCTCGGCCCGGCGCTGCGCCGCCGCGAGTTCCGCCTGCACGGTGTCCAGGTCGCCCGCCGCCTTGCGTTGCGCCTGCTCGGCCACTGCGAGCCGCTCGGCCAGCGCCACGGCCTGCGCTTCCAGCTTGGCACGGCCCTCCGCCTGCGCCACCGCGGCATCACGCGCCTCGCTGCGTGCCACCGCCAGTTCGGCGCGCAGGTCTTCGGCCGTGTGCTCGCTCTTCTGGCGCGCGGTGCGCTCCTGGTCCAGTTCGCGCAAGCTGCGACGCTCGCTGGCTTCGGCGCGTTCCTGCGCGAGCGTCACCGCCTCGCGCGCCCGCTCGAGCTCCGTCGAGAATTGGGTGCGCAAGGCGTCCAGCTGGCGCCGACCCGCCTCGAGTTCCGTCCGCCCCGCCTCGAGCCGCGCCTGCGTGGCGGCGTGCGCCAGCCGCTCGGTGGCCAGATCCGCGTGCACGGTGTCGTGCGCCTGCCGGGCTTCCGCCAGTTGGGCGGCAATGGCCGCCGCGTCCTCGCGCGCGGCGGCCGTCTCCGCGCGCGCCGCATCGCGCTCGGCTTCCGCTTCGCTCGCGGCGTGCCGGGCCTCCGCGCGCAGCGTGGCGAGTTCCGCCGTCGCGGCCTCGTTGGCCGACTGCCAGATGGTCTGCACCGCCTCGGCGGCGATCTGCTTGAGGGGGTCCGGCAGGTCCGGATGGTCGATGGTCACGCGGGTGCGCCCGCGCAGTTCCTGCCAGAACCCCTGCAACACCTCGGCGGGCGTGCCCATGCTGCCCTTGCGCACCAGGCTGTAGAGCTTGTTGGCGGTGGGCGTGATGCCATAGCGGAAGAACAGCAGGCCACAGACCTCGCGATACAGCGCGCGGGTCTCGGGGAAACGGCCGCGCAGCTCGGCAATGTCGTCGGCCATGGCGGCCTGCAGCGCAGCGTCGGTTAACTCCAGATCGGCGGTAGCCATCGGGTAAAAAGTGTGTTTTCGATAATAAATATTACTACGTAATACGCCATATATCAAACACATCATGCCACACTTTAGACATAAGTCCGCTTATGTCTAGCCGATAGTGCTATAGTGACGTAAATAGCATGTGCTTCGGCCGATACCCGCTCATGGAACAGCTCCCTATCAAACCGCTGGAAAGCCTGGCAACCCCGCTGCCCACCCCGCTCGAACGCCTGCAGCTGCCGGCGGCGCTCTCCGGCGCCGTCGGCAGCAACCGCGCGCCCGCCACCGCCACCCGCATCGCCGCGGCCGACGACCTGGCTGCCGTCACGGCCTGGCTCGCGCGCTATGCCGACACCCCGGCGACCGTGAGCGCCTACCGCCGCGAGGTCGAGCGGCTGCTGCTGTGGGCCGTGCTGCAGCTCGGCAAGCCGCTGTCATCGCTGACCCACGAAGACCTGCTGGTCTATGAACGCTTCCTGGCCGACCCGCAGCCGGCCGCGCGCTGGGTACTGGCCGGCAGCAAGAAGCTCGCACGCCACCACCCCGACTGGCGCCCGTTTGCGGGGCCGCTGTCGCCCGCCAGCGTGCGCCACGCGCTGGTCATCCTGAATGCGCTCTTTGCCTGGCTGACCGAGGCCGGCTATCTGGCCGGCAATCCACTCGCCCTGGCGCGCCGCCGGCGCGCCCCCAGCCGGCCACGCATCACGCGCTACCTGAGCCACGAGCTGTGGGCGACCGTCAAGGAAACTGTCGAGGCGATGCCGGTCGGCACCGAGCGCGAGCGGCTGCATGCGGCGCGCTGCCGCTGGGTGCTGACGGTGCTCTACCTCGGCGGGCTGCGGGCCGCCGAGGTGACAGGCACCCCGATGGGGGCGTTCTTCTGTCGGCGCGACGGCTCGGGCGTGGAGCGCTGGTGGCTGGAGGTCACCGGCAAGGGCAACAAGACCCGGCTGGTGCCGGCCTCCGACGAGTTGGTCGCCGAACTGGCGCGCTACCGCCGCGCCCACGGGCTGGCGCCTACCCCGCAGCCTGGGGAGACGCGCCCGCTGCTGCTGCCGGTGATCGGCCGCAAGGACCGGCAGCACGACCGGCAGCACGAAGAAAAAGGTCTGTCACGCGGCGCGCTGCACTTGATCCTGAAGGAGGTGTTCGGCCTGGCGGCCGCCCGCCTGCGGGCGCGTGGGCCCGAGTGGGCGGCGCAGGCCGCGCTGCTGGCCGGCGCCTCGGCCCACTGGCTGCGCCACACCGCCGGCTCGCACATGACCGACCAGCAGGTCGACCTGCGCTATGTCAGGGACAATTTTGGGCATGCGTCGATTTCGACGACCAGCGGGTACCTGCATAGCGAGGAGGATGCGCGGCACGAGGCCACGCAGGCGCGGCACCGCATCGGTTGGGGCGCTCACAAGAAGGCGTAGCTCGCACGACCCACATCATTGCTTTCTGGAAGGCACCCGGTACCTTGCTACGTGGTGTCATCGCGCTGATGACTGCCGCCACGGGAAATCGGTCGCCGCACTGCGAGGTCGGAGTCATCATCACCCGAAAAGGTCAATATGGCGAATTTCAGGCTTTCTCAGCATATCCCCGTGCGAGTACAAAACCCATCAAGGGAACCACATTCATGTGCCGGCGGTCGGGGCTTCAAGCGCGTCGGAATTCCCGATAAACCTGTCCGATAGACCTGGAAACACCAGTTCCTCCCGGCCGCACGACCAGCATTCCCGGGAGGGGAGTGCATAAGCGCCACCAGGAAGGGTTCCAAGCTTGGCTGCTTAGTCCGAACTTTGGCTTCTCAAATAGCCGGAATCCGCATCAGCAGTGGGTTCCGGCTATTTTTTGAGGCTATTATGTAGCCATGTAAATTAGTATTTATCTATTGTGTTTCGGTAGCTTTGTGCTTGAATAGGTGTTCATGTATATCGAACACGTCCCGAACCGCAACTCGCCCCCCGCCATCCTGCTGCGCGAGTCCTATCGCGACGGCAACACGGTCAAGAAGCGCACCCTCGCCAATCTCTCGTCGCTGCCCGCCGAGGTCATCGAAGGCTTGAAGGTGCTGCTACGCGGTGGCGTCGCGGTGTCGTCCGCCGATGAGGCCTTCGTGATCGAGCGCAGCCTGCCACACGGACACGTGGCCGCCGTGCTTGGCGCGGCGCGCGCCTGCGGCGCCGAGCAGTGGTTGTCCTCAGCGCCGGCCGCGCTGCGCTCGGTGGTGATGGCACTGCTGGTGGCGCGGGTGGTGTCCCCCGCGTCCAAGCTCGCCACGCATCGCATGTTGCGCGACGAGACCGCGACCCACTCGCTGTCGCGACTGCTGAAGTTGGGCGACGTCGAACTCGAGCAGGTCTATGCCGCGCTCGACTGGCTGGGAGACGCTCAGGAAGGCATCGAGAAGCGGCTTGCCAGGCAGCATCTGAGCGGCAGTACGCTGGTGCTCTATGACCTCACTTCCACGTGGGTGACGGGACGCTGCTGCGAGCTTGCCGCCCACGGCTACAGCCGCGATGGCAAGCGCGACGATCCCCAGATCGTGTTCGGTCTGGTTTGCACGCCTGAGGGCTGTCCGGTGGCAGTCGAAGTCTTCGCTGGCAACACCGCCGATCCGGCAACCGTGGCCTCGCAGGTGGACAAGCTCAAGAATCGCTATGGCATCGAGAAGCTCGCGTGGGTGGGCGACCGGGGCATGCTCACGCAGGCGCGCATCGACTCGGTCTTGCGCCCGGCTGGCCTGGACTGGGTGAGCAGCCTGCGCGCGCCGCAGATGGCCGCGCTTGCTCATGAGAAGGGCCCCTTCCAGCCCTCGCTGTTCGATGAGCGCAACCTGCTGGAGGTGACCAGCGAGGCGTTCCCCGGCGAGCGGCTCATCGTGTGTCGCAATCCGCTACTGGCCGAGGAGCGCAGCCGCAAACGCGAGGCGCTGCTGCAGGCCACCGAAGCCGAGTTGATGAAGATTACCGACGCGACCACGCGTGCCCGCAACCGCCTCAAGGGCACCGAGGCGATTGCCCTGCGCGTAGGCCGCGTCATCGATCACTTCAGGATGGGCAAGCACTTCGAGCTGAGCATCACCGACTCGAGCTTCACGTGGGGGCGCAAGGCCGAACAGATTCAGCAGGAGGCTGCACTCGATGGCCTGTACGTGGTGCGTACGAGCCTGCCGGCAACGGACCTGTCAGCTGAGGCGGCCGTGACGGCCTACAAGGGGCTGGCAGTGGTGGAGCGGGCCTTCCGTTCGCTCAAGACGGTCGATCTGCAGGTGCGCCCCGTGTTCCATTGGAACGCCGCGCGCGTGCGCGCTCACGTCTTTCTGTGCATGCTCGCTTATTACGTCGAGTGGCACATGCGCGAGACGTTAAAGCCGATGCTGTTTGACGATGAATACGTCGAGCTTGCGCGTGCGGCCCGGCCTTCGCCAGTGGCCAAGGCACGACGCTCGGACCAGGCGAAAGCCAAGGACGCCACCAGGCTTGGCGAGGACGGCTTGCCGGTGCACAGCTTCCGCACGTTGCTCGATGATCTGGCCACGCTCGCGTACAACGTCTGTCACACCCCCCTGAACCCGCAGGCAAAGATCGTCATGATCACGCGGCCGACCCCAGTTCAAGAAAAGGCCTTCCGCCTCCTCAACATCAGCCCCGTCGCCTGTACCCAGTAATCGACTCGCTCGCGAGCACATAACCGCGAGGAATCAAAGCGTTATGCGCGCCGCGTGCTCAAAGTTCGGTCTAGTTGCGCAGTGACGCTATGCGTTGTCGTGGTTCCCGTCGCCAAGGCATCGCCCCGCGCCAGGACCGCTCTCGGCCTCCTCACGCTGCTGCCTTGCGGGAGGACTCGCAGGAACCACTTCCATCCTCAATGCCCGACTCCGCCGGGGGAGACGCTACTGCCCCTTATCGCCCGAACGACAGAAGGCCCCTGCCACGCGGGAAATTGACTTCGGCTCCGGGGTGCGGAGCCAAAGTGGGACTATGGGGAGCCGACCATGTCGCTGTCGAGCACCGCTGCCTGCTCAGATGTAGAGCGACTTTCGCCCGTCTAATCGCTCAAAAATTGAGAAGTCTGGTGTCTCGGAGTTACCTTGAGCAGCCGCCGGGATTACGCGTACGCTCGAGCTTGCACAAACGACCCCAGAGCATATCCTCGTCAAGAGTTCTCAGAGAATTTCTCGTCAAGAGTTCTATTTGGTCCAACTCAGCCGGTACTGGACGGCGTCTCCCTAACGGCATTATTCAGGCGACTACGGGTGGCAGATCATGCGCAGGCAACCGTTGTACCGATCGGCAAAGCTTGCTTCCTCAGCCTCCGGGTTTGAGGAGGGCTTACAGCACTTTAGATTGCTCGCCGACGGAATACCCCATATCGTACTGACTGCCAATCCGGATGGCTGGATCGACTACTGCAACCAGCGATGGTTCACCTATACAGGACTCACGCTCGAGCAAACTCAACTTGGCGCCTGGACCGTCGTCATACACCCAGATGATGTGCAAGACACTATCGACCGCTGGAGGAGCGCCGTTGCGAGCGGGTGCGAATATGAAGTCGGATTTCGTTTGAAAAGAGCATCCGATAGCGTCTATCGATGGCACCTCGCCCGCGGAGCACCTTTTAAAGACGCCGATGGAAAAATCGTAAAGTGGTTTGCGACCTGCACTGACATTGAGGACCAAAAGCAGGCGCAGGCTGCGGCCGAAAGCGCTAACCGCGCTAAATCAGATTTTCTGTCGAGCATGAGCCATGAGTTGCGTAGCCCCTTGAATGCGATCCTTGGCTTCGCGCAGTTGATGGCCTCGGATTCACCGCCGCCAACGGCTTCGCAGCAAGCCAGCATCGACCAGATTCTGAAGGCGGGATGGCATTTGCTGGAACTGATAAATGAGGTACTGGATCTCGCGAAGATAGAGGCTGGACAGGCGTCGCTGTCGCTGGAGCCGGTTTCCGTTGCTGAAGCCTTGCATGAATGCCACTCGATGATCGAGCAGCAAACACTCAAACGCGGCATTCGCATGCGTTTTTCATTGCTCGATTTCCCGTGTTTTGTCCGCGCTGATCGTACCCGGCTGAAGCAGATCCTGCTCAACCTGCTATCCAACGCCATCAAATACAACCGCGACCGGGGAACAGTCGAGGTGCAATGCACCGTGACCACAGGGGACCGAGTTCGCGTCAGCGTGCGCGACACCGGCGAGGGATTGCCACCTGATCGGCTGGCGCAACTATTTCAGCCATTCAATCGCCTCGGGCAAGAAGCCGGCCCCGAGGAAGGCACGGGCATCGGCCTGGTGGTGGCCAAGCGACTGGTCGAACTGATGGGAGGGGCCATCGGCGCCGAAAGTACGGTAGGCGTCGGCAGCGTATTCTGGGTCGAACTGATTGCTGCAAGCGCCCCGGAAATGACAGGTGTGAGTGCCCAGCCTGCGGCAGCTGCCAACGCGCAAGTGGAGAACCACTCTACGGTTCATACCCTTCTGTATGTCGAAGACAACCCCGCAAATCTGAAGCTGGTCGAGCAACTGATAGCGCGCCGTGCCGATCTGCGCCTGCTGACCGCGGTGACCGGGCTCCTCGGCGTCGAGCTCGCGCGCACTTCATTGCCAGAGGTGATCGTGATGGATATCCATCTGCCAGACATCAATGGCGTCGAAGCACTGGAACTCCTGCGCGAAGACACCACTACGGCGCACATTCCAGTCATCGCTCTCAGCGCAAATGCGATGCCACGCGACATCGAGAAGGGGCTAAAAGCAGGATTCTTCCGCTACCTGACCAAGCCCATCAAGCTCAATGAGTTTATGGTGGCGCTGGACGCGGCGCTGAAATTGACAGGAAAGGGGGCTGTTCGGAGCCAATGAAGTGGGACCCTCGAGGAGTCAGCTCAGCATGCGGAAGAAATCCCGGACGTCCGTGATGATGGCCTGCGGTTCTTCCCAGGCCGCGAAGTGTCCGCCGCTGGCGTGATGCCGCCTCTGCCTGAGGTTGTAGTAGCGCTGGGCCCAGCGCCGCGGGGCGCTGCATATTTCCTCCGGCAACACCGAAATGCCGACTGGGGCCTCGATCACGGGCATGCGGTCGTGTACCGGCGTCCAGGGATCGTGTGCAGCCTCGTAGTAGTAGCGCGCCGACGTGCCGTAGCTCTGCGTGGCCCAGTAGATCATGATCGTGGTCAGCAGGTCGTCCTTGCTGAAGCAGGTTTCGACGTCGCCGTGGCAATCGCTCCAGCTGCGTTGCTTTTCGAGTACCCACGCCGCCAGTCCCACTGGTGAATCGTTGAGCGCTGCCGCGATGGTCTGCGGCTTGGTGCTTTGCAGCGCCGAGTAGGCCGACTCGGTGGCGAAGAAGCCCTGCAGGCGTGCGGCCATCGGCGCTTCGTCGGCGTCGTAGTCTTCGGGCGCGGGCATGCCGCCACTGAACAGGTCCAGCGGCAGCACCATGGGCAAGTGGACGCCCATCACACGCTCGGGATAGCGGTGCCCCAGGTCGGCCGTGATAAGCGCGCCCCAATCGGCGCCGTGCGCAGCAAATCGCGGATAGCCCAGCCGCTCCATGAGCTTCACCCAAAGTCCGGAAGTGCGCCAGAAATTGACGCCAGGCTTGCGCAGCGGCGTGGAGAATCCATAGCCAGGCAAAGACGGCACCACCAGGTCGAAGGCATCGGCGGGATCGCCACCGTGTGAGCGGGGATCGCTGAGGGGGCCGATCACCTTGCGATATTCCCAGAAGGTCCAGGGCCAACCGTGCGAGAGGATCAGCGGCTTGGGATTGGGACCCTTGCCGCGCACGTGTACAAAGTGGATCGGCACGCCGTCGATCTCGGTGCGGAACTGCGGATACGCGTTGATTGCGCGTTCCTGCTTGCGCCAGTCGTAGCTGTCGATCCAGTAGGCCACCAGTTCCCTGAGGTAGGCGGTGTTGGTGCCATACTGCCAGCCCTCGTTGGCGAAGTCGTCGGCCCAGCGCGTGAGCTTGAGACGCGCGTGCAGATCGTTGAGCACTTCATCGGGCACATCGACGCGAAATGGTTCCATCTCGTCTTTCTCCTGTGATCTTTGGGCGCATGCGCAACTACCTGGGCGACGGGCAATCCGTCGCTCCGGGCTGCCCGAGGCCCCTTCTTTACCACTGTCAAGGCGGGCTCCGGAAGCTCCACAGACAATGCTTCATCCATGGAGCTTCCTCGAGCCCGTTACGCGCGCAGCGACCTGAAGCCCGTACGCAGCTCTTCGGTGAGGAGCTTCGGCTGCTCCCAGGCCGCGAAGTGACCGCCCTTGGGAAGCTTGTTGTAGTGGATGAGATTGGGATAGGCCTGCTCGGCCCAGCTCTTCGGCGCCTGGAAGAGTTCATCCGGGAAAGCGCTCACGGCCACGGGGATCTTGACGCCTTTCGGCACAAAGAAGGCGACCTTTCTCTCCCAGTAGAGACGGGCCGCGGAAACCCCGGTGTTCGTCAGCCAGAACAGCGTGATGTTGTCGAGCACATCGTCGCGCGAGAGACCTTCTGGGACCCCGTTGAAGGCGCGCGAGATGAGCTCCAGGCTGCGCGCATCGTGGTCGATCATGAAGGTAGCAAGGCCGACGGGTGAATCCGCCAGCGCGGTCAGGGTCTGTGGACGCGTGCCCATGAACAAGGCATAGTAGACACTCTTGTAGAAGTCCGCCACCTGTTCGTAGGCATGCTTTTCATCCACGGCAAGACCGGCCGGCACCGGCGCGCCGGCGAAAGCCGCAGCGTCGAGCTCAGGCGGAATCACGCCGGGCATGTTGGTATGGATGGCCAGCAGTTCCTTGGGTGCGAGTACCCCCATCTGGTCAACGACAACCGCACCCCAGTCGCCGCCTTGCGCTACGTAACCCGTGTATCCGAGGCGCTTCATCAGCACAGTCCACGCGTGCGCGATGCGCTCGGACCCCCAGCCAGTCTCGGCCGGCTTGCCAGAGAAGCCGTAGCCGGGCATGGACGGAATCACCACGTGGAAGGCATCGGCGGCGGTGCGACCATGCGCTGTCGGGTTGGTGAGCGGCTCGATGAGCTTGAGCTGCTCGACGATGGAGCCTGGCCAGCCGTGCGAGATGAGCACAGGCAAGGCATTTTCGTGCTTCGAGCGCACGTGGATGAAGTGGATGTCGAGGCCATCGATCTCGGTGATGAAGTTCGGCACGGCATTGAGGCGCGCCTCGACTTTGCGCCAGTCATACTCGGTGGCCCAATAACGCGCGAGTTTCTGCGTGGTCGCGAGCGGAACGCCCTGCGAAAAGTCCGTGACGGTTTCCCGCTCCGGCAACCGGGCGGCGGCGATGCGCCGGCGCAATTCGGTGAGATCCGACTCCGGAAAATTCACATGAAACGGACGAATGGCAACTCCATCGGTGCCCATCTGTTGTGCAACTTGAGACATGGCGTAAGACCTTTTTGAAAGATTGAGAAGACCTAGGGTGCTTGCAGCGGTTGCCGCTGCAGCTCTGCAAAAGAGACGGCGACCGAAATCGGGCGTCTGTTGCATGGCGAACTCCTTGGCAACCGGTGGTTGCGTTCGGGTGTGACTGCAAATGTTCACAACCCGCGAGTAAGCATGCTGCGCGCGGCGGTTGGTTTGTATTGCGCCGTGGTCGATCGGCTCAACCTCTTGGTAACGACGTGCACGACTGCCGCACGCGAAATGCTGGCGATCTTTAACCAGCCGACCGAGAGCCTACGCACATGGTTGGGCGTACTGAACCTTGGTTCATTTCGGCCTGGCAGCGTGAACCTGAAAACGGTGCCGCAAGGCCGATGGGTGGACAGCGTCAACCAGGACGGATGCACGGCCAAGATGATTGTCGCGCCCCTGCAAGGACCGTTCGGAAGGGGTCAGCAGCGCAGCGTCGGGGGACCGCCACCACGACGGCGGCCGTCGCGGCGTCGGCCCTCGTTACTGCGGTCACAAAGCAGTAGCCCGGCAGCAAATCGTTGACGACGTACCGCTGTGCGGCGCGTCCGTCGCCGGGCACCGTTCCAAGGCCGGCCATGTGGATCCGCTGCGTACTCGGATCGACGACCGGCTACATATGGGTGATGAAAGGCGGGTCAGCTGATGAGAGGCAGTGCATCGCGGGCGGTACTCCACCCGTTGACCAGGCTGGCCAGGACTTGAGCGGCGAGCGCCACCGCGCGCGAACTCAACAACAGGCGCTCGACTTGCTGGCTGCGAGCGGCACCGGTCAGGCACCACGAGCAGAAGTGCTCGCAGTTGTTACGCAGAACGTCGTAGGCGTCTTCGCCCAGGCGAGAGCAGGCACGGGCTACGACTTCGATACCGGAGTACGCCACGTCCGCCCCACCGTGCACCCGCACAGGGTGGCCTTGGGCGAACTCGGCGAGGCTGACCTTCGCGACCGGACCGCGGCGCAGCGACGAAGACAGGCCCTCGTAGTGGACGACCTGCCCTGCTCCGACGTAGATGCCGTGATGCGTGTACCAGCGGCGAGGCGTCACGATGTGCGCGCCGAGCGGAAGATGCACGTCTCGCGCCACGGTCGCCTCAGTCGTCGCGTTGGTCATGTCGGCCTCGCGGAAGGTCGATCGAGGGTCGGGGCCTGCATTTGCTGTCGGTCTCACCTCGACCGCGTTCGCCGACGGCGCCTGTTGCATGACGAACTCCTTGGCAACCAGTGGTAGCGTTCGGGTGTGACTGCAATTGTTCACAACCCGGGAGTAAGCATGCGGCGCGCGGTGGTTGGCTTGTATTGCGCCGTGGTCAATCGGCGCGACCTCCTGGTATCGATGTGCACGACTGCCGCACCTGAAACGCAGGCATTCTTCAACCAGCCGGACAAGAGCCTGCGCACATGGTTGGGCACACTGAACCTTGGTTCAGTGGAGGGCCGGCAGCGTGAACCTGAAAGCGGCGCCGTGCGGCCGGTGGGCATCCGCCCACAGTTTTCCGCCGTGGGCATCGATGATGGACCGGCAGATCGACAGGCCAATTCCCAGGCCGCCGGACTTTGTGGTGTAAAAGGACTCGAAAACCCGCTCGCGATGCTCCGATGCGATGCCGGGACCCGTGTCGGCGACCGTGACGAGCATGCCCTGCGACGGACTCGATTCGGTGCTGATTACCAATGTCCGCACGTCAGCGCTGACGCCGGCCATGGCCTCGATCGCATTGAGGATCAGATTCAGCATCACCTGCTGCAGTTGAACTCGATCTCCGCGAACAGGCGGCAGTCCCTCCGCGAGCTGCGTGTGGACCGTCACGCAATTCTTCGACAGCTCGCCTCGCACGATTGCAATCACGTTGCCGATGGCATCGTTCAGGTCGACGCTCTCCTGGCGGGGAGGCACTTTTCTGACTTGATCGCGGATCCGACCGATGATGCCGCCAGCCCGGTAGGTATCGCTAACCACGCACTCAAGAGCCTCACTGACTTCCACCAGCTCTGGCGGATCTCGGGCAAGAAAACGCAATGCCGCGTGAGCGTTGTTGCGTGCCGCACCAATTGGCTGGTTGACTTCGTGCGCGATGGAAGCCGCGAGCTGTCCCAGGGTGGCCAGGCGGTTCGCGTGCGCCAGCGCCATCTGCACCTCGCGCATCGCGTCCGCAGCGCGCTTGCGCTCAGTCAGGTCGAGCACGAATGCGACACCTTGGTACGCATCCTCTGCGAAAGTCGCCGCGCCGATCAGAACAGGTACGCGGCCGCCGTCTTTCCGGAAGAACTCCTTCTCATAAGGTTGGACTGGACCCGTCGCCTTCAGTGCCGGCACGAACGTTTGACCATCACGCTCGCGCCACTCCGGCGGCGTCAGATCTGTCAAGCGGATACGCCCTGACGAGAGATCCTCACTGTCGTATCCCAACATGAGAAGAAAGGCGCTGTTCGCCTCGACAATCCTGCCCATGAGATCCCAGAAAAAGATCCCGATGATGTTGGCATCCACGAGGCGCCGGATTCTGGCCTCGCGTTCGGCAAGGTCACGGTACAGGCGCGCGTTCTCAATCGAGATGGCGGCCTCCGATGCCAACAGCTTGAGAACTGCCATTCGAGCGGGGGTGAAGGCGTCGATCGTCAGGTTGTTCTCCAGGTACAGCACCCCAAGCAGCCTCGTCTGCTTCAGTATCGGCAGGCAGAGTACCGACTTCGCATGGTGCTTGCGAATGTAGTCGTCGGCGGAGAAAGGGTTCTCGCCTGAGGCGTCATGCAGCAGCACGCATTCCTTGGTACGCAGGACGTAGCGGAAGACGGACTCCGGCAGATCTGCTGCGGTGACGCTCGTTTGTCGGAGATGGACCTCCACCTTGTCGCCGCTGGTCGTGACTTCGGCTTCTATCCAATATTCATTCCCTCTCGGAAGAATGAGCACTCCCCGTTCGGCGCCGGCATGCTCAGTGGCCGTACGCGCCAGCGTGTCGATCAGCTTCTCCAAGACGATCTCGCCCGACACCGCTTCGGAGACCTTGATCACGGTCGCAAGCTCCAGGTGCTCGACGGATGCCAGCATCGTGCCGGTGAGGTCGGAAGTCGGCTTGTCCACCCTGAGGTGCGGATACAACTGCTCGAGCTGTCGAACTTTACCGTCAGCTCCCCAACGAAGGTAGCAGTTCCGCGCATCCCGAAGGTAGGTATTCGCAATCCTCCCGAAGCCGCGCCCCGCGTAAAAGCGCCCCGCCAGTTCATTGGCGACCGCCTCGTTGTGGACAAAGCCGTGCGTGTGGGCCGACCGCGCGGCCTTCTCATAGAGCTCCTGGGCGTCCAGCACGCGGCCCTCGATCCGTGCGATCTCGGCGCCAACGATCGCTGCGCGGTTCTCGAAGGTGACAGGGTTATGTTCGGCCCACGCTTCGAGCTGTTTGTGGTGGGCAGTCAGAGCGTCGAAATGCTCCCTCTTCTGCTCGGAGGGCACAAGATCCCAAACTGCGGCGCGTGCAAGTCCACCGTAAAGTTGAAATTCCGCACTTTCAAAATTCAGGGTCGATGACCAGAGCAGCCGCTGCGCGTTCAGCGCGGCATCAACCGCCGACGCAGGGTCTCCGGCAAAGAAACGTGCCTGCAATTTACGGCACCAATAGTAGAACTCACCGAGGGCCAAAGTGGGGTTGCTGGCCAGATGGCGTTCGGTCGCCAGTTCACTATATTCGTCGTGATCCAACCATCCGAAAGTCGCGGTCAGCCCACGGAGAGATCGGATCAGCCCAAGGTGCGCACTGCAGGCGGCACTGACAAGACCCAAGCGTGCCCTGCTGGAAAACGCAAGACCGTCTTCGGCCTCCTTTTGCACATCCGCGAGATGATCTCCTACCGCCAGGCAAATTGTGATCGACGTGTTCCGGCTATAGCCGGCAAAAGTAAGGTCGCCGAGCCGATAGGCAGCGTCGAACGCTCGGCGTATCAACTCGCGCCCGCTGGCCGGGTGTTTTGTCCATGGCATGACGAGAGCACCCACACACAAGTAGGTTCGAGCTTGATAGCGCATCAGGCCGCGCTTCTCGACCAGGTCATACCCCAGCTGGGCGAACCGAAAGCCGTCGCGGAAGTTGTCAAAGCGCGGTCCGGCGACAATCGCCATCCAGACATAGGCGAAGCACGACGCATCGCAGTTGCCGTGTTCGAGGCTGAGATTCACCAAGCGACAGACAATGAGGGATGACATGTGCTCGTCGAAGAAATAGGATGTCGTAACGGCCTCCGTGAAGACATCCAGAATGTCAAGGACATCCGGGTCCGTTATCAGTGGCAGCTCGACTAGTTCTTCAATTTTCCGACTGCCGAGCAGCATCCAGATTCGCTCATACTCGCGCATCGCGTCTTCGCGGGTCGGATGTTTCGGCCAGACGGTCCCGTCGCGACGGAGCCACTCCAGGAAGACATCGAGCCCGATGTCGTTCCTGTCCAGCGCGGTGTAAAGCCTGATCCGCAACAGTGTCGCGACGCAGTAGTCATGGCGACTCCTGGCCCGTTCGGCTAACCGCGAGAGCCGATTTTCGGCCGCCAACATATCTCCCGTCAGCAGTTCGCATTCGGCCATCAGGCACTCGATGGAGAACATGAGTGTGTAGTTGTGCTCCCAGGTCTCCTCTGCAAGGAGGACGCTGCCCGCTCTGAGGTACTTGAGCGCCGAGACATAGGCGGTCGAGAGCTTTGCGCGCCGACCAGCGATCAGATTGAGGTCTGCAACGTTCTCCCGCTCCTCGACCGAGGCGATGAGATGGGAGCCGCGGTTTAGTTGATTGACGATTTCGAATATGGCCTCCTCCCGCTTCCCCGCAGGCGTGTGCTCGGCCAGGAGCGTGCCAAGGCGAAGATGTGTCTCGGCACGCAGTTCCTGGGGGATCAATGAATAGGCAGCCTCCTGCACGCGGTCGTGGAGAAAGCGGTACCTGTCGTTCGAGCGGAAGATCAAGCCAGCGCGAACCGCCTCCCACAGGTGGTCGTGCAATTCCTCGATCGATTCCTGACAGACCATCCGCAGCACATCGAACTCGGCGCTGTTTCCCAGGCAAGCAAGCTGCTTTAGCGTCTTCTGCGTGGTCATTGGCAGGCGGTTCAGTTTCCCGACCATCAGCTCCACGACGTTGTCGGTGTAGCCCTTGGCATGGATGAGGTCCAGATCCCATGACCATCGCCCTTCATCGTAGTCAAAGGCGAGCAAGCCCTCGTCTGCCAGCGTGGAAATGAACTGGATCGCGAAAAACGGATTGCCGGTCGTCTTCTCGTGAATCAATTGCGCCATCGGGCCGACGCGCTTCGGTTCGCAGCGAAGACAGTCCGCCAGCAATTGCACCAGGTCGTCGCAATCCAGCGGAGCGAGGACGATGTCCTGCAGCACGGCCCCGCCTTGGCGGATGGCGTCCAGCTTGCGCACCAGGGGGTGGGTGGCGCTGACCTCGTTGTCCCGATAAGCGCCGATCAGCAGGAGATGCTTCAGATCGGAGCGCGTCAGCAGGTCTTCGAGGAGGTCGAGCGTGGCCGCATCCAGCCATTGCAGATCGTCGAGGAAAAGGGCGAGCGGATGCTCGGGCCGCGCGAATACCCCTATGAAGCGCCGGAATACCAGCTGAAAGCGCCCTTGCTCATCCTGCGGAGGCAGTTCGGGCACAGGCGGCTGTTCCCCGATGATGTGCTTCAATTCCGGAACGAGCTCGACCATGAGCAGTCCGTTCGGATCCAGCGCCTCGCGAAGGGCGTCGCGCCATTTGCACAAGTCTTCCTCGTTCTTGCTCAGGAGCGGCCGAATCAGTCCCTGGAAGGCCTGCGCCAGCGTGGCATACGGAATGTCGCGCTTGTACTGGTCGAACTTGCCTGACGCGAACAACCCGCGAGGAGGAACAAGCGGCTTCTGGAGCTCGTTGACGACAGCGGATTTGCCGATGCCCGAGTATCCGGAGACGAGCACCAACTCGGACCTCCCCCCGGCGACGATGCGATCAAACGCGGCGAGAAGCGTGTTGACCTCCGATCCGCGCCCGTAGAGCTTCTCGGGGATCATGAGGCGAGCTGGGATGTCATCATCGCCGGGCGGGAAATCATGGATGCGCCCCTGCGCGGCCCATTCGGAGAGGCAGCGGCGGAGGTCGCGCTCGACACCCGCCGCCGACTGGTATCGTTCCTCGACGGTCTTGGCGAGCATCTTCATGGCGATGGCGGAGACGGCGCTCGGAATACTCGTCAATCTCTCGCTGGGGCTTGTCGGCTGTCGCGCAATGTGACAGTGCACCCACTCCATCGGTTCCGATGCCGTGAACGGAAGACGGCCGGTCAGCATTTCATAGAAGGTGACTCCGAGCGAATACAGGTCGCTCCGGGAATCGATGGAGCGGTTTACTCGTCCAGTTTGCTCGGGTGCCATATAGGCGAGCGTTCCTGCGATGAACTCGGGAGGTTCAGGCGACTGCCGCTCGCGCGGGAGCCGAGATGCAATGCCGAAGCCGGTGAGCCAGACTCGCTCCGTCGCCGATTCCACGATCACGTTGGCAGGCTTGATGTCCTTGTGGACGAGCCCGCGTCCGTGAAGCCGGCCGAGCGCGGCCGACATCGCCACCGCAAGTCGTAGAAATCGTCCGATTTCCATGGGTTGGCGGATCAGGCGGTCCAGCGGCTCACCGCCTGCGAAATCGACAACGAGCATCGTCCGTCCGGGCTCGCGCACGAGCTCTGTCGGGCGCAATGCCCACGCCGCATCGAGGTAGTCCCTGAGTTCGTATTCGTGTGCGAGACGATTTATGCGCTCTTGCGTCGAATGCTGAGCGCCGGACATTACGGGTATGAAAGCGTGTCGATCACCTTCGGCATCGTCGCTCTTGAGTCTGCAGAAGACACGCTCGGCGTCCCCCCACAGGATTTCCGCAGAGTCATTGTCCAAATCGCCGTCGAACGCGTTCATGGCGCGACTCGAGGCGTCTTGTCGCGCGCGAAGGCGCGATGAAGGCAATCGATCAGGACGGCCTCGTCCAACGGCTTGTGAAGGTAGCCTCTGACGCCCAGGCTCAGCATGCGTTGCCGGACGCCATCTTCCGGATAGGCCGTGATCAGGATCGTCGGGATGGCGTGCCCCGTCGCGACCAGATGCTGGTAAAGCTCGGCACCCGTCATGGCGGGCATGTGAACGTCAGCGACCAGGCAGGCGGTAGCGGGCAGTTGGGTGGACGCGAGGAATTCGGCCGCGGACGGGAACACCGCGACGGTGTAGCCGTGCGACCTGAGCAGTCTTCGCATGGAGTCGCGAAAGGACTGGTCGTCATCGATGATGGAGATCAGGAATGGCTCAGGCACGAAAGTTTCCGGTGCGTCACTTGCAGCCTCGGCAACATGCCCGGCGGCACGACCGACTACCGCTCTGTTGCCAAGAGTACTGCCACAGCGAGGCTGGATCTCTAAGCCTTGGTTTAGGTATGAGGGGGCGGGCATCTGGAGAAGTGTCGACTCCAGGTCTTGGCGACTACGAGCGCTCAGCTTTCTTCGGCAGGAGGTTAAGTTGGTCCGCCATTCGGCAGAGATCCGGGAGCGATGCGGCCTCGATCTTGCGCATCATGTTGCTTCGATGAACCTTCACCGTGGTTTCGGTGATGCCCATGTCGCCGGCAATCTGCTTGTTCAGCCGGCCCTGTACGACCTGGACGAGAATCGCGCGTTCACGCGGCGTCAGCTCTTCGAATCGAGCCCTGAGCGTGCGCAGGGATGCTTCGTTCTCGCGGCGCGCGCGGTCTCTGGCGAGCCCCACATTCACGGCATCCAGAAGATCCTGATCCCGGAACGGCTTTGTCAGAAACTCGATGGCGCCCGCTTTCATCGCCTGCACGGTCATCGGAATGTCTCCATGTCCGGTGATGAAGACGATGGGGAGCGCCACGCCCGCCGCGGCAAGATCGCGCTGAAATTCCAGCCCGCTCCTTCCCGGCATTCTCACGTCCAGAACCAGACAGGTAGGACCATCGGGCGGCTCGGATTTCGCAAACTCGTCTATCGACGCAAACGCTCGGGCATGCAGACCCGCCGACCGCAAGAGTCGTTCGAGCGATTCGCGAAACTGCGTGTCGTCGTCGATGACCACAACGCAGGGATCTGAGTTCGGCACCACTTTCGTTAGCGATTGAAGTTCCATCGGAAAGCGCTCCATCGCCTTGCAGCTTGTCGCATGAAATTCCGCAGCACGGTGCCGCCTTCGCGGTAGCTGCGGCGCAGCAAGTGGGATCGGTCGACCTTGCCCTTGTAGGTGCGCGTCGTGGTGACGAGATGAGCGGTTCCGGTTCGGGTGAGCATCGGGGAGGATAGGCGAAAGAGCGTAGATGTCAAGTCATTTAGTCACTACATAGCGAAGGCAGAAAAGGCGCCTCAATGGCGCTATTCGCAAGGAAACACGCGGGCTTGCGCCCGCATGTTGACTACGAAACGTCAGGAGCTTCGGGCTGGTTGCTCGGCAACTCGACAACGACTTCGGCTCGGTCTGGGGTCGTGTTGTCGGAGCGCGTTCGGGGTGCCGTAAGAGACAATTGCCGCGTAGCCGGCTACGGACACGTGTAATGGGAAGATGAGGCGCTTCATCACGACGACCCCCTTGGCGTGGCGGTGGGCGGTTGACGGCCGGTTCGACGATCATGGACAGAGCCAACCGGCCGTGCGGCCATCACGCTGCGACGACATTCATGGCGACGTCGATGTTGCCGTGGACTGCCTTCGAGTACGGGCAGACGTCGTGCGCCGCGTGCGCGATGGCTTCGGCGATGTCGAGTGCAACGCCGGGCATGCTGACGTTGAACCGGGCTTGAATAAAATACGCGTCGCCGGTCTTGCCTAGATCGACCTCGATGTCAACGGACAGGTCGGAGGGAAGTGCCACCTTCTTCGCATTGGCCACGAGGCCGAGCGCGCCGGTGTAGCAGGCCGACCAGGCGCCCGCGAACAGCTGCTCCGCGGTCGGATGCATCTGAATCGCCGTGAACGCGATCTCGTTGCCGGCTTTGCCGGGGATCGAGAGTTGGATGTCAATGCGTTCATCGCCGCGGCGGGCGCCTTCACGGCGGCTGGCCGTCGTATGAGTCTTACCCGTGAGTAGCACGGTCTGGATCTTGGTGGTCATTGCGAAATCCTCATCGGTTAGCCCAGTTGCCTAAGCGCGGACACTCGTTTGCGCCTTGGCAACCAGTGGTTGCGTAAGGGTGTGACTGCAAATGTTCACAACCCGGGAGTAAGGATGCCGGGCGCGGCGGTTGGCTTGTATTGCGCCGTGGGCTATCGGTTCGACCTCTTGGTGTCGACGCGCACGCTTGCCGCACGCGAATCGCAGGCTGTCTTAAACCAGTGGGCCGAGACGCAGAGCACAAGGTTGGGCGCACTAAACCTTGGTTCAGTGGAGGGCTGGCAGCGTGAACCTGAAAACGGCGCCGCAAGACCAAGGTGCGTCCGCCCGCAGTATTCCGCCGTGGGCATCGAGGATGGAGCGGCATATCGACAGGCTTCGACTTCTCGTGACAAGCGCATAACACGCCCTAACGTTTTGGTTTAGGTGCCCACACCCCTAGTAGAAGGCCTGCATCCCTGCCGACTATGGCAGTTACCGAATGGCTGAATTAAACCGCGCCGTTGGAAGCCTCGTTTAGCAACACCCTCCCCGGGCTTACGAAACCCATACGGACATCCAATTGGTGGCGCCCCGTTTTCCGACCAGACTGCATTCAAGGATCCGCGCCATTGCGGTCCGAACAATCGCGGCTTAAAGCTAAGCCGGATCTCATCGGTATAGATTGGAGAACATCATGAATGCTCGTATCGCAAGCACCCTCGCCGCAGTCTCCCTCGCTGCCGCCAGCGCGCTAACCACTCCCCTCTCCCACGCTGCGGATCAGCGCGTCGGTGGTAAGAGCCCCAATTTGTATGGCTACACCCTCGACCAGGGAAAGCGCGACCCCTATACCGACGGCGCCCGCGTTGGGGACAAGCGTGACCCCTACACCAATGGCGCCCGCGTTGGGGACAAGCGAGACCCCTTCACGGATGGCGCCCGCCAGGGGAATTTTGAAGGGTTCATCGAAGGCGTCAGCCTCTCGCCCGCCAAGAGGAATCGCTTCGGCATCCAGCTCGCCGGCCGAGACCTGACTGGTGTGTCGACGCCCCCGGGCTGAGCGACCCGGCCGTGTCTTAAGGTAACACAAGGCAACCTTCTCTTGCCTCTCGGCGTACCGAACCCAGAAGTCGGCAAGCCGATCCATTCCGTCGAGGTGTACATATCCGGGACGCTCACAAAAGGCTATCACCGATCGGTCAGCCTCAAGCAGCAGCCACAAGTCGACCAGCGCCACGCGGCCGCCCAAGCAAGACCGGCTCCGCGATATGGCGAGGATTTCCTTAAGATCAAGCCCTTTCTGGCTGGCTTCGAGGCGAAGCAGACATTGAGGATGACCATCGCCTGGTGCACGCTGCCGGGCGACAACGGCTCCGAAGAACGCGCCAGTCCGGATGGCTGCGCGCGAGCTTCCTGTTCGCGGCCAGAACCCAGCGCGCGGCCGGTTTCCGTCGAACGAAGTAATTCTGTCACTCCCGTAGCGCATAATAAATTTGTCAGCCAGCGATCGACGGTTGCAGGCGAAGCCTGGCGATTAATTGCATTTTAAACTTCGGCGTAAGGAATTCGCCTGGATAGGTGGGACGCCTCACTGGCGAAAGAGCGCAAGCACGGCGACCGCCAGGAAATCCCGTCCGTCGCGCTCCCATCCATAGTCTCCGATCTCCTCGCTGCCAATCACTGCCAGCAGCGCCATTGCGGGAAGATAGGGCGCGACCATTAGTCAGCGCATCTGTTTGAGCGTGCATAAGCTCGGCTACTTGCAGGTACTGCGTCCATTCCGCCCCGTCAGGAACCACGTACAGACCTCGCCCACTCCCTTGGCCGCAATCGTGCCGCGTTTCTCAAACAGGAACGCCTCTCCCAGTCGCTGCCGGGTGGCCTCCGTCACCTGGACCCGGCCCGCCATGCCATGGGATTCCATGCGACTCGCGATATTGACGGCATCCCCCCACAAGTCATAAATGAACTTGCGCTTGCCGATCACGCCGGCCACCACCGCGCCGCTGTTGATACCGACGCGCAGTTGCAGGCTATAGCCGCTGCGCTCGTTGAAGCGCTCGATCGACTCGATCATGTCCAGTGCCATATGCGCCGCCCGCACGGCATGATCGGCCGCAGGGACCGGCAGGCCGGCGGCGGCCATGTACGCGTCGCCAATGGTCTTGATCTTCTCGAGTCCGCGGCTGTCGGCAATGCTGTCAAAGTCGGAGAAGATCTCGTTGAGTACGGCCACCAGCCGTTCTGCACTCATGCCTGCGGTAAAGCGGCTGAACTGGACGAGGTCTGCGAACAGCACGGACACTTCAGGGAAGTTGTCCGCGATGATTTCTGGCGGACTGCCGTCAACGAGTTCCGTGCGCGCCTTCAGGCGCTCGGCAATTGGCAAGGGCAGCAGGTTCAACAAGAGCCGTTCAGATACCTTTTGCTCTTCGAGAAGCCTGTCGTAGAGATCCCTGAGCTGATCACTCTGGCGGACAAATGGTCTCGCGGCTCGCCTCCACTTCGCGCACCTTCTGTTCCAGCGCCTTGCCGTATGCCAGCGACTCCTTGTGCAACAGGCGGACCTCGAGCATGTTATGCACGCGCATCAGTACTTCGGCCAGGTCGAACGGCTTGCTGACGAAGTCCTTTGCGCCTGCCCGCAGCGCTCTGAGCTTGTGGTCGGGTTGTGCGGTGATGACGATCACTGGCAGGTAGCTGTCCGCCTCGACGTCATTCAGGCCGTCCATGACCTGGAAGCCATCAAGGCCTGGCATCTGCAGGTCCAGCAGGATCAGGTCGAAGCGGTGGAGACGGTGCAGCTCGCAGACCGTGCGGGGGTCTGTCGTCGACATGACGCACGCGTAGCCTGCGCCACGCAGCATCTGCTCCAGCAGCAAGACGTTGGCCTCCAGGTCGTCGACGACCAGGATGCGGGCGGCCAGGATATCGGCGGAACGGATCATTGCCTGTGACCTGCCTTACGGCTTCCCGGCGCTCTTTTTCATGCCCGACGCCAGCGCCAGGTCGAGAGCGCTTGCGCGGCTGGCGCTTTCGGCGTTGGCCTTGGCCTGCTTTTGCTCTTCGCTATCGGTATCGGTGCCGAACCACTTCACCACATTGCTTGCGGCATCCTTCATCGGAGCGATGCGGCTGAGGTGCCATTGATCGACACCATCGGACGCACGCTTGAGCCAGTGTTCCGTTTTGAATTCTCTGCCGCTTCTTAGCGCATGCTCCCATGCGTGCGCGAAAGGGCGGCAGATCGTCCGGATGAATGGTTTGTCTGCCAACCACCATGCTGTGTCTGTTCGAGGGTGAGGCCGGTGTAGGTGCGCCACCGCTGACCGTCAGGCCTGGCCGAGGGGACGGCATCGGCAGGCAGTCAGAAATGCTGTTCACGCTCTTCTACCTGGGCCGGGCCGCTGAAGAAAGCAACGTTGCCGAGTGAGGCACTGTGCGTTTGCGCATACATCGTCACCCAAGATGGGTAAACGCTACTATAGGAAACATTGCTCCAAACTGAAGGCGTATTGCCGAGCGTGGCGCCGAATGAGAACTACCGTAGACATCGTCATCTATCCCGGTTTCGAGACCATCGAAGCCGTTGTCGCAATCAACGTCTTCGACTATGCCAACACATGGTTGCGCCAACTCGGCTGCGAACCGGCCTACGACAACAAGCCCCGGCTGGTTTGCCGGCCACCGATGAACTGATCGCCGAACTGGCGCGCTACCGCCGCGCCCACGGGCTGGCGCCCACCCCGCAGCCCGGAAACGCGCCCACTGATGCTGCCGGTGAGCGGCCGTGAGACGGATCGCGATAAGGTCCTGTCACGCGGTGCGCTGCATCTGATCCTCAAGGAAGTGTCGGCATGGTGGCCGAGCGCCTGCGGGCGCGCGGGCCCGAGTGGGAGGGTCAGGCTGCGGTGCTGGCTAGCGCCTCGGCCCACTGGCTGCGCCACACCGCCGGATCGCACATGACCGACCAGTAGCTCGACCTGCGTTTTGTGCGCGATAACTTTGGCCACGCCTTGATCGCCACCACCAGCGCCTCCCTGCACAGCGAAGAGGATGTGCGGCACGAGGCCACGCAGGAGCGGCACCGCATCGGCTGGACCAGCAAGGCGAAAGGCCCGTCAGCACGCCAAGCGAATGGCAATTCCGCACCGGTCGAGGACCGCATCCGAGCCTGACGCTCATCCTGATCGCGGCCCTCTACTCTTCCAGCCAGGCATGCTGTCGCCTGGCTGCATCCTCGCGGGTCTTGGCCGCATGGGCCGCTGCCTGTTCGAGCCAAGGCGCATGTGCCTTGGGCACGACCAGCATCGTCAAACCCAGTCCGTCCATCACACGCAGGGCGTGCTCAAGATTGCGCCCTTGGCGTTCTCGAGCTTGGACAGCATGCCGACAGCGACATCGCAATGCCTCGCCGCCTGATCTATGGGCATCCCATCCCCTGCCCGGGTTGCTCGAATGCGGTCGCCCAGTTGGTGAATGGTGCGAATCGTCGCGCGCGAAGGTGGCGTCGGATCAGGTAGTGGTCGCGGCATGAAGGCCCGTCCCGTGAAGAAGGCAAGCCAGCGTGGAGGCAGCTGGCCAGATTATTTCATGATAGTGAAATCATAATCCGAAACGGGATTGGCTACCTTTCTATGCCGATGGGAATTCTCGGAGCGCGGGCACTACTCGTTGCGAAAGGCAGCCGATGTCCTTGGCATCGGGCGTGACAATCTCGTGCCGGTCGGGGTCGATGCAGACGGTCGCATGCGCATCGACCTGCTGCGCGACACCATGCGGGACCTGCAGCAGCGCAACATCCGGCCGATGGCGATCGTCGGCATAGCGGGGACGACGGAGACGGGCGCGGTCGATCCGCTCGACGCGATTGCGGATGTTGCTCAGGAGGCCGGCTGCCATTTCCACGTGGATGCCGCATGGGGCGGCGCAACACTGCTGTCGGAGCGCGAGCGCTGGCGCTTCGCGGGCATCGAGCGTGCCGATTCCGTCGTCATCGATGCGCACAAGCAGTTCTACGTGCCGATGGGTGCCGGCATGGTGCTGTTCCGGAACCCGGCGTGGACGCAGGAAATCATCCAACATGCGAACTACATTGTGCGCAAGGGCTCGGTGGACCTGGGGCGCCATACGCTCGAAGGATCGCCCGGCGCGGCGGCAGTCATGCTCTATGCGAACCTTCATCTGCTCGGTCGCAAGGGGTTGGCGCAGTTGATCGATCGTAGCATCGATAACGCCCACTACTTTGCATCCCTGATTGCGCAGCAGCCGGATTTCGAGCTCGACAGCCACCCGCAGCTTTGCATCCTGACCTATCGCCATGTGCCCGAGACCGTGCGTGCCGCGCTGGCAACGGCTTCGGCCGACAGGCGCGAGAAGATCCTGGACGCGCTGGATGCGCTGACCATCAGCATTCAGGAAATGCAGCGCGATGCCGGCCGCTCGTTCGTATCGCGCACGCAGTTGATGTCGACACAGTGGGGTGGCCGCCCGATTGCCGTTTTCCGCGTGGTACTGGCCAACCCGGATACGACGCATGCCATCCTGCAGGACATCCTCGACGAACATCGCGCGCTGGCGGCGGCCAGCCCTTGCATGGCGCCGCTGATGGCCCTGGTGGGGGCGCCGGACGCCGCGTGAGACATTTGCAGCTGGCGGGCGCCAATCGTCGACCATGTGTCGCTGGTAACGAGTACCGTCATTGACTGACTCGTAGATTCGGTGGGCTCTTCGGCGGGTTGCGCATTGCCACGACCTCCGGCCCCAGGCCGAGCCGCTCCATCACACCTGGACAGGATTCTCCTACCAAAGCGTCGGCATGCTCCAGTAGATTCAAGACTTGGGCAGCAGCCTCTGACTGCTTCAAATCCAGCAGCCTGTTTTTGCGGCCGCAGCCTACGATTTCCAAGGTATCGCTCGACCTGAGCGCCCGATCTATCGATTGACTTCGCCCCCCCTGCAAGAAAAGGGGCCGGAACTCAGGCCTGCAAATTTTGACCAGGCAATGCGCCGGATCTCATGGATGAGCCAAGCCCATAAGTACCGCTTTCTCAGTGTTCTTGCAGCAGCCAAGTAGCTGAACCGAGCACAAGCGCGGCGCCGCCCATGCTCACAAGCACAAACGCCAGGTTCGCCCGCAGGCTGATGATCAGGATAGGAATACCGCTGAAGCGAGCTGCCATGAGGCTGACCACCGAGAACGGCGTGACGATGATGGCAAGCCCCCAGCCTACCAAAACGGCACACACGTGCACTAATGACGGCAGGTTAAGAAGCATCGGAGAAAGACTGGAGCCGACTAAGATGGCGCTAAGCATCGGATGAATTGCGGTGCCGGAAAGCAGCACTATGGCAACTATTACCAACAGGCAGCTGAGGTAAGACGAGCCGCCTGTCATCTGCGCAACGGCTGCACTCCAACTGACGGGGAGGGCCTGAGAGAACACCGTGCCGGCGCATCCCGACGCCAAAAAAAGCATTACTTCCCCCGCCATGGCGCTTTGCCCGAGGAGATCCCGCCCCAGTTGTCGGCTGCCTGCTTCCCAGCCGCGCGTTCCATCCGAGGTGTGCAGCACATTCAGCAGCCATGCAACTGCAGGCGCGCCGAAGATAATCACGGCGGATATTGACAGATTCAAGCGGTTGCTCGTGAGCACCATGAGTGCAACGAAACACAACATCACCGCCATGATCGGCAGCCCTTCTCGCAGCAGCGGGACGATTGAGGTCGCCTGCGGCTCTCTTGGCATCTCGCCTCGCCGCTTAGCCTTTTCAAGCAGTGCTCCCAGGCCGATGAATAGGGTCGATATTACAAAGGCATACGGCAGCACCTCAGTCCATCCGATGCCTCCGTACAGCGCCAGCACGATGCTCATGTTGCTGTACATGGGGCTCCACAGGCTGAGTGCGGCATAGCCCCGCGAAATAGCGCTGAAGTCTGCGATCTGGTCTGTCTTCACAACACCGTCGCGCTGGGCCGCCACTTCCATCATCATGGTCAGGCCGGCCAGACCGAGGAACCCGCCCAGGAACTGCGCGGCAATCCCCAAAGCCAGCGGCCGTTGGCTGCTAGGAAGTGCAAAGAGATCGGCAACCACCTTGCGCATGCGAGGCACGCGCATTGACGCTCGCGACAACAAGCTGACCGAGATCAGCAGCGAAGCGATCATGCCGCCGATTCGCACGCCGCTCTCCAATGCTTTCACGGGCGAGGCAATTAGAGGTAACAGCAACACTGTCAGTGACGTCAGTGCGATAGAGGCCCGTCGAACTCCAGCCGCGGCCTGTCGATGCTGCATCAGCAAGAAGATCAGGCACCCGCCAGCAAGCAAGGCAACGCTGAACCGATGGCGCAGCAGCATATCGGCCAGCATCAGTATTGGTATTGCGGCTGTCGCTGCCCCTTTCTTCCAAGGAAAGGCCATGGCCCGGCGGCCGGTTAGCACCCGGCCTCCGGGCGAACCTTCGACGACTTGGAAACAGGCGGGCTTCTTATGTGGATCAGGGCTTCTACTCATCAGGCGCTTACTCAGATCGTGATGATCACCGGCATCAAGGTGGATCACATCCCCGACAAGGGTGAAGCCGCGACGCCATGGCAGTGCGTGCCGGCGAGTCGCGTTGCAGCATGACGCGGGCGCTGCGCCAGCCCGAACACTATTGCCTGGTATCACGGCGGTACGGCATTCGGCAGAAAACCGCGGCAACTGTGGCCCTCCTGATGGAGCCTTTCCAGGAGCTGGAATTCGTCCTGGCGCAATGACCTCGGCGTCGCGTGTCGGATGCATGGCCGTCTCTCCGCAGTGGCCGGCACCGGATGGACCGGCCGTGCCGGCCCCCTCCCCGCCTCAAATAATCAATTAGAACTTGTGGCGCACGCCAACATTGGCCGCGAACTGATTCATGCCCGGGTCCGTATTGCCCCATCCTGCGGCACCTTGTCCGGCACCGAGCGCTGAACCGCTCTTGTTCTTCGTGTAGGCAGCGGACAGGTAGACATCTGTGCGCTTGGAGAATGAATAGTTCGCGAACCCGACGAATAACCAAGGATCGGCACTGGAATGGCGGAAGTCCTGATAGTAGGCTGCCCCTGCCAGCGTGACCGCCGGCGTCACCTGCCAACGTGCCCCGGCCCACCACAGGTTCGCTCCCTGCGTCGCCGCAGCGGAAGTCGTGCCCGGCAGCCGCGCCCCGCCCGAGGCATTGGCCCACCGGTATCCCGCGTAAGCAGTCACCTTGTCGAACGCATAGGTGCCGGCGAACGTCGCCCTGCGCGTTGTGGCATCCGGGTTGGTTGTCAGGGTACCGGTATTGATCTCGTCATACGCCCCGCCAAAACTCGCGCGCCCAATGGAATAGTCAAGTTTTGCGCCGTACTCGCGGCCGAGCTTGGCATGACCAGGAACTTCACTACCATTCACCGTCCCGCTCTCCGCGCCAAAGCTATACATTGCCGCCGCGTTCAGCCCGCCAAAGGTCCCGACGTACTTGACCGTGTTGTCGGAACGCCCCACGAATCCCAGATCCTGGGTAAAGATCGAGTACCGCGGCGCCAGTCCCATGGGGTCAAAGCTCGCGACGAAGTCAAAGAGCAGATTCTGCTGCCGCCCCAGCAGCAAGCTGCCGACACCTGCCTGGCTCAGCCCGACATAGGCAGACCGCCCGAACAGCCGGTTTCCCTGTCCTGACTTGCCGGTATCCGGATCAAAGCCGCTTTCGAGAAGAAACAGTCCCTTCAGACCCGCGCCGAGGTCCTCTGTGCCACGCAAGCCCCATCGCGACCCGGAGATATTGCCTGCGGTTTCCCTGACGAGATCCTTGCCGCCACCCGCCTGATGATTGGCGTATTCAATCCCTACGTCGACCACGCCGTAGAGCGTGACATTGGACTGTGCCGACGCCCCCGATGCCATTGCAGCGAATGCCATCGTGGCACCGATTTGAAAGCGGTACTTCATCTTATCTCCTTCCTCCTTATTGTGATTACCGCGCTGAACATACCGCTGATATCGCGCGGGACGACCGCCGTGCCGCTCCCTGCGGCACGGTACGGATCAGTTGGCCAGGCGCCTCACTCGACCGGATCGTATGGCAGCCCGACATAGTTCTCGGCAATATTCCTGAGCCCTGCCTCCGAGCTGGTGTAGTAGTCGTAGTCCGTTCGCTGCATGCGCTGGTCGAACGGTTCCTTGTCCGGGAATTCGTGCAGGAGGTTGGTCATGAACCATGAGAAGCGCTCGGCCTTCCAGACGCGCCGCAACGCAATATCCGAGTATTTGTCCAGCAGGTCGGTCCTGCCCTTCTGGTAAAACAGCCGCAGGATCCGGTAGAGCGTATTGACATCGCTCGCGGCAAGGTTCAGGCCTTTTGCGCCGGTCGGGGGCACAATGTGCGCGGCATCGCCGACGAGGAACAGCTTGCCGTACTGCATAGGCTCGACGACATAACTGCGCAACGGCGCGATGCTCTTCTCAAGCGAGGGGCCGGTTACGAGCTTGTCGGCTACCTCAGCGGGCAGACGGCGCTTTAACTCTTCCCAGAAACGATCGTCGGACCAGTCTTCGACGCGCTCGGTCAACGGGACCTGCAGGTAATAGCGGCTGCGCGTTTGGGAGCGTTGGCTGCAAAGCACGAAGCCGCGGCTGTGATGCGCATAAATCAGCTCATGGCTGACCGGCGGGGTATCGGACAGAAGACCCAACCAGCCGAAGGGGTAGACACGCTCGTAATGCTTCTGGATCTCAGCCGGAATGGCCTGCCGCGAGATACCGTGAAAGCCGTCGCAGCCTGCGATGTAGTCGCAGTCCAGGCGTATCGTTTCCCCATCCCGTTCGAACGTGACATAAGGCTGCGCGCCCTTCACGTCATGGAGCCGCACATTGGCAGCCTGATAGATCGTGGGGGCACCGGCCGCCAGGCGGGCATCCATCAGGTCGCGGGTCACTTCAGTCTGACCATAGACCAGCACCGTACTGCCACCCGTCAGTGCCTTGAGGTCCAGGCGGTCGCGTTTCCCCCCATACACCAATTCAATACCCTCATGCACGAGCCCTTCCGCGTCCATGCGCTCGCTCACGCCCGCCTCGCGCATCAGGTCTACCGTGCCTTGCTCGAGCACCCCAGCGCGGATGCGCCCAAGCACGTACTCGGGCGTCTGGCGTTCCAGGATAATGTTGTCGATACCCGCGCGCGTCAGCAATTGCCCCAGCAGCAGACCTGATGGCCCGGCGCCAATGATTGCGACTTGTGTCTTCATCTTGATTCCTTCCAAATACGTAGGGCCGGGCCCGACACGTCTTGCCTTACAGGTCCATAAGCTTGGCCAGCACATTGCGCTGGATCTCGTTGCTGCCGCCGCCGATCGGGCCCACGCGCGAGTCCCGGAAGAACATCTGCATGTCGTATTCCATCGAATAACCCGCGCCGCCCAGCACCTGCAGGCCGATATCCGCGCACTTGAAGTTGTTGTCGGTCGCGACGATCTTGGCAATGGATGTTTCCTGCAGGGCGGGATGGCCGCCGTCGAGCAGTTCCGCGACACGATAGGTGGCCTGTCGTGCCGATTCCGACATGATCAGCATGTCGGCAAGCTTGTGCTGGATGACCTGGAACTTCGAGATCGGCTGACCAAACTGGATGCGGTCCTTGGCGTAGTCGCGCGCGTATTCGGTGATCTTGAAGCAATGCCCCGACGAGATTGCCGCCAGCGCCATGCGCTCGAGCCCCAGGCACTTCATGATGTTCTTCCAGGCCATGCCTTCACCGCCGATCAGGTTGGTGGCAGGCACGCGCACGTTGTCGAAGAACACCTCATTGGCGTGCGAGGTCCGCCGGCCGAGCATTGCCAGGGGCTTGATGGTGACACCCGGGGCTTTGGCGTCTACCAGCAGCGTGCTGATGCCCTGATGACGGGCCGCCCCGGTATCGGTCTTGGTGATCACCACGAGATAGTCCGCAACGTGCGCACAGGTGATCCAGACTTTGTTGCCGTTCAGCACGAATTCGTCGCTATCGCGGCGGGCATTGGTCTTGATGCCGGCCACGTCGGAGCCAGTGCCCGGCTCGGACATCGCCAGCGCGAGCTTGGTCTTGCCTGCGATGATGCCCGGTACAATTGCCTGCTGCAGCTCGGGCGAGCCGAATTTTGCGATATGCATGCCGGCGTAGATCGCCGTGGTGGTCACGGCCTGGGCGATACCGGTGTAGTAATAGCCGAGCGTCTCCAGGAAAACCGCAATGTCCTTGAAGCTGCCGCCCATGCCGCCGAGCGATTCGGGATAGAAGATGCCCAGATAACCCGCTTCGGCCAGCGCGTTAAAGGCTTCATGCGGAAACTCGCGCGCCTCGTCCATCTTGCGGACCTTGTCCCACGGCAGATGGCGCGAAAGCAGGTCGAGCACGCCTTCGCGCATCATGCGCTGTTCTTCCGACAGTCCGGCGATATTCATCAAGGTCATGGGGTACTCCTGAAAACGGATGTTGAGTCAAAAGGGGGGCCGGGCGCCCTGGCGCCGGCGCGTGTGAGCGCCGTGGTTTCAGGCCACGGCTGTACGTCCAGTGGGGATCCTGTCCCGGCAGACGGGCTTAATCTGCGGTGATGTTGTGCTTGCGGATGATCTCCGCGTACTGCGCGTGCTCGGTGCGGAGCAGCTTCTCAAACGTCTGTGGGGAGGACGGCTGGGCCACCGCCGAGTTCGCCAGCAGCTTGGCTCGAATGGCGGGATCCTTCAGCACCTGTTGCACAGCCTGGTTGAGCTTGTCGATGATCGGTTGCGGCGTCTTTGCAGGCGCCATCAGGCCAAACCAGATCTCCGATTTGAACCCGGGCAGGACCTCGGCGATCGGCTGCGCGTTCGGCGCGACCTCCGAGCGCCCGGCGCTCCCCACGCCCAGCAGCTTCAGGTTGCCCGCGTTGACCTGGCCCATCATCGTCGCCGACGGGCTGGTAAATAGCACCTGCGATTCGCCTGAACGTACCGACATTGTGGTATTCGCTTCACCGCGATACGGTACTTGTGTCATGCGCAGGCTGGCCGCCTGCGAAAGCAAGTGCGTGGCCAGGTTGCCGTAGGATCCCGGGCCGGCGGTCGCGTAGTTCAGCGTGTTCGGGCGGCCCTTGGCATAGGCGAAGAACTCGCGCAGGTTGTTGACCGGCAAGTCCTTGTTGACGACCAGCACCATCGGCATGGCGGTCACCGTCGAGATGGGCGCGAGATCCTTGAGCGGGTCGTATCCGGCCGCCTTGTTGAGCAACGCGGCGATCAGCAGACCGTTGTTCGGATACAGCAGGGTATAGCCGTCGGGTGCGGCACGTGCGACAAATGCCGCGCCGATCGCGCCGGATGCCCCCGCGCGATTGTCGACGATGATGGGTTGCCCCAGGATCTTCGACAACTGCTGGGAAATGGCGCGTACCTGGATATCGCTGGCGCCTCCTGCTGAGTATGGCACCACCACCGTGATCGGCTTGGATGGATAAGCGTCCGCTGCGGCAACGGGTGCCAGGGCGGCCATGGATAGCAGCACGCCAGAAAACGCGGCGGCAAGTCCGCGCGAGGTTCGCGCGATGCGAGGCAGGAACTTCATATTTGTCTCCAATTTCTTGTCAGGTTGGCGGGTTTCTCGCCGCTATCGGTGACTCGTCGGAATCGTCACCCCAGGCATGGCAACCGCGCGGATCAGCCGCGTCTCCTGGGCGACGATGAGATGTTCTGACGCCGCCAGATAGTCGGAGAACCGCGGGTGGGCATCGCGCGCACGGGAGCGACGCTCGTAATCGGCGAGATCCACGTATCCCCACAAGTGCACGAACTGGTTCTGCGGTCCGACCTGGCTGACGTAAGCGCCAAGCGGGTTGCCCAGTGTTTCGAGCAGAATGGGCATTGCCATCTTGCCGAACACGTCGAGGAACTCGTTCATCTTGCGCAGCCGGATCGTGTAAATACGGTGGTCGACAAGGGTTAGCGCGTTATCGGGCTGCATGGACCTTCTCCTGTCGTGTACCTTGCAATGCCCGGCTGCCGGCTGGCACATTGGCGCGCCTGGCGATATGCCGGCCGGTGATATAGCCGAATGTCATAATGGGACCAAGCGTGATGCCTGCACCCGGATAATTGCCGCCCATAATGCTTGCGCGGTCGTTGCCTACAGCGTAGAGCCCTTCAATAGGGACGCCATCCTCGCGTAGCACGGCCCCTTCCACATTAGTCGCAATGCCGTCGAAGGTGCCGAGATCGCCCATCACAACCTTCAGCGCATAGAAGGGGCCTTGTGCGACCTGCGCCACGCAGGGGTTCGGTTTGTGCTCCGGGTCGCCGAGGTACCGGTTGAACGAGGTGGTGCCGCGGCCGAACTGGCGGTCGTCGCCGTGCTGTGCCCCCGCGTTGAAGTCCCGCACCGTCTGCTCCAGCGCGGTCGCGTCGATGCCGCACTTCTGCGCCAGCTCGGCGAGCGATCTTCCGCGCATGAGGTAGCCTTTGCGCAGTAGTCCCCCCAGGGGAAGCGGCGCCGGCTTGGCGTAGCCCAAGCCATACTTGGAAATGGTGCCCTGGTCGCAGATCAGCCACATCGCCGTTTCCGGCTGGCCTTCGCAAGCGCGAATGAGGTCCGCCCCCACATCGTGGTACGAATTGGATTCATTGGTGAACCGCTGGCCGTTGCGCAGCACGCCGATCACGCCTGGCTTATAGCGGTCCAGCAGGTGGGGGAACGCCACGAAACGGCCGCCGCGCATCGGCACCTTCGACACCGGCATCCAGGCCGCCGCGTCGCGATAGCGCAGCGGCACTGTCCCGCCGGCCTGTTCGGCCAGGCGCGCACCATCACCGGTGTTAGTGACAGGCACGGGCGAGAAGTGTTCTCCGCCACGGGCAATGTGTGGGTATGCCTTGCGCAGCCGCTCTATGTCATGGGAGAAGCCGCCACTTGCCAGCACCACCCCTTGCCTGGCGCGGATCTCGACCTCGCGGCCGTCGCGGCTGACGACCGCGCCCACGACGGCGCCGTCCCGCGTGACAAGGCGAAGTGCGGGAGAAGCGGTCCAGATGGGAATGCCGAGCTCCAGAGCCGATTTCGCCAGGCGCGCGGCCAGTGCATTGCCGCTGGTCACATTGACGCCGCGTCGATAGCGCACCAGTTCCTTGAGGTGGCTTGCCAGCCGCCTGGCAACGTAGAAGAACGAGCGGACCGACTTCGTGACATTGAAGAAGTGCTTCAGGTCGGCATTAGACGAATTGAACATCATGCCGATGAACGTGATCGTCGCCAGCGGCGGGCGCAGGCGCGGCATGTCCTTGCCGAGTTCGCGGATGTCGAAGGGCGCCGCCAGGATCGAGCGGCCGACATCCACGCCGCCGATCTGCGTAGGGTGGTAGTCGGGGTACAGCGTCGGCACGAACCTCACGCTGGTTTCGCGCTCAAACCACTCGACCATCTTTGGACCGTTCTCCAGGAACGCGTCGACGGCAGCAGCGTCGAAGGCGGCGCCCGCTTCAGCAGCGAGATACGTGCGCGCGGCATCGCGGCTGTCTTTCTGGTTGGCGCGGCGGGAGACCGGGTTGCCGGGAATCCATAGCACACCGCCCGAAAAGGCGGTGGTACCGCCAAACATGCTGTCCTTCTCCACGACCAATACGTTGAGGCCGTGCTTGCGGGCCGTGACTGCAGTGGAGAGGCCGCCCGCGCCGGAGCCGATCACCAGCAGATCGCAGTCGACGGTGTCTGTGGACGGAGGGGTGTCGCGCATGGCGTAACTCCTGAAACAATATGGAAAATGGTCGTGATCGCAGCGGCGGCCGTACCGTGGCCGCCGCGCGAGGACAATTGCTCAGCGCTGCAGAGCCCGGGCGGCGAACAGGTCTCCGTCCTCGTAGCGCAGCCGGACCATCTCGACGGGCATGCCAACGCTTGGGGCAACGGCTTCTGTCTCTAGCAGCTTGCATGCGATGCGCACGCCGCAGTCCAGGTCGACAATACAGACGCTGTACGGGGCCTCTGCCGCGAAGATGGTCGGCGCAGCGTGCACGCGCGTCCAGGAATAGATAACGCCGCGCTGACTGAGCTCGGTCCATTCGAGTGAATCGGACCAGCAATGCGGGCAAATGATCTGTGGCGGAAAACTCTGCTTGCCGCAGTCGCAGCAGCCGGTAGTGATCCAGCGGCCTTGCGCAAGTGCGCTCCAGAAGGGCTCGGTCGCTTTCGATACACGGGGCGGATAGGCGCGTGCGGCGGCCATATCGACGGTCTTGAGCATCATTGAACTCCCTCGAACACGTGAACCAGCGCAGCGTTGTAGTTGCCCAGTTCACCGGTGGCAACCCCCCATCTGGCGTCCTTCACCTGGCGATCTCCCGCGCGGCCCCGTAGTTGCTCGGCGATCTCCACGTAGTTGTAGAGCGACGTGACATAGGACGGATGGCCACGCGAGATCAGACCACCCGAGGTCGATATCGGAATCCTGCCGCCCAGGGTTGTTTCTCCTTCGAGCGCAGCGATCGATCCGCGGCCGCGCGGCACCAGTCCGAGGGCCTCGCTGACCAGGATCTCGACAATCGTGCAAGGCGCATAGGGTTCCGCCATGTCCAGGTCGGCAGGCGTGATGCCGGCCTCTGCGTACGCATATGCCGAAGCCACACGCGCTGCCTCGAAACCGATCATGTCGTTGGGCACGTCACTGATCTGGTGGGAGCCGTCATGGTGGAAGCCACGGCCTTGGATCAGCACATACGGGCGGCCGGTAGCCAATGCAACATCCTCGCTTGCAAGTACCAGGCAGGCCGCCCCGTCCCCGCGGGGGGGCACGTCGTACAGCCCCAATGGCTCAACGATCGGCCGCTGTTCCAGTACGTCCTGCATCGTGACCGGCTTCCGGTATTGGGCCAGCGGGTTCATGGACGCATGGAAGCGGTTCTTCACGGCCACGGCAGCCAGCTGCTCGCGCGTGGCGCCATACTCGTGCATATAACGGGTGGCATCCATGGCGTACCACGAGATTGGCGTGAAGCCTGCCGGCACATGGAAGTCGACGTCACCGGTCGCGCGCATGCTGCTCATGGCGTGCTCGGCAGAAGAAACCGCCGTTTCCATATTGACGCCGAGTGCCAGTGCGACTTTGGCCCTACCCAGCAGGATCTCATTGCATGCCTGGTCCAGCGCCAGCGCCGCGGTCATGCCATTGCCCATCACCTCGAGCACGGTACCCCGGCATGGCAGCTTGAGTTTGCCAACCATGAAGGTGTGCAAATACTTCTGGCGCGTATAGGGACGCGGCAACGTGAAGACCAGGCTCTCGATATCGCGCTTCTCCACGCCGGCATCGCGCGTCGCCTCAAGCACCAGGCGAAGCAGAATCTCGTGCTCCAGCGTGTGGATGTCCTCCGTGTCCGCCGTCTGGTGCCGCCCCACCGGAATGGCACTCGCGCCGATGATCGCGACGCGCTTTTGCTTGCTCATTGCCTTGTCTCCATCACTCGTGCATGCAGCGGAACGCTCGTTCCCGCCAATGCACACGTTCGATTTGATCCAATGGTAGAACCAATGAAGTCATGATGTCAAATCAGGGATTTCACTCAGAGGCCCCCTTCCCAACTCGAGTCGCAATCGTTGACTACACTGCGGCGATCCATTACATTGGTTGAGCCATTGACAAAAGTTGGAGAGGGAGACCATGTTTAACCAGGCCTATATCGAAGAGCTACCAGTGCGTGAGACGCCATCTCAGCCAAGAGAAAGCGCCGTGTGCGGACTAAAAGTGGTGGACTTTTCGCACTTCATCGCCGGGCCATTCGCGACAATGATCCTGGGGGACTTTGGCGCTGATGTAATCAAGATTGAGCGACCTGGGCGGGGGGAGGATTTCCGCTATTACCCACCACTGGATCCCGAGCTACCTGCGCAGGGCGGCCCGTACCTTTGGAGCAATCGGAACAAGCGCAGTCTTGCGCTTGATATCAAGACCGAGGAAGGTGCGAAGGTAGCGCTCGATCTGATCGCCACTGCCGACGTCGTGTTCGAGAATTTTTCGAGCGGCGTCATGGAGCGTCTTGGGCTAGGCTACGAGCGCTGCGCGCAACTCAATCCACGCCTCATTTACTGTTCTGTGTCCGCGTATGGGCGTACGGGGCCGTATGCGGATCGACTGGGTTTCGACCCTGTCGTACAGGCTGAGAGCGGTTACATGTCCATGAATGGCTACCCTGACCGCCCCGGCGTGCGCAGCGGGCCGGTGGTAATGGATATGGGGACGGCCCTGATGGCGAGCAATGCACTGCTGCTTGCCTTATTGGCACGCGAGCGCACCGGAAAGGGGCAGTTTGTGGAGGTATCGCTGTTTGATACCGCTGTGATGATGACCGGATTCGCTGGCATGCAGAACTTGCTGACCGGAAAGGATCCTCAGCGCCACGGCAACTCAACCCCGGATACCTGCCCGTCGGGGGTTTTTCGCGCGGCGGACCGCCCCTTTTACCTGCATTGCGGGAACGACAAGATCTTTGCGCGCCTGTTCGGCGATGTCTTGGGACGCCCGGATATCGCGGCTCGTCCCGATCTGGTGAGAAGCTTCGATCGGCTTAATCATCGTGACGAACTATTTGGGATTCTCAACGAGGCTTTTTCGGCGCAGCCATGGAGCCACTGGCAAGCTAAGTTGCGCGCAGCCTCCATACCACACGGCGAAGTCCGTACACTTGGCGAGGCGTTGCGCTCTGGCGAGGCGCAGTCACGCGGTCTGACAAACCGTATTCCCCATCCCGTAAAAGGCTGGATTCCCCACATTGAATCGCCGATGAGGCTATCCGAAACGCCTGCCGTGGCGCCGCGGCCGGCGCCCGCGGTGGGTCAGCACACCCTCGAAGTGCTGCGCGAAGTCCTTCACTACGATGACGCGCGGATCGCGGCTCTCGAGCGCGCCGGCGCTCTGGGTGCTGCGCCGGTACCAGAAGCATAATCCCGGCTATGGCTGGCAACGGAAACATGATCTTGCGTGAATCCAACGCTGTCGCGCAGAAGAAAGGGCCTTTGGCTGGCGTACGCATCGCGGAGTTTGCGGGGTTGGGGCCTGGTCCGTTTGCCTGCATGCTGCTGGCGGACATGGGCGCGGATATCGTGCGCATCGACCGCCCGGGCGCGAGACAGGTTCACCCCCATGACCTGATCGGACGCGGCCGACGCACCGTGCTGCTGGACCTCAAGCACCCGGGCGACCGCGATCAGGCGCTCGCGTTGCTGGCCCACACCGACGCGCTCGTGGAAGGATTCCGCCCGGGGGTGATGGAACGCCTCGGCCTGGGGCCGGAGGCGGTGGCGGCAGTCAATCCGAGACTGGTCTACGGCCGCATGACGGGCTGGGGACAGGAAGGGCCACTGTCACAAACCGCTGGCCACGATATCAACTACATCGCGCTGTCGGGAGTACTGGCTGCGATCGGCGAGCGCGATGGTGCACCGGTGCCCCCGCTGAACCTCGTCGGAGACTATGGCGGGGGTAGCCTATACCTCGTGACAGGCATCCTTGCCGCGCTGATCGAAGCGCGCACCTCGGGTCGTGGACAGGTGGTGGACGCCGCGATCTGCGACGGCGCGCTTTCGCTAATGAGCCTGTCTCTGGGCCAGAGCCTGCGGGGCCTTTACATGGAGCACCGCGGCGACAACGTCCTGGATGGCGGCGCCCCTTACTACGCGGTGTACCGCGCCGCGGATGGCGAATACATCTGCATCGGCGCGATCGAACCGCACTTTTTCGCGGTGCTGTGCGAGCGCATCGGCTTGGATCCGGCGCTGCGGAACGCACAACATGACCGGACCCGATGGCCGGCACTGAGAGCGGAACTGACGCGGATCTTTGCGCAGCGCAGCCGGGAAACATGGACCGCTCTGCTCGGCGATACCGATGCTTGCTTTGCCCCTGTGCTGAAACTGAGCGAGGCCGCACAGCATCCGCATCTGGCGGCACGTGGGGCGTTTGTCGACGTTGGCGGTGTGCCACATCCGGCGCCGGCACCGCGATTCTCGCGAACACCGTCGTCGGTCGCCCGCGCCGAGACCTCCGGCCCCCTCACCTGTGACCAGGTCCTCAGCGGATGGACCAATGGCGGCCAGGCGACGGGTGCGGCATCAGGCGTGCCAACTTAGATTGGCTATCTGTCTGTCGATTGTGCTTGCGGGGGAGGCGATGAGGCAGCCCTACCCTGCCGGGCCACACAAATCGAGGATCCTTGCCTCCAGGCAGACCCTGTCTGCCTGGACTGCAACGAAGACAGACCACTCAGCCATTGTTCCCGACCTGCGATAGATAGTAGCGATGCACGCGCCGAAGATGCGCGGTCATCTCACTGGCAGCCTCGTCCGCATTTCGTTCGACAAGGAACTTGACAAGCCTGCGCCGCGATGGGAGTACGAAACGGTTCTCGTTATAGCCGATCTCCGCAATGTAGTCGACCATGACTTTCAGGATGGCCTCCATCGTGAGCATCAGGATGGGATTACCGGAAATCCTGACGAGAAGACGATGGAACTCGAGGTTAATGCGCGCACGCTCCTCAATATTTCCCGTCTTTTGCGCCGCCTCGGCCGCAGCCACATTCGCCTGTAGTGCCTCGAGGTCCGCTTCAGTTGCCTTCACGCAAACGTCGCGGACCACAAGGTCAGCAAGCATGACCCGCGCTTCGGTCAGTTGCTCCGGCGTGATCGACCCGAGATAGTAGAGGTCCGTCAATCCGGTAATGACAACGTCCTTGTCGCCCTTCTTGATGAACGCACCACCTGTAGCGCCCTTCTTGAGTTCGACGAGGCCGGAAATCTCAAGCGCACGCAAGGCTTCGCGCAAAGTGTTGCGGCTCACGCCGAAACGCACGCAAAGGTCGCGTTCAGGAGGAAGCTTTTGACCCGGCTTAAGCCTGCCCGCCATCACCTCCTGTCGGATCTGCCTGGCGATTTCGTCGACTGCCCGGCTGACCGAGATGGGTTCGAAAGCGGCTTCTTCGGAAACGACAGCCTGCCCGGTTTGGTCCATGTGCATTTCCACTGCTTTACCTTTTTCTGACTGCTTTTGATGCGCTTTCACGACGCTCGACGTGCCACAGGTTCGCGCACATCGTAGCATACCGCGGCCGGCGGTTCCATTGATAGGACCAATGAACTTCCGACCGTCACGTCAGGGAAATCACTAGGTTCGGCTTCATTGACGCGCAATTCGCCATCAAAGTACCATTGGCTCAACCAATGACTTTTATTTTCCGTGCACGCAGGTGCGCGAACCCTGAACCGCTGCACCTGATTTACAGCGGAGCGTCCGTTCGCTGCGCCTGGCAGGTATGGTCAATTGTTGAATAGCTGAGTAGATACGCATGAAAGTACTCGTCGCAGTCAAGCGGGTGGTGGATTACAACGTCAAGGTCCGCGTCAAGGCGGACGGCACCGGCGTCGATCTGACCAACGTCAAGATGAGCATGAACCCCTTCGACGAAATCGCCGTGGAAGAGGCCGTGCGCCTGAAGGAAGCCGGCGTTGGCACCGAAATCGTCGCCGTGTCGTGCGGCGTCACGCAGTGCCAGGAAACCTTGCGCACCGCGATGGCCATCGGTGCCGACCGCGGCATCCTGGTGGAATCGAATGAAGACCTGCAGCCGCTGGCGGTGGCCAAGCTGCTGAAGGCGCTGATCGACAAGGAACAGCCGCAACTGGTGATCCTGGGCAAGCAGGCCATCGATGACGACTCCAACCAGACCGGCCAGATGGTGGCCGCGCTGGCTGGCCTGCCGCAAGCCACGTTCGCCTCGAAGGTGGTGGTTGCCGACGGCAAGGCTTCGGTGACCCGTGAAGTGGATGGCGGCCTGGAAACGCTGTCGATCAAGCTGCCGGCCGTGGTGACCACCGACCTGCGCCTGAACGAGCCGCGCTACGTCACGCTGCCGAACATCATGAAGGCGAAGAAGAAGCCGCTCGATATCGTCAAGCCGGAAGACCTCGGCGTGAACGTGAAGCCGCGCCTGTCGACCGTGAAGGTGGTGGAGCCTGCCAAGCGCAGCGCCGGTGTGATGGTGCCGGACGTCGCGACGCTGGTGCAGAAGCTGAAGAACGAAGCCAAGGTTATCTGAGAGCGCGGGGGAGAAATAACATGACTGCACTCGTCATTGCTGAACACGACAATCAATCCATCAAGGGCGCCACGCTGAACACCGTGACCGCCGCAGCCCAATGCGGCGGCGACGTGCACGTGCTGGTGGCCGGTGCCAACGCCAAGGCCGCGGCTGACGCCGCCGCCAAGATCGCCGGCGTGACCAAGGTGCTGCTGGCCGACGCCCCGTATTTCGGTGACGGCCTGGCCGAGAACGTGGCCGAGCAGGCGCTGGCGCTGGTGGCCAATGCCGCCAACGACTACTCGCACATCCTGGCCCCGGCTACCCCGTACGGCAAGAACATCCTGCCGCGCGTGGCCGCCAAGCTGGACGTGGCCCAGATCTCGGAAATCTCCAGGGTCGACGCCGCGGACACCTTCGAGCGTCCGATCTACGCCGGCAACGCCATCGCCGTCGTCAAGTCGTCCGACAAGATCAAGGTCATCACCGTGCGCGGCACGGCGTTCGACTCTGCTGCTGCCGACGGCGGCTCGGCTGCTGTCGAGAGCCTGCCGCCCGTCGCCGACCTGGGCATCTCGCAGTTCGTCTCCAGCGAAGTGGCCAAGAGCGACCGACCGGAACTGACTGCCGCCAAGATCATCGTCTCGGGTGGCCGTGGCGTGGGTTCGGGTGAGAACTACACCAAGGTGCTGACGCCGCTGGCCGACAAGCTGGGCGCCGCGCTGGGTGCCTCGCGCGCCGCCGTGGACGCCGGCTTCGTGCCGAACGACTACCAGGTCGGCCAGACCGGCAAGATCGTCGCGCCACAGCTGTATATCGCCGTCGCTATCTCCGGAGCGATCCAGCACCTGGCCGGCATGAAGGACTCCAAGGTGATCGTCGCGATCAACAAGGATGCCGAAGCCCCGATCTTCTCCGTGGCCGACTACGGCCTGGTGGGCGACCTGAACACCGTGGTGCCGGAGCTCGCGGGGGCCGTCTGAAGACAGTGGCGCGCGACGGCGCAATGTTTGCGACTGTACGCCCCCTCCTTTTGAACGCCTGAGTCGCCATCATGACTTCGCTCACTACTGACGCCACGTTCCTCGACCAGCTCCATGCGCGCGCCGCGCATTGCCGCTTCGACCGCCTGCCCGCTGCCGTCGTCACCCAGGCCAAGCTTTGTATCCTCGACACCATCGGCTGCATTGTCGCTGGCATGCAGGCCGAGGAATCCAGGCTCGTCGCCGGACCGTCAGCCACATCTGCCCAGGCCGGTGATCAGGCTTCCGTATTTGTCCACGGCAGCAAGATGCCGATCGCAGCGGCGGTTGTTGCCAACGGCTACGCGGGGGACATCCTCGAATTGAACGACCTGATCGGCGGCCACGCGAGCATCGGTTGCGTGACTGCGGCTGTCGCCACGGCCGAGGCCGTTGGCGCAAGTGGACGCCAGCTGATCGAAGCCGTGGTGCGCGCCATCGAATTGACCAGCGCCGTCTATACCGCCGTCTATCCATCATTGAAGCCGTATAGTGAAGTTGGTCTGACTCCCGTCGGTCTGCCATCTTCTGTCGGCGCCGCGGCCGGCGTGGCACACTTGCGCGGACTGGATGACGATCAGACCCGCCATGCGCTGGCGATTTCTGGGGCGCTGGCCGGCTGGTGCCCTGCGGAGGTCATCTTCCGCCAGGGCGGTACTGTCAAGCCCATGCTATTCGGGGCGCAGCCTGCGGCTACCGCCGTCACTGCGGTGCAGTATGCCAGCCGCGGAATGACAGGCCCACTTCAACTGCTTGACGGTGACCTTGGGTACTTCTCGACGGTATCCGAAAGCGGCCGTCAGAACACGAGTGTGTCGTTGGAGAACTGGGCGTTGCTCGCCCCACGTCGCAAGCTTCACGCCTGCTGCGGCTATATCCATTCCGCAGTCGATGCACTCGCCGCCTTGCGGCGTGGCTGGCAAGGCGACCTTGCCGAGTGCGACATAGAAGTCAGGCTGCCGGCGTATGTGCACGAAGCGGTGGCCAAGACCGAACCGCCTTGCACGGCGAACGAGGCGCGCTTCGATATCCGCTACTGCCTGGCGCTTGCGGCGTGCGGGTTCGATGTCATCCGGCCCGGACACAGCCTCGACCTTCGCCAGTATCTCGACCGCCCCGATGTGCGCGCAGTCATGCGGAGCATCGTTGCCGTTGCGGATCCGTCCCTGAACCACTATGAGCGCAGCCAGGTCTCCATCCGGCATCGGCACTCGGACCGGTCGCAGTCTCTGTATCAGGAGGCACCGCGCGGGGCACCCTCGAACCCCCTCAGCGCGAGCGATGTCGTGGAGAAATTCGTCGCACTGGTTTCCTGGCACATCTCCCCCGACAGCGCGCATGCCTATGCGAGGCGCGTACTGGCCCTCGAAGAATTTCCGGATTGTGGGTGGCTGGTCGCCTCATTGCAGACGGATCAACACGTTGCTTGCGCCTGACGCAGACAGCCTGATCCCTATCACACACCACCAGGCGAGAACGAGAGAGGTAGACGATTATGAGAGCAGCTTCATTTGCGGGTCTTGCAATAGCGATGAGCATGGCATGCGCTGGCGCGTCTGCCGAGCCCGGCTACCCGACCCGGCCCATCCGGATCATCGTGCCGTTCACGGCGGGATCGACCTCCGACATCACTGCGCGTGCCGTGGCGGCCCGGATTGCGGTGCCGCTTGGGCAGCCGGTCGTTGTCGAGAATCGTCCTGGCGCCAATGGGCTGCTTGGCATGCAGGCTGCCATGCGCAGCAACCCGGACGGGTATACGCTCGTGCTGTCGAGTGCGTCCTCGACGATGGTGCCCCCCGCATTACTCAGGTCCCCGCCCTTCGATCCACGCAAGCACTTCACGCCCATCTCACTGGTCGCCGCCACGCCATTGCTGCTTGTGACACGCAAGGACGCCGCGATCAACTCCGTTTCAGATCTCATCGCACAAGCGAAACGCGCGCCCGGCACCGTGACCTATGGCAGTTCGGCGGGCCTCTACCAGCTCGCCATGGAGTCACTCAATCAGCGGGCGGGAACGGACATTGCCCCCATCCCCTACAAGGGCCCTGCTGAAGCAGAGTCCGATCTGATCGGGGGCAGGCTCACTGTCATCCCGGACGCTCTCGGCCCGATCATGCCTCATATACGAAGTGGCCGTATCAAGCCTCTTGCGATGCTGAGCGCAAAGCGATCCGATTTGCTGCCCGACACTCCCACCATGCAGGAACTCGGTTACAAGGACTTCGAGTTCACCGGCTGGCTCGGGCTGCTTGCGCCGGCGGGAACGCCGCGCGAGATTGTCAGCCGGCTGAACGCCGAAATTGTAAAGGCTGTGGAATCGGGTGAAGTACGGCGGCAGTTTGCCTTGCTCGGCATAGAAGCCAGATCGTCGACGCCCGAGGCGTATGCGTCCTTGATTGGTCGAGACACTGCTCGCTATGTGCGCATTGCGGAGCTTGCCGGCATCGAAAAACAGTAGACATGCCGCCGGCCGGACGAAGCCTTTTCTAACTGGCACGAACGTCGCCCGAATCGCTCTTTTGGCCTACCACCTTTCCTGGATTGCACAATGACTGATGACGCAGCTCGCTATCAACCGCGTGGCCTCTATTTCGAGGATTTCGAAATTGGCAAGACTATCGTAACCTCGCGACGCACTGTCACGCTGACCGATATTGTCAATTTCGCTTGCCTGTCGGGCGACCACAACGCCCCCCATATCGATCACGAGTTCTGCAAGACGCAACCCTATGGAGAACCCATTGCCCACGGCCCGCTCGTGCTGGCGATCGCCGGCGGGCTCCAGTGTCTGAGCGGCATTAACGACGGCACCATCGTCGCGATGCTTGGCCTGGACAAGTGGCGCATGCACCTTCCGGTCAAGGCGGGAGACACCATCCAGGTCTTTATTACGCCGACGGAGAAGAAGCTGACCAGCAGCGGCAAGCAGGGCATCGTCATTTGCGACCGCATTGTCAAGAACCAACGCGGTGAGACGGTGCACTCAATGGTGATCTCGCTAATGTACAAGTGTCGGCCGACTGCAGAGCAGCCCCAATAAGCATCTTTTCGCGGCCGAAAGCCGCTCAGCGGAGACAACACCGTGCATAAGATCTTTGGAAGCGTTCTCTACGAACCCGGAAAAAGCCCGTCGTGCTGAGCGCTGCACCTCGTCATGAAAGGAGTGTTCGGCTGGCGGCCGACCGCCTGCGGGCGCGCGGCCCCGAGTAGGAGCTCCAGGCTGCTATTCTGGCCGCGAATGGCATTTCCGCATCGATCGAGGGCCACATCCGAGAATGACGCCCATCCTGATCGCGGCCCTACTCTTCCAGCCAGGCATGCTGTCCCCTGGCCACATCCTCGCCGATCTTGGCCGCATAGGCCGCTGCCTGTTCGAGCCAAGGTGCCTGCCCCTTGGGCACGACCAGCATCGTCAAACCCAGCCCGTCCAGCACACGCAGGGCGTGCTTGAGATTGACGCCCTTGCCGTTCTCCAGCTTGGACAGCATGCCGACGGAGACACCGCAATGCCTCGCCGCCTGGTCAATGGGCATCCCTTCCCCTGCCCGGGTTGCTCGAATGCGGTCGCCCAGTTGGTGAATGGTGCGAATTGTCGCGCGCGAAGGTGGCGTCGGATCAGGTAGTGGTCGCGGCATGGAGGCCCGTCCCGTGAAGAAGGCAAGCCAGTGTGGGGGGCAGCCGGCCAGATTATTTCATGATAGTGAAATTATAATCCGAAACGGGGTAGGCTGCCTTCTTTGCCGAGGGGAACTGCCTCGTATTAGCCAGCGATTGACGGTTGCAGGCGGAGCTTGGCGATTAATTGCATTTTAATTTCGGCGTAACGGCTTCGCCTGCTGTTGAAGATCGTCATTCGTGCGACCCACGCTCAACATTCATGCGACCGTTGCTTTTTTTGGCTCAGCATTCGTAAAGGTAGTACGTTTACGTAGTAATGTTAGTACGCGCCTTGAGGAGCGCCGATTTCTTCTCTTACGACTAAACATTTTTACTGCAGCAGTTCTGGCAGCAACGCGACAACTTGCCTTTCGGCCCTCATCGCCACAACGAGTTGGCGGCTATGCCGTTCGACCCGCCCTACCCTTTCCGCCAGCTTCGTTAGGATCTCTCGCGAATGCTCATGCTGTTCGACAACGTCAAAGCCGCTGAGCCAACGCACCACTCCAGTCAGCGGATGCAGAGGCTTGCACCACAGAGCGCTGGGATGCCGACAGCCGTTCCAGTGCATCGCGGCGAGCAGCCACGCCGCCGCGTTGACCTGAGTGGCTGCCACCTTGATGGCGGGCTTGTTCGGATCGAAACATCGAACGGCGAGACGAAGCAGCCGCTGTTGGCGACGCAGCACGTTTGCCCACGCCCGGCGCAGCAATAATCTTGTCAAATGCTCGCTGTCGTGCAGCAACGCACTCGAGTCGCCGCCGGCCATCGCCTCGTATGTCCAGTCGCTCGATGCGCGGGTCCGATAGCGCCCGCTGTTGGTCATAAACGCTCGGCTGCCCAGGATCTGGCGCCATTGACGGATGAGCTTATCGCGCTTACTCGTTGGCGGCGGAACTGCCTCGCGTTCGCGCGGCATCGGCACGTACGCGGGGTTGGGCTCAGACTGCTCCAACACAAGGATCGGCAAGACCATGGTCTATACCTCCAGCCTTACTCTCTGTCACGCGGCGACGTACCCGTACTCTCGCACTGCTCTGGGCCTCCGCTTTCCGACGGGCGGCCCAGCGCCGCGAAATCGTAGGTCTGCTTGGCGGATTAACACTTGCTCCTGCGCATCGCTTCCGGATTTCGACGCTGAGCTCGAGAAGCGGATAGGCGAGATGACGCTGCCGCGGCAGCCAATCGGTAAGCACCTCACTCACGATCTCCTCGACCGTCTCCGCTAGACGCGAACTTCCCACTTTGGGACCCCGGTCGTGAGGTATCAACGCGCTCGCCACAGGATCCGCGAGGAAGCGCCGGCGCAAGCGATACACCGTAGACCAATGGATTCCAAGCAGCTCGCCAGCCTTCTTAGCCTGCTGACGCGAGAGGGGCCCAATCCCCAGCGGACGTAAGACCTTCACGATCTCCCGTTCGCGCTCCGTTGCAATCCCCACCGTCGAGTTCAAAACCGTGGTCTTACACAGCCGAGACGATTGTCTGAGCGGACGCTTGACTCTCGCACTGCTCGCCGCCTCCGCTTTCCGATGGGCAGCCCAGCGTCGCGAAATGGTAGCTCTACTTAGCGGATTAACACTTGCTCCTGCGCATCGTTTCTGGATTTCGGCGCAGAGATCGAGAAGCGGATGCGCGAGACGACCCTGTCGCGGCCGCCAATCGGTAAGCACCTCACTCACGATATTCTCGACCGTAGCTGTTAGACGCAGATCTCCCACCTTGGGACCCCGGTCATGAGGTATCAACGCGCTCGCCACAGGATCCGCGAGGAAGCGCCGGCGCAAGCGATAAACCGTAGACCAATGGATTCCAAGCCGTTCGCCAGCCTTCTTAGCTTGCTTCTGCGAGAGGGGCCCAATCCCCAGCGGACGTAAGACCCACCCCTTTCAAGGTGATTAAACGACACGTCCAGCCTTGATGACACGGGCGGTAGAAACATGCCGCCGTGCTACGCATCCGGCCACATAGCCTTTCTTCTTCGGCGCTTTCGGTCCCCGCGTATGTTTGCGCATCGCGCGGGGATCAACGTGCGTCGCGATCTTGATCAACTTGTGACCGAGCTGAGCTGAGGTGAGGAGGTCATAGGCCTGCCACACCTCGGGCGGCACTGCGATCATCATGCCGGCATACGTCACCCGGATTTCGCTGGCGAGGTAATACGGTGAGAGTTCGATATCACTGGTATCCAGTTCATGGCGGATTCTCACCGCAGTCGCAATCACGCTTAGCACGTTAGCCATGCGCGCAGGTTGATCACCAGCTTGATGATATCGAGCCGGTCGGTCTTCGCGCGCCGCTTGTGGCGTTCGACCGGAATACTGGCCGGATCGATGACGTAGCACTCGATGCCGCGCGCCTGAAGCGCGCGACAGATCCAGAACCCGTCCTGGCCGGCCTCGTAGCTTACGACGACGCGCACACCTGCTGGCAGCGACCACTTCTCTTTGTGCTGTTCGATCAGGTCCAGCACCGCCTGCAGACGCGCCGAGGCCCTGCGCTTTCAGACGGCCAAGGTCAGGATCGGCCGGGGGCGCCGAACGACCCGAAATCCCCCGCCGAACAGGCTCTCGGGCCCGGCGCCCCCAGTACGTGCGCAGTGTTTCCTCAAGAGCATTCACCCCAACTCTCGATCGTCGCCTCAGGGTTTCTACCAACTCGCGCAAATGATCTACTTCGCTACAATTTGGTCAGACCAACATGGTCGTACCAATTTGGTCGGACCAACTCAATATTGTCCGGCGCATGCCCCCGAGGTAGGAATGCTTTGTCGAGTCTTGTCGACGGTTCTGGCTAGCGGGCGGCTAGCGTCGGCTTAAATGAAGAATGGAGGGACAGAATGATCCAGAAGACCCCGGTGCTGATCGTGGGAGGTGGACCAGTCGGCCTGGCATTGGCGGGCGATCTCGGATGGCGTGGTGTCAAGTGCACCCTGATCGAAAGGAGCAACGGAGTCGTTCCTCAGCCTCGCATGGACATGGTCGGCATCAGAACCATGGAGTTCTGCCGGCGTTGGGGCATCGTCGAGGCGGTGGAACAGGCCGGCTACAACCGAGACTACCCGCAGGACTGTGCCTGGGTGACCGACTTGAACGGATATGAGTTCGGCCGGGAGACATTCCCCGCGCCAAGAAACGAAACATGTCCGCCGCAAAGCCCGCAAAAGCGTGAGCGCTGCCCGCAGAACTTCTTCGATCCGGTGCTGCAGCGCTTTGCCGCCAGCACGGGGGTCGCGGAATTGGTGTACGAGACGGAGCTGGAGACACTGGAAGACCGTGGTGACCACGTAATCGTGACGGTCAAGGATGGGAAAACCGGAGCACGCCACCAGATCGAAGCGCAGTACCTGGTGGGCTGCGACGGCGGTGCCAGCGCAGTGCGCCAGGCACTCGGCATCGGCATGTCGGGCGATGCCGTACTGACTTACACGACCAACGTCATCTTCCGCTGCGACGGGCTCGAGCGGCTCCACACCAAGCAGCCCGGCTACCGCTATATCTTCATCGGACCGGAGGGCACCTGGGCGACGCTGGTGGCCATCAACGGCCGTGACCAATGGCGATTCTCTCTGGTAGGCAACGCCGAAAAGCGCACGCTCGGCGAGGACGAGATCCGCCGCGCCATCGTTCGAGCCGTGGGACGGGAGTTCGACTTCGAGATCCTCTCGGTCCTGCCCTGGGTCAGGCGGCAACTGGTGGCGGACCATTACCGCAAGGGACGGGTCTTCATCGCCGGCGACGCTGCGCACCTGACCTCCCCGACAGGCGGCTTCGGTATGAACACGGGCATCCTCGATGTGGTCAACCTGAGCTGGAAGCTGGCTGGCACGCTGCAGGGCTGGGGCGGCCCCCTTCTGCTCGATTCCTACGAGGATGAACAGCGGCCCGTCGCGGTGCGCAACGTCACAGAAGCCGGAGAGAATCTCCGGCGGATGCTGTCGCCGCGGGTGGTCAAGCCCGAAGCGGCCATTTTCGACAGCGACAACGTGCATATCGATGCGGCACGCCGTGAGTACGGTGCGCGTTATACGGAGATGATGAAGCGCGAATGGTTCTCCATCGGCATCCATCTCGGTTATGTCTACGAGGATTCGCCGATCGTCGTCCCCGATGGCACGCCCGCCCCACCTAACGAGGTGGCACGGTACACGCAGAGCGCGAGGCCGGGATCGCGCGCGCCCCACGTGTGGCTTTCCAAAGGAAAGTCCACGCTGGACCTTTTCGGCAAGCATTACGTACTGCTGCGCTTTGGCGATCATCCTCCCGGAGTGGATGCCTTCACGCAGGCGGCTGCGGAGGTCGGTCTGCCGCTGGAGGTGGCCGATATCGCGCAAGGCGAAGCCCAGGCCATCTATGGACGCCGCCTGGTGCTGGTACGACCGGACGGCTCGGTGGCATGGCGTGGCGACACTGTCCCGGCAGATGCCGGCCGCATCGTCGATGTCGTGCGGGGCATGGGTGCCGCCGGCAGTCCTGTTCCGCGCCGCGCTTACCAACTGGCCGAGGTCTGATATGTCAGACGAGCTCATCGGCCAGGACGCGGATCGCAGACGTGCACTGAAGCAGGACCTGGCAAAGTACCACTGCCGAGTGCACCAGCCAGACGATCCCCCATTGTTCACGCGCAGCCCGCGGCCTGCGACCCAGTCCGTGCATTGGCGCTGGGAGGATCTGTGCCCCTTGCTTGAACGCATCGGTCAGGAGGTCGACCTGACCGCAGGTGGGCCGCGCCGGACACTGCGCCTGCACAACCCCGGCCTGCCGCGCGGCACCACCAATACGTTCTGGGCGTCGATCCAGGTCATCCTGCCAGGCGAAGTCGCCACCGCGCACCGCCACACTGCCAACGCCCTGCGATTCATCATGCAAGGCGAGGGAGCATGGACGACGGTGGATGGCGAGTGCTATCCGATGCGCACGGGCGATCTCGTGCTGACGCCATCGTGGGCGTGGCACGATCACGTGCATCGGGGCGACCAGCCGATGATCTGGCTTGACGTCCTTGACATCTCGCTGATGCAAGCGCTGGAGGCCACGTTCTTCGAACCCTACACGGATGGCCTGCAGCCGGTGGACACGGTGCCCGATCGTAGCTGGCGCCAGTTCGGCAGCGGCTTGATGATGCCTCCCGGGGCGCAGCCTCGCGCCGGCGGCGCCAACCCGCTGCTGGCCTACCCTTTCGACATTGCCGAGAAGGCCATCGCTGCCGCTGCGGGCATGCCGGGTGATGCGTATGACGATGTTGCGCTCGAGTATCGCAATCCGCTGGGCGGCGGCCCTGCCATGTCAACGCTCGCCATGCGGATGCAGCTGCTGCGGTCCGGCTTTGTGGGGCGCAAGCGGCGCCACACCGGCAGCAAGCTCTACTACGTCATGCGCGGCGAAGGGGCGACCAGCGTCGGGGACCAGCGCTTCGCGTGGTGCGCCGGCGACCTCTTCACGGTTGCGCCATGGGATTGGCACGCACATGAGAACACCGGCGGGCAAGACGCCCTGCTGTGGCAGGTCAACGATCTGCCGGTACTGAAATCATTGGGTTACTTTAGAGAGGAACTGGCATGAAGATCGGGTCGTTCGACGATTACCGGATTGGTCTGGTGGAAGAAGACCAACTGTACGATGTCACCGCGGTGGTGCCTTCCGGTATCGACGCTTTTCCGCAGCAGCGGTTGAACTGGCTCATCGCCAACTGGGACAGTGTTCAGGAGGAACTCAAGCGATGCCGCGCGGCAAGCCTCCCTCGACGCCTAGATACGGTGCGCCTGCTTCCTGCCGCGCCCTGCCCGCCGCATGTATTTGCCGCGCCGGCAAACTACCGCAAGCACATCGGCGAACTGGGGGACCGCGTCGTCACCAAGGGCGGCCGTAGCGCCAGGGAACAAGGCTTCTTCTTGAAGGCACCCGGCTCCCTGGTTGGGGCCGGCGGTACGATTTTCCTGCCCAAGGGTTCCACCCGGCGCTTCGATCACGAATCCGAGCTGGCGGTCATCATTGGGAAAGCGGGTCGCGATGTTCCGCGCGAACACGCCATGGAATACGTGTTCGGCTATGCCTGCCTGATCGACGCCACCATGCGTATCGAACCCGGCGTCGCGGAAGAAGAGCGCTCGATGCGCAAATCCTTCGAGGGTTTCACCCCGCTGGGGCCATGGATCGTCACGGCCGACGAGATCGGCGATCCGCACGGGTTGAGCAACCAGCTATGGGTCAATGGCGAACTGCGCCAGCAAGCGTCAACACAGGACATGATCGTCGGCGTGGCGGAGCTGATCGAGTTGATCTCGTCGGTGCTGCCGCTGTCGCCTGGCGATGTCATCGCCACCGGCACGCCGGAAGGCGTTGGAGCGTTCGCGGCAGGCGATACGTTGAAGATCGCCATCCAGGGCGTGGGTGAAATGAGTCTGGACGTCAAGGAACGCGAAGTCGTTGCACCACGTGCGTACTAGAACGGACCGGGCCTTGTGACCAGCGTCGCGAAGACCGTGCCGCGATGTCCGATGAACCGGTGCAGGCAAGGACTGCCGGCGGTACCCGGACAAGAAGATCAGGAGACAACATGTTCAAGAAGATAACGCTGTTCGCATCCAGCGCCCTGCTGCTCGCTGCGGCGCCGGTTCTGGCTGCCTATCCGGAAAAGCCCGTCAACGTCATTGTCCCGTTCGCCGCCGGGGGCGGCATCGACGTCCTCGTCCGCGCCATGGCAAGTCGGTTGACTGCCCGCTGGAAGCAGCCGATCGTCGTGGATAACAAGGCCGGCGCAGGCTCCGCGATTGGCGCGGCATTCGTGGCGCGCGCGCCTGCAGACGGCTACACACTGCTGGCAACGGTGAACCAGACTGTCGTCTCGAACCGCTTCCTGTACAAAAGGCTGCCGTACGATCCCGAGACGAGTTTTGCGCCGGTCATCATGATGGTCAAGGCCGACCAATTGATCGTAGCCAATGCCAAGCTACCCGCAAATTCCCTCAGGGAGCTGGTGGATCTGGCCAGGAAGAAACCGGACAGCCTGAACTTCGGCTCCTATGGGAACGGCAGCCAGCCGCACCTGCTCTTCTCCGCGATCAACGATCACGAGAAGATTCAACTCCTGCATGTCCCCTACAACGGCATCTCGCAGAATCTGACTGCATTGCTCGCGGGTGATGTGCAGCTTGCCAGCGGCAGCGTCGCCGTGATGGAAACCCATATCAAGTCCGGCAGGCTCAAGCCGCTGGCGGTGGCAGCCGATAACAGACTGAGCCAGTACCCGTCCGTGCCAACCACGGTGGAACAAGGTTTTCCCTATGCCAAGAGCTCGATCTGGTATGCGCTGTTTGCGCCGGCCGGTACGCCCGACGCCGTAGTTAAAGAGATTCGGGCGGCCGTAGCGGAAGTGCTGAGGGATCCCGTGTTCGTCGAGCAGCAAGTCCATGCGAAGGGTCTCACCGTTGTAGCCGGCGATGGCAAGATGCTGGCTGATACAATCAGAGCCGAAAGCCAGCAGACCTCCGCCATGATCAAGGCTGCCGGCGTAGTTGCTGAGTAGCGCCAGCGCGACAAGAGAGCGCTGTTCATCCTCGGCCCCACGTTTTGCTTATCTATCCAGTGCGATTTCCAGGTATGGTGCCAACTCCAGATTCAAGCGCGACGACTGACAGGCCGCCACGGGTCTTCGAGGACATCTGCGAAAAGATCAAAGAGCAGCTGGCAAGCGGCGCCCTCAAGCCGGGTGACAGGCTGCCTTCGGAACGGGATCTCGCCGAGGGATTTCAAACCTCTAGGTCGGCAGTCCGGGAGGCACTGAGAAGCCTCGAGCGTTCAGGCGTGATCGAACTGCGCAAAGGTCCAAAGGGCGGAACCTACATCTCGCAGGTTGGCTCGTCCGTGGTCTCCAGCTCGCTGAACGACCTGCTTAGTTTTGGCAGCATCTCGATCCAGGATCTGACGGAGAGCCGGGCCATCGTTCAGGACGCAGTCGTTCGCCTCGCCTGCATGCGCGGCACCGAGGCGGACTTCGACGCGCTGCAGCGCAGCATCGAGTTGACTGAGGCGCTCACCAAGGAAGGCAAGCTGATAGAGCGCCGAGCCCAACTGCTGGACTACTATCGCGTCCTCGCACGGGCCACACACAACGAAGTGATGGTGCTGCTGGTCGGCGCCCTTACCGACCTGGTTTCCTCGCTACTGCAGCGGGACAATGCGGTGCCCTTGCCGACGACCGTTAAGACGCACTTCCGCATTCTGCAACACCTTCGGGCGCGCGAGGTCGAGCAAGCCTCCCTGTTGATGTCCGAGCACCTTAAGAAGCTGCACTCCTATCTGGCCAAGGCCGAGAAAGCACGTCTCAAACAGCCATCTTAGCCGGCGATTGCAGGTTGCGGCAGACGCCCATCCACGCTGCGAGTGGCGTCAGGCCCGACACAACTGTTGCAGATCGCTATTTCCGCTAATGGCGATCAATATTTCCGCTGTTGGCGATCACGGGCGCTGTCGAAGATCATCATTCATGCGAGCCGCGCTCATCATTCATGCGACAGTCATTGCCGAGGATAATCAATCGTGCGACCGTGGCTTTTCAGTGCGAAACAACGTTCCGGTGGGGCGTTGCGTACGCTCTTCGAAGCGGCTGATTAAAATTGCCAAGCTTATAGAGGTGCCAGCACCAGGTCGTTTCGAGCTTGCCGGGATGTTGCACGCACATTGAAAAGGTCAGATCCAGCCACTCGACAGACATCGGCACGATTCAGGATCAAACAGAGATAGCAATACCGTAAGAAACGTCTTTCATAGATCCAACCGATTGGGGTCTGCATGGTCAGGCGATCCACGCTCACGTGGGTTAGCTGTGAGAGACGTTCCAAGGTCTCGAACGGCACTAGCGGAAACAGTAGCCATTTCCCCTGTATCAGGGTTGGCATCGGACCGAGATCGGCGTGCGTCCAAAGCTGCCCGACCGTCATGGAGTACTTCCCAGCGAGTCGTCCAAGCCAGCCTCCAAACGTATACGAGAGCGAGCAAAAGATGGGGAGGCGGATTTCGTCAGGCGCCCTGACTTGCGGCAAGGATGTTGATTTTGTTCGTTGGTCGGTGCCAGTCTGGCGATGCTGCCACGATGCATTTGCCGTGACGCGAGGCGGCGATCTTGAGCGCCGAGATGCGGTCGGAAGAGAGCTCTCCGTTTAAGACTGCGACTCTGACCTGCACCATGCAGTGCGCCCCTTCGTCCGTCCAGCGCATCTGTCGCTTCTTAGCCATGCGAAGGCTGACGACCTGGTTCACCGCGGACTCCGCGATGCTACTGCTGATGGCAGGCCCTTCCGATGCCGAGCGCCGTAGTTGACCAACGATTTTTTGCGTTCTTCCGCAGGTTCCAGGAGACTTTATCCAGGTTCCACCAAAGCGTGCTGAATTCATACCCCGTCCTCATCAGCAGTCGAGTGTCCAATGCCTTGATGCGCTCCAACGCTTTGCGGCCCTTGCCATGCCAGACCAGCCACTTGGCGTGAGTGATTTCGGTCGCTATCGATTCCCGTTCCAATGAGTCGATCACCTTGCTACCGAACACGGAACGCTGCGCCGCGTTGAACTTCATGGCGATGTGGAACCAATCGAGAAGCCTCCCGCGTGCGAGCTGACTGCCCTGGACGGTCTTCGCAAACTAACCGGCGTCGTCGCTGATCACGGTCACGCGTTCATCGGTCGCCACACCGTTTCTATGGAGGAACTGATCGAGTCGCGCCGCAGCTGAGGGGACTTCCCGGTGCACATACGCGTAAAACTTTGGCGGACTGTCCGTGAACGTCGCTCGCCCGGCTACGAGATTGACGTGGCGGCCAAGGCCTCTCACGGAGTCGCAATGCCTCAGCCACGCCGAGTCGACGCTCACGGTCGCGACATGGCTGGATTCGCGAATCTGGACGTCCGCTACAGGCTGGGGCAACTTCGCGATGTCATCTTCGATGTCAGCGTCGAGCTGCTTTCCAATGGCTCGAATCGATCGCGAGCGCCGCTGAACGAAATGCCCTTGTCCAGCGGCAGAACTTCCTTAAGCAAAGCCGTGGCCTGCCGGTACGGCAGATGGCTTGCCCACTTTGCCTGGAGGTATTCCAGCTCCGGCGTGGCGCGGTTCGTCAGAGCTTTAGATAAGGGATGGACCACACACCGCGGCGTCCTCGCAGTCCGTTGGCAAGCACACGACCACAGCCGCGGGCTGTGCACGGTCACCTTGCCGTATACAGTACGCATTACCGTCGAGCGACTGTCCTTGTGTCTCAATGTTGCTCCGCAGCACTGACAATGGGTCTGGCCCGAAAACCACCTCTTCACTTGTTTCGAAACCAGCTCGGCCTGCACCTTGGCCAACAGCAACCGTCCCTCCGCGAGGGTGCGGACCCTCAATTACCCCGAGATAGGCAGACCTCCCAAAATGGGAGTACAATCCTCCCAAAATGGGAGAACAAAAGGATGCGGATCATTGCGCGGCGGACGCTGCGAGAGTTTTGGGAGAGCGACCCCGCGTATGCGGATGCGATATCACCCCTCTCTGAGTGGTATCGCCACATGGAGAAAGTGACATATGCTACACCACAGGATGTGAAAGCCGAACTACGGACAGCCAGCATCCTCAAGGGTGGTCGCGTGGTGTTCAACATCGCCGGGAACAAGTATCGCGTGATCCTGGCTATCGACTATGAACGCCAGATCGGGTGGGTCCGTTTCGTTGGCACCCATGCCCAATACGACAAAGTTGACGCGGAGAGCGTGTGATGGATATCAAGCCCATTCGTACCGAACTAGACTACGACACCGCCATGGAGCGCATTGGCCAGCTATGGGGCGCGCCGGTCGGTTCGCCCGAAGGCGATGAGCTGGAAGTCTTGTCGATCCTCGTGGAACGCTACGAGGAAGAGCATTACCCTATTCCGCCATCCGATCCGGTCGAGGCCATCAAGTTTCGGTTGGATCAGCAGGGCCTCACCACGCGCGATCTTGAGCCGTTCATTGGCTCCAGTGGCCGCGTGTCTGAGGTATTGAACCGCAAGCGCAAGCTCAGCCTGAGCATGGTCAAGCGCTTGCACGATGGCCTGCGCATCCCCTACGAAAGCCTGCTGTCGTAGGCGCGCGGGCACCAGGCAAACGGCAGAGGCGCCGAACGAATGCAATTTGCAGTGAGCATTGCCGGCTACGGCGGCAAGCCCAGGTCCGCTCCAACTCGCGCTCGCGTGCCGTCGCGCCAAGAGTCAAGAAGTTACCGTCGCGCACGGGTTGCCGCCCACCCCGCTTTGCCCGGGGAGACGCGCCCGCTGGTGTTGGCCGGTCATCGGCCGCGACTAGGGGCGTGACAAGGCCCTGTCACGCGGGGCGCTGCACCTGATTCTGAACGAAGTGTTCGGCATGGCGGCCGAGCGGCCGCGGTCGCGCGGGGCCGAGTGGGAGGCGCTGGCCAAGTTACTGGCCGGGGCCTTGGCGCACGACTGCGCCGCATCGCAGGCTGCACATGACCGACCAGCAGGTTGACCTGCGTTATGTGCGCGACAACTTTGGGACGTAGGCGTTACCCTCACGCTGAACCAAACCGGCAGTCGGGAGATTGAAGTGCATGCCGCTGATGGACAGTTTGTCCGTCGCCACCCTATCCAGCAGTTGCCCACGCGTGCGCGAAGCCTGTATCGGGTCGCTATCGAAAGCTATCGTGACTTCCGGCTGCGCCATCTGAATGTGGGGGAAGTGAACAATGTCGCCCCAAATCAGCAGCGAGGCCGAGCCGTCACCCAGCAGGTAGCCCGTATGGCCAGGCGTATGCCCAAACAGCGGGACCGTCTGGATGCCCGGCAGAATCGACTCTTGATGGAACGGCATCAGCTTGTCGCCGTACGCATTGAACCCATTCCGCGCTACATCGAAGAAGGGTCGGAAGCCGTCCGGTGCGCTCGAGTAGATGCCATCGTCACGCCAGAACGTGAGCTCCTTCTCGTGCACGAACAACTGCTGCACGTTCCTGAATAGCGGGGTGTGAAGAGGGCCGGCAAGGCCGCCGATATGGTCCGGGTGTCCATGCGTGAGCAGAATCGTACGATTTGAAGCGGGTCGATACCGGCAGCGGCCAGCGCGACTTGAAGGCGACCACCCCAGCCATTGATGCCGCCAGCCCCGCTATCGATGAGGATGGTCCGGTCGGCGGTCTGCACGACGTAGGCGTTGATGTTCATCCGGGGCAACGGAGGCGCGAACCCGACCAGTTCGCACTCAATTGTTCCCCCAATTCAGACTGCGAGGTAGACTATGAGTTCTCAAGTTGCATTCCAAGCGCCGGCCATCAATCGAAAGAAGGTCGGCGACATGACCGTAACCATGTTGAGCGACGGCTATCTTGATGCCTCGTTCGAGTTGCTGAACGGCATCGATGCGCTAATATAAGCTTAGCGATGGGCCGTTGCCGCAATCGCTCAATGTTCTTCGCCTGCCGCTCAAACTGGGCGCTACGTTCGAGTGTGGTGCCAGAACCACGCCATCTCGATCAGCAAGGAGCGCCCTCGCCGGTTGCCCTGCTTACTGATTCCCTGGTCAACCCGGCTCTCGCCGCTATCGTAGGGCTGAGGCACCAGACCAACACAGGACCCTACTTCGCGCCGGTTGTCAAAGTGTCGCCCAGAATAGCTCGAGTACCAGTCGGGTAGCCCCACCGGACCGACCGCGTTGAGTCGTTCGATGTCGGCGATGCGTTTCTGTACGGGTTCCGGCAATTGTTCGATCAATTCTTTTTGGAACTCGGCAAATTGCTGCTCAGCCAGGGCCAGGCGCCGGCACTCCCTGGTTAGTCGCGCGTGCAGCTATGGCGGCAAGGGCGCGCCGTCGTGGCAGCGAATCTCTCCCCATTGCGAGACGCGTTGCGACGTCGCCCTTGGCGTCCCGCCAGCAGCCCACCGTGCGCAACAATTTGCGTATCCGGTCGCGGTGCTGCAGCATTCAGAAATAGGGGGTTTTTCTGCTGAGAGAAGCGCCCTGCTATAGCGTTCGTTGCTCTCGTCATCACAGTGGGCGCTTGACTTCATATCCACCGGGCGGGCGCAAAGACACCGATCGCACCAGGCCGCGTCAGGGCGCTGCCCGCCCGGCAATACCGCGTCTTGAAAACCCCCATCCACGTGCCACCATCTGTCGTGCGTCAGGGTCCGAAGAAACGCTTCCTCGCCTCGTCCGGAAGCCCCATGCCGGTCACCCTAGCCTTCTGGAGCACCTCCCAGAAGTAGCGGTAGGTGGCGCGGTCATGCAATTCGCCCTTGTACTGGATGGGGCCCCAGTCCGCGTCCTGTGCAGACACCAGGATATTCGCGGCATCCTCCACCTCCGCGAAATCTGGCTGCATGGCATTGACGATTGGCAGAATCTGAGCAGGGTGAATGCTCCACATGCGCATAAACCCAAACTCGTTGCGCGCGCGGCGGGCATCGCCCGCGATCACCTCGGCGTCCTTGAGGTTCAGGCACACATTGTGGGCAGGCACGATGCCGTTGGCCAGGGCCGCGGCCACCGTATCCGCCTTGGCACGCGCCAGCAAGGCATGCTCGAACTGGCCCGGGCTGCGCATGGCGGCCGCCGGGATGGCGCCGTGGTGGCCGCTGACGAAGTCCATCAGACCGAAGTCCAGCACCTCTATACCAGGAAGCTCAGCAATCTCGAATACATTGCGCAGGGCACCGTGGGTCTCGATCAGTACGTGTACAGGCACCGGCCGTGCCAGGCCGGCCTCCCGCGCCGCGCCACCGATGTACTCGATCACCTCGGCAACTTGCCGGGGACTCGTAGCCTTGGGTATCGTGATATAGGCCAGCCGGCTGCCAGCCTCGCCGACGATGATGTCGACGTCCTGGCGCCAGGCCGGGTGCGACGGGTCATGGATGCGCGTGCCGACACGGCCGAACTGATTGCGGTCCGAAGCGATCGTGCGCGCCACCATGGCAGCGTGCTCACGCTCCTGGCCGGCAGCGGCCCCGTCCTCGCAGTCACAGGTTACGTCAAATACCGGGCCATATTCGAGCTGCAGGTCCATGGCCTTGCCGATCAGCTTCTCGCTGCCGGCATAGTGCTCGCAGGCAGCCAGCACGGGGAAGGCCTTCTCGCCGGCAAAGAGCGCGTGTTTTGGATGCGTTGTAGATGTCATGATATGTCTCGATTCCTCCATGTCATCCGGCTGCAATCGACACGTCTGAAGTGACGGTGTAGCGCCCTGCCCTGTCGTCCGACGGGGCCGCGACACCGAGGATCATGTCGGCGGCCTTCTCGGCGATCATGATGGTCGGTGCATTGGTGTTGCCCGACGGGATCCTTGGCATGACGGAGGCGTCGACCACGCGAAGACCCTCGATGCCCTTCACACGCAACTGCGGATCCACCACCGCATCGTCGTCGATACCCATCTTGCACGTCCCAACCGGGTGATACATCGACTGTGCATTGGCCCGGAGGTATCGGGTCAGCTCCGCATCGGTCTGGTAGTTCGTCCCGGGAAGCAACTCGCCCTTGAAATGTTCGCGGAACGGCGAGGCGTCGAAGATCCGGCGAATGACGCGGATGCCTTCGATCAGCGGCTGCATGTCGCGCTCATCCGTCAGGTAGTTGGCGACCATGCGCGGAGCATCACCCGGGAATGGCGAGCGCAACGATACCGAGCCGATGGAGTAAGGGCGCAGCAGCGTGCACGAGGCCGTCAGCGCCGGCGCACTGTCCGCCTTGTACATGCCCGACTTGCTGATCATGCTGAACGGACGCATCTGCACCTGGAGATCGGGCACGGGAGTATGCGGGCCCGAGCGCAGGAACAAGCCGACCTGCGCCGCAGCGGAAGTCAGCAGGCCGCGCCTTGAAACCAGGTAGCGGAGCACATCCGGCAACATCCGCCAGTTGCTCGAGATCAGCCCGTTGATGGAGAACGACGGGTCTACGCTCGCCAGGCAGTGCGCGTAGATATGGTCCTGAAGGTTCCTGCCTACGCCGCGCAGGGCATGCTTCACCTCGATACCGAACGACCTCAGCTGTTCCGCCGGGCCGATGCCCGAGAGCATCAGCAGTTGCGGCGAGTTGATGGCACCGCCGGAGAGGATGACCTCCCTGGCGTGCGCTTCGTGAGGCTGACCATCTACGACATAGCGCACGCCCGCGGCACGCTTGCCATCGAGCAGGATTTTTTCGGCCAGCGCGCGGGTGTGCACCACGAGGTTCGGACGATGGCGGATCGGGTGGAGAAACGCGGTCGACGTCGAGTCCCTCATCCCCTTGTGAATAGCGAATTGCAGATACCCCACGCCTTCCTGCGTCACGCCATTGAAATCCTCGTTGCGAGGAATGCCGATCCTCGTCGCCGCTTCGACAAACGCCTGCGAAGCCGGATGCGGCTCGTGCAAGGGCGAGACGTGCAGTTCGCCCTCGGCGCCGTGCAGCTCACTGGCACCGAGGAAGTGGCATTCGCTGCGCCGGAAGTATGGCAGTACGTCGCTCCACCCCCAGCCCGGGTTGCCCAGTTCCCGCCAGGCATCGTAGTCCGCGGCCGTGCCGCGCATATACACATGGCCGTTGATCGAGCTGCTGCCGCCCAACGTCTTGCCGCGCGGCCAGATGATCTTCCGGTGGTTCAGCCCGGGTTCTTCGTCTGACGTGTAGCCCCAGGTCAGGTCGGGATGATTCACCACGCGCGGTACGCCTGCCGGCACTTTCAACCAGACGTTCCGGTCCTCGCCGCCGGCCTCGAGCAGCAGCACGCGATGACGTGGATTGCGAGACAGCCGGTTCGCCAGCACGCATCCCGCAGAGCCCGCACCGATAATGACATAGTCGTAGGTCTGGATATTCATCGTTTCATCCCGTTCGTGATCAGCGTACGCTCGCGCCGCCATCTTCGGTGCCTTGCATGATGTAGAGTTGCGTCTTTGCCGACTCAAACCGGTAGCCGATCACCTGCTGGTAGTCGCTGGAATCATAGAACTCTCGTGCACGCGCGGCACTCTCGAATTCCAGGAACACGACGCGCTTGACGACCCGGCCCCCCTCGCGCACTTCGGGATTCCCGCCGGCGACCAGGAATTTTGCGCCGTACTTCTTCAGCACGGGTTCTACCCTCGGCGCATACTCGGCGTTGAAGTATGCGGCGTCCTCGATCTCAAGCTCGGCGTAGATATAGCCCTTGGCATTGCTCATGTGATCTTCCATGTGACTTCCCTGTAGCGAGCGCCGGTTCAGTGAGCGCCGCCCAGATAGGCGGCACGCACGGCGGGATCCCCCTTAAGCTTGGCCGCGGGCCCTTCCAGTGCAATGCGGCCGCCTTCCAGCACGTAGGCGTAGTCAGATACCTCGAGCGCGGCCGCGGCAAACTGCTCAACCAGCAGCATGGTGACCTGCTGGTCCTTGAGCCGGCGGATAATCCGGAAAACCTCCTCCACCAGGATCGGAGCGAGTCCCATCGACGGCTCGTCCAGCAGGATCACCTCCGGGCGCAGCATCACGGCTCTGGCCATGGCCAGCATCTGCTGCTCACCGCCTGAGAGCGTGCCCGCCAGTTGCGCACGCCGCTCCTTAAGCCGGGGAAAGAGCTCCATTGCTTGTTCCAGATCCGCGAGGACATCTCCCCGAGGGCGGCTCCCGGTGAACCGGGGAAAGGCTCCCAGCGTCAGGTTATCGGCGACGCTGAGCGTGGGGAACACCCGCCGGCCCTCCGGCGAATGGGCCAGTCCCAGGCGTGCGATCTGATGGGATTCGCACCCCGTGATGTCCTTCCCATTGAGCAGTACGGCGCCGCCCTTCGGCCTGATCATGCCGGACACAGCCTTCATGGTGGTCGTTTTGCCGGCGCCGTTGGAACCGATCAGGCTCACGACCTTGCCACGAGGCACTTCGAATGAGATCCCATGGAGAACTTCCGTGCTGCCATAGCCGGCGTGCAATGCTTCGATCTTTAGCATGGTGAATCCTTATGCGACGGCGGGCTTGATATCCAAAGACTGCGCGGCAGGCTGCGTATCATGCGATTTGGCGGCACCCGCGCCCAGATATGCCTCCAGAACCTTGGGATTGCACTGCACCTCCGCTCCCGTTCCTTCGGCGATCTTCTGGCCAAAATCCAGCACGGTGACCTGGTCGCAGATGCTCATGACCACGTCCATGTGATGCTCGATCAGGATGACCGAGATGCCGTGCTCGCGAATCTTGCGGATCATCGCCACCAGGCCGGGCAACTCCGCGGGCGGCAGGCCCGCGGCCGGCTCGTCGAGCAACAGCAGGCTTGGCCCCAGCGCCAGTGCCCGCCCGATCTCCAGCAGCCGCATCCGGCCATAGGGCAGGTTGCGCGCTTCCTCGCCGGCAACGTCCGAGAGGCCGACAAAGTTCAGCAGGCTTGCCGCCCGCTGGCGCGCCTGGCGCTCTTCCTCGCGATAGCGTCGCGTATGGAGGACGACATCAAGCAGCGACGACCGGAACGTATGGTGCAATCCCACCAGCACGTTCTCCACGCTCGTCATCTCGCCGAACAGCTGCACGTTCTGGAATGTGCGGGCGATGCCGCCGAGCGCGATCTCGGAGGGCGCCCGGCCCGATATCGGCTTGCCGTCATACGTAATGACACCGTCGGTCGGCGCATAGATGCCGGTGATGACGTTCATCATCGTGCTCTTGCCGGAACCGTTCGGTCCGATGAGTCCATGCACGGTGTTCGGGGCGATGCGAAGATCGACCGTATTGAGCGCCTTCAGGCCGCCGAATCGCATGACAATGCCGCTTGCCTCCAGCACCGGCTGGTCGCTCTTCAATGGCCGGGCGGGATTGACGAGTGCCAGCGGCGCAGCGACGCCACGCGCAATGCCCCCGCGTTCATCCGCCCACGCCTGCCCGACCTTGCCGAGGGTGCCCTTCAGGTAGCCGGTAATGCCATCTGGCAGGTAGAACACGACGGCCAGGATCATCAGCCCGAAGATCGTCAGCCGATGCTCCGTGATGTCATTGAGGGTGAACGCGAACACCACGAAGCCCGCCACCGCGGCCAGCGGAATCGCCAACGCCCGCATCGTCACGCGGCTGCACTTGAGCGCCCATGCCGCATATGCCGCCACGACTACCGCGATGCCGACGGTCAGCAGACGAAACAGGAACGGGTCGGACAGGAGGTTGGGCAGCACCACCACCACCGCCGCGCCCAGGATGGCACCGGTGCGGGACCTGCGCCCGCCGAGCGTCACTGCCAGCAGGAAGAGTACGGCCAGCTCGATCGTGAAGTTGTTCGGCGCAATGTACTCTTCCGAGTAGGCGAACAGACCGCCAGCCAGGCCCGCCAGCGCCGCGCTGATGACAAAGGCAATGACCTTGTACCTGTAGACGGAGACTCCCATGCAGTCGGCTGCGACCGGACTGCCCCGCAGCGCGATGAACGCCCGACCGAAATGAGACTTCAGCAGCCGCGTCACGGCGACCAGCGACAGCGCCACCATCACCAGCGTGAAGTAATAGAAGTCCACCGCCGTCACCTGATGACCGAGCACCACCGGCTTGCGCAGCTGGAGTCCCTGCGGACCGTTGGTGAGGAAGTCCATCTCGTTAAGGAGAATCGCGATGATCGTCCCGAACGCGAGCGTCACCATGGCGAGATACGGACCGGTCACGCGCAACGCCGGGAGCGCCAGCACGGCACCAAGACACGCGGTGATGGCCATGGCGGCGGGCAATGCCACCCAGAATGGCAGCCCCGCCTTCACGGCAATCAGGCCCGCCGCATACGCGCCCACGCCAAAGAGACCCGCGTGACCGAGCGAGACTTCGCCCGTATAGCCGACCACGATGTCCAGGCCGAACAGCAGGATGGCATAGATGCCGATCACGACCAGCAGATGGATATAGTACGGATTGGTGATGACGAGCGGGAGCGCCGCCAGCCCCGATAGCAGTGCCGTCGCGAGGAGTGCCTTGCTGCTTTTCATGGTCATACCTTCTTGATGATCGTCTTGCCGAACAGGCCCGCCGGTTTCAGGGCCAGTGCGAGCAGCAGGAGTACAAGGCCAGGGACATCCTTGTAGCCCGTGGAGAAGTAATAGCCGGTCGCCGTTTCGGAGATGCCTAGAATCAGCCCCCCTACGATCGCGCCCAGGCCGGAGGTCAGGCCGCCGATGATGGCGACGGCAAGCGCCTTCAGTCCCAGCGATGCGCCCATGCCGGCGCCGGCCAGCGTCAGGGGCGCGATCAGCACGCCCGCGAAGGCGGCGGTCGCGCATGACAAGGCGTAGGAGAATGTGATGACCTGGCTGGTATTGATGCCCATCAGGCCGGCCGCGTCGCGGTCCGCGGCGGTCGCGACCACCGCCTTGCCGTAGATCGACTTGCGGTTGAAGAGCTCGATGCCTGCCATGAGCCCAAGCGCCCCCGCTACCACCAGGATCTCCATCGGCAGGAGGTTTGCCCCCCTCGGACACCGGCGCCGGAAACCGGACGTCTTCCTTGCCCCAGATGTTCTCGGCAACGTTCTTGACGATGATGCCGATCGCGATGGTCGACATGATCCAGCCTTCGGACTTGAGGCGCATGGCCGGCCTGACCGCGATGCGTTCGACGCCAACCCCGTATAGGGCGCCGAACACCAGCACCAGCGGAATCATCAGCCAGTAGTTCACGTGCGCGACGATGGAGAGGCCCATCAGGGCACCGATGGCCAGCGCTTCGCCCTGGCCGAAGTTAAGCGTGCCAGAGGTCGCGAAGGTCAGCTGGTAACCAAAGGCGATCACGGCATAGATCATTCCGACAGCGCAGCCGCTGAACAGAATTTGCATGACGACATCCATGGAGGACTCCGTTCTGTTTAGGCTTCGGTCGGGACGCAGCCGCGCCGCGGGAGCGTGCGAGACATCGTGAGGGACGTCGCGCCCCGACCTTCCTGACTCGTGCAGGAATGTACGCGCTACTTCGCCTGGTCGGCCTTGACCACTTCACCCTTGCGAATGGTGGCCATCAGCGCCTTCGAGGAATCCTTGAACAACTCGTGGTTGTCCTTGGAGAAAGGCCCGGTGTAGCGCATGATGACGCCGTCGACCGGGCCCTCGAGGTTCTCGAGCGCCTCGCGGATCTTCGCACCGTCGGTGGAACCCGCCTGCTTGATCGCCGCGGCCAGCAGGTAGACCGAGTCATATCCCGGCGCTGCCCAGCCGAGGCCTGCAATCCGCTCGACCTTGTAGGTCTTCTTGAAGTTGTCGACAAAGGCGGTTCCCTTCGCGCTGGCGCCCGGCACGAACGTCTGCGGAAATACCGCCCCCTCCGCGTTGGTCCCTGCTGTTGCAGATCGCTATTTTGGCTAATGGCGACCGCTAATTACGCCAATGTGGGTGCCAGCCAGGATAGATTAAGGAAAAACGCTCTTCTCCTACCGATGCTCGCGAGTGCTTTCAATGGTGATCTCCCCAGCGCGAAGATCGTGGCGTAAACGCGGATCGCCAGAATGCCCCCATTTCTTTCGATCTTTCGCGCGGTCATACGCACGGCTCTACCGAACTATCACCCTTCCCGTCCGCCCTGCCCGGCCAGCAACAGAATTTCGCCGACACCGGCTCGGCGTAGCCCGCGTTAGCTGAATTAATGATCCGCCGCGCCGCATTAGCGGAACCCTTGGACATGGATGGAAAGTGGCGTTGCTCTTTCACAACGGCAAAAAACGCCACTGAACGACCGTTTCGCCATATAGATCAAATGTTTACAGCCATGTGATCGCTAGCGGATATAGCGGTCACCGCTAGCGGAATTAATGATCCTCAACAGCACTCGACCGGCACTCATCTACTGCAAGCAGGAGTTGACCTGAGTGTCATTGCACTGTGGCTTGGACACGAAAGCCCGGCCACAACTCACATGTACGTCGAGGCCAACCTCGCGATGAAGGAGCGCGCGCTCAATACCTTGCAGCCACCTCACAGTAAAATCCCGCGGTATCGACCGCCCGACCGCCTGATGCAGTTCCTTGAAAGCCTGTAATTATGCGCAGAGTCCACGCCACGAACTCACTGCATGGCCAATCGCAGCACGGCGAATGGGTGTTCGTGGCTTGGAACTGCGCATAATCGCGAGATCGTCATAGTTTCGCCCATGCAAATAAAGAGGAGAATCTGCCCGCTCTGGCCACAAACGGCGCAGGTATTGAAGCAGTTTGCCGAGGAAGCGCGACTGGACATGCGGTCGGATACGCCGCTCTTCCGCAACCAGCGAGGACAGCGGCTCACCCGGTTCGGTCTCGGTTACATCTTGTCGAAGTGCATTCAGTCGTCAGCGGTCAAATGCCCGTCCCTGGCCAACAAACGACTTCACCCGCACAGCGCCCGACATAGTACGGCGATGCTATTGCTCAAATCCGGCGTAGCCTTGGTAGACATAAGTCACTGGCTCGGTCACGTTAGCGTCAACACGACCAACCGCTATGCGAGCGCCGACCTGGAAATGAAACGTCAGGCCATTGCTCGAGCAGGGGCACTTGCAAGCTCCGTCACGCCACCACGCTCGTGGCGCTGTGACACCTCCGTCATCGAGTGGCTTGCTACGCTCTAACGCCGACTTAATGGGGAGTCCGATCGCTCGGGCTCCCTTGTTCGCCGACAGCATCTCCGCAGCCAGTCCAGGTTCGAGCGCGCCAGGCGCGAGACCTCCAGCGCAAACACAGCGCCCACTTGCCCCATCGAGACATCCGCCACCAGCGTCTTGAAGTCCTCGCGGCCCGTCATCTGGGCGCCTGACTGGCCGAGGTCCCGGTCAAGGATGCGGATCGATGTGTCCGGCCAGCCCAGTGCCAAAGGGCGATGCCATCGATTTCTCCATCATCCCGGGTGCCGTGGCGGCCGTCGGCCAGCGCGTCCATGCCCTACTTGGGATGCAGCAACTTCTTAATCTCCTCCATATGCTCCGTGGCCCGCTGCGTGATGGTGGCCAGCGCATCGACCTGCGACTTGCGTGCCATCTCCGCGAGATCCTTCATATCGGTCAGCGCCGTCTGGTAGGCCACGCGAATCATCTCCGCCTGCTTGCCAGGGTCGATCAAGCCAGCGCCACCGGCCTGGGCCTGGGCAAAGTCCTGGATTCCCTGCATGGTCCGGGTCAGGATCTCGGATTGCTTCTGTGCCATGGCTTGCATCGCCTCATAGGTAACCTTGTTGCTCTCGGCTAGCGCCTCCATGTCCTTGCGCTGCGACTCGATGATCGGCGACATATCAAGCCCCGGGACCTTGAAGTCCAGCATCATCTTGGTCACGTTGGCGAAGGGGTTGGTTTGGGTGGTCATCATTGTCTCCTGTTGAAAGGAATCGTTGCGGGTTCGCAGGCAGGCAGCGACGATAATCGCCAACGCCATCGCGCCTAGTCTAGGTGGGGGTGGGAGGTCCGGGAGAATTCCTCGTCGATGTGCACCGCGTTGTTGTCGCCCGAGACGGCGGCGAACAGCACGATATCCACCAGCCCCTTCGTAAACTGCTTGGATCTTGCCGCCCTCACAATCCGTGCGTCGAACCTGGCTGGACGCAACGCACATCTTCCGAAAAATCCCGTTCCGACTCTGCTCTGTTGCGGCACGTGCGCGCCTACATCTGTTCTATAGCCTGTTCCGGGTAGGAATGCTGTCCGCAAGCGTACCGTCCCGCGGAATTTCACGTCCATGTCCGCACACGCGCGAGTCCCGCCGTTAGGGGCCGCTTCGGCTCAGCGGAGCTGCTCGAGGATCGCTGGATTCTCAAGCGTCGACACATCCTGCGTGATCGCCTCGCCATTCGCTAGCGAACGCAGCAGCCGGCGCATGATCTTGCCAGAACGCGTCTTCGGCAAGTTGTCGCCAAATCGAATGTCCTTCGGTTTCGCAATCGGTCCGATCTCCTTGCTCACCCACGCCCGCAACGCGTTTGCGATCTTCACCGCTTCCTCGCCCTCGGGGCGCGCGCCCTTCAGCACGACGAACGCAATGACGGTTTCGCCGGTGATCTCGTCCGGCCGGCCGACCACGGCAGCCTCGGCCACCAGCGCATTCGCAGCCAGCGCCGACTCGATCTCCATGGTGCCAAGCCGGTGGCCGGACACATTGAGCACATCGTCGATACGCCCCATGATCGTGAAATAGCCCGTCACAGGGTCACGGACGGCGCCATCGCCGGCAAGGTACAACTTGCCGCCAAGCTCTTCCGGGAAGTAGCTCGACTGATAGCGCTCGGGGTCGCCCCAGATGGTGCGCAGCATCGCGGGCCACGGGCGCTTGATCACCAGGATCCCGCCCTGTCCGGCAGGCACGTCCTGCCCGGTTTCATCGACCACCGCCGCCATGATCCCCGGCAACGGCAGGGTGCACGAGCCCGGCACAAGCGGCGTCGCGCCGGGCAGCGGCGAGATCATGTGCCCGCCCGTCTCGGTCTGCCACCAGGTATCGAGGATCGGGCAGCGTGCGCCGCCGATGTTGGTGTAGTACCACATCCACCCTTCCGGATTGATCGGCTCGCCGACGGAGCCAAGGATGCGCAGCGACGACAGGTCATAGTTCGACGGACTCACCTTTTCGTCAACAGCGGCTGCCTTGATGAGCGAACGGATGGCGGTTGGCGCGGTATAGAAGACCGTGACCTGGTGCTTCGCGATCATGTCCCAGAAGCGGCCCGCGTTCGGGTAAGTCGGCACGCCTTCGAACAGCACCTGGGTGCCGCCGACCGCGAGCGGGCCATAGGCGATATAGCTGTGGCCGGTGATCCAGCCAATGTCAGCGGTACACCAGAATACATCCGACGGCTTCCAATCGAAGGTCCATTTCATGGTCTGCGCGGCCCACAGCAAAAAGCCGCCGGTGCTGTGCTGCACGCCTTTCGGCCTGCCGGTCGAACCAGAGGTGTACAGGATAAAGAGCGGATGCTCGGCACCAACCCATTCCGGTTCACAGGTGCTGGCCTCGGCTTGCGCCAGTTCATGCATCCACAGATCGCGATCCGCGTTCCACTGTATCTTGCCGCCCGTGCGCTGGTACACGATCACGCTCTTCACCGCCTCGCAGCCGCCCAGCGCGAGGGCTTCGTCCGCGATACTCTTCAGCGGCAGGGCTTTGCCGCCGCGCATCTGTTTGTCCGCAGTGACCAGCGCAACGGCACCCACACCCACCAGCCGTTCGTGCAGCGATTTCGCGGAGAAGCCGCCGAACACGATCGAATGCGTCGCGCCGATTCGCGCGCATGCCTGCATGGCGACCACGCCCTCCACCGACATTGGCAGGTAGATCACGACACGGTCACCCTTCTTCACGCCACGTCTCCTGAGCGCGTTCGCGAAGCGGCACACGCGTTGCAGGAGATCCTGGTAGGTCACGGTGGCCACGGTGCCATCGTCGGCTTCAAAGAGGATAGCAACCCGGTCGCCATTGCCGGCCTCGACATGGCGATCAAGACAGTTGTACGAGGCGTTTAGCTCTCCATCTTCGAACCACGTGTAGAACGGCGCGTTCGACTCGTCCAGGACTTTGGAGAAAGGCGCCTTCCATGTCAGCGTCTCGCGTGCGAGACGCCCCCAGAAGCCGTTGTAGTCGGCTTCAGCCTCGGCGACGAGGGTCTTGTACGCGTCCATGCCAGAGATGGCCGCATCTGCCGCAAGCTCTGCGGGCGGCGGGAACAGGCGGTGTTCGTGGAGAACCGATTCAATGGATTTCATTGCTTACTCCTGCGTGCATATTGAGCATGGGGCCATGCCGCCGCGCCATCCTCTGCCTTCCTCCCTGAAACAAGCGGCTCAAGGCCTTTGCCAAACTGTGCACGCAATCGCCTTTGAAGTCGGTACGCCGCCGTACCCGGTGCGCGGCACCGGCGCGATCAGATGCCCTGGCGAGAGTCCAGGTAATCCAGTGCCAGGTGCTTCTGCAATACACGGGCTTGGCGCAAGGCGTCGAGCAATGCGCGCCGCTCGCCCGCCTCCAGTTCGTCCGGGTCCACATGGTTGTGCATGGGCATGCCGCGTTCGAAGCAGCGCTGCTGTGTCTTCAGGCGCAACCTCTGGATGCAATCGAAAGCGAGGATCCACGCTTGCACATCCTTCGGCGCCAGGCGTCCCATCTCGCTGGCCCGCCTGAGGCGATGCGCCGTATTGCTTGCGCGGGCGCCGCAAGCCAGGCCGTAGATGCGGGCCGCATCGACGAACAGCGTGGCGGCGTCCAGCTTCAGATCGATCGTTCCGGCGAACTCACCGCGCTTCGCGACCACGAAGTCCCGCAGTAAACCAAGCGGTGCTTTGCGCCGCAGTGCATTCGCGGTCATCTGGAACAGGAAGCGCGGGTTGTCCGGCGCCATCTTCCCGAGCCAACCCCTCAATGCCTGCGCCAGCTCCCCGGCGCCGTAAAGCGGCCGCAAGTCGAAGAAGATGGTGGCGTTAAGCAACCCCGGCGGATCACCTTCGATGATCCAGCTCGCGAAGCGCTCCCGCCATTCATGCAGGTCCAGGCACCATTGCGGATTGCTCGCCATAATCTGGCCGGTGCACAGCGGGAACCCGCAAGCATCGAGCGTTTCGTTGATGCGCAGCGCCAGCGGCAGCATCCGGTCGCGCATTGCCTCTGCGCCGCCGCTGCCCGCTACGATTATCCCGTTGTCCTGGTCGCTCGACAGTGTCTGTTCCTGGCGGCCTTCGCTGCCGAGGGCGATCCAGCACCAGCGCATGCCCGCCATCTCCTCCCCGGCACAGGCGAGATCGATCACGCGCTGCGTCAATGCATCGTTGAGCGTCGAGATGAGCCGGGTAGTCGGCTCGCTTGCCGCCTGGCCCGCCACGCGCTGCCAGAGCGATCGAATCTCCGCGGCTGCCCGCTGCAGGTCCCTTTCGTCCTGCGCGCCGGCGATGCGCAGCCTGGCTCCCGCGATATCGCGCGAGAACGCACCGCCCCCCACGGCGGTCGGGTTGAAGGCGGCATCGGGATGAATCGTTGGCGGATCGCTCATGGTCGATTCCTCAGTACCGGATCCGCGCATAGTGGGTCCGTTGCGCGGCATCGCGTGCCTCCTTCAGCGTGAAGATGCCTTTTTCCGCGAGCAAGGGGGTCATCTTGAGAAAAACCTCGCCGGTGACGATTGCGTCGCCCAGCGCGGTATGGCGGCCGATGATCGCCACCCCGAAACGGCCGGCGATCGCCTCCAGCGTGTGCTCAGCCTGATGGGGGTGGATCACTTGCGATAGCAGCAGCGTATCGAGGACCGGCTGGGTGAAGGCCGTGCCGGTTCTTGCCTCCAGCATTTGCAGGAACTTCATGTCGAACGCGGCATTGTGCGCGACAAGCACGGTGTCAGCGGCGAAACGGTGGAACTGCGGCAGTACCGTTTCGATCGGTGGCTGGCCATTGAGCATGGCTTGCGTGATGCCGTGAATCGCGATCGACCCGGCGCTCAGCGCGCCACGCGGCTGGATCAGCTGGTCGAAGCTTTCCCGCTGCAGCAGCCGGCCATTGACGATGCGCAAGGCACCGATGGAGATGATCTCATCGCCGGCTGCGGGATCCAGCCCGGTGGTCTCGGTATCGAACACCGTGAAATTGAGTTGCGAGAGCAGGCACTGGTCGGCCTCGGCGCTCTGTCCCGGCCTGTGGAACAAGTCGAAATCGTAGAAATCCGGGCGGCCTTCCTGTGCGGCCGGGATGTCCAGCGCCGGCCCGGGCTCGGACAGCGGCAGCATCAGGCGGTAGCGAGCGACACCTGGCGCAGCCCCGGCGGAACACACGGCCTCGCCGCCTTGACGCGCGATCAGGGCGCTCAGCGAGAGCGCCGCACCGGCGACGTTGATCGGCAACGGCGCGCTCTCCCACACCCGCAGCGTGTCGGCGGTCGGCGGCGTGCCGCGCCAGGTGAGGTCGAGACAGGCCAGCCGGCCGTCACGATGCAGTCCGAAGCGCAACTCGGTGACGCTGGCTTCGTTGGCGAGCCGCTGCGCAAAATAGGCCAGCGCCTGGGTCAAGGCGTAGCTGTCCACCTTGAGCCACAAAGTGGCGTCGACCGTATCGCTTGCGCTGACGCTGAGCGAGGGGCTGCTGATTCGTCGCACCAGCAGCGCGAGCAGATCGGCGCCGCGCATCTCTTCGAGTTCCTGACGGCTGTCCATCCCGGCGCCGCGCTGATCCACGGCACAATCGATCTGGTACACCAGGCGTTGCGATTCGTCGTCGATGATGCCGGTGAGCTGGGTCCGCTTCTCAGCGCTCATTTCCGGGTACGTCTGGATGGCTTCCACCGCCGTACGGATACTCGCCAGCGTGGCGCGCGCATCTTGCGTGAGCGACTGCAGCAACGCGTCGCGGCGGCTGTCGGCCTCGACGTTGCGGGTGATGTCTTCCAACGTCAGCACGAAGCCATTGAGGGCGCGTGCGCTGTCGAACACCGGCGCCATCTGCGCGCGCACGATCTGGCCCTGCGCGAGCGTGGCGACAAATCCGGATACCGGTCTCGCCGCGCCGCCCTCGCTCTCCCGAAGCTGCTGCTGGATCTGCTCCAGCGCATGCAGGATGAGCCCGCGTTCGATCGCGCCGAACACGGAGCGGCCCAGCCCGATTGCCGCCGTGCCGGCCGCAGGCGCGCCGCCCCGCCCGGCGTCAAGCAACTGCCTGGCGCTGTCGTTGTAGAGCAGTATTTGCCCTTCGATATTGCAGACCAGCACGCTCAGCGAAAGCTCCGCCATGAGCGCGGCGAGCCGGTTCTTTTCTTCGGCCAGCGCGCGGTTCGCCAGTTCGATTTTCTGCTGCACGCCGTCGTGCAGCGTCTGGTGGGAAGCTGCCAGCAGGTTGAGCGCATCTCCGAGGCTGCGCACGCCGCGCGCGCCCTGTGGCTCGATGCGGTGGCCAGGGTTGGCCGCAAGCAGCGCGGCGTCTTCGGCCAGGCGCGCGACCGGCGTCGGGTAAGCGTTGAACAACGCCTTCAGGCCGACGCCCAAGGCCAGCAGCAGCAGTGCCGCCAGCGCGATCCACAGCGCACCGCGCTGCAACACCAGCGCGGTCAACCATGCGCGCTGCGCCGCCGGCAGATCGACCGCAAGCGGCAGGAGCATCGCGCCGACGACAAGCAGTTGCGCCAGGAACAGCAGCGCCAACGTAACGCCAAAGCGGTGTTGCGCGATCCATTTTTTAATCATTCGCGTGCTCTCTGGCCGCTCGCGAGCAAGGCGCTCACCTGCTCGACCAGCGCCCTGGTGGAAAACGGCTTGGTGATATAGGCATCGGCGCCCAGCGCGAGGCCCTTGGCCACCTCCAGGTCTCGTCCCTTCGCCGACAGCATGACCACCTTGACCCGATCCCAAGCCTTGTTTTCCCGGATCTTCTGGCAGACCTCGAAGCCGCTAAGCAACGGGAGCATGATGTCGAGCAGGACCAGATCGGGCTGAAACGCGGTCATCTGCGCCAAGGCTGCCTGCCCATCGCGCGCAATGCCTACTTCGTAGCCGCTCTGCTGCATCAGGAATTCCAGCGGGATCACGATGTTCGGTTCGTCATCGACGATGAGGACTTTGTGGGTCATGACGTTGTCTCCGGTGCCTTCGGCAGCGGCAGCGTGAATACGAACACCGCGCCGTTTTCCGGCGTCGCTTCCAGCCACAGCCTACCGCCGAAATGACGGATGATTTCCCGGCTGATCGGCAATCCCAGCCCGGTGCCCTGGGGCTTGCCCGCCAGCCTGTCGCCGCCCTGGCGGAACTTGTCGAAGATAAGCTCCCGGTCCTGCGGACGCACGCCGCCCCCGTTGTCTCGCACCGCAACACGCAAATCGTTGCCCACCACCTCCAGACTCACCGCGACGCGGCCGTGCGCCCGGTCGCAGAACTTCACCGCATTCGACAGTAGGTTCAGCATCACCTGCATCAGCCGGTCGGGGTCGGCCAGCAGCAGCGGGACCTGCGGGGGCAACTGCAACGCAAGCTGAATGCGTTGCTCCAGGAACAGGTGCCGAGTAGCGTCCACCGCGTCCTGGATCACCTGCTTCAAGTCTAGCGGTACGGTGTGCCATTCGGTGCTACCGGATTCGATCTTGGCCAGGTCGAGCACGTTGTTGATGAGGCGTGTGAGGCGCTCGCTTTCCTTGATTACAAGGTCGAGGTATTCGCTGCGTTTGTCAGCGGCAAGATCGGGATGGTCGCGCAGGATTTCGGAGAAGGCACGGATTGACGTCAGTGGCGTGCGCAGCTCGTGGGTCACGGTCGAGATAAAGTCGTCCTTCATGTGGTCGAGTTCGGTGAGCCGCACGTTGGCTGCCTTGAGTCCAGCCGACACGGTCTCGAGCTCACGCGATTTCTGTTCCAGTTGCCGGCTGTAGGCGACCGCTTGCGCGGTCTCATCCAGGATCGCCATGGCTTCGTCCAGGCCGAGCGGTGCCTCATTCACCGCAGAAGCGATCACTGCCCGCGCCGATGCGGCGCCAATTGCGCCGGCCAGCTGGATCTCCGCGAAATGCACCAAGTCGGCGTCGGTCGACCGCCCGTCCGCCCTGCCTTGCTCAAGAAATCGCGCATAGGCCTCATCGGCACGCGCGGCGCCAAGGAAACGCCGCAGCAACGCGAGTACCGCATCCTCCGAAGCGCTGCCACGCCATACATGGGGTCCCGGCGCGCTGCCGCTGTGCGCGTAGGCATCGACGAACAGGACGGCCTGCACCCGCTCCGCCGCGCTTTGCGTGGTCGTGAGCGACACGCCGACATAGCCACCGACGTTCGCCAGCATGCTCCAGAACAGCGCATGCGAGACCGGATCCAGGCCGTCCAGGCCAAACAGCTGTCGCGGCCTCAGCCAGCCTATGCCAAACGGCCCGTGTTCGACAAAGCTGGCCGGCACCCAGCCGGACTGCGCAAACGATGGCAGCAGGAGCGTGTAGGCCCAGAGCAGGAAGCCGGCACCCAGCCCGACAAGCGCGCCTTGCCGTGTACCGTTCTTCCAGTAGATCGCGCCCAGCATCGCGGGCGCGAACTGGGCCACGGCCGCGAACGAAATCAAGCCGATCGAAACCAACGCGTAGGCTTCGCCGGCCAGGCGGAAGTAGGCGTAGCCGAGCATCATCAACAGCACGATTGCCGCGCGCCTGATGGTCAGCAGCAGCGCATTGATATCGGCGCGATGGCTAAACCGCAGCGGCTTAAGGTGCAGTAGCAACGGCATCACCAGGTCATTGCAGACCATGGTGCTAAGTGCGATGGTCTCGACGATGACCATGCCAGTGGCCGCCGACAGCCCGCCGATAAACACCAGGAGCGTGAGCGCCGGGGACTGCTCCCCGATAGGCAGGGCTAGCACGTACATATCCGGATCGACTTCGCCCCCTGGGAAGTGCAGGATCCCCGCGAAGGCGATGGGCAAGACAAAGACATTGATGGCCAGGAGATACAAAGGCAATAGCCAGGTGGCCGTCTTCAGGTGGTTTTCGTCGATGTTCTCGACGACTGCGATCTGGAACTGGCGCGGCAGGAGCAGCATCGAGAACATCGACAGCACGATCAGCACGGCCCATGCGCCAAAGGTTACGTTACCGGCACCCGCCGCATCGCCATTCAACGTCAGGAGCGCTTTCAGGGCAGGCACCCCTTCGGCACGCCCGAACAGGTCCCCGAATCCGTCGTAGATGCCAAAGGTGACAAAGACCCCCACCGCAAGGAACGCCACCAGCTTGACCAGCGATTCGAAGGCGATCGCGGCAACCATGCCTTCATGGCGCTCTGCCGCATCGACGTGACGGGTGCCAAACAGGATGGTGAACACCGCCAGCATCAGCGCGAGGTAGAGCGTCATGTCCGACCAGACCGGCCCGGCTTCGTCGCCCCGCATGCCGAGGCCGGGGGAATGCGCCAGTACCGCGACACTTGCCGAGACCGCCTTCAGCTGCAGCGCGATATAGGGCACGATGCCAATCACCGACACCAGCGTGACAAGGCCGCCGAGCAGCGCGCTCTTGCCGTAGCGGGAGGCAAGGAAGTCGGCAATCGAGGTGATGCGGTTGTTCTTGCTGATGCGGATTATCTTGCGCAGCAGGGTCCACCAGAGTGCCGCCATCAGCGTGGGGCCGAGGTAGATGGGCAGGAAGCCGATGCCGCTGACCGCAGCCCGGCCGACGCTGCCATAGTAGGTCCATGAGGTCGCGTAGACGGCCAACGACAACCCATACAGGTACGGGTTGTTTATCATGCTGGCACCGGCATCAGCGCGCCTGTCGCCGTAGAACGCAATCGCAAACAACATGCCGAGATACGCGAACGACGCCAGCGCAATGACCCAGCCATCCAGCATTTCAGTCCTCCGGCACGGGTGCCGACGGGTCGGACTGCGAGGGTCTTCCGCGCGGCGCCCTCTGTTCCGCCGTGAACGCCAGCAGGGTGATGAGCAACGCCCAGGCGGCAAACAAGTAGCAGTACAAGCGCGGGATGCCGAACCACGTGCGCGAATCGTTGAACAGCGCCAGCAATGGGTAGTTGAACAACAACCAGCCCAGGGCAAACAGCGCGATCAGGCGGTGCCCGAGAAGGGAACGGCGCGACATGAAACGTTCCTCAGTAACGTCAATGCCTCCAGTGGCTTCAGCAGCTTCAGCGACCTCAGTGGCCGGAAGCCTCCGATGCGCCGATGCCGGTTTCAGAGCGGACCTTCTGCGCCGGGTATCCCGCCCGGTCGATGCGGGCACGCTCGCTGTGGTCCAGTGTCGAGAACAGCCAGATGCCGACAAAGGCCACGATCATGGAAAACAGGGCCGGCGATGTGTAGGGAAAGATGGCATCCGTGTAGCCGAACACATCGACCCAGACCGACTTGGAGACAATGGTCAGGCCGACGGCGGTAATCAGGCCGAGAAAGCCGCCGATGGTCGCGCCGCGTGTCGTGCAGTCTTTCCACAGCACAGCCATGAACAACACGGGGAAGGTCGCCGATGCCGCCACCGCAAAAGCCAGCGACACCATGAAGGCAATATTCTGCTTCTCGAATGCGATCCCCAGAATCACGGCCACGACGCCCAGCGCGATGGTCGTCACGCGCGATACGCGCAGTTCCTTGTCGCTGGCGGCCTTGCCCTTCTTGAACACGGTCGCGTAGAGGTCATGCGACACCGCCGAAGCGCCGGACAACGTCAGCCCCGCGACTACGGCAAGAATCGTGGCGAAGGCCACCGCGGAAATAAAGCCGAGGAAGACATTGCCGCCGACGGCGTTCGCAAGGTGGATAGCCGCCATGTTGTTGCCGCCCAGCAAGCCGCCAAGCGCGTCCTTGTACACCGGGTTGGTGCTGACCAGGACAATGGCGCCAAAGCCGATGATGAAGGTGAGCAGGTAGAAGTAGCCGATCCAGGTTGTCGCCCAGAACACCGACTTGCGTGCTTCCTTGGCGCTCGGTACGGTGAAGAACCGCATCAGGATGTGAGGCAGGCCCGCAGTGCCGAACATCAGCGCCATGCCGAATGAAATGGCAGAGATGGGGTCCTTGATGAAGGTGCCCGGGCCCATGATAGCGTCCTTCTTGGCGTGGATCTCAACCGCTTTGGCGAAGAGCGCTTCGGGATTGAAATGGAACTGCGCCAGCACCATGAATGCCATGAAGCTCGCACCCGCAAGCAGCAGGCCGGCCTTGATGATCTGGACCCAGGTAGTCGCCGTCATGCCCCCGAACAGCACGTACACCATCATCAGGGTGCCGACGATCACCACCGCAAGCCAGTACTCCAGGCCGAACAGCAGCTTGATCAACTGGCCGGCACCGACCATCTGGGCGATCAGGTAGAACGCCACCACCACCAGGGTGCCGGAGGCCGCGAACACGCGGATCGGGGTCTGCGCGAAGCGATAGGCCGCCACGTCGGCAAAGGTAAAGCGACCGAGGTTGCGCAGGCGCTCGGCCATCAGGAAGGTGATAACAGGCCAGCCCACCAGGAAGCCGATCGAATAGATCAGGCCGTCATAGCCGTTCAGGTAAACCGCGGCCGATATCCCAAGAAAGGATGCCGCGGACATGTAGTCGCCTGCAATTGCCAGCCCGTTCTGGAATCCGGTGATGCCGCCGCCGGCGGTGTAGAAATCCGCCGCGGACTTTGTCTTGGCGGCAGCCCATTTGGTGATGAACAAGGTGAACACCACAAATACAGCGAACATGGATATCGCTGTCCAGTTGGTTGGCTGCTTTTGCATTTGGCCAAGATCGCCACCGGCTCCCCAGGCTGCGCCACCAAGGGCCAGTAGCATCAATGCGCATAGGATACGGTTCCGAGCCGACATTACAGCACCTCCTTGCGAATCTGAGCCGTCAGGTTGTCGAATTCGCCGTTGGCGCGCCGGACGTAAATGCCGGTGACGACCACCGTAAATACGATCACAAAGAGTCCGATCGGAATCCCCCAGGTCATCACGCCATCGCCGATCCTGGTGGAGAGCAAGGTCTTCCCGAAGGCAACCAGAAGGATGTAGCCGTAGTACACGACCATCATCATTGCGGTCAGCACCCATCCGTAGGTGGAGCGGGCTGAAACCAGCCGCCGGTAGTTGGAATTGGACTCTATCCGTTGAACGAGATCTTCTTCCACGCCTTGTCTCCTGTTCGCCGGATAAGAGGCCCTATCCGTAGCCGGTTTTTTTGTCTCAATTCGTATGTCTTTTGATCGTATGTCGAACAGCCGCACTCATTCATGGCGATGTGCACGCGGGCCAAAGGCAAGTGCCTTGAGACGTATTTGCCTAGCAATCTCGCCCGCTGCCTCTGGCAGCCGGCAAGAGATCGCAGGGCAATTGTGGAAACGGTGCTCGCAATCGAGTGAGAAATCGGTACGGTTCCGTACCGGGCCAACTCACTGGCACGCAGGCACCAAAGCAAGCGTTGCGCCGCCCGCGCGTCCCCGCCATGGAGCATTCCAGCCCGTCGGCAAGGGTGCGGATCAGCAGCCATTCTGCTTCGGGAGCATTAAGAACCTTGGGGCTGTAACTCCGAGGGAAGCCCGAATTGCTCGAAGAGCTCGGCAGCTTCCCTCGGCAAGGGTTCCTTTGGCGGCTCACGATAAATCGCTCCTCCAGCTTGCCATCTAGTAGCTCGGCTCGCGCCTGGAGTGGGTAGTGGGGTCTACGTGCTCGGTTGGAGCTCATCGAAAGTGTGGGTACTTGTCGATAAATCGCGCCTCCAGCTTGCCATCTAGCAGTTCGACTCGCGCCTGGAGAAGGTAGTGCGCACCGTTGATAGACCACCGCATCTGCTGTCGCTTGGACAGGCGACGGTTGATCAGATGATACATCACTGACTCAGCCGGAGCCGTATACCAAATAATATACCAAAATAAAAGTGAAAATCATCTAGCGGGCCTCCCCACCGCCGCCCGGGTGGGCGACGGGGTTAAAGTGTTTGCCAACCGCTTTAACCAGAAGGAGGCCCACATGAACTATAGCGGCATTGACCTGCATTCAAACAACAGCGTGATCACCGTGATCGACGAAGCCGACCATGTCGTGGCGGAAAAGCGTCTGCCGTGCGCAGCCGCACCAGCCACATACTGGCCGTTGAGAACATCACGGCCCGTCACTACGGTACCCGGCTCTCCAGCGCTCAAGTCTCACGGCTGAAAGCCGAAGCCATTGACCAGATGGGACTTCCCGCCGACGTCGGCCTGGCGATCCATGCCAATGTAGCAGTCATCGCAACGCTCTCCGCGCAGATTGAACTGCTGGAAAAGCGCCTGCAGGAAAAAGTCAAGCCGCGCGCTGATTATGCCTTGCTGACAACCGTGCCCGGCATCGGCCAAATTCTGGCAAGCGTCATCCTGCTCGAGACCGGACCGATCGAGCGCTTCGCCAGCGCGGGCAACTTCGCCTCCTACGCGCGCTGCGTCGACAGCCAGCACCTGAGCAACGGCAAGAAGAAAGGCGAAGGCAACACCAAGAACGGCAACAAATATCTGTCGTGGGCCTTCGTCTTGGCGGCCAACTTTGCCATGCGTTTTTGCGACGAAGCCAAGCGTTTCTACGAGCGCAAAAAGGCCGGAACGAACCGATCGTCGCGCGTAAGGCATTGGCGCACAAGCTCGCCCGCGCGTGTTTCCACATTCTGAAGGAAAGTCGGCGATCAGTACATTCATCTGCCACCTCAGGCGGTCGCTGTCTCTTTTCCACCGAGCAAGTCATGTGCCAAGCCTGTTACAGATGGGTCGCACGACCTCGTACTCGATGTCCAAAACGGTTTTGCCGCACGCGCCTGTCAACCGCGCTCTCCTGCCCGGGCTAATTAGAGACCGCAGCCTACATTTGATTCTTCGACCGCCTCTTGATTTGGCTTCCTGCCCGAGCCGAACCGCTGTGCATAGTGCCAAGTAAATTCCGCACCGAGTAAGAAAATCTGCGCGGAGTAATATACCCATAGAAGAAGAACTACAAGCGAGCCTGCAGCGCCGTAACTATTGGCGACACCCGTCTTGCCGATGTACAGGCCAATGAGGAGCTTTCCCAGGGTGAATAGAAGAGCGGTGACGACGGCGCCGAGCCAAACATCCGGCCAGCGAACCTTCGCCCGCGGCATGATCTTGTAAATCATTGCGAATACCACAGTAATAAGTACCCAACTCAAGATGGCGTCCAGAAGATGTCCGATCAGTTCGCCTTTTCCGAAGAATGGTGCCCATAGCCGGCCCATTGCGGAAATCCCAGCACTAAGAAGTAGGGAAACAACAAGCAGAAATCCGATGGCGAGTATCATGCCGAACGAGAGCAATCGTCCCCGGACCAACGCAACGATACCGGAGGCCCTGCGGCGCTCAGGAACACGCCAAATGCGATCGAGCGCATCCTGCAATTCCGCCAAGACTGTGGTTGCTCCTACCAACATGACAAGCACACCGAGTGCGGCAGTCAGGGTGCTAGCGGCGGGCCTGCTAACAGCCAACAGCATCGCCTCGATAGTCCGAGCGCCCTCCTCTCCGAGCAGTCCTCGCAACTGCCCCACAACCTCTCCCCGCGCGGCTTCGGGTCCAAACACGACGCCCGCCACGGTGATGACGATCAGTAGCAATGGCGCAATAGAAAAAACCGTGTAGAACGCCAGCGCGGCGCCCATGCTTGGGGCGTAGTCTTCCAGCCAGGAGTCGACGCTATCGCGCGCCAGTTGAAAGGCCTCTCGTGGAGTAAGAGGAAGAAAAGATGGCATCGTATGCTCTTGTGAGACAACGGAAATCCGCGCCCGCCATGCCCAGTCCCAGACCCCTTAATACAGTGACAGCTTAATCTGGCCGATTCGACTGGATGGGGATCGCTGCCACTTTGCACGCGATGAAGGCCACGTTCCGCGGCGAATAAAGATCTGGCTGGCATCCAAGTTGTTCTTCTTAGGAAGCACGCCCCGGGAATACGCCCGAGTTGCCTCGCATTACTCCTCGGCTCGGTCCTGGTCGTCGAGCTCGGCTGCGGCCTTATGCCAATATTCCTTGTCCTGCCCGGCTGGTGCCCCTGCTTGCTCCCACAACTCGTAAGCGCGCTGCTTGATTCTGGCTTCGCGCTCGGAGGTCAATTCGTGTTCGTCAACAACAACACCCTGTTCGTCATGATGGATTGTTGTCACATCGTATCCGTCGGCGAGCTGGTTCCAACTGTTGACCTGCTTCACCTGCTCGAACTGGCGCATCGCAACTGCGATTGCCTCATCCTTGCTACCGTGGACGATCGAAATTCGCATCACCTCGGCGTGTTGAGAATGACCATAATGATCGCTCATCTTCTTAAAGAAGGTGACCTCATAGTGGCGCGGCTCAGTTTGACTGCCCCCTACGTCGGATACGGAAATAACACCGATTAAGCGTTGAGTCTTCCTGTCCAGGACTGCCAGTCGCTGCACGTGGCCTTGAGTCATGAGGATAGCGGCTTGCTCGACTGAATCGTCCGCGAAACAAGTAAGCGGGTCCCTCGACATCGCCTCCATAACCGACATCTGGCTCGCGTTACGCCCGTCTGCTACCCCGCGCATTGCGATATCGCGGTCAGTGAGCATTCCAATTACCCGCTCGCCTTGGCACACTGGCAGACAGCCAATGTTATCGTGTTGCAGCTTACGCGCCGCAACGGCCAAGCTTTCCTCCGCCTGAACGAAGGCTGGCGGCTGCATAACGTCTCTAACTAGCATGGGCTGGCCCCCTGACGAGAAAATTCCTCATAAGAGCCACGATATCCTAGGAGTCCTCGGGCATTCCGACATCGTGCTGACCTGGCTCGCGGAGCGGCTTGCCAAGGCCTTCATCGTGCACAGGCGCTTCGCGTTCTTCCTTCTGTGGTGCGTGTTCAGCGGGCGGTACATCTGGGATATCTTGTCCCTCCCGCGGCTTGAGGATTTGCTGGTTCATGAACGACTCCACATTGCGGAGCAGCTCCGCAGCTGTGAAGGGTGCAAGCATCATGCCCGAGGATTCCGAGTCGACATGAGTGGCCCTCGCACCAGGGTGTCATCAATGAACCGACCTTCCATTATTCGGCTCCAACCGTGGTGCTGGGCGCGTCGCGCCACACCCCCCAAGTGCCACGACGGGTGCCCGATGAGACTGCAGAGACCAGAACAGTGATACCGCTGCTGCCATCGCGGAGAGTTGAAGCTTAGAGCGCGTGCGCATCGGAGCCCCGGCCCTAAGGAGGGGCTCACAAACCCATTTTTACGTGTATCAATGAGCAGAGTGCCCGACGAGGCCCGGTTCCGCAAGCAGTCCTCGACGCTATGTCCGCGACAACTTTGGCCAATGCCTCGATCGTGACCACGAGCGCCTACCTCCACAGGTAGAGGATCCGCGGCACGAGGCTACGCAAGAGCGGAACCGCATCGGTTGCGGCCGACAAGTTGTAATGTGCGTTCAGGTTGACACGCCCAGCGTTTCCGCACCGACTGAGGAGCCCTTCCGAGCCTGACGCTCATCCTGATCGCGTCTCTACTCCTCCAGCCAGGTATGCTGTTCCCTGGCCGCGTCCTCGCCGATCTTTGCTGCATGAGCCGCTGCCTGTTCAAGCCAACGTGCATGAGCCTTGGGAACGACCAGGATCGTCAAACCCAGTCCGTCATCACACGTAGGGCGTGCTCGAGATTGACCGCCCTTGCCGTTCTCCAGCTTGGACAGCATGCCGATGGAGACACCGCAATGCCTCGCTGCCTGGTCAATTGGCATCCCTTCCGCTGCGCGGGGTGCTCGAATAGGACGGCCCGTCCCGTGACGAAGGGAAGTCAGCGCGGAGGCTGCTCGCCAGGTGGTTTCATGATAGTGAAATTATACTCCGCAACGTGATAGCTGCCCTCTCTTCCCAATAGGACGGCCTCATACCAGCCAGCGTTTGCGCGGGCGTAGGTCAAACTTGGCGATTAATTGCGTTTTAATCTCGGCGTATCGGCTGAGGGTAAGTCACTAGTCACTGCGTCTGACGATTAATTGCACTTCAGAATCAGCTGGTCTTCAGAAGGTTTAGCGGCACCGCGCCCTAGTTTCCTGAAGGCGGCGTAGCCCGGCACCCGAGTAACCCGCCTAGCGTCCGCACAGGACGCTAGGCACCTGCCGGCTACAACGCTGCGCCGCGGGTTGATTCTCATCGAGAAGGCCAACACTGCGAGCCTTTGATCATGCCTGAATCGATCGATCCGCGCCCCGCGAGGCAAGTGGCGCATCTGAAGACTTCCGAGTCCGCCAGCCTCCACGGCCTGGTCAGCCTCGCCATCGGCGTGACCGTCGTCGCCGGACTCTATGTTGGACGAGAGGTGCTGATCCCGATCACGCTCGCGATCTTGCTCAGCGTCCTGGTAGCGCCAATGGTCGATCTCTTTTGTCGCATCAAGCTCGGTCGGATCATCTCGGTTCTAGTCGCCGTGACAATTTCAGTTTCGATGATGGTCTTGCTGGGGGGCGTGATCGCCGCACAGATTACGGATCTCGCAATTGGCATGCCTCGCTATCAGGCGACCATCGAAGAAAAGATCAATACTGCGCATCGACTGACAATTGGAAAGCTCAGCAGTATGGCCGGAACCGCTGGCAAGGCATTTCGGCGGGCAACCGTTGATTTGCCGCAAGCGGCTCAAGGGCCCGAATCCGCCTCGCCGCCGACTCAGCCGCCCGCGGCGCTTCCGGTCGAAGTCATCGAGCCGCCCCCGACGGCCTTTCATCTGGCGCGGCAAATACTCTCCCCCGTCGTCAGGCCGCTTGAGACCACCTTCATCGTATTCATCGTCACCATCTTCATCCTGCTACAGCGTGATGACCTCAGGGATCGGGCTATCCGGCTATTCGGGTCGGGCGATTTGCACCGGACCACCACCGCGATGGATGACGCCGCGCGGCGCCTCAGCCGGTATTTCCTTTCGCAATTCGCTGTCAATGCCGGCGTCGGCGTTGTAATCGGAGCCGGGCTCTTCCTGATTGGCATACCAAGCCCGGTGCTGTGGGGCATCCTGGCCGCGCTGTTGCGCCTGGTACCCTACGTGGGAATCTGGATCGTCGCTATTCTGGCTACCGCACTCGCCGCAGCAGTCAGTCCTGAATGGTCCATGGCGATCTGGTCACTGGCGCTTTTCGTGATCGTCGAGCTGCTGGCCGGTCAGGTCATCGAGCCGATGCTATTTGGCCATAGCACCGGCATTTCGCCATTTTCCGTTGTTGTTGCCGCGGTCTTCTGGAGCTGGATATGGGGCCCGGTCGGGCTTATCCTGTCCACCCCGCTGACGCTTTGCCTGGTCGTCCTCGGCCGGCATGTCGGGAGACTCGAAATCCTCGACGTGCTGCTCGGTGACCAGCCGACGCTCACGCCAGTTGAGAACTTTTACCAGCGAGCGCTGGCCGGCGATCCGGATGAAACACTCGAGCAAGCCGAAATTCTGCTGCGTGACCGGTCACTCTCCTCGTATTACGACGAGGTCGCCATCAAGGGATTGCAGCTTGCGGCCAGCGATATGTTGTGCGGCGTTGTAACAGCCGCACAACTGGCGCGAATAGAAACTACGGTAACCGATCTCGTCGAAGGTTTGGACAGCTTTGCCGACATTGAACCAAATCCAGCCGGGGCTAATGGCCAAACGGCTGCCTCAGCACCGTACATCGCTGAACAGGATTCGCACCAACCGGGTCCCTCCGTCCTCTCGCCGAGTATCGAAACTTCGCCGGCGAGAAGCGCCGAAGGCCACGTGCTTTGCATAGCCGGAAGGGGCCCGCTCGACGAATTGGCGTCGACCATTGTCGCCCAACTCCTCGGAAAGCATGATCTTGATTGCCGGGTTGTCCCTCATGACGCGGCCTCGCGCGCCCAGATGCAAGGTCTGGACGTTATCGTGCCGACGACTGTGTGTATTTTCTATTTGAACATTGAAGGCATCCCGTCGCACTTGCGCTACCTTGTCCGGCGCGTGCAGCTGCGTTTCCCGGATGCGTCGATCGTCGTCGGCCTCTGGCCAAGAGGTGATACGGATCAGTGGAGCGAGGCGCTCCAGAGCGCAATCGGCGCCAATCACTATGTCACTTCGGTTGGGAGTATGGTTGACGCATGTCTGGCCAAGACCAGAGCCGAACGTGCGATCGATCCTGAACTACGTCCCGGCGAGGTGGGAACGTAGAACCTGTTTGCCAAGGCAAGGGAAGAATCACACAGTGTCAGTTCAATAATGTAGACCCGCCTGCGGCATGCTCCTCTCCCGGCAATATCCGCCCACTCTTGCATTCTTTCGTCGCAACTATGCCTGGATGATCATCCTGGCGCTGCTGCCAGTGTCGGTGTTTCTGGTGGTGGTGATCACGGCGTTTGCGCTGGGCGTACGTGTCCAGGGGCTCGGTTGGCAAGACGGACTGGAACTGGCGCATTGGCAAAGGCTGCAGAACGGCTGCGTGGAAGCCCGCGGCGAACGATTCCGGATCACCGGCTGGCGGCCCGTGACGATCACCGTTGCCAGCGTGAGCCTGGCCAATTGCCAAGCTGGCGGCGAGGCGCTGCCTCCCCCCTGGACGCCGCCGTTCGATCTCACCATCGACGCACTCTCAGTTCCCGGTTTGCCGCCGATCGCACTCTTCGTCCGCCAGCGCGAGCAGCGCTGGCAGGCATGGGCAAAGTATCAGCACAGCAGTGCGACCGCGACCTATGACCGCATTTCCGGGCACTGGAGCGCGCAAGGCGCGATTCAGGCGGCTGACATCGCGCCCAGGCTCCTGGGTGCGCTGACCTTCACGGGCAATGGATTGTGGCAGGCCAGTCGACTGGACGGCGATTTGCAGGCGCAGGGGCAACAACTGGGTCATCGCGGTCAGTCCCAACGGTCCGACATGAGGCTAGAGGCCAGCCTCGCCGCCAAAAAATGGCATCTGAATGCCGAACTGGCGTCACCATTGACGCTCGGCGGTGCCTGGATCCTGGAAGCCCCGCAAGTGCTACGGGTCAGCGGCAATCTGGAGGGGGTGGAGTCCCTGCGCCTGGAACTGCGAGCGGCAGGCCCGCAAGGCACCATAGTGCTGACCTTGGATACCGAGGGCACCGGCGTAGCACGCGGCCAGGGCATGCTGACGCTAGCCGGGCCCTCACTAGCCGGCAGAGTGCCTATTCGCTGGAATCGGCAAGGGCTGGAACTGTTGCCGGCGTCGATACAACTCCCCGAGGGGCTTCTACTGCGCTGGCCCCGGCCCCTGACACTGCCGCTGGCATTGGCCGGTGAAAGCACAATCTCGGCCGAGCTTCAGTATCGGGATATAGAAGTCAAAACCGTCGACAGCCGGTTGGCCTGGCAGCAAGCGAAATGGGGCTGGCACGGACGGCTTGATCTGGCAGGTAAAGCCGCCGGATATGATCTGAGCGGGTTTTGGCAAGGCCGCATCGAAGCCTCCGGGCTGGCGGGGGAACCAGCCAGCCTCACGGTCAGGGGACCAGATCTGTTGCTAGCGGTGCGCGTGCCGGTGACCGGCTTCCAGGCGCCGGGCTGGACCACGCGCGCGGAGTTCAATGGCCACTATGGCAATGCCCCTCTCACGGGGGCGCTCAGCGCCAGCTTTGCGCGAGGGCGCTGGGAAGGTACGGTTGAAGGCGACTCGCGGCTCCCCTTCTATGCACGGGGCGGGGGCCTGAAGCTCGTCGCACCCTGGTTTGGCAAGGACGGGCAGTGGTACCTGGGCACTGGCAGTCGCGCAACGATAGCCGGCGGGCTGGTCGGAACGACATTGATCAAGCCGATCGCCGTGGTCGCGACAACGCCTCTGCGCGTCGGGCCCCAGGGTGTATTCGGCAATCTGGAGGTCAAGGCGGAGGGCGTCGTTGCGACGCGCTGGGCACTGCCTGCCGTCACCGGGAAAATCGCCGTCGCCGGGCAGCAAGGCAGGGCCACGCTGCGTGCGCCGGCCTGGCAATCCGAGCTGACCCTGACCGCAGAGCTGTCTGGCCACGGAAGAAAAGCCGGAGCGAAGGGCATGCTGGAGATCAGGACACCGCTGTCTGCATCCATGAGCCGCAGCCTCGGCTTCACCTTGAAGCAAGGCATGCTCCATGGCCAAGGTCGCTGGGAATGGCAGGACCACTGGCGGCTGCAAGGCGACATATTCGTGTCCGGACTGGCGCTGGAATGGGGAGGCATTCTGGCCACGGGCGGCGATGGGGCGGCGCATATTGAGTTGCAGCAAAACGGCGTAACGCTCACAAGCATCGGGCCAGTCATGCTCGCCCAACTGGATGTGGGCACCCTGGTGCGCAACATCCGCATGACGGTCCAATCTGACTTGGTCACCTGGCACGTCGCCGATATCTCTGCCGACGTGCTGGGAGGCAATATGCACGCCGCTACCTTGCAATGGCCGTCCTCTCAGTTTCAGGCGGTGACCATTGGGCGCATCAACCTGGCGGAGGTGGCTGCCCTGCAGAACGATCCGAACCCGACCGTTCAACTCGCTGGCCGCGTGGGCGGCAATCTGCCGCTACAATTGACGAGGGACTCCCTGGCCTTGCGGTCGGGTTACGTGAGCAACGAGGGCCCATTATCACTCAAGGTCTTGCCATCCGCCGGGGTTACCGCGATGGGCCAATCCAATCGTGCGGTGGAATTGGCGCTCGATGCCCTGAGCAATCTGGCGATTGATGAATTTGAGGCGCGTCTGAATATGAAACCAGACGGCTGGCTGGACGCCGCAGTCACCATCAAAGGCCAGAACCCGCAGAAGACCAGCTTGCCAATCGTACTAAACTACACTCACCGGGAGAACGTGTTCGAACTATTGCGCAGCTTGCGCATTGGGGATGATATCTCCCGGCGGGTACTGAACCGGATGCCTGCAGAAGGCTCGCGCAGCGATGACGTGGAGGACACGCCATGAAGAAACCCGTTTTGCTTGTCGCTTTACTGCCGCTGGCCGCCTGCACGCCTCGGATCGCCCTTGAGGCCCCCAAAGACCCTATCACCATCAATCTGAATGTGAAGATTGATCATGAGATTCGCCTCAAGGTAGAAAAAGATGTGGATAAACTCATCAGTGAAGACCGCACATTGTTCTAGGAGCCAACCATGAAAATGGCGACACGATTGATGGCGGTGCTACTGCTGTCTGGCAGTACGCTGGCCATGGCATTGGGCCTGGATAGTGCCAAGTCACAGGGGCTCGTGGGTGAGCAACCAGATGGTTATCTGGGTGTTGTCAAGGCAACCCCGGACGCAGTGGAACTTGCCGCGGATATCAATGCGAAGCGCCGCGCGGCGTACGACGCCATTGCCAAGAAGAACGGCGCCACCCTGGAGCAAGTGGCGATCCTGGCAGGACAGAAAGCCATTGAAAAGGCCGCGCCCGGAACCTTCATCAAGACCCCTGAGGGTCAGTGGATAAGAAAGTAGTGCTCGGCGGTAGCACGAATACGACCCCGCCCGACTTCTTGCGAATATCCGGTCAGAACCAATTCGAAATTATATGGTCCGGTTGCCGTAATCAGTCCCGGCAGAGGGATTTTTGGATCTGACTAAGCTGGCGTCAATTTGGATGGACGAGCTTTTGAGGGGCAGGAAGTCTGTAATCGACAAAAGCGATTGCATTCCGCCATGGAATCTCAGGGCAATGTTCATCACGGGCCTCCATATCTGGGGGCGGCAAGGCAACTGGCATCGACAACCGAATGGCTCTCTGCGACCTGCTCAAGGAATGCGCAAAACGTCTATCCCGAGTTAGGACCGAAATATGGCGGTAATCGCGCATGGGGCAGCCCGCAGAAACGGCTTTGCCCACTTCAAAAAGGCCTTTGCACAATTGGAGAATTGTGAATCATTAGTAGATCAGGCCTTTTTTGTAAAACTCGCCAGAAACTGCATAGAAGGTATGCATCATCCAAAGCGTATTCAGTAATGCAATCTAATCGTCAAACTCGAGTTCTTCCCATCGTAGGAGAAGCTGGCGGCGGAAAACGACGGTGCGCTGAGCCATCCTACTGCATTGTTTGAAAAACCATATCCTTCGGTAGGAATTCCAAGTGCGCTTTTATCCAGCTTACCGTTCATATTTTCATCATGTGCGACCGCTATGGCATATGTTCCTGGGGGGATTCCTTCAAAATTGCATTGCGCTTGATTATTCTTAACCCTTATTGACATGATATTCCTCGCTGAATGCAGATAGTCTGCAGGGAATCCGACTGGCGATTCAAAGAGAGTGCAGGCCACCATGCCTGTGCTGCTTCGAATGCCTAGAATCTGTATCTGAATCGATTGCGAAAAGGCGGGATATGGATAAGATGAGCATAGCAGTACCGCAAACCATGTTGCGTAACGAGCCTTCTTCGGCGTGCGGTTCGTGGCGATATTGCCTGCAACGGAAGCCACAGCCTTCGGATCAGTTGATTCAATCATGATCTTCCTCGCCCTTACCAGATCGTTGGCGATGTTGCGGTCGCGGTGGCCGCACCACTCCCTCAATGGGCAACCTAAGCTCACTTTAGTCCCTGTGGGAGCACCCCGCCATGACGAGCGCACCCCTCTGCACCGAGCAATGATGAACCGATACCAGGCCTGCTGAGAGGTCGAATTTTGGTGTTGATGCTCTGTTGCCGCCGGGGCAAATAGGGTGCGCATCATCGAGGGCAAACTGGTCCACCCAAATCGCCGGCGGACTACTCATCCACGTCGCCACCGGGCCTTAAATGTCGTCACTGGACAAGTTTTTCATTTCGCTTGACAACTGAAGACCATCGGCGTGCTGAGCGGTAGCGCGTGCTGCTGGAGGACCTTGCTGACGGTGTCCAGTAAAACTCGGCCGGCAGGATCCATCGTCGGAAGATAATCCGAAAGGCAAATATCGTCGCCGTTTTCGCCGCATCGCTAGGTATGCGCTCCCGGTGGCAGTGGGGGTCACGCGTTAACGTGACGCACGAAGCTCATGGGCATGAAGCCAACAACTTGCAGGACCCCAGGGGATAGACGCGCCGCATCGTCTCCCCGAGTTATCGAACCACGCCAGCAGTGTCCCCACCGCTCATACAAGGAGTCGCAAAAGCCACACTGCCGGCGGCGCAAGCCGCCACCATCACGCCTCGATTCGACAGAGTATGCACATCGATTTGGTAGCATTGTCTACCTAAACTTTATGCATGTTCCATGCTCGGCCCTCCCTGAGCATTCTTGACAGCCAACATCGGTGGGCAACTTCAAAGCCTCAGACGCGTTTCGCGCACGACGTTCGCCTTTGAGGACTTGGGCAGACATTACGAGAGGTATAAGACCAAACATAGGCGCGTCGTCTGCGCAACAAAGGAAAACGCCTCATTCGGGATTGCCGAGAATTTTCCAAACTGCCAGGAAGAAGAACATGCCATACATTCGTGCCCTCATCGCCGTATTCGTGGTCCACGGTGGGCTGAACCATTTGCTGGGATACGTCCTTGAGCCTAGCTCGCTCGTCTCCATCGCAACGGGCACGTGGTTCGGTCTTGGATACGCGAGAGTCTTCCAAGGCTTCCCAAAGGCCGACACCTTCAAAGCTGCGTTCAAGGGAGTAATCATGGCAATGCTCTGGCCGTTCGTGCCGGTCCAGCATCGACCACGATGACCACGAACGCCAGAGCGGCCTGCGGGCGGTTATTTTTCAGCCCACCTAACATGCCGAAAATGCGGAGGTTTTTTTGATAGGGATCGCGGGCTCGTCGGCAGGTTGTGTCGCAATTGGAATGCGAAGCGGCTACGGGCCCCTGGACTCCTGATGACCTTAGCGAAGAAGGCCGCGTGCCATCGGTGTATGGATCGAACGTACCCGTCTTGCCACCATCGGTATAGGGATCGCGCGGCCCCTTGATGCTGCTGGCATCCGCGAACACATCCCTTTTTTGCGCCCGCATACTCCTTGGCGTGTTCTAGCCAAAGGGGCCAACATCAGAACCATGATGTCGGCCCCGGCTGCTCGCGGAGCGACGGCGCTCGCTTGCTGGCGCCATCCCTGCCGATCACTTGCCGTACTTGGCCCTCACGTCAGCCGTGCACTTGTCCTTGGCATCACCGGACAAGGCATCGCATTTCTCCTTGTCGGCCTGATACTTGGCGTCCATGGTGTCCTTCTTGGCGTCGCGGCGAGCCTCGGAGACATCTTTGCTGGTGCCGGTGTCGGCGGCCTTCTCAACCTTGGCGGCCCCAAGCGCCTTCTCGTGGGCGACCTTGGCTTCCTTCACGCAAACGTCCTTGTCGTTGCCCTTCCTGTCGTCGCACATTTCCTTAGCCACGTCGTAGTCTCGGTCGGCCTTGACCTTGTGCGCCTTCGCCTGGGCCTGAGCGGTGCCGTCGCGCATGGCTTCGGCGTTTGCCTTCGCGACATCTCGATCGCGCTTGGCCTCCGCCTTGCAAACGTCCTTGGCGTTGGCCTTCATGCCGCCACATTTGGCGCTGGCGGCTTTGTAGTCAGCGTCGGCCTGTTTCACTGCGGCATCGTAGTCTGCCTTCGAACCCGCGGCAGATGCGGTTAGTGCCAATGCGGGCCCTCCCGGCGCGACCACCATCATCCCAAACAAGGCAGCGAATAGCCATTTAGTCATCATGTCGCACTCCCTATAGTAGGATATCCGTAGTAGGACTTCTCAGCGTTGCGTACTGGCATTTCCAGCGGCGATTGTGCGAGGGCCCTGCAAAGAGACTACATCACTTGCACTCCTGGCGTCAGAATCCAAATTCCGAAACGCGCGTCGGACAACTCCCACAGACCGAGCACAGCCTGCACACATGACGACGGGAGAACGGGTGTCACCTCGGTGCCGGCCAGGGGCTGCCGCCCCTATCTTCCGGGCATACCAGGCACGAAATGGGATCGTCGTCGTGCCGGCTTCCGGGTTCAGTCAAGATGACAGATAGCGGCGATTGAGTGTGCCGTCCAGATCTGCAATTGCCGCGGACCAGGCCAGCGTTGCATTCAGGAATCTACAACCAGTAAGCCCACACGCGCGCGGTCATTTCCTTTATACGCATACCGATCGAACGGTCGTTCCATTGTTCAATCGTGATGGGATTGGACGCGGCGAGATCCACCTCGAACATGGCTTGCATTTGCGCGCCGAACTCCTGTCCCAGGACGACGGCGTTGACCTCGTCGTTATGCAAGAAGCTGCGCCAGTCGAGGTTGGTCGATCCGATGGTGGACCAAACACCGTCGATAACCGCTGTCTTCGAATGCAGCAGCACGTCACGCCGCTCGTAGAGCTTTACGCCGGAGCGCAACAGCTCGTCGTAAAAGGAGCGTCCGGCGAAGAACACCAGCCACGAATCGGTCTTGCTCGGGAGGATGAGTTTGACATCAACACCGCGAACTGCGGCATCCTTGAGCGCGGCTAGCAACTGCGGGTCGGGGACGAAATAGGCGTTGGTCAAATATACGCTGGTTACCGCGCTGCCGATTGCCGAGAGCAGTGTCGCGTAGATGAGGCTGTAGGGCTCATCAGGCGAACTGCCGATGGCGCGCACGACCTCCGTTCCTGTATTGCCGAGTTGTGGAAAATAATTCTTCGGCGCAAGCGGTTCCCCTTTTTGCTTACCCCACGTTGCCAGAAACAGCTTCTGAAATTCGCGGACCACCGGGCCCTCCACTTTCACGTGGGTATCGCGCCAGGGTGGGCTTCCATCGGGTCGAGGCCTGGATTTCGGCCTGAATCCCCTCAAGAAACAAGGCTGCCTCCGTCAATTACAAATATCTCGGAGTCCAACCAGGCGACTGTCATGGTAGGGCCCACTCACCCGCGTCCGACCAAGCGCACTGTGTACCGCGATCTACGCGACGACCCCGTTCCGTTGCGACGAACCGGTTCAACCTTGCCTGCGATCAGGCGATTTGTTTGAGGCGCGTCCATCGCGAGATCGCTGACGCGTGGCAACGGTACCCGCGCTCACCCGTGGACGTGAGGCGCAGGCCGGCAATCGCTCGCGGCCAGCGACTGTCATTTGATCCGCATGTCACTCTTGACCGACTTCACCCCCTTGACGCCACGTGCAACTTCGACTGCCTTGTTGGCGTCGGCCTGAGATCTGACAAAGCCGCTCAGTTGGACCACACCTTTGAAGGTTTCGACGTTGATTTCGGCGGACTTCAAGGTCGGCTCATTGAAAACTGCCGCCTTTACTTTCGTGGTAAGGACCGTGTCATCGACGTACTCTCCAGTCCCTTCTTGCTTGGGCGTCGATGCGCACCCCAGGGAAAAGGCCATCAGGACGGTTAGGAAAAAGGCGGAAAGACGGTTTAGGTATCTCATGGCTAGGCCCTCCAGATGAATGACAATGCGAAAATCCCTCTCGAAGTTCGATCCGAGTCGAGAGTCCGCCCGAATGCAAGCTCTATTGCTCGAAAAATCGAAACGTGGATCTCACTGTCTCATGAACGAGCGTCAGTAGCGCGACCTCGGCACAGCGCGCTATATCTTGCCCATCAGCAACAGTACGAGCAGGATGACCAACACCAGCCCAAGACCACCGCTGGGACCATAGCCCCACCCCCGGCTGTGCGGCCAGGCTGGAAACACGCCGATCAACAGCAAGATCAGCACGATCAACAGTATCGTTCCCAATGACATTTGATGTCTCCCAATGGTCAGGCGTAGCAGCGGAGCTTCCAGGAAAACTCCTGCAGCGCACTGATGCCGCTTTCGTCGGCGCGCCGGCACCAGTCTTCCAGCTGTTTGACCAGTTGCTCCTTCGAGGTAGCGGAATTGCTCCACAACGCGGTAAGGTCCTGGCGCATCGCGTAGATCGTGCGCAGCAACTTGCTGGCATGCAGTGTCTGGTGCAGGACTGCGCGTTCACGCTCGGGTAGCGCTTCCCCTTCCCTTTGCAGCCAGTGCTTGAGCGCTTGCCGGGCCCTGGCCTCATTCAGACCCGGTAGCGCACGCGCCCGCAGGGTGTGGATTTCCCCCAATACGGTTTGCCGCAGGGCGCTGGCGAACCTGGCCAGTACGTGGTAGCGGTGCGTGGTGATGGCCTGCAGGGTGCGCGCGTCGCAGCCTGCCCTGGCCGGATTGAAGCGGATCTTTGGTGCCACCCTGCGTACGCTGGCAAGACGGACCATCACCAGCAAACGGATGTACACCCAACCAAGGTCAAGTTCCCACCACTTGCTGGAGAGCCTGGCTGAGCTGACGTAGGCATGATGGTTGTTATGCAGTTCCTCGCCGCCGATCAGTATGCCCCATGGCACGATATTCGTGGATGTGTCATTTGGCGCGTACGTGCGGTAGCCCCAGTAGTGGCCGATGCCGTTGATCACGCCCGCGGCGAAGAACGGGACCCACAGCATCTGCACGGCCCAGATGCTCAGTCCGATCGGGCCGAACAGCACCAGGTCGATCACCAGCATGATGCCGATCCCTAACCCGACGTGCTTCGCATAAAGATTGCGCTCAATCCAGTCGTCCGGGGTGCCGTGTCCATACCTCTCCAGCGTTGCCGCGTTCCTGGCCTCGCTGCGATAGAGTTCGGCACCTTCCAACAGCACTCGCCTGATGCCATAGAACTGCGGGCTGTGCGGGTCTTCCCGGGTTTCGCACTTGGCGTGGTGCTTGCGATGGATCGCCACCCACTCCCTGGTCACCATCCCGGTGGTGAGCCACAGCCAAAAGCGCAGGAAATGGCTGGCGATGGGATGCAGATCGAGGGCGCGGCGTGCCTGGTGACGGTGCAGGAAAATCGTGACCGACGCGATGGTGACGTGGGTCAAGCCCAGCGTCACAAGCGGGTAACCCCACCAGGGGAGACTAAGCAAGCCGAAGTGCATCGCCGGCTCTTTCGCAACAGTTTCGGCGTCGATAAGCTTCAGAGATCTGTCCGAGCTCCAGAAAGCTCTATCTCAATCCGAAGTATCCAAGCACGAACAAAACGATGACGACGGCCCCGACAAGCCAGATGATGTTATTCATAATGCGCTCCTTGAACTATTCCCTGCAGGCGCGACGTGAATCCGCGCGGACATATGCGAGGTGCCCATGGCTTTTCGCAGGGGTAGTACCACTTTGTCACACACGACACGGATACGTCTGTACGGTAGCGGTCAACACCACATTGGATGACTGACGGCGCGGCAAGGCGGCATGTGGTACGGTCTGCAGGGTCCGCGCGTCGCAGCTTGCCCTGGCCGGATGAAGCGGATTCGTGGGGGGCACTACCAGTCAAAGCGGTAGTCTCTGGTCGGATGCAGTTGCCATCTCCCGTCCCCGGGCAGCTCGAGAACCTGGTGGTGATATTTAAGGAGTGTGGGTCGATGGCTAACACTGACAAGCGTCGTCGGCATGCCGGCCAACTGCGAGTATAGACCTTCCTCGTTGCCAATATCTAAGGCGCTGGTAGCCTCATCGAGCATGGCATAGCGCGGCTTTGCGAGCAGTACACGCCCGATCGTGAGGCGCTGTTGCTCTCCAACGGACAACACTTTGCCCCAATCCAGCTCCGCGTCCAGCCCGCCAAATCTGCCGACGATATCCGGCAGGTTGACCATCTCCAACAGCAGCAGGAGTTCCTCGTCGGATATCTCCCTATCATGGTTGTTCGGATACAGCAGCTGGTTGCGCAGGCTGCCGACCACCATGTAAGGGTGTTGCGGCAAAAACAACATTTCGTCCGGCTTGGGCCGCATGATGCATCCCGTGCCGCAGGTCCACAAGCCCGCGATCGCGCGCATCAGAGAACTCTTCCCACCTCCGCTGGCACCGACAATGAGCAGCCCCTCTCCCGGGTTGATCGACACGGTCAAGTCCCTGACCAGCGTCCTCTTATGATTCGGCGTCCGCAAGGTGACATGTGCTAGCGCAAGGCGGGAGTCCTGCTTGGCTTTGATCGTGCCCCCTGCATTCCGGGAGGCTGCCGCCTTCCTGGTCAGGGAGATGGAGAATGTGTCCAGTCGATCCAGCCCCGCCACAAATCGGCTCAGGTTTTCAAAGTTGTCAACGATCACGGCCAATGCGCTCAGTATGGCCGCAAACGCGCCGGCAGCCTGGATGGCACGACCGACTTCGAGCTCGCCCGAAAGAACGCGCGAAGCGACAATGGCGCTGGGCAGAATGATGGTCAGGAAGCCATAGCCATACTGAAACAAATTCAGATTCAGCTGCCAGTTGATGAGTTTGTTGAAGTTGCGGAACGCCTGTTCAAAACGCCCCCGCACATGAAAAGACTCTTGAGCTTCACCCCGATAGAACGCAATAGACTCAGCGTTCTCACGAATTCGGATCAGGCTGAATCGAAAATCCGCCTCCCGCTTTAACTGATAAAAGTTCAGACCAATCAGGACTCGCCCGAAGAAATATATCGATATCGAGGTGCCAGCGACGGCGTAGAGAACAAGAAAGAGAACAAGCGATCTGGAGATCGACCACAGGACGTTGCTAAACGCAATGAGTTGCAGCAGCGCACCCATGCTGACCAACAGAAAATATAGAGACTGCTGCGTAAACGTATTGATGTCCTCCGTCATCCGCTGATCCGGATTGTCTATCGTGGGATCTGAATTGAGTCTGTAGAAAATCCTGTCCTTGAAATATCCGTCCAGATAGTGGTTGGTCAGCCAGCGCCTCCAGCGAATGCCGAGTTTATTTCTAATATAATAGTAAAATGCATAGATCGGCACCGCCAGGATCAGAATGTAGATGCACTTTGTGATGGAGATCCAGAAACGATCCGCATCCTTGGCTGCCAATGCCGATGTAAATTCCCCGGATTGCTCGTTGAACAGTACATTGGTTTCGGTTTGTCCCAACAGCAACAGTATCAACAGAACAAGCAAGCCAACTGCCGTCCATTTATCCCGGGAGAACCAGTAAGGCTTCGCAATGGCCCAGAATCGAGTCCACAGGTGACGGTTGGAAACGCCAATACCGTTCTCAGACGCCGAACTGCCGTGCGGCCTCGGATCGTTATCGACGCTCATGTCACAACTCCCAGAACAGAACGGATCACATACTCGTCACATTGATCCCGGCGCGGGCAACACTGCAGGACGGCAGAAGATCACTATTGAAATATAGGTCAGCAATATGGTGAGACGAAGGGAAGGCGTGCTGCGCAACGAGGAGAGCCGCCTGCACTGAGCTTCTGACCGGATCTGGGCGTAATTAAATAAATAGCACGGACTGTGCGCTGGCGGACGGCGCCCGGCTCGAGTGTGAGCTATATATAAATCCGATGCAGTGCTCGCTGCCGATTGAACGCACAGGAAATCCGCGTCCGATTCTCGTCGGCGACACTCCGTTATTTTCCTTCCGGATTAAGAGGACCGGACTAATCGCGTGACTGGCCAGTCTCTTTGACTGGGCCGATTTGAAGTGATTTCTTCCGAGGTTTCCGGGTATCTTACCGGTTTTCTTGAAAAGGCAAGGAAAATGCCAACAGATTATCCCACTACCGTCATCGTCATTTATCACGGCAGCCCCCGCAATTGGTACTTTGCGGAGGTTGACCCGACGGCGTGCATCTGCCGGCTTGGCCCGTTCGACAGCGAAAATGCAATTCACGAAATCCTTTCTGTCATCTACCCTGCTGATCTGCCTCGTGAAAGCATCGACGCCCCCGGCGACTACGACGACGTCACAATCCTGCGCACAGCAAAAGGGGCTGTCGATGCCTCGTTCGTCAGCCCTTGCCCGACTGGAGATGTAGGAGCAGGGACATCCACTTCCTGGTGGAGACTTCTCTTCGGCCGCCACGCTCCTGTGCATGGCTCTCTTCGTGTACAAGGATTGAATAACTAGAACCCATCAGAAAGGGGGACGATCGTGCAACGACGTGTCACTGTTGGTGACCCCCGCTGTCCAGACGCGCAGTGGTCGAAACCCCGCTTCGAATCAGGAAACCGGTGCATACTGGGTTGGCACCGCTGTGCGGATATCTGTAGTCAAGAAGCGCCCGGCGTGCCATCACTGGATCATAGGAGTCCACCATGGCACTGAATTTCCCCAATCCCAGCCGTAGCTATGATGCGGCGCGGCACTGCGTATGCTTCTGGGGCTACGACAACGCCCGCGAGGTCGCATTTCAAGTCTCTGACAATCTCCTTTTGCGCCTGAGTCAGGAGGTGACCTCCGAAGAAGCGGCCTTTCTGGCCACATTCGACCGGTATCGCGAACGGATATTGGTGCTGGCAAAAAACCTATACGCGCCGGGCGCGCGCAACACATACACCATTTCGTAATGGCGGCGGCTTGCAGGCAGAGCAGCAATTCAGGTGCTCCAACCTTTACACCTCAAGGCGCCGACAGGTCAGGCAACAAGCGATCGAACTCCAGCTTCACGACCGCGTAGCACTCACATACTCGTTTTTCCAGGCCCATCCGGTCGAGTACCGCAATATGCCCATGGCTGTAGCGGATCAGGCCCGCGGCCTGGAGCTTCAAGGCGGCCTCGGTCACGCCGGAGCGCCGCACCCCAAGCATGTTGGCAATGAGTTCCTGCGTCATCGTCAGGTCGTTGGAGGGCAGTCGGTCGATGCTCAGCAGCAGCCATCGGCACAGTTGCTGGTCGATGGAGTGATGGCGGTTGCATACCGCGGTTTGCGCCATCTGGGTAATGAGCGCCTGCGTATAACGCAGCAACAGGCGCTGCAGAGATCCGCCCCGCACGAACTCCTGCTTCAGGATCGTTGCGCTCAGGCGGTATCCATCTCCGGCGCTTTGCACGATGGCGCGGCTCGGGGTCGTTTCGCCCCCCATGAAAATTGCAATCCCGACCATCCCCTCATTGCCCACGATTGCAATCTCGGCGGAGGCCCCGTCTTCCATCACGTACAGTAGCGAAATGATCGAATCGGTGGGGAAATAGACGTAGCCCTGTTGATCTCCTGACTCGTACACGACATGGCCCAGCGGCAGTTCCACCAGCGTCAGTTGTGGTGCGAGGCGCTCCCAATCGGCGGCCGGCAGCGCGGCGAGAAGATGATTGGACTGCGGATCGTGCATGACGCTCATGACTGGATCTCACTCAGGTTGATATCAATGACGCCTCCCTTGTCCAAGGTCTGGAGCCAGACCACGGGACGGTAGAGGATCACTTGGCCTTGTCAATATAGCTCAGCGGGTTGACAAGGCAAATGTCAGACAAGAGTGCGCCGCAAGTCACGCCCACTTCAGCGGATTCGCACTCGCGGGTTCCTCCCTGCCTGCTCGGGCAATCGGACTGCAATGGAATAAATGCCCCGATCCGTACGCCTGCGGACGGCATTCATCCCCGCTCTGGCCCATATTGGACAGCGGTGCTTACTCTTTCAATCATCGTGAAGTCAAGTAAGTAATGACGAGAGTGCCCGCGGCAAAGGGTCCCACGGCCCTTATCGCTTCCCGGACCGCTGAATGGTCCTGTCCATGAACCTGAATCTGAATCTTAACTTCCCGCTGCGCGCATTCGGCGCGCCCGCCGTGCCGTCACCCTGGGACAGCACAGCGCCGGTACGAGAGGAATTGTTCGGTATTGAACGGCTGGAGCAGCACGCGCAAAGCCTTGCCACAGCCCAGCCGGTGACAGCATCGCCGCCACGCGTTTCGTCCCTGCGCAGCCGGCTCAGGGACAATGCCGCTGTCCTGCTGGCCGCCTATCGGGCCAGCGCTGCCGAGGTGGAAGGCGGCGCCGAGGTAGCGCCGGCGGCGGAATGGCTGCTCGACAACTATCACATCGTCGAGGAACAGATCCGCGAGATCCGGGACGACCTGTCCCCCGGCTACTACCGCCAGTTGCCCAAGCTCGCCGAGGGGCCCTTCACAGGCTATCCGCGCGTCTTCGGGGTGGCCTGGGCCTTTGTCGCTCACACCGACAGCTACCTCGATCCAGACATCCTGCGCCGCTTTATCGCCGCCTACCAGCGCGTCCAGCCGCTGACGATCGGCGAATTGTGGGCGGTTGCGATCACGCTGCGCATTGTCCTGGTCGAGAACCTGCGCAGGCTCACCGGGGAGATCACCGGCGGCCGGGTTGCCCGCGCCGATGCAGATGCGCTGGCCGAGCGGCTGCTGGCCGCAGGGGGCGCCCGCACGGCACTCGAAACGGATATTGCCGCACGCCCTGCAGCGCCGCTGTCCGAGCTGTTCGCCGCGCAACTCGCCAGGCGCCTGCGCGACCAGGACCCGAGAACCATGCCGGCACTGGGCTGGCTGGAGGAGCGGCTCGGGCTGCAAGGGACTTCGGTCGACGAGGTGGTGCTGCACGCGCAGCAGCGCCAAGGCGCCTCGAACGTGACGGTGCGCAACCTCATCATGAGCATGCGGCTGATTTCCGATATCGACTGGGCTGAGTGGTTCGAGAGCGTCAGCCTGGTCGACGCGCGGCTGCGCGCGGGCAGCGCCTTTGCCGACATGGATTTTCCGACCCGCAACCTGTATCGCAACGCAATCGAGGAACTCGCGCGCGGCGCCTCGTGCCCGGAACTCAGGGTTGCCGAGCTGGCGCTCAGCGCCACGCCAATACCGGCGTCCTCCGCGGGCGAAGTGGATAATAGGGTCGACGCGACCGGGGACGGCCGCAGAGTCGATCCGGGCTATCACCTGATCGGCTCGGGCCGCTGTGCGCTCGAACGAGCCATCGGATTTCGCGCGCCGCCCCGCCTGTGGGTCAGCCGCTGCTGCAAGCAGCTGGGCCTCGGCGGCTATGTCGGCGCGCTCGTGCTGGTCACGGCCGGCCTGCTGGCGCTCGCGCTATGGCTCTTGCCTGAAGGCCTGGCGGTCGGCTGGCTTGTGCTGCTGGCGCTGTGCTGGATCGTGCCGGCCAGCGAGGTCGCCACCGCGCTGGTCAACCGCGCGCTTGCCGGGCGACTGGGGGCGACGATCCTGCCCGGCCTAGAGCTTAAGGCCGGCGTTCCGCCCGCGCTGCGCACGCTGGTGGTGGTGCCGACCCTGCTGACCGGCGAGGCGGACCTGTGCGAGCAGATTGAGCGGCTGGAGGTGCATCACCTTGCCGGCGCAGGCGGCGACCTGAGCTTTGCCTTGCTGACCGATGGCGTCGACTCGGACCAGGAGGTGCTGCCTGGCGACGCCCATCTGCTTGCCGTGGCCAGCGCGGCGATCGCCCGCCTGAACCAACGCCATGGCCCGGGCCCGGCCGGCGACCGCTTCCTGCTGCTTCACCGCCGGCGCGTCTTCAATGCCGCGCAAGGCCAGTGGATGGGATGGGAGCGCAAACGCGGCAAGCTGCTCGAGCTGAACCGGCTGCTGCGCGGCGCGACCGACACCAGTTACGTGGCCATCGATGGTCAGGCGCCGCAGGTGCCGGCCGGCGTGCGCTATGTCATTACCCTCGACGCCGACACGCGGCTGCCACGCGACGCCGCACTGCGGCTGATCGGCAAGATGGCCCATCCGCTGAACCGGCCACGCTTCGATGCGGCCCGCCAGCGCGTCGTGGGCGGCTACGGCATTCTCCAGCCGCGTGTCACGCCTTCGCTGCCGATCGGCCGTGAGGGGTCGCTCTACCAGCGGGTCTTCTCCGGGCCGGGCGGCATCGATCCCCACGCGGCTGCCTGGCGAGGGTTCCTTTACGGGCAAGGGCATCTATGACGTCGATGCTTTTGAAGCCGCGCTCAGCGGCCGGGTCCCGGAGAACGCGCTGCTCAGCCATGACCTGTTCGAAGGGGTGTTCGCCCGAGCCAGGCTGGCCTCCGACGTTGAGGTGGTGGAGGAGTTTCCCCCGCGCTACGACGTGGCGGCCAGGCGACAGCATCGGTGGACGCGTGGCGACTGGCAACTGCTTGGCTGGATCTTCGGGCACCACCAGGGCATCCACGCGGTGCCGGCCATCGGCCGCTGGAAGATGCTGGACAACCTGCGCCGCTCGCTGCTCGCGCCCCTGTTGCTCCTGGGCCTCATGCTGTGCTGGTGCCTGCCCTGGCCGGCGGGGACACTGGCGATGACCCTGCCGCTGGCTGCCATTGCCATTCCGGCTGTCCTGCCCGGTGTCCTGGCCGGGCTGCGGCACCGCAGCGGCATGCGCCTGCGCAACCATGTGCAGGCGCTGCTCGCAGACCTGCGGCTAGCCGCCACGCAGATCTTGCTGGGGCTGGCCTTCGTGCCCGACCAGACCTGGCGCGCGGGTGACGCCATCGCCAGAACGCTGGCGCGGCTGTTTTACACGCACCGCCATCTGCTCGAGTGGACCACGGCCGCGCAGTCCGCCACGCGCCCGCGGCTGGACCTGGCCGGCTTCTACCGGCTGATGGCCGGCGGCACCCTGCTCGTGCTGTCGATGGCCGCGGCCGGCGTGGGACTGTTGCCATCGTCATGGCCGCTTGTGCTGCCCTTTGTCTTGCTATGGCTGACGGCGCCGGCCCTTGCTCTATGGGCCAGCCGTGCGCCGGCCGTTGCGCGCCGGCTCGCCCTGCCGGAGGCCGACGCGCTGGCGCTGTGCCTCACGGCGCGCCGCACCTGGCGCTTCTTCGAGACTTTCGTCACGCCAGCGGACAACATGCTGCCGCCGGACAACTTCCAGGAGACGCCCAGGCCCGTGGTGGCGCACCGGACCTCGCCTACCAATATCGGGCTCTACCTGTTGTCGGCCATCGCCGCACGCGACTTCGGCTGGGCCGGGACCACCGAATCGGTCGAGCGCATGGAAGCGGCGTTCGGCGCGACGCGCAAGCTGCCGCGCTACCGGGGCCACTTCCACAACTGGTACGAAACGCTGAGCCTGCAGCCGCTGCATCCTGCCTATATTTCGTCGGTCGACAGCGGCAACCTGGCCGCGCACCTGATCGCGGTCGCCAACGCTTGTGAGGAATGGAAAAACGCTGCCGCGCCAGATCCCCGCCACGGCCTGGCGGACACTGCGCGGCTGGCAAACGAGGCCCTGGCGGCGCTGCCCTTCGCACACAGCGAACCCGGACGACAGCTCGGCGGACTTTTGGCCGAGATTGACACCGTGCTGACCGGCACGCTCTCCACGGAGATCCGGGCGCCGGCGCTCAGGCGCCTGACGGAGAAGACCGTCAGGCTGGTGCATGACATCCAGCCTGACGCTGACGATGACAGCTTTGCCGACCTGGCCTTCTGGGCCGGGGCGTTGCGGCGCGCCGTGGCCGAGCATGAGCGCGACCAGTTGCTGCAGACCGAAGCGCCGCAGGCGCTGACCACCAGGCTGACGGCACTCGCCCACACTGCGCGCGAACTGGCGCTGGCGATGGACTTTGCTTTCCTGCTCGATCCGGCGCGCAAGCTGTTGTCGATCGGCTATTCGCTTGCCGACAACCGGCCCGATGCCAGTTGCTACGACCTGCTCGCCTCCGAAGCGCGGCTCGCCAGCCTGTTCGCCATTGCCAAGGGGGACGTGTCGACCCCGCACTGGTTCCGGCTGGGGCGCATGGCGACGCCACTTGGCAAGGGCTCGGCACTGATCTCGTGGTCGGGCTCGATGTTCGAATACCTGATGCCGTCGCTGGTGATGCGCGCCCCCGCCGGCAGCCTGCTTGAACAGACCGCGCGCCTGGTGGTGGCGCGCCAGCAGGGCTACGGGCAGTCGCTGGGGATTCCCTGGGGCGTATCCGAATCGGCGTACAACGCCCGCGACAGGGAGTTCACCTACCAGTACTCGAACTTCGGCGTGCCCGGCCTGGGGCTCAAGCGCGGCCTGTCCGAGAACGCGGTGATCGCCCCCTATGCCACGGGACTGGCGGCCATGGTCGATCCGAAGGCTGCATGCGACAACTACCGTCGCCTGGCCGAACTCGGCGCCCTTGGACGCTACGGATTCTACGAGGCGCTGGATTACACACGCGCGCGCCTGGCCGACAGCGAGACGGTCGCCATTGTGCGCAGCTTCATGGCGCACCACCAGGGCATGACCATCGTTGCCATCGCCAACGCCCTGCATGATGGTCGCATGCGCGCGCGCTTCCATCGCGAGCCGATGATCCAGTCCTGCGAACTGCTGCTGCAGGAACGCATGCCGCGCAACGTCGCCGTGGCGCATCCCCGCGCTGAGGAAGTGAAGGCCTCGGCGGCAGCAGTACTGCCCCAGGACTCTGCGGTGCGACGGTTCACGGCGCCGGCAACTGGCAATCCGGTCACCCATCTGCTGTCCAACGGCCGCTACACCGTGATGCTGACCACCACGGGAATGGGCTACAGCCGCTGGCGCGACCTGGCCGTGACGCGCTGGCGGGAAGATGCCACCCGCGACGATTCGGGCTCCTTCATCTTCCTGCGCGATACGCAAAGTGGCACCACGTGGTCGGCCAGCGCGCAAACGGCCGCCGATGGCGAGCGCGGCGGCGAAGTGGTTTTCGCCGAAGATTGCGCCGAGTTCGTCCGGCACGACGGCAGCCTGACAACCATCCTGGAAGTCCTGGTTTCCGGCGAGGACGACGGCGAGGTCCGCCGCGTATCGCTGGTCAACAACGGGCGCCGCCCACGCGAGATCGAACTCACTTCCTATGCGGAAGTGGTGCTCGCCACGCGCGCGTCCTATGATGCACATCCGGCCTTCTCCCGGATGTTCATCCAGACCGCTCACCTGGCCGAGTCCGGTGCGCTGACCGCGACACGCCGCCTGCGTTCGCCCGAAGAGCCGCCGGTCTGGGCTGCCCACTTCAGCGTGGTGGAAGGCGACGTTGTCGCCGATCCGCAGTACGAGTCCGACCGCGCACGCTTCCTGGAAGGCGGCCGCACGCCCGCTGCGTGCGCAGTCGTCACAGCCGGACTGCCGCTCTCGAACACGGTCGGCACGGTCCTCGACCCGATCTTCTCGCTCAGGCAGCGCGTGCGGATTGCGCCCGGGGGCAGCGCGCGGGTGGCCTTCTGGACTGTCATTGCGACGTCGCATGCCGACCTGCTCGACCTGATCGACAAGCACCAGGACCGCAACGCCTTCGACCGGGCCAAGACCCTGGCATGGACGCAGGCCCAGGTCGAGCTCCGCCACCTTGACGTCGATGCGGCGGAAGCGGCCGACTTCCAGCGCCTCGCTGCGCCCCTGCTCTACGCCGATGCCCGCTTCAGGGCCCCGCCGGACGCCATCCTGCGCGGGGCCGGTCCGCAGTCGGCACTGTGGCCGCTGGCGATTTCCGGCGACTTGCCGGTTGTCCTCCTGCGCATCGACGAGATCGAGGACATCGTCCAGGTGCGCCAGTTGTTGCGCGCCCACGAGTACTGGCGCATGAAGGGGCTTGCCGTCGATCTGGTCATCATCAACGAGCGCGCCTCTTCCTATATCCAGGATCTGCAGATAGCGATCGAGACCGCGGTTCGCAGCAGCCACTCGCAAAGCCACGCGAGCGAGGAAGGGGTCCACGACCCGATCCACGGCTCGGTCTACACCTTGCGTGCCGACATGATGCAGCCCGAAGCCCGCGCGCTGCTGCAGTCAGTCGCACGTGTCGCGCTGATTGCCCGACGCGGCGCCATCGCGGACCAGCTCGCCCGCCTGCCCGCAGTGGCGACCCCACTTCCTGTACCTGTCCGGCGCCGCAAGCCCGCGCCACAGTCACTGCCGCCGCTGCCGCCGCAGCCCGGGCTCGAGTTCTTCAACGGCCTGGGCTGCTTCGACCAGGACGGCCGGGAATATGTGGTGGTCCTGAACGCCGGCCAGTCGACCCCTGCCCCATGGGTCAACGTGATCGCCAATCCCGGCTTCGGCTTCCATACGTCGGCCCGTGGCAGCGGCTACACCTGGGCGGAGAACAGTCGCGACAACCAGTTGACGCCCTGGTCCAACGATGCGGTTGCAGACCCGTGCGGCGAAGCGATCTATGTCCGCGACGAGGACAGCTTCCAGAACTGGAGCGCCACCGCGCAACCGATCCGGGACAACGGCACCTATACGGCCCGCCATGGGCACGGCTACAGCCGCTTCACGCATGAGGCCAACGAGATTGCGCTGGCGCTGCTGCAGTACGTCGCGCTGGACGATCCGATCAAGATTTCGCGCCTGACGCTTCGCAATCTCTCCGGCACCCCGCGCCGGCTTTCCGTGACGGCCTATACGGAATGGGTGCTTGGCACCTCCCGGGGTGCTTCGGCGCCGTTTATCACGACGGCGCCGGACCAGGCCACCGGCGCCATCCTGATCCGCAATCCGTGGAGCACGGCGTTTGCGGGTCGCGTGGCTTTTGCCGACCTTGGCGGCAAGCAGACCGCCTGGACCGCCGATCGTACCGAGTTCCTTGGCCGGAATGGCGGCCCGGATGCGCCCGCGGCGCTGCTCGGCAAGGCGCCCTTGTCCGGCACGACCGGGGCCGGTCTCGACCCCTGCACGGCCTTGCAGTGCAAGGTCGAGCTGGCAGCTGGCGAAACCGTCGAAGTCGTTTCGTTCATCGGACAATGCGCCTCGGCCGCCGAGGCCAGCGCGCTGATTGCGCGCTATCGTCAGACGGATCTCGACGCCACACTGGCGTCCGTCACCCGGCACTGGCAGCGCCTGCTTGGCACGGTACAGGTCAGGACACCGGACCGCGCCATGGACATCATGCTCAACGGCTGGCTTCTCTATCAGACGCTAGCCTGCCGCATCTGGGCGCGCGCGGCCTTCTACCAGGCAAGCGGCGCCTACGGATTCCGCGACCAGTTGCAGGACCATATGGCGCTCACCCTAACCAGTCCCGACGCCACGCGACGGCACCTGCTGCGCGCCGCCGGGCGGCAGTTTACCGAAGGCGACGTCCAGCACTGGTGGTTGCCGCATTCCGGGCAAGGCGTGCGAACCAGGATTTCCGACGACCGCGTGTGGCTGGCGTTCGCTACCGCCAGCTATATCGCCAGCGCCGATGACACCGCCGTGCTGGACGAGATGGTGCCGTTCCTGGAAGGCCAGCTGCTGGGCCCCACCGAGGCGGACGCCTTCTTCCAGCCAATGGTCTCGGATGTGTCAGCCTCGCTGTTTGAACACTGCGCGCGCGGGATTGACGGCTGCATTGCACTCACTGGCGAGCACGGGCTGCCGTTGATCGGCGGCGGCGACTGGAACGATGGCATGAACCTCGTCGGCGCCGGCGGCAAGGGCGAAAGCGTCTGGCTGGGCTGGCTGCTCGCACGCACCCTCGCCATGTTTGCACCGTTGGCGCAGACCCGCGATGCCGGGCGCGCCAACCGCTGGCGCGCGCATGCGGCCTTGCTGCGCGAAGCGCTGGAGCGAGCGGCCTGGGACGGCGACTGGTATTGCCGCGCGACCTTCGACAACGGCACCTGGCTCGGCTCGAAAGACCGTAAGGAATGCCGTATCGACGCCATCACGCAGTCATGGGCCGTGCTGTCGGGCGCGGCCGATCCCACCCGTGCCCGTGCCGCGATGGCGTCGCTGGAAAAGTACCTGGTGCGCCGCGAAGACGGGCTGGCATTGCTGTTCACCCCACCCTTCGACAAAGGGGCCCTCGACCCCGGCTACATCAAGGGCTATCCGCCCGGCCTGCGCGAGAACGGCGGGCAATACAGCCATGCCGCGATGTGGGCAGTCCTCGCATTTGCCAGGCTGGGCGCGGCCGACAAGGCCGTCGAACTGTTCTCCCTGATCAACCCCATCAACCAGGCGCTGACACCTGTAGCGGTCGAGCGCTACAAGGTCGAGCCCTATGTGGTGGCAGGCGACGTGTACTCGGTGGAGCCCCACATCGGCCGCGGCGGCTGGACTTGGTACACGGGTGCCGCGGGTTTGATGTATCGAGCCGGGGTGGAGGGCATCCTGGGCATCAGGAAAGAGGGAGAACGGCTGGTCATTGCCCCTTGCATTCCTGCCTCGTGGCCGGGTTTCAAGGCCACCGTGAACGTGGCGTCGACCCGCTACGAGATCAGCGTGGGAACGCCATTGCACTGCTCTGGCGGTGTCTCGCAGGCGATCCTTGACGGCGTCAGCATCCCCTGTAAGGACGGCCAGGCTAGCGTCCCTCTTGATGGGGGCGAGCACACGCTGCTGGTCCTGGTCTAGGTCCCCCGTAGCCGGGTAGTCAATCCGTGCCAGCGCCACGTCAAGCGTACGGCACCGGACTGACACGAGATCCCATCCGAACTACGCTTTGATCAGGATAGAGCTGTCTCTATCGATACGATGTATCGGCGATAAGTACTTCAGCGAATCCCTCGAATCGGTGTTCTGGATTCCATGGCATGGCCATCGACAACGCGATCCGCTAGAACGGCCGCCATCCGTCTGGCTGCATCGGCGGAAGGCATGTTTTTGCAGAATCAGGAGCGCATCATGTCGATTGGACTCTTGCTGTTGATTGTCCTGGCTCGTGGGGGCAATTCCCACCTGGTCGTACAGCAGCGGTTGGGGCTACGCGCCGTCCGGCGCACTCGGGGTGATTCTTGTTGTGGTCCTTGTCCTGTTGCTGCTAGGCAGACTCTAGGGCAAGCATCGGGAATATTCCCGACATCGCAAGCACGCTGTGCCGCGGCCGGATTGCCTCAGCATCTGGCAGCAACACCAATGAAGAGGAATACATCATGAACAAGGATCAAGTGAAGGGCCGGGTCACTGCGGCCGCTGGGAAAGTCAAGGAAGCCTTTGGAAAGATGACTGGAAACAGACAAATGCAAGTGACGGGAATCCTGAAGAAGGATATCGGCAAGACGCAGGCAGCGTATGGCGATGTCAAGGCGGATATCAAGAAGGCGGAATAAAACGATGCGGAGACGGGCGAGCACCCCAGCCAGCGCACCGCCGGCGGGATGGGAAAGGTGACCAGTCGGCTGGCCGCCTTCTCCCGATTCGGCTTTTCCTCGTTACATGCCGGCACCAGGAGACAACCATGCTGGACACGATGCTGAATCAATTCCCTCCCATGGAGCAGGAGGCTTTTCGCGAGACCTGCCTGCGCAATGGAGTTGCACCCGACGGATTTACCGTGACTGCAGTTGAAGACGCGGCAGGCGCTGTGCCGGCTCACGGCCGCACCGTATCGGTAGGCTTCGGGAGGGAAATCCGCCAATACAACGGAAACCTGGGTGCGCAATGGACTGTCGATTTCGAGGACGACCTGAGATCGCACGTCTTCGGCTGACGTTGTTGCCGAGGCAGGTAGCACGGCATTCCTCAAACGGACAGCAATCCTTATCTCGCCGCGCGCAGCGTGGGTCCCCTGCATTGGCACGCTTTTCGCTGCCTCCGTACGCTGTCGTACCGCATTCGCACACGCATTGGCGTACGCTGAATTGTTGCCAGATCAGCAGGCTGACCAGCCTGCTGCCGCTGGCAGGAATACTGCCGGAGCACGCCAGCCGCCCGGTTTATTCCTCGCCGCCACCCATATAAACTGACGTTGCGGTATGGATCCACCTTCCGGGCCTTCCGGGCATCAGCACGCCCGGCCAGTCGAGATACATCATGCGTACCCTGCTCTGTCTTCGCTTCAAGAATGCCGCTTCCGCTCAGAACGGCTGGGCAAAACTGCTTCCCCTCGTGCACGCGACTGCCCATGTGACCGGCCCCTGGTTCGTGGGCCGGGGGCCTCCGGCCGCTCGAGAGCTTTCCGGGCGCGGACACCACGCACACCACCTTCCGGCATGAAGGCTCGATCGCCGGCTATGCCATCTTTGCCATACTTGGCCTGGCGCTGGCAGGGTATTACGGCGACCATTCCGCCCCGCTGAGCGGCCTTACCACCTATGGCCTTGGCTTCGTGGCCTTCGGCGTCTGTGGCTGGCTCCTTGGTGCGTTGTTCGGCTCGATGTTGCCGCGACAGCGGCTGGCGCGGGCCGCTGCACTCTTGTCGCAGGACGAAATCATCATGATCGTCGGATGCAAATCTTCCGAGAAGGAAACCATCAAGACGCTATCAAGACGCTGCTATACGAGCTGGGCGGAGTCGGCATTGACGAGCACGGCGACTTCCTGCCACATCTGCGCTGGACCTAAGCGTGATCGTTCCGCAGCACCAGGCCGTGCCACCGGTGAAAGAAAGGCCTGGTGAAAGCCAGATGTCCGCTTTCAGAGATTGATCAGACCTGCTGCCACGTTTACGCACAGTCCCAGTACAGCGATATTGAAGTAGAACGAGAGCACGGACTGCGCAAGTACCGCTTTGCGGATGGGCCGCGATCTCAGTGCCACGTCCGACGTCTGCGAGGTCAACGCGATCGTGAACGAGAAGTACAAGAAGTCCCAATAATTCGGCTCAAGCGCGCTATCGGGAAAGCTGAGTGCCGGTTCATCGGTACGCTCCTGCGCTGAGCCGTAGAAGAGCCGCGCATAGTGCAGCGCGAACATTGTCGGAATCAGGAACCAGGCGCCGAACAGCGTCGCCACGGTGAAGGCGAGATGCGCCAGCCCCGCGCCGAGCCCCAAATCTTTCACCGTGGCCAGTTCGAGCACGATAGCGGCAATGCTGGCGACCGCAGCAATGCAAACGACTAGCAGAAACGTCGTGGCCGTCTCGTCCTCGCGAATGGCAATTTCCCTGACCATGTCTTGTGGCGCCCTGGCCATCAGCCACCAGATCAGCACGAGATACGACCAAACGGCGATGTCCCAGCCGAGGACGACGCGCACTAGCGGGCGCAGCGACACCGGCGCCACGAATGCGGCGACGATGCCGATCACTAGCGCGATGGCGGCACGCGGCCGGTATCGAATGAGCTTCGGGACAGGGAGAACGGGGAGCATGAGCATCAGATGGTGGGTGGAATGGCCACTTGCGCAGGCCGCCCGATCTGGCTCCGACGCGCGTTCCAACGAAAGCTCCTCGACCATCAACGGCTCGCCAGGCTACGGCTCGCGCTCCGGGCCGAGTCGACCCTTTGCACGAGGGTGGCCTATGCCCGAACGCAGCTATATGGTGAGAATCTATGCCAGCGTAGCGCGTTCCAGTCGCCCGCTCAAGCTGCCTTCACCGGTCTATCGAGTTGGCTTCCATGCCTCAATGAGTGCCTTGAGCGCTGTCGTGATTGCAGCGTTCCCGCTGCTTGAAGATGTTCTTGAAACGGTAGCCATGGTTGAACTCTTCTACCGCAAAGATCCGGAAGGTGACGTTGGCCACCGGCAAGGCCACGAACAACAACAGCAGGCCGCGCAGTACCAAGGGCGGCACCAGCCAGGACATACTGGCGCCAGGCGGCATGCGGGCCATCCAGCCCCCGATCAGCGCTGCCAGCAGGAAGCCGGGAACGATCATCCATTTCTTGTGCTCGATCAGCGACGAGCACCGGAAGTACGCGAACGCCAGCGGCAGCGAGAGTAGTGACGTGACGCCGACCAGTTGCCCCGCATTCTCCACCGGGTAGCCAAGGCCGCCCTCAAGGAAGCGCGATACCAGGTAGCCCAGGGAATGGCTCAGGTAGTAGAAGAACATGTACAGGACGATCCCGGCCTGGAACGTCTTTTCACGCAAGGCATGGAGGCGAACAAGCGGCCTCGGGTGATGCCATTGGTGCCAGACAAACCACGCCAGCGCGAGCAGGCCGGCAACGGTCAGGAACACAAGGCCGGGCGATGCGCTGAACACTTCAAAGCGCACCTCCTGCATCGCGATCAACAGGGCGCTCAGTCCGAAGGCAAACAGGATGTACGGCCAGAAATGTGCGTCGCCGCGTGCTTCGGGATGTACCTGGCCTGAATGCGGCACGGCCAGCCAAGCAAACAGCGCCAGTGCGGCACCGCCGAGTGCCGTGCCGGCGAACAGCGCGCGCCAACCGAAGTGCGCAATCAGGTAGCCACGGGGAGCGAGCGCGCTCGCCAGCAAGATCATGAGCAGGAACACCTGCATGGCCGCCGGACGCTGCTGTGGGTTGAAACTGACCTGCAGCTGGATGCGGCACACGCTCATCATCGGGCCGATAAAGTACCCCTGTACCCCGCGTGCCACTGCCAGTTCCATCGACGACTCGGACAGCGCGGATGCGACCGAGCCGGCGGCAAACAACAGCAGGCTGGTGCTAACATAACGATAACGCCGGTAGCCGACGCGCTCGACCCACCACTGCTGCTGCAGGATGCCGAGCACCGAGGTCATGGCATACATCGTCGACGCCCAGACCAGTTCATCGGGCGACGCATTGATGCCGCCCGCGATATACCGCGTGAAGAAGCCGAACATCGCGTTGTCGAAGTAGTCCAGCCCCGTGGCGAGCGCGATCGCCCAGGCGAACACATTCATGCGCGACTGCTTCCCCTCGATCTTCTGCAACCCGGCCGGTGTGTTCATTTCCTGCTTACCTCGGTGTCTATGACTCCGGAACGCCTGCACCTGCACTGAAGCGGATCGCGTCGTCGCGGCGCAGCGCCAGGTCGCCGTGCATCCAGATGCCCGGCACGGTATTCCAGTAAGCGTCCAGATAGCGCTCGTCGTCCCGCCAGAACGACTGCGTCATGCCGACAAAGGGCCGGCGGATCGCCAGTTCGCCCACGGTGTTGGTCAGCGACTTGCCGTCGGCATCGACCACCTCGGCGGCCACCGACGGCGAGGCGGTATTGAAGCCGCCCGGGCTGATCGGGAATGGCCGCGGAGAAACAGGCCAAGGCCTGACGCCCTCAGGAGAGCAAGGTTCGCGCTGCATTTTCAATGTGCCCCAGATCGATTGCCTCCTTCCCATCTCGGATCGCAACCAGCATGGCGATCACGGTGTCCTTCGCCGCCGCCCCGCTGCACCACAGCTTTTGGCCGGAGACGATCCAGTCGCCGTTCTCCTCGCGGCGGGCGCGGGTCTTGGTACTCGAGGCGTCGGAGCCGGCGTCGGGCTCGGAGATAGACACGGAGAAGCGGATCCGGCCGTCGATGAAGGGCTTGATGTACCTGTCCCATCGCGGGTCTCCTGTAGCGGACGGCACGGCGTCTTCTCCGCGTACGCTTGAAACGCAAGTGGGAAAACCATAAATCCGAAGCGTAAGGCGCGCGGTCGCATAGGCCAACTGGCCATTCTCGAAGCGTCGGTTCGTTGCGGTCGAAGCGAGCGCCCGGCTCACTGCTGCGGTTAAGGCGAGATGCGGCCGTGAAACTCAGCCCCTCACCACCAACACGGCGCCACTGCACCACAGCAGCGCGTGGGCGTCGCGGTCGAACATTTCGGTGTTCGCGCGCCGAAAGTGTCCACCAGCCGCTGCGAATGTTAGGTGTTGGGGTTACTGCAAGGCAGTTAGTGGGCTCCGTCTCTCTATCGTTGCGGCCACGCGCCTGCGCGCACGCGGGCCCGAATGGAGGGAGCAACGTCGGGCCCAGACCCGGACCATCGTCGCCACCTCTGCCGGCAACGCGCTGGAGATGTTCGACTTCACGGTGTTCAGCTACTTCGCGGGACAGATCGGCAAGGCGTTCTTCCCGGTCGACTCGGGCGTCGGCCCCTTCCTGCTCGCGACCGACGCCCTCGGCGTCGGATTCGTGATGCGTCCGCTCGGTGGCATCATGAATGGCAATTACGCCGACCGCGCCGGCCGTCGCGCAGCGCTGACCTTGACGATCCTGCTGATGATGGCTGGCACCGCCCTGATCGCGTACCGGCGCGCCATTGGTGCATGCAGGGGGCCTATACTGAACTCAGCCGACACGCACCCCGCAGCGACCGACGGGGGCACTGGCGCCTCCGCACGCGGTGCCGAGGATGAATGCCTTCACGGGCGCCAGACAAGGACCTGCCATGAGCAATCGCCACTATGTCGTCATGATCGACCAACCCAGGGATGTCTCCGACGAACAGATGGCCGAGTACATCAAGCTCGCCATCGCCAACTGGGGCGCGGGAGTGCCACCGCCGCCACCGGACAGCCCCTTCTTCGACCTGGATGTATTGTCGGTAACGGCCGTCCACAAGGCACATAAGGATTAAGCGTTAAGCGTGCGGGGCGGCACCCCCTGCAGCCACGTTCCAGTGCGGGGACAGAGCCATGAAGCAGACCCCATATCCAAGGCATTCCGGCCCTTACCCGGGCCGCTACTGGCATTTCGTGGACGATGGCCGCATGCAATGCGATCTTTGCCCGCGCCACTGCCGCCTGCATGACGAGCAGCGCGGCGCCTGCTTCGTGCACCAGCGGGCCGGCAAGGAAATGGTGCTGACCGCGTATGGCCGCTCCTCGGGATTCTGCATCGATCCCATCGAAAAGAAGCCGCTCACTCACTTCTACCCGGGCAGCGCGGTCCTGTCGTTCGGCACGGCGGGCTGCAACCTGGCATGCAAGTTCTGCCAGAACTGGGACATCAGCAAATCGCGCGAGATGGACACGCTGGCCGATGCAGCCATGCCCGAAGCCATCGCCGAAGCCGCATCGTCCCACCGTTGCAAGAGCGTCGCCTTCACCTACAACGACCCGGTGATCTTTGCCGAATATGCAATGGACGTGGCCGATGCCTGCCACGAACTGGGCATCATAGCGGTGGCGGTGACAGCCGGCTATATGGGCGCGGAGGCGCGGCGCGATTTCTACGCGAAGATGGATGCGGCAAACGTCGACCGGAAAGGCTTTACCGACGCGTTCTATCTTGCGTGCACCGGGGCTCACCTGGAGCCAGTGCTGGAGACGCTCCAGTACCTTAAGCACGAAACCGAGGTGTGGTTCGAGATCACGACACTGCTCATTCCCTGCAAGAACGACAGCGATGACGAGATTCGCGCAGAGGCCCAGTGGATCGCCAGGGAACTAGGCACCGACGTACCGCTGCACTTCACGGGATTCCATCCCGACTACAAGATGCGCGACGTGCCGCCCACGCCCTGCATGACGCTTGCGCGTGCCCGCAAGCTCGCGCTGGCGGAGGGGCTGCACTACGTGTACACCGGCAATGTCCACGACACCGCCGGTGACACCACCTCTTGCCCCGCATGCCACGCACCGCTCATCGTGCGCGACTGGCATGCGATCGAAAGCTATCGGCTGACTCCTGCGGGAACCTGTCCTGAATGCTTTGCGCCGATTGCCGGTCGCTTCGGACATTTCGAGCGCCAGTTCGGGCGGCGGCGAATTCCGGTGCAAATCGGGATCTAGTCTGATCTAGTCCGGTTAAACACGCCCCCCAATGCCGATGATTTCCTCGATCAATGCCGTGACACTCGCCACCCGCGACATGTCACGAGCCGTTGCCTTCTACCAGACGCTCGGATTCCAGATCCGCTATGGAAGCGCTGATGCGGAATTCACCAGCTTCCACGCGGGCACGGGCTATCTCAACCTGATTGCGCAGCCATCCCGCCGGCAATGGTCGTGGTGGGGACGCGTCATTTTCCATGTCGACGATGTCGACGCCATCCACCAACGGGCGCTCGAACACGGGCTGCGTCCCGAGGCCGCCCCGCGCGATGCCGAGTGGGGCGAGCGGTATTTCCATATCAGAGATCCCGACGGCCATGAGCTGAGTTTTGCGAGGCTGCTGGTGGAGTGAGCAAACGTCGTCGCTGGCTCGTGGTGACTAAGATCACCGATCTCCCTGATCACGGCAGCCATGACCTCGAGCAGAATCGCGCGCGGTTTTCAATGCTGGTGCCATATGCGTCGGCGTGAAGAGAAGTAATCGCGCTCCAGCGCGGCAAGCCGCTGTCGTCACTGAGTCATGAGGACCTGCTGGTCTACGAGCACTTCCTGTCCGACCCGCAGCCCGCTGTGCGCTGGGCGCCGAATGCTGGGTGGCGTTGGCCGGAGGCTATCTGAAACAGGTGGCGTAATGCAGCCATGCCTTACGGGCGGATTCGAAGGCTGGGCGGTGATGCGGCCCACACGCTCATCGGCAGGCTCCCGACCTGCGCACTCCGACGCGCACTAGTCGGATACAGTGGACATCGGCATCGCCATCGCGATCCGCGATGGCACGCTCTCGACTCATTGATTTGCCACCTGGGGGCTTCGGCCTTCGTCATCTGACGTACCTCCCTACCCTTCACAAGGATGTCAGATGGAAAATACAGAGCCCAAGCGCTACCGCTTCACCGGACATGAGCGGGTCTTTCACAATGTCTCAGCGATCGACGCGCTGCCGGAGATCCTGGCATTGTTCGGATACCGCCGCGTTTTCGTGGTCTGCTCTCGCTCGATCCACACAAAGACCATGTGGATCGAGCGGTTGCGAGCGCAGCTTGGCGACAAGCTGGTCGGGCTCACCGACGAAGTGGGCGAGCATTCTCCGCTGTCCAATGTCCTGAAGGCTGCAAGGCAGGCTCGCGATGCCCGTGCCGACGTCCTGGTTTCTGTCGGTGGTGGCTCGGTAATGGACATGTGCAAAGCCGTGCAGCTCTGCATCTCCGAGAACGCTTACGACCGCGACGCCCTGCTGAAGCTGCAGTTCGTTGTGTCTGCGGACGGCACCGAGATGTTGACGACGTCGCAGGCACCGGCCGCCATCCGGCAGATCGCAATTCCCACCACGCTTGCCACATCGGAATGGACACCGGTCAGCACGCCGATCGACGACGAAACTCGCCTGAAAGCGCGCTTCGTGGTGGCCAGATGGTTCGCCCGAGGCCATCATCTATGGCCCCACGCTGCTGCAGCAGACACCTGTCCGGTTGCTGTGGTCTACAGGAATACGCGGCCTGGATCACGCCATCAACACGGCATGCTCGTCATCGCCGCATCCCTTCGCAAGCCTGCTCGCCGAGCGCGCCGTGGCGCTGTACATACAAAACCTGCCAAAGCTCGACAAGGCGACCACGATCGATGCCTTTACTCAGTACCAGCTCGCGAGCTGGTACACCGGCATGGGCCAGATGTCCGTGCCGCACGGCTTCAGCCACTGGATGGTCCATATCATTGGCCCCTACGGCGGCGTCGCGCATAGCGACGCGGCGTGCGTCCTGATGCTTGCCCAGGCGAAGTGGCTCGATGGATGGGTCAAGCCGCAGCATGACCGCCTGCGCGCCGCAATCGGCCAGCCGGACAAGCCGTTTCATGCCATCCTTCACGAGTTGCTCATGGCACTGGGCATGCCGACCACGCTGGATGACCTGGGCCTGACGCGTGGGCAGGTCGATGCCATGATCCGGCCGGCACTCGAGCATCCGATGGTGACCCGCAACAATGTCCGGCCAATTCGTACCGAAGCCGATTTGCGAGCAGCCCTGGAACTGGCATGGCGCGCATAATGCGATCTGCTTCCTCTTATGGTTCCCCCTTGACACCATGAAGATCGATCCCGTTTCGCTGCGGCTGTTCCTTGCGGTCTCCGAACTCGGTACGATTGTCGCCGCCGCGGAACGGGAGCACATCGCCGCCTCTGCAGTCAGCAAGCGCATCGCCGACCTGGAGGATGCCCTGCGTACGCAATTGCTGGAACGCAGCAACAAGGGCATCGTGCCGACACCGGCCGGCATTGCCCTGCAAGGGCTGTCGCGCAATATTGTCAACGACCTCGACAACGTGGCCACGATGATGCAGGACTATGCGAGCGGCACGCGCGGCCTGGTCCGCATTTACGCCAACGTATCGTCGATTGCCCAGTTCCTGCCCACGGATCTTCATGGCTTTATCGAAAAGTACCCCGAGGTGCAGCTGCACCTGCAGGAACACATCAGCACCGCAATCCTGCGCGGCGTGGCGGAAAACTCGGCAGACATCGGTTGTTTTGCGGATCTGGGTACGACACCGCAAGGCGTGCTCACATTACCGTATCGCGAGGACGACCTGGTGGTCGTAGTGCCTCGACACCACGCACTGGCTTCCCGCAAGAAGCTGACTACGCCCGACTTACTGAATCACTACCTGATCGGACTGCAGACCGGCAGCTACATCAATCTGCAATTGTTGCGCGTTGCCAGCGAGCACGGCACACCGGTGAAATTCCGCATGCAGGTCAACAGCTACGACGCCGTCTGCCTGATGGTGGAAGCCGGCATGGGTATCGGCATACTGCCGGTCAACCTGGCCCGGCGCTATGCCAGGATATTGGGCATCCGCGTGATCCGGTTCGATGCGCCATGGGCGCATCGCCATCTGAAGCTTGGCATCCGCTCTTATGAAGGCTTGTCGATGGCGGCGCGGCAACTGGTCGACCAGGCTCGGGCCATCGTTGCAGAAGCGGGCGAGAAGCACGCCCACTTCTGAACGCACATCTAATCGACGGTAGCCCCTGCGGCCCGGACGACATTGGACCAGCGGGTCAGGTCGCTGCGAATCAGCGCCTCGAACTGCGCCGCCTCGGAAGAAAACGGCTCACACCCCTGGCGTGCCAGCGTCTCACGCACATCGGGATCCGCCAATACCTTGCCGAGCGCGGTCCGCAAGCGTGCAACCACCGCAGGCGGCGTGTGCGCCGGTGCAAACAAACCATACCAGGGTGTGGCACCGACTCCCCGCAGCGCCTCGCCGACGGTTGGCACGTCGGGCATCGCAGGCAGGCGCTTTTCGTTGGTGACCGCGAGGACCTTGAGCTTGCCGGCCCGGATGAAGGCCTGGGCTGACGTCACGCTCTGCACCGACACGGCCACCTGCCCGCCGACCACATCCGATACCGCGGCCGCAGCGCCCTTGTATGGCACGTGCACCAGCCGAATGCCGGCACTCTGTTGGATCATCTCGCCGATCAGGTGATTTAGTGTGCCATTGCCAGCCGAAGCAAACGTGACCGTGTCGGGCTTCGCGCGCGCCAGATCCACCAGCTCGCGCACGCTGCCAGGACGGAAAGCCGGGTTGGCCACCAGCACATAGCCGGCCGTGGCGGCGCTGCCGACCGGAATGAAGTCCCGTACAGGATCAAATCCGGTGCGTTTGTACAGCGCCGGATTGATGACATGTGCACTGCTCACCGTGAACAGCAGCGTGTAGCCGTCCGGGGTGGCCTTGGCTACGTAGGCTGTGCCAATATTACCGCCGGCGCCGGGTCGATTCTCAACCACCACCTGCCGGCCAAGCTTCTCGGCAAGTTTCGTTGTCACGATACGGGCGATGACGTCGTTGGCACCTCCCGGCGCCTGCGGTACCACGACCATCACCGGCTTGGCTGGATATGCCTCATCTGCAGTGGCAGCCGTCGCCAGGCTCAACACGAGCATCGCCAGACATGTGGCTTTCCTCAATTGCATGGTGTCTCCTCATGAATCGCCAGACTGAAGAAGACGAACGTCGCCGTTGCCTGGCGTATTCATCGTGAGGGACGGGCGAACCGCTGCAAAGCAACGATTCGCCATTGCACCATCGCGTGTGGAGATGGCAGGGGCTCAAGCTCATCCATCTGCCATCTGAGCGCCTGTGCTTTGTGCAAGCGCATTGGTGAAATGCCAGGGACGCCGGCAGAACAACCGAGCCATCTCCGTTGCACGCCGGCATCCCGGGTCTGTCCCCACCGTCCACCGATTATTGATGCGGCGGCCGCGTCAGACTTCCAAAGCCAACGTGGATTCGGGAGCGCGGCGGAAACTGATGGCGAGCCGGTTATAGGCGTTCATCAGACCAATGGCGATCGTGAGGTCGGCGAGCTCCTTCTCGCTGAAGATTGCCGCGGCAAGCTCGAACGCTTCGTCAGGCACATGGGTGTCAGCAACGCGGGTGACCGACTCCGCCCACGCAAGCGCAGCCTTCTCGCGCTCGCTGAACATTGCCCCCGCCTCGTGCCACGCCTGCACGAGCGCCAGCTTCACGGGCGTGACACCCTTCTTGATCAGGTCATTGGTATGCATGTCCAGGCAATAAGCGCAACCGTTGATCTGGCTGACACGCAGATAGACAAGGTCGACGAGGACATCTTCAAGGCCCGACTGCATGACATAGCCATAGACGCCCCCCATTGCTTTCACGCCGCCCGGCGATGCCTTAGTGTAGTCCAATCTCATCAAAAGCTCCCTTACTTGTGGTGGGTGGTCAGTTGCGTGTCGTCTGAATTCACAACGAACACGGCCAGAAGTTTTGCCGGCTCGCTCTTGCTCGCATTGCGGCTCACGAGATGCCGCGAGCCGGGGTTTTCCGTGCCTTGCGCGGTAGCTGCGCCGGCCAGAGCCATGCCGGCGACAGCAACAAGAGAAAGAAGAGCACGCATGTATTTCACTCCATGAGGTCAATCCAGGGCGGATCGGCGCGCGGCATGACCATGAGCCAAGTCACGGCGCCGGTCATGTTCGCGGATGCACGTGCGCGCAATGCACAGGTGCGCAGCCTCGGCGAGAACAAGAGCGATCGCAATCAATCCGGCGCCGACGATACTGAGGTATTGCCGGTCGACGAACAAAAGCACAATGCCCCCGAGAACGCCCGAGCACGCCAGCCCACCGTAGGTAGCCGTATTGTTAAGGGCGAGCAGCAACGGTGCCATTTGGGGCGCGATTTTCACCAGCCGATGCTGTTGCGGCACGATCAATCCCCATCCCACCAGCCCCCAGATAATCAAGGCGGCTGCGGCGGCGACCATATTTGCGGAAGTCCACGGCAGTGCACAGAAATTAAGGATGCCGACGCAAAGCCCCGCATTGATGATCTTGCGGCTCTCGAAGCGATCGACGAGGCGGCCGGCAAGCATGTTCCCCACTGTTGCGGCGCTACCCCAGACCAGCAGCATGCCGGCGAGCACGCGTTCGTCGCCGCCCGTCACCCGGTCCAGCACCAGTCCGGCGTAGGTATAGACCATCAGAAACCCGCCGAAGGCGAACAGGGACGTAAGAAGGGTCAGGGCAACGCGAATATCGCTTAAAGGGGTCAGCCTTTCGCGCAGGGTGATACGCGCAGGCTGAGGAATCGAGCGCAGCATGGTCCACACCCCGATCATCGCAATAAGCCCCTGGAGCGCGACGAACCATAGCGTGATTCTCCAGCTGCCGAACCCACCGATGAACGTGCCGATCGGGGCGCCCAACGCCGTTGCGCCCGCGAGGCCCGCGGTCACCGTGGCGAGCGCTCGACCTCTCCTCTCGGGATCCGCCAGCAACGTGGCAACACCCAAAGCGGTGGGAGAGAACATTGCCGCACCAAGGCCCGCCAGCGCGCGACTGAACAGCACCGTGTTCAAATCGGTTGCCAGTGCTGTGATGGCATTGCCGGCGACGAAGATACCGAGTGCGGATACCAGCAGCAGTTTTCTCGGCCACCGTCCCGCGACAGCCGCCATCACTGGCGCCAGGATTGCATAAGAGAGCGCATAGACGGTGACCATCTGGCCGGCCAGGCTGGCGGTTGTGTGCAGCGATGCAGCTACGCTTGGGAGAATGCCGGCAACAACGAAGTTGTCCGTCCCCATTGCGAACATGCCAAGCGCCAGCATGAGTAGTCGACGATCCATTTGAATGACCTTTACGTGGTTTGGTAGACGTGGCATGGTTAGCGCCGCTTCCCATGACGGTCATTCTGTGTGGATCCCACATAAGCGAACAGTGTCCTGAAGGCCTACCTTCGATATAATCGGGCCATGCGGAAAACAGCATCTTCACCCCGACGCCTGCGCATTGCTGTCGTGGCTTTCGACGGCATGACGCCTTTCCACTTGTCGGTGCCGTGCCTGGTTTTTGGCGGCAATCTTAGTGACCCAGGTGTATCGACTTTTGAGGTGATGGTTTGTGCTGCCGATGAGGTGCCGCTACGCACTTCGGCTGGCTTTACCATCGACACGCCGTACGACCTTGCCGCGTTGAAATCTGCCAACCTGGTGATCATGCCGTCCTGGCACGACGACTGCCGGGAAGCACCGACCGCCTTGCTTGACGCCCTGCGGCAGGCACACCGCCGCGGCGCCAGAGTGGTGGGCTTATGCCTTGGCGCTTTCCCTCTCGCTCAAGCCGGTCTGCTGGATGGCAGAACCGCGACAACCCACTGGGAATGTGTCGCTACGCTGGCGGAACGATATCCGAAGGTAAGCGTGGATCCGGACGTGCTGTATGTCGACCAAGGGGACGTCCTCACCTCCGCAGGCGTCGCGGCCGGCATAGATTGTTGCCTGCATCTGCTACGCCAGATTTCTGGTGCGGAAGTCGCCAACCACCGTGCGAAGAGATTGCTGGTCGCGCCCCACCGGCAGGGAGGACAGGCACAGTTCATCGAACGGCCGTTGCCGGTCACCAACAGCGACGGCCGGCTTTCCCAGGTCCTTGAATGGGTGACGCAGCATTTGGAGCAAGCGCACACGATTGAATCGCTCGCGGAACGCGCGGCGATGAGCCGGCGCAACTTTACCCGCCATTTCCGACAGACGACCGGCACGTCCTTCAAGCAATGGATATTGAGCCAAAGGCTTGCACGTGCGCAGGCGATGCTTGAAGCCAGCGATGCATCGATTGAATTGGTCGCACAGGATGCGGGCTTCGGGACGGCGTTATCCCTGCGACAACATTTCAGGGCCGCGCTTCGCATCTCTCCGTCGGCTTACCGCAGGCAATTCCGGCAAAGTTCTTCAGCGACGAGGCCTTGATCGGCAAAAGAAGCACGTGGCTCCCGTCGCGCATCATGGAATGGCAAGTCGTGAACGCCAAGCGATCTCTTGCGCAAGAGACCGCTTGACCGTTACCAGCGCCCTTCCCATAAGTGATGAATCAATGTTCCGTGGGCCGCCTCGATCATGGCACCGGCGTGCAACAATCGCATTTCGCGGAACGCCGGTGCAACAAGTTGGACTCCGACAGGCAATCCCTGTGACAGCCCTGTAGGAACGTGCAGGCCCGGCAATCCACACACGGCGACAGCCATCAGCGGGCTCTGCACTTCGAGCAAGCGGCGCATTTCTTCGACAGACCCCTGGTCCGCGCCCCACGGCAATGGCGCGCAGCACGATGTAGGCATCAGAACAAGCGGATAGCGCTGGAAAAGGATGTTCCACTGGCGGCGCATGTCATCGCGTGAAGCGATCGCCTTTGCATAACCAGCCAGGCTTGGCTCCGGCGCACAGGCTGCCATGTTGTGTACCGGCGTACTGATGGTCGCGTCGCCAATGGCATCCACGGCGGCGAGCATGCCGAGCCTGCATTCCGTCATGACGATGCTTTCCCATAACTCCATCCCTCGTATCAGATCTGGCAATGCAATCCGCTCGACCGTGTAGCCGGCGTTGGTCAGCGCGGCGGCGGCCGACGAGAGCGCTTGTCGAATCTCCGGGCTGATGTCGATGCCGCCAATTTCGTCCACGAGCGCGACATGTGTCGGCGTCTCATCGTCCTTGTAATTCAGGCGGGCATCGACCCAGACCGGATCCATGCCGCCATCACTGGCCATCGCCTCCAGTGCGAGCCGCGCATCCGAGACAGTGCGCGCCAGGGGACCCTGTGCGGACATCGCCTGAAGTCCAAAGAAGCGCTGTGGCGCAGTGGCCTGGTAGCCAGGGATGCGGCCGGTGGTCGCCCGCAGGCCGACGACACCATTGACGTACGCCGGATAGCGAATCGACCCCGCGATATCGGTGCCATGGGCGATCGGCCCCATCCCGCTCGCCACCGCCGCACCGGCGCCCCCGCTTGAGCCGCCCGAGGTGACTCCTGACGACCATGGGTTTCGAGTACGGCCATAAGCGGGGTTTTCGGTGAACCAGCGGAAAGAATGTGGCGGCGTATTGGTTCGTCCTATGACCACTGCCCCTGCACGGCGCAGGTTTGATACCACGCCACTGTCGGCTTCGGCAATACGATCGAGCCATAGCGGATTGCCATTGCTCGTCGCCTCACCGGCGACGTCAACGTTAAGCTTGATCGAGACGGGCACTCCGGCAAGTGGCCCCAGTGAATCACCCGCCTGTCGCCGCCGATCGAGCGCACCGGCATCCACCAATGCGCGCTCCCTGTCCATATGGACAATGCCGTTGATCACCGGATTGACTGCAGCGATACGCGCGTAGACGCTTTCCACCACCTCGACAGCCGAAACATCCCCTCGACGAACCGAGGCGCTGATTTCCGCGCCAGACCATCGCCACAGATCCTTCGGGCTTTCGATCGTGCAGATGCTAGTTTTTATTTGGTTTACTGACATCGTTTGTTCTCTCGTGTCTGCTGGTAACGTGGCGACCCTTGCGGACGTTGGTGGACACCAAACCACGCGACCCGCATTGTTTTCGCGAGTCAAATCTGCAAGCGTGTAGCCTTAGCCCGCGTTGCAAGCCTGGACCCCTTCTTGCTCCAGGTCCGCAGCGCGGATGGAGGGCGTGCCATCAGATCGGTCAATAAAAGCTACGGCAATCATTGCTATTGCAGCGGGGATTGCCATCAGCAGAAAATTCTGATGCAAAGGAAGTTGCATACCGACCACGGCACCAAGGATGACCGGCGCCGATATCGCGCCGATTCGGCCAACGCCAGAACCCACGCCGATGCCAGTCGAACGAATCGTCATCGGATAATACTGGCCTGCATAAGCGTAGACGACAATCTGCGTGCCAATTGTCGAAGCGCCAGCTACAAACAGAAGGAAATACAGCACCGGCGTTGATGACTTGAACCCCAATAGCGCAATCGAAGTACCTGCCATTGCAAACATGAAAACAAGCACACCGCGTATGCTCATGCGGTCCGCAAGCATGCCACCACCAATTGCGCCGAAGATTCCACCGATATTGAGAATGAGGACAAACGTCAGTGCCGATCCAAGACTATAACCAGCGGTGGCCATGAGCTTTGCCAACCAGGAGCTCAGGGCGTAAACCATGAACAGGCACATGAAGAAAACAATCCAGAACATGATGGTGCTCATGCCCCTTCCATCGCTGAAAAGAGTGCGCAACAAGGCCCCGCCACTTCGGTGTTCGCCAATGACGAATTCATCGTCATGGTGAAACACATAGGTGGAATCCAACTTCGCGCAGAGCTGGCTCAACTCCTTTTTGCGATTGTGCTTGACCAGGTATCCAATCGACTCCGGAAGATACTTCAAGATCCAGGGGACCACCAGTACAGGCGCTGCCGCGGCATAGAAAACGGCTTGCCATCCGTAGGTTCCAATGAGCCCCTTACCGAAGACGGCTGCGATCATGCCACCAACGGAGTAGCCGCTGAACATCACCGTAACCAGCGTCGTCCTGAGCTTGCGTGGCGAATACTCCGTCATCTGGGCCACGACCGCCGGCATCACCCCGCCAATCCCGATCCCGGCAATGAAGCGTGCGATGCCAAAAGCCAATGGATCGCTGGCCAAGCCGGCCATCGCAGTAAACAGACTGAACAAAGACACGCAAAGCGCAATTGCGCGACGCCGCCCGATACGGTCGGCGAGCGAGCCAAGCAGTACCGCACCGCACATCGCACCAAATAGCGCGGAACTCACCATCATGCCCGCACGGGTAGCATCGACATTCATGTCCTTCATCATGGACGGCAGCGCGATACCGGAGACAGCAAGGTCATATCCGTCGAATATAATAATCAACGCACACCATGCCAAAACCAACCCGTGAAAAGAATTGAATCTCGCGTCATCAGCGACTTCAAGTAGATCGATATATCTTCGCTGGCTTCTTTCGCTCACCGCCGTCTCCTGCTATTTTTTTGACAACATACAGAACCGCAAAACATGACTTCATTACCAACACCGAAGCCATCATCCCCGCGGATGGATGCCCACGATCGGGATTCCTGATTTTTGCCGCCGCCTCTTTCCCTGTCGCTGACAAGAACGAGGTATCATCGGGCGAGACAAGTATTGCTAGACCTTCTTCATGCGTTGGCCATCGTGTCGCGATGGCTGCTCTGATCACGCGTCGGAGGATCAGGCAGCCGTCGCGAACCCGAGGCAGGATCCAGAAAGTGCGCACGATAGTCCTGGGGTGAAATGCCCAGATTTCGTCGAAATACAGAACGCATCCGGTGTGCCGTGCAGAATCCACACTCATATGCGATTGCCTTGATTGGCTTGGATGTGGTTTCAAGCAAGCCTCGGGCCGCGTCCAGGCGGGCCGCTTCGACGAAGTCCATCACGCTCATGCCGGACTCACGCATGAAAATTCGCGTGAAATGACGAACGCTCATTCTTGCGACGTTCGCGAGAACCTCAAGGGAAAGGTCTGCGGTGAGATTGGAGAAAACGTACGCTTGAACGCGGGAAACCAATGAATTGGGCTCTACCGATGTATTGAGGTAAGGGCTGAACTGCGACTGCCCGCCTGCGCGATGCGTAAAGAGCAACAACTGCTTGGCAACATTGATGGCTAGCTCTCGGCCATGGTCTCTCGCAAGCAGGTAGAGGCTCATGTCAATTCCGGCTGTGACGCCAGCGGACGTAACGAGCTTGCCGTCCTGGATATACAGTTTGTCAGGGCTTACCACAGCCGATGGACACTCCCTGGCAAGATCGGCCGCATCATTCCAGTGTGTCGTGACATGCTTTCCATCGAGGACCCCGGCTCTGGCCAAGAGAAATGTGCCATTGCAGATCGTACAAACGCATGCCGAGTTCTCGAACGCTGCCCCGAGCCAGGTGTACAGAGAAGGCGAAAAACTCAGTTGGGGCAATGTTGGCCCTCCGGCTATCAGCAACAGGTCATAGGCGCCATCTGAGTCAGAAAATAGACGGTCTGGATGGATTTCCAGGCCGTTGGAGCAACGTATCCGCTCCGGTTCAGTTCCCAGAATTTCAAAGGCGTACTGATCTTCCGAAGAAAGAAAGCGATTGGCTTCCGCAAAGACATCGAGCGGCCCAGAGACATCTAGCCCTTGGACTTCCGGAAACACCAGAACAGCTGCGGTTTTCATGTCAACGCCGACACATCGGGTAAAGCATTCCCTATTTCGGGGCCCTTGTCGTCGGCCTCTACAGAACGTGGCCCGACGCCGTCCCATCGACTGAAGCGGAGCCAGCGTGCTCAAAGCGACCGTCATAAAGCTCGGCAAATCTTCCGCTCCGCCCTGCTTCCTCAAGAACGTCTTGCGGAATCAGTGTGGCGAGGAGATAGGTCGAGTACCCCCCGGTCAGCAGCGCCAGCAGAACATATGTGATGGCAAGTAGCGCGAACATGAACAATCCCGGTCCAGTAGCTTGAAACAAGTGCGCTAAACCGTCCTTCCGAGACGCAGAGCGACACGCGACTTGGCCCGTTGCTAACCCCTACATACCCATACGAGCCTTCAAGGGGAGTTTAGGCGGTAGCGGACGCATCCCTCGTGTCAGACAGCAAACGAATCCGGCCAAAGAGCGGTGGTTTTTGGTCTGCATTGGAGAGATAGCATCTCGCCAGGGCGACTGACTTGACCTCCCGCCAATGACCGCGGCTTTGTCATCCATGCTGCGTCACCCTGGCGCGAGTCGCACGCAGCTCGCCTCTTCCCCCTTAATGCGTCGCTCCGACTGCAAGCATGATTTTGGAATGTTTTAGACTTCAACTATGATTATCTTCAGCCCGGCAGATTTTTGGTCACGTTTGCCGGGCACAACCGATACAGATCCCCTCGAACATCCATCCGCAATGCCGCCCCGCCAAAGTATCGAGAAAGGCCCGTTTCAGGGTCTGCTGGCCGACTACACATTGCTTCGCTCCCAAGACGTTGAGGAGACACAGGGCCGGGTTGCGGCGGTGTTTTGTCCACACGTCTTGCGCGTCGTTGGTGCGCCGCAGCATTTGCACGTCCAGCACAATCTGGTGAAGCTGCATGACACCGCCATCAACTTCCTGTCGTACGGCGCGGACGTAGCGATCGACCCGGGCCGCCTGGGCAGCTTTTACCTCGCGCAGATCCCTGTCGCGGGGCACGCGGAAATCTATTGCGGCGCGCAAAGCGTAGTTTCCGACGTCAAGACAGCCAGCTTGCTCAGCCCGGACACACCAACCCGCATGCACTGGCACCGGGACTGCGCGCAAGTGTTGCTCTGGATAGAGAAGGCGGCGATGGAGCACCGCTTTGCCTTGCTGACCGGGCGCGACCCGGACGGCCCCCTCGCGTTCGATCCGTCGCTGCCCCAGCACACAGGTCTTTCCAGCCCCTGGACGCAAGCTGTACTCGACCTCGCAAGGAATATCGATCAACACGGCACCTACTGGCTGCAATTTCCCGCCGCGGTGGCGTCGATGGAGGACTATCTGTTGCGGACACTGCTCCTGCTTCAGCCGCACACCTATACCCATCTGCTGGCACGCAGCGCCGAACCTGCCAGGCCGCGTCATATGCAGCGGGTCATCGACTACGTCCACGCGAATGCAGACACGACGCTGACCGTCGCAGATCTGGCGCAGATCGCGTGCGTCAGTGTCCGTGCCCTGGAGGAAGGCTTCCGGCGTTATCTCAATACAACGCCGGTCGGGTACTTGCGCGACGTAAGGCTGGACGTCGTGCGACAGGCACTTATCGCCGCAGCGGGAGCCGAGCACGCCTCCATCACGGAGATTGCATATCGGTTTGGCTTTACTCATCTCGGCCGGTTTGCGGCCTACTACAAGAAGCGCTTCGGCGTGTCTCCTTCAACCACGTTGCGCGGCGAGGCAGCGGAACGCCATTTCAGCGATACGCGACGTTGAGGCCTACGGTCTCCCCAGCCTCACCATGACTGGGCAGAGCGCCCTTTGGCATCCTTTCAGTCGTTGATACAACAATAGCGCTGCGCACCGCGGCACTGACACCCTCTGCCCGAGCCCGGTTGGCCAGTGGCTCCTTCTTGCTGCTGCATCGCCGGCTCCTCACCTGACGGTCCGGTTCACCATTCCAGTGGATGGGTCAAGAAATCGACGAGGCGGCCGTCAATACGGGACTCCCACTCCCTGTCTGCGCCATGCGTTACATCCCGATCCGAGACCAGCACCTCGCTATCCTAGCCCGCGACCGCGATGCCTGGAGGGATCGGGCGGAACGACGCTTTGACGTCGAAAGTCTGATTTGGGCCTGCGCCCGGATGCCGCCACTTGCGATCCAGGGGTGGTGGCCGACGCTATCCGGGAGTGGTTCGATAGTTTCGACGAAGGCATTCCGACATGGTGGCTGGCTTCGCAAGATCGATAAAAAAGGGCCGCATCAGGGGCTACCGCACTTGGCCAGCCGCGGCGACCGAGACTGCCTGACTGCCGTCGGCGTCGGCAACTGTTAAGGATTGTTTGATGTCTGCCCTCGTCTGCCGGACTGTGAGAGGCGGTGGCGCCTGTGGGCAGGCGTCGAACAATCCTTAACAGAAGCGGACCTCTGAGTGGAAGCTGCGAACTGCAGCTAAGGGGTTATGTCGTGCCCCCAAGAGAAAAACGCGCATAAAGGCGCGCTTCTCAATTGACTTCACCTGGCACCCGGGGGGGAACACGCATCAGTTTTTCCCAGCCAGTGCGGAGTCGGGTGAGCGGCGGAAGCTGATGGCGAGCCGCTTATAGGCGTTCATCAGGCTGATCGCCATGGTGACGTCAGCGAGCTCTTTCTCGCTGAACGCCGCAGCAGTGACCTTGATATCATTGTCTGGCACGTGGGTGTCCGCCACGCGCGTCACGGACTCAGCCCATGCCAGCGCAGCCTTCTCGCGGTCACTGAACAACGGCCCCGCTTCATGCCAGGCTTGCACGAGCGCAAGCTTCTCGGGCGTCACGCCTTTCTTGATCAGGTCACGGGTGTGCATGTCCAGGCAATAGGCGCACCCATTATTCTGGCTCACGCGCAGATAGACCAGCTCGACGAGGACGTCTTCGAGGCCCGACTGCATGACATAGCCATACACGCCGCCAAATGCCTTCACACCGCCAGGCGCGGCCTTGGTGTAATCCAGTCTCATCTCAAACTCCTACTTGTCGTTGGTCGTCAGTTCCTTGTCGTCCGAATCGACGACAAACACCGCGAGCAGTTTTGCCGGCCTGGTCTTGCTCGCATTGCGGCTCACCGGATGGCGTGAGCCTGGCTCCTCGAAGAAGCTCTCACCCGCCCTGTACACGCGTTCCGGCTCGTCGTTCACCTTGCTGGCGACGCTGCCCGAGACGACGTATGCGTAGATGAATGACGACTTTGCATGGGTATGAGGATGCGAAGCGCCTCCGGGCGGATAAAGGACCTCCACTGCGATGAGCGACTTGCCCGGGATGTTGGGAATCGCCCGGGTGAAGTTCGGCTTGACCGTATCGCCGACGGTGTGAGCGGCGGCAGCCCCGGTGAAGGCCATACTCGTAGCCGCCACGAGAGAGAGAAGAAAGCGTTGAAGTTTCATGTTTATCTCCTGAAAGGCTAGAATCATGCTCTCCCGGAGGTTCATGAAAAAGAACCAAGAATGCAATTTCTTGATGCACCAGACGCTATGCAAATCCTGGATCTGAAACTTGACCGTGCGTCCAAGACTTCGCTGGCGGAGCAGATTCGGCTCGGCATTACCGGTGCAATTGAGAATGGGGTACTCGTTCCCGGTGCCAGACTGCCATCCTGGGTGGATCTTGCCGCACAGCTTGGTGTTGCTCGAGGCACCGTCAAGACTGCATATGAGCGGCTGACCGACGCACAATTGGTCGTTTCATCACGCGCTGGCGGGACCAGAGTCTCGGAGCATGCTGCCGTCGCGAGCCCAATCACGGAACGTGCGCGTTCCATCGAGTCCGATCTGCAATCAGCGCTGTACCAGCATTTCCTGCCCGGGCCTGCGGTCTTTCAAATGGGCGTGCCGGCATCGGACTGCTTTCCGGCAGCATTGTTCTCGCGGCTGCGAGCCCGTGCGGCACGCGACGAAGTCGAAGCGCCTGCAGCGTATCCAGACCCGAGAGGCGAACATGAACTCCGACGAGAGATCGCAGCGCATCTGGCCTTGGCACGCGGCATTGAATGCCAGCCCTCGCAGATTTTCATTACGGCGGGATGTTCAGGAGCGCTCGGTGTGGTGCTGCGAGTGATTCAGGCCGAAGGCCGAAAGGCATGGGTCGAGAATCCGGGATTTTTTCCCAGCCGCAGGGCATTGGAAATTTCCCAGCTCGCAACGGTTCCCATCCCGGTAGACGAAGAAGGCATTGATGTCAGCTACGGCGAAATGCACGCACCAGATGCCGCGGTGGCTTTGGTCACCGCCGGGCAACAAGCGCCACTGGGTCCGACATTGTCGCTCGCGCGCCGAGTGCGAATCCTCGAATGGGCGACACGCGTGAATGCCTGGATCATCGAAGACGATTACCTGGGCGAACTCCAACTGACACGCCGCGCGGCTCCCGCACTGGCGTCACTCGATCGTGCGGGGCGGGTGATTCATATTGGGTCTTTCAGCAAGACGGTCAGTCCGACGCTGCGGCTTGGATTTGTCGTGGTGCCGCCCACCTTAGTAGCCCGATTCGATGAAGCCGTGGCCTGCCTTGCGTCAGCGCCCGGACCGGCAGTGCAAATGGCGACTGCTGAATTCATGCGGGATGGTCACTATATTCGACACTTGCGCCGTATGAAGCGCATTTATGCAGGCCGAAGCAATGCACTGCTGGCTGCGCTGAGATCCAAGGGATTCCAGGCCTATCCGGCCGGACTTGCCGTGGTGATGAGGCTTCCAGATGGCGCCGACGACAAGACGATCGCTCGAGAAGCCTATGCCTATGGACTTGCGCCCGCCCCATTGTCGGGGTGGTATTGCTCGGCGTCTACTCAGCGATCGGGATTACTCCTCGGTGTTGCGACAGCAATTGAACAGCAGGTGCCGACTGCCTGTGATCGCTTGCAACACCTGATCAGGAAGTTCTCCTAGTGCAAAGGCACTGGCAACACATGGGAAGGGTGGTACACGACTTCTTCAGGTTTTTGGTGCTTTTTAAGGGCCCAACAAACGGACACAATGCTTTCACCGAATCAGAACGGGGCGTCACTCCGCTCCGCTGTGTCGTTGGCTTATCGCTGCGCTGCCAGGCTGCGCAGCTCCGAGGAGAAAGCTCATGAAGATTTTCGTTGCAGGCGCCACTGGCGCTATCGGACTGCCGCTTGTGCGCGTACTTCGCGCGCTGAACCATGAAGTCACAGGAATGACTCGCGCCGGCGCCGGCGCCGGCGCCGGCGCAGGCGCAGGCGCAGGCGCAGGCGCAGGCGCCGACAGACTGCGCGAGATCGGCGCCACAGTGTCCTTTGCGGATGCCTTTGACCCGCAGTCTGTTCGGAACGCCATCGAAGCAGCTTCGCCCGACGTGGTTATCGACCAACTTACGTGGCTTCCCGCGAATCCGGCCGACATCATCAAATCGATGCCCAACGATACCCGCCTGCATCGGGAGGGGGGCAGCAATTTGCTGGCCGCTGCCGAGGCAGGGGGCAGCAATTTGCTGGCCGCTGCCGAGGCGCTGGGCGTGAAACGCTATATCGTGCAATCGCGTGGCTTTTACCTGAATGCCCCGCCCGGGGAGCTTGCCGACGAAACGGCCGGGCTTCGCTGTGACGCCCCTGGCGAAATCGGCGAAAGCGCGCGGGTCATCGGCGCGTATGAGGACTCCGTCACGGGCTCGGCCTCGGTGGAAGGCGTGGTCCTGCGCTATGGATTCTTCTATGGTCCTGGCACGTGGTACAGGCCTGACGGAGCCATTGCGGAGCAGGCACGGAGAGGCGAAACGTCGATCATTGGGGACGGCAATGCCGTCTGGTCGTTTGTCCATATCGATGATGCGGTCGCGGCGACCGTTGCTTCGTTGATGGCCGAACCCGGCGTGTACAACGTGGTCGATGATGACCCGCTCCCCGTCGCCAAATGGATGCCAGCATTCGCGCGCTGGGTCGATGCGCCAGAGCCTGCCCGCGTTAGCGTCGTGGAAGCCCGGAAGGCCGCAGGTGACGAAGCGGTCTACTACCATACCTGCCTGACGGGCGCCTCGAACAGTGCGGCGAAGGCGAAGCTGGGGTTCGCCCCGCGGCCGTTGCTATGGAAGGATGCTTGAGCGTGACTTGCCCTCTTGGGATGTCCTCAGGCGAGTGCCCTGAAAAAATTGGGACTCTTGCGAGTCCCATCCCAGATCCGCAACCCCGAGTGGTCGCTTTACCTATGCTTTTCAACGATCTATTCAAGTCCCTCGAAGCCGTCCGCTGGCACATGGACAAGGACATCCCATGGGATTCGTTCGACGCCAGCCTGCTGACCGATGACCAGGCGAAAACCATCCGCATGAATGCCATCACCGAATGGTCCGCCCTGCCGGCCACGGAGATGTTCCTGCGCGACAACCGCCACGATTCCGACTTTTCGGCGTTCATGAGCATCTGGTTCTTCGAGGAACAGAAGCACTCGCTGGTGCTGATGGAGTACCTGCGCCGCTTCCGCCCGGACCTGGTGCCGACCGAAGAAGAATTGCACGCCGTGCGCTTCGAGTTCGACCCGGCCCCGCCGCTGGAAACGCTGATGCTGCATTTCTGCGGCGAGATCCGCCTGAACCACTGGTACCGCCGCGCCGCCGAATGGCACTCGGAACCGGTGATCAAGCACATCTACCGCACGCTGTCCCAGGACGAAGCCCGCCACGGTGGCGCGTACCTGCGCTACATGAAGAAGTACCTGGCCCAGTTTGGCGATCCGGCACGCGCCGCGTTTGCCAAGATCGGCGTGCTGATGGCATCGGCCCGCCGCACGGAAAAGCCGCTGCACCCGACCAACCTGCACGTGAACAAGGCGTTGTTCCCCCACGACACGGTGCAGTCCCGCCTGCCGGATCCGGACTGGCTCGTGCACTGGCTCGACGAGCAGATCCGCTTTGATGAGAGCTGGGAGAAGAAGGTGATCGAGCGGATCCTGCACAACATGTCGCTGCTGTTCGAGGGCAGGTTCGACAGGGTGCAGGACCTGAACCGCTACCGCAAGGAGCTAAGAGTAAGCAGTCAGGCTGGCTAGCAAAGTGGCAGTCGGCCTATTCGAGTGGACGGCTTGTAGGACTCAGTCATCCAAGGGCGGACCGGCTGCTTTTGCGGCAGCTACTGTTGCAGATCGCTATTTCCGCTAATGGCGGTCATTATTTCCGCCAATGTTGAAATTCGAACCCCGTCACCTAACCCTGGGCTGACGCTTCCCAAGCTCACGAAGCACTGCCGAAAGGTTGCGGCAAATGCGTAGCGTGGATGCCGGTGCCGTATTGAGTCTATGGCCTGGGACTTGGCAGACAGCCGTGTGCGGATCTAGCCAATCCTGCTTCCAGCGAGGCGAGAAAACGTCGACTGGATTCAGCACAAGGCAGTCGAAGCAGTATGGGAGCCGATCTCGGTCTGAGACCCATGCCATTGGCGTTTGAAGCGCCGCCAACCTTGGGATACCAACATGGGTCAGTCGCGCGAGGCGGCACAGTGCGTGCTCGTCCATCGGAGGGAATAGATGGATACGTACCAAGGTCGCCAATCTCCCACAACTGGTCAACACTGATCTCATACCTCGCAGCCAGGCGACCGAGCCAACCGCCAAACGCTTCGTCATCGAATGGACGCGGAGCAACAGGCCAAGGCCTGACGCCCTCAGGAGAGCAGGTTCCGAGCTGCATTCTTGTGACTAAGAGACCGTTTCAAAAAGACCCCCGGGGGGCTGTTAACCTTTTCGGCAAGCTGTTAACCTTGGCCACCTGAACAACGGGAACCGAGGGGATGAGCGCGCCGATCATTGATGACGAGCTGTGGGCACTGATCGAACCTTTGCTACCGCCGCCGAAACCGCGACGCGAGAAGTATCCAGGCCGGCGCCCGGTTTCGAACCGAGCTACACTGAACGGCATCCTGTTCGTGTTCAAGACCGGGATACGCTGGTGCGACATGTCGACCAAGTTGGGATTTGGTTCGGGTTCGACCTGCTGGAGGCGCTTGCGCGACTGGCACAAGGTCGGCGTATGGAAGCGATTGCACGAGCTACTGCTGGCGAAGTTACGCGAGGCCGGCGAACTCGATTTCTCGCGAGCAGCCGTCGATTCATCGTCGGTGCGAGCCGTTGGGGCGGGCGAAAAACTGGTCCGAACCCCACGGATCGTTCGCGACCTGGTTCCAAGCATCACATCCTCGTCGATGCGAATGGCGTCCCCATCAGCGCAATCCTGACCGGCGCGAACCGCAACGACGTCACCCAATTGCTGCCGCTCGTTGATGCGATCCCGCCAATTCGCGGCGTGCGCGGCCGGCCGCTTCAGAAGCCCAAAGTCATCTACGCAGACCGTGGCTACGACTCCGAGCCGCATCGTCAGCGGCTCCGCGAGCGCAGTATCAAACCGGTGATCGCCAGGCGCCGGACAGAACACGGCAGTGGTCTGGGCAAATTCCGCTGGGTTGTCGAACGTACTCATGCGTGGCTTCACAACTTCCGTCGTCTTCGTATTCGCTTCGAGCGTCGGGCTGACATTCACGAAGCCTTCCTTAAACTCGGGTGCTCACTCGTCTGCTGGAACATCTTCAGGCGCGCTGAGCCGTCTTTTTGAAACGGTCTCTTCTATGGGGGCGAGGTTGTCAAGCCCCTTCGGTATTGGATTTCAGTCGGTATCTGGGCGGCGATACTTTCTCCTTGCAAGCCATTACTCAGCAGTCCGAAATATAGGCGACAGATGGGGCGTCGAAGAATGAGCGCACAAGCCGGCGGTTCTTCTTCACCTCGTGCAGGTGCTGCTCAACGCGGATTTCCAGTTTCTCGCCCGCTCGCAACGGATTGCGCGCCACACCAGTTCGCTTGAGATGACTCCACACGAACTCGTCGGGATTCAGGTCGGGCGCGTATCCCGGCAGCACATGCATCGTGAGCTTTCCCTTGGTCGATTCGATGTACTCGCGCACATTGGCCTTCTTGTGTGCTGGCAGTCCATCAACGATCAGATGCACTGGGCGGTTGCGGCCCTTCATCATCTTCTTGAGCAATTCGATGAATAGCTCCGCGGTCAAGGCCCCTTTGTAGATCGCAAACCAGAAGGCACCTTTGGCGTTCACCGCGGACGCGGCGGAAATCGATTGGCGCTGCCCGGGGCGCTCAATCACCGGTGTCTCGCCTTTGACCGCCCAGGTCTTGCCATGCACCGCGTCGGCTCGAAATCCTGATTCGTCCCAGAAGTAGATGTCCGCACCGCTTTGCTTGGCCGCAGCCGCAATGCCCGGAAATGATTCACGCTGCCAGCGTTCGACGGCCTGCGGATCTCGTTGGTACGCCCGCTGCAATGGCTTTTGCGGGCTCAAGCCCAGTCCCGCCAGCAGCCTGCCCACCGCTGTGACACCCATCTTCACATCAAATTTCTCATCGATGAGCGTGGCCACAATCTGTCGTGTCCACAGCCCGAAGTCCAGACCGTATTGCCGAGGATCCCGCCCGTTGATCCACCGAAAGACCTGCGCCTGTTGCGCTCGCGTGAGCTTGCGTGGCCGGCCTGTCGCTGGACGCGATGCCAGCGCCCGCGCGCCTTTGCCCGGGCCCGAGGCCGCCTTGAGCCAACGGTAGATTGACGTTCGGTTCATGCCCAGCGACTTCACCACCACCGATGGTTTCTCGCCTTCGCGAACCCGGCGCAAGGCAAGTCGGCGGAATTCCTCTTGCGTCGCGCGATCCAGCGTACGGCCATCTCGTTTCATGTTGAATGAGACTAAACGGTCGTCACGAGGTTCCAATTTTTGTCGCTTTATTTACGGACTGGTGAGTAATTTTCGTTGGCGGACTGACGCGGCACGAAGCCGGAGGTCGGGGTGCTCAATGGCCGGGCTACTGCCCGGACTATCTTCTATCCGTGCCGGCGCAGGGCCTGGCACCACATACCACATGCGCAAAGCGCTGGAACTGCCCCTGTTACCTGCGCGCCCCATCTAAAACGACGGCCACCCGTGGAGGTAGCCCGGACCGTTTACGGGCGCGCTGACCTGCTATCGTTACCGCATAGCCCTGACACGCTCAGGGCCGGCGTCCCGTCGCTACTGGTTTGAGGCTTGCCCCGGAGGGAATCTCGCCGTACTCGAGATAGCGCCACAGGGCAATTGCTAATCTGCGGGCAACTGCGACAATTCCGACGCGCCGCATGCGCTTGCTGCCTGGCGCGAAGCGGTCATTGAACCATTGCGTGAGCTGGCTCGTTGGCTGGTGGCGTAGCCAGCTCCAGGCCAGTTCAATCATCAGCCAGCGCGCTCGTTTGTTGCCCGCCTTACTGATGCCTTGCTCGACCTGGCTTTCGCCGCTGCTATAGGGCGTCGGCGCCAGCCCGAGGCAGCCTGCGAGTTCGCGCCGGTTGTGAAAGCGGCGCCAGCCAAACAGTTCCTTGACCAGGACCCAGGAGCTGCCCACGCCAATCCCGCTGAGCCGCGCGAGCAGCGCAATGGCTGGCTGCGTGCTGAGCTTCACCGCCTCGCGCTGCTGGGCTTCAATTGTCTTGATCTGCGTTTTCACCAGCGCCAGTCGGACGACTTCACGTTCGATCTCGGCACGCAAGCCAGGGGGCAGTTGCGCGCCATGTTGGTTCCACCATGGCTTCCAAAGGCGGTCACCGATGTGGGCGACCCGCAGGTTATGCAATATCAGCAGCGAACGAACCCGGTTGCTGTGGGCCGTGCGTTCCTGTTTGAGCCGCCCGAGCTCGCGGTGCAAACGCCGCTCATCTTCCTGCTCTGGTGTTGGGACCCGCGCGACTGCCCAGACCCGCCGCTCGCCGGCGTGGTAGCGCATCAACATCGACAGCAGCTTGTCACCGTCGAGCCGGTCCGTCTTGGCGCGCCGTGCACGGCGGTTGACTTCAATACTGGCCGAATCGACCACGAGGTTATGGATACCTTGCTCCGTGAGCCAGCGGTGCAACCAGAAGCCGTCACGGCCGGCCTCGTAGCAACTGCGCACCGGCGCTTCCGCGGCCAGGCCGCAACGTGCCTTGGCCTTCGAGATCGCTGTTAGGACCGACGCCATATCACTTGCCGCGACCGTGCAGCGGCTCGGCGCGTACACGCCGTCACCCAACGACAGCTTCCAGCTCTTGTCGCCCAATTCAAAGGCTATATACAGCCGACCGATGACTGCCGTATCCTGTCCTTGAAGGGCTGTTTCAGGCGCATTCATTTGCGTGCTCCTTTCGAAAAACGGGGTTGTTCGAATCCTCGTTTTACTCCAGGGGCTTACCTGGCCAGCCCTTCCATAGACAGTATGACTTCCGTGAGGCAGAGGCTGGCCTGCCGCGAGGAATCAAACGCGGGTTAGCATTGCTGCCAGAGCCGCACGGTGCGGACAGGGCCGCACCCGGCGATTTCCGGCACGGAGGCCAGCATGGACCACGATAGCACGCTTTATGTAGGGCTCGACGTTCACAAGGAATCGATCACGGTCGCCTATGCGCTCGGCGAGGGCGAGGTTGAACTGCTCGGCAAGATCGGCACGACGAAGGCGGAAGTCGAACGCTTGTGCAAGCGCCTGCAGTCCAAAGCGCGACGGGTCAGGGTCGTCTACGAGGCGGGCCCATGCGGATATGGTCTTTACCGACAGCTTGCAGGGAAGGGATTCGACTGCATGGTGTGCGCACCGTCGTTGATTCCCAAAAAGCCGGGTGAACGCGTCAAGACTGATCGACGTGACGCCGTGAAGCTCGTGCGTGCGCTCCGCGCGGGCGACCTGTCGAGGGTCTATGTGCCCACCGTGGAGGACGAAGCGTTCCGCGATCTCTCACGTGCGTGGGTAAGTGCCAAAGACGATCTGAAGCGTGCCCGGCAACGGCTGAAGGCCTTTCTTTCTGCTCTCGCATGGGGTGCGCTATGCGGGCCGGGCCGACTGGGGGCCGGCGCACCGGCGCTGGCTGAGCACGTATGCCTTCGACAGCGCGTGGCAGCAACTGGCGTTCGAGGAGCATCGGCGCACGATCGAGGACCGCCTCGCGCAATGCGCCCGGCTGGAGGCCGCGTTGCGCGAGGCGGTCGTCAACTGGCACTTCTATCCGGCCGTGCTCGGCCTGCAAACGATGCGCGGCGTGCAATTCACCACAGCAGTGGGCATGCTCGCGGAGTTGGGCGATCTCTCGCGCTTTGAGCATCCGCGCCAATTGATGGCATGGCTGGGGGTGACACCATCCGAACACTCCTCCGGCGATAGGCGCCGTCAGGGCAGCATCACCAAGACCGGCAACAGCTATGCAAGGAAGCTGCTCGTGGAGGCCGCCTGGAGCTACCGGCATCCGGCACGCGTAAGTCCCGACATTCAACGTCGGCACGAAGGCCTCCCGAAGGCTATCATCGATCGCGCCTGGGACGCGCAGGTCCGGCTATGCCGGCGCTATCGCAAGCTGGCCGCGCGAGGCAAAAACGCGAACATCGCGGTAGTCGCGACGGCTCGCGAGCTGGCCGGCTTCATCTGGGACATCAGCCGGCTGTCCATGTCCTTGGCCGTATCGGAAGAGGCGCCCGCCGTGTAACACAGCGCTTCGTCAACCACCCCACAACCCACTGGAAGAGTTTCCTGAAGGCGGCGTAGCCCGGGCATCCGAGTAACCCGCGAAGATACTACGCAAGGAATGTCATCCGATTTGCGACCATAGGTAGCGGCAGGCTCGTTGGACGGACTTCTGTAATGCGGTAGCCAACCCGCGAATATCAGTGTGATCCACCGTCGAGAATTACTGCTACGTCGCCCTCAGGAAATTCAGATCAAATGCACTGACCACAAACCGAACCAATCCGATTGACAACGGAAGTCATATCAGTATCTAAGCTATAGATCTATTTTTGCTACGGGACTTCACTACCGTCCGTGAAAGCCGGCCTGGCTCGTACAGGCCGCTCTTCCTCTCGGACTTGAGGTCTGGCTGGTGGGTGCTTGTTCTCGCACCCGGAACTTTCATCCTAGCTACTCGCCTCCGACAGTTCAACACCACCGGCCGTAATGTTCGGGATAGTCCCTAGTACGCTTCTCCTTCGCCTCCCAACGTGTGTGAAGTCCTTTCCTGGGTGGCCCAACGATATGTCGCGACATGATATGTATTCAGTTCGCCAGTAGCTGTTCGTCGGCCGAAGGACAGTACGGGTTAGCGCGACTGGTTGAAGTCGGCTAACGAAAGCGGTTAGCTAACGCACGCCGTGGCATCTCGAACTGAAAGGAGGGTCGCCGCTAGCTGACCTAAAAAAACGATGAGAGAACCCTCGTTACTGGGGCGGTTATGGGGGAGGCCACAAGGACATCATCGCCAGTACATATTGACTTCGAACTTTTTTACGTCAGAATTAAGTAACACTTGGATGACGCATCTAGGCAAGCTGCACCTCTCGCAAACACGTTCGAGCAAGGCCGGCGAGAGGCCTGCCGTTGTTCAAAGCAGACAAAGTCAATAGCGCATACAGAATCAGTCCGGTAACCCAGACGCCGGGTGATGTCAGGGGAGGCAGAAATGACGACGGCACGGGCTGGAACCAAAGGGGAAGCCATCAGGCTGCTAGCGGCAGAGGGGATAGCACGAGTTGAGCTTGACTACGAATCAGGTTGGCAAGATGCTATTGAACTCGGGCGCTTGGGACAGAAGGCGGGCATCCGCGTGGAGTATCACGGACACGAAAACATTGCCGTGAAGTCCCGCACTGCCCTCATTGCGGGCCTCAGTCGACCGAAGGTGTCCTTCCGGCAACGGAACCTTTACTGCCTGTTTGCATTAGACGAGCTGACCGCCGACGAATTGGCGGCCTTGGAGACAAAGGCCATGAATGTCGGAGACTACATCCTGGCCGGGCACCTACTGCGGGACGTCGATGCCATTTGGACTGAGTAGCTTGGGCTTGAATTCCCGGCTTTGGCGGTCCGAAAATTGCGAATCCTCATCTCTCTAGCCCAGAGGTAAACCCTGAGAAGTGGCCAGCTTGTGGCCAGCGCACCTCTTCAGCTATGCTGGCAGTTCGTAGAGTCATCAACCATATTTGCGCGTTGCGATGATTCTAGGGCGGCGATTTCTCAGCACACAATCTGTGTGTGCACCAAATTTCGAGGACGAGATGGCGACTGGTATTGTGAAGTGGTTCAACAACGAGAAGGGCTTTGGGTTCATCACGCCAGACGATGGCGGCGCGGACTTGTTTGCCCACCAATCGGAAATCCAAGGTTCGGGATACCGGTCGCTAGACGAAGGCGCCAAGGTTGAGTTTGAAATCAAGCAAGGGCCAAAAGGTCTGCAAGCCTCGCAGATTCGCAAACTCTAGTCACCTGCTTACCTGAGTGGCCCGAAAGAGAAAGCCCTCCGCTAATGCGAAGGGCTTTTTTATTTTGGCGTGCGGGGGGCGCTTAACAATCGCTTACAGCAGGCACCCGCACTCAATGATAGTCTCCCGGAGCTAATAGGGCTGCCGTGACAGGCTTCGCCCAGCGAGAGCAAGCGCCGAGCCAACAAGGCCAAGGTCCGATGCGGTGACGGCAGCAGCGCGCGGCTACCAGAGCCACGGTAGTTTGTTTTCGCGGCGATCGTGTACTGCTTGTATCGAAAGATGGATCCAAATGGGCTCTGCCTGGCGGACGTCCGAGCAAAGACGAGTCATTCGCCGATGCGGCTGGACGAGAATTAGAGGAAGAGACGGCTCTAAGCGCCAAAGGCTTGGGCTTCCTGTTCCAGGTACTCGGCCCAACCACAGTGCATCACGTTTTCGTAGCCAATATGGGCAAGACCGCCGTCCCCGGCAGGCAAAGGAGATCGCACGTTGCCAGTGGTTCTCGCTTTTGGAAATGGATGAGGTGGTCGTGAGCGCTACAACGCGCCAGATCGTGAATTCGCTCCTGGCGGGACACCGACGTTAGCTTTGCAGGCGGCTGCCGAACCCTAACCGGTAAGGAAGCTGGCCTGGCGCTACCCGTGTCGCGGTCATTCGCGCCCCCATATTCGAACGACAGAAGTTCGGTGAGGATTCAACTGGTCGATGCACAGACGATGGGATAGCCCCGCGGCGGCCGGCCGACCGAAGATGGAGTCGTTCCATTAGTCAATGATTGAAGCCCGGCCTTTGGCCAGTAGCGTCGTACTCGACGTTGGCGGTTCGGCTTCGGGGATCCGAGGCCCCGCCGGCGCAACGAGGGGGCAAGTTTGGGACCTCAGTTTCCCAACACCGACGAAGCCGTGGCAGGATGATCTTGACGCCGGTTCGGCCGCACGTGCAGCAGTTCATCGGGCAGCGCAGGGTTGGCGAGGGAACGATGTCACCCCTCCGAATCTTGTGTGTCGCCGGCCGCCGCACGTAGATGAACCTCACCGTCTTGGCGGTGTGTATATGCAATTCGGCGCTCTCTCGTTTTGCCAAGGCCCATCCTGCCGCAGCCGCTTCCAGTGTCGGAAACTGTTGAGGCCTGGAGAAACTCCCCGATTCCAGCCTCCAACCAGAGCCTGCCGGCATAACACGAATGATTCGCGCTTGCATATCGCCTCCTGGATCCACCATGCAGCGTTGCTCGGCCGGCATCGCGGCCACTTCCGGCGTTGGCAGGCAACGGGCGAACGTCACCACGTCGGCACACCCCAGCTCTGTCGCCACCGGTACTGCGTACGGGCGGCCCGTCACCGATTATCGTCAGGCGGACCTCGGCTCGAAGCTCGTGCAGCTTGGCGAAGCTGCGGATTAGTGGATCAACGCCCTTCTCCGTCACAGTCGCCCGACAAAGACGAAGCTGCCCGCGGGGCGAGCCACCGGCGACGGCACGAACAGGTCATCGCGATAGCCGTTGTGGATCACCAGCGGCTGGCCGGGCATCCATCCGGCCAGAGAATGGCTGACGCAGATGTTGTCATAGAAGCGCGACGTGCAGCGCCTGACGTTACCTGCGTGAAACGACGCGTCTCGCCGTAGTGTGCATAAGGGCCGTGATGAGTCAGCACGATGCGGCGGCGCAGCGCGCTGGCCAGTAACACGTCGTAGAAGGTCAGACCGACGAACACTACCAACCGCCCACGGAACCCACGATCAGGCGAGCCGACGTCTGTACGACAAATAGCGGAGTTCGGCGTCTTTTCGCATGGCCATCCTGCAGCGATCGCCGCCTCCAATGTTGGAAACCTGTGAGGCTTCTCGTTGAAACCTGCTATTTCCAGTGCCCAACCATACTCTGCGGCTTAACGCGAATGATTGGCGCTTCCATGGTGTTCCCAAACGATGCAGGCAGCAGTTCGCAACCGTGGCGGAAAAGAAGGACTCGCTACATGTAGCGGGCGTCGCGAAAGCCATACGACTGGGCGCTCGACAGGGTCGATTTTGCCCACCTATGTTCACCGTAGCATATCCCCGCTTATGAGGGTGCGCGTTGCCCTTGGCACGCGGCGCTGTTCACGCCGAAGTAGCGTTCAAAAAACAAGCAGGTGCGGCGACACGAATCTACCCTTCTAGCGCGGGGTACAAAGTATCTCGCGCGAGCTCCTACTATTCCAAGTCTATTCGAGGGGGTAGAAGAGCAGTAGCCATAAGGGCCCTGGCCGACGTAGCCGGGGCCTCTTCTTTTAGTGTAGTGTAAGTACTACATTGCCCCACAGAGGCATCACCTCAAATGTCGTCGCGCGGGGATTGCTAAAGGATTTGCGACTGCCGGTTCGTCCGTCCCCAGGGCACGATCACCTGGCGGTCGCCCGCGGCAATCAGGGCACGGGCGCGTTCGGTGAGTGCCGAGTGGCTGGCGAAGAAAACCTCGATCTGCGTGGCGCTTGGCCGGGCCCAGACCGCGGCCGCCAACCGGCGGCGCCGCCGCGGAACGCGCACGGTCAGCGCCCGCCAAGCGTGTCGATGCCGTGGCGCGCGGCGCCTGCACGACCCCAGGAGCCAATTACTGGGCGATGCCGTCGGCGATCTGCGGGGCTGTGGTGGCGGCAGGCGGCGCAGCGTCTCGATCGCGTGGCCGGCCGGCCTTGGCCCGCCCGACCCGCTCAGCCGCGGAACAGGACATTGGGAGTTCTTGGCGGCGTGCGGTAGACGGCCCGCGCGCACAATCATTTATCCGCACCGCTCGATTTTTTTTGCAAGTCCTTGCCGGACTGGTAGAGCGAATCGAAGTACTCGCGCAGCTTACCGATTTCCTGCACGATCTCGAACGAAAACCCTTGGCGGCCGCCGCGGCGGTCGTCCATCTGAAGGCTGTCAAGGTAGCGCGGGCAGTCGACGAAATCGACCCATTTCGTTGCAATGGTGTTGACGATACGTGGGTACTTGCGCCCCAATTCTAGGGGGCGCACTTCTTCCGGCAATTGGGCCAGCCAGCGGATGGCATTGCGGTTGAGCGCATAGTCATCTGGGCCGGCCGGCTTTCGCTGTGACGAAGGATCGTTTGGCATGGTGTCTCCGGTGCCGGCCTGGAGGCCGGCCTGCATATTGCAGCGTCGCCGACACGACAAAGTTGCCTACAATGTAGGCTGTTTGCGTTCTGGTGATCCCCCCCGATCCGAGGGATTGACAAATACTGTTGAGATGGATTATTCGCCTATGCTGGATTGGGGCGCGAAGCCTCGAAGGCATGAATTATCGACCCTAGGTAACTGTTTCCCAAGCGCTCCCCGGATGCAATGGTGTCGGAATATGAATTTGCATTGCCGATGAATTGCGCGCAATGACGAAGGGGCGGGCTAGTTAAATCACCTTGCCCACCAGAAGGCATTCATGTTCTATCCATGGTTAATGAAATTATTAAAAAGAATATCTGGATAAATAGACGTGATGACGCTAGGGAATTGCTGATCAATAGCAGCCGCGCTGGAGGTCGACGGCTGTTTGGCCTCTGATTTTCACCATGCGGAAGAAGAGAGAGATCTGAGCCCGATTTCGCGCCGCATGCCCCCCATCTCGTGCCCTTTCGGGCTCGATTTGCATGTTCAAGACGGATTGCTTCCCTGAAACGCCAACAACGGCTTTTTGGCGATCACCAGATTTGCGAGACCAAACAGGCTGAACATCTGTGCCGTGTTCTTGGCCAAGCCCTTGTAGCGGGTCTTCTTGTGACCAAACAAGTTCTTCACCACGTGAAAGGGATGTTCCACCCGCGCCCGAATCTGGGCCTTCTTGCGCTCCACTGCCTTCGTCAGGTCCTTCCACCGACCTGCCGGCATCTTTTCAACCTTGCTGCGCTTTGCCGCTACATGCCAGCTTATGTCAGCGCGGATCGTCCCTTGCCCTTGGGCTTGTTTGATCTCATCCCTGCGCTCCACACCTGTGTAACCCGCATCAAGATGCACTTGGCTTTCCTCGCCATGCAGCAGGTGATGGGTGTGAGCGATATCGCTTTCGTTCGCCGCCGTCGTGTGCAAGCTGTGCACCAGTCCCGAGTCGGCGTCGGCGCCAACGTGCGCCTTCATCCCAAAATGGTATCTCGTGCCACCCGACGCCTTGGGAATCTCCACCTGCTTGACCGGTGGCGGGAAATACGACCCCGATGACATCCGGTTCCATAGCTTGTACAGATTCTTCGACAGGTTCTGCTCGAACTCGACGATAGTTTCATCGTCGATCCCAGCAGCTCCCCGGTTGGCCTTGACCTGCCGGTATGCCTCCCATACCGTGCGCTTCGCAATGTTGTATGGCTTCGCCGACTCCACGCCGCTCATCCCCGCAGGTTGACCGCGTTCATCGGCAGGATAACGCCGCCCCTTCGCTCCATCTCCATTACAGAGACTTCCTCACTACTACGGGCGACTCCGTCCCTCACTCCAGCATCGGCTTCCTCATGGTTTCTGCCATTTGTCATTTCCCTTCACATCTGAAGCAAGGTTCTCACGTTCCGTACCAAAGCCTGCACTGAGATCATGCCGCCTATACACCGGCTGCCACCGGGCCCGTAAACAGGTGCCGTCCCGGTTTGTCCTGAAGCAAGTGGCCAGCCTCAGTTTCGACAGCGTCCTGGGAATAACGATGCGTCATCGGACGGTTTGCTTTCGCTCATCTTCTCAGCACGTACCCGCCATCCTCTGCGGATGACTTCGCCCGGTCGCTCACCACCACGCCTTTTGAACGCAGCAGCACCGGGTGGTTTGGAGCCTGCTCCTGCAAGCCGACTCCGGGAGGCCTTCTCCCATCTTCAGTACAGCATCGCAGACTCAGCCTGCGTTCGTGACACACGCCACTCGTTTCCCTTCTTCGTCTGGTGCATCTCCGGATCACGCGACTTGCCCTTATTCTTGGTCGAACTCGGTGCCGCGATCAGCGTGGCATCGACCATCGTGCCCTCTCGCATCAGCAGCCCCCGCTCACTGAGCACGGCCTTGACCTCATCGAACATCGCGGCAGTCAACGCGTGCTTCTCGAGCAACCGGCGAAACTTGAGCAGCGTGGTCGCATCCGGCGCCGACTCTTGCGACAGATCCACCCCCACGAATTGACGCAGCGCCTGGCTGTCGTAGAGGGCGTCTTCCACGGCCTCGTCACTGAGACTGAACCACTGTTGCAGACAGTACATCCGCAACATCCTCTCCACGCCAATCGGCTGCCGCCCAACACGGCCGCTCTTCGGATACAGCGGCTCAATCAACGCGGTCCACCGTGCCCACGGCACGATCCGATCCATCTCCCCGAGAAACTTCTCGCGCCGTGTCACGCGCTTCTTCTTCGCGAACTCAACATCGGCAAAGCTCGTTTGTTTCATCCTTGTCTTTGTTTTCCATGCCTTCACCTTCAACGCGCGACGCTTTCCGCCAGATGACCTGTGGCTGAATTGATCAGCATTTCCCTAGAGCACGTCCTGCTAAGCAGCCTCATTGAAGCTTCCGCTTATAGGCTCTGTATCGCGACGATGAGAATAGGCCCACTGGAAGCGGCATAGGACTCGACCTCATCGAAGACGAAGCACCGTTGCTTGCTGCACGGATCAGTTCCCGGATTCTGTTTGGTACCACTGGCATTGTGGGGATGCTGTCGTCCGTCATGCTGTGGCGCCCTGGCGTTATTTTCGAACGGCCGCCTTGTGGTGACCAGGCATCGCAGGTCTGTTTGGTGGACTGCTTGGGGCTGCCTCGCAGCACTTATTGCCAGGCATAACGGCTCTGGCTTGGGGAAATGACAACATACCTCGTCGGAGCTAGCCTTCGGAAGCTTGGCTGGGACTACGGGCGCCTTTACGTAGCGATCAAGAGCTATCCGTACTGGTGGCACCACCTTGACTCCACGTGGATCATCGTTACCAACAAGACAGTCGTCCAGGTTCATGACCATTTGACCCAATACATCGATGCGAAAGACAGGCTACTGGTTGTGAAACTCGAACGTGAGGCTGCCTGGACAGGCTTCGACGTGAACGGATAAGAGTGGCTCAAAGAAAACCTATAGTCTGAATGAGAACGAAGCGTGTTTGGGCTGGCTAGCGTTCCCCGAGGCGTAGCGCCTGATCCTGTGGGCGACGTCGAATATGAGCGTAAGCGTAGCCCAACCGACCGCGGCAACTGGTTCCGATATAAGCACGGTCCTGGCGGTGCGCCAAATGCTCGAGAAGCGAAGGCGGCACCGATCTGCCGCGCCCGTTTGACCTCGTCGCCGTGCAGGTAGATCGAGGTGGTCGAGACGAGACGTGCCTCAGATTGTCACGTACCGCCCCGCGCCCCGCTCCCCACGCCAGTGCGTACGTCGCATGGGTGTGCAGCATCCATGCGGACTGGCTTGCCGCTGCTTCTCGGCTACCGCCGGACTATCGGCCTGGAGCATATCCGCGACTTGTGTGAAGGACCGCCGCAGCGCGCCCCCTATGCCGCGTGCCGGTGATGCCGTTTGCCGGTTCCTGACCCAGTCCGCCTTCTTCCGCGCTGCCGCCAGCGGAAATAATTACTCGGGCCATCCGATAGTTTTGGTGGCCATCGGCTTGCCCGCGACTGAGGGGCTTGGTCACGGCACAGGCGGCAATTTGCACGGATTCATGTTGCACAGCGTGCTGGCGGTAACTCCTGAGGGTCTGCCACTGGGCGTGTTGAGCATGAAGACGTGGGTGCGTGCGCCACAAGACTCGGGCAAGACCAGGCAGCGCCGGGCGCTGTCCATTCGCGAGAAGGAAAGCGTGAAGTGGCTGGAGGGTCTGGAATGCCTCGAGCCGCTCAAGCCGCAGTGTCCGGACACGCGCCTTGTTGCCGTCAGCGATCGCGAGGGCGACATGTATGACGTGTTCCTGGCGCAGCGCCCAGCCGGGGTGGACTGGTTGGTGCGGGCCGCCTGGAATCGAGGCGTGGACCATCCAGAGAAGTATCTGTGGGAGACGGTTGCTGCGGCCACCGTACTGGGGCAGACCGAACTGCAGGTGCCTGCGAGCGTTGGCAGGCAGGCACGTCGCGCGGCTGGCTGTGCGCTGCGTGCGGGTCCAGCTGCGACCGCCGCGTAGCCGCGGTGCAGAGGGCCTACCCAGGCTCGAAGTGTTTGCCATTCACGCGCTGGAAATCGAGCCGCCACAAGGGGTATAGCCGCTTGAATGGATGTTGCTCTGTTCGATACCCACCCAAACGCTGGAAGAGGCGCTGGAGCGGCTGAGCTGGTATGCCCGGCGCTGGACCATTGAAACTTGGCATCGTGTCCTGAAAAGCGGCTGCCAGATTGAAGCCCGGCAGTTCGGCACGCTGGAGCGGTTCCTGCGTGCCACGGCGCTATTCGCAGTGATCGGCTGGCGCATTATGTGTGCGACCATGCTGGGCCGGCTCGAAGCCGATATTCCTTGCTCAGTGCTATTGCAATCGCTTGAATGGCGAGCCTTGTACTGCCGCACACACGGCACAACCAAACCGCCGGAAGAGCCGCCCACACTCGGCGATGCGGTCCTTTGGATCGCCAAGCTCGGTGGCTATCTGGGTCGCAAGAGCGACGATCCTCCAGGAGCCACCGTCCTCTGGCGTGGCTTCCTCGCCCTGCATGAAATCACCGAGATGTATCGGATCTTCCAGAAGAGCGAGTAAGCCTCTTGGATTTGTGGGTAAAGCCAAGACTTTGGAGGGATCGCAGTATTCAGTGCGCCGGTAGAATCAGGTTTCGGCGATTTAATGCGAGGACTGATCTATGACCATCTTTCTTCTTGGCACCATGTTCGGGGCCATCATCGGCGTTATGGCCATGGCATTCGTGGCCAGGCGCAAATTTTCCGAAGCGCAAGCAGACGCCAGCAAGGATCAATCATGAGTGAAAAACCGATACGAAGCGCGGCGGACGCCGTCAACGATTTGCTGACAACCGCTCGCGCCACCACCGTGGGCGATGCACCGGGCCAGTCAGCCCAAGAGGCGCAACGCTATCAGGAGAAACCGCAGCACCCGCGCTGCGCTGACTGCAAGCACCTCACCTCAAAGCGATTCGAGCGCACCAGCTACTTCGGCGGCCACTACGTTGACCACAGGAATTTGCGCTGCGGACTCGGTGGCTTCAGGGTCACGAGGACGGCGGTATGTGATTGCTTCGAGCGCGCGGGTTGATGAGCGCCCTACCCCTCTGGCCGGGCTACATTGGCGTGCGCCCTATCAGCGCCCGAAGTTGTTGCAGTATTCGGAAAACCGGCACGCTTTCAGAGACTTTTAGTTTAGCAGGCTGTTGAATTTGGCCCCCGAGTAAACGCATCTCCTTATACAGAAGTAGTACCGTGTCCGCAGCGGCGGCATGGAGCATGCGGCCGCGGAAATTTCGAGGTAAGGGGTTGTTAACTTCGCCAGACTCGCGTTTACTCTCGGATTTTCGGGCAGCAATGGGCAACGAATCGGGGGCATGGGTGGACGAGGAATTTGAGAGTCTGGATCTTGGTGATCCGCGGCGGGATCGGCGCGCCAAGGAATTGCTCAAACGGTTTGCGGCCCTGCCTACGGCCAGCATTCCCGGCGCATGCGATGACTGGTCGCAAACCATTGCGGCGTATCGGTTTCTCGGCAATGAGCAGATCGATTGGCGGGACGTGATGCGGCCGCATTGGGAACGCACGGCGAACAGAGTCGCGCAGTTTCCGGTGGTGCTGTGTATCGCTGATACGACCGAGCTGAACTTCAATGGTCAGGAAATAGAGGGGCTGGGGCCGCTGAGCTACGAAGCCCAGCGAGGCATGTTCTTGCATCCGACCTACGCGGTGACGCCTGACCGTGAACCGCTGGGGGTGATCGATGCCTGGATGTGGGCTCGGGAATCAAAGGACGCCGACGGCAACCGCGGCGGGATCAAGGAAAGCGTACGCTGGACTGAAGGGTATGAACGCGTTGCGGAGCAAGCCGCGCTGTTGCCCCGGACACGGTTGGTGTATGTGACGGACCGCGAGGGTGATATTGCCGAGTTGATGGCGCGCGCCCAGGAACTGGGCCAACCGGCCGACTGGTTGATCCGCAGCCAACACAACCGCAACCTTGCTGAGGGCGGCAAGTTGTGGGATAGCGTCGACGCCAGCCCGGTACTCGGGGAAATCACGTTTATCTTGCCAGGGCGTGCAGGCCAGAAGGCGCGCGAGGTTCAACAGGAGCTACGCGCACAACGTGTGAAGCTACCCGGCCTGGATGGCCCGACTCTCACCTGTGTAGAGGCCAGGGAGATCGGAGCGCCCGCAGGCGTCAAGCCAGTGGTGTGGCGGCTGTTGACGAACCGAGAAGCACAGGATGCCGATGCGGTCATCGAGCTGGTTGAATGGTATCGGGCCAGGTGGGAGATCGAGATGTACTTCCATGTCCTGAAGACCGGCTGCAAAGTCGAAGCGCTACAGCTATCGCACATGGATCGTGTGGAGCGGGCCTTGGCGTTGTATATGGTGGTGGCGTGGCGCATTGCCCGCCTGATGCGGTTGGGCAGAACTTGCCCGGATCTGGATGCATCCCTGTTCTTCGATACCGACGAGATTCGGGGGGCATACGTGCTCGCCAAGAAAGCTCGCCCGAAGACACCGATCACACTCAATCAGATGATTCGGTTGGTTGCTTCCCTGGGTGGGTTCCTTGGGCGCAAGAGCGATGGCGAGCCTGGCGCCAAGACGATCTGGATCGGCATGCAGCGAACCATGGACGCCGCGCTCACCATTCAGGCACTGCGGGAAGAGTCATGACTTCTGTATAAGGAAATGCCTCAACGCTTCGCCGCATGCCTCACGACATACTGCGCATGACTCGGGGACAACGTGATTTGCTAGACCTTCGTTGTTGGAGACTTCCACTCCTTACTCCTTGCCGGTCTCCCGGCGCACTGACAGAATTGCTTTGTTCTACGCGTCGCTGCCGGCAGCGCGATGTCGACCGCCTCGGAGTAGGCCCCGGCCCGGTCCCTGGCGACGATCTCGATCGAGGGGTGCGCACGCATCCACGCGGCCACCGCAGTTCCTTCCCTGCCGGCGAACACTTCGATCGGCTCACGTCGCTCCAGGTCGACGATGATCGTTCCGTACTGGTGACCGCGCGCGATCGCCCAGTCATCGATGCCGACGACTCGCGGTCGTGGTGTGCGCTTGCGCTCAGGAGCTCTGCGCAACTCCCGCAGCACGGTGTCGGCACTGGTGCGCAAGCCCAGGACGTTAGCAAGCCTGGCTGCCGCCTCACCACCGAGGGCATGGCCCAGCGCGTGCAACGCCCGAGCCTGCGATTGCGTACGACGTTGATGCCGACCGGCCAGGGCGTGGATGCTCTCGGCAAACGTATGACGCGGGCAGCCGGCGTTTGCACACTTGAAGCGACGCACCTCAACGGCGAGAACGACCCGCTGGTCGAGCATCGGACGTTCTTCCAGCCTGCGCACATAGCTGCCGTGGCGTCGGTTACTCCAACGATGGCAGGCAGGACAAGGTGCCGCGCGAACCGTACTGCAGGCTTCGAGAGTGATGGTCTCCCCTCGCGCGTCGCTGGAGACGAAGCTCTTACCCACACGGGCGAAAATACGATCGATCCCACCGAGAACTTGGCTCATGGTAACGATCAACGTAAAGCCAGATCGGCCCGAAATCAAGCCCTCGCCACGGCCGTCACACAAAGTGCGGGAGACCCAGAATTGCTTTGTTCTACCCTTGCAGATCGTCAGCAGAATTGACGAACCTGAGGATCTGATAGATGCCGCCATGGACCTGGCGGGGCGAATTGCGCTGAATGCCCCGGTGCCGATCCGGCTAGCCAAGCGCGCCGTTCAGCAGTATCACCCAGGGCGGAATCCGGGAGGCACTGGCCCGCGAAACGGCGGCACAGAACGTCTGCTACGACACCGACGATGGCCAGGAAGGTCTGCGCGCGTTTCTGGAGAAGCGCGAGCCCAATTTCATCGGGCGCTAGTCTCTCCTCCTTCAGATGTCGGTAAGAGAGGCCCAGGGCCGGCAGACAAGCAGCGTCATCGAAGACATCGAGCGCGCGCAGATACCTGAAATGCACGCATGACACGTGCTGCCCGATCTTTACGCGATTCAGGCCACTTGTCTCCCGTACTGCTGGAAAGCTGCCTGCACTTCCTTGATCAGGGAAGCCACGAGCGGCATCTCGGCCCGTTCCGCGAGCGCCGCCACCACGAGCGTGCGGGTGAACTTCGGCTTGAGCGGGATCAGCGAGAAGTCGTCCGGCTGCGGTTCCTCGGCGGGCGCGAACGACAGTTGCGGCAGTAGCGTGGCATAGCGCCCGGTGCGCACCAGGGCCTTCATCAGCGAGGTGCTGTCGGCGCGGATGGGCGCAACCAGCTCTGCGCCAGGGCCGACATACTGTTCGATCAGCTGGCGCAGGCCCCGCTGCGATGCCGGTAACACGAACTCCAGGGACGCCAGGTCCTCGCGTTCCAGGTGGGGCTTGCCCGCCATCGGGTGGCTCTTCGCCACCACCACCGACAACGGTTCGACCAGCAGCTTGTGCTGCACCACGCGCTTGTTGGCCATGGGCTGCGACAGAATGGCGACATCGACCTCGCCCCGCGCGAGCTGGTCGTACACCTCGCCGGTGGCACCCTGCCGGGCGGTGATCTCCACGTCGGGATAGCTGCGCTGGAATCGGCGGATCACCTCCGGCATGACCACCGACATCACGCTGGCGAACGAAGCGATGCTCACCTGTCCGCCAGGACTGCGGCGCGACACGCGCAGGCGATCCATCGTTTCGGACATCTCATCGAGGATCGCCTTGGCCTGCCCGAACAGGATTTCCCCGGCAGGGGTCAGCGACACCCCTCGTCCGTTACGAGACAGCAGTTGGACGTCCAGCTCGCTTTCCAGCAGCTGGATCTGCCGGCTGATGGCGGACTGGGCCACGTTCAGGATCGTCTCCGCGACCGTGAAGCTGCCGGTGCGCGCGACGTGAAAGAAGTAGAGAAGCCGGCGGGAGTCGAGGACGCCCTGGTTGGCCAGGCTCGCTCCCTCCGCTTTTGCCGCTGCTGGGGGTCTTCCCATGATCGTTATCCCTCGTTGATGCCTATGAATGGTACACCAGCCAACGAGCCGCATGACCTGTGGAGCACCCGTGTGCCCGACGCCTTCAAGGCGCGCATGCCCCGCATCGAGGTGGACGCCCAGGGGCAGAAATGGTTCGTGATGGAGGGCCGGCGCCCCTCGAAGATCCGCGAGGCGCCGCGCGACGCGGGCGTGGACGTGGAAGCGTTCAAGGAACAGGACACCGACGAGCGTCCGCGCCTGGACCGCACCGCCGGCGCCATGTTCCAGAAGGTCGGCAATATCGACGAGCGCCGTTACCGTGACATGGACTACGACGGCATCGACGTCGAAATCGTGTTTCCGAACAAAGGCCTGGCCAACTGGTCCTCGCCCGACCCCGAGCACAACAAGGTGATGTGCCGCGTCTATAACGACTGGGTGAGCGAGGCCTTCAAGGGGCGCAACCGCAGTTTGCCCGTCGCGTGCATCGCGCCGGCCGACATCGAGGCGGCCGTGCTGGAGATCCAGCGCGTCGCCAGGCTCGGCTTTCACTCGGTGATGATGCCACCACTGGTGGGCAAGCGCGGCTACAACTCGCCGGACTTCGACCCGGTCTGGGCGGCTCTCAGCGACGCCAACCTGCCGGTGCTCTTCCACGCAGGCACCGGCAAGGACCCGCGCACCGCGGGCGGCAACGGCGGCGCCGTGATCAACTACGTCGTCCATGCGATGAACACCGTGCTGGAGCCGGTGGTGCAGATCTGCAGCAGCGGCGTGTTCGACCGCTTCCCCAGGCTCAAGTTCGCCACCATCGAAGCCGGCGCGGGCTGGGTCCCGTATGCGCTCTGGGCCATGGACCATGGCTATGAAAAGCATGCGTTCTGGGTCACCCCCAAGCTCAAGTACAAGCCCAGCGAATACTTCCGCATGCACGGCCACGCCAGCTTCCAGGACGACCCCATCGGCATCGAGACCCGCCACTGGATGGGCGTCGACGCCGTGATGTGGGGCAACGACTATCCGCACCTCGAAGGCACCTGGCCGCATTCGAAGGAAGTCATCGACGCGTTCGGCGACATCACGCGCGAGGAGAAGGCCAAGATCATCGGCCTGAACGCCGCCCGCCTGTTCCACATCGACGTGCCCGAAGCCTTGCGCGTGCCGGCTGCGGCCTGAGTACAGCGCGGACCTGCGGATGATCGCTGCCCTCACGCTCGCGGACCGCGCCGATGTGCTGCGCGGCGAAGACGACTGCCCGCGCACACTGGCGCTGCGCGAGGAAGCCGCCGCGCTCCCCCGCCCGCAGGCTCACCGCTCCAGCGGCATGACGACGCTTCAGGCGCTGCCGGTGCCGATCGCCACCTGCTGCCGAGACGTCGGGAGCGACGACGAGGCACCGGCGCTCAGGGAGGCCCACTGATGCGCGCCGTCTGGATCCGTGAACCTGGTCCTGCGGACCGCCACGCCGTCGAAGAGGTGCCAGGCCCTGTGGCAGGCCCTGGCGAAGTGGTCGTCGACATCAAGGCCGCCGCCGTCAACTACCCCGACCTGCTGGTCATCACCGGGCGTTACCAGGTTGTTCCGCCGATGCCGTTCGCGCCTAACAAGGATGCCGCCGGCATTGTCCACAGCGTGGGCACCGACGTGACCCGCGTGAAGCCCGGCGATCGCGTGCTGCTGCAGCTCGAATACGGCGCCTATGCTACGCAAGCGCTAGCGCGGGAAGCCCAGTGCCTGCCCGTGCCGCCGGAGATGGGATACGCCGATGCCGTGTCGCTCGGCCTGGCGGCGCAGACCGCATGGTTCGCATTGATGGAGCGCGGGCGCTTCGAGGCCGGCGAATCGGTCCTGGTGAACGGCGCGACCGGTGCCGTGGGACTGGCCGCGGTCCAGATCGCACGCGCGCTCGGTGCGACCGTGCTGGCCGGCATCAGTTCCCCCGCCCGCACCGACGACATGCTGAAGGCGGGCGCCCACCATGCAATCGACTTCTCGGCGCCGGATCTTCGCAACAGCTTGCGCGACCAGGTGCTGAAGGCGACCGGCGGCAAGGGTGCCGACGTCGTCATCGACGCGCTGGGCGGCGACATCTTCGATGCGTCCCTGCGGGCCTTGGCCTGGTGCGGCCGGATCGTGGTCGTCGGCTTTGCGGCCGGGCGCATTCCAGAGATCAAGGCCAACTACCTCCTGGTCAAGAACATCGCCGCCAGCGGCCTGCAGTGGAGCGACTACCGGGACCGTGAACCCTGGAAGATCGCGCACGCGCATGAGGCACTGATGGGACTGTGGCAGCGAGGGGAATTGCGCCCGAGCATCATGCGCAGCGTTCCGCTAGACGATTTCGCCCAGGCCCTTCGCCTCATTGAAGCCCGCAGCGCCACGGGCCGCCTCGTGCTGGCGATGGACTGAAGGCCGGAGCGCTCCCCACCCTGATGAATTGCCAATCCAAGAAATTCCATCCTGAGACCAGTATCGATCCGAGGACCCTGACCTTTGGCAAGGTTCTGGCGGACAAACGCGTGCGTATCGCCGACAAGCTCTTCCTGCACAGCCTGCCGGATGGGCGCAAATGGACCTACGGCGAGTTCGACCATGACTCGAGCCGGATGGCCTCCGGCTTCGACCGCGCGGGCGTGGCGCCGCGCGAGCACGTCGCCGTGATGATGGAAAACTGTCCCGAGCAGCTGCTGTCCTACTTCGCGCTCGGCAAGCTCGGCGCCTGCACCGTGCCGGTGAATACGGCGGCGCGCGGTGACCTGCTGGTGTACTTCCTCACGCACGCAGATTGCAGCACCATTGTGGTCGGACAAGACCTGCTGCCCCGCGTGCTCGAGGTGACGGGTTCACTGCCGCTGTTGAAGCGGATCTTCGTACTGGCGGACGACAGTGCGCCGTCAAGGCAGCCCCATTGCGCCGACGTCCCGGTGCTGCAGCTTGCATCGCTGCTGTCCTGCGAGGCAGCGCCACTGCCCTATGAGCCGGTCTTCTCCGACCTGGCGTTCCTGATGTTCACCTCCGGCACCACCGGCCCGTCCAAGGCGATCATGTACACGCAGGCCCACACGCTGTACTGGGGCTGGGACTACGCGCAGCATCATCACTACACAGTGGACGACACGCTGTATGTGTACCTGCCCCTGTTCCACGGCAACGGGTGGTTGTGCAGCACGCTCGGCGCCCTGATGGCGGACGCATCGGTGGCGCTGGCCAAGCGCTTCTCCGCGAGCAGGTTCTGGCACGATGTCGCCGTGTCGGAAGCGACGGTGACGAATTGCCTGGGGGCAGTCGCGACCTTTCTTTGGGCGCAGCCCCCACGGCCGCAGGACCTGGACCATCGCACGCGTCGCATGGGCGTGTCGCCAGTGCCTGCCTTCGGCGTCGAATTCCAGGAGCGCTTCGGCGTCACGATCATGAGTTCATATGGGCTGACCGACTACTGCATGGCCACGGCCCACAGTGCGCTCCATCCTCGGGAGAAACTGGGCAGCTACGGAACCGCGCGCAAAGGCGTCCAGGTGCGCATTGCGGACGAGAACGACATGCCGCTGCCCCCGGGCGTGCCCGGCGAGATCCTGATCCGCAGCGACAATCCCTGGGGCGCCGCGCTGGGCTACTACAAGATGCCCGACGCTTCGCTGGCGGCGCGCAGCAACATGTGGTTCCACACCGGAGACCGTGGGCACCTCGACGCCGACGGATACCTGTATTTCAAGGATCGGATCAAGGACGCGATTCGTCGGCGCGGCGAGAACATCTCGGCCTTCGAGGTGGAGAGCGTGGTCCATTCGCATCCAGCGGTGGAGACGGCGGCGGTCTATGCCGTGAAGGCGGAATCGACAGAAGATGAAGTTGCGGTTTCCGTTATCCTGCGGCCCGGCGCGACGCTCACCGAAGCCGACCTCGTCGACCACTGCAGGAAGAACCTCGCGTACTTCATGGTGCCGCGTTATGTCGAGTTCGTGGATTCGCTGCCCATGACGCTCAGTCAGAAGGTGGAGAAATACCAGCTGAGGACGCGCGCGCAGGCTCGGCTCGGGGAAATGTGGGACCGGGTCGCCGCGGGAATCGTGGTGGAGCGCTAAGCGGCCCGATACGGCGGAGATGTTCATGTCCATCGAATCCACAGCCAGCCTCGCGACCCAGAACGAGATCCACCGGCTGAAAGCGCGCTACTGCCGCTACATCGACACCACGCAGTGGCAGGCCCTATCCACCTGTTCACGCCAGACTGTCGCTTCGATGGCCTTGGTTCGGCGCCCAGCGGGGCAAACGTGGACATGTTCATCACCGGCATTTCGACCCGCTTCGCGGCCGTCATCTCCGTGCATCACTGCCACATGCCTGAGATCGAGTTGCTGGATGACACGCGGGCGCGCGGCATCTGGGCGATGGAGGATTATGTGGAATGGACCGACGGCGCAGCGCCGGCGGAGGCGCCGGGCAGCAAGGGCTTTCGCGGCTATGGCCACTATGAGGAGGAGTACCGCGTCGAGGCCGGCGTCTGGAAGATCTGCTTCCTGCGCCTCACGCGCTTGCGCATCGACGAAGTGCCGGTCGCCCAGCCTGCGGCACGCATGGGGCGATGCAGCGCGTCACTGGTTTGGTTGCCGCCGGTCCCCTGAGCGCTCTCTTTTCCCCGTTCACGCGGAGCAGCCGCACGGCTGCGAACGGCATCGTCGTTTCCCAGAATGTTTCGGCGGGCGCTGACAGCCAGCCTGCCGGATCGCATTGACGCTCGCCGTCAACGGTCGCCAACACTGGACAACGTGAGACTCAGAACAGTTGCTCCAGCTTCTGCAGGCTGGCGAAGTCCACGGTGCCCGTGCCGACAATGTCGTGACCTACACCCGGATGGTTGATGGCGAAGCGTCGTGCCTTCGCCGGCCATCCAGTCGCGCAGATGCGCCCGCTCGGGCTTTGACAGCTCGCCCGGCCAGAAGTGGCCGGGCATGGCCATCATCTCGAATCGTCGAAGCCCAGCGCGAGCAGCTTGCTCATACATTGCCGCGCGGGCAACGACCACCTCCATGAATAGCTGTTCGCGCCGATGCCGTGCGCCATGGTTCAGGCCGTCGCTTGCGCTAGCGGGCGGAATCGGGGCACGAACATCCCGTCACCGATGGCGTCCCACCACAGCGAGCACCGCATCCCGATCTTCACTTCCCCGGGCTCGATATCGGTGAGATTGGTAATGAGGCGCACGCCCGGCAATTTCGGAAACTCGACGATCGCGACCACGTAGGGCAGCTTCGTGGCGACCGCCGGATGGCTCTCGTGGCGCACGACGGTATAGCTGTACACCTCGGCCTCCATCGGCGCTTCAACATAGTTGGTCTCGCAGGAATGGCAGCGGTAGCACATCGGGATCGGCGGGTGCCGCATCGTTCCGCATTGCGCGCAGGACTGAAAGCGCAGCGACCGCTTGCTGCAATAGTCCCAGAATGCGGCCTCGTCTATGGTGGGTTCGGGCCGCGGCATGTCGGCAGGAAAATAACTCATCATACTCTCCCAATGATCGTGCTGCTGGTGGGCGACACGCCCAGGCCGCCGGTGACCAGGCACAGGCGCGCATCAGGCACCTGCGAGGTCGATTCGCCGCGCAACTGGCGGATCCCTTCGGCCAGAAGGTTCATGCCGTGCACGTAGGCCTCGGACAGCTGCCCGCCCGAGGTGTTGAGCGGTAACTTTCCGCTGTCCCAGCGGAGCGCGCCGCTTTCCACGAAAGCGCCGCTCTCGCCGCGGCCGCAAAAGCCATACTCCTCCAGCGCCATCAGCACCAGGCCGGAGAAGTGGTCGTAGATCTGCGCGGTATCGATGTCCGAGGGGCCGACCCCCGCCTTGGCGTACAGGCTCTTCGCCAGTTCGCGGTTGTTGCTCGACGCGTAGTCGGCGTCGGGCATGTTGTGGCTGCCGAGCGGCCCGTGGCCCCATTGCGGGCCGCTGCCGTGGACGGCGGCCAGCACCTCGATCATCGGCTGCTTCAGGTCGCGGGCGCGTTCCCGGGTAGTCACCACTACCGCGCAGGCGCCGTCGGTTTCCAGGCAGCAGTCATAAAGGCGCAGCGGTTCGGAAATCCAGCGGCCGTTCAGGTACTCGTCCAGGGTCAGCGTCTTGTCGTGCATCACCGCTTTCGGGTTGCGGTTGGCATTGGCACGACCGTTGAGCGCGATTTCCGCCAGGTGCATCTCCGTGATCGGGTACAGGTGCATGAACCGCTGCACCAGCAGCGCCAGCATGTACGGAGGCGCGAACAGTCCGAAGGGATTGACGAAACTGGCCGCTGGCCGTGCCGCGTAGGCCTTGCCGAAGCGGCGGCTCTGCCCCTGACAGAGGCCGCGGTAAACCACCACGGTATCGGCCTGGCCCGACTCCACGGCGGCCGTTGCCTGCGAAAGCGCGGCAATCGACCCGCCGCCGCCCCCGCCCCAGACCATCGAGGACCAGCGCATCTTCGGCACACCCAGCGCGACAGCCATCTGCGGGGCAGCGTTGGCATCGTCCGAGAATGAGGCAAAGCCGTCGATGTCGGCCGCTGTCAGCCCGGCGTCCTTGATTGCCGCCGCGACGGCCTGGGCAGTCACCTGGAACTGGCTCCGGTCCTTGATGCCGCCCCAGCGTGTATATTCGCTCTGGCCTATGCCGACGAGGCAGGCCTTCCGTTCGCTCCGCATATTGGGAAATCTCCTTGGCTATCCGTGTTAAATCTTATTTTAACATAGCAGTTATCTAATATAAGATCTAGTTGTTCATAGAGGAGAACTGTGATGGCACGTAAAAGTCTTTTGTTTGGGACCGGGCTGGCCCTGGGCCTGGTTCTGGCCACCGGCTCTGCGTTCGCGCAGGCCTGGCCGTCCGCTCGGCCGATCAAGTGGATCGTGCCGTTCCCGGCGGGCGGCGCAACCGACGTCATCTCGCGCGTCGCTGCCCATCAGTTGAGCCAGGCGCTCGGCCAGGCGATCGCCGTCGAAAACGTGACTGGCGCGGCGGGCGCCGTCGGCATGGACCGTATCGCCAAGAGTGCACCCGATGGCTACACGCTCGGGACCAGCGCCAACAGTGTGATGACCGTCATGCCGCACCAGTCGGAAGCGGCACTGCCTTTCGACACGATGAGCAGCTTCACCCCGATCGCCGGGATCGCCAGTTTCCAGTACGTGTTGGATGTCTCGCCTGCGTCGGGCATCAAGACGGTGAAAGATCTGCTCGCCAAGGCGCAGACCGGCACGGGCAAGGTGACCTTCGGGTCCTCGGGCCTCGGCACGGGCAGCCACCTGGCCGGCATCCTGCTAGCGGAGAAGACCGGCACCGCGTTCACTGATGTTCCTTACAAGGGCGGGGCTCCGGCACTGAACGACCTGATGGGCGGCCAGATCGACTTCGTCGCCGATCCGGTGGGCGGCTCGATCGCGCTGATCCGGGGAGGCAAGCTCGTGCCCATCGCCGTGACGGGCTCCAGGCGCCACCCCGCGCTGCCGAACGTGCCCCTGGTTAGCGAGACCGTCCCCGGCTACGACCATGTCGGCTGGTTTGCGCTGTATGGCCCTGCCCGGCTGTCGCCGGCCATCGTCCGACGCATCAGCACCGAGATGGCGAAGATCCAGAAATCGCCACAGTACCTTGCTGCGCTGGAGAAGCTGGGCTACGAGGCCTGGTCGATCGACGCGGCCGAGCTAGCCCAGCGCCAGCAGCGGGAACTTGTGCAGTGGGGCGAGCTGCTGAAGAAGCGGCCCAGGAAATAGGATGGCCGCCCACCTTCAGACGACGCCTGCCGCGCGCGGCGTTTTCCTGCAGCTCGGCGTGGATCCGCGCACCGGTCACAGCGTCGAAAAGCTGCTGGGCGGCAAAGGCCGCGTGTGCGGCGTGCAGGTCGCAGCCGACGGTGGCAGGCCGATCCAGTTTCATGCTCGGCGCGGCGTCATCCTGGCTACCGGCGGATTGTCGCACGGCGGCGCACGGCGCAGCCGTGGATCCCGGCCGCGCACTCGCGGCACGCAACTGGCCATGGAAGCGGGCGCGCGGCTCTCGCCTCCCTTGCAACAGGGGCGTTCTGGGTGCCCCTATCAAAGTTCACCCGCGTCGACGGCAGCAAGGCAGTCTTTCCGCGCACGGTGATTGACCGCGGCAAGCCGGTCTTGATCGCAGTGGACCGTGATGGAAAGCGCTTCGTTAACGACGCGCTTTCATACCGCGAGTTCGTCAAGGCACAACTGGCCGCCGGCGAACGGGCCATGCCCGCCTACCTGATCTGCGATTGCCACTTCCTGTGGAAGTACGACCTTGGCCGGTCAGCATATCCGCCGGCATCCAGATGCCACCGGCCATGTCCTGCGCGAGGACGAGACGGTCATCGACGGGCTCTACGAGTGTGGCAACGACATGGCTTCGGTCATGGGGGATCCTACCCGGGCCCGGGCATCACCCTCGGGCCTGCGCTCACCGACGGCGCAGCGCGGAGCGCAGCAAGCGCTGCGCTCCGACCACCCTCTGCGCTCAATCCTGCCGCGTCATTTGCCAATGGCTGCAGCCGGGAGCTTCTTGACGACCTCGCCCCACTTCACGAACTCCGCCTGCTGCCGGGCGGCCAGATCCGCAGCGCTGCCCGGCAGGGTCTGGTAACCACGCGTTTCGAGGTACTGCCTGAACTCGGCAGAGTCATGGATCTTGTTCAGTTCAGTGTTGAGTCTGCGCGTGATCTCTGGCGCCAGGCCGGGGGGGCCATACAGCGCGAACCAGCCGACGAAATCAAAGCCAGGGATGGTTTCGGCAACGGTCGGGACATTGGGCAGCAAGGGATGGCGTTTCGTGCCGGTCGTACCGATGGTCTTGGCCTTGCCAGAGGAGATGAGGGGCATCGCCGAGCCGATGACTTCGAACGTGAAGTCCACGTGTCCGCCCAGGATGTCGTTGATGATTGGCGCAGCGCCCTTGTATTGGACGGTGTTGAACTGAACATCGGAACGCTGTGCCAGGAGCACTGCTGCGAGGTGCGTCCCGGTGCCGGCGCCGGGTGTTGCTGCGGACACTTCGCCCGGTTTCGCCTTGGCCCGGGCGACAAGGTCTGCAACGGATTTGAGCGGGGAGTTCGCGTTCACCATCACTGCATAGGGAAACGCCGCGAGAGCCCCGATCGGCGTGAAGCTCTTCACCGTGTCGTACGGTATCAGACCGAGGTGCGTTGCGATCGCCTGCAACGTGCTTGCGCTGGTGGCGAGCGTGTAACCGTCCGGGGTGGATTTAGCCATCCGCTCCAGACCGATGACTCCGCCGGCCCCCACGACATTCTCCACCACCACAGGCTGCCCCATTGCAACGGAGAGCTTTTGCCCGACATAGCGCGACAGCTGATCCGTTGGGCCCCCTGCGGAGAACGGGACGATGAGCTTGATGGGCTTGCTGGGCCAGCCCTGGGCCAATGCACCAGGCGCCACAACCAAAGCCGCGACGACGAGCGGGAGAAGCAGTCTGTTGCGCACGTCATGTCTCCTGGAAGATATCTTAATTAGCATTTTAGATATCTTATATTTGAAATCCATGACGTGCATTACTGTTTTACATACCCTGCCTCTGCCCTCAGGGAGCCTGTCTCCCGTACTGCTGGAAAGCTGCCTGCACTTCCTTGATCAGGGAAGCCACGAGCGGCATCTCGGCCCGTTCCGCGAGCGCCGCCACCACGAGCGTGCGGGTGAACTTCGGCTTGAGCGGGATCAGCGAGAAGTCGTCCGGCTGCGGTTCCTCGGCGGGCGCGAACGACAGTTGCGGCAGTAGCGTGGCATAGCGCCCGGTGCGCACCAGGGCCTTCATCAGCGAGGTGCTGTCGGCGCGGATGGGCGCAACCAGCTCTGCGCCAGGCCCGACATACTGTTCGATCAGCTGGCGCAGGCCCCGCTGCGATGCCGGTAACACGAACTCCAGGGACGCCAGGTCCTCGCGTTCCAGGTGGGGCTTGCCCGCCATCGGGTGGCTCTTCGCCACCACCACCGACAACGGTTCGACCAGCAGCTTGTGCTGCACCACGCGCTTGTTGGCCATGGGCTGCGACAGAATGGCGACATCGACCTCGCCCCGCGCGAGCTGGTCGTACACCTCGCCGGTGGCACCCTGCCGGGCGGTGATCTCCACGTCGGGATAGCTGCGCTGGAATCGGCGGATCACCTCCGGCATGACCACCGACATCACGCTGGCGAACGAAGCGATGCTCACTTGTCCGCCAGGACTGCGGCGCGACACGCGCAGGCGATCCATCGTTTCGGACATCTCATCGAGGATCGCCTTGGCCTGCCCGAACAGGATTTCCCCGGCAGGGGTCGGCGACACCCCTCGTCCGTTACGAGACAGCAGTTGGACGTCCAGCTCGCTTTCCAGCAGCTGGATCTGCCGGCTGATGGCGGACTGGGCCACGTTCAGGATCGTCTCCGCGACCGTGAAGCTGCCGGTGCGCGCGACGTGAAAGAAGTAGAGAAGCCGGCGGGAGTCGAGGACGCCCTGGTTGGCCAGGCTCGCTCCCTCCGCTTTTGCCGCTGCTGGGGGTCTTCCCATGATCGTTATCCCTCGTTGATGCCTATGAATGGTACACCAGCCACGGTAGGGGCTTGCATTCTTCGTATGCTCGTTTAATATAGCTGATATCTCATATTTAAACAGAAACCCTGGAGACCCCATGAAGCCCAACAAGGAAGTGCTGAAGGATTTCTTTGTCGTATCCGCCGACAGCCATGTCAACGAGCCGCATGACCTGTGGAGCACCCGTGTGCCCGACGCCTTCAAGGCGCGCATGCCCCGCATCGAGGTGGACGCCCAGGGGCAGAAATGGTTCGTGATGGAGGGCCGGCGCCCCTCGAAGATCCGCGAGGCGCCGCGCGACGCGGGCGTGGACGTGGAAGCGTTCAAGGAACAGGACACCGACGAGCGTCCGCGCCTGGACCGCACCGCCGGCGCCATGTTCCAGAAGGTCGGCAATATCGACGAGCGCCGTTACCGTGACATGGACTACGACGGCATCGACGTCGAAATCGTGTTTCCGAACAAAGGCCTGGCCAACTGGTCCTCGCCCGACCCCGAGCACAACAAGGTGATGTGCCGCGTCTATAACGACTGGGTGAGCGAGGCCTTCAAGGGGCGCAACCGCAGTTTGCCCGTCGCGTGCATCGCGCCGGCCGACATCGAGGCGGCCGTGCTGGAGATCCAGCGCGTCGCCAGGCTCGGCTTTCACTCGGTGATGATGCCACCACTGGTGGGCAAGCGCGGCTACAACTCGCCGGACTTCGACCCGGTCTGGGCGGCTCTCAGCGACGCCAACCTGCCGGTGCTCTTCCACGCAGGCACCGGCAAGGACCCGCGCACCGCGGGCGGCAACGGCGGCGCCGTGATCAACTACGTCGTCCATGCGATGAACACCGTGCTGGAGCCGGTGGTGCAGATCTGCAGCAGCGGCGTGTTCGACCGCTTCCCCAGGCTCAAGTTCGCCACCATCGAAGCCGGCGCGGGCTGGGTCCCGTATGCGCTCTGGGCCATGGACCATGGCTATGAAAAGCATGCGTTCTGGGTCACCCCCAAGCTCAAGTACAAGCCCAGCGAATACTTCCGCATGCACGGCCACGCCAGCTTCCAGGACGACCCCATCGGCATCGAGACCCGCCACTGGATGGGCGTCGACGCCGTGATGTGGGGCAACGACTATCCGCACCTCGAAGGCACCTGGCCGCATTCGAAGGAAGTCATCGACGCGTTCGGCGACATCACGCGCGAGGAGAAGGCCAAGATCATCGGCCTGAACGCCGCCCGCCTGTTCCACATCGACGTGCCCGAAGCCTTGCGCGTGCCGGCGCCCAAGCGCGAGCCGGCTTCGGCCTGACCTACAGAGGACCTGCCATGGACGCCAGCATGCAACGAGAACTGCGCGATGTCTTCGGTACCTTCGTTACCGGGGTGACGGTGGTCACCACGCGCGATGCGCAAGGCACGCCGCACGGCGTGACCGCGAACTCCTTCAGCTCGGTCTCGCTCGACCCGCCGCTGGTGCTGTGGAGCCAGTCGCTGAAGGCGAACAGCTTCCCCGCATTCCGGGACAGCGAGCACTTCGTCGTGAACATCCTGGCCGAACAGCAGGTCGACGTCTCGCAGCGCTTCGCGCGCGCCGGCACCGACAAGTTCGACGGCGTCGCCGTGTCCAGCAACGAACATGGCATGCCCCGGATCGAAGGCAGCACGGCGTTCATCGAATGCCGCAAGGTGGCGACCTATCCCGGGGGCGACCACGCGGTGTTCCTGGGCCAGGTGGAGCGCTTTCACCGCACGCACAGCCGCCCGCTGGCGTTCGGAAACGGGAAGTACATGGTGACGCATGTGCACGACCTGGGGCCCGTGTCAGACGATCCCGCGGCGGCGACGCTCGAGCAGCTGGGCGCCTTGCGCCTGATCCATCATGCCCTGCCCGACATCGCCGCCCGCCTGCAAGGCATCGTCGGCCTTGGCGTCTGGGCCAATGCAGGGCCGACCGTGGTGCGCTGGGAGCCGGGGCCGGACCCGCTGACGAAGGAGCTCGTGAGCGGCGTGGTCGTCTCGCCGATCGAGTCGGCCACCGGCCTCGCGTTCTGCGCGCACCTGCCGCAGCGCAAGTACGGCCGCATCGTCGAAGCCGCCATCGGGAAACTCCCGCCGCGCGAGTTGACGCTGGCAGCATTCGAGGCGCGCCTGGCCGTCATCCGCCAGCAAGGCGTGGCACGTTCGGTCACGCAAGCGGCCGTGGACATCGCGGGGCTGAGCGCGCCGATCTTCAACCGCGAGGGGCGCATGATCGCCGCCCTCACGCTCGCGGACCGGGCCGAGGCGCTGCGCGGCGAAGACGACTGCCCGCGCACAAGGGCGCTACGCGAGGAAGCCGCGGCGCTGTCCCGCCGCATCGGCGCGCCGGCTCCAGCGGCATGACGCGCCGTGCCGGATTGGCCTCCCCGAAGCGGGGGCTCTGGCCCCTGCACAGACTGCGGTATACAACGAAGGTATCGGCCTGGTCCGACGCCATGGCAACTGTCGCCTGCGAAAGCGCGGCGCTTGTGCTGCCGCCTCCTCGCTCCAAGCGATCGGGGCCGGCATATCTTCGGCACGCCGAGCGCATAGCCATTGGAAGGAAAACTATGCTTGACTCACTATATATATATAATTAGCATATCTAATATGCCTATTTAATATTGACTAAGGCTTTCAATATCTAACCACTTAATTCAAAGCAGTGCCAACCAGAGGAAGGAGACATTATGAACGCATCCACTGATACCCGTAACTTCAACATTGCAGACAGAAACGAGTCGAAGCGTTTCCCGGACGGTTCACTTTTAGTTCGTGCCGGCACCCTGCCATGGACCCCCTGGGCCATGGACGGCACATACTTCAAGCTGCTCTCAATCGACCGGGCGATTGGGATGTTTACGGCTTTGCTCAAAATCGATCCCAATACCCAAACTCCGGACCACCATCATTTCGGCAATGCGCACGCCTATGTACTCGAAGGCGATTTCTCCTACGAATATGGGACGATCTACAAAGGTGATTACATCGTTGAGGCCGGCGGCATCAACCATGAGCCGACGATTGGAGCGGAAGGCTGTCTCCTGTTCGTAGTATTCTTCGCGGGAATCAGCGGTGTTGGAGAAGGAGGCATGCCGGCAGGTGAGTTCGTTGATTGCGAATGGATGTATCGTGCCGCTGCCGCAAACGGCGCTGCTGCCCACCTGCTACCGCCGCCAGTGCAGGAACGTAAGGCGCAATAAGGGGTCTTCACGAATTTCCCGAGCCAGGGGCCGAACTTTCGGCCATTCCTGAACGACCTTTTCATCGGGGACGGTGACGGCCAGCATGCTGGCTGTCACCGGACCGATGCCCGGCAGTTCTGCGGCGCGCCTTGCGACTGGTCTATTGTCGGCTTGAGAAGCGATTTGACCATCGAACTGGCTCAGCCGAGTCTTCAGCGCAGTGAGCTGCTCCTGGGCCTGCTGCAAACGGGGCGTGCACTGGATCGCCAAGCCTTGGCCAGACGACTTCCACGTTGGATCCAGTTCCCGACCACTCAACTTCCTCCAAGAACTGCACGTCGATTCCGCCAGAGCGGCGGATAGGGTCAGGCGGTGTTGAATCAGTCTTGCGCCGCTACATGGTCGAAGCGTCGGCCGCGTGATCCTGAGCTCAACTGGTGGTACTCGTACTTTCCATGCAACATCTGGCCGTAGCCGAGTGCAGAGCGCATTGATTGAAGGCGCGACTGGGCAGCAACCGCTGAGCTACCGTAAAATCGAGCATCAATCTCTCCCTCGCGTGCCAGCGTGACAATCCTGCAAGCGGGCTTGTAGCCACAGGAGCGCCCGCCTGGCACACCAAGGAAGGAAACTTTTGCGAATATCACCGTAGTATGCAATTCTGGATGACCATGGCCATCCAGAACGAAGTTGGCCGTGATTAGAATGTGTGGCGAATGCCAGCAGCCGCGCCAAACTGGTTGCTGCTGCCCTGCGAGAGGAAATAACCGTTGGCAAAGCCAATAGCCGACGTGTCGAAATTCAGCCCGGAATTCTTTGCGTAAGCCAGCGCCAGATAAATATCGGTGCGCTTGGACAACCTGTAGTCCGCCAGAAAGCTGACTTGCCATGGATTGGCCGGGTTGGCTGCCGGTGCCATGGAGCTCAGGCGCAATGACTTCAGATTGTCGTAGTAGTACCCCAGATGCAAGGCCATCGCAGTGGTGGCCTGGTAGTTCGCGCCAATCCAGTAGTAGTCGTCGCGTAGCAGGCCATTGCCAGCGGCGTCCTTGTCATCGCCCCAACGATAGCCGGCCATGAACTTGGCTGGCCCCACGGTATAACTGGCGGCCACACTCGCTTTCTTGACCGTCCCTGGGTTGCCCGTTGCAACCGCTGGGTTCCACTGATCGTACCCAACAGCCATGCCAAATGGACCGCCGCCATACGTCAGGGAAGCCCCATAAGCGGTGTTGTCGCGGAAATGCCCCGCCGTTTCGCCCACACCGCCAGCCAGCGACTGCACCCCCAGAGCGCCGACACCGGCGCCAAAGCTCCAGTGCGCCGCGACCGTGAGACCGCCGAACGCCCCCGCGTACTTGATCATATTGTCTTCCCGGAAGTTTGCACCCACCTGGGCCATCAAGGGTTCAAACGTCGCGGCAAAGTACAGCGGCACGAAGTTCGCGGAGGCATCGAACAGGGATGTGTACTGGCGGCCGAACGTCAGCGTGCCGTACTGCCCGCTCTTCAGACCGATAAACCCCTGACGACCGAACAGGCGGCCACTCGGCTGTGACCTGCCGTCGTCGACGCCGAAGCCACTTTCGAGCACGAAGAGTGCCTGCAGACCACCACCAAGGTCCTCCTCCCCGCGCAGCCCCCAGCGAGGGCCGGCCAATCCGCCAGTGGTCTGAAGTGAGAGCCGGTTGCCACCGCGCTATTGGGTAATGGCACCCGTCGCGGCGTTAACCGTCGGGGCGCTGCTGGCCATGTGATTGACGAATTCGATCGGCAGATCGAGCACGCCATACAGCGTGACGCCAGACTGGGCCCGCGTGGTACCGCTAAACGCGCCTAACAATGCCAGCGCAATAACCGTCCTCTTCATCTTCCTTTGTCTCCTCATTAAGAATCGATTGCCAGTACAGCGGAACGGACGAAAAAATGCCCGCCGTCGTGATGGACAGCAGCGTGAACGAAAGCAGGATCGAACTCGATGCGAACGGCAGCAGGCACAGGGCAGCGGCGGCAAGCGCCATGGCGATCGCATTCTGGCACCAGCGGCGTTCCTGGTCCGTGCTCGCGCCGAGATATGAGATAGATCATGGAGCCCATCGCGACGGCATTGGAAATCGCGGCATAGAGGCCGAGTCGACCTCTCCGCGGTAAGCCAACCTTACGCCATTCTGTCCAATTGTTACGCCTATTTATTCGCCACGTCTTTTGGGAAGGCCAGAATCAGCAACCCGCCAAGGAAAAGAAAAGCCGAAAGCGAATACATAATCAGGTTCGTGTTTTGCGTAACATCCTTAATCCATCCCACGAAAAACGTTCCGACAAAGCCAGACAGATTCCCGACGGAATTGATCATTGCGATACCCGCGGCTGCCGCGGTTCCACCCAAAAATGTGCTGGGCAGCGTCCAAAAAACCGGGATAACGGAGAGCACCCCCGCAGTAGCAATCGTCATGGCCATCACCGAAAGCCAGGTATTGTCGAAAAACAGTGCACTTAGAATAATACCGACTCCCCCAACGATTGCCGGGAGCGTCACATGCCATCTGCGCTCGCGAGTCCTGTCCGAATGCGCGCCCACGCATATCATCGCAATCAGCCCTGCCACATAGGGAATCGCGGCGAGAAAACCTATCGCCAACGGATCCCTGACCCCGCTTTGCGCAATTACTGTGGGAAGCCAAAACGACACGACATAGACGCCCATGACCACGCAAAAATACACCAGGCTTAGCAACCACATTTTCCCGCTGCATAGCGCATCACGAAAGGAATGACCATGCTTTGAACTGGCTTCAGCCGCCAAAGCCCGCTCCAGCTCAATCTTCTCGGAGCTGGTTAACCACTTAGCCTCCGAAATTCGATCGTCCAACATCATCAAAATCAAGACCCCGATCAGAACAGAGGGTATTGCCTCAAGCAAAAACAGCCACTGCCATGCATGAAATCCCAATACTCCGTTAAAACTCTGCATAATCCATCCAGACGTCGGAAATCCAATAATATTGCAAATCGGCAGCGACGCCAGAAAAATGGCCATCACTTTGCCGCGACGCTCCGTCGGGAACCAATAGGTAAGATACAGCACCACGCCCGGGAGGAATCCAGCCTCCGCGACTCCGAGGAGAAAACGAAGTACGTAGAAGGAAATCGGTGTCGTCACGAACATTGTGCAAGCCGAAAGAATTCCCCAAGTCAGCATAATCCTGGCAATCCATCGCCGAGCCCCTATCCGATGAAGAATGATATTACTTGGAACTTCAAAAAGAAAATATCCAATGAAAAATATTCCAGCACCAAAGCCATATACTTTTTCACTAAACCCCAGGGTATCTAGCATCTGCAGTTTGGCAAAGCCGACATTAACCCGATCCAAATAAGCAGCAATAAGCCCAATAAAGAGTAACGGTATTATTCTCCAGGTCACTTTTTTGTAGACTGAATAACTATCTTCCTCGCTGACTGTCAGCGCTTCGCGAACAACACCATCACTCATTTTCTGTCTCCGGAAAATTTAAATGCAGATTATTCTGTGCACGCCCTTACATATAAAACTGTAAAAATTTCCATGGCGGCGGTCGACCGCCGTCGCCGTTGTTGCTACGAAACGGCTATCACAAGGCTTGGCAACTAAAACCCCAACTACGCTGGAGATAGCTTTCAGCGATCAGAACCTGTGGCGAATGCCGACAGCCGCGCCGTACTGACTGATGCTGCCCTGAGCCAGGAAGTAGCCGTTCGCGAAGCCGTTGGCGCTGGTGTCGAAATTCAGGCCGGCGTTCCTTGAGTAGGCCGTGGTGAAATAGACGTCGGTGCGCTTGGACAAGTTGTAATCTGTGGTAAAGCTGATTTGCCACGGGTTAGCCGGGTTGACGGCTGGTGCCGCGGAGCCTAAACGCACTGTCTTCAGGTCGTCGTAGTAGTACCCCAGACTCAGGCTGAGCGCACTAGTGGCATCGTATTTCGCGCCAACCCAGTAGTAGTCGTCACGTACCAACGTATTGCCAGGCGCATCCTTGTTCTGCCCCCAGCGGTAGCCCGCGAAGAGCTTGACCGGACCAACGACATAGCTCGCGGCGGCGATCGCCTTCCTGGCGCTCCCGGAGTTGCCTGCTGTAAATGCAGGGTTCCACTGGTCGTACCCGATGGCCACGCCGAATGGGCCGGAGGCATACATCAAACTTGCACCATAGGCGGAGTTGTCGCGGATATGGCCAGCGCTTTCACCCGCGCCGCCACTAGCCAGGGGCGCCGTAGCGAGCGCCCCGACCCCGGCGCCGAAGCTCCAGTGAGCGACGACAGTGAGACCGCCGAAGACGCCGGTGTACTTCGCGGTATTGTCCTCGCGGAAGTTGGAGCCTAACTGGGTCACCAAGGGTTCATACAATGGTGCGAGAGTGAGCGGGCCGAAGTTCGAAAACGCGTCGAAGATGGATGTGTATTGGCGGCCGAAAGTCAGTGCACCGAATTGTGCGCTCCGCAGGCCGACATACGCCTGACGACCGAACAGGCGCGCACCCTGCTGCGATTTTCCGTCGTCGGCGCCGAAACCGCTCTCCAGCACAAACAGAGCTTGCACGCCACCGCCCAGGTCTTCGGCACCGCGGAGCCCCCAACGCGAACCAACCATGCCGCCGGTGGTTTGAAGTGAGAAGCGCTTGCCACCAGGCTGCTGCGTGATGGTCCCGGTGACGGGATTAACAGTCGGCGGGCCGCTGGCGATGTTATTGACGTACTCGATCGGCGTGTCAAGCACGCCGTACAGAGTGACGCTCGACTGCGCCTGCGCTGTACCAGCCGATGCGCTCAGCCCTGCCAGCAGAATCAGTGATTTCCTCATGCCCATCTGTCTCCCCTCTAGAATCGTTGTCGGCACGCAGGAACCGTCAATAGCCTCCATTCCATGTCGGCCGATCTTTTTAAATAATTCAATGAATTCGTTTACGCAGTCATTTCATTGGAAAAATAAGTTACGTAATTCGACGATGGAATAGGATCTTCTTACAGCTGAAACTGGACAGAAGGTCCGAACCCTCTGCTCGCGACAAGATCCAGGACAATTACCGATTCCACTGCCGAAATCAATAGCGTGCGCTTGCCACGGTATCTTGAATGACCTTGACTTTCAGCAGAACTATCCTTGATGCGTATTCGAATCAAGGAAGCGTCGGCGATACGCACCAACCCGCCGTCGAATCGGAAATTGAAAACCGGGACGCATTTCCTGGCGCCCGCCGGGCCGCCAGGAAAATCACTTACGCACAGAGTTATGGCTGACCAAGTGCTTTTACAATCCGCCCTCGTCGTTTACCCACCGCACAAAACGCTGAAGCGGATAAAAGCCGTCATGGGGCAGCCCGCGTTCGACACCACCAGCGTTGCCGATATCAACTACACGCTGCACTCCGGCACACGCAAGGGCATTGCGCAATTCGGCCTTACGCCCTGGCGGGTAGATACCGACTGTCTGCGTGGCCAGGGTTACGTATTGAAGAGCATCTGCCAGGCTAGGGACCGCAACCACATTCACCACGCGGCCATCAGGATGGAACCCAACCGGATCCTCCGAGCGGATCACGACCCCGGAACCGTTGTAGTCACCCCATACGCGGTAGAAGTCATCCATACCGCGCAATCCTTCGACCTCCTCGCGCATGCTGCTCGGCAAAGGGCGCCCTTCCGGCGTGCAGAACGGCCGTTCGACACCCATCCTCTCGATTAGCTTGGCGCAGTAGCGGTCGACCTGCTCGACAGTGCCCTCAACGAACTGGTATCTGCTCGACGCACACGCTTGCTGCTCGATCAGTGTCGCGTCGGTTGCAGCCAGGTCGGCAACGGATGTCAGCACCGCATCGGATTCAAAAGCTTCCTTGCCGATCATCGAGATCGATGTCTTGGGATCGAAGGCAACGAGTTCAAAGCCTGGCCCAATATAGTTCTTTGCGCTTCTAAGGGTCTGGTCACCGCCCCAGGCCGCCAGCTTGTCGAAATACTGCGGGCGAAACAACGCCCCCTCGACGCGTTCGTCGCCGCCGCGCCAGTAAGCGGCAGAAAACGAACGTGCTACGGGATGTCCGGGTGCCACCGACGAGATTGCGCGGATCAACATGGTAGCGGTGAACAGATCGTTTGACGGCAGCTTCAGCAAATGCACACCCTTGGTGAGCGCGGCCCATGCGACCGTCAGTGCCGCAGCCAACGGCGCGTTGCCGGCGATGATATGCACGATTCTTGGCGGATAGGCCCGGACCCGGTGGCTCCTGCCCGATGGTGGGTTCGGCATCTGCCGCCACCCGTCAAGGATGTCAGCACCGCCAAACTCCCTCTCCACCTGATATTCCAACTGTGCCCGATCAAACTGCGTCGGCAGCAACGCAAAGGAGCGCTTGAGCACCGGATACGGTAACGGGCTGGTTTTTGCGGCTTGCTCAAGCGCTTCTGCGACCAGTCCGTCCGGATCAGAGGCCAGGAACTTGCCGGTCTCGGCCAGCACGTCAATGATTTCAGAGAGCGGGGTTTCGAATGCCGGTCCAGGTTCTGATCGCTTCCACACAAGATCATTCAGTACCAGTTCCGGCGTCGCGAAGCGCGCGTGGGGCGGTCCATAGACCTGGCTACCCCCTTCGATAAACGCTCCCTTGATGATATGCCCTACTGATACAGGCAGGCTTGCAGATTCGATATTCATGCCGGGAGCCCTCCGCGAACATAGGCGTCGATCGTGCCGGCGCAGCCGATATGGTCTTCTTCCCCAACCGGGGCGTAGCGCGATACGGTGTCCAGCAGCGTCGGACCTGGCCGTCCGCATGGACACGTATGGCCCAGATCCATCGTGGCTTTATCGCCCGTGATCAATCCACCCCAGCGCCCTTCGTAAAGCAGGTCGAGGAAGCCTACCCTGCCAGTGATCTTGCCATCGACAGCATCCTTCTCGGTGAGCAGGCGCTGACCGGTACCGTCAAGCATCAGCAAAATCAATCCGGGCGGGACATGGTAGTGCTTCGCCTCACAGCGCGGCATCAATTGCGCCATCTCGGTCATGCCGTAAACGCCAACTTGTATCACTGGCCCGTAGAACGCACTAACCTGCTCACGATAATCGGCTGGAATGTTCAGGCCCTTGATCCCTCCACCCGGAAACAGCACGGTGTCTGGGTGAAAATCCCCATCGGGAATACCACGTTCACGTGCACGGTCTCGGATCATCAAATGCTGGGCCCATAGACCAAAGATGAACATCGGCTGATGGCGCATATCAAGTATCTTGTCGGCGAGTCGAAGCAACTCGTCCGCCGCCGCATCGGCCTTATCTTTCTGCTTGCGCTCAAACGCTTCAATTTCGTCCGGTAATGCGGTGCCATCCGCCAGCTTCCTGCGCATTGCGGCAGTTGCGCTGACTTCGGAGATGAGCAAAGGCTGTTCGTCAAGAGCATAGGTGCCACCCGGGCTGCCCCAGTTCTCTTCATTGGTAATACCCATTTCCACGGCACTGTTACGCCCCTTCATCGGACCCAACCAGAACACCGCGCGACCCGGGTTGGCCTTGGTGAATGGCCAACCCAGCGTGTACTTCATATGGCGCGTCTTGCGTGCACGATCCTTCATTGTGTGGTTGAGGAACGATACCTTTCCGCTGCTGCCGCTAGTGCACAATACTGCGTGGCCGGCAGCCCAGAGACGTTCGATCCAGTCATCCACATCTCGCACATCTTTGAGATCGACGTTCGATACATCAGTCGCGGAGAGTGTCTGGAGCCACTTCAGCAATGGCCCCCAGCGCCCTTTTTCAATCAGCTCCTGTGGATAGGATTTGTAGATGGTGTGCGCGAACAGAAGCGGCACTAGATCATCAAATGACTCGATACGCTGGATGCCAGCCTCATCCGCACGCTTGCGAAGCGCCGCAATTTGTTCCCGACGGACTGCAAATAGTTCCTGTGCGGCAGCAAGGCGCATGGATTGCAGCTCGGGAGCGGGCAAGTTGAATGCGTAATCAGGATCATGACTCATGTCGACGAGCCGATTGCACAAGGGTGTCAGCCCGGAAGTATCGACCGATGAGTTCTCCTTCTCATGCTTATCTACCTGAATTTCCATTCGTGTCTCCTCACGACTCGCTGGTCGCATTGTGTTAAATCTTGCTTGAGCTATGTATCGCCTTCAGTGCCGCGATGACTTGGGTGGTCACCCCGGATGGCCCCAGCTTGCGTATTCGCTCTGGCCAATGCCGACGAGGCACCCTTCGTTCGTTACGCAATATCCGGGTTCGCAACCCCTGCCGATCTGTTCCAAGCATAGCAGTTATCCAATATAAGTCGAGCCGTGCGATACTGCGTAGAAACCCTTGCTACCGGCACTGCGTCCGCGCAGGCCTGACCGTGGCTCGGTCGATAAAGGGGATCGCCGCCGGAAACAGGCCAGCGACCCTCAGACCACGCCTGCCGCACGCAGGCGTTCTACTTCTGCGATGGTCTTTCCGAGCAGGTTCAGCAGCACGTCCTCGGTGGCCTCGCCGAGTTCCGGCGCCGGCCGGATCGCGGGCGCAGGCGTGCCGAGCAGCCGTGGTGCAACGCCTTGCATCTTGAGCGGCCCAAGCCGTGGGTGGTCCAATGTGGCGATCGAGCCGCGCGCTTCGTAGTGCGGGTCCTTGGCGATCTCCTCGATGTTGTAGATCAGCGAATACGGCTGCTGACCGGCATCGAGCCTCGCGCAGGCTTCCTGCGCGGTCAGTGCGCGCACCCAGTCGCCCACGATGCCGTTGATCTCGGGCAGCCGCTCCGCACGCGCATCGTGCGTGCAAAAGCGGGGATCGGTGACCAGTTCTGGCTGGCCCATGCAGCCGCACAGCCGGGCGAAAAGCGCATCGCTGGACACCGTGATAACCAGGTAGCGGTTGTCGGCAGTCAGGAAGTGATCGCCGGGCGCCGCGTTGCGATTAAAGTTGCCTGAGCGCGAACGCGTGGTGCCCAGGCGATCGTAGCAAGTCAGCATGTTATCGGTGAGGCGGAACATCGCCTCGTACATCGCCGTGTCGATGTGCTGGCCCTTGCCGCCGCGTGCATCGCGGTGGTAGATCGCCATCATGATTGCGAAAGCGGCGAATACCGCGGTGCCGTAATCGGCGATAGCCACTCCCGGCCGCACGGGCGGCCGGTCGGGGAAGCCGGTGACGTTGAGGATGCCGGCGAACGCCTGTGCCATCCTGTCGTACGCCGGCCGCTGCGAATACGGCCCGGTCTGGCCGTAGCCGGAGATGCTGCACATCACCAGCCTGGGATTGATTTCCGACAGCGTCTCCCAACCCAGGCCCCAGCGCTCCATGGTGCCGGGGCGGAAGTTCTCAATCAGCACGTCGGCCTTGCTGGCGAGTCCGCGCAGGATCTCGCGGCCGTCTTCCGTGTGCAGGTCCAGCGTCATGGACCGCTTGCTGCGCGCTTCGACGTTCCACCAAAGGCTTTCGCCGTGCGAGAAGGGGCCGATCTGCCGCATCGGATCGCCGGCACCGGGCTGCTCGATCTTGATCACCTCTGCGCCGAAGTCGGCCAGCAGCGTTGCTGAAAATGGACCCGCGATCATGGTGCCGAGTTCGATGACACGCACACCAGCGAGAGGACCTCCGTGGGACTTGTTCATTGCTCGCTCCTTTCGTGATTGACATAGCTGTTATATCTTATTACGATAGATCGAAAGTTACCAAGGCCTAAAGCGAGAATCGATGTTCATCTATGACTGCTGTGACGTGATCGCCTTCGACGCCGAACGGCCTGGCCCGGTGTTCAGTTGAGCCTCATGCGAAACGAATACAGGCTGCTTCGACGCAAGCTGTGCAATGAGGCAGAGCTTCACTTCCTTCACCCCGCCCGACCGTCTAGGCGAATCGCGGACTGCGTGCCGGGTTAGAGCTTTCTCGCCTTCAAGAAGCCAAGCTGGATTAGGTGACGAGGGGTTGCAGCAGAACGGACGTATGGTCTAAGCAGACCACCCGGAACATTGGAGACACTCATGCCCATTCCTGAACCCAAGCCGCGCTCCGCGGCTCACACGCGGCGGATCACGTATCGCGGATGGCGCCGTGACGACGGTCTCTGGGATATCGAAGGGGAATTACTGGACATCAAGGAAACCGAGTGGGTCTCACGCGACAAGGGTCTACAGCCCCCAGGGGCCGCCGTACACCAAATGAAAGTGCGCATCTCCGTCGACCAGACGTTGACCGTCGTCGAGGCCCATGCCGAGATGCCCGAGACACCATTTGCCGAATGTCTCCCCGCTGCCTCACCTGTGCAGGGGTTGGTGGGCCAGAAGCTGGCACGAGGCTGGCGCAAGGCCATCGATCAAGCGATGGGTGGCACCCTCGGCTGCACGCACCTTCGCGAACTGCTGCAAGGTATTGGCACCGCGGCCTACCAGACCGTTGCATCCGCTCGCAACATCGGAGCCGACCCGACCCAGCCGCCCAGGCACCTTGGCCAGTGCATTTCGTGGGATTTCAGCGGACCGGTGATGAAGCGGCATCAGCCGGAATTTTACCGGGTGGCGCAAACAGACGGCTTCCGGCAACCTCAGGGAGAGGGATGCCAGGGCGGCTGAAAGCTCGTTTCCGCAATGTAGAGACTCGATGCTCGAGAAACCGGATATTCATCCATTTAACAACCGCTCCCACATCAACATCGCTGCAAATACGTAAAGCCCAGGACCAACACTGACACACCCTCAATCAATGAATGTCCTAAATACACTCCCATTTCAGCCACTGTCCGCCGGCCTTTCCCTCCTGCAAGGAGTCAGCGTACTCGATCTGACCACCTCGGTTGCCGGCCCTTACTGTACGCAGCTTCTGGCCGACTTGGGAGCCGAGGTAACAAAAGTCGAAAAACGCATCACAGGAGACGACACGCGCGCATGGGGACCTCCCTTCTTGGATGGCGAGTCCCTGTGGTTCCTAAGCGTAAATCGCAACAAGACCAGTATCACCATCGACCTGTTGCGCCCTGAGGGGCGAAAGGTGCTTCAAGAGCTTGTCAAGGCCAGTGACGTGGTGGTGCTGAACACCAGTGCTGTAGTGCAAAAGAAGCTGGGCGTCGACTACGAGACGCTCAGCGCACTGAACCGGTCGATCATTCACGTCTCCATTACCGGATTCGGGCTGCAAGGACCACGCGCCGAGTTGCCCTGCTACGACCTCATCGCGGAGGGCTATGCCGGGATCATGGACCTTACCGGCGAGGCGTCAGGGCCACCACAAAAGGTTGGCACGCCTGCGTCAGACCTTCTCGCAGGTCAGGACGCGGCAATGGCCACGCTAGCGGCCCTTTATGAAAGGCAGCGCACCGGTACAGGCAAGCAGATTGACGTTTCGATGGTAGCAAGCTCAGTACGCTTCATGGCTCCAAAGATGGTGCCATACCTTGGTTCTGGGGACTTGCAGCGGCGTTCTGCCGGGCGCGACTCGGTGATTGCAATCTATCAGGTCTTCGACACAGCCGACGAGCCGATTACGCTGGGCCTGGGTAACGATGCCATCTGGAGACGTTTTTGGGCTGCCGTTGGACGACCCGAATATGGCGAACAATCCGGCCTGGAATCAAATGCCAAGCGACGCAATGCGAGGGAGCGCATTGTAGCGACCATCGCAGACATCCTCGCTGGACGCACGCGCGCAGACTGGCTCTCGCTATTTGAGCAACACCGCATTCCAGCAGGGCCGATAAACACCATCGAGCAGTTGGCAGCCGATCCGATCTTTCAGGAAGAGGGGCTGTTCTTCGCAATACAGGGTCCGGAAGGGCTGATTCCGCAGGTCGGCTTGGGCATTCGTTTCGACGGCCAAAGTCATGCCGTTCGCAACCCACCGCCGGCATTGGGGCAGGATTCTGAGCGAATTCTCAGTGAACGCCTATCGATGTCATCTTCGTGCATCGCCGGGCTAGTTGATTCCGAAATCATCTAACAGGGAGACAAAACGTGACCTACGACGAAATTCTTTATGAAGAAGATGGCCCGATCGGCACCATTACGCTGAATCGTCCTGACGACGGCAACATGTTCACGGAAAGAATGTGCCACGAGATTCGTGACTGCATCAATTCCATCCGGCGCGAAACGCGCACGCGCGTCATTGTCATCACCGGTGCAGGCGACAAGTTCTTCTGTACCGGTGGCCGCAAGGATGGCATGCAGGACACGACGCTCTATGCCGGCGTGCTGCCCACCCTCGAGATGTATGAAAGCATCGACCGCCTTCAGAAGCCCGTGATCGCTTCCGTGAACGGCTTCGCCGTGGGTGGGGGCAACGTGCTCCAGGTGGTGTGCGACTTGACCATCGCAAAAGAGTCCGCCATCTTTCGTCAGGTCGGCCCCATGGTGGGGAGCTTCGACGCAGGCTACGGTACCTGGTACCTGGAAGACCTGGTCGGGAAGAAGCGCGCCAAGGACATCTGGTACCGCAATCCCAAGATCACAGCTCGCGAGGCGCTCGAGATCGGGCTGATCAATCGCGTGGTGCCCGACGACCAGTTGGCTGCCGCGACCCGCGAATATGCCCTCGAAGTCGCCGAACGCGGCGCCTTCGCACTGGCCTCGCTGAAGAGCGCCTTCAACGCGCGCCACGGCGGCGTGAGCGGCCTGTCCCGTATGGCTCACGACCTGCTGCTGCGCGGCTACCTGGATTCGGCCGAGCACGACGAACTCGCTGTCGCCTTCGCGGAACGCCGCAAGCCGGACACTACCAAGTTTGGCCATTGATGCGCGGGTGATCACCATGCAAAACATTCTGACGCTCCACAATCCCCAGAATGCGCGAGACTACTACCTGTCCGGGATCTGGCAGCACGAGACGCTGTACACTCTGGCCCGCCGTCATGCCCGGGAACGGCCAACGTCCTGCGCGCTGCGCGACGCCGATGTTCGCCTGACTTGGCGGGAAGTTCTCGAGTGGGTCGACAGCGTTGCCGAGGCACTGCACCAGCAAGGGCTGAAGCCCGGCGACCGCGTCGGCGTCTGGCTGCCCAACGTCGTGCAGGCCACCATCGTATTCCTGGCCTGCTCGCGCAATGGCTACGTCTGCTGCCCTTCGCTGCACCAGAACTACACGGTCGACGAGATCTGCACGCTGCTGAACCGCATCCAATGCCGCGCCCTGTTCGCGATGCCCGGCTATGGCGCCGATTCGGACCGCAACTCGATCTTCGGCCGTGCAGCCGATATTCCGACGCTCGCCGCCATGTTTGCCATGCCCGGCCAGGCCAATGGCGACCTCACCCTGCCCGCCGACACGCATCCGTACCCGGATCGCCTGCCCCCTTCCGCGTTGTCGACGCCGGACCTGAACCCGGACAAGATTGTGTACCTGGCCTTTACGTCCGGCACCACCGGCCTGCCCAAGGGCGTGATGCACAGCGACAACACGCTGCTGGCCAACGGCCGCGCCCTGGTCGAGGACTGGGGTCATACCGCGGACACCACCGTGCTGACGCTCAGCCCGATGAGCCATCACATCGCCACCGTGGCACTGGAACAGGTGCTCGTCTGTGGCGCGGAGCTCGTCGTGACCAACCTGCGCGCAGGCGAGCATGCGCTGGACTGGATCCTTGAGACCGGCGCGACCTACGTCATGGGTGTTCCCACCCATGCCATGGACATCCTGCAGGCCGTGCGCGACCGGAACATGGCATCGCTCGGCGACGTCCGTACCTTCTACATGGCGGGCGCAGCCATCCCGCGGGACGTCGCACAGAAATTCGTGAGCCTTGGCGTCACGCCCCAGAACGTCTATGGCATGACCGAAAACGGCTCCCACAACTATACGGTGCCGACCGACTCGACCGACACCATCGTATCGACCTGCGGGTGGGCATGCCGGGGCTATGAGGTCCGCCTGTGGAAGCAGGACAACCCCGACGTCGAGGCAGAAGTCGGAGAAATCGGCGAGATTGGCAGCCGCGGCGGTTTGCTGATGCTTGGCTACTTCAGCAATCAGGTTGCGACGGAAACGTCATTCAACATCCATGCCTGGTTCATGAGCGGGGACCTGGGCATCCTTGACGAGAATGGCTGCATCGCGATCGTTGGACGCAAAAAAGATCTGATTATTCGCGGCGGGCACAACATCCATCCCGCGCGCATCGAAGAGCTCGCCATGCGACATCCGATGGTTGAGCGTGCCGCCGCATACCCCATTCAGGATGAACGCCTTGGCGAAAAAGTGTGCCTGTCGGTAATCATTCGCACCGGAGGGGCCCTGGATCCCGACGACGTACTGGCACATTTGGCCAGCTGCGGCCTGTCCAAATATGACATGCCGGAGTACTTCCTTGGTTTGGACCAGTTCCCGCTGACGCCAAGCGGCAAGATCCTGAAGCGCGACCTGGTCGAGATGACCATGCGCGGCGAACTGAAGCCGGTGCCGGTCCGCTACAAGACCCGCGCCACGGCAGGAGCATGACCATGTCGATCGACATCAAGTTTGACGGCGCGTACGCGATCCTCACGCTCAACCGGCCCGAAGCACGCAACGCGCTGCAGTTCACCATGATCGAAGCGTTGTCCTACACGCTCGATCAGGTCGCGGCCTCCAACGCCCGGGCGCTGATCGTGACCGGGGCAGGCCAGAAGGCGTTCTGCGCCGGTGCCGACATCAAGGAGCTGATGGACCGCAGCCTGATGCAGCAACGCCAGGGCGCCCAGCTCGGTCAACGCACCTTCGACAAGCTGGCCAGGCTGCCGATTCCGTCGGTCGCTGTATTGCACGGGTATGCCTTTGGCGGGGGGCTGGAGCTTGCCATGGCCTGCACGTTCCGGATCGCGACGGTTCAGGCCCGCATGGGCCTGCCGGAGATCAAGCTGGGCCTGATCCCGGGCTACGGTGGCACGCAGCGCTTGCCCCGCCTGGTTGGCGAAGGCCGGGCACTGGAGATGGTGATGTCCGGACGCACGGTCGATGCGATTGAGTCCGAGCGCGTCGGGCTGGTGAACCGAGTGGTGGCCGACGGAGATCCCGTGGAGCTGGGCAAGGCTTTCATGTCCGAGTTCATCGGCTATAGCCGTTGTGCTTCGCTGTTCGCGCGCGAAGCAGTGGTCCGCGGCATGGCGACCACGCTCGAGGCCGGGCTCGAGATCGAAGCGGATCTGTCCACGCTGGCCTATCAGACCGATGACGCCGTCGAGGGCATGCGCGCCTTTACCGAGAAACGTACACCGGAGTTCAAGGATGCCTGATCTCACACAGGGCGCCGTCATCGTGACCGGCGGCAGCCGGGGCATCGGTGCCTCCATTTCCGTGGAACTGGCGCGCATCGGCCTGCACGTGGCCTGCCTGTCGCGTTCGGGGGAACTGCCTGACGCCGGCTCGCTCGATGCCGATGCACAGAAGCGGTTGGTGGCACTGCGCTGCGATATCACCGATGCCGCTTCCGTCGCTGCGGCATTCGCCGAGGTGCCTGCATTATTCGGCAAGCCGATCGTCGGCCTGGTCAACAACGCGGGCATCCACCTGCAGGGCCCGTCCGCGTCGTTCCCGATCGCAGACTTCGAGCGCGTGATGCAGACCAACGCCTCCTCTGTCCTGCTTGCCAGCCAGGTAGCCTACCCCTACCTGCGCGAGGCTGGCTCGTCGCTGATCGTCAACATCGGCTCGTTCTACGACAAGCTCGGCGTGCGGAGCAATGCCGCCTATTGCGCGTCCAAGGCTGCCGTGGGCGCGATCTCGCGCTGCCTGGCTGTCGAATGGGCGCGCGACGGCATCCAGGTCGTCAATATCGCGCCCGGCTATATCGAGACCGACCTGAACCGTGGCGAACTGAACGAGGGCGCGCTCCAGGCATTTCTCAAGAAGCGCATCCCCGTCGGAGGCCCCGGCCAGTCTGACGATATCGGACACCTTGCCGCCATGCTGTTCCGGCTGCCCGGGCGCTTCCTGACGGGCGAAACGCTCTATGTCGATGGCGGCCAGGGCATGGCGCTGTAGCCACCGCCCGGTCGCTACACAGCCCCACTAACGGAGGAAGACATGAACATGCTGGACCGGATGGACGCGCGGCTGTCGCTGTCGTCCGAGGAACGCATGCTCCTGGACAGCGTCAAGGAGCTTTGCAACACCCAGATCGCGCCACGCGCGGCCGAGTATGACCGCACGGGTGCGTTTCCCTGGGAGAACGTGAAAGCCATCAACGAGCTGGGCCTGAACGCCATGTTCATTCCCGACCTGTATGGCGGGGCGCAGCTGTCCTTTCTCAGCTACCTGGCTTGCGTGCGGGAAATTTCCAAGGCTTGCGCCTCTACCGGCATCGTCTGGGCGACGAATTTCCACGCCATCAAGCCGCTGATCGAGTACGGCAGCGAAGAACAGAAGAGCCGGCTGTTGCCGCGCATCGCCGACGGCGGGCTGGCGTCGCTGGCCATCACCGAGCCCTCGGCGGGATCGGATGCCACCGGCATGCGCACGAATTTTACCCCGGACGGCGACGACATCGTCATCAACGGCGGCAAGACCTTTATCACCAACGGCGATGTGGCCGACCTGTATTTGGTGTTCGGCAAATGGTCAGAGATCAGCGATCCCAAGGCAGCCATCTCCGTGCTGATTCTGGAAACGGGCACCGAGGGCCTGCGCGTGCTCGGCACCGAGCACAAGATGGGCACGCGCGCGTCCAGCACCGCCAGCCTGGCCTTCGACGGCTGCCGCGTGCCGCGCGCCAACCTGATCGGCGCACCCGGCGAGGGCCTGCAGATCCTGTTCGGCTCGCTGAACCGCTCGCGCCCCAGCGTTGCGGCGCACGCGCTGGGCATTGCGCGCGCGGCGTTCGAGGATGCAGTCGACTACATCAATGAGCGGCGCCAGTCCGGCAAGCGGATCCTCGAGTTCCAGGGTATCCAGTTCATGCTGGCAGACCTGGCCACGGAGCTGGCGTTGTGCGAATCGTGGCTCTGGCGCGTGGGCGAGATGGTGGATGCCGGCGACCGAGATTTCGGCATTGAAGCCTCGATGCTCAAGCAACGCGCCACCGATGCGGCCATGCGCATCACCACCGATGCCGTGCAACTGTTCGGCGGCTATGGCTACTGCAACGACTACCGCGTCGAACGGCTGATGCGCGATGCCAAGATTACCCAGATCTGGGAAGGAACCAACCAGGTACACCGCCAGCTGATCGGGCGCAGCTTCCTGAAGAAATAGGAGACGGATGTGACAACCATCAAAACCGTCGGCGTCGCGGGCGCCGGCACCATGGGCGCGGGCATTGCCATCGTTGCCGCCCGCGCGGGCTTCAAGACCATCGTGTTCGATGCCCGGCAGGAGGCGCTGGACCGCACCCGCGGCCAGACCGAAGCGTTCCTGAAGAAGTCTGAGGAGCGCGGCAAACTGCCGGCCGGCGCCGCCGTCGCGGCACTGTCTCGTTGGGAGGGCACCACCGAACTGAGTGGGCTGGCCAGTTGCGACATCATCATCGAAGCCATCTTCGAGGATCTGGCGGTCAAGCATCAGCTGTTCGGCCAGCTCAATGAGGTCTGCCCGCCGGCCACGATCTTTGCGTCGAATACGTCCACGATCTCGATCACCGAGATTGCTGGCGGTTCCGGCCGGCCGGACCGCTTCGTTGGCATGCATTTCTGCCTGCCTGCGCAGCTGATGAAGCTGATCGAGATGTCGCCTGGCCTGGCCACCTCGGATGAGACCTTCAAGACAGCGTGGGCCTTTGCCGAGGCAATGGGACAAAAGCCGGTGGCCACGCAGGATACGCCGGGATTCATCCTCAACTACTTCCTGATCCCGTTCAACAACGATGCGATCCGGCTGGTGGAACAAGGCGTCGCCGAGCCGGCCGGCATCGACACCGCCATCAAGACTGCGCTGGGCTATCCGATGGGACCGCTCGAGTTGCTGGACCTGGTTGGCATGGACACCCAGAAACTGCTGTGCGAAGCCATGCATGGCCTGACCCACGAGCCACGCGCCGCCTGCCCGCCGCTGGTGCGCCGCATGATCGCCGCCAAGCGCCTGGGCAAGAAGACCGGCCAGGGCTTCCACGCCTACGGCGACACCAAGATGTTTGGAGCCTGATATGCGCTACGAAATCGTAAAAGCTGGCGAGAGCCGTTCCTTTCCCACTTCCCACCCGTTCCTCGATCAAGCCGCACCGCATGGCGAAGGGCTGTTCTACCTGGGCATGGACGCCGGACGCGCAATCGACAAGGGCGAAGGACACGAATCGCGCACGTTCGTCGCCATTGAACTGGGAACCGAATGCCTGGGTTCCCATACGGGCGAGCACCGTGGGGAAGAAGGCTCCAATGTGGTTGGATTCGCCCGCTTCCGGCTGGGCGACGCCGATCCGAGCCCGCTGGTCGAGCTCGTCAGGCAACCGGGCACGCACCCTGCGGCGATCGAAGCCGCCAAGGCGGTGTTCCAGGCGGCAGGCCTGGTTGTCGCGGTCTGCAATGACTTTCCCGGCCGCATTGTCGACAGGCTGATCCGCCCGTACTTCAACGCGGCGTTGCGCCGCCTGGACGAGAAGCTGGCCAGCGCCGATGACCTGGACAAGACCTTGTGCCTGGGCCTCGGCTACCCGGAGGGCCCGATCTCGCTGCTGGAACGCACTGGCCTGGCGCACCATTTCCGCGTCACCCAGGCGCTGCACGAAGCCCTCGGCCAGGAGCCTTACGCGCCGGCACGGCGCGCGCGCGTCGCCGCGGATCGCGAAGAACGGGTAGAGCGAGGATTGCCATGCGCCAACCGCTGACCGGTGTGAAGGTGCTGGACTTCAGCACCCTGCTGCCCGGACCGCTGTGCTCGCTGCTGCTGGCGGAGGCGGGCGCCGAAGTCATCAAGTTCGAACGCCCCGGCCGGGGCGACGAAATGCGCTCGTACGAGCCGAAGGTCGATGACGACAGCGCGAATTTCGTGCTGCTCAACCGCGGCAAGCTGTCTGTCGCCATCGACCTGAAGTCGCCGGAGGCGCTGATCCAGCTGCTGCCGCTGATCCGCGAGGCCGATGTCCTGATCGAGCAGTTCCGTCCCGGCGTCATGGATCGCCTGGGCTTGGGCTACGCCGCGTTGGCTGAAGTCAACCCGCGCCTGGTCTACTGCTCGATCACTGGCTTCGGCCAGCACGGCCCGCGCGCGTCGGAAGCCGCGCATGACCTGAATTACGTGGCGGCATCCGGCACGCTTTCGCTGACCGCGGGCAACGATGGTGCGCCGGTCCTGCCGCCTGCCCTCATCGCTGACATCGCCGGCGGCACCTATCCGGCGATGATCAATATCCTGCTCGCATTGCGTCAGCGCGACCAGACCGGCAAGGGCGTTCACCTGGATGTGGCCATGGCCGACAACCTCTTTACGTTCCAGTACTGGGGGCTTGGCAATGGTGCGCTGGGAAACTGGCCGGCACCGGCGTCCGAGCTGGTCACAGGCGGCACGCCGCGCTACCAGGTCTACCGAACCGCGGATGGGGCCTTCCTGGCCGCCGCGCCGCTGGAAGACAAGTTCTGGGACAACTTCGTCGCGCTGGTCGGGCTGGATGCCACCGCGCTGGCGCGGATGTCACCACACCAGGCCATCGAGGCGGTGGCGGCGGCCATTGCCCGGCATCCGGCTGCCTATTGGGAAGACCGCTTCACCGGACAGGATGTCTGCACAAGCCGTGTCGTCAGCCTGGAAGAAGCCCGGCACGACCCGCATTTCCAGGCACGCGGCCTGTTCGCCCGCTCCGTCACCACCGCGGCGGGCGGGACCCTGCCGGCCTTGCCGGTGCCCGTCGATGCCGCATTTCGCAGCCCGGATCGCACGGCCGCCTCGCCGGCCCTGGGCGCGCACAACCAACTTCTGTATCGTTGAGGTCCAGCCGACATGAAAGCCATCGTTATTCAGGAATTCAATGCACCAGATGCCGTCACCGTCGGCGACCTTCCCGACCCGCAGGTTGGTGACGGCGACGTGCTCGTCGAAGTGCGCGCCGCCGCGGTCAACTATCCCGACGTGTTGGTGGTGCAGGGCAAGTATCAGATCCTGCCGCAATGCCCGTTCGCACCGGGCAAGGATGCCGCCGGCGTGGTACGGGCCGTCGGTGCCAACGTGACCCATGTCCAGCCTGGCGACCGCGTGGTCGCGCAACTGGAATACGGCGCGTTCGCCGAATTCGTCAGCGTGCCTGCCGATTCGTGCTTCCGTATCCCGGATGTCATGCCGTTCGAAGACGCGGCCGCCATGGGCCTGGTCTATCAGACCGCCTACTTTGCCCTGGTGGAGCGTGGTGGATTCCGTGCCGGCGAAACCGTGCTTGTCACTGGCGCTGCCGGCGGCGTCGGCTCGGCGGCCATCCAGATCGTCAAGGGCCTCGGTGGCATCGCGCTGGCCGGCGTCAGCGGCACCGAACACGCGCAGGCGGCACGGCAACTAGGCGCCGACGCGGTGATCGATCTGTCCACCCCCGACCTGCGCGAATCGCTGCGCGAGCAGGTGCGCAATGCCACCTCGGGCCACGGCGCCGATGTGGTACTCGACACCCTGGGCGGCGATGTCTTCGATGCCGCACTGCGTGCGATGGCGTGGTGCGGGCGCGCCGTGGTCATCGGCTTCGCGGCAGGCCGCATTCCCGAGATCAAGGCGAACTATCTGCTGGTCAAGAACATCGCCGTCAGCGGCCTGCAATGGAGCGACTATCGCGATCGCCAGCCGGAGAAGGTGCTGGCCGTTCAGCAGGAAATCTTCCGGCTGTATCAGCAAGGTGCGCTCAAGCCGAAGATCGCCAGCGCCCTGCCCCTCGCGCGCGCCGGTGAAGCGCTGGCGCGGCTAGCCTCGGGACAGGTGTCCGGCAAGTACGTGCTGACACTGCACTGAGACCTGCCAACCGATCCCGGGCGCATGCCATGCCCGTCTGCAGCCGTGGGATGTCCCACGGCTGTCGCTGTTTTTGCGGCATCCCCCACCCTTCCCCGCTCTCCGGAACATCATGAACACAACTTCTTACTCAATCATCACCATTAACACGCTGGGTGTCGTCGGCACCGGCGCCATGGGCCGCGGCATCGCGCAGATCGCCGCCCAGGCTGGCCTGACCGTCAACCTGTACGACGCCAACCCGCAAGCGGTGGCGGCCGCCCGCCAGTACCTGCAGGACACGCTGGCCAAGCTCGCCGACAAGGGCAAGATCAGCGCCGCCGACGCCGAAGGCACGCTGGCCCGCGTCAAGCCGTGCGCTGCGCTGGAGGACCTGGCCAACAGCGACATGGTGGTTGAAGCCATCGTCGAGAAGCTGGAAGTCAAGCGCGACCTGGTCGCCAGGCTGGAAGCGATCCTGCGCGAGGACGCCATCATCGCCTCGAATACCTCCTCGCTGTCGATCACCGCGATCGCCGTGGGCGCAAAGCACCCGGGCCGCGTCGCCGGCTACCACTTCTTCAACCCCGTGCCGCTGATGAAGGTGGTCGAGGTCATCGACGGCCTGTCGGGCGACACCGCCGTGGGCGACGCGCTGATGGCGCTGTCGCGCCGCATGGGCCATACGCCGGTGCGCTGCAAGGACATGCCGGGCTTTATCGTCAACCATGCCGGCCGCGGCATGAATATCGAAGGCCTGAAGGTCGCGCAGGAAGGCGTGGCCGGGTTCGCCGACATCGACAACATCATGCGCGAGCAGGCCGGCTTCCGCATGGGCCCGTTCGAGCTGATGGACCTGACCGGGCTGGACGTGTCGCACCCGGTGATGGAATCGATCTACAATCAGTTCTACCAGGAACCGCGCTACCGCCCCTCGCCGATCACCGCGATCCGCGCGGTCGGCGGGCTGATCGGCCGCAAGGCCGGCGCCGGCTTCTACCGCTACGCCGATGGCCAGAAGCAGGTGCCGGCGGCCGCCGCCGTGGTGCCGTCCGCGCGCCCGTCGAGCGTGTGGGTGAGCCACGCCAGCGAGCGCGGCCATGCCATGGTGACCAAGCTGCTGGGTGCGCTGGGCGTGACCCCGGAAGGCGGCAACAAGCCCTCGGCCGACGCACTGATCATCGTGACGCCGCTGGGCCTGGACGCCACCACCAGCGCGCTGCAACAGGGCCTGGACCCGGCCCGTACCGTCGCCATCGACACGCTGCTGCCGTTCGAGGCCACCAAGCGCCGCACGCTGATGACCACGCCGGCCACCAGCGCCGCCGCCCGTGACGCCGCGCACGGCCTGTTCGCCAGCGACGGCGTGCCGGTCACGGTGATCCGCGATTCGGCCGGCTTTGTCGCGCAGCGCATCCTCTGCTGCATCATCAATATCGCCAGCGATATCGCGCAGCAGCGCATCGCCACGCCGGCCGACATCGACCTGGCCGTCAACCTGGGCCTGGGCTATCCCAAGGGCCCGCTGGCACTGGGCGACGCGGTCGGCTCGCAACTGGTGCTGGAGACGCTGCGCAACATGGAAGCGCTCACCGGCGACATGCGCTACCGCCCGAGCCCGTGGCTGTGGCGCCGTGCTGGTCTCGGCATGTCGTTGCTTTCGACCCAAGCATGACTATGGACGAGGCTCCCGTCTTTCACCCATTGCCAGGGCCAACCCACCCGCGGCTGGATCTTCCGCCCCTGTGCGGCCGACTCGCGCGGGAGTTGAAGCGTAGACCAAATCGCGGTAGGAATACCAGTTGCCCAGTACCCCCCGCACAGATCCCGGCGTGCCCCATTCGGGCACCGGGCTCCTACCTTGGGTGCTTGACGGCAAAGCGCTGTTCGGGCCATGGATGAAGGATTCGAGGTTTCGGAAGCCAGGCGTAGACCAAACTAAAAGTGGGTCTTCCGCAATTTGTGTGACGACGACGACCTTGCGTTGGAGGATGTTTTAGCGTGGAACGGGGTCGTCTCCGGCGCCCACCACCATTTTTGATGACCATGTGGGCGAGTCTGGTAGCCTTGTGCCGGCCGCACGGTTTCAGCCGCCTGCGATGGCGATCGGACCAGCGTCTCCAGCAGGACAAGGGAGGCCGCTCTTTCAGTTTGGCGTCATTACCCGCAACCGCAGAAGCTCGATGCTCGCGCGGCCATACATCTGACGCTTGAGGAACTTGAGCCGGTTGACGTGACCCTCGGTCTGGCCATTGCTCCATGGCAGCTTGAAGGCCGCCCGCACAGCCGGTAAGTCGGCGCGCAGGCTTTGCGCGAATCTGCGCATTTCCACAGCGTCGCAGCGTGACAGACGCTTTAGCCATCGATCGAACTGCCGCGGACTTCGCCGGTGCATGAGCCCGAGAAACTCCCGCGCGAGGCTGCGGACCTCGCCCACCACGGGTTCGATCTTGCACAGCGCCTGCACGAAGCGCTCGTGGTCCGCGCTCCTGGGCTCCTCGACGGCGAGCTTCCTCCAACCGACAAGCCATCCGAACACGCGCCGGGCCGACGGGCACGGCATCGTCCGCACGGGTGCCTGAAGAAGCGGTACCTTGCCCTGCGGAAAGAGGAGTCGGACCACGCAATTCCGCACGGCGGCGCGACTGCCCGTATAGCCTCGCTGCTTGAGTTCTTGCCAGATCAGTTCAGGAAAGCGACAGCCTTGGGCGATTCGTTCCTCGATATAGGTGCGATAGGGATCCAAAGGCGTCGGGCCCCGCGCCCTGGGTGCGCGCTCCGGGAAGGCCCCCGCGATGACGAAGTTGCGCACGGTTCGTTGGTCAATTGAGAGCTCGCGCGCGATTCCTTTCATCGTGCCGCCCTGGGCATGTAGCGCCATCACCCGCTCGTACAGCGCCAGCCGCGTGGCGCGTCGCTGATCGCTCAGGCGCTGCCATGACCACAGTGAGTTGCGGCTCAGCACCCGCTGCCGGCCCAGGGTCACGCCACCGACCTCGACTTGCTGCGCGGCTTGGCGCAGTTGCGGCCCGAGTCGGTACAGCAGCCTCTCGACGTTGTCGCGCAGGTTGCACAGCAGATGCCAGCGATCGGAGACTTGCCTGGCTGCGGGCAGCGCAATGTCGACCGCCTCGGAGTAGGCCCCGGCCCGATCCCTGGCGACGATCTCGATCGATGGGTGCGCACGCATCCACGCGGTCACCGCAGTTGCTTCTCTGCCGGCAAACACTGCGATCGGCTCACGTCGCTCCAGGTCGACGATGATCGTTCCGTACTGGTGACCGCGCGCGATCGCCCAGTCGTCGATGCCGACGACCCGCGGTCGTGGTTTGCGCTTGCGCCCAGGAGCTCTTCGCAACTCCCGCAGCACGGTGTCGGCACTGGTGTGCAAGCCCAAGACGTTAGCAAGCCGGGCCGCCGCCTCACCACCGAGGGCGTGGCCCAGCGCGTGCAACGCCCGAGCCTGCGATTGCGTACGACGTTGGTGCCGACCGGCCAAGGCGTGGATGTTCACGGCAAACGTACGACGGCGGCAGCCGGCGTTCGCACACTTGAAGCGACGCACCTCAACGGCGAGAACAACCCGCTGCTCGAGCATCGGACGTTCTTCCAGCCTGCGCACATAGCTGCCGTGGCGTCGGTTACTCCAACAACGGCAAGCAGGACAAGTTGCCGCACGAACCGTACTGCAGGCTGCGACAGTGATGGTTTCCCCTCGCGCGTCGCTGGAGACGACGCGCTTACCCACACGGGCGAGAATACGATCGATCCCACCGAGAACTTGGCTCATGGTAATGATTAACGTAGGGCCAGATCGGCCCGGAATCAAGCCCTCGACGCGGCCGTCACACAAAGTGCGGGAGACCCAGAATTGCTTCGTTCTACGACAGTACGCCGGACACACATGTGTGAACCGACCCGAGCTTGAGCACCCACCGGCTGCTTCGCGCTTCAGCGCCGCGCTCATGCTCGTCCAGTGCGTCAACAGGTCGCGTGCCCGGCGATCTGCAACAGCGGGAAACCTTCCTTGGCGCAACGGCCCTCCGGCCTGCCGCCGAAGGTGCCACCCCTACCCGCCCGTTGCCAGCTTCTTCCCATGCGCCGCAATCTCTCTACGGAAGAGTTCCGCCATGGTCTCCGCCGCCAGCGACAGCGGCGTATCACGCAGGCTCAGTATGCCTAGCGTGATCGACGGCAGGGGCATGCGCAGCGGCACGCGGGTGACCTGCTGGGCGTAGGGTTGCACGCTGAGCCAGGCGGCGGGGCAGGAGAGCAGCGCATCGCTGCGCGTCATCAGGTTCCAGGTCACGCCGAAGCTGTTTGTCGTAATGATGCGCTGGGGCACGGGAATTCCGGCGCGCTGCAACTGGCCGACCATATCGGTGTGGTGGCTGCCGGGCGCTAGGTGCATCAGCCATTCGCAGTCGAGAAGCTGCTCCCATTCTGTGGCTTTCGCCAGCGGATGGCCGGGGCGGCAGCCGACAATCATTTCCAGCGTCTGCAGCGGCTCAAAGCTGAACTCAGGGGCGAGGGCTTGGTGCACCGGGGCGGCAACGGCAAAGTCAATGGAACCGTCGCGCAGCGCATGGTCTTCGTGGGCGATCGGCGCGCCGAAAAGGGCCAGGATGCCATCGCCGAGGGCTTTGGCCACATACCCCTCATAGTGATGCACAGCTTCCATCATCAGCGCCACAACCGGGTCGCAGCTGACGGCTGACCACCGCGACGCTTACGCCACTTAACCCCGGCCTTATCCGATTTTATTGAACCAATTCACATCCATCATTTCATCTGACTAACACAGATGGCTTCGATATTGACAGATCTGCGGTAGGTGTCTACGATGGCTAGCAGTCATCGGGGTCCGCCAATGAACTGAATTGACCCACTTCTATAGCCCTGCAGGAGACGTAACGCCATGGCAAAAGCCTTTGCATCACAAGCCGACCTTGAAGTGAAGAAGGTCACCTTTACCCAGCTGTCGGAGAACGCTTACGCGTACACGGCGGAAGGCGACCCCAATTCCGGCGTCATCATTGGCGACGACAGCGTTCTGATTGTCGATACCACCGCCACCCCTGCCATGGCGCAGGACCTCATTGCGAGGATTCGCAGCATCACGGACAAGCCGATTAAGCACGTTGTGCTTTCGCATTACCATGCTGTGCGGGTACTGGGCGCTTCCGCGTACTTCGAGGAGGGGGCACAGCACGTCATCGCCAGCCGCGGCACTTACGAGCTGATTCAAGAGCGGGGTGAGGCCGATATGAAGTCGGAGATTGAGCGCTTCCCCCGCTTGTTCGCCGGTCTCGAAACCGTGCCGGGACTGACCTGGCCGACCTTGGTCTTTGAGCGTGAACTCACGCTGTTCCTTGGCAAGCTCGAAGTGAAAATTCTGCACCTGGGTCAGGGGCATACCAAAGGCGACACTGTCGTCTGGATTCCCTCGCAGAAGGTGCTGTTCTCCGGTGACCTGGTTGAATTCGACGCCGCTTGCTACTGCGGTGACGCGCAACTGGAAGAGTGGCCCACCACCTTGGAAGCGCTGCGCGGGCTGGGGGCCGAAAAGCTGGTGCCTGGCCGCGGACCTGCGTTGACGACGCCGGAAGCAGTGCAGCAGGGGCTCAACTATACGAAAGACTTCGTTACCACGCTCTTGGAAAGCGGCAAAGCTGCGGTCGCGAAAAAGCTTGACCTGAAAGGCGCTATGGCTCTGACGCGTGAGGCAATGGACCCGAAGTTTGGTCAGGTTTTCATCTACGAGCATTGCCTGCCGTTCGACGTTACGCGAGCTTACGACGAGGCGAGCGGCATCAAACACCCTCGAATCTGGACCGCGCAGCGTGACAAGGAAATGTGGGACGCACTGCAAGATTAAGGGCCCTCGCCTTCCGTTGCGCTGGAAGGTGAATTGCAACCCGGTTCGCCCCGCGACCGGGTTTTTTTTATTGTGTGCGAATACGTCCCGACCGAGCCGTATCCGCACCGGTCACGTTAGGCTTGCGATGGGACGATGACTCGGGGCTCGACCAGGAACGTCGTAATTTCGTCGATGAACGTCTGAGCGTGTGCCATGGTGCGTACGCCTTCAGGCGAAGCGAACGCAGCGTTGAGCGATTCTGGGTCGGTGAACCAGAGTTCAACAACGCCATCGATAGGCAGTTCGCCATAGCCACAGGGCGTGCCCTTGGTTGCTTCACGTTCCACGACGAGGTTCTGACGGTAGCCTGCCACACCAGGCATAAGCTTCACGAGGCGCGCGTGTTCGACTCGCCATTCGCGTTCAAAAGTTGCTTCATCGACGTCGGAGCGTCGACGCAGGAATGACATGCGTTTGAGGAGCTTGCGGCTCGGATCAGGTGCATTCACCTCTCGCCGGTCGAGGGTAAGGATGCGAAGCCGGCCAATGAAGCGTGCTTCGTCTTCGGCAAGCGCCGGGGCCACTTCTGATGCGAAAGCTTCACGCATCGCGTCGACATTCTCGAAAGTCAGGTCGGAAAAGCCGTCGACATGCTCGGGACCTCGCTTGTAAGTGATACCCCGCTGCGCAGTATCTATAACATGGTTTTGAATGTAGCTGCGAAGCCCCGGAAGGCGTGCTGCGAGTGGGCCGTGGACTTCAGTCCAGTAGCGACGGAAGTCCTCTTGCGACCAGTCGGTCTTTTTGTTCAACAGTCCCATACGAACAGTCATGACGATGCCTCCATTTGGCTGGTGGTGGGTGGTACAAGTATCGTGTTGGCGGATGGCGTCGAGCCATCCGCCTTCAAGCGGCGCAACTTCGCTTTGTCCAGTGTCACGCCCGGCAACTATGGGTTGCCTTGGCATACTTAGAGCCAGCTCTGCTTCACCGCTTAAAAGGAATGACGCACTCCGATAACGGCCCCTGCTTGGTTCTGTCCTGGATTTGCGTTGCCGAACGACTTCCCTGAGTCGAAAAAGCCAAGGTTGGCCGAGCCCTTGTTCTTCGTGTATCCCAGCGACGCGTATAGGTGAGTACGTTTGGAGAATGCATAGTCAGCATTCAGCGCGAACAACCAAGGGTCGCTACCCGTGTTCCTGAAGTCCTGGAAATAGGCAGCGCCAGCCAACGTGACGGCCGGCGTGACCTGCAAGTTGACGCCGGCCCAGTAGAGATTGGAGGCCTGGTTGCCGATACCCGGCGCCGCACCGGGCACGATGCCCCCGTCATACCCTCTCGCCCACCGATAGCCCGCGAAGAACTTGCCTGCGCCTACGGAATATGTCGCAGCCGTGGAGGCGCGTCTGACCTTCGCGTCCGGCGATTGAGTCAACGTTCCAGTGTTGATTTCGTCGTAGGCCGCGGCAACGCCGAATCGGCCGATGTCGTACGTGAGGTAGCCACCGTACTCGCGACCAAGCTTGGGATTGCCAGGTACCTCGCTCCCGTTGACGACGCTACTATCTGCACCGAAACTATAGAAAGCCGAGGCTTTCAAGCCGCCAAATACCCCAACATACTTCACAGTGTTGTCGGCGCGTCCGACGAAAAAGGGGTCTTGGGTAAATACGGAGTACTTTGTGGCTAGCGTCATCGGGTCGTAGTTGCCCACGAAGTCGAAGAATGCGTTCTGTTGGCGGCCCAAGAGAATGTTTCCCCAAGGCGCTTGCAGACCTACATATGCCATCCGCCCAAAGAGCCGACCACCCTGACCAGATTTCCCGGTATCAGCGTCGAAGCCACTCTCCAAAACGAACACGCCTCGAAGGCCGCTTCCGAGGTCCTCCACACCGCGAAGGCCCCAGCGCGAACCGGCAATATTTCCTGACGTCAACCGATAGACGTTGTCGCCGTTCCCGGGCTGGTGATTGGCATACTCGATGCCGGCATCCACCACGCCATAAAGAGTCACCGACGACTGGCCGAAGGCTGAGGCCGCCGTCAGGGACATTACTGCACCGAACAATGCTTGTTGTTGAAAGCCAATCCGTCTCACAAGTTTCTCCTCCACTGCTCTCTTGGTAGTTACTACGATTAATCTTTGGACGAGTGATGCCCTGCAGACGACCTAGTCGTCCGCATACCAAAGCCTTGTCCTGTCTAAGAAAGGTGGTCCCTCTTGCTAGTGACCTTTGAGATGTGCGAGCCTGCCGTAAGCCATTGCTAGCACCGGTAGTGCGATGGCTGCCAGCTCGAACAGCGGCGCCTCGCCAAAGGAATCGACTACAACTGCGGCGATTGCCATTCCGATTGCCTGCCCGAAGAACAGACTCGCCGAAAACAGGCCCACGGCGGTTCCTCTCGCCTGTGGGACCATTTGCGTGGCTTGAGTCTGCAGCGTGTTATGAAGCATGTAGAAGCCCAGCCCCCCGAGGAAGCACCCGAGGAGGCTCCACTCCCAGCGCGAGCCGGTCGCAACGGTGGCAAAGCCCAACCCGAGAAAGACACCGCCCCAACTGGCCAAAGCGCGAATCGTGAGCCGCCGTATCAACACCCTGGAGACAAAGACGTAAGCGAGCCCTCCAGCTCCGTACATCGCCATCACGCCACCCGCCGCGCCCAAGCCAAGACCGAACTGCCTGTGCAGGTAAGCGGGTACGAACGCGAATCCCGCAAGCGTGAAAAGCCCTTCAATCGCCGTGATAAGCAGAATGATGCGCGCCCACGGCTCGCCGAGCACGGTTTGGATTTGTTTGGCGAAGCTAGCGTTGGCGGCCATATCCCGCGCCGCACGGGATGCCTGTCTATGCACCAGAAGGGCCGCCACGGCGAAGCCCGTGGCCAACACCCAGAAGACGGCGCGCCAGTCGATGGCTTCCGCAATAAGCCCTGACAACCACTGGCCTGCAATCAGCCCCCCGACTGTCGCGAACAGGTATCGAGCCAGAACCTGCTGGCGGCCCTCAAACGGAACCGTGTCGCCAATCCTGGCCATGCTCATCGGGATAATCCCGGCAGCGGCGGCCCCAGACAGCCCCCGCGCCGCTGCCAGAGAAGTCATGGTAGGCGCAAGCGCCGCGAGGACATTCGCTATCGAACAAGCCGTCAACGCCACTGCAATGACACGCAGCTTTCCAAAGCGGTCGCCGAGCGGCCCATAGACCAGTTGAAGCAAACCATAGGCCAGCACAAACGCCGATATGGACTGCGCCGCGGCACCGACAGGCACCGAGAAGTCCGCCGCCAACGCAGGAAGCAGCGCGTCGCATGCTCGCATTGACGCCATACTCAATGCAGCAGCCACGCCCAGCGCCCCAAGTGCCACGGCATTCCCTGAAACAGCGGCTCCGGAAGAGATCATCATTGCTCCGCCTTCCAGGTCAGCCGCCCAGGTAAGCCGCACGCACCTTCGGGTCATTGAGGAGCTGCTTTCCGGTGCCGGTCAGGATGACTTTTCCCGTCTCCAGTACATAGGCACTGTCTGCTGCCGACAGCGCGTTGCAGGCCATCTGCTCGACCAGAATGATAGAAAGCCCGGTGTCACGCAGCTTCAAAATCGTTTCGAAAATCTCCTCGATGATGAGCGGTGCGAGACCCAGTGAAGGCTCGTCCAACAACAGCAAACTGGGGTCACTCATCAGGGCCCGGGAGATCGCCAGCATTTGCTGTTCACCGCCTGACATCGTTCCCGCATGCTGGTGCTGTCGCTCCTTCAAGCGCGGAAAGCGTTGGAACTCCCGCTCCAACCTCGCCGACAGGTCGCCTGGCGACAGGCTTCTGCAAAGCGCGCCGAGCAACAGATTGTCCCTGACAGACTGGTCAGGAAAGACACCACGCCCCTCAGGAGACAGAGCAATACCGAGCTTCACGCGTTCATGCGCAGGAGCATTTTCGATGCGCTGACCGTTGAATTCGATGCTTCCGGAGCGCACCCGCTCCACGCCCGCGATGCTCTTCAACACGGTGCTCTTGCCCGCGCCGTTTGCTCCGATAATGCTGACGACCTCGCCGCGACGGACTTCCAGGCTGACGCCCTTGACCGCCTCAATGGCACCGTAGGAGACTCGCACGCTGTCGAGTTTCAGGATGGAATCGTTACGCATGGGCGACAGCTCCTGTTCCAAGGTAGGCTTCAACCACCGCTTTGTTCGATTGAACTTCCGCGGGGGTTCCTTCAGCAATCTTGACGCCGTAATCGAGGACCACAATGTGGTGCGACACGCGCATCACCATGTCCATGTGATGCTCGACCATAAGCATGGTGATGCCCTGGTTCTTAATCTTCACCAGGTAGTCACACAGTTCCGCCGTTTCCTGAGGGTTCAACCCTGCCGCAGGTTCATCGAGCAAGAGAAGCTGAGGCTCCGTTGCCAGTGCGCGTGCCAGTTCCACGCGACGCTGGAGTCCATAGGGAAGGCTTCCTGCGGGCGTGTCGCTTAGCTGGTCCAAATCGAGGAATTCCAGAATCGCTGTAGCGCGCTGCGCTGCGTCCGCTTCTTCGCGCCTGGCGTTCGGAAGTCCGAGCAGGGACGACCAGAAACCATTGGCCATGCGGCTGTGCCGGCCCACCAGCACGTTGTCAAGAACAGACAGCTCACCGAAGAGGCGCAGGTTCTGAAAGGTCCGACCCACGCCCATGGTGCAGATGTCGTGGGGGCGACGACCAACGATGTCAGTGCCGTTCAGCTGGATGCTGCCCTCATCGGGACAGATAAGTCCGCTTAGCATATTAATCATGGTGCTCTTGCCCGCACCGTTCGGACCGATAAGCGCGTTGATTTCGCCGCTACACAGGCTGAACGACACGTCCTTGGCCGGCTTCACACCGCCAAATGCCTTACTAACACCACGCACAGCAAGCATCGACCCGTCTGCCTGCGCCCCACGTCGGCCTGCCGAAAAGATTGGCGTGACGCTGTGGCGGGCGGCCCCTTTGACAGCCTTCGAGCTTCCCCGGCGAGACTGGAATAACCCCATCACACCGTTCGGCATCACGTAGAGGGCAAAGAGCAACAGCAGGCCATAAATCAAATGCTGAACGAAGGGCCAGCGACTCAGGAGCGCATCGACAAGCGTCAGCACAATCGCACCCACCAGCGGGCCCATCGACGAACCTGCCCCGCCGAACAGCACCAGGAGCAAGATGAAGATGGAAAGATGGAAGCTGATGAAGTCTGAATTGATGTACTGGTTCTGCTGAGCAACCAGTGCTCCCGCTATGCCGCAGCACACCGCAGCGATGACGAAGGCCAGGACCTTGGCTCGGTACACACGCACGCCCACAGACGATGACGCAATTTCATCAGCCTGGAGGGAAAGGAACGCGCGACCGAATCGGCTCGCCAGCAACGAGCGAAGCAGAAGATGTATCGCTACAGCGAGGGCAACGCCGAAGATGACCCACTGAATGCTGCTGAACGCGGTGCCTTGCCAGGTCAGGGCGCCAATTCCGTAGATACCCTGCGCGCCACCGAATACTTCGGTCCATTCGGTAACCAGCTTCTCGACAACGATGCCAAACGCGAGCGTGACCATGGCCAGGTACGGCCCCTTCACGCGAAGAGACGGCAAGGCAATCAGGACGCCAAAAGCGCCGGAGATGACCGCTGCCAGCGCAAATGCCAGCCAAGGATTCACGCCATACTTCGACGTCAGTAGCGCCGCTGAGTAAGCGCCGGCGGCGAACAGACCCGCTTGCCCCAGCGATTTCAGGCCGGCAAAGCCCACCAGCACGTTCATGCCGGCCGCACAGATGTAGTAGACGCACATCATGAACATGATGCGCAGATAGTAGTCATTGCCTAGGGCCACCGCGGTTCCGATGAAAGCCGCGGCCACAACGCCGACAAGAGCGAAATGAGCAGGTGCTTTCATACCTTCTCCACAGTGCGGAAGCCAAAGAGACCGTTCGGTCGGAATGCGAGAACAAGAATCACGAGAGCAAAGACTGCCACCTCCCGCCACTGCGCCTGCCAGAGGTTGATAAGCTGTTCAAGAACGCCGAGCACGAAACCGCCGATAACGCAGCCACGCGGATTGTTCAGCCCGCCCACCATCGCAGCGGAGAAGCCCTTCAGGCCGACCGCGATACCCATAAAGAGCGAGGCTTGGGCAATGGGCGCCAAAAGAAACCCGGAGAGTCCGGCGAGAGCCGAACTCACCAGGAAAGCACCAATCATTACCGCGTTGACGTTGATACCCATCAAAGATGCCACCGTCGGGCTGTGAGCCACGGCGCGCATCTTCTTGCCGAGCATGGTCTTGCGCATGCTCCAATCCAGCGCGTACATCACGAGCACAGACACCACCAAGATGAGAATTTCTTGGGGACGAATGCCGACCCCAAAGACCCGAATGACCTCGTCACCAAGCGGGCTCGGCACCACGATGGGCTTCGGGCCCCAGATAGCAAGGCCTATGCTCTGCAATACGATGCCGAAGCCGAGTGTGCTCATTACCCAGTTCATACCCGGCTTACCCGAGAACGGCTTGATTCCAAGCAGGTACATGAGATACCCGAGCAGTGCGGCAACGACGAGGACCACCAAGAGGGCAATCAGCTGCATTCCTGCATTTGGCATCAAGGTCTGGAAGGAACTCGATGTCATGGGTAGTCCTACCAGCAGAAGCAGTACGCTGACGCCCGCAAAGGAACCCGCGGAGACAAAGTCACCATGCGAGAAATTGAGTGTCTTTGTGGTGGTGAAGGTGACGCTGAATCCCATAGCTACCAGGCCATAAGCGGCTCCGACAGCCAGGCCGGCGAAGAGCGCCTGCAACAGGCTAGTCAATGCCGTGCCGCCTCCGATGGCTGCTACGGGAGACAGTGTCGCCGTGCCTTTCGCGACTTGACCTTCATAATCAGCCTTCGTGAGGCTGGCGATGACAGCGTCGGAGTAAGGGAGCAGCTTGCCGCCCTTCCACTTGGTCCACACCAGGTCGTCGGCCACGATTGCCTCGTGCTTGGCCGCTGTGAAGGGATGCACATACGACTTCATGACGCCTTGAACCGGCTTGCGCAGGTTTTCGAGCGCGTCTTTCACCTTAGCGCCGTCCGTCGAGCCGGCCTGTTCAATGGCAGCGGCAAGCAGCAGGACCGCGTCGTAGCCATGTGCCGCAAAGGGAAAAGCGCTCGGCGCCTTCATGTCCGCGGCGATCCTGTCAAAGAGAGATTGTTGCCTGGGATTGCGATTGTCAGTAAGGGTCCGCATGAATATCGGCTTTTCTGCATGGACCGGACCGGCGGCATCAAGGAAGGATTGATTGTCTGCAGCCCACGAAGACAGCAAGAGCGGGTAATACCCGATCTTCTCCATGCTGCGGACGAGCTGGGCGATTGGCGTCGATTGGGCCCACACCACGATGGTGTCGACATTGGCCGCCCTGAGTTTGTTCAGCTGCGAGGTCATGTCGGTGTCGCTGACACCGAAACGCTCGACGGCAACCGGCTGCACACCTTGGGCAGCTCCCAGCTCCTGAAGGTCCTTGAGTCCCCCTTGGCCATACCCGGTGGTCTCAGCCATAAACCCTACACGCTTCGAAGTGGGATTCTTCCGCAGATAGGCCAGCAGGCCCTTGATTTGCTCTTTGTCCACCATGGAGACACGGAACATATAGTTCTCGGCCCCGGAAGGACTTGTGATGGTGGTACCCGACGCAATCGTGGTAACAACCGGAATCTTCCGTTGATTAGGAATGTGTTTCCACGCAAGCGCGTTGCCCGAGTTCGTCGGCCCAAGAATGGCGACAACGCGCTCGCTGTCGATAAGTTCGCTCATGTTCTGGATAGAGCGCGGCGGTTGCGACGTGTCATCGCGCACAACGAGCTCCAGGGGACGTCCCAGAACGCCTCCGGCTGCGTTGATATCCTTGATCGCAGCGCGCATTCCCAGCACGCTTGCCTGCCCGCTTTGCGCGGAAGGGGAAGCCGATAGGTCCCCATTGAAGCCCAGTCGGATATTCTGCGCATTTGCGGGGGCATAGGTCGTGCAAAGGACGGCCGCAAGTGCAAACGCGCAGCTTATGAGGCGACGGATAGACATATTGTCTCCATTGATGTGAGTGAGGCGGCGGCATTAATCCCGGCCGCCTCGTTGGCGCTCTCAGGCGCCTCGTCAACTTTTCACACTGACAGAACTAGATGGCGAGGAAGCCTCCATCGACCGGAAGCGTTACGCCGGTGACATAGGACGACATCGCAGACGCTAGGAAAACCACCGGGCCTACGAGCTCTTGCGGCTGTCCGACACGCCCCATGGGGATACGTGCCATGAAGCGCTGCAGTCGTTCAGGCTCTCTCCGGGTGAACTCACTCATCGCTGTTTCGATAACACCCGGCGCGATGGCATTCACGCGCACGCCGTCAAGTGCCAGCTCCGCGGCAAGCGATTGCGTGAAGAGCTTGATGGCACCTTTGGTTGGCGCATAGGCCAAAGGCCCGGCCTGGCCAGCGAAGGACGCAATGGACGCAACATTGATGATGCTGCCGCGCGTTTCCCGAATGGACGGCAGGAACGCGTAGGAAACATTGAACGTACCCTGCACGTTCACATCGAAGGTCTTCTTCCAGTTCGCTTCCGCTCGCTCGCTATCGATTCCTTCGCGAATCAGTATCCCGGCGTTGTTCACCAGAATGTCGACTCCGCCGACCTCCTGAGAAACTGCCAGCGCTACGGCCTTGCATGCTTGTGCGTCGGTCACGTCCAATGCATATGCCCATACTTCAGCGCCTTCCGCTGCGACCAGCCCCACAGTCTCGGAGAGCGTTTGAGGATTCATGTCCGTCGCGACGATTCGCGCACCGCAGCTCGCGAGGCCGGTGGCCAGTGCACGCCCGTTGCCCTGGCCCGCGCCAGTGATTACCGCGGTCTTTCCATGGAGCGATACCTGGGCGGCAACCGAGTTGAACTTTGTCATCAAGGTCTCCTTCGTTCTTATGCAGCCCGTGGCTGTGCCAAGGTGCTCTTGTTGGCGTTCGAGCGTTCGCCGTTACGGGCTGCCGCAAGATGCTGACCTGCGACGTAGCCGAAAGTAAGGGCCGGCCCGAGAGTGATACCGGCACCCGGATAGTTACCGCCCATGATGCTGGAGATGTCGTTGCCCACTGCATATAGACCAGGGATGGTCTTGCGGTCACGGGTTAGAACCTGCGAATTCTCGTTCGTCACCAATCCTGCGAACGTACCGATGTCGCCGACAACCAGCTTGATGGCATAGTAGGGCCCGCTCTCGATGGGGGCTACGCAAGGATTGGGCCTATGCAGAGCATCGCCCTGATACCGGTTGTACGCCTTGCTTCCCTTGCCGAATTCAGGGTCTTCGCCACGGACAGCATGGACATTGAACTTCGACACCGTCTCTTGCAGTGCTTGGGCGGCCACGCCAATAGCAGAGGCCAGTTCAGCAAGCGTCTTGCCACGCTTGAGATAGCCATTGCGGATGTATTTTCCGATGGGCATCGGCGACGGTGGCACGCAGCCCAGTCCATAGGTGCGCAACGTCTGGTGGTTACAAATCAGCCAGGAGGACACTTCCTTTTCGCCCTTCGAGGCCTTCACCATGTCCTGGATGAAGTCGTGGTACGAATTGCCCTCGTTAGTGAAGCGCCGCCCTCGTTGACTCACAGCAATCACACCAGGCTTCGCACGGTCGATGAAGTGCGGCATGACGCCCTTGGAACCGTCTGAACGCGTGGTAACGGACGCGGGCACCCATGCAGCAGCATGGGGGATGGAGCCATCCACCCAACCGCCAGCGGATTCGCCGAGCCGCAGTCCGTCGCCGGTGTTGGCTTGCGGCGACGGGCTGAAGTGCTCCCGCCCTGTCGGCGCATGCGGAAACAGCGCTTTGCGGCGTTCGATGTCATGCGGGAAGCCACCGCAAGCGAGGACGACGCCTTGACGGGCAACGATTTCGACCCGCTGACCCTCACGTTCCACAACCGCTCCAGTGATGCGGTCTCCCGTGGCGACCAGCTTACGAGCCGTCGTCGAAAGCCAAACTGGAATGCCGAGGTCTGCCGCAGCCTTGTGCAGCCGGCCAGCCAGCGCATTCCCGTTGGTCAGCGTCATGCCGCGACCGTACCGGGCTACGTCGAGAAAGTGACGGGACAAACGTTTCGTAACGTAGACAAAGGACTCCAGCGAACGGAACACGCGCATGAAGTGCCAAATCTCCTTGCCCGAGCCAAGCATCATTCCGAACACGGTGAGTTCGGGGAGCGGAGGCGCAAGGTTCTTGATGAGCGGGCCGAGCTCCCGTCCATCAAATGGGCGCGCCACCATCGAACGCCCTCCTTGTACGCCTCCGCGTGCTTCTGCATGGTAGTCCGGGAAAACCGGCGGCATGTCGAACTTGACCGCGGTCTTTGACGTAAAGAAGTCAACCGCTTTGGGACCGTTCTCAACGAAAGCGCTGACGCGCGCCTCGTCATAGTGCGTCGTCGCTTCGTGCTTCAAATAGGTCTTCGCCGCATCGGGGGCCTCATGGATGCCCTGCTGTTTCGCCAGCGACGTACCAGGAATCCACAGCCAACCGCCTGACCGTGCGGTCGTGCCCCCGAATTTGGGCTCCTTTTCGATTACCAGAACCTTCAAGCCCTCATACGCGGCAGTGACGGCCGAGGCCATTCCCGAAGCGCCTGAGCCGATGACCAATACGTCACATTCGAAAATCTCTTTGTCCACCTGTTGCTCCTCATTCATGTCGGCTGACCGCGTAAGGACGGGCTGGCCGGGACCGTGAGCACAGTCTAGGCAGACTTTCGATATTCGTCAATGCGTCTGCTATTATCAGATGACACGATGTAATCAGATATGCTCGATATAGGAGAAAACCCCTAGTGCTACAATCGCCGCCACAACCCACTCTGAAACTTGCGCCAACCGTGGAAGCGAAGACCCGTCGAGGCATCCAGTCGATTGAAATCGGAAGCAAGCTCCTTATGGCCCTCGCTGCACACGGGAAGCCCATGGCTCTCGGGGAGCTTGCGAAGGCCGGGGGGATTACTGCCGGAAAGGCGCACCCCTATCTGGTGAGCTTCCTGAACGTTGGCTTCGTGACGCAGGAAGCCGCCTCCGGCCGCTATGAACTGGGGCCCCTTGCCTTGCAGGTGGGACTGGCGAAGCTGCAACAGCTCGACCCGGTCAAAGAAGCGGCTCCACACGTGTCCGACCTGGCCATCCAGACGGAGCAGAGCGTTGCCGTAGTGGTATGGGGAAATGCAGGCCCGGTCGTGGTGCGCCTGGTCGAACCCACGCACCCGATGCACGTCAACCTCCGAACCGGTACGGTGATGTCGCTCTCGAACACAGCCACCGGGCGACTTTTCGCGGCCTTCCTCCCGCCCAAAGTGGTCGAGAATTTCCTTGCCACCGACATGTCGCGGCTTGGACTCCATGCTGACCCCAAGCAACACGACCACAAAAAGCTGGAGGCGGAACTCGCTGAGATTCGGCGCCGCGGCATGGCCCGTACATTGGGCGAGCCAATTCCCGGTATCAATGCATTCAGCGCGCCGGTGTTCGACTTTGAAGGCAACATCGTCCTTGCTATCACCGTCATGGGGCCACTCGGTACATTCGAAGACGCGTGGGACGGCAAGATTGCGCAAGCCTTGCGCAAGTGCTGCGAAGAAATTTCGACACAGCTGGGCTACGGAAAGCAGCGAATCGCTGTTTAAGAATCTCCGAAACTGAGGATTTCCCCTCCTCTCGCCAATTCCCTCTTTGGCGAGCTCGGCATGCGCTATAACGATTAAAGCTGGACCGGGTTATCCCGCGCGTGCCGCACACACCGCCATTGGCCGCGCCACTCGCTCAGCGTAGAGGACACACTGGGGTAGAATTTCCTTCCACACAATTGGTCCGGCGGCCTACTTTAATAGCCATTGTTTCTCCTCTACAGTCGCTCACGCTAGAGCACCGTGTTACCCATGGAGAAAAAACAATGAAGCCATCAAAATTGGTATTTGGCATCGCCGCCTTTGCTGCCATCGTTGCCACGGCACCCACCATTGCAGCGGACGCGTCGCAATCGTCGGCCGAAGCCAAGGGCTCAATTGCCGCCCCACCCCTTAAGTATCTGTACACGTCCGTGTCCGACGTCTCGCAAGCGCGCGCGGACGCGTCCGCTACAGTAACCCGAGCACAAGTAAAAGCTGAACTTGCGAACGCCTGGAAAGAAGGAGCGCTTCCGTGGAAACCATTCGATTATCCACATAAGCCCGCTTCGTCCTACCAACGATAGGGTGTCCAGAACTCAGTGCGTGGCTGCCGTGCATCTGCGATGCAGCCACGCGGCCAAGCAATTCGAACCTCTAGTCGAGACTTCCTTGCTCAGCCTGTTGGACAAGCTCATCAACGACAGCTCTAACCTTGGGCAACAGATGTCGATTTCTCGGCCAAATGGCGTGAATCGGCATTTCCCCTCCCGAATGCCCGGCTAATACCTCGACCAATTCACCCCGTTTCAGGTGACCTCTCACCAGCCACATTGGCAGTTGTGACAATCCGCAACCGGCCAGCGTTGCTGCGAGCATGGCGTCCCCGTCACCGAACTCATGCGTGGCCGGTGGCGCATACCGATGCGCGATGCCATCTTGCAAAAGAATCCACGTCTTTACCTGGTCGCGGCGGAACCCAACAATGCAGTGATGGTTTGCAAGGTCATTGATGGTCGCAGGGGTTCCGCGCTGCGCAAGGTATTCTGGTGCCGCACAAACAGTCAGCCGTTGGGTGGTTAAGGGTCTCGCGACGAGCCCACTGCTGTCGGCAAGTTCCCCGATTCTGACAAGCAAGTCGATACCTTCTTCGACGGCATCAACGAATCGGTCATTGAATGTCAGAGTCAACTCCAGGCCAGCGTATCGCTTGGCCATGTTCAAAAAAATGGGGAGCAGTATCCGGCGGCCATACGCGGCCGGCATGTCAACCCGAATGCGACCTTTGGGAGACGTCTGCTGGGACTTAAGCGCCGCCTCGGCCTCGCCGATTTCGTTCATCGCCCGTTCGCAGCGAGCAAAGTAAGCCTCGCCGTCAATCGTCAGACTCAATCGCCTCGTCGTCCGGTGAAAGAGTTTGACGCCGAGACGCTCCTCAAGGCGCAAGACACTTTTTCCGACAGCCGATTTCGTGATGCCGAGCCGCTCCGCGGCCGCCGTAAAAGTCCCGGCGCGGGCTACTTCCACGAAAGTCATGATGCCGTTCAACTGGTCTAAGTGAGGCACGAAAGTATCCTTTTTGTCCACAAAGAAGCGAATCCAGACTGGTTCATTGCGTCGTAAGTCCGCTCTATAGTGCCGGAAGTCGCCACGACATTGCACCAATTGACGCTACCCATGAATTCACTCGCGAAGCTTCATCTCTCCGCGCTCGACTTGGCTCCCATCACGGAGGGCGGGTCAATCGCGCAAACGCTGAGCCATTCCGTTGAGCTGGCCCAACACGTTGAAGCCCTCGGCTTTAAGCGCTACTGGGTAGCGGAGCATCACAACATCCTTGACATCGCTAGCGCTGCCACCGCGGTCATCATTGGCCATATCGCAGCGCACACTAAGTCGATTCGCGTTGGCTCAGGCGGCATCATGCTTCCGAATCACCCGCCACTAGTCGTGGCTGAGCAATTCGGTACGCTCGAGACGCTCTATCCTGGCCGCATTGACTTGGGATTGGGTCGTGCTCCTGGAACCGACCCTGAGACCATGCGTGCATTGCGCCGTAGCGCTGTCTCCGAGGAGAGCGAGTTTCCTGTGCAAGTGGCAGAACTGCAATCATTGTTCCTTCCAGCCAGCCAGCAGCAGTCGGTCCGTGCCATACCTGGGGCCGGTATCAATGTTCCTCTCTGGCTACTGGGCTCCGGCACGTTCACCGCACAGCTCGCCGGTTACATGGGCCTGCCCTTTGTCTACGCCGCTCACTTCTCCCCGCGTGCCCTCGACCAAGCGCTGTCTTTGTATCGTTCAATCTTCCGGCCATCGCCACAACTGAAAGAGCCATATGTGGCCGTCTGCGTCAACATCGTGGCTGCGGACACAAACGCCGAAGCTGCATTCCTGGCAACCACGGAACAACAGAAATTCCTTGGCCTTGTGCGAGGAACTCGCTTCCTTCTTCCGCCTCCCGTCGTCACTATGGACGATATGTGGAGCACCTTCGAGCGCGCGCAAGTGATGAGCATGCTCAGCGCGTCCATTGCTGGAGACGTCGATGAAGTCCGCACACGCCTTGCATCCGTGGTCGAGAGAACAGGCGCCGACGAAATTATGGTCAACTCCTGGATACACGACCATGCCGCTCGGCTTCGGTCCTACGAGCTCATTGCACAGGCAAAAGGTTGATAAATCGCTCTCGCAGATACGTTGGTTCTACCCGGCAAAAATAGGTCGAAGCTATCCGAATGGATACCTTCGACCACGAAGGGGCACGACGCCTCTAACGCGCACCCATGGAGCCTTTTAGAACCAGTGCATTACGCCGGTATAGATGCCTTGCTGGCTCGAGCCAGCCAAGGGCTTGGTATTGGCGGATGATTCCACGGAGAATGCTGCGTTGCCCCCGTTAATGACGGTGCCGACAGTGCCGTAAAGCATGGTTCTCTTCGACAGGTAGTAGTTCGCACCAAGCGCCAGCAAAGTGCCGTTGCCTCCCGATTTGTTGACGTTGGCTCTGTACGCGCCGGCCAGAACAGTCAGGGCGGGCGAAGCCTGGTAGTTTGCGCCGAGCCAGAACATTTGATGCTTGTCCGCTCCGGTGGGATTGTTGACGTCGGCGACGGTCGCTCCTCCGGAGCGAATGAGGCTATATCCGCCGAATAGCTTCAGGTCTCGAATCTGATAGACGGCGCCGGCTGCATACTCGCGGGATGCCATATAGAGATTGGTGAACTCTCCATGCTCGTCCCGGATTTCTTCGTAGACACCCTTGAATAGAAATGGCCCATTTGCGTAGCTCACACTCGCGCTAAGCTGCCTGCCAGCGTTGAAGTTTCCGGCGCTTCCGTTCAGGCCGGCTTGCGCCCGGAATGAAAAGCCTCCCCAGATAGGTGAGTTATACGTGATAGCATTTGTACGCGGCCCCCAGTTCCGGCCATATGCGAGCGTTCCCACACTTGTGGTCTGCATTCCCATGGGGTCCACGGCCCACAGTTCTCCGTCCGTGAGGGCCATTGCGCGACCAAGCCATAGCGTGCCGTAGGTATTGTCGGAGAGGCCGACAACGGCGTAGCGGTTGAAAAGGCTGTCACCGAGCACCTGACCGTTTCCGGTCGTGAACATGCTCTCCAGGTTCATCACGGCTTTCAGACCGCCACCCAGGTCCTCCGTCGCCTTGAGACCCCACCAACTCACCCCCCACTGGTTGCCGAAGCGAAACACGTCTCCGGTCTGGCCATTTCCAATGGCCACCTTGTTCACATAGTCCACCCCACCGGACACGCGGCCGTACAACGTGACACTACTTTGGCCAAAGGCGGCGCCCGCGCTACCAACAAACAAGAGAGCAGCAATGACACCTTTGCTGCTGACAACGTGCTTCATCAACTTCATCCTCTCCTCCGACGTTATATTTGTGACCTTGATAGACCTTCAACTGCTGATGATTCTTCCGACAGCTTCCGCGCGTCCCTGGCGCGCGCCATTTCGTCAGGCAAAGCGCTGCCATACCGGGCCGATTGTCTCGGCCGGGTGGGGCAATTTCTCTAGTTGGCTATTGGTGCGGTTGCGTTCGCAAAGCTGCTAGCGGGCGAGAGCCACCGTAGCTCCCGCCATCTCCGGCCCTTAGGCGCGCTTCCTAAGCCCCGCAAGAATGGCGGGGAGATTTCGAATCGCTGTGGCAAGCAGAATTGCTGCCGCCTGGACCAGCAGCTGGATGGCTGCACTTGCGCCTAGCGCCAGCACTAGTTGGCCGAGTTGAGCCATAAACAGCGCTGCAACAGCACTGGCAATGACGCTCCCACGCCCACCGGTAAATGGCGTGCCGCCGACGACTACGGCAGCAATGGCGGGCATGAGATAGTCGTGTCCGCCATTCTGAGACGCGCTACCGATAAATCCCGCCAGCAGAAGGCCGGCAACTGCAAAGCACACGGCAGAGACCACATACGCGCCAACCTGGTAGAAGGTCACGGGGACGCCGGCAGCGGCAGCAGCCCTCGGACTGATACCAACCGCCACAAACTTCCTGCCCACAATGGTCTTTCGCGTAACGACCCACACCGCTACAACAAACAGAACGGCAAGAACGATGCTGTACGGCAAGCCAAGGAACTGCGAGTGTGAGAACGCTTGCAACGGCTCTGGCACCGAAATAGGTGAGTTTCCGGTGATGGAGCGTACCCCTCCGATGAGCAAGGCGTTAGTCGCCAGCGTTGCCACTAGCGGAGTAATAGACAAGCGCGATGTCAGGAAGCCGTTGAGAATGCCGCCAATCACCGCGACAGCCAAGGTCCCGAACACTGCTAGCAGCATGGAGCCGGTGCCAAAGCCCAAGGTCGCCACCAGCGCTCCGGAGAGCGTTACCATTCCTGCGGCTGACATGTCGAGCCCGCGCTGTTGAATGACTATGGTTTGACCAGTGGCAACGATAGCCAGAATCCCTGCGAAAGGCAGCATGGCGAGGAGCGAACTCTTTGTGACCGTCCCTGGCGCCAAGACTGCACTCACGGCAAACAAGACTGCTGTGCCAAACCAAATCCACGAGAATTCATCGAGTAAAAACCGTGGCTTAGCCAGTGGAACCGTGTGTTGGTCAACGCGGGTGGTGTTCAGTGTGTAGTCCATGATCATTCTCTTTTTCAGGCTGCCACCACCATTTGGCGGCTCTTCGAGTAGATGGCCACTGCCACCAGAATCATCGCGCCGAGGAGGTACGACTGCCACGCATCGCTCAGATTCAGGAAGGTAGTCACCACGTTCACCTGAGTAATCAGCATCGCGCCGAGCAAGGCGCCGAGGAAGGAACCTCGCCCGCCAAACAAACTAGCTCCGCCAATGACCGCGGCAGCAATGCTAGTTAGCGTGTAGTCGGCACCGGCAGCTGGGTCGCCTGATCCCACTTGCGCCATCATCGGAATTGCAGCGATGGTGGCAAGGGCGGAGCATCCGACATAGGCGGCCAACAACGTTAGACGCGGCCGAACCCCTGCGACCCTGGCCGCCTCAGGACGCGACCCGAAGCCACGGAATACGATTCCCCACCTGCACTTGAAAAGACCATACTCCAGCGCGACACCAAAGACCGTAGCGACAATCATGGCGAGCGGGAGGAAGCCGAGCGTTGCCGAGATTCGATCCATGACTCCCTCAGCGATAAGTCCACCTGGAACCGGACGAAGGATGAGGGAAACTGCTTGCAGCATCATGAAAGTAGCGAGCGTCGCCACCATCGGATGAAGTCGCAAGGGGTCGACAAGGAACCAGTTGAATGCTCCCACGGCAATCGCCACAGCTAGCACGACGGCCCAACCCACCGCATATTGTTCTGGCGTCGCGCCGTCGACCAGATAGAAGGACTGGATGACAACAACGAGCCCCATCAGCGGGCCCACCGACAGGTCAATGCCGCCGACAAGCATTAGCATCTGCTGGCCGAAGGCGACCAAAGCGAGTGTCGCCACAAGACCAAGAAGCCCCGTTATATTACGTTCTGACAAATAGAACTCGTTTGCACTCGCGGCATACGCGCCAAGCAGACCAATCGCAAGACAAAGCATGACGATAGGTGCCCAGTCTCCCGCTGCCCACTTCCAGAACGGCGAGGTCTTCCCGTCGGCGCGACTGCGCACGGACGTGGATGTCAGCACCGCACTAGTGATGTTGTGCTCAGTGACCTCGTCTCCGCGCAGCTCTTTGACAACTTGTCCACGGGAGAAAATGAGCACGCGGTCACAGAGTCCCGCAACCTCTGTTGCATCCGAGGAAACGATAACCATGCCCGTGCCGCTGGCCGCCGTCGCCCTCAAGGTCTTGTAGATTTCCATCCGCGCGCCGATGTCAACGCCTTGAGTCGGCTCATCGACCAGCATGACAGCTGGCCGACTGGCGAGCACACTCGAGAGTACGAGTTTCTGTTGGTTGCCACCTGACAGAAGCCGAATCGGCGTTTCAAGCGAAGCCGTCTTCACAGCGAATTCTTGAACCGCCTCCGCAGCACGGGCCGTATCCCTGCGGCCTGACAGAAAGCCAGCTACGCTGCTGCGAGCCAGGCTGCGCAGGGAGAAGTTCTCCCGGACGCTGAGTTCGCCGAAGATGCCCTCCCGATGACGGTCGCCGGGCACGTATCGAATCCCACCTTGGCTCGCCCCTTTTGCGCTTTGCACGCGCACTGCCTTGCCGTTGACGGTTACGGTACCACGTGACTTCGACAGTCCTGCCAGCGCGCGCATGAATTCGCGTTGACCGTTTCCATCAATGCCCGCAAGCCCAACAATCTCACCGCTTCTCAGCGCCATTGACACTTTCGCGAACCCTTTGCCTTCGAGCTGCGCGACTTCCAATACGGTCGAGCGGCTCGCATTTTCCGAGGCTTTCGGCGGAAATTCTCGGTCCAGGGTCCCACCGACGATTAGCTCCACAATGTCTTGCTCAGTGAGCTTGCTGGCGTCATAGGTTCCTTGACCCTGCCCATCTCGCAGCACGGTCAGGCGCTCAGCAATAAACTGAACCTCACGGATTCGATGCGAGATGTAGATGACCGCACACTGGCGCGCTACCAGGGTCCGGATTTTCGCGAAGAGTCTCTCGACATCTTCGGCACCGAGGTGCTCAGTAGGTTCGTCCAGGACGAGCACCTTGGGTTGTGCAGCCAGCGCCTTGACAATCTCCACGATGAACCGCTGCTCCGGATTCAGGCTTGCCACACGGTCGGCCCCAGAAATCTTGATGTCCCGGTGCCATGTCCTCATCAGGTCTCTCGCCCAATCGTTGAGCGATGCCTTTTTGGGGCGCAGCTTTTCCGGAACACCGAGATACAGATTCTCCGCCACGGTCAGGTCAGGCATGAGCGCCGGTTCCTGCCGGACAATGGCCAGCCCGAGCTCGCGTGCCAGCTCAGGGTTGCCACGCATTTCTTTACCATCAATGCGCACGCGGCCTTCTTCCGGCACAAGCGCGCCGGAGGCCACGGCCATCAATGTCGACTTGCCCGCGCCATTCTCGCCTACCAGGCCGTGCACTTCGCCTGCATTGACCGAGAAAGTAACGTTGTCGAGGGCCTTCACACCAGGAAAAACCTTCGTGATTCCCTGGACCTCAAGGAGCAGCTTCGTTTCGCGCTTCATCTTGCAACCTGCCGGTGTAGTTTGAGTTTCGCCAAAGGCGTCATGGTTGGAGACACGGACCCATTCCGCCTCGGCGAAGCAGACAGGCACCGATGTTCGGGTTGCGTCCCTGAGCCATGCACCGATGGCGTAGACAGCGAATGCCCTTGGAGTGGGCTTTAAAGTGCGCCCTCGACGGACAACTCGCGCTGCTCTTGATAGGTAGGATAGTCGGCATAGCCCTGCTCACCACCCGTGTAGAGCGTCGGCAGGTCTACCGAGTTCAGTGGCCACCGGTTGCGGAAGCGCGCAACCAGGTCAGGATTGGCGACAAATGGTCGGCCGTAGCCCGCGAGGTCACATAGACCTTGCTCAATGAGCGCTTCTCCCGATTCCTGGGTCAAGCAACCGGTAAGAATCAGCGTGCCTGTGTATGCATCGCGGAACTTCCAGAGGAAGTCCTCACCGATGCCCTCGTTGATGAACGCCTTCTGGTCACTGAGATGGACATACGCAAGGCCTCGTTTGCTGAGCTCTTTGCCCAGCGTCAGCCAGGTGTTCTCCTCGTCATCGAAGGCAGGCATGTCGTATAGACGCCCGAAAGGTGAGAGCCGGATGCCTACTCGGGTACTGCCCAGTTCGTCTACCAACGCATCAACGGTTTCGAGCGTTAGCCGTAGCCGGTTCATGGTGCTGCCGCCGTACTGGTCAGTCCGTGTATTCAGCACTCCATTTGCAAACTGCTCAAACAGATAGCCGTTCGCACCGTGAACCTCGACGCCGTCGAAGCCCGCCTCGAGAGCCCTGATACCGGCGCTAACGAAGTCGGCCGTTATCCTCGGAATTTCGCTGGTATCGAGAGCACGCGGTTGACTTGCCTGGACCGGGCCGGGCTCGCCGTTTTCGCCATACGCATAGCAATTGCTGTTACGAGCAGCGACGTCGACGGACGAAACCGGTAGCGCACCGTTCATCTGCAAACTGACATGCGACATGCGGCCGACATGCCAAAGCTGAATGAATATCTTCCCATCTTCCTCATGGACAGCGTCCGTGACCTTCTTCCAGCCAGCGACCTGCTCACTGGTGTAGATGCCGGGAGTATAGAGATAGCCAGTACCTTCAGCCGAGACCTGTGAACCTTCGCTGATAATCAGGCCGGCGCCAGCGCGCTGGCGATAGTACAGAGCGGTTTGCTCATCGGGCACCGTGGTCCTCGCGCGGCATCTCGTCATCGGCGCCATGACGACACGGCTCGCCAAGCGGATCCCATTCATATCGTATTTTTCCAGCAGCTGACTCATAACGTCTCCCTCCCTACCTTAGATTGATGGCCGTCATATTCGCGGCTCAACACCTGCGACTTCCCTTTGCGGTACTCAGCGGCGCTTCTGGCGTGGTTGTCGGTGAATGCCCGTAGGGCCTGCTCACCAGCTTTCCTTGACGAAGGGGCTACGGACCCATCCTTCAGTCCAGGGCGATGCCTGCTGAACGACGCCGGTGATTTCCTCGAAGAGCCACTTTCCGTTGACCTTCACTAGCGTGTCCTTGTACTTGCCGGCGATAAACACTGCTTCGCCCTGCGGAGATTGCTCCGACGGTGCCATCGACACGAAGCAGACCAGATAGAACGTCGCAGTGGCACGCTGCCCGTCAGCGTCTACTTCGACTGCGGGCGAGACAATGTTGTGCAATGCCCAGGTGATGCCTGACGAGAGGTTGCGGCAGTGCTGCTTGATTTCCCCGCGCCCCTTTGCTTTGCCGCCAACGCCTTTGATTTCCCACAGACCGTTCTCGATGAAGAGGGAGGCGACACCCTCGGGGTCGTACCCGTTGTCCAGATACTCGGCGTACTTGGCCTTCATATACTTGATGGCTTCAATGTCTTCCAGACGAGACACGCGCTGTTCCAGGCTGAGATTCGCGATTTCCATAGTGCAACTCCAGGCTAATAAGGTTCTCTAGGACACTGACGAACGGAGCTACGAACTCGATTCGCCTCGATTCAGAGCCGCAATTCGACGCCTTGATTTTTTGCGCATGAGCTGTTGGGGTAAGCACGCGAAACCAAGCGGACCACAGGTAGACGACCTGGGTTTTGAGCATTGAATGGCGTCGGGAAAACGGAGCCCAGAATAGGCGCGACAACGGTGGGCACAGAGCTCATATGGCCCTGTGACCAGCGTCAAAGTTGTCTCCTTTCTATGTGGGCCCGAATTCTTGGGCTCTTTGCCACGAATATATGAAAGGAGGCGCCGACCTTCGCGACTGGATACGCCAGATTCACTGGACTGGATGCGCCATGCACCTACGCGCGCTCGTCACGCAGTACCGCTTGGCGACACATTGGCGGCACGGCAAGGCGCGGGGCACCGGTCGCGAGCTGCAAGCGCCACCGCGAAGATGGGCGCACGCATGTAAGCAGCTGCTTACATTTCACGACTTCTACGGGTTAGCTCGCATTCACGGTTCGATATTTTCGAACTAATTTGTTGATGTCTAAGCTGCCGATGAGCGACAGCCCTCAAGTAGGTCAAGCTATGGTTGAACAGTTCGACACCTCTGCAGTAGTCCCCCGTGATCGCCTGAATCACTACCACGACGTAATCTGCCGTCTTTACTGCCATGTGGACTTGCCGGCATACGCAGACCAGGCGGACAGATTTCGGGCTCACGTCCTACAGAAGCCGATTGGCTTCATTGGAATCGGCGACATCGCTGCGCCGGGACTGCGGTATGTCCGGACGAATGATGACCTTCGCCAGACGCCTTCAGAGGACTTCCTTGCAAGCCTGCTCGTCGAAGGAAGCGCGACGCTTGAGCAAAGCGGCCGAAGCGCTGCGCAGAAGGTTGGCGACATCGTCCTGTACGACACGGCACGTGCCTTCAAGTACAGCTTCTCGTCCGACTATCGAATCGTTCTGCTCAAGATTCCGCGCAAGCAAATGCTTTGCCGCCTTCCTGATGCAGAGCGGCTGACTGCAATTACCTTGGATGGCCAGTCGGCCACGGGAGCATTGGCCGGTTCTGTCATTCGAGGAACTTCACGCATATCCTCCGACTTGGAGCCCTGCGCGTCGTCTAAACTCGCGGCGTCGGTCGTCGACATATTCGCGGCTTCCGCCGAGACCGAATTCCACGACCTCAAGGGCATGTTGGAACGCCATGGAAGCATTTTGCACCGCGCCAAGGACTACATTGAGGCGAACCTGGGCGACTCGGAGCTTGATGTCGACGCCATCTGCAATGCTATAGGGGTATCGCGCCGAACTTTGAATCGAATCTTTGCCTCTGACGGCACGACGGCGATTCGATGGCTTTGGCAAAAGCGTCTTGAGGCAAGTCACATTGCGCTTACAGAGGGCCGCTCGCAACATATCGCTGATGTGGCAATCGCTTGTGGTTTCAGCGACTTCTCACACTTCAGCCGCGCCTTCAAGAAGGCATATGGGGTCGCTCCTAATACCCTGATAAGGCGTCTAAGTTAGAGCGGTTCTGATAGCGAGATGTAAGACAAACGCCATGTGCTGTCGCACATGGCGTTTGTTACTCACCAGTCCGTAAATAAAGCGACAAAAATTGGAACCTCGTGACGACCGTTTAGTCTCATTCAACATGAAACGAGATGGCCGTACACTGGATCGCGCGACGCAAGAGGAATTCCGCCGACTTGCCTTGCGCCGGGTTCGCGAAGGCGAGAAACCATCGGTGGTGGTGAAGTCGCTGGGCATGAACCGAACGTCAATCTACCGTTGGCTCAAGGCGGCCTCGGGCCCGGGCAAAGGCGCGCGGGCGCTGGCATCGCGTCCAGCGACAGGCCGGCCACGCAAGCTCACGCGAGCGCAACAGGCGCAGGTCTTTCGGTGGATCAACGGGCGGGATCCTCGGCAGTACGGTCTGGACTTCGGGCTGTGGACACGACAGATTGTGGCCACGCTCATCGATGAGAAATTTGATGTGAAGATGGGTGTCACAGCGGTGGGCAGGCTGCTGGCGGGACTGGGCTTGAGCCCGCAAAAGCCATTGCAGCGGACGTACCAACGAGATCCGCAGGCCGTCGAGCGCTGGCAGCGTGAATCATTTCCGGGCATTGCGGCTGCGGCCAAGCAAAGCGGTGCGGACATCTACTTCTGGGACGAATCAGGATTTCGAGCCGACGCGGTGCATGGCAAGACCTGGGCGGTCAAAGGCGAGACACCGGTGATTGAGCGCCCCGGGCAGCGCCAATCGATTTCCGCCGCGTCCGCGGTGAACGCCAAAGGTGCCTTCTGGTTTGCGACCTACAAAGGGGCCTTGACCGCGGAGCTATTCATCGAATTGCTCAAGAAGATGATGAAGGGCCGCAACCGCCCAGTGCATCTGATCGTTGATGGACTGCCAGCACACAAGAAGGCCAATGTGCGCGAGTACATCGAATCGACCAAGGGAAAGCTCACGATGCATGTGCTGCCGGGATACGCGCCCGACCTGAATCCCGACGAGTTCGTGTGGAGTCATCTCAAGCGAACTGGTGTGGCGCGCAATCCGTTGCGAGCGGGCGAGAAACTGGAAATCCGCGTTGAGCAGCACCTGCACGAGGTGAAGAAGAACCGCCGGCTTGTGCGCTCATTCTTCGACGCCCCATCTGTCGCCTATATTTCGGACTGCTGAGTAATTGCGGCTTTCTAAGGTCGGGCCGTCAGCCTAAGCGAACACTTCCGCTGTCAGTGGCGCCGGAGTCCAACTAGCCGAGGTAGACGCCCACGGACTTGAGCTCTGTGTAGGCTTCGATGCCCGAGAATCCCATCTCACGTCCCCAACCGGATTGCTTGTAACCACCAAATGGGAGGGCAGCGTCAGTCTGATTGTGATTGTTCACCCAGACTACGCCAGCACGAATGCGTGCGGCAAGCTTGTGAGCCAGGCTGAGGTCTTTGGTCCAAACGCTTGCCGCTAGGCCGTACACGGTGTTGTTCGCCTCGCGGACCAGGGCGTCAAGATTGTCCGAGCTCATCTTCATGGCCGAGATGACAGGACCAAAAATCTCTTCCCGATACACCGTCATGCCGGGTTCGACGTTGGTCAGGACGGTCGGGCGTAGGAAGTAACCTGGACCCGACGGCTGCCCACCACCCGAATAGACCTTGGCGCCCTCGTCGATGCCTGCCTGCAGAATTCCTTTCACGCGCGACAGTTGGCGCTCCGAAATCAGCGGTCCCAAGTGGGTAGCGGGGTCAAGCCCATGCCCCAGCTTCAGCGACTCGGCATACTCCGCCACGCCAGCAACGACGCGGTCGTACACATCTTCGTGAATGTACAGTCGCGAACCCGCGGTACACGCTTGGCCGCTATTGAGAAGAACTGCCTCCGCGACACCAGGGATGGTTCGCTCGAGGTCTGCGTCAGGAAAGACGAATACAGGGCTCTTGCCACCCAGTTCAAGCGTCACACGCTTGAGGTTGTCTGCAGCCGCTCGCACGATTGCCTTGCCAGTAGCCGTGCTACCGGTAAAGGCAACTTTATCCACATCAGGGTGCTCGACCAGTGCAGCGCCGGCCTTGCCGTCGCCCGTCACCACGTTCAAAACACCCGGCGGCAGGCCGGCTTCACGGCAGATTTCCGCGAGGCGCAGGGCCGTGAGCGGCGTGTCTTCAGCCGGCTTGAGAACGACCGTGCAGCCAGCGGCTAAGGCTGGTGCAAGCTTCCATGCGGCCATCAGCAGCGGTACATTCCACGGAATAATTTGGCCAACAACGCCGATGGGTTCGCGGACGGTATAAGCATGCCATTCACCTGGCATGTTGACCGGAACAGTACTGCCACCAATCTTGGTAGCCCAACCCGAGTAGTAGCGGAAATGGTCGGCCGAGAGGCGAACATAGAAGTTCTTGGCGACATTGTAGGCGGAGCCTTCGTCAAGCACCTCGAGCTGAGCCAGCTCTTCGGCATTCTCGTCGATAAGGTTGCCGATTTTCCACAGAATCTTGGCGCGCTCGTTGGTAGACATGCGACGCCATTCGCCATGCTCGAAAGCTTCGCGCGCGGCTTTGACCGCAGCGTCGATGTCAACAGCGCCACCATCCGCCATCGTCGAAATCTTGGCGCCGGTAGCCGGGTCAATGACGTCCCGGGTGGCGCCAGACGCGGGTTGGACCCATTCACCGCCAATAAACAGGCGATGTTGCCTCGACAGGAATCGTTTCGTGGCTTCGGAGAGGCGTTCTTTGAAATCAATGAGTTCAACTGAGGATGTCATTCGGTCACCTTTAACAACGAGGTCTGGGGGCTGCTGGGCCAAACGTCTTGCCACGCCAAGCGCCCCCGTGGTTAGGCGGCCGAAGAAAGCGCCGCCACATCGGGCCTTAGCCGGCGTACTCGACCTGACGGTCGTACGTGGAACCGGCTGCGGCGTGACTGGAGCTTGCATCGGCCAGAATCATGTCAGCGGCCTTTTCAGCAATCATGATGGTCGGCGCGTTTGTGTTACCGCTCGTCAGGGTCGGCATAATCGAAGCGTCAACGACGCGGAGGCCGCGGAGACCGTGCACACGCAGGCGTGCGTCGACGACCGCCTCTGCATCAGAGCCCATCTTGCAGGTGCCGACCGGGTGATAGACGCTTTCGCTTTTGTTGCGCAGATATTCGTCGATGTCGGCATCCGACTGCACCTCGCGCCCAGGGCCAAACTCCTCGCCACGATAGGGGTCGAACGCCTTCTGCCGAATGATGTCCCGCGCGATTCGCAGGCCGTCGCGCATAACGCGAACATCGTCGGCAACCGCAAAGAAGTTCGGGTCAATGGCGGGAAGCGCGAGCGGGTCTGCGGTGCGAGCCATCACCGTACCTCGGCTTTGAGGGCGAGAGAGATTGAAGTACGGCATCACGCCCTCTTCAAAGAAGATCTTCCGACCGTGGTCCTCGTACATGACCATGTTTAGGTGGAACTGAATGTCGGGTGCGACAACACTCGGGTCAGTCTTGACGAACGCCAGAGCTTCGACGCCATGGTATGCAGCGGGTCCCGACTTCGTCGCCGCGTACTTCGCGAGCGCACCCGCCGAGTTGAGGATGTTCAGGTGCTTCAGCAGCGACAAGGGCTGGGTGATTCGCTGCTTGAGGCCGCAGCCGAGATGGTCCTGGAGGTTTCGCCCGACGCCCGGCAGCTTGTGGGTCACCGATACGCCAATGGATTGCAGATGCTCGGGGTCGCCGACGCCGGAAATCTGCAGCAGGTGCGGTGAGTTGAACGCTCCACCCGACAAAATGACTTCCTTCGATGCATAGACTTTCTTCGTGTTCCGGCCAGAGACATACTCGACGCCCACGGCCCTGTCCCCATCGAACAGGATACGGGTCGCCACAGCATCAGTAATGACGTGCAGATTGTCGCGGCTGCGGATAGGCGTGATAAAGCAACGGGACACGCTAGAGCGGACACCGTCCGCAAGCGTGCTGTCACAAGGACCGAAGCCTTCCTGGTCGCCACCGTTCAAGTCATCGTTGTACTTGTAGCCCGCCTGGATACCAGCTTCGATGAAGGCAGTTGCAATCGGGTTCTTAATGCCGAAGCGGCTAGTTTTCAGCGGGCCGCTGCCACCGTGGACGGCGTTTTCCCCGTCCGCCCAGCTTTCAGACTTCTTGAAGTACGGCAGACAGTCTTCATACGCCCAGCCTTCGTTGCCAAGTTCGCGCCAGTGGTCGTAGTCAGTGCGGTCACCACGCGTGTAAATCATCCCGTTCACCGTCGTGCAGCCGCCAATGCTCCGTGCCCGGGGAATGAACATCTCACGATTGTTCATATACCGCTGAGCGACGGTGTGGTAGCCCCAATCGAGCTGCCCGGTCTGCATCAAGCGAAAGTAGCCTGCAGGCATATGAATGAACGGGCTCTTGTCCCAACCGCCTGCCTCAAGCAACGTCACGTGAACGCTGGGGTCGGCGCTCAGACGATTGGCCAAAACACAACCTGCCGAGCCGGCACCGATGATGATGTAGTCAGTCATTTCTATCTCCGTTTCTTTCATCTCGCCACCTTGCGGGTGGACGATTCTTTTGCTCGAATCTTTTCTGCCCTGTCGTCCTTAGGCCGGTGAGCGACCTGAGTGGGCAAGCCAGTCAACCTTTGGAAGGATGTCGCGCGCGCTGTCGCCGTGGAAGGAATTGCCCCCGGAGCGACCGGGGGCCAACTCTTCTGCTCACGAATTGGTGCTATTGCTGAAAGACAGCTTTGAGCTTTTCTGCGGACAAGGCCGAGGAAAAGTCGGCGTCCGGCGGCGCGCTGGGGTCACACTTTGGCTCAACACCAGCCGAGCTGTCAGCGTAGGGATAGGGGAAGACCGTCGTCGACTCACTGTTCGATGTTCCCTGGTAGTGAGCGACAGCACGGCGGCCAGCGAAGCGTATGACGGACGTAGTACCGTCAAGCGAGAAGTAAGGGAATGCTTTGCCCGACTTCTTCATGGCCAAGTACTTGCAACTAAGCTCGTTAATGCTTGCATTCGTCGCGATGGCGGGAACCGGAAGCCGAGCCTGTTCGAATGCCTTGACGGCAGCCAGCGCAGTGACCCCGTAGTCCGTCGCCACACCGTCGATTTTCGGGTACTTAGCGATAAGGCCGGCCACAGCCTTCTGGGCTCCGACGGGGCTCCAGTGCGTCACGACAAAGTTGTTCTCGAGTAGCTTCAGGTCCGGATACTTCGCGAGCCCGGACTTGAAGCCGTCAAAGAAGAGCTGCGACGACATTGCACCTGGCGCGCCACCGAGGAAGACAACGTTACCCTTCTTGATGTTTTTGCCGTACCAGTCGGCCCACACGGTTCCCATCCGGAACACGTCTTCCGTAACGTTGACGGTGTAGTCTTTGCCTGGATTTCCCGGAATCTTAGCGAGATAGGGAACGACCGTTACACCTGCCTTCGTTGCAGCGCGCATCGCTGGAATCTGGGCGGCACCGAAGTCTGGGAAGACAATAAGCACGTTGACGCCTTGCGCAACCATGCTATTGATGTCCGAGTTCGCCTTCTGTTGGTCGCCGTTGGCGTTCGTGTAAATGAATCGTTTGAGGTTACTGCAACGGCCGACCTCGTCTTTGAGTTCGGCAAGTGCCGTCTTGCGCCATGTCTCACCACCGTAGCCATCAGACAAGCCGACAATCATCGGCTTGGAACCGCACATCGGAGAGATGTCTCCTTGTTGGGTTACCAGTTGGGATTCGGCGGCCGCAGCACCAAGCGGGGTCACGCTAATCATTGCACCGGTAGCCACTACGCGCATGGCATTGAATAGTACTTTCATCGTCTCCTCGTCTATTTAGCGCCAGCAAGCTGACTTATGTAGCCGTACTCGACAGCCTGATGGCGAATATAGGAGAGCGAGTCGGATGCTTCGTGCCTCAACGCGCCATATTTGATAGCCTGTGTGCGCCACGGTCGAACTGGACGGCGACAGGAACCAAGCCCACGGCGCGGCGCGACAGCGCAATACAGAAAATTTGCTTGCCTAGTCGCGCGGGGAAGTCAACGTGAAGCGACTTGTGAAGCCTTGCTGCCGACTGGCGACTTAATATCCAGGCAGTGAAGGGAGCCCATGACTTGCCGCTGTTAGCGAAGCAACCGTACCGACCGCGCATCCGCTCGATGCGCAATACGTGCTCGACGGTCTCAGCTTGCAGATACCAGCGCGCCCTCCAAGCCTCCTTCACGTTTGTCTTGCTCTGTACCTAATGTGATGTCATCGACACACAACGATGCGCCGCTTCAACGCCCCCCGTCGTCGTCGTCGGGTCCTAGATGGGAGGAACAGATGACCCAAGCCAAGCTTGACGTGCCCAAAGCGGGTGCCGCGACGTCATACATGTCTGGATTTGCCAACGAATTTGCCACCGAGGCTTTACCCGGGGCGCTGCCGGTTGGCCGCAATTCGCCCCAACGTGTGGCGTATGGCCTGTACGCCGAGCAAATTTCGGGCTCTGCCTTCACAGCACCGCGCGCCCACAATCGTCGTTCCTGGCTCTACCGGATTCGTCCGGCGGCCATGCATAAGCCGTTTGTCCGCATCGAGCAAACAACACGGTGGGTAAGCCTCACCATGTCGCAGACACAATGGCGTTCATTTTCGAAACACCTGGTGTCATTCGTCCAACCCGCTATGCCGCCGAGTCGGCGCTTCTTCAAAGCAGTTCAACCCGAACGTGCGCTAAAGTATGAAGGGAGGTGCCAATTCAATCCCTAAGACGATGCGGCACCGCCCCTCAAGTGCGGCCTTGCGGTGGTTCAAGCGCTCGTCAAACTTTGCCGCACATGAAGATGGCGGGGTGTTTTTCAGCAAGGGAGAGCAGCGCGTCTATGACGACTCGCACTTTCGGCTGGATGTATCGTGTGCGCGGCCATATCACGTGAATCGGCATTGTCACGCCGGCATAGTCATCCAGCACAGTAACCAGCGCACCGCTGCGCAAGTGGTCGTGCACGAGCCATGTCGGTAGTTGCGAGATTCCGCATCCATCAAGGACTCCTTGCACCATCATTTCGCCATCGCCGAGTTCGTGCCGTACGCGAACATCCTGGTGCTCAACTTGGCCTTGTGCGTCCTTGAGCAGCCAGGCAGCGCGCAGCCCCTTACGCCAGCCGATAATGCAGTCGTGTTCGAGCAGACTTTCTTTGCCGTTCACTGAGCCGCGTCGCTCCAGGTACTTGGGGGAGGCACAGATGACGAGGTACTGCTCACCAAGCCGACGCGCTACGAGTTCAGGGTCGTCCCTAAGGTGCCCGATGCGCACAGCGAGATCAACGCCTTCGCTGACCATGTCGACTGTGCGGTCGCCAAAAGTCATCGCCAGGTCCAGTTGCGAGTACTGTGTGGCCAAGGAGTTGAGTGCTGGCGCAATGTGCCGACGACCAAACGCACCGGGCAGGTCGATGCGTACCTGACCGCGTGGCTCCGCATGTCCCGTCGAGAGGAAATTCTCGGTGTTGCCCAGGTCTTCCATCGCGCGCAAACAACTCGCGAGATAGGCTTCGCCCTCATTTGTCAAACTGAGCTTGCGCGTCGTGCGATGCAAGAGCTTGACGCCAACTCGACGCTCGAGCCGAGTAACGGCCTTCCCCACCGCTGAGCTGGTAATCCCGAGCTGCAGGCCGGCAGCCGTAAAACTCTGCAGCTGCGCTGCAAGGACGAACTCCTGGATGCCATCGAAGCGCGAGTCGCTCATGTGTGCCTCCAAGATTACGTACCCGATTATATCCTCCGAGGATGAGGTGGATGGAATCTCGTGGCATTAATCGATTCCGGAACATGAATTAAGCTGTGCATCCCTTCAGAAGTGAGGTGCCCTGTGCAAACCGACGTTACCCGCTTACTCGCCATCGAGGCCATCAAGAACCTCCGCCAGCGCTATTGCCACTACCTGGACGCCAACCAAATGGACGCGCTCGCAGCGTTGTTCACGAACGATGCAATTTGCCAGGTGGACCGCGGAACCTGGCGTGGACGCGACGCCATTCGGCAAGGACTTACCGACGCATTCACGGCATTCGACACCGACAAGCGTGGTCGCTACCCGTTCATGCATGCAATAACGAATCAATGGGTCGAACTACTGGACGAAGACCGCGCCGAAGGGCGTTGCTACCTAATCGACCTCGCGACCGAAGGTCCGAAGACCGCGAATCCGCTCTTCCTCCTGGGTCTCTACGCAGATGAATACCGCCGTGTCGACGGTCGATGGTTGATTAGCCGTACGCGCCTCGACGTTGTATGGCCTGAGCCGAACGTAGGCGGCGGCTATCCCGGCAATGGCCTGGTGCTGCCGACCTGAGCCAAGACATCTTCACACCCACTGACTTCCCAAACGTCCGGAATGAGCAAACTCTTCGAACCCTATGACATGAACGGCACGGTGCTGGCCAATCGCATCGTGATGGCGCCCATGACGCGCTCCAGAGCAGTGACCGGTATTCCCGATGAGCACACGGCCCTCTACTACGAACAACGTGCCACTGCTGGCCTCATCATCTCGGAAGGGGTCCCGGTTTCCGAGGAGGGACGCGGGTATTTATTCACCCCGGGGATATACACAGATGAGCAAGCCGAAGGATGGAAGCGAGTAACTGACGCCGTTCATGTCCAAGGCGGCAAGATTTTTGCGCAGCTTTGGCACGTGGGCCGCTTGTCCCACGTGTCCATTCAGCCGGATGAAGCTGCACCGGTGTCCTCCGTAGCCCAGATCGCAGAGAAGTCGATGGTTTACGCCTGGGTCGAACCAGGAACGGCGGGCCCCATCCAGGCGAGCCGTCCGCGCGCATTGCGCGTGGAGGAAATTCACCGCATCACTGCAGACTTTGTCCGAGCTGCCCGCCGCGCAATGGAGGCCGGCTTCGATGGTGTCGAGCTGCATGGCGCAAATGGCTATCTTTTCGAGCAGTTCCTCAACGGAGCACTGAACTCTCGTGATGATGAGTATGGCGGGTCCATCGCGAATCGCCGACGCTTCCTAATGGATACCCTTGATGCTGTTGCTCATGAAATCGGCAGCTCTCGCGTAGCGGTCCGCCTCTCGCCGTTCGGCCGCCTCTACGACATGAAGCCCTTCGCGGATGAGGCTGAGACCTGGCTGAGCCTCGCCGAAGCATTGAATTCCAAGGACCTGGCCTACGTTCACCTGAGTGACCAACTGACTATCGGCGCCGAATCGATTCCTGACGGCTTCGCTGCGAGGTTTCGTCAAGCGTACCAGGGCACTTTGATTGCTGCCGGAGGCTTTGACAGCGTCACAGCGGAAGCAGCGTTGGACAATGGGGACCTTGACCTAACCGCGTTCGGCCGTCCGTTCATCTCCAACCCTGATTTGGTGGAACGGATGCGGCAAAACTGGCCCATTGTTGAGCCCCACCGCGAGTCCTTCTATGGTGCAAACAAGAGCCTTGCAAAGGGCTACACGGATTACCCGTTTTACCAGGAGGCTCAGCCGAGCTAATCAATACCTTCGCCGGCATCGATTTCCAAAGCCCTCTGGAGTTTCCATGGATTGGCAGCGACATGTGTCTCGGCCCTGGCAACGCGCATCCCAGGCTTCTTAACGGCTTCACTGCTACCTGGCGGTGTACCCGCCATCGGCATAGTAGGTTTGCCCGGTAACAAAGCTCGCGTTCGGTGAAAGCAAGAACAGGATGACCTGGGCGATTTCATCGGCTGCAGCCAACCGCTTCATCGGGTGCAAGCCTGCCAGTGACGCCTTGGTTTCCTCATCGCGGTCCGCCAGCAGCGGCGTTGCGACGTAGCCGGGCGCCACGGCATTGACGCGAATACCCCGCTCGGCACACTCCTGAGAAACCAAACTGAGGGCGGCTGGGGTCAGGGCGCCACCGCCACGGGATAGATCTGATAGCCGAGTGCAGCGGCGCGGCGTTTGAGCGCGGCGATGCTGCGCTCGCGCTGTTGTTCTTCGTAGCGCTGCTGGCCCTGGTCGACGAAGGTCTCGCCGCGCGTGAGCATGAAGTACACCATGCGCGCCAGCTTGTGGGCGACGGCGGTATTCGCGCGCGGCTTGTCCATGCGGGCACACAGCCGTCGGTAGAACGCGCCGAGCGCGGAGTCGTTATGCGACAGGCTCATGGCCGCGAGCTTGAGCGCCTGGCGCACCCGGTTGGTGGAGCGCCGGGTGCGCGCCGACAGGACCTTGCCGCCGCTGACCTTGGTGCCGGGACACAGCCCGAGCCACGAGCAGAAGTGCTTGACGCTGCCAAAGCGGCGCAGGTCCGGGCCGATCTCCGAGAGGATCGTCAGCACCGAGGTAACGGCCAGGCCATTGATGCGCGTCAGGTCCACGCCAGACCAGCGCGCCAACGCGGTGCGCGCATCAAACTCCGGAGTATTCTTGCCACGCCGCTTGCCCGGCCCGCCGAGTTCGACCTCATGACGGCCCAGCGGCGCAAGCAACGCCTCGATCTTGGCGTCGCACTCGAGGATGCGCTGGGCCAGGCTGTCGAACATCGCCAGGGCCTGCCCGAGCACGAAGAGGTGCTCCTCACGCCAGTTACCCGTCAGCGCCCGCGCGATGTCGCGCTCGCTGGCCTTGACGCGTGCATGGCGATGGCGCGCCAGCACGTTGGGGTCACGCTCGCCCGCCACAATGGCCCGCACGATGGCCTGTCCGGTCATGCCCATCACGTCGCTGAGCACTTCGCCGAGCTGAAGGTTCATCTGCACCAGCGCCTTCTGCATACGCTGCACCCATTCGGCCTGCGCGGCCAGTAGCACCTCGCGCTGACGCACCACCGCGCGCACCACACAGACTTCATCGCCGGGGCGCCAGGCCGCGCGCAGCAGCCCCAGGCTCATCAGCTTCTGCAGCCACTGGCAGTCGAGCACGTCGCTCTTGCGCCCGGGCACGTATTTCATCTGCCGCGCATCGACCAGCCAGACCGTCAAGCCGCGTTGCTCCAGCACTTCATAGACGGGGATCCAGTAGACCCCGGTGGATTCCAGCGCCACCGTGTCCACGCCGCACGTCAGTAGCCAGTCGGCCAGCGCATGCAGGTCGTCGGTCATCGCGCCGACTTCGCGCACCGGCTCGCAGCCGGCTTGCTCGGCCAGATCCCGCGGCACCGCCACCCAGTGGCTCGACGCGCCCACGTCGATCCCCGCCGCGTTGGGGAATACCACGTCTTCTTCTTGCTTGCGCATAGCCATGGCTTGCTCCACCATCGTTGATGAACGGCAGCGCCATGGGATGCGTCGAATTCGACTCGATCTCCTGAACGGGATGCGGCTCGCGCCGCTCACCACTGTCGCCGACGAATCCCGGACCATGCTCCAAAGCGGGCTCACTCCACGGCGTGCATGCCGCGAGCGCGCACCATTGGCCTGTCGGTCATCGCGGCGCTGCCGTTCACCGGTATAGCTCATCTCGGTTTCTCCGCCCACGCCGGGGCCGGAAGGGCCTTGAAATGCTCCAAAGCAACTGACTTGGTGAGACCGACCACGGCATGCTTGGCGGCGGCGTAGGGGCTACGCCCGACCATGCCGACGCCACCGAGAATGGACGACACGTTGACGATGGCTCCGCCTCCGCTGGAGAGAATCGCCGGGACCTCATATTTGAGCCCGAGGAATACGCCCGTGACGTTGACGCCAAGGTTTCGCTGCCAGTCCTCCCAGGACACGTCCTCGACCATTGCGTAGCTTGCCGCGACACCCGCGTTATTCACGGCAAGATGAAGGCCTCCGAACATCTCGCAAGTCAGCCTTACGACAGCCTGCATGTCTTCTGCTTGCGAGACATCTGCCTTGACGGCATGCGCTCGCCCCTCGATGGCAGCAATGCGTTCGGCTACGGCACAAGCGGCCTCAAGGTTGTAATCGGCCACAACTACACTGGCACCGCAGCGTGCGAGGGCCTCGCATGTCGCCGCGCCAATTCCGGATCCGCCGCCCGTGACGAGCGCGCATTTCCCTGTCAGGTCTATATTCATAACTCTTCGCCGTATAGATAGTCTCGCGCGTTACTCTGGCGTGGGGCACCGCCGCGCCGCCGGAAGCTTGGGTCAATGCTGTTGAACGTCAGCTTTGCGAGGCACCCCGAACCACATTGCCAATCCACTTGCCATGACCATTGCGGCCACCAGGTACAGCGCGTTGTCCATGCTTCCCGTTTGGACCTTGATCTGGCCGATTGCCCACGGGCTCACAATCCCGCTGGTAATGCCGACGCTGCTGATGAAAGCGATGCCTGCGGCTGCGCTGCTCTTTGGCAGATGACTTGCAGGGAGCGCCCAGAATAGCGGCAAGGCCGCATAGATCAGCACGCATCCAACCGAGAGCATGGCCAGCATTCCGGCAAGGCTCGGCAGGTGCAGAGTCAGGCCGATCAAGGAAAGCGCGCCGCCGGCAGTGCAGTACAGGTAGTGACGATGGCGCTCGGCCTTTCGGTCGGAATGTCTGGCGATGAAAATCAATCCGATGGCGCCAATCGCATTGGGTACGACGGAATACAGGCTGACCGATACAACATCCGTGATGCCAAAGTCGCGAATCATCAGCGGCATCCAGGTACTGAGCGCCAGCGAACCCCACGTCAGCGAGAAGTAGATGAAGGCAAACAGGTACACGCGCGGATTACTCAGGACGCGCGTCAGTGCGCGCAGCGAGTGAGCTTTGACGCCATGGTCTTCGTGGATGTTGCGGGAAAGGAATGCCTTTTCGTGCTCGCTGAGCCAGCGCGCCTGCCGCGGTTCGTCGTCCAGAAAGAAGGCGGCGAGTATTCCGAAGACGATTGCCGGAGCACCTTCGATGGCGAGCATCCATTTCCACCCTGCCAGCCCCATCACGCCAGACATGTCGCGCATGATCCAGCCAGATACCAAACCACCCATGACGCCCGCAACTGCCACGCCTGCGAAGAAGATCGCCAGCACGGAGGCGCGGCGCGAGGCGGGAAACCAATAGGTCAGGTACAGCACGATGCCCGGAAAGAAGCCCGCTTCAAACACGCCCAGCAGAAAGCGCATCGTGTAGAACTGCGCGGGCGTGGAGACCGTCACCATCCCCACCGAGGCGAGGCCCCAGAGGACCATGACCCGCGTGAAGGTGCGGCGCGCACCGAAGCGTGCCAGCAGCATGTTGCTCGGCACCTCACAGAGCACGTAGCCTATGTAGAACACTGCCGCCCCCAGACCGTACATGGCATCACTGAAGCCCAGATCCTGCTTCATCTGCAAATGGGCGAAGCCGATGTTGATGCGATCGAGGTACGCGATGACGTAACAAAGGAACAAGAAGGGAATAATGCGCAGCCAGATTTTGCGATAAAGCGCATCCTCTTCGTTCAAAGTGTAAATGGGGGCTACCATAGCCCCTGGGGCGAGATTGCTCATTGGTCTGTCTCCGGTCGGTGTCCGCGCTGCCGGCGTCTTAGTGCGCCTTGGCTATGGTCAGGCGGGTGAGGCACGCGGAACGGCGTGCCCGGCAAAATCAGGCGGTCGCCGCCTGTTGGGGCGCGACGCCCTGACGCGCTGCGAGCATTGCGGCCCTCAGGACTTCGGCGTCGCCAATATGGTTGGCAAGCAGCAGGATGAGTTGCGCATTGGCAGCCTGGCTCTGGTTGTCGCTCAGATCACGGTGCATGTCGATCAAAGCTTCGTAGAAGTCATCGGGGTGGATCAGATTGGGTTCGGTGATGAGTGGCATTTCTCTGACTCGTCGTAAATATCGCTCTGCCCCTCATGCGAGGGCGGCTGCCGTCAGCCCTGCGTCTTGAGGTACCTCGCATGATGGAGACTGTCCGGTTGCCCGGCACGCACGTTGCAATGCCTGCTCGACGGCCGGCAGGTTGACACTGCGCCAGCGTGCGCAGACATGCTGGTCCGGGCGAATCAGGTATAGCGTGCCGGGGCGCGCGTCATACCGCTGCGCGGCCAATCCATTGGTGTCATGAAGCACGATCGTTCCCGCAGGCGCGTCCGGCATGCTGTCGGGTGCGTCGGGGGCGCTGACAAGGACGATTCGCAGTGGGACTGGCCCATGCACGGCTTGCAAGACGCTCACGGCATCCGCATCGAGCGCTCCGAATGCCAGCGCGGTAAATTGTCCGCCGAGATGCGACAAGAGCCAATCCGATCCCTGGGCGCTGACGACTGGCGCATCCAGGCAAGCCGCACCGGGCACCATTGCGCCGCTGAACGTCTCAACGTCGGATGTGTTCAACGGTGACCCGGCAAGTGCCGCTGGCACCGAAAGGCGGCCGCTGTTCACCAGTCCGCGCGCAAACGGGTGTTGCTTCGACAGGCTCAGCACAGCATCGCGAAATACCCGGCTTACAGGACTCTTGGGCGTGATGAAGTCTGTAGCGCGGGTGGAGTTCCGGATGTTTTCGTCAGCCGCGTACTCACGTTCGCTGGCGTAAGTGTCGAGCAGGCTGTCAGGCGCGTGGCTACGCAGCACGAAGGCCAGCTTCCACGCCAGGTTCTCCGCGTCCTGCACGCCGCTGTTCGCACCTCGGGCACCGAACGGCGACACACCGTGGGCCGAATCGCCGGCAAACAGCACGTTGCCATGGCGGAAGCTGTCCATGCGCAGACAGGAGAACGTATAGACGCTGACCCATTCCAGCGTGAACTTCGCATCCTGGCCGAGCAGGGCACGCACACGCGGGATGACGCGCTCGGGCGTCTTCTCCAGTTCCGGGTCGGCATCCCAACCGAGCTGGAAATCGATACGCCAGACGTCGTCGGGCTGCCGGTGCAGCAACACCGACTGGTTGGGGTGGAACGGCGGATCGAACCAGAACCAGCGCTCAGCAGGGAAGCCGGCTTCCATCTTGACGTCGGCAATCAGGAAGCGGTCCTTGAATGTGCGCCCCTTGCTTTCGAGACCAAGGAGCCGGCGCAACTGGCTACGCGCACCGTCGGCGGCTACAACATAGCGGGCCTGAAGTGTATAGGGCCCGTCAGGTGTATCGACCGTCAGGACGACACCGGCACCTTCCGCGCCCTGCTCCGATTGACTGATGCCTGTGACGCGGTTCTTCCAGCGAATCTCGAGATTCGGCAACTCACGCGCACGCTCGAGCAGGTAGCCCTCGACGTAATACTGCTGGAGGTTGATGAAGGCGGGCCGGCGATGTCCGGCGTCAGGCAGCAAATCGAATGAATAGACCTGCTCGTCGCGCACGAACACCTTGCCGACGTTCCAGCGCACGCCTTTGTCAACCATCCGCTCTCCGCAACCGAGACGGTCGAAGATATCGAGGGTCCGCTTGGCGAAGCAAATTGCACGTGAGCCGTTAGAAAGGGTGCAGTCGTCGTCAAGGAGCACGACCGGTACCCCGTACTGCGCGACGTCAATCGCGGTAGCCAGCCCGACCGGCCCGGCGCCCACCACTACCACCGGGTGAAGGCGGGGAGCGTGCTCCGGTTTCTGCTCCACACACACCTGGTAGTCAAACATCAGGCTCTGGTAATCGATACTCATCTTCTTTCTCCATCGCGCGGCCGACGGGAATCCTCGACCTGCATGCCGCTGATCCCTGTACCACACTTCATATTCAGTCCTGCAGCGCCGCCCACATTTCCTTGTCGCGCTGCGCCGTCCAGATACGCGGATGCGTGATGCCCGCGGCTTCGTCAAACGCGCGCGACACGTCGAACGGCAGGCAGTGCTCGTAGATGAAGACCTGCGCAAACTTCGGATCCATGGTGCGGCGCGTGTGCGCCATGGCAGCCTTCAGGTCGAGCTTGTCGGCCACTGCTTCCTTGCCGGCCTGGAACAGCGTGGTGACGAAATCCTTTGTGTAGGCGAGGCCCTTGGCCACTTCCTCGGGCGAGGTCAGCGCGGGGCCGCGGCCGGGGACGAGCTTCTGGGGCTTGAGGGCGGCCAGCGCGTCGAGCGTGGCGGGCCATTCGGCGAGCTGTGCGTCGCCGCAGTAGCAGGCCGCGTCGTACTCCACCAGGTCGCCGGAGAAGAGCACCTTCTCGGAGGGCAGCCAGACCACCGTGTCGCCCTTGGTGTGGCCCGAGCCGAGGTGGGCGATGCGCACTTCCAGCTTGCCGAGGAAGAGCGTGATTTCCTTCTCGAACACCAGCTTCGGCCAGGTCAGGCCGGGCACGGTCTCCACGCCAGCGAACAGGCGCGGGAAGCGTTCGATTTCCGACTTCATGTCGGCCTCGCCGCGCTCCACGATCATCTCGTAGGTGCCGCGGCTGGCAATAACCTGCTGCGCGCCTTCGTTGAAGTAGGCCGACGCGCCCAACACGCGCACCGCGTGGTAGTGCGACAGCACCACATACTTGATCGGCTTGTCGGTGATCTCGCGGATGCGCGCGATCAGGTCCTGCGCCATGGCCGGCGTGGCGGTGGTGTCGACGATCATCACGGCGTCGTCGCCGATGATCACGCCCGAGTTCGGGTCGCCTTCGGCGGTGTACGCCCAGGCGCTTTCCGAGAGTTGGGTGAAGGTGATCTGCTTGGCTTCCAGGTCAGCCTGGGATGCGAATGCCTTAGTCATGCTGTCGGTCTCTTGTGGCTGTGAAGCGAGGCAGAGCTTCCGGGCGCGCGGCGCTGCACCATCGCTTCGATATGTGTTCTCAAGTGGCCCTGCTTCGAGCCTTGTGGATACGTTTCAGGGTCGAATAACGATTCACGCAGCCAGATAGCCGCCATCGACGGGCAAGGTCACCCCCGTGACATAAGTCGACATGGATGACGCCAGAAACAGCACCGCGCCTACCAGCTCTTCCGGCCTGCCAACCCGGTTCATCGGAATCCGCGCCATGAAGCGCTCCAACTTCGCCGGATCGGACCTTGTTGATACCGTCATCGGCGTTTCGATGACGCCAGGCGCGACGGCGTTGACGCGAATGCCGTCCTTGGCCAGGTCCACGGCGAGGGACTGGGTCAGCATCTTCACGGCACCTTTGGATGCGGAGTAGCCGAGCGTATTGGGCTGACCCGAGAAGGACGCGATCGACGCAACGTTGACGATGGCGCCCTTGCTCCTGCGCAGGGCGGGCAGCCAGGCATGCGTGACATGAAAGGTTCCGTCATGGTTGACTTTCATCACCTGCTGCAGGTTGCGCGCCGCATTCGGGCTGTCAATGCCCTCACGGATGATGATGCCTGCGTTGTTTACCAGCACGTCGATGGGGCCGACGCTGGCCGTGACCGCTTCGGCTACGGCGTAGCATTGCCGGGGGTCGGTCACATCGAGCCCATAGTGTCTTGCCAGATGGCCGTTGGCGGTGATCATGTCGGCCGTCTGCCGTGCGTTCGATTCGTTCATGTCAGTGACGACAACAAGCGCACCGGCTTCGGCCAGACCGCAGGCAATGGCACGGCCATTGCCTTGGCCTGCACCGGTGATGAATGCGACCTTCCCGGTCAACAGGTTGGAGAACGTCATGGTTTGTGCATCAGGAGAGGAGTGGGCTGTCGCGGCGACCACGGTTCGGCGCGGCCGCGTAAGCGGCAGAGGAAGTGAAGACTGTCAGTACGTCGCTGCGAGCGCTTGCCGTACAGGCGTCGCAGTACGTCCCGGATGCGAAACCGTTGCGTGGTCCGCGATGTGGTTGCCAGCCACGTAGCCGAACGTCAAGCCCGGACCGAGCGTAATGCCCGCTCCGCTGTACTCGCCGCCCATGATGCTGGCAGCGTCATTGCCGGCGGCATACAGACCGGGGACCGGCACGCCATCAGCAGTGATCACCTGAGCGTGCTCATTCGTCCTGATCCCCATGAAGGAGCCCAGGTCACCCGGCACAAGCTTGATTGCGTAGAACGGCCCGGTGCGCAGCGGAGCGACACACGGGTTCGGGGTGTGCAGCGCATCGCCCTGATAACGGTTGTAGGCCTTGCTGCCGCGACCGAACTCGGGATCGCGCCCGTACTGTGCGCTCTCGTTGTACTGGCGAATGGTGGTCTCAAGCGTCTGCGCATTGACGCCAAGCTGCTTTGCCAGATCGGCAATCGTCCTGCCCCGCTTGAGATAGCCGTTGCGCAGCTGGCTGCCCAGCGGCATCGGGAAGGGCTTGACGAAGCCGAGGCCATAGCGCCGGAGCGCGGCATGGTCGGCAATCAGCCAGCAAGCGGTTTCGGACTTCCCTTTCGATGCGGCGATCATCGCCTGCACGAGGTCGTGGTACGAGTTGGCCTCGTTGGCAAACCGCCGGCCATCCAAATTGACGGCAATCACGCCCGGTTTGGCCCGGTCAATGAAGTGAGGCATGATGCCGGTGGTGCCATCCTTGCGCGGTACCAGCGACATTGGCGTCCAAGCAGCGGCATTCGACAGCGTCTTGTCAAAGATCCCACCAACCGCCTCTGCCATGCGCGCGCCATCGCCCACGTTGGTTTGCGGTGTGGGCGAATAGTGGCCGTGACCGGATTTGACGTGCGGGTAGGTTTCCTTGCGACGCTGGAAGTCATGCGGAAATCCCCCGCTGGCCAGCACCACCCCGTGACGTGCCTTCACGCTGACCTTCTTCCCGTCACGCTCCACCACGGCCCCGGTGACCCGGTCGCCATCGTGCAGTAGCTGTAACGCCGGCGAGGACAGCCAGACCGGAACCGATAGGTCGGCCGCGGATTTCGCCAGCCGCGCAGCCAGTGCGTTGCCGTTGGTCAACGTCATCCCCCGTCCATACTTCATCACCTCAAGGAAATGCTTCGCGAGGCGTTTGGTGACATACCAGGCGGATTCCAGCGACCGGGTGACCCGCATGAAGTGGACGATCTCCTTGCCCGAGCCGATCGTGACGCCAAAAACGGTCAGTTCCGGCAGCACTGGTCCCAGCGTCTTGAGCAGTGGCCCCAACTCGCGTGCGTCGTAGGGTCGCGTCACCATCGACCGTCCGCCTTGTGCGGCGCCAGGGGCCTCAGCGTGGTAGTCCGGAAACGTCAGGGGCATGTCGAACTGGACGGCGGTCTTCGACATGAAGAACTCGATGGCCTTCGGTCCGTTGGTCAGAAAGGCGCGCACGCGCCGTTCATCGAACCCTGCGCCGGCCTGGTTCTGGATATAGGTGAATGCCTGGTCTGGCAGTTCATGGTGCCCATAGGCCTTGGCCAAGTTGGTGTTGGGAATCCACAGCCATCCACCCGAGCGCGCGGTCGTGCCGCCAAAGTAGCTGGCCTTCTCGACCACGATCACTTTCATGCCGCTGCTGGCAGCGGCAATGGCCGCGGACATGCCAGCGACGCCCGACCCAATGATCAGGACGTCACATTTTTCCTCATGCGGTGTAGACATCAACTTCTCCATTCAAGACTGCGGGGCTGGACGGGGTCTTCAACCCTTCCCCGATGCGCGCTAGATTAGCACTAGCACGATTGAACATATCTACACGTTAACCCTATGCATGCGAATTAGATAATATCTAGTGCTATACTGAGCGCATCATCATCTCTTAGCAGGAACGCACGTGGACAACACTGAGCCGGCGCCCGAGCGCGAGCGCCGTGGCATACAGTCGATTGAGGTTGGGGGGGAAATCCTCAAGGTGCTGGCGTCTGAGGCCAGACCGATGGCGTTACGCGACCTGGTGAGGGCCGCCAACATGCCGTCCGGAAAAATTCACCCTTACCTGGTCAGCTTTGGAAAGATTGGCCTGGTCGCCCAGGACCCAGTCACGGGCCACTACCTGCTCGGGCCCATGGCTATCCAATTGGGGTTGACCAGTCTCCAGACGCTGAACCCGATTCGGGAGGCCACGCCGTTTGCGGATTCGCTGTCGGAAGAGACCTCGCATGCGGTCGCGCTTGCGGTATGGGGAAATATGGGCCCGGTGATCGTACGCCTGATCGATGCAACATATCCCATTCATACGAACATCCGCACCGGGACAGTCATGTCGCTCGCCAATACGGCGACGGGACGGGTGTTTTCGGCGTTTCTTCCGCGCCAACTCACTGAAAAGTTGCTGCTGGACGATCGCATACGCCTTGGCCCCGATATCGCACATCCGCTCGATGCCAAACTGGTCGAGGGCATGATCGAGGATGCCCGGACGCGCAAGATTTCACGAGGCGTCAACCATCCCACGCCGGGGATCGTCTCATTTTCGGCGCCCGTATTCGATTACTCGGACAACATCGCCCTCGCAATCACGATCATGGGGCCCACTGGAACCGTCGACACGGATTTGGACGGGCCCGTTGCGAGAGCCATTAGGGCATGTGCAGAAGCTGTTTCGAGACGTTTGGGTTATCGTGGCACTTACTAGTTGTCCATCGGGCGCGCCTGACCCCGTGAAGAGAAGTAATCGTGTTCCGCTTATGAAGTAATACAGTTCCGTTTCAAGAATGTGGTGACTGGGCCGCTGGAAAGGCCTTCACTGCAGCAGTTCAGGCAGCAACGCGACAACTTGCCTTTCGGCCCTCATCGCAACAACGAGTTGGCGGCTATGTCGTTCGACCCGCCCTACCCTTTCCGCCAGCTTCGTGAGGATCTCTCGCGAATGCTCATGCTGTTCGACAACGTCAAAGCCGCTGAGCCAACGCACCACTCCGGTAAGCGGATGCAGAGGCTTGCACCACAGAGCGCTGGGATGCCGTGAAGTGTAGTAATCGCGCTCCCTTTGTGAAGTAACGTTGATTCGCGTCCGTGATTACGCTCATAGCATCATCATTACTTCCGCAGTTCGGTGAATGCGTGTCCACTGCGCGCCTACTCTCACACTGCGGCAAGCCCACCTTGCATTTGGTTCTCGGCTGAGATTGCAGCCTATTTTAGGCATGATTCGCGAGAACGCTCTTTTTACTCAACGAGAGCGAAGCCGCGTAGTCAGAGCGAAAGAAAGTAAAGATGCTACTAAGTGACGGACCAGCGATCGTTCCAGAATTACTTCGCGCCGCCGGAGAGTACCAAGATTACTACTCGAAAAATGGAAGTAATCTTGGTACGGAGGCTAACAGCATTTCCTTATACAGAAGTCATGACTCTTCCCGCAGTGCCTGAATGGTGAGCGCGGCGTCCATGGTTCGCTGCATGCCGATCCAGATCGTCTTGGCGCCAGGCTCGCCATCGCTCTTGCGCCCAAGGAACCCACCCAGGGAAGCAACCAACCGAATCATCTGATTGAGTGTGATCGGTGTCTTCGGGCGAGCTTTCTTGGCGAGCACGTATGCCCCCCGAATCTCGTCGGTATCGAAGAACAGGGATGCATCCAGATCCGGGCAAGTTCTGCCCAACCGCATCAGGCGGGCAATGCGCCACGCCACCACCATATACAACGCCAAGGCCCGCTCCACACGATCCATGTGCGATAGCTGTAGCGCTTCGACTTTGCAGCCGGTCTTCAGGACATGGAAGTACATCTGTCGGGTAAAGGACTGGCGCGGTGCTCGGCTTGTCCGGCCCGTTTCCAGCCCCTCCCCATAAGAACTGCTCGTGAGGTTTTCCCTCAAGCAGCTCACCCAGTGAGATTCATCGCAAGGGTTATGAGTCCTATCGGTGTGGCGACCACTTTCACGCGAACCCCTCCGCGCCCGACAGCGGGCGCGTCTTCCAGTCCCAGAACAGTCCCAGGACTCCGTAGAGGTACTCGTTACTCCATCGTCGCCACCCGATGCTCGTCTTCTGGCGTCGCTTGCGCCGCGTTAGCAGGGTTCGAACCTTCATTTCCAGATAGTCGCGCACCTCGCTGAAGGCGCGACTGGCGTTGCCGACCCGGAAGTAGTTGACCCATCCCGCCACCGCAGCGTTGAGTTTCGCGACCAGCTTCACGGCCGGGGTCGAGCCTCCATGCCGGATGATGTCGCGGATCCTCGCCTTGATGGCTTGGCGAGCCTTCTTCTTGGGGGTCATCAGGACGAAGTACCCGTTCCCCGCTCGTTTGCGCACGCGACGCAGGTCGAATCCCAGAAACCCAAAGGCGTCCTCCTTCAATGTATCCACCACAATGGTTTTCTCCGTGTTCAACTCGACGCCTAGCGGCACGAGTTGTTCCCGCAAACGCTGCAGGGCACGTTCAGCCCAGCCGCGTTTGGTGTGGTGGCCACTGACGGTGATGACAATGTCGTCAGCAAACCGGTGATAGTTCACTGCCTCGTAAGGGCCCTGTGCCGTCTTGCGTCGAATCTCATCGAACATCCAGTCAATCTCATTCAAGTAGATGTTCGCAGCGAGTGGGCTAAATGGGCCACCTTGCGGTACCCCAACTTTGCCCGCTGCTTTGATAACCTGCTTGACCAAGTGCATGACCTGAGGATCCTGAATGCGCTTCGCGATCTTGCCCAACAGGGTTGAATGTTGAATTGTGTCAAAGTAGCGCGACAAATCCACATCAACCACCGTCGACATGCGCCGCAGCACACTGCGTCTGACTTCCGCCAGCGCGCGGTGTGGGGACCGCTTCGGTCGGAACCCGTAGGAGTTCGGGCAGAAGTCCGCCTCGAATACCGCTTCGAGGATCAGTTTCAGCGCCCCCTGCACCACGCGGTCGCGGATGCAAGGAACCTGGAGAACGCGGACCTTGCCATTGCTCTTCGGGATCTCTACCCTGCGGTTCGGCTTGGGTTCATACCTGCCTGTTTTGAGGTCTGCCTGAATCTCCGCAAGGAATACAGTACGTCCCGATGCCTCGATGTCTTCAAAACTCAGATCATCGATTCCCGGCGCACCGCCGTTCCTCTTGGCGATACGGTAGGCCTCGTCGAGGGTTTCACTCTTCGCAATATGTACGAAGAGCCCCCAGAAGCGATGAGTCTTGTCAGACTTCGCCTTGCGATATATCCGCCTTCTCAGTTCCTGCAGACTGCCGGATGCCTTTGTCATTTCATCCCTGCCTCACCTTGTTGGGCGGAGTACTCACCGGTCCGGGCCCTTCCCTCCGGGCGCGTTTTGCTGCACGCCCATCGACAGTACTACGACCCGATCCGTCACCCTGGCACCTATGCCCGCATTTCCCACTCGCGGTTATAGCGGACATCTCCTCGACGGGATTTCTCCGCCGGGTGCCGAGGGCTTCTCCAGTTTCCACGTTATCCTTCACACCATGTCGCCGCTGATACCCCGCCGGTGAGAGTTGCCGCATCGGACTCGTTTCGGACAACTCTTGCTGCTTTCGCGCGTTATCGACCGTCTCAGCCACCGGGTTTTCGTGTGACGAGGCTACATCTGCGTTCACTGCACGTTGCAACCTGGTGCGTTGCATACACTCCTTTCTGAGCATACTGTCGGAGGGCTCCGTCATCTTGCTTTCGCGCCATGACGCCTCCCAAGCTACGAGGCTTGAGTCTTTTGCCTCGGTCGGACTTACACCGACTGGATAACGTGTCCTTATCTGGACACACCGATCTCCCACCTGGCCCGATACCATTCAACCAGCTCGATGACCGCATCGGCATCCTGTGCTTCTCGGTTCGTCAACAGCCGCCACACCACTGGCTTGACGCCTGCGGGCGCTCCGATCTCCCTGGCCTCTACACAGGTGAGAGTCGGGCCATCCAGGCCGGGTAGCTTCACACGTTGTGCGCGTAGCTCCTGTTGAACCTCGCGCGCCTTCTGGCCTGCACGCCCTGGCAAGATAAACGTGATTTCCCCGAGTACCGGGCTGGCGTCGACGCTATCCCACAACTTGCCGCCCTCAGCAAGGTTGCGGTTGTGTTGGCTGCGGATCAACCAGTCGGCCGGTTGGCCCAGTTCCTGGGCGCGCGCCATCAACTCGGCAATATCACCCTCGCGGTCCGTCACATACACCAACCGTGTCCGGGGCAACAGCGCGGCTTGCTCCGCAACGCGTTCATACCCTTCAGTCCAGCGTACGCTTTCCTTGATCCCGCCGCGGTTGCCGTCGGCGTCCTTTGATTCCCGAGCCCACATCCAGGCATCGATCACCCCCAGCGGTTCACGGTCAGGCGTCACCGCGTAGGTCGGATGCAAGAACATGCCTCGCTGGGCTTCGTAGCTCAGCGGCCCCAGCCCCTCTATTTCCTGACCATTGAAGTTCAGCTCGGTCGTATCAGCGATACACAGCACCACCGGAAACTGCGCGACTCTGTCCGCCGTGCGTTCCCAATGCGGCCGCATCACGTCCCGCCAATCGATCTGCTCATTGCCGAGAAACCGATACGCCGCAATGGTTTGCGACCAGTCATCGCATGCGCCGGGAATGCTGGCCGTAGGCAGGGCCGCAAACCGTTTGAGCAATTCCTTGGCGCGCCGATCCCGCCCCGGATCACCAAGATCCAGACTCTCAAATTCCTCGTCCACCCATGCCCCCGATTCGTTGCCCATTGCTGCCCGAAAATCCGAGAGTAAACGCGAGTCTGGCGAAGTTAACAACCCCTTACCTCGAAATTTCCGCGGCCGCATGCTCCATGCCGCCGCTGCGGACACGGTACTACTTCTGTATAAGGAGATGGGTTAAAAGACCTGGCCAGTACCGATATTCAGTTTCTTCGGACGTGTTGGTGTTTGCGGCTCGGAGGCCTTGTCTACGGTCGGCGCTGCAGCTGCGTTCGCTGTTGGCTGCGCAGCAGGTGCGCCCCGCCCCACCGCAGTTCTCACCGTGGGGGCAGATGACAGAATTCGCTTTGCCTCCGCCAGTTCGGACGCAGCCTTCCGTGTCTTTTTTGCCTGAGCCAGCTTTCCGTGGACGTATTCCTCGATGGGATTCGCCTCGACTGGCACACGTGACCGCTTCTTGTCTTTCCTCTCCTTATCGATTTGCTGGCGTAGTTTCAGGTTGTGCCGCATCACGCCCCAGCCCCCTTGCGCCTCCAAGAGCCCCAACTCAACGCCGTCAGGTTGGAACGCACGGACACAGCGAAGATCATCGGCATTCATATAGATAAGCAGGCTCTTGCCGATCAGATCCGTGCTGCAGGCAAGGATGTTGCTGGTATAGCGCACGCCATACAAGTTGATGTGCGGTCGAACGCCCCGGTCGAGGTATGCGCGCACTGTGCAACGCCTGGCCGATTGCATCAGGCACAGCGTGCGGCGCCGTTGTTCGGGCAGCCATGTCACCAACTGTTCCTTGCCCCGAATGAAATACTCCATCGCCTCAAGTGGCGTGACATTGTTCAGGCTGGCATGCGGCGTACCGTTGTAGCTCGCGATCGCATATTCGACCAACTCCTCCAACTCGTCAAACGACACAAACAAGCGTAGCTTTCCCTTCGGATCGGCCAGCGCGCGCCGCAAATCACGGGGATGCGAACCCGTATAGCCCGGCAATCTGGAAGAGAGTCTGCTCGCAATGGTCCCGAAGAAGCGTTCGATGTAGGGTCGATCATCGGGGCTGTACTTCGGCCCTGCGTCTGCACATCAGCCAACGAATTCGCACAAGGCATCCAGTGTCTCCTTGGCGAGGTTCGCCTTCGCATTGTCAAGCTTCATCCACTCCCAGGTGGAGTACGCGAGCTCCGGCAGGCGCTGCGAGGGAAAGCCGTCGTGCGAACCGTAGTCCAAACCAGGAATCGTGAAGTCGCGTGGTCGATGCGGTTCCAGGGCCGACTCGATAGTCTTGATGACGTCGTAGCGGCTATACTCGCGACCCAGCGCAAGGTGATAACCCAGCACCGCACGCGTGCAGACGTCGATGATGGCGAGCAACCAAACGCGTTCGATTTCGAACTCATGCTCAAAGTCCAATGCATCGCGTACTACTACCTTCAACCGGATATCGAGTCGGTGGCCGTCGAACTCCACGACCTGGTAGGGGCGCGTGGCCGGCCGACTGTCTGACTTATCGTAGTGCGGCAGCCCCTTCAGATGCGTGGCGCCTGCCGCCCGTGCCGCTGTGCGGAAGCTCCGCAGCAACTCGACTTTGAGGCGCGCGGATAGCGACCGAATGGCATGGCCATCCGTATTGAAGGGATAATCGACCGCCGTCAGACCGAGGGACCGGCATTGCCACAGAAATTCCGCGTGCAGTGCATGCAGACCAACCAAGCGTGTCTGCAGTCTTCCATTGGTATGAACCTGTTCGAGCGACACACGGCGCTGTTTTACTTTTAGGAGCAGCCATCCCGCGAGCGTCGGAAAGCGCTCTAAGAAAAGCGCGAACGCGCCCGCTTTACCACTTCCGTCTTCGCTGGGTCGGCCATTGACCGGACTTACGCGGACGTACTCATTGACGCGCACGTGCGCCAACAAGGCCCGGAATCCAAAGATGCGTCCGTCAGGATGCGGAGCCAAGCCTCGCTCGAGCCACCGATAGATCTGTCGACGGTTGACGCCGGTTACCTTCTCAATGTCCTTGACACGTTCGCCGCGCGCGTAGCGCTCGACGGCGTCTATTCTTAGCTTCATGACCTCGCGCGTTTCGGCGTCAAGCTCGGTCCACGCGATGCAGCAGTCGCGGAGGCCGCTCATGATTCGTCGCAAGCCTGAGTTTCAATCCATCGACTTGATCGCGTGGCCAAGCGCAAACTTTGTCATCCACGACAATGGTTCGGTCCGCAATTCCTCTGCATCCCACGCGACCGGTTTGCAGTAGACTGAAGACGGCGGCGCGCACTAGCACCGGGTCACCTTTCGAGAACTCGCGCTCGATGGCGAGAAGCGGCTTTGGACTGGCGACAAAGCGCTCGACCGCGTCGAGCAGTGACACTAGCACGAGACCTCGCGAGGCTACGATGCTTGGCAGCATGCGGTGCCAGTTGTCAATCCAGATGCGTGACGCTGCCTGTTCGGCCGCGTCGACCAACCGGACATCGAGCACTTCAGCACTGAACTCGAGCCCCTCCTTCGCCTCTTCATCGATAACTGGATTCGGCAGCAGTACCAACTCCTGACGGTCGCAGTACGAGACCAGGAAGTCTGCAAGGTATCGCTGTCCGCGAAACCGGCGTTTGTCAACGTACTTGTCGCGTCACCTCACGCAACCTGCTTTAGTTCTGCTGGCTCAATCCGTTCCGGATTGAGCCAGACTTTGTCGGCCAAGCTCCAGTTCCGTGTCGACCCTGACCAACGCTCTGGCGTTCTGGCCTTCGCCTCTGCATAGACCGCTTCTCGTTGAGCCAGCACCGCTGCGGATATACCGCTATGGCGCTGCGCCGGTGTCACGAATTTCAGCCCACTATGCTTGTGCTCGTGGTTGTACCAACGCACGAATCGCTGCGTCCATGCGCGTGCCTCGTCCACGCTGCCGAATGCCTGGCGCGGGTAGTCCGGCCGATATTTGCAGGTCCGGAACAGCGACTCGGCGTAGGGGTTGTCATTGCTCACGCGCGGCCGGCTGAACGAAGCGACCACCCCCAGGTTTTCCAGGGTGGCCAGCATCGTCGCGCCCTTCATTGGACCGCCGTTATCCGAGTGCAGAACCAGAGGACGTCCAGCCAGACCTTCGGCCAAACTGGATCGCCGCATGAGCAACGCCGCCAACTCCGCCGATTCCGCCCGATGCACTTCGTGACCGACGATCTTGCGGCTGAACACGTCCAGCATCATGTACCAGTAGTAATACTGTCCCTTGATTTCCGCTGGCATCCAGGTGATGTCCCAGCTCCACACCTGATTGGGTCCGGTGGCGCAATGGCTGGTCACCACCCGGGCCGAGGGCTTGCGCGCACGACCACGGTGATGCTGCTGCGACGCACTACGCAAGACACGATAAAAACTCGACTCCGAGGCCACGTACTGGCCGCGGTCCGCCAGCGTCGGGACGATTTGGCTGGGCGGCAAACTGGCAAACTCCACGCTGTTGGCTACCTCAAGAATTAGCTGGCGTTCCGGCTCGCTGAGCTTGTTGGCTGGCGCTGGCCGCTCAGTGGTGGTGCGAGCATCTGCGACCACCTCATCGCCCTCCTGAACCCAGCGCTGGAAGGTGCGCAAGCTCAGACCCAACTCGTCGCAAGCGTGGGCCAGTCGGCAGCCTGAGCGTTCTGCCTCTCGAATCAACGATATACACAACCGGCGATCTGGGACGCTGATCAGTCGTCCTCTTTTTCTCCCCAAATCGCCTGGGCTTTTTTTCTCAGGATGAGCAACGCGGCCGCTTCCGCCAGCGCCTTCTCCTTTCGCTGTAATTCCTTCTCAAGCTGCTGGATGCGCTTCTTGTCACCTTTCGACTGAAGCCGTTGCTCTCGCGCCTGCTCACCTGCGTTGGCATTGGCCGATCGACAGGCCTCTCGCCAGGCAGCGATCTGCTCGGCGTAAAGACCCTTGCGGCGGCAATACTCGGCCAATTCCGCTTCATTGAGCGGCGCGGTTTCCAGCACCACCGCAAACTTGTCTGCCGAGGACCAGGCCTCGGGGTTCTTTCCATCTCCCGGCACCGGGACTCCTTGCGCTTTCATCTGTCGACGCCAAGCATACAGCGTTTGCTCAGTGATCCCCGTCTCCCTTGCCAGCGCCGACACCAACGCGTTCTCAGGAGGCATCATGCGGCGCAACAGCGCTTCCTTTCTCTCTGCTGAATAGGCTCTCATTCACTCTGACTCTACCGCCCCCAGACTGGGTCAATCGAAATCAGTAACACGACAACTATGCTGACACCGGGGGAAACTGAATGAACCCGGGACGCTCACAAAAGTGGGCGATCGCCGGATCGGATTCAATCAGGAGCCATTGGTCGAACGCACAGCGTCGGTAGAACGTTGGAGCCGGTTGCGCTCGTCCGCCCGCGCGGTGCGCACCGCTTCGAAGCCTTCAGTCCGAAGCTGAAGCGGCGGCTGACGAGTCTGTGCGAAACGTAGTAAAGATGCGCCCAAGCGGCGGACCTGCGATCGTTTCAACATTACTTCGCGCTGTCAGATGGTATCAACATTACTACTTGAAAAATCGTAGTAATGTTAGTACGCGAAATCGCTAACTTATTGATTTTACTAGCTTTGTGCTCGGACTTTGCGGAGCATCCTTACTACACTTCATGAGATGAAAGTCATTATTCGTGTGCAGACCATCCCCAATTGGGGCGAATGCAACACCCAGGAGAGGAAATGCCCGTTGAAGTGGCCGAGTTCCTCGACCGGTTAGGGCGAATTGCTGAAGCCGAACCCCAAGGTTTTTAACACTCCCGTCTGCCTGTGACAACCCAACCGCCTCCGGTTTGAGTTCGCCGCTTGGCCGCTCGAACTGACAGAGCTCATAGGTGTCGGATTCGCCCCAATCGGTAATGGTCTCCACGCGAATGACGACTCTCATCTCGCACCTCGGCCGGCGGTTCAATGGCTCTATGCTAGGTACTTTCCCCACCCCAGCGAGGCCTTCCGGGATGTTGAGCAGCTATGTTCACCCCTCCCTCGGTTTTTCGGCGACTCATGATTGGGCCTCAAGCGCACCAAAGCGCGTCGATAGGGTAAGCATCTCAGTCCGCAACTCGGGGCACTGACGCGTCCCTCGTGCAGCAGCTTAAAAGCGGCGGCGCGCACGAGGATGGGATCACCTTTTGATAGTTCGCGCTCGATGGCGAACAGGGGCTGCGGAACGGCGACGAAGTCCTCAACGAAGTGACGCCGGCAGAAGGCCACGCGTGGCAACGATGCAAGGCAAACATGCGCTGCCAGTTGGCGACCCAGAACGCGAGGCTGCCAGTTCCGCAGCCTGGACCAACCAGGTCCCTGTCGCCGGCGTCAAGATTCGCGATTGGTTTCGCATCGCTTCCGACTATCGGATCGGGGAGGATAACGAGTTCTCTGCCGCCCCTCGTAGCTAAGCGGACCCTTCGTGTCACGGCGAATCAACTCTGCGTGCGCCACCTGCAGATGCAGGTACAGCACACGAAGGACCAAGGCAAAAAGCAGTGCTGCTGCTATCAGCATTACGATGCTCGTTAGTCGCTATGGACATCAGTCGAGACGACGGCACATGTAATACGTCCTTGCACCAAAGCGCCGAAGGAATTCCTTCGATAGCTGCATCTCCTCCGGCATGTCGTCCAACGCGGTGAGCGTGAACCCGAAGCGGGCAAAGAACGCGGGATGCTCGGACGTGAGCACTGCAGCCCTGGTGCAGCCGCTGGCGCGGGCGCGCATCAGGATGGCCCTCACAAGATGCGTGGCGACCTGGCGGCCCCGGTACTCGTCGAGAACCGCAGCGGCATGGACGATGACCGTCTCGCCATGCATTTCGCCGCTGGCGCAGCCGATTACCTTTTCACCTAGGACGGCCAGGCTGTAGAGGCGGGCCGAGGGGTCTATATTGCCGCCGGGCAAACCGCAGGAACGGAGCACCTGCGAGATTGCCTCCACGTCTGCCGACCCGGCCGCGCGAATTCGCACATCTTTTATCATTCTTTTTTATCCTGCACATGCAACACTTTGAGGCAGTATGTCGCAAGAGTACGAGGCATGCCATCGGCTAACTGAATGAGTGGCATCACTTCAAACGTAATCTCCGCCTGCGCTACGCTTCGCCTCGTGCCCAACGCCAGCCAATCCACTTAATTCTGATATAAGCGATTTTTAATTCATCCATGCAAAGTCCTGGGTCCATCACAAGCAAGGCGAGCATCCATTCAAACAGCGGTTGTGGCTGCATTAGACCCGAGCCTCCCATGCTCCATCGCCTGCGTCATGTCCAGCATGAGGGCCGGTTATGACACATACTCGTTTGGGCGGCCGTGCCCTTGCTCGTTTCCTTGGACGGACGCATCGCCGCCGACGGCGGAACATCGCGTCCACTGGCAAGCTCAGCACACACATTAGATAAGCCCCGCACGCAGTAGCTCAAAGACCGCCTTTGCGCCGAAAACTCGTCCCCGCTGGTCCGCGTCGACAGGATGGGGAACGCGAGCCGCCCGGCGTCGAAAAGAAGCCGCTCACAGCTTGCGTGGCGCCATGAATTCCATGCTGACATCCTTGGTGTCGCCGATGCCATTCTTGTCAGCCCACTCTTCCCAAATACGCCTAGCCTCACCATCGAAGCATGGCGAGCCTGACAGCAAATACCGCCGCCCGCTTGAGGTTACGCCGACACCTGTGCCGCTGTCGAAGGATTGGATTGCGCTACTCACGCGGTTCTCCTTGTTCTCGACGCAGTACCCCACAAAATGTCGTTGACCCGACCTTGTTTCGCGGACCCGCCAGCGCTCAAGCGTGACGAGCGGTTGTACATCGACAGGTGCAATGGTGCTCACAGGCATGATGTGTTCAACTATTGAAATCGCAAACGCCCGCAGCTTAAGTCAGCCGACTCTCTTTGGCAAAAAGCGCATGCGGGTGTTCCAGAGCGGACCACGCCGGACTACGGCCCGATGCTTCATAGCCCAGTGTCAGCGGAGCAGGAGAGACCTAATGAACTGGAAACCGTACCGCTACCCATTCAGGTGTTCGTCGGCTCAAGCCTTCCACAACGAACTCAGTGACCCTCCGACGCCCCCGAATTCTCGTTGCTAAGGGGGAGAAGGTAGCAGAAGTGCCGGCCGACAGCGCCTCAGCACGCCCGGCGGCTTCGGCATCAAGTCTGATGCAGCCAAAGATACCGCTCCGGCAACGCTCGATGGTGGTGACCAGGGTGAACGGAGGTCGCGAGCCGGGTTGGCTCTGGATAGGGCCGAAAAGTGGCGCGGTGATTGCAAAAAGCCCTCAGCGAGGGAACCATCAAATGCTGCCTGCCCCCGTCTTCGGTATGGCTTTTGAACGAGTGGGTCCGCAAAGCCGACGTAGCTAAGGCACGATACGTTGTAGAGCGACTGACTACCCCACATCGATGGCATGACATGCTTCCAGCGGGCTCCCGATAGACACCGAGTAGCACTGAGGGTTCGATAACTAAATCGGGTGATCCCGGAGCAGCCCTTGGACACAGTCCCCACTTGCAATGGCAGACCCCCAACAAAACTGGCCAGCAGTCTACCCCTCCGACATACGGCGGCAAAACTTATGCACCCCTCTTTGGTAGGGTCTCTAGTCTGGAGCACTTTGTTGCAGCGCAATGTATCACACATTATGATGCTTTCTAAAGCTGGTTCACTGCCATCGCGACTTCAAGTGCGACGTGACAATTGGCGCCGGCAGCACCGGAGAGCAATTGGTGGATGAGAACTACAAGCTGTGGAGGCAGCGCTGGCTACGATGGCACGCCCGGTCCCTGCTGGCTAGCATGGTTGCGCTAGCCGAGGCCGAACGGGAATCCTTCTTGGACAGAATGCGAGCGGCATACCGCGACCTTGGCGACTTTCCCGAGAGCGAGATTGATTTCATATTTCGGCGCGCAACACGGGGCCTAAGAAAGCTAGGCTCATGTCCTTGTGTTTTCGAAGTTTCGCCGCTCACTCAGCTGCGCATCCGGGCACAAGGGTTGCGGTTGATGGCAGACGCGCCGAGGGACATTCCCGAGGACCTGTAGTGTCGGCTAACATGCGCGTCACCGTTTCATAATAAGTAGCATCGCCTGGCGAGCTGCTAGAACAATACGTCTGCAGCAGGAACTGGCTGCCTCCCCCGCACATGAATGCGGCTTTCGTGAGTGCACCAGGACTGCTTAAAACTTCCTTCGAGTCCGGATGGAAAACCTGTCGACGGCAATTCTTTCGGCCCTGACCCCGATAGCGCTTAGCGCAGCCTATTTGGCCATACGCACCTGGCTACCCAATCAGCGAGGTGTGCAAGTCCACTTAGCTATTCTGTTCGGGCTCGCCATGTGGGTCACGCTTGTTACCGCTGCCATGCAAGCCCCAGGGGTAATTGTGGATATGCGCGGAACCTTGCTGACGCTGGCGGTCCTTTTTGGTGGCACCGTTCCCGCATTGCTTGTGGCAGCGGTGGGCGTCATGACGCGATTTTGGATTGGCGGCGTCGGCACGGGGATAGGTATCGCGGCACTGGTCGTGACGTACATCGGTCTTGTCTCCTTACCTCGCATTCTGCCAGCGCGTTTCCGAAACGGAGATACGGTGTCCGGGTTCCACTTGATTGCAGGCGGATTGTGGGCAAGTTTAATCCAATGGAGTGCCATTCAACTTGCTGAAGTGAGAAGTGGTAAGGATTTAAATGACGTCCTCATGCCTGTGGCGCAGTTCTTGGTGACCACCGTCTCCGGTAGCCTATTCATCATGGCCCAACAGCGACGGAATCTGCGTCAGGTGCTGGAATCCCAGCACGAGTTGGCAAAGGAAATGATGACTCACGACACAGCGACGGGCTTGCTGAATCGGGCTGGCTTCACGATTGCCTTACAAGAGACATTGAATCGCCACCAAACTTCATCCGACGCCAGATTGGCGGTTATAACCATCGGCCTTCATCGATTTCGCGAAATTAGCGATGCCATCGGTTCACAAGCGGTAGACATCCTCCTCGCCACGGTAGGTAGCCGGTTGCGCGGCCTCGCAACACAGACGCCGTTAGGAAGACTTGATAGCGATACGTTCGGTCTTTACCTAGAGAATATTGGGGAGCGCACTACCTCGGCCTTAGCCGATGAACTTCATGCCACCTTCCGTCGACCCATTTCGCTCGGTGCACAGGCCGTCTATCTTCCGCTGAACATCGGGGTGAGCATTTTCCCGTCAGATGGCACATCTTCCTCGACACTCATATCCCAGAGCGACCAAGCTCTTCGAGTAGCAACTCAACGAGGAGACGGTCACCTTCAATATTTCAGCAGCGAGCTGGAAGCTTCTGCCGTAAGACAACTGCAACTTGAGTCGGCATTACAGCATGCGCTGAGGCGGACAGATGAGATTCGCGTCGTGTATCAACCGAAGGCGCACCTTGCCACGGGAAAGCTTGCCGGCGTCGAAGCGCTGTGCAGATGGGATTCCCGAGAGCTTGGAAAGATTAGTCCGTCGGAGTTCATTCCTGTTGCGGAGAGCAGCAATCTTATTAATGAATTTGGTGCATGGATGCTTGAGCAAGTTTGCGCCCAAATTAACGTCTGGAGACGACAAGGGTTATCAGCGCCAGTCGTTGCAGTAAACCTGTCAGCCAAGCAGTTACTGGATAGTCAGTTCCCTGAACTGGCATTGCAATGTGTCCGGCGACACGAAATTTCCACTTCCGCAATCGAATTTGAACTCACTGAATCCGCTGTAATGATGGACCCTCTCCTGGCAAGGAAGCTACTTGAACGCCTTCGAGGATTCGGATTCAGGCTAGCACTTGACGATTTTGGGACTGGCTATTCAAATTTAGCCTATCTAAAAGGATTACCTTTTTATTGCTTAAAAATCGATAAAAGCTTCGTCAAAGACATCGAACATAACAGAGATAGTCGTTCGCTTTGCGGTGGCATCTTCGCTTTGGGGAGTAGTTTAGGACTGACGATTCTTGCTGAAGGCATAGAGACCGCGGGGCAGCTTGAAATTCTAAGGAATTTTGGCTACCAGCTTGGTCAAGGATTTTATTTCGCCCATCCACTATCGCCGGATGACTTGGCTTCTCGCTGGCTGGCCGACTGAGCAGCCCCTCTCCATCATTTCAGGGTGGGAGCCGCCCTGGTGAGCGTGACCGACCCTCCCTGGAAGATGTACGGAACCCCATACCGGACAAGATTGACCTGGCCATCAGCTTCGCCCGCGATGCTAGGTGCAGAAGGAAGCGCATTGCAGTGCAGCGGTGCCTCCAAGGGGATTCTGACAGTCATCGGACCAGCAGAGCCTGATTCAACCGGCTGCCAGCAGAATCGGCTTGTTCGCAGCCTGGCCGGAAACCAGTCCGAAGCAAGCCTACGCCCACATTCGAACCAGCGCGGTGTTCCCTGCGCCATTCAAGCGAGGCAGAACCCAGCGCCTCCCGCCTGCTAGAGCAATGAGTACACTGAGCGAAGACGCCGGCGCGCGAGGGCTGAACAGGGGCCGACCGCCTACAAAAAAAGAACCCGCGTTGCCGAGGGTGGCAGCGCGGGTGGTAGTGGGCCTACAGCGCTCAATTTAAAGGCGAATTAGATAACCCTAATATCAGGGTTAACTATTGTGTTGCTCAGACGCCTCTGTCATTGGCTCGACACAGGACAGAGATACCCACCACGCCTAGCTGCCCGCAGGAAGGCCGCACTGGTTCCTTCCGGTCAAAGCAGACTATGTCCAGCGCTCCGGCCTGTGTGGAGCGCTGGACGGCCCATCAGGCCTCACTGCATGTGCTGCCCGCCGTTGATGGCGATGTTCGCGCCGGTCACGAACGCCGCCTCATCCGAGCATAGATACGCAATCAATGCCCCCCCCTTCTTCCGGCTTCCCAAGACGGCCGACAGGAATTTGCGGGATGATTTTGGTATCGAGAATCTCCTGTGGCACGGCGGTTACCATCTTGGTGCCAATGAAGCCAGGCGAAACGGTGTTGACCGTCACACCACTCTTCGCAACTTCGAGTGCCAATGACTTCGTAAAGCCATGCATTCCGGCTTTGGCTGCAGCGTAGTTGGTTTGGCCGAAGCCGCCTTTGGAGCCGATGATTGAGGATATGCTGATGATGCGGCCCCAGCCTCGCCTCACCATCTCCTCGCACACCGGCTTCGTCATATTGAACACCGAGTCGAGATTGGTTCGCATGACCGCATCCCAATTGACTTTGTCCAACTTCTTGAAGCTGAGGAGCTACGCGCAAAGCGTATGAGGCTGCCCGGTCTGGATGCCCCTGCGCTCACCTGTGTAGAGGCCAGGGAGATCGGAACCCCTGCAGGCGTCAAGCCAGTGGTTTGGCGGTTGTTGACGAACCGAAAAGCGCAGGACGCCGATGCTGTCATCGAACTCGTCGACTGGTACGGAGCCCGATGGGAAGTGGAGATGTTTTTCCATGTCCTGAAGACCGGCTGCAAGGTCGAAGCGCTACAGCTCTCGCACATGGATCGTGTGGAGCGGGCCTTGGCGCTGTACATGGTGGTGGCGTGGCGCATTGCCCGCTTGATGCGGTTGGGCAGAACCTGTAGTGGTCAAGTTATTTCGGACAGGCAGATAGGTTGTTTCACTGTCGATTTCGCCTCGTAGGCAGCGGGCGACAGATACCCCAGGGTTGAGTGCAAACGCACCGGGTTATAAAAGCCAACGATGTAATGGGTAATGTCGCGCCGGGCCTCGTCGTGGTTGGCGTATTGACGCTGCCACACGCGCTCCATCTTCAGGTTCAGGAAGAACCGCTCCATCACCGCGTTATCCCAGCAATTGCCTTTTCGACTCATGCTGCAAATCTGATGGCGTGCCAGCAAAGCCTGATACTCTGCGCTCGCGTACTGACTGCCTCTGTCCGAGTGCAGCACCAGTCCCGGCGCTGGCCGACGCTGCTGCAGCGCCATGATCAGTGCCGACATGACCAGATCGGCCGGCATGGTCGGCGCCATCGACCAGCCCACGACCTTGCGCGAGTACAAGTCCAGCACGACAGCCAGATACAGCCAGCCCTGGGCCGTGCGGACATAGGTGATATCCGAAACCCAGGCCCGATTCGGTTCGGCCACGTTAAATTGCCGATTCAGCACGTTCTCTGCCACTGGCAGAGCGTGCTTGCTGTCGGTCGTCGACACGAACTTACGCTTCCAGCTCGCACGCAAGCCCGCTTCGCGCATCAGCGTACGAATCCGGTAGCGGCCAAGGCGCAGCCCTTGTGCCCGCACCGCATGCATGACACGCCGGCTGCCGTAGCTCGCGCCGCTGGCGGTGAACGCCGCTTTGACGTGGGTCTGTTCCTGCAGACCCTTCGTGCTCGGCTTCGCGCGGCGGTGCGCATAGTAGCCGGAGCGGCTCACCTGTAATACCCGGCAGGCGTCACTGACCGATACGGCCTCCCGTTGCAAGTGGGCTACCACGCGGTAGCTCACTTCAGTTCCCGTGCAAAGAAGGCCGACGCTTTTTTTAGCAAGGCATTGTCCTCGCGCAGTTGCCGATTCTCCGCCTCCAATTGCCGGATGCGCTGCTGTTCCGCCGTCAGCGGCTTGCCCACGCCAGGTCCGCCGGCGCACTCCGCGTCGTACTGCGCCATCCAGCGCCGAACGGCCGACTCACCAAGCTCCATCGACCGACAAACCTCGCCGACCGATAATCCTTGGTCTCGTACCATCCGTACCACTTCCAGCTTGAAGCTGGCGTCAAATTGTCGGCGCCTTCTTGTCATCTATCTCTTTTCCTCGTCGATTCAGGATTGTCCTCCTATCGACCTGTCCGAGGAAATTAGACCATCACAACCTGCCCGGATCTGAATGCGTCCCTATTCTTCGACGCCGACGAGATTCGGGGGGCATACGTGCTCGCCAAGAAGGCCCGCCCGAAGACAGCAGTCACACTCAATCAGATGATTCGGTTGGTTGCTTCCCTGGGTGGGTTCCTCGGGCGCAAGAGCGATGGCGAGCCCGGCGCTAAGACGATCTGGATCGGCACGCAGCGAACCATGGACGGCGTTTGTCAACGTACTTGTCGCGTCACCTCACGCAACCTGCTTTAGTTCTGCTGGCTCAATCCGTTCCGGATTGAGCCAGACTTTGTCGGCCAAGCTCCAGTTCCGTGTCGACCCTGACCAACGCTCTGGCGTTCTGGCCTTCGCCTCTGCATAGACCGCTTCTCGTTGAGCCAGCACCGCTGCGGATATACCGCTATGGCGCTGCGCCGGTGTCACGAATTTCAGCCCACTATGCTTGTGCTCGTGGTTGTACCAACGCACGAATCGCTGCGTCCATGCGCGTGCCTCGTCCACGCTGCCGAATGCCTGGCGCGGGTAGTCCGGCCGATATTTGCAGGTCCGGAACAGCGACTCGGCGTAGGGGTTGTCATTGCTCACGCGCGGCCGGCTGAACGAAGCGACCACCCCCAGGTTTTCCAGGGTGGCCAGCATCGTCGCGCCCTTCATTGGACCGCCGTTATCCGAGTGCAGAACCAGAGGACGTCCAGCCAGACCTTCGGCCAAACTGGATCGCCGCATGAGCAACGCCGCCAACTCCGCCGATTCCGCCCGATGCACTTCGTGACCGACGATCTTGCGGCTGAACACGTCCAGCATCATGTACCAGTAGTAATACTGTCCCTTGATTTCCGCTGGCATCCAGGTGATGTCCCAGCTCCACACCTGATTGGGTCCGGTGGCGCAATGGCTGGTCACCACCCGGGCCGAGGGCTTGCGCGCACGACCACGGTGATGCTGCTGCGACGCACTACGCAAGACACGATAAAAACTCGACTCCGAGGCCACGTACTGGCCGCGGTCCGCCAGCGTCGGGACGATTTGGCTGGGCGGCAAACTGGCAAACTCCACGCTGTTGGCTACCTCAAGAATTAGCTGGCGTTCCGGCTCGCTGAGCTTGTTGGCTGGCGCTGGCCGCTCAGTGGTGGTGCGAGCATCTGCGACCACCTCATCGCCCTCCTGAACCCAGCGCTGGAAGGTGCGCAAGCTCAGACCCAACTCGTCGCAAGCGTGGGCCAGTCGGCAGCCTGAGCGTTCTGCCTCTCGAATCAACGATATACACAACCGGCGATCTGGGACGCTGATCAGTCGTCCTCTTTTTCTCCCCAAATCGCCTGGGCTTTTTTTCTCAGGATGAGCAACGCGGCCGCTTCCGCCAGCGCCTTCTCCTTTCGCTGTAATTCCTTCTCAAGCTGCTGGATGCGCTTCTTGTCACCTTTCGACTGAAGCCGTTGCTCTCGCGCCTGCTCACCTGCGTTGGCATTGGCCGATCGACAGGCCTCTCGCCAGGCAGCGATCTGCTCGGCGTAAAGACCCTTGCGGCGGCAATACTCGGCCAATTCCGCTTCATTGAGCGGCGCGGTTTCCAGCACCACCGCAAACTTGTCTGCCGAGGACCAGGCCTCGGGGTTCTTTCCATCTCCCGGCACCGGGACTCCTTGCGCTTTCATCTGTCGACGCCAAGCATACAGCGTTTGCTCAGTGATCCCCGTCTCCCTTGCCAGCGCCGACACCAACGCGTTCTCAGGAGGCATCATGCGGCGCAACAGCGCTTCCTTTCTCTCTGCTGAATAGGCTCTCATTCACTCTGACTCTACCGCCCCCAGACTGGGTCAATCGAAATCAGTAACACGACAACTATGCTGACACCGGGGGTGGACGCCGCGCTCACCATTCAAGCACTGCGGGAAGAGTCATGACTTCTGTATAAGGAAATGGGTTCGTGGACCCATTACTATCAGAAGTTTGGGATGGAAGTGTCTGATTGCGAACCAGGGTTCCAATCCCGGCGACATCAGTAAAGATCCTCGCCTGGAGGTTGTTCACATAGAGGGGGAAAACTTACTGGCTACCATGCGTCATAGTTGGCCCGCGATATTATGCATGCGACGCGGAAGGCCGAAGCTAATGGTACGCATTACCGATGGACGCGAGGGTCCGCGATAAGGCCCCGTTATCGTGACTTATTGACCCAGAGATAGCGAAACGGCAACGGCAGTAGCCGGCCAGTTGCTGCCGGTGATGTTTGCGCTGCCAGCGGCAGCAATACACGGGAAGGAGCCGGTCGCCGCCATTTGTCAAAGTGGCTAGGCGGTTTACTTTGTTGGCGCAGCAGGTGCTGGTACCGCGGACGAGTGATGATCCACAATCAGCCATCGTCCGTTGCGATAGCGATAGACAAAACTGAATCGCGCAGGGCGACTCACCGGCTTACCAGCCGCGTCAACGGCCGGTCCAACGAAGGTATATGTGCCGGTGTTGATGGCCATGTCATCATGCACACGGATACGTTGCTCACCAAGGACTCCCTTGTAATAGGGAGGCGCCGTACGCAGGAAATTGAAATACTCGCGAACGCTCTCAGGATTGTCACGAATCGTGGCAGACGTGGTGCCCCACAGCACGGCCTCGGGGTCGTACAGTGCGAGAACTTGTTCCTGATTGTGGCTGCTCATTGCGTCGATCCAGGCGCGCGTCGCCGCGGCAACCTGCTCTTTTGCGACATTGTCATCAGTTGTGGTCGTTGCACAAGCCGACAGTACTGTGCTGAGGACAAAAACAATGCTTAACGATGCTGAGCGAGCGGACATGCTGGGTCCTTTTTTTTACGTTACCAATCGATCCGTATCGTGCCGTAAGCTCGCACTACCAGCTTCGGTTTGCACGGAACGCATTGCGTACGGGTGTACACGTCGAAGTTACCCGCCCTTTTGCAACGCGTCAATTAAACCAAGCAGACGAAATAACGCTATCGCGCGAGGGACTTCCTCGTTTTAACGTCCGCCGGGTGGTAGGGCACGATAACGAGTTCGCACTTGGAAAGCGAAGCATTTTGGCAACGTTCACATATGCGGACAGGAATCCCGCGCATGGTGGCCCGGTCCCTGCAGGTCGAGGGACACCCCCGCCCTCAGCGCGCCGTGCCCGGCTTGCAATCCTCCACCATGCCCGCTACGCGACCCGGGCTCATCAGCGGATGCCACTCCCCGGAACTGCGGATCTCGACGTCCGTGCCCTGCTGGGCCTGGCGCAGGCTGATCAGGTAGAAATGGCGAACCTCGACGCTTTCGGCGCGGCCGACACGCACGTCCACCTTGCCTGGTTCGGGATAGGCGACGATGCTGGCATCTTCCTTTAGTCTCCCCTTCAGGCAGAGCACCAGGTCGCTGACGCTGGCGTCCGAACGGATGTGCTTTGGCTCCTGTGCCTGGATGTAGTCCGCGCTGGCGCCGCCGGCGCAGGCCGCGAGCAATAGCGCCGCAATGAGGGCGATCAGCAATACGCCTGTTCTGTCCATGCTTTCTCCTGTTGTGGATGCGTCTAAGCTTGCTATAAACGAACGCGTTATGACTCCCCGTACCTCACGCGATACCCACGGAAGCCGTCCGTCACGACCCGTAGCTGTGCGCCCCAGCCGTGGCGGCGCGGGCAGCAGCACGGCTGCCGTCGGCTGTGACATCGCATCAATCGAGGTCTCATCAGGGCGACATTGTGATTTGCAGGATCAAGGCTCATCACCCGGGCATTCAGATACCAGCCCAATATGCGTGAACTGTAGTAATCGCTGGTCTTCCGCAATTTGTGTGACGACGGCGAACTCGCGTGGAGGACCTTGTCGTCGTCTCCCCCGCCCCACTACCACCATTCTTCTGCTTGTTGACAAACCTGGGCGAGCCCACCAGCCTCGTCCTGGCCGTACGCGCTCACCCGCCTGCGATGGCAACCGGACTCGCTTGTCCAGCGAGACAAGGCAGGCCGGTGTTCAGTTTGGCTTCAATACCCGCATCCGCAGGAGTTCGATGGTCGCCCGGCCATACATCTGCCGCTTGAGGAACTTGAGCCGGTTGACGTGACCCTCGGTTTGGCCATTGCTCCATGGCAGCTTGAAGGCCGCCCGCACAGCCGGTAAGTCGGCGCGCAGGCTTTGCGCGAACCTACGCATTTCCACAGCGTCGCAGCGCGACAGACGCTTCAACCATCGATCGAACTGCCGCAGACTTCGCCGGTGCATGAGCCCGAGAAACTCCCGCGCAAGGCTGCGGACCTCGTCCACCACGGGTTCGATCTTGCACAGCGCCTGCACGAAGCGCTCGTGGTCCGCGCTCCCGGGCTCCTCGACGGCAAGCTTCCTCCATCCGACCAGCCATCCGAACACGCGCCGGGCCGACGGGCACGGCATCGTGCGCACGGGTACCTCGACAAGCGGTGCCTTGCCCTGTGGAAAGAGAAGTCGGACCACGCAACTCTGCACGGAGGCGCGACTCCCCGTATAGCCCCGCTGCTTGAGTTCCTGCCAGATCAGTTCAGGAAAGCGACAGCCCTGGGCGATTCGTTCCTCGATAAAGCTGCGATGGGGATCCAAAGGCGTCGGACCCCGCGCCTTGGGTGCACGCTCGGGGAAAGCCCCTGCGGTGACGAACTTGTGCACGGTTCGATTGTTGATTGAGAGCTCGCGCGCGATTCCTTTCATCTTGCCGCCCTGGGCGCGTAGCGCCATCACCCGCTCGTACAGCGCCAGCCGCGTGGCGCGTCGCTGATCGCTCAGACGCTGCCATGACCGGCGTGAGTTGCGGCTCAGCACCCCCTGCCGGCCCAGGGTCACGCCACCGACCTCGACTTGCTGCGCGGCTTGGCGCAGTTGCGGCCCGAGTCGGTACAGCAGCCTCTCGACGTTGTCGCGCAGGTTGCACAGCAGATGCCAGCGATCGGAGACTTGCTTGGCTGCCGGCAGCGCGATGTCGACCGCCTCGGAGTAGGCCCCGGCCCGATCCCTGGCGACGATCTCGATCGATGGGTGCGCACGCATCCACGCGGTCACCGCAGTTGCTTCCCTGCCGGCGAACACTTCGATCGGCTCACGTCGCTCCAGGTCGACGATGATCGTTCCGTACTGGTGACCGCGCGCAATCGCCCAGTCATCGATGCCGACGACCCGCGGTCGTGGTTTGCGCTTGCGCCCAGGAGCTCTTCGCAACTCCCGCAGCACGGTGTCGGCACTGGTGCGCAAGCCCAAGACGTTAGCAAGCCGGGCCGCCGCCTCACCACCGAGGGCGTGGCCCAGCGCGTGCAACGCCCGAGCCTGCGATTGCGTACGACGTTGGTGCCGACCGGCCAAGGCGTGGATGTTCTCGGCAAACGTACGACGGGGACAGCCGGCGTTCGCACACTTGAAGCGACGCACTTCAACGGCGAGAACGACCGGCTGCTCGAGCATCGGACGTTCTTCCAGCCTGCGCACATAGCGGCCGTGGAGTCGATTACTCCAACGATGGCAGGCAGGACAAGGTGCCGCGCGAAGCGTACTGCAGGCTTCGACAGTGATGGTCTCCCCTCGCGCGTCGCTGGAGACGACGCGCTTACCCACACGAGCGAGAATACGATCGATCCCACCGAGAACTTGGCTCATGGTAACGATCAACGTAGGGCCAAATCTGCCCGAAATCAAGTCCCCAACGCGGCCGTCACACAAAGTGCAGGAGACCCCAATTTTGGCCATGCCTCGATCGCGACCACCAGCGGCTACCTGCACAGCGAAGAGGATGCACGGCACGAGGCCACGCAGGAGCGCCACCGCATTGGGTGGACCATCCAAGGCGTAAAGCGCGTCAGCACACTAGGCGAAGGGCATTTCCGCACCGATCGGGGACCGCATCCGAGAATGATGCCCATCCTGATCGCGGCCCTGCTCTTCCAGCCAGGCATGCTGTTCCCTGGCCGCATCCTCACCGATTCTGGCCGCATGGGCCCCAGCAACGTAATAGCCTCGCCGGCAGCCAGTTGCAACGAAATCTCGAACAGGACTTGTGAGCGGCCATAGCCGGCCTGCGATTGCTCTGCCATGACAACTACGCTACGGCAAGCCGACCATTCCAGCCCCTCCGGGGGGAAGGGCACGGCCTGACGCAGTGCTGTGCAGCCGGACCGCCGCGAGCACCCGGCGGCATTGACCTACTCAGCCGTGACATTGGCCACCTTGAGCGCCTCAGCGTAGCGCGCCGCCTCGTTGCTGATTGCCTTTGCGTACTCGCCGCTCGATCCCCCTACCGGCTCGATGCCCGCAACGTGGAATTGCGATATCACCTCCGGCATCTTGACCGCCTCGGCGACGGCGTCGGCCATCTTCTTCACCACGGCGTCGGGCGTTCCGGTCGCAGCCAGCACGCCCACTGTCACCGCATAGTCGTATCCGGGCACGACCTCAGAGATTGCCGGAATCTGCGGCGCAAGACTCGATCGGTGCAGCGAATTCGTACCGAGGATTTTGACCTGCCCCGATTTGACGAATCCCGAAAGTGAAGGCAGAGCGGCAAATACGACCTGCACCTGATCTCCGATCAAGGCGGGAACGGATTGGCCGGAGCCTCGGAATGGGATGTGTTTTATATCCAGTTTGAGCGCCGCTTTCAGCGCCTCCATCGAGAGCTGGTGGCTGCTGCCGATGCCGGAGGAACCGTAGTTCAGCATGCCCGGCTTGGATTTCGCCAGGGCAAGGAAGGAAGCGAGCGAGTCGGCTGGGACACGTGCGTTGACGGCCAGAAATAGCGGAGACCGTGCGGCGAGCGATACGGGAACGAAATCGCGCTTGGGTTCATACGCCAGGTTCTTGTAGATCGCCGGGTTGATGGACATCATTGACCCATCGGTCACCAGGAATGTGTAGCCGTCGGCAGGACTGGACTTCAGCGCCTGCGCGGCCACTACGCCATTGGCGCCGGGACGATTATCCACGACCACTGGCTTGCCCAGGCGCTGCGTCAGTTGCTGCGACAGGACGCGCGCCACGGTGTCTGGCAACCCACCCGGCGCATAGGGAACGATAAACCGGATCGGCTTGGCGGGCCACGGTTCCGTACTGGCCGAGGAAACAGCGGGAACAAGTGCCGCGGCCATGAGGCCTAGGCAGAGCTTGCGTCGTGCAAGACAGGTGTGGGGGCGATTCATGTTTTGTCTCCTGATTAAGGCCGATGGTCAGGTGGCGACGCTTGCCGATGCCGTTCTGACGACGACATTAGCGGCTGGGCGATGCGGTGCCTTCGATGGGGGACCTTGTGTTACTGGCAAAGCGTTTGATCAACTGGGGTAGCGCCGATCGGGCCAGAAGCGGCAACGTTCTGGTTGATAAGCACGACGTCGCTTTCGTCTCGCGCCGAAGTCAGCATGGCCAGGCAAACTTCAAGCGTGGACCTCGCCCAAGGACCGTCATGGAGGGGCCTGCGCCCATGAACAACGACATCGACCAGCTCGTCGATCACTTCGAACCGAGGCACCGCAGGCACCCGCAGCGGTATATGTTCGCGCTGCGTATTGCCATAGATCCAGACTCCGTCTGGCATGGGCCGGATATCCGCGTGCTCGCAACTGACGATGACCGGCCCGAAGTGTTGGTTCGCGACTGGGCGTTCATTGCCGACGGGCGACTGCCACGACGATCCGCCGTACGTGCCAGCCGCCTTCAACCGCGCTTCCTCTTCAGCCGAGCCCATCGCCGCGAGCCTGCGCCGCGCTTTTCCATAGTCCGCGTCGCGCGCAGGGAACCCCATTTCCGTGAAGCCGCCGTTCCAGTCGTCCGAGTCGAATCGCCCATAGCCACTATAAGAGAGTGATGCATAAGCACCCCCCTCGAACCAAAGCATGGCGCAATAGGCACCTTCGGTTGGCCTGGCCAGATCCCATCTCCCTAACGTTGCCCTCACGCGTGTTGCTGGCGAACCCGCCAACAAGCGGACGATATCGATCTGGTGCGCCGCCTGGCTGAACACGGCGCCGCCGCCGGCTTCAGTCTGGAGTTCTTCGGGGCGCCGAGGACGATAAAGAAAGTCTGTGTAGTTCAGCGCGTGAATCATGCGTACCGCGCCAAAACGGCCAGACTGGATGAGTTGTCGTGCCTGCAAGTAAGGCGAGTCGAAGCTGTGGCAATGACCCACAATCATCTGGACGCCGCCGCGCACGCAGGCCTCGATCATCTGGTCGCACTCTGCCATGGAGAGTGCCATCGGCTTCTCCACAAGCAGGTGTTTGCCGTTCTCCGCGGCCAGGGACGCATGAGCCGCATGGAACTGATGCGGGCTGGCGATGTAGATCGCGTCAATGTCGGGGGACGACGCCATGGCCGCCAAGTCGTCGTAGACGGGTGCGTTGAAATCCCGCGCAAACTGCTGGCGCGCCACCTCACGCGGATCGCAAGCGGCGGCAATGCGCACCCGATCATCGGCGAGGAATGTCGGTAGCATCAGTGAGAACGCGCGGCCGAGTCCCACGACGCCCAGGCGTACCTTTCTGTTGGGAATTGTCCTCATAGGTCGATCACCAGTTCCGTGCTCTTTGCCCGCGAGACACAGATCATTACCTGGTGCGCCAAGTCTTCCGGCAGGAGAACCATGTCGCGGTGGTCTGCCTCGCCCGATACCAGCGTGGTGCGACACGTTCCGCAAGTGCCGCTCTCGCAGGACGAGGGCACATTGCAGCCATGCTGGCGAAGCACGTTCAGGATGCTCACGCCGACCGGTACCTGGAAGCGCTTTCCGGTGCCCTTGAGCACCACGTCGAAGGGCTTGTCGTCGGCGCGCACCTCGCCGCCTTCGTTGAAGCTTTCAAAGTGCATCTTGGTGGCGGGCCAGTGACCCGACATGTCTCGCACCGCCTCCATCAAGCCACGCGGACCGCAGCAGTAGACGTGGGTGTCGCCCGGCCGTTCCAGCACGGGCCACAGGTCAAAGGCCTTGGCGGGGTCGCCGAAGTCGTGGTGGATCTTGACCTTGCCCTTGAATTCCGGCGCCTGGAGTTCCTTCAGGAAGGCGGTAGTCTCTGGCGAACGCGTAAAGTAGTAGAGCTTCCACTTCGCGTTCGACAACTCGCCGAAGCTGCGGATCATCGAGAGAATCGGGGTGATGCCGATTCCGCCGGCGATGAAGACGTAGGCCTTGGCATTGTCCACAAGTGCAAATGCGTTGTCGGGCACACCCACCGGAATCAGATCGCCTTCCTTGGCGTCGTCGCACAGGCTCATCGATCCGCCCTGCCCTTGGGCGTCGCGCTTCACGGCAATCACGTATCGATGCCGCTCGGAGGCATCGTTGCACAGGGAATACTTGCGCAGCAGGCCGTTTGGCACCTGCACCTTGATGTGCGAACCGGGCGTGAAGGGCGGCAATTCCGACCCGTCTGGCTGCTCGAATTCGAGACTGCGGATGCCCTGCGCGGCATCATGGATGCGCGCGATGCGAAGCAGCATCGGCGTATCGGCGTGGGGCTGTAGATTGGCCATGATTCTCATCCAGTTTCAGACATCGATGCGCATCGAGAGGTCGATGGCGCGCACGTCCTTGGTCAGCTTGCCGCTGGAGATCCGGTCCACGCCGGTCGCGGCGATTGCGCGCAGCGAATCCAGGTCGACCCCGCCCGACACCTCCAGTAACGCGCGCGCCCTGCATTCAGGGTGAAAGCGCGCTTCATGTCGTCAAGGCTGAAGTCGTCCAGCAGGATATTGGTGGCGCCGGCGGCCAGGGCCTCGTCCAGTTCGCTCAGGTCTTCCACTTCGATCTGGACCGGCACGTCAGCGTCAAGGCGCTGCGCACGCTCAAGCGCCTGACACACCCCGCCCGCCGCGGCGATATGGTTTTCCTTGATCAGGATGCCGTCCCACAGCGCCATGCGGTGGTTGGTGGCGCCGCCAATGCGAACGGCGTACTTCTGCGCCTGGCGCAGGCCGGGCAGGGTCTTGCGGGTATCGCGCATCGCGCAGCCTTTGGGGTTCGGCGACACATCGGCGATCTGCTCGACGTAGCTGCGGGTGACGGTGGCCACGCCGGAGAGCATCTGAAGGAAATTGAGTGCCGAGCGCTCGGCGGACAGCAGGGCTCGCGCGTCGCCGGTGATGCGGCAGACCTCGGTGCCAGCCGTCACGTCGGCGCCCTCGGCGGCGAGCCAATTGACCGATGCGTTCGGGTCGAGCCTGACCACACAGGACTCGAACCAGGGCTGGCCCGCGATCACCGCATCTTCCTTGGCGATGACACGCGCCTGCACGCGCTTGCCGGCTGGCACGAGCTGGGCGGTCCAGGCGACGCGGCCGATATCCTCGCGCAGTGCGTCATCGACATTGCGGCGCAGCGCCTGCTCCAGGGTTTCGTTGTACTCGAACATCTTGACTCCAGGGAGCCGCGCGGCACGGGTGTCCCGGCGCGCGCGGTGTTCTCAAATGCTGTAGGACTCGTAGGTGGACGGATGGAAGATCTCTTCCACCGCCACCAGCCGCTCGGACAGGCCCTGACCGTGGTGATGGCGCGCGAATGTTTCCAGCGTGCGCCGGTTGGGCTGGACGCCATACGACCAATAGTCCTCGCCCAGCGTTTCGCGGGCGGCCTTGAGCATTTCCTCGACGAACGGCATGGTCACCTTGGTCGCCGACGTATCGGAAAGCTGCTCCAGGGCGTACGCCTTCGACTGGTTGAAGGCCTTGTACACGGCACCCGGCAGCCAAGGATGGGTCTCGGCAAGGGTCTTACGGATCCCGACCACATGCATGATCGGGAAAACCCCGGTGCGACGGAAGTAATCCTTCGCCATGGTGGTGGGATCCTCGAAGAGCCACGCCACTTTCTCGTTGCGCAGGGCAGCGGCGCTCGGCGGCCGTGGCGCAATGAACCCGTCGATCTCGCCGCGGTCGAGTAGGTCGGAGATCGTGCGCCCCTCGGGGGCCGATTCCACGCGGACATCGGACGGCAACTGCAGCTTCACCTTCTCGGGGCGCCCTGGCGTATCGATGCCACCCCGCACCCACGTGACATCGGACGGTTGGATGCCAAAGTCATCCTGCAGGACCGCCCGCGCCCACACGATTGCAGTGAGCTGGTATTCAGGGATGCCGATGCGGCAGCCCTTCAGGTCTTCGGGGCGCCTGATACGGTCCTTGCGCACATAGATCGAGGTGTGACGGAAGGCTCGCGAAAGAAACACCGGAACGGCAATGTAGGGGCAGTCCCCGCGCGAGTGCTTGATCAGGTAGCTCGAGAATGATAGCTCGGTGATGTCGAAATCCTGGCTGCGCATGGCGCGGAAGAACATCTCTTCCGGGTTCAGCGTCATGTAGACAGGGGCGACGCCATCGATCTGGATGCGGCCGTCGAGCAGCGCACGGGTACGGTCATAGTCGCCCATGGCGACGGAGAGCTGGAGTTTTGTCATGGATGGGGGCTTTTGTCTCGGTTGTGCATTGGCGGCCAGCGTGGCGAACGCGATCTACGCCGTGACCGAATAGGACGGTTCGAACTCGAGCCGGTCTTGTCCATCCGGCCATACATAGGTCACGTCAAAAGTCCTCCAATCCTCCGTCTTTGGCACGACGGCCTGGAATGAGCAGATGTGGGCGGGAATTGCATGGCTGCCCGTGCCGATCGCTTCGCCGCCTTGCTGGAAGGCCCGGACGGCTTCCAGCATTTGCTTGCGGAATTCGACAATGGCCAGGTCGCTCGCGCCGAGACGGTCATGGCTGCGGTCCGCAATCGGGCCCATCGTCAGCCACATGGCCACATCCTGGTTGGGGAAGCCGGAAATCCCGGTGAAGTTGCCAGCCTTCATCGCTTGCCGATCCTGCCAGAAGCGGTTTTCGATGTTCCGCAGAGGCCGGTAGTACTCGTCAAGGTCCACCCCCACGGTCTGGCGCAGGAACTTGCGCCAGGTTTCGGTTTCCGGTGTCTGCGCCGGATGACCCCACGCAATGAAGTAGAACGCCGTATTGGTGTCATCCATCGGCACGTTGATATTGGCGACGTTGTAGAGGTTGTTCGGCGGGATCAGCGCGGTCGCGGGGGCCACGAAGACCGTGGAGCGAACGTAGTCGTGAGATTGCGCCTGATGGATCGGCCGGCGGATCGCCGCATAGCGGAAGCCATAGCCGCCGCGCTGCACCTGGAGGCGCGGCGCCTTGTCGGTGGAGGGGCGCAGCCAAAGGCTGCTGGTCGCCTTGGCGCCGTCGACGCGGGCCGGGACCATGTCCGAGCTATGCAGGCTGGAGCTGTGGGCCGAGTCGATCGCACCCTCGAGGACCTGTGCCCAGTTGCAGGGCAGCAGCACCTTGGCGATGCTCACGCGGACATCAGCAGACGGCGCCCAGCGCGGCGGGACGAATTCCGGTACGGCGTCGGAAGGACCCATGTATGCCCACACCATGCCGCCCCACTCGTTGGTCGGGTAGGCCTTGTGCTTGACTTTCTCGGCCATACCGCTCGAAGTGGGTTCCGACACCATTTCCAGCACATTGCCCTCGACGTCCATCTTCCAGCCGTGATACAGGCAACGCAGGCCGCCTTCCTCGTTGCGGCCGTACACCAGTGAGGCCCGGCGGTGAGGACAGTACTCATCCATGACCCCGACGCGGTCGTCGCTGTCGCGGAACACGACCAGGTCCTCGCCGAACACGCGCGCCTTTACTGGCGCGCCGTCGGGTTCCGGTACCTCTTCGATCAGGCAAACCGGGGTCCAATGCCTGCGCATTAGCCGTCCCATCGGCGCATCGCCTTCGATACGGCACAACAGATCGTTCTCTTCCTTCGTCAACATCGCTTGGCTCCTGGAGGACGCGTCACCGGTGTAGGCCGGTACTCGCCATGACTTATACTTAGGTGACTAAGCATAATGAGGGAAAGCGACGATGACAAGGGAGCCACCGTGCAACCGAGGGAAAATACTTAGCCGGCTAATATTGCTCGCGTATGGCCGTGCCTGATCAGAATGGGGACCGCCAGGATGAAGTCGCCGGACTGCCAGCGCCGTGCCGAGGAAAAAGCTATGGCCGGCCCCAAGTCAAGCAGTTGCCCCTCCCCCTCGGAACGTCTAATATATTCTTAGGAATATAACAATGTAGGTAGAGCATATGGCGGCGGACCACTCTTTTATCTGGCATGACGGGCTGTTGGTCGGGCATCCCGACATCGACGACGAACACCGGCAGGTCGTGGTTCTCATACGCGCGTTGCGGGAGACGCCTGCCGGGGGTCTGGCAGAAGTTATGGAAGCGCTACTGCGACTGGCCCAAGCGCATTTCGGCCACGAAGACCGCCTGATGGAGGAAAGAGATTTTCCACCCCGCAAATGCCATATTGGCGAGCATGCGGCTGTGCTGGCTTCGATGTCCGCCGTGAAGGCCAGGCTGGAACGCGGCGACATCGCAGTCGTCCGACGGCTTGCGGACGAACTCGAGCGCTGGTTTCCCGCCCATGTTCAGCATCTGGATTCGGCCCTGGCGCACTGGATCTGGAAGCAGGCTGCCGGTGCCAAGCCTCTTGTCTTCCGCAGGGGTGCTGTGACGGCCTCAGCTGTAGTGCCCGCCTAACACTCATGGCAGAATACATCTTTGGCTTTGCTGTCCGCCCTTATGTCGAAAACGTCCGAACTCAGAGAACAGGAGGTCGCGCAGCGCATCCTTCGCCGATGGCATGACGATGTACCCAACGATCGCATGGCGCATCTTGTCAAGGATGCAACCCGGGCCTTCCTGCGCGCCCTTCAGCACCGGCTTGCAAAGCATGACGTACAGCTTGGCCACTGGACGTTCCTGCGGATTCTCTGGGAGCGCGATGGAATTACCAAGCGCGAACTTAGCATCGAAGCCGGCGTGATGGAGCCGACCACGTTTACGGCTTTACAGACCATGGAGGCGCTCGGCTACGTGACACTGGAGCGCCGACCGACCAACCGCAAGAACATCTATGTGTTCCTGACACCATTGGGCAAGCGCTTGCGCAAGACGCTCGTCCCGCTGGCCGAGGAGGTAAATGCGGTCGCCGTGCAGCGACTGGCAGCCGAGGATGTCGCTACCACACGCACGGCGCTGCTGGTGATGATAGACAACCTGACCCGAGATCAGGAAGGCATCGAAGAGTCATAAGGAAGCCTGCGGCCCTCGTGTGTCCGAGGGGTCGGAACCGGCCGGCTGACGGGCCCGTATTACGCGAGGCGTGCATCAAGTCTTCTCACGCCTTCTGAGATTTCTCAAAATTGATGAAAAGTTATGATGAAAACCTGCCGCAGGCAGCGAGAGAAGACTGCCGGCAGTAACCGCTGCAACGCTGATTTCGAATAGCAGCACCGAGGCGCGCAGCGTCACCAGCACCCCTGCTGCGGCTTCTCTATCTGGGCGGGCTGCGGGCGTCGGCGGCAAGGGCAGCAAGATCCGGTTGGTGCCGGCCACCGACGAGCTGATCGCCGAACTGGCGCGCTACCGCCGCGCCCACGGGCTGGCGCCTACCCCGCAGCCTGGGGAAACGCCCCACTGGTGCTGCCGGTGATCGGCCGTGAGACGGGTCGGGATAAGGTCCTGTCACGCGGTGCGCTGCACCTGATCCTCAAGGAAGCGTTCGGCATGGCGGCCAGGCGCCTGCGGGCGCGCGGGCCCGAGTGGGAGGCGCAGGCTGCAGTGCTGGCCAGCGCCTCGGCGCACTGGCTGCGCCACACCGCCTGCTCGCACATGACCGACCAGCAGGTCGACCTGCGTTTTGTGCGCGACAACTTTGGCCATGCCTCGATTGCTACCACCAGCGCTTACCTGCACAGCGAAGAGGATGCGCGGCACGAGGCCACCCAGGAGCGACATCGTATGGGGTGGACCGGGAAGACGTAAGGCGCACCCGCGTGGCAAGCCCCGAAGGGGACGCGACTGCTAAAATCGCTCCACGCGATAAACCACTAGATACAATGGGCTTCGAACAACTGGCGGCACTCAAAGCACAACTGGCAGACCAGGCAAAGGCCGAAAAGGTTGCCAAGGCTCCGAAGCGGGCCAAGCCGCCTCGCGCCCGGGAAGCCACGCCGGCCGATCCGGCAAAGCCGGTCGATCCGGTGGCCCACGCGATCGCCAGGCTGCAACGGCGTCCCGCTAGCCTTTCCGAAGAACCCGGCACCCAAGGTGCCGCTCAAGATCGGCCTCTTCGAGGATCTCGTCCCATGCACGCAGGATCTCTCCCTGAGCGAGGCCGAATTGCGCGAGGCGATCCAGACCTGGTGCCGCGGCACCCGCTACTGGGCTTGCCTCATCAAAGGCGCATCGCGGGTGGATCTGGCCGGCCAGGAGGCCGGGCACGTCCGACCGAAGGATGCAAAACGTGCGCAGCAACTGCAAGCAAGGCGTGCGCCACAGGCGAGATCCAAACCGTCGAAGGAGTCGTAACCAAGCTGAATCGGGACAAGAGCTCTCAGCAAGGCGGAAAGCGCGTCAGTACGCCAAGCGAATGGCATTTCCGCACCGATCGAGGACCGCATCCGAGAATGACGCCCATCCTGATCGGCGTCTCTACCCTTCCATGCCGAGGGGAACCGATCAGTCAGGTCCACGAACTGCTGCCGTTGGCGCGCTAACCGGTAAACTGCGCATCATGGACGTCCTTGACGCCCTGCGCCTAGCCCCGAGTGCCGACCTGTACCGCCTGTATCTGACTATCGGGCGGATGATCAACGATCCCAAGCGTATCCTCGAGGTCCGCAGGCACCTGCATATTGGCATGACTGTCGGCTACGTCGCCGACGACCTCACTCAGCCGCTGCGCCGAGGGCGCATCCTCGAGTTGCGTCAGACGCAGGCTGTGGTCCAGGACATCGCCAGTGGCCGACACTGGAGCTTGCCCTACGCCACCGTGCTCGCCGAGCCCACTACCGCCGCGCAGCAACGGCCGCACGCTTCACCGCCACCGTCACCGCCGCGCAGCGTGCGGACTTCCTCGTCGGCGATACTGTCAGCTTCACCGACCAGCACTTGCGCGAACGCATCGGCACCATCGTGCGCCTCAACCAGAAGACCGCCTCCATTCAGTGCGACCCGAACGAAGGTCACTGGCGTGTCTCCTTCGCGCTACTGCGCAAGGTCGTCGATCTCTGAGTATGCTTCGCCCTTCGCACAATAAGAATGCCTAGACCCAAGTCCGATCCAGATCGTGAACGCCGAATCACGATGGAGATAGTCGTCGACGCTTACAGTTCAGAGGAGCGGTCGATGGCATGGTATTACTACCTCGAGGAGCAACTCACCGTCCCGTTTGAAGCTGAGGTTCGCAAGCGATCGCCAACCTCGCCGCTCACCCCCGGCGACCGGGTTCAGGTGATCGCAATGGCGCCGGAGGACGTCTGCGAGTCTGAAGCCTTCGTGTGGATACGATGGAACAAGCGCAAGCTTGCTGTGCCACTAGCGCAACTCGTGCCACTGGCGAGCGACGAGATGACGCAGCAGGCAATTGCTGATTGGCAGTACTGGCGGGACCGTGGCTATCAGTTCTGACATCAGAGCGTCAGCCGTGATGCCATAGCCTCCGACGCCCCCACAACGCCAATAACCTGCCGGAGCAGCATTCCGAGGTCAACATGGGTTCTGCTGACGGATACGTTATTCCCTGTGATCGACAAATGCACGGTCGCTTGGTACTGCAGGCCAAGCCAGTACAAATTGGTGCGAAGCTCTCATCGTCGATGATGTACTGACCACAGGTTCACACTACAAAGCGATGCAAACGGTTCTGCGGCAAGAATTCCCCCCGGCAAACATCCAAGGCCTCGTTGTCGCCCGCAGGATTTTTCCCCCGGGCGCACTGGATTTTGTCGACCTGGATGCTTTGTAGGGCGATGCTGTGGAGTAACGCATCAAGTCACAAGATTCAAGTAGATGACTCGGGTGTCCCCAACTGTCTGCTCACAAAGTCCGCGAACGTCTTTACTTTCGCTGAATGGCGGCGTTGCTGTGGGCTAACGAGATGAATTGGCATGGGCACCGCCTCCCAGTCAGGCAACAGACGCTGCAATTCTCCACTTGCGAGTTCCTCGTCGAACAGCCAGGTTGGTGAATAACCGATACCCATCCCCGCCAGCAAAGATGCTCGCATGACCTCGCTGCTGTTGGTCTGCAGATTGCCCTGAACACGCACCACGCGCCTGGTGCCGACTGGTTCCTCCGAACCCGGGCCGGCGGTAAAGCTCCATTCGTTGCGAGACACGGTTTCCGTATAAACGATGCAATTATGAGCCGAGAGATCCTCCGGCGCATGCGGCGGCTTGAGCCCCGCCGGCAACCTGCGCAGGTACTTGCGATGCGCTACAAGCATCCGATGGGTAGTCCCGACACGCCTCGCGACCAGACTGCTGTCAGATAGCTCTCCAATGCGCACGGCTACGTCGATGCCAAGTTCGACAAGGTCGATGAAACCGTCGTGCAGCCGAAGGTCGATTTTTACGTTGCGGTGTTCGGCCAAGAATGCCTGCACGATGGGCATAAGCTTGCGCCGACCAAAGCCCACCGACGCGGCCACTCGCAGCCATCCGGTCAGTTGCTGCTCCCCAGTGCGCAACGCGGCTTCCGCCTCTGCAATTTCCTCCACTAGCCGGCGTACATGCTCGAAGTAGCGCTCACCTTCATCGGTGAGTGCGAGCGATCGCGTCGTCCGCGTAAGCAACTTAGCGCCAAGGTCGGCCTCGAGTGCCGCCACCTGCTTGCTGATGGCACCTTGCGTAACGTCGGCCTCGTGGGCGACCGCCGAAAAGCTTCCCGCCTCCACTACGCGGACGAACGTACGCATCGCCTGGAGTTTGTCCATATTTATTCCCACTAGGAATTAGTTATATGAGCATACACCACCTAAATCTTCGACCGGGAATCAACCATAGTTGTCTCACGCAAACGCTGCAGCACGCAAACGGCGGCGCAAATTGAATGGAGACTCACATGAACAAGCCGGTAATCCTGATCACTGGTGCATTGACCGGCATCGGCCGTGCGACAGCGCTGGCGTTTGCTTGCGATGGCGGTCGCCTCGTTGTGAGTGGTCGCCGCGAGGAGGCAGGCCAAGAACTGGCGGCTGAGTTGCGCGCGCTCGGCGCCGAGGCTGAGTTCGTCCGTGCTGACGTGCGCTTTGAAGCCGAGGTTCGCAATCTCATAGAACGCACCGTCGAACGCTTCGGCCGCATCGACGTCGCTGTGAACAATGCAGGCACCGAAGGTGAAAGCTTGCCCCTGACAGACCAATCGGCCCTCAACTATGAGGAGACCTTCACCACCAATGTGCTCGGCACACTACTTTCCATCAAGCATGAAATGCGCGTGATGCTGGCTCTAGGTGGCGGCTCGATTATCAACCTGTCATCCGTTGCCGGCCAGGCTGGCATTGCAGGAGCGTCGGTCTACGTCGCCAGCAAGCACGCCGTGGAAGGCCTTACGAAGAGCGCTGCGCTCGAAGGTGCAAGCGCCGGCGTGCGCGTGAATGCAGTGGCCCCGGGGCCCGTCGCAACGGACATGCTGGATCGCTTTACCGGCAACAACGAAGGTGCCAAGTCCGGCTATTTGGACACCATCCCAGCGCGCCGGGCAGCCCAGCCCGACGAAATCGCTCAAACCATCGTTTTCCTGGGTAGTGACAAGGCGCGCTACCTCACCGGCCAATCGATCGCCGTCGATGGCGGCTATCTCGCCCAATAAACCAGTTTCCCCAACCCACTCTGAAAAGAGCTCAATCATGACCGCAATCAACGTACCGACCCGCGAAGAAGTCTCCCCGGCCAACCAAGCAATCTTCGACAAACTCAAGAGCACGCTCGGTATGGTGCCCAACCTGTATGCGACGCTTGCCCACTCAGAGTACGCACTTGGCAACTACCTGGCGTTCCAAAATGGCAGCAGCAGCGTTACGGGCAAGGCTCGCGAAGTCGTGAACCTGGTCGTCAGTCAGGTCAACGAATGCGAATACTGCCTTGCGGCACATACCGCCATCGGCAAAATGCATGGCTTCACGGACGAGCAAATCCTGGAGATTCGGGCCGGCGCAGCGACCTTTGATGCAAAGCTGGACGCGCTGGCGCGCCTGACGCGCAATATCGCTCAGAATCGTGGCCACGCCGACCAGGCGCTCGTCGACGCGTTCTTCGCAGCCGGCTGGAACAAGGCAAACCTTGTCGATGCGATTGTCATCATCGGCGACAAGACTGTGACCAACTATCTGCACGCGACCACGCAAGTGCCGGTGGATTTCCCCGCCGCTCCGAAGCTGCACGCCTGAGCTACGCCTAGCAACGAGGCACCACAAAGCATCAAGAGCGCCTGGCCTCTCCCTAAGGGGAGGGGCCAGCGTTGCCTCACACGCCAGGCAAGCCTCTGCATAAATGCAGCAAGTTGTTCTTATTGGAACGAGAGCGGCAACACTTTTCCACCCGTAACAATTTGCGATGCCTCCTGCGCAGGCGGCTGCTACCCGAGGAGCGCGAACAGCAGATCGTCGAAAAAGACACCGAGCACTTTACGCGCAACGGTTTCTGCGCGCGCCGATCTTCTATAGCGGCGTGCGCAAATGAGTCCGCGTGCTCAAGGTGCCGACCAACAGGGATGCCATGATTCGCCAGAAAGTCGACATGTTCCTGCAGAGCGCGCCGGCAGCTATATGGGCGTTGCGTGGGGGTTCTTGACGGACCGCGGACTCGCTGGCTTGCCGCCCCAATCGGCCAAGCAGGAACCCATTGCGTTCAGTAGCCGTGCCAGATACGTAAATGAGCGCCCACGGCTTCGGATGGAAGAAACTCCTGCTCCAGCCGACCCCGCTCCCGCTTCCGTAGATACTGATAAAACGCGCTCTCCGCGGACGTTGCTACGCCAGCCAGCGCAGGACCGCTACCTATACAAAGGTATCGCTCACGCACGACACTAGCGTCCCAGCTCGATCCTACGCAAAGTACTGGTGAAGCGCTTGCACTGCGGCGGCGCCCTCGCCAACTGCGGCGGCGCCCTCGCCAACTGCGGCGGCAACCCGCTTGACCGAGCCACTTCGTACATCGCCAACCGCAAACACACCGGGCAGGCTGGCCTCCATCGGAAAAACGGACCGCTCAAGCTTCCAGCGTTCCTGTGGCACTTGCGACCCGGTAAGGACAAACGCCTTTTCGTCTAGAGCAACACTGTTTTCCAGCCAACCTGTGCAAGGATCTGCCCCCAGGAACAGGAAGACGTGGGCTATATCGAAGCTGCGAAGAACCCCATGGGCACCGCTACACTGCACTGCCTCCAAACGCCCTTGACCTAGGAGAGCGCTGATCTCCGTTTCGACATGGAGCGTAATGTTCGGGGAGGCAATGATACGCTGAATTAGATAGTGCGACATGCTCGCCGCCAGCCCTCGCGACCGAACAAGCATATGCACATGCCGAGCGTGCTCGGACAGGAACACTGCCGCTTGTCCAGCAGAGTTCCCGCCTCCGACGACGATGACTTCCTCGCCTCCGCAGTAGGTCGCCTCTGTGAACGATGCGTTGTAGTAGACGCCTCTTCCCTCGTAGTCTGCGAGGTTAGCCAGGTCTGGCTTCCTGTATCGTGCGCCGGTAGCAATAATCACGGCGCGCGCCTGGACGCACTCTCCGTTGTCCATCTCCAGGACAAACTCCCTGCCCTCCGTCCGCAGCGCAGCAACCGACACGGGCACCGCCACCTCCACCCCGAATTTTCTCGACTGCGCCAGTCCCCTTCCTGCGAGCGCCCTACCCGATATCCCCGTCGGGAACCCAAAATAATTCTCGATCTTCGAACTTGTTCCAGCTTGCCCTCCAGGAGCGGTTGCATCGAAGACAACCGAACGAAGACCTTCGGACGCTCCATAGACCGCGGCCGCCAGGCCAGCGGGCCCTGCGCCGACGACAGCCAGGTCGAAGCGCCGGCCTTGCAATGGTTCTGGACTTAACCCGACGGCGTCCGCAAGCGCCCGGATTGTAGGTCGGCGCAGTACTTCGGACTTAGGCGTAATGACGGCCGGCAAATCATCCGGGACGATTCGGAATCGCTCCATGAGTGCCCGGGCTTCGGCTTGCTGGTCCAGATCCAGATACAGCGCCGGATAGCTGTTCCGGGACAGGAATTCCCTGAGCCGTAGCGCTCCTGCGGTCTGCTTCGACGCGATGACGACAACGCCGCCCGACGCCTCGTCCTCGATGAAAGATACGCGGCGAAGAATGAAGGCCCGCATGATGACTTCACTTAGATCCGCCTCCGAGATCACCAGCGTGCGCATCCCCTCCGGATCGATGACGAGCAACTCCGCTTCGGTTTCCACGCGAACAGTCGCAACAGCGGCACGCCCCACAAGCGAGCCGATGTCTCCCGTGAACATTCCTGGGCCGCGTCTTCCTAGGCTATGGGAATCTATGGCGTTGCCGCGCTCGACTTCTAGCGAGCCGTTCAGCACGACATATGTGGGTATGTTCCTGTCCCCTTGACGGAAAAGGACATGTCCCCCGGCAAACCTCTGCACGATCCCGTAACGGAGAATTCGACTGATCTGCCCTCCCGTGAGAACCGGGAATCTCTGGGCCCACCTATCATCCTCGGTTGGCCGGTCCACCTTGCCTGATGCATCCATGACATCACTCCGTGCCGAAAGCCCATCCGGACCGAAGCTCATAGAGGCTCTGCCGAATGGGCAAATCAGAATCCACTGTAGCAACGCCAGGATGGCTCAGCATAGTGAGCACAGCGCATTTTTGTATCCTCAGCTGTGCGCAGTGGCGGCTGCCGGTGACGACCGGTTGACGGCACAACCTACGCCAGCTGCGATCCCCCAAGATTACTAATCTGAACAAACGCCTCGGCCAGTTGCGACCGGACCGAGCTACGCAGCCACACCATCCCGACGCCTCGGGATGGACAAGGTTCGGGAAGACGCCATCGGCGCAGTCGAGGATCTTGCTGGCCAATGAACGGCCAGTCTGGAAGCACAGATACGCCGAAGCCCTCGGCAACAAGGCTAGCAATGTGTTCGATGCCGTCCAGTTCGAAATGTACCTTGGTGCGTACCCCATGCGCGCGGAGGTAGTCGTCGGCCATCCTACCCGCCACTACGTTTCGGTCATAGCGTATGAAAGGCTCACGTCCGGCCGTCGCCGGCACATCTTCGACGTGCATTCCGCTTTGGGTCAGGAGTATCAGCGGTTCCTCGCGAAGCAAGCGCCAGGCACACGTCTTGGGAAGTTCAAAAGCCGGATGCACAAGAATCGCCGCATCAAGTTCCCCGGACATGACTCGGCCCAGGAGAACGGAAGACGTACCGGGTTCGATAAAGATCGAGATGCTGGGATGTTCTTCCATCCAATGCCGCAGCAAAGGCGGTAGCAGCCCCATCAATGCCGTGGGTGTCGCCCCCAGGCGTAGTGGTCCAGCCGGAAGTCCTGTATCGGACGCGGCCGAGCGCAAATCCCTAACGTCGCGCAGAAGGTCTCGCGCTCGATCCACGATTCGGGTACCTGCTACCGTCGGCTTCACCATACGGCCCGACCTCACGAGCAACTGTGAACCAAGATCGCTTTCCAACGCGCGAATCTGCTGAGCCACCGTGGTCTGTGCGAGATCGAGCTGCCGCGCCGCTTCGGCAATCGAACCTAGCTCCACCACTGCAAGGAAACTCTGTATGAATCGGATATCCATAACCCGCATTTTACGTGGTCTGAAGAAACAGGTGCCCGCTACTTTCGAGGGTCTGATGGGTGCACAGTCTTACCTCCCGCATCCCATTGCCCATCAAACTGGAGCCAACATGCCCACCATTCAATCCATCGAAGTCTGCGCAGCCCGCGTAAAGCTGGAGACGGTCACCTCCTTCTCAAACCGCACCGTGACTGACCGGCACTATGGCCTCGTCAACATCCGTAGCACCGATGGCGTCAAAGGCATTGGTTTTTGCTACGTCGGTAGCGCGGCAGGAGAACTCTTCCGTGTCGCCGTCGAGCAGTTGCTCGCACCGGTGCTCCTGGGACGGGACTCGCTGGCCGTCGAGGGGCTATGGAAAGACATGTACCAGGAAGCACTCCTTCAGGGTCGCATGGGGACGGTGATGCGCGCTCTTAGTGCCTTGGACATTGCACTGTGGGATTTGAATGCCAAAACTGCCAAACTGCCCCTGCACAAATACCTTGGCGCTGTCGAAACAGATTCGGTCGCGGCATACGCTAGCGGCGGCTACTACATCGAAGGGAAAACCCCGGAAATTCTAGGTGAGGAAATGGCCAGCTACGTCGCGCAAGGGTTCAAGGCCGTCAAGATGAAAACCGGCCGCTGGTCCCCGCAAGGCGAAGAATCACGAGTGAAGGCAGCACGAGAGGCCATCGGCCCAGAGGTCGAACTGATGCTCGACTGCAACAACGGCTGGGTCGACACGGTCCAGGCCATGCAGTACCTGAGTCGAATTGAACAGTACGAGCCCTACTTCATCGAGGAGCCGTTCGGCCCTGACGACATTGAGAACCATGCCCGCTTGGCCAGGCTAACGAGAATCCCCGTGGCCACCGCGGAGATCGGTTATGGCCGTTGGTACCATAAGCAACTGCTGGACATGGGCGGTGCAGCTATCCTGCAGACGGACGCTGCTGTCTGCGGCGGCATCACAGAATGGAAGCGCATCGCGGCGATGGCTGCCGGCTACGGCATCCAGATGTGCCCGCATTGGTTCCACGACGTACATGCCCCGCTGGCGGCAGCCACTCCCAATGCTCGCTACGTCGAGTTCTTCTGGGACGACAAGGTGCTCAATTTCCGCCGACTTCTCGATCGTCAGCTGGAGCAGAAGGACGGCCGGATACAGCTGCACCAGACCGCGGGCCTTGGTTTCGGCTTTGATGACAACGAGGTCGCAAAGTACGGCAAGTGGACCAGGGTGTCCTAAGCATGGCCCCGCTAGAATATCGGGAACAGCAGACGGCCGGCCGGGCCGCCTGCGCCGCTCCCCGAGGGCTTTCGGCTTTGGCCACACTCCACGAATCCTCATGACCATCACCCTGCATACCTGGAACACGCCGAACGGACGGAAAATCAGCGTCGCGCTCGAAGAGATGGAACTGCCCTACACCGTCAAGACGGTGAACATCGGTAAGGGCGAACAGTTCGAACCCGACTTCCTGCGCATCAGTCCGAACAACAAGATTCCGGCGATAGTCGATCCCGACGGCCCCGGCGGACAGCCAGTCAGCATCTTCGAATCCGGCGCGATCTTGCTCTATCTGGGTGAGAAGACTGGCAAGTTCCTCCCACCCAGCTTGCGTGATCGCATTCCTGTACTGGAATGGCTGATGTGGCAGATGGGTGGGTTCGGCCCGATGCCGGGCCAAGTCCATCATTTCCGCGCGATCGAGTCGGAGGTAGACCGGCGCTACGGCCTCAAACGTTACTCGGACGAGACGCATCGCCTGTACGGGGTACTGGACCGCCGGCTAGCGGAAGTGGAGTTCGTCGCCGGGGAGCTGTCGATAGCAGATTTCGCGATTCTCGGCTGGGCATGGCGCCATGAGCGCCACCAGGTCGAGCTTGATCGGTACCCAAACGTCAAGCGGTGGTACAACGTATTGTCGGCTCGTCCTGGCGTGAAACGCGGCTTTGCAGCGAGGCTTGACGAAACAGTCGCGTAAAGGTTGCCGCTCCAAGACATCTTCTTCCGGTATTGCCTGATCAAAAGACCGGGCAAACTATTGGCTTTGCGGTTGGGTGTGTGCCAATGGTTTGCCGAGCGCTCTACTGAGGCGACAGCAGCCCATGTGCCACGGCGCCCGTACAGGGATCCACCGCCTTCCTTGTTCCGCTTTGCCTGCTGGTCTTGCCGGGAAAAGCATCTACCTCGGGTCATCCACTGCCGACTGCCCTCCTGCACGCCACCGCTGCCGCCAACCGGGACCTCGCCGCCCCGAAGAGGATTGGTCCGAAGGAGTCCCATGTTCTTGTCGACGCAATTTACGCGTTCTGATGACGCGTGAAACCACTTCCTCTGGCGATAGCCCACGTGCAGAGTCCAATTGCGAATCAGTCTAACCATAGAGCTATCAAGAACAAGAGGAGACGCGACCATGGAACGCCGACGCTTCCTTTCGGTCCTTACCGCATCGTCAGCTGGCGTACGCCTTACCCGCAATTGGATCCGAAGCCAATCTGCCTACTGGACCGGTGCGCATTGTCGCCGGCTTCCCTCCGGGCGGCGGTCCGGATGTACTGGCCCGTATTGTCGCCAACAAGCTGAGCGGGCTATGGGGCGTGCCGGTGCTCGTGAACAACAAAGTGGGGGCTGCGGGACGTATCGCGGCCAGCGATGTTGCCAAGGCTGCGCCCGATGGCAATACCCTGCTAATGGGTCATATCAACGCACTGGGAATCGCACCAGGGTTGCATCCGAAACTGTAGTATGTCGCGGAGAACGACCTCACAGCCATCGCGCTGGTTGGTCAGACTCCCCAAGCGCTTGTCTCCAGCGTCGCACAAACTTCGAAGACATTGGCGGCGATTGTCGCAAGAAGGCCGCAGAAGTCTCGGCATTGCATGTGCCATACAGAGGCTCCGCACCGGTAATGAACGATCTGATCGGCGGACAGGTAGAGTTCGCTTTCGACGGTATGACAACCACCTCGCCCTTCGTCAAGAGCGGAAAGCTGCGCGCCATTGCGCAGACCGGATCGAAGCGGCCGAAAGCGTTCTCCGACGTGCCAACCGTCGCGGAGTCCGGTTATCCCGGCTTCAACGCTAGCATCTGGTTCGGGTTGGTCGGTCCAGCACGAACGCCAGCAGCAATGGTGGGACGTATCAATAGCGACGTCAACAAGGTGCTCTCTATGCCTGACGTGATAGCGCGGCTTGAGGAATTCGGTGCCGAGGATGCCCTCCTGGCATTTACACAGGCCGCTTCAGATTCTGCGGCCACCGCCCGAGGCTCCACAAAGGAGACTTTTCGTTGTTATGCAGGAGAAAGTGGAATGGATGCGCGACCCGCGCGCTCAAGACTGTCTGCATCAGCCCCCCCCTCCCGCAGCGCACATCTACGCTTGGCGAGTGCTGGTCGGACTCCCCGGCGCTGAGCGCGGGGGAGCAGCTGGACACTTTTGGGAATTAGATGAAGGTAAACAACTCGTCCTGCGGCAGACGCGACTTTGGAAGATCGGCGTTGAAGTCGGCTTCGCTTCGGTATCCTAGGGACACGAGCACGACACTCGTCAAACCACGGTCACGAAGCATCAACTCCCGGTCGAGGGCCGCGGCGTCGAAGCCCTCCATCGGCGTCGCATCAATTCCCTGGATCGCTGCACCCAGCAACAAACCACCAAGTGCAAGATAGACCTGCTTCTCCATCCATTGAGGAACGTCGCGACGCTCATAGCGATGCATGTTGATATATGCTCGGCGCCCCCTGTCCTGGGTCTCCTTGGAGCCAGGCACCTTGAACCGGCCGTCGATGCTCTCTTGCTCCAGGAGCGCGTCCAGGTGAGCATCGTCCATATCAACGCGCATGCACAACGCGATAACGTGCGACGCATTTCTCACCTTAGGATTGTTGTACTCGTACGCACCCGTGGTCGCCTTTGCTATCCGCTCCCGTCCGGCGGAGGTCGATGCCATCACAAAATGCCATGGCTGCGAGTTGACTGAGGATGGGCTGTTGTGCAGCAGCGTGAGTAGCGCGTCGACCTCCTGTTTGGGCAAAGCTCGCCCGCCTTCATAGGCTTTGACAGCGTGACGTGAATGGACTGCATCGATAAGATTCATGGCGGACTCCCGCGTGAAAGATATGGAAGCTTCAGTGCAAAGGAGCTTTCAAAAAAGCAGGAAACTGAGATAAGACTTTTACTGCTGGAATGAAAATGATCAGGCTTGACGATCTACAGCTTTTCGTACGCACGGCTGCTCTTGGGAGCTTTTCGAATGCGGCCAGGGAGGCCGACTTGCTTCCCGGACAAGTCAGCGCAGCCATCCGACGTCTAGAGCGCGAGCTCGAATTCAGACTCTTTGCCAGATCGACTCGCAGCCTGAGATTGACTGCGGAGGGCGAACAATACCTGCCATACGCGGACGACGTGCTCGCAATGCTAAGGCAAGGGCGGGACCGGCTGCGCGGAGAGCACCAGCTCCTGCAAGGAACCTTGAAGATCGCAGCGCCCTCGGACTTGGGGCGAAACATCCTGCTTCCGTTGCTCACCGAATTTCGGCAGTCGCACCCTAAACTCGTGCTCAGGCTATCCCTGTCCGATCAGCTAGCAGACGTATTCCGCGATCCCATAGACATCGCGATTCGCTACGGCATGAACGAGAACGCCACGTATGTGGCCCTACCGCTCGCTGAAAATAACAGACGTGTTCTCGTTGCCTCGCCAGAGTACCTCCAGCACCATGGACGGCCAACGGCGCTCGAGGATCTTTCCGCTCATCAGTGCTTGCCCTTTGCACGCGGGGGCCGGATCTACGACCGATGGATATTCCCCGCTGCGGGTGCCCGCAGGCAAATCACGGTCAAAGGCACATTGATTTGCGACGATGCGGATATCGCGAGGAAATGGGCAATCGATGGCAGGGGTATTGCGTACAAGTCATGGATCGACGTCTGCCACGATGTCGAACACGGCCGGCTCGAGCTGCTGCTGCCTGAGCAGCCCGGCGAACTGGCGCCTCTCAACCTGGTGTGCCCTCACCGTCAGCAGTTCTCGCCGGCGGTGAGATACTTGCATGCCGCACTGCGCGATTACTTGTCCGCCCTGAGCGCGAGGATGCCAGCCAAGGCAGACCTTCAAAGGGGACTGACCGCAGACAGCGAGAAGGATATCGCAGTCTAGGACTAGAACTAGCCTGCAGCAAGCGATCGATCGAGGAAATCGAGCCTGTCCTGCCCCCAGTACGGTTGCCCGTCGTAGACATACCAGGGAGCACCAAAGGCATTGGCAGAGATTGCCTCCTGCGTGTTTCGACTGTAGATTGTCTCCACAGCCTCCGCTTCGCTGGCCTCGACTAACGCTGCGCCATCGAGATCGTTCGCGATAGCAACCTGCACAAGGGTGTCCACGTCTGCAATGTTGCGCTCCTCGACCCATAGGGCCCGCGTAATGGCCTCTCGCGACTACGTGCAGCATGAAGTGGAACGCGTGGAGGCTCGCGATGCAATTTCCACTTGCCAACGGTGGGAACAAGAACTGAGCCAGAGCAACTGCTCCACGCACGTTCAATCCAAGTTCAATAGCCTGCACCAAGAGCAAAAGGGGAAGGGAACTATCCCTTCCCTCTCTGAACATTCCGATCTTGTCAGGGTCGTCGACGATCGACGATACAGCAAACCTACACGCTCACCGGCCGCCCAGACTCCAGCGACTCCGCGGTTGCAGATAAGACCGCAACGTTCTCTACCATCTGTTCCATCCTAATCGGATAGGGCGCCCCCGCGGTAAGGGATCTGGAGAATGCCTCCAGATTGTCTCGCACCGAGTCATTCCAATCGAATGTGATCAAGCGTTGTTCGCCGTTGGCCATCTTAACCTCCAACGTGCTTGTGCCCCGTGCATCCGGGTGAGCCAAGTTTCGCACCTCCGCCCACCCAGCAGATCCAAACACGGCAAAGCGCATGTACAGGGGAGTCTCCAGGACCGAGTTCATGTACGCTGTCGCCCCCGATGCGAACCGCAGCTGGAGTGAGATCGTATTGCTATCAGCGCCATCAACCCGGGGCGACGTCGCATAAGCTTCAGAAGCTTCGCCAAACAGACCCAGAAACAGATCGGTCAGATGGACACCCGTGCCGGTCATTGCTACAGGCGAAATTTGTTTGTCCGCGAAACGCCAGCTGTCAGTGCTCACTCCAACCAGCTTGTCGTGGCTAAAGTTTCCCTCGGCGTGGACGACTTTGCCCAATTCGCCAGACTTCGCGAGTGCCATGAGCTTCGCAATGGCGTGTTCGAAGCGACGTTCATGGCCGATTCCCAGCCCGACACCAGCCCGCCTGCAAGCTACGACGCAACGTGTCGCATCAGCCACGGTCAGAGCCAAGGGCTTTTCACAGAAGACATGTTTGCCGTGAGCCGCCGCTTGCAGTACCTGCTCGGCGTGCAGGTTATGAGGCGTTGTCAGGACGACAACTTGAATTTCCTCATCCCTTAGCGCAGCCTCGTAGTTAGTCGTAAAGGCAACACCATGCTCGTCAGCCACGGCTCGGTGTGCCTCCCGGCTGCCTACCGCGACCGCAAACCTCAGGTCTTTCGACTCGGCCATCTGCTTCAGTATGTGTTTTCCCCACCAGCCAAGCCCCACAATTGCTGCGTTCAACGTCATGATCAAACTCCAATAAAGTGCGCGCCGGCAACCCATGCCAGCCGGGATAGTTACGGGGGATGAGCGAGGTTCGCACAGACCCTCAGGTCGGCTAGATGGGCACTGCCAATGCGGTCATGCAGAGGCGGTGCGATGACTCAGTGCCACGCAACCCGCCGCTTTGCCGATTTCAGAAAGACGAGCCTCCGCCACTGCTTTGCGTGGCACTCCGTCTCCGGTAGCGGCAGGTACCAATCAACGGCGGAGTTCCAAAGCCTTCTTACTCACTCGAGGTCGAGAAGCGCCGCGCTTGAGATCGATTTCCTATGAGAGGGAATGCGCCTCGCATTGCGCTGGATTGTTGCAGTGCAGTGTCTCCATCTTTCATGTACTTATCGCCTCTTGTTGGTGGACGGCGCGGATCATTCACGCACCGAATTCCCTACCACGCTTGCATCAAGTTTCGTCTTGAACTACTGTTACCGCAAACGTAAATATCTCCGCTCTTGCATGAATTCCGCGAATGAACCCCCGCCGACTGACTCCCTCCATGTCATTACTGGTGGCATTTGAAGCCACGGCTCGCCACTTGAGCTTTACTCGTGCCGGTGAAGAACTCTCCCTTACGCAAAGTGCTGTCAGCCGCCAAGTCAGGGCGCTGGAAGAGCTTCTTGAGGTCACTCTCTTTCGTCGGGATCAGAGGCAGATCGAGCTGACGGAAGCTGGTGCGTTGTACGCCAGGGAAGTGAACGGCGCGCTTCAGCGCGTCCGAAATGCGTCGCTGCAGGTCATGGCATGCCGCTCAGGTGGTGGCATTCTCCATTTGGCCGCCCTTCCAACGTTCGCCAGCAAATGGCTGCTGCCGCGGCTTAAGGACTTTTACCAGAAGCACCCCGATATCTTCATTCACATGCATGCTCGCATCGGACAGTTCGACCTGGAGCGCGCAGGCATAGACGTGGCCATAGGAGTCGGGGACGGCCATTGGCCTGGACTTCAGTCCTATCCGTTGATTGAGGAATGGCTCCTCCCCGTAATTAGCCCTGCACTTGCGGCGAGTCAGCCAATTAGCGCGCCTATCGATCTCTCACGCCATTTGCTACTGCAAGTCACCGCGCGGCCGTTCGTTTGGCGACAATGGTTCCAAGCCCACGGTCTACCCGACGCGGTCATGCGGCTTGGGCCGCAGTTCGAACTGACCTCTCATCTGATTCAAGCCGTGGTTGCCGGCATGGGAGTTGGATTGGTACCGAGCTTCCTGGTCGAGGACGAGTTACGCGAAGGATCCCTGCAACTTGCGCTTGACAGCCCGCTGCGTTCAGGACTGTTCTACCACCTTTTTGTACCGCCACATCTGGCAAATCTTCCCCACATCCTTGCTTTCCGTAATTGGTTGATGACTGCGCGCGAACCGCACGTACATGCCACGGAAGCCGAACGAAGCTTGGACCCCTAAACCGTGCTATTTCCGGAGCCCGCTCGGGAACGAAGCCGCTCCGGACGCCCAATCGCTGCGAAACGACCGGAGCGGCTCGACTTTGCTAACACCAGACGGTCAATCGTGACAGATGCGAGACGAAAAGGTCGAGCCGATCCAAAAAATGTCCAAGATATGCCAGATCGATTGGCTGGTTCTCTGGCACCGCAATGAAGGCCTCTGCCCGTTGTTTTAGCCCGTTGACAAACTCAGTGTCATTGGCGTGCATACCCACGAGTTCGAGGACCAGAAATTCAAGAGCGCTCAGTCGGGCCTGGAGTTGTTGATTATCCATGTTGTTACCCAGCAAAGCGCTGGACGATAAGGGGGTCTCCGGACGCTCGTAGTACGCAACGCCCACGCCGGGCAAAGACCCCAGATCTGACTTCATTCCCCGGTGACGACCGGGGCGGCTTGGCGCGGACAGCACTCAATGGAGCAGTCCGTCAATCTCGTCATGAACACCATGGTGCTGGCCTCTCACATTTTCCACGATGTTCGCAAGCTGATTGATCACCATCGCAACAGTCAGGCGCTGGCGCAGGTCGTGTAGGCCTGAAACAGGGTTAGCAACCACCCGCAGATGGTCGACCATTTCCTGGCATTTAATCGGGTCCTCACCGCTTAACTTGTCGATCACCGCAGCAAGGGCATATTCCCAAGCCAGTGAGCATGGCCGCTACAGCTTCTTCGAATTGCTGTTGATTCATGCATACCCTTTCACGGATGGTTGAGGGAATGCCACCAATTGTTCCACGGCTATGGGCGCGCTCCCGTAGTACATCCGGGGGGATCGCTATAGCAATTCCCGGGCGATTGTTCCGCGCGGAAAACTGTGTTCCACACGATTCCAGCCTCAGAAAGTCAGTGCTTGACACGCTGCACCTACGCGATCAGGTGCGACGGCATCGACGTAGGACAAACCAGGCTCGACAGCACTTCGGCGAGTCTCTCAGTTGATCTCTGCCGTTAGGTCGCCGGCCACCCGTCAAATTGCGGCTCCAATGCGAAAATGTTCAACCGTCTGGCCTGCATTCACCGCGCGTTGCAGCCATGCAGGCACCTCGCCTTCACCGTCCCAAGTATGACCAAGGGCATCTCCGAATCGCGCCGTGTTTCGCGCCACAGCCAACGGTTCCCGCGATTCCCGAAAGCAGCCTGCGGCCTGGAGGTCCTCCACACGAATTCCAAAGCGGGCCATTTGCGTTCAAACAAACAAGATCGCCTCGGCGCGTTCGCGCAACGCCTGAACATTGGGATTCAGACACAAATCATTACTTGTCATGGAGAGCAACGGAAAACCAGACAAAGCCAGGGGCACGGGGCAGCCTTCCAGTGGAGGTTGCAGACGTCTTTCCTGCAGCATACACCACATGACGCTAGAGAATCGCCCAGGGCCACTGGCTAAGCGTGGCCGCCCCTCTTTGGCGGACTCTCACCCTTGTAGGAAATCGAAAGCGCACGGTACAGCGGCGGGGTAAAGCTCGCGGATATCCAGGCGGCGAGGAGACAAGTAGCAAGTATGGGGAACAAAGCCCGCAGTGAGCCAGACAGCTCTATTGCAACTACGCACGCCGTGAACGGGCCCCGCGTCAAGGCTGCAAGGTAGCCCGCCATGGACAAGGTCACAAAAAACTGGACGTCGACAGAGTTCATGATCTGATGCAGTACTTCTCCTATACCTGCCCCAATCGAAACGGATGGTACGAAGACACCACCGGGGATGCCCGCAATAGCCGTAGCGAGAAGGGCGAGCCATCTTGCGCATACCTCGACCGGGAAGAATTCTCCACCTTCCAAGATCCTGTGCACAACCTGCTCAGCACTCTCCAGAATCCTGACCCGCGAGCTCATCGCAAGCAGGGCAACAAACAGCCCACACGCAGCACCAAAGATCACAGGGCGTCCAGTTCGAAGGGCCACCAGCCAAACCGGCAGCCAACGCGTGCTATGCACTAGCATCCATGCGAAGCCGGCTCCGGCCAGCCCAGTAGCCGCACCAGTCAACAGAACAGCCATGACCAGCTGCCCGTCTCGGATGCCAGGCGGGATCTGTGGGGCCACAATTCCGGAGGCGGCAAGAAGAGGGACAGCAACGGCCGCAAACGTTGCCATCAGGAGTAGCGCAACAGTACGGCCGCGGATTTCCTCACCGACCAGCAGTTGCTCCAACGCGAACGTGACCCCAGCCAGAGGCGTATGGAACGCGGCCGCGAGTCCAGCCGCTCCTCCCAAGGCGATCCATTGCCGGTCCGAAACCTCCGAGGCCGACCACCTTTGCAGCAGGGGAACGCGTGCACGGATCTCATGCATGATCACAGCGCCCAAGTAGATCGTGGGCCCTTGCCGGCCAATCGGAAACCCGGCGGCAGTTGCCAAGACCGAGAGTCCAACTTTTCCCAGCAGCAAGCGCCAGCTGAGTAGCCAGCGCTGCGTCGCCAAGTCACCGTCAAGCGCAGCGATCGTCTGAGGCAAACCGCTACCTTCTGCGCCGACAAACCATCGTCTCGTGATCCAGACGCACGCAGCACCTGCTGCCGGCATGATGACCAGTAATGCCGAAGGGAAGGCGCCAACCAATGTCATCATTGCCGCATGCGCGGACACCATCGCCCACGCATACAGCACGGCCACCGCCCCCACCAGCACGACCCCAGGCCACAAGAACCAGCAGGCACGCGCAGTGCCTGCCAAGCTATGCATCGACAAAGCCATGCCTAGAACTTATGACGGATGCCGGCTGCGAACGTGGTTCCGCTCCCAGTGCCAGTGATTTTGTCGAACATGACTGCGCCGTAGACGTCGGTGCGCTTGGAGAACGCGTAGTCGTAACCGCCCGACACTGCATGGCGCCGGTAATCCTTCATGACGTCGCTTCGCACGCGTGAACTCGCCAGCGACAACAGAAACTTTCCGTTGCCAACGGGAACCGTCGCGCCGATCTGAGCCGTGTCGGTCAGGGTGGAGGCGCCACTCGTGCTCGTATGGGCATACGTCGCCATCAACTTGACGACCGAGAAGTCATAGGACACGCCACCAAGCATCGCCGTCTGAGCCCAGCTGCCAGTGGGTAGACCCGGGCCCACCCGTGTGCGCTGGATCCCGAACGCGGCAGAGAACGGTCCGCGGTCATAGAGCAACATACCACCCGCATTGTTCGAGGCGTTGGTTCCCGATTGCTCGCCAAGACTATAGAGACCGCGGAAGCTGAAACCTCCGAAGTCTGGAGAGTAGTAGCCGACTGCGTTGCTCCAGACAGTATCGCCAGCCACGTACCGTCCCTCGGCCGGCGTCCACAGCATGTTGTTGAAGGGCGAAAGTTTGGTGGAGAACGCAAACGCATCATACAAGCCGCTTGCAAGGAACAACGGATTTCCCAGCCGTCCGAGGCGCACCTCACCAAATCGCTGGTGCTCGAGGCCCACATAGGCGTTACGCGCGAACAGGCCGTCGGTCGGATTTCGGCCGCCAATACCTGTATCAGGCTGCAGGTAGCCTTCAAGGCGGAAGTTCGCTCTCAGACCCGCCCCGAGGTCTTCCGTACCGGCCAGTCCCCAGAATGAAGTCTGCATACCACCGCCCTCCACGCCAACAGTGGAGTGGCTCGCGCCACTTAGCTTGGTGCTCCCCAAGTACGAGTCGACCAGGCCGTAGATCTGCACGCCCTGCGCCTGCGCCTGGCATACCGACGGAACCACCAATACAGCTGCCACCGGCCAAGCTCTGCGCGAAAATACCCCGCAGACCTGGCGGACCCGATTGCTGAAAGCAAGCTTATGTTGTCGAATTTTCATATGTCTCCTCCTTACTGCTCGGGTCGAAAGTGCCTTGGTTATCGGCTATAGATTTCGCGCGAACGAACGCTCCCCCGCCGCTTGCGTGGATCGCAAAGCAGCGCATTCGGTAGTGCGCGAAACGAACCGTCAGGCCAGGGCTGTTGAAACGGCTAGCACGGTGCGGTCCGGGCCAATGGCCGGACCGCACATATCGTTAGCCGAGGAACTCCATGACGTAGAGACCGCCGTTGTAGTCCGTGCTGTAGATCATTCCATTGCTGTCCACAAAAACATCCGCGGACTGAATGACCTGCGGCCTATTCGGACGCGAGTCGACCAGCGTCGCCGGCGCCGGGGGCACCAGCGCGCCTACTTCACGCGGCGCATACTTGTCACGGATATCAAACACGCGAACACCTGCGTTCTGATATGTGGTGAAGATCAACTCGGAGCTAACGAAGCTGCCTGGACGGTTCTCATGCAGGTTGTGCGGGCCAAAATGTCCTGGCTTGGCCTTGTAGGCGACGTCGGTCGGCGACTTAAATGCCGAGATGCTCACCGGGTTCGCGGGTTCACGGATATCGAACATCCAGACCAGCTTTTCACCATCTTCCTGATGATCAAGCACAGCCTCGTCCAGTACGACAAGCAGGTCGCGGTCAGGAAGCGGCAGACAGTTGTGAGTGCCTCCACCAAACGGGGGCGACCAGTTCCTGTGCGAGATCAGTTGCGGCTTGGTCCGATCCTTGACGTCCAGAATCACCATCCCCGCATCGCGCCACGCCAAGTAGGCAGTATCACCATGGACAATGGGATGATGCAGTCCGTGCCTGCGCGCCGGGTCCCAGTCAGGCGACTCCCCGGCTGCCAGGTTCATCCCAGGAAGCCAGAAACGTCCGGCCTCGCGCGGGCGGGTCGGATCCGACATGTCGATGGTGATGAAGATGTAATCGGTGAAGCCATCGATCAGCGCGGACGCGTAAGCCCAGCGGCCGCCGGTGTACCAGACACGGTGAATGCCACCTCCATCCACCGGCATGAACCCGATTTCGCGAGGCTCGCCACCACGCGAAATGTCGTAGACAGCCAAACCGGCCCGCCAATCGCGCTCTGCACGTTTGCCGTCAGCCGTCCCAACCTTTTGGCCGAGCGCGCCGCTGTAGTAGGCCTTTTCATCCTGGAACTCCTGCGCGGCGAACATGTTCTTGGCGTTGATGACAAGTAACAGGTCGTCATGCGTCTGAAGGTGGATGTTCCAAGTACTCGGTGGCGCAGCAACATAATTCACAGCGCGCGGCTGACTCGGGTCGCGCACATCGATCACGCTAAAGCCATTGGAGAACATATGCCCCACATAGGCATAGCCACGGTGGACCATGATCTGCACTGCGTCCGGCCGACCGCCCTGGTCTGAATGGCCGATCAGCTGCATGTTCCGCGCCAAATCCGGCACGAGCAAATCGGAACGTTTCACTTTTCATCTCCATGCGATTCGGGCCGGCGAAGGAACTCCGACGATGCCGTGTGCTTCAGAATTCCAGACACGCTGTGGAACTCGCGCCAATGCGGATCGCTTTGCCCTTCCGACGGGTCGACATGCTTGAGCATGTATTCGCCCAGATCCCGGCCTCGTTGCACCGAGCGCGAAGCGATTGGCTGCCGTAACTGATCAAATCGCGCGAGGCCCTCGTCAATATCAACCACACCAGCGAGCTCCTGCGCGAGCACCTCGGCGTCGGAGCCGGCCTTGGCGATGCCCATGCCGATGTGCGGCCGACATACTGCGGCGGCATCGCCAATGAGCGCGACACGCCCGTACACGAGACTCGGCGACAGGTGATCGTAGATGGGCGTGAAGAACGGCTTCTCCACGCACATCAGGATGTCGCGCATCGCAGGCGGCAGCATGCGCCGTGCATCTTCCTTCAGGGCCTCAATAACGTCCGCACGCACCTTCGGCGGCGGGATCGACAGGTCGTAACGGTGACCGTCACTATCCGTCAGCATGTCATCGAGCTGAGACGCATCAACTGGTCGGTACCACACCCAGTTGAATCGCCGATGGCCGGGGCGAAGGTCGTTGTTCGGACCCGCGATCGGATATCCGATGTTCTTGTTGTTCGGAGGCAGGAAAAACGCGAACTTGTCGAACACTGCCGCGTGGGCCTCGGGTGGAATATCGGCTTCTTCGGCCAGCCCACGCCAAACGACATAGCCAGCGTAGATCGGCTGAATTTCGGGGGCGACGATCCCGCGCACGGTTGAACGGAAGCCATCGGCGCCCACCAACAGGTCGGCGGTTTCGCGGACACCGCTCTCAAACACTGCGGTAACCGAATCCGGGGTCTGCTCAATTGCCTTGAGGTTGTAGCCCAGATGGTGCGAATCCGCCGGGATCGTGGAACGCATGATCTGATGCAGTCGATCCCACGACGTCACAATCTGGTCGTAGTGAAGACGCTCGACTACGTTTCCTTCCTGGTCGATCGCGATGCGCTCGCTGATGTGCACACCCAAGTCGTTCAGGTCTGCGCCACTGTTTTCCAGTGTCTGAATCAGATCATCATGCGTGACGATACCTGCGCCGCGGCCAAACAGCTCCACCTCAGTGCGCTCATATATGTCGGTACGCCAGCCTGCCTTGCGCAGCAACGTGGCCGCAAACAGGCCTGCCATCGAGCCACCGATAATGATGGCTCGGCGCTGGCGCCCAGAATTGTTTGCGTATTGCATAACATGTCTCCTCTTAGTGTTGACGAACCTTGGAATAATTGACGAAGCTCATCAGCAGGGCGCCCACAATCGGCGGCACCACAACCATGAACAAGGACGCGGACGACCAGCCCACTTTCCCTACGAGCTCCCCAAACAGATATCCGGCAAACGGTCCAGGCAGGTAGAACGCGGCCAGAGCCACTGCTCCACATTGACCAATCTTGCTCGGTGCACAGCTACGCTGCACCACCGACATGAACCGTGCAAACAGGAAGCCGCTGACCATCAGGCCGAATACGAACGACATCGCCAGGTGCAGCCAGAATGACGTGAACCCGTGGAACAGCAGATACCCGGCCGAACCTAGAATCAGCAGAGCCACGACAATGCTGCGATGGCCCGTTCGGTCTCCGATCCAGCCGCCGATAACACCGCACATCGCCCCAATCCCATACATGCCGAGAGCAGATCCGGCGTCCACCGACGAGAACTTGAGGGCGCCGTGCAGATAGCTCGCGTAGAGCGCGGTGTAGGAGAAGAATGTCAGGCCAACCAGGCCGAACGAGATCGAGCCAAGTACGACATTTCGGCACCAAATGGACGGCTCATCAGCGCTTGCAGTGCGCGCGACCCGGACTACCTCACCGGCCTCCGTGAAATCACGCGGCAGCGTCGCGGCGGCAATGAGCGCCATGACAATACCTGCCGCGCCGTAGACGTAGAACGAGATTTCCCACCCATTTGCCCAGGCCTCTAGCCGAGTTCCGAGTACCGGCCCCAAAAACGCACCAAGCCCAAAGAAGGTCTGCATTGCCCCCATGGCAGCGCCGCGGTTCGCACCGAAGTACCCGCCAATGCATGCGAAGACAGCGCCGACTTGGAGAGCCTCCCCAAATCCCGTCAAAGCGCGCAGCACTGTCAGACTCACGAAGCCGCTGGCAAAGGGTGTGGCCAGCGTAAAGAACGAATATGCGATCAGCCCTCCCAAGAGCACGTGACGCCGTCCGAATTTGGCCATGAACCAGCCACTCAGCGCTGCGAAAATCGCTACGTTGATGGTGAAGATCGTACTGACCAGCCCCCCTTGCGGTAAGGTCAGTCCATACGCCGAACGGATGCTACCGAGCAATGCAGGGAATACTTGACGATCCATTGCATTGAACATATACGACGTGCCCAGCAAGAGCAGGAACATCAAGACGCGCCACTTGCTGTAGCGAGTCTTCGGCTCGACGTCGGTAGCGCCGTACGGAATCGTTTCGATTGCGGCCATCTTTTGTCTCCTTGAATATTGTGTTCATCTACGTGTCCTGGCAGCGCGGCTCTGCGGCCGCGTCCCGCCTACTGCATGCGGTTCAGGGAAAAACTAGCCAAGTCCAAGCGAGCAAGCAGCGCTGCCCCATCCTTCCTGGCCATGGGTACTAATGGCGGTCGCACGGTGGCCCACGACGAATGGCCAAGCGCTGCGGCAAGTGTGTACTTCATCGCCGAAATCATCGCCGTCGACTGGTAGATCTGGCGGACCTTGTCTACCTCGCCCTGCAGTGCGGACGCGTCCTGCTCGTTGCCCGACGTCAGTGCTTCGTACAGCGCCTGAATTCCATGAGGGTTGATGTTGACGGTCGCGCTAATGCAACCCGCCCCGCCAATTGGCAATGCCCTTGAAAGCAGCGACTCACTTGCCGGGAACACGTCGAAGCCCTCGCCCGAGAACTGTTCGATCATTGCCCGCGAGTTCTCCCAGTCACCCGAGGAGTCTTTTGCGCCGGCGATCGCCTGTGGGTACTTCTTGAGCAACCGCTCAATGAGCGACAGTGAGATCGGGACCTGTGTCAATTGCGGAATGTGATACAGGTACATGGCGAGACGAGCATCGCCGACGCGCTCGATCAATTCCGCGTAGTACGCATACAGACCGTCGTCCGATACGCCTTTGAAATAGAACGGCGGCAGCACAAGCACACCGCCAGCACCATTTTCTACCGCGTGGCGCGTAAGACGAACCGTGTCGGAAAGCGCACAGCTACCCGTACCGGGCATCAGGCGTGGCCCCGGAATGCCTGCCTCAAGCAGGCGATCCGTCATCGCAATGCGCTCGTCGACGGACAACGAAGCCGCCTCGGAGTTAGTGCCGAAGATCGCGAGGCTAGCGCCGTTCTCCAGCAGCCACTGGCAATGGTTGAAGAAAGCCGGCCAGTCCGGATCGAGGTTCGCCGTGAACGGCGTCAGCACCGGGGCGAGCACGCCACGCAACCGGTCCTGCCGCGGCTGGAATGCAACAGATGTCACAGATGTCTCCTTACTGATATAACGAACAATGGCACTCAGCCAATGTCCTGCGCTGCAATTGGCGCCAGCACGTCGCTGGCGTGTTCGTTGCCTGCCGAAGCCGCACCTACATGGCGGCCATGTTTAAGCGCCCGATGAAGTAGCTCGGCCAGGTGCAAGACTTCCCGGCCAGTCTCCTGGCGGATCTGCTCCCGGCAGCTGAAGCCGTTCGTGAGAATCACCGTGTCCGCTGGCTGTTTGCGTACCTCCGGCAGTAGGACTTGCTCTCCCACGCCGCGCGACAGCTCGATGTGATCGGGATGAAAGCCAAAAGAGCCGGCCATGCCGCAGCAACCGCTATCGAGCAAAGTCGCCCGCGCCCCGCTCCGCTCGAGCATTTCCATATCGCCCTGGGTTCCGAAGAGCGATTTTTGGTGGCAGTGCGCATGCACCAGCACGTCAGCTTCTAGACGTGGAGGGACGTAGTCCCGCTCAAGAAGGAAGTCGCCCAGCAGGATTACTCGATCCGCAAGCCGTCGCGCTCGGGGATCATCTGGGAACAGCTTCGGTAGTTCGTCTTTGAAAACTGATAGACAACCCGGCTCAAGTCCGACCAGACGTACCGGCTCCTCGTCCCCACCATCGTCGAGAAGTGGATCCAACGCGTCCAGGATCTGCGCCAGCTTGTCGCGAGCAAGGTCGAGGTAGCCAAAGTCGTAAAGCGGGCGCCCACAGCAGAGCGGCTCTTCCGGGACATCCACCGCGAAGCCAGCGTGGCGCAGAACGGCGACCGCGGCCTCAGCCACTTCCGGATGAAAGTGATTGCAAAACGTGTCGACCCAAAGCACGACCCTGGGTTGCGTGATCCCTCGATGCTGCCGCTTGTGCCCCGCACGGAATGAGCGCGGAGCAAAGCGCGGGAGATCCCGGTCCTGCGAAACCCCTGCCACCCACTTCGCAATCACCGAAACACCTGGCGTTTGCGTCAAAAAGTTCGCTAGCGCCGGAGCCTTCGATGCCAGAGGGGCCCAGTCGCCGATTCTGCCCATCGACAGCGCCTGACGCGGACGGTTGTGGTCCTCGTAGAAGTGGGACAGGAATTCAGCCTTGTAAGAAGCCATGTCCGTATGCGTTGGACAGTCGCTGCGACAGCCTTTGCAGGCTAGGCAGCTGTCCAGCGCTTCCTTTACGACCTCGCTCTTCCAACCATCGCGGACCACATCCCCTTGGAGCATTTCCCACAACAACCGCGCCCTGCCCCGTGTTGAGTAGCGCTCCTCCCGTGTCGCGCGATAGCTTGGACACATCGTCCCGCCCTTAGCGGAACGGCACCGCCCCATTCCAACGCACCGCTCTACAGCACGCTGGAATCCGTTGCCTTCCTGACTGCGAAACTGCAACGTCGTCGCAATGGGAATGACTTTGTAGTTTGGACCGGCTCTCAGATTTTCGTCGACGCGATACGCATCGACGACCTTGCCGGGATTGAGCTTGCCAAGCGGATCCCAGATGCGTTTGAACTCACGCATGGCACCCACCAACTCCTCCCCGAACATAATGGGAAGGAACTCAGCCTTCGCTTGGCCGTCGCCGTGTTCGCCGGACAGCGACCCGCCATAGGCAACGACAAGCTCCGAGGCCTCGCGCGTGAACTCGCGGAAGTGGGCTACGCCGGCCTTCGTGCGCAGATCGAAAGTTACGCGAGCATGTACACATCCGTCGCCGAAATGGCCAAACAGCGACGTCCTATAGCCATAGCGGTCGACCAACGCCTGGAACGCGCGCAGATAATCGCCAAGTCGGTGCGGGTCGACGGCAGCATCCTCCCAGCCCACTTGCGGATCCGGGACGTTGGGATCAATCGACAGTTGGGTAGCGGACGCCCCGTTCTCCCGGATGGACCAGATTCGCTGCTGCACGCCTTTCTCCGGCACCACCCGCGTGCTGGGACGTGGCCCTTGGGGGCGATTGCGGAAATACTCTGCAGCACGTTCGGCTTGTTCCACTGCAGCGTCCAACGTGTTCGCGCCAAACTCCATCACGACCCATGCGTCCCCGGGCGGCAGCAACTGGATTTCTGCTTGGGCAAGATTCCGGGCCTCGAGACCCCGGATAATGGCGCGGTCTAATCCTTCGATCGCGATTGGCCCGAACTTCTCATACTCGGGAACTGCATCGGCAGCGACGTAGATGTCATCGAATCCGAGTACCAGCACTACACGCACGGACGGACTCGTCACGAGACGCAGACGCGCGTGCAGTGTCATTGCGCACGTTCCCTCAGTTCCAACCAGCGCTCGCGCCACGTTAAAACCGTTCTCCGGCAGCAACTGGTCCAGATTGAAGCCGGATACACGTCGTTTGATGGCTGGGAATCGGGCACGGATGAGGTCCGCGTACCGGTCTCGCAAGTCCTTCAAATCTGCATAGATCTGTCCCTTTCGGCCGCCAGCGCGAATGATCTCTTCGAGCTCAGTCTCGCTTGTTGGGCCGACCCAGAAGCGCTCTCCGTCATAGGTCAGAATCTCGAGCTCTTCCACGTTCTCAAGCGTCTTCCCGGCCATGACGGAATGCGGCCCACAGGAGTTGTTCCCGACCATGCCGCCAATCGTGCAACGACTATGCGTTGACGGATCCGGGGCGAACGTCAGACCGTACTGTTCTGCCGCATTCCGCAACGCATCGCACACCACCCCTGGCTCGACAACCGCGAACCGAGCTTCGGCGTCGAGCGCCATGATGTGATTGCACCTCGACGACATGTCGAAGACGACCGCCTCGTTGACCGCCTGCCCATTCATTGAGGTTCCGCCGCCGCGCGTCAGTATCGGTGCACCATGGGCGCTGCAGATCTTGACGCCCTCGATGAAGTCATCGAGCGAATCCGGTACGACAACGCCGATGGGCACCTGGCGGTAGTTCGAGGCGTCGGATGCGTACACCGCGCGATGCGCCGTATCGAACCGCACCGCGGCGCCTAATCCTTCTCGTAACGCGGCGTGCAGTGGCGTTTCCGACATCATGCACGTCCCCGCACACGTTCGAGGAACGTGGTCAACGCTGCGCCGATTTCGTGCGGGCAATCCTCCGGCACGTAGTGCCGGGCCTCTACCGTAACCTCGGTCTGGTTCGGCCACTGCCGGCAGTGTTCCCGCGCCGCGCCAGCAGTTCCATGGCCCTCGGTTGCGTTGATAAACAGCTTGGGCAGATGATGGCTTGCGCCCATCCAATCGCTGTAGCGCTTAACTCGCGCGTGCACGTCGGGCGGATCGCCATCAAACGGAATGTCCCGCGGAAACAATAGTGTGGGCTTACGCGACTCTGGCGTCTGGAACGGCGCCGCATAGACCGCCTTCTCTTCATCGGTCAGCTTGCGCAGCACGCCGTACTCAAACAGCATCTTCTCGACGAAGAAGTTGTCACGCAGAACCATCTCTTCGCCCTCTGGGCCACGTAGGCGCTTGAAGAAAGCTTGACGTTCCGGCGGCATGTCAGACCACAGACGAGGGCGCACCATGGCTTCCATATAGACGATGCCCGACACACTCTCCGGGAAACGGCTTGTTCGGTCGAAGCCCAAGGCGGCGCCCCAGTCCTGGATGACCAGGATGATGTTCCGGTTCAAGCCGAGCTTGGCAAACCATTCATCCAGGTACTCGGCGTGATCGAAGAACCGATACGAGCCGCTCGGAGACTTGCTCGACTGACCCATGCCGATCAAGTCCGGAGCGAGTACGCGTCCGAAAGGCAGCGCGTACGGAATGACGTTACGCCATGTGTAGGACGACGTGGGGTTACCGTGCAGAAAGATGATCGGATCGCCCTCGCCCTCATCGACGTAGGCCATCTCGGCGTCGAGCACCGGGATGCGCTTCATCTGAAACGGAAAATCTGCGCTGATAGTTTTGTCGTGCTGCTGCGCAGCGTTGGCCGATGTCATGTTGTCTCCGGTTCTGATTCACGGTTGGTGAAGACGCATTCACGCTATGAATGGCTTGCAAGCGCGGTGTCTACGCTTTGATGCAGTTTGGTCTCGGCCGGGAGCCGTCGCAAGCGTAAAGAATTCGGCTCTTGCATGAGTTTTGTGAATACCCATCGCCGCGTGATGCTCGAGCCGACGCATCCCCCGCACAACACCCCTTGTAATTGCAAAGGGGTGGCCAATCACTCAGCCACCCCTTTTTTTCTGCACGCTTGCCTAGTACCAGCAGCAGGCCGGTACGTTACACCGCAGGCGGCAGAAGCTTGCGATCGATGAACGACTGGAGCGCATCGCAGAACGCATCACGAGTATCGACCACAGCGCCAAACCCTGCCTTACGAAGCTTGATAGTGCTGACGAAGGCGACCGGACCTGCGGGCGCACCGGATGCGAACGCAAAGTCGACGTGTTGGTCGCCCTGACCGACAAACGACACCAAGTCTCCGCTGGCAAGGCCGTACTTAGCAACGATCTTCGCCCACACGTCGGTGTTCTCGCGGATGTATTTAGCCACGCTCATCGGCTCGTCTGCGCCGACCGTGACACCGAGCGTCGTCGCAAACGCCGGCCATACGCTTCGCCATTCGAAAACATCGCCATTGGTGATATTGAAGATCTCGTTTGCGGCATTGGGAGACTGGGCGGCCCACGACATTACCTGACCGACAAGGTCAGCGTCGGCCATTTCCCAAACAAACGAGGGGCCACCGGGGAAGCTGAAGGGCTCCCCTTTCTCGCGCCGGATCGCCGCATACACGCCAATAGCCGGGAGAACGTTGAGAGCGCCAGGCGTCTTACCCGTGACGAGCTGAGGGCGCAGAACAGTGTATGTGAACCCATGCTCAGCACCGAGGTCGCGGATATAGTCCTGCTGATCGAAAAAGAAATTCGCGTGATCGTCGCGGGGATCGCTTTCGCGCGCCGGGATTGCGATCGGGTGAAGGTGAACACCGTATGCCTTCGTCCCCTGCAGAATGGACACGTGCTTCAGCGTACCCTTACGCTGAAGGAGGGGCTCGACTACATTGCGAAGCATCGCATTGTTGACTTCGATCTGCTCTTCGTTCGACCAGCCGCCCACCAAATCGTGCGCGTTCTCGTAAATAGCAGCGTATGCGACGTGCGTTACGTCGGGGAGCGCACCCAGCGCCTCGCGGGACGCCTCCTCGTTGCGCAAGTCAACCGAGATAAATTCGAAATCACGACCACTCGGCAGTTCCGGCCTACGGCGGGAAACGCCGACGACATCCCAGCCTGCAGAGAGGAAGGATTCAATAGCGGCCACGCCAATGAGTCCGCTTGCTCCCGCCACCAAAACCTTGCTTCTCACGCCCATTTTTAAGCTCCATTTCATCATTACTGTCCACGCTCAGACTCGTATCCGATTCTCATAAGATCGCGATCTGTCCGAGCACGCTTACCGACAGGCTGTCGATAGTTGCAAATCTAAGGGTGCGGACATTCATGTGGTAGTAGCGACCCCGGAATAATAGTTATTCCACAGAACAGAGAGCCGGGCGACGAAAGCAACTAATCGTATTCCCAGCGAGACATCCCGGTCCGCAAGGGCCTTCGACCCTACACAAAAAAAGGCGATGCGCCAAGCTGCATCGCCACAAGGGAGGGGATCTCGTCATCCCCTTACTGCGGACCAGACAGTTCGCGCTTAGACTGTTGATGAAGATGTGAAAGCATTGTCACAACGTCACGCGGCTCAACACGGCAGGTGTAGTTCGTGTTCAACCACGACAGCACAATGATCCCGGTGCGGTCTAGGATATAGGTCGCCGGGATCGGTAAGCTCCATCCAGCTTCGCCAAGCCCATAAGGTTGAAACCCTCCACTTGCGTAAATCGGGCGCATGGCGACAGGAATCGAATAGGTAATACCGCAGCGACGAGCCAACTTCGCCTTGTCATCCCACAGCATCGGAAATGGAAGCTCCCCAAATTCCGGCCGCACCCTCTCCTGCGGTGGTTGCGGCGAAATGGCTACGAGCGAAGCCCCCAGCTCAAGGATCTCGTGGTATATCTCGGCTAGCGCTATCAACTCCAACGCACAGAAGTCGCACCAATCGCCGCGGTAAAAACTGATCGCAACCGGTCCTCGAGACAGCAGCCGGGGGAGACTGACAAGATCCCCATTTGCGTCAGAAAGCGAGAAATCGGGCATCGGGTCGCCCGCCTTGATGCAGCCGTCCAGGACGCTCGACGTCCGCAGCTCTGCGTCGGCGCTGCTGAACGCGTCCACGATCCTGGAGTCAGCGTTCTCCGCGAACTCCCTCCGGAGCGTCTTCAACTGCGCGTTCAGGTCCATGGCGGTCTCGATACGATTGTTAACCCTACTTTGCCGTACCCATGCCGATTGTGGTAGATATGGCGCAGTCATAACGATCATTCCAAGAGGGAATAACGATGAACCGCCTATCGGCCATGGAGGCCTACGTTCTCGTCGTCGATTCGGGATCGTTTTCTGCGGCCGCCCGACAGTTACGAATTGGCCAGCCAGCCGTGTCAAAAGCAATCGCGCAACTGGAGGAATACCTGGGCTTGCGCTTGCTAATGCGCACCACGCACGGGCTTGCGCCAACCGAGTCTGGCCTGGTCTTCTACGAGCACGCAAAGCGAGCCGTCGACTCCGCGGAGGAGGCGGTACTGGCGGCTCGGGGGGCCGGTGCCGGGCTATCTGGCCGTCTTCGCGTGAGCGCAGCGGTGACCTTTGCGCGACTGCACGTAATGCCCCATCTGCCTGCATTTCTCGAAGCACACCCATCGCTCGACATCGATCTCTTTCTTGATGACAGAAACATCGACCTAATTGAGGCAGGTATTGACCTGGCCCTGCGCATGGGGCCACTGGCGGACTCGTCCTCCCTTACCGCGAGGCGTATCGGCCAGGGGCGTCGCCTTGTAATGGGAACCCCAAGTTATTTCGAGAAGGCCGGCGTACCATCGTCACCGATGGACCTCATCGGTCACCAGGCTGTGGTCTATGACCAACGCGGAGGAGGTGACACCTGGGTTTTCCGGCAAGGTTCGGCTGAGACATCGGTAGTCATCCGCGGCAGGGTCAGATCAACGGCCGCAGAAGGCGTCCGAGAAGCGGTGTTGTCCGACCTTGGCTTTACCATTTCCTCCGAATGGATGTTCTCGCCCGAACTGAAATCCGGACATGTGCATGCCGTGCTCACTGACTGGGAACTCCCGCCGATTGACCTGTGGGCCGTCTCCCCTACTGGGCGGCGATCGAGCGCGAAGGCCAAGGCTTTCATCTCATTCATGGAGGAACGGATGCTTGGCAACGACGCCATCCCGAACGTCATCCAGAAGTAACACCCCGAGCACACTGCAACGGCGCCTAGATATACGGCAACGGCCAGCTGATCGATCCTACCCTCAACGGAAAGGCGGATCCCGTCTTTCCAGTACCCCTCTGTGCCTGTTTCATTTTCCTAATGGGGCACGGGCCCGGAGGAAACAGGCACCCTTCCCCCGCGTCCACTTGAGACGCGCCAATGCATCTTCGTTCATTCCGAAATGGAATAACGACTATTCTGCCCCGGTCCTATCTGGACTCAACCACCCGTTGTTTAATCCCTCCAACGGGGCGCTCCGCTCCGGCATGCTTTCAATGAGGAGCAGGAATTGTCGAGATTGAAAAACAAAGTGGCAGTCGTTACCGGCGGGACGAGCGGGATTGGCCTCGCAACGGTACAGCGCTTCGTAGCCGAGGGCGCGTTCGTCTACATCTTTGCTCGTCGCCAAGAAGAACTTGATAAGACCGCCGCGTCGCTTGGTGCGAATGTCTCATCCGTGAGCGGCGATGTACGCAACCTCGAAGACCTGGACAGGCTGTACGAGAAGGTGGCCGCCGACGGTAGGAAGCTGGACATCGTTGTCGCAAACGTCGGCGCGGTGAACAGCGTAAAGCTTGGCGACGTCACGATTGACAGCTTTAACCACAACTTCGAGGTTAACGCACGCGGTGTGCTTTTCACGGTGCAAAAGGCCCTTCCGCTGCTGAACAACGGCGCGTCGATAATCCTAACGAGCACGATCGCCTCGCTTCGAGGCTTTCCCGGTCGGTCGGCATACGCGGCGTCGAAGACCGCAATGCGCTCATACGCGCGCACTTGGACGATGGAGCTTAAAGACCGCGGTATCCGCGTCAACACCATCACCCCAGGACCGTGCGATACGCCGCTGATCGACGCCGAAGCAGGCTCGCCAGAACAGGCGGCAGCTGTACGAGCAAAGCACGCCGGCAACATTCCGCTGGGTCGCATGGCACGTCCAGAAGAGATCGCGGCCGCCATGCTCTTCCTCGCGTCGGACGACAGCAGCTTCGTCGCCGGCAGCGAACTGCTGGTTGATGGCGGCATGTGCTCCGTCTGAATCCCGGCTGAACAAATCGTTATACACAGCCGCTCCGGCGTGGGTCTGACCACAGTCAGCCCGTGCCGGACCTAACTACTACTAAGTGCAAGTAATGCAGAAGCTTCAAGGAAAGATCGCCGTCATCACGGGCGGCAGCAGCGGTATCGGCCTTGCCACCGCGAAGCGCTTTGTCGACGAAGGTGCATTCGTTTTCATCTTTGGCCGCCGCCAGGATGAGTTGGATCGGGCCGTATCGCAGATCGGCAAGAACGTCGCGGCAGTCCAAGGCGATGTATCCAACCTCGCCGATCTCGATCGCCTCTACGAAACCGTTTCCGCAGCTAAGGGCAAGTTCGACATCTTGTTTGCCGGCGCAGGCATTGTTGATCCGCAGCCGCTCGGCGAGGCCACGGAGGATAGTTTTGACGAGACCTTCGCCATCAATACACGCGGCGTTGCGTTCACGGTAAAGAAGGCGCTGCCACTTCTGCACGACGGTGGTGCGGTCATCGTGATCACCTCGATCGCCGAGAACAAGGGCATCCCCGGATTCACCGCTTACAGTGCGACAAAGGCAGCCGTGCGCTCGTTCGTACGAACCTGGACCGCCGAATTGAAAGATCGTCAGATTCGGGTCAACGCGATCTGTCCCGGCCCGATCGACACGCCGATCTTCGACCAACAAGCGCCGACTAAGGAAGGGGCTGACCAGGCGCGTGCGCAGTTCGCTGCTGCCGTGCCTTTTGGCCGGCTGGGCCGCCCGGAGGAAATCGCCGCAGCCGCCCTATTCCTCGCATCCGACGAGGCCAGCTTCATCGCTGGCGTTGATCTCCCGGTCGATGGCGGCATGAGCGCACTCTGACGCGATGTCTATGGCAGCTACGTAGTTGGCGCAGCGTCGCGCCGGCGACGTAGCTGCCGTCTGCGCCCCCGAGTCGGCGGCGTGCCGCAGGGCGCATGCCCTACCGCCCTGGACATATCTCCGGATCCGTTCAGGCGACGGCCGAGGTCCAGAATCAGTCCGACTTCAGCCGCCCGCCACATCGACTCGCGTGAGAGCAGAACCTTTCCCGATGAGATTACGCGATACATATCGGAGCTCCCGCCGAAGGGATGGACGAGGTTCTGGGCACAGTCAAGCATGTGAGCGACTTCAAGCATGCTTCCTCAGCTATCCGAGGTGCCGGTGGCCAACCTAGGGTCCAAAACCAACACACGCTGTCTATTCCGGTGACGGTTCAATGCGGCCTTCGAGCCGGCCGGTAGACTCCTCTCTATCGACAGCTCAGCGGACATCCCTGGCGGACGATGGAAGCCAGGCGCTCCATATCCGTCTGTGCCCTCCGCAGAGCGTGCGCACTTCTTCCATGCGGCCGCCCAGCGCGGAACACTGCTTGTACGACACCAGTTGGCGTGTTTCCGCGCACTTGCACGAAACCTTGGCTGAGACCTTCCACAGTGAGCTAGGTGTAAGCAAGAAATTCGTATCGACCTTCTGTCCTGTAGCGAATGCGACTGGGTTTCGTCATAGGCCCTCACCAACGGCGGTGGCGAGACGACCTTGCGATGTGGAGCGTGGAAACTCCTGCACGGACGGCCCTGGGAAGGACACGGAAGCGGAAGGGTCTAGAGGTCGGAACAAGGCTAAGGAAGAAAGAAATGCGACGTACCCAATGGGATATGAGTTGGATACGCCGCTGCCGAGACGCATTCGGCCAAAGGCTACGCTACAGCCACAAGACACCTGTACACAAAGAGCAGTTCACAGGGCGGACATGCCGCCGTCGACCGGCAGGTCAACGCCGGCGACGAAACTACTTTCGTCTGATGAGAGGAACAGTACTGCCGACGCGATTTCGCCAGGTGATCCCAAACGATTCAAGGGAATTGCAGCGGCGAATCGCTCACGCAGCTCGTTTGCCTGATCTTTCGTTTTGGCTTGTGAGTCCAGAATCGGAGTGTCAATCGGCCCCGGGCTGACCGCATTTACGCGGATGCGTCGATCCTTGAGTTCCGCGGTCCAGGTCCGGACAAACGAACGCACAGCGGCCTTCGTCGCACTATAGGCGCTGTACGCCGGAAATCCTTTGCAGTTCGCAATCGACGAAGTGACCACGATTGATCCGCCGTCTTTCAGCAGCGGAAGGGCCTTCTTCACCGTGAAGGCGAGGCCCTTCACGTTAATGTCAAATACCCTATCGAAGCTCTCCTCGGTGATCTCATCGATGCGTTGCGGCTCGATGACACCGGAGTTCGCGACGAGGATGTCGAGACGCCCCTTCTCGGCGCCAATCTGCGCATAGAGACGGTCAAGATCCTCGAGGCGCTGGACATCGCCCTGCACGCCCGCAACGCGGCCACCGATCATAGCGACCGCCTTGTCGAGTTCAGCTTCCCGCCGCCCAGTAATGTAGACAAAGGCACCCTCTTCCACAAAACGTTTCGCGATCGCGAGGCCAATACCACTGTTTCCACCAGTGACCAGTGCCACCTTTCCGTGAAGTTTTGCCATTTTAAATCTCGGTTGTGCTTCCAATTCCGATAGAGCGCGTATGACGGGACCGAAATGTCATGCCAGTACGCTCCACTCTGCGGTAGGTCCGTTGCAGACCCCGATGGCAACAGGGCGACGAGGTTGTTTGACTTTTGCGGTGTTTCACCGCACCATCCCCTTCAGTAGCTCCTGCAAATTGGGTCCCGCCTTTCAGCATTACACAACCGAGGATGGCCTTCGAGCTAGTAGTCCGGAGGGAATAGCTGTTATTCCCTCGGGGAATCAGAATCGATGCGCAGCGTCGGCTGGGTCTGCGCTAACCTAGACCCATAACCGGCGATCGCAAATGCTGCGGTTCTTGACTGGTGACTTCTGGCGGCTGAACCTAATTACCTGGCGGAGAGCCACCGCCTTCGCCTGTACCGAAGCTAAGACGGCATGCCGACTGCGTGTCCCAGCTGTCTGGAGGCATGGATAGCCTAGTCGGAGCCAATGACCTTACCACCCACGGTCGCCATCCGCTCTTCGTGTCGCCGGTTGCTCGGGGGCGGGTATCGTTCGCTCACTTGACACAGTCCCGCTAATGAGTGCTACCGGAGAGACCGACGGTGCCTTTGCAACGGTCAACAGGAACGTGTTCATGCCGTGGCAAGCCACAGACATCATCGATAAGCTGGTGGACCTCTGGGGCGAACCCGAAAGCCGCATCCAGGCCCGACTTTCGTCGAATCTTGATCAGTTGCTGAAGTGAAGGCCACACTAGCCCACAGAGGGGCTTGGAACCATTGAAACGTTCGCCACCCGCCCAATCGCCACTCTAGAGATGCGGCCGAGCATCTGGCCACCGCAAGAGCGCTGCGGTCGGCCCCTCACCTGAAATTCCCTCTCCGCGGCGTGACGACCGCCAGCCAGCTGGCGGCGCGCCGGCGCTAGTGGCTTCGCCACCGATGTCTTATTCCCTCCTGGAATGACTGTTATTGCCGAATGCCCTCTACTGCTTCACCGGATTTGCAACCAACATTCAGGCACCGTCACCCAAATCCAGGAGCACAGGCAATGGAAAACCTATTCAGCAGCACGTCCGTCGGGTCCTACAACCTCGAGCATCGCGTGGTACTTGCCCCCCTCACCCGTATGCGCACGGAGCCGGGCAATGTTCCAGGCGACCTCATGGTCGAGTACTACACGCAAAGAGCCACAAAAGGCGGCCTGCTGATCACGGACGCAACGGCAGTGTCGCCCTTGGCCATTGCCTACGTCGATGCCCCGGGCATCTATACGGACGAGCACCTCCAAGGTTGGAAGCGAGTCGTCGATGCCGTCCATGCAAAGGGAGCGCGCATCTTCCTCCAAATCTGGCACGCCGGTCGCCAGGCGCACCCTGCCAACACCGGCGGCGTTACGCCGATCGCTCCGTCGGCCCTGCTCTCTCTCGAGCATGCCGCCATTCGGAATGAAGATGGCAGCATTGCCGAAGCCGAACTCATCCTCCCTCGCGAGCTCGAAATCAAAGAGATTCCTCTCATCGTCGACCAATTCCGTCGGAGCGCAGTTCTGGCGAAGGAAGCCGGTTTTGATGGCGTCGAGCTTCACGCTGCAAACGGCTATCTTTTCGAGCAGTTCCTCCTTGATGGGACGAATCATCGTACCGACGCCTACGGAGGCCCCGTCGAGAACCGCGCTCGCTTCCTCTTCGAATCGCTCGACGCGGTTGTGTCCGTGTGGGGAGCCGGCAAGGTTGCCGTCCGCCTGTCTCCGAGCGGCACGTATGGAACGATGTCGGACAGCAACCCGCATGGCACCTTCCAATACGTTTCGGAAAAGCTGAACGACTACGACCTAGCGTATGTCCACGTCATCGAACCCCGCGTGAGGGGCATCATTGACATCGATGCCGAAGATGCGCACGTCTGGTCAAAGGACATCCGTCGGTGGTTCAAAGGCCCCCTCATCGCTGCGGGCGGCTTCACCGGCGCAAAGGCCGAACAGATTATCGCGGAGGGCGGCGCCGATCTCGTTGCGTTCGGTCGGTTGTTTGTATCGAACCCCGACTTGCCGTCCCGGTTCCGTCATGACCTCCCGCTCTCACCGTACGACCGGTCGACGTTCTACGGCGGTGACGCTGGAGGGTACACAGACTATCCGACATACGACGCTGTAGTCCTGGCATAGTCTGCCGGTCCCCTTTTGCTGACAATCCCGCAAAAGGGGCGCCCACCACGCCCCCAAGCGTCGACGCGTTCGCGCCAGCGTCTGGGCAAGCCAAGGAGTGCCTTCCTGACAATACTGGTAACTAGCGCCTCAGGGGCAAATGGCGATGGCTTCGGCGCGCTGCTGTCCTTCTCACACGACAGACAGGCTCAGGGCCAGTTCTCCAGCGACACGCGAATCGTCGACCCGAGAGGGATGAGCGCAAGCCCCGATGGCGCCCGCCTATACCTGAATAGCGGCAATGACCGCATTCTCGCCCTCAATCTCGAAGGTCAAGTCCGTCTTGATAGTGGCGAGATCTCGGGACTCAACCCGGGAGGCGGCGTCTTTGGACCGGACGGACGCTACTACGTTGGCCTGCGCACTCGCAAGACAATCGCCGCATTTGATCCCGACCTGGTTGGCACTCCGGTCATCATTGTTCCGGAAAGCGTCGTGCCATTCCCGCGGGGCTTCGGCTTTGCGGCAGACGGTCGCCTCTTCCTCTCCTCAGGCGTCGGCCCAGACGGAGTGGGTCAGAACACGGTTCTGGTATTTGACCTGCCACGCTCTCAGGTAGCGCGTCAGTTCATCGCCGACGACGAGGTTAGCCCTCTGGACTTGGCCGTGAGCCCTGACGGAAATGTACTGATTTCCAGCGAATTTCCGTTCGGTTCACCAAACGCCGTCACATCAGTGAGGGAATACGACGGGAACAGTGGCAAGCTCGTTCGCGTGTTCGCGCCGCCAGGCGATGTACCCTTCCAACGCCCCCGCGGGCTGCGGTTCGGCCCGAATGGCGAACTCTATTGCACGGCGCGAGATACCGTCTTGACCTTCGACTATGCGTCGGGCCAATTTACGGGTGTCGCGGTAGTCCATCCCCGCTTGAACGGCCAAGCCGTCACCCTCTTCCCGCGCCCCTGAGGCTGCTCTCACGCAAACCACGGCTCCCTCCGCGGAGCACGTCCCAATTCAAGGGACCTGCCGCCAGCGCCTCACCGAATCCCAAGAAGGCACGATCACCTTCGAAGCTTAGCCTAACGCCAAGTGGCACCAAAAAGCGATTCGCGATTGACCAAGCCTCTCCGGCGGATCCGGCGGGCTTATACGGACGGCCGTAGGCCCATGGGGAAGCAAAAATCCATACCAAGGTGTGTGCCCAATCTGCGCTGCAGCACCCTATGATGACCTAGGCAGCAACTGCATGCGCCGATAAGCCGCCGAACGCTTCTACACCCATGGGGTAAAGGCGAACATATTCAGAACGGAGGACTCCTGTCATGAAGAGAGCGCCCATTAATACCTATTCCTCCGACCTGCCCTCCCCGATCATGCCGTCGACATGGGCCTCTGGACGGCGGCCGACGCGTCTAGTCCGGAGATTTCGGTGTATCCGAGCAAGGTCAGGCTTTCGGAAGAGCCTGGCTCGCCAGTATCCGGGACGACTACGGCACCATCGGATCCACGGTGGGAAACGACTGTTGCACACGCACCTTGCCTCCTGCGCAGCGAGTCAATTCCGGAGTTGGATAGGCAGCCGCACGGGATAGCAAGTTCTGCCCCGTCTGGAACCTCGATCGACAGAGGATTCGCCGATCGGTTCCCCTGCTTCCATTGTCCCGGCGCTACCGCCCTAGTCGTGCGCAGACCATGATCGAACTCGTCGTCACGCGTCGCTCCAATGACAGCGCAGAGTCGAAAATCACATGCGATAACGGTGTCTACGATGAACAATTGATGCGTTTCATCCTGCTAAGGTCAGTCTTGAATATCTGCTGCCGGCGCGAGCGGTAGTTAGCAGTCTCCACCACCTCGACACCGGTATCGCCCATTTAGCCTGGCGAGTCCACTGGCAAGACCTTCCCGATCACATTGCGCTGATCCGCGCCACCTTTGCTGTGATCGAGCTCAGCTATGTTCGGAGCATGCATCGCACCACGGGCGAATCCCTACCTGCAGGAAGGGCATCCCAGTAGGGTCATGCGTCTAACGATCTCTGTGGGAACTGCGCACATGGTGTGCGCAGTTCCCTGATGGCCCTTAACGCAGGGCCGCGCGGCGGCGCGCGCCCAGTCAGAGCCAGGGCGCCTCCCACCAGGATTAGACTAGCGTCCTACCGACTGACGCGCCCCCATCGACATAGAGAGTCTGGCCTGTCATGAACCCTGCATCCTCCGAGAGCAGAAACTCAATTGCTGCCGCGATCTCGTCGGGCTTACCAAAGCGATTCATCGGCACGAACGAAAGAAACTTCTTCTCGCTCAAACTTCCCGGCGGGCTGTTCTTGCGGAACAATTCCGTCTCTGTCGGCCCCGGAGCAACCGTGTTGACCGTAATCCCGGTTGTTGCCAGCTCCAGCGCCCAAGACCGTGAGAAGCTGATCAGCGCTGACTTTGCCGCCGCGTAGGCTGTGCGATCAAAGGCACCCAGCACCGTAAGACTCGAGATATTGACAACTCGCCCCCAGCCCGCCTCCCGCATGCCTGGCAACAGAGCCTGCATTGCCTGGACAGCTGGATGGAGATTGACTGCCATGACAGCATCGAAGTCCTCCATTCGGACCTCGCCGATACGCTGCGGCCTCACAAGACCCACGTTGTTCACAAGTCCGTCGAAGCGCCTGGAGCTCGTCAGGTCGCGCAGAACGCCTTCGGTCTCTCGCAGATCAGCCAGGTCAACCGACACAAGCTCACCAGGAAAGGAGGAATCAGTGCCCCTGGCGAGTCCCACTACCTGGTGTCCAGCACCGACCAGCCGTTCAGCTAGCGCACGACCGATGCCCTTACTCGCTCCCGTGATCAGGAAAGTGCGTGTCTTCATCTATTCCACCTCGAAGTTGGATCCGAGCTTTGCATGCTCCGCCGATTTCATACGGTCCACAAGGCGGCTAAATTGAATAACAGCAATTCCGCGCAGGAATAAAGGCCTGTCACTGACTACAGGTCTCTCGGATCGATTGAGACGTCTCTCATAACGCCGGAAGTCTCCGAATACGAGAGCGCTCCCTGCTTGGGTGTACGCACGATTTCGTGCCACGCCAGCCTGCACCGCATCCAAACCTTGCGATCTCCCTAGCTGCGCTGCACAGGGGCAGGCGGGAAAATCAGCTCGTGGGCAGCGGTCAAATACCGGCGCATAAACGATACCTTCGTATGGTTGCCTATCTGGCTCCCTATGCATAGCATATCAACTGTCCCATCCCCCGGGACATGGTGCCTCCCCGTTGAGCCCAGCATGCGAGCTGGGTTCTTTTTTATTCGCTGACAGAGAAAGTCCTGTGGCTGCCGCACTGCAGTCTTAAAGGTCGTCTACCTGACCACCCGGCGGGCACGCAGGATGAAGGAGGTCGTCCCCATTTCGCCAAAACTGGCTTGGACGCCGACCTAGAGACGCCTATGAGCAGGTCCTTATCGGGACACCGAACGAGCGGGCACCAATTGCAATCAAGAATCAGCTATCCACACAAATGACCGACTCCGATCACACCTCACTTGCATACGACAACGAGACAAACCTCAATGAAGGACAGACGGGTCGTGAGAGGAATCACTCTGACCATGCGTATGAATCGACCCGCTGGGGACAGATGACCATGTACTTCGCTGGACAGAACCAGACGGCGAGACGACTCTCCAACTTCTCCTGGGCCAGTCCTCCCAGGCTAGGTGTCACCACATCCCTCGATCGCCAGAGAACGCACGCACAGATATCGCTAATCGAGAACGAATCTCCAGGCACGGTAGTTCTATCCTGGCATGATGCAACCGGGGGTTCGTATGGGAACCAGACATGGCACCGACAGCGCGCCATACGCGGTGGGGCATGCGCCCTAACCGGAAAGACCATACGCCCTGGAGACTCGGTGTTCCGCCCGGACGCCCGCAACGCTGCAAACGCAATGGCAATGATCTTGGACGCTTCTCTGAAGGCCTTACGGATGGGCATGGACTACGAAGATGAGACCCCCGACGACTAGACAGACATCCGGATGCTATCGGTTCCCCAGAGGCTGTGTCCACGCACAGCCAGATCTGCCAAAGTCAGGGTCGCACGACACCGTCGCAACCCGTCGCGTCATGGCCTTGCCCTAGACCTCATGGCACTTTTCTGTCGCCTCGCCCGATCCCCAGCGCATCGGCCTTCCGCACCAGATCGGCCACCGACTTTGCCATCATCTTCTTCATGATCATGCCACGGTGGCCCTTGACTGTAGTCTCGCTCAGATACATCGCCGAGGCGATGTGCTTGTTCAACATTCCCGAGACCACCAGCGCCATCACCTCCCGCTCGCGTTTCGAGAGACACCCGTAGGCCGCGCGCAGTGCCGACATCGATTCTTCGTCGCCCAGACGTCTTCGATCCAGCTCAAGCGCTTGGCTCACAGAGCTTAGGAGCTCTTCCTCACAGAAAGGTTTGAGGAAGAAATCAAATGCACCAGCCTTCATCGCCTTCGCACATGCATCTGTATTTTCCCTGCACGATACGAAGACGACTGGCATCCTCAGCCCGAGCACCGGCATTTCTTTCTGGAACTCCAAGCCATTTCCATTGACATTAATATCAAGCACAAGGCAACTTGGCAAAGTTGAAGCGCCAAAATTGACAAATTCCTCCGTACATTTGAAACTTTCGGCACGCATGCCAGATGCCTGAAGTAGGTTATACGTAGATAGGCGCGCCATCTCGTCGCTGTCGACGACGTAGATAACTGAAGAGTCGCTCACGTCCATAGTGGTTATATTTGAGGCTCAAGATCGGCATGCGGCGAGCACCGACGCACATTCACGCCGCTGCCCATCCTCCACGAAAGGGGCTCCCTTCACCCCACCGCACGCCGTCCCGCAGTTGGTCCAATGAACTGTTGAATCGGTACCTCTTCGTACAGATGATGATGTCCTCCGAAGAATGCCCCGGCCGCGACTTCTCGGGGCGCTGTTATTCTCGATGCGAGCTCAAAACGCGTTACAGCCGGCGTTAGGCACCTGGCACTTCCTGTCGCGTCTTGGCTATCGCGCCGAAAGGCCGCTGTCTGCCCACATCGAATAGTTTTAAATTCATAATGAAGCATACCAAGTCTGATAGACATGGGCTTTTTAAGATGGATGCTCCCTTGCTGGCTGTTGGATGTACACAAAAACAACCGTTAAAATTACCCAAGATCGCCCGTTTTATCGATATCTTCACGGTCTGTGTGGCGCATTCGTTCCAGCGGACTCGCAGAACGGCCAGACTCATTCGCTAGCCATAAAGCAACGACATTTGCTCGGCGAGCAAAACAGAATTGAGTAGAGTCTGACATTGTTAGCCGTTTCCCTTGTGCCTAGAATAGGTTCACTCCGACGAGACCTCAAACGACCCGTTTTGGCGTTTGGAGACGGAGCTAATAAGGCCCGTTAGATGGAAGCGGCCGTCGACAGCGTGTTCGGATTACCAGCGCTTTCCTGGTAGCTTCAATTTGCAGCTCCTGCGCTGTAGCAGAGCGCTGCGTCGACCATGCCACGGCAGCTGACGTGGTGAATTGATGGATCAATGATGCACTTGCCTATGCCCGAAGCAGCCAATGATTGGCCCGTCGTGATCCACCCTAACGCGCTGGGCAAAGGATAGGCTAATGGATCTATCGTCGGTTGAGGCGTTTGTTCGGGTCGCAGAGGCGAAGAGCATTACTGAGGCAGCCCGGATGATGGGCCTATCAAACTCCGGAGTGAGTCGGGCCGTCAGCCGCCTCGAGGCCCAGACTGGCGTGGTGTTGCTGAATCGCACAACGAGAAAAGTCGGCATCACGGCGGAGGGCGAGGCTTTCTTTGAACGTTGTAGGAGAATCCTCGCAGACCTAAAAGACGCAAAGACCGAGCTGATAGAGTCGGCCAGCGGCCCTACTGGGAGACTGAGGATCACGGCACCTATTGGCTATGGCAGATCGGTGCTGATTCCGATGCTGACTCCGTTCAGGCGGCGCTATCCCAAGCTAGTTGTTGAAACAAACCTGTCAGACGCCGCGGTCGATGTCTTGGATGAAGGCTTCGATCTGGCGATCAGAGTTGGGGAGCTGATTCCTTCGAAGCTTGCGTCGTGCAGCCTCGGTGCCACACAATGGATTGCCTGCGCCAGCCCCGATTATCTTAGCGAACGTGGATTCCCCGAGGTTCCTGACGATCTACATGCCCACGACTGCGTCGCGTATTTTTCACCAAGCACCAGGCGCTTTCACGACTGGCACTTCTCGCTTGGCGACACGCCACGTGTTGTGAAGATCGGCGACATCGCGCGGAACGTTGTCGACCATTGCGATGCGCTCGTTGATGCAGCCCTGTCCGGCGCGGGCATCGTCTACCTACACGACTACGCTGTTCAGCGTCACATCGACAATGGCTCGCTTCTCCGGGTGCTCTCAGACTTCAAGACGCCACGACGGTCCATCCAGGCTCTCTATCCCATTGCCCGCGCTGTCACGCCCAAGATTCGAGCATTCATCGCACACGCTGTCGACAACCTGAGACCTTCGCCTTCGGCCCACCACGTCTCCGCGGCCTAGATCACCGGCCGCCCATCTGGTAGGCGGCTCCGTATTGGATCGATATCAGCCCGCCCCCGCCCGGTCCACTGCTAGCGGCAGACCCGCTATGCGGAATCGGCCGCCCAGATTTGACACTTACGCGGTAACTGGAACCAGCCCCTCGACCTTCTTTATCGCTCGCCCAACGGCCGGACGGCTTTGCACTGCATCGTACCAACGCCGAACGTTGTCGAAGTCATCCAGCGTCAGATCGGGAAACCCACGACGCCAGATCCAACCGAAATGAGCAATGTCGGCAATGGAAAACTCGTTTCCCGCCGCGTATTCGCGCTCTTCTAAAACCCCATCGAGCAGCCCCAGTTGCCGCTTCGCTTCTGTGACAAACCGGTCCACCGCATGAGGAATTTGCTCAGGCGCAAACTTCTGGAAGTAGCCGGCTTGTCCGAAGGACGGACTGAGACCCGACGCGTGCACAAACAACTGCTCAAACGTCCTAGCTCTGGCAGCCGGGTCACGAGAAAGGAGTTCCCCGTGCTTTTCCGCAAGGTAGACCAGAATGGCCGCCGATTCGCTCAAGACAAAGGCACGCTCCAGGTCCGCGATTACCGGCACTTTCCCATTGGGGTTGAGCGCGAGAAAGCTATCACGCTTCTGCTCACCTTGGCGTACGTTGACGGCGTGAAGTTCGTACGGCACCCCGAGCTCCTCCAAAGCGATAGGGACCTTGACGCTGTTAGGCGTAGAGAAAGCGTAGACCTCATACATGAGATGTTCCTCAGTTCATGTGCCGCATCCAACGGCGGCTGTGTTGGATTACAAGAATCAGAAAGTTGCGTGACTCGGCTGAAGAACGTGGTGCCGAGCCGCGTAGCGACGGTACGCCACGCGGCGGTCAATCAACCTCACCAGTGACCGCTAACCCGAGGGCCGGCTTAGCGAGGCATTCGTCGAGAACGCGCTTGTGCCAGTCGACCAGCGCCCGAAGCCGATCTTCGCGCAACCAGGCCGCTATGCTGGAACAAGATCCTCAGGCGCGGTAGACACCAGACACGAATAACAGCCATTCCCACGCGGAATATGTGTCACCCGAACCTTTTGGTGCCGAACGTCCCCACACCGTCCGGCCCGCTGCAAATCTGCCGGCCGTAGCCGCAACGCCCTCGCGATCAGCGACGGGAGCGCGGCCACAGGCGTACGACGAGCGCGGCCAATGCGCTACCGAGCGCCAGGGCCGACACGCCAACCCAGCCCGAACGGGCCAACAGCACGCTTCCCAAAGCGGCCCCCGACGACATGCCGGTGAACATTCCTACAAAAAGCACTGCATTGAGTCGGCTGCGCGCACCCGGGTCGATGCCGTAGATGATCGTCTGATGTGCAACGAGGGAAATCTGCGCACCGAGGTCGAATACGATCGCACAGATAGCTATTAATGCGAGCTGCGCAAATGGGGCCAGCAGGGGAGAAAAAAGCATCGCCCCGAATGCCGCCGCCGTCAATGTAGCCCCGAGCCGCGTGACAAGCTCGGGACCGCGCTTGTCCGAAAGGCGGCCAGCTAATGGCGCGGCGAGCGCCCCGGCGGCGCCAGCCAGTCCGTACGCGCCGGCACTAGTGCTGCTCAAATGAAACGGCGCAGCGTGGAGCATGACCGACAGCGTCGACCAGAATGCGCTAAACCCAAGCGACAGAAAGCCCTGTGCCAGCGTCGCGCGGCGCAAGTCGCCATACTGTCTCCACAGCTTGAACAGTGAGGCAAGCAGCGAGAGGTAAGACATCCGCGCGGTTGGGAGAAAGCGCGGCAACTTTCGCCAGCACGCTACTCCGATCAATGCAATGCTCGCCGCCGCCATGAAGAACATCGTACGCCAGCCGTGGTGCTCCGCCACGAAGCCACCAACCGCTCTTGACAGCAACATTCCTATCAGCAAACCTGTCATCACCGTACCCACCACTTTTCCACGATGCCTGTCGGGCGCAAGTGTCGCCGCGGCCGGCACCACGTCCTGTGCCATCGTCGCCGTGAAGCCAATGCAGGCGCTGGCAACGAGCAGCATGCCAATTCCCGGGGAGAGAGCTCCAAGCAGGAGTGCCACCGTCAGAGCCGTCGCCTTGAGAACGATGACGCGACGGCGATCAAATCGGTCTCCCAGCGGCGCAAGCAGCAAGATCCCCGCCGCATAGCCAAGTTGCAACAGCGTTGGCACGAGGCCGATCGTGCTGCCGGATGCCCCGATATCGTCGGCAAGCACACCAAGCAACCCCTGGCTGAAGTACAGCGACGCGACAGGCAATCCCGCCGCTGCCGCCAGCAGCATGACCGTCTTATTGGGTAGCGTCGTGTGGGGAGCTGGGGACTGGCTGTCCGTCGGACTCATGGTTCGCGTGGAAGGAGGCTTGGTGGTCGACATATTGATTGATGGTCAACTAAGGGAGTAGAACTAGGCGTCCCACTGCGCTTGCCGCAGTTGAGCCGGGCGTTGGCGCCAACCGCTTAGGAATCAATAAGGGGACTGCGCGAAAGCCCGTCTCGTTCGCCAAAGTGGTAGCTTGGAAAGTCTGATGACAGATCCGGTCGCCGCCAGCGCACGATTCACGAGCGCCCGAGAAGAGTCCTAGCACGCTGGCGGATCGACTCCCTTCGGGGAACGCCTCTATGCAGCAGCAAGCAGGTTGTCGGTGTGACGGCGGAGCGCTAGTGTCCTGTGCTCCGCCAGAACCTCCGAACACCAGTCAACAAACACGCGCGCTTTCGGGGGGATGTGCCCCTGCGGCAGGTACATGGCGGTCAGAGGTAGCGCCTCTTCATCCCAGCCCTGAAGTATCCTTCTGAGCTTATTTTCCTCCACTAGCGGCTCTACAAGCGCCAGGGGCAGACGTGCAATACCGTAACCCTCCAGGGCAAACGCTACCTGGACATCCAGGCTGTCGGTCGCCACCGCCGAGCCCTGGAACTGGTCGGCTTCCTGCCCCTCACTTGCAGCTCGCCTTTTACTCATGAAATCCGAGCGGTGTGCGATGTAGTTGATCGTGAGGTGATAAGACAGCTCATGCGGAGCGCAAGGCTCCCCGAAACGATCCAAATAATCGGGAGACGCGAAGTAGCCGGTCTCAAGTCGCCCAACGGGCTTCGCGACCAACGTGTCATCATGAGGTTCACCGACGCGCAGCATTACATCGACACCTTCCCGGCGAAGGTCGACATGACGTTCGCTTACAGAAAGCTCCACCTTCAGGTCAGGGTATTTCTGGAAGAACTCGCGTAACCTCTTTACCAGCAACGTCTTTGCAATCGCCGCCGTTGCGACTACCCGAAGGGTTCCGCTCGGCGCCAAGCCCTCCCGCGCAACAGAGCGCTCCGCGTCCTCCACATCCGCAAGAATCTTGGCGCAACGTGTGTAGTAACTCGCGCCTGCAGACGTAACATCGATACGCCGAGTCGAGCGATGCAAGAGCTTTGTGCCTAGCTCACCTTCCAAATGCTGGATCATCCTGGTCAAAGTGGCCTTGGGTATGTCGAGCGTTCCCGCAGCCACGGAAAAACTCCCGTGATCCACAATCCTCGTAAACGCTCTCATCGAAAGAAATTTGTCCATGGCGACCGGGACATGCTCAGGAGTCCTATCCGGAGTTCATCCTAGTGGCCGCCAGCTTCGCCTGGTAGTACCCGAATCAACATATGAGTTATTCCAACCGGGAATGATCACGGCGCGCGAAGAACCACAGCTGCTCGCGGGCATATCACGGGCCTCTTTGCCGATCAACACCTGAGGGGCTATTCCTCCAGCGCATGACAGTTATCACCGCGCCGGGTCTATCCATCGCGCATCAATTCTGGGACGATTCCTCGTAAAGGGCGCGACTCAGCGATAGACCCGATAGGAGAGCAATATGACATTGCAAGATAAGCTCGACGCTTTCAAAGCGGATTTTCGCGCTGGCAAAGCACCGTACTTCGCCCCTCCGGAGGTTCACGCGGTCATGGTTAAGGCGACAAATGAACTGATTGCTTCAGGGCTTGCGGAACGCGCTTTGAAAGCCGGAGATGTTGCGCCCGCGTTCGAACTGGAGGATGGGAATGGACAGATGGTGTCGTCCTCCAAGCTCCTCAAGGAAGGCCCCTTGGTAGTCTGCTTTTATCGCGGTGTGTGGTGCCCTTGCTGCAACATCGAGCTGCCCGCACTCGAAGAGGCGTTCCCCTCGTTCAAGGCCGAGGGAGCTAGTCTTGTTGCCATCTCTCCTCAGACACCAGCCAACAGCCGCAAATCTGCTCGGGACTGGAATATAAGCTTTCCGATACTATCCGACGCCCAAGGCAGGATCGCCGCGGCCTTCGGAGTCCGCCACGACTTGCCCTCTGAGTTGATCGAACTGTATTCGAGGCTCGCAATCAATCTACCGGCACTTAACAACGACTCGCGCTGGACCCTCCCGATGCCGGCGCGATACGTTATAAATCGAGATGGCAGGATTCTCTACTCGGAGATCAACCCGGACTACACGGTTCGCCCAGAACCCACAGACGTTTTGCCGGTCCTGCGGAGATCCCGCGCGAGCCCATAACGTGGGCACGGCGGCAAACTAGTCTCTCGCAGGCACTTGGCACCAATGGCTAAACTCCCGCATTGGGTCGCTCACGCGCCGTGACACTCGATTGACACGAACTCCTTTGCCTTTGCGCTCGGCATTCTTCCGGTGGGAAACAGGGCCCAAAGGTCCATGGGGGGTAGCTCCCAATCGTCGAGCACGCGTAACACCTCGCCACGCTCGATCTCCTCCGCGAACATCCACCTGGAGGCGACCGCTACGCCTAGGTCAGCGAGAACTGCAGCGCGTACCCCTTCTGCGGCAGTGACGCGGATGAGTCCCGAGACTTCGACAGAGGCCTCCGTGCTGCCGCGGCGGAATGTCCATGCTGCCCCGCCACCCTGCCTGTCATAGACTATCGCCTGATGGCCTGCTAGATCAGCAGGCTGCGCAGGAACGCCGGCGGTCTGAAAATAGCGCGGACTGCCAACTACGACTCGGTCGCTGCGCGCGATGCGCCGGGCGGTCATCGTTGAGTCGCCTAGGGCGCCCATTCTCAAGGCAACATCGATGCCGTTTGAGGTCAGGTCTAGATTGCCATCGTCAAGAAGAACGTCGATGGCGAGCTGCGGATGCCCAGACAGAAACTTCTTTAGATGTGGGATCACATGCATGCGCGCGAAAGTAACCGCAGCGCTCACGCGAATGCGCCCCGAGAGAGTTCCCCCCGATCCTTGAGCGGCTTGCTCTGCCTCAGCCGCAGCCTCTATCGATCGCTTGGCGTGCTCGTAGTAGCTCACCCCCGCCTCTGTCGGCGACAGCCCTCTAGTGGACCTCAGCAGCAGGCGTACACCCAGACGCTTTTCTAGCTGCGCCACGGCTTTCGAAATCGCCGGCTGCTTAATTTTAAGAACGCGCGCTGCGCCAGAGAACGACCCGGCTTCGATGACAGCGACCAGCGTTTCCATTGCGGTCATTTTGTCCATCATGCTTCCCAATGCCCTGTTGGTGGGACAGGCACAGAGCCCGGACCATCGCCTCAGACTATCGACTTTGTCACCCTGGCCGTCGCCACCAAGTTTCCTGCAGCTGTAGCGCCTGCATCGACAAATGCCAACGACCTTCCGTGCTTGACCACTCTGGCCTCAATTTCACATGTTTCGCCAAGGCCGATTGCGCGCATGACGGACGCGTGAAAGTCGTGCGTGACCGCGTGGTCCTCTTTGCCCATTGCCGGCAACAGTGCAAAAAGACATGTTGCCTCCATAGCGGCGTACAGCATGGCCGCATGTAGACTGCCCAACGCTAGGTGCTCTTGCTTCACGACGAAGCCCGTACGTGCCACCCCGCCCTTGCTGCCCTCCCACGCAAGCCCGATATAGACGTTCAATGGCAATGCCAAAACGATCGATATCCGTTGCTGCCAATCTGCGCTCTCGCTCATCACACTCACCCCTGCATGGCACATCTACTGGATCCGGTGAGGGAGGCTAAACCGCTGGCCGGTCGCCTTGGAAGTACGCATCTTGGACTAATTGTTATGCCCGAGCGGAATAACAGCTATGGCCCGCGTTCTGGGATTATGTTGGCCGCCTCAAACCGAGCATGAGTGTCGTTTACGCCACATTCATCGCAACGATCTGACGAAGATTCTCGCCTTCACCCGTCGCCCGCCCGGGCGGCGGTCGTAGAACAAAGGAAAGTTGGGTCTTCCGCAATTTGTGTGACGACGGCGAACTCGCCTGGAGGACCTTGCCGTCGTCTCCCCCGCCCCACTACCACCATTCTTCTGCTTGTTGACAAACGTGGGCGAGCCCGCCAGTCTCGTCCTGGCCGTACGAGCTCACCCGCCTGCGATGGCGACCGGACTAGCGGGTCGAGCAGGACAAGGCAGGCCGGGTTAGCTTGGCTTCAATACCTGCAGCCGCAGAAGCTCGATGTTCGCGCGGCCATACATCTGGCGCTTGAGGAACTTGAGCCGGTTGACGTGACCCTCGGTCTGGCCCTTGCTCCATGGCAGCCTGAAGGCCGCCCGCACAGCCGGTAAGTCGGCGCGCAGGCTTCGCGCGAACCTACGCATTTCCGCAGCGTCGCAGCGCGACAAACGCTTCAACCATCGATCGAACTGCCGCGGACTTCGCCGGTGCATGAGCCCGAGAAACTCCCGGGCGAGGCTGCGGACCTCGCCCACCACGGGTTCGATCTTGCACAGCGCCTGTACGAAGCGCTCATGGTCCGCGCTCCTGGGCTCCTCGACGGCGAGCTTCCTCCATCCGACGAGCCATCCGAACACGCGCCGGGCCGACGGGCACGGCATCGTGCGCACGGGTGCCTGGACAAGCGGTACCTTGCCCTGCGGAAAGAGGAGGCGGACCACGCAATTCTGCACGGCGGCGCGACTGCCCGTATAGCCTCGCTGCTTGAGTTCTTGCCAGATCAGTCTCGGACAGCGACAGCCCTGGGCGATTCGTTCCTCGATATAGCTGCGATAGGGATCCAAAGGCGTCGGACCCCGCGCCTTGGGTGCGCGCTCGGGGAAGGCCCCCGCGGTGATGAACTTGCGCACGGTTCGATGGTCGCTTGAGAGCTCGCGCCCGATTCCTTTCATCGTGCCGCCCTGGGCGCGTAGCGCCATCACCCGCTCGTACAGCGCCAGCCGCGTGGCGCGTCGCTGATCGCTCAGGCGCTGCCATGACCGCAGTGAGTTGCCGCTCAGCAACCCCTGCCGGCCCAGGGTCACGCCACCGACCTCGCCTTGCTGCGCGGCTTGGCGCAGTTGCGGCCCGAGTCGGTACAGCAACCTCTCGACGTTGTCGCGCAGGTTGCACAGCAGATGCCATCGATCGGAGACTTGCTTGGCTGCCGGCAGCGCGATGTCGACCGCCTCGGAGTAAGCCCCGGCCCAGTCCCTGGCGACGATCTCGATCGATGGGTGCGCCCGCATCCATGCGGCCACCGCAGTTGTTTCCCTGCCGGCGAACACTTCGATCGGCTCACGTCGCTCCAGGTCGACGATGATCGTGCCGTACTGGTGACCGCGCGCGATCGCCCAGTCATCGATGCCGACGACCCGCGGTTGTGGTTTGCGCTTGCGCCCTGGAGCTTTGCGCAACTCCCGCAGCACGGTGTCGGCACTGGTGCGCAAGCCCAAGGCGTTAGCGAGCCGGGCTGCCGCCTCACCACTTGGCTCATGGTAACGATCACCGTGGGGCCAGATCGGCCCGAAATCAAGCCCGCGACGCGGCCGTCACATAAATTGCGGGAGACCCAGAATTACTTCGTTCTACGACCGCCCTGGTACATAAATTTCCCAATTCCTGCGCTGACATCCGGCCATCCCTCAATAATTTGTCAGCAATCGGACGGGTCCTAGCGCGGCGGTCTTCATTCCATTCGCACGAAAAAAGAACGGCCGCCTCTGGGAAAACTCGGGCGGCCGCAAAACGAGCGTGAGCTCGGTGCCGATCCCATAAACTCGATAATCGCGACCAACAAATCGCGGCACAAAAGAGCTGACGCGAAATCCCGGTCCAGCCCTCAACCCACCGCTGCGCCTGCGCCCAAGCCAGCTCGGCCACGCGCGCAAAGCGTTCGCCCATGGCATGCGCGTCGGCATTGGAGGCCGTGCCGCGCGCAACTCTTCCCTTGATGCCATGCAGGATCGCGGCGAAGCGGAACATGTTGAAGGATGTAGAAATCGAGGTTCGGGATACCATCGCGGCCTGTACGCCTGCAATAGGCGTCGACATACGCAGCCTCATCCGGCAATCCCAAGGCTGCCAAGTCCCGCCCCGCGATGCCACCCAGGATGTCAGACGGCATGCGGAACATCATTAAATGATAGGCGAAGTCGGCAAGTGGATCACCGAGGGTAGACAGCTCCCAATCCAGCACCGCCAGCACCCGGGACTCGGAAGGATGAAAAATCATGTTGTCGGCCCGGAAGTCGCCATGGGCAATGGCAACCTCATCGGCGGCTGGCAGATGCCGAGGCAACCAGTTGGCGAGCAGATCCATCGAGGGATGCCGACCGGCCACTCCGTCGCTCAGGTACTGGGCCGACCAGCTTGCGACCTGGCGAGCCACGTAACCGCCAGGCTTGCCGTAATCGCTTAGCAGGCCGCTGAAGTACTCGCTGCAGACAGGGCAAAGCTTCCCCCTGCGCGACGCACATGCCTCGTATTTTTCATAATCCGGAAGCCGGGCGTCATTTCATCGATTTTCACGCGGTTTGATGCCCATTTTTGGCTTCCTTGCTCCCATTACAGGCCCTGCGGACGGACTTGTCCTAGCGATCGCATCCGCACGAGGTTGTAAGCGGCCATGCTAAGTACAAACATCTGGTCGACCTTCTTCAAGCCGCGCACCATCACCTGACGCATGCGCCCGACCGTCTTGACCCAGCCGAAGCCCTGTTCGATCAGCTTGCGCTTCTGCTGCGAGATGGCATAGCCGACGCTGCGGGCAATCTCATCGGGCACCGCCGAGCGTCGCCCTGAAGTGTTTTGCGCCACGTGCGGAGTCACCTTCATATCAAGGCAGGCTTGAACGAACTCCTCTGCGTCGTAGCCCTTGTCCGCGCCCACGGTAACTTCGACGCCCGGCTCGTTAGCGACCTGCCGGGCGTCGTTGAGCATGGCCTTCGCGGCCTCGCGCTCAGCATATCCGTCGGCTTGGGTCACCACCGCGCTTACCACCAGGCCGTGGCGGTTGTCGCTCAAGGTGTGACCCATATAGCGCAGCTCACTGGCGGTCTTGCCCTTGCGATAGAGCTTGGCGTCCGGATCAGTCTTGGACTGATGCGTCTCGTTGCTGCGCTTCTCTCCTTGGAAGCCGCCGGTGCCACCGCTGTCGCTGTCAGCGCCATCGCCGCCGTCCTTGCGTACGAAGCTCTTGTGGCCGGCCCAGGCCTTAATCATCGTGCCATCCACGCTGAAGTGCTCGCCCGACAGCAAGTTGCGCTTGTGCGCGATGGCCAGCACCTCGTTGAAGAACGTGATCACTGCATCGTGCTGGATCAGCCGTGCACGGTTCTTGGTGAACACCGTTGGCACCCAGACTGCGTCGTCCATCGACAGGCCGATGAACCATCGGAACAGCAAGTTGTACTGCGTTTGCTCCATCAGTTGGCGTTCAGACCGGATGCTATACAGAACCTGCAGCAGCATCGCGCGCAGCAGCTTCTCCGGCGCAATGCTCGGGCGTCCGCCCTTGATATCGGCTTCATACATGCTTGCGAACAGCCGATTCATCTTCGCCAAGGCCTGGTTGACCATGGTGCGGATCGGGCGCAACGGATGCGATTGCGGCACGAAATCTTCGAGTCGCCGCATGGTGAACAGGCTTTCGGTGAAGGTGTCGGCGCCGCGCATGAATCTCGGATGGAGTGGTGTCCGGTAATCAACGCTTTGGCACGCTACCGCGCTGACTTCGGGCTAGGTATTTCAGCAGCCTGCTTCTATGATGAGTCGGAAGGCAAGAATTTTTACGCAAATTGATCCAACTTCTTCCTTAATCTAGCTCGCGCTTACCACAGGCGTCTGTCGCTGTTGTTCACCAGTTTCAAAGTTCCCGGTCATCTTTACGTGAGACTTCGACGTCCCACCAACTTCTATCCGCTGGTATTTGCCCAGCCCAATCCTGCATGCGCGTTGCGCTAAGGCGACCTTGATGCGAGAAGCCCCATCTAGTAGTGTCGGTTGCGTTTGCAACCAGCAGGCTGCACGGGCTTGTCTACTTCGAACTGACTTGCGATATGACGGACAGGAGCAGCTAATGCGAGCGTTGCCGCCATGCCTTCAAACTGCTGCCACCTCGCCGGCTGAACGTTTTAATCCTGTGGTCTTGCTGTTTTTCAGAAGCGCTCCCTCGGGTAGGATTCCATGCGTCAGATAGCGCCACAGAGCGATGACCAGCCGTCGCGCCACCGCGACTATAGCGATGCGCTTGCCCCGCTTGTTCTGGCTATTGCCTTGGGTGCGCTGCACGTACCACTGCGCCATCGCACTGCCGGGCTGATAGCGTAACCAGAGCCACGCCATTTCAATAAGCAGAGAACGCACGCGCCGGTTGCCCTGCTTACTGATCCCCTGGTCGACCCGGCTCTGGCCGCTGTCGTACGGCTGCGGCGCCAAGCCGACACAGGCGCCCACCTGCCGGCGGTTGTCAAAGCTGCGCCAGAACAGCTCGAGCACCAGTCGTGTCGCGCCGACCGGGCCAACCGCCTTGAGCCGTTGCAGGTCGGCAATACGCTTTTGTGCGGGTTCCGGCAATTGCCTGACCAGGTCTTTTTCCAGTGCAGCGAGTTGCTGCTGGGCTAAGGCCAAGCGCTGACACTCCCGGGTCAGCCGCGCATGCAACTGCGCAGGGATTGCCGCGCCGTCGTAGCAGGAGATTTCTCCCTTTGCTAGCCGCTTTGCGATATCGCCTTCGACGTCTTGCCAGCAACCCACTGTTCGCAGCAGCTTGCGTATCCGGTCGCGGTGCTGTAGCGTTTCTTTTTGAAGTTCACCCCGGTCGCGCACCAGGTGCCGCTGGGCTTCGGTTTCAACGGCCGGTACGCGAATCACGTGCATGCGGTCATGTTCGCCGCGCAGCCAGGCGCGCAGGCACAACACCAGCTTGATCGCATCGAGTCGGTCGGTCTTGGCCCGCCGCGCGTGCCGCTCCACCGGGATGCTGGCGGGGTCGCAGATCACTACTTCGTATCCGAGCTTCGATAGCGCCCGCTCGATCCAGAAGCCGTCCTGACCAGCCTCGTACAACACGACGGTGCGCACGCCAGGGCCAATTCCCCATTTCGTCTTGATCTTCTCGATCGCTTGCATCGCTTCGTCCAGGCGGCATGCCGGAACTTTTGCAGCTACAGTCTGGATCGCAGGCTTCTCCCGTTTGCCGTCGTGCAGGGCGATTTTCCAGGTGTTGTTGGACAGCTCCAGGGCCACTGCCAATACATCTTCTGCGGGTATAGAATGATTGATACGGGTCGGTTGCATGACGTGCTCCAAGGTGAATGGGTCGCACCTTTACTTTAGGATCGCTTTGCGTGCGTTACCGACCCGTCTTCATTCATAGGATCTAGACCGATCGAAGCGGGATCAATCTTATGCAACCGGGCCAGCGTCGCGCTCATCGCGTCCATGTACGCCGCACGGTCATGCCGTGAAATATCGGAAAAGCTGGCATCCCAGAAGATCCGGCCTTCGATCATATCCATGACAAAGAACCAGCTGCCAATCACCGAATCGTCGGTGCAAAGCCCGTGAATATACGGCACCGGAAAATCCGCTTGACCGAGCGCCGCCATCACGCACGCTTCCCGCTCCACCGCATGGGCGCCCTTCAGCAAGGCGCCGCGCGGTTTGCGCCGCAGCACATAGCTGCGGCCAGGCGTGGTCAGGCGGTATGTGGGGTTAGACTGCCCGCCCTTGAACTGGTCGATCGTGAGCGGCCCCGCGTAGCCCGCCACATTCAGTTCCATCCAGCGCTCCAGGGCCGTCTGGTCGAACAGATGCTGCTCGCGCACCGGTACCGTGCCGGCGAAATCACGCCTGTTAGTCATGTTTGTCCTCGGCGTCGAAAGCGTTACGCTTCATCATCTTCGCTAGCGTCCATTTGTTAACTGCGATCGAGCCGTGATAGATTCGAAGGCATACGGCCGTTCCCGGCCATATGCCTGCACTCAGGATCTACACATCTTGCGTGCCGAGACCAGCGCCCTTATCTCAGAACTTGTGCCGAATCCCCAGCGCAACCCCGGTTTGGTTGGTTTTCCCCGGTGCGAGCGTCTGCAGCGAAGCGAAGTTGAGCGCAGAGTTTTTTGCGTAAGCGGCTACGCCATAGACGTCGGTGCGCTTGGATAACGAGTAGATTCCCTGCAACACGTACTGTTGCGGATTGGCCGGGTTGGCGACGCCTGCCTTCGACTTGATGTCGTCGTAGTAGTAGGCGAGCGTCAGCTGGAATGGCGTGGCGATCTGATAGCCGATGCCGGCCCAATACATATTGTCGCGCGACGAGGTAATACCGTTTGCGGCGACGTCCTTGCCCCAGCGGTAGCCGGCCGAGAGCCGGATCGGTCCCTGCGTGTAGGTGCCGGCCACTGCTGCCTTGCGCGACTTGGCGATGCCGGCGGCGGTATCGGGGCCATTGCCCTGGTCATAGATCGCCGAGACCGCAAACGGCCCCGACCCGTAGCTGACGCCGCCGCCCCAGGATGCGCTGGCCTGAATCGAGCCAGGCTGTTCGCCGAAAGCGTAGTGAGCCTGCGCCGTCAGCGCGCCGAGGGCGATGCGGTACTTGACCGAATTATCGACGCGCAAGGGCCCGAGCAGCACCGAGAACGGTTCGTAGGTCCCCGAGTAGTAGAGCGGCGTAAAGTTGGCCAGAATGTCAAAAAACGTCGTGTATTGCCTGCCAAACGTTAGGCGTCCATAGAGCGATTCCATGCCGACAAAGGATTGTCGGTTAAACAAGCGCGAGGTGTCGGCCATCGTACCGGTGTCGATATTGAAGCCGCTCTCCAGCACGAACAGGGCCTTCATGCCGCCACCCAGATCTTCCACGCCGCGCAAGCCCCAACGCGGGCCGGACAAGCCGGCAGAGGTGAGCTTGACCGCCGACTTGGCGCTGTTATCTCCCGCAATTGCAGAACGATTGTTGCTGCTGTACTCCAGATAGGTATCGGCCACGCCGTAAATCGTAACACTGGATTGCGCGAATACGACCTGCGCCGACATACCCGTTGCACCCATCGCCATAACCGATGCCAGAAACCGAACCCGTCCAATCTTGTTCAAAACACTCCTCCTTATCGATGTGATGCAGACCCTGCGGGAATTCCCCATTTCCCGGCGGCAACTTATTCTTCCTGCTGCCGGCTCATCAGGCAACAAATGGGCCGCCCTTTTCGAAGGCTCAGTCCAGCCGAATGTCGGCCGCCTTGATCAAGGCGGACCAGCGTGCCTGATCGGCGCGGACATCGGCGGCGAATTCCGGCTGCGGCTTGCCCCCGGGCTCGTAGCCCAGGTCGGCAAATTTCTTGACGACGTCCGGATTGCGCGTCACCGCCGAAATCTCGGTCTGCAAGCGCTTGACGACCTCCGGGGGCGTTCCCGCGGGTGCGAAGAAGGCGCCCCAGCCGAGCGCTTCGAAACCCGGCAAGCGAAGTTCCGACAGCGTGGGGACATCGGGCGTCAGGCGGCTTCGCTTGGTGCCAGAGGAGGCGATGATGCGCACCTTCCCGGATGCGACATAGGGACGCACAGACGGATAATCGGTCCACATCGCGGCGACCTCCCCGTTCGCCAGCGCTTGCACCGCGGCACTCCCACCTTTGTAGGGAACGTGGAGCATGCCGGCACTTAGCGCCTGGTTCAATGCGTGGCCGTACAAGTGCGACGACGAGGCGTTGCCGAACGAGGAGTATTCCCACTTTTTGGTGGTGGCTTTCGCCTCGCTGGTGAATGCTGCGAAATCGGTGGCCTTTACGCGGCTGGTGCTGACTGCCAGCCACAGCGGCGCGCTAACCAGGGTGGTCACGGGAACGAAATCGCGCAGCGGGTCATACGGGATCTTCGGCATCGCGCTGGCAGTCTGCAGCAGGATCGGAATCGTGAACAGTAACGTATAGCCGTCAGGCTGGGCCTTGGCGACATAGTCGCTGCCGATCACGCCGCTTGCGCCGGGCCGGTTGTCGACCACAATGGCCTGCTTCATATTGACCTGCAGCGCCGAACCGGCGATGCGCGCGACCACATCGGTACCGCCACCGGCGGGGAACGGCACCACGACCCGCACGGGCTTGTCGGGGTACGACTGGGCCGCAACCGGGCCACACAGCAGAACCAGCATCGCCATCAGGGCGCGCCGGCGGGGGAATGAAATCCACGTCATTGGATCACCTCGACAAATTCGGAAGTAAAAAGGGGGCTCTGCGCGTACGCGCAGTGGCAAATGTCACAGCATTGTTGCAACTGAACGGCCCTATCGGGCCGGCTGCGGCAGATCAGTCCGGTTGAATCCCGGCCTTTCCAATCAGCTCGGCCCAGCGCACTTTTTCGGCGCCGACTCCCCTGGCGAACGATTCCTGGGACTGGCCGCCGGGCATGTAGCCGAGGCCGCCGAGGCGTGATACGACATCGGGCTGATGGAGAACCTTCACTGTCGCCGCGTGCAGCTTGCGGACGATCTCGGGCGAGGTCTTGCTGGGGACGAACAGTCCGGCCCACGTCGGCAGATCGAAGCCCGGATAGCCTTGCTCAGCCAGCGTCGGCACCTCGGGCGTCAACGGCGACCGCTTGCCGCCAGTGACCGCCAGAAGGCGGATCTTGGCCGATGCCAGTTGCGGCTTCAGCGTGACGATATCCAGGATCGTGAGTGACACCTCGCCCGCGACCAGCGCCACGCTCGCCGGGGCAGAGCCCTTGTAGGGCACGTGGATCATGTCTAGCCCGGCCACTGCGTTGAACTGCGAGCCGAGCACATGTGCCGAGGAGCCGTTGCCGAGGGAGGCGAAGCTATGCTTGGCCGGATGCGCCTTGACGTCCGCCACGAACTCCTTGACGGTGCGCGCCGAGGTCCTCGAGGTACTGACCGCCACCCATAGCGGCGACGTGACCACGTCAACGACCGGCGTCAGGTCGGCGATCGGGTCGAATGGCAGCTTCTTGAACAGCGATGGCGTCTGCACCAGCAGCGGCACCGTCAGCAGGATCGTATTGCCATCCGGCGCCGACTTGGCCACCACGTCAGTGGCAATCGTGGCGCTGCCCCCCGGCCGGTTTTCGACGATGACGGTCTGGCCCAGCTCGATGGAGAGCTTCTCCGCCAGCAGGCGCCCCAGCACATCGCCTCCTCCGCCGGGCGCGAAGGGGACGACGATCCGCGCCACCGGCTTCGACTGGGCCCACACGGGATTGCCGAGCCAAGCGAGGCACGCGGCCTGAGCAGCGAACGCGAGGAACGATCGGCGGGTTTTTGTGGACATACGCTTTGTCTCCTGTAGACGGCTGTCATGGCCGCCTTTCTTATGGTCCGGCATGGTGGGACCTGCAGCGCCAGCTTTCCTTCATAGCCGAATTAGAGCGCACAACGCAGGCAGCAAAAAACAGAATCGAAAGAACGGCTCACACTGTGGGATTTCCCTGGTCGGCGCGGAAAGCATCGGACTTCAAGGGCATTCCGCGCCACCCTGCTCCGCTCGCCCTCAAAATCATGGCGTCGGCGCGGGGCCAGGCGTGGCGTTCACAGCGGACTCACCAGATGTCCGCCATCCACTGCCAGCGTCGTCCCGGTCATTGCTGCGCCAGCATCCGATGCCAGCAGCAGAAGCGGCCCGTCCAGGTCAGTCAGCTGACAGAAACGCCGGCTTGGAATGCGCATGCGCAGCTTCTCTCCGGCGTCGCTGCGCAGGAAATCTTCATTCATCTCGGTCATCACGTACCCCGGCAATAGCGCATTGACCCGGGTCCGGTGCCGCGCCAGTTCGAGCGCCAGTGCCTTGGTCGCCTGGATCACGCCAGCCTTTGAGATGGCATATGGTGCAACGCCGGCCGTCACCCTGGCGCCAAGAATCGAGGCGATATTAACAATGCTGCCGCCGCCGGCATTCGTCATGCGCCGCCCGGCTTCGCAGGCGACCAGCCAGCACCCTTTCAAATTAGTGTCGACCACCGCATCGAAATCCGCCTCGGTCTGCTCTAGCGCCGGCCCGGTCAGCGCGACCCCGGCATTGTTGACGACCACCTGCGGAGTACCCCACGGTATCGCGTCGAAGCAGGCCTGGATGCTTTTCTCGTCGGTCACATCGAGCGCCAATGCGCACGCCGTTCCGCCCGCCTGCGAGATCACTTCGACGATCGGTTGCAGCTTGTCCACGCGACGCGCGGCGAGCGCGACACGCGCGCCGGCCTCCGCCAGCACAGATGCAAAGTGCTTGCCGAGTCCGCTCGATGCGCCGGTGACCAGCACCACGCGCCCATCCAGCCGGAAGCGCTGCGATGGCGCCACGGCTGCAGCGCTGTGTGTGTCCTGCAATTCACTGTTCATGTTGTCGCCCGACTCTTTTGCCGAGCGGAACAGCAGTCCGCTCGATCCGATTGATGTCAGCCAAAGTTAGCCTGCCTCTTCTGTAGCATCGCCGTCACGCCTTCGGCGAAGTCCGCGCTCGCGGCACATAGCGCGAAGCTTTCGGCCTCGGCGCGTAGCTGGGCCGTCAGATCGCGCTGGCTGGCATCGAGCAGCAAGCGCCGCGTCAGCGCCAGGGCGAGCGGCGGGCCGGCCGCCAAGCGACGCGCGATCGCCTCGGCCTCAGCCATCAGCTCCGCCGGTGCCACCACGCGGTTGACGAGGCCGGCAGCGCATGCGTCTGGCGCGGAAAGAGGCTCGCACAACAGCGCAAGTTCCAGCGCTCGGCGCAGCCCCACGGCGCGCGGCAGGCGCCAGGTCGTGCCGCACTCGGGACTCGCCCCGACCAGCGCGGCGGCCACATTGAAACGCGTATCGTCCGCGGCGACGATCAGATCCGCGGCCAGCATCACGCCAATGGCACCGCCCGCTATCGCGCCGTGCACGGCGGCCACCTTCGGGAATTCGAGGCGCTCCAGCACGGCAAGCGCGCCGTGCATTTCGTCGACGATCTCGGCGGCGCTGTCAATCGCCGAGGTCATCGCCTGCAGATCGCCGCCGGACAGGAAGGCCCGCCCTTCGCCGCTCAGAATCAGTGCGCGCACATCGGTGGCGGCGGCGAATTCTTCGCAGGCAAGGCGGAAGGCCCGTGCCAGTGCAAGGTCGACGGCGTTGCGTGCCGCCGGCCGGTTGAAGCGAATATGCGCAAGGCTTCCGTCCCGCCATGCCAGCACCGGCATCGCGGCGTTCGTATCGGCACGCAGATCAGCAAGCGGCTTCACGCTTGCCCCTCCCTCTCGACCACAAAGCTGGCCACGGTGGCACACGACCCGCCGATATTCAGTGTCTGAAGCCGTCTTGCGCCTTCGATTTGCGCCTCCCCTGCCCTGCCGGTCACCTGGCGCGCGGCATCCAACAACATGCGTGCGCCGGTGGCGCCCACCGGGTGCCCACATCCGATCAGGCCGCCGCTCATATTGACCGGGCACCGACCGCCCGGTTCGATGCTGCCGTCTTCCACGGCTTGCCAGCTTTGCCCCGGCGGCGTCAGGCCGAGGTGATCCAGCGCCACGTACTCGGTAGTGGTGAAGCAATCATGGGTCTCGACCCCGTCGATCGCCTCAATACCCGTCACATTGGCCCGTCGCCAGGCGTCCTCGATGGCGTGGCGCAGGTGCGGGAATACATAGGCCTGATCACGGCTGCGCTCCAACTTGTCCCGCAAGCGCAGGCCGGCGGTGCGGTGTCCCCAGCCTGCGATACGCGGCAGCTGGTCGACCGATGTGCCGCGCCGGCGCGCATACTCCTGCGCGAAACGCGGCGAGGCCAGTACAATGCCGCAGCCGCCGTCGGTCACCTGGCCGCAGTCCTGGCGGCGCGTGCCCGGCTCGATCAGCGGGTTGGCTTCGTCGTTGTCGGTGAAGCTGTCCGCATTGAACTGCCAGTTGCGGGTCTGCGCCAACGGATTGCGGCGGGCATTGCCGTAGTTGATCTCGGCGATCCGGTTCAGGTATTTACGGTCCAGGCCGAAGCGGCGCTCATATTCCTGCGCGATGCGCCCGAAAGCCGCAGGCCACATGAAGGTGCAATCGATATCTTCGCGGCCTTGCCACGCGGCGGAATTCTGATTCTTCGAGGCCTCGTGGCCCGAGATGTTCTTGAACTCCTCGGCGCCCAGCACCAGCACGCAGTCGTAGCGTCCGGCTTCGAGCTCCGCCATCGCCGTCAGCACTGCCAGCGACGACGACGCGCAGGCGCCCTCATGGCGCATGGCAGGTATGCCCCACAGTTCAGGCACCACCTGCGCCACCATCGCGCCGAGGTGCGCCTGCTGGCGTTGCAGCTCACCGAACGCATTGCCGACGTGGATGCTCTCGATCTGCGCTGCATCGAGCGCGCAGGCGTCGAGGGTGCCGAGCGTGGTGTCGCGGATGATGTCGGAGATGTCCTGTCCGTGGCGGGACCAGACCTTGGCGAAGTCGGTCTGGTAGCCGCCGAGGATATATGCGGATTGGCTCATGTCAATGGCTCGGTTGGGGGTTCACAGCAAGCCAGCCCAATCGGACTGGATGTCCCTTGCGTCGGCCCAGCACGCATGCGTGCCGCTGCTGATGCGATGGGGTAGGAAAATGCGCGCGACCGGCCCTGCGGCGAGTTCGCGGGCGTCCAGCACTAGGCATTCGGAACGGTCGGTGTTCATGTCGGTGACGAAGCTGACCACATAGCCATCGTCCTCGCCCTGCGCGTCGTGGCACGGCGCCATCGGCGATTCGCTGCCGAAACGGCCCTCGCCGAACAGGTACTGTTGCGACTCGCCCGTGGTATGGTCATAGCGTAGGATGCCGTCGAACAGGAACGCTCCGGGGTGCGCAAGCATGTTGTACGAGTAGCGGTACGGCTTGCCCCAGTACTCCATGTTGACCATGCCGAATTCGAGATAGCGCTCGTCCAGGCGGCGTTCGCGCGTAGCGCCGGTGCGCAGGTTGAAGCGCCATTCGTAGAGCGTGGGGCCATACCGGTCCGGCCCCATGGTGTTGCCGGTGTTGTCGTAGCCGGCCTTCGGCATGGGCGTCTTCTGGTGATAGCCGTGCAGCACCACCTCGTCGCCGTCTTCCCACGCATTGAGCCAATGCAGCACGTAGGTCGGACTTGCCTCGAACCAGCGGATCTGCGCCAATGCGGCCCTGCGGCGCGGCACGATGGCGAAGCGCGACGGTTTGTCGGGGTAGTAGCTGAGCTTGTGCTTTCCTTGCAGCAGGAGGTTTTCGTCCCAATGCAGCGGAAAGTCGTTCAGGATGGCGAAATGTTCGGTGAACGCCATGTCGTGCGGAAGCCGTGGGCCCGGCAGCGGCACCGGCACGTAGTGCACCAGCCGGTTTTGCCGGTCGACCTCGCCGTAATGCATGTACGGAGCGTCCTTGCTGTAGTTGAAGAAGAGCAGATCGCCGGTGCAAGGATCGACCTTGGCATGGGCGGAGAGGCCGCAGTCCCGCAACACGTCGGCGCCCCAGGCATCGACCCCCTCCAATTCCAGGGTACGTGCATCCAACCGGTATGGTTCGCCGCATTGATAGAACATCGCGAGGGCTTTTCCGGCATGGACGATGACGTCGGTCGCGGCGCTGTCGCGCAGCCCGCCGCGCGCGCCCCAGCCCGGCAGCTCCGACAAGCTCGGCTTGTCGATCAGGCCGGCATACAGCGCCCGCCCGGCTTGTTGCTCCTGCTGGAACGCCTTGGTGCGGATGAAGCGGTTGCGGTACTCGCAGCGACCGTTTTGAAAGCTCATCAGGTGCAACATCGCGTCGCCATCGAACGGATGGAACTTGCCGAGCGGCTGGTGCACGGGGTTCTGCGTGTTGCGCAGATAGACGCCATTGAGGCGTGCCGGGATCGTCCCTTCGACCTCCAGGTCAACGGCATTGACTTCGCGATAGTTTGGGGTGAACGGCCCCGCAGTGTAGGGATGCCCTTCGAGCGCCAGCGTAGGGTGGATTTCTCCGACGACTTCGACATGCATGGTTGACTCGCTATATGAAATTTGATCGATGCGGGCGATTCAGTGCTACCCCTGCACCGCCGTACTCGTGTTCTGACTTACGCTCGCCAGCAACTGGCGCAACTCCCGCTTGAGCACCTTGCCGACCGGGTTGCGGGGGAGCTCGGCCATGATCAGCAGTTGCTCCGGCAGCTTGAAGGCTGCGACACCTTCCGCGCGCAAATGCGCCACCAGCGCAGGCAACGTGACGGTGGCGTCTGGTTGCGGCACTACTACCGCGCAGACCCGCTCGCCCAGTGTCAGATCGGGGCTGCCGATTACCGCCACCTCCCGGACATCGGGGTGGCCGAGCAGCAGGTTCTCGACTTCCTCCGACGAAATATTCATGCCACCGCGGATCACGATGTCCTTGTGGCGCCCTGCGAAGCGATAGAACTGATGACGATTCCCAGCGATTTCGAACAGGTCTCCGGTGCGGTAGTAGCCTTGCTCGTCGAACGCGCACGCCGACAGCTCCGGGGCGTTAAAATAGCCGCTGAAGATCGCTGGTCCCTGAAAGCGGAGTTCGCCGACGTGGCCCGGCCCATCGATCTCCGCGCCGGTATCGGGATCGACGAGGCGGGTGCGGATACGCTTTGCATTGGAGTGCGACCAGGTGTAACCGGGTACTCCCATGCGCGGAAAGTACAGCGCGCGCTGGCTGCGGTCGGGGATGTCCTCCGGCGTCGACGACAGTGCCGCGCCTTCATTCGAGCCGAAGTAATTGACGATTTCGACGTTGAAGCGCTGCGCGAACTGCGCCACCAGCCAGTCCGCCAGCGGGCCGCCGCCCGAACCGATGCGCTTCAGGCGCTGCAGGTCGACTTCGCTGAGACGTTCCGGCTCCTTGAGCAGCCGGCTCAGCACAGCCGGGGCCGCCACCGTATAGTCGATCAGGCTGGTTCGCAACTGCGTAAGGAATACCTCGATGTCGAACGGGTGGTGATGATGCAAGCCGCCGCCGATCAGCAGCCACGCCACGAGGCTGGTCGAGACTCCCGCCATGTTGACGAAGGGGAAAGGAATCAGGAGCTGGTTGCCGGGCTGCAGGCGGCCGGCCTCCACTACCGACTGACCGACCACCAGCCACTCATTGTGGTTGCGCGGCACCCCCTTGGAGCGGGCTTCGGTGCCGGAAGTCCAGCAGATGGTGAAGACGTCATGCGCCGTCAGGCCAATCGCCTCCATGTGCGCGCATAGCGCCGCCGCGTTCCACCCAGTGGTGGCCGCTAGCGCGGCGTCAAGGTCGCCGATAGCAGGTGGCAAGGCTTCGCCCGAATCGTCCCGATAGGACCAGACTTGCTCCAGCGCGACGCATTGCGTCATGTAGGCGGACCACTGCTCGGCCGCTTGAAAGGAACCGACGCGCTGCGTCGTGATGGCGAACCTGGCGCTGGTGGTGCTCAGCACATGGGACAGCTCATGCCCGCGGTACTGCATCGGCACAGGCGACACGATGACGCCGGAGATGGCACAAGCAATGTATAGCGCGTGCAGCTCAACGCAATTCGGCAGCTGCAGCACAATGATGTCGTCCTTGCGCAAACCTTGCCGGTGCAGCCAGGCGGTGTAGCGGCCGACTTGCTCGAGCAGTTCGCCCCACGTCCACTGTTGCGCCGCCTTGCCCCACAGCTCAGACCGGTTAGGTGGGTCGGCGACTGCGAAGGCGGTGGGCTGCCGCACCGCGGTCTCGACGAACATTGCGCCAAGAGTCCGCTCGCCCCACCATCCGCGCGCGACATAGTCTTCGATTTTGTCCCTGGATACCAAGATCATGATTTACTTCCAACGATTGAGCGTCGCTTGACTGACAAAGGTGGCGTGAAAACCGTTGGGGACGCGGCGTGGCAAGAGCACGCGCGCAACCGGTCCTTGGGCGAGGTTCGCGCCCCTGCAATCAAACACCTGAATTTCCGAGCGGGCGTCAACGGGGTTCCAGACAAAGCAGACCAAGTAGCCGTCGTCTTCGGCCATGCTGTTGTCGCGCGGCGCGAAGCCGGGCTCGTTGTAGAAATGGCGCGGGCCGGCGCTGTATGCGACATAGCCGCCGGTATCGAGGTCATACTTGACCAGCCCCGGGAAGCGGGGCTTTTCGTGGCCGCCATGCGGAAACACTACGTTGTACGACCAGCGATTCCTGCGCCCCTGGTACATGCTGTTGATGACGGGGAATTCCGTGTTGAGCACGTCGTCGATCGGGTTTTCGCGCGTCTCGCCTGTCTTTAGATTGAAGCGCCACTGGTAGAGCAGGAAGTCGCGCTGTCGCAAATGGATGGTCCGCTCCAGCCTGCGCGCGTCCGGCTGACCGTCGGGGCCTGCGTGGATCCGGTACGGCGTGCCGATCATCACGATCTCGTCGCCTTCTTCCCATGCATTGACAACGTGCAACATGTACGTTGGCTTGGAGTTGAACCAGCGAATCTCATCTGCGTGGCCATGGCGCGGAATCACTGCAAAGCGCGACGGCTGGCTGACATCGAAGCGCAGCTTGTAGCGGCCCGCGAGCAACGCCTCGGCATCCGGCCGCAACGGGAAGTCGTGCAAAATGCTGTAGTGCTCGGTGATGGCCATGTCGTGCGGAAGACTTGGCGCGTCGAGCGGGATTTCGGTGCGATGCACGACCTTTCGATCCGGTCCGATCACGCCGTATTCCATAAACGGCCGCGTCAAGCCATAGTCGAAGAACATCAGCTCGCCGGTGTGCTCGTCCGGTTTGGAATGCGCCGAGATCCGTGTAACGGCCCCGCTGAAATCAGCGGGACCAAAGGTCTGCAGACTGTCGGGATCGACCGCGTACGGCATACCAGAGCGATACCACATGGTAATCAGCCGGCCCGCGTGGTACTTCACATCGGTGTTGGAGGTGTTCTTGAGCGGCTCGTCGGGTCGGTTCGCGCGCAGCGGTTCCTTGAGTCCCTTCCACAGCGCGCGCCCCGCTGCCTTCTCTTCCTGCAGCGCGCTGGTGGCGATCCATCGGTTGCGGTAGCTCACCTTGCCGTTGCGGAAGCGCACCGCATGCAGCATGCCGTCGCCGTCATAGGCGTGGTAGCGCCAGTCAGGTGGAAAGTAGTTGTTCGGTCCGTTGCGCACATACAGGCCATTCAGATCCGCCGGCACGCAGCCGATCACGGGCAACTCGTCAAAGGAGTCTTCCCGCTGAATGCCTGCGTTGTTGCCGCTCAGGGCGGGATTGTCGAGGATGGGCAGGTCGTCGACTTGCATATGAGTGCCTCCGTTGCGCGGTGAAGATCAATGGCGCCAGTCTAGGGAGGGACCTCAAGGAACGCCCAAGTATTTTTGATATACTGATCGTTGTTTCGATATGTCATAAACAACTCATGTCCGTCCCGCGCCGCGTACCGCTCGACCTCCTCGAATACGAGGGCGACCGCCAGTTCGCCACGACGTTGGCGCGCGGGATCGCTCTTTTGCGCTGCTTTACGCCGGAGGAGCCGGTTTTGGGTAACAAGGAACTCTCGCGCCGATTGGAGTTGCCGGTGGCGACCATTTCGCGCTTGACCTATACGCTGGTGGCGATGGGCTATCTGGCACAGGACGAGCCCCACGGCAAATACCGGCTCGGAAGTGCGGTGCTCTCGCTGAGCTACCCGCTGCTGGAATTGTTCACGATCCGCCGGCGCGCACGACCCTACCTGCTCGAACTTGCCGAAAGCACGGGGGGCTCGGTGTCGATCGGTATCCGAGACCGCCTCAGCGTCGTCTATATCGAGGCAATCCGCTCGCACCACCACAAGGTCTATCCGCTGGATGTGGGGACGCGGCAGTCTCTCGCCGGGACCGCGATCGGGCGAGCCTACCTGATGTCATGCGCGCCATCAGAGCGCGAGGCCTTGATGAACCAGTTGCGGGTCCGCGCGCCGGAGGAGTGGCAGCGGCACCAGGCGGAGTTACGCCGCAACATGGCCGAGTATTCGCGCTGGGGGGCCTGCGTGTCGGTTGGCGAAATCTTTCCCGATGTGCAGGCGGTGGCCGTGCCACTCGGCCGGATTGATCGCGGAGAGCCTGCGGCGCTTAACTGCGCGTTCCAGGGACGTCCACTGAACCGATCCTGGCTGCTGGAAGAGATCGGGCCAAAATTGCAAGCCTTGGCCCGACAGCTGATGTGATACCAGGCGGGGCCAACCGCGCCTTGCCGCGCAAAGTCTATTGTTCCTCGCCGTGCCACCCGAACGGGCTGACTTCTCGTATCAGCAACTCGCCCAGTTCCGCGCGACGCTTCGCCGGCATCCTCGAGTTGATCGCCGCGATACTAATCCCTGCATAGCTGTTGCGGGTGAGCGCGAACGCGCATCCTACACCACTCATTTCGACATGTGGATCCGCCGACTCCGAGTAACCGAGCTTTCGTGCGCGTGCGATCAGCTGGCGCAGCTGGCTTGCGCTGATACCGAGCCGGCTGTACTCCTTGCCATTTCTTGCGAGCATTTGTGCAATCTCTTCATCGGGCAGCATCGCCATGATTGATGCACCCACTGCGCTGGTGGCGAGCAGTCGCCGAACGCCGACCTGCACGATGAAGGCCTTGACCGGATAATCGCCTTCCTCTCGGCACAGGCACACGGCGAAATCGCCGCTGCGCACGAGCAGGAATACCGTGTCACCGGTCTGGCGAGCCAGCCGCTGCATCACCGGGCGAAAACGATCGCTTACGCTAGACAGCCCAGCGGACGAGAACCCCCATTGCAGAGCTTCGATCCCGAGCCGGTAGAGCTTAGTGGTGCCGATGCGCTCGACGAAGCCCTCTTCGATCAGACACGTCAGCAGACGATGGGTGGTCGAGCGATCAAGCCCTGACACCGCGATCAGATCGCGGAGCCGGATGCCGGAGCCATGGTTGGCGCCGACATGCCGCAGCAGCGACAGGGCTCTGGCGGCACTTTGCGTGCCGGCCACGGGGGCCAAAGCAGTCTTTTTCTCATCCATTGAGCAAATATAGCAAATTCCACTTGTATGCCGAAAGTCCGTCCCTTGTAATCGCGACAAACGGGGCCGTCGGTCGCTGGCACTAACCATCGGGATGATGGTGATTCGGTGAACGCGCTGTCATGACAAGCAGGGAACAACGCGCGACGCCCCACTCTAGTCGAACGGAGGCTGCATTGAATCGCATCAGACTATGGCTGCTGCCGGGCATGATGAACACCGCCAGCGTGTGGGACCCGGTCGCCGCCGAACTCAGCGATGTGGCGGACATCAGCGTTGCGGATCTGAGCTGGCAGACCAGCATTGCCGAGATGGCGCAGAGCGTGCTGGCGCAGCAGCAAGGGCGCTTCGCGCTGGCCGGCTTTTCGATGGGAGGCTACGTCGCGCAGGAAATCGTGGCGCAGGCGCCATCGCGCGTGTCCCACCTCGCGCTGCTCGGTACGTCCATGCGGGCCGAGAGTCCAGAACAGACGGCCGGCCGCAAGACGCTGCTCGACGCAGTCCAGACGGATTTCTCAGCGCTGACACACAAATTGCTGGCGCTTAATCTCCATCCCACGCATGCCGGGGACAGCGTCCCGGCCCAAGCGCTGCGCACGATGTTCGAAACGCTTGGTCCCGACGTCTTCGCTCGCCAGATCCGCGCCATCATGTCCCGGCACGATACGCGTGCTGCGTTGCTTGCGGCGCAGATGCCAGTCGCCGCCATCTGCGGACGCGAAGATCGCGTTGTACCGCCTGCATTGTCTGCGGAAATCGCCGCGCAGGTACCGGGCGCCAGCCTGACCTGGATCGAACAGGCGGGACATATGGCGCCGCTCGAACGACCCTCAGCAGTTGCCAGTGCTTTACGGGAGTTGCTGCGGGAGCGAGGCGCCGCGTAGTGCCGCCGTTTTCTCGACATACGAGATATTTTTCAGATTGATCTGGATAAACAGCACAGCAATCGCTGTAATTCAACTGCAAAGACCCTCGCCCGCGGGGCTAGCAGCATTCGATAGCAGCAGAATTCGCGGGCGCGAGACCACGCAGGACCAGCGGCCAGTCAGGGACGACAGCCGGCAATTCAACCGATAACGAAAAGAGGAATCCAGATGGTCGCATCCACACTTTCCGCCGAACAGAAGAAAGATGTCTTTAGGGAAATGACACAAGCCTGGGAAGCAAAGGATTGGCAAAAGTGCGCCAGCCTGTTCGCCCCGGACGGCGTGCTGCATTCGGTGATGCTGGACCCTTGCGTGGGGCGGCAAGCATTCCTGGAGCGCATCGAGAAAGCGGCGAAACCTAACAAGCATGTCAAGCTGCATATCCAGCGCATGGGTACTGCCGACGAGGCGCTCATCGTGGAGCGGATCGACGAAATCATCATTGACGGCGTTAGTCGTTCGGTTCCGACGGTCGGCATCCTCGAGTTCGACGGCGCGCTGATCTCGCTGTGGCGGGAGTACTACGACCGTCCTACGCTGCTGAAGGCCCTCGGCCTGAGCGCCGATCCTCACGCGTAAGGCTGATCCGCGGCACCGCACAACGCATTCCAGCTCAACTATCAGTTCCAGTATCATGGCCAAGACCCCACTCAAGAAGATCATCGCGTTCTATTGCCGCTTCACGCCGAGCTACAGTGCGATCGGCTATCACGCGCGCCGCTTGTTCTGGCGCCGGATCAACCCGGATTTCCGCGGGCAAACCTGGCTGGTCACTGGTGGCTCGGAAGGGATCGGCGCCTCCGCTGCCCGGCAAGCCGTGGCGGCCGGCGCTACCGTCATCTGCGTGGCGCGAGACACCGCCAAGCTGAAGGCGTTCGCCGCCTCGGTGACGCGACCGGAAGCGTTACAGATCGAGACAGCGGACTTCTCACTGCAGGCTGACGTCTGGGCGCTGGTTGACCGCCTGGAGCAGCGCGGGGTGCGCATCGATGTGGCGGTCAACAATGTGGGCATCCAGAAGCGGGACCAGATCATCACCCGAGAGGGGCTCGAGACCTCGTTTGCCACAAACATTCTCGGCCACTATCTGCTGTTGCGCGAATTGCTGGGACGCAAGATGCTGCGCGAACATGCCACCGTGATCGAGGTGGCGTCGGGCGGCATGTACAACCACGCGATGGTGGTCGACGATCTCAATATCACCGGCCCCGGCTATCTCGGCGTGCGCGCCTACGGCCTTGCTAAGCGCGCGCAGATGATGCTCATGACGCATTGGCGTGCGGCCTTCGCCGACACCGGGAGGTGCTTCTATGCGATGCACCCCGGGTGGGTCAATACGGCCAGCGTCAACCGCTCGATGCCGCGCTTCGTGGCCATCCTCAAATCCGTTCTGCGTGACCATCAGAAGGGCGCCGACACCATCGTCTGGTTGGCCAGCCGCCGGCCGGAGCAGGTACGCCCCGAGGCGATCTGGTTCGATCGCAAGGAGCGGCGCCCGCATATCTACGCACATACACCTAAGTCCACTGCGACACCGTCCGATGTAGTGGCCAAGCTCGAATCGCTGGTGCTTGCGCGCGGCGATTCTGAAATTGTGAACTTGGCGTCAGTGAATTCGGTAGAAATCTAAGCCGTCGTAGGGAAGGTCCAGTTCCTGAAGAGACAGTGGAGACACCGGCAGATGTGGACATTTTTCACGCCGATTGCTCCGCTATGCCGGCCAAACGTCTTTGAATTCAGTGACAAGTCAAGTTCGAATGAGCTGTTGCTGGGCTTGCGCGACGGGCGTTTCAGCCGGTCGATTAGTAGCGACGAACGCCGACCGTAGCGCCGGTCTGGTTCTCTATTGGCCGTGCTAGTTCTGTGCTGTCAGTTCCGGCATCCGTATAGAGAGCCGCTCCAGTCAGGGTGAAGGCAGGGATGAGCTTGTACAGCGCTCCGAGTCAGTAGGGATTGTCGTGGCAGGCCGTACGTCGCGCATCCAGTGGTTGCCGGCGAACGCCTTGGCCGCGCTAATGGCATACGAGACGCCAATCGGGGCGCTTGGCGGCCATGCCCTCAGAACCAGTGTGCTGCCCTCGAACCGGGAGGAAGCCGTTAATAACCCGGGATGCATTCGCTGGAGTTATAGAAGCCGCAATGGACTTACCGACAATAATGATGGCCAGCACGCCCAGCACATGTACCGGCAATTTCACCAGGATGGACGGCTCGAACATCCCCACCGATACGAAAAAGAGCACAGAGAAAGCATTAGCAACGAATCGTCTCATACGTCACGACTACACCGCGCAACTGATGCAGCGGCGGGAAAACGATGACCAACCGTGATAGAGCGATCTTGCCTTCCTCATCGCCCCATTTGGCGCAACGGGGCCAGCAACCTGACGCCGATCCGGCCGGCAAGGTGGGCAAACCCCACAGCATATGGTATAAGTGAAGTCAGTCTCCGCATCCGGGCCGGGCAAGCAGCCCTGCAAGTCGAGCGGCGAAACCGAATATAGGGGGGCACTTAGCCCCACCGGAAGCCGGCCAACAGTGGCTCGGCGCACAACAACCGTCCTCCAGCAAACGTAGCGACCGAATGCACTCTGTACAGATCCGCACCGCCAACCGCCAGCATGCCAAGCATGTTGCGGCTGCGCGTGCCTGTGCACAGCAACGCGGCCTCGCCGCCCTGCAAGTCAGGGTCGCCCAACAGTTCCATCTTCCCGCCGTGCTTCTCTTAGCCGTGCGGGGAATCAGGGACTAGCCCACAGTCCGGATCTGATCTCCCTGCACGGCACATTGCCCGGGGGCCGCAAGCATCGATGGCGGCCCACTGTTCAACGTGCAAATGGGAGAGAGCATGCCGACGATCAGCCGCAAGACCTTAGTCATCTATCGTAGGACACTCTGCGCAATGGGGGCGATGGCCGTCCTCTACATTGCCCTCAATCTCGATTGATCAGACGCCGATACCGCTCGGATTAAATTCTGATCCAATGCGCGCCGGCCGGTCGTCCGGCGCGCAGACTCCTTCGCACCAAATCCTTTGGCCGGCGCCGGACTTGTCCGTCGCACAACGGCCCTAGCCAGCTTACGAGCTACACCTTCATGGCCATGGAGCTCTCTCAGAATTTTGTCAAAGCCAAACGCCCCTGCGCGGATGGATACAAATGGTTCCTGCGCAACCGCCACGGTGGAAGCGACTACCAGCGCCTGCTCGATGCGCTGGTCCAGGCTGACCGCGTCGGCGATGCGTGCTGGCTGCTCGACCAGTTCGGCCCGACAGACACCATCCTCACGCTGGATGCGCTCGATGCCAAGGCGCTGGTTTTCGCCGGCACCGTAATCGTGCGCGGCGTCATCGATGTCGAGTCAGTGATCAGGGCCGGGTGCAGCATCCGCGTCGGTGCGGGCATCCGGGCCGGCATTTCCATCGTCGCCGGCGAGAACATCGACAGCGCGGGCAATCTCTACAGCGGCGGCACCATCGAAGCCGGCGGCGACGTCAAGGCCAACTGGGGCATCGAAGCCGAGACAGAAATCGACTGCAAGGGCAATGTCCGCGCTGGCTGGGATGTCACCGCCGGCGAGCGCATATCGGTGAGCGGCAACCTGCGAGCCGGGGAGAACATCGTGGCGCAAGGCGCTATCCGCTGCGGTCAGGGCATCAAGGCGGGTGGGAATATCGAAGGCCAGCACGACATCGTCGCCGGTTGCGGCATCGAGGCTGGCGGCGCAATCCGTGCCGGCCAGCACCTGGTGGCGGGCTGGGGCATCAAGGCCAGGGAGACCATCGCCGCCGAAGGCGCCATCAAGGCCGGCGAAGGCGTGCAGACCGAGGAAGACATCCTGACCGGGCCGGGCTACGGCATCTACGCCGGCCTGAACGTGCGCGTCGACGCCTGGGAAGATAGCGCTCGTATTGTCGCCAAGCAGAAGCCTTCCACACTGGTGTGCGGAAGCTGGCAGCCGCGCTGAGGCACGGCCGCTGTGGATCGCATGACTCACTTAACTCTGAAGAGTCACAGGAGCAAGTAGTCGTTATGGTAGGTATAGGGTGTGTATTGGCCGCAATGGGCCTCGCTGCACTCGTCGCGGCGATACAGGCAAGGCGAGCGGGCGAGTCGTTCCGGGATGTGCGATTGCTGACTGGCGTGTCGGCGGCCTGTGCTTTGGCAGGCCTGATGCTCGCGATGGACCTGATGGGATGGAACGGGTAGCTGGCGTGCAGTCTGCGGCAAGGATCTCCCTGCCTTCAAAGATTGTGTGCAGCGATCTGTTCTGGCCCATCCCGGCCGCGGTGGCCCCGAGGGCATCACGGACAGCAACGCCCTCTTTCGTCTTCACGCCCGCACTTGTGCCAACTGCGATCTCCGCCAAGGTCAAGTCCCCGCCTGTGGTGGGGGCTTAACCAAAGCGGCGCCACCCTGATCTTTGTAAAGCATCAATGGATGCGTTCGGGCTCCATGACTTCCTCGACCGTGATTTCAAGAACGTTCAGGCTCTCAGGTACGGCGACACGGACATGCTGGCCCTCGTGCAAACCAAACAGTGCCATACCCGCCGGCGACAGGATCGACAGCTTGCCCTGGCGATAGTCGGCGTCCTCAGGGTACACAATGCGCCAGAGAAGATGCTCACGATGCTGCGCTTCGATGCATAAAAAGGGGGTATGCAGCGTGATGGCCTTGGCCGGCAGGCTGGTGTGCGTGCAGACGATTGCTTGATCAATTATTTCACGCAGGGACTGCCGCTTGTGCGTTGGCAACGCCTGATCCACCACAAGAGAATTGAGCCGCTCGACGTGGGCCCTTGTAAGGAAAATTGTCTTTCGCATCGCAAACTCCGCGCATCACTGTGAATCCACTCGCCAAGGAACTGTCCCTGGCTCCAGGGGAATGAGTTTCGGCCCGGAGCTCTGCAGACAGTACCAAACGGTGTCAGGCAGAGTGCCGGGCGGCACGGAGCATTGCGGCAGTCGCCGCGCGAAGGAGCAGGAATGTGCGTTTCACGGAAATACGGGCGCGAAAGTGAAAATCCTCACAGCCATCATTTAAACAGGGTTCGCATCTCAAGGGAAGCCATGAGGGCCGGGCGGCTCACAGCGCCAAGACAAGGATACCGGCAGCCGGTTTGCCCTTTTTCCAGGAAATGGATAAGATGACCGAATAGTCAACGGCTCGTTTTTGGTCTTCTGCTGAGGAACCAGGCAATGGATACGGTGGTGCAGTATTTCTGCCAATTCGGGTTATCAGGCATGAAGCGACAGCCGGTATCGCAGATAGTAGCCTTGCCGTTACAAATTGGCGCTGCAATGAAGGTCTCGCGCTCCTACAGCACGAGGCAGTCGCGGTATGGAGCGACTCTCGCCTGCCTCTAATTGTTCCGGAGCTTGCTGGGCACGCGATTAAAGCGCCCAACAAGCTCCGGAATCCCCCACCTTGCATTTCTTTTTCCGTATTGGTCATCCAATCAATGGGGTCGCCCTGTTGAATTTCGATTGACCATTGGCTTGCGGTCAAAGATGACTGTTGCTTCCATGCAGCGGGCACATGTGCGAGGAGCATTCATGCATTTTCCTTGACCATCGGGCAGCAAGCCGGCTGAATCCGCTTTCCCGTGGCGGGATCGCACGCCGGCCCCATCCCCATCAGCACGCAGAAAAAATGGCGTGTGCTTACAGGAGTGTGATCGTGAATTCACTAGCCATACACCATATTTCCATAACGCAGCGGACGAACCTTGAAGTCTTGCGAGGCATGGCGGACATGGTAGGTCTCATGGACCAAGCTTTTGCTCACTTTGAGAAGCTGCTCGAATGGAATCTTCAGCTGGTCCCCTTCTCGCTGCAAGGATCCAGTGAGTGCACGAAGCGGATGTTTGCAATGGGCAGGCCGCAGGATCTCCTGGCAATGCAGATCGCTCTGATGCAGTTCGCAAGCGGGCAAGCCTTCACATGCCAGCCCGCTTTGTCGATTCGATCGTGATTCGCTAGTAGCCAAAAAATTCTTCACTGCGAATCGCATCGTCATTGACGCCAAGATCACTCAGGACATTGCGCATCGATTCCACCATGCCCGGTGGCCCGGCCACATAGTAGACCGGCGCGGCATATTCGCTGCAGGCCCTTCTGACCATGTCTTCGTCAATCTGGCCAGTGCTGCCGTCCCACGGCGACGCGGATTTCACTACCTGCGTCATTGTCGCAATTAAGTGGAAATACTTGTATCTCTGTTCAAGCTGCGTGAGCTCGGCGAGAAATGCGGCATCTTCAGGTCGGCGATTGGCGTAAAGCAGCACAATGCGTTGCGGCAACTGCTCGCGCGCCGCCTGCCGCAGCATACTGACAAAGGGCGTGACACCAATGCCACCCGCAATGAGGACCGCAGGCCGTGCGCGATCGCCATGCAGGGTCAGGGACCCGAACGGCCCTTCCAGCCTGACGATGGCGCCCACTGACAAGGATTTGAGCACCCGTTTGAACGGACTGTCGCGCATTCGCGTCGCAATGACCAGTTCGTCCTGAAACGGTGCACTGACAAGGGAGAACGTGTGCCGCGCAGCGTAATGCGCCGAGGCCGGCGCAGGATCGGGAAGGACGAGGTCGACGGCCTGGCCGGGCTTGAAATGGAAACCGGCTGGCTTTTCAAAATGGAATGCGAAGGTGCCGTCCGCGACTTGTTCGCATCCTTTCAGCCTTGATTCGTAGGTGCTCATCATATGCTCCCGAGAATGGATTGCCTGGTCCGGCTGCTTGCGCCTTCCCCTACCGCCTGCCCGGCAAGACCTGATCTGGTTGCGCGATGCGTGCGAAGGCCGAGTGATTGTGAATCGATTCAAAGTTCTCCGCCTCGACCTGGAATGCCGTCACGCGCGGATCGTCACCCAGGGCAAGCGCGATATCGCGCACCAGGTCTTCGACAAACTTCGGGTTGTCATATGCCCGCTCAGTGACATATTTCTCGTCAGCACGCTTGAGCAGGCCATACACTTCGCAGGAGGCGTTGCGTTCGGCGATGGCAATCAGTTCTTCAACGGCCATCTCCGCCACGAGCCTGACCCCGATGCAGATATGCGAGCGCTGGTTATGCGCGCCGTATGCGGAGATTTCCTTCGAGCATGGACACAGGCTGGTAGCCGGGACCGTAACGTACATCCAGAATCCATACTGCCCGTCTTCCGCCACGGTACCTTGCCAGCGGACTTCATAGTCGAGCAGGCTCTGCGCGCCCGAGACCGGAGCGGATTTCCTGACGAAGTACGGGAACCGCATCTCAAGTTCCCCGCTATGTGCGTGCAATCGCTGCATCATGGCGAACAGGAATGCCTTGAACCCTGCCTGATCGAGCGCTGCCGTCTGCGCCTCCAGCACCTCGATGAACCGGGACATATGCGTGCCCCTCATGGTGGCCGGCAGCCCTACGGTCATCGACAACGTTGCGATTGCCGGCACGACTCCCTTGCCAGTATGCAAGGTAACCGGGTAACGCACCCCCTTGACGCCGACGGCGTTGATGGCCAGTTTGCGCTGGTCCTCGGTCGCTTGCACGTCCGGAAGGAACGCGGTTCTCTCTGGGGCGTTCATATTCGTCCTTTTCTTGCGCACGGCAGATCCCGTGGCTTGCCGGCGGTATTGGCATCAGTGCGGCCTGATCAGGCCGCGCAGGTTGAGTTCGGTCAGCACATGATTGACCACAGCGTCACAACGTGGTCCGGCAAACGCGAAGGTGGCATGCAAGTATGGCGTTGCCTGCACAGCCAGGTTGGCGCGCAGCATTGTGCGCGCCCGCAGGAAACGCGTCTTGACGACATCATTGCTGACGTCGAGGCAGAATGCAGTTTCCTCGACGCTCATGTCTTCGATCGCGCGCAGAATGAACACGCTGCGGTAGATGGCCGGCAAACGCTCAATCGCGGCTTGCAGGATCTCGCGCATCTGGCCCCGTTCCGCCATGGCATCTGGCGATTCGCTGTCCGCGGTGCGCAATGACATCAAATTCTCCCGCGAAGGTTCGGCCGCCGGTTCTTCACTGTCTTCCATCTGGACGAGCCGCCCTCTCTTGCGTTGCGCGCTCACCGCTATATTGATTGCGATGCGCACCAGCCAGGTACTCAGGGCAGCGTCACCACGAAACGAATCGAGGCTGGTAAAGGCACGCAGATAGGTCTCCTGTACCACGTCCTGAGCCTCGGCATCGTCAGGCACCACACCGCGCGCCGCGCGGAACAACAGACGGTTGTTGCGCCGCATGATGATCTCGAATGCGCTTGCATCTCCTGCTCTGGCGCTCGCGACGAGATCGGCATCCGGGCGTCCGTCGACGGTCGGTGGCGGATGCTGCGCAATCACGTTATTTGGCATTCTGGATACCACTCCTTTTTTTTAGCTTCTGGCAATTAGACGCGCTTCGCCCCGCAAAGGTGACAGACAAGTCGGCCATGACGCCTTGAATCGTGCGCGAGCTGATCCGCCTGGCTTCCGGCCACAGCCTTCGCGCCGGTGGCCGCACCCGGATCGTCTTGCAGGTCCCCTCAATGTTCCTCCTGCCCTGCCAGCGGGCGACAGATCCACCATCACTGCGCAGCCGGCCCGAGCGTGCTCCCGGCGCAGAGCCACGCCATTTCCATGGCAGGTTTCATCATAGGCAATGTGTCCCGCGAGTTTGCAGGCAATGAATGCCCGGCGGCCTGTCACCGTTCGGCGGGTTGGTGCGTCTAATGGGCAGAAGCAGCAGAACGGATGGATCCCCATGTCAGAACGCCTCCCGAAGCGCAAGGCCCCCGGGCCGATCGACCCACCGCCGGAACGGGCGCCGATTGTGCTCACGCGCCGCCCCACGTCATGTTGCCAGCATCGGCTCTCACCCGGCGCTGTCGCACCGCGGCTCAATCGCAGCGGATTTCTTCACAAGAAGGGAGACTGATCATGAAGCAGGTTCCGCACGTACATCCACCCGCGACCCGGGCACTCGGCAGCCAGCAGCCAGCAGCCAGCAGCCAGCAGCCACGTTCAATGATTGCATGTCGGCGTTTGCTGACCACAATGGCGACAGGCGCCGCCGTGGCGGCTGCCGCGGCTTGCGGCGGCTCCTCGGGCGAGACTGCGGCGGTCAGCGAGGATGCCACGGCTAAGCAGGCAGCGCTGGTCGAGCAGGGAAAGCAGATTTTCCGGTTCGAGACATTTGGCGATGAAGCGCATTGGACCGATACCCTGAAGATGCACGAGGTCATCGCCACGGCGGTCGACCCCGTGACCGCCCTGTCGGTCGGCCTGAAAGTGGATGCCGAAGCCTTGCCCGCGGCGGTCGTGGAAGGCATCCGGAATGGCACTGTCGACCTGAAGAGCCCGGCCACCACCGTGGCTCTGCTGAGACTGAACGCGGTCGTCGGGGTCAGGGGCACCGTCGAAACCATAAACGGGGTAGACAAGCTGGTCCGGGTCGGGATCACCTGCGCGCTATGCCATTCCACGGTCGACAACTCGTTCGCACCCGGCATTGGCAAGCGCCTGGATGGATGGTCCAATCGCGATCTCAACCCGGGCGCCATCATTGCGTTGTCGCCGGCGGTGGACGTCGCCATGAAGAAGGTCCTCAATGCGTGGGGCGCCGGCAAGTTTGATCCCCGGCACAATATCGACGGGCTTAGCAAGCCGGTTGTGATCCCGCCCGCCTACGGTCTGGCCGGTATTCATCGCATCACCGTGACCGGCGATGGCGACGACATCGCCTACTGGAACCGGTATGTCGCCGTGGCAGAAATGGGCGGTCTTGGCACCGTTACCGAACCACGGCTGAACCTGTCCATCACGCATGGCACCGAGGACCTTGTCACCAGCAAGCTCCCTGCCCTGCAGGCCTACCAGCTATCCCTGAAGGCCCCGGCGGCACCGGCCGGCAGTTTCGACGAGTTGGCGGCGCAGCGGGGAAAGCTTGTCTTCGAAGGCGCAGGGAGATGTGCCACTTGTCATAGCGGCGCGACCTTCACGGACGCCAATTCGCGCCTGCATCCGCCTGCCGAATCGATGGCCGAACCCGAATCGCCAAGCTATGCATCCCGCTCCGCGACCAAGCAGTATCGGACCTCGCCCCTGAGCGGAGTGTGGCAACACGCGCCCTACTTCCACGACGGGTCGGCTGCGACGCTGGCGGATGTGGCACAGACCTACAACACGAAGCAGGCGCTCGGCCTGACCAGCCAGGAGATCGCCGATCTGGCCGAGTACCTGAAATCCTTGTAGCGTCGCTTGAGCCATGGTCGTACAAATCGCGGTTGCGCTGAGTGAATGCTTTCCCTGCAAAGACTCAACGCAACAGTCGATCCCTTTGCGGCCTGGCCCTGTGCGCGTGGCATGACCTCAGATTGGACCGAGAATCGGCTGGCACCCGAAAACTGCTGAATTGGCTGCCAGCCGGTGCCGAGGGGCTGCAATCGCGTGCCAGGATTCCGCTAGTGAGCCAGTTCCGACCGGATCATCGACAGGTCAAAGACACTATCAGTGGATGCACGCCTCTCCGCTGACCGGCCTGCTGGACGCCGTTATCGAATGGGAAATCGAGTCGGCCGTGAGCGCGTTGACGACCTGGCTCGATGCCATCGATCGGGGTGCCCTCCCCTCCGCGCGTGGCCATCCCCAGCACAGCATTTGTCTGTGCGAAACCGAGGACGGGCTGTCGCTGGTTCGATGGCTGCCATTGAGCCCAGCGAATGGCGGGCGGTCGGTACCGTGACACCGTGCGCTTGGCCCACCTCCATGGCGCCCGTCAGCCGGGGCCCATGGGGGCCAGGAACAAATCTATGCAAACCAACGCGTAAAGAGTACATGATGGCCCATTACTTTTCTTACCTGATAAGCGACATTGAATAGGGGTAGGAAACGGCTTTCGCCGTCCCCTCCCTCCGAACCCGGTGTGCGGTTTTCCCGCGACGGGCTCTCCAGTCAGTTGTTTCCACATCGGGATTGGCGCGCCAATTGATGAGCCTCGTACATCGTGAACAGCCCAAGATTGGCGAAGAAGGCATTTGGCCATCGACTGTGATCGCGAAAGCATCGGCCCTGACCTGGACGATGTAGCTGTCGGCGCAGGACCGCTCGCAGTCGACGACGAACAAAGCCGTCGACGGACGAGAAGGTGTATCGGTGGGCATGCCGGAAGTATCCGAACCAGCCCCGCAGGATCGGATTGATCGACGCGATGATGCTCTCGATCGAATCGCCCCGGTGGCGCTTGGTCAGGGCACGGATTCGATCCCGCAGCCCCATCAGACTCTTCTTGCGCACCCAGCGTTGGCCCGCCTCGAACCGGTAACCCAGAAACTCGAAGCCATGACCCTGCAACCGGCAGTCCCCAATGTGGGTCTTATCGGGATGCAGTTTCAAGCCGTTAGCGTCCACCCAAGCCCGCAGGCGAGTGAAAGCAGCTTCTGCTTCCTCACGCGTACGGCATAACACCACGGCGTCATCCGCGTAGCGCACCATGACCAGCCCTGCCTGGCGCATTTCTACGTCAAGTTCGTGCAGGTACAGATTTGCCAACAGGGGGCTGACAACCGCCCCTTGCGGACTGCCAGAAGTCGGCGTCCAACGCGTCATGTCTTCCATGACGTCTTGCTTGAGAAACGTGAAGTGTAGTAACGATGTAACGATGGTCCGTTTAAGTAGTAAAGTTGTTCCGCGACCTGATTAAGCTCATTTCACCGTCTCACGGCTCTCCTTTACTGCTGCGGTTTGGAAAGCGCGTGTCCCCTGCGCTCCTACTCTCACGCCGCGAAAGGGCTGCCTGGCTTTTTGTTCAGCGGCTTAGATTGCAGCCTATTTGGGCCATGACGCGCGAGAACGCTCCTTTTACTCAACGAGATCGAAGCCCGCGTAGTCTGTGCGAAACGTAGTAAAGATGCGCCCAAGCGGCGGACCTGCGATCGTTTCAACATTACTTCGCGCTGTCAGATGGTATCAACATTACTACTTGAAAAATGAGCGCGTGCAAAAAATTGGGGAGGCCGATTTCGTTAGGCGCCCTGGCTTGCGGCGAGGATGTCACGGTAAATTCTGTTCGTTTGCCGATGCCGGTCTGGCGATGCATGTCCGACGCATTGGCTGTGACGGGAGGCGGCGATCTCGAGTGCGGAGATGCGGTCGGGTGAGAGTTCCCCGTTCAAAACCGCGACCCTGACCTGCACCATGCAGTGCGCCCCTTCGTCCGTCCAGCGCATCTGTCGCTTCTTGGCCATCCGATGGCTGACGACCTGGTTCACCGCGGACTCCGCGATGCTACTGCTGATCGGCAAGCCCTTTCGATGCCGGGCGCCGTAGTTGACCAACGTAGGCGCGTTGCTCCTGAGGTACCCGCAGACTTTATCCAGGTTCCACCACAGCGTGCTGAATTCATACCCCGTCCTCGTCAGTAGTTGCGCGTCCAATGCCTTGATGCGCTCCAACGCTTTGCGACCCTTGCCATGCCAGACTAGCCACTTGGCGTGAGTGATTTCGGTCTCTATCGACTCTCGTTCCATTGAATCGATTATCTTGCTGCCGAACACGGAACGCTGCGCCGTGTTGAACTTCATGGCGATGTGAAACCAATCGAGAATCCTGCCGCGAGCGAGCTGACTGCCCTGGACGGTCTTCTCAAATTCACCGGCGTCGTCGCTGATCACGGTAACGCGTTCGTCGGTCGCCACACCGTTTCGAGTGAGAAACTGATCGAGCCGCGCTGCAGCCGAGGTAACTTCCCGGTGCACATAGGCATAGAACTTTGGCGGCCTGTCGGTGAACGTCGCTCGTCCGGCGATGAGGTTGACGTGGCGGCCAAGGCCCCTCACGGAGTCGCAATGCCGCAGCCACGCCGAGTCGACGCTCACGGTTGCGACATGGCTGGATTCGCGAATCTGGACGTCGGCTACGGACTGGGGCAGCTTCGCGATATCACGCTCGATGTCAGCGTCGAGTTGCTTTCCGATAGTGCGAATCCGATTCCGGGTGCCGCTGAACGAAATGCCCTTGTCCAGCGGCAGTACTTCCTTCAGCATAGCCGTGGCCTGCCGGTACGGCAGATGGCTTGCCCACTTTGCCTGGAGGTATTCCAACTCCGGCGTGGCGCGATTAGTCAGAGCTTTAGACAAGGGATGGATCACGGATCGCGGCGCCCGCACAGTCCGTTGGCAAGCACACGACCACAGCCGCGGACTGTTCACCGTCACCTTGCCGTACACCGTGCGCACCACCATCGAGCGACGGTCCTTGTGGCTCAAGGCCGCCCCGCAACACCGACAATGAGTCTGGCCAGAGAGCCATCCCGCGACTTGTTTCGAAACCAGCTCGGTCTGAACCTTGGCCAACAGCGACCGGCCCTCCGCGAGGGTCAGGCCTATGTCGGCAAGGCTATAGTCAGGGCGCTCAATCACGGCCACGACTCCGTCAACGTCTTGGCCGGTGTCGCTGCCCTCGTCGGCCAACCTGGCTTCGATGATTAAGCGCATGGTCTGCTCCCACCCTTGCGATACCAATCAGCGTAGTCCACAGGCATCCCGAGCAGCCCTCGCTTGGGGGCCTCCCCAACATTTGCACGCTCTCTTTCGAGTGTAAATAAAAGTGTCAACTCGTCGCCGGCACTTCTATATACGGCGCGGGTTCCAGGCAGATTCCGAAGTGACAGATTTGCTTCGTTCTACGACCATTGGCTCCATCTCCGCCCTGCGCCTCTCCGTAAGGCCGCCCAATACATGACCCGAAGTTCCGACGACAACTCTGCCTCCTCGATCCTGCATCCAGCCGGGAAGCCGCTCAAGTCAATGCCAAGTTCCACCGCCGCAGCAAGACAGATCACCATGCGCCTCGGGCACGCTGAACGCATCTCCTCGCGATAGAGGAAGAGCAGCGCGGCCTGGTAGCCGATACCGTGACGCCTGGACAGATGCCGTGCCTGCCGTGCGGTGGCACCGCGCCAGTCACGCATCTCGCGCAGGATGTCGCCAAGGCGGTCGATCAACCGGTCTTCGCTGCCAATGCGATGCCGGACACGAGTCTTCTGATCCGCCACGGCCCGGCGCTCACCGATACCCCGAATGTGGAGAGCAGGGTCGGCGGGCCACCGAAACACATTCACGGGCGAACTCACGCCGGTACGTGGCCGGGCCAGAAAGCGTCGGAGCTTGCTCGTTGCCTGAGGAGGAACTTCTGGATCTTGCCGGTCGACGTCCTGGGAAGGTGGCCGATGACCACCTTCTTCGGCGCCTTGAAGTGCGCCAAGTTGGCGCGACAATGCTCGATCAGTTCGCGCTCGCCGACCCTCGCGCCCTCGACGACTTCGACAAAGGCGCATGGCGTCTCCCCCCAACGCTCGTCCGGCTGGGCGACGACGGCTGCCACGCGCACCGCAGGGTGCCGGTAGAGCACCTCCTCCACCTCCAGGGAGTTGATATTCTCTCCGCCCGAAATGATGACGTCCTTGGAACGGTCCCGGATCTGTACATAGCCATCCGGGCAGACGACTGCGAGGTCACCCGAGTGGAACCAGCCGCCGGCAAAAGCTTCCGCCGTGGCCTCGGGGTTCTTCAGGTAGCCCTTCATCGTCATGTTGCCGCGGAACATGACTTCACCGATGGTCTTCCCGTCCCACGGCACCGGCACAAGGGTTTCGGGATGCAGCACCGCCATGCCTTCCTGCGCGGTGTAGCGGACGCCCTGCCGTCCTTTCCGTTCCACCAGCGCAGCGATGCCGAGGTCGTCCCATTCGGGCTGCTCCACGCAAACCGCCGCGGGGCCGTAGACCTCGGTCAGCCCGTAGATCTGGGTGATCCGGATCCCCATGCGCAGCAGGCCCTCGATCACCGGCATCGGCGGCGGCGCGCCGCCGATGAGTCCGTGGACCGGATGGTCGATGCCCGCCTTCCACGCTTCGGGTGCCTGGGCAAGCATCGCATGCACGATCGGCGCCCCGCAGTAGTGCGTGACCTGGTGCTCGCGAATCGCATCGAGCACGGCGGCAGCATTCACCCCCCGCAGGCAGACGCTGGTACCGGCGTTGGCCGCCAGCGTCCAGGCGAAGCACCAGCCATTGCAGTGGAACAGCGGCAGCGTCCACAGGAAGACGGCGTGCCGGGGCATGCCCCAGTCGAGCATGTTCGAGAGCGCAGCCAGATAGGCGCCGCGATGGTGGTAGACCACGCCCTTTGGGTTGCCCGTGGTGCCAGAGGTGTAGTTGAGGGCGATGGCCTGCCATTCGTTGGCGGGCTCGCCGCCCTCCCAGTGCGGATCGCCCCCGGCCAGGAAGCCCTCGTATTCGATCTCCGCCAGCCTGCGGCCCCCTTCCACGGCGGGATCGACGATGTCGATCACCAGCGGCTTGTCGTCGAGCAGCGCCAGTGCGGCTTCAACTACGTCCGCGTACTCCGTGTCGGTGACCAGCACCTTCGCATCCGCGTGCCTGAGCATGAAGGCGATGGCGGCCGCGTCCAGGCGCACGTTCAGCGTGTTCAGCATGGCGCCGCTCATGGGCACGCCGAAATGCATCTCCAGCATCTCCGGCGTGTTGGCGGCCATCACGGCAACCGTATCGCCAGTCCTGACGCCGGCGGCCACCAGCGCCGACGCGAGGCCGCGGCTGCGGTCCAGCATTGCCCGCCAACTCGTGCGGCGCTCGCCGTAGACGATGGCTGTACGCTCAGGGTAGACCTCGGCCGTCCTGCGCAGGAAGGAGATCGGCGTCAGGGGCACGAAGTTGACCGGGCTGCGCTCCAGCCCATCCGCGTTGTGTTCGACCTGTTCCATGGATTGCCTCACTGGCTGCAGCCGTGCGTCAGCGCATTACGTCGCGGGAGATGATCATCCGCTGGATCTCGGAGGTCCCCTCAACGATCTCGAGCACCTTGGCATCCCCGAACGCGCGCGATACCGCGTACTCCGTCATGATCCCGTTGCCGCCGTGGATCTGCACGGCCTGGTGAGCCGCCTCCATGGCCTTCTCGGTTGCGAAGAGCTTTGCCATCGAGGCCTGCCGATCGTAGGGCCGGCCCTCGTCCTTGGCCACCGCGGCGTCGTACAGCATCAGGCGGGCAGCGTGCGCGTGGGTCGCCATGTCGGCCAGCTTGAACTGCAGCGACTGGAACTGGTTGAGCGTCTTGCCGAACGCTGTGCGCTCGCTCATGTAGCGGACGGAGCGTTCCAGCGAGCCCTGCAGGATGCCCAGGCCCAGCGTTCCGATCAGGATGCGGCCGGTGCTCACCTGTGACAGGGTCTGCCTGAGGCCGGCCCCGACCTCGCCGAGCAGGTGGTCGGCAGGAATGGCGCAGTCCTCGAAGAACAGCTCGAATGTGGTCGAACCGCGCCAGCCGATCTTGTGCAGCTTCTTGCCATGGCTAAAGCCGGGCGTGCCGTTCGGCACGATGAAGTTCGAGATCTCCTTGCGGCCGTCGGGCCGGGTTCCCGTCACCGCCGCAATGACGATCGGGCCGGTGATCTCGGAACCCGAGTTGCTGATGAAGGTCTTGGCGCCATTGATGACCCAGCAGCCATCCCTCAGCACGGCGCGGGTCTGGATATTGGCGGCGTCGGAGCCGGCGTTCGGCTCTGTCAGGCCGATGCAGCCGACCTGCGTGCCCGTCAGGATCGGCCGCAGGAAGCGCGCCTTCTGGCCGTCGGTGCCGTAGTTGTTGAGCAGGCTGGCCGCCGTCGAGTTGGCCATGATGGCCACCGCCACGGCGCAATCGACGCGGGCGATCTCTTCCAGCGCAATGGCGAAGCCAAGCCAGTCGCCGCCGCTGCCTCCCCAGGCTTCGGGGTACGGCAGCCCGATATAGCCCAGTTCGCCGGCCCGGCGCCAGATCTCGTAGGGAAAACTCTCCTCTTCCCACAACCGGTGGGCGACCGGTGCGATCTCTTCCTCGGCGAAGCGGCGCACCGCCTCGCGGATCATCTCGTGGTGTTCTGCGATGTATGACATCGTCTTCCTCCTCAATACGATTCCTGCAGCATCGCCAAGTAGTCGTCGACCGTGGCAGTGCGGGGATTGGTGGCGTGGCAGTGGTCCTTCGTGGCGGCGACCGCGATGTCCTCCAACACGTCACGCGGCACGCCCATGGCGCCGAGACCGGCCGGCAAGCCGAGACGGGCGTTGAGTTCGCTGATGGCCTGAGCCGGGTCCCCGCCGGCGGGCAGGCCCATGGCCTGCACCAGTGCGGCCTGCTTGGCTTCGGTCGCCGGCTTGTTGAAGCGCAGCACGACCGGCAGCAGCACGGCGTTAAGCGTGCCGTGGTGCAACGAGACGCCGGGCACCGCGCCCAGCGGGTGCGACAGGGCATGCACCGCGCCCAGCCCCTTCTGGAAGGCCAGCGCGCCTTCCATGGCGGCCATCATCATGTTCCAGCGCGCGTCGCGGTCGCGGCCGTTGGCGGTGGCCTTGCCGATATTGGCCATGCCGCGGCGCAGGCCGTCCAGGGCGATCGCCTCGGCGGGCGGGTTGATGGCCGGCGCCAGGAAGGTCTCGATGCAGTGGGCGATGGCGTCCATGCCGGTCGCGGCGGTCAGGGCCGGAGGCAGGCCCAGCGTCAGCTCGGGGTCGCAGATGGCGAGCTTCGGCAGCAGGAACGGACTCAGCAGGCCGAGCTTGCGGCCGGACTCCATGACGATGACCGCGCCCCGGCCCACTTCGCTGCCGGTACCCGCAGTCGTCGGGATGGCCACCAGCGGGGCGACCCGGCTGGTGATTAGGCTCGCGCCGCCCTCCACCGCCGCGTAGGTCTGCAGCGGTGCCGGGTGGGTCGCCAGCAGCGCGGTGGCCTTGCCCAGGTCGATGGGCGACCCGCCGCCCACGGCCACGATGCCATCGCAGCCATTGCCGAGGTAAAGGTCGGTCGCGGCGGACACCGCGGCTTCCGTCGGGTTGGGTGGGGTGTCCTCGAAGACGGTGGGCGTGCAATCCGGGCCTAGGGCGTCGAGCACCTTGTCGGCGATACCGGCGGCGCGGATGCCGCGGTCGGTGACGATCAGCGGTCGCTGGATGCCCAGGCGCTGCAGCTCGACCCCCAGCATCCGGATGGCGCCGAAGTCGATGTGAACGGTAGTCAGGTAGTTGATGACAGCCATGTTTTCCTCGTAGATATGTCGATGCGTCAGGCGCGGAACAGCGTCGGGTCCATGCACGGAAGCGGCTCCGCCACGCGCACCGGCGGGAAGGCCATCAGGTCCAGCACCTGCGACCTGACGTCGATGCCGGGCGCAACCTCCTCCAGCACCAGTCCGTCTGGCGCCACCGAGAAGACTGCGCGCTCGGTGATGACCTTGGCCTCCTGACCGCGCTCGGCCACGTTGCGCCCGAGTGGATAGGTGATCTCGTCCACGCGCTCGACGAACTTGCGCACGCTCCCCTCACGCCCGACCGACAGGAAGCCGTCGGTGGCGTCGGCGGCGAGGCCGCCGGTGGTGAAGGTGCCGGTGAACAGCAGCTTGCGCGCGTTGTAGGCGATGTCGATGAAGCCGCCCGGCCCCGGATTGGCCGCGCCGAAGCGGCTGACGTTGATGTTCCCGGCCCGGTCGAACTGGGCAAAGGCCAGCGCCGCCATCGGGCAGTTGCCGCCGTCGATGAAGTCGAACTGCGAGGGGCCGTCGATCAAGGCCTCCGGATACTTGTTGGCGGAGAATTGCCAGCCGCTCATCACGACGCCGCCGAAGGGGCCGTGCTCGGTGGTAAAGCTGTAGCGATGCAGGCCGCCGTCGGCGAACAGGCCGTCTTCCATCATCACCGTGGGCACGTCGGACGAAGCGCCGAAGCCGAAGATGCTGACCTCGCCGGGCCTGACCTCCCGGGCCGCCCGCCGGGCGATCACCTTGTCGGCGCCGGGCGGCAGGCGGTCCGAGGCGCGGCCGTCGAAAAGCTGGCCGCCGAGATAGGCATCGTCGTACCGGACGTCGGTGGTCATCATGGCGTCGGGCTCCACGACGACGCGATCCACCAGCACGCCGGGAATCCGCACCGCGTGCGCCGGCCGGGCGTGGCGCGGCACCAGCTTGCGCACCTGTGCGATCACGGTGCCGCCTGACGCCTTCACCGCCAGCGCCATGGCCAGCGCGCACGACGTGATCGGCTCCTCCTCGAAGCTCAGGTTGCCGTGCTCGTCGGCGCTGGTGGCGCGCAGGAACGCCACGTCGAGCGGCCAGCTCGGATAGAACAGGTATTCCTTGCCGTCCAGCTCCTGCATCCGCACCAGGTCGTCGGTGGCGCGCGCCGTGTACTTGCCGCCCTGCTGGCGCGGGTCGATGTAGGAGCCGAGGCCGATGCGGGTCAGGTAGCCTGGGCTGCGCCGGGCGACTTCGCGCAGCCAGTGCATGGTGGCGCCGATCGGCCAGCAGTAGGCTTCCACCCGGTTCTCGCGGATCAGGCGCATGAACTCCGGGCGCTTGCCGGTGGCCGGATTCACCGCATTGGTAAAGTTGCCCGACACGATCCGCTTCATCAGCCCTTCGACGGCCACGTGATCCATGCCGCGGATGCCCATGCCGTCGCCGACACTGACCGGGAAGAAGAACGTCAGGTCACGGGGCGATCCTGTCTCGTGGAACCGTTGCGCCAGCGCCTGGAACAACGCGTCCGGCGTCAACCAGCCGATCACGCCGACGCTGCCCACGCTCTGGCCGGGCCGGATGTCCAAAACGGCCTGCGCCGCAGTGCAGATCTTGCTCATGCGATCTCTCACCTTTCTCGCCGCTCGCAGCCCGGGCTCAGGCCTGGAAATGGATGATGTGGGTGCCGACGCAGACCGTCTCGCCCCGCTGGTTGAGTAGCGTCGCCTCGGCCCACAGGCGCTTCTTCTCGTCGTCGGCGCGGGCGATGCGGTAGTTCACGGTGAGGGTGTCGCCGATGCGCACGGGCTTGGTGAAGCGCACGTTGTCGTAGCCGTAGGAGACCGCCGGGCGCTGGATCATGTCGAGATACTTGGTCACGGCGCCGGCGATGAAACCGACCATCATGGCGCCCTGCGCGATGCGGCCGCCGAAGCCCATGCGCTTGCAGTACTCGTCGTCCATGTGGTTGGGGTGGTTGTCACCGCTGATGCCGGCGAAGGCATAGATGTCGTACTCGCCGAGAGTGCGGGTGTAGCTGGTGTGCGTGCCAATAAGGGTGGATACGTTGCCTTCGTGCGGGATCTTGATGTCGGACATGGGGTTCTCCGGAAGTGGGTTGGGTTCAGACCTGGGTGGCATCGATCCTGGTCTCGAGGATGAGCAGGGATTCGAGGAGAAAGTAGTCGCCCCAGACCAGTTCGTTATCCATGGCGACGCCATTGCGCTTGTTAAAGCAGCCGCCGGTGAGGATGCCAGGCTGCCGTACATCGCCTGGGCCGACCGGGGTCAGGAAGCGGGTCACGAGTTGCTCGATGCTGTCGACGGCGGCCTGGCGGTAGACCGCCGCGCGCTCCGGGATAAGCGCGGCCAGTTTGAGCAGGCTGGCGGCGACGATGGCGGTGGCCGAGGTGTCGCGGTTAGTGTGCGGGATGGCGGGATCGTCGAAATCCCAGAAGGCCACGCGGTCGGCCGGCAGGTGCGCGACCCACCAATCGGCCACGCGGATCGCGTCGGACGTGAACGCCTGCTCGCCGCACGACAGCGCCTGCGCGAGGCCGAGCATGCCCCACGCCTGGGCGCGGGCCCAGGTGCTGCTGTCATGGATGCCCTTGTGCGTGTAGCGCTTCACGAGCGAGCCGTCGGTGGCGTTGAATGTGGCGGACTGGCAGACCGAGCCATCCTCCCGCACGCACAGGGCGATGTGCTGGCGCAGGTGCTGGCGGCCGATCTCGCCCGTGCCGAGGGCGGCGTCGTGCCGCAACAGCAGCGCCACGGTGCCCGGAATCGCATCGATGTTGGCCTCGCTCGTCCCCACGCTGGAGGCCTCCTCGGCCTCGGTGCCGAGCGGGATCAGGCGGGCCGCTTCGCTGTACATCTCCGCCAGGCCACGCGTGCCGTCGAGGGCGAGCCCCGCGGCCTGCGGATCGGCCAGCAGCGAGCCGCCGAGTTGCGCGCCGTACCAGAAGAGGAATCCTTTGAACACCGACTTCGACGCCACCCGCGGCGCCAGCCGTGCGGACCACATGCGGGCGCTGTCGCGGTACTTCTGCTCGCCGGTGCGCAGGGCAGCCAGCCACAGCATCCCGACCCAGAAGCCCCCGGTCCAGTCGCCGGCCGGGGAGCGTGTCCAGGTGCCGTCGGCCGGATTGCCATAGTGCGGAAAGCCCGCCTCGTCCTGCGCGATCGTCGCATCGATGCGCTGCAGGATGCGGCCGAGCGCGTCATCTACCAGTCTGGAATCCATACGGTTTATCTCCATGCATACATTGGCTTGTCCGGTCTCCGGTGCCAGCCTTGCGGAGCGGCAGGCTGGCGCGCGCAGCGGGATGCATGGAATCGTAGGGATTGCGCAAATCGGTGTCCAATATATAATTAATCGCTCTTTTATACCTACAGGATATAACGATGGACCTTCGCCATCTCCGGTACTTCATCGCCGTGGCCGAGGAACTCAACTTCACGCGGGCGGCCGAGCGCCTGCACATCGCCCAGCCGCCGTTGAGCCTGCAGATTCGCCAGCTCGAGGAGGAGATGGATGTGACGCTGCTAAACCGGTCGCGCCGGCACGTGGAGCTGACCGAGGCGGGTCGCATTTTCCTGGAGCAGGCGCGGCAGATCCTGCGCGCTACCGAGAGTGCGGTCGTCCAGGCGCAGCGCGCGCATCGCGGCGAGACTGGCCGGCTGACGGTCGGCTTCTTCGAGCACATGTCCTATACGCTGCTGCCGCCCATCCTGCGCGCCTACCGGGAGCGTTTTCCCTCCGTGGAAATCCTGCTGCGCTGGTTTCCAGTCGTCGAACAGGCGGAAGCGCTGCGGCGGGGTGACGCGGATATCTCCTTCATGCGGCCGGTGCCCGACTTGGAGGACGTAACGTGGGAAACCATTCTCGAAGAGCCGTTCGTGCTGGCCGTGCCGGCAAGGCACCCGTTTGCGAATGCCGAGTCAATCTCGCTGAAGGATTGCGCGCAGGAGCCCTTCATCATGTACATGCCAGAGATGGCGCCGGACTTCCACGCCATGAACATGCGCATGTGCGCGTCGGCGGGTTTCGTGCCGAAGGTCGTGTCTGAGGTGGGGCAGGTCTACACGCTGCTCGGCTTGGTCAGCTCCGGTGCGGGCATCGGCTTCGTGCCGGCATCGGTCCGGCAGATGAAGTTCGACCACGTAGTCTACAAACCGATCAAAGGCCGCCAACCAACAATCGAGATCATGCTCGGCTATAGCCAGCGCAGTCCAACGCCGCTGATGACGGCGTTTATCGAGACGGCGAAAAGCATGCTGTGAAGGTTCTCCGGCCTCGCCGGCTGTAACGTGGGCGAGGCGCAGAAAGGCACGGACGTTCAGTCGCGCTGCCGGCGATAGGCAGCCGGCGACGTAGCGGTCGACCGCCAGCGAGTTGACGTCGGCCGGGGCGGCCAGGAGCAGACGTGATGAGAAGTTCTGATAACAAACCGGGCGCAGGAACCGCTCGCTAGCCCGAACTTTGACTTCTCGAATAGCCGGAACCCGCATCAGCAGTGGGTTCCGGCTATTTTTTGAGGCTATTATGTAGCCATGTAAATTAGTATTTATCTATTGTGTTTCGGTAGGTTTGCGCTTGAATACGTGTTCATGTATATCGAACACGTCCCGAACCGCAACTCGCCCCCCGCGATCCTGCTGCGCGAGTCCTATCGCGACGGCAACACGGTCAAAAAACGCACCCTCGCCAACCTCTCGTCGCTGTCCGCCGAGGTCATCGAAGGCTTGAAGGTGCTGCTACGCGGTGGCGTCGCGGTGTCGTCCGCCGATGAGGCCTTCGTGATCGAGCGCAGCCTGCCACACGGACACGTGGCCGCCGTGCTTGGCGCGGCGCGCGCCTGCGGCGCCGAGCAGTGGTTTGCATCGGCACCGGCCGCGCTGCGCTCGGTGGTGATAGCACTGCTGGTGACGCGGGTGGTGTCACCCGCTTCCAAGCTCGCCACGCATCGCATGTTGCGCGACGAGACCGCGACCCACTCGGTGTCGCGGCTGCTGAAGTTGGGCGACGTCGAACTCGAGCAGGTCTATGCCGCGCTCGACTGGCTAGGAGAAGCTCAGGAAGGCATCGAGAAGCGCCTTGCCAGGCAGCATCTGAGCGGCAGTACGCTGGTGCTCTATGACCTCACTTCCACGTGGGTGACGGGACGCTGCTGCGAGCTTGCCGCCCACGGCTACAGTCGCGATGGCAAGCGCGACGATCCCCAGATCGTGTTCGGTCTGGTTTGCACTCGTGAGGGCTGTCCGGTGGCGGTCGAAGTCTTCGCCGGCAACACCGCCGATCCGGCAACCGTGGCCTCGCAGGTGGACAAGCTCAAGAATCGCTATGGCATCGAGAAGCTCGCGTGGGTGGGCGACCGGGGCATGCTCACGCAGGCGCGCATCGACTCGGTCTTGCGCCCGGCTGGCCTGGACTGGGTGAGCAGCCTGCGCGCGCCGCAGATGGCCGCGCTTGCTCACGAGAAGGGTCCCTTCCAGCCCTCGCTATTCGATGAGCGCAACCTGCTGGAGGTGACCAGCGAGGCGTTCCCCGGCGAGCGGCTCATCGTGTGTCGCAATCCGCTACTGGCCGAGGAGCGCAGCCGCAAACGCGAGGCGCTGCTGCAGGCCACCGAAGCCGAGTTGATGAAGATCACCGACGCGACCACGCGTGCCCGCAATCGCCTCAAGGGCACCGAGGAGATTGCCCTGCGCGTAGGCCGCGTCATCGATCACTTCAGGATGGGCAAGCACTTCGAGTTGAACATCACCGACTCGAGCTTCACGTGGGGGCGCAAGGCCGAACAGATTCAGCAGGAGGCCGCACTCGATGGCCTTTACGTGGTGCGTACGAGCCTGCCGGCAACGGAATTGCCGGCTGAGGCGGCCGTGACGGCCTACAAGGGTCTGGCGGTGGTGGAGCGGGCCTTCCGTTCGCTCAAGACGGTCGATCTGCAGGTGCGTCCCGTATTCCATTGGAACGCAGCGCGCGTGCGCGCTCACGTCTTTCTGTGCATGCTTGCCTACTACATCGAGTGGCACATGCGCGAGAAGTTAAAGCCGATGCTGTTTGACGATGAATACGTCGAGCTCGCGCGTGCGGCCCGGCCTTCGCCAGTGGCCAAGGCACGACGCTCGGACCAGGCGAAAGCCAAGGACGCCACCAGGCTTGGCGAGGACGGCTTGCCTGTGCACAGCTTCCGCACGTTGCTCGATGATCTGGCCACGCTCGCGTACAACGTCTGTCACACCCCCCTGAACCCGCAGGCAAAGATCGTCATGATCACGCGGCCGACCCCAGTTCAAGAAAAGGCCTTCCGCCTGCTCAACGTCAGCCCCGTCGCCTGTACCCAGTAATCGACTCGCTCGCGCGCATATAACCGTGAGAAATCAAAGCATTAGCGCGCCGCGAGCTCAAAGTTCGGGCTAGCGGCGCTGCCGACCGACGTGCTGCGCGCATCGGACAAAGGGGCGTATCGAACGGGGCCCAGTCGCAGTGCCTGGCCCGAACAACCCCGCGAACAGCCGCTACTGGCTCAGCAGTGTCCGGTGATCTTCATGACGTCTTCTTCCTAACGAGCGGGCAGCCACCTTCTTCCATCGGCCGGAACGCCTCGTTAGCGGGAATGGAGGCGATGAGCTTGTAGAAGTCGCCCGCATACTTTGATTCCGACGGCTTCTTCACCTCGAACAGATAGAGCGGATGGATCTTCCGGCCGTCTTCGCGAATGCTGCCCTTGCCGAACAGCTTGTCGTCGGTGGGCATCGCCTTCATCTTCGCTACCACGGCGGCGCCGTCGCCATCCGCCTTCATCGCCGCTACTGCCTTCAGGTAGTGGATCACCGCCGAGTACGTGCCCGCCTGCGCCATGGTCGGGAACTTGCCTTTGTTGGAGGCGGCGAATTCCTTGCCGAACTTGCGGTTCTCGTCGGTCATATCCCAGTACCAGGTCTCGCTCAGCAACAGGCCTTGGGCGGCCTTGAGGCCGAGCGCCTGGACGTCGCTGCTAAAGACGAGCAGGCCCGCCAGCTTCTGGCCGCCGGCGGTCACGCCGAACTCGGCGGCCTGCTTGACCGCGCCGATGGTGTCGCCCCCGGCGTTGGCCAGGCCAACTACCTGCGCCTTCGACGCCTGGGCCTGCAGCAGGTAGGAGGAGAAATCGTTGCCCGGGAACGGATGCCGGACCTTGCCGAGGACCTTGCCACCGTTCTTGACGACAACGGCCTCGGTGTCGCGTTCGAGCGAGTGACCGAAGGCGTAGTCAGCAGTCACGAAGAACCAACTCTTGCCCCCCGACTTGACTACCGCCTTGCCGGTCCCATTCGCCAGTGCCCACGTGTCGTAGGCCCAGTGGATCGCATTGGGCGTGCAGGCCTTGCCGGTGAGGTCGGATGTGCCACCGCCGGTGACGATCATCGCCTTGTTCTTCTCCTTGACCACCTGGTTGACTGCCAGGATAACCGACGAGGTTGGCACGTCGACGATGGCGTCCACCTTGTCCACGTCGAACCAGCGGCGGGCGATGCTCGCCCCAACGTCCGGCTTGTTCTGGTGGTCGGCGGCCACGATTTCCACCTTCAGGCCATGCTTCTCGGGCGAGAAGTCCTGGACCGCCTTCTTCGCGGCCCAGACCGAACCGGGACCAGCGAGCCCGGCATAAACGCCGGTCTGATCGTTAAGCACGCCGATCCGAACCACGCCGTCCGTGATCTCGGCCTGCGCCGTGGAGGCCGCCAGAAGCGCGGCGAGCGAAAGCAGCTTGATGCGATTGTTCATCCTGTGTCTCCTCTACTGTGGGGATATATGTGGGGTGTTCCGTTCAGCGCTCGATTTCATGCCTATCCTTCCACGCGCTGGCCATGCACGACCTGCTCCGGCGGGCGTTTCGTCATGACTTGGTGCCGCACGGCAGCGTGGCACGGGGCGGGCCGTGCGCGGCGGTTGCCTACGATGTTCTGGCACAACGCGTTCAACTCGCCGACGATGCCGCGGCGGAACGCCAGCACGCACACGACGAAGATGCTGCCCAGGATCACAGTGATCATGGAACCCACCTTGTCGGCCAAGGCGTTCTGGATAGCGACCACGATGCCCGCGCCCACCACTGGGCCGAAGGCAGTGCCAAGGCCGCCCAACAGAGTCATCAGCACGACTTCGCCGGAGGTGTGCCAGTGCGCGTCGGTCAGCGTGGCAAACTGGAAGACCAGGGTCTTGGTGGCCCCGGCAAGGCCGGCGAGGCCCGCCGAGAGGACGAAGGCCAGCAGCTTGTAGCGCGCGACGTCGTAGCCCAGCGAGGTGGCGCGCGCCTCGTTCTCGCGGATCGCCTTCAGGATCTGGCCGAAAGGCGAATGGATGATGCGGTGGATCAGCCAGAAAGTGAACAGGAAGATCGTCAGCACGAAGTAGTACATGCGCAGGTCCGACGCCAGGTCGATCAAGCCGAACAGCCTGCCTCGCGGAATGTCCTGCATGCCGTCCTCGCCGCCGGTGAACGGCGCCTGCAGGAACAGGAAGTAGAACATCTGTGCCAAGGCAAGCGTGATCATCGCGAAGTAGATGCCCTGCCGGCGAATTGCGAGCGCCCCTACGACAAAGCCCGCGGCAGCCGAGACGGCCGCGCCGAGCAGCAGGCCGAGTTCGGGGGTCAACCCCCAGGTCTTCATGCCGTAGCCCGATATATAGGCCGCCGTGCCGAGGAACGCCGCATGGCCGAACGACAGCAGGCCGGTATAGCCGAGCAGCAGGTTAAAGGCGCAGGCGAACAGGGCGAAGCACAGCACCTTCATCAGCATCACCGGATAGAGCACCGCCGGGGCCCCCAGCGCGCCCAGCAGCAGGACACCGTAGCCAAGATTTCTCATTTTCATATTCGCCTCACTTTTCCTTGCCAAACAGGCCTGCCGGCCGAACTATCAGCACGATGACCATGATCACGAAGACCACCGTGGCCGACGCCTCCGGATAAAACACCTTGGTCAGTCCTTCGACCACGCCCAGCCCCAGCCCGGCGACGATCGCGCCAAGGATGGAACCCATGCCGCCGATCACCACTACCGCGAACACGACGATGATCAGGTTCGACCCCATCAGCGGACTTAGTTGCCCCGTCGGCGCTGCCAGCACGCCGGCCAGCCCGGCCAGGCCCACGCCGAAGGCATAGGTCAGCATCACCATCACCGGCACGTTGATGCCGAAGGCCTGGGTAATGCTTGGGTTCTCGGTGGCGGCGCGCAGGTAGGCGCCGAGGCGGGTCTTCTCGATCGTGAACCAAGTCAGCAGGCACACTGTGAGCGAGGCGCCGATGACCCACGCGCGGTATTTCGGCAGGAACATGAAGCCGAGGTTGAAGGCGCCGGCCACCTCGTCGGGAATCGAATAGGGCTGCCCCGAGACGCCGAATTGGAAGCGGAACAGGCCTTCGATAATGAGCGCCAGCCCGAAGGTGAGCAGCAGCCCGTACAGGTGGTCGAGCTTGTACAGCCACCGCAGCAGGCCGCGCTCGATGGCGATACCCGCCAGCCCGACCAGCGCCGGCGCCGCCAGCAGCGACCACCAGTAGCTGATGCCGAGATACTCCAGGCCCGCCCAGGCGACGAATGCGCCCACCATGAACAGCGCGCCGTGGGCAAAGTTGATGATGTTGAGCATGCCGAAGATCACGGCAAGCCCGAGGCTGAGAATCGCGTAGAACGAGCCGTTCACCAGCCCGAGCACGAGTTGCCCCAACAGCCCCTGTAGCGGGGCTCCCAGAATCGTTGTCATGTTGTCTCCTCCGCAGCGGTCTCAGACACCCAGGAGTTCCTGGAGCAGGTGCTGCTTCTCGTGAATCTCGTGCTGGTGGATCTCCGCGCCGATTTGGCCGTGCTCCACCACGTACATGCGGTCAGCCAGCGGCGCGGCGAACCGGAAGTTCTGCTCCACCAGCACGATCGTGTAGCCCTTCGCCTTGAGGTCGCGGATGACCTGGGCGAGCTTCTGCACGATCACCGGCGCCAGTCCCTCGGAGATTTCGTCCAGCAGCAGCAATCGCGCCCCGGTGCGCAGGATGCGCGCCATCGCCAGCATCTGTTGCTCGCCGCCCGAGAGCCGCGTGCCCTGGCTATGCCGCCGTTCGTAGAGGTTGGGGAACATCGCGTAGATCTCGTCGAGGCTCATCCCGCCGCCACCCACCTGCGGCGGCAGCAGGAGGTTCTCCTCGCACGAGAGGCTGGAATAAATCGCCCGCTCTTCCGGGCAAAAGCCGACGCCGAGACGCGCGATGCGATGGGCCGGCATGCCGATTGCCTCGCGGCCGTCGATCATGACCGAGCCGGCGCGCCGCCCCGTCAGGCCCATGATGGCGCGCAGGGTGGTGGTACGGCCTGCCCCGTTGCGGCCGAGCAGCGTCACGCACTCACCCTCGTTCACCAGCAAGTCGATGCCGTGCAGGATGTGCGATTCGCCGTAGAAGGCATGGAGGTCGGTGACCCGCAGGTATTCCGTCGCCATGATCAGTGCCCTCCCGGCGCAGCGAGCGCGGCATCAGCGCTGCCCATATAGGCCGTGATGACCTGCGGGTTGGCGGAGACTTCCGCGTATGCGCCCTCGGCCAGCACGCTGCCGCGCGCCAGCACCGTGATGGCGTCGCAGATGCCGGACACCACTTTCATGTTGTGCTCCACCATCAGGATGCTGCGATTGGCTGAGACCTTCTTGATGAGCTGCATGACGCGGTCAACGTCTTCGTGGCCCATGCCCTGCGTGGGCTCGTCGAGCAGCATCAGCTCGGGGTCGAGGGCCAGCGTGGTGGCGATTTCCAGCGCGCGCTTGCGGCCGTAGGGCATCTCGGCGGTCGTCATGTCGGCGAAGTCCTCCAGTCCGACGTCGGTGAGCAATGCCATGGCCCTGTCATCGAGCGATGCGAGGACTTTCGCCGAGCGCCAGAACTGGAAGGAAATCCCGAGCCTGCGCTGCAGCGGGATACGCACGTTCTCGAGCACGGTCAGGTGCGGAAACACCGCCGAGATCTGGAAGGAGCGCACCACGCCCCGGCGTGCGACCTGCGCCGGCTTCTCGCCGGTGATCTCGGCACCGTTGAACCGGATAGTGCCGCGCGTGGGATCCAGGAACTTGGTAAGGAGGTTGAAGCAGGTGGTCTTGCCCGCGCCGTTCGGACCAATCAGCGCGTGGATGTGCCCACGCCTGACCTTGAGACTGACGTCGTTTACGGCGACAAATCCCTTGAACTCCTTACTCAGTCCGACGGTTTCAAGAATGAGATCGTTTGCCATGGTCATTTCCGCGCCCGTTGTTTGGGTCTGCTGGAGAATATGGTCGCAGCTAGATCACGTCCAATATATTATTTATTAGTGGTTGAGACTTTTTAGGTATATATGTCGGAGGTGCGCAACCAGTCGCGCGCCTCGCGGATTGTCGCGGACGTCTTCGCACGACGGAACGCTCTAGCCTAGGCTGGCGCGTGGCGCCGGACCGAGCGCAAGCTGGAAGAGCGGGCCAACGTCTATAGATGGCAATTGCGACAGTTGCAGCCGACCGTCTCACAAAGTCGTTACTCGAATCCTCGCTATTTCGTACCAACCCGCAGCGGATCCTCGTGGATGGATGTCAAGTGAACCAAGAGCCGCTTTCAGCGGCAGTCCAACGAATTCGCGCTTCGCGTCAGGGCAGTCTCGCTAATTCCGGTTCCTCACAAGTGTTAAGCACCTTGGAAATCGGGAACGGGCGTTAAGCTTCAGCGACTTGGCGTCTGCCGAGGTTTGAGATGAAAGTCATCATTCGCGAGGAGACCATCACCGGCGAATGCAACACCCGGAGCGGAGATGCCCGCCGACTTGGCCGAGTTCTTCGACCAATTAAGACGGATTACTGAAGCCGAATCCCCAAGGTTCTTAACGCTCCCAGCAGAGGTAGCAGCCCGTGTAAGTTATTTCACTATCATGAAACTATGGTGGGCGCCCACAAGCGCGCTATGTTGACCCCCTGTCGTCTCACCGGCGTTGCAACCGGTCCGCCACACAAGGGGAATTGCCATTCGTCGAACGACGCTCGCGCTCCCCACCAGCCAAGGCACACCATCATGGATCTCGAACTCCGCAATCAACGAGTGCTCATCACCGGCGGCAGCCGCGGCATCGGCCTCTCTTGCGCGGCCGGCTTTCTGCGTGAGGGCGCGCGCGTGGCCATCGTTTCGCGCAGCGCCGAAAACTTGGCGAAGGCTTGCGCCAAGCTGGCCGAAGGCCAGGGTGAATTTGCCAAGGACGTGGTCGCGGTATCCGCCGATCTGACCAATATCGCCGAGGCCGCTCGCGCGGTGGAAGAAGCGGAGGCAGGACTTGGCGGCATCGACATTTTGGTGACCTCCGCCGGCGCGGCCAAGCGCCGGCCGCCGGACGAGCTGACCCCACAGCTGTGGCAGGAAGCAATGACCGCCAAGTATTTCAGCTACATCAATGTGATTGACCCGGTGGTCAAGCGCATGGCGCAGCAAGGGCGCGGCGCCATCGTCAACATCGTGGGCATGGGTGGCAAGATGGCCAACCCCGCCCACCTCGCGGGTGGCGCAGCTAACGCTGCACTGATGCTGGCCAGCGCCGGACTGGCCAATGCCTACGGCAAGCTGGGTGTGCGCGTGAACGCTGTCAATCCGTCGGCTACGCATACCGAGCGCCTGCAGCAGGGCATGGAAGTGGATGCGCGTATCGGCGGCATGACAGTGGAGCAGGCGCTGGCGCGCGCCAACGCGCGCACCGGCCTGGGCCGCCTGGCCACGCCGGAAGAGGTGGCGGACGCCGTGCTGTTCCTCGCCTCGCCACGCGCCAGCTATATTTCGGGCTCCATCCTGTCGATCGATGGCGCTACCACTCCGATGGTAGTCTGAGGCTGCCAGCCTATTGCGTAGGGGTGCATGGCCACGCAGCGCGTGCGGGGGGCGCGTGCCGGAATGGGAACCGCAAGCCGCGGTGCTGGCCAGCGCCTCGGCGCACTGGCTGCGCCACACCGCCGGCTCGCACATGACCGACAAGCAGGTCGACCTGCGTTTTGTGCGCGACAACTTCGGGCACAGCTCGCTGTCGACCACGAGCGGCTACCTGGACAGCGAAGAGGATGCACGGCATGCGGCCACGCAGGAGCGGCACCGGATCGGCTTGGGAACGGAGCGCTAGGTCAGGCTACCGCCTTCGATCGGAGCCTGCTCCATCCCAGAAACCCGCCTGATTTCCTCGGTCACGATGGCGATCAACGCCTCAGTTGCTGTGCTTAACGGCCGTTGCGGATGGCTCACGCAGACCAGATGCCGAACGATACGCGGCGCGACGATGGTATGCATGCGCAGCCTGCCATCTTCCACTGCGCGCTGCACCACGATGCGCGGCAGCACCGTGACAAAGCGCGTGGCTTGCACGAACCGCACGATGGTGCCGAGGATGTCGATCTCGAACTTCGGCGCAAGCGTGACGTCCTGCGCCTGCGTGGCCGTGTCCAGCACGACGCGCAGGCCATGGCGCTTGGTCGGCAGCACCAACTCCAGTGCCGGTAGCTTTGCCATCTCCACGGATTCCGGCAGGTCCGGGCCGTGCTCTGCGCTGGTCACCAGCACCATTTCCTCGTCGTGCATCGGCTGCACCTGCAGCGCCAGCCGGCCACGCTGGCGATGGACCACCGCCGCGTCAAGCTGGCCGGCGGAAACCAGATCGATCAGAGCGGTACTGAAGCCGTCCGCGACCGATACCTCTACGTTCGGATAGCGCGCGTTGAAACGCGCCAGCGAATCCACCAGCACGCTCTCCGTCTCGGACGCCACCATGCCAAGCGTGATGCGGCCGGCCATCTGCTCTTCTCGCTGCATCATCTGCTGCCGAGCGCCGGCGATGTCACGCACGATGGGAAGGAACAGACGGTACATCATGCGACCTGCAGCAGTCGGCACCATGCCGTGCGGGATGCGCTCGAACAGCTTCTGACCGAATTCCTCTTCCAGCCGTGCGATCTGCATGCTGAGCGCCGGCTGCACGATGTTCAGCCGCTTGGCCGCGCGCGTGACGGAGCCGTCCTCGAACAGCGCGATGAAGTATTGGATTTGCTTGAGGTCCATGTGCAGGCAGATATCAATAGAAGTATGGCAACCACATCAATTTTCATGATGGCAGACGCAACCGTGGCGCTGCGCGAAATCAGTTCATTCTCTCGCTATCCGGGGGTCATCAAGTGAAAGTCTATTTATCTATACATCATAATATTTGATTGCGTGGATCAAAAAACAATATTAGTCGTTATATCGAAATCTCCCTAATCTCCGTTTGACGTTGAACGGTTCCGCTGGCCTCCCGGCCCGAAACCGTCTCGCAACACGGAGTCGCAAATGAAGAGATTCGATGCTGGCGAAACGACCGGCACGGTTCAGGAGACACAGGAGATCCGGCGTGCGCCCCACGTTGGCCGCCCGATGCAGCGCGTCGAGGACGCCGCCATCCTGACCGGTCGTGGACGCTATGCCGACGACCTGGGCGTGAGGCCCGGCACCCTGCACGCCGCCATCCTGCGCTCGCCGCACGCGCACGCTGAACTTGGCGCCATCGACTGCGCCGCCGCGTTGAAGGCGCCGGGCGTGCACGCCGTGCTGACCGGGGCCGATCTCCGCGGCTGGTCGAGGCCCTTCGTGGTGGGCGTGAAGGCGCCGATGGAGCAGTGGGCACTCGCCATGGAGCGCGTGCGCTATGTGGGCGAGCCGGTAGCCGTGCTGGTGGCCGAGAGCCGCGCGCTGGCGGAGGATGCGCTCGACCTCGTGCGGGTGGAGTACCGCGTGTTGCCGCCGGTGGTGTCGATCGAGGCCGCCGTCGCCGACGACGCGAGCGTGCTGCATCCCGGCCTCGGCAGCAACGTGGCCAGCGACCGCCATTTCCGCTATGGCGACCCCGAGGCCGCCTTTGCCGCCGCGCCGCACCGCGTGGCGCTGACCGCCCATTACCCGCGCAACACCTGCACGCCGATCGAGTGCGGCGTGGTGATTGCCGAACACTTGCCGGCCAACGAGGGCTACCAGGTCACTTCCAACTTCATGGGGCCGTTCTCGCTGCACGCCGTCATGGCAATGGCGCTGCAGGTCCCGGCCAACCGCCTGCGCCATGTCGCGCCGCGCGACTCGGGCGGCAGCTTCGGCGTCAAGCAGGCGGTGTTCCCCTACGTGGTGCTGATGTGCCTCGCCTCGCGCAAGGCGGGCGCGCCGGTGAAGTGGGTGGAAGACCGGCTCGAGCACCTGAGCGCCGCCACTTCTGCTACCGCGCGGCTTTCCACCTTGGAAGCCGCGGTCGAGGCGGACGGTCGGATCGTCGCGCTCTCGTACGACCAGCTTGAGGACTGCGGCGGCTACCTTCGTGCCCCGGAGCCCGCCACCTTCTACCGCATGCATGGCCTTCTGACCGGTGCCTACGCGATTCCGAACCTGCTGGTGCGCAACCGCGTGGTGCTGACCAACAAGACGCCTACCGGACTCGTGCGCGGTTTCGGCGGGCCGCAGGTGTACTTTGCGCTGGAGCGGCTGGTGCAACGGATCGCGGTGGAGCTGGGCCTGGATCCGCTCGACGTCTACCGGCGCAACTTCGTGCCCGCCGATGCCTTTCCTTATCGCGCCGCGGCGGGCGCACTGCTCGACTCCGGCAACTACCAGCTGGCGATGTCGCGTGCGCTGGACGCGGGTGGCTACGGCGAGCTGAAGCGCCGTCGCGACGCCGCGCGTGCCGAGGGAAGGCTGTACGGCATCGGCTTTGCGGCCATCGTCGAGCCCTCGGTGTCAAACATGGGCTATATCACCACCGCCACGCCGGCCGAGGCGCGCCGCAGGGCGGGCCCGAAGAACGGCGCCATCGCCAGCGCCACGGTCAGCGTGGACCTGCTCGGCGGCGTGGTGGTGACCATCGCTTCCACACCGGCGGGACAGGGCCACATGACCGTGTCGGCGCAGGTCGTAGCCGACGTGCTCGGCATCGATCCGGGCGACGTCGTGGTCAACGTCGAATTCGACACGCACAAGGATGCCTGGTCCGTGGCCGCCGGCAACTATTCCAGCCGCTTCGCCGGTGCCGTGGCCGGCACCGTGCACCTGGCGGCCACGCGCGTACGCGACAAGCTGGCGCGCATCGTGGCCTCGCACCTGGGCTGCGACCCCGCCGAACTGGCCTTCGCGGATGGCCGCATCCAGCGCCGGGGCGCGCCCGATACCGCCCTGCCCTTTGCACGCGCGGCCAGCAATGCGCCGCACTGGTCGCCGCAGCTGCTGCCGGCCGGCGAGGAGCCCGGCCTGCGCGAAACCGTGTTCTGGTCGCCCCCCAACCTCGACGCCCCGGACGAACAGGACCGCGTCAACACCTCCGCCTGCTACGGCTTTGCCTTCGACCTGTGCGGCGTGGAGATCGACCGCGCTACCGGCCGCGTGCGCATCGACCGCTACGTGACGGCGCACGACGCCGGCAAGCTGCTCAACCCGGCGCTTGCCGACGGCCAGATCCGCGGCGCCTTCGCGCAGGGACTGGGCGCGGCGCTGATGGAGGAATTCCGCTACGGCCCGGACGGCAGCTTCCAGTCCGGCACGCTGGCGGACTACCTGATGCCGACTACGTGCGAGGTGCCCGACCCGCTCATCGTCCATCTGGAGACGCCGAGCCCGTTCACGCCGCTCGGCGCCAAGGGGCTGGGCGAGGGCAACAACATGAGCACGCCGCCATGCGTCGCCAACGCGGTGGCCGATGCGCTCCGCGTACGCGACATCCGCCTGCCGCTCACGCCCGCCAGGGTGATGGCGATGATCGGCTTCGACGACCCGCCGCCGTCGCGTCCTGAACTGGCCGAGGCAGCAAGTGCAGCCTCGGCGAGCGGCAAGGGTGGGGGCAAGAGCGGCAAGGCCCTGAGCGCGCGTGGCACGGTCGACCTGGACGCCACACCCGACGCCGTCTTTGCCGTCCTGCTCGACCCGCAGGCGCTGGCCAATGTCGTGCCGGGCTGCCACGCGCTCGTGCCCATCGGCGACAACCGCTACCGCGCCGACGTGACCGTGGGCGTGGGCATGATCAAGGCCCGCTACGAAGCCGAGATCGCGCTGTCCGACCTGGAGCCGCCGCACCGCCTGCGGCTGGCGGGCGCCGGCCTGTCGTCGCTCGGCAGCGCGCGCGGCGCGGGCCTGGTCGAGCTGGCCCCGCACGGCGCCGGCACCCGTCTCACATACGACTACGAGGCCGAGGTGTCCGGCAAGGTCGCCGCCGTCGGCGGCCGCATGCTCGAAGGCGCGGCCAAGGTGGTGTTGCGCCAGTTGTTCGAATCGCTCGGCCGGCAGGCCGGGGGCAAGCCCGCGCGTAAGCCGGGGTGGATCGCGCGCCTGCTGGCGCTCCTGGGAGTCCGTCGATGAAACCCGCCGCCTTTGACTACCTGCGCGCCGAATCCGCGCAGCATGCGCTGGAAGCGCTGGCCCGTGCCGGCGAGAGTGCCCGCGTGCTGGCCGGCGGCCAGTCGCTGATGGCCGTGCTGAACATGCGCCTCGCGCAGCCGCAACTGCTGGTCGACATCTCGCGCACCTGTGACCTGGATACCGTGCGCGTCGAAGACGGCCACCTGGTGGCGGGCGCCGCCGCCACGCAGGGCAGTGTGGAATGGCGCCCGTCATTGGCCGACGAGGTACCGCTGCTCGCGCTCGCCTTCCCGCACATCTCGCATTTCCAGATCCGCAACCGCGGCACCGTGTGCGGCTCCATCGCCCACGCCGACCCAAGCGCCGAGCTGCCGCTGGTGCTGACCGCGCTCAGCGGCGAGGTGGTGCTGCGCTCGCTGCGCCGCCGCCGCGTGCTGCCGGCCGCCGAATTCTTCCGCGGCATGCTGATGACAGCGCGCGAGCCCGACGAACTGGTGGAAGCGGTGCGCTTTCCCCTGAGGCGGCCCGGCGCGCGCTACGGCTTTGCGGAGTTCTCCGCCCGCCATGGCGACTTCGCGCTGGTGGCCTGCGCCGCCATCGTCACGGGCGACGCCATTGCGCTGGCCGTGGGCGGCGTGTCCGACCGGCCGGTGCTGGAGACTTGGCCACACCTCCAAGGCAAGGCGCTGGCCGAGGCAATTAACGATTTCAGCTGGAAGCTGGGCGCCCAGGACGACGCCCATGTCAGCGCGCAGTACCGCCGCCATCTGGTGCGGCAACTGGGCATGCGCGCAATCGAGGAGGCAAGATGAGCAACACCCCCAATGGCGCACCTCAGGGTGCGCCCCCCGTGATGCGGCGCGACGAGCGCCACCGCGTCACCCTGACCCTGAACGGCACCGAACGCAGCGGCCTGTGCGCGCCACGCGAGCTGCTGTCCGACTTCCTGCGCCATGAACTCGGCGCCACCGGCACCCACGTCGGCTGTGAGCACGGCGTCTGCGGCGCGTGTACGGTACGTGTGGACGGCGTGGCTGCGCGTTCCTGCCTGATGCTAGCAGTGCAGGCCGATGGCCTCGCCATCAATACCGTCGAAGGCCTGGCCCCACGCGAAGGCCTGGGCGACCTGCAGGAAGCCTTCCGCCGCCACCATGCGCTGCAGTGCGGCTTCTGCACGGCTGGCATCCTGATGTCGTGCGCGGACTACCTGGAGCGGCTGCCCGAGCCGACAGAGGCGCAGGTGCGCGACATGCTGTCTGGCCACCTGTGCCGCTGCACGGGCTACACGCCGATCGTCGCTGCCGTGCTCGACGTGGCTGCCAGCCGCGCGCGGACGCGCCGGCTCGCCGCCCCGGTTGCCGAGGAGCGCTGCGATGCTTGATCTCGGCCGAACCTTCCTGCAGAGCGTGGAACGCAGCCCCCACGCCCCCGCCATCGTCGACGGTGACTTGCTGCTGACCTACGAGCAATGGCTCGCGCGCATCCGCAGCGTGGCCGCCGGTTTGCTCGACCTGGGCCTGCGGCCGGGCGACCGCGTGCTGGCCATCCTGCGGAACCGCTGGGAGATGGCGACACTCCACTGGGCCTGCCAGTTCGCCGGCGTGGTCATCGTCCCGCTGAACTGGCGCGCCAAGCCGGACGAACTGGACTACTGCGTGCGCGACGGTGGCGTGAAAGTGCTGGTGTTCGAGCCCGTCAGCGCCGACGCCGTGCTGGACAGCCCCGCCGCGCAGGACATCCCCTGCATCGCACTGGACGGCGCGCCGGGCGGCTCGCTCTCGTTCGACGCCCTGCTCCACGCCACGCCCCGCCGGGACAGCACGCAGGCCGAAGCCGGCGACATCTCGCTCATGCTGTACACCTCCGGCACCACCGGCAGGCCGAAAGGTGTGCCACGCCGCCACCGGCAAGAACGCGCGGCCGTGCTGGCGCATGTCGCGCAGAACCTGTACCGGCGCGGCGAGCGGACGCTGGGGGTGATGCCGCTGTACCACACCATGGGCGTGCGGTCCCTGCTGGCCATGGCCCTGGTGGATGGCCTGTTCGTCTGCGTGCGGCGCTGGAGCGCGTCGCAGGCGCTGCAGGCCATCGCCAGCCATCGCGTGAGCTGCCTCTATCTCGTGCCCACGCTCTACCATGACCTGCTGGCCGAGCCGGGTTTCGACAGCATGCACGTGCGCACCGTCACCAAGCTCGGCTTTGCCGGGGCCGCCATGAACGACGGACTGCTCACCCGGCTCGAGGAGGCGTTCCGCCCGGAGCTGTTCGTCAACCACTACGGCTCGTCCGAGGTGTACACCTTCAGCGTCGACCAGCACGCGGCGCGCAAACCCGGCAGTGCGGGCCGCGCCGGCCTCAACACGCGGCTGCGCGTGGCGCGGCTTGACGCGGCCTCACCCGACGAGCTGGCCGCGCCCGGCGAGGAAGGCCAGATCATCGCCGACCTGCGCGGCGACGAGGCCTTCGAGGGCTACTGGAACCGCGACGACGCCAATGCCAGGTCTTTGCGCGACGGCTGGTACTTCACCGGCGACATCGGCTACCTCGACGCCGACGGCGACCTGTTCGTCACCGGGCGGGTCGACGACATGATCATCAGCGGCGGCGAAAACATCTCGCCCGCCGATATCGAATCGGTGCTGTCGCTGCACCCCGCCGTGGACGAGGTGGCCGTGGCCGGCGTGCCCGACGCCCGCTGGGGCCAGAAGGTGGTGGCCTTCGTCAAGCCGCGCGGCTGCGTCGACGCCGAGGCATTGGACGATTACTGCCGCGGCTCCGACCTCGTCAACTTCAAACGCCCGCGCGACTACGTGTTCGTCGCCGACATCCCGAAATCGCCGGTCGGCAAGATCCTGCGCCGCAAGCTGTCGGCGGGCGAATACAACGTGATTTCCTCTCTTCCCCAAAGCGACCCCATCAAGGAGTAACGACATGACCCAGCCCTTCGCATTGACCCATCCCGACCAGCAGCGCCTGCAGGATCTCGACGGCTTTTCCGTGGAGATTGATCCGGCCCGCGAGCGCGCGGACATCATCCTGCATCGTCCGCCCTACAACGTGATCTCGATGGCGGCCCGCGACCAGTTGCGCGCCGTGTTCGAGGCACTGGACGCCGATGACCGCGTGCGTGTCATCGTGCTGCGCGCGCAGGGCAAGCATTTCTCCAGCGGCGGCGACATCCGCGGCTTCCTGGAGGCGTCGCCGGAGCATGTGTCGAACCTGGCGTGGAACGTGGCAGCGCCGGCGCGCTGCAGCAAGCCGGTGATCGCGGCCAACCGGGGCTACTGCTTCGGCGTGGGCTTCGAACTGTCGCTGGCGTGCGACTTCCGCATCGCCACCGCCTCCACGGAATACGCGCTGCCCGAGCAGAAGCTTGGCCAGATTCCCGGGTCCGGCGGCTCAGCGCGGCTGCAGAAGATGGTTGGCGTGGGCCGCACCAAGGACATCGTCATGCGCTCGCGCCGCATTCCCGGGCGCCAGGCGCACGAGTGGGGCATCGCCGTGGACTGCGTGGCTGACGCCGAGCTGGAGGCAGCCACCGACGCGCTGGCCGATGAGCTGCGCGCCTTTTCCCCGCTGGCCCAACGCACCGCCAAGAAGCTGCTCAACGACACCGAGGACGCACCGCTGTCGATCGCCATCGAACTCGAGGGGCACTGCTACAGCCGCCTGCGCAGCTCAGATGACTTCCGCGAGGGCGTGGAAGCGTTCCACGCGAAGCGTAATCCCGAATTCCGCGGCAGCTGACCGCGGGCGCGGGCGGGGCTGACCCGCCTGCCGGGCCCGAGAGACGGACGCATCGACGATGCCCCCGGCGGGCATCGCGGGGAGCCGTTCATTCAAAAAGACAAGGAGACAACGATGAAAGTGCTGGCAAATGACAAGGTGCCGACCAGCGGCACGCAGGGCGCGGCGCCCGTGGCCACGAACAACCGGCAGGTGCTGGGCGCGGTGACCGCTTCGTGCATGGGATGGGCGCTCGACCTGTTCGACCTGTTTATCCTGCTGTTCGTGGCGCCGGTGATCGGCAAGCTGTTCTTTCCGTCCGAGCATGCGATGCTGTCGCTGGCGGCGGTGTACGCGTCGTTCGCGGTGACGCTGCTGATGCGGCCGCTCGGCTCGGCGATCTTCGGTGCCTACGCGGACCGGCACGGGCGCAAGGGTGCAATGGTGGTGGCCGTCACCGGCGTCGGCCTGTCGACGGCGGCGTTCGGGCTGCTGCCAACGGTCACCCAGATCGGCCTCTTCGCGCCGGCGCTGTTCATCCTGCTGCGGCTGGTGCAGGGCGTGTTCGTCGGCGGCGTGGTCGCGTCGACGCATACCATCGGCACGGAATCGGTGCCGCCGTCGTGGCGCGGCGCGGTGTCCGGCCTGGTGGGCGGCGGCGGCGCGGGCATCGGCGCGCTGCTGGCGTCGATCACGTACATGGCGATGACGGCGCTGTTCCCCGGCGACGCCTTCGAGGTCTGGGGATGGCGCTGCATGTTCTTCGCCGGCATTGTCAGCTCGGTGCTGGGGCTGGTTATCTTCAACTCGCTGGAAGAATCGCCGCTGTGGAAGCAGTTGCAGGCGGCAAAGGCCGCCAGCGGCCACGCCAAGCCGCAAGCGCATCCGCTGCGCACGCTGTTCTCGCGCGAGTATCGTGGCATCCTGCTGGTCAACATCCTGCTGACCGTGGGCGCAGGCAGCGCCTACTACCTGACTTCCGGCTACCTTCCCACCTTCCTTAAGGTCGTGGTCAAGGCGTCCCCCGGCGAGTCCTCGGCCATCCTGATGCTGAGCAGCCTCGGTGTGATCGTCGCGTCGGTGGCAGCGGGGCATTTCAGCACGCTGGTCGGCCGCAAGCGCGCCTTCCTGCTGGTCGGCGCGGTCAGCCTGGTGCTGATGCCGTTGCTCTACCAATGGATGCCCGCCGCGCCAACCGCCACCCTGCGCGGCGTCTACGCGGTGGCGCTCAGCATGCTCGGGTGCGCCGGCTTCGCGCCGATCCTCATCTTCCTGAACGAGCGGTTCCCCACCAGCATCCGCGCCTCCGGCACGGGCTTGTCGTGGAACATCGGCTTCGCCATCGGCGGAATGATGCCGACGCTCGCCTCGCTCGCCGCAGGCACGCCCGCCGACCTGCCGGTGATCCTTGGTGTTTTCCTTGCAGTCGTCACGCTGGTCTATCTGGCAGGCGCCGTAATCGTGCCGGAGACACTGGGTCGTCTCGGCGAAAAGTAGACATGCCGCGCTTGAGCGGGAATCTATGACGGCGGTGCTGGTCGTCCAGGCAACGCTCGACCGAAACCCGTTGGGGCGCTCGCGGGCGGTCGATCAAGGGATTTGCCGCGGAGTCGACTATCAACGTCAACTCCGCCACGTTGGGATCAGCGAACTGCCGAACGGTGCCGTAGAAGGAAAGTTGTCACCGACTCGAGAGCGTGCCAATGATGGGGAGGCGAATTTCGTCAGGCACCCTGACTTGCGGTGAGGGTGTCACGGTTAATTCTATTCAGGGGCGATGCCAGTTCGGCGATGCTGGCCCGGTGGATTGGCTGTGACGTGAGATAGCGAGCTCGAGCGCCGAGATGCGGTTGGGTGAGAGTTCCCCGTTCAAAACCGCGACCCTGACCTGCACCATGCAGTGCGCTCCTTGGTCCGTCCAGCGCATCTGTCGCTTCTTAGCCATGCGATGGCTCACGACTTGGTTCACCGCGGACTCCGCGATGCTACTGCTGATTGGCAGGCCCTTTCGATGCCGAGCGCCGTAGTTGACCAACGTAGGTGAGTTGTTCCTCAGGTAGTAGGAGATTTTATCTAGGTGCTCCCACAGCGTGCTGTACTCATACCCTGTCCGCGTCAGCAGCTGAGCGTCCAGTGCCTTGAGGCGCTCCAAGGCTTTGCGGCCCTTGCCATGCTAGACTAGAAACTTGGCGTGAGTTATTTCAGTCTCTATCGATTCTCGTTCCTCTCGTTCCAGTGCGTCCATCATCTTGCTGCCGAAGACGGAACGCTGCGCTGCGTTGAACTGCATGGCGATGTGGAACCAATCGAGAATCCTGCCGCGAGCGAGTCGACTACCCTGTACGGTCTTTTCAAATTCACCGGCGTTGTCGCTGATCACGGTCACGCGCTCATCGGCCGCCACACCGTTTCGACTGAGGAAATGGTCGAGTCGCGCTGCAGCCGAGGTGACTTCCCGATGCACATAGGCATAGAACTTTGGCGGACTGTCAGTGAACGTCGCTCGCCCGGCGATGAGGTTGACATGGCGGCCAAGACCACCGGCTCGCCGCCGCCCTCGACGGCAGGGTTGCCATGGTCATGCCAGGTCCACGACGGCGTGATGATGAAGTCGCCGGGATGCATGGTGGTGCGCTCGCCATTGACGGCGGTCCAGGCGCCCTTGCCCTCGACGATAAAGCGCAGTGCCGACTGGGTATGGCGGTGGCTCGGCGCAATCTCGCCCGGCAGGATCAGTTGCAGGCCGGCGTACAGCGTCGAGGTAATGCTGGAATTGCCCGGGATGCCGGGGTTCTCCAGCACCAGCACGCGGCGCACCGCTTCCTCGGCACTGATGACGCCGCCGGCCTGCATCACCAGCGGGCGGACCTGCGCGTACTTCCAGATGGCGGGGACGACCTGCGGCCGCGGCTGTGGCGGCACCAGCGCGTGCAGCGATTCCCACAGCGAGGTCATGTGGCTGCGGCCTATTTCTTCGTAGTAGGCCACGCGGGCCGGGGCGGGGTTGTGCTCGGACCCGTCGCCGCTTTTTTTGCGATTTCAAGTTCCATCTGCAGGCGCTTGTTCTCAGCTCTGAGGCGCGACAGCTCCATCTGTTCCGGCGTCACCACCTTCGCCCCGGCACCGCCCCAGTTGCCGGCCTCTGCAGCCTTGATCCAGTTGCGCAGCGTCTGCTCCGACACGCCCAATTCGCGGGCCACGGCGCTCACCCCGTGTCCGTCCTTCACCCGTTGCACGGCCCCAGCCTTGAACTCCGCCGTGTACGCTTGCTTTGGAATCTTGAACATCTTCTCTTTCCTTCCTTTGGGTCGGCGAGTTTACACACGACCTACCGGAAGGCGAAATTTCGAGGGAACCTCACACCCCGACGCTCGTTGGCATACGCGAGGCTAAAATGTGTTTAACTATTGGGCCAGTCCACTGCATAAGGAAAACCAAGCCCCCCGGAAGTAAAGTCTGGCGGCGACACCACGATTTGCCTTGACCCATTCTGAAATTGGCCCACCTCGTGACCCGATATCCCCTGGAATTGGACCTGCAGGACCCGTGGCTCAGCCCATTCGCCGTTTACGCCAAACCTGATATCGCCCATGACGGTGTGAAAGGTCGTGCTTCGTGCGCACGCCGACAGGCTTGCGTCGTCAAAGCTACCAGTAGCTTCGATAGCCTGAGCAACCACCTGCATCTGGGCATAGGCAAGCGGCGCCATGTAATGTCCGAGGAGGTCAACATCGGCATCGCTGGCTCGTTGCTGGTAGGTATTCAACAGTTGCTGAACCCCGGGGAACATCATCTTGGACACTGGCGCCCAATATTCGTAGTTTATGAAGCCATTGAGCAGCGGGCCTAGCGTGGCTTTGACCTCGGTGTTCTGAGGACCGATCATGGCGCCGCCAACCATCTTCGGGCGGAATCGATGCGTGCTGATGGTTCGCACAAGACCGATCGAATCAGCGAGGTAAGAGCAAAGGAACAGCAGATCGCAACCGCTTTGGGCGACCGCGTCGATAACAGGCGCGAAATTCTCGGTCGTCAGCGGATAAGTCGCCTCGTGAACGATCTGGAAGCCGTACTTCTCGGCATTGGCCTTCGCGCCAAGAATGGGATTTCGCGAGAATTCGGCGTTCGCGGACACTAGTGCCACGGTTGCAGGCCGGGGCCGTTGCTTTGCGGCGAGAGCAAAGAATCCCTCGGTGAGCGCGGCATTCGGATCCGGTCCGGTTGGGATCATTGCGAAGTAGTTTGGGTAGGCGAGCGTGTTGTTGACGCCGAGACCCATTAGCCCGACGAAAAAACGCTGCCGCTCCATGATCAACGGCATCGCTGGTAACAGGCTATTGGTGCCGTAACCGCCGATAACGAAATCGACCTTATCCTCGTCCATCGGCCGTTCATAGATGCCTGGAACGAGTGAAGCGTCTGCCTGATCGTCGTAGCAGACTAATTCGACAGGACGGCCGAGCAGTCCACCCCGACGGTTGACGTCCTCCCGCCAGATGTCATGAGCGAGCCGAGCCGATCGGCTGCTGCCCGCAAGCGGACCGGTCAGCGACAGGCAGTAGCCGATACGGATCGTCCCTGGAACAGTGGACATGTCGCGCCTCTTGAAAGATAGTGGCCGCTTCGGCGTTACCGCCGAAGCGGCCTTGGGTTATGTGGCTTGCGGCGTGTGGCTGGCGGCAAGCTCTGGCAGCTTCACCTTGATGCGTTTGTCCGCTGCTGCTCAAACGCCCGTTCCAGTGCGTCCAGCGAGAAGCTGCAGTTCCCAGGCCAAGGCGACACCGCTGGCACCGCCATGTTCGAGCACGACGTCCGCGACGCCGGCCGCAGTCTCCTCGCGCGCCCAATCACGCTGCCATTCGCCCAGCACGGCAAGCCAGGTGATCGGCACCGCGCCGGCGGCGACCATGCGGCGCACGGCCATGTCGCGGGCTTCCGCCGTGACGCCACCGGAAGCGTCGGTGACGATGAAGACGTCATACCCCTCTGCGAGCGCCTGGAGCGCCGGCATGGCGAGGCAGATCTCGGTGTAGAGCGCAGCCAGCACAAGCTGCTTGCGCCCGCTCTTCCTCACGATGTCGACAACGTTCGGGTCCTCCCAGGTGTTGATGAACGTGCGGTCGATTGGCTTCTGGTCCGGAAAGACGTCCTGAAGGGCCTTGATCAGATAACCGCCGCGTTCCTCGAGCACCGTGGTCAGGATCGTCGGTACGTTGAAGACTTTCGCCGTCTTGGCGAGGCCGACGACGTTGTTAACGATCATCGACGGTTCGTGGCTGTGCAGGTTGGCGAACTGGTAGGGCTGATGGTCGATCAGCACCAGAATGCTGTCTTCCGGGCGAAGCAGGGCATCGAGGCCGGTCTTGGGCATGGAAAGTTCCTTTAGTGAAATAGCATCTCCGGCGCTAATGGGAGCCAGCGGGATCGAGAAAAACATAGAGGGAGCGGATGAGGCCGGCCTCAAAAAGGGCGACATCCGTGCCAGTAACGGCAACAGGGCCATTGGGCGGGCCGGAGCGCCATTGCAGGCGCCCGGCACCGTTGTGGCCGACAGCCGGACCCACCGCGCGGAAGACGAAGTCCGGTGGCAGGCTGGCGAGCAGCGCGGTCACGGCTTCGCAGATAGCGGAATGGCCTTTGGCAGCGGCATGCGGCTCATACAGGACGGCGTCCTCGGCATAGAGCGCGCGGATCGCTTCGATGCGCCGCCCGGCGTTGCGCTCACCGAACACCTGCGCGAGGTTCGCGTGCATCAAGCCGTCATAGTCGATCATCATTCACCTCCCGGATCAGAGTTCCGGGAGGTGAACGTCACCAAACGCTCAATGAGTCTCGCTCAGTCTCGCTCGCCTAGCCCGGTTGGGGGGATGATGTCATGTCGTTTTGAGGAAAACACTGTTCGATTCTGCGATTTCCAGTCCGAAACCGCTACGGAATCGTAGTCAGCTTTTCCGGTCGCGTCGCCATGCCGCCGGCGTCGCTCCGATGACTTTCCGGAACGTTCGCCCGAAATGCACGACATCTGCAAAACCGGTAGCCTCGGCCACCTGCTCGAGCGAGGCGGGGGTGTCGAGCAGCAGGGCCTGTGCGCGCCGGATGCGCGCGTCGAGCTGCCAACGATAGGGGGCCATCCCTGTCGAGGCCTTGAACGCTCGGCTGAAATGCGACGGCGACAGGCCTGAGAGCTCCGCCAGATGCGCGAGGTCGACGCGCTTAGGCAGGTGCGCATCCAGATACTCGACGACACGCCGAAGCTGCCAGGGAGCCAGGCCCTTGCCGTCCGCGCCGGCCTCCGGTGGATGGGCGAACAGCCGCGCCACGATCGCGGCGGTCAGCCCATCACCATAAAGCTGCGTCGACGGATCGGAGTCATCCACCGCGTTGGAAAGCAGCCTGACCAGGGTCCAGATACGATCGTCGGAAAAGCGCAGCCGCGGTGTGGCTATCGCATCGGCACTGAATCCGATGGCCAGCCGCTCGCCCAGCACCGCGAGATCGAAGGTCAGCGTGGCGTCCTTTACGAAGCGCGCGTCGGCACTGTAGCCCCATATCTCCATGCCCGCCGGTGCGAAGTGCATGTGTCTGGGCATATAGCCGATTGGGCAGGGCTGGTTCTCGCGCAGACGTGGCTCGCAGTGGCTTCCGACCTCTTCCAGCAGCACGCTGAGGCGGGTTTCTGTCTCGTAGCACAAATGATGAGCCACCCGGCCCGCGCAATGGAACTCGGTGATGTCCACGCTCACACCGCTCCATCCGCGTCGCGACACCGACAGGCTCTGCACGTTCTCGGGCAAGGGCATCAATCGGTCGATGCGGGTGGACAGAGGTGCTTTCTCCGGATGTTGAGGAGAGGTCACGTATTGCAGTTTGTAGCCCAATGAACAAAAAGATTAGACCAGGAGCCCCGCCGGATGCAACTCGAAAGCGCGCGTAACGTACCGCGATTCGAACGGTTGGCCTTCGTCGGTTCGCGGGGGCGGGATAACGAACCGTTATCCCGCCTTGCAGGAGAGCGTTCGACCGGACCGTCAAGTCGCCTCTACGCAGATCAACGCCTGGCACGAATGGCCTGGCGCGACCTCAGGCTACCGCCTTTTGTTCGGCAGTCTCCGCGCGGCGCGCGAGCAGGTCCAGCGCCACGTCGACGATCATGTCCTCCTGACCGCCGACCATGCGCCGCCGACCGAGTTCGACGAGGATGTCGACCGTGCCCAGCCCATAGCGCGCGGCCGCTGCCTCGGCATGGCGCAGGAAGCTGGAATAGACACCGGCGTAGCCTAGCGCCAACGTCTCGCGGTCGACGCGAACGGGCCGGTCCTGCAGCGGCCGCACCAGTTCATCGGCCGCATCCATCAGCTTGTACAGGTCGCAGCCATGCTGCCAGCCCATCCGGCTCGCAGCCGCGATAAAGACCTCCAGCGGCGCATTGCCGGCGCCAGCACCCATGCCGGCCAGGCTCGCATCAATGCGGTCGCAGCCCTCCTCTATCGCCACGATGGAGTTCGCCACGCCCAGGCTCAGGTTGTTGTGCGCGTGCATGCCGGTCAGCGTGGCGGGATCGAGCACGTCCTTGAAGGCACGGAAGCGGTCGCGCACGTCGTTCATGTTGAGCGCGCCGCCAGAATCGACCACGTAGACACACTGCGCGCCATAGCCCTCCATCAGCTTCGCTTGCTGTGCGAGCGCGGCCGGCGTGGTCATGTGGCTCATCATCAGGAAGCCCACGGTGTCCATGCCGAGTTCGCGCGCATAGGCGATGTGCTGGCGCGCGACATCGGCCTCGGTGCAATGCGTGGCGATCCGCACCACGCGCGCCCCGGCGTCGTAGGCGGCGCGCAGGTTGTGCACCGTGCCCACGCCGGGCAGCAGCAGCGTGGCCACCCGCGCGTGCGTGACCGTTTCGGCAACGGCCGCAATCCACTCTAGGTCGGTGTGCGCGCCGAAGCCGTAGTTGAAGCTCGATCCCGCCAGGCCATCGCCATGCGCGACTTCGATCGAATCCACTTTGGCCGCGTCGAGCGCGGCCGCAATGCGCCGCACGTCGGCCACGCTGTATTGATGCCGAATGGCGTGGCTGCCATCGCGCAGCGTCACGTCGGAGATATAGAGCGTCTTCTGTAGTTCCATGTCGGTCTCCCTGGCGCTCAGGCGGCCAGTCGGCTTTCAGCCAGGTGTTGGGCAAGGCGCTCGGCGCAGGCCATCGCGGCACTGGTCATGATGTCGAGATTGCCGGCATAGGCGGGCAGGTAGTGAGCGGCGCCCTCAACTTCGAGGAAGACAGAGGTCTTCAATCCGCTCATGCTTCCAAGTCCCGGCACGTTAAGTGGCGCAGCGGGATCAATGCGCTCGAACTGCACCCGCTGCTTGAGCCGGTAGCCCGGGACGTAGCCCTGCACGGCCCGCGTCATGATGCCGATGCTCGCTTCAATGGCGGCCTCATCGGCGCCCTGGGACAACACAAACACCGTATCGCGCATGATCAGCGGCGGTTCGGCCGGATTGAGCACGATGATCGCCTTGCCGCGCGCCGCCCCGCCGACCGAGCAGATCGCTTGGCTGGTGGTCTCGGTGAACTCGTCGATATTGGCCCGTGTGCCGGGCCCCGCGGATCTGCTGGCAATGGAAGCGACAATCTCGGCGTAGTGGACCTTCGCCACGCGCGACACGGCCGCCACGATGGGGATCGTCGCCTGCCCGCCGCAGGTCACCATATTGATGTTCGGCGCGTCGAGATGGTCTTCGAGATTGACGACAGGCACGCAGTACGGGCCGACCGCCGCGGGCGTGAGATCGATCATCCGGATGTCCGGACGGTGGCTACGCAGCAAGGCCTCGTTGGCCAGGTGCGCGGCGGCGCTGGTGGCATCGAACACCACGTCGATGTCGTGGAACTGTGCAAGGCGTGTCAGCCCTTGCGCGCCGTCCGCGCTGGTCGCGATGCCCAGCCCGCGTGCGCGCGCCAGTCCAGCGGATTGCGAATCGATACCGATCATCGCGGCCAGATCGATATTGCGGCCGTGACGCAGGATCTTGATCATCAGGTCCGTGCCGATATTGCCGGACCCGATGATCGCGGCCTTGAGCTTGTTGGTCATTGTCTTATGTCTCCTTGGTTTTTGCCTGCCGGCGTTACGCGAAGATTTCACGGCGAGGGCGCGATGGCATCGGCAGTCCTGCTGGTTTTCCGCCCTCTTCCGCCGCAGCGATCACTCGAACCGCACCGCGCACGACCCGATTCCGCCGATCGTCACGCGCAAGTAATCACCCGCCTCCACCGGCACCATCGCGGCCAGCGATCCCGACAGCACCACGTCCCCCGCGCGCAGCCCTTCGCCATAGCGGCCCAGCGTATTGGCCAGCCAGACGACAGCGTTCACCGGGGAGCCCAGCGCGGCGGCGCCGGCGCCCGTCAGCACGACTTCGCCGTTCTTCTCCAGCACCATGCCCGCGAGCGCGAGGTCAAGGCTGCGTGGGTCGACCAGCCTGTCGCCGAGCACGAACAGCGCCGACGAGGCGTTGTCGGCAACGGTGTCCTGCAACCGGATGTCCCAGTTCTCGATGCGTGAATCCACGATCTCGAAGCAGGCCATCACGCCTTCTGTCGCGCTCAGCACATCGGCCGCCGTGACGCCGGGCCCGCGCAGATCGCGGCGCATGACGAAGGCGATCTCGCCCTCCGCCTTCGGCGCGATGAGGCTTGCACGGCGAATCGATGCCCCGGATGGCAAGGCCATGTCTGAGAGCAGGACGCCGAAATCGGGCTCGCCGACCTTCAGCATCTGCTGCGCCGCCCGCGACGTCAGCCCGATCTTGCGGCCCACCACGCGCACGCCGTCCCGCAGCCGTCCCTCGATCAGGCCGCGCTGGATCGCGTAGGCGTCGTCGACGGTCATGTCTTCGTGCCGAGCTGTCAGCCGCCCGATCGGGCGCGCCGACTGCAGCGCCTGCTCAAGGGCCTGGACCGTGTGGTGTATGGCTTCACTTTGCATGTTTCTCCTCCTGTTCCCGGGTCTGTCGCGTGTATCGCGTATATCGTTTGCCTGGTGCCCCGAGCGCTATGCGGCTGCCTGCCCGTGCTCCCCGAGCCACCGCAGCGCATTGCCGCGCGCCAGCATCCGGCGCGTTTCGGCAGGAATCGCCAGGCCGTTCACACGTTCGCCGGGCACACGGTCCATGATCGCGAAGGGATAGTCCGTCCCGGCCATGACCTGCGTTTCGCCATAGCAATGCAGCAGGTTGGCGATCGCATGGCCGTCGTAGACGAGGTTATCGACGTAGAGCGCGCGCACCATCTCGCGCGGCGCCCGTGCCATCGCCTCGCGTATCGGCGGCATCGTGTCCCAGGCATGCTGCAGGCGCGGGAGCAGCGAAGGCAGCGAGCCGCCGCCGTGGCTGAAAGCGATGCGCAGGCGCGGATACCGCATGAGCGTCCCCGACGTCAGCAGCGATGCCGCGGCTAGGCCAACTTCGCCGGGAAACGCCAGTACCTGCTCCAGCAGGGGCGGGCCGACGAGGCGGTCCATGCCGCAGGGGCGCAGCGCGTGCACGAAGACGGCCGCGCCCAGTGTCTCGGCCGCCTCGAAGAACGGATCGAGCGTCGGATGGCCCAGCGGCAGGCCGTTGATGTTGCTGCCGATCTCCACACCGGGCAGCCCAAGCACTCGCACCACGCGTTCGAGTTCGCGCACCGCGGCATCGACGTCCTGCAGCGGCACCGCGCCCAGCGCAGTGAAGCGATCGTCGCGTCCCCGCACCAGCACCGCGAGTTCGTCGTTGAGAAAGCCAACCAGCGCCTGCGCGTCGTCCGGCGCGAGCCAGTAGGAGAGCAATTCCGGCATGGGCGACAACACCTGCCGCACCACGCCGACCGCGGCCATGTCCTGCTCGCGCCGCGACAGGTCCCAGCATGCATCGGGAATCGTGCGATAAACCTTGCCCTCAATCATCACGTGGTACTGGCACGCCGACGCTGCCGGCGCGATCGACGGCCACGGCACGCCCTTGCGGTTGCCGAGGTAGGCGGGAAAGCGCTCCGGCACCCAGTGCGTATGAACATCGACGAGCCCGCAGGCACACGCGGCGGCGCTCATGGCGCTTCTCCAGCCAGCGCGTTCGCCGACAGCCATACGTTGCCGTCGCGGATCTCGACGGGGTAGGTCTGCAGCGGCTTGCTGCAGGGCGCGGATACGGCCTGGCCGGTGCGCACGTCGAAGGCGCCGAGATGCAGGCCGCATTCGACGATGCAGCCGTCGAGGCTGCCCTCGTCGGCCAACGAGGCGTTGCCGTGCGTGCAGCGGTCGTCAGTCGCGTACACGTCACCGTCGACGTGATAGATCGCGATGCGACGGCCGTCGTCGAGCTGCGCGCATCCGATGGTGCCGTCCGTGAGGTCGGTCAGGGCGCAGAGCGCCTTCGTGGAGTCGGTGGACAAGGTGGTCATGCCGGGATTCCTTCAGGCTGGCGTGGAGGGTGCCGCCGCGGCGGCGATCAACGATTTGAGATTTGCTTGCGGATCGGTGAGGACTTCCGGACGCAGGCGCGAGCCTGCGGCGACCAGGCGCCTGAGCATATGGAAATCGCGGGCCGCGTTCACGGCGGCGACGCCGACGATCCTTCCGTCGCGCCACTGGATCAGCGAGAAGCGGCCGCTTTGTGGGTCGCCCCTGATCGCCTGTTCGTCGCCCGTGATGGCGCCGGCCGCCTGCAGCCGCAGTTCGCCTTGGTCGGACCAGAACCACGGCGTCTCGGCATAGGGCACCGCGTTGTCGGGATCGGTAAGATGCGCGGCCAGCGCCCTCGCCTGCCCCTGCGCGTTGGACCAGGTCTCGATGCGCTCGAAGCGACCGGTGGCCGGGTTGCGCTGGCGCGTAACATCGCCGATCGCAAAGACGCCCGGCGCCGTCGTGCGCCCAAATCCATCGACGAAAATGCCGTCGTCCGCCGCGAGGCCCGCTTGCACGGCGAGTTCATCGTTGGCGTGCACGCCGATGCCGACCACGATGAGATCGGCCGCGACGCGTGCGCCGTCGTCGAGCACGGCATGGCCGTCGTCCGGTGCGTCCGCCACCGAGCGTCCCAGCCTGATGTCGACACCACTGTCCACATGGTGGCGGCGCAGATGCTCGGCGATCAGCGCTGGCGCGCTGCGTGTCATTAGCCGGTCAGCCGCTTCGACCAACGTGACGCGCGCGTCGAGCCGCAGGCCCATGGCAGCCAGTTCCAGTCCGATCGGACCGCCACCCACGATGAGCAGGCGCGCGCCAAGCGTGAGCGTCTGGCGGATCGCGCGCGCATCTTCGAGCGTGCGCAGCGTCTGCACACGCGGCGAGCGCGCCAGCGCGGGCAAGACACGGGGACGGGCCCCCGTTGCCAGCACGAGCCGGTCCCAGCGCAGCCCGCGCCCATCGCCCAACCGGACTTCCCGTGCGCGAACATCCAGCGCGACCGCCGGATTGCCGCGAATCAGCGCGATATCCGCGAGCGCCTGCGCGGCGAGCGCTTCGGGCTGCAGGCGGATCGCGTCGGCATCGCCGTCAAGCAGGAATTGCTTGGACAGTGGTGGACGGTCATACGGCGCCTCTTCCTCCTGCGACACCAACGTCACGGCGCCCGCAAAGCCCAGCTCGCGCAACCGCGTGGCCACGCTCACGCCCGCCATGCCCGCGCCCACGATCACCACATGGAACACCTTGGTCTGCATCTGGCCCCCTTATGCCGGCGCGTAGGCGGCGAATACCTTGTTGGAGTTAAAGACATGAGTCTCGACGAAATCACTCCAGTCGAGCCGCGCGCCGAGTTCGCGCATGGCGCCGAGCATGGGGCACCAGTTCAGCAATTCCTGCTGGCCGGCATCTTCGAAATCGATGGTGGACTGGCGCTGCCAGTAGTCGTAGTCGTGCCCGACCAACGCGCGATAAAGCGCGCGATCGCTTGGCGTGTCCGGGCGCAGCCGCGAGGTCCGGTCGCACAGGAAGGCGTGGGACCAACTGGATGACGCGATGATGGCCACCCGCCATGGCGACGCGCGCAGGATGCGCGCGGTCGCCGCACCAAGCGCCATGCAGCGTGCCGGCGAAGGCGAAGGCGGATCGAAATCCAGCTTGTCGTCGACGTTGGTAATGAAGCCCCGCGCGGAGATGACCTTGCGGCCATAGCAGTTGATGGGGAAGGCGATCGTCGGGTAGTCCCATCCGCGGCGGTCGTAGTCCAGATACAGGATGGCGTTTCCGAAGGCGTGGGCAAGGCTCTCGTGATGCAGCGGCCGATAGGCATAGGCCACGTCGAAATCGGCTCCCACGAGACCGCTTGCGAGGAACTTGCCGATATCGCGCCGACCGCGCACACGGTAGTGCATGTCGGGGCCTTCGCCCCAGGCGTTGGGCTTGCCGCCGTCCATCATCGACGAGCCCTGGGCATGGCGCCACGGATAGAGATCCATGTCGTCATAGGCACAGACCGTGAAAGCCGGGATCACGTCCTCCCTGAAGTTCTCGTACTGGTCGTCGCCCCACATCAGCACGACGTCGGGCTGGAACCGGTCGAGCGTCTCGCGCACGCGCCGGAACTGCGCCACCAGCGCCGCACGATGCGCAGCCGCCGACGCGGCGCCCTCGTCGTCGCCCCATTCGGCCTGCATCGGCGCGGGCCAATTGCGCGGGTCCTTGCGCGCAGCATCGATGCCCGGATCGCGTAACGTCCGGCGCAGGATATTCGCCATCTGCGCATCGGGCGTGGACAACGGCGGGTAGTGCGATAGGCCAAGGCCCAGGATTTCTGCCATCTGTCGTCTCCTCTGGTGGTGACCGCGTCATGCGGCCCCTTCTTGTCTGGGTGGCTGGTGGCGCTATGCGCTCTTGACGGCCTTGGCGCCCTCCCCGGTCCTGGCGCTTCTGTTTGTCTTCGGTGACTTGCCGCCCGCGACCTTTGGCGCCGGCTTGCCGTCGGCGGCGGCCCGCCCACGCCGCGGTGCCTGAGCCGGCTCCTGCTCCGCCGCGCTCCGCTGCTGTTCATCCTGGATCGACATCACCATCTGCTTGAGCAGCGTGACGAGGTTGAGTCGTTGCTCGCGCGACAAGCCCGCCATTGACCGCTCGAGCCGGCGCCAGTGCGGTGGCAGGTGCTTGTCCAGGAATGCCTCGCCTTCCGGCGTCAGCACGGCCAGCAAGGAGCGTTGGTCCGAAACATTCAGCTCGCGGCGGATCAGCCCTCGCTCCGACAGGCTGTTGATGGTGGCGGACAGGTTGTTTGGCCGCACGACCAGCATCGCCGCGAGTGCGCCCATGGTGGTGGGCTGCCGGGTTCGCTGCAGCGTCGTGAGGACGTTGAACTGCAGGGGATTGAGGCCGAGATCCGCAAGCTCTTCACTCTGGTCGCGGTCGAGCACGGCGAATGCGCGATAGACGGCAAGCAGCACCCACAGCGCGGAGCCGTCCAGCGCGGCATCGAGCGCGGCGCTCACCGCTACCTGATCGCTCAGGTGCGGCAACGGCAGCGCGTCCGCCGTGTCTGGGAGGGGAGAAGTCCTGGCGCTCGCTTTCATGCGCTTCACGGTTTTCATGATGTTCTCTCTGGCTCCAATTTAGTTCAATTTGCGAATAATTCAAATTCTGCCATACTTACTTCAACGGCGCACGGAATCGCCGCCAGGCATCGGGTAAACCCACACTGTGTAAACCCGAGACGCCAGCCACGAGGAGACATCGACAATGACACAACCCATACGCTTCCATTCACGCCGCCCACGCGGAAATGCCGACGGCGAGGCCCGCGACGTCAGGTCGCTGGTACAGCCCGGCCGCGTGCATTCCAGTGTATTTACCGACGGCGACGTCTTCGACCAGGAGATCGAGCGCATCTTCCACGGCACATGGCTGTATATCGGCCATACGTCCGAAGTCCCGCGGCACGGCGACTACCGGACGCGCCGCATGGGCCGGCAACCGGTGCTGATGATGCGTGGCGGCGACGGGCAGGTGCGCGTGCTGATGAACCGCTGCCGGCATCGCGGCGCCGCCGTGTGCGAAGGCGACGCGGGCAATACGAAGCACCTGCGCTGCTGGTTTCACGGCTGGATCTACGACGCCACCGGCAAGCTGGTGGAAGTGCCCGGGCGCGAAGCCTATTGCGACGATTTCGACCAGGACGCGATGAGCCTCGCGGCCCCGCCGCGCGTCGGGGAATACCGCGGCTTCGTGTTCGCGAGCCTCAATCCCGATGTGCCTAACCTCGAAACGCATCTCGGCCACGCGAAGGCCATGATCGACCTGATGGTGGATGCGTCGCCCGACGGCGCGATCTGCATCAATGCGGGCGTGCACAAGACGGTGTATCGCGGGAACTGGAAGCTCGTCGGCATGGACGGCTATCACGTCCACTATGTCCACGCCTCGGTGATCGCGGCCTGGAACCGTGATCCGGACGCCGGCCTCGCCGCGACACACCGCGGGGATCCCTTCGACGACGAGTCCGCAAGCCGCACGCGCGACCTTGGCAACGGCCACGTGATGCTGGACCTCACCGCCCATCGTCTCAGCCACTACGAGCAGTTCAGCGACATGCTGCGCAAGACGCCCGGTGGCGAGGAGTATCTTTCCCGCATGAGGGGCAAGCACGGCGAGGAGCGCGCACGCCTGCTGGTTTCCCTCGCCGGCGACCCGCATGTCGGCATCTATCCGAACCTGCAACTGATCAACAACCAGATCCGCATCATCAATCCAATCGCGCCGGACGAGTGCGAGGTGATCATGTTCCCCGTGCTGTTCGAGGGCGTCAGCCAAGAGATCAACGCCTTGCGCATTCGGCAGCACGAATCCTTTTACGGGCCTGCGGGCTCCGGTTCGCCCGACGACGGCGAGATCTTCGAGCGCGCGCAGTGCGGCATGATGGCGCAGGTCATGCCGTGGCTCGAGCTGTCGCGCGGCCTGAACCGCGAGGAACATGGCGTGGATGGCGTCATCACGGGACGGATATCCGACGAGGTGACGCAGCGCGGACAGATGCGCAGGTGGCTGGAACTGATGTCGGCGGAAGGAGAAGCACGATGAGCGAGACGACCCTTGCTTTCCAGCAACTGGATCTGTTGCAACTGAGCCTGCAGCGCGAGATCGAGGAATATCTGTGCCATGAAGCCGAGCTGGCGGACGGCCATCGTTACAAGGACTGGCTCGCGCTGTGGGCGCCCGAACTGCTGTACTGGGTGCCCTGCAACGCGGACAACATCGATCCGCAGCGCCAGGTTTCGCTGATCTACGACGATCGTGGCCGGCTGGAGGAACGACTGTTCCGGCTGCAGACCAAGCATGCGCATTCGCAAAACCCGAGGTCGCGGCTGTCACGCACGGTGTCCAACGTCCGCCTTCGTGGCGAGAATGCCCAGGGCCAGATCGAGGTGCATTCGCGATTTCACCTGGTCGAAGCGCGGCTGGACCACATGACGACCTGGGCCGGTCGCCAACTTCACGTGCTCGGGCGCCACGCCGACGGTTGGCGCATTCACCAGAAGAAAGTCCTCCTAGTCAACAACGACAGCCTGATGGGCAATATGACATTCGTCATCTGAACCGACCGGCCACGCATTCCCTTATCCCAAGAATACTCGAGAGCGAGAGAGAGACATCCATGACCCAGCAAAATCCGGAAATCGGCAAGAGCGTCGTCGCGGCGGGCATTTGCACCAATTATCTCGAGGCCGGAGAAGGCTCGCCCCTGATCCTGCTGCATGGCTCCGGTCCCGGCGTGACCGCGTGGGCGAACTGGCGCCTGGCGATCCCCGAGTTGGCGCGGCACCGCCGCGTGCTCGCGCCCGACGTGGCCGGCTTTGGCTATACGGAACGCAAGACCGACGCACGTTATGACCTCGACTACTGGGTCGGCCACATCATTGGCTTCCTGGACGCGCTGGACATCGAGCGCGCCGACTTCGTCGGCAACTCGTTCGGCGGCGCCCTCACGCTGGCCGTGGCAACGCGGCACCCCGACCGCGTCGACCGGCTGGTGCTAATGGGGTCTGCCGGTGCCCGCTTCGAACTCACGCCCGGGCTTGACGCAGTATGGGGCTACGAGCCCTCGCTCGAGAACATGCGCGAGATCGTTGACCTGTTCGCCTATGACAAATCACTCCTGACTGAAGCGCTGGTGACTTCGCGTTACGAAGCCAGCGTGCGGCCGGGCTTTCATGAGTCGTACTCAGCGCTGTTCCCTGCGCCGCGCCAACGGCACGTCGATGCGCTGTGCGCGCCGGACGAGAAACTGCAGGCGCTCGACAAGTCCGTGCTGCTGGTGCATGGCAGAGACGACGCCGTCATTCCGCTCGAGAGCAGCATTCGCCTCCATCGCCTAATCCCGCGTTCCGAGCTGCATGTCTTCGGGCAATGCGGGCACTGGACGCAGATCGAGAAACGGGATCGCTTTGTGCGTGTGGTGGAGGACTTCCTGGCCAAGCCCTGAGCGAACCGGACAGACGAAGGAGACAATGATGAGCACATCGAAGCCTCTCCCGACGATCGCGGCCATGATCGGGGACCCGGCCGGGGTCGGTCCGGAGGTATGCCTCAAGGCGCTGGACAGCGGTGAACTGGACGGCCTCTGTCACGCCTTCCTGATCGGCGAACTGGAGGCGGTGCGCCGCGCCGCCGTGGCCTGTGGCATCCGCCGCGCGATACGCGCCATCGACAGTCCGGCGCAGCAGGCCGGCAACCGCTTCATCGGCGTGCTCGATCCCGGCGACCTGCGCGAGGGCGACTATGTCGTCGGCGAGCCCTCGGCTGCCGCGGGCCGCGCCGTCGTCGCATGGCAGCGGCTGGGCGAGCGACTGGGCCGCGCCGGCGAAATCGATGGACTGGTGCTGGCGCCGGTCGACAGCGCATCGCTCAAGCTGGGCGGCATCGTCAGGGACATTGACGAGTTGCAGCCCGACGGGACCTGGATGCTGCGCATCAGCGGCAAGTTGCGCGTCGTGCCGATCACCGAGCATATCCGCATACGCGACATTGCGTCGACAGTAAAGCGCGAGCCGGTGCTGCGCCTGATCGAGACGCTGGACCGTACGCTGAAACGCTGGGGCATGCCGGCACCGCGTATCGCCGTCGCGGGACTGAATCCCCACGCGATGTTCGAGGAAGATGAGGAGGAGATCGCACCAGCGGTTGCGCAGGCGCGTGAGCGGGGCATCGCGGCGACCGGCCCCCTCACGCCCGATGCGGTCTTCCGGCAATGCCTGGAAGGCCGGCATGACGCGGTCGTCACCATGTATCACGACCAGGGCCAGATCGCGGTCAAGACGTCCGCGTTTGCCGGTGCCTGCACGATCTACATGGGATTGCCCTACGTCATGCTGAACGTTCCGCATGGCAGCGGCTTCGATATAGCGGGCCAGGGCATCGCGCAGCACCTGAGCGTTCTCTCAGCATTGCGCACCGCCGCGGCGCTCGCCAGCGGAACGGGATTTCTCGAATGACAATGAATGAAGCCAACAGAGCCGATTCATCAGGAGACAAAACATGAACCACCCTATCAAGAAAATCGCCGCGTCGCTGCTGGTTGGCCTGGCCGGCTTCCTGCCTGCCACGGCAAGCTTTTCGCAGTCGACGGACAGTTTCCCCAGCAAGCCCGTCAGATTGCTGGTGTCGTTCCCGCCGGGCGGATTCGCCGACCTCGTCGGCCGGGCGCTGGCGCAATCGCTCGCGCAGACCTGGGGCCAACCCGTCATCGTGGACAATCGTCCCGGTGGCGCGGGCATCCTGGCCAGCGAACTGGCCGCGAAGGCCGTGCCGGACGGCTATACGCTCTACCTCGCTACCGACGGCCCCTTCGTCATCAATCCGTCGCTGTACAAGACGCTGCCCTACCGGCCCGTCAAGGACTTCGTGCCGGTCGCGCTGGTCGCGTATACACCGCTGGCGCTTGTCGTGAATCCCGACAAGGTCCACGCCAGCACGGTGAGCGAGTTTGTCGCGGTGGCGCGCGCCAACGCCAAAAAGCCGCTGGACTATTCATCCGGTGGCGCGGGCGGACCGCACCACTTGTCGATGGAGGCATTCAGGCTCACCGCAGGCATCCCGCTGAATCACATTCCCTATAAGGGCGGGGCCCCAGCATTGCAGGATGTGCTTTCCGGCCAGGTCTCGGCGATGTTCTCGGCCATCTCGTCTGCGCTGCCCTATGCGAAGGCCGGCAAGTTACGCATCATCGCGACCGGCGGCACGCAGCGCTCGGCCCTGGCGCCGGATGTGCCCACGTTCGCCGAGTCAGGCTACCCCGGCTTCGAAGCCGGCGCCTGGGCCGGCGTGGTTGTGCCGCGCGGCACGCCCGCCTCCATTGTCAGCAAGATCGAGGCTGACGTAATGAAAACCGTGCGCGATCCGAAGTTCGGGCAAAGGCTCACCGCGGTAGGCGCTGAGCCATTCCCGCGCAACGCGGCGGAATTCCAGGCCAAGATCCGGAAGGACCAGCAGCGCTATGGGAAGCTGATCGCGGACTTGCATATCGTGGCGGATTAAAGGAGGGACTGAAAGAGAAAGCAGCTAGGCGGCATATATGGATCGAATTTGCCGGTCTATCGAGTGCCGCCGCTGCTGTACAGGGTTGTGCATGCCCGATGGGTGCTCCGACTCTACCGGCGTGAAGTGTAAAAAAGCTGCTACGCGCAGACGCCGTCCCGGTTCCTTATCGCGGCGCCGGCCCACTCGTTCAGGACCTGATCGGCGGCCAGGTTTCGGTGGCGGTCTCCGGCGTTTCTGACCTGATCCCATACCATCGCGCCGGCAAGCTGCGGATCATTTCCATGTCTGCGGCCAGCCCCCTCCTGCCAGGCGTACTCTCGTTCAGCCAGGCCGGTATAGATGGACTGGAATTGACAGATTTCCTGGGTCTCTACGCGCCGGCTGGCGTTCCCAGCGATCGCGTGACGCGGCTGAACGCGGCAGTTAATAGCGTCCTCGCTATGCCAGAGGTCCAACAAACACTAAATGAGCAGGCGTTGGTTCCAGCACACGGTTCGCCAGATGAGCACAGCCGCCGCTTGTCCAAGGTAGGAACGGCCCTTGGTGCACTGGTCAAGGACAGCGGAGCTACAGCCCAATAGGAATGCCCGGAGGGGCATCTAAGTCTGATATGAATACGCCCACGCAACCGAGGCATCCCAAGAAGCCAGTACCTGACAGGCAGGAATCTCAGACAAGGGAGTCGGTTTTTTTCCGCCTACACTTGGGCACCACACATCAGGAGACCACAATGGCCATTGAACATCCCCGCTATCGGGTAGCTGCTGTCCAGGCGGCGCCAGAGTTTCTTAATCTCGAGGCAACCGTTGACAAGACGATTGCGCTTATCGAAGAAGCCGCCCGAGGCGGCGCAAGTCTCATTGCTTTCCCTGAAACGTGGATACCTGGATATCCGTGGTTTGCCTGGCTTGGTGCGCCGATCTGGGGCATGAAATTCATCCAGGCGTACCATGACAACTCGATGGTTATCGACAGCGTGCAGTTTGAGCGCATCGCGCAAACGGCATCGCGTTGCAACCTCACCGTTGCGCTTGGCTTCAGCGAGAAAGATGCTGGAAGCCTGTACATTGCCCAGGCCATCCTGAGCCCAGAAGGGAAGACCATTGCCACGCGCCGCAAGCTGAAACCCACTCATGTCGAACGCGCGATCTTCGGCGAAGGCGACGGCAGTGACCTGGCTGTTCACGACACCAACCTCGGCAGGATTGGCGCCCTTTGCTGTTGGGAGCATCTTCAGCCACTTACCAAGTACGCAATGTATGCTCAGAATGAGCAGGTCCATATCGCCGCCTGGCCCAGCTTCTCGCTTTACGTCGGCGCAGCTTACGCGCTCGGACCAGAGGTAAACAACGCCGCGAGTCGGTTGTATGCGGTCGAGGGCCAGTGCTTCGTGGTTGCGCCGTGCGCAACGGTTTCGCAAAAGATGATCGACGTGCTTTGCGAGACACCCGAGCAGCAAGCACTCCTGAAGTTGGGGGGCGGTCATGCGCAAATATACGGTCCCGACGGACGATCGCTGGCCGAGCCGCTGCCTCCGGACGCGGAGGGGCTGTTGTACGCGGACATTGACCTAGCAGCCATCACCCTCGCGAAAGCGGCTGCTGATCCGGCTGGGCACTACTCTCGCCCTGACGTCACACAACTGCTGCTGGACCGCAATCCAAAGCCTCGTGTCGTGCATGCGAAGCACGGCCAAAGCGCAAACGGCAACTCACCGGGCATGCGAGCCGTCGAGCATACAGAACTCGAAGAAGGTGAACAGGCCTGAGCGTTCAAACGACGCCTCGGTTCAAGCCGTCTCACAGGGACTGAACGGCCCGGCTGCTAGTCGCGCGAGCGGAACGCAGCCGGGCTTTGGCCGAACCGCTTCCGGAATGCGCGGCTGAAATGTGCGGGATCGTTAAATCCCCAGCTCATAGCGATCTGCTTGATGCTTAACCCGGAACAGGCGACGTCGAGCAGCGTCGCCCGACACGCCTGCAGCCTCTGATCCCAGATCCACTCGGCAAGCGAACACCGTTCCGCCTCGAACACTCGATACAGTGAGCTGACGGACATACCGAGCGCTTCGCTGATCGACATGATGCTCAAGTCCGGGTCGGATAGATGTTCGTGAATATAGGACTTGATCCGGTTCAGGTGAAACAGCTTCAAGGTCGGTAGCGATCCGACCTGCGAATCCGGCAAAGTCGCTAGAGCCGTAGCGACGAGATCGAGCACGGAGTCGGAAACAGACGCCTGTGTCTGACCAGCCATCGCCTCTGCATGCTCTGGCAATCCCACCACCAACTCCCCTAGCATGCCCCCTATGCCCTGACTGCCGCGAATGGCGATGGCCGTCAACCGCTCCGCCGATGGTGCTCGCACACGCAGCCGGTCGCGTGGCACCGTCACCACCAGTTGTTCGAAGTCCTCCCGGAACAAGAGTTCATAGGGACGCGTGCTGTCATAGGTCGCAAAATCGCCAGCTGCAAGTACTGCACGCCGACCATCTTGGCGTACTTCCCCCTCACCTGCCAATTGGAAGCTGACCAGGAACAGTTCCTCCTGAGCCTGCCGGATCAGTCGCGACGTCCGCCGCACGTGCTGGCCACTGGAATTCACCACCGCAAGTTCAATGTCCGCGAGATCGCTCTGGGCGATGCGACCAGAAAACTGCCGCCCTCCATTGAGCTTAACGGGGTCAAAGTCCAGCTTGACGAAGGCGCGACTGATAGCGTCTCGCCAATAGTCCAACCGCTCGTCAATAGGTGCGGAATCGGTACTTGTGCGTTTCATCGTCTATCGCATGAACAGGACATCGGTGAGTCCTGGATTGGTGCCACTCGCTGAACAGCATAAGGCCTCGCACGGCACTTCCGGTGAGCAAGCACATGACCCGGGCTGGCAAGCTGAATCAACGATGTCGGGAGCGTCGTGCAATACCCGTGATCCTTGGTATCGCAGAATGAAGCCGCCAGATAGGCGGACTTCTTTGCCGAACCTTCCTCTTGGAATACTAAATGAAAATTCGCTTCGTCAGCTTGCTGTTTCTATCGATGATGGCGGCAACCTCTGCCAACGCAACCGTTCTCGCGACCGATCCTGCGGACTATGTGCCCTTGCCACCGGGCACTAACCTCGGCCTGCTCTATTACCAGCACAGCGAGAGCACCGCGTTCTACGCCGACGGAAAGCGCACGCCAGCACCCTTCGATGTCCAGTCGGATATATCCACTACGCAAGCTTCCTCGGCTTCACAGTGACGCCGCAGGTCATCATGCCCTTCGGCAGCGTGCGCATGAGAGCCCCGGCCAATCTTCATTCGAATGGGATTGGCGATCCGTTCATCGGCTCGGCGATCTGGTTCATCAATGACCCTGATCACCAACGCTATCTCAGCGCCGCCCAGTTCGTCTCTGCTCCGCTTGGGACCTACCACGCCGATCAGGGATCCCTCAATCTCGGCACACACCGCTGGACAGCAGTGACGCATCTGAACTATTCCCAAAACATCACTGGTCCAGTTTTCCTCGACTTGACAGGCGAAGTTGCTTTCTACAGCACTAACAGCGATTTCGCGGGAGCCGATTACAAGCAGCGCCCGACCTTCAGCCTGCAAAGTCACCTCCGCTACGAACTCAACGACAGAACACGGATCGCGATCACCCACCACTACACGGGGGGCGGCCGTACCGAGCTCAACGGCGTCACTCAGAGCGCAAGCATGTCGACCGATACGTGCTTGCTCACGGTGGCCCACTTCTTGACACCATCACTGCAACTGGAAATCCAGGGTGGCCAGGACGTGCACGTGCGCAACGGCCCCAAGAACAAGCTTCGGCTCAATCTGCGTTTTAGCAAAAGCGCTTTAGCGATCGACGATCGTGCCCTCGATCACTGCGGCACAGCGTGCGCACGTCGCGGTACAGGGGCGGCCACCGTCCCAGCGGTCAGATGGCCAAAGCATTCCTGGTTCGTGGAACTCGTTTACTGATCTCTTGATCTAATGATCCAGATCCCTTGCAAGTAACGTCCCCGCAGCGCTTGCAGCGCCCGGCGCACATGGACTGCCGCGCCACGCAAGAACGAGCGCTTAATTTCGGTTTCCCGACTCGCACGAGTTGCACAACGGGTCATGTCAGAACCTGTGCCACCAACCGAAGCAACGTGTCACCTGCTGACTTCCACTTGGCGACTTTGTCGGGCGCGAGCCTGTCCAAGTCGACCCACTTATCGCGCGAGCGTAGTCAAGCTGCTTCCAATCTACCATGCTGGCCACGAGGGTCGCCTCCAAGCGTCTACGGGATTGTGGTTCAAGCCATCGTGGCCAAGCCCGCTGCCAACGTGGTCAATGCGGACGTGGGTGATCACGATGTGGTTGATATCTGACCACGATCGCCACTCGAATTAGAGAGCCTACTTGACATTGGCCTCTGTGTCTGGAAGCGCCGTATCGGCCAATATGCCGCCTGTCGAGCAAACGACCAAGTGCGCATTGACTATGCCGAAAGGAGGGATGGAAATGCGATGGATGACAGGATTGCACTCACAGACGATTGATTGATGGGACCCGCGGCTCAAGCCAGTAATGCGTCGAGCCTTTCGTTCAGCGTGCTCAGCGCTGCTCCGGTCGCAGGAAGCTTGTGCACGTTCTTTCCGTCCACGAAGAACAAGGTCGGGTAGGAGGACGCGCCAAGTCCGCGCGCCAGTTCGAAGTCCACTTTCGCCTGTGCCTTGCCAGAGCCGTCTGCCAGAGCACGCAATGCCAATTTCTCGTCGAGACCATTGGCCGATGCGATGCCCGCGATCGTTTCAGGATCGGACAAAGTAAGACCTCGACCGTAGAACGCCGCCTGCAGCTCATGAGCCCAATGCACCGCACGCTCAGGGACTTGCGCCCGCAGTACGGCCAGGCCCGCGGCGGCATCGACGGAGTCCATGACCGTGTGGCCCGGCCTCAGCAGACTCTGATAGGCCTCGCCAAACGCGGCGCCGGTCATCTGGGCAATTCGCTCGTTCGCCTGCGGGATATGTGGGTAGCTGGCGATCGACTTAGCGCGCTCGCCAACGAACAGGCCCCCGCTGATGACGCTGAAAGCAACCTTGTGGCGATTGGCAGCTTCGAACTCGCCCATGCGCTGCGAAAAGCCCCAGCACCAACCGCAGTAGGCGTCAGTGACGTACACGACGGATTTGGGCGGCAAATTGAATCGATGCATGGTATTGTTCCTTCCCAAGTTTGTTCCCACTACCACATTATTTCGCCCTTGCCGACCTTCACGCCGATGTCCAGGGCGATGAGGCGCAGCGCAAGCTCGATCGCGTTCGCTGCGGGATTTAGCAGCACGGCCCATTTCTCCCACATTTTTCCGACAACACTATGGCCTTTCTCCCAGCGCCTGGCGCAACAGCATGCGCAGTTGAAACGCCGCAGTGGATCAGGCCCAGTCATTATCCAGCGGATTTTTCTCCGCCAGATCAGCAAAACCACAACGGCACAGGAAATGCGCATGCGTATGCTGCGCGTGGGGGGTTTCAGTGATTGAGGTGACAATGTGACGTTTGAAACCCGTGCGGGGATAGGCTGCATGCACCTTGCTCAATTGCTGGTGCGGGATGCGATGACGGTATGAGCCAATCACGTCCATCACCGCGCCTCCTTTCACCAGTATCGCTTCAGGAGCCCATCGAGAGCGAGGCAAATACGGATTCAAATGCAGGCTAATCGACTCATACAGCGCGCGCGCCTCCGGCTCCTGCCACCCATGGCGCAGCGCCAAATCCCGTGCGACACGCGCACCGACAATCTGGAAGCCGGTATCGGCGGTCTTCGCTGCGTGGGTATCGCTCAGCCCGGAGTCATGCAATAGACAGCCTACGTACAGTGCCTCCGGATCCCATCGCAGCCCAAATGCCTGGCCAAGCAGGGAGCCCAAATAGTATGTGCGGTAGCAGTGCACATGCAGGTCCTCGGGGTACATCGCGGCGGCCTGCTCTTCGGCCTCCTTGCAGATCGCTGTGTCCGGCACAATGATCCGATCCATCTCGACTGGTGCCTGACGTCGCCCCATCGCACCGAGCAGCTTGTCAAACAGCTCGGTTACTTGTGTCATTACCAGCATTCCAACCAGGGCGTGGCGCTCGCCAGGGTCTAGGATGCCTTTTGTACGTTCGCTCCAGGCATAAGTGCCAATGTCGTCAGATTTCATCATGGTTCCTTTCTCAAAGAATAGCCGGCGTCACGAACGTGTTGCGCTGTAGAGCGACGATTTACCGGTGTCTGGCTTATAAAGCGTGCATTGCTTGTCCACGAGTTGCATTGGTTTTAATCGCGCTCTTTCAGGAAGGCTTCACCACTACAATTCAGGCGATGAATAATCCTCCCGAATCGCCTACGCGACACAGTTGAAATTATCGATTGCCGTGAACAAGCGGATGCTATGCCAGTCCGCCACAAGTTCTATCTTGATGTCCATCGACCGGCAGCGGTTAATCGCTTTCAGCCACTTGTGCAAACTGTGGCTGGAAACCCAACAGGGTCTCCATGTGACTCGCCCATGCGCTCCCAAGAGCCCCAGCACCAACCGCGGTAGGCATCCGTGACGTACACGGCGGACTTGGGCGGCAGATTGAAGTGTGCATGGTGTTGCTTCGTTCCCGTGCTTGTTCCCACTACCACTTCATTTCGCCCTTGCCGACCTTGGCGCCGATGTCCAGGGCGATGCCGAGTCCGGCGGTGGGATATGCGGCCTTCATCGCGATGATGAGTGTGGCGCTATCGTTTGCCTTCCCCAATTCAGCATCCCAACGCTGCAGATATGCCTGCGTGAAGGTGACTTGGGACACGTCTTGCGCCTGACCCGCAGCAGAGTGGCCCGGCACAACGACTGTCGGCTGTAGCGCAGCGATGTCGCTAAGCTTCTTGGACCAAGCAGCGCGGTCTTCAGCGCTGGCGGCGTCAGCCGTCCAGACGTGGAGACCGGCGAACACATTCACTCCACCGACTACCGCCTTGATAGAGGGGATCCAGACAAAGCTACGGTGCGGCAGGCGATCGTTCGTGCCACGGACTTCCAGCGTCTGGCCCTCCAGCTTGATCGTGTTGCCGACGAGCACCTCCGGCAGGCTGACACTCTTCGGAGCGTTCGCCCCCATCTTCGGCGGCCAGAACGCCAGTTTCTTGGGTAACGTAGCTTCAATCTTCTTGATGGTCGGGGCAGTCGCGACGACTTTCACATCAGGGAAGTACGTCTTCAGGACGTCGATGCCAAAGTAGTAGTCCGGATCCGGCTGGCTGATGTAGATCAGCTTCAGCGTCTTGTGGCTATCCAGCACCATTGCGGTAATGCGCAACGCGTCTGCTTGGGTGAAGCCCGTGTCGAGCAAGACAGCGTCCGTCTTGCCCGTCACCAGCACCGAGTTGACATTGAAGCTGTCCGCGTCAGCGTTGTAGACCTTCAAACTCAGCGGTGCGGTCTGCGCGTGGGCAGTTACTGCGGTCAGCGTAAATGCTGCAGCAGCAACCAAGCCGGTAAGGGAGCGAACGATCATTTGGTTCTCCTGTTGGCAGCGGGGTGCTGTCGCCAAGTGAATTGTATTGACTACTAAAAGAGGGATAAACTTCGTTTCGATTAAATGTTTGTCAACCAAACTGAGCAAATGACATGGACAGACTGACGGCGATGCGCGTCTTCATCGAGATCGTGGATCGAGGAAGCGTTAGTGCAGCGGCAGACACGCTCGGCATGTCCAGAGCGATGGCAAGCCGTTATCTCGAAGGGCTGGAGGACTGGCTTGGTGCACGGCTCCTGCACCGCACTACACGTCGGCTCGCATTGAGCGATGCGGGTGAGCGAGCGTTGGCAAACTGTCGCGAAATGGTTGCGCTGGCCGAAGACGTCGCCTCGCTAACAAGCCAGGGTGGTGGTGAAGCGCACGGGCGACTGCGGCTGACTTCGTCGCCGGCGTTCGCGCAAGCGCAGTTGACTTCGGCCGTCGTGGATTTCCAGTCACTTCATCCCTTAGTGGAAATCGAGTTGATCCTGGTTGACCGAGCGGTCAACCTCGTGGAGGACCGTATCGACTTGGCCGTGCGCCTCAGCAATCGGATCGACCCCGGGCTTGTCGCTCGTCGGCTAGCGATCTGCCATTCGGTCCTATGCGCCTCACCGGCGTACCTCAAGCGTGCGGGCGTTCCCAAATCCCCCGAGGACCTACGCACTCACCGCTGTATCACCCATAGCACCGCATTTGCGCCCGAATACAACCTACGGCTCGAAGGTCAACTGACGACCATTGAAGCCCAAGGAATCCTGACCGCGAACGAGACCTCTATAATGCGGGCAGCCGCACTGGCGGGTGCCGGGATTGCAATGCTGCCCACGTTCTATGTGGGCGACGACCTGGCTCGAGGTGCATTACAGCCTGTGTTGCCCAAGTACGCGCTCGATCCCTTGGACATTCAAGCCGTCTATCTGTCCCGTCGGCACCAACCCAAGCCCTTACGGCTTCTCATTGAGTTCCTTGCAGATCGTTTTGGTGGCGAGGTCGCGCCGTGGGACGCGAGAATGCACAGCGCGCGCTGAGCGTTTCGTGCGCGGTCTGAACTGCAGCTAGCAAAGGACGAAGAACAGCGGCACGAGATTTTCCAATGACAAAAGGTGAACGGCTGGAACCTCCGATTTCCCATACTGGCGCGGACTCATCGCGCTATGTAGACGTCGGTCGCCATCTGGTGCTGCCAATGCAAGCGAAGCTCCCGATTCCACTTTCTTTGCGTCAATCCGGAAAAGGACTTCATGACAAGCGCCACTCTGATCCAGCGCGAGCATCGCGCCGGACTCTTTAGGAGTGCCTCGACGGATCAAGTCGAGACAACGACCGCCGCTCGAAATTAGCGTACGAGACGTTGAGGAAATCGAGCAAACTCTGCGGGTTGCGTTGAGGGAGCATGACCGAGCCGGGATATCCACGTATTCGGTTGCGGGACGAGTGCAGAGGCAGTACGAAACCTGGTCCAGTTGTCGATCCCGCCAGGCGCCACTATGGCTTGTTCGAGTAACGTATTCGCCCTATCGCCTCGTCAATGAAACGCCGTCAAGTGGGCTGCCTTTGACAACTTACTGAACAATGAAAACTTGCACGCGGGCCCCAGCGCCGCAGGCCCGCCTGCTGCCACTACGGCAACGCCTTATAGTGCGCGGCTGAGCCAACATGGTACCCCGCACCATGTTGGCTTTCAGGTCTTCAAACGCATAGACCAGTTCCGGGCCAGCGCCCCGTGCCGGTTTCAATAGACCGGTTAGCAGGCCCCAAACGAATTGGGCTTGAGGACACCGCGTTATAGTTCAGCGACGAACCGGCGGATGGCCGCTGCAACTGCAGACGGCGCTTCTAGCGGCGACAAGTGGCCGATGCCGGGCAGCACCTCAAGGTGCGCGCCGACAATTCTCGGTAGAAGTTCAGCGCGAAGTGTTTCCACGCGATCTACCTTATCCAACTCGCCGGAGATCACCAGCACCGGTACGTTGATGGCAGCCACATCAGCGGTAATGTCCTCGCGCATTGCCACATTCGGCCATGCGGCCTTAGCTTGCGGCGCGCCGCGTAGACTGTCTTCAATCACCTGCTCGCGGAGCTCCGGTGCCAGCGGTGCGGCGGTTAAGACGTTGTCCAGCACCCAGCCGATCGATTCACGCGACGCATAAGCGCCCACCATGGCGGTGCGCTGCTCATCAGGCACCAGCATCGGCGACGGCGGCGACGGTGCCACGAGCACCACGCCTTCCAGCCCTGGCAGCCGGCGCGACGCCAACAGTTGCGCAGTCTTGCCGCCCATCGAATGACCGACGAGCACGTAGCGTTTCAAACCCAGCGATTCGATCACGCCTTGCGCATCGTCCGCTAGGTCGCCAATCGTGTAGCCCGCTTCCGGGGCGTCCGAATGACCCCAGCCACGGTGATCCGTCGCCAACGTTCGAAAGTTGTCCGACAGTTCGTTCGTGACGAACTGCCAGGTACGCGATGATCCGCCGTAGTAATGCAGAAACACCAGCGCCAGGTCGCCGTGTCCCTTTTCGCTAACGCGAACTCGGATGCCGTTTGATTGGATGTCCATTGTCATCTCGCTGATTGGTCTGTTTGTGGATGCATAGCTCCAGTGGTCTGGGGGGCTGTGGTGACGACGCTCATCACCGTCCGGCGCGTTTTGTCGACGACGAGCCGCACGGTGTCAGGACGCGAATAATGTCCCACAGGATCGGCGGCATTCTTGGAGAGGACGATTTTGGTGGGATCGAGATCGGCATATAGAATGCCTTTCTCGACCTCGGGCAGAGGCGAACAAAAAGGATGGCCATCGGGCCCATAGATCATGGAAAAGCCGCACTCCCGGCTTGCCGGTAAGCGGACTCGGCAGCTTGATCTTCTCGGGGCGGTCGCACAGCATGTCGATCATCTGCTGGGACACCAATGCGGTCGACGCCAGCATGAAGCATCCGCCCTCCAGAGCGTAGACCATGCTGACGCTATTGCTCGCCTCGGGGCCAAACGCGTAGATGACATCACGATAAAGGAGGAAGCTGGGCCAGGAGGCCACATGGACCTCTTCACCCTGGGAGTAACCAGTTTGGCGCCATTGCGGACCGCTTCCTTCACCAACGCATCGGTCTGGGCCAGCGCTGCACGCAGATCCAAAAATACAGGGGCCGCCCGTACGCACGCGGCTTTGATCGCTTCCATCGCCTTCCTCTCCACTTGGATATGGTAGCCACTTAGACTATTCCTTTGCCGTCCGCGTACTTTTCTGGTGGCGAAGTAATAGTTGCTTCCAGGCGCAGTGCGGCAAATTGCCCCATGAGAGAAGCCCAATGTGTCACGTGTCGCTGGTACGTTGAGATAGGGACGGTCACGTGATATCGTGGCTGCCTCCAAATTCCGTATTTCGTGCAGCGGGTAGCGGGATGAACATATTCCACTCCACGATAGGCGTAGTCGACTCCAAACGATTCGCCTACTGGCAGGATGTCGTGTGCGACACATTTGTGCAGATCGATTGCATTCCGCTGTCGGATCGCCCATTTTTTGGCGAAATTAGTACGGCGCTGATCGACGATTTGCAATTTTCCCAGGTGCGTAGCCGCGACCATCAAGTGATGCGTACGTCTCGGCGAATCGACGGCGGGCGTGAGGAGTACACCCTCATGCAGTTCCAGTTGAGCGGCAATAGCATAGTGGTGCAGGACGGGCGGGATGCGACGATCGCAGCCGGAGATTGTGTTTGCTACGATTCCGTCCGCCCGTACACGCTTCAATTCCGCGATGATTTCGAAGCGCTGGTCTTCCAAATTCCCCGGCAACGATTAGTTGGCCGCTTGGGGCAGACGGAGCGGATGACCGCTCGTGCCATCCGTGGCGATAGCCTATTGGGTACCTTGACGGTGCCCTTCATGCGCCAACTTGGCGGCGTGGTGTCGCAAGTCGATCCGGCAGTGGCGCGTCGTCTATCCTCCATCGCGGTCGATCTGGTGACGGCTGCTTTGGGGGACTTAATCTCCGTCGACGAGCATCAACCGAGTTGGGCCGGTACCGCACTGAAGTGCCGGGCCAAGGCGGTAATCGAAGAGTCGCTGCATGATCCTGATCTCAATACGGAGAGGGTAGCGGCAGTCCTCGGCATCTCGCCCCGCTATTTGCAGTCGCTGTTCCACGAGGAGGGGGAAACGGTCCGTGACTGTATTTGGCGCAGGCGCCTGGAGCGCGCGCGACGCGACCTGGCTGATCCGCTGTTGGGGACTAGATATATCAGCCAGATCGCAATGGACAATGGCTTCAATAATTTTGCCCACTTTAGTAAACGGTTTCGCACCGCGTTCGGTGTGTCGCCGCGCGAATACAAGGCGACCCTCGTTCGGTGTTGAAAGAATTTTCAGAAAGCAGACAGTTCCGCCTAGCGTCGCCTCAATCGCTTTGGCGATGTTGAGCACTCGGTCGTCGCTGCCTGCAGGGCCTTGGATTGCCATGCCGATGGCCCCCCCGCTGATCCGATTGTGTCGCGATAAAGAGGGGGCGAAGTTGTTCGCGCCAAGTCGGGCCAATACGGCCCTACTTGGGCTGCCCTAGCCCCTTTAGCCCGACTCACTGTCTCGTGCGAAACGTCGCGCGTACTCGTTGGGGCTCACGCCTATACGTCTTACGAACGCCTTTCGCAGCACGTCGACGCTACGATAACCGCATCGACGTGCAATCTCTTCCGTCGAATTCCGCCCCAACTCGAGGGCCCGGCAGGCAGCTTCTAGCCGCACGTCTTCGACATACTTGGCGGGCGTGACGTTTAATTCCCGTTGAAACGTACGGATAAGCGTCCTGACACTGGTCGATAGTCTGTCTGCCAGTATCTCTACCGTAAGCTCCGCATGCAAATGCTCGCCGATCCAAAGGCACAACTCGTCCAGGCTCGAGCCCGATGCCCGCTGCGATCGAAGAGCAACGCTAAATTGCGCTTGACCGCCTGGCCGTCGCAGGAACAGGACTAAAGTCTTCGCAATTTCCAGCGCGACATTATCTCCTAGGTCTTCGGCTACAAGAGCGAGCGCTAGATCGATCCCTGCGGATATGCCAGCCGACGTATACACATTGCCATCTTTCACCCAGATAGGCGTCGGATCGACCGCGACTTTTGGGTAACGTTCAGCCAATTGTGTTGCCATGCGCCAATGAGTTGTTGCTCTACGACCGTCCAACAGTCCCGCATCCGCCAATGCGAACACGCCGACACATATCGAGCATACTCGGCGCACCGATGGTGACTTGGTTCGGATCCACTCAATCGCAGCTGCATCAAGTCGTTCGATCGACCTAAAGCCCGAAGCGACGATCAAGGTGTCGACTGGTTCGTCGGCACGCCGCTCCTGTTCAAGCGTCTTGTGCCCCAGTAGTCCGATGCCGACTTCGCTTTCCAGACACGCATCCGCACTGCAACATACCAATTCAATCGTGTAGGGAGCGGGCTCATCGTGTAGCCGGTTCGCAAAGGAGAACACCTCGGCTGGTCCAATCACATCAATCGCATCCACCGGCGGCAAACCCAAAATCACGATTCGCTTATGCCGGCCAGCCTTAGGCTGCTTACGTACCTCCGTCCGCTTCCCCATTTTCGCCTCGTGTATGTACAAGATTGAATTGTGGCACAAATAGACCGTAAACAGTCATTTTTGCCACGCCAAGCGCGCCTAGACTGAAGACCTCGTTCACTTCACGTTCGCGGAGGACACATGAACACTCCAGTCACTATCGGAGGCGTTACCGCCCCGGATTCTGCGCTCACCCGGAAAGCGATATCGCTCGTCGAACGGGTCCATTCAAAGGTACTGCTTAACCACTTGCACCGGACATGGTGGTTTGCAGAATTTATCGCCAAGCGGCGGGGGCTAGCGTACGACCGCGAGCTTGTCTATCTCGCCGCAATTCTGCACGACCTCAGTCTCTCCGACGAATTCGCGGCGAACCAGCGCTTCGAGGTTGATAGCGCCGATGCTGCCAACCGGTTCCTGCTCGATAACGACTACCCGAAATCCAAGGCCGAGCTCGTCTGGGATGCCATCGCTCTCCATACTTCCACGGGCATCGTTGATCGCAAGCAACCCGAAGTTGCACTTATTCACATCGGGGCATATGCCGACCTTTTTGGGCTTCGACTTGATGAAATTACGCCACCCCTGGTTGATGATGTGCTTGCTCTTTACCCTCGGCTTGGAATGAAGGCTGCGTTTACGGAAGCGTTAGCTGAAGTCATCAGGAAAAAGCCCCATACAGCTTTTGGCACCGGGTTGGTCGATATTGGACATCGCCATGTTCATGGCTTCGGTTGTCCGAACCTGTGCGACCTCATCAACAACGCTCCATTCGACAGCTGAGAGGTTGTGACACGTCAAAGCGGTGGGTTAGAACGGGTCGCGGGTATCTTCGCTGGCCGTTGGCCAGCGCAATGCGCAACGATGTACGTGCCGGAATTTAAGCGCATGTCTGCAGTTGATCTTCTGCGCAATTCATCTTTCGCCGAGTAGCCAATGCAACATACGTCAAGGGGCGGCATGGGATTATCACGAATAATGAGGTAGCCTGATCGAGACGGACACGCCTGGTCCTTAGATTACTCATAAGTCAGAAATATAGCGGACAGATGGGTGCCTGAAGAACGAGCGCACGAGCTTCGGGTTGCGTCTAATTTGTGCAAGCTGCTCATGAATTCGCGGGCCCAGCTTTTCGCCTTTTGGGAGCGCGCGACGCCGCTGCGCTTGACGTGACTCCACACTAACTCATCCGGATTGAGGTCCGGTGCGTAACCGGGCAGGAAATGCAAGGTCAGTTTGCCCTGCGTACTGGCAACGTAGTCCTTGACGATGGCTTTCTTATGCGCTGGCAATCCGTCGACGATCAGATGTACCGCCTTCTTTCGATTGAACATCAGCTTCTTGAGCAGCGAGACGAACAACTCACCGCTGAGCCCGCCTTCGTACGTTGCAAACCAGAAGGCGCCCTTCGAATTGACGGCGGACGCCGCGCTCATGCTTTGCCGCTGGCCCGGCCGCTCGGACTACGGGTGTTTCGCCGCGCGGCGCCCAGGTCTTGCCATGCACCGAGTCAGCTCGAAAGCCCGATTCGTCCCAGAAGAAGATATCCGCCTTCTGCTCACGAGCCTGCCTGGCAATGGCCGGATACGTGTCGTGCCGCCAGCGATCGATTGCCTCCGGATCGCGTTGGTAAGCGCGCTGCAGCGGCTTTTGCGGCGTCAGGTTCAGGCGTGCCAGCATTGCGCCGATCGAGGCCAGACTCAGCGTCACGCCGAACTTTTGCTGCACCAGTTCGCGAACCAGGTTGCGCGTCCACAGCCCGAAATCGAACCCGTACTGCATCGGATTCTTGCCGTTGATCCATCGCAGCACCCGCTGCTCCTGCGCGGGCGTGAGCGTGCGCGGGCGACCCGGGCCTTTGGTCGAGCGCAGCGCCCGTACACCACGGCCGCGCGCCTGGACGCGAATCTTGTACGCCCACGACCGATTCATCCCAAGCGATGCCGCGACATCATCCGGATGCTCCCCCTCGGCCATGCGTTGCACCGCCAGGATGCGCATTTCTTCAAGCGTGTTGTGAGCCAGGCTGCGACCGTCCCGTTTCATGAGCGCTCCCTTCAATGACTTTCGCTCAAGCATAGACTATTTGTCCGCTAAGTTCCTGACTTATGAGTAAGATCGTGGATCAGGAGTGTGCAAAGATGAGCAAGGCAAGACAGACGTACACGGAAGAGTTTCAGGCAGAGGCCGTGAGACTGGTGCTGGAACAGGGACTGACGCTGCAGTCGGCCGCCCAGCGCCTGGGGATTCCGAAGGGCACGTTGACGAATTGGGTGTTGAGAGCCAAAGCGCCTGGAGCAGCAGCGGCACCAGGAGGCGTGACAGTGGCGGAGTTGGCGGCAGAGAATGCGAGGCTGCGCAAAGAGCTGGCCGAAGCGAAGCTGGAGCGCGATATTGTAAAAAAAGCCGCAGCGTACTTCGCCAGGGAATCACTGCCCGGTACGCGTTCGTGAGGCAATGGCGAGAAGTGTATCCGGTGAAGATGATGTGCCGGGTATTGGGGGTCTCGCGCGGTGGTTACTACGACTGGACGCACAGACCTCACGGGCTCAGTCCGGAACAGGAGCGGCTGCGTCTGGCGATCCGAGCAGCCCACAAGCGCACGCGTCAGACGTATGGTACGCGGCGCCTGCAGCGGGAGCTGGCTGGCGAGGGATTCGAGGTCGGCCGTGACCGGCTGGCCAGACTGCGCAATGAGCTGGGGATTCGGTGTCGGCAAAAGCGTCGATTCGTGGCGACAACGCGCTCGGCACATAATCTGCCAGTAGCGCCCAACCTACTGGAGCAGAAGTTTGAAGCCGACAGGCCAAACGCCGCGTGGGTGACTGACATCACGTATATCGCGACCGATGAGGGGTGATTGTACGTGGCAGGAATCAAGGACCTGTACACGTGCGAGATCGTCGGCTACGCGATGGGGCCCAGAATGACACAGGAACTGGTAGGCGAGGCGCTGTTCCGGGCGGTGCGTAGCAAGCGGCCGCGGCCCGGTCTGATTCATCATTCGGACCGGGGTAGCCAGTACTGTGCTCACGGCTATCGCAGGTTGCTGGCGCAGTTCGGCATGCAGGCATCGATGTCACGCAAGTGAAATTGCTACGACAATGCGCCCATGGAAAGCTTCTGGGGCAGTCTGAAAGCAGAGCTGGTGTACCACCATCGGTATGCCACCCGGATGGAAGCCATGGCCTCTGTCCGTGAGTACATTGAAATTTTTTACAATCGCCAACGGCGGCATTCGAAGTTGGGGTACCGAACGCCCGGCGAAGTCGCTGCAAGCTACCTCAATCGACTAGCTGCAGCATGAACCAGACGTGTCCGCTCTAGACAGAACACCTCATAATGCACCTTGACGTTGCTGCAACCACGCTTGACATCGAGGAATGGTTTCATTTAGCACACTAGGAGGTAACATCCGTGCAACAGATACTTGTCGAACTCTACAACTACGGTCCTGCCTGGGCCAAATGCTCCGAGGTTGAGCGGGCCGATTTCATTAAAGAAGTCATCGAGTCGGTGAACGGAATGAAAGATGCCGGCGTCGATGTCATCGCCTATGGCAAGAACGCCCGCGAAACGGATCGTCGAGCGCCGTACGATTTCTTTTGCATCTATCGCGTGCCGAGCGCTGAGTTTCAGCGCGAATTCGAGCACCGGATTGCTGCGTCCGGCTGGTACGACTACTTTGAGCAGGTGAATGTCGGCGGGCCTGCGGAAGATTTTGCGGATGTACTGCTAGGCAACGTCAAGATGGTTCGTCCGCGCTGAGCCTCTTCAGGGAACTACCCGATCATCGATGCCTATCTTTCCGAATCTTGTGACGGCGCGCAGGTGCCAGTGTGGGTGGCAAGTATAGCCGTCAACGGTCAAGGATACTGTCATGGCGATCGCCTCGAACAGCAGCGGAAACATGAAAATTGCCGGCAACACCATCTTCATTATCGGCGGAGGATCGGCCATGCCTGTTACCTCGATCAACCATAGTGTAGTGCACACTGCAGGAGGTACTCATGATCTCAGGAATTAAAGCGCCAGACACCCAGTTGGCCCGGGAAGCTGAGGAGTTCGTGCAATCGTCGTCCAGCGCGATGCTCTACAACCACGTCATGCGGTGCTACTGGTTTGCCGAGCTGTTCGCACGGCAGGAAAATGCCAAGGCCGATCGCGAGTTGATGTTCTTCTCGGCGACGCTGCACGACCTCGGCTTCACTGAACATGGGCGCGGCCCGCATCGCTTCGAGATCGAGGGCGCTCATGCGGCCCGCCGGTTCCTCAAGGATCGGGGTGTGCCGGATACCCGGTCGTGGCAGGTATGGAGCACGATCGCTCTGCATACCTGGGACATCAATCTCTACAAGGAAGACGAAGCGCGCCTGGTGGAGCACGGCATCCTGTACGATGTCGTCGGCCTCCCTGACGCCAAGCTCGACCCCGCAGATGTGGCCGAGATCGTGAAGCGCTATCCACGCCTGGGCTTTAAGCGGGGCTTCTACGAGCTCCTCTGCGAAGAGCTCGACACCAAGCAGCCCTACCAGCACTTTAACCACATATGCACCTGCATCGCGCACAATCGCTCGCCGATGGCGATGCCCGACGGGCAGGCGGTGCTGAACGGCGCGCCGTTCGACGAGTAACCTGAACTCGATCTCGCGCTCTCCCTACAAGGGAGGGCGCACCGGATACCGGATTAGCGCCGAACAGCGAGCTCCCGAACGGATTTCCGACGTATCGAACAGGACTTGGTCGTCCTTGTTCCCCGAGATCGGCCTCAAATCGACTACCTAATCTCCGGTCGGACGCCCATCCAAGTTGCGCCAGCCAGTTTATTAAGCGGTCGATTCGGTCAGAGAGATTGCGACGTTTCAGGATGCAGTAGCAGAGCGGCGACGCGGCGGTTTTACTTGAGCGTCGATCAACAGCCTGGCCATGGCGATCAGCTCGCGCCTCACGCTACCGGCTCCGACCGTCATGGCGTGCCCATATGCGCCGTCGAGAAGAATCGCTAGTTGGTCGCCAAGCCGATCTGGATCCTGCGCGCCAAGATCTCGGCTCAGAACACGCAGACGTTCGCGCACTTCTTCCTTGTTCGCGCAGGCTATCTCTGTGCACGGCTGCTGTCGGTCTGGAAACTCAATGCAGATGTTGATGAATGGGCAACCGCGAAATTGGGGCTGTGAGATCAGCTCTGCGACGCCAATGACAATGCCTTCCAGCTGCTTTCGGGGTTCCCCCACGCCGCTCGCGACTAAATCATCCCACCACTGCCAGAAACGCCGATCTTGTTCCTCGACAAATGCTGCTATGAGCTCCTCTTTGGATGAGAAAGTCCGGTAGAGCGACGATTTTGACACGCCGGATCGCTCAATGACCGTGTCAATTCCGATTGCGCGGACACCCTCCTGATAGAAGAGATCCGTCGCGGTCTGTACAAGTCGCTCGCGCGCCGAGGGTTCACCTCTCTTCGGCGCACCTCGCCTCTTCGTTGTGCTGCTCATTCTTTGACTCCTTGCATAGGTACAGATCAGTACCTATAATAGCACGCACTTGTCCCATTGAGGTCTTGGGGTCATATCCATGCAAAGTTGCTCCTGCCTCTCAACCCACCGAAACACACTGGACCATGACGACATCAAACAGCACGGAAGACAACAAGGCCCTTGTGCTGGCCGCTATCACAGGCGCGTTCATCGACCGCGATCCACTTGTTTTGGACCGCTTATTCAGTGACGACTACAAGCAGCACAACCCCATGATTCCCAACGGAACTGCAGCGATCAAACAAGTCATCGCAGGTCTGTCCGATGACTTCAAATACGAGCCCGGCGTAGTCGTGGCTCAGGGAAATTATGTCATGGTGCATGGCCGCTACACGGGGTGGGGTCCAAAGCCGATGGTCGCGGTTGACATCTTTCGGGTCGCCAACGGCAAAGTTGTGGAGCATTGGGATGTAATGCAGGAAGAAGTTCCGGCAGCGCAAAGTGCCAATGGTCATGCCATGTTCACCGGCACGGTGGATTGATCGGGTGGGTCCACCCGCCCGGTCGGATACTCGGGCAAGGGCTTGTCAGGGCGTCAGACACTTGCTAACGAGTCCAGCATATCGCTGACTGTGCTCAAGCGCCTCCTGGCTGACCTGCCCAAACGGCATCGATGCCTATTGCGAAAGTCTCGACGGGGCGGTCTGGCAGACCGCGCTTCCGCTCTTCAATGAGAGTATCCGCGTGCCGGTCTGTGGTCTAGTCACCCAAATACTGGCTTGAGCAGCGCCGGCACTATGCGCGCCATTCGTTGTCGACAGACATTGAGAATGCCCGCTCGATTTGCTTATGAACCTTCGGATTTCGACTGTCGCATCAGTTCAGGGGTGCGCTGGCGGAGTTTCGTTCGCCTGGGACGTTCGGGAATGGCCTGACTTGCCCGTCGACTCTTTACTTATATGGTCGCCTCCTCTTTGCAAGGGATATTTTTCGATAGCCAGTAGGGTGGTTGCGGACTTATATCCGGACTCGATCGCGGGAGCAATCCCGCCGGCCCCGATGGATTTCGCCGCAGAGGTCCTCATCTACACTACGGACTAAAGGTCCAAGTAAAGTTACAGGCTTGTCTCTGCGCGGTCCAACCTGTCTTGCGTAGAACAAAGGAAAGTTGGGTCTTCCGCAATTTGTGTGACGACGGCGAACTGGCGTGGAGGATCTTGTCGCCTGGAACGGCCGTCGTCTCCATCGCCCCCGCCACCATTGCGAACCTGGGCGAGCCCCGTCGGCCTCGCCCTGGCCCCACGAGCTCAGCCCTCTGCGATGGCGAACGGGCTAGCGGGTCCAGTAGGACAAAGCGGGCCGATTTCAGCTTGGCTTCAATACCCGCAGCCGCAGAAGCTCGATGTTCGCGCGGCCATACATCTGGCGCTTGAGGAACTTTAGCCGGTTGACGTGACCCTCGGTCTGGCCATTGCTCCATGGCAGCTTGAAGGCCGAACGCACAGCCGGTAAGTCGGCGCGCAGGCTTTGCGCGAACCTCCGCATTTCCGCAGCGTCGCAGCGCGACAGACGCTTCAACCATCGATCGAACTGCCGCGGACTTCGCCGGTGCATGGGCCCGAGAAACTCCCGCGCGAGGCTGCGCACGTCGCCCACCACGGGTTCGATCTTGCACAGCGCCTGCACGAAGCGCTCGTGGTCCGCGTTCCTGGGCTCCGCGACCGCGAGCTTCCTCCATCCTACAAGCCATCCGAACACGCGCCGGGCCGACGGGCACGGCATCGTGCGCACGGGCGCCTGGAAAAGAGGCTTCTTGCCCTGCGGAAAAAGGAGGCGAATCACGCAATTCCGAACGGCGGCGCGACTGCCGGTATAGCCTCGATGCTTAAGTTCCTGCCAGATCAGTTCAGGAAAGCGACAGCCCTGTGCGATTCGTTTCTCGATATAGCTGAGATAAGGATCTAAAGGCGTCGGACCCCGCGCCCTGGGTGCGCGCTCGGGGAATGCCCCCGCGGTGATGAAGTTGCGCACGGTTCGATGGTCGATTGAGAGCTCTTGCCCGATTCCTTTCATCGTGCCGCCCTGGGCGTGTAGCGTCATAACCCGCTCGTACAGCGCCACCCGCGAGGCGCGTCGCTGATCAATCAGACGCTGCCATGACCAAAGTGAGTTGCGGCTCAGCTCCCGCTGCCGGCCCAGGGTCACGCCACCGACCTCGACTTGCTGCGCGGCTTGGCGCAGTTGCGGTCCGAGTCGGCACAGCAGTCTCTCGACATTGTCGCGCAGGTTGCAAAGTAGATGCCAGCGATCCGAGACCTGCGTGGCTGTCGGCAGCGCGATGTCGACCGCCTCGGAGTAGGCCCCGGCCCGGTCCCTGGCGACGATCTCGATCGATGGGTGCGCACGCATCCACGCGGCCACCGCAGTTCCTTCCCTGCCGGCAAACACTGCGATCGGCTCACGTCGCTCCAAATCGACGATGATCGTTCCGTATTGGTGACCGCGCGCGATCGCCCAGTCATCGATGCCGACGACCCGCCGATGTGGTTTGCGTTTGCGCGCTGGAGCCCTGCGCAACTCACGCAGCACGGTGTCGGCACTGGTGCGCAAACCCAAGGCGTTGGCAAGCCGCGCGGCCGCCTCACCACCGAGGGCGTGGCCTAGCGCGTGTAACGCCCGAGCCTGCGATTGCGTACGACGTTGATGCCGACCGGCCAAGGCGTGGAGGTTCTCGGCAAACGCTCGACGCGGGCAGCCGGCGTTCGCACACTTGAAGCGACGCACTTCAACGGCGAGAACAACCCGCTGCTCGAGCATCGGTCGTTCTTCCAGCCTGCGCACATAGCTGCCGTGGATTCGGTTACTCCAATGACCGCAGGCAGGACAAGCTGCCGCGCGAACCGTACTGCAGGCTTCGACAGTGATGGTATCCCCTCGCGCGTCGCTGGAGACGAAGCGCCTACCCACACGGGCGAGGATACGATCGATCCCACCGAGAACTTGGCTCATGGTAACGATCAACGTAGGCCAGATCGGCCGGAAATCAAGCCCTCAACCCAGCGGTCACACAAAGTGCGGGAGACCCACTTTTCCTTTGTTTCGAGTGTAAATAAAAGTGTCAACTCGTCGCCGGCACTTCTATATACGGCGCGGGTTCCAGGCAGATTCCGGAGTGACAGAATTGCTTCGTTCTACGAAAGGCGACCTGGCTTTTTCTTCAGCGGCTTAGATTGCAGCCTATTTGGGCCATGACGCGCGAGAACTCTCCTTTTACTCAACGAGATCGAAGCCGCGTAGTCTGTGCGAAACGTAGTAAAGATTCGCCCAAGCGACGGACCTGCGATCGTTTCAACATTATTTCGCGCTGCCAGATGGTATCAACATTACTACTTGAAAAATCGTAGTAATGTTGGTACGTAAAATCGCTAACTTGTTGATTTTACTGGATTTGTGCTCGGACTTTGCGGAACATCATTACTACACTTCACGGCAGGACGGGTCATCAAACCTCCGACGCCTGGCTTAGCGCGTCGAACTCGGCATCGGATAGTTCGATCCTTGCAGCTGCCACGTTTTCGCGCAAGTGCGCGACGCGGGCCGTGCCGGGTATCGGCAGCATGACAGGGCTTCGACGCAGTAGCCAGGCGAGGGCGATCTGGCTAGGCTTGGCATTGTGGCGTTGCGCGATCCGGCTCAGTATTGATCCTCCCTCGGTCAGCGCGCCGGCAGCCAGGGGATACCAGGGAATAAAGCCAATGCCATGGCGCGCACAGAAGTTGAGCACAGCTTCGCTCGAACGGTCGGCAAGGTTGTATCGGTTTTGTACGGTGGCGACGCTGAAGTACTTCGACGCCGCTTCGATATCGTCGAGCGATACCTCGCTAAGCCCGGCGTATCGGATCAGGCCACTGTCCAACAGATACTGGACAGTGCCGAACTGTTCGTCACGTGGCACTGCAGGATCAATCCGGTGCAACTGCCACAGTGCAATCTGCTCGACCCCAAGCAGTCTGAGGCTCTGGTGAACCTGTTGGATCAGATACTCTGGCCGCCCCAACGGCTTCCACTGATCCGGGCCAGTGCGTGCCAATCCGCCCTTGGTGGCAATCACGAGATCATGGCGATACGGTGCCAAAGCTTCGCGAATCAGCATCTCCGAAATGCCGGGGCCATATGAGTCCGCCGTATCGACGAAGTTCACGCCCAAGTCCGGTAATTCACGCAGTGTGCGGAGCGCCTCTGCGCGGTCGGTTGGCTCGCCCCAGATTCCCCTGCCAGTGATGCGCATCGCCCCAAAACCAATGCGGGCGACCTCAAGTTCGCCGCCGATCACGAAGCGACCAGGTACATTCGATGCTGTATTTGTCATGGCAATACGTTCCACGGTAAAACCAGGAGCGCCTGCATTGTCAGGCAGACGCTCCGGATACAGACGAGCTCGAACAGCCGCGTCAGGCGGCCGCGCGCTCCTCGTGGAACGGATAGTCGACGTAGCCGACGTCCGTGCCGCCGAAAAAGGTTTCGCGATCGTAGGGATTCAGCGGCAGCCTGCGGCGCAGCCGTTCGGGCAGGTCGGGGTTGGCGATGAAATCGCGACCGAACGCCACCAGGTCGGCGTCACCTGCGGTGATGAGCGCTTCTGCACTGGCGGCCTTGAAGCCCCCTGCCGCGATGATCGTCCCGCTATAGAACTTGCGAATCAGTTGCGAGGCCACCGGGTTGGGGTTCCTGGTTTCGTCGTCGAGATTCCCCCGCACACGCGGCTCGATCAGGTGCAGGTAAGCGAGATTGAGCTTGCCCAGTTCGGTGGCCACGTAGGTGAACAGGCCTTCCGGGTCGCTGTCGGACATGTCGCCAAACGAGCCGCTCGGGCCCATGCGCACCGCGACCCGGTCGCTACCCCAGACAGAGATCACCGCCCGTGTGGCTTCGAGCAGGAAGCGTGCGCGATTCTCGAACGAACCACCGTAGATGTCCGTGCGCTTGTTGCTGCCGTCCTGCAAGAACTGGTCGAACAAGTAGCCATTGGCGGCGTGCAGTTCCACACCGTCGAATCCGGCTTCAAGGCCGCGCTCGGCGGCACGACGGAAGCTCTCAACGAGCTCTGCGATTTCCTCGATCTCCAGTGCGCGGTTCGGCGTGTTGGCAACCCAGCCCGCCTTCGTATAGGCCACACCGCCGTGGGGAATCGCCGACGGGCCCACCGGTTGGCTGCCCTCGGGCTGAACTTCCGAGTTCGACTGGCGACCTGCATGGTACAGCTGCAGGAAAATCTTGGCGCCCTTCGCATGCACAGCATCGGTAACCAGACGCCAGCCGGCGATCTGGCTATCGTCATACAGACCAGGTGCACCAAGGTAGCCGTTACCATTGGGAGCGGCGATGGTCGCTTCGCCGATCAGCAGTGCCCCGGGCGAAGAGCGCTGGGCATAGTACTGGGCCATCAGCGGCCCGGGAACTGCGCCCCCTTCGGCACGCATGCGTGTGAGCGGCGCAAGCACCACGCGGTGCGCGAACTCGTGCGGACCAACCTTGACGGGTGTGAACAGCTTGGACATCGATAACTCCGATAAGGATTTGAATTACGTGCGTGCCTTGGCATGCGACAAGGACAATGTACCCGAGCAACTGACGCTGAAAACTGGGGCTCCACTCCGAACAGTTCGGACTCTTGTGTCCGTAATCGAGCGTCGAACACTTGAGAGCTTTAACTGCAACTCCAAGGGTCAAAAAGGCAACCTATGCGTTCCTCAATGGATTGGTATGCCCGTTGATGCAGGAGCGTGAGCGTCTTGCTCGATGGAACGAGTGATACTGCATGGCGGCCGAACCAGAAATCCGGCCGAAAGCGGCAGACGGAGGCGCGACTCGCCCGCTGTCGTTGGCCAATGAAGGGGTTGCATTCCGTGTGGCGTAGCGACGATAGCGGACTACGCCGGTGTGCCTCTTGGAACGACCCTGCCATTGCGTGCCAAGATCGTCAACGTCACGGCCACGGAGGCCAACTCAAAGAATCCGCCGACCAGCCCCAGATTGCTGATATGACTGTGGGCCAGCGTCAGGCCTCCCACTGCGGCGCCGACGGAGAAGCCGATATACATGAACGACGCATTCAGCGAAAGCACGATCGACGCGACATTGACGCCGGCCAGCTCGATCAGGCGCGCCTGCTGGGCGGGGTAGAACGCCCAGGCACACACCCCCCAAACGATCACCGCAACGAGCAATGGCCACAACGCGTGCTCTGGTTGCACAAGCCTCGCATCGAGAGAAAGGCTCAGGAAGGCAAGTGCCATGATCGCAACAGCGGGAACGATCACACGCGGCGGGCCCAGTCGGTCACTCAGACTGCCCCCGAGGAACACGCCCACGGCAGCCGAAATTCCCCATGTAAACATCACAAAGCTGATCTGCGTATCGTGCACGGTGGTCAGGCTAGTGACCAAGGGCGAAAGATACGTGTAGACCGTGTACGAACCGGTGGCCCACAGCGTAGTGGCCAACAGCGTCGCCAGCACGGTGGGCCGTACGGCAACCGAGACGCGCTCGCGCAATGTAGCGCTCGGAATGCCTTGGCCGATCTCGCGCGGCACGCCGCGGTACACGCCAATTGCGGCAATCGCCGACAGAACGGCAACGCCGGCGAACGTCATACGCCAGCCAAGCGCGTGACCAATGACCGCACCCAACGGTACGCCGAGCGTCAGTGCCACCGTGATGCCGGCATTGACAACGGCGATAGAACGGCCTCGCAGCGCCGGATTGACCACCACACTCGCCAGCGCGTTGGCGCCCGGCACAAACAATCCGGCCGAAAGTGCCAGCAGGACACGCGCACCCATCAGCCACCAGAATCCGTGAGCAAAGCACGCCAGCAAGTTCGACAGCGCGAAGACGATCATGCTTGCCAACAGCAGCGTGCGGCGGTTGACGTTTCCGGTGGCAGCAGTGAGCACCGGTGAACTGATACCGTAGGCGAGCGCGAATACGGAGACGAGTTGCCCTGCCTGTTCGATGGACACTCCGAAATCTGCAGCCAGCCCCGGAAGCAACGGGGAGATCATGAAACCTTCGGTCCCGATGGCGAAAGCGCCGAGAGCAAGCATGTAGACAGCCGACGGGATCTTGTTTGCGGCCTGGGGGGTAACCATGTTGAAATCCTAGATGCGTATTGCCGGGGTTGGTGCATCGAGATCAGCCCCCGAATGCCAATAATGTTGGATCAAATCGAAGGGCTCAGTTCAGCAAATGTGTCTAGGCATTGCGGACAAAGATGTCCAAAGTGGTGACAAGTCGCTCATCGGAATCCGACAGGAGCTTGCGCAATTTGCAACTTCACGGCACAACTGTTCGGCTCGCGCAACGGATGGTGTGAGCGGCGTGGAATACCCATAATTCTCCCGTTCTCCGCTTCTGGCAGTCAGATCATCATGTCCGCGACCCTCCCCTCTTCCTCAGATAAGCCCATTCGCGTAGGGCTTGTCGGCATCGGCAACTGGGCCCTCCATGGCCACGTTCGCGTGCTGAATCTTTTGCCACAATACGAGTTGCGTGCGCTATGGAGCACGCGCCCTGACGTGGCCCGCGCGGCGACCTCTGCACATGGCATAAAGGAGGTCGTCGATACGCTAGATGACCTCGTCAACCATCCAGAGGTCGATCTCGTCGTCGTCCTGAACACGGCCCCCCAGCACGCAGCGACGGTGCGCAAGGCGATTGCAGCAGGAAAGCACGTCTATTGCGAATGGCCGCTGACAGTCGCAACCGAAATCTCGCAAGAGCTCGTGGCATTCGCCGAACGAGCAGGGGTGCGACATATTGTAGGGTTGCAACGACGGCTGGCGCCACACAATCGCTATCTGCGCGATCTGCTGCAAAGCGGATACGTGGGACGAATCCGTTCGGTGCGAATCCACGTCAGCATGAATGCGTTCGGTCGTGAGCGCTCGCAGGCACTGCGTTGGACGGTTCCGGTCGAAAATTTTTCGAGCGCAATATCCATCTACGCTGGGCACTTCCTTGACATGCTGTTCACCGCTACCGGCTGGCCGACGCATGTGTCGGCACTGGCGTTGAACCAATTCAAAACCGTTACGATCCGCGAGACCGGTGAGGTTCTGCCATCACATGCACCTGACCAGCTGTTGCTGGTCGGTCGCATGGCCGACGACGCTGTGGTTTCCGTTCATATGGAAGCGGGCAAGCTCAACGGCCGTGGCGTGCAAATCGATATTACCGGCGACGAAGGCGATCTGCGCATCACAAACACATCGGCGTTTGGCAATGTCGGCGACGACTACATTATCAAAGGCGCGCGCGGCCAGGACTTGCCGATGCAGGTGCTTGAGGTGCCTGTAATCTACGACCGGCTGCCGCATTCGGAGCTGCCATCCGGAGTACTAGAACTGGCCGAACTATATGTCGCCTATGCGGAGGATCTTCGAACGGGCAGCGCCGCGGCGCCGACATTTGCCGATGCCGTGCGGCTACATCAACTGATCGACGCCGCGATGCAGTCGACGGCCGAACGCCGAGAGATCCAGCTATCGTGATCAGCCTGCGGAGCGCGAATCATCGTGCTCCACCGCTTCATTCTGCGGATGTAACGCTGCGGTTTGCGGTTGCGCAGTGCCTTCCGGGAACAAGTGCTTGGCCATGTAGTCCACAAACACCCGAATCTTCGGCGACAGATGCCGACCGGACGGCCAGACCGCGCGAAACACCTTCCGATCGGTGGCATAGCTAGCCAACACCTGCACCAGCCGACCATCTGCGAGCTGCCGGCGCACGAGAAAGTTCGGAATATAAGCGAGGCCGTGCCCCTGCTCGGCAAAGGCGATCAGAGGCTCGACGGTATTCGCGGTAAGCAGCGGCGGCAGGTCCATTTCGAGCACGTTATCACCATCGCGCAGCAGCCAGCGGTCCACCTTGCCGGTTGAGAGGTAGCGATGAAGCAGACAGGCGTGTCTGAGCAGGTCGTCCGGCACCTTGGGTACGCCGCGTCGAGACAGGTACACGGGTGCGGCCACGATCAGCGGCGTGTAGTAGCCTAGCGCGCGCGTCACCAGTCGCGAATCGATTGCCTCGCCAGTGCGAATCACCACGTCGAACCCCTCTTCGATCACGTTGACCATCCGGTCAGAGAAATCGATCTCGAGTCGTATGTCGGGATACTCGCGGAGGAATGAACTGAGTACCGGTAGAAGCAACGTCTCGACCAGCGGCAGGCTCACTCGCAATTGCCCCTTGGGCGATGAGGCCGCAGACAATTCCGACTCGGCGGCTTCGAGCTCATCGACGATGCGCTGACAACGGCTTAGGAATAGCTGCCCTTCCGGCGTCAGCGTAATGCTACGCGTGCTGCGATGGAACAACCGGACACCGAGGCGCTGTTCAAGGCGCGAAATTGCCTTGCCTACTGCAGACGACGAGATACCGAGCTCCCGCCCTACCTCGCTGAAATTGCGAAGCTCCGCTGCTCTGACAAAGGCATCGACCGATCCGAGTCTGTCCATGACGCTTGCAAGGGAATTAACATAGAACAGCAAGGCTCCGCAGACTATAGCACGCACCCTGCGGCGAAATCCATCGGGGCCGGCGGGCACGCCCGCAATCGAGTCCGAATATAAGTACGCAACCACCCTGCTCGCCACCAACGATATCCCTTGCAAAAGGGAGGCGACATATAAGTATAGATGGTACTTGCGCGTATCGCGGTCGGAATGCTCATTTCTGAACACCCCCCGCACAGATGCCGGCGGGCCCAATTCGGGCACCGGGCTCCTACCTTGGGTGATTGACGGCTAAGCGCTGTTCGGGCCATGTATGGAGGATTCGAGGTTTCGGAAGCTAGGCTTCCTCCAAGCGTAGAAAAAAGGAAAGTTGTCACCGACTCCGAAGCAATGTCGTCAATTCGCGTGACAACGGCAGCGAAACCGAGCGGGGAGCGTTAAGAACCTTGGGGTATCGGGGATGGGCGTCTAGCATTGACGCCGCTTATCGCCTGCCGGTGTTGCAGATCGCAATTTCCGCTAATGGCGGTCATTATTTCCGCCAATGTTGAAATCTGAACCCCGTCACCTAACCCTGGGCTGACGCTTCCCAAGCTCACGAAGCACTGCCGAAAGGTTGCGGCAAATGCGTAGCGTGGCTGCCGGTGCCGTATTGAGTCTATGGCCTGGGACTTGGCAGACAACCGTGTGCGAATCTAGCCAATCCTGCTTCCAGCGAGGCGAGAAAACGTCGACTGGATTCAGCACAAGGCAGTCGAAGCAGTATGGGAGCCGATCTCGGTCTGACGCCCATGCCATTGGCGTTTGAAGCGCCTCCAACCTTGGGATACCAACATGGGTCAGTCGCGCGAGGCGGCACAGTGCGTGCTCGTCCATCGGAGGGAATAGAAGCGTGAAGTGTAGTAATCGCGCTCCCTTTGTGAAGTAACCTTGATTCGCGTCCGTGATTACGCTCATAGCATCATCATTACTTCCGCAGTTCGGTGAATGCGTGTCCACTGCGCGCCTACTCTCACACTGCGGCAAGCCCACCTTGCATTTGGTTCTCGGCTGAGATTGCAGCCTATTTTAGGCATGATTCGCGAGAACGCTCTTTTTACTCAACGAGAGCGAAGCCGCGTAGTCAGAGCGAAAGAAAGTAAAGATGCTACTAAGTGACGGACCAGCAATCGTTCCAGAATTACTTCCGCCGCCGGAGAGTACCAAGATTACTACTCGAAAAATGGAAGTAATCTTGGTACGGAGGCTAACAGGGAAACCGCTAACCTTTTGATTTACAAACTCTTTTGACAAGGCCTGGAGGGAGCATCCTTACTACACTTCACGAGAATGGCGAACAGATGTCGAAGATCATCATTCGTGCGAGCAGCTAAGAGACGTTCCAAGGTCTCGAACGGCACTAGCCGTATACCGAAGCAAAAGTGGGTCTTCCGCAATTTGTGTGGCGACGGCGCACTGGCGTGGAGGATGTTGTAGCGTGGAACGGCCGTCGTCTCCACCGCCCACCACCACCATTCTTCTTGTTGATGAACTTGGGCGAGCCCGCCAGCGTCGTCCTGGCCATGCGAGCTCCGCCTGCGATGGCGACCGGACTAGGGGTCCAGCAGGACAAGGCAGGCCGGTTCAGCTTGGCCTCAATACCCGCAGCCGCAGAAGCTCGATGTTCGCGCGGCCATACATCTGGCGCTTGAGGAACTTGAGCCGGTTGACGTGACCCTCGGTCTGGCCATTGCTCCATGGCAGTTTGAAGGCCGCCCGCACTGCCGGTAAGTCGGCGCGCAGGCTTTGCGCGAACCTACGCATTTCCGCAGCGTCGCAGCGCGACAGACGCTTCAACCATCGATCGAACTGCCGCGGACTTCGCCGGTGCATGAGCCCGAGAAACTCCCGCGCGAGGCTGCGGACCTCGCCCACGCGGGGCCGATCTTGCACAGCGCCTGCACGAAGCGCTCGTGGTCCGCGCTCCTGGGCTCCTCGACGGCGAGCCTCCTCCATCCGACAAGCCATCCGAACACGCGCCGGGCCGACGGGCACGGCATCGTGCGCACGGGTGCCTGGAGAAGCGGCTCCTTGCCCTGCGGAAAGAGGAGGCGGACCACGCAATTCTGCACGGCGGCGCGACTGCCCGTATAGCTTCGCTGCTTGAGTTCTTGCCAGATCAGTTCAGGAAAGCGACAGCCCTGGGCGATTCGTTCCTCGATATAGCTGCGATAGGGATCCAAAGGCGTCGGACCCCGCGCCTTGGATGCGCGCTCGGGGAAGGCCCCCGCGGTGATGAACTTGCGCACGGTTCGATGGTCGCTTGAGAGCTCGCGCCCGATTCCTTTCATCGCGCCGCTTTGGGCGCGTAGCGCCATCACCCGCTCGTACAGCGCCAGCCGCGTGTCGCGTCGCTGATCGCTCAGGCGCTGCAATGACCGCAGTGAGGTGCCGCTCGGCAACCCCTGCCGGCCCAGGGTCACGCCACCGACCTCGACTTGCTGCGCGGCTTGGCGTAGTTGCGGCCCGAGTCGGTACAGCAGCCTCTCGACGTTTGTCGCGCAGGTTGCCCAGCAGGTGCCAGCGATCGGAGACTTGCTTGGCTGCCGGCAGCGCGATATCGACCGCCCCGGAGTAGGCCCCGGCCCGGTCCCTGGCGAGGGCCACCGCAGTTGTTTCCCTGCCGGCGAACACTTCGATCGGCTCACGTCGCTCCAGGTCGACGATGATCGTTCCGTACTGGTGACCGCGCGCGATCGCCCAGTCATCGATGCCGACGACCCGCGGTCGTGGTTTGCGCTTGCGCCCAGGAGCTCTTCGCAACTCCCGCAGCACGGTGTCGGCACTGGTGCGCAAGCCCAAGACGTCTGCAAGCCGGGCTGCCGCCCCACCACCGAGGGGCGTGGCCTAGCGCGTGCAAGCCCGAGCCTGCGATCGCGTACGACGTTGATGCCGACCGGCTAAGGCGTGGATGTTTTCGGTAAACGTACGACGGGGGCAGCCGGCGTTCGCACACTTGAAGCGACGCACCTCAACGGCGAGAGCGACCCGCTGCTCGATCATGGGACGTTCTTCCAGCCTGCGCACATAGCTGCCGTGGAGTCGGTTACTCCAACAACGGCAGGCAGGACAAGGTGCCGCGCGAACCGTACTGCGGGCTTCGACAGTGATGGTCTCCCCTCGCGCGTCGCTGGAGACGACGCGCTTACCCACACGGGCGAGAATTTGATCGATCCCACCGAGAACTTGGCTCATGGTAACGATTAACGTAGGCCAGATCGGCCCGAAATCAAGCCCTCGATGCGGCCGTCACACAAAGTGCGGGAGACCCAGAATTGCTTCGTTCTACGTCTGATGGGCGACAGGGACCTGCCGCGAAGTCAACGCGCAAAGTCCCACCACAGTAGGCGCACCTCGTCCTTGGAAGCGAAATGCGTTAGATCCGCTCGATCACCATGGCGATGCCCTGGCCTACACCGATGCACATAGTGCACAGCGCGAAGCGGCCGCCAGTGCGCTCGAGCTGGTACAGCGCGGTCGTGACCAGACGGGCGCCGCTCATGCCTAGCGGGTGGCCCAGCGCAATGGCGCCGCCATTCTGGTTCACGCGCTTGTCGTCATCGGCGATGCCCAGTTGGCGCAGCACTGCCAAGCCCTGCGCGGCGAATGCCTCGTTCAGTTCGATCACGTCGATCTGGTCCAACGACATGCAAAGTTGCTTCATCAGCTTCTGCGTAGCCGGGATCGGGCCGATGCCCATCACGCGCGGTGCCACGCCGGCGGTGGCCATACCGACGATGCGGGCGCGCGGAATCAGGCCATGCTGCTTCACGCCGGCCTCGCTGGAGAGCAGCAGCGCGCATGCGCCGTCGTTCACGCCCGAAGCGTTGCCGGCGGTCACGGTGCCGTCGGGGCGCACCACGCCCTTGAGCTTGGCCAGCGCTTCCATGCTTGTGGCGCGCGGGTGTTCGTCACGCTCGACGACGATCGCATCGCCCTTCTTCTGCGGCATCGTCACCGCGGTGATTTCCTGCGCCAGCGTGCCGTCGGCCTGTGCGCGCGACGCCTTATCCTGGCTGCGCAGTGCCATCAGGTCCTGGTCCTCGCGGCTGATCTTGTAATCGTTGGCCACGTTCTCGGCGGTCTCGGGCATCGAGTCCACGCCGTAGGCGGCACGCATCGCGGGGTTGATGAAGCGCCAGCCGATCGTGGTGTCGAAGATCTCGGCCTGGCGCGAGAAAGCCGAGGTGGCCTTGCCCATCACGAACGGGGCGCGGCTCATGCTTTCCACGCCGCCGGCGATCATCAGGCTGGCTTCGCCGGACTTGATCGCGCGTGCCGCGGTGCCAGTGGCGTCCATGCCCGAACCACAGAGGCGGTTGATCGTGGTGCCCGGAACGGCTTCGGGAAGACCCGCCAGCAGCAGCGACATGCGCGCGACATTGCGGTTGTCTTCGCCGGCCTGGTTGACGTTGCCATAAATCAAGTCGTCGATGGCCGACCAGTCGACGTTCGGGTTGCGAGCCATCAGGGCTTTCAGGGGCACCGCACCCAGGTCGTCCGGACGCACGCCGGACAGGACGCCGCCGTAGCGGCCGATGGGGGTACGGATGGCGTCAACAATGTATGCGTCGCTCATGTCATCTCTCGTGAGTGAAGTGCTTGATGAATGGTCTACTCATCCTGGCCGGCGAAGTAGCGGATCAATTGCTGTCAGAATGGCCGGCGATTGCTTTTACTGCGACTGACGTTGAAGGAATGTCAGGCGCCCAGTCCGCTGACACAGGCAAGTACAAGAGCCACGAAGGCCCCTTGGTGCTTCCTGCCAAGCCATCGCACGTGAAGCGTCGCAGCATGGGAAGCGGCGTACGGCTGTTTCCGCACGTCCACCCCACGCGCGTGTCAGTGTGCTCCTGCTCGCAAGATCGCCGCTGCCAGGGCCGGCCGATCCACTTCAGTCCCTTTCACGAAGACTTTCGAAATCAACCTGGTGTTCTTGATGTCATCAAGCGAATTGGCATTGAGAACAATGAAGTCAGCGTTCTTTCCTGGTACGAGGCTGCCGGTATCCGCAAGCCCCAGATATTCTGCCGTTCGACTGGTTGCCGCGACGATCACTTGCGCTGGGGTCATGCCAGCATTCACCATCAACTCCAGTTCGCGATGCTCAGTTGCGCCAAAGAAGTTGTCGAGGATGCCGGTATCCGGGCCAAGGATGATACGTGCGCCTGCTGCGTTAAGCTTGACCAGGCTTCGCATTTGCATCTGGAAATTTTCCTTCGCGCGTTGCGTTGCCGCCGGATCCTGATAGTAGGGGGCCGGGTTTTGCGCCCGCGCGAACATTGGGGGCGTCAAGGTCGCACGCATCAGCGCTTCGAGATTCGGATCGTCTGGCGGCGGCTTGAAAAAGAGCTCGGCGCCCGCGAGATTGGGCATGATGTAAGTGCCCTTACGGACAATATCTGCGATCAGCTCGCTACTCATTTCCTTGTCCCGAACGAGGTGCGCCAGGCTGTCGACACCAGCCCCGACGAGCGCGACCGCGTCGACATGATAGAACACGTGTGCCGCGACCTTGATTCCCTGTTTATGCCCCTCATCAATGGCAGCGGTGTATAGCTCCTGGCTCAAGGCTTTTGCTCTTCCTCCGCGGTCGTCCACCCAGACCTTGACCTGATCCGCACGGGAGGCAGCGATATCCTGAACGTCGCGTCTCACGTCGGCCTCAGTTGTTGCCTCATAAGCGATGCCTGTGTATGCGGTGCCGCCTGGACCCGCATTGGGCGCGCCAATACCGCGCCCGGCAGTCAGAAGTCTCGCACCACCAACCTTTCCCGCGCGCTGGCCGGCACGAATCTTCAGACCGACATCATCCTTATCAATACCCAAAGACATTACCACGGAAACGCCGTAGTACAGCGATCGATTCAGGTCCGCGAGATAGTTCTCGTAGCTGTAGTTCCTCTGCGAATTGGACAGGCCATTCTGGTATCCAGGGTGGGAGTGGGCGTTCACCAGAGTGGGTATGACGGTCTTGCCCGACAGGTCGACGCGTGCCGCGCCCTTGGGCGGGAACATATCGCCTTTGCGGCCGATCCTGGTGATCTTCTCCCCTTCCACGAGGAAGGCAGAGTTGACGATGGCGGCTCGCCCGTCTCCCGAAATGAGCGTGGCGCCTTCGTACAGGACAACCTTTTCCGGCGGGACGGAGACCTCCACTGCATGAGTAGCGCAGGCGCCGGCAAGAAGCGCCGCCAGCGCCAAAGGCAGTTTATGCAGAAGCCTCTCGAATACTGTATCAACCCGCATTGAAGCAGCTGCAGCCGGCGCGGCGTGACCACCGCTCGATGCAGTAAGCCTGGGCATATCCATGAGATCTCCTCTTTGACTTTTTGGGGAAATTTGGACGTACTCGGATGTTCGCGAACGACAGCACCGACTCACGGTGATTTCAGAGACTGCAAGCTCGTGTGCACCGCTGGCGGCAATCGCCAACACCACTCCAGTCTCTACATCGGCGCTGCCGTACAGAACGATAGATTTCGACCCAACCTCCAACCTATTCTGGGCCTACCCGGTCGGCCTACCTCGACCGACATTCGGCGACTACACCAGTGAGAACCGCAGCTCGCCGAGCTTTTCGATCGTCGTCGTGAGCTTGTCTCCGGGCTTCAGCCACACCTGCCTGTCCTTCGGGTAGCCGGCAATGACCCCCTCGGGAGTTCCGGTGAAGATCATGTCTCCCGGTTCCAGCGTCATCAACCTGGATGCGTAGGCAACGATCCGCGCGCAGTTGAAAACCAGATCGCTGGTGTTGGACGACTGACGCACCTCGCCGTTGACACGGCACTCGATTTTCAGGTTACCTGGGTCACCCACGAGATCCGCCGTAACGAGGTAGGGCCCGACTGGAGCGAAGCCGTCGCTAGCCTTGCCGATCATCCATTGGCTTGAGCGATTCTGCAAATCGCGAGCGGTGAAGTCGTTGCCGGTTGCGTAGCCGAAGACATAAGAGAGAGCCTCGGCTTCGCCCACATTGAACGCACGGCGGCCCATGACAATCACCAGTTCCGCCTCATAATCGAAGTTCTTCGCCGGAACCGCCGACACGCGAACCGTGCCTCTGTGCGAATTTAGCGCGTTGTTGAACTTGTTGAACAAGATCGGCAGCTCCGGGAGCGGCAGACCGGCTTCCATTGCATGTCGCGCATAGTTCAGGCCCACGCAGAGGATCTTCTGCGGATTGGTCACGCACGGGCCGAACTCGACCCGATCCTCGTCGACGAACAGCCCCTTTCCACCGCTTGCCATTGCACGGTCGCGCAGCGCCGTCAGACCCTGATCGCCAGCCGCAAACAAGGCATCGGTCGTGGTTGGCGCCCCGCTGTGGAATTGCTTCGCCGCGGCGGCCACGTCAAGGATTCCCTTATCGGTCTTGATGCCCAGCGTGTAGCCCCTCGCTGTGCGCATCGTCAGTAGGGTCATGCCTCGCGGCAGTGGATCGCTCATTTTGAGCGTCGGCCCAGCAGTTGCGGCAGCGGCCTTGCCTGCCGGCATCGCAGCCGAGGTGAGTACTGCGCCCGCAATACCTGCCTGCTTCATAAACTGTCTGCGTCCCTCTTTCATGAGGCCTCCTTTTAACCTTTCAGATATATCGAGGTGCCGCTCGTGCGCTCGGATTTGCAATCGACATGGAGATTCGCAATAACCCCAGATGACCGCGAGCCCGATGACCCCTGTCGCCAATCGCTGACACAGCATCCTGAATGATGAAATCACATCAGACGCATGGTCCTCGTGGCTGCATGCTGCATAGCCGATCGCCACCTGGGCTCGCTAGCGGGTTGTCACTTGAGCGTTCTCAGGTATGCGACAACGTCTGCGATTTGCTTGGCGTCGGGAATGCCCGGAAACGGCATCACGTTGCCCGGCACTGCCTTCTGGGGGGCAGTCAGGAAAGCACTGAGCGACTCTGCATCCCAGGCGGTTCCGGCGCTCTTCATCGCCCGGCTGTACCGAAAGCCCTCCAGGGTTCCTGCCTTTCGGCCAATAATGCCTTTCAGGGTCGGCCCCGCGCCGCTAGCGCCATCCGTAGAGTGGCAAGCAGCGCACTGAGCAAAAACAGCCTTGCCAGATTCAATGTTTTGCGCCAGAACTGCGCCGGCATTCAACGCAAAGCTGGCGAATATGGCGATTGCCTGACGGAATAGCTTGCTCATGGTTTTCTCCATATCTGGATGCGGGCGGCTGGGCTCAGAGCGCACGCGGCCGCTGGACGTACGACGAAATCGCCTCCCCAACCCGCAGCGCCAAAGCCGCGAGAGGACCGGTGGGGTTGTAGCCCGAGTTGTGGGGATATACCGACGCACCGACGACAAACAGATTCTCCGAGTCCCAATGCTGCAGGTGGGGGGAGACGACACTGGTTCCAGGATCGGCACCCATGATCGTGCCACCAGTGACGTGCGTGCTCTGGTACTGCCGCGTATCAAACGGCGCTTGACGCGGGACCGCCGGACCGACGATGTCTGCACCGACGACCTTGGCAATCTCCGCCATCTTCGCTGTCACGAACCTTGACATCGCGAGTTCGTTCTCACGCCAATCGAAGTTCATGCGAACGAGCGGCTGTCCATATGCATCGGTATAGGTTGGATCGAGGTCGAGATAATTCTCCCGATGTGGATAGCAGCTACCTTGAATCGCAAGGGTCATCGAATGCGCATACCATTGGGCATTTGCGCGCTTCCACGCGGTGCCCCATTGCGGTGTGCCGGGCGGCACACGGCGAGCTCGGATAGGCCGACCATTAAACATCAGCGAGGCGATACTGCCCCCGCCAAGAAAGCCAAGCCCGGTGTGGTCAAAGTTGTCGTTATTGAAATCATCAATCCCCATCCACGTGCTGCCTGTGGCAAGGAAAGGGTTGAACCAACGGTCTTTGAGAAATAAGTTCATGGCCGATGTGGTCTGGTAACAGAAGTTCTTACCAACGACTCCGGAGCTGGACTTCGGGTCATAGGGCTTGCCGATCTTGCTGTTCAGCAAGAGCCGGGTGTTTGTCATGGTGAATGCGGCGAGCAGGACTACGTCGGCCGGCTGCAGACATTCCTTACCCGTGAGAAGATCGACGTACCGCACTGCTGTCACCCGCTTGGCTCGGCCGTCGTACTCCACACCTAGCACATGACAGTGAAGGCGTGCCTCGAAGCCCTTGCGCTGTCTGAGCATGGGGTACAGCAACACCTCGGGCGTACCCTTCGCCTGGGCTTCGCAAATGAACCGCTCGCAATGGCCGCAATATTGGCACGCGCCCAGCTTTTGGCCGTCTGGATTCGTGTAGGGTCCGGAAGAGTTAGCCGCCGGCGCCGGAAAGGCGCGGTAGCCCAGCTTCTCCGCCGCTTCCTTGAAGACAAGTCCAGACTCGCTAGCCTCCAGGGGCTTTTGCGGATACTCGTCGCGGCGCGGCGCCTCGAAGGGGTTGCCGCCCGCTTGCAGTTGCCCCTTGACGTTGCCAGCCTTGCCAGAGATGCCGAAGAGTTTCTCGAAAAGATGATGGTAGGGCTCCATCTCGGCATACGAGGTACCCCAATCCTGAATCGGCACATCGGCTGGAATTGCGCGGCGCCCATAGCGCTGCTCCAGGCGCGTGCGCAATTTCGGATCGTATTCTGACCACCGCCATGTGTGCCCGTTCCAGTGACTCGCTCCGCCCCCTAGCCCTTCGCCAGGCAAAAATGCTTCCATCCATCGCACAGGCAGCGCGACCTCGTTGCGCCGGTGCCGCAGCGTGTACGTCTCCACCGACCAATCCTGCACGGTGCCTTGTCGTGTATCCCATCGCAGTTCGTCGCGCTGGGTCGGCAGCTTTGCCTCGGCGCCATTGGTGCGGTCACCACCGCGCTCCAGCACCAGCGTGTCGATGCCCTGCGCGGTAAGCTGGCGGGCGGCCAATGCAGCCGTCAAGCCACCGCCGACGATTACGACTGTTCGTTTGCCTAATGTCGTAGCCATTGCAACTTCGTCCTCACTTGCTCACTAAGTCCAAATCACAGGTGCTAGCCCGGATCGCGCCTGTTGGATCGGATCCTTCGATAGCCGCCATCAACGCACAGGACTCATACACATCTAGCTGAAGTCGGAGATTGACTTGGGGTCGCGAGCTCCCGGGAATGGCTTCCCGCGGTACTGAAGCATGTTGACCATGTTGGTGGCAGGAAGGCCTGGGTAGCCGATCATTTTCCAGAACAGCTTGTTGCGATTCCCACCATAAATTGGATCGGCAAAGCAGGCCTGGGCGAACAACGGATACACCAATTCGTTGAACCAGGAACCCAACGCAATACGCGCGTCGTTAGCCTTGCCGGACGCGAGCTCGCTCAGGAATGCATCGGCCTCGTCCGGGCGCAGGCGATCGAACGTCTTGCCATGGCGCTTACGACATTCCAGGTTTGCACCCTCCACGCCTGCCCTGAAGTATTGCTCCGGCGTCAACGGCAGCTGATAGCCATGCTGTGGCTTGCCTTGCTGCCAAGGCCCACGCATGTAGCGCTTCGCTCCGCGCCCAAAGTCGCCGGCCAGCTGCCGGTCCATGAAGAGAGCCAGACCACAGTCCACACCGTTGGGCGTGAATTCGTCCGCCGGACACATGATGTTGACCATGGTTTCGACAAACGCAGCCTCGTCAGAACTGAAGAAGATATACCCGGGCAGCGGGTCAGCCGAAGGAGGCGCCGATTGCGCCAAGGCCGGTTTTTGCACAACTAGAGCAGCAGCCCCAGCCTGCAGCGAGAGCACACTGCCCGCGCCGGCCACCTGCTTCAGAAAGCTTCGCCGTGCCGTTGGGATATTGTCTGAATCACTCATTGCTGCCTCCTCCATCTTTTATAAATCCGGAAATTACTCCGCCGGCACAGAATGCCGCGAGCGAAACGCGGCGCGATGCCGGGTGGACAATACCAAGTCCACACCGTGTAGCAAAACGCAAATTTTCGAATGCCGCGTACGGAGCCGCCGAACGCGTTTAAGCGTAAGACTCTGCGCCGTGCTCGCCACCGGGAGCGCCTGCAAAGTAACGAGCAACCTTGTCCGCTCTGAAAACGATAACCCGAAAACTCGCCTTCAATTGATCAGTTGCCAGTGAAGCTTGGCTTTCTGCGTTCGGCAAACGATCTCACCCCCTCATGCGCGTCCGCGCTATTTGCCAGGCAAGTATTCGTCTGAGTGAAATCCGCGAGAGCGACCACAGTCCCTTCCTCGACGGAAGTACGTGCATTCAGGCGGCTCGCAACTACCGCAAGCGGCGCCTGTTCCGAAATGCGCCGAGCCACTGTGAGTGCTTCGTCAAACTCCATTCCCGTGGCAACCACACGTTGCACAAAACCAACTCGCAGCGCCTCGTCACTGTTGAATTCATCGGCGGTCAACAAGTGCAGCATTGCGTTGCCCCACCCGGCACGCTGAACCATTCGAATCGTCGCGCCACCGGTAGGCATGATCCCTCTACCAACCTCAAGTTGCGAAAACCTGCAGTTGTCGGCTGCAATGACGATATCCGCAGCAAGCATCAGCTCAATTCCAATGGTGAAGCATATCCCTTTGACTGCCGCTACCATCGGCTTGGTCCTTCTTCGATAACCTGGCAGACCCAGGTCATGCGGTTCAACCAGGCCAATGTTCTCCGGAATCGGCCGCTCCCCCCTCTTTCGGTACTCCGCGATCAAAGGCAAATCCATACCCGCGGTGAAGTGGTCCCCAACGGCATAGAGCACGCTCACTCTGAGATCCTTGTCTTCTTCCAGTCGCGTGTAGGCTTCCGCGAGCTCTAATAGCATCTTCGGCGTAAACCCATTGCGCTTTTCTGGTCGATTGATTCCAATTGCGAGCACGTGACCAATGACTTGCGTGTCGATTGCACCTTCTTGAGGCGGCGTGGTGGACGTCGGGATCATATGAGACATATCATCAAATTACATCGTCGATTGGGAGCAAAAGGAGAGCGTCACCCAAAGTCTTACCCTGGGGATCCAGTCGAAGGGAACGCATTGGCCCCCCATCGAGAACGTTCTCGAGTACAACATTTACGGCGTTGAGATTAGGTAGCGCATATACCGAGACAGCGCCCTGACAAATATCGAAAAAATGGCGCTTGATCCGATCCGGACTCAGGACTTCCAAGATGGCTTCGTAGTAGATCGGATTCCTTGCAACAACACCGATATTGACCATATCCCCCTTATCGCCAGCATGTGCCCAAGCGACATCTATCAACAGCCTACCTTGCTTTGACATGGTCATCCCCGTGGGAAAAGTCTGATGCGCGGCGTGACATGCGTCACATCGATTGTCGTCGCCCAATGCGAGTAGACTTTCGATACCTGACCACGCCCGCCGCCAATGTGGCCGGCCTGCCCGGGGGGGCCGTATAGCATCGGTGCCTGTTGTGCCGACAAGGTCCGCGCTTCCGCCAGGGTACCGACTCGCGCTGCGTAGCGAGCAAATACCTCAGCAGGTTCGGTATTGATACTCGGGTATGCATGACGTATCCGTGGACCGTGTATAGCTCCGGTCCCAAAGATGTCACTGCGACTTCCTTGAATGCGGACCCCAACTCGCTCCACAGAACGACTCATCCTTTCGAGTACCGCTTCCGCTTTAGCCACCGCGTTCGGCCACGCGTAGGGCCACATCAAAACCACGCGGTAACCATCGCGATATGTCATCGATACCTTCAGGCTGTCTGGCGGCGAGGATCCCTTAACACCGGACACGCGTACGCGATCGTCACCGCACTCTTCCAGTTGGATCGTCCTCCAATCGACCGTCGCATCGGGCGTCAAGACTGCGGCCGGATCGAACACCTCATGGAGGAGCTGCTCGGTGACACTTTCCACGTTGACGCACCCAGCCGATCCGCTAGCTTTCGTCAGGACGAAGGTTCCGTCGCTGGATACCTCTGCTATTGGGTATCCCGCAGGCTCCCGGGCTGAGATACTCGGCCACAAATGCGAATTTCCCCCCGTGGATTGGGGCCCACACTCGAGAAGATGGCCAGCGACAACCCCGCCGGCAATACTGTCCCAATCTTCCCAGGCAAATTCATGCAACAGCGGCCCGACCGTCAACGAAACATCCGCGCATCGGCCGGTAATGACAATACGTGCCCCGAGTTCGAGCGCCCGCCGTATCGGCTCCGCTCCGAGGTACGCATTCGCGCTAAGGATCGACTCGGCAACACCACTAAATGGCCCCTGATCGTCCAGACTCGCGAAGGCGTTTCTCTCGGCCAATGAGGCGAGTTGCGGCATTAGATCGTCGCCATCGACCACTGCCACGCTCACTTCATGTGGAACACCGATCTCCGACAGCAGCGCAACGACCTGGCGTGCACACTCCTCTGGGTTCAGCCCCCCCGCATTGGTCACAATCCGAACACCGTCGGCCGTCAGATATGGCGCAATATCCCGCACAACGGAAAGGAAATCAGTGGCATAGCCCTGCGTTGAATCCTTCTCGCGCTGCCCCTGCATGATGCTGAGGGTAACCTCGGCGAGATAGTCGAGGACCAGGTAGTCAACCTCGGCGCGTTCCAGGACCGCCCTGGGCTCGGCGACGTCGTCACCCCAGGAGCCTGCACCTGCGGCGACTCTGACGATTTTGTTTGCATTCCGCATGGCTCAGGACCCCGACCAATTTGGTTTGCGCCCATCCCGAAAGGCTCGCGGCCCTTCGACCGCATCCGCACTGGCGTAGGCCTCCTTGAAACAGTAGTCGCCCACGGGCAACGCCGCCGATCGGCCCATTTCGCACGCCAGATAGGTCATCTCCCGGCTTGCCTTTACCGCCAATGGCGCGTTCGATGCGATCTTCTGTGCCAGGGCCAATGTCTCCGCGGCCAACTGCTCGGCGGAAACGACACGATTCACGAACCCGAGCTCATAGGCGCGCCTCGCCGTCATCGGCTCACCGGTCAAGAGCAGTTCCATCATGACCCGCTGGGGTAACATCCAGATGAGAGGCGTCGCCCAAGGTGTCCCTCGGCCCCACCGAACTTCCGTCAATGCGAAGCGCGCATCCTCGGCTGCTGTGCACAGGTCGCACATTTGAGCAAGTAGAAATCCGCCTGCGTATGCAATGCCATTAACCTGTGCGATAGTCGGTTTTGAGACTCGAACGTTATAACCAATGTGGGGTATAGACGCTGCCTCATGCATGGAAAGGTTGGCCATTTCCTCCAGGTCCGCTCCTGCACAGAACGCTCGCCCGTCGCCGGTCAATATCGCAACCTTTGCACTTGAGTCGCGCTCAAACAGCATTAAAGCATCGTGCAAAGAGCGACGCATTTCATCGTTCATCGCATTCAGTTTCTCAGGGCGTCGAAATGTCAGCGTCGCGACCCCCTCCTTCACTTCATAGGACACATGTTCCATATTCGATTTCACCTCCCCCTATCTAAGCTGATTTGATCGCGCCGCCGGCCATCGACGCAAGTACCTCGTCGGTATGCTCTCCAAGCAGCGGCGCTCCCTTGGCTACGCCAGCGCTGCGCCCGCCAAAGTGCCAAGGCACGACGAATATCTCCTGAGGCCCTATGTAGGGGTGAATCGCCGAACGTGTCAGTCCACGTGCCAACCTCCATTCGGATTGCAACATCTCCTCGTAAGAGGCAACAATCTCACAATCCACATCTAGTGCCCTGAGCTGTTCGGCAGCTTCATGTTTCGACCTGGAACGGAACCAGCTTTCAAGCTGTACTTCGATCGTATTTTGTTGCAACTGCCTGCCAGCGAAGTCAAGTCCGCGCAGCTCATACAACGTACCGCCGATAACCTGCGTGAGTCGTGCCCAGGCTGTATCGTTAGATACCGAAATCGATACCCAGTCGTCCTCACCCTCGCAGGCGTAAATCCCGTGCGGGTACGCCTCAGGTGCAGCGTTCCCTCTGACTTTCACGTGACCGGCTAGCTGGCTTTCCGCGACGGGAGCAGGCATTAGTGCCAGCATTGCGTCCGTCTGCGAGAGATCGATCCACGCCCCTGCCCCTGAGTGCCTGCGTCGATATAGCGCTGCAAGGAGTACGGCCATGCCATGCTCTGCGCCATTTGGATCCCCCAATGCTGGCGTCGCCATGCCAACAAATGGCGCCCTTGCCTTATCCGATCCATATCCGACAAGCGATTCCATTCCCGTCTGCGACGACATAAGACCAGCGTACCCTTTCATACCCGCCAGCGGACCTTCCTGTCCCGCCATGCTCATGGAAAGGAGAACAATTCCTGGATTCCGCTTCGCCAATTGGTCGTATCCGAGCCCGGCTTCTGTTAACGCACCCGGCCGCATGTTCTCCACCACAACATCACAACTTTCAACAAGCTGTAATACCTGTTCTCTACCGGCTTCACTTTTGATATCGATGAGCACGCTCTTCTTGCCGTGATTGACCTGGTTGAACCAGGGGTTCATCTCGTGAGCAGGCCCATCTCCCGACGCATGTAGCGGTTTCCCACGCAATCGCAATGAGTCAAGCCGCGAGGTGTGCTCCACTTTGATAACCTCGGCGCCGAGATCTACCAGCTGCGAGGTCAACATAGGACCCGACCACACCCACGTGAGGTCGAGGACGCGAACGCCATCCAGCAATGCCGCAGGACTCTCCGTCGTAGACTCGGTAGCTTGACTTTGCTGCACACTACCGCCATTTACATCGCCGGCGATTCGCCACGGCACGCTTGGCATCAGGATGCTCTGGCCGGACGCAGCAACATCGAAGGTCTCGAACGAACCACGGTATTGAAACTGCTCGTCTGCGAAAATCTCCTCGATGTATCGCACTCCGCATGCCGGAAAGTCGTACTCTCCAGCCAGCAAGGTCACTTCCTCGCGCGTGATTTTGCTGAGCCAAGGTAGTAGATGCGAGTCTGCCTCGTCGGCGTATTCCACTGCGACCCGCCGGGGATCCTCGAATCGAGGATCTCGAGACCATTCCGGATTGCCCATCGCATTGATGAGCCCAATCCATTCCTTGGAGCCGCGACAGTAGATGGCAACGTAGCCATCCTTGCATGGAAACAGGCCACAGGGATACACGCCGCCCGACTGGGGCGGGCGCGTACCATCACGCCGCCACGGTCTTCCATATGGAAGAAAGTTTTGGGCCAACGTCCCCACAGACCGTGCGACGACGTCGCGCACTGATACCTCTATGGGTAGGATTAGTGGGGACGCCCGGCCCAGTAGTGCCGCCAATCCTGCAGATACCCCGCTGATACCCGCCTGATACTCAGAGAAATTGCACGGCAGCGTGAGCGGGGCGCCATTCGCCTCGCCAACTGAAATGCTCAGGGCCGCCGCCGCTTCGCTTGTCAGCGCGCTTCCGTTCCGACTGGCATCTTCCTCGACACTCGCGAATGCGAAGATCAATGGAATAGCACCGGACTTCAATGCATCCGGTGCAAGCACACGTTCCCTCAATTGAGCAAGCTGCGGGGACGTGTCGACAATTACAATGTCCGCACCCTTCATCGCGGCGGCGAGGGTCTCCTGGCCGATCGCGCTCTTTCCTCGATGAAGAAAATCTGTCGCGGCCTGCCTTGCTGCCCCTTCCGATCGGATGGCAGTCGTTGTATCAAGCCTGGCTACCTCGCAACCCAGGCTCGCAAGGACACTTGTAGCGTAGGCTGCGGAAACGCCTGTGGAAATCTCTAATACCTTGAGGCCAGACAACAGCTCCGATCCATTCCGCCAGCTTCTGGAAGCTCTTATTTCAAGATCTTCATTCATGAGAATATGATGAACCTTTTAACAGGTTGAAGCAAAAATACAAGATGCCATGACCGCTTCGATTGGCGACTCGCGACAAGACCATACTAGGACGTCGCAATGACGGCATCAACGCGCTCTGTTCACATATCTGAATAATGATCGCCCACTCAGATTTATGAGCGATTCAAGAACTGCCTGCGGCCACACGCCGGCTGTGGGGACCACTCATCTCTGAGTGCAAGTGGAGGCGGAAGTGGATGAGCGACTGTCAACCACGGCCGGCCAATGCCCGATCATGATCGTTTGGCGGCCGTCGGCGCCAGCTTTGCTACTCGATCTGCAAACCTGGAAAGGTTGGGATATCCGGCGGCGGTAGGGCGTGCCTCACATGCACGAGGCCTCGGCTGGTCGCAACTTTCGCCATTGGTCCGCGACCAAAGGATGGCAATAGCAGACCCTATGCACGTGCGTCCGTGAGGTATCGGTTGGAATCTGCACAAGTTGCAGCGCAGGCCTCACTCAAGTGACGGATCCATTTCCAAAAAATGCCGCGAACGATCCGACATGAATTGAATCCCCGTGGCAGTTGTTCACTTGATTAGTGCGCAGCGGATTTCGGATGCAGGTCAAGGACGCGTCTAATATAGGTCTTTATGAGGCTAGCGTATTCAGCGGGGCATGCGGAAATAATATTGCTTCGACCGGATATTGATATGGCCATACGTTCCTCCGCCTCGCGGTGTGGAAGCGCCACACAAACAAGCGCTGCGCCAGCATAGAGACGATCCGAAAACACGTAGCCACTCTCCCGGATGCTTGCAAGATCCCTAAGCACTGTTGGAAGAGACAACTGGCCCTCTACATCGTGTTGCATTGCATTGTGCCGGAATATCACTTGCCGCACCTGGGGCTCTGGCATCGTGGAAAGGAACAGGCGTCCCACGCCTGAAGTGGCAAGGGGACGCGTGTCCCCCGGCATGATGCGAAGCGGCGCGGGTTTCACCGCAGGAACAACCGATACGTACTTGATGGAGTGTCCGGCTGGAACCCCAAGCGTAACTGTCTCCCCTGTGGCCTTACTGAGCTCCTCCATGAGGTGGCATATTTCCGAGCCTGCTGCCGGCATGCCATCGATCCAGTTTCCAAGCAGCGCCACCCGAGACGTCAGTCTGTACCGTCTTCGTTCGTCCTGGACGACATAACCCATACGAACCATGCTGCGCAAGAGTCCAACCGTGCTCGATGGAGGAATCCCTAACGCATTGGCGATCTCCGAAACGCTCGCGTCTCGGCGCACCCCGTCGAAGTACTCCAGAATCTCGAGCACGCGAACGGCAGACTTTACATTCTCCGGCATGGGCAACCTCTTACTCGGTCGAATTTTCTTGCAGTGGGGTCATCGTAGGCAAGCAGAAATCGATGTCAATAAGGGATTGCCTCCCGCAGGATTGCGCTGTGAAATCTGCATCCCCCCGCACCATCATCCGGGGCCTGTCAAAGCGATACCCTCGTGGAGCAACCGCTCACCTGATATCAGCGCTATTTGACCACATCCACTTGCAGATTTGACTTCTGAATAACGGCGCGCCACTTTTCGACCTCGCTTTCGAAGGTCTGACGTACCATATCGGAAGACATTGGTTGGTAAAGATCAATTTGCGATCCGGCGGCCTGTTTTTGAAATTCAGGATTCTTGACCATCTGATTTACATTGTCCCGCAAGATGTTGGCAACGCTATCAGGGACTTTAGCTTGAGACATCAAGTAGAAGTTCATCACCGCAGATACTCCTGGAATTCCCGCTTCTTCTGCTGTTGGAATGCCCGGTGCAATTGGCGAGCGTTGTGGCGCCAAGACAGCCAGGATTCGCAGCTTACCGGCTCGATGCAATTCGATCACACTTCCAATTGTTAGGAATCCGATCTGCGTCTCGCCGCTTAGCACCGACTGAATGAGCGCCCCTCCTCCCTTGTAGGGAACATGCAGAATATCGACTCCAGATTTCTGTTTGAAGAGTTCACCCGCCACATTGGTGATTGACCCGACACCAGCAGAGGCATAAGAAAATTTTTTGTCCCCTTGCTTCAGGAGTTTCAGCAAGTCGGCAATGGTCCTTGCGGGTACGTCATTGTTAACGAAAATGACGTTCGGAGTCGCGCCCAGCAATGCGATTGGCCGTAGATCGGCCTGCCGGAAATTCGCGTTGCCAGGGTTGACCAGGGGCGCCAACACGCTGCTGCTAGTAGAACCCGCGAGGAGGGAGTATCCGTCCGGAGTCGAGTGTGCGATGAAGGCGCCAGCGATGAGCCCGCCAGCGCCGTCTTTATTGACCACCACAACGGGTTGCGCCAATTGCTTCCCGAGCTGCTGCGCTACCGTTCGCGCAAAAGCATCCGTTGGACCACCTGCGGAAGTGCCTACAAACAATTGGAGTGGCCTGGAAGGAAACTTTGTTTCGCCGCGTGCCACCATACTTTGCAGTATGAAAGTGGCAATCGCCGCGCACAGCAGTGTGCTAAAAAATTGTCTCATCGCATCCCCTAGTTTGGTGATTTGTGTCAGAACGCCTTCCCGACTTAGGCTAGCCCGGCCACCGAATCGCCGGCAAGAGAATGTGGTTCGATTTCACATATGCGAATACTTGACGCTGTCAGCTGGAGACGCTTGGCGGAGCTTAACGGAAAGGTCACCTCGATTCAGAGCTCCAATGCGCTACGCCTGAGGCGTTTGATCTATCGCCGCGAGTGTCGCTTCGCTAGCCGAGATCGAAACTCCTGCAGCTTTGAGGAGTGTGCGGGCGGCAGCAATTGCGGGGCGCATCATTGCGGAGTTTTGATGGATCAAAACCGCCGCGTACGCCCCGTCAACGAGTAGCGCCAGCTGTGTCGCCAAAGTATCAGGGTCATCGACATCAAGCTGTGACAACAGGCCCCGGTACCACAACCGGCGACTTTCCTTGTAGGCGATAGCCAACTCCCGCGCCTTGCTATCCTCGCTGCCGATCTCGGCGAGCACATTTAGAAACGCACAGCCGCGGAATTCACGAGCGCCATTCAGAGAGCGCGCGATCCACTCCAGGTTGGCCAGGATCTGCTCCGCCGGCGGTTTGGTGGAGGCCGCGGGTAGCGGCCGGAAGCGCCCTTGCAAATAGGCAATCACCAAATCGTCCTTTGACGGGAAATGCCGATAGAACGTCTTCTTGCTGATACCTAATTCAGCCGCAATTGCGTCTACACCCACCGATTTGATTCCCTGGGCATAGAACAGCCGATCCGCTACCGCCACGATCCGTTCACGCATCGCCAACACCCCATCACTATCTCCCACCAGAAATCTCCTAGCGCCTCGAAAGTTACATTTACCCTCTTGGTCCCGCGCCCCCCACGGAAACGGAAACCTATCTGTTTCCACCCACACCGGATTTCCATTGCATCCTTGAAACCAAACAAGGACACTGCTATTGTAGTGGAAACCGATAAGTTTCCAAGGACCATCTCAGTGTGATGAATGCGCCTCAGCCATGGACGCATCGCATATCGTCAATGGCCGCAGAGAACGTAATTCGAGGGTGCCCGCTCCAGAAAGCGTTTGCACGCGACATATCCCAGGCATTGGCGATATCCAGTAGCACAATGGCAGCCACGTGTCTCTGTAGGCTGCCCGATCCCGCATCAACGCAAACCGCCAAATGAGGTGTGTAAATGACCGAGGACATGATCCTTCTGAACAAAAGCGGCGGCGTCGCGCGCGTCACTTTGAATCGGCCTGATCTGCGCAACGCCTTTAACGACGTACTGATATCAGAACTGCACGCCATGCTTGTCGACATTGAGCAGGATCCGTCGGTGCGTGCCGTGGTTCTTGCCGGCAATGGCCCGGCATTCTGCGCGGGTGCGGACCTTGGCTGGATGAAGCGCATGGCAGACTTCGAGCACGCGCAGAACCTTTCCGACGCACAGGCGCTAGCCGATATGCTGGCCACCCTGGATCGCATACAGAAGCCCACCATCGCACGCGTGCATGGTGCCGCGTTTGCCGGCGGAACTGGGCTCGTGGCTGCCTGCGATATGGCAATCGGCAGCCTTGATGCCAAATTCTGTTTTTCAGAAGTCAGGCTCGGCCTATCTCCTGCCACCATCAGCCCATACGTACTGCGGGCCATTGGCGAGCGCGCCGCGCGGCGCTACTTTCTCACCGCTGAAATTTTCGATTCCGCTGAAGCGTACAGGCTTGGCCTGCTTTCGGCCCTGGTGCCGCCTGACGCATTGGATGCCACGGTAGACGCCTTGGTGCAGCATTTGCTGGCGGGTGGTCCACAGGCGCTCGCGAAAATCAAGGACCTCATCATGGCCGTCTCGGGTCAGCCTGTGAACGAAGCGCTCTCGGTCAACACGGCGGAACGCATTGCCGATATCCGAGTGTCGCCCGAAGGGAGGGAAGGCATCGCTTCGTTCCTCGAAAAGCGCAAGCCTTCATGGAGCTTCGCCTCATGAATTGCATCTTCGATCTTTGTCAAATTTTCGATTGAGACTTGCGCGTTTGTCGTGATCTTCCCCGCGCGCACACGGGCGTTCAACATGCAGATCAACTTCGACTTGACCGACCTCCGACTATTTCTCGCCGTGGCCGACGAGCAGAACCTCACCCGGGGGGCCCATCGGGTGTTTCTGTCCCCCTCGGCGGCGAGTTCTCGTATCAGGAAACTCGAGGAACACACGAGCGCTCCACTTTTTTATCGAAATCTTCAAGGCCTTGAGCTGACTGCGCTGGGAACCGCGTTTCACAGGCATGCGCGTCTTGTGCTTCGACAGGTCGATCTCTTTCAGGACGAATTCGACGTGGACGGGTCCGGCGCCGGACGTCTGCGTATTTTTGCAAACACAACCGCCGTGACTGAGTTCATGCCGGAGATTCTCGCGCGATTCATGGCCAAGCGACCAGGCATCACCGTCGACATGCTAGAGCGAGTGACTGCCGACATCGTGAACGGCGTGCTGGAAGAAACCGCTGACATCGGCATAGTTGCCGGACCCATTGCGCAGGAGGGTCTCCAGGTGATCCCGTTCAGCAGCGACAATGTCGTCCTAGTCACTCCGCAATCTCACCCACTTTCCGCCCATCATTCCGTTCGTTATGTTGACGTGCTCGACTACCCGCAAATTGGCCTGCACGAGGGTAGTTCAATGTTGTCGTTCGTGCGCGATGTAGCACGGCAGCATGGGAAGCCATTGAAGGTGCGTATCCAGGTACGGAGCTTCGAGGCAATGTGTTGCATGGCTGAAGCCGGGGTCGGTGTCGCTCTGGTTCCAGAGTCTGCGGCATTGCGGCACCAGGAGCAGATGAAGTTGTGCGTGGTTCCGGTGCAGGAAAGCTGGGCCGTCCGTCAGCGATCTATCGTAGTGCGCGAACTCAATGCACTTTCCCTCGCGGGCCGTTCCCTGATTGAGGATATCTGCGCCGCGTACAGCAACTCTACGCGCCACATCGACCGCGCCCCCGGCATGGTGTTCGATATCGCCGCATGAGGGCTACTAAAATATGCGATGTACGCGTGAACGCCCCATGAATACACTCTGATCAACGTACAGATGAATGCGTGGGACTCGTGAAAACAGTAACGCTTGCCGCAGGACTGGGCTTCTATGGTGACTCTATCGCGCATGTGAAGCGCAGCGTCGAAGCCAATTGTCCGCAATATGTATGCTCAGACCATCTTGGTGAATTGACGCTCTCGATCCTTCAGAAGGATCGGCATCGAGACGGTCGTTTGGGTTACACACGCGATCTTATCCCTCTGATGAGCGCACTATGGCCCATCACGCGCGATCAGAAGACACGATTCATCCTGAACGCTGGCGGGCTGAACCCGGCGGGTGCAGGGCAGGCGTTGAGCGAAGCATTCATCGCCAATGGATACAAAGCCCGCATCGCAGTCGTTGAAGGCGACGACGTGCTCCATCGGCTTGAAGAGCTTCGTGAGCATGGGGAGTCCCTGACCAATCTGGATACCGGGGAAGCAGTTGATCCGGTGCTTCACAAGTTCAGTTTCGCCAATGCCTATCTTGGCGCGAAGCCTTTGGTTGAGGCGTTGCAAACTGGTGCGGACATTGTAGTGACCGGCCGCGTAGCGGATGCATGTTTATTCCTCGCGCCATTGATCCACGAGTTCGGGTGGAAATGGGACGAATACGACAAGCTGGCCCGGGGGCTGGCGGTAGGTCATTTGCTGGAGTGTTCTGGCCAGGTCAGTGGCGGCAACTTCGGCGGCGATTGGGAAAGCATCCAGGACCTTGCGCACCTCGGCTACCCGGTCGCTACCGTCGACGAGTCTGGCGTGGCTGTTATCCACAAGGCAGAAGGAAGCGGAGGTCGGATCGATTTCGACTCAGTGCGGCAACAACTGCTGTATGAAGTGAATGACCCAAGGGCTTATGTCTCCCCCGATGTAGTGCTCGATATGTCGTCGATTTCGCTTGTCGATCTCGGGAACGACAAGGTGCGCGTAGAAGGGGCCACTGGCAAACCTCGTCCGGATCGCTTGAAACTCGTCGCAGGCTATCCGGCCGGCTTCGTGGCCAGCGCGATGCTTGGCTACAGTTGGCCCGATGCCATGAAGAAGGCAAAGGCAGCAGCCGCCATCGTGGAAGCCGTCATTGCGGACTCGGGAGCCCTATACGAAGAGATTGACATCAGCTATCTCGGCTTCAACGCGCTGCATGGCCCCCTTTCGGACCGATCGCTCGTCAACGAACTGAACGAAGTCTTTCTGCGGGTCGCGGTCAAGGCGCGAGACAGGAAGCTCGCAGCAGCATTTGGTCAGCATTTCCCCTGGATGATGGTCGGCGGCCCCCCCTTTGTCGCGGCGTTACCAAACAGTGATGTGCGCGAGCTAACATCGATTTGGCCAACTTTGGTCGCTCGTGAGCTCGTAGAGAACCAGATTCGCATGACTATGATTGAAACGTGAGAATGCAGAAGCCACTTACTCTGAATGACATTGCACTGGCACGCAGTGGAGACAAAGGCGACAAGGTCAACATCGGGCTATTCGCGAAGGATGCCACGGCTTTCGAACTTATCCGGTCGAAAGTGACAACGACGGCTTTGAAGCGGCACTTCGAACTCATGCCATGGACCGATATCGAGGTACACGAAGTGCGGAAAATCATGGCGTTGAATATCGTATTTTCGGGTGCATTGCCGGGAGGTGGTCCTGAGTCGTTGCGGGTGGACAACCTTGCCAAAACGATGGCCTCGGCACTGTTGCGGATGCAGATTAGTTGAATTTCAATGCCGCTTCAATCATCGCCATCAGTAGTGGCCTGCGCGGTAAATCAATGCATACGACCCTTGAAGATTCCGGACTGACTTCGGCGCTAGCTCCCGAATGCCAGATGTCGTCGCCATCCTCCGCTCAATATGCAACCCTTTCCTACATCCGCATGGAGATCCCAACATGAAAGCTGTCGTAGTCTCGGAATATGGCCCTCTCGAACAGTTGCGTATCCAGTCAGTTCCGGAGCCAGAGCTGCGCAATGGATGCGTCCGCATCGGCGTAAAGGTCGCCGCCATCAATCCTCCCGATGTGCTGATGCCCCAGGGGAAGTACCACGTCAAGCCCCCCTTCCCGTTTGTTCTGGGTATCGAAGCTGCAGGGGTCGTTTTGGAAACAGCCCCAGATGTCTCGGCTCTGCGCGTCGGAGACCGCGTGATGACCTATGCGGGGGACAGCTGCTTTGCGGAGCAAATCGTTGTGCCGGCCACCCGCGTATTTAAGGTACCGGATGGGATGAGCGACGAGACGGCCGCCGGGTTCTCTGTCGTGTACGGCACTGCGCATCACGCCCTTGTCGACGCAGGCGCACTCCAGAAAGGCGAGACACTCGTTGTGCTTGGTGCCTCCGGCGGAATTGGGCTCTGTTCCATTCAGATTGGCAAGGCGCTCGGAGCGCGCGTGATTGCGGTCGCGAGTACAGCCGAGAAGCTGGCGAAGTGCAAGGAGCACGGCGCCGATGAACTGATTCAGGGCGACGAATCTTTACGCGATCGCATCAAGGAACTGACCGGCGGTAAAGGCGCCGAGGTCATTATGGACATCGTTGGGGGAGATGCGACGGACAGTGCAATCCGGGCGATTGCCCCGTATGGGAGGTATCTGATCGCTGGGTATGCAAGCGGCATCGTCCCAAACATCAAGGCCAATCTCATCTTCCTAAAGCAAGCGCGAGTAATCGGCGCAAGCTTCCGCATCCTGCTGGAACGTAGCCCGGAATCTGCCGCCGCCAATATTCGGCACCTGTGCGATCTTTGGGAGCACGGACTATTGAAGCCCGAAGTTACTGCCCGCTACCCTTTCGAGCAGGTTGTTGATGCGCTAAAGCATGTCGGTGAGCGCAAAGTCGTAGGCAAAGCAGTGTTGCATGTGCAATCGGCTTGAGTCGTATCTTAAAGCCTTTTACATTCCGCAGCTGTCTTCGCCCAGTTTTCCGGAGGGAGCGCAATGGCTGCGCGTGGTCGGTGCGAGCAGTAGTGGCGCCTCGTGAGCGCGCCCTCCTCTGGGTACGTCGTTACTTCCGCGCATGAGCAACCCGGTAATCGTTTCAGGCTTTGGTTCACCTCGTTCCTGACTGCGAACGGATTTGACACCATCACGTAGAAATCGGAGATATGCAATGGCTGGACCCCTTTCAAATCTGCGAGTACTTGATTTGAGCAGAGTGCTGGCAGGTCCATGGTGTACACAAATGCTTGCCGACTTTGGTGCCGACGTTATCAAGGTCGAACGCCCATCGGTCGGAGACGACACCCGGCATTGGGGACCACCGTGGATACGCGATGCCGTGGGTAACGAGACAGACGACTCGGCGTATTTTTCTTCCACCAACCGCAACAAGCGCTCAATCGCAATCGATCTTTCCAGCCCGGCAGGCAGGGATCTGGTGAGAGAACTGGCAAAAAAATCGGATATTCTCGTCGAGAACTATAAGGTCGGAGATCTCCGCCGCTATGGCCTTTCATATGAAGACTTGGCGGAGATCAATCCGCGTATTATTTATTGCTCTGTAACCGGCTACGGTCAGGATGGTCCTTATGCCAGTCGACCCGGATATGACCTGATATTTCAGGGTGAAGGCGGTCTTATGAGTATCAATGGCGAGGCCGACGAAAATCCTGGCGGAGGACCGATGAAAACGTCACCTGCCGTTACTGACATCGTTGCTGGGTTGAATGCGACGATCGGCATCTTAGCCGCTGTCGAGAATCGGCACGCCACTGGGAGAGGCCAACACATCGACATTTCGCTATTGGATACAATCGTAAGCTTTGGTGCCAACCCGCTTGCAAGCTTCTTTACAACCGGCAAAGTTCCGAAGCGCCTCGGCAACGCCCACCCGAACATTACTCCATATCAGATTTTCCCGAGCGCTGACGGACATATCATCATCGGGTGCGGAAACGACTTGCAGTATCGAAGACTATGCTCCGAAATCGATCGCAAGGATCTTGCGGAAGACCCCCGCTTCCTCACCACGAAGGACCGCCAACTCAATGGTCCGGTACTGCTCGAGATATTGACCGGAATCATCAGGCAACATACCACCTCTTACTGGTGCAATCTCCTGTTTGACTCCGGAATTCCATGCGGTCCTATTAATAACTATGAGGAAGTTTTTGAACATCCTCAGGTAGCTCATCGCCAACTTCGTGTGGACTTGCCTCACGCAGCGGGCGGAATCATCGGCACGGTGAGAAATCCCGTACGTTTCTCAGCCACGCCGGTCGAATATCGGCGGGCTCCACCCCTACGAGGGCAGCATACGGCGGAGATTCTTGCCAATTTGCTTGGAAGGGATGCCTTTGCGATCAGTGAACTTCAAAGTTCCGGAGTCGTTGAAGGCGCACGCTCAGATATCGATCTGCCTTCAAAAACCTGATCCTTTCTGTATCACTGAAGACAGCAACGCCATGCACCATATAACTGGCGCTTCATGCAGACCACATCCACGCTGTATTGGGAGAACGGGGAATCGCTGTCAAGGCGCGTCAAGCGCCTCTCCGTCTGGACTGCGCATTTTCGTCGGCACCAGGCTAAAGAAAGAAGCATCCGTATCGACACGCCGGACGTGCGACACAGGAGATTACATGACCACCTTCACTAGCGCTTCCCGTCGCTTATTCAACCTCATGGCCGGAGCGGCTGTCGCCGCGACCCTCGTCGGGCTGCCGCACGTCGCATGGTCACAGGCTCAGGGATTTCCAAGCCGACCGGTCCGCTTCGTCGTTCCATTTCCCGCTGGTAGCTCGACAGATATGACTGCCCGGATCTTCGCCAAGAAGATCAGCGACCTAACTGGGCAAGGCGTCGTGGTCGAAAACAAGCCTGGCGGCAACGGATTCATCGCTGTGCAGACCGTACTTGGCGCTCCCGCCGACGGCTACACAGTGTTCATTGGTGGCAACTCCACGCTCTCCACCAACGCCGCCACTTTCCGCAAGCTGCCTTATGATCCCCTGACCGACTTCGCGCCCATCACGCTGCTGTCGCGTGGTCCCTGTGTCATCGTCGTTCCAGCCAGTTCACGATATCGCACCCTCAAGGAACTGGTGGAAGATGCCCGGAAGCGACCAGGCGTGCTTAACTACGGCACTGGTTCCGTTTCATACACGCTGTATAGCGAGTGGCTCAACGAGCAAAGCCACATGAAGACTACGGGTGTGCCATACAAAGGTGCGGGCGACGCCATCAACGGCGTCATGGCCGCCAACGTGGACTTCGCCGTCGTGGATGCCACCGGGGCGATCGAGTTGATAAAGGCTGGGAAGCTGCGGGCGTTGGCATACACTGCGGCCCAGCGCTCGCCATTGCTACCCGACGTGCCAAGCATTAGCGAAGCCGGCGTTCCAGATTTTCTCGCCTACATTTGGGTCGCCGCTGTGGTATCCGCGAAGACGCCGGCGCCAATCGTTCGACGACTGACCGAACTATTTGCACAAGCCGGAGCGTCCGCAGAGATTAAGGACTACTACAAGCGGCTCTCGGTCTCACTGGTGCTTTCGACACCATCCGAGCTCCACGAATATCAGAAAGAGGAGATCGCCAGGTGGAAGCGACTGGCGGCGACGGCCAAGATTGAATTGCAGTAGTCGGCAGGGCGCTCAAAAGTCGTCCACCTGACTAAGAGTGAGCTCTATCGTCGCGGATTCCACGCGCCGGTGCGTGCGGGCTGAGCCAGCGCACGTCGGCAAGCAGTCCTCGACTTCGCGGAAGGCCACCAGCACGGTCTGCTGGTAACGTTCCACGCTTTCCTCATGCGCGGCGCGGGCGCCGGCCAGGTTCGAGCTGTTGCGGCCACCGTCGGACACGGTCTGCGCCACGGTCGTGCTCACCAGCGGGCCTAGCATCCACGTGCGCGACGATCATTTGAACAGGTTCGACAGGTCCGACGACTCGAAGCCGAACAGCGCCGTCAGCGAGATGCGTGGGAAGAACGCGGCCTTGACGATACCGATGCGCGCATTGGCGGCCGGCCATCTGGCGCTCCGCCGCCGCGATATCGGGACGGCGTTCCAGCAGTTCCGACGGCAGCCCGGCCGGCACCGCCAGCGGCGCCGTATCGAACGGCCTAGCGGCCAGTCCGAACTGCGACGGCGCCACGCCGGTCAGCACGGCAAGCGCGTGCTCCTGGTTGGCGCGGCGACGTTCGATGCACGCTAGGTCGGCCCGCGCCGTTCCAAGCTCCGATTCGGCACGGGCCAGGTCCAGGTCGGTCGTCTCGCCCGCTTCGTAGCACTTGCGCAGCAGCGATAGCGAGTCCTCGCGCAATTTGATGGTTGCGTTGAGCAACTCACGGTCGCTGGCGAGCGTGCGCAGTCGTAGACCAAAAGAAAGTTGGGTCTTCCGCACTTTGTGTGACGAGGGCGCACTGGCGTGGAGGATGTTGTAGCGTGGAACGGCCGTCGTCTCCACCGCCCACCATATACGAAAATAATAGTGTCACTACTTCGCGTATAAAGGTGTCATTTCGTCTCGAACCGTCGTTCGATTCACGAGAAAACCCCACAGAATCAAGGCACTAGCGCAAGCGAAATGAATTTGTTACTGGCGAGGCGGTGTGTGGGCGACAACGAGCCGCGCGCAATGGGCCGCCTGCACGAACCCGTCCACCGCAGGGCCGCCATGCAATGCGGTACGGCACACCTAAAAAGCCAATATTCGGCTGCTTACCCGTACGAGCCGTCGTCAGTTTGCCGTCCAGAAGGACGCCGACAAAAAGCCCACGAATCAGCTTCGACCCGAATGCTCCGAAGCGGCGCGCCCTCCGCGCCAGAGCCAGCGCGAACAGCACCATAACATCTAGAATTACGTAATAATTCAATAGGTTGCATCCAAATCAGACAATCGGCGATTTTAAGTGACGAACTTAATGCGATCACATATGAATTGACGATTTTAATGTGTCCGAAGTGACTATAAAATTGTCAATTCATTTTCCGCCGCCTTTGTGCGACAAGGCTTCCAGCCGGATATCCCGGTGACAAATTTTTTTTCGCTACGTTCCGCTGGCTTGCAGCTTGCCGTACACGTTCCAGCCCCTGTGACACGCTGCTTTCCCGGTTCTGTGCCCGGCACGTGTTGGACTGTCCCATGTTCCCCTTGGTCCCCGCCCTTCGCTCCACCCACTCCGCAGCCGATTTCCCGGCGTTGTTCGCAGGCTTCCTCGCTACTATTGCGGAGTCTGACTTCTCCCGTCCGTTCATCATCGGCTACGGCTCCTCGCCTTCCCGACGCGGACCAGCCCATGCTGCAACTGGTCAGACGAGAGATCTCCCGGTCGCCAAGCTGGCCAATGCTACGGATTGTCGCGCGTGATGGCGGAGTTGGATCCGGGAGTGGCCTGGGCATAGAGGTGTCAGAAATTTCACGAAAGTGAAATTATGCCATCAGAGCAACGTACGAGTGAGGCCACGCCGCGTCGGTGTTGCGTCATGCCGACGCTCGGGTTGTCAGGACGTGGAAACGGCAAGCGTGCAGCTGCTCGGCGGCATCGTGCTCGCAATCGTCCTTGCCCTGTTCCTGCGTGAGACCGGACCGCGAGCGCGGGACGGCGTTCGTGTAATCGCAGTCTTTCGCCCTGCCAGCTGTTATGGCGCGACAGCTCGCTCCAATTCATGCCGAGCTCGAAAGCCAGCACGATTCCGGAGACCACCGCTGAACCTCGTGGGTGAAGATGTTCGCGCCATACAAAGAGGTGCTGAACAACCCACAGTCGTATCTTTGCGGATTCTGCGCTGGCCTGCTGTTTCTGCCGACCACGATTGGCGACATGATCTGGGGTATCCCTTCCTGCACAACGGCCTCGACGTCAGCTATGCCGAGGCCATCAACCGCGCGAGCATGGTGCCGCTTGGCTGGGTGATCGGCTGCCCGTTGCTTGGGTACATTTCCGACCATCTGGGCCGACGCAAGCCCGTGCTGATCGTCGGCGCGCTGCCGATGCTTGTGTCGGGCGCCGGCATCTTCTACCTTCCGGCCGGCGTGGTGCCGCGTTACGTGCTCGGCCTGCTGCTCGGCATCGGCTCCGGCGCGGCGATGCTGCCTTACACGGTAATCAAGGAGGTCAATTCGGACAAGGTGAAGGGCAGCTCGACCGGGGCGATCAACTTCCTCGTGTTCACATTCAGCGCTTTGCTCACGCCCGACTATGGCAAGCTGCTCGCCCACGTCGCGAATGGCGGCCCAATGAACCTGGCGGAGTTCCGCGCCGCAAGTGCGTGGCTGCTCGGCGGTATCGTACTTGCCGTCATCCTTGCGCTGTTCCTGCGCGAGACCGGACCGCGCGGGCGCGCGAACGCATGAGCCGGAATGCCACCCACCTGGCATGCGGCCGCTTAGGTAAGTTCATGGCCTGAGCATCGCAAGCACGGCGGCAGCGTCCGGGATGACATAAACATGTAGTGTCGCCGCCGGACTCAGTCTTGTAGGCTCTTTGTCCTGGCTCTTTGAAGCCACGATGCGGTGCACGGCCATGGCGCATGTGCGCCGACAAAGTTGACAGTGACTTGCATGCCATGCCGATAACTCATGTATGTCGCGTTTCCACCCTCGGGGTCGCCATATCCGGCGCGTCCATGGTGGCAGGCCTGCTCCCATCCGAAATGGGAAGCCTCTCCGTTGTATTGGTTGTCCTGTCGACCCGCCTCTTCGGCCGCAACCCCGGACGATTGGCCGCGGGATTCACCTCGCTCGGATTGGTCGGAGCACTGCTGATCCTTCATCACCCTGCTCCCGGGTGGAGTCCGGTCGCGCACTTCGCCATCACCATAATCGCGGCATGGCTTTGTGCCGAGCTTGTGTCACCACGCTCGAGACAGCCAGGTGCAGCGGCAGGATTGAAGGCGGACCCGTTTGATCGAGGCGTGCACCTGCACGACCGGGAAGCGGCCAAGTCCTGCCGCCACCGCACCGACGACGAATCATATCGACACGTTGTGGATTTTGTTCCCGCATGCGTATGTGTGTGCAGTCCCACCGGCGAACTTATCTTTGTCAATAAAGTGGCTATCGCCGCGTTGGGAAGACCCTTTGAGGAAATCATCGGCAATAGGTGGATGGAATTTATCCACCCGGAGGACAAGGACGCCGCGCGTACCCAATGGCAAGCGGGCATCACGGAGCGAAGGCCAGTCAGCATTGTTTTGAGGACGCTTCAGCACGACGGGGTATACCGTTGGCAGCATCTCCTGGCCGAGCCTGTCCTCGCCGACAATGGGGACGTCATCAACTGGTACCTCATCGGGGTAGAAGTGGATGACACCGTCAAGGCTCAAGCGGCACTGCAAGCAAGCGAAAAGGAAGCTCGGGAGCTCCTCGATCGATTGCCTGGCCGCTTTGCGACCCACACAGAGCATGACTTTGATTACGTCAATCGAGCGATTCTCGAGGAAACGGGAGCCACGCTGGAAAGCTTGCGGAACTTTGGATTTCTGCGTTTCATGCACCCCGATGACCAGGAAAGAGTCAGGGAAGGCTTTCTACGCTGCGTGCAGGAGAAGACGACCTTCGATACCACCTACCGTTGGGCGTCGAGCGACGGCGTATATCGCTGGCGCATTTCGCGCACCGTTCCGTACTTCAACGAGGATGGCAGTGTCTACAAGTGGTACGGCATGAACATCGATGTCGACGAGCTGTACAAGTCCAGAGAGGTTATCCGGGAAGGTGAGGCCCAACTCAATTGGCTCACGGAAACCGTTCCCAGCCTGCTCTGGCGCGTGGACGCCATGGGCCGGATCGAGTATGTCAACAGGCGCGCCGAGGAGTACACAGGACTCCGGCTCGATGAATGCGCTACGGCAGCCTGGTACGACCTCGTGCATCCGGAGGACGCAGCCTCGGCAATCGGGGATTTCGAAGAATCTCTCAGGACCGGCAAGGCCTACGATTCGGTCCATCGACTCCGTGCCGCCGACAATTCGTATCGTTGGTTTCAATCCAAGGCCACCGCCATGCGGGACGCCAGCGGTGAGATCGTGAAGTGGTATGGGCTTTCCACTGATGTCCATGACCGCCAGATTGCTCAAGTAACGTTACAAAAAGAAGAGCTTTACCTGCGCAGGCTCGTAGACGCAATGCCTGCCATGATCTGGAGAGCCGCACCTGGGGGAAACATCAACTGGTGGAACCGGCGAATGCTGGCATTCATTGGCAGGAGCGAGGAAGACGGCCGCGAATCGAAGTTCTTCAGCATCATTCCGGAAGACGACCGCGACCGCGTCCGTTCGCGCTGGATGCAAGCCGTCTGCGAAGGTAGTTCTTACGAGGACACGCTCCAGTTGACCGCAGCGGATGGGAACTTGCATTGGTACCTTGTTCGCGCCGAACCGTTCCGCGACGAGGCGGGCAAGATCACTCACTGGTACGGTGTCTGCACCGACATTGACGAACGGAAGCGCGCGGAGGACAGGCTCAGGCACACCCAGGCAGCACTCGCCAGGGCAACGAAGATTGCCACGGTTGCCGAGCTGTCCGCGTCCATCGCGCACGAGCTCAATCAGCCACTGACATCCGTCATGGCGAATGCGCAGGCATGCAGGCGTTGGCTCGCCGCATCACCGCCGAACCTGACCGAGGCCAGCGCCTCCTTGAAATGCCTGATTCAGGATGCCCGTTCCGCGGACCAGACGATGCAGAGTATCCGCGCGCTATTCAAGCGAGAATCGCTCCAGAAGCGCGAACGGAACGTGGAGGACATGATTCTTGAAGCCGTACGCCTGCTGCGTGAAGAGGCGAACAAGTGCGCTGCCGAATTTGTCTTCGACCTTCCCGGAGACCTGCCTTCGGTCTTTGTGGACCAAATACAGATACAGCAAGTCCTGATTAACCTGATCTGCAACGGCATCGAGGCGACCGATAGCACGGGCCGCCGGCCCAGAATCCTTATCACCGCAAGACCCCTGGACGAGCTGTCGATACAACTCGAAGTCATCGATAATGGTTCCGGCATCACCGAAGGTGAATGCATCTTCGACCCGTTCATCACGACCAAGACCAAGGGAATGGGCATCGGACTTGCCATATCTCGTTCCATCATCGAAGCCCACGATGGCCGCCTTACGGCTTCCAACAACCCCGGATTCGGCGCGACCTTCAGCCTCGTCCTTCCCGCTGTTGCGAACTCGGTCGGGTTGCAATGTGAGTGCTGATTGAATCCGTGATTCGAAGGAGCATCATCATGCAGAAGGTTTTCAAGACCGATCGCGCCTGGTTCCACACCCTGATGCTTCTCAACCCTGAAGGACGGTTGCGCGAACCAAGACATCACCCTGCTCGGCCGGAGCATCGCCACGATTGCTTTCAGAGGTGCACAGTCAAGGTATCGGAGCGACACGGACTGGCTTTCGCCACCATCGCATGGAGCGGCTCGACCACTGGCCGTTATGGCGACCAACTCTAGCAACGCGCTGTCGCACGGAATAGTGGAATCTGCGCGGTGGGCTGACAGGTGATTGGCGAAGGTGATGCCGTGTATCGCCCTCGCCAGACGTAGACCAAAGTAAAGTTGGGTCTTCCGCAATTTGTGTGACGACGGCGAACTGGCGTGGAGGATGTTGTAGCGAGGAACGGCCGTCGTCTCCCCGCCTCACTACCACCATTCTTCTGCTTGCTGACGAACGTGGGCGAGCCCGCCAGCCTCATGCCGGCCGCACGATCTTACGCGCCTGCGATAGCGATCGGACCAGCGTGTCCAGCAGGACAAGGCAGGCCAGTCGTTCAGTTTGGCTTCAATACCCGCAGCCGTAGAAGCTCGATGTTCGCGCGGCCATACATCTGGCGCTTGAGGAACTTGAGCCGGTTGACGTGACCCTCGGTCTGGCCATTGCTCCATGGCAGCCTGAAGGCCGCCCGCACAGCCGGTAAGTCGGCGCGCAGGCTTTGCGCGAACCTACGCATTTCCGCAGCGTCGCAGCGCGACAGACGCTTCAACCATCGATCGAACTGCCGCGGACTTCGCCGGTGCATGAGCCCGAGAAACTCCCGCGCGAGGCTGCGGACCTCGCCCACGCGGGGCCGATCTTGCACAGCGCCTGCACGAAGCGCTCGTGGTCCGCGCTCCTGGGCTCCTCGACGGCGAGCCTCCTCCATCCGACAAGCCATCCGAACACGCGCCGGGCCGACGGGCACGGCATCGTGCGCACGGGTGCCTGGAGAAGCGGCTCCTTGCCCTGCGGAAAGAGGAGGCGGACCACGCAATTCTGCACGGCGGCGCGACTGCCCGTATAGCTTCGCTGCTTGAGTTCTTGCCAGATCAGTTCAGGAAAGCGACAGCCCTGGGCGATTCGTTCCTCGATATAGCTGCGATAGGGATCCAAAGGCGTCGGACCCCGCGCCTTGGATGCGCGCTCGGGGAAGGCCCCCGCGGTGATGAACTTGCGCACGGTTCGATGGTCGCTTGAGAGCTCGCGCCCGATTCCTTTCATCGCGCCGCTTTGGGCGCGTAGCGCCATCACCCGCTCGTACAGCGCCAGCCGCGTGGCGCGTCGCTGATCGCTCAGGCGCTGCAATGACCGCAGTGAGGTGCCGCTCGGCAACCCCTGCCGGCCCAGGGTCACGCCACCGACCTCGACTTGCTGCGCGGCTTGGCGTAGTTGCGGCCCGAGTCGGTACAGCAGCCTCTCGACGTTTGTCGCGCAGGTTGCCCAGCAGGTGCCAGCGATCGGAGACTTGCTTGGCTGCCGGCAGCGCGATATCGACCGCCCCGGAGTAGGCCCCGGCCCGGTCCCTGGCGACGATCTCGATCGATGGGTGCGCACGCATCCATGCGGCCACCGCAGTTGTTTCCCTGCCGGCGAACACTTCGATCGGCTCACGTCGCTCCAGGTCGACGATGATCGTTCCGTACTGGTGACCGCGCGCGATCGCCCAGTCATCGATGCCGACGACCCGCGGTCGTGGTTTGCGCTTGCGCCCAGGAGCTCTTCGCAACTCCCGCAGCACCGTGTCGGCACTGGTGCGCAAGCCCAAGGCGTTAGCAAGCCGGGCTGCCGCCTCACCACCGAGGGCGTGGCCCAGCGCGTGCAACGCCCGAGCCTGCGATCGCGTTCGACGTTGATGCCGACCGGCCAAGGCGTGGATGTTCTCGGCAAACGTACGACGGGGGCAGCCGGCGTTCGCGCACTTGAAGCGACGCACCTCAACGGCGAGAACGACCCGCTGCTCGAGCATCGGTCGTTCTTCCAGATTGCGCACATAGCTGCCGTGGAGTCGGTTACTCCAACGACGGCAGGCAGGACAAGGTGCCGCGCGAACCGTACTGCGGGCTTCGACAGTGATGGTCTCCCGTCGCGCGTCGCTGGAGACGACGCGCTTACCCACACGGGCGAGAATACGATCGATCCCACCGAGAACTTGGCTCATGGTAACGATCAACGTGGGGCCAGATCGGCCCGAGATCAAGCCCTCGACGCGGCCGTCACACAAAGTGCGGAAGACCCAGAATTGCTTCGTTCTACGGCAACCGCTTCGCCAATCAGGCGCCTTTTCATCGTTGAATTCTTCGTGGGCTTCACCACGTTTCGCTGCCATTCGCAGGAAACCAGCGCACAGGGCGTGCCAGCGCTGCAAGCGATCTGCGTGGCCGAGCACAGGGAAGTCAAAGACCATCTCGGCAGCCACAGGCAAGCGCCCATTCCCACGCCCGGCGCCAGCCGCGCCGGGCAATCGTCAATGCGGCCACGGCTGATGCCGGTGCTTGCCTGAGGACAACCGCATCGAATTACTGGCCAGAGGGCGTCCGATTCCCGGACACCGCTGCGCAGGGCGTCGGGAATCCGGACAGTGACAGCAGCCCCCTGCTACCAGCGGCGTGGCCAGGGAATGCGGGCAACCCGTTGATTTCCATCGCGTATGAGGGCTGCCCGCCGGTGCCAGCCAGGGCTTGGCACAGGCCTTGCCATGGATGGGTCGTGGGGAACTCCCACCATGACGACACCAACGACAGGAGGCAACATGCAACCGCAGTCCACCGTACAGGTGATGGGCATCGATGCTGGCGGCACGATGACCGACACATTCTTCGTGCGCTCCGATGGCCGCTTCGTGGTCGGCAAGGCGCAGAGCAATCCCGGCGACGAATCCCTTGCCATCTACAACTCTTCCGAAGACGCCCTCGCCCACTGGGAGCGGACCGTGGACGACGTCTATCCGGAGCTGGTGACTTGCGTCTATTCCGGTACGGCCATGCTCAACCGCATTCTCATGCGCAAGGGCCTTGCCGTTGGCCTCATCTGCAACCGCGGCTTTGAGCAAATCCATTCGATGGGCCGTGCGCTGCAGAGCTACCTGGGCTATGCCCTGGAGGACCGCATTCACCTGAACACCCACCGCTACGACGAGCCGCTGGTGCCCGTCTCGCGCACGCGCGGCGTCACCGAGCGTACCGACGTGCAGGGGAAGGTGGTCATCCCGCTGCGTGAAGACGAAGTTCGCCAGGCAACCCGGGAACTGGTGGAGGCCGGCTCGCAAGCCATCGTCATTTGCCTGTTGCAATCCCACAAGAACGAATCCAGCGAGCAACGCGCCCGTGACATCGTGCGCGAGGAGCTCAAAAAGCTGACGGCGGATATCCCGGTCTTCGCCTCGGTGGACTATTACCCGTCGCGCAAGGAGAGCCACAGGATGAATACCACCATCCTCGAGGCTTACGGCGCGGAGCCTTCGCGGCAGACCCTGAAGAAGGTCAGCGATCGCTTCAAAAAGCACGGTGCCAGGTTCGACCTGCGGGTGATGGCCACGCACGGCGGCACCATCAGCTGGAAGGCCAAGGAACTCGCGCGCACGATCGTGTCCGGTCCCATCGGCGGCGTCATCGGCTCCAAGCTGTTGGGTGAGTACCTGGGCGACGAGAACATTGCCTGCTCCGACATCGGCGGCACCAGCTTTGACGTGGCCTTGATCACCAAGGGCAATTTCGCCATCAAGTCGGACCCCGACATGGCCCGCTTGGTGCTCTCCCTGCCCCTGGTAGCAATGGACTCAGTCGGCGCCGGCGCTGGCAGCTTCGTTCGCCTCGACCCTTACAGCAAGTCGATCAAGCTTGGCCCCGACAGCGCCGGCTACCGCGTCGGCACCTGCTGGCCGGAAAGCGGCCTCGACACGGTGTCCGTTTCCGACTGCCACGTCGTGCTCGGCTACCTGAACCCGGAGAACTTCCTGGGCGGTGCCATCAAGCTCGACGTGCAGCGCGCCCGCGACCACATCAAGGCGCAGATCGCCGACCCGCTCGGCCTGTCGGTCGAGGATGCCGCCGCCGGCGTCATCGAGCTGCTCGATCTCACGCTCTCCGAGTACCTGCGCGCCAACATCAGTGCCAAGGGCTACAACCCGGCGGAATTCACCTGCTTCTCCTACGGCGGCGCCGGCCCGGTGCACACCTACGGCTACACCGGGGGCGTCGGCTTCAAGGACGTCGTCGTGCCGGCCTGGGCAGCCGGCTTCTCGGCTTTCGGCTGCGCCTGCGCCGACTTCGAGTACCGCTACGACAAGTCAGTGGACCTTGGTGTCGCCCAGCACGCCCCCGACGCCGACAAGGAAGCCGCCTGCAAGAGCCTGCAGGAAGCCTGGTCTGAACTGGCAGTCAAGGTCATCGACGAATTCGTCCTCAACGGCTACAAGCCCGAGGACGTGCTGCTGATCCCCGGCTACAAGATGCAGTACATGGGCCAGCTAAATGACCTCGAGATCGTCTCGCCGGTGACCAGCGCCGCCACCGCCGCCGACTGGAACCAGATCGTCGAGGCCTTCGAGAACACCTACGGCCGCGTCTACGCGAGCTCCGCCCGCTCGCCGGAACTGGGCTTCTCGATCACCGGCGCCATCCTGCGCGGCACCGTCGTGACCCAAAAGCCCGTGCTGCCGGAAGACCCGGATGCCGGCCCGACGCCGCCCAGCGAAGCATATCTTGGCACCCGTCCCTTCTACCGCCACAAGAAGTGGGTGGATGCCGCGCTCTGGAAGATGGAAGCCCTTAAGGCCGGCAATCATATCGTGGGTCCCGCCATCATCGAATCCGACGCCACGACCTTCGTCGTGCCCGACGGCTTCGAAACCACGATCGACAAGCACCGCCTGTTCCATCTCAAGGAAGTGAAGTAAGGAGACCCGCCATGAACATGATGAGCAATAAAGAAATCGGCTTCGCCGACCTGCTGCAGAACGGCCAGACGCTCAAGCAGCACCGCGACGGCATCATCGAGCGCACCAAGGCCACCGGCCACTACAACGGCCTCGAGAAGCTGGAATTCCGGGACAGCGACCCGATCGGCTACGAGAAGCTGTTCTCCAAGCTGCGCGGCGGCCTGGTGCACGCCCGCGAAACCGCCAAGAAGATCGCCGCCAGCCCCATCGTCGAGCAGGAAGGCGAACTCTGCTTCACGCTCTACAACGCCGCAGGCGACTGCGTCCTGACCTCGACCGGGATCATCATCCACGTCGGCACCATGGGCGCGGCGATCAAGTACATGATCGAGAACAACTGGGAAGCCAACCCCGGCATCAACCCCGGCGACATGTTCACGACCAATGACTGTGCCATCGGCAATGTCCACCCCTGCGACATCGCCACCATCGTGCCGATCTTCTGGGAACGCCAGCTGATCGGCTGGGTCGGCGGCGTCACGCACGTGATCGACACCGGCTCGGTGACTCCGGGCTCAATGTCAACTGGCCAGACCCAGCGCTTCGGCGACGGCTACATGATCACCTGCCGCAAGACCGGGGTGAATGACGAGCCGCTGCGCGACTGGCTGCACGAGTCCCAGCGCTCAGTGCGCACGCCCAAGTATTGGATCCTTGACGAAAAGACCCGCATCGCCGGCTGCCACATGATCCGCGACCTGGTGGAAGAGGTGATTCGTGCCGACGGCATCGAGGCCTACGAGAAGTTTACCTACGAGGTCATCGAAGAAGGCCGCCGCGGACTGCAGAGCCGTATCAAAGCCATGACCCTGCCGGGCAAGTACCGCAAGGTCTCCTTTGTCGACGTGCCTTACAAGCATGACGACGTGCAGGTCTCCAACGCCTTCGCCAAGCTCGACTCCATCATGCACTCGCCGGTGGAGATGACCATCAAGCCGGACGGCAAGTGGCGCCTCGACTTCGAGGGCGCGAGCCGCTGGGGCTGGCACACCTTCAACGCCCACCAGGTGGCATTCACTTCCGGGATCTGGGTGATGATGTGCCAGACCCTGGTGCCCACCCAGCGCATCAACGATGGTGCGTACTTCGCCACCGAGTTCCGCTTGCCAAAGGGCACCTGGTGCAACCCGGATGACCGCCGCACCGGCCATGCCTACGCCTGGCACTTCCTGGTCTCCGGCTGGGCGGCGCTGTGGCGCGGTCTTTCACAGTCCTATTTCAGTCGTGGCTATCTGGAAGAGGTCAACGCCGGTAACGCCAACACCTCCAACTGGCTGCAAGGTGGCGGCATCAACCAGGACGGCGAGATCCACGCGGTCAACAGCTTCGAGGCCAGTTCCTGCGGCACCGGGGCCTGCGCCGTCAAGGATGGCCTGAACCACGCCGCCGCCATCTGGAACCCGGAAGGCGACATGGGCGACATCGAGATCTGGGAGATGGCCGAGCCACTGCTCTACCTCGGCCGGAACGTCAAGGCCAACTCCGGCGGCTACGGCAAGTACCGCGGCGGTTGCGGCTTCGAGACGCTGCGCATGGTGTGGAACGCCCAGGACTGGACCATGTTCTTCATGGGCAATGGCTTCATGAACAGCGACTGGGGCATGATGGGCGGCTATCCCTCAGCCACCGGCTACCGCTTTGAGGCCCACAAGACGGGCCTGGACAAGCGTATCGCCATCGGCGACTCCCTGCCCCTGGGCGGCGACATCGATCCGGGCAACCCGGACTTCGAGCGCCACATCGATGCCACTGCCGTGGTCAAGCGTGACAAGCAGTGCATCACCACCGAGGACTGCTACGCCAACCACGACCTCTACCTCAACTACCTGCGCGGTGGTCCGGGCTTTGGCGACCCGATCGACCGGGATCCGAAGGCTATCGAGGCGGACCTCAACCAGAAGTTCCTGCTGCCGGAATATGCGCAGAAGGTCTACGGCGCTGTCTTCACCCAGGATGCCAAGGGCGTGTTCACGGTGGATGCAGCCAAGACCCAGGCCCGCCGTGCCGGGATCCGCAAGGAACGCCTCGCCCGAGCCCTGCCGACCCGCGAATGGATGAAGGAAGAGCGCGAACGCATCCTCAACAAGCACGCGTCCGTCCAGGTGCAACACATGTTCGCCACCAGCTTTGCCCTGTCCGAGAAGTTCACCCGGGAGTTCAAGGAATTCTGGAATCTCCCCGCGGACTGGCAGGTACTGGAGGAGGAGCTGGGCGTGCCTTCTTACGGCGCCAAGCACCGGATGGACCTTTCCCTGCTGCCCGACGTCACCACCGTCGTCCAGGTCGAAGAGTAATCACCGCATCAAGGAGTCAAACAATGTCTGCCTACACCAACGAACAGGTCGCCCACCTCGTCGAAGGCTCCCTGGACTGGGAAACCACCTTCCGCATGCTCTCGATGCCCAAGGATGACGGTCGATTCGAGCAGTACCTGGCGGCCCTGCAGGCCAAGGTGAGCTTCCCGGACCGCATCGTGCTTCCGCTCGGCCCGCACATGCATATCGTGCAATCGACCAGGACCAGGAAATGGGTGGTCAAGTGCGATTGCGGCCACGAGTTCTGCGACTACCGCGAGAACTGGAAACTGCATGCCTCGATCTACGTGCGCGACACGGAGGAGGCGATGACCGAGGTCTATCCCAAACTGATGGCCCCGGATACCCAGTGGCAGGTCTATCGCGAGTACTACTGCCCGGCGTGCGGCACCATGCACGACGTCGAGGCGCCCACCCCGTGGTATCCCGTGATCCACGACTTCGAGCCGGACATCGAGGCCTTTTATAAGGAATGGGTGCACCTGCCGGTGCCGGAGCGTGCTCCGGACTGATCGTCGCGTGAAGAGCGGGGGCAGGCACTGCCTGTCCCCTGCAGACAACGGTAAAAACGGGAGGCAGCATGAACCCCAACCTTGCGCAAATGCTCGTCCGCACGGCCCGCGCCTATCCCGATCAGGCTGCGCTCTATCTCGGCACCGAGCCGCTATGTACCTTCGAGCAGCTCGCCGACCGCGTCGCACGCTGCGCCTGCGGCCTGCGTGACTGGCTCGGGCTGCATGCCGGGGACCGGGTCGCGCTGATCATGAAGAACTGCCCGCAGTACGTCGAGCTTTTGTATGGCATCTGGCACGCGGGTCTGTGTGCCGTACCGATCAACGCCAGGCTGCATCCGCGCGAAATCCAAGGAATTTTGCACGACAGTGGCGCCCGCCTCGGCTTCGTCGCCGATGCCGGAGCAGTGCCGGGTGCCCGGACCATCGTGGTCGGCTCCACCGACTACCATGCCCTGTTTGCCGCACACGGCATGCCGGTCACCGATGTCGCCGAAGACGCCATCGCCTGGCTGTTCTACACCAGCGGCACGACCGGCAAGCCCAAGGGGGTCATGCTCTCGCACAGCAATTTGACGGCCATGTCGCGGGGCTATGCCAGCGCGGTCACTCGCGTCGTTCCGGGCGACAGCCTGGTCCATGCTGCGCCAATGTCCCACGGGTCTGGGCTCTACGTGGTCCCCCACATTGCCGAAGGTGCGAGTCAGGTGATTCCACCTTCCGGCGGCTTCAATGTCGCCGAGCTGGCAGGGCTCGTCGCCGCACACCAGCGCCCGAGCTTCTTCGCCCCGCCGACCATGCTCAACCGCCTGGTCGAATACGCGCGCCGGACCCGGGCTGACCTCTCCAATCTCAAGGCCGTCGTCTGTGGCGGTGCGCCCCTCTATGTGGGGGACGAGATCGCCGCAATCGAGTGCCTGGGCCCCCGCATCGCGCAGATCTACGGCCAGGGCGAGAGCCCGATGACCATCACCGCCCAGCGGCCCCACGAGATCGCCCGCGCCTATGCCGTCGGCGACCTCAAGGCGCTAGCTTCGGTCGGGCGTACGTTGCCCGGCGTGGAGATTCGCATCGCCGATGCCGAGGACCGCGCGCTCCCGGTGGGGGAAATCGGTGAAGTCCTGGTGCGCGGGCCGACCGTGATGCAAGGCTATTGGAACAACCCGGCGGCCAGTGCGGCGACGCTGCGCAATGGCTGGCTGCATACCGGCGATGTCGGGTGCCTGGACGAGTCGGGGCAGCTCACGCTGAAGGACCGCAGCAAGGACACGATTATCAGCGGTGGCTCCAACATCTACCCGCGTGAGGTGGAGGACGCCCTGCTCGCCCATGCCGCTGTGGCCGAAGTCAGTGTGCTCGGTCGCAGCCATCCCGTCTGGGGAGAGGAAGTGGTGGCCGTCGTCGTGCTGAAGGCGGGGATGCGGATGACCCGGTCCGAACTGGATCAGTGGTGCCTGCACCGGATCGCCAGATTCAAGCGGCCGAAAGCCTATCTGTTCGTCAATGCGTTGCCGAAGAACGGCAACGGCAAGGTACTCAAGACGGCGCTACGCGAGCTGTTGGCCCAAGGTGGCGAACAGACGAATGCCAGGACCTGGCGCTGGCGGCTCGCGTAAAGCGCGCTAGACGTGCTTGTGCAGCCCCGCTTCGTTCAACGCGCAAAGCGCCATGGCCGACCAGTCGTGCTCGGCCCCGATGACCGACAGCACGAAATTGCCGATCAGCTTTACGAGGTTGGCCTGCGAAGGGTCTGCGCCGACGATACCGACGGACTGCCCGAACTGTTCCAGCAGCGGCACCGCGACCTTCAGATGCTTGTCCGCGCCCACGGCCATGATGAAGAGCTTGCGCGCCGCCGCGGCGTCCGGCCGGCCAAACACCGTCGCCGAGACCAGTCCCGAACCGGCTTCACGATGCCGGGCGGTGAGTTCCTGGGCCGTATCCACGCCGATCGTGCTGACCGAGATATGCACGCCGCCCGGCTTGAGGGTCTCCAGAATCCCCGTTTCGCCAAGCGCCACCGCTTTCAGCGCGGCGTCATCGGCGACCATCGAAAAGACAACGTCTGCCAGGTATGCCGCCTGCGCGGGACTGGACCCGACCGTCGCCCCTACCTTGCGCAGAGGCTCGCTGCGTGCGGGATTGCGGTTGTAAACCTGCACCTTGTAGCCAGATTCGACAAGGTTCATGGCCATCGCAGCGCCCACTGCGCCAAGGCCGACAAATCCGATCTGCATGATGAATCTCCTCAGGTTGAACGGCCGTGCTAGCGCAGCGACGGCGCCATGAATTCCGGGCCGACCGGATCGGTCCGGACGCGCAACTGCTGGCGGCCTGAACCGATAACAGGATTAACAGGACCGCCGGCCCATCCGTGGACAAAGAGCCGCGATGCACAGGTGCTGAAAGCAGGACATAACAACCAGGAGACAGCCATGCCAACCACGCCCCCAACCACGCCCTTCACCCGCCGGCTCAACGATGAGCGCCGCAGCATTGTGCTTTGCGCAGCGATTGCCGGTATCGTCGCGACGGCCTGCGCCTCGCCTTCAGGCGCGGCCGATGCCTATCCGACCACGACTATCCGCATCGTGGTGGGCTTCGCCCCCGGCGGCGGCGCCGACATCGTGGCCCGCCAGCTCGGCACCCAGCTCGCCAGGCAAACGGGCCAGACTGTGATCGTCGATAACCGGCCCGGCGCCACCGGCACCATTGCGGCGGCCAACCTGGCCCAGTCGGCCGCCGACGGCTATTCGATCATGCTGGCGTCGCAGTCGACCATGGTCATCGCGCCGAGCATGTATGCAAAGCTGCCCTTCGATCCGCTAAAAGACTTCATGCCGGTGACGCAAGTGGTGTCGATGCCGCTGGTGATGGTGGTGCATCCGTCGGTGCCGGCCAGTACGGCGCAGGACGTGATCGCACTCGCGCGCGCCGGCAAGCTGAGCAGCTATGCCTCGTCGGGCCCTGGCGGCCCGCAGCACATTGCCGGTGCGCTGTTCGATTCGATGAGTGGCATCAGCCTGACGCACGTGCCTTACAAGGGTGAGTCGGCGGCGCTGACCGACGTGATGGCGGGCACAGTGCCGGTGATGTTTGCCAACGTGCCGGTGGCTGCGCCGTTCATCAAGAGCGGCAAGCTCAAGGCAATCGCAGTGTCCAGTCTCGCGCGCGCCCAGGCGCTGCCGCAGGTGCCGACGCTGTCGGAGGCGGGGCTGAACCGCTTCGAGGTGCTGACCTGGTATGGCCTGTTCGTGCCTGCCAGGACGCCCAAGGCCATCGCCAGCAAGATCAGCGACGAAGTCAGCATAGCCCTGAAGGATCCGGGGCTGCGCGCCAAGTTCGCCGAGCAGGGCCTCACTATCCTCGGCACCAGTCCCGAACAGTTTGGCAAGTTCATGGCCACCGAAGTCCCCAAGTGGGCCAGCGTGGTGAAGAGCGCCGGCATCCAGCCCGAGTGAGCGCCGCCTGGCCTTTATCCGATTCCGCAATTCAGGAAATGTTAGTATGGAAACCCAGAAGAAGAGCATCATCGGACCTTGCATCCGCCTGCATCCTGCGGACAACGTTCGATAAGGACGCACTGATCAAGTGCACAGCGTCGGTAAAAAGTCAGGCGCCGATTCAGTTTCGGACTGAAGGTTTTCGAGTCGATGTGATCCACGCGGCCGGGCTAGCGCCACCCGCACCGAAATGTGCAAAGAATCTTCCATAAGATCAATGCCCTACGAGTGGGATTCGTAAGTTCTCAATAAAACGGGGCAAGCGGCGGCACGTCGCTCAGGTCGAGCGAGCGATGCGCTGTTCGAGGAGGTGGGGAAGTCGGGGAATGTGATTGGTGTGTGTGATGCGGTCCGCCAGGTAGTCCCAGAACGAGATTCCCAGCTTTCGACAGGTCTTCTTCAAGCTCGAGAAGGTGTCACGGCATTGACGACCGAGTTCGCTGCGCGTGCCGCCACTGATCTTCTGCTTTTTCACGTGGTCGCGAATGTCGCGTTCACTGCCGTTGGTATGCAGTGGGATCTCGGGGCGTTCGAGCACCAAGAGCAGCTCGGACTTGTTCTTGTGAAGGCGTCTGAGCAAACGGTCCAGCGTTGCGTAACGGGTCTTTTGGATGAAGACTGCGTCAAAGCGTTTTTGCAGTTCGGCTTTGCGCCGGATCGTCGGATTCTGCTTGTATTCCTTCAGATCCGCATAGAGCGACCAGATTTCGCTGCGCACACGGGCAATATCCTCTCGATGTAGGTCATTGAGCGGCAGCAGCTTGTGCACGAGACGCTCGGCGTGGACCCAGCATAAGCCGTGAATCAACACATTGAACTGTCCCGCATCATCGCTGATGATGGCCAGATCCTGGGCTACGCCACGTCGCCTCAGGCTGCCCACTAATGCCCCTTCGGTAGCGATGTTCCGGTGGCGGGTAACGTCCATGCCCAGGCTGTCCAGATGAGACAGCCACGCACTCTGGTTGGCGAAGCTCGCGCACTCATGCTGACGCAGCCCTTCCACGAACGCCTGTGGGAGCTCATGCTTTTTCATGTAGGAGAGGGCCTCGTCGTTGACCTGGTAGCCATGTCCCGCTGCGAGCAGTTCGAGGAAATTGATGCGACTCTTCGTGCTTGTGCCTTTGAACCAGGCGAAGTGCTCGTTACCGATGTGGGTGACGTAGCCGTTGCGCCCCTGATGCCGCGTGCCGGTGTCGTCGACCGTCACATACGCCGAGAGCGCCAGCCCCGTCGACAGCAGACCCTCCTTTTCCTCGTGGAAGCACTGCTTGTCCTCCTGCAGCAGCGCATTCATCTGCCCGGACGAGATCTCGATACCCCATTCCCGCAACTGCTCGCACAGCAGCGGCTGCGTCACGTGGCAGTGGTGATATTGGTACAGCACGTAACTGACCAGTGTCGCGCCAAAGTGGCTGCCGGCAACGGCCTTGGGCAGCTGCCCGGTCAGCGTTTGACCGTCCGGAGTCTGCCAGCGTGCGAGCCGGTAGCGCGTATTGTGGGTCCCGATCACGAGGTCCTGCACCACGAAATCCCGGTAGCCCTTGAACCGCGAGCCAGACGGGATAGACTCGGCCGGCTGGATGACTTGCTCGCAATCGATCTTCAGCTGCCCCGTCTTGCTCCTGGCGGGCGAACCGCGTCGACTGGCTGGTTTGCCCTGCTGCTGCCGATTGGACTCGCTGGTTTTGCCGGCCTCCTCATGCATGCGGCTTGGCTTGAACGTCGGGCGCTTCTTCTCTCCCTTGAGCACCGCGACCTCGTCTTTCATGTGCCCCGCGTTCTCCACCAGACGATGGATGAGCGCCACGAGATCTTCACCCCAGGCCAGCACCTTCAGCACCGCCGGCGTACGTTCGGCCTCGGCAATGTACGGCGCAACAAGCTTCTTCTTCACGGCCGCAGTCAGGCTACGCGCGCTTTGCAGCTCTTCTCAGCTCAGCGAGTTCCTGTTCCAGTTGCTCCTTCTCCTGCTGCAAGCCATTGGCCATGTCGACCAATCCCTCAACCCATGCCAACACCTCAAGTTCTTTTGGCGTCAATCCTTCTCGCGCGATGTCCGGCAGCGTGATTTTTTGGCAAGTGGTCATGACCTGGGCAGCGTGGATGGCGACGGCGAAAGTTAACATCTCCACCCAGCGTTTACAAGTGGAACTCGTTGCGGCTTACGGCAAGGTCGCGCCGATATTTCCACCCCGACATTCCAGTCACCGGCCACGCCTCACCACCTGGCCTTGCCCCGGCTTATTGAGAACTTACTGGGATTCGATGTCTGGGACGCCAATTGGCGATATTAATCCGGATTATACGAATTGACTGATTCATTATGTCTCGAGTGTCGATAAAATTGACGATTCATTTTCCGCCACCTTTGTGCGACAAGGGTTCCAGCCGGACACCCCAGTGACAAATTTATTTTGCGCTACGCAATAAGAGCGATCAGTCGACAAGAAGCCGGCGGTGATGGTTGGCTCATGCGGCCAGGGAATAGAATGCTGTGCTACGGACGCAGTGGCCCTACCGGAGCGCTGCATCTGCCCCTTGGCGACCATATGCATCAACTCGATGCCGCCAAGGAGAATCCGCGCGCAGCGCTCGAAAAAGCGCCGTGCCGCAGCCTTGTCGCGCTGGGCGCGCAGCAGGAAGTCGATGGTATTGCCGGCCCTGTCCATCGCCCGATACAGATATTTCCACTGACCGCGTACCGGGATGTAGGTCTCGTCCATGCGCCAGCTTTTTTCCCACAGGGCGCTTGCGACGACGAAACACCTTGTGCAGCGCCGGCAGTAGCTGGAGCGCCCAGCGATGGACGGTTGAGTGATCGACTGAGATACCGCGCTCGGCCATCATTTCTTCGAGCTGACGCAGGCTCAGCGGATAGGCGACGTACCAGCGCACGCAGGTCAGCATCACGTCCAGCGGGTAGTGCAGACGCTTCAATACTTTCGCAATCTCCAAGTTCATGACCCGCTGGCCATACGTGCTGAGTTCGACACCGACCCATTCTATCGGAGGCTTACTGCGACAAGGCCCCCTCCTCAATAGTAAGCCGCCCGTCCCCAAGCAACTGGTCGAGCACGCCCCACGGGAACGCACCGTGCATCCCGCCGCCCTGCAAAGCGAGTGCGATCGGCTTTTGCGCGCCACTGCCCGGCTGTCTTCCGCTCGTTGTAGCCATCCCGAAGCTCCTCGGTGGTGCTGCGGGGCATCATGGGCGCTGCGCGTCGTTCCGCCCAGTCAGGAACCACGTACGCAGCTCACCCACGCCTTTGGCTGCGATCGTGCCACGCTCCTCGAAGAAGAATGGCTCCGCGAGGTACTGCCGGGTGGCCTCCGTAACCTGCACGCGACCGGCCACGCCATGGGACTCCATACGGCTGGCGATATTGACGGCGTCACCCCACAAGTCATAGATGAACTTGCGCTTGCCGACGACACCGGCCACCACCGCACCACTGTTGATGCCAACCCGCAACTGCAAGTTGTAGCCGTTGCGCGCATTGAAGCCGGCCAGCGCGTCGATCATGTCCAGCGCCATGTGCGCCGCCCGTGCTGCGTGATCGGCCGCCGCGACCGGCAGCCCTGCGGCAGCCATATAGGCATCGCCGATGGTCTTGATCTTCTCGAGGCCGCGACGGTCGGCAATGCTGTCGAAGTCGGTGAAGATCTCATCGAGCACCGCCACCAGCCGCTCGGGGTTCATGCCGGCAGAAAAGCGGGTGAATTCAACGATGTCGGCGAACAATACAGTGGCCTCCTGAAAACTGTCGGCAATCACTCCGGGGTGCGCCTTCAGGCGCTCGGCAATCGGGTAGGGCAGCACGTTGAGCAGCAACCGCTCCGACACCTGCTGCTCCACGACGATCTTGTCGTACAGCTCCTTGAGCTCGTCCCTCTGATGGCGGATCAGTTCGCGGCTGGTCTCCAGCGCCTGTTCGGCTTGCCGGCGCTCGACGATCTCCTGCTGCAGCTGCGCGTTTTGCGCCTCCAGCCGCCGTTGCATCGCATGCAGGTTCAGGTGCGTGCCGACCCGCGCCATCACTTCGTCGATCTGCAGCGGCTTGGTGACATAGTCGACCCCGCCCGCCTTGAACGCGGTGATCTTGTGCTCGGTCTCGGTCAGCGAGGTCATGAAAATCACCGGGATCTTTCGGGTGCTTGCCAGCGCCTTCAAGCGGCGGCAGACTCCAAAGCCGTCCAGTCCCGGCATCATCACGTCGAGCAGGATCAGGTCTGGCTGTACAAAGTCGGCGCGTTGCAGCCCTTCTTCGCCGTCCTGCGCGACGACGATCCGAAAGCCGTGGTCCTCAAGACTCTCCACGATCACGTCCAGGTTGGCTGGCGTGTCATCCACAATCAGGATCGTGTGGGTGCCAGTTTCCTGTGCCAAGGTCGCCGTCATGGCGCTGGCCTCCTTTCCAAGTGCCGCTCCACAAGGCTTAGAATGGCCTTGGACTGGTACCCCTTGGCCAACAGGCGCAGTTGGTCGGCGAACGGACGATAGCGCTCATCGAGCTCGGCTAAGTGAGCGGCGCGCTGCACTATGTCGCGCATGTTTCCCTCCCGCGCCAGACGATGCAGGATTTCCATCTCCTGCGCCGGTGGCACCAGCAGCGGCCCGGGCGCCTGATGTTCGGGAGCGGAGCTCGCTGGTGGCGCTGCGTAAGTCCAGTTGAGCTTCAGCAGGCTGGCGATCTGTGCCAGGAGCATGCCGAAGTCGATCGGTTTGGGCTGGAACGCGCTCATGCCGGCTGCCAGGCTGCTCTCCTTGTCGCCACCGGAAGCGCTGGCGGAAATCGCGATGATCGGCACATCCTTCTGGGCCGGCAGCTGGCGCAGGCGGCGCGTGGCTTCCAGCCCGCCCATCTCCGGCATGACGATGTCCATCAAGATCAAGTCCGGGCGCAAGGTTTGGGCTTTTTCCAGTCCCTCGCAGCCGTTTTCCGCCTCGACCATCTCAAAGCCGATCTGGCCCAACATGTCGACCAGCACGGCCCGATTCTCGGCCACATCATCGACGACCAACACCTTCTTGCGCGGCCCCTGATAGCCGGTCACGACCCCTGCGGCAGACGGCGGCGCGATCTCGAGCTCGACCACCGGCAGCTCCAGCTCGAACCAGAAGGTGCTGCCCTGGCCGATCCGGCTCTCGACCCGGATCTCGCCCCCCATCAGGCGCACAAAGCGCTGGCTGATGGCCAGGCCCAGGCCGCTGCCTCCGAGCCGGCGTTGCGCGTCGCCGCCTTGCTCGAAAGGCTGGAAGATGGATTCCAATTGCTCCTCGCGGATGCCGATGCCGGTGTCTTGTACTTCGAAGCGCAGCCGGGCGGGAGGCGCAAAGCGCACGTGCAGGCTAACCTGACCGCGGTCGGTGAACTTGACGGCATTGGCCAGCAGGTTGAGCAGCGCCTGGCGTAGCCGCTTCTCGTCGGCGCGTATGCCCCCGGGCAAGTCCGGCGCAGTATCACAGATAAAGACCACGCCCTTCTGCTCTGCCTTGACGCTGATGATCTCGGCAATGATACGCAGGAACTTGGCCAGCGGGATGTAGGTGAGGTCGAGCTCCTGCTTGCCAGCTTCGATCTTGGCGAAATCCAGCACATCGTTGATGAGCGTCAGCAGTTGCTCGCCGCTTTGCTGGATCACGCGCAGCCCCGCGACCTGCCGCTCGCCCAGCGTGGTGTCCCGCAGCAGTATCTGCGCGTAGCCAAGAATACCGTTCAGCGGCGTGCGCAGCTCATGGCTCATGCTGGCAAGGAAATCAGATTTCGCGCGGTTGGCTCTTTCTGCCGCAGCCTGCAGCTGCTTTTGGTCCTCAATGTCGGTGCTGGTCCCAACCCATTTGACGATATGTCCATTCAAGTCTTTAAGCGGCAATCCACGGGCCAGATGCCATCGATAAACGCCATCGGAGGCTCTTTTCCAGCGGTATTCAGTTTCATAATCTTCACCACTCTTTAATGACCTCGTCCAGCGATCGATGGTAGGTTGCAAATCATTCGGGTGGAGTGCTTGAGTCCAGCCCCACCCTTGGAGTTGCTCAAAAGTAAGTCCCGTATAGGTGATCCACCGTTGATTGCTGTAGTCGATCCAACCATCCGGCATGGCTGTCCACACAATTTGGGGCATCGCATCTGCAAGCGACCTGAAGCGCCGTTCGCCCTCATCAATTTCCTCCGTCAAAGAAGGCAATTTTTCCGGGGGACTGGGCATGTTTGCCTACCTGATTAAGAGCAAAAATATTGTTGGCAGCGCGCCCACGCTTTGCTAGTCGCGGCCCATCGATCAAGGCGCCGTTCGGTTCCACCAACCCGTGCAAACGGTATTGCTTATCCCGTTCAATCATCACCGGACCGTACGCAGCATAGTGTGTGCCGTGATCCATGACACGTCAAGCTGCTCGGACCAGCGCAAAGCGGAAATACCGCCCTTGTCCGAATCGGCGCGCGTCAATGTAGTTGTCGCCTCAGTCATATAGCCAACGGCCTTTCTTCGGTCTGTGACGCCATGGCCACCACCGAGTCGCGTTGAGGGTTGAGCGTCACGGCGCCGATGGGCGCCCAGTTGCGCATGCTGCCCGACCAGCGAGCCGGGTTGCATTCGCGGGCCTGAAGGTAGACATCATATCGAGCCGCGAGGATCTTCTGGTCGTCGAGCACAGATATTTGGCCGGGGTGGCGAACAGTTCGGACAGGGGCATGAGAGCCAAGCGAAGATCGAGGTCGAACTCGAATCGGTCATCACCGTGGTCGACGCTTATCATTTCGGGCAGCTGAGCAATTCGAGCGCTTCCTCCGCGACCAGATCGGCTTTGTTCATCACCACGCTTGGCGATGCAATCGTGCGGGAGCAAGTTGCCTTCGCCGATGTCAGTGTCGCGTCGAATCTGACGGGGCTTGTCATCGCGTCGCTATCACTGCTCTTTTCACGAAGCCGGCTGTGCCCCCGCCGACGACAAAGAACGACGCCCACGCGATGAACGTGGCCCACACAGGAACCGGAAATACAGTGGCTGTGAGGTACGTGTCAGCGAAGGCGAACAGGCCGATGCTAACCGTATTTGCGCTTCAGACTTTTTCATCGAGTACTCCTTGACCACGGAGGGCAATGCAGTGCGGGGGAGGACAGCCGACGCCGCAAAGCGCTATTGCAGACAGTCCACGAACCCCTCGCGGAGGCGGCGCATGTCAAGATTTCGACCAATGAATACGAATTTGTTGTCGCGCGCCTCGCCGGCGCGCCATGGCCGTCCCGGGCTGGCTTCGAGCAACATGTGGACGCTATGGAAATGGAATTGCCGCGGCTCCGAACGGAAGTGCAGCACACCTTTCATCCGCATCAGTTGCTGGCCGTGCTGTTGCATGAGTTGATTGATCCACCGGTTGAACCGGTCCGGGTCGGAGCGCACCGCTTTCGACCAGCGCGCATGACTGGACCGACGCGTCGTGTTCGTGATCGTGAGTGGCGTCGTTGAGCAGTTCAGAGCGTCGGCACGCACACCTAGCAGGAAATCTGCGGGGACCTGTGAATTGGTGCCCGTGATGACCGCGGCGGTGCGGCTCAGCGAGCGAACCCTGAACTCAACCAGAAGATCGACTATTACCGTGCGAATCCCAGCGCACCGCTACCCAACCAGCCCAATCCGGCGATCGCCACTCAGATCAATGAGTACCCCACCAAAGGCGATTCGGGCCTCCGCGGACTGAAGCAGGCGCCGCGCTTTGCACAAGGCGACGAGGTTCGCGGAGCCGACCCCGATGCAGTCGATCACACGCGCCTGCCAGGCTATCTGCGCGACAAGCGTGGCACGGTCGATGTCGTGTATCCCGGCGCGTTCTCGTATTTTGTCTCCACCGGGCCGGATGGGATTGGCGATCCGTGCCTGTGTATCGCGTGTCCTTCGACGCCGCCGACATCTGGGGCAAGGAAAAGAGCGAGCCAAACAAGACCATTTACGCGGACCTGTTCGAAGCCTATCTGCCGCCGTCCAACTGATGGGATACCCGGACCTACCATCATGAGCGAACTATTCAAATACGACGACGACCGCGAAGCGGCCAGCGCAGCAAAAGTGCGGGCCTGGAAGCACTGCTGATCGAGAAGGGCGTCATTGGCAGCGACTCGGTCGATACCGTACTGAGTCACTTCGAGCGTCGCGGGACCATTCAACGGGGCGCGCATCGTTGCGCGCGCCTGGGTGGGATGGATTGCGGCGCGTGATGTCACGTAGCCATGTCGAATGCAGGACTGCCCGCCTGCGCCCGGCGCTTACGCCTCCGCCGTGATCTTCCGTTCCTTGATCAGCTTGGCCCACTTGGCCTGCTCGGCCCGCATAAACTCGGCGAACCGCTCCGGCGAGCCGCCGCCATCCTCCGCGCCGAACTCCTCCAGCTTTGCGGCCACATCCGGCATGGCGAGGACCTTGTTCACATCGGCATTGATGCGCGCGACCATCGCCGCGGGCAGGCCGGCCGGCCCGACAACGCCAAACCAGATGCTGGCGTCGAACCCGGGAAAGCCGGATTCCGCCACGGTGGGCACATCGGAATAGCTCTTGACGCGCTTGTTTCCGGTCTGCGCAATCGCCATCAGCTTGCCATCCTTGATAAAGGTGGTCGCGGTCGTCATGCCTTCGAAGGCGAATTGCACATGCCCGCCAAGCAGGTCGGTGGCCAGCGGCGCCGAGCCCTTGTAGGGCACATGCAACACGGAGATGCCGGATCGCTGCTCGAACAGCGCCAGGGCCAGGTGCTGCGCGGAGCCCGAGCCGGCGGAGCCGAACGTGATCTGCTTGGGCGACTTCCTGGCGAGTTCGATCAGCGCCTGCACGGTCTTGACGGGCTGCGCGCGGCTGGCGATCAGCACCTGCGGCGTCTTGCCGACCAGCGCAATCGCCGTGAAATCCTTCTCGGCCGAGAAGTTGAGCCTGGCATGCAGACCGGGCGCGATGCCGAGCGCGTTGATATGGCCCAGCATCAGCGTATTGCCGTCCGGCGCCGCCTTGGCCACTTCGGCCGCAGCGATCAGTCCGGCGGCACCCGCCTTGTTGTCCACCACGACCGGCACGCCCCACAGCGCACCGAGCTTGTTGGCGACGATGCGGGCAATAACGTCCGTGCCGCCGCCGGGAGGAAACCCGACGACCACGCGAATCGGGCCTTTTGGCAGCGCGGGATCGGCCGCCAGCGCCGGCAAGGCGCTGGCGGTGGCGAGAGTGGCAAGGGCACGGGTGAAAGCGCGGCGGTCCATGATAGTTGTCTCCAAGGTCTACTTTATTGTTTGATGCGGTGCTGCCGACGGCCGGGACGACTTCAGGCGGTGGTTGTCCACTTGCCGTACTTCGCCACCTGCTGCTCGTCGAAGCCAAAGCCCAGCCCCGGCGTCTGGTGCAGGACGACGCGGCCGTCCTTGTGGCCAAGCTGCCGGTCGATCAGGCGGCGGAAATTCAGCACCTGGTCGTCCCAGAAGAATTCCACATAGCGCGCGTTCGGCGTAGCCGCCACCAGCGGCGCGTGCACATCATGGAACCAGTGCGGGCACACCTGCACGCCGTAGCCGGCGGCAATGGCCGCGATGCGTTTCCACTCGGTGATGCCGCCGCACACCGCCGCATCCGTCTGCAGGATGGCGGCGCCGCCCATGTCGAGCAACTGCTTGTGGTACCAGCGGCCGTAGCCGATCTCCGCGGTGGCCACGGGGATGGAGGTCAGCTTTGCCAGACGGGCGTGGCTTTCGATATCGTCCGGGCCAAACGGCTCTTCGATAAAGTACGGCCGGTACTGCTCGATGCGGCTGAGATACTGCATCGCCTGCACCGTGTCGACCCATCCGTTATTGCAGTCCAGCATCAGCTCCACGTCCGGACCGATGGCTACGCGCGCGGCCTTCACGCGGGACTCCTCGCCCTTAGGGTCCCAGCGCCCCGTCTTCATCTTGACCGCCTTGAAGCCAAGCTCGACATAGCTGGCCATTTCCTCGCCCACCATCGCGGCGGTCTTGCCCTCCATGTAATAGCCGCCGCTGGCGTACGCGACCACCGTGTCCAACTCGACGGCGCCCAGGTATTTGTGCAAGGGCAGTCCGACGGCCCGGGCGTTCATGTCCCACAGCGCGATGTCCAGCGCGCTGATGGCGCGCATGACGGTGCCCATGCGGCCCTGCAACAAGGCCTCCTGGTACATCTGTTGCCACAAGCCTTCCACGCCGAGCGATTCCTTGCCGATCAGCACGGGCGCGAGCAATTGCTCCACCGCGACGCGGAACAGCTCGCCGCCGGCGCTGCCGACATAGCAGAAGCCGATGCCTTCGACGCCCTCAGCGGACCGCACCCGCACCAGCCCGTAGTGCCGCTCGGTGACGGTGCGACTAGAAAAGGAGGTGACGTGCTCCAGCGGCACGCGGGCGACACAGACTTCAATGGACTGGATGATCGGCATGACGGTCTCTCTCGGTGTTTTTGGGTGACTGGGTAAGTGCCCCTAGTGTTGCTCACCGAAACCAACCGAAAAAGCGCTGCCAGGATGTTTCTGAACACGTAACATACGTGGTTATGGATACCACCTTCCTGCATACCTTCGTGGTCGTCGTGGACGCGGGCTCCATCGCGGAAGCCGCGCGGCGCCTGGACCTGGCGCCCACCACCGTCGCGCAACAGATCAAGGCGCTGGAAGCCGACATCGGCAGCAAATTGTTGGCGCGCTCGGGCCGGACCGTCCGCCCGACCCTTGCCGGCAGCCGCATCCTGGAGCGTGCCCGGCTGGTGGTGCGGGAGGTCGGCAACCTGCGCTCCGAGGCATCGGACACGGCACTGCCGGCCGGCCCGTTGCGCCTTGGCTCCGCGCCGACCGCGCTGATGGGCCTGCTGCCGAGCGCGCTGCGGGAATGGAAGCAGCGCTACCAGGGCATTGAGATCTTTATCGAGCCGGGTACGTCAGCGACGCTGATTTCCAAAGTCATCGCCGGCGAACTGGATGCCGCAGTGCTGGTGCAGCCCTCCTTCGCCATGCCCAAGACCTGCGAGTGGGTGCCGCTGCGCAACGAGCCGTTGATCCTGCTGACGCCCGCGGGCATGAAGGTCACGGACCCGTTGCAGACCATCGCCCGCGAGCCGTTTATCCGCTATGACCGCAGCGTGGTGGCGGGAAAACTCGCCGACGACTACCTGCGCCGCCACTATGTCCGGCCGCAGGTGCAGTTCGAGCTGGACGGGATTGAGCCCATTGCCAAGCTGGTGGCGGAGGGCCTTGGGGTTTCCGTACTGCCGGACTGGGCGGCAAGCGGCCAGCAAGATGCCCGGGTGCGGCGCTGGGCGCTGCCCGCGCCGTGCCCGCAGCGGACGGTGGGCATGGTGTGGCTGCACTCGTCGGTGCGCTCGCCGCTGGCGGCGGTGCTGGCGGGGCTGCTGGATCTCAACCGCCCGGCGCCGGAAACGGGCCCGAGCACGGCGACGGTTGCGGAGCGTTGGCGGGGCGTTGGCGCGGGGAGCGCCTGAACGCTGCCCGCCGCCACGCGTCAGGGTTGCGCGGGCCTTTCCCGTTTGGCCGAGGCCTGGGATTTCCACAAATCCCAAGTGCGTTGCGCCTCCCCTCGTGGGACTCCGGCGCACATTGCGCATTCCGCTTCAGTCAGGTAAGTCACTTCACCCAACTGCTTCTTCGGAAGGTCGCGCCGATCGTTGATGAGGTCCGTTTCCCGCGCATCAAGGCAAGCGTTAGGGGCTAATCGGAGATGGGCTCACATCGGGACTGAGGAAAAGTGAAGGCGCATGAGCCAATTTCGGCGCTCCGCGATCGGGCGAGTCCCTACCGGGAACAGCGGGCATCGCTTTCGCTGAACCCATCGGCGGGAACTGCGGGGCTTGAGCCCGCCGGTTTGGCGACGGGTACTCGTTCCCCATTACGGCGAAGCCCAGGCGCTGCGCGCCAAGCCCAACTCGCTCTCGTTCGGCTACAACGGCGTGGGTTCCAACGGGCATCTGGCGATGCTGCAATTGCAACTGGCCACCGGAGTGCAGCTCAACGACATCCCGTTCGATGGTTCCAGTCAGCCCAAGAACGCATTGCTTGGAGGCCATACCGACTTCATGTTCACTAGCCTGACAGCGGTGCCCGTGCCGGGCAAAGAGGCGGTGCCTCTGCGCATCGTTTCGCAGTTCATGGAGCAACGTGCTCCGGCATTGCAGCAGGTAGCCACCGCGCGCGGATGGCATCGACGTGGCCATGCCATGGGAACGTGCCTTTGCCGTGCCGCGCAACGTGCCGGCCACCATTCGCGAGCGCCTGGAGAACGCCGGTGCCGCCGCCCTGTGCGATCCGGATTTCCTGAAAACATCCACGTCCTATGCCTCTATTATCAGCTATTTGCCCGGTGCCGAATGGCAGCGCGCCTCAGACGCGAACTATCCGGCACTACAGGCACTTGCCAGGAAGATGCCGCCGCAGCCCTGAGGCTGCGACTGACGGCCATGCGCGCTAGGCCCGCCATAGTGGCCAGTCGCTGTCGTCCAGTGGAAAGAACGGGCGTTTGCAGTCGGCCCAATCCAGCTTGCTGAGATCGGCCCTTGCCGCCCCCGGCGTATCAAGCGCATACAGCCTGGGTGCCCACGAATAGGTCTGCCGATAGTTCATGGGGTTCTTGACCACAACATATCTGTAGTTACGAAGGCTTAGGCCGGCTGCGGTGCTGCACCATGCGCTAGTTGGTAAACTCGCAGTTCCATCCGCGCCGTCAGCGCCGCCGGTGTGGAGGCGCCCTATCAGAGTCAAGGAGAACCGAATGATCGATCTGCGCAGCGATACCGTAACCCGACCGGATCAAGCGATGCTCGCCGCGATGACGGCTGCCGAAGTAGGCGACGATGTCTGGGGCGACGATCCGACGGTCCTGCGCCTGCAGGCGGCGGTAGCCGAGCGGGCCGGCAAGGAAGCCGGCCTGTTTTTCCCGAGTGGCACGCAAAGCAATCTTGCCGCGCTGATGGCACATTGCGCACGGGGCGACGAGTACATCGTCGGACAGGCCGCGCACACCTACAAATACGAAGGCGGTGGCGCGGCCGTGCTCGGCAGCATCCAGCCGCAACCGATAGAAAACGCGCCGGATGGCTCCCTGCCGCTGGACAAGGTCATCGTGGCAATCAAGCCGGTAGACGATCATTTTGCCCGCACGCGTCTGTTGGCGCTGGAGAATACGATTGGCGGCAAGGTGCTGCCCCCCGCTTACGTCGCGCAAGCGACGCAACTCGCGCGCGAGCGAGGCCTGGCTACTCACCTCGACGGCGCGCGCGTGTGCAATGCCGCGGTCGCATCAATGCAGACGATCGCCTCGTTGTGTGCGCCCTTCGATTCCGTGTCGATCTGCTTTTCGAAGGGCCTCGGTGCGCCCGTAGGTTCCGTGCTGGTCGGCCGCAAGACGTTGATCGACGTCGCGCATCGCTGGCGCAAGGTGCTGGGCGGCGGTATGCGGCAGTCTGGCGTGCTGGCGGCAGCGTGTCTATACGCGCTGGACCACAACGTGGAGCGACTCGCCGACGACCACGACAACGCCGCCCATCTCGCAGCCGGCCTCGCGCAGATCGATGAGGTCAGCGTGCAGTCGCACGCCACCAACATGGTCTTCGCGCAATTTCCGCCGGAGCACTGCGCGCCCCTAGAGGCGTGGTTAAAGGAGCGCGGCATTCTCACACAGATGCTGTATGCATCGCGCTTCGTCACGCACAAGGACGTCTCTCGTGCGGACATCGACACGTTCGTCGCCGCGGTCAAGGAATATTTCGTGCGCTGATCCATTGGCATATCGCTTCAGGCGATCGTTCCGACTGTTACCCGACGACCGCTTTTAACAGAACGACGTCGCGGAGCGGTTCGGAATTTCCCACACGCCGTTGCTTGAGGCGCTGCTCTGCCTTCGGGCCGAAGGACTGGAGCGCGGGCATTAGCGAAACGGCCGGGAGGCTGTGCCGATCGACATCCCACAGGCGGGGTATCCGCGGCCCCTCCCCGCTGTGTCTTCTTGCGCTTACGTCAACACCTGCCCGCCATCGACCACTAAGGTCTGCCCGGTGATCCAGCCAGCGTGTTCGCTGGTGAGAAACAGCACCGCGCCAGCGACCTCGCCGGGTTTCCCCAGCCTGCCGAACGGAACCGAACGCAGAATCCGGTCATAGAGAGCGGGATCAGAGGTCTTCCGCTGCTCCCACGATCCGCCCGGAAATTCGATCGATCCCGGTGCCACTGCGTTGACACGGATGCGATCTCGCGCCAGTGTCAACGCGTGCGAGGCTGTATAGTGCATGACCGCTGCCTTGATCGCCGCGTAAGACTGCGTCCGGGACGATGGATGCAGCGCGGAGATGGAGGTCACATTGACGATGGAAGCGTTGGCCGACTTGCGCAAAAAAGGCAGCGCGGCATGACCGGCGCGAACCGTTGCCATCAGGTCGACCTCAACGCTGGCCTTCCAGCCGGCTTCGGTATCCCCGCCTCCGAAACCCGACGCGTTATTGATCAGTATGTCGATGCCGCCGAGCGCCTCGCCCGCGGCCGCGATGTACGCGCCTATCGCCCGGTCTTCCGCCAGATCGCACGGTGCGATATGGACGGGGTGGCCATAGGCTATCAGCTCCGCCTCGACCGCTTTCAAGCCTTGCACGTTGCGTGCGCAGACAGACACAGCGGCGCCCGCCTGCGCGAACCCGAGCGCGATGCTGCGGCCGATGCCGCGTGAGCCGCCAGTGACCACGACGCGTTTACCTGTGAAATCGAATCCCATGACATTGCCTCCAGGCAGTAACGAATGCGTGAATATCGCATGAATTTCTTTTAAGCGCTGATTCCAGGGGTCGGCATTCATACCGGCATTGGGCCATCCTCAACGCGCGGCGTCGCCCCACCGATACTCGGCGGTCGTATCGTCGAGTTGTGCCTTCAGTTCGGGATCGAGCGCAAGATCCGCCGCGGATAGCGACTCGCTCAATTGATCAGCGTGACTCGCGCCGATGATCGCCGAGGTAATGAGCGGGTTCGCCAAGACCCACGCCAGGGAGGTCTTCGTTAGCGATTCACCGGCTTGCTCGGCGATCCCGCGCAGCTTCTCGATCGTTTCGAATTCGCGCTGATGCCAGTAGCGCTGCAGATACATTGCGCCAGCCTTGCCGACGGCAGTGGTAAAGCGCCCTTCGGCAGGCGGTACGTCGTGGCGATGCTTGCCGGTCAGCAGACCGCCCGCGAGTGGATTATACGGAATCACCGCGAGTTGTTCTTCGCCTGCGAGCGGCAGCAGTTCGCGCTCGATCTGGCGAAAGAGCAAGTTATAGCGCGGCTGCACTGAAACGAAGCGAACCACGCGCAGCACGTCTGAACGCCCCAGCGCCCGCGCGAGCCGGTAAGCCAGAAAATTCGATACCCCGACATAGCGCGCCTTGCCCGACCGCACAATCGTGTCAAGCGCTTCCAGCGTCTCGTCGAGAGGCGTCCCCGAGTCGTCGGAGTGCAACTGGTAGAGGTCGACATAGTCAGTACCAAGGCGGCACAGCGACGCGTCGATCGCATCAAGCAGGTGCTTGCGGGACGAACCCTGATCCCACGACGACGGTCCGACCTTGCCGACCGCTTTGGTCGCGACAATGAAGCGATCGCGCCTCCCCTTCATCCAGCGTCCGACAATCTCTTCAGTTCGGCCGGCGATCTCCTCTCCGCCGCCAAGAGGATAAACGTCGGCAGTATCGATGAAGGTCACGCCGGCATCCGCTGCCCGGTCGAGGATGCTTCGCGAAACATACTCTTCTGTCTGTAAGCCGAAGGTCATGGTGCCAAGGCACAGACGTGAAACTGTAAGGCCAGTGCGGCCGAAACGGCGGTATTGCATGCTGCCTCCTGTAGGAAAAGATTGCTGTCTTGAACACAGCATCGAGATCGCGGCGCTCTTGGGTCGACGAGCTTCATCAGCACCCAATGCAGGACCGCATTGCGGATCACCTGCTCGACTCCTCGTCACACGCCTTGAGCACCAGACCAAAGAATCTGTCCGCAAACGCCGGGTTGAGCCAGCGGACCACCACCGCCAGGCGGAGTTCCGGTTCGATCCAGGTGAACGAACCACCCGCGCCGATTGCGAAGTAGCTCGAAGCGGGTGCGCTCGGAAAGATGCGGCGATCTTGATTGAGCCAGACCAGGTAACCGTAGAACGGTGCGATCGCGCAAGGTGTTCGCATGCGCTGCAGCCACTCGGTGGAGAGTACCTGGCGGCCGTTGACCTTGCCCTGATCCAGGAACAGTTGGGCCACCTTGATCTGGTCATTGGCACTGATCGATAAGCCGCCGCCCCAATGTGTGCCGCCCGGAACCGAATGAACGCGACGCCCGCCCACTTCAACCCAGGCGTTGTCGTAGCCGACCCATTGCCAGTTCTCGCTCGCGCCCAGGGGCCGCATGATCGTCTCGCGAAACACCTCCGGCAACGGGCGCCCGAATAGGTGCAGCAGCGCCAGCGAAAACTGGTTAATGCGCACGTCGTTGTATTCCCAATAGGTGCCCGGCACCCGCAACGGTCGCAGATCCCCTTTCTTGCCGTTGGGCGCTATGCCGAACGTCACATGTCGATAGTGGTCTGCCTGGTCCGGCAGCCCGAAACATACACCTTGCCATTCGCTCGTCTGCTGCAACAGATGCGACCAGGTCACCCGCGCGTTGTGTTCGTCATCGAAGCCGATACCGGGCACGCGCACGTGCACCGGTTCATCGACGTCGGGCAGCAGGCCACGCTCGTGCGCCACACCAGCCAGCAACGCTAGATAAGTCTTCGCGACGCTGAAGGTCAGGTCCGCTCGATCGGGTTCGCCCCAAGACATAAGTTGCTTGCCGTCCCGTGTGATAACGCCGGATACAGGGCCACGCCCGTGCACGGGACCCAGCAGACGGTTCCAAGGAGGCGGGTCGTTTTGATGCACGCCCCACACGCCGTCTACCTCGCGGTCCCATGACGTTTCATGATCGATCGAGAATTGCACAGCACGCTGGAGATCTGCGGATTGCATAAGGATCCAAGTTGATGCGTTAAACGAATTGAGTTCACTTATAAGTAGGAAAAAGCGCTCGAGCAACCCACACGTTCAAGGTCCGATCGAGAGCAGTGCTGGCGCCATAGATTTCAATCGACCTGCTATCATTCGCTGCGACCTTTTCCGGTCGGGATTCGAGGACGTTTTGACTATGCCCGCCTGGACTGGCGCGCAAGCCACGCGCGGCGCATCGGCTTGAGTGCGGCGATCGCCAACACAGCCGTGCAGCTATCCAATGCGATAGCCGTGCCGAACACCGCATCCCATCCGCCCGTATGCTGGTGGAGCAGCGCGGCCAGCGGCCCCCCGAGGATTGGCCTGACAGCACCACAAACATCACCGGGTCGTGCCGGAGCATGAGCCAAAGGTCATCGCCACCGCTTCCATCCAAAATGCGATCAGCATCGTCTTCTCCCGCCCGATCAGGTCGGATATCCATCCGAACATCGGCCGTGTCACGCCATTCGCCACGCGATCAATCGTTAGCGCAAGGGGTAGCGCCGCAAGACCGAAAACGGTGACCTCCGACATGCCTGATTCGATGCCATAAAATCTCGATCTCGAAAGGGGCCGAGGCCAAGGCGACTGTGAAAGGCCGCCCAGTTTGAATACGACGGTAGGGTCGGAAATATGGCGGTACAGCGAGCCACATGGGAGGGCATACTGAATTCCCAGGCCACCAAATCGGGGACCATGAGGGCCTTCCTGATATATGCCCGCCCAAGTGCGTGGTCTCTTGTTCAGCTTGCTTGATGGCGCGCCAGCACGCGCCCTGGCCGCGCGCCCGTCGATCGTCCGCCATGCCAGACGAGGAAGCCATTGACAATCACTGTATCGATACCATGCGCCGGAACGGTCGGCGCCTCGTAGGTGGCGGCCGCGTCGATGGTCTCGGCGTCGAACAGGACCAGGTCGGCGAACGCACCCTCCTTGAGCAGGCCTCGGTCTTTCAGGCCGAAATTCTTCGCGGTGAGACCGGTCATCTTGTGTACGGCAGTTTCGAGGGGGAACAAGCCAAGGCTCCGGCCATAGTGGCCCAGCACGCGGGGGAAGCTACCCCACAGACGCGGGTGCGGAGACGCGTCGTGCGGCAGGCCGTCTGAGCCGATCATGACCTTTTCGTGCTTCAGGATGCGCTGCACGTCGCCCTCGTCCAGCCGGAAGTAAATCCCCCCCGCTGGACTCAGGCGGCGGATCGCCTCCTCCTGGTCCACGCCAAGCTTTCGAGCGATGGCGTCCAGATCCTGCCCCGCGAATTCCGGAAGCGACTTCGACCAGCTCACAATGACGCGAGTCGAACTCGCCGCGCGGTGGGCCGACAGAACCGTGGAGCCGGCGGTATAGGGATAGCAGTCGATACAGATCGGCTGGGTCGCCATGTTCCGCTCAATGAAGGATAGGGCTTCCTGCGATCGGCCCTTGTTCTTTTCGCCGACCACCTTGAGGTGCGAGATCACCACCGGCACGCCAACCTCACGGCCAATTCGGAAGCTCTCCTCCAGCGAATCGATCACCCGATCCGCTTCATCACGCATGTGGGTGCAGTACACGCCGCCGAATGCCTGGAGCGGGCCGCAGATGTCGATCACCTCCTCGGTCGGCGCCGCAATCGATGGCTCGTAGAACAGGCCGGTCGAGACACCGATCGCACCGGCTTCCAGCGCTTCGAGCACCAGGCTGCGCATCTGCTCTATCTGCGCCCGCGACGCCGGCTGCTCCAGATCCTCCACTGTCGCCACGCGCAGCGTGGTGTGACCCACCAGCAAGGCGCAGTTGGTAGCGGGAGGCTGGTCACGCAGTGCCGCGATGTAGGAGGCGAATGTGGGGAAAGCGAACCAGTCGCCCTGCTCGTCGAGCAGGTTCAGTGGCGGAGTAACCGGTTGCGGGATCGGTCGTGGCATCGGCGCGAGCGAGATGCCGCAATTGCCCGCAATTACCGTGGTGATGCCCTGGCTGACCTTGGGCGCCATATCGGGGCTGGACAGCATGAGCCGGTCGTCGTGTGTATGTGCGTCGATGAAGCCCGGGGCCGCGATGCGGCCTTTGAGGTCGAGCTCCACCTCGCCGCGTGCGCCCGACAGATCGCCGACACGGGCGATGCGGTCGCCGCGGATGCCGATGTCACCCTCGTAACGCGGCGCGCCCGTGCCATCCACGATACTCGCATTGCGGATCAGCAGATCAAAATTTGCTTTCATGGGATTTCCAAAATGAGTTTCGGTGGTGCACTCGCGCTCACAACAAGGCGCCGCGCGCGGCAATCGGCCAGAGGGCCTCAACTTTGTCGCCGCGCACGCACACCAGTTCGTCGTAGAGATTGACGGTAGGGTCGCAGTGGCCCGGCACGAGCATCAGCACGTCTCCCAGCGACACTGCGGTGGCATCGGCAGTAGCCAGGACGCCATGCTCGTCGGCAGCTTTCACATAGCGCAGGTCGGGCCGCTGCCAGACGGCGGGCATGCCCGAATCCACGCTCGATGCCTTCAGGCCGGCATCCACGATCGCGCGCTGCGGATTCGCTCGGCTCATCACCGTGGTGCGCACGAACAATGCGTGCTCGAAGGGCACATCGCCCTCCCCGCGCTCGTTGTCACCGTAGTCGCGGTCCAGGAATATATAGGACCCCGCCTGAAGCTCATTGAAGACGCCGCTGTCACGTTCATGCAAAAAGGTGCCGGTGCCCGCGCCCGTGATATGCTCGACAGCGACGCCGCAGGCCTCGATGGCGTCGCGCGTCGTGCGCGCAGCCTCGATAGCGTCTTTAATGGCCGCTTTGCGTTGCTGCGGCGACCGCAGATGCTGGGCCGGCCCGTGGTAGCACTGCAGCCCGGCGAAGCGCAGCCCCGCGCTGCCGGCAATTTGCAGGGCAAGTTGCACGGCTTCGTCGCCCGGTGCCACACCGCAGCGGTTGGCGCCGACGTTGACCTCGACGTAGACGTCGAGGGTGACGGCATGCGCCTGCGCCGCTGCGGCCAGCGCCTCCACCTGCTGCGGATGATCGGCCAGCACCCCGATACGCGCCTTGCGTGCCAGCGGAGCAAGGTGGCGCAGCTTGGTGTCGCCGATCACCTGGTTCGTGACCAGGATGTCGCCGACTCCGGCTTCCACGAACACGGCAGCCTCGCCCACCTTCTGGCAGCAGATACCCACAGCGCCCAATGCGATCTGTCGCAAGGCGATCTCCGGACACTTGTGGCTCTTGGCGTGAGCACGCAGACGCACGTTTCGGCCGCGCAATGCGTCAGCCATTCGCTTCAGATTGCGCTCGAATGCATTCAGGTCGAGCACGAGCGCAGGTGTATCGATGGCGACGGCGGGGTCGCCGGCTTGGGCTGCTTTCCAGGGACTCACGGGGATTTCCTTCAATCGATCCTGGCACCAGAGAATTTCACGATCTTTGCCCACTTGACCGTTTCGCGGCGGGACAGGTCCAGGAACTCCTCAGGCGTGCTGGGGGCGATTTCCGCCCCCAGCACCTTGAATCGCTCTCGCACGGCGGGACTCTCCAGCGCGATGCGAATCTCGCGGTTGAGGCGGGTAACGATGTCTTTGGGCATGTGGGCCGGGCCGACGATGCCTCCCCACGCCGACACCTCGAATCCGGGCACGGATTCGGCGATCGCGGGAACGTCCGGATATGCAGCCAGGCGCTGCGCCGAAGAGACGCCAAGCGCCCGCGCCTTGCCCGCCTGGGCCATCGGCGCGGAAACCGGCGTGTTGATCATCATGAGCTGTATACCACCGCCGATCAGGTCCGTGATGGCCGAAGTCGCCGCGCGATAGGGCACATGCAGCATGTTGACGCCCGTCATCGCCTTGAAGAGTTCGACGCCCAGATGCGCCGTGGTGCCGTTGCCATCCGATCCAAAGGCCAGCTTGCCCGGATTCCTTTTCGCATAGGCGATCAGTTCGGGAATGGTCCTGACGGGCACACTGTTGTTGACGATCATCATGTTGGACAGGCGCAGCGTGTTCGCGATCAGCGTCAGGTCCTTTTCGACGTCGTATGGCACCGCAGGCAGCAGCGACTTGTTGGTCGCCAGCGAGACAATATTGCCGTAAGCCAGCGTATAGCCGTCGGGCGCGGACCTCACCAGCTCCATCGTGCCAATCACGTAGGAACCACCAGGCTTGTTGTCAATCACGATGGGCACGCCCAATTGCTGTGCCAGCTGTGGACCGAGGGCTCTCATTAACGCGTCCGGAGCCCCGCCGGGAGCCGACGGCACGATCAGCCGGATCGGCTTGTCGGGATAAGCTGCGGCCGCTGGCGCAGCGATGGCAATGATGGCAAGGGTGAAAATTGAGACCAACAGACGTCTAAACATGGCTCGGGCACATGGTAGGTGGCGTAAGACAGCAAGCGCCGGTGGCATAAGGGACAGGCCGCGCTCTTTCAGGCGCCAGACGGGCGCCCCAGAGCGGGCTCATCTCCTTGAGAAGGGGTTCTTAGTCGTTGCGCGCTAAGCCCGTGGTGGAAGCAGGCATCTTGCGCGCGCGGGCAGCCTGCTCGAAACCATACGCGTATCGGATGCGTTGAGGTTCGCCACGGGCGACCGAGAACCCCATGGGCGGATCGGTGAACCAGACGGAGTCGTCAGATTTGAAAACGACGTCGTTGGGCGAATTGACGGCGCGGGCGCGCGTTGGCGCCCGGAGCGTTTAGCGGTCCGCGCCTTCGCCTTCCGTCCAGGCCTTGTACCGCGCCTTGTTCTCATCGTTGGGCGGATACAAGCCGGGCAACGGCATGCCGCGCTCCACTTCCTGCATGATCCAGCCCTCCAGGCGCTCCTGTTCCACTGAGGCAGCAATCACTTCGTCAAGCATGGCGGCGGGAATCAGCACCGCGCCGTCCTGGTCCACCACGATGACATCGTTGGGGAACACCGCAACGCCGCCGCAGTCGACGGGTTCCTGCCAGCCGACGAAGGTGAGACCGGCGACCGAAGCTGGTGCCGCTGTGCCCTGGCACCACACCGGCAATCCCGTGCCCAGCACCCCTGCCACATCGCGCACCACACCGTCGGTCACCAGCCCGGCCACGCCGCGCTTGCGCAGGCGCGCGCACAGGATATCGCCGAAGATGCCGGCATCGGTCACACCGAGCGCGCCCACCACCGCAATGCAGCCGGCCGGCATGTCCTCGATGGCCGCGCGCGTGGAAATCGGCGAGCCCCAGGAGGCCGGCGTCGCCAGGTCTTCGCGAGCGGGCACGAAGCGCAGGGTGAAAGCGCGGCCGACCAGGCGCGGCTGACCGGGTGCCAGCGGCTGCGTGCCGCGCAGCCAAACGTTGCGCAGGCCATGCTTGAGCAGCACGGTGGTCAGGGTTGCGGTGGTCACGCCTTGCAGAGCCTTGATCACACTTTCGTCGAGGGGGAGCGATTCGGTCGCCATGATGTTTCCTTGTTGCATTTGGTTTGGGGTTTAATCTGCCAGTGCCGCGCGCGGGTCATGCCTCGCCAGACGCCGCAGCAGGTGGTCCACCTCGTGGCGGGCCGTGGGCGACATGACGGCCGCCGGCTTGCGCTGCGCCGCCGAGGTGAGGATCCCGCGGCGCATCATCACGTACTTGCGCACGGCCAGGCCGGCGCCGGGCTGCTGCTCGTAGCGCAGCAGCGGCAGGTGCGCGTCAAAGAGATCGTGCGCGGCCTCGCGCTCGCCCTGGGCCGACAAGCGCACCACGTCGCAGAGCATATCCGGGAAGGAGTAGCCGGTATTGGCGCCATCGGCGCCGCGCTCCATTTCGTAGTCGAGGAACAGCCCGTTGTTCCCGCACAGGATGGCGATGTGCCGCATCGATGCTTCCTTCTCGAAGGCGCGCAGGGTGGAGATCTTTTCCAGGCCGGGCCAGTCTTCGTGCTTGAGCATGACGCACGAGGGCAACTCGCCGACGATGCGGTGGATCACGCCGGGCGTCATCTGCACCGAGAATGTCAGCGGATAGTCCTGCAGCACGATCGGCACGTCGGCGCCGATCGCGTCTACCGCCTGCCGGTAGTAGCCGACGATCTGGTCGTCGGTGCGCAGCGTGTTGGGCGGCGCGATCATGACGCCGGCCGCACCCAGGTCCATCACCTCGCGCGTCAGCGCGCGCATGGCGGCGAAACCCGGCGCCGAGACCCCGACCACCACCGGCAGCCCGCCCGCGCGCCGGATCATGCGCGCGGCCACGTCGATCGACTCGGCGTGCTCGAGCTTGGGCGCTTCGCCGAGCTGGCCCAGCACGGTCACGCCAGTCGCGCCGCAGCCGAGATAGAAGTCCATCAAACGATCGATCGAACTCACGTCGATCGATCCGTCGTCCAGGAATGGCGTGGGCGCGATGGGGAAGACGCCCTTGGCGTCAGCGGTCAGCAGCATCTTTGGTTCTCCGACGATGGCAGGTGATGGGGCGGGTTCGGTCTTGCCGAGGCGCGGGCGGCAGTCGCGCGCCTCAGCCTCAGATGCTCTGGATGAGGCCGCCGTCGACACGGATGGTGGAGCCGGTGATATAGCCGGCGCGGTCGCTGGCCAGGAATGTCACCGCATCGGCATATTCCTCCGGGCGGCCGTAGCGGCCCACCGCGATGGCGGCGGTGCTTTCGGCCGACACCTCCTCCACCGGGCGCTGCTCGCGGCCGGCCTTGGCTTGATCCAGGAAGCGGATGCGGTCGGTGGCGATGCGCCCCGGCAGCACGATATTGACCGTCACGCCGTCTCGGCCGACTTCACGCGCCAGGGTCTTGGACCAGCCCACCAGGGACAGGCGCAGCGCATTGGAAATGCCCAGGTTCGGAATCGGCGCGACCACGCCGGACGAGGTACTGGTGACGATGCGCCCCCACTGCCTGGCCCGCATGCCGGGCAGCACCCGGTCGGTAATCGCGATCACCGACAGCACCATGCTTTCGAAGTGCTTGCGCCACAGTGCCGTTTCCTGGCCGAACGCGGTGGTGGGCGGCGGGCCGCCGGTATTGTTGACCAGGATATCGACCTGGCCAAACTGGGCCTCGATGGCGGCGACATGGGTCTCGATCGACGCCAGATCCGCCAGATCCCAGGTGCGCGCAAGCGCCGTGCCCCCCTTGGCGGCGATCGTAGCCGCGGTGCGGCTTGCCGCTTCCTCATTGACATCGGCGACCACGACCTTCGCACCCTCCGCCGCCAGCGCCAGCGCGATGGCGCTGCCCAGGCCGCCGCCGCCGCCCAGCACCAGTGCTACCTTGCCTTCGATTCCTAGTTGCATGAATACCTCGTTTGAATAACTTGAAACGCCTGGATTGACAAATTACGTTCGCCGCGCGCCTGGGTAGCGCGGCATCATGCTCGCCGGCGGGCTGCCGATGGAATTCCCGACCATCTCCCTTTGGGTTCATTAGTGGTCATGGGTCGTGGGGAGCGTCGGTTCAGCTATCGGAATTGATATGGGCGTCGGTGATGACCTTTTCCCAGCGTGTGACTTCGGTGCGCAAGCGCTCGGCCGATTTTTCAGGGGTGGTTGGCGGCAAGGCATAGACACCCTGCTTCAGAAACTGTGCCTTGACGTCGGGCATTGCCAGAATCCTGGCCAGCGCCGCATTCAGGCGCTCAACCACCGGCGCGGGCGTGCCCGCCGGTGCCAGCACGCCGAAGGTGGAGCTGACGTCCAGTGTGGGCATGCCGCTCTCTGCGGCAGCGGGCACGTCCGGCAGCATCGAGATGCGCTTGGGGGCCGCCACAGCGAGCGCGCGCAACTGGCCTGCCTTGATGAACGGCTGCGCCGCCGGCACCGTCTCCACCATCATGTTGACCTGCCCGCCCACCAAGTCTGTCATGGCGGGACCGCTGCCTTTGTACGGCACATGGGTCATGTCGATATTCGCATCTTTCTTAAAGATCTCAGCCGCCATGCGCTGCGGGGCGCCGGCACCAGACGACGCGTAGTTGAGCTTGCCGGGATTGGCCTTGCCGTACTTGACCAGTTCCTGGAGCGTCTTGACCGGCACCCTCGGGTTGACCACCACCACCAGTGGCACCGAGCCAACGACCATCACCGGGGCGAACTCCTTGATGATGTCGTAACGCAAGTGCCCTTTTTCCAGGGTGGCCATGGTTGCATGGGACGTCAGTGCGCCCATCAGCAACGTATAGCCGTCTGGCGCGCTCCGGGCGACCACTTCCGCGCCAATATTCCCGCCCGCGCCTCCCCGGTTGTCAACCACCACTTGCTGGCCCAGCACCTCGCCCAGGCGCGTGGCAACGATGCGACCGATCACGTCCGTGGCGCCGCCCGGCGGATAAGGCACGACCAGCCGGATCGGCTTATCCGGATAGGCCGCGAACGCGGCGGGGGCAATGGTGAAAGCGGTCATGGCGGTGAGGGCCAGCAGTCCCGCCCGCAGCAAGGTGCGACGAGTCGCATTGGTGATAGGGAAATCCATGTCGTCTCCGGTCTCTTGTTTTCAGCGCACCCACAGCCGGGAACGCGTCATGCACGGAGTTTGACGAAGACGGAAGGCATAAAGAAGCGATCTCCAGACTGATTAACCAAAAGATTATTTTGGTTTCCGCGGCACCCCGCCAGCGCGGGCCAGAGACCGGCTCGCCGGCTTTCCGCGATACGAGCCCTATCGGCGCGCGTTAGCGAATTCGCTTCGGAGTTTGTACCGAATATTGCAAGCCCAACGTCTTGCCGCAACAGCGAAGAGCGGTGTTGGAAGAAGCGAGGTCCTGACGGCTTCAAATCGACATTGAACTGGGTCAATACAGGGGACCAGACCGGTGGAAACTCACGGCTCCGGGCGGGGATGGACGTACGCATAAAGCATCTCCTATAGTAGGCAAGCCGAAACTTCGAACATGCGCGTTAGGAAAACCATGTTTCATTCGAGAAGTAATGCTCGACGGCAGCCCTTCGACTCGCTTCTCGACGTGCCCCGACCGGCCGGTCAAATCCCAATGAAGGGAAATGACGTCTAGGTCGTATGAGATACCTGATCACTCATACGTTGATGTGAGCGACGGCGTCAATTTCGACCATCACCCCTTGCAGTCCGCACTCCACGGTTGTGCGTGCTGGTTTAAAGTCAGGAAACCTAGTCGCATAAACGACGTTGAACCGCTGAAACAGGTTCAAGTCCGTCAAGTAGATCGTGACCTTCACGATGTCTGTCATCGAAGCACCGGCGGCAGCCAACGCTTTAGCGACGTTATCAAGCGCTGCTGCCGTCTGCTCCTCGATTGTGTCCCCGACAATTTGTCTTGCTTCATCGCGGGGAGTTTGCCCCGACACAAATACAAATCCACCTGCAGCTACTGCAGCCGAGTAATGTCCCCCTGCTTTGAGGTTTGGAACCTCGATCACACGAGCTGGAGTTTTCTTGGGGCTTTCCATCTGACTATCCTCGTTGTCTTGTTTGGCCGCTAAAGACAGCTATTTCTTAGTGGCCTTTGCCTTATTGACTCCATTCGGAGGATAGAAACCAGGAAGCGCAGCGCCGCACTCCACTTCATTCAAGATCCATCCTTCGAAACGCTCCTGCTCGACCGCTGCTACGACATCCGCCGGTAAGGCAGAGGAAAGACGTGCTCTTAATGATTCTTCCCCAGCGTCTTTCTTGCATCCATGGCAAACAGGTCGGGAATGCCAACAAGCGTCGCGGGCCGCTGCGCATAGGCCGGGCACATCTTCACCGTCTTCACACCGACGTCGCTTAACGGCGGTTCCCCATCTGTTCGCGGTACGTCCATTCGCCGTCGCGACCGAACACCAATGCCTTTTCGAAGAGATAGGCAGTCGTACACGCATGGCGAGGCATCAAAAGCACCCGATCCCCAACCGCCAGATCTTCGCTTTCGACCACCACATGTTCTTCGCTCATCATCAGAATCTTCCCGTTCCATCGAAAGCGCGCGCTTAACGGCTTGTCGGGAGAAATTGCCTTGGCACCAGCGTCAAGCGTGGCCGTCTGGCCCTTCGTGGCAATCACGGTCGCAAGCACATAGGCGCTCGGCTGCCAGCCAAAGTCTTGAAGCTCCGCGTCATGCTGGTCGCTTGAATAGGTCCAGCTTCCCGGTCCTACGTAATCGGCTAACGAAGCTGGCCAGACATTGAAGCTATAGCTGCCACCGGCGATCAAATCGGAACACAAACCTGCGCCTGCGGCGCGCTCCATCAGATCTGTTGCTTGCTCGATGACCGAACCGAGCCGTTCACGTCGCGTTGCACCGTCTGGTCCTTGAATATGACCGTCGTAGATGTGGAATCCGCCAAAGCGGCCCAAAGCGTCGATATCCCGCGCCAGATCGAGCGCCACCTCTGACAACGGCGCCCCGGTACGTCCCATGCCGGGGTCGAGGTCGACGATCAGCTTTAGGTTTGAGGTGCCTGGTTTGCTGGCCTCGAGCTCTCTGCGCCACGCCTCAAGCCCCGCGGACGAGTCAACGAGCGCCCCGATCGACGCGTTTGCATAAATTCCGGCAACGTTGATCAGTGCCCGAATGTTCGCCCTGTTGGCGCTTGGATAGGCCCAGACGACATAGGGTGCACCAGCGGCAAGCACCATCGCCGTTTCTGCTACTGTGGCAGCCTTGAAAGCACGAACACCCTCCTTCAGCAGCAGTTCAACTATCCAGCTTGCGCGATGCGTTTTGACGTGCGGCATCAAGCGGCTGATCCCTCCGCATGCTTGCGCCGTTGCGTGAAGGTTATCGACTATGCCTTTCTCATGGATCGTGAAACAGGGCGTCTGAACATCCTCCGGCAGAGAGTGCGCCCATCCGGGGCTAAGTTTGGGAGCTGATAATGATCGGTTAGACATTATTTCGGTTCTCATTTGTATTGCAATAGTTAGCTTGCATTTCTGTACGCTTATCTATTGGAAAGCGTCGAACTCGCTATGTCATCGACGACTGGCGAACCGCCTTCGAGATACGCCTCAGTCACACCGCGCAAATGCATCAACAGGCTCGCATGCGTCTCCCACGGTAAACGGTCGACACTCATAACCGGACGGGCAGGTTTATCGACGCGGCTATCGTCTACGGCTTGCCCGACTTCGACCGCCGCCGTGAGAAATGCACGGTCTTTCTCCGGGTGAAAATCCGCGAGCAGCGACCCCGAAAGAGTGGGTTCGACCAACGCCATCGCCAACAGCAATCCCCAACCGCCCCAGTTCGAAACGCCTGCTACGATCAAGTGGTCGGTTGGCGTCGTGGCTGCAATGAGGGGGCCGTTCGGGATGTCGTCACGAATGATGTCGCAAGGCAACACGCTCATCCCAATCTCGTTTCCTCCATCGCCAATGCCTATCGTGACCCAGGGTCGATCCCATGCGGGATCGTTAAAAAGCAGATGCAACGGTGCAGTATCGTCAGTCATGTCAGCACCATACTCCCGGTGCGGCTTTCCATCGCTGCCGGGGGATACGCGTTCAATCGCGATCAGATGCGTGATGGGCTGAACGCCTGCTGCCAGTCGTTCGCGGAGCGTGACGACCGAATCTGTATTAACTGCTGTTATTTCCAGCGCGACCGACTTGGGAAGCTCGTTGGAAATCGCCCAAACCGCCTTTGCGCAGGGTGCGTCCGAGATGACCGTAACCGGTATGCCCGCGTTCGCGAGGCCGGCGGCCATGTGTGCCATGCCACCCAGACCGTCGGTCTCCGGTGACGGCGGGACCGCATTGCGGATGAAAAAGCCGGTGACAATGCCAACGTGCGCATTCGGTGTACTCATGATCGAACGCGCGGCTCGCTCCAAGCCTCCCTGCGCAAAACTGACCATGCGGCTGATGTCCCGTCGAACGGTTCGACCAATAATCTCTTCGATGGCTTTAATCGTCATAGTTTCAGTAATCCGTTCAATTTAGTTTTTGCGTTCGTAGTCGATTCCAATCGAACACACCAAGTGTCATACCCATATTGCTTGGAAGCAAATCGTCTCTAGGAAGTAATATCCGGTGAACGACACGATCGCACCGACCGCATGCAGGAAAGTCCTAGTCCGAGCGTGCGCGTCCGTCGGGTTTTCTGGTATGCCCGTTACGACTCCCTTTCTTCCATTCTTTAATAATTTTCTGATCGACGAATTAAGTGTACGAGGGCAAGTGGGATAAGAGGTAATCAAAAATGAACCAGACTAGCGATAAAGAATCCTGATCAAGCCCTTCGCTCTTGATTGCGACGACCGTGAGCCCATGAACCTGGCTGCGACCACCGGACAACACCACCAGGTAGATCACCTCCAGCGGGCGGGCCTGCCAGGCAGGTGCCTCATCCCTGATCGCATCGGTCACCGAACTGATGAACTCGGGTGACGCATGTGGGGCGGCGACTTCGTCCGAATGTCGGCGACTTCGCCGAAGTTTTGTGCTGTCGTACTAGCGGTTCACAATTGATTTCGGCAACCTCAACACGAGAATCGCACCGATCACCAAAATCAATGACAGGAGGTAAATCCCATACGTGGAAGAACCCGTTGCGTCCTTCACCACACCGATCACATAAGGGCTCACGAAGCCACCTAGGTTCCCGAATGAATTAATCATTCCGATTGCGACCGCCGCCCCTACTCCTGTGAAGAATTGGCTCGGAAGCGTCCAAAACATAGTTGTCGCCGTGTAGGCGCCGGCGGTCGCCACGCTCAATGCGATCAACGAACTGACAGGACCATGAGTAAACGTGCTGGCAACCAATCCGACAGCAGTCGCCAGATAAGCCGCGGCAGTGTGCCAGCGTCGCTCCTTGCGCCGATCCGAACTTCGACACACCAGATTCAGTGCGACAGCGCCGATAGCAAATGGAATAGCGGAGATCCAACCAATTTGCTCAAGCGTAGAGAAACCAATTTCTTTGATCAAAGTCGGCAACCAGAACGAGATCGCGTACAGCCCCATCGTCTGACAGAGTGCCAATGCGATCAGATACCAGGCTCTAGGGCTCAAAAAGACCTGCCGAATGCGCGCATCGCCATGCGCCTGCGCTCGCTTTTCGTTTTCCTCAGCCTGTAGTTCCGCCGCGACAAATCTTTTTTCGTCAGCGGACAGCCATTTGGCGAGATGCGGCCGGTCCACCAGCAGAAAGGGCAAAAGTAGAGCCATGACGAGGGTGGGCAAAGACTCGAGAACAAAAAGCCATTGCCATCCGCTTAGGCCCAGATGACCATGGTAAGCCGTCATGATCCACCCCGAAATGGGAGACCCGATGAGACCGGACAAGGGAATCGCGGTATAGAAGAAACCCGTCATTCGGCCGCGAATGTGCGAAGGAAACCAGTAGGTAAGGTAAAGAATGATGCCCGGAAAAAAACCAGCCTCTGCTGCTCCCAAAAGCACGCGCATCACATAGAACTGTCCCGGCGTTTGGACGAATGCGAATGCCCCTGAAATCAGTCCCCACAACAGCATGATCCGGACCAGCGTTTTTTTTGCGCCGATGCGGGCCATCAGCAGGTTGCTCGGCACTTCAAACAGGAAGTATCCCAAAAAAAACAAACCGGCACCTAGGCCATATGCTGCCTCCGAGAAGTGCAAGTCACTGAGCATCTGCAGCTTGGCGAAACCTACGTTGATCCGATCAAGATAGGCACAGAAATAGCAAACCATAATCAACGGTATAATTCGCCAGCCGATCTTCCAGAACACTCGATCAGCTATGGCAGCGTTCTGATGGTTATCCGAGAACGTAGTGTCGATGGACATGATTTGGCTCCAAGAATATTAGGGAGTTGTTTCCGTAGTTGAGCTTCGGCGCTGCAGGGGGCGTAAAGGGCGCACGGTCTCCGAGAGCACGCCCCAAATATCGGTATCAGCTTTAGGCGACCGCCAGCGATGTGACAACGATGCAGGCAGTCAACCGCGGTGACTTACGGACTTAGGCGTTCGCCGTTGAAGAAGAGAAGCAATAGATCACTGACGCGGTCGGAGCCTCTTCTGGCAGTTAATGACCGCATCCGCTTGACTTCGCCGCCCACCACATTGAGCGCAGTTGGTCGCATCGCTTCGACCATTCGTGCACCGTAACGACGTTCACCTCCGAGTGCGAGTACCGGCACGGCAAGCAGCTTCCTAGGCCGATCTATGTTTGGAGCATCGTTGACACCACATTTTCAAAACGAAGCTGCGAACAGGACCTCCTCGACGTGCGGGCTGAAGCAACTGCCCTTTCCCGCATCTCTGAAAGGCGAGGCTTGATGGTCACCCACTTCGTCTCTTTGCCACCTTGAATACTCACTCATTGAGCCAGTGTAGAGTGCTAATATTGATCACAGGTAATCGAATTTTGGCTCCCTTGTCGATAGAAAAATTTGATCATGCGCCTTACGCTCCAACAAATCGAGACGTTCTATTGGGTCGCCCGTTTAGGCGGCTTTCACGCCGCAGCGCGTCATCAACATTTGACGCAGCCGACCATATCTGCACGCATCCAGGAGTTGGAAGCGCAACTTGGGGTCGAGTTGTTCGAAAGGGAGCGCGGACGTAGTGGACTTACCGCAGTCGGCAGGGATGCGCTGGCACAGGCCGAAGAGATCGTGAAGCTTGCAGACGCCTTCGCGCGCATCGCCACGCAACGCGATCCGATGCTGGGACTGCTCCGGCTGGGTGCGAACGAATCCACAGCCCTCGGGGGGCTTACGGAGCTGTTGACGCAGTTGAAGACAGCCTACAGGGAGTTGAACATCGAGATCACTGTAGATGTGGGCGTCGAATTGACCCGCAGACTTATTTCGCGCGAGCTCGATGTCGCAATATTGAACGAATCATCGAGCTCCCGGCACGTACGTGAGCACACTATCGGTCTATCCAACTTGCATTGGATCGCCTCGCCAAAGCTGATCCGACAGCGCGAGATTACACCGGCGGCGTTGGCTTCTTTGCCGATTATCACAGTGTCAGCGCCGTCATCAAACCACACGCTTGTGATGAACTGGTTTCGCGATGCAGGGATCGAGCCTACAAATATCAGCTCGAGCAATTCTCTTTCGACGATGATACAACTCGTTGCAGCTGGGCATGGAGTTGCTGTCATGTCGCCCGCGATTATGAAAGATAAGATTTCGTCCCGGCTAATTCATACGCTTCACACGACGCCCCGCTTAAGGCAGCAGGAATACCTTGTCGCATACCAGAATGAGCGACGTGGCAGTGGCATGGACACGATCATACGACTGACCACCGAAGTCTTAACGCGAACCGGCGTTATAATCTCCCGGAGCGTTAAATAAAATTGATAAAGTCCGTTCGGGTAAGCGTGCAGTCAGGGCCTTGCATTTTGATAGCGCGTGTGCGCATGCGTGAAGGAGAGCGTGCAAAATCTATGGTCCCACCCCATTTTTGCAACCCTGATCTTCGATGGCGAGTTGGCTTTCCTAAATCTATTCGGCATCGTTGTGGGGACTGCTCCCCCGCGCCACCATGAGATTCGCGCCTGACGATGCTTAACAGTTGGTCGGCTTCGGAAAGCCTCTTTTGCACTCAGGTTCTTCGTCAGGCCGGTGTGCCGTTCACGTCATCAAACTTCAGCGGTCGCAAAGCCAGGTGGGTGTACTTCTATAAAGCGTCGTTCAGGATCGACGGCTCAGGCAGGTCATGGCGCTCGCTCCTACATCGAATCTGGTGTTGCGGGTCGCCAGCGCCCACGCAGTGCGCGCCAGCTTGTTCGCCAGTGCGCAGGCCGCCACGTCCGCGTCTTGTCAGCATCGCCCGGACCCAGTCGGCGAGCCGGCCGCTCTGCCGGTCGAGCCGTTGCATGTAGGCGCGGGCGCACTGGACCAGCAGTCGCCGGATGTTCTTGTCGCCTCTTTTGCTGATCCCCAGCAGGTTGGCCTTGCCGCCGGTGCTGTACTGGCGTGGTACCAGTCCGACCGACGCGGCGAAGTCCCGACTGCAGCCGTACTGCTTGCCGTCGCCCATTTCGGCGGCCAGCACACTCGCCGTCCTCCGCGAGCTGGCGGGCTATGTCCTTGTCGATCGTGCCGATCTGTTCGCTGAGATAGTTAAAGTGGGCGTGCAGACGCTCGAGAATAGTGACCAGGCGCGGCGGTAGCGGGGGCTCGGCAAGTACGGCGGGCAGACGCGTGATGACAGCGTGGCCAGCCGGCAGGCTGATACCAAACTCAAGCTTAAGCAGGAAACCGTGCATCTGGTTGCTGGTCTTGGTGCGATCGCGCACGAGCGACTCGCGGACCCGGTGCAGGGCGGACAGCGTCTGCTGCGATTCCGTCTTCGGCGTCACGAATCTCATCGCCGGTCGCGACGCTGCTGTTGAGGACCGCTAATTCTGCGGATGGTGCCCACTAACTCTGCGACCGTGGCGTGCCAAGGAGGTTTCGGAACGGCTCGCGATCCCGCGCGTGCCGTTTCCCTACCCAACTGATCGCATTGAGATTATTGAGCTGAAGTAACCTGAACGATGAGATGGTCTGGAGGCGGTGATCGTGAATTTGACAAACAGTTGCCACCGGATTCAGCCATTCACGTTTCCAGCGAGGCGAAAAGACATCGAGGGGGTTCAGAGCGAGGCACTCGAAGCAGTAAGGAAGGCTGCGTCGGTCGGACACCCACGCTGCTGGCGTTTGGATCGCCACTAGTCTGTCGATGTTAACATGGTTGCCAGCGCCTGCTCGACTGCCGGCTGAGGTGCGGACGGATCCGGCAGGCCGCTAAGATCCCTCCCGCCTCCAACATACATCCGAGCATTTTTTTCCGTGATCGGGTGTTATGTCAGATGATCCGGCTGCCTCGGAAGATATGGTGCCCTCCCAAATGCTGGGCATGAAGCACTGTTTGGCCGTTCCCGGCCAGATCCGGTCATTGGATCGCGCGCGTGCGCGGTCACTCGATTGTCTCCGACGGGGTTGAAACGGCCATTGACGTCCCACCGGTCCGGCCTGGCTGATGTGAAAAAGGCGCAAGGCGAGACTTCCTGGTGGTTACCTAAGTACCCGGGCCGCAGCCATGCCTTCGCACGGCCCAATGGTCATCACTACCATGCGGCGGACGCCGAAACGGCCCATGCGCGCACCCAGGGATTCTTCAAGCGGCATCTGGCCTGAAGCGGCACCGTTGTATCCGGGAAACAGCTTGCAGCGCGCCGCTTACGTCACTGGCAGAATGCCGGAGCGTTCCGGCAACGAGTGACGCGATGCGGCGTCGCGGATTTGGTGGTTTGACGTTCTGTCTTCGCACGCGGCCCTCGGTCCGGTCTTCTGCCACGTTCTCAGGATCTGCCTGCCACCATGTCATTCCGCCTTCGCCCCTGCCTGCGCTCGTCGCAGGCACTGTCGTTCCCGACCCGTTCGATCCTTGCTGTCGCACTGGCGCTGGCCGGTGCCGGCGTCAGCGCCCAGACGCTGCCGCTAGCGCCGGTGTCTCCCGCCGTTGACAGCGCCTATACGCGGCTGGAAGGCGCGCCGCTGCTCAAGAAATTGATGGCTGACGTCAAGGCCGACGACGCGCGTACGCTGGCCGAACTGAAGACCATGACCGAGATTCCGGCGCCGCCGTTCAAGGAGAAGGTGCGCGCCGAATATTTCCTGTCGCGGCTCAAGGCGCTCGGTCTGACCGATGCGCATATCGATGCCGAAGGCAACGCGGTAGGCATTCGCAAGGGCACTGGCAAGGGGCCAAAGCTCGTCATCTCGGCCCACCTCGATACCGTGTTCCCCGAGGGCACGGACGTCACCGTCAAGGAGCGGGATGGCAAGCTTTATGCACCCGGCATCTCCGATGACACGCGCGGCCTGGCCGTGCTGCTGTCCTGGCTCAAGGTGCTCAACGACAACAACGTCCGTACCGTTGGCGATCTGGTGTTCGTCGGCAACGTTGGCGAGGAAGAACTGGGCAACCTGCGCGGCATTAAGGCGCTGTTCCGCGACCATCCCGATATCGACGGCATGGTTGGCCTGGAACCCGGCCCCGGTGATCGCGTGCTGACCCAGGGTACCGGCAGCCATCGTTATGAAATCTTGTTCCGCGGGCCTGGTGGGCACAGCTTTGGTGCCTTTGGTCTGCCGAGCGCAATTCATGCGATGGGCCGTGCCATTGGCAAGGTCAGCGATGTGCGGCCGCCGGGCGATCCGAAGACGACCTTCACTGTGGGTACGGTTGGCGGCGGGACGTCTGTCAATGCCATTGCAGGCGACGCCCGCATGGCCGTGGATATCCGCTCCAATGGCACGCCGTCGCTGATGGAAACCGAAAAGCAGATCATGGCTGCCATCGCGGCCGGCGTTGCCGAGGAGAATCAGCGCTGGACGCCGAGCCAGACCAATCAGATCACGTTCCAGACTCGACAGATCGGCGATCGGCCGGCGGGCAATACGCCGGCCGATTCCATCATCGTGCAGTCGGCGGTTCGCGTGATTCGCGGCAACAGCAAGGATGCGCCGAGCCTGCGTGGCGGCAGCACGGACGCCAATGTGCCGATGTCGCTCGGCATTCCGGCCGTCATCCTCGGCAGCGGCGGCAAGTCCGGTGGTTCGCATTCGCGCGACGAGTGGTTTGATCCGACCAACGCGTGGGAAGGTGCGCAGCTGGGCCTTACGACGGTACTGGGCCTGTTGGGTGTGGAAGGTGTCGTGCCACCGCTGCTGGCCAAGCGAGCCGCGAAGTAACGCGCCGGGCGCGATCCAGTGCCACGACATGCATCCACGCCGCGATTTCAGGCGGAGGCGCGCCGTGGTCCCGGATATCGAACAGCACCCCGGGCCCAAAGCTGACGTAGCAGGTTGTGAACGCGTTGGAGGGCCCGCGGTCCACGAGGATGACGCCGTCCGCAACCGGTATCGCGTGCCGGATGGCTTGTTGCGTGCGGGGGAAGCGGCTACGTAGCTTTCGATACGCCACGCTATGACCACCGCGGGGAGTGGAATGAAGCTGGGGGATACGCCCGTCTACGTGCTCAGTTGGAGCTCTGGCGATCGAAAGGGTGGGTACTTGTCGATAAATCGCTCCTCCAGCTTGCCGTCTAGCAGTTCGACTCGCGCCTGGAGAAGGTAGTGTGCACCGTTGATAGACTACCGCATCGGCTGTCGTTTGGACAGGCGACGATTGATCAGATGATTCATCACTGATTCAGCGGGAGCGGTAGAGATCCGCCGCCCCGCCCGCCTTGCGCGCGCATAGTCAACAAGGATGGCTGCATTGTTCTGGAGAAACGCGAGGAGTCGATTGGCGGCACCGAGGGCAGTCGCTGCGGTAGGTCCATAGTGCTTTCACGCTTCAACGCTTCCTCCTTCATGGAAGCCGCCAACATCCTGGTCAACTCTATACCTACCGCGGCTCGGCCTCTCCACAGAGCCTCTCGTATCTTGCGCCATATCCTTTCGCAACGTGAAAAGACTTCTGGGCGAGGCAGAAAGTAGTGGTACGAGAATAGCGATGATCGTATCGCGTGAAGCTTCATCGCCAGGCGGAACCAGTTAAGCATTGGTGATGCGACTCGAGGCGCGATTTGTGTCACCAGGCTCCGCATCCCGTTTGCACCGTCATCAACGACGTTCACGAATTTCGACGGAGACCAACCACACTGCTTCAAGGCTGCGCCCACTAAGACACGCGCCAAGGTTCGGCGAGGGATTGCGCATGCGAATGCCTTGCCGTCCTCTCGTTCGATTCGGCCTGCAAGCACCTCAATCTTCGAGTTCTCCTCGAATGGATATGCTGTCAGCACAGTACTGTCAATTGCAATCGAGAGTGATTTCGCTGGTTGCAATGCGGGCACTTTCTCTTGGCGCGGTCGTAAGCGTAAACCTGCTGCTGTGCAACGGCCTGTTGTAGTGCGATAGCCAGCCATCTCGATTCCTGCAGCGAAAGACCGAAGTCCGCTGGCTCCACGTGACATGTTGGTCGCTCTACTGTCCTCAGTTGAACAGTTTCGACGCTTCCATCATCGGCATGGGATTGTAGGCAAAGAGTCCAGCGTAGTGACATGGCAACCCCCAAAAACTCGCGTAGGACACATCATCACCTTAGTCGCAATGTGGCGCCCTCCCCCAGCTTCTTTCCACTCCCAGAATTAATGATCGTCAACAACTCCACCTGTTTCGAAACCAGCTCGGCCTGCACCTTGGCCAGCGGCGACCGCCCCTCCGCGAGGGCGGCCGCCTCCTTGTAACGCGTACATCGCCGGAGGCTCCCAATGTGTCCCCGCTCGGGCTGCGTAGTTTCCCCTCAGTCCAGTTTGGCCCCGGCGACTGTCAGCAATTTGTCCCAGCGTTGCGCCTCGGCAGTGATCTTTTTGCCGAAATCTTCAGGGCCCAGTTCCGCGGGAAGCGCGCCGGCGGATTCAAGGTTTTTCAGGACTGCGGCATTCTTCAGCATGTCCTTGACCTTTGCATGCAAACTCTTTTGCACTTCCACGGGCGTGCCGCGTGGCGCCGTGAGGCCAAACCAGTTGCTCACTTTAAACTCTGGCAGGCCGGACTCCGCAGAGGTTGGCACGGACTGCATCAGCGGAATCCGCTTTTCGCTGGCCACAGCAATGGCGCGCAGCTTGCCTGATTCAATGAAGCCGGCCACGGTGGGTGCAGCAGTAATCAAGATGTCAATCTGGCCGCCAAGAAGGTCGTTCAAGGCCGGGCCAGATCCCTTATACGGAACATGCTTGATGTCGATTTTTGCCACGACCTTGAGCAGTTCCCCGGCAACGTGGGGGCCGCTGCCAGGCCCGCCTGAACCAAATGTCACTTGACCTGGTTTTTGCCTCGCGTAGGCGATAAGCTCCTTCAGGTTATGCACGGGAAGCTTCGGATTCATCACCAGCACGTAGGGGGCTTCAGCGAACTGCGCAATTGGCATGAAGTCACGCAGCGGATCAAACGACAGTTTCGCGTATAGCGCTGGAACGATTGTGGTCGTCATTTCCGTGGCCATCAGTGTATAGCCATTCGGCTCCGCCCTCGCTACATATGCCATGGCAATGGTACCGCTGGCGCCCGGCTTGTTCTCCACAAGAAATGGCTTCTGATATGCATCGCCCAAATAGCGCGCGACAGCCCTGGTAACGTAGTCGGTGGAGCCGCCCGGCGCATAGGGCACGGCGATTGTTACCGTCTTGTTCGGATAGGCCTCCGCAGCATGGGCGTCGAGTACGCCAGCCGTGCAGGTCAAACCAAATAGCAAGCCGAGTATGGACTGAATCTTCATATTGTCTCCTGGGACATAGCGAACTGACGTCACTTTCATGTTTGGAAAGCCGCAGTGGCGGCAGCGGTTTCCGCGCCCGTGAAATCTCTTCGGATGCAAACGACCTGCTGGATCTACGCTAACGCTAGGGGGCTATTGCGATTCGGGCAGGCGGTGGTCGCAGCCGACTAACGCGTCGCAGCGTTCATTGATCGACAACGAAGCCGTCGAGATGCGGGCGCATCGAAATTGGCTTTGAGAGTGGCGGCCGGATTTTTTGCGCATCGGGTAGCAAGTTCATACCGAGTCCCGGACCACTGGGAATGTCGACGAAACCGTTCAGCGGCAGAGGGACCCGATCCACGATATTGGTGCCAAGATGTTCCGGGCGTGACTCGAATATACCTGCCTCGAAGCCCGTGGCGTATTCCTGGATCGCGAAGTTGGGAATGGCCGCATCGAGTTGGAGGCATGCCGCCAAGCCGATCGGTGACAGCGGGTTGTGTGGCACTACTTGCACATGATGGGCTTCCGCCATGGCGGCCACCTTGCGCGCGCCTGTAATCCCCCCGCAGACACAAGGATCTACGCGAGCGTATTCCACGCTATTGCGGCTCAGCAGCGCTTGAAACTCATAGATGGAGGTAAAGCGCTCACCGGTCGCGATGGGGATATGGATCTTCTCGGCGACGCGCGTCATGCCATCCGGCCCTTCGGGCCGGATCGGATCTTCGATAAACATCGGATGTGTGTCTTCAATGCCGCGCGCAAACACAACTGCCTCCGCCGGAGTCAGGCGGCGATGCAACTCAATCAGCAGGTCCACACGATCACCAACGACTTCCCGCATGCGGTGCACGTTGTCGATGGCATCGCGCATTTTTTTGATATGCGTCTTGAAATAAATCTGGTCATTGCCTTCATCGAGGAAGGGATTGAGGTGGCCAAATGCGGTGAACCCCGCTTCCATTTTTGCCTTGCACTCCACCAGAATCTTCTCGATGCTGCTTTCGTAGATGTGGCCATAAATGCGCGCCTTGGTACGGACCGGTCCGCCCAGCAACTGGTAGATCGGCACATTCAATGCCTTGCCCTTGATATCCCACAGGGCAATGTCGATCGCGGAGATTGCCGAATTGATGGCAATGCCCTGAAAGTAGCCAAACCGGTGCATCACGTTCCAGTGGTGCTCGATTTCGAATGGGTCCTTACCTTCCAGGTATTCCGCAAAGCGCCGGATGGCCGCGGCCGAGGCCTCTAACTGGCCCCACGCACCAGACTCTCCGATGCCAACGATGCCTTCATCTGTGCTGACGCGGGCGAACATGAACTGCCCAACATGCAGTGCATCGACTTTAGTAATCCTCATTCTTATCCTTTCTATTGCTTATCCGGCGCAGCAGCGACGGTGGACTTGCCTCTCCACTGGCCCCGGGAGCCCCTGCAACCGGAACGTTTAAGTTCCGCATACACGCTCGGAAACGTTTCCGGAAACGTTTCCGAAGAATAGATGGCATACTTGAGGGTGTCAAGAGCAGATTCTGAAAATCGCCCCGCATGAGTAACAACTCTTCTTCTTTCGAAACCAAGCGCGCCGGCATCAAGGAGGTCGCCAAACGCGCAGGAGTCGGCATTGCCTCCGTCTCGCGGGTGCTTTCCGGCCAGCCGGGATCCAGCCCGCAATTGATTGAACGGGTGATGCAGGCAGCGCGCGAGCTAGGCTATATGCCGAACCTGATGGCGCAGAACCTGCGCCGCCGGACCTCTAAATCCATTGGATTTGTAGGGTCCGACATCACCAATCCCTTGCTGGCCTCCATCGTGGGAGGCGCGGAAAGCGTGCTCAGCGCAGCCGGCTATTCCGTCTTGCTGACCAATTCGGGCGGGCAGCCGGAGGTGGATGCGCAGCGCATAGAGGTGCTGTTGCAACGTCAGGTAGACGGATTGATCGTGCTGCCCGCGCTTGAGGACAACGCGGCGACGCTGGCGGCGCTGGCAAGCACCACCGCCCCGGTGGTGATCATCGACCGCGCCATGGCGGGCAGTCTTGATGTGCACTATGTGCTCTCCGATCATTACCTAGGCATGGGCGAGGCAACCCGACACTTGCTCAAGCTGGGACATCGGCGCCTTGGCTTGGCGGTCGGTCAGGATGTCCGCCCGTCTCGCGAACGGCTTCGAGCGGTGGAAGATACTTTCCGCGAGAAAGGGCTGGTGGCTGACCTGATGGTCGACTCGGGCAGCCTTTCACCCGAACATGGGGAGCGAGCGATGGAAAGATTTCTGACCGCTGCAAGACCTCCCACAGCGGTGATTCTCGGTGGTAACCAATTGCTCGAGGGAGCCTTGCATGCCGTGCGCAAGCGCGGTTTGCGATTGGGCGAGCAAATATCGCTTGTGTGCTGTGACGATGTTGCGCTTTCGCGGATGTACGATCCGCCGATTGCAACTGTGCTGCGCGACACCGCGCTGCTTGGCCAGCGCGCCGCCGAGGTGCTGCTCGAACAGATCAAAGACCCGCACCCGACTACACCGGTCTTGCTCCCGACCAGCTTCGTACAGCGTCCAAGCTGCGGGCCCGTCGTCACACCGAAGAAAAGGCCCTCACGTCGTCCCGGCTAACACACGACCCGGTGCACTGGGCCGCCCAGCAAGCCATCCCTCCTACCACCCGCCTTAAGATCGGTCATGGTGGACGCCGGTCAGCAGCGTGCCCGGCACCGCCGGCGGGCTGCTCCATTTGCCCGGGCCGTGCCTCAAGTCAAAGATTGAGGCGCTGGAAATACCCGGTCAGTTCGAGGTAGCCCCGTCCGACCGCCTTGCCTCCCCGCAACGCCCTCACCGCGCCCTCCCAATAGACCGCGCCGGTGCTCGCGCGTCTATCGAGTTCCTGATCATCCATCAGCGGTACCAGTTCGAGCGTGAGATCGCCTGCGTTCAACCGCATGGCAACCGGATAGCTCGTGCCGGTACGAGGCGAGCGCCAACGGCGCGCCGGCATGAAGTTGACCTCTTCGGGAGCCAGTATCTGCACGCGGCCGTCGCCGCCGCGCAGCGTGCCGCCTCCCCAGAACTTGCGCCCCACCTTGTCCCGGATCTGGAAGGCTATCAACGCGCCGCCGTCATCTAGGTTGATGCCGAGCCAGTCCCAGCCGACGGCCTCGTCGGCCAGCAAGCTCGACGACCATTCGTGATCCCGCCAGGCGGTGCCGTGCACGGTTTCCTACTGGCTGCCCCACTTCAAGGTGCCGCCCACCTTGAGCCCTGGCTGGCTGTAGTAATAGCTCGCCTGGGCCGCCAGAGGGCTCTTGCGGCTGTAACCCCGTTCGCCCTGTAGCAGCAACCCCTGGGTTGACTCCATTGTCAGATCGAGCGTGAAATCCCGCGCGGGAATTCTGGCTCGGTAGCGCCCCGTCATTTCTCGGCGCAGCGACCAGTTGTCGATGTACACATCGGTGTCGGCAGTATCGGCTGTTGAGGATCATTACTCATAAGTCAGAAATATAGCGCACAGATGGGTGCCTGAAGAACGAGCGCACGAGCTTCGGGTTGCGTCTAATTTGTGCAAGCTGCTCATGAATTCGCGGGCCCAGCTTTTCGCCTTTTTGCAAAGGGGAGCGCGCGACGCCGCTGCGCTTGACGTGACTCCACACTAACTCATCCGGATTGAGGTCCGGTGCGTAACCGGGCAGGAAATGCAAGGTCAGTTTGCCCTGCGTACTGGCAACGTAGTCCCGGGCCGCGCCCGGCCACAGGATCGCCGCCCGTCAGAGACCGGCATTGCTGGCGTGCTCTATGTGAGAAAGGTCGATCATCTCTCGGCCATCTAGTGTAGCGTTCTGTTCTTGATGGAACTTATATGAATTCGGCGTCTCCAATGCTCTACTGCGACCACAACGTGGAGAGAGCGAGTGCGAGTTGCCCCCGAGATCATGTTGACCGACGAGGAGCGAACCAAGTTGACGAGGCTGGTTCGGTCAAAGCTCACGAGCGTGAGGCTGGCGCAGCGCGCGCGCATCGTGCTGCTGGCCGCCAACGGAATGCAGAACAAGGACATCGCCGAGCAGTTGGGAATCGGACGCGTGCAGGTGTCGCGTTGGCGTGAGCGGTATGCACAATCGGGGCTGGCCGGTATCGAACGCGACTTGCCGCGCGGTGCGCCGCCGGTGAAGATGGACACGGCGCGGCTGGTGGAACTGACCACGCAGAGCAAGCCCGAAGCAGCCACGCACTGGAGCACGCGCAAGATGGCCGCCGAGTTGGGCGTGAGCGCCAGCACCGTCATGCGCCATTGGCACGCCCACGGGTTGAAGCCGCACATCGTGCGCGGCTTCAAGGTCTCGCGCGATCCGAAGTTCGTCGAGAAGCTTGAAGACATCGTTGGCCTCTACATGTCGCCGCCCGAGCGCGCGCTGGTGCTGTGCTGCGATGAGAAGAGCCAGGTGCAGGCGCTGGATCGCACGCAGCCCGGCTTGCCGTTGAAGAAGGGGCGTGCGGCCACCATGACGCATGACTACAAGCGCAACGGCACGACCACGCTGTTTGCCGCGCTCAACGTGCTCGATGGCCAGGTCATCGCCCAGTGCCAGCAGCGCCACCGCCATACCGAGTGGCTGAAGTTCCTGCGCAAGATCGACCGCGAGACGCCCAAGGAAAAAACGCTGCATCTGATCGCCGACACCTACGCCACGCACAAGCATCCTGCGGTGCAGGACTGGCTGGCCAAGCATCCACGATTCAACATGCACTTCACACCCACCTCGGCATCATGGCTGAACATGGTCGAGCGGTTCTTTCGCGACATCACAACCGAGCGACTTCGCCGCGGCGTATTCACCAGCGTGCCGGAACTGGTCGACGCCATCAACGAATACATCGCTCACCACAACACCAACCCCAAGCCGTTCATCTGGACCAAGAGCGCTCGCGACATCCTACAGAAGGTCATTCGCGCCAACCGCCGCTTAAGTTCCAAACAGAATGGAACGCTGCACTAGCAATTGCACGGTGTAGGTCAAGCCTGGCGATTAACTCCGTTTTTATATCGACGTATCGGTCAAGTCGGAACACAAGATCAAGGTCATCACCTCGCTGGACGGCTGGCACGCCAGATGCGGCAAGGCTTCCGGCCGGATACCGAGTTGACAAAATTATTTTGTACGACGTAAAGCCCATCATCACCAGTAACCAGGCTCTGCTCTGGCACTGCTTGCGCACGCTCGGCCTGGCGGATCGCCCCACAGGATTCGGGCGTCTGCTGGCGGGCAATTTCGACAAGGGAGCCTCCCTCCCCTGACGAGGTGAGCCAGGGCGTTTCAGTCCCGCTGGCCGGATGGTCGCGCAGCATCCAGCAGTGCCTTGGCCTGCTGCCAGTCAGCGGTGTCGAACCCTTCCGTGAAGGCCTCGTGCAGGCCGGCCAGCATCCGCCGCGCAGCTTTCCCCTTGTCCTGCTCTTGCCATAGCCGAGCCAGACTCAGCGCTGCGCGCAGCTCGAGCGACTTCGCGCTTTGCTGGCGGGCGATCGCGATCGCTCGATGAAAACACGCTTCCGCCGCATCGCGCTCAGCAGAAAGGCGAGGCTGCGTGCCCGACCGATGGAGAAGCAGTTCCCCCTTGAGCCGATGCAACTCCGCTTCAAAGTAGCGTTCCCCCGTGTTGCCGACCGTGGCCAGCGCGTCAGCCAGCACGTCCAGTCCTGCCTGGGCTTGCCCGGCGTTCTCATAGGTTTCGGCCAGCAGGGCCAGGAAGTAAGGCCGCCCCAGCTCGGCGCCCGTGGCCTGGTAGGCGGTCAGGCCCTGGCGTATCTGAACAATGCCCTCCTCACTGCTCCCCTGCTCGGCCAACGCCCAACCCCGCAGGATGGTTCCCCATGCGAGCCAGAACGGGAACCCTTGTTCAGTCGAGAGCGTGATGGCGGCTTCGGCGCACTCTCGGGTCAGTTGTGCCTCATGCCGGAACTGATGCAGCTCGGCGGCAAAGGCCAGGCCGAGTGCGAGGCTGAATGGGTGAGAAAGCCTCCCGGCCAGCGCCAGCGCCTCGTGGGCTTCCATGCTGGCTTGAGCCGGAAAGCCCAGGAGCCATAAGACCCATGCCAACAGGCAGAGTCCACGGACCCCATGGTCCTGCCCATGAAGTGCGTCATAGGCTTGACGCCGTTCAGGCTTATAGTAGGCAAGCCCCTGCTCCAAGTGCGCCCGGGCCCGGTGGAACTTACCCAGAAAGAGCGAGGATCCTCCCAGCGCCATATGAGCCTTTCCGAGTAGCACCGGGTCTTGTACGTTCTCAGCCAACCCGAGCAGCGCCTCCCCTAATTCATACGCCGTGTGATGCTGCGCACGAAGTGAAAAGAAAGTGCGCAATCCCAGCTTCACCTCGAAGCGCTGCGGGGTTTCACCACCGTGTTCGCACAAGGCCAGGGCTCGCGCATAGTTTGCCTCCACCTCCGACGAGGCATAACCTCTCGCGGCAATCAAGGCGGGGCCAAGGGTGACGCGCAAAGCAAGATCCTGGCGCGCGCGTTCCGGCGCATCGGGCAGGCGCTTGAGCAGCTCCAAAGCCGTACTCAGATGAAGGATGGCGTCAAGATGAGCCGAACGCTCAACCGCCTGGCGCCCGGCGCAATGCAGGTACTCCACCGCCTTGGGGATGTTCCCGCTGAGACTGTAATGATGTGCCAGTTCGCTGCAGTGGTCTTTCAACTGATGCTGGAAGAGGACCTCGATGGCCCGACCTGTGCGCTCATGCAACGCGCCGCGCTGTTCCGAGAGCAAGGAGTGGCCCGCTACTTCCTGGGTGAGGGCGTGCTTGAACGCATACTCTACCTCCGGAAATGCCGGCCGCCCGTAGATAAACTCTCCGGCCTGCAGGCCGGCCAGCAGCGCATAGAGGCGCTCCTCCGACTGCCCGGTGACCTGCCGGATCAGGCTCAAGGGGAATTCCTTGCCGATGACGGCCAGGGTCTGCAGCAGTTCCTTCTGCGCGAGTGGCAGCCGATCCATGCGCGCGGCGAGCACGCCCTGTACCGTGGTCGGGATATGCAGCGTGGCCGGGGTCTTCTCGATACGGTAATGGCCTGGTTCACCGAGCAGCGCCTTTTCCTCGGCCAGGGTCTGGACCACCTCCTCCATGAAAAAGGGATTGCCCTCCGTTTTCTCCAGGATGAGCTGCCTGACGGGCCCGAGGCTGGGGTCATCGCCCAACAAGACGCCGAGCAAGCCTTGCGCCTCGGCTGGACGGAGGGGGGCGAGCCGCAATTCCATGCAATTGTCCTGGTTCCGCCAGGCGGACTGATACTCGGGGCGGTAGTTCACCAGCAGCAGAATCCGGGCTTGCGCCGTTCGCTCGATGAAGTAGGCGAGAAAGGCTTCGGTCTCGCTGTCCAGCCATTGAAGGTCCTCGAACAGCAGCTGGACGGGCTGGTTCTGGCTCTCGCGCACCAGCAGGCGGGTGATGGCCTCAAAGGCGCGCTCGCGCCGCAGGTTGGCGCCCATGTCCGCCAGCGCCGGGCCGAGCTCGCTGATGCCCAGCAGATAGAGCAGGTAGGGCATGAGGTCTTCGAGACTGCGCTCCAGCGTGAGTATCTTGCCCGCGACCTTTTCGTGGCATCGCCGCTTGTCGTCCTGGGCGGTGATCTGGAAATAATTCCTCAGGAGTTCGATGAGCGGCAAATACGCAAAGGCTTTGCCGTGCGACACCGAGAAGGTCTCCAGCACCAGGCAGCCGCTCTGCGAGCGCGCCTTGAACTCATGGAACAGCCGCGACTTGCCGACCCCGGCCTCCCCCACCACGGCGACGATCTGCCCGTGTCCGGCGGTGGATCGCTCCAGCGCCAGATGCAGCGCCTCCAGTTCGGCTTCACGGCCCACGAAGCGGGCCAGGCCGCGGTGCGCTGCCACTTGCAAGCGCGTGCGCAACGCCCCGAGACCAAGCACTTCATAGACCGCGAGGGATTCCGGGATGCCTTTGACATGGGCGTCTCCCAGCGCCTTGAACTCGAAGTACCCCTGCGCGAGCTTGTGGGCGGATTCGCTCACGAGAATGGACAAGGGCGCGGCCATCGTCTCCATCCGCGCGGCAATGTGGATCGTGTGCCCGACCGGGTCATAGTCTGTGTGCAGGTCATCCTTGCGGATCGAGCGCACCACCACCTCGCCCGTGTGGACGCCCACCCGGATCTGCAGCGAGATGCCCTGCTCCAGCCGAAGCCTGTCGCTGTGCCGGCGCATCGCCTCCTGCATGCGCAGCGCCGCGTACAAGGCGCGCCGGGTATGGTCCTCATGGGCGATGGGCGCGCCGAACAGCGCGAGGATGCCGTCGCCCAACGACTTAGCCACATACCCCTCGTAGTAATGCACGGACTCCATCATCAGCTCGATGACGGGGGTGATCAGGCGGTGGGCCTCTTCCGGGTCCCGGTCGTGGATCAAGGCGGTCGAGCCCGCCATGTCGGCAAACAGAACAGTGATGGTCTTGCGTTCGCCGGCGGTCTCTCCTCGGGCTTCCAGCGCCGCCTGCTCGGCCCGGATGCGCTCGGCCAGGTGGGGCGGCGTGTAATGAACGGGGGCGGCGGATGATGCTTGCGGTACTTCGCTGACGGGTTCGCCGCAAGCACTGCAAAAGCGCGCCGTCGGACTCAGTTCGTGGCCACAACGCGAACAGATGCGCGCGAGCCGGTTGCCACACCGCTCACAAAAATTGGCGCCAACGGCATATTCGAACCCGCAAATTGTGCAGCGCGCCATGGGAGCCTCCCCGGACTTCCTCCAGGCAATTAGACGCCCCATTACCTTCCGTCGCAAGACTGACTCGTCTCCACGATCCTGCTTCATTGGTGAGGATGCTTGATTGCTTCAATCGTGCACGCTTCAGCGGCGGCAGTTCTGTGCACTGAAGGCGGCACCGGTGCAAGACACCGCGGGTTGAGGCGCCACAACGCGCCACCGAGCGCGCCGCATGCGTGCGGGCGATTATCTCGATGTTGACGTGCATCAAGCTTGACCTCCAAGCGGATCCAATAATGAATGTTGGGACCCAGGTGACAGCATTCGCTTTGTTTCCCCAAGGTAGCTGGTTTTGTCGCTAACGGAGGTCCACAGGGCTCGCCGATGTACCAAGAGGTAACCCGCCGCCTGGCTGCTGCACATTGAGCTTGGAGAGAACCATGAAGGCGCAGATTGATGAAGGCACCCTCGAGATATGGGGGGAGAATCCGACGGAAACCTGGGCGTTGTCCATATGGCACAAAGAACACCGAATCAGTGCTGGCACGGTCAGCATCTATCCGGTTTCGCCAGAGATACAAGACAAGCCGCTTCTCGGGAGCATGGAAGCACTGGTAGTGGACGCCCACGACCAACAGACGGATATGCTCACGGTTAGCCACTCTCCCAATGGTCTTTTGGTGGACGCGATCGATTTGGCACCGTTTCAGATTCCGCGCATTTCACTATCGATGATCCTGGGCAGGAACCCGCTCTCTATCAACGTGGGAGACGTTCTCGACTTTTATATCCATCCGCAATTTACGGAGTGGATTGATGCCTACAAGAAGGCGATTGAAACGCAGGCGACTAAGCACTCGCTGACTTACCCGGGGTGAGGGCGAGCGGGAGACTCCGAAATCGCCCCGGCAGCCGATCGCACGCTCACGGCCGTAGAGCGAAGCGATTGTGTCACTGGCTTACCCTCGACATCTCCGGGGGAGCGTTAAGAACCTTGGGGTATTGGGGGGGTAGGTGTCTAGCATTGAGCCACTTACCGGCTGCCGAGGTGCAAGATGAAAGTCATCATTCGCATGGAGACCATTACCGATTGGGGCGAATCCAACACCCACGAGTTCTGTCAGGTCGTCGGTTCGCAGTATGGTTGACGCATGTCTGGCCAAGACCAGAGCCGAACGTGCGATCGATCCTGAACTACGTCCCGGCGAGGTGGGAACGTAGAACCTGTTTGCCAAGGCAAGGGAAGAATCACACAGTGTCAGTTCAATAATGTAGACCCGCCTGCGGCATGCTCCTCTCCCGGCAATATCCGCCCACTCTTGCATTCTTTCGTCGCAACTATGCCTGGATGATCATCCTGGCGCTGCTGCCAGTGTCGGTGTTTCTGGTGGTGGTGATCACGGCGTTTGCGCTGGGCGTACGTGTCCAGGGGCTCGGTTGGCAAGACGGACTGGAACTGGCGCATTGGCAAAGGCTGCAGAACGGCTGCGTGGAAGCCCGCGGCGAACGATTCCGGATCACCGGCTGGCGGCCCGTGACGATCACCGTTGCCAGCGTGAGCCTGGCCAATTGCCAAGCTGGCGGCGAGGCGCTGCCTCCCCCCTGGACGCCGCCGTTCGATCTCACCATCGACGCACTCTCAGTTCCCGGTTTGCCGCCGATCGCACTCTTCGTCCGCCAGCGCGAGCAGCGCTGGCAGGCATGGGCAAAGTATCAGCACAGCAGTGCGACCGCGACCTATGACCGCATTTCCGGGCACTGGAGCGCGCAAGGCGCGATTCAGGCGGCTGACATCGCGCCCAGGCTCCTGGGTGCGCTGACCTTCACGGGCAATGGATTGTGGCAGGCCAGTCGACTGGACGGCGATTTGCAGGCGCAGGGGCAACAACTGGGTCATCGCGGTCAGTCCCAACGGTCCGACATGAGGCTAGAGGCCAGCCTCGCCGCCAAAAAATGGCATCTGAATGCCGAACTGGCGTCACCATTGACGCTCGGCGGTGCCTGGATCCTGGAAGCCCCGCAAGTGCTACGGGTCAGCGGCAATCTGGAGGGGGTGGAGTCCCTGCGCCTGGACCTGCGAGCGGCAGGCCCGCAAGGCACCATAGTGCTGACCTTGGATACCGAGGGCACCGGCGTAGCACGCGGCCAGGGCATGCTGACGCTAGCCGGGCCCTCGCTAGCCGGCAGAGTGCCTATTCGCTGGAATCGGCAAGGGCTGGAACTGTTGCCGGCGTCGATACAACTCCCCGAGGGGCTTCTACTGCGCTGGCCCCGGCCCCTGACACTGCCGCTGGCATTGGCCGGTGAAAGCACAATCTCGGCCGAGCTTCAGTATCGGGATATAGAAGTCAAAACCGTCGACAGCCGGTTGGCCTGGCAGCAAGCGAAATGGGGCTGGCACGGACGGCTTGATCTGGCAGGTAAAGCCGCCGGATATGATCTGAGCGGGTTTTGGCAAGGCCGCATCGAAGCCTCCGGGCTGGCGGGGGAACCAGCCAGCCTCACGGTCAGGGGACCAGATCTGTTGCTAGCGGTGCGCGTGCCGGTGACCGGCTTCCAGGCGCCGGGCTGGACCACGCGCGCGGAGTTCAATGGCCACTATGGCAATGCCCCTCTCACGGGGGCGCTCAGCGCCAGCTTTGCGCGAGGGCGCTGGGAAGGTACGGTTGAAGGCGACTCGCGGCTCCCCTTCTATGCACGGGGCGGGGGCCTGAAGCTCGTCGCACCCTGGTTTGGCAAGGACGGGCAGTGGTACCTGGGCACTGGCAGTCGCGCAACGATAGCCGGCGGGCTGGTCGGAACGACATTGATCAAGCCGATCGCCGTGGTCGCGACAACGCCTCTGCGCGTCGGGCCCCAGGGTGTATTCGGCAATCTGGAGGTCAAGGCGGAGGGCGTCGTTGCGACGCGCTGGGCACCGCCTGCCGTCACCGGGAAAATCGCCGTCGCCGGGCAGCAAGGCAGGGCCACGCTGCGTGCGCCGGCCTGGCAATCCGAGCTGACCCTGACCGCAGAGCTGTCTGGCCACGGAAGAAAAGCCGGAGCGAAGGGCATGCTGGAGATCAGGACACCGCTGTCTGCATCCATGAGCCGCAGCCTCGGCTTCACCTTGAAGCAAGGCATGCTCCATGGCCAAGGTCGCTGGGAATGGCAGGACCACTGGCGGCTGCAAGGCGACATATTCGTGTCCGGACTGGCGCTGGAATGGGGAGGCATTCTGGCCACGGGCGGCGATGGGGCGGCGCATATTGAGTTGCAGCAAAACGGCGTAACGCTCACAAGCATCGGGCCAGTCATGCTCGCCCAACTGGATGTGGGCACCCTGGTGCGCAACATCCGCATGACGGTCCAATCTGACTTGGTCACCTGGCACGTCGCCGATATCTCTGCCGACGTGCTGGGAGGCAATATGCACGCCGCTACCTTGCAATGGCCGTCCTCTCAGTTTCAGGCGGTGACCATTGGGCGCATCAACCTGGCGGAGGTGGCTGCCCTGCAGAACGATCCGAACCCGACCGTTCAACTCGCTGGCCGCGTGGGCGGCAATCTGCCGCTACAATTGACGAGGGACTCCCTGGCCTTGCGGTCGGGTTACGTGAGCAACGAGGGCCCATTATCACTCAAGGTCTTGCCATCCGCCGGGGTTACCGCGATGGGCCAATCCAATCGTGCGGTGGAATTGGCGCTCGATGCCCTGAGCAATCTGGCGATTGATGAATTTGAGGCGCGTCTGAATATGAAACCAGACGGCTGGCTGGACGCCGCAGTCACCATCAAAGGCCAGAACCCGCAGAAGACCAGCTTGCCAATCGTACTAAACTACACTCACCGGGAGAACGTGTTCGAACTATTGCGCAGCTTGCGCATTGGGGATGATATCTCCCGGCGGGTACTGAACCGGATGCCTGCAGAAGGCTCGCGCAGCGATGACGTGGAGGACACGCCATGAAGAAACCCGTTTTGCTTGTCGCTTTACTGCCGCTGGCCGCCTGCACGCCTCGGATCGCCCTTGAGGCCCCCAAAGACCCTATCACCATCAATCTGAATGTGAAGATTGATCATGAGATTCGCCTCAAGGTAGAAAAAGATGTGGATAAACTCATCAGTGAAGACCGCACATTGTTCTAGGAGCCAACCATGAAAATGGCGACACGATTGATGGCGGTGCTACTGCTGTCTGGCAGTACGCTGGCCATGGCATTGGGCCTGGATAGTGCCAAGTCACAGGGGCTCGTGGGTGAGCAACCAGATGGTTATCTGGGTGTTGTCAAGGCGACCCCGGACGCAGTGGAACTTGCCGCGGATATCAATGCGAAGCGCCGCGCGGCGTACGACGCCATTGCCAAGAAGAACGGCGCCACCCTGGAGCAAGTGGCGATCCTGGCAGGACAGAAAGCCATTGAAAAGGCCGCGCCCGGAACCTTCATCAAGACCCCTGAGGGTCAGTGGATAAGAAAGTAGTGCTCGGCGGTAGCACGAATACGACCCCGCCCGACTTCTTGCGAATATCCGGTCAGAACCAATTCGAAATTATATGGTCCGGTTGCCGTAATCAGTCCCCGCAGAGGGATTTTTAGATCTGACTAATCTGGCGTCAATTTGGATGGACGAGCTTTTGAGGGGCTGGAAGGCTGTTCATCACGGGCCTCCATATCTGAGGGCGGCAAGCCAACTGGTCTCGACAATCGAATGGCTCTCTGCGACCTGCTCAAGGAATGCACAAAACGCCTATCCCGAGCTGTGCGAAATATGGCGGTAATCGCGCATGAGCTGCCCGCAGCAACGGCTTTGGCCACTCCCAAAAGGCCTTTTCCCAATTGGAGAATTGTGCATCATTAGTAGATCGGGATTTTTTGGTGAAACTCGCCAGAAACTGCATAGAAGGTCTCATTACCAAAAAGCGTGTTCAGTAATGCAATCTAATCGTCAAGCTCAAGTTCTTCCCATCGTAGGAGAAGCTGGCGGCGGAAAACGACGGTGCCCTGAGCCATCCTACTGCATTGTTTGAAAAACCATATCCTTCGGTAGGAATTCCAAGTGCGTTGGTATCCAGCTTACCGTTCATATTCTCATCATGTGCGACCGCTATGGCATATGTTCCTGGAGGGATTCCTTCAAAATTGCATTGCGCTTGATTATTCTCAACCCTTATTGACATGATATTCCTCGCTGAATGCAGATAGTCCGCAGGGAATCCGACTGGCGATTCAAAGAGAGTGCAGGCCACCATGCCTGTGCTGCTTCGAATGCCTAGAATCCGTATATGAATCGATTGCGAAAAGGCGGGATATGGATAAGATGAACATAGTAGTACCGCAAACCATGTTGCATAACGAGCCGTCTTCGGCGTGCTGTTCGTGGGGATATTGCCTGCAACGGAAGCCACAGCCTTCGGATCAGTTGATTCAATCATGATTTTCCTCGCCACTACCGGATCGTTGGCGATGTTGCGGTCGCAGTAGCCGCACCGTTCCCTCAATGGGGAACCTAAGCTCACTTTAGTGCCTGTGGGAGCGCCCCGCCATGGCGAGCGCACCCCTCCGAACCGACCAATGATGAACCGATACCAGGCCTGCTGAGAGGTCGAATTTTGGTGTTGATGCCTCTGTGCCCCCGGGGCAAATCGGGTGCGCACCCGGTGTCCAAGTAAAACTCGGCCGGTAGATCCTTCGTCGCAGATAATCGGCGTGAAAAGCACAATCTTACAAGGGTTTGCAAAAGCCACACCGCCGGCGGCGCAGGCCGCCACCATCACGCCTCGATTCGACAGAGTATGCACATCGATTTTGTGGCTTTGTCTACCTAAACTTTATGCATGGTCCATGCTCGGCCCTCCCTGAGCATTCTTGACAGACCACATCGGTGGCCAATTTCAAAGCCTCAGACGCGTTTCGCGCACTACGTTCGCCTTTAAGGACTTGGGCAGACATTACGAGATGTATAAGACCAAACATACCATTTTCCGGGATACGTCCTTGAGCCTTAGCTCGCTCGTCTCCGTCGCAACGGGCATGTGGTTCGGTCTTGGATACGCGAGAGTCTTCCAAGGCTTCCCAAAGGCCGACACCTTCAAAGCTGCGTTCAAGGGAGTAATCATGGCAATGCTCTGGCCGATCGTGCCGGTCCAGCATCGACCACGATGACCACGAACGCCAAAGCCGCCTGCGGGCGGTTATTTTTCAGCCCACCTAACATTGCCGAAAATGCGGAGGGTTTTTGGGATAGGGATCGCGGGCTCGTCGGCAGGTTGTGTCGCAATTGGAATGCGAAGCGGCTACGAGCCCCTGGACTCCTGATGACCTTAGCGAAGAAGGCCGCGTGCCATCGGTGTATGGATCGAACGTACCCGCCTTGCCACCATCGGTATAGGAATCGCGGGCCCCTTGATGCTGCTGGCATCCGTGAACACATCCCTTGCGCCCGCATATTCCTTGGCGTGTTCTAGCCAAAGGGGCCAACATCAGAACCATGATGTCGGCCCCGGCTGCTCGCGGAGCGACGGCGCTCGCTTGCTGGCGCCAGCCCTGCCCGATCACTTGCCGTACTTGGCCTTCACGTCAGCCGTGCACTTGTCCTTGGCATCACCGGACAAGGCGTCGCATTTCTCCTTGTCGGCCTGATACTTGGCGTCCATGGTGTCCTTCTTGGCATCGCGGCGAGCCTCGGCGACATCTTTGCTGGTGCCGGTGTCGGCGGCCTTCTCGACCTTGACCGCTCCAAGCGCCTTCTCGTGGGCAACCTTGGCTTCCTTCACGCAAACGTCCTTGTCGTTGCCCTTCCTGTCGTCGCACATTTCCTTAGCCACGTCGTAGTCTCGATCGGCCTTGACCTTGTGCGCCTTTGCCTGGGCCTGGGCGGTGCCGTCGCGCATGGCTTCGGCGTTCGCCTTCGCGACATCCCGATCGCGCTTGGCCTCCGCCTTGCAAACGTCCTTGGCGTTGGCCTTCATGCCGCCGCATTTGGCGCTGGCGGCTTTGTAGTCAGCGTCGGCCTGCTTCACTGTGGCGTCGTAGTCTGCCTTCGAACCCGCGGCAGGCGCAGTTAGTGCCAGTACAGCCCCTCCCGGCGCGACCACCATCATCCCAAACAAGGCAGCGAATAGCCATTTAGTCATCATGTCGCACTCCCCTATCAGTAGCAGGACTTCTCAGCGTTGCATACTGGCATTTCCAGCGGCGATTTTGCGAGGGCCCTGCAAAGAGACTACATCACTTGCACGCCTGGCGTCAGAATCCAAATTCCGAAACGCGAGTCGGAGAACTCCCACAGACCGGGCACAGCCTGCACACATGACGACGCGAGAACCGGTGTCACATCGGTGCCAAACAGGCGCTGTCGCCCCCATCTTCCGGGCATACCAGGCACGTAATGGGATCGTCGTCGTGCAGGCTTCCGGGTTCAGTCAAGATGACAGATAGCGGCGATTGAGTGTGCCGTCCAGATATGCAATTGCCGCGGACCAGGCCAGCGTTGCATTCAGGAATCTACAACCAGTAAGCCCACACGCGCGCGGTCATTTCCTTCATACGCATACCGATCGAACGGTCGTTCCATTGTTCAATCGTGATGGGATTGGACGCGGCGAGATCCACCTCGAACATGGCTTGCATCTGTGCGCCGAACTCCTGTCCCAAGACAACGGCGTTGACCTCGTCGTTGTACAAGAAACTGCGCCAGTCGAGGTTGGTCGATCCGACGGTGGACCAGACACCGTCGATAACCGCTGTCTTCGAATGCAACAGCACATCGCGCCGCTCGTAGATCTTTACGCCGGAGCGCAATAGCTCGTCGTAAAAGGAGCGTCCTGCGAAGAACACCAGCCAGGAATCGGTCTTGCTTGGGAGGATGAGTTTGACATCGACACCGCGAACTGCAGCATCCTTGAGCGCAGCTAGAAGCTGCGGATCTGGGACGAAATAGGCGTTGGTCAAATACACGCTGGTTACCGCACTGCCGATTGCCGAGAGCAGTGTCGCGTAGATGAGGCTATAGGGCTCATCAGGCGAACTGCCGATGGCGCGCACGACCTCCGTTCCCGTGTTGCCGAGTTGAAGATAGTAGTTCTTCGGCGCGAGCCGTTCACCCTTTTGCTTTGCCCACGTTGCCAGAAACAGCTTCTGAAATTCCCGGACCACCGGGCCCTCCACTTTCACGTGGGTATCGCGCCAGGGTGGGCTTCCATCGGGTCGAGGCCTAGATTTCGGCCTGAACGATCCACTCGAATAGACGCTGCTGATATTGATCCCGCCAAGGAAGGCGATCCGGCCATCGACAATCAACAGTTTGCGGTGATCGCGCTGATTGACCTCCCACCCCTTCTTTGCCGACAGTGGGTTGACTGGATTGAACTCCAGCACCTTGATGCCGCTGTCGGTAAGGCGTTTGAAGTACTCCTTGGGTGAATTGATCGCTCCCACGCTATCGTAGATGAGATTCACCTGCACGCCCTGACCCTGCTTCTCGATGAGCGCTTCCGCAAAGCGATTTCCTACAACATCGTCCTCGATAATGTAGGTTTCCATGTTGATATGGTCCTTCGCACTGCGGATCGCGGCAAACATGGCCTGAAACGTGGCTGGACCGTCCTGCAGCAGAAGCACCTTGTTACCCACCACCAACGGGCTGCCGACGATAGCCGCTTCGAGCGCCAGATGCCGATCAAAGATATTGGTTTCATCGCTGTGGCTCTTGAGGCGGCTGAGAATTTCCTTGCTTTGCTGGGGCGAAAGCGGACCGTGCACGCCCCCGAGCTGAACAGGCTGGGCGGGGCCGCTCCTCATATCCGGGACAATGGTCGGCAACACGCTGCATCCGCCGGCGACGGCGAGCGAGATCGCTAGCCACCCCGCAGTCCTGCCCAGACTATCGCACCGGTGAATCCACTCAAGAAACAAGGCTACCTCCGTCAATTGCAATTATTTCGGAGTCCGACCAGGCAATTGCATCATAATAGGGCCCACTCACCCGCTTCCGACCAAGCGCACCGTGTAGCGCGATCTACGCGACGACCCCGCCGGTTGCGACGAACCGGTTCAGCCTTGCCTGCGATCAGGCGATTTGTTTGAGGCGAATCCATCGCGAGATCGCTGACGCGTGGCAACGGTACCCGCGCTCACCGGTTGACGTGAGGCGCAGGCCGGCAATCGCTTGCGGCCAGTGACTGTCATTTGATCCGCATGTCATTCTTGATCGACTTCACCCCCTTGACGCCACGTGCAACCTCGACTGCCTTGTTGGCGTCGGCCTGGGACCTGACAAAGCCGCTCAGTTGGACCACACCTTTGAAGGTTTCGACGTTGATTTCGGCGGACTTCAAGGTCGGCTCATTGAAAACTGCCGCCTTTACTTTCGTGGTAAGGACCGTGTCATCGACGTACTCTCCAGTCCCTTCTTGCTTGGGCGTCGATGCGCACCCCAGGGAAAAGGCCATCAGGACGGTTAGGAAAAAGGCGGAAAGACGGTATAGGTATGTCATGGCTAGGCCCTCCAGATGAATGACAATGCGAAAATCCCTCTCGAAGTTCGATCCGAGTCGAGAGCCCCCCCGAATGCAAGCTCTATTGCTTGAAATAAAGAAAACGTGGATCTCACTGTCTCATGAACGAGCGTCAGTAGCGCGACCTCGGCGCAACGCGCTATATCTTTCCCATCAGCCACAGTACGAGCAGGATTACCAACACCAGCCCAAGACCACCGCTGGGACCATAGCCCCACCCCCTGCTGTGCGGCCAGGCTGGAATCGCGCCGATCAACAGTAAGATGAGCACGATCAACAGTATCGTTCCCAATGTCATTTGATGCCTCCCAACGGTCAGGCGTAGCAGCAGCGGAGTTTCCAGGAAAACTGCTGCAGCGCATCGATGCCGCTCTCATCGGCGCGCCGGCACCAGTCTTCCAGTTGTTTGACCAGCTGCTCCTTCGAGGTGGCGGAATTGCTCCACAATGCGGTGAGATCCTGGCGCATCGCATAGATGGTGCGCAGCAACTTTCTGGAACGCAGTGCCTGGTTCAGGACTGCGCGTTCACGCTCCGGTAGCGTCCCCACTTCCCTTTGCAGCCAGTGCCTGAGCGCTTCCTGCGCCTTGGCCTCATTCAGACCCGGTAGCGCACGCGCCCGCAGGGTGTGGATTTCCCCCAATACGGTTTGCCGCAGGGTGCTGGCGAACCTGGCCAGTACGTGGTAGCGGTGAGCGGTGATGGCCTGCAGGGTCTGCGCGTCGCAGCCTGCCCTGGCCAGATTGAAGCGAATCTTTGGCGCCACCCTGCGTACGCTGGCAAGACGGAGCGTCACTAGCAGATGGATGTACACCCAACCAAGGTCAAGTTCCCACCACTTGCTGGACAGCTTGGCTGAGGTGACGTAGGCATGATGGTTGTTATGCAGTTCCTCGCCGCCGATCAGAATGCCCCACGGCACGATATTCGTGGAAGTGTCATTCGGCGCGTACGTGCGGTAGCCCCAGTAGTGGCCGATACCGTTGATCACGCCCGCGGCGAAGAACGGAACCCACAGCATCTGTACTGCCCAGATGCTCAGTCCGATCGGGCCGAACAGCACCAGGTCGATCGCCAGCATGAAGCCAATCCCTAGCCCGACGTGCTTCGCATAAAGATTGCGCTCGATCCAGTCGTCCGGGGTGGCGTGCCCATACCTCTCCAGCGTTGCAGCGTTCCTGGCCTCGCTTCGATAGAGTTCCGCACCTTCCAGCAGCACTCGCCTGATACCGTAGAACTGCGGGCTGTGCGGGTCTTCCGGGGTTTCGCACTTGGCGTGGTGCTTGCGATGGATCGCCACCCACTCCCTGGTCACCATCCCGGTGGTCGGCCACAGCCAGAAGCGCAGGAAATGGCTGGCGACGGGATGCAGATCGAGGGCGCGGTGGGCCTGGTGACGGTGCAGGAAGATGGTGACCGACGCGATGGTGACGTGGGTCAAGCCCAGCGTCACAAGTGCGTAACCCCAGCAGGGGAGACTAAGCAGGCCAAGGTGCATCGCCGGCTCCTTCGCAAGATCAGAATGCGTAAGAGACAGATACGCCTAATATCAAGCTGCTTCAGTACGCTGCCGGACACGCGCGGTTACGCCGCAAGGCCGGCAGACGGCTACTGTGGCAATAAGGTGATTGATATCCATCACGATCTGCCCGTTCAAAACGCCCCCTCACATGAGAAGACTCCTGAGCTTCACCCCGGTAGAAGTCGCACGCACGGTTTCCGGCCGGATCTGGCCGCGCACGAAATAAATAACACGGACTGTGCGCTGGCGGACGGCGCTCTGGCCAAGTGTGAACTATATATGAAACCGACGCAGTGACCGCAACCGACTGGACGCACTGGAAATCTGCGGGAGTCTCTCGGTCGGCGACATTCCGCTATTCTTCTTCCGGATTAAGCGGCCCGAGTTATTTGCTAGCCTTTCCTTGCGATATGAAGGGATGTTTGCTTCCGGGGTTGCCGGGGTATCGCACCGGCTTCATTGAAAGGCGAGGAAAATGCCAGCAGATTATCCCACTACCGTCATTGTCATTTATCACGGCAGCCCCAGCAATTGGTATTTTGCGGAGGTTGAGCCGGCGGAATGCATCTGTCGCTTTGGTCCGTTTGGCAGCGAACATGCGGTCCATGAAATTCTTCCTGTCATCTATCCCGCCGATCTGCCCCGTGAAACCATCGACGCGCCGGCCGACTGCGACGACGTCACGATCCTGCGCGCAGCAAGAGGGGCAAAAGATGCACCGCTAGTCAGCCTTTGCCCGACTGGAGACGCAGGGTCAGGGACCTCATCTTCGTGGTGGAAACTTTTCTTCGGCCGCAACGCTCCCGCGCGTGGCTCTCTGCGTGCACTAGGATCGAATAGCTAGAACCCATCAGGACCGTTCCAGGTAAATGTCGTAATGGCGGCTGGCATGCCGAGTGGCGAGGTCGCCTGAGGCCGCCCTGCCTGACAACTCAAATCGACGACATGTCTGGCAACAGCCGGTCGAACTCCCGCTTTACGACCGAGTAGCACTCGCACACCCGTTCTTCCAGCCCCGCCAGGTCGAGTACCGCAATGTGCCCATGGCTGTAGCGGATCAGGCCCGCGGCCTGGAGCTTCAGGGCGGCCTCGGTCACGCCGGAGCGCCGCACCCCGAGCATGTTGGCAATGAGTTCCTGCGTCATCGTCAGGTCGTTGGAGGGCAGCCGGTCGATGCTCAGCAGCAGCCATCGACACAGTTGCTGGTCGATGGAGTGATGGCGGTTGCATACCGCGGTTTGCGCCATTTGCGTAATGAGCGCCTGCGTATAGCGAAGCAACAGGCGCTGCAGAGGTCCGCCCCCGTACGAACTCCTGCTTCAGGATCGCTGCGCTCAGGCGGTATCCGTGCCCGGCACTTTGCACGATGGCGCGGCTTGGGGTCGTTTCGCCCCCTATGAAGATCGCAATCCTGACCATCCCCTCATTGCCCACGATTGCGATTTCGGCGGACGCGCCATCTTCCATCACGTACAGCAGCGAAATGATCGAATTGGTTGGGAAATAGACGTAGCCCTGTTGATCTTTGACTCGTACACGACATGGCCAAGCGGCAACTCCACCAGGGTCAGGTGTGTTGCGAGGCGCTCCAAGTCGACTGCCGGCAGTGCGGCGAGAAGGTGGTTGGACTTCGGATCGTGCGGGATGCTCATGACTGCATCTCACCGGTCAGAAAGGTTGATCTCAGTGACGTCGACCTCACGCGGAGCCTGGAGCCAGACCACGGGAAGGTAGAGGATCACTTGCCTCTTTAAATATATGTCGGCGGGGCGACTAGGCAAATGCCAGGAAGAGCCGCATGCCACACCCACAACGCATTCGCACTCCCGGGTTCTGCCCTGCCCGCTCGGACAATCTGGCTGCAAATGGAATAAATGCCCCGGTCTAGCGCCGGCGGCGGAATGGCTGCTCGACAACTATCACATCGTCGAGGACCAGATCCGCGAGATCCGGGACGACCTGTCCCCCGACTACTATCGCCAGTTCCCAAGCTCGCCGAGGGGCCATTCACAGGCTATCCGCGCGTACTCGGGCTGGCCTGGGCCTTTGTCGCCCACACTGACAGCTACATCCCGGCAGCCAATCCGTGCCTGCGTCCCCGTCTATCGTACGGCACCGGACTGACATGAGATCCCATCCTAACTATGCTTTGAGCAGGATAGAGATGTCGCTATCGATACGACGTACCACCAACAGTACTTCAGCGAATCCCTCGAATCGGTGTTCAGGATTCCATGGCATGGCCATCGACAAAGCGATCCGCTAGAACGGCTGCCATCCGTCTGGCTGCATCGGCGGAGCGCATGTTTTTGCAGAATCAGGAGCGCATCATGTCAATTGGACTCTTGCTGTTGATTGTCCTGGCTATCTTCCTCGTGGGGGCAATTCCCACCTGGTCGTACAGCAGCGGATGGGGCTACGCTCCGTCCGGCGCACTCGGGGTGATTCTTGTTGTGGTCCTTGTCCTGTTGCTGCTAGGCAGACTCTAGGGCAGGCATCGGGAACATTCCCGACATCGCCAGCACGCTGTGCCGCGGCCGGATTGCCTCAGCATCCGGCACGCAACACCAATGAAGAGGAATACATCATGAACAGGGATCAAGTGAAGGGCCGGATCACGGCGGCCGCCGGGAAAGTCAGGGAAGCCTTTGGCAAGATGACTGGAAACAGGCAAACGCAAGTGGCGGGAACCCTGAAGAAGGATATTGGCAAGACGCAGGCAGCGTATGGCGACGTCAAGGCGGATATCAAGAAGGCGGAATAAAACGATACGGAGAGAGGGCGAGCACCCGAGCCAGCGCAGCGCCGGCGGGATGGGAAAGGCGACCAGTTGGCGTACGCTGAATCATTGCCAGATCAGCCTGACCAGCCTGTAGCCACCGGCAGGAATACCGCCCGAGCACGCCAATCACATGGAGCCATCGTGAACATCATCACCAGCGCCGGCCCTCTCATATCGCTGATCGCTGATCGCTGATCGCTGGCATCCTGATTCTTGCATGCCGCGACTGCTCAATTACATCGTCGCCATCTACCTTATCGTCATCGGCCTGCTCGGACTGTTTGGCGGACATCTGCGCTGAGCGAACGCGGTGGCCTGCTTCGTTCCAGCGGTCCCGCAGGAGGCATTTCCGCAATCCAGAGTTTCTTCCCATGGCGCCCTCATCTCCGTATGCGGCCGCCCGGTTTAGTCCTCGCCGCCCCCAAGAGAACTGACGTTGCGGTAGGGATCCACCTTGCGGGCACCCGCACGCCCGGGCAGTCGAGATACATCATGGCGTACCCAGTTCTGTCTTCGCTTCAAGAATGCCGCTTCCGCCCGGAACGGCTGGGCAAAACTGCTTCCCTCGTGCGTGCGCCAGCCCATGTGACCGGCCCCTGGTTCTTTGGCCGGGGCCTGCGGCCGGTCGATGGCTTTCCGGGCGCAGACACCACGCACACCACCTTCCGGCATGAAGGCTCGATCGCAGGCTATGCCGCCTTTGCGATGCTTGGCCTGATGCTGGCAGGCTATTAGGGCGACCATTCCGTCCCCCTGAGTGGCCTTACCACCTTTGGCCTTGGCTTCGTGGCCTTCGGCGTCTGTGGCTGGCTGCTTGGTGCGTTGATCGGCGCCACGTTGCCGCGACAGCGGCTGGCGCGGACTGCTGCACTCTTGTCGCAGGGCGAACTCATCATGATCGTCGGATGCAGATCCTCCGAGAAGGAAACGATCAAGACGCTGCTATACGAGCTGGGCGGGGTCGGCATTGACGAGCACGGCGACTTCTTGCCACATCTGCGCTGGACCTAATCGTGACCGTCCCGCGGCACGAGGCGGTGCCGCCGGTGAAAGAAAGGCCTGGTGAAAGCCAGATGTCCGCTTTCAGAGATTGATCAGACCTGCTGCCACGTTTACGCACAGCCCCAGTACAGCGATATTGAAGTAGAACGAGAGCACGGACTGCGCAAGTACCGCTTTGCGGATGGGCCGCGATCTCAGTGCCACGTCCGACGTCTGCGAGGTCAACGCGATCGTGAACGAGAAGTACAGGAAGTCCCAATAATTCGGCTCAAGCGCGCTATCGGGAAAGCTGAGTGCCGATTCATCGGTACTCTCCTGCACTGAGCTTTAGAAGAGCCGCGCATAGTGCAACGCGAACATTGTCGGAATCAGGAACCAGGCGCCGGACAGCGTCGCCACGGTGAAGGCTAGATGCGCCAGCCCTGCGCCGAGCCCCAAGTCTTTCACCGTGGCCAGTTCGAGCACGATAGCGGCAATGCTGGCGACCGCAGCAATGCAAACGACTAGCAGAAACGTAGTGGCAGTCTCGTCCTCGCGAATGGCAATTTCCCTGACCATGTCTTGTGGCGCCCTAGCCATGAGCCACCAGATCAGCATGAGGTACAACCAAACGGCGATGTCCCAGCCGAAGACGACGCGCACTAGCGGGCGCAGTGACACCGGCGCCACGGATGCAGCGATGATGCCGATCACTAGCGCGATGGCGGCGCGCGGCCGGTATCGAATGAGCTTCGGGACAGGGAGAACGGGGAGCATGAGCATCAGATGGTGGGTGGAATGGCCACTTGCGCAGGCCGCCCGATCTGGCTCCGACGCGCGTTCCAACGAAAGCTCCTCGACCATCAACGGCTCGCCAGGCTACGGCTCGCGCTCCGGGCCGCGTCGACCCTTTGCACGAGCGTGGCCTATGCCTGAAAGCAGCTATGCGGTGAGAACCTATGCCAGCGTAGCGCGTTCCAGTCGCCCGTTCAAGCTGCCTTCACCGGTCTATCGAGTTGGCTTCCATGCCTCAATGAATGCCTTGAGCGCTGTCGTGAATGCAGCGTTCCCGATGCTCTCGTGAACATCGCGGAAGTCGTCCAGTTGAAAGCGAGGGATGATCAGCCGCTTTGGATCAATATTGTGAGACGGCAATATGCTGAGGAGCATTGGTGTGCATCCACGGGTTGAATCCGCAGGCCATTCCGGCGGTTCGGCGTCTGTCACCAAACCGCCGAGATAGCGCAATAGAAGCCATCTCGGGTTGGCCTGATAATTCCCAGGGTCAATTCCCCGCGGTTGCTAGTGGATGGCAAAGGCAACTGCAAACTGCTGGGCTCGTTTCAATTTCGGCCTCGCGGTGGCCGCACGAACATCCAGCGTGAACTAGTTCAAGGCGAGGGCTTTGCTGTTGACGCGAGCATCATCAACGCAGCCGCGCTTGCAGATCATCCATTTCTTCCAGCAGGTCGGCCACCAGAGCAGCCAGTTCCGGTATGGCGTCAAAGTCACGCTCTAACTGACGCATGCGCCGCGCCCGTCGGAGGCTGGCGCTGGAAAACCGCCAGACGCCAGCGACACTTACGGCATGGGGGAACAAGTCCTCATCTACATGCCGCATGAGCCACTCTGGTTCTACCTTGCAGGCCGCCGCCACTTGCTCCAGAGTCAGCCAAGCATCATCCATCAGGCAGCCGATCAGAACGTCATAATTAGGCATGGGTCAGGCTCTCCTATCCGGGCGCGGATTAAAGGTCAATTCCCGCGCCATGGTTTCATAAAGCTCCCGCGCCTTTGGGGTGTTTGCCGGCGGCAACACCACGTGGATGTCCAGCAGCAGATCGCCCGGTGGACTAGCGGGAATGCCCTTGCCGCGCACGCGAAGCTCGCTGCCGCTCTGGGCGCCAGGGGGAATGCGCACCTTCAGTTCGCCCCCAGGTAAATCGATGGGCACCACCGCCCCCAGCGCCGCCTCCCAAGGCGCTACCGGCAGGGTGAGGCGTAAATTGCGTCCCTTCACTTTCAGTTGGTCGTGCGGTTTGAAATGTACCTCCAGAAAAAGATCCCCTGCCGGCGCACCGCCGATCCCTGGCGCTCCCTGCCCGGCCAGACGGATGAGCTGACCTTCGCGCACGCCTTTGGGAATTTTCACGCTGAGGGTCCGGCTCCTCAACTGCACTCCGCCCTGAGCGTCCATGCTTGGCACCCGCAGCGAAAGTTGACGGGTGGCGCCGGTAAAGGTGTCTTCCAGGTCCAGCAGCACCTTCGCGTGGTGATCCACACCGCGTGACTGGAAGCTGCCACCGTGTGTATGGAAGCCGCGGTGTCTGCCCCCCACATGGCCAAACAACTCGGCGAAGAAGTCGCTGAAATCGGCCTCTTCCTGGGGCGAGAAGCCCCGACTCGAGAACTCGAAGCCGGTGTCCCAGTCCGGCGGCGGACGGAACTCCTGGCCGGGCTGATTGCCTCGTCCCAATTGATCGTACGCGGCGCGCTTTTCCGGGTCGGAGAGCACGGCGTAGGCCTCGTTGAGCTGCCTCATGCGCAGTTCGGCATCCGACTCCTTGGAAACGTCCGGATGGAACTTGCGCGCGAGCTTGCGGAACGCCTTCTTGATGTCCGCCGCCGTGGCATCGCGTGCCACCCCCAGCGTTTTGTAGTAGTTCTGGAACTCCATGCGTGTTCCCCTTTTCCGGTCTCGAGGGCTGCCCTTCACCTCGGAAGCATGATGTCGAATACCAGTCAAATCAAGAACTTGAAATCCCCAGGCGAAGCCTTACCATTGCAACCGGGGGCGTCAGAATATGGCGCCCGCGCGAAAGCGAATGGAGGCAAACATGATGTATCGATCGTTGTTTCCCCGTGACGTATTCTCAGAACTGGAACGGCTACAGCGCGAATGGCAGCAGCCATTCGAGCTGTCTTCCAGCATTCGTGGTCGGGTCAGTTTTCCGGCCATCAATGTAGGCGGCACACCCCACTCGGTGGAAATCTACGCTTTTGCCCCTGGCGTCGATCCGGCCAGCATCGACGTGCAGCTGGTGCAGAGCGTGCTGACCATTGTCGGCGAGCGCAAGTCCGATCTCCCCGACAAGGACGAGCAAACTTCCGTGCATATCGATGAACGCTTCGTCGGCCGCTTCCGCCGTGTGGTGAGCCTACCAAACGACGTGAATCCCAATGCGGTGGAGGCCAAGTACCGCGACGGCGTGCTGCACATCAGCATCCAGCGCCTCGAGGCCGCGCAGCCGCGCCAAATCAGCATCCAGTGAGCGAGGAGGATCTGGCCATGAGCGAAAATACTGCTGTCACCAAGCAAGCCGACACCGGCAGCACTGAAGCAGCCCTGATGCCGCCAGTGAATGTGTACGAGGACGCCGCAGGCATTACCCTGTACGCCGATCTGCCGGGTGTGCCCAAGGACAAGCTGGCCGTGCAGGTGCAAGGCGATATCCTGACCATCAAGGGCGAAGTCGTCCTGGATCTGCCGGAGGGCATGGAAGCCAGTTACACGGAGGTTTCCCTGCCCCGTTACCGGCGCGTGTTCACGCTATCCAAGGAACTAGATGCCGAAAAGGTTGTCGCCGAGTTCAACCACGGCGTGCTCAAGCTGCGCATCCCGAAAGCCGAATACACACAACCGAGCCGCATTGAGGTCAAGGTGGCGTGATGTACGCCGAGCGGGCCGTGTGCATCATCCATGGCTGCCCACACGTAGGTGGGCTGAAATGAAACTGGAATCTTGAAAGAGAGTTTCGGTATTCGCCCCTTTGAACAGCGAGAGGCCGACGATGCGACTGATCGAACCGGATGAACAACAGGACTTTCTTGCGACCTTGCAGCGTAATGGTCTGGCAGCAGATGATTTCGAACTCGTGGAGACGGATACGACTGACCCAAAAGGCGACGAGAACATCGGTTTACAGGGCTACGTCACGGTAACCAGACTATCGACACAAGTTACAAGGGAATACCCAATCGGCGATGAAACCGATTGGGTTCAGCATTTCAGGAAAGATCTCGAAGCCGGCATCTTCGATAAGTCGGAATGAGATCCTGCGTGCTATTGGGGCGGCGGGTGAAAGATGACTACCTGCCCGATTGGACGCCTGGAAACAGGCATATCCAGACGATGCGCATGTATCTGGAGGAACAGATTCTCCTGCGAGATCCCTGTGGTCGGGTTCAAACGGTTGCTGCCGGTAGTGCCGTTCAGATGGCTTCTTTGTTGCGGTGAAGGACGGCGTAGCCGGGATAAGAATCCACCCTTCTGCGTCACTCTGCTGCAAAGCGGCGGAAGAACCATTGTTTCATGCCTTCCACCGCCAACAGATACAAGAGCAGCATGGCAGCGAGGATGAGAAAGAAGAATGCCGGCGGCGCGACGAAGCCGAGATGCACGCCAGCCGGGGTGAACGGCAGCAGCACGGCCACCGCTACCACCGCCAGTGAACAGGCGATGAGCCACGGATTCGGGTAGCTCCTGAAAGGATTCCTGCGGGTGCGGATGATGAAGATAACCAGCACCTGCGTGGCCATGGACTCAATGAACCAGCCGGTATGGAAGAGCCTCTCGCCGGCATGAAAGACCGTCAGCATAATGTAGAAGGTGAGGAAGTCGAAGATCGAGCTGACCGGTCCGATAATCAACATGAAATTGCGGATGAAGTTCATGTCCCAGTGGCGGGGATGGCTCAAGTAATCATCATCTACCCGGTCCAGTGGAATGGGCAGTTCGGATACGTCGTAGAGGAGATTGTTGAGCAGGATCTGCACCGGCAGCATCGGGAGGAAAGGGAGAACAAGCGAGGCGCCGGCCATGCTGAACATGTTGCCGAAATTGGAGCTGGTTCCCATCATGATGTATTTCATGATATTGCCGAAGGTGCGCCGTCCTTCCTGGACGCCGGCATGGAGGACTACCAGGTCGCGTTCCAGCAGGATCATGTCTGCCGCCGCTTTCGCCACGTCCACGGCACTGTCCACGGAAATGCCCACATCGGCGGAATGGAGCGAAGGCGCGTCATTGATCCCGTCGCCGAGATACCCGACCACATGACCCCGCTGTTTCAGCGCCAGGATGACCCGGTTTTTCTGGGTAAGCGCCACACGGCAGAAGAGGTTCACTTGCTCCACCCGCGCTGCGAGTGCCGGGTCATCCATTTGCTGGATCTGTGCACCGGTAAGCACACCCACTACCGGGAGCCCAAGTTGCGCGAAGACATGCTGTGTGACCAATTCATTATCGCCGGTGATGATCTTGACCGCGATCCCATCGGCGGCGAGCTCCGCCAGGGCCGCCTTGGTGCTCTCCTTGGGGGGATCGAGGAAGGCCGCGAAGCCAGCAAAGACCAGTTCCGTTTCATCGCCGACCACGGCATGGGGGTGGTCCATCCCCACCTGCCGTGAGGCGATTCCCAGTACCCGGAAGCCCTCTTTGCTGAGACCCTCAAATTGTCCGGTGATCCCCTTGAGCGCCGCTTCATTCAGGGGCCGCAGGCCGGCCTCTCCATTCAACCCGTAGCTGACCGACAGACGGAGGATGTCTTCAGGTGCCCCCTTGACCACGAGCAGTCGGTTCGTCCCGTTGTCGAGGAGCACCGATACCCGGCGGCGCTCGAAGTCGAACGGCACTTCATCGATCTTGCGCCAGCCGCTCACGTCGATTTCTGTGTGCTCCAGGATGGCGTCATCCAGGGGGCTTCTTAGTCCTGTTTCAAAAAAGCTGTTGAAGGAGGCCAACTCCAGGACCCGCCGACTTTCCCGGCCCAGGGGGTCCAGGTGGCGCTCCAGATGGATCCGGGCCTCGGTCAGGGTGCCGGTCTTGTCGGTACAGAATACGTCCATGCTGCCCAGATTGTGGATCGAGGCGAGCCTCTTAACGATCACCTTGCTGGCTGCCATGCGCAGTGCGCCTCGCGACAGCGTCACGGAGACCACCATGGGGAGGAGTTCAGGCGTCAGCCCGACTGCCAGGGCCACGGCAAACAGGAACGATTCGAGCCATGGGCGGTGGAAGAAGGCGTTGACGAGAAGGACGAACAGGACGAGAAGGATCGTCATGCGCATGATGAGGTTCCCGAAACGGTGGGTCCCCTGCTCGAAGGCGGTGGGCGGGGCCGTGACCAGCAGGGTGTCGGCAATCTCACCAAGCGCCGTATTCTGCCCGGTGCGGCACATCAGCACCCTGGCCGTGCCGCTGATCACCGATGTCCCCAACAGCACGGTATTGCTGGCCGAGAGGATCTCGGTCTCTCGCGGCAAGTCACCGGGGGTCTTTTCCACCGGATATGGTTCGCCGGTAAGGAGGGCCTGGTTGACGAAGAAGTCCTTTGCCTCCAGCACCCTGCCGTCGCAGGGAATCAGGTCGCCGGCGGTAAGGAGCGCCACATCGCCGGGCACCAACTCCGCAAGCGGTATCTCAAGGGGCTTGCCGTCCCGCAGCACCAGCCCCCGTACTGCCACTGACTGGCGCAGCCGATCCGCCGCCTGACCAGCCCGATATTCCTGGACGAAATCGAGGGACACGCTGATGATGACGATGGTACCGATAATGAAGAAGCTAAGGGTGTCGCCGGTGAAAGCGGAAAGGGCGCTGGCAGTGAGGAGAATGATGACCAAGGGATTGCGGAACTTGGTCAGAAATTGAAGAATCAACGCTCTTTTTCGCTCCCCATGGATCAGGTTTGGTCCGAACTGTGCCAGGCGCGCAGCCGCCACCGCGCTGCTCAGTCCGTTAGGGCTTGTGGCCACCTGTTCCAAGAGCGCCGCGACAGGGAGCTGCCAGAATGCGGAATCCGCTTTGACGGGTGTAGGCATGATGGATTCCTCCGGCGAACTTACGCATCGCGGTACCAGCCTAACGGGCGTGTCGATGTCAAGGAAGTTGCTCCGCAGCCAGTACCTGGTCGTGCCCTCTCACGGCGAAGCGTCAAGGACATGCGCGGGCCAGGACAGGCCATTCGTTCAGAAAGCAGCAGCAGTGTCGCCCACTAGGTGAGAAGGCTTGAATGCAAAGCGCTGCTCCGCCCGATCAATCATCGTCCTGGTCGAGTTTGCCTCGATCGTTCGATTGGCCGCCGTCCTCGACATCGACGATGATTCCTGCCTGGAGGTCAATCAGACAATTTGTTGAGTAGGCGTAGAAAGCATGGCTGCCCGTGGCCGCGCTACTGTCGGAAGGCGTGACGACAGTGCTGTCAACGGGCAGCTCGCCATCGCGCGTGGCAAACAGGTACGCCGACCGGCCGCTGCTGCGGAGCCATTAATCCCCATCTTTTCTCTGAGCGGTTGTCTAATGGCCTAGAATGTCGAGACGTCCTCTCGAGCCTTCGCCTCACCATAGTCGAGTGCAGCCTCGGCCGTGGAGAAGAGATCAGTGCCCACGTTGAGTTCGTACGATTGCACCGTCACGAAGCCTTCTCTAACTGGCCGCCCGTCCGTGCGAGTTATCTTGTACCGAACTGAATACCCGGCGACATTCACCTGGCGCCCCCGTATAAGTGTCGATTTTGCCGCTTTTTGCGCCGTCAGTGTGTGGCGTTCGATCCTCGAGCGCGCTTGGCGCAGCTAGCCGTACTGTCCCCGGTTGCTGGAGCAATCGGAGTGACAGCGAGGCGCGCCCTGCATCCATCACCGGATACTCACCCCCTTGAGGCGTGCGATCATCTCCAGAGACCCTCTGGTATTGGGTGCTGGTGCTGACCGCTCCGCAGGGCGCCCAACCCAATAGAGAAGGCGATTGAAGGTCGTCAACGGGCAGCGGCGACGTCGTCAAAGGTGCCGGTCGGGGCCCTCGGCCATCCGCATCCGTCCGATCCGGCATAATGCCCGGCGCACCATGGCGCTACGGGATTGAACTGGGTAATGAAAATGAAGCCGGACATCTCTCGCGAAGAGACCTCACAAAGCACGGACGTGGGCGACGACTGCCCCTTGCGCTGGTTCGACGCGGATCTGGGTGCATTCGAATCGCTCGAGCGATTGATCGCCGAGCATCCGGCGGATTTCTTTGCGGGCGAGCGCTTTGATCCGGTTGGCGCGTGCGCCACACGCGAGGCGGTGTTCGCGTCGGTTGAGCTGCCCGAGACTCCGACATCGCCGCAAGCGCATGCCGATCATTTGCTCAACGACGTGTTTCGGCACGTGATGCCCGTGGCATCGCCTACTTTCGTCGGACACATGACGTCGTCGCTGCCGTCGTTCATGCCCTCGCTGGCCAAGGTGGTGGCAGCGCTGAACCAGAACGTCGTGAAGCTCGAGACGTCGGGCGCGCTGACAGGGCTCGAGCGCCAGGTCATCGGCATGCTGCACAACCTGGTGTTTGCCCAGGACAGCGCGTTCTATGCGAGATGGCTGCACGATGCCGACCACGCGCTCGGCGCGATCTGTTCTGGCGGCACGGTCGCCAACCTCACCGCGCTATGGGCGAGCCGCAACAACTTGCTGGGCACGCGTGATGGCTTCGCCGGCATCCATCGCGCCGGACTGATGGCTGCGCTACGCCATTACGGCCATGACGGGCTTGCCATCGTCGTCTCGGAGCGCGGGCACTACTCGTTGCGAAAGGCAGCCGATGTTCTTGGCATCGGGCGCGACAATCTCGTGCCGGTCGGGGTCGATGCAGACGGTCGCATGCGCATCGACCTGCTGCGCGACACCATGCGTGACCTGCAGCAGCGCAACATCCGGCCGATGGCGATCGTCGGCATAGCGGGGACAACGGAGACGGGCGCGGTCGATCCGCTTGACGGGATTGCGGATGTTGCACATGAGGCCGGCTGCCATTTCCACGTGGATGCCGCATGGGGCGGCGCAACACTGCTGTCGGAGCGCGAGCGCTGGCGCTTCGCGGGCATCGAGCGTGCCGATTCCGTCGTCATCGATGCGCACAAACAGTTCTACGTGCCGATGGGTGCCGGCATGGTGCTGTTCCGGAGCCCGGCGTGGACGCAGGAAATCATCCAGCATGCGAACTACATCGTGCGCAAGGGCTCGGTAGACCTGGGGCGCCATACGCTCGAAGGATCGCGCGGCGCGGCGGCAGTCATGCTCTATGCGAACCTTCATCTGCTCGGTCGCAAGGGGTTGGCGCAGTTGATCGATCGTAGCATCGATAACGCCCACTACTTTGCATCCCTGATTGCGCAGCAGCCGGATTTCGAGCTCGACAGCCACCCGCAGCTTTGCATCCTGACCTATCGCTATGTGCCCGAGACCGTGCGTGCCGCGCTGGCAACGGCTTCGGCCGACAGGCGCGAGAAGATCCTGGACGCGCTGGATGCGCTGACCATCAGCATTCAGGAAATGCAGCGCGATGCCGGCCGCTCGTTCGTATCGCGCACGCAGTTGATGTCGACACAGTGGGGTGGCCGCCCGATTGCCGTTTTCCGCGTGGTGCTGGCCAACCCGGATACGACGCATGCCATCCTGCAGGACATCCTCGACGAACATCGCGCGCTGGCGGCGGCCAGCCCATGCATGGCGCCGCTGATGGCGCTGGTGGGGGCGCCGGAAGCCGCGTGAGGCATTTGCAGCTGGCGGGCGCCATTCGTCGACCGTGTGTCGCTGGTAACGATCCGCCGAGTACCGTCATTGACTGACTCGAAGATTCGGTGGGCTCTTCGGTAGTTAGGCGAATGCAGTGTCAAAGGGCGGCTGCAGTTCTATAGCGACCGGCCAAGGCAGGAGTTCGTTGATCCGGTTGACGGGGTGAGCGGCGATTCGCACCAGAAGTAGCTTTCTGGGTTGAACCCGTTGAGTGTTGCCGTACCAATGACCGTGTACATGACCATCATGACCTCGCTCACCTCCAGCTTAAGCGTGAAGTGTAGATGGAATGGTCACCTCCCGCCTCGGCAGAATGCCCACCTGGCCTGCGACGCGGCTTTCCAAGCTCTGATGTCGCATGTTGCCACAGTGATAACTCTGTCGTCGCAGCCTGCCAACGATCGCAGTAGGAATGCCCATTACTGAGCACCCCCTGCTTCCAGAAGCGCTGGCATGAATCGACGCTTGGCTCAGCCGAAGCGCCCCCCGCTCACATGCAGCACTTCGCCACTGATAAAGCCCGCACGCTCCGAAGCCAGGAAAGCGACCGCGTCGGCGATATCTTCCGGGCGACCCACGCGTTTCACCGGCTGCATCTGCACTGCACGCTCCTTGATGGTCTCGTACGTCGGCAGAGCCTGCACCATTTCTGTCTCGATGAAGCCTGGTGCAACGCAGTTCACAGTGACGCCATAGCGCCCTTCCTCGATTGCGAGCGCCTTCGCCATGCCGATAAGCCCCGCCTTGGCAGCTGAGTAGTTGGCCTGCGTAGGATTGCCCAGGTGCGCGCGCGAGCTGATGTTGATGACGCGGCCCCAGCCTTGTTCGATGAAATGCGGCATCACTGCCCGGGTCGCCAAGAACGCCCCCTTGAGCATGACCTCCATGACGAGGTCCCAGTCCTCCTCGCTCATCTTCACCAGATACTTGTCACGCGGGAATCCGGCGTTGTTGACGAGGATATGTACGCCGCCAAAGTGCGCAACCGTTTCTTCGACCAGGCGCTTCACCTCTTCAGCCTTGGTAATGTCAGCGATCACGCAATGGGCTTGCAGGCCATCGGCATGCAGCGCTGCAGCGGTCTCTTCAGCTCGCTCGCGCAGCACGTCTGTCACTACCACTTGCGCGCCCTCTTCAGCCAGCCGGCGAGCCGTTGCTGCACCAAGGCCTCGCGCCGACCCGGTGACGATCGCGACGCGATCTTTGATTAGCAGATCCATTTCCATTCCTCTCGTTAAGCCGTAGCGGCGGATGCCGTCGCGGCGGGGTCCATTTCTAACCAACGGCTGTGCTGCGGTCTGCAACGTATTGATGGACCATATCCATCATGCGGCGTCGGTTGATTTTTGAAGCACTGGTGTATCGGCCGCGAGATCTAGGAGCACAATGAAGTTCGCAAGATTGCTGGAGCCCCGTGGATACCGCCATGACGGTGCACGCTGCCTGGGCCCGAGCTCCTCATCCGATTGCGCCCAGCCAAAACATCGGCTTGCACGGCTTTCGCCAGTCGCCCGTCAGAACGACCGCGGCAGGCCCAGGATGTGTTCGGCGACGAAGGAGTAGATCAGGTTGGTGGAGATCGGCGCCACCTGGTAAAGGCGCGTCTCCCGGAACTTGCGCTCCACGTCGTATTCGCAGGCAAAGCCAAAGCCGCCGTGAAACTGCAGGCAGGCGTTGCCGGCCTCCCAGCTCGCCTTGGCCGCCAGGTACTTGGCCATATTGGCCTGGGCCCCCATGGGTTCGTGCTTGTCGAACAACTCGCAGGCCTTCCAGCGCATCAGGTTTGCCGCTTCCAGTTCAATAAAGGACTCGGCGATCGGGAACTGCACGCCCTGGTTCTGGCCGATGGGGCGCCCGAAGACTTCGCGCTCCTTGACGTACTTGGTTACGCGATCCATGAACCAGTAGCCGTCGCCGATGCATTCCGCAGCGATCAGCGTGCGCTCGGCATTCAGGCCGTCGAGGATGTACTTGAAGCCCTTGCCCTCTTCACCGATCAGGTTTTCCTCGGGGATTTCCAGATCCTCGAAGAACAGTTCATTGGTCTCGTGGTTGACCATGTTGGGAATCGGTCGCACGGTCAGGCCTTTCTTCTGCGCGTCGTGCAGGTCCACCATGAAAATGGACATCCCTTCGCTCTTCTTCTTCACATCGGCCAGCGGCGTGGTACGCGCCAGCAGGATCATGAAGTCGCTGTGCTGGACGCGGCTGATCCAGACTTTCTGGCCGTTGACGACGTAGCGGCCTTCCTTCTTGACCGCAGCGGTCTTGATCTTGGTGGTGTCGGTGCCGGTGGTAGGTTCAGTCACGCCCATGGACTGCAGGCGCCATTCTCCCGAGGCGATCTTCGGCAGATACTTTTCCTTCTGTGCCTGGGAGCCGTGGCGCAGCAGCGTTCCCATGTTGTACATCTGGCCATGGCATGCACCGGAATTGCCGCCGCAGCGATTGATTTCTTCCATGATGACCGACGCCTCGGTCAGGCCCAAGCCGGAACCGCCGTATTCCTGCGGGATCAGCGCTGCCAGCCAGCCGGCGTCGGTAAGCGCATTGACGAACGCCTCAGGATAGGCGCGTTGCTCATCCACCTTGCGGAAGTATTCGTCCGGAAACTCGGCGCAAAGCGCACGTACGGCATCACGGATTTCCTGGAAGTTGTTCGATTGGGTCTGTTCGATCATCGGCGTCGTTGGGCGGTCAATATCATCAGCGCTTGCTGGCAGCAGCACTCGGTCGGCTATTGGACGGTGTTGCGGCGCGGCGGAATACGAGTCCTCGCGTGGATCGGTGAGAGGCCGTCCCCCGCAATGTGGAACGGCGCCTCCTTGTCATAGCCGCAATGGTCGCTGCGTCCGCCCCGCTCGGCAATCAGCCTTTTCCAAAGCGCGCCTTCGATTGCGGTTAAGGCCGCGCTTTCGCAATCGCTAAAGCCCACCATTAGCATTGTCAAATAGCGCAAAGCCTGCTTTGGCGCCATGCTTTGCGCAATTTCCTGACGATGACATAGGGACAAAGGACATGGCAGTCAGCTACCACCACCTCAAGCAGCGTCCGTTCTCCCCGGTTCGCCAGCACTACACCGAGCGCGACACCATGCTGTATGCACTCAGCCTGGGGCTCGGCAACGATCCGCTGGACGCGGCTACCCTGCCCTTTGTGTTCGAAGGCGCCGCCGGCGGCTTGCGCACCTTACCTGCGCAAGCCGTAGTGCTGGGCTACCCGGGCTTCTGGGCGCGCGAGGCCGACACCGGCATCGACTGGGTCAAGCTGCTGCACGGCGAGCAGCGCATGCGCCTGCACCGCCCCCTACCGGCCAGCGCCGACATCCTCGGTCACAATCGCATCACGCACCTGACCGACAAGGGCGAAGGCAAAGGCGCCATCATGGTCACCGAGCGCCGCCTGGAAACGGCGCAAGGCGAGCTGCTGGCGACGGTACAGCAGGTAACGTTCCTGCGCGGTGACGGCGGCTACAGCCAGCTGAATGGCGGCCAGCCCAGCGATGCGCCGCTGCCCGCGCTTCGTCCGACCCCCGAGGACCGTGCGCCCGACTTCACCGACACCCAGGCGATCCGCCCCGAGGCCGCGCTGCTGTACCGCCTGATGGGCGACTTCAACCCCCTCCACGCCGACCCGGCGGTGGCCCGGGCCGCGGGCTTCGAGCGCCCGATCCTGCACGGGCTGGCGAGTTATGGCCTGGTGGCGCACGCACTGGTACGCCAATGCGCCGATCACGACCCGACCAGGCTGCGCGCGCTGGACATCCGCTTTGCCGCGCCGGTGTTTCCCGGCGAAACCCTGGTCACCGAAATCTGGCGCATGCCGGAGAACCCGTCCCACTACCAGCTGCGCGCAAGGGTGCTGGAGCGCGACAAGGTCGTGCTCAGCCACGGCTGGGCCGAAATCGCCTGAAACGAGAATGCGCCGCCTGCTGCCGACTGACTGTTGCCCCGTGGACAGGCCCACCCTCGCCGCCCGACTGCAAACCCTGATCCGCCCCGGAGACCATCTCTGGTGGGGGCAAGCCACCACCGAGCCGCTGACGCTGACGCGCGCGCTGGTGGAACACCGTCACGCGATCGCGCAGGGAGGACGGCTCAGTGTCTTTGTCGGCATCGGACAGTCGGACACATTGCATCCGGCCCAGGCCGACGTGCTCGACTTCTTCGGCTACGCCGCCAGCGGCCCGCACCGGCAGCTGGCCAGGGCCGGCGTGCTGGATATCGTGCCCAGCCACTATTCGCACCTGCCCGGACTGATTCGCCAGGGTACGCTGCGCGCGGACGTGGTGCTGGTGCAGGTATCTCCCCCCGACGAACAGGGGCGCTACAGCCTTGGCCTGGTGCACGAGTACCTCCCCGCTGCGCTCGACCGCGCCCGCGTCGTCATCGCTGAGGTCAACCCGGAGGTGCCGTGGACCCACGGCAGCCGCCACCTCACCGCGGACGATATCGACCTGCAGGTCGAAGCGCTGCACCCTCCCATCAGCCTTGACCGGAGTGCGCCCGGCCCGGCCGAACAGGCCATCGCCAGCCACATCGCCGGCTGGGTGGAGGACGGCGCCACCTTGCAGATGGGCATCGGCAACCTGCCCGAGGCCGTGGTGGCGGCGCTGCATGACCGGCGCGACCTGGGACTGCACAGTGGCGCGGTCGGCGACGGCATTGCGGCGCTGGCTGAAGCCGGCGTGCTGACCAACGCGCGCAAGAGCATCGATGCGGGCGTCGGCATCGCCGGCATCCTGATGGGCAGCGAACGGCTGCGGCGATGGGCGCACCGCAATCCGCGGCTGCAGTTGCGCGAGACCAGCTATACCCATCACCCTGAGGTGCTCGCCAGCATCGACAAGCTGACCGCCATCAACTCCGCCATCGAGGTCGACCTCACCGGCCAGGTAAACGCCGAAGTCGCCGCTGGAGTCTATGTCGGCGCCGTGGGCGGTGCCGTGGACTTCCTGCGCGGCGCGGCGCGCAGCCGCGGCGGCCTGCCCATCGTCGCCCTGCCCGCGACCGCCAAGGGTGCGAGCCGCATCGTCGCGCAGTTGTCCGGCCCGGTCAGCACGCCCCGTTCCGACGCGGGCCTGATCGTCACCGAGCACGGCGTGGCCGACCTGCGCGGCCAGACGCTGTCGCAGCGCGTGCGCCGCCTGCTGGACATCGCCGCGCCGGAACACCGCGAGGACCTGGAGCGCCAGGCCCATGCCTTGCTGCGCCAGTGCGGCGCGGCGTTTGTTGCGCATCCCGTGGCCCTTCCAGGCACGCATTGACCAATTGCCCTTCTTCGCCTACCCAAAAGAAATTTCCAAGGAGACTTCCATGCGCCGAGCCGCTATCGTCACCCCCCTTCGTACCCCCGTCGGCACCTTCGGCGGCAGCCTGCGCCCCGTGCCCGTCGAGGAACTGGCCGCCACCACCGTGCGCGCCGTCGTGGAGCGCAGCGGTATCGACCCCGCCCGCATCGATGACGTGGTCTTTGCCCAGTCCTACGCCAACAGCGAAGTGCCCTGTGTCGGCCGCTGGGCCGCGCTGCAGGCCGGCCTGCCGGTCGAAGTTCCGGGCATGCAGCTCGACCGCCGTTGCGGTGGCGGCCTGCAGGCCATCGTCACGGCCTCGATGATGGTCCAAAGTGGCGCCGCCGACGTCGTGATTGCTGGCGGCGTCGAGAGCATGAGCAACATCGAGTACTACACTACCGACATGCGCTGGGGCGCGCGTTCGGGGAACGTGCGCTTCTATGACCGCCTCGATCGGGGCCGAGAACGCTCCCAGCCGGTCGAGCGCTTCGGCAAGATCTCCGGAATGATCGAGACGGCCGAAAACCTGGCCCGTGACTACGGCATTACCCGCGAGCAGGCCGACGCCTTCTCCGTGCGCAGTCACGAACGCGCCGCGGCAGCGTGGGAAGCCGGCCGCTTCGACGCCGAAATCGTGCCCGTGCAGGTGCCGCAGCGCAAGGGCGACCCCGTGACGTTCGCACGCGACGAAGGCTTCCGCCCGGGCACCTCCATGGAAAGCCTCGGCAAACTGCGCGCCCTGATGCCCAACGGCACCGTCACCGCCGGCAACGCCAGCCAGCAGAACGACGCCTCGGCCGCCTGCCTGATAGTCGCCGAAGACAAGCTGGCCGAGCTGGGCCTCACCCCGATGGCCACGCTGGTGGGCTGGGCCGCCGCCGGCTGCGAGCCATCGCACATGGGCATCGGTCCGGTGCCCGCGGTCAAGAAACTTCTTAAGCGCCTGAACCTGACCCTCGACCAGATGGACCTGGTGGAACTGAACGAAGCCTTTGCCTGTCAGGTGCTGGCCGTGCTCAAAGGCTGGGATTGGAACGACCAGGATGCGATCGAGCACAAGCTCAACGTGAACGGCTCGGGCATCTCGCTGGGCCACCCGATCGGCGCCACTGGCGTGCGCATCCTGGCCACGCTGCTGCACGAATTGCAGCGCCGCGGCGGTCGTTATGGTCTGGAAACCATGTGTATTGGCGGCGGCCAAGGCATTGCCGCGGTGTTTGAGCGCTGCTGATCCGGCGCAACGCTGTCAAGCCACCGTCGTCGCCGCGAAAGCGGGTATCCGGTGACTTCTAATGACGCCTGGCTCCGGCTCACGTGCCCCAAAGGGGTATTCGTGAGAATGACGGTAGCAATTGATCTACCGAACTGTCATTGGGCTGTGCCTGCATTTATCGCATTACGTAGGAGAGTATTATGATTTCCACCTCACGCCGCCACCTATTCTTGTCCGGACTGGCTCTGTGCGCCGCAACGCTGGCCAGCGCCCCTGCCACCGCGCAGGAGAACGGCCAGCCGGTCCGCCTCGTGGTCGGCTACGCCGCGGGCGGCCCCGCCGACCAGGCCGCGCGGCTGTTCGCGGTGGCGCTGGGCAAGACGCTGAACGCCAATGTCATCGTCGACAACAAACCTGGTGCCAATGCCACGCTGGCCGGCTATGAAGTGGTACGCGCCAAGCCCGACGGCGCTACGTTGTGGTTCGCAGCCAGCGCGGCGCTGACGGTTGCGCCCAACATCATGAAAAGCTTGCCGTACGACCCGGCCAAGGACCTCACGCCGGTGGCACCGGTGGCGCGCTACTACAACATGCTGGTGGCCAACAACAAGGAACCCTTCAAGAGTACGCAGGAACTGGTCGCCTACGCCAAGGCACACCCCGGCAAGCTCAGCTACGGCTCCTCCGGTGTGGGCAGCTCCAATCACGTCGCCATGGCGCTGTTCGCGCGGCAAGCGCAAGTGGAGTTGAACCACATCCCCTACAAGGGCAATGCCCCGGCCATGACCGACACCATCGGCGGCCAGATCGACATGATGTTCGACATCATCAGCACCGCCAGCGGCTATGTACAGAGCGGCAAGGTCAAGCCCATCGCCGTAGGTTCGCCCAAACGCAACCCGTCGCTGCCCAACGTGCCGACCTTCCGCGAAGCGGGCATTCCTGCCCTGAAGGACTACGAGGCCGGCGGCTGGTACGCCATCTACGCGCCCAAGGGCGTGGCGCCGGAGCTGACCCAGAAGCTGGCGGCGGCGGTGCAAAAGGCCGTGGAAGACGCCGGGCTCAAGAAGCGCTATGCCGAACTCGGCTACGAACAGTGGGGCGGTACCACGCAGGACGTAGTGAACACCGCCGCGCGCGAGCGCACGCAGTGGGCTAGCGTGCTCAAGGGCGTCACGCTGGACTGAGCCCCTTCCCCGGACACCGACCAGACATTTAGGAAGACCTGACATGATCCGCGATAACGACACCCTGGAAGCCTTGCTCGACAGCGTGCGCCGCTTTGTGCGCGAGCGCCTGGTGCCCGCCGAGGCACTGGTCGCAGAAACCGACGAAATCCCGCAGGATATTGTGCAAGACATGCGCGAGATGGGACTGTTCGGCATGACCATCCCCGAGAGCTTTGGCGGCCTGGAACTGACGATGGAGGAAGAGGTACGCGTGGTCATGGAGCTGTGCCAGACCTCGCCGGCCTTCCGCTCGCTGCTCGGCACGACCGTGGGCATCGGCTCGCAGGGCATCCTGATGGACGGGACGCCGGAGCAGCAGGCCGCCTGGCTGCCCCGGTTGGCCACCGGCGCGATCCTGGCTTCGTTTGCGCTGACCGAACCCGATGCCGGCTCAGACGCCGGCTCGCTGCGCACCACCGCCATCAAGGATGGCGACGACTACGTCGTCAACGGCACCAAGCGCTTTATCACCAACGCGCCTCAGGCCGGCATGTTCACACTGATGGCGCGCACGAACCCCGACATCAAGGGCTCGGCGGGGGTCTCCGCATTCATCGTCGACGCCAACACGCCGGGCATCAGCTTCGGCAAGCGCGACGTGAAGATGGGCCAGAAAGGCGCGCACACTTGTGACGTGATCTTCGAGAACGTGCGCGTACCGGCCGCCAACCTGATCGGCCTGAAGGAAGGCCAGGGATTCAAGACGGCAATGAAGGTGCTCGACAAAGGCCGCTTGCACATCGCGGCGGTGAGCGTCGGGGTGGCCAAGCGCATCCTTCGTGACGCGCTGAACTACGCGCTGGAGCGCCAGCAGTTCGGCCAGCCGATCTGCGAGTTTCAGCTGATCCAAGCCATGCTGGCCGACAGCCAGGCCGAGCTCTATGCGGCTGAATGCATGGTGATCGACGCCGCGCGCCGCCGCGACGACGGCAAGAACGTCTCCACCGAAGCCTCGTGCTGCAAGATGTTCGCTACCGAGATGGTGGGCCGCGTGGCCGACCGCGCGGTGCAGATCCTGGGCGGCTCTGGCTATATCTCCGAGTACGGCATCGAGCGGTTCTACCGCGACGTGCGCCTGTTCCGTCTGTATGAAGGCACCACCCAGATCCAGCAGGTCATCATCGCCCGCAACATGATCCGCGAGGCGCGCGGCGCCTAAGGCCGCGCCAACATTCAGCAGTACCGCTACCCGTCCTCGTGACAGCGCAGCTAGAAGGAAACACCAGCATTCTCATGACCGATTCCGCCGCTACCCCCATCCCAGACCTGCCGTCCCCTTCGCCGCGCACCGGCGCGCTGAGCCACCTCCGGGTGCTCGATCTCTCGCGCGTGCTGGCCGGGCCATGGGCCACACAGAATCTCGCGGACATGGGCGCCGACGTGATCAAGATCGAGAAGCCCGGCGAAGGCGACGACACCCACCACTGGGGCCCCCCGTTTCTGCCCGGCCAGGACGGAGCCCCCACTGGGCAAGCCAGCTATTTCACCGCGGCCAACCGCAATAAGCGCTCGGTCACCGTGGACATCTCCAAGCCCGAGGGGCAGGAACTGATCCGCGAACTGGCCCGCCACAGCGACGTGGTGGTGGAAAACTTCAAGACCGGCGGCCTCAAGCGCTACGGGCTAGACTATGACAGCCTGAGCGCGATCAACCCGCGCCTGATCTACTGCTCGGTCACCGGCTTCGGCCATACCGGCCCCTACGCGGCCCGCCCCGGCTACGACTTGCTGATCCAGGCCATGAGCGGCCTGATGAGCATCACCGGCCAGGCCGACGGCGAATTGGGCGGCGGCCCGATGAAGGTGGGCGTGGCCGTGATCGATCTGTTCACCGGCATGTATGCCACCACCGCGATCCTGAGCGCACTCGAAGCGCGCCACTTCACCGGACGCGGCCAGCATATCGACATCGCTCTGCTGGATGTGGCCATGGCGGTGCTGGCCAACCAGGGCGCGGGCTTTCTCAACGCTGGCGACGTGCCCCAGCGCCAGGGCAATATCCACCCGAGCGTGGTGCCCTATCAGGACTTCCCCACAGCCGATGGCAATATGCTGCTGGCCATCGGCAACGACGGGCAGTTCGCGCGGTTCTGCGACGCAGCGGGGGTGAATTGGGCTGGCGACGAGCACTATGCCACCAACACCGGCCGCGTCAACCACCGCAAGGTGCTGATCGCGATGATGACCGAGCTCACGCGCACCCGGACCACTGCGGAATGGGTCACGCTACTCGAAGCCAATTCCGTGCCTTGCGGTCCGATCAACAATATCGCCCAAGCGTACGCCGATCCGCATGTGCAGTCGCGCGGCCTGCGCATTGCGCAATCGCGCTATCCGGGCGTGCAGCCGCCCGCCGGAGAAAGCGTCAACCAGGTAGTCACCGCGGCAAGCCCGCTGCGCCTGTCGGAGACGCCTCCCACGCTGCGCTATGCGCCTCCGGCGCTGGGCCAGCACACCGACGAGGTGCTGCGCGACTACCTGAAGCTCGACCCGCAGCAACTGGAAGCGCTGCGCGCCAAGGGCGTGGTGTAAGGCGCCACGCCGCCTCGGGGGCCCCAGCCATGCGCGTCCAACTGCAAGCCGCCTCGCACGTCCAGCTGTCATGCCTGCTGCCGGCCTTCCCGCTGGTGATCGCGGCGACTCGCGGCAAGACCCTGGTGCGGCGGCGGGGATTCGAGCGTTTGGTCGTTCCCGGACAGCCAGTAGTAGTACCGCCGTTCGAGGCGGTCGACCTGCACCTGGACGGCGGCGCGGTGCAGCCGGCCTGTTGCAGCCTGGAAATCCAGCTGCGGCCCGCGGGTGCGCCGAGCGTGTCTCTGCATCACCGACTCTCACAGCGTGTCTTTGTGCAGCCGCAGCACACTTGGAGCGCGGCCTCTATCGCCGACTTGCTGTGCGCTTCGCCCACACAGGTGCGCCGCACGCTGTTTTCGGAAGGCGCGGCCCTGACGGAGCTATGCCGCACCCAGCGGCTGATGCGGGCGCTGTTCGAGGTCATGCACGACGGTGTCGGCGCTGAAGAACTGAAGCGCCGCATCGGCTGGCCACCGCGCAGCGACCTGGAGGCCGCGTTCTACGACTGGGTGGGCCTGTCATTGCACACCTTCAGGCGCCTGGGCTCTGGGCGGACGGCCGTTCACAGCGCACGCACCGAGACGTTCGTGCCGCAGTGGCCTGAGCAGCAGCTGGCCTGATACTGGCACACCCGCCGGCGCTTTCGGCCATCAAGAAAACAGCCTTTGCCGATAAGCAATTGCAGCGCACCAAAGGTACACATACACTGGCGTCGTTCGGCTTCCCGAACGGCTTTCTACCCCGCACAAGGATTTCCGCGAGATGCCCCCGGACCGAGACACCACCAAACGGATCAGCGACATCCCACGCCACTGGGCCGCCCAGACCCCCAACCATGTGGCCGTCTTCGAGGATGGCCGCACGGTTACCTTCGCACAGTTGTGGGCAGGGATCGAGGACGCGCAACGCTATCTTGAAGCGCAAGGCGTGGGCACCGGCGACCGGGTGCTGGTCGCGGCCGAGAACTGCCTGGCCGTGATCACGCTGGTGTTCGCCTTGTCGGAGCTGGGCGCGTGGCCGGTGGTGGTCAACGCTCGCGTATCGGAACGCGAGATCGAGGAGATTCGGGCGCATTGCCGGCCGCGCCTGATGCTGTTTACCCATGCCGCCTCCCCGGACGCACTGCGGCACGGCGTGCGCTACCGGGCGCGGGAGATTGCACCCGCCGGCCTTGGCCCGCTGATGGCCAGCGCCGTCGACGCGGCCAGCGAGCGCGAGCCGGAAGCGCTGGCGCGCGAGGTTGCCGCGCTGATCTACACCTCGGGCACCACCGGTCAGCCCAAAGGAGCGATGGTCACGCACCGGGGCCTGTTGCACTTTGCCCGCGTCACGGTGGAATCCCGCCGCATGCTAGCCGACGACTGCGCCTATGCGGTCATGCCGATGTCGCACGTGTTCGGACTAGGCACGCTGCTGGTCTCGACGTTCCAGGCCGGTGCCAGCCTGTACCTGAGCGCGCGTTTCAATGCGGCCGACGTCACCGCGGCGATCCGCCAAGGTGCGATCACGCTGCTGCAGGGCGTGCCGACGATGTTTAACCGCATCGTCGCGCACGTACGCGCGAGCGGCTTGCCGCTAGCGCCGTCGCCAAGGCTGCGCTATCTGTACACCGGTGGCGGACCGCTCGATCCGACGCTCAAGCAGGAAGTCGAGGCCATGTTCGGCCAGCCGCTGCACCATGGCTACGGCATGACCGAGTATGCCGGCTCGCTGTTCGTCACGCGCATGGACCGGCCGCGCAGCGATTGCTCGGCGGGAGAGATCGTCGAAGGCGCCGAGCTGAAGGTGGTCGGCCCGGACGGCAAGCCGGTGCCGCAGGGCGAGCCCGGCGAGCTGTGGATCAGAGGCCCGGGCGTGATGCGCGGTTACTACCGCGCACCGGAACTGACCGCCGAGGCGCTGCGCCCCGACGGCTGGCTCAACACTGGCGATCTTGGCCGGCTGGGTCCCGACGGCGCCCTGTTTATCGTCGGCCGCACCAAGGACCTAATCATCCGTTCTGGCTTCAACGTCTATCCGATCGAGATCGAATCGGTCATCAACACGCATCCGTCCGTGCGCCTGTCCGCCGTGGTCGGCCAGCCCACCGCAGACGGCAACGAGGAAGTGATCGCCTTCGTCGAAATCAAGGATGGAGAGAAATGTGATGCAGCGGCGCTGCACGAATACCTGATCGATCGCCTGTCGCCATACAAGCGGCCGGAGAAGATTATCCGCGTGGCCACAATCCCGACCACGGCCAGCGGCAAGCTGCTCAAGCACCAGCTCAAGCAGATGGTCGCGGAACAGAAGTAGCGGCTGCGGTTTGGGGGCGCCGTCAGTCCTGGCGTCCGAGGCCGTCCTCGACCAACAGGTCGACCTTGCGCGCAAACAGTGGCAAGGCGCCGAGGTCCGCGACGCATATCTGCAGCTTGCGCTCGGCCCACTCATCATTGAGCTGGATGATCCGCAGTGCCATCGTTCCGCGTGGCGGGCGGCGGTGCTCTCCGGCAGAACGCCGATGCCGACATTCGCCTCGATCATCCGGCAGGCGGTCTCGAAGTTGCTGACGTGGACGCGCCAGCGCAGTTCGCGCTTAAAATCTTGTCTACCGTAAGCAAGGTATTGGGTACACGGGCACGGCATCTCCCGGTTGGAGGCATTCATCATTTCCGCAATTGCGTCGTGCGGTCGCGGAGCGTGCATGGCCTGACACGAAGTCATCGGCGCCGCCGCCATCGCCAGACAATTTTGGCTTCAATATGGTGCGCCATCCTAAGGCAATTCTTCTCAAACTGCGGCGCGGCAAAAGCGCGACGCAGAAACGGGTACGCTCTTGTTGCCGCTGACAACTGAAGGGGCTTCCACCCGCTCTAGCCCGTCCGCCGACCGGCGGCCATTACGCTGCCGAATCGCAGCGGCAACTGCGCAACCTGCTCGGCCACGAGCAGATCGTTATGGCGCCGCCTTTCGCAGCCATAGTGGGCGTTGGGAACCGTTGCCAGGCGCAGGCTCGCTCGACGAGATGAGCAGGTGGTCTTCACGCTTCTGCAGCCGAATCTGCAGCCCGATAATTATTAAACCTATTTTCGGGATGTTGTACTAGGGCCCGGACGGATACTGGAATCGTATAAGTCGTACCGCGCCGCATCAAATGGCAATCGGCGAAACCGTGGTTCTCCGCCCGCGAACACCTGCCGGCCTGGTTCGCGTTCCGGCAATCGCCGGGTCGCGAATCGGCATTTGAGCGGCGCGGTTGCCGCCTCTACCATCAGTTCCAGTGGTATGGAAAACGCAGCGCACGCCAGCGCGGACAAGAGATCAGACAAGCACCACTCCCGGAGTGGTGCACTGAAAGGGCAACACATTCATGACACGTTCCGCACAGATCACGATGACCTTGGAACGGGGCCTTCATGTGCTTCGTGCCTTCCGTGCCGAGCGTACGCCGCTCACAAACAGCGAGATCGTCAAGCGCACCGGCCTGCCGAAAGCGACGGTGTCGCGCCTGACCACCACCCTGATCGCGCTGGGCTTCCTGCGCCGCGTTGCCGGCAGCACGCAGTTCGAGCTGGCCCCGGCTTCCCTCCACCTCGGGGACACCTACCTGGAAACCAATCCGGTCACCGATCGCGTGCATCCCTTCCTGCAGGAACTGGCGGACCAGCTTAATGTGTCGGTCGCCCTTGCCGTGCCCGATCAGCTCGACATGCTCTATATCGCACATCGAACCAGTTCGCGCATTGCGACCCTACGCCTCGGCGTGGGCTCGCTGCTGCCGATGGGTTGGACGGCGACCGGCCGCGCTTGGCTTTGGGGCTTGCGCCCCGATGCCCGGCATGAATACCTGGAAACCCTCAAGCGCGCGGACGGCGCGCGCATCGCCGAACTCGAACGCGGCATCGCTGCGGCCTTCCAGGACCTGCAGACCCTTGGGGTCTGCACTTCCCTGGGCAAGTATCAGCGCAACGCTTACGGGATTGCCCTGCCTGTCACGGTGGGACGTTCGGCCACACTGATGTCGCTGAGCTGCGGCGCGGTTGAGTTGGAGCCGGACATGGCAGCCATCACAGAACGCCTCGCGCCTGTGCTGAAGGCCGCAGCAGCCGACCTCGTCGAACTGCTGCGGGATGTTGATACGCGGATCTGACGCTCAATCCGCGGCGCCTTCCCGGACGCCACTGCGGCATCAGTGACGCGTGCTCAAGCGCTCCTCCAGGGCATGCGCCGTCGCAGCGAGCCTTGGGCCCAACTCCCGCTCCATCCTGGCGCGATTCATGCCCGCGCTGCGGCCAACGCTGGCCAGCACCACTGACGGATGTCCCGGCACGCAAACAGGTACCGCAACCGAAGCCAGCTCGCGCCCGCAAGGCGACATGCAGAAGCCGTACTGGTGGAGCTGTGACATGCCCTCGGCCATCTGCCTGCGCAGGGAGGGCCAGTCACGGCCGCTCTTGCGTTCGACGTTGCTCTGGAGGTAGAAGCGCTCCCGTTCCGGCAATGCGGCGAGCAGTGCCCAGCCCATCGGGGACGAAGCAATCGGCACGCGGATCCCGGCAGCAAGGTGCGTGTCGAGATAGACGTTCTTGCCAACCTGCGATTCATTGACGATGACATCGAGCCGGTCGCGCGCACCCAGGATGACATGGGTATCGCTGGCGTCGGCAAATTTCTGCATCTCGATGCGGGCGGCGCTTTGCACGCCGTCACCCGAGACCGCCGCGTAGCCCAGGGTCAATGCGGCCGAGGCAAGCCGGTACTTGCGCCGGCCCTCGTCGTAGCGCACATAGCCGAGTGCTGCCAGGGAATGCAGCATCCGGGACACGGTAGGCGCCGGAATGCCGGTCTCCACGGCAATCTCCTGGTTGCCCATCCACGGATGCTCAGCGCTGAATGCAGCCAGCACGGCCAGGCCGCGAGCCAGCGGCACCACCCGCACGTCACCCTTGTCGAGATCACGGTTCGATTGCATCACGGCTTGAACGGTTGCCATGGCTGTCTCCATTTTTGCCGGCCCGGCCTTCATTGGGCCGAGCCGCTATTCCCGTCACGCCTCAACGGTAATCAGCTGGCGGCGATGGGCCAAGTTGTGTTCCGCGACGCGGCGATTCGCCAATCGCGATCCAGCACCCCGCGTGCCGGGCGGCTGGCTTATGATAACGACGTTCTGGTCCTGCGCAATATCGGAAGCGCGAGACATGCTCGCCAACCTTCCCCGAACAGGAAAAGGTTGGCGACATGGCCTATCAGTACGCCTTGAGCAGACCCGGCGCGTTGTGGGCGACGAAGTTGCGTACCATTTACGCCAGGCTGCAATGAGGCCGGCTTTAGGCGATGCGGCCATCAGGGCAGCACTGCCTGTGCTCAATAAGACTTCGGCAGCCCGAGCTTGCGCTCGGCGATGTTCGACAGGATAAGCTGCGGGGTGACGGGCGCAATGTAGCCGATCCAAGCTTCCCGCATGAATCGTTCCACGTGATACTCCTTCGCGTAGCCGAAGCCGCCATGCGTGAGGATCGAGGTCTGGCAAGCGTTCATGCAGGCCTCGGATGCCAGCAGCTTGGCCGCGTTTGCCTCCGAGCCGCAGGAGCTCCCTTTGTCGTAGAGATCGGCAGCGGCGAGCAGCATGTGGTTGGCCGCCTCGAGCTCCGCCCAGTTGCGGGCCAGCGGATGCTGGACACCCTGGTTCTTGCCGATCTGACGACCGAAGACTACGCGGTCCTTGGCGTATTGCGTGGCAAGCTTGAGCACCGCGCGGCCGATACCGACCTGCTCGGCGGCGACGAAAACGCGCTCCGCATTCATGCCGTGGAAGATATACTTCAGGCCCTTGCCTTCCTCACCGATCAGCGAGTCTTTGGAAACCGGCAGATCGTCGATGAACAACTCGTTGGTGTCGACAGCGGCACGGCCAAGCTTGTCGATCTCCCGAATGTCGACATATTTGCGGTCGAGCTTGGTGTAAAACAGGCTCAACCCTTCGCCGTGCTTCTTGACCTCCTCGACCGGCGTGGTGCGCGCGAGAATCAGCATGTGGTCGGCGACCTGCGCGGTCGAAATGAAGACCTTCTTGCCCGAGATCAGGTAATTGCCATCGGGCTGCTTCTTCGCCACAACCTTGAGCTTGGTGGTATCAAGGCCCGTGTCTGGCTCGGTGACCGCGAAACACGCCTTGTGTTCGCCACGGACAAAGGGCGGCAGCCAGGCCTTCTTCTGCGCATCCGTGCCGAAATGCACGACCGGCTGCAAGCCGAAGATGTTCATGTGGATAGTGGAAGCTCCCGCCTGCCCGCCGCACTCGGCTACGGTACGCAGGAAGAGCGCAGCTTCAGTCACGCCCAGGTTCGCGCCGCGGAACTCCTCTGGCATGCAGATTCCGAGCCAACCGCCACTGGCAACGGCCTCGAAGAACTCGTGCGGAAACTCGTGGCTCTTGTCCTTGTTCCGCCAGTACTCGAGCGGAAAGTCCGCACAGATCTTTTCAGCCGCATCAATAATGGCGAGCTGATCGGCGCTGAGTTGGTAATCCATTGCTTCACTCCTGCAGGTGTCAGATCAGGCCTTGTCGGCAGGGCGCAGCATCATCAGGCCGGTGCGCACGGCAGTGCAGACGATTTCGTCGCGTTGGTTCTTGGCAACGTGCTTGAAGGTGACGATGCCAGAGTCCGTGCGGCTCTTGGAGATGCGGGTTTCGATAATCTCAGTCTCGACGCGGATGGTGTCGCCGTGGAAGGTGGGCTTGGGAAAAGCAATCTCTCCAAAGCCGAGGTTGCCCAGCGTGGTGCCCAGCGTGGTCTCGTACACCGTGATGCCGGCCACCAGCGCCAGCAGGAACATGCTGTTGACCAGGCGCTGGCCGTAGAACGTATTCTTGCTGTATTCGGCGTCGATGTGCAGCGGTGCACAGTTGTAGGTCATGGCCGAGAACAGGACGTTGTCGGTCTCGGTTACGGTGCGGCGAATGGCGTGCTCGATCACCATGCCGGGCTTGAATTCTTCGAAGTAAAGGCCTGCCATTTGTCTATCTCCTTGGGTAGTCGCAATCAGTCGTTGAACGAGTGTGCGAGCTCGATAATTTCGCGCGCAGTCTTCACATGCGCGATGTCGATGTGCTCGCCGTCATAAATGCACGAGGCACGGCCCTCGGCCTGGGCCTTTTCCAGCGCATCGATCATTCCCTGGTAGAAAGCCACTTCCTCCTCGGTGGGACTGTAGGTTTTGTTGACGATCTCGACGTTGGAGGGGTGCAGCACCAGCTCGCCGCTCATGCCCAGCTGGCGGTCGTTGGCGGACGAGACCTTGAGCCCTTCTAGGTCATGCACCTGCTGCCATACACCGCCGATGGGCAGCTTGCCCGCGGCGCGTGCGGCCATGACGATGCGCGACTTCAGGTACAGGGTCTCGCGCCCTTCGAGCGACCAGACGGTCTTGAGGGCACGGGCCACGTCGGCGTTCTTGGCCGTGGCGCCGACGATGGCGGGCACGCGCTCGTGCTGGGCGATCTCGTAGGCGTATTGCAGCGAGCGGGCGGTCTCTAGCAGCGGAATCACCCGGGTGTGGCCCACCGGCACGCCGGCGCGATATTCAGCCTCGGCCAGCATGGACGAGACGGTATGAATGTCCTCGGGGCCGCAGGGCTTGGAAATCACAATGCCCTCGACCACCGGATTGACGATGGCCAGGATGTCTTCGTAGTCGTACAGGTGTGCGCTGCGATTGATGCGCACCCAGATGCGCTGTTTCTGGCCGGCCAGCCAGTCCAGCTTGGACTTGACGATCTCACGCGCCTCGACCTTCTGCGCCGGCGGCACGCTGTCCTCCAAATCCAGGATCAGCGCATCCGCTTTGGCTGCCACCGATTTCTCGATCCAGCCTGGCTTGTTGCCCGGCACGAACATCATGGATCGCATCGGTTTCATGGCACTTTTACTCATCCTCGTCTCCTGGTAATGATTACTGCCTTACAACCGTTAGATGAACGGCGAAAAATTTTTTGGGAAATCCCGTGGCCTTGATGCTAGGTGGGCCAGGTGGTTTTACTCAAGTAGTGACTGGCGAACCACCGATTCGCATTGCGCGAATCGGCGATGCACGGACGGCTTCAGCCCGCCGGATGGCGTCTCGGCAACCGTTGCAGGCAGCGAAACTTGGCCACCACCTCGTTGCGCTGGTTATAGGCGCGACGCTCCAGTTCGATCAGGCCGGCGTCGGGGCGCGCAGGGTCGTCGCGCTTGTCCAGCACCTCGCTTTCAACATGGATGGTGTCGCCGATGAAGACGGGCCGCGTGAAGCGCACGTCGCTGAAGGCAACGGTGCCTGACACCAGGCCTCGGGCCAGTCCGGCCGCACCGATCCCGCATGCCAGGCCCAGCAGAAGGATGCTGTTGACGGCACGCATGCCATATGGCGCGGCTTCGGCATACGCCTGGTCCACGTGCAATGGCTCCATGCCAAATGTCAGCGTGCTGAACAGAAGGCTATCGGCCTCCGAGATGGTCTTGCGGATGGCATGCCGGCCGGCGCTGCCAATGACAAAGTCCTCGAAATAGCGGCCGGTCGCGGCGTCGGGCATGGGTGCGTTCCCTTGAAAGGCGGGACTTGCATGTGCGTGCCACGACGCAGCGTCCCATTACGCTTCAAGGGTAATCAGCAGGCGGCGATGCGCCAAGTTGTGTTCCGCGACGCGGCGCTTCGCCAACCGCGATCCGGCATCAGGTGTGCCGGACGGCCGGCTCAGGATGACGCCGGCTCAGGCTGCTCGGTCAACTGGCGGATCAGCGCGCGGGTCGCCGCCGTGATCGCCTTGCCGCGGCGCGTGCCGATCCGCACGCTGCGGGTCGTCCATGGCTCGGGAATCCGCAGCACTGTCGAGCGCGTGCTGGCCTCTAGCGACACCATGCACTCAGGCAGGATGGTCACGCCAAGGCCCGCCTCAACCAGGCTGCGCGCCGCCTCGGGACCATTGATCGTGAACTTGGGATGCACTACCTGGCCGATCTCGCGCGCGGCGCGGTTGACGTCGGACATCAGCGTGGTGTTCGGGTGCATGGCAATGAACGGCTCGCGGATCAGGTCGGCCAAGGCCACCTCGGGCTGCTCGCCAAGCGGGTGGCCATGCGGTACTAGCGCGACCAGGCGGTCGAGGCGATACGGGAGGCTGTCCAGCGGCTCATCGTCGATATCCGGGCTGACGATATACACCGTCAGGTCGACATCACCCGCCACCACCGAACGCACCAGGTTGGTATTGGCGTCCTGTTTCAGCTCCAGCTCGACCAGCGGGAAGTTGCGGGAGAACTCGCCGATCTCGCGCGCCAGGTACTGGATGATGACGGCACCCGTGGTGCCCACGGTGACGTGGCCACGAACGCCTTCGGAGAATTCGCCGAGTTCCCGGCGCATGTCCTCCAGGTTCTCGAACAGCAGGCGCAGATGGCGCGCCAGGACTTCGCCCGCCGCGCTCGGCGCCACGCCGCTGGGATTGCGCTCGAATAACTGCACGCCGGCAACGTCTTCCAGATCCTGGATGCGCTTGGTTGCCGCGGAGGCGGCAATGTTCTCGCGGATGGCGGCGCGCCGGATCTGGCGCTCTTCCACCACCGTCAGGAACAGCCGCAGGGTGAACAGGTCGACCCGCCGGGTCAGGCCATGCACGCTCAGCGTGCTCATGGTGTCTCCTTCAGTGCTGGAACCGGTCTGTCGCCGGGTCAGGCGTCGCGAGCATGCTGCATGGCAGCATTGCGCTACGTGCGCCGCGAACCGCACCGCGAGTATACCGTCATGTCAGGCGGACCTGCACGGCTGCCGCGGCCAGGCGCGTGCCGCTCGGTCCGCGCCAACGCCGCCGCTGACATGCAAGGCAGAGACTTCCTGCAGGTCCAGGTCGTGCTCCAGATGACGCAGCAGTTCGTCGCTGAGCTGTCCGGCGCCATGCATCTTCAGGAGTTCGGCCCTGGCGGCGGCAAGCCCGGCCAGGACCACCGTAAAGTGGGCCGGTCGTTCCTCATCGGGAAAGACGCTGTCCTTGAAGCGCTCGGTCAACTGCGCCCGGTAGTTGTACTGCTCCCACAGGCGCGGGTGCAGCAGGTTGCCGTTGGCGTCGAATACCAGCGGGCGGATGGCTTCCAATTGGACCTTCTCCAGCCGGGCCCATGTCTGGGGTTCGGTCAGCTTAGCGACGCTCCCCTCCTGCATCTTGCGGACGTCGAACAAGCCGATCATCGGGACGATGGTCGCGCCCTGGACCAGCACCGTCACCAGGATGACGCCGAACGCCGCCACCAGGATCACATCCCTGCCCGGCATCGCCTCCGGTAGTGCCAATGCAATGGCAAGCGTCACCACGCCGCGCATCCCCGCCCAGCTCACGATCGTTGCCAAGCGCCAGTCCGGCCGCGCCTGGCGCCTGTGCAACGCGGCATCCGCTCATTGTACGGAACCGGAGCCCGCCTCGGATTGACACGCCCAATGCTTGCGAGGAATCTGCCCAGCAAGCCAGTGCATGTCGCCATCGAACGGGCGATGCATCAACGACACCTTCTCCACGGGACGCTTCTGTGACTACCACCCAACCCGATTCCAGTTCGCCGGCCAACTGCCCGCCCCTCGAGCAGGCAGTGGTTCGCCTGATCCAGAACCTGACCTTCGACCAGCTCGACGCGCCGGCGCATGCCGGGGTGAGCCGGCTCATGCGCGACCAGCTTGCCCTGCAGATCGGCACTTCGCAGATGCCCTGGTCGCACCAGGTACTGGCGTTCGCCACCGCCCAGCAACGCCCCGGCCGCAGCCGCGTAGCCGCAAGCACAGCCACCATGAGCGCCGCGGACGCCGCCTTCGTCAATGGCGCCTATGGCCATGGCTTCGAGTACGACGATGCGCACGGAGCCAGCGCCAGCCATCCCGGCAGCTGCGTGATTCCCGCGGCGCTCGCGATCGGCGAGGAACTGGGCTCGACCCTGGAGGAGGTCATTACCGCGATCGTGACCGGCTACGAGGTCTACACCCGGATCGGCGTGCTGGCGGCACCGGACCTGCTCAAGCGCGGCTATCACCCGCACGCCGTGCTGTCCAGCTTCGGCGCCGCGGCGGTTTCGGCGAAACTGCGCAAGTTCGATGCGGAAACCACCCTGCACGCGCTCTCCATCGCGCTGAGCCATGCGGCCGGCACCACCGAGTACACCTCCACCGGCGGCTCGGTCAAGCGCGTGCACGCCGGCATTGGCACGCGCAGCGGCATGGTCTCCGCGGACATGGCGCAGGCCGGCATCACCGGGCCGCGCGCCTTCCTGAGCGGCAGCAAGGGCTTCTTCCGCACCTTCCTGCAGCGTGGCCCTGGCGATCGGGCCGAGGAACGGTTCCGCCTCGACCAGCCGTTCGAGATCGGCACGGTCTGGCTCAAGGCGTACTGCGCCTGCTATTGCACCCATGCATACATCGACGCGCTCCGCCCGTTCGCCGGTCGCCGCGCCGACATCGCCGATATCCAGGCCCGCATCCACCCCGCCTTCAACGTGGTGGTCGGCACCGCCAATGCCAACGCGTACGAGCCGAAGAACATCGAGCACGTCCAGTTCAGCCTGCCGACGCAGATGGCATTCGCCGTGCTCGGCATGGGCAATGGCTACAAGGTGCACCGCGGCTACCTGGACGGCAAGCTCGACATGGGCCCCGTGAAGGAAGTGGCGCGCGGCATCGGCATTACCGAGGCGCCGGAACTCGAGCAGCGCTACCCGGGCAAGTTCGTCGCCGATGTCACCGTGACCTTCCTCGATGGCACGTCCGAGCATGTGTTCGTAGAAGACCCTATCGGCTCCCTGGCGAACCCCATGTCGGAAACCGAGCAGGACGCGAAGTTCATGGAGCTGACAGCGGACTTGCTTGGCGAAGACCGGGCGCAAACGCTGCTGGCTACGCTCAGGAAGATGGATCCGTGCATCAAGGCCGCGGACCTGATGGCCTTGACGCATTAAGCAGGAAGCGCCGACTCGACCAAGAGTGTCCCGGGTCGGCCGTTCACGATTGTAGGAGATGGCAATGCAGCAGCACCCCGTCGACAACCCCTGCGGGAGCGACGTCGACACCCTCACAAGACTGATGTCCGAGCGCTACACGTGCCGGGCATACCTGGACAGAGCCGTGCCGGACGCGGTGATCCGAAGCATCGTCAACGTTGCCAAGAAGAGCGCTTCCTGGTGCAACGTGCAGCCCTGGCACCTGGTCATCGGCTCGCAGGCGACCACGGAGCAGTTTCGCAGCGCACTGGTCGAGCACGCCGCCAGTTCACCCGAGGTGGATTCGGACCTGCCCTTCCCTGAGGAATATCGCGGCGTCCACGCGCAGCGCAGGCAGGAAACCGGTTACCGACTCTATGAAGCGCTTGGCATCGAGCGCCACGACCGGGAGCGCCGCGCCAGCCAGGGCTTCGAAAATTTCAGGTTGTTCGGGGCGCCGCATGTGGCCATCGTTACGATGGCTGCGGACCTGGGGCCGTACGCGGCAGTCGATTGCGGCGGGTTTATCGCTTCCTTCCTGCTGGCCGCGCACGCGCATGGTGTTGCCACGACGCCCCAGGGGGCGCTGGCACGGCATGCCAGGTTCGTCCGCTCGCACTTTGGCATCGGCGACGACCGCAAGATGATCTGCGCCATTTCGTTTGGCTACGCGGATCCCGATCATGCGGCGAACAGCTTCAGGACGAGTCGGGCGCCTGATGAAGAGATCATGCGACTGGTGTAGCCACCGGCGTTTTCGTAATAAAGCAAGTGCGCCGACCCTGGGTCGGCTCGCTCTTCTTGTCGGATACTTATCGGCCGGCTTTTAGCTGGCCTTGGCCTTGGCCTCCGTCAGGGCAACCAGCTTCTTCCAACGTTCCAGTTCAGCCGGCGCACTGGCGCGCACCGCAGCGGCATCCGCGATATCGACCTCCAGGCCCTGCCCGATGCAGTAAGACTTGAAAGCGGGCGTCGCAGCCGCCGCAGTCATGGCCTTGGACAGTTGCGTGACGATGGCAGGCGGCGTGCCCCGCGGCGCCATAACCCAGATCGGCGAAATGAGCTCATAGCCCTTCAGCCCGGCCTCGTCCATCGTCACGACCCCCGGGAGCTGGCTCGAGCGCTGCAGGCTGGTGACAGCAAGCACACGCAAGCGTCCCGCCTTGACCAGGACCAGCGACGAAGCCACGCCCCCGAAACCGACGTCGACCTGGCCGCTCGCCGTATCAACCGCGACCTGCGCCGGCCCCTTGTAAGGGACGTGGGTCATTTCGATGCCCGCCATGCTGCTCATCAGCGCTGCCGCCATGTGCGACGTGGTGCCATTCCCGGAGGATCCGAACGACACGCTCCCGGGCTTGCGCTTCGCCGCCGCGATCACGTCCTGGACGGTGCGAAACCGGGAACTGGCCGCCGTGGTCAGCAGCAGCGCCGACATGCCCAGCCGGGCGACCGGTTCGAAGTCCCTGACCGCATCGTATGGCGTCTTCTCGACCCACTGGTTCGAATAGTGCGCGGCGTACGTGCACAGCAGCGTGTAGCCGTCCGGTGCCGCCTTGGCCACGAAATCCGTGCCGATGATCCCGCTCGCGCCAAGGCGGTTCTCCACGACGAACGCAGAGCCCAGGGCCTTCGTCAGCTCGGCGCTCATATAGCGCGCGACGACATCGCTGCCCGAACCAGGGCTGACGGGAACGATGATGCGCACCGGGTGGGAGGGATAGGCCTGGGCGAGCACCGAAGCGGGGAACGATGCCGGCATAGCAGCTAGCGCCGGCAGCGACTGCAGGAAGGTGCGGCGCTTCATCATTGCGTTGCTCCATTCTGGATGCGGCTGGCGGCCGCGAGGTTGTCGAGCTCCTCCCTGGACAGCCATTCGGCCAGTGCCAGGGCGGCATTCTCCGAGGTGGCCGCGGCCGGGGGAAGCGGATCGGCGGCGCGCGTACGCGAAAAGCGCGGCGCCGGGCGCGGCTGCATCACGCCATCCACCTCGACAAAGGTGCCGCGCGCCTTCAGGTGCGGATGTTCAAAGGCCTCTTCCTGGTCGAGCACGGGCGCAAAGCACACGTCGCTGCCTTCGAGCAGCTCCGTCCACTGCGCACGGGTCCGCGTCTTGAACTGCGCAGCAAACACGCGGCGAGCGGCCGGCCAGTCGGCACGGTCTGCCTGCTTACCCAGCGCGGACGGATCCAGCTCTAGTCGTTCGAGCAGCTGCTGGTAGAACTTGGGCTCGATCGGGCCGATCGATATGTACTGGCCATCGGCGCATTCGTAGACATCGTAGAAAGGCGCGCCCGAATCCAGCAGGTTGGTGCCTCGCTCCGATCCGGTCAGGCCGGCCGCGCGCAGCCCGGTATGTACAGTCAGCAGCGACGCCACGCCATCGACGATTGCCGCGTCGACGACCTGACCCTTGCCGGAGGTACGTGCTTCCAGGATGGCGCTCACGATGCCGAGTGCGGCATAGACCGAGCCGCCGGCATAGTCGCCGACGACATTGAGCGGTACCGTCGGCGGCTCGCCCTCACGCCCGATCGCATTAAGCAGTCCGGTGATCGCGATGTAGTTGATATCGTGCCCCGCCGTCTGGGCCAGCGGGCCATCCTGGCCCCAGCCCGTCAGCCGGCCGTACACCAGTCTCGGATTGCGCGCGAGGCACGCATCAGGCCCCAGTCCGAGCCGCTCGGTGACACCGGGGCGGAATCCCTCGATCAGCGCGTCCGCCTTGTCGATCAGCGTGCGAACCAGTTCCAGCTCAGCCGGATCCTTCAAATCGACCTGGATCGACTTTCGGTTGCGCAACACCAGATCAAACTGCAGCGGCCGTGACAGGCCCAGCCCCGATGGCTCTTTCCGGTCGACGCGGATGATCGTCGCGCCGAGGTCTGCAAGCAACATGGCGCAAAAGGGAGCCGGCCCGATGCCTGCCAGCTCCACGATGCGCACTCCAGCAAGTGGTCCCACGATTGTCTCCTGATAGCTATGCCCAGTGTCCGCGCGCCTGCAATCGGCGCAAGAGCGGTCCACGCTGCCGGGGGTTCGATCCGCCTGACTCAGGCTCGCCAGCGTCCCCCCTCGCGTACTTCCGCCACCTACCGATCGTGCGCGCCCTCCCCCCAGAACTCAACTCGCCAGCCCATGCCGTTCCGTGCTTTGAGAGGCTGGACCCTGCGCCTGCTCTCAAAGCACGGAACGGTGCACCGGCGCCGATTGCCCAGCCCACCGGCCGCGCCTATCTTCGAGGCATAAGAGAGGAGATATTATGTTCAGCAGAAGGCATTTCCTAAAATCACTGGCGTCACTAGGGGCCGTTGCCTCCGCGCCGTCGGCGTTTGCGCAGCAATATCCGTCGCGGCCGATTCGAATTGTCGTGCCGGCCTCCCCAGGCACGGCGGTCGACGTGACTGCACGCTTTGTTGCCGAGGCACTGGCAAAGAACCTGAAAACCCCGGTCATGGTGGACAACCGTGCTGGCGCCGGCGGGCTCATCGGCACGGACGCGGTCGCCAAGGCTCCCGGGGACGGCTACACGCTGCTGTTCGCCGGTGTTCCCCACCTGACCACGCGGTGGTTTGCCGATGGTCCGGTCACGTTCGATCCGGTCAAGGACTTCGTGCCGATTGCCAAGGTGAGCAGTTCCGCGCTGGGCATCGTGGTCAAGGCCGACTCGCCTTACAAGACCCTGAGCGACCTGGTCGCGGCAATGAAGCGCAAGCCGGGCGAGATCACATACTCATCCGGGGGAGCGGGCAGTACCTCTCATCTCTGCTCAGTGATGCTGAACGACCTGACGAAAACGCGCGCAAGGCATATCCCTTACAAGGGCAACGGCCCGGCCGTGACCGACGTCATTGCCGGCCAGGTGGACTTTACATGCCAGGGTGCACCTAGCGTGGTGCCGATGATCAAGGCGGGCAAGCTGCGCGGTCTCGCCGTCACGAGCGCAGGGCGGTGGGGTGAGATCCCCGATGTCCCGACATCGGCGCAAGCGGGGGTTGCGGGCTTTCAGGTCGCGTCGTGGATCGGCGCCCTGGCACCCGCTGCGACGCCGGCCCCCATCGTCGAGCGCCTGTCCGAAGAACTGGTGCGGATCGCCCAGTCGCCCGCGTTCAAGGAGTTCTGCGCTCATCAGTCGATGTACGTTGATATCGCGGATCGCCGCCAGTTCCTGGCTGACTTGCCGAAGGAGGATGCGCACTGGAAGCGCATCGCGCAACTGTCGAAGGAATCCTGAGCTCGCGTTGCACTGGTCGCGGCTATGCGACGTCCGGCACACCAGCCTTTGCCAAAGCGAGCCTTCAGGCGCGCTCAAGCCTCTCGTTTTCGCAATCGCCAAAGTCCACCATTGGCATTGTCAAATAGCGCAAAACCGGCTTTGGCGACATGCTTTGGGCAATTTCCTGACGATCACCGATGAGCAAGGACTTGGCGGTCAGCTACCACCACGTGAGGCAACGTCGGTTCGCTCCCGTTCGCCAGACCTACACCGAGCGCGACAAGGTCGTGCTTAGCCAAGGTTGGGCCGAGCAGTTATCGCGAATCATCTCAGTCATGGATTTCCGCGAGATGCCACCGGACCGAGACCCCACAAAACGGATCAGCGACATCCCACGCCACTGGGCCACCCAGACACCCGGCCATGTGGCCGTCTTCGAGGATGGCTGGACCGTCACCTACTCTCAGCTGTGGGCAGGCATCGAGGATGCACAGCGTTATCTGCAAGCACAGGGCGTCGGCACCGGCGACCGGGTGTTGATCGTGGCAGAGAACTGCCTAGCGGTGATCACGCTGGTGTTCGCGTTGTCGGAACTGGGTGCGTGGCCGGTCGTCGTCAACGCCCGTCTCTCGGAACGCGAAATCGAGGCGATCCGGGCGCACTGCCGGCCGCGCCTGATGCTGTTCACCCACGCTGCATCGCCGGATGCGCTGCGGCACGGCGTGCGTTATCGGGCTCGGGAGATTGCGCCGGCGACATTGGCCGGCTGGACCCGGACGGCGCCTTGTTCATAGTTGGCCGCACCAAGGACCTGATCATCCGTTCCGGCTTCAACGCCTATCCGATCGAGGTCGAATCTGTCATCAACACGCATCCGTCCGTGCGCGTGTCGGCCGTTGTCGGACAGCCCACGGCCGACGGCAACGAGGAAGTTATCGCCTTCGTCGAGATCAAGGATGGAGAGAAGTTCGATGCGTCGGCGCTGCACGACTACCTGGTCGAGCGCCTGTCGCCCTACAAGCGCCCGGAGAAAATCCTGCGCGTGGCCACGATCCCGACGACGGCCAGCGGCAAGCTGCTCAAGCACCAGCTCAGGCAGATGCTCGCTGAGCAGAAATAGACAGCAATGGTGTCGGGGTCCCTTCAGTCCTGGCGCCCGAGGCCATCCTCGACCAGCAGGTCCACCAGCTTGCGCGCAAACAGCGGCAATGCGCCGAGGTCCGCGACACATATCTGCAGCTTGCGCTCGGCCCACTCGTCGTTGAGCTGGACGATCCGCAGCGCCATCGTACCCGCGTGACGGGCGGCGGTGCTCTCCGGCAGCACGCCGATGCCGACATTCGCCTCGATCATCCGGCAGGCGGTCTCGAAGTTGCTGACCTGGACGCGCCAGCGCAACTCACGCTGCAAATCCGCGGCGGCCCGCTTGAGGAAACTGTGGATCGCGCTTGCCTCTGGCAGGCCGATGAAGTCATAGTCCAGCGTCTCGATGAAATCCACGCTGTCGTGCTCGGCCAGCGGATGGCTCAGCGCGGTGGCAAGGACCAGGCGGTCGCGCCGGTATGGCATGACCTCCAGCCCTTCGGTACGCACGTTGCCGGCAATGATGCCGATGTCCACCATCCCCTCCTGGACCGCGCGCACGATGTCCGGACTCAGCCGTTCGTGCATGTCGATGGTCACGTCCGGATGGTTGACGAGGTAGGTGCGCAGCACGGCCGGCAGGAACTCACTCATCGCCGTGGTGTTGGCGAAGACGCGCACATGGCCCTTCACGCCCGACACGTACTCCTGCAGATCGCCGCTCAACTGCTCCAGCTGGCGGAGTACGCGGCGCGCGTGGGCCAAAAGTGTCTCCCCCGCTCCGGTCACTTTCACGCCCTGGCTGCTGCGGCTCAGCAGCTTGACGCCGACGTGTTCCTCCAGGTTCTTGATACGGGTACTGGCCGCGGCCAAGGACAGGTGGGAGCGTTGTGCACCGCCGGTCAGGCTCTGGGCCTCCGCGATATGGGTGAACAGTTTCAGATCGACCAGATCAAAGCGCATCACATCCTTCCCAAGCGTGGGACCAGATTATCTCCCAAAGCAGCGATTTCCGGACCCGCCCGGCGTGAATTGCCCTCCTCCAAGGCGGACCGGGGCGGGCCAGCCATTGCGGGCGTCCTCTCACAAACGTTAGGTAGATTTTGGGCGCCCGATGGAGTAACTTCCATGGGGATTAACCCCACGGCGCATACGCCGCTTCCAGGCCCTCACCTACCATGACAAAACGCCAGGTCAATTCCACCCCTGTGGACACCCGCGAGAAGCTGCTGCGCCTCGCGGCACGCGCTTTTGGCACGCAAGGCTACGCCGCCACGACCATGCGCGGGATTGCCGACCAGGCCGGGATCGAAGCGGCCAGCATCTACTACCACTTCTCCTCGAAAGAAGAGTTGCTGGAAGCGGTGATGGAGCACGGGGCCCAAAGCATCTTTGCGCACACGCGGGCGCGCATCGAGGCGCTCCCGCCAGGCGCCGACGCCGAACAGCGCTTCCGCGCCGGCCTGCTGGGCCTCATCGGCGCGATGATCAAGTATGGCGACTACACTCTGGCGCACGGGCGCCAGCTCGCCGAGTTGCCGGACAAGGTTCGCGAGCGGCAGATCAGGCGGCGGGCCCAGCATCAGGACTTCTGGAACGGCATGCTGGAAGACCTGCGCGCCGAAGGCCGCCTGCGCGAGGACATCGACATCGCCCTGTGCCGGGTCTTTGTCCTAAGCACGATTACCTCGGTGCAGACCTGGTTCAACCCGAAGAAGGGTTCGCCCGAGAAGGTGATCGACGAACTGTGCAGGATCCTGTTTGAAGGCGTGCGGCCCAAGGAGGTGCGCAAGTCAGCACGACGGGCGCAGGCCGTGGCTTCGTAAGCCGGCCGCCACAGCCCCTGATCGCCGGTTGGGCTCGCCCTCGTTGCGGGACAGAGAACCTCCACAGTGGCGCGTCATCTCGCCTTCACCTGGGACAACGCCACGAGCTTCTTCCAGCGCTCGAGTTCGGCCGGTGCATCGGCGCGGGCTTTCGCGGCGGGCTGGATGTCTACCTCCAACCCCTGGCTGGTGCAGAACGCCTTGAAGGCGGGCGTGGCGGCGGCTTTGGTCATGGCGCCGGACAAATCCGTGACGATGGACTGCGGCGTACCGTGCCGGGCAAACGCCCAGATCGGCGTTTCCAGCGCATAGCCTTTCAGGCCAGCCTCATCCAGTGAGGGAGCGTCCGGAAAATAGCTCGACCGGCGTAGGCTGGTGACCGCGAGCACCCGCAGGCGCCCTGCCTTCACCAGCGGCAGCGATGTCGCCACGCCGCCGAAGCCGACATCCAGCTGCCCGCCCGCCACATCGACCACGACCTGCGCCGGCGCCTTGTAGGGAACGTGGGTCATCTGGATACCGGCCATGTTGCTCATCAGGGCCGCCGCCATGTGCGGGGTGGTACCGTTGCCTGGCGAACCGTAGGTCAGCCCGCCCGGCTTGCGCCTGGCGGCGGCGATCAGGTCCTGCACCGTGTGCAGCGGCGAATTGGCGGCCGTGACCAGCACCATCGCCGAGGTCGCCAGGCGCGCGATCGGCTCGAAGTCACTGACCGCGTCGTATGGCGTCTTGTCGACGAACTGGTTTGAGTAGTGGGCGGCGTAGTTGAACAGGATCGTGTAGCCGTCGGCGGGTGCCTTGGCGACAAAGTCCGTGCCGATGACCCCGCTTGCACCGACACGGTTCTCGACGACGAACGAGCCGCCCATCGCTTTGGACAGTTCGCTGCTCATGTAGCGCGCAACGACGTCCGTACCCGACCCGGGACTGAGCGGCACGATGATGCGGACCGGGCGCGCCGGGTAAGACTGCGCGAGCGCCGTAAGCGGTAGCGTGGCCAGCGCTGGCAAGAGCTGCAGGCAGGTACGGCGTGACATCATTGTTCTTGTCTCCTTTATGTTCTGTGAGAAGCAGGCGGTTTGCTCGCCTCGCCCATCAATGGAAGAGGCGAGCAAACAAGCTGCCGTCGGGCGGCCGCTAGACTACTCCCTCCTCGCGCAATGCCGCAATCTCTGCGCGGCTGAGCTTGAGCATGCCCCCGTAGATCTCTTCATTTGCACCGCCCAGCGCCATCGCAGGCTTATCAAACTGCGAGGGCGTGGCCGAGAACCGGATCGGCAGGCCCATGCCCACGGCATCCACCGGGCCGAACTGGGGGTGGGCAAGGTTCATCAACGCGCCGCTGTCATGCAGGCGGCGGTCGTGCAGCACCTCGTTGGGCTTGCGCACCGGCGCGCAGGGTACCCCGCGCTTGTCGAGCAGCTCGGCCACCACATCGGCAGTGCTGCGCTGGCTGGTCCAACCCGCGATCGCCTCGTTCAGCACCGAGGCATTGCGCATGCGCGGACCACGGCTGCTGAAGCGCGGGTCGTCGAGCAGCTCGGGCTGGCCGATCGACTCCAGCAGCCCGCGCATCCAGTCCGGCTGGAACGCAACGATCGCCACATGCCCGTCCCGCGTCGGGTACACCCCGAACGGCGCCAGCCGGTCGTGGTAGTTGCCGGTGCGGGACGGGTAGCCTTCCCGCCCCATGACGTCAAAGTGCTCTTCGGCGACCCACGACGCCAGGCAATCCAGCATCGACACCTGCACGAGCTGCCCCTCGCCGGTGCGGCCGCGGTGGATCAGTGCTGCCAGAATACCGTTGACGGTATACATCGGAGCCACCAGGTCCGCGATCGGCAAGCCGCAGCGCGTCGGCGGGCCGTCGGCGTAGCCGGTCACTTCCATCAGGCCACTGAGCGCCTGGACGATGATGTCCATGCCCTTGAGGCCGGGGAAAGCACTGGGCTCGCCCATGGCCTTGATCGACGCATAGACGATGCGCGGGTTCCGCCGCCGGACCTGCTCGTAGTCGATACCAAGCTTGGCGGTGGTGCCCTCGCTGAAGTTCTCCAGCACCACGTCGCATTCCTGCGCCAGCCGCATGAACAGCTCGCGACCCTGTTCGGACTTCAGGTCCAGCGTAATGCTCTTCTTGTTGCGGGCCCGGTTCAGGACCGTCAGAGATACCTCGTCGTCTTCACGCTGGCCGAAATGGATGCCATGGCTGCCCACGAACGGCGGGTTGGTGCGTGCAATGTCGCCGCCGCCCGGCGCTTCCACGCGGATCACCTCCGCGCCCATCCCGCCAAGCAGCAACGAGCCATACGGCCCGGCAAGCGCCACGGTCAGGTCCAGTACACGGATGCCTTCGAGCGGCCGTGATTGATTTGCTGGCACTACTGTCTCCTTTCTTGTCGGCCCGCCGTCATGCGGCCGGGCCCTTGTCACTTCCATTGCCTTACAACTGTTAGCTACGCGCCGGCGCCGAGCTTTCCCGGCCTGGCTTGGCTCGGGCAGGCCCCCTTTGCTTTGATTCAATGCTAGTGGAGCAGGCCGGTTGCGCTCAAGTAGTCACTGGCGAACCACCAGTTCGCATTGTGCGAATTGCTCGTGGTGGATCGTGCTGTCAGACAATGCCGGCCTTGCGCATGGCTTGCACCTGCGAGCGGTCGTAACCCACCTCAGCCAGCACTTCTTCGGTGTGTTCGCCAACCGTGGGCGGCCGCCGCACAACATCGGGCGGGGTGCGCGACAGGAGTGCCGGCGGCGCCACGATCGGTGCCTTGCGCGGCAATCCGGGGTAGTCGAGCCAGATGTAAGCGCCGGACTCCTGGATCGACGCATCGTCCAGCGCCTCGCGCGGGGAATAGATCGGCGCCGCCGGGATCTTGGCCTTCTCCAGTTCCCGCAGCGCGTCATCGCGGGTGCGGCTGGCGCACCATTTGCCCATCAGGTCGCTCAGGAACTCACCGTGCTCGCCGCGCCGCAAGTCGTCGCTGAAGCGGGGATCTTCCACCAGTTCCGGCGCGCCGATCAGGTTGGCCCAGCGCCGGAACAGCGGCTGCCCGATCACCTGGGCGATGATCCAGCCGTCGGCCACGCGGAAGATGTCCGAGGGCCCATAGGAGGGGCTGCGGTTGCCCATCGCCTGCCGGTCAATGGCAAGCGCCGCTTCCTCGATCAGCGCTCCGCTGGACAGGTTCAGCGCCGTCTGCAGCAGCGACGCCTCGACGCATTGCCCGCGCCCGCTGTTGCGCCGCTCGTACAGCGCCATTACCGTGCCGAGCGCGCACGACAAGGCAGTCGAGAAATCGACCACCGGCACCATCGCCTTGGTGGGGCTTTCGGGTGTGCCCGACATGTAGACTGCGCCGCTCATCGCCTGCCCCACCCCGTCGAAGCCGACCCGGTGGCCAGCGCCTTCATGCGAGCCGAAGGCCGTCGAAGCGGTCAGGATGATGCCGGGATTGATCGCACTCAGCGTCGCGTAATCAAGCCCCAGGTTTGCGAGCGTTTTCGGCGGCATGTTCGCCACCACCACGTCGGCCTTCTCCACCAGGCGGCGCACCACCTCGCGGCCCTCCTCGCTGTCGATGTCCAGCGTGATCGAGCGCTTGTTGCGATTGCACTGCAGGAACAGCGCCCCCTCCCCGGAGGCCGTGACCGGCACGATGAACCGGTCTTCGCTGCCACCGACCCGGTCGATCCGGATGACGTCGGCACCGTAATCGGCGAGCAGCGCTGCGCAGAAAGGGCCTGCAATGAAGCGTCCGAAATCGAGGATGCGGATACCTTCAAGAACCTTGGACATCGTTTTTGCTTCCATCTCACTGGCTGCCTCGTCTGCGTGCGACGACGGCTGATGGAAACCATCGTGACCGTCGGCCTTGCGCCAGTCAATCCAGGCTGGCCAGCTGTTCCGTGCATCGGAATTGCAGCGATTCGGATGGACGCCGGAAACCGGCGCATCGTGTTGCGACGGTCAGGCCACCGATCGGCGCCGCTCAGGCGAGCGGTGGATCGCCAGCCGCCTGGCGGCATCCATCGTCAAGCCAAAGCGATCATAGAATGCAGAGTCGAGGTCACTATTGGCAGGCCAGCCGGCAAAGCGCCCCAGATTGGATATCGCGACGTCGCCCGACATGGCTTCGAACAGCACCCGCATCAGCCGCTGCGTGCGGCAAAGATCGGTCACGGCCGTCCCCTGCGAGAACAGCATGCAGCGCAGCTGCGCGGTGGACATATCCAGCCGTTCAGCGATAAAGGCAGCGCTCCACGCGTGCTGCGGCTGCAGGAAAACATGTTTGCAGATGCGGTGATGCAGGGATGACTGCGGCGCAGCCGGCACCATGCCCTGGATCTCCAGGGTACAGGCGGATGGCTGCACGCTGCTGCCGTCCAGGTGCAGATCGATGGCTTCGAACGGGTCGATGGTGACGGCCTGCCGGGGCACCAGCGAGCGTTCATACCCGCGCCGCCTGATCACCAGTCTCCCGCGCGTGGCGGCGATCGATAGCGGGAAGGCCAGCAACAGTCGATGCAGGCTGATGTGCAAGTGGGAGTGCAGATGAACGCGCATGTTCGCTCGGGATAGCTGTCAGTGACAATCACCATCATCGCCGCCAAGCCAGTTTTCCGCCTATGGAATTTCCGAACGCACCGTTCACCGCGCCACCCGGCCAAGGATCCTGATTTTCCGCCAGTGGGGGCCGGTCAGCCCGGTTAGCCCCGCTGTTGCTGCTTCAGAGCCGCCACCATCAACCGCAAGCTCAGGCTGACGTCGTGCGCGGAAACACCGGAATGCGCTTCTCGCGGAACGAGGCCACGCCTTCCTTGACCTCCGGGCCGCCGAAGCCGAACATCTCCAGCGCCAGCGAAGCATCGAAGGTCGGGCCTGCCTGGCGCAGCCAGTTGTTCAGCGCATACTTGGTCCAGCGGATCGCCGACGGCGCGCCATTGGCCAGACGCGTGGCAATCGACACCGCCGTGTCCTGCAGCTCTGCCTCATCCACGGCCAGCGACACCAGACCCATCTGCTCCGCCTTCTCGCCGCTCACCGGCTCGCACAGCAGCAGGTGGTACTTGGCCTTGGCCATGCCGCACAGCAGCGGCCATACGATCGCGGCGTGATCGCCAGCGGCAACGCCCAGGCGCGTATGGCCATCGACCAGCCGCGCGGTGCGCGCCGCCACCGAGATATCTGCCAGCAGCGCCGCAACCAGCCCGGCACCGACGGCGGAGCCGTGGATCGCCGAAACGATCGGCTTGGAGCAATTGATGATGTTGTAGACCAGGTCCTTCGACTCGCGCCAGACGCGGGCGCGCGCGTCGAAGGAATCGATCATCTCTTCAACCATCTCGAAGTCGCCGCCGGCAGAGAAGGCCTTGCCGGCGCCGCACAGCACCACGGCGCTAACGCTCGGGTCGGCATCTATATCGCGCCACACGCGGGCAATCTCGTCATGGCCGCGCGCATCCAGCGCGTTCAGGCGCTCGGGACGGTTCAGTGTGATACGCAGGACGCCCTCGTCGGGGCGGTCAAACGCCAGGCTCGAATAGTTCTCATAGGCCGCGCCCGCGGCGGTATTGCTTTTCGACATGGAATCTCCTGAATAAAAGTGCGGGGGCGTGTGCAGCGAACAAGAAATACACACGCTCCCGTCAATCAATGCGCCCTCACGGCGACGTCAATGCGCGGCAGCGGCGCGAATCTCTTCAAGTGCCGGCGGGTTGTCCAGCGCGGACAGGTCGCCGGCAGGCAGGCCGGTGTAAACGCTGCGGATCACGCGGCGCATGATCTTGGAGCTGCGCGTCTTGGGCAGCTGCGCGACTACGTGGACCACGGACGGGCGGAAGGGGCGCCCCAGCCGGGCGTCGACATGCTTGCTGACAGCGGCCGCCAGCGCCTCGTTCGACTGCGTCATGGCAGACGATGGCACCAGGAACACCACCAGCTTCTGCCCCTTGACCGGGTCCTCCACGCCGATGGCGGCAGCTTCGGCGATTTCGGGCAGTTCGAGCAGCACGTCCTCGATCTCGGCCGGCCCAAGGCGCTTGCCCGCCAGCTTGATGGTGTCGTCGGAGCGGCCCATCATGAACCAGGTGCCGTCGTCGCGGCGCAGCGCCAGGTCACCGTGCACCCAGATGCCCGGCACGGTGTTCCAATAGGTGTCGAGATAGCGCTCGTCGTCCTGCCAGAACGACTGCGTCATGCCGACGAACGGCCGGCGGATCGCCAGCTCGCCCACGGTGTTGGTCAGCGACTTGCCGTCCGCATCTACCACGTCGGCAGCCACCGACGGCGAGGCGGTATTGAACCCGGCCGGGCTGATCGGCTTTACGATGACGCTGGACAGCAGCGCCCCGGACACCTCGGTGCCGCCGGTGTAGTTGATGACCGGACGGCGGCCACCGCCGAACGCCTTCTGGAACCACAGGAAGTGTTCAGGATCGATGCCCTCGCCGGCCGTGATCAGCAGCCTGACCGTCGACGTATCGCCGTGCGTGGCGATGGCCTCGTTGGCGGCCAGGCCCCGGATCAGCGTCGGCGCCGAGCCGAAGTGCGTCACCCCGTAGCGCTCGACGATGCGCGACATGCGCGACCAGTCCGGGTAATCCGGGGCGCCGTCATAGCAGACCAGCGTCGCGCCGCGCAGCAGCGCGCACGACATCACCAGCGTGCCGGCGACCCAACCCATGTCCGCCGGCCAGCAGAACACATCCTTCGGGCTGACGTTGAAATGGATGGCCGAATCGTGCGCGATCTTCATCGGGAAGCTGCCGTGGGTATGCACGGTGCCCTTGGGCTTCCCGGTGGTGCCGGAAGTATAGATGATCATAAAGGGATCGTCCGGCGACATCCGCTCCGGCGCGGCATCCGGCTGCGCGCTGGCCACCTGCTGCCAGCCCAGCACCTTGTCGCCAAAGGCGATCCCTTCGCCCGCATGCTTCCAGACCGTGGTGCCGATGTCCGGCAGGCGCGACAGCGCCTCGTCGACAAGGCTGCGTGTATCGACCCACTTGCCGCGGCGCGAGAAGCCGGTCGTTGCCACCAGCGCGCTGGCTGAGCACGACGACAGGCGCGACACGATGGCATCGACGCCGAAGCCGCTGAACAGCGGCACCGTCACCGCGCCGATCCAGGTGATGGCCAGCGAGGTCACGGTCGCTTCGACGCCGTTTTCCATCAGCAGGCCAACACGGTCGCCGCGCTTGACGCCGAGCGCCTTCAGGCCGCCGGCGAAGCCGGCTACCTTGCGCGCCAGTTCGGCATAGCTCAGTTGCTCGACCGCGCCGCTCTCTTTCTCGGCCACCACGGCGGTGTGCGACGCCATCGCGGGATCGTCCGCCCACTTGAGCGCTGACTTGACCCAGTTCAGCTGTCCGCCCGGGAACCATTTCGGGAACGGCTTGCCCTTGGATGCGTCCATGTACTGCGTGTACGGAACGTCCCACACCATACCGCAGAAATCGATGACGGCGTCCCAGTAGGCGTCGGGCTTCTCGTTGGAGAAGATAAGAAGTTCGTCGTAGTCCTTCAGGCCCAGGCGCGCGACCAGCGCCGACGCGTTTGCCGTGGCGATATCGTCTCCCGTAGGGATCCAGTCATTGTGCAGAGAGTCACTCATCGAAAATCCAGCGTATTGGTTGCACGGTTGCTGCGACGCGATGTGGTCAAGACAGTTTATGCAGCATCAGGAGCGCCATCGCATAGGTCCAGCGTGCGCGACGCACCGACGCAAGTCAATCTGCGCAGCGGTGTTGTGCCGTACTTTGGAATGCTGTGGCGCGGGCTGGAGCGCCGCGGCTGACGGCTTGAAGGGGACACATCGCCACGCGCGAACGCGCTTGCCTCCCCTTACATTTGTTAGATACATTGTGGCAGTATGGACCACCAGCTTCCATGAGGTTTACCCGCACCGGCGGTCTCCCCCAAGTGCCACCAATTTCATTGCACGGCACAGTTGCAGCATGGGCTTTGACGCCATCGCACGACATCTCACAGACTCCGCACACATACAAGACCACAACGGAGGAGCCCTATGAAGAGTCGTTATTACGCAGCAGTGCTGTTGTCCATGACTGCACCATTCGCCGCTGCGCAATCGTCCGTCACGCTGTATGGCGTCGCGGATATCGGGTTGGAATACCTGAGCCACGCCAATGCCACCGGCGACAAGCTATTTCGCATGGCATCCGGCAACGTGTCGGGCTCGCGGTGGGGTCTGCGCGGCGTGGAGGACCTGGGCAGCGGCATGAAAGCGGTCTACGCGCTGGAAAGCGGCTTCGATCTCGACAGCGGCGTATCCAGCCAGGGCGGTCGCCTGTTCGGCCGCCAGGCGTTCGTGGGTCTGGACCACAAATGGGGCCGCGTAACGCTCGGGCGGCAGCAGAACGCCCTGTTCGACCTGCTGATCAACTATGAGCCGATGGTGCTGGCGGCACGCTACTCGGCTCTGTCGATCGATTCCAATCTTGCGGGCCGCTACGACAACACGGGCAAGTACTCCGGCAAGTTCGGCCCCGTCACCGCGACCGCCCTGTACAGCTTTGCCCGCGGTAGCAGCATCACCAGCGGCGGCACCACGTCGCTCGGCACCGAGGTACCTGGCGACGTCAGGAGCGATCGTGCGTTTGGCGGCGGCCTGGAGTACTCCGTCGGCAACTTTGGCGCCACCGTGATCTATGACCAGCAGCAAGGCACGCGTGGCGTCACCGGACAGAATTCGGGCCAGACGGACCGGCGCATCGCGGCGGCGGCCAACTTCAGCTTCGGCAGCTCGACGGTACTGGCCGGCTATCGCTGGTTCAACGGCGATATCGGTGTCGCGCCGGGCCAGCCACAGCGTCGCAACGACCTGTACTGGCTGGGCTACCGTTTCCAGGCTACGCCTGCCCTCACCTTTACCGGCGCGGGCTACTACCTGAATAACCGGCGTAACGGACAGGATCCGTGGATGCTGGTCGCATCCGCCAATTACGCCTTGTCAAAGCGTACCGATGCCTTCCTGAACGTAGGATACGTGCGCAACAAGGACAACTCCAACCTTGGCCTGAACGGCGTCGGCAGCACCATCACGCCGGGTGAGAACCAGACGGGGGTCATGGTCAATATTCGCCATAAGTTCTGACGGATTGGCTCCGGCAGTGTCGCTTCAATGCGGCGCGACCGGACAGCGAGACAAGAAGTAGAAAACGGTAAGGGAACTGGCGCCTGCTCGCGTTTCATAGTTTTTGTGTGTGGCTGGCGCCCACAGCATCAGACGCACCAGCGCGGGCAAGCCGACGCTCGTACCTTCCGAACGTCATTGCACGGAACGCTGGCAAGCCCGGCATTGACCTCGCCTGCCCCGCATGCCGACATGCATTCGCGCACCCTGCACGCAGGGCTGCCAGTAAAGATATCGAGATAGGAGACCGCAGCAATGACCCATCCCCTTCACCGCCTATGCGGCGCGATCATCATGGCGCTGGCCGCAGCCCCGACATTTGCAGCGGACGCGTATCCGGCCAGGCCCCTGCGGATCATCGTCAACTCGGCGCCGGGCGCGCTGCTTGACGTCACGATTCGCGCCGTGGCGCATCAGATGGCCGAGAACCTCGGCCAGCCGGTTGTCGTGGAAAACATGGCGGGGGCCGCCGGGGTGCTTGGCATCCGTTATGTGAAAGCCCAGAAGCCGGATGGCTACACCATCCTCGCCACCGCCAATACCCTGGCGCTGGCGCAGGCCACCAAGCTGGAGCCGGGCTACGACCTGGCGCGTGACTTCATCGGCATCGGCATGATGAACAAGGCCCCGCTGCTGATGGTGGGCTTCTCCGCCCAGCCGGACAAGGCCCTGCCCCAGTTGATCGCGCATGCCAAAGCCAGCCCGGGCGCGATGTCCTATGCCACCGCAGGCATCGGCACCAGTACCCATATGGCCGCCGCGCTGTTCATGCACCAGGCCGGCATCAAGATGCTTCACGTGCCCTACAAGGGGAACGCCGGCGCCATGCCGGACGTGCTTGGCGGCCGCGTCAACATGATCTTTGACGGCGCCAACTCGTCGGGCCCCTACATCCAGGACGGCAAGCTGCGCGCGTTCGCGGTCTCGTCCCCCAAGCGGCTGCCCGCGTTTCCCGATATTCCGACACTGGCCGAACAGGGCCTGCCCGACTACAGCTTCTATGTCTACATGGGCCTGGCGGCGCCGGCCGGCACGCCAACGTCGGTGGTCATGCGGCTGGCGAAAGCATTGAAGGCAGCCCAGGCCAGCGAGGCCGTGCGCGAGCGGTTCCGCAGGGACAGCGCCGAAGCCGGCAACATGTCTCCGGAGGAATTCACCGCCTTCCTGCGTCAGGACCTGCAGCGCTACATCAAGGTCGTGGCGGACCTGAGCATCCCGAAGGAATAAGCCGCGCGCCCCTGCCGGCATCTGCCGCAGGGGCGCAACACATGACCAGGACAGAATGCAATGGCAGCCACCTTCGTCGAGCAACTGGCCGGCTTTACCCAACAAAGGCACCTACGACACGTTGCCGCCAGCGTGTCGTGGACGAATGCAAGCGTATCGTCCTCGATTCGCTTGCGGCTACAGCAGCACCGTCTTCGGCGCGACAGCGGCCATTGTCAAGCTGAAGGGACTGGGAGCGGAAACGACTGCGCATGCGTTGGGTATTGCCGGCAGCATCATCCCGGTGAACTCGCAGGGTCGCTTGGTTCCAGCATGCGCTCAGCTCCACCATCAAGTACCTGCTTGCCAGCGCGCTGACGCAGGCGGCCATGGCCGCCTGAGCACACGGCCGAGTTCGGCCACCGCGGCGACCTGCAGATCCTCGGTGACGGCGAATACGGCTCCCCGCGCTTTATCGGCACGACGCGTTGGGAGCCGGATTGCATCCTCGCGGCACTCGGCACCGACTGGCAGTTCCCCACCGAACAGGCCTATAAGCCCTACCCGCGCTGCCGCATCCTGCATGCGCTGCTGGACAGCCTCAAGGAGATCGTCGACCAGAACGAACTGCGGCTGGACGAGTGAGCACAGAGGAGCAGAAGGTCCGCGACAACGCAGTGCAGGATCTGGAGAACTGGGGACCATCGCGTCGATCCTGGCTGACTTGCGCCCCGGGAAGCAATAGGGACGCAGACGCCGGGGCCTGCACCGCGGGGTAGGCCCCGCGCTTTCCTGAGCGCGCAACTGGTCCAAAGCGCCCAGAAAAGAAGCCCCGCGGCAAGCCGTTCGGGGCGGAAGCTCGCTTAGCGGCGAGCATGGAGACAACGGCTACCACTTAGGCGTGCACAGCTTCACTATGCTGCAGCGGCGGCAGATCGCCAATGGATTGACGCGAACCCTCCCGTACTTTGAAAGGATCCGAGCGAAGCCCCTGGGGCATGGCGCTGGCGCCGTGGCATTCCAAAGTACGGAACACTCTGTCTTTCCGGTTGGGCCAACGGGCGCTGTCGTCGTAGCATTGCCCGCAAAGCCACAAGGAGGGCATGGCCGGGAACGCCCGGGCCGCGCCAAGCAATGACATGGCAACCATGACCGAACACCACGCCAAGAGCACGAACGCCTCGCGCGCGCAGGCCGCCCTGCAAAACGTCGAGCGCCGCTGGAACGCCGCCGCGCTGACGTGGAACGCCGACGCGCTGACCGCGCTGTACGCGCCCGAAGCCCTGTTCTTTGGGGGCCGCCCGGGCCACGCCGTGGGCCAGGCGGCGATCCTGGGGTATTTTGCCTCGTACACCGGGACGCTACGCTCGGCATCGATGTCGCTGGTCGACCAGACCCTGGTCGAGCTCGGCGCGGACACGCTGCTGGCGCAGGGGCACGCAAACTTCCGCTTTGTGCTCGCCGACGGGCGCGAAACCGCCTCGGCACTGCGGACGACGTGGGTGCTGGTCAGGCGCCTGGGGGTGTGGCAGATTCTGCAGCACCACTTTTCCCCGACACCGGAAGCACCGCCTATCCAATAGCCGGCGCCCCCTCATCGAGAAGACCCGATGCACGAAGACCAAGCGCCCGCCGACCACGCCGCGCCAACGCAATCCCGCGACTTGCCGCTACCGGCCCCACGACGCCACCTGCATACCCGCGCCGTCATCATGCAAGGCTTTCGCCGTGACGATGGCTTGTGGGATATCGAAGGCGAGATGGAGGACAGTAAGACCGCGCCCTGGCCCAGTTGGGAAGGCGGTGAGCAGCCGCCTGACGTGCCGATACACCACATGCGGGTCCGCATCACGCTGGACGATACCTATACCGTCCGGGCCGTCGCCGCGGCGCTGCCTTCCATCCCGTTTCCCGAATGCACCGAAGGCATGCCGCCGCTGAAGGGCCTGGTCGGCGCGAGCATCGCGCGCGGCTGGCGCAAGGCGCTCGAAGCGACGTTGGGCGGCACCAGGGGCTGCACGCATCTGCGCGAACTGCTGATGAATCTCGGTACCGTGGCCTACCAGACCGTGGGCGGCGAAGCGCGGCGCCAGGAATGGGAAGCCCTGCCCGAACCCCGCATCAGGCCTCCGGTGGCGACATCGCCCAAGCCGCACTGGGGCAAATGCGTCGGCTGGCGGCTTGACGGGGAAGTGATCAGGCGGTGGGCACCGGATTTCTACCAGGGCCCCGGTCAGGCTTCGGCACACGCCAGCCCAGCCGATGCGGACTAACCACCGACAGCGGAACGACAGCCTTAACAACCCGCCGCTCCGCAACCAACCACTTCCAAAGTACGGGACGCGGGCTTGCACGCCGCTGCGACGCGGCTTGCCATTGGTATCAAATCTGGCATACCTGTGAAATGAATCAAGCCATGCGGACTGAGAAAGCGAGCGACGCGGGCGTTGCCGGTATGTGCCTGCAGCCATCGGTAGGCACATGACCGCGCCGCCACGAAAACCGGCGCAAGCCATCACTGCGTGGGGGCCGTTGCGCAACCGGCGGTTCTCGGTACTCTGGTCGGTATGGGTCGCCGCCAACCTGTGCGTCTGGATGTACGACGTTGCCGCGGCGTGGCTGATGACCTCCCTGACCGACAGCAAGACCCTGGTTGCCCTGGTACAGACGGCTACGGCCTTGCCAGCGTTCTTACTCGCTCTCCCCGGTGGCGCGCTGGCGGATCAGCTCGACCGGCGCAGGTGCTTCCTCCTCACACTCTTGTGGACTGCGGCCACGACGACGACGCTGGCGGTGGCCGCTGCCACTGGCATCCTCAACACTCCCCTGCTGCTTGCGCTGGTCTTCGCCGGAGGCATCGGCACCGCCCTCCGCTGGCCGGCTTTCTCGGCCTTGCTGCCAGAAGTCGTTGCGCGTCCGGAGTTGCCGCAGGCAATGGCCCTGCATGGCCTAGCGGTGCACGGCGCACGCGTGGGAGGACCGCTCATGGCAGGCTTGTTCTTGGCCATATGGGGCGGCGCCTCGGTGTTCATCGTCGGCGCGCTGATGTCCCTTGCCTCGGCACTGGTGATCTGGAAATGGGACTATAACGCGCCGCCGCGCAAGCGCCGCACCGTGCGTCTGCCGCAATCGATACGATCCGGCCTCCGTTACGCATGGCGCAGCCAGCGCCTGCGCGCCGCGATCGTGCGGGTCTGGGTCCTCTTTATGACCGTGACCGCATTAATGGCGCTGCTCCCACTGCTGGCGCGCGCGTATGGCGGGGTCAGCGCACACGTCTACACGACACTGCTCACATGCGTAGGCGTCGGGGCCATGACCGTGGCGATGGCGCTGCCGCGACTGAGGACCCGTTTCGGCTCGGAAAAAATCGTTACGGAGGGCTCGCTCATCCTCGGTGTCGCGATTGCAGGCATCGGCATGGCCCCGCATGCGTGGCTGGCGGCACCTGTCCTGTTCGTGAGCGGAGCTGGCTGGCTTGGGATCGGCAACTCGCTGAACGTCAGCGCCCAGCTGGCGCTGCCAGACCGGCTGCGCGCGCGCGGCATGGCGGTCTTCTTCATGGCCGCAATGGGCGGCGGCGCCAGTGGCGCTGCACTATTCGGCGCGCTGGCCGACCATGTGGGCGTGCGTCCGGCACTGATCTCACTGGCGTTGATGACGTTCGGACTCGGCTGGCTGATGCGCGGCCGTTGGTCTATCTCATTCGCGGACGGCAACAGTCAGGAACAGGGTTGAGCCAGTGGCCTTCCTGACCGCCCAGCCCGCCGGTCAGGAGCGTGCACGCTGGCCGGAGGACTTTCTGCATCTGGCGACTGATCTTTCCGCAGTACGGAACATGTAAAGTCCGCCGCTTGACAGTGCCGAGCGGCTGCCTCGAAGCTGGCAGGCTTTAACGCCCCCCACCCTACTTGACGCGCGGCCACCACAAAAATGAGTTCGCGTCCCCGGGTAGCGGCAACTACGAAGGAGCATCATGCAGCCACATGCAACCGACGATTTCCCCATCGAAAAGCGCGTTGCCGAGCATCTCGCCGCGGTGTCTTGGGCCGATCTGCCGGCGCCATCGCGCGAGAGTGCGGTGCGTGCCATCCTGTGGTGGATGGCGACGGCACTGGAGGGCGTAACCGAAACGCACCAGGAGACGCTGCTGCGCTACGTTGAAGGACTGGCCGGTCCAGCGGAAGCTGCCATACTAGGCAGCGGCCGGCGCACAACTGCCGAACTTGCCGGCCTGGTCAATGGCCGAGCCGGCAAGGCTTGGGAGCACGAGGACAAATATTGGGTTGACGAGACCATCGGCTTTGCCGTCGGTTGTTGTGTCGTGCCAGCAGCCATTGCCGCGGCCGAGGCGCGGGGCGCCGTTAGCGGCCCGGCCCTGGCGACGGCAGTCGCCCTCGCCATCGACCTGGAGATCCGCCTGCTGCGGCCGCTTGGCCTGGGTTTTGTGCCCGGCCAGGCCGTGGCCAATGCGACATTCACGCTGGGCACCTACGGCGCGGCGGTGGCGGCGGCCAAGATCCTCGGTCTTGATGCAGAGGGTTTCCTCGACGCACTCGGTCTTGCGCATTGCCAGGCCTCGGGCAACTTCCAGGGGCAGGTCGAAGGACGCGGGGTGGCACTTCAAGCCGGCATCGCCGTGCGCAATGGCATCACGGCGGCCCGGATGGCCGCGATCGGCATGCCCGGCCCTAGGGGATCGCTGACCGGACGCTGCGGCCTCTATGCAATGCACTATCCAGCTTGCACCGTTGCATTCGAGGACATCATCCATCGCCTGGGCGAAGATTTCCTCAACGTCCATCTGGGATTCAAAGGATATCCCTGCGGCGTGGTGGCGCACCCCGTCATCGACGCCGTGCTAGCCACACGCGCATTGCTGAACGGCCGCTCGATTCAGGCGATCGACGTCTTCGGAGCAACCAGCCTGGCCATTATGGCCAGGCCCATCGAGCGCAAGCGCGCACCCGCCAGCGTCATCGAGGCGCAGTTCAGCATTCCGTGGGCGGCAGCGTGCGCGATCCGCGACGGCCACTTCTCCATCACTCACTACGAGGACGCGGCCCTCCGTGACCCCGAACTGCGGCGCCTGGCGGGCCTGGTTAGCATACACATGCGGGATGAGGCTAAGGGCACGGCGGTGAAACTCACCCTGCCCGACGGCGCAGTGCTCGAATCCCCGGTAATCACGGCAGCGAGGGGCAACCCGAAAAATCCGCTACCGACCACGGAAATCGAAGACATCCTGTACCGGGCAGCACTGCGGCTCGGCTTAAAAAGCACCTCGCTCCAGCGCGCGGTTGCGCAGTTGCGCGATATCGAGACGCTCGAAGACTGCGGCGAAATCATGGCGCTGCTGGGCGACCGAGCGACGTGACCGCCCATCCCCCATCGCCGGCTCCCAAAGCGGCGGCTGGGCACCACCAAAGCACGGAACACCGTATCCGACTGCGTTGACTAGTTGGCTTGCGGCCGCCAGCATTTCCCAAGAACCTCGCTGGTACCACCAAGCGGTGGACACATGGGGGCTTCTTCTGGAGACATTCTTCATGTACCGACTCATCACCCAACTCGGGTGTACGACGCTCCTGCTGACCGGCACCTCTCTCGCCATGGCGCAGGACCACTATCCCAATCGTCCGATCCGTATCGTCGTGAACTCCGCTCCGGGCGCGCTGCTGGACATCACCACGCGGGCCGTGGCACAGCAAATGGCCAAGAACCTCGGCCAGCCCCTCGTCGTCGACAACCGCCCGGGCGCAGACGGCCAGATCGGCATTCGGGCCGCGAAGGCCGCGCCACCCGACGGTTACACGCTGCTGGCCAGCTCCAACACGGTTGCGCAGTTGCCGGCAATGAAGAAAGACCCCGGCTACGAGTTAAAGGATTTCGTTGGCATTGGCATGATGAACGAGGCACCGTTGCTGATGGTCACCGCACCGAGTTTGCCGTATCGCAGCCTGGCCGATCTGATGGCCGCCGCCAAGGCCAAGCCGGGGAAGCTCTCATTCGCCTCCGGCGGTAGCGGCACCACTACCCACATGGCTGCCGCGCTCCTCATGCACCGAGCCAGCCTGGATATCGTACACGTGCCGTACAAGGGGATTTCCACGGCCATCAGCGACGTCATCGCCGGCCGCGTCGACTTTGCGTTCGACGGCGGCAACTCCGCGGGCCCGCAAATCAACGACGGCCGGTTGAGGGCGCTGGGTCTGACTTCAGCCAAGCGTTCCCCGGCATTTCCAGACATGCCCACGCTGGCCGAGCAAGGGCTGCCTGGGTACAGCTACACTGTGTACCTGGGCCTGCTCGCCCCCGCCGGCACCCCGAAAGAGATTGTGCAGCGCCTCGGTCAAGCATTGCGTGCCGCTCTGGCGAGCGCCCCGGTGCGCGAGCGTTTTCGCCGTGATGGCGCGGAGCCCGGTTCGATGACGCCGGAAGCCTTCACCCAGTTCCTTCAGCAGGATCTGCAGCGCACAATGAAGGTCGTCGCCGACCTCAAGCTGGCAAAGGAGTGAACACCCCATGAGCAAGACCATCATCGAACGCCTGGCAGAGTTCTCGGTGAATACCGAAATCGCCCGGCTGCCTGCAAAAGTCATGGAAGAATGCAAGCGCGACGTGCTCGACACCATCGGCTGCGCGCTGGCGGGCATTGACCATCCGAAGGGGCGCATCGGCATCGAGGCCGGTCGCCGGCTGGGCGGCACCGGAGGCAGCGCGACAATCATCGGTACCGGTGAAAAGTCCACGCCTCACGGCGCCGCATTCGCCAACGGCGAGCTGATCAATGCCCTGGACGCCGACTCCGTGCTGCTGCCTGGCCACGTGAGCCCCTATGTGCTGCCCGGCGCCTTCGCCACCGCTGAGGTGCACCAGCGCTCGGGCAAGGATTTGATCGCCGCCGTCGCCGTATCGCACGAAATTTCCTACCGGCTGGGCGCCGCCATGAGCGGATATCGCGACACCAAGGACGGCAAGGCTGCGAATGCGTCGGTGGTCGGCTACAGCAGCACGGTGTTCGGCGCGACGGCGTCGGCCGCTAAGCTCAAGGGGCTTACCGTGGACCGGCTGGCGAGCGCACTGGGCATCGCCGCCGCCACGGCCCCGGTCAACTCGCAGCGCGCTTGGTTCATGCACACGCCGACCGCGACCATCAAGTACCAGATGGCCGGCGCGTTGACCAATGCCGCTTTGTCGGCGGCGGACATGGGCGATCTGGGCCACCGCGGCGACCTGCAGATGCTGGATGACGAGGAATATGGCTACCCGCGCTTCGTAGGCACCTCGCGCTGGTCGTCCGATCTTCTCACCACCGGCCTCGGCGAGGAATGGCGCTTCCCCGCCTTCCAGATGTTCAAGCCCTATCCGCACTGCCGCGTGATGCACGCACCGCTGGACCTGCTGATCGACCTCGTGGCGCAACACGACATACACGTCGAGGAAATCGAGGGTATCACCGCCTACGGAGAGGGCTGGGCCTACGTGCTACCTTGCTTCACAAACCGCGAGATCACCGAACTGCACGATGCGCAGTTCTGCTTCGCGCATGGCCTGGCCGTCGCTGCTCACCGCATCACGCCCGGCAGGCAGTGGCAGGACCCGGCCGTCGTGTTCGACCCTTCGGTCATGGCCTTGATGCACAAGGTGAAGCTGGAAACACACCCGTCCTACTTCCAGTCCATTTCGGCGGACATCACCAGCCGCCCTTCGCGCATCGAGATTCGTGCACGCGGCCAGACGTTCGCCGCCGAAAAGCACTTCCCCAAGGGCACGCCGTCGGCCGACCCGCAGACCTACATGACCACGGAGGAACTAGTTCGCAAGTTCCGCACCTTCGTCGATGGCATTCTTCCACCCGCAATCATCGACAAGGTTTTAGACAGCGTGCTGCACCTGGAGCAGGTCGACGACTTTGGCAAAATCATGCGCCTGCTCGTGCGGCGGTAGGCATAAGTGACGTGCGAAAGCGTGCGTGGCTTGATGACCTCGTCGGGGTGCCCAGCGATCTAAGGCAATGCTGATTAAGTCCTCCGATTCGTGAGGAGAAGCGTTATTTGAAGAATCACGAGCGCAAAGAGATGGACATGAAGCAGATGACGTTGGCAGCGGGTGCTGATCAAGGGGCGGGATTCGAGCAATACCGTAAGCCAACGCGTCGTGAGGCATTTCTGGCACGGGCTGCCGCCCACGCCGCAGCCCGGGGAGGCGCGCCCACTGTTGCTGCCGGTCATCGGCCGTCAGAAGGACGACAAAGCCCTGTCACGCGGAGCGCTGCACCTGATCCTCAAGGAAGTGTTCGGCATGGCGGCCGCGCGGCTGCGCGCGCGCGGGCCCGAGTGGGAGGCGCAGGCCGCGGTGCTGGCCAGCGCCTCGGCCCACTGGCTGCGCCACACCGCCGGCTCGCACATGACCGACCAGCAGGTCGACCTGCGTTTTGTGCGCGACAACTTTGGCCATGCCTCGATCGCCACCACCAGCGCCTACCTGCACAGCGAAGAGGATGCGCGGCACGAGGCAACGCAGGAGCGACATCGAATCGGCTGGGGCACCTCCAACAAGGAAGGATCCTGATTCCATGGAGATTCGCTCGCCCTGTTCGATCAGCATCCAACCGGACAAGCTTCGTTACGAATGCTGGCCATAGTTGTCCCACATTGATCTTCGATCACGATCTGTTTATCGACTCAGAGAGCACCACCTTGCGCATAACAGATGAGGTGGCGTTATACAGATGGACGATCGCGCGCGGCGCCCCGCGCAGGGCCTCGAAGGTACGTCAGCACCTGGATCGTCACGTCGTCGGGAACGAGTCGCATCGATCAGCTTGCGCACGAAATCGAACTCGACCTGCGACGAGGACGGGAAGCCGACTTCGATCTCCTTGAAGCCTATCTCCACCAGCGTCCTGAACATGCGCAGCTTGCGCTCGATGTCCATCGGCTCGATCAACGCCTGGTTGCCATCGCGCAGGCCCACGCTGCACCAGGCCGGCGGGCGGGTCAGCACTGCGTCCGGCCAAGTACCGTCGCGCAAGTGGACCGGGGTAAAGGAACGGTACTTGGTGGCAGGTTGCTTCAGCATGGGAGAAAGGCCTTTGGTCGAAGGTGACGCCAATGGTGCGAACAAAAAAAGAAGCCCCGCGGCAAGCCGGTTGGGGCATAAGCTCGCTCGGAGGCGAGCATGGAGATAACAGATACCGTTTCCGGCATGCACGCATTCACTATGCTGCAGCTGCGGCAGATGACCAATGGTGTTGCGCCAACTCTCCCGTACTTTGAAACATCTCGGCAAGCGGCCTACCCGCGAATTGCCGTCGCCGGCACTACGACGCCACTGCTGGCGCAAGGCGCTCGAAGCCACGCTGGGCGGCACCAGAGGCTGCACGCATCTGCGCGAGCTGCTGATGAATCTCGGTACCATGGCCTACCAGACCGTGGGCGGCAAAGCGCGGCGCCAGGAATGGGAAGCCCTGCCAGAACCTCGCATCAGGCCTCCGGTGGCGACATCGCCCAAGGGCCCTGGCCAGGCTTCGGCAGGCACCAGCCCAGCCGATAAGGACTAACCACCGACGCGGGCGGCCGCCGCCGTGCAAGGTACCCCGTGGTATTGCCGGATATCCTCGCGCAGGATGCCGCGCAGCTCGATAATGCTCATCGCGCCTTCCTGCACACTGTGGCTCGAGGTGATGACTGCTTCCGAGGCGGCGCCGGGCAGGTGGGAACTCCAGTACGGGACAAAGCCATCATCCGACAACGCCAACGGGACGCTGGCATCACGCCGGGCAATGATGGAGTGATACCGGACCTCCGGCGAAATCGGCAGGTCTGCCGCCGCCTGGATAAAGGGATCGTTCTTGTTGAGGTTCTGGACACTGTTGGGCAGGTCTTTCGGCCGGGGTGAACGGTCGCGCCGCGACGCCTGCAACTGTTGCGCGATGCCCTGCGTCAGGTCCCCCGGCAGGCGCACGAAGGAAGCCAGCCAGCGCGGCAGCCAGCCGCCCGCCACCTCGGTGCCGCGATGGGGCGCCGCGACGAATACGGCACGCCCGACATTGGGTACGGGCGCAAACGAAATCACGGGACCCAGGCTCGGCATCAGGCGCGCGAACGCCTCATCGTCCAGGTTGTGGTCGATCCGCGCCATTTTCTCGATGGCATCGCCGGATGACGACACCATCAGGCGCGCGATCACCCCGCCCATGCTGTGCCCGATCAGCACCATGCCCTGCGACGCGGTCGTAGCGCGGCCAGCGTCGAAGTAATCCAGCGCGGCGCGCAACGTCTGCCGTATCGCGTAATGATTCAGCGCGATCGGCACGTTGGTGGGGTAATAAAACTGCCAGATCTGGTAGTGCCTGCGCAATGCCTCGTCGCCCATCAATTCGTTGGCAACATTGGCCCACGCTTCCGGGCTGCTCGCCAGGCCATGCAGCATCACGATGATGCGACGGTCCGGGTCAAACGGCTGCATCAGGTACAGGTGCGGGCGGTCGAGACCGTCGCTGTGGCCGAACAGGGTGCGCAGCGATTGCCGGGTGAATCCCGAACGTGCCAGCCACAGCCCGTAGCCAGCCGTGAAGTTGGCCGCCAGCGGCACCTGGTGGCCCTGTATCGCCGCCGACGCGTCCCGGTAGGGGTCGCGAACGGTCAGCACCACCTCCCGGGTGGCCAGGACCTGTTTCAGGTCGCCGCCAGGAAAGCGTGCGAGGACGTTCACCACAGGGAAGTTCATCTCGCTCCAGTTCCCCAAGCCCCATCGGAATGGCGGCTGCGCACCCGCTGCCTCTGGCTGCGGCCCTTGTCCCCTCGCTCCCGCGGTGCCCGGTGCTTCTGCCGTCACGGCCAACAGCTCGGCACCGAAGCCGTCGCGGCGGTAGATGCTGCGCAGGCCCGCGAACGACACCGAGGATGCCGGCACCAGTTCTTTCGGCCGGCCCACGCCGCCGGGCAGCCGGACGGCAGCCATGTCGACGCGGATGCTCCACCTGCCCCAGCGAAAGCTCTCTTCGTCCGTGGTTCTTTCCGTGCCTTTCACGATCTCGAACAACAGCCTAGATACCTCTTGCGTAGCCAGGTTGTAGTAGTCGCGCACCTGGATCTGCCGATCTTCGAATGCGCGTATGGATGCGCTGCGCTCGGTAAAGAACAGGTACGCGTAGCCATGGCGGGCCGCTTCCATCCACGCCTCGAACTGCGGGTTGCCGGCCTCAGCCGCGGGATCTGAGCTCGGGAGCGTCTGCGCGTAGGCCACCCACAGCTCGGCCAGCGCCGATTGCCGTTGCTCTTCGCTAAGGCCTGCGCCGCCCTTCAACGCCTCGATGCAGGCACGCGATGGGCTCGCGCAGCTGCCGTCGGCCAGGCCCGTGATACTGAGGGTTTCCCGCGTAGTGGTGCTGAGCTCGCCCCGGGTCAGGATATCGCCCCGCTTCACCGCGATGTACTCGCCGGGCGTCATGGTGCGCGTCTGGATCGCTGGCTGGAAAGCCGTGCAGCCGCCCATCAGCAGCAAGACGGCTGCCAGGTGCAGGACTGGTTTGCTGAAGAAGAGGCCGATGCACGGCTTCATGTGACGTCTTCCCTGCGCTGAAGGGCATGGGGGACCCGAACCACGCGCCAGACCGGACCGTCAGTGCGCGCTCCCCGTTCGCCCTGCCCGCCTGCGCATTCGGAAACAAATGTAACCCAACCGCCGGTGCGTTTGCGAGCGGTCGCGCTGGCGTGCATGCCGCCCCGGGCCGAACGGCGTGTCGTTCGCCATCCGGATCGCGCTGGCCTCGTCATCGCTCGGGAGCCACTCAGCACCGGACCGAAGACTCTTCCAGCGCGATCGCAGAGCGGTTGTCTAGCGTATTCGCGGCGGTCTCGACATCGTAGTCTGCGAGAAAGATGGCTGGCGACTTGGGCGAAGTCATCGCTTCGATGCGCAGTCGTCGGGGCCTGGTCAGGCCGCTTACGTCAGGTCGTCCAACAGTACTTTGGCATCTTGCCAGTCAACGGTATCGAACCCTTCGGTGAATGTGTCAAGAATACCGGCCAAGATCGAGCGCGCAGCATCCGTCTTGCCACAGCGTTGCCATAGTCGGGCCACGCTCAGCGCGCCTTTCAGCTCGACTGATCTGGCTCCCTGGTCATGAGCCATGGCAATTGCCGCCTGAAAACAGGCTTCGGCTTCCTTGGCCCTAGTGGACGAGCCGGCATCGTCGCCAGACAACATCAGAATCAGCTCCCCCTTGAGCCGAAGCAGAATCGGCTCAGCGAACCGCTCTCCCGTGTTCTTCACCAGAGCCAACGCCTCACTCAGAACACGAAGCCCTGCCTCGGCTTGTCCTGCTTTTCCATAAGCGTTGGCGAGCAGTCCCAGAAGCGTCGGCCGACCCAATGCCGCTCCGGTGGCTTCGCGGGCGCTGAGGCCTTGATGTATTTGCGCGATTCCCTCCTCATGACTACCCTGCTCGGCCAGCGCCCAGCCGCGCAGGATCGTTCCCCAACCCAGATAGAAGGGGAACCCCTGGTCGCTCGAAAGCGCGATGGCGGCTTCTGCATACTCCCGCGCCAGTTGCACTTCGCGCCGGTACTGGTGCAATTCGGCCGCGAAGATCAGGCACAAGGCAAGGCCGAACGGATCAGAGGCCTTCCTGGCCAGCGCCAGCGCTTCCTCGCTGCGCGCGCGCGACTGGTCCGGCAAGCCAAGAAACCAGAGCGTCCAGCTTAACGTGCTCCCGATATGAAGGGCGAGGTTCGGCGCATAACGCAGAAGTTTGCTGTATGTTTGGCGATCGGGACGGTGCAGTGCCAGCGCCTGCTCCATGTGGGTCCGGGCCATCCTGATCTCGCCCAGACGGAACAAGGTGGCGCCGAGAATGCGGTGCGCCTCCGCGAGCTGTTCCGGATCTTGTGTATCCTGCGCGAGACCGAGCAGCCGCTGCGCCAAGGCGTGTGCCGTACTGAGTTGCGCACGCAATAGATAAAACGACCACAGTCCCAACTGCGCCGAGAAGATCTGTGGTGTTTCCCCGCCCTGTTCGCACAAGGCTAATGCACGCGTGTAGGTCTCCTCCACCTCTGGCGCACCATAGCCTCGTGCGGCCATCCACGCAGGACCGAGGGTCAGCAGCAAGGTGAGTTCCTCGCGTGCGCGTTCGGGGGTGTCAGCCACGGACTTAAGCAGTTCGAGGGCTGCACTGAGATGACGGATCGCCTCGAGCTGGGCTGAACGCTGCAAGGCCTGCTGGCCCGCCAGGTGCAGGTATTCGATGGCCTTCGGCACATTGCCACTCTTGCTGTAATGGTGAGCCAACTCGCTGCAATAGTCCTTCAGCCGGCTTGGAAACAGTGCCTCAATGGCCCGGGCCGTGCGTTCATGCAGCACACTGCGCTGACCGGTCAGCATGGAGTTAGCCGCCACCTCCTGGGTAAGCGCATGTTTGAACGCGTACTCCACTTCGGGGAATGCGGGACGCTCGTAAATGAAGTCGCCGGCCTGGAGGTTGCCCAGAAGCGGGCGCAGTCCCTCTTCCGGTAGCGCTGTGACATGCTCGATCAGACTTAAGGGAAACTCTTTGCCGATGATCGAGAGTGTCTGCAGCAAGTCCTTCTGGGCGATGGGAAGCCGGTCGATACGGGCGGCGAGCACGCCCTGCACGGTCGTCGGAATATGAAGTGACAAAGGGGCCTTCTCGATCCGGTAGCTGCCGGACTGGCCAAGCAAGACGTTCTCCTCGGCCAGCGTCTTGACAACTTCCTCCATAAAGAATGGGTTGCCCTCGGTCTTTGCCAGGATAAGCAGTTTCAGGGGCACGAGCGAGGGATGGTCTCCCAGCAGTGCCGTGAGCAGACCCTGTGCCTCCGCTTGTCCCAACGGCTCCAGATGCAATTGGGTGTAATAAAGCTTTCGGCCCCAGTCATGCGCGTATTCCGGGCGGTAGTTGACGAGCAGAAGCAACCTGGCGCCCGGCACATGCTCGATAAGGATATGGAGAAAGGCCTCGGTCTCACTGTCCAGCCATTGCAAGTCTTCGAACAAGACCATCAGCGGCTGATTCTGGCTCTCACGCACCAGTAGCCGTGCAATGGCTTCGAAGGTGCGCTGGCGCCGGATGGTGGAGTCCATCGTGGGCAGTGCCGAACCCGCTTCGCTGATACCGAGCAGGTAAAGCAGATAAGGCAGATGGTCCTCCAGCGTGCGATCCAGGGTCAGCAACCTGCCGGTGACTTTCTCGCGATACAGCCGTTCGTCATCCTGCGCGGTGATCTGAAAGTAGTTTCTCAACAGATCGATCAAAGGCAGATAGGGAAAGGCCTTGCCATGCGAAACCGAGAAGGTTTCGAGCACCATGCAGCCGCGCTGCGAGCGTGCCTTGAATTCATGGTACAGACGCGACTTGCCAACACCCGCCTCGCCCACCACCCCGACGATCTGCCCATGCCCCGCCTTGGCCGACTCCGACGCCTCATGCAAGCGCTCCAATTCGGCCTGCCGGCCGACAAACCGCGCCAGACCGCGATGCGCGGCCACTTGCAGGCGCGTGCGCAATGCGCCGAGGCCGAGCACCTCATAGACCGCAAGCGGCTCCCGAATGCCCTTTACGTGCGTGGTCCCGAGGCCCTTGAACTCGAAGTACCCCTCGGTCAGCTTATGGGTCGATTCGCTGACGAGGATCGACGACGGTGTCGCGACGCCTTCCATCCGGGAGGCAATATGGATCGTGTGCCCGACCGGGTCGTAGTCCGTGCGCAAGTCGTCCTTGCGGATCGAGCGTACCACCACTTCGCCGGTATGGACGCCGACCCGGATCTGCAGCGGGACACCCTGCTCCAGACGGACCCGGTCGCCATGGCGGCGCATCGTTTCCTGCATGCGCAGCGCTGCGTACAACGCCCGCACGGGGTGGTCCTCGTGGGCAATCGGCGCGCCAAATAGCGCCAGGATGCCGTCGCCCAGGGATTTGGCAACGAATCCCTCGTAGTGATGCACGGCCTCCATCATCAGCGCTACCACAGGGTCGATCAGCCCGCGCGCTTCTTCCGGGTCCAGGTCCTGGATCAAGGCGGTCGAGCCGGCCATGTCCGCAAACAGCGCCGTAATGGTCTTGCGTTCGCCGGCAGCCTGTCCCCGAGCCTCCATCGCGGCTTGCTCGGCGAGGATGCGTTCGGCGAGATGGGGCGGCGTGTAAAGAACCGGTGCGGGGACAGCGGGCGTTGGTACTGCGGCCGCGACTGGCGTTGCGGCCAGCTCGGTCAGTGGCACGCCGCAAGCACCGCAGAATTTTGCCGTGGGGCTGGACTCATGGCCGCATTGCGGGCAGATCTGCGCAAGCCTTTGCCCGCACTCCTCGCAGAACTTTCCTCCCGCCGGGTTCTCGAACCCGCATTTTGTGCAGCGCATATCGCCCTCTGACAGCCTTCGCCTGCCACGAACTCATTAGAGGCGTAATGACCGCCCGTCGCAAGAGATAGATTACCGAAAATGGCCGAGGCAGCCCAGATCGATGCCGCGGTCGTGAGGCCGCGGATGCTCATGCCGTCCATCATGATGCCTCCCGCGCAAAGGAAGCCGATGCCGGGGCAGAGCGCGACCTAACAAGGCACACAAGCATTCATAACCGTGAGCCCGCGTACGCCCGCAGTTCTCAGTCGAGCCCAACAATGCGCGAGCCCTACGATGCACGACGTGTCCCGGGATCGTTATCGGCCACGTTACATGAGGCAAGCAGCGTGAAGCGCGCCGGAACCCTTCAAGATCTCCGGATTTCTCACCATATTGACTTGATTGTCATCATGACAAGGAGTATGGTGATGACCAAGTCGTAAACGTTCCGCGAACTCGGCCACGAGACGCCAGGCACTGGCGCGGACTCTTTGAGGAGGTTAATGCGGCATGCATCACTTGAACCTGTCATCCGATCCGCAAGATGATCCCGCTACGGCCTTGCCCTACGCATTTGCGCCGGGAACGACGTTGCCAAACGCGGGCGCCGAGTACGCAATCGACGCGTGGCAGCGCAATGTGCTGTTCGCCGACGTGATGCGCGAGCGCGGCAACCAATACCAGGCGCACTTGCATGAGCGCACACCCAATGTGCTCGATTTCGCTGCCGAGTTGATCCTGGATGGGCGCACCATGCCGCGACCGGTCAGCTACGGCCTCGTGCGCATCATTTCGCCTGACGATCTGCAACCCGATCGCAATGCGACCGAAGCGCACGACGCGGGCCGTCTTCGTCCGTTCATCGTGTTCGACCCGCGCGCGGGGCACGGGCCGGGCATTGGCGGCTTCAAGCGCGACAGCGAAATCGGCGCTGCGTTGCGAGCGGGACATCCGTGCTATTTCGTAGGCTTCCTTCCTGACCCCGTACCCGGTCAGACAGTCGAAGATGTCATGCATGCCGAAGCGACGTTCCTCGAGAAAGTCATCGAACTGCATCCAGATAGCCCTGGAAAGCCCGCCGTAGTCGGCAATTGCCAGGCAGGCTGGCAGGTACTGATGACAGCCGCGATGCGACCTGAGCTGTTCGGGCCGATCATCGTCGCGGGCGCGCCCGTTTCGTATTGGGCAGGCTGGCGCGGCAAGAATCCGATGCGCTATTCCGGAGGTTTGCTCGGCGGTTCCTGGCTGACCGCGCTCACGGGCGATCTCGGCGACGGCCGCTTCGACGGCGCGTGGCTCGTGCAGAACTTCGAGAACCTCAACCCGGCCAACACACTCTGGCAAAAGTACAACAACCTGTATGCGAATATCGATACCGAAGCGCCACGGTATTTAGGCTTCGAAAAATACTGGGGCGGCCACGTGTTCCTCAACGCGGCAGAAATGCAATACATCGTCGACAACCTATTCGTCGGCAACCGGCTCGCGCGCGGCGATATCGTTATGTCGGATGGCGTGCGTCTCGACCTGCGCAATATCCGCTCGCCGATTGTCGTGTTCTGCTCATACGGTGACAACATCACGCCGCCACCCCAGGCGCTCGGCTGGATTACCGACCTGTATCGCGACGACGCCGACCTGTTCGGGCACGACCAGACCATCGTCTACGCAACCCATGACAACATCGGCCATCTCGGCATCTTCGTGTCGAGCAGTACGGGCCGCAAGGAGCATCGCGAATTCGTGAGCAACATCGATCTCATCGACCTGTTGCCGTCCGGCCTGTATGAAGCGCACATGGGGGCGAGGACCGAAGCAACGCCGCATGCTGACCTCGTCGAAGGCGATCACGTGCTGTCGATCTCGCCGCGCAGCATCGATGATGTGCGGGCGATCGTGCAGCCAGACCCGGAAAGCGACCGTCGTTTCGCAACAGCAGCCTATGTGTCCAATTTCAATCTCGGCCTCTATCGCAGCTTTGTGCAACCGTGGCTACGCCTGTGCGTAACGCCGTGGAGCGCAGATCTCGCGAGCAAGTTTCATCCACTGCGGATCCCCTACGAGGCTTGGTCGGACCGCCATCCGCTGGCATCGAGCGTCGCCCAGGCTGCGCAAAGCGTGCGAGAGTCGCGCAAAGCCGCCCCTGCCGATAATCCATTCTGGCAAATGCAAAGCGTGGTATCGGACTCGATCGAGGCGTCGCTGAATTGCTATCGCGACATACGTGACGCGGCGGTCGAACAGCTCTTCGAAGCCATCTACGGCGCCCCCTGGCTGCAGGCCCTCGCCGGGCTTCCCCCCCAAAGCGACGACGGCCGATCTGCCGTATCGGAAGACTCCGGCGAGGTCGACGATCGTCACGCAGCGATCGCCGCAGAACACGAACGGTTGCGCCATAGCATGACAACGGGCGGCCTCATCGAAGCGAGTGCGCGCGCGCTGCTCTTTGTGCGTCGTACGCACCGCGAAGCTGATGAACGCGGCTTCAATCTCGCGCGCGCCATGCTCGGCACGCTGTCCGATCGCGGCATTCTTTCGTTCAAGCAGGTTGTTCGCGAGCAAGCCACGTTGCTGCGCCTTGACGCCGATGCCGCAATCGATGCACTACCCGGCATGCTGTCCGGCGCGCCGCCCGCGGAGGTCCGTAACGCCGCACGCGACATCGAAAAGCTCAGCACCACGCTGCCGCTCGACGAACAAGAACGCGCCGATCTGGCGCGCGTTCTGACCATTTTTGAGTCGGCAGCGAAGACGAATTCGGCGCCGCGTGCCAACGCCCGCCAGCAGGTCAAGTAACAGCGCGTGTGAGCGCGCGTGCCCGGTGGTTGATCGCTGTCGGGCCCCAGGAAGTTTAGCCAATCGAGGGCACACGACATGGAACACAAACGCGAAAAATATGGGCGGCTGATCGCTTTCGCGACAACGCTGCCGCCATTGCCGACCGCTGTTGCGCACCCATGCGATCACGACTCCTTGTCCTCAGTGATCGAAGCCGCGCGCCTCGGTCTGATTGCGCCGATATTAGTGGCGCCGCGCGCCAAGCTCGAGGCGGCTGCACGGGAAGGCAACCTCGACCTCGGCGATCTGCCCATCGTCGACGTGCCACACAGTCACGCGGCGGCAGAAGTCGCCGTGCAACTCGTGCATGAAGGCAAGGCGCAAGCACTGATGAAAGGTTCGCTGCACACGGACGAACTGATGGCAGCGGTCGTCGCGCGAGGCACCGGGCTGCGCACCGAACGGCGCGTCAGCCATTGCTTCGTGATGGACGTGCCCGGCCAGGCCGACGCGTTGATCATCACCGACGCAGCCGTGAACATCTCACCGACACTCGATGAAAAACGTGACATCGTGCAGAACGCCATCGACCTCGCCCAGGCATTGCGATTTCCGTCCGTGCGGGTGGCGATCCTGTCGGCGATGGAAACCGTGAACCCGAAGGTGCCGTCGACACTCGACGCCGCCGCATTGTGCAAAATGGCCGACCGCCAGCAGATCACAGGTGGGATTCTCGACGGCCCGCTCGCCCTCGACAATGCGATCAGCGAAGAGGCCGCGAAGATAAAAGGCATTTCGTCGCCAGTGGCCGGGCATGCCAACGTGCTCGTCGTACCGAACCTCGAAGCCGGCAATCTGCTCGCCAAGAGCCTGTCATTTCTCGCCGGTGCGGATGCCGCCGGCATCGTGCTTGGCGCGAGGGTTCCCATCATTCTCACCAGCCGTGCCGATTCTGTGATCACGCGGCTTGCGTCGTGCGCGGTTGCTTCGCTCGTCGCACTTGCGCGGCGCGAGAAGCCTTCTGCCGCCATCGTCTAAAGGGTTCACGCATGGACGTCATTCTGGTCATCAATGCGGGGTCATCCAGCATCAAGTTTCATGCATTCGCGGCGAGTGACGGCGCGCTTGACCCAATCGCCGGCGGCAAGCTTGAGGAGATCTACACCAACCCGCGCTTTCAGGTCAAACGGCAAAGCGGCGAGATAATCGACGACAAGCGCTGGCCGGAGGGCGAACGTCTCGGCCATGACAAGGCAATTGCATTCCTGCTGGAATGGCTACGCGGACACGCAGGCGACGCCAGGCTGCTCGCCGTCGGCCATCGCGTCGTGCACGGTGGTGAACGTTATTCGGCGCCCGTACGCGTCGACGCGAAGGTGATGGCCGAACTGGAAGCGCTCATTCCCCTCGCGCCGCTGCATCAGCCGCATAACCTCGCGGCGATCCGGTCGATCCAGGCGAGCAACCCGGTGGTACCTCAAATCGCATGCTTCGACACGGCGTTCCACCATACCCAGCCCGACGTGGCGACCCGCTTCGCGCTGCCACCGGAGATCACCCAGCGCGGCGTTCGGCGCTACGGGTTTCATGGGCTTTCCTACGAGTACATTGCCAGCGTCCTGCCGGATGTCGACGCTACCGCCGCCGCGGGCCGCACCGTCGTTGCCCATCTGGGCAACGGCAGCAGCATGTGCGCGCTCGTGGCCGGGCGGAGCGTTGCCAGCACAATGGGATTCACTGCGGTGGACGGGCTGCCCATGGGCACACGCTGCGGCAACCTGGATCCCGGTGTCATCCTGTACATGATGGATGAGCTCGGCATGGATTCCCGCGAGATCGAATCACTGCTTTACAAGCGCTCCGGGTTGCTTGGCGTCTCCGGCATCTCGAGCGACATGCGCACGCTGCTCATGAGCGACACGCCCGCTGCGGCCGTTGCCGTCGACCTCTTCTGCTATCGGATCTCGCGCGAAATCGGTTCGCTCACGGCCGCGCTCGGCGGCCTCGATGCGATCGTCTTCACGGCGGGTATCGGCGAATATGCGGCCCCCGTGCGCGAGCGCGTGTGTCGTGCGGCCGCATGGCTTGGCGTCTCGCTCGACCCGCAGGCGAATGCGAAGCACGGACCGCGCATCAGCGATCCGCAAAGCGCTGTCGATGTCTGGGTCATCCCGACCAACGAAGAACTGATGATTGCCCGGCACGCACTGCACCGGCTGGAGGGGTAAGCATGGACAAGCTTTCTGCGCAGCCGTTCGCGGGCCGCAAGGTATTAATCGTCGGCATCGCGAACGAGCATTCGATCGCTTATGGATGTGCACGGGCATTCCGCGAGCTTGGGGCGGAACTCGCCGTCAGGTATCTTAAGGAAAAATCAAAGACCTACGTTGAACCGCTCGCGCGGGAATTGGGCGCTTCGATTGTCTTGACGCTCGATGTATCGAAACCTGGCGAAGGCCGTCTTCGATTCAATTCGCGACACGTAGGGGCGGCTAATCGCGTTCGCACCGAAGAACCAGTGAGCCGGGACCTTACTGCTCTCGTCAGTCTGTTCGCGAAGATAAGCCGTATGCGTGTCCAATCCTCGACAGAGGTTGCGAACGAAGCCGATCAGGTTGGACGAAATATTGTGGATACCCATCACGCCCCGGAAAAGACGTTCCTTCCGGGATATACAGCAGTTAGGCGGCCAGCAGGAAGGCCCAGGCGCGCGCCAGGCTGGCCGGCTTGCGATGATGCAGTACGGCGCCGCAGCGCGGACACGGTTCGGCCTCGAGCGTCATCGGACTGAGCCGGTCGCATGTGTGGCACGACAGTCCGCGCGAGGTGGCGGTGGGGTGGGGCGACTGAGGCGCGGTCATGACGCGGCATCCCGCGAGCAGGCCGATACGTCATCTGCATCGAGCACTTCGAGGTGGTGCCAGAGTTCACGCGGGTCGAACGACAGGATGACGGCCAGTACGACCACCAGCGCACCGAACGACCAGAGCGCGACGCCAGGCACCACCTGCGCTATGGTCGACAGCTTCACCACCGTAACCAGCAACGCCGATCATGAACACTTCGATCATGCCCCACGGCCGGGTCCGGCAAATTCCGCGCAAGGTGCGCTCGAACCCGGGTGGCGTGCGCCGCTGCGCCATCGCGACGAGCAGGTAGCACATCATCAGCAACTCGGCCAGCGGAAACAGGATGGTCGTGGCGAACACGAGCATCGCCACCGGCGCCATGTCGTCCGCGTAGAGTGCCTGTACCGCGCTCCATAGCGTGGTCTCCATGCGCGAACTGGGGAAAATTGTCGGCCTCGTTGCGTGAGGCAAGCAGCGCGTGCGCGCACCGGAATCTTTCATGAGTTCCGTATTCTTTCACAGAATGACTGCAGGCTCATCATGACGCGTTATATGTTATAAGAAGAGCACGGGCGCCGCTGCCGCCAGGGCGTTCATGGCGTACGCCGTGTCGTCGGCGTTGTAGCGGCGTATTGATATGATCGCCTCGTCACATAAGGTCCTCTAGCTGAAGATGCCTGCCGATCCTGATCCCAAAGACCATCGCCCTCGCGTTGCCGCAGAACGGCGTGAACGGATGCGCAAGCGTCTCATTGAAAGCGCGATGATCGTTTTTGCGCAAAGGGGTGTCGGAGCCAGCGTGATCCCGGAAGTCATCGCGTCAGCTGGCGTCTCGCAAGGTTCCTTCTACAACTACTTCCGTACTAACGAGGATCTGCTGGCGGCTGTCGGCGACGCGCTCAGTCACGACATGGTGCAAATGATCGAGAGCGTGGTCGGCGATATCGAAGACCCGGCGTTGCGGGTTGCAACCGGGATTCGCTTATACCTGCACCTTGCGCGCTCCTATCCTGTCGTGGCGCAATTTCTTTCCGGTACGGGCCTGCTTTTGGTCGGCAGCAAGAGTGCTGCCGTCTACGAATACCTGCCCTCGGATATCAAGGAAGGCCTGAAGACGGGCACGTTTGACGAGGCTTCTGCCGACGTGGCATTGGACATGGTGTCCGGCGCGGGGCTGATCGCCGTTCACCGCATGGCCAAAGGAAGAACAGCCAGGGATTATCCCGAACGGATTGTCCGGGCGGTGTTGCGGTCGCTCGGCGTGCCTGCAGCGAGTGCGGTACGGTTGACCTTCGCGCCTTTGCCAAAGCTGGTGGCCCCGCCGGAATCATTGCTCGAAAAGGCCCAGGGGAAGCTCGCCGCCAAGGCCGAGGCCTCCAACTAGCAGAAGTTTCCGAAATTCACGACAAGGCTTCTTGCTCGTCGCCCCCGCGCAGGCGGGGACCCAGTGTCTTTTCCCCGAAGGGGACGTGAAAGACGCTGGATTCCCGCCTGCGCGGGAATGACGGTGGCTAGCGCTACGGCACATCGCTGATCGCTTCCGCGAGCAAGCCATCGAACAGCGCCTCACTCGCAGGCAGCGGCGACCTGGATATCGCATCGGCCGCTGATTCCTCCACGCCCAGGGCGCGCAATGCCACGGCAGCGGCGAGCTCCGAAAAATCTTCGCGACCTTCGGTTTCAAGCATGCTCTGCATTGCGCTCATTGCGGCTCCGGCAACGATATTGAACCCCAAGGCGATCGGCATGCGCTTGAAGCGATTGCGACGAACGCCTTCCTCTATATCCCTGCGGACAAACTCCAGCATATTCGGTACCTGGTAGCCCGCCCATCCGAGCCGGCCAAGGATGCCAGCCACCCCCGGCTGGTGTACCGTCAGTATCGACGCCAGCCGTATTCCCCTGGCGATGTGCTCGGCCGGGTCGTCATGACCGCGCACAAAGGGATCGGCCGCCCGCACCCACTGTTCAGCAATCTTCCCGACAAGCTCCCGCACGATCGCGTCGGACGACGGAAAGTACTTGTAGAACGTTCCGCGTGAAACCCGTGCTGCCGAAATGATGTCGTCGATGGACGGGGTCGAGCCGCTGTTCTCCAGCATCAAGCGCATCGCACTGTTCAGCAACAGCGAGCGCATACGCTGCCGCCGCTTTGCCGCAACTCGCGGACGGTGGTCGCGAGTTTCCCGCGGTTCGGTTTCAGCCGCGAATCTCGTCTGCATCCGGGTCATTGATCTGTTCTCTCCTAATGGTCAATGCGTTGACAACGCCGCGCGCGGAGCCTCCCGCGTCTACAGCCTAGGTCCGCCGCATCACTTCGCGCATAGCAATTGTCGTTGCGCACCACATCCATCCGGGTGCGCGCGCTTTCTTCGTCTCATGCGGTCCGGGGCGTCAAAGTAGTCCCGGCAACCCCATAAAATAAATTATACGTCATCATGACGCATAGGTCATTATGAGGTATATTTTGGGCTGTCGGGAGGGCGAAAGCCCGAACAGACCTGCCGTCAATGACGCCAGCACGAGTCCGACTGGAGCGGCTCGGTGGCGTGGATCGCTGAAGACTCGCAGGCGAGCGACGGACCTTACTGGAGGGTAGAAATTGAACGGGAACCTTCGAGCGGCAGCTCTTACTATCATTGCGGCGCACCTGCTGGCCGCGTGTACACCGGGTCCAGAACCCGAACGCAAGGACGTGAGGCCGGTGCGGACAGTGGTCGCCGGACGCACCGCCGGGTCGGTCGGTGCGACCTACTCAGGCGAGATTCGTGCGCGTTACGAAAGTCAGTTGGGCTTCCGCACGGCCGGCAAGATCGTCGCGCGCATGGTGGAAGTCGGGAGCCATGTCAAGCGCGGCCAGCCGTTGTTCCAACTCGATCCCACGCAGGAAACGTTGCAGGTAGCCGCAGCGGGTGCGGAGGCTGATGCGGCAAGAGGCCGGGTAGCCCAGGCGCGGGTGGACGTTAAGCGTACCGAGCAACTGCTCGCCCAGAACTTTGCCTCGCAAGCCGAGCTGGACCAGCAGCGGCTGGCGCTTAACCAGGCGGAAGCACAACTGCGTTCGGCACTGGCGCGCCAGCAGCTGAATGCCAACATGCGCGGATTTACCACGCTCGTATCCGACCGCGATGGCGTGGTCAGCGCAATCAACGCGGAAGCTGGCCAAGTGGTTGCAGCCGGGCAGACGGTCGCCACCGTCGCGGCTGACGGCGAACGCGAGGTCTCGATCAGTATTCCGGAGTCGCGAGTCGACGAACTACGTAAGGCGCCGACGCTGACGATCACGGTATGGGCGCATCCGGACAGGGCATGGACGGGCAAGCTCCGGGAGCTTGCGCCGGACGCGGACAGCGTCACGCGGACGTACTCGGCGCGCATCTCCATTCAGGAGTCGGATCCGGAATTGCTGCGGTTAGGCATGACGGCGTCGGTCATCGCCCCCGACGTGGATGGCACTGGCGTAGTCCGCGTGCCGCTGACCGCCATCGTCGATCATGAACGTGGCCGCCACGTATGGGTGGTCGACCCGAAGACGTCGCGGGTGATCGCGCGTGAAGTCAAGCTGGGCGCCGCGCAGAACGACAGCGTGATCGTGGTTGGGGGACTGGCGGGCGGAGAGACCGTGGTGAGTGCCGGCGTGCACATGCTGCAGGCTGGCCAGCAGGTGAAGGTGGCCGAGGCGGTAACTGTTGCCAAGGCGGGAGGGGTGAAGTGAAAGGTATCAACCTGTCCGAATGGGCGCTGAAGCACCAGCAGATGATCGCGTTCCTGCTGTTGTTGTTGTCCGTGGCCGGCGTGCTGGCCTACAGCAGCCTGGGCCAGAAGGAAGACCCCGAGTTCACGATCAAGACCATGGTTGTGCAGGCGTACTGGCCGGGAAGCTCCGCGCAGCAGATGGCCGACCAGGTCACCGACAAGATCGAGCGCAAGCTGCAAGAGGTCGCGGAGATCGACTATACGTCCACCTATGTGAAGCCGGGCGAAACGCAGGTCAAGGTCAACCTGCGCGAGGACGTACCACCGGGCGCCGTGCCGGATGTGTGGTACCAGGTCCGCAAGAAGATGGGCGACATCCAGCATACCTTGCCACAGGGCACGCAGGGCCCATTCTTCAATGACGAGTTTGGGGACACCTTCGGTAACCTCTATGCCATCACGGGCGACGGCTTCGACTATGACGACCTGAGACGGATTGCGGACGCCGCGCGTAATGAGTTCCTTCGTGTCGGCGACGTCAACAAGGTCGACCTCGTAGGCAAGCAGGAACAGAAGATCTATGTGGAAGTCTCCACCGCCAAGCTCGCCTCGCTGGGGATCGACCCGGCACTGATCGCGTCGACGCTCGCACAAACCAATGCCGTGACATCGGGCGGGACGGTGCAAACCACCGCGGAACAAGTACGGTTGGCTGTCAGTGGCGAGTTTGACTCGGTCGAGAAAATTCGCGCCATCGGCATCCGTGCCGGCCAGCGTACCTTTCGCCTTGGCGATATCGCAGACGTCCGTCGCGGCTTTGTGGAGCCTGCCACCTCGAGGATGCGCTTCAACGGCAACGAGGCGATTGGACTTGCGGTGAGCATGCGCAAGGGCGGTGATGTGATCCGGCTTGGCACAAAGCTTGACGAAGCGGTAAAGCGCGTCGAGTCCAATCTGCCGGTGGGCGTGCAGATCCATGCGGTCAGCGACCAGCCACGTATCGTCGAGCATTCCGTTTTCGAGTTCAAGAAGAGTCTGGCCGAGGCGGTGGTCATTGTGCTCGTTGTGAGCTTCCTCTCGCTGGGCTTGCGGACCGGGCTGGTCGTCGCGCTCAGCATCCCGCTCGTGCTGGCCATGACATTCCTGGCGATGTACGTGATAGGCATCGACTTGCAACGCATCTCGCTGGGCGCGCTGATCATTGCGCTCGGACTGTTGGTGGACGACGCCATCATTGCCGTCGAAATGATGGCGCTGAAACTCGAGCAGGGCTGGGACAAGTTCCGCGCCGCCACATACGCCTACACGGCCACCGCATTCCCGATGCTCACCGGGACGCTGATTACTGCGGCAGGCTTTCTTCCGGTCGGCTTTGCGAAGTCGGGAACGGGCGAATATGTGTACTCCCTGTTCCAGGTGGTGGGCATTTCGCTGGTGTTGTCCTGGATCGTGGCCGTCCTCTTTACACCTTACATCGGCTTCAAGCTGTTGAAGGAGCATGCGCACGCATCGCATGACGAGGATGCGGTCTACCAGCGCGGCTTCTATGTCAAGTTCCGACACTTCATCGACTTCTGCCTGAAGCAGCGCGTGTGGGTGATCGGCATCACGCTCGCTGCGTTCATGGGCTCACTGTTGCTGTTCAAGGCAATACCCCAGCAATTCTTTCCGGCATCTGACCGGCCTGAACTCATTGTGGACCTGTGGATGCCGAAGGCGTCGACCTTCGAGGCGAGTCAGCGCGAGGTCCAGAACCTGGAAGGTCTGCTCAAGGGCGATCCGGACATTGCGGCGGTGACCAGCTTTGTTGGCAACGGTGCGCCGCGATTCTACCTGCCTCTTGATGTGCAGACGCCCAATCTGAATCTGGGCGAGATGCTGGTGATGACCAAGGGCGGTGAGGCGCGGGAGCGGGTAAAGGAAAAGCTCGAGAAGCTGTTCGACGGAAGATTCCCGAATGTGCGGGGCCGCGTCAATCACCTGGAGAACGGTCCGCCTGTCGGTTACCCGGTGCAGTTCCGCGTGTACGGGCAGGACAACGCAAAGGTTCGTGCAATCGGGCAGCAGGTGGCGAACATCATGCGTGAACAGCCGCACGTTCGCCAGGTCGACCAGGATTGGGGTGAACGCATCAAGCGTGTGCAGGTCGACGTCGACCAAGACAAGGCGCGTGCACTGGGTGTCAGCTCAGGCCAGATCAAAGAGGCCCTTGAGGCCTCGCTGTCGGGCACGCCGATCACGCAGTACCGCGAGGAAGACCAGGGCATCGACGTGGTCTCGCGCCTTGTCGCGGCGGAACGCACGGACTTGAACAACCTGAAGGACGCAAAGATCTATGTGCGCGACGGCAAGTTTGTACCGGTTTCGCAAGTAGCCCGACTCACGCTTGACAGCGAGGACAGCGAACTGTGGCGGCGTAACCGTGTACCCACGCTGACGGTTCGCGCCGATATCGCGGGGGCGCAGGCACCCGACGTCACGCGTGCACTGCAGCCGAAGCTCGACGCACTGGAAAAGGATCTTCCGCTCGGCTATGGCATCGAGATTGGCGGCGCTTACGAATCGAGTGCAAAGGCCCAGCGTTCTGTTTTCGCGGTGATGCCTGTGACGATCATCGCGGTGCTCCTGCTGCTGATGATTCAACTGCAGGACATGAGAAAGATGGCGATGGTCCTGCTGACAGCGCCGCTCGGGCTGATCGGGGTCAGCATCATCATGGCTGCGTTCCGGATTCCATTTGGTTTTGTCGCCATGTTGGGCGTGATCGCCCTCGCTGGAATGATCATCCGCAACTCGGTGATCCTGGTCGTGCAGATCGATCAGGACGTGGCCGCGGGTGTCGCATTGTGGACGGCCATCGTCGAGGCCGCGGTGCGACGGCTGCGTCCCATCGTACTGACTGCCCTGGCGGCGATTCTGGCGATGGTGCCGCTTACCCACTCCGTGTTCTGGGGCCCCATGGCGTGGGCAATCATGGGAGGGCTCGCCGTTGCCACGGTACTGACCCTCGTCTTCCTTCCCGCCCTGTATGCGACCTGGTACCGGGCCAAGCGTCCTGCGACCGTCTGATCGCAAATGTGACGATGAGAGTTATTTCGATGAAAAGATTGAGTATGGCCCTGCGGGCCGGGCAGGTGGCTTTGGGCTGCATGCTTTTCCTGAACGCTGGCGAGTCGGGCGCTATCGATCTCGTGGCGGCCTATCAGCAGGCATTGGCGCATGATCCGACGAGCCTCGCTGCAAATGATGCGCTCACGGCGGGGCGGGAGAAGGCAGTGCAGGGCGACGCCTTGCTGCGTCCCCGCGTAAGCCTCCAGGCGACACTGGACCGGATCAACAATCGTTCGTCCGGCAACCCGCCGGCCGACGTCGCGCCGTTGGTATCCAGCGATAGTTCGGGAACTGCGCGGCAGGCCGGCGTGGTGCTGGTTCAGCCGCTGTACGACAGGACCGCGGTAGCCACGAGGAAGCAGTTCCGCGAGCAATCAAACCTGGCGCAGACACAATTCGACCAGTCTCGCCAGGATCTGGCCTTGCGGGTGGCCGAGGCATACTTCGGCGTGGTATTGGGCGAGGAAACACTCCGTGTGGTGCAAGCCGAGAAGGCGGCCTTGCGGCAGCAACGCGACCGCGCGAAGGCGCGCTTTGACATCGGCCAGGGCAAGATCACCGATCTTCATGAAGCCCAGGCGCGCCTGGATGGGGTGGAGAGTCGCGAAGTCACGGCGCAGTCTGCGCTGGAGCAACGACGCACGCGATTCCAGGAAACCGTCGGCATGCCGCCCGATCAGCTCAGCGGGCTGGCACCCAATTTCGCGCCGCGGCCGCCGGAACCGGACAATCTCACGACGTGGCAGGCAAAGGGTGAAGAACAGAGCTACCTCGTCAAGACCAGGCAGTCGGAGCTCGACATTGCCGGCGCGGAGATCGACAAGTACCGCGTCAGCAGTCGCCCGACCGTCGCGCTCGTGGCACGTTATGGCGCACAAGGGCAGACCGGCAACCTGGCTCCCTGGATTGCAGCCAGCAACACCCGAACCGCGACGATCGGCTTGCAGCTCAACATTCCGCTGTACGCGGGCGGCGGACTGGATTCGCGCGAGCGGGAATCCGTTGCGAGGAAGAGCCAGGCGGAGCAGGAGGTTGCCGCCGCCCGGCGGGACGTGCGCCTGAAGGTGCAGGACGGATTCCTGTCGGTGAAAACGGGCGTGTCGCGCGTCGCCGCACTCGAGCAGTCGTTGACTTCGGCGCGTAGCGCGCTCGCGGCGACGACGCTTGGCCGGGACGTTGGGACCCGTACGCAACCCGACGTGCTGGACGCGCAGCAGCGCGTGTTCGCCGCTGAGCTTGACGTGGTTCAGGCACGCCTGGACTACCTCCTTGGCCGTCTGCGGCTTGCCGCCGCGGCGGGCGAACTAAGCGAGGACACCTTGCGCTCGCTGAATGCCTGGCTCGCCGCCTGATCGCGAAACCTATGCTCGGATATCTGCAGCACTATTGGAGCGGCAGCTTTCTTGCCGCCAACGCCTTCATCGGGCTGAACATGGTGGGCGCGCTGCTGCTCGGCATGCTGGTTGGCTACGAGCGCTCATACAACGGCCGCGCCGCCGGCATGCGCACTTATGGCCTCGTCTGCATGGCGTCGACGGCATTGACTGTGTTCGTCGGCTACCCGGCGCTGTGGTACGGCGGTGTTTCAGCGCACGCCCAGGCAGACCCGACCCATATCGTCCAGGGAGTCGTCACCGGCAGCGGCTTCCTTTGCGCGGGGGTCATCATGAAGGACGGCATGAGCATCCGCGGCCTCACGACCGCGGCATCGATCTGGGCTGCCTCGGCCATAGGCGTGTTGCTGGGCGTTGGTTTTTATGCCGCCGGGTTGCTGCTCGCCGTGCTCTGTGTGGCCTCCATGTCCCTGTTGCACCGGCTGGAGGCCAGGCTTCCGCGCCGCATGACGCTTGATCTATCGCTGACTTTCCAGCCCGGAGAAGTGCCTGACTTCGATCTACTGATCGACAGGGCAAAGTCCCGCGGCTACCGCGTGCTGCACGACAGCCTGACCATCACGTTTGCCGACAACCAGGCCCTGTGGCGAGTCAGCCTGGTCGCGCCGGAAAAGTCGCGCGCGCTATCGCCGGCAGCACTGGCGGCCGAAATCGCTGCGACCCAGGGTGTCTCCCGGTTCAGCATCGTACCGGTGCGCAGTTGAGCCGGGTAAGCGAACACACCGAAATCTTGCCGGGATAAGACGCGCCCTCGGCCGGATTGGCGAGGGCTTGAATACGCGATCGTCGGCAGGCCATGGACCACGGACCCGTGCTGCGCGAGAGGCTTCTGTGTGGGCAGCCAGCACTTCATCGAACGCAAAGTCCGGTCATAACCGTTCGCTCGTGCAACACTAGCCAACGAGACGCCGGCAAAACCGCCGATGAGCAGCTAGATTTCAGGCGTAGGTTATGGAACAGCTGAACAGGGGCCCAGAGCCAGCCAGGTCGCGCCAGATCCCGCTAGACCCCGCTGAACCAGTTGTAGCCCTGGTCTTCCCAGTAGCCGCCGGGGTTCTCGTTGGTGACGAACAGGGCGGCGATGTGCTTGGGATTCTTGAAGCCCAGCTTGGTCGGCACGCGCAGTTTGAGCGGATAGCCGTACTTGGCGGGCAAGGGCGCGCTGCCGAAGTCCAGCGCCAGGAGGGTCTGCGGATGCAGCGCCGTCTCCATGTCGAGGCTGGAGTAGTAGCGGTCCGCACATTTGAAGCCGACATAGCGCGCCGTTGTGTCCGCGCCGATGCGCTGCAGGAACGTGCGCAGCGGCACGCCGCGCCATTCACCGATGGCGCTCCAGCCTTCGATGCAGATATGGCGCGTGATCTGCCCCGCCTGCGGCAGCGCGCGCAGCCGCGCGAGGTTCCAAGGCCGCTTGTCGGCAACCAGGCCGGAGACTTCCAACTGGTAGTCGTTGCCGTCCACCTCGGGTACGTCGAACTCCTGGTAGAAGGCGTTGAAGGGAAACGGCTGGGTGATCTGGCCGCGCGCATAGGTGGGCGCCAGCCGGTTGCGGTTGAACAGCCATGCCTGCACGCGGTCGTTCCAGCGCGACATGGACCACAGCACCTTGTCCACGGTGTCGCCGTCCTGCAGCGTGCAGCCGGCCAGCATGGACAGCGCGCCCAGCGACAGCGAGGAGCGCAGGAAATTGCGCCGCTCCAGGCGCGCGAGCTGCGGCCGGAAGTCAGCCACGCTGAGGCGCTGGTGCGGGGGCTGGATGATGCTGGCGGTTTCACGGCCGGCTTCGCGGGCCAGGTCATCGTGGCGCACGCCTGGCGCCTCGCGGATCGCATCGCTCATGCTTCGGCCTCTCCACGATGGCCGCGCGGGGCGCGGCCGGTGAACATCGGCAGCAGGGTGGATGGCACCACGATCACCAGGGCCAGGTGCACGGCGACGAAGCCGACGATGCCCGCCATGGCGAAGAAGTGCACGCGGCGCGCGGTATCGAAGCCGCCGAACAGGTCCGCCAGCCAGTACAGCTGCACCGGCTTCCAGATCGACAGCCCGGACGCCACCACCGCCACGCCCAGTAGCAGCACTGCCGCATACATCATCCGCTGCAGCGCGTTGTAGGCGCCGGGGCGGTGCGGCAGCCTCAGGCGCAGCGCCAGGCCCGCGTCGCGCAGCACGGCGCCGGGGCCCAGCGGCAGGAAATGGCGGCGGAAGTGGCCCGTGGCCATGCCGTAGCCCAGGTACAGCAGTCCGTTGGCGCACAGCAGCCACATCGCGGCGAAGTGCCAGGCGATCGAGCCACCCAGCCAGCCCCCCACCGTGGCCCACGCCGGGAAGCGGAAGCCGAACAGCGGCGAGGCGTTGTAGATGGCCCAGCCGCTCATCACCATGCAGGTCATGGCAATGGCATTGATCCAGTGCGTGGCGCGTACCGCCAGTGCATGGACGACGGCACTGCGCTTGCACGCGGGGGAGTCTGGCTTGCGCATGGCGGGACTGCCTTACATGGGTGGCACGACGCCATTCTTTCCGGCGGAGATGAAGCGCGCGGTCAGCGCGCCGTCGGCCGCCTTGCTGGCGAACAGCACCACGTGGGTGCCTGGCACCAGCAGCGAGCGGTCGCCAGGTTCGAGGTTGACAATGGGCACGTCGGCCGGGATCACGATGCGCTTCTCGCCTTCGGGATACTTCACGGTGATGGTGCGGCCGTTGCTCACCAGCACGCTGCCGACGGTGCCGTTGGTCATGCTGCTGTTCTTGCCCAGGTCCCACGCGCGGTGGCCCTCGCCGGTGCCGCGCATGCTTGGCGGGAATACATGCACCTCGAGCGCCTTGAGCGAGCCGTCGGCCTGCGGCACGGCCGCCGAGCCGATGTAGCTGCCGGACTGGATCTCGTCCACCTTGGCCAGCGTCACGGCGCGCACGGCGGTGTCCTTGGCGAGGGCCACGTCCAGGTCCTGCCCCGCGCGCGTGCGCACCTTCAGCGTGTCGCCGGAGAGGGCGGTGATGGTGCCGCGCACGCCGGTCGGGGCAGTGGCGGGTGCGTTGGCCGGGGCAGCCGGGGCGTTCTGGGCCAGCGCAGCGGGCGCGCCGGCGACGGCGGCGCCGGCCAGCAGGGTGGCGGCCAGCACGGTGCGCGCCAGCTTGCTCGAAACGAAGGTCATGTTGTTTCTCCTGGGGGAAAGTGCTGATGAGGTTAGGATGGCACCCGGGTCGCTCTGGTGACTTTTTGATGACAAAGCTGTCATCGACCTGCTGCGGCGCCGTCGCTAGAATGGCAGTTCGACCGCTGCCCCCACCGCGTCCCTCAACCGCGTCCCCCACCCGCATCATGAGCATCCTCGTCATCGAAGACGATCCCAAGACCGGCGACTATCTCCGCAAAGGCCTGCGCGAGAGCGGCTACGCCGTGGACCTGGCGCGCACCGGCACGGACGGCCTGCACTTGGCGCTGGAGCACCACTACGACCTCGTCGTGCTCGACGTGATGCTGCCGGGCATCGATGGCTGGGAGATCATGCGCTCGCTGCGCGCGCAGCGCGACCTGCCGGTGATCTTCCTGACCGCGCGCGACCACGTCAACGACCGCATCCGCGGCCTCGAACTCGGCGCCGACGACTATCTCGTCAAGCCGTTCTCCTTCGTCGAGCTGCTGCTGCGCGTGCGCACGCTGCTGCGGCGCGGCGTGGTGCGCGAGGCGGAGGTGTTCGAGTACGCCGACCTCAAGCTCGACGTCCTGCGCCGCAAGGTGATGCGGCAAGGCGTGGAGATCGCGCTGACCAACAAGGAGTTCCTGCTGCTGCACCTGCTGGTCAAGCGGCAGGGCGAGGCGCTCTCGCGCACGCTGATCGCCGCCGAGGTGTGGGACATGAACTTCGACAGCGACACCAATGTCGTCGACGTGGCCATCAAGCGGCTGCGGGCCAAGGTCGACCAGCCGTTCGAGAGGAAGCTGATCCACACCGTGCGCAGCATCGGCTACACCTTCGGCGAAGGCGCGTGAACGCCTGGCTCCAGCGCCCGCACTCGCTGGCGGCGCGCACCACGCTCCTGTTCGCGCTGATCGCCTGCGCGGTGATCGGCGCGCTGGGCGCGTATTTCTACGACTCCGCCAGGGCCTCGATGGAAGCGCGCGCCGACCTGCAGCTCATCGGGCGCGTGACGCATTTCCGCCGGCTGGCGCGCAGCGTCTACACGGTCTCCGAGCTCAAGGACCGGCCGCTGCTGTTCGAGACCATGCTCGGCGCCGAGCGCGACGTGCTGGTCTTCCGCAGGCCGGGCGAGCCGCCCTTCATCCACGTCAACCCGGACGACCTGCCGGTGCCGCTGGCGCTTGCCGCGCTGACCCCCGTGGACGGCGCCAGCCTCACCGCCGCCAGCATCCTGCGCACGCAGCTCGACAGCGGCGTGCCGATCCACTGGGCCGCGGCGCGGGCGCGCTCGAACGAGGACGGCAGCGTGGTCGAGGTGATCGCGGCCCATCCGATGAACAACGAAGCGCAGATGCTGGCCGCCTACCGCGACCGCGTTCTGCTGGCCACGCTGGTGGGCATGCTGGCGGCCACCGCGCTCGCGTTCCTCGCCATCCGGCGCGGGTTGCGGCCGGTGGGCAGCATCGCCGCGCGCGCGTCGCAGATCAGTCCCGTCAGCCTGGCGGTGCGGCTCGACGAGCATGGGGCGCCGGCCGAGCTGCGCAGCCTGGTGCGCGCCTTCAATGCCATGCTCGACCGGCTGGGCGAAGGCTACGAACGTCTCTCGCAGTTCTCGGCCGACCTGGCGCACGAGATCCGTACACCGGTGGGCGCGCTGATCGGGCAGACGCAGGTGACGCTGAGCCAGCCGCGCAAGCCGGAGGAATACCAGGCGGTGCTCGAGTCCAATTTGGAGGAGCTCGGCCGGCTGGGGCATATCGCGGAGAACATCCTGTTTCTCGCGCAGGCGGACCACACGCGGCTGACCGTCGAGCAGTCGGCGGTGCCGCTACGGTCGGAGTTGCACAAGATCGCGGAATACTTCGAGGGGATCGCCGACGAGAAGGGAATGCGCTTCGATGTGCAGGCCGACGGCACGCTCTGGGCCAATCCGCTGCTGTGCCGCCGCGCCATCAACAACCTCGTCGTCAACGCGGTGCGCTATGGCGCGCCGGGCAGCGTGGTGCGCCTGAGCGGCGTGCAGCAGGCCGACGGCACGCTGATCTGCGTGGAAAACCGTGGCGAGCCGATCCCGCCGGCCCAGCTCGGCCGGCTGTTCGACCGTTTCTACCGCGGCGATGCCGCGCGCAGCGGGCTCACCGAGTCCAGCGGCCTGGGCCTGGCCATCGTCAAGGCCATCATGGGCCTGCACAAGGGGCAGGCCGATGCTGCCTGCCCGGAGCCGGGCCTGATCCGGTTCACGCTGCATTTCCCGCCGGCGCCGGGGCAGCAGGGCAGGCGCGCGCATGGAGAGTAGCTCTCGCGGGCCGTAGACGGGGCAGCCGAGCCTGAGTCGGTCGAGCGCGCCCTAATCTCGCTTACCGAGGCGGGTGCGCGCCTATATCCGGCGAATGCGTCCGTCAGCCGCTCGTGTTACCGGTCGCGGGCCTACTTTCGGGAGACGCGATACCGGCCCTCACCCTTCCGATGCGCATCCTTATCGAGCGCCCGCTCCGCCTCATCACCCGTCGCACCCTTGTAAAAGAGATGCACCCCAATCGCCAGCGAATCATGGCGGATTTCCTGGAGGGCCTTCCAAGCCTTGAACGGGTCGCGGAACGCCAGGTAGTGGGTTTCCTGCGCGATCAGTTCGGCCACCTCGTGCAGGCCGTGGCCATGCAGGGCGCTGACAAGGGCGTCCAGGCTGCGGTGCGTGCGGGCGTCGGTGCGGGGATATAGCATGTGGAGCACGGCGACCTGCTGCTCGGCGACGAGTGCCGAGAGAGCGACAACGATTTGCTGATGGTTGAGCGCGGTGACGATGTGATCGGGGTTGTCGACATGCTTGGCGAACAGGGCTTCGAGGATGGCACTCATGTTATGACTCCTTTGCTGCTGACTGCTGACTGGAGACGGCACGCCGGAAGCGGCCGCAGCGGCTGCCTGGCTCCGGCCCGCAATTGCCGGGGGGGCCGTGGCCGGAACTCTGGCGGGCGGTTCATGGAATGTACGCGTGAGGACAACCTGGGGGAAACCCTGATTCAAGCAATACATTGTTCCGCAAACGGAACAAAGGGAATGGAACTAACGCGCGTTTGCGCCGGTCACCCTGCATCGCGCCAGCACGCACTCGAACAAGCGTGTGATGACGCGCGGATCAGAAAGGAGGCCTTTCAATGGCGGGTTACCGAGCAACGGCATGCCAGACGGGGCAAGAAAAAGACCGACGCCGCGGAGGGCAAGACGTCGGCCAAACAGGAAGAAGTAGAACGCCTTACTCGTAGCTGATATGCGGATTGCCCGCCGCAAGCGCCTGTTCCCGATCGGGGGCAGGCGGGTAGATCCATTGCGTGTTGATCAACTGCTTGCGCACCTTGCCTTCCGCGTGGGTCAGCTTGACCTGCCGGTCCCAACCTTCTGTATAGACCGCGCCCCATGCGCCCAGGTCCAGGCACGTGGCATAGAAAGGCTGGCGGTACTCGATGGTCGGGATGCCAAGCAGGTCGGCGGCAACGTTATGGCCGGCGAAGCGCCCCATGAACAGCGCGTGCTGGCACGACATGAGCGAGTAGTGCTCCTCGTCGTCGGTAAGTGCCCGCACCACGTCGCCCGCGCCGAAGATGTCCTTCGCACCGCTCACGCGGAGATCGCCTGTCACTTCCATGCGGCCCTGGCGATCCACGTTCGGTGATACCTGCGCGGTCAATCCGCTGGCCACCATGCCGCCGGTCCAGATGACGGTGTTGGCGTCGATGCGCTCGCCGGTAGCGGTGACGACACCGCCGGCATCCACCGACACCACGCCCGCGCCTACGCGGGTTTCGATGCCGAGATGATCCAGTGCCTCGCTGACCGCTTGCAGCGGACCGGCGCCCAGGTCTGGAGCGATGGCGTCCGCGCGCTCCACGATGATGATGCGCGGGCGCACGTTTTCGCCGAGGATGGGGCGGAGGTGCGCCGGCAGTTCCGTTGCCGCTTCCAGCCCGGTAAATCCACCGCCCACGACCACGAAGGTATTGCGGGCCGCGGTGTCCGGCTTCGAAGCCAGGCTTTCCAGGTGCTTGCGCAGCTTGACGGCGTCGTCGAGCTGGTCCACGGCGAATGCATGCTCGGCCAGGCCGGGCAGCGGCGGACGGAACAGGCGGCTGCCGCTGGTCAGGACCAGACGGTCGTAGTTGACGGATTTCGTCTCGCCGGCCGCCGTGGTGACATCAACGCAGTGGTCCGCGGAATGGATACGCTCGACCGTGCCTTCAATGAAGTTCACGTTGACGGCATCCAGCAACGGCAGGAACGGCGCCGCCATCTGCTCGGGACGGACTTCATACAGGCGCGGCCGTACGTGAAGCTCGGGGTACGGCGACACCAGCGTGATTTCGACATCCGAGCCGGCTTCGCGCTCCATATCGATGACACGCGCCGCACCGAGCGCTGCCCAAAGCCCGGCAAAGCCGCCGCCAACAATCAGGATCTTTCGTTTCATGGTGGTTACCTCACTTCTTCAGCGGGATACTTCCGGCGCGCTCAGGCGCGGCAACGGGTTTCGACTGGCAGAGGGCGGCCGCCGGCCGCGGGTCACACGCGGACCGATGGGTCGCAACTCTGGAAAACAGGGGGCGCGGCAAGAACCTGCAGTGGCGCCGTTCTTGCCGGCAGGATGGTGGGCACCGGCGTTGCCGGTGCCTGATTGGACGCGGCTACTTCACCGGCGTCAGGATCGGCGCGCCCTTGTTCTTGATCAGGAACACGACGAACTTTGCCGGCTGCGTCTTGCTGGCATTGCGTCCGACGGTGTGGATATCGTTGGGGCCTTCGTGGAAGGTATCGCCCGGTTTGAGCGTCACCTCCTTTCCGCCCTTGACGCCCATGACGATGCTGCCCTCGAGCACATAGACCAGGGCGTGCGCGTCATGGCGATGCACGGGATCCGCGGCGCCCGGCGCGTACTCCACGACGATCATCTCGGCTTCCTTCCCCGGATACTCGGGCAACGGCTCCGTGCGCAGCTGCTTGACACTCACATCCGTCGAGGCGACTGCCGGCGGTGCAACCATCAGGCACGACAAGATCAGGGTTGCTGCAATGGAAACGACCGTCTTCATGGCATCACTCCAGATTGGCCTTGTCGAGTCCGAACGCCTTGTCCGACGAGCCGGGCACCATGCGGAACGCCACGTTCAGGCGGTTCCAGGTATTGATCGCCCCCACGAGGAACGTGAGATCCGACAGCTCCTTCTCGCTGTACTGGGTGCGCACGCGCTCATAGATGTCGTCGGGCACGCCATGGGCGGGAAGGTTGGTCAGCACCTCGGTCCAGGCCAGCGCGGCGCGTTCGCGCGGCGAGAACAGCATGGACTCGCGCCAGATCGCCACGTGGTGCAGGCGCAATTCGCGCTCGCCGTGGATCTTTGCCATCTTGATATGCATGTCGACGCAGAACGCGCAGCCGTTGAGCTGCGATGCGCGAATCTCGACGAGTTCGCGAATGGGCTCCTCAATGGTGGTCTTCTGGAACAGCGCGGCGAGCTCCATGAGCTTCTTGACCAGTTCCGGGGATTGCTGAAAGTAGTTAACGCGTTGCGTCATGATGTCTCCTGATGAGCGGAAGGGGGTGGTGTTCACCGAACCTGCGCCGCTGTGCTTGCCGCAGGAACGGCTTGGAGTGAATCCTAGACTTCGGTACGGCATGCCGGTAGTGCTGCCACGGTGCCCACGCTGTTGTCACATCGGCACCAGTCGCCGCGTCATGCATCGCCGTGGCCGGGCTCCGGACTATTTTTGCTGCGATTGACTCAGCCATTCCTCGAAGCCGATGCGCCCGAGGCGCGCCTTGCCTTGCGGTACGAGCGTATTTTCCTGAAGCTCGGCACCGAAGTAGCGCGAAGAAGGATCGGCCGCTACGGTCCGGGAGTCTCCAATCGCCTTGAGATAACGTTGCACGAGGGCGCTCATCTGGAATTTCTCCGGTCCGGCGATCTCGACGATGCCGTTGACCGGTGCGGCAACCGCGCTGTCGGCCACGGCGTGCGCGACGTCATCCGAAGCGATCGGCTGGATCATGGCGGGAGAGAGTCGTACCGTGCCGCCTTCCCCAGCGGATTGCGCGATGCCGCCGAGGAATTCCAGGAACTGCGTCGAGCGGACGATCGTATAGGGGATGCCGGCATTCCGGATCAGCGCCTCCTGGGCAATCTTGGCGCGGAAGTAGCCGCTCTGCGAGAGCTTGTCGGTGCCGACAACGGACAACGCGACATGGTGGGTGACTCCCGCCTCCTTCTCGGCTGCCGCCAGATTGCGGCCCGACGTTTCGAAGAAATTCAGGACGGCGTTGTCTTCAAACGAAGGGGAGTTCGCGACATCGACCACGACCTGCGCGCCGGCCAGCGCTGCCGCCAGGCCTTCGCCCGTCAAGGCGTTGACGCCCGTTTGCGGCGAGGCGGCGACCACTTCATGGCCCTGTGCGGCGAGTCGCGCCACGACCTTCTTGCCGATCAGGCCCGTACCACCAATGACAACAATCTTCATGATGCGTCTCCATGCTGAGGAAGGTGGAACAATCCACGAGACCATGGTAGGTAAAGCGGTGTCCCCGCGCCAGATCGACTCGGAACCCACGGTGTTTCCTGTTTGGCATCAATCCGGATGCGGGCAGCTGCCCGCCTGTCGTCGATGCGTCGATGCGGGAGCAGGAATGGGGTAAGGCTGTCTGGCGGGGAGCCGTGGACCTAGCGATTCACCTTCAACCGGTATTCGCTGGGAGAAAGCCCAAAGTGTCTTTGAAAGGTCACCCGCATCCGCTCTTCGCTGCCAAAGCCGCACTCGCGCGCGATCTGGTCGACCGGCCGGGTCTGGTCCTGCAGCAATCGGCGGGCGGCTTCCACCCTGAAATGCTCGACGCCTTTGGCGGGCGTGCGCCCGGTCTTCTGCTTGTAGACCCGCGCAAAGTTCCGTGGGCTCATGCCTACGTGGTCCGCAAGCTGCTCGACGGAGAGCTCTTCCCTAGACAGGTTCTGGATGATCCAGAGATGCAGCGTCTCGAAGACCGGCACCTGCCGGCTTTGCGTGATGAGGATCTCGCTGAGCTGGGGCTGCGCCCCCGGCCGCTTCATGAACACCGCAAGTTCCTTCGCTGTACTCAGCGCAACCTCGTGGCCGTAGTCGGCCTCCACCATGGCAAGCGCGAGATCGATGCCGGTGGTGACGCCGGCCGAGGTCCAGAGATTCTGTTGCTGCACGAAGATGGCTTCGGGGTCCAGGTCCACCGAGGGAAACAGTGCGCGAAAATGGTCGTGCATCTGCCAATGGGTCGTAGCGCGCTTGCCATCGAGAAATCCCGCGTGGGCCAGCAGGAATGCACCGCTGCATACCGAGGCGACGCGCCGGACTTCGCGGGGAACGGTGCGCAGCCACTCGATCAGCGACGCGGAGTTCTTCGCGACCTCGATGATGTTCGGGGAGCCCGGGACAACGACCGTGTCGATGGTTCGCATGTCGAAGGATGCTATTGCCGCGGTTTGCAGCGTTGTCCCTTCCATCGCCGCGACCGTGCCGCCGGACAGGCTGGCGGTATGGCAGCGGTAGCCGGGCATGCCTCGCCCCCGCGCGTAGTTCGAAGCGGCCCAGAACACCGTCTGGGGGCCAGCGAGATCGAGCAGGCTCACATCTGGATAGACCACGAAGAGAATATTACGCGGCATGACTGGCCTCGGCATGGCGCGATGTCGCGCGATAATCACCCCGCCGGGACCGGGCCGGCCGACGCGCATCATCGGTTCGGGCGCTCGCCGGACGGCGAGAGAGTATGGAAGACAATGAGGTCATGGATCGAATCCGGTGCATTGCCCGCGCACCATCAAGGCATGCGCCTGGCAAGCTGCATCGTGCTCTGCCGGCAGTCGCCGTCGCGACGGGACGTAATGGAAGCGAGTCTAGATACCCTCGATACAAGGGGTCAAGACGGCAGGGTGGGCGGCTGCGTTTCCATTTGCGCACCAATCGCCGATCCAATCCGCGAGGCGTGCAGAGCGAGGCTGGCAGTCTGGCAGGAAATTTGGGAACGCTGTCATTTACGACGCATGAGGGCGTTATTAACATCAGAGACTCGTCGGCAAGTGGGTGAGCGGTTGGGGCCGGCGTCAGTCAATTGCGAAGATGCCAGGAACGCATGTTGCCGAAGTGTTTGTCGGCAGGCCGGCCTGTGAGCACGAACCCCCCTTTCGTCTAATTCAATCTGACAGCTGCGCAACCAACCGGCATTCGGCTTGGCCCCGATCAACACCGTGGCTGCGAATGTCGAGGTTGATCCTGCACTGCAGCGTAACAGCCTCGTCCCTGAAGCTCATTCACCCACAAGGAGATGCCCTAGTAATCAGGAGGGCACGCGACGGCCTGCGCTGCGTACGCAGCGGAGGAAACCCGGTCGAACATCGGAAATCTGTGGGAACACCAGACATGGATCAATCGGAAACATCGGAACATGGCTTCCGTCTCAGTTTGCCAAATCGCGCTGATGCGTTGTCCACGAGCTTTGCCGCGAGCTATGCGGGGATCATGGCGTTCATGGCCGTTGCCAGCGAGCGCAGCTTCGCCAAGGCCGGCGAGCGCCTCGGCATCGGCCGTTCTGCCGTGAGCAGGAATGTCCAGAAGCTCGAAGCGCAGCTGAGTACCCGGCTGCTCCTGCGCACTACGCGCACCACGCAACTGACCCGCGAAGGCCAACGCTTCTTCGAGAGCTGCCACCAGGGTGTCACGCACCTTGTGGAGGCCATGAACGACATGCTGGAGCTTCGCCAGGGCCCGCCACGTGGCCTGGTCCGCATCAGCGCGACGGTAGGCTTCGGCAGGAAGGTCGTTGCGCCTTTGCTGGCAAAGTTTGTGGATACCTACCCCGACATCGCCGTCGATCTGCTGCTCGACGACCGGCCGACTGACTTTGCCTCCGAGCAGATCGACGTCGCATTCCGCAATGGCCGCATCGAGGATTCCAGCCTTATTGCCAAACAGCTGATTCCGATGCAAATGGCGCTTTGCGCCGCGCCGTCCTATGCAGAAGCGCACGGCCTGCCGCAAACGCTGGAAGACCTGAGGCTGCATGAGTGCATCAACTTCCGCTTTGCGAACGGCCGGGTGTTCGAATGGGAGTTCAAGGTCGACGGCCAGATACGGAAATACCTCCCGAAGGCCCGTCTCGCGTTCAACGACTCGGACCTGGTCTTGCAGGCGGTGCTGCAGGGGCGGGGCATCGCGCAGATGGCCGGATATCAGATCTGGGACCACATCGCGGCCAATGCGCTGGTTGTGGCTCTGCCGAGGCATGCTCCGGACGACCGCGGGCACTATATCTGCTACCTGAGCCGGCAACATCTGCCAACGCGCATTCGCGTTTTCATTGACTTCATGACGGAGGAGATCCGCGCCCTCGATTTGCAGTGTCTGAGCGATTTCCAGGACATAAAGGGAGCTGACAGCGCCTAACCACTTCGATCCGCATCTTCTCGCCACAGCATCCATCTCTAGTCGACAACAGCCACGATATTGACAGTCCCTTGTCTGGCCATTTTTGCATACGGGCATAGGCGCTCCGCATTTCGAACCAGCTCTTCTGCCACCTTTCGCTCAACGCCCGGCATCCGGACCCGGACATCGATAAGCAAGGCGTAGCCGCCATCCATTGGATCACGACCAAACGCAACCTCCGCCTCCACAGTGGTGTCGTTGAGCTCCATATTGATACGCTTTCCGAGCAAGTTCAGCGCCCCGTGAAAGCAGGCCGCAAAGGCCGCGGCGAACAACTGCTCGGGATTGGTCCCGCTGCCAGGTCCGCCGAGTTCCGTGGGCAGGCGCAGATCCACATCCAGATTTCCGTCATCCGAACGGGCCACGCCGGATGCACGGCCGTGTCCCGTCTGGCCGCCGGAAACGGTGACAGTCGTTGTGTACAGAGGCTCGAAATCCCGGCCCCGATACCTGTCGAGGAGGGAAAGCGGCGGAGCTTGCAGCTTCTCGTTGTCCATCATGCACCTCGAACGTTGATGAGACTTCGGGATAACCCAAGTTAATGTTAGGCCGCTGCGGCTCGCGACGGTAGCGCCGGACAAGGACTCACGGTGTTTCCGGTTTTGCACCAATCCAGAAGACGTATGAAGCCGCAGTATCCATGACGCGGAGCCGTGGGATTTACGATTGGCGATGGTCGTGCGCATTGTTGCCGCGACGGAAACGGCGAGTGGTCTGATGCATATCTACTCCGCCCGGGACCCGGGACCTACTATGCCGACATGCAACGCAGTTCGACCGAGTGAGTTGACGAGTCGTTGAGTCCGTTATGGGAGAGCAATCATGTTTCGTCTCGGACCTCTGTTCTGGTTAGCAAGCTGGATCATGCTGGTAGCGGCCAATGTCGGGCTGGCCATGGCAGCCGCGCTTAGCGGCTTGATCTGAAACCAAATATCCAACTCCAAATCGCGATCCATTTTTGCCAGCGAAGCCGTGCCTGACTGTCATTTCGTCGGCGCCGGCGGGTGAATGTAAACCAACCGTGATGCAATGAGCACTTTTCCTGGGGAGAAACGTCCTCGGAGGCACTCGCTTTGCCTTCAGTCCGGGGAAGGGTCATTAGCGCCGATGGGTTTATCCATGAGGTCCACCAGCGGTATTGAATACATCGCTTTCAAGAATAGCGGCTCGCCATGGAAACTCTTTATATTGATTGGCTCACGACCTCGCCAGAGTTGGCCAGCACGAAACGCACGATCGAAGCTGGTGCCCATCTTATTAGCGAGCGGGATGGCTACACACACCACGGCATTTATGTGGGAGATGGGCAGGTCATTCATTACGGGGGCTTTGATCATTCGGCGAAACGGCGCCCCGTGGAATACATAGCGTTGCGCGCCTTCGCGGCAGGAAAGGATTTAAGAATCCAGACTGAACCGGATGCCGTTTATGCGGGAATCGATGTGGTGGAGAGGGCCAAGTCCCGCCTGGGCGAAGACCAATATCAGTTCCTGACCAACAACTGCGAACACTTCTGCACATGGTGTGTGTTAGGTGTCGGGCGGAGCGAGCAGGTACGCCAGTGCTTACGGAATCCATGGGTAGGCATCAAGACGCTGTTTGCGCTCGCCAAGGCGAAAGTCCATGCTTTCCGTGATCGCGCAAGGCGCGTTCGTCCGCATCGTCACGGCTTACCGCTGTTGATGGCAGCGTATTCAAGCACGCCGCAAAGGCGTCGGGCGTGACGCCGCCCGCCTCAATGCAACGTTTCCGGCGGGCTCCTTCATGATCGGAAGCAGGATGGCTTAACAGGAATCAGCCTTTCTGCTGACTGGCATCGGACTGGAGCATGCGCTCGATTTCCAGGGCGATTCTCAGCAGCGCGCCGTCGTCGCCGGGGCGGGCAACGATCTGCATGGCGGCGGGCAGCATGCCCCTGGTGGAGAACAAGGGGATGGAGATGGCAGGAAAGCCTGCGATATTGAACGGCGCGGTATAGCTCATCAGTGCCTGGCGAACCGTACCGGACCAGCCGTCGATGGCAATGGCGTTGGCGTCCAGTGCCGGTGCCAGGCATGGGCAGGTAGGCAAGACCAGATAGTCCACGGTTGCCATCGTCGCCTCGAGCCGGCATATCAGCCTGTGCCGCGTCTGCTGGGCTCCGGCGTAGTCCCGGATCACCATGTCTTTTGCCAGGTCCAGCCGCTGCCGGGTTTCCTGGCTGTAGTGTCCGGCAATGCGGGCCTCGTCGTTTCTCCTGAAATGTTCAATGCTGCCTTCGGTCAGGACGATGGACGCGAACGCGTCGTAGACACCTTCAAACAAATCTGCGGCGTCTACGGACTCGCACGCGAATATCTTCCGGAGTGTCTCGATGGCATTGGCGAATGCCGTGGAAACCGCTGTATCGGCCGGCACCGGCGGAATGCCCTCCATGACGCCGAGCCGCGCCGACAGCCAGGCGTCGCTTTCGGGAATGGCAATGTCGAAGGCCTCGGCAAGCACCATGATGTCGTCGACGCCCTGTCCGAGAATGCCCGGGTGGTCCAGCGAGGGCGCCAGCGGAAAGATGCCGCGCGTGGAAAGTGCGCCCAGTGTCGGCTTGAAGCCCGCGACCCCGCAAAGTGCGGCGGGAATCCGCACCGAGCCGCCGGTATCAGTGCCGAGCCCAGCCGCAACCACGCCGGCAGCGATGGCCGCGGCGGCACCGCCGCTGGATCCGCCCGGAATCAGCCGCTTGTCCAGGGGATTCAGGGTGTCTCCAAAGGCGGCACTGGAGGTTGTCACCCCCCAGGCAAATTCATGGGTCGTGGTCTTGCCGACAATGATCGCGCCCATGTCCACGAGCGCCCTGACAACGTCGGCGTCGGCGTCTGGAACGTGACCCATGTATGCCAGGGAGCCGTAGCGTGTCTCGATGCCTCGGGTATCGATCAGGTCTTTGACCGCTACCGGCAGGCCTTCCAACGGCCGCGGCCGGTCCGCCGTGTAGCGTCTGTCGCTTTCCGCGGCAGCCTTGAGGGCGCGGTCCCAGTCAATGACAGAGAAGGCATTGAAATCCTTCTTGCTGGCTTCAGCGCGGGCAAGCGCCAGTTCCGTCAGTGCATGTGCTGTCGTACGTCCCCTGCCGAGGTTCGTGAGCGTCTCGCGCAGCCCCATAGCTGGTGCGGAGGCGCTGGACGGTCCGTAGTCTTTTTCCATCACCACAGGCTCTCCAGGAAGCCATTGAGCGTCGCGCCATTGCCGTCGCCCAGATCGCCGACTTCGTTCGCATAGTTTTGCTGCAGCAAAGCGGCAACTCGCGGAAGTTGTGCGCGGTCGAAGTCCACCGAACGAAGGCGGTGCGGAAGACCGAGGTGCTCCACCGCATTGGAGATCCTGTCGGCCAGCAGTGCCGCAGCGTTGCTGGTGGCGCGGCCGCGGCAGAAAATCTGGAGCTTGTCCCCGTAGCTTTCCGCGCAGGCCCGCAGGACCGGGGCGAGGGTAATGCAGGAGGTGATGCTGTGTGGCAGGCCAAAGGTTCCACCCAGGATGTGCCCGATGCGGTGGCTCAGGCCATAGATGACCGATGCGGGAAAGAAGTAGGACTGCCAGGCGGCAAGCTGGAGTTGCAGGAGGTCATCGGTGGTGACATGCCGTTCGCGCAGCGCCCGCTGCGTATCGAGTTGCTGCGGCCATTTCTCCAGCACGGCAAGGAAGCGCTCCACGCCCGCCGCCGCCAGGATTGCGTGCGGGTGGTCAATGGTGACCTGGCGCATGCCTTCCACGGCATGGTCAATGCCCTTGATTGCCGAGGACAGCAGCAATTCACGCGGGGTGTTGAGCAGGAGCTTCGGGTCGAGGGCAACCACCTTCGGTACCGTCTCCCGCACGGCATAGCTTCGCTTGAACGTCTGGGGGCCCGTGGTCTCGGTGATGCCGAAATAGTGCGAGAACTCGGAGCCCGAAAACGTGGTCGGCAAGGCGGCGATGGCAAGGTGGCGGCCGGTCTCCTGATGGTGGAGATGGGAGACAGCCTTCGCGGCGTCAATCACGGAACCGCCGCCCAGGGCGATGATCGAGTCCGCGCCGGCATGGAGGCATGCCTCCAGCGCGCGACGCACCCCGACATCCGGCGCATGCGGCGGCAGGTCGGTAAAGACGCCCAGGCCTCCCTTCACGTGCGCTTGCAGGTGTTGCGCGTGGAAGTCCCGCAATGGCTCGACGGTAAAGGTCAGCGGGCGGCGGATGCCGTGCTGGTCGAGCGACGCGACAGCCGTCGGCAGTATGTCGTGGCCCCAGAAGATCGCGTCTTGTGGCAGGCAGTTCAGCTGATTCATGTATTCCACTCCAGGGTGACGTTGCGGTGGGCTTATCCCTGGTTGGAAACGATAGTGGATCTGCCCGGCCTTGGAAGCTGGCTGGCGCCGAACGCAGCGTCCATGAATATGGAACGCCGGCGGGCCACGGCGGGCGTGGCCCGCGTGCCGTCGGCGGGTAAGGAGGTAGTGCCGGGTCAGCGGCGGCCGAACGCGGTGACCCTGGGCAGCTCTACGGCGAGGAAATCGACCAGCGACCGCACCGCGGGAAGCAGTCCGGTCCGATAGGGGATCAGGGCGGAGATGCGCGCATCCGCGGCGATCCAGCCCGGCAGTACTTGCCTCAGGACGCCGGACTGCAGCTCGGCCCGGCAGATATACCCGGGCAGGGCTGCTACGCCAATGTTGGCGCAGGCTGCCTCCTTCAGGGACATCATGCTGTTGCTCTGGAATCGTGGCTCGATCGGGATGGTGACGAGCCTGTCGTCGGGGCCGTGCAATTGCCACTGCAGCGGCCCTTTGCGCGCCATCGAGACGATGGCATGGGAAGCCAGTTGCTCCGGTTCCTCCAGGGGTGGCATCCGTTCGAGGTAGTCGGCACCCGCAAACAGACACCATGGCGCCCTGGCAATCGGCCGTTGCACCAGGTTGGAATCCTGCAGTGCCGTGGTATGCCCGCGGATCGCCAGGTCGAAGCCCTCGCCAACGACGTCGACGAGCCTGTCCGTGGCGAACTCCACGATGCTGACCTTGGGATTGCTGCTCATGAACGTCGGCAGGATCTCGCGCAGCGCAAACTGCGCAAGCTCGACCGCTACCGTCACGCGGATGATCCCGCTGGGTTCCGCGAGCCTCTGGCGCATCGCCTGTTCCGCGACGTCGGCGCTCTGCAACAAGGCGACAGCGTACTGGTAGAACTCCGCGCCCACGTCGGTCACGGCGAACTGGCGCGAGGTCCGGTTGATCAGGCGAACGCCCAGCGACGCCTCCAGTTCCTTGACCCTGTGACTCAACGTCGACTTGGGCAGTCCCAGGCTGTTCCCGGCGGAGGTGAAGCCACCGCGGTCGACCACATGCACGAAGTAATAGACGTCTTTCAGGTCCAGCATCAGGCGGCCTTGGTAGCGGTTGGTCCAATCGTGTGCGTTCCATCGCATGGTACTGCATGGGGTGCGCGCAGTGCCACTGTCCGGCAGCGCCATCGACCGCTATTGCCATGCCTTCCGCAAGCGCACGCATCGGCCGCACAAAGGGCAGGGCGCCGGCGCCGCGCGCCCGGGCCAGTCGATCGTTCGACTTCCTTGAACCCAGCGTACGAGCACCACGCCTTCTCAAATGAAATGGAGCGACTAAGCTCTGTTCCATTAAAAGAGGAGACATGAAGATGGATGCAGCTGTTGTTGTCGACGCACTGATTCGCGGGCGCCGCACCAAGCGCGGGTTTCTCAATCGGGCGGTGCCGCTCGAAACCGTGCGCGAGATTCTTTCCGTGGCGAAGTACGCGCCGAGTTCGAGCAATACCCAGCCCTGGCGCTGCTACATCGTCGTCGGCAAGGCCCGGGACCGGATCGCCGACGCCGCGGTCAAGGCATACCGGGCGGACCCGGAAAACCTGGCGCCCGAGTACCCCTTCTTTCCCCAGCCACTGCACGAACCTTACTCCGAACGCTTTAACACCTTCCGCGGCCAGCTCGGCGATGCACAGGGCGTCCACAGGAGCGACAAGGTCGGACGCAGGCGCGATGTGGAGCGCCAGTTCAGGTTCTTCGACGCGCCCATCGGCATCATCTTCACGATGGACCGGCGCCTGGAACGGGCCAGCTTCATTTGCTACGGCTGCTTCCTGCAGAACATCATGCTGGCCGCCCGGGCCAGGGGCCTCGATACCTGTCCACAGCAGATCTGGTCGCTGCAGTTCCCCGTGCTGCGGGAGCATCTGGACATCCCTGAAACCGAGATGGTGGTTGCAGGGATGTCGCTCGGCTACGCGGATGACAGCCTGCCGGAAAACAACATGCAGATGCACAAGCTCGAGCTTGGTGAATTCGTATCGGTCGTCGAAGCGTGATGCGACAGAAATGCCTATGCATTCCCTGACGGCAGGTGCCGTGTCTTTTTACATCCCTCAACAGTGAGCGGGAGATATAAATGTCGATTATCAAAGGGTTTCATCATCTGACGGCCGGTGTCAGCGGTGCACAGGAAGACGTGGATTTCTATGTAAAGCTGCTCGGACAGAGCCTGGTGAAGAAGACCGTGCTGCTCGATGGCGAAGACCCGATCTACCACCTCTACTACGGCAACGCCAATGGCGATCCCGGTACCCTGGTGACATCGTTTCCCTTCAGGCAGAAGGGCGTGAAAGCCAGGCCCGGATCCGGACAGGTACGCGTCATCAACTACTCGGTACCTCGTGACTCGCTGAGTTTCTGGCGAGACCGGTTCCGTGCGCATGGGGTGTCGTATGCCCAGGAGGTGACCGAGCGCTTTGGCGAAAAGCGGCAGCGGTACTTCCACCCCTGCGGCATTGAATTCGATCTCGTGGAAACGGATCAGGATCCGCGGCCCGCCTGTGTCGCGGACGATATTCCCGATGCGGTGGCGATTCGCGGCGTGCACAGCGTCACGCTGTCGCTGCGCGAGGTTGCGGAATCGATCATCTTCATGACCGATGCGCTCGACTTCCGCCATGTCGGAGACGCCGGTCCGTACCATCGGTTCGAGACCAGCACGGGTGGTCCGGGCATGGTGGTGGAGTTTCTTCATGAGCCGGAGCGCCACCAGGGGTCGTCCATCTATGGCGAGGGTACCGTCCATCATGTGGCCTTTGCCGTCGACAGCATGGACCAGCAGATGATCCTGAAGGAGCGGTTCATGGCAATGGGCTATATCGATACGTCCGAGTCGGTCAATCGAAACTACTTCCGCTCCGTGTACTTCAAGATGCCGGGGGGTGTGATCTTCGAAGCGGCGACGACCGACATCGGCTTCGCGATCGACGAGGAGCCCGGGCATTTTGGCGAGGAGTTCCAGCTTCCGCCCTGGCTGAAAAGCCGCAAGGATGAATTGCTCGGCCGGCTTGAGCCGATCGCCGTGTAAGCCCCCAACCCAACCTGAAAACGAAAGTCACACACAATGTCAAAACCTAAAATTCTGGTTGCCTTCTACTCCCGTAATCGCTCGACGGAGTTGTTGGCCAAAGCCGTTGCCGAAGGCGCGATGGAGCTTGGTGCGGAAGTGCGCCTGCGGCGCGCACGGGAGGTGGTGGGCCCGGAGGTCATGCGCCAGGCCCCGGGCTGGCTGGAGAACGCCAACGCAATGAACGCGCGGTACGAAGCGCCGACGGAGACGGACGCCGAATGGGCGGATGCAATCGTGTTCGGTACACCGACCCGGTTCGGCTCGATTTCGACGGAGCTGAAAGGCTATATCGATGGCCTTGGCGGCCTCTGGTTCCAGGGCAAGCTGAACGGCAAGGTCGGCTCCGTATTCGGCTCGACGTCCTCCCTGCACGGCGGCAATGAGTCGACGCTGCTTTCGATCTATACCCCGATGGCGCATCTCGGGCTGATCATCGTGCCGCTCGGCTATGCCGATGCCGTGATGTTCAAGGCCGGCACGCCATACGGCGCCACGCACGTCTCGAACTGCGACGCCGACAAGCCGGATGAAGACCACCTTGCCGTGGCGAGATACCAGGGCCGCAGGGTGACGTCCGTGGCGCTGGCCTTGCATCGCGAACGGGAAGCCGTACCTGCCTGACGCGGATGGTGCCAGGAGGCGGGCGATCGCCGGCCTCCTGGCAACAACAAGAACTGGTTGGGCAAGTAACCCGCGTTACAACAGCGCGCCGCTACGCAGCGATTGCGTGGCGAGGGCTTCGATAACAGATCGAGGCACTTCCGCAGCGGCCAGACCCGTGGCGTGCGTGAACCTGACGTCCTTGAGTCCGATGACGCCAAGCACTGCCGTCAGATAAGGGCGAAAGAAATCGGGCTGGACGGGCGGATCGCGGAACATGGCGCCACCGGATGTCACCGCCACGAACGTCGGACGATCACGTAACAAGCCAACTTTTCCTGCGGGCGTGTTGGTGAATGTCACCTCGCGTCGAACCACGAGATCGATCCAGTGCTTGAGCACAGCCGGCACCGTGAAGTTGTGCACCGGGGTGGAGATCCAGAGCAGATCGGCCTGTTCGAGCTCCCGAATCAGCGCGTCCGACACGGCGAGCGCTGCGCCATAGCGTTCCTTTGCCTCGGCGGCGGACAGGAGCAGCGCCTCCGCGTATTCAGCGGTGATGGCCGGCAGCGGCTCGGTACCAAGGTTGCGTCGCCTGACATGGATCTCACGCCCGAAATGCGCGGACAACGCAGGCAGCAATTGCTCGGTCAGGTGCCGGCTCGTGGAATAGTCGCGGCGCGGACTGCAATCGAGCAGCAGCAGATTGAGGGGTTTCATTGCAGATCCATGCTGAAGTGCAGGCCCCGGGCGAGCAGGCCTGAACGGAAATAGAAGCGCTGCGCCAGCGCGTTCGCGAGCGCGGTATCCAGGACAAGTTGCCGGCAGCCTTCAGCGCGCCCAAGCTCGCCAAGCGCTTGCAGCAGGCGCTCGCCGTGGCGCTGGCCCCGGCCTTCGGCATCGGTGACCAGATCGTCGACGTACAGGAAGCGCCCGTGGATCATGTTGTCAAGACGGCGATATCCGGCCAGCGCAACAGGTTTGCCATCGACCCAGACCGCGAGCAGCCGATAACCTTGCTCGCTCTGCAGCGTGACATTGGCCAGGAGGTCTTCCGGCGTTTGCAGTTGGGGGCGCAGTTGCCGCATGACAGGGAAACAGGCACGGATGTCCGCCTCCGTCTCCGCATGTCTGAGAATCAGGTTGTTTGCCATGGTGCCGATCAATGCTGGTTTGTGCAGGCTTCAATGTAGCTGACCGATGACACGGTCAACAGGAACATGTTTCTATTTTTTGACTAGGCCATGATCCAGGGATCGATGATGGAGAGACGCATTGGCCTGTGACCCCTGAGCGACATGGATGCTGTTCCAGATGCTTGCTCCGCATCGAAAGACGAATACTCCAGGCCTCTAGCTGCAGGCCTTAGTCAAGTTGTTCGCTTCGTCACGCGAGCAATCAGTTCATCCAGCCGAGACAGGAACAGCTTCAGGATCGGGGAACGGTTCGCCTTGCTGTAGCCGATGGCGAGGTCGATCGTCGGCACCTCACCGGCAAGGGGGCGGCTGACTACCGAAAGGGGCATCAGCTTTTCGACATAGGCCGGGATCAGCGTCACGCCGCGCGTCGATGCCACCAACGACATGACCATCGCAGGGTTGTCGACACTTTGGGTCGGCGTGATCCGAACCCCTGAGCGCTCAAGGTAGTCGTCGATCACCGCGCGCAGCACCTTGGCCTTGTTCGCCATGGCAATGAAGGGCTCGCCAACAAGCTCTTGTGGGCGGATGGCGTCGCGTGACGTGAGCGGATGATCGCTGGGCATCAGCACCACAAGCGGTTCCTGGCTCACCACCTTGTAAGTGAGATCGAAGCCCGGTTCGGCGCGCAGGAGCGCCAGATCCAGCTTGCCCCGTGCGAGTCCTTCGGCAAGATCCGGCGAGTAGTCGCTGGAGACGGTGACATCGACATTGGGCAGTTCGTCGCAAAGGATGTGCATGGCCTCGGGCAGCCAGGTCATTTCCTGCCCGGTGAGAAACCCGAGCGCAAAGCGCGGCTTGGCTGGTTGCGCCGCCCTGCGGGCCGCTTCGACCGCAGCGTCCACCTGGGTAAGGGCCAGCCGCGCGTGATCGACAAAAGCCTTGCCTGCTGCGGTCAGCTCCACGCCGCGCGCGCTGCGGCTCAATAGTTCGACCCCGACCTGATCTTCCAGGTCCCGGATCTGGCGGCTCAGTGACGGCTGCGAGGTATGCAGCCGTCGCTCGGCCGCCTCCGTCAGGCTACCCGTCTCGGCGACCGCCAGGAAATACCGAAGGTGTCGCAGTTCCATTGTTCCTCCGTTGCGATTCCCATGCCTGGGAGGTATGCCAGTCTGCTTTTAAAGTCTTTTCCAATTTTGTCACGGGACCGTAGATTCGTCCTTGTGGCAGCGCATTTTGGGGCGGCCTGGTCGCGCCGGGATGTCGGCGCCGGCTCACCTCCCATACCCCGGAAATCATATCGCACCGGAGTTATTGAATCATGACCAAGCCCGTAGTCCTCATTACCGGAGCCCTGACCGGCATCGGCCGCTCCACCGCTCTGGCCTTTGCCAGGAATGGTGCTCATCTGGTCATCTCCGGCCGCCGCCAGGCCGAAGGCAAGGCCCTCGAAATCGAGCTTCAGCAACTCGGCGCCGAGGTCGCCTTCATCCAGGCCGACGTCCGCCATGACAGTCAGGTTCGCGAGCTGGTCGATCAGACCGTGGCCCGCTTCGGCCGTCTCGACGTGGCCGTCAACAACGCCGGCACGGAAGGGCAGCCGGGGCCGGTTGTCAACCAGACCGCCGAGAGCTATGCCGCCACCTTCGACACCAACGTGCTGGGCACGCTGCTGAGCCTCAAGCACGAACTGCGAGTGATGACTGCCCAGAAGCGCGGCAGCATCATCAATATCTCCTCGACCTACGGTCACGAAGGGGCGGCCTACGCCTCCGTCTACGCCGGTAGCAAGCATGCAGTCGAGGGCTTCACCAAGTCGGCCGCGCTGGAAGTCGCCACCACAGGCGTGCGCGTCAACGCTGTTGCCCCCGGGCCGGTCGACACCGGCATGCTGGACCGCTTCACCGGCACCCCCGAGAAGAAGGCCGCGCTGGCCGCAACCGTACCGCTTGGCCGCGTTGGCAAGCCGGGCGACATCGCCACCGCCGTGCTCTTCCTTGCGTCAGAAGCCTCGTCTTTCGTGACTGGCCAGATCGTCACCGTCGATGGTGGCAAGACCGCAGGCTGATCGCCTCAGTGTTCCTCTTCCGGAGCGCGTCATCGGGACGCAGGTGAATGAGAGCGCTCCTGGCGCCCTCCGAAAACACCGGCCCCGACCTTCGCTCCGCGAGCTTCTCTCAACAAAGGATACCAGCCATGACCTCCGTCCCGATCAGGCTCCACCACTCGGCTTCCTCACCCAACTCGCGGCGTGTGCGCATCTTCCTCGCCGAGAAGGGGTTGTCAATACAGCTCGTTCCCGTCGATCTAAGCAAGGGCGAGCAGCATTCCGAGCCCTATCGGGCGATCAACCCTCGCCGGGTCGTGCCCACGTTGGTGCTGGAGGACGGCACGGCTATCGGCGAAGTACCGGCGATCTGCAGGTACATCGAAGATATCCACCCGGAAACACCTCTGCTCGGTGACACGGCAAAGGATAAGGCGCTGGTGGCGATGTGGGAGCGACGCGCCGAACTGGAAGGCTTCGCCGCGGTCATGGAGGCAATCCGCAATGCCGCGCCAGGTCTCAAAGGCCGCGCGATCGCTGGCCCCCACGACTACGAGCAGATCCCTGAGCTGGCGGAGCGCAGCAAGCTGCGGGTGGAGAATTTCCTGGCCGATCTCGACGCCCGCCTGGAACAAGTCCCATTCGTGGCCGGTGACCACTTCTCCGCTGCCGACATCACTGCGATGGTCGCCGTGGATTTCGCCGCGAAGGCGATCGACTTCGTCATCCCGGATGAGCACGCCTCGCTGCGGCGCTGGTACGACGTGGTATCGAAACGCCCCAGCGCGTCAGCATAGATCACGACACGGCCCTTTGTCGCAAAGGCCTGAACGCGGATATATAGACTCCCCGGCACTCGCCGCATAAGCAACCGCAGATCACGTCGCCTGCCCCGGCGAAGCGCAAGTTCCCGACGCGTCAATTCAAAGGAGAGTGTTCATGTCAAGCAACGCCACCGCTGCAACCCGGTCCGTCAAGGCCGACTTTCCTCGATATCGCGAACTCGCAACTGCCGGGCAATAGAGCGTCGAACGGTCGGCGTTCCGGGATGAACGGCTGGCAAAACGGCCAGGTCGCGCCTTAGCCAGCAGTCCCGCACAGGAAACAGAAGATGACGGCGAAGAACACGCCCCCCGCCGCGCCCCCCGTGTATACGCTCAAGGACATCAAGACGTTCGTCGGCTCCGACGGATGCGGCCTCGAAGCCAACCTCTACCTCGCCAGGCGGAAGGTGGCCTCGGTCTATGATGCCGCCGATGGCAGCCCGCTTCAGATTGAATACGCTGGCGCGGAGCAGAAGGCGGCCCTCCACGTGTTCGCTGCGCGCTGGTACACGGAGTCGGGCGTGGAAGCTGAGCACGAAGCAATGCGCGCTGAGGCGCTGGCGAAGCACGGCAAGGTCACCGACCACCGCCCGGAAGTGGAAGGGAAGCTCAAGTCGTGGGTCAACGCCGAGGTCAACCGCATTCCATCGCTCCGCTGGAGCCGAAGTTACCCAACCCGATGACAACCGCGCATGTGCGCGGATGTGCTGAAGTGCCTGCGATCAGGCAGCGAACCGTCACGACACCAGCAGCCCCCGCTCGCGGGCCAGCGTGATGGCGGTGTCCTCGATCATGTCTTCCTGTCCGCCGACCAGCCGTTGGCGCCCAAGTTCGACCAGGATCTCGCGCGCCGGGATGCGGTATTTGGCTTCGGCACGCTTGGCGAACAGCAGGAACGAGGAGTACACGCCGGCGTAGCCAAGCGTCAGTGCGTCGCGGTCGATGCGGATCGGGTGGTCCATGATCGGCACCACCAGGTCCTCGGCCACGTCGGCAATGCGGAATACGTCTACGCCGGTCTCGATGCCCATGCGCTCGCACACCGGCAGCTGGGAAGTGTGCGAGCAGAACCGCCTGCTCTTCATCTGGCACGATCCGGAAGGCCGTCCCGCGCCGCCCGAGGTTGCCATCCCGCGCATCGATGCCTGCTTCGCGCCCGAGTGGTCGGACTGGGCCCTCGACAAGATGCTGATCGGGACCAACTGCCGCGAACTGGTCGACAACATTGCCGACATGGCGCACTTTGGCACCGTGCACCGTGCACCGTGCACGGCGCACCGGTGGACTACTTCGCCAACCTGTTCGAAGGCCACAAGGCCACGCAGCTGATGATCGGACGCAGTGCCCGGCTGTCCGGCGACGCGCGGCTGACCGCGCACTCCACGTATTTCGGGCCGGCCTACCACATCACCGAGATGACCGGCCGCATGGGCGACCAGGAGATCCACTCGATCCTGCTCAACTGTCATGTTCCGATCGATCTCAACAGCTCGAGCTGCGCTACGGCGTGCTGGTGAAGAAGATCCCGGGCCTGTCCGACGAGCAGAACGATGCCGTCGCGCAAGCCTATGTGGAGCAGGCCCGCGCCACGTTCTACGAGGACGTGGCGATCTGGGACAGCAAGGTCCGCATCGATAACCCGCTCCTGTGCGAGGGCGACGGCCCGGTCTACCAGATGCGCGACTAGTATCAGCAGTTCTACACGGACGTAGAGCAGGTGCGCCCCGCAACCGTGGCGCGGCGGGTATGCGAACTGAATCCGGCGGGCATCGAGCCGCCGCTGCTGGGGCATGTCTTTGGGTAGCTTTCCCGTTGCTGATGCGACCCCTTCACACCTGCCATCACAGGACAACACTCATGTCACTGAACTATTCCCCGTCACAGCCTTGCCGGCTCCATCAGGTTCCCGGATGGGATCTTGAGACCGATGTCATCGTCGTCGGCTTTGGCGCCGCAGGCGCCTGCGCCGCCATCGAGGCGGCCGGCGCGGGCGCGGCCGTGACACTGCTGGAAGCGGCCTCCGGCAACGGCGGCACCAGCGCCCTGTCGGGCGGCGAAATCTATCTTGGCGGCAGTGGCGGAACGCCTGCCCAGCGGCAGGCCGGCTTCAGCGACGAGACCGAAGACCTGTTCCGCTACCTGATGATGGCAGGTGGCGCCGATGCTGATGCGGCGAAGGTGCGGGTCTACGCGGAGAACAGCCTTGCGCACCATGACTGGCTGGTCGCGCAAGGGGTCGTGTACAAGAACACCTTCCTGTCGGAGCGGATGCTGGAGCCGGTGACGGACGATTGCCTGATCTGGTCCGGCAGCGAAGAAGCCTGGCCGTTCGTTGAGCACGCCAGGCCTTGCCCGCGCGGCCACACGCCACAGTGGAACGGCTGGGGCAGCGGGCGCATGCTGATGGATGCGCTGGCGGCGCGCGTGGAGCAGCTGGGTGTGGCGATTCGCTATGACAGTCGGGTGCTTGCGCTGATCGCCGATGATGCCAATCATGTCCACGGTGTGGTGGTCCGCATGGACGGCCGGATCTGTTTTGCCCGGGCTCGCAGCGGCGTCATCCTGTGTGCCGGCGGCTTCGTGATGAATCGCGATATGGTCAGACGCCACGCGCCGCATTTGCTGCGCTCCGGCGATCCCATCGGAACCCCCGGCGACGATGGCACGGGCATCCTCCTCGGCATGAGCGTGGGTGGCGCATCGATCCACATGGACCAGGCCTTCCTGAGCCCACGGTCGCGCTCTACAACCGCTATGCCGCCGACGGCAATGACCCCCTGTTCCACAAGGCCGCACAATGGCTCAAGCCGCTCGATGAGCCGCCATTCGTCGCGCTGGATTGCCGGGTCGACTATGCGATGTATCCGCACTTCACCCTGGGTGGACTGGATACGCTGCCCTCCGGCGAGGTCATGACGGAGAAGCGCCAGCCGATTGGCGGCCTGTATGCGGCCGGGCGCACCACGTGCGGATTGCCGCGCTGGGGCGGCGGCTATAGTTCCGGCATGTCCCTGGCGCATGCGACTTTCTTTGGGCGGCAGGCAGGTTTGAGCGCTGCGAAAGCGCGCAAATGCAATGAATCGCCAGGACTTTCCCTTTGACCACAAGCAATGAGACGAAATATCCCTTCAGTGAGGTCTCACCGTCGAGCGATCTCGCCTCATGCCTTATCCCTCACGCCTGCCATGCCGCCGGCTTGGCCACCGATTTCCCGTAGCATTCGCGCGCGGACCTGACCACGTCGATCGGCAGCTTGCCGTCATCCGCCAGCGCCCGCAACGCGGCGACCGCGACGGAGAACCGATCTACCTCGAAGAACTCGCGCAGCGCCTGCCTGGTGTCGCTGCGCCCGAATCCGTCGGTGCCCAGCGTCACATAGCGGCCAGGTACATGCGCGCGGATCAGTTCTGGCACCGCCCTGACATAGTCCGTGGCCGCAATCACCGGGCCGTTCGACTTCGCCAGCGCCGTCTCCACATACGATCCGACATGCTGGTCGCTCAGCCGGTTGGTCCGTTCCACCGCGATGGCCTCGCGCTGCAATTCGGTGAAGCTGGTGACGCTCCACACCTGCGCCACCACGCCCCAATCCTCTGCAAGGATGCGCGCGGCGGCGATCACCTCTGGCAGGATCGCGCCCGATCCCAGCAGGCTGACCTGGCTCGCGGCCTGGTTCTCCGGCGTCAGTGAATACATGCCTTTCAGGATGCCATCGCGCAATGCTTCCACTGACCCGCCGTGGCAGTCCGGCCCCGTCGGCATTGACGGTTGCGCGTAGTTCTCGTTGCCGACCGTGACGTAGTAGAAGACGTCACGCTGCTGCTCGCCCATCTCGCGCATGCCATGCTCCAGGATCACCGCGGCCTCGTAGGCAAAGGCGGGGTCCCAGGCGCGGCAGTTCGGAATGGTCGATGCGGCAAGGTGGCTGGTGCCGTCCTGGTGCTGCAGGCCTTCGCCGCCCAGCGTGGTCTTGCCGGAGGTGGCACCGATCAGGAAGCCGCGGGCGCGCTGGTCCGCGGCCGCCCAGATCAGGTCGCCGATGCGCTGGAAGCCGAACATCGAGTAGTAGATGTAGAACGGCAGCATCGGCAGGTCGTGCACGCTGTAGGCGGTGGCCGCGGCGATCCATGAGGAGATGGCGCCGGCTTCGGAGATGCCTTCTTCCAGGATCTGCCCGCCAGTGGATTCGCGGTAGTAGAGCATCGAGCCCAGGTCTTCGGGCTCATAGCGCTGGCCGAGCGGGGAATAGATGCCGACCTGCCGGAACAGGTTGGCCATGCCGAAGGTGCGCGCCTCGTCGGCCACCACCGGCACGATGCGCGGGCCGAGCGCGGCATCCTTCAGCAGGCTGCCGAGCATGCGGACGATCGCCATCGTCGTCGACATCTCCTTGCCGCCTGCGTCCAGCGCGAAGCGAGCCCAGCTGTCCAGTGCCGGCACGGCGAGCCCCTCGGTCGCGGTCTGGCGGCGTCGCGGCAGGTAGCCGCCCAGCGCGGCGCGGCGCGCATGGAGATAGCGCATTTCCGGGCTGTCCGGCGCTGGCTTGTAGAACCGCACTGCTGCGACGTCCTCATCCGACAGCGGAAGCTGGAAGCGGTCGCGGAAGGCCTTCAGGTCATCGAGTTCGAGCTTCTTCTGCTGGTGGGTGGTCATGCGGCCCTGGCCGGCCGTGCCCATGCCGAAGCCTTTCATCGTCTTGGCGAGGATGACGGTCGGCTGGCCGCGGTGGTCCATCGCCTTGGCATAGGCGGCATGGAGCTTGCGCAGGTCGTGGCCGCCGCGGCGCAGGCGATCGATATCGTCGTTGCTCAGGTGCGCGGCCAGCGCGGCAAGCTCCGGGTTCTGCTGGAAGAAGTGTTCGCGGTTGTAGGCCCCGTCATTTGCCGAGAAGGTCTGGAACTGGCCGTCGACGGTCTGGGCGAAGGCGCGCAGCAGGGCCCCGGAACGATCGCGAGCGAACAGCTCGTCCCAGTCCGAACCCCACAGGACCTTGATCACATTCCATCCCGCGCCGGCGAACAGGGCTTCGAGTTCGTCGACGATGCGCCCGTTGCCGCGCACAGGCCCGTCGAGCCGCTGGAGGTTGCAGTTGATGACGAACACCAGGTTGTCCAGTTGCTCGCGTGCGGCGAGGGACAGCGCGCCGATCGACTCCGGCTCGTCCATCTCGCCGTCGCCAAAGAACCCCCAGACCTTGCGCTCCGATGCCGGCAGCAGCCCGCGATTCTGCAGGTAGCGCATGAAGCGCGCCTGGTAGATCGAGTTGATCGGCCCGATGCCCATCGAACCGGTCGGGAACTGCCAGAAATCCGGCATCAGCCATGGGTGGGGATACGAACACAGCCCCGGCCCGGCGATTTCCCGGCGGTAGTGTTCAAGATGCGACTCGCTGAGGAACCCTTCGAGATAGGCGCGCGCATACACGCCTGGTGCCGAGTGAGGCTGGAAGTAGACGAGGTCGCCACCCTGCCCGGCGTCGGCTGCACGGAAGAAATGGTTGAACCCCACCTCGAACAGGTCGGCCGCGGAGGCATAGCTGGCAATATGCCCGCCCAGTTCTCCATAGGCGCGGTTGGCGCGCACCACCATGGCCAGCGCATTCCAGCGCAGGGCGGCACCCAGGCGTGCTTCGATCTCCAGGTCGCCCGGGTAGGGCGGCTGCGCTTCGACGGGGATGGTATTCACATACGGGGTCGAAGTGATGCGCGCGGCCGCGAGGCCCCTGGTCGAGGCATGGGCGGCCAGGCGCTGGAGCAGGAACTGCGCGCGCGCGTTGCCTGCGTGCGCGACGACGCCCTCCAGCGCGTCCAGCCACTCGCGCGTTTCCTGTGGGTCGCTGTCCTCGTTGGCAGAAGGCAGGGCGAGCATCGATTGCATACCGTTTGATACATCCGTCATGGCACGACTCCGGTCCGAATTGCGGGGGAATGGATAAATCCTGTTGTCAACTAAGACTACGCCTGGAGCCGCGAAAAGTGTGTCTGTTTTGCCTTGTGAAAACGGGGATACGCAGTATAAATTCTCCAGAAAATGGTCATCAAACGGAATAGTTACATATGATCGAAAACGCACAAAGACTGGACCGCACCGACATTGCGATCCTCAACCAGCTCCAGCAGAACGCCCGCATCACCAACGCCGAACTCGCGCGCGCCGTGAACCTGTCGCCGACGCCCTGCTTCAACCGGGTCAAGGCACTCGAGAAAGCGGGCCTGATCAAGCAGCAGGTCACGCTGCTGAATCCGGAGCCGCTGGGACTGCGCATCAATGTGTTCATCCAGGTCAGCCTGGAGAAGCAGGTCGAAGATGCCTTGCGCCGCTTCGAAGAGGCGATCGACAAACGCCCCGAGGTGATGGAGTGCTACCTGATGACGGGCGACGCCGACTATTTGCTGCGCGTGGTGGTGCCAAGCATGCAGAGCCTCGAGCGCTTCATCCTGGAGCAGCTCACAAAGATCCCTGGGGTCTCCAATATCCGCTCGAGCTTTGCGCTGAAGCAGGTGAGGTACCGGACGGCGCTGCCGTTGCCGGCGGGCGGCTTGACGTTGAGCACGGATAGTGAGGAGGAAGCGTGGCGATAGATATCGCACCTGAAGGTGTGCGCATGACACCCTGTGGGGCGTTGAAAACCAGATTTGCATGCGTTGGCAGGGCCGCCATGTCTACCAGCCTTGATTTGAGGCGCTCAGCCGGCCATTATTGACAGGAAATTCGGGCATTGCTGCGCTCAGGATTTCCCGTCCCGTCCAGACGATATGCAGGCAGTGAGAGCTTTGGCGAGTTCCGGTTGCGAAATTGAGCATCCACGCTCGCGCAGGTGCCACCATCGATCGATCATCGCTCACGCCCATGAGTGCTGCCGCCGACGAATACCAGTTCAAGCCCCACGAGCGGCCAAAGATTCCGGGATCTCCGGCAACACCCGAGCACCCGACGCCGCGGCGTGTCGGCTATTTCTGCGTTGGCGTGCTGACGGGCCTGACGAGTGGCTTTGGCAATGCCCTCGTGGTGGCCAACCTGAACAATATCCAGGGTGTGTTTGGTCTTTACAACGATGAGGGCGCCTGGCTGTCGACCGTCTACGTGATGACCAACGTCTGCAGCAGCATGCTGCTCATCAAGTTTCGGCAGCGGTTCGGGCTCCAGCATTTCACGCGCATCTTCCTGTTCCTCTATGTGGCGGTCACCGCCGCCCACCTCTTCGTCCATACCTTTGGCATGGCACTGCTGGTGCGCGCCGCGAACGGCGTTGCAGCCAGCGCACTGAATACCCTCGCGTTGTACTACTTCATCCAGGCGCTACCCGAAAGGCACCGCCTGAGGGCTGTGGTGATCGGCTTCGGGCTGCCGCAACTGGCAACGCCGCTGGCCCGCACGTTTTCGACGGGAATGCTCGAGACGGGCAACTGGGACACGCTCTATCTGTTCGAACTAGGCTTGTCCCTGCTGTCGCTTGTGGCTGTCCTGCGACTGCGCCTGCCGCCCAGCGAGCACACGCGGGCTTTCGAGAAACTGGACTTCGTGACATTCGCGCTGTTTGCCCCCGGGGTCGCGCTGTTGTGCGCTGTATTGGGGCAGGGGCGCCTATTGTGGTGGACCGAGACGCCATGGCTGGGCTATGCGCTGTGCGGCGCCATCGTGCTGATAGCCGGCGCATTGTGGATTGAACACAATCGTGCCAATCCGCTGCTTAACACGCGCTGGCTGGGGCACCGCGCGATCATCCGGTTTGCGGTGGTTGCCACGTCGGTACGGGCCCTGCTATCCGAACAGTCATATGGGGCAGTGGGGCTCCTGAACGCCCTTGGCATGGGCAACGACCAGCTGGTTTCCCTTTACATCGTCGTTTCGCTGGCGACCGTGGCCGGCATTGCGGCCAGCGCGCTGACGCTGAATCCGCAGGACCTGGGGCGGCCGATTCGAATATCGCTGATCCTCATTGCCATCGGCGCATTCATCGACGCCAGCGCCACCAACCTGACGCGCCCGGCCAATATGTACCTGACCCAGGCGCTGATCGCATTTGCCGCGGTCTATTACCTCGGTCCGTCATTGCTGATCGGCATGTCGAGCGCGTTGTCCCGAGGGATGAGCCACTTCGTCAGCTTCTCCGCGCTGTTCAGTATCACCCAGTCACTCGGCGGGCTGGCAGGCTCCGCGCTGCTGGGGACTTTCCAGACGTATCGCGAGAAGTTCCATTCGCACGCCCTGGTGCAATCGATCAGCCTGAGCGATCCCTTCGACGCCGCGCGCATTCAGGCGCTCGCGGCGGCCTATGGCCGCGTCCTGGGCGATTCAGCGCTGCGCCAGGCGGAGGGCGCGGTGTTGCTTGCGCAGCAGGTCACCCGGGAAGCCAACGTGCTGGCGTACAACGATGTGTTCCTGCTGATCGGCGTCCTTGCGTCCGTCACCTTTGTCTGGCTCCTGGTCCTGCGCCTGCGCAATGTCGTTCCCGGCCATGCCCCGGCGGCCGCGCCGCCGGGGCAAACGCCCGGCAAGGAGGACCAACCGTGAGCGCAAACGAGCCGGACCGCGAGGCTGGCGCAGCGCAGGCCCCGGCCCAGGCGCCGCAGGAGCATGAAAGGCTGCAGGATCCGGTCGAGGTGCCGCAGGCCACCACCGCGCCGACGGGATGGGCGCCGCCCAAAGGCAGCCGCAGGGCGACGATCATCGTTGCCTGCGTGGCGCTGGCCGGCATCCTGATCATCTTGTACGCGTGGGGCTTGCCGCCGTTTTCCCGGATGGTCGTGGGCACGGACAATGCCTATGTGCGTGGCCAGACAACGATTATCAGCCCGCAGGTGAGCGGCTACGTGACCGCAGTCCCGGTGCATGATTTCGAGCTCGTCAAGGCGGGACAGGTCCTGCTGAAGATCGACGACCGCATCTACCGCCAGCGCGTGGAGCAGGCGAGCGCGGCGCTCGACACGCAGATCGCGAACCTGGACAACTCGGAGCAGGCACAGCGCTCGCGCGAGGCGACGGTGCTTGCGCAGAAAGCGAACCTGGACAATGCGCAGGCCCAGCTGCTCCGGGCCCGCGCCGATATGCGCCGCGTGGAGGAACTGGTGGCCGATGGTTCCGTTTCGCAGCGCGAGCGCGACCAGACCCGCGCCGCATTGCGCCAGGCCGAGGCCGCCGTCGAGCAGGCACGCGCCGCGGGCGAGATCGCGCGCCAGGATGTGCAGGCGGTCACCGTGGGCCGGGCCGGACTGCGGGCCTCGGTCGAATCCGCGCGCGCGGCCTTGCATCTGGCCGAGATCGACCTCTCCAACACCATCATTGTTGCGCCCCAGGACGGGCGCTTGAGCCAGATCGGCGCACGGCTGGGGCAATACGTCACGGCCGGCACGCAGCTGATGTTCCTGGTGCCGCGCCAGCTATGGGTGATTGCCAACTACAAGGAAGCGCAGACCTCGCGCATGGCGCCCGGCCAGCCTGCCAGCTTCCGGGTCGACGCGCTGGATAACGCGCGCCTCACCGGGCGCGTCGAGCAGCTCGCGCCGGCCGCCGGCTCGGAATTCGCGGTGATCCAGGCAGATAACGCGACCGGCAATTTCGTCAAGGTGGCGCAACGCATCGCGGTGCGGATTTCGATCGACCCGGACCAGCCGCTGGCCGAGCGGCTGCGTCCGGGAATGTCCGTGGAAGCGGAGGTCGACACGCGCGGCGGGAAGGAGAAAGCGCCGTGAAGCGTCGCCGGTCGTTGCTGTTGCTGGCGGCCGCGCTGCTCGGCGGCTGCGTCGGCCCCAGGCCGCCAGTACCGGCCGAAGCATCGGTCACCCCGCCGCTCGCCTGGCGGGTCGAGGCGGGGCCAAGCGCGCCGATCGAACGCGAGTGGTGGCAGCAATATGCCGATCCGATGCTCGCGGCACTGGTGGATCGTGCCCTGCGCAACAATGATGACGTTGGCATCGCCGTGGCGCGCGTCAACGAAGCGCGCGCGCTGGAGGGCCTGGCGCGGGCCCAGTTGCTGCCGACGTTGGACTTTGCCTTACCCGCGGCCAGGGCGCGCAGCCTCAATGCGGTGGGCAGGGAACTCACGATAAACACCGCCGCCCCGCAGCTTCAGGCCGCCTATGAAGTCGACCTGTTCGGCCGCCTCGGCGATCAGGCGGAGGCGACGCGGGAGAATATGCTGGCCAGGCAAGCGGCGCACGACACAGTCGTGCTGGCGGTCGCGGCGGCAACCGCGCGATCGTATATCACGCTACGGGCGCTCGACGCCCAGCTGGAGGTGGTGCGGCAGACACTGGTGTCGCGCGCGGAAGCACTACGGCTTGCGGATACCCGCGCCCGGGCGGGATACACCTCCCAACTTGAGCTCGAGCAGGCCCGCGCCGAGTACGAGTCGACCGCGCAGGCGGTACCGCAGGCCGAACTGGCCATTGCCCGCCAGGAAAACGCGCTGAGCCAGCTGGTCGGCGATTCGCCGCCCGTGGCGATCGAGCGCGGCGTGCCGCTGTCCGAACTGCACGAGCCGCCTGTCCCGGAGGGGCTGCCTGCCGACCTGTTGCGGCGCCGCCCGGATATCGCCCAGGCCGAGTTCGACCTGGCGGCCACCGATGCCAGCCTAAGCGCGGCGCGCAAGGCGTACCTGCCGCAGTTGCACCTGTCCGCTTCCGGGGGGCTGCTGTACGCCACGCGCGCGGTGAATCCGGTCACGATCTGGTCGCTTGGGGGCAGCGTACTCGCACCGATCTTTGAAGGCGGCCGCATCCAGGCTAACGCGGATGCAGCCGCCGCACGCCGGGACCAGGCTGCCTTTGCTTATCGGCGCGTGGTGCTGACGGCATTCCGCGAGGTCAACGACAATCTGGCCGCCCTGCAAAAGCTGGATGAGCAGGTGCAGCGTCTGCAGCTGCAGCGCAATGCCCTTGCGGCCACGCTGCGTCACGCCACCAATCGCTACCGGGCCGGCTATTCGCCATATCTCGAACAGCTCGACGCCCAGCGCGGGCTTCTGAATGCTGAGCTCAGCCTGGTCCAGGCCCGCGCCGATCGTCTCAACGCGAGCGTTGCGCTGTATCAAGCGATGGGCGGCGGATGGCGGGCGGACGCAACGCTGCGCTAACGTGGAGGAAGTGTTCCATAGCGCTGCGTCGAAAGATACCGTCACGGGCAGAAATTGCCTTGCCAAACTCTGCTTAGGCAGCTATATTCCAGTGAACCGAATCAGGAGGCCCTCATGGAAGCAAAGAAGCGCTCGGTCATCGCAGAACTGAGCACTGGCGAACTTGGCTTTCTCGTCACAGAAGTGCGCAGCCATTTGCTTGCCGGTGTCGAGCGCGAGTTGGAACCGTTGCAGATTACAGCGGCTCAGTTCGTGGTGCTGAACAGCATCATGTCGGGCAAGGGCCGCACGCTCAGCGAATTCTGCCGGTTGCTCGGCTACGATTCGGGGGCAATGACGCGACTGCTGGACCGCATTGAGGCCAAGGGCATTATCCGCCGGGTGGAGAACCCGGCCGACCGGCGCAGCCACCTCGTCGAACTGACCGAGCAAGGCCAGGCGGTCTTCCCGCAGGCACGGTTGGGTACCGAAGTGGCGATTCGCCGCCTGCTTTCCGGCTTCAGCGAAAACGATGCCGAGGCGCTGCGCGAGATGCTCAAGCGCATCGTGGCAAATGCGGCCGAGGGCTGAGCCCGGCCATTTTTTTGAATATTTATCTGCCTAGGCACATTAAGCCTGGGCAAATAAGTACGGAGAAAGGCGATGACTATTCCACGAAAGGCGCGCACCGTCCCGGCCTTGCGACGCCTCGGCGTACTGGGCGCAGCCGTGCTCCTGGCGAGCTGCGCCAGCATGAAGGGGCTGGAGACGCAGGCCACGGTGGACGATGCGAACCGCCTCGCCGCGACCGCATCGCTGGGCGCTACCCCCGTGTCGCCGGCGGCATGGCCGGAGCGCGCATGGTGGCAGGGCTTTGGCGACCCGCAGCTGGATGCGCTGGTCGAGGCGGCCCTGGCCGGACAGCCGACGCTGCGCATCGCCGCGGCGCGAGTGCGCCAGGCGGATGCGCTGGCAGGCGGTGCCGAAGCCGCGCTGTCTCCGCAAGTCAACCTGAACGCCAGGAGCACGCGCCAGCGCTTCAGCGAGAACGGCCTCGTGCCACGGCCGCTGGCAGGCAGCTGGAAATGGGCCAGCGACGTGCAGCTTGGCCTCGGCTACGAGCTGGACTTCTGGGGCAAGAACCAGGCGACGTTCGACGCTGCGCTCGACCGCGCCCGCGCCGCGGAAGTCGACTACCACGCGGCGGAACTGATCCTGACCACGTCCGTGGTGCGGACCTACCTGAAGCTCGATGCCGCCTATGCGCAGCGCGCGCTGACCGAACAGACCTATCGCCAGCGCCAGAACACGCTGGAGCTGACGCGCCGGCGCGTCGACGCGCAACTCGACTCGCGGCTCGACATGAAGCAGGCCGAAGCGGCGCTGCCCGCCACGCGCGAGCGCCTTGCCGCGATCAACGAGATTATTGCGCTGACCCAGAACCAGCTCGCCGCGCTGGTCGGCAAAGGCCCGGACGCGGGCGCCGATATCCGCCGCCCGCAGCTTCGCGATGACTACGCGGTAGCAGTCCCGGCTTCGCTGCCGGCCGAGCTGATCGGCCGCCGGCCGGACGTGGTCGCGCAGCGCTGGCGCGTGGAAGCTGCCAGACACGATATCAAGGCGGCCAAGGCCCAGTTCTATCCCAACATCAGCCTGACCGCGTTTGCGGGCCTGCAAAGCCTGAGCCTGTCCGACCTGCTGACGGCGGGCAGCCGCACCTTCGGCATCGGCCCGGCGATCTCGCTGCCGATCTTCGACGGTGGCCGGCTGCGCTCCAACCTCGGCGCCAGGCAGGCGGAATACGACACTGCTGCCGAGCAATACAACGCCACGCTGGTCACCGCGCTGCATGACGTGGTCAACCAGCTGGTGTCGCTGCGCTGGCTGGCCGAGCGCGCCGGCGAACAGCAACAAGCGCTGCAGCTGACGCAGGAGGCCTACGACATGGCCGTGTCGCGCTATCGCAGTGGCGTCGGCAACTACCTGCAGGTGCTGTCGGCCGAAGGCCAGGTCCTGCAGCAGAAGCAATTGCTGATCGATCTCGACACCCAGGGGCGCAGCTTGCACCTGGAACTGATCCGCGCCCTCGGCGGCGGATACGAAACGGCTGCCGCGCCTGGGGCCGGCGCTGGCAAGGCCGCGACACCCACCACACGGAGCGCATCTTGAATCCCGCAAGCCAACCCAATCCCACGAACAATACGCCGGCAGAGCAGGGTGATGCCCGCCCGTCGCGCCGCCGGCGCATCGTCGCCGCGGCCTCGGTCGCGGTGGCCCTTGCCGCGGCGGCCGGCTATTGGGTGCAATACGGGCGCCACCAGGTGTCGACGGAGGACGCCTATGTCGAAGGCAATGTGGTGCAGGTGACGCCGCAGGTAGGCGGCGTGGTGACTGCGATCCTTGCCGACAACACCGACCTGGTCGAGTCCGGCAAGACGCTGGTCGAACTCAACGGCGTCGATGCACAGCTCGCCCTTGCCGCGGCGCAGGCCCAGCTTGCCCGCACCGTGCGCCAGGTGCGCGGCCAGTTTGCCGCTGCGGGCCAGGACCGGGCCAACGTGGAACTGCGCTCGGTCGACCTGGCGCGGGCCCAGGAGGACATGGCGCGCCGCTCGGCGCTGGCCGCCAGCGGCGCCATCTCCGGCGAGGAACTGGTCCATGCGACACAGGCCGTGCGCACCGCGAAGGCGTCGCTGGCCATGGCGACCGAGCAGCTCAAGCGCAACCAGGCACTGGTCGAGCGCACCTCGGTCGATTCCCACCCCGACGTGCAGGCGGCCGCGGCGCAGGTGCGCAATGCCAGCATCGCGCTGTCGCGCACGCGCATTCCGGCGCCGGTCGGCGGCGTGATCACCAAGCGATCGGTGCAGGTGGGACAGCGTGTCAGCGCCGGCGTGCCGATGATGTCGGTGGTACCGCTGGACCACCTGTGGGTCACGGCCAACCTGAAGGAATCGCAACTGCGCGATATCCGCCTGGGCCAGCCGGTCACGCTGACCACCGACCTGTATGGCGACGGCGTGGTGTACCACGGCCGTGTCATCGGGCAGGACGCCGGCACCGGCAGTGCCTTTGCATTGCTGCCGGCGCAGAACGCCACCGGCAACTGGATCAAGGTGGTGCAGCGCGTGCCGGTGCGCATCGCGCTCACCCCCGCGGAAGTCGCGGCCCACCCGCTGCAGATCGGCCTGTCGATGAAAGTCTCGGTGGATACGCGCTCGCGCGAAGGCAAGCGGCTGGTCGCCGTCGATGCGTCGGGCCAGAACTACCGCACCACGGTGTTCGCCGACGAGCTGGCCCGCGCCGACGTACTGGTGCGCCGCATTGTCGAAGAAAACCTGTAGGCACCGCAATCCAACGGAGACGCCGGCATGAAACCCGCTAAACCCCAAGGCCTGCTGCTGCTGACGATCGGCGCGCTGACCTCGATCGACTTCCTGCAGAACGGCATGGTGGCCTTTGCCGCCTCCCCCATCATGGGCGAGATCGGCGCCAGCCCCGAGGAGTACAGCACCGTCGCGGCGGCATATGCGAGCGTGGCCGTGGTGGTGATCGCGCTGCAGCGCTGGATGGTGGAACGCGTGGGATGGCGCCGCTATGTCCAGGCCGCGCTCGGCGTGGCTGCGACCGGTGCGATCCTGTGTGCGAATGCCGACAGCTATCCGGCCCTCCTGGTTGGCCGCATGGTGATGGCGCTCGGCTGTGGGGGCATGCTGACCTCGGCGCGGCTGGCGGTGAACCTGATCCCTCCGAGTCCGGCAAGGTTCCTCGGCATCAAGGCGCTGGCCACGGGCATTTGCTGCGGCACGGCGGTCGCGCCCTGGCTGGCCTCCGTCATCGTCACCGCGGACCGGTGGCCCCTGATCTTCTGGCTGGTGGCCGCGGCCGTGCTGGCGTTGCTCCCGGCCACCAGCGTCCTGCCGACGGCCACGCTGGCGCCGGCGCAACGCTCCGACGCGCATCCGGTGCGGCTCGCCGCGCTGGCAGTGGGCAGTTTCCTGGTCCTGTTCGTGCTGCAGCGTTCCTACTACGACTTCTACGCCGACCGGCTGTGGCTGGTGATCGGCGCGGTTGCGGGCGCCAGCGCGCTGCTTGCCTTCATCTGGACCGAATCGAAAAGCGCACGGCCGCTGCTCAAGCTGCGCAGCCTGGTCGAGCCGCGCTACCTGAGCGGCCTCGCGCTCTTTACCTTCTGCTATGTCACGCTGGGCTCGAACGGCTACCTGCTGCCGATCATGCTGCAGCGCTCGCTGGGACACTCATGGGCTACCGCTGGGCAGTTCTATGCGTTGGGCCTGGCCGCCGGCGTCGCGACGTGGCTGACGATCTCGCGCCTGCTGCCGCGCTGGCCCAACCCGCGCAAGTACTTCGTCACAGGCTTCCTGGCGCTGGCGGCCTCCGCCTGGCTGATGAGCCGGACCACGCCCGCGCCCGACCTGTGGGGCCATATCCTGCCCGCGCTCGCGCTCTATGGGGTGTTCATCATGATGCTGATGCCGGTCACGGCCATGCAGACCTTCAACGGCGTAGCGCACGACGAGTCAGTGTTCTCACACGCGCAGCAGACCAAGAACATGCTGGCGCAGATGGGTCAGGCGCTGGGCGTGACGGTGGCAACGGTTGGCCAGCAGTGGCTGACCACGCTGCACTACAGCACGCTGCATGGCACCATCAATCCCGCCAACCCGCAGTTCCAGGAAGCCCATGCGCGCTTCAGAGCGGCGTTCTCCGCCTCGATGGATCCGGTGCGCGCCGCGGAATTCGCCACCGCGCAGATCGCGCAGGTACTGGCGCAGCAGTCCGCGCTGCTGGCCAATATCGATCATTTCCGCGCGCTCGCGGTGGTGGCGGTGCTGGCGATTGGTGTCAGCATGTTCCAGAAGGTGCTGCGATGAGCGCCGGGCCGATGACGACGGATAGGGTCGCGCTGTCCGATGTGCTGGTCGCGACCGGCCGCCTGCGGCGCATTACCCAGCATGGCGCCACGCAGGTCTTGCGCGACACGGACCTGACCGTGCCGCAGTGGCTGATCCTGTGCCACCTGCGCAGTGCCGGTGGCAGCACCCTCACCGAGACCGCCGCCGCCATCGACCATGACACTGGCGCGCTGTCGCGCGTGGTGCACTTGTTGCGCGAGCGCGAGCTGATCGTGGCGCTGAGGGTGCCGGGAGACCGGCGCAGCGTCAGTTTGTGCATCAGCCCATCGGGAGAGGTTCTGTGCGACAAGGTCGATGCCCAACTGCGCAGGCAGATGGCCGACGCGCTCGACGGCGACATGGCGGGGCCGGAATTGCGCATGCTGCTGCATCTGATGAACAAGGCCGTTGCGGCGCTGTCAGCGCCCGCCATGGAGGACTGAGTCTGGTGGGGGTGGACGGCGTGTAACGGCCGCTGGCCCTTAGAATTGACGCGTTCCGGATGGCCGATGTAGACGGCCAGCCCGGCTTGCCATAGCTGCCTGCGGAGATGGCCTGTCATGGATATCCACCTCGCGCTTCATGGCCGCCACGACCTGGCGGGACAGATCTACCGGCAACTGCGCGCCGGCGTGATGGAGGGGCGCCTGGTGGCGGGCCAGCGGCTGCCTTCCACCCGCGAGCTGGCGATCAATCTGGGTGTATCGCGCAAGACCACGCTGGATGCGTTCGAACGGCTGATCACGGAAGGCTACCTGCGCACGCGCGCGGGCGACGGCACCTTCGTGGCCGATGCGATGACGCGCCTCGCGCAGGCACCCGCACATCCGCTGGCGCACCCCGTCTTGCCCGATACTGCGCGCCCCCCGGCCCGGCCGCTCACCATCTGGGAGACGCTGCCCGGCGCCATGCCGATGACCCGGCCGGGCTCGCCACCACAATTCGATTTTGTCGGGGCGTCACGGACAAGACCCGCTATCCGTTCGAGGCATGGCGGCGTTGCGTGAACCATGCCTTGCGCGAGCAGGCGCGCGGCCGGGGCGAATATCACGATCCCGTCGGTGAGCGGGCCCTGCGCGAAGCGGTATCGCGATACCTCGCGTTCAATCGGGCCGTGCTGGCGCCCTGGCAGCAGATATTCGTCACGCAGGGCGCCCAGCAGGCACTGGACCTGCTCGCACGCGTGACCGTGCGCCACGGCGATGTCATTGCAGTGGAGGACCCGGGCTATCCGCCGCCGCGCATGCTCTTTGCTGCCACCGGCGCGCAGGTGGTGCCGGTACCGGTCGACGCCCAGGGCATTGTCGTGGACGCGTTGCCCCCGGACGCGCGCATGGTCTACGTGACGCCATCGCACCAGTTCCCGCTGGGCATGCCGATGGAAATGGAGCGCCGCCTGGCGCTGCTTGCCTGGGCGCAACGGCACGGCGCGCTGATCGTCGAAGACGACTACGACGGCGAATTCCGCTTCGAAGGGCGGCCGATGGAATCCCTGAAGAGCCTGGACAAGGCCGATGTCGTCGCTTACGTCGGCACCTTCTCGAAGACGATCTTCCCCGAGCTGCGCATCGGCTACGTCGTGCCGCCGGCCGAGCTGACCGCGGCGCTGCGCCAGGCCAAGCAGGCGATCGACTGGCATAGCTGCACCATGACCCAGGCCGCGCTTGCCCGCTTCATGCACGATGGCGACTTCGCCCGGCACCTGCGCCGCATGCACAAGGTGTATGCGGCCAGGCGCAACGCGCTGCTGGCACATCTGCATGGCGGGCTGGCAGCCTGGCTGAGGCCGCTGCCCAGTGCCGCCGGCATCCACTTGGTGGCGCTGCTGCGGCCAGGCCTGGCTGAAGACGACCTGATCGCGCGTGCCAATGCGGCATCCGTGGGCCTGTATGGCATTTCGGGCATGTACGCCGGCCAGGCGACGCAGGCGGGGCTGCTGTTCGGATATGGCGGCATCGAGGTAAGCGAAATCCACCTGGGACTGCAGCGTTTGGCAGAGGTGCTGGAAGGCTGGCACCTGTAGGCGCGCGATCGCCACTGGTTACCTGGAAATACCGCAAAAGTGGTAACAGTCGCCCGCCTAATCTTCTCTCCAAGGCAGCGGCATCCCCGCTGTTCCCCTGATAAATGGAGCAAGTCATGCAACAACGTCTCGACTTTTACAAGGCCAGTCCCGCCACCATCAAGGCCGTCCTCGGGCTGGAGGAGCGCATCGCCAAGAGCGAACTGGAAAAGCCGCTGGTGGAGCTGGTCCGCCTGCGTGCCTCGCAGATCAACGGCCGCGCCTACTGTATCGACCTGCACACCGCCGACGCACGCAAGGGCGGCGAGGACGACCCTGCAGGTCTGGCGCGAGACCCCGTTCTTCACCGCGCGCGAACAGGCGGCGCTCGCCTGGACCGAAGCCGTGACGCTGGTGTCGCAAGACCATGTGCCGGACGCCGTCTGGGAAGCCGTGCGGCCGCATTTCACCGATGCCGAACTGGTCGACCTGACGCTGCTGGTTGCCGCCATCAACACGTGGAACCGGTTCGCGATCTCGTTCCGCAAGACGCCGGCCTGAGCGGGAAGAGCACAGCAGGCTTTAGCGCGCGTCAAAGCGCGTTGCCAGCCCCCCGCGGCGAAACGTGTCGACAACGAAATCGATGAACACGCGCGTCTTGGGGGGCAGCAGCTTCTTGTTGGGGTAGTACAGCGACACCGGCCCGTTGTCGGCATACCATCCCGGCAGCAGCCGCATCAGCGCACCGCTCTCCAACCAGCTGGCGGCATGCGGCGTCGGCAGCAGCGCGACGCCGAAGCCGAGCATGGCCGCATGCGCCATCGCTTCCGGGTCGTCGAAGACCATCCGCGTGCGGTGCTCGGCGGGCGCCTCTTCGCCGACCTGGTTGCGCAGCGTCCACGCGCGCAGCCGGCCGGTCGGACCTGAGCGCCGCACGATCCCGTCGAGGACGGCAAGATCGCGCGGATGCTTTGGCAAGGGCCTGCCCTTCATGTACGCAGGCGATGCCGTCACCACGATGTGCGTATGCGCCAGTTCGCGCGCGACCACACCGTCGGTCAACTCTATCCCGCCGCCGATCGCGGCATCGAAGCCGTCCTGGATCAGGTCCACAGGCCGGTTCTCGAAGTGCCAGTCCGGCACGATCGCGGGATAGCGTTCCAGGAATTCTCCCAGCAGCGGTACCAGGTATTCCCTGCCGAAGGCGAGCGCCATGCTGACTTTCAGCACGCCCGCGGGTTTGCCGGCGTCTTGCGAGGCACTGGCAAAGGCGTCGCGCAGGGTCGAGAACGGATCGGATACCTGCCGCAGGAATTGTTCGCCGCTGGCGGTCAGCGTTAGCTGGCGCGTGCTGCGCTGGAACAGCCGCAGGCCCAGGTGCGATTCCAGGCGCGCCACGTTCTTGCTGATCGCGGCAGGCGTCAACCCAAGCTGGCGCGCCGCGGCCGAAAAACTGCCGGCTTCAGCACTCCGGACGAACGATTCGAGAAGATTCAGCGCTTCCATGCCTCCAGCTTATACCAGCGGTTGAAAAAGCTGATGCCGATTTGTGGCTACCGGCGATGCAATGCGCCAACCATACTGTCCTCACCAACTTCTCATGTTCAGGAGCACTTCATGACCACCCTCTCAGGAAAAACTGCTTTTGTCACCGGTGGCGCCCGCGGCATCGGCGCAGCGATTGTCCGCCGCCTGGCGCGCGAGGGCGCGGCAGTCGCCTTCACTTACCAGCAATCCGCGGTCGCGGCTAATGCGCTGGTGGCCGAAGTGGAGGCCGCCGGCGGCCGCGCGCTCGCCATCCAGGCCGATGCCGCCGACCCCGGCGCGCTCACCGGCGCGATCAACGAAGTCGCACACCAGTTCGGCAAGCTCGACATCCTGGTGAACAACGCCGGCGTGCTGCTGCTGGGCCCGGTCGAGAGCTTCTCGCTGGAAGACTTCGACAGGACGCTCGCCGTCAACGTGCGCGCCGTCTTCGTCGCCGCGAAAGCTGCACTGGCGCACATGGGGCAGGGCGGCCGCATTATCAATATCGGCAGCACCAATGCCGACCGCATGCCGTTCCCCGGCGGCAGCGCGTATGCCATGAGCAAGTCCGCGCTGCTGGGCCTGGTGCAGGGCATGGCGCGCGACCTGGGTCCGCGCGGCATCACCGTCAACAACATCCAGCCGGGTCCGACCAACACCGACATGAATCCGGAAGCCGGCGAATTCGGCGCCGCGCTGCATGGCCTGATGGCGCTGCAACGCCACGCGACGCCGGACGAGATCGCGGGCATGGTGGCCTACGTCGCGGGTCCGGAAGCCGGCTTCGTGACGGGCGCCAGCCTGACCATCGATGGCGGGTTCAGCGCCTGATTTTTTGAGCGATAGCGGCCGCCTCACGCGGCCGCCGCGCGTAACCGCCTTGCGGTAAAGCGCAGCACGATGCGGCTGCCCTCTGCCAGTCTGGCCGGTTCACGCGTGTGCAGCCTCACGTCACACTCGCCTGCACGAACCTGCAGGACGGCTGGCATCCATGTGTCATCGCCCGCTTGCGCCACCGCGCCGTCATAATCGTCCGGGGCGGGCGTGCAGATCCCCTGCGGCAGCCTCACTGCCAGCGCATGACCTGCCGGCCCGGCCATGACGTTGCCGGCCAGCTCGTACGGACGCCCCAGCACGGCGCCGGCAAGCTCCACGTCGCCGGCCGACACCAGCTGCCGGGCGTAGGTCGAGGAGCACGGCGCGTCGCTGCCGGCTTCGGCTGCCTGCCGCAATGCGACCGGGTTGACCGTAAAGCCGTGGCGCAGCCCGGATTGCACCAGGTAAGCCACGTCGCCCTTGCGCTGGTGCCCGCACGCAAAATTCTCCCCCACCACCAGGGCCCGCATGCCGAGCCCGCCCAGCAGGGTTTGTTCGACGAATGCGTCCACGGGCTGCGCGCTGCGCGCACGGTCAAAGCGGATCACCAGGCAGGCATCCGCGGCACCGCTCGCGGCCAGTAGCGCCAGGCGCTGCCCGACGCTGCCGAGCAGCGGCGGCGCGCGGTGCGGCGTGACCACGGCACGCGGGTGCGGATCGAAGGTGACCACCACGGTAGGCAGCCCCAGCGCATCGCCGCGGGCGCGCAACTGCGCCAGCACGGCGCGGTGTCCGCGATGCACGCCATCGAACATGCCGATCGATACCACGGCGCCGGACGGCGCGAAGGCTTCTGCTTCGGAGAGTAGCTGCATGGGAGGCTCCCGGTGAAACATGAGAGCCATGCTAGGCGGCACCGGCCCGCGCTGCCAGCGGGCGCGCCAGCATAGCAACTATAACCAGCGCGATGGTGAGGGCTTACCCCGATGCCTCAGGCACGGCCGACGCCTGCTGCTGGAACAACTCGCGCAGTACCCCGCGTATCCACTGGTTGCCGCTCTCGCGATGCACGCGGTCGTGCCAGTACATCGCAATCTCGATCTCGGGCAAGGCCAGCGGTGGCGTGACCAGTTGCAGCCCCATCTCGTCGGCCAGGATGCGGCCCAGCGTCATCGGCAACAGTGCCACCGCGTCGGAGCGGCATGCCACCAGCGCGGCGGTCGTGAACATGGGCACGCGACAGACGATCCTCTCGACCGGCACGGTGGCCTCCACCGCGCGCTCCACCGACAGATGCTCGTGCCCGGTCCCCGCTGCCGTGACCAGCACGTGCTGCTCCGCGATGAACGCCGCGAGGTCCGGGCTCGCGCCCAGGCGCGGGTGGCCGCGGCGCGTCACGGCCACATAGCGCTCGCGCCACAGCGGCTGGCGCCGAATGCCCTGCGTCAGGCCGGGGAACGAGCCTATGGCCAGGTCGACCAGCCCGGACTCCAGCCACAGGTCGATGTGCTGTGCGTCGCAATTGACGGCCTGCACATGCACGCCGGGCGCGTCGTTGGCCAGGCGGTTGATGAGCGGCGGCAGCATCTGCGCCCCGCCGGCATCGACAACGAACAAGCTGAAGGTGCGTGACGACGTGGCGGGATCAAAGACCACGTGGTCTGAACGCAGCGCGCGCATGCGTTCCAGGATGCCGCGCACCGGCTCGGCCAGCGCCAGTGCCTTGGGCGTGGGTTCCATGCGCAAGGCCACGCGCACGAACAGCGGATCGCCAAAGTACGTGCGCAGCTTTGCCAGCGTCTTGCTCAGCGCCGGCTGCGTGATGTTGAGCACGCGTGCGGCCCTGGTCAGGCTGCGCTCGGCGAGCAGCACGTCGAGCACCTGCAGGTGATGCAGGCCCAGGTCGTCTTCATGCCGCTGAGGAATAGTGTCCATGACGTCGTCTCAATAGTAGAAGTCCGGCGTTGCAACTAGTCTACGTGGAACGCGCCGCCATGAATACAACAAGCGCGCATCGCACCGGTGGCTACACATGGACCGGGATGCGAGAAGTCATCACCAAAGGAGGACGACATGAACGGATTTCCCTTCTCGGCGCCGCCGAGCAGCCAGCACAGAGAACTTCTCGATGGCATCAGTGCGCAGCGGTTCAGGGAGGCGCTGTCGCGCGCCGCCACGCCGGTGACGGTGATTGCCACCAATGGCCAGGCTGGCGAGGCGGGCGTGACCTGCTCGGCGGTCTGCTCGGTTTGCGACAACCCGCCGACAGTGCTGGTCTGCATCAATCGCAACAGCTACGCCAATGCGGTCATCAAGGCCAACGGCGTGCTCAGTGTCAACTGGCTGCACGCGGGGCAGTCCGGGCTGTCGCAGGTTTTCGCCGGCGCCGGCGGGCTGCCGATGCCCGAACGCTTTGCCACCGGCACCTGGCATCGGCAGCGCACCGGGTCGCCGTGCAGCAGCGATGCCTCGCTGACGCTGGACTGCCGCGTCAGCGAGGCCTTCGAAGTGGGGAGCCACAGCATCTTCCTCGCCCGGGTCGTAGCGGCCGCGCACGACGAGACGGACAGCGTTCCCCCTTTGGTCTATTGCCAGCGCAGCTACGCGACTACCACACCGGTCGCAGCTTAGGCGCCGCGCGCCGCTTTCCCTGAACCCCAAACCACGCGAGTCCGCACGGCCCGCGCAGCAGAGCTTTTGCCAAGGAGACACCGCCATGATTCGTACCGGCAAGCAGTACCTGGAATCCCTGAACGACGGCCGCGACGTCTGGGTCGGCAACGAGAAGATCGACAACGTTGCCACCCACCCCAAGACACGCGACTACGCGCAGCGCCACGCCGATTTCTACGACCTGCACCATCGTCCGGACCTGCAGGACGTGATGACTTATATCGACGAGGATGGCCAACGCCGTGCCATGCAGTGGTTCGGCCACCGCGACAAGGAGCAGCTGCGCCGCAAGCGCAAGTACCACGAGACCGTCATGCGCGAGATGGCGGGCGCGTCGTTCCCCCGCACGCCGGACGTCAACAATTATGTGCTGACCACCTACATCGACGACCCCGCGCCGTGGGAAACGCAGTCGATCGGCGCCGACGGGCATATCCAGGCCGGCAATATCGTCGACTTTATCCGCTACGCCCGGGAGCATGACCTGAACTGCGCCCCGCAGTTCGTGGACCCGCAGATGGACCGTTCCAGCCCGGACGCGCAGGAGCGCTCGCCCGGCCTGCGCGTGGTGGAAAAGAACGACAAGGGCATCGTGGTGAACGGCGTGAAGGCCATCGGCACCGGCGTGGCCTTTGCCGACTGGATCCACATCGGCGTGTTCTTCCGCCCCGGGATTCCCGGCGAGCAGGTCATCTTTGCCGCGACACCGGTCAACACGCCGGGCGTGACCATCGTTTGCCGCGAAAGCCTGGTCAAGGAAGACAAGGTCGAGCACCCGCTTGCCGCGCAGGGCGACGAACTCGATGGCATGACCGTGTTCGAGAACGTCTTCATCCCGTGGTCGCACGTCTTCCACATCGGCAATCCCAACCATGCCAAGCTGTACCCGCAGCGCGTGTTCGACTGGCTGCACTACCATGCGCTGATCCGCCAGATGGTGCGGGCCGAGCTGGTGGCCGGCCTGGCGGTGCTGATCACCGAGCATATCGGCACCAACAAGATCCCGGCCGTGCAGACGCGCGTGGCCAAGCTGATCGGCTTCCACCAGGCCATGCTCGCGCACGTGATCGCCAGTGAGGAACTAGGCTTCCATACGCCCGGCGGCCACTACAAGCCCAACATCCTGATCTACGACTTCGGGCGCGCGCTTTACCTTGAGAACTTCTCGCAGATGATCTACGAGCTGGTGGACCTGTCGGGCCGCAGTGCGTTGATCTTTGCCAGCGAGGACCAGTGGAACGACGACAAGCTCAACGGCTGGTTCGAGCGCATGAACAACGGCCCGGTGGGCCGCCCGCATGACCGCGTGAAGATCGGCCGCGTGATCCGCGACCTGTTCCTCAGCGACTGGGGCAGCCGCCTGCTCGTGTTCGAGAACTTCAACGGCACGCCGCTGCAGAGCATCCGCATGCTGACCATGCAGCGCGCCGAGTTCTCGGGCTCCGGCCCGTACGGCAAGCTGGCGCGGCAGGTGTGCGGCATCGACTCGGCGGTGACCGACGACACCGAATACCGCAAGACCGCCGACTACGCCAAGGCGCTCGACGCCGCACGGCACCAGGAAGAAGTCGCGCTTGCGGGCGCCATGGCGATTTAACCGCGCACGGCGGGCGGGAGGAAGGGGCTCCGCCCGGCCCGCCGGCGTTTTTTTTGCATCCACAAGAGAAGGAAACCATCATGACTGCCACCATTTCCCTTGCTACCCTGTTCGGCGAGGCACGCAGCCAGAACGGCTGGCTCGACCGCGACGTCCCCGATGCCAGGCTGCGCGAGATCTATGACCAGATGAAGTTCGGCCCGACCTCGGTCAACTGCTCGCCTGCGCGCATCGTCTTCGCACGCAGCATGGAAGCCAAGCAAAAGCTCGCGGGCGCCGTGGCGCCGGCCAACGTCGACAAGGTGATGAACGCGCCGGTGGTGGCCATCGTCGGCTATGACACCCGCTTCTACGACCACCTGCCAGAACTGTTTCCGCACAACCCTGCGGTCAAGTCCTGGTTCGAGGGCCCGGAGAAGGCCGCCTTTGCCGAGACCACGGCGTTCCGCAATGGCACGCTGCAGGGGGCGTACCTGATCATGGCGGCGCGCGCGGTCGGGCTGGATTGCGGTCCGATGTCGGGCTTCAACAATGCCGCGGTGGACGTGGCTTTCTTTGCGGGAACGACGATCCGGTCTAACTTTATCTGTGGGCTGGGCCATGGCGATCCCGGCCGGGTGTTTCCGCGCAGCCCGCGCTTGGCGTTCGAGCAGGCCTGCACGCTGGCGTAGCCCGTACGGTCCGACCCCGGCTTCCCCACCATCCAACGGAGACAAGCATGCGCAACCTCGACGAGGACACCATCACCCAGGCGGTGCTGGCGCGCCTGGACGACACGCCCGATCCACGCGTCAGGGAGATCGTCGCCAGCCTGGTGCGGCACCTGCACGACTTTGCACGCGAAGTGAGGCTGACGGAGGCGGAGTGGTTGCAGGGCATCCGCTTCCTGACAGCCACCGGCCACAAGTGCGATGACAAGCGGCAGGAATTCATCCTGCTCAGCGACGTGCTCGGCCTGTCGATGCTGACGGTCTGCATGAACAACCGGAAGCCGGCCGGCTGCACCGAAGCCACGGTGTTCGGCCCGTTCCACGTGGAAGGCGCACCACACTACGAGGATGGCGCCGATCTCGCCAACGGCGCCAAAGGCGAGCCGTGCGAAGTGTCCTGCACCATCCGCGACCTCGCCGGGGAGCCGGTTGCGGGTGCGACCATCGATGTCTGGCAGGCCGATGCCGACGGCCGCTACGACGTGCAGTATGCCGGCCTGGACCAGGCCCAGGGGCGTGGCGTGCTGCACAGCGATGCGAACGGCAGGTTCCGCTTCCGCACGGTGCTGGCGCAGGCGTACCCGATCCCGGATGACGGCCCGGTGGGTGACTTGCTGCGTGCCACGGGCCGGCACCCGTGGCGGCCCGCGCACCTGCACTTCATGATCCAGGCGCCGGGCTACGAGACGCTGGTCACCCATGTTTTCCGCAAGGGCGACCAGTATCTCGATTCCGACGCGGTGTTTGGTGTGCGCGAGTCGCTGGTGGGGGAGTGGGTTCGGCAGGGTGATGGCAGCTGGCGGCTCGATTTCGACTTCGTGCTGAATCGCGCGCAGGGGGCGTAGCAAGGTTTGCTGACAGACTGTCTACGCCACCGGTTTGCTCCCCTCTCCCGCTTGCGGTAGGGGCCGGGGGAGAGGGCAGGCGCATGGCAAGCATCGGGGCGCCCCGCTTCGAGGAGGCGCCTGCCCTCTCCCCCGCCCCTCTCCCATAAATGGGAGAGGGGAGGCAACACTCACAGTTTCAGCTTTGCCAGCATTCTCGGCCGGCATGCCGCGCCGGCCGAGTACTCCCGCTACTCACCTCAATCAATACTCGCCCCCGATTCCCGCACCAGCTTCGCCCACTTGTCCGTATCGCGCCGGATCAGCACCGAGAACTGCTCCGGTGTCGAAGTCAGCGGCGACGCCCCCGCCTGCACCAGCTTGTCCCGCATCGCCTTGTCCTGCGCAATACGCGTGATTTCCTGCGACAAGCGGCTGGCCACGGCCGGCGGCAAGCCGCGCGGCCCGACCACGCCGAACCAGACATCCGCCTCGTAGCCGCTGATACCAGCCTCGGCCATGGTCGGCACGTCCGGCAGCGCGGGCGAGCGCGTGGCGCTGGTCACTGCCAGCGCACGCAGGCGGCCCGCCTTCACATGCGGCAACGAGCCCGGCAGGTTGTCGAACATCAGCTGCACCTGGTTGGCTTGTCAGGGTAGGGGCCGGCGAAGGCCAGCGTGGTTGCGAGCGTGGTTGCCAGCGTCAGACATGTTGCAGCCAGTGCATGTGCGATTGGTTTCATCAGACTTGCTCCGGGAAATCCTGCCCTTGATGGCGCGCGCTCGAACGATACGGCGCGGGCGAGCCCGGCGCGCAAGGCAGCGTCAAGCGCGCAGTCACCCTGTCCGGTCAGGACATCATCTGTATCGACAGCCCGGTGAAACATGCCTTCACCTTCACTGCCTTCCCTGTCGCTCTTCGTCGAGTGCGAGAGCGAAGCCGAGTTCGACAAGGCCTTTGGCTGGCTCTCGACCGGCGGCATGGTGCTGATGCCGCCGGACAACTACGGGTTCAGCCGCCGCTTCAGCTGGGTCAATGACCGCTATGGGGTGTCGTGGCAGCTGAACCTGCAATGACGCGTACGGATGGCGCCGACTTTCGCCAAGGCACTGCCTATGGCATGCGTGCCGGCTCCGCAAAGGCCCGCAGGAACGCAAGTCCGGGCTGTGCCGCAGCGCTGCCTTCAATGACCGTCTTCAGCGCTGGCTCGGGCAACCAGGGATAGGGCAGCGACGACTGCAAGGCCGACAGCACTGCCGCGCCCGGATCCGGCACCGAGTCCATCCGCTCGATATGAATATGCAGGCTGGCGATACGGTAGGAACCGTCGTCCCCGGCGGCGAAGCCCCAGCTGTAGAAGCCTTTTCCCGCGCGCAAGGTGTGGGCCGCCGTTTCGCGCATCACCACCAGCCACGGGATTGTCATGGTGTTCCCGGTGAGCGCGGCGGCGGTGTCGCCGATGTAGTAGGTCCGACAGTGGTCGAACGTCTTCGCAAAGTCGCTCACCAGCGTCGCGGCGATGGCCGGCGCGCCTTCCGTCTTCGCCGGAAAGCTGATGGTGTCGGTGTCGATCGAGAACGTCAGCGACGCATCCTGCGCAAACGCTTCAGCGATCAGCGCCGGCCGATTGTTGTCCTTGGCCTCGACATAGAGGGCGAGCAGCGCTTTCGCCGCGGTGAGTGAGATCGGGTTCATGCCGGGTAACCTTTCGGGGTGGAGGGGATGGCACGCAAGCGCCGGGGCGATGCAGAGGGTTTGATAGAATTTGGCACAAAGCTTGCCTTGCAAGCTAAATGACATAAGCGACGATGGCGACGAATCCTGCAAGCAAGACTCTGACGATCACGCATCCGGCTTGCCTGATCGATGGCTCGGACCGCGAGTTCCGGCACCTGGTCAATGGCCTGTTGCCGTTTGCCGCGCGGCTGCTTTCCGTGCGCGACGGCTTCGGCAACCTGATCGGCCTGACCGGGGTGCAGTACTCGCTGATCCGCTCCATTTCGCACCTTTCGCAGCAAGGCGAGGTGACGGTGAACCAGCTGGCCGACCACCTGCACCTGAGCGGCCCGTTCATTACCATCGAAACCGGCAAGCTGAAGAAGCTCGGCCTGATCGACAAGAAGGCCCATCCCGACGACAAGCGCAAGATGCGGCTGACCATCACGGCGGCGGGATCGAAGCTGCTCAATGAACTGCTGCCGGTGCAGCAGCAGATCAATGACGTGCTGTTCGACGGCGTCACCCGCACCGAATTCAAGGTGCTGTGTTCGGTGGTCGACCGCCTGGTCGCCAACGGCGACCGCGCCGCGCTCGACCTGGAGCACCTGCAGGCCCGCCGCCAGAAGGGCTAGCCCCCTGCCTTCAGTGCGCGGCCCACTGCACGGCGCCGACATCGATGCCCTCCTGATGCATTTCCCATAGCGGGCTGAGTTCGCGCAGCCGCGACACCGTGGCGCTGACCTGCCGGATGACTTCATCGACTTCCGCTTCGATGGTATAGCGGCCCAGCGTAAAGCGGATCGAGCTGTGCGCCAGTTCGTCGCTGCGGCCGAGCGCGCGCAGCACGAACGACGGCTCCAGCGAGGCTGAGGTGCAGGCCGAGCCAGACGACACCGCCACGTCCTTGATGCCCATGATCAGGGACTCGCCTTCGACAAAGTTGAAGCTGATGTTCAGGTTATGTGGGATGCGGTGCGCGAGGCTGCCATTGACGTAGACCTCGTCCAGCCGCGACAGCCCCGCCAGCAGCCGGTCGCGCAGCACGCCCACACGGCGCGCTTCTTCCGCCAGTTCCAGTCTTGCCAGCCTGAAGGCTTCGCCCATGCCCACGATCTGGTGCGTCGGCAGGGTGCCGGAGCGCATGCCGCGCTCATGCCCGCCGCCGTGGATCTGCGCTTCCAGCCGGATGCGCGGCTTGCGCCGCACGTAGAGCGCGCCGATGCCCTTGGGGCCGTAGACCTTGTGCGCGGTCACCGTAAGCAGGTCGATCTTCAGTGCCTCCAGGTCGATGGGAACCTTGCCCGCGGCCTGCACCGCGTCGCAGTGGAACACGATGCCTGCGCCGCGGCAGATCTCGCCAATCTGCGCGACCGGCTGGATCACGCCGATCTCGTTGTTGACCATCATCACCGACACCAGGATGGTGTCCGGCCGCAATACGCCGCGCAGCGTGGCTAGATCGACCAGACCGTCCTCGCCGACATCCATGTAAGTCACCGCAAAGCCCTGCCGTTCCAGCTCGCGGCAGGTATCGAGCACCGCCTTGTGCTCGGTCCTGACCGTGACGATGTGGTTGCCCCTGCCCCGATAGAAATGCGCCGCGCCCTTGATGGCCAGGTTGTTGCCCTCGGTCGCGCCGGAGGTCCAGACGATCTCGCGCGGGTCGGCATTGAGCAGCGCCGCGACATGCGCGCGCGCGGTCTCCACCGCCTCTTCCGCCTGCCAGCCGTAGTAGTGGCTGCGTGAAGCCGGGTTGCCGAACTGGTGGTGCAGGAACGGGACCATCTTCTCGACGACGCGGGCGTCGACCGGCGTCGTCGCGCTGTAGTCCATGTAGATCGGAAGGGCTTTCGGTTCGGTTGGCATGGGGCTCATTTCCTGGATGCGGAGGTGGGGAGGACCGTGTGCAGGCGAACCCGCTGGTCAAGGAAAGTGGGGCCGAGTCTAGCACCGGGTGCCCGCGCGCCGGGTGGGCGCCATGCTGCCGGTAGGGTTGCTCGACGCGATTCCACTGGCTCTGCCGGCGTGTCTGATGACCCCGCATGCTGCCCGCAAAGCCTTTCGCAGCAAGGCTTTGCGGATTCCACCAGGGAGCGGGCCGCGTGCCATCCCGATTCCGACTAGGGTTTCCGCTAACTTGAATAGCGTTGCTACATAGCATTCAATAAAACCTAACTTACAAAGCTAATAAACAAAGTAATAGAGTTGGTGGAACAAACATGCGTAGGAGTCGTGATGGCTGAGTCATCTGCCGGTCGTGGCGTCGAGATGGACGCCGATGCACAGCGCCGCTTCAGGAATGCGCTGGCGATGTTTGCAACGGGTGTCGCCGTGATTACGGCGCCGCGCGAAGAGGGGGTGCCGGTCGGCATCACGGTGGCGTCGTTCAACTCGGTGTCGCTGGACCCGCCGCTGGTGCTGTTCTCGGTCGACCGCCGCTGCCTGAGCCTGGGCGACCTGCGCGCGGCGCGCCGCTTCGCGGTCAACGTGCTGACCGAGGCGCAGAAGGATATCTCGAACCGGTTCGCGAAGGCGAACACAGGCAAGTGGGAGGGCATCGACTTCGGCGCGCAGGACGGCGAGCGCCATGTGCTGCTGCCGGATGCGCTGGCCACGTTCGAATGCGAGCCCTATGCGATGCACGACGGCGGCGACCACGTCATCTTCATCGGGCGGGTGGTCCGCCATCAGGCCCGGCACGACGGCCGGCCCCTGATCTTCTTTGGCGGCACGTACCGGGCACTGGAACACATCCCGGCCGCCGCGTAAATCCACAAAACACAGGCAGTCAGGACAGGAGAACGACATGATCAAGACCGGTAGCCAACACATCGCGATGCTGCGCGATGGCCGCGAAGTGTATCTGGACGGCAAGCGGGTCACGGACGTCACGGTGCACCCGGCGTTCCGCAACTCGATTCGCAGCTACGCCAATCTCTACGATTACCAGGCGCGTCCCGAGAACATCGACAAGATGACCTTCCAGCCCGAAGGCACGGACCGGCGCGTCAGCCGCATCTGGGAGCTCCCCACCAGCTACAACGAGCTGGTCGAGCGCCGCCAGATGCTGGAAGCCTGGACTGCGCTGCACTACGGCTTCATGGGCCGCTCGCCCGACCACGTCGCCTCCTGCATCTCAGGCATGGTCATGGGCATCGACGTGCTCGAGCAGGCCGATCCCGCACGCGCCGGTGCCTTGCGCGATTACTACCGCTATGCCCGCGACAACGACCTGTTCCTGACCTATGTGATCGTGAACCCGCAGGCCAACCAGGCCAAGGCCGCGCACGAGCAGGAGGACAAGTACCTGGCCGTGGGCATTGTCGACCAGGATGCCGAGGGCATCACGGTGCGCGGCGCGAAGATGCTGGCCACCAGCGGCATCATGGCCAACGAGGTGTTCTGCAGCTGCATCCAGCCGCTGCGCGAGGGCGACGAGATGTACGCCTTGTCCTTCGCGGTGCCGATGAACACCAAAGGGCTGAAGGTGATGTCGCGCAAGTCGTATGAGGCGAACGCGACCTCGGTCTTCGACAACCCGCTCGCGAGCCGCTTCGACGAGAACGATGCCGTGCTCTATTTCGACGACGTCAAGGTGCCGTGGGAGCGGATCTTCGTCGCGGGCGACGTCGCCATGTGCGCAAAGCAGTTCCACGCCACGCCCGCCCATGTCTACCAGAACTACCAGTGCCAGGTGCGGTTGATGGTGAAGCTGCGCTTCCTGGTCGGACTCGCGCACCGGATCACCGAGATCAACGGCACCAACGGCTTCCCGCAGGTCAGGGAGCTGCTGGGCCAGCTCGCCGCGGAGGCGGGCATGGTCGAGGCCTGGGTCTACGGCATGGAGGCCAAGGGCCAGGTCAACCAGAACGGCTACTTCGTGCCCGACCGCAGCATGCTGTATGGCTCGCAGGTGGCGACGCAGCAGCTCTATGCCAAGGTGCTCAACACGCTGCGCGAGCTGGCCGGCGGCGGCATGATCATGCTGCCGTCGAGCATCGGGGATTTCGCCAACCCCGCGCTCGCCGAGATCATCGCCAAGACGCAGAAGTCGCCGGTGTGCAGCCCGGAGGAGCGCGTCAAGTTCTTCAAGCTGGCCTGGGATGCCGTCGGGTCCGAGTTCGCCTCGCGCCATAACCAGTACGAGATGTTCTACGCCGGCGCCACCTTCGTCACCAAGGGCCACGCCTACCGGACCTACGACTGGAAGAGCGCTTCCGGCCTGGTCGACCACATGCTCGGCAGCTATTCCCTCGAAGACGAGCTGGCCCGGCTGCCGCAGGCGGCCTGACACGCCCGCATTGTTTTCCCCTTGCCCCGATAACGGAGATCAGCATGGCAATCAACAAGCTTCACGACGAGTTCCATACCCTAGACCTGGCGTCCGACTGGGAGGTCCCGCACGGCTATCCCGCCGGCATCCAGCAGAAGATCCTGTCCGGCGCGCTGGACGAAGGCGGCCGCGGCGGCAGTCGCACTCGCCTGCTGCGCTTTGACCCGGGTGTCTTCACCACCGCGCCGTTCGTGCACGAGTACTGGGAGGAGGTCTACCTGCTCAGTGGCGACCTGACTGTCGGCAACGATGTCAACGGGGAGGGCGGCGAAGCCTTCGCGCCCAACACCTACGCCTGCCGTCCGCCCGGCGCATTCCACGGTCCGTTCAAGTCGAACGGCGGTTGCATGCTGCTGGAAATCCACTACTACGACCCGGCCTGATCATGGAAGCCACCATAGCCGCCACCAGGCGCCGGCTTGCCGACGGCAGCGCCAATGCCCAGTCGCTGTTGGCCTCATGCGTCGAACGCATCTGCAATCCGGGCGGCGAAGGCGCGCGCTTCTTCCCCCATGGCGTCAGCATGGCGGCCCGCAAGCAGGCCCAGGCGAGCGACATGCTGCGCGAACAGGGCGTGGCGGGCCCGCTTGCCGGGTTGCCCGTTTCCGTGAAGGATCTGTTCGACGTGCAGGGCGACGTGACCCGCGCCGGTGCCCGCGTGCTGCCGGAGCGGCCCGCCGGCGCGGATGCGCCGGCCATCGCGCGCTTGCGTGCGGCGGGAGCCGTGCTGGTCGGGCGTACCAATATGACCGAGTTCGCCTACTCGGGTGTCGGCATCAATCCGCACTATGGCACCCCGCGCAACCCGTTCGACCGGCAAGCCGGCCGCATTCCGGGCGGATCGTCGTCCGGAGCAGCGGTGTCCGTGACCGATGGCATGGCGCTGGCCGCGGTCGGTTCTGACACCGGCGGCTCCTGCCGCATCCCGGCGGCGCTGTGCGGCATCGTCGGCTTCAAGCCCACGGCAAGCCGCGTGCCGCTACAGGGTGCGGTACCGCTGTCGCCCAGCTACGACTCGGTCGGGTGCCTGGCCAATACGGTTGCGTGCTGTGCCGCCGTCGATGCGGTGATGGCAGGCGAGGAGGGGCCCACGGCAGCGGCGCCGCTCGCGGGCCTGCGCCTGGCCGTCCCGACCGGGCTGGTGCTGGAGGGCATCTCCGACGAGGTTGCCGAGGTCTTCAGCCGCACGCTGCGCCGGCTGTCCGCGGCCGGCGCCTTGCTGCAGGACGTGGCCTTCGACAGCTGGAATCAGCTGGCCGAGCTCGGCGCGCACGGTGGCCTGGTTGCGGCCGAGGCCAGCGCCTGGCACGGCAGCCTGGTGGCGACGCATGCCGACCGCTACGACCCGCGCGTGCTGTCTCGCATCCGGCTGGCGGACGGACAGCGCGCCGCCGATTACCTGCGCATGCGGCAGCGCCGCAGCGAGCTGTGCCGGCAGGCCGACGCCGAACTGGCGGGCTTCGATGCGGTGGTCCTGCCGACCGTGCAGATCGTCGCGCCGCGCATTGCGGACCTCGACGATGACGACGCCTTCTTCACCACCAACCGGCTGCTGCTGCGCAATCCGGCCATCGCCAACATGCTGGACCTGTGCTCGCTGTCGGTTCCCTGCCATCGCCCCGGCGAGGCGCCGGTCGGGCTGATGCTGTTCGGCCGCCACCTTGCCGACCGCACGCTGCTGGCGATCGGCATGGGGGTCGAGGCGGCGCTGCGGCATGAACGAGGTTAGACCCCGGCGGCAGCCCCGCCGACCGCAATACCCGGCATTTCCATAAATACAGAGGAGACAAACATGCCTGATATCCGTATTGGCGCGGCCGTGCTGGCCTGCGCCACCCTGTTCGCGGCAACCGCCGCGGCGGCGCAGACAGCCCCCATCAGCGACGGCGTGGTCAAGGTCGGTGTCCTGACCGACATGTCGTCCATCTTTTCCGATATCGGCGGCAAGGGCTCGGTGGTGGCCGCGCAGATGGCCGTGGACGACTTCGGCGGCAAGGTCCTGGGCGCACCGGTCCAGGTGATCAGCGCCGACCACCAGAACAAGACCGACGTGGCCGCCACGCTGGCGCGCGGCTGGTTCGACAACCAGAAAGTCGACATCATTCAGGACGCGCTGCCGTCCTCGGTGGCGCTGGCCGTCTCCAACCTGGGCAAGCTCAAGCGCAAGATCGTCATTGCCAGCGGCGCCGGCACCACGCGCCTGAGCAACGAGGATTGCTCGCCTTACACCATCCAGTACTCGTACGACACCTACGCATTCGCCGCCAATACCGTCAAGACGCTGGCACGGCGCGGCGACAACAGCTGGTACTTCCTGACCGTCGACTATGCGCTCGGCGCATCGCTCGAGAAGGACGGTACCGAGGCGCTGTCGAGCGTCGGCGGAACCGTCAAGGGCAAGGCGAAGCACCCGATCAATTCGGCGGACCTGTCGTCCTACCTGCTGCAGGGGCAGGCGTCCGGCGCGAAGGTGATCGGCCTGGCCAACGCGGGCGCCGACACGGTCAATGCGATCAAGACGGCCGCGGACTTCGGCATGAACGGCGCGGGCAAGCAGCGGCTGGCCGGGCTGCACATGTTCATCAGCGACATCCACAGCCTGGGGCTGAAAGCCGCACAGGGCATGACGCTGACCACGGCGTTCTACTGGGACCGCGACGACGCCACGCGCGCCTGGTCGCAACGCTTCTTCGAGAAGACCGGGCGCATGCCGACGCTGGTCCATGCCGGCGTCTACTCGTCGACGATGCATTACCTCAAGGCGGTCCAGGCCGCGCGCACGGACGAGAGCGATGCCGTGCTGGCCAGGATGCGCGCGACAGCGGTCAATGACTTCTTCGCCAGCAACGGAACGATCCGCGCCGACGGCCTGATGGTGCACGACATGTACCTGGTCGAAGTGAAGCGCCCGCAGGAGTCGAAGCGGCCGTGGGACTACTACAAGATCAAGGCCGTGATCCCCGCGAACGAAGCGTTCCGTCCGCTCAGCGCAAGCACCTGCCCGCTGGTCAGGAAGTAAGTCCCCTCTACCCGGCCGGCGCCGGCAAGTGTGCCAGCACCGGTCAGCCACAACACCGCAGAGAGCATCCGAAATGAAAACCCTTACCTTTGATATCGAAACCCGCCTGGGCAAGTCGCGGCGCGCCGTCACCATCTACCAGCTGGTCGTGGCCGGGTGGACCGGTCGGGACGTCGAAGCCATGGAGGCCCACATCCGCGAGTTGGAGGAACTGGGCGTGAAGCGTCCCGCCTATACCCCGGTCTTCTATCGCGTCGCGGCGTCGCGGCTGGGTACCGCGCCGGAAATCCAGGTCAGCGGCGAAGCGAGCAGCGGCGAGGCCGAGTTCCTGCTGGTCAAGGATGGCGGCGAGATCCTGGTGGGCATCGCCTCGGACCATACCGACCGCGAGGCCGAGACCTACGGCATTACCGTATCGAAGCAGATGTGCGAAAAGCCCTGTGCGCCGACCTTGTGGCGCCTGGTTGAAGTGGAGGGACACTGGGACCGGCTGGTGTTGCGCTCCTACGCCACCGTCGACGGCGAGCGCGTGCTGTACCAGGAGGGCCCGGTGACGGCCATGCGGTCCCCGTCCGACCTGCTGGACCGGTTCGCCGGCCACGGTGGCGAATTTGGCGAGGGCGCGGCCATGCTGTGCGGCACCTTGCCCGCCATCGGCGGCATCCGCCCGGCCGAGCGCTTCGAGATCGAACTGGAAGATCCGGTGCTGGGGCGCACGCTGCGCCATACGTACGCGGTCGCGACGCTGCCCGTCGAGGGTTGAGTATGGCGCGCCATCCACATTGCCACGGCAGCGCAACGGAGTTATGCCCATGCCCCAAGACGACCTGATACTGGCGACCCGGAACCTCGGGAAATCCTTCCGCGGCTTCACGGCGGTAAGCGACGTCAACCTGCGGGTGCGCCGCGGGTCGATCCATGCATTGATCGGGCCCAACGGCGCGGGCAAGACCACTTGCTTCAACCTGCTCACCAAGTTTTTGGAGCCGACCACCGGCACCATCCTGTTCAACGGCATCGACATCACCCGCGAGAAGCCCGCGCAGATCGCGCGCCGCGGCGTGATCCGTTCCTTCCAGATCTCGGCGGTGTTCCCGCACCTGACGGTGATGGAGAACGTGCGCATCGGCCTGCAGCGCCAGCTCGGCACCGCGTACCAGTTCTGGCGCAGCGAGCGCTCGCTCGACGTGCTCAACGACCGCGCCATGGAGCTGCTCGAGCAGGTCGGGCTGACCGAGTTCGCGCACACCGTCACGGTGAACCTGCCGTACGGCCGCAAGCGCGCGCTCGAGATCGCCACCACGCTGGCGATGGAGCCCGAGCTGATGCTGCTGGACGAGCCCACGCAGGGCATGGGCCACGAGGATGTGGACCGCGTCACGCAGCTGATCAAGAAGGTCTCCGCGGGCCGCACCATCCTGATGGTCGAGCACAACATGAGCGTGGTGTCGTCGATCGCGGACAAGATCACGGTGCTGCAGCGCGGCGCGATCCTGGCCGAGGGCCCTTACGCCGAAGTGTCGAAGGACCCGCGCGTGATGGAGGCCTACATGGGCACCGTCGACGCGGAACTGCAGGGCGCGCACTGAGGGGCACCACATGACGACATCGAATACACCTGCCCTCGAGATCAAAGGCCTGGAGGCCTGGTACGGCGAATCGCACATCCTGCACGGGGTGGACCTGACCGTGAACCGCGGTGAAGTGGTGACGCTGCTGGGTCGCAACGGCGCCGGTCGCACCACCACGCTGCGCGCGATCATGGGCCTCACGGGCGCGCGCAAGGGCTCGATCAAGGTCAATGGCCATGAAACCATCGGCCTGCCCACGCACAAGATTGCGCACTACGGCATTGGCTATTGCCCGGAAGAGCGCGCCATCTTCTCCAGCCTCTCTTGCGAAGAAAACCTGATGCTGCCGCCGGTGCTCAAGGGCGCCGACACCAGCAAGGGCATGAACGAGGCCGAAATCTACGAGATGTTCCCGAACCTGAAGGAGCGGCGCCAGAGCCAGGGCACGCGTCTTTCCGGTGGCGAGCAGCAGATGCTGGCGGTCGGGCGCATCCTGCGCACGGGTGCGAACCTGCTGCTGCTCGATGAAATCTCGGAAGGGTTGGCACCGGTGATCGTGCAGGCGCTCGCGCGCATGATCCTGATGCTCAAGCAGAAGGGGTACACGGTGGTGATGGTGGAGCAGAACTTCCGCTTTGCCGCGCCGCTGGCCGACCGCTTCTACGTGATGGAGCATGGCAGCATCGTCGAGCGCTTCGCGGCCAGTGAGCTGCAGGCCAGGATGCCGGTGTTGCATGAACTGCTGGGCGTATGAGGAGCATCCATGACTCTGTTTGAAATCCCGTTTCCGGCGCTGCTGTCGCAGCTGCTGCTGGCGCTCGTCAATGGTGCCTTCTACGCCATGCTGAGCCTGGGCCTGGCGGTCATCTTCGGCCTGCTGAACGTCATCAACTTTGCGCACGGAGCGCTCTTCATGCTCGGCGCGGTGCTGGCGTGGGCCGGCATGACCTATGCCGGGCTCAGCTACTGGGTGATGCTGCTGCTGTCGCCGCTGGTGGTCGCAGCACTGGGCGTGGCCATCGAGAAGACCATGCTGCGCTGGATCTACAAGCTGGACCATATCTACGGCCTGCTGCTGACGCTCGGCATCACGCTGGTAATCGAGGGCATCTTCCGCTCGGTCTATGGCGTGTCCGGGCTGCCCTATTCGCCGCCCGAAGCGCTGCAAGGCGCCGCCGACCTCGGCTTCATGCGCTTGCCCAACTATCGCGCGTGGGTAGTCGTGGCTTCGCTGGCGGTATGCATGTCGACCTGGTACGTGATCGAGAAGACCCGGCTGGGCGCCTACCTGCGCGCGGGCACCGAGAACGCCAAGGTGGTGGAGGCCTTCGGTGTCAACGTGCCGCTGATGGTGACGCTGACCTATGGCTTCGGCGTGGCGCTGGCCGCGTTCGCTGGCGTGCTGGCGGCGCCGGTCATGCAGGTGTCGCCGCTGATGGGGCAGAACCTGATCATCATCGTGTTCGCGGTGGTGGTGATCGGCGGCATGGGCTCGATCCTGGGCGCGATCCTGACCGGCCTGGGGCTGGGCGTGATCGAGGGGCTGACCAAGGTGTTTTATCCGGAAGCATCGTCGACCGTGGTCTTCGTGACCATGGTGATCGTGCTGCTGTTGCGCCCGGCAGGGCTGTTCGGAAAGGAGAAATGATGAACGGGCAATCTATCGCTGCATTGGAAATGCAGCCGTGGCAGGCGGTACGCCGCCTGCCACGGCGGGCACTGTACGTGACGCTGCTGGCGTGCCTGCTGGCCGCGCCGCTGGTGGGCGCCTATCCGGTGTTCGTGCTCAAGGTGCTGTGCTTCGCGCTGTTCGCGTGCGCCTTCAACCTGCTGATCGGCTATACCGGGCTGCTGTCGTTCGGCCATGCGGCGTTCTTCGGCGGCGCGGGCTACGCGGCCGGTCATGCGATGAAGGCGTGGGGCGTAACGCCGGAGATCGGGCTGATCCTGGGCACGGCCACCGGCGCGCTGATCGGCTACGTGGTGGGCTCACTGGCGATCCGCCGGCAGGGCATCTACTTCTCGATGATCACGCTGGCGCTGGCGCAGATGCTGTTCTTTATCTGCCTGCAGGCGCCGTTCACCGGCGGCGAGGACGGGCTGCAGGGCATTCCGCGCGGCAAGCTGTTCGGCGTGCTGTCGCTGTCTAGTGACCTGACGCTGTACTACGTGGCGCTGGTGATCATCGTCGCGGCCTTTGCGCTGATCGTGCGCACGGTGCATTCGCCGTTCGGCCAGATCCTGAAGGCGATCAAGGGGAACGAGCCGCGCGCGATCTCGCTGGGCTATGACGTCGACCGCTTCAAGCTGACCGCCTTCGTGCTGTCGGCGGCGCTGTCGGGGCTGGCGGGTTCGGTCAAGGCGCTGGTGCTGGGCTTCGAGACGCTGACCGATGTGCACTGGTCGATGTCCGGGATGGTCATCCTGATGACCTTGCTGGGCGGGCTCGGCACGCTGTCCGGGCCGATCGTCGGCGCTTTTGTCGTGATCGCGCTCGAGAACAAGTTCGGCGAACTGGGCAGCTACCTTGCGGCGGTGACGGGCATCGACTGGTTCAACGGGCTCGGGGAATCTGTGTCGATGGTGACCGGCATCATCTTCATCGTCTGCGTGCTGACGTTCCGCAGGGGCATTGTCGGTAGTCTGGAGCGAAGTCCTGGATGAGGCCGGTTCTCTCCCCTCTCCCGCTTGCGGGAGAGGGGAGAAAACATCCGCGAGCTCAGGCCTTGGCCAATGCCAGCGCCGCACCCGGCGCGATCGCCGCCTTTGCGCCGAGGTGTTGCTCAATCACCCCGGCGACCATATCCGCCGTCACCGCGGACAAGGTCCAACCCAGATGCCCATGCCCGGTGTTATAGAAGATGCACGGCGCACGCCCCCGACCGACACGCGGCAGCATGTCCGGCATCATCGGCCGCAATCCCGCCCAGGGCACCACGCTGCGTGTGCTGACACGCGGGAAGCACTGCTGCACCCATTCCACCAGCGGCCGGATGCGGTCGGCGCGGATGTCGCGGTTGTAGCCGTTGAACTCCGCGGTGCCGGCCACGCGGAAGCGGTCGTCGCCCAGGCGGCTGGTCACCAGCTTGGTGGCATCGTCGAGCAGGCTGACGGTCGGGGCCGCGGCACGGCTGGCCTCGTCGTTCAAATTGACCGTGATCGAATAGCCCTTGACCGGATAGATGTTGACGCGGTCACCCAGCCCGGCCGCCAGCGCGCGGCTGGCGGTGCCGGCGCAGATCACGGCGCCGTCGAAGGTCGACGTAGCCGTATCGGTGCCTTGCTGCACGGTCACGCTGGCACGCCTGCCATCGGTCTTGACGGCGTGCACGTCCTGCCCGTAGAGGCAGCGCACGCCCAGGCGGTCGATGGCCGCGGCCAGGCCGCTGGTGAACTTGTGGATATCGCCGGTCGAGTCGCTCTCGGTGAAATACCCGCCGTAGTAAGAACCGCCCAGCGTCGGCTCGATCGCCCGCATCTCCTGCGGCGTCACGGTGCGCCGCTGCAGCCCGCCCTGCGCCAGCAGCGCGGAGACGCGGCCGGCATGCTCGAAGCCGGCCTTGTCGCGGTAGATATGGAGGATGCCTTCCTTCTTTAGGTCGAAATCGATGCCTTCCTGCGCCGCCCAGGCGAACAGGTGCTCGCGGGCCGCGATGGCCAGGCGCGCGGTCTCGATGGTGTTGCGGCGGTAGTGGGGGATCGACGCGATGAACTCGGCGAACCACGTGAGCTTGTGCCAGCTCGGGCTGGGATTGACCAGCAGCGGGGCGTCGCTCCTGAGCATCCACTTGAGGCCCTTGACGATGGTCGACCAGTGGGTCCAGACCTCGGCATTGGAGGCGGACAGCTGTCCGCCATTGGCGAACGAGGTCTCCATGGCGGCATAGCGATGCCGTTCGAACAGCGTGACGGAGAATCCGCGCCGGGCGAGCGCGTAGGCTGTGGTGACACCGGTGATGCCACCGCCGATGACGGCGATTGTCTTCATGAGCTGCAGGCTCCAGGAACGTCGATGGTGGGAGTCCATACGCAACGTGCGTAGCGGACGCCCCCTCTGTTCTGGACCTGAGAGATTCACGACACCTCGCCAGGGCGATGCGCGCTTGCTCCTTCGGTATGCCGGCGGACGATGACGCCGGGCATTCTTCAGAGTGCACTGCTAGTGATACCGGTCCTTTTGCCTGAGAGTTTCCGGGGCGGTTGCTCCTTCGGCGCTGTCCCGCGGCGGTTGCCGCCGGATCAGTCTCTCCCAGCATCACACTGGCTTGACGCCAACCCGGGCAATGTAGAGATAAGGCCCGGCCTTGGATATGCGGGTTTACGCGAGTGGCGCGATGCGGCAATCCGCCGTGCGTCGTGGGACGAGGCGAGCACTTTCATCGCAGCTCCGGCGCCGTCCGCGTCGCTATGTCGCACCGGCCAGCACCTGCTTGCCACCTAAAATGTCAGCGCTCGCTCTCGGGAGGAAGCGCCGGATACACAGCGCGCCCAGGGCGGGCGAGCCAAAAAGACGAGAACAAGGTTTTCCAGTGAAGAAGAATCGGATTGCGCTGGCCGCATCGGCCGCGCTGATGGGCCCTGGCATGGCGGGCGCGCAGGTGGCCGCGCCTGAGCCGCTGCAGGAGGTGGTGGTCTCGGCCAAGACCGAGCGTAGTGAAACTCCCGCCACGCCGCCCAATACGCCGTCGCCGGCCTATGGCATCAGCAGCAAGCGCATGGCGGACTTCAATGTGGTGAACACCGAGGACGCGCTCAAGTACGCGCCCAATCTCGCCGTGCGCAAGCGCTTTATCGGCGATATGAATTCGATCATCTCGGTGCGCAGCACCAGCTCGCGCCAGTCGGCGCGGGGGCTGGTCTATGCGGACGGCCTGCTGCTGTCCAACCTGCTGGGCTCGGATTTCACCTTCCCGCCGCGCTGGTCGCTGGTCAACGCCGCCGAGATCGAGCGCGTGGACGTGCTGTACGGCCCGTATTCGGCACTGTACCCGGGCAATTCGTTGGGCGCGACGGTGCTGATCTCGACGCGCACCCCGCAGAAGTTCGAGGGCGATGCCAGCGTGCAGCTGTTCACGCAGCGCTTCGGCCTGTACGGCACGCATGACAATTTCAACGGCGTGCATGCAAACGCCTACGTGGGCGACCGCGTAGGCCCGTTCTCCTGGCTGGTCAGCGTGGACCGGCAGGACAGCAAGAGCCAGCCGCTGAGCTTCTACACCGCGGCGCGTTCGTCCGCCCGCGCCACTTCCGCAGACAAGCCGGTCACCGGCGCCTTCTTCGACAAAGACCAGACCGGCGCCGACCGCGTGGTGATGGGCGTCAACAGCGAGGGCGTCACGCACACGGTGCAGGACCAGCTCAAGGTCAAGCTGGGCTACGACATCACCAATACGCTCCAAGCGCAGTTCACGGCCGCGTACTGGCAGCAGGACCGATCCAGCGCCACCGGCAGCTACCTGCGCGATGCCGATGGCAACGTCGTCTCGAACGGCCCGGTGAATATCGGCGGCTTTCGCTATGTGATTCCCGCCAACGCCTTTGCCCCGAGCAACGGCGAGGACGCGCGCTGGCTCTACGGCCTGTCGCTGCGCACGCGCAACGAGACCGGCTGGAACTTCTCCGGCGTGGCGTCGCTGTTCGAAGTCGGCAAGGACGTAAGCCGCACCGCCAACACCGCCGGCAACGGGCCGGGCACCGTGACCTATGGCGACGGCACCGGCTGGCGCACGCTGGACCTGAAGGCCGACTACCGTCCGCAGCAACTGCAGGGCGGGCACTGGGTCACCCTCGGCTACCACTACGACAACTACCGGCTGACCAATACCACCTACAACACCTCGGACTGGCAGGCGGCGACCATCACCGCCTTCAACAATGCCTTTGCCGGCAAGACCGAGACCCAGGCACTGTATGCGCAGGATGCCTGGTACTTCGCCCCGGACTGGAAGCTGATCCCCGGCGTGCGCTACGAGCACTGGCGCGCCTATGATGGCAGCCGCAGCCAGCCCGGCGTGAATATCGGCTACCCGGTGCGCAGCGAATCCAACTGGTCGCCCAAGCTGGCACTGGAAAAGGCGATCGGGCAGGACTGGCTGAGCCGGCTGTCGCTGGGCCAGGCCTATCGCTACCCGACCGTCAGCGAGCTGTTCCAGGGGCGCATCACCGGCACCTCGCTGGTCAACAACGATCCCAACCTGCGGCCCGAGCGCTCGTTCTCCAAGGACCTGACCTTCGAGCGCACGGTGGAGCGGGCATATTTCCGCGTCTCGGTGTATGAGGACGATATCCGCGACGCGCTGGTGAGCCAGACCAACACCACCGTGTTCCCGACCGTCACCAGCTTCCAGAACGTTGACCGCGTGCGCACGCGCGGCATCGAGCTGGCGTATGACGCGCGCGATGTCTTCATCAAGGGCTTCGACCTGTCGGCCAGCGGCGCCTACAACCATTCGAAGACGCTGGAGAACGCCAACAACCCGGCCTCGGTGGGCAAGTATTTCTACCGGATCCCCAAATGGCGTGCCAACCTGGTCGGCACCTATCGCATCACGCCGGCCTGGGCCGGCACGCTGGCGATGACCTATTCCGGGCGGCAGTACAATACGCTCGACAATTCGGACGTCAACCCTGACACCTTCGGCGGCACCAGCAGCTTCCTGACCTTCGATGTCAAGGTGACTTACCGGCCTGCCAGGAACGTGCGTCTCGGTCTTGGCATCGACAACCTGACCGACCAGCGCTACTACGTCTACCACCCGTATCCGGGCCGGACGTTCTACGCCGAGGCCAAGCTCTCCTTCTAAGCAATTGAACAGGCTGACCACAACCATGACAGGCATGCGCCCCGGCTTCCGCTTAATCGTTGCCGGGCTGCTGGCCTGCACCGCGCTGGCGGGCACCGCGCAAACGCATGGCAACCACAGTGGCCACGGTGGCCAGGCCAAGGCCGCGAAGATGAGCGAGCTGGGCACCGGCGCCGCGTTCGATCGCGACGGCAAGCTGTGGATCGCCTACAAGGACGGCCCCTACGTTGCGGTGCGTTCATCGACTGACTTTGGCCGCAGCTTTGGACCCGGGCAGCATGTCAACAGCGCACCGGAGGCCGTCGCCGCCGACCACGACAGCCGGCCCAAGGTGGCCACCGGGCGCGACGGCGAGATCTTCATCACCTGGACCCAGCCGCGGCCCAAGCCCTGGACCGGCTTTATCCGCTTTGCGCGCTCCACCGACGGCGGCAAGTCCTTTGCCGAGCCGCTGACGGTCCATGCCAATCGCGACGAGATCACACACCGCTTCGACGCCATCGCGGTCGACCGGTCCGGCCGCATCTTCGTCAGCTGGATCGACAAGCGCGACGTCATTGCCGCCGAGGCGCGCAAGCAGCCGTATGCCGGCGCCGCGATCTACTACGCCGTATCGGCCGACCACGGCAAGAGCTTCCAGGGCGACTACAAGATCGCCGACCAGTCGTGCGAATGCTGCCGCATCGCCATGTCGCCCACGCCCGACGGCAACATGCTGGCGCTGTGGCGCCACGTGTTCCCGCCCAACGCCCGCGATCACGCGCTCGCGCAACTGGGCGCCGACGGCACCGCCACGCCGCTGCAGCGCGCCACCTTCGACGACTGGCGCATCGACGCCTGCCCGCATCAGGGGCCGGGCGCGTCGGTGGCGCCGGACGGCACGCTGCACATGGTCTGGTTCAACCTGCGCGAAGGCAAGCCCACGGTGTCGGTCGGCCGCTGGAAGGACGGCAAGCTGCAGGCGCAGCGCCCGCTCGACGACCCGCGCGCGCAGCATGCCGATATCGTCGCGCTCGACAACAACGAGATCGCGGTCGCGTGGAAGTCGTTCGATGGCCAGCAGACGCGCCTGTCCGCCATGCTGTCGCACGACGGCGGCAAGACCTGGCAGACCCGGCAGGTGGCCCGCACCGAACGCGACTCTGATCAACCGCACGTGCTGCAGCATGCAGGCCGCGCCTACGTGCTGTGGCGCACCGAGGCCGAAGGCTTCCAGGTGTTTCCGCTGGGCAAGGAGGGCGCATGAAGCCGATCCGCCGCAAGCTGCTGGTTGCCGCGGCCATTGCCCTGACGGGCATGCCCGTCGCCAATGCCGCCGGCAAGAAGGATGAAGCGGCAGCCAGCCGCGTGGCCGTATTCGAATCCGCCAGCGCCGCGCAACTCACCAGCAGCCAGAAAGGCAAGCCGTTCGTGCTACTGGTGTGGTCGCTCGACTGCGTCTATTGCAAGCGCAATTTCGACGCCGTCGGCAAGTTGCACGCGCGCTATCCTGACCTGCGCGTCGTCACGCTCGCGATGGACAGCCCCGAAGCGCTGCCGCAGGTGCGGCAGCTGCTCAAGCGGGTCAACCTCACGCGCAACGCGTGGGTGTTCGGCAGCGAGCCGCAGGAGCGGCTGCGCTATGCGGTCGACCCCGATTGGATGGGCGAGATGCCGCGCACCTACTTCTATCGCGCGGACGGCCAGCGGCAGGGCATGTCCGGCGTGATCAGCGATGCGGACTGGGACAAGCACCTGCGCTGGGCTGGCTTCGCAGGCTGAGTTCGCCTGAACGCGCTGGCCCCGGCGCCGCAACGGGCGGCCGGGCCGGCGTCATATTTCAGGACAATTCCTTCGGCAGCTTGCCGCCGTTGGCCGCCAGTTCCTGCATCAGTCGCTTGTGCAACCAGATGTTCATCGCCGCCGAGTCGTTCGTGTCGCCGGTGTATTGCAGCTCGCGCGCCAGCTCCTTGCGGTGCTCCAGGCTGCTGTCGATGCCCAGCGCCTTCATCGTGTCGACGATGGAGGTGCGCCACTCCAGTTTCTGCCCGCTTTCCGAGACCAGGCGGTCCATGATGGCCTCGACATCGACGCCGGACAGCGGCGTGGGTTTGGCCGCAGTGGCCGCCCCGGCGCTGCCCGGGGCGGTGCCGCCTGCCGGCGCGGTAGTGGCAGGGCCCGACGGCGCCGCGCCGGCGGATGTTGGCGTGCCGGGGGTAGTGCCGGTGGTGGCGGCCGGCTTGGCCTTCCCTAGCAGCTTGTTGAGGATGTCCTTGAAGATGCTCATGGCTGGCTCCTGGTTGATGTTTCGGGCTACAGGGCCACGCATGATCCGGGCCATCTTTCCAGCGATGCCAGGTGTCGGCCGGGGCTGATGGGTTGTAAATGCTGCATGCAGCGTCGCCCGCTTGTCCACGCGCTTGCCGAGACCGATCTACTCATACAAGTGAAAGGCGCTGAAATCCCGTAGCCGGTAACCAGCCTTGGCGAGCTTGTCGAATTCCTCCTGGTAGCTGTCGCCCAGCATGTTGTGGCGCGCCTGCCAGGCCGGGCCGTCCGCCTTCTCCCAGATGGCCGCATAGCGGCCGCTGTCGCCGGCCTTCCAGCTGCTCAGGTGCACCAGCCGATAGCCCTGCTGGCCGAGCTCGTTGAAGGCCTGCTGGTACTGCGCCGAGGTCATGCCGTGGCGCGCGGCGAAAGGCGGACTGGCACGCTTCTCGAAGATGGCGGCGTAAAGGTCCTGGCCGTTGACGTTGTAGCCGCTCACGCGCACGGGGCGGAAGCCATCGCGCACCGCGCGGTCGAACTCGGCCTGGTAGGCCGCCGCGGTAATGCCGTGGAAGGCGCGGAACTCGGGGCCCTGCACCTTTTCGAAGATGACCGTGTAGAGGTCGATGCCGCCGCTGGTGAAGCCAGCCACGTCGACCGGCCGGTAGCCGGCCTGGACCCAGCGGTCGAATTCGCGCTGGTACTCCGCGCGCGTGAGGCCGTGGCGCGCGACAAAGGCTGGGCCCTGCCCATGCTCGAAGAGCGCAGCGTAGGTCGGCCTGCCATTGACACCATACCCGCGCACGGCAACCGGCCGGAAGCCACGCGCCACCAGGCTCTCAAACTCCTGCTGGTACTGCTGCGCGCTCAGCCCGTGCCGCGCCTCCCAGGCGGGTCCGGAAGACTTGTCCCATAGCGCCGCAAAGTTGGTCAGGTCGGGATTGGTGCGCAAGGCCGCGCGCGATGACGCGGTATTGCTGCGGCAGCAGAACACCTTGCTGCCGGTCACGCACGCGGCACCGCTGAAGCTGCCCGCGGGCGGTGTGCGCCGCTGCTCGCCCGCGCCGCAACTGCCGTCGCAAAACGGCGCGGTGCCATCCCAGCGGCATTCGCTGCCCTGGGCCGCGGGGCAGCACAGCGCCTTGCTGCCGGTCAGGCAGGCTTCTCCGAAGTCCGTATTCTGGATGCCGGGAAACGCGTCCTGCCAGTGATCCGGCAATGCGCTGAGACGCATGGTCTCCGACTCGCCGCCGCGGCAGGAGCCGCTGCAAAAGGGCGCGGTACCGTCCCAGCGGCACGTCTGCGCCAGCGCGAGGGAGGCCGCCGTGGCAGCAAGCAGGGCGACGAGCGCCGCGATGAAGGGCTTGACCATGCGAGCCTCCCTCCGGAAAGAAGCGCGCAAGCGATGAATCCGCTGGGCCGAAGGCGGTGCCCTTGCGCGCAGAGGGCGTGCGCTACGGGCAAGTTTAGGCAGGCGTGGCGGGGGCTGTGGAAAGAGTTTCTAAGGACTGATCTGTGCAGCAGGCAAGATGTAACATCGCTGATACCGCCTCATGCGCCACACCGTCCAAAGGTTTTTGCGCCAGATCAAGTTACGGTGTGGATCCCTGCCTACAGTGGAGACGGCGGCAGCCGGCCAGTCCGGGCGTCGCGCCATTGCCGTCCGGTCTCGTCCAGGCGCCTGCCCGCCTGAGATCCGCAGGATCGATGCCATCGCGCCCGCGATGACATCGACGATGACCTCCGCCGTGGACAGACAGGTCGAGGTGCGCGCCAGTGTTGACTACTTCCATCGATCCGCATGCCGCCGAAGAGCGCCCCCGCCTGCTCGATACCGTCGACCGGGTCTCCGAGATGTGCTTCGGCCTGTTCATGGCGCTGACCTTCGTCGGGGCGGTATCGGCTGTGGCGGCCCCGGCAGATGCCGGCCGTGTCATGTTCAATACGGCCCTCGGCTGCAACCTGGCCTGGGGGCTTGTCGATGCGGTGATGTACCTGGTCCGGACCCTGACCGAACGGGGGCGCAAGCTGTCGCTGGTCAAGGCGGTGCGCAGCGCAAACGATCCGTCTGAGGCCATCGCGCGCCTGCGCGATGCGCTTTCGCCGCCTTTGCGGACACTGGTCGCCGACACGGAGCTGGAGGCGATGCGCAGCCGGATCGCCAGATCGACCGACTGGCCTGAGAAGCCCGCGCTGCGCGGCCAGGACTTTCTTGCGGCAGCGGCGATCTTCGGGATTGTCGTGCTCGCGACGTTCCCGGTTGCGCTTCCCTTCATTGTCATTAACGACGTCCCGACGGCGCTGCTGGTATCGCGGGTCCTGACCATCGTGATGTTGTTCGGCGCCGGCATTGCCCTCGGGCGCCATGCCGGCTTCGGCGGCTGGATGGCAGGCTTGGCCATGACGGTGCTGGGCATCGCGCTGACCGTGGCCATTATCCTGCTGGGAGGCTGAGCATGTGGGCCGCGCGGCTGGCCGCGCCCTGCCTGCTGCTGGCCGCGGCCACCGCGCCGCTGGATGCGCGCGCAGCCGAAGAAAGCGAAGCCCAGCCGCCGGCGGCGGAAGCGCCTGCCTGGAGCGGCTCGGTCGCAGCCTACCTCAACCTGCCGCGCGGCAATGAAGCCTATGTCACCGGCATCGCCATCGCCAAACGCGGCGCCTTGCACCTGGAAGCCCGCAGCAACTACGAAGGCATGGACGCGTACTCGTTCTTCGTTGGGTACAACCTCGGCGTCGGTGAAGCCGTGCGCCTGGACTTCACGCCGATCCTGGGGTTTGTCACGGGCAGCACGCACAGCGTGGTGGGCGGCTTCGAGGCCACGTTGACCGGCCGGTATGCCGATGCCTACATCGAGTTCGAGTACGTGCCGGACGCCCAGCCATCCGGCTACGCCTACGCCTGGAGCGAGCTGGCGTTCCGCCCGGTCGAATGGTTCCGCATCGGCCTGGCCGCCCAGCGCACGCGCGTGCCTGACAACGGCCGCAACCTGCAACGCGGCGTCTTTGCGCAAGTGAAGGGCAAACACGTTGCCGGCGCGGTGTACTGGTTCAACCCGGCGTCGCATGAGCAGCTCACAGTGATCTCCCTGGCGATCAGCTTCTGACGGGCTACGGAATCCCCTTGGCCATGCGCATGGGATCGACCAGCCGGTCAAATTCCTCCCCGCTCAGCAATCCCAGTTCAAGCGCTGCCGCGCGCGGCGCAATGCCGCGACTGACGGCGGTGTTGGTGATCTGCGCCGCGCGATCGTATCCCAGCACGGAGTTGAGCGCTGTCACGGCGAGCAGGGGGTTCTCCAGGTTTCGCGCAAGCTTCTCACGATTCGGCGCAAGCCCCTGGACCAGCCGCTGCGCAAACATGCGGGCGCTGTCAGCCAGCACGCGAATCGACTGCAGCACGTTGTAAATCAGGACCGGCTTGGCGACGTTGAGCTCGAAGCTGCCGGATGCGCCGGCCATGGTGATCGTCATGTGGTTGCCGCACACCTGCATGGCCGCCTGGACCACGACCTCCGCCACGGTCGGATTGCGCTTGCCCGGCATGATGGATGAGGTCAGGCCATCCTCGGGGATCAGCAGCTCGCCCAGCCCGCAGTTCGGGCCCGATCCGAGCCAGCGCAAGTCGTTGGCGATCTTCGTGAACGACACCGCGATTACGTTGAGCACGCCCGACAGCTCGACCAGCGCATCGTGGGCCGCCATGCCTTCGACCTTGCACGGGTTCGGCCGGCACGCCAGGCCGCTCAGTTGGCTGGCTTCTTCGCAGAATGCCGCGGCAAAACCGGGCGGGGCGTTCAGGCCCGTGCCGGCGGCGGTGCCGCCTTGCGGCAGCACCAGCAGGCGCGGCATGGTGCCGTGCAGGCGTTCGAGCGCATTGTCGAGCTGCGCGGTGAAGCCTTCGAACGCCATCCCCATCGTCATCGGCACGGCATCCATCAGGTGGGTGCGCGCGATCTTCAGCACGTCGGCGAAGGCATCGGCACGCTCGCGCAGGCTGTCGCGCAGCAGCGCCAGGGCAGGGATCAGCCTGTCCTCCAGCTCGAGCGCCGCGGTCATATGCATGACCGTGGGAAAGCTGTCGTTGGAAGACTGCGAGGCGTTCACATGGTCGTTCGGGTGGACCGGCGACTTCGTGCCGAGCGGCTGGCCCAGGCACTCGTTGGCCCGGTTCGCGATCACCTCGTTCGCATTCATGTTGGTCTGCGTGCCAGACCCCGTTTGCCAGATGGTGAGCGGGAAGTGCTGGTCGAACTTTCCGCTGCGCAACTCGGCGGCTGCCGCGATGATACGTTCGCCCAGGGCGGGATCGAGCACACCACAGCGCATGTTTGCCTGCGCCGCCGCCATCTTGTGCAGGCCGAGCGCATGGATCAGGCACGCCGGGAAGCGCTCCTCGCCCACCTCGAAGATGGCCAGGGCGCGCTGCGTCTGCGCCCCCCAGTAGCGGTCGGCCGGGATATCGACCGGGCCGAAGGCATCGTGCTCGACGCGAAGCATTGTCATGGCACTCAGTCCAGCGAGATGTTGGCCTTGGCCGCCACGCTCTTCCAGCGTTCGACTTCCGCGGCCGTGTGCTTGCCTAGCGCACTGGCCGTGTACCGCTCAGGCGGCAGCATCTGGATCGCCTGTGCCGACATCTTCGCGGTGAATGCCTTGTCGGTCATGACCTTCAGGTAGGCCTGCTGCATCTTGTCGATGACTGCTTGCGGCGTGCCCTTCGGTGCGTAGATGCCGTACCAGGTGCTGGCCTCGAATCCCGGCAGCACGGTCTCTGCCAGCGTGGGGACGTCCTTGAGTTGCGCCACCCTGGCTGCGGAGGTCACCGCCAGCGGCCTGACCTTGGATTCCGTGATCTGCGGCAGCGCGGTGTTGGTCTGGTCGAACATGCCGTCGACCTGTCCGCCGATCACGTCGATCAGGGCCGGACCCGCTCCCTTGTATGGCACCAGCGAAACCTTCATGCCCGCCGACGCGGCAAACAGCGCCGCCACCAGGTGCGAGGTCGAGCCCACCCCGGCATTGCTGATAAAGAGCTTGCCGGGGTTCTTCTTGCCCATCTCGACCAGCTCGCGCACATCCTTGGCCGGGTGGTCCTTGCGGACCATCAGCACCATCGGCGTATCGGGGAAGCGGAACACCGGCGCGAAATCCTTGACCGGGTCATAGGGCAGCTTCTTGTACAGCGCGGGCGCGGCGCCCATGTAGCCCATGTGCCCGACCAGCATGGTGTAGCCGTCAGCCGGCGCACGCGCGGCCTTGGCGGCGCCGACAGTACCGCCGGCGCCGGGCGAGTTGTCGATGATGATCGACTGGCCCACCTCGCGCGACACGCGTTCGGCAATGGTCCGCGCCAGCGCGTCCGTCGGTCCGCCCGCGGCGAAGGGCACGATCCAGGTGATGGGCTTGGCGGGATACGCCTGCGCGAAGGCCGGCGTGGCTGCGGCCAGCGTGGCGCCGGCGAGGGCGATCCCGGCGGCAAGGGTGCGGATGCGATGCATGGTGTTGTCTCCTGTTTATGGTGTCTGTGGCTGGATCGGGATTGCGCCGCGGGCCTCAGGCCGCGGATGCCCTGGACAGGGCGACGGCGCGGTCGACCATCTGGGGCGCGAGGCCGAGGTAGTTCGCCGGATCGGTCATGCGATCGATGGCGGCGCGGTCAAAGTGGCGGGTGACCTCGGGCAGGGCGGCCAGGGCGTCGGCCAGCGTGCCGCCGCGTTCGTTGACGGTGCGGCAGGCGTCATAGACCACGTCGTGCGCCTGCTGCCGGCCGATGTGGGGCGCCATGCCCATCATCACGGCCTCGGCCACGATCAGGCCGTTGGTGATGCCGAGGTTGTGCTTCATGCGGGCTTCATCGACGATCAAACCGCCCAGCGCAAACTTGGCCTGGTGCAGCGCACCGGCGCTCAGGATGAAGCTCTCCGGGAGGGCGATCCATTCCGCGTGCCACGGGCCGGTGGCGCGCTCGAAGTCCTGCACCATGGCATCGACCATCAGGCCGGCGTGCTGGCGCACGGCCTTGGAGGCCGCCAGCATCAGTTCGCTGGAGATCGGGTTGCGCTTCTGCGGCATGGTGCTGCTGGCGCCGCGGCCCTTGACGAAAGGCTCATAGACTTCGGCGAACTCGGTCGACGCCATGATCATGATGTCGAGCGCGATCTTGCCGAGCGAGCCGGTGATGAGTGCCAGCAGGTTCACCGCCTCCGCAAAGCCGTCGCGCGCCACATGCCAGGTCGTCGCCGGCACGCCGAGGCCGAGTTCTTCGGCCAGTGCCTCCTGCACCGCGAAGCCCTTGTTGTCTCCTTGTCCGCCCAGCGAGGCCAGCGTGCCGGCCGCACCGGCAAATTCGACCACCGCCACGCGGGGGCGCAGTTCGGCCAGGCGCTGCTGGTGGCGGTCGAACATCGCCAGCCAGATCGCGACCTTGTAGCCGAAGGTCACCGGCAGCGCCTGCTGCAGGTGGGTGCGGCCCGCCATGGGCGTATTGCGATGCTTGACGGCGAGGTCGGCCAGGATCCCACGTAGCTCGCGGATATCCGCATCGATGCTGTCGAGCGCGTCGCGCACCTGCAGCGCCACGGCGGTGTCCATGATGTCCTGGGTGGTAGCGCCCCAGTGCACATAGCGCCCGGCGTCCCCGCACATCGACACGAGCTGGTGCAGCAGCGGCAGGATCGGGTAGCCGACAATGTCGGTTTCCTCGCGCATATGGTCGAAGTCGATCCGCTCGATGCGGCATTCGCGGGCGATCGCTTCGGCCGCTTCCGCGGGGATCACGCCGGCCTTGGCCTCGGCCCGGGCAAGTCCGACCTCGACGTCGATATACCGCTGGACCAGCGCGATATCGGAGAAAATCTCTCGCATCTTGCTGGTGCCGAAGGCGTCGCGGAAGAGGATGGAGTCGACGACGGTGCTGGCCGCCGGGGTAGTGAACATGGACATGGTGCTACCTTGGAGAGGTGAGAGGCGCGTAATATGTTCGAACATATTGACATGTAATTAAATATGTTCGAACATATTTAGGAAATGATGGTTAACCCGTGCTCGCGCTTTGTGACGCAGCAGGCATTCATGAACAAGACCAATTCAGCAGACATCAGCAGGCAGCTCATCGAGGGCATCACCAGCGGCCGCTACGCGGTCGGCTCGCTGCTGCCCACCGAATTCGAGTTGTGCGAGCAGTACCAGGCCAGCCGCTACACCATCCGCGCGGTGCTGCAGGAGTTGCAGCAGCTGGGGCTGGTGTCGCGGCGCAAGAACGTCGGCACGCGGGTGGAGTCGGCCAGGCCCAGGCCGGTGTTTCGGCCGTCGCTGGCGTCAGTGGACGACCTGGTGCAGTTCGGCGCGGAGCACCTGCGGGTGGTGCAGTCGGTGGAGGAGATCGCCGTGCCGGCCGACGTCGCGGCGGAGATCGGATGCGAGCCCGGCGCGCGCTGGCTGCGCATCTCCAGCCTGCGCATGGACGGCGGCAAGGACGGCACGCCGATGGCGTGGACCGATGTGTATGTGGATCCGGCTTATGTGGAGATCGGCGACATGGTGCGCGCGTCGCCGGACACGCTGGTCAGCACGCTGATCGAGTCGCGCTACGACCGGCAGATTGCGGAGATCTACCAGGATGTGCGCGCCTTCGCCGTCAAGGACGGACGCATTGCTGACGCGCTCAGGCTGGAGGCGGGCGCCGCCGCGCTGAAGATCGTGCGGCGGTATATGGATGCGGCTGGCGAGACCTTTGAGGTCTCGGTTACCGTGCATCCGGCGGATAGTTTCTCGGTGTCGATGCGGCTGCAGCGTTCGGCGGGGTGAGGGGGCCGTTGTCATGCTGACGGAGGTGCCAGCATCGGCTTAGTCGCCGTGGGTGTCAGCCGTCCTCGCCAAAATCGAGCAACACCTTGCAGCTCTGCTGCGGATGGCGCTCAGCCAGGTCGAAGGCGGCGACGACGTCGCGGAAGTCGAACTGGTGCGTAACGATATGGCCGGGATTCACCAGGCCGCGCGTGATCCAGTCGATCACCGTGGGGAGCATCGCGCAGTTCAGGCGCGAGGCGGACAGCGTCAGTTCCTTCTCTGGACGTGTCGACGCCGACGCTGGGCGTCAGCGAAGCCTATCGCGCCAGCGCGGAATTCGTCGGCGCCGTGCTGATGCTGGTGACGGCCGTCGTGCGCCTGCTGGAGCGCGCTGGCTGGAAGCAAGTGACCGTGAGTGGCCTGCTGGTGGTTGCCGGTGGCGGCGTGCTCTGGGCGCTGTCGCCCGCGCTGATGGAACTGGGCAACGCCAACCTTGTGATCTTCTTCCTGCTGATGCTGGTTGCCTGCGTGGCCATTGGCGTACCCATCGCCTTTGCCTTTGGCCTGTCTACGCTGTGCTACCTGGCGCTCTCCACGGCAACGCCGCTGTCCGTCATCCCGAACCGCATGCAGGAGGGCATGTCGCACCTGATCCTGCTGGCGGTGCCGCTGTTCATCTTCCTGGGCGGGCTGATAGAGATGACCGGCCTGGCGCGGGCGATGATCAACTTCCTGGCCAGCCTGATCGGCACACCGGCGTGGCGGGCTTCAGTATGTGCTGCTTGGGGCGATGTACATTGTCTCGGGCATCTCGGGCTCCAAGGCGGCGGACATGGCCGCGGTGGCACCAGCGTTGTTTCCGGAAATGAAGAGCCGCGGCGCACAGGACGGCGACCTGATCGGGCTGCTGTCGGCCTCGGGGCTGTGCCACCGCCATGGCCTGGGCGCTGACCCAGTCTGGCTTTGCGCAGGACCTGGTGCACATCCTGTCGGCGGTCCCTGGCGGCAAGACCGGCTTCCTCCTGGTTTCGGCGTTGGCTTTTGTCATCCTCGGCAGCCTGCTGGAAGGCATCCCTGCCATTGTGCTGTTCGGGCCCTTGCTGTTCCCGATTGCGAAGCTGGTCGGTGTGCATGAGGTGCACTACGCCATGGTGGTGATCCTCGCGATGGGCCTGGGTTTGTTCGCGCCGCCCATTGGCGTGGGTTTCTATGCCGCCTGTGCGATCGGACGGGTTTCACCCGATGTGGCGATGCCGCGGGTCTGGCCGCATATGGCGGCACTGTTCATCGCACTGTTGCTGTTGACGCTGGTGCCGTGGTTCTCGATCGGCTTCCTGTGACCAGCGTTGCGCGATCCTCTCGGCGCAGAAGCGCGGCGCCGATGCACCAGGGCGTTAAACGCAAGCCGCCACTCCTGGTGAACGCACCCCTCTCCCACGTCGTGGAGAGGGGTGGGGGAGAGGGCCGGAGCTTCCACGAAGTACGGCACGTCGGTATGCCAGCGCCTGCCCTCTCCCCCGGCCCCTACCGCAAGCGGGAGAGCGGAGCAAACCGGCAGCAGGCAGTCCTGTTCAGCGATCAGAACTTGTGCCGGATCCCCGCCACTGCAGTGACCTGCGACCTGGTGGACGACGGCGAGAGCGTATAGATCTGTGCGAAAGTGGCGTCGCCCGCCGCCCGCTGGTAGATGCCGACCAGGAACAGGTCGGTACGCTTGGACAGGAAGTAGTCCGCGCCAAGGTTGACCTGGTGCCACTTCGGCTGGCTGCCGCCGGGCTGGTACTCGCCCCAGGTGTAGATATAGGCGGCACCGAGCAGCAGGTTGGGCGTGATGTAGTCGGTCACGGAGATTTCGCCGTTGTTGACCGTCAGCCTCGTGTTGTCCAGGTAGTCGAAGCGCACATTGGTGTACAGCGCCGATACCCCCACCTTGCCAAACTGATAGGCGCCGCCAGCGCCGAAGATGCGCTGATGTTCGACCTTGGCCCCGCTTGCCTTGCTCGTTACGAACGGGGAGGAGAAGCCATAGTCGCCAACCACCGCGCCGGACTGGTTGCCTGCGCTGTTGGGCGTGTTCAGTTCCTCATAGGCAATACCCAGCGACAGATCATTGCGCTTGTAGGAAACCCCGAGGCTGTACGCGTAGTTGGAGCGGAAGTCGCCCGGCTTTTCGCCAAGACTCATCATGCCGGCGAATTGCAGGCCGCCGTACAGAGGGCTCTTGTAGGCGATCGTGTTGTTGACGCGGAAGGTGTTGAAGACGTTGTCGCTGTCGCCGATGTGCGTGCCGAACGCGGCGAACTGCGTAGCCGATTCATAGGGCCACAATGTCGCCGCGGGCAGGTCATACTGCCGGCCCAGGCTGATGGTGCCAAAGTCCGGCGACTGCATGCCGACGAAGGCCTGCCGGCCAAACAGGCGGCCGTTTTGCGACAAGGCGCCGGTGTCGATGGCGAAGCCGCCTTCCAGCGTATAGAAGGCGGTGTTTCCACCCCCCAGATCTTCCGTTCCCCGCAGGCCCCAGCGCGGTGTCTGCATCGGGCCGTTCGCCAACTGCACCTGTGAATGGCCGTTCTGGTTATTGGCATACACGATGCCGGTCGAAATCAGGCCATACAGATTCACGCCGCTTTCCGCATGGGATGCCGGGCACGCCAGCAGCGTGGCGGCGGCAGCTATGACACATCGCTTCATGGTGACTTTCCTGTCGAGTGATGAATGAACGCAGCCCTCCCCGTGTGCACCGGGTGCACAGGGGTCAGGTAGAGACGGGAGGCTGGATTGGGGAGAGGGGCGTGGCCGCTAGGGGCGGATCAAGTCACGAAACGGCGGGGCCATGCAGCGAAATGCTCTTGTCATATTTCTTCCTCTCGAATCTCTTTATTGGTGAGATTTGAAGGGCATTCTCCATGCAGAAGAACCGCCGCAGGAAGCACCGATTTTTGTCACCGCCGAGCGAATTATTCGCTCGCTGTGATCAGTAGTGCTCAGCTTTATGCACCAGGATGGCGTGCCGTGGAGCCCTTCTGGTGCGGATTGCGCACGGAAATGGTGCTCTAATTTTGGCATCGGCTGTGCTCTAAAATCAGTTCTTGTTAGAGCACCACCCCAACCTCAAAATAGCCTCAACACGAGATCCTGCTGGTTCTGCCAGGCCAGCGCAATGAGCAGCTATTAAAGGAGTTGGAGATGCCACGATTAGAGAATCCGGGTCGCCGCCGTGTACTGCAAACGTCCTTGATGGCGGGCGGGCTGGCTGCCTCGGGTGCGTTGCTGTCGGTGCGCGCCCTCGCCACCGAGCGCGCCGCTGTCAGCATGCAGCTGGGTTGGGTGCCCGGCGGCAATCAGGTGGCCGAGGTGGTGGCCAAGCGCCTCGGCTACTACGAGCAGGAGGGCATCGACTTCAAGATCCAGCCCGGCGGCCCCAATATCGATGGGGTAGCCATCGTGGCCTCGGGGCGCGGCGAGGTCGGGCAGATCTCTTCCAGCCCTTCGGTGATGCTGGCGGTGTCGGAAGGGCTGCCGGTCAAATGTTTCGCGGTCGGCCTGCAGCAGCATCCCTATGCCTTCTTCTCCCTCAAGAAAACGCCGATCCGTTCCCCGCAGGACATGATCGGCAAGCGGATCGGCATCCAGGCCACCGGCCTGGTGCTGCTCAAGGCCCTGCTGGCCAAGCACAAGATCACCGAGAGCCAGGTCAACATCGTGCCGATCGGTGCCGACATGATGCCGCTGCTGAGCGGACGGGTCGATGCGGTGACCGGCTGGCAGACCAACGTTTCGGCGCTCAAGGCGCTGGGTGCGGACCGCGTCGACCTGAGCCTGTGGGACTCGGGCGTGCGCCTCTATGCGCTGCCCTACTACGCGCACACCAGCACCCTGCGTAACCATCCGGAGGTGCTGCAGCGCTTCCTGCGCGCGACCGCCCGCGGTTGGCTCTACGCCAACAAGAACCGTGACCAGGCGGTTGATCTGCTGCTCAAGGATTTCCCCAGCCTGAACCGCGCGGACGAACGTGCCTCGATCGACTCACTGATGGGCTATGCCTTCAACAAGGAAAGCGGCATCCAGGGCTGGGGCGCCATGGACCCGGCCGTATGGCAGGAGCAGATCTCGCTGTACGCGCAGCTCGGGCAATTCCGTGCGCGCGCGCCCAAGCTGGAGGATGTCATGACGCTGGACATCCTGCAGGCCACCAAGTCCTCCCGACTGACGGTGTAACCATGCTAGCTACTCAATCCAATTCCGAGCGCGTGCCGCTGTCGATCAGTTGCCGCGATATCAACGTCCGCTTCTTCACCGACCGCCGCAGCACAACCGCCCTTGCGGGCCTGAGCCTCGACGTGGCCAGCGGGGAGTTCCTCACGCTGCTCGGCCCTTCGGGCTGCGGCAAGTCCACCTTCTTGCGCGTGGTGGCCGACCTGGTCAAGCCAAGCCGTGGCGAGATCCGCGTGCTCGACGCGGCGCCGCAGGTGGCGCGGGCGCGGCGCGACATCGGCTTCGTGTTCCAGGACGCCGCACTGCTGCCATGGCGCACCGCGCTGCAGAACGTCGAGCTGCCACTCGAGGTTGCCAACGGCCGTGCGCGCGCCGGCCGCGCGACGCCACGCGAGCTGCTGGAACTGGTCGGCCTGAAGGGGCGCGAGGATGCGTTCCCGCACGAAATGTCCGGCGGCATGCGCCAGCGCGTGGCGATTGCCCGGGCGCTGGTCAGCGATCCGAAAGTGCTGCTGATGGACGAGCCGTTCGGCGCGCTCGACGAGATCACGCGCGACCGGCTCAACGAGGAACTGCGCCGGGTCTGGCGGGAAATGGGGCTGACCATCCTGTTCGTGACCCACAGCATCTACGAGGCCGCGTTCCTCGGCCAGCGCGTGCTGCTGCTGGCGGCCAATCCGGGCCGGGTCAAGGAGATCGTGCCGGTCACCCTGCCCGAGGACCGCACCCTCGATATCCGCGAGACGCCTGAATTCGTACAACTGAGCGCGCACCTGCGGCGCGTGCTGGAGACCTGCTGATGAGTGCATCGGAAATGAAGCTCGACCTGCCAGGCGTAGGCCCGGACGCCGAAGCCGACGCCTGGTTCGCCAGCCGCCGCCGCCGTATCTGGCGCGCGCGTGCAATGCCCGCGCTGGGCATTGCCGGGCTGATATTCGCCTGGTGGGCGGTGGTGGCGGGCTTCGACATCAAGCCCTTCATCGCGCCATCTCCCGGCCTGGTGCTGCAGACCTTGTTCGATAAGCGCGACGTGCTGCTGCACAACCTGATCCCCACCGCCATCGAAGCGCTCGGCGGCTTCCTGCTGGGCAACCTGCTTGCCATCCTGCTGGCAACGGTCTTTGTCCACAACAAGACGCTGCAGGAGATCTTCTACCCGGTCGCGGTCATGATCAATTCCATCCCGGTGGTGGCCAAGGCGCCGATCCTGGTGCTGATCATGGGCAACGGCATCGAGCCGAAGATCACCATCGCCGCCATCGTGTGTTTCTTCCCCACGCTGGTGAACATGGTGCGCGGGCTGGAGGCGGTCAATCCGCAGTCGCTGGAGCTGATGCAGGTGTTGTCGGCCAGCAAGCGCGAGATCTTCTTCAAGCTGCGCCTGTTCAACTCGCTTCCCTATCTGTTTTCCGCACTGCGCATCGCTGCGTCGATGTCGGTGATCGGCGCGGTGGTCGGTGAATGGATCGGCGCCACCGCAGGCATCGGCGCCATGATCATCCAGGCCACCTATGCGTTCGACTCCGCGCTGCTGTACGCGGCAATCGTCATGTGCGCGGTGATGTCCGGGACCTTCTTCCTGGTGATCGCGGCGATCGAGCGCTGGCTCATCAAGTGGCAACCCGAGAACGCCCATTGAGCACGGCACCACAACAATAATTTCGAGGATAACAATGACCAAGATCAGTGACTGGATCCGCCAGCCGGCCCAAGACGTGCGCGTCGCGGCCAAGGCCAATGTGGTGGTGGTGGGCGGCGGCCCGGCGGGCCTGTCGGCCGCGCTGGCGGCTGCGCGCAACGGTGCTGAAACCATCCTGCTCGAGCGCTACAACCACCTGGGCGGCCTGGCTTCGGGCGGCATGGTGCTGGTGCTGGACGATATGTGGGACAGCCACCTGCAGGAAATCTCGGTGCGCGGCAACTGCCTGACCATGATCGAGCGCATGGCCGCGCTGGGCCTGGCAAGGTTCCCGCGCGCCAACGAGTGGGGCGAGGATCCCGCCGCATACCGGCGCTGGGGCCGCTGGGGCACCTTCGACTTCCACAGCCAGAAGACACCGCATCCGGTCTGCTTTGCCGCAGCCTTCGATCCCGACGCCTACAAGCGCGTTGCGCTTGACATGGTGCAGCAAGCGGGTATCCAGCTGCGGCTGCACTCCTGGTTCTCGCAGACCCTGGTCGAAGACGGACAGGTCAAGGGCGTGATCTGCGAAACCAAGAGCGGGCGCGAAGCCATCCTGGCCGACGTGGTGATCGATGCCACCGGCGACCTGGACGTGGCCGCCTCGGCCGGCGCGCCGCACATCGGCGGCAGCTATATCACCACTACGGTGTTCCGTCTTGGCGGGGTCGATACCGAAGCCGCCGAACGCTTCGAGCAGGAAGAGCCGGAGGCCTACGCGCAGCTCGATCGCCAGATCAAGCGCATCCTCGGCGGCTCCTGGGGCATGTGGTGGCTCAAGACGCCGCTGCCCGGGGTGGTGTGGTGCAACTGCCCGCACATGGCCGGCATCGATGGCCTCAAGGCGGAAGACCTGACCCGCGCCGAGATCCAGGGGCGCCAGCACATCCACGCCGTGGTCGAGTTCGTGCGCGACAAGCTGCCCGGCTTCGAACAATGTTTCGTGATCGACGTCGCGCCGCAGACGGGCGTGCGCCAGACCCGCCTGCTCGAGGGCGAGTATGTGATGAGCAAGGAGGACGTGGCGCAGCGCGTGCGCTTTGACGACAGCATCGCGCGCGGCCGCGACTACTACATGCCGTATCGCGTGCTGCTTCCCAAACAGGTCGACAACCTGCTGGTGGCAGGCCGCCACTACTCGGCCACATCGCAGGCACAGAAGATCTCGCGCGAGATTCCTCCCTGCATGGCGATGGGCGAAGCCGCGGGCGTCGCCGCGGCACTGGCGCTCAATGCTGGCGTGTCGGTGCGCAATGTAGACGTAGGCAGCGTGCAGAAGGCTTTGCGCGCCCAGGGTGCCGACCCCGGCAACCAGGCAGGCCGCAACGCCGACATTCCGGCGCTGGCCGCTTATATCCCGCAGGCGCAGGCAGCATGAACGAAATGGAGACAGGGAATATGCAGCAAGACATGCCGCTGACGGGTATCCGGGTGATCGATTTCACCCAGGTCATGATGGGCCCCGTGTGCACGCAGACGCTGGCCGACTACGGCGCCGATGTGATCAAGATCGAGCGCAAGGGCGCGGGTGACCTGAGCCGCTCGACCTTCGAGCCGGTGGCGGGCGCCGATAACCCGATTTTCTGCAGCCTGAACCGCAACAAGCGCAGCCTTGCGCTCGACCTGCGCGATCCGGCCGCGATGGCGCACGTGAAAACGCTGATCGCCGGCGCGGACGTGGTCGTCAACAACTTCCGGGCTGGCGTGATGGAGCGCATGGGCCTGGGCTACGAGGCCTGCCGCGAACTCAACCCGCGCATCATCTACGCCGTCGGCACCGGCTTCGGCGAGAGCGGGCCTTACGCGCACAAGGGCGGGCAGGATGTGCTGGCGCAAGCCGTCAGCGGCGTCATGGCGCGCCGCGCTGACGAATCGGTGCCGATCTCGGTCTACCCGACGGCGCTGGCCGACTACTCGGCCGGCATGCACATGGTGCAGGGCGTGCTGCTGGCCCTGCTGCACCGCGCCCGTACCGGCGAGGGGCAGAAGATCAGCGTATCGCTGTACAACTCCATGCTGGCCATGCAGATGCAGGAAGCGGCCATGATCATGATGGAGGATTCGGAGGTCAACTGGGCCGCCATGCCGCTGTCCGGCGTGTTCGATACCCAGACCGGGCCACTGGTGATGGTCGGCGCCTTCAAGGAAAATCCGCTGCGCGACATCTGCGCCGCGCTGGAGCTCGAAGACTTGTCGGCCGATCCGCGCTACTGCGACCTGAACCAGCAGTTCCGCAACAAGACCACGCTGCAGGCCATGCTGCGCGAGCGCTTTGCCGCCAATACGCGCGAGCACTGGCTGGCGCGCCTGGAAGCGCAGGACATCCTGTGCGCGCCGGTACGCGACCTGCGCGAGGCGCTGGTGGACCCGCAGACCCTGCACAACCAGATCCTGCTGGAAGGCCAGGGCGAAGGGCGGCCGGTCAGGTTTGTCGGCAGCCCGATCAGCATGTCCCGCGCGCGCGTCAGCCTGCACCGGGCGCCGCCGCGCCTGGGGCAGCACAACGACGAGGTGCTGGGCGAACTGGCCCGGACTCCGGCCGGTGCAAAGGCGGAGGCAGCATGAGCGTCCATCTGCAAGTCGAGAACTTCGTCGCCACGGTGACATTGTCGCGCCCCGATGTGCTCAATGCGATCGACCTCGCCACCGAGGCCGAACTGCAGCGCATCTGGACCGAGCTGGAAGGCCGCCGCGATGTGCGCGTGGTGGTACTGACCGGTGAGGGCGAGCGTGCCTTCTGCGTCGGCGCCGACCTGAAGAACCCTTCCACCACCGGCCTGGAGTACTGGGGCGCGGCGCGTCCCGGCGGCTTCGGCGGGATCGCCTTGCGCGAGTCGCTGAATGTTCCGGTCATCGCCCGCGTGAACGGCTTTGCGCTCGGCGGCGGCTTCGAGATGGTGCTGGGCTGCGATATCGTGGTGGCCTGCGAGGAGGCCAGCTTCGGCCTGCCGGAAGCCCTGGTCGGGCGCATGCCGCTGGACGGCGGCATGACCTTGCTGCAGCGCCAGATCCCCTTCCGCAAGGCGATGGCGATGCTGCTCACGGGACAGCGCATGCCGGCACGGGAAGCCGCCGAGATCGGCCTGATCAACGAGGTGGTGCCGCGCGCTGGGCTGGATGCGGCGGTGCAGCGTTGGGTCGATGCCCTGCTGGCCTGCGCGCCGCTGTCGCAGCAGGCGATCAAGCAGGTGGTGCGGCGCACCTCGACGCTGTCGCCCGCCGATGCCCAGGCGCTGCGCCTGCCGGCGCTGGTGACCGCGCTGCAGTCCGAGGACGCGCACGAGGGCGTGCTGGCCTTCCAGCAAAAACGCAAGCCACAGTGGCGGGGTTGCTGATGGCCTACGTCATTGCCTCGGGCTGCATCGACGTCAAGGACGGCGCCTGCGTAAAATGCTGTCCGGTCGATTGCATCTATGAAGGCGGGCGCACCCTCTATATCCACCCCGACGAGTGCATCAGTTGCGGGGTGTGCGTGTCGGTGTGCCCGACCGAAGCGATCTATGAAGATGTGGAGCTGCCGCCGGCCGAGGCGGCTTTTGCCGATGTCAACCGCGACTTCTTCGCCAGCGGGGTGAGCGGCATCGGTTCGCCCGGCGGCGCCGACTATGTCGGCCCGCTGGCTTGTGACCATCCGCTGGTGGTGGCGTATCCGGCCAGGACGGGCGGTAATCCAATCGCGCCGGCATCGTAATTCGAGAGAACAGGACATGCACGCCAGTATTCTGAAGTACTTTGTCGAGGTCGCCCGCTGCGGGTCGATCCGCAAGGCTGCGCAGAATCTTTTCGTCGCGTCGAGCGCAGTCAACCGGCAGATCCTCAAGCTCGAAGCCGAAATGGGCACTGACCTGTTCGACCGCCTGCCCAACGGCATCCGCCTGAATGCCGCGGGAGAGCGGATGCTGCAGCATATCCGCGCGACGCTGAACGACTTCCACCTGATGCGCAGCGAACTCGACGAACTCAAGGACGAGCGCAAGGGCCACGTGTCGGTGGTGGCGATGGATTCGCTGTTTGTCGATTTCCTGCCCGCCGCGGTGGAGGATTTCTCCGAACTCTACCCCGCGGTGACATACGCCATCGCAGCGGTCACGCCGTGGGACGTGGCGCCCAAGGTGCTGGGCGGCGAATACGATGTCGGCGTCACCTTCGTCGCCAAGCTGCCCGCGGGACTGGACGTGGTGGCGCAGGTGGCGCTGCCTCCTGGCGTGGTGATGGCCTCCTCGCATCCCCTGGCCAGGCTGGAGCGCCTGAGCTTTGCCGACTGCCGCAACCATGCCTTCCTGCGCCTGGAGGGACGCTCGCCGATCCAGGGCGTGGTGTCGCCCAGGTTTGCCGAGTTTTGGGAGCTGCTGACGCCCAGCGTCACCTGCAATTCGACCACCTTGCTCAAGCGGCTGGTGGCCTCGGGGCGCGGCATTTCGTTCTTCTCGAAGCTGGCCTTCCTCGAAGAAATCGAGAAGGGCGAAGTGGTCTGGCGTCCGTTCGACGAGCCCAATATCAATGCGCTCAGAGTTGGCATCATCGTACCGACCCAGCGCGCGCTGTCCAACGTCACCCATGAGTTCGTCAGAGGCATCGTGCACCGCCTGAAGCAGGTGGAGTTGTCCTTGCTCGATACCTGACCGCCGGACCTCAATCCGGCACGCCAATCCAGTCCGAGAGCTTGTCATCACCTTTCCCGCGCAGACGGGAGAGGGGGACGGCTTTCGTCCGATCCATCCATCCGAAACTTCGAATGAAGCACAACTATATTGCCGGCCAATGGCTGGAGGGCGTCGCCAGCGTCGCCAATATCAATCCGTCCGACACCGCCGACGTGATCGACTACTATGCCCACGCTGACGCCGCCCAGGCGGGCGAAGCCATCGCGGCCGCCCACGCGGCCGCGCCGCTGTGGGCACGCAGCACGCCGCAGCAACGCGCCGACGCGCTCGACAAGATCGGCAGCGAGATCCTGGCGCGCCGCGAAGAACTCGGTGCGCTGCTGTCGCGCGAGGAAGGCAAGACCTTGCCGGAGGGCATCGGCGAGGTCACGCGCGCCGGCAATATCTTCAAGTTCTTTGCTGGCGAAGCGCTGCGCCAGCGTGGCGACAAGCTGGCCTCGGTACGCCCCGGGGTCGAGATCGAGGTCACGCGCGAGCCGGTGGGCACGGTCGGGATCATCGCGCCGTGGAACTTCCCGATGGCCATCCCGGCCTGGAAGATCGCCCCCGCGCTGGCGTTTGGCAACGCAGTGGTGTTCAAGCCGGCGGAACTGGTGCCGGGCTGTGCCTGGGCGCTGGCGGAAATCATCAGCCGAGCGGGGTTGCCCGCGGGTGCATTCAACCTCGTGATGGGCCGCGGCTCGCAAGTCGGCCAGGCCATGCTTGACGACCAGCGCATCGACGCGATTTCGTTCACCGGCTCGGTTGCCACCGGCACCCGCGTAGCGCAGGCCGCTGCGCAGCGACTGGCCAAGGTCCAGCTAGAGATGGGCGGAAAGAACCCGATGGTCGTGCTCAATGACGCCGACCTGGAGGTGGCGGTCGAATGCGCGGTGCAGAGCGCGTTCTTTTCCACCGGCCAGCGTTGCACGGCATCGAGCCGGCTTATCGTGGAGGAAGGCATTTACGCGCGCTTCATCAAGCGCATGCAGGAGCGCACGGCGGCGCTCAGGATCGGCCATGCGCTCACCGTCGGCACCGATATCGGCCCCGTGGCCAGCGCCGACCAGCTCGAGCAGGACTTGCGCTATCTCGCCATCGGGCAGGAGGAAGGCGCCCGCCTGGTGTGCGGCGGCGAGACGGTGACGCGTGCTACGCAGGGCCACTATCTGACGCCGGCCATTTTTGCCGATTGCAGCAACGAGATGCGCATCTGCCGCGAAGAAATCTTCGGGCCGGTTGCGGCCGTGATCCCGGCCAGGGATTATGAGCATGCACTCGAGCTTGCCAACGACACCGAGTTCGGCCTTGCCACTGGCATCTGCTCCACCTCGCTCAAGCACGTGCAGCACTTCAAGCGGCATGCGCAGGCCGGCATGGTAATGGTCAATGTGCCCACCGCGGGCGTTGACTACCACGTGCCATTCGGTGGTCGCAAGGGCTCCAGCCTGGGTCCGCGCGAGCAAGGTAGCTACGCGGCCGAGTTCTATACAACGGTGAAAACGGCCTACGTGGCGGGCTGAGCGTCAGCGTTGATGCGCCAGTGCGTCAAACGCAAGCCGCCACCCCTGGTGAACGCACCCCTCTCCCACGTCGTGGGAGAGGGGTGGGGGAGAGGGGTGGGGGAGAGGGCCGGAGCTTCCACGAATTACGGCACGTCGGTATGCCAGCGCCTGCCCTCTCCCCCGGCCCCTCTCCCGCAAGCGGGAGAGGGGAGCAAACCGGCAGCAGGCAGGCCTGTTCAGCGATCTGAAGCCGCCTTCCAGCGGCTTGTCGTCCTGTCAGTGCAATTCCCCCGCCAAATCAATCCGGCTTGATCCCCGCCCGCGCGATGATCGGCTTCCAGCGCTGCTGTTCCTGCGCGATGAACTTCGCGAACTCCGCAGGCGTATTGCCGACGACAATGGCCGCGTCGCCGCTGAGCCGCTCGACCGACGTCGGGCTCTTCACCGCCTTGATAGTGGCATCGGCCAGCTTGTCCGCGGCAGCCTGCGGCAGCGATGCGGGCGCGAGCAGCCCGTACCATTGCGTCATCTCGAAATTGGCATAGCCCTGCTCCGCCACGGTTGGCACCTCCGGCAGCTGCGGGATGCGTTGGGTCGTGCCCGTGGCGATGCAGCGCACCTTGCCCGCCTTGATGAACTGAAGGATCGCCGGCGCGCCCACTGCTGCGGCATCCAGCCGGCCGGAGAGCAGGTCGGTGATCTGCGGGCCGCTGCCGCGATACGGCACGTGGGTGATAAAGGTGCCGGTCGCGGCCTTCAGGTATTCGAACGCGAGATGGCCGGCGCTGCCGTTGCCGGCCGAGCCGTAATTCAGCTTGCCGGGCTTGCTCTTGGCGAGCGCGACGAACTCCTTCAGGTTCTTCGCCGGCACGTCGGGATGGACCACATACAGGCTCGGCACCTTGGACAGCAGCGAGATGGGGCGGAAGTCCTTGATCGGGTCGTACGGCAGCTTGGGGAAGATGAACGGGTTGACCGCCAGCGTGCCGATGTGTCCCAGGATCAGCGTGTGGTTGTCCTCGGCGCGCGCGACTTCCCCCATGGCGATATTGCCTGCGGCACCCGGCTTGTTCTCGACGAACACCGACACGCCGAGCAGCTTGGTCAGCTCCGCCGCGGTGGAGCGTGCAACGATCTCCGAGCTGCCGCCCGGTGCGAACGGCACCACCAGGCGGATCGGCTTGGCCGGCCAGGCCTGGGCGCGCACCAGCGATGGCGCCAGTGCGCATGCGCCGAGCGCGGCGGAGGCTTTGAGTAAATGGCGGCGGATGGGATCGATGTCGGTCATCTGAGTCTCCGGGAATTTCGGGTAGTTATCGCGAGGGAAGGGAACGGGTCATTACTCGGGCTTGACGTTGCCATCCTTGATGACCTTGGCCCACAGTTTGGTCTGTCCGTCGATGAACTGGCGCGCCTGCGCGGGCGGAGCGGCCACTATCTCGCCACCCAACTCGGTCACACGCTGTTTGATCTCCGGGCTGTTCATGACTTTCTGCAGCGCATCGGCAAGCTTGCCGGCAATCGGCTCGGGCGTTGCCGCCGGCAGGAAGGCGGCATTCCATTCGTAGACTTCGTAGCCTGCCACGCCGGCTTCCTGCATCGTCGGTACGCCCGGCAGTGCGCTGGTGCGGCTGTGGCTGGTCACTGCCAGCGGCTTGAGCTTGCCGGCCTTGATGTGCTGCAGGCTGGAGGCGACGTTGGCGAAGAACAGCGGCACCTGTCCAGCGATGACGTCGGTCATGGCCGGGCCGCCGCCCTTGTAGGGCACGTGCAGCAGGTCCACGCCGGCGCGCTGCTCGAACAGCACGCCCGCGAGGTGCTGCGCGGAGCCGTTGCCGGAAGACGCGAACGCGACCGAGCCTGGCTTCTGCTTCGCCATCGCCAGTACGTCGCTGACCTTGGTGGCGGGGAAGTTTGCTGTGGCGACCAGTACGTTGGGATAGCGCGCCAGCACGCCGACAGGCTTGAAGGCCTTGCCCGGATCGTAGGGCAGCTTGGGATAGAGGCTCGGATTTACGGCATAGGACGACGCATCGACCATCAGCGTGTAGCCGTCCGGCGCCGCCTTGGCGACATAGGCCGCGCCGATCTGCCCGCCGGCGCCTGGCCGGTTCTCCACGATCACCGACTGGCCGAGTTCGCGGCCCAGGCCGGGGGCAATCAGCCGCGCCATCAGGTCGGCACCGCCGCCCGGGGGATACGTGACCACGATGGTGATGGGACGCGACGGCCAGGATGCCGCCGTGTCGGCAGCCTGTGCCAGTGCCGGCTGCAGCAGGACGCCGGCGCCAATGGCCATGGCCATCGCCTTGATGCTTTGCATGAATCAGTCTCCTCGGGTGCGGACTTGCTATCGGATGTCCGCGGTATAGCGAAAGGCGTAGGCATCGCCCCGGGTCAGCCGGTACTCGATGCAGGTTCCACGCAAGTCAAAGGCGCGCCGTGTCACCACTGCGCAAGGATGGGCATCCGGCAGTTCGAGCAGCGAGGCCTCGTCCGCCGCCAGCGTGCGGAAGGTCACTTCATCGACGGCGCGATGCACGGTGATGCCGCACTGGCTGCCCAGCAGCGGATAGAGCAGGTCGCCCCACTGCGCCACCGGCAGTTGCTGCAGCGCCTCGCAGCGCGGCAGCGGCAGCCAGATCGATTCCAGCAGGCGGGGCTTGTCCTCCAGCCAGCGGCGGCGCGAGATCGCCAGGCCGCGCGCGCCGGCGGGCAGTTCGAAGCGCTCGGCCATGACCTTGTCCAGGCGCACGGAACGGCACGACAGGATCTCCGAGCGGGGCACGGCCGTCACCGCTTCGGCGCCGCCGAAGCGGAAGAAGCGCATCAGGCTGCCACCGGTCAGGCCCTTGCGCACGAAGGTGCCCTTGCCCTGCACGCGCTCCAGCAGGCCGTGCTGCACGAGCACGGCAATCGCCTGGCGGATCGTTCCTAGCGCAATGCCGAACTCCTTGGCCAGCACGCCTTCGGCCGGGATCGCCTCGCCCGGCGGCCAGTCGCCGGAGACGATCCTGGCCTGCAGCTCGGCCGCGATCTGGCCATATCGGCTCACTCCCGCGGTGGCCGCTGTCGTCAGGGAAAGGTCGTTGTCTCGCATGTCCGGGCCGTGCTAAATTGATGGCGATGTCCTCTAGAGGACTAGAATACTGACGCGGACCCCGATCCCATATCCGGGATTACCCGCGGGGCACTGAAGGGAAGACAGATGAGCAAAAGTGCATTGCCGGTGGTGGACTGCCACTTCCATGTGTTCGACGCGGGCGTGGCCGCACCCTCGGCCCGCTATCGCCCGCCGTATGCGGCCACGCTGCGGGACTGGCACGATCTCGTCGCGACCTTGGGCGATCCCTATGGCGTGGTGGTGCAGACCAGCTTCCTCGGCACCGACAATGCAGCACTGCTTGCCGCACTGCGTGCCATGCGCGCGCGCCTGCGGGGCGTCGCGGTGGTGGATCCGGGCGTGTCGGAGGATGCGCTGCGCGAACTGCATGACGCCGGCGTGCGCGGCATCCGGCTGAACCTGTACCGCGATCCCGACTGGCAGCGCATTACCACCGCGCCGTGGCGCGCGCTGTTCGCGCGCATCGCCGGCTTGGGCTGGCATATCGAACTTCATACCGACAACGGCGATGGCGGCATGGTGCTGGCGCAACTGGATGCCGCACTGGGCGACACCAGCGTACCGGTCGTGCTCGACCATTTCGGCCGGCCAGGCGCGGCGGGTACCGCGGACGCGATCTTCGACGTAGCCGCCGCGGTGCGCGAGCGTCGGCAGGTATGGGTGAAGTTCAGCGCGCCTTACCGCCTGGTGGCACCGCGGGACTGGCGGCTGCTGGCGCGGAAGTGGCTCGACGTCGCGGGGGCGGACAGGCTGCTGTGGGGCAGCGACTGGCCGTGGACCAATCATGAAGGGCCGGCGCGGGCAGGGGAATGCGAGGCCTTGTCCGGGTGGCCTGACGCATCATTGCCGGGTATCGGGGAGATGCCGCGTGAGGCGCTGGCCGATTCGTTCCGGTGGAAGAATGCGGCGGCGCTGTATGGGTTTGTGGTGGAACCGTAGGGTCGCAAGCCCGCGCAGGGATCGCTCCTATTCTTGATCAGCGCAAATATCATTCGCGCGTCGAAGGCTATTTCACAAGGAATGTCCCGCCCACAATGCCTGCTGTTTGCTCGACCAGAACAGGAGATGCCCAATGAAGCCGTTCGCAGCATCCAGGCCGCCCTTCGCCGGCCGCAGCTACCGCGTGGACTACGGCGGCTTGTCCGCCCACAACATCTATGCCGACGATGGCCGCTCGCTGCGCTACGCCATCGTCTCCGGCCCTTATGCAGGCGCGAGCGGCGCGGCGGCGTGCGAATGGCGCCAGGTTGCAGAAGGTATCTACGTGATCTCGTGGCAGGAGGCCAACGGCGCCACGGTGGTCCATGTCGATGACTTTGCGCGCGGCCAGTCGCAGGCGTTCTTTACCACGCCGGACCTGCAGTTCGTGCGCATGCAAGGGCCGCTGGTGCTGCTGCAGGATGGCGGGGCCGGCGCTGGCTGAGGCGTCGGCAAAAAAGGGCCCACACCGCCGTGACCGCGTCGGGCCGCGGCGGTTGTGCATGCCGGCATCACGCCGGCGCGGCGTCAGGCCTGGTCGATGGGAAGCGGTGCGTCGGGCGCGACGAGCCCTTGCGCGCGCAGCTCGCGCCAGAAATCCGCGGGGATCGACTCGGCCAGCGCTGCCTGGTCTTCGGCGATCCGCTCGGGGCGGCTGGCGCCCGGGATCACCGCGGCGACCGTCGGATGAGCCAGCGAGAACTGCAGTGCCGCCGCCTTGACGCTGATGCCGTGGCGTTGCGCGAGCGCCTTGATGCGCTCCACCCTGGCGATGATCTCGGGCGGCGCCTTCTGGTATTCGAAGTGCGCGCCACCGGCGAGGATGCCGGAGCTGTAGGGCCCGCCCACCACGATCTCGGTCTTGCGTTCTGCCGCGGCCGGCATCACGCGCTGCAGCGCGCGGCCATGGTCGAGCAGCGTGTAGCGGCCCGCCAGCAGGAAGCCGTCCGGCTGCGGCTCGTCCAGGTCGAGCGTCAGCTCGATCGGCTCGACGCGGTTGACGCCGAGGCCCCAGGCCTTGATGACGCCTTCCTCGCGCAGCCGGGTCAGCACGCGGAACGCGCCCTTGCGTGCGATCTCGAACTGCGCGAGCCATTCGTCGCCATAGAAGTCCTGCGCGATGTCGTGGATCCACACGATGTCGATGTGATCGGTATCCAGCCGCTTGAGGCTGTCCTCGAACGAGCGCATGGTGCCGTCGGCGCTGTAGTCGTTGACGATCTTGTTGGGCCGGCCCGAAGCGAATACGCCGGCCTTCTCGCCAAGGTCGCGCGCGCTGACGTCCTCGACTTCATCCAGGATCACGCGGCCGACCTTGGTGCTCAGCACGTAGTCCTTGCGGTCGTGGCTGGCGAGGATCCGGCCCAGCCGGATCTCGGACAGGCCGGCGCCGTAGAACGGGGCGGTGTCGAAGTAGCGGATGCCGTGGCCCCACGCAGCTTCCACGGTGGCCTCGGCTTCCGCTTCCGGGATGTCGCGGAACATATTGCCCAGCGGCGCGGTGCCGAATCCGAGCCGGGTGCCGGCGGGCAGTTTGTCCTTGATGCTCATGTCTTGCTCCATAACGTAAGGGTCGGTGAAGCCAAGTCTAGGGTGGTAACTTAAGTCTGTCTAAGACATAATTTGCTGAAGTTAAGTCCTGCGGAGTCTCAAATGATGGAGATACGACAACTTCACTATTTCGTCGCAGTGGCCGAGGACGAGCACGTGGGCCGGGCCGCCGAGCGCCTGCATATTTCTCAGTCCCCGTTGAGCCGGCAGATCGCCCAACTTGAAGAAAAGCTCGGGCTGACGCTGTTCGAGCGCTCCCAGCAGCGCATCCGCCTGACGACCGACGGACGCACCTTCCTGGCCGAGACCAAGGCCTTCCTGACTCACGCCAACCGGCTCGAATCGCTGGCGCGGCGCCTGGGCAGGGGCGACGAGGGCGGGCTGTGCATCGGCTACCTCGAATACGCGATGCACTCCGGCGTGCTGCCCAATGCGCTGCGCGCTTTGCGCGCCGAGCGGCCGGCGGTCCACATTGCCCTCTACAATTACAACTCGGCCGCGCAGATCGAGGGCTTGCGCCAGCGCAGCCTGGATATCGCGCTGGTCTGCGAGTCGCCCGCGCCGGACGATCCCGACCTCGATTCCGCGCAGGTGCTCAACGATCCGATGTTGCTCGCAGTGCCGGAGGGCCACCCGCTCGCAGCGGCCGGGCAATTGACGCCCGAAGACCTGGCCGCGCAGAAGTGGATTGGCGTGATGCACAAGGAGAACGCGCTGGGGCATGACCCCTTCATTGCCGCCTGCGCGCGTGCCGGCTTCACGCCCGCGATCACCATGGAGGCCACGGAGCCACTGGCCGCGCTCGGGTTGGTTGCCGCCGGGCTCGGCGTGACCATGATCCAGCAGAGCCTGCGCCACCAGGCACCGGGCGGCGTGGTGCTGCATGACCTGTCGTGGTTCACGTACCGCACGCCACTGTGGGCCGCCTGGCACAAGGTCAACCTGCGCCCACTGGTGGAGATCTTCCGCAAGACGCTGCTGGTCACGAGTGCCGACGCGCTCGCGGGCACGCCGGCCTATCCGCGCCTGACACCGGCTGCGGCGTGAGGGGGCTGCGCCTTCCAGAATCTCTACGAGGGTGGCCTGAAGGCGCTGGCCGACGGAATGGCGGCACGCAGGCAGTGACGGAGGTGCCCGCGAGCGCAGCGTATGCCATGCCGCTGCGCAGAGCGGCATCAGGGTTTCTACCTACGTAGCCAGCTGGCTAGCGGAGTTCGCACCCTGCATCGGCCCGGCCAGTTCCGATTTCCGTAAGGATCCGCGCCGCGGCTTAATTGACGCTTCTTCCCCGTCTTCTTATCGTTGGTCCCATAACAGCAAAGCTGAAATGACGACCGGCCCGCGCGATGCGCCTGCGGGCCGTCTCGCGCTATCCCAGGAGACTGACGTGACCATCCACAGCACCCACCCCTCGCCGTAGCGGCCGCCCCGGGGCGTCCCGCGTTCCCGGCAATTCTCCCTGCCAAAGCCCTTCCTTCGCTTTACCCACCAAGCGGCGGGCGCCCCTGCGCGCTTTCCGCGACGGAGCCGCTATGTCGCAACACCTGATTTCCATCTCTGTCCTCGCGCTGATGTTCGTCATCGCCACGGTCCTGCCCATCAATATGGGCGCGCTGGCCTTCGTCGGCGCGTTCCTGGTCGGCACCCTGGTTGCCGCCATGCCGGCCAAGGCTATCCTGGCCGGCTTCCCCGCGGACCTGTTCCTGACGCTGGTCGGCATCACTTACCTGTTCGCCGTGGCGCAGAACAACGGCACCATCGACTGGCTGGTGCGGCTCGCGGTGCGCGCCGTGGGCGGCCGGATCGCGGCGATCCCGTGGATCATGTTCATGATCGCCGCGGTGCTGACCTCGGTCGGCGCGGTCAGCCCGGCAGCGGTGGCGATCATCGCGCCGATCGCGCTGGGCTTTGCCGCGCGCTACGGCATCAACCCGCTGCTGATGGGGCTGATGGTGATCCACGGTGCGCAGGGCGGCGGCTTTTCGCCGATCAGCATCTACGGTGGCATCACCAACAAGATCGTGCAGAAGGCGGGGCTGCCGCTGAACGAGATGGCGACGGCCTTTGCCAGCCTGGGTGTCAACCTTGCCGTGGCCGCGGGCCTGTTCGTCGCATTCGGCGGCCTGCGCCTGATGCGGCAATCGGCGCCGGCGGCGGCAGCGCCGCAGGCGGCTGCCGACGGTGTGCTGGCCATGGGCCATCCCTTCGGCGCACACACCGTGCCGGCACAGGGCGCGCAGATCTATGGCGATGCCGAGGCCGAGGCCGGCATGGAAGAGCGGAAGACGATGGCACGCGACCGCGGATCGATGCTCGAGGGCGATGCCGCCGGCACCGCCGAGGCGCCGGCCGGTCTCTACCAGTACCTGACCGTGGCCGGCCTGGTGGCACTGGCCGTGCTGACGCTCTACTTCAAGCTCGATATCGGCTTCGTCTCGCTGAGCATTGCGCTGCTGCTCACGCTGATGGCGCCGGAGCTGCAGAAGCGCGCGCTGAGCCAGGTGTCGTGGCCCGAGATCATGCTGATCGTCGGCGTCAGCACGTACGTGGGCGTGATGGACAAGATGGGCACGATCGATTTCGTCGGCCACAGCGTTGCCCACCTGACCTCGCCGCTGATGGCGGCGCTGCTGCTGTGCTTCGTGGGTGCGGTGGTGTCGGCGTTTGCGTCGTCGACCGCGGTGCTGGGCTCGCTGATCCCGCTTGCCGTGCCGTTCCTGCAGCAAGGCTCCGACGTCAGCGCGATCGGCTTTATCGCGGCAATGGCGGTGTCTTCGACCATCGTGGATGTGAGCCCGTTCTCGACCAACGGTGCGCTGGTACTGGCCAACGCACAGGGCGTGGACCGGCAGGCCTTCTTCCGCAAGCTGATGATCTATGGCGCGCTGGTGACCGTGATTGCGCCGGTCGTGCTGTGGTTCATCTTTGTGGTGCTCTGAGTTCCCTTCCATCGCCTACACAGACTCGAAACCATGAAATTGCTCGAATCCACCATGCAGGCGCCGCAGGCCATTGTGCCTGTGCAATCCCCGGCCAGGCCGGCTGCCATCCCCGACCTCGCCGCTTACCAGGGGCTGTGCGACGAAGCCGAGCGCGACTATGAGGGCTTCTGGGCCCGCCACGCGCGCGAACTGCTGCACTGGAACAAGCCCTTCACCAAGGTGCTGGACGAGAGCAACGCGCCGTTCTACAAGTGGTTCGAGGACGGTGAGCTCAACGCGTCGTACAACTGCCTGGACCGCAACCTGCAGAACGGCAATGCCGACAAGGTCGCGATCGTGTTCGAGGCCGACGACGGCACCGTCAGCCGCGTGACCTACCGCGAGCTGCATGGCAAGGTGTGCCGCTTCGCCAACGGCCTGAAGTCGCTTGGCATCAAGAAGGGCGACCGTGTCGTGATCTATATGCCGATGTCGGTCGAGGGCGTGGTCGCGATGCAGGCCTGCGCGCGCTTGGGCGCCACGCACTCGGTGGTGTTCGGCGGTTTCTCGGCCAAGTCGCTGCAGGAGCGGCTGGTCGACGTCGGCGCGGTGGCGCTGATCACCGCCGACGAGCAGATGCGCGGCGGCAAGGCGCTGCCGCTGAAGGCCATCGCCGATGACGCACTGGAGCTGGGCAGCTGCGAGGCCGTCGAGCACGTGGTGGTCTATCGCCGCACCGGCGGCAACGTGCCCTGGACCGAAGGCCGCGACCTCTGGATGGAAGACGTCAGCGCCGGCCAGCCGGACACTTGCGAAGCCGAGCCGGTGAGCGCCGAGCATCCGCTGTTCGTGCTCTACACCTCCGGCTCCACCGGCAAGCCCAAGGGCGTGCAGCACAGCACCGGCGGCTACCTGCTGTGGGCGCTGATGACGATGAAGTGGACCTTCGACATCAAGCCCGACGACCTGTTCTGGTGTACCGCCGACATCGGCTGGGTCACCGGCCATACCTATATCGCCTACGGCCCGCTGGCCGCTGGCGCCACCCAGGTGGTGTTCGAAGGCGTGCCCACGTACCCCAACGCCGGCCGCTTCTGGGACATGATCGCGCGCCACAAGGTCAGCATCTTCTACACCGCGCCGACCGCGATCCGCTCGCTGATCAAGGCCGCCGAGGCCGACGAAAAGATCCATCCGAAGCAATACGACCTGTCCAGCCTGCGCCTGCTCGGCACCGTGGGCGAGCCGATCAACCCGGAAGCCTGGATGTGGTACTACAAGAACATCGGCAACGAGCGCTGCCCGATCGTCGATACCTTCTGGCAGACCGAAACCGGCGGCCACATGATCACGCCGCTGCCGGGCGCGACGCCGCTGGTGCCGGGCTCGTGCACGCTGCCGCTGCCGGGCATCATGGCCGCCATCGTCGACGAGACCGGCCATGACCTGCCCAACGGCAACGGCGGCATCCTGGTGGTCAAGCGCCCGTGGCCGGCGATGATCCGCACCATCTGGGGCGATCCGGAACGGTTCAAGAAGAGCTACTTCCCCGAGGAACTGGGCGGCAATCTCTACCTGGCCGGCGACGGCTCGATCCGCGACAAGGACACCGGCTACTTCACCATCATGGGCCGCATCGACGACGTGCTGAACGTGTCGGGCCACCGCATGGGCACGATGGAGATCGAGTCGGCGCTGGTGGCCAATTCGCTGGTGGCCGAAGCCGCGGTGGTGGGCCGCCCGGACGACATGACCGGCGAAGCCATCTGCGCCTTCGTCGTGCTCAAGCGCGCGCGTCCGACCGGCGAAGAGGCCGTGAAGATCGCCACCGAGCTGCGCAACTGGGTCGGCAAGGAAATCGGCCCGATCGCCAAGCCCAAGGACATCCGCTTTGGTGACAACCTGCCCAAGACGCGCTCGGGCAAGATCATGCGGCGCCTGCTGCGGTCGCTGGCCAAGGGTGAGGAAATCACGCAGGACACCTCGACGCTGGAGAACCCGGCGATCCTGGAGCAGCTCGGCCAGGCCAGCTAGTCCATGCGAACTGGCCGCCACGCGGCTAAGATAGGAGGCCGCCCCCACACCCGAGCCCAGAACCATGAGAATCCGCATTGGCGAAGAGATCACCTTCCGCAAACTCGAAGCCCTGCTGGCGTTCATGGAGTCTGGCAACCTGGCCAAGGCGGCCGAGATTCTGGACACCAGCACGGTCAGCGTGCACCGTGCGCTGCATTCGCTGGAAGAGGGCACGAGCTGCGCGCTGTTCCGGCATGAGGGCCGCAACCTGATCCCGACCGATGCGGCCTATGTGCTGGCGGATACGGCAAGGGAAGTGCTCAAGGCCATGGCCGACGGCATCCGTGCCACGCGCGAGGCCGCCGGCTATTCGGCCGACCAGCTCAAGATCGGCTCGCTCTATTCGCTGACGGTCCAGACCGTGCCCAAGATCGTGATCGGGCTGAAGCTGCGGCGCCCGGAGCTGCAGACCGAGCTGGTGCTGGGCTCCAATGCGGACCTGCTGCAGAAGCTCAAGCAGGGCTCGATCGACGCCACGCTGATGGCGGTGCCCGAGCCGGACCCGGATATCGAATCGATCCCGCTGTTCGAGGACGATATCTTCTTTGCGGCGCCGGCCAACTCGCCTTATGCGTCGATGCCGGCGGTCGACCTGCGCGCCTGCCGCGACGAACCTTTTGTCGCGCTGAGCGAGGGTTTCGTCACCTATCATGGATTTGTCGAGGCGTTCCGGATCGCGGAGTTCACGCCGAATCTCGTCATGAAGGTGGGCGATATCTTTTCGCTGATGAACCTGGTGGGCGGCGGCATTGGCTGCACGCTGCTGCCTGGCCGGGTCCGGGGCGTGTATTCGCGCAACGTGGCGTTCGTGCCACTGACCGGCGAGTACGACATCAAGCAGACCATCGGCCTCAGCTTCCTGCGCCGCCGCGAACGCGATCCCAACCTGCTGGCGCTGGCCGCGGTGTGCCGCATGGCCATGCGCGAGACGGACCAATAGGGCGCCGGGGCCGCTTCCAGCCTTGCTGCTGGCCTCGCTTCCGGCCAGCGTAACGGTTCTCCCCCCGGCGTGATTGTTCGGTGGCTTCCCCCTGTTTAAGGTGGACCCATCAGACAGACGTCAGCCGGAGATGCGATGACCACCACCAGCACGGGCCGCCAATGGAACACCCGCAGGGAAGCCAAGGCGCGCCGCAAGCAGAATGCCGCCGCGATCGCGCAGGGCAAGCTGGTCCCGACCAGCGATATCGTGCCCTTCCTGGAAGCCGTGCTGCTTCCGGGCGACCGCGTGGTGCTCGAGGGCAACAACCAGAAGCAGGCTGACTTCCTGTCGCGCTCGCTGGCGCAGGTCGATCCCGCGCGCGTGAGCGCGCTGCATATGATCATCCCCAGCGTCAGCCGGGTCGAGCACCTGGATTTGTTCGAGCGCGGCATCGCGCGCAAGCTTGACTTCTCCTACGCCGGCGCGCAGAGCATCCGCATCTCGCAGTTCCTGGAAGACGGGCAGCTCGAAGTCGGCGCGATCCACACCTATATCGAGCTCTATGCACGGCTGTATGTGGACCTGGTCCCCAACGTCGTGCTGATCGCCGGCTACAAGGCCGATCGCGACGGCAATCTCTACACCGGCCCCAGCACCGAGGACACGCCGGCACTGATCGAGGCCGCCGCCTTCCGCGACGGGCTGGTCATTGCGCAGGTCAACGAGATCGTCGACGACCCCGCCGGCCTGCCGCGCGTGGACGTGCCAGGCTCCTGGATCGACTACGTGGTGCAGGCCGACAAGCCCTTCTTCTGCGAGCCGCTGTTCACACGCGATCCGCGCCTGATCAAGCCGGTCCACGTGCTGATGGCGATGATGGCGATCCGCGGCATCTACGAGCGCCACCAGGTGCAGTCGCTCAACCATGGCATCGGCTTCAACACCGCGGCGATCGAACTGATCCTGCCGACCTACGGCGAGTCGCTGGGGCTGAAGGGCAAGATCTGCAAGTACTGGACCCTCAACCCGCACCCGACGCTGATCCCCGCCATCGAGACCGGCTGGGTCGAGAGCGTACACAGCTTCGGCAGCGAACTGGGCATGGAGGCCTATGTCGCGGCGCGGCCGGATGTGTTCTTCACCGGTGCGGATGGCTCGATGCGTTCGAACCGCGCCTTCTGCCAGCTTGCCGGCCAATACGCGGTGGACCTCTTCATCGGCTCGACCCTGCAGATCGACGGCGATGGCCACTCGTCCACGGTGACGCGCGGGCGCCTGTCGGGCTTTGGCGGCGCGCCCAACATGGGCCACAACCCGGGCGGGCGCCGGCACCCGACGCCGGCCTGGCTGGACCTGATCGAGACCGACGATCCGCTGGCGCGTGGCCGCAAGCTGGTGGTGCAGATGGTCGAGACCTTCCAGGCGGGCGGCAAGCCCACCTTTGTGGAATCGATGGACGCGGTCGACGTCGCGCGCGAAAGCGGCATGCCGCTGGCGCCGGTGATGATCTACGGCGACGACGTCACGCACGTGCTGACCGAGGAAGGCATTGCCTACCTGTACAAGGCGCAATCGCTGGAAGAACGGCGCCGGATGATCGCCGCGGTGGCCGGCGTCACGCCGATCGGCATGAAGCATGACCCCGCCACGACGCGCCGCATGCGTAGCGACGGCCTGATCGCGCTGCCTGAAGACCTGGGCGTGCAGCGCAGCCAGGCCACGCGCAGCCTGCTGGCGGCAAAGAGCATGGTCGACCTGGTGGACTGGTCCGGCGGGCTGTACGCGCCGCCGGCTCGCTTCCGGAGCTGGTAATGGCGAGCGCAGCAGCAAGGATCCTTCATACGCCGGCACAGCACCGGCATCAGCCTGCGGCCTCCACCCGCGCCCAGGCGCTGGCTGGCCTGGCCGTCAGCGCGATCGTCGAGGAAGCACGCCTGTCGCCCAAGCCCGGCCTGGTCGACAGCCGCGGCAGCGGTGCGCATACCGACCTGACGTTGCCGCTGATGCTGCACTCCGCGCAGTCGCTGGAATCATCGTTCGTGGCGATGGCCGATGCCGGCCTGCAGGCGCCGCGCGTTGCGTATGGGCTGCGCGAACGGCTGGGCGCACTCGGCCGCGAGGCCGAGGCCGTGATGCTGTCTGCCACCGGCGGCGTCAACACGCATCGCGGCGCGATCTGGTGCATCGGCTTGCTGGTCGGCGCCGCAGGACACGTCAGCGCTGCCGGGCAGCGTGCCAGTGCCGCCGCGATCAGTGCGACGGCCGGCGCCATTGCCGCGCTGCCGGACCGGCACCGGCCCGTAGTGACCGGCAACAAGGGCGAGCTCGCGTGCCTGGCGTACGGGGTTGGTGGAGCGCGGGCCCAGGCACGCGCCGGCTTCCCGCACGTGATGCGGCTGGCACTGCCGGCATTGCAATGCAGCCGCGCGCGCGGCGACAGCGAATCCACGGCACGCCTGAACGCGCTGCTGGCGCTGATGAGCGAGTTGGACGATACCTGCGTGCTGGCGAGGTCTGGGCACAAGGGCCTGGGCTACATGCAGGCCGGCGCGAAGGCGGTGCTCGCCGCCGGTGGCGCGGGCACGGTGGCCGGACGGCGCCACCTGCGCAGCCTGGACGCCGGCATGCTGGCGCAGCGCGCCTCACCGGGTGGCGCGGCGGACCTGCTGGCCGCCACCATCTTTTTGGACCGGCTGTCGCACGACGACGATGCCGACGGGCACGACTTCAGGGGACTGTGATGGAACAACTTCGATTTGAATTTCCGGCAGGGCAGCCTGCCACTGGGCGCGTGCTGGTCGGCGTAGTGGGGTCCGGCGACCTCGAGGTGCTGGTCGAGCCCGGCAGCGGCGGCGTGACCACAGTGGAGGTCACCACCTCGATCAATGGCTATAGCCGCGTCTGGGATGCGCAGCTTTCGCGCGTCTTTGCCGCCGAGCCGCGGGCGTCGATGCAGATCCGCATCCACGATTTCGGCGCGACGCCGGGCGTGGTCGGCATGCGCCTGGCCGAAGCCTTTGAGGCACTGGGCGGCGCACAGCAACCAGGAGAGGCGTCATGAGCACCGAGGAGCTGCTGGCGCGCAACAGCTTTATCGAACTAGGGGCACGCGAGCGTGCGCGCGTGCTGCTCGATGCGGGCACCTTCCGCGAACTGGCCGGCCCGTTCGACGGCCTGCAATCGCCATGGCTGCCGCCGCAGGGCGTGGTGCCCCAGAGCGATGATGGCGTGGTGGTTGCCAAGGGGCGCATCGACGGGATGCCGGTGGTGGTGCTGGCGATCGAAGGCGCGTTCCAGGGCGGCAGCCTCGGCGAAGTCGGCGGCGCCAAGATCGCCGGCGCGCTCGAGCTCGCGGCCGAGGACAACCGCCGCGGCGAACCGACGCGCGCGGTGCTGCTGCTGGAGACCGGCGGCGTGCGCCTGCAGGAAGCCAATCTGGGCCTCGCCGCAATTGCCGATATCCACGCCGCGATCGTCGACCTGCGGCGCTACCAGCCTGTGCTGGGCGTGATCGCGGGGCAGGTGGGGTGCTTTGGCGGCATGTCGATCGCCGCCGGGCTGTGTACCACGCTGGTGATGACGCAGGAAGGGCGCCTGGGCCTGAACGGCCCGGCCGTGATCGAGCAGGAGGCGGGCATTGCCGAGTATGACTCGCGCGACCGGCCCTTTATCTGGAGCTTTACCGGCGGCACGCAGCGCGTTGCCAGCGGCTTTGCGGATGTTTACGTCGATGACGACTGCGACGCCATGCGCAGCGAAGTCGCCACACTGGTGCGCGGCCCCGTTGCCGCCAGCCATCGCAGCGAGCGCTACGCGCTGTACCTGGCCGCGCTGCAAGAGTATGACGCCAGCGTCCAGCCGACACCGGCGGGGGTGCAAGACCTGTTTCAACGGGAGAACGACGCATGAACGCACAACTCCATCCCGCGCCTGAACGCCAGATCAGCCGCGGCGCACGGTGGCTGCAGGCGCTGGCGCCGACGGCGTCGTACCTGCCGGGCTTCCCGGACTCTGTGGCAGTGGCGGACGGCGAACTGGCGGACGTGGCGGTCCGGTGGATCGCGCTCGTGCCGGATGCGGCCAGCAGGTTCCCGCGCGCTCGCAACGGGGAGGCCGGCCTGCTTGAAGGCTGGTCGCTGGCGCGCGCGGTGCGCGAGGTGATCGAAGCGGATCGCAACGCGCCGGTCAAGCGCGCGATCGTGGCGATCGTCGATACGCCCAGCCAGGCGTATGGCCGGCGTGAAGAGGCGTTTGGCATCCACCAGTCGCTCGCCGGCGCCGTCGCCGCCTATGCCGATGCGCGCCTGGCCGGTCATCCGGTGGTGGCGCTGATCGTCGGGCGCGCCATGTCGGGAGCCTTCCTTGCGCACGGCTACCAGGCCAACCGCATCATCGCGCTCGATGACAAGGGCGTGCTGGTGCATGCGATGGGCAAGGAGGCCGCCGCCAGGATCACCATGCGCACGGTCGAGGACCTGGAAGCGCTGGCGTCGACCGTGCCGCCGATGGCCTACGACATCCTGAACTTCGCCACGCTGGGCATCCTGTGGCGGCTGATCGACGTGGAATCGGCCAGCGAACCGTTGGAGGGGGATGTGCACCTGGCCCGCGACACGATCCTGTCCGCGCTGGCGGACATCCGCCGCGACCCGACGCGCGACCTGTCGGGCCGGCGCGCGGGGGCCAACCGCAAGGCGTCGGCCGACGTGCGCGCCTGCCTGTCGCGCCAATGGCAGGCCTGAACGCCGCCACGCCGGCACCGCATGACCTGGTCTGGCTGGCCGATCCTGCTGCCAGCCTCGACCGGGATGCCTTGCCGGACTGGGTCTCGCTGACAGCGCTGCGCGAGACGCCGGTGGTGGTGCGTCGCGATGGCTGCCGCATCGGTGAGATTCCCGTCGGGCTGCGCGGCCGCACGCGCTCGGAACGCTATGGCACCTGGGTCGCGCCCTCGGCGATCTGCAAGGTCGTCACGCCGATGGATCTGGCCGCGCAGCGCGCATGGCGCCACCGGCCGGAGCTGGCGACACTGCCGGCCATCGTCGCGCTCGAGGCCATCGCCGACCGGCTCGACGCGGCGGGTATCCGCTGGGGCGTGACCGGCAGTGCAGGCTTCTCGCTTGCCTGTGCGCAAAACGTGCTGCATGCCGACAGCGACCTCGACCTCGTTGTGCAAGCTGCGCAGCCGCTGCCAGCCCGGCATGTGGAACTGCTTGCCGAACTGCAGCGCGCCGCGCCGGCCAGGATCGACATCCAGGTCGCGACGCCATTCGGCGGCTTCTCGTTGCTGGAGCGGCTGCGCAGCGGCGGCAAGGTGCTGCTGAAGACTGCTCACGGCCCGAGGATGACCGTCGATCCCTGGCAACCCGCGCCATGAACATCCTGTTCACCTTCCCCGGCCAGGGCGCGCAGCGCCCCGGCATGCTGAAGGACCTGCCGGCGCATCCGGCGGTCGCAGCGGTGCTGGCTGAAGCGGAGGAGGTGCTGCAGGTCGCGGTGGCGGAGATGGATTCGCCGGCAAGCCTGCAATCCACGGTCTGGACCCAGCTATGCCTGCTGACCGCCGGCGTGGCGATGACGCGCTGCCTGGCCGCGCACGACGCCAGCGCCGACGCAGTTGCCGGCCTGTCCATCGGCGCCTACGCGGCAGCGGTGACCGCAGGGGTGCTGTCTTTCGCCGATGCGCTCAGGCTGGTGCGGTTGCGCGGCGAACTGATGGCACAGGCCTATCCACAGGGCTACGGCATGACGGCGATCATCGGCCTGGACCGAAGCCGGCTCGAACCGCTGGTCGCGCAAGTCTGCTCGCCGCAGCATCCGGTGTACCTGGCCAACTTCAATGCGCCGACGCAGATCGTGATCGCCGGAAAGCTGTCGGCACTGGCGGAAGTATCGGCGCTTGCCCTCGCGGCCGGTGCGCAGGCTGCAAAGCCCGTGGCCATCCACGTCCCGTCGCACTGTTCGTTGCTCGATGCCGCGGCGCAGACACTGGGCGATGCCATGCAAAACGTACCGCAGTCGCCGCCCACGCTGCGCTACTTCAGCGCCAGCAAGGCACGCGAACTGCGCGATCCCCGCAAGATCGCCGAGGACCTCGCGCAGAACATGGCCACCCCTGTGCGCTGGCATGAAACCATGCTGCTGGTCCGTGCCAATGGTGCGAGGCTGGTGGTGGAAGCGCCGCCGGGCGACGTGCTGACACGGCTGGCGCAGCCGGTGTTTGCCGACGGCATGGCGCTGGCCTGCGACCGGACCCGCGTGGATTCGATCGCGGCGATCATGCGGCGCGAGGGCTAAGGGTCTCCGGGCGAGCCCTTACTTGCGCGGCTTCCCGCGCACGGTCTTCTTCGCACTCCCGGCCCTTGCAGTTTCCTTGTCCGGCACCGCGCCGCCGCCATTCAACTGTTCCAGCCACGACATCGCATCGACGTACGACAGGAACTGGTGCAGGTAACCCGGCGACATCTCGCGCATCAGCGACAGCGAACGATGCACCAGGTGGTTCGAGTTGAGCGGGCCGGCATGCTCCGGCACGTGCTCCAGCGACTGGCGCAGCTGCCGGTCGACGCTGACCCTGGCCCAGGTATCCCGGAAGTAATCGACCAGCTCCGGCTCGACCGGAGCGGGGCGACGCGGCAGGGGCGCGCGCGTTGCGGGAGCGCTTTGCGCGGGCTGCGCGTGGGCCTGCATGTGGCCGACCAGGCCGGCAAGCATGCCGGCGGCAGGCTTGCGTGGGAGCACGGCGCTGCTGGCGTGAACGCCTTCGCACGCGGCGCTCTCCATGGTCTTGCCATAGGCCTCGACCAGGCTGGCCAGCCGCTCGTCCAGCAGGCGCCGCGCGGCGCCGCTGTGGCCTGCCGCGCGCCGGGTCAGCGCTTCGATAAAGCGGAAGCGCACCGGGTCGAGCCGGTCGGCGCCGCGCTCGCGCCAGGCATCGAGCGTTGCGCGGACGTCGCCGTTCTTGTCGCTATCCATTGCGCTTGGCGGTGCCCGTGGTCACCCGCGGGATCGGTGCGATTTCCACGCGACGGTTGCGGGCGCGGCTTTCGGCGTCCGCGTTCGGCGTCACCGGCTGCTGCGAGCCGAAGGCCGCCGAGAACACCGACGCGGGCGGCACGCCGGCATCGATCAAGGCGCGGGTCACGGTCAGTGCGCGCTGCGCGGACAGTTCCCAGTTGTCGGCAAAGCGGCGGTTGCCTTCGCGTACCTGCTGGTCGTCGGTAAAGCCGCTGACCATCAGGATCTCGTCGCGGCTGCGCAGGTAGGCCGACAGCGGCGCTGCGAGGCTGCGGAGCACTTCGCGGCCCTCGGGCTGCAACTGGTCGGAGTTGAGCGAGAACAGCACGCTGCCGTTGATGCCGATGCGCCCGTTGACCAGCGTCACCCGGCCGGCAGCGAGCGGTCCGGCCAGCGCCTTCTCCAGCGTCTCGCGGCGCTGCGCTTCCTCTTGCCGCTGCCTGACCTCGTCTTCCAGCCTCGCCGTCAGTTCGAGCTGTACGCCGATCACGCCCAGCAGGATCAGCACGAAGGCGCCCAGCAGCACCGACATCAGGTCGCCGAAAACGGCCCAGGCCGGCGCGGTCGGCTCCACGCCGGCGTCGAAATCGTCCCTCATGCCGCCTCTGCGCGGGAAGCGCCCTGGCCGCCGAGCTGCTGCAGGTCTTCAAGGATCTGCTTCTGCGACATCATGCTGAGGTCGACCACTTCGCGGGCCTGCGCCACGTAATAGGCGAGCTGCTCGTCACTGCGCGCCATCGACTTGTCGAGCGCGGCCTCGATGCGCTGCAGGTGGCCCATCAGCTTGTCATTCGAATCGCTGAAGAGCTGCACCGCCACGCCGAAGGCTTCGCCCAGGCTGGCCACCTCGACGGCGCTGCCCGTGACCTGCGCGGCGACCGCGGCGAGCTTGTCGGCTTCGGATTCGACCTTGTCGGTGAAGCGGGTGCCGACCCGGTCGAGCAGGTCGGCGGTGGTGCCGACGAGCTTGTCGACCGCGGTGCGTTGCTCGGTGGAGGCGTGGTTGACGGCGTCGAGCAGCGTGCCCAGTGTCCCCAGCATGCGGCTGCGTTCCTCCAGCATGGCGTTGTCGCGGGCCATGCCGTCGGTGAGCTTCTGGCGCAGTTCGGCGATGACCTCGGCCGCGGCCTTGGGCGCCTCCGTGGCGGCCTGCACCAGGCGCGAGACCTCGGCGATGGTGCTGCTGGCATGCGCCTGCGTCTGGGTCGAGATGTCGCGTGCGGTCTGCGCGAGCGTGTCGCAGATCTCCTGCTGGCGGCTGGCGGTGTGGGCGTCGGCCTGCTCCCATTCTTGGCGCAGCGATGCGGCCATGGCAGCGAGCGAACCGGTCCATGCTGAGAGCCGCTGTTCGTCCTTGGCGGCAAGTTCCGCCTGCATCGCGGCGGCGGCCTTCGGGGCCTCCGCGGCGGCCTGCACCAGGCGGTCGATCTCGGCGATGGTGCTGCTGGCGTGTGCCTGTGTTTGCGTCGAGATATCGCGCGCGGTCTGTGCCAGCGCTTCGCAGATCTGCTGCTGGCGGCTTGCGGTGCTGGTGCCGGCCTGCTCCCATTCCTGGCGCAGCGACGCGGCCATGGCAGCGAGCGAGCCGGTCCACGCGGTGAGTCGCTGCTCATCCTTGGCGGCCAGTTCCGCCTGCATCGCGGCGGCGGCCTCCGGGGCCTCCGCTGCTACCTGCACCAGGCGGTCGATCTCGGCAATGGTGCTGCTGGCGTGCGCCTGCGCTTGGGTCGAGATGTCGCGTGCGGTTTGCGCGAGGGCTGCGCATATTTCCTGTTGCCGGCTCGCGGTGTGCGCGCCGGCCTGCTCCCACTCCGTGCGCAGCGCCGATGCCATGGCGCCGAGCGACTCCGTCCACGCCGCCAGCCGCTGCTGGTCCTGCGCAGCCAGTTCGGCCTGCAACACGGCGGCGGCCTTCGGGGCCTCCGCTGCTACCTGCACCAGGCGGCCGATCTCGGCGATGGTGCTGCTGGCGTGCGCCTGCGTCTGCGTGGAGATGTCGCGTGCGGTCTGTGCGAGGGCTGCGCAGATCTCCTGTTGCCGGCTCGCGGTGTGCGCGCCGGCCTGTTCCCATTCCGTGCGCAGCGCCGATGCCATGGCGCCGAGCGAGCTGGTCCATGCCGTCAGCCGCTGCTCATCCTTGGCGGCCAGTTCCGCCTGCATCGCGGCGACAGCCTTCGGGGCTTCCGCGGCGGCCTGCACCAGGCGGTCGATCTCGGCGAGGGTGCTGCTGGCGTGCGTTTGTGCCTGGGCGGCGATGTCGTTCGCGGTTTTGGCCAGCGTCTCGCAGATCTCCTGCTGGCGGGTCGCGGCATGCGCGCTGGCCTGCTGCCATTCCTGGCGCAGCGATGCCGCCATCGCGCCCAGGGCTTCGGTCCAGGCCGCCAGGCGCTGTTCGTCTCGCACCGCCAGCTGTGCCTGCAAGCTGGCATGCGATTGGTCCACGGCCTGCACCAGCGCGGCGGACTGCTGGGCAAAGGCGGCCGTGGCGCTGGCGAGCGCCTGCTGGTTGTCGCCGGCGAGCTTCTCGCTGGCGCGCTCTTGCTTGCCCAGCGCTTCGGTCCATGCTGCCGCGGCGCTGGCCGCCGCCGCGTCGACGCGCGTGGCGACGCCGTCCAGCAGGCCGGCCGAGCGTTGATCGAAGGTCTGAGCAAATCCATCCAGGGTGGTGCGCAGGTCTTTGGCGATCGCCTCGCTGGCACGCTGCTGTCCGGCCAGCGCCTGGCTCCAGATCTCGGCCACGTTGGTGGTCGTGGTCTCGAAGCGCGTCGACACACCGTCCAGGTGCTGCTGCACGGCCTGCGTCACGGTCTCGCGCAGGGACGCGGTTTCCTGCGCCAGGCCCGCCATGGTGGCATCGACGGCCGGCTGGATCGCTGCGCTGGCCGCGCGGGCGCTGTCAGCGATGCTGTCCTTCAGCGATTGCTCGACGGAAGACGCCAGGCGGGTGTACACCACTTCAGTCTTGCCGTGGAAGGCGTCCTGGCTGGCGGCGAGCCGATCGGTCAGCGCCAGGTTCTGCTGTTCCATCGCGGTCATCATGGCTTGCAGCCGGTCGACCAGCACGGGCATCGCGTCAGCCTGGCGCTGCAGCAGCCGGAAGGCTTCCTCGCGCTGGTGGCCGCGCGAGTAGGGGCGCAAGGCCGTGGCGATGCGGGCGTCGAGGCTCTGCGCGGCCTGGATCCGCTCGCGCCGGCACAGCGCGGCCAGCAGCCCCAGCATCGCCGACGTGGCCACGCCCGCGACCGAGGTCCCGAAGGCAAAGCCCAGGCCCTTGACCGGCGCCGCCATCGACGCGCGGATCGCCTGCAGGTCGGTTGCGCTTTCCAGCGCGAGTCCGGTGCCGCGCAGCGTCGCCACCATGCCCAGGAAGGTGCCCAGCATGCCCAGCAACACCAGCAGGCCGACGAGGTAGGGCGTCAGCGCCGGACCGGGCAGGGCGACGCGATCGCCCTCGATGCGCAGGCGCACGGCATCGCGCAGGCTCGGATGCAGGCGCTCCAGCCAGTTGGCGAGGTTCGCCGGCGCTTCGGACAGGCCGGAGAGCGCCTGCGACAAGGTCGTGGTGGCCTGCCGGTAGCGTTGCAGCTCGAACGCGCCAGCCAGGTAGCAGCCGCCGATCAGCAGGGTGACGACCAGCGCCAGGGCGTTCGAGCCCGCGTAACTGGCGCCGATCCAGCCCACGACGGCCAGGCCTGCCAGGAAAGCAACAATATGGATGAGGTATCGGGTCATGATGTCCTGATTAGCTGTCACGGAGCGCCGCGAGCAATCCTTCAATGGGCTGGAAGCGCAGGTCCAGCTCGGCGAGCAATACGCTCTGCATATCCTTGCGAAACACGGCCAGCCATGCGCCGGCCGTGACCGGTGCGGGTTGCCCCGCGGCCTGGGCCTCGGCGAGCGCCGCCGCCTCGGCCTGGCGCAAGCGCTGGAAGTGCGCCTCCAGCAGTGTCGGCACCGTGCCCAGCAGGGTCTGCTCGCGCGCCCCCAGCACGCGCTCCATCACGGTGTCGACCATTGCCAGCTTCGCCATGCCGGGTGCGCGGCCCGACAGCGCAATGCGCAGGCGGCCGCGCAGGTTGCCGATGGCGGTCTCCATCGACTGTTGCTGCGTCACATAGCGCTGGCGATAGACCGCGTAGTCGACCTGCGCCTCCACCGGATCCGGTAGCGCGGACGGCCGCGCCGGCCCGCGCCGCCTGCCGGCGCCAGCACCGTCTTCCCTGACCGCATTGGCCAGCGCGGTGCGCACGCGGGCGCACTCGCGCTCCTCCTCGGTGCTGTCGGATGCACGTGTGCCTGGCGGCACGGCCGGCGGGCTGCCCTTCAGCGCCGCCGACAAGGCGATTGCATCCGCCCAGCCCAGCCATTGGCTTAGCTGGCCAGAAAGCGAGTTTCCGGGTTCGGGGACATCGGCGTCCGTCAGGCGAGCCAGCAGCCGGACCAGGGTCGGGCCGCTGAAACCTGTGCGCCGGGGGGCTTGCGACATGCTGCGGGGTCGGAAAAATCCAGCAGTTTACACGCCCGCGGGGGCGGCCGGCGGTTGTGGGGCTGAAGGCGCTGGCTGGGCGGATGCGTGGGAACTGGCAGAAGGCGACGTTAGGAGAAGAATTCCGTCATTGATGGCCTTCGCGTTCATATCTATCATTTGTTCATGAACAGTGAACAACCGTGGAATATGAACAGCGAAGTGATCACAAGTGCTGTTGGTGTTGCGTTTGAGGCGCTAAAACGTTCCTCGGGCGTAGATGTCTATGTCCGTCCTGCCACCGACAGCACACACAATTTTCCGGTGGTGCTGAAGCGGGGAACCATCGTCCAGAGCTACGTCGCTGAGTGGAAAACCACGATCGCCAACACCGCGGCGTTGACGCTTATTCGCACGCGTCTTGAAGGGAAAGCGCCCGACCTGCTCATCACGACCTATCTCAGTCCCTTCCTGGCCGGGCATTGCCGGGGCATCGGCCTGCAATGCATCGACACCGCCGGCAACGCTTACCTGGAAGCCCCAGGTCTCTATGTCTACGTGAGTGGCCGACGGCCCGATACCACCCTGTTGCCGGCGAGGGCGCGAGGCACCGGTAATCCCACAGCCTTGCGCATGATCCTCGCGCTGCTCAACCGGCCGTCCCTGTTGCAGGCGACCTATCGCGAAATTGCACAAGCCAGTGATATTGCCCTCGGGTCTGTCGGCGGGGTGTTCAGGGAACTGGCAGCACGAGGTTTGTTGCTGGAGGAGCCGACGACAAAGCGCCGGCGGCTGACCGCGCCTGACCGGGTCCTTGACGAATGGGTCGCCAACTATCCCTCCATCCTGCGGCCCCGACTGCAAGTCGGCCGATATGCCACGCCCGATCCTGACTGGTGGCGCGCGGCTTTGGAGAAGGTTTCAGGAAATGCTTATTGGAGCGGAGATGTCGCCGCCGAGAAGATGACGGGGTTCCTGCAAGCGGAGACCCAAACCATGTATGTCGACGTAGAGCACAAGGGCGCGATCCTCAAGCACCTGATGCAGAAGTACCGGTTGCGCCCTCAGCCGGACGGCGCGATCGAAATTCTCGAAGCGTTCTGGCCCGCGTCAATGGGCAATGTCGAGAATGCTGGCATCGCGCCAGCGGTAGTCGTCTATGCGGACCTGATGGCCAGCCTCGATTCACGCAATCTGGAAGCGGCCGGCGTGTTACGCGCGGGAGTCATCCAGCATGCGCTCGATCAGTTCTGAACGGCCGCTGGATCCTGCTGCCGTGGCGATTCTCCGTGCCGTGCATGGGATCACGGATGGGTGCGGCATTCGTTACCTTGTGGTCGGGGCCACGGCCAGGGATATCCTGCTCACACATGTTCATGGCTTGCCCGCTACGCGTGCAACAAAGAATGTGGACTTCGCCGTGGCGGTCGAAACCTGGGCGGAGTTTGGCGAGATAGGCGCAGCGTTAGTGCAGCACGCAGGGTTTCGGGCAGCAACTGATGCCCCACACCGGTTCTATTACGTGCATGCGAATGCGCGCTCATACCCATTGGATCTGGTGCCGTTCGGCGGCGTTGCAGGCGCGGATCTGAAACTGCGCTGGCCGCCCGACATGACGGTCCTCATGAATGTAGCCGGGTATGCGGAAGCTGCCGCCAGCGCTGAGCGCGTGAAGATAGCCGATGACCTGATCGTCAACGTTGCCTCACTGCCCGGCCTGGCACTGTTCAAACTCCTCGCCTGGCATGACCGGGCCCCGGGCAATACCAAGGACGCCGACGATCTGCTGACGCTGATGCGCAATTATTCGGAGGCCGGAAACATCGATCGCGTCTTCGAACTTGACGAGGATGTATTTGCGGCGCTTGGGTACGATCCCGATGCGGCTGGCGTCCTGCTGCTTGGCGCGGATATCGCGAAGCTTGCGAAACGGGCCACATTGGCGCAATGCCAGGCGATTCTCAACGATCCGATATTGATCGTCCGGCTGGCCATGCACATGGCGCGAACACGGCCAAACGTCGAGGAGGGGAAGGCGCTTGCTGATCGGCTGCTCGGCATTCTTGTCAAAAGCCTACGAGAATAGGTAGCGCCTCGCTCGCGCGAACCCGGCAGAGGGCACGTCAGGGCATCTCCTTCACAAGCTCTCCACCGCATGAAGCCATCCGAACATCGAGAATAAAAAAGAGTAACTTGCCGTCCCCGCACGCGCCCGCTTTACTACAAACGCCGTTACAAAATGTAAGAAGGAAAGAAGGCCGCGCGGGCCTGGCGGCTTTCATCGCCTGCATCGCATTTCGCCGTGCGCGGATGCCGGTCGGGCGCCATGGGCCGGATTGAAAGACGAGGCGGTTCTGGGTTGCGCAGGTGAGGTTTCATCGCGGTTTTCTTCCACCACCGGGGAATATCATGAGCACTTCCAGAGTTCTGGCCGGCGCGCTGCTGGCGGCTGTCGGTTGCCTGCCCGTGCTTGCGCACGCGGGTGCGGGCGCCAATATGAATGCCTGCGTCTACCTGCCGACGGCACCGATCACGCCGATAAAGGTCGATTTCACCGCGGGCGGTTCGGTCGACCACTGCATGCACAAGACCGGCAACGATGCGAGCATGACGGTCACGAGCGCGGGTGTCACCTGCGCATCGGTCGGCTATGTGGAAGGCAAGTCCAGCTCCAGCGGCGGCGATACCTGCGCGACCGACAAGTCGATCTGGGTGCTCAGCTACAAGGTGCACGACACCGGCTACTCCGGCTCGACGCAGAGCGACTGGTCGCACCCGATCTTCAGCTCGAATCACATCAAGCTGGAGCAGAGCACCCGCGGCACCTCGGTCTGCAGCAACCAGAACCTGTGTACGTCGACGTCGCAGCAATGGGACTCGGGCACGCAGGGCCCACTCTACATCATCTTCCAGCCGCAGTCGACTTCCACCGCCGAAGCCAGCCGCTGAACCGGCGAGCAGGCCTCGGGCCTGCGTAGTCCTCCACCCTCCCGCCCACCATCCCGCCGCCGCGCTGCATGCGCGCGGCGGGGGCGCGCCTGCGCGCCGTATCCGCCCCAGAGGAGTTCCGCCATGGCCGATACCACCCAATACCAGGGTTCCCAGGCATTCAACCAGTCGTTCGCCGCGAACGAGTTCGTGACGCGCAATACCGGGTCGCTGAATCTGTCCAAGGCCCTGGTGAACCTGCGCGGCATCAGCAGCGGCGTCGGCCTGGCGATCAACCTGACCTATGCCGCGGGCGCGCAGGGCATGCTCGGGCTGCCGGCGAACTGGGGCTTCGGCATTGCGTTCGTGGTACCGGGCCTGTCGCTGACCACGCAGGGCAAGACCAGCATCATCGATCCCGCGTGGTCGGACGTGACCGGCTACCAGTCCGGCCTGCGCTATGTGAACGACCACGGCATGAAGTTCCAGAGCATCACGCCGCCGCAGCCGCTGCCGTCAGGCCAGCCGGGGACATACAGCTTCCTGCTGGCCTACAACGACGGCGCGCGCGATTACTTCGATGCCACCGGCAAGCTGGTCGAGCATGACGACTTGTTCGGCAACCATGTGAACTACTTCTACACCGACCAGTTCTCGGGTCCGGCCAACAACCGGCTCGACCATATCGTCGACAGCTTCGGGCAGACCACGCGCTTCCAGTACGGCGCCAACCAGATCGTGATCACCACGCCGGACGGCACCGCCACCACCATCAACTGGTCTGCGCAGGGCGTGCAGAACGTGCGCGATCCGCTGGGAAATGTCACGGTGTTCGGCTATGAGACCGTGGCCGGCCAGAACGTGGTGGCGACGGTCCAGTACCCCACCGGCCTGAAGACGCAGCTGCAGTACACCAGCATGGGCTACCTGTCCGCCAGCGGGGCGCAGGGATTCTTCCCGGCGGTTACGGACCATTACCACCTCGATGCCAAGGGCAATATCCTCGAGCACACCAACTATGCCTTCGGCACGGACAGCGGCGGCGCGACCTTTACCGGCATGAGCGCGGGCTACCGGCTGTCCGGCAGCGCTGATAGCCTGATGGAGAGCAACAACACGCTCTACGCCTACGATGTGCTGGTGAGCCGCCTGGATGCCGGCGGCAAGGTGCTGGCGGCATCGCGCGTGTATTTCAATTACCTGCACCTGCCCACGCGCGAGGAGCATTATCTGGTCGGCAACGACGGGACGGTCGGCAACGGATACCGGGCGCTCTATACCTACAACATCGATCCTGACTACCACGCGCGCGCCACCACCTACGCGCAGCCTGTGCTGACGCAGCAATTCGTCTACGATGCCGGGCAATCGGCGTATGCGCCGCTGCGCCAGGCCACCGTGTCCTACGATGCGTTCGGGCATATCCTGGCGAGCGAGGAATTCCTCTACGACCCCACGCAGAAGACCTATGTGAGCCAGACCTCGACGGTCAACACCTACACGGCCGCGTCGTGGGGCGGCGAGATGCCGCTGACCGAGATCTATACCGACAGCCTGAGCGGATACCAGCGGCAGGTAAGCTACACGCTGACGTCGGACCAGAAAAATATCGCCGCCTCCGCGGTGCTGTACCGACAGAACGCGCAGGCGGCGTGGTCGCCGTGGAAGACCAAGAGCTATGCCTACGATGCCAACGGCAGGGTGACCAGCACCACGCTGGCGTGGTCGCCGGGCGTGAGCCGCGCGGCGAGCGGCGTCAGTTCATCCACCACTACCAACGCGTATGCGTTCGACGCGGCCTCGCACGGCTACAGCCTGTCGACCACCGACGCGGTGGGCAATACCACCGTCCGCACTTATGACACATCGTTGCCCACGGGCCCCGTTATCCGCGTGACTTCGCCGCTGGGCGGCACGGCCAGCTATGCCTACGATGCCATCGGACGGCTGACCACGGAGACCGACCCGCTCGGCCATGTCACCACCACCAGCTATGCGCTGGCGGCTGCGGGCGGCATCAACAGCGTGACGGCGACGGGGCCGACCGGCTACCTGACCGCGAACTATTACGACGCGCTGGGCCGCCAGGTCACCGTGATGGACAACGGCGACCCGACCAGGAGCGGCGGCAGTGCGCCGAACCGGACCTTGCGCCAGTTCACCTACGATGCCCTCGGCCGCACCATTGGCTGCGTCGATGATCTGGGCCTGGTCAGCAGCTTCGGCTACGACAGCCTGAGCCGGCAGGTATCGGCCACGGACCCGATGGGCAACGTGGCCACCACTGCCTATGACGATGCCGCCGGCACGGTCACCGACGCCATGAACGGCGAGATCCGCAGCGTAACGGCGATGGACGGCTTTGGCCGCACGACCTCGGTGACGACCCGACCGGACTCGGATGACCCGTCGCTGACGTATGCCAGGCAGCAACAGACGACCTACGATGGCTTCGGCTTGCCGGCCAAGGCACAGTTTGCGTCGATGCCGCTCGCCGGAAGTGCCGGCACGGTGCTGTACCAGGCGAGCTTTACCCGCAACGTGGAAGGGGCGATCTCCGCCGAGGAGTACGTGGGCGTCAACGGCGCCATCGTGCAGACCTCGCGCAGCACCAGCTATGACCTGTTCGGCAACGCCATCGGCTATGTCAAGCAGACCGCCTACAACGACGGCCGCTCCTATGAAAACCGGGGCGCGGCGCTGGCGTTCGATGCCGCAGGCCGGCTGGTGTCGGTGACCAACCAGCTCGGCCAGGTCGAGAAATATACCTATGACGCCAATGGCCGCATGGCGACGCGCACCCGCTTTGACCGCACCGTGCTCGACTACGTGTACGACGCCGTCGGCCAACTGCTGCAAACCAGCTGGGCGGGCGGCAGCATCGTCCATACCTACCTGCCCAACGGCCGCGTCGCGAGCACCACATGCGGGTCAGAGGTACTGGCGTACGCCTATTACCTCGACGGCGGCGCCAAATCCGTCACCTACCCGGACGGGTGCACGCAGACCTACACGCTCGACGCGCATTCGCGCGTGGTTGCCGCCACGGACGCGTCCGGCGCCAGCAGCACCATCACCTTCGACAGCTACGGCCGGCCGGCGCAACGGCAGCATGCGGGCGATACGCTGCGCTACAGCTATGGCACGGTCAATCATGCCACCGGCGTGCTGGTCGGCGACAGCCTGGCCGGATCGGAATCGATCGCGCGCACGTTCGCCTATGACGGCTTCGGGCAGTCATCGTCAGTGGTATCGAAGGATGGCGCGGGGCAGGTGATGCTCGCCGCCACCTACGGGCGCGATGCCGCGGGCCGGCTCACCAGCCTGGCGCTGTCGTCGGCGACCTCCGCTGCCGCGGCGGTGAACCTGGCGCGCCAGATGCGCTATGACGGCCTGAACCAGCTCACGGGATCGACCACGACCTATACCGGCGGGCAGCCGCAGGATGTCGCCGCCTTTGCCTACGACGGCAACTTCAACGTGCTGCAGCGCGCGCAAGGCGGCACGACCCAGTCCTACACCTACAACGAGATCGACCAGCTCACGCTGTCCGGCATCAACTATGACGCCAATGGCCGCATGATTGCCGACGGGACCGGGCGCACCTATGCGTACAACGTGCTGGACCAGCTGGTGTCCGTCAGCCAGGGGACCAGCTCGCTGGCGGCCTACGGCTATTACCCCGACGGGGCGCTGGCATCGCGCGCGGCGTCTGGCGCGGCGCTGGGCTTCTACTACAACGCCGGCGCGGCGAACGCGGTGGCCGCCACCGCCACGACGGGCGGCACCGCTGCCGGCACCGGCCAGGCGGCATGGACCAGCTTCCTGATCGATGCCGCGAGCCGCCGCGCCGCGTACGGCAGCAGCGGCACGCCTGCCTATTACCTGCCCAGCGGCGAGTCGACGTCGCTGCTGCAGCAGGACGGGGCGGCGCTTGCGCTCGACTACGCCGCCTACGGCGAGCCGGTCGGCGATGCCGCCGTCGACCCCAGCATGAGCTTCACCTGGCGCCAGGAGTTCGCCGACCCGTCCACCGGCCTGGTCTACCTGCGCGCGCGCTACTACAACCCGGCATTGATGGCGTTCATGAGCATGGACAGCCTGACCAAGGACAACCGCTACGCCTACTGCTCGGGGGATCCGATCAACCTGGTCGACCCCAACGGGCATATGGAGACGGCCGAGATCATCGGCCTGGTGGCCGGGGCGGTGGTGGGGATCGCGGCGACCGTGCTCACCGGCGTCGGTGGCGGCATCGTCGCGGCAGCGGTGTTCGGCACCGAATCGGTGGCTGCCAGCGTGGGGGCCACGGCGCTGGCCGGCGGCGTCGGCGCACTGGCCGGCGATGCCACCAACGCGGCGATCGCGGGGCAGACCTTTACCGCGCAGCGCGCGCTGGTCGACCTGGTCAGCGGCGGCGTGGGCGGGGTTGTCGGGGCGGGTGTCGGCGGCTATGTGGGGCGCACGGCGATGTCGGCCGCGCTGGCGCAGGGCATGTCGCAGCGGGCGATCACCAATATCGGGATCATCTGTTCGAGCGTGGCGGGCGGCGTGGCCGGCGCGGCCGCGGCGTCGGGCGCCACCTCGCTGATGACGGGGCAGCCGTTCTTCAGCGCCAGCACCGCGATCAGCATGGCGGTCGGGGCGGCAGCGGGCGTGGGCGGCGGCTTGCTGACCTCGGGCGCTTATCTGGGCAAGCTCAGCGCCAATCTCATTCCGGTGGCGCTGACGGAGGCCGAGCTCGACCTGATCACGCCCGCGAAGAACAGCCTCACCCAGCTGCGCGAGCGCCTGCTGGTCATGGCGCCCCAGGACGAGGCGGTGAAGTCCGCCAACCAGTATATGAAGCTCTACAAGAACTATGAATCCGCGCAGACTCTCGACTACCAGCCCGGATCACGCACCTATGACACCATCGCCGCCCACGGCGCCGGCAACACCATGTTCGCCAGCGTCGAATACCAGCCCGGCGGTGCGCTGGCCGGCGAGCCCAACTATGTGCGGCCAATCAAGGGCAGCCTGTTTGCCAAATACCTGCTGCAGAACCCGGATCTGGTCGGCGGGACCGGCACGACCAACCAGACGCCAGTCAAGTTGATGACGTGTTTCGGTGCGTTCTCCAATGCCCAGACCATTGCCGATGCGCTGCAGCGGCCGGTGTTCGGGGGATATCCGGAGATTGACCGGTTTACGTTTACGAACTGGAAGATGTTCAGGCCGAGCTGAGGCCCGGCGGCGCGGGGCTGGCCTTTGCTGTCAGCCTCGCGCCGCCAGAAAATCCCGTACCGCGGACCCGGCCAGCGCCGCCAGCACCCGCAATGCCGCCAGCTCCGCCGCCGACCACTCCGCCCGGTCCGCCAGGTAGTTGAAGGTGCCGATCACCCGCCCCTGGTGGCACAGGGGCACATTGACCACGGCCGTGCAGCCGAGGCCACGGATCAACTGCACATCGTCGAACACCGCCGCCAGCGCAGCGTCGCCCTCGCCAATAAAGAGCTCCCCGCGTTCGAGCAACTGGCGCCGCCACGGGCTGTCGCCCTTCGACTTGCACCCGCCGACCGGGTACGCGGACGTATCGGACGACCACAGGCGTTCGATCTGTGCCTGCCCGGCATGCCAGGCATTGATCGTCAGCAGGCCGGGCCCCATCGTCTGCAGGGTTGCGGCGCCGATCGCATCGAACGCGGCGGCGGGATCCTGGGCCTGCTGCAGGCGGTCGCACAGGACGTTGGCCTTGGCCACCAGCAGGGCCGTGCGCATATGGCTCACGTCATTCCCCCTTAATGCCGAGTTCGCGGATCAGCTTGCCGTAGCGGTCGGCATCGCGGTGCAGGATGGTGCTGAACTGCTGTGGGGTGGACGTCGCGGTCTCGACGCCGATGGCGTTCATCTTGGCCTTGACCTCGGGCAGGGACATCACGGCGTTGATCTCGCGGTTCAGACGCGCGGTCAGGTCCGCCGGCATGCCCTTCGGCCCGAAGGCGCCGTACCAGACCGCCAGCTCGTAGCCGGGCACGGTCTCGGCCACGGTCGGCACATTGGGCAGCAACGGTGAGCGCTTGCTCTCGGTGACGGCCAGCAGGCGCAGCTTGCCGCCCTTCACGTGCGGCAGCGTCTGGGTGCCGGCGGAGAACAGCAGCTGGGTCTGCCCGGCCACGGTATCGACCACGGCGGGCGCGCCGCCCTTGTAGGGCACGTGCAGCATCTGGACGCCGGCCATCTTCTCGAACAGCACCGCGCTCAGGTGGTTGGTGGAGCCGGGGCCGGCGCTGGCGTAGGCCAGCTTGCCCGGGTTGGCCTTGGCGTAGGCGATCAGCTCCTTGACGTTCTGTGCCGGCACCGACGGATGGATCACCATGGTGTTGGTCACATAGGCCAGCAGGCCCAGCGGCGTGAAGTCCTCCACGCCGCGGAAGGGCATGTTCGGCATCAGCGCGGGGTTCATCGCGTGCGTGCTCATCGAGCCGACCAGCAGCGTGTAGCCGTCGGGTTTGGCGCGCGCCACCATGGCCGAGCCGATATTGCCCGACGCGCCCGGCTTGTTGTCCACGATCACCGGCTGGCCGAGCGAGCGGGTCAGGTGTTCGGACAGCACGCGCGCCAGGATATCGGTCGAGCCGCCGGCGGCCCACGGCACGATCAGCGTGATCGGCTTCTGCGGCCAGTTGTCGGCCGCGCGCGCCGCGCCGGTAAAGCACATCGCCAGCGCGGCCATGCCGCCCAGCAGGGTCTTGGTGATCAACCGCATTGTCTTACTCCTCCTCGTCCCGGGCGGGCGCACGATGCGGCCGCCGTATTTATTGCCAGTGATCTCTTCAATCGTCAGCGCCCGACCGCATAGCCCTGCATGCCGCGCGGATTGGCGCCGGCGCGCAGCACCAGCCGGCCGCCGGCATCGAACTCGCGGGAGCAGGCCGACATGCGGCCCTCGGACCAGGGCTCGCCCACGCGCACTTCGTGGCCGCGTTCGCGCAGCGCCGCCAGGGTGCTTTCAGGAAAGCGCGATTCGACGCTGATGCGGTTGAGCACGGTCTGGCGCGGCCAGAACGATGCCGGGAAGTGGTCGATATGCCAGGCCGGCGCATCGATCGCCTCCTGCAGGTTCATGCCATGCACGGCATGGCGCAGGAAGAACGCCAGCGACCACTGGTCCTGCTGGTCGCCGCCTGGCGTGCCGAACACCATGTAGGGCTCGCCGTCGCGCAGCGCCAGCGACGGCGACAGCGTGGTGCACGGCCGCTTGCCGGGCGCGAGAGTGTTGGGCAGGCCGGGCTCCAGCCAGGTCATCTGCAGGCGGGTATTGAGGGCAAAGCCCAGCGACGGGATGGTCGGGCTCGACGACAGCCAGCCGCCCGACGGCGTCGCCGCGACCATATTGCCGTGGCGGTCGATCACGTCGATATGGCAGGTATCGCCGACAAAGATCTCCTGCTCGGCCCATTCGGCCACCGGCGGCAGTTCGGCAAAGGTCGGCTCGCCCACGCCGAAGCGCACGTCGGCGCGCTGCAGCGTGCGCTCGGCCGCAGCCAGGTCGGGCAGGCGCGGCGCGATGCCGTTCACCGTGCCCGGGTCGAGCGACAACGCGGCACGCGCGCCGATGCGCTGCACACGCGTCGCCAGGTAGCCATCGTCCAGCAGCGCCGCCAGCGGGCTCTGCGCAAAATGCGGATCGCCATACCAGGCCAGCCGGTCGGCCATGGCGAGCTTGGTGGCCTCGGCAATGCGGTGCACGAACTCCGGCGAGTCCGGCGCGTGCTGCTCCAGCCCGGCGTGGCGCAGCATGCCCAGCTGCTGCAGGAACACCGGGCCCTGGCTCCAGATGCCGCACTTGGCCACGGTGTAGCGGCCGAATTCCAGCGTGACGGGAGCCTCGATTTCCGGCGCCCAGTTGGCCATGTCGTCATAGCGCAGCAGGCCGGTGTGCTTGTCGCCGGTGGTGTCGCGCACCGGTGTATTGCGACAGTACGCGTCGATCTCCTGCGCGACGAAACCGCGGTACCAGCAGTCCATCGCCGCATCGATCTGGCCGGTGCGGGTATCGCTGTGGCGCTGGGCCTCTTCGACGATGCGGGTGTAGGTGGCCGCCAGCGCCGGCAGCGTATGCAGGCTGCCGGGGCGCGGCACCTTGCCGTCCGGCAGCCACGTCTGTGCCGAGCTGTGCCACTCGTCGCGGAACAGCGACTGCACCGCCAGGATCGCGCGGGAGATGCGCGGCACCAGCGGGAAGCCGTCGCGCGCATAGCCGATGGCGGGCGCCAGCACGTCGGCCAGCGACCAGGTGCCATGCTCGCGCAGCATCGTCAGCCACGCACCAAAGGCGCCGGGCACGGCGGCCGGTATCAGGCCGATGCCGGGCACCAGGTCCAGGCCCATGGCGCGCAGCGCATCCGGATCGGCCAGCGCCGGGGCCGGGCCCTGGCCGCAGACCGTGCGCATGGCGCGTTCGCGCTCGCTCCAGTAGACGATCGGCACTTCGCCGCCGGGGCCGTTCAGGTGCGGCTCGACCACCTGCAGCACAAAGCCGGCGGCGACCGCGGCGTCGAAGGCATTGCCGCCGCGCTCCAGTACGCCCATGGCGGTCTGCGCGGCCAGCCAGTGCGTGGAGGCGGCGACGCCAAAGGTGCCAACGATCTCGGGACGGGTGGTGAACATGGCTTGCAGCTCCTGTGTTGCAGGCAGTATAGGACTGGCAAATAACCAGCAGTGCCTCTTTGGTTATTGTGGTATTACCATCCGGTAATACGCCTTGCCCCTCCATTGCAGGAAGCGCCGTGTCCATCGCCCCCGACAAGCTGGTCCACAACCTCGTGTCCCGCCTGCGCCTCAGGCACCTGCCGTTGCTGCTGGCGCTGGAGCGCCAGCGTTCGGTGTCGCGGGTGGCGGCCGAGCTCAACCTGTCGCAGCCGGCCGTCACCAAGACCCTGCGCGAGATCGAAGACATCTTCATGGTGCCGCTGTTCACCCGCACCCGGCGCGGACTGGAGCCCACGCCCACCGGCCGTGCGGTGCTGGCGCATGCAAGGCTGACGCTGGCCGATGCCGATGCGCTGGGGCGCGAACTGGCGGCGATCGAGTCCGGGCTGTCAGGCCGGCTGCGCATCGGCGTGATTCCGTACATCAGCCGCAGCGTGCTCGACGCCGCCTGCACCTTCGGCCTGAGGCAGACACCGCGGGTCTCGGTGCTGGTACGCGAAGGCACCACCGACGAACTGGTCAGCGCACTGCGCGAGCACGAACTGGACTGCGTGGTGGCGCGCACTTTCTATGCGCCGGGCGCGGACATCGCGCAGCAGCCGCTGTACCGCGAAGAACCGGCGCTGGTTGTGCCCACCGCGGCCGCCGCCCGGCTGGCGCGCGGCCCGCTCGACTGGCGCCAGCTGGCCGAGCGCGACTGGATCCTGCCACCGCCCAACACGCCGATCCGGCGCACCATCAACACCATCTTCGCGGTGGCCGGGGTGGCGCAGCCCACGCCGATCGTCGAAACCTATTCGATCAAGACCATGGCCACGCTGATGCGCAAGCATCCGGCGGCGGCGACCATCGTGCCGAAGGCAGTCGCCAGTGAACTGGTCGACTCCAAGGGGGCGACGGCGTTGCCGCATGCGCTTAGCTGGGATCTGCCACCGGTGGGGGTGATGTGGCGGCGGCAGGCGGTGGAGGATGATGTGGTGGCGGCGCTGGTGGCTTGCCTGGGGGCGTTGCGGTGGGAGGGGGAGTGAGCCGGATGGCCCGTCCCACGCATCGCACGCCTCCCCATCCGCGAGCCGGCTCCGACACATTCCGGCTGTCCCAGGGCCGCCTAGGGTTTCTCCCGAAATCCTTTCCTATCCACTTGTTTTGATTGCGGTTTAGGTCCGCGCCAGCGTCCCGCTGGCCGCCGAGGTCCCCTTTCTTCCCTTGACCAAACGTTTGCAGTGTCGATAATGCAAGGACTTTGCAAACGTTTGCAGTGAGGCGAGAAACATGGAAACTTCCTTTGAGACGCAACAAGCGTCGGCAGGCCTGTGCCCCGTACTGATCGAGGACGAGCATTCGGTAACCCGCATCGTCGAAGCCGCCATGGCCAATACGGCCGACCCGCGCCTGCGCTTCGTCATGGGCTCGCTGGTTCGGCACCTGCACGGGTTCCTGCGCGAAGCGCGGCTGACCGACGCGGAATTTGAGTTCGCGCTGGAATTCCTGGCCCGCCTTGGCCATGCCACCCATGCCAGCCACAACGAGGTCGTGCTGGCGGCCGACGTGCTGGGCCTGTCGACGCTGGTGACCGTCATGAACAACAGCACCAGGGACGGCCGCACGCCCGGTGCGTTGCTCGGCCCGTTCTATCGCGCCAACGCGCCGCGCTATGCCTGCGGTGACTGCGTGGTGCAGGACGACGCGCCGGGCTTGCCGCTGCTGGTCAGCGGTACCGTGCGCGCCACCGACGGCTCGCCGCTCGCCGGCGCGCTGGTCGAGATCTGGCAGGCATCGCCGGTAGGCCTGTACGACAACCAGGACCCGAACCAGCCCGACCGCAATCTGCGCGGCTGCTTCCAAACCGATGAGAGCGGCAACTACCACTTCCGCACGGTGCGCCCCGCCGGCTATCCGGTGCCGACCGACGGGCCGGTGGGCACGTTGCTGGCCGCGCAGCAGCGCCATCCGTACCGGCCGGCGCATATCCACTTCATCGTCGCGGCGCCGGAGTACCGCACGCTCGTGACCCAGGTGTTTGCCGACGAGCCGGACAAGCTCGAATCCGACGTCACGTTCGGCGTACATCGGCAGCTGGTGGGCACCCTGCGGCTGCACGACCACGGCCGCAGCGACTGGGGCGACGTGCCGGCGCCGTTCTACACACTGCAGTTCGATTTCACGCTGGAGCCGGGCCAGCAGACCTTCCCGAAGCCGCCGATCGACTGACGGCTTCCTCGACTTCCACCCATGCATTCCGACATCGAAAACCATGAGCGCATCCTCTCTTTCCGGCAAGGTTGCCGTGATCCTCGGCGGCACCGGCGGCATCGGCTTCGCCGCCGGTGAAACGCTGGCCCGCCTCGGCGCAAGCATCGTCCTGACCGGTCGCGACGCCGACAAGGCGGCCAGCGCCGCGGCCGCGCTGCCGGCCGGCAACCATCTCGCCGCCGTGGCGGAGATCTCCGACAGCACCTCGCTGCGCGCGCTGGCCGATGACGTCAGCCACCACTACGGCCGCGTCGATATCCTGGTGAACACCGCGGGCTTTACGCGGGCGATCCCGCATGCCGACCTCGACGCGCTGGACGATGCGCTGATCGACGAACTGTTTGCCGTCAACTGGCGCGGACAGTTCGCGGCGATCCGTGCCTTTGCGCCGCATCTGCGCGCCAATGGCGACGGGCTGGTGGTCAATGTCGGCTCCATCGCGGGCCGTACCGGGCAGGGCAGCAATGTCGCGTACTGCGCGGCCAAGGCCGGGCTCGATGTCATGGCGATGTCGCTCGGGCGCGCGCTGGCGCCGCAGATCCGCGTGCTGAACGTGTCGCCGGGCGTGGTCGATACCGCCTTCGTGCCGGGGCGCGACAGCAGCTTCAACGAGCGCGCCGCGAAATCGACGCCGCTCAAGCGCATCGGCACTGCGCAAGATGTGGCCGATGCCATCGCCGCCTGCGCCACCTCGCTGCGCTTTGCCACCGGCACCACCATCGTCGTCGACGGTGGCCGCCAGCTCGGATAAGCCACGCCTTTCCTTTTCCATCACCACCCATCGCTCATGCACGCACGCAAGACCATCATCACCTGCGCGGTGACCGGCAATATCACCACGCCGGAGCAGCATCCCGGCCTGCCCGTCACGCCGGCGCAAATCGCCGACGCCGCGCTGGAAGCCGCTGAAGCCGGCGCGGCCGCCGCCCACATCCACGTGCGCGATCCGGAAACGGGCCGCCCGTCGATGTCGCTCGAGTACTACGCCGATGTCATCGACCGCATCCGCCAACGCAATCGCGCGCTGATCATCAACCTCACTACCGGCCCCGGCGGCCGCTTCGTGCCGAGCGAGGACGAGCCGCGCGTGGCGGCGCCGGGGACGACGCTGCTGCATCCGGCCAAGCGGGTTGAACACATCAGCGCGCTGCGGCCGGACGTGTGTTCGCTCGACCTGAACACCATGAACTCCGGCGGCGACGTCGTGATCAATACGCCCGCCAACGTGCGCAAGATGGCCGCGGCGATCCGTGGCGCGGGCGTCATGCCGGAGCTGGAGATCTTCGATTCCGGCGACCTCAACATGGCGCTCGACTTTATCCGCGAGGGCGTGCTGGACGGCCCCGGCCTGTGGACCTTCGTGCTGGGCGTCAAGTACGGCTTTGCGCCCACGCCGGAAACCATCTTCTACGCCCGCAACATGCTGCCCGCCGGTGCGCACTGGTCGGCCTTCGGCATCGGCCGCGCGGAGTTCCCGATCGTCGCGCAGGCGTGGCTGGCCGGCGGACATGTGCGCGTCGGGCTGGAAGACAACATCTACCTGGAGAAGGGCGTGCTGGCGCCGGGCAACGCCGCGCTGGTCGCCAAGGCGCGCGACATCGTCAGGTCGCTTGGCGGCGAGATTGCCTCATCGGCCGATGCCCGCCGCACGCTCGGCCTGCGCGAGGCCTGAACACTTAACAGCATTGCAGATTTCCAATAGAAACCACCATGAACACCATCCGAGTCAACCAGAAAGCCCCCGACATCGATGCCCTGCAGCTTGAACTGCTCGGCGTGCCGCGCCCTGAAGCGGCACCGGATCAATGCATCATCGAAGTCGCCAGCGCCGGGGTCAACCCGAGCGACGTCAAGGCGACCCTTGGCCTGATGCCGCACGCCATCTGGCCGCGCACGCCGGGCCGCGACTATGCCGGCCTGGTGGTCGACGGCCCTGCCGGCCTGCTGGGCCTGCAGGTGTGGGGCAGCGGCGGCGAGCTTGGCATCCGCCGCGACGGCACGCATGGCAAGTACCTGCGCATCGAGGCAGCCTCCGTGCGCGCCAAGCCGGCGTCGCTGTCGCTGCTAGAAGCCGGCGCCGTAGGCGTGCCATTTATCACCGCCTATGAAGGCCTGCGCCGAGCGGGCATGCCGCAAGCCGGCAGCACCGTGCTGGTGTGCGGCGGCAACGGCAAGGTCGGCCAGGCCACCATCCAGATCGCCACGGCGCTGGGCGCCCGCGTCTTCGCGGTGGAGCGCACCGCGGAACCCTATCGCGGCCATGCCAACGGCGAGGTGCGCATGATCGATGCTAGCCGCGAAGCCATCGCCGCCGTGGTGCGCGAGGAGACCGACGGACACGGCGCGGACATCGTCTACAACACCGTTGGCAGCCCATACTTCGAACAGGCCAACCAGGCGATGGCGATCGGCGCGACGCAGATCTTTATCTCGACCATCGAGAAGCCGGTGCCGTTCGATATCTTTGCGTTCTACCGCGGCCAGCACACCTATGTGGGGGTCGACACGCTCGCGCTGGACAGCGGTGCCTGCGCACGCATCCTCGACCAGCTGGCGCCGATGTTCGCCGCCGGCAAGCTGCGGCCGTTCCCGGTGCTGGCCGACTACACCTACTCGCTCGACCAGGCCAAGGACGCTTATCGCGCCGTGCTGCAGGGCGCCACCGAGCGCGTGGTGCTCAAGCCATGAATACGACCCGGTTTGCACAGGCGCCGGCCTACTATCCGGCCAACCACGAAGGCATGCATTGCCTGCGGCTGCAGGGGCATGAAGCCGGGCCGTCCGATGCATTGTGGCTGGGCGTGTCGGTACTGCTGCCGGGCGGCCATACCTCGATGGATGCCTCGCCCGTGGAAAAGCACTACGTCGTGCTCGAAGGCGAGGTCTGCATCCGCACGCCGGAAGACACCGTGACGCTGGGCCAGTTCGATTCGGTGCGGCTCGCGCCGGGCGAGGCGCGGCAGGTGTCGAACCCGGGCAACCGGCCGGCGATGCTGTTGCTGGCGATGCCGTATCCCAAGGGCTGATTTTTTGGGGCCGATGATGCAAACGATTGCAGTCTGGACGATAGCGACCGGCGGCCCATGCACAACAAGACCAACACAGGAAACAGGGGAGACAAATGACATCCGTTCCGAAGCGCACCAGCGTCCTGCTGCTGGCCACGGCCGCGGCCGGCTGGGTCGACGAGGCCGGCGCGCAATCTTCCGTGACGTTGTACGGGCGCCTCAATACCGCGCTGGAGTATTCGTACGCCAACACGGCCACCGACGGTACGAAGCTGGGCGGCACCGGCCGGTTGACCAACAACCGCTCCGTCTTCGGCATGCGCGGCGAGGAAGGACTGGGCGGCAGCCTGAAGGCGGTCTGGCAGATCGAAAGCAACGTTTCGCTCGACACCGGCCAGGGCCAGGTCGCGGGCCGCAACTCGCGCATCGGGCTGCAAGGGGATGCAGGCACGCTGTTTATGGGCCACTGGCAAACGCCCTATACCGAGGCGACCGCGGGCTATGACCCGTACTATCCGACCACCGCCGGCTATATGGCCCTGATCGGCAACGGCTCCACGTCCAGCTCGGACAATGTCCAGGACACCAGTTCGTTCGACCGCCGGCAGAAGAACCTCGTCGTCTACAAGACGCCGTCGCTGGGCGGATTCAGCGGTGCGGCCGCGTGGGGCGTGAACGAGGAGAAGACCACCGTGCCGCGCAACCCTGGCCTGTATTCGTTCTCCGCGGCTTACGACAACGGCCCGCTCAATATCGCGCTGGCCTATGAGATCCACCAGCACTACCAGGCCGCCGGCCGCAACGACGATGCGATGAAGGCGGGCGTGTCCTACAAGTTTCCGAGCACTACTGTCGCACTGCTCTACGAACGGCTCCACTACCGCACCGCGACGGGCGACCTGACGCGCAATGGCTACTACGCCTCGCTGGTGCAGAAGCTCGGCCCGGGCAGCGTGCGCATCGGGTTCGCGCTGGCGGGCAACGGCGCTGGCAATGCGACGGAAACCGTCGGCTTCTTCCGCAGCGGCGCCGAGACGGGCGCCACGCAGGTCACGGTTGGCTACGACTATCCGTTGTCGAAGCGGACCGCGCTGTTTGCGTACTACAGCCGCATCAACAACAAGCGCAACGCGATCTATGACTTTGCCATCAACGAGCTTGGCGTGAGCGCGGGGTCCGACCCGCAGACCATTGCGCTCGGCATGCGGCACTTCTTCTGAGGCGTGGCGGCGCGCCCGGCAGGGGCGTGCCGCCTTGATCGGCGATGCGCTTGCGCTCGTCCAGGCAGTGAGGAGACATAACATGATTCGATCCATCCAAGGCGCCGTGCTGGCGCTGACCTCGTCGTTCATGCTGGCGGCCGCCCCCGCCGCCAGCGCGCAACCGCAGTACCCCAGCAAGCCGATCCGGCTGGTGGTGCCGTTCTCGGCAGGCAGCGCCACCGACATCCTGGCGCGCATCATCGGCAGCAAGATGGGCGAGGGCGGCACCTACCAGGTGATCGTCGACAACCGGCCCGGCGCCGGCGGCACGGTCGGTGCCACCGGCGTGGCCAAGGCAGCGCCGGACGGCTACACGCTGATCCTGGTGTCGGTCGGGCATGCGATCAATGCCACGCTGTATCCAAAGCTCGCTTATGACACGGTGAAGGATTTCACCCCGGTTTCGATGGTGGCAACCGTGCCCAATGTGCTGGTGGTCAACGCCGCCAGCAAGTACAAGTCCGTGCGGGACGTTGTGGCGGCCGCCAAGGCAACGCCCGGCGCGCTGAACTTCGACTCCGCGGGTTCCGGCAGTTCCACCCACCTCAGCGGCGAGATGTTCAAGATACAGGCGGGCATCGACATCACCCATATCCCATACAAGGGCACCGGCGAAGCGCTGACGGACGTCATGGCCGGCCGTGGCGACATGATGTTCGCGCCCACCGTATCGGCCATGCCATTTGTGAAGCAGGGCAAGCTGCGCGCGCTGGCGGTGACCACGGCCAGGCGTGCCAGCGCGCTGCCGGATATCCCCACCGTCGCGGAGTCCGGTTTCCCCGGCTATGCGTTCGATTCCTGGTTCGGCGTACTGGCACCCGCCGGCACACCGAAGGACATCGTCGATGCCCTCAATGCCGAGATCGGCAAGGCACTGGCGGCGCCCGACGTGCGCGAACGCCTGGCCGCGCAGGGCGCCGAGGCGAAGCGCTCGTCACCGCAGGAATTCGCCGCCTATATCCAGGCGGAGATCGGCAAGCTTGCGCCGGTGGTGCGGCAATCCGGGGTGCAGGCTGGCCAGTAGCGGTAACCGGCGGCGGTGGTGCAAAACGCAGGCAAGTGTGGGGCTGGCTTAAAATGGCGTATTCCAATCCCTCCTGGGCTGCCGCCCCGCCACCTGCCGCCATGCCCGAGCGCAAGCGCCTCACCCTCAAAGACCTGGCTGCCGAAATCGACGTGCATTACTCAACCGTCTCGCGAGTGATGAACCCGGCCACGCGGCACCTGGTGGCTGAAGAGGTGGCGGCACGCATCCTGGAAGTCGCCGAAGCCCGCGGCTTCCGCCCCAATCGCATCGCGGCGGGGCTGCGCACCCAGCGCTCCGGACTGGTGGGCGTGGTACTGCCCGACATCGCCAACCCCGTGTTCCCGCCGATCCTGGCCGGGATCGAATCCGTGCTGGCGCAGCAAGGCTACGTGCCGATCGTGGTCAACGCCGGCACCGACAAGACCCGCCAGCGCTTCGTGATCGACCAGATGCTGGGGCGGCAGGTCGAAGGGCTGGTGCTGGCCACCGCGGAACGGGAGGATCCGATCCTCGACTACTGCCTGAAACAACATATCCCGGTGGTCATGGTCAACCGGGGCGAAGGCACCGGCGGGGTCTCGTGCGTGGTGAGCGACAACCTGCTGGCCATGCGGCAGACGGTCGACCACCTGGTGGCGCTGGGCCATCGCCATATCGGGCATATTGCCGGGCCGGCGTCGCTGTCCACCGGCTATCTGCGCCGCGAGGGGTTTATCCAGGCGGTCAGGCGGCACCGGCTGCGCCGCGGTGAATGGCAGGTGGTGGAAGCGGCCAGCTATTCGCGCGAAGCCGGGCGGCTCGCCTGTGAGCAACTCTTTGAGGCATTCCCCGGGATGACCGCCATCGCTGCCGGCAATGACCTGGTGGCGATGGGCTGCTACGACTTCCTGCGGGAACGTGGCTTGCGTTGTCCCGATGACGTTTCGATCGTGGGGCATAACGACATGCCGTTCGTCGACGCGCTGACGCCGCCGCTGACGACGGTGCGGATTGCCGTACACGAGATGGGTGAGGAAGCGGCCAGGCTACTGCTGCGCAAGATCGAGAAGCCGGCGTCGGATGCGGTGACCGTGCAATTGACGCCGGAGCTGATCGTGCGCGGGTCTACGGCGAAGCCAGGTTCAGGCGTCGCCTGAGCCAGTAGCGCAGAAGAAGTCAGTCAACCTGTTGCCGTCGACCTCGACGAGTTGATCGAGGCGCAAAGTCTCGCCCGAGCTGAGCGAGAGATACTCCGCGCCATCGCGACTGTACACGTCATGGATGATCGCCGTGCGTTGCTGCAGTGCGCCATCGTCGTCATGGAAGCTGATGGACGCCGGCCTGCGTACGCTCGCGAGTGCCTCAAGCACATCGTGGAACTCGCAGCTGACCGGGTTGTAGTGGGTGGCATTGCTGGTCATGATCTTGGCTCCAGCCGGTTGCTCTGCGACTCGCCATCGAACGAGTCGCGATAGTTAGGTTGGTGGCTCGCGCGAAGCCTTCGTGCGCCGGGACAACGCCTCATTCCGCGGCCTTCACCCAGTCGACGAGGTTGTCGCGTAGCGTCGCGACTGCCTTCTGGATGCCCGCGAACTCGTCGGGTGTCAGCCCGGTTGCTTCGGCGAGGCCGGTTTCCAGGCGCTTTTCGCGCAGCCGCCGGCCGCTCTTGGTCAGGGTGACCCGTACCTGGCGCTCGTCCTCGGGATCGCGTTGTCTCTCGACATAGCCCATCGCCTCCAGCTTCTTCAGGATCGGGGTGAGGGTGTTCGATTCGAGAAACAGCTTCTCGCCCAGGCTGCCGACCGTCTGATGGTCTTGCTCCCATAGCGCAACGATGGTGATGTATTGCGTATAGGTCAGCCCAAGCTGCTCGAGAATCGGCTTGTAGGCCTTGCCGAAAGCCAGGTTCGCGGAATAGACGGCGAAACACAGGAAGTCGGAGAGCGTCGGGTTCGCGGCGGCTGCCTTGTCGGTCGATTTCATGGCTTCCTCTCTGGGCAAAGGCTGATGGGTTCGCAAGAGCCCATTATAGATCGGATGCGATCTAATCGGAAGTGTACTAAATTCCGGCTATACGCCAAGCGCCGGCCGGGCCACCGTCCATTCAGGGACGGTGGCATATGGGCCCGGTAGCGCCGCCATTGCCGGGCCCTCAGCCGTGAGCGCCATCGTAGTACGGGCTGCGGGGATCGTGGACAGAGCGCGCACCGTCGGTGTAAGTGTCATACACGCCGCCTACCGAACGCGCGCCGTCAACGTACGGGTTCCGCGTGCTGGTGACCGAACGGGCGCCGTCCGTGAAGGGGTCACGCGCGCCCGCTTGGGAGAATCCGGCGGCCTGCGCACTGGCAGCGGCGGCAAGCAGTGCGACGGTGAAGACAAAACGCTTGGCGATGTTGGCGGTCATGATGGTTTCCTTCAGGTTTGTGTTTGGCTTATTGATCGTATGGGATTATATCGCATACGATCAATTTGCTGCGGCAAAGACGCTACTCGATGTTCAGGACCAGGCAGTACGTCACGCGGTGACAACGTTCAGGGCCACTTCGATATTGCCTCGCGTCGCCTTCGAGTACGGGCAGATTTGATCGGCGGCGTGCGCGATGGCCGTCGCCACGTCGTGCGCCAGGCCCGGCAAGCGGACATTGAAGCGCGCCTGCAGGAAGTACTCCTTTCCGGTCTGGCCCAGGTCGACCTCGATTTCGACGGACAGGTCAGGCGGAAGCGTCACCTTCTTCTCCTTGGCCACGAGCCCGACCGCGGCGATGTAACAGGCCGACCATGCCCCGGCGAACAGTTGCTCCGCAGTCGGGTGCGACTGGATGCCGTCGAATACGTGGGCCGGCTTCGCGCTGCCCGGCGACGAGAGTTTGATGTCGATGCTGTCGCGGCCAGCGTTGCTAAGCGTGGTGTGGGTCTTGCCGGTCAGGAGGACTTTGTCGATCTTGCTCATGGATGATCCTTTAAGGTTGCGTTCAGTGGGTTTGTTTGTATCGCGTGAGATTTAATCGCATGCGATGAAATGAATGATGGTGGATGAGCGGGTCAATGTCAAGGAGAAAAACGCAGGCAAGTTGTAACAGGCTCAATGCCTCATCCGAGTCGGCTGGAGGTGGCGGCGGAAGCATCCCGTCCGGCGGAAGTAGAATTCCCGGATGTTCCCCACCCAGATCGAACCGCGTCACCTGACCGTGATCCGTTGCCGATCCCAGCGCCATGCGAATCCCACCGATGAAGGCAATCGTCGCCTTCGAAAGCGTTGCCAGGACAAAAAGCGTCAGCCGGGCGTCGGAGGAGCTGGGCCTGACGGCGTCCGCCGTCAGCCATCAGATCAGCAATCTCGAGGATGCGATTGGGCAGGCGCTGTTCTTCCGGCAGGGGCGCGGCCTGGTCCTGACGCCGGTGGGCGAGCAATATCTGCGCGACATCACCGGGGCGCTGGCGGAACTGAGCCGCGCAACCGAGCGCGCTTCCAGCCAGTCCGACGTCCAGATCCTGCGCGTTCATTCGAGCCCGAGCTTCGGCCTGATGTGGCTGCTGCCGCGGCTGGAATCGTTCCAGGCAGACAACGGCGACATCCAGCTGAACCTGTCCTGCTCGTACGAGGACGTCTCCTTCACGAGCGGGTACTACGACGTCGATATCCGCCACGGCTATGCCCACTGGCGCGACCTGCAGGTCAGGACGCTGCGCAAGGAGACGATTACCCCGCTGGCCTCGCCGGCCTATCTCGCCAGGCATGCGATCCAGTCGCCGGCCGACCTGCTGGCGCAGCGCCTGATCTATTCGGAGACGCCGCTGGTGCAATGGCAGCAGTGGTTCGCCCGCTTCGGCGTTCCCACCGACCGCAAGACGTTCGATTTCACCTTCGATCGCTCCTACATGTCGCTGGAGACGGCCGTGCTGGGACTCGGCGTAGCCCTCGAAAGCACGCTGCTGGCGTCGGTGCTGATCCGCAAGGGCGCGCTCGTGCCGATGTTCGATGCATCCCATGCGGTCGAGGTCGGCAGCCACCATCTCGTCTATCCCGCTCAGAATGCCGACCTTCCGCGCGTCGAGCGGTTCCTGGCCTGGGTAGAGCGGCAGTTGCCCGGCTGAATCCGGCCACAACGCGAGACTTCCGGCGCAGAAGTGCCGTGTGGGGCGCCCCTGGGGGGCGCCGTGACGTATGCTCCCCTGAAAATTCCTCAGCAATACCTGAGCCAGACCGCGTTGATCGCAAAGCCTCCAGCGACAAAACTTGACCCATCAAATCATCAACAGTCAGGAGACAACAGATGCTGGTCGAGAACAATGTCGTCATCATCACGGGGGCCGCTTCGCCGCGCGGCATCGGTAAGGCTGCGGCCAGGGCATTTGCCGCGCAGGGGGCCACGGTGGTCATCCTGGACCTGCTGCAGGAGGACACCGAGGCGGCGGCGCGGGAACTGGGCGAGCAGCATCTCGGCCTGGCCTGCGACGTGACCGACAAGGCCGCCTGCGAGCGGGCGGCGCAGGCGGTGGTGCAACGCTATGGCCGCATCGACGCGCTGATCAACAACGCCGGCATCACCCAGCCGGTGCGCACGCTGGATATCCAGGCGGCCAACTTCGACGCCGTGGTCGACGTCAACCTGCGCGGCACGCTGTACATGTCGCAGGCGGTACTGCCGCAGATGAAGGAGCAGAAGCGCGGCAGCATCGTCTGCATGTCGTCGGTCTCGGCCCAGCGCGGCGGCGGCATCTTCGGCGGCCCGCACTACAGCGCCGCCAAGGCCGGCGTGCTGGGGCTGGCCCGTGCCATGGCGCGGGAGTTCGGGCCCGATGGCATACGCGTCAATTCGATCACGCCCGGCCTGATCCAGACCGACATCACCGGCGACAAGCTGACCCCCGAGATGCGCGCCGACATCATCAAGGGCATCCCCCTGGGCCGCCTGGGCAACGCCGCCGACGTGGCCAACGCCTGCATCTTCCTGGCGAGCGACCTGTCCGCCTACCTGACCGGCATCACGCTCGACGTCAACGGCGGCATGCTGATCCACTAATCTTCCTGATAAGCCGCCCACAGAGGCGGGCCACCACAAATGCCGTTGCGCTATTCCCGCGGCGCACATGGCAGGAGACAGCCGATGAAAACCAAATACGCGCCTTCGCCCATTGGCGGCGAAGCGATGCCGCACGCCGACGCGGCCACCTTCGAAACCCGCACCTACGCCAAGGTCGTGCGGCGCCTGATCCCGTTCCTGATGCTGTGCTACCTGGGCGCCTACCTGGACCGGGTCAACGTGGGCTTTGCCAAGCTGCAGATGCTGAGCGACCTGCAGTTCAGCGAAACCATCTACGGCCTCGGCGCCGGCATCTTCTTCCTCGGCTACTTCCTCTTTGAAGTGCCCAGCAACGTCATCCTCCACAAGGTCGGAGCCAAGCGCTGGCTCGCCCGGATCATGCTGACCTGGGCGGTGATCTCCGCCTGCTTCGCCTTTGTCAGCACGCCGACCCAGTTCTACATCCTGCGCTTCCTGCTCGGTGTGGCGGAGGCGGGCTTCGCGCCCGGCGTGATCCTGTATATGACGTACTGGTTCCCGTCGGAACGCCGCGCCAAGGCACTGTCGATGTTCTTCATGGCGATCCCGCTGGCGGGCATCGTGGGCGGGCCGCTGTCGGGCTACATCATGCACGCCTTGCACGGCGTGGGCGACCTGGCCGGGTGGAAGTGGCTGTTCCTGATCGAGGCGCTGCCGTCGCTGTGCCTGGGCGTCGCCATCCTGTGCTACCTGGACAACGGCATCGAGCAGGCGCACTGGCTCACCGATGCGGAGAAGGCACTGCTCAAGCGCGATATCGAGGGCGACAACGCGCAGAAGGTGGTCCACGTGTCGATCCGCTCGTTCATGGCCGATCGCCGCCTCTGGCTGATGGCCGCGATCTACTTCTGCGTGGTGCTGGGCCAGTACGGGCTGACCTTCTGGCTGCCCACCATCATCCGCAAATCTGGCGTGGCCGATCCGCTGTGGGTGGGCATCTTTACCGCGCTGCCTTACATGTGCGCCATCGTGGCCCTGCCACTGGTCGGCATAAGCGCGGACCGCCAACGCGAGCGCCGCTTCCACCTGATCGTGCCGATGCTGGCCGCCGCGGCGGGCTTTGCGACCTTGCCGATGCTGGGCAGCGTTACCGCGTCGCTGATCTGCCTGTGCGTCGCCGCCGCCGGCATCCTGGCCTCGTCGTCGCAGTTCTGGGCCTTGCCGACCGCGCTGCTGGGCGGCATGTCCGCGGCGGCAGGGATCGCGGCGGTCAACTGCGTCGCCAACCTGGCCGGCTTCTTCTCGCCCGCCATCGTCGGTTGGCTCAACGACCTGACTGGCAAGTCCACCGCCGGCCTGATCTTTATCTCGGCCACCGTGGTGGCGGGCGCCATGCTCGTCTTCCTGGTGCCAGCCAGGGCGGTCAACCGCTGAGCGGCCGCGCCTTACCCATTGCTTCATCTTTCCGATTGATTGCAGGAGACACCATGCAACACCAAACTTCCGACCAGGCCGTGACCCTGCGGGAACGCGCCTACCGGATTCGCCGCAACGCCCTGCTGATGGGCGAAGTCCAGGGCCAGGGCTATATCGGCCAGGCGCTCGATATCGCCGACGTGCTCGCGGTCGCTTACTTCGATGCCATGCGCTACCGCCCGGAAGACCCCGAGTGGGAAGGGCGCGACCGCTTCCTGCTGTCCAACGGCCACTACGCCATTGCGCTGTACGCGGCCCTGCTGGAAGCCGGCATCCTGCCCCCGGAAGAGCTGGAGACCTATGGCAGCGACGACAGCCGCCTGCCGATGTCGGGCATGGCCAGCTACACGCCGGGCATGGAGATGTCGGGCGGCTCGCTCGGCCAGGGGCTGACCATTGCCGTTGGCCGTTGCCTGGGACTGAAGCGCAAGGGCTCCGATGCCTTCGTCTATACGCTGTTCTCCGACGGCGAGTTGGACGAGGGTGCGATCTGGGAGGGCATCCTGTCCGCCAGCCACTGGAAGCTCGACAACCTGATTGCAGTGGTCGACGTCAATAACCAGCAGGCCGACGGCCCGTCGACGCAGATCATGGCGTTCGAGCCGCTGCTGCCCAAGCTGGAAGCCTTTGGCTGGTTCACGCAGCGCGTGGATGGCAATGACATCGATGCCGTGGCAGCGGCCTTCCGCGCTGCCCGCGCGCATCCGGGTGCCCAGCCGCGCATGATCATCTGCGATACGCGCATGGGATGCGGCGTGCCGTTCCTCGAACAGCGCGAGAAGAACCACTTTATCCGCGTGGATGCCCACGAATGGCAACTCGCACTGCAGGCCCTGGAAGCGGGGAGACAAGCATGAGCAGCACCAACACTAACGCCAAGCCGAAGCTGAAGACCTCGGCGATGATCGCCTCCATCGTCGGCGAGGGGCAAGCCACCCGCTCGGCGCCCTTTGGGCACGCCCTGGTGGAACTGGGCCGGCAGAAGGCCAATGTCATCGGCATGACCGCCGACCTGGGCAAGTACACCGACCTGCATATCTTTGCGCAGGCCTTTCCCGAGCGCTATTACCAGATGGGAATGGCCGAGCAGCTGCTGATGGGCGCCGCCGCCGGCTTCGCGCACGAAGGTGCCCAGCCGTTCGTCACGACCTACGCGGTGTTTGCCACGCGGCGCGCCTATGACTTCATGCACCAGACCATTGCCGAGGACAACCTCGACGTCAAGATCGTGTGCGCGTTGCCTGGACTGACCACCGGATACGGCCCCAGCCACCAGGCCGCGGAAGACCTCGCGCTGATGCGCGCGATGCCGAACATGACCGTCATCGACCCGTGCGATGCCATCGATATCGAGCAGATGGTGCCGGCCATCGCCGCGCACAACGGACCGGTGTATGCGCGCCTGCTGCGCGGCAACGTGCCGGTAGTGCTGGACGAATATGACTACAAGTTCGAACTCGGCAAGGCCAAGCTGCTGCGCGACGGCGCGGAGGTGCTGGTGATTTCCTCCGGCATCATGACGATGCGGGCGCTGGAGGTGGCCAAGGCACTCGAAGCCGATCGCGTCGGCGTGGCGGTGCTGCACGTGCCGACCATCAAGCCGCTGGATACGGCGACAATCCTGCGCGAAACGAAGCGCTCGGGGCGCCTGGTGGTCGTGGCGGAAAACCACACCGTGATCGGCGGGCTGGGTGAGGCGGTGGCGACCACGCTGCTGCAGGCCGGCGTCTCCGTGCCATTCCGGCAGGTCGGCTTGCCCGATGCCTTCCTGGATGCCGGTGCATTGCCGACGCTGCATGACCGCTATGGCATCTCGGCGAACGTGATGGCGGGGTCGATCAAGCGCTGGCTTGCATAAAGCCAGGGTGTAGCCGGGAAGGGTCAGGCAACAGGGCTATGCTCTGTGGCCGTGACCCTTTTCATCAATGTCGGGCGCGGCGAGCATGTGGCCGAAGCCGACCTGATCGCGCTGATCGACGAGGGGCATCTCGCCGGCGCGGCGCTCGACGTGTTCGCCAAGGAACCGCCGTCGGCGGACGACCCGATCTGGAACCATCCCCGCATCGAAGCCACGCCGCATATCGCGGCAGATCCATCGTACGAATTGGTGGCGCGCCAATGCATTGAAAACCTGTGGCGCGCCCGCGACGGGGCGGGCGCTGTTGAACCAGGTGGATCGGGCAGGCCGGCTATTGACGGGCTGGTGGGGCAGGCAGCGCGCACGCTGCCTGCCCGTTACAGCGGCGCGGGCTGGGGCGCTGCAGCGGGCGTGGCGGCGGGCTTCTTGTCGGCAGTGCCACTGTATGCAAAGTACCTGGCCTTGGCACCCTTCGCCCAGTACGCCACCGTAAAGTGCTTGCTGTCGCGCCCGTAGAGCAGCTCCAGGCTGCCGTTGGCCGCCGCCCACTCGGCGTAGCCGTTCTCGGCCGCACCTTCGGTCTTGCGCAGGGAGGCATAGCGCTCGTCCAGCTTCTTGCGCACTTCATCCAGTGCCGACCGCTCGAACGTCATCGTCATCAGCACGACGGTGTCCTGGGCGTCGCAGTTCAGGATGACACGCGTCAGGCCAGGAAGGTGGAAGCGTTCCAGATGCCTGAGCTCCACCGTTTCGCCACCGGCCCACTCGGATTTGCCGGTCCTGGCGTGATTCTGAGGCGGCGCCAGGCGCGAGCACCTGGCCTTGCCAAGCTCCAGTCCGAGCGGTGCCGCTGTATTGCCTGACGCTTCGGGCTGGGTTGCGGGATGTGCCGCGTGGGCGGCGAGGGATGTCAACAGGGCGGCGCAGAGTAGGGTGACCTTCTTCATCTCGAGGCTGGCAAGGAATTTCACGGTGCTGGAACGGATTGTCACCGCGGATTCTACGGCCTTCCTGGCTGCGTCTTGTATTTCGGACGTTTTGAGTGGGTCTCACACGCCGCGCGGGATGGCTTCTTGCTGGTCTGCCGGATTGGAGATTGCCCTGCTGTTCGCCGGGGATCCCGGCGAACGTATTACTGGAAGATCAGCACGGTCCCGATGGCCAATACCGTCAGCAGCGTGCCCAGGCACGCCACGTTCAGGGCTTTTGCCCGGCGCACGGGCCGGCAGATTGCCCACTCGGACTTACGGAATTCGGTCAGTCCGCCTGAGTAAAGCTTCTCCCAACGCATTTCCATGGTCAGCCCCCCGTCATCCATAAGTCCATTCTTGAGGGTAGCGGGGGCCTTTGCAATAGGTAAAGGGGGGGAGATGGCAGGATGGACCGTGCCTGCGCACTAATCCATTTGGCTGATAGTCGAGTTGGTCGGCCCAGGCCTGCCTGTCACAAGGCAATATGCATCAACGTCCCGACGTCTTGCTGATCACGGCGGAATTCCTGCGAGGGGAGTACGGCCGGAGGCAAGTCCGAATCGCTGATTGGCATAAAGCCCAGGCGCGCGAAATAGCCGGCCGCGGTCTTTGTCTGCAACACGATAGACTCGACGCCCTCCGGACGGACGGCTGCCACGATGGCGGAAATCAGAAGTTCGCCAAGACCTGCAGACCTTGCGCGTAGGGCAACAGCGAGCCCGCGAAGGACACCCGTATTCTCATATCGCTCCAAACCTGCGCAACCGAGAAGCCCCGCGTTGTCGCGGACTACCATGTATTGAGTGATATGTTCGCGCACCCCCATGACGGACAGGGAGGAGGCGCGTAGAAGGGCTTCGATCTCCTGCCGGTCGCTCTCGGTGGCATAGTAAGGACGCATGGCGTGCTCCTTCACGCATAGTTGGTCCTTCTATCCTACTTTTGTGGGGATGCTTCCGCCTGTAGGGATTGTTCTTAAGTAGATTTGCTACCTTATGCTGTCTTGCTTGCCAGATGGGGATCTGGCACCTCATGCCGGGTGAGCACGCGAGCGATATGAATGATGAGGCGCTGTGTCACGGTCCAGGGACAGGCCGTGGAGCAAGTGCGTTGCTATGCCGGTTGTGGGAAGGTCAAGCCTGTCTAACTCCAGACGAGCGTCGTTTCCTGCAGCAAATGGCCAGGCAAGATGTAGTCGCCGTGCTCGATGGCCAGGCTCTCCAATTCGCACAGGCTCTCCTCGGGCAGGGCAGTCAGGTCGAACCTGCAGTAGAGGTATCGCTGTCTGAACGTGAGTTTTTCGCTCCGCAGCCCTCGGGCTAGTGCGTCAGCGGATTCGACACAGATATGCTCGGAGGTTCGATACTGGACATCGACACCACATTTTTGTCCAAGGCGTCCAAGCTCGAGCGCATCCTCCCACGCCGACTCATAGTCCAGTTCGACTGTGCCCTCTGCGCGTGCCTTGATGTACTCAACTGCACTAGCCCGGTTGCGGGCGATGTATGCGCTCATGGGAGTCTCCGCGATGGAGTCATCGCGCAAAAATATACCCATAACAGGGATGTGACGCAAGCGGGTGAAGGCGACCATTGGGCGGTGGGCTCGGCGCAGCTCACTTACCTGGCCACGTGGGCCAGGCGATTCCGCCAGTACCGAAGCGAGTGCTTCGCTTTGTGAAGCACCGGCTTGCGGTGGATTCCCACTCGGATGATAAGGGCGTAGAGCGCGATCAGCATCCCCAGGAACGCAAGTGGCCAGATTGTCATTGGACCCTCCTTGGACAAGTCCGTGTGGGCGCGCTCGAAGGGCCGCACCCGTGCCGCACCGAGTGTGTGGCCATACCTCACCGCATACTCCCTTTCATGCTCTCGGTTTCCATCGCGGCGTGCCATTCCTCATACGCCTCGATCGGCTCCATTTCCTGGTCGATGAACGCGGCAGCGCGTTCGGCGACGGCGAATGCATCAGGGGGGATGTCACCCTGGCTGTCATCCTCGGTACTTGGAGGCAACAACATGTCCTCGAGCATGCCGTGCAACTCGGGTGTATTCCATGGCTGGCCCAGCCTGGCCTTCCGTTTGAAGTAGTGACGGATCTCCGAGTTTTGTTCTGCGGTAAGTGGAAGCCCTCGGAACGTAGCGTCCGTGTTGTAATGATTCATATACATCTCCCGAAGCAGTCTGCGTTTCCAATGGAGGTATCAGAATCGATGTGGAACCTTACCGGCTGCCTGGTTGACAAGATCTTGCGTCTGCGTGCCTAAGCTCACTCACTTCCTCTTCTTGGCGACATCATCGTTCCCCACACGAGACTGAACCGTGCTGAAGGGGGACGCGGGTACCGACGGCTTCTTGGGTTGCTTCGGTTTCTTGGCTTCGCGATTGCCACGTAGTTGACTTTTGGCCATGCTGGTACTCCTGGTGATTTGCTGTGCCGGACTGGCAATCTCAGCATACGCGCTTAATCCCCGACACAGGAGATATCTTTCGTGGGGCTCGGGTAGGGACGATTGCCGGCAAACCTCAAGCTATGCCCCGCAAGAAAATGACCAAAATGCGGCAGGTTGGTGACCGCGGCAAAGTCGCCGTGGGAGCGGATCGACAACCCTGTTCAGGGAAACGAGCGCATACTGGGCTGCAGCACGACATCGTTGTGGACGTTCAGTGCGCTGGCGCATCCCGGCGCTATATCGGAGCGTTCCGTCAGGCCCACGTTTATTCGCGGTGGCCAACTAGGCACATCAGGAACGCATTTCAGCGAGCCAACCACTTCGGCATGCCTGGTGGCAAGCCAGGCTGCCCGCTGTCCCGTTCACCAATGTACCCACTTGGGCTCCTCGCCTACGCGCCCGATTCAGGAGTCGTTATGCACAAAAAGGAGCGCAAAGGCACGGACCGAGCGGTAAAAGCCGGCGTCGCGCAAGCATCTCACGCCAGCGGTTCCTATATCCCTGAGTCCCCGGGTTCCATCGCTCGTCTTGGAACGCATTTCTTCCGCCTGCTCGAAAGCCTGCCTGCGGGCGCCTACACCTGTGATGAAGCCGGGTTGATCACGTACTTCAATGCCCGGGCGACCCAGGTATGGGGGAGAAGCCCTCGCCTGAACGATCCTGCCGATCGCTACTGCGGTTCGTTCCGGCTGTTTGCGGCTGACGGCACGCCGATTCCGCACGAACAATGCTGGATGGCCCTCGCCTTGCGAAACCGCCGCAGCTATGACGGTGAGGAAATCGTGATCGAACGTCCCGATGGCCAGCGGCTTTCAGTCCTCGCCTACGCCAATCCGCTTACTGGTGAAAACGGCGTCCCGATGGGTGCGGTCAATGTCCTGGTCGACGTGAGTGCATTGAAGCGGACCCACGAGCAGTTGGAGCAAGTCAATCGCGCGAATGACCGTTACATTGCCACCCTCTCGCATGAACTGCGCAATCCGCTCGCGCCAATCCGCAGTTCACTGGAGACATTGCGGCGCGCACCGATCGATGGCGCTTTCCGGGCCGCCCTGGATATCATCGATCGCCAGTTTGGCCACCTGGCCCGCCTGGTTGACGATCTGCTGGAGGACGCGCGAATTACGTCCGGTCAGTTCGAACTGCGGCGCGAGCCCATCGATCTCAGGACCGCCATCCTGGCCGGCGTGGAAATAAGCCAGCCGCTGATTTCAGGTGCTGCCTTGACGCTTATCGTGGAGTTGGGCGACGAGCCGCTGCCGGTCGAAGGCGATTCCACACGACTGGCACAGGCAGTCGCAAATCTCCTGAACAATTCCGCCAGATATACAGGCGTCGGCGGTACGGTATCGCTCACGGCATGCCGCAGGGGCCCGAACGCGTTTATCGCAGTCCACGATACCGGCGCAGGCATCGCGCCGGACAAGCTCACCAGCATTTTTGACATGTTCGTGCGAGGTGACGAAGCGAGCCGGCATGCCACGGAAGGCTTGGGTATCGGACTGTCGCTGGTGCGCACGATCATCGAGCTGCACGGTGGTTCCGTTACCGCGCACAGCGATGGGATCGGACGCGGGGCAGAGTTCAGGCTGCGACTACCGCTGGTGGCGCATGCCGCGGCGACGCAGACCGCTCCGTCAGCGGTAGCGCAAAAGCGGGTGGATGCGCTCACTGCTGGTCGTATCCTGGTTGTCGACGATAACCAGGACGCTGCCGAAAGCGCCAGGATGCTACTGGAGCTGTGGGGCAATGATGTGCGTGTGGCCCTGGACGGTGCGAGCGCCTTGCAGATAGCGGAAGCGTTTCGTCCCGAATTGGTCTTGCTGGATATTGGCTTGCCCGATATGGAGGGCTATGACGTCGCGCGTGCTCTGCGGAAGCAGCCCTGGGGCGAAAGCATCCTGCTGGTGGCCGTCACCGGGTGGGGCCAGGGGCACGACCGCGCGAAATCGCGGGACGCGGGCGTCGATTTGCACTTGGTCAAGCCAGTCGATTTCACTTGCCTTGCGGAGGAACTCAGCCATCGTGGTGTGAGCCGCCACCTGGCGTGACCAGAAGTCATCGCCCACTCAAAACTTGATGTCCCGAGCCGCTTCACGCCCTTGCTGCTTGGTCTGCCGCTTATCCTGCCGGCATTGCGGGTTGCTCTTCTGGTCGGCGGCGCGGCAGTCCTGCTTGGTTTGCCGTGAATCCTGACGCGTTTCCTGGCGCCCTGCGCGGCGCTGTTGCGCTTGCTCGGTTGCCCACGACATCCCCGACAAGGTTGCCAGAAACATCGTAACCACCAGAGCGATGAGCCGAGGCTTTGTATCGAGATGTGGCCTCCCGCGGAAGACGTCCGGAAACCTGTATCGCGTCCCCGACTTTATGCGCCCCCTTGGCCCATGGCTAGTTTTTCCTGTGGCGCGGCGGCGGACATGGGTGGCCGTGCGCGCGCCCTGGCATATGCTTCAGCCAGCCAGCTCCCGGTGCAACGCCACGTATTCCTGCGCAAGCTTGTGGCGTGGATCCAGATGGATCATGGGGGTCGCGTGCTGGTGCGATTCGCGGATCTTCACCGACGAAGACAGCCGCGATTCCAGTACCGGCAGGCCCTCGCTTACCAGTTCTTCGACCAGCTTGAGCGGCAGGCTGGCGCGCGGCTGGAACTGGTTGATCACAATGCCTTCGACCTGCAGCCCGTCGTTGTGGTCCTGCTGGATTTCTTTCACGTTATCGAGCAGCGTGTAGAGGGCACGGCGCGAGAAGTCATCGCAGTCGAACGGGATCAGGCAGCGCTCCACGGCGATCAGCGCGGACCGGGTATAGAAATTCAGGGCCGGGGGCGTGTCGATGTAAATCGCGTCATAGATCGCCTCCAGCTCGAGCAGGGCATCGCGCAGCTTGTAGATCTTGTAGCGGGATTCGAGCTTGCCATGCAGGGAATCCAGGTCAGGATGCGCCGGCATCACATCCAGATTCTCAAACGGCGTCGGGTGGACAAATGACGTCAGGTCCACCGGCTTGAAGGTGTAGGTCAGGGAGGTTTCAAAGAAGTTCGCGACCGTCGGACTTGCCTCTCCGGCCTGCGCGCCCAGCAGGTACTGGCTCGAGTTACCTTGCGCATCCAGGTCGATGACCAGGGTGCGCAAGCCCTCGCTGGCGCTGATCGCCGCGAGATTGCATACGATGGTCGACTTGCCAACCCCGCCCTTCTGATTGAATACGACGCGCCGCATTTGTCCCCCTGGAGTAGATCGTTCTGAAGGCGAAAGCATACCTTAGCGGGGCGGTGGACGGCAGCAGATGCTTGGCGCGCCGTTCCACGCTCCAAACTCCATGGCAGCCCTGCAGCGGTCGGTGGGCGTTCCAGCTCCTCCACGCGTATCGCCTACGCGTTTACCCGGGGCGAAATTCGACGCCCCGTGTAAGAAGCAGGTAAGGGGAGCCCGTTAATTTATGCAGCACGGACTTCGGATGACGCCACGCATGGGCCTGTCGGAACGGCACGCCAGCGTGGACTGATCGCATCCGGCGCAGCATCGGCTGCAACCGCAATGCGAAGCATAAATGGCAGGAGACAGGAATGAATGAAGATCTGGTCAGGAGACTAAAGGCAAATCACCGGTATCGCGAGCTGGTCCGCAGGCGCACAAGGCTTGGGTGGACGTTGACCGCCGCCATGCTCGTCATCTATTACGGCTACGTGCTGCTCATTGCCTTCGACAAGGAACTTCTGGCCGCGAAGATGGGCCAAGGCGTGATGACGTGGGGCATGCCGATCGGCCTGTTCGTGATCGTATTTACCGTTGCCATCACCGGGTTCTACGTGCGCCATGCCAATGGCGCCTACGATGAGCTGACGGAGCAGATCAAGCGGGAGGTGGCATGAAAACCCGTCACACAATCCTCGCCTGCGCGGCGCTGCTGCTGTCGACGGCCGCGCTCGCGGCCGGTGGCGACATGGGCCAGGCGGTGCGGCAGCCGACCAACTGGACGGCAATCGGGATGTTCGTGCTGTTCGTCATCGGCACGCTGTACATCACCAAGTGGGCGGCATCGAAGACCAAATCCGCCGCGGCATTCTATACGGGCGGGGGCGGCATCACCGGCTTCCAGAACGGCCTGGCGATCGCCGGCGATTTCATGTCGGCGGCGTCTTTTCTCGGCATTTCGGCTGCGGTCTACGCCAACGGCTATGACGGCCTGATCTATTCCATTGGCTTCCTTGTCGGCTGGCCGGTCATTACCTTCCTGATGGCGGAGCGGCTGCGCAACCTCGGCCGGTTCACCTTCGCCGACGTGGCGGCGTATCGCTTCAAGCAGGGGCCGGTCCGTGCATTCGCGGCGTCGGGCACGCTGGTGGTAGTGGCTTTCTACCTGATCGCGCAGATGGTAGGCGCCGGGCAACTGATCAAGCTGCTGTTCGGGCTGGAATACTGGATCGCGGTGGTCATCGTGGGCGGGCTCATGATGGTGTACGTGCTGTTCGGCGGCATGACGGCAACGACGTGGGTCCAGATCATCAAGGCCTGCCTGCTGCTCGGCGGCGCTTCGTTCATGGCCTTCATGGTGCTGGCGCAGTTCCACTTCAGCCCCGAGGACTTGTTCGCGAAAGCCGTTGAAGTCCACGCCAAGCAGGACTCGATCATGGGGCCGGGCAATTTCATCAAGGATCCCGTCTCGGCCATCTCGTTTGGCATTGCGCTGATGTTCGGCACGGCCGGCCTGCCGCACATCCTGATGCGGTTCTTCACCGTGCCCAACGCCAAGGAGGCGCGCAAGTCGGTGTTCTGGGCGACTACCTGGATCGGCTACTTCTACATCCTGACCTTTATCATCGGTTTTGGTGCGATCGTGCTGGTCGGGACCAACCCGAGCTTCCAGGATGCCAGCGGCAAGCTGCATGGCGGCGTCAATATGGCGGCCGTGCACCTTGCCAACGCGGTGGGCGGGAATGTGTTCCTCGGTTTCATCTCCGCCGTGGCGTTTGCAACGATCCTGGCCGTCGTGGCCGGCCTGACCCTTGCCGGTGCATCCGCCGTGTCGCACGATCTCTATGCAACGGTATTCAAGAAGGGCAAGGCGACCAGTGCCGTTGAACTGCGTGTGTCGCGCATCACGACCGTCATCCTCGGCCTGGTCGCGGTGGTCCTCGGCATTGTCTTCGAGAAGCAGAACATCGCGTTCATGGTGTCGCTCGCCTTCGCCGTGGCGGCGTCGGCCAACTTCCCGGTGCTGTTCATGTCGGTGCTGTGGAAGGGCTGCACCACCCGGGGCGCGACCGTGGGCGGCTTCCTGGGACTGCTGACGGCGGTGGTCCTGACCATCCTGTCGCAGGCGGTCTGGGTCGATGTGTTCCACTTCAAGGACGCGCCGTTCCCGTACACGTCCCCGGCATTGTTTTCGATGACGGCGGGCTTCCTCGGGATCTGGTTCTTCTCGATTACCGACAAGTCGAAGCGGGCCCTGCTGGACAAGGCTGGCTTTGAAGCCCAGGAGCTGCGCTCCGAGACCGGTATCGGTGCTGTAGAGGCAGCAAGTCACTGAACAGCGGTCTCGACGCATCTGGCTTGTGCCTGCCGCCGTTCAACGGGTGACTGGCGGTGGGCGCTTGTGGCCGGGAAGGGGAGGTGGAGGTCGGCGATCAGCCGGTTGGCCATCGTCAACCCTTCCCGGTTGCGCGTTTACCGAAGCTCGAAGTCGGCCAGGTCGATCCAGACCAGCAGGCGATCGCGATCCGGGCGCAGATCTGCGCCGCGCGGGTGGGCACGTCGCTGACGCGGGAAGCGGATGCCCTGGACTTCAACCATGTCATAGACATACTGAGCCGCAGGGAGGGCGTCGGACACGTCAACCTGGTAGTCGTGACGGCGAAGCAGGAAATCCGGGCCGAAATAGAATTCCTGAACCGGGCTGTGGGTGGCAATGTCAGGCGGAAACGTTGCACGCAGAACCCGCCAGGTCTCGCCGTCCTCGTTCCAGGGAGCGACCTCCTCGACGGTGACGCCTGGCATGGCGAGCAGGAATGGCGTTGTCAGATAGGTCCACAGGGCATAGCCACTGAAATAGGCCCGGTGCAGTGAATCCCAGTGTGTGTCCAGACCGTGGCCGTCAAACGCTGCTCTGGGATTTTCCCGATCTGCGATGGTCGCGTTGTTGCCGTCCCGGATCACGACCCGGTTCGGCACGAACGTCATGACGTAATCGGGTGCCCCGTAGGGAGTCACGGTCATCCATTCCTCGTGCGTCTTTGCGGTGACGCGGCGGAGGTTGTCGTCCGCGGCCAGGCCTTTTGTCCCCCAGAGGTCGCCTCCGGAGACGATGGTGGCGCTTACCGTCTCGAAAGCGTTCCAGCGTTCAAGGCCGCCATGTGCGGCGATCACTGGTTTCAGAAGGTCGTTCACATCAGAAGCTCCGTCGTCCAGCAGGACGAGTGATGCCTGCACGTTCAAATTGCTGCCCGCCGCACACTGGCCGCTACGATCGCCGCCTGCGTCTATGCCTCGGCCGCGGGACGCCGTTGCACGACCAGATTGCCGGTGAAGACCTGCACTGGCTCGTCATCCTGGTTGAACGTCGTGGTGCGCACCTTCACGATGCCCTGGTCGGGGCGCGACTTCGAAGTCCGTACGTCCAGGATCTCGCTCTCGACATGCAGCTCGTCGCCGGGGCGCACCGGCTTGGGCCAACGCAATTCCTCGAAGCCTGCGCCGATGATGCCGCCCGCGGGCCGGAATTCGCTGTCGACGAGCAGGCGCATGGTCAGTGCCGCCGTGTGCCAGCCGCTCGCAGCCAGTCCGCGAAACAGCGTGTCGCGTGCCGTGGCGTCATCGAGATGGAAAGGCTGCGGGTCGAACTCGGCGGCGAAGGACTTGATCCGGTCCGCTTCTACGCGCAGCCGCCCGGAACGGTATTTCTGGCCCGGGGCCAGATCCTCGATGAATTGGACGTTCATGTTTTTTTGCTCCTCGGTTATTTCACGCTGATTCGTGGCACACCATTTCGACTTTCAATCTGGCGAGATGAGCCCTCCAACCTCACCGCTTGCCCTCCTTGAACGCAATCCGCCTCGCTTCCCGCTCGCGTTCAAAGCCCGGGCTCAGCGACACCTCGAGATCGCTTCTGTCGACCGTCGTCCCGCACGCCGGACACACGCTACCAGGCCCGACTTCGTGCCCACAGGCGCGATGGGTGACTTTCACGGCAAAATCTTCCCCCCGGCTCTTGCACCAGGTCTCGCCCCAAACCCTGAGGGCCTGCACGACGGGGTAGAACGCGTTGCCCTTCGGGGTCAGCCGATACTCGTACCGCAGCGGCCGTTCGCTGTACGGATGGCGCTCGATCATGCCGTCCGCTTCCAGTGCTTTCAGGCGCGTGGCCAGCATCTGCGGTGTCGCTTCGGTCTGGATCTGGATCTCCTCGAAGCGGGTGGCACCCAGGTACAGCTCGCGCAGGATCAGCACGCTCCATTTGTCGCCCACCACCTCCACGGATCGGGCGATCGGGCAGTTCGTGGTTACCGGTTTGGCGTTGCGTCGCACCTTTCCCTCCCAGTCGTCTATTGATTTCATAGTAGCACGATCTGCCGATATCGTTCACATAAAGTTGCTTAAGGTGCATTTATAGCGGTGAATTTTAGCTTGTCTGAAGCATGGCCGAGCGTCAGGCAGGTTGGAAACTATGATTGTCATATGAATTGGAATACTGACTGGAACGGATCCGCCGGACCTGCCAGAAAACATTCCGAGCCCTGATCCTGCTGGCGGCCGGTCCCTGAGCGCGCCGCGCTCCCGGCACTTTCCTGCATCCGGCGAGCCAACACCGCCTTCCCCCGCCGCCTTCCGGCCTGCTCGCCAGGCCGGTTTCACGCGCCGCTTTGTACCCATTTGTATCAAGCCGGCGGCACGATACGTGCCCTCACACAAACGGCCTTCGCCCGCTATGGGCGAGATACATCGGTCTTCTTAAATGCGTCTGGTGGCACGGCGGCGCGCAAACAGAGCGATCCCCGGCCCGCAATACCCCACGCAATCTCTCCAGGAAACCAATATGACTACCCCCATCACCAAGCGCATCGTCCTTGCCATCGCGCTGGTTGCCGCCGCAGCGGGCGCCCAGGCCGCCACCGTGGGCGCACGCGACCCGTACAGCGACGGCGCCCGTTCCGTGCAGGACGCACGCGACCCGTTCGTCGACGGCGCGCGCAACTCTGATCCCTACCTGGACGGTGCTCGCGCCTGATGCCCGGCATCGACGCGATCCGCTCCAACCCGTTTGCCTGACCTCAGCCTGACCGTGCTTTCCCCTTGTTAAATCAGGAGATCCTCATGAACCGCTCGAACGCCCTTATTGCTGCCACCCTGGCCCTGTCGATCAATGCCTTCTCCCTCGCCGCGCATGCCGCGGAGCCGGCCAAGGCGCTGGAGAAGTGTTACGGCGTGTCGCTCGCCGGCAAGAATGACTGCGCCGCCGGTCCCGGCACCAGTTGCGCCGGCACGTCCAAGGTCGACTACCAGGGCGATGCGTGGACCATGGTCGAGAAGGGCACCTGCACAACGATCAAGACGCCCAAGGGCTACGGCTCGCTGAAGGCGATCCAATGATGTCGGGCGCCGGCCAACACGTGAGCGCTGCGGCGCCTGTGGCATCGCCAGTGGACTCGGCGCTGCTGCTGGTGGCCCGCCTGGGCATCGCCTCGGTGTTCTTCCTGTCGGGGCGGACCAAGGTGGAGGGCTTGCTGACGATCAAGGCGTCGACCTACGCGCTGTTCACGTCGGAGTACGCGTTGCCGGTGATCCCGGCGGAGCTGGCGGCGCAGCTGGCCACCTGGTCGGAACACCTGTTCCCGGTGCTGCTGGTGCTCGGCCTGTTCACGCGCTTCTCCGCGGCGGCGTTGCTCGGCATGACGGCGGTGATCGAGATCTTCGTTTATCCCGATGCCTGGCCCACGCATCTGACCTGGGCTGGCCTGCTGCTGCCGCTGCTGGCGTATGGCGGCGGTGGCTGGTCGCTGGACCGTGTGCTGCCGCCTGGCGCAGGCAGGCGCTGAGCGTAAGCGCTCGCTTTTTTCCTACCCACTCGATGCAGGCCGCAGCGGCCTGCCGGAGATACGCAATGCGGTTTATTCCGATGCTCGCCACCGCGGTGGTGCTGGCCATCCCCTCGCTCGCCCAGGCGGCTACGCCGGCGGCGCCACCGGGCGCAAAGAACATCATGCTGGTCCACGATGCCTTTACAGACGCCTCGGGCTGGCGCGTGGTCCACGACATCCTGATCCACAAGGGCTACAACGTCGCCGTGGTGCAGCTGCCGCACAACACGCTCAGCGACGACGTCGCCGTCGTGCGCGACCGCGTCAGCATGCAGCTCGGCCCCGTGGTGATGGTCGGCCACGGCTACGGCGGCGCCGTCATCACCGAGGCCGGTGCCCGCGACAAGGTGAAGGCGCTGGTCTACGTCGCGGCGCTGCAGCCGGACGTGGGCGAAGGCATGGGCCAGCTCACCGCTTCCATGCCGGCCGCCAGCACCAGCATCCGCTCGACGCGCGACGGCCACCTGTATATCGATCCCGCCAGCTTTGGCGCCGACTACGCCGGCGACCTCACCCCCAACCGCACCGGCTTCATGGCCGTATCGCAGGTGCCGCTGACCAGCGCCGCGTTCGCGACCAATGTCTGGACCGCGGCCTGGCACGGCAAGCCGAGCTACGGCATCGTCGCCACCGAGGACCGCCTGCTCAACCCGGACCTGCAGCGCTGGATGTACAAGCGCGCCGGCGCCAGGGTCACGGAGATCAAGGCCAGCCACGCCGTTCACATCTCGCAGCCTGAAAAGGTTGCGCAGGTGATCGAGGACGCCGCGCGCAACGTGCGCTAGCGGCAGCACCTGTTTTCAGTTTTCACCCCCCACCCAAACCTGGAGTTTCATCATGACCATGACCACCAAGTCCCGTATCACCTTTGCCGCCGCCGCCGCGATCGTCGCGCTGACTTCCCTGTCGTCGATCGCTGCGCCGGCACAGGCCGCCGCCAAGGACGAGCCGGGCCGCTGTTACGGCGTCAATGCCTGCAAGGGCACCAGCCTGTGTGCCACCGCCAGCAACGACTGCGCCGGCCTGAACGAGTGCAAGGGCAAGGGCGTGCTGGTCAAGCCCGCGTCGGTGTGCCTGAAGGAAGGCGGCACGCTGACCGAGCCGAAGTAAGCGCCGCACCGGTCCCGGGTGGTGCAAGCCACCCCGGGCCGTCCCGCCACGGTTTCCACAAAGATGAGCGAGCCCATGCCAGTTCTCAGCCCTCCCTTCGCCGGCTACGGCCTTGGTCTCCGCAAGGAGCACTACCAGGCGTTCCTCGAAATGGAAGTTCCGGTCGACTTCGTTGAAGTGATCTCTGAAAACTTCATGGTCGATGGCGGCCGGCCCCGTCACGTGCTGCGCGAGGTGCGCAGCCGGTACCCGGTCGTGCTGCACGGCGTATCGATGTCGGTCGGCTCCTCCGACGGGCTTGACCGCGACTACCTGCGCCGGCTCAAGGCCCTGGTCGACGAGACCGAACCCCTCCATGTTTCCGATCACCTGAGCTGGTCGCGGATCGGCGGATTCAATTCGCACGACCTGCTTCCGCTCCCCTATACCGATGAGGCGCTGGATATCGTCTGCGCCAATATCTCGATGGCGCAGGACGTGCTGGGCCGCGCCATGCTGTTCGAGAACCCGTCCAGCTACGTTGCCTTCGACGGCGCCGCCATGACCGAGTGGGAATTCCTCGAGGCGATGTGCGAGCGCACCGGCTGCGGCCTGCTGCTGGACGTCAACAACATCTACGTCAGCGCCACCAATCACGGCTTCGATGCGCACGCGTTCGTCGACGGCATTCCCGCCGCGCATGTGCGCCAGATCCACCTGGCCGGACACAGCCAGGGCAAGGAATTGCTGATCGACACCCACGACAGCGAGGTCTGCGACGCGGTGTGGCAGCTCTACGCCCGGGTACGCGCGCGCGTGGGCGCCGTCGCCACCATGATCGAGCGCGACGACAAGATTCCGCCGCTGGCCGAACTGCTGGACGAGCTGGCCATCGCGCGCGCGCTTGCGGGAGATGCCCCATGAACCTCGCCACGCTACAGCAGGACTTCCGCGCCTGGCTGATGACGGCATCGCCCGAAGCGGCGGGCCGCCTCGGCCCGGACACCGCGGCCGGCCTCGCGGTCTACCAGAACAACTACCGTGCGCAGCTGGTCGGCTGCCTGGAAACGTCATTCCCGCGCGTGCACGAGTGGATGGGGGACGAAGCGTTCCTCGCCTCGGCCATCGCGCACATCGACAGGCATCCGCCGCACGCATGGACGCTCGATGCCTATGCCGACGGCTTTGACGCCACGCTGGCGGCGCGGTATCCCAACAATCCCGATCTGCATGAGCTGGCCTGGATCGAGCACGCCATGTCCGTGGCCTTTGTCGCGAGCGATGCGACGCCGCCGTCTGCGGCGGCGCTGGCGAGCATCGACTGGGATGCGGCGACGCTGGTGCTGGTGCCGTCCCTGCAGGTGCGCACCACCACGACCAATGCCCACGACCTCTGGACCGCGCTCAGCGACGGCGAGCCGTTGCCCGAGAGCGAAATGCTGGCAGCGCCTTCCGGGTTGATCGTCTGGCGCAAGGACTTCGGCTGCTACCTGCACCAGGTCGACGCGGTCGAGCGCGATGCCCTGATCCACCTGCAGGCGAACGGCCGCTTCGACGCGCTCTGCGAGATGCTGGTCGAGCGCCTTGGTGAAGACGATGGCATTGCCCGGGCCGGCGCATTGCTCGCCAGCTGGCTCGGCAATGCGCTGATCGCCCGCATAGAAAGCAACTGACCTCTCCCAACGACCTACCCTTCAGGAAAGATATCGTGTTAGATCATGTTTCTTCCCGCCGTGCGTTCCTGGCCACCGGCGTTGCCGGCGCGACGCTGGTCGCGGCCTCGGGCGCACTGGCAGCTCCCGCCGTCAGACGTATGGCGGCCCGTGCCGGCGCCGCGCCGCTGCCACGCATGCCGGTGCGGCAGGTGCGCACCGATTATCTCGATATCGGCTATCACCAGGCCGGTCCGGACAACGGGCGCCCGGTGATCCTGCTGCATGGTTTCCCGTACGACATCCACAGTTATGTGGAGGTCGCGCCGATGCTGGCGGCGCGCGGCCTGCGTGTCATCGTCCCATACCTGCGCGGGCATGGCACCACGCGCCTGCGCGTTCCCGCCACGCCCCGGGCCGGCCAGCAGGCGGCCATCGGCGAAGACGTGATTGCGCTGATGGATGGGCTGCATATCCCGGAGGCTGTGCTGGCCGGCTACGACTGGGGCGGCCGCGCCGCCTGCGTTGTCGCCGCGGTGCGCCCGTCGCGTTGCATCGGCCTGGTCTCCGTCAACAGCTACCTGATCCAGGATATTGCCCATGCCACCGCGCCGCTGGCGGCGCCGGTCGAATGGGGGCTCTGGTACCAGTACTACTTCCAGACCGAGCGCGGCCGCGCCGGCCTGGAGGCCAATCGCCGCGACATTGCCCGCATCCTGTGGAAGAACAACTCGCCGACCTGGCAGTTCGATGAGCAGACCTTTGCGCGTGCCGCCGAGGCCTTTGACAATCCCGATTATGTCGATGTGGTGATTCATTCATACCGGCACCGGCTTGGCCTCGCGCCTGGTTATCCGCTGCACGAGGCAACCGAGAACAAGCTCGCGGCGCTGCCGCCGATCACGGTGCCGGCCATCACGCTCGACGGTACGGCCGATGGCGTCGTGCCCGCGACCGATGGCAAGGCGAGCGCGGACCGGTTCACTGGTCCGCGCTCGCATCGCCAGATCCCCGGCGTCGGCCACAACCTGCCGCAGGAAGCGCCCGCGGCGTTTGCCGATGCGGTGACGGAACTGGTGCGCGGCGGCAAATGGCGTACGTAGTCCTGACTGGGCGTGGCGGTCGTCATGCAAGGCCTTCACGCCTGTCGCGGATGTAGCGCCTGCGCGCCACGGCTACAGCCGTTGATGATCGCCGTCATGGCGATCGGCCTTCGGCAATGCCTGATGCCCACGGCAACTGCGCCACCCGGGGAGCTTGCTCCGGGTGGCGCAGTTGCCGTGGGCACTCGTCTTTCTTGCCGGATCAGCGTGCGGCGGCCTCTCGCTGGGCCGCCCGCAGGCTTTCATAGACGGCAAACCGCCGCTGGTATTCCGCGCTGTTGACGTCGGGGCCGCGGTCGCCGCGCCAGTACTCGGCCAGGCCTGCGCGTGTCCAGGCTTCAAGGTCGGCGCGAACTTCCGCGCGTGTCAGGGGGCGGGCCGCACCGCTGGCGTCGGCGGCATGTGCCGCGACCGCGAGCGTCGAGAAGAGCAGGGCAGCGGCGAGGGAAGAGATCGTGATCGGTTTCATGTTGGTCCAGGTCCTTCTTGAGTTCTGCAGGGCATCCGGTACGATGCTTTCAGGTGCGCAAGGCGTTGATCGCCCCATGGCATCTGAACCGCGTCCGGAGCTTGCATTTCACCGCTGCGGTGTATCCCCAATGTTTCCGCCAGGGCCGATGCTTGTATAACTGCTTGTCGATGCCGTTGCTTCACACATTGCGATACGCGAGCGGGGTGTGTTCGCCGCGCCGTGACGACTTGGCGGCACATCTGCGTCCGTCGCCATGTATCGCTGTGTATGCAGGTGGCATTCAGACATGGAAGCTTGCAAATCCACGCCTTCGTGGAAACAGGGCGGATACACGCCCACCGTCAAATCGCTGCTGCCCTAAAAACGAGCCACAAAAGACGATTGGAGGACCCATGAAGAAGACATTCGCAGTGATCGCCGCATCCGTAGCCGCCAATGCGGTGTATGCCCAGACCAGCGTCACCCTGTTCGGGATCGTCGACGCCGGCTTCGAATACAACAGCAACGCAGGCGCCAGTGGCGACAACCTGTTCCGGCTGAGTTCCGGCAACCAGTCCGGTTCGCGCTGGGGCGTGCGTGGCGCGGAGGACCTGGGTGGCGGGCTGAAGGCAGTCTTCCTGCTGGAAAGCGGCTTCGACCTGGATACCGGCAACTCGGCCCAGGGCGGGCGCCTGTTCGGCCGCAATGCCTATGTCGGCGTGGAAAGCCCGTATGGCGCGCTGCTGTTGGGACGGCAGCAGACCGCCTTGCGCGACTTCAACAACCTCTATGATCCCGCCGCGACGGCCGACCGCTACGGCATTCTGGGGATCGCGCCTGAGTTCGGTGCGCGCGCGGACAACGCAGTCAAGTATGTCGGCAACTTCGGCGGTCTCACCGCATCGGCCTTCTACTCGTTCCAGGCCAATGGCAGCGAGGTGGCCGGCAGCAACGTGTTCGGGCGCGAGTACGGCGCCTACGTCAGCTACGCCAACGGCCCGTTTGCGGTAGGCCTGGCCTACGACGATGCGCATGTCGGCACCCCGGCCAACCAGGCGCCGGTGCTGCGGCGCTACGCGGTCGCCGGCACGTATGCGGTGGGACCGGCCAAGGCGTTCGCCGGCTACCGGCTGGCCAAGGCCTTCGACGGCGCCATGTTGCCCGGCGCGCAAGCGGCCAATGCCGGCTCGAACCTCTACTGGCTCGGCCTGGCGTACAAGCTGACGCCGGCGTTCTCGTTGACCGGCGCAGCTTACTATTCGGATTTCCGCCATACCGGGTCGGACCCGTGGCAGTTCGTGGTGACGGGCGACTACACCTTCACCAAGCGCACCGATCTCTATGCGTCGGTGGCCTACGCGCTCAACAAGGAAAACTCGTACCTGGGCGTCAACGGCTACAACAGCGGCACCGGCGCGAACGCCATCATCAACGTGCAGCCGGGCTCGAACCAGCTGGGCGCGGTGGTGGGCATCCGGCACAGGTTCTGAGGGCGTCAGCCGGCAGGGAGAGATTGGGCTGGCAAATCGAACCCGGGGGTTGCACAATGGCCTGCATGCGTCCTGACTGGCGCAAGGAGCACCGCATGAATCCCTCCAGGCTAATCGTCGCGGCCGCGCTGGCCGCGGCGGCCCTCCCGGTGATGGCGCAACCCGAGACGCGTGTGGACGTGGCGTCGGGCGTGGGTGCCACCATGGTGACCGGCACCGTCAAGGCCACGGCCACGGTGACGGCCATCGATGCCGCCACGCGCACCGTCACGCTCAAGAACAAGCAGGGCAAGCTCACCGATGTCCAGGTCGGCGAGGACGTGCGCAACTTTGAACAACTCCGCGTGGGCGACATGGTCACCGTCGAATACAAGGAGGCCTTGTCGGTCAGCCTGAACCGGCAGAGCGGCATGCGCTCCAGTATCGAACGCGAGACCGTGGACCGGGCTGCGCCCGGCGCCAAGCCCGGCGGCACGGTCGGGCGCGAGGTCGCGGTCACCGCCGACGTGGTGGCTGTCAACCAGAAGACCGGCATGGTGACGCTCAAGGGGCCAAAGGGCAGGACGGTGGACGTCCATGTCCAGGATCCGGGGCAACTGAAGGCGGTTCGCCGCGGTGACCAGGTGCAGGCCGTCTACACCGAAGCGCTTGCGATCTCGGTCACGCCCGCCAAGTCGCGCTGAGGGGAGGGATGGCCATGCCAGCGCCGGCTTCAAGCCGCCGCTGGCGCAGATGGCATGGGCCTCTCGTGCCGCTTCTGCCTGACTTCTCCCTGGCGTCAGCCGGCAAACGCCGCCTTCACCCACTCCCGCAGCAGCCTGGTCGCAGGACGCTCCGCGGCACGCCTGCTGTACACGAGGTCATACCCGAAGCTCTCCTGCGCCAGCGCAAAGGGCTGCACCAGCACGCCTGACGCAAGCTCTTCCGCGACCAGCGTCAGGCTGAGCAATCCGACACCCTGGCCCGCGATGGTGGCCTGCACGGCGTGGATCTCTTCGGTAAAGGACAGCCCGCCATCCGGATCGGCGACCTCGATGCCCGCTTGCGCCAGCCATTGCCGCCACACCCGTGCACGCTCGTCATCCCGTGCACCCGGCCCCCATTCGAAGTGGATCAGCGTCGCGCGTTTCAGGTCTTCAGCCGAGCGCAATTTCAGGCTGGGGCTGCAGACCGGCGCGAAGCGGTCGCGGAACAGCGGCTCGACCACCAGGCCGGGATAGTTGCCGGTCCCGTAGCGGATCGCAGCGTCCGCGTCGCTGTCGAGGTCGACCACCTCGTCCGAGGCATCCAGCCGCAGGGTCCAGTCAGGGTGCGCGGCGCGGAACTGGCCGGCACGCGGCGCCAGCCGCCTGGCCATGAAGGCGACCGTCGAGGTCAGCGTCGCGACGTTGGCGCGGCCGGCGCGCTGCACTGCCTGCACCGCATGTTCCATCCCGTCCAGCCCGTCCCGGACCGCCGGGAAAAGCTGCTGCCCCGCCGGCGTCAGCCGGACCTTCCGGGTCTGGCGCTCGAACAGCTTCACGCCCAGCCATTCTTCCAGCAAGCGGATCTGGTGGCTGACCGCCGTCGGCGTGACGCTCAGTTCGTCCGCAGCGAGCTTGAAGCTGGCGCGGCGGGCGGCGGCTTCGAAGGCGCGCAGCGCGCTCAAGGGCGGCAGTTTGCGCATGAGGGCTTCACGGATGAGATGATCTCATCCATCAATTGTGATATGACCATTTGTCGGGGTTTGGAACTGGATGAATACTTAGATTAATCCGATGGCGAGCTGGCTTTCGGATGAATTCTACTCAACCATCCAAAGGACCTGGCAATGCAACGCGAACAAGTTCATACCCACCCCGATCCCTACGCGTCCTACCTGCTTTCGCAAGCCATCCGTGCCGGCGGGTTCCTCTTCGTGTCCGGCCAGGCTGCCGTGGCCGACGATGGCGCCATCGTCGGCCGCGGCGACTTCGATGCGCAGGCCGGGCAGGCCTTCAGCAACCTCGAGCGGGCGCTCAAGGCGGGCGGCTCGTCGCTCGGCCGTGTGGTGAAGGTGACCATCTTCCTGACGTCGATGGCGCACTTTCCGAAGATCGTCGAATTGCGCCGCAAGTGGTTCTCCGCGCCATACCCGGCCGACACCATCGTCGAAGTCTCGGCGCTGTACTCGCCGGACGCGATGATCGAGATCGAAGCCATTGCGCTAGCTGACCAGGCTGGGGAATGATGGCGCACCACGCCCGTTCGCTGTTCGAGGCGCTGACGCGTTCGAGGCTTGGCGTTACTTCCCGAACTCACTGAACTTCGCCGCAAGGAACTCCACGAACAGCCGGATCCGCGACGACAGCTGGTGCCGCTGCTGGTAGACGGCATAGATGTCGGCTTCCGGCGTCGCGTACTGCGGCAGGACCTGCACGAGCCGCCCGCTGCGCAGGAAACGCTCGATGTCCCACTCGGCGCGCATCAGGATGCCGTGTCCTTCGAGCGCCCAGTTCACGGCAATCTCGCCGTCGTTGGTGGTGAGGTTGCCGCGCACGCGGACCGATTCCGTGCGTGCTTTCGCGCCCTTGCCTGTGGTCAGGCGCCAGACGCCGTAGGCGTCGCTGCCCTGGCGGATGCCGATGCAGTTGTGGCGGCGCAGGTCCGACGGTGTCTGCGGCGTGCCGTGGTCGCGCAGGTATTTGGGCGAGGCGCACAGCAGCCGCCGGTTCGGCGCCAGCCGCTTGGCCACGATGCGCGCGTCCGGCGGCTGGCCGAAGCGGATGCAGACGTCGAACGCGTCTTCGGTCAGTGGCGGGGGGTCGGCGGACAACTGCAGCTGTACGTCGACCTCGGGGTAGGTGGTGACGTACTCCGAAATCACCGGCGCCACATGCATGCGCCCGAACCCGAGCGTGGCATTGACCCGCAGCAGGCCGCTCGGCCGGCCCTTGGAGCGGGTCAGCAGCTGGTCCAGGTCGTCGATCTCGCTGAGGATGCGCCTGGCGTGCTCCAGGTAGACCTCGCCTTCCGGCGTCAGGCTCATGCGCCGTGTCGTGCGCGTCACCAGCGGCATGCCGATGCGTGACTCCATCTGCGCCAGGCGCTTGCTGACCGCCGCCGTGGTGATGCCAAGGTCTCGCGCCGCGGCGCTGAGGCTGCCCGCGGTGGCCACTGAGGTGAAGAATCCCAGCTCCGATGGCTGGATACCGGGGGAGGCGGCCATTCCGATCTTTAATCTGAGGTTAACAATGCTTTAACTTTACAAGCGATCCAATACCCTGTCCACGGCCCAGAATCCGTCCCACGCACTCAAGCGCATTCAACGCGATTCTGACCAGGAGACAACCATGAAGACTTACCGCATCGCAACCATCCCGGGCGACGGCATTGGCAAGGAGGTGGTGCCGGCTGGCCGCCAGGTGATGGAGGCCCTGGCGTCCGCAGGCGCGGACTTCCGCTTCGAGTTCGAAGACTTCGACTGGGGCGGCGACTACTACCGCCAGCACGGCGTGATGATGCCCGCCGACGGCCTCGATGCGCTGCGCGACAAGGATGCGATCCTGTTCGGCTCGGCCGGCGACCCGCATATCCCTGACCACATCACGCTGTGGGGCCTGCGCCTGAAGATCTGCCAGGGCTTCGACCAGTACGCCAACGTGCGCCCGACGCGCATCCTGCCGGGCATCGACGCACCGCTCAAGCGCTGCGCCGCGGAAGACCTGAACTGGGTGATCGTGCGCGAGAACTCGGAAGGCGAATACTCGGGCGTGGGCGGCCGCGTGCACCAGGGTCATCCGATCGAGGCCGCCACCGACGTGTCGATGATGACCCGCGTCGGCGTCGAGCGCATCCTGCGCTTCGCCTTCAAGCTGGCCCAGTCGCGTCCGCGCAAGCTGCTGACCGTCATCACCAAGTCCAACGCGCAGCGCCATGCCATGGTGATGTGGGATGAGGTCGCGGTGCAGGTGGCCAAGGACTTCCCGGACGTCAAGTGGGACAAGGAGCTGGTCGATGCCGCCACGGCGCGCATGGTCAACCGCCCGGCGTCGCTGGATACCATCGTCGCCACCAACCTGCACGCCGACATCCTGAGCGACCTGGCGGCGGCGCTGGCTGGCAGCCTGGGTATCGCGCCCACCGGCAATATCGATCCGGAACGCCGCTATCCGTCGATGTTCGAACCGATCCACGGCTCGGCCTTCGACATCATGGGCAAGGGCCTGGCCAACCCGGTCGGCACCTTCTGGTCGGTGGTCATGCTGCTGGAGCACCTCGGCGAGAACGAGGCGGCGCAGCGCGTGATGCAGGCCGTCGAAGCCGTCACCGCCAATCCCGCGCTGCATACCGGCGACCTGGGCGGCAAGGCCACCACGGCCGAAGTGACCAAGGCCGTGTGCGACCTGCTCGCCTCCGGCAAGCAGGCTAAGGCGGCCTGAGGGCCAGCCCCGTCACTCCTCGCGCCCGGCTCCGGCCGGGCCGCATCCCGCGGGCCTCGCCGGCCCGCACCGCCTTCCGGATCAGGAAAGCAGCCGATTAGAGCTGCGCCGGGAGCGCTTTGCCTTACGACACAGCAGGAGACAGCAATGATTCAACGGCTGCTTGGCAAGCTCTACGTCCAGGTACTGATCGGCGTTGGCGCCGGCGTTGCGCTGGGCGTGTGGGCGCCCGATATCGGCAGTGACCTGAAACCGCTTGGCGACGTTTTTATCAAGCTGATCAAGATGGTGTTCGCGCCGATCATCTTCGCGACCGTGGTGCTCGGCATCGCGCGCATGGAGAACATGAAAGAGCTCGGGCGCGTCGGCGTGCGGGCCCTGATCTACTTTGAGGTGCTGTCGACGTTCGCGCTGGCCCTCGGGCTGGTGGTCGTCAACCTGGTCCAGCCGGGCCAGGGCATGAATATCGATCCGGCTCACCTCGACACCAAGGCCATCGCCAGCTACACGCACGCCGCGGAGAAGCCGCACACGTTCATCGATTTCCTGATGAACCTGGTGCCGACCAGCATCATCGACGCGCTGGCCAAGAACGACATCCTGCAGATCCTGGTGTTTGCCACGCTGTTCGGCATCGCGCTGTCGCATATCGGCGCGCGCGCCAAGCCGGTTGTGGACTTCCTCGACTCCTTTACCCACGGCATCTTCACGGTGGTGGGGATGATCATGCGGCTGGCACCGATCGCGGCGTTCGGCGCGATGGCCTTTACCGTCGGCAAGTATGGGCTGGGCTCGGTGGTCTCGCTGGGCAAGCTAATGGGGACCATGTACCTCACCTGCTTCCTGTTCGTAGTGATCGTGCTGGGCGGCGTGGCAAAGCTCTCCGGCTTCAACCTGTGGAAATTCCTGAAGTACATCCGCGACGAACTTTTCACCGTACTGGGCACCAGCTCGTCGGAATCGGTCGTGCCGCAACTGATGCGCAAGCTGGAGAACGCCGGCGTGTCCAAGCCAGTAGTGGGACTGGTCGTGCCTTCGGGGCTGACCTTCAACCCTGACGGGCAGTGCATCTACTACACCATGGCGGCCATCTTTGTGGCCCAGGCGACCAACACGCCGCTGACCATGACGGACCAGCTGGTCGTGCTCGGCGTGCTGCTGCTGACGTCCAAGGGCTCGGCGGGCGTGACCGGCTCCGGCTTCATCACGCTGGCGGCGACGCTGGCATCGCTGGGCAAGATTCCTGTTGCCGGCATGGTGCTGCTGCTCGGTGTCGATCGCTTTATGTCGGAAGCCCGCGCCATCACCAACACCATCGGCAATGCCGTGGGCACGCTGGCGATTGCGCGCTGGGTGGGCGCAGTCGACCGCAAGCAGCTGGCGGATGCGCTGGACGGCAAGCTGGAAGAGGAGGGCGACGCCGTGCCCGAGAGCCAGCAGGACGCCTCCCCGATCGGCTCGCGCATTGCACGCGTCGCCGACCCCCATGCCACGCTGATGCACTAAGGGGCCGACGTGACTACGCATCGTTCCGAACCGGCTGCGCTGCTGCGGCACATGTTCGACGCCGCCATCGCCGCCGCCCAACCGGCCTGGACGCTGGCGCAGTACCTGCCCGCACCGCCGCGCGGCCGCACCATCGTCATCGGTGCCGGCAAGGCCTCGGCGGCGATGGCGAGCGCGCTGGAAGCGGCGTGGCCCGGCCCGCTCGAAGGCCTGGTCGTGACGCGCTACGGCTATGCCGTGCCCTGCTCGCGCATCGAGATCGTGCAAGCCGCGCACCCCGTGCCGGACGATGCCGGGCTGGCTGCCGCACAACGCATGCTGCAACTGGTGTCCGGGCTGGACGAGGACGACCTCGTCATCAGCCTGGTCTCCGGAGGCGGATCGTCGCTGTTGCCGCTGCCGCTGGCAGGCATCACGCTCGACGACAAGCAGCGCATCAACCGTGCGCTGCTCAAGTCCGGCGCGACGATCTCCGAGATGAACTGCGTGCGCCGGCACCTGTCCGCGATCAAGGGCGGACGGCTGGCAGCGGCATGCTATCCGGCGCAGGTGCTGAACCTGCTGATCTCCGATGTGCCGGGCGATGACCCGATCGATATCGCATCCGGCCCGACAGTGCCCGACCCCACCACGCGTGCCGACGCGCTGGCCATCGTGAAGCGCTATGCGATCGACCTGCCTGCCCATGTGCTGGCCGTGCTGGAGTCCGATGCGGCCGAGACGCTCAAGCCCGGCGACCCGCGGCTGGCGCGGATCCGCACCGAATTTATCGCCACGCCCCGGCTGGCGCTGGAAGCGGCGGCCCGAGTCGGCCGCGACGCAGGCTACGCCGTCCACGTGCTTGGCGACGCCATCGAAGGCGAAGCCCGCGATGTCGGCAAGGTCATGGGCGGCATCGCGCTGGCGGCGTCCCGACATGGCGAACCGTTCGCCGCGCCGTGCGTACTGCTGTCCGGCGGCGAGACCACCGTGACCGTGCGGGGCATGGGGCGGGGCGGCCGCAACGTCGAGTACCTGCTGTCGCTGGCACTGACCCTGCGCGGCGAAGCCGGGGTCCACGCGATCGCCGGTGATACGGACGGTGTCGATGGCCAGGAAGAGATCGCGGGCGCCGTGATCGGGCCTGACACGCTGGAGCGCGCCTGGCGCGCAGGCCTGCGGCCACACGACGCGCTGGCCGCCAACGACGGCCACGGATTTTTCGAGGCGCTGGGCGATGCCGTGGTAACCGGCCCAACGCTGACCAATGTCAATGATTTTCGCGCGATCCTGTTGACGCGCGCTTCCGGAGCAAATGCATGAGACGCCTTCGCAACGCAAAGATCGTGGCCACGCTGGGCCCGGCGAGCACAGACCCGGCCATCATCGAGCAGCTCTTCGATGCGGGCGCCGATGTGTTCCGCCTCAATTTCAGCCACGGCACCCACGCTGACCACCAGCAACGCCTGCAGTCCATCCGCGCTATCGAGCAAGAGCGCGGCCGGCCCATCGGCGTGCTGCTGGACCTGCAAGGGCCCAAGCTGCGCATCGGCACGTTTGCGGACGGCCCGGTGAAACTGGCCGCGCAGGCGAAGTTCCGGTTCGACCTGGACGCGTCGACGCCCGGTTCCGTCGAACGGGTCGGCCTGCCGCATCCCGAGATCTTCGCGGCGCTGCAGGAAGGGACGGAGTTGCTGGTGGACGACGGACGCGTGCGCCTGCGCGTGGACCGCTGCGGCCCCGACTATGCCGAGACCACGGTCGTCAACGGCGGCACGCTGTCCGACCGCAAGGGCGTCAATGTGCCGGGCGTGGTGCTGCCCCTGTCGGCGATGACCGAGAAGGACCGGCGCGACCTGGACTTCGGCCTGACGCTGGGCGTGGACTGGATTGCCCTGTCGTTCGTGCAGCGCGCCGAGGATATCCAGGAAATCCGGGAAATCGTGGGCGGGCGCGCCGGCATCATCGCCAAGCTGGAAAAGCCTGCGGCCATCCAGAGCCTGGAAGCGATCGTCGCCGAATCGGATGCGGTCATGGTGGCGCGCGGCGACCTCGGCGTGGAGATGCCGGCAGAGCAGGTGCCGTCGCTGCAGAAGCGCATCGTCCGTGCCTGCCGCAAGGCCGGCAAGCCGGTGATCGTCGCCACGCAGATGCTGGAGTCGATGGTCAGCGCACCGGTGCCGACGCGTGCCGAGGCCTCCGACGTGGCAACGGCCATCTACGACGGCGCCGATGCCGTGATGCTGTCCGCGGAATCTGCCTCGGGCCAGTATCCGGTGGAAGCGGTGCGCATGATGGACAGCATCATCACGCGCACTGAAGCCGACCCGCACTACCACGAAGCCATCCAGGCCTCGCATTCGGCGCCGCGCGCCGAGGCCGCCGACGCCATCGGCTACGCCGTCAGGCACGTGGCGAACCTGCTGCGCGTGCCTGCCGCGGTGGCCTACACCAGCTCGGGCTACTCCGCGCTGCGCATGGCACGCGAGCGGCCGGAAGTGCCGATCCTCGGCATGACGCCGCGCATCGCCACCGCGCGCCGGCTGGCGCTGGCCTGGGGCGTGCATGCGGTGCTTTGCCATGAAGTGGTCGACGTGTTGGAGATGACCGAACTGGCCAGCCGCACCGTGCTGAAGGAGCAGTTCGGCGAGGCCGGGCAACAGATCGTCATTTCGGCCGGCCTGCCGTTCACGGTGGCCGGCACCACCAACCTGCTGCGCATCGCGCAGGTCCAGTAAAGGGGAGACCATGACTGCAATCAGGGAAATCCGCGGCTACGAGATCCTCGACTCCCGTGGCAACCCCACGGTAGCGGCGCAGGTGCTGCTGGCCGACGGCTCGCAGGGCTTTGCCGCGGCGCCTTCCGGGGCGTCCACGGGCTCGCGTGAAGCGCTGGAGCTGCGCGATGGCGACAAGCGGCGCTATCTCGGCAAGGGCGTGCAGAAGGCTGTGCAGCATATCAATGTCGATATTGCACGCACGCTGGCCGGCATGCGTGCGGCGGAGCAGGCCGAGGTCGATGCCTGCCTGATCCGCCTCGACGGCACACCGGACAAGTCGCGCCTGGGCGCCAACGCGCTGCTGGCGGTCTCGCTGGCGAACGCGAGGGCGGCCGCGGCTTCCGCCGGGCTGCCGCTGTACCGGTCCGTGGGCAACGGCAATGGCGAGACCCGCCTGCCCCTGCCGATGATGAACATCATCAACGGCGGCGCGCATGCCGACAACAGCGTCGACATGCAGGAGTTCATGATCCTGCCGGTCGGCGCGCCGGCCTTCTCGGAAGCGTTGCGCTGGGGCGCGGAGGTGTTCCACACGCTCAAGGGCGTACTGAAGGCGCGAGGCCTTGCCACCTCGGTTGGCGACGAAGGTGGCTTCGCGCCGGACCTGTCGTCCAACGAACATGCCCTCGAAGTCATCATGCAGGCGATCGAAGCCGCCGGCTTCCGGCCCGGCCGGGATATCGCGCTGGGTTTGGATGTGGCCAGCTCTGAGTTCTACGCGGACGACCGCTATGTGCTGCATTCGGAAGGCCGCTCGTATGACGCCGGGGACTTTGTCGACCTGCTCGCCAGCTGGGTCAGCCAGTACCCCATCGTCACCATTGAGGACGGCATGGCCGAGCAGGACTGGCATGGATGGCGCCTGCTGACCGCCCGCCTGGGCGGACGGGTGCAACTGGTCGGCGACGACCTGTTCGTGACCAACGCGGCGATCCTGGAAGAGGGCATCGGGCAGGGCGTGGCCAACGCCATCCTGATCAAGCCCAACCAGATCGGCACGCTGACCGAAACGCTGCAGGCGATCGCGGTGGCGGAACGCGCCGGCTATGCCTCGGTGATCTCGCACCGCTCAGGCGAAACCGAAGACACCACCATCGCGGACCTGAGCGTGTGCACGGCGGCGACGCAGATCAAGACCGGCTCGCTGAGCCGTTCGGATCGCGTGGCCAAGTACAACCGGTTGTTGTTTATCGAGGCGGAACTGGGATGCGCCGCGACCTTTGCGGGGCGGCAGGCGATCCAGCAGGCAGCAAACAAGCCTTAAGCACCTCGCTTGCGGCTTGCCATATAGATTAAATTCAGGAGACAAAGCATGCGTGGTACTGAACTCGTGCGTCGCATTTCAACGCTGGCCGTGCTGGCCGCCGGCATTACCCTCAGCGGTGCCAGCCTGGCGCAAGCCTGGCCGGCCAAGCCGATCACCCTGGTCGTGCCTTTCCCTTCGGGCGGCACCACCGACGTGCTGGCCCGCGCGCTGGGCGACCAGTTGTCGAGGAGCCTGGGCCAGCCCGTGATCGTGGAGAACCGCCCCGGCGCGGGTGCCACGCTGGGCGCGGACTACGTCGCCAAGAACAAGCCGGATGGCTACACGCTGCTGATGGGCGCGGTGCACCATACCATCGCCACCAGCGTCTACAAGAAGCTGCCGTACAACTTCCAGAAGGACCTGACGCCGATTGCCACGGTGGCCATGGTGCCCAATGTGCTGGTGATCAATGCCGCGAAGACGCCGGCCAAGAATGTCAGCGAGTTGGTGACGCTGGCGAAGACCGCGTCGCCCGAATTCGCCTACGGTTCCAACGGCAACGGCACCGCGCAGCACCTGATCGGCACGCAGTTTCAGGCCGCTACCGGTGCCAAGCTGCTGCATGTGCCTTACAAGGGCAGCGGTCCGCTGACCACCGACCTGCTCGGCGGGCAGGTCACGATGTCGTTCGACACGCTGACGCCGGTGCTGCAGCACATCAAGTCCGGCAAGCTGCGTGCGCTGGCCGTCACCACGGCGCGGCGCTCCAGCGTGCTGCCCGATGTGCCGACGCTGGAGGAAGCGGGACTCAAGGGTTTTGATATCGGCACATGGTTCGGCGTGCTGGCCCCGGCGGCGACACCCGAGCCGGTGGTCAGCAAGCTGAACGCGGAGATCGTCAAGATCGTGAAGTCGCCCGACTTCCAGCAGAAGATGCAGGGCATTGGGGCCGAGCCGATGGCGAGCACGCCGCAGGAGTTCGCCAAGCGGATCAACGACGAAACGGTCAAGTTCGCCAAGCTGGTGAAGGACGGCAAGGTAACGATCGAGTGATGTGGGAACCGGGGCGGTGATTGCGGTAAGCTTCAGGCGCATTCACCGCTCCGACCCATGAACCACGACCGATCCATTGCTACCCAGATCGTTGCGCTGATCCAGTCTGAAGGCCTGCCCGTGGGCGCGCACCTGCCGGCGCAGATGCTGGCCGACAAGCTGCGCGTCTCGCGCTCGCCTGTCAATGAGGCGCTTGCGCTGCTGCATGAGAAGGGCGTGCTCACGCGCGAGAAGAACCGTGGCTTCTTCCTGGCACAGCCCGTTGCCGCACCGGCCGCGGAACTGGCCACGCAGCTCGGCCTGGCCGAGCCGGATGTGGCCACTGCCGCCTACTTCCAGATCGCCGAAGACCTGTTGCAGGGTACGCTCGACACGCAGGTGTCGGAACAGCTACTCAAGGCGCGCTACGGCCTGACCACCACCCAGCTCAATACCGTGCTCAAGCGCATTGCGCAGGAGGGCTGGGCCGAGCGCAAGCCGGGATACGGCTGGGAATTTTCGTCGATGCTGACCACACCGGATTCGCTGCTGCAGTCCTACCGGCTGCGGCTGGCGCTGGAACCGGCCGCGCTGCTGGAACCCGGCTACCGGCTCGAGCCCCGCACCCTCGAGCGGCTGCGCGCCGCGGAGTTTCACCTGCTGAACGGAGGGATCGAGACCGACACGGCCGACCAGCTCCACGATCGCGGCGTGCGCTTCCATGAATCGCTGGTCGAGGCCTCGGGCAATTCCTTCTTCATCGATACCATCCGGCGCGTCAACCGTGTGCGCCGGCTGCTGTCGTACCGCTCCATGCGGGATCGCGAACGCTATCCGGAACACGCAAAGCAGCACCTGCACGTGCTCGACCTGCTGGAGCGCGAACGGAACGCAGAAGCGTCGCATGCCATGCGGGAGCACCTTGAACACACGCTGGCCGCGCTGGCACAGATCAGCCGGCTCCTCGAACCCTAGGCCTGCCAGGTGCGCGAAGCCGTTCCAGCGCCGGCGTCAGGCTGCGGCCGGCGAGGTGCCCGCGCGCGCGTTTAGCAGATCCAGCGCCACATCGACGATCATGTCTTCCTGACCGCCCACCATCCGGCGGCGCCCCAGCTCCACCAGCACGTCTACCGTCTTCAGCCCGTAGCGCGCCGCGGCGACCTCGCTGTGGCGCAGGAAGCTCGAATACACCCCCGCATAGCCCAGGGCCAGCGTCTCGCGGTCGACCCGCACGGGACGGTCCTGCAGCGGGCGCACCAGGTCATCGGCGGCGTCCATCAGCTGGTACAGGTCGCAGCCATGGCGCCAGCCCATGCGCTCGGCCGCGGCGATAAAGACTTCGAGCGGGGCATTGCCGGCGCCAGCGCCCATGCCCGCCAGGCTGGCGTCGATGCGGTCGCAGCCTTCCTCGACTGCAACGATGCTGTTGGCAACACCCAGGCTCAGGTTGTGGTGCGCATGCATGCCGGTCTGCGTTTCCGGCTTCAGGACATCCTTGAAGGCGCGGAAGCGTTCGCGCACGTCCTGCATCGTCAGCGCGCCGCCGGAATCGACCACATAGCAGCAGGTCGCGCCGTAGCTTTCCATCAGCTTTGCCTGCTGTGCCAGCTGCTGCGGCGTGGTCATATGGCTCATCATCAGGAAGCCCACGGCTTCCATCCCCAGCTCGCGTGCTGCCTCAATATGCTGGCGCGAGATATCGGCCTCGGTGCAATGGGTGGCCACCCGCACGATGCGGGCGCCGGCATCGTAGGCGGCCTTGAGGTCGTGCACGGTGCCGATGCCGGGCAGCAGCAGTGTGGCGATCTTTGCATCGCGCACCACGTCTGCCACCGCTTCGATCCATTCCAGGTCGGTATGCGCGCCAAAGCCGTAGTTGAAGCTCGAGCCCTGCACGCCGTCGCCGTGGGCCACTTCGATTGAATCGACGCCGGCCTCGTCGAGTGCGCGCGCGATCTGGCGGACCTGTTCCAGGCTGTACTGGTGGCGGATGGCGTGGCTGCCGTCGCGCAGCGTCACGTCGGAGATATAGAGTGTCTTGTCGGTGCTCATGGCATTGGTTCCTGTCAGGCGGCAGCGGACTCGGCAAGCATGGCGGCGGCCATGCTCTCGGCGGTGTTCAGGCCGGCGCTGGTCATGATGTCCAGGTTGCCGGCATAGGCGGGCAGGTAGTGGGCGGCACCCTCGACTTCGAGAAAGACCGTGGTCTTCAGGCCCGCCAGGCGGCCCAGGCCCGGGATGTTCAGCGGCGCATCGGCCGGGATGGCCTCGAACTGCACCGCCTGCTTGAGCCGGTAGCCCGGCACGTAGCGCTGCACGTCCGCGGCCATGCGTTCGACCGACGCGGCGATGGCGTCCTGGTCAGCCGGCTCGCTCAGGCAGTACACGGTGTCGCGCATGATCAGCGGCGGCTCGGCCGGGTTCAGCACGATGATGGCCTTGCCGCGCCGCGCGCCGCCCACCTGCTCGATGGCGCGCGAGGTGGTTTCGGTGAATTCGTCGATATTGGCGCGCGTGCCCGGCCCGGCGCTCTTGCTGGAGATGCTGGCGACGATCTCCGCGTAGTGCACCGGCGCGACGCGCGACACCGCCGCCACCATCGGAATGGTGGCCTGGCCGCCGCAGGTGACCATGTTGACGTTGGGTGCGTCCAGGTGCGCGGCGCCGTTGACCACCGGGATGCAGTACGGGCCGATCGCCGCCGGGGTCAGGTCGATCATGCGGATCGACGGGCGCAACCCGCGCAGGAAGGCATCGTTGTTCACGTGCGCGCCGGCGCTGGTGGCATCGAAGACCAGATCGATGTCATCGAATACCGGCAGGCGCGTGAGCCCTTGCACGCCTTCATGCGTGGTGGCGACGCCCATCCGGGCCGCGCGGGCCAGGCCGTCGGAGGTGGGGTCGATGCCGACCATCGCGCCCATCTCGACATGCCGGCCATGCCGCAGGATCTTGATCATCAGGTCGGTGCCGATATTGCCCGAGCCGATGATGGCGGCTTTGAGCTTGCGTGTCATGGGGATTCTCCTTGTACGGGTTATTCGACGCTGGCGCCGCTGGCCTTGACCAGCGGAGTCCAGCGCGTGCTTTCACTCGCGAGGAAGGTGCCGAACTGCTGCGGGCTCATCGGCATGGGATCGAGGCCCTGGTCGGTGAAGCGCTTTGCGAGTTCCGGCGCCTTCAGCGCCTTCAATGCTGATTCATTGAGGCGGGCGACCACGGCATCGGGCGTGCCGGTGCGCACCACCATGCCGAACCAGACGCCCGCGTCCAGCCCCGGCACCCCCAGTTCAGCCAGCGTGCGCACATCGGGCAGGCTCGGCGAGCGCTTGCTGGCGGCGATCGCCAGCGGCTTGACCTTGCCGCCCTTGATCAGCGGCGAGGTGGTGATCACCGGGTCGAACATCATGTCGACCTGGCCCGCCATCACATCCTGCAGCGCTGGCGCCGAGCCCTTGTAGGCGACATGGGTGAACTTGCCACCGCTCTTGTCGGCGAACAGCCCGCCGAGCAGGTGGCCGATCGAGCCGATGCCCTGCGAGGCATAGTTGACGCCGTTCTCGCGCGACCTTGACATTGCCACCAGTTCCTTGACCGAGCCGACCGGGCTGCCCTGCGGCACCACCAGCACCAGCGGTGAGGCGGCCAGCGCCGTCACCGGCTTGAAGTCCTTGAGCGGGTCATACGAGAAATTTCGGTACAGCCCCGGGTTGATTGCGAACATCTCGGTGGCCGCGACGAATACCGTGTGGCCGTCGGGCTCGGCGCGTTTGACCGCAAGCGCGGCGATCTGCCCGCCGCCGCCGGGACGGTTTTCGACGATCACTGGCTTGCGAAGGTCGGATTGCATCTGCTGCGCGACCTGGCGCGCGATCATGTCGGTGATGCCGCCCGCGGGGAACGGCACGACGATGGTGACGGGGCGGGTGGGAAACGCCGGCGATTGCGCCGAGGCCGGCGCGGCGAGGGCGCTCCCGGTGCCGATGAGGGTGGCGGCCGCGGCGAGCGGCGCGATCAGGGATGCCAGAAGGCGATGGGGCCGTTGCATGGTTTGTCTCCGTTTGCTCTGTCGTTATGTTCTGAAATCGTTCGGGCCGCCGCGTCAGTCGCTGGCGAACCTCGCGCGCACGGTGCCGACACCGGAGATGCGCGCCTCATAGGTCTGGCCGGGCTGCACGGTCACCATCGGGCCGAGCGCGCCGGTCAGCACGAGGTCGCCCGCGCGCAGCGGCTCGCGCAGGCTGGCGAGCTTGCGTGCCAGCCACACTGCCGCGTTGAGCGGATGGCCCAGGCAGGCAGCGCCGTTGCCGTGTGAGACACGCTCGTCGCCGCGGGTCATTGCCATCTCTACGGTCTTCAGGTCGAGGCTGGCCAGCGGCACCGGCACCGCGCCCAGCACCACCAGGCCGCTGGAGGCGTTGTCGGCCACGGTGTCGACATACGAGATGTCCCAGTTGGCGATGCGGCTGCCCACCACCTCGATCGCAGGCAGCACGTAGTCCACGGCGTTGAGCACGTCGAGCACGGTGGCGTCGGCTGCGTCGATATCGCGCCGCAGCACCAGCGCGACTTCCGCCTCGACCTTGGGCTGCAGCGTGCGCGCCATCGGGATGGGTTCGTCGTCGCCGTAGACCATGTCGGCGAACAGCGTGCCGAAGTCGGGCTGGTCCACGCCGAGCTGGCGTTGCACGGCGGGCGAGGTCAGACCGATCTTGCGGCCGATCACGCGCCGGCCTGCGGCCTGCCAAACCGCGACATTGGCGCGCTGCACGGCATAGGCGGTGGTGGCGTCGCCGGCGGCAATCTCGCCGCGCAGCGGGGGTACGGGCTCACGCGAGCGTTCGACTTCGCGCAGGCGAGCGGCCAGGGCGAGGATGGTTTCCTGGTCAGGCATGGTGATTCCTTGTCGGTGTAGTCGTTTGATGTCGCGCTCAGGCGACGGGGTCGGCCTGCATCACTGCGAAGCCGGCGATCCATTCCAGGATCGGCCGGTAATACTCGAGTTGTGCGCGGTACGGCCCGCTGGCCGCCAGCGCGGCAAAGGCGGCGATCCACGTGCGTACCTCGTGCGCGGACTTGCCGGCGTCGCGCGTGATGGCGTCGTTAGTCATGCCGTCCACGCGCAGCAGTTCGCCGCTGGCCAGCATGGACAGGAAGTCGCGGTCCCAATCGGGGCTCAGCGGATGCAGGTGGCTGTCGCCGGCGGCGAAGGCGCGCGCGGCGGCCACGGTGCGCGCCTGTCGCGCCTCGCGCGAAGCCGGTGGAGGATTGCGGCCGGCGATCAGCCGTTCCGCCACTTCCTCGCTGGCGCCGTCGATCTCTGGCACCGGCGGCTCGTGCGAGATGCCGCCGGAACCGACCACCAGCACGCGGCGGTCCAGCCGCGACAGGTAGCGGCCGATCGCATCGCCGAGCAGCCGCGCGCGCCGGCAGCTCGCCATGGGCGGCGCCACCGAGTTGATAAAGACCGGGATCACGGGATAGCGGTCCAGCGCGCCGGTCAGCACTTCCAGCGCCTGCGCGCAGCCGTGGTCGACCTGCATGCGGTAGGACACCGACACGTCCAGGTCCTGCGCCATCACTGCCTCGGCCATGCCGAGCGCGAGTTCGCGCGGCACGTCGAGCGGGCCGGCCAGGCTGTTGAAGTCGCCGATGGCGCTGGCCGCGATGCCGATGCAGAAGGGCGGCATCACTTCATAGAAGAAGCCGTTGTAGTGGTCGGGGGCGAACACCACCACCAGCTCGGGATCGAACGCTTCCACGCGGGCACGTGCGGCGGCGTGGACCCGTTCGACCTCGGCCACGATCTCGGGCGCGGGGTCGTAGTAGCCATGCAGCGGCGTGTGTGACAGGCATTCCAGGTGCATCGGCATGTCAGGCTCCCGCGGCAAGCTGTTGGACGGAGGCGGCGCGCGTGTCCCGTGCCGCGCTGGTGCGGGCGGCTGCGCGGGTGTCGGCGTCATTCGCGGCCGGGCAGCGCAGCGCCAGCTTTTGCGCCAGTGCCAGCACGGCGTCCGAGACCTGCTGCGGCGAACACATGCCCGCGACAAAGCGGTCGGGCCGCAGCAGCACCACCGAGTGGGGCTGGCTGCCAAACCAGTCCTTGAGCCGTCCATGCACGTCGCCCACCGCGATCACGCCGTCCGGCACGTCGTCGCGATAGTCCAGCTGCGGATCCGGCTTGGCGATCACGAATACGCCGCCCAGCTGGCGCCATGCGGCGCGTGCCTGCGCCGACAGCCCGAAGGTCGGATCGGTGCCCCAGCCCAGGATGGCAAAGCGGTTGCCGATCACATCGTCCAGGCGTTCCACGGTATTGGCTTCGGTGCGCACCATCGGCTGGATAAGCATCCGTCCCACCGGCGAGTTGCCGGCCGGGTCGCGGCCATGGACCAGCCGACCCACCAGCGATTCGCGCTTCTCGCTCATCAGGCCGAACAGGCGGCCCACGGCGGAGTGGCCGGAGCGCTCCAGCCAGCGTGCCAGCAGGCCTGCGCGGCGCCGCGCTTCGGGCAGCAGCACCACGCCTTGCTCATAGCGCGGCATGGGTTTGAAGCGCATCTCTACAAAGTACCGCTTCACCGAGGGGAAAGCGTTCAGCACCTTGGTCAACCCGTCGCGCATTGCCGCGCCCGCGCGGCTGGACGGCGCGAAGATATCGCCCGCCACCTCTGACAGGTGGATCATCGCGCGGGCATGGGCGCGGCGCTCTGCCGTGTAGGTGTCGAGCAGTGCCTCGCCCGCCTGGCCCTTGACCACCATGGCCAGCTTCCAGCCGAGGTTGGCGGCGTCGCGGATGCCGCTGTTGTAGCCCTGGCCCTGCCACACCGGCATGATGTGGGCAGCGTCGCCGGCCAGCAGCACGCGGCCGGCACGGAAGTCGCTGGCGAGGCGTGCGTTGTGCGTATAGACGCGCTTGCGGATGTAGTCGACCTGCTCCGGCTCGGCCACGACTTTGCGCATCAGCGCGGCCATGTTCTCGGGCCGGGACAGTTCTTCCTCGGTCTCGCCCGGCATCACCATGAACTCGAAGCGGCGGATGCCATGCGGCAGCGCCGCCGACACATAAGGCCGTTCCGGGTCGCAATGCATGTAGATATGCGGCGTGCCGATCGGGTCGTTGCGCACGTCCACCACGATCCACTGGTTGGGCTTGGTGCGGCCTTCGAAGGGCAGGTCGAGGCAGCGGCGCACGAAGCTGTTGCCGCCGTCCGCGCCCACCATGTACGCGGCGCGAATCCGCACCGGGCGGCCCGCTTCGTCGGCGGCATCGACTTGCACGCCATGATCGTCCTGCGTGAACGACGCCACACTATGGCCGAGCAGCGTGCGCACATGTGCGAAACGCTGCAGGCCGTCGAACAGGATGCGGTCCGCCAGCGGCTGGATAAAGGCATTGCGGCGCGTCCAGCCGAACTCGTCGGTGCGGGGCTCGATCGAGGCAAAGCAGCGGCCGCCCGGCGTGACGAAGCGCATCCAGTGGTTCGGCGTGGTGTGCGGCAGCAGCGCCTGCGCCAGGCCCACCGACTGGAACACCCGCAGCGCCTCGTCGTCCAGGCCGATGGCGCGCGGATAGTCGATGATCTGCGGCAGTTTCTCCACCAGCACCACGCGCACGCCTTGCAGGCCCAGGATATTGGCGAGCATCAGGCCGACCGGCCCGGCGCCGATGATGGCGACGTCGCAATCGACAATTTCAGGACGAGCGTCACCGCCCGCCATTGCCATGGCGTGGGTCATGTCTGTCTCCGTTGAGTGTTATATGTTCCGGTCTTCTTTCGCGGCGCGGCGGCTCAGACCGTCGTCGCCTCGGGCACCGGCTTGCCGAGCAGGAAGTTCAGGTGGATCCGGTTGAAGGTGTCGGCGTCCTCGAACTGCGGCCAGTGGCCGCAACCGTCCATCACCGTGAACAGCGCGCCGGGGATCAAGGTGGCGATGCGGCGGCCTTCGGACACATCCGCGGTGGGATCGTCGGAAGTCCACAGCACCAGCGTCGGTGCCTGGATGCGGCCATAGTCGGCCGAGCGCAGGATATTGCGCTGGCGCGTCTCCATGTCCTGCAGCACCATGTTGTCGTGCTGCGCCTCGACCATGCCGGGCTGCGCGTAGATGGCCTGGCGCGTGGCGACCAGGTCGTCGAATACCTTGGCCTTGTCGGCCATCAGCCATTCGACGCGGGCCTTGATGAAGTCCCAGCCCGGGTCTTCGACCGCGCGCATCGACAGCGTCTTGAGGCGCTCCATCACCACCGGATCGGCCTGTGAGCCGCCGGCGGTGTTCAGCACCAGGCGCTCCACGCGTTCGGGGTGGTCAATGGCCAGGCGCGATGCCACCCAGCCGCCCAGCGACTCGCCGCTGAACGAGGCGCGTTCGATGCCTAGCGCATCCAGCACGCGGATCACATGGTCGACATAGGCCGAAACCTCGCGCGGGCCGGCGGGCTTGTCGGTCCAGCCGTGGCCGATCATGTCGATGGCCCAGACGTCGAAGTGTTCGGCGTGCGCCTTCAAATTGCGCACATAGGCTTCGGCGTGGCCGCCGACGCCGTGCAGCAGGATCAGCGCCGGCTTGCCACGTTCGCCGGCATGCAGGTAGCGGGTGCTGATGCCGCGGGCATCGAGCCAGCCCTGGGTGAAGGTGACGCCGCGCAGCTCGGCCCAGATGCTCTGGAACGGTTGCGCTGCGGCGGGCGATTGGGAAGTGGCGGCGAGGGCGGGGGCGGCTTGCGTCGACATGCTGGTCTCCAGGGGTCTTGGAATGAGGACTTGCTTGGACGGAAGTCTAGAGACCGCGTTGTCACCGGCAAAAAAAATGTGCAAACTGTGCAAGGAGTGCACAACGGTGATTTAAAAGGACTTTTTATGGCCCTGGACCGGGATGCCGTCTACGCCAACGTCAGGGGGCTGACACGCGGCCTGGACGTGCTGCGCGCGCTGAACCGCATGGAGAGCGGTCGCGCCACCGCCCAGCAACTGGCGGTGGAGACGGGCCTGCACCGCACCACCGTCAGGCGTTTGCTGGAGACGCTGTTGGCCGAGGGGTTCGTGCGCCGCAGCGAGTCAGACGACACCTTCCGGCTGACGCTGCAGGTGCGCGCGCTCAGCGAAGGCTTTACCGACGACGAATGGATTTCGACGATCGCGGCGCCGTTGATGGGTGAGTTGCTGCAGCAGGTGGTATGGCCTTCGGACCTGACCACGCCCGACGGCGACGCGATGATTATCCGCGAGACCACGCACCGCTTCAGTCCGCTGTCCTTCCATCGCGCCATGGTCGGCCGGCGGCTGCCGATGCTGCTGACGGCCGCGGGCCGCGCCTATTTCGCGAGTTGCCCCGAGACCGAACAGGAGAACATCCTTTCGGTGCTGCGCTCCGGCGCCGGCGGTGAAGGGCAGGCCGCGCTCGCAGCCGACGCCACCTATATCCGCAACCTGGTCCGGCGGGTGCGCGAGGATGGCTTCAGCACCAACCACGGCGACTGGACCGAGCAGCGCAATATCAGCGCGGTCGCAGTGCCGCTATGCGTGGGGGTACGCGTGCTGGGCAGCCTGAACGTGGTGTACCTGTCGCGCGCGCTGAAGCCGGCCGAGGCCGAAGCCAAGTTCGTGGCACCGCTGGCGGGCGTTGCCGCCAGGATCGCCAGCACCCTGGATGCCCGCCGGCCGGCGGGCGATGCCCCCGGCGCGGGCTGACGCTACTGGTCCTGCCCCACGGCGCGCGCGGTGGCCCGCGCCAGCAGCGAGTCTTCCGGCATGGCGACCGGTTCCAGCGGGGCGAAGGCGATCCGCTGAGCGTCCTTCTGCGGTACGCCCAGCGCCCTGAGCAGCGTCGCCACGACCCACTCCGGATAGTCCTCGGCAGCGTCGCCAGCCTCCAGCCTGGCAATCGCCATCAGCGCCTGGCCGCCGATCAGGTCCATCGCCACCTCCATCGGCATCCGATGAAAGCGCCCGGAGGCAAAACCCGCCTCCAGGTGCTGCGGCACATATTCATAGATCAGGTTGTTCGGGCTCGCCAGGTGCAGCCCCGTTTGAACGACGAAGCGCGCGAATAGCGGAAACGCTCGCGCCTTGTACAGGTAGAGCCGCACGCCGGTCGCGATGCGGACCGCGGGATCCTGACCGCCTGTTCGATGGCGTTGACATGCAGCATCAGCAACGGCGCACCGGCACCGGCCTCGGCATAGAAGATGTTCTTGCCGCTCACGCGGACGGTATTGCTGGTCAACGGAATCTGCAGGTCAGCAAGATTCATCGCGCACTCCCTCGAACTGGTGTGCGTCTACGAGCGCAATATCGCTGCGCTGGCGCGGCATTTCCGGGTGATCGTGCCGGACATGCCGGGCTACGGCCGTTTCCTTTCCACTAAGGGATTGAGCCGCACCGATCCCTTCGGCGACTGCGCCGGCGCGATGCTGGGCCTGCTGGACTCCCTGGAGATAGACCGTGCGTGCGTGGTCGGCAACTCGCTGGGCGGCGCCTGCGCCTTGCGCCTGGCACTGGATCGCCCGCAACGCGTCGCGGGCCTGGTGCTGATGGGACCGGGCGGGATCGATACCACGCGCGGCCTGCCGACGGCGGGGCTGAAGTGCCTGCTCGACTACTACAGTGACGCAGGCCCGAGCAAGGAGAAGCTCAGCACCTTTATTCGCCAGTACCTGGTGTACGACGGCGCGCGGGTGCCGCAGTCAGTGATCGAAGGACGCTTCCAGGCCAGCCTGGACCCCGAGGTCGTGGCCAACCCGCCGCTGGTGCGGCCCAAAGGCCTGCCGAAATTCCGGCTGATCGACTTCACGCGCGACCCGCGCCGGGTTCAGTGCCGCAGCCACTGCCAATGCTGCTGCGTATCCGGACAAGATGGTGCGCATCGTCGTGCCCTCGATCGCGGGCAGCGCCCCCGACATCATTGCCCGGCAGGTGGCCGAGCGGCTGACGGCCGCGTGGAAGCAGCAGGTCATCGTCGAGAACCGCCCCGGCGGCAACGGCATCGTGGCGATGAGCGCGCTGCGGCAGTCAGCGCCAGATGGCTACACGCTGGGCCTGTTCCATGCCGCCGCCGTCATCACCCCAATGATGTACAAGGAAGCGAAGTTCGACATCCAGCGCGACACGGAGGTGGCCGCCACCCTGGCCTACACGCCGATGCCGATCTCAAGGCCGGGTACCAGAGCCTTGCCGATGTGCTCAAGGCAGGCAAGGCGCGCCCGGACGACATCACGATTGGCAGCCCGACCCGCGGCTCCGTGCCGCATCTGACCGCCGAGATGATGGGCCAGTTGCAGAAGACGAAGTTTCGGCAGGTCAGCTTCAGCGGCACCACCCAGGCGATCCTGGCCGTGGTGAAGGGCGATGTGCCGGTCTATGTCGACGGTATCGCGCCGCTGGTGCCGCTGGTGCGCAGCGGCCGGCTGAAGGCGCTTGCGGTCACGTCCGACACCGCGCTGCCTGGCCTGGATGGCATTCCGCTGGCGAAGGACGTGGCGCCCGGACTGATCGCCAAGGGCTGGTTCGCGGTGTTTGCGCCCAAGGGCACGCCGGTTGCCGTGCTCGACGAGATCAACAGGGCAGTGAGCAGCAGCCTGGCGCAGCCTGCGAGCGGCTGAAGGACCTGGGCACGTATCCGATGGCGCAAGGCCGGGAGCAGAGCGCGCGCTTTGTACAGGCGGAGAAGGTGCGCTGGGAGAAGGTTATCCAGGATGCGGGCGTGAAGCCCGAATGAACCTGGCTGGATTGCGCGAAGTGCAGGTCACCGGTTCGTCGGGAGGCGAGAAGCGGCAAAAGACGGGGCAGGCCAGCCGGGGCGTGGACAGGCCATGACGCCCGAGGCGGCGGGCGCCTATCTCAGACCGGCTAGGGCAAATGCCTGCCCGGCAGCGAGGATGCCGGTGCGCGCACGGTGCCCGGGCGCGCACCATGGCGCTCGGTGCTCCGCGTGCGTCCCTTGTCCCGCTTCGCCGTATTGAAGGCGCGACCGTCCGACAGGCCCCGGGTCCGGTCGCCGTGCGCCGGCTCGGAAAAAGCGCCGATCCTGACTGCCTCGCCCATCCCGCCGATAACATGCTGCGCGTGAGCGGTTCCCGAGGCGGCAGCGATCATTGCGATCGCCATCAGGGAAAGCGAGTGGATCGTTTTCATGCGTTCTCCTGCATCCGTGTCGTTGGTCGCCCGGCAGCAAGGGTTTGGCCGCGGCGTCATTTTGGTTGCGGAGGATAGTGCAAACAGATGCCGGTATATGTAATCGATTGTTAATGGGCGACGGCCCGCCGCCTTGCCGCAGGCCGGGTGCGACCGGCATCAGCCGGGCCGCCGCCCATGAAAGGCATCGTCCAGCAGCTGCCGGATGCCGGCAGCGTCCAGCGGACGTGGATTCGGATACTGTTCACGCAGCGCCAGTTCGCACGCACGATCGAGATCTTCCTCGCGCATGCCGATATCGCGCAGCGCAACGGGTGCGCCCAGCGAAGCCGCCAGGTCGAACACCGCCTGCGCACCGCTGACGTCATCGCGCCCCAGCGCGGCCGCGACGGTCGCCATGGCTTCAGGCGCCGCCGGCGCGTTGTAGGCCAGCGCATGCGGCAGCACGATGGTGTGCACCTCGGCATGGGGCAGGTTGTAGGTGCCTCCAAGCGTGTGGCAAAGCTTGTGGTGCAGGCCTACCCCGACGCTGCCCAGCACGGCGCCACAGAGCCAGGCCCCATAGAGCGCATCGCCGCGCGCCGCCAGCACCTGCGCGTCATCCTGCCCGCTGCCCCGTGCGATGACGGGCAGGGCGCGGCCCAGCGCCGCGATGCCGTCGCGGCACATCCATTCGCTGACCGGGCTGCGGTCCACGGCATACAGCCCTTCGGCGGCATGGGCGATGGCGTTGATCCCGCTGGTCACGCTGACCGGCACCGGCAGGCCCAGGGACAGGTCGGGATCGTAGATCACCGTGCGCGGCAGCACGCGCGCATTGCGGCCCGTGCGCTTGAGCCCGCCCTCGGTCATGCCGTAGATCGGCGTCATCTCCGATCCGGCATAGGTAGTCGGCACGGCAACGATCGGCAGCGCCGATTCGAGGGCGATGGCCTTGCCGAGTCCGATGGTCGAGCCTCCGCCGATCGCCACCACGCAATCGGCGCCAAGTTCAGCCGCGGTCGACCGTGCCAGGCGCGCCTGTTCCACCGGCACATGCATGACCGCGCCGTCGAAGATGCCGGCGCAGCGCGCGCCCAGCACTGCCGCCGCACGTTCGGCCAAGTCGCGTTGCGCCGGTGTGCAAAGCACCAGCACCTTGCCGGCACCGAGGGTATCGACTTCTTCGCCCAGCGCCGCGAGCGCGCCGGGACGGAAAACGATGCGTTGCGGGTGAGTCTGGTAGATAAACGGTTGCATGATGGTGAGCCCCTATTCCGTTGCGATATGGCGAGCCTTGATCAGCCGGCCCCAGCGTGCGGATTCTTCCTGGATCAGCTTGTTGGCCTGCGCGGCATCCCCCGCAATGACTTCGAAGCCGCCGTCGGCAAGTACCTTGGCAAGCGCGGGATCGCGGAGCGTGGCGTTGACCTCGGCCGCGAGTTTGCCGACCACGTTCGGCGGCGTCTTTGCCGGCGCGATCATCGCCACCCAGGAATAGGCCTCGAATCCCTTGTAGGCTTCGGCCACCGCCGGTACGGATGGCAAGCGCGCATCGCGTTGCCGCGCGGTCACGGCCAGCGCGCGCAGCTTGCCGGCCTGTACGTACGGCAACACCAGCGGCAGGCTGGCGATCATCGAATCGACGTGGCCGCCGAGCAGGTCATTGATCGCCGGACCGCCGCCCTTGTACGGGGTATGGATGCCGCTGGTGCCGGCCGCTTCATGGAACAGTTCGGCCACCAGCTGGTTGGAGCTGCCCGCGCCCACCGACGCGTAGGACACGGCGTTCGGTTTCTTCGCCGCCGCCACGTAGTCTTGCAGCGTCTTGTAAGGCGAACTGGCGGGGACGACCAGCACCATTGGCGAGCGCACCATGTACGAGACGCCGGTCAGGTCCTTGTGCGAGGCGTAAGGCAGTTTGGGATAAACATAAGGCTCGGTGGCGAAGGCATCGAACACCATGCCGATGGTGTAGCCGTCCGCAGCGCTGCGTGCGATTTGCCCGGTGCCGATGGTGCCGCCTGCGCCAGCGCGGTTGTCGATCATCACGGGCTGCGCCAGCCGCTTGCGCAGTCCGTCCTGGACCTGGCGCGCGACCTTGTCGACGGTGCCGCCAGCCGCATAGGGCACGATCAGCGTCAGGGGTTTGGCTGGCCAGGTTTCGGCGCGGGCGCCGGCCGGCGCGGCCATCGTCGCGGCGAGCATGCCAGCGGCCGCCAGGCGTCGCAGGGCGGGGGGCATCGTCGTCGTTGCTGCAGGTGTCTCCATCGGGATCCGCTCCGTTGTCGGTCTTGATATGTCCGGCGCGCCACTTTTGCTTAATGCGCCAAGCTCGCCGGTTGCGTTGGCCAGTCAGATGTTAAACTCGCCGCCATAAACGCGGGAAGCTGATGTGCTCGCGCAACGCCTTTGCGAGGATTGCAAAAATGGAATCCGCCCGATTCGCCGAAAACCTGGCCATCTTTGTCGAAGTCGCGCAGTCCGGCAGCTTCTCGGCCGTGGCCCGCCAGCGCGGCATGGTTGCGTCGTCGGTCGCCCGCCAGATCGACACGCTGGAGCGGGAGCTCGGCGTGCCGCTGTTCACGCGGTCCACCCGGGCGCTGGTCCGCACCGACGCCGGCGACCTGCTGTTCGCGCGCGCCACACGCATCCTGCATGAACTCAGCGACACGCGCGACGCCGTCACCGCGCTGGAGCAGGGCGTCAGCGGCCTGGTGCGGGTAGCCTGTCTTCCCGCCTTCGGCCGGCGCCACGTGGTGCCGCACCTGGGCGCGCTCTACGCGCAGTACCCGCGCCTGACCGTTGAGCTTGCGCTGACCGAGCGCGTGGTGGATCCCGTGGTGGAACGCTTCGACGTCGTGATACGTGTCGGCCAGCAGGCCGACAGCTCGCTGATTGCACGATGCATCTCCGATCAGCGCTACATCATCTGTGCGACCCCGGCCTACCTGGCGCAACACGGGCGCCCCGTCCATGCCGATGAACTCAGGCGGCACCGCCTGATCGATCGTGGCCACAGCACCAGCATGCGCGGCTGGCGGGAATTGCTGACGCCGGCGCACAGCGCACAGGCAACCTTTGCGCTCGAGTGCGATGACTGTGATGCCCGGCGGCTGTCCGTGCTCCAGGGGCTCGGTATCGCGCTGATGCCTGACTGGTCGGTGGGCCCGGATATCGGCGCGGGCCGTCTGGTGGAACTCATGCTCGACGGGCTGTTGCCGCAAGCGCAGGGGGGCATCTACCTGTTGCGCGCCACGCAGCACGCCAGCGCCAAGGTCAAGGCGTTCTGCACGCACCTGACGGCGAGCCTTGGCAGCCCGCCTAGCTGGCAGCTGGCGATGGCGGGGGAGATGGCGCTGGCTTAGGAACGCAAGGACATGCGCAAGCGGGCCTCGATGCGAGCAGCCAAACCGCCTCCTCATCTGGCTGGACCGCCCTCGCGCGGAGGGTTGGACGGATAGACCCGGGGCTGCGTCAATGCTTCGGGGCGCAGGGCTTCATCGAGCTCGGCTTCTGTCATCAGCTTGCGGCGCAGCACCACATCCCGGATGTTGGTGTTGTTGGCGAAGGCCTCGGCTGCCACCGCAGTGGCGTTCTTGTAGCCGATGATCGGGTTCAGCGCGGTGACGAGCGCGATCGAGCGCTCGATCGTTTCCCGCAGCCGCTCAGGGTTCGCGGTAATGCCCTTGATGCATTTCTCCGCGAGGGTGAAGCAGCCGTTGGTGAGATGCTTGAAGCTGCGGAACAGGCTCGCGGCAATCACGGGCTCGAACGCGTTGAGCTGCAGTTGCCCCGCTTCCGCGGCGAACGTCACGACCGTATCGTTGCCGAAGACCTCGAAGGCAACCTGGTTCACCACTTCGGGGATCACCGGATTCACCTTGCCCGGCATGATGGAGGAGCCGGCTTGCATCGGCGGCAGGTTGATCTCGCCAAAGCCCGCGCGCGGGCCGCTCGACAACAGGCGCAGGTCGTTGCACGTCTTGGACAGCTTCACGGCGATGCGCTTCAGTACCCCGGAAATCTGCACGAAGGCGCCACAGTCCTGGGTTGCCTCCACCAGGTTCGGGGCGGTGAGCAGTTCGATGCCCGTGATCCGGCTCAAGGCCGCGGTGGCCTTGGCGGCGTAATCCGGGTGGGCGGTGATGCCGGTGCCGATGGCGGTGGCGCCGAGATTGACTTCGCGAATCAGCGCGGAGGCTTCACGCAGACGCGCCATGTCCTCTTCCAGCATCACGGCGTAAGTGGAGAACTCCTGGCCCAGGGTCATGGGCACGGCGTCCTGCAACTGCGTGCGGCCGAGCTTGAGCAGGCCGGCGAACTCCACTGCCTTGTCGTTGAAGGCAGCCCGCAGGACTTCCATCGCTTCGAGCAGATGCCCGATGGCGAAGAACGTCGCGATGCGCAGCGCGGTGGGATACACGTCATTGGTGCTCTGCGCCATGTTGACGTGTTCGTTGGGGTGCAGGTAAGCGTACTCGCCGCGCTTGTGGCCCAGGATCTCCAGGGCACGGTTGCAGATGACCTCGTTGGCGTTCATGTTGGTCGAGGTCCCGGCCCCGCCCTGGATGGTGTCGACAACGAACTGGTCGTGGAACTTGCCTTCACGCACTTCGTGGCAGGCCGCGATGATCGCATCCCTGAGTGGGACAGGCAGCAGCCCAAGCTCGGCGTTGGCCTCCGCTGCGGCCTGCTTGACCGCTGCCAGTGCAAGGATCAGGTTGGGGTAGGCCGAGATCGGCGTACCGGAGATCTGGAAATTCTCGACGGCCCGGAGCGTGTGGACGCCGTAGTAGGCGTCGGCGGGCACGTCGCGCTCGCCTAGCAGGTCGGATTCGATGCGGAATGTGGGGGTGTTCATCAGGGGCTCCCTGCAGCTTGGTGATATCTACAGACTAGGCGATGCAAGCGTCCATTCCAGCGTCTCGCCGGCCAGGAACGGCTGGATGCGCTCGCCGTCGGGAAGGGAGACCGATCCGGCGACGCGGGTACGGGTCCGGTGCAGGGTGACGGTGCCTTCGTTGAGCGGGAGGCCGTAGAAGCGTGCGCCGTGCTCGCTGGCGAAGCCTTCGAACTGTGCCAGGGCGTTCTCCTCCTCGAACACGGTGAGATAGGCCTCCAATGCCGTGGGGGCACTGAAGATCCCGGCACAGCCGCAGGCGGCCTCCTTGGCGGAAGTGTCGTGGGGCGCCGAATCCGTGCCGAGGAAGAAGAACGGGGAGCCTGATGTCGCCGCCCGCCGCAGCGCGAGGCGGTGTTGCTCGCGCTTGAGCACGGGCAGGCAGTAATAGTGCGGGCGAATGCCCCCGGTGAACATGGCATTGCGGTTCAGCATCAGGTGCTGGGGCGTGATGGTTGCCGCCAGCCTTGCGCTGTCATCGCGCATGACAAGGTTGGCCGCGTCTTTGGTGGTGATGTGTTCCAGCACGACCTTCAGCCGTGGAAACGCCGCAAGCAGCGGGCGCAAGGTGCGGTGGATGAACTCGGCTTCCCGGTCGAACACATCCACCGCCGGGTCGGTGCTCTCGCCATGGATCAGCAGGGGCATGCCAAGCTCCTGCATGGTGGCGAGCACGGCCGACACGCGGTCGATCGAGGTCACGCCGTACTCCGAGTGGGTCGTGGCACCGGCCGGGTACAGCTTCACGGCGGTAAAGACGCCTGCCTCGAAGCCTTCACGGATCTCCTCAGGGCTGGTGCTATCGCAGAGGTAGCGGGTCATCAACGGCGTAAAGGCTGCACCCTGCGGCAGTGCCGCGAGGATACGTCCGCGATAGGCGATGGCAGCCGCGATCGTTGTCACCGGCGGCCTCAGGTTGGGCATCACGACGGCGCGGGCGAACTGCCGTGCCGTATGGGGCAGCACTGCGGCAAGCGTGTCACCGTCGCGCAGGTGGAGGTGCCAGTCGTCGGGGCGGCGGATGGTCAGGGTCTCAGGCATTGGACTTCGTGCCGGCCTTAAAGGCTCGCAATGGTGTTAGACAGGACCTTGACGCCCAGCATGAAGTCGTCGATGTCCATGGCTTCGTCCGGGTTGTGCGAGCCGTGCTCGTTGCGCACGAACAGCATGCCGGTGGGGATGCCGGCAACCGCGAACAATGACGCGTCGTGGCCGGCGCCGCTCGGTACCAGTTCGGTGGGGAGGTTCTCCCGCTTGCATTGGTCGGTCAGCAGGTCGGAGAGCCTGCCGTCCATCACGGCGGGTGAGGCATCGATACGGCGGTCGAACTCGAAGCGAACACCCCGGTCCCGCGCGATCGCCTTGCATTCGGTGCGGAACAACTGATAGAAGCCTTCGAGCGTCTCGGCGCTCTTGCTGCGGGCTTCGAAGCTGAAGTGCACGGTGCCGGGGATGCGGGAAATGGAATGCTCTTCCGGGCTGGTGGACACGATGCCGGCAGTCACTACCAGGTCGATGCCGCGTTCCAGCAGCACCTTCCAGTGTTCGTCCAGGCGCGTGATCAGGTCCGCCACCGCGAACATCGCGTCCTTGCGCAGCCAGCGCGGCACCGCGCCGGAGTGCCCCGGCTCACCGACGCAGGTGACCCGGTTGTGCCGGACATTGCCGCGGATGCCGGGGACTACGGCCAGCGGCAGCTGGCGCGCCATCATGACCGGCCCCTGTTCGATATGCAGTTCGAGATAGGCCGCAGCGGCGGATTTATCGAACAGCACCACCTGGTTCATGACCGCTTGCACGTCTGCGCCCGCGGCAGCCATGGCTGCGCCGAGCGTCTGGCCGGTCTGGCGATGGCTCAGTGCCAGGTCGTCGGCTGTCAGCTTGCCGAGCGCGGCGCCCGAGCCCATATAGGCCTTGCCGAACCAGGCGCTTTCTTCGCCGCGGAACGCAATCACCTTCAGCGGCACCGGCGAGTACATCCCGCTTTGCTTCTGGCCGAGCAGGCAGAGCAACCCGGCCACGATGCCCGCGAGGCCATCGTAGTTGCCGCCCCTGGGCACGGAGTCCATGTGAGACCCGACCCAGGCCGCGGGCGCGCCCGTCTCCGAGTCCGGGAGTCGAAATACGAGGTTGGCCGCGCGGTCGGCTTCTACGCGCAGGCCATGACCTTCAGCGAAACGCCGCAGGTATTCGGCTGCGGCCGCTTCCCCCGCACCGTAGCTGTCGCGCGTCACGCCAACGCCGTCAAACGATAGCTCGCGTATGTCCCGGAAGAGCTGTTCCGCGACGGGCTTCAATTCCTGAATATCCATGACATGTCCAGCATTGAGGGGAGAGGGTCCTGTTCAGCCCGACTGCTGCGCGAAGCGCAACCAGCGGTCGCTCAGTTGACGGTCGAGCTTCACCTGTCCGGTGAGGTCACGGATCGCCGCGGTTCCCGTCTCATCACAATAGGCATGGAGCCCGTCGATGATCTTCTGCATCACGCCAGGGTCGCGGAACGAAGCCGTGCCCACCTGAACCGCGCTGGCGCCGGCAAGCATGAACTCCACGGCGTCATCCGCATTCTGGATGCCCCCGCAGCCGATGATGGGAATGCGCACGGCGCGATAGCACTGGTGGACCAGGCGTAGCGCGATGGGCTTGATGGCAGGACCCGACATGCCGCCCATAACGTTGCCAAGCCTGGGCTTGCGCGTGCGGATGTCGATCGCCATCCCGAGCACGGTATTGCCCATGACGATGGCATCGGCGCCAGCGTCCTCGGCGGCGCGCGCCACGGCGGCGATATTGCTGGCGTTCGGGGTCAGCTTTACCCAGAACGGATGCCTGGTCCGGCGGCGGATCGCGGCGACTGCCTTGTAGGTGGTCTCCGGCAGCATGGCAAACGCCATGCCGTCGGCCTCTAGGTTGGGGCAGGAGATATTGGCCTCGATGGCCGCGACTTCCGGCAGCGACATCTCCTCGCATGCCAGCGCGAACTCTTCCGCGGTGTCGGCGGAGATCGAGACCACGACCGGCGTGTCGAATTGCGTGTAAGGCGGCAGCACGCTGCTGCGGTAGTAGTCGAGCCCGTTGCTTGGAATGCCGATGGAGTTCAGCATGCCGCTGTGGACTTCGGCAACGCGGGGCGTGGGATTCCCGGCGCGGGATTTCGGGGAAACACTCTTGATCACCAGGGCGCCAAGCTGGTTGAGGTCCATCGCTTCGCGGTACTCGATCGCGAAGCAGCCGGAGGCGGGCATCACGGGATTGCGCAGCGTCAGGTCGCCGACCCGTACAGTCAGATTAGCCAAAATCCACCTCCCCAACGACTTCGCGAATCGGGAACACCGGGCCTTCACGACAGACCCGCAGAAACCGCTTGTCGCCGTCACAGTCGAACAGACGCACGCAGGACAGGCATACGCCCATGCCACAGGCCATCCGTTGCTCCATCGCCACCTCGCCCCTGACGGCCGGGTAGTCGCCGAGGATGCGCTGGAGCAGCATCAACAATCGATGCGAGCCACACGTGTAGACCGCATCGGGCCGCTGTGCGTCGATCAGCTCGCGCAGCAGCACTTCAACGGCTTCGACCGAAGACGTACCGTCAGCGTCGAAGACGGTGTGGACCTGGGCGGCAGCGCCGCGCAGGAACTCCTTCTCCATCAGGTCGTCGCGGCTGCGCGCCGACATCACCGCAGTGATGGCGACGCCTGCGGCCGCGGCTTGCCGGATCAGAGGTGCCATCGTGGCCAGGCCGACACCGCGGGCCACGACCAGGATGCGCCGGAAGGACGGGGCAAAAGTAAAGGTATTGCCTAGCGGGCCCACGATATCCATCTCGCCATCGACCAGCAGGGTCGACATGGCACGCGTGCCGACGCCGGTCACGTTGTAGAGGAATTCGATGGTGCCGTCGTCGGGGCCGGCGCCATACACGCTCATGGGCCGGAGCAGGAACGGCTCCTCGTCTACGGTGTTGGGGCATTTGAGCTGGTAGAACTGCCCGGGCCAGGTCATGGTGGCGATCGGCGCATCCGACTCCAGGCGAATGTACTTGTAGCGCTGGTTGACCCAGTAGTGCTCGACTACCCGGCAACGATAGGAAGCGACGGTGGCGCTGCCGCGCCCACCGCACACGGTTGCTGACATGATGACTCCTGCTGATTTGAAACTGCCGCGCTCGCGCAATGGGAGGGCGGCATTGCGTGCTGTTATTCCAGCTCGACGCCCTTGAGTTCAGGGATAAGGAAGAAGGTCGCAAGCATGTCCAGCAAGTAGATGCTGGCGAGCAAGGCGATCGCGACCTGGAACGAGTAGGTGGCAGCGAGCGCGCCGACCACGATGGGGCCCAGGCCGCCAACTGCCCGGCCGATGTTGAACAGCACGTTCTGCGCGGTAGCGCGGGCGGCGGTCGGGTACGCCTCGGAGATCAGCGCACCGTATCCGCCGATCATGCCGTTGACGAACATGCCCATGACGGCGCCTGCCCACAACATCGTCGTCGGCTCCGACAGCTTTGCGTAAGTGAGGACCATGGCCACGGCACCCGCCTGGAAGATCAGGAAGGTCGGCTTGCGGCCGATGCGGTCGGCCAGGTGCCCGAAGAGATAGACGCCGATCATCATGCCGACAACGGTCACCGAGGTCCACAGTGCGGACTTGGTCAGCGAGAAACCAAGCGTCTTCGACAGGTACGTCGGCAGCCAGATCATAATGCCGTAGTAGCCGAAGTTCTGGACCGAGCAGAGGATGACGATGCCGAGGCTGGTCCGCGTAGTGCGCCTGTCCGCGACCAGCAGCCTGAAGGCGTTGGCTTTCTTCTCGGTCTTGGTGCAGCGCACGAAGACTTCCGGCTCGTGCAGGCGGTTGCGCACAAACCAGGCAACGAAGGCCGGCAGCACGCCGATCAGGAACATGCCGCGCCAGCCGACGACCGGCAGCAGCAGCGGTGTGAGCAGTGCCGCCATCAGCACGCCCGCCTGCCATCCCAGTGCGACATAGGATGAGACGCGCGCCCGTTTGCTGGCCGGCCACGCTTCGGCCGCCAGCGCCATGCCGATGCCGAACTCCCCGCCCAGGCCGATACCGGCGATGGTGCGGTAGATCAGCAGGTCCCAGAATCCTTGTGCAAACGCACACAGGCCGGTGAACACCGCAAACAGCACGATGGTCCAGGTCAGCACGCGCACGCGGCCGTACCGGTCGCTGAGCGAGCCGAAGATGATGCCGCCGGCGACGGCGCCCACCAGTGTCCAGGTCACCAGCGCGCCGGACTGGCTGGTGTTCAGGAGCAGCGCAGCGCTGATGGCTGGCAGCATGAAGCCCAGGATGAGCAGGTCGAAGCCGTCCATGGCATAGCCAATGGCTGACCCGGCCAGTGCCTTCCAGGCGTAGGGCGACGTCTTTTCTTCAGGAATTGCACCGGCGGGGGCCATCGATGCTTTGGCGTTTGCTTCCATGGGGAAAAGTCCTCTGGATATCGTAGTCGTGGCTTGCTGCGGTTGGGGCTTATCGGGCGCCTGGGGAGTGGGATGCTGGCGCGGAGGGCGGATGCTTTGTCATGTCTGTCTCCTTTTTTAGACTGATAGCATCTAAAAACCACTCCTTCTGCGTCCGGTAGCCGACCTGCGTCGTGTAATAGGGGAGTCGTACAGTGTAGATCTATTTTTTTAGACTATTCGCTATCCGTAGCCATGACAAGGAATTTCTGAAGAGATCAGGGTATCCCCGAGTCCGCAAGAAGAGGCCATTGCTGGACCGCGCCCGCGTGCTATAGTGACAGCAATCTAATTATTGAGACAGTGATGGATCGTCGTGCCACCGCAGCCGGAATGATCGATTTCGAGGCCATTGGCGCCCGCCTTCGGGCTTATCGCCTGGGCGCGGAGCTGCGTGCCGAGCAAATCGCCGAAGTGCTGGGGATCTCGCGTGCCGCGGTCTACCGGATGGAAAAGGGTGAGATTGTAAAAATTGAGACGCTGGAAAAGCTGGCGGGCATCCTCGACACCTCGCTCGCGTCCCTTTTGGGGGCGGGGACGGAATACTATCCATCCGCGCTGGCCTATATCGAGCGCATGCGCCAGCTGGAACAGGGCGCGACCCGGATCCTGGCGCACTTCGAGCCCATCTCCTTCCTGCTCACCTCTCCCGACTACGACCGCTACCTGGAGCAGATGCTGCGGGAAAGCGGCGACCACCTCGATGACAAGCGCATCCGGGCCATGATGGAGCTGCTGCAGGAGCGCAAGCGCTCGTTCGTGTCGAGTCCTGCGCCCATCGTCAGCCTGATCGGGCTGCGCGAACTGGAGCGCTTCGTCCATTTCGGCCTCGTCGGCAAGATGGACCTGCCGCCTGCCACCAGGATGGAGCGGTCGCTCGCGGCGCGTGCGGAGGTCGAGCGCATTGCCGAGCTGCTGGAGAAGCAGCCCATCGGGCTGCAGATCGGCATCGTCGACGAGAGCATGCCGAACGCGACCTTCCAGGTCTTCGAGCGCCCGAGCGGGTCCTATGTGGCGGTCAGCCCGTTCCGCTTCGGCGAGTTCCCGAACATCTCGTCCGGCATCGCCTCCGTGACCGCCGCACCCGAAGCCGTTGTCCTGTACACGCACATGGTCGAGTCCCTGTGGCAGCGAGCCTACAAGGGGGCTGACGGTGCGGCGCTATTGCGGCGCATGCTCCAGCAGGTTTGAATTCAGTTCGTTCCCTCCTCCTTCTTCAAAACCAGCGATGACCACTATGACGTTCAGCACTGTCACCGAGCAGTTCAATGCAAGCGTACCGGGCACGGATGCCTTCCTCAGGGTCAAGGAGAGCATGCGGGCACTGATGAAGAGCGATTCGTCGCATGCAGCCGCCTACTTCCTGGTGTATGGGTTCGCGCGCTCCTATGTCATTCTTCACGACGACGAAGGCATCACGATGGAAGTCGCCGAGATGGCCAAGAACCAGCTGCTGGGCTATATGCGCGCGATCGAGCAGGCGCTTCCCGGTGGCGCGCAGGCGCTGCTCGCCGCTATGAACGAGATCGTGGTCCACTACGACGCGAACAAGCAGTTGTTCTGACGTCCGCGCCATGAATCAGAGCGAGGGACTCAGTGCCCCTCGTTCGGATTGCGGCTCACGCATGCCTTGCCCGAGGCTGCGCTCGATTTCCCGGACCGTCTCAAGCAGCTTGGGACGGATTTCCTCGTGCAGGCGCGCGACGGGAAAATAGCCTGCGGCACCGGCCACACTGATTGCCATCGGCGGAAGTCCACGGCCGGGCCATATCGGCGTGGCGATGCCATGCACTTCCCTGACCCAGCTACCAGCCGCGGTGACGCAGCGCGTGGTGCGATATTCCTCCAAGGCCTGCAGGATGCCGTTCTCGATGGCAGGCCAGTTGGCTTCGTCGAGCGCGCAAAGCCGCTCCATCAGGTCCGCTCGCTCGCTGGCAGGCAGGGCAGCCAGCAGTGCCCGCCCTGCTGCGGTAGTGCCCAGCGGAATGCGGGAGCCGACGTCCAGGCTCAGCGTCACAATAGTGGTGCTGCGGCAGCATTCCAGGTAAAGCATGGAGAGCCGGTCCCGCGTCGTCAGTGCCACAACGGCGCCCGTTTCGGCCGCTAGTCTCTGCAAGAACGGCCTGGCCGCCTGGCGCACGTCCAGGTTGATCAGCATCGAGCTGCCCAGTGCGGCGGTGGCGGTGCCCAGCCGGTATTTTCCGCTCTCCGGAACGAGGTGCAGGTAACCCAGCTTCGTCAGCGTGTAGGTCAGCCGCGTGATCGTGGATCTCGGCAGCCCGCAGCGCTCGGCAATCTCGTGGTTGGCCAGGAAGCTGTCGCCACTGCGAAAGCAGCTCAGCACTTCAAGCCCCCGCGCCAGAGCGGTCACGAAATGCCTGTCCTGGCTCTCTTCCGCCGCGCTGTCCTCGGATTCGGGCTCGTCCACAGGCACCATCCTGTCCTCAGTCTTTTTCCTGGTTGCCATACTGGCTGTTCCTCCGTGAGTGGCACGACAGGCATCCATGCCTTGTCCATGAAAGCCCGGTGCCGCTCGCGTGTTGCATCGGGTGAGTAACGATCGAGAACGGACAAAACTAGCACAATTTGAAAAGGGCTCACGCACCGCTGGCGCCGTTGTAGCCTTTTACAGAACCACTTGCCGCGCGTCCGCCTGCCGTAGCGCCAGCTGTGTGATTTCGTGCTTGAGCAATTTGCCGGTGGCCGCGGCCGGCAGCGGCGTCATGGCACGAATTTCCGAAGGCACCTTATATGGGGAGAGCCGCGCACGGAGATAGACCATCAGGGATTCGCGCTCCAGCGTCATGCCGGCGGCCACTTCCACGAATGTGACGACTTCTTCGTTGCCGCTCACCGGCCGGCCGACCACGGCAGACTGCACGATGGCCGGATGGCTGTTCAGCACCTGCTCGACTTCCACGGGATACACGTTGAAGCCCGAGCGGATGATCAGTTCCTTGGTCCGCCCGACGATGTAGAGGGCTCCGTCTTCGGCCTGGCGCGCCATGTCTCCGGTGTTGAACCAGCCTTCGGCATTGATCGCCGCGCGCGTCAGGTCTTCGGCGCGATAGTAGCCCTTCATCAGGTTCGGGCCGCGGACCCAGAGTTCGCCTACCCCGCCGCGCCCCACGTCACTTCGACTGGCGAGATCCACGATACGGATTTCCACGCCCGGGACCGGCGTGCCGACCGAGCAATCCTCGCGCGGCGACTCCAGGCGTGTCTGCGCCACGGTCGGCGACATCTCCGTGAGCCCGTAGCCGTTCTGCAGCGTCATGCCAAAGGCGTCTTCCACCGCCTGCTTCAGTTCCGGGGTGAGCGGCGATCCTGCCGTGCCGAGAACGCGCAGGCCATGATCCGCGAAGGTGGTGCCAGTGTGGGCACACCAGTCGAGCAACCTTGCATACATGGCTGGCACACCAATCAGCACGGAAATCCTGCGGTCCCGCAGCATGGCGCACAGCGCTTCCGGCGAGAATCGTTCTTCAAGTTGGAGGCAACATCCGCAGGCCAGTGACCCGATCAGCTGCGACGACAACCCGACGACATGGGCCATGGGCAGGACCCCATAGACGGTGTCACTGGGACTGAGCCGGCGCAGCTGGCTCGACAGCGATGCCATATGCAGCAGGCTGGCGTGCGTCAGCATGACGCCCTGGGTTGGCCTGAGGTGCCCGAGGTGTAGATCATGGCGGCAACCTGGCCTTTCGGGTCGTCGCTGACCGGCTCCGCGCGGGCCAAGGGGTTCAAGGGCCCCACCGCAAGCTCACCGATACATGACCAGGCGGACATCGTCGCACCGGCGCGTGCGCCTTTGCGTCCTGCGACACCTGCGCGGCGTACAGGACGCGGCGCGCGCCGGAATGCTCGATGAAGGTATCAATCTCGCGCGCCGACAAGCGTGCGTTCACCACGACGGCCCAGGCATCGCACTGGCTGGCGGCCAGGGCGAGTACCGCGAGCGCTGCGCAATTCTCGGCTACGAGCAGCACCCGGTCACCCGGCTCGATGCCCAGCTGACGCAGTTGCTCGGCGGCAGCGTGGGTCGCCATGTCCAGTTGCGCATAGGTCAGGGCGTGGTCGCGGTCCCTGAGCGCCAGGCTGTCGGGGATACTCTTGACCCATGGGGCAATGACCTCATGGATGCGGCGACAGCGCAGTCCTGCTGGGTGACGGTCCATCATGGTTTGTCTCCTTGTTTAAACTGCAATGCAGTCTATTATCCCGCTACGCGGTTGCGAAAGCAGCAAAATCTCGGCGAATAATGGGGATTTCCCGTTGACGCGCTGACGGTGTTCCACCATGATGAACCGCAATGCAGCACATTGTTCCGCAAAAATCAAAAAGGAGACCGTGATGAATGCCAGGAAAGCCGTACTCGTGGTGGGCGCCGGTGACGCAACCGGCGGCGCCATCGCCCGGCGCTTCGCGCGCGAGGGGTATATCGCCTGTGTCACACGTCGCAACGCCGACAAACTCGCGCCGCTAGTCGCTCAGATCGAGGCTGAAGGCGGCATGGCCCATGCCTTTGGGTCCGATGCCCGGAAAGAGGAGGAAATGGCTTCCCTGGTGCGGGAGATCGAGACGAATATCGCGCCGATCGAAGTCGCCATTTTCAATATCGGCGCCAATGTCCGCTTCGACGTCCTCGATACCACGGTCCGCGTGTACTACAAGGTCTGGGAGATGGCGTGCTTTGCCGGTTTCCTGATGGGCCGGGAGACGGCCCGGGTCATGCTGCCGCGCGGCCGCGGCTCGATTTTCTTTACCGGCGCGACCGCCAGTCTGCGCGGCAGGGCCGGCTTCGCCGCGTTTGCCGGCGCCAAGCATGCCTTGCGGGCGTTGGCCCAGTCGATGGCCAAGGAGCTTGGACCCAAGGGCATCCATGTCGCGCATCCTGTGATCGACGGCGCCATCGATACGGAATTCATTCGGGAGAACTTCCCGGACCGATATGCGCTGAAGGACCGCGACGGCATTCTCAACCCGGAACATATCGCGGATGCCTACTGGATGCTGCACCAGCAGCCGCGCGACGCATGGACACACGAACTCGATCTGCGCCCCTGGATCGAGGCGTGGTGATCGATTGCTCCTGATCGCCGCCTGAAAGGTGGTGCCGTCTGGCGCCGCCTCCTGGTTTCGGGCGCCCCCCCCGAGAGTCAACAAGAACGAGAGGAGGCTGTCATAAAGAGGCGTCATTTCGCTTACCTGGGCGCGGCCTGTGTCGCAGGCAGTGCGCTACAAGCGGTATGGGCCGTGGCAAATGCGCAATCCGACCGGGGCTACCCGGACCGGCCGATCCGGATACTGCTGGGCTTTCCGCCCGGCGGCTCCACTGACGTGCCGATGCGCGTGCTCGCGGCGAATGCCGCGGGGATCCTCGGGCAACCTGCCGTCATCGAGAACAAGCCGGGCGCGGCGGGCGTGCTGCCTGCGCAGATGCTGCAATCCGCAAAGCCGGATGGCTATACGATTGCGGTGATCCCACAAGGGGTATTCCGGCTGCCTTACACCACCGGCATCAACTGGAATCCGCTGGACCTTGGGTACACATCGGGTTGACAGGCTATGTCTTCGGCATCGTCGTGCCGGCACCGTCGCCAATCAAGACGCTGGGCGACTATATCGCTTACGCCAGGGCACATCCCGGCGAATTGACATACAGCACGCCCGGGGCGCTTACCACCAACCATCTGACCATGGAGCAGATCGCGCGGGAGGCAGGACTAAAGCTCATCATGTGCCCTACAAGGGAACCAGTGAATCGTTGCTGGCGCTGCTTGCCGGCCATGTGCAGTCCGCGGCCGAGACCTCCGGCTGAGTTCATTATGTGGAAAGCGGAAAACTCAGGTTACTGGTGGTATGGGGCGAACGGCGCGCGGCGCGCTTTCCCGGCGTGCCGACCCTGAAAGAGTCGGGGATCGATATCGTGCAGTCGTCCCCGTGGGGACTGGCCGCACCAAAGGGCACGCCGACGCCGGTTCTCGCCACGCTGCATGACGCGTTCAAGCGGGCGATGCAAGCCGCGAACTTCAGGGAGACGCTGACGCACTACGATATGGAACCCACGTACATGAGCATGGAGCAATATCGGCGCTATGCTGTGTCCGCAATGGCGAGAGAGAAGGCGGTGCTTGAACAGAGACAGTTCGGGAAAGGCAGCGGTTGATCCACGCCACGCCAACTCGGGAGCAGGGATCCGGGCGCCAGCGTTGGTACACCGATTCTCGTGGCCGACCTGGAAGTCCGGCGTGAGCGGCGCGCGGCAGCAGGACGGACCATGTCCTCCATTTGCCACCGCGCAAAGTCAGGTTGCCTTAGGGCAGTCAGCTTGCCTTGCAGCGCTCAATTTCCTCTTCGACATCGCGCAGGCTGTCTTTCCCAAAGTAAATCTCGTCATTGACGAAGAAGGTGGGGGAGCCGAAAGCGCCGCGCTCGAAAGACTGCTGCGTATTCCTGAGCAGTGTCTCCTTGACGGGCGGTTCATTGATCCGCTCAAGGATGCGCCCCCCGGCAAGGCCGGCATCGCGCAGCACCTGCTCGATCACCGCCGGATCGTCCATCTTCTTTTCCTGCTCCCACATGGCAGCGAAGACCGCTTCAACGTAAGGCTCAAAGCAGCCGTCAAGCCTTGCCGCTACGGCGCCGCGCATGATCTGCAGCGTATTGACCGGAAAATTAGGGTTATATCGATAGGCAGCGAGCCCGTGTTTTTCCACGAAGCGCTTGATCTCGAGCCTGCCGTACTCGGGTTTGTTCTTGATGCCGGCAAACGCTTCCGCCGGTGAGCGGTTGCCGGTGAGGCGGAACAGGCCGCCCAGCAGGATCGGCACGTATTCAAACTTGATGCCCGTCCTTCGTTCAATTGCCGGGATGACTTTGTGGGCGAAGTAGGAATTGGGACTGCCAAAGTCGAAATGAAACTGGACCACAGGCGTGTGCATTGGGGTGTCTCCTTTAGTTTCCCAGGCCGACTCGTACTCCCGATCGGAGGTGAGGCCGACTTGCAGAACAAAGTACTGCAATGCGAGCAAAGCTGGCAAGCGATTGCAGCAGACACGGGATGCGATTCAGGCAGTCGACTGAAGATTTGACGAGGCTGTTCTGCAATGCAGTCTGAAGTGAAGGCGGCCTCGACAATCCCCTCAGCTGGGATCGCACGGTCGAGAAATTCCATTGGCTGAGCGAGCCATACGCTGATGAAGCGCTTCGAGGCCAGATCATTCATCTGGTCTCTGCATTGGATGAGCATTCGATTGCTGAGTTGATGGAACTCATGGCGAAGGTGAGTCCGGCACCAAAGTTCCCGGCGAAGCACCCGGGCATTCAGTAAAGAAACCGGCTCAGGAGAAACAGATGGCCCTTATTTCTTGTGACATGCGATTCGGCAGGACCGACGAGCAGAAGAGGCAGCTTGCGGAGGGCCTGCTACGCGTGGTGAGTAAGGCGACCGGAGAGACGAAGGACGACATCTTCTTCGTGATTCGTGAAGGCCGAGGCATCAACTTCGTCGAGCACGGCGAGCATCTGCCGGAATACGTCGAAGGCGCGGCCAACGACAGAGCACTGATCAGCCGCCTGAAGTAAAAGACTCAAGGAGACAATCTTGCCATTCATTGAATGCCACATTAAAGCCGGCCTGACGCAGGAGATCCGGGACATTATCCAGGTCACGCACGATTCGATCGGATCGGATCCGAAGATCATCAACGTCATCCTGCACGAACATCCCTCCGAAAATATCAGCATTTCAAGCCGTATCAACGGTGAAGAGTTCAGCAAGAAGAGCACCGCCTGACTGGGGCAAGTGAGCAGCCCCTTGTAAACTGCTTATAGGTGTGTAATTATTTCATACTTGCTAAAGTTACGATGAAGGAGGCGTGCGCGATGCTGGGCATCCACCCTGGCACGCTTCGCCGATGGGAGTTCGACGGGAAGATCTCCGCCGATCGGACTCCGGGTGGTCATCGTCGCTATAATTTGACCGCTCTAATGGAGTTGGCCGGCAAGAAGGTCGAGGAAGCAGAGCGCGGGCGTACTACGCTCGCCTATGCGCGCGTTTCCAGCCACGACCAGAAGGCCGATCTGGAGCGTCAGTGCCAGGTGCTGGAGTCGTTCTGCGCTGCGAAGGGATGGCCCTTCGAACTCATCCGGGATCTCGGCTCCGGCATGAGCTATGAGAAGAAGGGCCTCAAGCAACTGCTCAAACGTATCTGTGCCGGAGGCGTTGATCGGCTTGTCATCACACACAAGGACCGGCTCTTGCGATTTGGTGCAGAGCTCGTTTTTGCTCTGTGCGAGCAATTCGGAACGGAAGTCGTCATCATCAATGCCAAAGGCGATTCGACGTATGAGGAGGATCTTGCCTGCGACGTGCTTGAGATCATTACCGTCTTTTCGGCGCGCCTCTATGGCAGCCGTTCCCACGAGAATCGTCACGCCATGAAAGCCCTGAAAGAGGCTGCAGATGCCATTCAAGAGGGCTGATCCCACCACTATCCAGTTCGCGAGGAAGGTCCGTCTGGTGGTGGACGCTGATGCTGCGGGCAAGCTCGACGGGCAATCCAAAATCTGCAACTGGCTATGGAATCGACTCAAGGACGAAGTCGAGACGCGCATGGCGGAGTTGTCCATCGTCGGCGGCTATGGCTATCTTGATGAGGCGCGAACCAAGAAGCTCCTGTCGGAGGTCTATTCCGAGATCGGGCTTCGCAACCTCGTGCCGCCGCTCAAGGAGCGTCATCCGTTCTTGCGCTGCGTGTTTTCTTCACCGCTGAAGAATGTCGCGCTGCGCATGGCCAAGGCCATTGCCTCGCATCGAAAGTCGAAGAATGGACAGCGCTGCGGCCCAGACGTGGGCTGGGTCAAGTACAAGGCATGGGCCAAGCACTGGATGAGCCTGGAATACGACGAGCCAGGCAAAGGCTGGAATGTTTCCCAGTTCGGTTGGCTCAACCTGTCGTTCGGCGCGAACGCGCAAGGACAGCGGCTGTCGCTGCGCCTGAAGATGGAGAAGACACCCAAGGAGATCGCGAGCGCTCGCACTTGCCGGATCGTCCGCGAGGGCCGCGACCGCTATTTCGCTGTGTTCACGTTCAAGGGGCAGAAGAAGGCCAGGCAACGCGGCACGCGCGTGGTCTACATCGATCCGAACCTGAAGAACTTTGGCTACGCTCTGGATACTGAGGGGCGCGCCTTCGAATTGTCCAATCTTGAGAAGTTGAAGGAGTCGGAGCGCATTCTCGATCGGCTAACGAGTCTGCGTGACCGGTGCATAGCAAAGTCGCTGTGGGTAGATACCGTCCACGGCGATGGCACGGTGTCGACGCATTGGCGTCCCAGTCGCCGCTGGAAGCGTTTGGACGACGCTGTGGAGCGAATGCAAACCAAAGTGCGAGAACAGAAAAAGCACTTCATGTATTCGCTGGCGAACCAGCTCTGCAGGCACTACGACGTGATTGGGATCGGCAACTACGTGCCGGAGAACACCAACCACGGCAAGGGCCGCAAATACAACCGCGCGGTAAGAAACAGAACGATGCACGGTGCATTCAAGGACATTGTCTCGTGGGTCGCGACGCGCTCCAGAAAGCATGCGCTGGTGCTGGATGAAACCGGCACCACGCGAACGTGCCATGCGTGTGGTCACGTTGTCGAGGGCGGGATAGCGCCCGCAATTCGGGAGTGGGATTGCCCGGGCTGCGGCACCTGCCACCTGCGCGACGAGAATGCCTGTCAAAACGGTCTGCGGCGGCTGCTGACGCAAGTCGGCGACGCTGTGGACTGCTCCCATCTGCCCTGCTCGGGCCCCGTTCAGATTATCGGGCGGTGTGATTGGCGATTCCATCCGCAAGGATGGACGGGAGTCCCGAGAGGGGGCGCCAATGTGAATTCAATGCGCCTGCCGGAGTACCGGCAGCGAATGCGCGCGTTACCGCGCGCTCGGGTTGGTGACCGCGCGTCCAAATCTGCAAAGACGTCGCCATCAGCGATGCGTAGGCTTGCTTAGATTTGGAAGAGCGGCTCCTCTCCGATGCGGGTGACCGGCAGCCCGATGCATGTGGCGGCTACTGGCCGGGAGAAAGTCTGGCTCGCCGTATTACTGGCAGCCGCGGAAGTGGGTGTCATCGGGATCCACGGCACCTTGGTTGGTGCGCGATGCTGGAAGAAAGCTTCAACAAGCTGGTGGCGTAGGGAAGGTGATGCATGTTACTGATGCTGCACACCATCCCGCGATGGCGCTGCGCTTTGCGGCGTCGCATCCGGCAAGCGCCGGGTGACGGGTCGCACGGCCTGGACTGGCGCAAGCGCGCATGACGCCTAACATTACTTCATGGAGGTGACGCCATGGAGCGGGAACTAAAGTTTGAACTGTCGGCCGACCAGGCCGGTCGCGTACGGGATCTGCCGCTGCTGCAGTCCATGCAGGACGGACAACGGCGCGAGGCGGCGCTGAAAAGCCAGTACTTCGACACGCCGGAACTGGATCTGCGTCGGCGCAATGCTTCCCTGCGCGTGCGTAATGACGGTGACCACCTTGTCCAGACACTGAAGTCCGTGGGCGAGCGTGGTGCCGGCATGTTCCAGCGCGAGGAATATGAATCGCCAGTCGCCGGCTGGCAGCCCGATACGGCGAAATTGCACAAGCTGGTGCCGAAGGACGCCTGTGTCCGAAGGATCTTTGACGCAAACGGGCTGGACAAGCGGCTGGCGCCGGTGTTCTCGGCTGACGTCAGTCGCACCGTCGTCCCGCTGAAGCTGCCAGAGGGAGACGAAGTCGAGCTGGCGATCGACCGGGGCGTGGTCAGTGCGGGCGAAGCCAGCCAGCCCTTGCTCGAGTTCGAAATGGAACTCAAGGAGGGCGATCCCGCCCATCTCTATGCGCTGGCCGCGCAGATCCTGCAAGTGGTGCCGCTGCGTCTGAGCTTCATGAGCAAGGGCGATCGCGGCTACGGCCTGCTGGTGTGCGAGAAGCTGGCGGCCGTACGCGCCTCGTCGCTCGAGCTGGATCCGAAAGACAGCGTGGAAGCCGCCTTCCGCAGCATTGCGCAGAACTGCCTGGCGCAGGTACACGGCAACGAAGCTGCCGTGGCATCGGGACATTCGGCCGAGGGCGTGCACCAGATGCGTGTGGGGCTGCGGCGGCTTCGCTCCGCCCTGGATATGTTCTCGCCGGTCCTGGCATGTCCGGACGCACTCCAGGACGAGATCCAGTGGATCGCCGGGGAGCTTGGCGAGTCCAGGGACTGGGAAGTCCTTGCCCACTCGACGCTCCCGAAGATCGTGGCGGAGGAAAGTACGCAGGCCGACCTGGACCGCGTGCGGCAACGTGCCCAGGACATCGCAGCGCAGCGGCGGCTGGCTGCGGCGGAAGCGGTCTCTTCTTCCCGTTACGCGAAGCTTGCCATCGAGCTGAACCGGTGGGTGGCCTCGGCAGCGTGGCGCAACGACCAGGAGCCGTCTAAGGCAATGGCGGCGCCCGTGACCAAATTCGCGCGCGACACGCTGCGCAAGCGGCATCGCAAGCTGGTGCGCAGGGGCCGGGGACTGCACAAGCTGGACGCGCAGCACCGGCATCGAGCCCGTATCGCGGCAAAGAAGCTGCGGTACGCGACCGAGTTCTTTGCGTCCTTGCTGCCGCAGAAGACATTGCGCGGGTATCACAAGGCATTGTCACGCCTGCAAGACGACCTGGGCTGGGGCAACGATGTCGCGGTGGCCGATGGCCTGCTCAGCAAGCTTCAGCACAGGCACGAGGCGGTGGCGGCCGGCGCGGCCTATGCGAGAGGATTCCTGGCGGCTCAGCGCGAAGCGGACCGGCCAAGGCAAAAGCAGCTCTGGAAGCGCTTCCGCCGCGTGGAACGGCCCCGGTAAACGTGCCTGGCGGCCGCCTAAGCCAGCAGCATCGCCCCCGCATGGAGCAGTACGCCCACAGCGCCACCGACGAAGGTGCCGTTGATGCGTATGTACTGGAGGTCCGGCCCGATCTCCGCCTCGATCTTCCGGCTGACTTCTCTGGCGTTCCAGCTCTGCACGACTTCGGTGATCAGTGCGGAGATATGGCGGCCGTAGCGAAGCACCACGGTGCGAACGAGATCCAGCCACCATGCATTGAGTTTCTGCTGGATGGCTGAATCCCCCGAGACGGATTTACCGAGGGAAGCCAGCGTGCCGGCGATCGTGTCGCGGCTCAGGGACCGTTCGCTGCCGATGTCGGCGCTCAGGCGGGCCCGTACTCGCTCCCAGAGGATCCGGTAGTAGTCCTCGCGCCTGAGATACCGGATGCAGTCCCGCATCCATGCCTTACCAACGCGCCGGTAATCGTCGGAGGTCTGCAGCTTGCCGATCATGTCCTGGATGGAGGCGTCGAACTGCTGCCGCAGCTCATGATGAGGATGCGCCACGACTTCATGCAGCAGCGCAATGATGCCTTCCACAAACTTGTTGACGATATACCGGTCGAGCAGGGCAGGCGTGTACCTGGACGCCTCGCCGAACTTTGCCTTGACCACATCCGAGTTCGCCACGAGCCAGCGCTCCAGCGCCCGCAGCCCGTGATTCAACAGCGGCTGGTGGCGGCCGCCTTCGGTCAGGATCGTCAGGACATTGCCGGCAAGGCGGGACACATCCAGCGTGCGCAGTTGCGGCACCACCGTGCGTTCGAAGAGCCGCGCAACTTGCTTGTCGTTGAGGCTGCCCAGCAATGCTGGAACCGAATCCGCGACGGAATTGGCGATGATCCGGCTGTTCTCTGGCCTGGCCAGCCAGGCGGCAACCGCTGCGGCCGTGTTCTGGCTGCGGAGCCTTTCGACGACGATATCCGGTGTCAGGAAGTTCTGCTCGACGAAACTGCCCAGGCCTTTGGCAATCCGCTCCTGGTTCCGCGCAATGATGGCGGTGTGAGGGACCGGAATGCCGAAAGGATGCCGGAACAGTGCCACCACGGCGTACCAGTCGGCAATCGCGCCGACGGTGCCTGCCTCGGCAAAGGCGCGCAGCCATGCCAGCACAGGATAGTCGTCCTGAAAGATAACGCTGACGATCAGCAGGCCGATCATCACGGCCAGCAGGCTGGTGGCGGTGACGCGCATGCGGGTCAGCCGCGCCTGCTTCAGTTGTTCAGGCGCCATGACCGCAGCCATGTGGCTGTCTTCCCTGTTGCCGGTCAGATCGCTCAATACGGTGCCTGTCGAAGGAATTTCCGGATCCCGGTTGCGGGGTCTCGTGCGCGTGCCAGATGAAACCTGGTGGTCGCTTTTTTCCACGAAAGCGTCCACGAGAAGAATGGACTATTTACTTAATAATTTCGACTTCGACAAGTGGCATGCGGCGGACAGGGACGCCGCCAACCTCGCCTGCTCCTCGTCGGATTCAGTCTGACTGACGAGAGGAGCAAAGAAATCAGGCGCTATCGAAAGTCTTTCAGTTAGGCTTCCCTTCACCGGCGGGACCCTCGTGCTCCCGCAGCCTCTGCAGCGATCGGGTCAGCCTGGCGCCATCCTTGCTGTCGGCGGCATGAGTCAGGGCCACTACGCTCGCTTCGAGCCCTGCAAGTTCGCTGTCGCTACATAGCTTGGTGGCTTTCATCTCCTCCAGCTCCTTCGCAATGCGCTTGCCCAGCTTGCGCACGAATTCCGGATCAAGACCGGCCGCGGCGGCAGCTTCTATGTGATCGATCAGGCTCCTCAGTCCTGCCGGGGTGGTTTCGGTAAACGGTGGCATTTCATGTGTCATGGGTTACTCCAGTGGACACCCCCAAACCATTCTAGGCAGCGGATGCGCCCGGCGGGGCGATCTCCGTCCCGAAGTGGAAGGCAAGTTCTTGATGCTGCACACACAGATCAGAGCCGTCGCTCGCAAGTGGAATTGCCGGCGGCGGCGCGCCGATCGTCGTGGGCACGCATATCATGGAGCATGAATCCGATCCCATGCAGAAATACGCCCTGCGAGCTGGCATGCTGAATGGCAATGAACTCTATATCAACCGCGAACTCAGCCAGCTGGAGTTTTTCGACAGGGTCTTGCAGCAGGCTGCCGATCCCGCTGTGCCGCTGCTGGAGCGCCTGCGTGCGCTGTGTACCTTCAGCAGCAACCTGGATGAGTTCTATGAGATCCGCGTCGCGGCCCTGAAAGAGCAGTGCCTGCTCCAGTCTCCGGTTGCCGGGCCGGACGGGCTGACGCCGCAAGAGGTCTACGCAAGGCTCAACGAACGGGTCCGGGACCTGGTCGATCAGCAATACCGGCTGTTCAATGACGTGCTGATTCCCGCCATGGCCGGGCAACAGATTTGTTTCCTGCGGCGCCCCTCGTGGAATCCTGTGCAGGCCGTATGGATCCGGGAATTTTTCTTTGCCGAGCTGATGCCGGTGCTGACACCCATTGGCCTGGACCCGGCGCATCCGTTTCCGCGCATCCTTAACAAGAGCCTGAATTTTGCAGTCGAACTAGAGGGCAAGGATGCGTTCGGGCGCAACTCGGGCTATGCCATCGTGCAGGCGCCGCGGGCACTGCCGCGTGTCATTGCGCTGCCATCGGATGTTTCCGGGTGCCAGCATGGCTTTGTTTTCCTTTCCTCCATCCTCCATGCCCACGTCGGAGAATTGTTCAGTGGCATGACGGTTCGCGGCTGCTACCAGTTTCGCGTGACCCGCAACAGCGAGCTGTTTGTCGACGAGGAAGAAGTCAAGAATCTGCGCGAGGCGCTGCAAGGCGAACTACCGCACCGTCATCTTGGTGATGCGGTCAGGCTTGAGGTGGCCGACAACTGCACCCCGGCGATGACTGCGTTCCTGCAGGAGCAGTTCGGGTTATCGACCAGCGAGGTGTTCTCGGTCAATGGACCCGTCAACCTGGTGCGCCTGCTGCAGGTGCCGGATGAGGTCGATCGTCCCGAGCTGAAGTACAAGCCTTTCCGCCCCGGCGTGCCGAAGGCCTTGCAGGAGCATGCGGACATCTTCCACGCCATCCGCGAACACGACATCCTGCTGCATCACCCCTTCCAGTCCTTTGCCCCGGTGGTGGATTTTGTCAGGCAGGCGGCGCAGGATCCCGATGTGGTGGCCATCCGCCAGACCGTCTATCGGGCGGGCCATGACTCGGTCCTGCTGTCGGCACTCATCGAGGCGGCGCGCAACGGCAAGGAAGTCACTGTCGTGGTGGAACTGCTGGCCCGCTTCGATGAAGAGGCCAATATCGGTTGGGCTGCGCAACTGGAGGCAGTCGGCGCTCATGTCATCTACGGGGTCGTTGGCTTCAAGGCACACGCCAAGATGGTGCTGGTATTGCGGCGCGAAGGCGGGAAACTCAGGCGCTATGCGCATCTTGGCACAGGGAACTATCACAGCCAGACCACGCGCACTTATACGGACTTTGGCCTGCTGACCTGCAACGAGTCGCTGACGCAGGATGTGGCCCAGGTATTCAGCCAGCTGACCGGGCTCGGCCAGACCAACAGCCTGATCCATATCTGGCAATCGCCGTTCACCATGAAGAAGGCATTGCTTGCCGCGATCCGGTGCGAGGCCGAGCACGCCAGAACCGGCGGCAAGGGGTGGATCATCGCCAAGATGAATGCATTGCTGGAGCCGGATCTGATCCAGGCCCTGTACGATGCTTCACGTGACGGGGTGCGTATCGACCTGATTGTCAGAGGCGCCTGTGCGCTGCGCCCCGGCGTGGCGGGCCTGTCGACGAATATCGAGGTGAAATCGGTCATGGGCCGGTTTCTTGAGCATTCGCGCATCTTTTATTTTCACGATGGCGGGGCAGAGAAGGTCTTGCTCTCCAGCGGCGAATGGATGGAACGGAGCCTCTCCCGGCGGATCGAGATCTGCTTTCCCATCCTCGACACCGAGCTGAAGCAGCGCGTGATCGCGGAAGGGCTGACACCGTATTTGTCGGACCGCTGCGACGCCTGGCAGATGATGCCGGACGGAACATATGAGCGTCGGTCACCGCTTGACGGCGAGGCTGCGCAGAACATGCTGCTGGCGGCTTTGACCTGAAGCCTTTGGTCGACGCGGCGCGGGCTCTTTGTCCGCCATCTGGTTCCGAAGGATCGCTGGGTGACAGAAATATGACTGTCACAAATACGCGGCAACCTGCGGTGCTGCCGTCATGGCGCAAACCAATCAGCGTTGTAATGTTGATTCGCACCTGAGCTTCGTTTTTTATCCTCCCTCGCAAGCGGCGATCTGCTAGCCTGAATTGCGCAGGCGCAGCAGCGTAACCGTCAGACGAAGGAAGAACAATCATGAAGCCGACGCACGATTGCCGGGTACATTTTGTCAAGGCGCTGGCTCGACTGGCGGCAATACTGTTGCTGTCGCTTGGCGCGATTTCACCGGCGCGCGCGGGAGATATCACGGGGGCGGGCTCAACCTTTGTCTATCCGTTGATGTCCAAATGGGCGGCCACTTACTATGCCCGGACCGGCCAGCAGGTCAACTATCAGCCAACCGGATCGGGGAACGGCATCCGTCAGATCCGGACGGCGAGCGTAACCTTCGGCGCCACCGATATGCCGCTCAAGCCAGAGGATTTACGGGCGGCCGGTCTGGCGCAATTCCCGATCGTGGTCGGCGGCGTCGTGCCGGTCCTGAACCTCAATGGTGTTGGTCCGGGGCAGCTGCGCATGACTGGCTCGCTACTGGCGGATATTTTCCAGGGCAAGATCATCAACTGGAATGACCCGGCCATTGCCGCGGCAAATCCCGGCATCGCGTTTCCCGACCAGAAGATCGTAGTCGTCCATCGCAGCGACAGCTCCGGAACCACCTTCAACTGGACGGACTACCTCACGAAGGTCAGCCCGCAATGGGGCGCAAGCGTCGGCGCCGGGACAACAGTGAAATGGCCCGTCGGTGTCGGCGCGAACGGAAACGAAGGGGTTGCCACCTACATCCGCAATGTGAAGGGATCGATCGGCTACGTCGAGCTGACTTACGCGTTGCAGCGCGGGCTGCCCTATGCCGCCGTCAGGAATCGCGATGGTATCTTTGTCCAGCCCTCACGCGAGACCTTCAGCGCTGCGGTGGCGGCGGCCGAGTGGGATCCGAAGGCGGATTTCTACCAGGTACTGACCAATGCCTCTGGCCCGCAGGCCTGGCCCATTACCGGCGTCGTGTTCGTTCTGATCTCCAGGGGGCGTGGCAACCCGGGTGAGACAAAAGACGCGCTCGCGTTCTTTCGCTGGGCGCTCTACGAAGGGCAGGCGGATGCGTCCGCCGGCCACTATGTCGCGCTTCCCGAGAATGTCGTGAAGCGCATTGAAGCGTACTGGAACGAGACCTTTCAATAGCGACGTCAGATTACTGCTTGCGGTGGGCCTGGCTCGCGAATGCCCTCCATTCCCGGAAGACGGTGTCCAGACACGAGGCGGAATCGCAACTGTCCCGCTTCTTGCGGAACGCTGCAATATCTGCCTCGGTAATCGATCCTGCTTTGAGCAGCCGCTGCTGGTCTGTATAGATGCGTTGGTAGCCCATGGAAAACAGCGCGGATTCGCAGATCAGGCGCCGCGCCTGCGTGGGTGCGGTAGGCGTGGCTGAGGGATCGCATTCGATGTCGGTGGCATGTGCGGTGTTCAGGAAGGCGAGGCAGGGGCCTGCCAGGCAGTAAAAAGCGAAGCGGGAGATGCGGGTCACGATTAGTTTTGCGGGAGAGGCCGTGCGCGTTTTGCACCGGCCGATGATGTCGAAGGGTTCCCAAATCTCTCAACCAGAAAGTCTATGAACGCCCGAGCCCTCGCCGTCTGGTTCCGGCGCTGCGGGTAGTACACGAAGAGATCAGCGGAGGGGAGCAAATACTCGGGCAACACCACCCGCAGCCTGCCGCTCTCCAGGTATTTGGGCGAGATCCCGTTCCGAGCGAATCAGGATGCCGTGCCCGTCCAGGGCCCAGCCAAGCACCATATCTCCGTCGTTGCTCGAGAGTGCTCCCTCGACCTTGATCACCTCGCTCCGGTCATCGCGCTTGAATCGCCAGATGCCGGCCGCATCCTCGTTCTGCCTGTGGATGATGCAGCGATGCTTCGCCAGATCCGCAAGCGTCTCGGGCGTGCCGAACTCCTCCAGGTAGAGGGGTGATGCGCACAGGAACCGACGATTCGACATGATGCGCCTGGCGCTCAATCGCTTGTCCGGCAGGGTGCCGAACCGGATGGCAAGATCGACTCCGCTCTCCACCAGGTCGACGGGGCTTATCCGTCACCTCGAGCTGGACCTCCACGTGCGGATAGCGCTTTGCAAACGCTGACACCAACGGGGCGATGGTAGTGCGCCCGAATCCGAGCGTTGCATTCGGCCGGCCTGGGTCTCGGCGGCAACGAGAGCTATCCCGATCTGTTCCAGCCGTTCGGCGGCTTCCCCGATGGCGTCAAGGTCGAGAAGGGATACCTCACCATGCCTGACCTGCCGGGCATCGGCTTCGAAGGCAAGTCGGACCTGTACCGCGGGATGCAAGCGCTGTCCGCATGACCTGCCGCGCCGGGGCGCGCCAGTGGCGGGACAGCACTCAACCTGCAATCCTCACGCCACACGCCTGCGCGACGGCAGCCAGCTTTTCCACGTCGGGCGGCCCCGGTGCAATCTCCTCGTCGATCCGGGAAAACAATTGCGACGCTCGTCCGTCGTGGCTGGTGACCGAGATCATTTCTCCGCCGCCCGATCCGAACCGGAAGTAATGCACCGTGCCCGCGGGCACATGGACAAACGTGCCGGCGACGGCAGTAATGGCCTGCTCGTCATAGCCAATTTCGACCGTTCCCCTGGTGATGTAGAACGACTCGTCCCAGTCATGGCTGTGAGGTGGAGGCCCGCTTCCTTCCTCGCCCTGCTGCAGGAATACCTCATATCCCTGGGTGACAACGTTCGATGCCAGCACCGTGATCTTCTCCCCGACGACGTTGAGCGCGCGTGTGTACGCATCCGGTGTCACTGCAAAGGGTTGTGGCTTCATGTTTCTCTGTCTCCCTCAGGTACGGGACGGTCCGGGACCGATAACGCCAAGGTCCAGGTCCTGTGCAGAAGTTATCAGGCGGGGTTGTCGGAGCGCCCGGTGCCAGCACGCGCCTTGCCAGGGCAATCCGACGGGGAAGGTGTGCTGATGCACAATCCAAGATAGCAGACGCCCATGCCCGCGAACGCCTGCTTTTGAGGCCGAACGCGCAGGCTGTGCCCGACTCACGCAGGCCCCGGCACCCCAGCCAGGCCAAGCGTGACCACGTGCAGTGTGCCGTCATCGGGGCAGACGGTATCCACGAAGCCCAGCTTGCGGGCAAGCCCTCGCATCGACGTGTTCGAGGCGAGCACAAAGCCCTCCATGTTTCGGTACCCGGCAGCACGGGCAACGCCGATCAGGCTCTGCATCAGGCACTTCGCCAACCCGACGCCATGCCAGTCGTCGGCGACGGTCACGGCAAACTCGCAGGTATCGCTACCCGGACCTGCGGCGTAGCGTGCGCCGCCGACGATGGTCGCGGCTTCACCGTCGCCGGCCACAGCGACCAGCGCGAACTCACGTCCCGCCACTGGGTGCGTTGCCGACTCGAGCATGGCGTCGGGCAACTCGCGCATGGAAGCCATGAAGCGCGTATAGCGCGAATCGTTGGACAGGCGGTGAAAGGCTGCCAGCAAGCCGGCCTTGTCCTGCGCCCGGATCTGGCGCAGCACCACGCGCCGCCCGTCGCGCAAGGTTGTGCGGAACGGCAAGGCGGCTTCTGAGGAGGCGTTCTCGTCCATGATCGGAAAGGGATGGGGCTACGCAACCAAGAATACGATATTGCCTTGGCCGCAGGTGTCACTGTTGGCAATCTCGAGCATCCGCTCCCGACCGTGGCCTGAGACGTGTAGATCAAAGGGGCGGCGTACCCGATGTGTTTCCTGCCTTCAGAAAATCTACAAAGGCGCGCAGCGGCGCAGGCAGATGGCGACGCCCCGGATAGTACAGAAATGGCCCTGAAAAGTGCTGCCACCACGGCTCCAGGATCGGCTCCAGAGCGCCGTTGTCGAGATGCGGTCGGAGCATGTCCTCGAAAAGGTGAATCACGCCCACCCCTGCGACTGCAGTACTGACTGCAAGGTCGACTGCCGCGCCGGGCCGGACGAGAAGGGGGCCCGGAGGATCCAGCCGCACCACCTCGCCGTCCCTCTCAAAATCCCAGGTAGGCGTGGCGCCTCCGGCAAACTGGCCGCGCAAGCATGCATGAGCAAGCAGGTCGCGCGGATGCTCGGGTCTGCCGCGCGCGTCGAGGTAGCTCGGCGCCGCAGCCGTGGCGAACCGCTGCACACGTGGCCCGATCGGGACGGCGATCATGTCCTGCTCGAGCCGCTCGTCATAGCGAATGCCTGCGTCGCAGCCGATCGAAAGCACATCGATGAACCCGTCCTCAACCACGACCTCCACGCGGATGTCGGGATAGGCTTTCAGGAACGGCGCCACGACAGCTGGCAATACGATCCGCGCGGCACTCGACGGCACGTTGAGTTTGAGCGTGCCGGTTGGCTTGTCCCGAAACCCGTTCAGGACATCCAGCGCCGCTTCCATCTCGCTGAACAACGGCGTCAGTCTTTCGATGAGACGCAGCCCCGCTTCGGTCGGGGCCACGCTGCGTGTGGTCCGGTTGAGCAGGCGCAGACCGAGCTTCGACTCCAGCCGCCGCACGGCAATGCTGAGGCTCGACGCGGAGACGCCGCTGATTCGCGCTGCATCGCGAAAGCCGCCGGCGCGAGCCACCGAGACGAATGCGGAAAGATCGTTGAACTCCATGGGCATTGTTCGCTTTTTGAAACGGCCCGTCCAATCTAGATCGGATTATCAAACAACGCAATCGCTCCGATACTGACGCTCAACCATTATTCAAGGAGAGCGACATGTCGAACCTCACGGCCGCGGGTACATTCTCGCTTGCCGGCCATCCTGTGCACCGCATGGGCTATGGTGCGATGCAGCTTGCCGGCCCCGGCGTATTCGGCCCGCCAAGGGATCGTGACGCGGCCATCGCGGTCCTGCGTGAAGCGGTGGCGTCGGGCGTCAATCACATCGATACAAGCGACTTTTACGGGCCTCACATCACCAACCAGCTCATCCGCGAGGCGCTTCATCCATACCCGGACGACCTTATGATCGTCACCAAGGTCGGCGCTGTGCGTGGGGAAGACGGTGCGTGGCTACCGGCGATGGAGCCGGAAGACATCGAGCGAGGGGTCCACGACAACCTGCGCAACCTCGGTGTCGACGTGCTCGACGTGGTCAACGTGCGGATCATGGGCAGCGTCCATGCCCCCGCTGAAGGGTCGATCGAAAGGCAGGTCGCTGCACTCGCCGAGCTCCAGTACCGGGGTCTCGTTCGCCACATCGGTCTGAGCAACGTGACATCAGCCCAGGTCGCCGAGGCGCAGGGCATCGCGCCGATCGTTTGCGTGCAGAACCATTACAACCTGATCCAGCGGGAAGATGACGCGTTGATCGACGAACTGGCGGGCAAGGGCATTGCCTACGTGCCGTTCTTCCCGCTTGGCGGATTCACGCCGATTCAATCGTCAGCGTTGTCCAGGGTCGCCCGGATAATCGGCGCGACGCCGATGCAGGTTGCGCTCGCCTGGCTCCTCCACCGCGCGCCTAACATTCTGCTGATCCCTGGCACTTCGTCGCTTGGACATCTGCGCGAGAACATGCAGGCGGCACAACTGAGCTTACCGGGCACGGTGCGTGCAGAACTGGATGCGATGGGGAACGTCAACGGCCGACAGCCGGCCGCCACTAGGTAACACTCCCCCTTGCGACTTCCGGCACCAGGTCGTGAAGCCGGGACAAAACGAGCCGCGCCGCCCGGGACAACGGATGATGTCGCGTGACGCCCATGGCAATGGTCCGCGGCAAGCGCGGCTCGACAATCTCGACCGCGGACAAGCGCCCGCTGGCAACTTCGTGATCCACCGCGAGGATCGGCAGTATTGTCAAAGCGCCACCCGCAAGCGCGACCTCCTTCATCGTATTCAGCGATTCCACTTCCAGCGCCACATCCAGCGAAATGCCGAGCTGGCGCGCGTGCTGGTCGAGAATCGATCGCAGCCCGTTGGGGGCCGGCGGCAGGACGAGTGGGAGGCCGTCGAGCTTGCGGAATGGCACCGTCGGCATCCCGGCGAGCGGATGCCCGGGCGCGCAGATCAGGTAGGTGGCGACCTGGGCGAGCACGTCTTCGTCCTGGCGCGGCCCGGGACCATAGCGGTTGATGACCGCCAGGTCCAGGTGGCCCGATTCCAGCTCCTCGTCGAGTTGTCCGCTGAATCCTTCAGCCACGCGCAGCCGGACACCCGGCGCCGTGGCGCGCAGATCCTCGAACAGCGCCGGAATGAGGCGCGGCGCCATTGACGGCAGCACGCCGATCCTCACCTGACCGACCGGCACGCCCGCCGCATCCTTGACCTCGTCACGCAGCCGTGCCGACTGGGCCAGCAGCAACTGGACGTGCGGGAAGATCCGCTGGCCGAATTCCGACAGCACCACGCCCCGGCCGGTCCGTTCGAACAGCCTGTCGCCCCATTCGGCTTCGATCTGGGCAATGGCGCGGCTCACCAGCGACTGGGCGATCCCCAGCGAGCGGGCCGCACGCGACAGCGATCCCACTTCGGCCACCAGCGCCACGGTTTCGAGCTGTTTCAGGTTCACGGCGTCACCCCATCCAAAAAGTCGATATCAGGTATCAACGATTCTACTCTTTTGCGTTGGCTCAGGACTCCATACACTGAGGCCATCCCTCCTGGCAGCGAGGGCTTACGAACATATGGAGACAACATGCCGCGCTTTTCCGCTGTGCTTCGCGCATTCCGGCGACCGCTGTGCGCCTTGCTGGTCGCTGCCGCTCCGGCCGCCTTCAGCACCGCCGCTGCCGCCGCCACCGGCTATCCCGCCAAACCGATCCGCCTGGTTGTGCCGTTTCCGGCCGGCGGGCCCACTGATGCGATGGCGCGGCTGATCGGCCAGCACCTGTCGCAGCAGCTCGGGCAGCCCGTGGTGATCGACAACCGCGGCGGCGCCGGCGGCACCATCGCCACCGAGGCCGCCGCGCAGGCGGCACCGGACGGCTATACGCTGTTCTTTTCCACCACCGGCACCATGGCGATCAACCCGTCGCTCTACCGCTCGCTGAAGGTGGACCCCATCAAGTCGTTCGATGCCGTGGGCTCGGTGGCCTCCACGGTCAACGTGCTGGTGGTGCCGAACAACCTGCCGGTCAGCAACATCAGGGAACTGGTGGCGCTGGCAAAGCAGAAACCGGGCACGCTGACCTTCGGCTCGGCCGGAAACGGCAGCTCCAACCACCTGTCCGGCGAACTGTTCAAGTCGATGGCGGGCATCGACATCGTCCATGTGCCGTACAAGGGCTCGGCCGCGGCGTTCACCGACCTGCTTGGCGGACGCATCTCGATGATGTTCGACACGGTATCGAGCCAGGTGCAGTACATCAGCGCAGGCAAGGTCAAGGCGCTCGGCGTGACCGGCGCGACGCGTTCGGAGGCGCTGCCCAAGGTGCCGACGATTGCCGAGGCCGGCCTGCCGGGCTTCGACGTGACGATCTGGTTTGGCCTGTCGGCGCCAAAGGGCACCACGCCAGACGTGATCCGCCGCCTGAACAGCGAACTGCAGACCGTGCTTGCCCAGGCGGACGTGCAGAGCCAACTCGCCGCGCTGGGTGCCCGGCCGCTGCCGGGCACGCCGGCCGACTTCTCCAGACTGATCCAGCATGACGCGGGCAAGTGGTCGCCGGTGGTCAAGGCATCGGGAGCGACCCTTGACTGAGACCGCTGCAACCTTCGACGCCCTGTTCTCGCCCGCATCGGTGGCCGTGATCGGCGCCTCGGACAACCCCAACAAGGTGGGCGGACGGCCGATCCACTACATGCGCACCTTCGGCTATACGGGCGAGGTGTTTCCGGTCAACCCGGGGCGCGAGGTTATCCAGGGCTATCGTGCGTACCCCGATCTCGGTGCGATCGGCAAGGCGCCGGACGCCGTCGTGATTGCCGTGTCCGGCGATGCCACGCTCGAGCAGGTGCGCCAGTGCGGCGCCGCGGGCGTCAAGGCTGCCGTCATCATGGCGTCGGGTTTCGCCGAAACCGGCGAGGCGGGACGCCAGCGGCAGCAGGAACTGGTGGCGGTGGCCAATGACAGCGGCATGCGGCTGGTGGGGCCGAACGCGCAAGGCACGGCCAACTTCGCCAGCGGCGCGGTGCTCAATTTCTCGACGATGTTCATGGAGGTGGCACCCCAGGACGGCCCGATCGCGATCATCAGCCAGAGCGGCGCGGCGAGCGTCATGCCTTATGCATTGCTGCGCCAGGCCGGCTACGGCGTGCGCTACCTGGTGGCGACGGGCAACGACGCCGATCTCGACGCCTGCGCGATGACCGCGGCAGTGGCGGCGGACCCCGAGGTGCGGCTGATCCTGGTCTACCTCGAATCCGTGTCCGACCCTGCGCAGCTTGCCCGCGCGGCGGCGGTGGCCCGAGCACGTGGCGCCAGCATCGTGGCGATCAAGGCCGGCAACAGCCAGCGCGGTGCCACGGCGGCAGCCTCGCATACCGGTGCGCTGGTCGGCAACGACGCGGCGATCGATGCCTTCCTGGCCCGTCACGGCATCTGGCGTGCGCGCGACATCGGCGAACTGGTCCGAGCGGTGCCGCTGTATTTGCAGCAACGCCCCCCGGGGCAGGGCCGCACGGTCGTGATGAGCCATAGCGGCGCGGTGGGCGTCATGGCCGCCGACCTGGCCGAACGGCACGACCTGCCGCTGACCGAACTGCAGCCGGCAACGCTGCGCGAACTGGGCGCGATCCTGCCCGCATTCGGTACGGCCAGCAATCCGCTCGACATGACGGCGGCGCTGCTGGGCAAGGGCGATATGTTCCCGCGCGTGCTCCAGGCGCTGGGCGCCGATCCGCAGGCGGACATGGTGATGGTCGGCATTCCGGTGGCCGGTCCCGGCTACGACGTCGAGGCACTGGCGCGCGACGCCGCCGCCTTCAGCGCGCACCAGGCCAAGCCGCTGGTGGCCAGCGCGCCGCAACAGTCGGTCCGCGAGGTCTTCGTGCGACACGGCGTGCCGGCCTTTGTCACCGAGGCCGACGCCATTGCAGCGCTGGCGCAATACGCCGCGCACCATCGGCTGGCCGGGGCGGCTACGGCGACGGAGACGGCGCCGGCCTGGCCTGACGCGCAGCATCTCGACGGCAGCGGCTTGCAGGACGAAGCCCATAGCCTGGCCATGCTCGCCGAAGCGGGCGTACCGATCGTGCCGCACCGGCTATGCGACAGCGTGGATGCGGCCGTAGCAGCGTTTGACGCGCTCGGCGGCGTGCCGGTGGTGGTTAAGGGCTGTGCGGCGGATGTCCCGCACAAGAGCGAGCACCGCCTGGTGCATCTTCGGCTGACCGATGCCGCGAGCGTGGCCCGGGCGGCGCGGGACTGCCTCGACACGCTGCAGCGGCTGGGCGTGGCGTCGCCACGGGTGGTCGTGGCGACGATGGTCAAGGGCCGTCACGAGTTTGCGCTGGGTGTCTCGGTCGATCCCGTGTTCGGGCCGCTGGTCATGATCGGGGAGGGGGGCACGCTGCTCGAACTACGCAAGGACGTCGTGACACTGCTTGCGCCGTTCACGGTGCAAGACGTCAAGGCGGCCTGCGCACGGCTGCGCCTGGCGCCGCTGTTCGATGGCTATCGCGACATCCCGGCGCTCGATCTCGACGCGCTGGCATCGTCGGCGGTCGCGCTCGGCGACTGGACATTGCGTCACCGCACTGCGCTGGCATCGGTCGACATCAACCCGCTGATGGTGATGGCGGTCGGCGAAGGTGTCATGGCGGTCGATGCCGTGGTGGAACTTAAGGGGGATTGAAATATGCAAACCGTACGCGTCGAACAGGATCACGACATGGCCATCGTCACGCTGAACCGCCCGACACGCATGAACGCGGTCAACGACGCCCTGCGCGGCGAGCTGATCGAAGCCCTGGGCCGGCTTAACGCCGAACCTTCGGTGCGCGCCGTTGTGCTGGCCGGTGCCGGCGAGCGGGCGTTCTGCGCCGGACAGGATCTTGATGAGGCAGCCACCGTGACCTGGCAGCAGCTCGTGCCCTGGCTGAACCGGCAACGGGCGATGTACCAGGCCGTCCGCGACCTGGACAAGCCCTGCGTGGCCGCCGTTAGAGGCGTGGCGGCAGGCGCGGGTTTCCAGCTCGCGCTGTGCGCGGACTGGCGGCTGACCACGGCAGACAGCCGTTGGGGGCAGCCCGAGGTCAAGGCAGGCCTGGCGAGCATCGTCGGGTCCTATCTGATGACGCTGCACGTAGGGCACACCCACAACGTGCAGATGTCGCTGTCGGGCGAACTGGTCAGTGGCCGGCGCGCCTTCGACATCGGTCTGGTGACGGCGCTGTGCGGCGAGACTGAACTGATGACACAGGCGCTCGCGCAGGCCAGGTCGCTCGCGGCGCTGCCGCCGACCGCCGTGCGCCTGTCCAAGCAGCGCTTTCGCGCCAAGACGCAGCCGGGATTCGACGACGCCTGTGTCGCCGGAATCCGGGCGCAGCTCGAATGCTATGCCGATGGCGAACCGCAGCGCGTAATGGCGGCGTTCCTCGACAAACGCAACACAAGGGAGTCGCAGTGAAGCAGTTGACCCAACACTACATAGACGGCGCACGTCGCCCCATGCGAGGCGGCGAGTCGGTCCGCGTCTACGATTCGGCGACCGAAGCCCCGTTGGCCGAGGTCTGTCTCGGCACCGCAGACGATGTGGCCGCAGCCGTGGCCGCAGCCCTGCGGGCACAGCCTGGCTGGCAGGCGCTGGGCGCAGCCGGACGGGCGCCGTACCTGTGTGCGCTGGCCGACGCGCTGGAAGGCTGCGCGGCGGAGCTCGCCAATGAGATCTCGCGCGAAGTCGGCATGCCGCTGAAGCTGTCGCGCCGCATCCAGGTCGATGCACCGATTGCCGCGTGGCGCGCCACGGCGGCGCTGGCCGACACGTTCGCCTTCGTCCGCACGATCGGCAATTCCCGCGTGACGCTGGCACCGGTTGGGGTGGTGGCCGCCATTACGCCGTGGAATTACCCGCTGCACCAGATCACGGCCAAGCTGGCGCCGGCGCTGCTGGCCGGCTGCACCGTGGTGCTGAAGCCGTCAGAGCTTGCCCCCGCCGTCACCGAACGGCTGATGGCCGCCTGCGAGCAGGCGAAGCTGCCACCGGGCGTCCTCAATCTGGTGCTGGGTGGCGCGGCGGTCGGCGAGGCGCTGGTGTCGCATCCCGACATCCAGATGGTGTCGTTCACCGGCTCCACGGCGGTCGGCCGCAAGGTCGCCGCGCAGGCGGCCGGCGACATGAAGCGTGTGTCGATGGAACTGGGCGGCAAGTCGGCGGCCGTCGTGCTGCCGGGCGCGGATCTCGCCAGGGCGGTCAAGGCGACGGTCAGCTCCTGTTTCCTCAACTCAGGGCAGACCTGCAGCGCGACTACCCGGCTGATCGTTGCACGCGAGGACTACCCGCAGTACCGGCAACTGCTGGCGGAGGCGGCCGCAGCGATGACACTCGGCGATCCCGCCGATGGTGAAACCCGGATCGGCCCCTTGCTGTCGGCGCAGCAGCGTCAGCGCGTGCAGGCGCATATCGCCGAAGCGGAGCAGGCAGGCTTTGACCGGATCGCAGGCGGTGCCGATGCGCCAGTGCCGGCGACTGGCTATTTCGTCGCGCCGACCATCTACGGCAACGTCGCACCCGACAGCCGGCTGGCGAATGAGGAGGTCTTCGGGCCGGTACTGGCGGTGCTGTGCTACGACAGCGTCGACGAGGCGATCGCCCTGGCCAACGGCACGCGCTATGGGCTGGCCGCCACGGTCTGGGCTGCCGATGACAGCGCCGGCGAAGCGGTCGCCATCGCGCTGCGGGCAGGGCAGGTGGACGTCAATGGCGCCCGCTTCAACCCCGCGGCACCGTTTGGCGGCTTCGGCATGTCCGGCGTCGGGCGCGAAGGCGGCGTCTATGGGCTGGAGGAGTTCCTGGAGCCGAGATCCGTTCAGCTCCCTTAGTCACGACATCGAAAGGAATCGCAATATGTACAGTCAGGTTACCGTTGCTCGCGCCGGAAAGAGCGAGCGGATCGCCGTCGTCACCATGAACCGGCCGGGCAAGCTCAATGCGCTGACCAAGGTCATGGAGGCCGAACTGCGCGACGCCATGGAGGCCGTCGATCGCGACGACAACGTCCGCGTGGTGGTGCTGACGGGGGCAGGCAAGGGCTTCTGCGCCGGCATGGACATCAACGAGCTCGAAGTGCTGCCGCCGGGCGATATCCGCGCCGCCCAGTGGATGCGCCCGTTCGACATGAACCGGCGCGCCGACTACCAGACGCGCTATGGCTACTTCCCGGCCATGCGCAAGCCCGTGATCGCGGCGATCAACGGTGCGGCAGCGGGTTTGGGCCTCGTCTTCGCGCTGTACAGCGACATGCGCTTCGCCAGCGCCAACGCCGCGTTCAGCACCGCCTTCGCACGCCGGGGCCTGATCGCCGAGCACGGCATCTCCTGGCTGCTGCCGCGCGTGGTCGGCCCTGGGCATGCGGCCGACCTGCTGTACTCGGCGCGCAAGGTGCTGGCCGACGAGGCGCTGCGGATCGGGTTGGTCGACCGGGTGGTCGATGCGGACGCCCTGATGGCGACGACTCTTGATTATGCCGACGACCTGGCCGAGAACGTCTCGCCCAGATCCATTCGCGTGATGAAACGGCAACTGTGGGAGCAGCCGTTCCAGTCATTGGCCGAGGCCACGCGCGTCGCCAATGCCGAGATGTTCGAGAGCATCCAGAGCGAGGACTTTACCGAGGGGGTGGCGCATTTTATCGAGCGCAGGCCTGCAAGATTCAGCGGGCGATAAGGGGTGGTGGTTCGACGTGCGGGGTTTGCTTCTCTCGCGCGGGAACAAACCTCATACGCTGGGGGGCTTGCATACAGTCAGAAGTTGGAGGCATCGTGGTGCTTTCGATGCCGCTTGAAAGCACCACGAAACCTCTAACTCCCGACGGCTCGCCCCCTCTCCCGCTGGCGGGAGAGGGGAGCAAATCTCGGGCAATCGGCTCATGCCGCAGGACAAAGCTCCTGGGCAGTCTGATTCAGCTGCGACTTGATCATCGCCAGCAGGCAATGGACGCCATGGCATGCCTCGGAGTGTTCGCTCTGCACTTCCAGCAGGGACAGGATGCTATCCAGTCCGGCGCTGATGCGATCGAGCGATTCAAGGCATTCCGCCGGAATGGCGGCTAGCACGGTTTCTTGTTTCGATGCGGTGCGTTCTTGCATTGCGAGCTCCTGTGAAAGTTTGGAGGACCCGCCTGGTGCGAACATTTGAAGGGTGGCGGGCCTGACAGCGGGGGTAGCAATACCGGCTCGTCAACGGAGTAACCCGGCCAGCCTTACGGCTGCCCCGCCCGGCCCGCCATTAACCTGAGGAGACGTGCACGCGCGAACTTTGGCTGCATGAGACAGCCATCCGTAACGAGACTCGGGTTGCTACGCCCGATCACCGTTGTTTCGGTGATGGCCGTAGTGTTCCCGTCTCTGTCGTGCATGGCGATCAGAGGATTCGCAATTTTCCTTGGCGCTGGATACGGACACGAAGCACTATGCCGTCAGGTCACGAGATTCGCATCACGCGCGAGCAGCCAACGACCGTTCGCATTCTTGCGCAGCAGGGTCAGTGTGTAGCCCGCGCGCCGCACGGACTGCGTGGCACCGGGCGGCGTCACGGCGATGTCGAGGTAGTTGCGTATAAAGGCCCACTCTCCGAGCACCTGCAACTCGACGATGTCGGCAGTGCCTTCCATGCGCATGCCCTGCTGCGCCGCCGACGCGGCGGCAAAGGCCGCTTTACCGAACGGCTCCTGACCTGGCACCATAAACACCACGTCGTCGGTCATCAGGCCCAGCACTTTCTCGGTATCCCCGGCCTTGCTTGCGGACATCCAAGTGTCCACCAGATCGCGAATCGCGCGTTCGTCATCCGTCATCACGAGTCTCCTGGCAACTGCCTTGCTGGCGATTGTAGCAAGCGCACTCATGGCTCACTGAACACGGCCAAGAACATCCGCGCGGCCCCCCTTGATGCGAACCCTGGAAAAGTGGCCAGGGATTAACGGGCGACGCTGGAGGCGACCGTTCCAGCACTCAACACCCCAGGCGGCATCCTTCGAAGCCCGGCGAGAATAGTTTGTGGCATGTACTGCAAAGTAGTTGGCGCACTTTGCACGGCCTGAATCGCCGCAGCCCCGTTAGTCTTGTCATAGCGGCCATTACGGCGACTGATGCGGCTTCAGCCGAGACGCGCGCCAATATGGCTTCCGATTCCGACGTTCCTGGAAGGATGAAACCAGCATGACCTACTCGCTCTCCCGTGCTGACGTGGACAGCATCACCGAAGCAGAGCTGGAACTCAGCACTGTGAAACTCCTGCCGAAGTGGGACGACATCCCAGAGGACTTTCGCAACGGCAACCTCTACACCCGAATGGCAGAGGCTCGTCTTCTCGACTACCCGATGCCAGGTATCAGCATCTCATTTCTGCCGGGCTTTGACGACGCGGGTGCCTGCCAGACGATCGATCGCTGCATCACGGCACATCTGAATGCCTTTGCTCCCAAGCACGAACACCGGATCGCCGGTGTCGGTTACATGATCTCGAAGATTTGCAGGATCACGTCCGCTTAGGCCCCAAGCAAGAGGCAATTCTTTGGAAGGCGCGCTGAGGAGGTCTGGCGAGTAACCGATTTCGATCGGCCTTTGTCGGCCCTCCTCAGGAAACCTTCAGCCGTACTGGACGAAGTGCCTGATGCCTGAGTGGTCCTCTTGCAGGGCCTTCCGAAGGAATGCGGGGTAGAGGTCGAGCTCCGGAAGGTCTTGGCGCCGAAACCAGCGGAACACCAGCCGATGCGTGGATTCCATGCCGATGTGCTCTCTTTTGACGTCAACCACCGGCGAGTCGTCCGGCAAGGAGACGGCGAAGTAGAAGCCGATCTCGTGGTGCGGCTTTCCATCACCCTCGAAGAAGTTTTCTACCGCAAATAGCAGTCCGTCGACGGTGGTGGCGACGCCCAGTTCTTCGTGCATTTCGCGGACAACGGCGTGGGCTGCTTCCTCGCCCACTTCCACGCGCCCGCCGGGAAGGCTCCAGAAGGTGTCGGTCTCGACGCGATGGAGGAGGACGTAGTCTCCGCGCACCGCGACTGCGACAGCCCGCAGGTCGAAGCGGTATTGCGCGATGTCGAAAGAAATCATCTCGGCGTGGCTCCCTGTTTCGGACGCTTCGATTGTCCCCGATGAGACGGTGGCAGTCGAGAGACGGGAATTGCGGGCCTTGAGCCGATTTCCCGGACACAGCACTTACTCAGCAGTCCGAAATATAGGCGACAGATGGGGCGTCGAAGAATGAGCGCACAAGCCGGCGGTTCTTCTTCACCTCGTGCAGGTGCTGCTCAACGCGGATTTCCAGTTTCTCGCCCGCTCGCAACGGATTGCGCGCCACACCAGTTCGCTTGAGATGACTCCACACGAACTCGTCGGGATTCAGGTCGGGCGCGTAACCCGGCAGCACATGCATCGTGAGCTTTCCCTTGGTCGATTCGATGTACTCGCGCACATTGGCCTTCTTGTGTGCTGGCAGTCCGTCAACGATCAGATGCACTGGGCGGTTGCGGCCCTTCATCATCTTCTTGAGCAATTCGATGAATAGCTCCGCGGTCAAGGCCCCTTTGTAGGTCGCAAACCAGAAGGCACCTTTGGCGTTCACCGCGGACGCGGCGGAAATCGATTGGCGCTGCCCGGGGCGCTCAATCACCGGTGTCTCGCCTTTGACCGCCCAGGTCTTGCCATGCACCGCGTCGGCTCGAAATCCTGATTCGTCCCAGAAGTAGATGTCCGCACCGCTTTGCTTGGCCGCAGCCGCAATACCCGGAAATGATTCACGCTGCCAGCGCTCGACGGCCTGCGGATCTCGTTGGTACGCCCGCTGCAATGGCTTTTGCGGGCTCAAGCCCAGTCCCGCCAGCAGCCTGCCCACCGCTGTGACACCCATCTTCACACCAAATTTCTCATCGATGAGCGTGGCCACAATCTGTCGTGTCCACAGCCCGAAGTCCAGACCGTACTGCCGAGGATCCCGCCCGTTGATCCACCGAAAGACCTGCGCCTGTTGCGCTCGCGTGAGCTTGCGTGGCCGGCCTGTCGCTGGACGCGATGCCAGCGCCCGCGCGCCTTTGCCCGAGCCCGAGGCCGCCTTGAGCCAACGGTAGATTGACGTTCGGTTCATGCCCAGCGACTTCACCACCACCGATGGTTTCTCGCCTTCGCGAACCCGGCGCAAGGCAAGCCGGCGGAATTCCTCTTGCGTCGCGCGATCGAGTGTACGGCCATCTCGTTTCATGTTGAATGAGACTAAACGGTCGTCACGAGGTTCCAATTTTTGTCGCTTTATTCACGGACTGGTGAGTAAGCCTGTGACATCTTGGGCGCACAACGGATGTCCGTCGTCGAGTTCGATACCGAACACCCGGGGCAGGGCGCCGGCTCGGCGCAAGCTTGCTCCCGTTATATCACCTGGCCGTCCATTGCACTGCCCCCGGTCCCATCTTGACAATGATCTATATTGGTCTCATAAAACTGGCTGCGGCATCGTTGTGCCGGTTCTGGCACCGGTTGTAACGTAGATGCGCCATCCTGCCGGCGGAATTCAGCACCGACCTAATGAACGATTCCGCATCAGGCTTGCAGGCGCGACAGGGGAATAAGATGACGGAGAAAATCGATTCGCCGCGTCGAGGCTTGCTGGTCACGGCAGCCCTGACACTCGCTGCCGCGCAGTTAGGCATGATGGCTTCCGCCAAGGCCCAAACCAGACCGTCGAAGCCGGCCCCTCTGCCGCCGACAAGACCGGGCACCCATACGGCCTTTACGTCGATCAAGCAGATCAACGCCGGGCTGCTTAACGTCGGTTACGCCGAGGCTGGTCCTGCCGACGGGCCAGCGGTCGTTCTGCTGCATGGCTGGCCCTACGATATCCACAGCTTCGTCGACGTCGCGCCTCTGTTGGCGACGCGCGGGTATCGCGTGATCGTTCCGTACCTGCGCGGCTATGGTTCGACGACCTTCTTGTCCAGCGAAACGATGCGCAACGGCCAACCGGCGGCCGTTGCGCTGGATATCATCGCACTGATGGATGCGCTCAACGTCCAGAAACCCATCCTCGCGGCGTTCGATTGGGGTGCACGCACGGCCTGTATCATCGCTGCACTATGGCCAGAGCGTTGCAACGGGCTGGTATCCGTCAGCGGCTACCTGATCGGCAGTCAGGCAGCGGGAAAAATGCCGTTGCCGCCTGAGGCCGAGTTCCAGTGGTGGTATCAGTTCTATCTGGCAACGGATCGCGGCCGCGCTGGCTATCAGAAGTACACGCGCGACTTCACCAAACTGATCTGGCAGCAGGCGTCGCCCAAGTGGAAATTCGACGACGCCACCTTTGAGCGCAGTGCCGCTGCCTTCAAAAACCCCGATCACGTCGACGTTTCCGTACATAACTATCGCTGGCGGCAAGGCCTTGCCGCAGGTGAGCCGAAGTACGACGAGCTCGAGCAGCGGCTCGCGTCGGCGCCCACCATAGGCGTGCGCACCATCACCATGGAAGGTGATGCCAATGGCGCCCCGCATCCGGCACCCAGCGCCTATGCAAGCAAGTTCACCGGCAAATACGAGCACCGGGACCTCAAGGGAGGGATCGGCCATAATCTGCCACAGGAAGCACCGAGAGAATTCGCGCAGGCGGTGATCGACGTCGACAAGTTCTAGCGGCGGCAGTCACCGGACTGTGATGGCGCCGCTAAGTTGTGGTAGGAGTGATTGGCATGCGTAACGACTCAGAAGACCGTATTGCATGATGAACGCTGACGTGGCAGCCCGCGCGCGGAGCATGACCCGTCCCCGTGGTCCAGGCAGCGTGGACGATTGGAGTTGTTTGACGGTGGCGGATGCCCGGTGCTCAACTTTCCAGGAGACACAAAATGAATAGCAAGAACACGATCTGTTTGTGGTACGACCGCGACGCCCTTGAGGCCGCAAACTTCTATGCCGAAACATTTCCCGACAGCGCTGTCGGCGCCGTCCACCGCGCACCGGGCGACTATCCCGACGGCAAGCAGGGCGACGTCCTGACCGTCGAGTTCACCGTCGTCGGCATTCCCTGCCTCGGGCTGAACGGCGGCCCGCATTTCAAGCACAACGAGGCCTTCTCTTTTCAAATCGCGACGGACGACCAAGCCGAAACCGACCGCTTGTGGAATGCGATCGTAAGCAATGGTGGCCAGGAAAGCGCGTGCGGCTGGTGCAAGGACCGGTGGGGATTGTCATGGCAGATCACCCCGCGCGCCCTCACCGCGGCAATCACCGACCCCGATCGCGCGGCGGCCAAGCGCGCATTCGACGCGATGATGACGATGAAAAAGATCGACATCGCCGCAATAGAGGCGGCACGGCTGGGCCGAAACCTGCCCTCAAACTGACGGAGCGTGTCCCGCACGTTTTCTCGTATCCAGATCTGAGGGGATGGCTGACCGGCCGGTTCTCTGGCCCCTAATCGCCGCAAGGCATCGATCGCACGAGCGTCGGCTCTTGGCGGTGCAGACGGTGAGGGATGACGAGCCGGCCGGCTGATTCCGACCCCGCCGGTACTCGACACCAAGACCGGGCGAAGGGGGCAAGACGGCAATGCATGGCGTCGCCACCTTCTGCTTCGGCCAGTGCCAGACGGTACGCATTGCAGCGTTCTGCCATCAACGGGAGGTCGGCAGCAGCCGAGCCGCCTCCTCACGCCATGTCACACCTTGATCTCATTCGTCAGCGCCTGGCCTGACGCGAATTCGGTAATGCTGCGCAGGGTTGTCTGGCAAATCGTAGTCATGGCTTCACGCGTGAAAAAGGCTTGATGCTCGGTCACGATGACGTTCGGGAAAGAAACCAGGCGCTGAAGTACGTCGTCGGTAATGATGGTGCTGGAGGCTCGCCTCCGCTCAGCTACTCGCTCGTTTCAATGTCAGCGTCGACTTGGGCTGGCTGATATTGTGCAGCCAGCCAGTTAGAGAACAGCTTGACCTCGGTTGAGAGTGCCTTGTCGCGCGGGCATAGCAGATAGTACGCACCGGCACTACGCAAGTTCAAATCGAACGGCTGCACCATCTCGTCGCGCCAATCGAGATTGTCGATCTCAATCGTCGGCACGCATGCCACTCCCCGGCCCTCGCGCGCGGCGATGATTGCCATGAACGAGTGTCCGACGTCAACGCGCCCGGCACCGCTGCATTCTTCTATCCCATTCGCGCGAAACCAGGCGTCCCAGCAATCCAGCGCCGAAGATTGCGGATCAATGGGAGCCGTGCGAGATCTGACGCCGTCGAGACCGGCCCGTGTTCCTCAAGAAAGCGGCGTACAGACTGGCGTTATGAAGTCATCCCAGAAATGCATCGCGGTCACGTCGGCCCAAGACTCGGTCATCCTGAACGTGATCTGCGAGCCGTTCTCGGGATAGGCGGCCCCGGGTACCTGTCCGACGCGCAGCGCCACGTCGACGCCCTAGGGACCTCGGTCCGGCGCTCCGGGTCGGCTCTTGCCGACCCCTCTCGGCCGGTGGACTAATCATCATGTAAGCGGCGGCTCTCAGGGCGCAACGGTCATCCGCGCCTCAGTGGCTGACGACACGCTCTCCGCCTTTGCTGGCGGACGTGGATCGTCGGCCGAGGCCGACGCGAGCCACGCGACGGCAACTTGATCCAACAGGCGATTTTGGGTCGCCCTATCATCGGGCCATGCGGGCATCTTCCTCGCCTAAGCGGCCTTGGTGGCGCGCCAGGCCCCGTCCCGGCACGGTCAGCGTAGCGTGTACTGACCCTCACTGCGGACGCGCCACCCCAATCCCGAGGGCGCCGCTGTCATCACCGAGGTGTAATCTAGGGAGACGCCTATCCTACTGCTGCAGCGTCGATGCTGCGGAAGCGCCTTGGCGTAAATTGATTTCTGAGCGCATCCTGCCCGGTTGTGGCGGACGAATGTGGCGTCCTCTTAGCCCAACGCCGGGCAGCAGCCTACAGCAGAGTGCAAGATGAACCCTTCACATGTTTTCAGCGCCGATGGTTAACAGCCTAAGCCTTCAAGTCTTGTGGGAGGACGGCGAGCGCGTCTTCTGTCGAGGCCGGCGCCCGGGCAATGGCGGCGCCGCCAACATTCTGATTGTGCGGCCCGCCGCCGACCATCCATCGTCCGCCAGCCTCGATCGCCTCGCTCACGAATTCAGGCTGAAGGATGAACTCGATAGCGCGTGGGCGGTGCGGCCGCTGGAGCTTCGGCGCGAAGACGGCCGGACCTTATTGGTGCTCGAGGATCCCGGCGGTGAGCCGCTCGAGCGGCTGCTCGGCGCGGCCATGGAGGTGGGGAGTGTCTTGCGCTTCGCCGTCGGCATCGCGGCGGCGCTGGGCCAACTCCAGCAGCGCGGCCTCGTCCATAAGGACCTCAAGCCCGCCCATATCCTCGTGAACTGCCCGGACGGACGGGCGCGGCTCACCGGCTTCGGCATCGCCTCGCGGCTGCCGCGCGAGCACCAGGCGCCCGAGCCGCCCGAAACCATTGCCGGCACGCTCGCCTACATGGCGCCCGAACAGACCGGTCGGATGAATCGCTCCATCGATTCGCGCAGCGACCTCTATTCGCTCGGCGTCGTGCTCTACCAGATGCTCACCGGCGCGCTGCCTTTTTCGGCGGCCGATCCGATGGAATGGGTGCACTGCCATATCGCCCGAAAACCGGTGCCGCCCAGCGAGCGGTTGACGGCGGTACCGGCTCCACTCTCCCACATCGTCATGAAGCTGCTCGCCAAGACGGCCGAGGAGCGCTACCAGACCGCGGCCGGCGCTGAGCAGGATCTGCGACGCTGCCTCGCCAGCTGGGAGCGCGATCGCCAGATCGATGCGTTCCCGCTTGGTGACCACGACACGCCCGACCGGATGGTGATCCCCGAGAAGCTGTACGGCCGGGAGCGCGAGGTCGATACGTTGCTCGCGGCCTTCGACCGCGTGGTCACAAGCGGCGCACCGGAACTCGTGCTGGTCTCGGGATATTCCGGCATCGGAAAGACCTCCGTCGTCAATGAGTTGCACAAGGTGCTGGTGCCCCCGCGGGGGCTCTTTGCTTCCGGCAAGTTCGACCAGTACAAGCGCGACATTCCCTATTCGACCCTGGTGCAGGCTTTCCAGAGCCTGGTGCGGCCGCTGCTCGGCAAGCGGGACACCGAACTGGCGAGCTGGCGCGGCGCGTTGCTGGAGGCCCTGGAGCCGAATGCGCGGCTCATGACCGACCTCATCCCCGAACTGAAGCTCATCACGGGTGACCAGCCGCCAGTGCCGGAGCTTGAGCCGCAGCAGGCGCAAAGCCGCTTCCAGCTTGTGATTCGCCGGTTCATTGGTGTTTTCGCCCGGCCGGAACATCCGCTGGCGCTCTTCCTCGATGATCTTCAATGGCTCGACGCGGCGACGCTCGACTTGCTGGAAGATGTGCTGACACGGTCGGACCTGCAGCACCTGATGGTGATCGGCGCCTATCGGGACAATGAAGTCGATGCCGCACATCCGTTGATGCGCAAGCTGCAAGCCATCAAGAACGCTGGCGGGAAGGTAGAGGAAATCGCGCTTGCACGGCTTGCCCGTGAACACCTCGGGCAACTGATTGCGGATTCGGTTTGCTGCGAACCGGCGCGCGTCGTGCCGCTGGCGCAGCTGGTGCATGAGAAGACCGGCGGCAATCCGTTCTTCGTGATTCAGTTTCTCTACTCGCTCGCCGAAGAGGGCTTGTTCCACTTCGATCATGACGCGGGGTGCTGGTCCTGGGGTCTTGATCGCATTCACGCCAAGGGTTACACCGACAATGTCGTGGATCTGATGGTCAGCAAACTGAGCCGCTTGCCAGCCGAAACACAACAGGCGGTGCAGCAGCTCGCCTGCCTCGGCAACATCGCCGAGATCCCGATATTGTCGACCGTTCTCGCGACCCCGGAGAAGCAGGTCCATACGGTTCTTTGGGAGGCCGTCCGTCAGGAACTGGTCGAGCGCCTGGAGGGCTCTTACAAGTTTATTCATGACCGTGTCCAGGAAGCCGCCTATTCGCTGATCCCGAACGCAATGCGCGCTGAGGTCCATCTCCGGATCGGTCGCCTGCTCGTCAAGCGAACTCCCGCCGAGAAGCGGGAGGAGGCGATCTTCGAGATCGTCAATCAGCTCAACCGCGGCGCTGCGCTGATCACGCAGCAAGCGGAACGGGACCAGCTCGCCGAGCTCAACCTGATTGCGGGAAAGCGTGCCAAGGGGTCGACCGCCTATGCCTCCGCGCTCACCTATCTCAATATCGGTGTGGCGCTATTGGTGGAGGATAGCTGGGACCGCCAGCACGAGATGGTCTTCGCGCTGGAGCTGAACCGGGCCGAATGCGAATTCTTGACCGGCGAGTTATCGGTCGCAGACGAGCGCTTGGCGGCACTGTCAAATCACGCCACGACAACGGTCGAGCAAGCCATCGTCGCCTGCTTGCACATGGATGTCTGCCTGGTCCTCGATCAGAGCAGCCGCGCCATTAGCGTCGGCCTCAGTTGCCTCCGGCATTTCGGTATTGCGTGGTCGCCCCATCCGAAAAACGAAGATGTACGACGCGAATACGAGCGCATCTGGTCAATGCTTGGGGACCGGGCAATCGAAGATCTTATCGATATGCCGCTGATGGCGGACCCGGCGTCCCTGGCAACCGTCGATGTTCTGATGAAGCTCTGGACGCCGGCCTTGTATACCGATGAGAACCTGGCCTCCCTGACGATCTGCAAGTCGGTCAGTCTGAGCCTTGAGCGCGGCAACTGCGATGCTTCCTGTTTCGCCTATGTCATTCTCATCAGAATCGCTGGGCCGCATTTCGGCGACTACAAGGCCGGATTCCGATTTGGCCAACTAGGCTACGATCTCGTCGAACGGCGCGGGCTAAAACGCCTCGAGGCGAGAACCTTTGTTTGCTTCGCGCTTTTTGTCGTGCCCTGGATGAAACACGTGGGGGCTTGCCGTGATCTGCAGCGCCGCGCCTTCGAAGCGGCGAACCGCGTCGGTGATCTCCAGTATGCAACCTACACGCGCAACGATCTGAACTCGAACCTTATTTTCTCCGGCGAGTCGCTGTCCGAGGCGCTAAGCGAAGCCGAACACGGCCTCGCGTTCGCGGAGAAGTCGCGCTTCGGCCTTGCCATTGACATCATCGCCACGCAAGTCGCGCTGATGCGGACTCTCAGGGGACTCACCCCCAAATTTGGTTGCCTTGACGACAGGCAGTTTGATGAACTTCGGATCGAGCGCCGTTTTTCAGAGAACCCGGACCTGGCGATTGCTGCGTGCTGGTACTGGATCCGGAAATTGCAGGCGCGCTGTATCGCCGGCGACCATGCGGCGGCTATGGACGCCGCAGCGAAGGCGCAAGGACTGCTCTGGACCACGGCCTCGTTCTTCGAGGAAGCCGAATACTACTTCTACGGCGCGCTGTCCCACGCCGCCTGCTCCGATTCCGCACCAGCCCACGAGCGACAACAACACCTGGAGGCTCTGGCTACGCATCACAGGCAACTGAAGGTCTGGGCGGAGAATTGCCCGGAGAATTTCGAGAACCGCGCCGCGCTGGTGGGCGCGGAGATTGCCCGGATCGAAGGCCGCAATTTGGAGGCGATGCACCTTTACGAACAGGCCATCCGCTCGGCACGCGCAAACGGCTTTGTCCACGTCGAGGCGCTTGCCAACGAACTCGCCGCGCGATTCTACGCGGCGCGTGAATTCGAGGTCATCGCCGAGACCTATTTGCACAACGCTCGCTACTGCTACCTGCGTTGGCGAGCCGAAGGGAAGGTGCGGCAACTCGAGCAGATGTATCCGCACCTCAGAACGGAAGTGCTCGCGCCCGGCCCAACGGGCACGATCGCGACGCCGGTCGAACACCTCGATCTCGCGACCGTGATCAAGGTGTCGCAGGCGGTCTCGGGTGACATCGTCCTGGAAAAGCTGATCGAGATGGTCATGCGTACGGCGCTTGAACAGGCAGGCGCCGAACGAGGTCTGTTGATTCTTCCGGACGGCGGCGAACAACGGATAACCGCGGAAGCGACGACTGGCGGCGAAACTGTCGTCGTGCATCTGCACGACGAGCCCGTGACCGCGGCGGTGCTGCCGGAGTCCGTCCTCTATTACGTCTTGCGGACCCGGGAGAGCGTCATTCTCGACGATGCCGCGGCCGATCCCTCGTTTGCTGGAGATCCTTACATTGGTCAGCATCGTGCGCGTTCCATTCTCTGCCTGCCGTTGATGAATCAGGCGAAGCTCACGGGCGCGCTCTACCTCGAAAACAATCTCACGACACGCGTGTTCACCCCGGCCCGCATCGCCGTACTGAGGCTGGTGGCCTCGCAGGCCGCGATCGCGCTGGAAAATGCCCATCTGTACCACGAACTCGTGGAACGCGAAGCGAAGATCCGGCGCCTCGTCGACGCCAACATCATCGGGATCGTCGTCTGGAATGTCGAGGGTGACATTCTCGAGGCCAATGACGCATTTCTTCGCATGGTGGGATACGCGCGTGACGATCTCGTCGCAGGTTGCATACGCTGGAGGGATCTGACACCGCCGGATTGGCGCGAGGGCGACGAACGAGCGCTGCGAGAGATCGAGGAGACGGGGCGCGCGCAGCCCTTCGAGAAAGAGTTTGTCAAAAAGGACGGCACCCGCGTGCCCGTCATGGTCGGTGCGGCCACGTTCGAAGCAAGCCGGAAGGAAGGTGTCGCTTTCGTGCTCGATCTGACCGAGCGCAGGCAGGCGGAGGAAAACGTCCGCGTGAGCGAGCGACGCTATCGGGAGGTGCAGACGGAACTGGCACACGCGAACCGCGTCGCAACCATGGGGCAGCTCACGGCCTCGATCGCTCACGAAGTCAACCAGCCGATCGCCGCGACGGTGACCAACGCCCAGGCTGCGCTGCGGTGGCTGAGCGCCCAGCCTCCTGACGTCGACGAGGTCGGGCAGGTGCTTGGCCGTATCATCAAGGATGCCAATCGGGCGGGGGACGTGATCGGCCGCATCCGTGAACTGGTCAAGAAAGCGCCACCCCGGAAAGAACCGTTGGACATCAACAAGGCAATCCGCGAGGTGATCGAGCTCACCCGTGGCGAAGCATGGAAGCACGGCGCCTCGGTGCAGACGCAGCTCGCGGACCGATTACCGCTCATTCAAGGAGATCGGGTCCAATTGCAGCAAGTCCTCCTCAACTTGTTCATCAACGCGATGGAGGCGATGGGCGGTGTCAGCGACGGCGTGCGGGAATTGCTGATCAGTACGGGAAATGCGGACGCTGGCTGCGTGCTCGTGGCGGTGAGCGATTCGGGACCAGGCTTTGCCCCACACAACGCCGAGCGCATTTTCGCCCCCTTCTACACGACCAAGTCCGCCGGCCTGGGGATGGGGCTGTCCATCTGCCGTTCGATCATCGAAGCGCACGAGGGCCGATTGTGGGCGAGCGCGAACGTACCCCGCGGCGCGATCTTTCAGATTACGCTGCCCGCTGCCCTGGAGCCGGCAACTACATCGAAATAACGCGAGGGCGGCAGCGAATCCAGCGTGGCCTGGACCGCTTCCTTGCGCAGGGACGGGCGCTTGACCAGCGCATTGACGTATTGGACGACGTTGGGCAGATCGTCCCACATCGACGCAAGGCCCAAATACGCCAGCCGTACCAGGTTGACGCCCCACAGCACATCGCCGAGCGAGAATGATTCCCCCCTTAGATACGGCGACGACGATCCAAGCGCACGGTCGAGATCTGTTAGCAGGGCCGCGACGTGATGGCGTGCGGCGCGCTGAAACGCCGCATCGCGGCAGACCGACTTGCCGCCCCGCTCCTTTGCAATCTTTGCGCGATAGGCGGCAACGAGCTCCGCATCGTCGGCATTGGCGTCGATCATTGCTTCGAGCGCCGTGATCTTGTGGTCGTAAACCGATTCCATGACCGTCTTGAGCGCTTCGGGCCGCAGGTCGGCATCGGGATGAAAGCCATAGAGCAGCGTACCGTTCGGGATCCGATCGACGATACTCACCTGGTGCATCACCTGGGCACGCGCATCGGCATCCTCCGGCACGAGCTGAACCGGATCGCGCGACACCGCATCGAGATAGCAGCAGATTCGCCGGGAGTCCGCGATCACCCGGCCGGCCTCGTAATCCACGAGCAACGGGACCGTGCAGGGATCGAAGCCCTCGGTTTCCACCGAAGTGCGCCCGCTGTAGCCGCTGACAAGTTCCCGCCCCACTTCCTGGCCTGCAATCAGCCGCAGTCGGACATAGGGCGGATGGTAGTGCTCAGCGGGAACGAGGCCGTCGGGGCCCATCGAACTCAATATCATCATGTCGTTCGATCGGTACGGCAACTGCTTCTCGAAAAGCACCGTGCGCACTTTCTGCGAGCAGAGCGAACTGGCCGCGTGGAAAAGTTCAAAACGCGGGTTAGCGTCACTACCCGCGAGGGTCATTCGCGCGGGGTCCGCGACGGCGGCACGGGCACCGGCCGCCATCTTCATCAATTGATCATCGGTCATTGTGGTTTCCTCCGGACAGCGGGCGTGTCACATGGTTTTGCCAATAGGGCGTCCGATTACTTGTGCCTATGCGGGCACGCTGCCGGCGGATCACCAATGAAGCCGCGTGCCGACCAGAGTTCCGGAAATGGAATTTCATCCATGGTCGGCAGCAGCCAGGCGATGCCCTCGGTGCCGAAGTAGGCTGGCCGGCCGCCGAAGCTCCGGCGCGTCGCCATCAGGTGCAGGGACTTCCAGGTCGAAAAGCCCTCGGCGATATCACACAGCGTCTCACCGAGCTGCTGAAGTTTCAGGTTGTCGTTCTGGTCGGCGTAGATGTCGCGCCAGACCTTCTCGACGGCCTTGGTTGGCTGGTAGGGCACGCTGAAATCGCGATCAAGTACTGCCACCGGCATCGCAAAGCCGTTGCGATTCAGATAGGCGAGCACGTCGTCATAGAGGCTCGGTTCCGCCAGCGCCTTGTTGAGCTGATCCCAGCGCTTGGGCTGCGGCACGAAATGCTGCAGATGCTCCGCCTGCTTTATGCCCCGCAGATAGACCATATACCGGTACGTCCATCCCTGGAGTGCCGTGTCCTTCCCGTACGTTGCTACTGCACGCGAAAGGATGGACAGCAGATCGGTGGGCGTCATCCATGCGATCGATCGCCACGTCGCGTTGAGCGGCTCGTGATGGGCGACCACCCGCTGCAGCGTCCGGCAGGCCTGCGTCAGATCATTCGCCCGCAGTTGCGCCTGCGCGATCTGGATCTCCTTGATGATCAGCATCCAGTAGAGCTCGGACACCTGCACCGAGGTGATCCACGCATGCTCTCCGGGATGATCGCTGACCGGATGTTGCAGCGAGTGGAGGACGTCTGTCTGCATCCACGCACTGTAGGGCGTTTGCCCCGTCGACGCGCTGGCCGGGGCAGGGCGCTCAGGATTGACGGTATCGTTCATCGCTGTCTCCTCTTTGTGGGGGGTCACGTCTATCAACGCTCGCGGGCAGCGCCCGTTCGCAGCATCGATCTCGAGTGAGAAGATAGGCGATCCCGATTTGCCCGTGTGCGAGGTTTTCAGGAACACAGCGTCCATAGATCTGGACGCCCGCAATGTGTGGAATGGCGCGGGACTGGCGCGAACACGCCGTCACATTTGATGTCACGCAGGTAAACCCTTGTCGCCTGTTCGCTGTCTTCACATGACGCCCTGTCACGGCCGAAACTGGCCGAGGCGGGTGGAAGCGCTCAGTGACCCGACTGCTATGGGTAGGACCAGAGTCCCCGCAGTGGGGGATCTGACTATGAGGGGGAGCCCCGGAGCGCCTGGCCGGCGCCGACTACAGCATGATGAGGCCGTGCCGCATGCCCTGCATGACGGCCTCGGTGCGGCTGCTTGCGCGGAGCTTGCCGAAAATGGCGGATAGGTGGAACTTCACCGTGTTGTCCGATATGTCGAGTTGGCGCGCGATCTCCTTGTTGCCAAGCCCTTCGGCGAGCATAGTCAGCACTTCAATCTCGCGTGGGGTGAGCGTTTCGATCAGATCCGCGGATGCCATCTGGCGAGGCGCCCTGTGCTGCGCCACCAGTCTGGCGAGGGTCTCCGGGGACAGCACACAAAGTCCCGCGGCCACGGCTTCGATCGCGGCGATGATTTCGCCGGGCGTCGCGCCGCGCGGCAGCAGTGCCATGGCGCTGCCTCCCAGTGCCCCATGAATCCAGTCACTGTCCGTCTCGTCGGTGAGCAGGACGAGCGCCGGCGTCGCGGGATCGCGGCCCGCCTCCGGCGCCGGCAAGTCGCCGGCCTGCGGCTCCAGGTCGACCACGACCACATCCGGCAAGTCGCCGGCAAAGCGGTCGGCGACCACTGCGGCGTCGGCCGCGCTGCCTGCGAATTCCAGCGCCGGCGCCGCTTCGACAAGTGCCTGCAGGCTTGCGCGCGCCTGCGGCGACGCGGCGACGACGGCGACCCTGATCGGGCTCATCTGTGTCATCTTTGCACCCGACATGCGACGGCTTGCAAGAATCTCAGCCGCACGAATTTCGTTGCTGGCGTTCGCCCACCGTAACCGAGCACTCGCTGCGCTCGCCACCCCGGATCAGCCCGATCTTCAGCAACTGTCCGATACGGTCGCCGCCAAGTGCGGCATGCACGTCGTCCGTGTCGCGGCATGGCTTGCCATCCAGTTCGACCAGCACATCCCCGATCAGGACCCCGGCTTGCTCCGCGGGCCCGCCCGGCGCAACCGATACCACCAGCAGCCCGCGCCCGGACGCCAGATTCAGCTTCGTCATCCAGGTCTCTGACAGGTTCACCGGCTGCGTGCCCACGCCAAGGTAGCCGTGCGAGACACGTCCTTTGCTTAGCAGTTCGCCGCTCACGCGCGCCACGGTCATTGCCGGAATCAGCATGCCAGCGCCAGGCGCGAGCCCCGATGTGCACAGGCCCATGACCCGCCCCTGCATATCCGCCACGGCCGCGCCGGAGAAGCCGGGGCGCAGGCCGCCGTCCAGCCGCACGAAGGCGTCGAACTGCCCGCCCCGCCAGGTACGCCATGGACCGCCAGCAGTCCCGACGACGCCGAAATCCGCGCTGGTGCCGAGCCGGTCCACTCGCGCCACCGCGAGCACCAGATGCCCTGCTTTGAGGGAGTGCGCATCACCGGTCTCGACCGGGTTCAACGCCACGCCATCGAGCCTCAGTACGGCCAGGTCGGTGCCAAGGTCCCGACCCGCCAGGACGGCCGCCACGGTACGGCCATCGGCCAAGCTGACTTCAATGCCGTCTTCGTGCCTGATCGTATGCGCCGCGGTGACCACCACGCCGGGTTGCCAGATTACTCCACTGGAGGGAAAGCGGTGCCGCCCGTGCACCGCGACGACGCTCTGGCCGACGCGCTCGGCAATGGCCGCCAGGTTGGAGGAAAGATCCTGCAAGGGATTTCCGCTGGGGGTTGAGGTTTCCATGATGATGACTCCTGCCATTTGCCACGTGAATCGATGCTTCGCGCGCCCGGCCAGCCTGAGGATGCCAGGCACGCAAGCGCAGTGGCTTCACAATGACAGGCGCGCGACGGCCGCGCACCACCCTAATGGGTGGCTGGCGCAGGGGGGCGGCTTGCGCGCGGAGGGCAGGTAGATGGAATTGCGATGGCCAAGGATCATGTTTACGGCACGGCTCTTGCCCCCGACTGTACCCAGGAGAAAAAGCGCGCGACAGCGGGATCGTGACGTCGCCGCTCCGGGCAGACGAGGAAGTGCTTTCTTCCCGTCGAAACGATCTCTGGGAACGGTGCGATGAGTCGGCCCGACGCGAGATCTTCTCCCACGAATTCCGGCTGCGCAATGCAGACACCCAGACCCTCGAGTGCGGCCTGGTACATCAACAGCGAGAAGCTGAATTCGATCTGGTTTGCTGGCTGCAAGTCCGGCACCTCCATGAGCTTGAGCCAAAGCGGCCAGTCCTCAGGACGGTTGGCGCTGTGAAGCAGGGTCATCGACTCCAGTTCGACCAGCCGCGGCTTGCGCTTGCCCCATAGCCTTGGCGAGCAAACCAGGATTCCGGTTTCATCCATGACGGAGATGGCATGCAGCCCTGGATCCGGCTCCGCCGAACGCTGCATCCCGATGTCGACATCCTCGGACTCGAAGTCCACGGGCTGCACGCTGGTGTTGATCCGCAATTCAAGCTGCGGGTGGAGTACCTGGAACCCTGGCAGCCGAGGCATCAGCCACTTCATCGCGAACGTGGGCGGCACCTTGAACTGCAATGCCTGACTGCCGCCGCGCGAAATCTGCTGCAGCACCCGTTCCAGCGCAGTGAAACTGCGCTGGCAAGCCGCAGCCAGCAACTCCCCATGTGGCGTGAGCCGCAAGGTCCGACCGCTGCGTTCCACCAGGCGCTTGCCTACGCGTTCCTCAAGCTGGGACACCTGCTGGCTGACCGCGCTCTGCGAGACATGCAGCGCCTCGGCGGCGCGGGTGAAGCTCAGGTGTTCGGCGACTTTCTCGAACGCGCGCAAGGCTGTGAGTGGAAGGGATGACATTAGCTGAACTTATAGCATATGAGGAGCGCTAACTTGTAGAAAAGGAGCGCGGCAACAAAAATACCAAGCGAGTCACAGTACTTTAACTTATGAAAGGAGCGCGCAGTTGTCCACTGTTCCCCACCGCCTGCGCTTCAACGGCCGCATTCTCTTCCTGTCACAGGATGCCCAAGTCGTGAAGCGGCAGTTCTCCGGCCAGGATGTTTCGCTCGAAGAGGCGCTGCCGTTACGCACGGACGTCTCCACCGACGAGATCACCCCGGCCTGGATCTGTTACCACTACGACGAACAACTTGGCGAGTTCCCCTACCTTGGCCTGAAGTGCGGCGAAGCCCTTCCGGTTACCGCTGGCAGCGTCAGGGCAGGCGGCTTCGCCGTCACGGTCGCAGGGCGGCGCTATGGCAAAGGGTCCTCCCGCGAAGCCAGCCCCTATGCCGAGTGGTGCGCAGGCATCCGCCTCGTCATCGCAGAGAGCTTCGAACGGATCTACCGCCAGAATTGCCGCAACCTTGGTATCCTGACCTCCACCGATTTCGGCCTCATCAACCGCATTCGCCGCGGCGAGTCTATTCCGATCGAGGAGTTCACCCGTGGTGAGGATGAACTGACTGCCGAGCTGATACGCCGAGGCGGGTTATTCAACCTGATGCGGGCACGCCAGCAGGGCTGGGCGCCCGCGGCGCGGTCCAGCGGGCCGAGGCCGATGACGTACGCGGAGAAAATCATCGCGCGCGCCAGTGGCGGTCAGCCGGTGCGCCCCGGCGAGCCCGTGTTCGCGAGGACCGACTGGCGCTATGCGCATGAGTACAGCTCGCCGCTCGCCATCGTCGCGCTGGAGCGTGAAATGGCTGGCCAGGTGGTGCTCCGCGACCCAACCTCGATCGTCTTCTTCTCGGACCATCTGACCTTCATCCATCGCAGCATGCCGCCCGAGCGCCGCAAGCTGGGCTTGCTCGACCTGGCGCAAGCCATGGCGAAAGTTCAGCAGCGCTTTTGCGACCAGCACGGCCTGAAGCTGCACGGCTTCCTGCAAGACCGTGAGGGCTCCGAGGGCATCAGCCACTCGATCATGGCCGAGCGCTACGTCCTGCCTGGGCAGGTGGCCATCGGCACCGACTCGCATACGCCGCACTGTGGCGCGCTCGGCGCGTTTGCCTTCGGTGCAGGCTCCACTGAAATGGCTGCTGCCTGGATGACGGGCGAGGTCCCGATGCGGGTACCCAGGACCTGTCGAGTCCGGCTGACTGGTCGCCTGCCCATCGGCGTCGAAGCCAAGGACATCGCCCTGCACCTGCTACGCACGCCTTACGTTCGCGATGGCCACGCAATCGGGCAAGTCTTCGAGTACACCGGCGAGGCCTTGGTCGGATTGCCGACCGATGAGCGCGCCACGTTGACGAACATGGTGGCGGAAATGGGCGGCATCACGGGCCTCGTCGCGCCCGACGAGGAGACACGCCGCTTCCTGAGCGAACGCCGTGGCATTGATTTCCAGATCGAGTCCTGGATGCGCAGCGACGAGGATGCCGAGGTCGCGCACACGATCGAGATCGACTGCGCAGCGCTGCAACCGATGCTGGCCCGGCCCGGCGACCCCGGTAGCGGCTTGAGCATTGCCGAACTGGACGAAGCTGTATGCATCGACATTGCCTATGGCGGTTCGTGCACGGGTGGAAAGCGTGAGGATCTGCGCCACTGCCATGAAGTGCTGGCCTGGGCCGTCGAACGTGGCATGAAGGTGGCACCAGGAGTGCGTTTCATCCTCCAGTTCGGCAGCCAGGACGTGCGCAATTTCTGCATGCAGCAGGGCATGCTTGACGTGTTCGCGCGGGCTGGCGTGGAACTGATCGAGCCGGGCTGCGGCGCGTGTGTCAATGCCGGACCAGGCGTTTCCGAGCGAGCCGATCAGGTCACCGTCAGTTCCATTAACCGCAATTTCCCAGGCCGTTCCGGTCCAGGGAAGGTCTGGCTGGCGAGCCCGGCCACGGTGGCAGCAAGTGCCGTCGCCGGTCGCATCACGAGCTTCGGGCAATTACGCGCCTCGTTTGATCAGTAATGCGGCGCCACAAAACGACAAAATACTCAGGAGACAAGCATGTCATCGATCAGTCGGCGTCACTTCATCGGCGGCTTGGCCGCCGCAGCGGCTCTGGTCGCGTTGCCGAGGCATGTGTCAGCGCAGGGCACTCCCTTGCGCGTCATCGTTCCCGCGAGTGCCGGCTCGGGGCAGGACGTGATGGTCCGCTCCGCGCAGCGCGCGATGAGCAAGTCGTTGGGGCGCCCGGTGGTGGTGGAGAACCTTCCGGGTTCCGGCGGCATCATTGGCACGCAACAGCTTGTCAAAGCTGCGCCGGACGGCAACACGATTGCCTTTGTCTCGAACAACCACGTAGTCAATCCGGCCGTCTACAAGAAGATGCCGTATGACAGCCTGAAAGACATCACGCCGATCGCGATTTTGGCCGAAACGCCGTTCTTGCTCGTGGTCAATCCCAAGCGGCTGCCAGCCGCCAACGCCAGGGAACTAGTTGCCCTGATCAAGGCGAAACCGGACCATTACAACTTCGCCTCCTCCGGCAACGGCACGATTCTCCACCTTGCTGCGGAGATGTTCCTGGACGGAGCCGGGCTGAAGGCACGCCATATCCCCTACAAGGGGGTGGGAGCGATGATTACCGACCTGATCGGCGGGCAGGTCGATTTCGGTGTGCTGGCCGTGCCCGCTGTGCAGCCGCACCTGAAGGCCGGGACCTTGCGTGCGGTGGCAGCGACCGGTGGCACGCGGGTGCCTTCGCTGGCAAGCATCCCGACGCTCCAGGAGCAGGGCCTCAACGTGACCGTGGGCGGCTGGCTCGCCGCGATCGGCCCCGCCGGGCTTGCCCCCGCGCAAGTGAAGCGACTGCACGACGACATCGTGGCTGCCTGGACCTCACCAGAGGTGAAGAAGGCCATGGCCGAGCAGGAAAACATCCTCCGCCCCACCACGCCGGAGGCGGCGGCAGCGCTCTTCGGGCAAGAGCAGGCGCGCTACGCAGTACTAGTTCGCAAAGCCGGGGTGACGCTGGATTGAAGGTGCCGCCACTGACGACGCCCACGCCATCTGTAGGAGAACGCAATGGCCGCGCCGCAGTGGACGAGTGAGAGTCCGTTGCCTGGGGGTCCAACGAAAGTTCTCGAAGGCGACTGGCAGCCGCATCGTCTCGTTATCGCGTCGAGTTCCCGGACATGGATTCCTTAATGGCTTGGTATGACTCGCCAGAGTACGCCCGCCTCAAGGCGATTCGTGAACAATGCGCGACGACAAGAATTATCGCTCTGGAAGGGGTTGCGGCTGTAACCGCATAGGAAGTCGACTTGGGCGGAAGCGTTGCCGGTGTCAGTCCCCAGTCGAAAAGCAGTCCTTCGCTCATGAACGGTCCTTCGCCGGGTCGAACCGGATTGGGCATCGCGCGCGTCGAAATCTCTGCCCACTTCCGCAAGTAGATCCGAACACGCGGGGCCGGCAAACGCCAACTGGCATCAACGATGCTGCCATGAATCAACCCGACTGGGTGCGAGTTCATCATTGAAACACCCTTAAATGTGACAGCGGTGTAGACACTATGGCGGATGTCGATTCAGTGGCCATCGTCCAGCATTGAATATGCGGGGCGGGTGTCTGGCCCCGCATTTACTGGCCCCCGAGGCACCCCCCCGGACCCCGGGGGCTTCTTTTTGGCATTCAATGACAGCAGCCGTAGTACCTATTCCACCTATGCCTGGCATTGGCGCACTCTCCAATTCCGCCAACATGCCAAGTAAGTTTTCTTGGGTTCGGGGGCCGACATGCCTATTGCGGGCATGAATTGGCATGTCGCTCAGAATCGATAAACCCTTCTTCGCAAAAGGTGCCGAAAATGACGATTGAGTTTTTTGAAGAGACTAATGCGGCTACACGAACACTGCCGCGCTCGCTGGTGACGAAGGCCGGCGGCTTTGTGTTTGTGTCCGGCCAAGTTGCCAGGGACGAAAACGGTTACGTCATCGCAGGAGGGATAGAAGCTCAGACGCGCCAGACTATGAAAAATGTCGCTCACGCACTTGCATTGGCCGGTTGCACGCTCGAGGACGTGGTGAAGACCACGGTCTGGATCGATGACGCACGCGACTTCGATGAGTTCAATCGCGTCTACAGCGACTTTTTCCCTGGAAATAAGCCGGCGCGTTCCACAATACAGGCGAAAAACATGGTCGACACCAGGATTGAGATCGAGGTCATTGCCTATACGCCACCACGCTAATCCTTACATCAGCCCGTCGAATCCGGTAGTTGCGTCTCGTATGGTTCGCAATTCTGGAACTCGATGTCTACCGAGGACATAGCGCGCGTGCTTATTCCTGTGTCAGGTCGCAGGCCCCATAGTTTGCTGTCGATGGCGAGATGACCAGATCAGGTCTTGCGGCGGCGTGCGGATGTTGCCTTTGGCCCTGCGCCTTTTGACGCAACCAGCAGATCGTAGAGCAGTTTCGCCGCGGGCGGCAGCGCGCGGCCTCGCCGGGATATCAGTCCCAGCGTGCGCGTCACCCGAGGTTCCGTAAGCGGGATCGCCGCCAATGCCTTGTGGCCTTCCGGCGGTAGCGCCATCCGCGGTACCACACCAATTCCCAAGCCCGCCTGTACCAGACTCACAAGCGCAGGCACGTGGTGGACTTCACAGAACCAGCGTGGCTTGGATGGGACCTGCGCCAGGGCCTGATCAATGAGAAAGCGATTGCCGCTGCCTTGAGCGAGGGTGATGTAGTCATATTGACCGAGTTCCGACCAGTTCAGTCTCTTTCTGCTTGCAAGCGGATGGTCGACCTGGCACGCCACGACAAACGCCTCTTCCATCAGCGCCTTGAATTCGATGTCGGCCTCCTGGGTCCCGATGTAGGTCAGGCCAAAGTCGGCATTGCCGCGAGTCACCGCGAGCAGGACGTCCGCTGAAGACTCATCCATCACGCGCAGCCGGATAAGGGGGTATCGCCGATGGAATTCCGCTACGACGGACGGCAGAAAGTACCCCACCGCCGATGGAACACACGCAAACGTGACTTCGCCCGACAGCCTCTCGGCGACATCGCGGATACCGAGCATCGCCTCTTCCAGATCGTTCAGGACATTGCGCGCCTTGGACATGAAAGCACGTCCAACGGCGGTCAACTCGATCTTCCGGGTCGTGCGGATAAAGAGCTCCACGCCAAGCGCTTCCTCAAGCTTATCGACACGCCGTGACAGTGCTGATTGCGAAAGGAAGAGTACCTCCGAAGCGGCTCGGAAACTTCCGAGGTCGGCTACGGCGAGAAAAGCACGTAAATCGGCGAGGTCGAAATTCATGTGTCAAACGCAAGAATCCATCGAATCTTTGCACTTTACACGGAAATGGCTGGCGTGGATCATGGCCTCACAAATCGTTGCCAGGAGCGTGAGGCCGGCTTACGAGGGGCGGAGACACCCTCGGAGCGATGTGCCCTGGCTTGCTCACGAATTTCATCTCGATAGAAGAGCCATATGAATCTCGAAGAATCCAATACGACCACAGCGCTTGATCGTGCACGGCCACTTTCCAACACACGTCGTAAACGGCTAAGCCATAGGCTGCTCTTGGTGCTCTCCGTCGCGACGGCCTGCATGGGACTGCCGATGCCTGCGCAGGCTCAGGCTCAGGCTCAGGCGTGGACGCCAGCCAGGCCGATTCGTCTGATCGTGCCGTATGGGCCGGGAGGCAGTTCCGACGTCATCGCGCGCTCCATCGCGGCGGAAATGTCCAGGAACCTGGGGCAACAAGTCATCGTGGATAACAAGGGCGGTGGTCAAGGCATTGTTGCCATGCAAGACGCAGCACGTGCGATGCCGGATGGCTACACCATGGTGCTGGGACACGTCGGCACCTTGGCGGTCAATCCGGCCATGATGCCCCGACTGCCCTACGATCCCGAGAGGGATTACGCTCCCGTGACGCTGTTGGCCAAAGTGCCTATGGTCTTTGCGGTTGGCCCTGGCGTAAATGCCAGGTCATTGGCCGACTTCGTTTCACTGGCAAAGGCAAAACCAGGCAAATTGACCTATGGCTCGGCCGGGAACGGAAGCGCCGGTCACCTGGCCTTCGAAATGCTGAAAGTCACGGTGCACGCCGAGCTTCTACATGTCGCTTACAAGGGGACCGGTGCGCAAATGACAGATCTGCTGGCCGGCAATATCGACGCTGCCGCAGCGGGACTTCCCGGATTTCTTCCTCACGTGAAAGCAGGCCGGTTACGCATCCTGGCCGTGGGGGCAGCCCAGCGCCTCCCTGCTATCCCTGATGTTCCTACCGTGGCAGAGCAAGGCTATCCGGGCTTTGAGAGTTCACAGTGGTTTGGACTGCTGGTTCCAGCCAGGACGCCAACTGCAGTGGTCGAGCGCTTGCATGCGGAAGCCGTGAAGGCGCTAAACAGCCCCGCGGTACGCCATCGCCTGGCTGAAGATTCCAGCACCCCGATGGGGCAAGGCCCTGAGGAATTTGCCCGATTTATCCGGACCGAACGGAATCGCTGGGGTGCCGTGGTTCGCAGCGCCAACGTTAAGGCCAACTAGGCATCCGGCACCCGTTCCTCCTTGTTTCAACGATCTCCTCGCTTTACGAACACAATTGGGTAACTCTATGCATGGACATACCGACAGCCGCGCAACCTTGCCGGAGGCGGCGCTTCGCGACCTTGGCAGCCAGGCGTTCCAGGGGTTGGGGCTGACTCCCGCCGATGCCGATGAAGTCGTCAACCTCCTTGTGACGGCCGACCTTTTCGGCCTTTCCACCCACGGCATGAGTCGTATCGAGTCATACGGCGAGCGCCTGGAAGTTGCCGGAATTGCCGCACGGCCGGCTATCAAGATCGAACGGGTTGCCAGCGCGCTCGTCAAGGTGGACGGGGGCAACGGCGTTGGGCCGTTGGTCGGCATGAAAGGCTTGAAAGCCGCCATGGAAGTGGCCGGGGAATGCGGCATCGGGATGGCGCTGGTGCGAGGCAGCAATCATTTCGGTCCCATATCGCCTTACTGCCATATCGCTGCAGAGGCGGGCTTTGCAAGCATGATCGGGAGCAATGCCACGACTACCATCGCGCCCTGGGGCGGCAGTGACGCTCGCCTTGGCAACAGTCCGCTTGGCTTTGGCGTACCGGGTCACGATGGCGCCCACTTCATGCTCGACATGGCAATGAGCGTCGTCGCACGTGCCAAGATCCGCAATGCGCTCAAGGCGGGAGCGCCCATCCCGGATACGTGGGCAACCGACAAGCAAGGCCGCAAGACCACGGACCCGGCCGCCGCGCTAGACGGCTTCCTGCTGCCAATAGGCGGGCACAAAGGCTATGGCCTGGCGCTGGTGGTGGACTTGTTCGCCGGCTTGCTATCCGACGCGGCCTACCTGACCCACGTGAAATCCTGGGTCGACGCGCCGGACGAGCCGCAGAACCTGGGGCACTTCTTTATCCTGATCGACACCCGTCGGCTGGGGTCCGCCAAATGGCTCGCCGATCGCATGAAGGACTTTGCGGCCATCCTGCACGGCTGTCCCGCGGCAGAGGAAGGCAAGCCGGTGATCGTTCCCGGTGAGATCGAGTTGTCCAACATGGCGCGCCAGCGCGAACAGGGCCTCACGATCGACGCATCCGTCCTGTCACTTCTGAAGCATCACGCCGCGAAACTTGCGGCTTGAGAGGGCTTGGCGGCGTCGCGGCCGAGCAGGGTGCTGCGCGCTGTTCCTTCCGACTAACATCAATTGACCATGACTTCTTCAACATCCATTGCCACGACCAGCCCTCACGTTGTTGCCGAGTTGGCGCCCAACGGCGTGCTGCGGGCATCGATCAACGTCGGCAATCCCATCCTCGCCAACCTGGATGCCGACGGACAGCCCTTTGGTGTCTCGATTGACCTGGCACGCGAGTTCGCGCGTCGGCTAGGGCTGGAGATAGAACTGATCGTTTTCGACTCCGCCGGCAAGTCCGTTGACGCGGTGACGAACGAGCAGGCAGACGTCGGCTTCTTCGCCATCGATCCTGTGCGAGGCGCCGGCATTGCCTTTACCGCGCCCTACGTGCTTATCGAAGGGGCATACCTGGTGCGCGAAGACTCTGCCATTCAGGAAAACGACGAAGTCGACCAGCCTTGCCGACGCGTCACGGTCGGCAAGGGAAGTGCTTACGACCTTTTTCTGACGCGGGAACTCATGCACGCTGAGATCGTGCGGGCCCCGACTTCTCCTACGGTAGTGGACGTTTTCATCGAGCAGGGGCTGGACGTCGCGGCCGGCGTCAGGCAACAGTTGGAAGCTGACGCCGGACGCGTGCATGGCCTGAGGCTGCTGCCCGGACGTTTCATGGTGATCGAGCAGGCGATGGGATTGCCCAAGGCGCGCCTCCGCGCTGCCGTCACTGTGCTGGCTCAGTTTGTGGAAGATATGAAGGCTAGCGGCTTTGTTGCCTCGTCCTTGAAGCGCCATAGTATTCAGGGCGCGTCGGTGGCACCAGCGCAGTAGGAGATTCTCACTGCGCAAGCCAACCCACCGGCGCGGCTTGCCGTCCGGATGGGGGCGCTTGCCACGACCCATGTCGGCCAGTTGGGGCCGTTCACGGCCCTAATGATTGAACCGCCGGATCGATGGTGAGGGAATCGATCGGCGCTTCGCCGATGGCGACGAGGTCGAGGGTCCTGGTGTCGTTCATGGGGTCACCGTGAGCGGCCTGCGCTGCCTCAATCGGCCGTGATGTTGTTTGCCTTCACCACGTCGCCCCACATCTTGTAGTGAGTGCGGGTCAGGGTTCCGAGTTGCTCCGGCGTGCCTCCACCCGGCTCGTCACCGCGGTCGACGATGCCCTTGACGACGGTTGGATCCTTCAGCGCCGAATTCATGGCGCTGTTGGCTTTCTTGACGATGTCAGGGCTCAGGCCGGGCGGCCCATACAGGCCAATGAAGGAGATGATGGTGAAGTCCTTGATGCCGCTCTCGGTGGCCGTGGGCACATCCGGGATCATCGCCACGCGCTTTGCTCCGGTGACCATCAGTGGCCGCAGCTGGCCCGACTTGATGAAAGGCGCGACGACCGAAGTCGCATCGAACATCGCATCCAGGCGTCCAGCCATCAGGTCGATCATCGCCGGGCTGCTGCCCTTGTACGGCACATGGTTCATCTTCGGGCCGCCCATGCGCTCGCGCAGCAGTTCCATCGTGACATGCGGCAACGCACCGGTGCCACCCGATCCGTAGTCAACAGTCTTGCCTGCCTTGTCCCGCGCCTTGACCTCCTCGACGAACTGCGCGTAGGTCTTGATGGGCGAGCTGGCAGGCACGACAAGGACCAGGGGGGACTGCAGCATCACGCCGATCGGAGTCAGCTTCTGCGGGTCGACGATGCCGAGCTTGGTGTAGACGTGCGGCATGATCGTCATCGAGCCGTTGCCCACCAGCAGCTTGTTGCCGTCTGGCGGCGCTCTCATTACCTCTACTGATGCGATGTTGCCGTTCACGCCGGCCTTGTTGTCGATCACCACGGGCTGGCCGAGCGAGCTCTGTAAGCCGTTGAGCAAGGCACGTCCTGCGAAGTCGGTCTGCCCCCCGGGCGGGAATCCGACCAACAGGGTAACCGGCTTGGTCGGCCAGTTGGTCTGTGCCCAGGCGGCCGTCGCTGTCAACGCGCCAAGACCGAGCGCAGCGATGCCCAGGATTAACGTTGAACGGCGCGAAGCCGCGAGAGAGTTCTTGATGATTTCCATGACAGGTCTCCAATTATGTTTATTAGACAGGGCTGCAGTCTCGCGGCTATTCAGGCCATCTTCTCCATCGCTTCCCACAGGCCGTTGATGTAGACCGCACCCAGTGCGCGGTCATAGAGGCCATAACCCGGCTTGCCGGTTTCGCCCCAGATCATGCGGCCGTGGTCGGGGCGAAAATAGCCTTGGAAGCCGACGTCGTGGTACGCCTTGACGATCGCTGCGATGTCCAGCGAACCGCAGCTCGACAAGTGGGCGGTTTCTTCAAAATCGCCTTCCGGGGTGACCTTGACGTTGCGGATGTGGGCGAAGTGGATGCGTCCCATGCCGCCGAACTCGCGCACCAGCGCCTCGACGTTATTCTGCGGGCCGGCACCGAGCGAGCCTGAGCACAACGTCAGGCCGTTCGCCGGCGTGTCGACGATCTTGAGGATGCGCGCCAGATCGTCGCGGTTCTTGACAATGCGCGGCAGCCCGAAGATGGGGCGCGGCGGATCGTCCGGATGGATGGCCATCTTGATCCCGCACTCCTGCGCAACCGGGATGACCGCGCACAGGAAATGCTCCAGATGCTCCCAGAGCCTGTCTTCGTCGATCCCGCGGTATTCGCCCAGGAGCGCCTGCAACTGGTCGGGCTGGTAGCTGGAATCCCAGCCGGGCAGGGCGATGCCTTGGCTCACGTCTATCTGTTCGACCTCCCTGGTGCTAAAGGCAAGGCAGGTCGAGCCGTCATCGAGCTTTTTCGACAGTTCCGTGCGGGTCCAGTCGAACACCGGCATGAAGTTGTAGCAGATGACTTCGATGCCGGCGGCGGCCAGGTTCCGGATGTTCTGCTGGTAATTGGCGATCAATCGCTCGCGCGTCGGCTTGCCGAGCTTGATGTCTTCATGGACCGGGACCGATTCGACAACCTTGAACTGTAAGCCTGCCGCCTCGATGGTGGACTTGAGCGCCAGGATCTTGTCCAGTGGCCATACCTCACCGACGGGTTCGTCGTAGATGGCAGACACGATGTGGGTCATGCCGGGGATCTGCCGGACGTACGCAAGACTGATCGGGTCGGATGTTCCGTACCAGCGGAAGGACATCTTCATGGGGGCTTCCTTGGGTCGACTCTGTTGATGAAGGAAGGGCGGGTCAAGCGCCCGCTTTGCAATCCGAGGAGACGATCGACAACAGGCCGAGCGTGCGCACCAGTGGTGAACCAAACTGGTTGACCAATTATGGACTGGTTGCCCAATTTTGCCCTCATGGTTTACCATGGGCCACGTCAGGCACTACGCGGCCAGGCAATCCGACCGCCGTGGAGCCCGCCCGCCGGACGTTTCCCACAGGCTCGCGCGGGTGGTCAACCGGTTACGAAATGTGCGGCTACCGCCGCTCCCACGATGCGAAATACCACAAGCGAGCTTGCACCACCTCCGAAGATTGAGAATTCGCCTGGTGCCAGCGATCGCTCTTACCTGAGCCTGGCCAGTCAAGTGCATGCACTGATCGCATCAGGTGAGTTTTCTGCGGGCACGAGGCTTCCGTCCGAACGCAACCTGGCCGAGAGATTCAGCGTCAGCCGCACCTTGGTGCGTGAGGCGATCATTGCGCTCGAGGTCCAGGGAGTGGTCGAAGTGCGCCTGGGCTCGGGCATTTACGTATGCGCGGCAGCGGCTGCGTCCGCTCCTGACCCGTTCGAGCTGCCCTGGCGGCCGGGCCCCATCGAAACGCTGCGTGCCCGAGTGTTGATCGAGTCAGAAATAGCCGGATTGGCGGCAAGCGAACGCAAGGACAGCGACCTTGACCGGATGTTCTCGGCGCTGAGTCTCATGCGCGAGCATATGCACGACAAGCAAGCCAATGAGGCAGCAGACCGCCAATTCCACCTTTGCCTTGCAGAATCCACCGGCAACAAGGTCTTGCTGCATATGGTCACTGCGCTGTGGGACAGCGCGCGCAGCGATCCCTTATGGGACAAGATCGAGGAACACTTCCACACCCCGGAACTGCGGGTCGCGTCGCAAGAGGACCATCAACGGATCTTCGCCGCTGTGATGGCCCGTGACGGCGCGGCGGCGCGTGCAGCCATGCGAACCCACCTGGAGCGGGTGATCAGTGAGTTCACTCAGGCCTGGCGCTGATCCATAGTTCGTGAGAACACGAATAAGCCTGCAGCGCGCCGCGCTGCCGGTGTGAAAGCCTGGACCGCAGGCCATGGCCAAGGCCTGCGCAGCCATCACTTCTCGTGCATCTTGGCCGCCTTGACGATCTCGCCCAGTCGTTTGCGCTCCGCGTTCACAAACTTCACAAAATCCGCACGCGTGCCGCCAATCGGCTCGATGCCGACGGCCTTGAGTTTTGCCGCGGCGTCCGGATCCTTCATGGCCTTGTCGACCGCTGCGGCTACCTTGTCGAGGATGGCGTCGGGCGTGCCCTTGGGCGCGTGGATGCCGGCCCAGTGGGCGATCTGCAGCTCCGGAAAGCCTTGCTCCACGGCGGTGGAGAGTTGAGGATAGGCCGATATGCGCTGCGTCCAGGTCGTCGCCAGCGCCTTGAACTTGCCTTCGTGCAGGATATGCGGAAGCGCGATGATACTGGCTTCGGAGGTTCCTTCGACCTGGCCACCCAGGACCGCCGTGGTGCTCTCCGACCCGCTCTTGTAGGGCACCGGCTGCAGCTTTGCGCCATATTTCACGTTAAGGATTTCGGCGACAAAGTGCGGGGTGCTGCCGGTTCCCGCGGTGGCGAAGTTGAAGCCATTCCCTTTCTTCGATGCCTCGACAAAGTCGCGCAGATCCTTGTAGGGCGCGTTCTTCGGCACGACGATGACGGAGGGAGCAAGGCCGATCATGGCGACGGGGACCAGCGCGTCATCCTTGAACGGGATGGACTTCTTGATCATGCTGTTGGAGATGACGCCGGCGGCGCTGATCAGGAAGGTGTAGCCATCGGGCTTGCTCTTAGCCACCATGTCGGCGCCGACGGTGCCGCCCGCGCCGGGGCGGTTTTCGACCAGTACGGTCTGGCCCAGTACCCTGGAAGCCCCCTCGGCCGCCGCGCGTGCCATCAGGTCATTGGCCCCGCCAGCGGCAAAAGGCACGACAAAGCGAATCGTTTTGGTTGGCCACTGGCCTTGTGCGCAAGCCGGCGTAGCGGCGATCAGGCCTGCCGTCGCAAGCAGGCCCAGGGTGAATCGGATTTTTTCATTCAAGGCATGTCTCCGTCTGAGGATCGGTGATCCGGGCTGATCAGCGCGGTTTAGTCTTTTGCTGCGTATTCACGGTCGAGCGCGTCGTACAACGGCTTGTTGACCAGCCGTTGCCGCTCACTGAACGGCGCGACCAACGAAGCGTCCTCGTCGAGCCGGCCATTCGCATGCAGCGTGCCGAGCGCCCGCTGCATGCCAAGCACTGCGCCCTGCAGCGCTGCGTTCGCATACAGCACGATCGCATAGCCGAGCTTGCCGAGCGCCTCGCGCGACTGCGTCGGCGTCTTGCCGCCGATCACGATGTTGATCAACTGCGGCGCGTCGATCAGTTTGGGCAGGCGCTCGATGTCGGCAAGCGCTTCGGTCGCTTCGATAAACAGGATGTCCGCGCCCGCCTCGACAAAGCGATGGCCGCGCTCGATGGCGTCTTCGATGCCATGCACGGCGGCTGCATCGGTGCGCGCGATGATCAGCAGGTTGGGGTCTTCGCGCGCATCGACGGCCGCGCGGATCTTGCCAAGCATTTCGCTCGTCGCGATGACTTCCTTGCCGGAGAAATGGCCGCATTTCTTCGGCATCACCTGGTCTTCAAACTGGATCGCATCGGCGCCGCTGCGCTCGAGCCTGCGTACCGTGTGGCGCACATTGAGGGCGTTACCGAAGCCGGTGTCGGCATCCACGATCAACGGCAGCGCGACGGCGTCACGGACCCGTGCGGTGTGCTCGGCGATTTCGTGCAGACCGATGAAGCCGAGATCGGGCAGGCCAAGCGACATGTTGGTAACGCCGGCGCCCGTCAGATAGAGCGCTTCGAAGCCGGCGTCCTCGATGACGCGCGCGCTCATCGCGTTGAATGCGCCGGGCACCAGCAAGCCCTGGCGTTCACTGACCTTGGTGCGGAATGCCGCGCGACGAGCGGTGGACGAGATAGTCATAGCGTGTGTCTCCAGTTTGCGGACTTCACCGCCGCGCCCTGGACGGCAATCCAGGCGCCAGTGGTTTCAGGATCCCTTGCGACCGGCCATATGACGCAGATACGCCAGCAGGTCCTTCAGGTCAGCATCGGAGAGCGTCTTTTCGTCGATTGCTGACATGCGCGCGTCGGGCCACCAGCGCAGCGACTGCGGGTCGCGGATCAGCTTGACCAGCTTGTCGTCGCCCAGATACTCCACCGGGCTGTACGGCACATTCAGATCGGGGCCAAGGTGAGCGTCGCCGACCCGGTTAAGTGAGTGGCATGAGAAGCAAACGCGCTGGAAAGTCGCGAAGCCGCGCATGACGGGGCCGTCGGCTGGCTGGTCGGAGGCGGGCCGGATGGCCGCAAAGCGCTCTGCAGGCGATGCGGTGATATCGATGCGTACGATGTTGTAGGTCCAATGACTCTCGTTGACCACGGAAGCGGCGCGGCCCGACGGTAGCGTCCAGATCAGGCGAAACGGCCCGATGCCCTGGCCCTTGAGCCTGGGCCACGGCCTGGCTGGATTTTCGACCGCCAGCCAGGCTCGCGGCTCGTCGGCGCTATCCGCCAGCAACAGGCGCATCGGCAGGTGCGAAACATAGCCATCGCTGGCCGCGGTCGTCGCAGTCGCGCCGGCCGCCACAGGCATGCCGCGCAGCAGGGCGGTCAGTGGGATCGCCTTGAACGTCAGGCGGCGTTTCAGATTGTCATCGTCTACCGTCACATCGGTCAGGCGACGGTCGTTGAGCAGCGCATCGGCCGTCCAACTGCGCTGTTGCGTACCAGCCGAAATGACCAGCGTTGCCGGGTCGGCGCCGCTCGCCGAACCTGCCAGCAATGCCATTGCACAGCCAAGAGCACCAACTGCCTTTGCAATCCAGGCCTTCATGGGTCTCTCTCCAGAGCCGGGGGAAATGGGTGGGAACGCTGCTCGAGCGCACAGTGTATTCGATAGCGTGGAAGCGGAAAACGCGATCCGCCCCATCGTTAACGGTCCGCGACGACGACATCCTGCATATCCGCGCTGTCGTAACCCTCGGTGATTGCGCCCCGGATCCCCGCCAGCAGCTGCCTGGCCGGCTCGGTGTTGCCTTGTTGTCGCCAGAGCTGCGCCAGACATAGGGCTGCCCGCAACTCAAACGACCTGGCATTCTGCTGGCGGGCTACCGCGATCGCGTTGCGAAAACACGCCTCGGCTTCTGCATCACCGCCAGACCTGAGGTCGTCGGGGCGCGAACTTTGAAGTATCAGTTCACCCTTGATCCGATGCCACTCCGCATCGCAATAGTGTTCTCCGGTCCTTTCCACCGCGTGCTTCGCCTCGGCGAGCGCGCTCAGGCCTGACTCGATCTGTCCCATGCGTCCATAGGCCTGGGCCAACAGTTCCTGGAAGTGCGAACGCCCCAGCGCTGCCCCCGTGGCGTGATAGGCGGCCAGTCCCTGATGCATCTGCGCGATGCCTTCCTGGTGCTGTCCCTGCTCGGCCAGCGCCCATCCGCGAAGGACGGTCGTCCACGCCAGCCAGAGCGGGAAGCCTTGTTCGGTCGAGAGCGCGATGGCGGCCTCGGCGTACTCTTGCGTCAGTCTGGGATCACGGCGGAACTGGTGCAGCTCCGCCCCCAGGCAGAGGGTATGCGCCAGGCTGAAGGGGTGGGACAGCTTCCGGGCCAGCGCGAGGGCAGCCTGGGCGTTCTTGCTGGCCTGGTCAGGATAGCCTAGAGTCCACAGGACCAGGGCCGAAATGGATAGCGCACGTACCTCCGGATCCACGCCGTGAACATTAAGGTGGTCGTGATGCGGATCTTTGCCGTAGAGCACGAGGGCATCCCCCAGATGGGCATCCGCAGCCCTGAACTTTCCCGAGTAATACAACGACGTTCCCAGCGAGACATGCGCCTCCCCCAATAACTCCGGGTCTTTCGCGTTCTCGGCCAGCCGAAGAAGTTGCTTCCCTAGCTTGTATGCCTTCGCATGTTCTGCTCGCAGAGAGAAATAGGTGCGCAATCCCGCTTGCGTTGGAAAGAGCTGCGGTGTTTCCCCGACCTGGCCGCACAATGCCAGGGCACGGCTGTAAGTTGCCTCCACCTCGGACGAAGCAAATCCTCTGGCGGCAATCAACGCAGGCCCGATGGCAAGTCGCAAACTGAGTTCCTGGCGTGCGCGTTCGGGGGTATCGGGCTGGCCCTTGAGCAATGCCAGGGCTGCATTCAGTTGACGGATCGCTTCCTGATAGGCGGAGCGCTGAATGGCCTGCTGTCCCGTGCGCTGAAGGTACTCCACGGCTTTCGGATCATTTCCGCTAAGACTGTAGTGCCGTGCCAGTTCGCTGTAGTAATCCTTCAGCTGATGGTGGAAGAGGGCCTCGATCGCATGGGCCGTGCGTTCATGCAGCGCGGTGCGTTGTTCGGTGAGCAGCGAGCTGCCGGCGACTTCCTGGGTCAGTGCATGCTTGAACGTGTATTCCGTGTCGGGGAAAGCGGGCCGCTCGTAGATGAATCCGGCTGCCTCCAGCTGGGTCAGGAGATGGCGCAATTGGTCATCAGGCTGCGCGACAACCCGCTGGATCAGACTGTAAGGAAACTCCTTGCCTATCACGGCAAGGCTCTGCAACAAGTCCTTCTCCGCACGGGGAAGCCGGTCGATGCGGGCGGCCAGTACGCCTTGTACCGTGGTCGGGATATGCAGCGCCGTGGGGGTCGTCTCGATGCGGTAATGGCCTGGCTCGCCGCGCAGGGCCTTTTCCTCGATCAAGGTCTGCACCACTTCCTCCATGAAAAAGGGATTGCCCTCCGTCTTTTCCATGATGAGCGTCTTGAGAGGCATGAGCGTGGGATCATCTCCAAGCAGTGCGGCGAGCAGTTGCCGGGCCTCGACCTGGCCCAGCGGATCCAGCCGGAGCTTCGTGTAGTAGTTTTTTTCACTCCAGCCATGCTGGTACTCGGGCCGGTAATTCAGCAGCAGCAGAATCCTAGCGCCCGGCAGGTGGTCAATGAGCACATCCAGGAATGCCTCGGTTTCGTTGTCCAGCCATTGCAAATCTTCGAACAGGAGTTCGAGCGGCTGATTGTGGCTTTCGCGGACCAGCAGGCGCGTGATCGCCTCGAACGTGCGCTGGCGCCGGATCTGCGCGTCCATGTTTGGCAACGCCGAATTCGGGTCGGCGATGCCAAGCAGATGGAGCAGATAGGGTAAGAGGTCTTCCAGCATGCGGTCGAGCATCAGCACCCTGCCTGCAACCTTTTCCCGGCACTTCCGTTCATCGTCCTGTACCTCGATCTGGAAGTAGTTCTTCACCAGTTCGATCAGCGGCAAATAGGCAAAGGACTTGCCGTGCGAGACGGAGAAGGTCTCCAGGACCATGCAGCCGTGCTGTGACAGCACCTTGAACTCGTGGAACAGTCGGGACTTTCCGACGCCGGCTTCGCCGACCACCCCAACAATCTGCCCGCTTCCCGCCCTGGCCCGGTCCAGGGCTTCATGTAAATGCGCCAGCTCGTCCTGACGCCCGACGAATTGCGCCAGGCCGCGACGCTGCGCCACTTGCAGGCGCGTGCGCAACACCCCCGGGCGCAGCACCTCGTACACTGCAAGGGGTTCCGGAATGCCTTTTACCTGGGTCGCCCCGAGGGCCTTGAAGTCGAAATACCCATCGGTCAGCCTGCGGATCGACTCGCTGACAAGAATCGATGAAGGCGTGGCAATGCTTTCCATCCGTGAGGCGATATGTATCGTGTGTCCCACCGGATCGTAGTCCGTGTGCAGGTCGTCCCTGCGGATGGAACGTACCACCACCTCTCCGGTGTGGATGCCCACCCGGATCTGAAGCGGTATGCCTTGCTCCAGACGGATGCGGTCACTGTGACGGCGCATGGCTTCCTGCATCCGCAGCGCCGCATACAGGGCTCGCTGTGGATGATCTTCGTGGGCGATGGGGGCGCCGAACAGGGCCAGTATGCCGTCTCCCAGGGATTTGGCGACATAGCCCTCATAGTGGTGCACGGCCTCCATCATCAGGGCCATGACGGGGTCGATCAGATGGCGTGCCTCTTCGGGATCCAGATCGTGGATCAGGGCCGTGGAGCCGGCCATGTCGGCGAACAGGGCCGTAATGGTCTTGCGTTCCCCCGCGGTTGATCCCCTGGCCTCCATGGCAGCCTGCTCGGCCAGGATGCGCTCGACCAGGTGGCGTGGCGTGTAGTCGATGGGGGCGGGAGCGCTCGGCTGGGTGCCGCCGGATGCCTCTTCGGTGGAGGTGGCGAAGGATGCGCCGCATTCGGTACAAAACTTGTCCGCGGAACCCGATTCATGGCCACAGTTCGGGCAGCGCCGCGAAAGCCTTGTCCCGCAATCCTTGCAGAATTTGGCTCCGTCGGGATTGTCGGAGCCGCAGTTTGTGCAGCGCATATAGCTTCTTCACTTCCGGCCTTTGTCTGAACGATTAAACGCCTTCTGCACTGGGGTATCAATGGCCGGCGCGGGGCCGGCGCGTCTTGTCGCGATCTGGGCGCATCGGCGGCCCGGTTCGTGCAGCAGCAAGCTGGTCCGACGCTCGCTTGCGCCGCGATCCTCCGGAATCCCATCGATTAGCACGATCTTCATCACGGTTGATAACGACTCTGCGGATGAGGACATTGCGCGATCTGGGCGTGAACCACGTGGCGTTCAACCTCAAGCCATCACAGCGTGATGCCGGGGAAGTGCTGGAGGAACTCGCTGCGTATGTCCTGCCGGAATTCCCGCGGATTCCGCCAGGTTCAGGATCGCCAGCCGACAGGACCGGGGCCGAGGCCTGAGCCGTCGGCATTGTCGCCGCAGGCAGCGGGCAGCCAGTGCTGTCGAAATCTCCGCCAACTTCCGTAAGTAGATCCGAACACGCGGTGCCGGCAAGCGCCAGCCACCGGCACTTCGCGACAAACTGCAACGGATGGATATGCGGTGCGAGCCGCAGGCTCGCCGCTCCGGCGCAAGCTTTCCAGTTGAAACCCCAAAGTCGGCCCCTGCGAATGCACCAATGCGAAGTGGTCGCGAGCAGGGCGGTTGGCTGTCGACCCTTCAGAGACGGTCGGACTCGCCTCACTGAACGGCCGGTCTGTGGCGCAATGCTGACTTCCAAGGGCTGGCCGAGCTGGAGGCTGCGGAAGGGTTGCAGTATCTAGCTGCAACCCCTTGTCAGGCCACTATCTCAGTCGTACCAGATGGTCCTTCTCACCTTTCTTAATTTCGACGACCGCGTCCAATGCCTTGAGCATTTCGCTGAAGCTGGTGAAGCCGTGATCCTTGGGGGAGAAGGTCGGGTCCAGGCGCTTGATCATGGGCCACACGCTAGCCTTGTGGACCCAGGTATCTCCCTTCGATTCCGCCAGCAGGCGAATTGCACGCCGGAGCATGTCTGCGGCAGGACCCTGCGAGAGCAGAGCAGTATTCTCTGCAGCCAAAGGTTTCCCTTCCTCAACCGGTTCTACCAGGCTGTCGTAGTATCGGAATTCGTGGCAGGACTTTGCCCAGTGCCTGTTCGTATTCTTGCGATTGCCAATGCCGATAAGGGTGCGACCCGCGGCTTTGATCTTCTGCGCGACAGGCATAAAATCGCTGTCGCCACCGATGATGATGACTGTGCCGATATGGCTGAATCGGCTGATGTCCTCTGCAGCGTCCAAGCATAGTTTGATGTCAGCACCGTTCTTGGCCGACGCGCCTGGCGGGAAGAGTTGGATGAGTTCCACTGAGCTTTGCAGCAGTGCATCCCGGTATCTGCCAAAGAACTGCCAATTGCAATACGCTCTGTTGATGGCGACAGTCCCAAATGAGGAACAGAGTTCAACAAGAGCTTGAACGTCGATCAACGCCTCCTGTGCCTTGAAGCGGTTGTCTTGTTTGGAATAGGTTCCTTCCCCGTACTTTCCCTCGATGAGTCCGGCGTGAAGATTCTCAAAGTCCCAGTAGATCGCTACGGAACGGCCAGTTCCGTTTTCGTCGTCGTTCAACCTCATTTCCTCCGGTGTTGAGAGATTCTCGGTATGCTATCCGATATCCGGGCGTCGGCCGGAGCCGTCCGCCTAGTTGGGATACGAACGAGGCCCCGAGGGATGCTAGGTCTCGAATCTGCGGACCTACGTCCTGGCCGGGAGCTGACAAGGTTCTGGCCATAGTTTCTATATGGAGAATTCTTGGTTCATCGCCGACGGCGGGTGACTGAGGGTCGCAGAACGACTCATTCCCGCCATCAGTTAGTTTCTGCGAATGTCACCACCGCGCTCCCCTTCATTCAACATGCTCCTCGTATTTATTGAGTTGCTTCATGATAGATCGATTGTCCTTATACCGTCTTTTGAGCGCGGCGAGGCGCTTGTCTGTACCCGAACAGTAAATGTCCAGGCTGTCAGCAATGAAGTTTCACGTTCCCATCGTAATTGGCCATGCATCTCTGTTGCGTGCTGGCAACGTGTGTTGGAATGAGACGGGGCAGGCGCGCGCTCCTCCATCGGAAATGGCGCACCTGATGTGTAGACTCTGGGAAAAGAGTCTGTTGGTCTCGCTAGGGAGGTATAGCGATGCTGATTGTAACGGTCCTGGTCATTGCGCTCGTCCTCCGCGCCCTCATCCTGCATGCGCAGGTCTCGCGTATTGCGCTAATTCGCTGCGAAATGAATGGTGCGCTCAGCTACGAGGTGCGAAGGCGTGTCTGCATGGAGGCAATCCCCTCGCATGTTTCGGAATACCCTGTGCCCAGGGAGGTGCGTGTTCGTGTAATTCGGCTTGTCGGCGTTGTGCTCTGGCGAAATGAAGTCAGCATCGCCCTACCTGCCGAGGCCTGCGGGCAACTCGGGGATATCTCCGCCCAGGATTATGATGGCCGCTTCCCCCCGTGGCTCCAGCTTGGTCGGGATGGTAGGCGAGTACAAGCTCACGCCTGACCAGAACCCAGGCTAGGCGCATTTGGGCGGAGTTAGCTGAACAGTATGGGCACCAGCGAGACCAAGGGTGTCAGCATGGAGTTCATGGCGCCACGCACGCTTTGATGACGCTGGCAGTTCTCCGAAAGCCGTGGCGTTGATTTCGCGTAAAGAGACTACGCAAGATAATATATGACGAAACAGCGTTATCTACATTCTATATTTATTTCTGTTTTATCAGTTCTGATAACTGGTTGCGCACAAGTCGAGAAACAACGGTCTGAGCCAAGCTCTCCCACAATTATGCAGGGGCAAAGTGTTCCTCATCTATCTCCAAAATTAGAGGCCGGATGCTTATTGCCTGCAGCGGAATTCATTGACTCGACTGAAGGTGGGAGTATCAAAATGAATGTCCAGGTCTCCGAAGAAGGGGAACCTATAGCAGTCAAGATCACCAAGCCTTCTGGCCGTGGAGACCGCGACAAGGCATTCATGAAGGCGGTACAAGCATGTAGGTTTAATCCGGCAAAGGCAGGACAAAAAAATATTAGTGAACAATATGAGCTTATTTTTAGCTGGACGGCCGGGCAGAAGTTTGTAGGAGCTTCCCGCTGCTTCCCCCCAGAATACCCGAGGTTAGCGCTGCGCCGCGAAGAAGAAGGATTGTTTCATGTCTACTTCAGGCGATCTGCTGCGAATACCCCATTCGAATATAGGGTCAAATCGACAAGTTCATCTACTATTCTCAAAGAGTCAGCACGTGCGGCCGTGGAAGGCTGTCTTAACCATCCTGAAGTTGCGTCAGAACTTGAAATTGGTGTGTGGTATTCTGCGCCTTTTCGTTGGAAGCTTCTCAATTGATTTAACTTGAAGTTTGACATTGACGCCAAATCGTGCAAGCTAACGCGGAATTGCCGCTCAAATATACAGAGACAATGATGCAGCGTATCGATTCATTGTCTGGACGGGTAATGTATGGAAGACCGCATTGCCACGGTTGAGCCAGTGTTCGGCAACCTACCTTATGATAAAAAACTGGATCGGTTCACCTTGCGCGGACAAAACAAGGCCGATACGAACGCTGACTGCCTGGTACTCAATATTGAGAAGCTGGCGGCGCACCACAGGTATGGGCGTTAGAATGCCCGGGGAGGTCGGCACAATCTTGCCAACTTGTCCTGAATCCCCGACACTTGGATGAATCAACCACTGCAAAGCCATGACCATGCGCGGCCCTTGGTTGCGTCATTTCGACGTCCGGAATTCGGGCTTTTGCACAACCTCGTTAGAGGTGCTCATGTCCACCACTGAGTTCGCACCCGAGTACACAACAGCAGAGCGAACGCGCTTTATAGCGCTAGATATTGTCCTTGTATCGCTGCTATTCGTTCCTTGCCAGCTATGGTTTTTCCCTTGGCTTCGTGAGTTCTCTGCGTCGGCTCATTGTCGCTATGTCTTTGGCATCAAAGGGACGAGCGTCTTCTTCTTCGGCCTTTTCGTTGGCCTCCCTTTGCATGCCGCAATGATTGTGATGGCACTTATCGGCCGTCGTGGATACAAGGTACTGCGTGATGGGCAGGTTCCCCCAAAAGGTGAAAAGGTATTTCGCCCCACAGCGATTCACAGGGGAGTAAGGGCCAAGTTTTCGGGTTGGGCGCAGTTTCTGTCATCGGCACCCTTACTAGCTCTGGCAGTCTGGGGAGGCCCTCAAGCGCAGGCATTAATCGCGCAAGCCGATCGGGTGACAGCAAAGTGTGCATCTAACACGCTCATCGAGCGGACAGTTGCCGGCAAGCCGGCGCCTGCCGCTTATGTGTCTTTGGCACACCGGCCAGCGTAGCGCTAAAACATATGCTCTCACTCCTTATCATCAGCTACGGTTTCGGACTCACTTGTATTGCAGGGATCATTTTTGCCGTCGCACTGTTGGCAAAAGCATGTAACAGCTTGCCTGCGAAAGCGAAAATCACCAGGGTAGTTGGACTATTTTGCGTAATTGGTGCTACTGTGTTCGCAGCAGATTGGGCCTGGCTTATCATTAGGACATGTAAGCAGCTCGTGTTTGAAGACGGCGGGCCTGGGCCGTTTGGGCTCTTGGCGTTTCCATTTTGGGCATGCATTGCCGTTACACCAGCCCTTGTAGCGACGTGGATCTTCACATGGATCGCCAAGAAGCTGCGAGCGACGGAGTGATAGATGGTGCGCGAAAATTAAATGTTTTATAACTCATCAATGGACTGGGAGATCTCATTCACCCACTTTTCCCGATCCGCAATGATTTCAGTCCATATTGTTTGCGTGGTTGGCGCCGCGCTGGGCGCGCTGGCCGACCCTCAGGCCACTACCGAGTTTGGTACTGAAATGGCAGTACAAGGATAATGTCTGTTATCTCTGTACTCGCGTTTCGGAACCTCCCGGGGTCGTGAGAGGCGAACTATGGCGCCGGGCGGTGGGCACCCAATTCGGTTCGTAGACTGCGACGGCCGGTAACGGCAAGGTGCAGCCCATGGACGCGCACACCACAAAGTACACCGTATGGACAAGCGGGACAGGAGCTAGACCTCCCCGACAGGCCGTTGCCGACCCTTATCTGCCTTTTGGAAAGTCGGAAAGATGCCATTCAACGCCTGAATTAAGCCGAGCCGCGAAGCGGCTTCGGCTTGAATGATGGGATGAACTCCCCACTGTCTTTTCGCGCTACAAATCTAACGCTGTAAATAACTGGGTTGTACAAGCACCGCGCAGCGATGCTTGTACAGGTCAGAGTTAATGAATTTTTTAGGTGCAAACATTTTTTCTTATCCACCAGGCAATAGGAATCGAGAGAATCAATGCAGCGCCTTGAAGCAGAGGCGCCATTAATACTGCAATAGCTCCCTGTGGATCAGCGTGCCAAAAAATAACGTCTGTCAGAAATAGAATGCCGCCAATCGATACGATGACTGCAACGACATACCAATGATTAGACGCAGTGCCCTTGCGCTGCAAAAAAAATAATGTTGCAAACATGAATGCATAAGGAGAAATCAGCCAGGCAGAAAAACACACAAATGCACCAATGCTGGTAGGCTTAAGCGCACTGACAAATAAAACGGTTGTGCACGTAGCCGCCGCTACCGCGAGCAAACTAAAAGTACCGATCCATTTCATGGCTTGCGACCTGTTCCAATGGCACCTAACGTGTTAGCTCAGGGCACACCAGCGCGCGCCTTACGCGCGTACTGTTGCGAAAAGTGACCGAGCTCGCGCACTAGCCAAGATTTCGTGCGTTTTGCGATCATAAGTCGATGTTACACCGCTTCCATGAGAGCTCTTTCAGGCCGTCGTATATGGAGGGATGACCCACCGGTGGAGTTTGCGCTGTCTGTCTCGATATGGCGCGGTATATCCAAAGTCAGTGGCCGCCCATCCGCGCATGGTACCCAGATCGAACGACGGTCGCCTGTGCGACACCGAACGCGATTCCCTAGGTTGGCAAGACGCAGGTCCGGCGGTCCTGTGACCGTCCGGTTTTCGCGTGCGCCGTGCTAAGGCGCACACCCATCACGGACGTTCGGCTGCAGTGGAGGTAACCCTCCTGTCACCACGAAAAACGGTGCATACGGCTGCTCTCAGAGATCGCTCAATCGAATGATGCGACTGCTCGCGCCGCGGAAGGTCAGGGCGATCAATCGGTCCTGGTCGATAATCAATCGGTCAATGCGTGACGTATCAAGGCCAAAACCATTGTTGTTGAATCCCGTTGGAATGAAATCTTTTATGTAGCGCCTGATCCGGCGGTCCCGGAGATCGTATACGAACAGGTCTCTGCCGTAACCAACATAGAGCGTTTGCCCACGCAGCATGGGTACCGGGACACGTGAAGGCGTTACCGGCAGACCAAGGATCGTTTGAGCGGCACCGGACGGGAGGCTGACAAGCTTGATCAACTGCCCCCGCAGGGTGGGTTCGCGGATCAAAATGTTGTTGCCGTCCACGGAGCCGGCGCGCTCCAAGGCGTTGCCCAGGTCACGTACCGGCGGCAGGGGTTTCCCTCCGGCTCGCGGGTAAAACATATACTCCGCGTTGGTGCCCATTCTCCTTCGCACGACCAGATAATCGCGGGTCACTGCGACGAAATTCGCCTCTGTAGCCACCGTCCGATCGACGGTGACGATGGCGTCATCGCCCGGCTCGCCTTTCACGTAGGTCATATCCGGCGCTTCTGTCAACTTCAGCGTGACCGGATCAAGGTCGGCACAAGCATCGTTCAAGGAATCAAGGCTGCCACAGGACAGGAGTCTGCCTCGCGCAACGTACAGCTTGCCGATTGATTCGACCTGTACGCGCTTGGTCACCTTGAGCGTATTGGGATCGATGACGAGGAAGTTCGGGCGGCCCTTCTGTTCGTACCGATATGACACAGAAGCGTAAATATGCTTCTCGTCGGCAGCGATGGATGCGATGCTGTCCTGGTACTCATGGTCGTCGGGCGCGATCGGAACCGATGCGAGCTCGTCGAGCGTATTGCGGTCGAACACGCCCAAGGTCGTCCCGCCTTCGCAGCTCGTGGTCCCGCATCCGTAGCGTCCAACGTAAAGCCTGTCACCGGAAAAATAGAACAGGTCCGAAAAGAAGCCGAATTCTATGGTTTTGGTGATCGCCTTTGTTAGCGGCACCCCGTCTTCGAAAACCTGCCCGAAATTGGTTTCGCGTTCTGCTTCGGTGAGCTCGTTGGTCGTCTCGCCGCCGATGACCCGCGCCTTGAGACGAGCCTCATCCAGCGCAAGCGCGACACTTTGCTCTGGCTTCGCAGCCTGCACCATTTCGAGAACTCGCACGGCTTCCGGACTCTGGTCCAGGGTCTGGCTCAGCCAGAGCCCATATTGCCTGAGCGCGGGAAGCACGGTCGCCGGAATGGACGTGCCCCTGGCGTAAGCCTCGATGCCCGCTTGCTTGCATAGGCCGATTGCGGCGTACAGGTCTTTCTTGTCTTCCCACTGCGTCTCGGCTTGCCGGCACTGCTGCACGACCCTTGCCTGCTGCCAACGTCCGTCGCGAATGGCATCGGCGTTGATTTGATACGTGTCCATCGGCCAGGTGGAATTCAGGCCCATGGAAACGGGTTGATGCGCAGCCAGGAGGATGTTTCCCTTGATGGCAATGGTCGAGGCGGAAATAGGCAGATGCGCGACTTCCTTGCCCGTGTCCATGTCGAAGACGACGATGCCTACATCATCGCTGGCGGACTTGTCGGACGCGGTGGTGAACATCAGTCCGTTGTGGAGCGCCATGGAATAGAAGAGCGCATACCGGCGCATGCTGTGCGTGATCGAGAACGATTTCAGGTCCAGCACATGCATCTCACCGCAATTCGCAATCAGCACAGCTCTTTCGTGATCGTCTTGCTCGATAGTGGGCTGACAGTTGGCGTTGATCTTCTCCAGCGGCGGTGGAATTTCGATGCGTCCAAGCTCTCTGAGTTGGCGATCGAAGACCACTAGTTCATTCTTTCCGTTTCCCGGGGAGGCTGTATAGACGTGGCCGTTTCGAATGCTGATCAGTTGGGCGCCCGGCAACTCGGTCTCCCGAATCAGCTTGAGTGAGGGCAACTCCAGGATAGCGACGGCCTGCTCGTTGTATGTCCTCTCACCCTGAAACAGCACGAGTCTGTCTCCGTCTATGAAGGCCTCCCGAACCACTTTGGCCAGACGTATGCGCTTCAGCACTACACCGGTCTTCCGGTCGATCACCTCAATGGGGAAGGACGCGGATTGGAACGTGTGGGATACGATGTACCGGCTATCCTGGGCAATGAGTGTCGGGTCCCGCTTTCCGGACACCAGGTTGCTCCAGCGCCCGTTCGCAAAGTCGAACTGGACGATGCTTTGGGTGTTGCCGTTCTCGTCGTAGTGCGAATAGACGAGGTCGCCATCAATTGGGGGAAGTATCGAGGGGTGGCCTCTTCCTATCGGTGCGGGATGGGTAGCCAGGACGTTGAGCCGCGCGAACGCAGCATCGCCGATATCTTGCGGAAACGCTGATGCGATCGCCATGCCCCCGAACAAGGCCGCCAGCAACTGTCTCATGCTCCTCCCTGCGTGAATCAGCATTTCAATAAGGCATGCATGGACCGAACTTGGTCGGAAGCCGTCAATCTATTGCCTCGTGCACTGATGAGATACCTGCCGGAGTGGACGGGGATCGCGATCTCACCCCGGGGTGCACGTCGAGTCGTGATGGAAGCAATCAGCGATTACGCATCTCGGTATCAAGTTAAAGGCTGAACGAGAACTTAGCATCGCGAGAGATTCAGGTCGCGCATCGCGAAGAGGGGTGTGTTGCGATCCGCCAACGCAGACGCGTCCCGAAGGCGGAGCCTTCGACCGACCGCTTCTGCCGGGAACGGACGGTGGTCAGCTTGTAGCCAGTTGGCCGCTCCTGGCCGGGGGCGGTTATTGGGGCTGGCGGCCGCTTCTCGGCCGATCTATTCAGGATTCGATCCCTTCGTCTACGTCGAGGACTCGGTCGCGAACTGGCTCAACGAAGCTACCACGAATCAGCCCCGACTGGTTGCGAGTACATCATTGAAACACCCTTAAATGTGACAGAGGCGTAGACACTATGGCGGATGTCGATTCAGTGACCATCGTCCAGCATTGAATCTGCGGGGCGGGTGTTTGCCCCGCCTTTACGGGCCCCCGAGGCACCCCCCCCGGACCCCGGGGGTTTCCTTTTGGCGTTCAATGGCGATAGCCGTAGTGCCTATTCCAACTTCAAACGTGCCCGAGGAACTTCCACCAGAGCGGGCCGACGACCAGCCAGACAACCATGTAGATGAGGCTCATCAGGAGGCCAGCCTTCCACCATTCTCCCTGGGTGACATAGCCGGCGCCGAACATGACCGGACCGGAGCCGATGCCATATTGGGTCAGGCAACCGTTGACGTTGCTCAGGACGCCGAGTGCGACCGCTGCGGTGAATGACGGGATGTCGGCAGCGACCATAAGCGCCATGGAAAGGGGGAAGAGGGCGCTGATATGTGCCGTGGCGCTAGCGAAGAAGTAGTGAACGTAGCAGTAGATCGCCGCCACCATCATATAGACAGCCAGCCTCGGGAAACCCTCTAGGTGTGCCCCGAACTCCTTGCCGAACCAGGAGACCATGCCGTACTCATTGAGTTTGGAGGCCAGCATGATCAGCAGGCCGATCCAGATCATGGTGTCCCAGGCGGATTTCTCGTTAAGGGCGTCCTGCCAGGTCAGCACGCCGGTGATGAACAGCAACGAGACGCCGATGGCCGCCGCCAGCGTCGCTCCGACGCTCAGGTCCTCACCGAAAATCCAGAGCACCAGCAAGCCAAGGAAGATTGCCGCCATGATGATCTCCTTGGCGGAGATCCGGCCCATGGCAACGAGCTCTCTCTGGGCCAGGGCCGTCGCATCGGGTGTCTGGCGAATCTGCGGGTGGGCAATCCACAGCATGGCGAATGGAATGATGGCCAGGCACAGCAAACCGGGGACAGATGCGGCCACCGCCCAGTCGAGCCAGCTGATCGAGACGCCTTGGTCTGCGGCAAGCTTGACCGAGAGGCGATTACCCGCCATCGCCGTGACGAACATGCCCGCGGTGATGATGTTCGCGCGGAAGGCGCAGAGGATCAGATAGCGCCCCACCTTGCCGCGGGGATTCCGGGTCATCGGCATAGTCCATACCCCAGTCCGAGGGTTCGCTTACCCAACAGCCGCATGAACAGGAGTGCGATGCGGCGCCCCAGGCCGGTCTTGATCACGCCCCGGGAGATGAAGAAGGCGAGCATCACCAGCCAGACGAGGCCCGTGCCCGTGGATTTGGTGACGTCGGCAAAGGACACGACGCCAACGAGCACGCCCACCGTCGCGCCGATAATGGCCACCGCCGACATCGGCAGAGGGGCGGTCATGATGCCGGCAATGGTGGCGACGAACACGGCGAACATGTGCCACGCCTTCGCCTCAAGGCCGGCCGGCGGCGGCAGGAACCAGAGCACGATGCCGATGCCCAGCGGGACGAGAAATTTCCAGAGATTCCTGAGATGCCCTACCGGTGGTGCCGGTTTCGTCGCGGTTGCGCTAGTGGGTGGCGGAGCCTTGGCGGGTGATACATCCATGATTGACCTCCTGGCGGCGGCGTTGTTCGTTTTGTCCGGTGCGTGCGCAATGTCCTACCGGTCCCGGAGCACGCTGTCGGTTGCCTCCTTGACGATGCGCGCACTGCGCCGCAGGGCCTCGCGCTCGGTGGGGTTGAGTTCCGGATAAGCCAGTAACTGCGCTCCGCGGCCATTGACCACCATCGGCAGCGACAAACATACCTCGGGTACGCCTTCGACTTCGGCATGCACGATGCCGACCGTGAGAACGAGGTCGGTGTTGTGCACGATGGCCTGGCAAATTCGCCCGATCGCACTGGCGATCCCATAGTGGGTGGCGCCCTTGCCTTCCTTGATGAGCTTGGCAGCCTCGTGCACGGAGCGCAGGATCAGATCGCGGCTGGCGGGGCCCAGCTCCTTGCCGCTCCTGGCCAGGAACGTTTCGAGGGGCATGCCGGAGACCGTCGCGCCGGACCAGTCGATCAACGCGGATTCGCCGTGTTCGCCGAGAACGTAGGCGTGAATCCCAGGCGCCACGACGCCCAGCCGCTCGGAGAGCAGCGATCGCAGTCGCCCGGTGTCGAGGGAAGTGCCGGTGCTGATGACGCGCTCCCTCCCGCACCGCAGGCGGTCAAAAACGACACCGGCCAACACATCGCAAGGGTTGGCCGCGATGACGTAAATTGCATCCGGGGCCAATGGTGCAGTGCGATCCACGATCTCCGCCGCGATGCCCGCATTGGTTTTGGCCAGGTCCAGACGAGTCTGCCCTGGCTTCACACCGACGCCGGCGGTGATCACGATGATGTCCGCGCCGCGCGCGTTCTCGTAATCACCGGCATAGAAGCGGTTGTGTCCCCAGAATGCTGCAGCGTGGGCGAGGTCCAGCACTTGCCCTTCGGCCCGCACTCGCGCGACATCGATGATGACGATCTCCGCGCTCGGAATGGACACGGACGCAAACAGGGCCGCCGACCCGCCAACCAGTCCTGCGCCGACGATGACGATCTTGGGTTGCCGCATAGCATGCCTCCGTCGTGCCTGGATAATCGGATACCTGAACCAGGCGCCAGTCCGTGCGCGAGCCAACTGAAAGGCGGTGCGAAACCCACGCGGGCAGGCGGATAACTTCCGTATGATGGTTTATATGACCTTTTCGGCAGAAGTGCCAGTGTGGCGCCGGCGCCGCGACACGGCAGAGTGCAACCTACGAGGCCCGTGGTGGCGTCTGGACTAAACAGGACATTGCCAAGCGCTTCAGTATCCGATCACCGGAGCACAGGCAGACTACGGACTGGTACTGCCCTCGGTGAATGCGATCCTGCCGAGGAGGCTTAGTTCGGCAAGAAGAAAAAGGTGAGCGCCAAGGCGAAGTAAACGACCAGGAGCTGTATGCCTTTAAACCAATCCGAGCGCCCGTCGCTTGCCATCTGCGCCGTGACCAGCACGGACAGGACTACGATCAGAACCAGAGCGGGGCGGAAGGCCAGATCCATCGGGGTCGGACCGAAAAAGAGGCTGGTGAGTACCAGGATTGGCGCGACGAAGAGTGCCACTTGCACGCTCGAGCCGACCGCAATGGAAAACGACAGATCCATGCGATTATTTAATGCTGCGGTGATGGCTGTTGCATGCTCGGCTGCATTTCCCAGTATCGCAACCACAAAGGCACCGACAAAAATGTCGCTGAGGGCGTACTCGTGCATCATGGGTACGAGTGAACCCACCATGATCTCGCTCATCCACGCAGTTCCTACGGTGGCTGCCGCCAGTATCGCTACGGCGCGTCCAACGGAGCGGGGCGCCTTGACCTCCTTGCTTTCGGGAGCGTTTTTCTCGGGCGCGTACGAACTGCGGAACAGCGCAGGATGCGTGATCAGTGAGAACACCAGATACAGCGCGTAGACGAGAAGGAGCACGATGGAAATCGAGACGCTGAGTCGCTGCAGCATCGTTGTTGTGCCTTCCACGGCCTCGAAGGTGGCGGGAAGAATAAGCGCGATGGCCGAGAGTATGAGCATGGTCGCTTGGGAACGCGCACCGCGCGGATTGAATTGTTGCTCGGGATAGCGTATTCCTCCTGCCAGCATTGCAGCGCCAAACACCAGCAGCATATTCCCGACAATGGAACCAACTATGGATGCTTCCACCACCTGATGGAGCCCTGCGTGCAATGCGACCAATGCGATAATAAGTTCGGCTGCATTGCCAAAGGTCGCATTGAGGAGCCCCCCAACCGCTTCGCCCATGCGTTCTGCCAGTTGCTCGGTAGCCTTGCTCATCCACCAGGCGAGGGGCAGGATGGCCAATGCGGAAATGATAAAAATCAGAAGATGGTGATCGCCAGCGAGGACTTCCAGGGCGATCGCTATCGGAACAAATATAAGAAGCAAATTCATCGACACGGATCGTCTCCTTTGTTCCGGTATCCCAGCGCGCCGGGGTGACACGTAAAGTAGCCGCTACTACAGTAGCCAGCCGCGGTACGTCTCAGGTAATGCTAGGCGAAATGAGTCTCGACGCCGGGGCGTCGCCTTGGATGATCAGAGGATGGGTGGGTTGCATTCGCTTCACTGTCGCCCTATGGTCGTATGGCGAATGAGGCGGGCGCGTCGGCATCCAGTCGCGAGTTCCCTTCATCAGGGTGCGGATTGGCGCACTCAATGAATGTCTCTATCAGTCGAGGGGGAGCGGCCATGGCTCCGTGTGTCATGCGATGGGTGCGGACCTCCTGTGCGTGGTTCATCGTTGGGCTGGCGCTCGGATCAGGTGCGGTCGAAGCGCAGAGTCCAGCCACGCCCGCGTTCAAGGCAGAAGAGATCGAAGCGCTGGTTGCGCCAATCGCGCTTTACCCCGACTCGGTACTGTCCCAGGTGCTGATGGCTTCGACGTACCCCCTGGAAATCATCTACGCCGCCCGGTGGGTCAAGGCGCACCCGAACCTCAAGGGCGATGACGCGGTCCAGGCGGTCGGGAACGAATCATGGGATGTCAGCGTAAAGTCGCTGGTCGCTTTTCCGCAGATCCTTGAGCCAATGTATGACAAGCTCGACTGGACCCAGAAGCTCGGCGACGCGGTGCTCGCGCAGGAGAAGGACGTGCTGGCGGCCGTACAGCGGTTGCGCGCGCGGGCCCGGGATTCCGGTCACCTGCAGTCCAACGAGCAACAACGCGTGATTGTCGAGCAGGCTACAACGGCTGAAGCGGTCGCTCCGACGATCGTGCGTATCGAGCCGGCGAGCCCGGAGGTGATCTACGTACCCGCCTACGACCCGGCCGTCGTCTATGGCGGCTGGGCGTATCCCGCCTACCCCTACTATTACTGGCCGCCTTACCCCGCCTATTATCCCGGCGGCGCATTCTTCAGCGGATTGGCCTGGGGCTTTGGCTTCGCGGCCGCAGGCGCGATCTTCGGCAACTGCAACTGGGGCGGCGGCAACATCAATATCGATATCAACCGCGGCGCCCACGTTGACCACCGTCTTGATAGCAGCAAGTTCCAGGGAGGGCGCTGGCAGCACGATGCCAGTCATCGCAAGGGCGTTGCCTACCGTGATCAGGCGTCGCGCGAGAAATTCGGCCGCGACGTGCCTGGCGCAGACCGGCGCGCCGGCTTCCGTGGCCGCGAATCCGGCGCTAGCGACCGGGCCAGCGTCGCCGATCGGGCGGGGGCGGGCAACCGGGCGGGCATCAGTGACCGGGCTGGCGTGGGTGATCGCGCCGGAGGCTCCGGCAGGACCAGCACATCCGATCGCGCCGGGGCTTTGAACAGGGCCAGCACGTCGGATCGCGCCCGGGCTGCCGACCGGTACAGCGCCGGCTTCGGTGGCCGCGACAACGCCTTCCAGGGTGTCAACCGCAATGTCGCGCCTCGCGACATCAACCGGGGGCAGTCGAGTATCCAGTCGTCCGGCGTCAACCGGTCCGGGGGCGGCGCTCGTGGATATGGCGGCGGCTATAGCGGCGGCGGGCGTGGCGGTGGTGGTGGTGGATTCGCGGGTGGCGGGCGCGGCGGCGGTGGCGGCCGTGGTGGCGGTCGGCGCTAGGGAGACCCAAGCATGGACTCACCAGTGATATCACGTCGGGGGCAAAGGAGCCTCATGGCTTGCTACATGGCCGCCGCGTTACTGTTGGGGCTGGGGCATGTCTCCGCCGCATACGCGGGCAAGGTCTTTGCCACGCCCGAAGCGGCGATGACGGAGCTGGGCGACGCGATTCTCAACGATGACGAGGCGGCCATGAAGAGCCTGCTGGGCGCCAACTTTCGCGACCTGATCCCGCCCGTCGGCGCTGGCGTCCGATACCAGTTCCTTGCTGCCTGGGGCAAGTCCCATGTCGTGAAGCCGGCAGATCACCGCGCCGACATTGCCGTCGGCGATGATGGTTGGACGCTACCCATTCCCGTGGTGAAATCCGACAAGGGCTGGCAGTTTGACACGCGCGCCGGAGCGGAGGAAATGCGCGTACGACGCATCGGGCGAAACGAACTGGCCGTCATCCAGACGATGCTGGCCATCCACGATGCACAGAACGAATACGCCCAGACCATCCACGATGGGAGCCCCGTTCTCGCCTATGCGGCCAAACTGTCAAGTTCTCCCGGCAAGCACGACGGCCTGTACTGGCCAACCCGCCCCGACGAACCGGAAAGCCCGCTCGGCCCAGGTTTCAAGGGTGCCGGAACGCGCAATGCCAGCAAGGATGGGTACTACGGCTATTACTACAAGCTTCTCACATCGCAAGGCTCACACGCGCCTGGTGGCGCATTCGACTATGTCGTCGACGGCAAGCTCTTCGGCGGCTTGCCTGGCCCGTCCGCTACCAGGACACCGGTGTGATGAGCTTCATGGTGAGTCACGACGGTCAGGTCTACGAGCGTGACCTGGGAGCCAACGGCTCAGCGAAAGCAGCGGCGATGAAATCTTTCGATCCCGGTGCCGGCTGGCGAAAGGTCTCTCCGTGAGGCAGGATCGGAAAGTTGAGGCGCGCCGCCAAGGGCGAAGTAGAGGCCGTGGACTGGAGCCGCTGCAAAGCGGAGCGTCACTGAGGCATGATGCTGACGATGACAGCCATCCCGCTTCGTCTGTGGCCGTTTCCGAGGCCATTTCGGCCGTTCGGATGGACTACGTGGAATGGCAGAGGTTGGCCGGGAAGGGACCGCAGTGTGCAGCCGGTCAGCTGGTCAGCCGGCCGGTTCCGGCCCCTTTATAGAAAGTCCGCCCCGGGTGCATTACTCCTGATGCGGTGCAAGTACCGACAGGCGCTGATCGACCGTGGGGCCGCCGACGGTAAAGTGATACAGGCTTTGCCAAGCGTGGTCCTTGATTCCGAGCATGGCGTGCATTTCATCATCGAAAAAGCAGCCAATCCCCGTGGCGCGCTCCCCGGTAGCTTCGGCTTCAAGATAGAGCGCTTGGCCGAGCATGCCGCATTCCCAGAAAAGATGACGATAACGCCATGGTTGCTTCAGGGCGATTTCGAAGTTCGCGAGCATCCCCAGCGCAAAGCAGGAATCGGCGGCAATATCTTGGTGACAGCAGATCAGCTTTGCCGCCGCCCGCAAATCGTAAGGCAGCAGAAAATAGAGTGGCAGATAGTCCGGTCCAGTCCTTTGCCACAGCCATTCCGGGCGCATAGCCTGCCTGAGGCTCGGAAGCGCCCCGGGATTCCTCACTAGCACATACAGGCCCGGCTCCAGACCGTCCACGCGGTGCACCATTAGCGCCGGATGCACCGCGACAGGGGACACCAGCGCATTCCACGGTGGTGTGTCGCGACGTACCAACAGGCACGCCAGCATGGTAAAAAAAGCCGCGGAGGTGATGCGCGTTGTACCATCGAAACTCGTAGCGCTGCGGCGCTGCCGAGCGATCCGGGAAAAGCTCAGATCGAGGGCGGGCGTCGCAGACCACAGGTGCGGCTCCGGACTTAGCGAGGTCGGTTCGCAAGTACGAGACTTGTGCGTGGCGCGATGGATCGAATCGATATCCGGCCACCTCTCATGTCCCGCGCTTAGCTGATTCGCGTATCCGTACCAGTGTGCCTTATCCAAAGCAGGCCACAGGCGCTCCAGGTCAGGCTGAGCTTCAGGATTGCCGATCCAAAGCAGGACATCCGGCACCTCTGGTTCGGCTGCTCCGAAATCCTCGCTGCGGTCCAATCCAAGCAATGCGGCCAACGCATCGTCCGCAGCCGCCACCACCAGCCGCGTTTGCCAGCCGAGAGCCGCCGCCGCGTAACTTACTGCGGCGATAGCATGCCCGCAGTCATGCTGGCAGTAGCGCCAGGCGCGCATTCCGTATTTCCACGCCTCGCGCCAGTGGATCGAGCTGATGCCGACCAGGATACCACCGTCCGAAAACGCCTCGGTCCATCGCGGATCATCCACTGCAGCGCGATGTTCAAGCACGTGGTCGCGGCTCAGGTAATGGTAGATCCCGCCAGACAAGCCAGGCAGCGCCGGACACAGAAGATACCCCTCGGTCGGATGCAGATTCCCACTCGAAGGGTTGCAGCGCAGTGCCCACCGCTGAGTGCCATAGGATTTCCACGCCGACAGGCCGAGTGAGAGTTCGAACAGGATTGCCAGGGTACGAAGACTGAATCTCTGCGCGGGCGGAAGAGTGCCGGAGCGCAGCTCGTTGTAGCGTGCGGCCAGGGTGTCCGCGGCCAGCGGCAGAGCAATCCGCGGTGTGCCGTGAAACACCCGGAACGGGTCTGGCTGGGTTGCCCAGTCGAGTCCTCGGGGGCCAGGGGCATAGCTGTTGACACGGTGCTTGCTGCGTTCGTGATATTCAAGCAACGCCTGCGATAATCGACCCATGTTTCTTCAGCCCAAGAATGCCCGCCGCGCCCCGCTACCACGCCAGATGGCTCAACGTTGCCGCGCCCGCGCGGTCGTCATCAAGTTGGACAGGGCGCGTTGACGGCGGTTGCTCTAACCGTCGCCGCTCCTGTCTGGGGCCCGGCTCTGGCCCTGCCTCCGCGAAGCCCGTAAGAATTTCCCAGGGTTCAAATCGCACTTTAGGTGGTTTTGACGGTGTTCTGGGCTGCTGAGGAAAGATTGCGCGCTTTCCGGCGTGTGCCGCAAATTGCCTGGCCTGGTCTTCTGCGCCGAAGGTCTTACCCTGCAATGCAGGGCGAGCGGTGATGATGGTCTTCCCACGGCCTGCAGATTGGGTCAATATCGCCTCGATGCCTACACGGTTCCTGATTCAAAAGGGGGGGCGTCGCGCTTCGCTCCTCGTGGGGCATAGAGAGATATCATGCATCGCGTTACCAAATATCGTGGGTTCGAGATCGAGGTCGGCTTAGTAAGCACTTCCGAGGACATGTTCGATACCTGGTTTTGTATTAGGGGTCCGTTTCGGCCGCCTAGCGTCGCGGCGATAGGCGAGCGCATTAAAGTACACGGAGGGCCATTTTCTCGGCGGTGGGCGCATCTGGCAGGGGAGTTGGCCGGCAGAGCCGCAATCGATGTCATCTTAGGTGTCGAAAGGGTCGATGCTCCGACCGGACAGGGCTGATCCCGCGGATTCGACGGCAGCATTCTGTTCTTCGATGATCTTGATCGGTTTCACGGCCTCCTCGAGGAAAGCGGTCGGGCATCCACGCATTTGAGTAACACGTGTTGGGAAACAAGCTGCAAGAGCGCATTCTTAAGAAGTGACATAACAACAGGCTATGAGCAACTACAAGGCACTCATGAAGTACGCCTGTGTACCTCTGGCCCCGACAAGGCGCGCGACGGCGCCGAGAAAACGCCAGAGCGAACAACCAGATGAAGCTCGCAAGGTAGCCCCGTTCTTGGGATCGAGCATTTGCTCGCCAGTCGAATTACTCCAAGGCACGATATGTGAGGCTCGCAGAACCGGCAGGACAGTCAGCCGCGTGGCTGCACAGGCGTTTTCGAACTCCTGCTCCAAGTCGGCTCGAAACTTTCCCTGTCCCAGCCGAACAGCCACTTCGGCGAGGCGATCGGTCTCAGATTTGGATCTGTCCTCCAAGATGGTGCGTAAGCCATTCTGGATTTGCTCAGCCTCCCGGCTGCCCGTTGGCCGAAAGAAGACTTCGTCGATCCTCCTCGCCCAGTCTTGCATTAGAAGCAGACTCGTCGCTTCGTCTTTGACCCATAGATACGAACCGCTGTAGTCCGTATAGACGTGTAGAAGATCTGGATCACAACCATGTTGCTGGGCGAAAGCGTCCTTGTCGAAGCCTTGGGTAGCCTTGGCGACCGAAAAGGGTGCCCTGTCCTTTGCGAAGCGGTACAAACAGGCATAAGGGGCCTTACGCCCCCAAAGGCTCTCGCTCATCTGCCCAATGTAGATGCCGCGCCAGGTGATACGCAACGTTCTTCGCTGTTCCTTTATCGGGCCCTGCACCGTGGCAGCGACGGTAAAGCCTTCGTCTTCCAGCGCATGGATGAAGCTCATTGCAAACGCATTTGGCGGGTTGCCCGTATAGTTTGAAAGGTCAGGCATAGAACAAGTAGATCTGAGTGAATTTCCTACAGCATCGGCAGCCTCTTGTAACGGCCGCTCGCCTGCTGCCGACCCGGCTGAGTCATTCAGGCTCGATCCACCTCCGTCCGTTTTCGAACCGGACTTCGGCCGATCGTCGAGCAGATCGTGAGACGTCCGTGACCTTTAAAAGTAACGCTTTTTCTTCACGTCCATCACGAAACCGGCAAGCCAGGCTTCAGCGAATGAGTTCGGCACCTGTCGTAAGGACAATCTTTCCAAAGTGTGTGCCGGAATCGATCAGCTCGTGAGCGCCGCGAGCGTCGACAAGCGCAAAGGTCTTGTAGACAATCGGCTTGATCTTGCCGCTTTCGATGTGCGGCCAGACCTGCCGCTCGAGTTCATTGATGATGGTCGCTTTGTCCGCGGATGTGCGCGATCGCAATGTTGATCCCATATGCGTTAGACGTTTCGTCATCATCGGCACGACGTTGAGATCCTTCGCCGGCCCCTTGATCACGCCCACCTGGAGGATCCGTCCGTCCATGGCTGCGGCGTCATAGTTTCTAGCCACGTAGTCGCCGGCAATGATGTCGAGGATCGCGTCAACGCCTTTTCCATCGGTAGACCGCTTCGTTTCGGCGACGAAGTCTTCCTCGCGGTAATCTATGGAGAGGTCTGCGCCTAGCGCCAGGCTGGCCTCCCGATGCGCCTGCGAGCCAACTGTCGTGATGATTTTCGCAGCGCCGAATGCCTTCGCCAGCATGGTCGCCGTGGTACCGATACCTGACGCGCCGCCATGGATCAACACCGATTCGCCGGCAACCAGCTTGCCGCGCTGGAACAGGTTCAGCCATACCGTCATAAACGTTTCGGGCATGGCCCCCGCTTCCACCAACGTCAAGCCTTTGGGGATATGCATTGTGTTGCAGGCGTGCGCGACTGCATATTCTGCGTAGCCACCACCGGGAATCAATGCACACACCAGTTCGCCGATCCGGAATTGGGACACGTCGGAGCCAACGGCAACCACTTGACCTGCCACTTCCAGCCCTGGAATGTCCGAAGCGCCGGGGGGCGGATCATACAGCCCTTTGCGCTGGAAGACGTCTGGACCGTTCACGGCAGCCGCGTGGATGCGGATCAGAACCTGATCGGCGGCCGGCATCGGCACCGCGCGCGTAGTCGGCACCAGGACCTCAGGACCGCCGGGCTGTTTGATCTCAATCGCCGTCATGGACGACGGCACACGATAAGTTGAAGCAGACATGGATACTCCTTCTATAGATGAGGCTCGATTGATCCGGGCGGATCATTGAACGAGGAACTCTTGCGTTCAGTTTAGGCCTCGACGTTGATGCAGACATGCAGCATTATTCTCGCTGTGAGATGCAAATTTGCATCATGAGGGGCACGATGAACTGGGATGACGCGCGAGTGTTTCTTGCGGTGGAGCGCGAAAAAACGCTCCGTGGAGCGGCCAGGACGCTCAATCTCGATCAGGCGACGGTCGGCAGACGGATCGCGGCACTAGAGCATGCCCTACGTGCAACGCTCTTCCTGCGCACCTCTGAGGGTTACGCGTTAACCGCCGCAGGCGAGGCCGCGTTGAGATCGGCGGAGAAAATGGAACACTCCGCACACGAACTCGTCAGACGAACTCAAGGCACGGATACACGGCTTGCGGGGGACGTAAGAGTCACCAGCACCGACTCGATTGCGCTCGAATTCCTGCTTCCGGCCATCGAACGCCTGCATGCTGCGCATCCCGAAGTGCGCGTCTTGCTGGACACGTCGACGCGCATGCTAAATCTGGCAAAGCGTGAAGCGGATATCGCGGTCCGCTCAGTCAGGCCGGATAATCCCGATCTTGTCGCGCGGCGCCTGGCTCGCTGGCCCATGGCGCTCTTTGCATCGAATGCTTATCTCGAGCAGCACGGCAAGCCGGCCGCTGGCTCCGCCTTCGCGGGCCACGATCTTGTCGTCTATCAGGGAAACTGGACCGGTAATCGATCACCGACTCTTGCTGGCGAACCGATACACGCGGGGCGCATCGTATCGACCTTCAATTCCAGCCTCATGCTGCGTACCGCGGTAAAGGCCGGCCTCGGCATCGGTGAGCTTCCGATACATCTGGCTGAACACGACGGCCTCGTGCAGATATGGCCGGAACCCGCACGTGGAGCGGTCTACGAAATCTGGCTCGTCACGCATCAAGACCTTCGGCATACCGCGCGCATCGCAGCAATGATTGACGGCATCGTCTCCGCGTTCGAAGATCACACAACCCACACAAAATAGTCACGCACGACGTAGCCGCGGCTGCTGCGTGTCGCGTTACAAATAGTCTTCGGCGTGCCACCGGCACCGGGCATGTTGATCACCAGAGGGGCCACCATGCGCGGCAGCAGGTGGCGCGCCGCGAGGCAGAACTGCCCACGCCTTTGACGCTGTTGGTCCTCAGTGCGGATGTCACGGAGCAGGCCACCGAGGACGAGATCAGGCGGTACGTCCTCTCATTCAGCAAGAAAGGGCTGATTTCGAATTGCGCGTGCAGCAAATCATCAACTTCGTCGACGAGATCCGGGGGACCTTTGTTGGCAAATTGAACAGGTCGCCTGACCGGCGACGGAGGCGGGTTGTGGCTGCCCGAGCGGCCGGTTTATGCAGAATGTCAGCCGTTCAACGCGACATCGCGGCCGTCGCACGGGTGTGAGCGGACAATCAGGATCCTCGGTGAGCAACTGATCCGGGCAAGGGTAGCGCTATACTCGGCCACTATGTCCGTGCATGAACTTCTCAACATGAACATCTGGCTCTTCCTCATTCCGTTCACTATTGCGGCAGCCCTTCCTGGACCAGCGCAGGGTGCTCTTTTTGCGAGGGTTATCAGCCGCGGTACCGCGTCGGCGTCGACGTTCATCGTCGGCATGGTTGCGGGTAACGCCGTTTGGCTAGTCGCCGCGATTCTTGGTCTGTCCGCGCTCGCTGTACGTTTCGCGATGATCTTCGTGGTAGTCAAATGGCTCGGTGTGTTGTTCTTGCTGTTTATGGCTTGGAAGTTGTGGACGTCGGATGGGCATCGGGCAACATCAGACGCCGGTCAGTCTGGCAGTGGATTCGTTTCAGGTGCTTTCCTTACGTTGGGGAACCCGAAAGCCATGGTGTTTTTTGGCGCTGTCTTGCCGCAGGCTTTTGACATGACCGCCCTTTCAGCGACTCAGATCATCATGATCCTCGCTCTCGGTATTGCGATTGATCTGGCCGTGCAGATCGCCTATCTCTTTCTCGCCGGCCGAGCTCGCAGTTTCGTGTCGTCTCCGAAACGTGTGCGGATCGCAGATCGTACCGCCGCGGCACTCATGGCCAGCTGTGCGGGCATCATTGAAACGAGGTCCTGAGGCGCGCGGGGTGCTTAGTGCCCCATTGGCTTGCGATGCGTCTGTTCGACGACTGCTCGCGGACGCAAGGCAGACGTAGCCTGTGGGGTCGCAGGGACGAGGTCCGAACTGCCGGCAGGCAATATGGCCAACCTCCGTCACCACTGACCAGATCGCTGCCCAGGACCTGGTTTTGTAATGGTGATATTGCCAAGAAACGCGCATAGTATCCCTGCCACACCGCCGCGAGATGCGCACCATGCACCTGGGAAAATCGTACACGTTATCCGAGTTCACGTTCTGGTCGAGACGACAACTTTATGCCTCGCTAGCCTGTGGTTCGCTGCCCGTTGTCCTTTATCAGTTCTTCGGGCTGAAATGGCTGTCGATCCCGGTCTCGGTTGTGGTGCTGCTGGGCACCGCCACGTCATTCATCGTGGGTTTCCGGAACGTGCAGACCTACAGCAGGGCCTTGGAGGCACAGCAGATCTGGACTGAGATCCTGAATGGCAGCCGGTGTCTGGGTGTGATGAGCCGGGACTTTCTGGCAGGGCAGGCGGCCGGGCGGGAACTGCTTCTCCGGCATTGCGCGTGGCTGACGGCGCTCCGCTATCAACTGAGAACCCCAAGGATCTGGGAAAATGCGGGCAAGGTTTCCAACTTGGAGTACCGGAAGTACTACCGGGTTCCAGAGTGGGAGACTCCATTGGAACAGGCGCTTGCGCGGTATCTGCCCCAGGCCGAGATCGACTCGGTTTTGCACGCCGAGATCAAGACAACCCGGTTGCTCGGAACGCAGTCAGCGAGGATCAAGTGGTTGCTTGACGCCGGCGAAATCAGCAATGCCTTCTATTTGGAGTTGGCAGGATCGATCAGGGGCTTCTTCGCGCAGCAAGGACGGGCGGAGCGTATCAAGGACTATCCGTATCCCAGGCAATATGCGGTCATCAATAAGCTCTTTGTCCGTACCTTTTGCCTGCTGCTGCCTTTTGGCATTCTTACGGAGTTCGAAAAGCTCAATGCCAGCGTTTCAGGCGTCATGCATGGCAACATGATCTGGCTGGTCATTCCATTTAGCACGATGATCTCGTGGATGTACCTCGCGCTGGAGCAAGTGGGCGAAAGCACGGAGAACCCGTTCGAAGGAAACGCCAATGATGTGCCCATGGCACAGATCTGCCGGAAGATCGAACACGAACTCATGGACATGCATGGCGAGAAGAGCGATGTCCCCGCGCCAACGGCCGAGCACGGTATTGTCCTCTAGACCATTCAAGGTTATCGCTTTCCCACCTCCGGGGACCCGACGCAAAGACTGAGGTGGTGAGGAAATCCAGACACGCCGATCCCAGCCGACGCCGAACCCCAGTTTTTCAGACTGGACTCAAATACGCCGTATAACAACTCGCAGCACGCCGCGCGCGCACGCTGGCCTATAGTCTGCTGGCCCGCCACCCCATCTGCCCGGGCCAGGCCCTTCACCGGAGACAACGCGTGTCGACCACGGAAACCTATCTGATCGATTCCATCCGCCTCGCCATGGAAAACGTGCGGGAGCGCAATACCTGGCCCTTCGGCGCCGTGGTGGTCAAGGATGGGGAGGTGCTGGCGCGCGCGGTCAACGAGGTGGAAGCCACCTGCGATCCCAGCGCGCACGCCGAAATGCAGGCGGTGCGCGCCGCGAGCCGGGCACTGGGCAAGGCCGACCTGAGCGGCTGCACGGTCTACGCCAGCGGCTACCCGTGCCCGATGTGCCTGACCGCGATGTACCTGGCCGGCGTCGGGGCGGTCTACTACGCCTATTCCAACGAAGACGGCGCGCCCTACGACCTGTCCGCGGAACGCGGCTATGTCGAACTGGCGCGGCCGCTCGACCAGCGCGAGATGAAGCTGGCCTACGTGCCGACGCGCGACAAGGGCCCCGACCTCTATGAGGCATGGCGCGAACGGCAGGGCCGCTAGTGTTCGCACCTCCGGCGGAATCAGCTTTCTGACTTCTCCCGCACCGCATTACGCAAATGCAGCCGCAGGAAATCCGCCGCGGCCGCCTGCTGCCCCGCCAGCAGCATATCGATCAGGGTCAGGTGCTCGCGGCAGCGACGCTCTGCCTGATCCCGGTCGACCGCCTTGCGATACTCCATTAGCCGGCGCAATCCGTCCAGGATGAATGCGTTGCCGGAGCAGGCGGTGATCGTTTCATGCAGCCTGCTGTTGGCATCGAACAGTGTCGCGGGCGATGCGGTGCGAACGCCGCCATTGACCAACGCCTCCTGTTCGGCGCGGCATCGCAGCAAGGCCTCACGGTCCAGCGTGAAGGTTGGCTCGAGGATGCCGGCGGCCTCGATCAGTAGGCGGTACCGGTAGCCCTGCTTGTACGTCTCCGCCGAGGTCAGCACCGGCAGGAACATCCAGCCATGGCCCGGCAGCCGTTCCACCCATCCTTCCTGAGCCATGCGGCGCAGGATCGCGCCAAGCTGGCCGCGCGTGATGCCGTACCTGCGCATCATTTCATTCTCGGTGAACCGGTCCGGCAACCGGCCGTTCAGCCGCTTCTCGGCAATCTTGAGATAGTGGCCTCGGCCTCGTCGCCATCGTCAGTGCCGGCATCCGTTCCGTTCGCAGGCGGTGCCGCGCCGCCATCGGCTACGGCATAGCCGCCGTCGGGATGGGCTGACACGACCGATTGCGTCGCCAGGCGCCGTAATGCCTCGCGCACAGGCGAGCGCGACACCCGGAACTGTTCTGCCAGTGCCCGTTCCGTCACGGGGTCGCATCGGCTGCCTGAACTGCCGGACGTTCCGACCTTTGCGGAAGCCGGTCTGCCGGGATTCGACGCACCCGCCTGGTATGGCTTGCTGGTGCCGGCGGGTACGCCCAAACAGACCATCCAGTTCCTGAACACCCAGATCAACGAGATCCTCAAGGAACCCGGCACTAAGCAGCGCCTGGCCCAACTCGGTGCCGAACCGTCAGGCGGAACGCCCGAGGACTTTGCGCGATTCATGCGCAGCGAGTCCGCGCGGTGGTCGACCGTGGTGTAGACGGCGAACGTTTCCGCTGAGTGAGCTCAAGGGATACCTTGCGCCGATAACAATTGCCCAGCTGCTACGGGAGCTCCGCCGCATTATCAGGTGGGCTCCGGCTTTGTCTTCCGACGGCCTGCGACTATAGTCAGGCATGCGATTCCCAGCCTTCTGCTGCACACTCAAGTCAATCACACCGCCGAAAGCATCGACATGACTGCCGACCTTGCCCGCTCCTGGTTGACCTTCAGCGAACCCGTGGCCGCCGCACAGGCCGCCGGTCGCCCGCTGGTGGCGCTGGAATCGACCATCATCGCTCACGGCATGCCCTACCCGGACAACGTTCGCACCGCGCGCGAAGTTGAGGCCTTGATCCGCAACCTGGGCGCCGAGCCTGCGACGATCGCGCTGATCGGCGGGCGAATCCGCATCGGCCTTGCGGACGACGAGCTGGAACTGCTCGGCCGCTCGGGGCAGGCACAAAAGGTCAGCCGCCGCGACCTGCCGGCCGTGCTGGCCAGCGGCGGGCTCGGCGCGACGACAGTAGCGGGCACCATGATATGCGCGGCGCTGGCCGGCATCGAGGTCTTCATCACCGGCGGCATTGGCGGCGTGCACCGCGGTGCGCAGGAGACCTTCGACATCTCGGCCGACCTGCAGGAACTGGCGAAGACCTCGGTGGCGGTGGTCTGCGCCGGTGCGAAGTCCATCCTGGACATCGGGCTTACACTGGAATACCTGGAAACCCATGGCGTGCCGGTGCTCAGTTGCGAGCAGGACAATGTCGCTGCGTTCTACACGCGCGACAGCGGCTTTCGCGCGGATTTCAGGCTGGACGGCGCGGCAGAGCAGGCACGCTTCATCCGCACCAAGTGGGACCTGGGCCTTGCGGGCGGCGTGTTATTGAGCACGCCGGTGCCGGAAGCGGCAGCGATGGCGTCCGATGAAATCGACGCGCTGACGCAGCAGGCGCTCGCCGAGGCCACGGCGCAAGGCATCACCGGCAAGGCCGTGACGCCCTTCCTGCTGGCTCGCATCAAGGCGCTGACGGGCGCACGCAGCCTGGCGACAAACATCGCGCTCGTCAAACACAACGCCGAGGTGGGGGCAAGGCTGGCACTGGCGCTGGCACACGTCGGGCGCGGGGCGGGTGCAGCGTAACCGCCGAGAATGGCCTTTCAGGCCGCAGCGATGGCCGCAGACTGGGTCTTCCGCACCGCCCCCAGGGTCTGGCGGATGCCCTCGACGTAGGGCGTCTTGCGGATCGGCCCGATCAGCCGTTGCAGCGCCGAGTCGTCCAGGATCAGCGGGTCCGTCATCAGGTAATTCATCTCGACCAGCTCGCGCATCAACGGGTTGAACAGACCCAGCAGGCGCAGCATCGTCTTGCCGGCGACGCGCAGCTTCAGCTCGCGCCCGGTCTGGCGTTCCATTTCCGAGACGAGGTCGCGCTGCGTCATGGCACCGGCACCCGCAAGGTGCCAGATCCTGCCGAAGGCCGCCGGCGTGTCGATCAGTCGGGCGACTACCGGTCCCACGTCAGGCACATAGACGAATTCGTGCGGCCGGTCGATCGGCCCGATCAAATCAGCCGTGCCGCCATTCACCGCCGCCTGCGCGGCGCGGTGCAGCAGGCTGGCTTCCACGTCAGGCCCGTAGAAATCCGGCAGCCGCAGCACCGTTGCATGGATCCGTCCGCTGGCATCGGCCTGCATCAGCAGGTCTTCCTGCGCCTTGCGCATGCGGCCCTTGAAGGTATGAGGCTCGCGCGGATGGTCTTCTCGAACCGGGTTGCCGGTCTGTACCCGACCGTAGGGGTAGACGGTGCCGATCAGGATGAAGTTCTTGAGCCCAACGGCCACTGCGGCATCCAGGGTCTTGCGCATCAGCTCGGGGTGTAGCTGGAACTGCCAGTAGTCAACGCCGACCATGTAGACCAGTGTCTCGATGCCGCTGGCAGCCGCCTGCACCGAGGCCGGGGAGTCCGGGTTCCAGGTAACGATTCCGGCGAGCGGGTCGCTCCCGAATGCCTTGCGCAGGCGTTGCTCGTTGCGGCCGACCACGCGATACGGCTGCCCCTTGCTGGCCAGCGCGGCGGCCACGCTGTGGCCGATGGGGCCGGCTGCGCCGAAGAGAGCGACTTTGGGCATGGGGATTCTCCTTTTGAGTTTGCACGGGCGTTGCGAATGAGCTCAGTTTGCGAACTCCGGTGTCAAAAGGAAATTGCCTATAATCGGCTGGCCGCTAAAGAAAATTGTATAGCATGCTCAAGAGCGAACCGAACTGGGAGTGGTACCGGACCTTTCTTCATGTGCTGGAAACCGGCTCGCTGTCCGCCGCCGGGCGTGCGATGGGCCTGACGCAGCCGACTGTCGGCCGGCACATCGACAGCCTTGAGGCCGCCTTGGGGCTGAAGCTGTTCACCCGCTCTTTCGACGGCTTCGCGCCGACTGACGCTGCGCACGAGCTGAGGCCCTATGCCACCGGCATTGCTGCGACGGCAGCGGCAATGCGGCGGGTCGCCAGCAGCCACGGCTCGGGCGTGCGCGGCACGGTCCGGTTGTCGGCGAGCGAAGTCATCGGCGTCGAAGTGCTGCCGCCGTTACTCGCGGCACTGCGCAATGCGCATCCAGAATTGAATATCGAGCTGGTCCTGTCGAATCGGGTGGACGACCTGCTGCGTCGCGAGGCGGATATTGCAGTACGAATGTTCCGGCCGGAGCAGGAAGCGCTGGTGGCCAAGCGTGTGGGCGGGATCGAACTGGGCCTGCATGCCCATGAAAGCTATCTGGCATCCCATGGCGTGCCGGAATCGCTGGAGGCGCTGTCCGGTTTTGCGGTCATCGGCTTCGATCAGGAGAATGAGTTTATCCGCCGCTTGCTGGAAACATTCAAAGCGTTCCCGCGAGACAACCTGGCATTTCGCTCTGACAGTGATCTGGCGCAGCTGGGGGCAATCCGGGCGGGGTTCGGCATTGGCGTGTGCCAGTCGGCGCTGGCGGCGCGGGACAAGCGACTGGTCAGGGTCCTGCATAATCAGTTCTCTGTGACGATGGATACCTGGGTAGCCATGCACGAGGATTTGCGCGGGAGTGCCCGATGTGCGGTGACGTTTGCCGCGCTGGCTTCGGGCTTGCATGCCTACGTCCAGGGTTTGTAGACGTATCTGTCTGCGTCCATGACTTGCATCACCTTCGTCGCCAATCGTGCGAACCGTTTTCGGTTGGCACCAGGGAGTGAAGGCAATGACCAACAAAACATCCATGAAGCGGCCGGAGGCCGCAAAGAGGGCCGCCGCTAAGCAGGGCGCCGCGAAGCCGACCCTCCTCGCGGGCGGCAACCCTCAGATTGCGAGAGCGGACGGGGATGCCCCCGTGCAGGCCTACATTGCTGCCATGCCGGGCTGGAAGCGCGACGCGGGGCGCCGCCTCGACGCGCTCATCGTGCGCAACGTGCCCAACGTCTGCAAGGCCGTGAGGTGGAACTCGCCTTTCTATGGTATCGAGGGCCAGGGCTGGTTTCTCAGCATCCATTGCTTCACGAAGTACATCAAGGTGGCTTTCTTCCGCGGCGCGTCGCTGCGTCCGGTCCCCCCGGTCGAGTCCAAGGACAAGAACACGCGCTACGTCCACATCCACGAAGACGACAAGCTCGATGAGGAACTGGTGACGAGCTGGATCCGGCAGGCATCGGAGCTGCCCGGCTGGATCCCATAGCGCTTGCGGGGATCCCCGCAAGCGCCACCGCAGACGGCGGGAGTGTCGCGACAGCCGATCCTCGACTGTCATCGCGCCGTGCTAACGTCGCACCCAGGCACATTGGATGTGGAGGGAGTTTGCATGCAAGCGGGCATTGTCGAGGCCGGCTACGGGTCGGACCCGGTCGGTCTGGTCAGCGGGTTCCTGTTCGCGCCCGGCGGGCCGGTGCGCGAGATCGATTCCCATGCCGCGGCGGCGTGGCTGCAGCAGATGCCGTCGCAACCGCCGGACGCCGCGCACCATCGCCCCTTCCTGTGGCTGCACTTCAACCTGTCGCACAGCGCATGCGAACGCTGGATGAAGGCGCATCTTGGCCTGCCGGACGAATACTTCGAGGCGCTGCGGCAGGGCTCGCGCTCGACGCGGATCGAGCGCCAGGACGTCGCCCTGCTGGCCGTCGTCAACGACGTTATCTACAACTTCGGCGTCACGTCGACGGACGTCTCCACGTTGTGGGCCCACGCCGATCACCGCCTGCTGGTGACGGCCCGCGCCCGACCGCTGCGATCCGTGGACCGGCTGCGGGCGGCGGTGCGGCGCGGCGAGGCTTTCCGCTCGCCGCTGGACCTCGTGGTGCACCTGTTGCGCGACCAGGCCGACGTGCTGGTGCAGATCGTGCGCGAGACCGGTGTGAGCGTCGACCAGATCGAGGACCAGTTGTTGTCGCAGCGCCTGCACGGTAACCGCGCCGACCTGGGTGCGATGCGGCGCGGGCTGGTGCGGCTGCAACGGCTGCTGGCGCCCGAGCCTGGCGCGCTGTTCCGGCTACTGAACCGGCCGCCGGCCTGGCTGCAGGAAACGGACTTGCAGGAGCTGCGTGAATCGACCGAGGAATTCTCGCTCGTACTCAACGACCTGGCCGCGTTGGTCGAACGCATCAAACTGCTGCAAGAGGAAATCGCCGCCAAGCTCAACGAGCAAACCAACCGCACGTTGTTTACCCTGACGCTGGTGACGGTACTGGCGCTCCCGATCAACATCGTGGCCGGCTTTTTCGGCATGAATGTGGGCGGGATCCCGCTGGCCGATCACCCGCACGGATTCTGGGTACTGGTGGCGCTAGTGGCCAGTTTCACGGTGCTGGCCGGGCGCTGGGCGTTCCGCAAGCAGGCCGGGTAGGCAGGGCTGGCATCAGCGACGTGCCACGGCCGCGCAACCCGCAATGAAACAGGACGACGCATGAATGCTGCAAACCTCCTCGCTCACCCTTGGTTCGGCACATGGACCGCGGCCCTGATCGCTGTCGTCGTCGCGCTGATCGCGCATCGCCTTGGCGGTCTGCTGCTGTTGCGTATGACCCGGACCGCGCCGGTGCTGCGTGCCATCGTGATAAAAGCGCGCGCCCCCTCGAAGGCAGTCTTGCCCCTGCTGGCGTTGCAGACCGTCTGGCAGGCTGCGCCAGACGATCTGCACTGGATCGGCAGCGTGCGGCATCTCAACGGGCTGCTGATGATTGTCGCGACCACCTGGCTTGCGGCGCGCATCATCGCCGGCTTTGCGCAAGGGGTATTGGACCGGCACCCGGTGGATGTGGAGGACAATGTGGGGGCACGGCGCATCCACACCCAAACACGCGTGCTCTCGCGCATTGCGATGACGCTGGTCGTGGTGATGGGTGCGGCAATGCTGCTCATGACCTTTCCAGGCGCGCGGCAAGTTGGCGCCAGCTTGCTGGCCTCGGCAGGCGTGGTCGGTCTGATCGCCGGCTTTGCCGCCAAGCCGGTGTTCAGCAACATGATCGCCGGACTGCAACTCGCCCTGACTCAGCCAATCCGGCTCGATGACGTACTCATCGTCGAAGGCGAGTGGGGCCGCGTGGAGGAGATTACCGGCACGTACGTTGTGCTCCGGATATGGGACGAGCGTCGTCTCATTATCCCGCTCCAGTATTTCATTGAGAAGCCGTTCCAGAACTGGACCCGCAACAACGCGCAGCTCATGGGATCGGTGTTCTTCCACGTGGACTATGGCATGCCACTGGCACCGCTGCGCAAGGAACTGGAGCGCATCGTGCGCGCAGCGCCTGAGTGGGACCAGCGGTTCTTCAATCTGGTGGTCACCGACGCCACGGAGCGGACGATGCAGATACGCGTACTGTGCACCGCGGCCTCCTCTGGCCAGGCGTGGGACCTGCGCTGCGTGGTGCGCGAGGGGCTGATCGACTTCATGCAGCGCGAGTTCCCGCAGTACCTGCCGCGGCTGCGAATTGAAAGCGACGCCCATACGCCTCTGGGAAACAACCCGGCGCACGCCACCTGAATGCTGCCAGGCACAGGCTCGGATTGTTCGGCAGCGACCCCCGCTACGTGCGGATGCCGAACAAGCCGTGCCAGAACGAATCGAAGGCGCCGGTGTGCCGCCTGGGCCGCGCCACCTCGTCGGGGTTTGACGCCGCCGCCCCGGCGGACGTCGGGGCAGCCTCGGTGTCAGGCGCGTCCGCGGCCGGCGCATTTGCGCGCCGCGACTCCTGCAGGGCCCATACGCTGTCCGCGATGCGTGCCGCCAGTTCCGCGTCGCAGTCCCGGCCGAGCAGCACGCCGAAGAGGACGTCGCGGTTGTGGCCATCGTCGGCAAACTGCATAGCGATCGCGACCATCTTCTCGTAGTGTTCCTGCGCGAGGCGCTGGCGCTCGCGTTGCGCCGCGCGCTCCTGTTCTTCCTGCGCCTCGCGCTCCGCGTGCCAGCGCTGCATCTCCCGCTCAAACACCTCGTCGTAGATCTGGCGCTGCCCGGCGTCTGAAAGAATGGTGTAGGCGTCGCGAATTTCCTGGAATGCCGCGTGCGCCTCCACCTCGCGGCCAAGGTTGCGGTCGGGGTGCCATTTCATGGCGGCGCGGCGGTAGGCGCGCTTGATCTCGTCCAGGGTGGCGTCCGGTTGCACGCCGAGGGTCGTGTAGAGGGTTGTCATGGCCGATGGGGCGGCTGCTGGGCGGGCATTCATCCTAGCACGGGATGCCCCGCCAGCACGTCACTGCCACGTCGACGCGGGGGCTCCCGCGCAACGCCCCCGCAACCATGCAAGGCGCCGCACATATCTGCATGCCCGCCGTCCATAGCGGCGTTGCGCTGGGCGCGCACTGTTCGCCGCACACGAACCACCGTCAGGAGTGTCGGAAATTCCCCATCAGTTTTCGTCCTTTATGGGACGGCTTTTACACCCTGGCCTGCGGCACAGCGTGGCATGGCACATGCGTATCGGGCGTGAGCGATATCGCACCGCTCATCACCAACTTGCGAGGAGACCAACATGACCAAACTGACCATCCGCGACCTCCCACAGCTGCGCAAACTCGACCAGGCCGCGCGCGCCGCCGTCCTCGGTGGGATGGGCTACCTGGACGCCGAGCCACTGATCCTGACCCATCCCGACGCCAGCTTTGTGCCGGTGCGCGTGCAGTGGCTGCTGCGGAACCTGCCGCCTTTCATCTATCATCCGCCCGTCTTCCCCGGCCCGGCCATTCCGAACGGGGCGCCGACGGTCGGCGTGTAATGGGGCTTCGACGACTTCACGCGCAAGGTTCCGGGGCCAGGTCCGCTTCCGGGTTCACCCCGGAAGCGGACCTGGCACGAATCCGGAGCAGTTGTATGCCGCTGGTCCAGCGATAGGCTAGTGGACGTCATCGGCGAGAACCTGTGCTGCGTGCTTCGGGGTGAGGTGACGGGCGGGTCTCTCATGGTCCGCCGCACCGGTGGCATCCCCCACATCGTGTGCGCTTCTCGTTCGTATTGGAGGCGAGATTGACCATCGACGATCTCCTATAGTTCCGATCACGGCCACTCTCACTGACGCGGTCAATGCGCGCGAGGGCCACCTCGCTCACTTCCACGAGGCATCAGCCATGGAAGCCAGGCATCGCGGCCGGCCACGAGGACGTTGGATGCATCCGTCCAATCCCATCCCTCTGAACGGAGGTCTATCGTGAACACTAATGCCACCAACGACATGAAGCTCGAAGTTGTCGTCATCCCCGTTTCGGACGTGGATCGCGCCAAGCGCTTCTACGGCGACCTCGGCTGGAAGCTCGACGCCGACTTCCCTAAGGGCGACGCGTTTCGGATCCTGCAGTTCACGCCTCCGGGCTCGCCGTGTTCGATCCACTTCGGCACGGGAATCACGTCCGCCGAGCCGGGCTCGGTACAAGGACTCTATCTCGTCGTGTCCGACATCGAGGCAGCTCGCGCCGAGCTCGTCGAGCGCGGTGTCGACATGAGCGAAGTATTCCACCGTGCCGTCGGTGAACCCCCTCAGGATGGCCCGCATCCGCAGCGGCAGACCTACTCCTCGTACGCAACGTTCAGCGACCCGGACGGCAACAGCTGGCTGTTGCAGGAGGTCACCGCGCGCTTGCCCGGACGCGTGAATGCGGACACGACATTCACCTCGTCGACTGATCTCGCGGCCGCGCTCCGGCGTGCGGCGGTTGCGCATGGCGAGCACGAGAAGCGCAACGGCGGCAAGCACGATGAGAATTGGCCGGACTGGTACGCCGAGTACATCGTGCGGGAGCAGTCTGGCGAGGAACCGCCGGCGTAGGCCGCGGAGGAACGCTATGCCTCGCGCCGAGCCAGCGCCAGGAACGCGCCCAAGCCCAGCATCGTGACCCCCGACACACGGGTCATCAATCGGGCGCGTACTGCGCGGGCGGCGCCAGACTTGAGCCAACGATGAGCGGCAAGCACTGCAAAAACGTCCACCAGCGTGTTGAGCGCGACGCAGATGCTGCCCAGCAGCACTAGCTGCGGTACGAGGGGTTCGCCTGGCGAGACAAACTGCGGCAGGAACGCCAGAAAGAATAGTGCGGTCTTGACATTCAAGACCTCGACCACGATGCCCTCGACCAGGGCGCGGCGCGCGCCTTGAGACGGCACGGCATCAACCGTGACCGGCTGTTCCTTGCGCATCAACATGCGAATTCCCAGGTACACCAGATAGGCCGCACCAAGGTACTTGAGCAGGTTGAACGCCATGGCGGACTGGGCAATGATCAGCGACAGGCCCAAGGTTCCCGCGAGCACATGGAGCATGCCTCCGAGGCCGGTGCCGAAGCATGAAGCCAGGCCCTCCGATCGGCCGCCAGCCACCGTTCGGGCAACGACATAGGCGACGCCCGGGCCTGGGGTGATGGCAAGAACGACGGCAGCGATCAGGAAGGGGATGAATGACATGGTGTGGGTAGTTCTTTAATGGTGGAGCCTTGCTGAGCCCGGACCGGGCCAATCATGTATGGGTCTGAATGGCCGCTTGTTCATCCGGCTTTGCGCATGGACTGCGCCAGTTCGCCATACCCCCGCGCCTCCAGGGTGTTGGCAGCACTGAGGCGATCACGCGGCTCCCTGTTCTGGCTGAGCTTTACCTTGCCCACCAGCGAAGCGATGGCGATCTCGATGCCCACGATGTTGCGCAGCATGCTGTCGATGTACTCGGGCGCGGAGTCCCCCATCTTCCAGGGCCTGGGTTCAGCCGCCTCGTGTCGCCGTGTCAGGCGCGCGACGAGGCGGCGAACGAAGCGCTCGTCGTCATGCACGGTGAGCGTGCCATGCGCGTGTACCACCTCGTAGTTCCAGGTCGGCACCTGGCGGTGCGCCTCATGCTTGCTCGGGTACCAGTTGGGCGAGATGTAGGCCTCGGCGCCGCGAAACACGACCATGACCGGCGTGCCCGTGGGGCAACGCTGCCAGAGCGGGTTGGCACGGGCCACGTGGGCTGTGAGTACGCCGTGCGTTCCCTCGCCGGCATCGAACTCGAACGGAATGTGGTCGGCATCCAGTCCGGCGCTTCCTTGTGTGACCAGCATCCCCAGCGGGTGCTCGCGGATGATGCGGGCGAGTTCCTCGGGGCGGTTTTCAGCAAAGTGGGCAGGGATGTACATGGTGGCCGAATCGGAGGCGATGGAATTCTCGATACTCTCGCCCACAACTGGCACAATCAGAAGGTCCAGTTTTGAAGATTCTTTATGAACCAGTCTCGCCAGCCGACCGGTAACCGTCCCGGAGCCACGGGGGCGGGGCGCCGCATCTACGACCTGCTGCGCGCCCAGATCGCAGACGGCACGCTGCCTCCGGGAGCGCGGGCGCCGTCCACGCGCGCCCTGGCGTCCGAGCTGGGGGTATCGCGTACCACCGTCACCGCCACCTACGAACAACTCGCGGCCGAGGGCTTCCTCGTCACGTCCATGGGGCGGGTGGCCCGGATCGCCAGCCCCTTGGTGGCGCCGGCACCCACCGGGGTGGCGTCAGGCCGGCGTGCCAAATCTGCCTTAACTCTGTCCGAGTTCGGGCGCCGCGTGGCGGGAATCGGCATGCCGGGACTGCCTCAGGCCGAACCGGTTCGCTTCGACTTCCTGTATGGCGCGGTGGCTTCGCGGGACTTTCCAACCCTGGCCTGGCGGCGTGCCTACCAGGCCGAACTGCTGCGTCAGCAAAACAGCCTGTACTACGCCCCGCCCGAAGGTGACGCGTCGCTGCGACGCGCCCTCCAGGGATATTTGCGACGTGCCCGGGGGCTTGCCTGCGAGGCCGAGCAGATCGTGGTGGTGCATGGCTCGCAGCAGGCCATCGACCTGTGCGCACGGATGCTGCTGGATGCCGGTGACGCCTTTGTCTTTGAAGACCCGGGTTACCTGATGGCGAGGCGCTGCTTCGAGGCGACCGGCGCCAGGTGCTTGGCCACGCCAGTGGACGGGCATGGCCTGGATACCGCCAGCCTTCCCCAGGGCGATCGTGTCCGCCTGGCGTATGTAACGCCATCGCACCAGTTCCCACTGGGGGGCGTGCTGCCGATCGGCCGGCGGCTGGACCTGCTGCAATGGGCCCGGCGCCATGATGCCTGGATCATCGAGGACGACTACGACGGCGAGTTCCGTTACGGCCAGCGCCCGATCGACACGCTGCAGTCGATCGACACCGACGGGCGCGTGATCTACATCGGCACCTTCTCCAAGGCGCTGTCCCCGCAACTGCGGCTCGGCTATCTGGTGCTGCCGCCTGAGCTGGTGCCGGTGTTCCGGCAGGCCAAGCGGCTGGCTGACCGCCATGCGCCCGTGCTGGAGCAGCGTGTGCTGGCGTCGCTGATCGATAGTGGCGCCTACGAGCGCCATGTCCGGCGCATGCGTCGGGAGAACGAGCGCCGCCGTGCGGCCTTGCTGGATGGCATTACGCGCCAGCTGCCTGGGGACGCCGAGGTCAGCGGTACGGCGGCCGGGTTGCATGTGGTGCTGTGGTTGCCGTCCCTGCGGTCCCAGGACGAGCCAAGGCTGGTGGCCGCTGCCCGCAGCAAGGACGTGGGCGTCTACCCGGTATCGCCGTTGTTTGCCGGGCCTCAGTCGCACAGCCAGTCTCGGCCGGCGGGGTTGGTGCTGGGCTATGCCAGTCTGACGACCGAGCAGATTCAGCAGGGGATGCGTACCTTGGGCGCAGTGATTGCGGCGATGGGCGTGGGGGAGCTGGCAGGCGAGGTGAGTTTCCCGGCTGGGTCGTCAGGGCTACGCTGACAACGGCTTTCGGGTAAGTCGACGATTGGCCGGCGTCACTGCTGCGGCTCCTGTTGCTTGTCGCCGCACGCGTTGCGCAAGTGCACATCCCCGTCGTGACGATGTATGTGCAATTCGGCGTTCTCTCGCCTGGCCACGTCCCAACCCGCAGCGATTGCCGCTTCCATGGTCGGAAATCTCTGGGCCTTTATATCCAGGCCGCCGAACTCCAATTCCCAACCATGTTCTGCGGGCCGAACGCGAATGATCCGCGATTGCATGATGACCCCTCTCTAAATTTTCCGCGACATATAGCGGGCATCGCGTACTGTCGCGCCCGTCGAATTCTGGCCTGGAACAGCAATGGCCTGCGTGAGTGATGCGATTCAGCGAGGAGTGCCAGCCGTCGGCGAACAGCACGAGCAAGACTGCTGCTGCTGCATGGGCGGGCACCTTTCGGTGCCATACGAGCAGAAGACGCAGCAATCACCGGCCTTGGGCTTTAGCACCGCGTGGCAGCGCTCGCACTCATAGCACCACTGGCAGGCATCAACGGGCATGGTTTCTTCTTTTGCATGTGCGCACTTGGGGCAGGTGATGATTGACTGCAGCTTGACGGCGCTCATCATTTCTCTTTGCCTCACGGCCGAGGGGCAGTAGACGGTCACCGAGCCTGGCGAGCTGATCCCCGGCGTTGCCCATCGAAATGCAATTCGCCCTTCCCTTATGTGCGGTTTAGGCCTAGCCTAGGTGCGTACCAAGGTACGGAGTCAAGCGATGGAGCACACACTAACAATCGGGAAGCTGGCCAAGGCGGCTGGTGTTGGCGTGGAGACGGTACGCTACTACCATCGGTGCGGGCTGCTGCCGGTGCCAGAGCGTGCCTATGGCACCATTCGCCAGTATTCGCAACAGAGCTTGCAGCGGCTTCATTTCATTCGCCAGGCCCAGTCGCTCGGGTTCACCCTGGATGAAGTCGGAGTACTGCTGCGACAGAACGATGGCAGCACGTGCAGCACAGCCCGCGCACTGGCCGAGCAAAAGCTCAGCCTTGTGGAGGAGAGATTGAAGGATTTGCGACGATTGCGCGCGGAACTGAAGAATCTCATTGGGCAATGCCACGCCAATGGCAATGAGGCTGCTTGCCCCTTGATTGACACTTTGTCTGCCAACATGAGATCAGAGAACGCTCGTGACGCTCCATTTCGGGGTCGGTGAACGAGGTCCGCTGATTGAGACGGTTCGGCCTTTCCTTCAACGCCTGTTATGCGCGAGAGCTGGCGCTCAATGGCGATCGATCTCAATGCGGCTTAACCTGTCACGGAGCCCCCAACCTGGAGCGCGATGCAAGCCCATCCTCTGCGCCTCTCTCCCGGCGACGATCTGCGTGTCGCACTCGAAGACGTGCTGCGTCAGTTCACGTTGCGTGCGGCCTTCGTAATCCAGGGCATCGGGAGCCTCAGCGTTGCCAAATTGCGATTTGCCGGGGACGAGGATCCTACCGAGCTGCGTGACAATCTGGAAATCCTGACGCTCGCCGGATCCCTATCATCTGATGGAGCGCACCTGCACTTGTCGGTTGCCGACCCGCGCGGTCGAGTGTTCGGTGGTCATGTGGCACGCGGGTGCACGGTCCGTACAACCGCGGAGATATTGCTGGCGCTTCTTCCCGAACATCGTTTCTCCCGGGAGTACGACCTGAATTCAGGGTTCATGGAACTGGTGATACGAAATGAACCGCCACTGGAGCAGCCTCGACGCATAGACCCGGGCAGCGTGGATGAATGACGTCTTTCGACTGCGGATTGTCGCCTGCCAGGAGCGGGCTGCGGTCGACCCCTGCCGACCCCCCTCTCGGCCGTTCCCGCTCGCAGCCGCGCTCAATCACCGCACCGTTGAATGAACTGCGTAATGGCAGGCAGGATGGATTGCTGGAATCCCTGGCCGGCGAAAGTCCCGTAGTGGCCCACGCCGTCAACAACCAGGTGTTCTTTCCGGTCGGCGGCAAGGCCTGCGCAGAGCGCGTGCGCCGCTTCGGTCTGGCCGCGGCCGGTGATGTCATCTTCGCTGCCTTCGATGGTCAGCAGTGAAACGTTCGTAATGGCCTCGGGGTAGACGCGGCGCTGGCCGACTTCCATGCAGCCGCGGCACAGGTGATGCTCCAGGAAAACCTTCTGGATGGTTTCCAGGTAGTACTCGGCCGGCACGTCGAGCACGGCGTTGTACTCGTCATAGAACTTGCGATGCCTGGCAGCCTCGTTCTGCCTGCCATCGACCAGGTGACGGTAAAAATCAAGGTGCGCACCGGCGTGGCGTGCGACGTTCATCGAGACGAAGCCTGCAAGCTGAAGGAAGCCCGGATAAACCTGGCGTCCTTTTCCCGGGTAGCCGGTGGGTACCCGTTCGATGACGTTTGACTCGAACCATGGCAGCGAATATTTTTGCGCGAACTGGTTGACCGCCGTCGGGCTTACGCGGGTGTCGATCGGCGCGGCGATGATGGTCATGGAGCGGGGCTGCGACTGCTCGCTGTCTTCTGCCATCTGGGCGATCGCACAGAGCACCGGGACCCCCGGCTGACAAACCGCCAAGATATGCGTGCCGGCGCCGAGGTATCGCAAGAACTTTTTCAGGTAATCGACATAGCCGCCAAGATCGAAGCACCCGGCGTCAAGCGGGACCAGGCGCGCATCCGCCCAGTCGGTGATGTAGACATCATGCTCGGGCAGCAATGCTTCGACCGTCGGGCGCAGGAGGGTGGCGTAGTGGCCCGAGAGCGGAGCCACGAGCAGAACCCGGGGGCCAGGGCAGGGCATGTCTTTCCTGAAATGCAGCAGCCGGCAGAAGGGCTCGTCGATGACCGCTGTCTCGGTAACGGCCACCGGTTGCCCGCGGACGATGACTTCATCGATCGCAAAGCGAGGTTTTCCATAGGCCTTGGTAAGCCGGGTGAACAACTCGAATGCGGCGTCGGCCTCGCGGAGCCCCGGAAGCCAGGCCACCGACTCGCCCCAGAAATTGACTGCACGATAGCCTGCCTCGATCATCGCCCCGAGCGGTTCGAGGGACTGCAGCGTGAGTTCCCGCAGAGCATAGAGCGCCATTGAAATTCCCGCCTTTTGAATTGGGGATGGTGCGTTGTTTTGAGGCCGGAACCGGCAAACCGGGCAGAAATCAGTGCCCCTGTGCCGGCGCTGCGCGATGATGGGCGCGCTCGTCAGCGGCAAAGCCGACTTCGCGCAAGGTGGGCGGGCGGGCGGCAGGCTTCTGCCGCGGGTCCGTCAGTGGGAAGGTGGCGCTGGCGCACTGGGAAGTGCTGCGCGCGACTCAGGTGTCTTCGATGCCGGATTGACTGGCTGCGGGAAGCGCCGGTTTTGCCGTTGCGGCTGGCGCGGCCGGTGCGGCCGGACAGATGCGCACGGCCCAGATTGCACGCGGATCGGCTCGAATACTGCATGACTTCCCCCACCACTCAAAGCCACCAACACTGCATCACAATGCCAGCGGAACAACGTGCATTCAAGTTACGCGATTTACATTCAGTAACATATTCGATCTAACCCTATTGCAACGATTTGCATATTTTTTTCGCAACGAAAGTATGGAAATGGCGCAATACGATGCGAACGTCAGGCTAGATGTAGGCGCGATGTGATCTGCTATTCCCGGCACCCCCAACGCAGCTCGGTCATCTGCTGGGCCATTTGTAAATTTTTGCAAGTATCGTGACCGGGTTGGGGTAACCCGCGACGATCGACTAGGTTGAAGCCTTGGGCCGCGCGGCCACCATTAACCCAGGAGGGTGTCCCATGCTTCAGAACAGTGACGTCGCGACCAGGATTCCGGCGCAAGACCTCGCGCGAGCAAGATCCTTCTATTCGAGCAAGCTCGGTCTGGAGCCGGTCGAGGAACGGCCCGGCGGCCTGCGCTACAAGTGCGGCAACAGCTATTTCGTGCTCTTCAAGTCGGCTGGCTCGGCTTCTGGCAGTCACACACAAATGGCCTGGGAGGTCGATGACATTGAGGCCACGCTTAATGAGCTACGGCGGCGCGGAGTCGCGTTCGAAGAATACGATCTTCCCGGCCTCAAGACCGTCAATGGGATCGCCGAGGTCGAGGGAAACTATCCGTCCAAGGGTGGTGTGGGCGAGAGAGGTGCCTGGTTCAGAGACAGCGAGGGCAACCTCCTTGCCATCGGGCAGCCGATCCGGTGAGCTCGGCATCCACAGCGTGCTGGCGCACACCTGGCAAGCTGTGTCTCTTCGCCAATGTCGCCTAATCTTGTGTCTTAGCGATCAGCGAGTGGAAAACTCATCAAGAATCGCAACGCGTACATTTTCGGTCCGGGGCTGACGGAAGGTGTCATCACCATGCGACTCTCACTAATAGTCAGCGGCGCCATGCTGGCGCTTTCGGCATGTACATTGGCTCCGGCCGACACAGGCGCATTTACCGTCATGGGGCCGGCCAGCTTCGATCGCACCTTCACCGCGGCAGCCGCGGCAATGCGCGACCAGGGCCTGGCGATCAGCGTCGAGGACCCGGTCACTGGCGTGGTCGTCGGCAGTCTGGATAGCCGCACGGTGATGGCCGGTGTTCACCAGCAGGCAGACGGCTACGTGCGGGTGGAATTCGACAGCATGGCTGCAAATGATCCGGCCTTGATGGCGCGCATTTCACGTAGCTACAACCGCCGCATGGGGCGCTGAACCGCGTCAGAGGTCAAGCGTTTGCCTTACCTCAGTTCGCAATGCATGCACAACCCTGGCGGAATGCCGGCAATCTTCAGCGTATGCGAAGCCCGCACCGCGTCCGGCAGGGTTTCCGCCGAGATCAGGCTGAATCCGTATCGGGCGAAGTAGCTCGGGCAGTTGCTGGTCGCCAGTACCGCGCGACGGATTCCCAGGGTGCGTGCGCGCATCAGGACAGCGTTTACCAGGTGTGTCGCGACACCTTGCTGGCGGTACTCCCGCAGCACGGCGACGGATCGGACGACGGCGATGTCGTCGTATTTCTCGGCGCCTGCGCACCCCACGATCTGGCCATTCAGGACGGCGACATGGAGTGAGTCAATGTCGGCTGAAATATCGTGGAAATCCAACCCGCATTCCGCAAGCACCTTGGCGACTGCTGCCAGGTCTTCCGTGGCTGCAGTGCGGATGCGTAATTCTCTGATCATATTTAGTGAAGCTTGTCGCCGCTGTCCCCCGTGCACAGGCGACGTTGATGTATTTTGTTGCGACCGCGAAAGTACCGTGCCAGTCGCGTTTCGCCAAGCCTTTCGGACAAGGGGAAACCCGCAAATTGCGGGTAATCACGGACAAGGACGACATTTGAAAAGTAACTTTTCGGCGCTCGCGGCAACGAATCGCTACCAATAGCCGTCCAGGCCGCCCGACCCACGCCGATCGGCAAACCGTTCCACCAGAAAATCCACCAGCGCCCGAACCTTCTCCGGCCGGTTGTTCCGCGCCGGAAAAACCAGGTAGATATCCGCCGGCGAAAACTGCCATTGCGGCAACACCCGCCGCAACGCGCCGCTGCGCAAATGCTCCGCGACGTCCCACTCCGAGCGCACGATCAATCCCTGCCCATCGAGCGCCCACGCCAGCGCGGATTCCCCGTCGTTGGTGCTCATGGTGCCGCGGACCTTGATGGTTTCCTGCTGCGCGCCGTTGCGCATATGCCAGGTGCCAAAGGTCTCGTCGGCCTCGCGGATAAAGATGCAGTTGTGCCGCGCAAGCTCGCGCGGGCTTGACGGCGCGCCGGCCGCTTCAAGGTAAGACGGCGCGGCGCAAAGCAGCCGGCGGTTATTGGCCAGCAGCCGCGCGGTCAGCCGCACATCGGGCATCTCGCCGAAATGGATCAGGGCGTCCAGGCCCTGTTCGACCAGGTTCAGCGGACGGTCGCTCAGGTAGAGCTGGACCTCGATCTTGGGGAATTTGCGTGAAAACGCCGACAGCGCCGGCGCGATATGCCTGCGCCCGAACCCCAGCGTTGCCCCGATCTTCAGCAGCCCGTGCGGCGTACTGCTGCTGCCGGCGATGGTGCGCTCGAGCGCTTCCATTTCCGCGAGGATGCGTGCGCCTTCCACCAGGTAGTTTTCTCCTTCCGGCGTCAGGCTGATACGGCGCGTCGTCCGGTGCAGCAGCCGCACGCCCAGGCGGGCCTCGAGACCCGCAAGCCGTTTGCTGACCGCGGGTGGCGTGACGCCGAGTTCCTGCGCCGCGCCGGCAAGGGTTCCGTGCTTGTTGATGCACAGGAAGAAGGCGAGGTCGGAGAAATTGTCCATTGGTGAATCGAGGGAACTAAAGAAGTAACGCAGGCTGAATTATGTTTCTTCGGGTAAATGATACGATGGTTTCCATAACGATTCATACTCATAGGAGACCTTCGTGAAGCTTGCCCACCTCACCGCGTTGCTGGTTTGCGCCGCCACCATCGGCACCGCCTCTGCCCAGTCCTATCCCCAACGCCCGGTCCGCCTGATCGTGCCATATGCCCCCGGCGGCAGCGCCGATATCGCCGCACGCCTGGTCTCGGAGGCCTGGTCGAAGAGCCTAGGCGGCACTATCGTCGTGGAAAACCGTGCCGGCGCCGGCGGCAATATCGGCGTCGATGCCGTCGCCAAGGCGCCCGCCGATGGCTACACGATCGGCCTGCAGACCGTGTCGCTGGCGATCAACCCGGGCCTGTTCCCGCGCATGCCGTACGACACGCTGAAGGACCTGTCCCCGATCGGCATGGTCGCGAGCTCGCAGCATGTGCTGGTGGTCAACAACAATGTGCCCGCCAGGAACCTGAAGGAACTGATCTCGGTGGCGAAGGCCAAGCCCGGCAAGCTGACGTATGGCTCGGCGGGCAATGGCAGCACCTTCCATATGTCCGCCGAGCTGTTCAAGTCCGTCGCCAACGTCTCCATCGTCCATATCCCGTATCGCGGCGGCGGCCCGGCGCTGGTCGACACCATTGCCGGCCAGGTCGACATGAGCTTCCCGGTGGTGTCGGCCGCCCAGCAGCACGTAGCCGGCGGCAAGCTCAGGGCGCTCGCCGTGACCGGTTCGAAGCGCACGCCGCTGCTGCCGGATGTCCCGACCGCGGCTGAGGCGGGACTGCCCGACTACACCTTCGAGACGTGGTTCATGGTGTTTGCGCCGGCCGGCACGCCCAAGCCCGTGATCGACAAGCTGAACGCCGCCCTGAACACCGCGCTGGCAACGCAGGCGAACAAGGACCGGATGCTCAAGGAAGGCTTCGAGCCGACGCCGACCACGCCCGAGGCCGCGCGCCAGCGCCTGGAAAAAGAAATGCCCATGTGGGCCAGACTGATCAAGCAGCGCGGCATCACCGCGGAATGACTGTAGACAAGGCTGTAGCAATGACCCAGAAGACCCTATACCAGAAGCTGGTCGACTCCCACACGGTTGCCAGGATCGATGACGACAACGTGCTGTTGTACTGCGACTTGCACCTGATGAACGAGTACACCAGCCCGCAGGCCTTTGCCGGGCTGCATGAGCAAGGCCGCGGTGTGCTGGTCCCGGGACAGAACGTCTCCGTCGTCAGCCATATCATCCCGACGCACCCGACCGCGATCCGCGTGATCGCGGATCCGGCCTCGGCGCTGCAGGCCACCAACCTGCGCGACAACTGCAACCGGCACGCGATTCCGCTGTTCGACACCAACGACACGCTGCAAGGCATCGAGCACGTGATCGCGCCCGAGCACGGCATGATCCGGCCGGGCATGGTGGTGATTTGCGGCGACAGCCATACCACGACCTACGGTGCGCTCGGCGCGCTGGGCTTCGGCATCGGTACCTCGGAGGTCGAGCATGTGCTGGCGACGCAGACGCTGGTCTACCGAATGGCAAAGACCATGCGCATCCGCGTGGACGGCAAGCTCCCGGTCGGCACGACCGCCAAGGACCTGATCCTGAAGATCATCGGTGCGATCGGCGCACAGGGCGCGCGCGGCTATGTCGTCGAGTATTGCGGATCGGCCATTCGCGACCTGAGCGTCGAGGCACGCTTTACGCTGTGCAATATGACCGTGGAAGCCGCGGCGCGCGGCGCGCTGATCGCGCCGGATGCGGTGGCCATCGACTATGTGCTGCGCCGTGCGGTCGACATCGACGGTCCGCAGCGCGACGCTGCGCTGCGCTACTGGGAAACGCTGCAAAGCGATCCGGACGCCCGCTTCGACATGGAGTTTGTGTTCGATGCCAGCGATATCGAGCCGTACGTGACCTGGGGAACCAGCCCGGACCAGGCGCTGCCGGTTTCCGGACGCATTCCGTTCCCGGAAGACCAGATCGACGAGGCGGAGCAGCGCTCGGTCGAGCGGGCGCTGGCCTACACGCACCTGCAGCCGGGCGCGGCGGTGGAAGGCACGGCGATCCAGCACGTCTTTATCGGCTCATGTACCAACGGGCGCATCGAGGATCTGCGCGCGGTGGCCAGCGTGGTGCGCGGCAGGAAGGTGGCGGCAGGGGTCAGGGCCATGGTGGTGCCGGGGTCGGGCGCGGTCAAGGCGCAGGCCGAACGCGAAGGCCTGGCCGATATCCTGACCGCCGCCGGCTTCGAATGGCGGCAGCCGGGCTGCTCGATGTGTCTGGCCATGAACGACGACGTACTCGCCGACGGCGTGCGCTGTGCTTCCACCACCAACCGCAATTTCGAGGGCAGGCAAGGGCGCGGCGCCATCACGCACCTGATGAGCCCGGCCATGGCTGCCGCCGCGGCGGTCACCGGCGCCATCACCGACGTCCGCAAGCTGGAGATCTCCCATGTCTGACAACACCTGCATCACCGGCAAGGCCGCCGCGATCCGCTTCGAGAACCTCGATACCGACCAGATCATCCCCAAGCAGTTCCTGCGCGGGATCGACAAGTCCGGGCTGGCCCAGGGCATTCTCTATGACCACCGCTTCGATGCGACCGGGGCGTTGCGCCCGGACTTCGTGCTGAACCGGCCAGAGTACGCGGGCACCAGCATCCTGGTCGGCGGCGCAAACTTCGGCTGCGGATCGAGCCGGGAGCACGCGGTGTGGGGGCTGCAGCAGTTCGGCATCCGTGCCGTCATTGCCCCGAGCTTCGGCGAAATCTTCTACTCGAACGCGATGAACAACCGGCTGCTGCTGGTGATGCTGCCGCGCGATGTGATCGAGCAGTTGATGAACGATGTGGACGCGAACAGCGACAACGCCATCCGCATCGATGTCGAGGCGATGCGGGTGCGCACGCCTGCGGGAGAGTATCCGTTCGAGCTGTCGGCGCGCCATCGCCGCATGTTCCTCGAGGGACTGGACATGATCGGGCTCTCGCTGAAACAGCGCGGGGAGATCGAGCAGTTCGCCGAGAACTACTGGGCGCGGTTTCCCTGGGCGAAGGACGTGGCCAGGCGGACGCGAGACCGGTTGGGGGCGACCTGAACGGCCTCAGCAGAACGGCAGTGTCCCGGCCGGCGCGTTCCTGACGATGGTGAGCGTCGTGCTGATGTGGTCTTCCAGCGCGAGCGCCGCGCGGGCATCGGCGCGGCGCATCGCCGCGTCGAAGATGCACTGGTGTTCCGCATGCACGTCGCGATGCGTGCTGTCCAGGCCGATGCAGACGCGGCGATAGCGTTCGCCCTGCTGCGACAGCATGCGCAGGATCAGGTAGGTCCAGGGCGACGCCGCGGCCGAGATCAGGGCCTCATGGAAGCGGCGGTTGCAGGCTTCCCACGCGGTACGGTGCTCGACGGATATCGGCTGCTCCCACGCGGACAGCGCTTCGAAACTCTCCCTGACCCGCTGCTCCCACGCCGCATCGCCGCACCGCACGGACTCGCGCAAGGCATCGACCTCGATATGGATGCGCAGCCGCGTGATCGCCTCCAGGTCGGCCACCGACATCGGCGTGACCCGGAATCCGCGCTGCCCTTCGGCGATGACCAGCGCATCGCTCACCAGCCGCGTCAGCGCCTCGCGCAGCGTGCCGGCGCCCACGCCGTAGACATCCTTCAGATGCTCGACGCGCAGCTTCGTGCCCGGCGGATAGTGTCCCTCGATGATGTGCTGCCGCAACTGGTGATAGGCGTGCTCGCCCAGCGTGCGGGCGTGCGGGCCGGCGGCGGGCTCGTCGGGCAGGGCGTCCGCAGTCCCGTCCGGCGGCGGGACGACGCAGGCAGGGGATGGCAGGACAGTGTTCATCTCAGGCGCCCTCCTGGTCCTGTTTGCGATTGAGTCGATAGCTGAGCTGCGCGCGGGTCAGGCCCAGCAGCCGGGCGGCAGCCGAGAGGTTGCCATTCGAGCGCTCGACCGCTTCGTGCAGCAGCGCCCGTTCCAGTCCTTCCAATCCGCCGCTGCATTCTTGCAGCTGGTCGAGCAGCGAATGGCAGTCGACCTTCACGGCCGTCCCTTGCTGGATCTGCCCGGCATGGTCGACTGTGGCGCCTTCCGGCAGGCTCAGGCCGGGGAACAGGTCTTTTGCATCGATGGCGCGATTGGGCCGTGCGAGGATGACCGCCCGTTCGATCAGGTTTTCCAGTTCGCGCACGTTGCCCGGCCATTGATACCGGCGCAGCGACTCGCAGGCGTAGTCGGTAAGCGTCGGCACCGGCTTGCCGTGTACCGACGCAAAGCGTCCCAGCATGGTCTGCGCGAGCGGCTCGATGTCTTCCTCACGCTCGCGCAGCGGAGGGATCAGCACCGGGTAGACATTGAGCCGGTAGTAGAGATCCGCGCGAAAGCGGCCTTCCTTGACGGCCTGCTCGAGATCCCGATTGGTGGCGGCAACGAGCCGCACATCCACCTTGCGGCTCTGCGTGGCGCCGAGCCGTTCCACTTCTCCCTCCTGCAAGACCCGCAGCAGCTTGGCCTGTACGTCGAGCGGCAGTTCGCCGATCTCGTCGAGGAACAAGGTGCCGCCGTGGGCGCGTTCGAACCGGCCCGGGCGCGCGCTCTGCGAGCCGGTGAAGGCGCCTTTCTCGGCGCCGAACAGCTCGGACTCGATCAGTGCATGCGGGATCGCGGCGCAGTTGACGGCGACGAACGCCTTGTCGGCGCGCGGGCTCAGGCTGTGCAGCGCGCGCGCAAAACGCTCCTTGCCGACGCCGGTCTCGCCGGTCAGCAGCACGGTGACGCGCGTGGGGGCCGCGGTCTCCAGCAAGGTGTAGGCCTCGCGGATGGCATTGGACCGGCCGACCAGCCGGGTGCGGTCGGCGTCGGGGGCGATCTCCAGGCGCAGCGATTCGACCTCGGTCTGCAGTTCGCGGATCGTGCTGAGCAGCGAGCTGGCCTTGAACCACGACGACATCTCCTCCGCGTCCGGCCATTCCTCCGCCGGCTTGCCCACGATCATGCAGTGGCCGTTATGCATGCCGGCGCAGGCGGTCTCCTTGAACAGGATGGTGCGGCCCATGAAGGCGCTGGTGTAGCCGGTGGCGTAGCCGATCAGCATCCAGCACACCGGCTCTTCCTGCGGGCCGAACACGCGCTTGTGCGCCTCGGCCTCCCATGAATGTTCCCAGCGGTACTCGCCGTAAAAGTCGCCGGTAGCCGGGTCCGCCTCGAAGCGGACCGGCGTGACCTGCACCGAGCCTTCCAGCATGTGCAGCTGCGGGCCGACGTTGAACATGTCTTGCAATGACCCGCCGCTCCGGATCTCGCGGGCGAGGGCCGCATCGCGCTCGCCCGAGGCGAAGCCCACGCGCGTGAACAGCCGCCGCGTCTGCGCCGGCCCCAAGCTCTCCATCAGTTCCTGCCTCAGCGTGCCGAGGGCAGCGGCGTGAAGCAGCACCATGCGCTGGCCGGCCAGCCAGATACGGCCGTCGGCGGCGGAGAAGTGGATCAGCCGCCGCAGGTCGGCGTCTGAAGGCAGGGGCAGGCGGGGCTGCGTCATGCTGTCTCCATCGAGATTTTTATGTTTTGCCGCGTAGGGGTCGCGCTCAGGCCGCTGCGCTCGTCCGTTTCACCATTTCATCAAACCGGTGCTGGTGGCGTTGTTGAAATCATCAAAAACCGCTCTGCATCAAGGGTTTGAAGCATCTGCCTAAGAGCGGTGCGACAGAGGCGCGCGTTCTGGTTAACCAGCATTCTGCGGGTGTTCGGCCAACTTTGGCTCAGTGTTTTCCCTGAATTATCGAGATTCCGGGCCAGAAGCGGGCACGGCTGGCACGGCCGCTGCAATGAAAGGGGCACGGAGGCGACATTGACCATGACCCAGCAGACCCCAGCCAACCCGGCATTCGACCCTGGCCGCAAGTTCGTCCGGGTCACCGGCCTCAACCCGCGCGGATTCGTCGAGTTCGAGTTCGCGGTCGGCGGGCCGGAGATGTTCGTCGAACTGACCCTGCCCACCGACGCATTCGACGCGTTCTGCATCACGCAGAACGTCGTCCGGCTGGGTAGCCCAGGCACCGACTTCAACAGCGACCCCGCGACCCTCAGGAGCAACCCGTGACAATCGAGCTGAAAACCGTCGACATCAAGCCGCTACGGCAGACCTACGCGCACGTGGCGCGGCATATCGGTGGCGACAAGACGGCCTCGCGCTACCAGGAAGGCATGATGGGCGCGCAGTCGGAGACCAACTTCCACTACCGCCCGACCTGGGACCCAGCGCACCAGATCTTCGATGCCTCGCGCTCGGCGATCCGCATGGCGAGCTGGTACGTGCTGAGGGACCCGCGCCAGTACTATTACGCCTCCTGGGCCACGGCCCGCGCGCGCCAGCAGGACACGATGGAATCGAACTTCGAGTTCGTCGAGTCGCGCCGGATGATCGACCGGATGCCGCCGGACGTGGCAAAGCACGCGCTCGACGTGCTCGTGCCGCTGCGCCATGCCGCATGGGGCGCGAACATGAACAACGCGCAGGTTTGCGCACTGGGCTACGGCACCGCCTTCACCGCGGCGGCGATGTTCCACGCGATGGACAACCTCGGCGTCGCGCAATACCTGACGCGCCTGGCGCTGGCCGTGGCCGGCCCGGAGGTGCTCGACGCAGGGCGGCACGCCTGGCTCGAACACCCGGCATGGCAGCCGCTGCGCCACTACGTCGAGGACACCTTCGTCGTCGACGACCCCGTCGAGCTGTTCGTCGCCCAGAACCTGGCGCTCGACGGCCTGCTGTACCCGCTCATTTACGACCGCTTCGTCGACGAACGGATCGCGCTGGGCGGCGGCTCCGCGATCGCGATGCTGACGGCCTTCATGCCCGAGTGGCACGACGAGTCCAAGCGCTGGGTCGATGCCGTGGTGAAGACCATGGCGGCCGAGTCCGAAGACAACAAGGCACTGCTGGCGCGCTGGACCCGTGACTGGGCCGGGCGCGCGTTCGCCGCGCTGCTGCCGGTGGCTGGGCAGGCCTTCCAGCTCCATGCGCCCGAAGCGCTCGACGCGGTGCGCGAGCAGTTCCAGGCCCGGGTCTCGAAACTCGGCATCGCGCTTTGATCGCTCCCCTCAATCGCTCTGAAGGAAATCACATGTCCAATGTATTCATCGCCTTCCAGGCCAACGAGGAGTCCCGTCCGGTGGTCGAGGCCATCCTCGCCGACAACCCGGATGCGGTGCTGGTCGAGTCCCCCGGGATGGTCAAGATCGACGCGCCGGGCCACCTGACCATCCGCCGCCAGACCATCGAGGAACTGACCGGCACGCGCTTCGACCTGCAGCAGATCCAGGTCAACCTGATCACGCTGTCAGGCCATATCGAAGAAGACGACGACGCCTTCACGCTGAGCTGGAAGCACTGAACGCCCTGCGCAACGCCGCACCTGCCCCCAATAAAGAAGGAGACACGAACATGGAAACCCCGACGCTGAAGAAGAAGCTCGGCCTGAAGGAACGCTACGCCGCCATGACGCGCGGCCTGGGCTGGGACACCACCTACCAGCCGATGGACAAGGTCTTCCCATACGACCGCTACGAGGGCATCAAGATCCACGACTGGGACAAGTGGGTCGACCCGTTCCGCCTGACCATGGACGCGTACTGGAAGTACCAGGGCGAGAAGGAGAAGAAGCTCTACGCGGTGATCGACGCCTTCACGCAGAACAACGCCTTCCTCGGCGTGACCGACGCGCGCTACATCAATGCGCTGAAGCTGTTCGTGCAGGGCGTGACCCCGCTGGAATACCTGGCGCATCGCGGCTTCGCCCACGTCGGCCGCCACTTTACCGGCGAGGGCGCGCGCGTGGCCTGCCAGATGCAGTCGATCGACGAGCTGCGCCACTACCAGACCGAGACCCACGCGCTCTCCACCTACAACAAGTTCTTCAACGGCCTGCATCACTCCAACCACTGGTTCGACCGCGTCTGGTACCTGTCGGTGCCGAAGTCCTTCTTCGAGGACGCCTACTCGGCCGGCCCGTTCGAGTTCCTGACCGCGGTCAGCTTCTCGTTCGAGTATGTGCTGACCAACCTGCTGTTTGTGCCGTTCATGTCGGGCGCCGCCTACAACGGCGATATGTCGACGGTCACCTTCGGTTTCTCGGCCCAGTCCGACGAATCCCGCCACATGACGCTTGGCATCGAGTGCATCAAGTTCCTGCTGGAACAGGATCCCGACAACGTGCCCATCGTGCAGCGCTGGATCGACAAGTGGTTCTGGCGCGGCTACCGGCTGCTGACGCTGGTCGCGATGATGATGGACTACATGCAGCCCAAGCGCGTGATGAGCTGGCGCGAGTCGTGGGAGATGTATGCCGAGCAGAACGGCGGCGCGCTGTTCAAGGACCTGGCCCGCTACGGCATCCGCGAGCCCAAGGGCTGGCAGGACGCCTGCGAAGGCAAGGATCACATCAGCCACCAGGCCTGGGCGACCTTCTACGGCTTCAACGCGGCCGCCCCGCTTCACACCTGGGTGCCGCAGCAGGACGAGATGGCGTGGCTGTCCGCCAAGTATCCGGATACGTTCGACCAGCACTACCGTCCGCGACTGGAGCACTGGGACGAGCAGGCCAAGGCCGGCAACCGGTTCTACATAAAGACGCTGCCGATGCTGTGCCAGACCTGCCAGATCCCGATGCTGTTCACCGAACCGGGCGACCCCACCAGGCTCTGCGCGCGCGAATCGAACTACTTCGGCAACAAGTTCCACTTCTGCAGCGACCACTGCAAGGAGATCTTCGACCACGAGCCGGAGAAGTACGTGCAGGCGTGGCTGCCGGTGCACCAGATCTACCAGGGCAACTGCTTCAAGCCGGGCGTGGATCCGACCGCGGAAGGCTTCGATCCGCTGGCTGCGGTGCTCGACTACTACGAGGTGGAGCCCCGGGACACGATGGACTTCGAAGGCTCGGAAGACCAGAAGAACTTCGCGGCGTGGCGCGGCCAGGCCACCAGCAAATGACCGGCAGGAGACAGCCATGACCGTCAATGCGCTCAAGCCCTACGACTTCCCGCTGATGGACACGGTGGAGAAGTTCCCGGCGCCCTTGCTGTACGTGAACTGGGAACACCACCTGATGTTCCCGGCGCCGTTCTGCCTGCCGCTGCCGCCTGACACCCCGTTCAGCGCGCTCGCCGAACAGATCCTGCCGCCCGTCTACGGCTATCACCCGGACTTCGCCCGGATCGAATGGGATCGCGTGGAGTGGTTTCGCTCCGGTCAACCCTGGACGCCGGACACGTCGAAGAGCCTCGGCGAGAACGGGCTGGGGCACAAGGACCTGATCAGTTTCCGCACGCCGGGGCTGGACGGCATCGGCGGGGCATCGATCTGAGCGCCGGTCCGGTGCTCCAGGAATGACGAGGTATCCATCATGAGCCACCAACTTACCATCGAGCCGCTCGGCGCGACGATCGAGGTCGAGGAAGGGCAGACCATCCTCGATGCGGCGCTGCGCCAGGGCATCTATATCCCGCATGCCTGTTGCCACGGCCTGTGCGGGACCTGCAAGGTCTCGGTCCTCGACGGCGAGGCCGACCTGGGCGAGGCCAACCCGTTCGCGCTGATGGATTTCGAGCGCGAGGAGGGCAAGGTGCTGGCCTGCTGTGCGACGCTGCAGGCCGACACCACCATCGAGGCCGATGTCGACGAGGACCCGGATGGCGAGATCATCCCGGTGCGGGATTTCGAGGCCGAGGTGACGCGTATCGACCAGCTCACCCCGACCATCAAGGCCATCCGCGTGCGACTGTCCGAGCCGATGCGTTTCCAGGCGGGCCAGTACGTCCAGTTCGAGATCCCGGGCCTGGGCCAGACCCGCGCCTTCTCGATCGCCAACGCGCCGGCGGAGGTTGCCGCGACCGGCGAGATCGAGCTGAACGTGAGGCAGGTGCCGGGGGGGCTCGGCACCGGCTACCTGCACGAACAGCTCGCCGCGGGCGACCGCGTGCGCTTGTCCGGGCCCTATGGCCGCTTCTTCGTGCGCCGCTCGGCCGGGCTGCCGATGATCTTCATGGCGGGCGGCTCGGGGCTGTCGAGCCCGCGCTCCATGATCTGCGACCTGCTTGAGGGCGGCGTTACCGCGCCGATCACGCTGGTCTATGGCCAGCGCAATGCGAAGGAGCTGTACTACCACGACGAGTTCCGCGCGCTGAGCCAGCGCTATCCCAACTTCACCTACGTGCCGGCGCTGTCGGAGGGGGCGGGGGACGGCGAGGTCGCGCAGGGCTTCGTCCACGACGTCGCCAGGGCGCACTTCGACAACGACTTCTCGGGCCACCAGGCTTACCTGTGCGGACCGCCCGCGATGATCGACGCCTGCATCACGGCGCTGATGCAGGGCCGGCTGTTCGAGCGCGACATCTACCACGAGAAGTTCATCTCGGCGGCGGATGCGCAGCAGACCCGCAGCCCGCTGTTCCGCAAGGTGTGACGTGGACACGTGCATCAAAGCCACGGTGCGGGTCGCGCAGACGGGTGAGTCCTTTTCGTGCGCCGTCGGCGAATCGCTGCTCGCCGGCATGGCGAAGCTGGGCCGGCGCGGCATTCCGGTCGGCTGCCTGAACGGCGGCTGCGGGGTTTGCAAGGTGCGGGTGCTGTGCGGCGACGTGCGCAAGCTGGGCCCGGTCAGCCGCGCGCATGTCAGCGCCGACGAAGAGGGCGCGGGCTACACGCTGGCCTGCCGCGTGGCGCCTCAGGGCGACGTCGAGCTTGAGGTGGCCGGGAAGATGCAGAAGCCGTTCCTGTTCTGCGCACCGGGGGCATCGGGCATCAGGAAGTAAAGGGAGGTACTGAGACTGCTGACAAGGCTGAAACACCGAGTGTTTTCTCCCGCTCCCATTTATGGGAGAGGGGCGGGGGAGAGGGCGGGCGTCGCCACGAAGTGAAGCGCCACGATGCTTGCCATGCGCCTGCCCTCTCCCCCGGCCCCTCTCCCGCACGCGGGAGCAAACCGGCAACACGCAGGCTTTTCAATAAGCAACAGAACATCAATAGGAGACACATCATGGGTGTAATGCGGATAGGCCATGCCAACCTTAAAGTCATGGACATGGAAGCGGCCCTGCGCCACTACGTGCGGGTGCTGGGCATGAAAGAGGTGATGCGTGACGCGGAAGGCAACGTCTACCTGAAATGCTGGGACGAGTGGGACAAGTACTCGCTCATCCTGACCCCGTCCGACGAGGCAGGGCTCAGGCACGTTGCCTACAAGGTCGAGCACGATGCCGACCTGGACACGCTGCGCGCGCGCATCGTCGCCTACGGCATCTCCACCGAGATGCTGCCGGCAGGCGCGCTGCCCGCCGTCGGCCGCCAGCTGCTGTTTGCCTTGCCGAGCGGGCACGAGATGCGCCTCTATGCGCAGAAGGAACAGGTCGGCACCGACGTCGGTTCGCTGAACCCGGACCCCTGGCCGGACGACAAGCAGGGTTCCGGCGTGCATTGGCTCGACCACTGCCTGCTGATGTGCGAGTTGAACCCGGAGACCGGCGTCAACCGCGTGGCCGAGAACGCCCGCTTCATGAAGGAATGCCTGGACTTCCACCTTGGCGAGCAGGTCATGGCCGGCCCGGACCACTCCATCCAGGCGGCAGCCTTCATGTTCCGCAGCTCCACCCCGCACGACATCGCCTTCGTCGGCGGCCCGGGCAACGGCCTGCACCACATCGCCTTCTTCCTCGACGACTGGGCCGACGTGCTCAAGTCCGCCGACGTGATGGCCAAGAACAAGGTCAAGATCGACGTCGCGCCGACGCGCCACGGCATTACGCGCGGCACCACCATCTACTTCTTCGACCCGAGCGGCAACCGCAACGAGACCTTCGCCGGGCTTGGCTACCTCGCCCAGCCCGACCGCCCGGTCACGACGTGGACCGAGGACGAGATCGGGCGGGCGATCTTCTTCCACTCGGGCGAGCTGAACGAGGCCTTCACCACGGTCTACACCTGATCGCGCAACCTCTTTCCAATCAGACCACCGTGGAGACCATCATGTACGACACAACACCGATCGCTGCCAGGAGCGGCCAGTCCGCTATCCGGCCCGCCGTGCGGCAGATCCTCAACTTCATCGACGGCGAGTACCAGGGCACGGGCAACTGGTTCGACAAGCACTCGCCACTCGACAACCGGCTGATCGCACGCGTCGCCGAGGCCGGGCGCGCCGAAGTCGACGCCGCCGTGCAGGCCGCGCGGGCGGCGCTGTCCGGCCCGTGGGGCGGCCTGACGGTCGCGCAGCGCGTCGAGATCCTCTATGCCGTGGCCGACGGTATCGAGCGCCGCTTCGACGATTTCCTGGAAGCGGAAGTCGCCGATACCGGCAAGCCGGTCAGCCTGGCCCGGCATATCGATATCCCGCGTGGCGCGGCCAACTTCAAGGTGTTCGCCGACGTCGTCAAGAACGTGCCCGGCGAAAGCTTCGAGATGCCGACGCCGGATGGCGCGGGCGCGATCAACTACGCGATTCGCCGACCGGTCGGCGTGGTCGGCGTGATCTGCCCGTGGAACCTGCCGCTGCTCCTGATGACGTGGAAGGTCGGGCCGGCGCTGGCGTGCGGCAACACCGTTGTCGTCAAGCCATCGGAGGAAACGCCGCAGACAGCCGCGCTGCTGGGCGAGGTGATGAATGCCGCCGGCGTGCCGCGCGGCGTCTACAACGTCGTCCACGGCTTCGGCCCGCAGTCGGCGGGCGAATTCCTGACGACCCATCCCGGCGTCAACGCCATCACCTTTACCGGCGAGACCCGCACCGGCGCTGCCATCATGAAAGCCGCGGCCGACGGCGCCCGGCCAGTCAGCCTGGAGATGGGCGGCAAGAACGCCGCCATTGTCTTCGCCGACTGCGATTTCGATGCCGCGGTGGAAGGCACGCTGCGCTCGTGCTTCGCTAACTCCGGGCAGGTGTGCCTGGGCACCGAGCGCGTCTACGTCGAGCGCCCGCTGTTCGACCGCTTCGTCGCCGCGCTCAAGCAAGGCGCCGAGCGCCTGCGCCCCGGGCGGCCAGAAGCGGATGAGACCGGAATGGGCCCGCTGATCAGCCAGGAGCATCGCAACAAGGTGCTGTCCTACTACCGCAAGGCTGCCGAGCTTGGCGCAACGGTCATCACCGGCGGTGGCGTGCCGGACATGCCGGGCGGGTTGCGCGAAGGCGCGTGGGTCCAGCCGACCATCTGGACCGGGCTGGGCGACGACTCGCCCATCGCCCGCGAGGAAATCTTCGGCCCCTGCGCACTGGTGATGCCGTTCGACACCGAGGCCGAGGTCATCGGCCGCGCCAATGCCAACGAGTACGGCCTCGCCACCGCGATCTGGACGACCAACCTGGCGCGCGCCCATCGCGTCGCCGGTTCCATCGAAGTCGGCATCGCCTGGGTCAACTCATGGTTCCTGCGTGACCTGCGCACCGCGTTCGGCGGGGCCAAGCAGTCGGGCATCGGGCGCGAGGGCGGCGTGCATTCGCTCGAGTTCTACACCGAGCTGCGCAACGTCTGCATCAAGCTCTGATTCACTTCATCGGAACTTCCATGGACTCCACCCTGATTCAAGCGCTGGGCGACCGGCTTTACGACGCCATGGCCACGCGCCAGACGGTCGCGCCGCTGACTTCGCAGTTCGAAGACCTGTCGGTCGACGACGCCTACCGTATCCAGCAGCGCTTCGTGCAGCGCCGCCTCGACGCGGGCGAGACCGTCATCGGCAAGAAAATCGGCGTCACGTCCAAGGCCGTGATGGACATGCTCGGCGTCTACCAGCCTGACTTTGGCTACCTGCTGTCCGGCATGGCCCACGGCGAGGGCGAATGCATTCCGCTGGACACGCTGATCCAGCCCAAGGCCGAGGGCGAGATCGCCTTCATCCTCAAACGTGACCTGATCGGCCCTGGTGTGACCAACGCCATGGTGCTGGCCGCCACGGAATGCGTGATGCCGTGCTTCGAGATCGTCGATTCGCGCATCCGCGACTGGAAGATCAAGATCGGCGACACCGTTGCGGACAACGCCTCGTGCGGCGTCTTCGTGCTCGGCGACAAGGCGGTCAGTGCGCGCAATGTCGACCTGGCCACGTGCGGCATGGTCTTCGAGACGAACGGCGAAGTGATCGGCACCGGCGCCGGTGCGGCCGCGCTGGGCTCGCCGGTGAACGCGGTGGCATGGCTGGCCAACACGCTCGGCCGGCTCGGCATCCCGCTGAAGGCGGGCGAGGTGATCCTGTCGGGCGCGCTGGCGGCGATGGCGCCGGTCGCGGCGGGCGACAGCTTCCGCGTCTCGATCGGCGGGATAGGCGCGTGCTCGGTGCGCTTCGCCTGAAGCGCCGGCGGATTCATCGACAAACAAAAGACAGAAGGACATTCCCATGACCAAAAGAATCCGTTGCGCGCTGATCGGCCCCGGAAATATCGGCACAGACCTGCTCGCCAAGCTGATGCGCAGCCCGGTGCTCGAACCCGTCTGGATGGTCGGCATCGACCCGGAGTCCGACGGCCTGAAGCGCGCCCGCGAGCTTGGCCTGAAGACCACCGCCGAAGGCGTCGACGGCCTGGTGCCGCATGTGATCGCCGACAACGTGCAGATCGCCTTCGACGCGACCAGCGCCTACGTCCATGCTGAAAACAGCCGCAAGCTGAACGCCCTCGGCGTGATGATGATCGACCTCACGCCGGCCGCCATCGGGCCGTATTGCGTGCCGCCGGTCAACCTGAAGGAACACCTCGGCTCGCGCGAGATGAACGTCAACATGGTCACCTGCGGCGGCCAGGCCACGATCCCGATCGTCCACGCGATCTCGCGCGTGCAGCCGGTGGCATACGGGGAGATCGTGGCGACGGTGTCGTCGCGCTCGGTCGGCCCGGGCACGCGCAAGAACATCGACGAGTTCACGCGGACCACGGCAGCAGCGGTGAAGGAGGTGGGCGGCGCGAAGGAGGGCAAGGCCATCATCGTGATCAACCCGGCCGAGCCGCCGCTGATCATGCGCGACACGGTGCACTGCCTGACCGAAGTCGATCCCGACCAGCAGCGCATCGTCGCTTCCGTGAACGCGATGATCGCCGACGTGCAGCGCTACGTGCCGGGCTACAAGCTGGTCAACGGGCCGGTGTTCGACGGCAGGCGCGTGTCGGTCTATCTGGAAGTGGAAGGGCTGGGCGACTACCTGCCGCGCTATGCCGGCAACCTGGACATCATGACGGCCGCCGCCGCGCGCACCGCCGAGATGTTCGCCGAGGAACTGCTGGCGGGCCGCATTGCGCTGGCCCCGGCAGAGGCAACCGCCGGCTGACTGGCCGACGCGCCACATCCCAACGATCGCACCAACAAGGAATGGCAATGACTCTCCAAGGCAAGCGAATCACCGTCCACGACATGACGCTGCGTGACGGCATGCACCCCAAGCGTCACCAGATGACGCTGGACCAGATGCGATCCATCGCGACCGGGCTGGACGCCGCCGGCGTGCCGCTGATCGAAGTGACTCACGGCGACGGGCTTGGCGGCTCGTCGGTCAATTACGGTTTCCCGGCGCACACCGACGCCGAATACCTCGGCGCGGTCATCCCGCTGTTGAAGCAGGCGAAGGTCTCCGCGCTGCTGCTGCCGGGCATCGGCACCATCGACCACCTAAGGCAGGCGCACGAACTGGGCGTCCATACCATTCGCGTGGCCACCCACTGTACCGAGGCGGACGTATCGGAGCAGCACATCACGCTGGCGCGCAAGCTCGGCATGGACACCGTGGGCTTCCTGATGATGAGCCACATGAACAGCCCGGAAGGGCTGGTCGCGCAGGCGAGGCTGATGGAAGGCTATGGCGCCAACTGCCTCTACATCACCGACTCGGCCGGCTACATGCTGCCCGACGACGTGAAGGCGCGTATCAGTGCCGTGCGCGCGGCGCTGCGGCCCGAGACCGAGCTGGGCTTCCACGGCCACCACAACCTGGCGATGGGCATCGCCAACTCCCTCGCGGCCGTCGAAGCCGGCGCCAACCGGATCGACGGCGCGGCGGCCGGGCTGGGCGCCGGCGCGGGCAATACGCCGCTGGAGGTCTTCGTCGCGGTCTGCGACCGGATGGGCATCGAGACGGGCGTCGACCTGTGGAAGATCCAGGACATCGCCGAGGACCTGGTCGTGCCGATGATGGATTTCCCGATCCGCGTCGACCGCGATGCGCTGACGCTGGGCTACGCCGGCGTCTACGGCTCGTTCCTGCTGTTTGCCAAGCGCGCCGGCGAGAAATACGGCGTGCCGGCGCGCGACATTTTGGTCGAACTCGGCCGGCGCGGCATGGTGGGCGGCCAGGAAGACATGATTGAAGACACCGCGTTGACGCTCGCCAGGCAGCGCCAGGCGGCCACGGCACAGAAGGAGGCAGCATGAACCTGTCGACCGATACCATCGCGGCGCTGGCGGCGCACCTCGAGGATTGCGTGCGCGAGGTTCGCGATACACCCAAGATCACGGACGCCCATCCGGAGATGGACTGGGAGGACGCCTACGCGGTCCAGGACGCCATCCGCGACCGCCTGCTGGAACGTGGCGCCCGCATCGTCGGCTACAAGGCGGGGCTGACGTCGCACGCCAAGATGCGGCAGATGAACGTGGATACGCCGGTGTTCGGCTTCCTCGTGGATACCTATGGCCTGCCGGACGGCGGCGAGTGCCGCACCGCTGAACTGATCCACCCCAAGGTCGAGCCCGAGATCGCCTTTGTGACCAAGACCGAGCTGAAGGGGCCCGGCTGCCATATCGGCGCAGTGCTGGCCGCCACCGATTTCATCGTGGCCGGCATCGAGCTGATCGACAGCCGCTATCGGGACTTCAAGTTCGACCTGAAGAGCGTGGTGGCCGACAACACCTCGGCGGCACGCTTCGTCGTCGGCGGCCAACCGCTCGCGGTGGAGGGCGTCGACCTGCGCACGCTCGGCATCGTGCTGGAGAAGAACGGGCGGGCCGCGGCATTCGGGGCCGGCGCGGCGGTGCTGGGGCATCCGGCCGCCGCGGTCGCGGCGCTGGCCAACCACCTTGGTGCCCGCGGCGAATCCATCCCGCCCGGCAGCCTGATCCTGTCGGGCGGCATCACTGAAGCGGTGGCCGTCGAGCCCGGCGACAACGTGACGTTGCGCGTGCAGGGCATGGGCTCGGTCAGCCTGCGCATTGTCTGACGAGGAGGCCATCATGCCGATCGCACACCTGTACATCCTCGAAGGCCGCGACGACGACAAGAAGGAGCGGCTGATCGCCGAGGTCACCGAAGCCATCCATCGCACGCTCGACGCGCCCGTCGAATCGGTACGCGTAATCATCACCGAGATGCCGAAGGCGCATTTCGGCATCGGTGGCCAGAGTGCAAAGCAGCGCGGGCGCTGAAGCCGGTGCCACGTCAACCTGTCAGAGGCAGTTCCCATGCAAACCAATCCGGAAACCGGCCGCCGGATCGCGGCCAATGGTATCGAGACCAATTACCACGACCTGGGCGACGGCCATCCCGTGCTGCTGATCCACGGCTCCGGGCCGGGCGTGACCGCCTATGCCAACTGGCGGCTGACCATGCCGGCGCTGGCGCAGCAATTCCGCGTGATCGCGCCGGACATGGCGGGCTTCGGCGAGACCGAGCGCCCGGCCGGCTATCGCTATTCGATGGACAACTGGGTCGCGCATGCGCTCGGGTTGCTGGATGCGCTCGATATCGAGCGCGCCCACGTGGTCGGCAACTCGTTCGGCGGCGCGCTGGCGCTGGCGCTGGCCATCCGGGCCCCCGAGCGCGTCGGCAAGCTGGTGCTGATGGGCAGCGCCGGCATGAAGTTCCCGCTGACGGAGGGGCTGGACGCGGTCTGGGGCTACACGCCGTCCATCGGGAACATGCGCGCGCTGCTCGATATCTTCGCCTTCGACCGCACGCTGGTGAACGACGACCTGGCGAAGCTGCGCTATGAAGCCAGCATCCGCCCCGGCTACCAGGAGGCCTTCGCCAATATGTTCCCCGCGCCGCGCCAGCGCTGGGTCGATGCGCTGGCTAGCGACGAGGCACGCATTCGCGCGCTGCCGCACGACACGCTGATCGTCCACGGCCGCGATGACCGGGTGATCCCGCTGGCCAGCTCGCTGAAGCTGCTGGAACTGGTCCCGAAGTCGCAGTTGCACGCGTTCGGGGAGTGCGGCCACTGGACCCAGATCGAGCACGCGGAGCGATTCAACCGGCTGGTGATCGGGCATTTCAGCGAGTCGGCGGCCGGGCTGGTATCCGGGTAGGCGACACCCCCCGGCAGGTGTTCCGGGCGAAGCTGGTGCCCCCGTTCCGGGGAAGGGCGCCGACCGGCAACACCCCGGGCGGTCGGCGCGGGTGTTGCCGGTCGGCCTTGGCCGTGCCCTCGTCGTGTCTCCCGGAAGACGGATTTCTTGTCCATACTGAACTTGCCCGGCGGACAGGCTCGGCACCCTGTGAACAACAAGCCTATGGGAGAGAAACCGTGTTCAAGCACATTTTGCTGGCCACCGATGGCTCGGAACTTTCAAGATTGGCAATGACGGCGGCTATCGGCTTTGTCAAGGAAGGCGGCGCGAAGCTGACCGCCTACACGTGCATGGAGGAGTATCCCTACGTGTCGTCAGGCGATGCCGGCCATCCGAGGCGCAAGGCGTTCGAGGAACAGGAGGCCGCGCGCGCCAGCGCCCACCTGGCCGAGGTGGTCGCTGCAGCCGAGGCCGCGGGCGTCACGTGCGACACCGATATGACGACATCGGTACCCTACAAGGGGATCATCGATGCTGCCGACCGGCACGGGTGTGACGTGATCTTCATGGCGTCGCACGGCAGGCGGGGCCTGGAGGGCCTGCTGGTCGGCAGTGAAACGCAGAAAGTGCTTACCCACTGCCGGATTCCTGTCCTTGTCTATCGTTAAGGTGTTTGTGGCCGCGGACATTCTGGTCGCTCAATGAAGACGGATTGACGGGGATATCGCGCCCCCGTCGCCACCGCGAGTGCTCTTCAGAACACTCGCGTGAAAAGCCGCGCAGCTGCTTCCCAGCAGGTGGGCGAGTGCGACACCTATCGCAGAATGCGTCAGGGAGGAACCTGTCATGACCGAAATCGACAAGGACAAGGTCGTCGGCGTGCTGAATCGGATACTCGAAGCCGAACTCGCTGGTGTTGTGCGCTATACGCACTATTCGTTTCTGATCTTCGGTTTCGGCCGCATTCCCATCGTGTCATGGCTGCGCGAACAGGCGAACGAGTCGCTGTTGCATGCGCACCAGGCCGGGGAGTGGATCACGACCCTCGGCGCCTACCCTTCGCTTGGCCTCGGCGAACTCCTGGACAGCCACACGACCGATATCGGTACCATCCTGCGCGAGTCGCTGGCGACGGAAATGCAGGCCCTGGAGCTGTACCGCGAGCTGCTCACGCTGGTCGAGGACCGCTCCGTCGCCCTGGAGGAGTACGCGCGCCAGCTGATCCAGCTCGAAGAGCTGCATGCGGGCGAGGTCGAGAAGATGCTGCGCAAGCCCGGACAGGCGGCGGAGGCGCCGCGCAAGGGCTGACCCGGGCACATGGGTATTGCGCGGGGCTGCGCCAGGTTACACCCCGCGACGTTCAGGATTCGTTATAGCGGGCTACTGCTGCATCGACGATGGCGGCAGCCTGCCGATATCGATCTGCCCCGGCTGGCGAGGGGGCTTGCCCGGACCCTCATCGTGCATGGGCTTCGAGCGTTCCTGTCTTGCAGGCCTTTCAGGCGATTGCTTTGCCGGCGGCACTTCACGCATGTTCGGTGGCTCTCTTCGCGGTGCTTGATGTCTCATGATGCCCCCTCTGGTGTTGAGATGAGTACGCGGTGAAATATTGCACCGAACTCCATATGCAACCGTCGTGCCAACGCATACCCCTGCGTACCAAGGCTTCCAGGCCATCCAGGCTTTGCCGGAAGCAATGCCGGCGCGCAAATCTACCGATTTTGTAAGCCAGCAAGAACGCAAATCCTCGCTCCGGCGCCGTTGACGTTCCTCCCCTCATGGGCCCCGGGCTCATCAGGTCACGCGGCTGTGCCGGGCACGAAATCTGCACCACTGGTTCTCAGCGTGCAAAGGGCGGCCTGGCGCGCAAAGTATTTCCAATACGGAGGAGCACCATGGAAGAGATTGAAACCAGAAGCACGTACAACACCGGATTCGGATCGGTCCCGCAGCAGGAGCCCACTTTCGGCGAGCGGGCGTCTGGTGACACCAGCCGACGCCAGGAGGGTTCTTCTTCATCGTCGGCGAAATCTGCCGCCTCGCAGGAACTTGCGCGCGAACTTGACCGGCTGCTGGATCGCCTTCCCGGACTTTCCGGAGAAAGCCTCGAGCAGGCAAAAGCGGAGTTTGTCGAGCGCGCGGCAAAGTCCGGCCGTACCGCGGCGGAACTGGCTGCCAAGTCGGCGGACGTCGCCCGTCGCATGACCGGAATCGTCAAGAACGAGTGGGAGGTGGGGCGCGAGCGTGCGGAAACGCTTGTCCACGCCAATCCGATCTCCGCTGTCGGGGTGGCGCTTGGTGTCGGCGTGCTCCTGGGCGCGATACTGTTTGGCAGCTCGCGGCATGGCGGGGAGCTGTGAAGGGGTAAGCGCAGGACGCCAGGGCGCGCCTCGACAGGCCGCCCTGGTTCGCCCGCTATGTACGTAAGTTATCGTTGCGCCGCGTAGCGCTGCTGCAGTTCGTCAAACGATATCAATTGGCCGGCAATCGCACTGGCGGCAACGGTAGGCGGGCTGGCGAGCCAGACTTGCCCCGGTCCGGATCGACCCGGGAAGTTCCGGTTGATAGAGCTGACCGTCACCTGATCCGCGCTGACCGACGATCCAGGGCCGCAGTTGGCGCACGCACCGCAAGAGGGCTGCAATATGCGCGCGCCGACGGCGCTGAATGTCTCCACGTAGCCCTTGCGGATGCAATAGTCCCGGACGTCGGTGGTGCCGAACTGCAGGTAGAGGGTGACGTGAGGGGGGAGGCTCAACCCGTGCTCCACGGCCCAGTGCAGGACCTCGTGGTACAGGTCGAAGTCTTCCCGCTTGCCCGCGGTGCAGGAGCCGCCGTAAGCGATATCCACCTGCACGCGCTGGTCCAGCGTCGCCAACGGCAGGCCGTTGCCCGGATCGCCGGGGCGCGCCACCATGGGGCTGAGCGACCTGCAGTCGATCTCGAGCGTGGCCGCAAAGACGGCATCCTCGTCGCTTCGCATCCATGGCTCGACCACGAAATCGATACCACGTCGCTCCTTGAGGAAGCGGACTGTCTCCGCATCCGGCGCGACAATGCCGGTAAAGCCCCCCAGCTCGGCGCACATATTTGTCAAGGTCGCGCGCTCGTCGATGGACATCGCGCGGACAACGGGGCCGGTGAACTCGAACACCTTGCCGACCCCGGCGCCTGACTTGATCTCGTCTTGCGCCAGCAGATGAAGCACGACGTCCTTTGCCGTGACGCCAGGCACCAGGGCACCGTGAAGGTTGACCCGGATGCATTGCGGCATCGTCATGCGGACCGCGCCCGTCACGAACGCATTGGCCATGTCGGTCGTGCCGATACCGAAGGCCACGCACCCCAGCGCCCCGCTATGGGGAGTGTGCGAGTCGGTGCCCACAATGACCTGCCCTGGCAGGGCATAGCGTTCCGCCATCATCGCGTGGGAGATCCCGGCGACATTGCTGCCGTCATCGCTGCGGGCCTCGCCCTCGGTCAGGGTCCGGTGGCATCGGAGGTGATAGTCGCGAACGAAGTCTCGTTGCGCTGCGCACATCCTGGCGACGTTATCCACCAGGCCGCCACGCACATGCGCAGGACTTTCCGTGACGTAGGAAGTGTGATCCTCGAAGACGACAATATGGTCGGCGTCCCTGAGTTGAAGCGGCTTGCCGAAGGTGGCGTGCAGCATGTGGGCGCACATGCCGGTGTAGTACTCGTGAATGAATCTCCAGTCGGCGCGCACGAATACGCCGTCGCCCGGATTGGGCTCTGCCGGCGTGACAGGCGTCGCGAGCAGATGCCGGTGGATGATTTTCTCGAACAGGGTGCGCGGCCCAGCGGGCATGGCCGGGGTCGCTTCACCCACCTGGCTGAGGTATTTCTGCCCGAACTTCATAAGCCCGCCATTCAGCAGGACGGATGCGGCCAGTGCGTCGCGCCCGGCCACGAGTGTGTCCAGCTCGATGGGCTCGCCTTTCTGCAGCCGGGGAATCAGACTGAAATCCGTCGAGGTGAACAGGCCGATGTTGTCGGCGTTCTGGCGGTAGATGCGCTCGAAGCTCCTGGCGATGACCAGGCGGATGCCGGCAAGCTTCTCTGCTGCGGGACTGTGTTCGCGCGAGGATCCCTTCCCATAGCGGTTGCCAGCGACCGTCACTGAAAAGCCTCCCTCGCGAATCGCGTTGGCCGCGAGCGGGAGTGTGCCCTCGACCTTGTAGCCCGTATAAGGGTAGCGGCCGAGCGCATCGTCATAGTGCGTCAGGATCGGTACGGGCGTGATTTCGTCCGTGGAGACGTCGTCTCGCAGGGGACCCGCTTCCGCCAGGGTCACCGCATGGCCTTGAAGCTGCCTCTCCATGACCGCCGCTGAGTCGGCAAGGAACAGAATGCGGCCTGACGGCTCAAGGGCGCTCATGCATGTCTCCGGTGGGGTTTTGCGGAACTTTACTTGCCGTCGAGCGAGACACGAAGCGCTGATGCGGCATTCCGGATATCCGCCGGCGAGATATCAGGGTAAACCCTTGCGTATCCAGTGCGCTGGCTCCGAGGTTAGTATCAGGCGACATTTCGGCTTCCTCGCATGGGTCTACTGAAGCATGCACCGCATCGATCCGGTCAACATTCAACTATTCCTGGCAGCCGCTCGCGAAGGCTCGATCAAGCGGGCGGCCGAAACCGAGCATATTGCCCAGTCGGCCCTGAGCCGGCGCATCGCCGAGCTGGAGCGCAGTTTGGGGGTGGTCCTGTTTGTGCGATCTCCCTCCGGCGTGGTCCTGACCGATGCGGGGGCGCGAGCGCTGGAGCTGGGCCGGAAGCTGAACGAGGATATCGCCAGCTTCGCGCGGGAGGTGCAAGACCTGGGCGACCAGGTTGCCGGCGTCGTGCGCCTGTCCGCGAGCCCGTCCGCCATCATCGGGTTCCTGCCGGAGCGGCTGCACGCGTTCAAGGCGGCGCACCCGCTGGTCGAGATCGCGCTCTACGAGCGGTCCACGGCAGAGACCATCCGCGCCTGCCTCGATGACCGTGTCGACATCGGTATCGGGGTCGCGGCCAAGACGCCAGCGGGCCTCGAATCCTGGCAGTTCGCCAGCGATCCGCTCAATGTCGTGATCCCGTCGTCGCATCCATCGGCCAGGCGCAAGCAGATACGTTATGCCGAAGTCCTGGAGCATCCGCTGGTCGTCGTTCAACCCGGCGGTGCGCTCGACCAGGAGCTGAGGGAGCAGGCGGCGAACCTGCGGCTGCCGTTCAACCAGAGCGTGGCGGTCTCCAGCTTTGAAGCGGCCTGCCGCATGGTGGAGGCGGGGCTGGGCATCGCCGTGCTGCCAGCCAGCGCAAGCGCCGCCTATGCCGGCACCCGGCGCTTCGTTCGCATTCCGCTGGATGAGCCATGGCGCGAGCGGCAGCTGCTGATCTATGCCCCTTACAAACAACCGCGGCTGCGGGCGATTGCAGCCCTGATCCGCGCGCTCCAGCCACAGGGGGCAGTGGACGGTATGCCAGGCTGAGATACCCGGTCCAGCGGATTAGCACTCTGTCACGACAGCGTGCAACACTAAACTCCGTCCCAAAGAGAGCACGGTCCCCAGTGCGACTCAATATACGGAGACAAGGAATGCCGACTTCGCTGTTTCGACAGGCGTGCAACGCGCTTGCCGCCCTGACAACCCTTGCCGTCTGCGGCGGCCTGAATGTACCCGCCCACGCGCAAGCCACGGATTCGAAGCCGCTCAGGCTCATTGTTCCGACCCAGCCAGGTTCGCAGGCCGACGCCGTGGCGCGCGCGCTGAGCCAGTCCCTTGGGAAGAATCTTGGGCACTCGGTGGTGGTCGAGAATATTGCCGGCGCCGGCGGTGTGCCAGGTACCCAGCAAATCGTCAGGGCGCCGAAAGACGGGTCGACCCTGGGCTTGATCTCGTCAAACCACGTCATCAACCCGTTTATCTACAAGAACCTGCCCTATGACTCGCTGAAGGACATTACCCCGATCACGGTCATCGGCACGCTGCCGCTGGTGCTTGTCGTCAATCCGGCGGTGAGTGCGAATACGGCAAAAGAGCTGATCGCCCTGCTGAAGTCGAAGCCGGGTGAGCTGAACTACGGCTCATCCGGGAACGGCACTGTCCTGCACCTGGCCGGGCAACTCTTTGCCAGTGAAGCGAAGGTCGATATCCGGCACGTGCCATACAAGGGGGCGGGCAACTACACCACCGACCTGATCGGTGGTCAGGTACAACTCGGGTTTCTCACGGTGCAGGCCGTCTTGCCGCTGATCAAGGCCGGCAAGCTCAAGGCCATTGCCGTGTCCACCGCGCAGCGTGTCCCGACGCTGCCCGATGTGCCGACGCTTGCGGAGTCGGGGCTTCCCCGCTACAGCTTCGACGCGTGGCTCGCGATTGTCGGTCCTGCAGGGATGCCGAAGCAGAGCGTATCGGAGCTGCAGTCGAAGATCAAAGCCACGCTGCAGGAGCGCGACGTCCAGGAACACCTGGCGGGGCAAGGCGTGGTCGTGACCGCAACCGGTGCCGAGGCGGCAGTGCCGTTCTTCAAGAGCGAGCTGGACAAGCACGCGCGGATCGTGAAGCAGGCAGGCGCCACGCTGAACTGAGACGCTTGGCGACCCGGCCTCAACGACCGCATGCGTAAATCAGGAAGTCCCGCAGCGCCGCCGCCGCGGGGCTCAGTTCCGCATCCTTGCGCCAGAGCAAGCCAACTTCCATGTCCGGGATGGCCGCGGACAGCGGCCTGGCTTCGATCTCCTTGCCTTCCAGGGACCACGGACGGAACACCATATCCGACAGTACCGTAATCCCGAAGCCATGCGCGACGAGGCCGCGCAGGGCCTCCATCGACGTGGTGCGGAATGCCACGTTCGGGGCCAGCCGCTTCGACCGCCAGTACCGCAACGTGGAGGCCTCGCCTTCGTCGACCGTCAGCAGGATGTACGGAAACTCCGCGACCTGCCGCAGTGATGGTGCGTCCCCCGCAAGCAGCGGATGCCCCGGTGCCGCCCACAGCTGGCGGCGCGACCGGATCAACGAGCGATGGGAAAACCGCGCCACGTCCGGGACATTCGACAGTAGCACGATGCCGAGTTCGATGTCACCGCCGAGGATGCCTTCCTCGATGTCGGCGCGATGGAGGTCGCGCAGGTCCAGGTCTACGTTGGGGTAATGGTTCCGGAACCGCCCCAGCAGTCCGGGCAGGAAGTACCCCAGCACCGTATAGGTGGCGGCGATCCTGACGCTGCCCGCCATCCTGTCCAGCCTGATGCGCGGCTGCCTGAGCGCATCGTCGACGGACTCAAGGATGCGCGTGACGTGCTGGTAGAGGTGATTGCCTTCGGCCGTCAGCGCCACGCCGTGTGGCAGCCGGTCGAACAGGCGCACGCCAAGCAGCTGCTCCAGCGCAAGCACGGCATTGGTAATGGCCGACTGCGACACATGCTCTTCCGTGGCAGCCATGGAGAACTGCCCCGTCGCGGCGGCGGCGCGGAAGTAGCGCATCTGCCGCAGCGTGATCTCCTTTGCCGCTGGCAATGCACTTTCCGGGGCTGGTTTTTTCCGGCTGCCGGAGCGGGGATCGCGCTTTGGCGTAGACATATGGAAATCGGATACCTGTTGTCTGAAATTGTGATTTTACGATAGGTCAGACGCTTTCTACACTGGCTCGACATATTCATAAAAGCAGCTGCGCCACCGGAGACCACGTCTGTGAACAGTCCTCTTTCCCCCGAATCCAAGCAGGCGTTGATCGATACCCTCGCCGAGGCAAGCCTGGACGACAAATACACGCTGCCCAAGGGCCGCGTGTACCTCAGCGGAACCCAGGCGCTGGTGCGTTTGCCGCTGCTGCAGAAGGAACGCGATCGCGCGGCGGGGCTCAATACTGCCGGCTATATCTCAGGCTATCGTGGGTCGCCGCTGGGCGCCCTCGACATGGCGCTATGGAAGGCCAAGCAGCATCTTGCCGGCAGCGACGTGGTGTTCCAGCCGGGCATCAACGAAGACCTGGCTGCCACCGCGGTCTGGGGCACGCAGCAGCTGAACCTGTTTCCCGACGCCACCCGCGACGGCGTCTTCTCGATGTGGTACGGCAAGGGGCCGGGTGTGGACCGGTCGATGGACGTGCTGAAGCACGCCAATGCCGCGGGCTCGGCGGAGCACGGCGGCGTCCTCGTGCTCGCGGGAGACGACCATGCCGCGAAGTCGTCGTCGGTTGCGCACCAGTCCGAGCACGTGCTGCTGTCGGCTGGCATTCCCGTTCTCTATCCTTCCACCGTGCAGGAGTATCTGGACTATGGCCTGCACGGCTGGGCGATGAGCCGCTACTCCGGCCTGTGGGTGGCGATGAAGTGCGTGACCGATATCGTCGAATCGACTTCCTCGGTCGAGATCGACCCAGACCGGGTCCAGGTGGTGCTGCCGACCGATTTCTCCATGCCGGCAGAGGGCCTGAACATCCGCTGGCCGGATTCCCCGCTGGCACAGGAAGCCAGGCTGCTGGACCACAAGCTGTACGCGGCGCTGGCCTATATCCGCGCGAACAAGCTGAACCAGGTTGTGCTGGACCCGGACAAGCCCCGCTTCGGCATCATGGCCGCAGGCAAGGCGTATCTCGACGTTCGCCAGGCATTGCTTGATCTCGGCCTGGATGACGATACCTGCCGCCAGCTCGGCATCAGGCTGTTCAAGGTCGGCTGCGTCTGGCCGCTCGATGCCCAGGATGCGCGCGAGTTTGCGACCGGGCTGGAAGAGATCCTGGTTGTCGAGGAGAAGCGCCAGATTCTCGAGTACGCCCTCAAGGAGGAGCTGTACAACTGGCGCGAGGACGTGCGCCCCAAGATCTTCGGCAAATTCGACGAACGGGACAACCAGGGCGGGGAGTGGTCGGTGCCGCAAGGCCAGTGGCTGCTGCCCGCTCACTATGAGCTGTCGCCGGCCCTGATCGCCAAGGCCATCGCCAGGCGCCTGGAAGGGTTCGAGATGCCGGCGGAAGTGCGCAGCCGGATCGCCTCGCGCATCGCCATCCTCCAGGAAAAGGAGCGGGAAGCGTCGCGGCCCCGGCTGGCGGTCGAGCGCAAGCCGTGGTTCTGTTCCGGCTGTCCGCACAATACGTCCACCCGTGTGCCGGAAGGCTCGCGCGCGATGGCCGGCATTGGCTGTCACTACATGGCGATGTGGATGGACCGGAATACCGACACCTTCAGCCAGATGGGCGGAGAGGGCGTGGCCTGGGTCGGCCAGATGCATTTCACCCGGGAGAAGCATGTCTTCGTCAATCTAGGTGATGGGACTTACTTCCATTCCGGCCTGCTGGCGATCCGTGCCGCCGTGGCGGCCAAGGCGACCATCACCTACAAGATCCTCTTTAACGACGCGGTCGCGATGACCGGCGGTCAGCCTGTCGACGGCGTCCTGACGGTGCCGCAGATCGCCCACCAGGTAAGGGCCGAATCGGTTCGGGAGATCGTTGTCGTGACCGACGAGCCGGAGAAGTATGGCAACGGCGAGATGCTGCCGGCGGACGTCAAGGTATTGCATCGCGACGAGCTGGATGCGGTACAGCGCGGGCTGCGGGAGGTGGAGGGCGTCACGATCCTGATCTACGATCAGACATGCGCCACCGAAAAACGCCGTCGACGGAAGCAGGGCAAGTACCCGGATCCCGCACGGCGGGCGTTTATCAACGATGCCGTTTGCGAAGGGTGCGGCGACTGCTCGGTCAAGTCGAACTGCCTGTCGGTCGAGCCGCTGGAAACGCCGGTGGGCACGAAGCGCGCCATCAACCAGTCGTCGTGCAACAAGGATTTCTCCTGCGTGAACGGCTTCTGCCCAAGCTTCGTGACGGCGGAAGGGGCGCAGCTGCGCAAGCCTGGCACGCTCGGCAAGGAAAGCGGCGGCGCGGGCGGTGAGCTCCCGCTTCCGCGGATCCCGGAGGTCAATGGTGCTTACGGGATCCTGGTGACGGGTGTCGGGGGTACTGGCGTGGTCACGATCGGCGGGCTGCTCGGGATGGCCGCTCACCTGGAACGCAAGGGCGTGACCGTGCTTGACATGGCCGGCCTTGCCCAGAAGGGTGGCGCCGTGCTCAGCCATGTCCAGATCGCCCGCACGCCTGACGCTCTGCATGCCACGCGCATCGCCACAGGCGAGGCAAGGCTGGTGATCGGTTGTGACGCGATCGTATCGGCATCCGCGGAAGTCCTGTCCAAGGTGCAGCATGGCCGGACCAGCGCCGCCATCAACAGTGCGCGCACGCCGACCGCCGAGTTTCTCTCCAACCCGAAATGGACGTTCCCCGGAACCTCCGCGGAGCAAGATATCAGGGGGAGCGTAGGGGATGCCTGCAAGTTCCTGGACGCCAACGACTGGGCCCTGACGCTGCTTGGCGATGCCATCTATTCCAACCCGCTGCTGCTGGGGTTTGCCTGGCAGCAGGGGTGGGTACCGCTGGTGCTGGAGAGCCTGATGCGCGCGATCGAGCTGAACGGCGTGTCTGTCGACAAGAACAAGCAGGCCTTCACCTGGGGGCGGATGCTCGCGCACCTGGGTGAAGAGCAGGTACGTGCGCAGGTTGGCACTGGGGCCCGACAGAAGGTGGTCGGCATTCCCGAAACGCTGGACGCGCTGGTTCGCCGGCGGCAAAGCCTTTTGACCGAGTACCAGAACGCTGCCTACGCAAGGACGTATCGCAACGCGGTCGACCGGATTCGCGAGACCGAGGACCGGCTCGCGAGCGGCCGTAAGCGGCCCCTGACCGAGGCGGTAGCGCGGAACCTGGCCAAGCTGATGGCCTACAAGGACGAGTACGAAGTGGCTCGCCTTTATGCGGATCCTGCATTCCAGGACAAGCTGCGTGCGCAGTTCGAAGGCGAGCCCGGCCGTGATTATCAGCTCAGCTTCTGGCTGGCGCCGCCAGCATTGAGCAGGGGCGCCCAGGGGCAGCCTCGAAAGAAGCGCTTTGGCCCGTCGACCATGACCTTGTTCAGGCTCCTCGCCCGGATGAAGTGGCTCCGCGGAACGAAGCTCGACCCGTTTGGCAGGACGGAGGAGCGTCGCGCGGAACGCAGGCTGGTGGATGAGTACCTGGCGCTGATTGAAGAGTTCACGCGCACGCTGTCCGCCGACCGACTGGACACCGCCATCCAGCTCGCGGGCCTCCCTGACGATATCCGTGGCTTTGGACACGTCAAGGAAGCGTCCATGCGGAAGGCGGCGGTGAGGCGCGCCGAACTGCTGGATCAGTATCGAACCGGCCGCGCGGCGGCAAGCGACAACGCGCAAGCAGTGCAGATGGCGTGAATGGCGAGGTGCCGGGGAATAGTCAGCCGCTTCACAGGATTCTCGGATAAGTGCGCCTGGCTCCGGGGGCGCGAGTCCCCGGAGCCCCTTCCTGTGTGGGCGTCAGGCCTTTCATGCAAGCGCCAACGTGGCGCTTGCATAGGGCTTACTGAGGCAATACCTGCCCGCCACTCGCTTGACCCGACGATCAGTCCGGAGCACGCTCCGGCACCGGCAGGTGCACCCATTCCTTATAAAAGGCCTCGATGTCCGGCTCGAAGTCGTGGATCACGGGATACCACGGGGTGGGCGCCTCGACGTCGTGCATGGTGCCGCACGCCGGGCAGTAGTACTCGCGATAGACCTGCCACTGGGTATCCGGGGCCATCAGTTTGGGATAGACCTCGGTCATCGCCTCCTGCGTGTCGCGCACGTAGATCGAGGCATGCAGTTTCCAGTTCTCGCGGTAGTCGCAGAACTCGTGGCCGCAATCGCACTTGACCACCCACTTCCTGGTCCTGGCCGATTGCACGATATGCATGTGCGGGCCGAGCGGAAGCACGATGCGGTCCGGGAAGCTCACCTTGGCCTGCAGGGCCGCCAGGTACTGCTCGAATCGACCGTCATCCTTGGGCATCGAGAGCATGCGGAAGGTGGTTTCCCAGTCCAGGGAGCCTTCGACGAGGTGGGCGACCTGTTCGTTGGTGTAGGCAGACATTGTTTGACTCCTTGATGCGGTGATTACTCTTCGACCTGGACGACGGTGGTGACGTCGGGCAGCAGGGAAAGGTCCATCCGGTGCTTGGCGCCGTAAGAAGGCACGCCCAGCTCCTCCTCCAGTACCTGCCAGTCCGCGGGGAGATTCCAGAATTCCTTGAACTCCCGGGTGAACTTCTCGGACAGGGCAAAGCTGGTGGCGAACATGTGTTGCACCTGGACGGACGCGTGCTTGTTGAGGATGCGTTCGCGCTCTTCCTTCATCCATTCGCGGGTCGGCAGGGCTCGGGCGAGGCGTTCCTTGCGGATCCCGGCACGGCGGGCCTGGGTCTTGGCTGCATCCACCGTGAACACGCCCTTGGCATCCTGGGTGAAGACAGCGCCGTAGACCTTCTGCGCATATTCCGGCAGCAGGAACTTCTGGTTGAGGTCCGCCTCGATAGCCTTCGGATCCCGGTCGATCGGGTCGCCAAAGCCCGGACCACCGCGCAGGTAGTTGAGGTAGAGGTCGTGGTTGGCGTAGCAGTCCTCGGTGGTGATGCACTGCTTGTCACGCTTGACCACGGCAGTGGCATCGATGTGGCGCTCGAAGTCCGGGTTGCCCGGATCGATGTCGCCGCCCAAGGGCAGGGAGTCGCCGATGGCGATACGCTTGTCCAGGCCCGTCTTGTGTGCCTCAAAGCGGTAGCCGGTGGCTGAGGGATAGCCGCCCATCATGCCCCAGTCGCTGTTCATGAAGCCATTGCCCATGAAGAACATGGTCCAGTCCTGGGCGTTCCACACCATGCGCAGCGTCTCGAAGCCGCAACCGCCGCGGTACTTGCCGTAGCCGCCGGAGTTGGCCTTGACGTTCCGGCCGAGGTAGAGCAGTGGCTCGGCCATCTCCCAGATCTCGATGTCCCCCATGTCGCCTTCCGGGTTCCAGATGGCGGCGGCGTGGTTCAGGCCATCCTTGACGGCGCAGGCGCCGGTGCCGCAGGAACTGGCCTCGAAGCTGTTGACCGCGTGGATCTCGCCGTCCTGGTTGATGCCGCCACCTTGCAGCCAGTTGGAGGTGTTGGCGTTACCGGCGTTGACCTCTTCCAGATAGCCACGACTGAAATAGGACTGTGAAAGACCGCGCCACAGCGCCGCCCAGCCGGAGACCAGGAAGTGCCAGGCGTAGGCATGGCCGGTGCGGCGGTCATCCGGGTTGCACCAGGTGCCCTTTGGCAAGCGGAACTCGGTGGCGAAGTACGCACCATCGTTGATGCGCTGGGTGGGCACCAGGGTCTGGCACATCATCACCCAGATCCCGGAAGTGAATGCCACCTGGTGGGCGTTGAAGGTGTGCCAGCCCCAGCGGCTTGCGCCCTCGAAGTCGAGGCGCCACTTGCCGTCCGGCTTGATGGTCATCTCCACCGGCGAGTGCATGATGGAATCGAGCTTGGCGAAGGCGTTGGAGACCTGCACGTCGTCATGCTTGTAAGGCACGTCGACAAAGGAGACCTTGCGGTACTTGCCCGGCAGGGTCATGGCCTTGATACGGCTCTGCAGTCCGCGGCGGCCTTCTTCGATGACCTCGTAGGTAAACTTCTCGTAGGCCTCGATGCCGTCGGCACGAATCACCTCTTCCACCAGGTCGCGGATCATGTGGCAGCCGGCGATGCGGGTCTTTTCGTCGAGGATCCAATACTTGGGCGTGCGCACTGAGCGCTGGGACTCGTGCAGCCAGTCGCGCAGCGGCTCGTCATTCACCCCGGTCTTGCGGCAGGTGATCATGTAGCCGTCGCCGAAGCGCTGGGTCTGGCCGGTTGACATTGAGCCCGGAGTCACCGAGCCGGTGTCGATCACGTGCGTGACGCCGCCGACCCAGCCGATCAGCTGGCGTTCCCAGAAGATCGGCACGATGGTGGCGATGTCGCAGGGGTGGACATTGCCGATGGCACAGTCATTGGTCGTGAACATGTCGCCGGGGTTGATGCCGGGGTTGGCTTCCCAGTTGTTCTCGATCATGTACTTGATCGCCGCGCCCATGGTGCCGACGTGGATGATGATCCCGGTCGAGGTCAGGACGCAGTCGCCTGCGGCGTTGTAGAGCGTGAAGCAGAGTTCGCCTTCTTGCTCGACGATGGGGCTGGCGGCGATCTTCTTGGCGGTTTCGCGGGCGTGCACCAGGCCGCCGCGCAGCTTGGAGAACAGCTTCTCGTAGCCGATCGGGTCGCTGTCCCGGAATTCCAGCTTCTCGAGGCCGTTGTAGTGGCCGGTGGCCTTGGTGCGCTCGATGATGCCGTCGCGGTGCTGCTTGAGCGTCTGGCCGTTCTGCAGCAGGTCGGCGAAGCCGATTTCTTTATTGCTCATCATGTTCATGGCGGGTCTCCTTACTTCACTTCCTTGAGATGGAACAGGCGGTGCTTGTCGATCGTGGTTTCGAAGCCGTCGGGCACGACGAAGGTCGTGGCGTCGGATTCGATGATGGCGGGACCCACGATATGATTGCCGGCCTTAAGGGCTTCCATCTTCCAGAGCGCGGCATCCACCCACTTCTTGTGGCGGTAGAAGGGACGGGTGCCAAGATATGCTTCGCTGGGCGGCGTCGGGCCGGCATCCGGGTCTTCCGGCAGCACGGGCTTTTGGGTCACGACGGTGCCGCGCAGGATGGCGCCGGTGATCGAGAAGCCCAGTTCCGGCGAGCGGGCGGAGCTCGCGTAGACGCGGCCGTAGGTGTTCTCGAAGGCCTCGACGATCTGGTTCCAGTCGGCGGCGGTGGCGGCGCTGGTCACCGGCGAGACGATCTCGAGGTCATTTAGCTGGCCCATGTACTGCATCTTGTAGCCGGGGATCAGCAGCACGTCCTCGGGCTTGTAGCCGTTGAGGACGAATTCGTCGATGACCTTGACTGCCAGTTCAGACCAGGCTTCCTGCAGGCTCTTGCAGGCGGCTTCCTTGTCGGCGTCGGGGGCGTGCTGGGCGACACCAAGGTCCACTGACTTGTCGTAGCGGTACTCGAAGTCGGCGCAGGCGCAGCCGAAAGCCGAGAAGCCGGCTGCCCAGGCCGGCACGACGACGTCCTTGAAGCCGACGCCCCCGGTGTAGCCGTAGGTGTGCACCGGGCCGGCGCCGCCGTAGGAGAAGCAGGTGAATTCCGCCGGGTTGTAGCCCTTGGCACTGATGTTGGCGCGCAGGTACTCGGAGAGCGTGAGATCGAGCAGCTCGATGACGCCGGCGGCGGCATCCTCGACCGACAGGCCGAGCGGGTCGGCGATCTGCGCCTTGATGTGGTCGCGGGCGCGCTGCACGTCGAGCTTGATGGCACCGCCCAGGAAGTTCTCCGGGTTCAGGTAGCCGAGCACGACGTGGCAGTCGGAAACGGACACCGTGTCGAGGCCGCTTTCCGGCCAGCAGGTGCCGACGCGGTAGCCGGCGCTGTCGGGGCCAAGCTTGATCGACTTGCTGTAAGGGTCGAGGCGAACGAAGCTGCCGGCGCCGGCGCCGACTGAGTCCATTGCCACCAGGGGCAGGGAGAGCACCAAGCGGGCCATGTCGGGGTCGGACTTGATGGCGAAATTGCCCTTGGTGATCAAGGCCACGTCAAAGCTGGTGCCGCCGATGTCGGAGCAGGCAATGTTCTCGTCGCCCAGGTACTCACCCAACAGCTTGGAGCCGATGACGCCGCCCCGCAGGTCGAACCTGGCACCGTGCTTCTTGAAGCGATCGCTGACCTTCTTCAGGGTCTGCCGCGAAGGCTCCGCGCCGTAAGCCTCGAGGATGGTGGTATTCATCCTGTGGCTCTCCTTGCGCGACGGGTAATAGTCCACCGAGGCGAAGACCGGGATATCCGCCGTCAGCTTTTTGAGCTCCTCGCGCACGATGTCACGGGCGCGTTGCTCGCTGGATTCGTTCTTGTGGGATTGCAGCAGGCAAATGACGATGGCTTGCGAGCCGGCCTCCACCAGTTCCCGGGTTGCCTGGCGGACTTCGTCTTCACGCAGCGGGATGACCACCTTCCCCTGCACGTCGGTACGCTCGGTGACGCCGCGCGTGCGCGAGACGGGCACCAGCGGCTCGTCGTAGCGGTGGGTGTTCAGGTGAATGCGGTCCTCCAGGGCATAGCCCAGGTAGCTCTGCAGCGCACGGCCCATCGAATGGATTTGCTCAAAGCCGCGGTTGCAGATGAGGCCAACGGCAAGGCCCTTGCGCATGAGAATGCGGTTGAGCATGGCCGTACCGGAATAGACGCAAGTCACCAGCTCCGGATAGACGTCGTCCACGGTCCGCTCCCAGTGGGCGAGGGCGTCTTCGGAAGAGTTGTAGATGGCAAGGGATTCGTCGCCGGGATTGCTCTGCGCCTTGCCGACCACGAAGCGGCCATCGGAGCGCACGAAGAATGTGTCGGTCATCGTGCCGCCAGCATCGATGCCCATCACCTGTACGGTGGACTGCGGTTGCATGTTGCCTCCTGTCATTGGTGTCGTCATGGTGGGAGTTCCCACGACCCATCCGTGGCAAGGCTTGTGCCAAGCGAAACAGGCACCGGTGAGCAGCCCTCATACGCGATGGAAATCAACGGGTTGCCCGCATTCCCTGGCCACGCCGCTGGTAGCAGGGGGCTGCTGTCACTGTCCGGATTCCCGACGCCCTGCGCAGCGGTGTCCGGGAATCGGACGCCCTCTGGCCAGTAATTCGATGCGGTTGTCCTCAGGCAAGCACCGGCATCAGCCGTGGCCGCATTGACGATTGCCCGGCGCGGGTCGCGCCGGGCGTGGGGAAGGGCGCTTGCCTGTCGCTGCTGCGATGGACTTTGGCTTTCCTGTGGTCCGCCACGCAGATCGCTTGCTGCGCTGGCATGCCCTGTGCGCTGGTTCCATGCGAATGGCAGCGAAACGTGGTGAAGCTCATGAAAGATTCAACGATAACAAGGCGCCTGATTGTCGAAGGGATTGCCGACACGGACCTGGCGATCGGAGCCCATCTCGTCACCGATCGCCTTGGCTACACGCATCATGGCGTCTATGCGGGGAGCGGCAAGGTCGTGCACTACGCGGGTTTGTCGCGGTCACTGCGTCGGGGCCCGGTGCATGAGGTGACGCTCGCGGAATTCGCGCAGGGGCGTCCGGTGCGGGTCCGGCAAAGCCCCGGCGCCAGCTTCGCTGGGATGGAAGCCGTCCAGCGCGCCTACTCCCGCCTCGGCGAGGATCGCTATCGCCTGATTTCCAACAACTGTGAGCACTTCTGTATGTGGTGCTTATATGGCGAGAGCCGCAGCGAGCAGATCGACGTCTGGAAGTCCTGGGCAAACGATGTGCTGGCTGCCTGCCGCAACGCTATCAGGCCGCTCGCGCTCAGAGCCTCGCGAAGCGTGCCGGTGGTGCGAGCAGTTTCCCGATTCGGATTCGAGTGGGGGACGTTCGGGGATTCAACGCAATCCGCTGCCTGAACCCGTTGCCCTGGGGCATCGGAAAAAGCCAATGTCGCTGTCCGGTTTCCGGACACCTGAAGCCGCGCTGGCCGGAAACCGGACACCTTCCGGTTGCTTTGGTGCGGAGCACAAATTATTGATCTGAAAGAGATTGTTGACTTGGGGATAGCACGGGCTTACGGTTACTGCAGTCAACGGATAGTGATCGCCCCATGCCATCTTCACATTTCGGCGCCCTGATCCCCCGCATCGGCGACGAACTGGTCGTGGCGTCGGCTTGGGAGCGTTTTCTGCAGGACCAACCCCTGGAAGCGAAGGGGGTGCGAAGCGTTGTCCTCGCATCCTGGCAGCGGTGTCGGTCCGAGGCTGTTGATCCCGCCAAGCACTCCGCACCGGGCGCAGCCGCCGAACATGTCCGCCAGTTGCAGCGGCAGAGCCGGGATCTGTGCGATGCCGCGCGTCCGGCACTCGAGGGCCTGCGCGAGATCCTGCGGGAATGCGGTACCCTCATTATGCTCTGCGACCCGGGCGGCACCATTCTGCAGCTCAATGGCGAGACCAGGGCGCGCAGCGTCGGTGAGAGGATCAACCTGGCCACCGGTGGCTGCTGGAATGAGGACGTCATCGGTACCAATGCCATCGGCACGGCGATCGCCACCGCCGCGCCGGTTCAGATCCATGCCAACGAGCATTTCTGCCTGGACGTCAAGCGCTGGACCTGCGCTGCGGCTCCCATTTTTGACCCCTTTGGTCGCAGCCTGCTGGGCGTGGTGGATGTATCCGGCGTCAAGGAGACTTTCCATGGCCACACCCTGGGCCTGGTGGTGGCTGCCGCCAGCCAGATCGAATGCGAACTGGCCCGCCGCAATGTTGCCCTGCACGAGCGGTTGCTGACCCGATCGATCGATCATTTCATCCGTTACGCCAGCGACTACGTTGTGCTCGTCGACAGCCGCGGGCGCATTGTCCGTACCAACGGCAATGCGCAGGCGGCGCGGGAGAGCTATGACGTGCGGCTGCCCTGCGAAGTTGGCGGGCAGGTGCCAGGACTCGACCTGGCACTGCCCGATATCGACCGGTGCTGCCAACGCCCGCAATGGCTGCGATCCGAATGGCTGCACCCGGTCAAGGACCATGACGGCATGCTGGGTACGATGCTGGTGATCCCGCTCGGGGCGCGCCAGCATCGACCCGCCGTATCGCTGCCAACGGCCAGAGCACCGATGGCAGCCAATGATGCGTTTGGCGAGATCATCGGGACAAGCGAGGCGCTGGAGGCGACCAAGGCACGCGCGCGCCGTATCGCCCCTCTCGATCTGCCGGTACTGCTGCTGGCCGAGACCGGAGCCGGGAAGGAACTCTTTGCCCGGGCGCTGCATCGGGCGGGAAATCGCCCCGAGGGTCCGTTCATTGCCGTCAACTGCGGCGCTTTCACCCGTGAACTGCTGGCCAGCGAACTCTTCGGCTATACCGATGGCGCCTTTACAGGCGCCCGCCGTGGTGGCCTGGCGGGCAAGTTCGAGCAGGCCGACGGCGGTACGCTGTTTCTGGACGAGGTCGGCGAGATGCCGCTTGAAATGCAGCCCCACCTGCTGCGCGTGCTGCAGGATGGCGTTGTGGTCCGCCTGGGCGATACCCGCGAACGGCGCGTTTCGGTGCGCATCGTCGCAGCCACTAACCGCGATCTGCAGAAGGAGATCGCCGCCGGGCGCTTCCGCGAAGACCTGTACCACCGCCTCTGCGTCGTCAGCCTGCTGCTACCGCCGCTGCGCGATCGACCTGGCGATATCGAGGCAATCATCGAGCATCTCAACAGCAAACTGGCACGCAAGTATGGCTGTGCGCCCAAGCAGCTTGAGCCAGCCGTGCCCCAGGCGCTTCTGAGCTATCATTGGCCGGGCAACATACGTGAACTGCAGAATGTCTTCGAGGTTATGTTCGCGCTCAGCGAAGGCGACATCATCGATACGTCTCTGCTGCCCCCGACCATCGCACAGATGGCCAACAACCCGCTTGGCATATCAAGCTCAACGTCAATACCTGTTTCATCCGGTCGTCTTGAGGAAATGGAGAGACACGCGATACTCGATGCGATCGCGAATGCCCATGGGAATATGTCCATGGCCGCACGCACGCTGGGGATTTCCAGGAGCACGCTGTACGTCAAACTGGCCGCGATCAGGGGACAGCCTGGCAATTCAAGCTCCGGCATTCAGGGGCTTGAGCACTGACGCTTGCCCGCCAGGGAAGCGATGATCGACGGTTTCCGCCTGGATGGCGGCTCGCCATCGTTCAACGGCCGTCAGTCATCCGGGGGGCGCGCAAGGAGCAATGAGATTGAGGCTGGCGACCTGGTTCCTAGTGATAGCCGTCCTGTTGTCAAAGCTGGCGGTCGCCGCCGACTTCGGCAGCAAGGGCGGCGCCGAGCCCGCCAACATCGACCAGATTTCTGATCTCCTTCGCGAGGATCCCTATGATCTGGAGTTGCTGATCAGTTTCGGCACTTCCAAGGGCGGGTCGGCCGGGCATTTCGCTCTGGCTATCCGTGACGGTGTGCCTGGCGACGATCTGGTCTATTCGGCCAACTATTATGCCGACCGCAAACGCAAGCACGAGAGCGGCTTCTACACCACGGATCTGATGGTTGGCATCCCGAAGAAGGAGTATTTGTTCAAGACGGTCTCCTCGGTCGCGGAGACGGCCTCGTTTGGCCTCGATTTCGGCGAGATCTACAAGCGTTCGGTCATCGGCGTGCGCGTGTACGGCGTACCGGCCAGTGACAAGCAGGCCCTGGAGGCTTACTTCAGACGCATCAATGACGACTATCACCGGCAGGCCAGGAATACCGAGTACCACAGCGGCGCAATCAAGTACGACTACTTGCGCCTCAACTGCGCCAAAACCATCGGGGCCGCATTCAAGTTTGGCGCTGGCTACAAGGACCTGGAGGTCACCAGCGCCAGGTTCCTGTCCGGACGGCGGGTGGTCGCAGCCGCCACGGCCAATATTCCTACCGAGATGGCGATGAAGCTCATCAAGGAGTGGGGCGGGCGCGGCTACGGCATCGACGTGGTGCTGTACAAGAAGTACGGTGGCTCGACCTATGTGGATCCTCACGAGGATGAAAAGGTGGCCTTCAAGGACTTGCCCAATCGCTTCCCCTCGGTCTTGTCCCGGGACTTCCGCCGGGAAGCGGGCGCCTACGAGGACTTCGACAATCTCTTCGCCATGTATCTTCTCTACAACCTGGGCAAGTACAGCGTGCGGGTGAACGAGCAGACGTTGCTGCTTGAGATTGAGAAGGACAAGCGCCCAAAGTCCTACACGGAGGCAGCCGAACTTGCCCAGCAGAGCGCCAGGTCGGACAGCGAGAATTTCCGTCGCCGCCTGGTGTTCCGACCAAGCGGCACAAGGATCGGGGAAACTGCGGACAACACGCACCTCTACAATTTCCCTGACGATGGCGCCAGGAAAGGCGACGCCCTGGAGACTGAAGCCACGCAATGAAAGGGAACGCCCGCGAACAGCTCAAACAACCAAGAAGGAGAGCGAAGTGATCACCAGTGCACGTAACCAGTTTTCGGGTGAAGTCTCCGAGGCCAGGCATGGCGCGGTCAACGACGAGGTCACGCTACGCCTGGCCGGTGGCCGGGAGATTGTTGCCACGGTGACCAGCGAAAGCGCAGCGCGCCTTGGGCTGACCCAGGGCAAGAAGGCGGTTGCCATGGTCAAGGCGACCTCGGTGATCGTCATGGTGGATATCGATGTCAGCAAGGTGTCGGCGCGCAACGCGATCAGCGGAAAGGTGACCGACCTCAAGAAGGGCGCCGTCAATTCGGATGTCACCATTACAGCCGATTCCGGCCTGGCGATCTCGGCCATCATCACCAATAGCAGCGCCGACCGGCTCGGGCTGGCCGTCGGCAAGCCGGCGGCGGCGGTCTTCAAGGCGTCGAGCGTGATCGTAGGCGTGGAAGGCTGAGCTAGCCCGTGGCAAATCGAGGCTGGCCATGCACTAGCGGACAGGTCACTCGCGAGCGGAACCGATGGTGCCTGTGGTCAACGCCAGGGTCGCAGCCGCGGCGAGCGCCCCGCTGTAGGCATCGGCGGAGGCATTGCGTGCCAGCAGCAACTGGCTCTGCGCCAGGTTGGCTTCGGTAACGGACCCCACGCCCCTGCTGTAGGCGGCGAATGCCGCGTCATAAGTGGTCTGTGCCGCCTCGGCCAGCGCCCTGGCCGCGTCATAGGCGGCCAGGCTCGATTCCAGTGCGCTCTGGCTGACCACCACCTGCCTGACGGACTCTTCCTTGGCCCGCGTCAGCCGGGCCGACGCGCTGTCGGCATCGTTGCGCGCCTGCGCGAGCACCGCGGAGCGCAGCCCGCCGTCGTAGATCGGCACCGTCACGCCCAGGAACACGCTGCCGCCGTAGCGGAACCCGCTGAGGTTGACAGTAGGCGGCTGCTGCCCGACCGGCGGAATCGCCGTAATGCCCGAGCTGCCCGAAGCGTACGACGTGAATGCCGACAGAAATACCTTCGGCATGAAGCCGGCCTCGGCCGCTTTCACCTTCGCCTGGCTGGCCCGCTCCACGGCATAGGCCGCCAGCACGTCCGGCCGGCGGGCGATCGCGTTTTCCACGATCTGTTCGATCGAACTGCGCATGGCCGGCGACAACGCCCGCACCGGCATCTCGGCGATGCGGGGCCTGGACAGGGGCGAGATGCCGATCGCCGTGACCAGCGCCAGGTAGGCATCGGTCTCGGCCCCTTGCGCCTGCACCATCGCAAGGTTGGTTTGCGCGCGATTTTGCGTGGCCTGGGCCACCTCCACCACGGTGCCGATGCCGCGCTGGTAGCGTGCCCTGGCGGCGGCAAGCACCGCATCGGCGTTGCGCATCGCCTGCTGCACCGTGCCCGCGCGAGCGCGGGCAGCCTGGTAGCGGTAGAACGCCAGGCTGACGTCGTGGATGATCTTCTGGTGTGCCGCGGTAAACGCAATGTTGGCGGCAATCGACGCCTGTTCGGTGGCATCGACAAGGCCCGCACGCTCGCCAAAATCGAACAGCAGCCATTGCAGCGACAACACCGAGACCGCGCCATGCGTCGACGAACTCGCGCCCAACGGCCCGAGCGCCGTGGACGTGGTGCTATGGCCATTCTGGTATCCGCCCATCGCCGCCGCGGAGATATACGGCAGGTAGCTGCTGCGGGCGATGCCGGCGGCCAGCGCCGCATTGCGTGCGTCGTTCCATGCGATCCGGGTCACCGGGTTGGCGGACTCGGCCAGGTCGATCAGCTCGGGAAGCGTGTAGTCATGCGTGGTGTCAAGTGCAGCAGGCGGCGGCACCGACGCCAGCGCGGTGTTGGCCGGCAGTGTGTAGTCGGCGGGCCGGGTGGCTGGTGTCGGCTTGCTGGCCGCGCCCGGCACGAACTCGCCGGAGGCAGTGGTCTCCGGTTGCCATGGCCGGTCAGGTGCCGGCGGCGCGAGATCGAGCGACGCGGTGGCGCACCCGGCCAGCGTCACGGCGGCCAGTGTCAGCGGGAGGGCCAGCGAATCAGGTTTGCGCATGGATGGAAGACGAGGTGGTCGCATCCGGTGCCTCGGCAGCCGTTTCTGCCAGGCGCCGGTCGACAATGGCCAGCAGGGCGTTGCGGTTACCGACGTCGTCGGTGCCGGAAGCCTGCACGGTTGGCGGCGGCATGTCGGTGGTCCGCAGCCGCTGCAGCCGGCGCGCGATTTCCGGATCGCCGGGAAAGCGTTCCGCGAGCAGGAATACGGGTCCGGCAATCGCATCGAGCACGGCCAGGCGCCGGCGCCGGTCGTCGACCCATTCCCGCCCCGGCCCGACCGATGCGGGCTCATAGTGGGCCAGGACCAGGTCTTGCGTGATCTCGCCGTGCAGGGCCATGGCGGCAATGGCATGGCGGCGCCGGGCGTCGGGCTGGCGTGCCTCGGCCAGCTGGTGCCATTGCCCGACCAGTGCTGCCAGCGCAGCTTCGATGCGGGCCGCAATACTGACCGGCCAGATCCGCGTGAAGACCAGGTACACGACGAGGTTGCCCAGCAGCACGCCGATCACGCGGTCGCGCGCGATGGTCAGGTCGAAGCCCGGCCCGGCGCCCTGGATGACGCACAGGAAGAATGCAAACGCCACCTGGAAGCCCGCATAGGCAATTCGCGGCGAGCCCTGCGCTACCCATGCGGAAATCCACGTACCGGCAAACACCAGCAGCATCAGTCCGCCCACTGACGTCAGGGAAGGGACGATGTAGACGAGTGCCGCCGTCCCGATCACGGCCCCGACCAGGCAGCCGGCCAGGCGCAGCGTCAGCTTTTCCATGGTTTCCGCCGCGGTGCCGAGCGATACCAGGTAGCAGGTGATGAAGCAGGTATGGATGCCGGGCCAGTTCAGTTGCTGGTACAGCAAGTAGCAGAACATCGCCGCGCCGGTGGTCTTGAGCGCGTAGCGGACGTGGACTGGATTCGAGAATGCGTCGGCATCCAGGAAGCTGCCCCGCGCCTTGTCGGCTGGCTCTGGTGGTGCCGATTCTGCCGGTTCCGCATAGCGGTTGATGGCGCCGAGCAGTTCGGTGGCAACGGCTTCCTGCACGGGGGCAAGGTTTTCGATACCGGGAACGGCCAGCGCAATGTCCACCGGATAGCCGCCCGCGCCGAGCATGGCCGCCATCGCGTCGAGCGTGGTGGCGACCGGCGCGGCGATCGCTGCCGGCAGTTGCGCCCCGGGTTGCCGGCGCGCGACGTCGGCGGCAAGCAGGATCGCCATGGTGGATGACGTGACTTGCCGCAGGGCGGGCAAGTCATCTGCGCGCAGGCTGCCTTCGAGTTTCGCCAGCCTCAGCCAGCCCGCGATGGGCTGGATGCCGTCGTGCAACGCTGCCCGCAGCGCCTCGGGGTCGCCATCGGGTTCCCGCAGGCTGCGGGCGGCAGTGCGCAGGCAATGGGCCAGACGCTCAGTCGCAAGCCGGCGCGGCGACGGGCCCAGCATCAGGTTGACCACGATATTGACGCCGATTGGGATCGCCACCATCAGCCACACATAGAGCAGGGCGCGGGTGGCGATTTCGCCCGCCGGCACCAGCCCGAGTTCGTCGAGCCCAAAGCCGACGATCATCGCCACGATGGCGCCGACAGGGCGCAGCTTGCTGGCGGAGGTCAGGAACAGCAGGGCCGCCGACACCACCGCCATGCACGCCACGCGGCGCAGCGGGTCGTCGATGCTGAAATCGGCCAGCCACATCACCATGCCGATGATCAGGCTGACCAGCACCAGCGCGGCCACGCTCATGACGATGCTGGAGGTGCGGTCGGCGCGGTTGACGAAGAAGATCACATAGGCGGAGATAGCCGCTTCCGGGGTGCCGTAGATGCTGGTCACCAGCACCGTCAGCGCGCAGGCCACTGCGACGCGCGTGGTGGCGGCGGCACGGCCCGGGAACGGCGCCAGCAGTGCCCGGATATCCGCCGGGCCCAGGCGCAGCTTGTCAGCGGCAGGCTGCGCCATGCCGGATCTCGACGGTTGCACTCGCGCCCACCCTGGCCAACGGCTCCGGCGGATCTTCCAGCTTGATGCGCACCGGGAAGCGCTTGGCCACGCGCACCCAGTTCACGGATGGCTGGACGTAGGGCAGGGAACGCGGCAGGTTCAGCCGGTCGGTATCCGTGATGCCGACGCCGATGCCTTCCACCTTGCCGCGGATGGCATGGCGCCGGTCGATCATCGAGTAGACCGTGGCGCAGTCCCCGATATGGATATCGGCCAGCGAGGTCTCGCGGAAGTTCGCCACCGCGAACCATTCACCGGTATGCACCAGCAGGAACAGCGACTGGTTGGGGATCACGACTTCGCCGGACAGCACCGTCAGCCCGCTCACGCGGCCGGCGTGCGGGGCGCGCACCACGGTATCGTCCAGCGCGCGCTGCGCAATCGCCAGCGCCGCCTCGCGCGCATGCACGGCGGCGATCGCGTCATCGTCCTTGCCTACCGCCTGTGCCGTGGCGGCGCGCTGCACATTGGCCTGCTTCAGCGACACCGCGGCATCGCGCTGCGCCACCTGCGCCTGGTCAAGCTGCTGCCTGGGCACATAGCCGTCCGCTGCGAGCGGACCCAGCCGGTCCACCGTGCGCGCCGTGAGTGCGTAGTTCTGCTCGGCCCGTGCGGTCTGCTCCGACGCCACCGCTGCCGTGGCCCGCTCGCTGGCAATCGCGCGCCTGCGCGTGCCAAGCGCGGCCTGCGCAAGCTCCAGGTCGGCGCGGGCCTGGGCCACGGCCAGCCGGTACGGCACCGGATCGATCTCGAACAGGACCGCGCCCTTGGCCGCCTGCTGGTTCTCCGCCACATGGATGCGCGCAATCCGGCCGCCGACCGGCGACGCAATATGAACCAGATCGGCATCGAGCGAGGCATCGTCCGAGGAAGGGAAGCGCAGCGTGCGCTGCCAGGCGTAGACGGAGAGCAGCACGGCCACCAGGACGATGGCTAGCGCGACCAGTTTGCCGCGTAGCGGGCTTTTGCGGATGCCGGCCATTTTCATAGGATATGTCCCGTCCCCAGTAACCAGACGATTTCCGCGATCATCACGCCGATCGCGGTGTTGACCAGGAGCTGGTAGCGGACCGTTTCAGCCCAGCCCGTCTTGATGAGGATCCGGTGAGACACGATGGCGCCGGCAATGCCGACAAGGGCGCTCAGGAGCCAGAGCGGGAAATAGGCGCCGAACAGGCTGAAAGACGGGGCGCCGGCGCATCCGTGGAGCAATGCGGCCGACGCGACAAGCGCAAGCGAGCGTGCCATGGAATCTCGATCGGAATCGGTCGACGTAAATATAGCAGCGTGGATGTTGGCTCGTCCAAGGCGCGGCCCGGCGTGCGGCACGCCATTGTTGCTCCGTCAATAGGTCACTGCCCCAGCAGTTCGCTTCGGACCCGGTTCGCTGCCACGCCGCGCGGTGGTCAGTCGGCGTTGCGAAGCTCGCGCCGGAGGATCTTGCCCACCGTGGATTTTGGCAGCGCGTCAACGAAGCAGATGATCCTGGGCACTTTGTAGGCGGCCATGCCGGCTCGACAGTGGGCGACCAGGGCGTCCTCGGTCACCTCGGCCCCAGGCACCCTGGTGACATACAGCTTGACCGCTTCGCCCGTCCGTTCGTCTGGTACGCCGATGCAGGCGCACTCGGCCACGCCGGGGAAGCTGCTGGCGAGCGCTTCCACTTCGTTCGGGTAGACGTTAAAGCCGGAGACGATGATCATGTCCTTCTTGCGGTCGACGATCTTCAGCAAGCCTTTCGCGTCAAAGACGCCGACATCGCCGGTGCGGAAGTAGCCGTCCGGGGTGAACGCCTTTGCATTGGCCTCTGGCTTGTTCCAGTATCCGCGCATCACCTGCGGCCCCTTGACGCAGATTTCCCCGGGCTCGCCGACGCCGGCCTCCTTGTCCTGGTCGTCCAGCAGCTTGACATCGGTGGATGGCACGGGCAAGCCGGTGGTCCCGGTGTAGCCGCTGGTGGACTGCGGGTTGAACGACACGACGGGCGACGTCTCCGACAAGCCATAGCCCTCGCAGATAAAGCTGCCCGTCACCGATTTCCATCGGTCCGAAACGATTTCGATCACCGCCGCGCCGCCGCCGGCTGACAGCCTCAGCCGCGACCAGTCCACCTCAGTCAGGCGCGGGTGGGCGGCCAGCCCGGCGTACAAGGTGGTGACGCCAACGAAGATCGTTGGTCGCGCCGCCTTCAGCACATCGATGAGGGCGTCCAGGTCCCGGGGATTTGCCACGAGCCAGTTCTCGGCGCCGACGGAGAAGCAGGTGAGGAAATTCACCATCAGCGCAAAGATGTGGTAGAGCGGGATCGCGGTCACGATGGTCTCTTCGCCCCGCCGCAGCACGTCGGGCATGAAGGCCTTGAACTGCTCGATATTGGCGACGAGATTGCGGTGTGTCAGCACGGCGCCCTTGGAGAGGCCGGTGGTGCCGCCGGTGTATTGCAGGACGAGCAGGTCGGCGCCGCTCACGTCCACCGGGTCGAACCCAAGCGTCGCGCCCCGCGCGATGGCTGCCGGCAACGTGGCCGCGTTGCGCAGCGACGCGTCGACCGCCGGGCCCGGGATGGCCGCGCCACTGCCGTCGCCAGGGCCGACCGTGATCACCGTCCTGATCCGCGTCTTGCTGAGCACCGCCGCGAGCGTGGGCGTTGCGCCGTCGTAGGCCACGATCGTTTCGACGCCTGCGTCATTGAGCTGATGTTCGAGCTCCCGGGCGGTGTACTGCGGATTGACGTTGACCTGGATGCCGCCGGCTTTCGTGACGGCAATGAAGGTGAGTGGAAACGCCAGCAGATTGGGCAGCATCACGGCGACGCGGTCGCCTTTCCTGACGCCTGCCACTTTCTGCAGATAGGCCGCCAGCGCGGACGACTGGCGATCGACATCCGCATAGGTCAGCACCTTTCCGAACGCACGGAAGGCTGGCTTGTCTGCGAACTGGCGCATGGCGGCTTCCAGCAACGCGTTCACGGAGGGGTAGCGATCGGCGTTGATTTCGGCCGGGATCGAGCCGTAGGAATGGATCCAGTGTCTGCTGCTCATTTGGGGCTCTAATGACTAACGGCGGTCGCGCCTGAGCGCGCTGACGCAGAGTGTGGGTGGCGCGACTATGCATCACAGGCGCCGCCTTGCAAATGATCGGTACGGTCGAAACGGTGATCAAAACGGACAAGCGATCTCCTGAGACTGACAGCGCACAAGGCGCGTCGACATTCCCCGGACTGCTCAATGCCGTGGTAGTGGCCGAAGCTGCTGGATTGCCGCTAGGGTCAACCCTGTGGCGGGTACCGGATGTCCGGGTGCAAAATTGGTATCTTTTCGGACAGAGATCAGTGCCATGCAGCAGGGCGATCTGACGGATGCAACCGCGACGCGACGCCACGGCAATCGGCTGGCGCACGCGTCGGCAGCTATCGACTTGCAGGAAAGGCGCTTTACGCCGGCCAAGCTGGCCGCTCTGCTGGCGGTGACTTCGGAAGCGGGGATGGAGCCTGGTGCGGTCCTCGCGGGGACGAACCTTGACCTCGCCGCCCTTGCCGATCCCTTCACGCTGACATCGCCGCACCAGTTCCTGACTGCCGCGCGCAATGCGATCCGGCTGCGGGGAAAGCCGGATCTCGGTGTGAAGGTCGGGAGCCGGCTTCATGTGTCGAGCTACGGCATGTACGGCTATGCGCTGCTGTGTTCGGAGGGCCTGGCGCGCGCGTTTGATGCGGCGGTCAAGTACCATCAGCTTGCCAACGGGATGCTTGACATCCGCTGGGTCGAGCAGGAAGGGATGGCTTCATGGGTATTCCCCAACCATGACACGATCCTGCAGCCGGGCATGGACGAGCCCTTGTACCACTTCCTGATCGAGATGCAGTTTGCCGTACACGTGACCATGATCAAGGATGTGATGGGCCCCTGGTGCGTGCCGGCCCGCGCCATGTTCACGCAGGCCGAGCCGGCTCACGCGGCCGCGCTGGCCGAGGTGCTGGAATGCCCGCTCGCCTTCGAGCAGCCGCAGACCATGCTGAGCTATCCGGCAGCATGGCTGTCACGGGCGCCGCAGCTTGCCAATCCCATCACAGCAGCGCAAATGTCCGCGCATTGCGCGCGCCTGCTGGAGGCGTTCCGTTGGCAGGAGGGAATCACGCGTCGGGTCTTTCAGGAACTTACCCGCACGCCAGGCCGGTTCCCGGAGATCGAGCAAATTGCCGAAAGCCTGGGCATGACCTCCCGCACACTTCGCCGCAAGCTCGAGGCCGAAGGAACGTCATATAGCGAGCTGCTGACCAGCGTCAGAAAGGCGCTCGCCGTTGACTACCTGACCACCACTTCGTTGAGCACCGAGGACATTGGCCTGGCGCTGGGCTTCAGTGATGCGGTGGGATTCCGGCACGCGTTCAAGCGCTGGACCGGGCGAACGCCCAATGAGGTCCGGCGAGAACGTCCTTTTCGCTGAGTGGCGGGGCCGTTTGAACGGTTGACGAGTAGTCATGATGTCATCAGGGTGGACGTGTCGGAGACAGCGGCGGCTGATCCGGTTCCGTCCTGTATTCCGCGCATGCGCAACTACGCTTTTGCCGCGACGCGAGCCTGCTCAAGGAAGGACCTGATCAGGCTGGCGCTGTGCGACGTCCTTCGCCACAGCAAGCCGAACCGACGCGGTTCCGGTTCGGAGGGTAGATGAAGCTTCACAATACGCAGCCCGGTAGTCAGTGGCGACGCGATGTCCGGGACCAGCGACACCCCCAGGCCACGATCCACCATCATGGCGATGGCGAGGAGGGAGCTCAGCTCAAAGCGCTCCTGTGATGGCGTGATGCCGGCCTTGCGCAGGTAATCGTTGGCCTGCTTCCCTCCGCCGAGGCTGCGGTCATAGCGGATCAGCGGCCTGGTGCGCAGCAGTTCATGCGGATCCGTTTCGCTGTCCCGCTGTGCTGCAAGCACGACCAGCGGCTCCTTGCGCAGCAGTTCCCAGGCAAAGGCTTTGGGGATGGCGAAGGGAGGGTGCAGACAGACGGCGGCGTCCAGTTCCGATTGCTTGACCGCGTCGTACAGCTCGCTCGACATGGCAGACCTGATGTGGACGGACACACCGGGGTGTCTGGCCGCAAAACGCGCGAGCGCGTCCGGTAGCAGACTGTGGAGCGCCGTATTGATGGTGCCGATGCGAAGCTCGCGCGCCGCGTCCGCCTGGTTCACCCACCCCCTAAGCTCGTCGACTTCCCTGAGCAGCGAGACACAGCGCGCAGCGAGGCGGCGCCCGGACTCGGTGGGCGCTACGGTACGGCCGGCTCGTGCCAGCAACTCAGTGCCAAGTTCGCGCTCCAGCACCTGGATCTGTTGAGAGACCGCCGCCGGCGTCACATTGAGCCGCCTCGCGGCTTCGGCCAGCGTGCCGGTTTCCACGACCAAGCTGAATGCCTTGAGATAGCTCGTCTCCATAGAATTTCTATTGTACGAAGGTAGGAAAGTATAGTTTATCTTCTCTTTCGGTTAAGCCACACTGCATTTCACCCCACGGAGATACGGTGTTGGCCATGAGAAGCAAGCTATTCGTCCCCGGTTCACGACCCGAGTTTTTCGCCAAGGCGCTTGCGAGCGACGCGGATGCGCTGTCCTTCGATCTGGAGGATGCGGTTGCCGAAGAGAAGAAGGCCGAGGCCCGTGATCTGCTGTCACAACTGCTGCGTTCCGTCGAGACTCGCTCGACTGCAAAGACCCTGATCATTCGCGTCAATGGCCTCGACACGGGCCATTTCGAGGCCGACGTGGCCGCAGTGGTGGTGCCGGGCCTGCACCTGGTCAACCTGCCAAAGCCGGAGAGCGTCGACGACGTCCGCCGCGCGGCGGCGGCGATCGAACAGGCTGAGCGGGCCAACGGCTTCACCGACGAGGATGCGAAGGTCCGGTTGCTGCTGAACATTGAGTCGCCAAAGGCGCTGCATTGCGCCGCCGAGCTGGCGGGCGCACATCCCCGCGTGGCAGGCCTGCAGCTTGGGCTGGGCGATCTGTTCGAGCCAGCCGGCATCCATCGGCGCAACACGGCAGCGATCGCATCGGCCATGTTCGCCGTGCGGATGGCGGCTGCCGAAGCCAACGTCTACGCCTATGACACGGTGTTCGCCAACATTCGCGATGGCGAAGGCTTCCGCGCCGAGGCGGAGATGTCCAGGCAGATGGGCTTTCTGGGCAAGAGCTGCATCCACCCAAGCCAGATCGCGCTGGCGAACGATGTCTATCGGCCGTCCGACGACGAGATCGCGCATGCGCTGCGGGTCGTGGCGGCTGCCGCCCAGGCGCAGGCCGACGGCGTCGGGGCTTACGTCGTGGATGGAAAGATGATCGACGCTCCCTTCGTCCGGCGTGCACAGGCCACTGTCGAGATCGCCAGGCGGCTCGGACTGATCGCCGCCTGACACCGCATCACAGACCCACATAAAACCATACAGGAGACAAACCATGACGACCTCACAGTCGCGTCGTGCCGCCGCATGCTTCGGGATGATCGCCGCGTTTGGCGCTTTGGCGGTATCGGCCAATGCTGCCGCCGAGAGCCCCTATCCGTCCAAGCCCATCACGATCATCGTGCCGTATCCGCCTGGCGGCTCGAACGACATCTTCGCCCGTATCGTGGCGAAGGAGATCGGCGAGGAACTGAAGCAGCCGGTGATCATCGACAACCGCTCCGGGGCGAGCGGCAACACGGGAACCGGCATGGCGGCCAAGGCAGCGCCGGACGGCTATACCCTGGTCGCGGTCTCGTCGAGCATGACGACCAATGCGGCGGTGCAGAGCAATCTGCCATACGATGCGGTCAAGAGCTTTGCGCCGGTGGCGATGGTGGCCAAGGGGCCGTTCATCGTGGCGGTCAGCAACGACTTTCCTGCCAGGACGCCGCAGGAGCTGATCAACGCGATCCGCGCCAATCCGGGCAAGTTCAACTACGCGTCTTCCGGCCCCGGCAGCGTCAACCAGTTCGGTACAGAACTACTCAAGGCCAAGGCCGGCAAGCTGGCCATTACGCACGTACCTTACCGTGGCATGGGCCCCGCCATCACCGACCTGATCGGCAACCAGACCCAGGTGCTGATCTCGAGCGGCCCTTCGCTGCTGCCGATGGTCCGGGCCGGCAAGGTGCGGGCCGTGGGGATCACCAGCCTGAAGCCAAGCCCTGTCGCGCCGGACCTGGCGCCGATGGCGAGCGCGGTTCCTGGCTACGAGTTTGAACTCTGGTGGGGCTTTCTCGCGCCGGCAGGCACGCCGCCGGCGGTCATCACGCGGCTCAATGCGGCGGTGAACCAGGCGCTGGCGAAGCCGACCGTCAAGGCTGCGATTCTTAAGGAAGGCGCCGAGGCGAAGCCCGTCACCCCCCAACAGTTCGCCGAGACGATTGCGGCCGATGTGGTCCGGTGGACGGCGCTGGCCAAACAGCAAAACATTGTCGCGGATTGAACGCCTGGCTGATTCGGAGGCTGTATGCAAACCAACACCACTGCCGGGGAAGACGTCTTCGGCACAAACCGGGCGGGACAGCCAGGTCCACTGAGCGGCGTGCGCGTGCTCGACCTGAGCGCCTATATCGCGGGGCCGTATGGCTGCTCACTGCTCGCCGACCAGGGCGCGGACGTCATCAAGGTCGAGCCGCCCGTGGGCGACAACCTGCGCAAGTATCCCTCGACACTGGAGGCCGAAAGCCGGGCCTTCCTGGGCGTCAACCGAAGCAAGCTGGGCGTCGTGCTCGACCTGAAGAACCCGGCCGATCTGGAGCGGCTGCTGGCGCTGGTGCGCAATGCGGATGTGCTGGTGCATAACTTCCGCCCCAGCGTGCCGGGCCGGCTCGGCATTGGCTACGAGCAGCTCAGTGCCGTCAACCCGCGCCTGATCTACTGCGCGGTCACCGGCTACGGCGAGACGGGCCCGCTGAAGGACAAGGCCGGTTACGACCAGGTGCTGCAGACCATGACCGGCATGTGCACGCTGCAGGGCAAGCACGGGGGGCCGCCGGAGATTCTGTACGGCTCCGTAGTTGACTACTATGCCTCGGCGCTGGTCGCGGGTGCGGTGTCGTCGGCGCTCTACGAGCGGGAGAAGAGCGGGGCAGGGCAGTATGTGGGCGTGTCGCTGCTGCGTGCGGCGCTGACCATGCAGTCGGCGCGGATGGTCTGGGCCGAATCGGAGCCCAGGGAGATCGGGCGCGACATGCGCTCCGGCGGCATTACCGGCATTCATCCGACCAGGGACGGCTACATCTATATCTCGGCCAATACCCCGCATTTCTGGCGGGCGCTGTGCGAGAAGACCGGCCTGGCCGATCTGCTGTCGACCGATCGCTACGACAGCGTGCGCAAGCGCGCCGAACATCATGGGGAAATCGTGCCCCGCCTGCACGCGGCATTGCAGGAGCGTTCGGCGCTGGAATGGGAGACCATATTCGGCGAGGAGGTGCCATGTGCGGCAGCGCGCTCGGTGGAGGATATGTTCGATTTTCCCCAGGTGGCCGCGGAAGAGATGCTGGCAACGTTCGAGCACCCCGTGGTTGGCCGCTATCGCGGCTTCACGCGTGCCGTGAAGTTCGGGCGCACGCCCGGTCCGGAGCCGTTCGCCGCTCCTGCGCTCGATCAGCACGGGGACAGGGTCCGTGAAGCCGCGGACAGGCTGGCACGGCATGCCTGACGCCCGCTACGGGGGGCCGATTCCGCCGGTGTCGAACAGTTCGGCAAGCCGCGCGCCACGCAGCGCCGCGCTCGCCAATGCCTGCGACGCTCACCTGCACATCTACGACCCGCGCTTCGCGGCGATTGCGCCAGTGGTGGCAAATGCCACCGTGGAAGACTACCGTGGCGTGCAAGCGCTGCTTGGCACGAGCCGCGCGGTCATCGTGCAGCCTCGCTGCTACGGCACAGACAACAGCGCCACGGTCGATGCGATCCGGAAGTTGGGTATCGCCAATGCGCGCGGCGTTGCCGTGGTGCGGCCGGATGTGACAGACGAAACCCTGCACGCGCTGCATGTGGGTGGCATCCGTGGCATCCGGTTCTCCCTCTACACCGAGGCCCATGTGGTGGTGGGCTTCGAGATGGTGGAAGCGCTTGCCAATCGCGTTGCCGAGCTGGGATGGCATCTGCAATTACACTGGACCGCAGACCAGATCGTCGCCCACCGCGACCTGCTGGGACGCCTGCGCACGCCGCTGGTATTCGACCACCTCGCCCGCCTGCCGGTGCCCGGTGGTACCGCGCATCCTGCGTTTTCACTCGTATCCGAGTTGCTGGCGCGCGGCAATGCGTGGCTGAAGCTGTCCGGCGCGTATCTGGATTCCGTCGTCGGCGCCGCCGGGCGCTATGCGGACATCGACCCGGTGGCGATGGCATGGGTGCGCACCGCCCCGGAACGGCTGGTGTGGGGCAGCGACTGGCCCCACTCCACAGAGACCGGCTTCAAGCCGGACGATGCCTTGCTGTACGACCTGCTGGCCCGCTGGGCCGGCACCGAGGCGCTCCGGCGGCGCATCCTGGTGGACAACCCTGCCTTACTGTACGGATTCGAGACCGCATAGCCGGCTCGAACCAATAAGAAGTGGAGACAACATGAAAACGACCCTGCAGCGCCTTGGCAAAGGCCTGGCGATTCTGGCTGCGGCGCTGCCGCTCGGCGCCTTCGCGTTCCCCGACAAGCCGATCCGCATGGTGGTGCCTTATTCAGCGGGTGGTGGTGCCGATAACACGGCGCGTGTCGTGGCCCAGAAGATGGGAGAGATCCTCGGGCAGACCGTTGTCATCGACAACAAGCCGGGCGCTGGCGGGGTCATCGGCGCCGACGTCGTGGCCAAGGCGACCCCGGATGGCTATACGGTGCTGTACGACGCCTCGGCGTTTGCGGTCAACGGCGCGCTGCGCAAGCTGCCGTTCGATCCGACGGGCGATTTCATTCCGATTTCGCTGGTGGCGACTGCGCCGCAGATCCTGGTGGTTGCAGCGAACGCGCCTTACAAGACCGTTGCCGACTTCATCGCCTCGGCAAAGAAGTCGCCCGGCAAGCTGACCTATGCCTCTGCCGGCGCTGGCACCGGCTCGCATCTGGCTGCCGAGATGTTCAATGAGCAGGCCAGAATCGAATTGCTGCATGTTCCGTACAAAGGCGGCGCGCCGGCGCTGACCGATGTGATGGGCGGGCAGGTCGCGTCCTATTTCGGCAATACTGCGTCGACGCTGCAATACGTGACCGGCGGCAAGCTGCGTGCGCTGGCGGTGACTTCCAGAACGCGCCTGAAGGCATTGCCCAATACGCCGACCCTGGCCGAGAGCGGCATGCCCGACTATGAAGTGCTTGAGTGGAACGGCGTGTTCCTGCCCAAGGGCACCGCGCCGGATCGCGTGCAGGCAATAGCCAGCGCCGTACAGAAGGCGGTGGCCGATCCCGCTGTGCGCGCCAGGCTGCAGCAAGCCGGACTCGATCCGGTCGGCAACACGCCGCAGGCTTTCAAGAGCTTCCTGCAGACGGAGTCGGCGCGCTGGCATGCCCTGGTCAAGGCACGTGGCATCCGTGTTGAATAACGCCGGCTCTCCCAGTCGCGGGCTGGTAAGAAGGCGACCGAACACCGCGCCCGGCAGGGTGGTCGTCAGCGAGGTCGTCGTGCCGCAGCAACAACTCACGCGAGCCCGTGAGCACCAAGCGGCACTTTAGTCTTTTGAATTACAAGCGATAACCGTTATCATTTACATTCATGGCTTTTCGTAATTTGCTTGTTACAAGGAAGAAAAGCCATGAGTTCGAGCCGATGCGGCAAGCTGCCCGCCGCACCCCAATTCGCGCTGCGCGCGACGGCGTTCGCCGTCTCGATGCTATGCCTGGCGCCGCTAGGGGCGTCCGCTCAGCAGACCGATGCGCAGCCGGGGCAAAACGGCAATGCGGAGCATGTGCTCGATACCGTCCAGGTCACCGGCAATTGGCTGGGTACCGGACTGCAGAACAGTGTGAAGACGTTCGCCGGCGCACGCACTGTGGTGAGCGAGGAGCAAATCGAGCAGAGTGGCGCGAGCAGTATTAGTGACGTTATGCGCCGGATTCCGGGGGTGCAGTCGACCGACAACTCTGGCACCGCCGGTAGCGCCATCTCGCTCAATATCGGCGTGCGCGGCCTGACGGGCCGATACTCGCCTCGCTCTACGGTGTTGCTCGACGGTATTCCGATGGCGGTGGCGCCGTATGGGCAACCGCAACTGTCTTTCGCACCGGTCAGCCTGGGCAATATCGAATCGATCGACGTGGTGCGCAGCGGCGGTGCGGTGCGGTATGGCCCGCAGAACGTCGGTGGCATCATCAACTTCAACACCAAGCCGATTCCTGGCGGCCCCGGCATCACTGGCGATGCGTCGATCCGCGAAAACATCTACACGGAAGGCGGCGGCAGCAATACCCAGTACAACGCGTTTGTAGGGACCACGCTCGAGAACGGGCTGGGACTGGCTCTCCTGTACTCGGGCATGACGGGTCGCGAATGGCGCAAGGGCAGCGATGATGACGTCAATGATCTGGCCGTGAAATTCGCCTATGACCTCACCAGCACGTCGCAGGTCTACGGCAAGGTTTCCTACTACGACGTGCGCTCGCGCACGCCAGGTGGCCTCACGGTGGCGCAATTCAATGCGGATCCGCTCCAGAATACGCGCCCGAACGACTACTGGAGTGGCAACCGCACGAGCTTCGATCTGGGATACGTGAACACGATGTCCGCCAATCAGGAGTTCGAGATTCGCACGTTCTTCAACGAGAGCTATCGCCAGAGCACGCTGCAGCAGAGCGCCACCCAGATCGCGCACCAGCCTCGCAACTACACCACGTTCGGCATCGAGCCGCGCTATACGCAGCGCGTGTCGCTGGGGCCGACGCTGCATGACATCACCGTCGGATATCGGTATATCCGCGAGCGTGGCGACGACAATGCCTACAATCAGAGCCTCGTAACCGGCGTGGCCGGCCCGACCACCACATTCGACAATGCCACCGATGCGCACGCCGTCTATATCGATGATCGTATCGCCATCGGCAACTGGCGCATCGTGCCGGGCGTGCGCTTCGAACATATCGACACCACGCGCCAGCAGCGGGGTACCGCGACGCAGTTCGAAAGCATGAATAACAAGGCACTGCCCTCGGTCAATGTCTCGTACCTCGTGAACAATGCGTGGACCGTGTTTGCCGACTACAGTACGTCGTTCGGGCCGGTGCAGAACACCCAGCTCAATTCGCAGACGCCGAATAATCCGCTGCAGCCGGAAGTGGCGCGTACATTCGAAGTGGGTACGCGTTGGACCGACAACCGGATCAAGGCCGAACTGACTGCGTTCAAGATCAAGTTCGACAACCAGATCCTGCAGGTGCCGGGCCTGTTCCCCGCCACGTTCCAGAATATCGGCGCTACGGACCACGACGGCGTGGAAACCGCGATCGACTACACGTTCGATCGCGCCGGCCTGTTCGCGGGGCTGAATGTCTACGCCAACTACACGTACACGCGCGCGATTCAGAAGTCGGGCGCCACGTCCGGCCTGGACGTACCGTTCTACTCGCGCAATACCGATACGCTCGGGGTACGCTACGACTGGCGTAACTGGACGTTCAATGTTTCCACCACGCACCAGAGCTCGCAATACTCTGACCTGGCCAATACGGTGGCCGAGTCGCCGGATGGCAGCGTGGGCCGCATACCGCATCTCCTTATACAGAAGTCATGACTCTTCCCGCAGTGCCTGAATGGTGAGCGCGGCATCCATGGTTCGCTGCATGCCGATCCAGATCGTCTTGGCGCCGGGCTCACCATCGCTCTTGCGCCCAAGGAACCCACCCAGGGAAGCCACCAACCGAATCATCTGATTGAGTGTGACTGGTACCTTCGGGCGGGCTTTTTTGGCGAGCACGTATGCCCCCCGAATCTCGTCGGCGTCGAAGAACAGTGACGCATCCAGATCCGGGCAGGTTCTGCCCAACCGCATCAAGCGGGCAATGCGCCACGCCACCACCATATACAACGCCAAGGCCCGCTCCACGCGATCCATGTGCGATAGCTGTAGCGCTTCGACCTTGCAGCCGGTCTTCAGGACATGGAAGAACATCTCCACCTCCCATCGGGCTCGGTACCAGTCGACGAGTTCGATGACAGCATCGGCGTCCTGCGCTTCTCGGTTCGTCAACAAGCGCCAAACCACTGGCTTGATGCCAGCGGGCGCTCCGATCTCCCTGGCCTCCACACAGGTGAGCGCCGCTCCAATCGTACCCGGCAGCTGCACACGTTGTGCACGTAGCTCCTGTTTGACCTCGCGCGCTTTCTGGCCTGCACGCCCTGGCAAGATAAAGGTAATTTCCCCAAGCACCGGGCTGGCGTCAACGCTATCCCACAGCTTGCCCGCCTCAGCAAGGTTGCGGTTGTATTGGCTGCGGATCAGCCAGTCAGCCGGCTGGCCAAGTTCCTGGGCGCGCGCCATCAGCTCGGCGATGTCACCCTCGCGGTCCGTCACATACACCAGCCTTGTCTGGGGCAGCAGCGCGGCTTGCTCCGCCACCCGTTCGTACCCCTCGATCCAGCGCACGCTTTCCTTGATCCCGCTGCGGTGGCCATCGGCGTCCTTCAGTTCCCGAGCCCACATCCAGGCATCGATCACCCCCAGCGGCTCCCGGTCTGGCGTCACCGCGTAGGTCGGATGGAGATACATTCCCCGCTGGGCTTCGTAGCTCAACGGCCCCAGCCCCTCCATTTCCTGGCCATTGAAGTTCAGCTCGGTGGTGTCAGCGATGCACAGCACCACCGGAAATTGCGCGGCCCTCGCTGCAGTGCGCTCCCAATGGGGCTGCATCACGTCCCGCCAATCGATCTGCTCATTGCCCAGAAACCGATACGCCCCAATGGTTTGCGACCAGTCATCGCACGCACCGGGAATGCTCGCCGTAGGCAGGGCCGCAAACCGCTTGAGCAATTCCTTGGCGCGCCGATCCCGCCGCGGATCACCAAGATCCAGACTCTCAAATTCCTCGTCCACCCATGCCCCCGACTCGTTGCTCATTGCCGCTCGAAAATCCGAGAGTAAACGCGAGTCTGCGGATGTTTACAACCCCTTTCCCCAGAGTTTTCGCGGCATCAGCTATCCCGCCCCGCTGCGGAGGCCGTTCTACTTCTGTATAAGGAGATGCGCATACCGGGCTTCCGCACCTGGAATCTTCAGGCGATGTTCAAGGTCCCGCAGTGGAAGCGTACCGACATCACGATCGGCTTGAATAACGTGTTCGACAAGCGTTACTACACGCGCACCACCGACAGCAATGCCGGTCGCCTGGTCGGCGCGCCGCGCATGGTCTATATCCAGGCGCGAGCCGGCTTCTGAGACTGATGCGGGGCTGGCCAGGCGGTATCAGTGCACCGCATTCGGCCGGCCCAGATCAGACATTGACCTGCGGATCTGCTGTGGTGCGTGGTTGCATCCAGGCACGCTGCATCGAGGCCGGGGTTCTCAGCTGAATCGGAGCAGGAGCCAGTGGCTGCTTCAACCGGCGAGCAGCTTGCCCTTAAGAAGAATGTGCAGCGTTCTGACAAAGAGAACCACAATTGCGATGCTCAGCATGGTGAGGAGGAGGATCGCGATCACTGTCACGGGCCAGGCCTGGACGAACATCGAGTATTTCAGCGAGGCGCTCGCGAGCGCCGCCATCGGAAAGCTGATCGCCCACCAACCGGAAGCGAACGGAATTCCCTTGCGAAATACTTTGGGCGCCAGCGTAAGGAATATGAAGAGACCGAAGTAGAACAGCAACCCGGAGAAAGTGTCGACGCGCTGCGTAAAGTTGGTGTAGGCGAGAAAGCCCACTTCGAACGGTGCCATCAGGATCAACAGCGAAGGGACCATGCCGGCGGGCAGCGGCTCGTGATGAATCATTCGCGACATGATCATCGTAAAGAACAAGAGAGCAATCATTGTTCCAACGGCCAGCGCGAACATGTTGATTTCATGGGCCCACGGCATTGGCATGGCCCCACCTGCAACCGCGATATCCAACGTGGCCACTCCCGGGATGAACCAGGCGGGAACCGCGTGCGCAGCGTCAATCTTGCCTTGCAGCAGCCGGCTCGCAATCGTGAAACAGAGCGCGATCGTCGCAATTGTGCCTACTATCCAAATGACTTCGGCGAGCGTCTGGCTCAGTTGAGCAACGACCGAGGAGAGCAGCAGGATAGCGATCGTGATCGTGCCGAAGAAGTTGCCTGCGACGGGATGCCGGAACTCGCCGACGACCGCGTCCGGATGCTTGATTGCCTTGACGAGATATCCCGCGCTCAGCAGCAGGAACACGATGATGGCGAGGATTCCGGCTGCCTCGGATATCAGCGGGCTTACCCCAAATTCCTGGCTGGCCTGGCGCCACGCGATAGAGAGTCCGGCAATGCCCATGACCGACGCAAACAAGTTGACGGGCAAATTTCTGATGGAAGCGTTTCGTCGCAAAGCCTGCGGATGGGTACTCGAAAGGGTTGACACAGCACATTCTCCAGATTCTCGACGCGCTCGCCGAGGGATGCCTGGATAGTAGGTGCTTCCACCCAGAAAGATAATCCGGCATTATTGGGAATCATCCTCCCAAAAAATGAGAACGTGGCTGATCGTTTCGAATCCATGTCGATCCTGGTGGCGGTGGTCGACGCAGGCAGTTTTTCTGCAGCCGCGCGCCAGCTCGATATTCCGCTTGCAACGGTAAGCCGCAAGGTCGGAGAACTGGAGTCGCACCTGAAAACCCGACTCCTGCATCGCTCCACCCGACAACTTGCCCTCACCGAAGCCGGACAATCCTATGTCGCCGCATGCCGGCGCATTCTCGAGGAAGTGGGAGAGGCGGAGCGTGCCGCGTCGGGGGAATACGCGGCCCCTAAAGGCGAGCTTGTCATCACTGCACCCATTGTCTTCGGACGCTTGCACTTGTTGCCGGTGGTTGCGGAATTCCTCAAGACTTACCCGGACATCGATGTGCGGATGGTGCTGACCGACCGCGTGATGCATCTTCTTGAAGAGCAAGTCGACGTCGCAGTGCGGATCGCTGAACTGCCCGACAGCAGTTTCATCGCGACGCGGATTGGCACAACGCGTCGGGTGGTTTGCGCGAGCCCAGCCTACTTCGCTGAACATGGCACGCCGACGAGCCCCCTTGAGCTCACCGCGCATTCATGCATTACCATGGAACAGATTGCATCCAGGCAAGTCTGGACCTTCCTGTCGGGCAAGGCGGAGGCGGAGGTGCCCGTCCGCTCGCGGCTTGCCGTAAGCACTGCCGAAGCCGCAATCGATGCGGCGGTGGCGGGGGTCGGCCTCACTCGCGTGCTGTCCTACCAGATGGCGGACGCGGTGCGTGCCGGAGCGCTCAAGACCGCGCTCGAAGCGTTCGAGCCGGCACCGTGGCCCATCAGCCTTGTTCACACTGGACAGGGGATCCTGCCGCTGAAACTGCGCGCATTTCTTGATTTCGCCGGGCCGCGGTTGAAGGCTCGGTTGGTGGAGTGGGGCGTCTAAAGGAGGTCCGGCGGCCTGGGTGCCTGGTGTCATCTCCGCACTGTTGACATCGCCTCCCGCCGGGTAAGTCTATCTCCAGGCGCGAGCCGGCTTCTGATACTGAAGCGGGGCTGGCCAGGCGGTATCAGTGCACCGCATTCGGCCGGCCTCGATCAGACATCGGTTCCGACACCGGACGCTGTGGTTGCTGCGAGTCATCGTCAGTTTCGTTGCATGGACGGCCCTCACTGAGCCATGCCTGGCCGAAATGCGCCGTCTTGGTTGGTGGGCACGGCGAACTGAAATACGGCGCCGCGAGGCACGTTCGCGCTCAGCCGTAGCGTTCCCCCGTGCGCTTGCACGATCGAGCGGCAAATGGACAGCCCCATCCCCGTTCCGCCGGCCTTCGTCGTACAGAACGGCTCAAAGAGGCGCTCGATGTTCTCGGGAGCGACACCCGGCCCCGAATCGCACACCGTAACAAGGACGGCACCCGGCTCATCCTTGGCGGTGCTAATCGTCAGTTCTCGCGGTCCGTCGTCAACCGCGCTCATCGCTTCAATGGCGTTGATGATCAGGTTCAGCATCGCCTGTTGGAGTTGCACTCGGTCGCCTTGAACGAGCGGCAAGTCCTCCGCAAGCTCCATCTGCAGGGAGACGCTGTTTTTCATGGCCTCACCGCGCGTCAGGGTAATGACCTCACGAATCGCCTCGTTGATCTGCACCCACTCCTTATCCATCGGGGTGTTTTTGAAGAGGCCACGAATGCGGTTCATGATCTCGCTCGCGCGCCTTGCGTCTTTGGTGATACGTTCAAACGCCTGGCGCGCCTCCTCAAGATTCGGCGTCGGTGCGCTCAGCCAGCGTAGACCCGCCTCGGCATTGGCGCCGCACGCGCCGATCGGTTGCTTTAATTCATGGCTGATCGAGGCCGTGAGTTGCCCCATGGTCGTGACGCGGTTCGCGTGCGCCAGCGCAGTCTGGATCTCGCGGTAGCGGCGCTCGCTTTCGCGCGCTTCGGTCTCCGCGCGCTTACGCTCGCTCAAATCGAGCACGAAAGCGACACCTTGGTCCCCGCCTTCCTCGAAGCTCGCCACGCCGATCAGCACGGGCACCCGGCTGCCGTCCCTCCGGAAATACTCCTTCTCGAACGGTTGCAAGCGGCCGGTCCGCTTGAGCTCTGGCAGATAATGTCGGAAATCGTGGTCGAGCCATTCCGGCGGGGTCAGGTCTGTCCAGCGGAGGCGACCGGAGACGAGATCCTCACGCTCGTAGCCCACGATGCGGAGGAACGCGTCATTGGCCTCGATGATCCGGCTTTCGCCCCAGATGAAGATCCCGATAATGTCGGCGTCGACCAGGCGCTGGATCTTCGCTTCGCGCTCTTCGAGTTGTTTGTTCAGTGTTGTTAGCATTCTCAAATCAGCCTGCAACACGTCGCGGCACAAGAGCAGAAGTCTGAGGAAAGGCTCGCTATAATCGTTTCTTTCTCTGTCAAGAACGCAAATCGTCCCGAATATCTCGCCATCGGGCCAACTGATCGGAACACCCAGGTACGAGATCATCCCCAGTTTAATATCCGGGTTCGATTTCCACGCTTCGTCCTGGAAAGCGTCAGGGACAAGCAGCGGTTGACGGGTCTTCATTACGGTCTCGCAATAAAGTCCCGTGTTCAAAGGCGCGGTTTCGGCCGGCTCGTAAGGATTCCCTTTGGACTCGCTGGATACGAAGACTTTGATGTTGGGGGGCTCTACTTGCATTATCAAGGCGGAAGGAACGCGCATGATCCCGGCGAGCAGATCGACAATCTCTTGCCACTTCCTGACGATTTCAGGGGGTACTTGAATAGAATGTGGCATGGTCGCTATTGCGCTGAAGAACGATTAATCTCATCGAATCATATTCTCGCGACAGGTGAAGGCGCCGGTACGTGTCCCGCAGCTCAGATCTGTAACGGCGGCTGGTCTCCGATGATGAGCGCCTAGCTCGGCTTAAATGGTAGACCTTGTTCGGGGCGATTACGACGTGACCTAGGCTTCTTATTCCGGGGAACTTCCGCCCAATGGCCCCAAGGCAGCGGAAACAGCCAGCTCATAGGCGGTTTTCAGGATCGTCTACAGCGATTTCCACTCTGCTGAAGGAATTTCGCATGCTATGGCCATCGCGGCGATGAACGGCCAGATCGATGGGTCGTTCGCTGGAGGGCGAGGGTGCGACTTGGCGATCACAATGGCTTGTGATTAGCGCTAGCGGGTCGCCGCTGCATCCCCCGGTCGCGTGGGTTGCTTCTGTTGCCTTGCAAACAGTACTACCTCGTCAGGGAACGTTTCTTAAATGAAACTTAGGCCAACGCTGCCGTGACTATGAGGGTACTGCCATGCCCCCTTATCAATCAGGATGGGCCATTTATTTCCTGTTGTACCTGACGCTGACCCCTGATCTGTGGGTCCCATGGCTGCTGCGAGCAGAATCTATTAAAGGATTGATCGCCTTTGGGGTGCTGGCCATGTGCATGCCGGCAGCCTTCGCACTCATTATCCGGGTAGGGCAATGAGCGATGCACGCTTTTGCAGGGCTGCGTTAGGGCTGGCAATAGGCTGCAACACGCTAGGCCGGCCGTTAGCCGGGTTGGGCAATCGACCGAGGTTAGGCTATGAGTACAACCGAAGCCGTACCTTGCTTACTATGCGCTGCGCTGGCGCGACGCTGGCTCGACCGACAAGATCGCGTGCATGGTAGCCGCATCTACCGCTGTGCTGCCTGTGGCGGGCGATTCGCAGTCACTGGCGATGCTCTGGGCGCTATCGAGCAGGGGCGTTGGGATGTTGCTGAACTGATGGCTACGGTTAGGCAGAACATTGCTTCGGGCATCCTGCCGCGCATCGAGGATGCAGAAGGAAGGCCGAGCGTGATCGCGGTCGGCCGTCAGGCATCCTGAACTCTGTCGGATGACGTTCCAGCGGTTCGCGACCGTCCTCGGATATCCGGGACTTTTAGAACGTCCAGCTCCGGCGTAGGCTATTCCAGGAAGACGTAGTCCGCCCGATACGGCATGCGATTCTCCTGTCCCTCCTGTGTGCAGGCCTGGGGGAGGGCCTGTCCGCCTAGCGTATTCAGTCGTTGCACGTAACGCGTCTTCGCAAGCAGGCCAGCTCCGCCGGTGCTCGTTGCCTGCAACAGCAAGAGTGGAATGCTGTCCGGCTGCTGCGCATTGGGGGTCTGCCGCAATACCTTGCCGGTCACCTTGCTGCCGTCAGGCGCTTCCCAGGTCGGCCCAGAGTAATGCTTGACGACGAGTTGCCCGGTGCCATCCTTCAGGGTGGCTTCCGGGGCCGAAAAGCTCCATAACAACCTGCCGTCGTTCGCACGCTTGCACTGATAAATCTGTACACCGGATGCGTGCAGCACCGCGATCGTTCCACGCGCGTCGGTGGGCTGGAGTTCGGGCGGAGCCGATATCCTCGGTGTGCTACACGAAACGAGCACGCCTGCCATGCAGAGTACAGTGAGATTCGCTTTGCGAAAATGCCGAGAACCTTGCGACATTTGGCCTCCTTACCTGAGCCCATGGGAGGATAGTACTTCCCGAGCCACGTTGCCAGTTGCGTCCGCGCGGGTCCGGACGGTGCCGGTCCGCGGGGCGGACGCCATCGGCGAACGAGTCCCGGTCTGAGAAGGGTTGCAAGCAGCGGGACCGAATTCGAGTCAGCTATTGATCAATCTCACCTGCACTAATACAACATGGCTGCATGGGAGCCTCTCCGATATCAAGGATGCCAGGTTGACGGCTTTTCAATGTGCATCGCAGGCCGTTGACTACCCGCCATGGCATACGAAAGCTTGTTCGCCGCGTCGACGACTGTCTGGGCCAACTCCAACAAACGCTCTTCGCTCAGCCGGGAGGTCGGTCCTGAAATACACATTGAGCCCAGCAGCCGCCAGTGCAATCCGAACACCGGTGCTGACACGCTTGAGACTTCGGGCTCCCGCTCGCCAAGCGATAGATGAAAACCACGGCGGCGAATCATTTCATAAAGCTCGCCGGGTTCTCCCGAGAACGCCAGAATCACCCGGCCCGGGGAACCGCTGTCTAACGGCAGTGCCGCCCCGATTCTGACGTGATGGCGGATGGCCTGCGGTCCTTCGACCCGGACGAGACACGTTCGCTGTTGTCCCTCACGGACGTAGAACGAAGCGCTTTCCCCAGTCTTGATCGTCAGTTCCCGTAGGACCGGCTCTACCACTTCCTGCACGTTGAAGGTTGCCTGGTAGCACGCACCAAGCCATCCGGCTGCTCGCCCAAGCCTCCAGCTTCCATCTTCCTTCTGCACCAGATAGTCATCCGCCGCCAGCGTGCGGGCCAACCGGAGCACGGTGGTCTTGTGGATGCCCGTCCGCCGACTCAGTTCAGCGAGGGACAGTTGTGGATCATTGACCCCGAACGCCTCGAGGACACGCAGCGCGCGGGTTACCGCGATCACAGAGCCTGACGGCTCGTCGCCAGAAGCACCTTTAGATTCACTTATGCGGTTCATAGCATGGACCTAGTTGCACGGTATGAAACGTCATTGTAAGGAGTGAAACGAGCAACCACAATCCGAATCACAACGAAACTGAGATTCGGAGACAGTAATGAAGGCAATTTCCCGTCACTGCATGTTTGTCCTCGCCGCAGGTCTGGTTGTGGCGTCTGCCACCACCCATGCCGCGCCGCAGTACCCCACCAAGCCCATCAGAGTCATCGTCCCTTTTCCCGCCGGCGGCGGAACGGACATCATCGCGCGAGAAGTGACCAATACGGTTGCCAAGTCGACAGGATGGGTGTTTGTGGTGGAGAACAAGCCGGGCTCCGGTGGCAACCTGGGGGTTGACGCAGCAGCCAAGGCGCCGGCCGATGGCTACACCATCGTCATGGGGCAAACCAGCAACCTTGCCATCAACCCCACGCTGTACGAACGGTTGCCTTATGACCCATTGAAGGACCTGGCTCCCATCGGTCTGGTCGCCTCCGCGCCGCTCGTCTTGGTGACGCATGTCAACTCGCCATACAAGACGCTGAAGGACGTGATTCAGGCGGGCAAGGCAAAGCCCGGAGCGATCAATTTCGCATCGCCGGGCAACGGCACGGTGGCGCATCTTGGCGGCGAGCTGCTTCAAACGACCGCGAAGGTGAAGTTCACCCATGTTCCGTACAAGGGTGCGGCGCAGGCAGTCAACGACCTGATGGGCGGACAGGTCGATCTGTACATGGCCTCTGTGCCAACGTTGCTTGGGCATATCAAGAACAACAGGCTGCGGCCACTCGCGGTTACGTCTCCGCAGCGTGTGCAAGATCTGCCTCAGGTGCCGACAGTCGCCGAGTTGGGCTATCCCGGCTTTGATACTGCGACCTGGTTCGGCTTCGTCGCACCTGCCGCGACACCAAAGGACATCGTGGAGCGCCTCAACGCCGAGTTCAACAAGGCGCTCAAATCCCCGGCGCTTGCCAAGAAGCTGAGTGAACAAGGTGCATCGGCCTTGGGTGGCACGCCTGAGACGTTCAGTGCGCTGGTCAAGCAAGACATCGGACGCTGGGCTTCAGTCATCAAGGCGTCCGGCACAAAGCTGGATTGACGCCCCCATTTTCCTATCCCTTTCATATTGCCTGGAGTCAATCGTGACTTTGCCCAACATCATCAAATCGTTTGAGCGTGTGCCTGCTGATATCGTGGCGCGGGCCGCCAAATTCCAGCCGGCAATTCTCTCCGATGTCGGCGGACGCCGCGGTGCGCTGCATGGCCGAATCAAGGCCTTGCGCCCGAGCATGAAAGTCGCCGGGCCTGCCTTCACTGTCGAAGTTCGTCCGGGTGATAACCTGATGATCCATGCAGCGCTGGCCCTTGCGCAGCCCGGCGACGTCCTGGTCGTCGACGGCAAAGGGGACCAGACGTCGGCCCTGATGGGAACGATCATGATGCATGCCGCTCGCCAACGCGGCCTGGCCGGTGTCGTCATCGACGGCGCTGTGCGGGACAGCCTTGAGCTGGACGAAATGCAGTTCCCGGTCTTTTCCGTTGGCACGAACCCTAATGGCCCGACCAAGGAAGTTGGCGGCCGCATCGGACACCCCATTTCCGTCGGTGGCGTCACGGTGAACCCTGGCGACTTCATCTGCGGCGATGCCGATGGATTGGTTGTGGTGGAGCGCGAAAAGATCGAAGCCTTGCTCGATGCCGCTGCAAAGAAGGAAGAGGCGGAAGCCAAGCGCATCGCCCAGATCGAAGAGGGCAATACCACCGCGCCCTGGCTGCTGGCATCGCTGGTGACGGCGGGGGTTTTGAAGCAGGGAGAAGCATTGTGACGAACAAGCAGGTCATTATCGTCACGGGTGCTGACCTCGCACCGGAAGCGCTTGCGCTGCTGCGCGACTATGAGATCGTATTCGCGGGGAAAACGCCCCAGACCGCTGATCTTGTGGCACTGGCAAAGGCGCATAACCCTGTCGGCATTATCGTGCGCTACGGCAGCGTAACCGCCGAAGTCATGGATGCGGCCCCCGCCTTGAAGGTGATTTCGAAACACGGCACCGGCACCGACACCATTGATAAAGCCGCTGCGCAGGCGCGCGCCATCAAGGTGACCGCAGCGGCGGGGGCAAATGCCGCCGCCGTCGCTGAACATGCGCTGGCGCTGATGCTTGCGTGCGCCAAGGCGGTTGTGCAACTGGATGCGCGCATGCATGCCGGCCACTGGGACAAGGCGACGCACAAGAGCGTAGAACTGAATGGCCTGACCATCGGCCTCGTCGGTCTGGGCGCCATCGGCCGCCGGTTCGCCAGGATGTGCGACGCAATCGGAATGCGTGTGATTGGCTTCGATCCGTTCGCCACGGATCTGCCGGACTATATCGAAGCTGTCCCGCTGGAGACGATCTGGGAAGCCTCGGATGTCATCTCGCTGCAATGCCCGTTGACGGCGGAGAACAAGGAAATGGTCAATGCCAGCACACTTGCGCGTTGCAAGCGCGGCGTGATCATTATCAACACCGCCCGGGGCGGACTGATTGAGGAAACGGCGCTGCTGGAAGCCGTCCGGTCGGGACGCGTGTCGGCGGCCGGGTTGGATAGCTTTGCGCGTGAGCCGATGTCGTCACCCCATATTTTCCAGGGGCAGCCGGGCTTCGTGTTGAGCCCTCATATTGGGGGCGTGACCAGTGCGGCCTACGTCAATATGGGGGTAGCGGCGGCGACCAACACCATCGCGGTTCTGGATAAGGTTAGCGAGCAGGCATTCGGACAGCAGTAGCCGTATTGGCGCAGATTGGCGGTACGTCGCGCTCGTTGCCCGACAATGCATGCGCCGTGCCGCTTATCGAGCCCCTTACGCCGTAAAAGAACTCTCGCTGGAATGGAGACAGCATGAAAAAGAAGGAAGGCGGAGCGTGGAAGCTCCGAGGGCTGGCGTTCGCCACCCTTGCCGCCATGTCGATGGTCGCGCAGGCGCAAGGCTGGCCTGCCAAGCCCGTCAAGATCATCGTTCCCTACCCACCTGGCGGGGCGGTGGACGCCGTCACCCGCAAAATGGCTCAGCGACTTTCCGAGCAGACCGGCCAGAGCTTCTACGTGGAAAACAAGGCCGGCGCGACGGGAACGATCGGCACGGCCCAGGTCGCCCGCGCCGCGGCGGATGGTTACACGCTGTTGGCCAACGATACGACCTACGCGCTGCTGCCCCACATCTTCAAGACGCTGCCCTTTGACCCTGCAAACGACCTGCAGCCCGTTGCGGCTTACGTGTTTGCGCCCATGGGCGTGGTTGTCAAAGCTGGCGGCAAATACAAGACGCTGGCCGATCTGATTTCCGCGGCGAAGGCCGATGACAAGGTTTCATATGGGTCTGGCGGACCCGGTTCCACCCCCCACTTTGCAAGCGAAGCTTTTGGTATCGCCGCGGGTACGCACTTTATGCATGTGCCGTTCAAAGGCGCCGGGGAGGCTACCGTTGCGCTGCTGAGCGGTACCGTCGACTTCCAGATGGCCTCCATTCCGGGCGTCATCGGACAGGTCAAGGGTAACAAGCTGACCGTGCTGGCCGTCAGCGGTACCAAGCGCTTGCCTGCGCTGGCAAACGTTCCTACCTTCGCCGAGGCGGGCGTCAGTGGTTACGGTGTCATGAATTTCACCGGCTTGTGGGCACCCAAGGGCACACCTGCTGATGTGTTGGATCGCATCCAGAAGGAAGTGGCCAAGGCGATGGCCACCTCGGATATGCGGACCTATGCTGAGAGCATCGGTGCGGAGCCGGGTTATTGGGATGCTGGGAGCTTCAAGACCGAAGTCGCCAACAGAACTGCATTTTGGGGCAAGGTTGCCCGCAGCACAGGCTTCCAGAAGCAGTAGCGATTGGTGATTCGCCGGGATGGGCGAGCGTCCGCCGCTACGGTGCCATGACTCGGATTCCTGGTTCCAGAATCCAGTTATTCCCAGTCTACAGGTGTCAGGACATGTTTCTACTGAATCCCCCGACCATACGAGACGCTGAGTCGTTCTCCAGCCTTCCCGCTCGTTTTCGAAATCGTCGGCGGACTGGCTGGTCGAATGCAAATCAGGGTGGCCGGGAAATCGACTCCTTCCTCGAGGGCCCCGTCGTGGACGACGACGGCAACTTGTATGTCAGCGATATTCCTAACGGGCGCATCTTCAAAATCGACCCGAGAGGCAATTGGGATCTGGTCGCCGAATGGGACGGCGAGCCCAATGGGATGAAATTCGTAAGTCGTCAGGCTCTGCTTGTGACGGACTACCGCAACGGACTGATGGAAGTCGACCTGCGCTCAGGTGAAGTCCGGCCGTATCTGCCACGCCGAAATACCGAAAGCTTCAAGGGCGTCAACGACCTGACGTTGGATTCCCGGGGAAACGTTTATTTCACCGATCAAGGCCAGACCGGCCTGCATGACCCCACAGGCAGGGTCTACCGGCTGACCCGAGAAGGCCGGCTCGAACTACTACTTGCCAATGTGCCAAGTCCGAATGGCATCGTGCTGTCGCCAGACGAGCGCTTCCTGTTCGTTGCCGTCACGCGCGGCAACTGCGTCTGGCGAATGCCCCTACTGGACGATGGCAGCGTATCCAAGGCGGGCCAGTTCTTCACGTCTTACGGTCCCAGTGGGCCGGACGGGCTCGCGATGGACGTCGATGGTCGCCTGCTGGTCGCCAACCCGGGGCTCGCCTACGTATGGGTGCTCAATCATCGCGCCGAGCCGGTCGAAGTCATCCGTGGCACTTCTGGCCATTCCCTGACGAACCTGGCCTTTGGCGGGCCGGATCGAAGCACGCTTTATATGACGGATTCCACGGCGGGTGAGATTCTACAAGTTGGCATGTCGGTGCCAGGCGTGAAAAATCAGCCGACGTTCGAGCAAGTCTGAATGGCCCTTGTTGATTGTTTGGCTCTCCGAATCGTGCCATAGTGGCCACAGCCAGCGGTGGTGATGTGTGCTTGCGCGCTGCCGCTCACCGGGTTACCGTGGTGTCGGCGACCGGCATATGGGTCGCCACCTGGTCGAGCACCACTTCCGGCTCGTCGGCCTCAATGTCCGACTCGGCATCAAGCCTGCGGCGCATCCGCTCGACATCGAGGTCGCCGGTCCATTTCGCCACCACCACCGTGGCCACGCCGTTGCCGATCAGGTTGGTCAGGGCGCGCGCCTCCGACATGAAGCGGTCAATGCCGAGGATCAGGGCCAGCCCCGCCACCGGAACATGCCCCACCGCCGACAGCGTGGCCGCCAGCACGATGAAGCCACTTCCGGTGACGCCAGCGGCGCCCTTGGAGGTCAGCAGCAGCACGGCGAGCAGGGTGAGTTGCTGCGTCAGGCTCATGTCGGTGTTGGTTGCCTGGGCGATGAACACCGCCGCCATGGTCAGGTAGATGGAGGTGCCATCCAGGTTGAAGGAGTAGCCAGTCGGGATCACCAGTCCGACGACGGACTTGCGGGCGCCCAGGTTCTCCAGCTTGGCCATCATCCGCGGCAACACGGATTCCGACGACGACGTGCCCAGCACGATCAGCAGTTCCTCCTTGATGTACTTGATGAACTTCCAGATCGAGAAGCCATGCAGCCGCGCGATGGTGCCCAGCACGACGAAGATGAAAAGCAGGCAGGTGGCGTAGAAGGTCGCCATCAGCTGGCCAAGCTGCAGCAGCGAGCTCACGCCGTACTTGCCGATGGTGAAGGCCATGGCGCCGAAGGCGCCAATCGGCGCAACCTTCATTATGTAGCCGACGATGGTGAACAGCACGTGCGAAAACTTCTCGATAAAGTCGAACACCAGCGTGCCGCGGCCGCCGAACCTGTGCAGCGCGAAACCGAACATCACCGCGAACAGCAGCACCTGGAGGATTTCACCCTTGGCAAAGGCATCGACCACCGTGTTCGGGATCACGTGCAGCAGGAAATCGACCGTGCCTTGCATCTTGCCAGGCTCGGTGTAGGCGGCGATGCCCTTCGTGTCGAGGGTGGATACGTCGACGTTCATGCCGGCGCCGGGCTTGACGATGTTGATGATCAACAGGCCGACCAACAGCGCAATGCTGCTCACGACCTCAAAGTACAGCAGTGCCAGCCCGCCGGTCTTGCCGACCTTCTTCATGTCCTCCATGCCGGCGATGCCCACCACGACCGTGCAGAAGATGATCGGCGCGATGATCATCTTGATCAGCTTGATGAAGCCATCGCCCAACGGCTTCATCGCCTCGCCGGCCTGCGGCCAGAAATGGCCGAGGATGACGCCGATGACAATGGCGGTGATGACCTGGAAGTAGAGGGATCTGTAGAACGGCTTCGGGTGAGCGTCTTTATCCATCATCGTCTCCATTGCTGGTTCACTGTCGGCATCCGGATGCACGGCCGGGTCAATCGAGTGTACATGCCTGAGCGCGCTGCGCGTTGGCATCAACCGTTGCCACCGCCGTCATGTTGGCGATGCGGCGAACGGTCGAGGACGATGTCAGTATATGCACGGGGCGCACTGCGCCAAGAAGGATGCCGCCCACCGTGATGCCGCGCAAGGGAGATCCATGCGGGCGATGGTCTCGACCAGCGCGCCGGTGTCCTGCGGCTGGGCCTTAGATGGTTCCTGTCAGGGCGGGGCTGGCTTTCCAGAGGTCCTGCTCCGAACAGCAGCTTGCAGCCGTGCTTTTCGACCGTGCTCGTATGCTCTGCTGATTCACTCACCTGATCGCGAGCACGGATTCATAGAACTCTCGCGTTTGCGTGAGTTCGGTAAGTGGCAGAAACTGGGCCGGGATGGGACATCCGCCGCCTCATCCTCGGCGGGCGGTTGTTGGCCGGAAAGGGGCCTCGCGCTACCTCGATCGTCTCTGCCGCTGTATTCTTTACCTAGCCCGGTAGAGCAGCCTAAGCGTATTTTTGAGCACTCTACTCGCTGGCGGCCGCTTGGGCGGTTCTCGTGAAGCGACTGCCGCGCCACCCACCCGCTCGCGGGCGAGGACGACTCCATGCCGTATGCGGGAGTTGTCGTCCGGGCTTATGGCGAGAGCCCGGCCAACGCCGAACCCGTAGATGTGGCTTTGCGAGCAGTTCTGGTCGGTAATGCGGTACAGATCGAATTCCCAGTCTTGCTGTTCGCCTCCGAGAATGCCGGCTGCTTCTGATCACAATGGTTTTGAGGGCAACAACCGAACTCTGCTGTATTTCGGTTGGCTGACCCTGTTCGTCCATCTGGCAACGCCGGCCGGTTACCTTGTTGATATACAGACGTCGTACCTGCTCAAGAATGAGTTGCATGCGACGGCGACGCAGATCTCGACATTCCGGCTGATTACGGGCATACCAGTCTACATTGCGTTCGCTTTCGGCCTCGCGCGCGACCATTGGAATCCGCTGGGAAAGCGGGATCGCGGCTTCTTCCTGATTTTCGCTCCGGCAACCTCGGTGGCATTCATCTGGATGGCGTTTTCAGCTATCTCATACACGGGACTGGTCGTCGGGATGCTACTGGCAATGCTGTCATCCCGATTTACTGCAGCAGCCTATCAGGGGTTGATCGCTCTGGTGGGCCAGGAGAAGCTCATGTCTGGGCGCCTGAGCGCTCTGTGTAACGTGGTCAGCTCCGTCCCCGTCGTTGCGGGAGCTTTCGCTTCCGGGTACGTCTCCGATCATCTTGCCGCGAAAGAGACCTTCTTCCTGGTGGCGATGGTCACTTTTTTGATTGCCGTGTTGGGGCTCTGGAAGCCTATTTCCGTCTTCGGCCATACGTACGAGAAGCCGCAAGCCAGGGGCGCAGATTTCGTTGGGAATGTCAGGCGGCTGGTGAAGCATAAGGCCGTCTATCCAGCGGTTCTCATCTGCTTTCTGTGGAACTTTGCGCCAGGATCGGCCACTCCACTGCAGTTCTATCTGACCAATGAGCTGCATGCATCGGATTCCGTTTACTCGTACTACAACGGGATCTTTGCCGCTGCGTTCATCCCGACATTTTTGCTGTATGGCTTTCTGTGCAAGAAGGTATCGCTGAACAAGCTCCTGTGGTGGGGAACGATCGTCGCAGTGCCGCAGATGATTCCGCTGGCATTTATTCACTCAGCCAATCTCGCGCTTGTATTGGCGGCACCGATAGGGCTGATGGGCGGCGTAGCCACGGCAGCATACTTCGATCTTGCGATGCGGTCCTGTCCGCCGGGCCTGCAAGGGACCTTGATGATGCTGGTGGATGGCGTGCTCGCGCTCTCGGCGCGTGCCGGCGATCTATTGGGCTCATGGATCTATAGCAGCGGCGCAGCGCACGGATTCACATTTTGTGTGATCGCGACTACCGTGGTGTATGCACTGATCCTGACCTTGATCCCGCTGACGCCGAAAGAACTGATTGCTACCAAGGATGGCGAACCAAATCCGGATGTCGAGGCCGAGGTGCTGAAACGAGATCCGGGGAACTGAGCCTACATAGACTCCCGCGATTTGGGCGGGAGCAGGCCGGTTGATGGAGAAGCCGACAAAGAGTACCTGTAGGCCGACCCTCGAAGGGCTGGTCATAGCCGGCCTCGGCAGCTCAAAGCGGGGTGCTGGTCGTTCTGCGGCACATCGACGGCCGACTTCCGCTTGCGACCCGTTATAGCCGTTGCGAGTACCGGCAGGTGAACGGCCGCTTCCAAAGTACAACCGCCATCTCGACACCCTAGTCCCCGTTGGCCTCGCCGTCAGGCCGTGTCGCCCACCTCGCGGATCGGGATCGTGGCGCGGCCGCCGCAGTTGCGCAGCACGTCTCGCAATTCGATGATGACCGGAAATACCTCGTGGTTCCAGTCGGCTCCCTGCTTGTCGTGGGCCTCTTGCTCGCGCTCGACGATCCAGCGGTCCTCCCTGAAGATGCGTTCTGTGAACCAGACCAGCAGCGGCCATGCCAGGTCCAGTGCAAACGGAATGCCGGGCTTGCGGATGGAAAGCAGGCCAAACGTCCGGTTAGTGCGCTGCGCCGCATCCAGCGGCACGTAGACGATCCACAGGTCCATCACTAACGTGCCGTCGCCCGAGCGGATCTGGAGGGTCTGGTACGGATATCCGGTGCGCACCGTCATCACGTCCTTGTCGTCCCGGTCGCCGTTCTTCTTGGTGGCGCCAAACACCAGCGCCTCGCCCACAGGCTGCTTGCCTTCCATGCGCGCGAACGTGTAGTCCACTTCCACCCAGTCCTTGCCGCGACGGCGGCCCAGCGAGCGCGCGCGCATCTGCCCCATCTGCCGCCGGTGTAGGAACTGGTGGTTCATGTCCATCAGGTTCTCGTGCATGAAGGAGTAGTGGCACTTGACCTCGCGGCCAAAGCGACGCGTCTTGTACGCCTTGTCCGTCACCGATGGCAGAGCGGGCAGCGGCCGCTCCTTGGCAAGCGCCACATCGCCAGGAAAGACAAAGATGAGGCCGTGCACCTCGCGGCAGGGATAGGCACGCACGCCGTTGGGCAGGCGCTCACGCCCGAGGTATGGCACATCGACGCAGCGGCCGGTGCAGTCATAAGTCCAGCCGTGATAGCCGCAGCGGATGGACTCGCCTTCCACCACGCCCGCGTGCAGTGGCACCTGCCGGTGTGCGCAACGATCTTCCAGTGCGAATATCGTACCGGACTCGGTACGAACCAGCACGATCGGATCGCCGGCAAAATGCACCCCGAGGGCTTTGCCCCGCTTGACCTCATTCGACCAGGCCAGCGGAAACCAGTGATCGGGATGGATGGGCACACGGCGCAGGTCGCGCACGGGCGCGTTTGCGTGCGGGTCGATGGCACTGCTATCCGGCAAAGGCATTGCATGCATGCGTGACGCCTCCTCGCATAACGGGAGCTTCGACCGTCGCCACAAGCCGACCAATTAGCGAACGGGGGATCTGGCGCAGTTTACGCGAAGTCTGCCGAACTCACCGAATCCCGTTCTTTCTATGGTGTGCTTGGAAGGCTGAAGGTCATGGCCACCTTCGGTCAATCGACCCCGCATTCTAGTAGGGCTGGTATGGCCGACACCGTGACGGGGTATTGAGGCGGCGAGCGTCCGGTGCCTGGTACGGAGCCGACGCTCAACTGTCCGCGCTATAGCGCCGGGCAACGGCCGAAACTGGCCGGAAACAGACCCAGAGAGGAAACTGGCTCACCGCATCGCCTCATTTCCTGCGCATGCCAGCGCTCATGCCACGACGGCCGTGGATACTGGAGCATTTCGTTCCATGGCAGAGGGGCTTCTGGTGGAAGCCCACGAGTCCGATTTGAGTGTCGCTATCCCATTGGATAGTCGCTTTTGAGTGCCGAGTTGTAACTGACAGAGTTCAAAGTTTGAGTACGCCCGGGCGGGGCTGAGATTATCGTGCCGAACATCAGTCAGAGTTGGAGATGATGTTCGATCGCGGCGGGGCCTGGGCGTCCGCTTCTTGGCCGATGCGGCCATCTGTGGAGCGAGGCGTGGGCGGCTGGAACTGGCCGGCAAGCGACCGCTCGCCGGCTATCAGGTTGTCACACTTCAGTTTGCTCCGCCAATTCGAGCGCGTCGTCTACTTCGATGCCAAGGTATCGAACCGTGCTCTCGCGAGGTTCGCCATAACAATCGAGGTCGGAGAAACCGCCGTTCGCTACACCAACGCGTTGCCTAGTCATGTTTGGCTTTGCAAGGCTGGGGTCCTGTACTACGTTTAAAATTGAAATATCGCGAGATGTCGCCGCATCTGGCACCGGAGATCAGCGTTCACCTTCTTGCGGCGGCGCCCACGTGCCACTACCTCGAGTATGTCGATTGGGCGGAAGCAATCCTCGAAGAGCAGCTACGGATCGCCCGGGTATTGGACTGAAGTGGAATCCGGAAGCAGTCGAGGCTCTTGCAATGGATGGATAACCGACCTACTCCTACAATTGCCAGGGACAAATGTCACAGGAGGAGCCGGCCATGGCATTCGTGAACCTCATGGAGCTTGAAAGGGCTGCGCGCGGCATCTTGCCCAAAGTGGTACTTCATTACTACTACGGTGGTTCAAATGACGAGATCACGCCCAATCTGGTTTGCTGACGACAATCCCATGGACGGAACTTTTGACCGGCATCCTTTCGCGTCGACGGACTACACCATCCCATTTCCACTCCGGAGGATGAATCATGCAAGGCGAGATGAATACCTATCACGGTTCTTGTCATTGCGGAAAAATTCAGTTTGAAATCAAGTCAACGCTCGACCCAGCGAAGCGTTGTAACTGCTCGTTCTGCAAACGCCGAGGCGCAGTCATGACACGTGTCCCGGTTGACTGCTTTACGTTACTCTCCGGGGAGGAATACCTGTCGATTTATCAATTCAATTCTAAGGTGGCAAAACACTACTTCTGCAAAGTGTGTGGCATCTATGTGTTCCACCGCCCTCGTACGGCCCCCGACCTCTACGGGATCAACGTCGGTTGTCTGGACGGCGTTGATGCCCTTTCCTTGCAGGTGGGCTTAATCGACGGCGAGGCATATTCCGTTGTCGAGTCAGCCTGAGCAAATGCGTGCAGTAGGTTGCGTTCCTTCCCTCCAACGTTTTCTTGGTGGTGATTTGCTGCCGGGTCCGAACGATCGCTCTGGTGCAGTGGCGAAGTCCAAGCTATCAGTCTGAGGAAGGAGGTGTCACATAATGTGGCCGCCGCCTCCACAATGCTACCAGTCGTGAGCGAGGATTGGCATCATCCAGGTGGATGACCGCTTACGGATGCGGAGGGGCACTTCAACGTCGTCTTTGGAGAAACATCGCCACCGGCCGGTCCTGGCCGGGAACGGCCAAATAGCGCTCTCGTGCCCTGCAGTTGGGAGGGCTCCATGTCCTCCGAGTAAGTTAGGTCATTTGACAGAACGCCACCGGACTGGGGAACCGTCCGACCCACAGTTGTGCATCGGCGAGCGGCTCGTTGGAACCGACAGCGGGGCGTCAGCGTTCGGATGCTCTTTGGGTAGTCAGCCTCCTGCGAGCGACCTTACAGCCTGCCTCACTTGCAGTCTTCTTCAAGCGAAGCGCTACACTAACCAAGTGCCAGACACGCGGTAGGGGAGGGCGCATGCAAAATCCGATCGAGCTGTATGGCGCCTTGGCTGGCAACTGCATCCGGGCCGCGATTGCGCTTGAGGAGGCGGGCGTCCCGTATACGGTCAAACGTATCGACTTGGCGGCGTGCGAGCAACTGGGCTCCCACCATCGGGCCCTGAATGCGTTCGGCAAGGTTCCGGTGCTCGTTGAGCATCGACGCGAAGGCACCTTCGTCTTAACGCAATCCAACGCGATCATGTTTTTTGCGGCGGATCGTTCCGGGAACGGACTTCTGCCCGCGGATCCAGTCGCGCGAGCCAGGATCTACGAGCGGTTCTTCTATTTCCTGACCGACGTCATCGCGGTAAGCCATGGTGCATTCCGGCTCGAGCAAATGGGCGCGAGGGCCCAATCCACGCACCTCAATGGCATGGCAATGGCGGCGCTTGCCGAGTCCGAACGATTTTTGGAGTCGACACCATTCATGGCCGGTGACGAATTTTCTCTTGCTGACATTTCGGCGTTCACCATCGCCAGTGCTTTTCGCGAGGATCTTCAGTGGGCAAGTCATCCTGCCCTTACCCGTTGGTTTGAGGCCGTCTCCATGCGACCTGCCGTGATCAACGGTCTCAAGGCCTTTGCCTAGGAGCCACGGCCCCGGACTTCAGGTCTGCTAATACGCACTTTACTTCGCGCGATCTTCTCTTCTTGACTTCCATTTAGATGGTGACTACCATCTATTTAAGATGGTTAGCGACCACACACAAAGGAGCGGAGAGATGAGAAAGACGAAGGTTGAGACGGCGGAAACCCGTCGACGCATTGTCGAGGTCGCCGCGCGGGAATTCCGGCTGAACGGCATCCAGGCGACGGGGCTGAACGATGTGATGTTTCCGTTGAACCTTACGCAGGGCGGCTTCTATCGGCATTTCGCCTCGAAGGACCAGTTGGTTGCAGAAGCGTGTTCTCAGGCGATGACTGAAGTGATCGAGGGGCTGACAACGGTCGCTCGCGACAGTCGGGCTGCCAGCGGTTTTGCCGCCATGGTCGCAGCCTATGTGTCTCAGGCCCACCGCGACACACGGACAGGCGGATGCCCTCTGGCGGCAATGGGAAGCGAGCTCGCCAGGGCCGATAAACAAACGCGCGCGGCAGCCGCGCAAGGTTTTGACGATCTGGTTGACGTACTGGCGAAAGATATGGCGGACAAGCCGTCGCAGGAAGCCAGGTCGTCTGCCGTGTTCGCGTTAGCGGCCATGATTGGGGCCGTCACGATGTCAAGAGTCGTTGAAGATTCCGACGCTTCAACGGCGATTCTGGAGGATGTGAAGCAGCACCTCGGGGCGATGTAAACCTGTCGGACACATTCACAGATTGGAGCAATTCATGGAACAGCGTAAATACCTCATCACTGGCGCCACGGGTAAGACCGGCGTCTACACCGTCCGGCTCCTGCTGAAGGCGGGGCACGCGGTTCGCGCCTTCGTACACCGGGAGGATGAGCGGAGCGCAGCCCTGCGCGAAGAGGGGGCAGAGATTTTCGTCGGCGACCTCCTTGAGCACGACGACGTGATTCGGGCCATGGACGGCGTGGACGGTGCGTACCTGTGCTATCCGGTTCGTCCCGGCTACATCCAGGCCACCTCATACTTCGCTGATGCCGCACGGCGTGCCGGCGTTGAGGTCGTGGTCGAGATGTCGCAAATCTCGGCGCGAGAAGATTCCAAGAGCCATGCCGCGCGCGACCACTGGATTGCCGAGCGCGTTCTCGACTGGTCCGATGTTCCGACCGTCCATATTCGCCCGACCTACTTCTCCGAGTGGCTGACATTTCCGTGGGTGCTCGATCCCCTGGTGCAGGAAGGCAAGATCACGTTGCCCTACGGGGAAGGGCGTCATGCGCCGATTGCAGCCGAGGACCAGGCGCGTCTGATCGCCAGTATTCTCGCGGAACCCGCAGGCCATATTGGCAAGACTTACTCCCTCTTCGGCCCCGTCGAGCTGAATCAGCAGGAGATTGCGGACGAGATCAGCAAGGTGCTGGGACGCGAGATCACCTATGTGCCCTCGACCCTAGAGCAATATCGCGAACATCTGCAGAAGTACAACCTGCCTGAGTTCGTGATCCAGCATTTCCTTGAAACCGCCATCGACTATCAGAACGGAATCTTCTCCGGTACCGATGGCGTTATCGAAGAAATCACGGGCCAGGCGCCGCAGACTGTGGCTGCGTTTGTACAGGCCAATCGTCAAGTGTTCCAGGCGTAATCTCGCCAGGAACCCGCCGCCCACACAGTCGGATGATCGTATGGGCGGGCGGGGCACGTAGGTCCATGAAACGTAGTGGCAACACTACATTTAATACGAGTGGTACGTCTGGCATTGGCTTCGAACCGCCGTTCAGGAGAACGAAGTGAGCATCCCGGTGACTATCGGTTGCTTGATTGCGCCCGATTCGGAACTGTCTCGAAAGGCCGCATCACTTGTCGAGCGCGTGCACTCGAAAGCGATGCTGAACCACGTCCACCGGACCTGGTGGTTCGCCGAGTTTCTTGGGCAGAGGCGGCAATTGAAGTACGACCGGGAGGTCGTTTACCTCGCATCCGTCCTTCACGATCTTGGCTTGACCCAGGAATTCGTTGCCGATCAGCGTTTCGAAGTCGATGGCGCCAATGCTGCCAGCAAATTCTTGCGCGGACATGGCTACCCGGCATCCAAAGCCGATCTGGTCTGGGAAGCGATCGCGCTGCATTCCAGCGGTGGCATCGCGGTGCTTATGGGGCCGGAGATCGCCCTGGTCTTCATGGGCGCCCATGTTGATGTGCTCGGATTGCGTTATGACGAGGTGACGCCTTCCTTCGTCGATGACGTTGTTCAAGCGTATCCGAGACTCGGATTCAAAGCGGCATTCCAGGAAGCCCTGGCCGAAGTCGCCAGGAAGAAGCCACATACCGCGATCGGCACGGGACTGGCCGACATCGGGCACCGCCACGTACACGGATTCTGCATTCCGGACGTCTGCGACCTGATCAATGGCACCCCATTTACTCAGCAGTCCGAAATATAGGCGACAGATGGGGCGTCGAAGAATGAGCGCACAAGCCGGCGGTTCTTCTTCACCTCGTGCAGGTGCTGCTCAACGCGGATTTCCAGTTTCTCGCCCGCTCGCAACGGATTGCGCGCCACACCAGTTCGCTTGAGATGACTCCACACGAACTCGTCGGGATTCAGGTCGGGCGCGTAACCCGGCAGCACATGCATCGTGAGCTTTCCCTTGGTCGATTCGATGTACTCGCGCACATTGGCCTTCTTGTGTGCTGGCAGTCCGTCAACGATCAGATGCACTGGGCGGTTGCGGCCCTTCATCATCTTCTTGAGCAATTCGATGAATAGCTCCGCGGTCAAGGCCCCTTTGTAGGTCGCAAACCAGAAGGCACCTTTGGCGTTCACCGCGGACGCGGCGGAAATCGATTGGCGCTGCCCGGGGCGCTCAATCACCGGTGTCTCGCCTTTGACCGCCCAGGTCTTGCCATGCACCGCGTCGGCTCGAAATCCTGATTCGTCCCAGAAGTAGATGTCCGCACCGCTTTGCTTGGCCGCAGCCGCAATACCCGGAAATGATTCACGCTGCCAGCGCTCGACGGCCTGCGGATCTCGTTGGTACGCCCGCTGCAATGGCTTTTGCGGGCTCAAGCCCAGTCCCGCCAGCAGCCTGCCCACCGCTGTGACACCCATCTTCACACCAAATTTCTCATCGATGAGCGTGGCCACAATCTGTCGTGTCCACAGCCCGAAGTCCAGACCGTACTGCCGAGGATCCCGCCCGTTGATCCACCGAAAGACCTGCGCCTGTTGCGCTCGCGTGAGCTTGCGTGGCCGGCCTGTCGCTGGACGCGATGCCAGCGCCCGCGCGCCTTTGCCCGAGCCCGAGGCCGCCTTGAGCCAACGGTAGATTGACGTTCGGTTCATGCCCAGCGACTTCACCACCACCGATGGTTTCTCGCCTTCGCGAACCCGGCGCAAGGCAAGCCGGCGGAATTCCTCTTGCGTCGCGCGATCGAGTGTACGGCCATCTCGTTTCATGTTGAATGAGACTAAACGGTCGTCACGAGGTTCCAATTTTTGTCGCTTTATTTACGGACTGGTGAGTAAAAGTTGATACTGCCATTGCCGTATGGGTGGCCCCCTGCATCAATGAATGACTTTGGTGGCATATCCTTCAACGCCATTACGACCGCATTTTCGCGAGTCCGCGCGCTTGAAGGGAGTTGCCGGCGGCTGTTCAGGGGCGGCTACCGCCCCCTTCTCAGCCAGTTCAAGGCCCAACGCCCGCGGTGGCCGACAGCCGTTATTCGTAAGCACATGCCCAAAGGGCAGTAACTGGCCGGCAAGCGACCGCTCGCCGGCTATCGAGTTGTCACACCTCAGTTTGCTCCGCCAATTCGAGCGCGTCGTCTACTTCGATGCCAGTATCGAACTGTGCTCTCAAGTCTATTGCCTGCAGGCAATAGGCTCGAGACCACAGCGCTTTATGCCCAGGTCGCCACCGATCTGCTGCGCGAGGTCATCAGCCCGCTGGAGAACCTGCGCTCAACCTAGGCTTTGCGCCATCGAGCTTGTCGTGCTCGAGGTCGCGGATAACTTCCGCCTCCATGGGCCGGCCTGGCGACAGACTGCACACCTGAGTCTGGGGCAGTTGCAAGTCATGTCGGCCATCGAACAGTGCCGCACCGCTGCACTGGGAGGGCATGTGCTGCGCTGTTCCGGCTGCGCCAAGCTTGAAGTGTCTTATAACTCCTGCCGCAATCGGCATTGCCCGAAGTGTCAGGCCAACGCAGCACGCCGCTGGCTCGCAGCGCGCAGCGAAGACTTGCTGCCCGTGGAGTGCAGATTGGCGCCACCCTGGTGCTGCACACCTGGGGATCGGCACTCACGCATCACCCGCACGTGCACGGCATCGTCCCCGGCGGCGGCCTGTCACTGGATGGTGAACGGTGGGTGGCTTGCCGCCCCGGCTTCTTCCTGCCGGTCCGTGTGCTCTCCCGCCTGTTCCGACGCCGCTTCCTCGAGGCCCTCCAAGCCGCGCATGGTCAGGGTCAGTTGCAGTTCTTCGGCGACTACGCCGCGCTCACCGATCCGGCTGCCTTCGCGCAGTGGATCGCGCCGCTACGCACCTCCGAATGGGTCGTGTATGCCAAGCGACCGTTCGCCGGACCCGAGGCGGTACAGGCCTACCTGTCGCGCTATACCCACCGCGTGGCGATCTCCAACCAGCGCCTGCTCGCCCTGGACGAGCGTGGCGTGACCTTCCGCTGGAAGGATTACCGTGCCAAAGGCCGCACCCGCTACAAGACCATGACGCTGGATGCTGGTGAGTTCATGCGGCGCTTCCTGTTGCACGTGCTGCCTGGCGGCTTCCACCGCATCCGGCACTATGGGCTACTTGCCAACCCGGTGCGCCGCGCGAACCTGGCCAGAGCGCGTGAGTTGCTGGATGCCGCGCCCGCAGTCACCGCTCCACCTGGCGACACCGATCTCGCTACGCCCACGCCCTTCGTCTGCCGGCACTGTGGCGCACCGATGCTCATCATTGAGGTCATCCCGCGCAGTGCCTGCATCCGCGGACCGCCACCGCCACCGCCACCGCAGAGAGTCCTCGCATGAGCCCACACGTCCTACGTATCCAACTCAACCGTCGGCTCTCTGGAGACCGGAGCCACAAGCGGACACTCGTGCGCGCTGTCTCAGGCCGCCTCGTTCCACGCTCGCAGCGTCCCAACGGTCCGGAACTGCCGCCCCTCCCGCCATGCCTAGGTCCGCTTCACGCCACACTTCCTCCAACATTCCCAGGCTCTGCTGGTCGAGCAAACGCTTGAATCGCCATAGCCCAGCACGCCGCATCGGTCCACTCCGCGGTTTCCTCCCTCGAGGATTGTTCGACGCCTGCCCGCACGCGCCACTACCTCTCACAGTCCTACAGACGAGGGCAGGCATCGAACAATCCTTAACAGAAGGCGACTGATGATTCGCGTTCCGGCTCATGCTTTACGAAAGTTTCTGGTGCTACAAAAATGCCTGGAAGGCGTACTGGCTCCCTTGAGCGCCGCCCGGCGCGGCGCTCGCAGGCGCGTCATTGGCCTGTTCTTCCAACATGCTTCTCGCATCTGCCTGCGAATGGAGCCTGTGGCTACTGATGCAGACCTTCGGCCTACGCCTTCTCAGGACTCGTTCCCCTTGGTTTCAGCGACGCGACGCTCGCGGCCAACCCGTGGGTCACCGCGGCCATGCGACCATAGTCGAGCGTGCTGGGGACATCGTGCGCGGTATGGTAGTTCGGATTGCGCAGATAGGCGGTGTCCGTCACCATGATGGCCGGATAGCCGTGGCGCCAGAAGGAGGAGTGATCGCTCAAGGCGACCCCGGATACCCACCACGGCAGCGCCGCTGCTTCGAGCGGAAAACTGGATGAGGTCTGGAACGCGTTGACCACCCATCGCAGTCGGCGCCACGAGCGAAGATTGGAAACGAAGGCGATAAAGTTGCCACGCACTGGATAGAAGTAACGTAGCAGAGGCGGATAGCTTTGGGTGCCAGGTTCGTCGAGGTAGTAACCCAGCATCTCGAGCGAAAGCATCACGTGAATGCGATCGCCGCGCAGCCGCGCGGCTCTTGCATACCTCAGGCTGCCCATGTCCTCGCGGAAGAAAAACGGCGCTTCCTCGTTCACGAACGCAACGCAGCGCACAGTGTGTCGGGGCGAGAGCGCCTGAAGCAGACCCACGATCTCGAGCAGCGCGGCGACCCCACTGGCGTTGTCATCGGCCCCTGGGCTGTTCCGCACTGTGTCGTAATGTGCGCCCAGCACAATGATTTCGTCAGCCTGAACGCAGCCTGCGAGCGCAACCTCGATGTTGGCGCAGGGGACGCCTCGTACCTGATAATCCTGACGCATCATCGCACAGCCACGCTTGGCCCATTCCTGTGCGATATAGTCGGCTGCCGCATGCAGCGCGTCCGGCCGAAACACGTTGCGTTCGCCAATGTCTCCGGCAAGGACCTGTACATGATGCTCCAACGCCGCAGCCAGGTAGGGGTCGTGCGCACTCAGCATGCAGTTCATAGTCCTTCTTATCAAAATGCGAGATGGCGATGCTTTGGACCGAACGATCCCTTCGCGACCCCGCGCCATCAGTGGCTGCGCGAGTACATCGCAGATTCGGCGTGATCCGATGGCTTTACCGATGGCCGTCCATTGACTCTAATGAATCCAGAATCAACATTCGGAGGTCGCTGCCAATGTTCCTGCGGAGGTACATATGCGCTACGAAGCCTTTTCTTTTGGATCCATCTGCATTGATGGCGTGACTTATGAGCATGATGTAGTAATCGACCACGGAATGGTTCGCAAGCGCAGGAAGAAGCCGTCGAAGGCGTTCCGCGAGGCCTTCGGCCACACACCGCTGTCGATCAAGGAGGACATCCCCTGGAACTGCAGCCGGCTGGTGATCGGTACCGGTACCGGAGCCTTGCCAGTGATGGACGAAGTGAAACAAGAGGCCCGGCATCGCCACGTCGAACTTGTCATCCTGCCGACCGCCGAAGCCATCGCGAAGCTGGAGGAACAACCCCGCGACGCCAATGCGATCCTACACCTCACTTGTTAGCGCGCTCGCCGTGCGGATCCGCGTAAATCTATAGTCGAGTCGCGACACACGCACGCGCTGCCGACGGAGGAACTTTCTCTAGTGCTTCGGCCTGTGCTCAAGTGAAGGTTAGCCCTTTATATGGGAGGTGTTCCATGGCCACCTACGTCATCCTCAGCACTTTGTCTCCTGACGCGTTCAAGAATCCCAATGAATTGAAACAACTTGCCGCCACGGTTGAGGAAAGGATCAAGGCGGAATGCCCCGCCGTCACCTGGACAGACAGCTTTCTTACGCTAGCCCGGTTCGACGTAGTGGACATCGTCGAGTCGGATGACCTGAAGCAGCTCGAAAGAGCGGCATTAATCATCCGCGCCTACGGGCATGCGAGCACCGAAACCCTGCAAGGAACGCCATGGAAGGAGTTCATCGCCGCTCTGTAGCGGGATATGCCCTCTTCCTTGATCACGGTACTAGGCGCCTTGACCGGCCTTGCCACATAAAACTGCGTGCGAACCATGAGCACTCATCGCTATATCGTCATGATCGACCAACCCAGGGATGTCTCCGACGAGCAGATGGCGGAGTACATCAAGCTTGCCATCGTCGGCTGGGGCGGCGGACTACCGCCGCCGCCCAAGGACAGCCCGTTTTTCGACCTGGATGTATTGTCGGTAACAAGCAGCACCAGCAAGCCACACAAGAACGCGTCATGAAACGCTCACGCTCATGCTCCTCCAGTGCGGCATCGAGCGCGTGGAATCTGTGGTGTGGCTCTCGCAGCGGCAGCCCGGACCGGCAGTTCGATGCCCTGCGCGAGGGCGAGGCCATCCTGGCAGAGGGTTGCGTGAGCCACTGTCATCTCAGCTGCTCGACGCGGTCATCGATGTCTCGCTATCGGCGCACCGCTGGGCAGGGGGCCGAGCGCCACCTAAATGCGCTGGCGGCCTATACCGCGCAGGAGGCGTTTCCCCGAGCAGACTTCCTGATCCGCCGCGGGCGCGCACTGATCAGCGCAGGGCAAGGGGTGGGCAGCGCTGGGAGGGCGCCGGTGTGCGCCCGGTGCGCCTGCTCGCAGAAGATGCGCGTGCGGCCCGACTGAACGATTCGCTGCGTGCCATCGATGCCGCCTTGCGCCGCCTGACACCGGATGCCGGGTGCGTCTATACCCGCGCATCGGGCTTGCCTCGCCTCAGCCGGCAGCGTCCGCGGCCCGCATTCGGATAGGATCTCGGGACATGGGTGAAGCGAAACGCCGCGGGTAGCCGGGCGCATCGCGGTCGCGCTTGCGGTTGCCGCACCTGAGGCCGTACGGGTCGTATCGCTCTCATCCGGTTGGCATCCCGAAGGCTTGGGTGTCTGGTGACTTTCCAGTATCCCGATCAAAGCGGATGAACCGACGGTCGTGATCGAAGGGCGACCGGCAGTACCCGACCCATTATAGATAGTCCGCCCCGCTTTCATCGATATTTTGGGACTGGCAGCTTGGCTGCCAGGGAAGGGGGACATGCACCTGTGGGCTACGAATATCCCGACCCAAACGCCAGGACGATTACCGAGTTAGCTTCGAGTCCACGGGTGCGCTTGCGCTCAAACGAATACTCAGGGTTCGCCGTCGCACCGGCTCACTATATTGTCTTCGCTAAACGCAAGCATGCATGTCCCTGCCAAGTAATCTATCACTTGTGGAGGTTCACATGGCGCCTCTGTTGAATCAGCAATTCAAGGCCTTCGTCGGCCTCGACTGGGCCGATACCAAACATGACGTTTGCCTGCAGCCGGCCGGTAAGGATAAGCGTGAGTTTGACTGCATAACCCACCAGGTTGCACGCATTGATGAATGGGCAACAGCACTACACAAGCGCTTTGGCGGCCCCGTCGCTATCGCTCTTGAGCTGTCCAGAGGACCAATCGTCTCTGCTCTACAGAAACATGCGTTCTTGACACTATTTTTGCACAACTCGCTTTACGATGCTGTTGCACCTCCCCCGCATGAAGGAACATGGAACTGAGCGAGAGAAGAACGGGCCTGCGCTGGCCGGTCACGGTGCCGACGCAGTCAGAAATGCGATCGCTACGGCCATGAAGACGCTGCCGACGCAGTTACGTAAATCACTGACGTGGGATCAAGGAGCAGAGATGTCCCAGCATGCCCTGTGGCGCGCGGTGGGTGGTGCAAATGAAGCGCGGCCGGCAAGCCCCGCGCAGGCCCGCCTCACGCATCAGACGCGCCACGCGCCTGCGCCCGACGTGGATGCCCCGGCGCAGCAGCGTGGCATGCACACGCGGCATCCCATAGGTACCGCGCGAGCGGGCGTGAATCTCACGGATTTGCGCGAGCAACAGCGTGTCACACACGGCATGGGCGCTCGGAGGTCGCTCCATCCATGCATGGAAGCCGCTGCGCGAGACCTTAGGCAGCCGGGCCATGGTGGACAGCGGATAGCGAGTCTGGTTCGCCTTCATGAATTCGTACCCTTGTCGGGCAGCGTGTCGGTCTCCCGGGCGAACCAGGCCGCGGCTTTTGCAAGTATCTCCCTCTCCATTTTGAGCTGCCGGTTCTCACGGCGTAGCCGTGTGAGTTCCTGCCGCTCGGCCGTCGTCAGACCGTCCTGACGAAGTCCGGCATCGCGATCCGCTTGGGCGACCCAGTTGTAGATCGTCTGGGCCGTCGGTTCGAACTCCTTGGCCAGATCCTCGGGGCGGCGACCCGCGTGGACCAGGTCAACCATTTGCTGACGGAAGACAGTGCTGTACGGTGGGCGCGTTTTCGGCATGGTGCACCTCCTGTTTACTCAAGATAGGCACTGTCCGAAAAACCGGGTCACCTCCAGTTCGCCACTCCTCGGCAACCTAGGGCTTCCAAGATAACCCCTTTCGGTCGGCGGTCATGCAGTTCGATTCCTGGTACGAAGACGGGCAAGAATACTCGGCTCAACTGCTCGTGCCGGACACCAGCTTTCTTCTGAAAAACCTTGACTGACCGCCTCAGGGCGTGACTCCGTCATTCGCCAGTTCAGAGTCAACGGCTGAAATGGCACAGAACAGAGGTCATTCCAGCCGAGCTCTGAACGTCCGCAAAACCCTTCTCGGCCGTTCGACTCGCGTGCTTTGGAGGGCTGCTTTGGGACGATGAGCAGGCATCCGGAATGCAACCGGCTCAACGTCTGTGACTAGTGGATCAGCCGCGGTTCGACGGTTTCCGCGACTTGCGAGGCTTGTCTCCACCCCGACACGGTCATGCCAAAGTGTTTTCTGAACCAGAAAGCGAAGGCGCTGGGGCTGGAGAAGCCGAGAAGATCAGCGAGCGAGCGATCGCTTTCGAGAATCTGGCGTGAGGCAAGTTCAGCCCGAACCGACTGAAGCAGGGACAAGAAGTTTGTGTCTTCCGCAGAGAGTCGACGATGCAAGGTTCGGCGACCGTTGGGCAGTACGGTCCATTGCCGATAGTCGAGGAAGCGCAAATGGACCTTGGCCACCACAGAACGCTGTTCGCTTGTCAGAGCAGACGGTCTGCCGAACGCCTTGCCATCTCTTTTCGCCCGGCGAATCCCGCATTGAGCACCTCCGGCTGGGTGTCTGATCGTTTTTCGTCAGGTGTAGCCAGTGACTCACCCCGCCTGCGCCTCGAACCGAAGTGGCGGTTGATCCGGGACCGCATCGGCTTTTCGATCACGTAGTGAAGAAATATGGAAGCGCCGACTGTCAGCGCCAACAGGATCAAAGCCTGCACGGCACCTGGCATTGCGGCAAGGTCGGGCAGCCGGGACCTCGCGAAGGAGAACAGATATTGGGGAATTCGCTGCACGATGTAGATGCAGTACGAAACCTCGCCAAGAAATACCAGCGGCCCCAATGAGAGCACCCGAGTGAGTGCGTCCGCTTCATAGGAAAGCGAGAAAACGAGTCCAGCAGCACCGGCGACAAAGAGAGTGTCGATGCCAACCTTCACACCAACGGCGCAGACGATCATGGACAGTAGAGCGCCCCCCACGAAGCCACGGTAGTGGGCCATTGCTTCTCGCAGGCGACATAGCAGCACACCCAACATGAATTCGGGAATCAAACGGGCTATGCCACCGCTGAGTGAAAGATGATTGGGCGAGGTCGCCTCTACTACGGCCAATGCCGCCAGCGCGAGGGTTGCCACCAGCAAGATGCGAGTCTTGCTTAGACGAGGCGCTGCCAACAGGAAAACTGGGAACCAGACATACGCAAACCATTCGGCGCTGACCGACCAACCAACGTCGTTCCATCCGGGTGGCCCGGCATACCGCCATGCGCTCAGAAGGAACAGTTCCCACCAGAAGTTTGAAGCTGTGTAGCCGCCGATGCCCAACATATGCTTGTGAAAGGCGACGTCGCGAACGATCAAGGAAGCCGCGAACGCAATAAGGCAGGCGACATAGACCGGGTAAATCCGGGCGATTCGCGCCACGATGAAATTCTTCCAGTCCACCCGTTCGCCGGGAGCAGGGTCGTAGTTGTAAGCGAGGATGAACCCACTTAGGATGAAGAACCCGTCCACGCCGAGATAGCCGTGGTCGAAGAAGGTGCTGGTGAAGCTAATGTCGAAGTATGTGCCGTCGCCATCGTAGTTGTGAAACCAGTGCAAGCACAGCACCCACAGCGCGAGAAACAGTCGCAGGCTGGTGAGTGACTTGAATTGACGCATCTCTCCCCCGTGAACACTGACGCTCTTGTGGTGCGACGTAGCATCCCTGTGTAGTCTGCCGACAGGTCAGCCCGAGGCACACCGGGATATTGGAAAGTCTCAAGCCATGGCCACGCCGCATCTGTGCGGGCGCACACACACTGGATGGTGCTATGAGTCACCGCTTACTAGTGATCCGTTGGAGCGGTAAGAGAAAAGCCTTGCGGGAGCAGACAGTGGTGTTGCCGTCCTTCCACCGCCAGACGATGGCACCCGCTTGCATTGTGGATCAATGGCACTGGTAGCCCGGGAGCCTGGGACGCAGCATCGGCGACATCGCGAAGCATATGGCGCACCCAATTCCTCGACGGAAAGAACTGGAAATAGCTCAGCGGCCTGCACTTCCGGTCGGTTGGGCAGCAAGGGCACCAACGGGGCGCTGGGTCGACCAGGATCTGGCAACGGTCGCTCCAATGTGGTTGTAGTTGCAATCCATGTTCTCCGAGACCTGAAGTCAGGGGGAGATCGAACGTAACGCGCAAGAATTGCAGAATCGGCCAATGCCATGGCGTCGTCACTTCTGGGTGGACCACTGAGTTAAATCCGGCGTATTCCAAACTTATGCACTTGGCGATTTGTGGTTAATCCGCCATTTGGCCACATCCCAGTTGCAGAATGTTGCTGCGTCGCACACCGGTTTTGCCGCTGTCTATACTCCAACCGGACGAATTGGTGCTCCGCCCGGTCCCGGGGACGTTGCCGCCCCGCCTCGTCGGCAACGCTGACAAAATAGGGGGCACAATGGCAAAGGTAAGTCCCGCAGGTGCTATCAGGCGATGGATTGCCCTCGTAATCTATGCAATCGCGTTGCCGATCTTTGGCCCTGCCATGAGTCATGCGCAATCGCCAGCGAACGTAAAGCAGGCCATGGAGTCACTGAAGGCGAAGACGGCCAAATTGGGCGCACCGGGGGTTAAAGGAGAAGAGGCAGTTGCTGGAAAACCCGCACCAGCGTTGTACTTTGGTGCGACCAAGATGAACAATAACTTCGCCGTGGTTGACGAAGTCAAGAAGGAACACGGCGGCACAGCAACATTGTTCGTCAAGAGCGGCGATGACTTCGTCCGTGTGACAACGAATGTGCAGAAGGATGACGGATCGAGGGCGGTTGGGACCGTTCTTGATCCCAAGGGCAAGGCCATCGCCGCAATACGCGGCGGCGGTGCCTACTACGGTGACGCAGATATCCTCGGCAAGCCCTATATCACCGGGTATGAACCCATCCGGGATGCCAGCGGAAACGTCATCGGTATCTACTACGTGGGATACCCCAAGGCGAAGTAAACACGATAGTTACCCAAGATGGTTCGCGTCACCTAACAGTGACGCGCTTTTTTTGCCCAAAGGATGGACCTTCCGACCTTCCAGCAAGGTAACCCATCCAGACCTTTCTGGTTGACCATAGCGTTTGCATCTTGCGAGTGCCGCCGCTTCCCGTTTCGCCTGTTGCCCCAATCGTGCCACCGGGGACCGGGAACACCCGGTTGCGGCGATGATGGTGTTCCAGCTTTTCTGCTTTCGCACGGTGTCCGCTACAGCGGCAGAGCCGACTGGGAGCCGGCGCACCGGCGCTGGATCAGTGCCTTTGCATTCGACACCGTGTGGCAACAACTTGCCTTTGACGAATATCGGCGCGCCATTGAGGATCGAGTCGCGCAATGCAGCCGTCTCGAAATCGCCTTGCGCGAAGCAGTGGTCAGCTGGCGCTTCTACCCGGCCGTACTGGGCTTGCAGGCCATGCGTGGCGTGCAGTTCACCACAGCGATCGGCATCCTCGCCGAGTTGGGCGATCTCTCGCGCTTCGTGCATCCGCGCCAACTGATGGCGTGGCTCGGCGTCACGCCCGCCGAGCACTCATCGGGGGAAAAACGGCGCCAGGGCAGCATCACCAAGAACGGCAATAGCTATGCAAGAAAGTTACTGATCGAAGCCGCCTGGAGTTACCGCCACCCGGCACGCGTGAGCCCCGAGATCCAACGCCGGCACGAAGGTATCCCCAAGGCTATCGTCGACCGGTCTTGGGACACCCAGGTGCGACTGTGCCGGCGCTATCGGAAACTAGCCGCGCGCGGCAAGAACCCCAACACTGCGGTAGTTGCGGTGGCCCGCGAACTGAGCGGGTTCATCTGGGACATCAGCCAGCTAGCCATGTCGCTAGCCGTGCCGAACGAAGCGCGGGCAGTGTAACCAGCGCGCGGTATCAACCTATCTGACACCCCATCGGTAGAGCCAGTTTCCTGAAGGCGGCGTAGCCCGGCACACGAGCAACCCGCGCGGAGGCTAAGCAATGGAGTTGATTCCGACTTGCGGCATTAGATAGCGGCAGGCTCATTGGGCGGACCTCTGTAATGCGGTAGCCAACCCGCGGATATCAGATCCTATGTAGTGGGGAGACCGACGCACTGATGCCTAAAATCAGCGTATCAACTGGCTCAAAGGGGACGATGATCCGCGCCTCGTCGACGATCCGCTTGCAGCGTTCGTAATAGAGCTGGCCGGCCTCGGTGAGCTCCACCTTTCGCGTTGTCCGATGCAAAAGCCGTAGCCCGATTGCCTTCTCCAAAGCATTGATGCGCCTCGATAAGGTCGAGTTCGGTATGCCCGTCGCCTCGGCGGCGCCTCGAAAGCTACGTATCTGGGCGACCTCGACAAACAAGGCCATGTCGTTCAGCAGTTCCACGGTGATTGCGCCATTTATGGATCAATGATTGCCAATCTACCATCTTTATCTCTCCCGTGAATCGATCCAAGATAGTACATCGCCTCTGCGTGCTGGGGCGGACGGTGGGCAAGCCGGTCTAGCGGCCCCCACGCTTCCGCACTTCTTTACCCTCAAGGACTTCAACATGAGCAAGCTTCTCACCCCCGTTCGCATTGGTCGCTACGTTGCGGCAAACCGCCTCGTCATGGCCCCGATGACCCGGTCCCGCGCGGGCAACGACGGTGTTCCCAGCGACATGACCGTTACCTATTACGCCCAGCGTGCCAGCGCAGGCCTCATCATCTCGGAAGGCGTATTTCCGTCCGCCATGGGTAAGGGCTACGTGCATACTCCCGGGATTGAGACGGAGGCCCAGGTTGCCGCATGGAAGAAGGTGACTGAGGCCGTGCACGCACGTGGCGGTCGCATGTTCATGCAGTTGATGCATTGCGGCCGGGTCTCGCATCCTTCGTTGCTCGATGGCGCGACGCCCGTGGCCCCTTCTGCCATCAAGCCCGAGGGGCAGGCATGGACGCCCGGTGGCCAAGTCGACTTCGTCACGCCCCGCGCACTGGGCCTCGGCGAGATCGCCGGCATCATCGATGAGTATCGCCAGGCCACCCGCCGGGCGATCGACGCGGGTTTCGACGGTGTGGAATTGCACGGCGCCTCCGGTTACCTGCCCGAACAATTCCTTTCGACGGGCAGCAACCAGCGCCAAGATCAATACGGTGGTTCCGTTGAAGGCCGCGCCAGATTCATGCTCGACGTGCTGGCCGCAATGGTCGCCGAGGCGGGCGCGGACCGTGTCGGCATCAAGATCTCTCCGGAGATGAACTACAACAGCATCACGGATGCCGTGCCGCAGGAAACCTACACCTATCTCGTCGACAAGCTTCGCGGAATGGGCCTGGCCTATCTGCATGTCGCCCTGTTCGGACCGAAGGTCGACTACCACGCGTTGCTGCGCCCGCTTTTCGACGGCGCATACCTGATCGGAAGCGGCTTGACGCAGGACAGCGCCGAAGCAGTGCTCGACGGGGGCAAGGCCGACGCCACCGTATTCGGCAGCGCGTTCCTTGCCAACCCTGACCTGCCGGAACGCTTCCGTCAAGGCGCCGCCCTCAATGCGCCGGACCGAGATACGTTTTTTGCCCCGCCCACCGCCAAGGGATACATCGACTATCCGGTGCTGGCTGCCGAAGCAGTCTAAGGAGTCAATCATGACCACCACCGCCCGCATGCAACGCGCTAACCGCGGAAGCCATTTCCGGGCATACCGCCTGCATGGCGCAGATCCGGCGCTACTTGATCCCTTCATGGGAATCGACCATGCGTGGATGAGCGCTCCAACGTTTCCGCCGCATCCACACGCCGGCTTCTCCGCGGTCACCTATCTGTTCCTCGATTCAGAAACAGGCATTGCCAATCGCGATTCGTTGGGCAATAGCGTGTTGATCGAGCCGGGAGGCCTGCATTGGACCGCAGCCGGGCGTGGTGTGATCCATGAAGAGAACCCTGCCGTATTCGGAAGTACAACCCACCTTCTGCAGATCTTCGTCAATCTCCCTAGGGAACGTCAGGAAGCCGCGCCGTTTGCGCTGACCCTGGCGCCCCAGGACGTGCCGGTGGTGCAGCAACCCGGTGCGCGTATCCGAATTCCCTTGGGGAGCTTCGGTGACGCGCGCTCCCCGCTGGTACCGCCGACCGATGTCACCTTGCTCGATATCTCGCTGGACGCAGGTGCAACGCTAGACCTGCCTTTGCCGGTGGGACATCAAGCCTTCGTCATGCCGATCTTCGGAAGCGCGGAACTCGATGGAGAGACCTTCGGACTGGACAGCCTCGATGTGCCGATCCTTGCTGCCAAGACTGAAGCGACGACATTCAAGCTCACCGGAAGGCACGGCGGAGCCAAGGTCGCAGTGTTCATCGGCCGCCCGTTGCATCAACCCGTTCTTTCGAATGGCCCCATGGCTTTTGCGAGCCAGGAGAGTCTGTCCGCAGCAACCGCCGCTTATCACCGTGGCGATCTGGGAAGCCTGTGAGAGCTGCCCAAACATCCGGGGTCTATGCCCCATTAAAAATGTAGGAGATTCATCATGAAGGTTGAACGATTCACGGCCGAAAATAGCGCCTTGCTGCTGATTGACCACCAGGTTGGCACGATGAAGCTGATCAAGAACATCGACCACGAACTTGCAGCCAGGCAGTCGATCGCGTTGGCCAAGATGGCAAAGATCCTGAATCTGCCCGTCGTGATCACGTCGAGCCAGGAAGACCGGGCCCAAGGCCCGATTCTTCCGGAGATCGCTCAGATCCTGCCGCAGGAACACGCGGCCCGGATCAAGCGCCCCGGCGTGGTGAACGCGTGGGCCTATCCAGACTTCCGCAATGCGGTGCTCGCCACCGGGCGGAAGAACCTGATCATGGCAGGCGTTACCACCGACGTCTGCCTGATCTTCCCGTCGATCGACGCTGCGCTCGAAGGCTTTGCGGTTCAGGCGGTGATGGATGCCTCGGGATCGCCCAGTGAGCTTTCCGAAGAGTTCTCGCGCCAACGGATGCATGACGCAGGCGTTGTACTCACTGCTACCAACACGCTCATGGCGGAAATCGCGCAGGACTGGTCGACGCCTGCTGGCCAACAGTTGATCGGCTTGTTGTTCAGCGATGTGTTCCCGGCTCTCGGCGCCAGCATCTCCTGAAGCCGAAGCCCGAACCTGTCGACCGAAGCGAGTCGCGTTCGGTCGACAGCACGGGCCCCGCTAGCCATGCGGGGCTGGTTTAATCAACCAAAGAATCATTCTTCTCCACGAGATCTCTTCAACCGACCATACTCGGCCGTAAGCGAAATCTCATGAGCGATCCCTCTCCATGAACGCCCCTCACGCGCGAATCGTCATCGTCGGTGGCTCACTTGCCGGTCTCACGCTTGCGTTGGCTTGCGCAGCAAGGGGCGTGCCGGTTCATGTTGTCGAGCGCTCGGCCCGCCGCGTGCAAGGTGGCGACAGTCTGAGTGTAGATCTTGCGGCGCTGGCAGCGACTGTCGGTCACGATCCGCGTTCGCATCCCATATTGCCCGTCGTACCCGCCTATCGTGATCGTCATCTGACCACCTGGCCGGCGCTGTATTCGTGGCTGCATGACCGCGCTGGCGAAACGCCGGGCATTCTCATTGAGGAAGGAAATTCCGTCGCATCGGTTGCAAACCTGGGTGATCGCGCGCGACTCCTCTTTTCGGACGGAACGGAAATAGTTGCCGACGCGGTGATTGGCGCTGACGGGTACCATAGCACTGTTCGCCAGGCCATCGCGCCAGATGCGCCCCTTGCACGCCATGCGGGTTACGTTGTGTGGCGGGGTCTGATTGATGAGCAGGTGCTCGGGCGACCCATCCCGTTGCCCTCGACCGGCGGATTGTGGATTGAATTTGTTGAGGGATATCGGTTGGTCGCCGCGGTGCTTCCGGGCCGCGATGGATCTCTCGAAGTCGGTCACCGCCAGGTCACCTTTGCATGGTTCGATGTGCACCGGGAAGCGTTGCTCCGCCGCACCAATCGGCTGACCGCAGATGGGTACCTAGTGGGGACACTGGGGCGCGGAACAATTGACGCCGAGGTCCGCGAGGAGTTGCTTGCACTTGTTCCGAGGCTTTGGCCCGCGACATGGGCAGAAGCGGTGGGTGTCGGAATCCGCTCGACAGACGTACTGAGTGGCGCCCCTATCGCTGAATATGAACCGTCGCGGCTATCGGCCGGCCGGTTGGCGATCGTGGGTGACGCCGCCCATGTCGTCTCACCCATGACTGGACGTGGCTTTGCGACTGGCGTAGAGGACGCAGCAGTCCTCTCGCGATTACTCGCTGACCAGCACGTCGGCGAACCGGTCTCTGCGCCCCTCGCGCGTTACGAAGCAGCAAGACTTCCTTTCGTCCGTGCGCTGGTGAATCATTCAAGGCGAATCAGCGCGGACTATCTTCGCTACGGAAGAGGGCCATGATCGGCACCGCCGGTCGCATGCGATCTCAACCATCCACCGCCAACATGGCTCCTCGATCCCGGGGGCCTGATTGGGTCCATCTTCCAAGCCAAGCCTACTCGGAACCTTCGATGGTTCTCACGACGCGGCAGTGAACGGCATTCGGCTTCAGCGATGGATCCACGGCGCGAATAGCCGCTTGCAGGCGTTCGCTCGCCCTCAGGATCTTCGGTGAAGCCTCGGAAAGAAGCCTCGTCCTCCCACTGCGCGTAATTGATTACATGGCGCCGATCGTGGCTGGCGTGGAAAGTCGAGGACATAAAATCGGGCCTGCGACGGACCCAGCGCTCGACCTCGCCAACGATCGCGGCGATCAGCGCGTCCTGTTTCTCGGCGCTCACATCGAAACGCACGATTTGGGTAAAGGTGTCGTCTTCCTTAATTTCCACCATGCTCTCACCTCTGCAACGCAAAGTTTTTTCGGCATCGTTAGTTTTGCTGTGGCACCTACGTGCTGGCCTACTCAAGGCCAACATAGCCGCTGCGCGCGATGCCTGCTATAGGACGTCGCCTGAAAAACGGCCGATGTCCCTTATCAGACTCGAACCAGTCATTGTTGCCGACGGTGGCCGCCCGAACGCTTGGCGCAGCTTGCCCTTGGCCCGCTCGAGCGTGGCGCGACGCTCCTTGGGCAGGTTACGGCCGGCGCGATTGATGTAGAAGTTGAGCATCGACATCGCCGACTGGAAAGCCGTGCCCTTGCGGCGCCGGCTGCTCGTCGCGGAACGCTTGAGCGAGGCGGCGATCTCCTCGGGATTGTCCGAGGCGAAAAGATGCGGTTCGAGGTCCAGCGCGTTGCTGTGCACGGTCACATCCCGCGACCAGCGCCGCACCTTCCTGCGCCTTTATTCGCGCGGCGCTTTGCTGGTCGGCGCGGGGATTTCGTGGCAGCCATCTCACGTTTCTCCTACAGCTTCATCGGCATCCGTTAAGCGTAGGCAAGTTTTTGCCATGCTGGCCGTTTCGGGGGCTGAGCCAGCGGCATGAAAGAAGCGGCACAAGCGGCACAGCAGCAACGTCATTGTTTGCTTTCCCGGCCGAGCGCGAGCGTCTTGGTCGGCTCCGATTCAGAGCGCTATGCTGAATAGATGGCACGAGACGCTCTCGATCAGTACCGCAGCAAGCGGGATTTCCAAAGCACCGCGGAGCTGTCCGCACGCAGCCGGGCGCACCGTAGAAATGCAAAACCGCTTCGCTTCGTGGTGCAAAAGCACTGGGCCCGGCGCCTGCACTATGACTTCCGGCTTGAACTCGATGGGGTGCTGTTGAGCTGGACCATTCCAAAAGGCCCAAGCTTCGATCCCTCGGAGAAGCGGATCGCTATCCATGTTGAGGACCATCCCGTCGAATATGCCGCCTTCGAGGGCACGATCCCCCCAAAGCAATATGGCGCGGGTTCGGTCATCGTCTGGGACAACGGGACGTGGGAGCCCATTGGCGAGCCCCATGACGGCATGACAGCCGGCAAGCTGGGATTTCGGTTACATGGTCAGAAGCTGGCGGGTCGATGGGAGCTGGTCCGCATTTCCAAACCGGGCGACGCCAGCGACCAATGGATACTGTTCAAAAAGCGTGACGAATGGGCCCGGCCGCTGGCCGAGTTCGATGTCATCACCGCTTTTCCGGACAGCGTCGTTGCGCATCCGCTGGGGCCGCTGGAGCCGTTAGGCGCAGTCAAGGGGCAAACTGCAGGCAGTGAGTCGGACTTGAGCGGCGCGGTGCCAGCGCAAACGCCGGCCCGCCTTTCGCCGCAGCTGGCGACGCCAACCTCGACGCTGCCGACGGGCGAGGGCTGGATTATTGAAACGAAGTTCGACGGATACCGCATGCTTGCCAAAATCGTCGACGCCAAAGTGCATCTCATCACTCGCGGCGGTCACGACTGGACCCGCAGGCTCCAGAGCCTTGCGCGGGAGCTGGAGAAGCTGGACATCTCGGAAGGGTGGCTCGACGGCGAGATTGTGGTCCTGCGTGATGGTTTGCCGGACTTCAACGCCTTGCAAAATGCGATGGACGGCCGCAACAGCGACGCGGTGGTCTACTTTGCCTTTGACATTCCTTACTGGGAGGGGCGCGATTTGCGCCGTGTGCCGCTCGGCGCGCGGCGTTCCCACCTGGCCCGGCTCATCGAAGGCAAGTCCGAGCGGGTGCGCTTCAGCGAAAGCTTCGATGCACCGGCGGCGCAGGTTTTCGAGGCGGCATGCAAACTTGGGCTGGAAGGCCTCATTCTGAAGCGGGCGGATTCCGCGTACACCTCGACGCGAAGCCCGAACTGGCTCAAGGCGAAGTGCAGGCTGCGCCAGGAATTTGTGATTTGGGGCTACTCGGATCGCGAGGGGGCACCTGAAGAAGTCGGCGGCCTTCTGCTCGCCGTGTACGACCAGGGCGAACTGCGCCATGTCGGCAACGTCGGCACGGGCTGGGACAGCAAGACGGCTGCCGCGCTTCGGGCCAGGCTGGCGAAGTTGCAGACCGATTCACCTGCCATCCCGGTAGCGCAGATCAAGCGTAGCCGCTGGGGACGCGGCAAGCCTGTCGCTCCGCACTGGGTCAGGCCCACGCTCGTTGCAGACGTGGAGTTCGCCGAGTGGACACCTGATGGCCAGGTTCGCGCGGCCTCGTTCAAGGGCTTGCGCAATGAGACGCCGGCAAGCGAGATTCGCAGGGAAGAAGTTGCGCCGGTCGACACCTCGGGGCGACACGGCGGTGTCAAGGTCACCCATCCGGATCGATTGATCGATCCATCGAGTGGCATCAAGAAGGTTGATCTCGTGCGGTACTACGAGAGCGTGGCTGTCTGGATGCTGCCACATCTCGCGGCGCGCCCGGTTGCGCTGCTGCGCGCACCAGACGGCATTGCGGGCGAGCTCTTCTTCCAGAAGCATGTCGAAGCGACGGCCCTGCCGGGGCTCACCAGGCATCCGGCATCGCTATGGCTCGGCCATGGCGCCTTGCTCAGTGTGGACTCCCCCGAAGCCATCATTGCGGCGGCGCAACTGAACGTCGTCGAGTTTCACACGTGGAATTCGACGGTTTCCCGCCTTGAGTGTCCGGATCGGGTGGTGTTCGATCTCGATCCCGGAGAAGGCGTACTGTGGCAGCACATCCAGGAGGCCGCACTGCTGGTGCAGACCTTATTGAGTGAACTGGGATTGCGGGCCTGGCTCAAGACCAGTGGGGGTAAGGGCCTGCACGTTGTCGTGCCACTGGCACCCAAACTGGACTATGACACGGTCAAGGACTTCTCACGAGCCGCCGTTCGTCATCTCGCCAGGGCCATTCCGCAACGGTTCGTCGCCAAGTCCGGGGCCGGCAATCGTATCGGCAAGATCTTCGTTGACTATCTGCGCAATGGCATCGGCCATACGACGGCGGCCGCATTCTCCGCGCGGGCGCGGCCCGGCATGGGGGTGTCGATGCCGATATCATGGGAGCAACTGCTGCAGCTCAAGAGTGCGGATCAGTGGAACGTGCGAAACGCCCGTGAACATCTCAGTTTCCAGGCCACGGATCCCTGGAATGACTTCTGGTCAACTCTTCAGGATTTGACTGAAGCGATCGAGCGTCTAAGCTGACGCATTGATACACCTTCGTTCAGGCCCGCCACGTCATCGCCGGCAGCGCGCGGGTGCGGCGGCATTGCCCGGCCCCGGTTTCCATTCCGCACTGGTTGGCCTCAAGGCAGTGGCGCATCGCTTCCAGCAGGCTGCCGTGAATTGGGTCTGGGCGCTGGCGACTATCCGCTGAACCAGTCGGACAAGGCCATCCGTTCACCGGCCCGCACGCTCAGGGGCTGCACGACGATTTTGACCTTTCTGCGCGCGCCGCCGGCCGACAGAGCCGGATTTCACGGTGATTGGCGAAATGGCCGGCCGTATTGATGATGCCAATCGCCGTCAGGCATTCGCCAGGATGCGCGACAGGAAGGCAGTCCTTTCGTCGGCGGTGCGGGGCACCCGCGTGTGGCGTAAAGAACCAGTCGGTCCAACAATCTTCATCGGGCACCAGCACTCAACGCCCCTTAAAAAGGGGGTGCCGGGCGCAGACTGACAGCACGATTCGCTCGGACTGCACCAGGTAGTCGTTGAGGGCCGCGGCACACTCCGCGAGCTTGCCCGACTCGAATAGCTGCAGGATGTGCTTGTTCATCTCGACATATGGACCATGCAGGAATTCCGGATCCTGCAGCAAGCCGAAAGCCAGGCGCAATTCAGCCAGCAGGTGGGAGAACAACACGTTCAGCCGCTCGCTGTCCGCCAGTTCCACAATGGCTATGTGGAACTCCATATTGGCAGTCCCCGCACCTTGCCAGTCGCCACTGTCGCGGCAGCGCAGTCCCATTTCCACAGCTTCGCGCATGTGCTTTTTGGCCGGATGGCTGGGGTAAGCCTGGGCGATGGCCTGGCACTCGATCATGCGGCGCACGCGGTAGATGTCAATGATGGCCGCGATGCTGGGAATGGCCACCGACACTCCGCGATTCGGTTCATGCTTCAGCAGGCCTTCCTTGGTCAGCACGCGAAAGGTCTCGCGCAAGGTATTGCGCGAGATCTGCAGGCTTTCGCTTAGTGCCGCTTCCGACAAGCGCTGCCCGGGCGCGAAGTCGCCATGCACGATGCGCTGGCGAATCTGCTCGGTGACCCGCTCGGCCAAATTTCTTACGTCAGAAGTGGATGTCATGTTGGCTTGAATGGGGCCGGCTTGGTGCCGGTATTTCCCCGTTCAGGGATGTTACTCCACTTTGTTCAACAATATGCACGAAATTGGTGCGACTTTGCCTCGCAATGTGCCTTAGGTGTATACCATGATCGATCAAATCCGAAGATTGTTGAACAATAAATGCATGGTGGTTGAGGGATACGTGCCGATAGATCAACATGGTATGTGTCTTGCTAAACAGCCCTGGAGTGCAGGCGCTGGAATAGGCTTTCGCTCGCTACCGGAACATCGTCGTGAAGACTGCGCGACGAGCCTTCTCCAAGCTTTGTCCCATCCAAAGTGAGCGTAACCATGTGGCTTAAAGAAACAACGCAGGAAGAGCGCAAGACGCTCTTTGCCGCCTTCGTCGGCTACGGGGTCGATGCATTCGACTACATGATCTACACCTTCATGATCCCCACCTTCATCCTGGTGTGGGGCATGACCAAGGCCGAGGCCGGCTATATCGCGACGGGCGCGCTCATCAGCTCGGCGGTCGGCGGCTGGCTGGCCGGCATCCTGGCCGACAAATATGGCCGCGTACGGATCCTGCAGCTCACCGTGCTCTGGTTCAGCTTCTTTACCTTCCTGAGCGGATTCACCCAGTCTCCCGAGCAGCTGTTCGTGACCCGCATGCTGCAAGGCCTGGGCTTCGGCGGCGAATGGTCGGTCGGTTCGGTGCTGATCGCCGAGATGATCCGTGCCCGCCACCGCGGCAAGGCGGTTGGCCTGGTGCAAAGCAGCTGGGCAGTCGGCTGGGGCCTGTCGGCGATTGCCTTCTGGGCGGTCTATGCCGCGTTCGAGCAGCAATACGCATGGCGCGTCCTGTTCTGGATCGGCGTGCTGCCGGCGATCTTTATCCTCTACATCCGCCGCAATATCTCCGAACCCGAGGTGTATCAGGAAACCAAGGCCAAGCTGGCCCGCACCGGGCAAAGCAATAACTTCATGCTGATCTTCAAGCCCGGCGTGCTGCGCACCACGGTGCTGGCCAGCCTGCTGGCGACCGGCATGCAAGGTGCCTACTACTCGGTGACGACCTGGTTGCCCACCTACCTAAAGATGGAGCGCAACCTGTCCGTGCTCAACACCAGCGGCTATCTGATGGTGCTGATCGCAGGCTCATTCGCCGGCTATCTGACCAGCGCCTGGCTGTCCGACCGCCTGGGGCGCCGGCGTTGCTTCATGCTGTTCGCAGTGAGCGCAGCCATCCTCGTGATCTGCTATACGCAGCTGCCGATCACCGACGCGGCGATGCTGCTGCTTGGCTTCCCCTTGGGCTTCTTCCTGTCTGGCATCTTTTCGGGCATGGGAGCTTACCTGACGGAGCTGTATCCGAGCCATATCCGTGGCTCCGGACAAGGCTTTTCCTACAACTTCGGGCGCGCGGTCGGCTCGGTGTTCCCGGCCATGATCGGGCATATGAGCGCATCGATGTCGCTGGGCGTGGCCATCGGCTATCTCGCTGCGGGCGCCTATGGGTTGGTCATTATCGCGTGCCTGCTGTTGCCGGAAACACAGGGACGCGAACTACTCGGCGAAACCGAGACTGGCACGGAAGGACCGGCTGACGCAGCAACTTCGCGGACGGTAGCCTGACACCATGCAAATCGACCTCAACAGCGATCTCGGCGAGAGCTTCGGCGCATGGAGCATGGGCAACGATGCAGCCATGCTGGAGATCGTCAGTAGCGCCAACGTGGCCTGTGGCTTCCACGCCGGGGATCCAGCCGGCATCCTGCAGACGCTCAAGGCTGCCAGGATCCGTGGCGTTGCGGTGGGCGCCCACGTTTCCTACCCCGACCTGCAAGGCTTCGGCCGCCGCAACATGGACGTGGCCAGCGCGGACCTGGTTGCCGATGTGATCTACCAGATCAGCGCACTGACTGGAATGGCCGCGACGGTCGGCGCCACCGTGCGCTATGTAAAGCCGCACGGCGCTCTATACAACACCATCGCCAGCGATGAACGCCAGGCGCGCGACGTGATCACCGCCATCCTCAAGGTCGATCCCGAGCTCACGCTGGTCGCGCTGGCGGGCTCGCCGCTGGTGGGTTGGGCGCGGGAGGCCGGCTTGCGCGTCGTTGCCGAGGCGTTTGCCGATCGCGCCTACACGCCGCAGGGCAAGCTGGTGCCTCGGCGGGAAAAAGGCGCGGTCCTGCACGATGCCTTGGAAGTGGCGCAACGCATGCTGCGCTTGGTGCGTGAAGGCACGGTACGGGCCATCGACGGCAGCGTGGCCCGCGTGGATGCGCAATCGATCTGCGTACATGGCGACAGCGAAGGCGCGCTGGAAATGGCGCGCGCCGTGCGCGAGGCATTAGAGCTCGATGGCGTGAAAATTTGCGCTTTCGCCTGATTCAAGGCATTGGAGAACCACTCATGCAAGATTCCGCACTGCAACGCGCCCGCATCGTCGCCCTGAACGCCGCACGTGAGGCGCGTGAAAGCTATCGAGCCGGCACCGTGCAGCCGACTGCCGGCATTGCACCGGGGATGACGCAAGCCAACATGATTGCGTTGCCGCGCGACTGGGCCTGGGACTTCCTGTTGTACGCGCAGCGCAACCCCAAGGCTTGCCCCGTGCTCGACGTGATCGAGGCGGGCGCACACCATACCGTGCTGGCCGAAGACGCGGACGTCCGCACCGACATCCCGCTGTATCGCGTATGGCGCGACGGCAAGCTGGTGGAGGAGGTGGCGGACGCCACGCCGCTGTGGGCCGAGCACCCCGACCTCGTGACCTTCCTGATCGGCTGCAGCTTCACCTTCGAGACGCCGCTGCAAGAGGCCGGCATCGAGGTGCGGCATATCGCCGACGGCTCCAACGTACCGATGTACCGCACCAATCGCCAGTGCCGCCCCGCCGGCCGGCTGCACGGCGAACTGGTCGTGTCCATGCGGCCCATCCCTGCGCATCGGGTTGCCGATGCGGTTTCCATTACCGGCCGCTTCCCGTCGGTGCACGGCTCGCCGGTCCATGTCGGCAACCCGGCCGCGCTGGGCATTGCCGACATAGCAAAGCCCGACTTCGGCGACGCCGTGCGCATCGAGCCGGGCGAAATCCCCTTGTTCTGGGCCTGCGGCGTCACGCCTCAAGCGGCCGTGATGGCGTCCCGCGTGCCGTTTGCCGTGACCCATGCGCCGGGCCACATGTTCATTACCGACGTGCCTGACAGCACGTACCACGTCTAAGACCGCCGGTCGTTTGCGGAGCTCGTTTTGCGTTTCCTGCCCGTTACCTCGAATGCACTGCTGGTGGAGCTGGCCGACCTGGACCAGACGCTGGCCTTGCTGACCTCGCTGCAACGCGATCCTCTTCATGGCGTGGCGGAACTGGTGCCCGCCGCGCGCACGATTCTCGTGCACTTCCGCGTGTCTGCCACCAGCGCCGCCGCGCTGGTGCGGGCCATCGCCGCGCGCGACCTGTCGCAGCGCGTCGAGCGCAGCAGCATCCTGGTCGAGATCCCGGTGCGCTATGACGGCGAGGATCTGGCCGAGGTGGCGCAGCTGCTTGGCATCACGCCCGAGGAAGTCGTGCGCCGCCACACCGGCAGCGAATACACCGTTGCTTTCACCGGCTTCGCTCCCGGTTTTGCCTACCTGAGCGGCGGCCATCCCAGCTTCGACGTTCCGCGCCGCAGTACGCCGCGTACGCGCATTCCCGCCGGCGCCGTAGGGCTGGCGGGCACCTTCAGCGGCGTGTATCCGCAGGCCAGCCCCGGCGGCTGGCAGATCATCGGCGTGACGCCCATGGCCATGTGGGATTTGGATCGCGAACAGCCTGCGCTGCTGCAGCCCGGCTATCGCGTGCGTTTTGTCGATATCGCCACGCGCGATGGCGTGGTGGATGCGGACCGCGCCATCGCCGCTGACGCGCCGGCGCGCCAGCCGTTGCCGGCAGCTAAGGCGCCCGCTGCCGCGGCGCTGAAAGTGAGCGGAACCGGCTTGCTGACTGCATTCCAGGACTTGGGCCGGCACGGCCAGGCGGGGCAGGGCGTCTCGGCCTCCGGCGCGATGGACCAGGCGTCCCTCAAGACCGCCAACCGCCTGGTGGGCAACCGCAGCGATGCCGCAGCGCTCGAGACCATCGGTGGCGGCTTGCAGCTGCGGAGCATGGGCGAAACCGTGCTGGCGGTCACCGGCGCCGATGCACCGCTGACGGTGCGCACGGCCGATGGCCGGCAATGGAGCGTCCCGAACCACCAGGCCGTGGCGCTCGCCGATGGCGACACGCTGAGCATCGGTCAGCCGCGCGCCGGGGCGCGCTGCTATGTGGCGGCGCGCGGCGGGTTTGCTGTCGCGCCGGTGCTGGGGAGCTACGCCACCGACACCCTGGCCAGGATCGGCCCCGCGCCGCTGGTCGTGGGCGATGTGCTCGACCTGCGACCCGCGCCGGCCGGCGCCGTCGTGGGCGCCCCCGAGCAGCCTGCCGCCGACCTGCCCACCGTGGAGCAGGAGGTCGTGCTGGACGTGGTGCTCGGCCCCCGCACCGACTGGTTCACTGCCGAGTCCGTGGCGCGCCTTGCCGCGCAGCGCTGGCAGGTCACCCCGCAATCCAACCGCGTGGGCCTGCGCCTGGCCGGCGAGGTACCGCTGGAGCGCGCCATCACCGGCGAGCTGCCAAGCGAGGGCACAGCCCTCGGCGCGCTGCAGGTGCCGCCCAGCGGCCAGCCCGTCCTGTTCCTGGCCGACCATCCGCTGACCGGCGGCTATCCCGTGATCGGCGCCGTGGCACCCCATCATCTGGATCGTGCCGGCCAGATTCCGGTAGGCGCCTGGCTGCGTTTCAATCCGATCGGCGCCTTTCAAGAACTGAAACCGTCTGCCGCCTGAGCGCGCACACGCACCAACAGAGATTTGCCATGAAAAAAGTCCTGATTGCAAACCGTGGCGAGATCGCCGTTCGCATCATCCGCGCTTGCGCCGACTATGGCGTGGCGTCGGTGGCCGTGTATGCCAATGCCGATATCGACGCGATGCACGCGCGCCTGGCCGATGAAGCCTACGGCCTCGACGGTGACCGTCCGGCGGACACCTACCTGAACATCCCCAAGCTGCTCGATATCGCTCGCCGCAGCGGGGCCGACGCCGTGCATCCCGGCTATGGATTCCTGTCGGAAAGCGAAGCCTTTGCCCGGGCGGTGATCGATGCCGGCCTCACCTGGATCGGGCCGTCACCGGAGACGATCGCCCGGCTCGGCGACAAGGTGGAAGCGCGCAAGATCGCCTTGCAGGTTGGCGCCCCGCTGGTGGCCGGCACGCCCGACCCGGTGGCCGACGCCAGCGAGGTGCTGGCCTTTGCCGAGCAGCACGGCCTGCCGATTATCATCAAGGCGGCCTTTGGCGGTGGCGGCCGCGGCATGAAGATCGCCTGGCGCATGGATGAGGTCGAGGAGTTGTACGCGTCCGCCGTGCGCGAGGCGGTCACCGCCTTTGGCCGCGGCGAGTGCTTCGCCGAGCAGTTCCTCGACAAGCCGCGCCATATCGAAGCGCAGGTACTGGCCGACCAGCATGGCAATGTGGTGGTGCTGGGCACGCGCGATTGCTCGCTGCAGCGCCGCAACCAGAAGCTGGTGGAAGAAGCCCCTGCGCCGTTCCTGACCGACGCGCAGCGCGCGCGCATCCACGCCGCCGCCCGCGATATCTGCGCCGCCGCCGGCTACATCAGCGCCGGGACCGTCGAATTCCTGCTCAGCGCCAGCGGCGCGATCTCGTTCCTGGAGGTCAATACCCGCCTGCAGGTCGAGCACCCCGTGACCGAGCAGACTACCGGGGTCGACCTGGTGGTCGAGCAGCTGCGCGTGGCCGACGGCCTGCCGCTGTCGATCACCGAAACACCCGCGCCGCTGGGCCATTCGATCGAGTTCCGCATCAATGCAGAGGACGTGGGGCGCGGCTTCCTGCCCACCCCCGGCCCGGTGCAGCGCTTTGATGCCCCATCGGGGCCCGGCGTGCGCGTCGATTCGGGCGTGCAGTCGGGCTCGGTGGTGCCAGGCACGTTCGATTCGCTGATGGCCAAGCTCATCGTGACCGGCGCCACGCGTGAACAGGCGTTGGCGCGCGCGCGCCGCGCGCTGCGCGAATTCCGCATCGAAGGCGTGGCCTCTGTGCTGCCGTTCCACCGCGCGGTGATCGACCACGCCGATTTCCTTGGCGCGAATGGCTTCAAGGTTCACACGCGATGGATCGAGTCTGACTTCGCCGAGCCGCTCGCGGCGGCTGCCCGCGCCGAGCCGCAGCATGACAGCAGCCTGCTGCGTACCGCCATCGAGATTGATGGCCGCCGCGTGGTGCTCGGCCTGCCGGCGCAACTGCTGCGGGGCCTGGCCGACGCGCCGGCATCCGAAAGCGCCGCAGCGCCGGCGCAGGCAACCGCCACCGACGCTGCCGACCTGCCGTCTCCTATCGCCGGCACCGTGCAGGCCTGGAAAGTCGCGGAGGGCGACGACGTCAAGGAAGGCGAACTGATCGCCGTGATGGAGGCGATGAAGATGGAAATGCAAGTACACGCCCATCGCGACGGCCGCGTGACCTGGCAGGCGCCATCCGGTGTCTTCCTCGCGGCGGGCGCGCGGCTGGCGAGCATTGAGTGAATTCCTTTAAGGAGTCAGTGCTGGACGGGGAGAAAGGAACTGACTCCACCGCAGGAGGACAACCGCGAAGCGGTCAGCCCACACCTCCCAGGAATCGCTGGTACGGAGCAGCGCTCAGGCGAGTGCACTATCCCGCAGGCAGCGGATCTAGAAGTGCGGCGCTTGCGTCCTGAGCAAGCGGGCTTTTTCGTACGAGCTTTCGCACGGCTTTGCGGAGCCGGACATATCACCCCGGTACAGTTGCGCGAGGCATTGCTGGTGTCGGTGCCCTTTCCCGCCCGCGGCCAAGCAGCATTCCGCAAACTATTAGGGAGCCGGCCAGATGAGAGGCTGCCCCTCCAACTGGAAAGCAATGATTTTCATGCCTTGACGCTTTTGGCCTGCCAATTACGTCTTGCGACAGGCCCTTGCACGGCAAATTCATGGAATCGGGGTTTCTCCGGGTGGCCTTTCCTGCTCAAAAATTAGAGACTTTTTCTTTATCCGAAAGCTGGTGCACGGAACGCGGGAGCACGCCGTAGCGGTCACCTTAGCGGTCTCCTTATGTGCCACTCCGAGTCTCGAGGCGCGCTGGCATCCACCTGAGGCCCGTCTGGTCGATCTAAAGGAATACGAACAATGCATGTTTCTGGTTCGGATCATCTTGCCGCAGCCCTGAAGGCACAAGGTGCAGCCATGGTTGCATTGACGAGCGTGGCTTTCGAATGCATCTATAAAGTCACGGAAGCGAACCTGCAGGCAGGCAAAGCGGCTATTGCGGCGCAGCAGCAGAATGTGGCGGCGGTGCTTGCGGCCGACGACTCGCGGAAGGTCCTGGCTACGCAGAGTAACCTTACCCAACCGGCGACAGAGAAGGCACTTGCCTATTCGCGGCAGATCCAGGAGATCGTTGCTGCGACTCAGGTTGAATTCCATAAGATCATCACCGCCGACCACGAACAAAACAGTCGTCGCGCACAAGACTACGTCGCCCACGTCATCAAGCATCTTCCGGCTTGCGTGGACGCCACGACGGCGTTGTGGCAATCAGCGTTTGCTGCTGCCAACGGCACTTATGAGGCCGCAAAGCATGCCTCGGAGTTGGTTCAAGCCAACATTGCTGCGGCGAACTTAAGCCGCGCGCCCGCATAAGCCCGAGCCGGGCAGGGCGACATTGTCGCCATCAGAATTCGGCCGGGGCTTGCCGGTCCACCATGCCGCCTCAGCGAACTGCGCAGGCGTGCGCACGGGCTTGAAACCTGACGAAAGCTTCGCACCGAATCCCCTCATTTCGTGCCGGAACGAGGGGCAGCAAGCACTTTCCCATTCGGTGCCCCAAACAGTCGAATGACACAGAAGTGAAAAATAACCGCGCTAACCTAGCGCGGCAGCGTTAATTGCTTGCGCCATGTGCATACGTGGCGGTAGTGGTTGAAAGCCGAACACAGAATCGGAACGATAGAACGGTAGGGGTCATACAAACTTGGACAGAGACAAGCAGGATGACGAAACGCATTGCATTGGTGACTGGTGGTATGGGCGGTTTGGGCGAGGCCATCAGCGTTAAGCTGCACGACGGCGGCTACGACGTGGTCGTGACGCACACGCCAGGGAACCCGAATGTGAACAACTGGCTCGCCGCCATGGAAGTTGCCGGCCGCAATTTCCGTGCGTATGCGCTGGACGTTGCGGACTACGATGCCTGCCAGGAAACGATGGCAAAGATTCTTGCCGAGGTCGGCCACGTCGACATCCTGGTGAATAACGCTGGCATTACCCGCGACATGGCCTTCAAGAAGATGGACAAGGTCAACTGGGACGCCGTGGTTCGCACCAACCTGGATTCGGTGTTCAACGTGACCAAGCCCCTGTGCGACGGCATGGTGGAGCGGGGCTGGGGACGCATCATCAATATCTCGTCCATCAATGGTTCGAAGGGTGCGTTCGGGCAAACCAACTATGCGGCCGCAAAGGCGGGCATGCACGGGTTCACGAAGTCGCTCGCGCTGGAGGTGGCTCGCAAGGGGGTGACGGTCAACACGATCTCTCCGGGTTACCTGGCGACCAAGATGGTCACCGCCGTGCCGCAGGAGATCATGGATACAAAGATCCTGCCTCAGATTCCGGTGGGGCGCCTTGGCAAGCCGGAGGAAGTGGCAGCCCTGGTTGCCTATCTGTGCTCCGAGGATGCGGGCTACGTGACCGGATCCAATATTGCGATCAACGGCGGGCAGCACATGCAATGACCGATGGGGCGGAACATGGTTCTGCCCCCTGTGCGGCTCCGTATCGGGGGAGCACATAGAGGTCTACCTCACACGCGGCGCAAGGTATGAACGTTGCGCGCTCGGTCAGCCTGATGCAGCCAGCGAGCGCGGGCTCGCTGGCTAGTGGCAGATCGGCCTCCGTCGTCCATGTGACGGCGGGGGTTTTTCCATCCTGGCCGCGCCTGCCGAAAGCTCAGCCGGCAGCATTCTCCAGCGCCGCTTCGTATTGCCCCAGGCAGGCCATGCCATTCAGCCGTGAGCGCTGCAGCAGCGCCCGTTGCGCTTGCGCCGCGTTAGCGGCCTCGCCGCGCCAGGCCAGCAAGGGCGGCTCCTGCAAGGCGCGCCCGTAGGAGAAGCTCAGCCGCCAGGGCAGCGGGGCAAGCCGGTTCATGGCATCGAGGTTGGCGGTGGCCTCAGTGGGCGTCTGGCCGCCGGACAGGAAGAAGATGCCCGGCACCGCCGCCGGCACCGTGCGCTTGAGCACCTGCACAGTCTCCCTGGCAACCTCGGCCGGCGCCGCGTGCCCGGCCTCCTTGCCGGGGAGCACCATGCTGGGCTTCAGCAGCATGTGTTCGAGCACCACCGCATGCCGGTGCAAAGCGTGAAAGACTTCGTGCAGCACGGCCTCGGTGACCTCGGCGCAACGCGCCATGGAGTGCGCGCCATCCATCAGCACCTCGGGCTCGACGATGGGCACCACGCCCGTCTCCTGGCAGATGGCGGCATAGCGTGCCAGCGCCTCCGCATTGGCCTGGATGGCGGCCCGGCCAGGCAGTTTGTCCGACACGTTGTACACCGCGCGCCACTTGGCAAAGCGCGCGCCCTGCTGGCGATAGCCGGCAAGCCGCCTGGCCAGCCCGTCGAGACCCTCGGTGACCTCGTCTCCGGGGGCGTGGGCGAGCGCGAGCTTGCCCTTGTCCACCTTGATGCCGGGCACGATGCCCTGGCGGGCAGCCAGTTCTGGCAGCGGCGTGCCATCGTCGGCGCGCTGGCCCAGCGTTTCTTCGTACAGGATCACGCCGCTGATGAATTCACCAAGACCAGGTGTCGACAGGAGCAGGTTGCGCCACGTCCGGCGGCTTTCCTCGCTCGATTCCGCACCGATACGCTCGAACCGCTTGGCGATCGTCGGCCCGCTCTCGTCGGCGGCCAGCAGGCCTTTGCCCGTTTGTGCCAGGGCGTCCACGGTGGCTTGCAGTTCGCTTCTTGTGTCCATGATGTTGCTCCGCGAAGGTGACATAGGAACAAGCATTAGCGCGTCAATGCAATCGCGCAAGCGAGCCGGGGGCGCGTGGGCCGTGCTTATGGTGGCCTTCCGAACGCTTCGCGCAGCTTGCCCTTGGCCTGCTCGAGCGTGGCGCGACGCTCCTTGGGCAGGTTACGGCCGGCGCGATTGATGTAGAAGTTGAGCATCGACATCGCCGACTGGAAAGCCGTGCCCTTGCGGCGCCGGCTGCTCGTCGCGGAACGCTTGAGCGAGGCGGCGATCTCCTCGGGATTGTCCGAGGCGAAAAGATGCGGTTCGAGGTCCAACGCGTTGCTGTGCTCGGTCACATCCTGCGACCAGCGCTGCACGTTCCTGGCGCCAGTATTGGCGCGGGCCTTTGCCGGTCGGCGAGTGGATTTCTTGGCGGCCATTTCCGGTCCTCCCACAGCTTTATCGGCATCCATCAAGCGTAGGCAACTTTTCGCCGGCTTGGCTGCCCGGGGGCTGCAAGACGCGGTACCGCTAGCGGCATACACGATCGGCGAGGCCGCGATGACCGAGGCTGATGCCGAGCGCTACCTGGGCTCGCACGAGCAGGCCATCCACGCGATCGGCCAGGTCTCGCGCGGCCGCGGGATCTACGAAGGCCCGGGCGTCTCGATTGGGGGGCGAATACGCATAGTCCGCATTGAAAGCCGTGTGGATCCAAAAGCTGCGAGCTGTTTCAGAGGGCGATCGTTTTCCGCCCACGTCGTTTCGGCCAAACAATTGGCGTCCGGCGTTTGGGCGACGCCTCCTGCCGGGCGCCGTAAGGGATGGGAAGGCCGAAACGGCGGTGATGCAGAAGTGCAGACGGTCCGTCGTCGCGAAGATAGGGAGTTGGCTCCGATGCGCCAACTCCCTTCGGCCGCTTATTGCGCCTTGACCTGCGCGCGCGCAGATTCCATCGAAAATACAACCAGCATGCCGCCGAGGATGGCAATGTTCTTGAAGAAGTGATTGAACTGGTTCTGGTAGTTCGCGACGTCGGCACTCCAGAAGCCATGGAAGACCAGGCTGACGGGCACCAGGAAGAGCGCCAGCACCAGGGCGCCCCAGCGTGCGTTCCAGCCGGTGATCAGGGTCAGACCGCCGCCGACCTCGACCGCGATGGTCAGGACGAGCAGGACGCTTGCGAGAGGCAGACCGGCGCTGGCCATCCAGGCGGCAACCCCGGCGAAGCCGCCAATCTTGAAGATGCCGGAGAGCAGGAACAGCACGCCAAGCAGGGCACGGCCGGCGGGGTAAAGACGGGTGATGGTCGAGTTCATTTGTAGGGGCTCCATGGTTGGCTAGAGGAAGATCATCAAACCGTGTGAATCTGCAATTCCTGTTGGTGGGAAGGATGATAGGTCGAATGCCGTCGGCAAAGTGGGAGCCATTAATCAAGGAGATGTTCGATATTTTTGAACATCAAGGGGTTGCATGTTCGACATGCCCGGCCATGATGAAACATCGATCTCCTATTCCTGTCCGGTATTGCTGGCAGCCATGTAGGGCAACGTGCACTCGGCAAGGGTCTCATTGCCGAACAAACTCGTCGCGGGCACATGGATATCGCCTGTCCTTCCCATTGAAATGGACAAGGCATTCGGCTTCTGACATTCCGAGGAAAAGTGTATGCGCAGCACTCAGCACCCAACAGCCAAGGACGCGGCGGCGCAAAGCTTGACCCAACGATTGCTTTCTTGGCTTTGTTTCACTGTGCTTATGTTTCCCGGTGTGGCGCTAGGGATGGACTTCAAGATCTACTACCAACCCCAACTTAAGCTGAAAATGCTTATCGCGGAGGGGAGGATTCAGGAAGGTGATGCAAAGAAGTTTCTGGAGTTCGCCAAAATGGCTGATCGTGATGACGAAGGACTCGTTACCCTTGTTTTAAATAGTCCGGGAGGAAATGTTGAGGCTGCTTTCCGAGTCGTCGATGCAATGGATAAAGTACGCGTCTATACAACAGTTCCAGATAATGCCAGGTGCGCGTCCGCTTGCGCTTCCATCTTGTTCGCTTCAGGGGAACGCCGAAGTGTTGTTGGTACTGGGATGCTCGGTTTTCATAGTTGCTACCGGCGCGATGGGCGAACCTACGCCGAGGACTCGCTTTGCAACGAAATAATCGCGGCAAACGCAATGCAAAGGGGGGTCAGCCACGCAGGCATCAATCGTTTCGTTAAGCAATATGGTGCGCGAGACATGGCATGGGTCGGGCGCGAGGTCGCTTGCAAGTCGCTGCAAGGTCTCTGTAAGCCAGGGCTACTGGAAACTCAATACGAGACGAAGACTGCGTTGATGCAAAGTTTTGATTGCAGCAAGCTCATATCTGTTCAAGCGCAGCTTATTTGTGGGGATGCGGAACTCGCTCGTGTCGATAAAAAATTGGCAGAAATATATAATCAAAAGATAAAAGCATCGGCTAACGGGACGCGGTTACGAGCGGATCAACGAGCATGGCTTCGCAATTCGCGCAACGTGTGTAGCGATAAAGCTTGTCTACTACGAAGCTATCATCTCCGCATCGATGAACTAAAGCGGATGCGGTCGTAATGACGTGTCGATTGACGTTGGCCATGCTCAACCGCCAGAGCGTGAGAGTCACCCGGCGCCGCAGCAAACCGCGTTCCTGAGAGGCGCGCGCGACATGAGGTGATTCCGCCTGCCCTCCGTACCCTCGCACCACGCCCTCGCTGACACGCGTCTGGACGCGCTGGCGGTCGACCAGAATCGCCAGAAACAGCGCAGTGCCGTCGAATCAGGATGACATGGCTTGCGGCGGGAATGTTGGGTTTGGGTAGATGCGAGTTTTATCGAGGGGTGAATGGCCCGCTCCTGCCCCCGAACCCCCCAAATCGACCCCGGCTTCATCCGCCCAGCCATCACCGTTCCCCGCCATCCGCACGCTTGCGTTGAATGGGCCTTGCCCGCGCCGCCATTGCCTCACCGATCGCGTCCCGCACGCATTCCGCCAGAAGCTCCGAAGCCCGCGTCCGGGTTGTGGCACTCGGCCGCGCAATCACCAGCGGCTGCCGCACCGTCTCCTCCAGAATCGGCCGCTCCGCCACGCTTGCGCCCTGGCTTGACGCAGGTGCCTGCGTAATCAGCAGCGCCACGCCCAACCCATTCGCCACCATGCTCCGCGCCAGCTCCAGCGACGTCGCGCGGTAGCGCACCTCTGGCTGCAGTCCGTATTGCCAGAACGGCGCCATCAGGAATTCACGGCTGTGCGGCAGATCGATCAGGATAAGCGGCTCCCGCGCCAGTTCGTGCAGCGATATCCCACCCTTGCGCCGCGCCAGCCGGGAACCGGCAGGCACCAGCCCGTAGGGTCTGAGTTCCGCCAGCACTTCGCGGTTGATTTCATTGGGCAGGCCGACATCGTAGGTCAGCGCCAGCTCGATCTGTCCACCATGCAGCCAGTCTTCAAGCTGGGCCAGGTCGCCCTCGACGAAGCGCACCGCCAGCCTGGGATAGCGCTCGCGCGCGATGCGCAGCACCAGCGGCAGGTAGGCCGGCGCCAGCGTGCGGAAGACGCCGATCCGGACCTCGCCGGCGCTGCCATCGCCGCTCTTGTCGACTTCGAACGCCATGGCCGCGCCAAGGATGTGGCGCGCTTCGGCGAGCTTGCGCACGCCGAAGCGGGTCAGGGTCATCTTCGCGCCGGCTTCGCGCGCAAACAGCGCTTCCTCGAACAGCGTCTCCAGTTCGCGGATGGCGACGGAGATGGAGGGCTGGGAGACGTTCAACTGCCGCGCCGCCGCCGTGGTGCTGCCCCATTCCGCGGTCGCAACGAAGTAGCGCAACAGCCGCAGCGAGGTGCGCATTAAGAAATCCTATAGGTGCTAGTTGATTTCCATATTTTACTTGATAGCTTCCGCCGCACAGAATCGTGTCACCGCAACGCAAGCCGGGCGCCCCCTGCAGGGCAGGGCGCCGCCAGGCCTGCAAGCTTTGGAGGAGCAAGACGTGACCCAATCCGATCTGCCGCTGGCCGGCATCCGCGTGATCGATTTCTCGCGCGTACTGGCTGGCCCTTACTGCACGGCGCTGCTGGGCGATCTCGGCGCAGAGGTGATCAAGATCGAGCCGCCGGGCGGCGATGACTACCGTGCGGTCGGTCCCTTTGTCGACGGCAAGAGCGGCCTGTTCGCGGCCATGAACCGCAACAAGCAAAGCATCGTGATCGACCTGAAGACGGAAGCAGGGCTGGACCTGGCGCGCTCGCTCTGCGGCCGGGCCGACGTGGTGGTGGAGAACTTCCGCCCGGGCGTGGCGGACAAGCTCGGCATCGGCTACCAGGCGCTGTGCGCACTGAATCCGTCGCTGGTCTACGCCAGCGTGTCGGGCTTCGGCCAGACCGGCCCGGAATCGCACCGGCCGGCCTACGACATCATCCTGCAGGCGATGTGCGGGCTGATGGACGCCACCGGCGCGCCGGACGGCACGCCTACCTTGCTCGGTGAAGCGGTCTCCGACGCCGTCAGCGGCCTGTTTGCCTCCTGGGGCGTGCTGGCCGCGCTGCTGGCACGGGAGAAGAGCGGCCGGGGCACCCATGTCGACGTCTCGATGTTCGACGCCACGCTGAGCCTCAGCGCCACCCTGGTCGCGCGCTATGCCGCGACCGGCCTGGCGCCGCAGCGGGTCGGCAACCGCCATCCGTCGTCCGCGCCGTTCGGCGCGTACCGCGCGGCGGATGGCTTCTACGTTGTGGCGGTGCTGAACAACAAGCTGTTCGAGGCGCTCGCCGCGGCGATCGGCCGGCCCGATATGGCGCAGGACCCGCGCTTTGCCGACGATCAGACGCGCTGCCGCTTCGAGGCCGAGTTGCGCGCCGGTCTGGAAGCCTGGTCGGCCACCCGTTCGGTGGCCGAGGTGAACCGGCTCCTGGGCGCGGCGGGCATTCCGGTAGCGCCCATCCGCAATGTAAAGGAGGCACTGGAAAGCGAGCATGCCGTCCATCGCGGTCTTCTGACCGAAGTGCGCGAGCCGGACGGCGGCACCGTGCGGCTGCCATCGCAGCCAGTGAAGTTCTCAGGCTATGGCGCCAACCGCGTGACGCCTGCGCCGGCGCTGGGGCAGCACACCGAGGCCATCCTGGGCGAGCTGGGCATCGCCTCTGCCGAGTTGTGGTCCAGCGGCGCGCTGGGTGCCGCGATGCCAGCCGATTGCGGGGAAACGCAGATTTTCAACACGGAGAAGCAACATGCATAAGCGCTTGGGAGTCGAGCCGGGCGATCTGGAAATAGCGGACGCGATCAGCCGTTTCGCACAGAGCGAACTGGCGCCGAAGGCGGCCGAAGTGGATCGCGAGGAAACCTCTACCACCCGCTACGTTCCCCAGCTCGCCGAACTCGGCCTGATGGGCATGAACCTGCCTGAGCGTTGGGGCGGGAGCGAAACCTCGCCGGTCGCCCTGATCCTGTCGCTGGCCGAGGTCGCCAGGGCCTGCGCCTCGACCTCGTCGATGATCGGCGCGCACTACCTGGCCACCGATTCCATCCTGATCGGCGGCGACGACAGCCTGCGTGAGCGCTACCTGCCGGATGCGGCGGCGGGCACGAAGCTGGGCGCCTTCGCGCTGACCGAGCCGCGCGCCGGCTCCAACCCTGCCGACATGGCCACGCGCGCCACGCCTGAGGGCGACGGCTATCGCCTGCGCGGCGTCAAGCACTTCATCTCCAACGCGGACGCGGCGAACTTCATCGTGGTCTACGCCAAGACCGATCCGGCCGCCGGCACGCGCGGCATCAGCGCCTTCGTGGTGGATCGCCGCAGCGCCGGGGTGGAGGTCGCTCCGGCGGAGAAGCTCATGGGCATCCGCGGCGCGCCGGCCCACGAGGTGGCGCTGGACTGCTTCGTGCCGGCTGCCAACCGGCTGGGGCCGGAAGGCAGCGGCTTCCGCACGGCAATGAAGGTGCTCGACAACAGCCGCCTGGACGTGGCCGCGACCAGCCTGGGCATCGCCGAAGCGGCGCTGGCCTGCGCGGTGGACTGGGCCCGGCAACGCCAGGTCGGCGGCGAACCGCTGGCACGCAAGCAAGGCCTGCAATGGATGTTCGCCGACATGCGCACGCGGCTGGAGGCAGCATGGCTGCTGACGCTGCAGGCGGCGGTCCGGCGCCGGGACGGCGAGCCCTTTACCGAGCATGCGTCGATGGCCAAGCTCTATGCCTCCGAGACCGTTGCCTTGGTCACCGATACCGCGCTGCAGATCCACGGTGGCTACGGCTTTACGCGTGAAATGCCGCTGGAGCGGCTGGTGCGCGATGCCCGCATCCTGCGCATCTACGAGGGCTCGTCCGAGATCCAGCGCACCGTGATCGCGCGCGCCGTGCTGGGCTGAGCGCCGCGCTCAGCGCAGGGACCGGAACGCGGCACGTATCTCGGCGCTGAACAGCGCCGGCTCTTCCCAGGCCGCGAAGTGGCCGCCCTTGTCTACGCGGTTGTAGTAGACCAGGTTGCGATAGGTCCGTGCCGCCCAGTGCTTCGGCGGCCTGTAGACCTCGCCGGGGAAGATCGTCACGGCAGCGGGGACCGAGATGCCGGTCCCGCTGGCCGCGCCAGGATTGCTCTCCGCGTAGATGCGCCCGCTCGACGGCCCGGTGTTGGTCAGCCAGTAGAGCGTGATGTTGTCGAGCAGCTCGTCGCGGGTCAGCGCGCGCTCCGGGTCGCCGCGGGTGTAGACCCAGTCGGCGATCTTGTCATAGATCCACGCCGCCAGTCCCACGGGCGAGTCAGCGAGGCTGTAACCCAGCGTTTGGGGACGCGTCCCCATGATGGCGGCGTAGCCGAAGCCCTTGTTGAGGAACTCCCTGGCCTGGTCGAATACCGCCTGTTCCTCGGCAGTCAGGCCCTCCGGGGCAGGGTCGCCGCTTTTCAGCGCCCGGGCAATTTCCGGCGGGAGCGTGGTCGCGCGCTCGATGCGGTTGACGTGGATGCCGAGCAGGCCCGCAGGCGCCTGGCGGCCCATCGCATCGGAAATGATGGCGCCCCAGTCGCCGCCTTGCGAGACGTAGCGCGAATATCCCAGGCGCTTCATCAGGACGTCCCAGGCGCGGCCGATCCGGTCCGGATTCCAGCCGGTGCCCTTGGGCTTCTCCGAAAAGCCGAAGCCAGGCAGGGAAGGCAGCACGAGGTGGAAGGCATCGTCGGCAGAGCCACCGTGCGCCGTCGGATCGGTCAGCGGACCGATCACCTTCAGCAACTCGAACACCGACCCCGGCCAGCCGTGGGTCATGATCAGCGGCAATGCGTTCGGATGGCGTGAGCGCACGTGGATGAAATGAATATCCAGGCCGTCGATATTGGTCAGGAACTGCGGCAAGGCATTGAGCTTCGCCTCGGCCTTGCGCCAGTCGTAGCCGGTCTGCCAGTAGCGCACCAGCGGCTGGAGCTTCGTGAGCTGCACGCCCTGGGCGCGGTCACTGACCGGTTCGGCGTCGGGCCACCGCGTCGCGGCCAGGCGGCGGCGCAGGTCGGTGAGCGCCGCTTGCGGAACGTTGACACGGAAAGGGCGGATCGCGTCTGCGGCAGCGGCCTGTGCCCCGGCGGCCTGCGCCGCATCGGACCGGGTGGCAGCCGTTACCGGACGAAATGCCGCAAGGGCGGCCGCCGCCGCGCCGCTCAGCAACAGGGTCCGGCGGGACAGGACGGTAGCGTTGGGAGATTCCGGTGCATTCATGGTCGCACTTCTTGGGCTCTGGTTTTCAGTATCGCGGTGCATTCAGGTCGCGCTCACTTGCCCGGTACGGCCAGCGGAGCCCCTTTCTTGACAATGTAGGTAGCGAGTTCCGCCGCCTTGCCGGTGCCGACATTCCTTGCCGAGTGGGCTGTTCCCGAGGGGATGAACAAGCTGTCGCCGGCCTTGAGCGTGACCGGCGGCTGGTCCCCGAGCTGGTACTCCAGCGTGCCTTCGAGGACAAAGGCGACTTCTTCGCCCGGATGAGAGTGTTTCGGGGCAAAGGCGCCCGGATCGAAGTCGACTCGCACCTGGACGGCCTCGCGTCCGGGCACGCTGATGTCCTGCTTCAGCAGGTCCGTGCGATGGATACCCACGGCCTGCGCCTGGGCCGCTTGCATCGCGATGCTGCTACCGACGACCAGCAACGCAGTCGCCATGAATCGAGTCGTTTTCATTGGAAGTCCTTTCATGCCCCGGGGCATGCGTAAGTGAGCTGATGCGTAATAGGGCGATTACCGCCATCAAGTAACCAGTGACGCCATTTGAGCAGCGTGACGTGTTGGCGATGTATCGGCCGGGCGGGGTTTTCGTAAGCGCATGTGTTCGCGGTAACGGCTGACACATTGCGATACAAAGCGGGCGCCGCGAAGGCAGTGCCCGCCTCATTTTTTTCCTAGCCGAAGGTGAAGGCATAAGCCTGGGCACCGGGATCGAGGAAGCGGATCTCGAAGGTGTGCTCGCCGACCTCGCCAGCCTGGCGTACCAGCTGGTAGAGCCGCGTCTGCGTGATCGCGCCATTGCCGGCCGCATCGATGTCGGCGCCGTGGCTGGCGCCCGGGGGCTTGCCGTCGATGGTGACCACGAAGCGCACCGCCCGGCCATCGGCCGCCGGTCCCAGCACAAGGTGCAGGTCGCGCGCGTGGAAGCGATAGACGATGCTGCCATCGGCGCGGTTGAGCGTGGCCTGCTCGGCGCCGACCGTCCACTGCCCGGAAAGGCCCCACTGGTTGAGGCGAAGCTTCGCAACGCTGTACTGGCGCGGCGCGTCCTGTCGGATGCCGCCCGGCGAGGCGAAGTTGGACGCCTGCATATAGCCCAGGTAGGTCTCATCCGAGCGCAGGTTGGACAGGTCCGGCGCCGCTTGCGCGCCACCCGCCTCGGGAACGACCACATCGCGCGCCACCGACCGGTTGCCCGCTTCCGCCAGCAGCGACTGGATCACGCGCTCGGACTTGGCGTAGTCGCCCTCGCCGAACTGGTGGTGGCGGATATTGCCGCTGGCGTCGACAAAGTAGGCGGCCGGCCAGTAGCTGTTATGGAACGCACGCCAGATGCGGTAATCGCTGTCCACGGCCACCGGGAAGCCGATGCGGAAGTTGGCGATCGCGCGGCTCACGTTTTCCGGGCTCTTTTCGAAGGCGAACTCGGGCGTGTGCACGCCAACCACCGTCAGGCCCTGATCCTTGTACTTCTCCGCCCAGGCACGCAGGTAGGGCAGGGTGCGGATGCAGTTGATGCAGGAGTAGGTCCAGAAGTAGACCACCGTGACCTTGCCGTGCAGCTGCTCGCGCGACAGCGGCGGGGAGTTGATCCACTGCACGGCACCGTCGAGCGCAGGCAGGCGGCCCTCCACGGGCAACGGGCCCGGGAAACCCGCCTGGGTGTCATTGGCGGCCAGCAGCATGCCGCCAGCGCCACCGCTGGCGGCGTTGCTGGCTTGCGGCGCGGCCGGTTGTTCCTTGCGCAGCCCGTCGATCAGCGCCTGCTCGATGCCGGTCGGCCCGCTGAACGGAAAGTGCACCAGCAGGCTGGTGTCGGCACCGCTGCCGATGACGAGCACGCCGCCCAGCACGCCTGCTCCCAGTCCGCGGCGCAGCCATTCACTTGCGCCCATCGACCGCTTCATCGCCGCAAAGACGCGGTTGCCCAGGCCCAGCGCCGCCGCCAGCGAGGTGGCCGCGCCGGCCGCATAGGCCGCCAGTGCCACCGATGTCGACACGCTGGCGCCTTCAAGGGCGGTGCCCGTCAGGACCAGGCCGAGGATCGGGCCGGCGCACGGCGCCCACAGCATGCCGATGGCGATGCCAAGCACCAGCGCACCCCACGGCGAAGCCTGCCCGGACGCAGCGGCGTTAGACGAACTGTTGTTGGCCAGCCGGTTCCCCAGCGCCACCACAGGCCGTGCGAGGATATCCGCCAGCCTCGGCCAGATCAGCGACAGCCCGAACACGGCCAGCAGCACCAGGGCGGCGAGGCGCCCGGCTTCGTTGGCGCGCACGGCCCACGCGCCGCCAGCCGATGCCAGCGTGGCCACCCCGGCAAAGGTCAGGGCCATGCCGGCCAGCATCGGCAGCCTGCCGCGCAGGAACGGCTGGCCGGTGCGGCTCAGGACAAAAGGCAGGACGGGCAGGATGCACGGACTGAGGATGGTCAGTACACCCCCGAGGTAAGCGAGGATCAGCAGGGCCATGATCGAGGTCCTTTCGCAATGGTTTGGCTTGCCATCGATCAGACACCGCCAGCGTCGCTGCAATGTGTCGCCATCGGCGGATAATGTGTACGATTGTTGAGGCGCCGCCGCCTGATACATTGCGGTACAAGAAAAATCGCGCCTGTTGCGCCTCATCGCCTCCCCCCCATGCGCCCCACAGCATGCAGGCGACGCGGACGGGCCATTCCAATTCAGCGCAAAGAGGACATCGATGGATTCCCATGTCGACCATATCCTGATCGTCGATGACGACCGGGAGATCCGTGAACTGGTTTCGGCCTACCTCACCAGGAACGGCCTGCGCACGACCGTGGTGCCGGATGGCCGCCACATGCGCGCATTCCTGGAGACCAATGCCGTCGACCTGATCGTGCTCGACCTGATGCTGCCCGGCGATGACGGCCTGGTGCTGTGCCGGGAACTGCGCGCCGGCAAGCACAAGGCCACGCCGGTGCTGATGCTGACCGCGCGCGACGACGAGACGGACCGCATCATCGGCCTGGAAATGGGCGCCGACGATTACCTGGCCAAGCCGTTTGCGGCGCGCGAGTTGCTGGCGCGCATCAAGGCCGTGCTGCGCCGCACCCGGATGCTGCCGCCCAACCTGCAGATCAGCGCGGCCGGGCAGGTGCTCGCGTTCGGCGACTGGCAACTGGATACCGTCGCGCGCCAGCTGGTCGACCGCGAAGGCACCATCGTCGCGCTCAGCGGCGCGGAGTACCGGCTGCTGCGCGTCTTTGTCGACCATCCCCAGCGCGTGCTCAACCGCGACCAGCTGCTCAGCCTGACGCAGGGCCGCGAGGCGGAAATGTTCGAGCGCTCGGTCGACCTGCTGGTCAGCCGCCTGCGCCAGCGCCTCAATGACGACGCGCGCGAGCCCAGCTATATCAAGACCGTGCGCAGCGAGGGCTATGTGTTCGCCATGCCCGTGGAGATCAGGGAGGCACGCGAGTGAGTGCAAGGAACTGGCCCTGGCCGCGCACGCTGGGATCGCGCCTGTTCCTGATCCTGCTGGCAGGCCTGATCGTCGCCCATGGCCTGTCCTTCGGGGTGCTGTTCGCGGAACGCTACATCACCGCGCGCCGAGTGATGCTCGGCACGCTGGAAACCGACGTGTCCACCTCGATCGCGATCCTGGACCGCGTGCCCGCCGCCGAGCGGCCGCAGTGGCTGCCGCGCGTGAACCGTGGCGCCTATCAATACATGCTGGGTCCGGGTATGCCGGGCGTGCCCGAGATGACGCCGCAGGCCAAGGAAATCGCCGACCGGATCATGGAGGCAAGCGGCGGCCGCTTTGCGGTCCGGGTGGAATCGATCCCCGGCCACGGCAAGCGGATGCAGGCTCACCTGACGCTCAGCGACGGCAGTCCGCTGACCATCGACGTGCACCCGCGCCCGACGCCGATCGCGCAGTGGCTGCCTTATGTGCTGGTGCTCCAGTTGCTGCTGCTGGTGCTGTGCTGCTGGTTCGCGGTGCGGCTGTCGATCCGCCCACTGGTGGCGCTGGCCGATGCCGCCGACGCACTCAATCCGAACGCGAAGACGGCGCCGCTTGCCGAGACCGGTACCACCGAACTGGTGCGCGCGGCACACGCGTTCAATGCCATGCGCGAGCGCATCGCCGGGTTTGTCGAGGAGCGCGTACGGTTGCTGGCGGCAATCTCCCATGACCTGCAGACGCCGATCACGCGCATGAAGCTGCGTGCCGAGATGGCGGAAGACTCCGAAGACAAGCGCAAGATGGTGCACGACCTGGCCGAGATCGAAGCGCTGGTGCGGGAAGGGCTGGCATATGCGCGCACCACCCATGGCGATGGCGAGAAGGCGTCGCGGCTCGACCTCGGCTCGTTTGTCGAAAGCCTGGCAGCCGACTACCAGGACACCGGCAAGGCGGTGACGGTGCTGCAGAACGTCGGCGGAACCATCGTGACACGCCCCAATGCCTTGCGCCGGATCCTGACCAACCTGGTCGACAACGCCATCAAGTTCGGCGGGGCGGCGGAGCTGAGCGTGCGCCGCGCGGGCGATGCCGTGGTCATCGAGGTGCTCGACCGCGGCGCCGGCATCCCGGAAGACCAGCTCGAAGCGGTGCTGCAGCCATTTGTGCGGCTGGAGGGTTCGCGCAACCGGGAAACTGGTGGCACCGGTCTTGGTCTGGCGATCGCCCAGCAGCTTGCAGTGGCCATCGGCGGCTCGCTCAGGCTGCGCAACCGGGAAGGCGGCGGGCTGGTGGCGGAAGTCAGGCTGGGCTGACGGGCGCTGCCGCAGGCGCTTCCGGGGGCGGACGGAAGTGCCTCATGCGCGTCGCCGGCGCACTCGCCGGCCGCGCGTCCCGACAGATTTGTACGCTTCTGTATCAAGACGCCACAACGATACGCACATGCACAGAAGCGGCCATAACTCGCTACTGGCGCGATACATCGGTCTCCTTAAATACGTTCCGTAGCCAGCCGGCGCATCGCAAACCAGCGATCCGGGGCTGCACCAGCCACCGCAAACTTTAAGGAAGCCGATCATGACCACCACCAACATCGCCAAGCGTTTTGTGTTCGCCGTTGCCCTGGTTGCCGCCGCTGCCGGCGCGCAGGCCGCCGGAATCTCCGGCGCCCGCGACCCGTACACCGACGGTGCTCGTTCGATCCACTCGGAGCGCAGCGCCTTTACCGATGGCGCACGTGCGGTCGATCCCTTCACCGACGGTGCCCGCAAGGTGGATCCGTTCACCGACGGCGCGCGCAACGTGGATCCTTTCACCGACGGCGCCCGCAGCCTGGCCGGCATGGATCGCACCGGGGTCTCGGCGGAGCCGGGGCACCATGTCGACCCCTATCTCGACGGCGCCTACGCCTGATGCACCGGACTGCGGATCACAAGGAGCGCGACCGGCATCTCGTCCGGGCCCGGGACATGCGCGCGCTTCTTCACACCGCAGCTTTTCTTGCTAGCTCATCTCTCGCCCGACGGGTGCGTCCACCAGACCCCGGGCAATAAGACGGTGAATCTGCGCCACCACGGCCGCGCCTTCGCCCACCGCCGACGCGACACGCTTGGTGGATCCGGAGCGAACGTCGCCGATGGCGAAGACACCCTTCACGCTCGTCTGCAACGGGAGCGTCTGCGCGGGCGCATCGGCCACATCGCTGCCGGTCAGGACGAAGCCCTTGCTGTCCAGCGACACACCGCAGTTCCTGAGCCAGCTCGTATTTGGCTCGGCGCCGATGAAGACGAACAGGTGATGCGCCGTCAGGCTGCCCTCGATGCCGCCCGCGCCGCGAAAGTGCACGCGTTCGAGCCGCGCATCCCCCTCCAGCGCCATCAGTTCCGCCCGCGTATGCAGCGTCACGTTCGGCAGCGCGCCGATCCGTTCGATCAGGTAGTGCGACATGCTGTGCGCCAGGCTCGCCCCGCGGATAAACACATGCACATGCTCGGCATGCGAGGCTAGGAAGACCACCGCCTGCCCTGCGGAGTTGCCGCCGCCGACCAGCAGCACCGGTTCCTTGCGGCATAGCCTGGCCTCGATCGGCGTCGCCCAGTAATAGACGCCGCAGCGCTCGAAGCGCGCCAGCCCGTCCACGGCAGGGCGCCGGTACTCGGCGCCGCTGGCGATGACCACGGTGCGCGCAAGGATGCGGCGGGCATCGGCAAGCTCAACCACCAGCGGCTGCCTGTCGCAATACAAGGCCTTGACTTCGCACGGGATGCCGATATGCGCACCGAACTTCTGCGCCTGCACGAACGCGCGGCCAGCCAGCGCCTGCCCCGTGATGCCCGTGGGAAAGCCCAGGTAGTTCTCGATGCGCGCGCTGGTGCCAGCCTGGCCGCCGGGCGCGCGGCAGTCGAACACCACGACGGACAACCCTTCGGACGCCGCGTAGACGGCCGTCGCCAGTCCCGCCGGACCGGCACCTACGATCGCCACATCGTAGACGTGCGTCGGATCAAACTCCGGGATCAGTCCCAGGCACGACGCGAGCTGTCCCACATCGGGGTTGCGCAGCACGGTGCCGTTCGGGCAGATGACGAGCGGGAAGTCATCGGGCTGTGGCGTCACGCGTTCCAGGAAAGCGATGGCTTCCGCGTCCTGCTCCGCATCGAGCACCATGTTCGGAAACGCATTGCGGCGCAGGAAGTCCTGCAACGCGACCAGTCGCCCATCGCCGGGGGCGCCGACCAGCACGGCACCCCGGCCGCGTTCGATGGCCAGCACACGCCTGAGGATCAGGGCGCGCATGATCTTCTCGCCAAGATCGGCTTCGCTGATCACCAGGCCGCTGAGCGCATCGGGCCGCAGCAGCACCGCCTCGACGTCTTCGACGACCTGCGCGTCGACGATCGCCGGCTTGTTCGACAGCTGGGTGATATCCGAGGTGAACTCGCCGCGCTGGGTATAGGTATGGACAATGTGGTGGCCCATGCCCTCGCGAATGACGATCCGCACTTTGCCCGACAGCAGCAGGAACATGCCGGGGCAGAGGCTGCCGGCTTGATAGAGGAATTCGCCCTTGGTGTAGTGGCACTGGCTGCCGAAGCGGCGCACGCGGTCGATTTCGGCCTCCGTGAGGACCGGGAACATCTGGAAGTAGCGCGGGTGTTCGCGCACGCTCGCGTCTTCGACCAGCGCGCTGTCATCGTAACTGCTCGCATCCCCTGCCGGTTCAGGAGTGAGCTTGCCGCCGCCCGTTCTTGACTCGTTGCTCATCGCCGATTCTCCTCGGCGCTAATCGATGAAATCGGCGCCGCTACCGCCAGGTTTGATGTCGCCAGTGCCGGAATGGAGCGGCTGCTGAACAGCTCCAGCCGGCAGTCACGGTACGCAGGGAAACGCCCCGGCGCCATGGGACCACCTACGAGAGTAATTAAGCCAATGCGGCCAGCCAAGGAATCTTGCATCTGCGGCGTGGCGCGGCCGCTAGCCGGAACCGGCCTGCTGGCGCAGCGCGTGCGTCCGCCCGGCCAGGTAGGGCAGGTTCGCCGACACGAAGACCGCCAGCAGCAAGGCCCCGGTACTCCATGCCGCGGCCGGCAGCCACGGCAGAACGGTTGCCAGCATGCCGGTCTTGACGGCGCCCGACGACACCATGGCAATGCGCATGAATGCTGCGGCAGCCAGCACGGCAAATACGAGCCCGGTGAACATCCCTTCACGGCCGACATGCCCGGCGTCGAGCGCCGCATTGGCCGCCGAGGTGAACATGATGCCCCACAGGCCGCCGGCCAGACATTGCATGGCGAGGACGGCCCCGAGCGAGCCGGCCGCAGTGAAGCCGAACAACGACAGCGCGCCGAGGCCCGCGCCCGCCAGCAGCATCACATAGGCCGGGTAGCGCCGCAGCCCCGGCACTTCCGGCAGCAGCACGCACAGCGCAAAGCCGATCCAGAACGCCGGCATCACGCGCACCAGCTCGGCAGCGGAGACAAAGCGCAGGTAAGCCGGCGCTGAGTTGACGGTGGTGTGGACCTGGAAACCGAGGGCGAGCAGCCAGACCGCGGCAAAGAGCAACCAGACGTGCCTGAGCGCAACGCCGGGCGCCGGCGCGGGCGCCGCCTCGGCGTCATGGCGCGCCGCCGCGGGCTCGCTCCATTGCAGCGCGACCACGGCCAGCACCAGCGCCGCGCTGGCTGCGATAAACGGCAGCAGGGGCGAGACATCCCGCAGCCGCGCTGTCAGCAGCGGCGCCACGGCCCCGGCCAGGCCGATGCCGAGCAGCGAAGATCCCACCAGGAGCGACGACGCGGTCGCTTGCATGCGCCGGGCAATGATCACCATGGGCGGCGCGCGCAACGCCGACGAGGTGGCCGCCCAGACTGCGGTCAGGCTCAGCAGCAGCCAGGGCGAAGTGACCCGGGGCAGCAGCACGAAGGCCAGTGCGGAGACCACGGACAGCGCCAGGATCCAGCCTCCCAGCCTGCGCAGGGCGTTGGCGACACGGTCGGCCGCGATGCCCAGCGCGCAGTCCATGGCGACAAAGATCATCTGGTCCATCAGCAGGATCCAGGCGACGTGCGCGCGCGCGATGCCTGCCTGGGCGGCCAGCTGCGGCAGGAAGGCCACGTAGAGGGTCCAGGTCACCGCCAGCAGGAACTGTACGGAGCAGAAGATCAATGCGCGCATGCCGCCCACCCTGCCTGGAATGGCCAACTGGTTTCGATCGCCCGCAATGCCGGTGAATGCGTCGATTCTTCTTTTGAATCAACGCGTTGTCTCCGTAGTGGCATTGCGGGATCAGCCTACAAAGAACTCGATACCCTCCTGGGCGTATTCGTTCGGCTGGCCAAACGTAATCCAGCCATGGCCCCTGAGCGTGAGTTCGTCACGCCTCAGGATCAGTGCGTCTTCGCCATCGATCCTGACATGGGTGCCGTTCGAACTCCTGTCGATCAGCACGAAGCGGCCGCCGCGAGGCTCGACCGTGGCCTGGAATCTCGATACCTGCCGATCCGTGACCACGATGCTCATGGTGGTGTCGCGGCCGATGGTCAGCGGCGCCGAGGCGGAGTCCATTTCGAAGTGGGCGCCCCGATACCGCAACGAGAGCAGCACCGAACGGCGCAATGCCAGATCCAGCGGGGCCACCACGGTCATATCGCTGTTCTGCTGCCAGATCGCTTCGTAAAGCTCGATCATCTGGTTCTTGCCCCGCACCTGGATCGGGTACAGGTGGCGTGTCATCTGGCGCAGGCTTGCGGACAACTGCTCCACGGCGTTCTTGCTGGTGATGATCTGGCCGCGCGACGCGAGCTTGACCAGGCGGGCGGCAAGATTGACCGTGTCGCCGAACACGTCGCCGGATTCGTCCGACAGGATCGGCCCATGGTGAAAGCCGATATGGATCGCCAGGGGTGAACCGGCCACCGGAGGAAGCCCGGCGACGTCCTCCTGCATGCCGAGTGCGGCCTGCATTGCGTTCTCCGCGGCAGGAAACAGCACCATGATCTCGTCACCGATGGTCTTGACGACCCGGCCTTGCGCGTCCGCGGAGCGCGCCTTCATCAGCGCGAGGCACTGGCGGATTGCGACAAGCGCGATCGTATCCCCGGCTGTCTCATAGAGTCTCGTGCTGTCGCAGATGTCCGCGAACATCACCGATCCGTCAGACGCGCCTGGTAGGGATTCTGGGTCCTTGTGCATCGCCGGCCGTCCCGTCTGTTTTTGGCGGGTCGATCCCGCCTGCTGGTAGCGTGGTCCCCTGATGCCGTGGTGCAGTGACGGATGAGGCTCGCACGCCATGCACTCGCGTCGGGGGGCCACGTCGGGCACGCCCGGCAATTTCGGGCGCTCCGTTTGCATGATAGAACCTCGTTCCCCCGGCGGCGGTCCGCGCTCGACGCTGCATGAGCGGATAGTTGAGCAGCCCGTGAAGCCCCAGTCCCTGATGCCGGCCGCCCCACCAAAGTAGGGGTACCCAAGCCTCACCCCCACGCTACAGTACCGCCCACCTGCAAAACGCCAGGTACTTAAAACAAAAGCCAAAAAAATCAAAAAACCAAAAGCCTCAGGGAAAATGCGGTCAACTCTGTTATTGGTTATCGCCAGCACCAGCCTGGCAAGCGGCTGCGCGTCCATCGTCGGCGGCACCACCCAGGTGGTCTCGGTAGAAACCCATAAAGCCGAACGCGCGGTCGAAGGCGCGCGTTGCGAAATGGTCAACAGCAAGGGCACTTTCTACGTGACAACGCCCGGCACGGCGACGATCAGCCGGGCCTATGGCGATCTCCTGGTCCGTTGCGAAAAAGAGGGCATGGACGCCGGCAAGGCTACGGTGGTTTCGGCCACCAAGCCCCTGGTTTTCGGCAATGTCCTGATCGGCGGAGTGATCGGGGCGGCGGTGGACACGTCCTCGGGCGCCGCCTTTGACTATCCGGAAGTGATCCGGGTCATCATGGGTGAGAACGCGGTGATCGATGCGCGCGATAGTGCGGCCGGAAACCGGCCGGTGATCGTCGAGTCCGGCAGCCCGTCATCCGGCGCAGCCTCCAACGGCAACAGCGCACCTGCCAGCCAGCCTGCGCCGCCCGCGCAAGTCCGTGCGGCGCAGGCACAGGCCGCCACCGGTGGGCCGAATCCCGTGGCGATGGACGATCTGCGCTACCTGTTGCCACCCCGCTGAGGCGGATTTCCTGTCGTGGTGCCGGGCGGTCACATGGTTCTGCCTGGCTTTTCTATCTGTGTTCCTGTTCGCCGTCATGCGCCCATACTGCCTGCCTGTTCTCCTCGGACTGCTCTCTGTTGCCGCCACCCCTGCCATGGGCATTGGCCTGGAGCAGTTGACCGCCAGTGTCTATGCCGTCCGTGCCTATGGGCCGCAGGAGTCGCCGCTTGCCAGCGGTTCTGGCGTCGTGATCGGGCCGGGGCAGATTGTCACCGCCTGCAATGTGCTGGCGGGCGCCAGGACCATTGCCGTGCGGCGCGAGAATGTCAGCTACGGCGCCACGCTGGAGGCACCGGACGTGGAGCGCAACCTGTGCCTGCTGAAGGTGCCCAACCTCAACGCGCCGGGGGTGCCGCTGTCATTGCCGGCGGCGCCGGGCTTCGGGCAGAAGGTGGTGGCCGCTTCGGTCTCCGGCACGGCGCTTGCGGTGCGGGAGGCGACCGTCGCCGGCCTGCAGGCCGGGGCCAACGGGAAGCTGGAGCGCATCGAGGCATCGATCGCGCATGATGCCGGCACTGTCGGCGGGGGCTTGTTCGACGACAACGGGCGCCTGGTCGGGATCCTGGTGAATGCGGCGTCGCCTGCGGAAACGCGGCAGCGTGCGGTGCCGGCTTCGTGGATTCCGGAGATCCGGGCGCGCGGGGCGGCGGCGGTGGCGAGCTATCGCCCGGCGGCTGGCGATGCGCCGGCGACCGCGGCGCCGGCTCGCGATGCCGTATCGGGTGCGGCAGCGCCCGGCACCGGCGCATCCCCGCGTGTGGGCGAGGTGTGGCGCTACCAGCTGACCGACAACCTGACGCGCAAGCGCCAGGAGGTCTCATACCGCGTTGATCGCATCGACAATGACCGCGTGATCTTCAATCAGGGCGGGCGCATCGAGTTTAAGGACGGGCGGCTGGACCGCATCGCCACGCCGGTCGGTGGCGAGTTCGACGTGGCGCCGCCGCCGGGTGGCTGGGTGCCTGCCAATGTGAAGGCGGGCAGCCGCTGGAACCTGTCATATCGCCAGGCGGGCACGGGTTTCGATGCGCGGCTGGAGGCGGTGGCGACAGGGGAATCGATCCGCGTGGCGGCCGGTACCTATCGCACCATCCGCATCGCCTATGAGGGGTTTGTGCTGCGGCCGTTCAACGACCTCGGTTCATCCAGACGAGGGGTGCCGTACAAGGCGGTGGCGTGGTATGCGCCGGAGCTGGGCCGCGTGGTGCAGTTCAGCGCGGAATATGAGCGCGTCAGCGAAAAACTGGAACTGATCGAGCACCGGTTCGAATAACCCGGCACCGCACCCTCAGTCGGGGGCCAACTCGCAGAACCGCAGCCTGTTGCCGAACGGATCGGCTACCTGCAGCTCGCGCCCCCAGCCTACCATCTCGATCCCCGGCCGCGCGTAGGAATACGCCTTGGCCGACAACTCGTGGTGCAGCGCGTCGATATCCTCGACCGGCACGAAGACTGCCGATCCCGGCGTGGCATCGCCGTGGTGTTCGCTCAGGTGCAGCGTCAGGCCGGAGCGCCTCACCTGCATGTATAGCGGCAGGGCCGGCTCGAAGCGGTGTTCCCAGTCCCGCGAGAAGCCCAGGTAGTCTAGATAGAACTCCTTGGCCTTGTCGACCGAGAAGATCCGGAGGATGGGGATGGCGGCGGAGAGTTGCATGGTGTTCCGTGCGGAGGCAGGGGCGTGGATGTCGCGATGATACCCGCGGATTCGTCGCGAGGTGACGCCGCGCGCATAAGCATCCGCGACAATCTTCGTTGGTTTCATCGCCGCGCCTGACTATGCTGGCGCTCCGTCCCAGATTTCCCGGAGCCCAGTGCCATGACCCCGACCCACAAGCCGCGCCGCCGCCTGTTGCTGCAAGCCGCCGCCGCAGCCTGCGCGTTGCCCGGCGTGTCCTGGGGACAGGGCCAGCCCGTGCTGCGCATCGGCTTCCAGAAGTCTTCCACGCTGATGATCCTGCTGAAGTCGCGGCAGACGCTGGAGAAGGCGCTCGCGCCCAAGGGCGTTGCGGTGCAGTGGTATGAGTTCACCTCGGGGCTGCCGCTGCTGGAAGCGCTGAACCTGGGCAACCTCGACCTGAGCGCCGACGTGGCCGATGCCGTGCCGCCGTTCGCGCTGGCCGCGGGCGCCGAGCTTACCTATTACGCCAGCGAGACGCCGTCGCCGCAGGCGCAGGCCATTGTCGTGCGCGGCGATTCCCGAATCCGCGAGGTGGCGCAGCTCAAGGGCCAGCGGGTAGCCTTTGCCAAGGGTGCCGGCGCGCACTACCTGGTGCTGGAGGCACTGGCGCGCGCGGGTTTGTCGATCCGCGATATCGAGCCGGTGTACCTGAGCCCTGCCGATGCGCGCGCCGCCTTCGAGCGCGGCAGCGTGGCGGCGTGGGCGATCTGGGATCCGTTCCTGGCCGCGGTGCAGCGCCAGTCTAATGCGCGCGTGCTGCGCGACGGCGAGGGGCTGGCCAGCTATCGCCGCTTCTACCTCGCCGCCACGCCCTTTGCACGCGCCCACGCGGAGGTGCTCAACGTGGCCTTCGACGCGCTGCGCGAGGCCGGCGAGTGGGTCAAGCAGAATCCCGCCGAGGCGGCACGCTGGCATGCGCCGCTGATCGGGCTGGATGCGGCCACGGTTGAAGCCGCGAATGCGCGGCGCAGCTATGCGGTGCGCACGGTCGACGCCGCGGCGCTGGCCGAACAGCAGCGCATTGCCGATGCCTTCACCGCGCAGCAGATCCTGCCGCGCATGGTGGCGATCCAGGCGTCGCCTGTGTGGCGCAAGGCGTGAGGGCGGGGCGGAAGGAGGCTAGGTCGCCGCATCCCCCTGCGCCAGCAGCGTGACCAGCAGGTTCAGGTCTACGCCGCGAAAATGGCTTTCCTTGGTGCTCACCTTGGCTACCTTCCGTCGTAGTTACCGGCATTGGAGCATCGTGCGCTGCCTGCAGCAAGGCAAGCCGTTATCGTCATCGCAGCGCCGGCGTACTGGCGGGCGGGCGGCGGTGCCGGGTCAGTTGCTCGAAGGCCGACGCCAGCGACAGCAGCAGCGCATCGCTGCCTGCCCGGCCGAGCCACGACACGCCAGCGGGAACGCCGGCCGACGTGAATCCCATCGGCACGCTGACCTCGGGAAAACCGGCGGCGCTTGCCATATGCATCGCCGCCAGGGGCTGCGCGGCGCGGCAGTGGTAGGTGGCATCGGCCATGTCGAAGCGCGGCGATGCAGGGCATGCCAGCGTGGGGAACATCAGCGCGTCCACGCCGACGGCACGGAAGATGTCGTCGAGCAAGGCGCCGAAGCGGCGTGCCGCCACGCGATCGGCTTGCGGCGGCAGTTCTCGCGCCTCGTACGCTTGCCTTAGCGCGGCAAGGGTAAGCGGGTTCACAGGATGGCGGCCATCCGTTGTGGCCATGCGCGCAAGCAACGCAGACGTATTCGCAGGCGCGCCGGCAGGCAACTGCCCCAGCCAGGCATCGAGCCCGCGCACCCATTCAGCGCGGGCGATATCGCCCAACAGGTCGCCGTAGAGCGTGCGCGCGCCCGCCGGCAGGCGCACGGGTATTGTCTCGGCGCCCGCCGCACGCATGGTCTGCGTCGCCGCAAGGAAGCGCTGATCGATCTCGTCGTTGCCGCCCGCGAAGTCGGCCACGATGCCCAGCCTGCGGCCGCGCAACGACGCTGCCGTCTCGCTGAAACCTGCGCCCGGGACCAGCGCGTCCAAAACGATGGCCGCATCGGCGGCACTGCGCGCCACCGGACCTACGGTATCGAACGATGCCGCCAGCGGCAGCACCCCTTCCGCCTCCAGCAACCCATGGGTCGGCCGCATGCCGGTCAACGCATGCACACAGGCCGGACCGCGCACGGAACCGAATGAGTCGGTGCCGAGCCCGAAGGCCGCGAGGTTGGCCGCCACCGCCGCGCCGGTGCCGCTGCTGGAACCGCTGGCATTGCGCGACAGGCGATAGGGATTGCGCGTCAGGCCGTTGGCGGAGCTGTAGCCGAAGCGGCCGTTGGAAGCGCCCAGCTCCGACATATTGGCCTTGGCCAGCACGATGGCGCCGGCTTCGCGCAGGCGCGCCACGCACGGCGCGTCCGCGTTCGGATAAGCCTCGCGCAATGCCGCACACCCGGCAGTGGTCGGCATGCCGACGGTATCGATATTGTCCTTGACCACCATGGGAATGCCGTGCAGCGGCCCGCGCGGCCCGCTTGCGCGCAGCTCCTGGTCCAGCGCACGCGCCTCGTGCAAGGCGGCGGGATTGACGCAACTGATCGCGTTGATCAGCGGGCCGGACTTGTCGAAGGCGGCGATACGGGCGAGGTAGTAGTCGACCAGGCCGGCCGCGGAAATGGCGCCGGCGCGCATGGCGTCGGCGAGTTCCCGGAGAGAGGCTTCGAACGGGTCGAAGCCGTCAGTCGGGGCAGCGGAAGAATTGGATGTCATCGGCGATCGTTCGGTATGCGTGCAGTATTGGCCCGCCGGTGCCCGCAGGCAATGGATGATTTATCCGTCCATCTTTCCATCCCGGAATGAATGCACGACAATGCCGGCACGCGCCCCCGCAACCGGAGTCGGCTTCCCGCCACGCCTACCGACATGAAAAGTACCAACGGCCGCCACCTGCCCGCGCTGGCGAACCTGATTGCATTCGAGACCACGGCGCGCACGGGCAGCGTCACCGGCGCTGCAGAAGAGCTGTGCCTCACGCAAAGCGCGGTCAGCAAGCAGATCACCGAGCTGGAATCCTTCCTCGGCGCGCGCATGCTGAACCGCCGCAAAGGCGCCGTGGCGGCGACGCCCGCCGGCGAGGAATACCTCAAGAGCGTGCGCAAGGCCCTGGCCATGCTGGAGGAGGCCACGATGGAGGTGCAGTCGGGGCGCGCCTCGGGCGGGCGCCTGAACCTGTCGGTGCCAGTGTCGCTGGGCAATATCTGGCTGTTGCCGCGCATGCTCAGGTTCGCGCGCGAACAGCCGCATATCCAGCTCAACGTCACCACCAAGGTCGGGCCGGTCGACCTCGAAAGCACCGGGCTCGATGCGGCCATCATGTATTGCGCGGGGCCGCCGCGACGCCATTTCAGCCTGAAGGTCATGCCGCTGGAACTGTATCCGGTGTGTGCCCCTGAATTGCTGCCGGCCGGCACTACGCTCGCCAGGGCGGTGAAGCGTCTGCCCTTGCTGCACCAGAACGCCGCGCTGGAAGCGTGGCCCGCCTATCTCGAGCAGACCGGCATCAAGCTCGCGCACCCGGATGACGGCTCGCGCTATGGCCTGCTGACCATGGGCCTGCAGGCTGCCCTCGGCGGCATGGGCCTGGCGCTGCTGCCGGAGTACGTTGCCGGCGAAGACATCAAGGCGGGCCGGCTGCTGCGTCTGTCCGACGAGCCCTACGTCTCGCCCAAGGCCTACTACTTCATCTGCCGCGAGGACAACCGCGACACCCCCGCGATGCAGACCTTCATCGCGTGGCTGCTGGAGCAGAGCGCCGACGCAAACCGGCGCTAGGCGCTACGGCTGCGCCTGCACCAGGGTGGAGGTGACGAAGCGTCCGGGACGGCTGCTGGCCGGCTGGCCGTCGCGGAGCGTCGCCTCCCCGGCGACGAACACGTGCCGCACACCGACGGAAGGCTGCTGCGGATTGTCGAAGGTGGCGCGATCCTGGATCGTCGCCGGATCGAAGACGGTGATGTCCGCGACATGGCCAGTCCTGAGCTCCCCGCGCCGCTCCAGCCCGAAGCGCTGTGCCGGCAATCCGGTCATCTTGTGGACCGCGCGCTCCAGCGGAAACAGCCCCAGGTCGCGCGAGTACAAGCCGAGCACGCGCGGGAACGTTCCCCACAGCCGCGGGTGCGGCGTTTCGTCGGAAGGGATGCCGTCGGAGCCGACCATCGTGTCGGGATAGGCCAGGATGTCGCGCACGTCGGTCTCGTCCATGATGAAGTACACGGCACCGCCCGGCACCAGCGCCTGGGCGACTTCATGGCGTGAGCAGCCCCATTCCTGCGCAAGGTCTTCGAGGTAGCGCCCGGCGGCTTCAGGGTGCGGGGCCGACCAGGTGATCAGGATGCGGTCGCATTGATGCACGCGCTCGGGCCGCAGCATGGTCGACGATGCCGCATACGGATAGCAGTCCAGGCACAGCGACATGGTCTGCGCCAGCCCGCGCACCTGCGCCAGCGTGTGGCGGCTGCGGCCGTGGTTCTGCTTGCCCACCAGCTTGTGGTGCGAGATCACCGTCGAGACCCCCAGTGCCTTGCCGATGCGCGCGGTCTCGTCGATCGACGCGCCGATGTTGTCGCTTTCATCGCGCATATGGGAGACCAGCACGCCGCCGAGCCGTTTCATCGGCTCGCACATGCGCACGATCTCCTCCTCGGGCGCCGCGGCCGATGGCGGATAGAACGTGCCGGTGGACACCCCGATCGCTCCCTGGCGCAGCGCCTCCTCGACGTCTTTCCGCATGCCTTCGATCTCCGCATCGCTGGCGGGCAGGCCGAGCTGGCGCATATGCCTGGCGCGTAGCGTGGACTGGCCCACCAGCACCGCGACATTGACCGCGGCCGGCTTTGCCGCGAACGATTCGCGGTAGGCCCGCACGGAATCGAAGTGGTAGCCGCCGCGCATGATGTCGAGCGGGGCCGGCGGGATGGTGTCGGTCACCAGTGGGAACAGGCTGATGCCGCAGTTGCCGGCGATGATGGTGGTGACGCCCTGCGTGACCTTGGGCAGCATCTCCGGGGACTGGAACACCATCCAGTCGTCATGCGTGTGGGTGTCGATAAAGCCCGGCGCCACGATCAGGCCGGTGGCATCGACTTCGGTGTCCGCCCGCGCCGCCGCGAGGTTGCCGATCGCAGTGATCTCGCCATCCACCACGCCAATGTCGGCGGCGCGACGCGGCGCGCCGGTGCCGTCGATGAGGTCGCCGTTGCGGATGATCAGGTCATAGTGCATTTGCATGGCGCGCTCCCTCAATCGACCCTGGCGCCGCTCTTGCGCACCAGCTCGCCGAACTTGACGGTCTCCGTCGCGATCAGCTGCTGGAAGTCGCGCGCAGTGCCGCCCAGCGGATCGAACGAGAGCTTGTCCAGGTGCGCACGGAAAGCCGGATCCTTGATGACGGCGTTGACTTCGCGGTTCAGGCGCTCGATGGCCTCGGCAGGCGTGCCCGGCGCGGCCACCAGTCCCGCCCATGCGGTCAGTTCGTAGCCCTTCAGGCCGGCCTCCGCCATGGTCGGCAGGTCCGGGAAGCGCGGCGAGCGCTTGCTCGACGTCACCGCCAGCGCGCGCACGCGGTTGGACACCACGTAGGGCCCGATCGACGGCACGTTGTCGAACATCAGCTGCACGTTGTTGCCGACGAGATCCTGCAGCGCCGGCGTGCTGCCCTTGTAGGGCACGTGGGCGATGTTCAGGTTGGCCATGACCTTGAACAGCTCGCCGCCCAGGTGGCTGGTGGTGCCGTTGCCGGCCGACCCCATCGACAGCTTGCCCGGGTTGGCGCGGGCGTAGGCCACCAGTTCCTGCGTGGTCCTGACGGGCAGCGACGGGTTGACCGCAAGAATATTGAAGGTCGTGACCAGGCCGACGATGGGCACCAGCTTGTCGGGGTCGTAGGGCAGCTTGCTGTAAAGGAAGCGGTTGGTCGACAGCGTGGCGTTGTTGCCGTAGCCGATGGTGTAGCCGTCCGCCGGTGCGGCCAGCAGGGCCTGCATGCCGATATTGCCGCCCGCGCCGGGCCGGTTCTCGACGATCACGGCCTGGCCGAGCCGCTTCGACAGCGCGTCGCCGAACAGGCGCGCAACGATGTCCGGCGCGCCGCCCGGCGCGGTCGGTACGATCAGGCGCACCGGCTTCTCCGGCCACGCCGCCTGCGCCGCCACCGACGCCAACAGCAGCGCGCCGAAGATCCCCGCGGCCAGGACTTGAATTGCTGACTTCCTCATGCTGACTCCCCTCGTCATCGTGGTGTAACTGTGGAGTTGAGTATCAGCGCGGGCCCGGCGCCGGCCTAGTGAAGTTTTGTGGTTGGATAATTTCCGTGGCGGAATGAATGCAGCGAGGGCCACACACCGCGCCGCCCTCCGGTGCGGTATCGCCGGCGGCGATGCCGGCGATCATTCCAATCGATTTGTGCGAGGCCGCTTCGGCCACCAGAATTCTCACAACACGCGACAGCCCGTCGTTCGCGGTCTACTTCGAGGCAAGCACAATGAACACTCCCCGTTCCCCGTCGAAGCCCTCCCTGTGGCAGCGCGCGCTGCTCGTCGGTACCTTGCTCTGGTCGGTGGTTGCCATGCCGGTCCATGCCGCGGCGCCCCAGGTTGGCACCCAGGCACCCGGCTACTACCGGATGAAACTCGGCAAGTTCGAGATCACCGCACTGTCGGACGGCACCGTCAACGTGCCGATCGGCAAGCTGCTCAAGCATGCATCGCACGACCACATTGCGTCGCTGCAGGCGCGCAGCTACCAGTCCACCGAGCCCGAGACCTCGATCAACGCCTTCCTGATCAACACCGGCCAGCAGCTTGTGCTGGTCGATACCGGCGCGGGCAGCCTGTTGGGCCCCGGCGTCGGCGGCAAGCTGCCGGACAACATCCGTGCCGCCGGCTACCAGCCCGAGCAGATCGATGCGGTGCTGCTAACCCATATCCACGTCGATCACTCCGGCGGGCTGGCCGTCGACGGCAAGGCCGTGTTCCCGAACGCCGTGGTCTACGTCGACCGCCGCGATGCCGATTTCTGGCTCAACCCTGCCAACGCCGCGAAGGCGGCATCCGGCCAGCGGCATAACTTCGCGCAATCGGAGGCGGTGTTCGCGCCCTACCTGAAGGCCGGCAAGGTCCGGCCCTTCGACGGTGAGCAGGAGCTGTTCCCCGGCATCCGCCCCGTGCGCATGCCGGGCCATACCCCGGGGCACGCGTTCTACGAGATCAGCAGCGAGGGACAGCGCCTGCAACTGTGGGGCGACACCATCCACGCGCAGCACGTGCAGTTTCCGGAGCCGGGCGTCGCGATCGATTTCGATGTGGATGCCACCGCCGCGGTGAAGATGCGCAAGCGGGCGATGGCCGATGCCGCGGCCAAGGGCTATTGGGTGGGCGCTGCGCATATCTCGTTCCCGGGCCTCGGGCATGTGCAGCGCCAGGGCAAGGGCTATGCATGGGTGCCGGCCGAGTACAGCATGGGACGAGACAAGGCGGCGGCGAGCGCGTCGCACTGATGCCGTCAGCGCGCCCATATTCCTGCAAAGGGCGCACATTTGGCGAATTTGCCTTGGCAGGCCCGGCATTTGCTGTCTGTTGTTTGTCCTTGTTATCACAAAAAAATAAACAATAGAAATTGACTAGCAAGTCGATAGCAAGCGGACCCAGGCCCGTCCAAACAACCAGCGCAAAGGAGTTCGATATGCCCAATGACAAGGCAAAGCCAAAGGCAGCAAAGGCAAACGGCAAGGCAGGCAACAAGGCGGCAGGCAAGGGCACGTCAGCCGCCCCGGCAGGCTATGGCGACGCGCAGCGTGGCAATGCAGGCGAATTGCACCAGCGGGCCGGCGGCAGCCATTCCCCGCTGACCACAAATCAGGGCATTCCCATTACGGACAACCAGAATTCGCTCAAGGCCAATCCGCGCGGTCCGACCTTGCTCGAAGATTTCATTCTCCGTGAAAAAATTACACATTTCGACCACGAGCGTATCCCGGAACGGATCGTCCATGCACGCGGCACCGCGGCCCACGGCTACTTCGAGCTGACGGATTCGCTGGCGCAGTTCACCACCGCAAAGATCCTGACCGAGGTTGGTGTGAAGACACCGGTGTTCGCGCGCTTCTCCACGGTTGCCGGCGGCGCGGGCTCGGTCGACACCCCGCGCGACGTGCGCGGCTTCGCGGTCAAGTTCTATACCAAAGAGGGCAACTGGGACCTGGTCGGCAACAACATCCCGGTGTTCTTTATCCAGGATGCGATCAAGTTCCCCGACGTGGTCCACGCGGTCAAGATGGAGCCCGACCGCGGCTTCCCGCAAGCGGCGAGCGCGCACGACACCTTCTGGGACTTCATCTCTCTCTCGCCCGAATCGATGCACATGGTGATGTGGATCATGTCGGACCGCACCATCCCGCGTTCGCTGCGCATGATCGAAGGCTTCGGCGTGCACAGCTTCCGGCTGCTCGACGACCAGGGCAACTCCACCTTCGTGAAGTTCCACTGGCGCCCGAAGCTGGGCCTGCAGTCCACCGTCTGGGACGAGGCCGTCAAGATCGCCGGCGCGGATCCGGACTTCCATCGCCGCGACATGTTCAATGCGATCCAGTCAGGCAATTTCCCGGAATGGGAGCTGGGCGTGCAACTCTTTACGGAAGATGATGCGGCGAAGTTCCCGTTCGACCATCTCGACGCCACCAAGATCATCCCGGAAGAGACGGTGCCGCTGAAGATCATCGGCCGCATGGTGCTGGACCGCTGGCCCGACAACTTCTTCGCCGAGACCGAGCAGGTGGCGTTCTGCCCGGCCAATATCGTGCCGGGGCTCGATTTCTCCAACGATCCGCTGCTGCTGGGGCGCCTGTTCTCCTACCTCGACACGCAACTGCTGCGACTGGGCGGGCCCAACTTCAACCAGATCCCGGTCAATGCGCCCAAATGCCCGTTCGCCAACCACCAGCGCGACGGCCATATGCAGATGGAGCAGCCCAAGGGGCGCGTGGCGTACGAGCCGAACTCACTCTCCGACGACTCGCCGCGCGAGGCCCCGGACCTCGGCTTCCGCAGCGCGCAGGTGCCGGGGCAGGGCGACAAGGGCCGCATCCGCGCCGAGCGCTTTGCCGACCACTACAGCCAGGCGCGCCTGTTCTTCCGCAGCCAGACCCGCCCCGAGCAGGCGCATATCGCGTCGGCGCTGGTGTTCGAGCTGTCCAAGGTCGAGCACGTGCATGTGCGCGAGCGCATGGTCGGCCATTTGCGCAATATCGACGAAGACCTGGGCCGCCGCGTGGCCGATGGCCTGGCGCTGGATAACCTGCCCGACCCGCTGCCCCCCGCCGCACCGGTGCAGGACATGCCGCCGTCCGCAGCGCTGCAGATCATCGGCCGGATGAAAGACACGCTGGAAGGGCGCGCGGTCGGCATCCTGGTCTCCGACGGTTCCGATGGCGCCACGGTGGAAGCGATCCGGAAGGCCGTCACCGACGCCGGTGCCACGGTGAAGATCGTCGCACCCAGGGTGGGTGGGGCAACGCTGGCCGATGGCTCGAAGCTGCCGGCGGACGGGCAGCTTGCGGGGACGCCTTCAGTCATGTTCGATGCGGTGGCCGTGGTGCTGTCCGAAGACGGCGCGGCACGGCTGGCGCAGGAAAGCGCCGCGCTCGACTTCGTCAACTTCGCCTACGCGCACCTGAAGGCGATCGCGGTCGATGCCGGCGGCGATGTGTTGCTGACCCAGGCCAACTTGAGGCCTGACAATGGGGTGGTGCCGGCCAGCAATACCGCGCGCTTTATCGCGGCGGCGAAGACGCGGCAGTGGGAGCGGGAGCCGCAGTTGAGGATGCTGGCGTAGGAAGCGGGTGGTGGCATCACGGCGGCCCGGCACATGCCGCACGGCGCCGCCCGATGACGCTGCGCGCTGTCGGGGGTGGGAAGGCTGCCGCCCCCGGCGTTAGCGCCCGCCGCAAGTCCCAGGCAACGCCTGTGGGTGGGCTAGTCTGCACATGGCCCTGCGCAGTCTCCCCTGACCCAGCGAGTACGAACGCGTCAATCTCGTTTACCCCGAGAATGGCAGCGCTTGCAGCCTGTGAAATATCACACTACTATCACTGCTACTTCAGATGCTTTCCGGAATGACCCGTGGCTAAATCCATTCGGCTGGTAGAAACAGATGGCATGCGTAGCCCCGCGCAGACCGCAACCCAGAGCGGGGCGGCCATGCGCGACCTCGCCTATGTCGAGATCAAGCGCCGCATCATCTCGTGCGAGTTTCGCCCCGGCGAGCCGCTGAACGAAGCCCAGGTGGCCAGCATGCTCGGCCTGGGCCGCACGCCGGTACACCAGGCGCTGCACCGGCTGGAAGTGGAGGGCCTGGTGTCGATCCTGCCGCGCAAGGGCGTGCTGGTGACGCCGCTGTCGCTCAACGAGGTGCTCGACATGATCGAGGTGCGCGCGACCAACGAGGTCCTGTGCGCCAAGCTCGCCTGCGAGCGCGGCCACGAGAGCGATTTCAAGGCCATGCGCGATATCGTCGACCGCTCGCCCCCGCTGATCGCGCGGCGCGACATCCCCGCGCTGGCGTCGCTGGACCTGAAGTTCCATACGGCGATGTCGGCCGCCTCGCGCAACCGCGTGCTGGCCGAGCTGCTGCGCGGCCTGCATGAGAAGCAGGCGCGCTTCTGGTTCCTGTCGCTGTCCGATCCGCAGCATCTCGAGAACGTGTACCAGGAACACCTCGAGATCATCGACGCGCTGGAACGCCGCGACGTGCCGGCCGTGTGCGAGGCCGTGCGCCAGCATATCGACGAATTCCGCAAGAACATCATCAGGACGCTCTGACCTTCTGAGCCCGGCTTGACCCGCTTTTTCCCTGTAACAAGGTAGTACGCAATGCCGACACTGTATTTCCAAGTCGCCGGCGGGGGTGAACTCGCCCTCGATCTCCAGCGCCTCATCATTGCCGGGTGGACCGGCCGCGACAAGGACGCCGTCCAGCACCACATCGACGAGCTCCAGGCGATCGGCGTGAAGCCGCCCGCCACGGTGCCGTGCTTCTATCCGCTGGCCGCGTCGCTGCTGACCACGGCCGACGAGCTGGAGGTGCCGCGCGCCGATTCTTCCGGTGAGACAGAGTTTGTGCTGCTGCAGGCAGAGGACGCGCTGTATATCGGCATCGGCTCGGACCATACCGACCGCAAGGTCGAGGCCTACGACGTCACCGTGTCCAAGCAGATGTGTGCCAAGCCCCTCGGCCGCCAGGTGTGGCGCTTCGACGAGGTGGCCAACCACTGGGACAGCCTGGAGATGCGCTGCTGGCGCGTGCGCGATGGCCAGCGCGCGCTGTACCAGGAGGGCAAGGTCACGCGTCTGCTCGATCCGCGCGACCTGGTCGAGCGGCTGACCGGTGAAGCCACGCTGCCGCCCGGCACCGCGATGTTCTGCGGCACGCAGGCGGTGATCGGCGAACTGGGCCACGGCGATGCCTTCGAGGTGGAGCTGCACGACCCCGTGCGCAACCGCACGCTGCGCCATGCGTACCGCGTGCAGAGCCTGGCGGTGGCCGAATGAGCGCGCCGACCATTGCCGCGCTGGCGGCATCGCTGGCGGCGGGCCGTACCACCAGCGTGGCGTTGACCGAGCAGGCACTCGCCCGCATCGACAGCCATGCCCGTGCCGGCGGCACCGCCTTCATGGAAGTCGACGCGGCCGGCGCGCTGGCCGCGGCGCGCGCGGCCGACCAGGCGCGTGCCGCGGGCCTGGTGGCATCGCCGCTGGCGGGGCTGCCGGTCTCGGTCAAGGACCTGTTCGACGTGCGCGGCCAGGTGACGCGCGCCGGCTCGAAGGCGCTCGATGGCGCCGCGCCCGCGCAGGCCGATGCGCCCGCGGTCGCGCGCCTGCGCGCGGCCGGCGCGGTGCTGGTGGGACGCACCAATATGAGCGAGTTTGCGTTCTCCGGCCTTGGGCTCAATCCGCACTACGGTACCCCGCGCACGCCCTTCGACGCGGACTGGATCGCGGGCGGTTCGACCTCCGGCGGCGCGGTCAGCGTGGCTAAAGACATGGCAGTGGCCGCGCTGGGCACCGACACCGGCGGCTCCATCCGCATCCCCTCGGCCTTCTGCGGGCTGACCGGATTCAAGCCGACGGCGCGCCGCGTGCCGCTGGCCGGCGCGGTGCCGCTGTCGACCTCGCTCGACTCCGCCGGGCCGCTGGCGCGCTCGGTCGCGTGCTGCGTGACGATGGATGCCGTGCTGAGCGGTGAGGCCCTGGATACGCGTCCTGCCGAGCTGGCGGGCCTGCGGTTCTATGTAACCCGCGATTTCGTCTGCGACGGCCTCGACGCCGAGGTCGCGCAAGCGTTTGAGGACACCCTGTCGCAGCTGTCGGCACGCGGCGCGCGCATCGTGCCGTTCGATTTCCCCGAACTGCGCCGGCTGCCCGAGATCAACGGCGGCGGCGGCCTCACCGCGGCCGAAGCCTGGGCCTGGCACCGCGAGCTGCTGGCGGAGCAGGGCGAGCGCTACGACCAGCGCGTGGCCCAGCGCATCCGGCGCGGCCAGCAGCAGGGCGCGGCCGACTATATCGACCTGCTGGCCGAGCGCCGCGCGATGCAGCACCGCGCCAGCGAGCGCCTGCGCGACGCCGATGCCTGGCTGATGCCGACGGTGGCCGTGCGGCCGCCGCGCCTGGACGCGCTGGGGCGCGACGAAGATTTCTTCGCCGTCAACGGGCTGGTGCTGCGCAATCCGAGCGTGATCAATTTCCTGGACGGGTGCGCGGTCACGCTGCCTGTCGCGCAGGGAATCGGCCTGGGCGTCTGCGCGCTGCATGGCCAGGACGCGCGCGTGCTGCAGGTGGCTGGCGCGATCGAGCGCAGCCTGATGTAACGGCCATGCGGTGGCGCAGGCGTTAGCGAACGGGCGACGGTCCCGGTCTCGTTCCCCGCGGCTCCGCTCAGCCATCCCACTCCGGCACAGCCTGAGCCAGAGGGCCCCGCCAACGCAGCGGGGCCCCGCCCAACCTACCCAAGGAGAATCACTGATGTCTTCCGTGATGACTGGCGCCCCGCGCGCCCTGGAGAACCTGCCGCCGGCAGAAGTTGCCCAGCAATGCAATGTGGCGTACCGAAAGATCACTGTGCGCCTGATTCCGTTCCTGGTCCTGTTGTTCGTCCTGGCCTGGATCGACCGCGTCAACGTGGGCTTCGCCAAGCTGCAGATGCTGCAGGACCTGCAGTTCAGCGAGGCCGTCTATGGCCTGGGCGCGGGCATCTTCTTCCTCGGCTACTTCCTGTTCGAGGTGCCGAGCAACCTGCTGCTGGAGAAGATCGGCGCGCGCAAGACGCTGGCGCGGATCACCATCCTGTGGGGCCTGGCGTCGATGGCGATGATCTTCGTCAAGACCCCCATGCAGTTCTATTCGCTGCGTTTCCTGCTGGGCATCTTCGAGGCCGGCTTCTTTCCCGGCGTGGTGCTCTACCTGACGTACTGGTTCCCGGCGGCGCGCCGCGCGCGCATCAACGGGTTGTTCATGACCTCGTTCGCCATCGCCGGCGTGATCGGCGGCCCGCTGGCGGGCTTGATCATGACCACCATGGGCGGCGTGGAGGGGCTCGCCAACTGGCAATGGCTGTTTGTGCTGGAGGGCATTCCGTCAGTGCTGGCCGGCATTGCCGTGCTGACGTACCTGCCCGAGCGGCCGGCCAGCGCGCGCTGGCTCACGGCTGAAGAGCAGCAGCTGGTGACGCAGGCCGTGGAAGCCGAGGCACGCGACCCGGCCAAGCATTCGGCGCTGCGCGACGCCTTTGCCAATGCGCGCGTCTGGATCTGCGCCGCGATCTACTTCTGCGTGGTCAGCGGCAACGCCACCATCGCGTTCTGGTCGCCGTCGATCATCAAGGAGCTGGGCGTGCAGGGCAACCTGCGCATCGGCCTGATATCGGCAATTCCGTTTATCGCGGGCACCATCGCCATGGTGCTCAACGGCATCCACTCGGACCGCTCGGGCGAGCGCCGCATGCACTGCGCGATGGCGACGCTGTTGGCGGCTGTGGGGCTGACACTGACCGGCCTGTGGCTGCACAGCGCGCTGCTGGCGCTGGCCGCGCTGACGGTGGCCTCGGTCGGCATCCTGGCCGCGTTCCCGGTGTTCTGGTCGCTGCCGTCGGCGTTCCTGGCCGGTACCGCCGCGGCGGGCGGTATCGCGCTGATCAATTCCGTGGGCAACCTGGCGGGCTTTGTCGCACCCTATGTGATCGGCTGGTTCAAGACCAACACCGGGCAGCTGTCTTCGGGCCTGTACTTCGTGGCCTTCCTCGAAGCCTGCGCCACCGTCCTGATCCTGGCCGGCGTGCGCCGCAGCCGCTGAGCGCGGCCGGGCACGGAAGCGGCGTGGCGTGCCTGGCACGCGCGCCGCGCTTGCTGCTGCTCGATCACACGCTGCGCAATGTGGCCATCCCGCAGCATGAAGTCATAGGTGGGAAGACCTCCGGCGGCCGACAGGCGCGACGCCACCAGATGCGGCGTGAAGCCTTGGGCACGCCGTGGCCCTTGCCATGCGCTTTCGCCGCCCCTTGCAGGCTCCTGCGTCAGGACGCTGACGTTTCGATTACCAATTTGTCATTCCTGACCCGGAGGTCAGGCGTTATGCTTTTCGGGGCGGTGCCGCGACACCGGCCGCACAGAACCGTACCCGAAAGACGATGAAGATCCTGGTAATCGAAGACGAGCCCAAGACCGCCGAATACCTGCGCAAGGGCCTGACCGAATCCGCGTTTGTGGTGGACCTGGCCGTCACCGGCGCCGACGGCCTGCATTGCGCCACCGAGAATCAGTACGACCTCATCATCCTCGACGTGATGCTGCCCAGCATGGACGGCTGGCAGGTGCTGCGCCAGTTGCGCGAGCGCAAGCAGACCCCGGTGATGTTCCTGACCGCCCGCGACGAGGTCGAGGACCGCGTCCGTGGCCTGGAGCTGGGTGCCGATGACTACCTCGCCAAGCCGTTCGCCTTTGTCGAGCTGCTGGCGCGCGTGCGCACGCTGTTGCGCCGGGGCCCGCCGCGCGAGGCCGAGCGCATCGAGATCGACGACCTTGAGATCGACCTGATCCGCCATCGCGTCGCGCGCGCCGGGCAGCGCATCGACCTGACCCCGCGCGAGTTTGCGCTCTTGCACTTTCTTGCGCGGCGCAACGGCGAGGTGCTCAGCCGCACGCAGATCGCCTCGCATGTGTGGGACATGAACTTCGACAGCGACACCAATGTCGTCGACGTGGCGGTGCGCCGGCTGCGCGCCAAGATGGACGACAGCTTTGGCAACAAGCTGATCCACAGCGTGCGCGGTATCGGCTACGTACTCGAGAGCAGGCGTCCGTGAGATCGCGCCTGTCCCTGACCGTCCAGCTGGCACTGGCCTTTGCGCTGGTGGCTGGCGTGGCGTTTGCCGGCGTCGGCACCTACCTCTACAAGGCGCTGACCATGCAGGTGGTGGCGCGCGACGATGCCGAACTGCTGCGCAAGGTCGAGCGTGTGCGCGACGAGCTGGCCGAGCGCTTTGACAGTGACGCCGACCGTTGGCGCGAGATCGGCCGCGTGGTATCGGGCAATGACGAGTACGCGCTGCGCGTGCAGTCCGCCAGCGGCAGCCTGCTTACCGAGGCAAACTTCCATGGCGAGTCCGTGCCGGATGCCCCGCCGATGCCCGAAGGTGCCGCGCTGGGGCCGGAATCGATCCGCGCCTGGCGCACGCCTGAGGGCTACCAGATCCGCGGCGTGGCGCTGCTGGCGCGGCCGCAGGACAACGGTGCGCCGGTGAAGGTGACGGTGTCGCAGGTGGCGCGCTCGCGCTTTGCGCTGATGCGCGAGTACCGCTGGAAGCTGGTGTGGGCGACGCTGCTGGGCTCGCTGTCGGTCGGCTTGCTCGGCTACGCCGCGGTACGGGCGGGCATGGCGCCGCTGCGCCGAATCGCCACCGGCACGCGCACGGTCACGTTCTCCAGCGTGGCGCTGCCGATCGATCCGGCGCGGCTGCCGGTCGAGCTCAAGGAGTTGGCGCATGCGCTGCAGCAGATGATCGAGCGGCTGCACGAGAGCTACCACCGGCTGTCGCAGTTCTCCGCCGACCTGGCCCATGACTTCCGCACGCCGCTGGGCAACCTGCTCGGGCAGACCCAGGTCGCGCTGTCCGCCGAGCGCGGCACCGAGGAGTACCAGGCGCTGCTGGCCTCGAACGTGGAGGAGTACGAGCGCCTGTCGCGCATGATCGAGAACATGCTGTTCCTGGCGCGTGCCGACAATGCGCGCGTGGCCATGCATGTGGTCGAGTTGGACCTGGAATCGGAACTACACCGGGTGGCGGACTACTTCGACCTGCTGGCCGATGCCAAGCAGGTATCGATCCGCGTGCAGGCCGCGGGCAAGGTGTTTGCCGATGCCGGCCTGCTGCGGCGCGCGCTCAGCAACCTGGTATCCAACGCGGTGCGCTATACGCCGGCAGGCGAGCAGATCGTGCTGACGGCGCGGCAGGCGGACGGCTACACCCATATCGAGGTCAGCAACCCAGGGCCCGGCATCGCTGCCGAGCACCTGCCCAAGCTGTTCGAACGCTTCTTCCGCGGCGATCCGGCACGCGCCAACTCGGGCGCGTCTTCCGGTATCGGGCTGGCGATCGTCAAGACCATCATGGACCTGCACCAGGGCAAGGTAGGGGCGGAGTCGGCGTCGGCGGCGATGACGCGCTTCCGGCTCAGCTTTCCATTGCGCGGCGGCGCGGCCTGAATTACGGATCGGTAATCAAGCCGTCATCGTTTGCGGCCCCGCTTGCGGGCTAAATTGGGCTCACCGCGCCCGGACCAGGCGCGCGCAACCAATAATGGAAGAAGCCCATGACACGACACCAAGCAGCGCCGCCCGGCCGGCCCGCCAGCCTGCCATGCAGGCTGGCCGCCATTGCCGCGGTGGTGGGGGCGATCGGCGCCGGCTTTGCCTGGGCGGCCGGCTGGCTGACGCCGTCGCGCCTGTCGGCGCCGAAGATCATCGATGCCTTCGAGGCCAACGCCGGCATCCACGCCGGCTATCGCCGCAACCATGCCAAGGGCGTCTGCGTCGAAGGGTACTTCGAAGGCAATGGCAAGGCGCTGGCGGTATCGCGCGCGGCGGTGTTCGGGCCGGTGCGCACGCCGGTGACTGGCAGGCTGGCCATCCCAGGCTGCGCACCGGGGCCGCGCCCGATGCCGCCGCCCCGGTGCGCAGCCTGGCGCTGGAATTCCGGCTGGCAGACGGCGAGCAATGGCGCACCGCCATGAACTCCACGCCGGTGTTCGGGGTGCGCACGCCGCAGCAGTTCTATGAGCAACTGGTGGCAGCGCGGCCCGATCCCCCTACCCGCAAGCCGGATCCGAAGCGGCTGGCAGCGTTCTTCGGCAAGTACCCGGAGACGCAGCCGTTCCGGCAATGGGTCAAGGACCATCCGCTGAGCGGCAGCTTCGCCACCACGGCGTACTACGGCATCAACGCCTTCGTCGCCACCGATGGCGCGGGCGTGCAGCGGGCGGTCCGATGGCGGCTCGATCCCGAGACCCCGGCCAGCGCCGCACCCGCTGACGGCGCATCGGCCGATTTCCTCGCGCGCGACCTCGCCAGCCGGCTCGCACAAGGCCCGTTGCGATGGCACCTGGTCGTGACCGTGGCGCAGCCCGGCGATCCCACCGCCGATGCCACGCAGGCCTGGCCTGCCGAGCGGCAGCAGATCGATGCCGGCACGCTGGTGCTGCAGCAGCAAAGCGCACAGCAGGACGGCAGCTGCCGCGATATCAACTATGACCCGACCATCCTGCCGCGCGGCCTGAGTCCCTCCGACGATCCGCTGCTGGCCGCACGTTCATCGGCCTATGCCGAGTCATACCGGCGCCGCAGCAATGAGAATGCGCAGCACCAAATTCACGCGGGAGCCGGACAATGACAAGCACATCCCCAACCCGGTACAGCGGCCTGGCGCGATGGCTGCACTGGGCCATGGCTGCTGGCATCCTCGCCATTCTGTTCATCGGCATCGGCATGGTGGCCACCGTATCGGATCTGCACCTGACGCTGGTTGCAATCCACCGGCCGCTGGGCGCGTTGCTGCTGGCGCTGTGGGTGGTGCGGCTGGTCACGCGCGTGGTGCGCGGCGCGCCGCCGCCGGCCGACCTGCCGGGTTGGCAGCGCGGCGCCGCGCACGCCAGCCACCTGGCGCTCTATGCCCTGATGGGCCTGCAGCCACTGGTCGGCTGGGCGATGCTGTCGGCGGGCGGGTATCCGGTGACGATGCTCGGCGGCTGGGCACTGCCGCCGCTGATGCATGCCGATGTGGTGGCGTTCGCGTTCCTGCGCGGCGCGCATACGTGGCTGGCCTATGCATTCCTGGCAGTGGTATTGCTGCACGTGGCGGCCGCGCTGTTCCACTGGTGGGTGCGGCGGGATCGGGTGTTTGCCAGTATGGCGCCGTGAGCGGGGCGGGGGGGGGCGTGCGCGATAGCCCTTACCCTTCCGCCTCGCGTGCTCACAACTCAAGGCTTCCGATCAGTCCACCCTGAGGTTGATTTTGGCGGTCAGTTTTTTCCAGCGGTCGATATCGGCATTGACCAGCTTCTGGAACTCGGCAGGGGTACTCGTGGTGGTGGCGAAGCCAAGCTGTGCAAGCGAGGCCTTTATGTCAGGCCTGGCGACGGCCCTGGCAATTTCCGCGTTCAGCTTCTCGACCACGGGGGCGGGCGTATGTGCCGGGGCGAGTATGCCAAACCACTGGTCCACGTCGTAACCGGCGATCCCGAGCTCACTGACCGACGGAACGTCCGGCAACAGCGGCGAGCGCGCCTTCGACGTGACCGCCAGGGCGCGCAGCTTGTTGCTCTTCAGGTAGGGCACGGTATTGGTGAGGGTATTGATGCTCACATCCGCCTGGCCACCCAGGACGTCGGCGATGGCGGGCGCGCAGCCCTTATACGGTACATGCAACAGGTCGATCCCGGCGGAAAGCTTCAGCAGTTCACCGGCCAGGTGCTGGGGCGTGCCATTGCCGCACGATGCATAGGTCGGCACCGTCGAGGATTTACCGGCGGCCAGCAGATCGCTGAAGCTCCTGATCTTGGAGCCGGGAGGCACCGCAATTACGGATGGGACCGATGCGAACGTGATGATGGCGCTGAAGTCATTCCTCGGGTCGAACTGCAGCTTCCTGAAGACGCCGGGGTTGATGGCAAAGCTGCTGTTGACCACCAGCAAGGTGTAGCCGTCGGGCGCGCTCTTGGCGACGAACTCCGCGCCGATGTTCCCGCTCGCGCCGGGACGGTTGTCGACCACGACCGGCTGCCCCAGGCTCTTGCCAATCTCGGCGCCGATGACGCGCGCGAGCGCATCGGTGCCACCCCCCGCGGGGAAGGTCACGACCATCCGGATCGGCTTGTTCGGGAAAGCGTTGGCCTCGGCCCGGGCCGGCATTGCTGACAGGCCAAAGAGCAGGAGAGCTGACACAACGCTGCCAGCGACCGATAGGAATCTCATCGTGGTACCTCGTCTGTTAATGAATGATAGGGGAATGTGTTGCCCGGCGAAGTGGGGTGCCCGGCTCAGGCATGCGCCATCCGTACGACGCCGCCGTCGGCATCCAGCCGGGAAGCCGCCTCGATGGCCGCCGTGAGGTCCTTGGCCGACTCCGCATGAATGCGATACAAGGGTCGGCCTGGCCGGACGTCGTCCCCGATCGTGCAGAGCAGGTCGATGCCGGCGGCGAGCGCGCGCGGTGCACCCGCTGCGCGAGCGACTTCGGAGACGCCGGCACCGTCGATCGATGCCACCGTGCCGCCTCGCGTAGCCGCCACGTCATGGGTAAAGCTGCCCGGCATGATCGGCGGCACACGCTCTCCCTGGGCGGCGACGATGTGGCCAAACGCCGCTAACGCGGCACCTGAGTCCAGCAACGCTTCCGCGATCCGCCTGCCATTCGCTGCGTCGCCCACGCCAGGATCGAAAGCGATGATCCGCCCGGCGAAGCACAGGGCCTTCTCGCGGAGATCCGCGGGGGCGTCGGGAGCGTTGTGGAGCACAAGCTGCACATCCCTGACTTCCAGCGCCGGGCCGACTCCGCTCCCGATCGGCGCGTTGCCTTCGGTCACAAGTGCCTTGACATGCAGGCCAAGGCCATCCCCGACCGTCTCGAACAGCGATGCAAGGCATTGCGCATGGTCGCGCGTGGCCAGTTTTGTCTGCGCGCCGCACGGGAGGTCGACGATCACGTGCGTGGCCCCGGCCGTGAACTTCTTCGACAGGATCGATGCCACCGCCCAGCGGCTTGACTCCAGGCCGAGCGGTCTGGTGATGGCGTTCATCATATCGTCGATCACGGAATGGTTGAGCCGCCCGTTCCACGCGACGCAGGCGCGGGCCTGCTTCACGCATCGCCAAACATCGTCCTGGGTCAGATCGACCCGTGCCACCGTTTCCATGGCGTCGGCCGTGCCCGCCGCGGAAGTGATCGCGCGGGAGGATGTCTTGGGCATGGCCAGGCCATACGCGGCCACGATCGGCGCGACGATCAACGTGATCCGGCTTCCGGGGACGCCACCCATTGAGTGCTTGTCGACGACGATGGACTCGTCCCATTCGATCCGGGGCGTGAACCGGGTGCGCGCCCGGGCAAGGGCCACGACTTCGGCGTCCGTCAACGACTGGGTCGCGGCGACCAGAAATGCCGTCAGTTCGGTCCTGGTGTAGCGGCCTTCAATGGCGTCGGTGAGGATCGCCTCGTAAGCAGACTCAGACAACACAGCGCCCCGTAGCTTGGCGGCGAGGTGCCGCCGGCTCGAGGGCGAAGGCACGCCATGCACGCGCACCGGGGCTCCGGCAGAGACGCCCAGCCGTGCCAGCGCCTCGTCGGACAAGCCGATCTCCCCGGCAGCCAGCAAACGCGGGTCATCGATCACGTGGATCGGCATGGCCTGTTCGCAGCTGCCTGCACGCACCGCCACGCGTGATTGTGCGTTGGCTTCATCTGCGGTCAGATAGGCGACAAGATCGCCCTGCGCCGCGATCGGCATGCGCCGTGCGACGAAGCGATTCGACACCAGCCGCAGGGCCTCGACGAAGCGATGGACGCCGGCTTCCAGGGACGCATCGTTGCAGACCGTCACGCACTTGACGCCTGGTGCGAGCGGTGGGGCGCGCCGGGCCACCCGCTTCAGGACTTCGTCCCCGGACTCCCGTCCGCGGGCGGCGATTCGTTGCGCGAGGACCTCGCCGGGTGCGGTGACATGCACGACAACGAGTTGCGGCAGCATCTTTGCCAACGCGGCTACGGCAGCGCGCGAGCCGTTCGCCACGACATGGCATCCCGCTTCCAACGCGTTCAACAGGTCGCGTGGCAACCCGTACTTCAATCCGTGGGCTTGCCACGTAATCAGGAATGCGCCGGCGCTCTCACGCTCAGCAAACTCTTGCTCGGACACGCCCTCATGATCCTCGCCGGGGGAACCGGTCGGCCGGGTGATGATCCGTCGCGCAAAGACGTAGGAAGTGCTCGGCAACGACAGGCGTGCGCCGTTCATCAGCGAATCCTTGCCGGAGCCGCTCGGCCCGACCACGAGGAAGAAAGTGCCAGCGGTTTTCATGAATAACTTAGACATCGAAGTTGTTTTGGCAATGCTAGCACCGGTGCCGAAGCTGTCAAGAAATATTCGATGTCTAAGATGATGCAATGATCGGACCAGAATCGCGTAAGCTAATGCCGGCGCGGGTTCTGGGCTTGAGTCGGCGTAAACGCGGAGATGGGATGCGCCATAAATGTGCGGCGCGGAAACCCGATGGGGCACGCCTTGCACATATTCAGTGAACACTACATTTATGGTGCGCGGCTGGGGATCGGCAGGGCCCTGCGCCGACGAACGCGCTATCATGTTCGAATACTGCGGCCGGCGAAAACGGCCGGCGACGCGGCAACGACTTTTCTACCTATGACAAACAGTAAGAACGGCACGAAGGCGGCTGTCGAAGCACCGGGCAGCAACGACGAGCGTCTCGCGCATTTGGTCAAGGATGCGGCACGGGCCTATATCCGGGCATTGCAGCTGCGATTGGCCGAGCATTCGGTGTCGTATGGACACTGGACCATCTTGCGTATTCTCTGGACCCATGATGGCCTGTCGCAGCGGGAGCTGAGCGAGCTGGCAGGGGTAACCGAGCCGACCACATTCGCCGCCGTGAAGACACTGGAGGCTCTCGGCTATGTCGAGCGCACCCACTTGCCGGGCAACAACAAGCGGGTGCATGTGTTCCTGAGCAAGGTCGGACGCGCGCTGCGGCGCAAGCTCGAGCCGCTTGCGGAAGAGGTCAATGAAATCAGCGTGGAGGGTATCCCGGCGGAAGACGTCGCGACCACCCGTCGCGTGCTGATCGAGATTGCCGCCCGGCTGGCCGCGGACGAGGCAACTTCGGCGGAGCAGGGACGCCGGGTGCCGTCAACGAGAGAGGTTGGCAGGCTGCTTGCAGATCTTTGAAGCTGCGTGGTGTACCAGGCGTAAAAAAGCCTTCCGTAGGGAAGGCGACCAAGGAGACATTGCCTTCAGTCGGGAAGGCAACCAAGGAGCATGACGCGAGGCCGGGGCCTCGCGTTTTTGTTTTGCGGTCCGTGGCTGCAACGTCAGGCTTCGTCAAGCCCGATATCGATCGCCGGCGCGGACTGGGTGATCTTGCTCGTCGAGATGTAATCCACGCCGGTCTCTGCGATGGGCCGGATGGTTTCCAGCCGGATACCGCCCGACGCTTCGACCTTGGTGCGACCGTTGATGATCGAAACCGCTTCCTTCATGTCGGGAACCGACATGTTGTCCAGCATGATCACATCGACACCCGCAGCGAGCGCTTCATGCACCTGGTCGAGACGGTCGCATTCCACCTCGAGTTTGGTCAGTACCGGCAGCTTCCTGCGCGCCCGCTCCACGGCGGCAGCGATACTCCCGCAGACGGCGATATGGTTGTCCTTGATCATCACGCCGTTGTCCAGGGACAGGCGGTGATTCAGGCCACCACCGCAGGTGACGGCGTGCTTCTCCAGTGCGCGCAGCCCTGGCGTTGTCTTGCGGCTGTCGATCAGCCGAGCCTTGGTGTGGGCGATGGCCTGGGCGTACCTGGCCGTCTCATTGGCAATGCCGCAAAGCCGCTGCATGATGTTGAGTGCCGTACGCTCAGCCGTCAGCACGCTGCGGGCGCTGCCGCGCACCGCAATCAGAATGGCACCCTTTTCGACCTTGTCGCCGTCAGCCACCTTGACGTCGATCTGGAGACTGGGATCGTAGCGAGCGAACACCCGCGCAGCGACGTCGACACCGGCGATCAGCATTGGCTCGCGCGCATTCATGTAGAACTCGCCCTTCTCGGCAGGCTCGATCATAGTCTGCACGGTCAGGTCGCAGATGCCAATGTCTTCGGTCAGCCAGAGATCGATCAGTTTGTCGGTGGTGTAGATGTCGTACATAGTGCGCTCCAGGGGGTGAGAGTAGGAAGGCCGATCCTCGAATATGTTAGATATCGAAGATGTTTGGCAAATACTAGCACCTGCCTGAGGCTTGTCAAGTAATATTCGATCTCTAAGATAGTTTGCCCCCCAACAGCACCGCGCTACGTCACCACCCTCATTGCCACGAAGGTGCCATTGGGCCGGCACAGCACCACCGCATCGACGGTCTCCGGCGCAGGCATGCGGAACTCGACGCGTATGCGCGGCAGGTCCTCGATCCCGAACGTCCTGCCGTGAAGGGGCAGCAAGCGGCGGCGGGGCTGGCCCGCGATGGTCAGCAGCAGTCCGCCGGCGGCGTCGGTCTCGACGTCGACGCGCAGGGCACTGTGCCAATACTCGCCGACGCAGCGTGCGCGGAAGGCGGCGTTGGTGGCCTCGCCCGCCGCGAAGCGATGGAAGACGATGTCGTCGACAAGCGGTTCCAGCGGCGCGGCAATGCGGTCGATGGTGCCGTCGCGGTCGTAGAGGAAAGTGAGGGCGAGGTTGTCCGGATGGATCTCGGCGGGCTTTTCTGTCGTAGTAAAGACGTCATAGTGGCGGTGCTCGAGCCGCCCCGACATGCCGCGCCAGTGCCACGACAGCGCATCGCCGTCCGTTTCGATAGTGATGTCGCCGTACGCGGGGTGCGAGTACGTGCCCGCGTAGTCGTGCAGCGGGTGGCTGGGGGTGGTGCCGGCGTGCTGCCGTGCCAGCCGTGCGGCCTTGTCGATCTGCAGCTGCGCCAGCATCTCGTGCCGCCTGGCGCGCAGGCGGCTGAACCAGTCGATGGGGGAGTGCCCGCAGAGTTGGTCCAGTGCGGCGTAGGTCAGCAAGGCAGTCACCGCGCCGGGGGCGCGGTTGGTCAGTACGGCGATGCCCAGGCGCCGTGCCGGCATCATCGTCATCAGCGTTGCCCAACCCAGCCAGCTGCCTGAGTGCGAGACGGTCCGCTCGCCGCGGTAGTGCTCGGCCGTGAGCCCCAGTCCGTAGTGCACATCGCCGACCTCCGGGAACTCCGCACGGCAAACGTGGACGCGCGGCGTCATCATGTCGCGCACGATGCCAGGCGAAAGCAGCGCATTCCCGTCGACCTTGCCTTCGTCCAGCAGGCAGCGCATCCATCGGGCCAGGTCTTCCACCGACGCGTTGAGGCCGCCGGCTGGCGTTGCGCGGATCGCTGCCCAGCTTGCGCGCAGGCGTTCGTCGCCGTCCATCGCGTGCGGGTGTGCGTGGTCGGGATCTGCCGCCAGCGCTTCGACCGAAAAGCCGAAGCGCGTAAAACCCAGCGGCTGGAGCAGCCGTTGCGTGGTGAAGTCCTCCCAGCGCTGCCCGCTGATGCGCTCGGCCACGTGGCCGGCGATCACATAGCCAAGGTTCTGGTACTGCCAGCTTTCGCGCAGCTCGCGGCTTGGCGCGAGGTGCGGCAGCCGTTCGAGCATCTGGCTGGTATCGAGATCGCCCGGCGTGTGGATCCAGTCATGGCGTGGCAGGCCGCTGTGATGGCTGAGCAGGTCGCGCACGGTGATGCGTTGCGTGGCGACGGCATCATGCAGCCGGAAGCCGGGAATGATGTCGCGCACCGGTGTGGTCCAGTCGAGCTTGCGTTCGTCGACCAGCAGGCCAAGTCCGGCGGCGGTAAAAGACTTGGTGATCGAGCACAGCAGGAACTGCGTGGCGGCGGTCACGGGCTCCGGCGCGGCGCTGTCGCGCGCGCCGTACCCCCGCAGCAGGATGGGTTCGCCGTCGCGGATCACGGCCAGCGCAAGTCCGGGGATCTTCCATTCGGCCATCGACTTGTCGACCAGCGCATCGAATCCGCTCAGCATGGTGCCTCCCTGGCAGGTCACGGGCACGTATGCTGCCATGTCCTGGCAGCGCAGTCGTCCCCCTTGTGGGGGTGGCCGGTGCGATGCGCACGGCGATCGCGCCAGTCACGGGCTGTGATTGCTACCGCACTAAATCCTTCCCTCGTCGACTTTGTCTACCTATGTCCCCTCTCTCGTAGGGAACAGGGATATTCGCTGCATGTGCTGGGCTATGCCACCGACGGTTTCAACGATTATCTCAACGGGCTGAACGCGCGCGCGGAGATGGCCGCGCAGGTGCGCAGCGCCGTGGCGCTGGCGAGCGAGGCGGGGCAGACCATGGCCGAGGTGACGCAGGCGGTGGCGCGCGTGACCGGCATCGTGGAGGAGATCGCCACGTCATCGGCCGAACAGAGCCGTGGCATCGAGCAGGTCAACCAGGCCATCGTGCAGATCGACGAGGTCACGCAGCAGAACGCCTCGCTGGTGAACGAGGCCGCGATGGCGTCGCGCGCGCTGGAAGAGCAGGGGCGCGAGCTGAGTGAAGTGGTGGCGTTCTTCCGCCTGCCGGAGGAGGGCGGCGCAGCCCGCCCGGCAACGGTCGCAGGGGGCGCGCCGGGGCGTGCGGCCGGCAAGCTGGTCGCGGCCTAGTGGCGGGTGGCTGCGCGCCGGGCGCGGGACAGGTAAACTGGCCTGTCCCCGCTTCCCTGCCAACGCCACTGCCATGACCGCCCTGCCCATTTCCTTCGACGATGTAGCCGCCGCCCACGAACGCATCCGCGCCGCGGCCCACCGCACCCCGGTGCTGACCTCCTCGACCGCCGACGCGGCCACCGGAGCGCAGCTGTTCTTCAAGTGCGAGAACTTCCAGCGCATCGGCGCCTTCAAGTTCCGCGGCGCCTACAACGCCATCGCGCAGTTCACGCCGCAGCAGAAGGCGGGCGGCGTGCTGGCGTTCTCGTCGGGCAACCACGCGCAGGCGATCGCGCTGTCGGCACGGCTGCTGGGCGTGCAGGCGGTGATCGTGATGCCGCAGGACGCACCCGCGATCAAGATCGAAGCCACGCGCGGCTACGGCGCCGAGGTGGTGCTGTACGACCGCTACCAGGACGACCGCGAGGCGCTGGGCCGCCGCATCGCCGCCGAGCGTGGCATGACGCTGATCCCGCCGTACGACCATCCGCACGTGATGGCCGGGCAGGGCACGGCGGCCAAGGAACTGCTGGAGGAGACCGGGCCGCTGGACATGCTGGTGGTGTGCCTGGGCGGCGGCGGGCTGCTGTCAGGCTGCGCGGTGGCCGCACAGGCCATGTCGCCCGGCTGCGCGGTCTACGGCGTGGAGCCGGAGGCCGGCAACGACGGCCAGCAAAGCCTGCGCAGCGGCGAGATCGTCCGCATCGACACGCCCCGCACCATTGCCGATGGCGCGCAGACCCCGTTCCTGGGCCAGCACACCTTTGCGGTGATCCGCGAACTGGTGACGGATATCGTCACGGTGTCGGATGCGGAGCTGGTCGAAACCATGAAGTTCTTCGCCGGCCGCATGAAGATCGTGGCCGAGCCCACCGGCTGCCTGGCCGCCGCCGCGGTGCTGCATGGCAAGCTCGATGTGAAGGGCAAGCGCGTGGGCATCATCGTGTCCGGGGGCAATGTCGACCTGGGCGCCTTTGCCAGTTTCTTGCTGGGGTAAGGTATCGGGGCATCCGGCAGGGGAATCCTGGGCCGGCCCTGGCCGTCTAACCTGCAATCCGCGACGACAGAGCCAGGGGCGACCATGACGGCCAAGCACCACTACGACGTACTCGACACCGGCGCCGGCAAGCCGGTCAAGCTGTGGACGCGGGGCGTCCCGGTGGAGGACGCTGCCCGCGCGCAGCTGGTCAACACCGCGCGGATGCCGTTTATCTTCCGCCACCTCGCGGTGATGCCGGATGTACACCTGGGCAAGGGTTCGACCATCGGCTCGGTGATCCCCACCGTTGGCGCCGTGATCCCGGCCGCGGTGGGCGTGGATATCGGCTGCGGCATGATGGCGGTGAAGACCTCGCTCACCGCGTCCGACCTGCCTGACAACCTCGGGCAACTGCGCAGCGCGATCGAGCACGCCGTGCCGCACGGCCGCAGCGCGCAGGGCGGGCGGCGCGACCAGGGCGCCTGGGGTTCGGCGCCGGCTCAGGTCGATGCGGCATGGGCCGAGATGGCGGGCGGCTTCCGGCGCATCACGGACAAGTATCCGCACCTGGCGCGCACCAACCACCGCAACCATCTCGGCACCCTCGGTACCGGTAACCACTTTATCGAGGTCTGCCTGGACGAAGCGCAGTCGGTCTGGTTCATGCTGCATTCCGGCTCGCGCGGCGTGGGCAATGCCATCGGCACCACCTTTATCTCGCTGGCGCAGCAGGACATGCGCCACCACCTGGCCAACCTGCCGGACCGCGACCTGGCCTACCTGGTGGAGGGCTCGGAACACTATGAAGACTACGTGTTCGCCGTGTCGTGGGCGCAGGCATACGCGCGCCGCAACCGCGAGCTGATGATGGAGGCCGTGCTGGCCGCGGCGCAGCGCGTGCTGCGCAAGCCGTTCCAGGCGGAGCTGGAGGCGGTCAACTGCCATCACAACTACGTGCAGAAGGAACACCATTTCGGCAAGGACGTGCTGGTGACGCGCAAGGGCGCGGTCAGTGCGCGCAAGGGCGAGCTTGGCATCATCCCGGGGTCGATGGGCGCGCGCTCGTTTATCGTGCGCGGCAAGGGCAATCCGGAGTCGTTCTGCTCGTGCAGCCACGGCGCCGGCCGCACCATGAGCCGCAGCGAGGCCAAGCGCCGCTTTACCGTGGCCGACCAGGTGCATGCGACCGAAGGCGTGGAATGCCGCAAGGACGCCGCCGTGATCGACGAGATCCCGATGGCCTACAAGGACATCGACGCGGTGATGGCGGCGCAGTCGGACCTGGTGGAGGTCGTGCACACGCTCAGGCAGGTGGTGTGCGTGAAGGGGTGAGGGGATCGTCGTCAGCGTCCCTGGCAGGACATCCGGCCCGGAACCTTCCTGCGCAGAGGCGTTGAAGCCGGGGCTGCCCTATTGGAAGATCAGCGTGCCCAGCGCTTGTCCGCTTGCATTGAATGCAGTGGACTTGGACGAGACAAAGCTGATGTTTCCACTTGTGTCGATGCGGAACGTTGTTTCCTCCTCCCCAACCCTGACATTGCTGTTATCGAAGGCCTTGTCTAGGAAGGTCACCAGGAGGCTGCTCCCGGTGTCGGCAGTCACGGCATATGAGTGGGTGAGCGAACCCAGCTTCGTGGCCTGCGTGCTGTCCGAGAAAATCGTGGCCGTTGCCAGCGGTCCCGAGTCGCCCGCCTTGACGGTGAGCGGGAATGTGTAGGCTGCAAACACCGCAAAGACAGTTCCCTCATCGATCGCGACCAGGACGTAGGTGGATGCGTTGCGGAAGATGGTCCTGGTGCCCGAGAACGGGGCGGAGTTTCCGTTCGCGATGACTGTGCCGGTGACGGTCTCGGTGGTCTTGAGCATGGTGGCGCCATTCAGCATGGCGGCAACGAAAGGCGTGGCTTGCAGGGTGCCGGAGCCTGTTACCGGCACATTCTCAGCCGTGCCGGAAATCGAGAAATTCGCGGTCAGGCCATTGGCCGCCAGGCTTGCCATGGCCGTGGGGAGGGGCACGGCCAGCGTTTGTGCGGGCGCGCTGGCTTGTCCGCCATCGTCGCCACCGCCGCCGCAGCTGCCAAGGAAGAATGTACATGCAAATAACAAAAGGAATCTCTTGGACATCGCCGGCTCCTGGCGGAAGTGCCCCGGATTCGAAACATGTATTTGGATGCGACTCTGAGAAAGGGGAAGTCCTGGCGTAAGCCGCAAGCTTCCCATCCCCGCTACCCTTCAAATTGCCCTCCTGTCGGGGAGGCCTGGATCGCGAGGGCGTCGCGGGAGCCGTTGCGCATAAATATGCCACCCGCGCCATTGGGCTTGTTTTCTCTACGATTTTGCGAAGCCGTAAATTCCGCATACCGGTGAAACGGAGCCTTCGGTTCCGTTCCTGATACATGTGCCGGAGACAACCGGTCGAATGACCGCAGCACCGGCCTTCAGCGCGAAAACTGCCCAAGCACCGTAGTCACCGCCTCAAGCCCGGCTTCGATCATATGCTGCATATAGGTGCCCATCTGCGGCATCACCAGCATCAGCACCAGCAGGCCGCCGGACAGCGTGACCGGGAAGCCCACCGCGAAGATCGACAGTTGCGGCGAGGCGCGGTTCAGGATGCCCATCGCCAGGTTCAGCGTCAGCAGGGCGGCGATCATCGGCAGCGCCAGCAGCAGCCCGGAGGCGAACACCATGCCGCCGGCGCGGGCCACGGCCAGGGCGCCGTCGGCGGACAGTGGCGTGCCGATAGGCAGGCCGTTGAAGCTGTCGACCAGCGCGCCGAGCATCAGTAGATGGCCGTCGAGCGACAGGAACAGCAGCACAGCGATGATGTTCAGGAAGCGCGACAGCACCATGGTCTGGCCGCCCGCGGCGCGGTCGAAAAACGAGGCGAACGAGAGGCCCATCTGCAGGCCGATGATCTCGCCGGCCTGCTGCACGGTGGCAAAGACCAGCCGCATGACAAAGCCCGTGGCCAGGCCGATGCCGACCTCGTTGAGGATGATCGCCAGCCCGCCATAGGAGTACACCGGCACCACCGGCACCTGCGCGATGGTGGGCGACACCACCATCGCGATCATGGCGGACAGCGCGATCTTGGCGCGCCGCGGGATGGTGGATTCACCGAACAGCGGCGCGGTGCCGATCAGCGCCAGGATGCGGAAGAAGGGCCACAGGAATGCCGCGAGCCAGCCGTAGAGCTGGGCTGAGGTGACTTCGATCACGGCGGGCTGGCGGGGCGCAGGAAAGGGAAAGGCGTGCGGCGGGCGTCAGTGCGCCAGCGCGGGAATGCTCTGGAACACCTCGCGCATATAGTCGACCATGGTGTTGATCATCCACGGGCCGGCCAGCACCATGGTGGCGAACAGCGCGATCAGCTTGGGGATGAAGGTCAGCGTCATCTCGTTGATCTGCGTCGCGGCCTGGAACAGGCTCACCACCAGGCCGGCGGCCAGCGCCACCAGCAGCAGCGGGGCGGCCAGCAGCAGCGTTATCTTCATCGCCTGGGTGGCGATGGTCATTACGGTTTCCGGGGTCATGGCTCGGGTTCTGGAGAGGTGGGCCGGGGCGCCTCAGTTCATGAAGCTCTGCGCCAGCGATCCCAGCAGCAGCTGCCAGCCATCCACCAGCACAAACAGCATCAGCTTGAACGGCAGCGAGATTGTGGCCGGCGGCACCATCATCATGCCCATCGCCATCAGCACGCTGGCAACCACCAGGTCGATGATCAGGAACGGGATAAAGATGGTGAAGCCGATCTGGAACGCGGTCTTCAGTTCGCTGGTGACGAAGGCCGGCACCAGGATGCTGAGCGGGACTTCTTCCGGGCCCTGCATCTCGGGCGCCTTGGCCATCTGCGCGAACATCGCCAGGTCCTTCTCGCGGGTCTGGCGCAGCATGAAGGCCTTGAGCGGCTCGGCGGCCTTGGCGGCGGCGGCCTCCAGGCTGATCTTGTTCTCCGACAGCGGCTTGTAGGCATCGTTGTAGACGCGGTCCAGCACCGGCGCCATCACGAAGAAGGTCAGGAACAGCGACAGGCCCACCAGCACCTGGTTGGGTGGCGAGGTGGCGGTGCCCAGCGCGTTGCGCAGCAGGCCCAGCACGATGATGATGCGGGTGAAGCCGGTCATCATCAGCATCGCCGCCGGCAGGAACGACAGCGAGGTCAGTAGCACCAGCGTCTGTATCGGCAACGACCAGATCTGGCCGCCGCCCGGGGCGGGCTTGCTGATTACGCCCGGCAGCGTCTGCGCCCCGGCGGGCACTGGCGCGAACGCCAGCACGGCGATGGCCAGCATCAGCGCCAGAAGGGACAGCATGGGGACGGAACGCACGGCCGTGGCGGCGCGCGGCGGCCAGGCATGGCGCCGCAGCGCGGCACGCGGGAATTTCATGACTTGAACTGGTTTTGCATCGAGCGCAGCAGCCTTTCGGCAAAGCTGCCGCCGGTCGGCTGTTGCGGCGCTACCGTGGCGCCGGGTGCGGTGATCGTGTTGGCGCCGGCGGTGCCGGCCGGCATGTTGTGCAGCGGACGGATTTCGCCGGGGCTCACGCCCAGCACCAGCCAGGTGTCGCCCACCTCGACCAGCACCAGCCGCTGCCGCGCGCCGAGCATGGTGCTGCCGACCACCTTCATGACGCCGCCGGTGGCCTGGCGCACCAGCCCGGTACGCCGGGCTACCCACGCCATGCCCAGGATCAGCGCGACCACGGCGAACAGCCCCAGCCCCGCCTGCGCCAGGCTGGCCACGCCGCTGACCGCCGGCGCGGAGGTGCCTTCGGCGGCCGCGGCGGTGCCGGGCAGCGCCGCAAGGGCGGCCAGGCGCGCGCACGCTGCCCGCAGGCGGGCAGCGCCACGCGCGGGGCGCTTCTGGATGGTCATTTGTTCAGCTTGCGGATGCGTTCGGACGGCGTGATGATGTCCGTCAGGCGGATGCCGAACTTGTCGTTCACCACCACCACCTCGCCCTGCGCGATCAGGTAGCCGTTGACCAGCACGTCCATCGGCTCGCCGGCCAGCCCGTCCAGTTCTACCACCGAGCCCTGCGCCAGTTGCAGCAGGTTCTTGATGGGCACCTTGGTGCGGCCGAGTTCCACCGTCAGTTGCACCGGGATATCGAGGATCATCTCGATATCGTTGTGGAAGCCGCTCGGCGCTTCCTTGGCCAGCGGCTGGAAGACGGTGGCGGCGGCCGGGGTGGCCGCGGGCGCGGCAGCCGGTGCGGGTGCGGCGGGGACCTCGGCGGATGTGGCGCTGGTCTGCTCGGCCAGTGCGCTGGCCCAGTCGTCCATCGGATCGGCCGGCTTGTCCTCGATGCGCTCACTCATAATCGGTGTCCTTAATGTCCAGGTGGGAATCGCTGTCCTGGTGATTGATCATTCGTTCTACCCGCAGCGCGTACTGGCCATTCATCGTGCCGAAGCCGCACTGCATCACGGGCACGCCGTCCACCTTGCCGAAGACCTTCTCCGGCAGCTCGATCGGGAGCACGTCGCCGGCGCGCATCGCCAGCACTTCGGCCACGGTACTCTGCAGGTGGGCGAACTCGGCCACCAGCTCCACTTCGGCCGCGCGCAGTTGCGTGGAGAGCTGGTCGACCCAGCCCTTGTCGACTTCCTTCTCGTCCTGCAGCGGATTCATCAGCAGGTCCTTGAGCGGCTCGATCATCGCGTACGGCAGGCAGACATGAAGCTGCCCGCCGACGGCGCCCAGTTCGATATGGAAGGCAGTGGTCACCACGGCCTCGTTGTGCGTGGCGACGTTGGCAAACTTTGGGTGCATCTCCGAGCGGATGTACTCGGTCTCGATCGGGTGTACGGTGCGCCAGGCGTTGCCGTAGCTGGTCAGCGTCAGCTCCAGCATGCGCTGGATGATGCGCTGCTCGGTCTGGGTGAAGTCGCGCCCTTCCACGCGGGTGTGGAAGCGGCCATCGCCGCCGAACAGGTTGTCCACGACTAGGAACACCAGGTTCGGGTCGTACACGAACAACGCCGTGCCGCGCAGCGGCTTGAGGTGGACCAGGTTCAGGTTGGTCGGCATCGGCAGGTTGCGCGCGAAGTCGCCGAACTTCTCGATCCTGATGCTGCCCACGGTGATGTCCGCGCCGCGGCGGATGAAATTGAACAGCGCCGTGCGCATCGAGCGCGCAAAGCGCTCATTGATGATTTCCAGCGTGTGCAGGCGGCCGCGGATGATGCGTTCCTGCGTCGCGAGGTTGTAGGGGCGCACCGCGCCCTCATCCAGCGCAGGCTCGCTGGCCTTGGGCGTATCGGCCTCGCCGGATACGCCCTTGAGCAGCTCGTCGACCTCGTCTTGCGAGAGGAACTTGTCGTAGGCCATCTAGTGTCCTGCCCCTTGTGCGGCGTTATGGATGAAACCGTGCTGCCCTGGCTTGCGCTTACTGCACCACGAAAGAGGTGAACAACACATCCAGCACGCGCTGGGCCGGCAGACCGTTGGCGAACGGCTTGCTGATGGTGTCGCGGATATCGGCGGCGAGCTTGCGCTTGCCTTCGACCGTGGCCAGTTCGGCCGGCTGCTTGGCCGAGAGCAGCAGCAGGATGCGGCTGCGGGCCTCGGGCAGGTACTGGGCCAGGCGGGCCTGGGTCTCGGTATCGGCCACCTTCAGCGACAGGCCGGTGTGCAGGAAGCGGTCGCCGTCCTCGCTCTTGAGGTTGACGGTAAACGCATCCAGCGGAACGAAGATCGGCGGCGGGATCACCGGCGCGGGCGGCGCGGCGGGTGCGGCCGGCTGGCGGTTGCTCAGCACGCTGCCAAGCACGAACCCTCCGGCGCCCAGTGCCACGACAAGCACGCCGCCGCCGATCAGCAGCAGCCGACCGCGCTTGCCTGAGTTGCTGCCAGTCCGGGAAGGGGAAGCCGTGTTCGCCATGAGAAGCCTGTGTCGGAATGCCTGCCATTCTTCCGGAATTGCAGGCCAGCAAAGGGCCGAAAAAAAGGGGGAAACCCTTTCAGCTTGGCCGTTTGAGCGGAAAGGGGGCAGGCATGGCTACGCGAGCGGGCGCTTCGTGGTGCGCGCCTGCAGGGTGGTTAACGCTTAGAGTGGGGCGGACTTGAGTGCTGGCGTAGCTTTCCGGGCGATGCGGGGATTTTCGGGGCCTGATGCGGAGGCCTATCCTTGCAGCGGGATCGTGATGCCTTCCGGCATTCCCTACTAGGCTACTCGGGTAGTCTTTTATGTGGTCTTGCATGACTTCTGCGATGCAAACCATTGATCTGTCGCGCTTTTCGGATTTTCACTCTTATATAAGATATAAGACATTTGACCTGAGGTCGGCTTCGGACTACAATCGCGACGTAACGAGACTTTCTAAACCTAATTACTCAGCAGGTTCCCATGCTTGAAAACTATCGCGCACATGTGGCCGAGCGCGCCGCGCTTGGTATCCCCCCTCTGCCCCTGACCGCCAAGCAGACGGCCGAGCTGATCGAACTGCTGAAGAACCCGCCCGCCGGTGAAGAGCAGAACCTGGTCGAACTGATCACCAACCGCGTCCCCGCCGGCGTGGACGACGCCGCCAAGGTCAAGGCCTCGTACTTGGCCGCCGTCGCCCTGGGCAAGGAAAAGTGCGCCCTGATCACCCGCGCCAAGGCGACCGAACTGCTCGGCACCATGCTGGGCGGCTACAACATCTCGCCGCTGATCGAGCTACTGGACGACGCCGAAGTCGGCACCGTCGCCGCCGACGCGCTGAATAAGACCCTGCTGATGTTCGACGCGTTCCACGACGTGAAGGAAAAGGCCGACAAGGGCAACGCCAATGCCAAGGCCGTGCTGCAAAGCTGGGCCGACGCCGAGTGGTTCACCAGCCGTCCGGAAGTGCCGCAAAGCCTGACCATCACCGTGTTCAAGGTGCCGGGCGAAACCAACACCGACGACCTGTCGCCGGCCCCGGACGCCACCACCCGCCCGGACATCCCGATGCACGCGCTGGCCATGCTGAAGAACAAGCGCGAAGGCGCTGCGTTCCAGCCGGAAGAAGACGGCAAGCGCGGCCCGGTCAAGTTCATTGAATCGCTGAAGGAAAAGGGCCACCTGGTCGCCTACGTGGGCGACGTGGTCGGTACCGGCTCGAGCCGCAAGTCCGCCACCAACTCGGTGCTGTGGTTCACCGGCGAAGACATCCCGTTCATCCCGAACAAGCGCTTCGGCGGCGTGTGCCTGGGCAACAAGATTGCCCCGATCTTCTACAACACCATGGAAGACGCCGGCGCGCTGCCGATCGAGCTGGACGTGTCGAAGATGGAAATGGGCGACGTGGTCGAGCTGCGCCCGTACGAAGGCAAGGCCCTGAAGGACGGCGCCGTGATCGCCGAGTTCAAGGTCAAGTCGGACGTGCTGTTTGACGAAGTGCGCGCCGGCGGCCGCATTCCGCTGATCGTCGGCCGCGGCCTGACCGCCAAGGCGCGCGAAGCGCTGGGCCTGGCCCCGTCGACGCTGTTCCGCCTGCCGCAGAACCCGGCCGATACCGGCAAGGGCTTCACGCTGGCGCAGAAGATGGTTGGCCGCGCCTGCGGCCTGACCGAAGAGAATGGCAAACAGCGGGGCATCCGCCCGGGCACCTACTGCGAACCGAAGATGACCTCGGTGGGCTCGCAGGACACCACCGGCCCGATGACCCGCGACGAGCTGAAGGACCTGGCCTGCCTGGGCTTCTCGGCCGACCTGGTGATGCAGTCGTTCTGCCACACCGCCGCCTATCCGAAGCCAGTCGACGTCAAGACCCACCACACGCTGCCTGAGTTCATCAGCACCCGCGGCGGCATCTCGCTGCGCCCGGGCGACGGCGTGATCCACTCGTGGCTGAACCGCATGCTGCTGCCCGACACCGTCGGCACCGGCGGCGACTCGCACACCCGCTTCCCGATCGGCATCAGCTTCCCGGCCGGTTCGGGCCTGGTGGCCTTTGCCGCCGCCACCGGCGTGATGCCGCTGGACATGCCGGAATCGGTGCTGGTCCGCTTCAAGGGCCAGATGCAACCGGGCGTGACCCTGCGCGACCTGGTCAACGCGATCCCGCTGTACGCGATCAAGCAAGGCCTGCTGACCGTGGCCAAGCAAGGCAAGACGAACATCTTCTCGGGCCGCATCCTGGAAATCGAAGGCCTGCCCGACCTGAAGGTCGAGCAAGCGTTCGAACTGTCGGACGCCTCGGCAGAGCGTTCGGCCGCCGGTTGCACGGTGCGCCTGAACAAGGACCCGATCATCGAATACATCAACAGCAACATCACGCTGCTGAAGTGGATGATCGCCCAGGGCTACCAGGATCCGCGCAGCCTGCAGCGCCGCATCAAGGCCATGGAAGCGTGGCTGGCCGATCCGAAGCTGCTGGAGCCGGACGCCGACGCCGAGTACGCCGCCGTGATCGAGATCGACCTGGCCGACGTGCACGAGCCGATCGTGGCCTGCCCGAACGACCCGGACGACGTGAAGACCCTGTCGGACGTTGCCGGCGCCAAGATCGACGAAGTGTTTATCGGTTCGTGCATGACCAACATCGGCCACTTCCGGGCAGCCTCCAAGCTGCTGGAAGGCAAGCGCGACATCCCGGTCAAGCTGTGGGTGGCCCCGCCGACCAAGATGGACCAGAAGCAACTGACCGAGGAAGGCCACTACGGCGTGTTCGGCACCGCCGGTGCCCGCACCGAAATGCCGGGCTGCTCGCTGTGCATGGGCAACCAGGCACAGGTGCGCGAAGGCGCCACGGTGATGTCGACCAGCACCCGTAACTTCCCGAACCGCCTGGGCAAGAACACCAACGTGTACCTGGGTTCAGCCGAACTGGCGGCAATCTGCTCGCGCCTGGGCCGCATCCCGACCAAGGACGAGTACATGGCCGACATGGGCGTGCTCAGCGCCAATGGCGACAAGATCTACAAGTACATGAACTTCGACCAGATCGAGGACTTCAAGGAAGTGGCTGATACGGTGACGGTGTAAGCGCCGTCGCGGTAGTTAGTACGGCATGACGAAGGGGCCCCGTAAAACGGGGCCCCTTCGTCTTTTCCCGCGTTCCGATCCGGTCGTGCGGGCAGCGTGTCGTGACCGGCCGGTTACAGGTAGCTCAGGATGAATACCAGTGATCCGTTTGCTGTGCCGCTGGTGACCGCGCCTGAGCCCGTCTGGTAATAAGACGCCTTCAGTGGCACCGAATAGGTACCGCCAGTTGCCGCTTTGTAGCTGCTCAGCGTGTACTGGCTGTTGAATTTCAGTGCCCGGTCGTTGCTGTCCGTCAGCCGGATGCCGACGCCCCTGGCCGTGGAACTGGCCGCGAGCGCCATCACACCATTTGACGCATCCACGATGCCGCCGGGCGCGGAGATCTCGTATTTGACTTGGGACATGCCTGCCGGGCAGTTCTTGATGGCCACGTTGAAGTTCACCGCAGGCGTGGTGGAACCCCGGCCCGAGAATGCGCTGGCTTTGTGCGAGCCAAGCTGCACCGACAGGTCAGGTGTCTGGCATGAAGTCACCCTGATGCCGATCCGCGGGATCTGGAACGTCACGCGGTCGTTCTGCTCATGCCGGTTTCCCACCATGCAGCCTCCGCGACGGTAGACGGCATGATTTCGCGGCCGTCGCTGATGGGGCCTGTCTTCACCAGTGTGGCAGAGACTTCGCCACCAAGGGGAATGAGCTGATGGAACCATCCGTCGCTGTTGCCCCATCCGTCTCCGACCCAGGGTGGCGGAGCCCCTCCAGGGGTGCCGAGATCGCGCCGTACTCCTGGCGATCCGTGCGGATTCGCCACAACCTGTACAGCCAGGCCGATACCGGGAACATTGGTGCGGAAAACCGTATAGGCGACGCCATTGAAATTGTAGCGGTGGCCTGTGTCGGCCAATGAAAGCGGCCGGTATCCGAGAGCGACCGACCAGCGGGGCAAGAGGGCTCTGCAAGCGAAGAAGATTGCACTGGCCACCTTGACCCAGGGTGTCAACGCCGTGTTGACCGGTATGCCGGCGGGGACGGAGATGCTGGCCGGAAACGGAAGGGTGAATGTTGCCTGGGGAACAGTGCCTGCCCGGCAAGGAAATCCTTGCCGTGGAAAGCACCATCGAATGCTGTTGTTGTAGCCGAGCACGAACTGCGTATCGGAGCCTTTGCGGTTCCAGTAGTTGCACAAGGGCTGAAGGCCGACAGCGGGGAACTGCTGGTGCGCTGGGGCAACACTGCGTCGACTCAGTGCAGGATCCGCTATGCACTGCCCATTGCAAAGCCGCAGCGCGGCAAGCCCGTTCAACAAGCCGACGTCGATTGCCTCGGGCAGGCTGTCAGCGCGGACCGCCAGTGAAACCTGGAAGAACTGCGACGGACAGCGCAAGAAAAGCGCTGCCGACACACGGGGGATCACCTTTTCAGAATTTGGTCAGAAAACAGACAACATGAAATCACTTCAGATTCGGTTGCGCTGCCACAGGCTGGCGCACCTGCTCGCTGGCCTGGCGATGATGATCCGATGCGGCCGCCCTGGCCCACCGTGCCCACGGGATTGCCTTCGGTATCCACCACTTCGCTGCCGAACGGCAGCCGCCTGCCGTCGTGCGGCAACACGCGCAGCACGGCGGCACGGCCGGCGCTGGTGGTGTCGAAGCGTGCTACCACGACCGCGCCCGCGGTCGGCACCATGGCCTGGGTAGTCGATTTGAATTCCACGTCCAGCGGCAGGCCGCGCGGATCGATCTCGATTTCATTGCGGGAAAACGGCATCAGGCCGGACACCACCGCATGGCCCCAGGGGTCGACGCGCGCGCCGTTGTTGTTGACCACGCGCGCGCCGGTGGCACTGTCGGCCTCGACCACGGCCACGGTGTCGCTGTGGGTCGGGGTAAAGGCGACCCCGCCGGCATAGGCCACGATGCCGCCCGAGATGCCGGCGCTGGCCTGCGTGTAGTAGCGGCTGGCGCTGGCGCTGCCGGTCAGCGTGGCGAACGGGGCCACGTAGCCGGCGCTGGCCCCAACGCTGGCAGACTCGCCCTGGCGGTCGTTGCTGTAGCCGGCGTTCAGGCCGTAGGTAAAGGCATTGTCCACGCCCAGTGAGCCGGTGACCGATTCCTGCAGGATGATGGCGCCGTGGAAGTCGGTCTGCGCGCTGGCCATCGAGTACGGTGCATGCGCGCCTTTGCCAAGTGGGACGCCGAGGTTGCGGACAATGGTGGGGTTTGCAACGCCACGCGCTGGGAAGCGCCCGATATCAAGCCAGGCGAGGGAGACCTGCCGACGGCGCCCGCGGCGGGTTCGGCAAGCTTCCGGCCCCCGGGCTATCATCCGGTTTTTCGCAAACCGGTGCGCCCGCCCGCGGCGGCCATCGCGCAACTGGAGGCCACGTGTCAGATCTTTCCGCCTTTCCGATTACCCGCAAATGGCCGGCGCAGCATCCCGACCGGATCCAGCTCTACTCGCTGCCGACGCCCAACGGCGTCAAGGTGTCGACCATGCTGGAAGAGACCGGCCTGCCGTACGAGCCGCACCTGGTGCGCTTCGACACCAATGACCAGATGTCGCCGGAATTCCTGTCGCTGAACCCGAACAACAAGATCCCGGCCATCCTCGATCCCGACGGGCCTGGCGGCAAGCCGCTGGCGCTGTTCGAATCGGGCGCGATCCTGCTGTACCTGGCCGACAAGTCCGGCAAGCTGATCCCGGCCGATCCGGCGGGCCGCTACGAGACCATCCAGTGGGTGATGTTCCAGATGGGCGGCATCGGGCCAATGTTCGGGCAGCTGGGGTTCTTCAACAAGTTCGCCGGCAAGGACTACGAGGACAAGCGCCCGCGCGACCGCTACGTGGCCGAAAGCCGCCGCCTGCTGAACGTGCTGAACCAGCGGCTGGACGGCCGCGCGTGGATCATGGGCGACGCGTACACCATTGCCGATATCGCCACCTTCCCGTGGGTGCGCAACCTGGTCGGCTTCTACGAGGCGGGCGAGCTGGTCGGCATCCAGGACTTCCCTCACGTCACGCGTGTGCTGGAGGCCTTCGTCAAGCGTCCGGCCGTGATCAAGGGGCTCGATACGCCGCACCGCGGCTGAGGCCGGCGGCGGAGCGGCGCGCGCGGCTGTGCGTGTTTGTCCTACACGATGGCTGCGCCGACGCCCTACAGAGGGCTGGCGGGCCTGCGTCCTATAGTCCAAGAGCAGGCGCGCCGGGCCTGCGCACCCGGCGTGGCCGTGCCTTGCCTGAGGAGCCCGGACCATGCCGATGCCCACCCCGTCCCGATCGAGCCCACCCCTGTCGCGTGCCGCCCTGCTGGCGCTTGCTGTCACAGCCCTGGCCGCCTGCGGCGAATCGGCCAAGCTGCCTTCCGAAGCCGGCTTCGGTCCCACCCCGCAGCTGCCGCCGCCAAACAAGACCGCCATCCCCACCGTCAAGATCGCACCGGCCATCGGCTGGGCCGAGGGCCAGCGCCCGGTGCCTGCCGAGGGCATGGCGGTGACGGCCTTTGCCGACAAGCTCGACCATCCGCGCTGGGTCTACGTGCTGCCCAACGGCGACGTGCTGGTGGCGGAGAGCAATGCCCCGCCCAAGCCCGACGACGGCAAGGGCATCCGGGGCTGGATCATGAAGAAGGTGATGAAGCGCGCCGGCGCCGGCACGCCCAGCGCCAACCGCATTACGCTCTTGCGCGACGCCAACGGCGACGGCGTGGCCGACCAGCGCTCGGTGTTCCTGAAGGACCTGAACTCGCCGTTCGGCATGGTGCTGGTCGGCAATGATTTCTACGTGGCCGCCACCGACGCGGTACTGCGCTTCCCCTACCAGCCCGGCCAGACCCAGATCACCGCCGCGCCGCAGAAGGTGGTGGACCTGCCCGGCGGGCCGCTCAACCACCACTGGACCAAGAACATCATCGCCAGCCGCGACGGCAGCAAGCTGTACGTGACGGTGGGCTCCAACAGCAACGTGGCCGAGCACGGCATGGACAAGGAAGCCGGGCGCGCGGCCATCTGGGAAGTCGACCCCAGGACCGGCACGCACCGCATCTACGCCAGCGGCCTGCGCAACCCCAACGGCATGGCGTGGGAGCCGGCCACCGGCATGCTGTGGACCGCCGTCAACGAGCGCGACGAGATCGGCAGCGACCTGGTGCCGGACTACATCACCTCGGTGCGCGACGGCGGCTTCTACGGCTGGCCGTACAGCTACTACGGCCAGCACGTCGACGTGCGCGCCAAGCCGCCGGCGCCGGAACTGGTCGCGCGCGCCATCGTGCCCGACTATGCGGTAGGCGCCCATACCGCGTCGCTGGGACTGGCAGCCTCCAGCGGCAACAGCCTGCCGGCGCGCTTCAGCGATGGCATGTTCATCGGCCAGCACGGCTCGTGGAACCGCAGGCCGCTGGCCGGCTACAAGGTCATCTTCGTGCCGTTCAGCCAGGGCCGGCCCAACGGTGCGCCGTTCGACGTGCTGACCGGCTTTCTCGACGAGAGCGGCAAGGCGCGCGGGCGGCCGGTGGGCGTGGCGATCGACAAGCGCGGCGGGCTGCTGGTGGCGGATGACGTGGGCAACACGGTGTGGCGGGTGAGCGGGGCAAAGTAGGGGAGCGACGAGCGGGGCGGTCGGCGGGCAAGCGCGTGGCGCCGTGGCGACGCTGCGCTTTGCCTGAGCGGGCGGCCCCTGCGGGCAGCGGCGCTGACTATACTTCACGTGACAGGGTCGCGCGGCTTCATCGTGCCTGCGCAGTTCCCCCGGGCAACCGGCAGCCTGGATACCGATGCCGAGGAGGGGGTCATGGATCACACCAACGATTCGTTTCGCGCCTTTGAACTGGCTGGCTGGGAGGATCCGGAGGTCGTCAGCCAGTACCAGGAACACCTGTCGCACGTGACCAGGCAATCGGTCGAGGCCTTGCTGGACGAAGCCCGTACTGGCGGCGGCCAGCGCGTGCTCGACGTGGCGAGCGGCTCCGGCCATATCGCCGCGGCGGCGGCGCGGCGCGGCGCCGAGGCCATCGGCATCGACTTTTCGCTGGCGCAGGTCCAGCTGGCCCGCAAGCTCTATCCCGATGTGCAATACGAACAGGCCGACGCGCAGGCGCTGCCGTTTGAAGATGCCAGCTTCGACGTGGTCGTCAACGGCTTCGGCATGTGCCACCTGTCTGATCCGGACGCCGCGCTGAACGAAGCCTTCCGCGTGCTGCGCCCCGGTGGGCGCATCGCCTTCACGGTCTGGGATGCGCCCGAACGGGCGGTGGGTTTCGGGGCCGTCTATGCCGCGATCCGCGCCTATGGCTCGATGGAGGTCGATATCCCGGCCGGCCCGAATTTCTTCCTGTTCAGCGATCCGGGGGAGTGCCGCAGCGCGCTGCAGAAGGCCGGCTTTGTTTCGCCCACCTGCCGGCATGTGCACCAGGTGTGGCGCTTCTCCACGCCCGACCAGCTGTTCGACGCGCTGGCGCAAGGCACGGTGCGCGCCGCGGCCACGCTGCGCGCGCAGACACCGAAGGCCCGCGACGAGATCCGCGCCGTGCTGCGCGGCACGGTGGCCGCCTATATGCGCGGCAGCGACTTCGAGGTGCCGATGCCGGCCGTGCTGGCCGCGGCGGTGAAGCCCTGAGAGCGGTCGCGCTCAGTCGCCCGCCCCGGCGCGCCGCTGCGCCATGAAGTCGCGCGGCGTCTGCCCGAGCGCGCGCCGGAACATGGTCGAGAACGCGCCCGCGTGGGCATAGCCGGTCTCGGCCGCCACGTGTGCCAGCGGTTTGCCGCGGCACATAAGGTCGACTGCATGCGCCAGCCGCAGTTGCTGGCGCCAGTGGCCGAAACTCGTCTTCAGCTCGCTTTCGAACAGGCGCGCCAGCGTGCGCGCGCGCCGGTGCGCGCGGCCCATTCGGACAGCGTCAGCGTCGAACCGGGGTCTTCCATCAGCGCGTGGCACAGCGCCTGCAGGCGGCGGTCTGACGGCAGCGCCAGACCGAGCGACAGCGTGCGCGCGGCCGCCAGTTCTTCCACCAGCAGGCTGGCGCACAGTTGCCGGCGGCGCTCGCCCAGGGTGTCGTCGTGGGCCAGCGCCTCCATCAGCTCCTATGTGGCGGGCTTTCTCGGGCTGGTGGAATCGACCGGACTGGGCACCGCGGTCAGCCAGGCGCTGCTGCACTGACTGCAGCTGACGCCGGGGCATACCGCGGCCAACGTCGGCGCGCTGGGCGCGGTGGGGGCCAGCCTGGGGCTGATGACCACGCTGCCCGGCCTTCCGGCAGTGCTGTCGCCGCTGGCCCGGGAGTTCGCCGCGGCCACCGGCCTGCCGCTGGAAACGGTGCTGATGCTGCAGGTGCCGGTGTTCTCCACGGTGTTCTTCCCCTACCAGTCGCCGCCGATCGTGATCGCGATGCAGCTCGGCGGCGTGGGGCTGCGCCACGGCACGCGGCTGTGCCTGGCGCTGGCGGCGCTCACGGTGCTGGTGTTGCTGCCGCTGGACTATTTCTGGTGGCGCTTGCTCGGGCTACCTGCCCTGACGGGAGTTCTGGTGCGACGCAAAGTCTGACGGTGTTGGGCGCGGCCCGACATCCCGGCCGCCGGCGTCGGCCCGGCCCCACCACCCAACCTCCGGAAAGTGCCGCAATCCGCGCCGCAACGGGCCCTGTGGCGGTGGCACGGTCATTGCGCAATGGACAGCGAGCGCGGCGCCGCAGCTCGTTGTTCCACCCGCCAGCAATGGCTCCCCCGGAGAACCCCGATGAACACCCAACCCCAATGCCCGGGCGGGCAGGCCGCGCCGCGCTCGCACGCCATCCTCCACCGTACGCGCCGCGCCATGGTGCTGCTGCGTGTGCTTGGCTTATGCCTCAACAGCGTGGCCTGTGCGAAGGCCGAGGCCCCGCAGGCGGCTGGGCCTGTCGTGCAGGCCGTGACGCCGGAACAGAAATTTGCTCCCGGATACCTCGAGGCCGTTGCCACGGGCTATGACAACGGCGTGGCCTTGCAGGCGCCGGAAGGTATCGCGCCGCTGAGGCAGCCGCGCGAGGCGCGCAGCGCGCCGGCGGCGCCGATGGCGGGCGCCGTGCCAGTTGCCATGCCGGCGGCAGGGCGAGCGGTGGGGCGGGAGCAGCCAGCGCACTGAGCCGGACGGGCCCGGAAAGGGCCAGGGCGGCATGACAAGTGGCAATACGGATCCCCTGGCGCTCTCTCTGTTCCTGTTCGTCCCGCCCCATCGTCATGAAGTCGGCCAGGAAGGCCGCGAAGATGTCGAACAGTCCTGTCAGGCGCCGGCGCGCTGGCTTGGCGCCATCGTCATCGCTGCGTCTGTTCTTCTGTGGCATGCCGGTGTCGGGGCAGGCCGACCCTGCACGGGTGCCGACGGGCTGGGCGTTGACAGGTCGAGAAAGCGGAGTGCGTGGCATGGTGACTTCCTATTTCCTTCCGGACAGGTCTGCATAGTTGCAGCGACCTTCGGTGCACACTTATGCACGGCGATTGCGGAATATCCGCTGTCCATTGCCTACAATTCGTCACACCGGCCTAGCAAATCCCCACAATGGACATCGAACTCGCCCGCACCTTCCTGCAGGTCGTGCGTAGCGGCAGCCTGCTCGCGGCGGCCGACAAGCTCCACGTCACCCAGACCGCGGTAACCGCCCGCCTCAAGAGCCTGGAGTCGCAGCTCAATTGCCGTCTGTTCGAGCGCAACAAGGCCGGCGCGCGCCTGACGCCCGACGGGCAGCGCTTCCTCGGCTACGCCAGCCAGCTGGTACAGACCTGGGAGGCGGCCTGCCGCGAGTTGCCGCTGCCGGCCGGGCTGGGCGGCCTGTTCCGCTTCGGTGCCGAGATCAGCCTGGGCAACCCGCTGGTGCTGCTGTGGACCACGCGCCTGCGCCAGCAGATGCCGGCGCAGGCGGTGCGGGCGGAGGTGGGGGAAGGCGACGAACTGCAGCGCAAGCTGCAGTCAGGCACGCTCGACGCCGCGCTGGTCTACCAGCCGGAGTACGCGCCGGGCATGCATGTCGAGGCGCTGATGGAAGAGAAGCTGATCCTGATCCGCTCGACGCAGCGCGACGGCGGCTATGTCTATGTCGACTGGGGGCCGGAGTTCCGCCGCCAGCATGACAGCGCGCTGCCGGAGCATGCGCGCGCATCGCTGTACTTCAACCTCGGGCCGCTGGCGCTGCAATACATCCTGCAGTTCGGTGGCAGCGGCTACTTCCGGACGCGCGTGGTGCAAAGCTACCTGGACAGCGGGGTGCTGGCGCGCGTGGAGGGGGCGTCCGAATTCTCCTACCCGGTATTCCTGGTCTGCGCGAAGACCCCGGCGGGCACGGTGCAGGATGCGGTGCGCATCCTGCACGATATCGTGCGCGAGGAATCCGACTGGTCGCAGCGCTGGGATTTCCTGCAATAGGCCGTTGCCGGCAGCCTCAGATCCGCACCGGCACCAATTGCCCCATGGGTCCGGGCACGGCCACCAGCCGCCACTGCCGCACGCGTCGGCCATCGCCGCCACGGCGGGGCGGGCGCGGCTCGAGCCCGGCAAAGCGGCCATGCTTCTGCGCGCGCTCGAATACCGGTTCCGGCACCAGCGTCCCGATCAGCCATGTGACGGTTCCTCCGAGCGCGATCAGTGCCAGCGCCAGTGCAATCCAGAGAATGACTTCCATTGCCCGCTCCCTCGAATCGTGTGTCTGTGGATTCAGTATGCGCACGAAGCATGCCCGGCGGTAAATGAAAGTTATCGCTAATTCATATCAATAAATTTGCACTGAACGGGCTTTTCCGGCAGGCCCGCCCATTTTGGGTGTTGTAGAAAAATCATCCTTTCCGACGAATCTGATGGACGCGGCCCGGCGGACACTCATCCGACCCGAACACCAGACCAAAGGAGACCCTGTCATGCAACGCCTGATCTTCGAAGCCGAACACGACGCCTTCCGCGAATCCGCCCGCCGCTTCTACCAGCGCGAAGTGGGGCGGCACGGCGAGCGCTGGCGCGAGCAGGGCTGCGTGGACCGCGAGGTGTTCCGCAAGGCGGGCGAGCAGGGCTACCTGCTGATGTGGGCCGACGAGAAATACGGCGGCGCCGGGGTCGAGGACTTCCGCTACGAGCAGATCCTGATCGAGGAGAACGCGCGCCATGGCGATTCGGGCTTCTTCGGCACGCTGCACTCGCGGCTGGTGGCGCCCTATGTCGGGCGCATCGGCAACGAGGAGCAGCGCCTGCGCCTGCTGCCGGCGGCCGCGCGCGGCGAGGCGATCTTTGCCATCGCCATGACCGAGCCACAGACCGGCTCGGACCTGGCCGGCATCCGCACCCGCGCCGACGAGCACGGCGACCACTGGGTGCTCAACGGCGCCAAGACCTATATCTCAAACGGCCAGCTGGCCGACTACGTGGTGGTGGTCGCCCGCACCGACCCGGAGCGCAGCCACGGCCTGGGCCTCTTTATCGTCGAACGCGGCATGCCCGGCTTCGAGCGCGGGCGCAAGCTGCGCAAGATGGGCCTGCATTCACAGGACACCTCGGAGCTGTTCTTCGACAACGTCAAGGTGCCCAAGGCCAACGTGCTGGGCGAGCCGGGCCAGGGTTTCCGCTACCTGACGCGCCACCTGGCCGAGGAGCGGCTGATCGGCGCCTGCGGCTACATGGCCTCGGCGCAGGTGGCCTTCGATATCACGCTGGACTACGTGAAGGAACGCAAGGCCTTCGGCCGTGCCATCGGCACGTTCCAGAACTCGCGCTTCAAGCTGGCGGAGCTGCGCGCGCAGCTCGATGCGTTGCAGACCTTTGTCGACCAGTGCGTGCTCCAGCACAACGCCGGCACGCTGACGGTGGAGACCGCGGCCTCGGCCAAGCTGCTGACTTCTGAACTGCAGGGGCGGGTGGTGGACGAGGGCGTGCAGCTGCACGGCGGCGCGGGCTATATGGAGGAATACCGGATCTGCCGCATGTACACCGATGCCCGGATCTCGCGCATCTATGCCGGCAGCAGCGAGATCATGAAGGAAATCATCGGCCGCAGCCTCGGGCTGGACGACCGCGCCAAGGCGTAATCCGGCGCCGCAGACGGGCGCGCCAGGCATTTTCCTAGGGCCACGTAGGGAATCGCCTGGCTGCAGGTAGTCCTGTTCCGGATTTGCGCGGTTACATGGGGTTTTCACGTATTTGAAGGCTTTTGTCAGCCATATGAAAGCCGTTTGTAATGCGATTCGGTTTGAATGCGGGCGGGAGATCGTGTCCGGGTGGCGTTTCATGCATCGGGACGGCAGGCGAGGGTTGCACCAGGACAGCCCCGCCTTGCGACGCACCGGCGGGCGGGGACCAATGAAAATTCATCGGTCTGGTGCACCGTTAGGCGGGCACGTTCGTTTACCGCAGACCGTTGTCGAACCGAGCCTGACTGATCGTGCCATTTGTCTTTACCCGTGCCGCCCTGGGGGCCCTGCTTGTGACCGGGGTCCTGGCCAGCCCCGCGGCCGGCGCCGCGGAGGCGCCTCCTTCCACCGATACCGGTGCTTCCGCGGCTTCCGCTCCTCCTGCTGCTCCCACCGCTCCTGTCGTTTACGTTGATTCCGCCGATGCCGCCGGGCCCTGCGTGCCCCCGCCGGCCGGCGCCGCGCTGACGCTGGCGCAGGCGCGCCTGGATGCGCTGCGCTGCAACCGCGACATCATCGCCGCGCGCCGGGGCGTGGAAGCCAGCCAGGCGGATGTGCAGATCGCCTCGCAGCGGCCCAACCCGGTGCTGAGCCTGGGCGTGGAGAACATCAACCCGCATGCCGGCGTCGGCTCGGGCAACCTGCGCAGCAAGACGGTCGATTCCAAGCTGCGCGTCGACCAGGTGATCGAGACCGCCAACAAGGGCGGCCTGCGCGTGGATGCCGCACGCAAGGCCAGCGCCGCGGCGGGCGAGGTGGTGCAGGCCGTGGTCGCGCAACAGACCGGTGCGGTGGAGCAGGCCTTCTTTGAGGGCCTGGTCAGCCAGGAGCGCGTGGCCGTGCTCAGGGAAACGCTGGGGCTCTACGAGCGCACGCGCCAGGCCAGCGAGGCGCGGCTCAAGGCGGGCGACGTGGCGCGTGCCGACGTGACCAAGCTGCAGCTAGAGGGGCTGCGTGCGCAGAACGACATGCGCCAGGCCATGACCGACCATTACCGGGACAAGGCGCAACTGGCCCAGGCGATGGGCGTGCCCGGCACGCTGGCGGATAACCGCCTGGTGCCCGACTGGCCGCCGGTGGACACCCCGGTGCCCCAGGCCGACCCCGACACGCTGCAGCGCCGCCCCGATGTGACCGCCGCCGAGGCGCGCCTGGCCGCCGCCGCCTCCGCGCGCGACCTGGCTCGCGCCGGACGCGTGCCCGACGTGACCGTGGGCGCACAGGCCGAGCACTTTCCCGTCTCCGCTACCAATACCTACGGCACCGGCAACAGTTACGGCGTATTCGTGTCGATCCCGCTGCCGGTGCGCCACAGCAACGGCGGCGAGGCCCGCCGTGCCGAGGTGGACTACTACGCCGCGCTCGACGATCGCAACCGCGTGCTGCTCGAGGCCGGCAACGAAATCGACCGGCTGCGCAGCCAGCTCGAGATCGCGCGCCAGTCGCTGCGGCAGATGCGCGAGGATGTGCTGCCCGCCGCCGAGAGCGTGGCCTCCAGCGCCGAGTTTGCCTACAGCAAGGGCGCCACCGGCGTGCTCGACCTGCTCGACGCACGCCGCGCGCTGCGCCAGACCCGGCTGGATGCCGTCGAGGCGCAGGGCGAATACGCCAAGGCGCTGTCGGCCTACCGCGCCGCGCTGCAGACCTCTACCACCGCCGGCGCCGCGACGACCTCGCAGGCACGTCCCTGAACCGCTCCAGAAACCGCAGTCGCCGCGCTTCCTTCATGTCTCTCCTGTCTAGCATGTCCTGCAACCCCCGCTTCTCCGGCTTCCTTGCCGGCTTGTCCGCCCGCCGTTCCGCCCTCTGTGCCGTGGCGCTCTGCGCGCTGGCGTTGGCCGCCTGCGGCAAGTCCGACGCCCCCAAGCCCGATGACGAGCCCAAGGTCACCGGCAACACCATCCAGTTCCCCGCCACCGTGAAGACGCTGCCAGGCATCGCCGGCGAAGTCGCCAAGACCGGCGGCGAGCGCATGCTCAGCCTGCCGGGCCGCCTGGTCTGGAACGAGGACAAGACCGTGCGCGTGTTCACGCCCTTTGCCGGGCGTGTGACCGAGATCCTGGTGCAGCCCGGCGCCACGGTGAAAGCCGGCCAGCCGCTGGCCAGCCTGACCTCGCCGGACTTTGGCGTGGCCCAGGCCGATGCGCGCAAGGCCGCCGCCGACAGTGCGGTAGCCGCCAAGGCGCTGGCGCGCCAGCGCGAGCTGTACGGCGCCGGCATCGTCGCGCAGAAGGAACTGGAGCAGGCTCAGGCCGATGCCGCGCGCGCTGCGGCCGATCTGCAGCGCACCCAGGCGGCGCTGCGCCAGTACGGCGCGGCAGAGGGCGGCAGCGATGGGGTCAACCAGCGCTTTGCGCTGCGCAGCCCGATCGACGGCCTGGTGGTGGAGCGCAATATCAATCCCGGCATGCAACTGCGCCCTGACCAGCAGCCGACCGCGCCGCTGTTCCTGGTGACCGATCCCACCACGCTGTGGGCGCAGGTCGATGCCGGCGAGGCTGACCTGAGCCTGTTCAAGCCGGGCGTCAGCGTGCAGCTGAGCACCACCGCCTATCCCGGCGAAACCTTTGCCGGCACCGTGGTCAAGATCGCCGACTATGTCGACCCGACCGCGCGCAGCATCAAGGTGCGCCTGGCGGTGCCCAACCCCGACCGCCGGCTGAAGGCCGAGATGTTCGTCACCGCGAAGCTGCCGGCGGCGTCGTTCAAGGGCATCTCGGTGCCGTCCAAGGCCGTGTTCCTGGCCGACAACCGCAACTACGTATTCGTGCGCACCGCCGCCAACAGCTTCGAGCGCCGCCCGGTGCGCGTGGGCGTGACCATGCCCGGCACCAGCGAGATCCTGGAAGGCGTGAAGGACGGCGAGACCGTGGTGACCGAAGGCAATCTCTACCTGCAGGACATCCTGCGCGACGCCACCGCCGTCAATGCGGCGCGCGCGGCCGAGAAGAAGTGAGGACGGCCGCCACATGATCTCGCGCATCGTCAGCTTTGCCCTGCACCAGAAGCTCTTTGTCTGGCTGGGGTTGCTCATCTTCGTCGGCGGCGGCCTGGCCGCCTTCAAGAACCTGCCCATCGAGGCCTTCCCCGACGTTTCCGACATCCAGGTCAACGTCATCACGCTCTACCCGGGCCGCGCCGCCGAAGAGGTGGAGCGCCAGGTAACCATCCCGATCGAGACCGCGCTGGCCGGCACGCCCAACGCGGTGCGCGTGTTCTCGCACACCCAGTTTGGCCTGTCCTTCATGATGGTGACCTTCAACGACAAGGCCACCGACGTGACTGCGCGCCAGCAGATCCTGGAGCGCCTGCGCAGCGTGGACCTGCCCGACGGCGTGCATCCCGACCTGGCGCCGCTGTCCACCGCGATCGGCGAGATCTACCGCTTCCGCCTGACCGGCAAGGGCTATACGGCGCAGGAACTGCGCACGCTGCAGGACTGGGTGGTCGAGAAGAACCTGCGCCAGGTGCCGGGCATTGCCGACCTGGTCACCATCGGCGGTACCATCAAGCAGTACGAGGTCAATCCCAACCTGGCACGCATGCGCGACGCCAAGATCTCGCTGTCGCAGCTGTTTACCGCACTGCAGCGCGCCAACGCCAATGCCGGCGGCGGCTCGGTCGCGCATGGGCGCCAGCAGTTCCTGCTGCGCTCGCTGGGCAGCTTCCGCACCTCGGCCGATATCGCCAACGTAGTGGTGGCCGAGAACAACGGCACGCCGATCCTGGTCAAGGACATCGCCGAGGTCAGGATCGGCAGCGCGCCGCCGCAGGGCCTGATGGGGCAGGACAATGAGGACGACATCGTCTCGGGCATCGTGGTGATGCGCAAGGGCGAGAATCCGTCGCTGGTGCTGGAGGCGCTGAAGAAGAAGATCGAGCTGCTGGACGACCAGATCCTGCCCAAGGGCGTGAAGATCGTGCCGTACTACGACCGCTCCACGCTGATCGACAAGACCCTGCACACGGTGTTCGGCAACCTGGTCGAGGGTGCGCTGCTGGTGATGGCGGTGCTGTACCTGTTCCTGGCCAATGTGCGCGCCGCGGCGATCGTGGCGCTGGTGATCCCGCTGGCGCTGATGTCGACCTTCATCGGCCTGACCTGGGTCGGCATCCCGGCCAACCTGCTGTCTCTTGGCGCGATGGACTTCGGTATCATCGTCGACGGCGCCGTGATTGTGGTCGAGAACATCTTCAAGCGGCTGGGCGAGCTCAAGGAACAGCAGATCCAGGACAGCAAGGCGCGACTGCACGCGATCCTGCTGGCCACCACCGAGGTGGGCCGGCCGACCGTGTTCTCGATGGTGATCATCATCGCCGCGCACATCCCGATCTTCACGCTGCAGCGGCACGAAGGCAAGATCTTCGCGCCGATGGCCTATACCGTGACGGGCGCGCTGATCGGCTCGCTGATCATCTCGCTGACGGTGGTGCCGCTGCTGTGCCACCTGCTACTGAAGAAGAACATCGCGCACGACGACAACTTCGTGGTGCGCTACTGCAAGCGGCTGTACGAGCCGATGCTGGCGTGGGCGCTCGACCACAAGAAGCTGGTGATCGGCGTGGCGGTGGGTTTGCTGGTGGCGACCGTAGGCGTAGGCAAGTTCCTCGGCAGCGAGTTCCTGCCTGAGCTGGACGAAGGCTCGATGTGGGTCAGCTTCGACCTGCCGGCGTCCGTCTCGGTCGACGAGGCGCGCGAGCAGGCGCGGCTGTTGCGCAGCGTGATCCGCAAGACGCCGGAGGTCAACACCACCATCTCCAAGGTGGGCCGTCCCGACGACGGCACCGATCCCAAGCTGATCAACACCGTCGAGATCCTGGTCGACCTGAAAGGGGAAAAGCAGTGGCGCGACGGCTATGACAAGCGGCGAATCATCGGCGAGATCGACCACAACCTGCGCCAGCTCCCCGGCATCGAGCCCAATTTCTCGCAGCCGGTGCGCGACAACATCCTGGAGAGCATTTCGCAGATCAAGGGCCAGATCGTGATCAAGGTCCAGAGCGACAGCCTCGAGCACAACAAGAAGGTGGCTGACCAGATCCTGGCCAACGTGCAGTCGGTCAAGGGCGTGATGCGCGCCTTTATCGACCGCGACGGCGAGCTGCCGCAGTATGTGTTGGACTTCGACCGCGCCCAGGCCGCGCGCTACGGCATCAACGTGGCCGACGTGCAGGACCTGATGGAAACCGCGCTGGCGGGCAAGGCCGCCACCGAGCTGTGGGAAGGCGAGAAGCACTTCAGCGTGGCGGTGCGCCTGAGGCCGTCCGAGCGCGCGCTGCCGAACCTGCCCAACATCTTCATGCAGACGGCTGACGGGGCGCAGGTGCCGCTGTCGCAGCTGGTGAGCTTCCGCGCCGCTTCCGGCGCGATGAACATCAGCCGCGAGAACGGGCAGCGCACCACTTCGATCGGCATCTTCATCCGCGACCGCGACATGGGCAGCGTGGTCAAGGACATGCAGGCGCTGGTTGCCAAGAACGTCAAGGCCGAAGACGTGAAGATCAGCTGGTCGGGCGAGTTCGAGAACCAGGAGCGTGCCATGGCGCGGCTGGCGATCGTGGTGCCGTTGTCGGTGCTGGTGATCTTCTTGCTGCTATTCAACGCGTTCAAGTCGTTCAAGAGCGCCACGCTGATCATCTCGAACATCCCGTTCGCGCTGATCGGCGGCGTGTTCGCGCTGTTCCTGACCGGCATCCCGCTGTCGGTGTCGGCGGCGATCGGCTTTATCGCGCTGTTCGGCCAGGCGGTGCTCAACGGCGTGGTGATGGTGACTTACTTCAACCAGTTGCGCGACGAAGGCATGCCGGTGCGCCAGGCCGTGCTGACCGGTTCGATGGACCGCTTGCGCACCGTGCTGATGACCGCGCTGCTGGCCATGCTGGGCCTGTTCCCGATGGCGATCTCGCGCGCTATCGGCTCGGAGACGCAGCGCCCGCTGGCGATCGTCATCATCGGCGGCCTGATTACCGCCACGGTGCTGACGCTGATCGTGCTGCCGACGCTTTATGAATGGATGGTGGGGCGCAACTGGCCGGACGAGGAGGGCGAGGCGGCTGACGAAAACGTGTTGACGCCGTGTATTTCAGGCTGACGAGTTTGGGTGCTCCAAAGCCGCCCGAGCTAGCCTAAGGCCCGCCCTCACCCCCCTCTCCCGCAAGCGGGAGGGGGGGCCTCCTTCAAGCGGTGCCGGCCTTGGCGAGCGCGCAGGCAGGTACCAGCGCCCAGATACCTGTCTCACGTCACAGACATGACGTGCCGACCGCGCCCTCCCTTTTCGCAACCCGGTGCATCCCCTCCCGTGTGCCTCCCCCGAATCGCTATGTCGGAATAGTCTGACGCGCCTTTCGGAGCCCATCGCCTGCTTCCCATCCCCCCCGACTCCTACTCTGTACATACGGCGTGGCCAGCAGCGTAGCCGCCGGCCCCTCATGCGTACCTTACGCATTCACCCGGAAAGGAGTTCGACATGATGAAGAAATGGCTGACTGCAGCAGTGTGTTCGATGATGATTGCCGCCCCGGCGGGCTTTGCCCTGGCGCAAACGACGACTGCTGGATCCAAAGCGGATTATGACGCCGCGGTGAAGCAGGCGGACGCGGACTACAAGGCTGCCTCCGCCAAGTGTAACGCGATGAAGGACAACGCCAAGGACGTGTGCAAGGCCGAAGCCAAGCGCGACCGCGACGTGGCCAAGGCCCAGGCGGAAGCCCGCCGCGATGGCACGCAAAAGTCGATGGCAAAGGCGGAGAAGACCAAGGCCGACCGCGACTATGACGTTGCCAAGGAAATGTGCGACGACAAGAAGGGCAACGACAAGGACGTTTGCAAGAAGGACGCCAAGGCCGCCCATGAAAAAGCCCTGATGGCAGCCAAGGTCGACAAGGCTGCCGCGACCGGTTCGCGCGCGGATGTGGCCGAAGCCCGCGCCGACGCGAAGAAGGACGCCACCGACGCCGCCTACAAGGCCGACAAGGAACGTTGCGACGCGATGTCGGGCGATGCCAAGGACAAGTGCCAGGCTGACGTCAAGGCCAAGTACGCCAAGTAAGCAGGCAGGCAAGCATGCGCTTGCCATCCCGCCAGCCGCTGGCGGACCGTTGACCGACTCACTCGCGCACGGGCCGCCGCTGGCGGCGGCCCGCACCGCCACCGCATGAAGGAGCAGATCATGAACTGGGACCAGATCGAAGGCAAGTGGGAGCAGGCCAAGGGCAAGGTCAAGGAAAAGTGGGGCAAGCTCACCGACGACGATATCGCGCAGATCAACGGCAAGCGCGATCAGCTCGCCGGACGCATCCAGGAGCGCTATGGCTACACCAAGGAGCGCGCCGAGGAAGAGATGAAGGCCTGGGAGAACGACGTCCGCTGGTAAGCGGCGCGTGACAGCAGCAAGACGGCGGGGCGCCAGCGGGCGCCCCGCCGTTTTTTCTGCGTGCACGATACCCCCGGAACGAGGGGCGTTGTGGTGGATTAAGCGTGCGTTAGCTCAGAATGCAACCGAATGATGCACACGCTGCACGCGGAAGGCATACCATGTCACATCGCGGTCGAAAGCACGGTTGCGCGCACCTGCGCACCACTCGCGCTTTGCGCCGCGCACCTGTCAGGCGTCCCGCCGGCAACAGGCTGCATTGCGCGATCGCGATGCGGCGGACGGGGGCACGCCAGCCATCCGCCCGGCTTGCCTGGCCTGCCTTGTTGCTCTGCGTATGTACGCTGCCTTGCCCGCCTTCGTCTCGTCCACCTTCCTCGGTTACGGCCTCTATGTGCTGGTGACCAAGGGGGTGACGCGCATCTCGGCGTCCTTCTTCTTGCTGTGCGTGACCACCTTCGCCTGGCAGGGGACGTGGGTGTTCCTGTTCCAGGCCGCGCATCCCGACGTCGCGCTGTTGCTGGCCCGGCTCGGCTACCTGTTCATCCTGTTCCTGCCGACCACCTTCTACCACTTTATCGCCGAGGTCACCGAGCGCCGCCAGGAGCGGCCGCTGCTGCTGGCCTCCTATGGCATGAGCCTGGTGCTGGCGATGCTGCTGCTGAGCACCGGGCAGGTGGTGTCGGGCTACTACACCTATTTCTTTGGCGAGTATCCCAAGGCCGGGCCGCTGCATCCGCTGCACCTGCTGCAGACCGTGCTGGTGGCGCTGCGCAGCGCCTGGATCCTTGCGCAAGCGCGGCGCAATGCCGCGGCCGAACGCCGCAAGCGCTACAACCTGTGCCTGGTGGCGGTGGCGCTGTACTCGCTGGCGGCGGTCGACTACGCCGCCAACTACGGCGTCGCGTTCTATCCGCCGGGCGTGGTGTTCGTCGCGGCGAGCCTGGGCATGCTGGCGGTCAGCGTGGTGCGCTACGACCTGATGCACCCGTACTCGCTGGCGGCCACCGTCGCGCATGAAGTGCGCACGCCGCTGGCCACGATCCGCATGCAGGCGCAGGAACTGGCGCGCGCCTGGCCGCAGGTGCTGCAGGGCTACCGGCTGGCGGTCGAGCACGGGCTGTGCGAAGACCGCCTGCGGCCCGGGCAGCTGGAGCGCGTGTCGAGCCTGGTCGGCGCGATCACGCGCGAGGTCGACGGCACCAGCACCGTGATCGACATGGCGCTGGCCTCGGTCACGCTGGAGCGGCTCGATCGCAGCACCTTTGCGCCGCACGGCATTGCCGATTGCGTGCATGCCGCGCTGGAGCGTTTTCCGTTCCAGGGCGAGGAGCGCGGCTGCGTGCAGGTGCGCGGCATCGACCATGACTGGCGCTTTGTCGGCTCCGACACGCTGCTGGTCTACGTGCTCTTCAACCTGCTGAAGAACGCGCTGCACGCGATCCGCGCGCGCGGCGCCGGTGGCGGCCGCATCGACATCACCGGCGCCACCGAAGGCCAGTACCACGTGATCCGCTTCCGCGACACCGGCCCCGGCATCCCCGCCGACGTGATGCCACGCATCTTCGATCCCTTCTTCTCCACCAAGGCCCATGGCAGTGGTGCGGGTCTCGGGCTGGCGTTCTGCCGGCGCGTGATCGAGACCTTCGGCGGACGCATCGACTGCGAGTCGGTGCCCGGCGAACACACCACCTTCACGCTACGGCTGCCGCGCTTCACTTCGATGGCAGACAGCCGCCTGCGCACCAGCACCGCCGGCTGAACCGCGGCCGACGGCGCTGAATTCAAATGTCAGACCCGCCCGGTTTCAGCCGGACGCGGACTGGTTTGCCAACGCGTACGTCAATCAGCTCGCAAATTCCGGCAGCGCCAGTTCATATTCCCTGACCCGCTCGATGATGCCCGCGGGAAAGCGCGAAATGCGCTTCTGCCGGTCGGCAAAGACGATTTGCTGGTAACCCAGCGAGACCGGCTTGCCGCCCACGCAGAAGCGGAACAGCAAATAGGCGGAGCACTGCCTGACCTGGAAGGTATTCAGGTAGCAGTCCACGCGCTGGAACGGGAAGGTCTCCTCGACATACTCCTGGTGCGCGCGCTTGGTCACGAAGACGCCGCCCGCGGCCAGCAGGTTGTCGTGGATGCACTCATGGAACCAGCGCTCGCGGCAGACGCCCTGCCATTCGAAATAGCGCGCGAAGTAAGTGTTCATGAAGGCATTGGAATCCTTGAGGTAGATGTCGATCGCATGGTGGAAGGTCTTGTGCGTGCCTGACTCGAGCGCGCCGGCTTCGGGCAGGGCTGTAACGCGGTTGAGAACATGGGGGATCACGTCTCGCATCAACATGGGTTGACTCCTTGAGATGGCTGCAAGCGGCAGCCACGCCTGCCCCGGGGAGGTCGGGGCATAGTGGCATTCTGTCCGCTTGGCCATGGACGAGGAGGGCGCTGAAGTGGGGTTCCGGGCTACGCAAATGCGTGGTCTCTGAAGGGCAAAAAAACGCCGGATTTGCCGCTTATCGGAGGGCCCGCAACATGCGGGAATGACCCGGCGCACCATCGCGTTAACCCTAGTAGTCTAGATTTGTAGACTTTTATAAAGTCGTGTCGCTCCCGGGTCGCGGGGGCGCTCCCGCATTACCCCATCCCTCCGCCACCTCGCCGAATGGCAGACACCGCTTCCGCCGAACTCCTGTCGCGCAGCCGCCAGCCGGTCTATCTGCAGCTGGCCACCATCTTCCGCCGCCAGATCGAGAGCGGCGCCTGGCGCCAGGGCGAACGCATTCCCTCGCTGGACGAGCTGTGCCGCCAGTACGGCGTGGCGCGCATGACCATGCACCATGCCTTGTCGATGCTCGACGAAGAAGGGCTGGTCGAGCGCTCACGCGGACGCGGCACCTTCGTCAAGGCATCGTGCCGCGCGCGCCGCCAGGTGTCGCTGTCCACCAGCTGGGACGAGGCGGTGGCCGTGGGCGGGCAACTGGATACCGAGGCGATGGTGGAGTCGGCCGGCAACGTGCCGCTACCCGACGACCTCGGCATGCCGTGCAACGCCACGCGCGCGGCCGACTACCACTTCCTGCGCCGGCTGCACCGGCTCGACGGGCGGCCCTTCGCGGTGGGCGAGGTCTATATCGAGGCCGGCGTCTTTGCGCGCGAGCCCGAGGCCTTCCGGCACGGCGCCTCGGTGCCGGTGCTGGACCGCTTCCCGGGCCTGTCGGTCAGCACCGCGCGGCAACGCCTGTCGATCGTCGCGGCCGGCGCGGAGTCGGCCGGGGCGCTGGCGCTTGCCGTGGGCGCGCCGGTGGCCGAGCTGCGCCGCTTTGCCTGCGTGCCGCGTGGCGCAGGCGAGCTGATCGTCTATTACGCCCGCATCGAATTCCCGACCGAATTCGTCTGCCTGGATTTCGACTTGCTTGCGCCGCGAAAGCGCCGCGGCTGAGTCCCGCATCACCGATGCCAACCCGCCATACAAGAACCGAGACATGGACAATTCGCAACCGATGAACGGCGCCGAGAGCCTGGTCAAGACCCTGCTCGCGAACGGCGTGGACACCTGCTTTGCCAATCCCGGCACCAGCGAAATGCACTTCGTCGCGGCGCTGGACCGCATCCCGGGCATGCGCTGCGTGCTGGGCCTGTTCGAAGGCGTGGTCACCGGCGCGGCCGACGGCTATGCGCGCATGGCCGACAAGCCCGCCGCCACGCTGCTGCATTGCGGCCCGGGGCTGGCCAATGGTCTCGCCAACCTCCACAACGCGCGCCGCGCGCAGACGCCGGTGGTCAATATCATCGGCGACCAGGCCACCTACCATCGCCCGCTGGATGCGCCGCTGACCGCCGACACCGAGGGCTGGGCCCGTCCGGTCTCGGTGTGGACGCGCACCGCCACGCGCGCGGCCTCGGTCGGCGCCGACGCCGTGGCCGCCGTGCAGGCCGCCTGCGCCGCGCCGGGTGGCGTCGCCAGCCTGATCTTGCCGTCCGACGTGTGCTGGGATGCCGGCGGCGTGGTAGCGGGTCCGCTGCCGCCGCTGGCCGTGCCCAAGGTTGCGCCCGACGCCGTGCAGCAGGCCGCGCGCGTGCTGCGCTCGGGCCAGCCCACGCTGGTCGTGCTGGCGGGCAGCGCGCTGCGCGAAGCGCCGCTGGCCGATGCGCACCGCATCGCCGCCGCCACCGGCGCGCGGCTGATCACGCCGATGTCCAATGCGCGCGTCTCGCGCGGACGCGGGCGCCTGGCGGTGGACCGCGTGCCGTATTCGGGCGACGTGGCGCGCGACAAGCTCGCCGGCATCCGCAACGTGATCCTGGTGGGCGCGCCGGCGCCGGTGACTTTCTTCGCCTATCCGGGCAAGTCGCCGCGGCCGTATCCGGAAGATGCGGTGGTGCATGTGCTGGCGCGGCCCGAGGAAGACCTGGCCGAGGCGCTGGCGCGGCTGGCCGATGAGGTCGGCGCGCGTCATGTGGCGCTGCCCGCTACCGATACATCCGCGCGCGCCGAGCCGGCGCGCGGTGCGGTTACGTCCGAGAACGTGGCGCGCACGCTGAGCGCGCTGCTGCCGGAACAGGCCATCGTGGTGGAGGAGAGCGTCAGCTTCGGTCGTGCGTTCTATCCCGGCACGGTCCACGCCGCGCCGCACGACTGGCTGCAGCTGACTGGCGGCGCCATCGGCGATGGCCTGCCGCTGGCGGTGGGCGCGGCAGTGGCGGCGCCGGACCGGCGCGTGGTGTCGCTGCAGGCGGACGGCTCGGCGATGTACACGCTGCAGTCGCTGTGGACCATGGCGCGCGAAAAGCTCGATGTGACTGTGGTGCTGCTGGCGAATCGCCAGTACGCGATCCTGCTGGGGGAGCTGGCGGGCGTGGGGGCGAATCCGGGGAAGACGGCGATGGATATGCTGGACATCGGCAATCCGGACCTCGACTGGGTCAAGCTGGCCAATGGCATGGGGGTGGACGGGGCGCGGGCGACGGATATGGAGAGCTTTGCGGATCTGTTCCGGATGGCCAACGGGCGCAAGGGGCCGTTCTTGATTGAGTTGGTGATTTGAATCTTGCAGGGCCGGAGTGGGGCGAGGACGTCCGCTCCACCACAAACCGGTCCCTCTCCCGCTCGCGGGAGAGGGATAGGGAGAGGGCAGGGCTGTGCGGGCCAGTACGCGTCCTCGCTATGCAAGCGCTTGCCCTCTCCCCCGGCCCCTCTCCCGCAAGCGGGAGAGGGGAGCAAACAGCGGGCGCATGAAGGCTTTGCGACGAGCTTTTTGCATTCAGTAATCCACCCTTCCGCAGAAGCGAATTGCTGCAACGCAAAGACTGCGGCACTCTCGTAGCCGTGCCATGGAATGCCCATGGCGGCACCATCAAAAGTGAAGGAGACTCCATGCCCCACCAGGAAGCGGAGGCGGGTCCGGACAAGGTCTATGCGGAAATGCTCGCCGCAGGCCAGTTCCGCATCCAGCATTGCCAGGACTGCCAGCGCCACGTGTTTTTCCCGCGCAATATCTGCCCGCACTGCGGCGGCGACACCCTTGCCTGGGTCGAGCCCAAGGGCACCGGCACGGTCTACTCCACCAGCGTGATCCGCCGCAAGCCGGATGCCGGTGGCGACTACAACGTCGTGCTGGTCGACCTGGACGAAGGCGTGCGCATGATGAGCCGGGTGGAAGGCATCGCGCCGGCCAGCGTGCGCATCGGCATGCGCGTGAAGGCGCGCGTGGCGCAGGGCAAGGAAGGCGAGGCCGCTCTCGTCGTGTTCGATCCGGTGGAGGGCTGAGCCATGAGTTTGTCCAATTTGCGCGGCAGCGTCGCCATCGTCGGTGTGGGCCAGGCGGGCCTTGGCGAGGCGCACGGCAAGACGGAAATGGAAATCCTGGTGGAGGCCGCCAAGGCCGCCGTCAGGGATGCCGGCATGTCGATGCGCGACATCGATGGCATTGCCACCGCCAGCGTCGGCGCCACCATGTGGGTGATGCCGGTGGCCGAGTACCTCGGCATCAAGCCGAAGTTTGTCGACAGCACCATGATCGGCGGTTCCAGCTTTGTCTCGCACATGCTGCCCGCGATGATGGCGCTGGAGTCGGGCCAGTGCGACGCCGTGCTGGTCTGCTACGGCAGCAACCAGCGCACCTCGACGGTCGGCCGCGCCGGCATCTCGAAGGTGCGCGCGGTGCTGGACCCGCAGCCGTACGAGAACCCGTACAACCCGCTGTCGCCGATCACCTCCTACGCGCTCGCCGCGGCGCGCCATATGCACCAGTACGGCACCACGCGCGAACACCTGGCCGAAGTCGCCGTGGCCGCGCGCAAATGGGCGCAGCTGAACCCCGAGGCGATGATGCGCGACCCGCTCAGCATCGACGACGTCCTCAACGCGCGCATGGTGTCCGACCCGCTCTCCGTGCGCGACTGCTGCCTGGTCACCGACGGCGCCGGCGCCTACGTGATGGTGCGTGCCGACCGCGCCAAGGACCTGGCCAAGCCGCCGGTCTACGTGCTCGGCAATGCCACCGCGACCTGGCACCGCCAAATCTCGTGCATGCCTGACGTGACCGTCACGGCCGCCAGGGAGTCCGGCGAGCGCGCCTTCGCCATGGCCGGCCTGAAGCCGTCGGACGTGGACGTCGCCGAGCTGTACGACGCCTTTACCATCAACACGCTGCTGTTCCTGGAAGACCTGGGCTTCTGCGCCAAGGGCGAAGGCGGCCATTTCGTCAGCGGCGGCGGCATTGCCCCCGGCGGCAGGCTGCCCGTGAACACCAACGGCGGAGGCCTGTCCTGCGTGCATCCGGGCATGTACGGCATGTTCATCACCATCGAGGCAGTGCGCCAGCTGCGCGGCGAATGCGGCGAGCGGCAGGTGAAGGATGCCGAGGTGGCGGTCGTGCATGGCAACGGCGGCACGCTGTCGAGCCAGGCCACGGCAATCCTGGGCACGGCGGCGACGCTGTAAGTGCCAGCACAGGAACAAGAACGGCGGCAGGGGCAATCCCTGCCGCCGTTTTCTTTTGCCGGTGCCGGGTGTTTGGCTAGCCGGCGCAGGCCCGCTGCAACTCGGCGATATCGGGCTTCACCATCTTCATCATCGCCGCCAGGTGCCTGTCCAGCGGCAAGCGTCGGCGTCAGCGTGCAGGGCACCTGGTCTTCCATGCGGGGAGCAGGGCGCCGTCCCGCGCGAAGCGGAACCGGCCGTCGAGGTAGCCCAGCCCGAACAGCATCAGCACCTGGGTGTAGTAGCCAGGCTGGCCATCGGGTTCGCGCTGCGCCAGTTCGCGCGTGCGCCGCACCTGCGCATTGGCCTGACTGGCGCGGCCGAGCGCGGCCAGGTAGGGCGCGACCGCGGCGGAGAGGCCGCCGTTGCCGGCATTGGGCCCGGGCTGACCGGTCTGTGTGTCGACGCGCTCAGGCGGGTAGCCCCGCGCCGCCACGTAATCGGCCAGCGGCGTGAAGGTGCGCAGCAGCGCGGCGCGCCGGGGCTCGTCGCGGTTCAGCATGCCGGCCCACAGGTAGACGCGGATCGCGTTGTACGCGCTTTCGGCATGCGTGGGTGCATCGGGCAGGAAGCCGCGGCCGGTCTCGTACTCGACCCAGTCCGGCGAGAACCCGCGTGGCGCCGTATCCAGCATCAGCAGCGCGGAAGTCTCCACGAGCTGCTGCCACGCCGGCTCGTCGGGCATCAGCGCGGCCAGCCGGCGCATGACCTGCATCGGCACGTAGCTGGGGTTCAGGCGCCAGCGCTGCTCGGCCAGCGTGAAGCCCTGCGGCGCGGGCAGCACGGTGCGGCCGAGCCCGGGCAGCACAGCCGTTTCCTCGCGCAGGATGCGCTGGGCGAGCTGCGCGCCGAGCGCGGTGAAGCGCTGTCCCTGCCAGAGACGGCCGGCTTCGAGCAGGGTGTAGGCGATCCACAGGTCCGCATCGGAGGCCGGGTTGGCATCGATCACGCCCCAGCCATCGCTGCCGGGCTTGCCCGCCTGTGCCGCCTGTGCGGTCTGCTCCGCCGTCAGCTTGCCCCAGATCCACGCGGGCAGGTGGACGCTCAGGTCGCCCTGTGCCAGGTTTTTCTCGGTCCAGGCGAGCAGCTTGTCGAAGGTGGCGCGGTCGTTGGCCGCCAGCGCGAAGAACAGGGCGTAGGCCTGGCCTTCGGAGACCGTGATCTGCTTCTCGGAGCCGCGGTCGATCACGCGGCCGTCGCCGCTGAGCAGGCCTTGCTTGAAGGCATCCCAGTCGGGCCACTTGCAAGCGGCGGCGCTGGCAGCTGGGGCGGCGGGCGCAGCCGCCGCGGCCATCGCAGCGCCGGCCAGTGCAGCGGCCGCCAGCCATTTCATTCCCGAGAGCAGTCGCCCATCAAAGCGCATCCGTACGCCCCTTTCACTTTCGCCTAGTCGCGCGCCAACAATGCTGCCGTTGGCTATTGCGAAGGATACCGCCCCACGGCGGACACGGCACGACAGGATCGGCTGATCGCTAAGTGCGCGGAGTTTTCGGGGACCGGCCTGGTGGCGATTGCGAGAGGAGGATGCGCGGCCTGCGCAGCGTGTGCCACTGCACAGGCCACTTCAGGCACCGGCTTCAGGCCTCCATCACCTCGGCAAAGCGCTGCAGGTGATAGTCGCTGTCGCCCAGCAACTGGTCCAGCATGGTCAGGCGCTTGAAGTAGTCGCCCACCGACAGCTCGTCCGTCATGCCCATGCCGCCATGCAGCTGCACGGCCTGCTGGCCGACGAAGCGCCCGGCGCGCGCCACCGTCACCTTGGCGGCGGACAGCATGCGGCGGCGCGCGGCGGGATCGGTTTCATCCAGCGCCTGCGCTGCCACATAGGCCGTCGACAGTGCCAGCTCCTTCTGCACCAGCATGTCGGCCATGCGGTGCTGCAGCGCCTGGAACGTCGCCAGCGGCTTGCCGAACTGCTGGCGCGTGCCCAGGTATTCGCCGGTGATCTCGATCAGCTTTTCCATTGCGCCCGCGCCTTCGGCGCACAGCGCGGCGATGCCGTGCTCCAGGCCCACGTCCAGCGCGGCCAGGCCGTCGGCGGGTTCGCCCACCAGCGCGCTGGCCGGCACCGTCACGTCCTGCAGCGACAGGTCGGCGGCGCGCAGGCCGTCGATGGTCGGGTAGGCGGTCACGCCCAGGCCCTTGATCTCGCGCGGCACCAGGAACAGCGCGATCTCGTTGCTGCCGGCCACGCGCGCGGTGAGCAGGTAGGCGTCGGCGGCGGCGCCGTGCCAGACCACGCTCTTGGTGCCGTTGAGCACGTAGCCGTCGCCGCTGCGCTCGGCGCTGGCGCGCGTCGATTCCGGACGATAGCGCGTGCCCGGCTCCAGGTAGGCCAGCGTGACGATGCGCTCGCCCGCGGCGATCGCGGGCAGCCATTCGTCCTTCTGCGCGGGGCTGCCGCAGGCGGCGAGGATCGCCGCGGCCATCACGCCGCTCGGGGTCACCGGCTCCAGCACCAGGCCGCGGCCCAGTTCGCGCTGCACTACCAACTGGCTGGCGGGTCCTTCGCCGAAGCCGCCGAAATCGGCCGGCACGGTCAGGCCCAGTACGCCCATGTCCGCCAGCCTGGCCCACACGCCGCGATCCAGGCTCTCGCCGGCGCGCGCGCTCTTGCGGCGGGCCTCGAAGGTGTATTCGGTATCGATAAAGCGACGCAGGCTGTCCGCCAGCATCTGTTGCTCTTCGCTGTAGGTGAAGTCCATGTCAGCTATCCCTTCAGAAACCCAGGATCATCTTGGAGATGATGTTCTTCTGCACTTCGGTCGCGCCGCCGTAGATCGAGGTCTTGCGCATGTCGTAGTAGGTGGAGGCGGCCGGGGCGGCCCACTCAGGGCCCGCCACCGGCTGCTTCGCACCGGGCTCCAGCCAGTCCGGCGAATACGGCCAGGCATTGGGACCGGCCACTTCCATCATCAGCATGGCCAGGTCCTGCTGCACCTCGGAGCCGCGGATCTTGACGATCGAGGCCTCGGGGCCGGGGGTGCCAGCGGCCTGCGTGGCCACGCGCAGCAGCAGCATTTCCAGCGCCATGATGTCCATTTCCACGCGGGCGATCTTGTCGCGCATGCGCACGTCTTCGATCAGCGGGCGGCCGGCCCCGTCGGTGGCCTGGCTGGCGTAGTGCTTGAGCAGGCGCAGCTCGCGGTTGCAGTGGCCGATGCCGGCGATGCCGGTGCGCTCATGGCCGAGCAGGTACTTGGCATAGGTCCAGGCGCAGTTTTCCTCGCCCAGCAGGTTCTCGACCGGCACCTCGACGTCTTCGAACCAGGTCTCGTTGACATCGTGGCCGCCGTCGAGCGTCTTGATCGGGCGCACGGTCACGCCCGGCGACTTCATGTCGATCAGCAGCATCGAGATGCCTTCCTGGGCCTTGGCCTCCGGATCGGTGCGCACCAGGCAGAAGATCCAGTCGGCAAAGTGCGCCATCGTGGTCCAGGTCTTCTGGCCGTTGACGATGTACTTGTCGCCCTTGAGCACTGCACGGGTCTTCAGCGAGGCGAGGTCGGAACCCGAGCCGGGCTCGGAGTAGCCCTGGCACCAGAAATCTTCGACCGTGGGGATGCGCGGCAGGAAGCGCTGCTGGTGCTCGGGGCTGCCGTACTTCATCAGCACCGGGCCGATCATGGTCAGGCCGAACGGCAGCATGCGCGGGGCGCCGGCGCGGAAGGTCTCGATCTCGAAGATCAGGCGCTGCAGCGGGCTCCAGCCGGTGCCGCCCCATTGCTTCGGCCAGGTGGGTGCGCCCCACCCGTGCGCATGCAGGATGCGGTGCCAGCGGACGTAGTCGTCCTTCTCGACGCGCTGGTGGTTGAGCACCTTGTTGCGGATGTCTTCGGGCAGGCTGGCCTGCGCGAAAGCGCAGACTTCCTCGCGGAAGGCCTGTTCCTCGGCGGTGAAACGCAAATCCATCTGAATGTCCCCTGTGGTATGCGGGCGGCGCCGCGCGGGCGCAGGTCTTGTGCGGCGTGCAGCAGCCCTCACTGTGCCGGCCGATTGTAGGGCTCGGGCGCGATTCGTTGCTTCATCAATGGTAAAGGCGTCCTTCATGCCGGCGGAACCACCTGCGTTGGGTGGCAGCGGCGCCGAAGACCGCCTTAGCGAATTCCAAATGGCTTCGCCGCCGGGCTTGGCGCAAACTGACGCAGCACTGCTCAAGTGTGCCGGTGTGCATTCCGGCGCATCCGCAAGCGGCCTGCATCGAATCTCAGCTTGCCTCACGACTCAGCCCATGCCTTCCTTCCGCCCTCAATTTATCCACGACATTCCCCGCCACTGGGCCGCGCAGACGCCCGACGCCCCGTGCCTGTACGAGAACGGCGCCGTGATTGCCTATGGTGAGCTGTGGCGGCGCATCGAAGCCGCCCGTGACTGGATGGCGGGACAGGGCGTGGGCGAGGGCGACCGCGTGATGGTGATCGGCGAGAACTGCAACGAGATGGTGGTCACGCTGTTCGCCAGCAGCCTGCTGCATGCGTGGCCGATCCAGGTCAACGCGCGCCTGTCCGCGCGCGAGATCGACAATATCCGCGACCATGCGCAGCCGGCGCTGGTGCTGTTCACCGGCCATGTGTCCGATGTGGCCGCCGCCCATGGCGAGCGGCTCGGCGCCCAGGCCAGCGGCTGTGCAGTGTTCGCCGACGGCATGCGCGTGGTGCGCGCCGCCACGGCGCCTGAACGCGTGCCGGCCGAACAGGCGCGCACCGTCGCCACGCTGATCTATACTTCCGGCACCACCGGCGCGCCCAAGGGCGTGATGGTGCCGCACGCAGGCCTGACGCACTTTGCCCGCATCTCCGCCACCTCGCGCGACATGGGGCCGGCCGACGTGGCCTATGGCGCGCTGCCGATGTCGCATATCTTCGGCATCGCCACGGTGCTGATGGCCACGCTGTATGCGGGCGCCAGCCTGTTCCTGCGCCCGCGCTTCGACGCCAATGAGGTGTTCGAGGCGCTGGCTTCGCCCGGCGTCACCATCCTGCAGGGCGTACCGACCATGTTCACGCGCATCATGGCGGTGGCACCGACGCTGGGTGCGAAGGCCGCCGGCTATCCGCGCCTGCGCTACCTGTACACCGGCGGCGCGCCGCTCGATCCCACGCTCAAGCGCGAGGTCGAGACGCTGTTTGGCCAGCCGCTGCACCACGGCTACGGCATTACCGAATACGCCGGCTCGCTCTTCATCACGCGCATGGACGCACCGCGCGCCGACTGCTCGGCGGGCTATATTGTCGAAGGGGTGGAAATCGAGATCACCGATGCCGAAGGCAAGCTGCTCCCGGCCGGCGAGCGCGGCCAGATCCGCGTGCGGGGCCCGGGCGTGATGCTCGGCTACTACCGCAATCCCGAACAGACTGCCGAGGCGCTGCTGCCCGGCGGCTGGCTCAATACCGGCGACCTGGGCTACCTGGATGCCGACGGCGCGCTGTTTATCTCGGGCCGCTCCAAGGACCTGATCATCCGCTCGGGCTTCAATGTTTATCCGATCGAGGTCGAGTCGGTGATCAATGCCTTCCCGGGCGTGCGCCAGTCTGCTGTGGTTGGGCGCAGCACCGGCGATGGCAACGAGGAGGTCGTCGCGTTTATCGAGATGCAGGACGGCAGCGAGCCGGACCGCAAGGCGCTCGACGCTTACCTGCGCGACAGCCTGGCGCCGTACAAGCGCCCGGCGGAAATCCGCACCATCGACGTCATTCCGACCACGGCCAGTGGCAAGCTGCTCAAGCAGCCGCTGCGCGCGCTGCTGGACTAGACCGCGGGGAGCCTTTCTTTACCGGCCCGGTGCCGTATCCCGGTCCGGGCAATTCAGCCATACCTGGAGGAGACGACAATGAAAACATGGACGACGTTGGCGGCACTGACCACCACGCTGCTGCTGCAGGGTGCGGCGTGGGCGGACGATGCCTACCCGTCACGGCCGGTCAAGCTGCTGGTGGGCTACGCGCCGGGCGGTCCGGTCGACACGGCCGCGCGCATCTACGCCGAACAACTCGGCCGCATGCTCAAGCAGCCGGTGGTCGTGGACAACCGCGCCGGCGCCAGCGGCGCGATCGCCGCCGACCTGACCGCCAAGGCGGCGCCGGACGGCTACACGCTGTACTTTGTCGCCAGCCCGACCATGACCATGACGCCGCTGATCCAGCGCTCGGTCAACTTCAATCCGACCAAGGACTTCACCTATATCGGGCTGATTACCGACTACACCAACGTACTGCTGGTGAACAAGGATTTCCCGGCGAAGAACGTGGGCGAGCTGGTCGACTATGCGCGCAAGCATCCGGACGATGTCTCGTTCGGGTCGGCCGGCGTTGGCGCGTCCAACCACCTGTCGGCGGAACTGCTGGCGCAGATGAACAGCGTGAAGATGCTGCACGTGCCGTACAAGGGCAATTCGCCGGCCATGGCCGATGTGATGAGCGGCAAGGTGACGTTCATGTTCGATATCACCGGTACCGCGATCGGGCATATCAACGGTGGCAAGGTGCGCGCGCTGGCGGTAACGTCGAAGACGCGCAATCCGGCGCTGCCGAATGTGCCGACCATGATCGAGTCGGGGCAGAAGAACTATGACCTGACCGGCTGGTATGCGCTGATCGGGCCGCAGAAGCTGCCGGCGGATGTGGTGGACAAGCTGGTGAAGGCGCAGAAGGCGATCGGCGACGATCCTGCCTATCGGCAGCGGATGGCTGCGGGCGGCTATGACGTCAATGTCAGTACGCCCAAGCAGCTCGGTGATCGCATCCAGCGGGAGCTGGCGTTGTGGGGTGGGGTGGTGAAGACGGCGAAGATCCAGGCGGATTGAGGGCTGTCAGGTACCCATGCAACAAGGCCGGCTACGATGCCGGCCTTGTTGTTGATGCAGCCGCAAGGGCACCGCTCGTTTCGCGCTGTGGGGGCGGCAGCAAATGCCTATGGATCTGGATAACCGCTTGGGTGCTCCCCTCTCCCATTTATGGGAGAGGGGCGGGGGAGAGGGCCGGTGTCTCCACGAAGTGAGGCGCCGCGATGCTTGCCACACGCCTGCCCTCTCCCCCGGCCCCTCTCCCGCAAGCGGGAGAGGGGAGAAAACCGGCAGCTTTCAATCTCCGCGTCAGCCCTCGACCTCAGCCCAGCCCTGCATCGCCTGGCCGCCCGCATCGTCGCCGGTCCACAGGAGCAGCCGACCCGGCTGCGCGGGATCCACGGTGCCGCCGACGGTAACAGTGTCCTGATCAAACAGCGGCGCCAGCCCCCGGAAACCAAACCGCCGCACGCGTGTCTGCGGCAGTTCGCGCGCCACCAGGTCCAGCATCAGCATCGCCTGCATCGGGCCATGCACGACCAGGCCCGGGTAGCCCTCCACGTTGCGCGTGTATTCGCGGTCGTAGTGGATGCGGTGGCCGTTGAACGTCAGTGCCGAATAGCGGAACAGCATTGCGGGATCGGCGCGCAGCGTACGCTGCCACGTTGGCTCATGCTCCAGCCGCGGGCGCGGAGGCTGCGGCTTGGACGGGTCCGGCATGGCGCGGTAGACGATGTCGTGACGCTCATTGACCGCGGTCTTGCCGTTAACGGTCAGTTCATGGTCGACGGCGACAAACCAGAGTTCACCGGTGCGGCCAGTCTTGTACTGCACGTCCTTGATCGTCGAGGTGCGCGTGACGGTATCGCCGATATGCAGCGGATGGCTGAAGCTCAGCTCGCTGCCGGCCCACATGCGGCGCGGCAGCGGCACCGGCGGGAAGAATCCGCCGAGCGAGGGATGGCCGTCGCGCCCCAGTTCACGCTGCGGCGCGCGTGGCAGGAAATAGAGCCAGTGCCACAGCGGCGGCAGCGGGCCGGCGGCGACGGCCTCGGGGTCGAGGTCGAAGGTGGCCGCGAGCCCGATGACCGGTTCCGGCGACAGCGTTTCGGTGCGCGATTCACTGCGGCCGATCCAGCCGCGCAGGCGTTCGAGTTCGGAGTTGGCGTCGGTCATGGCATCGAGCCTTGCAGAACGTGATGGTTGTCGGATGGCAAACACAGGTAAGTGACTGCGGTGGACATCGGTTGGTCCTCAGCGTGCGGCGGGCAGCCAGTCATTGACGTTGGGCGCCTGCTCCAGCGCCCACACGCGGCGGATGATCTCGCGCATTTCCGCCTCGCTGGCGCCGTGGCGGAAGGCGCCGAGCTGCAGCGCCTTGGCTTCCAGTTCCGGACGCGACAGCGTGTTGTCGGGATCGCCCTTGGGCACGTCGACGCGCGCGGCCAGCGTGCGGCCGTCGGTGGTCTTCACGGTCACGCGGCCGATCCACTGGCGCGGGTAGGCGGCGTTGATCTCGTCGTCGAGTTCCATCTCGACCTTGCCGCGGAAGGCGCTCACCCTGGAGTCCTGCAGCGCATGCTGCTCGAACTCGCCCAGGCCGGCATGGCCGTGTACGGCCACCAGCCCCAGCACCGTACCCATCGAAAACTTGGCCTGGTGGATGGTGGTCGGGTTGACCACGGGCCCGAGCACGTCGATGGCGCCCTGGTGCACGTGCGTGGTGACGCTGGCGACCTGGTCGGCGCCGAGGCCCTCGCGCTGCATCAGCGCCTTGAGCGCATCGGCCGCGGGGTGCGTATGGCGGCACGAGGCGAAGAACTTGAACGAGGTCTCGGCGGTGGCCCAGCGCGTGCCCAGCCTGTCGGTCAGGCAGACAGGGTTGGCATCACTCGACATGCCGGCAGCCATGCCCTGCGCGCCTTCCAGGATCTGCTTCGCGCCGGTGAAGCCCGCGCGCGCCAGCCAGGCCGATTGCAGGCCATCTGCGGCGGCCTTGGCGGTGTGCAGCTGCTTGGAGTCGGCGGCGTCGCGCAGGAATTCCCAAAGGCCCGCGGCCTGCGTGCCGGCCGAGCCCAGCGCCTGGTTGATGCCTTCGGCGTCCAGGCCGTAGAGCTTGGCGACGGCGGCGGCGGCGGCCAGCGTGCCGACGGTGCCGGTGGTGTGGAACACGCGGTAGTGCGAGCGGCCCATGAACTCGCCGATGCGGATGCCTGCCTCGTAGCCGGCGATCGAGGCCAGCAGCACTTCGGCACCGGTCTTGCCTTCGGCCTGCGCCGCGGCCACCACGGCGGGGAACACCACCGCGGCTGGATGCAGCACCGAGCCGTTATGCACGTCATCCTGCTCGACCACATGCGAGGAGGCGCCGTTGATCAACGCGGCGAAGTAGGGCGAGGTGCGGCGGCGGTCGACCAGCACTTCAGCCTCGCCCTGGGCCGGGCCCATGGCCGCGGCGAATTCCTGCAGTTTGCGTACCGCCGGCGCATCCTTCCCGGCGATGGCCGAGGCGATCCAGTCGAGGAACAGATCCTTGGTGCGCTCGATCACGGGCGCGGGCACGTCATCCAGCTTGAGGTCGGCGAGGAAGTCGCACAGCTGGCGGGTGGGGTAGGTGGTGTCTGCGGGTTGGCTCATGCCGGCTCCGGAGATGGATGTGTACTTGCGGAAAGGGAAAAGCGCCCGGTTGCCCGGGCGCCGGTATGCGCCACCGCGTGCTCGAGCGAGACCACGCGGATGCCGTCGAGCGGCCCGATGCTCTTGGGCGAATTGACAGACATGCGTGGCCGTCAGAACGAACGCGGCAGTTCGAGCACGTGCTCGGCCACGAAGGACAGGATCAGGTTGGTCGAGATCGGTGCCACCTGGTACAGGCGGGTTTCGCGGAACTTGCGCTCGATGTCGTACTCGGCGGCAAAGCCGAAGCCGCCGTGGGTCTGCAGGCACACGTTGGCCGCTTCCCACGAGGCGTCGGCGGCCAGCAGCTTGGAGATATTGGCTTCCTTGCCGCAGGGCTTGCCCGCGTCGAACAGCTGCGCGGCCTTGTAGCGCATCAGGCTGGCGGCTTCCACATTGACGTACGAGCGCGCGATCGGGAACTGCACGCCCTGGTTCTGGCCGATCGGGCGGTCGAACACGATGCGGTCGCGCGCATAGTTGCTGGCGCGCTCGACGAACCAGTAGCCGTCGCCGATGCACTCGGCGGCGATCAGGATGCGCTCGGCGTTGAGGCCGTCGAGGATGTACTTCAGGCCCTTGCCTTCCTCGCCGATCAGGTTCTCGGCCGGGATCTCGAGGTTGTCGAAGAACAGCTCGTTGGTCTCGTGGTTGACCATGTTGCGGATCGGCTTGACCGTCAGGCCCTTGCCGATGGCATCGCGCAGGTCGACCACGAACACTGACAGTCCTTCGGACTTGCGCTTGACCTGGTCCAGCGGCGTGGTGCGCGCCAGCAGCAGCATCAGGTCCGAGTGCTGCACGCGCGAAATCCATACCTTCTGGCCATTGACGATGTACTTGTCGCCCTGGCGCACCGCGGTGGTCTTGAGCTTGGTGGTGTCGGTGCCGGTGGTGGGCTCGGTCACGGCCATCGACTGCATGCGCAGCTCGCCCGAGGCAATGCCCGGCAGCCAGCGCTGCTTCTGCTCGTCGGAGCCGTGGCGCAGCAGGCAGCCCATCACGTACATCTGGCCGTGGCAGGCGCCGGAATTGCCGCCGCTGCGGTTGATTTCCTCCATGATGACCGAGGCAGCGGTCAGCGACAGGCCCGAGCCGCCATAGGATTCCGGGATCAGCGCGGACAGCCAGCCGGCCTGGGTCAGGGCCTGGACGAACTTCTCCGGGAAGGCGTTCTGCTCTTCCACGCGCTGCCAGTAGGCCGAGTCGAAGCCGGCGCAGAGGTCGCGGACCGCTTCGCGGATTTCGGGGTAGAGCTGGTCTGGATCCTGTTGTGCAAGCATGGGATGGCCCGGTTCGATTTGAATGGGGGCCATTATTCCCGAGCCCCCAGCGCGCCGAAATTCGGATTTGCGAAAGAGCGGCTTAGGGGGGCCGGAAGCGGGGTGCAGGAAGCGCGACGCCCGGGAGGGCCGGGCGTCGCGGTGCGGTGCGTCCTGCGGGGCGCCGCGCGGTGGGGGGCCGTCGGGCCGCAGCCTGGCCCCGTGAATCAGTGTACGAACAGCCAAATCAGAATCAGTACGAAGGCTGGGACACCAAGTAGCCAGGCGAGGATGTAGGGCATGGTGTGGCTCCTGTCGAAGTCAGTGATTCCAATATAGGAACCGGGGCGTAGCAGGACTGTCGGGGAGCTTCCGCTTGCCATGTAGGACGCCGCCGCACGCGCAGGGCGGGGCGCTTGCGGCGATGTGGCGCCGGCGCCCCCGCGGTGCCGCGGCCACATGTCCCGTGCTACGCTCAGGTCTGTGCTACAGCACGCCGGAGGCGTAGCGATGGAGGGATTCTGGTCCGAAGTCTACAGCGCGCTGCGCGCCGAATTTGCCGACGTGCCCGACGCCGGCGAGGCGACCCGCATCCTGGTGCGCCTGTGCATGGCGGTGATGCTGGGCGGCCTGATCGGCTATGAGCGCGAGGCCGCCGGCAAGGCCGCCGGGCTGCGCACCCATATGCTGGTGGCGCTGGGTTCCGCTCTGTTCGTGCTGGTGCCGCTGCAGGCCGGGGTGCCGCTGGCAGACATGAGCCGCGTGCTGCAGGGCCTGATCGCGGGCATCGGCTTCCTGGGCGCCGGCGCGATCCTGAAGCAGAGCGACGAGGCCCATATCAAGGGCCTGACCACGGCCGCCAGCATCTGGATGGTCGCCGCCATCGGCGTCGCCGCCGGCCTGGGGCGCGAAACCACCGCCGTGATCGCGACCGTCTTCACGCTGATCATCCTGCAGATCCTGTGGCGCTGGAAATAGGGCCGGCGCGCTGACCGGCCCGGCGCTCGAGTGCACCGGCAGTCCCGCGGCCCCCAGGCCCTCGCCCCATCCTTCGCCAATCTCCTCCCTAATGCGCGCCAGCGCACGCAGCCGGCGCGCCGCCCGGCCTATGCTTTGGCACAGGCAGCGCCGCGATGGACGGGCGCGCCGCAGGCAGGGGGAAGTTGGCATGAAAGCATCAATCCGTGACGACGCGGCGCTGGCCGTTTTCGTGGGAGCACGCTACCCGTACTACAAGGCGAGCTGGGCCCTGGCCGGGGCTCGCGGCGGCGTGTCGTGGAACTGGGCGGCGTGTTTGCTGGGGCCGTTCTGGATGGCCTACCGGCGCATGTACTGGCAGGTGGGCGTGTATGCGCTGATCGTCTGTGCCGAGCCGGTGCTGCACGCGCTGTTCCGGCTGGACATGCCGCTGGCACTGTCCCGGCCCATGCTGTATGCGCTGTCGCTGCTGCTGGGCATGTATGGCAACGAACTGTACCGCTGGCATGCCGAGGCCACCATCCGGCGCCTGCGCGAATACCACTGGTCGCCGGAGCTGGTCAATTATTCGCTGGCGCGCTACGGGCGCACCAGCTGGCCGGGCGTGTTCGCCATGGGCCTGCTGCTGGCGGTGATGGTGGTGTCGCTGCGCCCGCTTGCAGGGCTGGTGGCGCATTCCGCAGGCCTGGCCGCAGGCTGACGCGCTGATAGGCTGAGTCGCTGAAGGAGGGCGGCGCAGGCGGGCCTTATACCGGCGCGCGAGCCGCGTCCACCAGATACTGGATCAGGGTCTCGGCAAACTGGGGCAACTCGCGCCCCGGGCGGCGGCACAGGCGCAGCTCGCGCTTGGCCCATTCGTCTTCCAGCTGGATAAAGCGCAGCACCTTGCGGCTGGCGTAGCGGCGCGCGCAGCTGTTGGGCACGATGGCGATGCCCGCGCCGGCCTCCACCATGCGGCACACCGCGTCGAAGCTGCCCACCTGGATGCGCAGGCTGATGCGCTTGCCCATGCCGCTGGCGATGCGGTCCAGGAACGACTGGATCGCGCTGAACTGGTTCAGGCCGACGAAGCGGCAGGTATCGAGCAGGTCGGCAAAATGCAGCCGCTTGAAGGTCGGCAGCGGATGGTTGACCGGCGCGATCACGATCAGCTCGTCGCTGCACAGGTGCATCACGTCCAGGTCCTGGGTGGCGACTTCACCCGCGACGATGCCCAGGTCGGCCGCGCCCGCGCTGATCGCCGAGACGATTTCCTGCGACAGGTGCTCCTCCAGCTCGATATCGACATCCGGGTTTTCCGTCAGGAAGCGCGACACGCCGGCGGCCAGGAAGGAGTTGGTGGCGGTGGTGTTGGCCAGCAACCGCACCCGGCCCTTGACGCCCTTGGCGTACGGACGCAGGTCGGCATGCAGGCACTCCAGCTCGCGGAAGACCTCACGCGCGTGGCGCAGCAGCGCATCCCCGGCCGGCGTCAGGCGCACGCCCTTGACCTGGCGGATCAGCAATTGTGTCTGGAACGCCTCTTCCAGCTGCTTGATCCGGGTGCTGGCCGCGGGCAGGGACAAGAAGCTGCGCTCGGCCGCACGGGTCAGGTTCTCCGTCTCGCCGACGTTCAGAAAGAGGCGGAGGTCTGTCAGGTCGTAATGCATGGGCTTCCGTAGGGCCAAAGGCCACTTTTGTGATTCGTGAATTCCAATGTCGCGGCCGCCAATTTATCGTATCCGGCGGGGCATTGACATCCGGACTGACCGCATTGGCACGCCATGTGCGCGCGGCGAAGGGGTGTTTGCCGGGTTTGCGGTCGGTGACCGCACAAAAAGTATTCAGAGGAGCAAGCAATGAGCGGTTTGATGGCAGGCAAGGTCGCGCTGGTAACGGGCGCAGGTGGTGGGATCGGGCGCGGCATCGCGCTCGCAATGGCCGCCGCCGGCGCCAGGGTCGTGGTCAACGACCTGGGCGTGTCGATGACCGGTGAAGGCGGCGACGCCGGCCCCGCGCAGCGCGTGGTCGATGAAATCCGTGCAGCAGGTGGCGAGGCCGTGGCCAACACGGACAGCGTGTCGACCTGGAACGGCGCCAATGCCATCGTGCAATGCGCGCTGGACAACTTTGGCCGCATCGACGCCGTGGTCAACAACGCCGGCAACCTGCGCGATCGCATGTTCTTCAAGATGAACGAGGAAGAATGGCGCTCGGTGATCGACGTGCACCTGCACGGCACCTTCTTCGTCAGCCGCGCCGCGGCCAACTACTTCAAGGACCAGGAGAGCGGCGCCTATGTGCACATGACCTCGACCTCGGGCCTGATCGGCAACCTGGGCCAGGCCAATTACTCGGCCGCCAAGCTGGGCATCGCCGCGCTGTCCAAGTCGATCGCGCTGGACATGCAGCGCTTCAACGTGCGCTCGAACTGCATCGCGCCGTTCGCGTGGAGCCGCATGACCAGTTCGATCCCGGCCGAGACCCCGGAAGAGAAGGCACGCGTGGCCAAGCTGCAGAAGATGGAAGCGGGCAAGATCGCGCCGGTGGCGGTGTACCTTGCCAGCCCGGCCGCGAGCGAAGTGAACGGCCAGATCTTCGCGGTGCGCGCCAACGAGATCATGCTGATGAGCCAGCCGCGCCCGGTGCGCTCGGTGCATATGAGCGAAGGCTGGACGCCGGAGAGCGTGGGCGAGATCGCCATGCCCGCGATGCGCAACAGCTTCTTCAAGCTGGAGCGTTCGCCCGACGTGATCGGCTGGGACCCGATCTGAGATGGCGGGCACGCACGCCACGCCAGAAACCCGTGGCACCCGGGGCGCCCTTGCGGGCGTGCGGGTGCTGGACCTGTCCCGCATCCTGGCCGGCCCCTGGTGCGCGCAGAACCTGGCCGACCTGGGCGCCGAGGTCATCAAGGTCGAACGTCCCGGCGCGGGTGACGACACCCGTTCGTGGGGGCCGCCCTGGCTGCCTGGCGCGGACGGGCAGCCGTCGCGCGATGCCACCTACTTTGCCGGCGCGAACCGCGGCAAGCAGTCGGTGACCCTCGATATCGCCAGCCCCGAGGGGCAGGCAATCGTGCGCGAGCTGGCCGCGAAGTCGCAGATCGTGCTGGAGAACTACAAGGTCGGCGACCTGAAGCGCTACGGGCTGGACTACGACAGCCTCAAGGCGCTCAATCCGTCGATCGTCTACTGCTCGATCACGGGCTACGGCCAGACCGGGCCGAGCGCGCACAAGCCCGGCTATGACTTTATCTTCCAGGGCCTGGGGGGCCTAATGAGCGTCACCGGCGAGCGCGACGACCTGCCCGGCGGCGGCCCGCAGAAGGTCGGCGTGGCCGTGGTCGACATGCTCACCGGCATGTATGCCACGGTGGCCGTGCTGGCCGCGCTGCGCCACGCGGAGCGCACCGGCGAGGGCCAGCATATCGACATGGCGCTGCTGGATGCGGTGGTCGCGGTCGGCGCCACGCCGATCATCGCCCAGCGCGTGACCGGCCAGGCCATGCCGCGCTACGGCAACGCGCACGCCAACATGGTGCCCTACCATGTGTTCGCCACCGCCGACGGCTACATGATCGTGGCGGCCGGCAACGACGGACAGTGGCAGGCCTGTTGCCGCGGCATCGAGCGTCCCGACCTGGCCGCCGACGAGCGCTTCGCCACCGGGCCCGGCCGCATCGTCCATCGCGAAACGCTGGTGCCGATGCTGGAGGCCCATATGCGCACGCGGCCGACGGCGCACTGGGTGCAGGCGCTGGAAGCGCAGGGCATTCCGTGCGGGCCGATCAACGACTACGGCCAGGTGCTGGAAGACCCGCAGGTGCGGCATCGCGAACTGCAGGTCGACCTGGTGCGCGAGGACGGCAGCCTTTGCCCAACGGTCAAGAGCCCGCTGCGCCTGTCGGCGACGCCGGTGCAGTATGACGCGCCGCCGCCCCGGCTGGGCGAGCATACCGAGCAGGTGCTGCAAGCCGTGCTGGGCCTGTCGGCCGAGCGGATCGCGAAGCTGCGGGAGCAGCGCGTGATCTGACGGGTGGGGCGGTGCGGAAGCCAGCACAATGCCCCCGCATCGCCCCCACATCGCCTAGGCTGTCTTGATAGCGGTCGCAAGCCCGTGCCCAGGAGACAGCCATGAACGAGGAAACCTTCAACCTCAGCATCCGCAAGTTCCTGAAGGTCGTCGGCGTCAGTTCGCAGCGCGAGATCGAACAGGCAATATCGAAGGCGATGGCCGACGGCACCATCGCCGGCACCGAGCACTTGCCGGTCTCGGTGACCCTGGAACTGCCGGGCGTGAAGCTCAATGTGCGGTTCGACGGGGAGATCCACCTCGAGTAAGCCAGTTGTCGTGGTACGCGGCGGCATCTGTTTCTTGCGTGAAGCGCCAAACGGATGATGCCGTGCAGTCCCTTTATTGCGCCCGCTGAGCCATCTGCACGATGGGCGCGCCATCCCCCCGCGCTTATTCTTGCGAAAAACGCCACACCAATGGGACCGGGGGGACACCATGGCTGGATGCAATCAGTGCAATCAGTGCAATCAGTGCAATCAGTGCAATCAGTGCAATCAGTGCAGGCATTGCGCAGGGCATGCCGTATTCGCAAGCCGCGCAGCGATGATGGCGCCAGGCCGCATCGCGCGCCATCGCGTTGGCCACGGGCCGTGCTGAAGCAGGCAGGCTCCCGCCATGCATGCCGCCGCACCCGCAAGGCCTGTCGAGGACGCCGGCTGGGATATGCCGGATCCGGCATCCTGTCCTGCCAGTCCTGACGATCCGCTGCTTGCGTGCCTACTATGGCTGGCCAGGTGTTTTCACCGGCCGGCTTCGGCCGAAGCCCTGGTTGCCGGCCTGCCGCTTGAATCGCATCGCCTGACACCGGCGTTGTTTCCCCGCGCGGCTGCGCGCGCCGGCATGTCGGCCCGGCTGGTCAGGCGCAGGCTGGACGAGATCCCCGAGCTGGTGCTGCCCGCGATCCTGCTGCTCGACCAGGGCGAGGCCTGCATATTGCTGCGCCGCGGCGGCGAAGACGGACAACTGCTGGTCGCGCTGCCGGAGTGGGGGGAAGGGGAGCACGCTGTCCGCAGCGAAGACTTGCTGGCCCGCTACACGGGACATGCCATCCTCGCCCGGCCCACGCACCGCTTCGAGACGGCGGGCGAGCCAGGGCCGACGCCGCCGCAAGAGTGGTTCTGGAGCGTGATGCGCCAGTCGTGGCCGCTTTATGGCGAGGTGATGGTGGCCTCGCTGCTGCTCAGCCTGTTCGCGCTGGTCATGCCGCTGTTCACCATGAACGTCTATGACCGCGTGGTGCCCAACCATGCGCTGGAAACGCTGTGGGCGCTGGCCATCGGCGTCGGCCTGGTACTTGTCTTCGAGCTGGTGATGCGGACGTTGCGGGGCTATTTCGTCGACGTCGCCGGCCGGCGCATCGACGTCACGGTCTCCGCGACCGTGTTCGAGAAGGTGCTGGGCATCGAGATGAAGGCGCGGCCCGCGTCCGTGGGCAGCCTGAGCAGCCAGCTGCATGAATTCGAGTCCGTGCGCGAGTTCCTGACCTCGGCCACCATCACGACCCTGATCGACCTGCCGTTTGCCGCGGTCTTCATTGCTGCCATGTTCTGGGTCGGCGGCCCGCTGGCATGGGTGCCACTGCTGGCGGTGCCGCTGGTGATCGGCATCAGCCTGGCGCTGCAGGGCCCGCTGTCGCGCGCGGTACGCGCCAGCAGTGCCTGCGCGGCCCAGCGCCAGGCGGCGCTGGTCGAGACCCTGGTCGGGCTCGAGACCATCAAGACCACCGGCGCCGAAGGCGCCGCCCAGCGCAGCTGGGAGCAGGTGGTCGGACAGATGGCAAAGCTCGGGCTGCGGGCGCGGCTGCTTTCCGCCTGCGTGATCAACGTCTCGCTGTTCGCCCAGCAGGCCGCCACGCTGGTGGTGGTGGTCATCGGCGTCTACCTCATTGCCGACGACCGGCTGACCATGGGCGGCCTGATCGCCTGCACCATCCTCGCCGGCCGCGCGCTGGCGCCGCTGTCGCAAGTGGCCGGGCTGACCACGCGCTATCACCAGGCCCGCACCGCGCTGGCCGGCATCGACCGGATGATGGCGCTGCCGGTCGAGCGCCCGCCCGGCAAGCATTTCCTGCATCGTCCGCCATTGCGCGGAGAGATCGAGTTCCGCCAGGTCAGCTTCCGCTATCCGGGCCGCGACAACGCGGCACTGGACGGCGTCTCGTTCCGCATTGCCAGCGGCGAGCGGGTCGGGCTGATTGGCCGCATCGGCTCGGGCAAGACCACCATCGAGAAGCTGATCCTTGGCCTGTACGCGCCGGATGCCGGCACGGTGCTGGTCGATGGCGCCGAGGTGCGCCAGCTCGACCCGGCGGCGCTGCGGCGCGATATCGGCTATGTGCCGCAGGACGTGATGCTGTTCAGCGGCACCATCCGCGACAACATCGTGATGGGCGCCCCGTACGCCGATGACGAAGCGGTGCTGCGCGCGGCGCGCCTGGGCGGCGTCAGCGACTTTGCCGATCGCCTGCCGGACGGCTATGACCTGCGGCTCGGCGAGCGTGGCGAAGGGCTGTCAGGTGGCCAGCGCCAGGCCATTGCCATCGCACGTGCCGAGTTGCTGCAGCCGCCGCTGCTGTTGCTCGACGAACCGAGCAGCGCGATGGATAACCGCACAGAGGAGCAGTTCAAGGCGCGCCTCGCCGCGGCGCTGGGCGGGCGCACGCTGATCCTGGTCACGCATCGCGGCTCGCTGCTCAGCCTGGTCGATCGCCTGATCGTGATGGACCAGGGCCGCATCGTCGCCGACGGTCCCAAGGCCGAGGTCCTGAACGCGCTCGCGGGGAGGAAGCTCCATGTCGCCTCAGCCTGACCCGCAACGCGTCGCGCCGGCCAGACGCATGGCGCGATGGCTCGCCGCCGCGCTGAGGCCGGGTGCCGACGACACCGCCTTCATGGGCGAGCGCGATGCGGCTGCGATGGCGCAGCCGCGCTATTTCACCCACTGGATCCTGTGGTCGGCCCTCGTCTTTGTCATGGTGGCGCTGGCCTGGGCGGCGCTGGCGCGCGTCGATGAAGTCACGGTGGGCGAGGGCAAGGTGATCCCGTCGAGCCAGGTACAGGTGGTGCAGAACCTCGAAGGCGGAATCATTGCCGAGATCATGGTGCGCCCGGGCGAAGTCGTGAAGAAGGACCAGGCCTTGATGCGCATCGACGATACCCGCTTCACCGCCTCATACCAGGAGGGCCGTACCAAGGACGATGCGCTGGTGGCGCGCATCGCCCGCCTGAGCGCCGAGGCCAGCAGCACCGACTTCGTCGCGAGCGCACCCGCCGATGCCGAGGGCCGCCGCTTCGTCGCCGAGGAGCGTTCGCTGTTCGAGTCGCGCAAGCGCGCGTTCGAGGCCAATCTCGCCGTGCTGCGCCAGCAGTCCGAGCAGCGGCGGCAGGAACTGACCGAGAAGCGCTCGCGCGAGCAGCAGCTGCGGCAGAGCCACCGGCTGGTGGCGCAGGAGCTTTCCATGATGCGCCCGATGGTGGCGCAGGGCGTGGTGTCCGACGTCGACGTGCTGCGGCTGGAGCGGCAGACCAATGACCTGAAGGGCGAGCTCGATGCCACGCGGCTCGCCATGCCGCGCCTGGAAGCGGCCTACCGCGAGAGCCAGCAGAAGCTCGACGAGGCGGCCACGCATTTCCGCGCGGAGGCCATGCGCGAACTCAACCAGGCCACGGCCGAGCAGGCGGCACAGAGCGCTACCAACACTGCGCTGCAGGACCGTGTCGACCGTACCCTGGTACGCGCCCCGCTGGCCGGCATCGTCAAGCAGCTCAAGATCAACACCGTGGGCGGCGTGGTGCAGCCTGGCATGGACCTGCTGGAGATCGTTCCGCTGGAAGACACCTTGTTGGTGGAGGCGCGTGTGCGGCCGGCCGACATTGCCTTCCTGCGGCCCGGGCAGCCGGCGATGGTCAAGTTGTCGGCCTATGACTTCTCGGTGTATGGCGGCTTTCCCGGCACCGTCGAGCATATCAGCGCCGATACGCTGACGCCGGAGCGCCCCGGTGAGCGCCCCGAAAGCTATTACCTGGTGCGCGTGCGCACACGCGACAACCGGCCCGGCGGCAGTGCGGTGCAGGTGCCCATCCTGCCCGGCATGGTGGCGACGGTCGATGTGCTGACCGGTCAGAAGACGGTACTTCACTACCTGCTCAAGCCGATCATCAAGACCAAAGAGATGGCGTTCCGCGAACGATAAGCGCGCGCTACCCGCAACGACAACAAACAAGGCATGGCCACCAGGCCGGCATTCAGGACGGAGAGAGGGAAATCATGGCAACACTGAATGGCACCAACGGCAGCGACAACATCAGCGGCACCACGTCCAGCGACACCATCCTGAGCGGTAACGGCAATGACTATGTCAGCGCTGGCGATGGCAATGATTATGTCGATGCGGGCAACGGTGACGATATCGTCGAAGGCGGCGATGGCAACGACACGCTGCTGGGGGCCAATGGCAAGGACCGCGTATTCGGCGGGCGCGGCAACGATAACCTGTCCGGTGGCAACGGCACCGACGCGGTCTATGGCGGCAGCGGCGATGACGTGATCGGCAGCATCGACGGTTCCTCGGCGCTTTACACCGGCGACAACGGCGGCGATACGCTGTATGGCGACGGCTACGACAGCTACGCCGACTACCAGCTCGGGCGCGGCCATGAGTCGGCCCAGCCGGGTAACGACCGTATCTATGGCGGCAACGGCGACGACCTGATCTACGGGGACAACGGCAACAATGCCGCCCTGGGCGGCAACGACATCATCGCCGGCGGCAACGGCAAGGACACCATCTACGGCGAAGGCGGCGACGACAACATCGGCGGTGGGGGCGGCGGCGATACGCTGAGCGGCGGCAGCGGCGGCGACGTGTTCGTCTACAACGCAGTGTCCGACTCCACGGCCGCCGGTATGGATGTCATCACCGACTTCCAGCGTGGCGCGGACCGCCTCGACCTGCGCCCGGTGCTGGGCAATACCGGCTTTGAGTGGGGTGGGAGCCAGCCCACGTCCCATGGCGCCTGGTTCCAGCAATCGGGCGGCAATACCTATGTCTATGTGGATGTCGACGGCAATCCCGCGACGGCGGAAATGGTCATCAGGCTCAATGGCCTGCACGAGCTGACCAAGTCGGACTTTGCCGGCTACGAGAACCATGCGCCCACTGCCATGGCCGATACCCACGCGATCGGCGAGGACAACTCGCCGAACCCGATCACCGGCAATGTGCTGGCCAATGACAGCGATGTCGACGCTGGCAACGTGCTGGCGGTGGCCAATGCCGGCACGTATGTCGGGCACTACGGCACGCTGACGATCAATGCGGACGGCAGCTACAGCTATATGCTGGATAACGCCAATGGCCAGGTGCAGGCATTGCGGCAAGGCGAGCACGTGCAGGACACGTTCAGCTATGACGTGACCGACGGCCAGGCCGGCGCGGCATCGTCGCTGAGCATCCGGATCAACGGCGCCAATGATGGGGCAACCATCACGGCTTCGGGCAGCCAGGACACGTCCGTGACCGAAGCGGGTGGGGTGGCCAACGGCGTCGCCGGCGACGCCTCGGCCAGCGGCACGCTGACGGTCGGCGATGTCGATGCCGGCGAAGCGCACTTTGCTGCCGTGCCGCCCGCCGGTCTGGTTGGCCACTACGGCACCTTTACCTTCGACAGCAATACCGGCGCGTGGACCTATACGCTGGACAACAGCAAGGCCGACGCATTGACCGCGGGCCAGCAGGTCAGCGATTCGCTGACGGTGGCTTCGGCAGACCTGACTGCGCAGCAGACCATCACGGTCAACATCGTCGGTTCCAACGACCATGCCGCTATCACGGCGTCGGGCAGCGAGGACACGGCGGTGACTGAAGCGGGCGGCGCGGCCAATGCGATCTCAGGCGACGCCTCCGCCAGCGGTACGCTGACCATCAGCGATGTGGATGCCGGCGAAGCGCACTTTTCTGCTGTGCTACCGGGCAGCCTGGCCGGGAAATATGGCAGCTTCACGTTCGACAGCAATACCGGCGCCTGGAGCTATACGCTGGACAACAGCAAGGCTGACGCATTGACCGCTGGCCAGCAGGTCAGCGATTCGCTGACGGTGGTTTCGGCAGACCAGACCGCGCAGCAGACCATCACGGTCAACATCACCGGCGCCAACGACTACGCCACCATCACGGCGTCGGGCAGCGAGGACACGTCGGTGACCGAAGCGGGCGGCGCGGCCAACGGCGTTCTTGGCGATGCCTCCGCCAGCGGCGCGCTGACCGTCAGCGATGTCGATACCGGCGAAGCACACTTTACCGCGGTGCTACCGGGCAGCCTGGCCGGGAAATATGGCAGCTTCACGTTCGACAGCAATACCGGTGCGTGGACCTACACGCTGGACAACAGCAAGGCCGATGGGCTGACCGCTGGCCAGCAGGTCAGTGATTCGCTGACGGTGGCTTCAGCCGACCAGACCGCGCAGCAGACCATCACGGTCAACATCACCGGCGCCAACGACCATGCCACCATCACGGCGTCGGGCAGCGAGGACACGTCGGTGACCGAAGCGGGCGGCGCGGCAAATGCGATTGCTGGCGACGTTTCCGCCAGCGGCACGCTGACGGTCAGCGATGCCGATGCCGGCGAAGCGCACTTTTCTGCCGTCCCGACTGCCAGTTTGCTCGGGCAGTACGGCTTCTTTACCTTCGATACCAATACCGGGGCCTGGACCTATACGCTCGACAACGACAAGGCTGAATCGCTGACAGCAGGTCAGAAGGCCAGCGATTCACTGACGATTGTTTCCGGCGACCAGACTGCGCAGCAGACCATCACGGTCAATATCATCGGCACCAACGACCACGCCGCCATTACAGCGTCGGGTAGCGAAGACACGTCGGTGACCGAAGCGGGCGGGGCGGCCAACGGCGCTCCCGGCGATGCCGCCGCCAGCGGCACGTTGACGGTGAGCGATGTCGACACCGGCGAGGCGCATTTTGCCGCGGTGCCGCCGGCCAATCTGGTCGGGCACTATGGCACCTTCACGTTCGACAGCAATACCGGAGCGTGGACCTACACGCTGGACAACAGCAAGGCTGACGCATTGACCGCTGGCCAGCAGGTCAGCGATTCGCTGACGGTGGTTTCGGCAGACCAGACCGCGCAGCAGACCATCACGGTCAACATCACCGGCGCCAACGACTACGCCACCATCACGGCGTCGGGCAGCGAGGACACGTCGGTGACCGAAGCGGGCGGCGCGGCCAACGGCGTTCTTGGCGATGCCTCCGCCAGCGGCGCGCTGACCGTCAGCGATGTCGATACCGGCGAAGCACACTTTACCGCGGTGCTACCGGGCAGCCTGGCCGGGAAATATGGCAGCTTCACGTTTGACAGCAATACCGGTGCGTGGACCTACACGCTGGACAACAGCAAGGCTGATGCATTGACCGCGGGCCAGCAGGTCAGCGATTCGCTGAAGGTGGCTTCGGCCGACCAGACCGCGCAGCAGACCATCACGGTCAACATCACCGGCGCGAACGACCACGCCACCATCGCGGCATCGGTCAGCGAGGACACCTCGCTGACCGAAGCTGGCGGGGCAGCCAATGCCAATGCCGGAGACGCCTCCGCCAGCGGCACGCTGACCGTCAGCGATGTCGATACCGGCGAAGCACACTTTGCTGCGGTGTCGCCGGCCAGTCTGGTCGGGCAGTACGGCACCTTTACGTTCGACTCCGGTTCCGGTACGTGGACCTACACCCTGGACAACAGCAAGGCTGATGGGCTGACCGCTGGTCAGCAGGCCAGTGATTCGCTGACGGTGGCTTCCGCCGACCAGACTGCGCAGCAGACCATCACGGTCAATATCATCGGCACCAACGACCACGCCGCCATTACAGCGTCGGGTAGCGAAGACACGTCGGTGACCGAAGCGGGCGGGGCGGCCAACGGCGCTCCCGGCGATGCCGCCGCCAGCGGCACGTTGACGGTGAGCGATGTCGACACCGGCGAGGCGCATTTTGCCGCGGTGCCGCCGGCCAATCTGGTCGGGCACTATGGCACCTTCACGTTCGACAGCAATACCGGAGCGTGGACCTACACGCTGGACAACAGCAAGGCTGACGCATTGACCGCGGGCCAGCAGGTCAGCGATTCGCTGACGGTGGCTTCGGCAGACCTGACTGCGCAGCAGACCATCACGGTCAACATCGTCGGTTCCAACGACCATGCCGCTATCACGGCGTCGGGCAGCGAGGACACGGCGGTGACTGAAGCGGGCGGCGCGGCCAATGCGATCTCAGGCGACGCCTCTGCCAGCGGTACGCTGACCATCAGCGATGTGGATGCCGGCGAAGCGCACTTTTCTGCTGTGCTACCGGGCAGCCTGGCCGGGAAATATGGCAGCTTCACGTTCGACAGCAATACCGGCGCCTGGAGCTATACGCTGGACAACAGCAAGGCTGACGCATTGACCGCTGGCCAGCAGGTCAGCGATTCGCTGACGGTGGCTTCGGCAGACCTGACTGCGCAGCAGACCATCACGGTCAACATCGTCGGTTCCAACGACCATGCCGCTATCACGGCGTCGGGCAGCGAGGACACGTCGGTGACCGAAGCGGGCGGCGCGGCCAACGGCGTTCTTGGCGATGCCTCCGCCAGCGGCGCGCTGACCGTCAGCGATGTCGATACCGGCGAAGCACACTTTACCGCGGTGCTACCGGGCAGCCTGGCCGGGAAATATGGCAGCTTCACGTTTGACAGCAATACCGGCGCCTGGAGCTATACGCTGGACAACAGCAAGGCTGACGCATTGACCGCTGGCCAGCAGGTCAGCGATTCGCTGACGGTGGTTTCGGCAGACCAGACCGCGCAGCAGACCATCACGGTCAACATCACCGGCGCCAACGACTACGCCGCCATCACGGCGTCGGGCAGCGAGGACACGTCGGTGACCGAAGCGGGCGGCGCGGCCAACGGCGTTCTTGGCGATGCCTCCGCCAGCGGCACGCTGACCGTCAGCGATGTCGATACCGGCGAAGCACACTTTACCGCGGTGCTACCGGGCAGCCTGGCCGGGAAATATGGCAGCTTCACGTTTGACAGCAATACCGGTGCGTGGACCTACACGCTGGACAACAGCAAGGCTGATGCATTGACCGCGGGCCAGCAGGTCAGCGATTCGCTGAAGGTGGCTTCGGCCGACCAGACCGCGCAGCAGACCATCACGGTCAACATCACCGGCGCGAACGACCACGCCACCATCGCGGCATCGGTCAGCGAGGACACCTCGCTGACCGAAGCTGGCGGGGCAGCCAATGCCAATGCCGGAGACGCCTCCGCCAGCGGCACGCTGACCGTCAGCGATGTCGATACCGGCGAAGCACACTTTGCTGCGGTGTCGCCGGCCAGTCTGGTCGGGCAGTACGGCACCTTTACGTTCGACTCCGGTTCCGGTACGTGGACCTACACCCTGGACAACAGCAAGGCTGATGGGCTGACCGCTGGTCAGCAGGCCAGTGATTCGCTGACGGTGGCTTCCGCCGACCTGACCGCGCACCGGACCATCACGGTCAACATCACCGGCGCCAACGACCACGCCGCCATCACGGCGTCGGGCAGCGAGGACACGTCGGTGACCGAAGCGGGCGGCGCGGCCAATGCGATCGCTGGCGACGTCTCCGCCAGCGGCACGCTGACAGTCAGCGATGTCGATAACGGCGAAGCGCACTTCGCTGCCGTGCCGCCGGACAGTCTGGTCGGGCAGTACGGCACCTTCACCTTCGACAGCAATACCGGGGCGTGGACCTATACGCTCGACAACAGTAAAGCTGACGCGCTGACCGCGGCGCAGCAAGTCAGCGATTCGCTGACCGTCTCATCGGCCGACCTGACCGCACAGCAAACCATCACGGTAAACATCGCTGGCGCTAACGACCATGCCACCATCACGGCGTCGGCGAGCGAAGATACCTCGGTGGCCGAAGCAGGCGGCGCAGGAAACGCCGTCCCTGGCGATGTGTCGGCCAGCGGCACGCTGATCGTCAGCGATATCGACAGGGGCGAAGCGCACTTTGCCGCCGTGGCGCCGGCAAGCCTGGCCGGGCAGTACGGAACTTTCACGTTCGACAGCAGTACCGGAGCGTGGACCTATACGCTGGACAACAGCAAGGCTGACGCGTTGACCGCGGGCCAACAGGCCAGCGATTCGCTGACGGTGGTTTCGGCAGACCAGACCGCGCAGCAGACCATCACGGTCAACATCACCGGCGCCAACGACCACGCCACCATCACGGCTTCGGGCAGCGAGGACACGTCGGTGACCGAATCGGGCGGCGCGGCCAATGCGATTGCTGGCGACGCCTCCGCCAGCGGCACGCTGACAGTCAGCGATGTCGATACCGGCGAAGCACACTTTACCACGGTGCTACCGGGCAGCCTGGCTGGGAAATATGGCAGCTTCACGTTCGACAGCAATACCGGCGCCTGGAGCTATACGCTGGACAACAGCAAGGCCAATGCATTGACCGCAGCCCAGCACGTCAGCGATTCACTGACGGTGGCTTCGTTCGACCATACCGCGCAGCAGACTATCACCGTCAACATCACCGGCGCAAATGACTACGCCACGATCACGTCGTCAGCCAGCGAGGACACCTCGGTGACCGAGGCCGGTGGGGCAGGAAATGCCATTCCCGGCGACCCTTCGGCCAGCGGCACGCTGATCGTCAGCGATATCGATAGCGGCGAAGCGCACTTTGCCACCGTGGCGCCGGCAAGCCTGGCCGGGCAGTATGGGACTTTCACGTTCGACAGCAGTACTGGCGCCTGGACCTACACGCTGGACAACAGCAAGGCCCAGTCCCTCGGCGCGGGCCAGCATGTGACCGACTCGCTGTCCGTGCAGTCGGCCGATCTCACCGCCACCCAGGCGATCACCGTCAACATCACCGGCACCAACGATGCTGCGGTGAACGCCGTGCCCCTGGCGCAGGTGGTCAACGAAGATACGCCATTGGTGTTCCGTACCGCCAACGGCAATGCACTCAGCATATCTGACGTGGACAACGCGAGCCACACCGTGACACTGAGCGCAAGCCACGGCGCGATCACGCTCAGCGGCGTTGCCGGGCTGCAGTTCCTGTCGGGCGACGGCACCGCGGACAGCACCATGACATTCACGGGCAGCGATGCGGCAATCAATGCTGCGCTGAATGGCATGAGCTTCCTTGGCGAGAAAGATTACGCAGGCACTGCATCGTTGCAGATGCAGACCAACGATGGCGCTTCGGTCGATACCGATACGGTGGCGATTGCGCTCAATCCCGTCAACGATGCGCCGGTGGCAGCAGGGGACGTTGTCTATGTATCGAATAGCACCAGCAACATCCTGATTCCGGTGAGCGCGCTGCTTGGCAATGATGTCGATATCGACGGACGAGCCTTGTCTATTACTGCGGTCGATTCCGCCTCCGGCACGGTTTCCGGCCTCAGGCTTGTCACTGAAAGCAATGGCACCTTCATCGAGTTCGACAGTGACAACAAGTCGACGTCGGGCAGCTTCAGCTATACCGTCTCCGACGGCGCAGGTGGCACCAGCACGGCGACGGTGACCGTCAACGTTATGGACAAGAACAGTTCTGCCGGCTTTTCGCTTGAGAATCTCAGTTACCAGGCGTCTTATCTGGATGGTGGCGGCAATTCCGACACCATGACTGGTGCCGGCGTGGGTGACGTCTTCATTGGCGGCGGCGCTGCCGACACCCTCAACGGCGGAACCGGCGACGACGTCTTGCGAGGGGGCGCCAGTAACGATGTCATTGACGGCGGGTTGGGCATCGACATGCTGGATTTCTCCGATGCAACCGGCGCGATCACGTTTAGCCTGACGCAGAGCAGTAGCGGGACCCAGGTCACTCTGGGTGGCGGGCTGGGTAAAGACACCTACAGCAATATTGAGGGGGTGATCGGGTCGGCCTACAACGATACGCTCACCGGCAGCTCCGCCAACGATATTATCCGCGCTGGCGCCGGCAACGACACCATCAATGGCGGTGCGGGCATCGACCTGCTGGATTTCTCCGATGCCACCGGGGCCGTGAATATTTCGCTGACACAGAGCAGCACAGACGCCACGGTGAACCTGAGCGCAGTCGGACTTGGCACGGATACCTACAGGAACATGGAAGGCGTGGTCGGCTCGGCCTTCAGCGACAATCTCATTGGCTCGAGTGGCAACGACGTGCTGCGTGGTGGCGCCGGCGACGACAACCTGGCTGGTGGCAGCGGCAACGATACCCTGATTGGCGGCGCCGGTGTCGACATTCTCACCGGCGGTGCAGGCAGCGATACCTTCGCCTTTCTCCGGGCCGACCCGGCCTCGGTGGACAAGATCACCGATTTTGACCGTGCGCCCGCGGCTGCGGGCGGCGATGTGTTGGATTTGTCTGATCTGCTCTCCGGCGTCACCGTTACCGCTGCCAATGCCGGGCAGTTCGTCCGCCTGTCGGAGGTCGATGGCAATACCGTGGTCAGCCTGGACCGCGATGGCAGTGGCACGGCCGCCGCATTCCAGGACGTTGCCGTGCTGCAGGGCGTGGTAGGGCTGGATCTCAACACGCTGTTGAGCAACGGCAATATCCACACGGTCTGAGGCGTACGGCCGGTGGCGGGTTCAGAAAGGAAACAGCAGCACGGCAGCAACCGGACTCCGGTGAAGTTAAAAACCATAATAAACGGGTAGCGCACCGCTTTCCGTATCGCGCAGGCAAGCCGATACGCGGCAGCGGGTGCGCCCGAGTGGGGGAAGCATGACAACGACAGGGTGCCGGCTGGCACACGTACTGCTATGGGCTGCCATGGTGGTGCCGCATCACGCGGCAGCCCAGGCGCTGCGCCAGGCAGTCGAGCAAGCCGTGCACACCAATCCCGAAGTGCTCGCGGCGGGCAGCCGCCGGCTGGCCGCGGACGAGGGGTTGACGCAGGCGCGCGCCGGCTACCTGCCGCGCGTCGATGTCAACGCCGCCACCGGCCGCGTCCGCCTGGACAGCCACAGCACGCGCCTGATGGGCCTGTCCGATGCTTCCTATGCCAGCCACGCGGCCGGCGTGACGATCTCGCAGATGCTGTTCGACGGCTTTGCCACCAGCAGCGACGTGGAGCGCCAGGGCGCACGGATCGACGGCGCGGCTTACCGGGTCGGTGCGACGGCCGAAGACATCGCGCTGCGCACGGTCGGCGTCTACGTGGAGGTGCTGCGCCGCCAGGAAACGGTAGCCATCGGCGTGGCCAATCTGGAAGCGCACCAGCACATCTACGACCAGATCCGGCTTGGCGCCGACAACGGGGTGCTGCGCCGTGCCGACCTGTACCAGGCCGAGAGCCGCCTGGCGCTGGCCAAGGCCAGCCTGCGGGCCGAGCAGGGCAGCCTGCAGGACGCGGTGACGGCGTTCCTGCGCGTGGTCGGCGCGACGCCGCAGGCATTGTCCAGGCCGGAATCGCTGTCGGCGGTATTGCCCGCCACCGAACGGGAGGCGCAGCAGGTGGCAAGCGCCAGCCATCCCGCGTTGGGTGCCGGGCAGGCCGATATCGCCGAAGCGCAGGCCGGCCGCTCGCTGGCCAAGGCGGCGCTGTGGCCGAGGCTGGATCTGGAGGTCGGCGTGGCGCGCGACCGTGACCGCGTGCTCGGCACCACCGACGAGCGCAGCGTGATGCTGCGCGTGCGCTACAACCTGTTCCGTGGCAATGCCGACAAGGCGCGCATCAATGAGGCCGGCTACCAGGTACAGGAAGCCGAACAGAACCTGGACCGGCTGCGCCGGCAGGTGCAGGAAAGCGTGTCCCAGGCCTATAACGCCTACCTGACCGCGCAGGACCGGCTGGCGAGCCTCGGGCAATACGTCGAGGCCAGCGATGCCACGCGCCTCAGCTACGGCAAGCAGTTCCGGATCGGGCAGCGCAGCCTGCTTGACCTGCTCAATGCCGAGAACGAGTACTTCAGCGCCCGCACCGCCTTCGTGACCGGCCAATACACCGAGCTGGCCAGCCAGTACCGCATCCTTGCCGGCATGGGCTTGCTGCTGGCGACGCTGCAGGTGCCGCTGCCCCGGGAGGGGATGATCCAGGTCGGCCAACGGACCGGGTCGACGGCCGGCCAGCGCTAGCGCGCGGCCGCCTGCCGCAGAAGCTTGCCTCAGCCCGGCACGCCCTCGCCCCGCATCCCCCGCAGGCGGTACTCGCCCGGGGCCACGCCCGTCCATTTCTTGAACGCGCGATGGAAGGTGCTCGGCTCCGAGAAGCCGAGCCGCAGCGCCACATCCTGCAGCGTCATGCCCGGCCGTTCCAGCATGCCGATGGCGACGTCGCGGCGCAGGCTGTCCTTGATGCTCTGGTAGCCGCGGCCTTCGTCGCGCAGCCGGCGGCGCAGGGTCTGCGGCGTCAGCCGCAGCAACTGGGCCATTTGCTCCAGCGAGGGCAGTTCGTCGTCCAGGTGCGAGCGCAGGTGCTGGCGGATGCGCTCGGCCAGGCAGCAGTTGTCGCGGTAGCGGATCAGCAGGTTGCGCGGGGTCTCGCACAGGAACTCGCGCAGGCTGGCGGCGTCCTGCATCACCGGCAGGCGCAGGCAGGCGGCGTCGAAATGCAGTGCGGTGACGGGCTGGCCGTAGTGCACGGCGGCCTTGAACACGCGCTCGGTGTCGGTGCCGCCCTGCGAGGGCGCGGCGCTCAGGTCGACGCGGCGCAGCGGGATATGCTGCGCCACCAGCCAGCTGACCAGCGCATAGCCATGGAAGACAAAGGTCGACTCGGCAAAGCTGCGGCAGGCCGAGGCCGGCACGCGCGGGTGCAGCTCCACCGTGGCGGTCTGGCCGTCGGCGCTCAGGTGCAGGCGCGGCGCGAAGGCGTCGACATGCAGCCGGTACAGGCGCATCCCGGTGCGGATGGCGTCTTCGAGCGTGGCGCAGTGGACCAGGCTGGCGCAGACCTGGGCGAACACGCCCGGCGTGACCGGCCGGTCCAGCAAGCCCCACAGCTCGTCGCGCGTGACGCGGCGCAGCGTGCGGATCAGCGCGGCGTACTGGCCCTGGGTAACGCGCGCGCTGGGCGAGGCCAGCAGGGCCGGCGAAATGCCGGCGCGGCGCAGCAGCGCGTCGATGTCCAGGCCGAGCCGCCGCGCGCCCAGCAGGATGTGGTCGACATGCTTGGTCGCGATGGTGTGGCGCGCCGGCGTGACCGTGGCGGGCGACGGCTCGGCAGGTCGAACCAGAGGCTTGTCCAGCGGGGCCGGCAGCGGACCGGCGATGTGCAGCTTACCCCGCACGGGCGGTCGGTGCGATGACAGGGCGGCGCTATGCATGGGTCTCCTGGTCGGGGTGACGCGCCGGCGCCAGGTAGGGCGCGGCGGTCATATTCGCGGGCTTGGCCGGTTTTTTTGCCACCTTAGCAAGCCGCGCGCGCACCGCACAATCGGGATTTGCCAAAGGCTGTCTTCCGCCTGAACGATTCGGCCAATCATTTTGGCGGGTCTGGTCATTGTCCAAGCACTGCAGCATCGCGCACTCTCCGGCTCATAACACGGACACCTGCGGGCAGCACTGCCCGCACGCCGACAAGAGAAGGCTGGCACGCACCGGCCAGGCGGGACGCAAAAAGGGGCCAGAGCCCCGCGCCCGCTTCCAGACACCAAAGGAGACAAGCCCATGCAGGAAAATCGTCGTAATGCATTGCGGCGCCTCAGCGCCGGGGTCATGACCGTAGCCGCCGCCGCGGCCGGGATGCTGGCCACAGGTGCCGCCTGGGCACAGGGCGAGTTCCCGTCGAAGCCGGTGCGCCTGGTGGTGCCATACCCGGCCGGCGGCGCCACTGACGTGCTGGCGCGCGCGCTGGCCGACGGCCTCGGCAAGGCCTGGAAGCGCCCGGTGGTGGTAGAGAACCGCCCCGGCGCCAGCAGCATGATCGGCTCCGAAGCGGTGGCCCGCGCCGAAGCCGACGGCCACACCGCGCTGCTGACCATTACCACGCTGGTGCAGGCGCCCAGCCTCTACAGCAAGCCGCCGTTCGACCCGGTCAAGGATCTTGTCGCGGTGTCAGAGCTGGGCACCACCAACCTGGTGTTTGCCGTGCACAGCTCGGTGCCGGCCAACAACCTGAAGGAATTCATCGAACTGGTCCGCTCCAGGCCCAAGCAGTTCTCCTACGGCTCCTACGGCACCGGCTCGAGCGGCCACCTGTATGGCGAGATCTTCAAGGAGTCGGCCAAGCTCGACATGGTGCACGTCTCGTACAAGGGCGAGGCGCCCGAGCTGAACGACCTGCTCGGCGGACAGGTGCCCGCCGCGATCATCTCGGTGATGGGCGCCAAGCCGCATAACGCCACCGGACGCCTGCGCGCGCTGGCGGTCACCGGCGGCGGCCGCTCGCCGCACCTGCCGGACGTGCCCACCTTCCGCGAAGCGGGCGTGGCCGGCATGGACGGGCAGGGCTGGTTCGGCCTGTTCTTGCCCGCCGCCACGCCGCGGCCCATCGTCGACAAGTTCTCGGCCGACGTCAACCGCATCCTCGCCCAGCCCGACGTGCGCAAGCGCATGAACGACCTGGGCATCGTGCTGACCGGCAGCACGCCCGATGCCTTCGCCCAGGTCGTCCAGGCCGACTACGCCCGCTGGGGCAAGGTCATCCGCGTCAACAACATCCGCCTGGATTGAGCCCTGATTGATTCACCTGCTGATCTGCCGCATATGAAGCCTGCTACAAGTCACCACCAGCCGTTCCGCTCTCCTGCCTGGCCCCCCGGCCTGCCGGCCACGCTGCATACGCCGCGCACCAGCCTGTTCTACAACGTCGAGGCCGCGGCGCGCCGCTATCCGGACAAGACCGCGATCCAGTATTTCGGTACCGCGATCACGTACGCGCAGCTCCAGGACGAGATCGAACGCATGGCGGGCTACCTGCAGCAGGCCTGCGGCATCCAGCCGGGCGACCGCGTGGTGCTGTTCAGCCAGAACTGCCCGCAGTACATCATTGCCTACTACGCGATCCTGCGCGCCGAGGGCGTGGTGGTGCCGGCCAACCCGATGTGGCTGGAGGCCGAACTGGCCCACGTGGTTGACGATAGCGGCGCGGTGGCCGCCTTTGCCGGCAGCGAGCTCTACCAGCGCATGGCGCCGCTGCACGGCCCGGCGCTGCGCCATGTGATCGTGCACGACTACGCCGGCATGCTGCGCGAGCACGGTGGCCTGCCGGTGCCGGACTGGCTGTGCGAGCCCGCGCCCGCGCTGCAGGCCGCGTCGTCTGGCGCGATGCCGGTGGCGTGGCACGCAGCGAGCGCGGCCGGGCATCGCCCGCTGCCGCACCAGGCCGGCTACGACACGCTGTGCATGCTGGCCTATACCTCCGGCACCACCGGCAACCCCAAGGGCTGCATGCATACCCACGGCACGCTGATGACCGCGGCGGTGGGCTCGCAGATCTGGCGCAGCAGCACGCCCGAGGCGGTGGTGCTGGCGGTGGCGCCGATGTTCCACCTGCTCGGCATGCAGAACTGCATGAACTCGCCGCTATATCTCGGCGCCACCGTGGTGCTGATGCCGCGCTGGGACCGCGCGCTGGCCGCCGACCTGATCGAGCGCTACCGCGTCTCGGTCTGGGGCGCGCCGCCGGCGATGCTGGTGGACTTCTTCGCGCAGCCCGACCTGGGCAGCCGCGACCTGTCGAGCCTGGCCTACCTCGGTGGCGGCGGCGCGGCCATGCCGGACGCGGTCGCCAACATGCTGCAGGAGCGCTTCAACCTGCCGTACGTCGAAGCCTATGGCATGACCGAGACCGCGTCGTTCCTGCTCTCCAACCCGCGCCACAAGCCCAAGCGCGAGTGCCTGGGCATCGCCACCTTTGGCGTCGATGCGCGCGTGATCGACCCGGAGACGCTGCAGGAACTGCTGCAGGGCCAGACCGGCGAGATCGTCGCCCACGGCGGCCAGGTGATGCTCGGCTACTGGGGCAACCCGGAGGCCAACGAGGCTTCGTTTATCGAGCTCGACGGCAAACGCTTCCTGCGCACCGGCGACCTGGGCTTCATGGACGAAGAGGGCTACTTCTTCATGCGCGATCGCCTCAAGCGCATGATCAACGCCTCCGGCTTCAAGGTGTGGCCGGCCGAGGTGGAGAACCTGCTGTACGCGCACCCTGCCATCCACGAGGCCTGCGTGATCGCCGCGCGCGACGAGCGCCGCGGCGAGACCGTCAAGGCCGTGGTGGCACTGCGCCCCGAAGCGCGCGGCACCGCCGGGGCCGATCCGGAAAGCATCATGGCCTGGTGCCGCGAGCGCCTGGCCGCGTACAAGGTGCCGCGCATCGTCGATCTTGTCGATGCGCTGCCCAAGTCCGCCACCGGCAAGATCCAGTGGCGCGCCCTGCAGGAACGCGAGATGCAGGCGGACAACCCGCGCGCCTGAGCCTCGCCGCGACATAAAGAAAGAAAGAGAGAGACAGCATGCAGCAGAGCAGACGCAACTGGCTGGCGCAGGCCGGCACCCTGGCCGGCGCGGCCGTCCTTGGCAGCGCGGGCACGGCCCTGGCGCAGCAGCCGTATCCGAGCAAGCCGATCCGCATGATCGTGCCGTACCCGGCCGGCGGCGGCACCGACACCGTGGGGCGCCTGATCGGCCAGCGCCTGGCCGAGAGCCTGGGCCAGCCGGTGGTGGTGGAGAACAAGCCCGGCGCCAGCGGCATGCTCGGCAACGACATGGTCGCCAAGGCGCCGGCCGACGGCTACACCATTCTGCTGGCGATCACCGCGCTGATCCAGTCACCCAGCCTGTACAAGCGCATGCCGTACGACGTGGCCAGGGACTTCACGCCGGTGTCGCTGATCGCCAAATCGTCGGACCTGTTCGTGGTGCCCAACCGCGTGCCGGCCAACAACTTGCGCGAGTTCCTGGCGCTGGCCAAGGCGGGCAAGCTCAGCTACGGCTCTTATGGCAACGGTACCTCGTCGCACCTGCATGGCGAGCTGCTCAAGCAGCAGGCCGGTATCGAGCTGACCCACATCCCGTACAAGGGCGCAGCGCCGCTGATCAGCGACCTGCTCGGCGGGCAGGTGGACTCGGCCTTCGTCGACGTGACCTCGGCCAACGCGCACCTGACCAGCAACAAGTTCAAGATCCTTGGCATCACCGGCAGCCAGCGCTATAAGGCGTTGCCCAATGTGCAGACCTTCACCGAACTCGGCTTGCCGGGCTTCGAGCCCAATGGCTGGTTCGGACTGTTCCTGCCGGGCGGCGCGCCCAAGGACGTGACCGCGAAGCTGGCGGCCGAGACCGCGCGCATCGTGCGCCTGCCCGAGGTGACGCAGAAGCTGGCCGGCATGGGCCTGCAACCGGTGGGGTCGACGCCGCAGGAGCTCGCCACGGTGGTCAGCGGCGACACGCCCAAGTGGGCCAAGATCGTGCGCGACGCCAACATCCAGCTCGACTGAGCCAGCCTTTCCGGAGTGCATCCATGGAATACATCCGCTTTGCCGTCGAGGATGGGATCGCCACCCTGACCCTCGACTTCCCCGCGCGCCGCAATGCGCTGTCCATCCCCATGCGCGGCGAGATCGGGGAAGTGATTCGGCAGGTACGTGCCGACGAAAACGTGCGCGCGCTGATCCTGACAGGCGCCGGCACGGAATTCTGCTCGGGCGGCGATATCAGCTCGATGCAGACCGAAATGAGCGCGCCGCAGGGGCGCCGCCGCCTGCAGCAGGCGCACGGCTGGCTGGAAGACCTGATCCAGCTCGATGTGCCGGTGATTGCCGCGGTCGACGGCGCCGCCTATGGCGCCGGCTTCAGTCTGGCGCTGACCGCCGACATCATCCTGGCGACACCCCGGGCGCGCTTCGGCCTGCCGTTCCTGCGCATGGGGCTGATCCCGGATTGTGGCGTGTTCTACACGCTGCCGCGGATTGTCGGCGTGCAGCGCGCCAAGGCACTGATGTTCTCGATGAAGGAGCTCAGTGCCGCGGAAGCGCAAAACCTTGGCATCGTCATGGAAATCGTGCCACAGGAAAGCCTGAGCGCGCGTGCGCAGGCGCTGGCGCGCGCTTTCACCGAAGCCTCGCCGGTGGCGGTCGGCCTGACCAAGCAGGCGTTGAACGCCTCGCTGAACCAGGACCTGCACACCATGCTGGCGATGGAAGCGGACGGGCAGGGCATCGCCTTCTCCACCGACTACCGGATGGAAGCCGCCAACCGCTTCATGGCCAAGCAACCGCTGCGCTATCGCTGGCCCGACTGACTGGACGCGCCGGCCGGTTGATGCATTGCAGCAGCCGGTCGGTTCGCCATCGCACCGTTTACGTATACAGGCATGCGGCCGGCAGGACCGGCTCCGCGGCCTTCCGACTCCTCGTTTACCCTTGCATCAGCACACCAATATGGGATCCCACGACCAGCACGCGGCGCCCGCCGCACGCCAGACCCCCTGGATGACCGAAGACCTGGCCATGTTCCAGGAAACCGTACGCCGCTTCGTCGAGCGCGAACTGGCGCCGAACGAGGCCCGCTGGGCCGAACAGGGCTATATCGACCGCGACATGTGGCGCCGCGCCGGCCAGGCCGGCATCCTGTGCGCCAGCCTCCCGGAGGAGTACGGCGGCGGCGGGGGCAGCTTTGCGCACGAGGCCGTGATCACGCGCGAGATGGCGCGCGCCATCTGCACCAGCCTGGGCAACAACGTGCACAGCGGCATCGTGGCACATTACGTGCTCAACTACGGCACCGAGGCGCAGAAGCGCAAATGGCTGCCACAGATGGCCAGCGGCCAGATGGTGGCCGCCATCGCCATGTCGGAACCTGGCGCGGGTTCCGACCTCAAATCGGTACGCACCCGCGCGGTGCGGGAACAGACCCAGAACGGAGACTGCTATCGCATAAACGGTGCAAAGACTTTTATTACGAACGGTTACCACGCCGACCTGGTTTGCCTGGTCGCCAAGACCGATCCGCAGGCCGGCTCGCGCGGCGTCTCGCTGATCATGATCGAGACGCGCGACCTGCCGGGCTTCCGCCGCGGGCGCATCCTGGAGAAGATCGGGCAGAAGGGCCAGGACACCGCCGAACTCTTCTTCGACGACGTGCTGGTGCCATGCGAGAACCTGCTCGGCGAGCAGGAGGGCCAGGGTTTTTATCAGCTCATGCAGCAGCTGCCGCAGGAGCGGATGATCATCGCCCTCGGCGCGACCGCGTCGATGCAGCGCGCGATCGAGCTCACCACTGAATATGTGCGCGAGCGCAAGGTGTTCGGCCAGCCGCTGGCGAACCTGCAGAACACGCGTTTTCGCCTGGCCGAATGCAAGACCGAGGCGACCATCGCCGCGACTTTCGTCGACGACTGCATGATGCGGCTGATGGCGGGCACGCTCGACGCCGCCACCGCGGCGATGGCGAAGTGGTGGTGCACGCAGAAGAACTGCGAGATCATCGACGAGTGCCTGCAGTTGCACGGCGGCTACGGCTATATGCTGGAATACCCGATCGCGCGAATGTACGCCAACGCACGTGTGGGCAAGATCTACGGCGGCTCCAACGAGATCATGAAGGAGCTGGTGGCGCGCACGCTCTGACGCGCTTCGCTATCAGCAGTGTCCGCGTGCTAGTGCGCGCAGAAGCAAATTCTGAAACTGAGCGAAAGCCGGCACCTGTGCCCGGCTTTTGTGCTTCCGGTTACAAAACCGGCTGTGCACGCTTGGCGGGAAAGGTGTAAGGTGTGTCACAAGCATAGTCAATGGCCCGTCGCGTGCGGGGGCGAAGCGCAGAGCGGAAATCAGCCAAAAGCTGACAGCGAAATCCGGCAGAAAATGCAGCACAGAAACAGCCGTTGCATGGATGCACGATTCGTCAACTCGGCCTCCACCATCGCCGTTATTTGACTATGATGAAGTAAAGACTTCGCAACATGACAGGTGGCCAGGCCGGGGTGGTGCACCGCCAAAGTTGGGGTGAAGTCTTTGGGGTAGAACTACCTTCGCCTCGGACGTGGACTCTGACGGGAGTGAGGTATGGACATTTTCGGCCACTACGCTACGCGCTTCGAAGCTCGCAAGGAAGAGGAATACACCATCCAGGAATACCTGGAAATCTGCAAGAAGGATCCTACTGCCTACGCGACCGCTGCCGAGCGCATGCTTGCCGCGATCGGCCAGCCTGAACTGGTGGATACCCATCATGACCCCAGGCTGTCCCGACTGTTCTTCAACAAGGTCATCCGCATCTATCCGGCCTTCCGCGATTTCTACGGCATGGAGGACACGATCGAGCAGATCGTCTCGTTCTTCAAGCACGCGGCGCAGGGCCTGGAAGAGCGCAAGCAGATCCTGTATCTGCTCGGGCCTCCTGGCGGCGGCAAGTCCTCGCTCGCGGAGAAGCTCAAGGCGTTGATGGAGCAGATCCCCATCTACGCGCTCAAGGGGTCGCCGATCCATGAGTCGCCGCTGGGCCTGTTCGCGCCGGAAGAAGACGGCAAGATCCTCGAAGAGGATTACGGCATTCCGATCCGCTACCTGAACACCATCGCCTCGCCTTGGGCGGTGAAGCGCCTGCATGAGTTCAACGGCGACATCACCAGGTTCCGCGTGGTCAAGCTGCGCCCGTCGGTGCTGTCGCAGATCGCGATCTCGAAGACCGAGCCGGGCGACGAGAATAACCAGGACATCTCGTCGCTGGTGGGCAAGGTGGACATCCGCAAGCTCGAGGACTTCCCGCAGGACGATCCGGACGCGTACTCGTATTCCGGCGGCCTGTGCCTGGCCAACCGCGGCCTGCTCGAGTTCGTCGAAATGTTCAAGGCCCCGATCAAGGTGCTGCACCCCCTGCTGACCGCGACGCAGGAAGGCAACTACAAGGGCACTGAAGGCTTCGGCGCGATCCCGTTCGATGGCATCATCCTGGCGCACTCGAACGAGGCGGAGTGGACGACCTTCAAGTCGGACAAGAACAACGAGGCATTCCTGGACCGTATCTACATCGTCAAGGTGCCATACGTGCTGCGCGTGTCCGACGAGGTGAAGATCTACGACAAGCTGCTGCGCTGCAGTTCGCTGTCGGCTGCGCCGTGTGCGCCCAACACGCTGAAGATGATGGCGCAGTTCGCGGTGCTCACTCGCATCAAGGAGCCCGAGAACTCGAACGTCTTCTCGAAGATGCGCGTCTATGACGGCGAGAGCCTGAAGGACGTGGACCCGAAGGCGAAGTCGTACCAGGAGTACCGCGACTATGCCGGCATCGACGAGGGCATGAACGGGCTGTCGACGCGCTTCGCGTTCAAGGTCCTGTCCAAGGTCTTCAACTTCGACAACACCGAAGTGGCGGCCAACCCGGTGCACCTGTTGTACGTGCTCGAACAGCAGATCGAGCGCGAGCAGTTCCCGCCGGAACAGGAAGCCAAGCTGCTCTCGCACATCAAGGAGTACCTGACCACGCCGTTCGTGGAGTTCATCGGCAAGGAGATCCAGACCGCGTACCTGGAGTCGTATTCCGAATATGGCCAGAACATCTTCGACCGCTATGTAGTGTTCGCCGACCTGTGGATCCAGGACCAGGAGTACCGAGATCCGAATACCGGTGAAATCCTCGACCGCAACGCGCTGAACGACGAGCTGGAGAAAGTGGAAAAACCCGCGGGTATCTCCAACCCGAAGGACTTCCGCAATGAGATCGTCAACTTCGTGCTGCGGGCGCGGGCCAACAACAGTGGCAAGAACCCGGTCTGGACCAGCTATGAAAAGCTGCGGATGGTGATCGAGAAGCGCATGTTCTCCACCACGGAGGACCTGCTGCCGGTGATCTCGTTCAACGCCAAGTCTTCTCGCGAAGACCAGGACAAGCACGAGAACTTCGTCAACCGCATGGTCGAGAAGGGGTACACGCCCAAGCAAGTGAGACTTCTGGTGGAGTGGTATCTGCGCGTAAGAAAATCATCGTAACGGCGCCGCGGAAACAGTCTCTCAACGAGGGCAACATATGGCTACGGTCATCGATCGGCGCGAGAACGGCGGCAACAAGAGTGCCGTCAACCAGCAACGCTTCATCAAACGCTACCGCGAACAGATACGGCAGGCGGTGGCAAAGGCGGTGTCCGGCCGGAAGATCATGGACATCGAGCAGAGCGGCCAGGTGTCCATTCCGGTCAAGGACATCTCCGAACCGATCTTCCACCACGGCGCGGGCGGGCGGCGCGAGTGGATTCACCCTGGCAACAAGAAGTTCGTCAAGGGTGATTCCTTCGACCGCCAGCAGCAGGGCGGTGGCGGGACCGGTTCGCGGGCCAGCGACAGCGGCGAGGGCGAGGACGATTTCGTCTTCACGCTGTCGCGTGAAGATTTCCTGAACTTCTTCTTCGAGGACATGGCGCTGCCGGACCTGGCCAAGCGCCACCTCGCCAAGATCGCCGAGGTGCGCAAGGTGCGCGCCGGCTATTCCATCGACGGCACGCCTTCCAACCTGTCGATCCTGCGCACCATGCGCAGCTCGATCGGGCGGCGCATCGCGTTGTCCAGCCCCTACCAGAAGCGCCTGCGCGAGCTGGAGCTGGCCTACGCCGAGGCGCTGGAAAAGGACGGCCCCTACGCCGAAGGCACGCTCGAGCTGATGGAGAGGATGCGGCACCTGCGTGCCTGCATCGACCGCGTGCCCTTTATCGAGAAGCTCGACCTGCGCTACAACAACCGTGTGCTCAAGAAGCGCCCGCAGGCCCAGGCGGTGATGTTCTGCCTGATGGACGTGTCTGGCTCGATGGACGAGAGCCGCAAGGACCTGGCCAAGCGCTTCTTCATGCTGCTGTACCTGTTCCTGAAGCGCAACTACGAGCGCATCGACGTGGTGTTTATCCGGCATCACACAGTGGCCAAGGAAGTCGAAGAGGAAGACTTCTTCCACTCGCGCGAGTCCGGTGGTACCGTGGTGTCCAGTGCGCTGAAGCTGATGGTGGAAGTGGTCCACGACCGCTATCCGCCCAGCCAGTGGAACATCTACTGCGCGCAGGCCTCCGACGGCGACAACTGGGCTGGCGATTCCGAACTGTGCGGACGCCTGCTGCGCGAGTCGATCCTGCCGCTGGTGCAGTACTACGCATACGTGGAAGTGGCGTCCGAGGAGCCGCAGAACCTCTGGGAAGAGTACCTGACGGTCAAGAACCAGTTCGACCACTTTGCGATGCAGCGCATCATCGGTGCGGACGAGATCTACCCGGTGCTGCACGACCTGTTCCAGAAGCGCGCGGCGTAGACTGGCATCGATGCAGGTCTTCCAGCCGGAAGGCCACAGTGAAGGCAATGGCGCGATAATTCGGCACGGTTGGCTGACCACGCGGCGCGGCGATGCCGTGCGCGCCGGACAGGTCTGCCGCCTTGCCCGGGCAACAAGGGGCGAAGATGGCTTATCTCTCCACGGGTTCGGAATGGACCTTCGAGCTGATCAACCGGTATGACCGCGAGATCGCCCGCATCGCCGGCGAATTCGGGCTGGATACCTATCCCAACCAGATCGAGATCATCACCGCCGAGCAGATGCTCGACGCCTACGCGTCGGCGGGGTTGCCGGTCGGCTACAACCACTGGTCCTACGGCAAGCACTTCCTGGCCTCCGAGCGCAGCTACCAGCGCGGCCATATGGGGTTGGCCTACGAGATCGTCATCAACTCCAACCCCTGCATCGCCTACCTGATGGAGGAGAACACCATGCCGATGCAGGCGCTGACGATCGCGCATGCCTGCTACGGCCATAACTCCTTCTTCAAGGGCAATTACCTGTTCCGCACCTGGACCAACGCGGACGCCATCGTCGACTACCTGCTGTTCGCCAAGAACTACGTGGCCGAGTGCGAGCAGCGTTACGGCGAACGGGAGGTGGAACTGCTGCTGGACTCTTGCCATGCCTTGCAGAACTACGGCGTGGACCGCTACAAGCGGCCCAAGAAGCTGTCCATCACCGAAGAAAAGGCGCGCCAGGCCGATCGCGAAAACTACCTGCAGATGCAGGTCAACGACTTGTGGCGCACGCTGCCCAAGCACCGGCCGCATGCGCTGGCTTCGGACGACGACTCGACGGAGTCGGATATCAACTTCCCGCCAGAGCCGCAGGAGAACCTGCTGTACTTCATCGAGAAGAACGCGCCCAAGCTGGCACCGTGGCAGCGCGAGATCGTGCGCATCGTGCGCAAGATCGCACAGTACTTCTACCCGCAGCGCCAGACCAAGGTGATGAACGAAGGCTGGGCCACGTTCTGGCACTACACCATCATCAACCAGCTCTACGAGGAAAAGCTGGTCAACGACGCGTTCATGATGGAGCTGCTGCAGGCCCACACCAACGTGATCTACCAGCCGCCGTACCACAGCCCGTACTACAGCGGCATGAACCCGTACACGGTGGGCTTCCTGATGTTCCAGGACCTGCGCCGCATGTGCGAGCATCCGACGGAAGAGGACTACCGCTGGGCGCCCGAGATCGCCGGCACTGACTGGCACACCACGCTCGACTTCGCCATGCGCAACTTCAAGGACGAGAGCTTCCTGCTGCAGTTCCTGTCGCCGCGCGTGATCCGCGAACTCAAGCTGTTCTCGGTGCTGGACGACGACCGCGAAGGCAAGCTGCGCGTCACCGCGATCCACGACGACGAAGGCTACCGCGCGATCCGACAGCTGATGGCGGCGCAGTATGACCTGTCGAGCATGGAGCCCAATATCCAGGTCACCAATGTCGATGTCGGCGGCGACCGCTCGCTGACGCTGCGGCACCTGCAGAACGACCGCCGGCCGCTGGCGCACAACTTCGACGAGGTGATACGGCACGTGACGCGGCTGTGGGGCTTCACGGTGCGGCTCGAGGTTGCGTATGAGGACGGCCGCACCGAACTCAAATACGAGTGCAAGCCTGAACGCAAGCACCGCCGGCCACATGGCGGCCTGAGCCTGGCCGCCTAATTGGCTGACTCGCTGGCGGGCTGGCGCCCGCCAGCGACTTACGCGGCCTGCGCGGGCTCGCTCCAGCTCCGCACAAGTTCCACCGCGTTGCGGCCTTCGCTGGCACACACTTCCTCGCCGAGCACCCGGCTCCACCACCGCTCCGAACCGTCCGCCACGCGCCACGCGTGCAGGCGGCGCGTATAGAGTTGCAGGTCGTACTCCTCCGTAATCCCGATCGCGCCGTGCACGGCGTGGGCGATGGCCGCCACCGGCGTCACCGCATCGCTCGCGCGCAGCTTGCCGAAGGCCGCGCGCAGCGGGTCGGGCTCGCCGGTACTGCTGTCGCAAGCCAGTTGTGCGGCGACGCGCGCTGCGGCGACATGCTCGGCCATCTCGCTGACCTGGTGCTGGATCGCCTGGAACTTGCCGATGGCGCGGCCGAACTGCTGGCGGTCGTTGGCGTATTGCAGCGTCAGGTCGAGCACGCGCGACAGCGCACCGGCCAGTTGCGCGGCGTGCAGGCAGGCGCCGAGCGTGCGCAGCGTGCCTTCCGGCAGCGTGAAGGCCGCCGGCGCTACGCCATCGGGGCGTGGCACTCGCAGCGTCAGGTCGGCGTGCGTTCCGGTGGCCTGGGCGTGCGCGTCGGCCGCAGACAGCAGCAGGCAGCGCTCGCCATCCTGCAGCAGGAACCACTGCGCGTGGCGCGCGTCCGCAACCAGCGCTGCGGCGGCATCGTTTTCAAAGCCGGCGAGGGCGATCGGGCCGGCGGGCAGGGCGATGCCATTGACGTGCAGCAGCGCGCGCGCAAAGATCGTCTGCGCGAGCGGCAGCGGCAGGGCGTGGTGGCCAGTGACAAAGAGCACCGGCGCCAGTTCGCGCAGCGGCAGCGCGGCGCCGCCGGCGGCTTCGGGCAGCAGGCAGTCGGCAAAGCCGCTGTCCAGCAACGCTTGCCACAGCGGCTGCGGATCGGCCTGGTGTTCCAGCGCGCGCACCGTGGCGGGCGGGCAGCAGTCGCGCAGCAGCGCATCGAGGGCGTGGGAGTAGGCGTTATGCATGATGAGGTCTCGTGGGATGAGTGCGGTGGCGGTTCAACGCAGGCCCAGCCCGCGCGCGATCATGCCGCGCAGGATCTCGCGCGTGCCGCCGCGCAGCGAATACGATGGCGCGATCTGCGTGACGTAGGCGAGCGTGCGGTACAGCGCCGCATCGGCTGCCAGTGCGGGTTCGTCGCCTAGTGCCGCTTCCACCAGCGCAGGAATCGACTGTTCGAAGGTGGTGCCGAGATCCTTGACCAGCGCGGCCTCGACCACTGGACTCTCACCGGCCGCAAGGCGCGCCGTCACCGCCAATGACATCGCACGCAGCACCGCCAGGTGGCCGGCCAGCCGGCCCGCGGTCACGGTGTCGCGGCGTGCTGGCGGCAGGCGGCGCATCGCGTCGAGCCAGGTATCGAGCAGCACCACGCTGGAGTACAGGCGTTCCGGCCCGCTACGTTCGAACGCGAGTTCCGCATTGACCTGCTCCCAGCCGCTGCCTTCCTGGCCGACCAGCGCGTCGGCGGCCAGCACCACGTCGTCGAAGGTGACCTCCGAGAAATGCGCATCGCCGGCCAAGTCGCGGATCGGCCGTACCGTGACGCCAGGCGCGTGCAGGTCGACGATGAACTGCGACAGCCCGGCTTGCCGGTCCTGCGGCGTGCCCGAGGTGCGCACCAGCGCGATCATGAAGTGGCAGCGGTCGGCGTTGGTCGTCCAGATCTTGCGGCCGGTCAGGCGCCATGAACCGTCCGGCTGGCGCACCGCGCGCGTGGCCACGCTGGCCAGGTCCGAGCCGGAGTTGGGCTCGCTCATGCCGATGCAGAAGAACGCCTCGCCGCGGCAGATCGCCGGAAGGTAGCGCGCCTTCTGCGCATCGTTGCCGAAGCGCAGGATCAGCGGGCCGCTCTGGCGGTCGGCGATCCAGTGCGCCGATACCGGCGCGCCGCAGGCCAACAGTTCCTCCACCAGCACGAAGCGCGAGAACGGGTCCAGCCCCGCGCCGCCGAATTGCGCCGGAAGCGTGATGCCGACCCAGCCGCGCGCGGCCAGCGCGCGGCTGAAGGCGGCGTCGAAGCCCATCCAGGAGCGGGCGCGGGTTTCGGGCGGCAGGGAGGGCAGGTGCTCGTCAAGAAAGGCTCGGATCTCGCTGCGGAATGCTATGGCGTGTGGTGGCAGGGTGGTGAGGCTGAAAGTGGAAAGCAATGCGGTCACGGTGAATTCCTGTGGCTTGATACTGCGAAAGCTGTTTCAGATGCCCGCGCTTTGCTCCCCTCTCCCGCTTGCGGGAGAGGGGCAGGGGGAGAGGGTAGGCGGTGGCATACCGCTGCGCATGACTTCGTTGACATGCCGGCCCTCTCCCCAACCCTCTCCCGCAAGCGGGTGAGGGAGCACGCAATCGGTCGGCAAGACGTTGCAGCGAAGCACGCACCGTCGCGTGATGCCGTTTGTCCGCGACAAGCGTATGCGCGCGCTGGCCGTCACCAGTGCCGATCACGCAGCCGCATGGGTCAGCGTCCCGCCAGCAGCCGGCGCGCGGTATAGGTCATGACCCTTTCGTCGCGCTGGTTGAACACCTCGATACGCGAATCCACCACCGCCCGGCCGCTGCGCGAAGTCGGCCGGATGCCGGTCACGGTCACGGTGGCACGGATGGTGTCGCCCACCATCACCGGCGCGTGGATCTGCTGCGTCAGCTCCAGCATCGCCAGCCCGGTGCCCTGGATCATGGTCTGCAGGATGAAGCCTTCGATCAGCGTGTAGGTCAGCGCCGCCGGCACTGGCCGGCCCTGGATCGCGCCGCCGTCGTAGCCGGCTTCGATAAAGATGGCCTCGACCATGCCGGTGACCGAGATAAAGTTGACCAGGTCGGTCTCGGTCACGGTGCGGGAGAAGGTGCGGAAGGCCTGGCCCTCCTTCAGGTCCTGCCAGTAGAAGCCCTGCCCCAGCCGGGGCAGTTCTCGTTCCTCCAGGCGGGGCAGTTCGGTCTGCATCATGGTGTCTCCTCGGTGGATGGGGGTTGGCTGCAGCGCGCCGCACCGGTCTGTTGCAGGCGCGCGATCTCGTCGGCGCACAGTCCCGCCTGCGCCAGCACGCTGGCGGTGTGCTCGCCCAGCCGCGGCGGGATGCCCAGCGGCGCGCGCTCGCCGTCGAAGCGTACCGGCGCGCCCGGAAAGCGTAGCGTGCCCATGGCCGCATCGTCGAGCGTCTCGAAGAAGCCCGTGGCGACCAGGTGCGGATCGTCGGGCAGGTCGTCGAGTTCGTTGATGCGCGCCACCGGGATCTGCAGGCGTTCGCACAGCACCAGCCAGTGCCCGGTGGTGTGTTGGCCCACGATCTCGCCGGTGATCTCGTACAGCGTCTCGATATGCCGCGTGCGCGCGGCGATATCGGCAAAGCGCGTGTCGGCGGCCAGTTCGGGGCGCTGCGCGGCGTGGAAGAAGTCGCGCCAGTGGCTGTCCGTGTACGGCATCATGCAGACGTAGCCGTCGGCGCTCCGGTACGGGCGGCGCAGCGGCGCCAGTACGCGCGGATAGCCGCTGGGCCCGCGCGGCGGCTCGAAATGACGGCCGTAGAAATGCTCGACCAGGTTGAAGGCGACCATGGACTCGAACATCGGCACTTCCACCAGCGTGCCCTTGCCGCCGGCATCGGGCGCGCGCCGCGCCCGCCCGGCCAGCGCCGCGCAGACGGAGAGCGCGGCCACCAGCCCGCTGGTCTTGTCCGCGGCGATGGTCGGGAAATAGCGGCTCTCGCCGGTCTGCGCCGCCATCAGCGCCGCATTGCCGGCCAGGCCCTGGATGATGTCGTCGTACGCCGGCCGGCCGCCGTAGGGGCCGTCCTCGGCAAAGCCCAGCAGGCTGACAAAGACCAGGTCAGGATGGCGCGCCATCACGTCATCCGGCGCCAGCCCCAGCGCCGCCAGCTTCTGCGGGCGCATGCTGTGCATCAGCACATCGGCGCCGGCCAGCACGCGATCCAGCGCCGCCTGCGCGGCCGGCTGCTTCAGGTCCAGCACCACGCTGCGCTTGCTGCGGTTGACCCCAAGGAAGATCGCCGCCATGCCCGGCTCGGTGGCGGGGCCGGTGCGGCGCGTGGAATCGCCCTCGGGCGGCTCGACCTTGATCACTTCGGCGCCCAGGTCCGCCAGCCACTGGCTGGCGTACGGCCCCATCACCACGGTGGACAAATCGACCACGCGGATGCCTGCGAGCGGCAGCATGTTGTTGTCTCCGATCTTTGTACTGTGGGGCACAGCGTAGATCAGCGGAGCCGTCTGGTCTAATATTAGTTTTTTAGAAATCGATATATGTGGGATATCAGGCCGTCATGGACCTTCGCCAACTGCAGCAATTCGTCGCCCTGGCCGAGACCGGCAACTTCCACCGCGCCGCCGAGCGCCTGCACATGGCGCAGCCGCCACTGTCGATCTCGATCCGCAAGCTCGAGGAGCAGCTCGGCACCGCGCTGTTCGTGCGCACCTCGCGCGGCGTGCGGCTGACGCAGGCGGGGGAGGCGGCATTGCACGACGCGCGCCGCGCGCTGTTCCACGCGCAGCAGGCGCGCGCCGCGGCGATGGCGGCGGGGCAGGGCGAGCGCGGCGCGCTGCGCATCGGCTTTGTCGGCTCGGCCACCTATGCGCTGCTGCCCAAGCTGATCCCGGCGTTCCGGGCGGCGCATCCGGGGATCGAGCTGATCCTGCATGAATCGACGACCGCATCGATCCTGGACCGGCTGCAGAAGCACCAGCTCGACGCCGGCCTGGTGCGCTTCCCGATCCTGAGCAGCGGCGACTATTCGCTGACGCCGCTGGAGAATGACGTGTTCGTGGCCGCGGTGCCGGCCGACAGCCCGCTGGCGCGCGAGGAATCGATCCCGCTGCGCGCGCTCGCGGCCGAGCCCTTCATCATGTATCCGGCGGAGCAAGTGCCCAACCTGCATGCCGTGGCGATGATGCTGTGCCAGCAGGCGGGGTTTGTCCCGCGCGTCGCGCAGGAGGCGGTGCAGGTGCAGACCCAGGTCAGCCTGGTGGAGAGCGGCCTGGGCGTGGCGCTGGTGCCCAGCGTGGCGGCGCGCTACGCCAACCGGCGCGTGCGCTTCCTGCCGCTGTCCAGCCCGCGGCCCGCGGGGCGCATCGGTATCGCGCTGGCGGCGCGGCCGGACGCTGGCGACCGCCAGGTGCAGCGCTTCCTGGCCGCGGCGCAGGCGGCGGTCGGCGACGGGGAGTAAGGAGGCGGCTCAGGCGACCCGCGTCGGACGCGGCGCGCGCGGCCGGATGGCCGGCGTCACGCCGGCACGCTCCAGGTTCACGCCCGGCAGCAGGTGCAGCAGGCGCACCAGTTCGGACTGGCGATGCGTGCCGGTCTTGCGCAGCGTGTCGCGGATGTGCACGCGCACGGTATGGGGCGAGAGGAATTCCCGCTCGGCGATCTCATTGAGCGTTTCGCCAGCCGCCAGGCGGATCGCGATGATGCTTTCCTTGCGCGACAGCCCGAACAGTGAAGTCAGTACACCGGCATCGAGCACGGAGCGCGATTCCGAATTGCCCAGCAGCATCATCGCCGCCGGCAGTTGCCACGGGCCTTCCACCGGCTGGCGCGACACCAGCGGCGTGACGATGATCGGCACCGGCTGGCCGCCGGAGGTGATATGCATCCATGAGCCCGAGGCCGCATCGGCGCCGCGGCCGCGCACCGCGCCGTCGAGCAGCCGGCGCAGCACCGCCTGCAGCGCGTCGCTGTGGGCGCGCAGCACGCCGTCCTGCAGCGACAGGTTGCTGTCGGCCTGCACCAGCGCCTCGGCCCAGCTGTTGGCGTAGCGCACGCGCAGGTCGGCCTGCAGCACCATCACGCCGAAGTCCAGCGTATCGAGCCCGGCCAGTCCCAGGCTGGCCAGCCCGCTCAGTTCGAAATTGCGCTGCTGCATCCGCGCCGCGCGCACCCAATGCGGCATCACATGCCCCAGGCGCCGCTCGCGCTGGCCCGCGCTGATGCTGCCGGCGCTGGTGCCGCTCATCAGCACGCAGACTTCGGCGTTCTCGATGAGGCGCATGCCCTGTTCCAGCCCGCTGCAAGCCAGCGTGGCCGCGGCCGGGGCAATCACACTGCCGTCATGCGAGGCCGCGACCGTGGCTTGCGCCAGTTCCGGCACATCGGACGGGGCACAGCAGGGGCCGCCGTGGGGCAGGTCGAGCGGGCCGGGCAGCCACCCGGGCGCGCTGACGCCGCTGGTGAAGCAGCCGTGCGGGGTCACGCCCAGGCGGGCATGGCCCGCGAGCTTGTCCCAGATCAGGTAGCGGGGGCTGCCGGTGGAGGTGTAGCGGGAGAAGAGGTCGAGGGCGGCGGGCATGGCCGCGACGTCCAGCGCTGACTCATAGATGGAGTCGACCAGGCGATGAAAGTCCTCGTCCGTAGTCGGGTGTTCGCCCATGTTCACATTCCCCCCGGTGGCAAACGCCTCTTGCTCTGCGCCACGGCAAGTGGCCATCCTCTTGTGTTATCGGTTCCGTTCTGGCGTTCTGTATATGCGCCGATACGGCTGCTGCGGGCAACGCGCCTGGCCAGGCGGGTGCGGTATGCCAATCATGCCAAACAATGTTGTTTGTTTTACCCCCCGTGTCGAGGGGGAAAACCCGGATTGTCGGCGTTGGCCGGCCGCTCTTGTCCGTGCGGGGCCTGATACCGCTGCGCCGCGATGGTAATCGCCGAGCCGGAAATTTCAAAATTTTCAGCGCTGAAATAGTGCCAGGCGTTTCGCGCGCGCCACAGGCGGCGGGCGCAATGATCGCGTCATATAGGGGGTAAAAAAACTCGGCGTACCCGTTTCTGCGTGCCGCTCGCGCCTGCTATTGTTGTGCGGGATTCACATTAACCGCGCCGGCAAGTTGCGCCACGCCGCCATCGACCTGGATCGTCAGGCTGGGCGAGGCCATGCGAATGCCGTGGGCGTCGAAATTGCGCTTGAGCCGTACGTTGAAGGCGCGCGTGATTTCCCCCTGCGTCAGCGGCCGGGTCTTGAACTGCGCCATCACCACCGGACCGCTGGGGTCAAAGCGGTCCAGTCCCTGGATATCCAGCCCCGACAACAGGTTGCGCGCGTAGCGATGGTCGCGCGCGATCTCGGCGCCGGTGGCGCGGATCAGTTCCACCGCCCGGTCCAGGTCGCTCTGGTAGCTGATGCCGATACTGAACACCGCGTAGCCATAGCCGCGCGACAGGTTCTTGACTGCCTTGATCTGGCTGTACGGCAGCGTATGCAGCGCGCCGCGTCCGTCGCGCAGCTTGACCGTGCGGATGGTCATGCCTTCGACCACGCCGGCGTGGTCAGGCAGTTCGATCGAGTCGCCGATGGCGATGGTGTCCTCGACCACGATAAAGAGCCCCGTGATCAGGTCCTGCACCAGGCTCTGCGCGCCGAAGCCGATCGCCAGCCCGACCACGCCCGCGCCGGCCAGCAGCGGCGTCACGTTGACGCCCAGGTTGGCCAGCACCGCAATCACCGCGATCACCAGCAGCGCGATAAACGAGGCATTGCGCACCAGCGGCAGGATGGTCCTGGCACGCATGCCGGGTTGCGCGCCGCGCCCGTGCACCGGAGACAGCGTCTGCATGATGGCGGTGTCGATCAGCAGCCAGACCAGCCACGCCAGCAGCACGGTGCTGATCACGCTGAACACCGTCTCGGTGATATGGCGGCCCGCGGCCGACGATTCGGCCAGCCGCACCAGCGACGTGTCCCAGATGCGCATAATCATTTCCAGGAAAATCGCCCAGATCAGCACGCGCACCAGCGCCATCGCAAAGCGGCCGAAGCGCCGCAGGTAGGCCGAGCGCCGGCGGTCGCGGATGCGCGGCGCGCGCGCCGTGGCCTTGGGCGAGCGCCTGGCGACCATGGTCAGCAGCAGCGCGGCGACGAACAGCGCCACGGACGCCACCGTGCGGCGCAGGAACACGTCGGCATGGCCGGTGGCCAGGATGGTGCCGATCACCGACGCTACCACCACCGCCAGCACCGGCAGGTGCCATGCCTGGCCCGCAAGCCGCAACAGGTCGGTCACGGCCGGATGCGCCTGGCGGAAGGCCAGTGGCCGCTGGCCGATCAGCTGGCCGATCTGCCGGCGGAAACACAGCGCGAACAGGCCGATGCCCAGCGCCGCGGCGATATTGGCGGTAGTGGACACCAGCGCCGCGAAGTTGGTGCCGAGCGCGGCGGTCACGCGGCCGTCGGTGGCGCTGTCGCCCAGTGCCGCCAGTGCGCCGGTACAGAACAAGAGCCACGGCGAGCGCGCCAGCAACTGCCGTACCGCGAGTTGCCGGTGGGCGCTGCGGAACAGCACGAAGATGACCTGGCACATCGCCGCCGCGAGCGCACCCGCCACGATCGCATACGCGACCAGCACACCGGCAACGCTCGCCGGCGACTGGGCAAAGGTGCGGTTGGCCATCAGCATCGTGAGCCCGAAGGCTACCACCCACGGTCCGATATGGCGCAGCATGTAGACGCCGATGTCGACCCAGGAGGGCAGTTCGGGCAGCTTGCCGCGCTCGGCGCGCACTGGTGGCTTGGAAGCGCGCCGGAGCCGGATGCGGTGGCCGATCTCCCAAAGCGCAAAGCCGCATATCGCCCACACTGCCAGCACCAGCGCGAATTCGCGCAGCGACGCCAGCGCCGTGCGCGTACCGTTGAGGGTGAGCGCGGCACGCCATTCCTCACCCGCGAAGCGCATGTGCCAGCGCCAGTACTGCCTCGCGCCTTGGTCCTCGCGCAAGTGCAAGTCGACCTCGTCCAGCACTTTGGCCACGGCGGTGATCAGCCCGGGCGCCGACGCGTCGGCCTCGGCAGCCGCCGCGGAGGCGGGTGCCGCGGCAGAGGCATCCAGGCCGCGCCGCATGGCCTGCAGTTGCCCCACCAGGGCGCGCCGCTCGCGATCGTTCTGCAGGGTGGCGATGACCTGGTCCAGCGACTGCGCCAGCGGCACGCTGGCCGGCGCAGCAGGCGCGCTGGCGGGCGCCGGCTTGGCCGCCTGCGGCAGCAGCGCGGCGAGCGGACCGGCCGGTGCGGCGCGGGCCGCTGGCGCAAACAGCAGCGCGCACAGCAACGTCATCAGCAAGATCATCTGCAAGCTCGGCGCCGCCGGCGTGGCGCCAGGCAGCGGCAGACGAGTGTGGGCATTGCGTTCGGTTTTGCGCATGGCTTGAAATCCGTTGCCGGGTCCGGCGTGCCGCTGTCGGCCCGGCGGTGGGAAGGGCCGTCGATCGCGTCACTGTAGCGCATCGGCCGCGACTCGACCGGGTGACGCCGAGGGCGCGTGGCCGCGGTGGCGCACTGCGCAAACATGTCGGCGCGCGCGCGTCGCTGCCATGCCACCTCGCGTTCGTCGCTTCGGACGATGCGTGTGGGGGCCCGATGCACGAAATTCGAACCCACTCCGGCACAGGCGTCATTTCTCCTGGCACATGCCGGCAACATCGAAACCGCGGGGCCGCACGCATCCGGCGCGGCCTGGCGAGGGACAAGAGACAAAGGACAGACGGCATGGAACTCAATGCATCGGTATCGGCAGTGGTGACGGGCGGGGCCTCGGGCCTGGGCGCGGCAACGGCCCGCGCGCTGGCGGCGCACGGCGTGCGCGTGGCGCTGTTCGACCTCAACGTGGAAAGGGGCGAAGCGCTGGCGCGCGAGCTGGGCGGTGTGTTCTGCCAGGTCAACGTCACCTCCGAAGCCGAGGTCGAAGTCGGGTTTGCCAAGGCGCGTGCCGCGATCGGCCAGGAACGCATCCTGGTCAACTGCGCCGGCACCGGCAACGCCATCAAGACCGCTTCGCGTTCCAAGGAAGCGCCGGACCAGATCAAGCACTTCCCGACCGATGCCTTCGAACGCATCATCCAGATCAACCTGATCGGCACCTTCCGCTGCATCGCGCGTTCGGCCGCGGGCATGCTGACGCTGGATGCGGCCGACGGCGAGCGCGGCGTGATCATCAACACCGCGTCGGTGGCGGCGCAGGACGGCCAGATGGGGCAGGCCGCGTATTCGGCATCGAAGGCAGGCGTGGTCGGCATGACCCTGCCGATCGCGCGCGACCTCGCGGGCGAGGGCATTCGCGTCAATACCATCCTGCCGGGCATCTTCAATACGCCGCTGCTGCAGGGCGCGGCCGAGAACGTCAAGGCCGCGCTGGCCGCATCCGTGCCGTTCCCCAAGCGCCTGGGACAGCCGGAGGAGTTTGCCTCGCTGGCCGTGGAGATGTGCCGCAACGGCTATTTCAACGGCGAGTCGGTGCGCCTGGACGGCGCCATCCGCATGGCGCCGCGCTGAGCACGAGGCAACCCTGGTTGCACGATGACAATCACGGAGACGCGGATGGATCTCAGCTACCTGGCGACACTGCCCCACGCCGTGCGTCATTTCGCCCGGCTGCGGCCCGATGCCGTCGCGTATGCGTTCGAGGGCCGGCAGACCAGCTATGCCGACTTCGAGCGCAATACCGACCGGGTCGCGCAGGCCCTGCTGGCGGAAGGCGTCGGCGCCGGCGACCGCATCGGCTACATCGGCAAGAACAGCGACCACTACTTTGAACTGCTGCTGGGCGCGGCCAAGACCGGTGCGGTGATGACGCCGGCGAGCTGGCGCCTGGCGCCGCCCGAGGTGGAATTCATCCTCGGCCATTGCGATGCCGTGGTGCTCTTCGTCGGGCCGGAGTCGGCGGCGATGGCCAGGAACCTGCTGCCGGCGTTGCCGATGGTGCGCAAGGTGGTGATGATGGAGCCGTGCGCCGACCAGGGCGATGCACCGTGCTACACCGACTGGCGCGACGCGCAGCCGGCCACGGCGCCCGTGCACCAGCCTGCCGCGCTCGACGTGGTGCTGCAGCTCTACACGTCGGGTACCACCGGACGGCCCAAGGGCGCGATGCTTACGCACCGCAACCTGACCATCGGCACCGAGGTCAGCGAGCGCGAGAGCATCCCCTGGTCGCACTGGACCGCGGACGACATTTCGCTGGTGGCGATGCCGGTGGCGCATATCGGCGGCTCAGGCTGGGGGCTGCGCAACCTGCTGTCCGGCGCCAAGGGCGTGGTGGCGCGCGAGTTCGACCCGCGCGCGGTGCTCGACTTCATCGAGCAGGAACGCATCAGCAAGCTCTTCATGGTGCCGGCCGCGATGCAGATCGTGCTGCGCGACCCGCGCGCGCGGCAGGTGGACTACTCGCGCCTGAAGTACTTGCTGTACGGCGCCGCGCCGATCCCGGCGGCGCTGCTGCGCGAGGGCATCGAGGTGTTCGGCTGCGGCTTCGTGCAGCAATACGGCATGACCGAGACCACCGGCACCATCGTGGCGCTGCCCCCTGAAGACCACACCACCGAGGAAGTACCGCGCATGCGCGCCGCCGGCAAGCCGCTGCCGGGTGTCGAGTTGAAGGTAGTGGATTATGAAGGGCGCGAGCTGGCGCCAGGCGAAGTCGGCGAAGTGGTGGTGCGCTCGCAGCACAACATGGCCGGCTACTGGAAGCAGCCCGAAGAAACCGCGCGTGCCATCGACGCCGACGGCTGGCTGCGCACCGGCGACGCCGGCTATATGGATGCCGAGGGCTACCTGTACATCCACGACCGCGTCAAGGACATGATCATCAGCGGCGGCGAGAACGTCTATCCGGCCGAGGTCGAGAGCGCGATCTACGGCCACCCGCAGGTGGCGGACGTGGCGGTGATCGGGGTGCCGGACGAGAAGTGGGGCGAGGCGGTCAAGGCCATCGTCGTGCTCAAGCCCGGACAGGAAGCCGACCGCGACGGCATCATCGCGTGGACGCGGCAACGGCTGGCGGGCTTCAAGGTGCCCAAGAGCATCGACTTCGTCGACGCGCTGCCGCGCAACCCGTCGGGCAAGCTGCTGCGCCGCAAGTTGCGGGAGCCGTATTGGGAGGGGATGAGCCGGCAGGTGAATTGAGGCCGGCATGCCTGAAGTCAAAAGCCCGCCGACATCGGCGGGCTTTTGCTTTGTGTGGGGCATTGGCCCATGCCGTCACGCATCCTCACGCGCGGCACGCCTCAGTCGGCCTGGATGCCGAACTCCTTCACGATCTTCGTATAGCGCGTAGTGTCCGCCGTAATCAGCTTCGACAGCGTTGCCGGCTCGCCGCCCGCGGGCGTCACCGCAATGGTCGCCATGCGCGCCACCACGTCTGGCATCTTCAGGATCTCGTTGACGTGGGTGTTGAGCGTGCGCACCAGATCGGCCGGCATGTTCCTGGGCCCGAGCAGTGCCTGCCACGCGCCGATCTCCACATCCTTGTAGCCGAGCTCGGCCAGCGTGGGCACGTTGGGCGCGAACGGCGAGCGCTTCAGGTCAGCCACCGCCAGCGGCACCAGGCTGCCGTTGCCCACGTACTGCGCGACCGCGCCGTAGGTGACGTAGGTGACCGGCACCTGGCCGCCGATCACGTCGACGATGGCCGGAGCGAGGCCGCGGTAGGGCACCTGGCTGATCTTGATGCCGGCGGACTTGTTGAACAGCTCGCCCATGATGTGCATCGGCGACCCGTTGCCCGGCGTGGCGTAGGTCTCGACCTTGCCGGCCTTGGCGCGCGCCACCAGGTCGCTGACCTTGGTGATGCCGGTGCCCTTGTTGACCACCACGAACAGCGACTGCGTGCCGATCTGCGCGACCGGCGTGAAGTCGTGCTGCACGTCGTAGCTGGCGCCGGTGCCGGCCTTGAGCACCAGCGGTGCGATGGCGACGGTGTTGGGTGCCAGCAGCAGCGTGTAGCCGTCCGGATTGGCGCGCGCCACGTAGGCGCTGCCGATGGTGCCGGCGGCGCCGGTGCGGTTTTCCACCACCACCGACTGCTTCAGGCGCGGGGCGAGCTTCTCCGCGAACAGGCGGGCCAGGACGTCGACGTCGCCGCCGGCCGGATAGGCGACGACGATGGTGATGGGCTTGTTCGGGTATGCGCCCTGGGCCAGGGCAGTGCCGGTGGCGGTGGCGACCAGCGCGGTCGCGGCGGCCAGCGTGGCGAGTACTTTGCGGCGTGCAGACTTCATGATGTTCAGACCTCGGGAAAACTGGGCGCCCGGCAGGGCCGGGGCCGCATGGCTGGGGAGAGCCCGGCGCCTGCGCGGCGCCGGGCGACCGCCGGACTCAGAAAATGTGCTTGATGCCGACCATCGAGCCCCACTGGTTCTCGCCCGGACGCGGGTTCGAACCGGGCGAGCCACCGCTGACCGACATCGCCAGCTGCCCGCCGTTGTTGATAAAGCCGGCGGTGGCATACACCGAGGTGCGCTTGCTGAAGCTGTACATCGCGCGCAGCGTATACAGCATGGCCTGGTTGTCGCTGCCGTGGTAGTTCAGGAAGTAGACCTGGCCGGCCAGGTTGACCGCGGGCGTGATGTCGTAGGACACGCCGGCGTAGTACAGGTCGCTGATCGGCGTGGGGCTGCCTTCGTTGTCGCGGCGGATCCAGCCGGCGCCGAGCTTGGTGCGCTTGAGCAGCATGTAGCCGCCCACCGAGAGGCGGTCGTCGGTCAGGCTGCTGTTGGTCAGGCCGCCGAACGCGCCAGGGCCGCCGCGCTGCGAGTCATATGCCGCGGTCACGCCCCAGGTCTTGTTGTCATAGCCGATCATGGCCGACCACTCGCGGCACGCCTTCTTGTCGGCGGGGTTCTCGCCGGCGCAGTTGGTGCCGGAGGGGCTGGGGCCGGCGTTGACCGCGTCGCGCCCGAAGCTGTAGGTGGCGCCGACCACCAGGCCGCTGAAGTTGGCCTTGTACGACACCGCGTTATCGGCGCGCGTATTGGGCAGGTAGCTGTCGAGCGAGCCCGAGCCGTACACGTTGGGGCCCAGGATATCGCTGTCGAGCGTGGCCCAGAACAGCATGGTGTACTGGCGGCCAAACGACAGCTGCCCATACTGGTTGGTCAGGCCCACCAGCGCCTGGCGCCCGAACAGGCGTCCGCCCTGGTTGGAGGTGCCCGAGTCCGGCGAGAAGCCCGACTCCAGCACGAAGATGCTCTTCAGGCCGCCGCCCAGGTCTTCGGTGCCGCGGATGCCCCAGCGCGAGGGCACGGTGGCGGTCAGGTTGGGCATGCGCACCAGGCCGTCGCCGTTGGCGCCGACATTGCTCACGTACTCGACACCCGTATCGATGACCCCGTACAGGGTGACCGAGGATTGCGCCGAGGCCAGCAGGGGGAAAGCCGCGGCCAGGCCCGCGGCGATTCGTGCAAGTTTCATCTACCAGTTTCCTTCCGTTTTCCGTCTTTGTCGTCTTGTTGTCCGCTGCCACTGCGGATGGCGGCTGCGAATGCTGTTTCGGCCTCTTCTGTGTTTTATATATGAAACATCAAACAACATAAGAAACGTTAGGCAAAATATAGCCGCGAGTTTCCACAATTGGTGAGGAGGGTTATCCCTAGTGAGGCCGCGCCATGACGGCTGCCGCTGGCTCTGCGTGGAGGTTTTGGGCCGCCCTATCGTTAACCCTCATCCCGGTTGCACCCCGATGCACCTATGCTTCAAAAGTTTTATTCTCAAACCTAAGTTTTATATATGGAACAAAATCCCCGTCGCATGCCAGCCCAGCCAGACCGGCAGTTGCTGGAAGCCCTCGATAAAGGGTTTGCGGAGCGCGTCGCGCAGGTCGGGCAGGGCGGTGAGCAGGTGGCCTACCGCAGCGGCGGCACCAGCGGCCCCGTGATCGTGCTGCTGCACGGCATCAGTTCCGGCGCGGCTTCGTGGCTGTCGTGCGCCAGCCTGCTGGCCGCGCAGGCGCGGGTGATCGCGTGGGACGCGCCGGGCTACGGCAACTCGACGCCGCTGGCCCAGCCACGGCCGCTGGCGGCGGACTATGCGATGCGGCTCGGCGGACTGCTGCAGACGCTCGGCGTGCAGCCAGCGCTGATCGTCGGCCACTCGCTCGGCGCGCTGATGGCGGCGGCCTATGTCGCCAGTGCGCGCAAGCTGCCGGCGCGACTGCTGTTGCTCAGCGTGGCGCAGGGCTACGGCGGCCCGGGCAAGGAAGCGCAGGCAAAGGAGGTGGCGCGCCAGCGGCTGGAAGCGCTCGAATCGCTCGGCGTCGAGGGCCTGGCGCAGCGCGGCCCGGCCCGCTTGCTGAGCGAGGAGGCGGATCCCGCGGCCCAGGTCTGGGTACGCTGGAACATGCAGCGGCTGAACCCGGACGGCTACCGGCAGGCGGTGGCCATGCTGTGCGGCGACGATATCGATGCCTACCTGGCGCGCCGCCCGTCAGCGCTGCCGACGCAGATCGCCTGCGGCAGCCGCGACGTGGTCACCACGCCGCCCGCCTGCGGCACGCTGGCCGAACGCTTTGGCCTGCCGTTCTCGCTGATCCCGGATGCCGGCCACGCCTGCTATATCGAGCAGGCGGCCGCCACCGCCCGCCTGATCCGGGCCGCTTTGCCTGCCGACCAGGCGTCTTAATCCTGACCCGATAGCGGCGGTGCCTCGCATCGCCGCCAGCGGCGCGCACGTTGCGCCACCCATCCCCACATCGCTCCGCCTTCCGCGGGTTAACCCCAGTCAATTTTTAAGGCGACGTTGTCTATAGTCGTACCTGTGTTCAATATCTAAACCAGTGTTTCATTAGTAAAACACGACGGACGCAAAGCAAGGCGTATCCGGACGACGTTGGAACACGGTCCCCCCAGCTGCAAGACATGGAGCAAAGCGCAATGGAAAGCCTCTCGTACAACCCGAACCTGGTGCCCTGGGAGCGTCCGGCGCCGAATAACGTCGCAGGCAAGGGCCATATCGAGCAACCCGGCAAGGTCGCCAACATCGTCTGGCAGACCCGCGCCAGCGCCCCGAGCGCCTACGAGAACGCGCTGGGCGATGCCCTGGAAGCCGCGTTCGAGGGCGGCGCGCAGAACCCGCAGGACATCGTGCGCGCCTTCAATGCCGCCGGCTTCCTCGGCGTCGACGGCCAGCCCTGGACCGAAGAGCGCTTCCTGGCCGAAATGCGCCGGCTCGGCGCCTGAGCCCGCCCTCCACGAACCGCGTCGTAGCGAGAACAACATGGAATCGAACAAGCAAGCCCGCGCCGAAGCCCGCCTGAACACCGGCCTGCGCAACTACTGGTACCCCGTCGCCGCCTCGTGGGCGGTGTCCCACGCCCCGATCGGCATCACCCGCCTGAGCCAGAACATCGTGCTGTGGCGCGACGGCGCCGGCCAGGTCCACGCGCTCGAAGACCGCTGCCCGCACCGCGGCGCGCGCCTGTCGATGGGCTGGAACCTGGGCGACCGCGTCGCCTGCTGGTACCACGGCGTCGAAGTCGGCGGAGATGGCCAGGTCAAGAGCGTGCCGGCAGTCGAGAGCTGCCCGCTGGAAGGCCGCACCTGCGTGCGCAGCTACCCGGTGCAGGAACAGGCCGGCGCGATCTTCCTGTGGTTCGGCGACCAGGCCCCGCAAGGCGAGGGCAGCCCCGACGAGCTGCGCCTGCCGGAGGAACTGGTCAGCGAAGAACACAGCCACTTCCTGTGCGTGGCGCACTGGGATTGCAACTACCGTTATGCCATCGACAACGTGATGGACCCGATGCACGGCGCTTATCTGCATGCGGTGTCGCACTCGATGGCCAGCGGCGAGAAGTCCGCCGTGATGCAGATCCGCGAAACCGCGCACGGCCTGGTGTTCGAGAAAACCGGCCAGCGCGGCGTCAACTTCGACTGGGTCGAGTTCGGCGAGACCGGCACGCTGTGGCTGCGCCTGGCGATCCCGTACCGCGCCAAGGTCGGCCCCGGCGGCCCGTTCGGCATCGTCGGCATGGCCACGCCGGTCGATGAAGACCACTGCATGGTGTTCTTCTGGCGCACCCGCCACGTGCAGGGCTGGGAGCGCGATGTGTGGCGCTTCCTGTATCGCAACCGCCTGGAGCAGCTGCACTGGGATGTGCTGGAGCAGGACCGCGTGGTGCTGGAAATGATGGCCCCGAATGCGCGCGATCACGAGATGCTTTACCAGCACGATGCCGGCATCACGCGCGTGCGCCGTCTGCTCAAGCGCCGCGCCGAGCAGGAGGTCGCCGACGAGCCGGTCGCCATGCTGAAGCCTGCCCAATCCGCCGGAGCCGCCAGCCATGCCTGAGGCGATCCGCAACGACACGCTGCTGGCCGGGCGCAAGGTGCTGGTCACCGGCGCCGCGCGCGGCCTGGGCCTGGCCTTCGTCAAGGCGCTGGCTGAAGCCGGCGCCGCGGTGGCGATGGCCGACATCCTTGCCGAGCGCCTGCAGCAGGAAGCCGACGCGCTGCGCGCGGCCGGCCTGAAGGTAGTGCAGGTGCCGGTAGACCTGGCCGATCCCGCCTCGGTGCAGGCCTGCGCCGACGCCGCGGTCAAGACCCTGGGCGGCCTCGACGGCCTGGTCAACAACGCCGCCGTGACCGACTCCGGCGGGCGCGACGCCAGCACCATCGACGTCGCCACCTGGGACCGCGTGATGAACGTCAACGTGCGCGGCACCTGGCTGATGACCACCGCCTGCCTGCCGGCGCTGCGCGCCAGCGGCCGTGGCGCGGTCGTCAACCTGGCCTCGGACACGCCGCTGTGGGGCGCACCCAACCTGCTGGCCTACGTGGCCAGCAAGAGCGCCATCATCGGCATGACCCGCTCGCTCGCCCGCGAACTGGGCAAGGACCAGATCACCGTCAATGCGGTGGCGCCGGGCCTGACGCTGGTGGAAGCGACCGAATACGTGCCTCAGCATCGCCACGACCTGTACCGCGAGCAGCGCGCGATCTCGCGCGAGCAGCTGCCCGACGACGTCTGCGGCGCGGTGCTGTTCGCACTCTCCGATCTTGCCCGCTTCGTGACCGGCCAGACCCTGGCGGTCAACGGCGGCTTTGTCATGCATTGATCCAACTGATCCACTGAAAACAGAAGGAATCCAAATGAGCGATCTTTCCCAACAAGCCAACATCAAGCGTTCCTGGGAACAACCGGACGGCGCCTCGTTCGACCAGTGGATGGAAAGCCGCGTCGCGCGCTTCGCCACGCGCAAGTACGACTGGGACGCGCTGAAGTTCCAGGCCGACTACGACCCCAAGTACCGCCGCGCGCAGATGCGCTACCTCGGCACCGGCGGCACCGGCGTGGCCGCTGACACCAACACCGTGCCGTCGGAGAACTTCACCTTCTCGACGATGATTATCCCGGCCGGCCATGAAGGCCCGTCGCATATCCACACCGACGTGGAAGAGGTGTTCTTCATCCTGCGCGGCAAGGTCAAGCTGATCCTGGAAAAGGATGGCGAGCGCTACGAAACCATCCTAACCGACCGCGACCTGGTCTCGGTGCCGCCGGGCGTCTACCGCGAGGAAATCAATATCGGCGAGGAAGACGCGCTGATGTGCGTGATGCTCGGCGCCAAGAAGCCGATCACGCCGACGTACCCGCCCGAGCATCCGCTGACGAAGATCAAGCGCTGATGCCGGCATCCGCCCGTCCGCAAGCACTGACCATGAGCACAAACGCAATCCCGGCTACGCAAGCCGCTGCCAACGAAACCCCGGACAAGTACATCGTCCCGGGCCTGGAGCGCGGCCTGCGCCTGCTCGGCGAGTTCAGCAGTAAGGACCGCACCCTGTCGGCCGCGGAACTGGCGCGCCGGCTCAAGGTGCCGCGCTCGACCGTGTTCCGCCTGCTGGCTACGCTGGAAATGCTGGGCTTCGTCGAGCGTGCCGACGGCGGCCGGGATTTCCGGCTGGGCATGGCGGTACTGCGGCTCGGGTTTGAGTACCTGGCATCGCTGGAGCTGACCGAGCTCGGCCGCCCCGTGCTGGAGCGGTTGCGCGACGAGATCGGCTACCCCACCAACCTCGTGGTGCGCGACGGGCGTTCGATCGTCTATGTGGCCAAGGCGGTGTCGCCGCGGCCGTTCGCGAGCTCGGTCAACGTCGGCACGCGGCTGCCGGCGCATGCCACGGTGCTGGGGCGCGTGCTGCTCGAGGACCTGTCGCTGGCGGAGTTGCGCGCGCTGTATCCGGAGACACATCTCGACGTTTTCTCCGACAGCACGCCGCGTACGGTCGATGAACTGCACGAGATCGTCCAGCGCGACCGCGAACGCGGCTACGTGCTGCAGGAAGGCTTCTTCGAAGCCAGCATCTCCACCATCGCGGCGCCTGTGCGCGACCGCTGCGGCAAGGTGGTGGCGGCGCTGGGCGCCACCATCCCCGCCGCGCATATCGATCCGGACCAGCTGGATGTGATGGTGGAGAAGGTGAGGGATACCGCGGGCGAGCTGTCGCGCCTGCTCGACTACCGCCCGTCTGCCTCCGGCAAGGTGGTGAATCTGTATCGGGAGTGAGGACAATGTCCATGATTGAAATCGACGGCAAGGTTGCCGTCGTTACCGGCGGGTCCTCCGGCATCGGGCTGGCGACCGTCGAACTGCTGCTCGAAGCGGGCGCCGCCGTGGCCATGTGCGGCCGCGATGAAGCCCGACTGCGCAGCGCCGAAGCGCAGTTGCGCGAGAAATTCCCCGGGTGCCGGCTCTATGCCGCCACCTGCGACGTGCTCAAGCCTGAACAGGTCGCCGCCTTTGCCGCCGCCGTGCAGGCCACGCTGGGCAACGTCGACATGCTGGTCAACAACGCCGGCCAGGGCCGTGTGTCGACCTTTGCCAATACCGAGGACGCGGCCTGGATGGAAGAACTGCAGCTCAAGTTCTTCTCCGTGATCCACCCGACGCGGGCCTTCCTGCCGCAGCTCGAGAAGTCGGGCCAGGGCGCGATCGTCTGCGTCAACTCGCTGCTGGCGCAGCAGCCGGAGCCGCACATGGTCGCGACCTCCGCCGCGCGCGCCGGCGTGCTCAACTTGGTGCGCTCGATGGCCACCGAGTTCGCGCCGAAGGGTGTCCGCGTCAACGGCATCCTGATCGGGCTGGTCGAATCGGGCCAGTGGCGCCGCCGCTTCGAGGCGCGTCCCGAAGAAGACCGCCACCTGGACTGGGCCGCATGGACCGCGCGCCTGGCCCTGCAGAAACATATTCCCCTTGGCCGCCTGGGCCTGCCCGTCGAGGCAGCCCGCGCCATCCTGTTCCTTGCCTCGCCGTTGTCTTCGTACACCACGGGCAGCCATATCGATATCTCCGGAGGACACTCCCGTCATGCCTAATCAGCAACAGTACGAACAACAACAGGTCACCGTGGGCTGCGCCATCACGGCGTTTCTCGAACAGTGCGGCGTCAAGGCTGCATTTGGTGTGATCTCGATCCACAACATGCCGATCCTCGACGCCATGGGCGAGCGCGGCAAGATCCGCTTCGTGCCAGCGCGCGGTGAAGCGGGCGGCACCAACATGGCCGATGCCTATGCCCGCACCACCGGCGGCCTGGGCGTGTGCCTGACCAGCACCGGCACCGCCGCCGGCAATGCCGCCGGCGCCATGGTTGAGGCGCTGACCGCCGGCACGCCGCTGCTGCACATCACCGGCCAGATCGAGACCCCGTACCTCGACCAGAGCCTCGCCTACATCCACGAAGCACCGGACCAGCTCACCATGCTGAAGGCCGTGTCGAAGGCCGCGTTTCGCATCCGCAGTGCCGACACCGCCATCAGCACCATCAAGCTGGCGGTGCAGACAGCGCTGACGGCGCCGACCGGCCCGGTCAGCGTGGAGATCCCCATCGACATCCAGGCCGCGCTGATCGACCTGCCGGCCGACCTGCAGCCGCTGCCGGTGCCGAAGCACGTGCCGTCGGCCCACGCGCTGGACGCGCTGGCGGAGCGCCTGGCCAATGCCAAGCGTCCGCTGCTGTGGCTGGGCGGCGGTGCGCGCCACGCCTCGGCGCAGGTGCGCCGCCTGATGGACCTGGGCTTCGGCGTGGTCACCAGCACGCAAGGCCGCGGCATCGTGCCGGAAGACGATCCCCGTTCGCTGGGTGCCTTCAACCTGCACAAGCCGGTCGAGAACTTCTACCAGACCTGCGACGCGATGCTGGTGGTGGGCTCGCGCCTGCGCGGCAATGAAACGCTGAAGTACGAACTGAAGCTGCCGCGTCCGCTGCTGCGCATCGACGCCGACCCGGCCGCCGAAGGCCGCTGCTACCAGAGCGACTACTTTGTCAGCGGCGACGCCGCGCTGGCGCTGGATGCGCTGGCAGATCGACTTGAAAAGCGAATGAAGATCGACCCGGCCTTCGCCGCCGACCTGCGCCGCGCGCACGACACCGCCGTCAACGGCCTGGTCGACGGCCTCGGCCCGTACTCGGCGCTAGTGCAGGCGCTGCAGGAAGCGGTCGGCCGCAACTTCAACTGGGTGCGCGACGTGACCGTGTCGAACAGCACCTGGGGCAATCGCCAGCTGCGCGTCTTCGACTCGCGTGCCGGCGTGCATGCGCTGGGCGGCGGCATCGGCCAGGGCCTGGCGATGGGCATCGGCGCCGCCATCGGCGCCGCGGCGACGGCCTCGGGCAAGAAGACCTTCACGCTGGCCGGCGACGGCGGCTTCATCCTGAACCTGGGTGAGCTGGCGACTGCCGTGCAGGAGCGCGCCGACATGGTGATCGTGCTGATGAACGACAAGGGCTACGGCGTGATCAAGAACATCCAGGACGCGCAGTACGGCGGCCGCCGCCACTACGTGGACCTGCACACGCCTGACTACGCCGCGCTGGCGAAGTCGCTGTCGCTGCGCCATGCCCGCGTCAGCAGCCTGGCCGATGTCGGCACGGCGCTGGAGCAGGCCACGGTCGAGCCCGGCCCGTTCCTGCTGGAAATCGACATGCTGTCGATCGGCTCGTTCAAGACCGCGTTTGCCGGCCCCCCGGTGAACAAGGACAAGGAAGAGCCGGCACGTGAACAATCTACGGTAACTGCATAACAAGGAAGGGAGCCCGCAAATGCTGCATGTGTCCATGGTTGGCTGCGGCGCGATCGGCCGCGGCGTGATGGAGTTGCTCAAGAGCGATCCGGACGTGGTCTTCGACGTGGTGATCGTGCCGGAGCACACAATGGACGAGGCCCGCGGCGCGGTCTCCGCGCTGGCGCCGCGCGCCCGCGTGGCGACGCACCTGGACGACCAGCGTCCCGACCTGTTGGTCGAGTGCGCCGGCCACCATGCGCTGGAGGAGCACATCGTGCCGGCGCTGGAGCGCGGCATCCCTTGCATGGTGGTGTCGGTGGGCGCGCTGTCCGAACCCGGCATGGCCGAGCGGCTGGAAGCGGCTGCGCGCCGCGGCGGCACGCAGGTGCAGCTGTTGTCGGGTGCGATCGGTGCGATCGATGCGCTGGCCGCGGCGCGTGTCGGCGGGCTGGATGAAGTGATCTACACCGGCCGCAAGCCGGCGCGCGCCTGGACCGGCACGCCGGCTGAGCAGCTCTTTGACCTGAATGCCTTGACCGAGGTGACGGTGATCTTCGAAGGCAGCGCGCGCGATGCCGCGCGGCTGTACCCGAAGAACGCCAATGTCGCCGCCACGGTGTCGCTGGCCGGGCTTGGACTGGACCGCACGTCGGTGAAGCTATTGGCCGATCCGCATGCGGTGGAGAACGTGCATCACGTGGAAGCGCGGGGTGTGTTTGGGGGCTTCGAGCTGACGATGCGTGGCAAGCCGCTCGCGGCGAATCCGAAGACTTCGGCGCTGACGGTATTTAGTGTGGTGCGGGCGCTGGGAAATCGGGCGCACGCGGTATCGATTTAAAGGACACGCTGAGGCGCCAACGATCGCTGCGTGTTTTCTCCCCTCTCCCGCAAGCGGGAGAGGGGAGTCCCGCCGCAGAAAGGGAAAGCGCATCGCAGCGAGATAACGCAGTAAGGCCCGCAGCAACACACCGCAGGCAAAGACAGACTTAGCAGGCAACGACATGAAACACCAAGAAGTACTCCCCATCTGCATCGCCGGCGAATGGCGACTCGGCACCGGCGACCGCTACGCCACGCGCTACCCCGCCACCGGCGAAGTCGTGGCCGAGCTCAACGCCGCCAGCCTTGCCGACGTCGAAGAAGCGGTGCAGGGCGCCCAAAACGCCTTCCTCACCAGCGGCTGGGCCCAGCGCAAGCCGCACGAGCGTGCTGCCGTCCTCTATCGCGTTGCCGAGTTGATCCGCGCGCAAGCGGAGCCGCTCGCCCAGCGCCAGCGCCTCGACAACGGCAAGCCGATCAGCGAAACCCGCGCCCTGGTGGCCAGCGCCGCCGGCACCTTCCAGTTCTTCGCCGCCGCTTGCGAGACGCTGGAAGAAACCATCACGCCGCAGCGCGGCGACTGCCTGACCATGAGCGTCTACGAGCCGATGGGCGTGGTCGCGGCGATCACGCCGTGGAACTCGCCGATCGCCAGCGAGGCGCAGAAGATGGCGCCGGCGCTCGCCGCCGGCAATGCGGTGGTGGTCAAGCCCGCCGAGGTCACGCCGCTGATGGCGCTGGAACTGGCGCGCATCTGCGAAGAGGCCGGCGTGCCCAAGGGCCTGGTCAGCGTGCTGCCAGGCAAGGGCTCGGTGATCGGCGACGCCATCACCAAGCATCCGCTGGTGCGCCGCGTGTCGTTCACCGGCGGCACCACCACCGGCAAGCACATCGCCCATATCGCCGCCGACAAGATGATGCCGGTGTCGCTGGAGCTGGGCGGCAAGTCGCCGACCATGGTGTTCGACGATGCCGAGCTGGACCACGCGGTCAACGGCGTGCTGTACGGCATCTTCAGCTCGTCGGGCGAGTCGTGCATCGCCGGCTCGCGGCTGTTCGTCGCGCGCTCGCAGTACGAGGCCTTTATCGACCGCCTCGCCGCAGGCGCCGCGCACCTGCGCGTGGGCGATCCTGCCGATGAGCGCACCCAGATGGGCCCGCTGATCACCGACCGCCACCGCGACAGCATCGAGTCGTACGTCGCCGCAGGCGTGGAGGAGGGCGGCCAGCTGCGCACCGGCGGCCTGCGCCCCGACGTCGCTGGCCTGCCCAACGGCTATTTCTACACGCCGACCATCATCGAAGGGCTGGATAACAACGCCCGCATCTGCCAGGAAGAAATCTTCGGGCCGGTGTTGGTGGCGATCCCGTTCGACGACGAGGACGACCTGATCGCGCAGGCCAACGACAGCGTCTACGCGCTGGCCGCCGGCATCTGGACGCGCGACTACAAACGCGCCTGGCGCGTGGCACGGGCCGTGCAGGCGGGCAATGTGTGGATCAACACCTACAAGCAGTTCTCGATCGCGACGCCGTTCGGCGGCTGGCGCGACAGCGGCCTGGGCCGCGAGAAGGGACGGCTTGGCATCCTGCAGTACATGGAGCAGAAGAGCGTGTACTGGGGCCTGAACGAACAACCGCTGCCGTGGGCCAACCACTGAACCCGGCAGGCTGGAGCAAGCAATGATCAAGGTATTGGGGATCGACGAGATCGTCTACGGCGCGGATGACTTTGACGCCTGCCGCGGCTTTTTCACCGACTGGGGCCTGGCCATCAAGCGCGACGACGCGCAGGGCCTGGATTTTGAAACACTGAACGGCTGCCGCGTGCTGGTGCGCCGTATCGATGACGCCACGTTGCCGCCGGCGATCGAAGCCGGCCCGACGCTGCGCGAAGTGGTGTGGGGCGTGGACTCGCAGGCATCGCTCGACCATCTCGCGGACGCGATTGCCGACGCGCCAGATTTCGTGAAGCAGGGCGAGGGCGATACGCTGCGCGTCGGCTGCACCGACCCGAACGGCCTGGCCGTGCGCTTCCAGGTGACCCGCAAGCATGACGTGCAGGTCGAATGCGCGCTGATGAACACGTGGAACGACAAGCCGCGCCTGAACCAGCGCAGCCCGATCTACGACCACGCCACGCCGATCGAGGTGGGCCACGTGGTGTTCTTCGTGAAAGACGTAAAAGCCACGGAGCGCTTCTATGTCGAGAAATTCGGCTTCGTGCCGTCGGACCGCTATCCGGACCGCGGTGCCTTCCTGCGCTGCACGCCGGAGGGCGGCCACCACGACCTGTTCCTGCTGCAGCTGCCGGAACCGAAGAGCGGCCTGAACCACGTCGCCTTCACCGTGCGCGACATCCACGAGGTCTTCGGCGGCGGCATGCACGTATCGCGCAAGGGCTGGGACACGCAGCTCGGCCCGGGCCGCCACCCGATCTCGTCGGCCTATTTCTGGTACTTCAAGAACCCGGCCGGCGGCCTGATCGAGTACTACGCCGACGAAGACCAGCTCGACGAGCACTGGGAGCCACGCGCCTTCGAGCCTGGCCCGACCATGTTCGCCGAGTGGGCGATCGAGGGCGGCATCGACGGCAATACGCGCCGCCAGAAGAACGCGGGCGGACCGGCAGGCAAGTTCCTGACCGAGAAGCGGTAAGTCAGCAGCAAGCAGAAGCGAAGGAAGCAGCATGAGTGCCCACCAGTCCCTGACCCTGCGTGTCCAGGCCATGCGTTACGAAGCGCGCGGCGTGGTCAGCATCGAACTGCAAGATCCCGAAGGGAAGACCCTGCCCGAGTACAGCCCGGGCGCCCATATCGACCTGCACCTGGGCAACGGCCTGGTGCGCAGCTACTCGCTGTGCGGTGCGCCGGAAGTGCGCCAGCGCTATACCGTGGGCGTGCTGCTGGACCGCGGCAGCCGCGGCGGCTCGCGCTATGTGCACGAGCAGCTGCGCGTGGGCACCACGCTGACCGTGGGCGCGCCGCGCAACAATTTTGCGCTGGACGAGTCCGCCGCGCACACCGTGCTGGTCGCCGGCGGCATCGGCGTCACGCCGATCGTCTGCATGGCGCGCCGGCTGGCTGAACTGGGCAAGTCGTTCACGCTGCTGTACTGTGCGCGTTCGCGCGCCGAGGCGGCGTTTGTCGAACAACTGTCGGCGCATGGCGATGCGGTGCGCTTCCACTTCGACGACGAGGCTGGCGTACCGCCGGACCTGAAGGCGATGCTGGCCGGTCAGGGTGCGCAAACGCACTTCTACTGCTGCGGCCCCGGCCCGATGCTGAAGGCGTTCGAAGCTGCCTGCGAAGCGCACGGTTATCCGAATGTCCATATCGAGCGCTTTGCCGCCGATCCGTCGACCGAGGCCGTGCAGGAGGGCGAATACGTGGTGTCGCTGTCGCGCACCGGTAGCACCGTCAAGGTCCCGTCGGGCAAGTCGCTGCTGGACGCACTGCTCGATGCCGGCGTGGAGATGGATTACAGCTGCCGCGAAGGCGTGTGCGGCTCGTGCGAGACCGCGGTGCTGGAAGGCTGCCCGGACCACCGCGACAGCGTGCTGAGCAACAGCGAGCGGGCCAGCAACAAGACCATGATGGTGTGCGTGTCTGGCTGCAAGGGCAGCAAGCTGGTGCTGGACCTGTAGCCGCTGCTCGACCTGCAATTTCCCGATTGGGTGCTCCCCTCTCCCGCTAGCGGGAGAGGGGAGCAAACCTCCCGCAAGCCGGGGGCCCACCAAAGAATCAAACCGAGAAGCCCCGTGTTGACCCAGAGACAAGACGCAGCGCCGCCCGGCGCGCTGGTGGCCGCCACCGCAGGTATCGTGACCACCGCCGACAGTGCCACCCAGGGCGCCGCCACGGCAACCGCCCGTACCGGCCCCGTCACCCGCGGCAACATCATCGCCCGCATCGAACGCATGCCGGGCAATGCCATGCATATCCGCGCCCGGCTGCTGATCGGCCTGGCCACGTTCTTCGACGGCTTCGATGTCATCGCCATTGCCGCCACGCTGCCGCTGCTGATCGCGCAGTGGTCGCTGACGCCGGGCCAGATCGGCTTCCTGATCGCGGCGCCTTCGGTCGGCCAGCTGGTCGGCGCGCTGCTGTTCCCGGGGTTGGCCGAGCGCTTCGGCCGGCTGCGCTCGATCGGCTGGAGCGCGGGCATCATCGGCCTGATGAGCATTGCCTGCGGCTTCGCGCCGTCGTTCGAGATATTCTTGCTGCTGCGCATCGTGCAGGGCCTCGGCCTTGGCGGTGAGCTGCCGGTGGCCGCCACCTATATCAACGAAGTCACGCGCGCGCATGGCCGCGGGCGCTTCGTGCTGCTGTACGAGGTGGTGTTCCCGATCGGCCTGATGGTGTCCAACGGCGTTGGCGCCTGGCTGGTGCCGCACTACGGCTGGGAGGTGATGTACTTCATCGGCGGCGTGCCGCTGGTGCTGTTCTTTATCCTGCGCCGCGTAATCCCCGAATCGCCGCGCTGGCTGGCAGAGAAGGGCAGGCTGGAAGAAGCGGATGCCGCACTGCGTGCGTTCGAGGCGCGCGCCAAGGGTCCGCTGCCGCCGCCGGCCAATGCCAGCACCTACGACCGCATGACCCAGCACCCGCGCCGGCGCGTGCGCGACCTCGTCAGCAAGCCTTATATCGGCCGCACGCTGGCGGTATGGATGTTGTGGGCGACCTGCGGCTTTATCCAGTACGGGCTGTCGACGTGGCTGCCTACGGTCTACAAGACCGTCTACCACGCGCCGCTGCAACTGGCGCTGAACCTTGCCGCCGGTGCCTCGGTGCTGGGCGTGGTCGGTTCGCTGGTATGCGCGATGATCGTCGACAAGGTCGGGCGCAAGCCGGTCATCAACGTGTCTTTCCTGCTATGCGCACTGTCCCTGGTGCTGGCGGGCGTGTTCCACGCTTCGTCGGTGTACATGGTGGCGACTTTCTGCGCGCTGGCGATGGGCTTCCTCGCGAGCGGCTTTATCACCGCCTATGTCTATACGCCGGAGCTGTACCCGACCAGCGTGCGCGCGATGGGCTGCGGCCTGGGCGGCGCCTGGCTGAAGCTGGCGGCGATCTTTGCGCCCGGGTTGATTGCCGGCACCATCGGCAGTGGCAACCTCAGCGTCGCCTTCTTTGCGCTGGCGGTGGTACCGGCGCTGGCGGCCATCACCGTGCATTTCCTGGGCATCGAGACCAAGGGTCGGGTGCTGGAGGAACTGGAGGTCTGACCGGGGCTCGTCCCGTTCCCTTGGGGGCCGCCCACGTAATCGGGGGCGCCCCTTTTTCTTTCCGCGGGGCGCTCAGTTCATCCGCGCCCCGGTAACCGCCACCACCTTGGCCCAGCGTGCGATCTCGCCCTGCAGGAACTGCGTGAACTGCGCGGCATCGTTGCCCACCGGCACCAGCCCTTCGCCGGTCAGGCGCTTGCGCATGGCCGGCGATGCCACCGCGGCGCGCACGGCTTTCTCCAGTTGCGCAACCAGGTCCGCCGGCATGCCGGCCGGGCCGAGCAGGCCATACCACGAGCTGTAATCGAAATTGGGTACCACGTCGGCGATCGGTGCGATCTGCGGGAACGTGGCCAGCCGCTTCAGGCTGCTGACGCCCAGGCCCTTGACCCGGCCGGCCTGGAGCAGGGGCTGCACGGTGGCGACATTGCCCAGCAGCAGGTCGGCCTGGCCGGCGACCACGTCGGCCACCGCAGGGCCCGCGCCCTTGTACGGCACGCTGACCAGGTCGATGCCGGCGTCGTGCTTGAGCATCTCGCCGGCCAGGTGGTTGGCGCTGCCGAGGCCGGCCACGGCGATGCTGAGCTTGCCGGGTTTGGACTTGGCCAGCGCGATCAGCTCGCGCACGTTGTTCACGCCCAGGTCGGGCCGCGACACCAGCAGCAGCGGCGAACTGGCGATCAGCGAGATCGGCGTGAAGTCCTTGATCGGGTCGAACGGCTTTTTGTCGAACAGCGCGGGGTTGATGGCGTGGCTGGTGTAGCTGAGCAGCAGCGTGCCGCCGTCCGGCTCGGCCTTGGCCACCGCGGTTGCCGCGATATTGCCGGCCGCGCCGCCGCGATTCTCGACGATAAAGGGATGCTTGAGGCGTTGCTCCAGTTCAGCGGCCAGCGCACGGGCCACCAGGTCGGTGCCGCCGCCGGGCGTGGCGCCGACCAGCAGCTTGGTCACGGCCGGGGCGGCCTGCAGGGTGCCGGGCAGGATCGTGCTGGCGGTCAGTAACGCCAGGAATTCGCGTCGTTGCATGTTTTGTCTCCATTTCTCTATTTATGTGTCTGGGCGATGGGGGCATCGTTGCGGGGCGCGTCCGATCTGCCTCAGGTGGGCGGAAAGCCATACAGCAGCGCCGGGTTGTCGACCAGGATACGCCGGCGCACCTCCGCATCCGGGATCCAGCGGATGAACTCGTCGATCAGCGCGCCGTCGTCGGGCACCTGCTGCGGGGCGTTCAGCGCGGGGTGGGGCCAGTTGGTGCCGAACAGCAGGCGATCGGGACGGGTCGCGACCAGCGCGGCAACGATCGGTGCCATGTCGGCATGGCCGGGGCCGGCATCGGAGCGGCGGTACCAGCTCGAGATCTTGGTCCAGCAGTCCTCGCGCTCGCGCAGCAGCCGCAGCATGGCCTGGAAGCCACGGTTGCCCGGGCCTTCGGTGCCGCGCACGCAGCCCATGTGGTCGAACACCAGCGGCACCGGCAGCCGCATCAGCTGCGGCTCCAGCTCGGCGATCTCGTCGGCATGCAGCACATGCACCTGCACATGCCAGCCGAACGGGTGGATGCGCTCGGCGAAGTGTGCGATGGCCTGGGTGCCGCCATAGCCCTTCACGTGCGTGGAAACGCGAACGCCCCGCATGCCGCCGGCATGCAGGGCCTGGATTTCGGCCGCGCTGATGTCAGGATGGAGCCCGGCCACGCCGCGCGCCCGGTCCTGGCCGAGCGCGGCGATGACGTCGAGCGTGAGCCGGTTGTCGGCGCCGTAGACGCTGGCGCTGACCTGCACGGTGCGCGTCAGCCCGACCTGCCGGCACATCGCCAGGTATTGCTTCAGCGTCGCGGGCGCGGGCGTGTACGAGCGCTCCGCCACCAGCGGGTAGCAGCGCGGATCGTCGTAGACGTGGCAGTGGCAGTCGGTCGACCCGGGCGGCAGCGTCCAGGCCGGGCGCGATACCTGCGCGCGCGGCGGCAGGCAGACTGCGGGCTGCGCAACAGTTGGCTGCGTCATGCGCCCTCCTAATTCGAGGCGGTGATGTGGGCGTCGCGGATCACCTGGCCCCACTTGGCGGTCTCGCGCCGCAGCGTCTTGTCGAAGTCGGCGGGCGGGCCGGCCTGCACGTCGGCGCCGAGTTCGCGGAACTGCTTGGCCGTGCTGTCTTGCGACAGCGTCTTCTGCAGCGCCGCGTTGACCCGTGCCAGCACTTCAGGCGGCGTGCCCTTGGGGAACATCAGGCCGGTGGTGGTGGCGGCCTCGAAGCCCGGCAGGCCGGATTCGGCCAGCGTGGGCAGGTCCGGCATCAGCGACGAGCGCTGCGCGGTGGTCACGCCCAGCGCCTTGAGCTTGCCGGCGCGGATCTGCGTCAGCGTGGAGGCGAGCTGGTCGAAGGTCAGGTCGACATGGCCGCCCAGCAGGTCGGCCACGGCCAGGCTGCTGCCCTTGTACGGCACGTGCAGCAGCTTGATGCCGCTCTGCTTCTGGAAGTACTCGCCGGTCAGGTGCGCTGCGGTGCCCACGCCCGCGGTGGCCAGCGTCAGCTTGCCGGGGCGCGTGCGCGCGTAGGCGATGAACTCGGCCAGCGTGGTAGCGGGCACCTTGGGGCTGACCACCAGCACCAGCGGCGCGCGCGAGATCGGCCCGGCCGAAACCAGGTCGCGCTCGGGCGTCAGCGTGGCGGCGGGGTTCAGCGCCTTCAGCGGCGCCAGTGCGCCGGTGGACGCGAGCAACGCGGTGTAGCCGTCGGGTGCGGAACGGGCCACCAATTCAGCGCCGACCAGGCCGGCGGCGCCGGCGCGGTTCTCCACCACCACGGTCTGGCCGAGCGACTCGGACAGGCCCGCGGCGATGATGCGCGCGGTGGCATCGATATTGCCGCCGGGCGGGAAGGGCACGACCAGCTTGATCGGCTTGTCGGGATAGGCGGCAGCCGCGGTGGTGGCGGCTGCGCAGAGCAAGGCGCCGAACACGGCGCGCAGGCGGTTGATCATGGTTGTCTCCCCGAAGGTCTTTCTGGATCTAATAATGGTGGCGATAATGCGGCGGCGCGTGCCGTCAGTCGTCTTCCGCGTAGCGGCGGCCGGCCTCGAGTAGTGGGGGCGTGCCGATCAGCCGGTTCAGGGCATCGAAGTCGTTCATTTCCTCCATGAAGGCGCGCGTGCTGCCGTCGGCCTTGAGCCCGGCAAAATAGCGCTGCAGCTGGTGCGAGAGGAAGCGCACGGTGCCGCCCGGGTAGATCACGATGCGGTAGCCGCGCTCGCCCAGTTCGGCTGCGCTCTGGATCGGCGTCTTGCCGCCCTCGACCATATTGGCCAGTAGCGGCACGCGTGCGCCGAAGCGGCCGCAGACGCGGTCCATGTCGGCGGCGGACACCACCGCCTCGATGAAGAGCGCATCGACGCCGCAGGCCAGGTAGGCCTCGGCGCGCTCGATGGCGGCGTCCAGGCCTTCCACCGCGACGGCGTCGGTACGCGCCAGGATCAGCGTGTCGGCGTCATGGCGCGCGTCGAGTGCGGCGCGCAGCTTGCCGCACATCTCGCGCACCGACACCAGCGACTTGCCGACGAGGTGGCCGCAGCGCTTGGGGAAGCTTTGGTCCTCGAGCTGGATCATCGCGGCACCGGCGCGCTCGAAGGCGCGCACCGTGCGCTGCGTGTTGAGTGCATTGCCGTAGCCGGTGTCGCCGTCGACGATCACCGGCAGCGACACGCGGTCGGTGATGCGCGCCAGCACGTCGGCGGTCTCGGTGGCCGTGGTCAGGCCCACGTCGGAGCGGCCCAGCAGCGTGTAGGCGACCGCGCCGCCCGACAGGTACAGCGCTTCGAAGCCGGCCTGCTCGGCCAGCAAGGCGCTGAGCGCATCGTAGACGCCCGGAGCCAGCACCGGCTCGCGCCGGCACAGGCGTTCTTTCAGCGAAAGAGCTTGCATGCCGGCGCCGCTCATGCCGTGGCTCCCTCGGCGACCTTAGCCGCATGTTCGGCCAGGATGCGCGCCATGTCTTCCTGAAGCAACTGCGGGCGCCAGATCTCGAACAGCATGCCGAGCGCGGCCGCCTGGCGCTTCTCATAGTCGAGGAATGCCTCCGTGATCTCGCTGCCGCGCACGCCGCCGCGCACCGATCCGGCACGCACGTCGCCGTAGTACTCCTTCCAGTCGTCGGGCAGCGGCTGCGAACCCGGCACCGCCAGCCACAGGCGGAACAGGTGGCGTTTGCGATCCGGCTCTTCATAGTCTTCGAACGGCGTGCGCGAATGCAGCGTGACATAGTTGTTCAGCAGCTGCATGTCGCCTTGCTCCAGCTCCATGGTGAAGCACAGCTGGTCGCTCGGCATCAGTTCGTCGAGCAGGTCCAGCGCCTCGACCTGCGCCGGCGTGAGGCGCGGCAGCTCGGCGAAGTCGCGCTGGGCGGCGTCGGTGTTCTTGCGGTTGGTGCGCGCCGAGAAATACTCGGGGTGGCTGCCGAAGATCGGGCAGCGGTAGTAGGGCGGCTGGCTGGGATCCTGGGTGCCCTGGTAGCTGTGGAAGAAGGTTCCCTTGAGCACCGGGATCAGGTCGGGGCGACGACGCTGCACCTCCTCATACAGGGCGATCGAGCTGATCACCTTGCTGGTGCCGCCTGCGCGGGCAGTGCGGCGGCACAGCAGACCGACCACGTCGCACGAGTCCTGGTGGAAATCCAGCCCGGCATTGGTGTTGTAGCCGCGGCCGCCCTTGACCTTGTATTCGCCGCCTTCGTTGCGCACGTCGTTCATGAACTGGCTGGCGCGATTCTGCGTGCGGCCCACGCCCATGTACAGGCTCATGCCCCAGTAGGCCAGGCGCGATTCTTCCTCGGTCCATTCGTCGACCGGGAAGCCCTTGACCAGGCACATGCCCCAGCCACCCTGGGTGACGTCGATGGCGCGCTTGAGCACTGCGCGCGCGGCGTCGTTGAGCGGGAAGTCGGCCTGTTCCATCTCCAGCAGCGGCTTGTTCAGCGCCTTGGCGTGGTTGAGGGCTTCGCGCATGCCCTGGATTTCTGCCTCGTTCATGCGCAGGACCCAGGAGCGGTCCTCACGGGCTTGCTGGGCGGTCCAGGCGACGGGGCGTTGCGATGCGGCGATGGGTGACATGTCGGAGGGCTCCTTCGGGTGTTTGGGCATGACGTTGGAAGCAAGTCTAGCGACGTCGCCTATCATTAGAAAAGCGAACATATTTGAGTTACTTCATAAGAGTTTTTGATGAAGATTGAGACCTTCCATACGCTCGAGGGTGTGCTGCAGACCGGCACCTTTGCCGGCGCCGCGCGCCAGGCCAACGTCACGCCCAGCGCCGTCAGCATGCAGATGAAGCAACTTGAGCAGTACCTGGGCAAGCCGCTGTTCGACCGTTCCGGGCTGCAGGCGCGGCCCAACCAGCTAGCGCACGACGTGGCCGACACCATGCGCCAGGCGCTGCAGAACCTGGAGGCCCTGCGCGCCGGCAGCGGGCTGGCGGTGGAAGGGGTGGTGCGGCTGGGGGTGATCGAGTCGCTGCAGCCGGTCGTGCTGCCCGGCATCGTGCGTTATGTGCGCGAGCGGCATCCCAGGCTGGAGTTGCGCCTGGTGCGCGGCCGCAGCAGCACGCTGACGGCATCGGTCAAGGCGGGGGATATCGATGCGGCGCTGGTGGCGCAACCGGCAGGCGGCGGCTCGGCGCGGCTGCGCTGGACGCCCATGATGCGGCGCGAACTGATGCTGATCGCACCACCCGCGTCCACCGAGACCAACGTGGCCTCGCTGTTCCGGCTGTACGACTGGATCCGCTACGACCGCAATACGGTGTCAGGGGCGATGGCGGCACAGTATGTGCACACGCATGTGTCCGAAATCCGCGGCACGCTGGAATTCGACAGTGCCCCGGCGATCGTGGCGATGGTCAGTGCGGGGCTGGGTGTGTCGATCCTGCAGGGGCCCGATCCGACGCTGGTGCAGAACTATCCGGTGCGGCTGGTGCGGCTGGGCCGCGCGGCACCGGTGCTGACGCTGTCGATGGTGACGCGCAAGGGCGATGATGACAACCGCTCGGTCGCGGCTGTGCGCGACGCCATGCGGATGACGTTGGCTTCGTACCAGCGCCAGAACGTGGCGGCGCGGCACTGAGCCGTCGGAGGTAAGGGCCGGGGTCCGGCACCGGCAAGCCGGTTCTTTGACGGCTCCAGCGGCGCAGTTCCTCCGGGAACCATTTCTCTTGTCAGGCCTGCGCGCGCAACAGCTTGCGCAACCCCTGATAGACCGCCTCGCGCTCTTCCGGCGAAAGCTGCCGGATCACCTGCGCCTGCCCCCGCCGCGCCAGCGGCATCACCTGGTCGTGCAGCGCGGCGCCGGCTTCCGTAATCGCGCAAATCAGCTTCTTGCGCGGCGTGTTGCCTGTCGAGGTCAGGTGCACCAGCCCGCGCTCTTCCAGCAGCCGCAGCGTGCGGCTTACCAGCGCCTTGTCCGAGGTTGATTGCTCCACCAGCTCCGCAAAGGGCAGTTCGCGCGCGTGCGCCAGCAACGCCAGGATGCGCCACTCCGGCACGGTCAGCCCGAACTGCTCGGCATAAGGCTTGGTCACCGTGCTGCGCAGCGCGGTGACCAGCTGGCTCAGCATCGTGGTCAGGAAGTTGTCGACGGTCAGGCCGCTGCCGGCCTCGTCGAGGTCGGTCCAGGGGCTGGCAGGGGTGTCTGGCGCGGGCTGGCCCTTCGCGGGGGCGGCGTCACGGGGCATGCGGTCCTCTTGTTCGAATCTGTCGGCAATGGAGTGTCAGGGCCGATTGGCGGGCCAGATTGTCTCACATGAGGCATCCAACTCCGCTGGGTCTGTCGCTATCGCTACCTGCAAAAAAAACGTCAATATCGGTGGATGTCAACTAGGGTTTAACGTAAGTTGAGTTGTCAACAACAGCGACCTAGCATGTGTATGTTCCTGATGTGAATGTGAGTTTCACTAATAAAACAACCGAAGTGTTGTGACCCCCAAGCCAACCCTGTTTCCGCCGTGCGCACAACAACCCAGTCCACACCGCGATGCCCCCACAGGAGCTGTTGATGAGACAAGACCGCCCCCGCCGTATCTTCCTTGCCGCCACTGCCATGGCCGCCTTCGCGCTGGCCGCAGGCAGCCCGCTGGCAAGCGCCGCCTGGCCCGCCAAGACCGTGACCATGGTCGTCGCCTATCCGCCCGGCGGCGACACCGACGCCATGGCACGCCTGTATGCCGACAAGCTGTCCGCGCGCCTGAAGCAGCCGGTGATCGTCGAGAACCGCCCCGGCGCCGGCGGCGTGGTCGGCGCGAGCATTGTCAGCCGCGCGCAGCCCGACGGCTACACGCTGCTGTACACGCCCAACCCGTTCACCCTCGCACCGATGGTGCTCAAGCTCGCGCCCGCGGCCAGCTATGACCCGCTGCACGGCTTCACCCCGGTGATCCAGACCGCGGTGCAGGCGGTGCTGCTGGTGGCCAACCCGGCGGCGGGCGTGAAGACCGTCGGCGAGATGGTCGCCGCGGCCAAGGGCGGCAAGGCGCTGACCTATGGCAGCCCCGGCGCCGGTTCGCCGATGCATATTGCCGGCGAGATGCTTAACCGCGCCGCCGGCGTGAAGATCCAGCACGTGCCGTACAAGGGCGTGGCCCCCGCGGTCAACGACGTGGTGGCGGGGCATGTGAACTTTGCCTATGTCACGCTGGGCCCGGTGGCGCAGTACATCAACACCGGCCGGCTGATCCCGCTGGCGATCACCGACGCCAAGCGCTCGCCGCTGCTGCCCAACGTGCCGACGCTGGCCGAGCTTGGCTACAAGGACGTGGTGGTCGGCGCCTGGCACGGCGTGATGGCGCCCAAGGGCACGCCGCCCGAGGTGGTCAAGGTGTTGAACCAGCAGCTCAACGACGTGATCCGCCTGCCCGACGTGACCGAGAAGATGGCGACCTTCGGCGCGATCCCGGTGGGCGGTGCGCCGGCCGCGCTGGAAAACGTCAACGCTGGCGACTACGAACGGCTGGGCAAGGTCATCCGCGACCTGGCGATCACCGCGGAATGACGCAGGCCAGCGCATCGCATTCATGCATTCAGACAAGCAGGGGGCCGGCATGAGCAAGGCCATCGTGGGAACCTCCACGCCGCAGGTGACCGCGCGGGAAAAGGTCATGGGGCGTGCCCAATATGCCGGCGACATCAAGCTGCCCGGCATGCTGCACGCCAAGGTGCTGCGCAGCCCGCGCCCGCATGCGCGCATCGTCGGTATCGACACCTCGGCAGCGAAGGCGCTGCCCGGCGTGAAGCTGGTGGTCACCGGGCATGACGTGCCCACGCGCCACTGGGGCCCGCACCGCAAGGAGCAGCGCATCCTGGCCTGCGGCGTGGTGCGTCATGTCGGCGAGGAAGTCGCGGCGGTGGTCGCGGTCAGCGAGGAAATCGCGCGCGATGCGCTCGACCTCATCCGCATCGAATATGCGCCGCTGCCGGCGCTGCTGACGCCGGAAGCGGCGCTGGCCGAGGGCGCGCCGGAACTCCACGCCGGCACGCGCAATATCGGCCATGAGATGCGGATCGAACGTGGCGACGTGGAGTCGGGCTTTGCCGCCGCGGCCGCAGTGTACGAGGCCACCTACGACATGCATTCGCAGTACCCCGGCTACCTGGAGCCGATGGCCTCGGTCGCGGCGCAGGACGGCAACGGGCGGCTGACGCTATGGGCCTCGACCCAATCGGTGTTCCTGGCCCGCGCCCGGCTGGCCGAGGCGCTGGACCGGCCGGCATCGACCATCCGCGTAGTGCAGGCTACCACCGGCGGCGGCTTCGGCGCCAAGATCGTCGAGGAGAACAACAGCCTGATCTGCGCCTTCCTGGCGAGCCGGCTGGAGCGCCCGGTGCGGCTGGTCAACAGCCGTCTGGAAGACTTCCAGGGCGCGCGCGCCAGCGTGCCGATGAAGGTGTGGCTGCGCATGGGGCTGTCGGCCGACGGCGTGATCCTTGCCAAGGACGTGCGCATCGTTGCCGAATGCGGCGCGTACTCGGGCCTGGCCGGCGACGTGATGCACGTCACCGCGATGCGCAGCGACAATATGCACCGCGTGCAGAACGTGCGCTCGCATGCGGTGATGGCCTATACCAGCAACCCGCCGCGCGGCGCCTTCCGCGGCTTTGGCGGGCAGCAGATGCAGTTCCCGCTGAACTGCCACCTGACCGTGCTGGCCGGCATGATCGGCATGGATCCGGTGGAGGTGCACAAGCGCAATGCGATCGGCGCGGGCGAAGCCAGCGTGCATGGCTGGAAGATCAGCAGCACCGGCATGGCCGAGTGCCTGGACATGACCCGCAAGGCCATCGGCTGGGACCAGAAACGCGCCGCCCCGCGCGGCACCGGCACGCGCCGGCGCGGCGTCGGGATTGCCGCGGCGATGCACGTCAGCGGCAACCGCACGCTGGGCAACTGGGACGGCTCGACCATCCTGCTCAAGGTCAACGAAGATGGCCGCGTGATGCTGCAGACCAGCGAATGCGATATGGGGCAGGGCGCCAACACCATGCTCAGCCAGATCTGCGCGCAGGAACTGAACATCCCGTTGTCGCATGTGACCGTGATGGCGCCCGACACCGATACCGCGCCATTCTGCCTGGGCTCGCTGGCCTCGCGCGTGACCATCATCTCCGGCAATGCGGTGCTGCGCGCTGCGCGCGAGGCGCGGCAGAAACTGCTGGCAGTGGCGGCGGAAAAGCTCGGTGTGGAGGCGGAGCGGCTGGTGATCGCCGACGGCCGCATCAGCGCGCCGGACCAGCCGGACAAGTCCGCCACGCTGGCCGAGATCGCGCGGCTGCATATCTTCCGCCACGGCGGCGAGGGCATCCACGTGCGCGCCACCTATGACGCGCCCACGGTGATGCATGACGCCGACTACTACGGCAACGTAGCGCCCGCGCACTCGTTCGCGGTGCAGGCGGTGGAAGTGGAAGTCGACACCGGCACCGGCCAGGTCACCGTGATCGACAGCTTTGTCGCCGACGACTGCGGCAAGGCGATCAACCCCCTCGCGGTGCACGGCCAGACCCACGGCGCCACCGTGCAGGCGATCGGCTGGACCCTGTACGAGAACCTGCAATACGAGGATGGCCGCCTGATGAACGGCAACTTTGCCGACTACACCATGCCTACCGCCGATGCGGTGCCGATGCTGCGCACCGACGTGGTCGAGTCGAACGATCCCAATGGCCCGTATGGCGCCAAGGGCGCCAGTGAAACGGCGATCCTGCCGGGTGCGGCGGCGATCGCCAATGCGGTCTTCGACGCCGTGGGCGTGCGCATCCAGTCGCTTCCGATCACGCCGGAGAAGGTGCTGGCGGGTCTGCGCGAACTGCGGGAACAGGGAGCAGCCCATGCGTGATTTCGAATTCCTGGAGCCGGCGACCGTGGCCGAGGCCAGCCGCATGCTGGCCGACCTGGGCGACAACTGTCGCATCTTCGCCGGAGGCACCGCGCTGATGCTGGGCATGCGCCAGCGCATGCTGACGCCGAGCCACCTGGTGTCGCTGGGGCGGCTGGACGCGCTGCGCGGGATCAGCTTCGATGCGCGCGAGGGCCTGCGCATCGGCGCACTGACGCTGCATGCCGAGGTAGCGCGCTCGCCGCTGGTGCAGGCGCATTACCCGATGCTGGCCAGCATGGCCGCGCGCGTGGCGAATCCGCAGGTGCGCAACCAGGGCACGCTTGGCGGCAACCTCTGCTATGCCGACCCCGCCACCGATCCGCCCGGCTGCCTGATGGCGCTCGGCGCGCAGATCGTTGTCAGCGGCGGCAACGGCGAGCGCGTGATCGACATCGAGGACTTCCTGGTCGACTACTACGTCACCGCGCTGGCGCCGGACGAGGTGGTCACGCAGATCCGCCTGCCCGCGCCGGACGCAGGTGCCGACGGCCGCTATGCGCGCTTCCTGCGCACGGCCGCCGAGCACAGGCCACTGGCAAGCGTGGCGCTGGCGGTGCGACGCGAAGGCACGTTCTGCGTCGAAGCGCGGCTGGCGGTAGGTGCGTCCACGCCGATCCCGGCCCGCCTGCGCCGCGCCGAAGCGCTGCTCTCCGGCAAGGCCGTCACCGCGGACCTGGCCGAGGAAGCGGCCGCCATCGTCGCCGCGGACATCAACGCAGTCTCGGACATGCGCGGGTCCGAAAGCTACCGGCGCGAAATGGTGCGGGTCGTCGCGCGCCGCACCATCGCCGAGTTGTTCGGCGCGGCATCGGAGTAAGGAGTCCTCATGAACAAAGTCAGCACCGAACTCACCGTCAACGGTGAAGAACACCAGGTGGAAGTGCCAGCCCGGCGCCTGCTCTCCGACCTGCTGCGCGACGACCTGAACCTGACCGGCACCAAGCGCGGCTGCGAGACCGGCATCTGCGGCGCCTGCTCCGTGCTGGTCGACGGCGAGGTGGTCAAGTCCTGCCTGATGCTCGCCGTGCAAGTGCGCGGGTGCCATGTGATGACCGTCGAAGGACTGGCCGCCGACGGGCAGCTCCATCCGCTGCAGCAGTGCTTCATGGACAACGGCGGGCTGCAGTGCGGCTACTGCACGCCGGGCTTCCTGATGGCCTCGTGCGCGCTGCTCGCCAACAACCCCCATCCTACGGAAGAAGAGGTCCGCCACGGCCTGAACGGCAACCTGTGCCGCTGCACCGGCTACGTCGGCATCGTCGAATCCATCCTGTCCGCCGCGGAGAAAATGCGTGGAAATTGAAAAGACCCTCATCACCGCGGCGCCGCCGGCGCGCGTGTGGGAACTGCTGCTCGACCCCAACGTGATGGGCGCCTGCGTGCCCGGCATGGAATCCATCGAGGTGCTCGGCGATGTCGAGTACATCGCGCACATGGCGGTCAAGATCGCCTTTATCAACGCGCGTTTCCGGCTGCATACGAAGATCGTCGAGACCCGTGCGCCGCACTACCTGCGCACCGAGGGCACCGGCGAGGATGCCTCGGTGGCCAGCTCGCTGCGCCAGTCGAGTGAGATCTTCCTGACCGGGCAAGACGATGGCTCGACGCAGCTTCGCATCAAGGTGCAGGTCGAGGTGCTGGGCCGGCTGGGCACCTTCGGCCTGAGCGTAATGAAGACCAAGGCCGACCGCATGTGGGACGAGTTCGGCGCCAACCTGCTGGCGCGGCTGTCGCCTGACAACGCACCGGTTGCCGCGCCACAACCGGCGGCCCGGCGGCCGCAAGCCGCTGTGGCACCGGCACCGGCCGCCGTCAACGGCCATGCGGTGCTGCCGGCGCCATCCGTGGCGGCCGCGGCCCCGGCCATGGGCGGGCTGTTCGCCCGCTGGTTCGGCCGCAGCGAGGCCGCGCGCGGCCCCCAGAGCGATATCTGCGTCGAGCTGCGCCGCCGTGACGAGACCGTCGTGGTGCGCTGGCCGGCGGCGCATGGCGAGCAGTGCGCGGCCTGGCTGCGCGATTACCTGCGCCAGGGAGCATAGCGGGCACAGGGCAGGGGTTTGTCCGCAATACGGGTACCCTACAGGTCGCAGGCGTGATATATGGGAACGTTACGCCAAGACTGAATATTGCAGAGACAGACCATGACGACCGATTCGCCGCAGGATGAGGCCCAGGATAGCGGCCAGGACAAGTACATCGTGCCGGGGCTGGAGCGCGGCCTGCGGCTGCTGGGCGAGTTCAGCAGCCGCGAACGCACCTTGTCGGCGGCCGAGCTGGCGCGCCGGCTCAAGGTGCCGCGTTCGACCGTGTTCCGGCTGCTGGCCACGCTGGAGATGATGGGCTTCGTCGAGCGCACCGACGGCGGGCGCGAGTTCCGCCTCGGCATGGCGGTACTGCGCCTCGGCTTCGACTACCTGGCGTCGCTGGAACTGACCGAGCTGGGCCGGCCGCTGCTGGACCGGCTGCGCGACGAGATCCACTACCCGTGCAACCTGGTGGTGCGCGACGGGCGTTCGATCGTCTACGTGGCCAAGTCGGTGGCGGCGCGGCCGTTTGCCAGCACGGTCAATGTCGGCACGCGGCTGCCGGCGCACGCCACCGTGCTGGGACGCGTGCTGCTGGAGGACCTGTCGCGGGAAGAGTTGCGCGCGCTGTATCCGGAGGAGCGGCTGGAGGTGTATTCGGAAAGCACCCCGCGCACCGTCGAGGAGCTGTACGAGATGGTCCAGCGCGACCGCCAGCGCGGCTATGTGCTGCACGAAGGCTTCTTCGAGGCCAGTATCTCGACCATCGCGGCGCCGGTGCGGGACCGCAGCGGCAAGGTGGTGGCGGCGCTGGGCGCGACCATCCCGGCCGCGCGCATTGACCCGGACCAGCTCGACATCGTGGTGGAAAAGGTCAGGCAGGCGGCGGCCGAGTTGTCGCGCCTGCTCGATTACCGGCCACAGGTGCCCAAGCCGTTCGCCTGACCGGCCATCGGACTGGAACCGATATGCAGCTTGCCGCTCAGAGCCCGAGCACGAGCTTGGCGATGATGTTGCGCTGGATCTCGTTGGACCCACCGTAGATCGACGCCTTGCGATAGTTGAAATAGCGCGGCGCCAGCACCGCGGCATAGTCCGGCCCGACGCGCGGCGCGGCCTCGCATCCCTGCAGCTCGGCCCAGGTGTCCTGCACGAACGGCAGCGCCGCCGGGCCGGCGGCTTCCACCGCCAGTTCGCTGGCCGCCTGCAGCGTCTCCGTGCCGGTGAGCTTCAGCATGCTCGACGCCGCTCCGACCGAGCTGCCCGATTCCAGGCCGGAGAACACGCGCAACTCCACCGCTTCAAGCGTGGCGGCGCGCACGTGCAGCGCCGCCAGCTTGCGGCGGAAGGCGGGGTCGTCCAGCAGCCGGCCACCGTCGTCGGCGGGCTGGTCGGCGGCGATGTCGGCAATCCTGGCCAGCTGCTTGCGCAGCATCGGGCTGTAGGTGCCGCCGCGCTCGAACTCCAGCAGGTACTTGGCATAGGTCCAGCCCTTGCCTTCCTCGCCGATGCGGTTTGCCACCGGCACGCGCACGTTCTCGAAGAAGACCTGGTTCACTTCCTGCTGGCCGGCCACGGGGCCGTCCAGCGTCGGCAGCGGCGACACCGTGATGCCGGGCGCATGCATGTCGAGCAGCAGGAAGGAGATGCCTTCCTGGCGCTTCGATTCGCGGCTGGTGCGCACCAGGCAGAACATCCAGTCGGCCCACTGCGCGTGCGTGGTCCAGATCTTGGAGCCGTTGAGGATGTAGTGCTCACCATCACGCTCCGCGCGCATCTGCAGCGAGGCCAGGTCGGAGCCTGAGTTGGGCTCGGAATACCCCTGGCACCACCACACGTCGGAAGCCAGGATCGGCGGCAGGAAGCGCGCCTTCTGCTCGGGCGTGCCGTACTTCATGATCACCGGCGCCACCATCTTCAGGCCCATCGGCGATACCGGGGGGGAGCCGGCGGCGGCCAGCTCCGACTGGAAGATAAAACGCTGGGTCGCGTTCCAGCCCGGACCGCCATATTCCTCGGGCCAGTTGGGCGCGGCCCAGCCGCGCGCGTGCAGCGCCTTCTGCCAGCGCACCTGGCTGGCCTTGTCTAGGTAGCCGTTCTTGGACTGCGCCATCATGGCGCGCAGGTCGGCGTCATAGGCCTGGGCGATCCAGGCGCCTACGTCTTCACGGAACTGCTGGTCTTGCGGGGAGAAATCGAAATGCATCGACGGGCCTCGCTGGGATAGTCGTCTGGGTTGGCGGGGAGGCGGGCCTTATGCCCCGGCAGGGTAGAGCAGATCGGCGTAGCGGCGCAGGTGGTGTTCGGCCGAACCCATCTGCAGGTCGATCGCCGTGACGCGCTTGAAGTATTGGCCTACCGCCAGTTCTTCGGTGACGCCCATGCCGCCGTGGATCTGCACTGCGGCCTGGCCGACGAAAGCACCGGCCTGGCCCGCCTGGATCTTGGCCGCGCACGCTGCCTGTGCACGCACCGCCGGCGCACTCGTCGCCTGCATCGCCGCCACCTGGGTCAGTCCCACCGACTGCTCGAGCTGCATGTACATGTCTGCCATGCGATGCTGCAGCACCTGGAAGGTACCAATCGGGACGCCGAACTGCTTGCGCTGGCGCGCGTAGTCGATGGTGTCGGCCAGCATGCGCGCCATCGCGCCGTTGGCTTCGGCTGCAAGCGCGACCATGGCTTCGTCGCACAGGCGCTCGATCAATGCGAAAGCTTCACCTTCGGCGCCGATGCGCTGGCTGGCTGGAACCTGCACGTCGTCGAGCAATACCTCGGCGGCGCGCAGGCCGTCGAAGGTCGGGTACTCGCGCAGGCTCGCGCCCGGCGTGTCGCGAGCGATCCAGAACAGGCTGATGCCGTCGCGGTCACGGCGCGTGCCGGCAGTGCGGGCGCTGACCACCAGGTGCGAGGCGAACGGAGCGCCGACCACCGCGTGCTTGTGTCCGCTCAGCTTGTAGCCGTCGCGCTGGCGCGTTGCAGTCGCCTGCACGTCGTGGCGGCAGTAACGGCTGGCGGGTTCGGCATGGGCCCAGGCCGCGGTCGCTTCACCACCGATGATGGCCGGCACCCACTGCGCCGCCAGTTCGGGGTTGCCGTGCACCAGCGCGCCGCCGCTTAGCACCACCGTGCCCAGGTAAGGCTCCAGCACCAGGTGGCGGCCGAACTGCTCCATCACGATCATGTGCTCGGCGGCACCGCCGCCCAGGCCGCCCAATGTCTCGGGGAAGGCCGCGCCGAGAATGCCGAGTTCGCGTGCGAACGCGCGCCAGCAATCCGGGCGCCAGCCCGCGGCGGAATGCGTGGCAGCGCGACGCGCTTCGACATCATAGTGATCGGCCAGGTAACGCGCGATCGTGTCGCGCAGCATCGACTGTTCTTCGCTGAACTGGAAATCCACCGTGGCTCCTTCGGATTGAGGATGAGACGTGACTGCGGTAGTCATGCCGGGCATGATCCGGCCGAGCCGCCAGGTGGCGCATCGTCGCATCGGACGAAGCCGCGCGGCCGGGCAATGTCCCGTTTTATGCGGCGCTGCGGCAAACCTTCGCCGCGGCGCCTCGTCGCTTCCGACGATGGTTGAACCGCCGGGGCCTTCCCAGAATGCGGGATTGGCAATCGCCTATACCGTGACACCTATCGAGGAGCTCAACGTCATGCATCCGCACATCCACGCGCAGCGCACGCCAGACAAGCCGGCCGTCATCATGGGCAGCAGCGGCGCAGTCGTCACCTACCGCGAGCTCGACGCGCGCTCCAACCAGGTCGCCCGGCTGTTCCGCGCACATGGGCTGCGGCCCGGCGACCGCGTGGCCTTCATGGTGGAGAACCATCCGAGGCTGTTCGAGCTGTGCTGGGGCGCGCAACGCAGCGGCATCGTCTTCATCTGCCTGAGCACGCGGCTGAACGTGGCCGATGCTGCCTACATCGTCAACGACAGCGGCGCGAAGATGCTGGTGACCACGCAGGCGCAGGCAGAGACCGCCGCGGCGCTGGTCGGGCAGACGCCCAACCTGATCGGCAGGCTGATGCTGGACGGCACCGTGCCGGGCTACGAGGCCTATGAAACGGTGCTGAGCCGCTGCCCGGGCACGCGCATCGAAGACGAGGCCACCGGCGGCGACATGCTCTATTCCTCCGGCACCACCGGCCGGCCCAAGGGCGTGTTCGCGGCGCCGGCGAGCCCGCACATCGACGATCCCACCTCGCTGACGGCGCTGTGCCAGCGGCTCTACGGCTTCGATGCCGACACGCGCTACCTGTCGCCCGCGCCGCTGTACCACGCCGCGCCGCTGCGCTACAACATGACGGTGCAGGCGCTGGGCGGCACCTCGGTTGTGATGGAGCATTTCGACGCGGAGCAGTTCCTGCAACTGGTGCAGCAGCACCGCATCACGCATACGCAGCTGGTGCCGACGATGTTCTCGCGCATGCTCAAGCTGCCCGAGGCGCAGCGGCTCGCGTACGACGTATCGTCGCTGCGCGTGGCGATCCACGCGGCCGCGCCGTGCCCGGTGCAGGTCAAGCAAGCGATGATCGACTGGTGGGGCCCGGTGATCTGGGAGTACTACGCCGGCACCGAAGGCAACGGCGTGACCGTGGTCAGCACCCAGGAGTGGCAGCAGCGCAAGGGCACAGTGGGGCGGGCGATGATCGGCAAGCTGCGGATCTGCGGCCCGGACGGCGCGCTGATGCCGCCGGGCGAGCCGGGCACGATCTACTTTGCCGAGGGCCGCGCCTTCACCTACCACAACGACGACGCCAAGACCGCGGAGTCGCGCCACCCGCGGCATCCGGACTGGAGCACCATCGGCGATATCGGCTACGTGGACGAGGAGGGCTACCTGTACCTGACCGACCGCAAGGCCAACATGATCATCTCCGGCGGCGTCAACATCTATCCGCAGGAGGCCGAGAACCTGCTGATGACGCACCCCAGGGTGATGGATGTGGCCGTGATCGGCGTGCCCAACGAAGACTTCGGCGAAGAGGTCAAGGCCGTGGTGCAGCCCATCGACATGGCGCAGGCCGGGCCGGAACTGGCCGCCGAGCTGATCGCGTTCTGCCGCGCCAACCTGTCGTCGATCAAGTGCCCGCGCACGGTGGATTTCGAAGCCGAGCTGCCGCGCCTACCGACCGGCAAGCTGCTCAAGCGGCTGCTGCGCGACCGCTACTGGGCCGGGCACACCAACAAGCTGGTTTGATACCCGTGCCGGCGGCGCGGTGCTGTCAGCGCCGGCCGCCGGATCTCCCTTTGCTGCGTCGTCTGGACTCTGCCTGACACGCGCCCGCCACCGCGCCCGCCACCGCACCCGCCATCGCACCCGCCATCGCACCCGCCATCGCACCCGCCATCGCACCCGCCACTGTTTACGCCATAATTCCGAGTTCCATCACAGTCACGCCCGCCCCGGCCTGCACCGCAGCAAGGGCGGGCGCGTTGCCCCGCCCGCGGCGGCGGCCATGCGCGCAAGACGACAACAGGCCAATGGCAAGTATCGAGGAGACAGGGCGGCGCACGCCGTCCGCCACCGGCGCCGGCGCCGCATCGCTGGCGGCCAAGCTGCGTCCGCCGCTGCTGACCCCGTTCCAGGTCGAGCGCGCGGGGATCTGTGACGCCGTGTGCGCAGCGGGCTTCGTCAAGCTGGTGCTGGTGCGTGCGCCGGCGGGCTTTGGCAAGACCACGGCCATGCTCCAGTGCCGCGCGCGGCTGGAGGCCGCGGGCGGGCGTACCGCCTGGCTTACGCTGGACCGTTCGGACAACGACGCCACGCGCTTTCTCGGCTCGGTCGAAGCCGCCATTGCGCAGGCGCTGGGCGGCAGCGTGGCGGGCCGGTCCGCGCGCCCCGCGCTGGCGCAGGATGCGGGCGAACAGGCGCTGGCGCTGATCGACCGCCTCGCCAGCTACAGTGGCGCCTTCACGCTGTTCCTCGACGATTTCGAAGCGATCCAGAATGCCGCCGTGACCGGCCTGGTCTGGCAGCTGGTGGAAAGCCTGCCGCCGGGCTGCCGCGTGGTGATCGGCACGCGCTGGGTGCCTGAATCCGGGCTAGGGCGGCTGCGCGCGCGCGGCGAGCTGCTTGAGATCGAGCCAGCGCAACTACGCTTCAGCGCCAGCGAAACCGAATCCTTCCTGCGCCAGGCGCGCGGGCTCAAGCTGGAGCCCGCCGCGATCAGCGCCCTGCATCGCCGCACCGAAGGCTGGGCCACGGCCTTGTGGCTGGCGTCGGTGGCGCTGGAGCGGCGCAGCCAGCCGGAGGGCTTTATCGCCGGCTTTTCCGGCTCGAACGCGGCCATTGCCGATTACTTGGTCGAAGACGTCTTCCTGCACCTGCCCGACGCGGTGCGCGACTTCCTGCTGCGCACCTCGATCCTGGACCAGCTGTGCGGGCCGCTGTGCGATGTCGTGTGCCAGCCTGCGGGTGGCGCCGGCAGCAGCGACGAGATCCTTGCGTGGCTGGAGCGCGCCAACCTGTTCCTGCTGCCGCTGGAGAGCGAGCGCTATGGCGAACGCGGCAGCGGCGCGGCGCCGGAGCAGTGGTACCGCTATCACAGCCTGTTTTCCGGTTTCCTGCGCGGCCAGCTCGCGCAGGCCATGCCCGACGTGGTACCGCAGTTGCATCTTGCCGCGTCGCGCTGGTACGAGTCGCAGGGCCGCCCGGTGCCCGCCATCGAGCATGCGCTCGCGGCCGGTGCGCTGGCGCACGCGCTGCAGCTGCTTGACGGGGCCGCCGACGAGCTGTTGGCGCAGGGCCGCATGCGGCTGCTGACGCGCTGGCTGGAAGCGGTGCCGGCGGAAGAACTGGCGCGCTGGCCCAAGCTGCAGATCGCCCATGTGTGGGCGGTGTCGTTCACGCGCGGACCGGCCGATGCCATCGCGCTGCTGCAGGCGATCCCGACCGAGGGCGCGGCCGGCGACCTGCTCGCGCATATCCGCGCGCTGCGGCACATGCTGCTGAACATGATGGACCGCTTCGACGACGCGCGCGCCTTTGCTCGCAATGAGCTGCCGCCATTGCCGATGGGTTACGCGTTCCCCGATGCGATCCTGGCCACCTCGATGGCGCGCCTGGCCGCGGTCAGCGGCGACTATCCCGAGGCGCGGCGGCTGCTGCAGGTCGCGCGCCAGGCGGTGCGCGGCTCGGACAGCAACTTCAACAAGATTTTCTCGGAGTCGGTCGAAGGGCTGATCGACCTGCGCCAGGGCCGCTTGCAGCAGGCGCTGGCGCGCTTTCGCATCGCCGCGCGCACGATGCTGCCGAACCGCTTTGGCCCGACCAACGGCAACGCCATGGCAGGCATCCTGCTGGCCGAAGGCCTGTACGAGAGCGGCGACACCGAGCGCGCCAGTCGGCTGCTCAACGTCTACCTGCCGCTGTCGCGCGACCTCGGCCTGCCGGACCAGATCATCACCGGCCACGCGGTGCTGGCCCGCATCGCCTTCGAACGCGGCGAAACCGACCAGGCCCATGAATGGCTGGCGCAACTGGAGGCACTGGGGCATCACCGCGGCCTGACCCGGCTGGTGATGGCGGCGATGCTGGAGCGCGCGCGGCTGGCGCTGCGCCAGGGCAATGTCCACGCCGCGCAGGAAGCGATCGAACGGGCCGCGGATCCGGCGCTGTGGCGCACCCGCCCGGGGGTCAGTTCCTTTGCCCAGGATGTCGAGGACATCGCCGTCGGGCGGTTGCGGCTGGGCGTGTATGCGCACCCCGGTGCGCAGGTGCGCGAGGCGATCGAGCGTGAACTGGCCGCCGCCACCGGCAATCAGCTGATGCGCCGCGCACTCAAGCTGCGCATCCTGCTGGCGCAGGCGTGCCAGCGCATCGGCGACGGCGCGCATGCGCTGGTGGTGATGGGCGAGGCGCTGCGCTTCGGTGCCGCCGAGGGCTTTGTCCGGATCTTTGCCGACGAGGGCGAGGACGTGTGCCGGCTGGTTGCCGATGCGTGTGCGCGCCAGTCAGCCAGCCTGCCCGCGGCCTACGTGGCAAAGCTGCTGCAGGCCTGCGGCCAGCGCTGCGCCGACGGGCAGGCCGGCACGCCGGCCCGGCCCGCGCCGGCAGCGCTGGTGGAGCCGCTGACGCCCAAGGAGCTGAAGGTGCTGCAGCTTCTGGCCGAAGGCTTCTCCAACGTGGCGATGGCTGAGCGGCTGTTCGTGTCAGAGACCACGGTGCGTACGCACCTGCGCAATATCAGCGCCAAGCTGCACGCCAGCAACCGCACGCAGGCGGTGGCCATCGCGCGGCAGCTGGGCTTGCTCTGAGCTCGCGGCTCAGATGCCGCTCAGATACCCCTCAGATACCCCTCAGATACCGCTCAGATGCCGCTCAGATGCCGCTCAGATGCCGCTCAGATGCCAATAAACTCGGTGAATTCCTCCAGTTGCGCGCGCGCCGCGCGCAACTGGTTGGCCGGCGCCTCGGGATCTTCATAGCCGATCGCCATGCCGGTGAACAGCATCCGTTCCGCCGGCAGCGACAGGAACTCGCCGATGGTCTGCGGGTACATCGCCCAGCATTCCTGCGCGCAGCTATCGAGCCCTTCCTCGCGCAGCAGCAGCATCACCGTCTGCAGGTACATGCCCAGGTCCGACCATTGCGGCGGGCCCATGCGGCGGTCCACGGTGCAGAACAGCGCCAGCGGCGCGCCGAAGAAGGTGAAGTTGTTGGCGAACTGCGCCAGCCGCCGTGCCTTGTCCTCGCGCGGGATGCCGAGGTAGTGGTACAGCGCCTCGCCCACCTGGAAGCGTCGGTCGCGGTAGGGCGAGACCAGTTCGCGCGGGTAGACGTCGTACTCGCGTTCTTCGCCGGCCGGCGCCTGCGCGATGCGCTCGCGCATGATGCCGCGCAGCCCCTGCAGCGCCTCACCGCCGATGACGTGGATATGCCAGGGTTGCAGGTTGCCGCCCGAGGGCGCGCGCGCGGCGGCGTCGAGCACGCGCCGGATGGTGTCGGGCGGCACCGGTTTGGGCAGGAAGCCGCGGACTGACTTGCGGCTGGCGACGGCTTGGCTGACTTTCATGCGAACTCCGGAAGAATTGGTAGCGGACAGGTGTGCCTCAGGCGAAGGGCGGTTCGCCGCGCCAGTCGAAGAAGTCTGGCAGGTCTTGCGACACCGTATCGGGGAAAGCGGCGGGACGTTTTTCGAGGAAGGCGCTGACGCCTTCCTTCACGTCGGCCGAGCGCCCCCGCGACTGGATCGCGCGGCTGTCGAGCTTGTGCGCTTCCATCGGGTGGCTGGCACCGGCCATGCGCCAGATCAGCTGGCGCGAAATTGCCACCGACACCGGCGCGGCGTTGTCCGCGATTTCGCGGGCGAGCGCCCGTGCCGCGGGCAGCAGGTCTTCGGGCGCGTGCAGCGAGCGCACCAGGCCGCGCTCGAGCGCTTCCTGCGCGGAGAAGACGCGGCCGGTGTAGCACCATTCCAGCGCGGTCGATACGCCGACCACGCGCGACAGGAACCACGACGACGCCGCTTCCGGCGTGATGCCGCGGCGGGCAAAGACAAAGCCGAACTTGGCGTCGGTCGAGGCCAGCCGGATATCCATCGGCAGCTGCATGGTCACCCCCACGCCGACCGCGGCGCCATTGACCGCGGCGATCACCGGCTTGAGGCTGCGGAAAATGCGCAACGACATGCGCCCGCCGCCGTCGCGATGGGCGGTGTCGGGGCTGGCGCCGTAGCGCTTCTCGTAGTCAAAGGTCGAGCCGCCGGCCGAGAGGTCGGCGCCGGCGCAGAAGGCACGGCCCGAACCGGTGACGATCACCGCGCGCACGTTGTCGTCGGCATCCGTGGCATCGAACGCCGCGAGCAGGTCCTGCATCATCTGCGCGGTGAAGGCGTTGAGCTGGTCGGGGCGGTGCAGCGTGATGGTGGCGACACCGTCTTCGACGGCGTAGCGCAGGGTTTCGAATGAAGGCGTGGCTTGCGTCATGGCGGCTCCTGCTGAGGGAAGGGGCAAGGATGCGGTGGCCGGCGGCGGCTGGGCCTTGTGCCGGCAGGGGGACAGCCAACACTAGTGCAGAATGCGCCGCCCGCAATCGTCGCTTCCGACGAGGCTGGGGAGCGGCGCCTGGCCTTAGACTGGCCCGGATCGCCGGCAGGCCACGCCTCGCTCGCACCGGCCGGAGCAGACAGTAAAAGGATATCCATGAAGACACGAATCACCGAACTGCTTGGCATCCGCTACCCGATCATCCAGGGCGGCATGCAATGGGTTGGCTACGCCGAAATGGCCTCCGCCGTTTCCAACGCCGGCGGGCTGGGCATCCTCACCGCGCTGACGCAACCCACGCCGGAGGCACTGGCCGACGAGATCCGCCGCTGCCGCGAAATGACCGACAAGCCGTTCGGCGTGAACCTCACCCTGCTGCCGTCGATCAACCCGCCGCCGTACGCGCGCTACCTCGACGTCATTATCGAGAGCGGCATCACGGTGCTGGAAACCGCCGGCAACAATCCCAAGGAACATATCGCGCGCGCCAAGGCCGCCGGCATCAAGGTGATCCACAAGTGCGTGGCGGTCCGCCATGCGCTGTCCGCCGAGCGCCTGGGCGTGGACGCGGTGTCGATCGACGGCTTCGAGTGCGCCGGCCATCCGGGCGAGGACGACGTGCCCGGCATGGTGCTGATCCCGCAGGCCGCGCGCAAGCTGTCGGTGCCGGTGATCGCCTCGGGCGGCATCGCCGACGGCCGCGGCATGGCGGCGGCGCTGGTGCTGGGCGCCGAGGGCGTCAACATGGGCACGCGCTTCTGCGCCACGCGCGAAGCGCCGATCCACGACAACGTCAAGCAGGCACTGGTGCAGGCCAGCGAGCGCGACACCAACCTGATCTTCCGCACGCTGCACAACACCGCGCGCGTGCTGAAGAACGCGGTGTCGGATGAGGTGGTGAGCATCGAACGCCGCCCGGGCGGCGCGCAGTTCGAGGACGTCAAGCACCTGGTCGCCGGCGTGCGCGGCAAGGCCGCGCTCAAGGCGGGCGAGACCGATGGCGGCATCATCAGCGCCGGCCAGTGCGTGGGCCTGATCGACGACGTGCCCAGCTGCGAAGAACTGATCACGCGTATGGTTGCCGATTGCCGGGAATACCTCGGCGTGGCCTCGCGCTACTTTGCCTGACGCCATGGCCGAAGCAGGAATCGAGGCGTCCATGACCGCGACCCTGGCCGAGCCGGCCGGGGGCGCCGGTGCAGGGGACCTGCCGGAGGGCTTCGTGCCCCTGCGCCGGATGAGCGGCTACATGGCCAATTTCGGCCAGCTCTACCTGCATGCGGAGCGCCGCACGCTGGCGGTGCGGATCGACGAGAGCCACCTGAACAACCTCGGCATCCCGCACGGCGGCATGCTGGCGACGCTGGCCGATACCGCCATCGGCATGATGATGTCGCTGGAGACCGGCCGCTCCAAGAGCGCGGTCACGGTCAACCTGAGCCTGGACTACCTCGATTCCGCGCGCCTGGGCGACTGGGTCGAGGCGCGCGTGGAGTTCGACAAGCTGGGCTCGCGGCTGCGTTATGGCACCTGCCGGGTGGTCAGCGGCGAGCGTTGCGTGCTGCGCGCCACGGCGATCTTTGCGGTGCTGGCGCCGCGCAGTTGAGCCTGCTGGTCAGCATCGTCGCTTCCGACGACGCTTGACGGCTTCCCCACGGCAACAATACCGATCGACGCAGACAAAGGAGATCACATGGCAGAGGCATATATCGTCGCAGCGGTTCGCACCGCCGGCGGGCGCAAGGGCGGCAAGCTGTCGGGCTGGCATCCGGCCGACCTGGCCGCGCAGGTGCTGGACGCGCTGGTCGAGCGCACCGGCGCCGATCCGGCACTGGTTGAAGACGTCATCATGGGTTGCGTGAGCCAGGTCGGCGAACAGGCCGGCAACGTGGCGCGCAATGCGATCCTGGCCTCGCGCCTGCCGGAGAGCGTGCCCGGCACGTCGGTGGACCGCCAGTGCGGATCGTCGCAGCAGGCGCTGCACTTTGCCGCGCAAGCGGTGATGTCGGGTGCGATGGATATCGTGATCTCCGCCGGCGTCGAGAGCATGACGCGCGTGCCGATGGGCCTTTCGTCGCAGCTGCCGGCCAAGAACGGCTTTGGCGTGCCCAAGAGCCCCGGTGTCGAGGCGCGCTATCCGGGCGTGCAGTTCAGCCAGTTCACCGGCGCCGAGATGATTGCACGCAAGTACGACCTGTCGCGCGAGCAGCTCGATGCCTATGCGCTGCTGAGCCACCAGCGCGCAGCCGCCGCGACCAAGGCGGGCCGCTTCAATGCCGAGATCGTGCCGGTGGAAGTGCGCACGGCCGAGGGCGGCAACGGTGAAATGCATACGTCCGACGAGGGCATCCGCTACGACGCCACGCTGGAGAGCATCGGCAGCGTCAAGCTGATTGCCGAAGGCGGCCGCGTGACGGCCGCCTCGGCCAGCCAGATCTGCGACGGCGCCGCTGGCCTGATGGTGGTCAACGAGGCTGGCCTGAAGAAGCTCGGCGTCAAGCCGCTGGCACGCGTGCACCATATGACCGTGATCGGCCATGACCCGGTGGTCATGCTGGAAGCGCCGCTGCCGGCCACCGAGATTGCGCTGAAGAAGGCGGGCCTGAAGATCGGCGATATCGACCTGTTCGAAGTCAACGAAGCGTTCGCCCCGGTGCCGTTGGCCTGGCTGAAGGCGACCGGCGCCGATCCGTCGCGCCTGAACGTGCATGGCGGCGCGATTGCGCTGGGCCATCCGCTGGGCGGCTCGGGCGCCAAGCTGATGACCACGCTGGTGCATGCGCTGCATACGCATGGCAAGCGCTATGGCCTGCAGACGACGTGCGAAGGCGGCGGGCTGGCCAACGTCACCATCGTGGAACGGCTGTAAGGCACAGCCCAGGGAACTGTAAAAGGTAAAGGGAGAAGGACCGGCGGCGCGGGCATGTCAAAGTGCCCGCGCCAGCAGCCGGATCAACGAGGCCGCGACACTGCGGCCTTTTTTGTGTGTGCCGAGCATGTCCAACAGCTCGGGGGTGCAAGTCCCCTATCCAACCTGATGGTGGTGAAGGATTAGTGAAGCGCAAGGGCGTCGTCGCGAGGCGGGGTCTGAAGGAAGCGTGGAGCAAAGCCACGACCTGACGAACAGAAACCAGATATGAGGCCTACCCGGCTGGACGAGCGAGCACATGATCGCGAAGTCCATAGCCATCAAGAGCCGGGGTGGTAAATCTGGCAGGTGTGTGGTGAAGGCGGTTGGACTTACCTCGGGAGGCCTGCTCCGGTGTCCTGAAATCGGGACTGAGTGACCCGCAAGGTGCACTGATCGCCGGGCAGGAGTCAGCAAACGGCATAGTACGGCAGCAATGCCGGAAGGCCCGAACGGAATAGAGAGGCAAGTAGGCCGGAGAACTCGACATGGAAGGGCAGCAGAAAACGCACCGCGGCCTTGAGCAAGATCCTATGAGACAGGACAAACCGATGCTTAAAATCAGCGTGTCGCGCTTGGCTCACAGGGGAGACATCATGCGTACAGATATCGAGGAGCGGGTGTTGGCGGTATCGCTCGAACTGGCGGCCGCGAAGTGGAAGGTCGCGTTACACGACGGTCACCGCGAGCAGCCTGCGGTGCATACGGTCGCGCAGCCGCAAGCCTCAGCGCGTCTGCAGGAGGTGCTGGACCTGATCGAACAGCACAAAAAGAAGTGGTCCCTACCAGCCGGGCTGCGCGTCGTCGTAAGCTACGAGGCCGGCCAGGACGGGTTCTGGATCTGTCGCGCGCTTCAGGCGCACGGCATCAAGTGCTACGTCATCGATCCGGCCAGCATTCCGGTTGAACGCCACAAGCGGCGCGCGAAGACCGACCGGCTCGATGTCATCAAGCTGGTGATCAACCTGCGCGCATGGCTACGCGGCGAGCGCGACCGCATGCACGTGGTTCACGCGCCATCGCCGCAGGACGAAGCGTCGCGGCACCTGATGCGCGATCGCGGGCAACTGCAGAAGGAAGTGCTACAGCACCGCGACCGCATGCGCAAACTGCTGGCCACGTTCGGCTGCTGGGATGAGGTGGATCACAAGCACTTCGCCGGCCGGCTCGCCCGTGACGAGGTGAAGTGTCACGACGGCGCGCCGTTGCCGCCCGAAATGCGTGAGCGGCTGCTGCGCGAGTGCGAACGGCTGGCGCTGGCACAACAGCAACTCACGGCGCTGGAGAAGACGCGGCAGGCAAGCCTGCCCGCACCCGCGCGCAAGCGACGCGATGACCTGGCCCGCCTGAAAGGGATTGGCGAAGTGGGCGCGTCGCGCCTCGCGCTCGAACTGTTCTGGAGGGACTTCAGCAACCGGCGCCAAGTTGGTGCCTGTACCGGTCTGGTGCCCCAGCCCTACGACAGCGGCGAGAGCCAGGTCGACCAGGGCATCAGCAAACAGGGCAACCGACGAGTGCGCGCGTTACTGGTCGAGATGGCATGGTGCTGGCTGCGCCACCAACCCGACAGTGCACTCACGCGCTGGTTCAACGCGCGCACCCAGAGCACGGGACCAAACCGGCGGGCCCGGCGCATCGCGATCGTTGCAGTCGCACGGCGACTCGCCATTGCGCTGTGGCGCTATCTGAAAGACGGTGAGATTCCCGAAGGCGCACGACTGAAGTCAGCGTAGGCTCCCAAAAAAAGTTTTGCAGGAAGGAGGTAACGGTCGGTCAGGGCAACTACGCAAGCACAAACGGTCTGAGGTGAACATGCCCGTTCTCCTCCCGGGTTGCTGATGCAACCGATTTACCAAGATGGGGCATGTCTCCTGGTTGATGATTCCGGCGTAATGCGCATGCAGGACGAGGCCGGCCAAGCGCCGGCGGATAGAAGGTGGTCAGACGTCACGTCTGACGCGCGCACAAACGGCTTCAGACTATGCCGCACGTAGGAAGTTTGATCGTCGGTCGACTAGCCCCAACCTCCCAAAGGGACTTGACAAACCACTGCTCATAGAAGGGAGGAGGGGTGAAGCCCCGGCGCCCGGCCCTCGAGGGGCTGAATCCATGGCGGCGAACCCCGAGACTGAAAGCCCGTCGGTAAGCGACCGACTGATGGAGGAAATCTGTGAACCGGAGAACCTGAGGCAGGCCTTGAGGAGGGTAAGAGCGAACAAGGGGGCACCGGGGGTAGACGGAATGACCGTCAAAGAGTTACCGGCATACCTGAAGTCGCACTGGGCTGAGTTACGGGGGCAACTGCTACGGCTGGCTGCGCCGGCGCCTGCGCTGTTTCCTCTGGAAGCAGTGGAAGGTCAGCCCGGCCAGGTTTCGAGAACTGCGGGCCCGCGGCATTGGCCCCGACCTGAGCGCCCAAACTGTGGGGAGTTCACACGGGCCATGGCGACTAAGCTGCAGTCCCGCCCTCAACATGGCCCTGCCTAATCGGTACTTCGACGAACTGGGACTTCCATCATTAGTACGCAAACCGATTAACTAGACCGAACCGCCGTGTACGGACCCGTACGCACGGTGGTGTGGGAGGGGCCGGGCCGCGAGGCCCGCCCCTATCCCGATTTGCCGTCAGGCGCGAAGCTCGCGCGCGATGCCCTTCAGGCGAAAGTCAGTGCGCTGCGGCGATCGGACCGTTCCAGGTGCGGCACGCTGTTGAAGCTCATCAGCCGCTGCACGCCGCGGCCGATGGCGCCATCAATTTCTTGCTGCTGCCCAGGGGAAAGGAGGGTACTCGCCCCTCGCCCCGGCGATGACTAACACGGGAGAGATATAGCCGATATAGGACTTCTCCGATTTGTGCGTAGACGTTGATGCAAGTTGATAAGGCGCATCAGCGCCGTCCAACAGTTTCCGGCGTTAAGGAATGCGGCTAACTTGCGGCGCGCGGGACCATGCGTCGCACGATGCGTGGTACCTGCAGCAAGTTCGATAACGCTGACAACGGAGCGCACGCAATGGCGGATTTGGTTGAAGAACTGAGGACGTAGGGAGACGCGCTGCTCAAGGGACTGACCGGGCGGCAGGCTTACTTCCTGGAAGTGCCCGGCACCGCAAGCGCTGCCGCGCTGTCGGTGGTGTCGTTCGAGGCCGTGGAGCGGATAGGCGAGACTTATACCGTGACCATCCAGCTTACCCACCCGCTGGAACTGGATCGCGCCGACTACCTCAACAAGGACGCAACCTTCCTGATTGACGCCGGCGATGGCAGCGAGCCGCGCAAGTTCGTGGGCTGCATCACGCGCTTCTCCAAGACCCGGCAGACCCGGGATTTCAGCGGCTACGAGATCGTAGTCGAGCCGCTCGTCGCGCGATTGAAGCTCACGCGCGCCAGCCGAATTTATCAGCAGCAGACCGCCCCGCAGATCATCGAGGCGATCCTGCGCCGCCACGGCCCGAAGGGCCACCAGTTCGCCTTCAAACTGCGCCGCAAATATGCGCAGCACAGATTCCGCATGCAGTACGAGCTGTCTGATTTGGCATACATCCGACTGCTATGCGAACAGGAAGGACTCTATTTCTATTTCACCCCCGGCAAGTTTGGCGAGATGGTTGTGTTCGGCGACGACATCGACCACTACATTTACCAGCCGGAACTGCACGTACCCTACCGCGAGACGGCCGGGCTGGAATCCGGCCAGCGGTATTCTCGCTTAAGATGCACGCGAAGACCATACCGGAATCAGGCGGTCGGCAGCCATTCTTCAATGCCCTCCCGGCCTACGTTTTCGTTTTCGAAGACAGCGACGGAGACTCCAGTGCTATCTCATCCAGTACCGAGCAGGGCCACGCAATCACGTGCTTCCTGTCGCCGTTCGATGCCGTGATCGAAGCGGGCCTAAGGACTGGCCTAAGGACGGCACTCGGGCAGCCCTGCCAAGTTGCGCCAGCATCAATTCTCAACGGGAACTTATTTCGAGACGCGGATGGCGCCGGCTTCATCGCCGACATCCACCTTGGCTGGCCGGCACGTGACGGATGCCTGCTGCAAACTCCACGCGGTGCAGTCGGCAGATATGCCCGTGAGATGCACCACTGGGCGCGCGAGGCGCAAGGGTTCGAAGTGGATGCGGTAACGCTGGCGGAGTTTGCCAAGTAGCAGCAGGCCTGTTTGCCTGGCAGGAAACCAACAGAGAAATTTTGATGTGGGACTCTAGCCGCCTGACCACGGCGTTTGGGCGTGCCGCTGAAACTATCGCCTTTACGCAAGGTGATATTGCCGACTGCAATCAAATCGCCATGTTCGACCCGGAGTTCGGGCAATGGCATTTCGTGCCCATGCCTTTTCAATTTGATGGTGGCGGGCAACCCAACAGCAGTACGACATGATTTCAAGGAATGATGAACCAGCGTCATGACATTCTCAACGGCGACACCACTACGACAAACGGTACTGTCATTGCGACGTCCCGGACCGAAATGCTTAACGGTCGGGCGTTGGCGTATGAGGGCGACCCCGTCTGGTGCCCGAAATGCAAGACAACGGGCAAGATAGTCTGCGTGGGTGAGCGGCTGACCAGTCGAGGACCTGATGGCCGCGAACAGGCGTTGAGCTATGACTGGTGCCTGTGCAAGTGTGATCCGAAGCCGCGCCTGATTGCGTCGCAGAGCGAGTCCGCGAGCATTGCATAAGCCCTCCCGCACGGAACCGCAAAATCCAAGCCGAGGACTTTTCGGCGACGGTTGGCGTGAAAAGGGCGGAACAATCCCACGCCCCCCAACCACGACGCCCTTCAGGCGAACGTCAGCGCACTGCGGCGCTCGGCCCGATCCAGGTGCGGCACGTTGTTGAAGCTCAGCAGCCGCTGTACGCCGCGGCCCACGATGATCTCGCAGAAGGCGGTATTGCGGAACTGCAGGTTCATCTCGATCGCGGCCTGCGAAGGCGCGCCGAGCAGGTCCGCCGTGGCGCGGCCGATCGCGCCGCCGGAACTCACCACCAGGATGGCGTCCTCGCGCGTCGTGCCTTCGCAGGCGTGCGCCAGTGCACCGGCAATGCGCGAGCCGAAGTCTCCCCAGGTCTCGGGCATGTCGGCGAGGCCGTCCTGGGTCCACGCGTGGTAGGCCGCGCGGAAGGTGCGCCAGTAGTCGTTGTAGTCGCTGTTCTGGTGAGCGCGGTGGTCGGCGCCGCCAGTGTGGCAGCGGTACAGCGCCTCGCCGTCGTATTCGTTCAGGCCCGGATGCGTGGCGATCTCAGCCTGAGGCTGTCCCATGGCGGCGAGGATCTCGCTGGCGGTGTCCTGCTGGCGCACCAGTGAGCCGGCCACCACGTGGCGGAAGCGCACGCCGCGCTCGCTGAAGTACTCGCCGAGCCAGCGTGCCTGCTGGCGGCCGGTTGGCGACAGGCAATCGTAGTTGGCGGCGCCAAACGAGGCTTGTCCGTGCCGGACGAGGAAAAGCGTGGCCATGAGCGGTCTCGATAAACGTTGGTGCGCGTAGGTGCGCGTAGGTGCGTATAGCAAGGCCAGGCCGCGCCCGGGGGCCAGGGCGGCCTGGCAGGGCGCGGGCCCGGTGTGAAGGCATTCTAGGGATGCGCATCGCGCCAGCCAAGCAAGCGGTACGCAATTCATAGCAGCCATGGCCGGGCTGCATTACCGCAGGGTGCTGCAGTGCCGGTGACCCAGCACGCAGTGCGTATTGCGCTCAGGCTTGCGGCTCGGACGACACACCCAGGTAACCGGCCATCATCCGGCTGAGCTCCGGCACCAGCCGTTCGTCGTCGAGATGCAGCGGGCCGGAGTCATTGAGCACCGCATTGACCAGCACGCTGAAGACGGCCTGCATGGCAAAACGCACACGCAACTCGGCGGTATCGGCGGGCAGCGACAGCCGCGGCACCAGCAGCTGCACCATGCGCTCGACGATCGCCTCGCCGTTCTGGCGATGGGGCAGCCATTCCTCGGGCCGGGTCGATGCATGACGGAGCGAAGCACGGATCACGCCGCGATTGGCCAGTGTGCCCAGCACCATAAAGCGCGCGGTCTTGTCGAGCAGTACGCCGGTCGGCACGTCGTCCCAGCGCTCCTGCGCGAGGTAGCGGTCGATCGAGGCCGAGGTTTCTTCCATCACCAGCGTGCGCAGCGCCTCGAAATAGGCCATCTTGTCGCGGAAGCGCCCGTAGAAGGCGCCCACCGAGACCTGGCAGGCCGCGGCGATCTGGGCCACAGACACCGCGGCAAAGTCGCGCGTCGCAAGTAGTTCACGGCCGGCGCCCAGCAAGGCCTGCTCGGTCTCGCGCGCACGGCGCTGGCGCGGCGGCTGCAGGATCGAAGGCGTATCGATACGGGGGAAGGAGGCGGAGGCCGCGAGGCCGGTGGGGGTTGTTGACATAGGGTTTTTTCGTATTCGAATTCGGATTCGATTTTGAAAAATACCGGTGCCCGCCGCGACGCGTCAAGGCTTTTGTCGGGTGGTGGCCCGGCCAGGCGTGGGGGCTGCACAGTGGCGCCGGGGCAGGGCGGGCCTTCGGCGCCGCTTCGGCGCCATCGCGGGGAAGCCGTCTCAGAGCGCGCCGAACACCGTGCCGAGCCCGTAGGTAAAGGCCGCCGCCATGCCGCCGATCAGGATCTGGCGCGCGGCCGAGAACCAACCCGGGCGGCCGTTGAAGGAGGAAGTGCCCCAGCCCACCAGGCCGAGCCCGGCCAGGCAGGCAACGATGCTTCCGAGCTGCGCTGACGGCCCGCCCGTCACCAGGAAGGGCAGCAATGGCACCAGCGCGCCGCTGCTGTACAGCACGAACGAAATCACCGCCGCCTGCACGGGATTGCCGCCGCGTTCCTGTGGGTTGATACCCAGCACGTCGCGCGCAAAGGTGTCGAGCGCCGCCTGCGGGTCGCGCATGATCTCGTCGGCGGCGCGCACGGCATCGGCCGGCAGTACGCCCTTGGCCGTGATCACCGCCACCAGCCGCTGCCGCGCCTTGCACGCATCGTGCGCAATCTCGTGCGCCATATCGCGCAGCCGCTTGTTGTTCATCTCGCGGCTGTTGGTGACCGACAGCCATTCGCCCAGCGCCATCGAGCACGCCCCCGCCGTGAGGCCGGCCAGTCCGGCGAGGATGACCGCCTCGCGCGTGGCGGCGGCGCCCTCGAGCCCCATCACCAGGCAGAAGCTGGACACCAGTCCGTCATTGACGCCCAGCACCGCGGCGCGCAGCGCATTGCCGGAGGGGCGATGGATCAGGCGCCGCACGCGGGCGCCAAAGCTGGTTGGAGTCGGGGCGCTGGTCAGGGGCATGGTCAGTGCGGATGAGGGCGGCGTGCTGGTCGAGGTGGCGAACGGCGGCAGGATGCAAAGTCAGCCGAAGCGCGGGCCCAGATCATCCCGCATCCATTCGATAAAGGCCCGCGTGCGCGCGGGCAGCAGCCGCGCATGCGGATAGATCAGCGACAGCGGCCACGCCGGCTGCTCGAAGGCTTCCAGCACGATGCGCAGCTTGCGCGCCTGCACCAGCTCGGCCACCTGGTATGACAGGAAGTTGCCGAAGCCCGCGCCTTCGGCACACGCCGCCACGGCGGGCGCGGTCTGGTTGAATTCGAGGTTGCCCGACACCTGCACGTGAAACGGGCGGCCGTCCTCCTGGAAAGTCCACCAGTGCGCGGCATTGCCGATAAAGCGCACGCAATTGGCGTCGGCCAGTTCCTCCGGGCGGCGCGGCACGCCGTGCTTGCGCAGGTAGGCGGGCGTGGCGACGACCACGCGCCGGATGCGGCCGACGCTCTGCGCCACCAGCGTGGAATCCGCCAGCGGCCCGATGCGCACGCCCACGTCCAGGTCTTCTTCGAGCAGGTTCACCACGCGGTCGGTGAATTCCATGCGGCAGCGCACGCGCGGATAGCGCTGCACGAAGCGCGTGACGGCCGGCGCCACATACATCTGCCCGAACAGCACCGGCGCGGTCAGCGTGAGCTGGCCGCTGGGTTCCACATGGCTGGCGCTCAGGCCGGCCTCGACCTCGTCGATGGTGGCCAAGATGCGCCGGCAGCTGTCCAGGTAGCTGCGCCCCTCGCCGGTCAGCGACAGGCGCCGCGTGGTGCGGTTGAGCAGGCGCACCTGCAAGTCCGACTCCAGCGCGGCCAGCGTGCGCACCACGGCTGGCAGCGAAGTATGCAGCGTCGCGGCGGCGGCGGTGAGGCTGCCCTCGTCGACGATCCGCACAAAGGTCTGCATCGCGCGTAGCTTGTCCATGGCGCCACATTACTCCGATTTGTGGAGTAGTCAAATATCAAACGCCCCCTTTATTGCAGGGTGGCCGGCGCCCAGAATCCCCATATGCCAACCGTCGAACCCAGACTGTCGAGGAGATGCCATGCAAGCCACCAACCGCCCCGCCGCGCCGGCCACCCCGCTGGTGCTGTACCGCTCGCCGCTGTCCGGCCACGCCCATCGCGCGCAGCTGTTCCTGTCGCTGCTGGGGCTGCCGCACCGGCTGGTGGACGTCGACCTGCGCGGCGGCGAGCAGCGCGGCGAGCCGTTCCTGCGGCTCAACCCGTTCGGCCAGGTGCCGGTGCTGGACGATGATGGCGTGGTGGTGGGCGATTCCAATGCGATCCTGGTCTACCTGGCCACGCGCTATGACGACGGCCGCTGGCTGCCGCGCGACGCGGCGGGCGCGGCGCGCGTGCAGCGCTGGCTGTCGGTGGCGGCCGGCGAGATCGCCTTCGGGCCGGCGACGGCGCGCCTGGGCGTGCTGTTCGGCCGGCCGGTGGCGATGGATGACGCCATCGCGCGGGCACAACGGCTGTTCGCGGTGATGGAATCCGTGCTGGCGGCACAGCCGTTCCTGGCTGCCGACCACGCCACCATCGCCGACGTCGCCGCCTACAGCTACATCGCCCGCGCCGAAGAGGGCAACGTGCCGCTGGCGCCGTACCCCGCGCTGCATGCATGGCTGCGCCGCATCGAGGCCTTGCCCGGCTTTGTGCCGATGGTGGCGTCAAAGGTCGGGCTGGCTGCGTGAGGCCAGCCAGTCGTAGTTGCCGCTGAAGCAGCACCGAACCAGGAGCGCATCATGGACCTGCCGATCTGGCCGCATGCCGGCCTGCCTTTTCACACCGGCGAACTGGCTGCACAGGAACGCGCGGGCAAGCGCGAGCGCCTAGCGGCGGTCGCGAACCGCGTGATCCGGGGCGAGATGCCGGAGCAGCACAGGACGTTCTTTGCCCAGTTGCCCTTTCTGCTGGTCGGCGCGGTCGGCGCCGACGGGCTGCCGTGGGCGACGGTGCTGGCCGGCAAGCCGGGGTTTGCGCACACGCCTGACGCCAGGCATTTGCGCATCGACGCGCTGCCGATGCCGGGCGATCCGGCACAGTCCGCGCTGGCGCGGGGCGCGCGCATCGGCCTGCTCGGCATCGAGCTGCATACGCGGCGGCGCAACCGCATGAACGGCATCGTGGTCGAGCGCGATGAGGCGGGGCTGACGGTGGAGGTCGAGCAGAGCTTCGGCAACTGCCCGCGCTATATCCAGCTGCGCGATCTGAGCTTTGCCGAGCCGGCCACGGCTGCGGCGGCCTGGCAAGGCGACGCGCTGGACGACCAGGCCGCGGCCTGGCTGCGCGGTGCCGATACCCTGTTTATCGCGACCAGCCATACGACGTCGGAAGCCGAGGGCGCGCACACCGGCGGCGTGGATGTCTCGCACCGCGGCGGCAAGCCGGGCTTTATCCGCGTCGACGACGACGGCACGCTGACGTTTCCGGACTTCAACGGCAACAACTACTTCAATACGATCGGCAACCTGCTTGCCAATCCGCGTGCCGGGCTGGTCGTGCCGGATTTTGCCGACGGCTCGCTGCTGCATGTCGGCGGGCGTGCCGAAGTGGTCTGGGACGGCGCCGAACTGACGTCATTCGCCGGCGCCGAGCGGCTGGTGCGGCTGCATGTCGAGCGCGTGGTGCGGCGCCCGGGCGTGCTGCCGCTGCGCTGGCAGTTGCGGGAGTATTCGCCGGTGCTGGAGGATACGGGGGCCTGGCCGGCGCCGTGAGCAGCTGGGCGCGCAGGACGATCGGAGCGCGATGCCCTCGGCGGTCAGTCGCGCCCGCGGTACTTCAGGCCGGCGCAGTGGCCGACCAGGGTGCTGATGCAGCAGGCATTGCCGCGCCATTCCCCACCGATCACGATGCCGTCAGGGCCTGCCACCAGCTTGCGCTGGCAATGGCCGGGCACCGGCGTGCGTTCCATGCCGGCATCGCGCGGGCCGCTGCCCGGCGGCCGCGCGGCGGGGACGGTGTCGTTCCAGACGTAGGCCGTGCCGGACGGCATGGCCTGCACCGCTTGTGGCGGCCCCCACTGGTGTTTGGCTTCGTCGATGGAAACGCTCTTCCAGGAATCGAAGACTTCCTGCATGGCGCCGGCCTCCAGGCCAGCGCAGGCGCCCGTGGCGGCCAGCGCCCACATGGCGGTCAGGCATGCGCACAGCCGGGCGGCGCCGCGGGCTCTCTCGGCGGGACGAACTGGGTTGGCAGACATGATCACTCCGCGTCGGCGCTGCCGGCCGCAAGGGCCGGTCTGTGGAGACTACCGGAGGTGAGTGCTGCGTCGCAAGCGCGTTTTGCGCGATGGCGAACAGAGCCCAGGGCAGGGCGTCTTCAGTCGGCGAACAGGCCCAAGGCTTGCTGTCCGGCAGCGGACGGCGCCTTGCGCGCAGCCAGTCCGGGCGGGGCGCGCAGCGGGCGCGGCGCTTCGGCAGGCGCTTCGGGTGCCGTCAGTGCGAAGGCCTTCGCCACGGCCAGCGGCACCGCCTGCGGCATCCATTGCGTCATGCGGGGCGCGAGAATCTGGTACGTGTCGAGGTCGAAACGCGCGGGCGCCCCGGCCAGCGCTTGCGCTTCCTCCAGCGTGCCGGCGCAGCCGAGGTAGCACCAGTCCTCGGCCACATGCCACCACGTGCGCTCGCCGTGCTGCTCGCGCCAGGCGACCGGGCCATCGAAGGGCCAGCGCATCAGCGCGATCGGGGCCAGCGCGGCGGCCAGCCGTGCGCGGTGCCCGGCCAGGGGTTCGGCGCCGATGCAGGCGCCGGCGCAGCGGTGGACCTGGCGGGCAAAGCAGGGGCTGCCTCGGCGCGTGGTTTTCTCCAGCGACAGCGTGGCCATGCACAGGCCATGCTCTTCCGCCAGCGCGCGCAAACGCGCCTCGGCCGCCCCGCGGCTGCCGAACACGCCAAACAGGTCGTGATGGCGGCAGAAGTCGGTGTCGCGGTCCGAGCGCAGACGCGGCACGGGCAGTTGTTGCGGCAATTCCCAGGCGTAGAGCCGGGCATTGCGGCGCAGCAGCTGGTTGTGCACGGGCTGCAGGCTTTTGACCAGTTGGGCTTCGAGCAGCAGCGCGCCGGTCTCGCCACCGGTTTCGCGCCATTCGACGCGGCGTACCAGCCGGGCCAGGCGCATGTCCTTGCCGTATCGATAGTCGCCTGAGAAATGGGCGCCGATCCGCTGCCGCAGATGCACGCTCTTGCCGACATAGAGCGGCACGTCCTGGTCGCCATAGAAGAGGTAGACGCCGGGCGTGGCGGGCACGTCCTCAAGCGCGGTTTCGTCCAGGCCGGCCGGCAGGCTGGCGCGGCGCACCAGCGTGCGCACCGCGGATTCCACCAGCTCGACCGAATAGGTGGCGTGGATCTTCTGCCAGAACTGCCATAGCAGCTCGGCATCGGCCAGCGCGCGGTGGCGGCCCTTGGGCGTCAGGCCGAAGCGGGCGATCAGCGCGTCGAGGCCGTGGCGCTCCACGGACGGGAACAGCGAGCGGGACAGCCGTACCGTACACAGCACATCGGCGCGGAAGGTGACCCCGGCGCGACGGAACGCGTTCTTCAGGAAGCCGTAGTCGAAGCGCGCGTTGTGCGCGACGAACAGCCGCCCTTGCAGGCGCTCGGCCAGCGATTCGGCGAGTGATTCGAAGGTGGGTTGTCCCAGCACCATCTCGTCGGTGATACCGGTCATGCGCTGGATAAACGGCGGGATCGACATCCCGGGGTCGAGCAGGGTGTCCCATTCGATGATGCCGTCCGGGCCAACTTCGACTACCCCGATTTCAGTGATGCGGTCGCGCTGCGCGTCGGCGCCGGTGGTCTCCAGGTCGACAAAGACAATAGGACGCGACAGCGCAGCGGCTAGCGCCTGGGCGTCGGGAAAGCGTGCGCCGTCGGCTGGCAGGTGCGACGGCAGATAGGTGGGCATGTCCGGCATCCGCTGATTTTACGGGGCCTGCAATGGCGGCACGAAGAAGTTTTCAGAAACCGCTTGCCAACCTCGCTGGCCTCCCTTAATATTCGCCCCCTCGCAACACAACGCGGCGCTGCAAAGCAGACGCAGCAAGGGTTGCGGGGTTGACCGGGAGGTCAGCGCAGCGAGGTTTGCAGCGCTGACCGCAGCAGAAAAAGATTGCTGAAGCGGTTGACGAAACGAAGAAAGCTCTGCATAATCGCTTTCTCTGCTGCTGACGCAGCGACGCTAACGGCAAAGCCGGAGGCGCGGTCGAAAGACCAGGTTCTTTAACAACCAAACAACCGATAAGTGTGGGCGCTGGGTAGCGGACGCCGCTGTCTTCGGACAGTGATGCTTCAAAAGTTATCAGTGCTCGCACAGCAAAACGTGACTGGGTCTTCGGATCTGGTCAGTCAGTTTTCTGAGAGTGAGCGACCGCTCGAAAGAGCGAGGGCCCGCGAGGGTCCACACAGAGATTGAACTGAAGAGTTTGATCCTGGCTCAGATTGAACGCTGGCGGCATGCCTTACACATGCAAGTCGAACGGCAGCACGGGCTTCGGCCTGGTGGCGAGTGGCGAACGGGTGAGTAATACATCGGAACGTGCCCTGTAGTGGGGGATAACTAGTCGAAAGATTAGCTAATACCGCATACGACCTGAGGGTGAAAGCGGGGGACCGTAAGGCCTCGCGCTACAGGAGCGGCCGATGTCTGATTAGCTAGTTGGTGGGGTAAGAGCCTACCAAGGCGACGATCAGTAGCTGGTCTGAGAGGACGATCAGCCACACTGGGACTGAGACACGGCCCAGACTCCTACGGGAGGCAGCAGTGGGGAATTTTGGACAATGGGGGCAACCCTGATCCAGCAATGCCGCGTGTGTGAAGAAGGCCTTCGGGTTGTAAAGCACTTTTGTCCGGAAAGAAATGGCCTGGGTGAATACCCCGGGTCGATGACGGTACCGGAAGAATAAGCACCGGCTAACTACGTGCCAGCAGCCGCGGTAATACGTAGGGTGCGAGCGTTAATCGGAATTACTGGGCGTAAAGCGTGCGCAGGCGGTTTTGTAAGACAGGCGTGAAATCCCCGAGCTTAACTTGGGAATGGCGCTTGTGACTGCAAGGCTAGAGTATGTCAGAGGGGGGTAGAATTCCACGTGTAGCAGTGAAATGCGTAGAGATGTGGAGGAATACCGATGGCGAAGGCAGCCCCCTGGGACGTCACTGACGCTCATGCACGAAAGCGTGGGGAGCAAACAGGATTAGATACCCTGGTAGTCCACGCCCTAAACGATGTCAACTAGTTGTTGGGGATTCATTTCTTCAGTAACGTAGCTAACGCGTGAAGTTGACCGCCTGGGGAGTACGGTCGCAAGATTAAAACTCAAAGGAATTGACGGGGACCCGCACAAGCGGTGGATGATGTGGATTAATTCGATGCAACGCGAAAAACCTTACCTACCCTTGACATGCCACTAACGAAGCAGAGATGCATTAGGTGCCCGAAAGGGAAAGTGGACACAGGTGCTGCATGGCTGTCGTCAGCTCGTGTCGTGAGATGTTGGGTTAAGTCCCGCAACGAGCGCAACCCTTGTCTCTAGTTGCTACGCAAGAGCACTCTAGAGAGACTGCCGGTGACAAACCGGAGGAAGGTGGGGATGACGTCAAGTCCTCATGGCCCTTATGGGTAGGGCTTCACACGTCATACAATGGTGCGTACAGAGGGTTGCCAACCCGCGAGGGGGAGCTAATCCCAGAAAACGCATCGTAGTCCGGATCGTAGTCTGCAACTCGACTACGTGAAGCTGGAATCGCTAGTAATCGCGGATCAGCATGCCGCGGTGAATACGTTCCCGGGTCTTGTACACACCGCCCGTCACACCATGGGAGTGGGTTTTGCCAGAAGTAGTTAGCCTAACCGCAAGGAGGGCGATTACCACGGCAGGGTTCATGACTGGGGTGAAGTCGTAACAAGGTAGCCGTATCGGAAGGTGCGGCTGGATCACCTCCTTTCTAGAGGCTTGTGTCTCAAGCCTAGCGTTCACACTTATCGGTTTGTTTGCTGTTACAGCCAAGGGTCTGTAGCTCAGGTGGTTAGAGCACCGTCTTGATAAGGCGGGGGTCGTAGGTTCAAGTCCTACCAGACCCACCAAGTTATCCGTACGGGGGATTAGCTCAGCTGGGAGAGCACCTGCTTTGCAAGCAGGGGGTCGTCGGTTCGATCCCGTCATCCTCCACCATCACCTGGTACCTTGGATTGGTTGTCAAATGAAAGCGCATCGCGACGATGAGGTTGCGAGTGTTTTCATTTGGCATTGCCAAGCGATCGAATGATCGGCTGTTCTTTAAAAATATGGGATGTAGTAAAGGTGTCGTGAAGCCTTGATGAGAGGCTGCAGTACAAAACACGATACCGGGTTGTGATTGTATCAACCAAAATGTATTTAAGTGATCGAAAGATGACTTGGAATACGGCACAAATGCGAGAACTCATCCTGTAGCGACTTGTTTCGAGCGATCGAGACACACTCGTTATAGGGTCAAGCGAACAAGTGCATGTGGTGGATGCCTTGGCGATCACAGGCGATGAAGGACGCGGTAGCCTGCGAAAAGCTTCGGGGAGCTGGCAAACAAGCTTTGATCCGGAGATGTCCGAATGGGGAAACCCGGCCCGTATGGGTCATCCCACACTGAATTCATAGGTGTGGGAAGCGAACGCGGCGAACTGAAACATCTAAGTAGCTGCAGGAACAGAAATCAACCGAGATTCCCAAAGTAGTGGCGAACGAAATGGGAAGAGCCTTGTACTCTTTAGCAGTGGTGTTAGCAGAACGGGATGGAAAGCCCGGCCATAGCAGGTGATAGCCCTGTATGCGAAAACACGATTGTGGAACTAGGTGTACGACAAGTAGGGCGGGACACGTGAAATCCTGTCTGAAGATGGGGGGACCATCCTCCAAGGCTAAATACTCGTGATCGACCGATAGTGAACCAGTACCGTGAGGGAAAGGCGAAAAGAACCCCGGGAGGGGAGTGAAATAGATCCTGAAACCGCATGCATACAAACAGTCGGAGCCTGGCAACGGGTGACGGCGTACCTTTTGTATAATGGGTCAGCGACTTACATTCAGTGGCAAGCTTAACCGATTAGGGCAGGCGTAGCGAAAGCGAGTCCGAACAGGGCGTTGAGTCGCTGGGTGTAGACCCGAAACCAGATGATCTATCCATGGCCAGGTTGAAGGTGCGGTAACACGTACTGGAGGACCGAACCCACTAACGTTGAAAAGTTAGGGGATGAGCTGTGGATAGGGGTGAAAGGCTAAACAAATCTGGAAATAGCTGGTTCTCTCCGAAAACTATTTAGGTAGTGCCTCGTGTCTCACCTTCGGGGGTAGAGCACTGTCATGGTTGGGGGGTCTATTGCTGATTACCCCGCCATAGCAAACTCCGAATACCGAAGAGTGCAATCACGGGAGACAGACATCGGGTGCTAACGTCCGGTGTCAAGAGGGAAACAACCCAGACCGCCAGCTAAGGTCCCCAAATATGGCTAAGTGGGAAACGAAGTGGGAAGGCTAAAACAGTCAGGAGGTTGGCTTAGAAGCAGCCACCCTTTAAAGAAAGCGTAATAGCTCACTGATCGAGTCGTCCTGCGCGGAAGATGTAACGGGGCTAAGCCATATACCGAAGCTGCGGACGCGCGCAAGCGCGTGGTAGGAGAGCGTTCTGTAAGCCTGTGAAGGTGTCTTGTAAAGGATGCTGGAGGTATCAGAAGTGCGAATGCTGACATGAGTAGCGATAAAGGGGGTGAAAGGCCCCCTCGCCGTAAGCCCAAGGTTTCCTACGCAACGTTCATCGGCGTAGGGTGAGTCGGCCCCTAAGGCGAGGCAGAGATGCGTAGCTGATGGGAAGCAGGTTAATATTCCTGCACCGTCGTATGATGCGATGGGGGGACGGATCGCGGAAGGTTGTCCGGGTGTTGGAAGTCCCGGTCCCTGCATTGGAGAAGGCGCTTAGGCAAATCCGGGCGCGGAATTCAAGGATGTGGGGCGAGCGGCCTAGTGCTGCGAAGCAATTGGAAGTGGTTCCAAGAAAAGCCTCTAAGCTTCAGTCATACGAGACCGTACCGCAAACCGACACAGGTGGGCGAGATGAGTATTCTAAGGCGCTTGAGAGAACTCGGGAGAAGGAACTCGGCAAATTGGTACCGTAACTTCGGGATAAGGTACGCCCTGGTAGCTTGACTGGCCTGCGCCAGAAGGGTGACGGGGTTGCAATAAAATGGTGGCTGCGACTGTTTAATAAAAACACAGCACTCTGCAAACACGAAAGTGGACGTATAGGGTGTGACGCCTGCCCGGTGCCGGAAGATTAAATGATGGGGTGCAAGCTCTTGATTGAAGTCCCGGTAAACGGCGGCCGTAACTATAACGGTCCTAAGGTAGCGAAATTCCTTGTCGGGTAAGTTCCGACCTGCACGAATGGCGTAACGATGGCCACACTGTCTCCTCCCGAGACTCAGCGAAGTTGAAGTGTTTGTGATGATGCAATCTCCCCGCGGCTAGACGGAAAGACCCCATGAACCTTTACTGTAGCTTTGCATTGGACTTTGAACCGATCTGTGTAGGATAGGTGGGAGGCTTTGAAGCGTGGACGCTAGTCTACGTGGAGCCGTCCTTGAAATACCACCCTGGTTTGTTTGAGGTTCTAACCTTGACCCGTGAATCCGGGTCGGGGACAGTGCATGGTAGGCAGTTTGACTGGGGCGGTCTCCTCCCAAAGTGTAACGGAGGAGTTCGAAGGTACGCTTGGTACGGTCGGACATCGTACCTAAAGTGCAATGGCAAAAGCGTGCTTAACTGCGAGACCGACAAGTCGAGCAGGTGCGAAAGCAGGACATAGTGATCCGGTGGTTCTGAATGGAAGGGCCATCGCTCAACGGATAAAAGGTACTCTGGGGATAACAGGCTGATACCGCCCAAGAGTTCATATCGACGGCGGTGTTTGGCACCTCGATGTCGGCTCATCTCATCCTGGGGCTGTAGCCGGTCCCAAGGGTATGGCTGTTCGCCATTTAAAGAGGTACGTGAGCTGGGTTTAAAACGTCGTGAGACAGTTTGGTCCCTATCTGCCGTGGGCGTTGGAATCTTGACGGGGGCTGCTCCTAGTACGAGAGGACCGGAGTGGACGTACCGCTGGTGTACCTGTTGTCTCGCCAGAGGCATCGCAGGGTAGCTATGTACGGAAGAGATAACCGCTGAAAGCATCTAAGCGGGAAACTCGCCTGAAGATGAGGATTCCCTGGAGGCTTGACCTCCTTGAAGGGTCGTTCGAGACCAGGACGTTGATAGGCTGGGTGTGGAAGCGCAGTAATGCGTTAAGCTAACCAGTACTAATTGCCCGTAAGGCTTGATCCTATAACCAGTGTGTTTTACCTGGTGTGTGTGATCGTGTCTGTGCCAGATACGCACAACCCCCAACTACATCCCTATTCGTGACGCTGGCTTCAACCCCAGCGCCACAACCCCTTATGCCTGGTGACCATAGCGAGTTGGAACCACCCCTTCCCATCCCGAACAGGTCCGTGAAACGACTCCGCGCCGATGATAGTGCGGATTACCCGTGTGAAAGTAGGTCATCGCCAGGCTCTTATCCCGCAGAACCCCAGCCCTAACAGGCTGGGGTTTTTGCCTTTTGGAACGCGGAATTCAACGCCGGCGCGCTCTCCAACAGCACGCAAGTTGTTCAAATTCCAGCGTCCAGCTTAGTCCGACCGAATCTTCATCGAATTCAGCAGTGGGTTGCCGTGGCCAGCGGCGCCGCCACGCGATAGGTGCTCTGCACGAAGCCGCTTTCGTAAGTCGTGGTGCGCAGGTGCGCCAGCCGGATATCGTGCCCGGCATTGCCGAACAGCGGAATGCCGTTGCCGATCAGCATCGGGATACGCGTGATGGTCAGCCTATCGATCAGCCCTTCAGCCAGGAACGACTGGATCAGCTTGCCCCCGTCGACATAGACGCTCTTGGCGCCGGCCGCGGCCAGCGCTGCCGCGGCGTCGTGCACGGTGCCGTGCTGCAGGCTGAACTGACCGGCAAGCGCGGGCGGGATGGCGGCATCATCGAGCGTGTTGCTCATCACCACGACACGCTTGCCGGCGTAAGGCCACGGATCGAAGCTCAGTACCTTCTCGTAGGTGTGCCGGCCCAGCAGCAGTGTGTCGATCGACTGCATGTAGGCGGCATAGCCGTGATCGTCGGTGGAGGTGGTGGCCGTGAGTAGCCAGTCCAGTTCGCCGTCCGTGCGGGCGATGAAGCCGTCGAGGCTGGCGGCGATAAAGACGGAAAAACGCAGGTTCGGTGAAGTGGTCACGGGGCGCTCCGGGGCGGTGCGGTCCGGCCGGGCCATTGACTGGCCCGCCGGTTCCGGCCGCTATGCTACCCCGAAGCGCTCAACCAGCGCTCAGGCAGTTTCCGCCACGCGCACTTCCACCAGCAGCTTCTTCAGCTCCGGCACGCACGAGCCGCAATTGCCGCCGGCCTTGACGCAGGCGGTGATCTCGGCCGGCGTCTTCAGGTCGTGCTTGCGCACCGCATCGCAGATGGTGTTGCGGCCCACGCCGAAGCACGAGCACACCGTCGGGCCGGTATCGGCGCCTTTTTCCATTGGCTGGCCGAGCAGCAGGCCGATGCGGTCGGTATCCTCGAGCCGGTCGCGGCCGAACAGGCCGGCGAGCCATGCGCGCGACGGCAACTCGGGCCGCGAGGAGACGTAGACGCAGGCTTCGAGCCGGTCGTTGACGACGTAGCCGGCATGGTAGACGCCCGCGGTGCGGTCTTCGTACTCGAGCCAATCGGCGTCCGGATCGGTCACGCCGAGCAGCGCGCGCGCCCAGGTGGCGCGGTCAGCGATGGCTTCGCGGCCGGCGAATTCGTAGCGCTGGAACTGGCGGCCTTGCACGCGCGTCCAGTAGGTCAGCGCCTCCGCCGGCAGCTCGCTCCGGCTCAGCACGAAGCCGTGCCAGTTCACGCCGAACGGCTCCACGCGCACCGGCGTGTGCTTGAACTCGGGCTCGCCCGATACGGGATCGACCGCGGGGTTGACTAGCGCACCGACGCGCGCATCCGAGCTGAACTGGCCATTCCAGTGGATCGGCACGAACACGCTGCCGCGCGGGATGCCGCCGCCATGGTGTACGCGCGCCACCATCGCGCCCCAGCGCGTGCTGACACGCGCCAGCTTGCCTTCACCCACGCCGCACAGCAGCGCATCCTGCGGGTGCATGTCGACGAAGGGCTCGGGCAGGTGGTCGGCCAGCCGCGCCGACTTGCCGGTGCGCGTCATGGTGTGCCACTGGTCGCGCACGCGGCCAGTGTTGAGGATCAGTGGGAAATCGTCGTCCGGCGCATGGGCCGGCGCGCGCGGCGGCGTCGCGACAAAGCGGGCCAGGCCGTCGGCGTGGGCGTAGCGGCCGTCGCGGAACAGGCGGCGGGAATCGGACGTGGCATTGGCGGGCACGGGCCATTGCACCGGCTCCAGCGTGTCGTAGTGCTCCTTGTCCATGCCGGCGAGCCCGCCGATATCGAACACGCGCGGCGCATCGTCGTTGCGCCAGGCGCTCAGGCGCGCGTGTTCGTCGAAGATTTCATGCACGCCTGCATAGTCGAAGCCGCTGAAACCCATCCGGCTCGCCACGTCGCACAGGATGCGCCAGTCGGCGCGCGCCTCGCCCGGCGCCGCCAGGAAGGCGCGCTGGCGCGAGATGCGACGTTCAGAGTTGGTAACAGTACCGTCTTTCTCGCCCCAGCCCAGCGCAGGCAGCAGCACGTGCGCGCCGGCATTGGTGTCGGTGCGCTCGATGATGTCGCTGGCGACCACCAGTTCGCACTTTGCGAGCGCGCGGCGCACCTGGTCGGCATCGGGCAGGCTCACCACCGGGTTGGTGGCGATCACCCATACCGCCTTGACGCGGCCGGCTTCGATGGCTTCGAACAGTTCCACCGCCTTCAGGCCCGGACGGTCGGCGACGACCGGCGACTGCCAGAAGCTCTGCACGACCTCGCGGTGCAGCGGGTTGGCCAGCTCCATGTGCGCGGCCAGCATATTGGCCAGGCCGCCGACCTCGCGCCCGCCCATCGCATTGGGCTGCCCGGTCAGCGAGAACGGGCCCATGCCGGGCTCGCCGATGCGGCCGGTCAGCAGGTGGCAGTTGATGATGCTGTTGACCTTGTCGGTGCCCGACGACGACTGGTTGACGCCTTGCGAGAAGGCCGTCACGACCTTATTCGTATCCGCGAACAGCTGATAGAAGGCCAGCACGTCCTGCACGTTGAGCTTGCAGGCGCGCGCCACGGCAGCCGGATCGGCGCAGGCGGCATCCGCGGTCTGCAGGGCCTCGTCCAGACCCGCGGTGCTCGCGGCGACGAAGGCTGCATTGCTGTGGCCTTCGCGCGCCAGGTAGCTCAGCAGCCCGTTGAACAGCCACACGTCGGTGCCCGGGCGGATTGCCAGGTGCAGGTCGGCCAGTTCGCAGGTGGCAGTGCGGCGCGGGTCAATCGCCACGATCTTAATCTCGGGGCGCGCTTCCTTGGCCTTGGACAGGCGCTGGAACAGGATCGGGTGGCACCACGCGGTGTTGGAGCCCACCAATACCACCAGGTCGGCCAGTTCCAGGTCTTCATAGTTGCCCGGCACCAGGTCTTCGCCGAATGCGCGCTTGTGGCCGGCCACGGCCGACGACATGCACAGCCGCGAGTTGGTGTCGATATTGGCGCTGCCGATGAAACCCTTCATCAGCTTGTTGGCGACGTAGTAGTCCTCGGTCAGCAACTGGCCCGAGACATAGAGCGCCACCGAATCCGGGCCGTGGCGACGGATGATGTCGGAGAAGCCTTGTGCCACGGTGTCGAGCGCACGGTCCCACGACACTTGCTGCAGGCTGCCGTCCGCGTCGCGCAGCTTGGGGTGGAGCAGGCGGCCTTCGAGGTCCACCGTCTCGCCCAGCGCCGAGCCTTTGACGCACAGCCGGCCGTAGTTGGACGGGTGCTGCGCGTCGCCCGCGATCTCGACCTGGCCGTCGGCACGCACGGTGGCGTGCACGCCGCAGCCGACGCCGCAATACGGGCAGGTGGTGGCGGTGGTGATGGTCGGGGTAGCCGAAACGACCGGGATGTCGGACAGGTTCACGCGTTCTCCGTGCGGGGGCGTTGTATGGCTTACGGTGATGCTTATGCGGCGAGCGCTTCGCACTGCGCCTGGCCGAACAGCAGGCGCTGGCGCAGCGCGGCCACCGGCGTGCGGCGCTGGATCATGTCGAAGTACCAGGGGCCGTCCTGCACGTCGCCGTACAGCACGGCGCCGACCAGGCAACCGTCCTGCAGCACCAGGCGCTTGTAGACGCCGCGGCGCGCATCGCGCAGCACCAGGTCCTCGCTGCCTTCGCCGCCGATGAAGTCGCCGGCCGAATACAGGTCCACGCCGGTCACTTTCAGTTTAGTTGCGGTGGCCTGCTGCACATAGCGGCGATGGCCGGCGCCGGCGAGGTGGGCGGCGCACACGCGGGCCTGGTCCCAGATCGGCGCGACCAGGCCGAAAGTGGCCTGGCGGTGCTGCACGCACTCGCCCACGGCGTAGATGCGCGGATCGTAGGTCTGCAGCGTGTCGTCGACGACGATGGCACGCTCGCAGTGCAGGCCGGCGCCGGCGGCCAGCTCGATATTGGGGCGCACGCCAGCGGTCATCACCACCAGGTCGGCGGGGATCTCGCTGCCGTCCTTGAAGCGCACGCCGGTGACACGCTCGGTGCCGAGGACTTCCGCGGTCTGCGCGCCCAGCATGAAGCGCAGGCCCTTGCGTTCGAGCGCGCTCTGGAGCAGCGTGGCAGCGGGCTTGTCGAGCTGGCGCTCCATCAGGCTGTCGGGCAGGTGCACCACGGTCACGTCCATGCCCTGGCGCAGCAGCCCGTTGGCCGCCTCCAGCCCGAGCAGGCCGCCGCCGATCACCACCGCATGGCGGTGGTTGCGCGCGGCTTGCTGCATGGTCTCCACGTCCTGGATATCGCGAAACGCGATCACGCCGTCGAGCTGGTGGCCCGGCACCGGCAGGATGAAGGGCTTGGAGCCGGTGGCCAGCAGCAGGCGGTCATAGCGCACCTCGCGCCCCGAGGCCGAACGCACGATGCGGCGCGGGCGGTCGATCGCCACTACCGGATCGCCGGCGAGCAGCTCGATGCCGTGCTCGTCATACCACTCGCGCGTGTTCAGCATGATGTCCGCCACCGTCTTCTCGCCGGCCAGCACCGGCGACAGCAAGATGCGGTTGTAGTTGCCATGCGGCTCGGCCCCGAACACCGTGATGTCGTACAGGTCCGGGGCGAGCTTGAGCAGCTCCTCGACGGTGCGCATGCCGGCCATGCCGTTGCCGACAACGACCAGGCGCGGGCGGGACTGCGGGTTGTCGGATGGCGTCATGCCGGCATCTCCAAGGCAAAAAGGTGAGCGTAGGGCGAACATCGAGGGCGCGAGGGCGGTATCAGGCGGCCAGTTCTTCTTCGACCTCGCGCAGCACCACGCTGGCGGCGACCCATACCTTGCCGTCATAGACGCGCGCGCCGTACGCGTTGACCGAGTGCTCCGGCGCCTCCAGGCATTCGCCGGTGCGCAGGTCGAAGTGGTGCTTGTAGATGGGCGAGGCGACCACCAGGCGATCGCCCAGGTTGCCCACCAGCCCGCGCGACAGCACCGCGGCCTGCGAGTTGGGATCGAAATTGTCGATGGCGTAGACCTCTTCGCCACTGCCGATGCGGAACACGGCGATCTGCTTGTCGTCCACCAGTGCGCACACACCAGTATTGGGCACGATATCGCGTACGGTGCAGACGGCGGTCCAGCTTTCGGGATGGTGGGGATGGCTCATCACGTTCTCCTTAGTTTCGGCCACGGTCAGGCAGCTTTTGCGGGCACGGCGACCACAGGAATGTGGCCCAGCCGGGAGCGCTGCAAGTTCCGTTCCTCCGGCGTGGCCGGGCGGATCTGGCCGCGTTCCTCGATAAACACCAGGTTGTCGTCGCGGCGGTCGCTGTTGACGAAGTGGCGGAAGCGCTTGCGCGTCTCCGGATCGGTCACGGCCTTCTTCCACTCGTCTTCGTAGGTGTCGACCACGTGCTGCATCTCGGATTCGAGCTCGGCAGCGATGCCCAGCTTGTCGTCCAGGACCACGGACTTGAGGTAGTCCAGGCCGCCTTCCAGGTTGTCGCGCCAGACGCTGGTGCGCTGCAGGCGGTCGGCGGTGCGCACGTAGAACATCAGGAAGCGGTCGATGTAGCGCACCAGCGTGTCGTGGTCGAGGTCGCTCGCCAGCAGTTCGGCGTGGCGCGGCTTCATGCCGCCGTTGCCGCAGACGTACAGGTTCCAGCCCTTGTCGGTGGCGATCACGCCCACGTCCTTGCCCTGTGCCTCAGCGCATTCGCGGGTGCAGCCGGACACGCCAAACTTGATCTTGTGCGGCGCGCGCAGGCCCTTGTAGCGGTTCTCCAGCTCGATCGCAAGGCCGACCGAATCGCCCACGCCATAACGGCACCACGTCGAGCCCACGCACGACTTCACCGTGCGCAGCGCCTTGCCGTAGGCATGCCCCGACTCAAAGCCCGCTGCAATCAGTTCTTCCCAGATATAGGGCAGTTCCTCGGCACGTGCACCGAACAGGTCCACGCGCTGGCCGCCAGTGATCTTGGTGTACAGGCCATACTTCTTGGCGACCTGGCCGACGGCGATCAGGCCCTCGGGCGTGACTTCGCCGCCCGGCATGCGCGGCACCACCGAGTAGGTGCCGTCCTTCTGGATGTTGGCCAGGTAGTAGTCGTTGGAGTCCTGCAGGCTGGCGTGCTCTTCCTTGAGCACGAACTCGTTCCAGCACGAGGCCAGGATGCTGCCCACCGCCGGCTTGCAGATATCGCAGCCCATGCCCTTGCCGTGCGCTTCCAGCAGCGCGTCAAAGGTCTTGAACTTGCCCACGCGCACCAGGTGGTAGAGCTCCTGGCGCGAGAAGGGGAAGTGCTCGCAGATGTGGTTGTTGACCGCCATCCCTTGCTTCTTCATCTCGGCCTTCATGATCTGCGTGACCAGCGGCACGCAGCCGCCGCACGCGGTGCCGGCCTTGGTGCAGGTCTTGAGCGCACCGATGCTGGTGGCGCCGTCGCAAACGGCGCCGCAGATCTCGCCCTTGGAGACGTTGTTGCACGAGCAGATCTGGGCGGTGTCGGGCAGGGCGTCGGCGCCCAGCGCCGGCTTGGCCTTGCCACTGCCGTCGGGCAGGATCAGGAATTCCGGCGACTCCGGCAGCTCGATCTTGTTCAGCATCATCTGCAGCAGCGTGCCGTACTCGCTGGCGTCGCCGATCAGCACGCCGCCCAGCAGGTACTTGCCGCAGTCGGACACCACCAGCTTCTTGTAGACCTCCTTGCGGTCGTCGCTGAACTGGTAGATGCGTGCGCCCGGCACGGTACCGTGCGGATCGCCGATGCTGGCCACGTCCACGCCCATCAGCTTGAGCTTGGTACTCATGTCGGCGCCGCCGAACTCGGCGCTTTCGCCGCGCAGGTGGCGTGCGGCCACGCGAGCCATGTCGTAGCCCGGGGCTACCAGGCCATAGATCTTGCCTTGCCACAGCGCGCATTCGCCGATGGCGTAGATGTCCGGGTCGGAGGTGCGGCAGTTGTTGTCGACCGCGATGCCGCCACGCTCGCCCACCGCCAGGCCGCTGGCGCGCGCCAGCTCGTCGCGCGGGCGGATGCCTGCGGAGAACACGATCATGTCGGTGTCGAGGTGCGTGCCGTCGGCAAACACCATGCGGTGCGTGCCGTCTTCGCCGTCGACGATTTCAACGGTGTTCTTGCCGGTGTGGGCGGTCACGCCCAGGCCCTGGATCTTCTGGCGCAGCATGCGGCCGCCGCCTTCGTCGACCTGCACGGCCATCAGGCGCGGGGCGAACTCCACCACATGGGTCTGCAGGTCCATGTCGCGCAGCGCCTTGGCGCATTCCAGGCCGAGCAGGCCGCCGCCGACGACCACGCCGGTCTTGGAGCGTGCGCCGCATTCGCGCATCGCTTCCAGGTCCTCGATGGTGCGGTAGACGAAGCAGTCCTTGCGGTCCTTGCCTGGCACCGGCGGCACGAAGGGGTAGGAGCCGGTGGCGAGGATCAGCTTGTCATAGGACAGGGTCTCTCCGGTCGAAACCTTGACCGTGCGCGCGGCGCGGTCGATCTCAACGGCGCGGGCATTCAGGCGCAGCAGCATGTTGTTGTGCTGCTCGAAGAAACCGGCGGGTACCAGCGACAGATCCTCGGCCGACTTGCCGGCGAAGAACTCGGACAGGTGCACGCGATCGTAGGCGGGACGCGGTTCTTCGCACAGTACGGTCACTTCCAGATTCTGCGCGCCGGCTTCCGCCAGGCATTCCAGGAACTTGTGACCCACCATACCGTGGCCGACGATGATCAGTTTCATGATGCTTTCCTTGTCCGGTAGTCAGTCTTTGCTGCTTGTTGTGCTGTGGGGGCGATGCAGGGGATTCAGTTGGCCAGCGCGCTGTCGTACAGCGCCTGCTCCTGGGCCTTGTGCTCGGCGCTGAAGCGGATGGCAATGGCGCACAGCGCGGCAATGGCGGCCAGTACGCCCAGCACCGTCAGCGTTTGCTGCAGGTCGCCCAGGCCCTTGAGCAGGAAGCCCGCGGCGACGGCGCCCACATTGCCGCCCGCGCCGATGATCCCGGCCACGCCGCCCAGCGCCTTGCGGTCGATAAAGGGCACCAGCGCGTAGGTTGCGCCGCAGGCCATGTGGGTGAAGAGGCCGAACAGCAGCATCGCGACCACGGCCAGCGTCACGCTGCCGGCCTGCGCGAACCACAGCAGGCCCAGGCCTTCGCCGAGGATCAGCACGAACAGCAGCATGGAGCGTGCGTCGAGGCCGCGGCGCTGTGCCGCCTTGTCCGACAGCCAGCCGCCCAGGGCGCGGGCAAACAGCGCCAGCAGGCCGAAGCTGGCGGCGGCCAGGCCCGCGGCCTTCAGGCTCAGGCCGAAGCGGTCCACGTAGAACGAAGCGGCGATGTTGTGGATGAAGATCTCCACGCCAAAGCACGCGCCGTAGGTGATAAACAGCAGCCATACGCGGTAGTTGGCGCTGGCGGCGCGGAAGCTGGCCCAGCCGCCACCCTTGCCGCCGTCTTTGCCGGTGATGGGGATGCCGCGAGCGCGCAGGTCCGAGTAGTTGCCTTCCGGGCAGTCCTGCGTGAAGCGCCAGTAGATCACCGCCATCACCAGCATCAGCACACCCGGCACCAGCAGCGCGAAGCGCCAGCCGAGCGCGTGATCCGCGCCGAGCATCAGCACCGCACCCAGCAGCAGCGGCATCAAGGCCTGTGCCGCGCCGCCGCCGGCATTGCCCCATCCGGCTGCGGCCGCGTTGGCGGTGCCGACCACGTTGGGCGCGAACATCACCGAGGTGTGGTACTGCGTGATCACGAAGCTCGCGCCGACCGCACCGATCAGCAGGCGGAAGAACAGGAAGGTCTCGTAGTTCTGCGCCAGCGCCACGCCGAGCACGGGCAGCGCGCCCAGCGCCAGCAGGCCGGTGTAGGTCTTGCGCGGGCCGAAGCGGTCGCACATCGGGCCGATCACCAGGCGCACCAGGATGGTCACAGCCACCGCCGCGATATTGATGTTGGCGATCTGGCCCGGAGTCAGGCCGAATTCGCCCTTGAGCACGGGCATCAGTGGCGCGCAGGCGAACCACGCGAAGAAACAGACGAAGAACGCCATCCAGGTCAGGTGGAAGGCACGCATCTGCGGGGTGCCGAGGCTCAGCAGTTGAATGCGGGTGGCTTTGCCGGTCATCGTCGCTTGCTCCAAAAACAAATGGCGTCCCGAAAACCAAGCCGTCAAGGCCAGTTCAGGGGACGCCGTTGTCCTGACAGCCGCTACATGGGATAGGGGCTGTGTGTGGGGGGATGGGCCGGTCGCCGTTGACGGGCCCGACCCACTTACGCAAGGGGTGTGCCAGGCGTATAAGTGACGGCAGATAGGGGATTGGCGCGCTCAGGCGCCTTGGGGGACGCAGCCGATGCGCTGCGGTGGGGCGGCCGCCTCGGGGACGGCACAGTCATGGTGCAGTGCAGTGGGCCGCTACGGTGCGATGCAGCATGCGGCGCCCGGAACCTAAGCGTCCTCGCCTTCTTCTGCGGGGCGGCGCATGGGGATCACCTGCATGTCGCGCGGTGACACCAGCGCGCCGTCCTCGTCGACCAGCGCGGCGCGCACCAGCTTGCCGCTGGCGCGGGAGCGGACCTGCACCGGACCTTCGCCATCCGGCGCCATATGGCAGTCGCCCCATTGCATCAGCCCGATCAGCACGGGAAGCAACTCGACGGTGGCGCGGGTGGGGCGGTATTCGAAGCGTTCGCGCTCGCCGGGTTCGCGGTAGCTGACCTTGCGCAGTAGTCCGGCCTCCGTCAGCGTCTTGAGCCGCGCCGACAGCACGGCCGGCGAGCATTCCAGCCGGCGCAGGAAGTCGTCGAAGCGCGTCACGCCGTGAAGGACATCGCGCAGGATCAGGATCGTCCACTTTTCGCCGATCAGCGAAAGCGTGGCGGCGATTGAGCAGTGGCGGATGTCGGACGCAGTGATATTCATGGTGAACCCAGCATAGCATGCTGACTTCATTTGCAAAAGTCAGGTTATTGCCTATACTCTGGCTACAAACAATGTAGTCAGGGTGGTGGCATGGAAGGTAAGAGCGAAATTAGGTCGGGTGATGCGGAAAGCTGGACGGTGAAGCGGGGCGTGCGGGTCACACTGCGCCGCACCCGGGCGCAGGATGGCGGGGCGCTGCGGGCGCTAGTGGACGGCCTGTCGCGCGAAAGCCGCTACTTCCGCTTCCTGACCGGCGGGCGCGTGGTGGACCAGATCGTCGATGGCCTCGCCAGCCCGGGTCCGGATGGCGTGGCGCTGGTGATCGAGGCGCCCGGCGCCGACGGCGAGCCGGCCGTGGTCGCCAGCGCCGAATACGTGGTGAGCGGGCGGGTCGCGGAACTGGCCGTGGTGGTCGCCGATGCCTGGCAAGGCCAGGGGCTGGGCCGGCGCCTGATCGGCAAGCTGCGCGACCTGGCCGGGGCCGCCGGCCTGCACGCGATGCGTGGCGACGTGCTCAGCGAAAACCGCCGCATGCTCGCCATCCTGCGTGACTGTGGCTTCAGCACCCGCCGCAATCCGGAGGACAGCTACCTGCATGAAGTCTCGCTGGCGCTGCGCGCGCCTGCACGCAGCGCGCAGTCGCTGCCGGCAGACTGGTTCGGCGCGCGCTGAGGGAAGGGTGCCCCCTCAGCGAACGGCGCTTGCCGCGCGCCTCAGCCGGCCGCGCGTTTGCCGCGCGCCGTCAGCGTGCAGCCCACCGACGCCGTGATGATACTGGCGATCGCCAGCCACTGCAGCGCGCTCAGCTGCTCGTGCAGGAACACCAGCCCCGCCAGCGCGCCCATGGCCGGCTCCATGCTCAGCAGGATGCCGAAGGTGCGCCGGTGCAGGCGCTTGAGCGCCACCATCTCCAGCGAATAGGGAATCGCACTCGACAGCACGCCCACCGCCAGCCCGAACAGCAGCAGCGTCGGGCTGAACATCGCGGTGCCCGCGTGCGCCAACCCGAACGGCATCACCACCAGCGCCGCCATGGTCAGCCCCAGCGACGTCGCCTGGCCACCGTGGGCGTTGCCCGCCATCTGCCCGAACACGATATAGAGCGCCCAGCCCACGCCGGCGGCCAGCGCATAGCCGATCCCGACCGGATCGAGCGTGCCGGCCGCTTCGCCCACCGGCAGCAACAGCAGCAGGCCGGTCACCGCAAACGCAATCCACAGGAAGTCGATCGCGCGCCGCGACGACATCACTGCGACCGCGAGCGGGCCGGTGAACTCGATGGCGATCGCCAGCCCCAGCGGGATGGTGCGCAGCGACATGTAGAACAGCAGGTTGGTGGCACCCAGCGCGGCGCCATACAGCGCGATCGCGCGCGCGTTGGCCAGCGTCAGCGGGATGCGCCATGGCCGCCAGACGCCTAGCAGGATCAGCGCCGAGAAGCCTACGCGGAGCGCCGTGGTGCCTTGCGCGCCCAGCGCCGTGAACAGGCTCTTGGCAAACGAGGTGCCGATGCACAGCGAGGCCATCGACCCGGTCAGGGCCAGGACGGCGATCAGGGTCGAGCTTCGGTTGGCGGCGGTTTGCGGCAATTGGGGATCCTGTTATTTGGCATGCGTCTGGTGCGCGGTGCAGCGGCATCATGGGGCAGATGCCGCCCTGGCGCCATATACAGGTTGGGGTGGTTGGCGCAGTACAGTTGTTTTGGAGCTCGTGCGGTAATCACGGGCCTGCACTCTCCCCCGGCCCCTCTCCCGCGAGCGGGAGAGGGGAGCAAGCCACGGGCATGCGCGTTCAGTGATTGCGCGACACAGCCTTGCGCCGCTTGCCCGGCTTGCTCGCGCAATCCGGGCAACGCCCCAGCAGCGTCAGTTCGTGGTGCTCGACCTCGAAGCCCGGCGGCGTGATCTCTTCCAGGTGCCCGGGGCAACCTTCCAGCGGGAAGACACGGTCGCACGACAGGCACTGGAAATAGTGCCGGTGCGTGACGACGCCCGGTTCGTCCGCCAGTTCATAGCGATCCGGCTGACCCGGCAGCTCGACCGCATGCACCTGTGCGTCGTCCAGCAGCGCGCGTAGGTTGCGGTAGACCGTGGCCAGGCCGAGCGAGGGGACCTGGCGCTGCGCCGCGGCCAGGATCTCGGCCGGGCTCAGCGGCCGGCCGGCTTCGCGGAGTGCGTCGATAACCGCTCCGCGTTGACGGGTCATGCGTTCCATGCCTAAAATCTTAATGAGAATTTATTATCATTAACGGGTTTGTGCGGTTACTACCTGGTTGCCGCTGCGGTGACTCGTCCTTTCCGGGGTGTTCCTACCATGCTGCTTTCGCAGCCCAGCCTTGCCCGGCGCAGGCAGCCTTGCCGTGCGCCGTTCGCGTTCCTGCCTGCCGCTCGTCTCCCGCGCCACACACCGGCGCGCTCGCTGCGGCCAGTCGCCGCGCTGATGCTCGCGATATCGGGCCTGGCCGATGCCGCCGAGGCCTCCGATATTACGCTGCCGGCGGTGTCGGTGGTCGACACGGCCACTGCATCATACAACCCGCCCGAGGCGTCGGGCGCCACCCGCACCGACACCGCGCTGCGCGAGATCCCGCAGTCCGTGCGCGTGGTGCCGCGCGCGATGCTTGACGATATCGCCGCGACCCGTTTCGACCAGACCTTCGACCATGTCAGTGGGGTTGCGCGCCAGAACAACTTCGGCGGCCTGTGGGACAACTTTGCCATGCGCGGCTTCACCGGCAACGAGAACACCGGCGCCAGCTACCTGGTCAACGGCTTTGCCGCCAACCGCGGCTATACCGCGCCGATGGACGCGGCCACCATCGAGCGCGTGGATGTGCTCAAGGGCCCCACGTCCTCGCTGTACGGCACCGGCGAGCCCGGTGGCACCTTCAACGTGGTCACGCGCCAGCCGCAGTTCCGGCCCGCGCAGACCTATTCGTTCGAGGCCGGCACGCGCGACGCCTACCGGCTGGCGGCCGACGTGACCGGCCCGCTGGGCGAGAACGTGGCCGGCAGGCTGATCGCCGTGGCCGACCACCAGGGCAGCACGCGCGACTACATCCACAGCCAGCGCTACCTGGTGGCCCCGTCGTTCACCTGGACGCTGGGCAACGACACCATCCTGCAGTACGCGGGGGAATTCCAGCGCTACACCACGCCGATGGACCGCGGCGTAGTCGCCGTCAACGGGCAGCTGGGCCGCATCCCGCGCTCGCGTTTCCTGGGCGAGCCCGGCGACGGCGACATGCGGCTCGACAGCCAGTCGCATCAGCTCAGCGTGGAGCACCAGTTCACCGAGCGGTGGAAGGGGCGGCTGGCCTTGTCATATCGCGGCGGCGCGCTCACCGGGCATTCCTCCGAGGCCGCCGCGCTCGCCGCCGACGGCCGCACGCTGTCGCGCTCGCGGCGCTACCGCGACTTCCAGTCTGACGACGTCTCGCTGCAAGCCAGCGTGACCGGCAAGTTCAGCACGGGCCCGGTCGGGCATGAACTGCTGATGGGCGTGGACGCTTACCGCTTCGGCAACACCATGCAGGTGCTGCGCAAGAACCCGACCGCCGCCGCGCCGTACGCGATCGATATCTACGATCCGGTCTATGCCCAGCCGGCGCCGCCGCTGCCCTGGAACATGGACACGTACGAGCGCCAGCTCAACGTCGGCGTCTACGCGCAGGACCAGATCGGCCTGGGCGAGCGCTGGCGCGTGCTGGCCGGCGCGCGCTTCGATGCCTTCGACCAGTCGCTGGACGACCACCTGCGCGGCACCCGCACGACGCAGCACCAGAACGCGGTGTCGCCGCGCGTGGGCGTGAGCTACCTGGCCAGCCGGAACGTGTCGCTGTTCGCCAATGCCAGCCAGTCGTTCCGGCCCAATGCCGGCGTCGACGCCGCCGGCCAGCCGTTCGACCCGGAGCGCGGCCGCGCCATGGAGGCCGGCATCAAGTTCGACAGCGACGACCGCCGCACCGGTGCCACGCTGGCCGTGTTCGAGATCCGCAAGCGCGACGTGCTGGCCGCCAATCCCGCCGATCCGTCGTATTTCATCGCCGCCGGCGAAGCGCGCAGCCGTGGCGTGGAGCTGGACGTGGCCGGGCAGATCGGCACGCACTGGCGCGTGTCGGGCAGCTTTGCGCTGACCGATGCCGAGATCACGCAGGACACGCGCATCGCGCCGGGCACTCCGCTGTCCAACGTGCCGCGCACCAGCGGCAGCCTGCTGGCGGTGTATGAAGACGCGGCGCCGATCGGGCAGCGGTACGGCGTCGGCGCCGGGCTGCGCTACGTCGGACGGCGCCCGGGCGATGTGCAGGACTCGTTCTCGCTGCCCGCATACGTGGCGGTGGACCTGCATGGCTACTGGCAATACAGCCGCAAGCTGCGCGTGTCGCTGAATGTGGGCAACCTGTTCGACAAGACCTACTACGCCAGCTCGTACAGCAACCTGTGGATCGCGCCGGGCGCGGGCCGCACCGTGCGCCTGGGCGTGCAACTGAGCTACTGACAATGCTGCCAGGCCACGCGCGCACTGCCGCGCCTCCATCTCTGCCGACAGTCTCCCCTTTTGCCGCGGTCGCGCGGCCGGCCGGCGGCCGGCTGCTGTCCATCGACGCACTGCGCGGACTGGTCATCCTGATCATGCTGCTCGACCACGTGCGGGATTTGTTCTTCCTGCACGTGCAGGTCGCCGATCCCATGGATGCCAGCGCGACCTCACCGGCGCTTTTCTTCAGCCGTCTCGCCGCCCACCTGTGCGCGCCAGTGTTTATCTGGCTGGCCGGCGTCTCGGCCTGGCTCTACGGCGCGGCCGGCCATGACCGCGGCGCGGTCAGCGGCTTCCTGCTGCGGCGCGGCGTGTTCTTGGTGGTGCTGGAGCTGACGCTGGTCGGCTTTGCCTGGACCTGGACCTACCCGCCGCAGGTGGTCTACCTGCAGGTGATCTGGGCCATCGGCCTGAGCATGATGGCGCTGGCGGCGCTGGTGTGGTTGCCCCGGCCGGTGCTGATCACTGTCGGAATCGCGCTGGTGGCCGGGCACAACCTGCTGAGCCCGCTGCATTTCCCGCCGGAAAGCGTGTGGCATATACCCTGGGCCATCCTGCACGACCGTACCTGGATCGATATTGCCGACGGGCTGCGGGTGCGCACCTCATACCCGGTGCTGCCGTGGATCGGCGTGATCGCGCTAGGCTACGCGGCAGGGCAGTGGTTTGCCGCGTCGATGCCTGCCGGTGCAAGGCAGCGGCGCCTCGCCGGCTGCGCCGTCGCGGCGCTGGCGGCCTTTGCCGTGCTGCGCGGGCTGAACGGCTACGGCCAGGCGCAGAAGTGGATGCCGGGCGGCGACGCGCTGCATACTGCGATGAGCTTCTCAACGTCACCAAGTACCCGCCGTCGCTGCTGTTCCTGCTGCTGACGCTGGGCGTGGGGCTATTGCTGCTGGTCTGGCTGGAGCGCACGCAGCGTGGCTGGCTGGCGCAGCGCCTGGCCGTGTTCGGGTCGGTGCCGATGTTCTTCTACCTGCTGCACCTGTACGTGCTGCAGGGGCTGTACCAGGCCTGCGTGCGGCAGTGGGGCCTTAACCAGGGGAGGGTCTTCGGCTTCGACCACGTCTGGCAGCTTTGGCTGGTGGCAGCCGTGCTGGCCTGCCTGCTGTGGCCGGCGGTACGCTGGTTCGCCGCGCTGAAGGCGAGGCGGCGCGACTGGCGCTGGCTGAAATACTTCTGACCAGCGCACTGCGATTGCGCACCGCCTGGCTCAACGGGGCGTAGCCGCAACGGGCGATGGCTGCGCCGCGGCCGTGGGCTGCGCTGTGGCCTGGGGCTGCGCTGTGGCCTGGGGCTGCGCTGCGGCCTGGGGCTGCGCTGTGGCCTGGGGCTGCGCTGCGGCCTGGGGCTGCGCTGTGGCCTGGGGCTGCGCTGCGGCCTGGGGCTGCGCTGCGGCCTGGGGCTGCGCTGCGGCCTGGGGCTGCGCTGCGGCCTGGGGCTGCGCTACCGCCTGGGGCCGCGCTGCCGCCTGTGGCCGGGCCGTCGCCTGGGGCCGCGCGGCCGGCGCGGGGTTTGCGCCGCCACCGGAGGCGTCGGCTACCTCGCGCCAGCCACCCCCCAGCGCCTTGTACAGCGACACCCGGCTGGTCAGCCCGGCCAGCTTGTACGTGACCAGCGCCTGCTGCGCGGTGTAGAGCTGGCGCTGCGCATCGAATACGCCGAAGTAGTCGTCCACGCCATTCTTGAAACGCATTTCAGACAATCGCCGCGTTTCGCTGCCTTCGCGTACCAGGGCTTCCTGCGCCTTGACCTGGCGCTCGTAGGTGGCGCGTGCCGCCATGCTGTCGGCCACTTCGCGGAAAGCGGTCTGGATGGTCTTCTCGTAGTTGGCCACGTTGATGTCCTTGCGCACATTGGCCGCATCCAGCCCGGCGCGGTTGCGGCCGCCGTCGAAGATCGGCACGGTGAGCTGCGGTGCGAACAGCCACGCCATGCCGCCGGAGAACAGTCCCGCCAGGCTGGTGCTGGCCACGCCCAGCGCGCCGGTCAGCGAGATGCGCGGGAAGAACGCCGCGCGCGCCGCGCCGATATTGGCGTTGGCGGCCTTGAGCCGGTGCTCGGCGTCAAGGACGTCGGGACGCCGCTCCAGCAGGCTCGACGGCAGTCCTTCGGGAAACTCGCTCAGCAGCGTGCGTGGTTCGAGCGGATCCGGCTTCGCTGCCGCGTTGCCCGCTGCCGCACCCGCATCGGTCACGGATTTCGGCAATGGGGCGCCGACCAGCAGCGTCAGCGCGTTCTCGTCCTGCGCCACCTGCCGCGTGTACTGCTCCACGCCGACCTGCGCGGTCTGCACCTGGGTTTGCACGCGATGCTGGTCGAGCTGGGCCATGGCACCGGCCTGCCGCCCGCGCCGAACCATCTCGGCCGCGTCCTGCTGGGTCTTGAGCGTTTCCTGCGACAGCCGCAGCAGTTCCCGGTCAGCCTGCAGCGTCAGGTAGGCGTTGGCCACTTCCGCCACCAGGCTGATCTGCGCGCTGCGTCGCGCCTCTTCCGTCGCCATGTATTCCTCCAGCGCCGCATGCTTGAGGCTGCGCACCCGGCCGAAGAAATCGAGTTCGAACGCGGTGAAGCCGATGCCTGCGTTGTAGGTAGTGATCTGCTGAGACTGGCCCGGCGCGCGCAGCCGCGGCGAGAGCCGCTGCGACACCATGCCGGCATTGCCTTCCACGGTGGGGAACTGCGCCGCGCGCTCGATCTGGTATAGCGCGCGCGATTCGTCGATGGCGAGCGTCGCCATGCGCAGGTCGCGGTTGTTGGCCAGCGCCAGCTCGATCAGCTGCCGCAATTGCGGATCGACGAAGACGTCGCGCCATCCCAGGTCCGCGGCGGAGGGCCCGGCGGGCTGTGCGGGCTGTCCCGGCTTTGCGGCCTGAGCCGCGCCAGTGGCATTGGCCGCGTCGCGACGATAGGCGGCACCCTGCGGAAAGGCTGACGGAATCGGCGCATCCGGCCGCTGGTACTGCGGCTCCAGCGTGCAGGCCGCAAGGGCCAGTACGAGTGCGCCAGGCAACAGCAGGCGCGGCGGGGGCAGGGTACGGCGGCGTGGCAGGCTTCGCATGAAGGGTCCCGGAAAGTCGAAGAAAAAAGTGGTATTCAGCCCAGCAGCGCGCGCCGCATGAAGCGCGAGATCGCCAGCCGTGGCCGGCCTTGCCGGGCGATGTTGTGCGCGGGGTCGGTGAACAGCAGGCGGATCAGGCTGTGTCGCGCCGCCATGTCGGCATGCAGCGCGATGCCCAGCAACTGGCCGTCGCGGCGCACGATGCGGCAAGGGATCCATCCGGTCTGGCTGAGCCATAGCGCGCCGTCGGTGCCGGCAAGGAAGGCGGGCGCCAGCGGCGTGGTGACGGCCACGCCGTTGCAGGACAGGTCCTTGGTGGTGACGCGGTACTCGCGCCCGTCCACGCGCAGCAACGCCGCCGCGCGGTGCGGGAAGCGCTCTTCCTTGCGCGGGCGCGGCAGCTCCACGCAGACCAGGAACGACGCCAGGTACAGCATCAGCGCCACGCCGGTCCAGACCGTGTTGAAGGCCAGCCCCGGCGCATCCGGGTCGACCACCAGCGCGCGCCCCAGGCCCAGCGCCGACAGCGCCAGCAGCCCGGCATAGAGCGCGGCGAACTTGCCGTGGATCACCAGCTTCGAGCGGTCCAGCCCCTTGTTGGTGACCTTGAACGGCCGCCCGAATGGCTTGAACATCGCGCTGACCAGCGATGCGGTCACGGCCAGTGACGCCACGATCTGCGTCACCTCGGTAAAGATGGGCAGCGCGCGCTGGCCGGTGATCCAGATACTGTAGGCCCAGTACGCCACCAGTGCCGGCAGGCCGTAGGCGAGAAACTGCAGCGGCTCACCGTACAGCGTGGAGACCCCGAAATACCAGTACAGCAGCGGCCCGGCCAGCAGCATCAGCGTGAACGGCCGCGAGAGCCAGTGCAGCAGGCCGTGCACATAGTGCAGCCGCTGCGCCGGGGTGAAGCCGCGTCCGCGCAGCGGCCCGTCCGCGGTCAGCGCCACCTGGATGGTGCCCAGCCCCCAGCGGCTGCGCTGGCTGATGTACTCGGGCAGGCCTTCGGCGGACAGGCCCACGCTCAGGCGCTCGTTGAGCCAGCGCGTGATATAGCCGTGCGGCAGCAGTCGGTAGGTCAGGTGGATGTCCTCGGTCACGGTGCCGGTGGGGAAACCGCCGATCAGATCGACCAGGTCGCGCCGCACCAGGAACGAGGTGCCGATGCAGAACGCTGCGCCCCACGCGTCCTTGGCCGGCTGCATCACGTCAAAGAAGGCGCGCTGCTCGTCGACCCAGCATTCGGTGGCGCGCAGGTTGTACTGGATCGGGTCGGCGTTGTAGTAGAACTGGGGTGTCTGTACCACGCCCACGCGCGGCTCGTTGAACAGGCCCACGGTGCGCAGCAGGATGTTGCGGTGGGGCGCGAAGTCGGCGTCCAGCACCAGGATGTAGGGCGCGCCGCCGGCCTCGGCGCTGTGGCGCAGGCCGTTGTTGAGGTTGCCGGCCTTGGCGTGCGCGTTGTCCGGGCGCGTCACGTAGTACGCGCCCACGCTGTCGCAGAACTTGCGCAGCCAGTCGCGGCGGGTGTCATCCAGCACCCAGACGCGGAAGTCGGGATAGTCGATCGCCAGTGCGGAGACGATGGTCTTCTCCAGGATCTCCAGCCCTTCGTTGTAGGTGGCGATGAAGATGTCCACGCGCGGCACCTGCTGCGCGCGGCGCAGCGCGGCTTCGCCCGCATCGGCATCAGCCGAGTGGTTGCTGTTGCGCGTGAGCACCACGATCGACAGCAGCGTATAGGCCAGCGTCATGCATTCGAACGCGAAGAACACATGCGCCCACACGCTGGTGAAGGTCATCTGCCAGTCCGGCAGCGTTTCGCGCACGCGCCAAGTCAGGTAGACCACCAGCAGCAAGGCGGTGACGCCGCCGAACAGCACGCGGTCGGCGGGCCGGTCCTGCCGGCACATCAGCGCAAGCAACACCACCGCCAGCAGCACGCCGCCGTTGATGACCAGCAGCGTCTGGTTCTCGAGGAAGAGGGCGAACATCATCACTCCTTGTTAGTGGCGTTGGTCGCTGCTGCGACGGCCGGGGGCGGGCAGGACGGTTCCAGGCATCCGCCCGGACGGAAGGGGTTCCAGCGCGCCGCGGCCAGCACGGCCCAGGCGGTGGCGCCCAGGTGCGGCAGGTGGAAGTAGTAGAAGTCCTCCGTGGTCGAGGTGGGCCCGATCGACAGCCCGGTGCTGATGCGCGATTCCGGCGTGGCGTAGAGCATCCCGGACGGCGCGCGTTGCGACAGCAGCAACTGCCACAGGGGCTGCGCCTGCTGCGTGAGGCCGGCGGCCTGCAGCACCAGCGCGGCCTGTCCGGTGCCTTCGGTCCAGATGCCGTCGGGGCTGCCTTTGAAGCCGTAGCCGGCGCCGGCGCGATGGCGTGCGTCGACCCAGGCCAGGCTGCGGCGCCAGTCCTGCGGCGGATCGGGAATCGCGATCAGCGGCCACAGCACGGCATCCAGCGCCGAGGGGCCGGCGTTGGGCGCGCGGCCGTCGTCGCGCGTGCCGATGATGAAGCGGCCCTCGCGCGGCTGCCACATGGCGTTGACGAAGCCGCGCGAGCGCGCGGCGCCGTCGCGCCAGCGCGGGTCGTTGCGCAGGCTGGCCAGCCAGCTGAAGGCGGCATAGGTGTCGACGTTGTGCTCGGTGGACTTCCAGCCCTGTCGCGTCTGCTTGGGTTCATGGCCGAAGAAGCCGCCGATATAGCCCGCGGGGGCGCCGTCGTCCGGCATGCTGCCATGCACCCAGCCCATCAGCGCGGCGGCGCCGTCGAGGTAGCGCGCGTCGCGCGTGGCCTCGTGAACGGCCAGCAGCAGCAGCGCGGCCCAGGCCACGTTGCCGGTGGCGGTGCCGACCTGGTAGGCGTCTTCAAACCAGCGCTTGCTGGGCTCGTCCCACCAGCCCGGCAGCGGTGCCGGGCCTGCCGGCAACGCACCGGCGCGGTAGGCGTTGCGCAGGCGCGCGTCGCGGTAATGCCGGTCCTGGCGCGTGGCCTGCAGCACGGCGTCGGCGATGCGGCGCGCTTCGGCCGGGCGCTTGCAGGCCACCAGCGCGATGCCGGCCAGCGCGTTGTCGTAGACGAAGGCGGCATTGCGCAGTGCCGGCGCCAGTGGCTCGCCCCCTGGCGCGGGCTCGTAGCTGCCGAGGAACAGCGGACCGTTGCCCGGTTCGCGGCTGACGCGCTCGGCCAGCGCCTTGCAGCCGTCGGCCAGCAGGGTTTGCTGCGCGGGTGGTGCTGCCGCCTGCGCCGCGGAAGCAGCGCGTGGTGCCATGGCAAGCAGGCCAGCGAGCAGCAGGCTTGCCGCGATCCTGGAGGGGCGTGTATCAGGTAATGGTCGTCGCATCAGGGAGTCTCCCGTGCCTGCGCTCGCCATCACGACAGCGACGCGCGCAGTTGTCCGAGCCAGCTCTGGTTCAGCGTCACGCGCGCCCAGCGGCCCATGCCGCAATGCCCCGACGATGCCTGCGGGACCGACGCGTTCGCGGCGGACACCACGCCCGATGCGCTCGCCTTGCCCGGCAGCTTGTCCAGCGGCCGGTCGAGCTTGGCGATCACGTAGATCTCGTTCTTCTCGATCGGCGGGAACGGCACGAAGTAGCGGGCCTGGTCGCCATCGGGCGCACGCGGCAGGATCTCCGCCACCGATGCCGGCAGCGCCGCGGGCAGGCCATCGACATGCACGTTCAGCCGTGCGCCGGGCAGCAGGCTGTCGCTGAGGCTGCGCGGGAACACCGCCACCACGCGCGTCTGCGCGCAGTTGCTGGCGCGGGCCAGCGTGGCGCCGGCCGCCACGCGCATGCCGGGCTGCGCGATCAGGTCTTCGACGGTGCCGGGCTCGGTCAAGCGGATCTCGAGGTTGGAGAGCCGGTCGATGCGTTCCTGCTCGGTGGCGAGCAGCTGGTCGACCGACTTGCCATACTCTTCCAGCTGCTCCAGTTCCGCGGTCAGCTGCGCGGACTCGGCGTTCAACACCTGGCGCCGCTGCGCCAGCGCGGCGCTGGGGCTGTCGGTGGAAGAGGTATAGACCTTGTTGCGCGACGCCTCGCTCTCGCCGACGGCGTTGTCGAGTTCGGCCTTGGCCGCGGCCTTGGCGTTGGACAGCATCGACAGCTGGTAGCGCGAAGCGTTGGTATACGCCTCGCTGACCGCGCCCGCCCATTGCATGTTCTGGTTGCGGTTAACCACTTCCTCTTGCTGGTCCTCCTGCGCCTTGGCCGCTGCCAGGCGCGCTTCCAGTGCGCGCACGCGCGATGCATGCTCGCGTTGCGCGGCGCTGTTGTAGCGCTGCAGGTCCTGCTCGGTCGCGGCCAGCAGCCGGCGGTTGCTTTCGAGCTTCGCCTTGGCGGAATCGTGGCGCTGCTGGTTGTCGAGCTTCTTGCCGGTCAGCTCGACCAGCAGCGAACGGTCGATGTTCGGGTTCTGCACCACCATCAGCGGCTGGTTGGCGGTGAAGGGCTGGCCGGCAGCGATCATCTGCCGCATCACGATGCCTTCGACTGGCGAAGTCACCAGGCTCACGGGACTATTGACCACCGCGCGTTCCGACGAGCGTGTGAACACATTTGGAAACATGATGGTGAGCACTGCCCAGACAATGAACAGCACCACGCCGTATCCGGCCATGCGCGGCACGATGTGCCACAGTGGTACCGCCACGGGTTGCTTGCGTTCCACCAGTCCCTCGCCCTGGGACTGGCGCGCGGCAGGCGCCGGCGTCAGCAAGTGTTGTCTGGGTGGCGGGTTGTTGCGCTGGTCGGCCATGGTGTTGTTCTCCGGCTAGCAAATCAAAGGCTTCCCCGCCGGCTGTGCGCTGCGCACGCCGGACGAGATTTTTTTCAGACAAGCGGGTGGCCTCGCGCTAGGGCGGTCGCGCGATGCCCGGCTTGCAATGTCCCCAATTCAGCTTGTTGTCTGCAGCACGCGCGATGTGGCGGGATGCCGTATCGGCGCACTTTGCGATCGGACCGCGTAGCGGTCCGTGGATTTGCCCGCCTCTATGCGAGCAGCGTTGAACAATGGCCAGGACACAATCCCTGGCCAAGAAATGGCAGCCCGCTGACGCAAAGACTCATGCACTCAGGCCACCGCAGGTGTGTTAAGGCTAGACAAGTGCTCCGTCGCTTGCTGTAAAAATGTGTAAGGGGAGGCTGTAGCACTGCTTAACACGGCAGTAAGATTGCAGGCGGCGCGCAGGGCTGCGCCGTGCCTTCAGCGGCGTGCTTGCCGGCTTACGCAATGTTGCGGAATGTTGTGAATGGCGCAAATGTCGCCAATGTCGCATTGATTGCGACATTGGCGATGATGCCGGTCAGTCGTCGGCCGAGAGCGGCGGTGCGACCTGTTCCAGCGGACGGCGTTCGGCATCGATGCCGAAGCGCAGGGCCAGCAGCCCGGCCACGATCACCAGTGCCGCGCCGATGCCGTAGCCCACCGCAACCGCTTCACGGCTGCCGCTCTCGATCAGCATGCCGAACAGCAGCGGTGCGATAAAGCCGCCGGTGCCGGTGCCGACCGCATAGAACACGGAGATCGCCAGTGCGCGCATCTCCAGCGGAAACACTTCGCTGGCGGTGAGGTAGGCCGAGCTGGCCGCCGCTGAAGCGAGGAAGAACACGCCCGACCAGCAAAGCGCCTGCGAGCGCGCATCGAGCCAGCCTTCGACAAAGGCCCAGCCCGTCAGCGCCAGGCCGATGCCGGACAGCACGTAGGTCGCGGCGATCATGCGCCGCCGCCCGACGCGGTCGAACAGCGGCCCGAGCAGCAGCGGCCCCACGGCATTGCCCAGCGCAAAGGGGAAGATGTACAGCGCCACGCGCCCTTCGGGCACATGGTAGAAGCGCGCCAGCACCAGCGCGTACGTGAAGAAGATGGCGTTGTAGAAGAACGCCTGCGCAATCATCAGCGCCAGCGTGACGGTGCTGCGCACGCGGTAGCGCCGCACCAGCAGGCGCATGACTTCGCCCACGCCGGGCGCGGCGCGCCTGCGCATGGCCACCGCGACGCAATCAGGCGCCAGCGGGGGCAGGGTGCCGTGGCTCGCGCGTACTTCGGCCTCGATCGCGGCGACTACGCGCTCGGCCTCTTCCAGCCGGCCGTGGGTGGCGAGCCAGCGCGGGCTTTCCGGGACGTGCCGCCGCACCAGCACAATCGCAACGGCCAGCACCGCGCCCAGCGCGAAGCACGCGCGCCAGCCCCATATCGGCCCCAGCACGCGCGCATCGAGCAGCACCAGGCTCAGTCCCGCGCCAAGCGCCGCGCCCAGCCAGAAGCTGCCGTTGATGGCGAGGTTGACGCGCCCGCGCACGCGCGCGGGGATCAGTTCGTCGATGGCGGAATTGATCGCGGCGTATTCGCCGCCGATGCCCAGCCCGGTCAGGAAGCGGCACGCGGCAAAGAAGTAAAAGCCCGGTGCGAACGCGGTGGCCAGCGTCGCCACCATATAGACCGCGAGCGTGGCCAGGAACAGCCGCTTGCGTCCGAGCCGGTCGGCCATGCGGCCGAACACCAGCGCACCGATCACCGCGCCCAGGATGTAGAGCGAGCCGGTCCAGCCCACCTGCGTCGCGGTCAGCGCCAGCGTGTCGGGGCGCTCCAGCACCGCGCCGACCGAGCCCACCAGCGTGACTTCCAGCCCGTCGAGCACCCACGCGACGCCCAGCGCGATGGCTACGCGCCAGTGCCAGCGCGACCACGGCAGGCGGTCCAGCCGCCCGGGGATGTCGGAGCGGAAGGCGGTATCGAGGGGGAGGCTGGCGAGGGCGCTGTCGGTCGGCATCGCCAACCAGTATAGGCGCCCAGGATAAGCGTGCGTGCTGCGTGCCTCAGCGGTACAGCACCGTGGGCAGCCACAGCCCGATGCCGGGGAACACGTACAGCAGCACCAGCGCGATCAGCTGGATGCCCATGAACGGCAGCATGCCCAGGAAGATCTGGTTTAGCGTGACATGCGGCGGCGCCACGCCCTTCAGGTAGAACGCGGCCATCGCCACCGGCGGCGACAGGAACGCGGTCTGCAGGTTCAGCGCCACCAGCAGGCCGAAGAACAGCGGATCGATGCCGAAGTTGTCCAGCAGCGGGATAAAGATCGGCATGAAGATGATGATGATCTCGGTCCATTCCAGTGGCCAGCCGAGCAGGAAGATGATGACCTGCGCCAGGATCATGAACTGCACCGGCGACAGGTTCAGCGACAGCACCCACTGCTCGACCAGCGCCTGCCCGCCCAGCAAGGCGAACGCGGCCGAGAAGATCGACGAGCCCACGAACAGCCAGCACACCATGGCGCTGGTCTTGGCCGTCAGCAGCACCGATTCCTTGACCACGCGGAAGTTCAGCTGCCGGTACGCGGCCGCCAGCAGCGCGCCCCCGAGCGATCCCACCGCCGCCGCTTCGGTCGGCGTGGCCAGCCCGAACACGATCGAGCCCAGCACCGCCAGGATCAGCAGCGCCAGCGGGAAGAACGACGCCAGCAGCATCTTGAAGATTTCCACCCGCGCGAAGCTGAAGCGCCAGTAGAAATACAGCAGCACAGCCACCACCACGGCCAGCGTGATCCAGAACCAGCGCGGCGCAGAGACCGCGGCAGCCTGCGGGGCAGGTTGTGTCCCGGCTTGCGCGGCGTCTGGCGCCGCCGGCGTGGCGGGTGGCGTGGCTGCGGCGGGGGCCGCTGGAGCGGTCGGTGCGGCTGGTGCGGGCGTCGCCCCTGCAGCCGGAGCGGGCGATTCCTCCACCGGCGGCGCCTGCAGGTCGTCCAGCGCCGCACTGCTTTCCTCGGCACCGCCCAGCGACAACGATGACTCCACCGCAACGCTGGCAACAGGCGCGGTGACCGCCCCGTACAGCGTGCCCATCACCACCGCCACGGCCAACGCCGGCAGCAGCACGATGCCAAGCTGGCGCGCGAACTCGCCGGTCGGCACATCTGCGTTGCTGGGGCCCTTGAGCGTGCGCATCATGCCGGCGCCCAGCGCGGGCAGCGCATGCGTGGCGCCGCCGGCTTCCAGCGTGCGCGCCAGCGGCGGCAGCGGCACCACGCGCTCGGCCTCCGGCAGCGGCGGTGCGAGCGCGGGCTTGAGCTTGGCCAGGATCAGGATGTAGAGGATATAGAGGCCGGTCAGCATCAGCCCCGGGAAGAACGCGCCCGCATAGAGCTGCACCACCGACACGCCCGCGGTGGCGCCATAGACGATCAGCAGCACCGACGGCGGGATCAGGATGCCCAGGCAGCCGCCCGCCGTGACCGCGCCCGCCGACAGCGCCGTGCTGTAGCCTGCGCGCAGCATTGCGGGGAAGGCCAGCAGCCCCATCAGCGTGACCACGGCGCCGACGATGCCAGTGGCGGTCGCGAAGATCGCGCAGGTCACCAGCGTGGCCACCGCAAGCGAGCCGGGAATCCACGCCAGCGCCAGGTGCAGGCTGCGGAACAGCTTCTCGATCAGGTTGGAGCGCTCGACCAGGTAGCCCATGAACACAAACAGGGGGATCGAGATCAGCACGTCGTTGGTCATGACGGCATACGCCCGCTGCACCATCAGGTCCAGCGTCTGCTGCACCGCGATCTCGGGGTTGGCGTGGCGGTAGGCCAGCCAGGAGAACAGCACGCCCATGCCCATCAGCGTGAACGCGGTGGGGAAGCCCAGCATGATCGCCACCACGATCAGCGCCAGCATCAGCAGGCCAAGGTGCCCGTTGGTCCATTCCGACGGCGCCGGCATGAACCAGATCACCGCGCCGACGATCAGCACCATCAGCGAGACGCCGAACCATAGCTCCTTCCTCATCGCCCGGCTCCGTGCTGGTCGTCAGGAGGGGGAGGGGCAGGGGGAGGCGCCTCCACCATTTCGGCGGTCTGCGTGCCATGCACCATCTCCTTGAGCTTGTCGACATCGACTTCCTCGACGTCGCCCTCGCGCAGCGGCCAGTGCCCGCTGTTCAGGCACAGGATGCAGCGGATGGTCTCGGCCACGCCCTGCAGCAGCAACAGCGCGCCGGCCACGGGAATGACAGCCTTGAACGGGTAGATGGGCGGGCCTTCGGCGGCGATGGAAGAGTGTTCGTTCTGCGCCAGCGAGACCTCGAAGAAATCGATGCCGGCCCAGGCCAGCGCGATCACGCCGGGGAAGAAGAAGACCAGGTAGAGGACCAGGTCGATGCTCGCCTGGATCCGCGGTGGCAGGAAGCCGTACAGGATGTCGCCGCGCACATGGCCGCGCTTGGCCAGCGTGTAGGCGCCGGCCAGCATGAACATCGTGCCGTACAGCATATTGCTGGCATCGAACACCCAGGCGTGCGGCGTGCCCAGGGCGTAGCGCGAGAACACCTCGTAGCTGATCATCAGCGTAAGCCCGATGATCAGCCACGCGGCGGCCTGGCCGACAAAGGTGCTCAGCCAGTCGATGCCCAGCAGCAGGCGCTGCACGATGCGGCCCCGGTGGCGCGGTTCAGATGCGCTTGGAGAAGTAGTAGCTCGATGCCATCCGGAAGTCGACGTTGGTGTCGTTCTGCCAGCGCGTGGCGCGCTGCGCGAAGGCCTTCATCGAGTCGTTGACCTTCTTGAACATCGGGTTCTCTTTTTCCTTGCGCGCCACTATCTCGTCCCAGACCTTCAACTGCGCCTGCAGAACGGAGTTCGGGGTCGCATAGAACTTCACGCCCTGCTGCTGCAGCGCCTGGTAGTCCTTGGAATAGCGGTCGATCGCCTTCATCGACATATCCGCGGACGCCGCGTCCACTGCGTTGGCAATCAGCGCCTTGAGCTTGGCCGGCAGCGCGTCATAGCGCTTCCGGTTGAACAGGATCTCGAACTGCTCCGAGGGCTGGTGGAAGCTGCGCAGCATGCAGACCTTGGAAACGTCCTGGAAGCCCAGCGCGCGGTCCGAGCTGGCATTGTTGAACTCCGCCGCATCGAGCAGGCCGCGGTCCATCGCCGGCACGATCTCCGCGCCCGGCAGCGCATTCACTGCGGCGCCCAGGCCGGTGAAGATATCGATAGACAGGCCCACGGTGCGGAATTTCAGGCCCTTGAAGTCTTCCGGCTTGGTGATCGGCTTCTTGAACCAGCCCAGCGGCTGTGTCGGCATCGGCCCGTACAGGAACGACACCACGTCCAGGTTCAGGCTGCGGTAGATTTCCTGCTGCAGTTCCTTGCCGCCGCCGTACTTGTGCCAGGCCAGCACCATGTTCGGGTCCATGCCCCAAGCCGGGCCAGAGCCCCACAGCGCAAGCGCCGAGTTCTTGCCGTACCAGTACGCGATCACGCCATGGCCGCCGTCCAGCGTGCCCTTGCTGACCGCGTCGATCAGGTCGAAGGCCTTGACCACCGCGCCCGCGGGCAGCAGCTCGATCTTCAGGTCGCCGCCGGACATATTGTTCACCTTGGTGACGAAGTCGCCGGCGAACTCATGGAAGATGTCCTTGGTGGGCCAGGTGCTCTGCCAGCGCATGGTAACCGGGCCCTGCGCCTTCACGATTGCCGGAAAGCCCATTGCCGCCGCGCCCGCTGCCGCCCCCGCGGCGCCGCCAAGGAAGCCGCGTCGTGAAACGCCAGATTTCCTCGTCCTGGATGCCATGACCGTCTCCATATGATGTGTATGTGTAACTACGCACGAGCGCCAGCCGTTGGAGCCGAGCCAACTCGACACTGACGCGAACACCGGAAAAGTCGGGAAATGCGTTGAATCGCTGAACGCTGAAACGCTGAAACGCCGGACCAGGAACGGGTGCACCCAACAGTTGGCGCAAGGTGGTCCGTGATTCCCTTCATGGTAGGAAAGGCACAGGGAACCACAATCTAGGGATTACCCGCGCGGTGTGGAGCGGCGCACTTGGCTCCGCCGTGCCGTCGCTGCGCCTGCGCCGCGCGGCCGCGCATGCGCCGTTCAAGGGGCGGGGGATCAGCCTCGCGCGATCCCGACGGTGAATTCGCCGTCCAGCATGCCGCCGGGGTCGGCCGGCCGGCTGACGCGAACCAGGTTGGGGCGGCTGCCGGCGATCGGGTCCAGCGTGGTCGCGCGCGACGGCACGCCGTGCGCGCGATAGGCCGGATGGCTGCCCAGCACCTCGCGGTTCAGGGCATCGCTGAAGTACAGCTGGCTGGTCAGCGCTTCCGACTGGCCAAGCAATACCTTGAAGTGGATATGGACGGCGCGCGGTGCGTACCAGCCGGGATAGATCGTGGTGAAAGTGGCCATGCCGTCCTGGCCGGCTGGCTGCACCCCGCGCAGGAAGCGCGCCTCACGGTTGCCGGGGCTCTCGCCGCTGTAGCTGCCGTCGGCATCGCAGTGCCAGATGCTCACCAGCGCACCGGGCACCGGCGCGCAGCCGCGGTTGGCATCGACCACCCGGATGTGCAGCCGCAACGGCTGGCCGGGGCGGCCGTCGCGGATGTCGGCGCGTACCAGGGCGTCGTCCAGGTAGAAGGGGCCTTCGGTGGCGGCGGGCGTCAGCAGGCACGCCGCGGGCGCGGCCATGGCAGGCCCGATGCCGGCGGCGGCGAACACGCCGCCCAGCTCATACAGGAAGCGGCGGCGCGCCGCGTCGGTGTGCGCCGTGCTGTCAGCGCCAGCTGCTGGGCGCGCCTTCATCGTTGGCTCCGTGGTGTTGCGTATGCGCCTTGTGACTTGTGGTGCTGCGGCCAGCCGGCGCTTTGCCGCCTGGCCAGGGGGCGCCGGTATCAGCGGCCCATCGCCTTCAGCATAGAGTAGCCGTGGCTGGTAATGCGCGGCTCCTGTTGGCAGCCGTGCAGGACTTCCAGTTGTACCAGTTGTTTTTCGACCAGTGCGTTGAGGTCGACAGGATCGATCTGGCGGGAATCGCTGGAATCGAGGGAATCAGGGCCATCGCTCAACAATAGCAGCGTGGCAAGCTCATGCGGACTCAGCACGTTCGTCTCCTTGGCTAGAGGGGGGCGTTTGCTGGGGGAGTTGCGCGGCGCCGCAATTCTGCTGCGCCTGCGCGCGAAGCCGGCCGGGGCGACCATGCGGCACATGCCACGCATGCCGTTGCGCACTGCGGCAGAACTTGCTGCGGCGCGGCACGGGTGCCCGACGACTAGCTGGTTTGACGGCAGCAGCGGCGCACGGTTCCTTGCGGCAGCGGCCGTTACATCTGGCGGGTCTCCCGTCGTGGCCGCTATCTGCATTATTAGCCAATCCAGATGACAACGTCATGGCCATGGCTGGGTTGGGGGCTTGTGCCGGGCGGCCAGTTGCTTTTGCACTGCCCGCCATTCGGATCCTTAACTTCCATGCGCGCGGGCCGGGTGCCAGAATGCGGGCGCTGGTGCCTGGCGTGCATCAGCGTCACCCTGTGGAACCCCGACCATGAACGCGGCGCGTCTTTCGACCTGTCTTGCCTTTGTCATGACCATGCTGATTTCCCTCGGCGCAGCCGCCGGCGTGCCGTTCGATGCCCAGTTGCGCGAAGCCGCGGCGCGCGGCGATGCCGCAGCCGTTGTGACCCTGCTCGACAAGGGCGCCAGCCTGGAGGCGCGCGACGCACAGAGCCGCACGCCCTTGTTGCTCGCCACGCATGGCAACCACGTTGCGGCGGCAAAGGCGCTGATCGGCGCCGGCGCCGACGTCAATGCCAAGGATGCGATGCAGGACAGTCCCTACCTTTACGCCGGCGCGCGCGGCTTCAACGAGATCCTGCGGCTGACGCTGGCGCACGGCGCCGACCTGCGCAGCACCAACCGCTACGGCGGCACCGCGCTGATCCCGGCCGCAGAGCGTGGCCATGCCGAGACCGTGCGCACGCTGATCGCGGCCGGCGTGGATGTGGATCACGTCAACCGGCTCATGTGGACGGCGTTGCTCGAAGCCATCATCCTTGGCAACGGCGGACCCGCACATACCGAGATCGTGCGCCTGCTGGTCCAGGCCCGCGCCGACGTCAACCTTGCCGATGGCGAGGGCGTGACGCCGCTGCAGCATGCGCGTCAGCGCGGTTATGCGGAAATTGAGCGGATCCTCACCGCTGCGGGCGCACGCTGAACTGTCACAGGCCGATGGCGATGCCGTCGCTGCGTGGATCGTGCGCGCCGGTAATGGTGCCGTCGGCATCGATGCGGATCGCGCCCGGGTGCCCGGCCAGCGGGCTCTGCGCGGCGATCGGGCTGATCTCGTGCCCGCCCGCGGCCAGCGCCTGCATCACCGCCTCGCCGGCATCGGCTTCCAGCTTCAGGCTGTCGCGCGAATCGGAGAAGGTGCGACCCAGCAGGAAGCGCGGGCGCGACAGCGCGGTGAGCGGGTCCATGCCGTAGTCGATCAGCCGTGTCAGCACCGCGGCCAGCGTCTGCGGCTGCCCGTCCGCGCCCTGCGTGCCATAGAGCAGGCGAGGGCGGTCGTGCTCCAGATACATGCCCGGATTGAGCGTATGAAACGGCCGCTTGCCCGGCCGCAGCACGTTGTGGTGCTGCGCGTCGGTGCTGAAGGCGGCGCCGCGGTTGTGCCAGAGGATGCCGGTGTCGCCCGCGAGCACGCCGCTGCCCCAGTCGAAGTAGATGGTCTGCAGCACGCTGGCGCAACGCCCGGCGCGGTCGACCGCCGCCAGGTAGACCGTGTCGCCGGTGCGGAAGGGGTACGGCCACGGCATGGCGTGGCCGGGGCGGATTCGCGCGGCCAGCGCGTCGAGCCGCGCCGGAGACAGCATGGCATCGACCGGCACTTCGCTAAACTCGGGATCGGCCACGTGGTGGTCGCGTTCGGCAAAGGCCAGCTTTATCGCTTCGACCAGCAGGTGGTAGTAGTCGGCGCTGCCTTCGGGGATGCCGGCCACATTGAAACGGTCGAGGATGCCCAGGATCTGGAGCGTCGTGATGCCCTGCGTAGGCGGGCGCAGGCTGACCAGTTCGCCACCCCGGTAGGGCACCCGCAGCGCCGTTTCATCGCGCGCCCGCGTGGCGGCCAGGTCGGCCTCAGTCAGCGGCGAGCCGGCGGCGCGCAAGCCGGCGGCGATCCGTGCGGCCAGCTCACCCTCATAGAACTCGCGCGCCCCGTGCTCCGCAATGCGTTGCAGGCTGCGCGCCAGCGCGGGCTGGCGGAAACGCTCGCCGACTTCCGGGATGCGCCCGTGCGGCATGAAGGCGCGCGCAAAGCCCGGCCAGTCCTGCAGCTCGGCGGCGCGGAAGGTCTGCCAGAAGTGCTGCGACGGCGTCACCGCGAAGCCGTCTTCGGCGTATGTAATCGCGCGCCGGAATAGCGCGCTCCAGTCCTGTGTGCCTGCCCATGCATCGCGGCTGATTGCATAGGCGCGGTCCCAGGTATCGACGGTGGCTGCGGTGGTGAGCGCCGCGGCCGCGCCACGCAGCGGGATCGCCCCATCGAACGCAGGCGGGTTTGCCACTGCCTGGCCGATGCCCGACAGCGTGCGCACCGCGCCCGCGCCGTCGCCGATGATCCAGAACGCATCGCCGCCCAGTCCGGTGAAGTGCGGATAGGTGACGGCCAGCGTCGCGCCGATGGCGATGGCCGCCTCGATCGCATTGCCGCCCGCCCGCAGCACTTCCAGCCCGGCCTGGCTGGCCAGCGCGTGCGGGCTGGTGACCATGCCTGCGGAAGAGCGGGCCAGGTGGCCCTTCACTGGTATGCCGATGGCGCTCATGCGGTGGCCTCGGCAGAAGCGATGGGCGTTGCCGCGGCATCGCCGCCAGTATCGCCACCCAGGTAGGCCTGCACCAGCGCCGGATCGCGCGCCAGCTCTTCGGCCGTACCGCTGGCCACCACGCGGCCTTCTTCCAGCACATAGGCGCGGTCGGCCAGCGCCAGCGCGAGCGCGGCCATCTGGTCGACCAGCAAGATGGTGAGCGAGGCCTCGCGCAGCTGGTCGAGCGAGGCGAAGAGCTCGTCGATGACCTTGGGTGCCAGGCCCAGCGAGGGCTCGTCCAGCAGCAGCACGCGCGGGCGCGACATCAGGCCGCGGGCGACAGCCAGCATCTGTTGCTCGCCGCCGGAGAGCAGGCCGGCGCGCTGGTGCTGCCGCTCGCGCAGGCGTGGGAAGCGCGCGAACATCGACTCGATCCTCTGCTGCATCTCGCCGCGGCCGATGCGCCCGGACGGGAACGCGCCCAGCTTCAGGTTGTCGAGCACCGACAGCTCGGGGAAGACCTGGCGGCCTTCGGGCACCAGCACCACGCCCATGGCGGCGATGCGCGCCGCGTCCAGCCGCGCCAGGTCGGTGCCGTCGAAGGCGATGCCGCCCTGCACCGGGCGATGCAAGCCGGACAGTGTGCGCATCAGCGTGGACTTGCCGGCGCCGTTGGCGCCCAGCAGCGCCACCATTTCGCCTTCGCGCACCTGCAGCGCCACGTCATGCAGCACCGGTGCGGCCCCGTAGCCGGCGCGCAGCGCGCTGACGCCCAGCACTTCGGGCGCGGCAATGCCGTCGCGGCGCTCGCGGGCCGGCCCGGCCACGGCAGCGTCGCCGAGGTAAGCGCGGCGCACGGCCGGATCGGCACGGATCTCGGCGGGCGCGCCGATCGCCAGGCGCTGGCCGGCATCGATCACGACGATATGGTCGGACACGTCCATCACCAACGACATGTCGTGCTCCACCAGCCCGACCGCGATGCCGCTGTCGGCGATGCGCCGCAGCAGCCGGCCCAGGCTGGACTTGTCTTCGCGCGACAGGCCGGCGGCCGGTTCGTCCAGCAGCAAGACCGCGGGGCGCGTGGCCAGCGCGCGGGCGATCTCGACCAGGCGGCGGTCCACGTGCGCCAGGTCGGCCGCACTGGCGTCCGGGTCGCCACGATAGCCGCACGCACTCAACAGTGCGCGCGCCTGCTGGCGGATGGCCGGCTCGGTAAAGCGCGCCGTGCCGAACAGCATGCCGAGCCGCCCGCCGCCCAGCGCGATGGCGACGTTGTCGGCCGCACTCATGCCGCCGAACAGCTGCGAGGTCTGGTAGGTGCGCGCAATGCCCTGGCGCGCGCTGTGGCAGGCGCCGCGCGCGTGCAGTTCGGCCGTGCCCAGCTTGCGGCCGCCGGCGCGCGGCCGGTAGTAACCCGACAGCATGTTCAGCACCGTGGACTTGCCCGCGCCGTTGGGGCCGATCAGGCTGGTGACGGCGCCGGCACGGATCTCGAACGACAGGTTGTCGACCGCGCGCACGCCGCCGAACACCATCGACAAGCCCTCGGCCAGCAACCCGTGCCGCGTACCGTCGGCGCGCTGCGGCAGCCGCACAGCCGCGGTGTCAGCAGCGGCCATGGCATGTCCGGAATGCAGGCGCCGCAGCACGCGTGTCACCACGCCGACGATGCCCTGCGGCGCCACCCACAGCACGACCAGCAGCAGCATGCCGAAGAACAGCAGGCGCAGGTTCTCCAGGCTGGACAGCAGCTCGGGTAGCAATCCGACCACCACCGCGCCGACCACCGGGCCGGCAATGCTGCCCGCGCCGCCGATCATCACCACCAGCACGAACAGGATCGACTGCAGGAACGAAAACATACCTGGCGTGACCATACCCTGCAGCGGCGCGAACAGGCCGCCGGCCAGCCCCGCCAGCGCGGCGGAGAAGGCGAAGGCAACAGTCTTTACCACCAGCGGTTCGATGCCGACCGAGGCAGCCGCGGTCTCGCTGTCGCGCACCGCGCGCATGGCCGCGCCCCAGTTGCCGCGCGCGATGCGCGCATAGGCCGCCAGCGCCACGCCCAGCACCGCCAGCGCGATCAGCGCCAGTGCGCGCTCGCCACCGTCCACGCCCGGCAGCGACGGCTGGGCAATGCCCATCAGGCCGTTCTGCCCACCGGTGAGCGCACGCCATTCCACCGCACCGTGCTCGACGATAAAGCCGAAGGCGATGGTCACCATCGCCAGACCCGGCCCCTTGACGCGCAGGGCCGGCAGCGCGAGCAGCGCACCGGTGGCCGCGGCGATCACGGCGCCGGCCAGCCAGGCCGGCCAGAAGCCCCAGCCGGCCTGGCCGGTCAGGATCGCCACGCTGTAGGAGCCGATCGCATAGAAGCCCACATGGCCGAACGACACCTGCCCGGTCAGCCCGAGCAGCAGGTTCAGGCCCACGCCGCAGATGGCCAGCATGGCGACCCCGGCGATGACGAAGACAAAGTAGCCGTTGAGCAGCAGCGCCGCCGCGCCGGTGGCGCCCAGCGCCAGCACCAGAGCACCGATCTGCAGCGGCGTGCCGAGACCGAGCAGCGGCGAGGCCGGCAGGCGGACAGTCGCCGGCGCCGGTGAAGAGGAGAGCATCGAATCGTTCATACCTTGCGTACCTCCGCGCGTCCGAACAGGCCGGCCGGGCGCAGCGCCAGCAGCGCGATGATCAGCGCGAACGTGATGATCTGGGTGTAGCTGGAGCCGAGCGAGGCGGTAATCATCGCTTCGGCCACGCCGAAGATCAGGCCTGCCACCATCACGCCCCAGGCGCTGGACAGCCCGCCCAGGATGGCGACGGCAAAGGCCTTGAGGCCGAAGACCGTGCCCATGTCGGCCTGCACGTTGAACAGCGGCGCGATCAGCACGCCGGCCACGCCCGCCAGCAGCGTCGATAGCGCGAACGCCGCGGCCACGGTGCGGCGGATCGGGATGCCCATCAGCCGCGCCGCGTCGCGGTTCTGCACCACCGCCAGCATCGCCAGGCCCCAGCGCGAGCGGCGCAGCACGCAGTGCAGCACGCCCGCCAGCGCCAGCCCGACCACCGGGATCAGCAGCTGTAGCGGATAGACGCCGAGCCCGTCGGCAAGCTGCAGCGACGACACCGCCAGCGGCGACGGCAGGCTGCGCGGCTCGGTACCGAAGGTCTGCGTCACCACGTTATCCAGCACGATGCCCAGCGCTACGGTTGCCATCAGCCAGGCGTCCGAGCCGCGGCTGGCGAACGGGCGCACGGCCAGGAACTCCACCGCCAGGCCGTACAGCGCGCAAAGTGCCAGCGCCAGCACGATCGCCAGGGGCATCGGCCAGCCCAGCGTCTGCGCGAAGGTATAGGTGAGCACCGCGCCCAGCATCATCGAGCTACCTTGCGCGAAGTTGACGGTGGCGCTGACCACGTAGGTCAGGTGGAAGCCCAGCGCCATCAGCCCGTACATGCTGCCCAGGCCAAAACCGCTGATGAGGGCGGAGATCCATAACATGATGCGTCCTTGATGAGGCGGCGGGGTTGGCCGAGAGTGCGTAGCCAGCCGTCCGGCTTACTTCGATGCGACCTGCTTGCTTTCCACCGGCACGATGCGGTTGTCGATGAACTGCGCCCAGACGTAGTCGTTCTCGGACAGCGCGTCGTGCATCTGCGGCGTGAAGGGCTTGATGTAGGTCTTGATCAGGCCTTCATAGCGGTCGATCTTGTAGAAGCCCTCGCGCACCGCCTCGCCCTTGGTCGAGCCTGCCTTGGCGATGGCCAGCGCGGCGAGCTGGGTGGCGTCATAGGCGTTGGCCACGCCAACCGCCGGGGTGATGTCGTCCGGGCCCTTGATGTCGCTGTACTTCGCCTTCAGCGCACTGACCACGCGCGTGCTGACCGGCGTCTGCGCGCCGAAGAAGCTGTAGGTCTGCACGAAATGCACGTTGCGCGCGTTGGGCCCGGCCAGCTCGGTGAAGCGCCCGCCCGCGGGACCCCAGTGCGAAACCACTGGCACCTTCCAGCCCATGCGGTCCAGCGACTTGACCACCTGCGCCGACGGGCCGACGTTGCCCACCATCAGCAGCACGTCGGCGCCGGCGGCCTTCAGGCGGCCGAGCTGCGGCACCACGTCGACGTCATTGGCCTCGAACTTCTCGATGCCGGCGGGCTTCATGCCCTTGGCCGCCAGCGCGGCGACGATACCTTTCTCGTTGGACTCGCCCCACGGGTTGTTCACCAGGATCAGCCCGGCCTTGCTGGCCCCGAAGGTCTTCTGCGCGTACTGCAGCATGGCCTTGTCGACCACTTCATCGACTGCCGAGACGCGGAACGCATAGTTCGGATTGGCGCCGTTGCGCGTGATCGGCGTGCCGGCCGCCCACGGGCCCATGAACGGGACCTTCTCCTGGTTGGCGATCGGCACGATCGCCATCGACACCGGCGTGTCCAGCCCGCCGAACAGCACCGCCACCTTCTCCTTGTAGATCAACTCGCGCGCGGCCAGCACGCCCTTGGCGGGGTTCCCTTCATCGTCGCGGCGCACCAGTTCCAGCTTGCGCCCGCCCAGCAGCCCGCCCTTCGCATTGATCTCGTCGATGGCGATGGCCATGCCGCGCGTCAGCGATTCGCCGGCGCGGGCCGACTGGCCCGACAGTGCCGTGATCAGGCCAATCTTGATGGTGTCGGCGGCCAGCGCCGGCAGCGCGGGCAGGGCGCAGGCGGCAGCGGCCGCAAGCATCAGCGCGCGGCGGCGCGGTTGGAAGCGGGGGCGGGACATGGCAGTTCTCCGGAAAGGTGCAGGCAATGAAGGAAGCGTCGGGGAATGACGGGCTCGGCCATGCGCTCGCAAGAGCTGTGCCATCCGTTGACGAATCCACATTTCGATACACACCGATTGGCACGCAAGAATGCGGACGATATGGCCTGCTTTTTGCGAACGATTATGCAATCACATTGCATACGACCAAAGCGGGTGCGCGCTGCACGAGGGCAGTGCGCAATGGGCCAAAGCGGTGCACGATTGCGCCCCCAGTGGGCGCCGCGATGAACCTCATACAGAGAAAGGCAGGTCGATGACCAATAATCCGAGCCCGCTCCCCTGGGCAATCCCCGCTCTTGCAGGCGTCAGCGCACCGTCCACGCCCTTCGGGCCACTGCGTACCCACGGGCGCTTTCCATATCGCCCGATCACCGACGCGGACGACTACAGCTGGCCCAACGGCGCGCGGCTGGCGGTCTACCTGGGCTTCAATATCGAGCACTTCGCCTTTGGCGAGGGCCTGGGCGCCAGCCTCGGTCCGGTCTCGCCGCAGCCTGACGTGCTCAACTACAGCTGGCGCGAGTACGGCAACCGCGTCGGCGTGTGGCGCTGCCTGGAACTGTTCGACCAACTGGAGATGCCGGCCGGCGTCCTGCTCAATACCGCGCTGTACGACCATTGCCCGGAGGTGCTCGATGCCTGCCTGGCGCGCGGCGACGAACTGATCGGCCACGGCCATACCAACGCGAAGCGCCAGAGCGACCTGGACGAGGCGGGCGAGCGCGCGCTGCTGCGCCATTGCCGCGAGCGTATCGCCGCGCATGCCGGACAGGCGCCTTCGGGCTGGCTGTCGCCGTGGATTTCGGAAAGCGCGCTGACGCCCGACCTGCTGGCCGAAACCGGCTACCGCTACACGCTGAACTGGTGCCATGACGACCGCCCGGTGCGCATGGATACCCGCGGCGGCCCGCTGTGGGCGATTCCGTACCCGCAGGAGCTCAACGATATCCCCATGATCGTGGCCAGGCAGATGGACGGCAGCACCTTTGCCGACATGATCATCGATCACTTCGACGAGATGCTGGCGCAAGCGAACCACCCTCAGCACCCGCAGCCGCTGGTGATGGGCATTGCGCTGCATCCCTACCTGGTAGGCCAGCCCTACCGGCTGCGGCACCTGCGCCGGGCGCTGGCGCATATCGCCACGCTTCGCGCGCGCGGGCAAGTCTGGATGACCACGCCCGGCGCCATCTGCGACTTCATGGAGCGGCAGCAACTACTGATAACGCCCGCCTCGCCCGCGGTGGCCGCCGCAAGCTAACATCATGACCATCCATTCCCTGACCGAAGTCATGTCCGTCAACGCCGCCAAATCCGCTGCCCGCAAGACCCCGGGGGCACCCAGCAAGCGCAAGGCCGCCGCGCCGGCAGAGACTGCCGCCGACGTTCCTGCCGACGCCGACAGCCGCATCTACCAGGCCATCTTCGACGGCGTGCTCAACCATCGCCTGACGCCCGGCACCAAGCTGCCCGAGCCGGAGCTGTGCCAGCTGTTCGGCGTCGGCCGCGCGGTGGTGCGGCGCGTGCTGGAGAAGCTCGCCCACGACGGCATCGTTGCGCTGCGACCCAACAAGGGCGCGGTCATCGCCGAGCCCACGCCCGAGGAAACCAGCCAGATCTTCGAAGCCCGGCGCGCGCTCGAGCGCGTGCTGGTGGAACTGGCCGTGGCGCGCGTGACCGCAACTGACCTGCGCGAACTACGCCGCCAGCTTGACGAGGAGCACGCTGCCATGCACCGCTTCGACCAGCCCTCGTGGGCGCGGCTGGCCAGCGGCTTTCACCTGCGCATCGCCGCGCTGGCGCGCAACCCGGTGCTGCAGCGCTACCTGACCGAGCTGGTGTCGCGCTGCTCGCTGATCGTCGGCCTGTACGAACCCCCAGGCCATGCGCCGTGCGAGCACGATGAGCACGTCGCCATCGTCGCCTGCATCGAGGCGCGTGACGCCGCCGGCGCGGTGGCGCGCATGGAAGCGCATCTGCGCGAACTGGAAGAGCGCATCGAGACCTCACGCATGCAGGGCGAGAAGAGCCTGGCGCAGATGCTGGGACTGTGACCGGACGAAGGAAGCGCTCAGGGCAATATGGAAATCGATTTCGACGCCATTACCGAATACCAGCGCTACAAGCTGATGGCCAGCCTGATCGTGCCGCGGCCGATCGCGCTGGTGACCACGCTGGGCGCGGACGGCACCGCCAACGCCGCGCCGTTCTCGATGTTCAACATGCTGGGCGAAGAGCCGCCCATCGTGATGATCAGCATCAACCGCCTGGGCGACGGCGGGCTCAAGGATACGGCCGCCAATATCGTGCGCACCGGCGAGTTCGTGGTCCATCTCAGCGACGAAGCCATGGCGGAGAAAATGCACCGCTGCGGAGAGCGGCTGCCGCCGGATGTCAGCGAGCTGGCGCACGTAGGGCTGACTACCGCGCCCAGCACGCAGGTGGCGCCGCCGCGCATCGCCGAGGCGCCAGTCGCTTTCGAATGCAGGCTGTGGGAGACGCTGGAAACCGCCAGCCGCCAGATCTTTATCGGCCGCGTGCTGCGTCTGCATGCGCGCGACGGCCTGATTGACACCGAACGCTGGCGCGTGCGGCTGCAGCAGTACTTCCCGGTCGGGCGCTTTGGCGCCAGCTTCTACGTCACCACGCGCGACCGCTTCTCGCTGGAGCAGGAGGCGGGCACGCTCACTGCCTCGACCGCGATCGACGAGATGTGACCCGATAAGACCGAAAAGGCTGGTCGCGCATCGAAGGCAGCTTCACCGTCCCCTACGCGCTCGACGCGGTATGGGCCTTCATGGCCGACCTGCCGGCCGTGGCGGGCTGCCTGCCGGGCGCGGTGCTCACTGAGGTGGCGGGGGAGAAGGGGGGGACGGTAAGGGGCCATATCGCCATCAAGTTCGGCCCCAATTCCAAGGCCGCGGGCGACATCGCCTACCAGCTGAAGGCGCTATCCGCGCACGAGACCGAAGTCGCGGTCGACCTGCAGTATTCGCTGCAAGGGCCGCTGGCGCAGTTCTCGCGGTCGGGGCTGGTGCGCGATTTCGTGCGGCGCATGATTGCCGATTTCGGCAAGTCGGTGGCGCGCCGGATGGGACCCGACGCTGAGCGATGCCGAACGCAACCAGGCGGTACGCCTCAATCCCGTGGCGATGTTCTTCGGCGTGCTGTGGGAGCGGGTCAAACGGTGGTTCGGCGCCCGCTGAACACGCCCGCCGGGCTGTCGCACCCTTGCCCGCGTCAGCCCGGATGCACTACAACCAGTAGTGCGGTGGCAGTGGTCTTGCCGCCATTGGAGATCGCATGTGCGACATCGGCCGCATAGCGCGCCGTCTCGCCGTGCCGCAGTTTCTTCTCGTCGGCGCCGGCGCGCACCGTCATCGACCCGCTCAGCACCGACAGGTGTTCCTGCGTGCCGGCCTCATGCGGCTCGGAGGCCAGCACGCCGCCGGCCTGGATGGTCAGCTCATACCACTCGAAGCGCCCGGCCAGGTCGATCGGGCCGAGGATGCGCAGGTCGCAGCGGGTATCGGGGCTTTTCAGCGAGGGCGTGGCGTGGGGCTGGACTACGGTGATGCCGCCGCCGGGCCGCTCGGGCGCACCGCCCGCGAGGAAATCGGTCAGGCTCACGCCAAGCGCATTGGCCAGGCGCCAGAGCACGGCCACCGTCGGGTTGGCGAGGTTGCGTTCGATCTGCGACAGCATCGACTTGGACACGCCGGCGCGGCGCGACAGCTCGTCGAGCGACAGGCGCTGCTGCTGCCGCAGTGCCTGCAGCGCCATGCCGACGGCCGGAGGGCCATCGGCCTGCGGGTTTTGGACCAGGGCTTGCGTCATGATTGGATGTTCGCTATATTGCGCAAAATGTTCGATATACAGAACGTGTTCGATTTATCGATCGAATCCTAGCATATCGCCTGCACACCAACGGGAGCCGCCATGTCGAATGCCGAGGCATTCTATGCATCCATCCGCACCGAACTCGACGCCATCCGCGAGGCGGGCCTGTTCAAGCAGGAGCGCGTGATCGCCACGCCGCAGGGCGCCCGGGTGCGCACTGCCGACGGCCGCGAGGTCATCAACCTGTGCGCCAACAACTACCTGGGCCTGTCGTCCCACCCGCAGGTGATCGAGGCCGCCCACGAGGCGCTGCGCACGCATGGCTACGGGCTGAGCTCGGTGCGTTTTATCTGCGGCACGCAGGACCTGCACAAAACGCTGGAGCGGCGGCTGTCGGCCTTTCTCGGCACCGAGGACACCATCCTCTACGGCTCGGCCTTCGATGCCAACGGCGGTTTGTTCGAGACGCTGCTGGGCGCGGACGACGCGGTCATCAGCGACGCCCTCAACCATGCCTCGATCATCGACGGCATCCGCCTGAGCAAGGCGCGCCGCTACCGCTACCAGCACAACGACCTGGACGACCTGCGCGTGCAGCTGGCGCAGGCACAGGCGGACGGCGCACGCTTCACGCTGGTCTTTACCGACGGCGCGTTCTCGATGGACGGCACCATTGCGCGCCTGGACGAGATGCGCGCGATCTGCGATGAATACGGCGCGCTGCTCGGCATCGACGAATGCCATGCGACGGGCTTCCTCGGCGCGCGCGGACGCGGCACGCATGAGCTGCGTGGCGTGTTCGGCAAGATCGACATCATCACCGGCACGTTGGGCAAGGCGCTCGGCGGCGCCTCCGGCGGCTTCACCAGCGCGCGCACGGAAGTGGTGGCGCTGCTGCGACAGCGCTCGCGGCCCTACCTGTTTTCCAATACGGTGGCGCCGGCCATCGTGGGCGCATCGATCGCGGTGCTCGATATCCTCGAAGGCAGCACCGAGCTGCGCGACCGGCTCGAGCGCAACACCACGTTCTTCCGCGCCGGGCTCGACAAGCTGGGTTTCGACGTCAAGGCGGGCGACCATCCCATCATCCCGATCATGGTCTACGACGCCGACAAGGCTCAGCAGCTCGCGCAACGTTTGCTGGAACTCGGTGTGTACGTGGTGGGCTTCTTCTATCCGGTGGTGCCCAAGGGCCAGGCCCGCATCCGCGTGCAGATGAGCGCGCTGCATGACGAAGCCGCGCTGCAAACCGCGCTCGACGCCTTCGGCCAGGCCGGCCGCGAACTGGGGCTGATTCGATGAGCGAGGGCAAACCGAAGATCCTGATCGTCGGCGCAAACGGGCAGATCGGATCGGAACTGGCACTGGCGCTGGCCGAGCGTTACGGGCGCACCAACGTGATCACCTCCGACGTGGTGCCCACCGGCCGCCACGTGCACCTGACCCACGAGATGATCAACGCCACCGACCGCGGCGAGCTGGCCACCGTGGTCGAGCGCCATGGCATCACGCAGGTCTACCTGCTCGCCGCGGCCTTGTCCGCCACCGGCGAGAAGGCCCCGCAGTGGGCGTGGAACCTCAACATGACCAGCCTGCTCAACGTGCTTGAGCTGGCACGCCAGACCGGCCTGGAACGCGTGTTCTGGCCGAGCTCGATCGCCGCCTTCGGCCCGACCACGCCGCGCGACGCCACGCCGCAGAAGACCGTGATGGAGCCCACCACCGTCTACGGCATCTCCAAGCAGGCGGGCGAGGGCTGGTGCCGCTGGTACCACGCCAACCACGGCGTGGACGTGCGCAGCGTGCGCTATCCCGGCCTGATCTCGCACAAGACCCCGCCAGGCGGCGGTACCACCGACTATGCCGTCGATATCTTCCATGCAGCGGTGAAGGGCGAGCCTTACACCTGCTTCCTGGAGGAAGACGAGGCGCTGCCGATGATGTATATGCCCGACGCCATCCGCGCCACCATCGAGCTGATGGAAGCGCCGGCGGACAAGCTGAGCGAGCGCGGCAGCTATAACATCGCCGGCATGAGCTTCACCCCGGCGCAGATCGCCGCGGCCATCCGCGAGCAGGTGCCGGGGTTCGCGATCCGCTATGAACCGGACTATCGCCAGGCAATCGCGCAGGGGTGGCCGGATTCGATCGACGATTCGGTTGCGCGCGCGGACTGGGGGTGGCAGGCGGAGTATGGGTTGAAGGAGATGGTGGCGGATATGCTGGCCAACCTGAAGGCCTCGCTGCGCGCCTGAGCCGCTACGGTGCGATCGCACCGTCGATGGCAATCCTGATCCCCTCGGTGCCGACCGCCACCGGTCCGGTACGCCCAACCAGGTCGCCGGCTCTCGGCAAGGCGCTCCCGGTCGCGGAAATCCGTGCTTCCAGCATGACCTGCTGCTGCCCTGACAGCCTGTGGTCCGGCCGCATCGCCATCGCGTCGTCGAGCGTGAACGACAACGGCAGGTCGCGCGCCTGGCGTCGCATCACCGCCAGCGGCATGCGCGAGCCGTCCGCCGGCAGCGCATAGACGAACAGCGTGTCGCCGGGTTGCGGCGTGCGCCCGGCCTGTTCGCTCAGCGTGACCAGGCCAGTGATTCTTGCCGTCGGTTCCGCTTGTGCAGGCGCCCCGCGCACGGCCGCGAGGTTGGCCGCGACCCTGGCCGCCGTCTGCGAATCCGCCGGCAGCAGCCGCTGCAGGTGCTCCCAATAGCCGATCGCCACCTGCTTGTCCCCGCGCTCCACTGCCGCACTCGCTGCCAGGGCCAGCCCCTTCGGGTCGTCCGGATCCAGCTTCAGCGCCTGCCGTATCTGCACCATCGGCGGTCCTTCCAGCGAGCCGCCGTTCAGGCTGGCCAGCACATCGGCATAGTCGGAGCGCAGCAGCGCCACATCCGGCGCCAGTTCGATCGCGCGGGCGTAAGCCGCGGCGGCGTCGGCGTAGCGTTCCAGCACGCTGTAGGAGCGCGCCAGCATGGCCCAGTCCTCGGCATCGCCGGGCGCTTCGCGCAGGCGCTGCGCGAGCTGGTTGACCATGCCTTCGACCTGTGCGCCGCTGAGCTGGTGCTCGCTGCCGCTGGCGGCGGGGAGGTTGTCGGCGCGCCAGAGCGCGACCGCGTTGCCCAGGTGCAGGTAGAGCAGGATGGCGGCGCTGGGCAGCAATGCCAGCAGCAGGGCGGCGAGTAGCGGCGAACTGGCGGGTGGTGCCGTGCCGGCGGCGGTCCCGCTGGTGTCATCGAGCAGCCGGCGGCCCAGTTCGTCGCGCGCTTCGGTGTGCCGCGCGGCGGTGAGGGTGCCGCTGCGCAGGTCGGCGTCCAGTTCGCGCAACTGGTCGCGGTACAGCGCCACCAGCAGCGCGCGCTCGGGCATACCGGGGTCCGGCGCGGCACGGCGGCGCAGCAGCGGCCACAGCAGGCAGGCCATGGTGGCGGTAATCAGGGCGGCGGCGAGCAGCCAGAAGGTCATCATGGCGGCCCGCTCCGGGCGGGCGGGTCGGCGGTCTCGCCCAGCAGGTCCGCAAGCCGTTGCCGCGCACCGGTGTCGAGCGCGACGTCCGGGGCACGGCTGCGCGAACGCGCGCGCAGGATGGCAACGGCCACGCCGACCACCAGCAGAAACGGGCCGAACCACAGCAGCCACGTCACCGGCCGCAGCGGCGGCTTGTACAGCACGAAGTCGCCATAACGCTGCGCCAGGTAGTCCCTGACCGCGGCGTCGCTGGCGCCGGCGCGCAGTTGCTCGCGGATCTGGCGGCGCAGGTCGACGGCCAGGTCGGCGTTGGAATCGGCCAGCGTCTGGTTCTGGCACACCAGGCAGCGCAGTTGCGCTGACAGCGCATGGACGCGCGCATCGAGTTCGGCTTCAGACAGCGTGGCCGCGGCTGCCAGCATCGACAGGCAGCATAACGGCACGGCCAGCCATGCACGCGCGCCGCTACGCATGGTTGCCTCCCTGCTTCTCAAGCTGTTCGATCAGCGGGATCAGCTTGCGCTCCAGCACCTCGCGCGTGACCGGGCCGACCTGACGGTAGCGCACCACGCCCTGCTGATCGATGACGAAGGTCTCGGGCACGCCATAGACACCGTAGTCGATGCCCACGTGGCCATCGGCATCGACCAGCGATGCCGTATAAGGATTGCCCAGGCGCTGCAGCCAGTCGCGCGCCGCGGCGGGTTGGTCCTTGTAGTTCAGGCCGTAGAGCGGCACCGGCGAGCGCGCGGCAAAGTCCACCAGCAGCGGATGCTCGGTGCGGCACGCGGCGCACCATGACGCCCACACATTCAGCAGCCAGACCTTGCCGCGCATGTCGGCGGAGGCGAGCGTGCGGCCTTCGGGTTCGAGCAGCGGCAGCTGGAACGCTGGCGCCGCCTTGCCAACCAGCGGGGAGGGCAGCTCGCGCGGATCGTGGCGCAGGCCTGCGGCCAGTGCGATAGCGAGTGCCAGGAATGCGGCGAGCGGCAGCAGGAAGCGCGTCATGCCGGCGTCTCCTCGTGTGCGGAGGCCAGCGCGGGCACTGTGGCAGCGTCGGCCGTGGCAGCCGGCTCCGCGGCCGCGCGGCGGCGCAGCCGGTAGCGCTTGTCGCACGCGGCCAGGACTCCACCCAGCGCCATCAGCACGCAGCCGGCCCAGATCCAGTCGACAAAAGGCTTGACGTGGATGCGCACGGCCCACGCCGTGCCGTCGACGTTCTCGCCCAGCGCCACATAGAGATCGCGCGTCAGGCCGCTGTCGATCGCCGCCTCGGTGGTGGGCATGTCCTGGCTGCGGTAGATGCGGCGCTCCGGCGTGAGCACAGCCACCCGCCTGCCGTCGCGCAAGACCTCCACCACGCCACGCAATGCGTCGTAGTTGGGGCCGCTGGCCTGCTTCACGCCGGCGAAGCGGAAGTCGTAGCCGCCCACGCTGACACTGTCGCCCGCACGCATCGGCAGCTCGCGCAGGCTTTCCTGGCCGGATACCAGCGTCACGCCGGCGATAAAGACGCCCATGCCGGCATGCGCCAGCAGCATGCCGACATAACCCGGCGGCAGCTGCCGCAATGCGGCGAGCCGCCGTCCTTGCTGGTGCCGCAGCCGCGCCGCCAGGCTGGCCACGGCGCTGAGCACGCTCCACGCGGCCAGCAGCAGTCCCAGTCCCGTCAGCGCCGAGGCATTGCGCAGCAACAGCAGCAGGCCCAGGCCGATCGCCAGGCTTGCCACGGCCGCCCAGCGCAAGCGCCGCCCCATGTCGGGCAGGCTGCCGTGGCGCCAGCGCGCCAGCGGCGCCGCGCCCATCAGCAGCACCGCGGGCGCCATCAGCGGCACGAACACCTGCTCGAAGTAGGCCGGGCCGACCGAGATCTTGCCCAGCCCCAGCACATCGACCAGCAGCGGGTAGAGCGTGCCGAGCAGCACCGTGGCCGCGGCCACCGCCAGCAGCACGTTGTTGGCGAGCAGCAGCGACTCGCGCGAGACCGCGGCAAACTCGACCCGCCTGGCCAGCTTCGGCGCCCGCCAGGCATACAGCGCCAGCGCCAGCCCGGTGACCAGCCCCAGCAGCGCGAGGATAAAGACGCCGCGCTTCGGGTCGACCGCGAACGCGTGGACCGAGGTCAGCACGCCGGAGCGGACCAGGAAGGTGCCAAGCAGGCTCAGCGAGAAGGTGAAGATCGCGAGCAGCACGGTCCAGGCGCGGAATGCGCCGCGTTTCTCGGTGACCGCCAGCGAATGCATCAGCGCGGTGCCGGCCAGCCACGGCATGAACGAGGCGTTCTCCACCGGATCCCAGAACCACCAGCCGCCCCAACCCAGTTCGTAATAGGCCCAGGCGCTGCCCAGCATGATGCCGAGCGTCAGGAAGGCCCACGCCACCGTGGTCCAGGGGCGCGACCAGCGCGCCCACGCCGCATCGACACGCCCGGCCAGCAGCGCCGCCACGGCAAAGGCGAAGCTCACCGAGAAGCCCACGTAGCCCATGTAGAGCAGCGGCGGGTGGAACACCATGCCGGGATCCTGCAGCAGCGGGTTGAGGTCGCGGCCTTCCATCGCGGGCGGCAGCAGCCGCACGAAAGGATTGGACGCGAACAGCAGGAACAGCAAAAAGCCTGTGCTGATCGCGCCCATCACGCCCAGCACGCGCGCCACCACGGCCAGCGGCAACTGCCGGCTGAACCGCGACACGGCCAGCGACCACAGCGCCAGCATCAGCGTCCACAGCAGCATCGAGCCTTCATGACCACCCCAGACCGCGGCGAGCCGGTATGCCAGCGGCAGCGCGCTGTTGGCATTGGCGGCCACGTAGCGCACGCTGAAGTCGTTACCGACGAAGGCCCAGGTCAGCGCGCCGAAGGCCAGCGCCACCAGCAGGCATTGCACGCGTGCGGCGGGGCGCGCCAGCGCCATCCACGCCAGGTTGCCGCGCGCCGCGCCGGCCAGCGGCACTGCCGCCTGCACCAGCGCCACCAGCAGGGCCACGATCAGCGCGAAATGGCCGAGCTCGGCGATCATTGCCGGGCTCCCTGCGCCGGCGCGGCTTCCGCCATGCGCCGGTTGACCTGCTCGGCTTGCTTCAGCGCGTCAGCCGCTTCCGGCGGCATGTAGTTCTCGTCGTGCTTGGCCAGCACCTCGCTGGCGACGAAGGTGCCGTCCGCCTCCAGCTTGCCGCGCGCCACCACGCCCTTGCCCTCGCGGAACAGGTCGGGCAGCAGGCCGCGGTAGCGCACCGGCACCTGGCGCGCGGTGTCGGTGACGACGAAGCGCACTGTCATGCCGTCGCCTTCGCGCCGGATCGAGCCGGGTGCCACCAGCCCGCCCAGGCGGAAGCTGCGCGCCACCGGCGCCTCGTGCGCGGCGACCTGGCTCGGGCTGAAGAAGAACACCAGGTTGGAGCGAAAGGCGTTGAGCACCAGCGCGGCCGCGACGCCGCCGCAGGCGAGCGCCGCGGCAAGCATTCCGAAGCGGCGCTGGCGCGGCGTCATCGGCGGGCTTGCGCGCGTGCGGCGCGGCTGCGGCGTGCCAGCAGCACCAGTTCGAGCGCCAGCAGCAGGGCGCTGACGCCGAAGGCCCCGACGATGTAGATGCCGTGGTGCCCGTGGGGCAGCAGCGATGACAATGTCATGATGCCTCCCTGGAAGCGGCCTGCAGCACTTCGCCGCGCTCGCGCAGGATACAGCGCACGCGCACCAGCGCCACGGCGATGGAGTACATCCAGCACGCCAGCGTCATCAGCAGCATGCCGGCCAGCATGGTGGCCGCCATCGACGGCGCCGCGGTCAGGCTGACTGAGGCGCCCTGGTGCAGTGTGTTCCACCACTGCACCGAGAAATAAATCACCGGGATATTGACCACGCCCACCAGCGCCAGCACCGCGCAGGCGCGTTCGGCGCGGCGCGGCTCGTCGACGGCCGCTTCCAGCGCGATAAAGCCCAGGTACAGGAACAGCAGGATCAGCTCGGAGGTGAGCCGCGCATCCCAGACCCACCACGTGCCCCAGGTCGGCTGGCCCCACAGCGCCCCGGTCCATAGCGCCAGCGCAGTGAAGAGAGCGCCGGTGGGCGCCAGCGCCGAGGCCATCATCGACGACAGCCGCGTGCGCAGCACCAGCGCCAGCGCGCAATACGCCGCCATCACCAGGTAGATGAACATCGACATCCAAGCCGCCGGCACATGGATGAAGATGATCCGGTAGACCTCGCCCTGCTGCGCGTCGGTGGGTGCGACGGCAAAGCCGATCCAAAGCCCGGCCACCGCAAACAACGCGGCCGCGGCAAAGAACCAGGGCGCCATCCGCCCGGCCAGCGGATAAAAGCGGACCGGCGCCGCATAGTCCAGCCAGCCGCCGCGCGTGCGCGGCCCTTCCGCGGCTGCAGGATGGACGGATGGCAACGGCTGGCTCATGCCGGCGTCTCCATGGCAATGCGCAGCCCGGCGGCGGTCGCCAGCGGGCACAGGAACAAGGACAACGCCAGGCACGCGCCCAGCAGCGAAAACTGCGGCAGCACATCGAGCCCGGCGTCGGCAGCGGCGGCAGCGCTGGCGCCGAACACCAGCACCGGCACGCACAGCGGCAGCACCAGAATGCACAGCAGCACCGCGCCGCCACGCACGCCCAGCGTCAGCGCCGCACCGACCGCGCCGATCAGGCTCAGCGCAGGCGTGCCGACCAGCAGCGAGGCCGCCAGCAGTAGCGAGGCGCTTGCGGGCAGCCCGTACTGCTGCGCCAGCAACGGCGTCAGCAGCAGCAGCGGCAGGCCGCTGGCAAGCCAGTGCGCGGCGATCTTGGCCAGCACTAGCAGCGCCAGCGGGTGCGGTGACAGCAGCAACTGGTCCAGGCTGCCATCCGCGTGCTCCTGCGCGAACAGCCGCGACAGCGACAGCATCGACGCCAGCAGTGCCGTCACCCACAGGATGCCCGGCGCCAGCGCCCGCAACTGCTGCGGCTCGGGCCCGATCGCCAGCGGGAACAGGCTGGCGGCGATCACGTAGAACACCACGCTGCCGAGCAGGCTGGCGCGCCGCCGCCAGGACAGCGAAACATCGTGTGCGACGATCGCGGCCAGCGTACGCATCATGCCGGCGCCCCGAGGTGCAGCACCGCGCCGCCCGCGGACAGCAACTGGTGCGTGGCGATCACGGCAATGCCGCCGGCGGCCAGGTGGGCGTCGAGCTGGGCATCGAAGTGCGCGCAGGCGTCTGCGTCGAGCGCGGCCACGGGCTCGTCGAGCAGCCACAGCGCGCGCCGGGCCAGCGACAGCCGCGCCAGCGCGACCCGCCGGCGCTGCCCTTGCGACAGCGCGCGCACGGGGGTGTGCGCGACCCGCTCCAGTCCCTGTGCCGCCAGGGCAGGCGCAACCGCGCCGGCACCGTCATCCCCGGCCAGCCGCGCGGCAAAGCGCAGGTTCTCCGCCGGGCTCAGGTCAGGGTCGATCCCATTGGTGTGGCCCACGTAGGCCAATGCCTGCTGGTAGGCCGGATCGCCGGCGCGCACCGGGCGGCCGCGCCAGTGCAGGGCGCCTTCGTCTGGCATGGCCAGTCCGCACAGCACGCGCAGCAGGCTGGTCTTGCCGCTGCCGTTGGGACCCAGCGCCTGCAGCAGGTCGCCGGGACCGAGTGCAAGCTCGATGCCGCGCAGCACCGGGCGCCCGGCGCGCGACAGGCCCAGCCCGCTGCCATGCAACACTGGTACGGCGTCGCCGCCGGCCGTGGCACAACGTGGGGATTCAGGCAGTACCTCGGATGGCAGGGCAGAGGAGCGGACGGGCACGCGTCATTTCTCCTCGGCTTTGGAGACATCGGGAAGCCGGTGCGCGATGCCCTTGTGGCAGTCGATGCAGGTCTTCTCCTTGTTGGCCAGGTAGGTGGAGTGCATCGCCTGGGCGCGCGGGCTCTGTCGCGTGAAGTCCATCGACTGGTAGTCGTGGCAGTTGCGGCATTCGAGTGAGTCGTTGGCCTTGAAGCGCGCCCATTCATGCTGGGCCAGCTCCAGCCGGTGCGCCTGGAATTTCTCGCGGGTGTCGATGGTGCCAAAGATCTTGGCCCAGACCTCCTTGGACGCCTGCATCTTGCGCGCCATCTTGGTGGTCCAGTTGTGCGGCACATGGCAGTCCGAGCACTTGGCGCGCACGCCGCTGCGGTTGGTGAAGTGGATGGTGCCCTGCAGTTCCTGGTAGACGTTGTCGCGCATCTCGTGGCAGCCGGTGCAGAACTGCTCGGTGTTGGTCAGCTCCAGCGCGGTATTGAACGCGCCCCAGAACACCACGCCCGCGATAAAGCCGCCCAGCGTCAGGAAGCCCAGGCTGAAATAGGCGCTGGGCCTGTTGATGGTTCGCCAGTAGCGCTTGATCAGGTCGAGCATGGCGCGCATCCGCTGTTATGGTTGTTGAACGTGCCTGGCCAGGCCCCGGTGGCGGTTAGTTGGCCGCGCCCTTCTCGCCCTTCTCGCCCTTCGCGCCGGCCTTGCCTGGCTTGCGCTTGAGCAAATCCTCGACGTCGACGAAGGAGTTGCCTATCAGCGGCTTGGCGTCGGCCTGCGGCACATGGCATTGCGTGCAGAAATAGCGGCGCGGCGACACGTCGGCCAGCACATTGTTGTCGCGGTCCATGTAATGCGTGATGCTGACCGGGATCGCCTGGGTCTCTTCGGTGCGCGTGCGCGCGTGGCAGAACATGCAGCGGTTGAAGTCCTTGTCCAGCTGGTAGCCGTCGATCTTGTGCGGGATCGTGGGCGGCTGCATGCTGTAGTTGCGGGTGCGGCGGATGTCCTTGTTCTCGGTCGGGTAGAGCAGCGGCGCCTTGGCCTCGTTGCCGATGGCGGTGGGGCCGCGCATCGCGTCGACCAGGCCCTGCGCGCGTGCGGGTGTGCCTCCCGGCAGCAGCGCGAGCAGCGCCAGCAGCAGCGTGTGCAGGGCCAGCAGGCGGGTCCAGGATCGGCTCGGCTTCATGGCGTCTCCCTCTGGATTGGCGGCGCTAGACCTTGACGATCTTGACCGCGCACTTCTTGAAGTCGGTCTGCAGCGAGATCGGGCAGGTCGCGTCCAGCGTCACCTTGTTGATCAGCTGGCTGGCATCGAACCACGGCACGAATACCAGCCCGCGCGGCGGTGCGTCGCGCCCGCGGGTTTCCACGCGCGAACGCATGCGGCCGCGCCGCGACACCACTTCCACTTCCACGCCGCGGCGCAGGCCCATCGCCTTGGCGTCGTCCGGATGCATGAACACCACCGCGTTAGGGAAGGCGCGATACAGCTCGGGCACGCGCCGCGTCATCGAGCCGGAATGCCAGTGCTCCAGCACGCGGCCGGTGGCCAGCCAGAACGGGTATTCCTTGTCTGGCGATTCGGCGGCCGGCTCGTAGGGCAGGGCAAAGATCACCGCCTTGCCGTCGGGATTGCCGTAAAACTGGAAGCCGGTGCCGGCCTTGACGTAGGGGTCGCTGCCTTCGCGGTAGCGCCAGCGGGTTTCCTTGCCGTTGACGACAGGCCAGCGCAGGCCGCGGGCCTCGTGGTAGGCGTCGAACGGCGCCAGGTCATGGCCGTGGCCGCGGCCGAAGGTCGCATATTCTTCGAAGAGACCCTTCTGCACGTAGAAGCCAAAGGCCTTGGCTTCGGCGTTGTTGTATTCGGCGTTGACTTCCTTGAGCGGGAACTTGTCGACCTGGCCGTTGCGATAGAGCACGTCGAACAGGGTCTTGCCGCGGTATTCGGGCTTCTTGGCGATCAGGTCCGCGGGCCAGACGTCCTCGACCTTGAAGCGCTTGGAGAATTCCATCAGCTGCCACAGGTCGGAGCGCGCGTCGCCCGGCGCATCGACCAGCTGGTGCCAGAACTGGGTGCGGCGCTCGGCATTGCCGTAGGCGCCTTCCTTCTCGACCCACATCGCGCTGGGCAGGATCAGGTCGGCGGCCAGCGCGGTCACAGTGGGGTAGGCGTCCGACACCACCACGAAGTTCTCGGGATTGCGGTAGCCCGGCAGACCTTCTTCCATCAGGTTGGCCGCGGCCTGCATGTTGTTGTTGACCTGCACCCAGTAGGCATTGAGCTTGCCGTCCTTGAGCATGCGGTTCTGCAGCACGGCGTGATAGCCCGGCTTGTCGGGGATGGTGCCGGCGGGCAGCTTCCAGATGCGCTCGGCCTCTTCGCGGTGCTTGGGGTTGGTCACCACCATGTCGGCCGGCAGCCGGTGCGAGAAGGTGCCGACCTCGCGCGCGGTGCCGCAGGCCGACGGCTGCCCCGTCAGGGAGAACGGGCTGTTGCCCGGCGTGGCGATCTTGCCGGTCAGCAGGTGCAGGTTGTAGACCATGTTGTTGGCCCAGGTCCCGCGCGTATGCTGGTTGAAGCCCATGGTCCACAGCGACATCACCTTGACGTTGGGGTCGGCGTAGAGCTCGGCCAACTGGTCGAGCTTGGCCTTGGGCACGCCCGACAGCTTGCTGACGTAGTCGGCATCGTACTTGGCGACAAAGCGCGCAAAGTCGTCAAAGGTGATCGGCTTCGCTGCACCCGGGTCGGCAGCGTTCTTGGCGGCCTTCTGCAGCGGATGCTCCGGGCGCAGGCCGTAGCCGATCTCCGTCACGCCTTCCTTGAACACGGTGTGCTTGTTGACGAAGTCCTTGTTGACCTTGTTGTTCTTGATGATGTAGTGGGCGATGTAGTTCATCATCGCCAGGTCGGTCTGCGGCTTGAAGATGACCGGGATGTCGGCCAGGTCGAAGCAGCGGTGCGTGAAGGTGGACAGCACGGCCACGCGCGTCTTGGGGTAGCTCAGGCGCCGGTCGGTGATGCGGGTCCAGAGGATCGGGTGCATCTCGGCCATGTTGGCGCCCCACAGCACGAAGGCGTCGGCGGCCTCGAAGTCGTCATAGCAGCCCATCGGCTCGTCCATGCCGAAGGTGCGCATGAAGCCGGCCACGGCGGACGCCATGCAATGGCGTGCGTTGGGATCGATATTGTTGGAGCGGAAGCCCGCCTTGTAGAGCTTGGACGCGGCATAGCCTTCCCACACCGTCCATTGGCCGGAGCCGAACATGCCCACGGCGGTGGGGCCCTTTTCCTTGAGCACGCGCTTGAACTGGCGTTCCATCTCGTCGAAGGCGCGCTCCCACGTGACCGGGGCGAATTCGCCGTTCTTGTCGTACTTGCCGTTCTTCATGCGCAGCAGCGGCCTGGTCAGCCGGTCCTGCCCGTACATGATTTTCGACAGGAAGTAGCCCTTGACGCAGTTCAGGCCCTTGTTGACCTCGGCCTGCGGGTCGCCCTGCGTGGCCACCACCTTGTTGTCCTTGACCGCCACGGTCACGCCGCAGCCGGTGCCGCAGAAGCGGCAGGGGGCCTTGGACCACTTGAGCTTCGTCATGTCGCTGTCGGTGACGAAGTTGGCGGCCCCGGCCGGCAGCGTCACGCCGGCCACCGACGCCGTCGCGGCGACGGCGGTCTGCTTGATGAAATCACGACGAGAGAGTTTCATCGTTCATCTCCTCGTTCATCGCCTCGGCGTCCTCGTTGTGCTGATAGACGAGCGCGGCGGACAGCACGCCCTCGAGCTGGTGCAGATAGGTCAGGTGTGCGGCGATGGCGCGGGAGGAGGGAGCTTCGACGGTGACGATCAGCTTGCCGGTATCGCTGGCGGCGTGGACTTCGGCGCCGGTGATGGCCTCGATCGCGGTGCGCACGCGCGCCAGGCTGGCGGGCAGTGCATGCACGACGACGCCGGCGATATGCCACTCGTCGCCGGCCGCGACCGGCCGGATCGGCTGGATGGGGATGGCACGTCTTGCCGCGGGCATGTGCAAGCTCCGGTTCTATGCCGTTTCAGTCTGTGCTGCAGCATTTTTTTTATCTGGCAATCCCGCGCGGGCGGGTAATGCTCGATGTCTCAATGCGCTCAATGCGATGGCGGGCCGCTGACCAGCTGGGTCATCCAGACAATGAACCCATAGCCTGCCACAATGATGACCGACAGCACCGGCACCATCACGGCGGTCAGGAACAGGAAGCTGCGCAGTTCTTCCCTCTTGCGCTGCGGATCGTGGACTTCCCCGGTTTCCATCATGGCTTGAAGTAATCGGCGAGCGTGGTCAGGCAAGGCACCTGATGCGTTACCCAATTAAAGGTAGCGGGAACCAAGGTGTCAAGACTGCACTCGCGAAGGCGGCGTACGGCGGCTTACGGTAGGCCGCGTGCGCGTGCCAGGGCGGCGGCCTCAGTGCGGCAGTGGGCGCCCAGCCTGGCTTGGATGCGCCGCAGGTGAGACTTGACGGTCAGCGCGGACAGGAACCGTTTCTGTGCGATCACCCGATTGCGGTAATTGACAGCGAATCGCGTCGAATGGCGGCGGTAGGCACCCATGCACCGACCCTGCCCGCCGCCGCGTGCTGCGCTTACTGGTAGGTGACCTCCATCACGTAGCCGCCCGGCACCTCGCGCGCGCCCGTGCGCGACCGGTCAGGCACCGTCTCGATGTGTAGCTGCGCGATGCCGATGCGGGCCGGCCGCGTCAGGCGCGGCGGCAGCGGGAGCGGGGCCGCGTGGGGCCCTCCCGAAGGCTGGAGGCAGGTGGCCTGCACCTGGCCCGCGTCCGGCCTGAAGCCGCATGTCGGATTGGCGATTGCGCCCTGGAAAGTGATGGTGCCGGTCTGCGCCGCGGCCATGCCGCTCGCCACAGCCAGCAGGCTTGCCCCGATCAGCCGGCCGGCAATCCCGGCAGCCCCCAAGCTCCGTTCCAGCGATTCCATGTCTTCACCCCTTTGTCAGTGTGGTGCGTTGCATGCCGCCAGGGAACACCTTGCACATCGCGCGCCTAGACGGGTTCGTGCATGGGCCACATTCATGATTGCGGCGCAATCAGAACTTTCTGAAGGGTTGTGACACTTCTGTGACTATTGAGTTGGACGGGGCCTGCGCGGCCCCCGGCAGCGCGGAAAATCCCCGGCTGCCGGCCCCGTCCTTGCCGCCTTATTCCGCGCTGCCCGCGCCCTGGCGCAGGATCAGCCGCGAACGGGCAAAACCCGCATGGGTGCGCAGCGCCTGCATCAGCTGGTCGGACGGCACGCGGTCCAGGTCGGTCACCACGTAGCCGGTTTGGCCGCGCGTCTGCAGGTGCTGGCCGGTGATATTGACGCTTTCCTGCGCCAGCAGCGTGTTCAGTGCCGCCAGCGCGCCCGGCGCGTTGCCGTGCACGTTGAGCAGCCGCGCCGGCGCATGCAGCGGGCCGGGATCGACCTCGGGGAAGTTCACCGCGCCGATGGTGCCGCCGGTGGCCAGGAAGTGCGCCAGCTTGGCCGCCACCTCGGTGCCGATATTCTCCTGCGCTTCCTCGGTGCTGCCGCCCACATGCGGGGTCAGCAGGACGTTGGGCATGTCCTGCAGCTCGCTGACAAAGGGATCGTTGTTGGTCTTGGGCTCTTCCGGGAACACGTCGATGGCCGCGCCACCCAGGCGCTTCTCGCGCAGGGCGGCTGCGAGCGCGGCAATGTCGACCACGGTGCCGCGCGAGGCGTTGATCAGGATCGCGCCCGGCTTGAATGCCGACAGCACGCGCGCATCGATCATGTTGCGCGTGCGCGGGGTGGCCGGCACGTGCAGCGTGACCACCTCGGCCTGCGACACGGCTTCTTCCAGCGAACCTGCCGCGCGCGCCGAGCCGTGCGACAGCCGTGCCAGCACGTCGTAGTAGACCACGCGCATGCCCATCGATTCAGCCAGCACGCCGACCTGCGAGCCGATATTGCCGTAGCCGATGATGGCGATGGTCTTGCCGCGCGCCTCGAACGCGCCGGCGGCGCCCTTGGCCCATTTGCCGGCGTGGGCGAGCGTGTTCTTCTCCGGGATCCGGCGCAGCAGCATCACGGCTTCAGACACCACCAGCTCGGCCACCGAGCGGGTGTTGGAGAAGGGCGCATTGAATACGGGGATGCCGGCGGCGGTGGCTGCTTCCAGGTCGACCTGCGAGGTGCCGATGCAGAAGCAGCCGATCGACAGCAGCTCGGGCGCGCTGCGGATATCGTCGGCGCGCAGGTGGGTGGCCGAGCGGATGCCGACCAGGTCATGGCTGGCCAGCACCTGGCGCAGCTCGCTGCCGGCCAGGGCGCCGGTACGGCGCTCGACCTGCAGGCCGGCTTCGGTGAGTCGGGCGGTGGCGCTCTGGTGGATGTTCTCGAGCAGGATCGCAGTGGTCACGTTCGTTTTCCGCATGGAGGGGATGCGGCGGCTGCCGCATCCCCAATATTTTGCTCGCAAAACGACGCGGGGGCGGTGGAGCCCCTGCTGCCGGCAATGGCACCGGCAACGGCATCCCTGCTGTGCGCGAGCGCGGACCGCGCGCTCAGCGTGCCTTGCGCGCGTCGCCGCCGAGCGGATCGACGATGATCATGGTCTGGCGCAGCACGCCCGCGTCATCGAAATAGCAGCTGAAGTGCGCGGTCTGGTAGGCCTCCTTGTACATCCGGTAGGACCATGCTTCGCGCTTCATCAGGGGGTAGTACTGGACCGGCTCTCGCGGCAGGCCGAAGCGTTCCTGGATGTCTTTCTTGGTCCAGACATTGACCTGCGCGCGGTAGATCTCGGTTTCGGTCAGCATCTGGCGATAGCGGGTGAGCTTGCCGCTGGCGTCGAAATCCGCGGCGTAGACCTCATGGCCGAAGGGCTGTCGTGACCAGATCCAGCGGGTGGTGCCGTCGGCCAGGCGATAGGTCTCGGTAGGCTTGCCGAACGTGTCGCGCACGGCACTTTCGGGGCTGCCGATCAACTTCTGGGCGGTCTGCTCGGGTTGCAGGGTTGCGCAAGCTCCGAGCGAGCCAAGGACGAGCGCGGCCGCGCACAGGCCGCCGATTGACCGAAGCTGCATGGCACTCTCCCGCGGGCGGCATGCCCGCATGCCATTCTCCGGCTACTCTGGCCGGCCGTGCAATAGCGTCAGCCGGCCTGGCCCGATCAGCAGCGGCCCTTCTTCGCCTGGCCCGGCGGGCAGAACGATTCGTTGCCGTACGCGTCGACGCGGCAGTTGCCCTTCTTGGCCTGCCCCGGCGGACAGCCCGGGCCGCCGCCGTAGGTGTCATAGGGGGCGACCACGCAGCCGCCGAGCAGCGCGCTACAGGCAACCAGAAGGGCCAGAGCGGATTTCATTGCATTCTCCTTGTTGTGGGGAAGGTTCTTTTGCCCCGGGAGGATAAATCGTTCTGGTGTCGTGAACTGTAAGGAATGGTGAAACCGTTGGATTCTCGCCAGCAGGCAGGGCACGGGATCCCATCCCGTCTGTTACACCCGGGTACCAAGCTAACGTTCTGCAAACACCTCCTGCGCCACTGCACCGCTACATTCGCGCCAGGAGGACATCACCATGCAGAAAATCCTGGCGGCCTGCATCCTGGCGGGCATTGCAGCAATCGGCCCCGCCACGGCCCAGGCCCGTGTGAATGTGGACATCGGCATCGGCGTGCCGGGTTATGCCGTGGCGCCGCCGCCCGTCTACTATGAACCCGCGCCCGTCTACGTGGCACCGCCCCAGCCGGTGGTGGTGGCGCCCGGCTACTACGACGACTGGCGGGAGCGTCGCGCCTGGCGCGAGCAAGAGTGGCGCGAGCGGAAATGGCGCGAGCGTGAATGGCGCGAACGGCGGCGGGAATGGCGCCGCTGGCATGAAGACCATGACGACTAAATAGGCCACCACGGCAAATGCCGTGTGGCTCGCGGGCCACAATGCGTCCCCGTTCGACCCTGGCCCTTCAGGATTCGGCACACCTTGCCGTTGTACAGGCACGTCGCCAACCCAGCCACCGCGAGCCCGGCCACATGACCAGCCCAGACCAGTCGCAGATTACCCTCCAGGCCGCCTTCCTGCGGCACGCGGAATCCCTTGCCCCGCCCAACCGCGTCTTCGGCGACGATGACAGCGCCGTGTACCGGACGCTGCTGGAATCGACCAAGGCCATCCCCTGGAAGATCGACTGGGCCACGATGGCGTTCGCCTATATCGGCCCGCAGATCGAAGCGCTGCTGGGCTGGGAACCGTCGAGCTGGAAGACCGTCAACGACTGGGCCGAGCGCATGCACCCGGACGACCGCGACGCGGTGGTCAGTTTCTGCGTGGCGCAGTCGCAGGCTGGCACCGACCATGAGGCCGACTACCGCGCGCTGACCCGCGACGGCGGCTACGTCTGGCTGCGCGACGTGGTGCACGTGGTGCGCAACGCGCAGGGCGGCGTCGATTCGCTGATCGGCTTTATGTTCGACATCAGCGAACGCAAGCGCACCGATCAGGAGCTGGCGCGGCTGCAGAAAGAGCTGGAGGACCTGTCGTTCCGCGACAGCCTGACCGGCGTTGGCAACCGCCGCCTGTTCGACCGTGCGATGGAGCGCGAGTGGGTGGCCGGCCAGGCTTCGGGCAAGCCGCTGTCGCTGATCCTGGTCGATATCGACTTCTTCAAGTCTTACAACGATTACTACGGCCACCTGCAAGGCGATGAATGCCTAAAGCGCATTGCCGGCCTGCTGCAGGAGGCCGCCGGGCCGGAGGTGTTCCTGGCCCGCTTCGGCGGCGAGGAATTCGTCATGGTGCTGCCCGACACCGACGCCGAGACCGCGGTGCGCACCGCCGAGCGCTGCCGCGCGCTGATCGCCGGCCAGGCGATCGCGCACGTGCGCTCGCCGTACAACCAGTGCGTGACGGCAAGCTTTGGCATCGGCACCATCGTGCCGGGCGAGCACGACGAGGCGTCGGCATTCATCAACCTCACGGACGCGCAGCTGTATCACGCCAAGGACAACGGCCGCAACCGCATCGCCGCGGTGGATCGTGCGGGGATGCGGGGCGAGGCGTTCAAGGTGCATTCGCGCTGAGGGTGGCGCGCTGCGGCGGGGCAGGGCGTTACCAGGCGTCCTGCAGGATGTCGATCACCTGCTGCGCGCGATCGATGCGGCGCGGATTGGCGCGGACCCACTGGTTCTCCAGCGCCTTGTGCGCCAGCCCCTCGAAGCTTGACGGCGGAATCTCCAGCTCACGCAGCCGCGTGGGCAAGCCGAGATCGCGGATCAGCGCGGCGATCAGCCCGGCCGCATCGGCGCCGTCGTGCCCCAGCGCGCGCGCCATGGCCCGCTGCGCGGGCGCGGTCACCGCGAGGTTGTAGCGCATCACCGCCGGCAGCAGCAGGCACGAGGTGATGCCGTGCGGCACGCCGAGCGCGCCGCCCAGCACATGGCCGATGCCATGGCTGGCGCCGTAGCGCACGCGGTTAACGCCGCTCGCGCACAGCCACACGCCAAGCTGGCAGTCCAGCCGCGCGGCGTGGTCCGCCGGGTCGGCCTGGTGCCGGCGCAGGGCCGCGGCGAGCATGGCCAGCCCGTGCAGGCAGGTGGCGTTTGTCATCGGCTGCGCATCGATCGAACAGAGCGATTCCACGGCATGGTCGACCGCGCGGATACCGGTGGACAGCCATAGCTGCGCCGGCGTATGCACCGTCATGGCCGGATCCAGGATCACGCTGGCGGGGCCGATGCCTTCGGCGGTAACGTGGTGCTTGCTGCCGCTGGCCGTATCGGTACACCCGGCCAGGTCGCTGAACTCGGCCGCCGACAGCGTGGTCGGCACGGCGATCTGCCGGCAGGGCGGCGGCGCGATGCGCGGCACGATCCGCTGCCCGGCGGCATCGACGCGCACGCGATGCGCATCCAGCGCTTCGGCCGTCCTCACATCTTCTGCCAAACACACCAGTGCGACCTTGACCGAATCGATCGCGGTGCCGCCGCCGATGGTGACGACCAGGTCGGGGCGGGCCTCGCGCATGGCACTGGCCAGCGCGATCACCGAGTCGCGTGGCACATGCTCGACGCAGGCATCGAAGCGCCCGACCACCTTGTCGCGCACGCCGGCGATGGAGCGGCCGACCGCGTCGGTGGTGCGGTTCAGGGTGCGGCTGCTCACCACGAAGATGCGCGCGGCGCGGCGCTGGTCGGCCTCCTCGGCCAGGACTTGCGCGGTGGGGCGGCCAAAGTGCACCCGTTCGAGGGGCAGGTAGCGATAGGTTCCGGCTGGCATCAGTATTCCGAAGCGATGAAGCGTCAGTGAGTGGAGGCGCCGGTGCTCAGGCCGGCTGGCGGGACGAATCGTTGGCGGCATGCGCGGCGTATTCCCGCTCGCGCAGCAGGCGCCGCATCAGCTTGCCGCTGGCGGTCTTCGGCAACGCTTCGACGAATGCAATCGCGCGCGGGTACTTGTAGGGCGCGGTGACCTGCTTGACATGGTCCTGCAGCGCGCGCACCAGTTCATCGCCTGGCTGGAAGCCGGGCCGCAGCGTCACGAAGGCCTTGACGATCTCGCCGCGCTCCACGTCGGGGCTGCCTACCACGGCGCATTCCAGCACCGCGGGATGTTCGATCAGCGCGTTTTCCACCTCCATCGGGCCGATGCGGTAGCCGGCCGAGCTGATGATGTCGTCGCTGCGGCCGTCGTAATACAGGTAGCCGTCGGCATCGGCGTGGGCCAGGTCGCCGGTCAGGAGGTACTCGGTACCCTCGTGCTGCACGCGGGTCGACGCGGTCAGGCCGGGATCGTTCCAGTAGCCGAGCATCACCTGCGGATTGGGCAGGCGCAGCGCCAGCTGGCCGCTGGTGCCGGGCGGCAGGGGATGCCCTTGCTCGTCCAGTATCGCGAGCGTCGAGCCCGGCAGCGGCAGTCCCATCGCGCCCGGCCGCACGGGCGCGCCGGGCGGGTTCACCACCGTCATCAGCGTCTCGGTCTGGCCGTAGCCCTCGCGCAGCTCGACGCCGGTGCCCTCGCGCCAGCGGCGCATCACTTCCGGGTTGACCGCCTCGCCCGCGGAGACCGCCAGGCGCAGCCGGCCCAGGTCGTAGTCGGCAAAGCGCGCATTGACGAGGTGGCGGAACTCCGTCGCGGCGCCGCAGAACACGGTGACGCCATGGCGCGCGATTAGCGCCAGCCGCGTGGCGGGATCGAACGGGCCGTTGTAGAACAGCACGGCAGTGCCCGCCGACCATGGCCCGAACAGGATGCTGGTGCCGGCCTTGCTCCAGCCGGTATCGGCGGTACACCACATCAGGTCGTCTTCGCGCAGGCCCTGCCAGTCGCTGGCGGCCACGCGCCAGCTATAGAGCGCGCGCGCTGCATGCAGCACGCCCTTGGGATTGCCGGTGGAGCCGGAAGTGTAGTAGAGGATGGCCGGCTCGTCCGGCGCCATGTCGGCGCAGGCAAAATCGTCGTCGCAGGCGGCCAGCGCTTCGTCGAAGTCCAGCCAGCCGGGCGCGCAGCCCACGGCAATACTGGTGCCGATCCCGGCAATGCCATCGAACTTGCCGACGCTGTCGCGGTGCGCCACCACCGCCGTGGCGCCGGCGTGGCCGATGCGGTAGCCGACGTCCTTGGCGGTCAGCATCTCGATGCAGGGGATCGGCACCGCGCCGAGCTTCAGGCATCCCACCATCGCCACCTGCCATTGCGGGATGCGCGGCAGCATCACGATTACGCGGTCGCCGCGGCGCACGCCCGCGCCGGCCAGCAGGTTGGCGAAGCGGTTGGACAGGGTGCGCATCTCGCCGAAGGTAAAGCGGCGTTCGGCGCCACTGTCGTCGCACCACAGCAAGGCGAGCTTGTCGGGCTGGCGCTGCGCGTGGGCATCGACGACGTCGCGGCCAAAGTTGAACGTCGCCGGCAGGCACCAGCGGAAGCGGCGATAGGTGTCGGCGTACGCCATCATCGGGTCGGGCATGTCTGTCTCCTGGGGCGCTGCGATGGCGCCACGGCAATTGTTTTCAGGTACGGCGCTAGATCACGGCGCGCGCGCGCAGGCGCGCAATCTCGCCGGCGGAATAGCCAAGCCCGGCGAGCACGGACTCGCTGTGCTCGCCCAGCAGCGGCGGCGGCAGCCGGAACGTGCCGGGCGAGGCCGAGAACTTGATCGGGAAGCCGAGCTGCGGGATGCGGCCCTCGACCGGGTGGTCCAGGTGCTGCAGCATGCCGCGGTGCCGCAGCTGCGGATCGTCGAAGGCCTCGGCCATCGTATTGACGGGGCTGGCCGGGATATTGGCCTGCGCCAGCCGCTCGACCCATGTGTCGCATGATTCTGCGCCGAACACCGAGGTCAGGATGGCTTGCTGGAGCAGGGCGTCCTCACCCGTCGGCCACTGCATCGCCTTGAAGTCCGGCCGCCCGATCAGGTCGCAGAAGCGGTCCCAGAAATGCGCCTCGATGATGCCCAGCGACAAATGGCGGCCGTCGGCGCAGCGGTACACGTTGTAGCAGGGCGCCTGGCCGATGAAGGGCCGCTCGCCGCCGCGCGGCTCGACGCCGCCAAACAAATAGTCGGCGGCGTGGTAGCACAGCCAGCTCACCAGCCCGTCGGCCATCGAGATATCGACGAACTGGCCGCGGCCGCTGGTGCCTCGCGCCGCCAGCGCGGTCAGGATGCCGACCGCCGCCATCAGCGAGCCGCCGCCGACGTCGGCGATCGACAGCCCGGGCACGATCGGCCCCGTGCCCGGTGTGCCGAAGAGCTGCAAAGCACCGGTCAGCGCCATGTAGTTGAGGTCGTGGCCGGACGCCTGCGCGCGCGGGCCGTCCTGGCCGTAGCCGGAGATCGCGCAATAGATCAGGCGCGGGTTGGCCGCCGCCAGCACGTCATAGTGCAGGCCGAGGCGCTCCATCACGCCGGGGCGGAAGCCTTCCACCACGACGTCGGCCTCGCTCGCCAGGCGCAGGAACACCTCCTTGCCCTCGGTCGATTTCAGGTCCAGCGTCAGGCTGCGCTTGTTGCGGTTGAGCAGCAGGAACGAGCCCGACTCCTGCTTGTGGATCGGCGCGAACTGCCGGTTGTAGTCGCCGTGGCCCGGCTGCTCGATCTTCAGCACGTCCGCGCCGTAGTCGGCGAGCAGTTGCGTGCAGAAGGCGCCGGGCAGCAGGCGGGTCAGGTCCAGGATCTTCAGTCCTTCAAGGGCGGTGGTCATGGGCGCTCAGAGGTTTGGTTCAGGTGGCGGTCCAGCCGCCGTCCACCAGCAGGCTGTGGCCGGTGACGTAGGCGGCGGCCGGCGAGGCCAGGAACACCGCGGCGCCGGGCACGTCGGCCAGCTTGCCGAAGCGACCCAGCGGGATCCGCGACAGCAACTTCGCGCCGATATGCGGATGCGCCACCACGCCGGCGGTCAGGTCGGTCTGCACGAAGCCATAGGCGATGGCGTTGACGCGGATGCCATGCTCGGCCCAGTCGTGCGCCAGCGCCTTGGTCAGTTGCTCGACACCGCCCTTGGAGGCGGCGTAGGGCACCTGCCGCTTCAGGCCGATATGCCCGGCGATGGAACTGATGTTGACGATGGCACCCTGGCGGTGCGGCAGCATCGCTTCGCCCAGCAGGCGGCAGCACCGATAGACGCCGGTGAGGTTGATATCCAGGATCTGCCGCCATGCCTCGTCGGTGGTGTGCTCCATCGACGCATAGTGCGGATCGATGCCGGCGTTGTTGACGAGGATGTCGATCTGCCCGTAGCGGTCGAGCACGGTGTCGCGCAGGCGCCGGATATCGTCGTCGCTGGCGACATCGGCGCTCACCGTCATGGCTTCGCCGCCGCGGCCGAGGATGGCCTCGGCCACCGCATCCAGCGTGCCCGCGGTGCGTCCGCACACCACCACGCGGGCGCCGTGCGACGCCAGCGCCTCGGCAATCGCGCGGCCGATGCCGCGCCCGCCGCCGGTCACCACGGCGACCTGGCCGCGCAGGTCGAACAGGTTTGCGTAGCCGTTCATCGCGCCGTCTCCGTGCGCAGCGCGCGCCGTGCAATGGCCCAGCGATGGACCTCGGAGGGGCCGTCGTAGATGCGGAACGCGCGCGCCTCGCGGAAGATCTGCTCCACCACGGTATCGCGCGTCACGCCCAGGCCGCCCAGCACCTGAACGCAGCGGTCCGCGATGCGGAAGATCGCCTCCGAGCAGAACACCTTGGCCATGCTGGACTCATGCCTGCCGTGCTGGCCCTGGTCCAGCAGCCAGGCCGTGTGCCAGATCGAAAGCCGGCACATATGGATGTCGATTTCGTTGTCCGCCAGCATGAAGCCCACGCCTTCGTGCTCGCCGATCGGCTTGCCGAACGCGTGGCGCTCGCGCGCATGGGCGGTGGCGATATCGTGCGCGCGGCGCGCGGCCCCCAGCCAGCGCATGCAATGGGTGAGCCGCGCGGGCGCGAGCCGCACCTGCGCATAGCGCAGTCCCTGGCCGACTTCACCGAGCACCTGGTCCGGGCCGACGCAGCAGCCTTCGAAGAACACCTCGGCATGGCCGCCCGCGAAGCTCTGGTCGATGCTGTCGATGATGCGCCCGATGCGGATGCCTGGTGCCTGCATGTCGGTCAGGAACATGGTCGGCCCGCCGCCTTCGCCCGGTACGGTCGCCATCACGATGGCGAAGCCGGCACCATCCGCGCCGGTGATCAGCCATTTGTGGCCGCGGATCACGTAGCCTTCGCCGTCGCGCTCGGCCGTGGTCTGCAGCAGTGCGGGATCGGAGCCGGCGCCGGGATGGGGTTCTGTCATGCAGAAGCAGGAGCGGATCTCCGCGGCGGCAAGCGGGCGCAGCCAGCGCGCCTTCTGTGCCGGCGTGGCCACTACCTCCAACAGGTGCATGTTGCCTTCGTCAGGCGCCGCGCAGTGCAGCGCCAGCGGGCCGAGCAAGGAATAGCCGGCTTCCTCGAACACTACCGCGCGCCCGAGATGGGACAGCCACAGGCCGTCCCATTCCTCGGCCACGTGCGGCGCCAGCAACCCGGCGCGCCGTGCGCGGTGATTGAGTTCCACGCGCAGCGCCTCGGTGGGGCCGTGCGCGCCGCGGCCGGTATCGGCCTCGAGCGGGATGATCTGGTCGCGGATAAACGCCGCGGTGCGCTCGCGCAGCGCTTGCAGCGAATCGGGTAGGGTGAAGTCCATCTGGCTTGTCTCCGTGGTTGCGGATCAGTTGTCCGTCTAGCTGGCGCGTCCGTGCGCGATGTCATGCGTGAAGTCCAGGATAGACCGGCCGATGCGGCCAAAGCCGGCGAACCTGGGCTCGGTCGTGGCGCCGGCGAGGTAGCGCGCATGCAGCTGCAGAAACACCACGCCGAGCTTGAACATCGCCAGCACGCGATGGAACGGCAGGTCCGACAGGTCGCAGCCGGTACGCTGGCGGTAGGCTTCGGCGATCTGCGCGCGGGACGGGAACCCGGGCGACGTGGTCGGCATCTGCCGCAGCTCGCGCACGGCCTCGGGGTCGCCCGGCTCGGTCCAGTAGCTGAGCAGCGTGGCCAGGTCGAACAGCGGGTGGCCGCGCGTGGCCATGTCCCAGTCCAGCACGGCGCGCGGGCGCAGGGTCTCGGGATCGAGCACGATGTTGTCAAGCTTGAAGTCGCAGTGCAGCAGCGTGGGCTTGCCGTCGGGCGGGCAATGCGCGCGCAGCCACTGCGCCAGTTCGCGCACGGCGGGGTGCGGGGCCTCGCCATTGAGGGCTTCGGCGCGGCGCGTCCAGCCTTCGATCGCGCGGGCCAGGAAACCGTCGGGTTTGCCGAGGTCGTCCAGGCCGACCTCGGCAGCGTCCGTCTTGTGCAGCTGCACCAGCAGGTCGACCAGCGTACTGGCGATGCGCGGGCCGGCGACGCTGCTGTCCAGCCACGCTGGCAAGTCGGCGCCGATGGTCAGGCCGGGGCGGTATTCCATCACCAGGAAGTGCGCGCCGAGCACGTCCGGATCGACGCAGTACATCAGGCTGCGCGGCGCCTGCGAAAAGCGCTGCCACAGCCGGCTGCTGAGCACGCGGTGCTCGCGCGCCATGTCGTTGGCGCCGGGCGGCAGCGGGCCGGGGGGCGGGCGGCGCAGCACGCACTGGCGCCCGTCCAGGCGGATCAGGTAGTTCAGGTTGGCCAGGCCGCCGGCAAACTGCCTTGGCATCTCCGTCAGGTCCAGTTCATGGCCGAGCCCGGCGAGGTAGCGGCGCAGCCGCGCCCAGTCGAGCGGTACGGTCTGGGCGCGCGGGCGGAACCCGGGCATGGCCGGGTCTGCATGGGCGGCGGCGCGCGGCGTGGCTGGCAGGATCGTTGCCACGGCCTTACCCCTTGCGCACGCTGGCGCAGGTCGATTTGGCCAGCGGCAGGAAGGCCTGGTCGCCCGGGATCACCTGTCGGACGTGGTAGTAGTCCCACGGGTACTTGGACTCGGCGGGCTTCTTTACCTGCAACAGGTACATGTCGTGCACCATGCGCCCGTCCTCGCGCAGCTTGCCGTTGCGGGCGAACATGTCCGAGACCGGCAGCTCGCGCATCTTCTTCACCGCGGTCATCGCGTCGTCGCTGCCCGCCGCCTGCACCGCCTTCAGGTAGTGCAGCACGGCGGAGTAGACCCCGGCCTGCGCCATCGTCGGCATGCGCTTCTGCACCGCATGGAAGCGTTTGGACCAGGCCCGCGTCTGCTCGTCCAGGTCCCAGTAGAAGCCTTCGGTCAGGTACATGTCCTGCGCCTTGTCCAGGCCCAGGCTGTGCACGTCGGTAATGAACATCAGGGTCGCCGCCATGGTCTGCTTGCGGGTGATGCCGAAGTCCGCCGCCTGCTTGATGGTGTTGGTGGTGTCGTTGCCGGCATTGGCCAGCGCGATCACCTTGGCCTTGGAGGCCTGCGCCGCCAGCAGGTAGGACGAGAAGTCCGAGCCCGGGAACGGATGCGTCGAGCGCCCGACAATCTTGCCGCCGCCGGCGATGACCACGTCGGCGGCGTCTTTCTCCAGCGCGCGCCCGCCCGCGTAGTCGGCGGTGATGAAGTACCAGCTGTCGCCGCCGCGCTTGAGCACGGCGCTCGCGGTCCCGGTAGCCAGGGCGTAGGTGTCGTAGGTCCAGTGCAAGGCCGTGGGGGTGCAGTCCTCGTTGGTGATGCGCGTCGAGGCGCCGCTGGACACGATCACCAGGCGCTGCTTTTCCTTCGCCAGCTTGACCGCGGCCAGCGACGCCGACGAGGCGGGCAGGTCGACGATCATGTCGACCTTGTCCTCGTCGAACCACGCGCGCGCCTTGGTCGAGGCGATGTCGGGCTTGTTCTGGTGGTCGGCCGAAACCAGCCGGATCGCGAAGGCAGGCTTGCCGGAGGCCTTGAAGTCATCGATTGCCATCTTCGCGGCCAGCACCGAGCCCGACCCGGACAGGTCGGAGTAGATGCCGGACAGGTCGGTCAGCACGCCGATGCGGACTTCGCTGTCGGAGATGGCCGGCGAATTCGCGGGCTTCTGCGCCAGCGCAGGCGGCAGGGCGAGCGCCAGCGCCCACGCCACGGCCGTGGTGAGTGGTTTGCGTTGCATTGTGTCTCCTCTCCTTGCCGGCAGCCCCGGCGGGCGGTGTGAACCGAACGTGTGTCGGTTTGTCTGACAATCAGAATAGCAGCCACTTTTGGCTTGTCAAGCGCCGCTGAGGGTTTGACAGCGCGGGTGTGATTGAATAGTCTGATGGTCAGACAATGGGACGTAGACCGGTGCCTGCGCCGGCACAAGCGAGGGAATAGCGTTGGAAGCCCAATTCGAGAAGATCCGCACCATCCCGGCATACCGGGTGCTCGCCGAGGCCATGATCGAGCGCATCCTGGACGGCCGGCTGCGTGAAGGCGACCCGCTGCCGACCGAGGCCAAACTGTGCGAGATGTTCGGCGTGAACCGCTCCACGGTGCGCGAAGGCATCCGCGTGCTCGAGGAAGCGAACCTGGTGCGCCGCGAACATGCCAAGAAGATGGTGGTGACGCGGCCCTCCGACGCGGAGGTCGGCAAGCAGCTGGAGCGCGCGCTGGTACTGCACGAGATCGTCTTCGACGAACTGTGGCAGGCGATGTCGGTGCTGGAGCCGCCGATGGCACGGCTGGCCGCCGCGCGTGCGACGCCTGAGGCGCTGGAGCGGCTCGACGACAACCTGCGCAGGACCGAGCTGGCGCTGAAGGCTGGCGAGAGCCTGGTGGAACTCGACATCGAGTTCCACGGCATCGTCGCCGCAATGAGCGGCAATCGCGCGCTGGTACTGGCCCGCGAACCGCTCAGCCGGCTGTTCTATCCCGCGTTCGCCGCCGTGATGACGCGCGTGCCGGTGGCGGGCAAGCGGCTGCTGGAGGCGCACAAGGCAATCGTCGCCGCGATCCGCGCGGGCGACGAGGACGGCGCGCAGGCCTGGATGGAAAAGCACGTGCAGGATTTCCGGCGCGGCTACCAGTCCGCCAAGCTTGACCTGCAATCGCCGGTGGCGGCGCCGCACGCGAGGCCCGTGCCGCGCGCTGACTGACGCCTTGCATTACTGTGCCCAGGACTGCGATGCGAGCCGTTCGGTGAGGTAGTCGCAGAACGCCTTCACGCGCGGGCTGAGATGCTTGCGGTTGGGGTAGACCAGGTAGAGCGGTTCCTTGGCCGGGTCCTGGTAGGGCTCCAGCACCGGCATCAGCCGGCCCGCGCGCAGGTCCTTGCCGATATGGAACTCGGCCAGCCGCACGATCCCGAAACCGTCGAGCGCCAGGTCGCGCGCGATCTCGCCCTGCGTGGTGTCCACTACGCTGGCAGGCCGTACGCCGTAGGTCATGCCATCCTCGGCGCGAAACGGCCACACATTCCACTCGCTGACAAAACTGAAGCCCACGCAGGTGCGCTGCTGCAGGTCGGCCGGCGTCTGCGGCCGTCCGTGCCGTGCCAGATATTCCGGTGACGCGCACACGATCCAGCGGCTCGCGGCGATCTTGCGCGCCACGCGTGAGGAGCTTGGCAGCGCGCCGCTGTGGATGGCGACGTCCACGCCCTTGTCGAAGGCGTCTTCATACTGCGGCGCAATATGGAACTCCACCGACAGCCCCGGATAGGCCTTCAGGAACGCGGGCAGCCACGGCACGATCTGGTGCCGCGCGAACGTCAGCATGGTGTGCACGCGGACCCTGCCGTGCAGCGCCTCGCTGAGCGCACCGCCGTGCGCATCCGCATTGGCCATCGCTTCTACCACCATCTCCGCGCTGGGCAGGTAGCTCTGGCCTTCTTCGGTCAGGGCGACGGTGCGTCCTTGCCGCACGAACAGGCGCACGCCCAGGCGCGTCTCCAGCCGCGCGACCAGCTTGCTGACCGCTGACGGCGTGATGTCGAGATTGCGCGCGGCGGCAGAGAAGCTGCGGCTGCGGGCCGAATGCAGGAAAGCGACGAGCTCTGAATATTTGTCCACGTCTGGTTGCCCTTGATGACGGGGCGCGGGCGCGCCGGCCTCCGGTCGTTGGCATTGTCCGCGTCCGGTGGCAAGGCGACCTGTGCCTGCCTGGCACAGCGGCTATTCCGCCGCGGTGCTGGTTCCCCGATTCTTCACGCAACACAATGCGCTCAACCCTGCGTGACCAGGGTCGGTACCCACTCAAAGGAGCTCGTTGTGCAAGTGTATTCGCGCAAATTCCACAATCCCAGCGGCGTGCAGGCCGCGGTGAATCCGCTGCCGCCGGACGCGCGCCCGGACATCTTCTTCGGCAACCTCACCGACATCGATGACATCCGCTGGATCCCCCAGGCCGATGGCGTCGCCTTCCTGCCGTTGTGCTTCGGCGTGACCCAGGGATATTACGTCAACCTGCTGCGCGTCCGTAAGTCCGGCGTGCTCTCGTGCCACAAGCATTTCGGCGCGGTGCATGCGGTGGTCCTCAAGGGCCACTGGTTCTATCTCGAGCATGAAGAGATGTACACCGAAGGCTCATTCATCATGGAACCCCCGGGCGAGACCCATACCCTGGTGGTGCCGGACGACGTGCCGGAAATGATCACCTGGTTCCACGCGGTGGCGGGCTACATCTACCTCGACGGCGACAACATCGTCGGCCACGAGGACGTTTTCACCAAGATCGCTGCCGCACGCCGCCACTACGAAGAGAACGGCCTGGACCAGCGCGACCTCGACAAGCTGATCCGCTGATCCGCTGCACGCGAAGCGCGCCATCGACAAAGCCCGTGGAACCCGCCGCGCGCAAGACAGAGGACCCTGCCGCCACCGAGCAGGGCCCGGGGAGACAATATGGAAATCCAGACCAGCCAGGTGCAGGACCTGGCGCAAGCCCATCACGCGCCCGCGCGCAGCGGCGCGGTGCGCACCATCTTTGCCGGCAGCATCGGCAATACGGTCGAATGGTTCGACTGGTCGATCTACACGGTATTCGCCATCTATTTCGGCAAGCAGTTCTTTCCGGGCGAAGACAGCAATGCCGCCTTGCTGTCGACCTTCGCGGTGTTCGCCATCGGCTTCTTCATGCGGCCGCTGGGCGGCTGGCTGATCGGCGCGTTCTCTGGCCGCTATGGCCGGCGTAGCGCGCTGACGCTGTGCATCATGATGATGGCGGGCTCGTCGTTCGCGATCTCGATCCTGCCGACGTACGCGCAGATCGGCATCTGGGCGCCGGTGCTGATGACCGCCGCGCGCATGGTGCAGGGGCTGTCGGTCGGCGGCGAGTACGGTGCGGCCACCACCTACCTGACGGAATCGGCGCCGCCGGCCAGGCGCGGCTTCTACGGCAGCTTCCTGTTCTGCAGCATTGCCGCGGGCCTGCTGCTGGCCTCGGGCCTGGCGTGGCTGATGACGCGCTTCATGACGCCCGAGGCCCTGCATGACTACGGCTGGCGCATCCCGTTCTTCCTCGGCGGCTGCGGCTCGGTGTTCGGCTTCTGGATTCGCCACGGGGTCAACGAGACGCAGGCGTTCACGAAGATGAAGGCCGCAGGGGAGATCCGCCGGCGCTCGCTGGACTGGGTCTGGCAGCACCACCGCGGCGCGATGCTGCGCCTGATGGGGAGCACGGTGCTGCCGGCGTTCAGCTTCTACCTCTTTGTCAGCTACATGCCGGTCTACGCGATGCGCAAGGGCGGCGCCACGCCCGATGTTGCGTTTCAGGCGAGCACCATCAGCATTGCGCTGTTCATGCTGGCGCTGCCGCTGTGCGGTGCGCTGTCGGACCGCTTTGGCCGGCGCCCGCAGCTGCTCGTCTATGCGCTGGCCAACCTGCTGTTCCTGTACCCGGTCGTGTCGATGCTCAATGCGGACTTCTGGACGCTGCTGCTGATCGAATGCTTCGGGCTGATGGCGTTTGCGCTCTATGCGTCGATCGCGCCATCGATCATGGCCGAATGGTTCGATACGCAAGTGCGCGGCGTGGGCATCGGCGCCGGCTACAACCTGGTGGTGGCGCTGCTGGGTGGCACCACACCGTACCTGCTGACCTGGCTGTCTTCGCGCGGGCAGGAGGGCTGGTTCTTCCTCTACGTGGGCTGCGGCGCCTTCATCACCCTGCTGACGTTCTGCAAGACGCCCGAGACGCGCGGCATGCCGCTGCGGTAACAGCGCAGCAGCATATGCAACCTCAAGGCCAGCCGTGAGGCTGGCCGCCTGTCTGCCATGGCAGAAGCGCAGCACAATATCTTTCAACCTTATGGCTTTGAGGCAATGACATGCAAAGACTGACCATTGATGTGGATGGCGTCGCCACCAGCTACCTGAGCGCCGGCGACCCCGCGCATCCCGCCGTGCTGCTGCTGCACGGTACGTTCTGGAGCCGCGCGTGGCAGCCAGTGCTGGACGAGCTGGCTGCGGCCGGACTGCACTGCGTGGCGGTGGACCTGCCCGGGCTCGGCTGCTCCGGCGGCGAGCTGACCATCGATACGGCATCGATCCCGGCACTTGCGGCCTGGGTGGAACGCTTTGCGCACGCGGCCGGGATCACCGGCCCGGTCAGGCTGGCCGCGCACGACATCGGCGGCGGGATCGCGCAGCACCTGCTTGTACACGGTGGCATCGAAGTCAGCCACCTGGCACTCGTCAATGCCGTGATGTATGACTCATGGCCGGTGCCGGCCGTGGCGCGCTTCCACGACCCGGTGGTCGCCGCCGCCACCACCCACGAGGAAATCATCTCGGCGCGTCGAACGGCGATCACGCGATGCCTGGATCGTGCGGCAACCCCTGAACTGGTTGACGAGTACCTGTCGCCATGGCTGGATGCGCGCGTGGCGCGCTCGTGGATGGCGGTGGCAGGGGCGGCGGACCATCGCTATACGCAGGCACTGGTGCCGGCCTTGCGTGCGTCGGCAATCCCCAAGCTGCTGGTCTGGGGCGAGGACGATCCCTTCCAACGCATCGAGCATGCTTTTCGCGCGAGATGTCGAACACCCGGCTGGTGCGCATCCCGCTCGCCTGTCATTTCCCCGCGGAAAACGACCCGGGCGCGGTATCGGCGGCGCTGCGCGATTTCTTTCTGGCCTGAGGGGAAGGCGGAACGCTGGCGGTGCCCACGCTCAGGCATGCCTGCCGGCGTTATTCCAGCTGGCGCCTCGCTCTCACGGAAGCGCCAGACTTTGCCCGCACCACGCGCCGCACCGACATCAGGAAGCGATCAACCGCCGGTGCGCGTGTTTGCGCTTGCGCATGGAAGGCGAACTCGACATCGAACTGTGTCCTCAAGTCCCGAAGACGCAACAGCCTGACCGTTGGCGGACACATCGGCCGAATGCTCTCCGGCACGAAGGCGTACCCCATGCCTGCCGCGACCAGGCCGAGCATGGTCGGGATATCGGTGCCGATCTGCACGATCCGCGGGAAGAAACCGCTCCTGGCACACTCCGCGACCAGTGCATCGTGCTGTGCCGGAGAGCGTTCCCGGCTGAACCAGATGAACTTCTCTGACGCCAGGTCGGCCAGTCGTATCGCCGCAGGTTCCTCCTGAGCGGCGGGCATGGCCAGGACAAAGCTGTCGCGCAGCAGCAGATGCCCGTCGAGCGAAGGGTCATCCTTCGGGCGCCAGGCCATGATGCCGCCATCCAGCTCGCCATTGCGGATGCTGTCGGCTTGCTGCGCCGACAGCATCGGCTCTACCGACAGCAGTATGTCGGCCTGATGCTCCCTGAAATCCTCCAGGATCGACGTGGTCTGTGCCAGGGCGAGATAGTTCGGCAGCACGCCGATCCTGAGCGTCCCGCTCAGTCCCTGACCGATCCGGTGGGCGCGATCGCACGCCTGGTCCGCATCGTGAAGCAGTTGCCTGGCGTCCTGCAAGAAGCCGACACCGGCCGCCGTCAGCTGCACCCCTTTCGGATGCCGGACGAGCAGGGCGGTACCCACATGCTCCTCCAGGTCCCTGATCTGCCGCGACAGCGCGGGTTGCACGATGTTCAGGGCGCGCGAGGCCGCGACAATGCTGCGGGCTTCCGCCACCGCGACGAAGTAGCGCAGATGTCGCATCTCGATGGTTGGCATTCACGCTCCTCACCCGCTGTCGGCGATCTATGTTCTATGCCTTGAAAGTATAGCAATGTGAAGAATTGAGTATTTGAAAGCATGCTGAATGACGTCTACGCTGTGGCATCTCCGGACACCGCCTTCTCACCATCCATGTCATTTCATATCCACACGCCGCTGCTGCTGTCCCGGCCGCTCTCCGTCCGCCTGGGCAAGCCAGTGCGCCTGAAGATGGAGGCGCTTCAGCCATCGGGTTCCTTCAAGTTGCGCGGGGTCGGGTACGCCTGCGAGCGATACCTGGAGCAAGGGGCAAAGGGCTTTATCACCTCGTCCGGTGGCAATGCCGGCATTGCCGTGGCGTACTGCGGCCGTGAACTGGGCGTGCCGGTGACTGTCGTGGTCCCGGAATCCACCTCGGCACGGGCCCGCTCGCTGATCACGCTGGAAGGCGCGCGCTTGATCGTGCATGGGAAGTCCTGGGCGGAAGCCAATGAGTTCGCACTCGGGGCCGCGTCGCCGGAGACTGTCTTTATCCATCCCTTCGATGACCCGCTGCTATGGGAAGGGCATGCGACGCTGGTGGACGAAGTCGCCCAGGCGGGATGCAAGCCGGGAGCCGTTATCTTGTCAGTGGGCGGGGGTGGCCTGCTTTGCGGCGTGCTGGAAGGCATGACCCGCAATGGCTGGTCCGATGTACCGGTGATCGCCGTGGAAACGGCCGGGGCCGCTTGCTATGCGGCGTCGATCGCCGCCGGAAAACCGGTGGCGCTGGCCGAGATCGCCACCGTCGCCACATCGCTCGGCGCCCGGTCTCCCTGCCAGCAGGCCGTGGACTGGGCCTCCCGGCATCCCATCCGCAGCGTCGTGGTGACCGACGACGCGGCCGTCGGCGCTTCCCTGCAGTTCCTGCAGGACCATCGCGTCGTGGTCGAGCCGGCCTGTGGCGTGGCCCTGGCTGCGCTGAACCTCGATATACCCGAGCTTGACCAAGCGTCGGAGCTGCTGGTGGTGGTCTGCGGCGGGGCGGGTACGTCAGCGGCGGATCTGCTCGGATGGATGCCGAGCTGAACGCAGCCCCCCGCTGTACTTGCGGGCGGCGCCGCCGTATCGTCGTGGCCTGCCGTCGGTTGACCCCGGCAAACGTGTGGCGCAAGGGCCTCAGATCCAGAGATCGTTCGGCGTGGTGCGCTGCCGTGTCGCCGGTGTTCACCAGACCGCGCTGCGGGGACTCTTCTACCTGGCGGCTTGCGGGTGTGCTGGCGGCCGTGGGGTCAGGCGACCAGGGGAAAGCCGGAGTCGAATGTCTGCCGCACGTCGAGCCGTTGCCTGAGTAGTCCCACTTTCAGGTAGAAATCAGCCGTGCGCTGCTGCTCGGCGATCAGTTCGGCATCGATGTTCCGCCATTGCGTGTGCCGCCGCTCGAACTGCAGCCTTGCCGCCTGCGGTGAGATCCCGATGATGCGGGCGAGCGTCGCCGAGAACTCCGGTACATGCTGGTAGGACCATCGCTGCGCACGCACCACCCGACGCAGGAAGTCTTGCAGCACTACGCGCTTCGTCGCCAGCGCTGCATCGGTGGCGGCCAGATAGCTGAGGCCGGACCATAGCCCGCGTCCGCTGACCAGCACGCGCGCGTGGCCGCTCGTTTCCGCCATGGCGGTATAGGGTTCCCACGTCGCCCACGCATCCACCGAGCCGTTGCTCAACGCAAGCTTGGTATCCGCTGGCGGCAAAAAGCGGATGTTGGCGTCCTCTGGCTTCAGCCCCGCGGATTCCAGCGCCTTGAGCGTGACCAGGTGCCCGATCGAGCCACGGTTCGTGCCGATGCTCGTGCCTCTGAGGTCGGCCGCCTGCCGCAGCGGCGAGTCGGGTCGCACCAGGATCGCCGTACCGTAAGGGTCAGAGCGGTTGGCGCCGATCAGCTTGATCCGCGTGCCGGCCGCAAGCGCAAAGATCGCCGGGGCATCACCGATCGGGCCGCTGTCGACCGCGCCAGCGTTCAGCGCCTCGGCCAGCGGCGCCGCGGCGGGAAACTCGGTCCATTGAATGTCGTAGCTCAGGCCCTCGAGCGCGTTGGCGGATTCGAGCAGGGCGCGCAGGCCGCCCTTCTGGTCGCCGGCCTTCAGGACCGGGCGCCCCTGCGCTTGCGCATTGCCGGCGGCGAACGTGGTGAAGGAGAGGATCGGGCCGGAGGCGAGCGCGGCAGTGGCGGCGGCGCCCTGGCGCAAGAACTGTCGTCGGGAAGCGGTCATGGCATTCAGGGGATGTAAGAACACACGACCGTACGCTCGTGGCACGCGAATACCAACGAATAAAACCGGCAATCCATATGCGCGGCCCCGCCGAGAAATTCGGATGGCCAACGCAAATCTGGCGGTCCCTTCTCCTACTCCGGCTGAATCCCCGCTGTCTTGATAATCTTCCCCCACCGCTCCAGCTCCGCCACCTGGAACTTGCCCAACTCCTCAGGCGAAGACACCTTCACCTCCATCCCGTTCTCCACCACAAAGTGCTTCACCTGTTCGCTGGCCATCGCCTTGCGCATCAGCTCATACACCCGGTTGACGACCGGCGCCGGCGTCCCGGCAGGCGCATAGAGCGCGTTCCAGTAGCCGAATTCATAGCCTGCGACACCCTGTTCGCTGATCGTCGGCACATTGGGCAACAGCGCCGAGCGCCGCGGGCTGCTGACGCCGAGCGCCCGCAGCTTTCCGGCCTTGACCTGCGGCAGGCTGGTGGTCAGGTCGACGATCATCACGTCGGTCTGCCCTGCGACGAGGTCGATGACGGCGGGCGGGTTGGCCTTGTACGGGACGTAGGTCAGCCTGGTGCCGGTCATGTGCTGGAACTGCTCGGTGGCAACACGCGCGGACGACGACCCGGACCCGTAGGTCAGCTTGCCGGGTTCCTTCTTTGCGAGCGCGACGAACTCGGGCACGGTCTTGGCCGGCACGTTGGGGTTCACCACCATCAGCATATAGCCCTGCACCAGCTGCCCGATCGGCGCGAAATCCTTGATCGGGTTGTAGGGCAGGGACTTGACCAGGTGCGGGTTGGCGGCCTGCGTGGTGTTGGTCGTCATGAACAGCGTATAGCCGTCCGGCGCCGCGCGCGCGACCTGCTGCGCGGCAATGCCGCCGAACGCGCCGGGTCGGCTGTCGACCACGACCGGCTGGCCGGTCTCCTTGGTGATCTGCGCCCCCACCGCGCGGGCGAGGCCGTCGGTGGTGCTGCCGGGGCTGGAGCCGATCACGATGGTGATGGGCTTGGCCGGATAGGACTGCGCGCCGGCGATGCCGGATGCGAGCAATGCCAGGGTGAGTGCCGCGAGGTGGGGGATATGCATGATGTCTCCGTTGGTTTGTTATGGGGTTTGATGGTGGGCGCCAGGCTCAGGTGGTCAGGCTGAACTCGGGCCGCTGGCCCGCCAGGGCCTGGGCGATGCTGTCGAGCACCATCTCGCCCATAGCGGTGCGGGTCTGGTGCGTGGCGCTGGCGCGGTGCGCCTGCAGCGTGACGTTGCCCATGGCGAACAGCGCCTCGGGGACGTTGGGCTCGTCGACGAAGACGTCAAGCCCCGCGCCCGCGATCTGGCCGGCCTCGAGTGCCGCGACCAGGTCGTCTTCCTTCACCAGCCGGCCGCGCGCGATATTGATCAGGTAGCCGTCCTTGCCGAGCGCGTCGAGGACCGCGGCATCGACGATGCCCTCGGCCTTGTCGGCGGCGGCGGCCAGCACCAGGGCATCGCTCTGGCGGGCGAGTTCGACCAGCTCGGGCACGAAGGTGTGGGGCACGTCATCCATCGCCTTGAGATCGGTGTAGGCGATCGGGCAGCCGAATGCAGCCAGGCGCGCAGCGATGGCGCGGCCGACGCGCCCCATGCCGACGATGCCCACGCGCATGCCGCTGACGCGGCGGGCCAGCGGGATCGCGCTCGGCTGCGGGTTGCGCACCCACTCGCCGGCGCGGATGAAGCGGTCGCCCGCGCACATGCCGCGGCAGGTCGCGAGCAGCAGGCCCACGGCGAGGTCGGCCACGTCCTCGGTCAGCGCGCCGAAGGTGCCGGTCACCGGCAACCCGCGTGCGCGGGCGTATTCGAGGTCGACCGCGTCGGTGCCCACGCCGTTGACTGCCACCACCTCCAGGGCAGGGAGCTGCTCCATCATCGCGCGCTTGATGCCGGTGTGACCGCCGGTGATGACGGCGCGGATGCGGGGGCCGTGCTCGCGCAGGTAAGCGTCCTTGTCGGCCTGCTCGAAGAGCCGGTGCACGGTGTAGTGCGCGTCCAGCTTGTCGTTGATGGCGGGGATCAGGATGGGGCTCAGCTGGAGGATGTGTGGTTTCATTGGGCTCGGTGTCGTGGGCGCTGCGTTTTGGCCAGCGCGGGGGCAGAGATGAAGTAGGCGACATGCTGCACCGCACTCATCAGTCATCCTATGACGTGCGTGCGGCCGTCGCCAAGAGAAACTGGTCGAATTGCGGGTAAACGCGAGGAGGCGGGAAAGGGCGAAGTCGTGCGATTTTGATGTCAATTGTCATCATGGCATGGGGTAATCCCCAGCCGGCAAGCTCGTCGCAAGCCCGTAAAATGTTGTAGGACAACGTATCACATTCTTGCTGTTCGATGCGTACAGCCAGCGCGAACTGGCCCGTTGGAAGAATGTGATCCAGACTGGAAGATCGCAATCGAGTCATCGCGACGCGCTCGCACGCCGCCGCATGCAACCTGCAACTGGAGGAGACCGTATGCGCGAGAACCGGATTCGAACCATGTGGGCCGCCGACCAGGCGGTCGTGAACGGCTGGCTTTCCATCCCCAGCGCCTTTGCCGCGGAGACGATGGCCCACCAGGGCTGGGATTCCCTGACGGTGGACCTGCAGCACGGCGCGCTGGACTACGCGGATGCGCTGGCGCTGCTGACGGCGATTTCCACCACGAATACCGTGCCGGTGGTGCGCGTGCCATGGAACGAGCCGGGCATCCTGATGAAGGTGCTCGATGCCGGCGCGTATGGCGTGATCTGCCCGATGGTCAACAACCGTGCGGACGCCGAACGCCTGGTGGCCGCCACGCGCTACCCGCCGCTGGGCGCGCGCAGCTTCGGGCCGATCCGCGGCCTGCTGTACGGCGGTGCGGACTATCCCGAACGCGCCAACGACACGGTCGTGGTGCTGGCGATGATCGAGACCCTGCAAGGGCTGGACAACCTGGACGAGATCCTCTCGGTCGACGGGCTCGATGGCGTGTATATCGGCCCATCGGACTTGTCGCTCGCGCTTGGTTGTCGGCCGACCTTTGACGATGTCGACCCGCCGGTCGTGCAGGCCATCGCGCACGTGATCGCACGGACCAAGGCGCATGGGCGCGTCGCGGGCATCCACAACGGCGCGCCGGAAGCTGCCTTGCGGCGGATCCAGCAGGGCTTCCGCTTTGTGACGGTGAGTTCCGACGCGCGCTTGATGGCGGCGGGGGCAAGACAGGTGATATCGCAGATGCGCGCGGGGCCCGTGCCACCGCCGGAGACTGCGTCGGGGTATTGAGCCCGGCCAGGCAGGCCAACCAAACTAACGGAGAAGAAAAGTGAAACTGGGATTTATCGGACTTGGCATCATGGGCAGCCCGATGGCTGAGAACCTCATCGCCGGCGGGCATGAGGTCAGGCTGTACAGCCGCAGCGGCGCGCCGCAGGCGCTGCTGGACAAGGGCGGCGTGACCTGCGGCTCCGGCAGGGAAGTGGCCGAGGCGGCCGACGTGATCTTCCTGATGGTGCCCGATACCCCGCATGTGGAAGCGGCGCTGTTTGGCGAGGGCGGGGTTGCCGAGGGGCTCGGCGCCGGTAAGATCGTGGTCGACATGAGCTCGATCTCGCCAATCGCGACCAAGGAGTTTGCCGCCCACATCAATGCGCTCGGCTGCCAGTATCTGGATGCGCCGGTGTCCGGCGGTGAAGTCGGCGCGCGCAATGCCACGCTCTCGATCATGGTGGGCGGCGAAGCAGCGACCTTCGACAAGGTGCGTCCGCTGTTCGCGCTGATGGGCAAGAACATCACGCTGGTCGGCGACAACGGCGCCGGGCAGACCGCCAAGGTGGCCAACCAGATCATCGTGGCGCTGAACATCGAAGCGGTTGCCGAGGCCCTGCTATTTGCCTCCAAGGCGGGCGCGGACCCGGCACGCGTGCGCGAGGCGCTGATGGGCGGCTTCGCCTCGTCCAAGGTGCTGGAGGTGCATGGCGAGCGCATGATCAAGCGCACCTTCAGTCCCGGCTTCCGCATCGGGCTCCACCAGAAGGACCTCAACCTGGCGCTGTCCAACGCGCGCGAGCTGGGTGTGTCGCTGCCCAATACGGCGACGTGCCAGGAGCTGTTCAACGCGTGCGCCAGCCATGGCGGCGCGGGCTGGGACCATTCGGCGATCGTGCGGGCGCTGGAGCTGATGGCCAATCACGAAATCGGATCCTGAAGCGCACCGCAACGCGACCCGCGCCCGCTGACCGCCGGACGGCGGTCGCGGAGTGGGTCATCGCGCAGTGACTACGCGGTGGCCGCCATGCCGGCCATTCGCGATTCGCTCCTGAGTTCCTTGCGGTAGCGGTTCAGGTCCTGCACCGTCTCGAAGGTGCGTTCGAACAGCAGCGACAGGTTGTGCAGGATCCGTTCGATGACCTTCTTCTCCCAGCCTTTGTCGAAGCGGATCTGTTCGTCCAGCCAGTGTTCGAGCCAGTCCGGGTCCGGCAGGCGCGACTGCACCGTGTCGTTGGGGAACAGCGCCTTGTTCACGTGCAGGTTGGTCGGGTGCAGCGGCTTCTCGGTGCGGCGCGCCGAGGCCATCAGCACGCCGATCTTGGCGAAGGCGGCGCGCGCGTTGTCGCCGAACTGGGCCAGGTACTTCTTCATGTAGCGCAGGTAGGCGCCGCCGTGGCGGGCTTCGTCCTGCGACAGGGTGCGGTAGATATGCTTGATCACCGGTTCCGTGTGCCATTCGGCGGCGCGGCGGTACCAGTGGTTCAGGCGGATCTCGCCGCAGAAATGCAGCATCAGCGTTTCCAGCGGCGGGGCCGGGTCGAACTCGAAGCGCACCGCGTGCAACTCTTCTTCGGTCGGCACCAGGTCCGGGCGGAAGCGGCGCAGGTACTCCATCAGCACCAGCGAGTGCTTCTGTTCCTCGAAGAACCAGATGCTCATGAACGCCGAAAAGTCGGAATCGTGGCGATTGTCGCGCAGGAACATTTCGGTCGCGGGCAGGGCGGACCATTCCGTGATCGCGTTCATCCGGATGGTCTTGGCCTGGTCGTCCGTCAGCATGCTGGCGTCAAAGGTATCCCACGGGATGTCCTTGTCCATGTGCCAGCGGACGGCTTCCAACGATTTGAACAGTTCGGGGTAGAGCATGGTAAGCCTTTGAAATTACGCGAGCTGAAAGCATCATGCGCTCGCCTTGGTTCATACGAAAGAACCAAGAATCGAAATCTTGGATGTACCATGCGGCTATGGCCACAATCTTCGACTTCAAACTGGATCGAACAGCCAAGACCTCGTTGGCTGAGCAGATTCGCATCGGGATTGCCGGCGCCATCGAGAGTGGCGTGCTGGCGCCGGGCGCCAGGCTGCCTTCGTGGCTCGACCTCGCGGCGCAGCTGGGTGTGGCAAGGGGCACGGTCAAGACGGCGTACGAGCGGCTGGCAGATGCGCAACTGATCGTCGCGTCCCGGCCCGGGGGGACCAGGGTGGCCGACCATCCCACAAGGATTCTGTCAGCGGAGCGGTCAAGGTCAGTCGAGACGGATCTGCAGTCAGACCTGTACCAGCATTTTCTTCCCGGGCCGGCGGTTTTCCAGATGGGGGTGCCGGCTTCCGATTGCTTTCCCGCGACCCTGATCGCGCGACTGCGCGCGCGTGCCGTGCGCGATGAAGTCGAAGCGCCCGCGGTCTATCCGGACCCCCGCGGCGAACACGAGCTCAGGCGAGAGATTGCCGCGCATCTGGCGCTCTCGCGAGGCATCGAATGTCGCGCCTCGCAGATTTTTATTACGGCAGGTTCTTCCGGGGCACTTGGCGTTACGTTGCAGGTATTGCGTGCGGAAGGGCGAACTGCGTGGGTTGAAAATCCGGGGTACCTGCCGAGCCGCAGGGCACTCGAGATCTCCCGGATTTCCACGGTCCCGATTCCCGTTGACGAAGACGGGATCGATGTTTCGTATGGGGAGCAGCATGCGCCGGAAGCCGCCCTGGCGCTGGTGACACCAGGCCAGCAGGCGCCATTGGGTCCGACTTTGTCGCTTTCACGCAGACTCCAGCTCATTGATTGGGCGAAACATGCGGACGCATGGATCATCGAGGACGACTACCTCGGCGAACTGCAACTGAGGCGCCGCGCCGCCCCAGCCCTGGCTTCACAGGATCAGTTCGGACGGGTGATCCATATCGGCTCGTTCAGCAAGACGATCAGCCCAACGTTGCGACTCGGCTTCGTGGTCGCGCCGCCAGCGCTGGTTCCGCGGTTCGATGAAGCCGTGGCCTGCCTTGCTCCCGCTCCCGGGCCCGCGGTGCAGACTGCTACAGTTGAATTCATGCGCGACGGTCATTTCCTGCGGCACCTGCGCAGAATGAAGCGAATCTATTCCTGCCGGAGCAATGCGCTGCTCGGCAACCTTGCATCCCGAGGCCTTCAGGCCTATCCCGCCGGGCTGGCGGTCGTACTTCGACTGCCAGATGGTGCCGACGATAAGGCTGTCGCTCGTGAAGCCTTTGCCTATGGTCTCGCTCCCGCTCCCCTTTCAGCATGGTATGGCGCTGCCGCGACGAAACGGTCGGGTCTTCTTCTCGGCGTCGCCACCGCCATCGAAACGCAGCAAGCGACGGCTTGTGCGCGCCTGCATCAGGTGATCAAGCGCTATGCCTGATTGCCTGGCGGCATCCTGGCTCTGCCGTCGCTCAGCGCGGCAGGCCGCTGTCGCCCTCGCCGAACAGCTCCAGCGCGGTCGCGCGCAGCCAGCGGTTGGCCGGATCGTCGTGCTGGCAGCGGTGCCAGTGCTGCTTGAGATCGAACGCCGGGATCGGGAACGGCGGTTTGAGCACCTGGATATCGGCGATGCGCGCGAACAGTTCGCCGACCGGCAGTGGCACCGTCACGATCAGGTCGGTCGAAGCGATCACCAGTGGGATGCTCAGGAAGTGCGGCGAGTGCAGCAACTCGCGCCGCTTGACGCCGTGCTGGCGTAGGTATTCCTCGACCAGTTCCTGGCTTCGGCTCTCGCTTTGAATCACCGCATGCGGCAGTCCGACGAATTGCCGCGCCGCGATGCGTCCGCGCGCCACCGGGTGGTTCTTGCGTGCGAGGAGACAAAGCCGTGCCGGAACAACCGCTGCTGGAATACGTCGGCGCCGCCGAGGTCCGGGAAATAGCCGATCGCCAGGTCCACCTTGCCTCGCTCGAGCCGATCCATGAGGTCCGCATGCCGTGCGGAAATCGTGCGGACGTCGATGTTCGGGGCATTCAGCATCAGTCGCGCGAGCAGACGCGGCAGGAGCGCCGCCTCGCCGACGTCAGACAGTGCCAGCGTAAAGGTCCTGCGCGCCTGGGCCGGATCGAAGCGAGGTGCGGTCAGCAGGTGCGTGCGTACCTGGGACAGCACACCCTGTACCACGATCGCCAGTTCCATCGCCCGGGGCGACGGCTGCATGCCGGTGCGCACCTTGAGGAATAACGGATCGCCGAGTTGCTCGCGCATGCGTTGCAGCGCGTGCGACATCGCCGGCTGGCTGACGCCCAGTTCCTCCGCCGCCCGGCCTTGCGGGCCTACCACGTCGACGCCCATGGACAAGTTCGCCGGGCGCATGCTCGGGGCGACCGGCGTGCTGGGCATGATCGGCAAGGCGGAGCGGGGGGCTGCCGCGGTGCGAGCGATCGTCGAGAGCGGCTGCGTCTATCTGGCCGCGACCGGTGGCGCTGCCTACCTGATCTCGAAGGCCGTCCGTTCGTCACGTGGGCTGGCGTTTGCCGATCTCGGCATGGAGGCCATCTACGAGTTCGAGGTGGAAGACCTTCCGGTGGTAGTCGCCGTGGATGCCAATGGTGGCAATGTCCATGAGCACGGCCCCAAGGCGTGGCGTATCGCAGCGGCCTGATGCGGTTCAGGCACGCTTGCGTGTTCTTGCCTGCGGGGGGTCGGTCTTGTCGCCGCGTCGGTTGGCTGCGCGATCGGTCAACCATTGGACCACCTGCGGACCGTAGCTGGCCGGTGCCTTGTCCATGGTGCGATGGACCAGGTCAGCCAGCGTGTGCTGCTTGAGTTCTGCACGCATGGCCCCTTCCGCCGACTGCATCACAGCGTGGATTGAGCAAACGCCGCGCGTCGCCCACGCCGGTGGACCGCTCTCGAATACCGCGCAGCGGCCACGGATCTCGCGGCAGTCAAACAAAGGCTTGTCGCCGTCGATGGCTACCACCACGTCGTGCACGGTAATGCGGTCAGCGGCGCGGGCCAGCCTGAACCCGCCCTTGATGCCTTCAGTCGCCACGACTAGTTCCGCCTTGGCCAGCTTGGTGAACAACTTGGCGAGGAACTCGTTTGGAATGCCCTGCAACTCGGCAAGGTCACGGACGCTGGCTTCATCCACTGCGGCCTGCGAACGCGTCAGGTACAGCAGGCAGTGCAGACCGTACTCAACTCCGGTGCTGATGTGGGACATTTGCGAACTCAGACTATTTATATCGTAGTTTCAAGCCTATACAAATCTGGCGCGGACCGCAAGGCTTCAGGCGATTAGATCACCATTGCTCGACGCTTCGATAGCCAGACATACGCCGTGTGGCCGAATGGACGGGGCGGCCGAGCTGGAGCTGGTGATGTGCAATCCACCCTGAACCCGGACCACGGGACTTGCCTGCAGTGCCTGCCAGCCCCACCGGCCGTCTTGAGAGCCATCAAGCCCCGCACCGCCTTGCGGCCTAGACTGGAACAAACGATTCCGAAGCGAGGGGCATCATGGCGTACAACAGCATCCTGGTCCATCTCGACGGGAACAAGCAGGCCATGCAGCGCCTGCACGTGGCCGGGCGTATCGCCGCCGCCAGCCAGTGCGCACTGATCGGCCTGCTCGCCGGGCGCGTGCCCGATCCCACCTGGTTCTACCGCATGGACAATGCCCAGCGCTGCCTGGCCGAAGACCAGGAGCGCCGCCGGCTGCAGCGCGAGAACATGCGCTGCGCGTTCGAGGCCGCCACCGCGGATCTGCCGCTCGCCTGCGAGTGGCGCACGGCCGACCGCGACCCGGTCATGCTGGCCCTGCGCGAAGCGCGCGAGGCCGGCCTGATCGTGTCCGGCCAGTATGATGCCGACAACGCCGAAGGCCCGGTCGCGCGGCAGTTGCTGGAGGCGCTTTTGCTCGAAACCGGCCGGCCCACGCTGGTGGTGCCCTGCGCCGGTGAGTTCGCCAGCGTCGGCACGCGCGTGCTGGTGGCATGGAACGGCAGCCGCGAGGCCGCGCGCGCGCTGCACGACGCGCTGCCGCTGCTGGCCGGCGCGCGGGTGCGCGTGCTGAGCGCGCATGCCGCGGCCAGGGAGCCGCGCCCCGATGCCACCCCGGTCAGCCACGCGGTGCGCGTGCTGGAACGGCAGGGCGCGACGGTGGAGGTGGAGCACGGCCCCGGCGGCGCCGACCTGGCCATCGGCGAGCTGATCCTGTCGCGCGCGGCGGACTTCGGTGCCGACCTGATCGTGATGGGCGCCTACGGGCACGGCCGGCTGCGCGAGCTGGTGCTCGCCGGCGTGACCAGGGTGGTATTGCAGTCGATGACGGTGCCGGTGCTGTTCTCGCACTGAGGGGGGCGGCGGCGGACCACATCTGATCCGCAAGAACCTGGATCACAGCTGCGACGCAAACTCCTCCAGCTGCGTAATGCAGGTATTCCAGCCCTCGTAGAAGCCCAGCTCCTCATGCTGCTTGCGCGTGGCCTCGTCCGGATGCATCACGCGGGCGATGTAGCGGGTGCCGTCACCTTCGTCAGCCATGGTGATGACTGCGGTCATGGACAGCCACGGCTTGCCCGGCCGGTAGCCCGCCACCAGCGCCGACGTGGAGACGATCTTCTCCATCGGTACGATCTCGAGGAAGCAGCCCGGGTTGTCGCTGGTGCCGCCGTCGGGGCCTTTCATGAAGGTATGGAATGCGCCGCCGGGCCGCATGTCGAAGGCGCGCACCTCGGTGGTCCAGGGTTTTGGGCACCACCATTCCTTGAGCAGCTGCGGATCGCTCCAGGCGCGCCAGACCTTGGCGCGCGGGGCCTTGATCAGGCGCGAAATCACCAGGTCCTGGCTCTCAGGGCTGGCGGCGTTTTGATTTGCTTCCGGGTTCGGCATCAGACAGTTCCTCCTGGTGGAGCGCTTCGACAAAGGCGGCCATGCGATCCGTCCTGGCTTCCCATAGCGCGCGTTGATCGGCCAGCCATTGCTGCGCGTCGGAAAGCGGCTGCGGTACCAGCTCGCAGGTGCGCACGCGCCCCGTCTTGCGCGAGCGGATCAGCCCGCTGCGCTCCAGCACCTGCAGGTGCTTCATGAACGAGGGCAGTGCCATCGCGAACGGGGCCGCCAGCGCCGAGACCGTTTCCGGCCCGCGCCCGAGCACGCTGACGATGGCACGGCGGGTCGGGTCCGCCAGCGCGTAGAACACGTCGGAGAGCGGGGAGACATCGACAGCCTGGGACACGTCAGGAAACTCGGCACGAATGGTTAGTCATGTGGCTAAGTATAGGGAGGGCGAACGAAGTTGCAAGGTGAAATGCAAAGCGCCCCGGAGGACCGGGGCGCTTTGCAGTGGAACGGCCTAGCGGGCAGGGCGGACGCTATTGCTGCCGCACGTATGCTGCCAGCGCCTGCAATTCCTCCGCCTTGAGCCCGGCAAACGGTGGCATCGGCACCGATCCCCACTTGCCGTTGCTGCCCGCGCGGATGCTCGCTTCCAGCTTCGCTTGCGCCTGCGCGTCGTTCTTGTAGCGGCTCGCGACCTCGTGATACGCCGGTCCGACCACCTTCTGCGTCACGCTGTGGCAGCTCAGGCAGGCGTTCTTCGCCAGCAGGCCTTGCACATCGACGGCGGTTGCGGCGGGCGTGGAAGCAGGGGCCGGCTTGCCTGCCTTCTGCGCGATGGCGACGATCTCGGGATCCTTCAGCTTTGCCGAGCCGTAAGCCACGGCCAGGTAGGCGCCCAGCTGCTCGACCTCGGCGTCGTCGATGGGCGCGCCATAGGCTTGCTGCATCTTTTTCATTTCGCCGGTCCACTGCGCCAGGCTCAGGCCGGGCGGCTGGTAGGAGACGTAGTCGGCCGAATGGCAGATCGCGCATTTCTGCATGGCGATGCCGTAGCCTGGCAGCTTGGCGGGTTTGAGCTTGACGGTCTCTGCCGGAAGCTTGATGTCCTGCGATGCCGCGCAAGCGCTGCCTGCACTGGCCAGCAAGGTGAGCGCCAGCAGCGCGGGGGCGATGGTTGCTTTCATGGCGCGCTCCTCAGGCGATGGTGACCGGCGTGGATTCGATGACGTTGCGGCGGTAGCCGGCTGGGTTCCAGTTGGCCTTGGCCTGCTGCACCTCGCCCTGGACGCTGGTGGCGCGCACCATCAAAACCGCCGGGCCCTTGCGCGCGAACTTCACCGGCAGTTGCCAGGGTCGGAACGAGAAGCGGCCCAGGTCCTGGCCCAGCGTGGCGGCCTGCCAGTTCTGCCCGCCGTCGACGGAAACCTCCACGGTACGGATGCCGGAGCCGCCGTCGAAGGCGATGCCTTTCAGTTCGACCGAGCGCCCCGCGGGCAGCACGCCGCCGGCGCCCACGCTGGTGATAAAGCTGCGCACCGCCAGCGTCGAGATCGGCCGCGTCTTGCTGGCGGGGGTGCCCGGCGCCACGCATTGGCAATCGTTGTCGGGTACGCGGTAGCCCTTGGTCATGAAGAAGGCGTCATGGCCTTCGAAGGGGTGGTCCAGCACCTCGATCTCGGACAGGTGCTTGATCCAGTAGGTGCCGAAGTAGCCCGGCACCACCAGCTTGAGCGGATAGCCATTGAGCAGCGGCAGGTCTTCGCCGTTCATGCCCCAGGCCAGCATCGGCTCGCCGTTCATCGCGTGCGCGATATCGAGCGACTTGCGGAAATCCGGCGTGCTCGGCAGCACCGGCGTATCGAGCCCGTTGAATGTGACCACCTTCGCGCCAGCCTTGACGCCCGCGTGTTCCAGCACCTTGCGCAGCGGCACGCCGGTCCAGCGCGCATTGCCCATCGCGCCGTTGGCCAGTTGCGCGCCGAACACGCGCGGCTCGGAGAAGCCGCGGCTGTTGCCCGAGCATTGGTTGACGGCGACTACCTCGACCGGCTCGGCCAGCTTCTTCAGCTCATCCAGCGACAGCCGCAAGGGCTTGCTGACATGGCCGCCGATCGTCAGGCGATAGCTGGCGAGATCCACCGACAGCGGGATATTGGCCAGGTGGTAGCGCACGAAGAAGGCGTCGTTGGCGGTGATCGGGCCTTCGTTGAAGGCGGCGAAGGGCGTCTCGAGGTGCGGCGGCCGGGTGCTGACGCGCAGCAGCGGCCGCTTGCCCGGATAGCGCACCAGCGGGCGCGGCCCGTCGGCCAGCGTGACGCCGTCGCCGGACTGCGCCGCCAGCGCGCCGAGCGGCGATGCGCCGAGCGCCAGCAGGCCCGCGTTGCGCACGAAGCGGCGGCGGGCGGGCAGCAGCAGGGGATGGTCGGCTGGGTTGTCGTTGTCTCGCATGGGGGCGTCTCCTTGGGCGCGACGGGTCGTGCGCGCTGCGTTGTGGCGGTTACTTTGCTGCGTACGCCTCAATTTGTGAAACGGGTTTTCCAGCTAGCGCTTATCGATTTTGTCGATATAGGGGAAGAATCCGCCATGGCGCCGGGCGGGGGGCGGTCTGGCGTGGAATCGGTCATTCGGGCCATGGGCGATGTTTCAGGGGGCTGCAACAGCGGCACTCGCATCGCCGTTGTCAACGGCGCGCGCCGTTGCCGGACGGCGCCGACGACAGTTCTTTCCAGTGCTCTCGCGTGAAGTCGTAGAGCGCTTCCAGCGCTGGCGACAGCGAGCGCGCCGCCATGCGCGCGATGCCATAGCGGCCGCAGCGGCGCGGGTCTGGCGGCATCGGCACTTCGGCCATCAGTCCGGCGGCGCGCTCCTGGCGCGTGATGGACAGCACGCCGAACAGCAGCGTGTCGGTCGCCAGCGTCACGCTGCGCAGCATGTCGAGGTTGTCGCAGTGCAGGGTGAAGAGCTTGTCCGGCGCGGCCCCGGGGCCCCACAGCTCGGCCAGCTGGCGGCTGACGACGGTGCTGAGCGTGGTGGTCGCGACCGGGTAGGCGCGGATCGCCTCGATATCGACGCGGCGCTTGCGCAGGATCGGATGGCCGGCGCGGCACACCAGGCCCGCGGGCAGTTCGCCCAGCGGTTCCAGGTCGATGTCGTCGGCCGCGCGCAGCACATAGGCGTCGCCGACGATGGCGTCGATGGTCTCGTTGCGCAGCGCCTCCAGCAGCGCGCTGGTGGCGCCGGTCTCGGTGCGCACCTTGATGCGCGGGTGCGCTTGCGCCATGTGGATCAGGAAAGGCGTCAGCAGCAGCGCTGCCGGCGCGGGCGCCACGCCGATCGCGATCGCGCCTTCCTCGCCGCCGCGAAGCAGGTCCAGGTCGCGACGCAACTGGCGCTCTTCCAGCCGCATGCGGCGCGCGCGGTCCGCCACCAGTTCGCCGAACACGGTCAGGCGCGCACGCCGGGCGCCGCGGTCGAACAGCTGCGCCTTCAGTTCGTCTTCAAGCGCGCGGATGCTGCGGCTCAGCGCGGGCTGGGTCAGGTGTACGGCGCGGGCCGCTTCGGAGAAGGTGCCGTGTTCGACCACGGCGAGCAGGTGCAGAAGTTTCTGGGTGTCCATGCAGGATCCCATGCGTGTTAGTTATGGGAGCGGTTCAACATTTGCATTTGAATCATACCTCAGCGCTCCCTATGATGACCGGAACACAAGAGCGCGGGCCGGTGACAGCACACACGGCGCCCGCCATCCACCGTCCATCGGAAATCGGAGAGACATCATGCTCAAGCTGTTTATCGGCCTCGGCCTGCCGTATATCGGCGTCATCGGGCTGCTGCCCTGGGTGGCGACCGTCGAGCGCTTCGTGCTCGGCGTGCCCTTTATCTACGCCTGGATCTTTGCCTGGTTCGTGCTGACCTCCGGCTGCATGCTGGCGTGCTGGCTGCTGTTCGACCGCCACGCCGCCGACGCGGCGCATGAAGCCTGAAGGGGAGACCAGCCATGACCACAGCGGTATTCCTCGGCTTTATCGTCTTCTCGCTCTACCTCGCCATCCGCTCGAAGAAGGGCCACGGCGCGCAGAGCGTGCATGACTTCTTCGTCGCGTCGCGGCAGTTCGGCGCCTACCTGGTGTTCTTCCTGGCGGCGGGCGAGATCTACAGCATCGGCACCATGGTGGGCTTTCCGGGCGGCATCTACGCCAAGGGGCCGACCTACGGGGTCTGGTTCCTCGGCTACATCCTGCTGGCGTATCCGCTTGGCTATTTCCTGGGCCCCAAGATCTGGCAGGCCGGCGCGCGCTACAACGCGATCACGCTGCCCGACCTGTTCAAGGGTCACTATGGCAGCCGCGCGCTGGAGTTGATCGTGGCGGGCTCGGCGATCCTGTTCCTGCTGCCCTGGGGCCAGCTGCAGTTCACCGGGCTGGTCGCGGCGCTCAAGGGGCTGGGATGGGAGTTCAAGCCGGTCTATCTGGTGATGATCTCCGCGGTGCTGGCCTTTACCTATATCGCCATCTCCGGCGTGCGCGCGTCGGCCTATATCGCCATCCTGAAGGACATCCTGATGGTGGTGGCGATCGTTGCGACCGGCGTCGCAGTCGGCTGGCAGGCCGGCGTGGGCGATGTGTTCCATGCCGCCAGCGTGCAGGTGAGCAACCAGATGAACGACACCCAGCTGCGCTTCTCGATGAGCACCATGCTGTTCCAGGCGCTGGGCTTCTACGTGATGCCGTTCGCGGTGCAGAACTTCTTTACCGCCAAGAGCGCCAATACCATCCGCCGCACGCAGGTGGCGATGCCGCTGTACATGCTGATGTACCCGTTCCTGGTGCTGGCGTCGTACTACGCGATCAGCCAGAACCTGCAGCTCGCCTCCCCGAACGAGGCCTTCTTCGCGGCGGCGGTGCGGCTGTTGCCGGACTGGCTGCTCGGACTGGTGACCGCCGGCGCGGCGCTGTCGGGGCTGCTGGTGCTGGCCGGCATCTGCCTCGCGATCGGTCCCATCGTCACGCGCAACCTGCTGCCCGGCATGCCTGAGGCGCGCCAGAAGCAGGGCGCCAAGGTGGTGATCGTGATCTACCTGGTGCTGTCGATCGCGATGACGCTGGCCACGCCCAACCTGATGCTGACACTGATCAACACCACCTACTACGGCGTGACGCAGTTCTTCCCCGGGGTGATGGTGATCCTGCTCTCGCTGAAGGTGCGGCCGCTGGCGATCGCGCTGGGCATTGTCAGCGGGCAGGTGCTGGCGTTTGTGCTCTATGTGCAGCAGGTGGATTTCGGCGGCATCAACCTCGGGCTGATCAGCCTTGGCGTCAACCTGCTGGTGACTGCGCTGGTCAATTACGCGCCGCGCCTGTCCCGGGTGCAGCCCGCCTGAACCCATGATTCATACGCAAGCCATGACTGATAACGACACGGCGCGCACGCAGGTATTCGTCGCGCGCAAGATCCTCACGATGGATGCCGCGCAACCGCAGGCGACGCATGTCGCGGTGCGCGATGGCGAGATCCTCGCCCTCGGCGGCCCGGCCGAGATGGCGCGGTGGCCGGACGCGGTGCAGACCGACACCTTCCGCGACAAGGTGCTGATGCCCGGGCTGGTGGAAGGCCACTGCCACCTGATGGAAGGCGCGATGTGGGATGCGGTCTACGTCGGCTACTTCGATCGCCGCGATCCGGACGGCAAGCTGTGGCGCGGCCTGCGCACGCTGGAGCAGGTGATCGAGCGGCTCGCGGGTGCCGCCGGCCGGCTGCAGGATCCGGACGTGCCGCTGTTGGCTTGGGGTTTCGACCCGATCTACTTCGGCACCGAGCGGCTGTCGGTGCGCGAACTCGACCGCGTCTCGGCCACCCGGCCCATCGTGGTGATGCATGCCAGCGTGCATCTGATGAACGTGAATTCGGCGATGCTGACGCTGGCGGGCATCGACGAGGATACCGATATCGACGGCGTGCACAAGGATGCGGACGGCAAGCCGACCGGGGAGTTGCAGGAGTTCGCGGCGATGTTCCCGGTGCAGCGCGTGATCGGACGCGGGCTGTCGCTGGCGGCCGCCGAGGATGCGGAGGCGGTGCGCCGCTTCGGCCGCGTGGCGCAGCTGGCCGGCGTGACCACGGCGACCGACCTGGTCAATGACTTGTCGCCGAAGGGGCTGGAGACGCTGCATGCGGTGACAGCGGATGACAGCTTCCCGCTGCGCATCGTGCCGGCGTTCGCGCCGCAGCGCAACGCGCAAGGTGGACCGGCGCGCGTGCGGGCGGCTGCCACGCAGGGTACCGACAAGCTGCATTTCGGCCCGGTCAAGTTCATCGTCGACGGCTCGATCCAGGGCTTTACCGCGCGCCTGCGCGCGCCGGGCTACGCGGGCGGCCAGCCCAACGGGCTATGGCTGATCCCGCCGGAGCAATTGCTGGACGCCTTCACGCCGTTCCACCTCGCCGGCCTGCCGCTGCATATCCACACCAATGGCGACGAGGCGACCGAAGTGGTGCTGGACGTGCTCGAAGCGCTGCTGGCCCGCCATCCGCGACGCGACCATCGCCATACGCTGCAGCACTGCCAGCTGGCCGACGCCGCACAGCTGGCGCGTGCGGCGCGGCTCGGACTGTGCATCAACTTCTTCTCTAACCACTTGTACTACTGGGGCGACGCGCATGCCGGGCAGACCGTCGGGCCGGCACGTGCCGCGCGGATGAATCCGGCCGGCACGGCGCGGCGTCTGGGTATCCCGTTCGCGATCCACTCCGATGCGCCGATCACGCCGCTGAACCCGCTCTTCACCGCGTGGTGCGCGGTGCAGCGCCAGACTGCCTCGGGCCGCATGCTCGGGGAGGCCGAGCGCGTGACGGTCGCGGACGCGTTGCATGCGATCACGCTGGGCGCCGCCTATACGCTGGGGCTCGACCACCGCATCGGCAGTATCGCGGCTGGCAAGCTGGCCGACTTTGCCGTGCTGGAAGACGATCCCACCGCCATCGGGCCCGATGGCCTGAAGGACGTGCGCGTGTGGGGCACTGTGTTAGGCGGGCGCGTGTTCGCCGCGCCATCGCGATGAAGGCGCCGCCTCCGATTCCGCTGGCGGTCGTCGGCGGCTACCTCGGCGCAGGCAAGACCACGCTGCTTAACCGGCTGCTGGCCAATGCGCAGGGGCGCCGTATCGCGGTACTGGTCAACGACTTCGGCGAAATCAATATCGACGCCGCGCTGATCCGCACGCGCAGCGACGACGTGATCCAGCTGGAGAACGGCTGCATCTGCTGCTCCATCGGCGGCCGGCTGGCCGAGGCGCTGATGGCCATTGCCGCGCGCGAACAGCGCCCGGAGCTGCTGGTGATCGAGGCCAGCGGCGTCTCCGACCCACAGCGCATCGCACAGGTCGGGCTGCTCGATCCGGCGTTCCGGCTCAATGCGGTGGTGGTGGCGGTCGATGTGACTGGCGTCGATGGCAGCCTGGGCGACCCGCTGGTGGGCGAGATGGTGCGGCGGCAGATCGCCGGGGCTTCGGTGGTGGTGTTGACCAAGGCGGACCTGGGCGATGCCGCCGCGGTTGCGGCGGCCGCCGACAGCGTCGGCGGCATTGCGCCGCGCGCGGCGGTGCTGATGGCGCGGGCAGGGGAGGTGCCACTGTCGGTCTTTGTCGACGCCGCCGCAATGCCGCAACCGCATGGCGCGGCGATGCTGGTGGCGGGATCGCGCTGGCAGCGCGCCGTCGACCCCGTAATACATGAAGGCATCCGCAGTGTCTCGTACCGGACCCGCCGTCGCTTCGACAAGGCACGCCTGCGGCAGGCGCTGGCTACGCTGCCTGTGCGCCTGCTGCGCGCCAAGGGCATCGTCACGCTGGCTGCCGACCCGCGGCTGCATGAGGTGCATGTCGTCGCCGGCCGCATGCGGCTGAGTCCGATTGCGCAAGGAGGGACTGGCGAGTCCGCGCTGGTCTTTATCGGCGCTTTCGAAGCGGCTGATGAAGACCGCCTGCGCGCCTGCCTCGATGTCGCACTGGCCTGAGTTGCCTTGGTGGTGGCCGGTCAGGTATGAAATTCCTCCGAGGCCGCGCGCGGCGTCGCTTCGCCTTCCCACCCGCCACGCTCGAACTCCGCGATCACCTGCGCACCCAGCAGCAGCAACGTCGCCGCGATCTCCAGGCTCAGCAAAACCACGATCGCAGTGGTCAGCGACCCATAGACCCGGCCGACCTGCGACAGCGTGGTGAAGTACCACACCAGCACATGGCGGGAGATTTCCCATAGCACGGCCGCAATCACCGCGCCGCACAAGGCATGCCGCAGCGACAGCCGGCCCACCGGCATGACCAAATAGATCGACGTCAGCAGCAGGATTTCGCCGAGAAAGCCGAGCAGGTAGAGCAGGGTGGTGGAAAGCCGGTCGAGCGACCACTCGTGACCGAGCACGGCCACATGCCGCTCGCCGATGGCCAGCAGCGCGCCGGAGACCACGCTGACCAGCAGCAGGCCCACGCTGAGCACGACGATATAGCAATAGGGCAACACGGCGGAGACCAGGAAATGCCGCCGCCGGATTGCCACGCGGTGCTCAAAGACCACCGACATGGCGTTCTCCAGCACGGTAAAGGCCAGCGAGCTGAAGAACAGCATGGTGCCCAGCAGCACCCACCCCACCGTGCCCCGGTTGCGCATGAACGCGGCCAGCTCGTTCACCAGCGCACGCGACTGCCCCGGCACCACCCACTCGAGGTAGCGCGCCAGCGTGGACAGCAGCAGGTCAGGGTTCACCACATGCGACAGCGCGATCACCATCAGGATCAGCATCGGCACGATTGACAGCAGCGCATAGTAGGCCACCGCCCCGGCCAGCAACAGGCCCTGGTTGGCGCGGAATTGCCTGAGCGTGTGCCAGGCAAAGCGCCCTGGGTGGCGGAGCAGGTCGCGGACGCGGGGGTCGAGCAGCTGCATGGAGGGCGTCGGAGAGGGCAGGTGTCGACATTATGCGGCGACGAGGGGTGTCGGCGGTGTCGGGTTAGCTGGTGTGCCTTATTCGGCATACAAAGATTAATCGTCTTGAGGATCGCATCTCTCGATCGATTGCCCAGCGCAAGGGCGCGGTTGTCCTGCGCTCCGACCTCGTCAATATGGGAAGCACCGCGCAGGTGGGGCGAGTACTGTCTCGCCTCATCGACAAAGGCAAGCTGATCCGCGTCAGCAAGGGCGCCTTTGCAAAAACCTGCATCAACAAGTTCACCGGGCAACCCATGCCCGACGGAACGCTCGAGGAAATCGGGGCCGAGCTCTTCCACAAGCTCGGCATCGAACTCATGCCGAGCCGGCTTGTGGCCGAGTACAACAGCGGCAGGAGCACCCAGGTGCCAGTAACATCGGTAGCCAATACCGGCCGCCGGCGCATCAGCCGGAAGGTGACTGTCGGCACTCGCTCGGTGATCTATGAAAACTATATCGAACGCGGTCAGGGCTGACATTCTCGATGCGACGCGAGGATTTCGCGCTGCAGTTGACGCCCCTTCTCTTCGCCACCGAAAAGCCCGACTTCCACACCTGTTTCACTGCGTTCCATGCGATTGCAAGGCGCTTGCTCGAGCGCCTTCTCCACTAGCCTGAGCCCTGCCCCAACCAATCGGCAGCCATTCCACAAGGTTATGGCGCTATTCCCAATGCATCGTTGTGGTCATGGCCCGCGTCCTTCAACATGGCGCCCGCGGCCTGCAGCACGCGGGCTTGCATTCCAGGAAAACGAGGCGACGCAACTTGCGTGGCACCAGCCTCGATAAAAGAGGAGGCAACATGCGAGCGCATTCGCCATCGCGCAGGACGGGATTCGGGCGCAGCCGCGCCTGGCTGGCAGCGGCGCTGCTGTTGCTGCCGACAGGCGCATCGCTGGCGCAGCAGGGCGGGCAGCCATCGGCCGTAGCCAATGATGGCGTCATGCAAGGCTTTCCGCCGCCGCCGGACAAGCAAGTCAGCCGCGGCAACGGCCTGCGCCCGCCATACATGCGCTGGGCGTTCCGGCATGCGCGCGAGATGTCGCCCACCGCCGGCATCCGCCACGCGAGCCAGCCGTTGGCACTGGCGGGCGAGCAGGGCACGGGGCTGGATGGTACGACGTTCACCGTTGCGGGCAATACCGTCCGGCTGGCGGACTACCTGCACGACACGCATACCGACGGCTTTATCGTGCTGCACCAGGGCAAGGTCGTGTACGAGCGCTACTTCGCGGGCTTCGGCCCGTACCAGCCGCATATCTGGGCCTCGATGACCAAGTCCGTAACCGGCCTGCTGGCCGTGCTGGTCGAGGAGCGCAAGCTCGACCCGCAGGCGCGGCTGGCGCAGTACGTGCCCGAACTGGCCGGGAACCCGTTCGGCGAGGCCACCGTGCAGCAGAACCTGGACATGGAAGTGCCGGTGGGCTACCCGGAAGCGTTGCCGCCGGACCTGAGCCTGTTCGGCGCGGTTGGCATCGTGCCGCGCAAGCCGGATGCGCCTGACAACATCTATGACTTCCTCAAGGTCGTCCACGGCACCTGTGTCAGCGCGGAAGGCGGGGTCTGGTACTACCAGAACGGCTCGCCGGAAGCGGTGGCGTGGGCACTGCGCCGCATCACCGGCAAAAGCTGGGCGCAGCTGGTTACCGAGCGCCTGTGGTCGCGCTTTGCCGAGGACGATGCCTATACGCACGTGGACCGCCTCGGCACCGAGATGGCCAGTGGCGGCCTGAACTCCACACTGCGCGACGCCGCGCGCTTTGCCGAGGCGGTGCGCCGCGCGACGTCGGGCGACGCCTCGGGTGGGATCTCGCCGGCAGCGGTGCGCATCGCGCTGCAGCCTGCCGGCAACCAGGCCCGCTTTGCGCGCGGCAACACCATGCCTGGCCGCGATGGCTATGGGTATCGCAACTACTGGTTCCAGCGCAATGACGGCCACGGCAGCATCGAGGCCAGCGGGCGCTTCGGGCAAAAGATCTACATCAATCCGGCCAAGGCGCTGACGGTGGTGAAGTTCTCCGCCAGCCCGGACGGCGCCGCGCGTGCGACCAGCGCCGCCGGCGTGCGCAAGCGCGACGATCCGTCGCGCGCGCTGGAGTCAGCCGAAGCCATGGTGGCCGCGGCGCTGGCGATCCACCGCGCGGTCAGCCGCTGAGCCAGCCGGCAGCGTTGGCCAGGCAACAAACCACAACGATAGTTACTTCTTCCGCAGCGGCCACTGCAGCATGACGGCGGTAGCCGTCGGCATCCGCCACCGCTTCCGAGCATCGCGTCGCGTCTATGCTATGCCGGAAACTCGGCCGGGGTTTGCTGCGCCCCGGCCGCCCGCCGCAAGCACTCCAGCATCGCCACCACCGCCGCGCGCGACAGCCCGTCCTCGCGCCAGTACATCGACACCGAGCCAAAGCCAGCCAGCCGCAGCGGCACGATGCGCAGCGCGCCTAATTCCTCCAGCCGGCGCGCGGTGCGGTGCGAGGCCAGGCCGATCATGTCGCTGTTGTTGAACAGCGTGAGATTCAGGATGGTGGAATTGCTTTCCACGCAGTCGGCAGGCAGCGCGCGTTCGGCGCTGACCAGCGCGCCTTCCAGCGCATTGCGGATCGGCGTACCGCGCGGCCATACCACCCAGCGGTAGCGGTACAGGTCGTCCCAGCCGATGCGCCCACCCTGCAGCAACGGATGGCGCGGCCGCGCGACAAAGTGGATCGGCTCCATGTAGAGCGATTCCGTGCGCATATGCGCGTCCTGCAACTCCGGTGCGGAGCGGCCCACCACGATATCAAGCTCGCTGCGCGACAGCTGGTTCATCAGCCGGTCCATGGTGGTTTCCACCAGCCGCACGCTGGCGCGCGGCATCTGCTGCAGCAGTTGCAGGGAGGCCAACGGCACCGTGTCGGCCGCCGAGGCCCCGGACGTGCCCACCACCACCAGCCCGCTGCCGCCGTCGCGCATGGCCTGCAGGTCGTCGCGTGCGGAATCGAGCTGCGCCTCGATCCGGCGCGCGTGCTCGATCAGCGACTCCCCGTAGGGTGTGGGCCGCAGCCCACGCGCCTGGCGCTCGAACAGTGGCAGCCCGATATCGTCCTCCAGGTCCTTCAGCCATTTGGAAAGGCCCGGCTGGGTCGTGTTCAGCATGGCCGCCGACTGGCTCATATTGCCGGTCTCGGCCAGGCTCAGCAGCATCTGCAGGTTGCGCAGCCGCAATCTCTGGGTCCAGTCCATGGGGCTACCTATATAAAAAATCGTATCGATAAGATGAAAAGTTCATTTCAAATCTTATAGGGCGGCGCGTATAACGACAACAAGACGGTGCGAGCGATGACGACGCACCCACAAAAGCGCTCCCAAAGCCCTGCACAAAGTTACGGAGACAGCATGTCCGAACACACCCCTGATCCGGCCCGCGTGGCCTATTACGAACACATTGGCCGCAGCCACATGACCCCGTTGTGGGAGTCGCTGCATGCGCTGGTGCCGCCGCAACCCCGCCCGCAGATCGTTCCCGCCATCTGGAAGTACGCTCAGGTCCGCCCGCTGGTGATGCAGGCGGGCAGCGTCATCAGCGCCGAGGAAGCCGTACGCCGCGTGCTGGTGCTGGAGAACCCCGGCATCCCCGGCAAGTCGAGCATCACCTCCACGCTCTACGCTGGCCTGCAGCTGATCCTGCCGGGCGAGGTAGCGCCCAGCCACCGCCATACGCAGTCGGCGCTGCGCTTTATCGTCGAAGGCAAGGGCGCCTGGACCGCGGTCAACGGTGAGCGCACCACCATGCATCCCGGCGACTTCATCATCACGCCGTCGTGGACCTGGCATGACCATGGCAACCCGGCCGTCGAGGACGGCGGCGAGCCGGTGGTGTGGCTCGACGGGCTGGATATCCCGCTGGTGCAGCAGTTCGATGCCGGGTTTGCCGAGAACTACCCGGAAGCCCAGCAGCCCGTCACCCGCGCCGAGGGCGACAGCTTTGCCCGCTTCGGCCACAACATGGTGCCGGTGCGGCATCGCGTGACCGATCCCACTTCGCCGATCTTCAGCTACCCGTACGAGCGCTCGCGCGAGGCGCTGGACCAGCTCTACCGCAACGGCGAGCTCGATGCCTGGGACGGCGTCAAGCTGCGCTATATCAACCCGGCCACCGGCGGCTGGCCGATGCCGACCATCGCCACCTTCATGCAGTACCTGCCGGCGGGCTTCCAGGGCAAGACCTACCGCAGCACCGACGCCACCGTCTACAGCGTGGTGGAAGGGCGCGGCACGGTGCGCATCGGTGACGACCAGTTCCAGTTCGAGCCGCGCGATATTTTCGTGGCCCCGTCGTGGGCGCCGGTGCAGCTGGGCGCGCTGGAAGACGCGGTGCTGTTCAGCTATTCCGACCGGCCCGTGCTGTCCGCGATGAACCTGCTGCGCGAAGCGCGCACTTGAGCGTCCCGCAACCCTGATCCGATTCTGGCCCGGGCGGTGCCTGCGCGCACCGCCGGAGCCCCCCGCTTACCTGACGATTTCCGGAAACTCCGAACCATGTCCTACGTCTTCACGCCCCCCGCCACCGTTTCCATCCCCGTTGCCGGCAGCGACGACCAGTTCGCCGTGCGCCGCGTCTACTGCGTCGGCCGGAACTACGCCGCCCATGCCCGCGAGATGGGCTTCGATCCCGACCGCGAGCCGCCGTTCTTCTTCTGCAAGCCGGCTGACGCGATCGTCCCGGTGCAGGCAGGCACCACGCTGGACCTGCCGTATCCGGCGCAGACGCAGAACTACCACTACGAGGCCGAGCTGGTGGCAGTCATCGGCAAGGCCGGCTCGGATATCCCGGTCGAACAGGCACTCGAACACGTCTGGGGCTATGCCGTCGGCCTCGACATGACCCGCCGCGACCTGCAGATGAAGATGCGCGAAATGGGCCGCCCCTGGGAAATCGGCAAGGCCTTCGATGCCTCGGCGCCGGTCGCTCCGATCCACCGCGCCAGCGAGATCGGCCACCCGCAACAGGCCGGCATCTGGCTGACCGTCAATGGCGAGACCCGGCAACGCAGCGACGTATCGCACCTGATCTGGTCGGTGGCTGAGACGGTGGCCTACCTATCGCAGTTCTTCCGCCTAGAACCGGGCGATGTGATCTTCACCGGCACGCCGGAAGGCGTGGGCGCTGTCAAGGCAGGCGAGACCATGGTCACGGGCGTGGATGGCCTCGGCGAGCTGACCGTGCGCGTGGTCTGACCCGCGTGAATCGCAGCACACAGGCATTATCGATCATGCAGCTCTATAGTTTCTTCAACAGCTCGACGTCCTACCGGGTGCGCATCGCGCTGGCCCTCAAAGGCCTGCCGTACGACTACCTGCCGGTCAACATCCGCACCGGCCAGCACCGCGAGCCGGAGTATGTCGAGGGCATCAACCCGTCCGCGACCGTGCCCGCGCTGGTGGATGGCAGCTTTACGCTCGGACAGTCGTTCGCGATCATCGACTACCTGGACGCGCTTCATCCCGAACCGCGCCTGCTCCCGCAAGACCCGGTACAGCGCTCGCGGGTGCTGGAACTGGCCACGCTGATCGGCTGCGATATCCACCCGGTCAACAACCTGCGCGTGCTGCGCTACCTGCAGGACGTGCTGAAGGTCACGCCCGAGCAGAAGGACGCCTGGTACCGCCATTGGATCGATGAAGGCATGGCCGGCATGGAGCGCCTGCTGGCGCTGCACGGACATGGCAGGTGGTGCTTCGGCGATGCGCCAACGCTGGCCGACATCACGCTGGTGCCGCAGGTGGCCAACGCGCTGCGCATGGGCTGCGACCTTGGCCGCTACGAGCGCGCGATGGCGGTCTATGCCCACGCCAGCGCCCATCCAGCCTTTGCCCAGGCGGCGCCTGGGCGCCAGCCCGACCACACCGCCTGACGCATCGCGCAGGCCAGGAGACAAGACATGAGCAGTACCAACAACGCGACCGGCAAGGTCCTCATCATCGGCGGCGGCATCGGCGGCCTGGCCGCGGCGCTGGCGCTCGCACGCCAGGGCATCCGCATCGAACTGCTGGAGCAGGCCGAACAGATCGGCGAGATCGGCGCCGGCATCCAGCTCGCCGCCAACGCCTTTGCCGCGTTAGACGCGCTCGGCGTGGGCGAGGCCGCGCGCAGCCGCGCGGTCTTTACCGACTACCTCAGCCTGCGCGATGCGATCGATACCAGCGAGATCGCCCGGGTCGACGTGGGCCAGGCTTACCGCGAGCGCTTCGGCAACCCGTATGCGGTGATCCATCGCGCCGATATCCACCTGTCGATCCTGGAGGCGGTGCAGGACCATCCGCTGATCACCTTCCGCACCAGCACGCGGGTGGAACAGCTGCTGCAGGACGACAAGGGCGTGACCGTGATCGACCAGCACGGCGAGCACCACCGTGGCGACGCGGTGATCGGCTGCGACGGCGTCAAGTCCGCCATCCGCCAGGCGCTGATCGGCGATGAGCCCCGCGTCACCGGCCATGTGGTCTACCGCGCCGTGGTCGACGTCGCCAACATGCCGCAGGACCTGCAGGTCAACGCACCGGTGGTGTGGGCCGGCCCGCACTGCCACCTGGTCCACTACCCGCTGCGCGGCGGCCAGCAGTACAACCTGGTGGTGACCTTCCACAGCCGCGAACAGGAAACCTGGGGCGTGCGCGACGGCAGCAAGGCAGAAGTGCTGTCGTACTTCGAAGGCATCCACCCGCTGCCGCACCAGATGCTGGACCGCCCGACCTCCTGGAAGCGCTGGGCCACCGCCGATCGCGACCCCGTGGAGCGCTGGAGCTTTGGCCGCGCCACCATCCTCGGCGACGCTGCGCACCCGATGACCCAGTACGTCGCGCAGGGCGCCTGCCAGGCACTGGAAGATGCCGTCACGCTGGGCGAAGCGGTGAAGGTGGCGGGCGGCGATTTCGAAGCGGCATTCCAGCTTTACGAGCAGGCCCGCATCCCGCGCACCGCCCGCGTGCTCTACGCCGCGCGCGACATGGGCCGGGTCTACCACGCCAAGGGTGTGGACCGCCTGGTGCGCAACAGCCTGTGGACCGGCCGCACGCAGGCCCAGTTCTACGACGCGTTGCAGTGGCTGCATGGCTGGCGCGCCGACAAGTGCCTCAGCCAGACGCCGTGGCAGTAGCGCGCTGACGCAGCTTTCCTTTTCTCTCGCAGCAAATCCCGATAACGATCCGGCGGCCCATGGAGCCGCCGGCCGTGACTCGCCCCTGATCCCTGGCAACAAGGAGGAGACACCATGCCTGCCAGCCAACCCCTGAATGTCACCGCGTTCATCGACCGCCAGCCGCTGTCGGCGTTCCAGGTGACCATCGTCGTGCTGTGCTTCCTGATCGTGGCCGTCGATGGCTTCGACACCGCTGCGATCGGCTTTATCGCGCCTGCCATCCGTGCGGAATGGCAACTCACGCCGGCGCAGCTCGCGCCGTTGTTCGGCGCCGGGCTCGGCGGCCTGATGGCCGGCGCGTTCCTGTTCGGCCCGCTGGCCGACCGCTTTGGTCGCAAGAGCGTGCTGGTGCTGTCGGTCTTGTTCTTCGGCGCGGCCAGCCTGGCCTCGGCGTGGTCGCATGACTTGTGGACGCTGGTGCTGCTGCGCTTTCTGACGGGGCTCGGCCTCGGTGGCGCGATGCCCAACGCGATCACCTTGACGTCGGAGTTCTGCCCCGACAAGCGCCGCTCCTTCCTCGTCACGACCATGTTCTGCGGCTTCACGCTGGGTTCAGCGTTTGGCGGCCTTGCTTCGGCCGGACTGATCGAAGCGTTCGGCTGGCGCTCGGTGCTTGTGATGGGTGGCGTGCTGCCGCTGGCGCTGGTCGTCCTGCTGGTGTGGCTGCTGCCGGAGTCGGTGCGCTATCTGGTGCTGACGGGCAAGTCGCGGGAGCGGATCGTGGCCACGCTGCAGCGCATCGCGCCGAAGGAGGATCTGCGGGATGCGACCTTCTCGGTGGGTGAACGGCGCACCACCAGTTCGCCGGTGCGGCACCTGTTCCGTCCCGAACTGCTGCGCGGCACGCTGCTGTTCTGGCTGACGTTCTTCATGAGCCTGCTGGTGATCTACCTGCTGTCGAGCTGGCTGCCTACGCTGCTGCGTAGTACCGGCCAGTCGATGCGGACCGCGGCGCTGGTGACCACGATGTTCCAGATTGGCGGGACGGTGGGGGCGATCGTGCTGGGATGGCTGATGGATCGGATCAATCCGCACTATGTGCTGACCGCAAGCTATTCGTTGGCGGCGCTTTGCATTGCGGCGGTGGGGAGTTTTGCTTCGGAACCGATCGCTGCGGGGATTGCGGTGTTCTTTGCCGGATTTTGCATCTCGGGCTCGCAAGTCGGCGGCAACGCGCTGTCTGCGAACTTCTATCCGACGGATTGCCGTGCCACTGGCGTGAGTTGGGCCAATGCCGTCGGCCGGATGGGATCGGTCGTGGGCTCGGTTGGCGGGGCGACGATGCTGTCGATGGGGCTGGGGATGCCGGCGTTGTTTGCCTTGATCGGCTTGCCGGCGCTGATCGCTGCGATGTCGATGTTTTCGCTGGGGGTGGTGAGGCGGGGGAGAGTGGTGGAGAGGTTGGCGGTTTGAAGATTGGCTTCGGAGCGATGATGCCACCGAAGTAGTTAAGCAATCATTCTCCGCCGCGCTGAACGCAAGCCGCCAACGCTGGTGTACGCTCCCCCCTCTCGCGCAGTGGGAGAGGGGAGCCAACCGGCAGCATTCAGGCTTAGTCAGTAATCTGGAGCCAGCGAAGTATCGCTGGCTTTTCACTCTGATTTCGTTTCCGGCGCAGCCCAGCGTGACGGCTTGTAGGGTGCAGTCAATAGACTAGGATTGCAATCGATAAAATCGAGTCGGGGCTGTGGCTATGGCAATTCTGATGGTGCGCAATCTGCCTGACGAGGTGCATCGCGCTTTACGGATGCGTGCAGCCCAACACGGCCGCAGCATGGGGGCAGAAGTCCGCGAGATTCTGGAAAATGCGGTGAATCCGGAGCAGCGAGTCCGCATGGGCGATGCGCTGGCGGAGGTTGGCCGCCGCGCAGGGCTGACGGACGATTTCGGAGCATTGGACCTCGTGCGCGACAAGGCGCCGGCGCGGCGGGTGCGGTTTGAATGATCGCATAACGCATGGTGAATGGGGCGGGATGCCCTCGTAACCGCCGCCTGTGCATGCAGCGCAGTGGTATCGAACACCGGCAGGGCCACGTCGTCTTGCCCGAGCAGCAGCGTGATTTGCGTGCAGCCGAGGATCACGCCTTCGGCGCCCTGCTCCGCGAGCGCGGCGACGATGCGCTGGTATTCGGCCCTTGCGTCATCGCGCACGATGCCGTGGCATAACTCTTCATAGATGACCTGGTGTACCCATTCTCGGTCCGCCTGCTCCCGCACCACCACGACGATGTCGTGCAACTCAATCATCCGCGCGCGATAGAAATCCTGCTCCATCGTGAAGCGCGTGCCAAGCAAGCCGACGCGCCCGATTCCCGCCTGGCGCAGTGCCTGCGAGGTGGGATCGACAATATGAATGAAGGGCACCTTCAACACCGACTCGATGGCCGGCGCCACCCGGTGCATGGTATTGCTACACAGCAGCACGAAAGCCGCACCTCCGGCCTCCACCTGCCGCGCTGCCTGCTGCATGCGCCTGCCGAGTTCGTCTCACTGTTGTGCGTGCTGCAGTTCCTTGATTTCTTCGAAGCAGACGGTGGCCATGATGCTACGAGCATTGCGATGCCCGCCCAGGCATGCCTTCATGCCCAGGTTGATCAGCCGGTAATACTCGGCGGACGATTCCCGACTCATGCCGCCGATCAGCCCGATGGTCTTCATGTTTGCCTTCCCCTTGCGCCGTCAGCGCTTGTAACGTGGGGCAAGTTAGCAGTGCGGAATCGTTGCGGCCATGGACAATTCCGGCGAATCCGACCTTGCCAGTCCCGGTAATGCCGGCCACAAAGGTCGGTCGCGGCAGGCCCTACAGCTTTCCTTCAATCGACTTGCGCTCCAACCAGATTTCCTGCACGAACGGATCCGTGACGCCATAGACCCCGTGCCCCTTGCGCATGATCAAGTTCGTCGCCATCAGTTCATTGACCACCGGCTGTGCCTCCTCGATACGGACTTCGCGTCCGATTGCCGCGGAATACGCGGCGGCGGACTCCGCCGAGAACAACCCGCGGGCGTCACCGTCAGAGCAGGCTATGCGGTCGAAGATCGCTGTGGCTAGTCCGCCCAACTGTTCGAGCTTCATCAGTTCGAGGTCCGCGGCTGTCGATCGGAGCGTATTGGCGATCACCGGCAGATGTTCGTCCGGATTGCTGCCTTGCGGCAAATGGAAGTGCAATTGCCGCAAGGCCTTGATCATCTCTTCGGGACGGCTGCCCAACGCACGGAACGCCTGGACCGCTACCTCCGGCGACGGCAGGGCGCTGAATCCCTCGGCCGACAGGCGTTCAAGCAGGTACGCGACATAGTCTTCGCCGAGTACCGGGTAGGAGATCGAGGTGGCACCGGCGAAGGCCTGGTTGCGGCGTGCCGTCAGTTCGCCTACCAGCGCCCGGTGCGAACCAGTCCCTACGAAGAGGAAGTACCCTGGCGTGCCGGGGCGCGGGTTGATGGCGTCGCGCGCAGCCTTGAGCGCGAGCAGCATCCGGTTGCCTTCCTCGGAGGTAATGGCGTGCTGCACCTCGTCTACGATCAGGACCACGTTGGTCTTTGCTTTGTCGACCACTTCCGCCAGCGCCTGGGCCAGCGTGGCCCCGCCGGGCTCCCCGACACTGTCCAGCTTGAATCCGAACTTGAACCCAAAGCCGCCGATGTCAGCACCGGCAACTCGCTTCAGGTGCTTGAGGGCTGCAGAGCCGGGCTGCTCCAGATCGGCTAATGTTCTTTTCACCGCTGCCAGAATGAGTGCGGCAGGGCTGCGCTGCGTGTCGCTCCAGAGATCGACATAGATCACGATCGCCCCGTCGGCCTCCAGGGCCGGAACGAGGTCGTTGAGCAGGAACGTGGTCTTGCCGGTGCGCCGTAGCCCAGACAAGAAAAGGCCGGAACGCAAGCCTTCGTCCAGGACCCCGGGGTGCAGCAATTGCCGCGCCATCTGGGCGGCAAGGGCAGGGCGGCGATAGATGTTGGTCATGGCGCACTTATGGGAAATTATTGGATTCCAATAATTATAGTCCAGCCATAATTTGCACTAAACCATATGCTGCTGGCGTGACCCTATGCTTCCATAGGTGCAGTAAAGATATCTTTTTGGGTGCATCCCTCTCAACCTTCAGCGGCGTTGTGTTCGCCGACACCCGCCACAAAATCCTCCCCCTCCGGCAACCCCAACGAAAACCTTACCGGAAAATTCACAGCAATCCCGTCCTCGCCGGCTACCCGCCGCACCACCTCCCGCGCCTGGACGTGAGGGTCTTCGAACAACGCCGTCGCCCCCAGCACCGGGGAGAATGGAATATCCAGCGTTCCGAAGAACACCTCCCAATCCGCCAGGTCACGGGTACGGAACACCGCTGCCAGCAGGTCATTCACCGCCAGCTTGTGCCCGTACCGCCCCGCACGCGTGGCAAAGCGCGGATCACGCAGGTCGGGAAACGCTTCGCCAAGCGCCTCGCACAGGTTGACCCAGAACTTGTTCTCCAGGATCCCCATCGCGAGATGACGGCCATCGCGCGTCTCGAACAGGTCGTTCTCCGGCATCACCGTCGGCGATTCCTGCGGCGCCGCCTCATGTCCCCGCGCCGCCCATGCCCCGTGCGCGGTCCAGCACAGGATCGCATCATGGATCGAGACATCGAGATGCTGCCCGCGCCCATGCTGTCGCGCACTCATGATCGCAACGGCAAGCGACAGCGCAGCGTAGCCGGACGCGGCATAGTCCGACACCCGCACGCGCGGACGCGACACCACGTCATGCACCTGTACCGGCGTCGCCCAGTATCCCGCCAGCGCAAGGTAGTTCAGGTCATGCCCGGCGTGCTTCGCATAAGGACCGGTCTGGCCGAAGCCGGACACGGAACAAAGCACGATGGCTGGGTTGACCGCCGCCAGCGCTTCATAGGCCAGCTTCAGCCGCGCCATCACGCCCGGACGGAACCCCTCCACCACGGCATCGGCATTGCGCACCAACTCGAGAAAGGCTTCGCGGCCCGCGTCCGTCTTCAGGTCCAGCGCAACCGAGCGCTTGCCGCGATTGAACTGCGCAAACACCGCCGGCCCAAGCTGTCGTGCGGTATCGCCGGTACCGGGCTGCTCGACCTTGATCACATCGGCCCCCAACTGCCGCAGCAGACTGCAGGCGTGCGGCCCGGGCAGCAACTGGCTGGCATCGATGATGGTGACGTCCTTCAGACAAGACCATTCTGGCTTCATGCGGAATCCCGTTCTCAAATGCGGAGGGGCTAGCCCAGGTCGCCAACCATGCCGATCGACTTCATCAGCTCGCCATAGCGGGTATTGTCGGCGGCGACCACGGTGCCGAACTGCGCGGGCGATGCGCTGCGGCGCAGCTCACCCGCGTTGGCCTTGAGCTGGGCATCGAAGACGCCGGCGGTCTGCAGCGCGCTGACGGCGGCATGGAGCTTCTGCGTCAGTTCGGCCGGGAAGTTGGCCGGTGCGAACAGCCCGCTCCAGTTGTCGATGACAAAGCCCGGCGGCAGTGCCTCGGCCATGGTCGGCACGTCGGGAAAGAAGGGCGAACGCGCCGCGGCAGTGACCGCCAGGACGCGGATCTGCCCGTTGCGCACGTATTGCGTGGCAGTGCCCAGCACCGGCATGCCGAACTGGGTCTGGCCAGTCAGCATCGCGGTGATGTTCTCCGGCGCGCCCTTGTAGGGGATGTGCACGGCATCGCAGCCGGCCTGGTGCAGCATGGTCTCGACCGCGAGATGGGCGATGCTGCCCTTGCCGCCGGAGCCGTAGTTGAACTTGCCGGGCGCCTTCTTCATCGCGGCGACCAGTTCGCCGGCGGTCTTGCAGGGCGACGATGCCGGCACGACCAGCGCCGTCGGGCCGCCGGAGAGCGCCGTGATCGGCGTGAAGTCACGCGCCGGGTCATACGGCATCTTGCGGTACATGTGCACGTTGATCACATGCGTGTTGGCGAGAATCCCCAGCGTATAGCCGTCCGGCGCGGCACGGCGCAGCGCGCTGGCGCCGATGATGCCGCCGGCGCCGGGCATGTTCTCGACCACCAGCGGCTGCCCGAGCTTGTTGCCCAGCTCCGCCGACAGCGTGCGGGCAACGTTGTCCGGCGTGCTGCCGGCGATAAACGGAACGATCAGCCGGATCGGGCGGCTGGGGTAGGGTGCGGCGGCGCGCGCGGGCAGCAGCAGGCTGCCCAGCGCGGCGGCGCCGGCGGTGGCAAGCCAGTCTCGGCGGTTCATGCGTAGTCTCCGTGGTCTTGTCGTATTGTCTTCATGCCGGCGGCGACCGTGCCGCCGGCACGGTCATGCGTTCTGCTGCAGCGGTTCGAGAATAGTGCGCGCGATGGTGTTGCGCTGGATCTCGCTGGTGCCGGTGAAGATGCGGAACATGCGCAGCTTGCGGAAGGTCTGCTCGACCGGATGGCCGCGGGTGACGCCGACGTTGCCGTGGATCTGCACGGCCTTGTCCGCCACCTCGAAGCAGCGTTCCGAGACAAACAGCTTGCAGGCCGCGGCCTTCATGCGCAGGTCGGCGCCGGCATCGGCCAGTGCCGCGGTGTGCGTGATCATGCTTTCGCAGGCCCAAAGCGCGGCGGCCATGTCGGCCAGCATGTGCTGGATCGCCTGGAAGCGCGCGATCGGGCCGCCGAACTGGCGGCGCTGGCCGGCGTATTCCAGGGACGATTCGTACGCCCGCGTCGCCAGCCCCAGCATGGTGGGGCAGTGCAGTAGCCGGTTGACGTTGATTCGCGACATGCCCAGCTTGAAGCCATTGCCCTCGCCGCCGAAGATATTGGCGCGCGGCAAGCGCACGTTGTCGAAGTGGATATCGCCATCTATGTGCTGGCCGGACATCGGCACGTACTCGTTGGTCACGGTCACGCCGGGCAGGTCCAGGTCGACCAGCACCGCGCTGATGGCAGGCGGCGTGGTGCTGGCGTCGGTCACGCACATGACGATGGCGAAGTCCGCGAACGGCGCGCCGCTGATGTAGTGCTTGCCGCCGTTGATGACGAGGTCATCGCCGTCGGCGATGGCGCTGGTCTTGATGCTTTGCGCATCGGAACCGGAGTGCGTTTCGGTCAGCGCGAAGCAGGTCGATTTCTCGCCGCGGATGACCGGCTCGAAGTACTGCTTCAGCTGCGCCGGCGTGGCGTACTTGAGCATATTGCCCACACGCGGCGGGCCCCCAGGTCGCCCAGGACGTGCGGGGCCAGGGCGGAGCCACTGGCCGCCAGGTCGGCCTTGAGCGCGCATTGCTCCTGGATGTTCAGGCCCTTGCCGCCAAGTGCCGTGGGCAGGCAGGCGGCGTAGAAGCCCAGCTTGCTGGAGCGGCGCCAGACATTGCGCAGCGTCTCGCGCGGCCATGCGTCTTCAGAGTCCAGCCCGAGTTCGCGCTCCAGCGGGCGCAGTTCTTCGTCGATAAAGCGGCGGATGCCGGCGCGCGTTTCGGCAAGGACGGGGTTGGTCAGGTGATCGAACATAACAGTCTGGCTCCTTAATTGACGCGGCGCTCGACGCCTTGCCAGTAGCCTTCGCGCACGATCTTGCGGGCCAGCTTGCCGCTGGCGTTCTTGGGCAGTTCGGCGACAAAGTCGACCGAACGCGGCGATTTGTAGTCGGCAATGCGCTCGCGGCAGTGCGCGATCAGCTGCTGCGCGCTGGCTTCGCAGCCCGGCCGCAGCGTGACCACGGCCTTGACGCTTTCGCCCCAGGTGTCGTCGGGTACGCTGATGACGCAGGCTTCCAGCACGTCGGGGTGCTGGTACAGCGTGGCTTCGACCTCGGTCGGGTACACGTTGAAGCCGCCGGAGATGATCATGTCTTTCTTGCGGTCCACCAGGTACAGGTAGCCGGCCTCGTCCACGCGCGCCATGTCGCCGGTATGCAGCCAGCCGTCGACGATGGCCTCCCGGGTCAGCTCTGGCTCGCCCCAGTAGCCCTGGAACACGTCTTCGCCGCGGATCACCAGTTCGCCGATCGCGCCCACCGCGACCTCCTGACCCTGCTCGTCGACCACGCGCACTTCGGTTTCGTTCAGGGCGCGGCCGCACGAGGCCAGGCGTTCGGGATGATGTGCGATCGCTTGCGCGTGGTCTGCCGTCGACAGGCGCGTAACGCCGGAGGTCGATTCGCTGGCGCCATAACCCTGCGACAGGATCGGCCCGATGCGCTCCCACGCCTCGCGGATGCGCGCCGGCGCCATCGGCGCGGCGCCGTAGGCCAGCGTCTTGAGGCTGGACAGGTCCGTCTGCGCCAGCGTGGGCTCGGCCAGCAGCATGTTGATCATCGCCGGCACCATGAACACGTGCGTGATGCGCAGCCGCGCCACCTCGGCCAGGAAGTGCGCGGGCTCGAATTTGTCGAACAGCACCAGCGTGGCGCCCAGGTAAAGGTAGGGCTGCATCAGCATGCCGGAGGCGTGCGTGACCGGCCCGATCAGCGCCAGACGGTCGCCGGGCCGGGCCGGGCGGTCCATGCCGGCCACCATCTTGCGCAGCGCTGCCATGCGGTTGCCGTAGCCCTGCATGGCGGCCTTGATCTTGCCGGTGGAGCCCGACGAGAAGTGGAGCACCGCCAGGTCGTCGGCTGCCGGGGTAATGTCGGGCGGGGTGGTGCCAGAGCTGGCCAGCAGGGATTCGTAGCCGACATAGCCGGCCGGCGCGTCCCCGATGGCGATAAAGGTCTCGATGCTGCCAAAGCCCGGCGTTGCACTCGAATACCCGGTATAGCCGGGCCCGGCGATCAGCACGCGCGGCGTGCAGTTCTCGACCACGTCGCTGGCTTCGGCCGCGGTAAAGCGGGGGTTGAGCGCCGCCTTGACCAGCCCGGCCTTGTACAGCGCGCATTCCAGCTCGACCAGCTCGGGCCGGTTGCGCGCCTGCACCGCCACGCGGTCGCCGCGCTGCAGGCCCAGCGCCAGCAGCGCGTTGGCCAGGCGGGTGGAGCGCTCTTCCAGCTCGCGGTAGGTCACCACCTGGTCTTGGTAAAGGATGGCGGGCTGATCGCCCCAGTAGCGCGCGGCGCGGCGCAGGAAGTACGCGAAACCCATGCTGTCTCCGTGATGCTCGATGGTCTGTGCGGGCGTTTTTGTGTGTGCCCGTGCGCCGTAGTCTGTAAGATGGCTGGCATCACCACAATGAAGCAATGGCTATAAAGTCATAACCATCGGGAATGAGGTAATGGAGACGCGGGATATCGAATACATCCTCGCCGTGGCGGCGCACGGCGCCATTGGCCGGGCGGCCGAGGCGCTGGGCATCAGCCAGCCGGCGCTGACCAAGGCGGTACAGCGGGTGGAGATGCAGGCCGGGCTGCCGCTGTTCGAGCGCACCGCCAACGGCATGACCGCCACCTACGCCGGCACGCGTTTCCTGGAGCGGGCGCAGCGGATCCGGCTGGAGTACGAGGACGGGATCAAGGAGATGCTGGGCATCCGCACCGGCGAGCAGGGCATCCTGCGCGTGGGCTATTCACCGTCGATTCCGGGCAAGGTCATCCTGGGTGCCTGCCAGCAACTGGTGCGCGAGCGGCCGGTGGCACGGCTGCGGCTGCGCCGACGCCTGGCGCGCGACCTGCTGGACCTGCTGGCCGCGGGTGAACTGGATATGGCAGTAGCGCCTGCCCCACAAAAGCAGGCGGTCGCGGGGGATTTTGCGGTGGAGCCACTGTTCGACGACCGCCTGGTCGTGGTGGCGGATGAAGGACATGCGCTGCTGCGGCGGCGCAAGCTGCGGCTGGCGGACCTGGCCGACCAGGAATGGTTGCTGCCCGAAGCGCATATCACGCTGCGCCAGCAGGTCGATGCCGCCTTCCGCCAACGCGGGCTGCCCGAGCCCAGGCCGCGCATCGAGATCGATTTCGGCAGCACCTCGCTGTTCGCACTGATGCAGGGCACGCAGATGCTGAGCATCGCAAATGAAGGCGGCGATGCCATGCAGCATGGCCTGCGCGCGCTGCCGCTGGCGCTGGAGGAACTGGACCTGCGCCGGCGCATCGGCGTGATCACTCGCGCCGGCGCCTACCTGTCGCCGCTGGCGCAGCGGCTGACGGCGCTGCTGCGCGAGCACAGCCGATAGCAGCGCCGGCGCTTATTGCAGCGGGATCTTCGCCACGACGGCCAGCCGCTTCCAGCGCACGATCTCGTCCTTCTGGTACTGGCGCATTTCCGCTGGTGACGACAGGATCAGCTCGGTCGACTGGCGCGTGTAGTAGTCGCGCACGTCCGGCGCGTTGCCGGCCTGCGTGAACAGGTCTTGCAGCCGCTTCACCACCGCGGGCGGGGCCTTGGCGGAGATCGCCGCGGCCACCCAGTTGTAGGCCAGGAAGTCCGGCAGGCCGGCCTCGACGATCGACGGCACTTCCGGCAGCAGCGGCGAGCGCTGCGGCGCGGTAAAGGCCAGCGCGCGGATCTTGCCGCCGCGCGCGAGTTCGATGGCGCCGGTGGCATCGACCACGGCAAAGTCCACGTTGGCCGCCATCACGCCGTTGATGGCATCGCCCGCGCCCTTGTACGGCACGGAGGTGGTCTTGATCTTTGCCAGCTCATTGAGCCATTCGCTGTACAGCGTGTACGAGATCGAGCCCGAGCCGTAGTTGAGCGCGCCGGGCCGCTTGCGGGCGTCTTCCAGCAGTTCCGCCAGCGTGCGGTAGGGCGAGCTGGCCGGCACGATGATCAGGCACGGCCCGCGTGACAGCAGCGTGATCGGCGCGAAGTCGGTCAGCGGGTCATAGGGCAGCTTGCGGAAGGTGGCGGCGTTGGTCGACAGCGTGGAATTGCTGCCGATAAACACCGTGTAGCCGTCCGCCGGCGCGTTCAGCGCGGTCTGCACGCCGATAAAGCCGTTGCCACCGGGTTTGTTCTCCACCACCACGCCCTGGCCGGTGAGCTCGCCGATCTTCTTGGCGAACATGCGCGCGGTGGTGTCGGTGCCGCTGCCGGCCGGGAACGGCACGATAAAGCGCATCGGGCGTGTTGGGAAGACATCTTCCGCGGCTGGCGCGGTCAGCGGTGCGGCGATGCCCGCCAGCGCTGCGGCGGCCATGCCCAGGAAGCGGCGGCGCGAACGAAAAGGCTGTTGCATGGTGTCTCCTTCAGTCGGAAAGAAAGCCCGGCGTGTGGCCCGCCGGTGCATGGGGTCAGTGAGGCTCAGCGGCGCAGGCCGAGCAGGTCGCGCGCTATCACCCAGCGGTGCACTTCGCTGGGCCCTTCGTAGATGCGCATCAGGCGGGTTTCATTGGCCATCTGCTGCAGCGGCAGTTCCTTGGTCATGCCCATCGCGCCAAAGGTCTGCATCGCCTGGTCGATCACTTCCCAGGCCATTTCCGTGGCGAAGACCTTGATCATCGATACCTGCGTACGCGCCTCGGCGCCGGCATCGATGCGGCTGGCGGCCTCGTACGTCATCAGGCGGCAGGCGTGGATGCGCGTGGCGGCATCCGCCACCCACCACTGGATCGCCTGGCGCTGCGCCAGCGGCGCGCCGAAGGTCCGGCGCTGCGGCGCGTACTCGCAGATCATGTCGAGCGCTCGCTGGGCGCGGCCGATGCACCACGCGGCCATCTGCACGCGGCGCGTAGACAGGCGCGCCTGCATCGGGGCAAAGCCCTGGCCTTCGGTGCCCAGCAGCTGCGAGGCGGGGATGCGGCAATCCTCCAGCACGACTTCATAGGTGGAGGCGCCGCCGATCATCGGGATGCGCCGCTCCACGCGCAGGCCGGGCGTGCCGCGCTCGACGATAAAGGCCGAGATGCCGCCACGCGCGCCCTTGGCCTTGTCGGTGACGGCCATCACGATGGTCCAGTCGGCCCGCGCGGCGCGGCTGATCCAGATCTTGCGGCCGTTGAGCACCCAGTCGTCGCCGTCGCGCTCCGCGCGCGTGGTCATCATGGCGGGGTCGCCGCCGGCGCCGGGTTCGGAAATGGCGATGGCCGAGACCGTCTCGCCACGCGCATATGGCGCCAGGTAGCGTTCGCGCTGCGCGTCGCTGGCAGTCAGCATCAGCATGCGCAGGTTGGGCGAGTCAGGCGGCAGCTCGTATGGCGTGATGGTCTTGCCGAGTTCTTCGTTGACGCCGACCATCGCCACCACGGGCAGGTCGGCGCCGCCCATCTCGGTGGGGGCGTCCAGCCCCCACAGGCCGAGCTCGCGCGACATGCCGTCCAGGCGCGCGTGTTCTTCCGGCAGCAGCGTCAGCTGCCCGCCCTCGGCCTCGCGGGCCAGGACCGCCGGTTCCAGCGGAATCAGCTGCTCGCGCACAAAGCGCGCGACCAGGTCCTTGAGCATGCGGTGTTCTTCATCCAGCTCGAAATTCATGCGTGTCTCTCTTTGTTATGCCATGCCGCCGTTTTTGCCACCATGCGCGGCAGGCGGGGTGATGCCGATTTCCTGCAGGACCTCGGCGGTGTGTTCGCCCAGCGCCGGTGCGTGACGGCGCAATGACAAGGGCGTGGCCGAGAAGCGCGTGGCCGGGCGCACTTCGCGCAGCGGGCCTTCGGTGGGGTGGTGGGTAGCCTGGAACAGCCCCACGGCGCGCAGGTGCGGATGCTCGACCAGCGCATCGAGGCCGTAGATCGGCGTGGCGGGGATATCGAGCGATTCGAACAGCCTCATCCATTCATCCGTGGTGCGCTCAGGCGTCAGCTCGGCCAGGTGGTTGTACAGCGCGCGGATATTGGCATTGCGCTGCGCACGGTCGCCTACCTCGTAGCGGTCGGCAAGGTCGTCACGGCCGACCGCGCGGAAGAAGGCGTGCCAGTGGCGTTCGGTGTAGGGCAGCGCGCAGATCCAGCCGTCGCGCGTGGGCGCGGGGCGGCGCCCGCCCTGCAAGAGCCGCGCATAGCCGGCGCCGGCGGGGGCGGGCTCGAAGGTCAGGCCGCCCAGGTGCTCGGCCATCACGAAGGCGGCCATGGTTTCGAGCATCGGCACTTCGACCGACTGGCCCACGCCATGGCGCTCGCGGTGCAGCAGCGCGGCCAGCACGGCGTTGGCCAGCGCCAGCCCGGTAGTCTTGTCGGCGATCAGGCTGGGCACGTATTCCGGGCGCTCGCCGCTGCCCGAGCCCAGCGCCACCAGCCCGCAGCCGGCCTGGATGATGTCGTCGAAGGCGGGTTTGTCGCGGTGCGGGCCGTCCTGGCCGAAGCCGGTCGCCACGCAGTAGACGATGCGCGGGTTGATGCGCGCCACCGCGCCGTAGCCAAAGCCCAGCCGCTCCATCGCCGCCACGCGCATGTTGTGCACCAGCACGTCGGCACCGGCGATCAGCGCGCGCAGCGCTTCGGCGCCCTCAGGCGTCTTCAGGTCGAGCACGGCCGAGCGCTTGTTGCGGTTCAGCGCTAGGTAGATCGAGCTCATGCCGGCGTGCTGCGACACACCGTTGGCGCGCATCAGGTCGCCTTCCGGTCCTTCGATCTTGATCACGTCGGCGCCAAAGTCCGCCAGCACCTGCGTCGCCAGCGGGCCGAGCACGACCGAGGTGAGGTCCAGCACGCGGATGCCGTCCAGCGGGCCGGCTGGCGTGGCGCGGGGTGCTTGTTGAGGCACGGGTTCCCTCCTTGTCGGCTGCATGGCTTAGCGGCGGTGGAACACCGGCGTGCGGCGTTCGGCCATCGCGGCCACGCCTTCGCGGAAGTCTTCGCTGCGGAACTGACCGCGCTGGATCGCCAGCTCGCGCTGGTTGACTTCGGCGATGCGGTCGGCCAGCCCCTCGCGCAGCGTGGCGCGCGTGGTTTCAACGGCCAGCGGCGCGGAGGTGGCGATCTCCTGCGCCAGCGCCATGGCGCGGTCGTTGACGTCGGCCTTGGCCACCAGCTCGTCGGCCAGGCCGATCGCCACCGCATCGGTGCCGGTGATGCGGCGGCCGGTGTAGAACAGCAGCGCGGCCTGCTGCTCGCCCACCAGCCGCGGCAGCGTCACGCTGAGGCCGAAGCCGGGGTGGAAGCCCAGCCGGTTGAAGTTGGCGCTGTAGCGCGCCTCGGCGCACGTCACGCGGAAATCGGCCACCAGTGCCAGCCCCAGCCCGGCGCCGATGGCAGCCCCTTCCACCGCGGCGACGATGGGCTTGCGGTTGTGGTAGAGCTTCATCGCATGCACGTAGAAGCCGGCGGGGTCGTTGGCGACCTCGCCCTGGCCGGCGCCGCTGAAATCCGCGCCGGCGCAGAAGGCGCTGACTCCGGAAGCCAGCACGATGGCGCGGCAGCCGGGGTCGTCGTCCAGCGCCAGCAGGGTGTCGGCCAGGCGCCGCATCAGGTCGGCATCGACAAAGTTGTGCGGCGGACGGGACAGCACGATGCGGGCTACGTGGCCGTCTCGGGTCAGCTGGATATCGGCATCGGATGACATGCGGGGCGCTCCTCTGTGATTGGGTCCGGCGCGGGCCGGTGGAGCACACAGTATTCGCGCTGCGGCGCCTCGCCGCTATACTCGAATTTCGCTTACTGAAATTATGCGGAGATGGCTGAGACAGCACGGGAGCAGGCGTCGACGCGGCGGCTCACCCACCAGACCGGGCGTTTCACCCGCGACACCGCGGGCAGCCAGTCGCTGGAGCGGGGGCTGCTGCTGCTGCGCGCCTTCCGTATCGGCACCACCAGCCTGACCAATGCCGAGCTGGCGGCGCGCACCGGCCTGCCGCGTCCCACCGTCAGCCGGCTGACGCGCTCGCTGGTGGACGCGGGCTTCCTGCGCTACGACGTCAATGAGCGCGCCTACCGGCTGGCGCCGGTGGTGCTGAGCCTGGCCGATGCCTTCCGCCACGCCAACGGCGCCGCGGATATCGCGCTGCCGCTGATGCGCAAGGTGGCCGAGGCCGACAAGGTCAACGTGGGGCTGGCCGTGGGCGACCAGCTGGAGATGGTGTACCTGGCCTCGATCCGCCACAGCCGCGACAGCGTCTCGCGCACGCGGCGCGTGGTGCCGGGCTCGCGCGTGCCGATGGAGCTGACGGCGATCGGGCTGTCGTGGCTGGGGGCATTGCCGCCGGGCGTGCGTGAGGACATGCTGGCGGGCATCGCGGCGCGGCAGGGCGAGGCCTGGCCCGCCATGCGCACGCGCGTGCTGCGCGCGATTGCCCAGTCGCAGCAGCGCGGCTTCTGTACCGCTGCCTACCAGCCCGGGCACTTGCTGGCGGTGGGCGCAGCGTTCTGGGGTCCGGATCAGCAGCTGTACGGGCTCAATATCAGCTTCCCGTATTCAGCAAGCGAACGCGGGCGCGACAACGCCCGCTATGCGGCAAAGCTGGAGCGCCTGGTGGACGATATCCAGGCAGCGTGGCAGCGAGCCGGTGCTGGCTAGCCCCGGCGTCAGTACACCGGCGCCATGCCGGCGGGCCGGTTCTTGAAGCGCCGGTGGACCCAGTAATACTGCTCCGGCATGGTCGCGATCTGGGTTTCCAGGAAGGCATTCATGCGGCGCGAATCCTCCTCCACACTGCCCGACGGAAAGCCCTCGAGCGGTTCGAACACGCGCAGCCGGTAGCCGCGGTAGTCGGGCAGGACCTCGGTGGTGAAGGGCACCACGCGCGCGCCGGTCATGCTGGCCAGGCGCGAGGCCGAAGTCAGCGTGCAGGCCGGCACGCCGAAGAACGGCACGAACACGGAATCCGTGACGCCGAAGTCCATGTCCGCCGCCAGCATCACCGGGCAGCCGGCGCGCAGCGTGCGCACCACCTGCTTGCCGCTGCCGCTGCGCGGGATCATCTCCGCGCCGAAACGCCCGCGCTGCATGCGCGAGATCTCGTCGAGCATCGGGCTGGACATTTTGGTGTACAGCGAGGCCACCGGGTAGCGCATCGAATAGAACATGCAGCCGGCCTCGATCCCGACGAAGTGAAAGCCCATGAAGATGGTGGGCTGCTCCGCGCACGAGGCCAGGTCGATGCGGGTGTCCAGTTCGACCAGCTTGCCCAGGCGCTCGGCGCTGCCAAACCATTGGATGCCGCGCTCCAGGTAGCTGCGCAGCACGTGGCCGAAGTGATTGCGCGCCAGGTTTTGGCGCGTGTCTTCGTCCATGTCCGGGAAGCACAGCTTCAGGTTGGTGAGGACGATGCGGCGGCGGCGGCTGGGAATGCGATAAAGCAGCTTCCCAATCCCGTCTCCAATGCGTGCGGTCACGCCATAGGGCAACGCGGCAAGCAGCTTGAAGAGTGCGATGGTCAGTGCGGCCTGGAGCCGTTGAGTCATGAAGATCCTGTGGGGGCAGTGGCAGCGGCGGCGGGGCGTCGGCCCGGGCAGGCGGCTGCGCGGCAATGGTTGGGCGCCACGGACTCGTGGCGGGCGGCGTGCGCGCGAAAGCGGTGAAGAGCGATTGCCGGCCGCCCGGCCCGCGATGGGGCGGCGCCTGGCGCGGCACGGTGTGCGCGTCGGGGCTGAGAAAGCATGGCAGTGCGCAATGGCGGCCGCACCGGCGCGCGGGCGCTGTCGGGGGCGGCCCAGGTGCGCTATATGGCTCTGCGCAAGCTTTACCTGAAGGGCGCACTGTAGCACGCCCGCGCCCCTCGCTGGTGCTCCGCCAGCGTGCGCAGCCTTCCACTTGCCGGCGCTACAGCTTGCAGCCCACGCCGCGGTGCCGGGCGTCTTCCAGTTGCAGCCGGCGGCCGCCGATTTCGATATCCGGCAGCACCGGCGGCGCCAGCCGGAACGTGCCATGGGCGAGCGCCTCGCGCACGGCGGTGCAGTCCGGCCCGATATTGACCGTGGCGATCAGGCGCCATGCGCCCGCGGCGTCCTGGCCGAACACCGAGCCGTTGGCATTGGTGCCGGGAAAGAGCACGACATTGGGGGTGTCCTGCGCGGTCAGCGCCAGTACGTAGGCGTCGCAGCGCATGGTGCGCGAGGTCAGGCAGGCCGGCAGCCGCCAGCGTGGCGTGGCCTGCTGCCAGTCGTTGGCGAGGAATGACGGCGGCACTGTGCGGCCGGGCGTGCGCAGGTCCAGGTTGGCGGCGATTGTGGCGGCATCGGGCGCCGGCTGTGGCGCGCGCGCGCCGTCCGGGCCGCGCTGTTGCGCGGCCTGTGCGCTCAGTTCCCGGATGGCGGCGGCCTGTGGCGACGCGGTCTCGGCCTGCAGCCGCGCCAGCGCCTGCAGGCCATAGTTGCCGGCGCGCAGGCCCAGGTAGCTGAAATCAAACTGCTGGGGCGCCACGCGCCCGTCGAGCAGCCGCGCCACCTGGCTGTTGACGGCCAGCCGCGCGGGATCGGCCAGCGGCGTAAACAGGGCGGCCAGCACCACCAGCATGACCCAGGCGGTCAGCACATTGACCGGCGCCATCCGCTGCAGCGGCGCGCCGCGCCCGAGCGCGGCCCAGGCATAGCCGATGGCATAGCACAGCGCCACGGCCAGGCACGCGGCCATCAGCACGCGCCGCTCCGACAGGCCGTACTGGCCGATGCGCAGCGCCAGCGCATATGCGGCGATGGCCGCCAGCGGCAACAGTGTCAGGCAGGCGGCGCGGGCCGACCACAGCAGGGCGCGCGGCAGGGCCTCGTCTTCCTGCCCGCTCTTGAACACGGCGTTGACCAGCACCACCTGCAGCGCGATCACCGCCAGCAGCAGCATGCCGGCGTGCCGGGTTGCCCACAGCGGCGCCAGGCCGCGGAACGCCAGCGTCAGCAGGAAGCCGGCCACGATCAGCACCAGCACCGGCAGGATCCAGGACAGCAGCGTCAGCACCAGCGTGCGCACGCCGCGGATAAAGTCGTCGCGCACGTCGGTCAGGTGCAGGCCGGCCGCGAACGCCATGGCCACCACGGGGATGTTGAACCACGCGTCGCGCAGCAGCAGCTGCAGGAAATCGAGCTTCAGCAGCATGAACAGCGCGGCGCCCGCCCACAGCACCAGGTACAGCACCGCGGCGAACAGCCCCGCCAGGTGCAGCTGCAGGCCGAGCTTCCAGCTCAGCCGGAAGTAGGCCGGGTAGGGGGCAAAGGCCCGGCGCGCGGTTTCGCCGGCAAGGATCAGCGCAAAGCCGATAAACAGAATGGCCGATGCCGCCTGCACGGCCCGCATGGACGGATAGCTGGTCAGGACGCCCGACTGCCTTGCGGCCAGAGCGGCCGGATCCAGCTGGCGCCAGGCGTCGTGGTAGCCCAGCACCGCCACCACGGCGGCCAGCGCCGCGCCCCACAGCAGCAGCCGGCGCCCCGGCAACTGCGTGATGCCGACGACGGCCAGCGGTGGCACCAGCAGTGCCGACAGCAGCAGAGGCACGAATACCAGGCTGTTGCGGGCGAAGTCGGAATGGGCGGCGGCTTCGCGATACAAGCCATAGAGCAGCAGGCCTTGCACGATGCCGATCGCAATGCGGATGCCGAGGCCGGAGCGGCCGGGCTGTCCTGTATCGGGATGTTGATGGTGAGTCGACCCTGGGATGGTGCGCATGGATTTCCTTTTTTATGTGGTTCTGGACCGGAAACGCTGTGCAATGATAGCGGCTGGTTTCCCTGTCCCGGATTTCCGTGCATGCGAGGATCATCGCGCCCTGCGCGGTGCCGGCAGCCGGGCTGGCGACCGGCGCTGAACGGGCTGCCGCAGGCGCGACGGCGCTTCCCGTGCCACGTCCCCAGAGCGGGGCCAGCGTGGGGAGCGTTTCAAGGATGGGCGGCGCTGGCCGGGCTGCCGCAACGGCGCTGTGGCCCGTGCGCACCAGCGCTGGACGTGAACGGCGGTGGATGCTGCGCAGGGCGTCGGGCTGCAGCAGCCGGATGCGCCGGTGATGGACCTCGATCACGCCGGCCTCGGCCAGGCGCGAGAACAGCCGGCTGATGGTTGCGAGCTTGAGTCCCGGGTTGCTGCCGATCTCCTCCCGACTCATGCACAGCACGAATTCGTTGGCGGCAAAGCCTCGCGCCGACAGCCGCTCGGACAGGCGCCCCGCCTATGCGCTCAGGTTTTCAGCTCGCCAAGGTAATAGTTGATTTCCGCCAGCAGGGTATCGTGGAATTCGCCAGGCAGGGCGCGGTCGTCGGTCAGCGCCAGCAGCTGGTCGACGCGCTGGCGGAAGCGCCGCTCCACACTGGCGCGAGCCGCGGGCGGCAAGCCGGCCGACATCGCGAACAGCAGTTCCCGCATGACCAGCAGCCGGGCACCGTACTGGATCATGGCGTCGCCCTGCGTCTTGAGGTTGCGCGCGAATTGTTCAGGCGTACCGGACGGTGCAGATGGCGCGGCGGGCGCGGTGGGCGTGGCATTCGCGGCATGCACGGCGGCGATGGCCGGTTCCGCCGGCTGGACGGCCGGCGCCTGGTCGGCAGGGTGGTCCGGCAGGGGCGTCGCGGCGCCCAGTATTCTGGAAAGCATGTTGATCCTGAACATGGCGGGCTCCCGGGAGCGAGCCGGCCGCCCTGCCGGATGGCGGCGCGGCGGATGGCTGTAGTGGCTGACGCACTCATCATGAAAGCCCGCGTCCGGCGGGACTGTGCGGCAGGAGACAGTTCCAATGGCGCCTCAGCCGGTGGCAGCTGAAGGTGCGGCCTTGCGGCCCCTGCCGACACGCGCCGGCGGCATGCACAGCCCGCAGACAAAGCGGCGGCGCAGATCGTGGGCGTGGGCGACGTATCTGCCCCCGCAGCAAGTGCAGCGCGCCGGCTTCAGCATGCCGCGCTCGTAGAAGCGGACCAGCGTCCAGGCGCGGGTAAAGCTGAGCTGGGCGGCCTCGCCGGTCACGCTGACCTGTTCGCGGTACATGCGGTAGCCGGCCAGCATCGCGCGGATGCCCTCCAGGCTGCCGTTGCCGGCGATGAAGCGGTAGGCATTGAGCAGCATCGAAGCATGGGCGTTGGGGCGCCAGGCCGCGAAACCAGTCGGTCGAGAACGGCAGCATGCCCTTGGGCGGCGAAACCCCGCACAGTTCCTTATACAGTCGGATCAGCCGTGCGCGCGGCAGCGCGACCTCCGATTCCAGCACCTGCAGGCGGGCGCCGAGGCCGATCATCTCGATCGCCACCCGGGTCTGTTCCATCTCGTGCAGCATGCTTCCGCTTCTGGTCTCGCTTCGTTCCGCGCGACTTCTTTCGTTATTTCGTTGCTCGGTGCGTTGTGCCATCTGCGCGGTATTGCGTGCGTCCATCGTGTTCCTGCTGCGAGTGATCGGAAAATCGCGCAGCCGGAATATCCCCGGGCGTGTCTCCAATAATCATGACCCGCCGCGCCATGTTGCGTGGCCCGCTTCGTCGAATTCGCGGGGCTGCGCCCGCGTTTCTCGTTGAGCGATGCATTCTATTAACCGATGTGGTGATTGCCATGATATGCATCAACAGTCGCATCCCCGGCGTATTAATCTCCGTGCGGTGTGTATTGCGGATGTGGCTTTCGCGGATTCGTGTAGGAGGACCGCCCACACGGTATCGGACAGACCCCGATTTCACCTGTAGGCCCATGCGCTACGCTGCAAATACACCAACGACTATGGAGTAACCCATGGCTGCGAACTTCCTCATCAGGCAGACGCCCCTAGGCTGGGAACTTACGGTCGAAAGTGCACGCAAGGGCCTGGTCCATTGCGAAGACCGGGACGTCGCCGTCAATATCGGCACGGCCGCGGCCAAGCGGCGCGGCGTCGCGCTGATCGTGCAGGAAGAACATGGCGGCTGCGATACCCCGCGGGGCTTTGCGCAGTCCCTGGCTGCCTGAAGCGACATAACACCGCGACACAACACCGGGAACGCCGGCCTGGGCATGCCGGCTGCCGCATTTCCCACCCCTTTGCGGACGGCAAAGGATGCCTTTACAACGGCGGGCGCTTTTTACCCATGGCGCCCGCCGTTGTTTTGTCCGTGCATGACAGGCGCTGCCGACGGCCGTGCCATTTCAGTGGTACGGAACTTGCGCCCTCGGCTACTGGCGTGGCATAGCCGCGATGGCGGCGCCGCGGTTCCAATCAGCGGAGACAGCGATGCATCCATTCCGTAATGAAGGCGGCGGCTCCTGGTGGCGCGAGGACCGCGACGATGACGATACCCGCCGCAGCGAGCGCGGCGGGCAAGGGCAGGGCCGAGGTCAGGGTCAATGGCAGGGCCAGGGTCAGCGGCAAGGACAGTGGCAAGGCCAGGGGCGCAGCGATGATTCGCGCGGCTACGGTGAAGGACGCTACGGCCAGCGCGGCGGCCCGGCCAGTGATTATGGCGAAGGCCGTTATGAAGGCCGCCAGCGGCATGAAAGCGACGTGCGCGAACGGGGCTATTACGGCAGCCGCGAGAGCGCCGGCGGCCAGGACTGGCGCCAGGAACGGCGCGAAGACTGGCAGCAGGCCGGCCGCCGCGCGCCATGGGAAGACGATGACACCTGGCGCGGAAGCCAGGCCGGCGGGCAAGGTGCCCAAGGCAGGCAATGGAGCGGCGGTGGCAGCGTCCGCGACGAATGGGGCGACAGCCGCACCGGCATGTACGAGCGCCCCGGTTCGGCTGGCCGCCGTGCCGGTGAGCCCGGCAAGGATGCGCCCGGCGCGCGCGAACAGGGCTTTGGCGCCATGCGGCGCGGCCGCGACCGGATCGGCCCGAAGGGCTATCAACGCAGCGACGAGCGCATCCGCGAAGAAATCTGCGAACGGCTGGCGCATGCACGCCATGTCGATGTGCGGGACGTGGAAGTCGAGGTGCAGAGTGGCGTGGTGCGCCTGACCGGCAACGTGCAGGACCGCCGCGAGAAGTACTGTATCGAGGAAATCGCCGACGACGTGTTCGGCGTGCGCGAGATCCACAATGCCCTCAGGCTGGGCTCGCCCGGAGCGTTCGGCGTGTCTGGGATTACGGAAGGCGCGCAGGGCACGCAAGGCACGCAACAACGCATGCAAGTCTCGCAACAAGGCGTGCAAGGCACCACCGGCACCCAGTCCGGTGTCTCCACCCCGGGCCGTGTCAGCGGCGTCAGCAGCTCAGGTAGCGCCACGGGATCCACCGCCAGCAGCTATGGCGCGGGCATGGAAACGGGCAGCGGCGGGCTTGGCAAGGGTCGTGACAGTACCGGCGGGACCACCCGCATTTGAGTCGCGGCAGGGGCTGCGCCGGCTGGCGCAGCCTCGCCCGTGTCGCGGCGTAATTTGCCAGCGCGCGGGGAAACATCCCCTCAGCGGGCCGGCGGTTGCTGGTCCGCTTCTGCGTCCGGCTCTTCGGTGCGCGGCTCGGCCATGCGGCGGTGCCGCTCGGCCAGCACGTCCGCCGGCGTCACCATCGCGATGGCGGCACGCAGCTTGTTCTGCCATCCGGTAATCACTTCGCCTTCACCGCGCATCATCGCGTCAAAGCCGATCCGCGCCACCTCGGCAGGGTCGTCCTTCTTGCTTTGCGCGAGCTTGGTGTCGAGCATGTCGGCGCGCTCGAAGAATTCTGTCTCCGTCGCCCCCGGCATCAGGCATGTCACCGTCACGCCGCTGCCATGCAGCTCATGCCTCAGCGCATACGAGAACGAATCCAGGAAGGCTTTGGGGGCGTTGTAGACCGCCTGGTATGTCCCTGGCATAAAGCCGGCGATTGAACCGGTGATCAGGATGCGGCCACCGCCCGCCTCGTGCATGCGCTGGCCAACGCGGTGCAGCAGGTGCAGCGTGCCGGTCACGTTGGTTTCCACCACATGTTGGATATCCGCGAAGTCTTGGTCGAGGAAGGCATGGCCCAGGCCGCGGCCAGCATTGGCACACAGCTCGTCCACGCGACGCTCTTCCAGAGCGGCCAACACCTTGTCGACGCCTTCGGGCGTGGACAGGTCCGCCAGCAACGCCAACACTTCCGCGCCTTCGTCGCGCAGCTGCGCGGCGGCGATCTCGATCTGCGGCTCGTCGGCGGCGATCACCAGGTCATATCCGTGCCGTACGCAATTGCGCGCCAGTTCATAGCCGATCCCCGACGACGCGCCAGTGACGACGGCAAGCAGGCCGGTTCGCGGCGCGGGGGCGTCCGGATGGTCCGGGGGAAGGGAGGTGTCGGGAATGTCAGACACGATGGACTCCATACAGAGGATCTGTATATCGGCTACTGCAAGGTCCATTCCAGGCGTGCGGCCGGTGAAGCCAGGTAAGGCGGCGACGGACGTCGTGCGGCATCGGCCCGCGCCGGAGACGGCGCAGGCCCCTTTTACCGCAGCGTTGTAAGGTTTAGCGACGCGTCAGCCCACGCGCCGCCAGGTGCGCACGCCCATCCACGCCCCCAGCAGCGCCACCAGCGTGGTCAGCAACGCCAGCGCGGCGGTGGCCGCCGGCTCCAGCGAGCCGAGCCAGGTAAAGGCGTCGGTGCGGCGCCAAAGCACCCACGCGAGTGTGGCGGTTGCCACTACCAGCGCGGTCTGGGTCAGCGCATCGACCAGCCGCATGGGGCCGCGCGCGGTGCCGGCAAGCGGGTCGCGGCGGGCTTCTGAGGCGATGATTTCGGGGTCTTCCATGGTGGATGCCGATCGGGGGCGCCGATATTTGCCGTGCAAGTCCTGTTTCCGGCAGTGTAGCCCTGTTGCGGGGAATAGCGCGCCACCAACGCCCGGCTCGTCAAAACACCCCGAGCCCCAACCCGGCCGCCAACCCCTCCCCGAGTTCCGCACACCGTGCAAGGTCCTCCGCCCCGATCTGCTTGGGCGCCAGGATCCGCTCCGGCGTCTGCGCATGCGTGCAAACGATCAGTCCAGGCGCCACGCAATTGAGCCGCCACCCCGTGGCGATGCGTTCGATCTGCCGCAACGCGTTCTGCCCGTCGCTGCCGGCACAGATCATCGTGGCGTACGGTCGGCCATTGATGCGGTCGAGCGCCGCGTAGTAGCAGCGGTCGAAGAAGTCCTTCATCATCCCGGCCATCGCGGCCAGGTTTTCCGGCGTGGCGAACAGGTAGCCGTCGGCGGCGAGGACATCGTCGGGGCCGGCTTCGCTTGCGCGCTTTAGCACGACCGTCACCCCAGTCTGCGTGCGGGCCGCATCGGCGGCGGCCTCCGCCATCTGCCGGGTGCCTCCGGTCATTGTGTGGTAAACGATCAGCAGCGTCTTCATGCTTGCCGGTTTGCGGTGTGCCGTACGCTGAGGACTGTATCACGCGGGCCCGGCGCGATTCCCGCCGCGGCAAGGGCGGCGCGCCGCTGCTGCATCGCTTCACGCCTGCGACGTTGAGGTGCCTCGCAGTGGCGGCGAGGAAACTTTTGTTGCGGCGGCGCGGCCTGAAAGGGTTTGGCGGCGGCGTTAGAATGTCGCGCTAGTCACTGCCGCCCCCAGGAGTCCAAGATGCAGGTTTTGCCGCTTTCGCCCTGTTCCCTGTCCGCCACGCTCGTGCTGATGTTGTCGGCCGCGTGCGCATCGGCGGCGCTGGCCGCGGGGCAGGACAACGCGCCCAAGCCGCGCGGCAAGGACGAGGCCCCGGAAGCGCCGGTCGCCTGCATGAAGGCCGTCAAGGCGGCGCTGCCCAACCCAGGCAGCTTCAAATGGGTCAGCGGCAAGACCCGCAAGGTGGCGGAAGACGCCTACAGCGTAGTGGGCGATGTCGAATACCTTGCGCAGGATGGCGCCGTGCGCAAGGCCAAGGTGCAATGCGACGTGCTGCGCGCGCCCGGCAACAAGTTCGTGGTGCCCAAGGTCCGGCTGCCGCAGTAATTCCTCCAGCCGCTGCCACCCGCGCGGCCTGTCTCCTCGCTTTATCTCCTCAGCTGGCGATCCTGCTCCGGCCACCGCCCGGCCCATTGCAATCAAATGTGGACGCTGTCCATCTCCTTTGCTAGGATATGTGTACAGCAACCACAAAAGGAGTCCAGAGGCCCCGCATCGTGCCGGTGCCGCTTGTGGCTGCCATGCCAGGGAGACCGCGAATGAAGACCGAAGCGCAGAAGGAACACCGCTGGCTGCAACGCCTGGTGGGCGACTGGATCGCCGAAGGCGAGGCGTCGATGGGGCCGGACCAGCCGACGCAGAAGTGGGAAATACCCGAGCGCGTCAGCAGCGTCGGCGACGTGTGGGTGCAGTGCGTGGCGCAGGGCGACATGCCCGGCTGCGGGCCGGCCACCACGGTGATGACGCTGGGCTTCGATCCCGCGCGCAAGCACTTCGTGGGCACGTTCATCGGCTCGATGATGACCCACCTGTGGGTCTATGAGGGCGAACTCGATGCCAGTGGCGAGCAGCTGACCTTGCGCGCCGAGGGCCCTGATTGCTCCGGCAACGGGCGCATGGCGCATTACCGCGATGTGATTACCTTCAAGGGCGACGACCAGCGCTTGCTGACGTCCTACATGCAGGGCGAGAACGGCGAGTGGACCGAGATCATGACGGCCAGCTACCGCCGCGGGCGCTAGCTATGTGCGTCCGCCCGCCATGCGAGCGAGGCGTGCCAGCCGCCCGCCGGGCCCGTGCGCAGCGTCGTGCGGGGGCACGCCGCGCCCTTCGGCATGGCGCCGGCGCCGGCGGCGCAACAGCAGCAGCAGGGACGCCGGCAGTAGCAGCACCAGCGCCAGCAGGCCAAAGGTAAGCAGCCCTGGTTGGCGTGCCGCGGCCGCAACGCGATCAACCAGCGCGGCCGAGATCAGGATGAACGGCAGCATGCCGAGCGCGGTCCCGACCAGGCTGTCGCGCAGGCTGATGCGCGAGGCGCCCACCACCAGGTTGACCAGCGAGAACGGCGCCAGCGGCACCAGTCGCAGCACCACCATCGCCAGGATGCCGTGCCTGCCGAGCTGGTGGCTGACGCGGTTCAGCCGTCTGCCGCCAAAACGGCGCACCGTATTGCGCCCCAGCACACGGCCCGCCAGGTAGCCGGCGCAGGTGCTTACCATCGTGCCGCACAATGCCAGCGGCGCACCATAGACCGGTCCGAATACGACCACGGTCACAAGGATCAGCACCGTCACGGGCAGCATGGTCACGGCGCCCGCCAGGTAGACGCCCATCATCGCAAGCGGCGCCATTGGCATGTCGTCTAGCCGCTCGACCACCGCGAGCAGGGCGCGGAAGTCGGCCCATTCGCGCAGCGGCGTGTGGCGCCAGGCAAACGCCAGGCCGGCCAGTACCAGCGCCAGCGCCACCATGACGCCCACCCGGCCCACCACGCGCGGGCGGGCCTCGTGGCTGACGAATTCCGCCAGCACCTGCTCGCTGTCGATCGGCTCGATCGGGTCCAGCAGGTGGTCCGCCGGCGAGGCGGCGTCGAGGTCGTCCGGCAGCGGCGGCGCATAGTCTTCCAGCGTTCGGTCTTCGTGCCGCTGCAGCGAGCGGATCGCCGCGAGTAGCCTGCGCGTGGACGCGACCTCAGCCTGGAACGCCTCGGGCGCTACACCCAGGTGTTCGCCGAGCAGCCGCGCGCGCATCGCGGCAATGGCCGTGCGCACGCGTTCGTCGCCACCCGAAGTCACCACCACGTTGCATTCGGTGTCCAGTCCGAGCGATCGGTTGCTGAGGTTGGACGAGCCGATGGTGAGGAAGTCGTCATCGATCACCGTCACCTTGCTGTGCACGTTGACGCAATCCGGCATCAGCCCGGGGATCGACGGGCAGAACAGGCGGAAGCGCTCAAAGGTATCGGCTGCATGCAGCCGGCGGTACAGGCGCGCGCGCAGCACGCCCATGCTGTGCGCCTCGAGCCAGCCACTCTCGTTGCGGCGCGACACCAGCACGATGTCCGGGCCATCCTCGCGCCCCAGCTTCGCCCCCAGCGCCTCGGCGATCTCGCCGGAGCTGAAGTACTGGTTCTCCATGTAGATGCTGTTGCGGGCCGAGGCAATGGCGTCGCGCAGCAGCATGCGGATTTCGCTGACGCCGGGCTCGTCTTCGCAGTTGGGCATGGTTCGCGCGATGCCGACACGCACGTCGGTCAGCTCTGGCGCCACCGACTGCGGCCACGGGTCCGAGGAGGTCGGCGCAGGCGGGCGCGCTCGCTTGCCGGTGGCGCGCAGCCAGCGGCCCGCGGCCAGCTCGCCCAGCGCCGCAGCGGCGTCGCCGTCGAGCACGCACTGCACGTCATGGAACGGCGGATAGGGCTTGCCTTCGGCCATGCGCAGCGGCGCCTTGGGGGCGTGCTGGTTGTCGTCCCAGCGGCGCAGCGTCAGGTCCAGGCCGCCGACAAAGGCCGCCTTGTTGTCGAGCACTACCACCTTCTGGTGGTGCGAGGCGCCCGGGGGATGGTTGCCGTCGAGCCGGAACGACAAGTGCCGGTGCGCCTGCCAGTGGGCGCTGGCCGAGGGCAGCCACTCGCGCTCGAGCGCCATCACCATGGCGTAGTCCCAGCTCAGGATATAGATGCGCAGGTTGGGGCGCCGGTCCGCCAGCGCGCACAGGAAGTCGCGCAGGCCGGCGGGCAGGCCGTCGTCGGCGCCCTGCGGCACCAGTTCCATGCGGCTGTCGATGTCCCAGCCCAGGATGAAGATGGTGTGCTCGGCCAGTGGCAGCGCCTCGCGCACCGCGCGGAAGTATGCGTCGCCATCGACCAGCATGGCAAAGCGCCGGCATGGCTCGACGCGCCAGCAATTGCGTCCCGGCTGCAGCGTAAAGCTGGCCGGTTCCTGGACTTCATGCGGTGTGTCCGGCGCCGCAACGCGCGCCGTGGTGCCGGGCGGGTTCTGTTGCCTCATGTCGCACCCTCAGGGATGTTCAGCCTGAAGCGTCGCGCAAGTTCCGTACCGGAAGCGGCAGTGTATGGGAAGGGGGTGGGAAGGGGGCGTCTGGTGCACCTGCAGACGCGGAGAGGGTGCAGGGCCGGAGGGGAAACCCGCTTGCCCTCTGCGCGTGGGAGCGTGGCCGGCGCTCGCCCTGCGCGTGTGCGCTTTACCGGCCTTTGTAAGAACGGCACGCCGGCGCGGGGCGCGGGCAGACTCTGCCGAAGGATGCCGCCGGGCGCGCGCGTGTCAGATGACGGGCAGCAAACGTTCTGCGCGGGCGCCGGGCGCGACTGGCGTTACGAGGCATGGCCACGCGGCAGTGCACGCGGGCGCGCGATGCCCCAGGCGTCGAGCAGTGGCTGGAAGTGCGGCGTGTTTTCGCGTGCGGGCGGCGTGACCCGGCGCGGCGGCGGCAACGGCCGGCCGGTCAGCACGAGCGGGGTGTTGGCCTGTGCCGGCGGTTCCGGCTCGCCGGCGTAGGCCACGACGCCCAGCTGGCGGGCCGATTTCAATGCGCGGGTCAGTTCCGCGGCACTCAGGCGGCTGGCGGCGGCAAGCTGGTGTCGGGGCATGGGCCCCTTGGCTCGCAGGGTGGAAATCAACGCCAGCACGCAATCCCGGGTGGTTCGATTCATGTCGCTGCGTCAGGAAGATGGTGCAGCGGCGGGTGCCCTGACGGGCTGCGCCGCATGCGGGAGCCCATTCTTTCGCAGGGGTCATGTCTTTGCCAACCCGATATGACACTTGTTCACATTTCGGCGTGGACCCGAAATGTCCGTAGGCTAATGCCGCGTTTCGGGGTCGCCGGCAGGAAATCTCCCATCTGTGCGGTCTTGCGCCGCCAGCATCGTGCCGTGCCTTTGCCACTTGCGCGCCTGCCTGGCCTGGACATCAGCGGCCAGTTCGTGCAGCTCGGCAACCGTAGCTTCTATCGGGTCGGGATAGATGTCCAGCGGGCGATACCTGAGGAACAGGGGCATGAGGGGTCTCGGTGGGGTTCTTGATTCAGGATAGTGGTGATCCGCTGTTTCCAGTACCCGGTGTGGACCCGAGGCTTTCACAGAGACAATGCGCGCTGCGTTGATCTCAGCCAACGCAGCAGCAGGCCGGCATGTCGCGCCTTCGGCTGACATCGCGGTAGGACGAAAGCCGACTTTTCGGACCGCTGTGCGTTGCTACGATCCAATTGCCGGTTGGGCAAGCGGCTTGCCCGGTCATGCTATCCGATCATTTCCATCCTGGCGGCGCAAGCCGCATCCACACGAAGCAAGGAGATCGACATGAGAAAGCTATACGCACTGTTTGCCCTCGCTGGCATGCTGCTGGTCACTGGTTGCAACACCATGGCGGGCGCAGGCAAGGATATCGAACGCGGCGGCGAGAAGGTCCAGGGTGCGGCGGAAAACACCAAGCAGAAGATGTAATTCGCTGCCACGCCCGCATCCTTCCGTATCACGCAGTGCGGCCCGCGCCACTGGCGCGGGCCGCCCCTTTATTCGTATTGCGCCAGATCGGATCGAAGGGATTCAGATCACGGCCGTGACCGTGGCGCGCATCTCGTCGGCACGGCTCCTGCGCCAGCTTGCCGGCGGCAGCCCGAATTCGCGCTTGAAGGCGCGACTGAACGCGGCCTCGGAGTCGTAGCCGACCGCGCCCGCGATCTCGCCGATGGAGCGGTTGCCGCTGCGCAGTTCCGCTGCCGCGGTGCGCAGCCGCCAGTGCGCCAGGTACTGCATCGGCGGCTGCCCCAGCAGGTCGGTAAAGCGCTGCGCCAGCGCCGAACGCGACAGGCCCACGTTGCCCGCCAGTTCATCCACTGTCCACGGGTAGGCCGGGCGCGCATGCATGCGCGACAGCGCACGGCCCACGTAGCGGTCGCGCAGCGCCGCCAGCCAGCCGCTTTCATTGTCGGGCAGCGTGTCGATGCAGCGCCGCACCGCCTGCACGAAGAGCAGTTCCGACAGCTTGGCCAGCACCGTTGCGGTGCCGGCGCGCGGCTCCGCCGCTTCCGATGTGGCAAACGCCAGTGCCGATGCCAGCCACGCCGATTCCAGGCCGCTGCCCAACCCCACCTTGAACAGCCGCGGCAACGATGTCAGCAGCGGATTGCCCATGGTGTCGTCGAACCCGAGAAAGCCGCACACCATGCGCGTGGTTTCGCCGCCGCCGCCGTACGACACGCGCATGACTTCGCCGGGGCTGTTGCGCAGCATGTCGGACACCAGCGGCGCGGACGGTATCGCCTGCAGGCGCAGGTCGCTGCCCAGCACGTGCGGTTCGCCCTGCGGCACCACCAGCAGCTCGCCGGTTTCCACGCGCAGGTCGGGGCCGCTGCCATCGACCAGGCGGGCCCAGCAGACGCCCTCGGTAATCAGGTGATAGGAGACGACGCGGTCGGTGCCGGGCAGGAAGGCGCTGCGCAATTCAGCGTCTGCTTCAGAGACCAGGCACCACGGCGACTTGAACTCGCCGTTGAGGAAGACGGCGCCGCTCAACTGCACGGCGCGCAAGAGGTCGGACAGGGCATCCATGGTCACATTCCTCCAGATCCGGTGTTTCGCGCAAGAAAGCCGGACGCCCGATCATACGGGCCAGGGGACCGGGCTCCGATACTAGCACCGTGCTACCTGTCGGACAACGTAGACAACTGGACGGGGGCACGTATCAGACCAGCAGGAGACAACACCATGGAAACACTATCCGCCCCCGATGCCAGCGCAGGTGCGCAGGCCGACTGGCTCGCCCTTGCCGCGGCACTGGGCCGTACCTTCGACGCTCGCGCGCCCGAGATCGACGCCAGCGGGCAGTTCGTCAGCGCCAACTACGACGACCTGCGCGCGCACCGCTTCTTTGCCGCCGCCGTGCCGCAGGAACTGGGCGGAGGCGGGCTCTCGCACCGCGAACTCGGCGCCGTGCTGCGCGAGCTGGGCAAGTACTGCGGCTCGACCGCACTGGCCTTTGCCATGCATACCCATCCGGTGGCCACGGCGGCCTGGCGCTGGCGCAACCAGAAGGCGCCGGTCGAAGGCCTGCTCAAGCGCGTCGCGGGCGAGCAGATGGTGCTGCTGGGCAGCGGCGGCTCGGACTGGCTGCAAGGCAGCGGCAAGGCCACACGCGTCGACGGCGGCTATCGCGTGGACGGGCGCAAGATCTTCGCCAGCGGCGCGCCGGTGGCGGACCTGTTCATGACGTGCGCGGTCTATGACGATCCGGAAAGCGGCCCCACGGTGCTGCATTTCGCGCTGCCGATGAAGACGCCGGGTGTGCAGGTCATGTCGAACTGGCACACGCTGGGCATGCGCGGCACCGGCTCGCACGACGTGCAGCTCGAAGGCGTGCTGGTGCCCGACACCGCCATCGCCGCGCGCCGTCCGCAAGGCGTGTGGCACCCGATGATGCATACGGTGGCGATGATCGCGCTGCCGCTGATCTATGCGGTCTACGTCGGCATTGCCGAAGCCGCGCGCGATATCGCACTGCAGCTTGCGCGGCAGCGGCGCCTGAATGCGCATGCCGTGGAAGCGGCCGGCCGTCTCTGCAACGAAGCCGAGGCCGCGGGCATGGCGCTGAATGCGATGTTCGACGCAGCCTCGGGCCAGGCGCCCAGCGCGGTCACCACCAACCGCATCATGTGCGGGCGCACACTGGCCGCGCGCGCGGTGCTGGCCAGCGTGGAAGCCGCGATGGACCTGGCCGGCGGCGCGGGCTTCTATCGCGATGCCGGGCTGGAGCGGCGCTTCCGCGATGCGCAGGGTGCGCGCTTCCACCCACTGCAGGCGAGTGCCCAGCAGGAGTATGCGGGCCGCATGGCCCTGGGCCTGGATCTCGATGCGCCGACCGGCGAGGTGCAGTCACTCGCAAACCAAGCCGCGCAATGATGCCCGCGCTCGCGCCGCTGCCGTTTGCCACCGAGGCCTGCAACGACAGCGGCTATGACGACGCGGCCTGTGGCATCGGCCACGACGAAGCGGCCCGGCGCGCGCTGCGCGCTGCGCTGGGCCAGTTCGCCACCGGCGTCACGGTGGTGACCGCCGCTGACGCAGACGGCCAGCCCGTCGGCGTCACGATCAATGCGTTCACCTCCGTGTCGCTGGCGCCGCCGTTGCTGCTGTGGTGCCTGGCGCGCGCATCCGCCAGCCTGCCCGCGCTGCGCGCGGCGCCATGCCATGCGATCAACGTGCTGGCCGGCAGCCAGCAGGCGCTGTGCCGCCGCTTTGCCGCGCGCGGCGTCGACCGCTTTGCCGGCGTCGACTGCCGCCCGGGGCCGTGCGGCACCGTGCTGATCGCGGGCGCCCTGGCGACCTTTATCTGCACGCATCGCTCGGTGCGCGCGGTGGGCGACCATATGGTGTTCGTGGTGGAGGTGGTGGCGTACGCCTCGGCGCCGGGCGCGCCGCTGGTGTTCCATGGCGGCGCGTTTGCCGCCGTCGATGCGCAGTAGCTCAGGCGCGTTCGCGCCGCTTGCCCGCGATTACCAGTGCAATGCCACCGAGCACGGCGGCTGCGCTCAGCGCCAGCCGGAAGGTGAGCGCCTCGTCCAGCAGCGCGATGCCGCCCACTGCGGTAATGACCGGCACGCTCAACTGCACGGTCGCGGCAGTGGCGGCGCGCAGCTGCGGCACCACTGCGTACCAGATCACATAGCCAAGGCCCGAGGTGATCGCGCCGGACAACAGCGCATAGCCGAGTCCGGCGCCGTCCAGCGAGCGCTCAGCCTGCATCACCGCGCCCAGCGCCAGCGCCATCGGCACGGCCCGCACGAAATTGCCCGCGGTAGTCGAGACCGGATCGGCGGCACGCCTGCCGTGCAGGGAATAGATGCCCCACGCGATGCCCGCCGCGATCATCAGCAGCGACGAGTGCAGCGGCGGCGTGGCCAGGCCGGGGAGCAACAGCCAGACCAGCCCGGTCAGCGCCAGCGCCAGGCCGATCCACTGGTGCGCGCGCAGCGGCTCGCCGGCGTAGAGGCCATAGCCGGTCATGGTGGCCTGTACCGACGCGAACAGCAGCAGCGCGCCGGCGCCCGCGTTCAGTCGCAGATAGGCAAACGAAAAGGCCGCGGCATAGCAGAACAGCGCCAGCGCGGACAACCAGTTGCCGCCCAGCGAGCCATCGCGCCCGCTTGCGCGCTCGCGCTGCCGCCGCGCCATCACGATGACCCACAGCACCAACGCGGCGGCCGCCACGCGCGCGATCGTGAAACTGGCCGCGTCGATGGTGGTGCCCTTGAGCGCGAGCCGGCACAGCAGCGAATTGCCGGCAAAGGCCAGCAGCGCCAGCGTCGTCAGCAGGGCGGTGCGGGCGCGCGGCATGCGTGGCGAAATCGCTGGGGGCTGCGTGGGTACCTCTATCCGGTTGTCCTGCACCAGCTTCAGTCCGCAGCCGGCGTGTCGCCGATGGCGAACGAGGACAAGTGCTCGATCGCCCTGACCAGCCCCGAGTGGTCCCATCCGGCGCCGCCCAGCCCGTCGCAGACATTGAACAGCTGCTGGCACGACGCTGTATTGGGCAGCCCCACGCCGAGCTGGCGCGCGGTGGACAGCGCCAGCTCCAGGTCCTTCTGGTGCAGGGCGATGCGGAAGCCCGGGTCGAAGGTGCGCTTGATCATCCGTTCGCCATGCACTTCCAGGATGCGCGAGCTGGCAAAGCCGCCCATCAGCGCCTCGCGCACGCGCGCCGGATCGGCGCCGGCGCGCGCGGCCAGCACCAGCGCCTCGCTGACGGCCTCGATGGTCAGCGCCACGATTATCTGGTTGGCGACCTTGGCTACCTGGCCGGCGCCGGCTTCGCCCACGCGCGTGATGTTCTTGCCCATCAGCTGCAACAATGGCAGCACCCGGTCGAACACCTCCTGCTTGCCGCCCACCATGATCGACAGCGTGCCGGCCTTGGCGCCGACCTCGCCGCCGGAGACCGGCGCATCGATGTAGTCGACGCCAAGCACTTCGATGCAGCGGGCGAACTCGCGCGTGGCGATCGGCGAGATCGAACTCATGTCGATCACCGTGACGCCGCCGGGCGTGTCGGCAAGGCCGTCGGCCACGCCCTCCTTGCCGAACAGCACCTGCTCCACGTCAGGCGTGTCGGGCAGCATCAGGATGATGGTTTCCGACTGCCGCGCCACCTCCTCGGCGTTGGCGCAGGCCTTCACGCCCGCATCCAGCAGGTCCTGCGGCACGCCGCTGCGCTTGTAGGCGAACACGGTATGCCCGCCGTCGACAATGTGCTGCGCCATGGGCTTGCCCATCACGCCAAGCCCGATAAAGCCGATCTTGCTCATGTTCGTGTCCTCGGTGGTTACCTGTGGGCTGCCGCGGGGTGCGGCGGGGCATAACTGATGATAGTCAGTCGCACGCTAGCGCAGACAGCGGTCCCGGGGCGGCAGGTACATTCTCGGCGCGGGCCGAGGCAACCTGTGCGGCGGCTTCGTCGAGCTGTTGCCGGCGTGCCGACATCCGCTAGCCTTGGCGAGGGATCAATAGGAAAAGCCCTGTCGCCGGGTGACGGTAACGGGGCTTCATGAAACGGCGGCCACGCGGGCCAGAGGACTTGCCTGGCCGATGAGCGGCAACTACTTACCGGCCCGATGCGCCTTCGGCGGGCCGCTGACCGAGGATCTCGCGGATGCGGGCGAGGTAGGTGTCGCCCACGGTGCGGTGCATGCGCGCGGCCTCTGCAGCGAACTGCTTGCGGGTGGGCGGACGGATGCCCAGGCTGCGGCAGATCGTGGACAGGTACGGCTTGCGCTGGCCGCCCAGCCGCAGCGCCGCGGTCTGCAGGGCGGCATCGCCGATGCGCCCGCGCAGCCAGGCCAGCACCTGGCGGTCATAGTCGTTTTGCACACGGATGAGGTGTTCCACCGCCGGCCTCCTACTGTGTATCCATACAGGTACTGTAAATATATACAGTATCTGCTCGGATGCAAGAAAAGTCCGGTTTTGGTGGTGGAAGATGCCCCGCCTATGCCTATTTTGGTGCTTTATTCGCCACTTCAATCAGCGCATCCACCACCACAACGCCCTCGGGCCCAGCCATCACCGGGTTCAGGTCGATCGCGCGGATCGCGCCGCCGGCTTTGTGGATCAGGTCGCCAACCTGTACCGCCAGCCGGCACAGCGCCCCGATATCCACCGCGGACTCGTTGCGCACGCCGCGGAGCAGCGGGGCGATGCGCAGGCCGGACAATGCGCGTTCCACATCGGTTTCCCTGCATGGGGCCAGCAGCACGGCGGTATCGCGCAGCACTTCCACGTACTTGCCCCCGTCGCCGATCACCAGCACCGCGCCGAACACCGGGTCCCAGTGCGCGCCGATCATGCATTCGCGCTGGCCGCGCGACATGCGCGCGACCACGATTCCTTCGCAACTGGCGCCCATGGCCTGCAGCGTGCGTGTCTGGGCGGTGAAGGCGCTGGCGACGGCCTCAGGGTCGTTGCAGTGCAGGGCGACCAGGCCGTGCTCGCTTTTGTGCGGCACCTGCGGCGAACTGGCCTTGACCGCCACCGGCGCGCCGATGCGGCGCCAGGCGGCGACCGCGGCATCGACGTCCTGGCAGAGGCAGTGCTCCACGACCGGCATGTCGGCCGCTACCAAGCGCGCCAGGCTGGCGGCTTCGCTGAGCGTCGCGCCCGGCGATGCGCTGGCCTGCGGGGCAGGCGCCGGAGGCAGGGGCGGTTCGCCCTCGGCCGCGATCTGCGTTAGCCGCTGCTGGTGCGACACCAGTTGCGCAAACGCGGCCAGCGCCTCGGCTGCGTTGGCGTAGGTCGGCACGCCGGCCTGGCGGAAGGCCTCGGCCACCGGCGGCTGCCAGACCGCCACGACGATGGGCTTGCCGGCGCTGTCGGCAAAGGCTGCGGCATCGCGGGCAAAGCGCGGCACGTCGTAGCCCATGCCCGACACCGGGATATCGAGCAGGAACAGGTCGGCGCTGGGGTCCTGCGCCACGACCGGCAACACCTCGCCGAACAGCGCGCTGTTGGTCAGCAGCGCGGCGGTGACGTCGACCGGGTTGGCGGTGGTGGCGAAGCCAGGAAGGCGCTCGGCCAGCGCGGCCTGGGTCGCGTCGGACAACGGTGCCAGCGACAGGCCGAAGGTTTGCGCGGCATCGGCCGCCATCACACAACTCGCGCCGGAATTGCTGACCACCACCAGCCGGCGCCCGCTGGCCTGCCAGTTGCGCAGGTAGAGCGGCGCGCAGCGCGCCAGCGCGTGCGCGTCATCCACGCGCCAGATGCCGTGGCGCGCCAGGAAGGCATCGACCGCGCGGTCCTCGTTGGCAATCGCGCCGGTGTGCGAGGCCGCGGCGCGCTGGCCGTCCTGCGAGCGTCCGGCCTTGACCGCTACCACCGGCACGTTGCGCGCGCGCGCCACGCGCGCGGCCTCGGCCAGCACTTCCGGGTCGGACAGGCTTTCCAGATACAGCAGGATCAGCTTCACATCGGGGTCGTGCGCCACCGCAAGCGCCAGTTCGCTGACGGTGATATCGGCCTGGTTGCCGGTGGCATGCACATGGCGCACGCCAAGGCCCTGCGCGCGCAGCAGGCCATACACCATCGCCGCCACACCACCGCTCTGGCTGACCACCGCCACCGGCCCGTCCTGCGGCGGCACCTCGATAAACATGGTGGAGAAGCTGGCGATCGCGCCGCTGCCAAAGTTGGCCAGCCCCTGGCTGTTGGGCCCGACCAGCCGCAGGCCGCTGGCGCGCGCGGCGCGCACCATCTCGTCCTGCTGGCGCTGGCCTTCCGCGCCGGCCTCGCCGAAGCCCGAGGCGATCACGATGGCCGCCGCCACGCCCAGCCGTGCGCAGTCGTGCACGGCCTGCACCGCGGCATCGCCGGCGACGATGATGATGGCCAGTTCGGGCACTTCCGGCAGTGCATCCAGCGTGGGATAGGCGCGCAGGCCCTGGAGGGTGTCGCGCTGCGGATTGACCGGGTAGAGCGTGCCGGCGTAGCCGTGCGTCTTCATGTAGTGGATGGGCCGGCCACCGATCTTGTGGATGTTGTCGGAGGCGCCGATCACGGCGATGGAGCGGGGAGCGAGCAGGGGCTGGAGCGTGGCAGTCATGACGGGGGAGGTTGCGGTTGAGCGTGAAGGGTCAGTCGATGGTCGCGCCGGAGGCTTTGACGACCCTGGCCCACTTGTCGATTTCGTGGCCGAGGAACTGGGCGGTCGCGGGCGGCGCCGTCCATTCGGCGGCAAAGCCCTGCGTGGCGAAGCGCGCTCTCACGTCGGGATCGTCCAGCACCGCCTTGAGCGCGGTGCTGAGCGTGCCGAGCACCGCCGGCGGCGTGCCGGCCGGCGCCAGCAGCGCATTCCAGGCGCTGGCCTCGTAGCCGGGCAGCCCGGCCTGCGCGACCGTGGGCGTGTCCGGTGCGGCCGGCGAGCGCGCGGCGCCGGTGACCGCCAGCGCCTTGAGCTTGCCGTCGCGCACGAAAGGCATGGCCGACAGCATGGTGTCGAACATCACCGTGGCCTGGCTGCCCATCACGTCGGTCAGCGCGGGCGCGCTGCCCTTGTACGGCACGTGCGTCATGCGGATGCCGGCCATGCTGTTGAACAGCTCGGCCGCGAGATGGGTGGACTGGCCGTTGCCGGAACTGGCGAAGGTCACCTGACCAGGCTTCGCTTTGGCCAGAGCGATCAGCTCGGCCACGTTGGTGGCTGGCGTGGCGGGGGCCGTCACCAGTACCAGCGGGCCGCGCGTCAGCAGGCTGACCGGCGCGAAGTCCTTGCGCGTGTCGTAGCCGGGCTTGCTGAACAGCGTCATGTTGATGGCATGGGCGGTGGTCGCCACCAGCAGCGTGTAGCCGTCGGGCGCGGCCTTGGCCACGGCCTCGGCGCCGATATTGCCGCCGGCGCCGGGGCGGTTCTCCACCACTAGCGGCTGGCCGAGCTTGTCGGACAGCTTCTGCCCGACCACGCGGGCGACGATGTCGGTCGGGCCGCCGGGCGGGTAGGGCACCACCAGGCGGATGGGTTTGCTGGGCCACGCCTGTGCATATGCCGCGGGGGCAGGAACGGACAGGGCGGACAGGGCCAGGCAAGAAAGCAAGGCGAGCGCGTGCCGCCGGGATGGATTCGGTGCCAACGGAGTCTCCGGTTGTCAGGTGCCGGCAGAAGAGGGGGTGCGCCCGCCGGCCGGGCGCCGGGGCCGCGCTATTCGCGCAGGAAGCGCAGCAGCGTGCCTTCGCCGAAGGGCAGGAAGCCGGCGCGCACCCGGTCGCCGATCGCCACGCCGGGTTCCGCGTGGCCCATCACGCGTGGGCCATCGTCCAGTGTGGCTAGGACCAGCGTGTAGGGCGCCAGTGCGCGGAAGGCCTCGGTCGGTGCGCGGCTGATCTCGGTCACCGCGTGGACCGTGGCCAGGCCGCTGGCATCGCGCCAGCGCAGCTGCAGGCTGCCGCAGGCGCGGCAGGCGTGGCGCTCGGGCGGCTGCCACGCCCCGCAGTCGTCGCAGCGCTGGTAGCGCACCACGCCGGCGGCGAGGCCTTCGGTGTAGGGATGGGTCATCGCGCTGCCTCCAGGACCAGGCTGACGTGGGACGACAGCACGCCACCGTCGGCATGGAACAGCGCGCGGTGGCGTGGCTCCACCTGTCGTTCGCCGGCACGGCCGGCCAGCTGCCGCGCGGCTTCCGCGAGATGCATTAGGCCGCCGGCCACGCCCGAATGCCCGAATGCGAGCAGGCCGCCGTGCGTGTTCAGCGGCAATGCGCCGCCGCGGCTGAAGTCGCCGGCGCGCAGGCGGGCGTGGGCCTCGCCGCGGCCGGCCAGGCCGAGTTCTTCCAGCAGCATGACCAGGGTGATGGTGAAGGAGTCGTAGATTGCCAGGTAGTCGATGCCGCTGGCGTCGCCGCCGGCTTCGGCAAAGGCGCGCCCTGCAGCATCAGCAGCGCCGGTCTGCATCACGTCATCGATCGCGCTCAGATGCTGGTGGCGGTGCGCCTGTCCGGCGCCGGCAATGCGCACCGGCGTGCCCGCGCCGGGCTCGGCCGACACCACCAGGGCCACCGCGCCATCAGAGATCGGGCAGCAGTCAGACAGCCGCAGCGGCGTGGCGATCGGGCGCGACGCGCGCGCTTCGGCGGCGGACAGCGGCTCGCGCAGGTGCGCATCGGGATGCGTGCCGGCATGCTCGCGCATCAACACGGCAAAGTCCGACAGCGCATCGGCATGCATGCCGGTCTCATGCAGGTAGCGCGAGGCCAGCAGTGCATAGTAGGCCGGCACCGAGGCGCCGTTGGGCACCTCGGCATGCGGCTCGCCGACCTGCGCCAGCGTCTGGATCGACTGGTCGCGGCTCTGGCCGCTGAGGCGGTTCTCGCCCGCCACCACCAGCACGTGGCGGCAGCGGCCGGCACGCACCAGTTCGTGCGCCAGCATCGCCATCACGCCGCCGGTGGCGCCGCCCGCGGCCACGCCGTGCGCATAGGCCGGCGTGATCGAGGCGTATTCGCAGAAGCGGTCGGCCAGCATCAGGTGCGGCAGCGTGGTGGCATAGCCGCACAGCACGCCGTCAATCTCGCTGCGGGCGAGGCCTGCATCGGCCAGCGCCGCATCGGCGGCCTGCGCCATCAGCGTCAGCGGCGTACTGCCTTCGAGGCGGCCGAAGCGCGTGTTGCCGGTGCCGCGTACGTAGGTCCGGATCGCCATGTCAGTGCTTGAGCAGCGGGCACTGCGACTTCGATGCCGGCATGAAAGCCTGGTCGCCGGGCACGGTGGCCAGCACCTTGTAGTAGTCCCACGGATATTTGGATTCCGCCGGCGACTTGACCTCGAACAGGTACATGTCGTGGATCATGCGGCCGTCCTCGCGGATGCGGCCGTTCTTCGCGAAGAAGTCGTTGATCGGTGTCGACTTCATCTTCTTCATCACCGCCGCAGTCTCGTCGGTGCCCGCTGCCTGCACGGACTTGAGGTAGTGCATCACCGACGAATAGGCGCCGGCCTGGCTCATGTTGGGCATCTTCTTCAGCTTGTCGAAGTAGCGCCGCGACCAGGTGCGGGTCGCGTCGTTCATGTCCCAGTAGAAGGCTTCGGTCAGCACCAGCCCGGCCGCGGTCTTCAGGCCGATCGCGTGGATATCGTTGATGTAGAGCAGCAGGCCGGCCATGCGCTGGGTGTTGTTGCGCGTCAGGCCGAACTCGGAAGCGGCCTTGATGGCGTTGACGGTGTCGCCGCCGGCGTTGGCCAGTCCCACCACCTGCGCCTTGCTCGCCTGCGCCTGCAGCAGGTACGAGGCAAAGTCGCTGGCGCCAATCGGATGGCGCGCGGCGCCCAGCACCTTGCCGCCGTTTTCGTTGATCACGGCGGTGGCGGAATCCTGCAGCGTATGGCCGAAGGCGTAGTCCGCCGTCAGGAAGAACCACGTCTTGCCGCCACGCTGCACCATGGTGCGTGCGGTGGTGTTGGCGAGCGCATAGGTGTCGTAGGCGTAGTGCACCGACACCGGCGTGCACAGGTCGTTGGTGATGCGCTCGGTGCCGGGGCCGGAGAACACCACGATGCGGTTCTTCTGCTTTGCAACATCCAGAACCGCCAGCGCCGGCGCCGAGGCGGCGACATCGAGGATGGCGTCGACATTGGCGGTCTCGAACCATTCGCGCGCCTTGTTGGCGGCGATATCGGCCTTGTTCTGGTGGTCGACCACCACCAGTTCGATCTTCTTGCCCAGCACCTTGCCGCCGAAGTCATCGATCGCCATCTGCGCGGCGGTGGCGCTGCCGCGGCCGGTGACGTCGGCATACAGGCCGCTCATGTCAAGCAGCATGCCGATCTTGACCACATCGTCGGAGATTGCGGCCTTGGGCTGCTGGGCGTGCGTGCTGCCGCAGGCAAGCGCGGCGGCGATGGCTAGGGCGCTGGCCGCCCTGCGGCAAATCGAATGGTTCATGTCGTCTCCCCTGGCTTGTTGTCGTTGGCTATACTGTGGCAACCGGCGTCACCGGCGAACCCACCGCGCCGGGCAGGCGCAGCGGCGGGGCGGTGAGCTGGAAGCGCGTTCGCCCGTTGGCGCGCAGCCAGTCGGCCAGCTCGCGCAGGTACCACAGCTCGCCCAGCGGCAGGCCCAGCTTGAACAGGCAGTGGTGGTGCAGCGGCAGCAGCGGGTGGCTCTTGTCGCCGTCGGGCGCGGGGCGCGCGGGATAGCGCTCGACCGCGTAGTTGTCGGCGATCAGCGCGGCAATGCCGGCATCGGTGATCCAGTTCAGCAGCTTGTCGTCGCGGCCGTCGAGCGCACTGCAGCTGTGGTGCAGCACGGCCTCGTCGGGCTGGCGCTGCATCGACAGCACCACCTCGGCAAAGCCGGTGCGCAGCAGCAGCATGTCGCCAGGCTCGACCGCCGCCTTGTCCGCGTCCATCGCGCGCATCAGGTCGTCGTAGCCGACGTTGCGGAAATCCGTGCCGAAGGTATGCGCCAGGTCGACCAGCACGCCGCGGCCCTGCATGCCCTTGACCGCGAAGTTCTCGATGCCGAGCGCCTGCGCGGCGCTGTGGTCGTGCCCGCAGGGATGGGCGGCAAAGTGGTCGTCCTCGGCATAGTCCACCGGGCCGACGATATGCTCGTTGGCGCGGTAGCCGTTGTAGTAGACGCGCTCGGCCCGGCCATCGCCGTCGGCATCGAACAGCGCGCCCACGTGCGCCAGCGCATCCCATTGCGTGCTGTACTGCAGGCACAGCAGCACCTGGTCGTCGCTGATGACATCGGTGGCGGCGGGATCGACCTTGGCCAGCGGGAAGTTGACGTAGGGGATGTCGTCGCGGAAGGTCGGGCGCAGCACCGGCGGGTGGCGGCGCGGGTTGAGCTTGTTGCCGCCGGGATAGTCCAGCGGCAGCGACAGGCAGAAGCTGAGGCCGGCCTGCACCTCGCGCGCACCCTTGACCACCTGCTCGGGGCCGATCAGGTTGACGCGGCCAAGCTGGTCGTCAGGGCCGAAGTCACCCCAGTTGGAACCTTGCGGACGTTGCTTCCAGCGCATCGGTCATGCCTCCTGTCGTGTGCGTGGCCGGGTAGCCGGCCGGTCTGTGGTGGGGATCGCGCCCCCGTGGGAGCGCCAGTTCGAGCAGATAGCGTCGGCCTCGCGCCGCAGCGCGCGTGCCATGGCGGCCTCGCGGCCGGTAATGCGTTCGTTTAGGGCGGCGATGCTGATCGCGCCCAGCGGGTAGCCGTCCGGGCCCGGCAGCGCGATGGCGATGCCGCCCATGCGCTCGACCACCACGTCCAGCAACACCGCGTAGCCGCGCTCGCGCGTGGCCTGCACGTGGCCGAGCAGCATCTCACGGCTGAAGCGGGGGTAGCGGCGCATGGCCGGGGCGATGCCGTCGAGCACGGCGTCGACTTCCGCATCGGGCAGGGTGGCCAGCAGTGCCAGGCTGCCGGCGCCGATGCCCAGCGGCCGGCGGCTGCCGATCTCCAGGTAATTGGCGCGGATCGGGAAGGTGCCGAGCCGCAGTTCGATGCAGACGGATTCGCAGCCGCTCGGCACTGACAGGATCGCGCTGTCCTCGAAGGCGTTGGCCAGGCGGATCAGCGCCGGGCGCACCAGCGGCCGCAGGTCGGTACGCTGCAGCGTGGCGGCATGCAGGGCCAGCCATTCGGGGCCCGGCGTGAAAGCCTTGGTGGCAGAGTCGCGCTGCACCAGGCCTTCCGTCGTCAGCGTTTCCAGCAGGCGCAGTGCCGACGCCTTGTCGACGCCGGCGGCCAGCGCCAGGTCGGTCAGGCGGCTGTTGCGCACGTCGGTCAGCGCGCGCAACAGGCGGCAGGCCTTCTGCAGCGAGGTGCTTGGGGTGGTCACGCGGGGTGTCTCCTGTCCGGTTTTCGTTGGTCGAAACCGGTATGTGCCGTTATAGGCGATGGAACAAGGGTAGTCATTCTGCGATGCCGAAAAGTTTTGTGGGATGAAATCGCTTACTGCTGGCGACGGCGGGGCGACGCGTCGATCTCTTGAAAGGTTGTTGTAAGTCATCAGACAACTAGAAAGAGGTGCGTCGTGGGGAGATTTCTAGTATTGGCAGATCGGGGCGCGTTCCTGAAGAATGGCGTCAGATAAGGGAGTGGCGGTGCGGTGGCAGGACCGATACCGAACCTTATGCGCACCAACCTAGGGAAATCCCGGAGTCATTCGACAACCCGAGTCGCTACAATGTCGTCAGACAACGTAACACTGGCGGAGCTACACGGCATCGCCTGGCCTGGAGATGACATGGCAGTAACCGCGACAGCGGCCCGCGAAGCGGCCGCGGCAAAGACTGGCAAGACCCGATACGCAATCCTGCTGCTGATCTTTATCGTCACGACGATCAACTACGCCGACCGCGCCACGCTGTCCATTACCGGACCGGCGATGAAGGCCGAGTTCGGTTTCGACGCGATCCAGATGGGCATCGCGTTCTCGGCATTCAGCTGGGCCTATGTGCTGGCGCAGGTGCCGGGCGGCTGGCTGCTCGACCGCTTCGGCGCGCGCCGCATCTATGCGGGCAGCATCTTCCTGTGGTCGTTGTTCACGCTGCTGCAGGGCAGCCTGGGCATGTTCGCCACGGCCGGCGCCGCGATGGTGGCGCTATTCGCGCTGCGCTTTGCCGTGGGCCTGGCCGAGTCGCCGGCGTTCCCGGCCAATGCCAAGGTGGTGGCCAGCTGGTTCCCGACCCACGAGCGCGGCACCGCGTCGGCGATCTTCAATTCGGCGCAATACTTCGCCGCGGTGGCGTTCACGCCGCTGATGGCCTGGGTCACCCACGCGATGGGGTGGCACCACGTGTACACCTGGATGGGCGCGCTCGGCATGCTGCTGGCGCTGGTGTGGCTCAAGGTCGTACAAAGCCCCGCCCGGCACCGCGGCGTGAGCCGTGCCGAGCTGGACTACATCGAGCAGGGCGGCGGCCTGATCCATATGGGCGAAGGCGAGGAAGCGCGCGCCGGACGCAAGGGCGGCGGCATCCAGTGGTCGCAGGTGCGCCAGCTGCTGCGCAGCCGCATGCTGGTAGGCGTCTACCTGGGCCAGTACTGCATCAACGTGCTCACGTATTTCTTCCTGACGTGGTTCCCGGTCTACCTGGTGCAGGAGCGGCACATGTCGATCCTGAAGGCGGGCTTTGTGGTCTCGCTGCCGGCCATCTGCGGCTTCCTCGGCGGCGTGTTGGGCGGGCGCTTCTCCGACAGCCTGCTGCGGCGCGGCTATTCGCTGACGCTGGCGCGCAAGATCCCGATCGTGCTGGGCATGCTGCTGTCGATCAGCATGATCGCCTGCAACTACGTCGACAATGAATGGGTGGTGGTCGGCCTGATGGCGCTGGCGTTCTTCGGCAAGGGCTTGGGTGCGCTGGGCTGGGCGGTGATCGCCGATACCGCGCCCAAGGAAGTGATCGGCCTGGCGGGCAGTATCTTCAACATGTTCGGCAATATCGCCGGGATCGTGACGCCGCTGGTGATCGGGTACATCCTCAGCGCAACGGGCTCGTTCAACGGCGCGCTGGTATTCGTGGGCGTGAATGCGCTGGTGACCGTATTCTGTTACCTGGTCATCGTGAAGGATATTCGCCGGGTGGAACTGCAGCCGGCATGAGCATCGCGGGGGCTGCGCACGGCGCGGCCCCGCAAGCTTTGGAGCAACAAAGATGAGTGAAGCCAATTCCCCGCAAGCGGTGCGTCCGCTGTACATCACGATGCACCCCGACGACAACGTCGCCATCGTGGCCAATGACGGCGGCCTGCCGGCCGGCACCACATTCCCGTGCGGCCTGACATTGGTCGAGGCCGTCCCGCAGGGCCACAAGGTCGCGCTGGCCGACCTGCGCGAAGGCGACGCGGTGATCCGCTACAACGTGGTGATCGGCTATGCGCTCAACGACCTGCCGCGCGGCAGCTGGATCAACGAGCGCGTTATCCGCATGCCGGCCGCGCCCGAGCTGCACGACTTGCCGGTCGGCACGCGCGTGACGCCGCTGCCGCCGCTGGAAGGCTATACCTTCGAGGGCTACCGCAACGCGGACGGCTCGGTCGGCACGCGCAATATCCTCGGCATCACCACCACCGTGCAGTGCGTCGAGGGCGTGGTCGAGTTCGCGGTGCGCCGCATCAAGGAAGAGCTGCTGCCCAAGTACCCCAACGTCGACGACGTGGTGGGCCTGGAGCACACCTACGGCTGCGGCGTGGCGATCGACGCGCCCGATGCCGGCATCCCGATCCGCACCATCCGCAATATCGCGCTGAACCCCAACTTCGGCGGCGAGGTGATGATCGTCAGCCTGGGCTGCGAGAAGCTGCAGCCCACGCGCCTGATCGGCGCCGGCACCATCCCGATCCAGAAGGAAGGCGAGCCCGACGTGGTCTGCCTGCAGGACGAGCAGCACGTGGGCTTTGCCTCGATGATCGATTCGATCATGGCCACCGCGGAAAAGCACCTGGAGCGCCTCAATGCACGCCGGCGCGAGACCTGCCCTGCCTCCGACCTGGTGGTCGGCGTGCAGTGCGGCGGCAGCGATGCCTTCTCCGGCGTCACGGCCAACCCGGCGGTGGGCTTTGCCACCGACCTGCTGGTGCGCGCCGGGGGCACGGTGATGTTCTCGGAAGTGACCGAGGTGCGCGACGGCATCGACCAGCTCACCGCACGCGCGGCCACGCCCGAAGTGGCCGAGGCGCTGATAAAGCAGATGGCCTGGTACGACCAGTACCTGGAGAAGGGCAAGGTCGACCGCAGCGCCAATACCACGCCCGGCAACAAGAAGGGCGGCCTGTCCAATATCGTGGAAAAGGCCATGGGCTCGATCGTCAAGTCCGGCACCGGCCCGATCCACGGCGTCAGCGGCCCGGGCGAGAAGGTCACGCAGAAGGGGCTGATCTATGCGGCCACGCCTGCGGGCGACTTTGTCTGCGGCACGCTGCAGCTCGCCGCCGGCATGAACCTGCACGTGTTCACCACCGGGCGCGGCACGCCGTATGGGCTGGCCGAGGTGCCGGTGATCAAGGTGTCGACCCGCAACGACCTGGCGCGGCGCTGGCACGACCTGATGGATGTCAACGCGGGCCGCATCGCGACCGGCGAAGCCACTATCGAAGAGGTGGGCTGGGAGCTGTTCCACACGCTGCTGGCGGTGGCCAGCGGCAAGAAGTCATGGGCCGAGCACTGGAAGATCAAGAATGCGCTGGTGCTGTTCAACCCGGCGCCGGTGACCTGAGTTCCGGTTGCGCGCGCAGGCGGGGTGGCTAGCTAGCGCTGCAGCTCAGACAGGATTTGCTCGGCCAGAAAATCGCAGGGCGGTCGCTTCGACTTTGCGCTGCGCGCCAGCACCAGCTCCAGCGAGGCCAGCTCGGGCAGCCCCTGGGCCTGGCCAAGGATGGTGAAATGCGCCGGGACGGCGCAGCGCGCCAGCGGCGCCACCGCCAGTCCCGCTTCGACCATGCTGAGCAGGCCGAGCAGGCTGGGGCTCTCATAGGACATGCGATAGGCGATCCTGGCTTGCTCCAGGCTGCGGATCGCAATGTCGCGGGCGACGCTGCCCGACTGGAATACGGCGATGGGTAGCGGCCGCTCGTTCCAGATCTCATGCGCAGCCGGCGAGGCGGCCCACACCATCGGCTCCAGCCGGATAAACTCGCCGGACAAGCCTTTGACCCGCGTTGCGCAGACCAGGTCGACCGTGCCGTCCTTGACCATGGGCGCCAGCGCCACGCTCGGCTGCCCGATGACCTGGATCTCGACCTTGGGGTAGGTCGCGGAGAACTTCTTCAGGATCGCGGGCAGCAGCGACGAGGCATAGTCGTCCGGCATGCCGAGCACCACGCGCCCGGTCACGTCGGGACGGACCACGGCCGCCCAGGCCTCGTCGCGCAAGGCCAGCATGCGGCGCGCAAAGCCCAGCAGCACTTCGCCTTCCGGCGTCAGCAGCACGTTCCTTGGCTTGCGCACGAACAAGGGCTTGCCCAGTGCCTGCTCGAGCGCCTTGATCTGCATGCTGACCGCTGACTGCGAGCGGTGGACGAGCTCCGCCGCACGGGAAATGCTGCCCGTATCGGCCACCGCCACCATCATCGTCAGCACATCCAAGTCAAGCGCTTTCATTGGTATCAGGAAAACTGAAGCAACAGATCAATATTACGCGTTTTTCTTAACGGTCGGCGGTCGGCATACTGTTCGGAAACGTTTGAAACCTTATGGCACAGCCGATCATGGACCACCCGTTGCGCGACAGCCTTGCGCGTGAATTGCATGCCCGACCCTTCCTGCGCATCGGCGGCTCCGCTTCGCTCGCGCACTTTGCCATCTATGCCGACGGCGATACCGCGGTCCACCACGCCTTGCTGACCTCCTTGTGCCGGCTGACCGGGCTGGAAGAACCGGCCGATGGCGTGACGCACTATTCAGCGCAATGGGGCGATGACAAGCAACTGAAGTGGGAGCGGCACACCGAGTTCTCCACCTTTACCTTCGTGGCCCGGCGCGGCGACACCGACTACTTCTCCGACCTCGCCACGTCACATATCCCGGCTGACTGGTTCGACAACTTCGCCGGCAAGCGCCTGGTCGCACTGCGCATGGAACTCGTTTCAGGCGAGGGTGCGGCTTATGCGCGCGACAACGTGCGGCAATGGATCGACGGTCCCATCCTGGCAGGCAGCCATGTGCTGGGCGGCGGGCAGGTGTTCTGCGACTGGACCATCCCGCCGGATGGCTTTTCGCGCTTCCTGGTGATCGACAACGGCTTCCGCGAAGTGCAGGGCGGACGGCTGCTGCAGCGGCTGTACGAGATCGAGACCTACCGGATGATGGCGCTGCTGGCCTTGCCGGTGGCGCGTGAGCTGGGCCGCAGCGTGGACAACCTGCAGCGCTCGCTGGCGCCGCTGATGCGCAGCATGGACACGAGCCAGGGCGGGCGCCACGATGCCGAGCTATTGGAGCGGCTGACGCACCTGGCGGTGCGCATTGAGGCGCTGGCCGAATCCGGCAACCGCTTCAGCGCGTCGCGTGCCTACGAGAAGCTGGTGCTGGCGCGCATCCAGGAACTACGCGAGGAGCGGATTGAAGGCATCCCGACCATCGCCGAATTCATGGAGCGCCGCTTCGCCCCGGCAATGGAGACGTGCCGGTCGGTCTGGGCGCGGCACGAACAGTTTGCCGGCCGCGTGGCGCGCGCGCTCGACCTGCTACGCACGCGCGTCAACCTGGCGCAGGAGCAGGACACCACGCGCCTGCTCGAGGGCATGGACCAGACCGCGCGCAGCCAGTTGCGCTTGCAGCACGCGGTTGAAGGGCTGTCGGTCGCCGCCATTTCCTACTATGTGCTGTCGCTGGCGGGGACCGGGCTCAAGGCGCTGCATGCGGTGCATATCCCGATGGACCCGGAGCTGATCAAGGGCTTGCTGATCGTGCCGGTGGTGTTGCTGGTGCTGCGCGCTACCAGGCGCAGCAAGCATGCCGGGGAGAAGGCGGCAGAGGCGGCAGCGCGGCGGACGGCAACGAGGCAGGTTGTGTAGGGGCCACCGGCCGCCACGCCCGGCACTAGGTTCGGCCGCGCAACGGCTTGAGCAGATGGGACAGCCCGTTGTGGTCGAGCTCGTGCATCAGCGCCAGCAGGCCGCCGATTTCCCCAGGCGGAAAGCCTTCGCGGGCAAACCAGTTCAGATAATTTCCAGGCAGGTCGGCGATCACCGTGCCCTTGTGTTTCCCGTAAGGCATGGTGACGGTGACCAGCCGCTTTAGTGCGTCGGCGTCGAAGGCGGTCATGGAAAGCGGAAGGTGAGAAGGCGCCACGCTACCACAATCGGGAATCAGAAGCCCACGCTCCCGTTGTCGGAGGGCGGGTATTCACGCAAGCAAAAGGGGTCATTCGCGAAATAGAGATTTACGAACACCCCCAAATCGCGCGGAAATTACGTTCTGGCCATCGCTTGAGAGTTTCCGGTCTCGCCAAGCAACACGATGACGGTACCGGTATCAAAGCGACTCATGAGCAAAATGAAAACGGAGGCAGCGCGCTCCACGGATGTGACCGATCCAGTGGGGGAGGGCGAATTCTGTCTGGATAATCCGGCGTTGGAGAGCATCGGTGTCCGGATCACCCAGTGGCGCCGCGATTACGTAGAGCTTGAACTCCCGGTCGGGCCGGGAATGTTCAACCGCAGCCGGGTGATCCACGGCGGCACCCTCTGCACGTTGCTCGATGCTGCCACCGGCTACTCAGGCCTTTATTCACCGCCGGGCGACACGCCTCTCCATGCCGTCACGCTGTCGCTGACATCGAACTTTCTGAGCAACGGCACGGGTCGCCTGCTGACTGCGAAAGGCTTCGTCGACCGGCGCGGCCGTTCCATTTTCTTTTCGCGCGCGGAGGTCTGGCTGGACGATGAATTGCTCGTCGCCACCGGTGTCGCCACGATGAAGTACCTGAAATAGCGGCTTGAGCAATCAGCGTCGCTGCGCCAGCCAGATCCCCGCCGCGATCGCGGCCAGCCCCGCCGCGTGGTACCAGCGCGGCCAGTCGCCCAGCAGCAGCGTGGACAGCAGCGCCGCGAACACCGGCGTCAGCGTGATGAAGAACACCGGTAGCTGCGCGCCTGCGCGGGCGATGGCGCGGTCCCAGGCAAAGTAGGCGAGCAGGGAGGGGATGGTCGCCACATAGAGCAGGATGGCTGCGACCTTGCCGCTCCATTGCAGCGGCTGGTCCAGCGTCATCAGTTCCCACGCCGTCACTGGCGCGCTCGCCACCAGTCCGGCGACGATCTGCGCGAACAGCAGCACGGGCAGCGGCAAGTCGGGACGCTGCTTGCGCAGCAGCCACGTATAGGCGCTCCAGGCGATGGTCGCCGCCAGCATGAACAGGTCGCCGGCAACGAAATCGAGCTGGGCCAGCCGGCCAAGCTCGCCGCGCACCAATACAAAACACACACCCACCAGGCACAACAGCGCGCCGGCGACATGCCATGGCTTCACCCGTTCGCCAAAGCAGGTGGCACCGATCACTAGCAGGAACAGTGGGGTGGAGGCCCCGATCAGCGTCACATTGATCGGCGTCGAGGTGGTCAGCGCCAGGTACTGCAAGGCGTTATAGCTGGCGATCGACAGCATGCCCATGGCGAAGATCACGCCGACATGCCGGCGCAGCGTCGCGCGGTGCTCGATCACGCCACGCCAGGCATAGGGCGCCAGCACCAGCCCGGCCAGCAGCCAGCGCACGAAGTTCAGGGTAATGGGTGGCACCGTGCCGGCGGCGAGGCGGCCGACGATGGCATTCCCGGCCCAGCTCAGCGGCGGGAAGGTCAGCAGGAACAGGGTGGTCCAGTCGATAAGCCTGGCGCCGTGGATTCTGGCGTGCATGGGAGGTGTTGGTCTTGTTGGTGCCGCATTATCCGCCAGGACCGGCATATCGCGCGCCAGGGCCTCAAGTAAAGCAAAGGCCCTACGTTGACCCTCGTTCGACGATCCGGAATCCGACATCGACGACCGGCTCGGCAACCGCTTCTCCCCGACACCGGTCCAGCAACATGCGCGCCGCCAGCTTGCCGATGTGTGCCCCATCGACCTGCACGGTAGTCAGCGACGGCTCCATGTGCGCCGCGAAGTCGGCATCGCCAAATCCGCACACGGCGAGGTCCTGCGGAATGCGCAGGCCGCGTGCCAGGGCTTCCACGATGACGCCTTGCGCGAGCTGGTCGGAACTGCAATAGATCGCTTCGATGCCGGGATCCCTGGCCAGCAGTTCGGACAATGCCTGCCGGCCCAGCGCCAGGCTGCTCGGCGCCGGCACCACGGCGGTCCGCACGTCATGCCCGACCGTCGACAGGAAGCCTTCGCGGCGCACGGCAGCGCGCTGGTCGTCGCCGGTCGCGATACCCAGCCTGCGCCATCCCTTGCCAAGGAAAAAGCCGGCAATTGCGCTGCCGACCTTGAGATGGGAGAACCCCACGGCCATGTCGACGGGCCGGTCGGTCAGATCCCAGGTTTCGACGACGGGGATGCCGGCGCGCCGCAACCGGTCGCGGGACACCTGCGAGTGGATCAAACCGGTGACGATGATGCCGTCAGGGCGGCGGCTGATCATGGTGCCGAGCAGCGCCTCTTCACGCGCATGGTCATAGCCGGTCTGGCCCAGGATCAGCTGGTAGCCGGCCGCGTCCAGCGCGTCGGTCAGCGCCTTGATGGTCGGCAGGAACTGCGCCACCGCGATGTTCGGCACCAGCGCGGCCACCGTCAGGCTGCGGCGCGACTTCAGGCCGCCGGCCAGCAGGTTGGGGATGTAGCCGGTCGCCTCGACTGCCCGCTGCACGCGCGCAATGGTCTTCTCGGACACGACGCCCGGATTGCTCAGGGCCCGCGACGCGGTGATCAGGGAGACCCCGGCCTCACGCGCCACGTCATGCAGCGTCACGGACTTTGGGGCGTTGGAGTCGCTCATGCCAGTTCAGACTTAGGGAAAATCGCTATGCCAGGTCACGCAGTCAGCGGTTGACCGTGGTAAATGACAACGTTAGCATCGTTCTATTCCGCGCGGCAACGGTTCCATGCGGGCAGAAGGATCCTGGATGAAGCCGGTCATTGTTCATTTAGGGGGACAGTGCATTCGCATTATACCCAATCGTTCTCGCTCAAAAATGATAACGTTGTCATATGTGGCTAGGGGCCCACGGGCTGGCATCGAACCCTCACGTACTTGAACGGACATATGACGCTCTCCAACCGACCCGCCGACACCATCACCCGGATCCGGCTTTCTTCCTGCTACCTGCCGCTGGCGACCCCCATCAGCGACGCCAAGGTACTGACGGGCCGGCAGAAGCCGATGACCGAGGTGGCCATCCTGTTCGCGGAAATCCAGACCGCCAACGGCCACGAAGGCCTGGGCTTCAGCTATTCCAAGCGCGCCGGCGGGCCCGGGCAGTTTGCGCACGCCAGAGAAATCGCCCCGGCGCTGATCGGCGAAGACCCGAGCGATATTGCCCGGCTGTGGGACAAGCTCTGCTGGGCGGGCGCGTCGGTCGGCCGCAGCGGCTTGTCGACGCAGGCCATCGGCGCCTTCGACGTGGCGCTGTGGGATTTGAAGGCCAAGCGGGCAGGGCTGTCGCTGGCCAAGCTGCTTGGCGCCCATCGCGATTCCGTACGCTGCTACAACACCTCGGGCGGCTTCCTGCACACGCCGCTGGACCAACTGCTTGTCAATTCTGCGGCGTCCGTCGCGCGCGGCATCGGCGGCATCAAGCTGAAGGTGGGGCAGCCGGACGGCGCGCTCGATATCAAGCGCGTGGCCGCCGTGCGGGAACACCTGGGCGACGCCGTGCCGGTCATGGTCGACGCCAACCAGCAATGGGACCGCCCGACGGCGCAGCGGATGTGCCGCACCTTCGAGTCGTTCAACCTGGTATGGATCGAAGAGCCGCTCGATGCCTACGACCACGAAGGCCATGCCGCGCTCGCGGCGCATTTCGACACCCCAATCGCGACCGGCGAAATGCTGACCAGCGCCGCCGAACACTGGGACCTGATCCGCCACCGCGCCGCCGACTACCTGATGCCGGATGCGCCGCGGGTAGGGGGCATCACGCCGTTTCTCAAGGTCGCGGCGCTGGCGGAGCATGCGGGACTGATGATCGCACCGCATTTTGCAATGGAGCTGCATGTGCACCTTGCCGCCGCGTATCCGCGCGAGCCGTGGGTCGAGCATTTCGACTGGCTGGAGCCGTTGTTCAATGAGCGGCTCGACATCCGCGATGGCCGCATCACAGTGCCGACACCGCCCGGGCTCGGGGTCACGATCAGCGAGCAGGCCAGGGCCTGGACGCGCGAGCACGCCGAATTTGGCAACCAGTCGTAAGCAAGCCCGGCACACCGGGTCGTGAGAACACACAGGAGACAACCGATGAAAAAGCTGATTGCATCCGTGCTGCTGGGCGCAGCCATGGTGACCGCGCATGCCGCGTGGCCGGAAAAACCCGTGACACTGCTCGTCCCCTTTCCCGCGGGCGGATCGACCGACAATGTCGCCCGCATCCTCGGCGCCAAGCTGCAGCAGCAGTTTGGCGGCAGCTTCGTGGTCGATAACAAGCCGGGCGCAGCCGGCATGATCGGCGCCGCGATGGCCAAGCGCGCGCCGGCCGATGGCTACACCGTGTTCGTGTCGTCATTGGGGCCGTTCGTGATCGGCCCGCACCTGGTGAAGAATCCCGGCTACGATCCGCTGAAGGACTTCGACTACATCAGCGTCGCGGTGCAGGCGCCCAACGTGCTGGCGGTTCCCGTCAATTCGCCGCACAAGAGCCTGCAGGATGTTATCGCTTTCGAGAAGGCCAATCCCAACAAGATGACGTTCGCCTCGGCCGGCAATGGCACCAGCGACCACCTTACCGCGGAGCTGTTCTGGCAGCAGACCGGCACCACCGGCATCCATGTTCCCTACAAGGGCGGCGCGCCGGCGATGAATGACCTGCTCGGTGGCCAGGTCGATGCCACCTTCATGAACATCAACACCGCCGTGCCGCATATCAGGGCCGGCAAGCTGCGCGCCCTCGCCATCACCAGCAACAAGCGCTCGCCGATCCTGCCCGATGTGCCGACCATGGAGGAGTCCGGCGTCAAAGGCGTGACGGTCTACTCATGGCAGGCCGTTGCCGCGCCGAAGGGGTTGCCGCCGGAGATCAAGGCCAAGCTGCATGCCGCCGTCGTCGCGGCGCTCAACGACCCGGCGGTCAAGCCCAAGCTGCTCGACGTGGGCTTCGAGATCGTCGCCAATACGCCGGAGCAGTTCACGGCATTCCAGGCGTCGGAGTACGCGCGCTGGAAGAAGGTCATCGAGGTGGGCAAGATCACGGCGGATTGAGGTCGGCCAGCCCGCTCGCCCGGCTAGCGCCGTCGATCCGTACGGCGTTGTCCGGGCGCGACCTCAGGTTGCAAGAACCAATGCCAGCGCCCCAACCAGGATAAGGCTGCAGGCCCAGACCTTATCCAGATTGAACCAGCTCCGCGACACAAACTTCAGTCCCAGGTAGCGGTAGACCAGCCATGCCATGGCACCGCCCACCGCGATCATGGCCAGGGTATGCACGACGGCGACCACCAGCGCCATGCCCAGGTTGGCGCCGGCCAGCGCGGAGGCCGCCTGATGCCCCGGGTCGGTATCGGTACGGCAAAGTCCGAGATAGATCGGCACCAGCATTAGTCCGGCGCCGTGCGCAATCGCCACGGCAAACGACCATAGCGCGAGCCGCGATGGCGCGATCCGTACCAGCGCCCGTGGATGGCGCTGCCAGATCAGCAGCGCGACGCCGAAGCCCATGACGAGCACAGCCGCACCGATCCGGATCTGCGCTTGCCAGGCGAGCAGCGCGGCAAGCATGCCGAAGGGCAGCGTCACCGCAAACACCGCCAGCGCGTGCCCGAAGGCGAGATACCCCAGCGCCGCGAGCAGCGCGCGCTGGCTTTGCGCCAGCAACCCGTTCGACACCGCCAGCGGCCAGCCCATCGCCGGGTTGAGCCCGTGATAGAGGCCGCTTGCCAGGACCGCCGACCAGAGGCCGAGCTGCTCCCAGGAGTTGCCGATCAAGGCCTGACCGACGGATAGCAGAACGAATCGGTCGAGCAGTCTCCGCCTTCCAGCCGGATCTGGTGGGCCCGGTAGCCTTCCGGGAAGTCGACCCAGTAGTCATCTGCCAGCGTCAGGCCGCCGTTGGGATCGGCATGCGCCATCACCTGCGTCCCGGGAACGCCGTCGGGGTAGAACTGGTTGTCCCAGGTCGAGTAGAGCGAGTTGGTCCAATAGACGCGCTTGCCGTCGCGGCTGATCTCGACCATCTGCGGACCGCCCGTGAAGGGCTTGCCATTCGGATGCGGTGTGCGCCGCGCAATGCCGCCGATATGGACCGCTCCGGAGAGCTTCGGCTTGCGCGGGTCCGTCACGTCGTATTGGCGCATCTCGCCCGTGCCCCAGCAGGAGACATAGAGGAACTTGTCGTCGAGGGACAGATCGATGTCGGTCACCAGCGGCGGCACGGCACCAAAGCCCTGCAGCAGCGGCGGCAGCAGATCGGCTGCGGCAGGTTCAGGCGGAATGGTCGCCGTCTTCTCGACGTGGAACTTGCCGCCTTCGCGCCACCAGGTCCAGATCGAGCCTTCCAGGTTGGTGGTGTCGACCACCACGCCAACGAAGCCGTATTCTCGGATCGGGTCGTGCGCGGGCCTCACTTCCAAAGCCATCTGGTGATTGGCGCCCAGGTCGATCGTCTGCACGTTGCGGCGCGCGCGCAGGTCCCAGAAATGCAGCTTGTGCCCGTACTTATTGGAGAGCAGGTCCTCGGCCACGATGCCGTTCTCGAATTGCGGCGGCAGGGCCCATTCGCTGGACACCATGTAGTCGCGCGGCAGGTTCCACCAGAAGTCGTAGTGCTTCTCCTGCTCGCCGCGGTCGATCTCCCAGCGGCCCAGGACGTCGAAGGTCTCGCAGTCCATGATGAAGATGCCGGGAGGGCCGTCTGTACCATCCTTGCCGCCACCGCCAAGCGTGCTGACGTAGATGCCTTCAGGTCCGCAATGGATGGTATGGGGCCTGGAGTAGCCGGTCTTGCGGAAGACTTCGTCGGGCTCGATGATCTTGTGGATGCGCGCCTGCGTCGGGTGCGGCTTGGTGTCCACGATGTACAGGCGGGACGAGCGCATGCCCGGGATGACCAGGTAGCGCCGTTCGAGGAAAGCGTGGCCGGTCAGCGGCGACAGCGCCGACGAGCATGCATTCCAACCGAAGTGATGCAATTCGTCGCCCGTGTTCGCCATCGGCACGGTGTGCACCACCGTGCTGTAGGTGGGCGAGCCGGGTTTGACATCGATCACCGCGAGGGCGTCTGGCTTGGAGGCGTCGGGGCTGAGCAGCAGCGTATAAGCAAATGATTCCGCTGGCGCGCTCATCGCAAGTTCCGGCGAGGCGTGAAACGTCGGATCTGGCCGCATGTTCATGGTGAGCCCTCCTGGTTCTGCCGGATCACACGTCGCAAGATCGCCGCGATATCACCTCGCCGAAACGGGCTTCCGATGTGCACTTCGAGCCTACTTAGACTAGGACGTTCTCAATTCCGAGTCAACGCGCGAAGCACAGGCGCGCCGGCGCGGCGTGCATGCTGACTGCAGAAGAAAACGCGCTGGCTACATCGCTTCCTGAGCGCTCATGGCACCGCTGCTAATGATCTGCTCCATATGCAGCTTCGAAATACCGGCATCGAAACGGGCTCGGTTGCCGCCGAGAATCTCAGTTGCCTGCCCGGCGACCTTCAGCAGCGTTGCCACTGCAGCGAACATGGTCGGCGCAGCGCTTAGTCTCTGCCTCGGCCCGGACAATGTCAGGGCTCCTACCAGTTCTCCCATGGCACCGAATACAGGCGCTGAGGCAGCAGCGGTTTCGGCATCCCGCTCGCCATATGACACGGCCCAAAGGCTCTCGCGCACCTCGCGCCAGCGCTGATCGTTGGGCTCGCTGAAGGCGAGCAGCACCTTGCCCGAGGCGCCGTGATCGATGGGGAATTCATCGCCGACACCGATCGACACGCGCACGGCGCGCGCCGGCTCGACGCGATACAGCACGAGTCGCCGATCCCCTTGCCGGACGTAGAACGATGCCGTCTCGCCGAGTTCGCGGCTGAGTTGCTCCAGCAGGTGCTCGATGACGGGACCGACACGGAACGAGCGCTGATAAATGGCCGCCAGCCGCAGTGGCTGCGGGCCGATCGCATACTGCCCGTCCTCCAGCTTGCGAATAAAGCCGCCGTGCTCCAGGGCAGCCAGCAGACGTAACACAGTGCTCTTGTACAGATTCGTGCGACGCGACAGCTCCGTCAGGGTCAGGCGCTCATCGGTCGGACCGAACGCGCCAAGGATGGCAAAGGCGCGGTCCAGCACCGCCACGCCGCTGGAGCTCTCGGATGCAGCGGTGTCGGTAACGTCACTCGACGCGGATGTTTGCTTCTCGTCCATGGATTGGATCTCCAGGTAGTTCTGTCTAGTAGAACATAAGGCCAGAAAAGACGAAAGCCTGAGGGTATACCCTCCTACTCCTCGCACAATCGCAGCACTAAAGTTCTTTTCCATAGAACATAGTTCTATCAGAAAGAACAAGGAGGGCAATAAACGCTGGCCAGGTTCGTCGCGTCGAGCTCGTAGACGGACGGACTGGCTGCCTGCCGACCAACGGCGCAGCACGCCCCTTCCCGCATTTCTTAACCAGAGCAACACGCTCGTTGGACGGACAAATGTTGCCGTCTGAACAGGAGACGACATGAACCACGATTTCACTAATCACCGGATCGCCACGGAGCCTGGGCATACCTTTGCTCGCGCGCTGCTCGGCTGCGCCTTGTCGGCGCTGCTCGCCGTTGGCGCCACAGGCGCAATGGCGGCCGATGCCTATCCCTCGCAACCGGTCCGTCTGATCGTGCCATTCCCGCCCGCTGGCGGCACCGACGTGCTGTCGCGGCTCGTGTTCAACAAGATCGGCATGGCCACCAAGTGGAACGTGGTGGTGGAGAACCGCGCCGGCGCGGGCGGCAATATTGGGCTCGATAGCGTGGCCAAGGCAAAGGCCGACGGCTACACGCTGGGCATGGGGCAGACCGCCAACCTCGCGATCAATCCCACGCTGTATCCAAAGATGCCCTACAACGCGCAGAAGGATTTCACGCCGGTGGCGCTGGTGGCAGCACAGCCGGTGGTGCTGATCGTGCGCAACGACGCGCCCTACAAGAACGTTGCCGAGCTGGTGGCCTCGGCCAAGGCTAAGCAACTGTCGATGGCGTCCGCCGGCACCGGCACGGTCGGGCACCTGACCGGCGAGATGTTCGCGCGTCGCGCCGGTATCAAGATGCTGCATGTGCCGTACAAGGGTGCCTCGCCGGCGCTGACCGACCTGCTGGGCGGGCAGACCGATTTCTATTTCGCCACGCCGCCGATCGCCATGCCCATGATCAAGGCAGGCAAGGTCCGCGCGCTGGCGGTGACCTCGGCCAAGCGCATGCCGTTGCTGTCGGCGGTGCCTACCATTGCAGAGTCGGGCTACGCCGGCTTCCAGGCGGAAGACTGGAAGGCACTGGTGGCGCCGGCCGGCACGCCGCCGGAGATGGTGGCGCGCCTGAATGCCGAGGTCAACAAGGCGCTGGCGCAGCCGGACACCATCAGCAAGCTGCGTGAAGAAGGCAGCGAGCCGCGTGGCGGCTCGGCCAGGGACCTTGGTGCCTTTATCCAGAGCGAGAACACGCGCTGGGGCGAAATCGTGCGCCAGTCCGGCGCGCGCGTCGAATAAACTATCCCGTCGCGCTACGGCGGCCGTACCGTCGTGGCGCCACGCCATCGGAAGCCAGTCATGCAAAAGCCCTTGCGCAATATCCGCGTGCTCGACCTCACCAACGTGCTGGCCGGGCCCTTCTGCTGCCATCAGCTCGCCCATATGGGCGCCGAGGTCATCAAGGTGGAAACTCCCGGCACCGGGGACCTCGCGCGCCAGCTCGGCGCCGATGCCGAGCTGAACCAGCGCCTGATGGGGGTGTCGTTCCTGGCCCAGAACCCTGGCAAGCAGTCGATCACCATCAACCTCAAGCATGCGCGCGGCAAGGAAGTGTTCCGCAAGCTGGTGCGCAGCGCCGACGTCCTGGTCGAAAACTTCCGGCCCGGCGTGATGGACCGGCTGGGCCTGGGCTACGAAACGCTGAAGCAGGACAACCCGCGCCTGATCTACTGCGCGATCTCGGGCTTCGGCCAGGACGGTCCGCTGGCGGAGCTGCCGGCCTATGACCAGATCATCCAGGGCATGTCGGGCGTGATGAGCATCACCGGCGATCCGCAGACCGCGCCGTACCGTGTCGGCTATCCGGTGTCGGATACCATCGGCGGCCTGACCGCGGCCTTTGCGGTGGCGGCGTCGCTGGCGGACCACCAGCGCACCGAGGGCTATTTCATCGACGTGTCGATGCTGGAGGCCACGCTTGCCACCATGGGCTGGGTCGTGTCCAACCACCTGATCGCGGGCAAGGACCCGGTGCCGATGGGCAACGAGAACATGACCGCCAGCCCGTCGGGCACCTTCCGCACCGGCGACGGCCTGCTCAATATCGCCGCCAACAAGCAGGAGCAGTTCGAGGCCGTGTGCCGCGTGGTGGGCAAGCCCGAGCTGGCCACCGACGAACGCTTTGCCCAGCGCCAGGCGCGGCTGGCCAACCGCGCTGCGCTGACCGCGGCACTGGAAGCGGAACTGGCCAAGAAGCCGGCCACGGACTGGTGGCCGCTGCTGAACGACGCCGGCGTGCCGGCAGGGCCGGTCCTGGGCGTGCCCGACACGCTGGCGCATCCGCAGGTGCGCGACCGCGGCATGATCGGCGAATTTGCCAATGCGCCCGGCGTCGGCCGCGACATCCGGGTTGTGCGTACCGGCTTCAAGCTCAACCGCGAGGCGCCGGCAGTCGACACGCCGCCGCCCGAACTCGGCCAGCATACGCGCGAGATCCTGGGCAACCTGGGCTACAGCGACGCGGACATAAACCAACTCAGCGAGGAGCGCGCGATATGAGCAGCAACATGAGCGGCATCGGCCAGGACCCCAACGCCGGCGACAACACCATGGACCCCGCCCAGCGCCTGTCGCAGGACTGGTGGCGCACCGAAATCATCGACATGCGCCCGGGCGAGATCCGCTACCGCGGCTATCCCATCGAGCAACTGATCGGCCGCGTCTCGTTCGTGCAGATGATCTGGCTGATGCTGCGCGGCGAGCTGCCCGGCCCGGGCCAGGGCGAACTACTCGACGCGGCGCTGATGGCCGCGGTGGACCACGGCCCGCAGGCGCCCAGCATCGCCATCGCACGCATGGCCGCGACCTGTGGCGTGGGGCTGAACAATGCCATGGCCTCCGCCGTCAACGTGCTGGGCGATGTGCATGGCGGCGCCGGCGAGCAGGCGGTGGCGCTGTACGAAGACGTCGCTGCCCGCGTCGATGCCGGCAACACGATGGAAGACGCGGTCGCCGCGGCGTTGCAGCACTATCGCGACCATCATGGCAAGTTCGTCTCGGGCTTCGGCCACCGATTTCACCCCGTCGATCCTCGCGCGCCGCGCCTGCTGGCGCTGGTGGACCAGGCTGCGGCCAACGGCGTGGTCAAGGGGCGCTACGTGGCGATCGCGCGGGCCATCGAACAAACGCTGGCCGCGGGCCGCAGCAAGCCGATCCCGATGAATATCGACGGCGCCACCGCCGTCATCTATGCCGAACTCGGTTTCCCCGCACCGCTGGCGCGGGGCCTTTTCTGCTTGTCGCGCTCGGTCGGCATCCTGGCGCATGCGTGGGAGCAGACCAACCAGGGCGGCCGCAACAAGGGGCCAATCCCGCGCCAGTTCCTGTGGACCTATAACGGCACGCCGCAGCGCGATGTGCCGGAGGCGCCGCCGCGCTAACCACGATTACGTCTCGCGATGAGCGAAACGACAACATCGGCATGAATTGAAAAGACGCGGGCAGTAGCGCCATCGATACCATCGACCCGCCAGGCGATTCCTCGTCCCGTGACCGCCTCGCAAGCGCCTGTACACGGACGAGTCACCACCAAGGAGAGACAGTATCCCGACTGATCACCACTGGTGTGCTGGTTTGTGCGAGCCTTCCCCGCCATGCGGACACGTGGCCCACCAAGACCGTGCGCATCGTCGTGCCTTGTTCGGCTGGCGGTACTACCGACTTCGTTGCAAGACAGGTCGCGCAAAAGCTGACCGAGAGCACTGGCTAATCAGCTCGCGCGACTTGCATAGTGCCGATCGTACCGCTGGCCCCGGGCTTGTTCTCGACAAAGAATGAATCGCCCGCGAGAGCCTCGACCTGTGTGGCTACCAAGGTCCGATCCCGCCGCGGTCGCCGCCTTGGGCTCGACACGCCAGCGTTCGGAAATGATGGGCAACTGCTCGATGGCCCAGCGCTTGCACTGCTCGCCGTAGCTTTCGGGCGGAACCGTCTCGACCAGATGACCGATGCGCCAGGTCATGACGATTCCCGCACCGCTGTAACAGCCGGCCCCGCGTTGGCTGGCGCCCAGCACATGGGCGATGTCCCTGCCTTGCGACGGCTTCTCGCGCAGGAATACGCGCATGAAGCCTCCTCGGAAATGTGCGGTTCATCAGATGGACGAAAGCATGGCTGCGCCGGATGAGACCGGCAGCAAGGAAGCCGGACGGCATGGACACCGATTTGTGATCGACGGGGGAACGGTTGCCGCAGCGGTATACGTAGATCGCTTCAGGCTACGGGGCGGGTGTTTCGCGTCGGGAGGGCTGATTGAACCCGGTGGATCGCAGTGGAACTATCCCCTGGAGGATAGCACCACTGATGGAACTATTATCCCCAGGGGATAGCACCACTGTTGGAACTATCCCCTGGGGATAGCACTATTGGCGCATGGTGGGCGTCTGATGATTGCTACAGCCGCCCTCGGCGGTTGTCGAGAAAAGCGACGACTGCCCGCCGGTAGGCTTGGCGTTCAGCGTCACAGCTTCAACGCGGTACCACAGGATGCCCACGCGCCGAGCCTCGACCTTGAACTTGACGCGCTCGTTCTCGTTGGCAGCCTCCCATTCGTCGCGCACCGTATGACCCTCGACCAGCACCCGCATGCCATTCTGGTACAAGGTCTTCCCGTGCTCGGCATTGCGGTGCCACAGCTCTACCGGCGCCCAGAAGCCGCCGCGGTCCTCGTAGTCGCCGTCCTTCTTCGGGAACGGGTTGTCGAAACAGACGCCTTAGGAATGATGGGAGTGGACGCGGCATGACCAAGGATACGCCGCAGGTGACGACCGCAGCACGCTGGAGCGCTGGCTCAACGATGGCGCGCACGCACTGCGCAGCCTGTTTTCGCTAGCCCAGCAGTATCGCTACTCCAGCACGACGCGCGATGACTTCGCGGCGAAGAACGAGGCGGCGCGTGCGGCGGTGGAGAAGTTCGGCGAGCTGCCGCAGGACGTGCTCGAAGGCACGCGCCGCTCGCGCTTTGCGCCATCCGTCGCGCGCCGGCACGGTTGCTCCGAATCCTCGGCCGCGCCAACCGCGGCGGGCCCGACTTCCACCTCTATCGATGGCGCAGCCGGCGCCGCGCGCGCGACGAGGATGCGACGGAATGACGGCACCCACCATTCCTGTCCAGCCGACGCGCTTCGGCGCTGGAACAGGCGGACTTCCAGCGACTGGAACACGCAGGCTACCTAAAAGGCCTTTTACAACCTTTTAAAGGTAAGGGGAGTCTGGAGGCCTGGGCCAGCCAGTGCCTGGCGCTGCGCGACAGCTTGATCGTTCCCGCGCCACCCGCGTCGCTACCCCTTGCGCTCACCACCGATACTGTATAAATATACAGGTATCATAAACATCCTAAATCCTCGCCAACTGGCGAGCGATGCCAATTTCACATGACTGCGCAATCCGCAGCCCTCCCTACGACGGCGGAGAGAGTTCTTTTCCCTGCGCCCACGCCAGCCGAGGTCCCGGCCACGCGCCAGCAGGCGCTGTCGGCGCTCGAGCAGCGCTATCCCGGACTCTGGCGGGCCGGCCAGCTGGGCCGTGCCGGCAGCGAGTCGGTATGCCCGACCGGGTATGACGCGCTGTCGGAGGAGCTGCCCGGCGGCGGCTGGCCGGCGGGCGGGCTGACCGAACTGCTGACCATGCAGGGCGGGGCGGGCGAGCTGCGCCTGCTGCTGCCGGCGCTGCGCACGCTGGCCGGCGCAGGGCGCCGCATCGCGCTGGTGGCGCCGCCGTACCTGCCCAATGCGATGGGGCTGGCGGCGGCCGGGCTGCCGGCGCGCCAGCTCTACTGGGTGCGCCCACCCGCCGGCACCGCCAAGGCCGCGCAGGCCGACATGCTGTGGGCGGCCGAGCAGGTGCTGCGCAGCCAGGCCTTCGGCGGCGTGCTGGTATGGCTGCCCACGGCCCGGCCCGAGGCACTGCGCCGGCTGCAGGTGCTGGCGCAGGGCGGCGACGCGGTGGTCTGGGCGCTGCGCCCGGCCGCGGCGCTGCGCGAATCATCGCCGGCGGTGCTGCGGCTGCTGCTGGCGCCGCAGCCCGGCAATATGCTGTCGATCACCTTCCACAAGCGGCGCGGGCCTGTGCGGGATACCCCGCTGCTGGTGCGCCTGGACGGGATGGAAGCGGCCACGCGCACCGCCGCCTGGCCGTCGCCCGTACGGGCGCCTTCGTCTCTCTCGTCTTCTCAGCCTTCTTCCGATGCCGTACTGGATCGCGGTGCACCTGCCGCGCCTGCCCCTGGACGCACTGCAGCCCACCTGGCCTAAGCCGGCGCCCGCCCCGGGTCCGTCCTTCGCCACCGGCACGCTGCACCATGCGCTGCCGGTGGCGGTGATGGCGCAGGAGCAGGTGGTGCTGGCCAACGGCCCGGCGCTGCAGCTCGGCGTGCGCTATGGCATGCGCCGCGGCGGCGTGCAGGCGCTGTCGGCGGATATCGTGCAGCTGGAGCGCGAGCCGAACGCCGAGGCCGAGCTGATGGAGGCGGTGGCGCTGGCGCTGCTGCGTTTCACGCCGGCCGTGACCTTCGACGAGGAGCCGGAATCGGCCACCGTAATGCTGGACGTCACCGCCAGCCTGCGCCTGTTCGGCGGCCATCGCACGCTGTGCCGCGCGGTGCGCGCCTGCGTGCGCCAGCTCGGCACCATTGCGCAAGTGGGCTCCGGCCCGACCGCGCACGGTGCCGCGTGGCTCGCGCGCCAGCCGCTGTGGCGCACGCGGCGCGGCGTGGTGCGGCCCGCGCGCCGGGCGGTGGGCATGGCGCGCCTGCACCGGCTGCTCGACGACCTGCCGGTGGAGGCCCTGCATACGCTGGCCGACCCGGCCTGGCTGGACGGCATCGGCTGCCGCACGCTGGGCCAGGTGCGGCGCCTGCCGCGCGCCGGCCTGACGCGGCGGCTGGGCCCCGCGCTGCTGGCGCGGCTGGACCAGGCCTATGGCGATGCTCCGGTGCGCTTTGCCTGGTATGCGGCGCCGCCCGCGTTTGCGCAGCGCATGGACCTGCCCGGACGCATCGAATCGGCCGAAGGCGTGCTGGCCGGGGCGCAGCGCCTGTTGCTGGCGCTGGCCGGCTGGCTGGCGGTACAGCAGGCTGGCGTCACGCGCTGCGTGCTGGTGCTGGAGCACGAACGCTACCGGCGCGGCGTCGATACCGAGGGTACGCCCGTGCTGGTGGGCCTGGCTCAGCCCAGCCGCGATCCCGTGCACCTGTCGCGGCTGCTGCGCGAAAAGCTCGACAAGCTCAACTTTCACGCCCCGGTCACGGGCCTGGCGCTGCGGGTGGAGACGATGGCCGCCTGCGTGCCGCAAAGCGATGCGCTGTTCCCCGAGCCCGGCGGCACGCCCGAGGATCTTGGCCGCCTGCTCGATACGCTGATGGCCCGCCTCGGCCGCGACAATGTGCTGCAACCCAGGCCGCTGGCCGACCACCGCCCTGAATGCGCCAACCGCTGGTGCCCGGTCGACGAGGCGCAGCCTGGCGGCAAGGTCGGCGCGCTGCCCGGCCCGCTGCCGGAGCGCCCGCTGTGGCTGCTGCCGCAACCGTTGCCGCTGCCGGTGCAGCAGCACCGCCCCTGCCACGGCGGGCCGCTGGCGCTGCTGAGCCGGCCCGAGCGCATCGAGGCCGGCTGGTGGGACGGCGCGCTGGCCACGCGCGACTACTTTATCGCCGAGCGCGCCGACGGCCTGCGCTGCTGGATCTTCCGCGAGCGCCCGGGTCATGCGGCGCAGGACAATGGCGGCGAATACCGCTGGTTCCTGCATGGGTTGTTCGCATGACGGTCCTGCCATCGCTGCCCGGCTTGCTGCCGGGTTTGCTTCCCTCCTTGCCCGACTATGTCGAGTTGCACTGCATCTCCAACTTCACCTTCCTCACCGGCGCCTCGCACCCGGGCGAGCTGATCGAGCGCGCCTTCGAACTGGGCTACCGCGGGCTGGCGCTGACCGATGAATGCTCGGTGGCCGGCACCGCGCGCGCGTATGATGCGATCGAGACGCTGCGCAAGCGCCTGCGCGATGCGGTGGCGCGCAGCGCGGCACGCGGGGAGGAAGGCGTGGACGATCCACTGCTCGGCAACGATGACGAGGCCGACGAGGACCACGACGATCCCCACGCGCATGCCAGCCGCCACCAGGGGCTGCAGGCGCTGGCCGCGGCCGCTGAGGCCTTCACGCTGCTGATCGGCAGCCGCTTCAGCCTGACCCCGGCCGATGGCGCGGAACGCTCGCCGCTGCGGCTGGTGCTGATCGCCCAGCATCGCGACGGCTTCGGCAACCTCAGCGAGCTGATCACGCTGGGCCGCCGGCGCGCGCCGAAGGGCACCTATCGGCTGCATCCCGAAGACCTGACCACGCCCGCGCCTGGCGAGGCGCACCTGCGTGGCATGCCCGGGTGCTTGGCGCTGCTGCTGCCCGACTACTGCGTCGATCCCGAGTTGCTGCGCGAACAGGCTGAATGGTGCCGCGAGGTCTTCGGCGACCGCGCCTGGATCGCGCTGGAACAACTGCAGGGCCATGCCGATGCGCTGCACCGCGCGCGCCTGCAGGCGGTCTCGGCGCAGACGGGCGTGCCGCTCGCGGCAGCCGGCGCGGTCACCATGCACGTGCGCTCGCGCAAGCCGCTGTCCGATGTGCTGACCGCGATCCGGCTGGGCCAGCCGCTGGCCGAATGCGGCATGGCGCTGGCGCCCAATGCCGAGCAGCACCTGCGCATGCGCCAGGTGCTGTCGCGCCTGTACCCACACGAGGCGCTGACGCAGACGCTGAAGATCGCCACGCAGTGCGATTTCTCGCTCGGGATGCTGCGCTATGAATACCCCGAAGAGCTGGTTCCGCCTGGCGAAACGCCGATCTCCTACCTGCGCAAGGAAGTCGAGCGCGGCATGCACGAGCGCTTTCCCAACGGCATGCAGCAAGAGTGGAAAGACCAGCTCAAAGAGGAGCTAGCGCTGATCGAGGAAAAGCAGTACGAACCCTTCTTCCTCACCGTCCACGACATCGTGCGCTTTGCGCGCGCCAACGGCATTCTGTGCCAGGGGCGCGGCTCGGCCGCCAATTCGCTGGTCTGCTTCTGCCTGTACGTGACCGAGGTCAGTCCCGAGCAAGCCAACCTGCTGTTCGGCCGCTTCCTTTCGCGCGAGCGCGATGAGCCGCCCGATATCGACGTGGACTTCGAGCACCAGCGGCGCGAGGAAGTCATCCAGTACATCTACGAGAAATACGGCCGCCACCGCGCCGCGCTGGCGGCGTCGCTGATCACCTACCGCTCGCGCAGCGCGCTGCGCGACGTGGGCCGCGCACTGGGCATCGATGCCAGCGTGGTCGAGCAGGTGGTCAAGGGTCAGGCATGGTGGGACGGCGGCCCGGGCTTTGTCGACAAGATCGCCCGCTACGGGCTCGATCCGGATTCGCCGGCAGTGCAGATGTGGGCCGGCCTGACCGCGCAGCTGCGCGGCTTCCCGCGCCACCTGTCACAGCACGTGGGCGGTTTCGTGATCGCGCGCCACAAGCTGTCGCGGCTAGTGCCGATCGAGAACGCGGCCATGGCCGACCGCAGCGTAATCCAGTGGGACAAGGACGACCTGGAGTCGCTCGGCCTGCTCAAGGTCGATGTGCTGGCACTGGGCATGCTGTCGGCGATCCGGCGCGCGCTGGAAATGATCCCCAACCCGGATCCCGAACGCGCCGCGCTGCCGACGCGGATGGAAGACATCCCCAAGGAAGACAAGCAAACCTACGACATGATCTGCAAGGCCGACACCATCGGCGTGTTCCAGATCGAGTCGCGCGCGCAGCAGTCGATGCTGCCGCGGCTGCAGCCACGCAAATACTACGACCTGGTGGTCGAAGTGGCGATCGTGCGCCCCGGGCCGATCCAGGGCGGCATGGTGCATCCCTACCTGAAGCGGCGCGAGGCCTTCCGCCGCAGCGGCAAGCCACCGGTCTACTTCAACGCGGTGATCGAGAACGTGCTGGGCCGCACGCTGGGCGTGCCGATCTTCCAGGAGCAGGTGATGCAGCTGGCCATCGACGCGGCCGGTTTCTCGCCGGGGCAGGCCGACCAGTTGCGCCGCTCGATGGCTGCGTGGCGGCGGCGTGGCGACCTGCGCCAGCACCAGGATGCCCTGGTGCGCGCGCTGACCGGCAACGGCTATCCGGGGTCCTTTGCGCTGGCGATCTGCAAGCAGATCGAGGGGTTTGGCGAGTACGGCTTCCCCGAGAGCCATGCGGCCAGCTTTGCCAAGCTGGTGTATGTCAGTTCCTGGCTCAAGTGCCACCACCCGTCGGCGTTCCTGTGCGCGCTGCTGAACAGCCAGCCGATGGGGTTCTATTCACCGTCGCAGCTGGTGCAGGACGCGGGCCGGCATGGCGTGCGAGTGCTGCCGGTGGATGTCACCATGAGCCAGTGGGAGAGCACGCTGGAGCCGGCGGCGGAGGTCGATGTCGCGGACGCACAGGCCCGCACCCGGCCACGCCAGCCGCAGCACCCGCTGGTGCGCCTCGGCCTGAGCCGCGTCAAGGGCATGCGGGAAGAGGCCGCGCTGCGCATCGAGGCAGCGCGGGCGCAGCGTCCGTTCGACAGCGTCGAGGACCTTGCGTTGCGCGCCGAGCTGGACCGGCACGATATCGATGTGCTGGCCGCGTCCGACGCCCTGGCGCCGCTGGCGGGCCACCGCCGCCAGGCCCGCTGGCAGGCGCGCGCCGCGGCCAGTCACGCCGCGCATCGCGACCTGCTGTACGAAGCGCCGCCCGCCGAGGACGCGCTGGCACTGCCTGCGCCCCGGCTGGGTGAAGACGTGGCGGCGGACTACGCCAGCCTGGGCCTGTCGCTCAAGTCGCATCCGCTGGCGCTGCTGCGGCACAAGCTGGCGGCGATGCGCTTTGCCACCGCCAGCCAGCTCCAGCGCTGCGCCAACGGCCGCCGCGTGCGCGCCTGCGGCATCGTCACCGTGCGCCAGCGGCCCTCCACGGCCAGCGGCACCATCTTCGCGACCATCGAGGACGAGACCGGCACTGTCAACCTGATCCTGTGGCCGGACCTGGTCGAGCGCCAGCGCAAGGAGGTGCTGGGTGCCACACTGCTGGGCGTGGTCGGCACCTGGCAGCGCCAGGGTGACGTGCGCCACCTGGTGGCCAAGGAGCTGGTGGACCTGAGCCCGTTGCTGGGCCGGCTGATGGTGGGGAGCCGGGACTTCCACTAGCGGCGCGGGCAGCTGGCAATGGGCTGCCCGTGCCCCCTCAGAATTCGTAGTTGACCGAGAAATCGAACACACCGTTGGTTGTCTTGCGCGTGATGGGGCTGTTCGCCGCATCGCCGGTGAGCTGGGAAATGGCCACGTCCCACGAGGCAAACCAGTGCTTGGCAAAGTACCAGACGGACGTCACGCCGAACCCGTACGACTTGATGCCGCCGCGCGCGTGGAACTCGGGCCGTCCCGCGCGGGCCTGTGTGGCACTGACGCCGTACCACGCGTTCATGTAGCGCGAATCGGCCAGCGTGATGGTGGGGCCGGCAAACCAGAAGAATTTCTCCGAGCTGCCCGGCAGCGGCATATAGGCGCCGATATCGCCGACCCAGCCGTCGCTGCCGCCCAGGCTGCGGCGCGCGTCGACGCGCAGCACCAGCGGGAATTCCTTCGACACCGCGTAGTCCGCGAACAGCTTGGCCTCCGGCGCGGGGCTGATATTGCCCATGCCGTCCAGGTGCGGCGAGTCTTCCTTCCCGCGCCGTCCGAGGTTGTACGTGAGCGCCACGCCCGCGCGCCAGTTCTTGCCGCGCAGCAGGTTGACGCCGAGCCCTTCGCCGATCGAGGCGAAGGCCAGGTCGCGGTAGCGGATGTCGATGCTGGGGCCGCCCACGACAATGTATTCGGACGAACCGTCATAGCGCGGCCGCACCATGGCCGCGCCGCCCAGCCGGACCTGCCAGTCGGGGATCTCGTCCTGGAACAGCTTCTGCAGCGGGATGCCGGCCGAGAACTGCCATTCGGCCAGCGGCGCCGGGGTCTGCGCGCTGGCCAGGCCCGGGGCCAACATGGCGCCAGCGGCCAGCAGCAGGACAATGCGCGGCGACGGACGCCTGGGGGTGAACTCGGTCACGGCAGCCTCCACGCCCGCCAGGCGGGCAGTCAGGTTGCGGGCGCGGGGCCCGTGGGCCACATCTTTTCACTGGATGGCCGCTTGCGCAACCATCCGACAATCCTGCGCAGATCAGTCCAGCAGCTTGTCCAGCGTGATCGGCAAATCCCGCACGCGCCGGCCGGTGGCGTGGTACACCGCATTGGCGATGGCGGCGGCCACGCCGACGATGCCGATTTCGCCGATGCCCTTGGTGCCCAGCGCGTTGATATGCGGATCGTTCTCGTCCACCACGCTGACGTCGATGGTGCCGATGTCGGCATTGACCGGCACGTGGTACTCGGCCAGGTTGGCGTTGGCGACGCGGCCGGTGGCCAGGTCCAGCTCGCTCTTCTCATGCAGCGCCATGCCGATGCCCCAGACAATGCCGCCCATCAGCTGGTTGTACGCGGTCTTGCGGTTCAGCAGCCGGCCCACGCCGTAGCTGGCGACGATGCGGTGCACGCGGATCTCGCCCAGGTCGGGGTCGACGCGGACCTCGGCGAAGACCGCGCCGAAGGAGTGCATCGAGTATTTCTCCCTTTCTTTTCCGGGTTTGGCGCTGGCTTTCGCTTCGATCGGCTTGCCGCCTGCGCGGGCGATCGGCGCGGCGATGGGCTCGCGCTGCGCCGGATCGGAACGCCGTTGCAGCCAGCCGTCGGCGATCTCCACGTCTTCCGGCGGTGCGCCAGACAGTGGCGAGGCCGGATCCGCCACGGCCTGGCGGATCAGTTGCTTGCGCGCAGTCATGGCCGCGGCCTGCACAGCGGGTGCGACACTGGCGACCGATTGCGAGCCGCCCGATACCGGGGCTTCGGGGAAGGTGGTGTCGCCCAGTTCGACCTGCACGCGTTCGGGCGGCAGGCCGAGCGCGTCGGCGGCAACCTGCGTCATGACCGTGTAGGTGCCCGTGCCGAGGTCTTGCGAGCCGGTCCGGACCAGGGCCGTGCCGTCCGGCAGGATGCGCGCCATGGCGCTGGCTTCCGAGCGGTAGGCCGGGTAGGTGGCGGTGGCCATGCCCAGGCCCACCAGCTTGCCGTTGGCCTGCATCGAGCGCGGCGCGGGGTTGCGGCGCGACCAGCCAAAGCGCTCCGCCGCCACGCGGTAGCATTCGCGCAGCGACTTGCTGGAGAACGGCAGCTGCTTTTGCGGATCGGACTCGGCATGGTTGCGCAGCCGCAGCTCGACCGGATCGATGCCAAGCTGTTCGGCCAGCTCGTCCAGTGCGCATTCCAGCGCAAAGCTGCCGGGCGCCTCGCCCGGCGCGCGCATGAAGGTGGTGGTGCCGATATGCAGTTTCGCCAGCCGGTGGCTGGTCTGCCGGCTGGGGCAGGCGTACAGCGAGCGCGTCAGCGCGCCGCAGGACTCGAGCCATTCCTCGATCATCGAGGTACTGTTGACGACATCGTGGCGCAGCGCCTGCAGGCGGCCATCCTCGCCGGTGGCAGCCACCACGTGCTGCTCGGTGGCGGGTCGCGCGCCCACCGTGCCGAACATCTGGGTGCGGTCGACCACCAGCTTGACCGGCCGGCCCGCCTCGCGCGCGGCCATCGCCGCCAGCACCACGTGCGACCACACCGAACCCTTGCAGCCGAAGCCGCCGCCGACAAAGGGACAGATCACGCGCACCTTGTCCACCGGGATGCCAAGCGTGGATGACACCGCCTTGCGCACGCCGGAGACGTACTGGGTGGCGTCGTACAGCGTCAGCGCGTCGCCGTTCCAGGCGGCGATGGTGGCGTGCGGCTCCATCGGGTTGTGGTGTTCCATCGGCGTGGTGTAGACCGCGTCGACGGTGGTGGTGGCGGCGCGCAGCGCGGCGGCGACATCGCCGCGGCGGCTGTCGGCTCCGCCCGCGTCTTCGCCTTGCGGCTTGCCTGCCTGCGCGCGCGCCTTGCCGAAATCAAGCACGGCATCGTGCGCGCGATAGCTGACCGACAAGCGCGCGGCGGCGGCACGTGCCTGCTCCAGCGTGTCGGCTACCACCACGGCGATGGGCTGGTTGTTGTAATGCACCGCAGTGTCCTGCAGCAGGTGCATCACGTGGCCGGCGGTGGGCGTGTCGGCGCCGGCCTTGCCGCCCTTCGGCAGGCGCGGCGCGTTGAACGGCGTCATCACCAGCCGCACGCCGGGCATGCCTTCGCTCGCGGCGGTGTCCATCGCCGTGATCTCGCCGCTGGGGATGGTGCTGGTGACCATCACCGCATGGACCAGTCCCGGCAGCCGATGGTCGGCGGTGTAGCATGCGCGGCCGGTGACCTTGAGGATGCCGTCGGTGCGGTCGAGGGGGGCGCCGGTGACGCTCATGAGGATCCTCCCTGCGGCCGGCTGGCAACCTGCAGCGCGCGCACCACGGCCCGCTGCGCCAGACTGACTTTAAACGCGTTGTGCGCATAGGGCCGGGCCCCGTCGAGCAGCAGGAGCGCGGCCGCGGCAGCGCTCTGCGCGCTCAACGGGCGACCTGCCAGCGCCTGTTCGGCCGCGGGCACACGCCATGGCTTGTGCGCCACGCCGCCCAGTGCCAGCCGGGCGCTGCGAACGGTGCTGTCCGTCATTTCCAGTGCCGCCGCCACCGAGACCAGCGCAAAGGCAAAGCTGGCGCGGTCGCGCACCTTCAGGTAGCAGGCGTGCGCGGCATAGGGCGAGGGTGGCAGGTCCACCGCGACCACCAGCTCGCCCGGCGCCAGCGTGGTATCGACCTGCGGCGTGTCGCCCGGCAGGCGGTGGAACTCGCCGATCGGGATGCGCCGTTCGCCCACCGGCGCACGCGCGACGATCACGGCATCGAGCGCGGCCAGCGCCACGCACATGTCGGACGGATGCACGGCGATGCATTGCTCGCTCGCACCCAGGATCGCATGCATGCGGTTGATGCCCTCGCGCGCACCGCAGCCCGAGCCAGGTTTGCGCTTGTTGCAGGCAGGAAAGCCGGGGTCGTAGAAGTAGTGGCAACGCGTGCGCTGCAGCAGGTTGCCGCCCACCGTCGCCATATTGCGCAACTGTCCCGAGGCCCCGGACAGCAGCGCCTGCGCCAGCAGCGGGTAGCGCTCGCGCACCAGCGGGTGGTTGGCCGTGTCGGTGTTGCTGGCCATCGCGCCGATACGCAGCCCGCCGTCCGGCAGCGCCGCCACCTGTGCCAGCGGCAGTCGGCTCACGTCGACCAGGTGCTGTGGCTGCTCGACCCCGGCCTTGACCAGGTCGAGCAGGTTGGTGCCGCCGCCGAGATAGCGCGCGCCCGGCTGGTTGCCCAGGCGCAGCGCTTCATCGACGGTGTCGGGCCGTGCATACGAGAAAGGATTCATCCGCTGCCCTCAGCTTGTTCAGCGCTTGCCGTCGACCTCGCGGATCGCGGCAACGATATTGGGATAGGCGCCGCAGCGGCACAGGTTGCCGCTCATGCGCTCGCGGATCTCGTCTTCGCTGAGCGGCAGCGCCGGAGCGGCCAGCGGCTCCACCGCGCTCGCTTCGCCGGCGCGCGCCTCGGCCAGCAGCGCGACCGCGGCGCAGATCTGGCCCGGCGTGCAGAAGCCGCATTGCAGCGCGTCGTGCGCGACAAAGGCGGCCTGCAGCGGGTGCAGCGTATCGCCGCTGGCGAGGCCCTCGATGGTGGTGATCTCACGTCCTTCCTGCATCACCGCCAGCGTCAGGCAGGCTTGGATGCGGCGCCCGTCCGACAGCACCGTGCAGGCGCCGCACTGGCCGCGGTCGCAGCCCTTCTTGGTGCCGGTCAGGTGCATCACTTCGCGCAGCGCGTCGAGCAGGGTGGTGCGTGGTTCCAGTAGCAGGGTGTAGGGGTTGCCGTTGACCTGCAAGGTGACCGGGCGCGCCGCGGCCCCAGGGGGCAGGGCGGTGCTGCCGGGGGCAGGGGCCTGGTTCTCGGACATGCGCTGGCCTTTTGTGGAAGCTTCGGCACGGTGGGACGTTGCCGGGGATGCCAAAAGGCAGCAAGTTCGGTGCCGGGCACGGCGCGGTGGGCGCGTTGCGCGCGGAGAGGCGGGCGTCTGGGGGGGCGCGTCAAAACTCCACGGGTTTTGTAGAAATTACGCTGGTGAGGGCGGCGCGTTGGAAAACAAAAAGCGGCGCACGATGGCGCCGCTTGGATATGCTGACTACGTCTGGATGCCCGCTTGTTCTCTCCCCTCTCCCATTTATAGGAGAGGGGCGGGGGTTAGGGCGGGAGTCCCCACGAAGTGAAGCGCCGCGATGCTTGCCATGCGCCTGCCCTCACCTCCGGCCCCTCTCCCGCACGCGGGAGAGGGGAGCAAACCGGCGTGATCCCAGCCTCAACCCTTCAGCACACTCCCAATAGCCTTTGCCACGATCCCCACATTGCGCTCATTCAACCCCGCCACGCACATTCGCCCCGAACGCAGTAGGTACACGCCATGCTCTTCGCGCAGCCGGTCGGCCTGGCCGGCGGTGAGGCCGGTGTAGGTGAACATCCCGCGCTGGGTCAGGTAGCGCGACAGCGCCTCGCCGCTGACATGCTCACGCAGGTGACCATGGATCGCTTCACGCATGCGCGCGATGCGGCCGCACATCTGGGCCAGTTCCTCTTCCCACAGCTGGCGCAGCTCGGGCGTGGTCAGCACCTTGGCCACCACGCGCGCGCCGTGCGTCGGCGGGTTGCTGTAGTTGGCGCGCACCGCGCCGGTCAGCTGGCCCAGCACGTTGGCGGCTTCGCCGGCGGTGTTGCAGAACACGCTCAGGCCGCCGCAGCGCTCACCGTACAGCGAGAAGTTCTTGGAGAACGAGTTGGCCACCAGGCAGGGCACGTCCTGCGCCACCAGTTCGCGGATGGCAAAGGCGTCGTCTTCCAGCCCGGCGCCGAAGCCCTGGTAAGCCATGTCGACGAACGGCAGCAGTTCATTGGCCTTGAGCAGCGCGATCAGCTGGCGCCACTGGTCCTGGTTCAGATCCACGCCGGTCGGGTTGTGGCAGCAGGCGTGCAGCAGCACGATGCTGCGCGCGGGGATGGCGCGCAGCGCGTCCATCATCGCGTCGAACTTCAGGCCGCCGGTGGCGTCGTCGTAGTATGGGTAGGTGTTGACCGTGAAGCCCGCGCGCTCGAACACCACGCGGTGGTTTTCCCAGCTCGGGTCGCTGATCCACACTTGCGACTGCGGGTAGTAGCGCTTGAGGAAATCCGCACCCACGCGCAGCGCGCCCGAACCGCCCAGCGTCTGCAGCGTGGCGATGCGGCCGGCGGCGCGCGCCGGCGAGTCTTCGCCGAACACCAGCGCCTGCACCGCGCTGCGGTAGCCGACCAGGCCCGACATCGGCAGGTAGGGGCGTGGGCCCATGTCGGCCAGCAGCGACGCTTCGGCCCTGGCCACGGCCTGCATCACCGGCAGGCGGCCTTCATCGTCAAAGTAGATGCCGATGCTCAGGTTGACCTTGTCGGTGCGCGGGTCTCGCTGGAAGTCCTCGTTGAGCGAGAGGATCGGATCGCCGGGAAAGGCCTCGATGTGTGCAAACATGGGATGCGATGGAATTGAGGTCGGAGGAGGGGGCTGCGGCGGCGGCAAGGGCGCCGCGCAGCCTGGATTCTAACCGGCGGCGCCCGCAGCCTGCAGGCGCCGCCTTGCCGTTCAGCGAAGTTGCTGGGCGGCCACGCCGCTTTGCAGCGCGGCGGCGGACTTCTTCTGGCGCAGCATGTAGCTCACGCCGAGCACCGCCAGCCACACCGGGATCAGGTACACCGACAGGCGCAGGCCCGGCGTCAGGTACATCACCACCAGGATGCCGGCCAGGAACGCCAGGCACAGGTAGTTGGTCAGCGGATAGCCCCAGCTCTGGAAGCGGGTGGCCTGGCCGGCCTTGCGCTTGTCGGCGCGGAACTTCAGGTGGATCAGGCTGATCATGGCCCAGTTGATGATCAGTGCCGACACCACCAGGCCCATCAGCATCTCGAAGGCCTTGCCCGGCATGAAGTAGTTGATCACCACGCACACCGCGGTGGCCAGCGCCGACAGCCCCAGCGCCGTCAGCGGGATGCCGCGCTTGCTGACCTTAAGCAGCGCCTTGGGGGCGTTGCCTTGCTGCGCCAGGCCGTACAGCATGCGGCTGTTGCAGTACACGCCGCTGTTGTAGACCGACAGCGCCGCGGTCAGCACCACCACGTTCAGCACATTCGCGACCCAGTTGCTGTTCAGCGCGTGGAAGATCAGCACGAAGGGGCTGCCGCCGCTGACCACGTTCTCCCACGGATACAGCGACAGCAGCACTGCCAGCGCGCCCACGTAGAAGATCAGGATGCGGTAGATCACCTGGTTGGTAGCCTTGGGGATGGTCTTCTCGGGCGCATCCGCTTCAGCCGCGGTGATGCCCACCAGCTCCAGCCCGCCGAACGAGAACATGATCACCGCCATGGCCATCACCAGCCCGCCCATGCCGTTGGGGAAGAAGCCACCGTGCTGCCACAGGTTGGCCACGCTCGCCTGCGGGCCGGCGTTGCCAGACATGAGCAGGTAGCCGCCAAAGCCGATCATGCCGATGATGGCTGCGACCTTGATGATCGAGAACCAGAATTCCATCTCGCCGAAGGACTTCACGCTCGACAGGTTGATCGCGTTGATGATCAGGAAGAAGGCCAGCGCCGACACCCAGGTCGGCATCTCCGGCCACCAGTACTGCATGTAGATGCCCACGGCGGAGAGCTCGGCCATGCTCACCAGGATGTACAGCACCCAGTAGTTCCAGCCCGAAATAAAGCCGGCGAAGTGGCCGCAGTATTTGTCGGCGAAGTAGCTGAAGGAGCCGGCGACGGGCTCGTCCACCACCATCTCGCCGAGCTGGCGCATGATGAAGAACGCCACGATGCCGGCGATCGCGTAGCCCAGCAGGACCGAGGGGCCTGCCATCTTGATGGTCTGGGCAATGCCCAGGAAAAGGCCGGTGCCGATGGCGCCGCCCAGGGCGATCAGCTGGATATGCCGGTTCTTCAGGCCACGCTTGAGCGTGCCGTCATTGCTGCTTGCATGCATTCAGTTGTTTCCTCTACCCATTCTCATGGAATGCGGGCCCGCGCCTCTGGCTGTTTGGAGTCGGACGCTTGGGCCGGGGACGTCACCGCCCCGCGCGGCAGGGTTACTGCCGCGAAGGAGGTGTGCGCGTTTCCGGAACCGGCCGGGGCCGGTCAGGGAAGATCGATGCCGGTCAGGCCTCGACCTTGAGCGTGCCGCGTTCGATCTGGTCGCGTTCCAGCGACTCGAACAACGCCTTGAAGTTGCCTTCGCCGAAGCCTTCGTCGCCCTTGCGCTGGATGAACTCGAAGAACACCGGGCCGAGCGCGGTCTTGGAGAAGATCTGCAGCAGCAGGCGGGGCTTGCCGCCTTCCGTGGTGCCGTCCAGCAGGATGCCGCGCGACTTCAGTTGCTCGACGGGCTGGCCGTGGCCGGGCAGGCGCGTGTCCAGCGCGTCATAGTAGTAGTCGTTCGGCGCGGTCATCAGCGGCACGCCTGCCAGTTGCAGGTTGTCGATGACTTCGATCAGGTTGTCGGTCAGGAAGGCGATGTGCTGGATGCCCTCGCCGTTGAAGGCCATCAGGAACTCTTCGATCTGGCCGGCGCCCTTGGACGATTCCTCGTTCAGCGGAATGCGGATTTTACCATCCGGCGCGGTCATGGCCTTGGAGGTCAGGCCGGTGTATTCGCCCTGGATGTCGAAGTAGCGGATTTCGCGGAAGTTGAACAGCTTTTCGTAGAAGTTGGCCCAGTAGGCCATGCGGCCACGGTAGACGTTGTGGGTCAGGTGGTCGATCAGCTTGAGGCCGTGGCCGACCGGGTGGCGGTCGACGCCCTCGATGAACTCGAAGTCGATGTCATAGATCGACTTGCCTTCCTCGAAGCGGTCGATCAGGTACAGCGGCGCGCCGCCGATGCCCTTGATCGCGGGCAGGCGCAGCTCCATCGGGCCGGTCGGGATCTCCACCGGCTGTGCGCCCAGTTCCAGCGCGCGGGCGTAGGCCTTGTGCGAATCCTTGACGCGGAAAGCCATGCCGCAGGCGCTCGGGCCGTGCTCGGCGGCAAAGTAGGCGGCGTAGCTCTGCGGCTCGCGGTTGACGATGAAGTTCACTTCGCCCTGGCGGTACAGCACCACGTCCTTGGAGCGGTGCTTTGCCACCAGCGTGAAGCCCATCTGCTCGAATAGCGGCTCGAGCACATTGGGGGTGGGCGAGGCGAATTCCACGAATTCGAAGCCCATCAGCTGCATCGGGTTGTCAAACAGGTCGGCCATGGCTTTCTCACTAAAGGGGGAGGTTAAGTGATTGGATCGATGCGAGGCGGGCGGAGTTGCAGGGTGGGGCGACGGGCGGGCTCGCATCGGATATCGGGTATCCGGTTCAGCGTCCCGCGCCATCGGGGCTGGCGCCTGGAACACAGGCAGGGGCAGCAGGTTCGTGGTCATGGGGGCGTTCGGAACCGGTCAGTCGCGAAATATTATTGCAGTGGCGGCACTTCGCAATGATGTGGCGCCGCCGTCAGTCGTCGTGGCACAAAGCTATTATCTGTGGTGCTACTGTCCGCTGGCTTGGTATGCAGTGTATATTCTGGGCAGCAAAATTGGATTTCGTTAGTCACGCAGGGAAACCCTAGATTATGAAATCTGATTGCGTGTAAATCTCGGATGAGGAAATCGACATGCCATCGATCGAGCTGGACCGTACCGATCGCCGCCTGCTGGGGGTCTTGCAGGAGCACGGGCGCGCTTCCAACCTGGAACTGGCCGAGGCCATCGCGCTGTCGCCGGCGCAGACTTTGCGGCGCCACCGCCGCCTGGAAGAGGCCGGCCTGGTAAAGCGCTATGAGGCGCGACTGGATGCCGCCGCGCTGGGCCTGGGCGTGGTCGCGTTTATCCATGTGACGATGGAGCGGGGCCATATTCGCGACCTGTCCAACTTCAAGCGGCTGGTGGCGGAACTGGCGCAGATCCAGGAGTGCTTCTCCGTGACCGGGGATATCGACTACGTGCTGAAGGTGGTGGCCAAGGACCTGAAGTCACTGTCGGACTTCCTGCTCGATACTCTGATGCGCATTCCGGGCGTCAGTGGGGTGAAGTCGAGCGTGTGCCTGGACGAGATCAAGTGCACCAGTGCCGTGCCGCTGGAGACGTGAGCGGCCGTTGTCATAGTCCAAGCTAGGCCGGAGTCTCCGGGTCCTGCCGGTCGCACTGCACGTTCATTTCGCGGCACACCGCGCACCAGGACGGCCGCGAACCCGGCTTGGCGCGGCAGCGGGCAGCATCGTCCACCTCGGGCGCTGCCGCCAGCCCCGGCAAGGCCACCCGGTAAGGCGGCAACCCGCCGGCGCAAGCCCGCGCCACTGCTTCATCCAGCGCCTGCAGCCCGACCGGCTTGACGATCACGGCATTCATGCCGGCGTCCAGCGCCGCCTGGTGGTCTTCCGCCACGGCACTGGCGGTGCAGCCGATCACCGGCACGCAGCGGACCGCGTCCTCGCGCGCCCGCACGGCGCGCGTGAAGGCGAGGCCGTCCATCATCGGCATCGGCGCCGAGGCACAGGCGCGGCTCTTCGAACCATTCGAGCAGGTGCACGGCCTATCGGCGTCCAGGCTGGCCAGCGCATCGCGGCCGTCGCAGGCGGTGCTCACCCGGTGGCCCAGGTGTTCGAGCTGGCGCTGTAGCAGCAGCCGGTTGGGCGCGTGGTCGTCGATCATCAGGATGCGCGCGTGACGCCGTGCGCAGCAGGCCACCGGCGCGCATGGCGGCGTGTGATCCTCGACCACGGTGGCAACCGGCAGCGGCAGCGATACCGCCACCCGCGTGCCTGCCCCGGGCTCGCTGGAGAGCGTGATCTGGCCGCCCATCGCGCTGACCAGGCGCTGGCAGATTGCCAGCCCCAGCCCGGTGCCGCCGGCCTGCGGGCGCGACAGGCCGTGCACCTGCTCGAATGGTTCGAAGAGCCGCGCCTGTGCCTCGGCGCCGATGCCGATGCCGGTATCCGATACCGTCAGCAGCACCTGCTGCACGCCGTCGCGGGGCGGCTGCGCGTCCAGCGCGACGTGGATGGTGCCGTGGTCGGTAAAGTGCACCGCATTGGAAACCAGGTTGGCCAGGATCTGCCGGAAGCGCAGCCCGTCGACCTGGTGCAGCGGCGCCAGGCTCTCACCGAGGTCGCTGCCAAGCGACAAGCCTTTCTGCGCAGCCACGGGGCCGAAGATCAACAGCGTGTCCTGCACCAGTCCCGCGAGCACGGCCGGCGCGGGCTGGATGCTGAACTTGCCGGCCTCCATCTTGGACAGGTCCAGGCTGTCGTCGATCAGCCCCAGCAGGCCCAGCGCCGACTTGTGGGCCGTGACCAGCTGCAGGCGTTTGTCCTCCGACAGCCGGCAGCGCGCCAGCGTCAGTTCCAGCATGCCGGTGATGGCGTTCATCGGCGTGCGGATCTCATGGCTGACCGAGGCGAGGAAGGTGGACTTGGCCCGGTTGGCGGCCTCGGCCTCGGTCTTGGCCTGCGCCAGTTCGGCCAGCATCTCGTGGCGTTCGGTCAGGTCCACGCAGCCGCCGGCCAGCCCCTTGACGGTCCCGTCGGCACCGCGCAGCGGCGTCAGCCAGTTGAGTACATGGTGGTTGCGATCGCCCAGCCGCAGGCAGCGGTCCTTGAGTAGCGGCGCGCCGTCTTCAAGCACCTTGCGGTAGTCGCGTGCCACCTCGGCCATGTCGGTGACGATGGGGTGCACATGGCCCGCTGCGTCCAGCCCCTGACCGCGCAGCGTGTCGCGCGTGGCACCGACCAGTTCCTCATAGCTGCGGTTGCAAGTGATGAGTCGCAGCGAAGCATCGCGCAGGTAGACCGGTTGTGGAATGCCGTCGAGCAGCGCCGACTGGATCGCGGCCTGGTCTTTCAGCGCGATCTCGGCCGCGCGCCGCAGGCGCACCTCGCGATAGAGCATGACGATCCAGGCCAGCAGCAGCGGCGTCAGGAAGCACAGCACCGAAGCGGCCCACCACAGCATGCGTTGGTGGGCGCTGGCCTGGGCCGGCGTGGTCGCAGCCGCGTGGAGCGACAGGTCGAGCAGCAGGATGACGGCCCCGGCGATGGGCCAGGCGCGGACAGGTTTGGGGGAGCGGTCAGGCAAGCGGGACGGCGAGGAGCGATGGAAAACCAACGATGGAAAACCGAAGGCGTCCGCGGCCCGGCAGGCGCGGCGGACGCAGGATAGTCCCCACTCTATGGGCGTGATCCCGCCGTCTGATTAAGACATATCTGAAAATCGGTGTGGAAATTTCCGAATCTTATGTAGCGGTCGCCTGCGCAGCGACGTTTCGATCCATTCAGAAATTGCGGCATGGATTGCCGCGCGGCCGATTGACGGGTTATTGGGAAAAATCGTAGTGCTCCTCGGAAAATTCCGGTGCCTTCCGGAGCAAATGCTGAGCACAATGCGGTGACATGGCGCTGCGTGCCCGCTCTTCCGGACACCAAGGCGTTCGCTATGGAGTTCAAGCTGTGGCCACAATCCTGATCGTCGACGACCACCCCCCGGTGCGTGTCGTACTCAAGACGCACTTGTCGCAGATGCTGGGCGTCACGCATGTCCTGGAGGCAGACAACGGCCAGGCCGCCATCGAGATCGTGCGGCAATACGCCCCCGACGTGGTGATCCTGGATCTCGACATACCCAAGATCAACGGCCTGGAGGTCATCCCGCGCCTCAAGGCCATCCACCCCGGCGTGCGCATCCTGGTCCTTTCAGGCCAGGACCAGAACACCTTTGCGCCGCGCGCGCGCCAGGCCGGGGCGCACGGCTACGTCAGCAAGACCCAGGAACTGCCGGAAATCGTGCGCTGCGCGGAATCGGTCCTGGCCCGTTATACCGTGATGCCGGAAATCGATCGCAGCAAGGCCGAGCATCCCGACGAGGACGCCCGCCTGGCCAGCCTCTCGGACAAGGAGCTGAGCATCATGCAGATGCTGGCCAAGGGCATGACCAACAAGGAAATCGGCGACACGCTGTTTATTTCCAACAAGACGGTCAGTACCCACAAGACCCGGATCATGGAAAAACTCGGTGCCAGATCGATCGTCGATGTCATCGATTCTGCGCGGCGCCACCATATTGCGATCGGCTAGCATGGCACATCCGGACGCTCTTGCCGTGCGCCGGCGCGCCCGCTCATGACCGGGGCGCTGCTCCTTGCCGGGCCCGGCGACGCGCGCTGGGCCGCTGGCGTGGGGGAAATCCTGCGCGGCCTGGGTTTCACCATCCAGACTACGGCGCACGCGCCGGCTGCCACGGCGGACATTGGCGTGGTGCTGGCCGGACCTGACGGCGCCTGCACGCTGCGCGCCTGGCACGCCGACGGCGCCATCTGCGCCGTGGTGCTGCCCGCCGATGCGCCGACGCCGGCCGAGCAGTGCAAGCCCGTCATCGCACGGCTGCGCGAACGGGTGACCGAAGCCGCCATCCTGGAGATGCTGGCCAACCACCGCTACCTGGCCTTGTCCGCGCGCGAGGCGGCCGGCATCCCCGCTGCACTCGCCGAACAGACCATGGGCGACCCCGAATTCGCCGCCGAACTGGTGCACGCGCTGGCGACCTCAACCCAGGCCGATCTGGCGCAGTTGCGCGCCGCGGGCAGCGACCTGGAAACCCTGCGCAGCATCGCCCACCGGCTGAAGCCTTCGGCGCACTACGCCGGCTGCCAGTCGCTGCGGGCGCTGGCGCAACGCCTGGAGCATGCCGCCCGCGACGGCGATGCGGCAACCACCGCGGCGCTGGCCGCGATTTTCGTGCCGACCGTGGCGCGGCTGCTCGATCTGCTGGCGGCACTGCCGACAAAAAAATAAAACCTGCAAAATCCGCCGAATTATGGGGGCGGTAATTCACCGGATAGGCGCGCGGCACTGCGTTGATTATGCTGGATTAGTCGCGGTCTTTATTCCGGAGCGCCGTGAATAGATCGAGCAGGCTGATGTAATACCCGCCTCAATCGGATTTTCAATGCGCTGGCGCGGGTATTTTCCGGGGAGCATCATGCACCACGCCATGGCGGCAATGCCGGAATGGGCATCCTATTTCCACCTGGCCGCGGTGGCGCTGCTGCTGCTGGTGCTGGACACCGCCTGGGCGGTGTACCGGGTGCTGGCCACCCCCGACGCGCGTGCCATCCGCGCGCGGCGCGTGGCGCTGGCCATGGCAGGGCGCTTGCTGGCAGTGGGCGGCATCTGGACTGCCATCGTCTACGGCCATGGCGCCTGGGAGCGCGCGGGCGCGCACAATTGCCGCCACCTGCCGGCGGTGGATGCCAGCGCCCGCTACGCCGCCGAGTACTGCTACCTGCGCCAGGACCGGCTGCTGTTGCGGATCTACGATGCCCGTCGCGACGGCGTGCTGGCCCGGCGCACCTTCACCAGCGTGGAGCCGGTGCGGCTGAGCTGGGATGGCCAGGCGCTGGTCTACGACGCCGCGGCGCCCGGCGCGAAAGGCCGCCTGCTGCTGCCGCCGACAATGCGTGACAAGTTGCTCGCGCGGCTGCCCTGAAGCCAGCGGCTTCACGTCCTGCGCGCCGGCCACCCCTCGCCTCAGCCGTCCTGCTCAAACATCGCGCGGATAATGCCGCCCATTTCATGCCGGCGCGCTACCGGCATGCGCGACGCCGTGGAGACGATGCTGATGGCAGCGTCGGCGCCCATCGTCAGCGGTAGCGCATAGCCCACGCCCGCCACGCCTTCGGCGCCCGCCAGCGCATAGCCTTGCCTGCGGCTGCGCTCGACGCCGCGCAGCAGCTTGAGCAGGCTCAGTCCGCCGGCCTCGTACTCGGCGCGATGGCGCTCGAAGTGCGCGCGCACGGCCTCGTTGTCCATCAGCGCCAGCAGCGCCATGCTGCCGGTGCCCTGGCCCAGCAGGCGCGAGGTGCCGGTCAGCATGTGGAAGGACTTGATGCGGTGGCTGCCTTGCTCGGTATGCAGGCAATGGCCGTGGTCGCCCATGCGCACGGTCAGGAAGACCGTGTCGCCGGTCAGCCGCGCCAGTGCCTTCATGCGCGTCACCAGCACGCCGTTGGGCGAGGGGCGGTTCATCGCGCGCAGGCCCAGCGCCATCGCGGCGGTGCCCAGGTGGTAGCGCTTGCCGGCGGATTCGCGCTCGATGTAGCCGGCCGATTCCAGGAAACGTGCCATGCGGTGCGCCGTGGTGCGGTCGATGCCGGTGCGGGTAGTGAGCTCCTGCAGGCTCAGCCCGGCATCGTGGTGTTCGGCAAGCAGGTGGAGCAGGGCGAACGCGCGCGCGAGGCTCTGAACGCCGCCTGGCGCTGAAGGCTTTGTGGTCATGGAATGAGGCGCCGGGGCGGCACGGCGCTGGCGCAGCGCGGGCCGGCGGGGGGACGCCGCAGGCGGTGCGCGCGTACTTTGCCCACCTGGTGCAGGGCGAGGTGGAGCGTTTCGAGGTCCCGTGGTCGGACGTTACGTCTGACGCGCGCATAACAAACGGCTTCAGACTACGCCGCACGTAGGTCGACTAGCTCCCCAAGGAACTTGACAAACTAATGCTCATAGAAGGAGGAGACATGAATCCATCGCAACGCACCCGGCGCCGGCTTGGCCTGGGCCTGTTCGCCGCGCTCGCCGCGGGCATCGCCACACCAGCCCTGGCGCAGGTCGATGCCTTCCCCAACCGGCCGATCCGCGTGGTGGTCCCATACACGCCCGGCGGCGTGTCCGATGCCGTGACGCGGCTCGTCATGCAGAAGCTTTCCGAGCGCCTCGGCCAGCCGGTGGTGGTGGAGAACCGCCCCGGCGCCAACGGCATGATCGGCTCGGACAACGTCGCCAAGTCGGCGCCGGACGGCTATTCGCTGCTGGTGGTGGTGGCAGCGCATGCCATCAATCCCAGCCTGTATCCGAAGATGACCTATGACCCGCTCAGGGACCTGACCGGCGTCAGCATGATCGGCCGCATTCCGCTGCTGCTGGTGTCGAGCGCGCAACTGCCGCCGGCCAGCGTGAAAGCGCTGGTGAGCTGGGGCAAGGCCAATCCCAACAAGATGACGTTCGCCTCCAGCGGCAACGGCTCCGGCGCGCACCTCGCGGGCGAGCTGTTCTCGCAGGCGGTGGGCATGCCGATGACGCACGTGCCGTACAAGGGCATCGCGCCGGCCTTGCCCAATCTCTTCTCTGGCCAGGTGGCGGTCATCTTCGACTCGGTGCAGACCATGATGCCGCAGGTCAAGGCCGGCAAGGTGCGCGCGCTGGCCATCACCAGCCCCGCGCGCTGGCCGGCGGCGCCCGATGTGCCGACCATGGCGGAAGCGGGCTATCCGGCCGTCACCGCCGGCAGCTGGATCGGCCTAATCGCCCCGGCCAGGACGCCGCCCGCGGTGCTGGCGAAGCTGTCGGCCGAGATGGATGCGGTGGTGCATCAGCCGGACGTGAGGGCGCGGTTGATCGATTACGGCATCGACCCGGTCGGCGGCAAGTCCGACCAGTTCCAGGCGTTTATCCGGGAGGAGTCGGTGCGCTGGGCCGCGGTGGTGAAGAAAGGCGGCGTGAAGCTGGAGTGAGCGGCGAGGATTTGCGGCGCTATCAGCCCCGCATGGCGGCGCGCACGCGCGCCAGTACCGCGTCCTGCCCGTCTGGCTTGGGCAGGTGCCTGAGCAGCCATCGCACCGCGTCGGCCAACGCATGCGTGTCGTAATCCGGGGCGAAGCTGTGCTGCGTGGCACCGTGCAGGAAGCAGCGCAGCGCCAGCCATTCCGGGTGCGGCGGGGCGTCCGGAGGCTGGCCGAAAAGCATCTGGGGCACCGCGGCCAGCGGCGCGCGTACCGCCCTGGCCAGGCGCTCGTCGCCGCGCGCTGCCATCCAGACTTCCAGCATGGCGAGCGAGGTGTGGCGCTGCGGCCGGCTGGCGAGGATATGCAGCATCAGGTGCAGCCGCACCGAGGGGCTGAGAGGCCCCAGCGCGTCCAGCCGCGCGGCTTCGCGTTCCAGAGCCAGCCCAGCATGGCCGGCAGCAGGTCATAGCGCCCGTCGGGGAAATAATGGCGCAGCGAGCCGCGGCTGGTGCCGGCGAGCTCGGCCACGCGCGCTTCCGAGAAGGCCGCGTAGCCCTGCTCGGTCAGCAAGGTGACGGCGGCGTCGATCAGGGACTGGCGGGTGCTGGCGCTGCGTGCGGCTTGGGTGGGCATGGCCCGATTGTAGCAACGGCGCCGGGGGCATCCCGCGGGGGAGGCGGACCCCGGCGAAGGGCCGCGGACCCACTGCGGGCTTCGCCAAGCCGGGCGCTGGCTGTGCAAGCTAATGCGGCGCAGCCGCCGGGATATCGGCGCTGCAGCTGGGCGCCCCGTCGTCGTGCGAGTGCACATGCAGCGCGCCCGGCACATGACGGCTGTCCAGGCCCTTGGCCTTCAGCCACTGCCCGGTAGTGGCCGCGGCGCGGTCGATCAGCTCGCCGCACTTGCTGTAGTCGTAGGGCGAGATATCGAGCGGGCACAGCGGCGGCACCACGCTGATATGCGCGCGCTCGGCAAAGTGCTGCAGGTCGTTGACCAGCTGCCGCGCCACCAGCAGCGACAGCGCGTTGAAGGCATGCTCGAGCGCGCCGCGCGGCGGGCGGCGCTCGGCGCAGGTGAAGCCCGCCGGCAGCACGATCACGCGCGTGGCGCCCAGCGCGATCGCGGTGGACACCGGCGTGTTGTTGGCCACGCCGCCGTCGATCAGCGTGCGGCCTTCGAATTGCACCGGCGGGAACACGCCCGGGATGGCGGCGCTGGCCAGGACCGCGTCGACGATGCTGCCGCTGGAGAGCAGCACTTCAGCGCCGCTTTGCATGTCGGTCGCCACCACATGCAGCGGCAGCTCCGCCGCTTCCAGCCGCCGTGGCCCGAAGTGCCGCGTCAGCAGGCCGCGCAGGCCGGCCGATTCCACCAGGTGGCCGCGGTTGCCGCCGACCATGCTCCAGACGCTGCGCCAGCTCCACGGCATGATGTCCGAGCGCCGGATGCCGCGCCAGAGCTCGTCGAGCCGCCCAGCGCCGGCCACGCCCGGATTGCAGGCGAAATACGCGCCGTTGATGGCGCCAGCCGAGGCGCCGATCACGATATCGGGCATTACGCCCCAGGCCACCAGCTCGCGCAACATGCCGACCTGGATCGCACCCAGGCTGCCGCCGCCGGCAAATACGAAGGCTGTCTTTTCCATGGTTGTCCGATGCGGCGCCGCTGCGGCGGCGCCTTTCTCCCCTTTGGTGTCTGTCTGCTCTGAGCAAAGCATAGGCGACATCGGCGCAGCCGGGCAGGGGCATGCGGTGCGCCTGAATAACGCAATTAACCGCCAGAAATCTACCCCGACCACAAACTCGGCCGGCAGGCGGTGAGGGTGGCCGGGGTACTGACTGACTGCTTGCAGGCGCGGACTACTAGCCGAGGAATTCGTCCGAGGCGATGCCCAGTTGCGCGGCTATGTGTTCCACCAGGCCTTGCAAGCGGGCGACCTTGTCGGTCAGGGCCTGCTGCTCGGCGCGCAGCTGTTCGAGCTCGCTGGACGACACCGTGGCGCCATCCGCTGCGCGCTCGCTGCCTTCGGCTGCCGCGGCGGCGCTGACTTCGCCGCTTAGCAGGTGCATCCAGCGGCTTTCGCGCGCGCCGGGCGCACGGGCCAGGCGCACCACAAAGGGCGGCGCGTGGTCGGCCAGCTCGTCCAGGAAGCCCTCGACCGATGAGATATCGGCAAAGGCATGCAGCCGGGCCGTGTTCAGGCGCAGTTCCGCGGCGGTCTGCGGGCCGCGCAGCAGCAGCAGCGCCAGCAGCGCAACCGACTGCTTGGGCACGGCCAGAGCGCGCTGCATATTGTGCTCGAAGCGCGGCACGCGGCTGCTGCTGCCTTCAAAGACCAGGCTCAGGCCCTTGAGGCCGTCGATGGCGTCGAGGATCTCGGCCTCGCTGACGTTCATCACGGGCGCGCGGGCGGTCTTCTGGTTGCAGCCGGAGGCCAGCGCGTTGAGCGACAGCGGGTAGGTGTCGGGGACGGTGTGCTGCTTTTCGACCAGCACGCCCAGCACGCGGCCCTCCACGGGCGTCAGGGGGCGCAGCGCGCGGGCGGGGCGGTCGCCGGGCTGGCCGGCGTCAGAGGTGTAGTCGGAAGCGGAATCGGAATCGGAATGCATCAAGGCTCGATCTGGGCTGGAGGGAAAGGATGGCGGCGGGTTCACGGGGTCGGCCGAGGCGATCATTCAATCCCAAGCCGGCCTAATCCGCAACTGTGCCATGCCCCGCACCGGGGAAACCCGCCCGCAGGCGGCGCACCCCTCGCATTCTCCGCCGCGCCGACTACTATCGATAAGCCGCGCCGCCACAGCCGGGCAGGCGCGGGTCCAGACAGGAGGGAAGCATGGCGAGTTCGCAGACGGAAGCGATGGGTCGGGGCGCGGCGGAGGAGACCGGCGGCGCCCCCGAGGTGGCACCGGAGGCGGGCGGCGGGCTGGAAGCCCCGTACTCCACGCTGGAGACGCGCTGGCACCAGATGTTCCCGCGCCTCAGCGCCGAGGACATGGCACGGGTGCGGCGCTTCGGCACGCAGCAGTGCTGGCGCGCCGGCGAGAAACTGTTCGCGATCGGCGAGACCGGCCGAGGCATGTACCTGGTCACCAGCGGCTGCGTGCGCATCGTACGGCGCGACGGGCTGGGCCGCGAGCATTCGATCACCGAGCTGGGCCCCGGCCATTTCCTGGCCGAGGTCGGCACGCTGAGCGGCCGTCCCGCGCTGGTCGACGGTGTCGCCGTGACCGACACCGAGGGCTACGCGATCACGCCCGAGCGGCTGCGCGCGTTGCTGGTGGCAGAGGCCGAACTGGGCGAGCGCATCATGCGCGCGCTGATCCTGCGCCGCGTGGGGCTGATCGAGTTCGGCAGCGGGCCAGTGCTGGTGGGCCACGGCGCCGAGCCGCTGCTGCTGTCGCTGCAGGCTTTCCTGCGGCGCAACGGCTACCCGCACAGCGTGATCGACATGGACGACGACAATGAATGCTCGCTGTTGCTCGAATACACGAACGCGCCGGCCAGCGACTTCCCGCTGGTGATCTGCCCGGATGGCAGCGTGCTGCGCGCCCCGGATGAAGGCCAGCTGGCTTCATGCCTGGGGCTGTTGCCGGAGTTCGATCCGCACCACGTGTATGACGTGGTGGTGGTGGGCGCCGGGCCGGCCGGGCTGGCGACGGCGGTGTATGCGGCCTCGGAAGGCTTGTCGGTGGCGGTGATCGACTGCCGCTCGCCCGGGGGGCAGGCCGGGGCCAGCGCGCGCATCGAGAACTACCTGGGCTTTCCCACCGGCATCTCGGGGCAGGCGCTGGCGGGGCGGGCCTTCGTGCAGGCGCTGAAGTTCGGCGCGCATATGGCGATCCCGCTGGAGGTAAAGGCACTGCATTGCGGCGCCGACCCGATCCGGCTGGAACTGGCCGACGGACGCATGATCCCCACGCACACGGTGGTGATCGCCACCGGCGCGCAGTACCGGCGTCCGGGCATCCCGGGGCTGGAGCACTTTGAAGGGCGCGGCGTCTACTACTGGGCCTCGCCGGTGGAGGCCAAACTGTGCCGGCAGGAGCCGGTGATGCTGGTCGGCGGCGGCAATTCGGCGGGGCAGGCGGCGGTCTACCTGGCCTCGCACGCGGCGCACGTGCATATGCTGGTGCGCGGACCTGGGCTGGGGGCGACCATGTCGCGCTACCTGATCGACCGCCTCGGCTCGCTGTCCAACGTCACGCTGCACACGCACGCGCAGATCTGCGCGCTGTCGGGCGAAGGGTGGTTGTCCAGCGTGCGCTACGAGGCCCCGGCGGAAAGCCCGCAGCCCATCGAGATGGACGTGCGGCACCTGTTCCTGTTTATCGGCGCCGATCCCAACACGGCATGGCTGCGCACCTGCAACGCGGAGGTCGACGACAAGGGCTTCGTGCGTACCGGTGGCGGCGCGCTGGGCTGCGCGACCGTGGTGCCATATCCGCTGCAGACCAGCGTGCCCGGCGTGTTCGCCATCGGCGATGTGCGTTCGGGCTCGATCAAGCGGGTCGCCGCGGCGGTGGGCGAGGGCGCGGCGGTGGTGGCGCAGATCCACGACTACCTGTCCAAGGTGCAGGTGGCCGTGGCGCAGTGAGCGCGCGGCCGGCTCAGGACTGCGCCTCGCGCTCGAGCAGCTCGCGCTTGCGCGCCACGCCCCAGCGGTAGCCGGACAGGTTGCCGTCACTGCGCACCACGCGATGGCAGGGGATGGCCACAGCGAGGTGGTTGGCGGCGCAGGCCTGCGCCACCGCGCGCACCGCGCGTGGCGCGCCGATGCGGGCCGCGATTTCGGCATAGCTGGCGGTCGTGCCCGCGGGGATTTCCTGCAGGGCCTGCCACACGCGTTGCTGGAACGCGGTGCCGCGCACATCCAGCGGCAGGTCAAGCCCGATCGAGGGCGCCTCGATAAAACCGACCACCCGCGCCACCAGTTGCTCGAACTGCGCATCGCCGCCGATCAGGTTGGCGCGCGGAAACTGGTCCTGCAGCGCCTGCAGCAGCGCCTGCGGATCGTCGCCCAGCAGGATCGCGCACACGCCGCGCTCGCTCTGCGCCACCAGGATCGCACCCAGCGAGCACTGGCCGATGGCAAAGCGGATATCGGTGTCCACGCCGCCGGCGCGGTAGCGCGACGGGGTCATGCCGAGCACGGCGTCGGCCTTCTCATAGAAGCGGCTGTTGGAGCCGAAGCCGGCGTCGTAGATCGCCTCGGTGACGGAGTCGCTGGTGCCGAGCTGTTCGCGCAGCTTCCGCGCGCGCTGCGCGGCGGCGTAGGCGCGCGGCGTCAGGCCGGTGGCGGCCTTGAAGATGCGGTGGAAATGGTAGGGGCTGACGCCCGCGGCCCGGGCCAGCGCTGGCAGCGTCGGCAGGGTGTCCGAGGCCTCGATGCGGCGGCACACCTCGGCCACGATCGCCGCGTGCTGCGCGGCAAGTTCGGGGGCTGCGGCGCGGCGGCTGGGCCGGTAGCCGGCGGCCTCGGCTGCGGCGGCGTTGTCGAAGAACTCGACATTGGCCGGATGCGGCAGGCGCGACGGGCTGCTCGGCAGGCAGTAGACGCCGGTGGTCCTGACCGCGTAGACAAAGGCATCGCCGGCGGACGGATCGCGCGCCAGCACGCGGGCCCAGCGCGGATCGGCCTCGACGGTGGTGGCAGGAGCTCGATGCGGATTCGGCCTGGTCTCGCCTGCCTCGGATCGATGGGTTCGACGGTGGCTCATGACAACCCTCACGTGGCGTCGTGGAAGATGATGCCCAGCGTGTAGCGCTGGCCCGCATGCAGCCGGCTCACGCCGTGCCGCAGGTTGACGCGGTAGCTGCCGCGGCTGCCCTGCACCGGGCGCTGGCTGACCGCAAAGACCATGGCATCGCCCTGGCGCAGCGTCACCACCTCCGCGCGCGACTGCATGCGCGGCCGCTGCTCGGTCATCACGAACTCGCCGCCGCTAAAGTCGCGGCCCGGCTCGGACAGCAGGATCGTGACCTGCAGCGGGAAAACGTGCTCGCCATACAGGTCCTGGTGCAGGCAGTTGTAGTCGTCCGGGCCGTAGCGCAGCAGAAGCGGGGTGGGGCGCAGCTGGCCGGCGCGGTGGCAGCGGGCGAGATAGTCCGCGTGCGCGGCCGGATAGCGCGTATCGATGCCCATGGCGGCGTTCCAGTGGTTGGCCACCGGCACCAGGTGCGGGTACAGCGCTGCGCGCAAATCCGCAACGGTGGCGGGCAGGGGATAGGCGAAGTACTTGTACTCGCCGCGCCCGAATCCGTGGCGTGCCATGACGATGCGCGAGCGGAACAGCGCGTCGTGCGCGTAGCAGGTTGCCAGGGCTTCGCATTCGGCGGGTGACAGCAGGCCTGGGATCGCGGCGCAGCCGTAGTCGTCCAGTGCTGCGCCGAGTGCGGTCCAATCCACGCGGTCCACGCGCGTGGCGAAATCTGTCTGGGGTGCGGTTATGAGCGTGGCCTTTGGCGCCGGGCCGCCCGGCGCCGGGATCGGCCTGCGCGGGCCCGCCACAGCCACGTCGCGGGCCTGGGGACGCTGTGCCTGCTTGATGCTGCTCACTGCCGTTCTCCTGTGTCTGGCTTGCATGGTGCCAACTTTAGGCCGCTGGCGCGCGCACCACACTCCGGGTCTTGCTTTTGAATTCTGCCCGGCGAAGGACCTTGGGAATACAGCGGTGCGCTCTGCCATGTAAAAACCCCCAAAAAGTTGTCTCCAACTTCTGGGGGGGCAGTTCACTGGCGGGAGGGGGCAAACAATCAGTAGCGCGAGAGCCTTACTGCATCTTGTCCAGATTCCCGATCCGAACCAGCATCTCCGTAAACATCTGCATATCCAGGTTCAGGTCGGCCACTTCCTTGTACTCGCGCGCGTTGTGCGCGGTGTACTTCTTGCCCGGCATCGCCGGCCCGAAGTTGATCGCATTGGGCATCAGCTTGGCCGTGGTGCTGCCCGCGGTGGACACCGGCTTGGCTTCCAGCCCCGTGGTATCGCCAAAGATGTTCAGCAGCGTGCTGAGCCACGCGCCCTTGGGATCGCGCGCCATCCAGTTGCCCTGGTCGTACTTGATCTCGACCGGCCCATGCGTGGCGGCCCAGCCGAAGATGCGCTTGGTGATCTTGCCGCCCAGCTCATCGGGCGTTCGGCCGCGCGGCATGCGCACATTGGTGACCACGTCGACGTATTCGCCGCGTTCGCGCACCAGCGTGGGCGACATCGTCAGCGGGCCCATGAAGGGATCGCGATAGGCCACCTCCATCTTGTTGCCGAGGTAGTCCAGCCCGTACAGGTCGTTAAGGTAGCGAACCGCGTTCAGGTAGTGGTTCTCGGCAAAGCTCACGTCGCTGGCTTGCAGGAACAGCGCCAGCCGCGGCAGCGGATTGACGCCTTCCTCGGGGCGCGAGCCATGCGCCGAGGTCCCGGTGACCTTGACCTCGACTTCGTTGCCGTCGCGCTTCACGTCGATCGAGAACTTGCCGCGCGGCGTGTAGCGGCGCAGGAAGTCAGGCCGCGCCATTTCCAGCGAGGCGACCACCGCCGCGGGATCGCCGCCGGCAATCCGTGCGGTGGCGGTTTCCGGGATGGCGTTGGCCGAGGCCGCACCACGCATGGCGACGATGGCAGGGCCCTTGGTATCGGCCTTGCTGCGTTCCGCCTTGCCGTCCGCCGACTTGATGCCGAACGACACCGTCAGCGTGCCCGCGCCTTTCTCCGCCACCACGGCGGGATATTTGCTGTCGAGCACTACGTTGTACTCCGGCAGCGTGGTGTGCTGACGGTAGTACTTCATGCCGTCACCGCCGGTTTCCTCGGTGGTCTCAATCATCAGCCGGATGGTGCGCTCCAGTGGCACGCCGCTTTCCTTGACCGTCTTCATCGCGTACAGCACCGCGGCGATCGAGCCCTTGTCGTCGATGGTGCCACGCCCGTACAGCGTGTCGCCAATGCGCGTGAGCCGGAACGGATCGAGTCTGGTGCCGTCGTCGAGCACCCATTCCTCGGCGATGGCCGGCACTACGTCGGCGTGCGTGAGGATGCCGAAGGTGTCCTTGCCGCCGCCGGGCAGCGTCACTTCAAACACGCGGTTGTCCACGTTGCGATAGGCCAGCCCGAAATCGCGCGCCATCGCCTCGACCAGCTTGCCGAATTCGATGATGGCGGGGTGCTCGTGCTGCGCGATCTTCTCATCGCGCACCGTGCGCAACGCCACCATCCTGCCGATGCTGTCGATCACCGCAGCCTCGTTGTGCACGCGGTTGTAGACCCCCAGCAGGCGCCCGATATTGACCAGGTTGTCGCCCGACAACGGGCCCTTGGCCTGCCATGCGGCCACCGCCGGCGTCACCGCCGGCTCCGCCTTGGCTGCGGCCGCCATGAAGGCCGGCAGGTCGGCCGCCGCGGTGACTTTGGTGCTGGCAACGAGCGCCTCGAGTGCCGCTTTCTTCAGCGTTTGCGCCTGCGCCGGATGGGCCAGCAGCAGCGACAACGCAAGCATGGGTGCCCACCGATACAGGGTTGGCAGGCGGCAAGGTCGGGTCATTGCGGGAAAACGAGTATGAGGGGATGCCGCATGATAGGGCACTCGCCAAGGTTTACAGAAAAAATATGCTCTTGCGTCCGCGCAGAGGAGCACCCTCTCGGCGCAATAGGCACTTCCTATCCTGCGTCGATAGCGTTAGGCAATCATCGTGGTTGAAACGATGAATTGTACAAATCACATCCCGATCGACAGAATGAGGCCTTCGCTGCAACCCTGCAGCCGAAACCAACCCACTGATCCAGACCAAGGAGTGATCTGATGCTGCAATCCCGTGAAGGCCAACGCGTTCCCAACGTCACTTTCCGCGTCCGTGAAGACAACGAGTGGAAGACCATCACCACCGGCGAGCTGTTCGGCGGCAAGACCGTGGTCGTGTTCTCGCTGCCGGGCGCCTTCACGCCGACGTGTTCGTCCACGCACTTGCCGCGCTACAACGAACTGGCACCGGTGTTCGCGAAGAACGGCGTCGACGACATCCTGTGCGTGTCGGTCAACGACACCTTCGTGATGAACGAGTGGGCCAAGGACCAGGAATCCGAGAACATCACCATGATCCCCGACGGCAACGGTGAATTCACCGAAGGCATGGGCATGCTGGTGGACAAGGCCGACCTGGGCTTCGGCAAGCGCAGCTGGCGCTATTCCATGCTGGTCAAGGACGGCGTGGTGCAGAAGATGTTCATCGAGCCGGAAGAGCCGGGCGACCCGTTCAAGGTGTCCGACGCCGACACCATGCTGGCCCATATCGCCCCGGATGCGCGCAAGCCTGACCAGGTGGTGGTGTTCTCCAAGGTCGGCTGCTCGTTCTGCGCCAAGGCCAAGCAACTGCTGGACGACAACGGCTACGACTATATCGACGTGCCGTTGGACAACAAGGTGCGCGGCAAGGTGCTGGGCGCCGTGTCGGGCGAGATGACGGCACCGCAGGTGTTCATCAACGGCAAGCTGGTCGGCGGCGCCGAAGCGCTGCAGCAGTACCTGGCCAGGTAAGCCACCCGATCCCCATCGATTTCCGCTCCCGCGGACCGGCAGTCGCCGGACCCGATGGCGCCGCCTTGCCCACTGGCAGCGGCGGCGCCATCCAGCCCGCTGATTGACACCAGCTGTCACCATAAAAACAGAGGAACCGTACGCCATGACTACCATCCAGACCGACGTCGCCGTGATCGGCGCAGGCACCGCCGGCCTTGCCGCCTACCGCGCCGCGATTGCCGCCGGCAAGCGCGCCGTGATCATCGAAGGCGGCCCGTACGGCACCACCTGCGCGCGCGTGGGCTGCATGCCTTCCAAGCTGCTGATCGCCGCCGCCGAGGCAGCGCACGAACTGCGCCACACCGCGCCGTTCGGCGTGCACGTCGACGGCCAGATCCGCATCGACGGCCGCGAGGTGATGGCCCGCGTGCGCAGCGAACGCGACCGCTTCGTCGGCTTCGTGGTGCGCGGCGTGGAAAACATCCCGGAAGCGGACCGCATCCGCGGCTACGCCCGCTTTATCGACAACACCACGCTGGAAGTGGACGGCCAGACCACCGTGCGCGCCAGCCGCGTGGTCATCGCCACCGGTTCCACGCCGACGCTGCCGGCGCCGTTCAAGGCGTTCGGCGACCGCCTGATCGTCAATGACGACGTGTTTGCGTGGGAAGACCTGCCCGCCAGCGTGGTGGTGTTCGGCCCGGGCGTGATCGGGCTGGAACTGGGCCAGGCGCTGTCGCGCCTCGGCGTGCGGGTGCGCGTGTTCGGCGTCAGCGGCTCGCTCGGGCCGCTGACCGATCCGGTGATCCGTGCCTATGCGGCCAGTACCTTCAATGACGAGTTCTACCTCGACCCCAATGCCAGGGTGACCGAAATGGAGCGCGATGGCGATCAGGTGGTGGTGACCTATCTCGACCGCGAAGGCCGCAGCGTGACCGAGCGCTTCGACTACGCGCTGGCCGCCACCGGACGCGAGCCCAATGTGCGCGGCCTGGGCCTGGAGAATACCGGCCTGGCGCTGGACGAGCGTGGCGTGCCCCTGTTCGATGCGCAGACGCTCCAGTGCGGCAATGCGCCGGTATTCATTGCCGGCGATGCCAACAACATCCTGCCGCTGCTGCACGAGGCCGCGGACGAAGGCAAGGCTGCCGGCGAGAACGCCGCCAGCTATCCGCAGGTGAAGCCGCTGGCGCGCCGCGCGCCCATCGGCGTGGTGTTTTCGGACCCGCAGATTGCCATGGTCGGCCAGCGCTTTGCAGACCTGGTCGACGGCAGCTTCGTCACCGGCGAGGTCAGCTTCGAAGACCAGGGCCGCAGCCGTGTGATGCTGAAGAACCGCGGCCTGATGCACGTCTACGGCGACAAGGCCACCGGCCGCTTCCTGGGCGCCGAATGGACCGGTCCGCGTGCCGAGAACATCGCCCACTTGCTGGCGTGGTCGTACCAGCAGGGCCTGACCATCGGGCAGATGCTGGCGATGCCGTTCTACCACCCGGTGGTGGAAGAGGGCCTGCGCACTGCGCTGCGCGATGCGGCGGCAAAGCTGGCGCCGTGAGCGGCAGCCTTGCGGTAGCTAGATAGGTCTGTCTTCTATAGCGTTACGCCATAGGAGCCGGGCGGCGCAGCGCGTTACCCGGCTATCTCGTCGTCTTCGTATTTCCCTCGGCGCACTGGCTTTGTCTGCTTTTTGACACATTCAGGCTACAATCGGAATGTAATTACGAATGGTTCGCATTCGTAATAATAGATTTCCACTTGCCACGCCTCACCTAACAGGTCAGGGCGGGCAACATTCCGGTCCTTGATTCATGCCTGTTCAACCCGCCAAACGGGAACAGCGGCGCTTTGCCTGTTCCCAGCCTGTCTTTCCATTCCTGAGCCCGTTCATCAGCCCCCGCGGCCTGTCGTTAACCACGCTGGCGCTGAGCCTGCAGGCGGGCGGCGTGCTGGCACAGTCGACGCAGCCAGCCCAGCCGCCGCAGGCTGTGCCTGCCACCGCAGCCGCGGCCGAACTCCCCGCCGTCACCGTCCGCGCCACGAACGACGACGAAACCGCCACCGGCCAGGTACATGGTTTCGTCGCAAAACGCAGCGCCACCGCGACCAAGACCGATACGCCGGTGATGGAAACCCCGCAATCGATCACGGTGATCACACGCGACCGGATGGAAGCGCAGGGCGCGCAGAGCGTGCAGCAGGCTATCGGCTACAGCGCCGGCGTCTATGCCGGGCCGTTCGGCAACGACAACCGCGGTGACTGGGGCAAGTTCCGCGGCACCGATTTCACGCAGTATCGGGATGGCCTGCTGAACCAAGTCGGCTTCTACAACAACGTGCGTGCCGACGTGTATGCGCTGGAGCGCATCGACGTGCTGCGCGGGCCGTCGTCGATGTTGTTCGGGCAGGGCGCGGTCGGCGGCATCCTGAACCTGGTCAGCAAGCGCCCGCAGCCGGAAGCGGCGCGCGAGATCGGCGTGCAGTTCGGCAACTACAACCGCAAGCAGGTACAGGCCGACCTGACAGGCCCGCTCGATGCGGACGGCAAATGGCTGTACCGGCTGGTGGCGCTGGCGCGCGACAGCGATACGCAGGTTGATTTCGTCAAGGACAACCGCTACCTGATCGCACCTTCGCTGACCTGGCGCCCGAGCGATGCCACTTCGCTGACGCTGCTGGCCAATTTCCAGCGCGACGAAAGCGGGACCTCGGTGGGCTTTTTCCCGTGGCGGGGCACGCTGTATGCCAACCCGGCCGGGCAGCTTCCGGACCACCTGTTTATCAGCGAACCCGGCTTCGACCGCTTCACCGCCGAGCAGGCATCGGTGGGCTATGAGTTCCAGCACAGGTTCAACGAAGCCGTGACGGTGCGGCAGAACCTGCGCTATTCGCACAGCACGGTCGACTACCGCAGCATCTACTCCGCGGGCTTCACCGGCGCCACGCACGGCTGGGTCCCCGGCAGCGATACGCTGATGCGCCGCACGGTCTACCTGAACCAGCCCACGCTCAATTCATTCGCGGTCGATACGCAGGCGCAGAGCAACTTCCGCACCGGCCCGATCGGCCATACCCTGCTGACCGGCGTCGACTACCAGCATGCCGAGATCACCGGCCGCTCCGGCGTGGGCGGCACGGCCGCGCCGCTGAACGTGTTCAACCCAGTCTACGGCAACTTCACGCCGCCCGGCACGCGCGACCTGAATCCGAGTACGCAGGCGCAGACCGGCCTCTATGTGCAGGACCAACTGTCGTGGAACAAATGGCTGCTGATGCTGGGCCTGCGCTATGACTGGTCGCGCGCGGCGCAGGACAACACGCCCTCGGCCACCCGCGACGACAATGAGCTGACCAAGCGTGCGGGGCTGATGTACCGCTCGGACATCGGCCTGAATCCATACATCAGCTATACCGAATCGTTCCAGGGCCTGGCGGGCGTCAACCAGTCGAACCAGGCCTTCAAGCCGCTTCGCGGCTCGCAGTGGGAGGCGGGCATCAAGTACCAGCCGCCGGGCAAGAACGCCACGCTGACGATTGCAGCGTTCGACATGTGCGAGAAGAACCGCAAGGTCAGCGGCGTGGTCAACGGCAGGCCGGATTTCGTGCAGGTGGGCGAAGCGCGCACGCGCGGGATCGAAGTGGAGGCACTGGCTTCACTGTCCAACCGCCTGGACCTGATCGCGACCTATACCTACCTGGATGCGCGCGTGATCGAAGGCACCGGCGCCGAGGTCGGCAAGCGCCTGGCCAGCACGCCGTCGAACATGGCGTCGCTGTGGGCCAACTACCGCTTCAGGCTGTTCGAGATGCCGGGCTTCATGGCTGGCGGCGGCGTGCGCTATGTGGGGCCGAGCTACGACGGCAACGACCAGAACCGCGTCGGCGGCACCACGCTGTTCGACGCCATGCTGGCCTACGACCACGGCCCGGTGCGGGTGGCGCTGAACGTCACCAACCTGTTCGACAAGAAGTATCTGACCACCTGCCTGGCGCGCGGCGACTGCTATTTCGGCGCGCGCCGCACGGTGGTGGGCAGCGTGACATACCGCTTCTGAAGCGCCTAGGCTGCCATCGCGGTGTCGATGGCGCGCTGCAGCCGCTCCATGCCGAAGGTCACGTCCTGGACTACGCCGTTGACGAAGAACGACGGCGTGCCGCGCACCTGGCAGCGAGTGCCGCCCTGCAGGTCGGCGCGGACGCGGGGCAGGTGGCTGTGCTCGGCCATGTCGCGATCATAGCGGTCGAGGTCCAGCCCCGCCATGCCGGCATACTGGCGCAGCGCGTCGGGCTTCAGGCCCTGCGGGTGCTCGTAGAGCATGCGGTACATCTGCCAGAACCGGTCCTGCGCCGCCGCGGCCTCCGCGCATTCGGCGGCGGCTTCGGCGGACGGGTGCCACTTGCTCATCGGGTAGTGCCGGTAGACAAAGCGCACCTGCGGGCCGTAGTGCTCCAGCAGGATCTTCATCGCGCCATAGGCGATGCGGCAGTAGGAGCACTCGAAGTCGCCGTATTCGACGACGGTGACCTTGGCGGTGTCGGGGCCGATGACATGGTCGGCTGGGGTGACGGCGACTTCCGGCATTTGCGTTCTCCGGTACGTGCGCGGCAAGGCATGCGCAAGATCTCTGGTGCGGGAGTTTCAGTTTAGTCGCCGCCGGCGGCAAGCGCGGGGTGTCGCAAAGTCCTTTGGTTACGGCACGATCGACAGGAACAGGTAGGCCGCCAGGATCACCAGGTGCACCACGCCCTGCAGGATGGTGGTACGCCCCATACCCAGCGTCAGGGACGACACCACCAGCGTCAGCACCAGCAGCACCATGTCCTTGGCGCCCAGCCCCAGCTCCAGCGGCTGGCCGATCCAGATGAATACCGCGGCCACGGTCGGGATGGTCAGCCCGATGCTGGCCAGCGCCGAGCCCAGCGCCAGGTTCAGGCTGGTCTGGATGCGGTCCGCGCGCGCCGCGCGCAGCGCGGCCAGCCCCTCGGGCAACAGCACCATGGCGGCAATCACGATCCCCACCACCGCGGCCGGCGCGCCAGCCTTCCGCACCGCGGCCTCGACCGAGGGCGACAGCAGCTTGGCCAGCGCCACCACCAGCACCAGGCAGACGATCAGCAGCGCGCCGCTGGCCAGCGCGATGCGCGCGGGCGGCGGCGGGGCGTGGGCGCTCTCGTCCGAGCTGCCTTCGGCCAGGAAGTAGTCGCGGTGGCGGATGGTCTGCACGAACACGAACGAGCCGTACAGCACCAGCGACATCACGCCCGCGAAGGCCAGCTGCGCCGGCGTCAGCACCGGGCCCGGCGACGAGCTGGTGTAGTTGGGCAGCACCATGGTCAGCACCAGCAGCGCGGCCAGCACCGCCATCGCGGCATTGGCGCCAGGCGCCTGGAAGGCCTGCTCGCGGTGGTGCAGGCCGCCGACGAACAGACACAGCCCGACGATGCCATTGCAGATCAGCATGACCGCGGCAAACACGGTGTCGCGCGCCAGGCCGGCTTTTTCCGGGCCGGACGACAGCATTACCGAGACGATCAGTGCCACTTCGATCACGGTCACGGCGATCGCCAGCACCAGCGTGCCGAAGGGCTCGCCCACCTTGTGCGCCACCACTTCGGCGTGGTGCACGGCAGAGAAGACGGCGCCGGCAAGTGCCGCCGCCATCAGCGCGATCAGCCAGCCCTGGTCGGGCAGCAGCCAGGCCAGGCCAAGCGTGGCCACGGCGGCCAGCGGCGCCCAGAGGGTCCAAGCCGGCAGCTTGTTGGAAGTCAGTGCCATCCCTGTTTTGTCCTTTCTTGTCGTTGTACCGTGCCGGGCGGCACGGGCGTGCCTGACGGCACGCATGATAGCTGAGAGGTGTGCCGCGAAAGCCACGTGGGTGGGTGCGGCAACAGTGGTATGGCAGGCGGGAAGCCGATCGGTTCCCTTCAATTGCCGAAATTTGCGGGCAATTGCATGCGGTTTGCTGCGGGATGCGGGTCGTCGGCGCGAAAGCCGCACTTCAGTGGGTAGACGGTTTGTCTTCTTCAGCCGGCGCGGGCGCGGGCGGCCGCTCGCGCAAGGCGGGATGGTTGCGCAGGATCCACCGCGCGGCAAACAGCAATGCGATCAGGCACCCGAAAAAATACGCGCACAAGGCGACGACGTTTTGCATGGTTTTGATTGACCCGGTGTGTCGGCTCTTGTGGCCGGTGTGGGCCGAGTATGCGCAGCATTCGCAACGTCCGACACCCTCATGAGGTGGGGCAGGCGCCGCTGGCGCCGGGTCACACGAAGGCAAGGGAAGGCAACTCAGGCTGCGTCGGGAATCGGCGCGCCCTGCGCCTTGGGCGCCGGCTCGGCGTGCATGGCGTCTGCCGGCAGGAGGTTCAGGAAGGTCCGCGCCACCTCCGGGTCGCGGCAGGCCAGCCAGTCGTCCCACTGCGCGCGCGGCACAATGACCACCGAGCGCTTCTCGTCGCCCGGCTTGTGGAAGCGCTGCATCACCGGGTGCCGGTCGGAGTTGATGGTCAGCATGGTGAACGACAGGGCCTGGTCCGGCCAGCCGCGCCACAGCCCCGCAATGCCGAAGGCCGGCTCGCCCGGCAGCGTGATGCGCCAGCGCACCGGCTTGCCGGCTGGGCCGCCGGGAACCGCGTCCTCGGGGTAGGCGAATTCGTAGAACGCGGTCGCCGGCACCAGGCACAGCTGGCCCTGGCGCCAGTAGCGGGCAAAAGCGGGGCGTTCGCCCACGGTTTCGCTGCGGGCATTGGTGGTGTCGTAGCGGCGCGCGCCGGGCGGGATGCGCTGGCGCGGCACCATGCCGAAGGTGGCCAGGTCGGCGCTGCGGGCGCCGTCGTCGGTGGCGCGCAAGATCGGCGCCAGGTAGTCAGGGTAGGTCTCGGCCTTGAACAGCCCGGGCGGCGGTTCCACGCCGAAGATATCGCGCAGGACCTGGCGCTGGACCGGGGCGTAGTTGGTGCACATGCGCTGCCTCCTTGCCGTGATGCGGCTATCGTCGGCGCGGCGCGGCATGGCGTCAAGCACACCGCGCCGGCCCGGTGCGGCAGGCGGCGCACCCCGTGCATGGCAAAAACCGTCAGCCGCGCTGGCCGATTCGGCTATTGCCCGCGCCGCGTGGCCCGCTCACACTCTTGCGGCAGCCGCTGCGTGCGGCACCGATTACAACAGGCACCATGCCGGCGCTCCAGGGTCCGGCATCCGGCCCGATCTACAGGAGACACCATGCGCGACTACGTCCAAGCCTTCGACGGATTTTCCTATGACGATGCCGTGGCCCGGCAATTGCACGGCAGCCTGGAGGCGCTCAACGCCTGCGTCGAATGCTGCGACCGTCATGCGCAGCCCGGCCGCATCGCGCTGTTCTGGGAGGGACGCGACGGCGATTCGCGCAGTTGGACCTTTGCCGAGCTGCAGGCGCTGTCGGCGCAGTTCGCCGGCTTCCTGCAGGCGCAGGGCGTGCAGCCAGGCGACCGTGTCGCGGGCCTGTTGCCGCGCAACGCGGCTCTGCTGGTGACGATCCTCGGCACATGGCGCGCCGGCGCCGTGTACCAGCCGCTGTTCACGGCCTTCGGGCCCAAGGCGATCGAGCACCGGCTCAACAGCTCGGGCGCCAAGTTGGTGGTCACCGATACCGTCAACCGTCCCAAGCTCGACGAGGTGGCGGATTGTCCCGCCATCGTCACCGTGGTCGGCGGGGAGGACAAGGAGGGCGCAGGCCCCGGCCGCGGCGACTTCAGCTTCTGGGCCGAGCTGGAACGCCAGCCGGCCTCGTTCGATCCGGTGATGCGCCGCGGCGACGATCCATTCCTGATGATGTTCACCTCGGGCACCACCGGCCCGGCCAAGCCGCTGCTGGTGCCGCTCAAGGCCATCGCCGCCTTTGCCGGCTATATGCGCGACGCGGTCGACCTGCGCCCGGAAGACGCATTCTGGAACCTGGCCGACCCGGGCTGGGCCTATGGCCTGTACTACGCCGTCACCGGCCCGCTGTCATTGGGCCATGCCACCACGTTCTACGACGGCCCGTTCACCGTGGAAAGCACCTGCCGGGTGATCCGCAAGTACGGCATCACCAACCTGGCCGGCTCGCCCACCGCGTACCGGCTGCTGATCGCCGCCGGCGCGGCCGTGTCCGGCCCGCTGCGCGGGCAGTTGCGCGCGGTCAGCAGCGCCGGTGAGCCGCTCAACCCGGAAGTGATCCGCTGGTTCGCCAGCGAACTGGACGTGACCATCCACGACCACTACGGCCAGACCGAACTCGGCATGGTGCTGTGCAACCACCACGCGCTGGCGCACCCGGTGCGCATGGGCGCGGCCGGCTTCGCCAGCCCCGGCCACCGCGTGGTGGTGCTCGACGACGAACAGCGCGAACTGCCGCCGGGCCAGCCGGGCACGCTGGCGCTGGACCTTGAGCGCTCGCCGATGTGCTGGTTCGGCGGCTACCACGGCACGCCGACCAGCGCCTTTGCCGGCCACTACTACCTGACCGGCGATTCGGCCGAACTGAACGACGACGGCAGCATCAGCTTTATCGGCCGCGCCGACGACGTCATCACCACCTCCGGCTACCGCGTGGGCCCGTTCGACGTGGAAAGCGCGCTGATCGAGCACCCCGCCGTGGTCGAGGCCGCGGTGATCGGCAAGCCCGATCCGGAGCGCACCGAGCTGATCAAGGCCTTTGTCGTGCTCGATCCGCAGCACCGCGCCGCGCCTGAACTGGCTGAGGCGCTGCGCCAGCACGTGCGCAAGCGCCTGGCAGCCCACGCCTACCCGCGCGAGATCGAGTTCGTGGCCGAACTGCCCAAGACCCCCAGCGGCAAGGTCCAGCGTTTCATCCTGCGCAACCAGGAAGTCGCCCGCGCGCGCGAAGCCGCCGCTGCCTGACGCGCGCCGGCTGGCTCCGGACCGCTTCCTATAATGAGGGAGCGATTGCCAGGGCCCCCGGTGGTGATGGAGGCCGCGGCGCCGCACCAGGCGCGCCCGCAGGCAGGGGCGCGTGTCTTCCATCTCCAGACCATTCGGGCGAGGCGATCAAAATGCAGAGTAGCGAAGCGGTGCTGACACAGGCGCGCGCAGCCTTGGCGCATGTGCCTTATCAGGGTCATATCCTCCATCCCACGATCAACCTGCGCCTGTCCGACGGCGCGCTGATCCTGGAAGGCGAGGTCGCCGATATCGTCGACAAGACCCGCGCGGCGGCGACGCTGCGGCGCGTGGACGGCGTAACCAGTGTGATCGACCACCTGCGCGTGGCCGACGGCGGCGTCCAGGCGGGCGACGGCGAACTGCGCGATGCGGTTTGCGAGCGCCTGCTCAATGCCATCGACTTCCGCAATTGCAAGATTTGCGCACGCGTCAAGGGCAAGCCCGAGTCCCTGCGCGAAGCCGTTGGCGAACGCAGCGGCTGGATCGAGGTAGAGGCGCACGACGGCGTGGTGACGCTGTGGGGGCAGGTGATCAGCCTCTCGCATATGCGCCTGGCTGGCGTGCTGGCATGGTGGTCGCGCGGCTGCCGCTGCGTGGTCAACGAACTGGTGGTGGCGCCCGCCGAAACCGACCGCGACGATGAAATCACCGAGGCACTGATGCTGGTGCTGGAGACCGATCCCTTCGTCGATGCCGCCCAGGTCAGCGTGCATACCGACAATCGCGTGGTCACGCTGGAAGGCTGCGTCAGCAACGAGAACACGCGTCGGCAGGTCGAGCGCGATGCGTGGTACGTGCACGGCGTGGAGGACGTGGTCAACCACATCTCGCTGCGAGCCTGAAAGGGAACGTCTGGAACGTTGACGGAACGCCGCCGGCGCGGTCACCCGCGGGTGCCGCGCCGTACCGCGGTGTCTTCCATGCGCCAGTAGCGCCGCCGCGCCCGCAGCGCGAAGCGGGCGCGATAGTCCGACATCGACATCCCCGTGGTGCGCTGGAACAGCCGCCGGAACGCGGCAGCGTCGCTGTAGCCGCAGGCCTCGGCGATCGCCTGCGTGCCGTGTAGCGTGACTTCCAGCAGCATGCGCGCGCGCTCCACGCGCAGCGTGTGCAGGTAATCCAGCGGCGTGATGCCCGTGACCTGGCGGAAATGCCGCAGCAGCGTGCGTTCGCTGACCGCGGCGGCCTGCGCGACCGCGGCCAGCCGGTAGGGCTCGCCGACATGGTCCTGCAGCCACTGGATCGCGCGATAGACCGGGCTGTCGGCGGTGCGGCTGAGCCAGCGCTGCGACACCAGCGCCGGCACGCTGCGCTGGCGCTCGGACTGGAACAGCATCAGCTGCGATGCCGCCTGCGCCAGGTCGGGATCGTGCAGGTGCCCCAGCACGCGCAGCATGAACTCCACCTGCAGGGCCGGCGCCACGCACGAGAACACGCGTTCGTGCACGTTCATCGCCTGCTCGCCGCCCAGGTCGCACCGCGGATATTCGCGCGTCATCCAGCTCTGGTACATCCATGGCGCGCCGATGCGCGCGCCGTCCAGCAGCCCGAGCTGCAGCGGGAACAACGCCCCTGACGAACACGCCGCGATCCAGCCGCCGGCCTGCGCGTGTCGCTCCACCAGGCGCAGCGCCGCGGCGTCGCGCCGCACGATCTCGCCGAGCTGCGGCGCGTTGCTGGCGAGCAGGGCCGGGATGACGAGCAGCGAGTGGCCGTCCGCGGCGCGTGCGCGGCGGGTCGAGGGCACCAGCCCGGGGAGGTCGGTGGCCAGCGCGCGCCCGTTGCCGCCGCACAGCTGCCAGCTCAGCGTCGGCGCGGCCTCGGGCCGCTGCAGGCTGGCCACGCCGGCTACGGTGCGCAGCACGTCCAGCGTGGTGAAGAGCGTGCCCGGCATGGCGTCGGGCAGCCATAGCAGGCGGACATGCAGGGGCGTGCTGGTGGAAGCGTTCTGTGCTCGCATGCGAGGGCGTCGGGCAGGGTGGTGGCAAGGGTGCACCGGGTTTGCGTGCGTGCGGCGTCGTGGCCGCTGGCGGGATCGGCATCCGGATTGGCGATATTGATCCTCCCCTAAGTTCCTGGCAAGGGCTAGCATCCTCCAGTCGTGCGGTGGCACAGCGCCGCGCCGCCGCACGGCCCCAACAAGATCAAATCGAGGAGATTCCATGCCGTTGTCCGTCCGCCACGTTGCCGTTGCCGCCGCCCTGATGTTTGCCGGAGCCGGCACCCTTGCCGCCGCCGCCCAGCCCGATGCCGAGTTGCTCGCCGCCGCGCGCGCCGCCCAGCCCGCGCTGGTGCAGTCGCTCAAGGAGATGGTGTCGATCGAATCCGGCAGCGCCAACGCGCAAGGCCTGGCAAAGATGGCCAGCTATACCGAGAAGCGGCTGCAGGCGCTCGGCGCCAAGGTGGAGCGCGTGCCGGTGACCAAGGGCCCGGGCACCATGGTCAAAGCGACCTTCACCGGCAACGGCAAGCGCAGCATCATGTTGATCGCCCACATGGACACCGTGTACCCGGCCAACACGCTGGCCACGCAGCCGATCCGCGAGGAGGGCAACCGGCTCTACGGGCCCGGCATCGCCGACGACAAGGGCGGCATCGCCGTCATCCTGCACTCGCTCGAGATCCTGAAGAACAAGGGCTGGCGCGACTACGCGCAGATCACGGTGCTGTTCAACCCGGACGAGGAAGTCGGCTCGGTCGGCTCCGGCGAGGCCATCGCCGCGCTGGCCGCGCAGCACGACGTGGTGCTGTCGTGCGAGCCCACCGCGGCCAAGGACGTGGTCAAGGCCGAATCGCTGCTGCTGGGCGCCTCCGGCACCGCCACCGCCACCATGCAGGTCAAGGGCCGCGCCTCGCACGCCGGCGCCGCGCCGGACCGCGGCCGCAATGCGTTGATGGAACTTGCCTACCAGCTGCAGCAGACCCGCGACACCGCCAGCCTGGTGCCGGGCTCGCAGCTGAACTGGACCCAGGCGCAGGCCGGCACGGTGCGCAACCAGATCCCGGAAGGCGCCGTGGCCTACGGCGACGTGCGCACCACCGCCAGCGGCGCGGCGGAGAAGCTCAGGGTCGCGCTGCAGGACAAGGTCAAGACCAGCCAGCTGGTGCCGGAGACGCAGACCACCGTGACGATGGAAGAAGGCCGCCCGCCGTTCGTGGCCGATGCGCGCGGCCGGGCGCTGGCCAAGCGCGCGCAGGAAATCTACGCCGAGCTGGACGGCCGCACGCTGGCGCTGGCCGAAGGCACCGGCGGCGCCACCGACGCCAGCTATGCCGCGCGCTCGGGCAAGCCCGCGGTGGTGGAGAGCTTCGGGCTGGCCGGCTTCGGCTACCACGCGCGCGACGAGTACATCGAGCTCGATTCGATCGTGCCGCGCCTGTACCTGATGACGCGCATCCTGGAAGACATCGGGCGCAACTGACGGCGGGCTGGCCGGCGTCCGATAGCGCACTCGTGGCGGGGGCACCGGCCCCCGCAAGCTCCGGACTGTCCCCCGACTGACCCCACTCCCGCTCTGGCCTGCTAAAGTGTCAACGCCGCCCGCCGTGGCGGCCATGACAAGACACAGAGGGGAGACTGCAGATGAACCGCAAAGGCCTGGTCGACGCCGCCATGGCGTTGGAAGACCTCGCAGCCGGCAACATGCCCGCTGCCGCGCAGGTGGCGGCGGGGGCCGCCGCGCTGGAAAAGATCCACGCCGATTACCCGGCCTGGCGCGATGTGGGCGATGCGCTGTTCGGCCTGAAGGCGATTGCCAGCGGCTGCGGCATGGAGTTGGATGCCAAAGGCCGCCAGCGCGCCGAGCGGCTTGCCGATATCGTGCGCAGCCTGATCGACCAGATCTGACGCCCGACTACAGCATCGACTCGATCGGCAGGATCTGCAGGAACCAGATGCCGAGCCGGCGCAACCAGCTCGTGTTGGGTTCGGTGTCGTAACGGATCACTTCGTCGCCGCGCCGTTCCAGCCAGTACAGCTTGCCGGTTTCGTCCAGCTTGACCTGGTAGGCCGCTTGCGGGATCACGCTGGCGAAGGTTGATTCGATCCTTTGCGCCAGTACGGGGCTGTCGATGACGAAGCCCAGTTCCGTATTCAGGTTGGCCGAGCGCGGATCAAAGTTGAACGAACCCACGAACACGCGGCTGGCATCGACCGCAAAGGTCTTGGCGTGCAGGCTCGAGCCCGAGCTGCCGAACGGGCCGGCGCGCTCTTCCTTCCTGCCCGGCTGCGCCGCGCGCCGCAACTCGTACAGGTCCACGCCCGCCTCGAGCAGCGCCTTGCGGCGCTTCGCATAACCGGAATGCACGGCGGCCACGTCGGTGGCCTCGAGCGCGTTGGTCAGCACGCGCACCGCCACGCCGCGCTCGGCGAGCTGCGTGAAGTACGTGGTGCCGCCGGTGGCCGGGACGAAGTAGGGCGAGACCAGGTCCAGCTCGCGCTGGGGCTCGCCCAGGATCTCGCGCAACTGGTGTGCCACCAGCGTGTCGCGCGGCGCCTCGCCCAGCGCCTTGGCGGGATCGTCGCTGACGATGCGGGTGCTGGCCCACTCGAACGTCAGCGTGCCGTCGAGCATGCGCTGCACGTCGGGCAGCTCGCGCACCGCCGTGATGTAGGCGCCTGCGGCCGGGTCTTCTTCGATGCCGCGGGCCTTGCCTTGCAGTTCGGCCAGCCGCTCGACACTGACCGGCAGCACCAGCCGGTCCACGGGGTAGGCCGAGCCGCTGGACCAGTAGCGGTCGAAATCGCGCGCCACCTCGGCGGCCGCCGGCCCGATGGCGATCACGTCCAGGTCGGCGAACAGCACGCCGTCGGTGGCGCCGAAGTACTCGTCGCCCACGTTGCGCCCGCCGATGATGGTGGCCACGCCATCCGCGGTGAACGACTTGTTGTGCATGCGCCGGTTCAGGCGGCGGAAGTCGGTCAGGAAGTTGAGCAGCTTGGGGTGCCGCACCACGAACGGGTTGAAGATGCGCACCTCGACTTGCGGATGCGCATCCAGCGCTGCCAGCAGCTCGTCCATGCCGGCGATGCCGTTGTCGTCCAGCAGCAGGCGCACGCGCACGCCGCGGTCGGCGGCTTCATGCAGCGCTTCGAGCAGCAGCGTGCCGGTCAGGTCGTTGCGCCAGATGTAGTACTGCACGTCGAGCGTGCGCTGCGCGGTGCGCGCCAGTTGCACGCGCGCGGCGAAGGCGGCGTAGGCGTTGTTCAGCGGATGGATGCCGGTGAGCCCGGGATGCCGCTCCAGTTCAGGCGCGATCGCCTTGCCCAGCGCCGTGGCACGGGCTTCTGCAGGGGTAATGGCGGTGGATTCGGTGCGATGGTCCAGCGGAGGCAGTGCGCAGCCACCAAGCAGCGTGGCGCAGCACAGCAGCAGCGAATTGGCGCGCAGGCGGCGATGGAGCGGGAGCGCGGCGTCTGTCGGCGATGGCATGGCTGTCGGCGGGTCTGGTTTGCCCCCCTCTCCCACATGCGGGAGAGGGGGAACACCGGCGAGTTCGCCAAACTTCGCGCCAAACTTCGCCAGCCGTTCGAAACGCGGTCAGGAAGCCGCCACCACCCCACAAGCAATGCGCCCGCCAGCATTACCCGTCGGTTGCGTCTTGTAATCGTCCGGGTCCTTGTGCACCACCACCGCGCGGCCGATCACGCTGTTGGCGCCGGTGCCCACGGTCAGGTCCGGCAGCAGCATGCTGACGCGCACGTTGCCGCTGGCGTCAGCGGTCACGTTGTTCATGTCACCGGCGTGATGGTCGGGCATGGTCATCTGGCCATGCGGCTTGCCGGTCGGGTTGAAATGCCCGCCGGCGCTCATCGCGTCAGGCGCGGAGCAGTCGCCCTTCTCATGAACGTGGAAGCCGTGGACCGTGTTGGGCGGCAGGCCCGTGATTGCCGCGCTCATCAACACGCCGCCGGGCTGCTGCTGGAAGGTCACGGTGCCGGCGGTATTGGTGCCGCTCTTGGGCTGGAGCGTCGCACTCGCCCGGGTCGGACCGGATGTCGTGGACGCGCTGGCTGCCGCCGGGGCTGCGGCAGCCGCGCCGGATGAGGCCGAGGAGCTCTTGCTGGAACCGGCGCAGCCGGCCAGTGCCACGGTCGCGGCGATGCAGGCAGCCAGGGGGGTAAGCAATTGTTTCATCGGAATCCTCTTCTGGTCGTGATTTCGGATGAAACAGTATAGGTCGGCCGGTGCCATGACGGCTTTCCGGTTTTGTCCTACCTGGCGTTACCTGTCAGCCTGGCTTACCGATTACGACCAAGGCTGCGCGCGTCAGGCCGCCACCGCGAGCCGCTGCTGTGCCGCACCAAAATGCGGATGGCGCGAGAACAGGTCCGCCGCCCAGTTGACGAACACCCGCACCTTGGCCGACAGGTGCCGGTTCTGCGGGTACATCGCCGAGATCGGCAGGTCATCGGTCTGCCAGTCGGCCAGGATCTCCACCAGCCGGCCGCTGTTCACGTAGGGCTCGGCCATCGCGCGCGAGATGCGGGCCACGCCGTGGCCTTCCAGCGTGCAGCTCACGTAGACCTCGGCATCGTTGGTAGAGATGGCCGAGGGCAGCAGCACCTCGCTGCGTTCCATGCCGCGCGCCATCGGCCAGGGCATTTCGCGGCCATTGCGGTTGGACAGATAGTTCACCGCCTTGTGCTGCGCCAGCTCGGCCAGGTCGCGCGGCGTGCCGAAGCGGTTCAGGTAGATGGGCGAGGCGTAGAAGGCCAGCTGCACGTGGCCGATGCGGCGAGCCACCATCGATTCATCCACCGGCGCGCCCACGCGCAGCACCACGTCCACGCCTTCCTGCAGCAGGTCGATGGGCTTGCCGTTGGTGGTCAGTTCCAGCTTCAGGTCCGGATAGGCCTGGAGGAAGTCTTGCAGGTTGGGCACCAGCATCATTTGCGCCAGTACCACCGTGGTGTCCACCGACAGCGTGCCGCGCGGCGAGTTGTTCTGCCGTGTCAGCGACTGCTCGGCTTCCTCGACATCGGCGAGGATGCGCACGCAGCGTTCGTAATAGGCCGCGCCGTCGTTGGTCACGCTGATGCGGCGCGTGGTCCGGTGCAGCAGCTTGACGCCCAGGTGGGTTTCCAGGTTCTGGATCAGGCGGGTCAGCGTGGCCTTGGGCAGGTCCAGCGATTCGGCGGCACGCGCAAAGCTGCCGACGTCCACGACCCGGGTGAATGCCTGCATTGATACGAGACGGTCCATGATGAGGTTCCGACGATAGATCCGAACGGCGATGCCGCCCGCGCTCGTGGCGCGCGCGGCCGTTGCTGGTTGTTGTTATGGGATTCTGCCGGCTGGCTGGCACTGGACGCGCGCGCTGGCTGGGCGCGTTGCTCCGGCATGGGTTTATCAGGGCGTCCGGTGCCGCAGGGGTAATCCCCGCCTCCGACCGGGCGCGCACAGGACACCGGACCGCCGCGCGTGCCGAGAGCCGGAGTGAATCACAATTCCCAAGACCTTGTCATGCGTGGGGATTTGGGCTGCGGCAGGCGATCGCGGCGGTCATGACAGCACTGTTGCCGATTATTCCAATCTCGGAACAGTGCATTGGCGATCTCTTGCTTTATCCCATCCTCGTCAATCACCATAATCCGTTGCATCGCAACACTCAAGCGCATCGTTTCCCCCGTGCGCCGGACGTCATGCCACAGAAGCCAGGCCACCGCCCCCATGCCGCCGCCAACACAGCCGGCCAGGCGCAGCCACGCGTGGCCGAGCATACGGTGACCAGCGACGGACGCGAGATTTCGGTGTGCGTGTGCTACCCGGCGGGCTATCCCGCGCCGGGCGCCGACGCGGCGGCCTTGCTGCCCTGGCTGGTGTACCTGCATGCCGGCGGCTTTGTCGATGGCGGCCTGGAGCGGGCGCGCAAGCTGGTGCAGGACCTGGCCGGCGCGGTGCCGGCGGTGGTGGTGACGCCGGCATACTCGCTGGCGCCGGACCATCCGTTCCCGGCGGCGCCGGAGGACGCGCACAGCACGGTGCAATGGGTGCTGCGCAACGCCCGGCGCCTGAAGGTGGACAAGACCCGCTTTGCGCTGGTGGGCGAAGAGGCGGGCGGCAACCTGGCGATCGCGCTGGCGCAGATACTGCGCGACCGCGGCACCGCGCAGCCGCGCGGGCAGTGGCTGATCCGCCCGGTAACGGACCCGTGCCTGCAGCACGCCTCCGGCGCTGGTTTCGACGGTGGGCAGGTGCCGATGGAAACGCTGCGGCGCCTGGCCTGCAACTATCGCGACTACCTGCCCACGCCGGCGGACACGGTGCATCCGTATGCCGCGCCGGCGCTGGCATCACGGCTGGCGGGGCTGCCGCCCACGCTGGTCCAGGTAGCGGAATACGACGCGCTGCGTGCCGAAGGCGAAGCCTTCGCCGAGCGCCTGGGCAAGGCCGGCGTGCCTGCCCAAGCCATGATCATGCCCGGCGCCTGCGGCGACGGCGTGGAAGAGGCCCATGACAGTTGTCAGGCATGGGTCGACGAAGGTGCGCGGTTCCTGCGGCGATGTCTGGCCGCGGCCGACGATACCTCATCCCTGACTGAACGCCGGCCTGCCTGAACGCAGCCGGCCTGGAGCCGAGCCCCCCGGCTGAGCCGCTCCAGACTACCGCCAGCCGGCTCTGCTTCGGCCAGAGCCAGGACCGCCGCAACACGGTAGCGGTCCTACGTCCGACCATCAGATTGGCCATTGTTTCGGTCCGCCCTCGCGGACCGGCAGGCGGCGTTCGGCCATTTGCTTTTCCGGTTGAAGAAAACCCGAACCAGGAGTTTGAGAAATGCAGCAGCAGAAAATACGTACCCTGATCGCCCTAGCCATCGTCGTGGTGCTGGGCGCCGGCGTGGCCGCCGCGGCCCTGCGCGGGGCGTGGCATGGCGGCGAAGCCCATGCCAACACCCCGCCGCCCGCGCCGGCCATTGAAGTGGCCGCCGCGGTCGGCCAGACCATCACCGAGTGGGACGAATTCTCCGGCCGCCTGGAGGCGGTCGAGAGAGTGGAGATACGCCCGCGCGTCGGCGGCACCATCGACGCCGTGCACTTCCGCGAAGGCGCGCTGGTAAAGAAGGGTGATCCGCTCTTCACCATCGACCCGCGTCCTTATGCCGCGGAAGTGGCTCGCGCCGAAGCCGCGCTGGCCGCCGCGCAGGTGCGCGCCGCCCACGCCCAGAGCGAACAGACGCGCGCCCAGCGGCTGCTGGATGACAACGCGATCTCGCGCCGCGAATTCGACGAGCGCATCAACGCCGCCCGCGAAACCGGCGCCAACGTCCGCGGCGCGCAGGCACAGCTGGAAACCGCGCGCCTGAACCTGGCCTACACCCGCATCACCGCGCCGGTGGCCGGACGCGTCTCGCGTGCCGAGATCACCGTCGGCAACCTGGTGGCACCGGGCGCGGCCTCGCCGGCGCTGACCACGGTGGTGTCGGTGTCGCCGGTCTACGCCAGCTTCGAGATCGACGAGCAGAGCTACCTGCGCTACACCGCGCCCGGCGCGGGCGGCGGCCAGGCCAACCTGCCGGTCTACCTGGGCCTGGCCAATGAGGACGGCCATCCGCACGAAGGCAAGATCCAGTCGGTCGACAACCGCCTCGACCCGCGCAGCGGCACCATCCGCGTACGCGCGGTGTTCGAGAACGACGACGGACGCCTGCTGCCGGGCCTGTACGCCAAGGTCAAGCTGGGCGGCGGCGCGCCGCACCCGGCGGTGCTGGTCAATGACCGCGCCATCGGCACCGACCAGGGCAAGAAGTTCGTGCTGGTGCTGGACAAGACCAACAAGCTGGTCTACCGCGAAGTCGAGCTCGGACCCAACTACGAAGGCCTGCGCGTGATCCGCAAGGGCGTGAAGGCGGGCGAGACCATCGTCGTCAACGGCCTGCAGCGCGTGCGGCCGGGCGATACGGTGCAGCCGAAGACCGTGGCGATGGCTTACCGCAGCGAACTGGAACCGCGCGGCAACACGCCGGAGCGCAAGCAGGCCGCGAGCGAGAAGGGCGAGGGTGAGGCAAAGCCGGTGAGTTAAGTCATGCGAGCCGATGGTTTGCTCCCCTCTCCCGCATGCGGGAGAGGGGCCGGGGGAGAGGGCAGGAGCTTCGGCGAAGTGCCGGTGCTTAAACCACCCCTCTCCCTAGCCCTCTCCCCTGAGGGGAGAGGGGACCGGCCTGATGAACATTTAATGCCGTCGCCCCTGGCAATCGCCTGAACTCGCAGACCGAGCGTCCGTAGTTTTTATCGTTCCCCAAGCAGCAGATGGTGCCCGCCACGGCGGGCCGCCAGGGGATCGCTTTAGCAGAGACCAACATGAATCTCTCAAAATTCTTTATCGACCGCCCCATCTTCGCGGGGGTGCTGTCGGTGCTGATCTTCCTGATTGGCGCCATATCGATGTTCAAGTTGCCGATCTCGGAGTACCCGGAAGTGGTGCCGCCTTCGGTGGTGGTGCGCGCGCAGTATCCGGGCGCCAACCCGAAGGTGATTGCCGAGACGGTGGCTTCGCCGCTGGAAGAGCAGATCAACGGCGTCGAGGACATGCTCTACATGTCGTCGCAGTCCAACAGCGACGGCCTGCTCACGCTGACCGTGACCTTCAAGCTGGGCACCGACCCGGACAAGGCCCAGCAGCTGGTGCAGAACCGCGTGTCGCAGGCCGAGCCGCGCCTGCCGGAAGACGTGCGGCGCCTGGGCATCACCACGGTCAAGAGCTCGCCGGACCTGACCATGGTGGTCCACCTGGTCTCGCCCAACGACCGCTATGACATGACGTACCTGCGCAATTACGCGGTGATCAACGTCAAGGACCGCCTCGCGCGGATCCAGGGCGTGGGCCAGGTGCAGCTGTTCGGCTCGGGTGACTACGCCATGCGCGTGTGGCTCAACCCCGAGAAGATGGCCGAGCGCCAGCTCGCCACCAGCGACGTGGTCAAGGCCATCCGCGAGCAGAACGTGCAGGTGGCGGCCGGCGTGATCGGCCAGTCGCCGTCGCTGCCGGGTGCGGACCTGCAACTGTCGGTCAATGCGCAGGGCCGCCTGAGCACGGTGGAGGAGTTCGGCGACATCGTCGTGCGCACTTCCGCCGACGGCGCCGTGACCTACCTGAAGGACATCGCCCGCATCGAGCTGGGCGCGTCCGAGTACGCGTTGCGCTCGCTGCTGGACAACAAGCCTGCCGTGGCCATCCCCATCTTCCAGGCGCCTGGCTCGAACGCCATCCAGATCTCGGATGACGTGCGCAAGACCATGGAAGAACTGAAGCAGAACTTCCCGGACGGCATCGACTACAGCATCGTCTATGACCCCACGCAGTTCGTGCGCCACTCGATCGAGGCGGTGACGCACACGCTGTTCGAGGCCATCGCGCTGGTGGTGCTGGTGGTGATCCTGTTCCTGCAGACCTGGCGCGCGTCGATCATCCCGCTGCTGGCGGTGCCGGTGTCGATCGTCGGCACCTTCGGGCTGATGCATGCGTTCGGCTTCTCGATCAATGCGCTGTCGCTGTTCGGGCTGGTGCTGGCGATCGGTATCGTGGTGGACGATGCCATCGTGGTGGTGGAGAACGTCGAGCGCAATATCGAGGAAGGGCTGACGCCGAAGGAGGCTACCTACAAGGCCATGCGCGAGGTCAGCGGCCCCATCATCGCCATCGCGCTGACGCTGATCGCCGTGTTTGTGCCGCTGGCCTTCATGACCGGCCTGACCGGCCAGTTCTACAAGCAGTTCGCGCTGACGATCTCGATCTCGACCATCATCTCCGCGTTCAACTCGCTGACGCTGTCGCCGGCGCTGTCGGCACTGCTGCTGCGCAGCCACGACGCGCCCAAGGACTGGCTGTCGCGCTGGATGGACCGTGTGTTTGGCGGCTTCTTCAAGCGCTTCAACAGCTTCTTCGGCCGCAGCGCCGAAAGCTATGGCCGTGGCGTGAAGGGGGTGATCCGTCGCAAGGGCTCGGTGTTCGGCGTCTACGCGGTGATGCTGGCGCTGACCTGGGGCGTGTTCCAGCTCGTGCCCAAGGGCTTCGTGCCGGCGCAGGACAAGCAGTACCTGGTGAGCTTTGCCAAGCTGCCTGACGGCGCCACGCTGGACCGCACCGAGGACGTGATCCGCAAGATGAGCGAGATCGCGCTCAAGCACCCGGGCGTGGAATCGGCGGTGGCCTTCCCGGGCCTGTCGATCAACGGCTTCACCAACAGCCCGAGCGCCGGCATCGTGTTCGCCACGCTCAAGCCGTTCGACGAGCGCAAGAGCGCCGAGCTGTCGGGGGCGGCCATCGCCGCGGACCTGAACAAGAAGTACGCGGCGATCCAGGACGCCTTTATCGCGGTGTTCCCGCCGCCGCCCGTGCAGGGCCTGGGCACCATCGGCGGCTTCAAGCTGATGATCGAGGACCGTGCCGCGCTGGGCTATGACGCGCTGTTCGAGGCGACCAATGCGTTTGCCAACAAGGCGCGTGCCACGCCCGAGCTGGCCGGCATTTTCAGCAACTACCAGGTCAACGTGCCGCAGCTCGACGTCAAGCTCGACCGCGTCAAGGCCAAGCAGCTGGGCGTGCCCGTGACCGATGTGTTCGACACGCTGCAGACCTATCTTGGCTCGGCCTACGTCAACGACTTCAACAAGTTCGGCCGCACCTACCAGGTCAAGGTGCAGGCAGACGCGCCGTTCCGCGCCCATGCCGAGGACATCCTGCAGCTCAAGACGCGCAACGCCGCCGGCGACATGGTGCCGCTGTCGTCGCTGGTGCAGGTAAAGCAGGGCTTCGGCCCGGACAGCGTGGTGCGCTACAACGGCTTTACCGCCGCCGACATGAACGGCGGACCCGCTCCCGGCTTCTCGTCGGGCCAGGCCCAGGCCGCAGCGGAGCGCATTGCCGCCGAGACCCTGCCCAAGGGCATCAAGTTCGAATGGACCGAGCTGACCTACCAGGACATCCTGGCCGGCAATGCGGGCGTGTGGATCTTCCCGCTGTGCGTGCTGCTGGTGTTCCTGGTGCTGGCCGCGCAGTACGAAAGCCTGACGCTGCCGCTGGCGGTGATCCTGATCGTGCCGTTGAGCCTGCTGGCGGCAATGACCGGCGTGTGGCTCACGCGTGGGGACAACAACATCTTCACGCAGATCGGTTTCATCGTGCTGGTGGGGTTGTCAGCGAAGAACGCGATCCTGATCGTGGAGTTCGCACGCGAGCTCGAGCATCACGGCCGCACCGTGGTGCAGGCCGCGATCGAAGCCAGCCGGCTGCGTTTGCGCCCGATCCTGATGACCTCGTTCGCGTTCATCATGGGCGTGGTGCCGCTGGTGGTATCGAGCGGTGCCGGCGCGGAGATGCGCCATGCGATGGGCGTGGCGGTGTTCGCGGGCATGCTCGGCGTGACGTTCTTCGGGCTGTTCCTGACGCCGGTGTTCTATGTGGCGCTGCGCCTGCTGGCCACACGTGGCCAGCGCCGCGCGGCTACGCAAGAGCAGGGCGCACGCCTGACCGCATCGGCTGAATAATGGTGATCAACATGAATGCCCCTGCATTTTCGACCGCAATTTCGACATATCAATGGCTGCCGAAACTGGCCACGCTGGCCGCGGCGCTAGTGCTGGCCGGCTGCTCGCTGGCCCCGACCTACAAGGTGCCGGAAACGGCCACCGTCCCGGCCTTCAAGGAAGCCGAGGCCGCGCAGGCCGAAGGCGCGCAATGGAAGACTGCGACGCCGGCCGAAGGCCAGCATCGCGGCGAGTGGTGGAAGATCTTTGGCGACCCCGAACTGGATCGCCTGATCGCCGCCGCCGATTCCTCCAACCAGGACCTGGCGATCGCCGCGGCTCGCCTGAAGCAGGCGCGTGCCTTCACGGGCGCCACCGAGGCGGACCTTTACCCGCAGCTGAGCGTCGGGCTGGACCCGACCCGCTCGCAGCCGTCGGCTGCGTCGCAGGGCCTGCCCGATGGCACACGGGTGTCGCCGCAGACGGTGCTCAAGGCGCGCGCCTTCGCCAGCTACGAGCTCGACCTGTTCGGCCGCGTCGCCTCCAGCGTCAATGCCGCGCGTGCCGACGGCGAGGCCGCCGAGGACCTGTACCGCTCGGTGCAACTCGCGCTGCAGGCCGACGTGGCGCAGGCATATTTCGCGCTGCGCACGCTCGACAGCGAGCGCGACTTGCTTAATGCGACCATCAAGCTGCGCGAGGATGCGTTGTCGCTGCTGAAGAAGCGCTACGACGCCGGCGAAACCACCGACCTGGACCCGGCGCGTGCCGAGGCCGAACTGGGCACCGCACGCGCGGACCTGGCCGGCATCGAGCGCCGCCGCGCCAACCAGGAGCATGCGCTGGCGGTGCTGACTGGCGTGCCGCCCGCGGCGTTCTCGCTGCCGGCGCGGCCGTTCGATGCCGCCCCCATCGCGGTCCCGGCGGGCCTGCCGTCCGAACTGCTGGAGCGCCGGCCCGACATCGCCGCGGCAGAGCGCCAGATGGCCGCGGCCAATGCCCGCATCGGCGTGGCCAAGGCAGCGTTCTTCCCACGCATCACGCTGACCGGGCTGTTCGGCTTCGAGTCGGCGGATCTGTCGAACCTGTTCAAGTGGTCGTCGCGCACGTGGATGCTGGGGCCGCTGATCGGCTCCACGATCGCACAGACCGTGTTCGATGGCGGCCGCAACCGCGCCAACCTGGCCGGCACGCGGGCCGCGCATGAGGAAAGCGTGGCGGCGTACCGGCAGACCGTGCTGGTGGCCTTCCGCGAAGTGGAAGACAGCCTGGCCGATGTGCGCTGGCTGAGCCAGCAGGCGGGCGCGCTGGACAGCGCACTGGGCGGCGCACGGCGCGCGGCGCGTATCTCGCGCAGCCGCTATGACGCCGGCGCGGTCGACTACCTGACCGTGATCGATGCCGACCGCACCGTGCTGCAATCGCAGCGCGAGGCCAACCAGGTGGCCGGTTTGCGCGCTGCCGCAACGGTCTCGCTGGTGCGCCGGCTGGGCGGCGGCTGGGGCCCGTTGCCGGAGACGGTCGCGGCCAACCAGCCGGCGAGCGCCGCCGTGGCGCCGAGCCAATAACGCGGCACGCCGGTAACCCCTGGCGGCGGCAGGGCTGGCGCGATGCATCCGAATCACTACACTGGATGCATTGCGCCATGCGCCCGCCGACATGCATCGACACAAGAAACTGCTTTGGGTACTCATTGTCGCGGTGGTCATCGTGGCGGCGCTGTTCGTGCCGCTGCCCTGGACCGACCGCACCCGCATCCATGACGAAGTGGTGATCGCCAGACCCCCGGCCGAGGTGTTTGGCTACGTCTCCACCCCGCAGAACTGGCCGAAGTGGCATCCGTCGTCGCTGGGCGTGAGCGGCGCGACCGATCATTCGCTGGCGCCGGGCGAACGCGTCACCGAGACCTTCGTGGTCGCCGGACGCAGCGGCGTGGTGGTCTGGACCGTCACCGAAAGCCAGCCGCCGCGCACCTGGTCGATCGAGGGCGAGATCGAGGGCCGCAAGGCCGGCACCGTGACCTACACGCTCACGCCCGCCATGACGCCGTCGCTGACGCCCTCGGCGGAACGCACGCGTTTCGAACGCGAATTCACCTATCGGTCGCCTACGCTGCTCTTTGCGGTGCTCAACCGCGTGCTGTTGCGCGCGCGCATCCAGGCCGAATCGACCGAGGCCGTCAACCGGCTCAAGGCCAGGCTGGAGGCCCCGTAAGCGCCATAATCCGCCGGTGCCCCGAGGCGCCACGGGGCGTCGGCTGCCCCTTGGGCGCTGCGCCTTGCACGGGGCACCGATCCGGCCTAAGTTGGAAACACTGCCCCCAAGGCGTCCGCCGAGGCCATCATGTCGCTCCTACTGCAATCCAGCGCCTTTTCCGCGGGCGGCGAGATTCCCGCGCAGCACACCTGTGAAGGCGCCGATATCTCCCCGCCGCTTGCCTGGTCCGGCCTGCCGTCCGGCACCGCCAGCCTGGCGCTGATCGTCGACGATCCCGATGCGCCCGACCCTGCAGCCCCCAAGATGACCTGGGTCCACTGGGTGCTCTACAACCTGCCGGCCCATGCGGAAGCGCTGCCGGCCGGCATCGCCAAGGCGGGCTTGCCCGCCGGCACCCGCGAAGGGCTGAACGACTGGCACCGCACCGGTTATGGTGGGCCATGTCCGCCGATCGGTCGGCACCGCTATTTCTTCAAGCTGTATGCGCTGGATGCGGAACTGCCTGATCTCGGCTCGCCCGACAAGGCCGCGCTGGAGCGCGCAATGAAGGGCCATGTACTGGCCAGCACCGAACTGGTCGGGACTTACCAGAAGTTGCAGCGCTAGCGTTGCCGGAGGTATCGCCATGTCGTCCCGAACGCTTCACCTCGATGCCAGCGGGTTGTCGTGGCAGTGGGCAGCGGCGGGGGCCCTGGCCCTGATGCTGTGCGCCAGCTCGCTGCGCGCCCAGCCACATGAATCCGGCCCGATCACCATCGGTGGTTCGGCGCAGGTGCAGGGCCCGGTGCGGGTGCATGGCACGCTGACCGTTGCAGGCCGCGTTTTTGCCAGCGGCCCGCTGACCGCGGCTTACTTCACGGGACCGGTCAGCTCACTGGCGTTGCCGTATCGCGGCGGCTACCTCAAGGTCTTCAAGGGGCCGCTGACGGTCCACGGCGACATGGTGGTCAACGGCGACCTGACCGTCGCCGGCCCACTCACTGTCGACGGCCCCATCGCCGCCAGCGGCGGCATCGACGCGGACGGGCCGATGCGCGAGCGCGACTACTGACGCTGAAGCGTGCGCGTCGCCCGCGTGGCCCATCATGCGGCCAGCGCGGCGTTCCCCTGTTGCACAATACCGGGTTTGCAATTCTTGCAAACCGGATTGGGGAACCGCATGGCAAAGCAGGGCGCACTGGGATTGAAGGGCATTGCATTGATCGAAGCCGCCAAGGGCTTGCTGGTGATCGTGGCCGGCCTGGGCCTGGCCGCACTGATACATCGCGACGCCCAGGCGCTGGCCGAGGCCATCATCCAGCGCCTGCACGTCAACCCCGCCAGCCGCTATCCCACTATCTTCCTGTCGCTGCTGGAGCATCCCGACAACGCGCGCCTGTGGGCCATCGGCAGCTCGGCGGCGGTCTATGCGCTGATGCGCTTTGCCGAAGCCTACGGGCTGTGGCGCGGGCTGGCGTGGGGCAACTGGCTGGGGGTGTGGTCGGGCGGCATCTATATCCCGCTGGAGCTGTACGAGGCCTTTGTCCATCCCAGCTGGCTGCATGGCGGGCTGGCGGTGGCCAACCTGCTAGTGGTGCTGTACCTGGCGCGCGGGCTGCTTGCGCGGCGGGTGGCAGCGGGCTAGCGCCAGGTCGATCAGCAACGGATCGTGGTCGGACGAGCGCCAGGCATCCGGCGCGTGGTAGGCCGGCACCGTGGGCGCTCCCGCCGGGGGCGCATAGGAGAAGGCCGCGGACTCGTCGGGGATGCTAACCCCCCCGCATGTAACGGAATGCTTAAGATGTGGCCTCGCGATCGTGCTAAGGTAGTAGCAACCCGCCGGCACGCCGGCATCGACCCCCAACCGTCATATCCAAGTATCCAGCCATGATCAAGGAAATCGCACAACTCACCATCAAGCCCGGCATGGACAAGCAATTCGAGCAGGGCGTGAGCCAGGCCACGCCGCTGTTCCTGCGCTCGCGCGGTTGCCACGGCGTGCAGCTGTTCCGCTCGATCGAACAGCCGGAGCAATACACGCTGGTGGTCGAGTGGGAGACGGTGGACGACCATATGGTCCACTTCCGCGAGTCGCCCGAGTTCCAGCAGTGGCGAGCCCTGGTGGGCGAAACCTTCGCCGCGCCGCCTAACGTGCACCACGTCGCCAAGGTCCAGTAAGCGCGCCATGAACACGCGGCCGGAGCGCCCCCGCCATTTTTCGATGTTGCGTGAGCTGCAGCTCGCCGATGTCTTCACGCTGGGCAACGCGGCGTGCGGCATGGGGTCGGTGTTCTTCGCCATGTTCTTTGTCGCCGACCAGCGGCTGGCGCATTTCTTCACGGCCGCGGCGCTGGCGCCGCTGGCCTTTATCTTCGACGTGCTGGACGGTCGCATTGCGCGCTGGCGCCATGCGCATTCCGCGCTGGGGCGTGAGCTGGACTCGCTCGCCGACGTGATCTCCTTCGGCGTCGGGCCCGCCACGCTGGCCTTTGCCGCCGGCATGAACGGCGGCTGGGACCTGGTCGTGCTGATCTACTTTGTCTGCTGCGGCGTAAGCCGGCTGGCGCGCTTCAATGTCACCGCCGAGTCGCTCGCGGCCGGCAGCGACAGCGGCAAGGTGGCGTACTTCGAAGGCACGCCGATCCCGACCAGCGTGCTGCTGACCGCGGTGCTGGCGTGGTGCGCGTGGGTGGGGCGCCTCGGCGGCGACCTGCCGGGTGGCGCCTGGCAGCTCGGCCCCGCGGTGCTGCATCCGCTAGGGCTGCTGTTCGCGCTGTCGGGCACGCTGATGGTCAGCAAGACTCTGCGCATCCCGAAGTTCTGAGCCAACCGCTGGCGCCCGCGCCCACCATCACGCGCGCGCGGGCTCCGTCGCGGTAGCCGCCCTGGAGCGGCTGGCCGCCAGCGCCAGCAGCGCCGCCACCATGCAGGCTGCACCCGCGGCATACAGCGCCGGCGTGTAGGTCAGCAGCAGCGTGCGGCTCATGCCGGCACCAAAGGCCGCCACGGCCGCTCCGATCTGGTGGGCCGCGAAGATCCAGCCGAACACCATCGGCGCGCGTTCGCGCCCGAAGGCCGTTGCCGCGAGCTTGACCGTGGGCGGCACGGTGGCGATCCAGTCCAGCCCGTAGAACATCGCAAACACCGACAGGCCGTACAGCGTGAAGGTCGAATGCGGCAGCCAGAACAGCGACAGGCCCCGCAGCCCGTAGTACCAGAACAGCAGCTTGCGGCTGTCGTAGCGGTCCGACAGCCAGCCCGACAGGATGGTGCCGACGAAGTCGAACGCGCCCATCATCGCCAGCGCCGAGGCGGCGGGCACCGGGCCCATGCCGAAGTCGCCGCACAGCGCGATGAAGTGGGTCTGGATCAGCCCGTTGGTGCTCAGGCCGCAGATAAAGAAGGTGCCGGCCAGGATCCAGAAAGTCTGGGTGCGGGCAGCATCGCGCAGCACCGTGAAGGGCCCACGCAGGGTAAAGGGCGTGGCGGGCGTGGCGGGCGCGGTGGTGGACGGCACTGGTGCAGCGGCCGGGACTTCGCCAAACGCAGCCAGGCCGACGTCGGCCGGCCGGTTGCGCATCAGGCCAAGCACCAGCAGCGCCAGCGCCGCGCAGGCAACCAGCACCGGGATCACGGCCACGCGCCAGCCCATATGCTCGATCAACCAGGCCGCCACCGGCAGGAAAGCCAGCTGCCCCGTGGCCGCACTGGCCGTCAGGATGCCGATCACCAGCCCGCGCCGCGCGCTGAACCAGCGGTTGGCCACCACGGCGGCCAGCACCAGCGCGGTCAGCCCGGAGCCGACGCCCAGCATCAGGCCCCAGGCGAGAAAGAGCTGCCACAGCTCGGTCGATACCGTGGCCAGCGCCATGCCGCCGGCGATCAGCGCGAGCGCGGCGCAGACCACGTTTCGTACGCCGAAGCGCTCCATCAGGATGGCCGAAAACGGTGCCATCAGCCCGAAGAGCGCAAAGCGGAAGGCCAGGATAGAAGAGATCTGGTCCGTGTTCCAGCCCATCTCCTTGGTCAGCGGTGTGAGGAAGGCACCGGGCAGGCCGAGCGCGGCCGAGGTGGTGAGCATCACCAGGAAGGTGAGGGCTGCGACCAGCCACGCGTAGTGGATGCCGCGCCGGTCGAGCCGGCTGGAGAGGGCTTGCGCGAACATGGGTGTCTCGGGATCGGTGGTTGTGGGTTGGGGCGTTAGGAAAAGACAAAACGGGGCCCTTCCGCTGCTGCTGATGGCAGCGGGTGGTTAAGTCTGCTTGGGAAAAAACGTTGCTGGGGCCTTAGGCGTCCCTAGGCGGTACTGCCCAACAGGCGTGTTCGTACCACCTCCAGCATTTCATCGGAGATGGGATCGCCATCCGTGGCGCGTGCCAGCGTGAGGCCACCGATCAGCAACGCCATGCGCACCAGCGCCTCTTCGTGGCGCACTTGCGGGTTATCCGATTCCACGGTCTTTGCCATCCCCTCCGCCATCTCCTTGAAGCCTTCCAGGTAGGCCTGGCGCACGGGCTTGTCGGCCGGTTCGCGCGCGACATCCACGGCCAACGCCGCGGCGGCGCAGCCGACGCCGGGGTGGGTTCGATGCGCGGCACTCAAATACGGCTCAATCAGGCTGGCGAGCATGGCCTTTCGGTCATCGCCGGCGCTGTCAATGCGGCGCGCCCAGCGCGTGTTCGATTCTTCGAAGGCGCGCCGGCATGCCTGAGCCGCCAGTGCGTCCTTAGACGAGAAATGGCCATAGAAGCCGCCATGCGTAAGTCCCGCGTCAGCCATCAGTTCGGCGACGCTGACGCCGTTCAGACCGCGTTCGCGGAACAGCCGCGACGATGCCTGTTCGATCGCTTCGCGGTTCTTTTCGACTTGTTCACGTGATGCGCGTGCCATGTGAGGTCCTCCTCGAATTCCTGCCTTGACGCCAGTTTAGATGATGGCCATACTTTATTCAATAGATGTCAGATATCATCTATATAAAGTGTTGTGTTCGTCATGCCGATGCCGGCAGGCGGTTTTAGGGCAGGTGGTTTTAGTTTCCATTCAGGAGTGATCAGTCATGCAGAATCTTTTTGACCTGGGCGGCCGTGTCGCTGTTATCACCGGCTCTACTCGTGGCATGGGCCTGGAAATGGCCCGCGCTCTCGGCGCGGCCGGCGCCGCCGTGGTGGTATCCGGACGCGACGGCGACGCCGCGCGAGCCGTGGCCGGCCAGCTGGAAGCGGAAGGTATCCGCGCCACCGGTATCGCCTGCGACATCGCCGACGTGGACAGCGTGCGCGCGTTCGCAGAGCAGGCGCTGGCCGCTTACGGGCGTGTCGATGCGCTGGTGCTGAATGCCGCCGCCAGCGGCACGCCCGGATCGTTGCTGAGCCAGGGGCCGGAGATGTTCGACGCCGCGATGGCGGGCAACGTGCGCGGCAACCTCGTGCTGGTGAACGCGCTGGCGCCGCAGATGGTTGCGCGCGGCGATGGTTCGATCACGTTCATGTCCAGCATTGCGGCCAGGCGCGGGTCGGCTTTCCTCGGCATGTACAGCATCACCAAGGCCGCCACCGACCAGGCCGTGCGCAGCCTGGCGCTGGAGCTGGGGCCGTCTGGCATCAACGTGAACGCGATCAACCCGGGACCGGTGCGGACCGAGTTCTCGCGCGAAGCGCTGTGGGGCGACCCTGAGCGCGAGGCGCGGCTGGCTGCCAACATTCCGATGCGCCGGATCGGCGAGGCCAAGGATGTGGCGGGGCTGGCGGTGCTGCTGTCGTCGCCTGCCGGCCGGTTTATCAACGGGCAGAGCATTGGCGTGGACGGCGGGTTGTCGGTGCAGTAACAGCGAGCCCCGGTGGACCGGGGCTGTCTGACTGGCTTATGCCGCCACTTCGCCGGCGCGCGCCGCGCGCCGGATCATCTGCGGAGGCTGCCCATAGGCGCGCAGGAACGCGCGCCGCATGCGCTCCCGGTCGCCAAAGCCGGTTTCGCGCGCGATCACATCGACCGGGTGCCGGCCCGATTCCAGCATCAGCCGCGCCGCTTCCAACCGCAGGTGCTCGACCGCCTTCGCAGGCGACTGCCCGGTCTCCGCGCGGAAAGCGCGGCTGAACTGCCGCGCGCTGAGATTGGCCGCGTCTGCCAGTTGCTCGACCGACAACTCGGTCTGCAGATGCCGCTTGGCATAGTCCAGCGCGGTCTGGATGCGGTCGGAGCGCGGCTGCATTTCCAGCAAGGCCGAGAACTGCGACTGCCCGCCGGCGCGCCGGTGATACACCACCAGCTTTCGTGCCACCTGGCGCGCGCAGTCGGGGCCGAGGTCTTTCTCGACCAGTGCCAGCGCCAGGTCGATGCACGCCGTCATCCCGGCCGACGTCCACACCGGCCCGTCGACGATAAAGATGCGGTCCTCTTCCAGCTTGACGTTCGGGTACTCCTGGCGGAGGCGCGCGGCAAAGAACCAGTGCGTAGTGGCGCGCCTGCCATCGAGCAGTCCCGCTTGCGCGAGGTTGAACGCCCCTGTGCAGGTCGAAGCCATGCGCCTGGACGTGCGCGCCGCGCGCCGCAGGAACGCAATCACGGCTTCCGGCGTTTCGATTATCTCGTTGTCGCCCACAACCAGCACCGTGTCGAACCGGCGCCGCCCGAACGGCTCGGTGGCCACGGAGAACCCCGCCGAACTCGTCACTGGCCCGCCGTGCTCGGACAACAGCACCACCTCATAGGTCTTGATGCCCGACGTGATATTGGCGAACTCGAACACGGTCGTCACCGCCAGGTTCAGCACCTGGAAGCCGGGATAAAGGACGATTCCGACGCAAAGCATGGTGTTCTCCAGTGGATGTCCTGAATGGTGGCATCTATGACATTTGAGTCAAGCCATTATCCGCCTATTCTGGCTCCAACGCAGGCGGCAAGGAAGCCGCCGCACACTGGAGAACCTTCATGCATGACACGACACACAAGGGCACGGCCCTGATCACCGGCGCTTCCTCCGGCATTGGCGCTATCTACGCCCAGCGTTTGGCGCGCCGCGGCTACGACCTGATCCTGGTCGCGCGCAACCGAGAGCGGCTCGACACGCTCGCCAATGACCTGAGCGACGCCACCGGGCGTGCCGTCGAAGTGGTCCAGGCCGATCTCGGCAAGCCGTCCGACGTGCGCCGCGTGGAAGACATCCTACGCACCGATGCGAGCATTACCATGCTGGTCAACAACGCGGGCGTGGGCGGGGCAGGGCCGTTGCTCGCCTCCGATCCGGACAAGATGGAAGCGATGATCGGTCTAAACGTCACCGCATTGACGCGCCTGACCTATGCGGTCGCGCCGAAGTTCGTCGAGCGCGGCAACGGCACCATCATCAACATCGCATCGATCGTGGCGGTGGCGCCGGAAGTGCTCAATGGCGTCTATGGCGGCACCAAGGCTTTTGTGCTGGCGTTCAGCCAGTCGCTGCACCATGAGCTGGCCGACAAGGGCGTGCGGATCCAGGCGGTTTTGCCGGGCGCGACGCGCACTGAGTTCTGGGACGTGGCAGGGCATGCGGTCGACAACCTGCCGCAGGAAATCGTGATGGACGCTGGCGACCTGGTCGATGCAGCGCTCGCCGGCCTCGACCAGGGGGAACTGGCCACGGTGCCGTCGCTGCCTGACCTGGCGGAGTGGCAGGCCTTTGAATCGGCACGTCTGGCGCTGGCGCCCAAGCTGTCGCGCAGCAAGCCGGCCGATCGCTACGGGGTGGGGGCGAAGGCGCACTGAATGTGCATACATATGAAGGCGCCTTCAGCACGCTGAAGCAATTTCCCGTATCGTCTTGGACTGTGAATCGCCACGGTCCCTGATGCCTGCTTACCGGCCGTGGCGGCAACCGGTAAAGACAGTGTCCAATACAGCGCCTCTCCAGTCCGCGCCCGCCTCCGCCGCGGACGCCGCCATGACCTCGCGCGAGCGCCGCGGCATGGCCGCCATCCTCATCGCCGTCGCTCTCGCCACCCTGGATACCGCCATCGCCAACACGGCGCTGCCATCGATCGCGGCGGACTTGCGCGCCACGCCGGCTGCGTCGGTGTGGGTGATCAATGCTTACCAGCTGGCGATGGTGGCGACGCTGCTGCCGTTTGCGGCGCTCGGCGGCATCCTCGGTCATCGGCGCATCTACCTGGGTGGCGTTGTGCTGTTTATCGTCGCCTCGGTCATTTGCGCGCTGGCGTGGTCGCTGCCGACGCTGGCTGCCGCGCGGGTGCTGCAGGGCATCGGCGCCGCTGCGATCATGAGCGTCAATACGGCGTTAATCAGTTCCATTTTTCCGATGCATCGGCTCGGGCGCGGATTGGGGCTGAATGCCCTGGTGGTAGGCGTCTCGTTCGCGGTGGGCCCGACGGTGGCGTCGGTGATCCTGTCGTTCGGCACGTGGTCGTGGCTGTTCGCCGTCAACCTGCCGATCGGCCTGCTGGCGCTGGCAATCGCGCGCGGCTCGCTACCGCAGACGCCGCGCAGCACGCATAGTTTCGATCGCGTGACGGCGGCGCTCAATGTGATTGCCTTTGCGGCGTTGATCTTTGCGCTGGGCGAGGGTGCGCAGCGAGCGCCGCTGCACGAATCGCTGGTGGCGGCGGGGATTTTCGTGGTGGCGTTTGGGCTGCTGCTGTGGCGCGAGCGTGGGCACCCGGCGCCGATGCTGCCTGTGGACCTGTTTAAGCGCCCGATGTTTGCGTTGTCCACGCTGACCGCGGTGTGCTCGTTTGCCGCGCAGGGGCTGGCGTTTGTGTCGCTGCCGTTTTATTTCCAGCATGTGCTCGGGCGTGGACAGGTTGAGACTGGATTCCTGCTGACGCCGTGGTCAGTGGTGGTTGCGCTGATCGCGCCTATTGCCGGGAGGCTGTCGGATCGCTATCCGCCGGGGTTGCTCGGGGGTGTGGGGCTGGCGGTGATGAGTGCGGGGATGGTGTCGTTGGCGATGCTGCCAGCCAATCCCAGTGCGCTGGATATCGGTATCCGCATGTGCATATGTGGTGCTGGCTTTGGTTTCTTCCAGTCGCCGAATCTCAAGGCGCTGATGTCCAGCGCGCCGCGGGAACGCAGTGGTGGGGCCAGTGGGGTGATTGCTACGGCGCGGTTGTTGGGGCAGGCGACTGGGGCGGCGTTGGTGGCGTTGTGTTTTGGGATTGGCGGGGCGCATGGGCCGGGGATGGCGCTGGCGCTGGGGGCGGGGTTTGCGGCGGTGGGGGCGGTGGCTAGCTGGTTGAGGTTGGTGATGGCGCCGGTGGCTGAGGGGAAGCGGGAGTGAGCTGGCAGGACAGCTACGTAGGGGGAAGGCGTCCCGCCTTGCTGCATCTCCGCGCTTCCGAAAACTCGGAGCTTAGGGTCGGATTGGCCGGTGTCTCATTGCCAAATGGTGGTGGGCACTTGCACTACAGGCGGATGCCCGCAGACTCTGGCGTTGCGAATAGCTCGGGTTCCTTGCCGAGCGGAAAGCCGATCACGTAGAGGACATTAACTGGCATAGGCGTGCTGTCCGGGTCGGATCCCCACTTCACCAGCACCTCGCGCTCGGCGTAGCGTAGCGAGATGCCAAGCGTCTTGAGCACGTCGATGTTGGCTTGCATCTCGTCGTACACCTCTAACTTCTGCGTTTCGGTGTAGGCATCGGCGCAATCCCTGTAGTTGCGGAAATATTCCATCAGCGCGGCGAAGCGTTCGTCCACTTCGCGGCTCATCTCGAAAGCCAGTTCCGACATGACCATTGGGCAGGTCTCCGCCAGCTTGGCCAACTGCTTACCCGTGGTCAGCGGAATCGCCGCGAAGGTGTCGTGCTCTTGGTCGAACTGTTCTTGCGCAGCCTTGAGTTCGTCTTCGGATGGAATGGCGAATGGCTTGTTGAGCGCGTCGATGTCCGCGAACTCGAACGCGCTGGCAAGGGCGCGGCGGGTGTCGAGGCAGGCGGACCAACCTTGCTCGACGCGCTGAATGGATCGCACGTTGAGCCCGGAGATTGCGGCCAACTGCTCCTGTGACCATTGCCGCGCATCGCGGAACACCGTGATGCACACAGCCAGCTCGGCGGGCGTCAGCAGGCGGGCTTGTTGCGTGTTTTCAGTAGCGTTCATTTCGTAGCTCCATCGTTATCGACCGACGTGGCCAGGTATGGCGAGCCAGAGGCAAGGCGACAGGAAGCCGACAGCCAGCCGACCAGCCCGGAAACAGTCACCGACCCGTGCTGGCCGCGCCATTGCGCATGGCATGGCCGCACTTGGTTAGTGGCCAGAGCGCTAGCGAGAACCCGACAGCTGCCAGACCTGCCACGTAGTGAGCAGGTGCCATGGTGTCGTGCTGTAGCCAGAGCGTGAGGAGAATCGGCGTGAGGCCGCCAAAGACTGCGTACGACATGTTGTAGGCAAACGAGAGGCCAGTGAAGCGCACCGGTGCGGGAAAGGCGCGCACTGCGGCAATCGGCACGGTGGCGATGGTGCCGACAAACAGGCCCAGCAGCCCGTAATGCCAGAACAACGTGGCAGGCGTGCCGGGCAGGCTGCTGTAGAAAAGGTAAGCGGCCGCGAACAGGCCGCCCCAGCCGATAAGCATGACGGCACGGGTGCCGATGCGGTCGCTCGCCCACCCGACGATCACGCAGCCGATGGTCAGCGTCAGGGTGGCGAAAGCATTGGTCTCGAGCGCGAGCGCGGCGGGAATGTGGTGCACCTTCTGGAGGTAGGCGGGCGTGTACAGCACCACCACGACGATAGTGGTAGAAAGTACCCAGGTCAGCAGGGCGACGAACAGGCTGGCCGAGCGGTGCTCGCGCAGCACGGTGCGGATCGGCAGTTCGCGCGCCAGGTGGCTGCGGCTAGCCAACTCGCGGAACACGGGGGTCTCGTGCAGAAACCGGCGCAGGTACACGGACACCAGTCCGAACACGCCGCCCAGGATGAAGGGAATGCGCCAGGCGAAATCGCTCACCTGCGCAGGCGAGTAATGGCGATTGATGGCGACGGCAACGAGCGAACCCAGCAGAATGCCGCCGGTGATGCCAGAAGTCAGCGTGCCGATGCCGAAGCCGTAATGCCGGCTCGGCACGTGTTCGCCGACAAACACCCAGGCACCGGGCATCTCGCCACCGATGGCCGCGCCCTGCAGCACGCGCATCGCCAGCAGCAGCAGCGGCGCGGCTACGCCGATGCTGGCGTAGGTGGGCAGCAGGCCGATAATCAGCGTGGGCGCGGCCATCAGCAAGATCGAGAGGGTGAACATGCGCTTGCGGCCGAGCCGGTCACCAAAGTGTGCAATCACGATGCCGCCCAGCGGGCGTGCCAGGTAACCAGCGGCGAAGATGCCGAACGTCTGCAGTTGCCGCAGCCAGTCTGGCATGTTGGCCGGGAAGAATAGCGCCCCCAGCACAGTGGCGAAGAAGACGTAGATGACGAAGTCGTAGAACTCGAGCGTGCCGCCGAGGGCGGCAAGGGCCAAGGTCTTGTAGTCGCGAGCGCCCAGCGTGCGTGCGGGAACGGGAACGACGCCGCCCGGCGCGTCTAGGTGATTCACATTCGGTCCTGGTTGTGGATTCACGTTCAGTCCTCGTCAAGTAGTGATCAAATGGACTTCGGTTAGGGCTGTTCAATCTCCGATACCGCTCAGGCTCGCCGGTGTCAGCCCAAACCGCACACAAATGGCTGTCTGGAAGGGCAATCCCAACTCCGGACAAGATTGCGGTCTTGGCCGAATGGCTTCAGTGGGGCAGCCGGTTCGGTCAGTCGATGATCGAGCCGTCGAGCTGCGCCAGCTGCGCATACGCCGATAGCGGTCGCGATGGCCGGAAGTACAGGTCCCGAAGAATCGGCTTCTTGAGCGGCCCGACGATGGATGCAAGGTCGGACAACTTCACATGGCCGAGTTCGGGCATGCCGATACCCAAGTCGCACTGGCCGTAGTCGGTGTCACCATCGGCCGGGTCGAGCGCGGCCAGTAGCCAGGTCGCATGCGCGTCGGGGGTAAACAGCCGCACTACAGGAAGCCGGTCGCTAGCCTGCCCAGCTGTGTACGCTTGGCCGTTAGCGAGCATGCGCGTGTGTTCCGCGGTAATAAGGAGTTGGATCATGGTCGTTGCCTCCTGAAAGGTCCGCTCCATGGCGGAGCGGGTCGATACTGTTCGCACGCCCATAGCGCGGGCCGTTCCGTGTCAAACGGGCACAATCGAGATCCGAGGCTTGGTCCAGGTTGCTGCCGGCTAGCACCCTATGGAGGCGGCGGAAGTCTTCAGGCGTCATGGCTGGCGTCCCGCGTCGATCGGGACCGTCGTTCGCACGTGGCAGTGGGCCGGCCGCTACCGTACAAAACAATTCGGGGCGATCGGAGCCCCCATTAACCGCTGCCGCTGCTGGCGAGCCAGCACGCGCGCATCGAGGGCTCGTACTCTTCCGCCACCTCGCGCCGCCAGTTCCGCGAATGCGCTCGATCGTTCCGCCGCGAATCAGATGCGCAGTTGCGACGGCTCGCCGTTCCGGCGCAAAGGAGCTCCAAATGTCCAGCAGGCGTTCAAAGGACTTGGCGATATAGGTGTTGATGGTGTCCGTCACTGTCAGCGAGGCCAGGGTAAAGCTGCAGTACGAGCACCGAGTTGATAGGCACCACGCCGATGAAGCGCCACGAAAAAATGAGGCCTGGACAGGGCCTCGCCTGTTCGTGCTTTCCAGCCATGCCTCACTTGTTAGCAACATATGCACATCCCAATAGCAACAAGCGACCCCGCGGCGCCTTGACTCCTCCCGCGCAACGCGGGGCAGCGCCCCGCCATCACTTGCAAGCAGAGCCTTCAGCATGGGAAGTCTAATGGCGAAAATAGGAGATGTAAACTATGTAGAGTTACAATATGTAGATATAGTAGCTGTAGATTCATTATGTTCGGTAGGTGATGCTCACGCTCCATATGGATGAGACCATCACCTCCGCCCAGCAGGCGGCGCGGCGAAATTTGTCCGCGAATCTGAAAGTCTTCCGCGGCAAGCGCGGGTTATCCCAGGAGGCCCTGGCGGATCAGGCCGGCCTGCACCGTACGTACATCAGTCAGGTGGAGCGACAACTCGTCAATGTGTCGCTGGACAACCTGGTGTTGTTTGCGAAGGCCCTTGAGGTGTCCGTTCCGGAACTCTTGCAGGAGCCCCACGAAGCCGCCACGCCGGTGAAGGCGGGTCGCAAACGCGCGCCAGGCAAGTCAGAGCGCTGAGCGTGCGCCATGCCCGGCTGAGACAAACGCGTTGCCCGACCACATATCGTAGGCTGCTGCCGCGCCCGCACACCTCGGTTGCTCGCAGGAGATTCCCCGCCCGCCGCGGCGGCACCCACGCAGCCAACCGGCGGCAGGCTGATGCCGAATATTGAGCCAAGGATCGCCCCGGGAGCGCTGCGGGCAATGACGGCGGCTCAAGTATCGACGGCTTCAAGATCACTGTGTTCGGTGACCAGGCATCGCATGAGGTAGGTGGCGCGCTCCCGTACTTCGCAGCGACTACCAGAGTGTCAGGAGTCTCTGGCGTGAGTTGTACAAGAAGGTACAAGTGCCGGCCGGACGAGGCGTGGAGCCGTTCGTGGCATTAAAGCGCAAGGATGGTACCGAAGACTACGGGTACCAGCTTTCCATCCGCAGTGAACCCGGTGCCGAAAACCGGCCGGACCTGATGATGTATGTCATCCGGGACGCCGTTAAATGCGCGAGCTAGACGTTTTGTGCCCGGGTGCCGGGAGGCTGTACTGGAGATGGGGCAGTCTGTTGCGGCGAGTATCCGGTACGCCCAATGCCAGCTCGAATTGATGCGCTAACGTTGGCCTCGGCGCTGCCCAATAGGCGATCTCTGTACCGAACGGGGAGTTACACCGTGCCGACCCGGCAAGGCCAGATAGCTGGGCAAGACTCTTCCGCCGGCATGCCCGTTTCCCTCCGACCGACTATTTCAACGTCTTGCGTTTTGTATCAGTCGATCTATAATTCTGTTCTGTACAGATCGATACAAAACTCCGAATCATGGCTCGTCCCCGCAAATTCAACGAACAGGCCGCCTTGACCGCCGCCCTGGACGCCTTCTGGGCCCGTGGCTACGAAGCCACTTCGACCCGCGACCTGACCAGCGCAATGGGCATGACGCAGCCCAGCCTGTACAACGCCTTCGGCGACAAGCGCTCGCTGTTCCTGCTGGCACTGGATGGCTATCTCGACGGCACCGTGCGGGAGCGCATCGCACGGCTGCAAGCCTCGCTGCCACCCGCCGCTGCGATCACTGCCTACTTTGCCGAGAGCATCGAACGTTCATTGGCCGACCCGCTGCACCGCGGCTGCCTGCTGGTGAACACGGCGCTCGAAGTCACGCAGGACGACCCTGACCTGCAGCAGAAGGTAGCGGATGCCTTCATGGAGATCCGTGGTTTCTTCCGTCGCCAGTTCACCGCCGCGCAAGACGCTGGCGAGGTCGATTCCCGCCTGTCGGCGGAGGACGTTTGCGCGCAATTGCTGGCCGTACTGCTCGGTATGCGCGTGCTGGCACGTGCTGCCCCACAGCGCGAACTACTCGAGGGTGCGGTGCGACCGACGCTGGCCTTGCTCGGGTTGCCGCCGCTGAGCGCTGGCACCGGCTGATCCCCTGAGCCTTTCCTGAGTTTCCCGATCCGTAGCAGCCATGCGCGCGGCCCGTGCCGCGTGCGGGAGAGCTGCATCCCTTTTTCGGCGCTATGCCCTGGCGCTGAGGCCCCCGTTTTGCCTGTCGCAAGGCAACGGGTCACCGGAGAGCACTATGTCCAGCAACCTCATCGTGAGCCAGCCGGCCGCCGACCCACCGGCGCCACTCGAATTGCGCGACATCTATGCCGCCCTGTCCGGCCTGTGCGCCAGCCTGGTGGCAATCGGCCTCGCACGTTTTGCCTACACCGCGCTGATCCCGCCGTTGATCCAGGCGCACTGGTTCCCGGCCTCGCTGACGGTGGCGCTGGGCGCGGCCAATTTTGCCGGCTACCTGGCTGGTGCCTTGCTGGGGCGGCCACTGGTGTCGGTCTGGTCGAACCGGACGGTGTTGCGCATGCTGATGCTGGCGGCCACGGTGGCATTCTTTGCCTGCGCCTGGCCGCTGTCCGTCGCGTGGTTCTTCGCCTGGCGCTTTGTCTCGGGCCTTGCCGGCGGGGCGATCATGGTGCTAGTGGCGACCTCGATCCTGCCGCATATCCCCGCGCCGCGCCGCGGCTTCGTGATGGGGACGATCTTCCTGGGGCTTGGGCTGGGCATCGCGGTGTCTGGCACGCTGGTGCCGCGCCTGCTGCAGTCCGGCCTGCGCGAGACATGGCTGGGGCTGGGCGCGTTGTCGCTGGCGCTGACGGCATTCAGCTGGTTCGGATGGCCGGGCCAGTTGCCGCAGGCATCGACAAGCGCGGGCGCGGCTGCAACAACTTCTGCCACGATGGCACCGGAAGCCCGCCGCAAGCTGCACCTGCTATACGCGCAGTACGCGATCAACGCCTTCGGGCTGGTGCCGGCCATGATGCTGCTGGTGGATCTTGTCGCGCGCGGGCTGGGGCGCGGCAGCAATGTTGGCGCGTCGTACTGGGTGCTGTATGGCATCGGTGCAATTGCGGGGCCATTGGTGTGCGGCTTTGCCGGTGACCGGCTCGGGTTTGGTACTGCGTATCGGGTCGCGCTACTGCTGCAGGGATTGGCGACTGCGTTGCTGGCGCTGTGCGGCCAACCTTTGGCCGTAGGTGTGGCTGCGGTGGTGCTCGGTGCCTTCACGCCCGGCATTGCGCCGCTGGGCCTGGGCGCGATCCAGGAGACGCTGCCGGACGATCCGGTCGCGCAGCGTGCGGCGTGGAGCCATGCGACCAGTGCCTTTGCGCTGTTCCAGGCGCTCGCGGGCTATGGCTATGCGTGGATGTTTGCGCATTCGCATGAGAACTACGCGCTGATTTTCGGCTGCGGCGCAGTGGCGCTGGCGCTTGCACTGGCCGTGAGCCTGGCCGGCGCGCGCCCTGCGGCACGCTGAGCGCCGCCGGCAGCAAAACCGGCATCGGCCTAGAATCTTGTTTTCCGGCCCCTGAAAGGGGCCAGCCCGACCCTGCAAGGAGCACCACCGCATGAGCCAATTGTTCGAACCGCTCGCTATCGGCAACCTCACGCTGGCCAACCGCATCACCATTGCGCCGATGTGCCAGTACTCCGCTGAAGACGGCAACGCCGGCGACTGGCACATGATCCATCTCGGTTCGCTGGCGCTGTCCGGCGCGGGCATGCTGATCGTGGAAGCCACCGCGGTGTCGCCGGAAGGGCGCATCACGCCGCAGGACCTGGGGCTGTACTCGGACGACAACGAAGCGGCGCTGGCGCGCGTGCTGAAGGCGATCCGCGCGCATTCGCCAATCGCCGTGGCGATCCAGCTGGCGCATGCCGGCCGCAAGGCGTCGAGCCATGCGCCGTGGGATGGCGGCCAGCAGATCGCGCCCGATGCACCCCGTGGCTGGCATGCCGTGGCGCCGTCGGCGGTGCCGCATGGTCAGGAGGAGGTGCCTCCCGTTGCCCTGGACCGCGCCGGCATGGACAAGGTGCGCGATGACTTTGTCGCGGCGGCCCGGCGTGCGGCGCGGCTGGGGTTGGATGGCATCGAGATCCATGCCGCGCACGGCTACCTGCTGCACCAGTTCCTGTCGCCGCTGGCCAATCATCGCGATGACGAGTACGGCGGCAGCCTGGAGAACCGCATGCGCTTCCCGATCGAAGTGTTCGATGCGGTGCGTGAAGCCTTCCCGTCCGATCGCCCGGTATGGATGCGCATCTCGGCGACCGACTGGGTGCCGGGCGGATGGGATATCGAAGGCACGGTGGCGTTGTCGAAGGCGCTGAAGGCGCGCGGCTGCGCGGCGATCCACGTGACCACCGGAGGCGTGTCGCCGCAGCAGGCGATCAAGCTCGGACCGGGGTACCAGGTCCCATATGCACAGCGCGTGAAGGCCGAGGTCGGCCTGCCGACCATCGCGGTGGGCCTGATCACCGAGCCGGAGCAGGCCGAGGCGATCATCGCCAACCACGAGGCCGATGCCGTGTCGCTGGCGCGTGCGATGCTGTACGACCCGCGCTGGCCCTGGCATGCCGCGGCGCGGCTGGGCGCCAGCGTGCAGGCCCCGAAGCAATACTGGCGGTCGCAGCCGCGCGAGCTTAAGGACTTGTTCGCGGGCGCGGCCTTCGGGCAGCGCTAGCTGCCGGTCACCACAGGAGACAAGCACCATGAAACCGCGCATCACGCTGATCACGCTGGGCGTCGACGACCTGGAGCGCGCCGTGCGCTTCTATCGCGACGGCATGGGGCTGCCCACGGCGGGCATTGTGGGCGAGCAATACGAACATGGGGCGGTCGCGTTCTTCGACCTGCAGGCCGGGCTGAAGCTTGCGGTGTGGCCGCGTGCGAGCCTCGCGCATGACACGGGGCTGGCGGTGTCGCCGCGCGCGACTACGGATTTCTCGCTGGCGCACAACGTTGCGGGCAAGGCGGAAGTGGATGCGGTGATGGCCCAGGCGCTGGCCGCGGGTGCCAGCGTGGTCAAGCCGGCGCAGGCTACGTTCTGGGGCGGGTATGCCGGTTATTTCCAGGATCCCGACGGGCACCTGTGGGAGATCGCCTGGAATCCGCAGATGTTGCCTGAGGACTGACGCGTCGCCACCGCATTACGCCTGGCCCCAACGGGTCGGGCACAAGCAGCATCACGTCACGCCGCCGTCAGCAGGGGGGTGTGTACCATCGCGCGCAGATCCTTCCCTCAAGCGCTTTCGTTTGCGGCAATGCACCATGGTGTGGTGCGCTGCCGCAAAGGGATTTCCATGATTGCCACGCCACCTGCAAGTGTTGACTATGCTTTCAACAGACAGCCATAGCAGCGCCGCCGGGCGGCCCCCCACGCATTTCCCACGCTTTTCCCGCCCGGTCGGCAGACCACCGAAGTAAAGCAATAACAACAAAATGGCAAGGGAGACATCCATGCAAGTCTATGACAGCCTGCTGTATGTGACTGCGATGGTGCTGGTGTGCTTGTATGTGTACCTGGGCGTGCTGTCCCGCAGCACGGCGATCAAGCTGGGTTCCCCGGCGATCGTCGCGGGCCTGGTGCTCGCCTATTCGCTGTCCCCGCTACATTCGGGCGGCTGACGCCGCCGGCCCCCGCCTGAACGGCGGCGCCGCTCATTCTGCCTCGGCCGGCGCCTGACGGCCGAGGCTGTCTTCGCCCTGTGCAGACGTTTGGCGCAGCAGCGCGTCGATGGCTTGCAGCAGTTCCTGTGGTTCCACGGGCTTGTGCAGCAGTGCCGTCCCGGCCGCGTGCGCGGTGCGCAACCGGTCTGCCGCAGTATCCCCCGTGATCAGGATCGCCGGCACGTGCCAGCCTAGCCGCTGGCGGATCGCGTCCAGCGCTTCCTGGCCCGTGCGGTGGCCGCGCAGGCGGTAATCCGCCAGGATCAGTCCCGGTGTGAAAGTCACCAGTGCCCGCAGCGCATCCTCCTCGGATTCGGCCGTGCGGCATTCGCATTGCCATATGGCGAGGAGCTCTGACATCGCCGTGCAGATCGCCACATCGTCGTCGATGACCAGCACGCGCAGCCCGTCCAGCCCGCGCGATGCCAGCGGGCGCGGGGCATCTTCCGGCGTGCTCCATGCCTGCGGCATGTTGAAGCGGAACACCGAGCCGTGTCCCGGCCGCGAGCCGAGCGTCACTCGCGTGTGCATGGTGCGCACCAGACCGTCGACGATCGCAAGGCCCAGTCCCAACCCTTTGCGCTGGTCGCGCTCGGGATTGCCGAGCTGGTGGAATTCCCGAAAGATGTCGCGGTGCTGGGCCACGGGAATGCCGATGCCCGTGTCCCACACTTCGATCACGGCATGCAGCCGGCGCTTGCGACAGGCGACCAGCACGCCGCCTTGCTGCGTATAGCGGATGGCATTGGCGATCAGGTTGCGCAGCACCAGCTCGACCAGCGTTGGGTCGCCGTACAGCGTGGCGGTGGTATCGCGCGTGCGGTAGACCAGCCCGCGCGCATCGGCCTGCGGGGCGAACTCGTTCTCGAGCTTGTGCAGCAGCGGCTGCAGGCGAAACGAGCGCGGCCGGGGCGTGATCACGCCGGCTTCCAGCTTGGAGAAGTCCAGCAGCGAGTTCAGCATCTCGCGCGCGGCGCCGGATGAGGCTTCGATATGCGCCACCAGCTGGCGCTGGCGCTCGTCCAGCCCGGTGCGCCCGAGCGACACCAGGAACAGCCCCATCGCGTGCAGCGGCTGGCGCAGGTCGTGGCTGGCGGATGCCAGGAACACCGACTTGGCCCGGCTGGCTTCCTCGGCCGCGTGCTGCGCCGCCTCGGCGCGAGCGGTCTGATCGCGCAGCTGCGAGATCAGCTCTACGTTCTCGAAACGTAGCGCGATCGAATGCCGCGCCACGTGCGAGTAGTTGCGCGCGAACACCATCAGCACGAACAGGTACAGGGGCGTGCCCAGGAACATCGGCAGGTACTCGATGTCACCGGTGGCCAGAAACACCATCCACACCGGCACGATCGACGGGATAAAGAAGCCGATCGCCACTGGCAGGCACGCCGAGAACACCGCCAGCGCGGCGGCACTCATGCCGGCGATCAGTGACAGCACGCAGATCACCACGGCGGGCAGGCGCACGTCCAGGTACAGCCACGCCACCAGCCCCCACAGTGCGCCGATCAGCGCCAGCATCGCCGTCATGCCGCGCGCATAGCGCGCCGCGCCGGCTTCGGTCAAACGCCCGGGCAACCTCAGCCGTCCGAAGTATGCCACCGCGCAGGCCAGGCCCATCGCACAGGCCCAGGGCAGGGCGCCCGGGCGCTCGCCGCTCAGCGTCAGGCCCGCCGCCAAGATAAAGGCGGCCAGCGAGCAACCCAGCATGGCGATGCCAAAGCTCTGGTCGATCAGCGCCATCTGCGCGGCCAGCAGGCGCGGCTCATCGAAGCGGGGCAGCAGGCGCAGCCGGCCCGGTTGCGTCGCGCCCTTGTCTGCGCCGGTGTGCGCGATCATCGCGCCGCCTGCACCAGCCCGCGGCGCTGGGCCTCGAGGATGGCTTCCACTCGGCTGACTACGCCAAGGTGGCCCAGGATTGCGGCGACGTGGACGCGCACGGTGTTTTCGGACAGGCCCATGTGGTAGGCGATGACCTTGTTCGAGCGGCCAAGCGTGAGCTGGTGCAGCACTTCGAGCTGGCGCGGCGTCAGCGTGCTGGTGGCGTAGGGAGCGGGCGCGGGATTGATACCGGCATCGGCATCGCCGGAGAAATGGGTGCCGCCCGACAGGCAACAGGCAATCGCTTCCTCGATTTCGCGCGCATCGGCCGACTTGGGCAGGAAGCCTGCAATCTCGCGCCGCACCTCGGCCGGAATCGTCTCCAGGCCCGACGTGCCCGACACAATCAGGATGCGCGCCGTGGCGAAATGCCGGCGCAGCACCTTGACGCCCTCGATGCCGTTCAGGCCAGGCATCTGGATATCCAGCAGCACGATGTCGACCGCGGCGCCGCCATGGTCCTGCACGGCTTGCATCACGGAGCCGGCCTCGATGATGTGTTCGACGCTGGGGCTGTCGGCCAGCACCAGGCGCAGTCCGGTACGGAACAGGGTGTGGTCGTCGATCAGCAGCAGTCGGGCTCGGGGCATGGCTTGGGGACGGGTCACCGGGGGAGGCGGTGCTGGGAGGCTCCCGGTCCCGGCAGGAGTGCAGGGAAAGACATTGGACAAGAATCTGGCGCCCTTGTCCATGCACCAGGTGCGTCAGCGCGACTAGTCCGGAAAGATTATTTGCCGCGCGGCGATGCGATGCGAAGATTCGTGTCGTGGACAGTTCCGCGACGTGTCCGCACCACTTTTCGTTACCCACTACCACCCGGCTGTGGGTATTTTTTTGTCTGTGGCTTGGCGACGGGGCGAGAAAAAGCCCGCGCAGCAGGCTATGGGCGATTGACCGGCATGTCGTGGAGCGATCCCTGACGTGTTGGCGCGCTAAGCGGCAGCCCGCAACAGCCGCGGCCAAGGACCGGCAGGCGGTGGCGTCCGGCTGCCCGTGCTGCAGTCCTCCACCAGCCGCGCCGCATCGATGCCGAACCAGTTTTGCCACGCGCGCGCCAGCGCCGCGCGGGAGCGCAGGCCGGCATGCCCGGCCAGCAGGTCGAGCGATGGCACCGGGCCGGCAGCGGTGGCGAGCGCGTGCAGCGCATGCGCGGCGCGTTGCTCGCGCACCAGCGGGTGTAGCGCCTCGCCCTCGGCAAACAGCCGTGCGCGCACCAGGCGCGCCGGTACCTGCCAGTGCGTGGCCAGGCGTTCGGCGTTCCAGTCGGTATCGGGGCGGGCGAAGACCAGCTCGGCCAGAGCGCGTGACCATGGCTTGTCGCCGGGCTTGCCAATCAGGCGTGGACAGTCGCTGTCGGGCACGGCAGTCAGCACGATGGCGCAGGGCTGCTGCCAGGTGCCGGGCAGGTCGCAGTCGAAGTGGGCGAAGGCGTGGACCACGAACGGGTCGCCGGGCCGCACCTCGCGCCGCGCGTTGGCGTCGCGCAGGCTGGCCGTGCCGTGCAGCGCCTGGACGTGCACGGCGAACGGAAAGCGCAGGCGGGCAAAACGGACGTGGTGACGGCTGACAAGCGGCATGCAGAACACAACCCGGAAGCTTGGCGGACGCGCCCGGGGGGCGCGGCCGGTAACTGTCGCAGGATTCTACGGGTCGCGCAAGGCCGTCAATGTCGTCCGGTTGACAGTTGCGCGTGGTGGCGGTGACGCTGGCACTACAGCGAGCGACAGATCGCTTAGGTCGCTATAGGTCGGACAAGCCGAAGTGACGCAGCCGCGGCAGGTCGGTCACGCGGATACTCTGGTAGGACAGGTGGACCATGCCCGCATCGGCCAGCCGCCGCAGCGCCTGGTTGACCCGTTGCCGCGACAGGCCGGTGAGCAGGCCGATCTCTTCCTGAGACAACTCCAGCACGGGGCTGGTGCGCGGATACAGGTCCGGGTGGAACAGCTGCGCGATGGCCTGCGCCACGCGCGCATCGGCGCCCAGCAGCCGGTCGTTCTGCACGGTGGCGATGAACTGGCCCATGCGCTCGTTGAGCTGGCGCACGACAAAGCTCGCGAACGGGAGGCTCTGCGCCAGCAGTGTATTGAACACCGGCTCCGGCACCAGCAGCACTTGCGAATCGCGGATCGCGATCACGTCGTAGCGACGGTGCTCACGCTTGATCACGCTGCCTTCGCCGCACCACCCGCCGGCCGGCACGCCGGAGAAGGTGCAGCCGCGCCCGTCGGGCGTATAGACCGCCAGCTTGATCAGGCCGCTGTCCACGCCGATCCAGTGGCGCGAGGGCTCGCCGCGCCGCGCGATGAAGGCGCCGGCCGCAAAGGACTGCAGCACGGTTTCGCGCGCGGCCAGCGCCTGGTGTGCCGGCGACAGGGCGCCGAACCACGCGTGGCCGGCCAGGATCGATGTCGGCGCGAGGGGCGGGTCTGCGGGTGCGCTCATGGCAGGGAAGACTTTAGCGGCATGGACGCGAGCGGTACGGGCAGCATCCTTGTAAGAATCGTGTAAGCCTTGACTGGCGCGGGTTTGCGGGCGGTTTGTCGTCTGGGCGACAGTGCGCCGGCGTGTGCGATGATAGCCTTGTGCCAGAAAAAGTGACAGCGCCGCAAGACGCCCACATCACAGCCGCCCCGGCCAGCGCTGCAGTACCGCAGCGCAATGACACCCTGAGCGACGACTGGCACGGCACGCCGCCGCCAGCGCCGCCAGACCAACGGAGACACCCGTCATGCCCACCGATTTCGACAGCGGCCTGGCCCGCAATGCGGCCAACTTCGTGCCGCTCACGCCCATCGACTTTCTGGTCCGCGCCGCCGAGGTATATGGCGAGCGCTTGGCCATCGTGCACGGACCGCTGCGCCAGAACTGGCGCGACACGTATGCGCGCGCACGCCGACTGGCCAGCGCGCTGGCGGGTGCCGGCGTCGGCAAGGGCGATACCGTGGCCGCGCTGCTGCCCAACACACCGGCGATGGTGGAGGCGCACTTCGGCGTGCCGATGGCGGGCGCGGTGCTCAACGCGCTCAATATCCGGCTCGATGCCGCCAACCTGGTGTTCATGCTGCGCCATGGCGAGGCGCGCGTGCTGCTGGCCGATACCGAGTTCGCCGACCTGGCGCGGCAGATGGCGCTGGAGATCCCGGGCCTCAAGGTGATTGCCGTGCATGACACGCTGGGCCCGCAGGCAGAGCCGTTCGGCACCACCGACTACGAGTCTTTCCTTGCCTCCGGCGATCCCGGGTACACGTGGCAAATGCCGGCCGACGAGTGGGACGCTATCGCGCTGAACTACACCTCCGGCACCACCGGCGACCCCAAGGGCGTGGTCTACCATCACCGCGGCGCGGCCATCAACGCCGTGTCCAATATCCTTGAATGGGACCTGCCCAAGCACCCGGTCTACCTGTGGACGCTGCCGATGTTCCACTGCAACGGCTGGTGCTTCCCATGGACCATCGCGGCGCGCGCGGGCATCAACGTGTGCCTGCGCAAGTTCGAACCAAAGCTGGTGTTCGACCTGATGCGCGATGAAGGCGTGACGCACTATTGCGCCGCGCCGATCGTGCATACCGCGCTGGTCAACGCGCCTGCCGCGTGGCGCGAAGGCGTGCGCGGCCCGGTCCGCGGCATGGTTGCCGGCGCGCCGCCGCCGGCCGCGGTGCTCGCGCAGATGGAAGCGATGGGGTTCGAACTGACCCACGTCTACGGCCTGACTGAAGTCTATGGCCCGGCCGCGGTCTGCGCCGAGCAGGATGACTGGAGCACGCTGTCCGAGCAGGACCGCGCGGTCAAGAAGGCGCGCCAGGGCGTGCGCTACCACCTGCAGTCGCAGGTGGCAGTGCTCGATCCCGATTCGATGCAGCCCGTGCCCGCCGATGGCGAAACCATCGGCGAGATCATGTTCCGCGGCAACATCTGCATGAAGGGCTACCTGAAGAACGAAAAGGCCACGCGTGAAGCTTTTGCCGGCGGCTGGTTCCATACCGGCGACCTGGGCGTGCGCATGCCCGACGGCTATATCAAGATCAAGGACCGCAGCAAGGACATCATCATCTCCGGCGGCGAGAACATCTCCAGCGTGGAGGTGGAAGACGCGCTCTACCGGCACCCCGCGGTGCTCGCGGCAGCGGTGGTGGCGCAACCCGATGCGAAGTGGGGCGAGACGCCGTGCGCGTTTGTCGAGCTGAAGGAAGGCGCCAGCGTCAGCGCGGAAGAATTGATCGCGCATTGCCGCACGCTGCTGGCGGGCTTCAAGGTGCCCAAGGCGGTGTATTTCGGGCCCTTGCCCAAGACCTCGACGGGCAAGATCCAGAAGTTCGAGCTGCGCCGCAAGGTGAAGTCAGGGTCGGCGATCGACGTCTGAACGGACTGGAGCGATGCCGCCGCTAGTGCTGCATCGCTTCTTCGGCATCGTGCTGTCCCGCGATGCGCGCATCAATGGCCTCGCGTCCCCACGCGATGCCGGCGCGCGACGCGTCAGCGGCGCAGCCAAAGCGGGTCTGCGCCGCCGGGCACGGCAGCGTCAGCTTGTTGCCGTGGTGCCAGATCTCGGCGCGCAGCGTCCACCAGCCGTCGCTTTGCCCGCCATAGCGCAGCGCCACGACATGGATCCGGTGGCCGCGGTACGTCACGTTCTGGTCATGCCATCCGCTGGGCATTGGCAGCACTTGGCAACAGGCCGCAGCCAAAATAGCTCAGCGCGCCCGGAACTCGCCCGGACTGCGCTCGCTGGGGCTGCGGTGGCGGTGCCACTCCTGGCTGATATCCGGGAATACGTCACACTCGCCCCGGACGATGTTTTCAATGGTGGCGCATACGCATTCCGTGCCGCGCGGCCCCACGCAGACCAGGCTGCGCGGATGGTCGGTATGCTGCGGGATGGCATAGACGCGCATGCCCTCCTGGAAGAGGGGATGCTTGCTCAGGCGCTCGTTCATCAACTCGACGAAGCGCTGCGGAGTCACGACCGGCTTATCCATTGCATGCTCCTGCGGCCTCGCCCGCCGCGCCTTTGTCGAGAGCGCGTTGAGGGCGACCAGGTCAGTTAAGGCCAGGAATATGACAGGCAGGTGGCAGGGATGCCCCCGGCAATGCGCCGGAGTGGCCGGAAGGAGAATCGCGGGCAATGCTCAGCCCGCGTTGCCACTGCCGCGATTTCAGACTAGAACATGTGCCGCGCCGCGCAAAGTGCGGCGCAGCATCAAGCCGGGTATGCGACGCCTAGGCGGCAGTTCAGGTGGTGCGCGCTTCGCCCGCGGCGCGCGGGCCGTCCAGCATCTGGTTGCCGGCAGCCCAGCAGGCGGCTTCGGCCTCGGCCTGTGAGGCGTAGCTGGAAGTGGCCTCGACGGTGCAATCGGCGTCGGCGGCGCCGCAGCGCTCTTCCATGATGATGCGCCAGGTGTACTGGCCGGGCGGGTCTTCCAGGACATGGAGCACCAGCGTGCGGTGCTCATCGGTGAGCGTCAGGGGCAGGTTCGACATGGGTGCCTCCCATTGGCAGGGTGGGACGCATTGATGCTAGCAATTGCGCGGCGCCAATGCCATGACAGTTTTGCCGCCGTAGCATGGCAAGATACGGCGCAGGCCGCAGCGGCGGCTTTCCCCGCCGCGCTAATTCCAGTATCTTCTGCGCCGTGGCGCCACGCGGCGCCGCTTTTCGTGACCGACCATGCTCCGAACATGCCCATTTCGCCTCAGCTGAAAGAACGGGTCGCCGCCCTGACGGCACACTACGACGCCACGGTCCTGCCGCTCTGGACTGCCAGCGGCTGGAACGCCGACCTGTTGCTGCCCTATGAGGCGCTCGACGGCGCCACCGCCGCGCCGCTGCCGGCGGCGCGCTACCGCGCCATGGCCTGCGCCCGCCAGCTCTATGTGTTTTCGCTGGCGGGGCAGCATGCGCATGCCGATACGCTGTTCGGCTCGCTGCAGGCGTACTTCGGCAATGGGGAAGGGAGTTGGAGCTATAGCGTCGATGCGGGCGGCGCGCCGCTCGATGTCACGCGCGACCTCTATACCCATGCCTTCGTGATCTTTGCCTGCGCGAACTATCATGCGCGGCGCGGCAATCCCGATGCGCTCGAGGTGCTCGATGAAACCGTCGACATCGTCGAGGACCGCTTTGCCGATGGCCAGGGCCTCTACCATGCCGCGCTGACCGAGCACTTCCGCCCGAAGGGCGCCGGGGTGCTGCAGAACCCGGTGATGCACCTGACCGAGGCCTACCTGGCGGCGCTGGATGCGACCGGCGACGAATGGTATGCCGAACGCCTGCGCGAGATCGCGATGGCCGTGCATGAACGCTTTGTCGATCCGGCCAGCGGCTGCATCGCGGAATTGCCGCAGGGCAGCGCCGACAACCGCATCGAGCCGGGACATCAGTTCGAGTGGTTTTCGCTGGTGGCGGCGCGGCAGGACCTGTTCGATGACCTGCCGCTGGACGGTGCGCTGCGCCAGGCCTTTGCATTCGCGCAGCAGCACGGCGTGGCGGCGGATACGCTGGGCGTCAGCGCCGCGCTGGACGCGGGCGGCGCACTGCTCGACGGCACGCAGCGCATCTGGGCGCAAACCGAATACGCGCGCGCGCTGGCGCTGCATGGCGAACCGCAGTCACTGGCCACGCTGGAGACCTGGGCGCAGCAGTTTCGCGGCCGCTTCCTGCATGCGCAGGGCTGGCACGAATGCCTGGCGCCCTCGGGCGACGTGGTGCGCGCGGAAATGCCGTCGACCTCGCCTTACCACCTGGCCACGTCCTACTGCGCACTGGCAGCGCTGGCAGGCGTGAATTGGCCAGGGCAGGGCGGCTGACAGAGGGCCATGTGCCACGGCATGGGGGCCGTAACCCTTATCAATTCATTGCAATCGCCGCCGGGGGCAGCGACTAAACTCAAGCCCGCGCTCCGACCCGTAGCGTTTTTCTTCTTAACTACCTGGTCGTCGTTTTGAAGTTCGGGCCCGGGGCGCATCCCGGCCGGTGCCGTGTCAGCGCGGCGCGGTGCTGACCGCTTGCGGCAAGCGCTGAGGTGGATGCGCCGGCTGCGAGACCGTATTCGCATTCACGCGGCCGGCCATTTGCCGGACCTTTCTCTCGGCCTGCGTTTCAGTGTGGTCATTCAGGATCAGGCACAGCAGCGTCAGCAAGGCCGCTGCAATCATGCTCAGCGCAATCCAGGCCAGACAGTGCTTGCGTTCCATGGTGCAGAAAAAGGGGGCGTCATCAGTGCGCGCAGTGTAAGCGCCAGTGTGCAAAGCGATTGTCAATCTTTGCAAACGCCATGGCCTGCCGGCCGGTTCCCGCTATTCCAGCGATTTTCGCGATTCTGGCTATTCCCGCGATCCCCGCGATCACCGCGATCCCCGCGATCCCCGCGATTTCCGCGATTTCCGCTATTCCGCCACACCGTGCTCGCGCAGCAGCCGCTCGCATTCGTCGAGCATGTCATGCGCAAAGGCGGACTGGTAGTTGGGATCGAGCGCTTCCATCATTTCGTGCGCGGCGTATAGGCCGGCTTCGCGCGACAGCGTGTCGGCCAGTTGCCGCGCAAACTGGTCGCTCAGCTCGGACAGCAGGCGCCGCTCCGACAGCGGCAACTGCAGCTTCGAGCGCGACAGCCATTCGCCGGCCAGCGTCGCGCCCTGGGCATCGGTCATCCATTGCCGGTGTTCGTAGAAGGCCGACAGCCGTTCGGCGGCCAGCGCAAACAGTAGTGCCTTGCGGGTATTGAAATCGATCCTGGGCAGCGGGGCGAGAGTCATGCGTACGGCGTGGTGCGGTGCGCGGCGCGCTGGCCGGCGACCATCTTGTCAGGGTGTGGGTTGGGGTTCAGACCTGGCTAGCCTCGGCTTGCGCGAAGCGCTCGGCCAGCCATGCGCCGATGGCCATGATTTCTTCCAGGCAGACTGCATGCCCCATCGGGTAGGTCTGCCACGTGACGGGATGCTGCCGCGCCTGTACGAAATCCCGTGCGGCGGTGCCCAGCCGCAGCGGCACCACATCGTCCTGCGTGCCATGGGCGGCAAAGACAGGTGTAGCGGCATTGGCCTCCGTGGCCTCGGCCGCGAGCGCATCGGGCGCAGGGATGTAGGTCGACAGCGCAACGATACCGGCCAGGCGCTCGGGATGCGTCAGCCCGGCCGTGTACGCAATCGCGCCGCCTTGCGAAAAACCGGCCAGCACGATGCGGCTGCACGGAATGCCACGCGCATTCTCGCGCGCGATCAGCGCGCGGACGGCCTCGCACGAGGCGCGGATGCCGGCTTCATCAGCGCGGCGGCCGGATTCATCCAGGGAATAAATGTCATACCAGGCCGGCATGACGTAGCCGCCGTTGCAGGTCACGGGCATGGCCGGCGCGTGCGGGAAGATAAAGCGCACGCCGGGCGATGCAGGCAGGCGCAGCTCGGGCACGACCGGCGCGAAATCGCTGCCGTCGGCGCCCAGTCCGTGCATCCAGATCACGGCGCAGCCGGGATTGGGCGCGGTTTCGGTTTCGATTGCGGGCAGCAGTTCGCTCATATGGCCGGATCCTGTGTGACAGTTGTGCGTGCACGCCGCCGGGGCGGCAGGCAGCGCGAGTATCGCACAGGTCGGGGCCCGCTTCGCTTTATGCCCGCCCATGCCCCGGCGTTAGCCCGGGGCCATGGGCGTTGCCGTCCGAAGGCAGGACCAGCGTCAGGCCGCGGATGGAACGATAGGGACGGTGGTGAGGCCCGGTGCGCGCGCAGGCTGCGCGGCAGCCGGCAACTCCAGCGTGGTGGACAGGGCGGCGCGGCGCTTGTCGACGACGTCTTCGACGCCCTTGGCGGAGACGTCCTCCAGGAACGCCACCATGTCACGGTAGTAGGCGACTTGCATCTGTGCTTCGAGCAAGCGCCGTTCGGCCTGGAACAGCGTCAGCCTCATGTCCTGCAGTTCCCTTTCGGCGATTTTTTCCGGGGTCGGCGGACTGAACAAGTTTGCAAGCCAACGCATGGCAGTACCTCCAGTGCTGTCAATGGCGAAATTGCGATGCTTGTGCCACGAGGTCCAATATAGACAAGAAATTGGAAAAAGACCCTTGAGTCGCATGGCCGTGGCGCCTCGCCCACAAGGATGATTGATGCAGGCGGAAGTCTGCGGTAGATTGTCCGCCGAGGGTCGGACCCTGCCCCGGGTCTGCCGGCTGCATCGGCAGCCGGCCGGGGTCAAAGCGTTTTCGCGGTTGCCTTCGCGCTTATCTTTCCTGTTCCGATCGTCTCGCCTGCGTCGACTTCCACATCCACGTCTTCCGCTTGTTTTTCGTCGCGCTCTTGCGCATGCACGAAGCGCAGGATCGGCGCCCAGAATGCCCCGATATGGTCCGGCAGGATCGCTGCGTCATGTGGCATCGCGTCCAGCATCACCAAGGCATGCAACTGCCTGGCTGCGCTGGCGAGGCGCTCCGCATGGCGCGGGGCAATGACCGCATCGTCACGGCTGTGCACCACCAGCAGCGGACGCGCCAGCCGGCTCGCGCGCGCGGCGTTGTTCCACGGATCGGGCAATAGCCATGAGGCCCATCCCGGCACGCGCCCGGTCTGCACCGCGGCCAGTCGCGCCGAACTGAAGCCGGCGGCAATCACATAGCCATCGGGCTGCGGATCGAAGCGCCACGCCACGTCGAGCAGGATGCCGGAGCCCAATGAATGGCCCAGCACGACGCGCCGCTTCGCAGCGGGCGTAGCCGCAACAAAATGCTGGTAAGCGGTGAGCGCATCCTCGCGCAGATGGCGCACGCTCGGCCGGCCGCTGCTGCGTCCGTAGCCGCTGTAGTCGAACACATAAGAGGCGATGCCCGCTGCGGCCAGCATGGTTTGCACCGGCAGCCAGTCAGCCAGGCATTCGTTGTCGCCGTGGCACACCATCAGTGCGGGCGCCGCGGGATCGGCGGCGGGCATGAACGAGGCGTGCAACACGCGCTTGCCGCTGGCGAACGTGGTATGCCGCGCGATTGCCTTCGGCGCGGCCGGCGCGATAGCAGGCAATGTCTCATCCGTCGGTGTGACAAATGCTTTGCGTTCCAGCGCACGAAACAGTAGATGCCGCGCAACGCCGGTCGCGAGTGCGACCCCCGCGGCGGCGGCAAGCCAGCGGTGCGCGGAGGAGCCGGGCGGGGGCGATTCTGGTCGCTGGCCTGCGGACATGAGCGGTTGGGCGAGAACGGCTTCTCTTCAGGCTAGCAGGCCGCGGGCGCGCGGGTGAAGGAAAGTTCATCCCGAGCATCTGTAGCCGGTTTATGCGGAGTGACGCCGTACATTTAGTCGGCCGCTATCACACCGATAGAAAACTTTTTCCTTGACTCTCTACCTAGTAGTAGATAGCATTCAGTCCATGGAACCGCTGCACCGCCAGCAGCAAGCAAGAACGGGCGGATAAGTGGCGATCCCATTGCATTACCGCAAGGTGGTCTTTTTTTAGCCCCGAACGTCTATCTACTAGTAGATGCGAGCCTGAAAAGCGACCTGCTGGAAGCCACTGATACCGAATTGACGCGATCCCGAAACATCGTCATCCAGGAGCCCACCATGAATGCCAAGTTCGCCAAGACCCTGATCACCGCCGCCACCCTTGCCGTCGCGTTTGCCGGCGGTGTCGCGCAAGCCTCGGGTGTGCAGGACAGCACCTTCGCCGGTGACAAGTACGGTTACCAGTTCCGCGTCGGCAAGACCGATGCATTTACCGAAGGTGCCCGTACCGGCCAGTTCGACCCGTTCACGGAAGGCGCCCGCGCCGGCAAGTTCGATCCGTTCACGGAAGGCGCGCGCGTTGGCAAGTTCGATCCGTACACCGACGGCGCCCGCACCGTTGCAGGCCTGGACCGCAGCAGCGTGTCGTCGCAACCGGGCCGCAGCATTGACCCGTACACCGATGGCGCACGCGTGAGCAAGACCGATCCCTACACCGACGGCTTCCGCGCCGTGGCTGGATTGGACCGCAGCGGCGTGTCGTCGCAGCCGAGCCGCAGCTTCGACCCGTACACCGACGGTGCGCGTGTTGGCAAGGGTGACCCGTACACCGACGGCGCCCGCACCGTGGCTGGCCTGGACCGCAGCGGCGTGTCGTCGCAACCGGCCCGCAGCTTCGACCCGTACACCGACGGTGCACGCGTAGGCAAGGCTGACCCGTACACCGACGGTGCCCTGGCCTGATCGCTTCCGGCCCTGAGGCCGGCGGCCCAACCCTTTACGGTGGCGCTCCCAGTGAGCGCTGCCCGATGGAGTCCATCATGAGTTTGCGTGACAGCATCCTGCTCCTTGGCGGATGGCTTGTGCTTTGCGTGACGAGTGGCTCGATGATCACCTTCGCCGCGCAGGTCCTGCCTGGCTAAAGCACATGCCCCGATTGCTAGGGAATTACCCGAGCCTCGGGGCATTTCGACTTGAGCGTCTATCTTCGCGTAGATAAACTGTTTTCATGAAAACGCAATCCGTACGCGAGCAACTGCTCGAGCACACGCTGGTCCTGATCCGACGCCGTGGCTTCAACGGCTTCAGCTACCGCGACCTGGCGGAACTGGTCGGGGTCAAGACGTCCAGCATCCACTATTACTTCCCCAGCAAGGACGACCTGGTCCTGGAGGCGGTGAAGGAGTACAGCGCGCGCATGTCCGAGCGCATGCGCTCCATCGACACCACCTTGCCAGTTACCGAACAGGCGGCGATCTACCTGGCGCCGTTCCGCGCCAGCTGCGGTTCGGACCAGATCTGCCTGTGCGGCATGCTGTCCACCGAGACGCTGTGCCTGCCTGAATCCGTGCACAAGCTGCTGCAGGGTTTCTACCTGCTCAACGAGCAGTGGCTGGCCGGCTTGCTGGAACGCGCGCAACCGCAGCGCAGCGCGCCTTTCCCGGTGCCGCCGCCGCGCCTGGCGCAAGTGGTGTTCGGCTCGCTGCAGAGCGGGCTGATCGCGGCGCGGCTGTTCGGGACTTCCGATCGGGTCGAGGCCGCGGCCGATACTTTGATGGCGGCCGTGTCCGGCTGAGTTTTTTCGCGCATATCAGTGGCGCGCTCAAAGCCGCCATGTGGCTTACGCTGCATGGCGGCTTTTTTATCAGGCGCGATCCCGGCTCGCGGCCGCAGCTTCTCGTTCCTCAACTAATGCAATAAAAACAAAGACATGGCAGGGAGACTGCGTTCCCTATCAGGTCGATAGAAAACTTTTTCCTTGACTATCTACCTAGTAGTAGATAGTATTCAGGGCATGGAAGCGCCGCAGCGCCACCAAGCAGCAACAAAGCGCGGCTTAGCGACGATCCCATTGCATGACCGAAGGAGGTCATTTTTTCAGGACCGGTTATCTATCTACTAGTAGATGCGGAATGAAGAAAGCGACTGCCACAGCCACTGATACCGATTGACGCGATTCACAACATCGCCCCCAGGAGCCCATCATGAATGCCAAGTTCGCCAAGACCCTGATCACCGCCGCCACCCTTGCTGGCGCCTTTGCTGGTGGCGTGGCCAACGCCGCCGGCGTGAAGGACAGCACCTTCACCGGCGACAAGTACGGCTATGAATTCCGCGTCGGCAAGGCCGATGCCTTCACCGACGGTGCCCGCACCGGCAATTTCGACCCCTTCACCGAAGGCGCCCGTACCGGCAACTTCGACCCGTTCACCGAAGGCGCACGCGTCGGCAAGCCCGATCCGTACACGGACGGCGCGCGCACGGTTGCAGGCCTGGATCGCAGCGGCGTGTCCTCGCAACCGGCCCGCAGCTTCGACCCGTACACCGATGGCGCACGTGTCGGCAAGGCTGACCCGTACACCGACGGCGCGCGCACGGTGGCAGGCCTGGACCGCAGCGGCGTGTCCTCCCAACCGGCCCGCAGCTTCGACCCGTACACCGATGGCGCACGTGTCGGCAAGGCTGACCCGTACACCGACGGTGCCCGCACGGTTGCAGGCCTGGACCGCAGCGGCGTGTCGTCGGAACCGGGCCGCAGCATTGACCCGTACACCGACGGCGCCATCGCGTGAGAGCCGGCCGGCCTGGTGCCGGCCATCTGAATCTGCCAGGCCGCCAGCATGCGGCCCGACTCAAGGAGTTGATCGTGCGTTGGCTTGACACTGCGCTGATCTTGGGCGGATGGGTAGGGCTTTGCCTTGTAAGCGGGTCCCTCATTACGCTGATCGCACAAACGCTGCCGGCCTGAATTGCCGGCGGCAAGACGAGGAGCTGGTCCCATGAAAACCCGATCCGTACGCGAGCAGCTGATTGAACATGCGCTGGTGCTGATCCGGCGTCGGGGTTTCAACGGCTTCAGCTACCGCGACCTGGCCGAACTGGTCGGGGTAAAGACCTCCAGCATCCACTATTACTTCCCGTCCAAGGACGACCTGGTGCTGGAAGCGGTGCGCGAGTACAGCACGCGCATGCAGGGGCGCCTGGGCGCCATCGACACCAGCCTGCCCCCGGCGGAACAGGCGCGGCAGTACCTGGCGCCACTGCGTGCGGGCGCCGGCACTGACCAGGCCTGCCTGGTCGCGATGCTATCGGCGGACGTGCTGGCGCTGCCCGAGGCGGTACGCGCGGTGATGCAGGACTACGTCCGCTTCAACGAACAATGGCTGGCACACTTGTTCGAGCGCGCCGCGGCACAGCGCGAGACGCCGTACCTGGAACCGGCGCCGCAACTGGCACAAGCGGTGTATGGCGCGTTGCAGACCGGCCTGATCAGTGCGCGGTTGTTCGGCTCGGCGGAGCGGCTTGATGCCGCCGCGTCGCTGTTGACCAGCACCATGCCGGTCGAGCAGGCCTTAGCCGACGCCTAGCATGACCCGGGCCGCGGCGTCGCACAGCCACTGCGGATCGTCGTGGGGCAGGTCGTGGCCGGCCCAGTGGTGTGTCAGCAGCGGCGCGCCCCAGGCCTGCGCGATGCGTGTGGAACACATCGGATCGACCAGGCGATCGGCTGCGGACGCAACCAGCAGTACCTTGCAGCGAGGCGCGCTAGCGGGCGCGCGATAGCGTGCCGCAGCCAGCAGTTGCGCCAGCGCCGACTGCCGGCTGACCGGCGCATCGGCGGCGATGGCCTTCCACGCGTCGATATCGCCCGCCAGCGTATCGGCGCGCGCACAGGTGATGGCGTGGATGGTGCGCTCGCAGAGTTCGCGGTCGTGCCAGCGCTGCGCCACGCGCAGCAGCTTGCCCCAGTTGCGCGGGCGCAGCCGCTGTGCCGGCGTGCAGAACGGCCGCATGCTGGTATTGACCAGCACCAGCGCGCCGACTTCCTCCGGATGCATGCCCGCCCACTCGGTTGCGACCATCGCGCCGAGCGACATTGCCAGCACGCGGTAGGGCCCGTGCGCACTGGCATCCGGCAACTGGCGCCGCACCGCGCCAACCATTTCCCGCACACCCCAGGGCGCCGGCTGCGCCGACAGTGCCCCGTTGCCCGGCAGGTCCGGTAGCAGCGGACGCCCAAGCCCGGCCGCTTCCCATTGCGTCGGCAACGTCCCCCAATGGCGCGATTCCCGCGTCAGTCCCCTCAGGAATACCCATCGACCCATGGATCGGCCCATCGCGTTCATCGCGGCGGCTCCTTCTGCCAGTGTGCGCGCGCCTGCTGCTCCAGCTGTTCGCGCTGCGCGCCGCGCGGCCGCCACCGTTCGGGCGCAAACGCGACCCGGCCCAGGAAGTCGAACAGGCTGACGTGCCGGCGCAGCACGCGCGCGGTGCGGTGCGCCTTGATCGGATTGAAGATGCCTTCGCGCGAGAACAGCTGGCGCGGGTTCTTCTTGATCCACAGCCACGAGCCCAGTTCCAGCGTCATCGGCAGGAACAGGTTGCCCGGCTGCGCCAGGTCGTAGGCATGGTCCCACAGGTCGCCGTGCAGCAGGTACTGGTGGCTTTGTGGCTCGAAGGTATAGCCGTGGTGCGGATGGGCCTGCTCGAACAGCGTCTTGAGCAGGTACATCTCGGCCAGGTGCGCCATCGGCCGGCGCGTGCGCGCGTATGGGAACCAGATGCTGTCGCGCCAGCCGTAGCCGGAGTGGCAGTCGACCGCAAAGCTGAGCGGGCGCGGCAGCAGTTCTTCCTGCACCACGCGCAGCAGTGCGCGGCTTTCCACTTCCATCGGCGCGCCGGCCGGGCCGCGGTACCACGGCAGCCAGGCGCCGATACGCTGCCCGCCGGCGAGGAAGGGCACGTGCGCATCGGCGTCCTGCGGCCCGTTGCGCATCAGGTCGACGCCGTTGGGGTTGGCGCGGGTGCCGGCCCACATCCCGCCCGGGTTGACGATCGGCATGAACACCAGCCGCACCGCCTGCAGCTCGCGGTGCAGCAGTTCATCCCACGCCATTCGGCACAGCAGCGAGCGCAGGTAGTCCAGCACCAGCTGCGTGCCAATGCGTTCGAGCCCGTGGATGCCGCCAAATATGCCGATCGCGGGCGCTGCCGGATCGCGGCTGCCGAGCGTGGCCACATGCACGGCGAAGCGATGGCCCTGGACCGTGGTTTCGCAGATCACGCGGGTATCCAGCACATGGCTGCCGGCGTCTAGCAAGGACAGCAGCTGGTCATACTCAGGAAAGCCGGCGGCGCGCGCGATCATGCAGTTCAGGTTAGTGGCAATGCGGCGTCCGCGCCAGCCGAAGCCGGCAAGCCTGGCGCCGCGCGGTGACCACGCAGTGATGATCGCAGCAAGATTTCCGATAGCGGCATCGGCGCTTTGCGCATGCGCGGGTCTTCAGGCGGCCTGCGCCTCGGTGGCCGGCTCGGCCAGCGCCACGCATTCCACGAACGCGCCGACGAGCCGTGTGTCGCGCCGGCTTTTCAGGCAATAGAGGTATTCATGGAGTACCGGCGCACCGTGGGCTAACGGCACCACGCGCAGCAGCGGGTCGCGCGGCACTTCGCCCAGCGGTACCACGCTGGCGCCCAGGCCCAGCCGGATCGCTTCGTAGATCGCCTCGCGGCTGCCGATCACCGTGTGCGGCGGCAGTTCCTGCCCGCAGGCGGCCAGCGCATCCTCGGTGGCCTTGCGCGTCATCGAGCCATGCTCGCGCACCAGCAGGTGGCAGCCGCGCAGCTGCGGCAGTTCGACCCGGGTCAGCCCCGCCAGCGCATGGTCCGGATGGACCACCAGCACCATCGGATCCGACGCCAGCCGGATGCGCGCCAGGCGCTCGTCGTCGACCGGGTGCGAGGACACCGCTGCATCGATGCGGTACTCGAACAGCGCTTCCAGCATCTGCTGCGAGTTTCCAGTGTCCAGGCTGACGTCGATGGCCGGGTAGCGCTGCCGGAACGCCGCCACCGCGCGCAGGATGTAGTAGGGTCCCGTAGCGCCGATGCGCAGGTTGCCAAAACGCAGGTTGCCGGCGTTGCGCAGCAGGTAGTCGGCATGGCCTTCCTGCTGCATCAGCTGCTCGACCATCGGCATCAGCGCCACGCCCACGTCGCTCAGGTCGACCCGGCTGGCGCGGCGGTGGAACAGCTCCACGCCGTAGGTCTCTTCGAGCTGGCGGATGCGGCCGGTCACCGTAGGCTGGCTGACGCGCAGCTGCCGGGCAGCCATGGTGATGCTGCCCTGGCGCGCGACTTCGAAAAAGGTCATCAGCAGGTCGCCAAGCATGGTCATCCGCAGGGTTGTGGGGGTAGTGGACCGGACAGGTCCGGACGACCGCGCAGTCTAGCGGGCCAATATGACAAAACGGCTACGCCCGCCGCGGCCGCGATGGGCCGGAGCGGGCGCAGCACTGCGCACCGGAAGGCGCGGGACGTCAGTCGATCACACCCATCGCCGGGTCCGACACGCTGTCCCTGCCGGTTTCGATGCGGCCGCCAAAGCGCCGCATAAAGGCACCGTGGCCACCCTGCGTGGCGGTCACGGTGAAGTCGTACCAGTTGCCCTGCCGGCCCACCGGCCAGTGCTGGTCGAGCTGCTTGCCGGCCGGGATCTCGAAGGTCCACGGGCCGTCATCGCGGTAGGCATTGGGCTGTACCGTGAAGGTGCAGGCAGCGCTGCCGGTATTGATCATCGTCAGGTACACGGCCGCGTTGGCGATGTCGTAGCAGACGCGGATCTCCGGCGCGGCACCGGCTGCCGTGACCGCGGCCACGTCGCCGCTGAAGGCGCGATGGAAGCCGTTGGGGCCGAGCACCCACAGGTCGTACTTGCCGCTGTCGGCCGAGAACACATCCCAGCTGCCATGCAGTTCCTTGCCCGGCTCGACCAGGTAGCGACGCGGCACGCGGTCCAGGTGCAGGCGGTCGTAGACGTGGAACACTGCCGCGGCCGTGCCGGTATTGGCGAACAGCAGCCACAGCCCGCGACTGTCGCGGGCGTCTTCCCGCGCGCTGACATGCAGCTCATAGGGCAGGGCGCGCGACGGACGCGTGCCGGTGTCCTGTTGCGGCATCTGCTGGCTGTCCGCCGCGGGCAGCGCCACCTGCGGCAGCACGCCCTGCGCGGTGCGGATCGCGTCGGCGCTGACCTTGTCGCGATTCGGCAGCGAGGGCAGCGGGTTGGCGTTCGGGCTGACGAAGTTGAAGGCCGAGGTCAGGTCGCCTGCCACCGCGCGGCGGAAGCCGCTGATATTGGGCTCGGCCACGCCGAAGCGGGCTTCCAGGAAGCGCAGCACCGAGGTGTGGTCGAACACCTGCGAGTTGACCCAGCCGCCGCGGCTCCACGGCGACACCACGTACATCGGCACGCGCGGGCCGGGGCCGTAGGGATGCTTGTCGACGTGGTACTCGGGCGCGACGTCTTCCGGGGCGAGCGTGGTGGCGCCGGCCAGCGTGTCGTTGTCCCAGGCCGGTGCGCACGGCGGCGGCACGTGGTCGAAGAAGCCGTCGTTCTCGTCGAAGTTGATCAGCAGCACGGTCTTGCTCCAGACCGCGGGGTTGGCGGTCAGCGCATTGAGTACCTCCTGCGTGTACCACGCGCCCTGCACCGGGCTCGACGGCCCGGGGTGCTCCGAGTACGTGGCCGGCGCCACGATCCACGACACCTGCGGCAGCTTGCCGGCGGCCACATCGTCGCGCAGCGCCTGCAGGAAGCCGCCGTCGGGCATGGTGTTGGCCACGCCCTTGAGCAGCGGGCTGATGGCATCGTCGGCGCTGGTGTACGGCGGGTAGGGGCTGCCGTTGGCCTGGTTGCCGCGCGCGGCGTTGGCGTCGCGGTATTGCTTGAAACCCGCGAGGGGGTTGTCGGTGAAGTTGTCCGGCATGTTCTGGTAGACCTTCCAGTTCACGCCGGCCGTGTCCAGCCGTTCCGGGTAGGTCTTCCAGGTATAAGGCGGGGCCGAGCCCGTGAACGAATCGCCGCTGTTGTCGATCACCGGGCCGCCGTTGGCGCCACCAGGGTCGTTGGTGCCGGTCCAGTGGAACAGGCGGTTGGGGTTGGTGCCGCCATGGAAGCTGCAGTGGTAGGCATCACACAGCGTGAAGGCATTGGCCAGCGCCACCTGGAAGTCGAGCTCGGCCTCGGTGTAGTAGCCCATCGACTGGGTCTGCTTGTAGGTCGGCCACTTGTTCATGCGGCCCAGGTCCCACGCGTTCTGCGCATCGGGGTAGGAGTGCGGCGTGCCGCTGACGCGCTGCGCGTTGCCGGTGCTGCTGTCGAGGTGATAGGGCAGCACGGTGCGGCTGGTGCCGCCGTTGATATAGGTTTGCTGCAAGACGTTCAGGCCGCCCGCCAGCGGGATCGGGAAGCGGTCGCCAAAGCCTCGCACGCCGCGCAGCGTGCCGAAGTAGTTGTCGAACGAGCGGTTCTCCTGCATGAGGATGACGACGTGCTCGACATCGCGGATGGTGCCGGTGGCGTTATTGGCCGGGATCGCCAGCGCACGGCGGATGGCGGGCGGAAAGGCGGCCAGCGCGGCGGCGGCAGCGGTGCTGCCGCCGGCGAGCTTGAGGAAATTGCGTCTGCTTTGGGGGTTCATGGATTCTGTGCCGGGTGTTTGTTCGGGAAGGGAAGACAGGCCGGGCCCGGCTTCAGGGCGCGCAGCGCATCTGCGGCTTCACGGCAGGCGTCTCGCCAGGCCGGTCGCTGCCGTTACCCTGGCCGGGGTTGCCGCCGGTGCCGGGGGCGCCCGGCGTGGCCGGCGCTGCATTGGGCGAGCCGGTGGCGGGGCTGTCGCCGGAATCGCCGCCGCAGGCGCTCAGCGCCGTGCACAGCAGCAGGGCAGCCAGCCAGTGCGGCCGGGCAAGGGTGGAAGGTCGGAAGGTCATGGTTCATCTCCTGCAGGGATCGGTAGCGTGGCGCCCGCAGAGTAAGAACCGGGGTTGTCACCGTGGTGACAGAGAGGCAAAGAATGCTGATGGAGCTATTCAGATTCTTGGAAGCATTGCAGACAAGGCAGGCGTGACAAGGCCGCGCGGGGCAAGTGAGCAGCCCCTTGTAAACTGCTTATAGGGTAAGTTCTCAATAAAACGGGGCAAGCGGCGGCACGTCGCTCAGGTCGAGCGAGCGATGCGCTGTTCGAGGAGGTGGGGAAGTCGGGGAATGTGATTGGTGTGTGTGATGCGGTCCGCCAGGTAGTCCCAGAACGAGATTCCCAGCTTTCGACAGGTCTTCTTCAAGCTCGAGAAGGTGTCACGGCATTGACGACCGAGTTCGCTGCGCGTGCCGCCACTGATCTTCTGCTTTTTCACGTGGTCGCGAATGTCGCGTTCACTGCCGTTGGTATGCAGTGGGATCTCGGGGCGTTCGAGCACCAAGAGCAGCTCGGACTTGTTCTTGTGAAGGCGTCTGAGCAAACGGTCCAGCGTTGCGTAACGGGTCTTTTGGATGAAGACTGCGTCAAAGCGTTTTTGCAGTTCGGCTTTGCGCCGGATCGTCGGATTCTGCTTGTATTCCTTCAGATCCGCATAGAGCGACCAGATTTCGCTGCGCACACGGGCAATATCCTCTCGATGTAGGTCATTGAGCGGCAGCAGCTTGTGCACGAGACGCTCGGCGTGGACCCAGCATAAGCCGTGAATCAACACATTGAACTGTCCCGCATCATCGCTGATGATGGCCAGATCCTGGGCTACGCCACGTCGCCTCAGGCTGCCCACTAATGCCCCTTCGGTGGCGATGTTCCGGTGGCGGGTAACGTCCATGCCCAGGCTGTCCAGATGAGACAGCCACGCACTCTGGTTGGCGAAGCTCGCGCACTCATGCTGACGCAGCCCTTCCACGAACGCCTGTGGGAGCTCATGCTTTTTCATGTAGGAGAAGGCCTCGTCGTTGACCCGGTAGCCATGTCCCGCTGCGAGCAGTTCGAGGAAATTGATGCGGCTCTTCGTGCTTGTGCTTTTGAACCAGGCGAAGTGCTCGTTACCGATGTGGGTGACATAGCCGTTGCGGCCCTGATGCCGCGTGCCGGTGTCGTCGACCGTCACATACGCCGAGAGCGCCAGCCCCGTCGACAGCAGACCCTCCTTTTCCTCATGGAAGCACTGCTTGTCCTCCTGCAGCAGCGCATTCATCTGCCCGGACGAGATCTCGATACCCCATTCCCGCAACTGCTCGCACAGCAGCGGCTGCGTCACGTGGCAGTGGTGATATTGGTACAGCACGTAACTGACCAGTGTCGCGCCAAAGTGGCTGCCGGCAACGGCCTTGGGCAGCTGCCCGGTCAGCGTTTGACCGTCCGGAGTCTGCCAGCGTGCGAGCCGGTAGCGCGTATTGTGGGTCCCGATCACGAGGTCCTGCACCACGAAATCCCGGTAGCCCTTGAACCGCGAGCCAGACGGGATAGACTCGGGCGGCTGGATGACTTGCTCGCAATCGATCTTCAGCTGCCCCGTCTTGCTCCTGGCGGGCGAACCGCGTCGACCGGCTGGTTTGCCCTGCTGCCGCCGATTGGACTCGCTGGTTTTGCCGGCCTCCTCATGCATGCGGCTTGGCTTGAACGTCGGGCGCTTCTTCTCTCCCTTGAGCACCGCGACCTCGTCTTTCATGTGCCCCGCGTTCTCCACCAGACGATGGATGAGCGCCACGAGATCTTCACCCCAGGCCAGCACCTTCAGCACCGCCGGCGTACGTTCGGCCTCGGCAATGTACGGCGCAACAAGCTTCTTCTTCACGGCCGCAGTCAGGCTACGCGCGCTTTGCAGCTCTTCTCAGCTCGGCGAGTTCCTGTTCCAGTTGCTCCTTCTCCTGCTGCAAGCCATTGGCCATGTCGACCAATCCCTCAACCCATGCCAACACCTCAAGTTCTTTTGGCGTCAATCCTTCTCGCGCGATGTCCGGCAGCGTGATTTTTTGGCAAGTGGTCATGACCTGGGCAGCGTGGATGGCGACGGCGAAAGTTAACATCTCCACCCAGCGTTTACAAGTGGAACTCGTTGCGGCTTACGGCAAGGTCGCGCCGATATTTCCACCCCGACATTCCAGTCACCGGCCACGCCTCACCACCTGGCCTTGCCCCGGCTTATTGAGAACTTACCTTATAGGTATGCAATTATGATCACCCATGAGCATACTTGCTAAAGTTACGATGAAGGAGGCGTGCGCGATGCTGGGCATCCACCCTGGCACGCTTCGCCGATGGGAGCTCGACGGGAAGATCTCCGCCGATCGGACTCCGGGTGGTCATCGTCGCTATAATTTGACCGCTCTAATGGAGTTGGCCGGCAAGAAGGTCGAGGAAGCAGAGCGCGGGCGTACTACGCTCGCCTATGCGCGCGTTTCCAGCCACGACCAGAAGGCCGATCTGGAGCGTCAGTGCCAGGTGCTGGAGTCGTTCTGCGCTGCGAAGGGATGGCCCTTCGAACTCATCCGGGATCTCGGCTCCGGCATGAACTATGAGAAGAAGGGCCTCAAGCAACTGCTCAAACGTATCTGTGCCGGAGGCGTTGATCGGCTTGTCATCACACACAAGGACCGGCTCTTGCGATTTGGTGCAGAGCTCGTTTTTGCTCTGTGCGAGCAATTCGGAACGGAAGTCGTCATCATCAATGCCAAAGGCGATTCGACGTATGAGGAGGATCTTGCCTGCGACGTGCTTGAGATCATTACCGTCTTTTCGGCGCGCCTCTATGGCAGCCGTTCCCACAAGAATCGTCACGCCATGAAAGCCCTGAAAGAGGCTGCAGATGCCATTCAAGAGGGCTGATCCCACCACTATCCAGTTCGCGAGGAAGGTCCGTCTGGTGGTGGACGCTGATGCTGCGGGCAAGCTCGACGGGCAATCCAAAATCTGCAACTGGCTATGGAACGCGCATGGCGGAGTTGTCCATCGTCGGCGGCTATGGCTATCTTGATGAGGCGCGAACCAAGAAGCTCCTGTCGGAGGTCTATTCCGAGATCGGGCTTCGCAACCTCGTGCCGCCGCTCAAGGAGCGTCATCGGTTCTTGCGCTGCGTGTTTTCTTCACCGCTGAAGAATGTCGCGCTGCGCATGGCCAAGGCCATTGCCTCGCATCGAAAGTCGAAGAATGGACAGCGCTGCGGCCCAGACGTGGGCTGGGTCAAGTACAAGGCATGGGCCAAGCACTGGATGAGCCTGGAATACGACGAGCCAGGCAAAGGCTGGAATGTTTCCCAGTTCGGTTGGCTCAACCTATCGTTCGGCGCGAACGCGCAAGGACAGCGGCTGTCGCTGCGCCTGAAGATGGAGAAGACACCCAAGGAGATCGCGAGCGCTCGCACTTGCCGGATCGTCCGCGAGGGCCGCGACCGCTATTTCGCTGTGTTCACGTTCAAGGGGCAGAAGAAGGCCAGGCAACGCGGCACGCGCGTGGTCTACATCGATCCGAACCTGAAGAACTTTGGCTACGCTCTGGATACTGAGGGGCGCGCCTTCGAATTGTCCAATCTTGAGAAGTTGAAGGAGTCGGAGCGCATTCTCGATCGGCTAACGAGTCTGCGTGACCGGTGCATAGCAAAGTCGCTGTGGGTAGATACCATCCACGGCGATGGCACGGTGTCGACGCATTGGCGTCCCAGTCGCCGCTGGAAGCGTTTGGACGACGCTGTGGAGCGAATGCAAACCAAAGTGCGAGAACAGAAAAAGCACTTCATGTATTCGCTGGCGAACCAGCTCTGCAGGCACTACGACGTGATTGGGATCGGCAACTACGTGCCGGAGAACACCAACCACGGCAAGGGCCGCAAATACAACCGCGCGGTAAGAAACAGAACGATGCACGGTGCATTCAAGGACATTGTCTCGTGGGTCGCGACGCGCTCCAGAAAGCATGCGCTGGTGCTGGATGAAACCGGCACCACGCGAACGTGCCATGCGTGTGGTCACGTTGTCGAGGGCGGGATAGCGCCCGCAATTCGGGAGTGGGATTGCCCGGGCTGCGGCACCTGCCACCTGCGCGACGAGAATGCCTGTCAAAACGGTCTGCGGCGGCTGCTGACGCAAGTCGGCGACGCTGTGGACTGCTCCCATCTGCCCTGCTCGGGCCCCGTTCAGATTATCGGGCGGTGTGATTGGCGATTCCATCCGCAAGGATGGACGGGAGTCCCGAGAGGGGGCGCCAATGTGAATTCAATGCGCCTGCCGGAGTACCGGCAGCGAATGCGCGCGTTACCGCGCGCTCGGGTTGGTGACCGCGCGTCCAAATCTGCAAAGACGTCGCCATTAGCGATGCGTAGGCTTGCTTAGATTTGGAAGAGCGGCATATGCGCCGCGCGGCATCGGGAGAAAAAACAGGAAGGTGTGAGGCGTCAGCTACGGAAGCCGACGCCCTGCATGATTATCCGCAGCACCCACGCGGCCACGCCTAGCGCCGCGACGCTGGCCGCCCAGATCAGCACCAGCCAGCCGACACGGCGCAGCCAGGTCGATGCGCCGGGACGTTGCGCGCCCATCAGTGGTAGCCCTCGCCGTGGCGGACCTTGCCGCGGAACACGTAGTAGGCCCACACCGTGTACATCAGGATGAAGGGGATGATGAACAGCGCCCCGACCAGCGCAAAGCCCTGGCTCTGCGGCGGCGCGGCGGCATCCCAGAACGAGATATTCGGCGGAATGATATTGGGCCAGACGCTGATCGCCAGCCCGCTGTAGCCGAGGAACACCAGCCCGAGCGCATACATGAACGGCGAGATATTCGGCTCGCGGCGCAGCGCGCGCATCAGCATGAACATGCACAGCGCCACCAGGATCGGCACCGGCGAGAACCAGAACAGGTTGGGCAGGCTGAACCAGCGCTCGGCGATCTCCGGGTGCGTCAGCGGCGTCCACAGACTGATCACCGCGATCACCGCCAGCAGCAGCCAGGCGAGCGTGCCGGTCAGCTTGATCATGCGCTGCTGCAGCTCGCCCTCGGTCTTCATGATCAGCCAGGTGCTGCCCAGCACCGTGTAGGCCACCATCAGCCCCAGGCCGCAGAACAGCGGGAAGGGCGTGAGCCAGTCCAGCGGCCCGCCGGCAAAGCGGTGGCCCTCCATCTTGATCCCGTCGATATAGGCGCCCAGCGCCACGCCCTGGAAGAAGGTCGCCGTGGCCGAGCCCAGGATAAAGGCCGCATCCCACACCGGGCGCTCGCGATCGTTGGCCTTGAAGCGGAACTCGAACGCCACGCCGCGGAAGATCAGCCCCAGCAGCATCAGCATCAGCGGCAGGTAGAGCGCGCTCAGCACCACCGAGTACGCCAGCGGGAACGCCGCCAGCAGCCCGGCGCCGCCCAGCACCAGCCAGGTCTCGTTGCCGTCCCAGACCGGCGCGACCGTATTCATCATCACGTCGCGGTCATGCCGGTCCGGCACGAACGGGTAGAGCATGCCGATGCCCAGGTCGAAGCCGTCCATCACCACGTACATCATCACGCCAAAGAAGATGATGACGATCCAGAGAAGGGAGAGATCGATACCCATGGTGTCAGCTCCGGCTGCGTGCAACGGTGGTGGGGGCGAGCACTTCGTCGTCGTCCACGGCGGACAGCGGCCGCGCCGGCGTATGCCCGCGCCCGGGCCCGCCTTCCGGCTTGAGTTCCTCGATCGCCGGCCCCTTGCGCACCAGCCGCATCATGTAGGCGATGCCCACGCCGAACACGAAGAAATACGCCACCACGAAGATCGCCAGCGTCAGCGCCAGCTCGGGCACACCGTGCGGCGACACCGCATCGGCGGTGCGCTGCAGGCCGTAGACCACCCACGGCTGGCGCCCGATCTCGGTCGTATACCAACCAGCGAGGATCGCGATCAAGCCGGTCGGCCCCATCCACAGCGCCATATGCAGGAAGCCGCGCGCGCGGAACATCCTGTCCTTGCGCCGCAATAGCAGGCTCCATATGCCCAGCAGGATCATCAGTAGCCCCAGCCCGACCATCACGCGGAACGACCAGAACAGGATGGTGGAATTGGGCCGGTCCTCGGGCGCGAACTCCTTCAGCCCCTTGATCTGCCCGTCCCAGCTATGGGTCAGGATCAGGCTGCCCAGGCGCGGCACTTCCACCGCGAAGCGCGTCTCCTCGCGCGCCATGTCGGGCCAGCCGAACAGCAGGAGCGGCAGGCCTTCATGGCCCTTGTTCTCCCAATGGCCTTCCAGCGCGGCGATCTTGGCCGGCTGGTGCTTGAGCGTGTTCAGGCCATGCAGGTCGCCGATCACGGCCTGGATCGGCGCGACGATCAGCAGCATCCACATCGCCATCGACAGCATCTTGCGGATGGCGGGGTTGTCGCGGCCACGCAGCAGGTGCCATGCGGCCGAGGCGCCGACGAACAGCGCCGTGGCCAGGAACGCCGCCACGCTCATATGCAGCAGGCGGTAGGGGAACGAGGGGTTGAAGATGACCTCGAACCAGTTGGTCGGCACCACGCGGCCATTGATGATCTCGAAGCCCGCCGGCGTCTGCATCCAACTGTTGGACGCCAGGATCCACGTGGCCGAGATCAGCGTGCCGAGCGCGACCATCACCGTGGCAAAGAAATGCAGCCCCGGCCCAACCCGGTTCCAGCCGAACAGCATCACGCCCAGGAAGCCGGCTTCCAGGAAGAAGGCGGTCAGTACTTCATAGGTCAGCAAGGGGCCGGTGATACTGCCCGCGAACTCGGAGAAGAAGCTCCAGTTGGTGCCGAACTGGTAGGCCATCACCAGCCCGGACACCACACCCATGCCGAAGTTGACGGCGAAGATCTTGGACCAGAAGTGATAGAGGTCGCGGTAATGCGTCCGCTGCGTTTTCAGCCAGCAGGCCTCGAGCACCGCCAGGTAGGCGGCCAGGCCGATGGTGATCGCGGGAAAGACAATGTGGAAAGAGATGGTGAAGCCAAACTGGATGCGGGCGAGGTCGAGCGCGGTCAAACCAAACATGTCGTGTTCTCCGTGGCGCTGGCCTGACGCACGCCTTGGACGGCGCGGCGCTGCCGTGAGGCAGGCCGGGCCAGTCGGCAGGGGCGCGCCGGGGCGCGGGCCGTAGGCGCGTGCGGGAAAGCGTAGTGTACGCCGCGCGCCGCGCAAAGTGCAGCATGGCAGCAAGCAGCGGGCGGGCGACAATTCGTCGCAGGCGTATCGCATTCGCCGCTTTGCATGCCTTCAGTCATGCTTGCAGGTAATGCTAACCAAGCGCGAGTTCGCCGAACAGCATCACCTCAATGGAAAAACGCCGTATCAGTTTTGCGCGCTGCAGCAGCATCGCCGGCTGACAAGGTGAGTAATCAAGTGCATAGTCACGCGCTTTGCCAAACGACATATCGTTGCCTCCGCGCCCCGGCGGACCTCGCTGCCCATATGGATTCCACCTTGCTGATCGTGATCGCCGGCGCTGTCGTGGCCGGCTTTGTCCAGGGCTTGTCGGGCTTTGCGTTCGGCATGGTGGCGATGTCGTTCTGGGCCTGGGCGATAGAGCCGCGGCTCGCCTCGGCGATGACGGTGTTCGGCGCGCTCACGGGCCAGTTGCTGGCAGCGGCATCGGTGCGGCGCGGGCTGTCGTGGCGGCGGCTGTGGCCGTTCGTGGCCGGCGGCGTGTGCGGGATCCCGCTGGGCGTGGCGATCCTGCCGATGCTCGACGCGCAGTGGTTCAAGGCCGTGCTCGGCGGCTTCCTGACGCTGTGGTGCCCGGTGATGCTGATGGCGCGCCGGCTGCCACATATCGGCGTGGGCGCCCGCGTGGCCGATGGCGTGGCCGGTGCGGCCGGCGGCGTGATGGGCGGCATCGGCGGCTTCACCGGCGTGATCCCCACGCTGTGGTGTACGCTGCGCGGCTTCGACAAGGACGAGCAGCGCGCGGTGATCCAGAACTTCAACCTCGCTACGCTGGCGGTGACGATGGCCACCTATGTCGGCAAGGGCATCGTCACACGCGAGATGCTGCCGATGTTCCTGGTGGTGGCGCCTGCGATGCTGGTGCCGTCGCTGCTGGGGGCGCGGCTCTACCTCGGCATTAGCGAGACCACCTTTCGCAAGGTTGTGCTGTCGCTGCTGACAGCCTCCGGGGTGGCGCTGCTGGCGACGTCGGTGCCGGTGCTGCTGGCGCGCGGTGCGAACTAGTCCAGCGCCTTTTTCAATCCGCAGCGATGAAGACTTCGCGTGCGAGGCCGCGCGCTAAGCGCTCTTGACCTCCGCTGCAGCCTCGCGCAGGCAGGCCGCCATGTGGTCGCCGCTGAGCGACGGTGCGCGCTCGCGTAGGGTGATGATGCCCACTGGCGGCAGGTCCACCGGCACCTCCATCGCCAGCACATGCAGCCGGTCTTCGGCCTGCAGCGCCCGTGCCACCGATGCCGCCATGAAGCCCGCGGCATTGCGCTGGCTGACGAAGGTGGACAGCGCGAGGTAGGACGACGATTCGATCACGTCCTGTGGCGGATGCAGGCCGTAGCGGTAGAACGCCTGTTCGATCTTCACGCGCAGCGATGCCCACGGCGGCGGCATGACACAAGGCATCTCCGCCAGGTCGGCCCAGCCGGGGCGCGCCTTTCGCGCGAGCTTGTGGCCGCGCTTGACGACAACCACCATCGGCTCGTCGTAGAGCGCTTCTGTCAGCAGGTCGGGCGCCGCATAGCCGGGTTCGAGCCGGCCGACGATCAGGTCGAGCTCGCGCAGGCGCAGCTTGGGCAACAAGTGCGTGAGGTCGCCTTCTTCCACCAGCACGGTGGCGCGCGCATAGCGGTCCTTCAGCATCCCCACGGCCCGCGCCAGCAGTACCGGCAGCGCAGCGCCCATCGATCCGACGCGGATGCGGCCCGAAGCGCCGCTCTGCACCGCCGCGATCTCGTCGCGGGTCTGCTCATACTGCGCCAGCACCGAGCGCGCAAAGCGCACCAGCGATTCTCCCGCGGGCGTGGGCTCGGTGCCGCGCGTGGAGCGCGTGAACAGCGTCAGCCCCAGTGCCTTCTCGACCTCAGTGAGCACCTTGGACACCGCCGGCTGGCTGACCGACAGGAACTCCGCGGTGCGGCCGAGATGGCGGAACTCATCCAGCGCCACCAGCAATTGCAGGTGGCGCAGCTTGATATTGGAGCGCAGCGCGCGATCGATCTGGACCATGTCCGGAGTCTACATAACTATATGCTTATGAAGCAATGCTAGTTTTTGATTGGATTGTTATGTTAGGTCGCGCCAGAATGCTGGCATGAAGAAGCCGGCTGCGCCGGCCTCGCCCATAATCAAAACATCGGAGACACCCGCAAATGACTCAACGACTCCCCATCGATCTGAAGCGCCGCAACCTGCTCATCGGCGCTGCCGCGGGCGTTGCTGCCGGTGCCGCCGGCGTGCTGCTGCCGGCTGGCCGCGCGCTGGCGGGCGAGTATCCCGAGCGTCCCATCACCTTTATCTGCCCCTGGCCGGTTGGCGGCACGGCCGACCAGTCGATGCGCGCGCTGTGCCAGGTGGCCGGCGGCATCCTCAAGCAGTCGATCGTGGTGGAGAACCGCGCCGGTGCCTCCGGCATGATCGGCACCAAGGCGCTGGCGCGCGCCACGCCGGACGGCTACACCATCGGCCAGATCCCGATCTCGGTCACGCGTTTCTCGCAGCTCGGCATGTTGCCGCTCGATCCGCGCACCGAGCTGACCTACCTGGCGCGCACCTCGGGCCAGACCTTCGGCATCGCGGTGCCCGCCAACTCGCGCTACAAGACGCTGCAGGACGTGGTCGCCGCCGCCAAGGCCAATCCCGGCAAGGTGACGTATGCGCACGCCGGCATCGGCGGCGCGACCCATGTCGGCATGGAGCAGTTTGCGCTGGCCGCGGGCATCCAGTTCAACGCGATCGCCTACAAGGGCGGCGCGGCCGCGCTGCAGGACGTGCTGGCCGGGCAGGTGGACCTGCTGGCCGATTCCAGCTCGTGGGCGCCGCACGTGGAAGCCGGCAAGCTGCGCCTGCTGGCGACCTGGGGCGAGCAGCGTGCATCGCGCTTCAAGGACACGCCGACGCTCAAGGAGCTTGGCTACAACGTGGTGGTGGAAGCGCCCAACGGCATCGGTGCACCCAAGGGCCTGCCGCCCGCGGTTGAGAAGAAGCTGCGCGACGCCTTCCGCGCCGCGGTGGCGAGCAACGAGTTCAAGCAGGTGGCCGCGCGTCTCGATGCGCCGCTGATGTACCTGGACGGTCCCGACTACAAGAAGTACGTGGCCAGCGTCTATGACCAGGAAACGCAGCTGATCAAGCGCCTCAAGCTCAAGGAACTGCTGCAGCAAAGCTGAGCCGCAGGCGATTACCGAGCCTGGCCGCAGGCGCACAACAAGCGAACCCCAAGTGAATCCCAATCCCGTCATCCGCCTGCACGCCAACGACAACGTGCTGGTCGCGCGCAACGACCTGTCCCTGGGCCAGCAGCTCGCCGATCCCGCCGTGCGTGTGCGCGCGCAGGTGCCGGCCGGGCACAAGATCGCCGCCTGCGCGATCACGGCCGGCACGCCGGTGCGCAAGTTCGACACCGTTATCGGCGTGGCCGCGCGCGACATCGCGCCGGGCGAGCACGTGCATTCGCACAACCTGACGCTGGTCGACTTCTACCGCGACCCGGCGTTCTGCCAGGATGTGCGTCCGGTCGACTACGTGCCCGAGGCGCAGCGCGCCACCTTCAACGGCTTTGTGCGTCCCGACGGGCGTGTGGGCACGCGCAACTTCATCGGCATCCTGTCGTCGGTCAACTGCTCGTCCACCGTGATCCGGCAGATCGCCGCGCATTTCACCCCTGAGCGGCTGGCGGCCTATCCTAACGTCGACGGCGTGGTCGCGTTCGCGCAGACCAGCGGCTGCGGCATGTCGTCGCCGAGCGAGCACTTCGATGTGTTGCGCCGCACGCTGGCCGGCTATGCGCGCCATCCCAACCTGGCCGGCGTGCTGATCGTCGGCCTCGGCTGCGAGCGCAACCAGGTCGCTTCATTGGTCGAATCACAAGGGCTGGAGCCCGGGCCCGCTGTCCATACGCTGGTGATGCAGGACACCGGTGGCACGCGTGCCACCATCGCGGCCGGCATCCAGGCGATCGAATCGATGCTGCCGCTCGCCAACGCGGCGGTGCGCCAGCCGGTGCCGGCCAGCCACCTGAAAATCGGCCTGGAATGCGGCGGCTCGGACGGTTTTTCCGGCATCAGCGCCAATCCCGCTCTGGGCGCGGCGATGGATCTCCTGGTGCGCCATGGCGGCACGGCGATCCTGTCGGAGACGCCGGAGATCCACGGCGTCGAGTTCATGCTCACGCGCCGCGCGGTGACGCCCGAGGTCGGCCAGAAGCTGCTGGACCGGCTGGCCTGGTGGGAACGCTATACCGCCGGGCACAACGCACAGTTCAACGGCGTGGTCGGCCATGGCAACCAGCAGGGCGGCCTCGCCAATATCTTCGAGAAGTCGCTGGGCTCCGCGATGAAGGGCGGCACCACGCCGCTGCAGGCGGTGTACGAGTATGCCGAGCCGATCGACCAGTCTGGCTTTGTCTTCATGGACTCGCCCGGCTACGACCCGGTGGCGGTGACCGGCCAGATCGCCAGCGGCGCCAACCTGATCTGCTTTACCACCGGCCGCGGCTCGATGTTCGGCTCCAAGCCGGCGCCGACGATCAAGCTCGCTTCCAACTCGGCGATGTTCAACCGGCTGCAAGAGGACATGGACATCAACTGCGGGCTGGTGCTCGACGGCGAGCTGACCGTGCCGCAGATGGGCCAACGGATTTTTGAATACATCCTGCGCGCGGCATCCGGCGAGCCCACCAAGAGCGAAGCGCTCGGCCTTGGCGACAATGAGTTCGTGCCCTGGCACATGGGCATCGTCAGCTAGTTGCCGCTCCTCACATCCTTTCTGCTTACACCGATGGCCCTGTCTCTTGCCGATGCTGCGCTGCTGCGCAGCCAGAACCTTATTGACCACCAATGGCGCGATGCCGGCCTTGGCCGCCGCCTGCCGGTGACCGACCCCGCCACCGGCGAGACCTTCGCCAGCGTGGCCGACAGCGATGCCGGCGATGCGCGTCTCGCGGTCGATGCCGCCGCGGCGGCGTTTCTGGCATGGAGCCGCCGCCCCGCACGCGAGCGCGCGCAGCTGATCAAGCGCTGGCATGCGCTGATCCTTGCGCACCAGGACGACCTGGCCCGCATCATCTCGACCGAGCAAGGCAAGCCGATGCACGAGGCACGCGGCGAGGTGCTGTACGGCGCCTCGTACGTCGAATGGTTCGCCGAAGAAGCCACCCGTATCTGCGGCGATATCGTCGCGGAGGCGGTGCCGGGCCGCAAGCTGCTGGTGCTGAAGGAGCCGGTCGGCGTGGTGGCAGCCATTACGCCGTGGAATTTCCCGCTGGCGATGATCGCCCGCAAGATCGCTCCCGCGCTGGCCGCGGGTTGCACGGTGGTGGCCAAGCCCGCGGAAGATACCCCGCTGACGGCCCTGGCGCTGGCATGGCTCGCGCAACAGGCCGGCATCCCGGCAGGCGTGCTCAACATGGTCACCGCGTCGCGCGAGCACACGCCCGGCGTGGTCGATGCCTGGCTCGCCGACAGCCGCGTGCGCAAGATCACCTTCACCGGCTCCACGCCGGTGGGCAAGCACCTGGCGCGCGAATCGGCGGCCACGCTGAAGAAGCTTTCTCTGGAACTGGGCGGCAACGCCCCGTTCATCGTCTTCGACGACGCCGACCTCGATGCCGCGGTCGACGGCCTGGTGGCCTCCAAGTTCCGCAACGGCGGCCAGACCTGCGTCTGCCCGAACCGCGTCTACGTGCATGATGCCGTGCACGACGCCTTCGTCGGGCGCCTGGCGCAGCGCGTGGGCGCGCTCCATGTCGGCCCGGCGACAGAGGAGGGCGCGCAGATCGGCCCGATGATCAACGCCCGCGCCGTCGACAAGATCGCGCGCCATGTCGAAGACGCTGTCGCCAGGGGTGCGCGCGTGGTCACCGGCGGCAAGCGCGTGCGCACCGCCGACGGCCCGCACTACTACGCGCCGACGGTGCTGGTCGACGCCACGCCGGCAATGGAGCTGTCGTGCGAGGAGACCTTTGGCCCCGTCGCGCCCATCTTCCGCTTCCGCGACGAAGCCGAAGTGATCCGCGACGCCAACGACACCCCGTTCGGCCTCGCCGCGTATTTCTACTCCAACGACATCCGCCGCATCTGGCGCGTGGCGCAGGCACTGGAAACCGGCATGGTCGGCATCAACGAGGGGGCGATTGCGGCCGAGGCGGCACCGTTCGGCGGCGTCAAGGAATCCGGCTACGGGCGCGAGGGCTCGCGCCACGGGCTGGACGATTACATGCATACCAAGTACCTTTGCCAGGGCCAGCTTGGCTGACGCGCCGGGCGAGACAGCAAACCGAACAGGAACCACCATGCCCGCAAACAATCCCTTCAAGGCCGCGCTGGCTGCACGCCAGCCGCAGATCGGCCTGTGGCTGTCGATGGCCACGCCGTACCTGGCGGAAGTCTCGGCCACTGCCGGTTTCGACTGGTTGCTGATCGACGGCGAACACGCCCCCAATGACCTGCAAACGACACTGCATGCCCTGCAAGTGCTGGGCTCGTACCCGTCCCAGCCCGTGGTGCGCGCCGTGTCCGGCGAGGTGCCGCTGATCAAGCAGCTGCTGGATATCGGCGCCAAGACTTTGCTGGTGCCGATGGTCGATACCGCCGAACAGGCCCGCACGCTGGTCAGCGCCACGCGCTACCCGCCGCAGGGCATCCGCGGCGTGGGCAGTGCGGTGGCGCGTGCTTCGCTGTGGAGCTCTCGCACCGACTACCTCGACGTGGCCGACGATGAAGTCTGCGTGCTGGTGCAGGCGGAAACCGTGACGGCACTGCAGAACCTCGAAGAGATTTGTGCGGTCGATGGCATCGATGGCGTCTTCATCGGCCCGGCTGACCTGGCCGCCTCGATGGGCCATCGCGGCCGCCCGGGCGACCCGGAAGTGCAGGCGGCGATCGAAGGCGCGATGCGCACCATCATCGCCGGCGGCAAGGCCGCCGGCACGCTGACCTCCGACCCGGCGCTGGCGCGCCGCTACCTGGAACTCGGCTGCACCTTCGTGGCCACCGGTGTCGACGTGCTGATGTACGCCAACGCCGCGCGCAAGCTCGCCGCGTCGTTCCGCGAGCAGCCCTCGGACAGCGCCGCGGACAAGCCGTCCGCCGCGTACTGACCCGCATCCCATTCAGGACCCACACATGTCCGCTGAAACCCAGACCCCCGACACCACCTTGCGCGCGATGCAGGCCATCGTCGGCGAGAACGCCTGCCGCAGCGGCGACGCCGACACCCAGGCCTATGTCACCGACTACCGCGGCATCTATCGCGGCAAGGCGCAGGTGGTGGTGCTGCCGTCATCGACCGAGCAGGTCAGCCAGGTGCTGCAGTGGTGCCATGCGCATCGCGTGCCGGTGGTGCCGCAGGGCGGCAATACCTCGCTGATGGGCGGCGCGGTGCCCGACGACAGCGGCACCGCCGTGGTCGTCAACCTGAGCCGCATGAACCGCGTGCTGGGTATCGACCCCATCAACGACACCATGACCGTGCAGGCCGGCGTCACGCTGAGCGCGGCCCGCAGCGCTGCGGAGGCTGAGCAGCGCCTGTTCCCGCTGCGCATCGGCTCCGAAGGCTCGTGCCAGATCGGCGGCAACCTGTCCACCAACGCCGGCGGCACCGCCGTGCTGCGCTACGGCAATATGCGCGACCTGGTGCTCGGCATCGAGGCGGTGCTGCCGGACGGGCGCATCTATTCATCGCTGCGCGGCCTGCGCAAGGACAACACCGGCTACGACCTTAAGCACTTGTTTATCGGCGCGGAAGGGACGCTGGGCATCATCACCGGCGCGGTGCTCAAGCTGATGCCGCAGCCGCGCAGCAGCGCCGTGGCCTTCGTCGCGGTGCAGGATCCCGCGGCCGCGGTAGCCCTGCTGGGCGAGGCCAAGCGCCTCTCGGGCCAGGCCGTGACCGCGTTCGAACTGATCTCGCAGCCCGCGCTCGAGCTGGTGCTGGAATACCTCGTCAACGTCGCCTCGCCGCTGCAGGACAGCCACCCGTGGATGGTGCTGATCGAGCTGACCTCCGGCACCGATGCCGAGAGCCTGAACGCCACGCTGATGGAGATCCTCGAATCCGGCTTCAGCCAGGGACTGGTGCGCGACGCCGCCGTGGCCGCGAGCCTCGCCGATGCGCAGACTTTCTGGCGCATCCGCGAAGAGATCTCCGACGCGCAGACCCGCACCGGCGGCAGCATCAAGTGCGACGTCTCGGTGCCGCTGTCGCGCATTGCCGCCTTCGTCGAAGAGGCCTCTGCCAGGGTGCTGGAACTGGCGCCCGATGCGCGCATGGTGATCTACGGCCACATGGGCGACGGCAATGTGCACTTCAACCCGCTGCGACCCAAGGACCAGCCGGCCAAGGATTTCCTGGCGCAATGGTATGAACCGGTCACGACGCTGGTCGACGGACTGGCGCACGCTGAGAACGGCTCGATCTCGGCCGAGCACGGCATCGGCGTGATCAAGCGCGACGACCTGACGCGCTACAAGTCCCGGGTCGAGCTGGAACTGATGTGGCAGGTCAAGCAGGCGCTCGACCCGCTGAACCTGCTCAATCCGGGCAAAGTGCTGCCGCCGCTGGGGCAATAAGCCGCCCTGAATCCCGCGCGGCGCAGGGGGCAGGGCGCGCGTAGCAAGAATCGCCTATCTCGGCTATGGTGTCAGTTCCAGAACGCGCGGAGCCGGGGCATCGTCGCACCGGTATCCGGCACACCACGGCCGGCACCGGCCGAGATAACGATGAGCGCCCAAGTCCCCAACTCAGCCTCCGCCCCGCTCGAAAAACCCGAGCTCGACTACCCCTGCGGCGACGCGCCGGAACCCGGCCGCGCCCATGAGATCGCCCCCGGCGTGCTGTGGCTGCGCATGCCGATGCCGCTCGGCCTGAACCACATCAACCTGTGGGCCATCCACGACGGCCACGGCTGGGCCGCGGTCGACTCCGGCCTGCAAACCCCCGAGACCGCGCAGGCCTGGCGCACATTGTTCGGCAGCGCCGGCGCGCTCGCCGGCGGCCTGACGCGGCTGTTCGTCACCCATATGCATCCTGACCACGTCGGCATGGCCGGGTGGCTCACGCGCAAGTTTGCCTGCCAGCTGTGGATGACAAGGCTGGAATACCTGATGTGCCGCGTGCTGGCGGCGGACACGGGGCGCGCGGCGCCGGATGAGGCGATCGAGTTCTATCGCAAGGCGGGGTGGGACGACGAGGCGATCGAGGTGTATCGGGCGCGCTTTGGTGGCTTTGGCAAGTACGTCCATGCCTTGCCGGAGAGCATCCGCCGGCTGACCGACGGCGACGTTGTGCGCATCGGTGCGCACGACTGGCAGGTGCTCGTCGGCACAGGCCACTCTCCGGAACATGCCTGCCTGTACTGCCCGGCGCTGAAGGTGCTGGTGTCCGGCGACCAGGTGCTGCCGCGCATTTCCTCCAACGTATCCGTGTTTCCGACCGAGCCCGACGCCGACCCGATGCAGGATTGGCTCGCCTCGCTCGACAAGGTACGCGCCGCCGTGCCGGACGACGTACTGGTGCTCCCGGCGCACAACGAACCCTTCCGTGGGCTGCATGCCCGCATCGACTATCTGCGCGCCAGCCAGTTGCAGGCGCTCGATCGGCTGCGCGACGCGCTGGCTGTGCCGAAGCGGGCGGTGGATGTGTTTGGCGAGCTGTTTTCGCGGCCGATTACGGGGAGTGGTGGGTTGTTGGGGATGGCGACGGGGGAGAGTATTGCGCATCTGAACTACCTGTTGGCGCGGGGGGAGGTGGTGAGGGAGGTGGGGATTGATGGGTGTTATTGGTATCGGATGAAATAGTGGGCGGGAAGCGCTGATGGCGCATTCGGTCGCTGGCAGGACGCAGCGCCTGGATGCGGTGGCGGACGGGCGGTCGTACGAAGTCGATGGCGCATCGGGCGATGGTCCTGATGATCTATCGCCTGGCGCCGGTGTTTTCCGCGCTGACCAGCGTCGAGTCCGGTTAACCAGAACGCGGGCTGCAAGCGCCGTCACGCGGTAGTTGCGCCGCACGGGCGCGCCCGCTAGAACCCGCTGACTCGCAGTCCGATCGATAGCAGCCCGTATGACCTGTCCAGGCGGTTTGCCGTGGCGGGGTTGTAGAGCATGGGCGCATACCCCGTCAGGCTGTTCTGGAAACCTTGCCCACGCGCAAACACATCGACGTACCGGTTGACGGCATAGGAGAGTTGGAGCAAGACCGCCTGGTTGAACTGGGGCCTGGGCGCGCCATAGGCGCCAAGGCGGGTGTCGAGATCGCGAAAGAAATACTGCGCGTGGTAGCCGGCGACGACGCTGACGGGGCCATACCGCCATTGCCATGAGCCGCCCGCGCCGAGAAAGGCCCCGCTGTAGTTGTAGCCCCTGTCGGCATCGATGCCGGGCTGCGTGGCCAGGATCGGGAAGCCGCCCATGGGGATGATGGCGCCCGCCGTCCGGCACGGGGCGGCCGTGAGCGTGCCGATGGCCGTGCTGTCGTGAGCCACCCTGAAGTTGTATGGGCACCCGCCTTGTTGCAGCGTGCCTTCGATATCGCCGGATCGCACCCAGCTATAGCCGGCACTGGCAAAGCCCGTCAGCCACTGGCTGGTCGACGGTTGTCCGGTATAGACCAGGTCAGCCTGCGCTTGCGTGTCGCGCGGATGGTCGGACTGAAAATCGGAAAAGTGGCTGCCCGCCGCACTGCTCTTGCCCAGGCTGCTGGCGTAGTTGCCCCACGCCGACAATCTCAGCGTGAGTTTCCGGCCTACATCCGGGCTGGCTAGCACGCTGTAGCTGACGCCCGCAAGCCAGCTGCCGATGTCCGCCGAGTCACGGGCATCGGTCGGATGCCTGCGCCAATAGTCGGCCTCCAGCGACCATGACGGAGCGAGCTTGTAGCCGGCCCTGACATGCCCCCCCTGGTAATGACCGCTGCCGTCATACGCGCCCTCAGCGGCATATCCCTGTGCCACAGCCCCATAAGACTCCGCGCTGAGCAGCGCATCTTCCATGGCGCCTCGCGCCGATTGCCACGATGCCAGCATCATGACGCCGGTCCAGGCTGCTGCAAGCCTTCGCTGTGTGGTGGCGCCCATGTGTCTCCCCCGTTTTGCCTGCTCACTTGTGGTGGGTTTGGGGCGGTCAGGCCGCTCACCTTCTTGTACGGAGCTTGGCGTTAAATGAATGTTGGAGAGCGGGGCGCGTCTGCACAACCCGGTTGTGTGTGCCAGGGCACGCGACTCCCGGCCAGCCTGTACCCGGCTTGACATTAGCTCGTACGATATATATCGTACGATATGTTTTGCGACATATCGAAGCGATCCATGCGCCACCATTGCCACCCCTTCAGCCTTTCCGGCCACGGACGGCACGTCCTCATGCGCCTTGCCCCGCACCTGGCGCGCCACGCCATGGGCCGCCACCAGGCCGGCGGTTTTTGGGGCGGCCGTCATGACGATGGCTTTGGCCCCGGCGGCCCGGACGGTCCCGGCGGCTTTGACGGCGAAGGCTGGCGCCGTGGCCGCAAGTTCAGCGCCGACGACCTGCAACTGCTGCTGCTGGCGCTGCTTGAGGAAAAACCCAGCCACGGCTACGAGCTGATCAAGGCGCTGGAAACGCGCACCAGCGGCTTCTACAAGCCGAGCCCGGGCGTGGTGTACCCGGCGCTGACTTACCTGGAAGAAGTCGGCTACGCGACCGTCGATACGGAAGGCAACAAGAAGCGCTACCAGCTCTCAGACACGGGCAGGGCCCATCTCTCGGCCAACCGCGAGCGTGTCGACGTGATGTTCGGCAAGCTGCGCCACGTGGCGCGCAAGATGGAGTGGATGCGCCGGGCGATGAGCGGCGAGCCGCAGGTCGAGCCGGAGCAGGGCGGCTGGCTGCCCGAGTTGGTGCAGGCGCGTGGCGCGCTCAAGCGCGCGCTGATGTTGCGCAGCGAGGCGGGCGTGGACGAGCAGCGCCGCATTGCCGAGATCCTGTCTCGCGCGGTGGCCGAAATCGAAGCAGGTCCCAAGGCCTGAGCCGTGGCGCTGACACTGGCCTGCACCATCGGCAACTGGACCCGGCAAGCGCCGGGCTCGACATCAACGAATCCTTCTATGACTGCAAACTTCCCTGAATCCGCACGTGACCTGACGGTCCAGCGCGTGCGTCATCCGCTCAAGATGCGCCTGCTGCAGGTGCTGCACACCACGCAGGTTTCACCGCAACTGCTGCGCGTGACACTGGGCGGCGCCGACCTGGAGGACTTTGTCTCGGCGTCGTTCGACGACCACGTCAAGGTGTTTTTCCCGGTGAATGGCGCCGACAAGCCGGTGCTGCCGCAGGTGACGCCTGACGGCATCGCCTTCCCGGAAGGCCAGCCGCGCCCGCCCGCGCGCGACTACACGCCGCGCCGCTATGACGCGGCAAAGCGCGAACTGGATATCGAATTCGTGCTGCACGGCGACGGTCCCGCGTCGACGTGGGCGGCACAGGCGCGCGCCGGCCAGTACCTGGGCGTAGGCGGGCCGCGTGGCTCCTTCGTCGTGCCGGCGGCCTTCGACTGGCACCTGCTGATTGGCGACGATACCGCGCTGCCGGCGATCGGTCGAAGACTTGAAGAACTCGGCCCGCCTACCCGCGCCATCGTGGTGGTGGAAGTGGCCGATGCAGCCGCGCAGATCCCGCTGCCGACACAGGCGCACCTCGACCTGTACTGGTTGCATCGCGGCGATGCGCCCGAAGGCAGCCAGCTGGAAGCAGCGCTGCGCAAGCTCACGCTGCCGCGCGGCGAAGGCTATGTCTGGGCCGCCGGTGAAGCCGCGGCGATGAAGGCGGTGCGCCAGTACCTGGTCAGCGAGCGCGGCATCGACAAGCGCCGCATCCGCGCATCGGCGTACTGGAAGCGTGGCGATTCGGCGGTGCATGAGACGCTGGACGACTGAGGCGGAGCGCCATGTACGCGATGGTCGCGATGGCCTAAGATTAGGGCCATCGCGCCCTCTGGAGGACTCGCCGTGCCGCACGCCGCCATGCCTTGCCGCCTCCCATCCAGCCTGCGCCTTGCGCTGGCCGCCAGTGCGGTTGTCCTTGCTGCCTGCGCGCCTGACTCGGTGCGCAATATCCAGGCGAAAGACTTCAATGCCTATCTCGATTCGCTGAAGACCGCGTGCCCGAACATGGTCATGGGCTCGAGCAATATCAGCGAATGGCTGCGTACCAGTGGCGACAGTGATGACAGCAACTACGTCTACTGGCTGGACCAGACCTCGCGGCTGTATTACCAGCGTATCTCGATCAAGCAATACCGTGATTCCATCAGTGCGGCGCTGGGCGGGCGCTCTGACGCGCCCGCGCTGGACTGCATCGTGCGCAACCTGCCGGCGAAACGGCCCACGCATCTGCCGGGCGGAATGCTGTAAGGATCGCACGCAGCCGTTGTGCAACGGCCGCATCCCCGCTAACATGAGTCTCCGGTGGCCGAGACAACGGCCGCCGACGTCGCTCGGACGGTTCCGGGCGCTTACGTAAAGGACTCCCTCCATGACTGCCGCTTCTGGCAAGCGCCGCTTTGCGCGCATCGATCGCCTTCCCCCGTACGTTTTCAATATCACTGCCGAGCTGAAGATGGCCGCCCGCCGCCGTGGCGAGGACATCATCGACATGAGCATGGGCAACCCCGATGGCGCCACGCCGGCGCATATCGTGGCCAAGCTCACCGAGGCGGCGCAGCGGCCCGATACGCATGGCTACTCGGCCTCCAAGGGCATCCCGCGCTTGCGCCGCGCGATCTCGCACTGGTATCGCGAGCGCTATGACGTAGAGATCGACCCCGATACCGAGGCCATCGTCACCATCGGCTCCAAGGAAGGGCTGGCGCACCTGATGCTCGCCACGCTGGATCGCGGCGATACGGTGCTGGTGCCCGATCCCAGCTACCCGATCCATATCTACGGCGCGGTGATTGCCGGCGCGGATATCCGTTCGGTGCCGCTGGTGCCGGGCATCGACTTCTTTGCCGAGCTGGAGCGCGCGATCCGCGGCAGCTATCCCAAGCCCAAGATGATCGTGCTGGGCTTTCCGTCGAACCCGACCGCGCAATGCGTGGAGCTGGATTTCTTCGAACGGGTGATCGCGCTGGCGCGCAAGCATGACATCTTTGTCGTGCATGACCTGGCGTATGCGGATATCGTCTTCGATGGCTGGAAGGCGCCGTCGATCATGCAGGTGCCGGGCGCCAAGGACATTGCGGTGGAGTTCTTCACGCTGTCCAAGAGCTACAACATGGCGGGCTGGCGCATCGGCTTCATGGTGGGCAATCCGGACCTGGTGGCGGCGCTGACGCGCATCAAGAGCTATCACGACTACGGTACGTTCACGCCGCTGCAGGTGGCGGCCATTGCGGCGCTCGAAGGCGACCAGCAATGCGTGCGCGAGATCGCGGCGCAGTACCAGTCGCGCCGCGACGTGCTGGCCCGCGGGCTGATCGAATCGGGCTGGCCGGTGGATATCCCGAAGGCGTCGATGTATATCTGGGCGCGGATTCCGGAGCCGTATCGCCACCTGGGTTCGCTGGAGTTTGCGCGGCAACTGCTGGAGAAGGCGAAGGTGACGGTGTCGCCGGGCATCGGCTTTGGCGACTACGGCGACGAGTACGTGCGCTTTGCGCTGATCGAGAACGAATCGCGCATCCGGCAAGCGGTGCGGGGCATCAAGGCGATGTTCCGTGCGGACGGGCTGGTGAAGGTGCCTGCGCCGGAGCACGCTGACAACGCGGCAAAACCCGCAAAGGCCACCAAGCGCGCGGCTCAGTAACGTCGCAGTGCCTCCAGGTCGAGCACGTGCACCACGCCGTGCTCGACCGCCAGCAATCCTTCATCCTCCAGCACCTTCAGCGCCGCATTGGCGCGCTGGCGCGAGATGCCGGCCAGCAGGCCGACTTCTTCCTGCGTCAGGTGCAGGCTCGACGCCGCGTCGGCGCCGAGCGCGGGGCACAGCACCGGATGGAACAGCGCCGCCAGCGCGCGTGCCACGCGGCCCTCGACGCCATGCATGCGCCCATGTTCGACCGTGGCGATGAAATGCCCGAGGCGCTCGTTCAGTTGCGTGATCAGGTAGCGATTGAAGGGCAGGCTGCTGGCCAGCAGCCATTCGAAGGTGGCCAGCGGCAGGCAGGCGATGCGCGAATCGCGCAGCGCCACCACGTCATAGCGCCGCGCTTCGCGCTTGAGCAGCGAACCTTCGCCGAGCCAGCCGCCGGCGGGTACGCCGGTCAGCGTGGCGCGCTTGCCCGACGCGGTGGCGCAATGCACCTTCACCAGTCCCTGCGCGACACCCAGCCAGCAATCGGCGGGCTCACCCTTGCGGCTGACGTAGGCGCCTTGCGGCACCAGGCGCTCGCGCAGTTCGGTGCGCACGCGCTGGCGTTGCTCCGGCGTCAGCAAGCCGGCCCACGCGCTGCGCGCCAGCAGCGCGTCCAGGCTCACGGCACCGCAACCGCTCAGGCGTGCAGGGGCAGCGGCTGCTCGCCCGGCGCCCACCACGGCCGGAACAGCGCCTGCACCGCGGTGTCATCGACGGCTTCGTAGCTGGCGGTGCGCCAGTGCGGCGTGTTGTCCTTGTCGACGATCAGCGCGCGCACGCCTTCGATGAAATCGCCTTGCGAGAACGTATTGACCACCACCGCCAGCTCCATGCGGAAGCAGTCGGCCAGGTCCATGCGGCGGCCGCGCAGCAGCAGCTCTCGCGTGACACAGGCAGCCAGCGGCGAGCGCGTGCGCAGGACGTCGATGGTGCGGGTAGCCCACGCGGTGTATTGGGGATCGTCCTGGCAGGCCAGCCCGGCAAGGATCTCGGGCAGCGTGGCGTGCGCCGGGAAATGCCGCAGCAATGCCGGCAGCACCTGCAGCAGCGGCGCATCGGCGGCGCTTGCCACCGGCTCGTGCACCAACGCGTGGCGCAGGTCTGCCAGCACGTCCTTGCCCCAGTCAATGCCGGCAAGTGTCTGCTCCAGGCCGGCGAGCGAGCCGCTGTCGACGGCTGCGTCGGCCAGCCCGCATAGCAGCGCGTCGGCCGCGCCGATGGTGACGCCGGTCAGCCCCAGGTACAAGGCCAGCTCTACCGGCAGCTTCGACAGGAAATGGCTGGCGCCCACGTCCGGCACCAGCCCGATACCGGTCTCCGGCATGGCCACGCGCGAGCGTTCGGTGACGATGCGCAGGTGCGCCGCTTGCGCCAGGCCCATGCCGCCGCCCATGACGATGCCGTCCATCAGTGCCACCAGCGGCTTGGCATAGCGGTGCAGGCGGTAGTCCAGCGTGTACTCGTCGATAAAGAAGCGCCGGTGCAGCGGGGTGCCGTCGCGGTAGCTGTCGGTCAGCGCGCGGATGTCGCCGCCGGCGCAGAAGGCCTTGGGGCCGGCCCCGCGCAGCACGACCGCGCGGATGGCGTCGTCCTGCGCCCAAGCCTCCAGTTGCGCGCCGAGCGCGACGATCATCGGGTACGACAGCGCATTGAGCTGGCGCGGCCGGTTCAGCGTGGCGATGCCGACGCCGTTGACGGCGTGGAACAGCACCTCGGGTTCGGCGGCGTCCAAGTTGGCGGCCGTGGTCTCCTCAGTCAGGCGCATGGCCGGCTCCTAGGCGTTGCGCCATTGCGGCGCACGTTTCTCGAGGAAGGCGTTGACACCCTCGCGCTGGTCGGCGTCATCGAACAGGTCGACAAAGCGCTCGCGCTCCAGCGCCAGCGCGGCCTTGCGCGGCACGCCCTGGCGTGCGAGGTGCACCAGCCGCTTGCTATGCGCGGCGGCGCGAGGGCTCACGTTGCCGGCGCGCTGCGCCATCGCCATCGCTGCCTGCAATGCCTGGCCGCGCGGCACGACTTCTTCCACCAGGCCGATGCGCAGCGCGGTGGCGGCGTCGACGCGTTCGTTGGTCAGGATCATGCGCTTGGCCCAGCCTTCGCCGACCAGCCACGGCAGCGTTTGCGTGCCACAGCCGCACGGCAGCAGGCCGACCGCGGCTTCCGGCAGCGCCATCTGCGCGTGTTCTTCGGCGATGCGGATATCGCAGGCCAGCGCGCATTCGAGGCCGCCGCCCATGGCATAGCCGTTGATTGCGGCGATCACCACGGTGCGGGCGTTCTGCAGCGCTTCGAAGGCGCTGCCGAACTGCTGTGCCATCACGCGGGCGTGAGCGCGGTCGCCTTCGGCAAAGCCGTTCAGGTCGGCGCCGGCGCTGAAGAACTTCTCGCCGGCACCGGTGACGACCACGGCGCGGACTTCCGGGTTTGCGTCGATCTTTGCCACCAGCTCGCGCAGTTGCTGCAGGCCCTCGGCGGTGAAAGCGTTGGCGGGCGGGCGGCTCAGCGTCAGCGTGGCGACGTGGCCTTGCAGGGCGAACTCGATCATTGCTTGTGCTCCAGGTACTGGCGGATCACGCCGGAGAAGTCGAGCTGGCCGTCGCCGGCATGGCTCATGGCCTGGTAGACGTGCTGCGCCAGCGCACCCAGGAACAGCGGCTGCTTCACGCTGCGCGCGGCATCGGCGGCCAGGCCCAGGTCCTTGAGCATCAGGTCAGCGCCAAAGCCGCCGCTGTAGCCGCGTCCGGCCGGCGCGGTCTCGATCACGCCGGGCCAGGGGTTGCAGGTGTCGGATGCCCAGCAGCGGCCGGTGGAGGTGTTGACAATGCCGGCCAGCACGTTGGCATCGATGCCGAGCTTCACGCCCAGCGCCATCGCCTCGGATACGCCGATCATGGAGATGCCCAGGATCAGGTTGTTGCAGATCTTGGCGACCTGGCCGGTGCCGGTGCCGCCGCAGTGAACCAGGTTGCGGCCCATGCCGGCGAGTACCGGACGCACCTGGGCGAACAGTGCTTCGGTGGCGCCGACCATGAAGGTCAGCGTGCCGGCCTGTGCGCCGACGGTGCCGCCGGAGACGGGGGCATCGGCCAGCGCGTTGCCGTGGGCTTTCGCGGCGGCGGCCAGTTCGCGCACGGTGGCGGGGTCGATGGTGCTGGAGTCGACCAGCGGCACGCCGGGGCGCACGCCGGCGAGTACGCCGTCTTCACCCAGGTAGGCGCTGCGCACATGTGCCGCGGCGGGCAGCATGGTGATGACGAAGTCCGCTTCGGCCACCGCCTTGCGCGCGGAATCGGCCGCGGTGGCGCCTTCGGCGCGCAGTGAGGCTACGGCGGTGGTGTTGAGGTCGAAGACGGTCAGGGTGTGGCCGGCCCTGAGCAGGTTGCGCGCCATGGGGGCGCCCATGTTGCCGAGGCCGATGAAGGCGATATGCATGGGGTGTCTCCTTCGTACAAGGTGTCAAATCCCTGCCTGTTGTCTCCCTCTCCCGCTTGCGGGAGAGGGGCGGGGGGAGAGGGCGGGATGTCAATCGCAACTGCGTCAGTTGAGCAGCCATGAAAGTTCGCGTGCCGGTGGTTCGCGTAGGTCAGAGGTCCTGCCAGCGCCTGCCCTCTCCCCCGGCCCCTCTCCCGCAAGCGGGAGGGGGGAGCAAACCGCCGGCCCTGCGACGGTGTCGCGTTACTTCAGACTGATCGTCGTATTCACCCCATCATTCACCGTCGCATCATCAAACCACCGCGCCGTCACCGTCTTGGTCTGCGTATAGAACTGCACCACCTGCTTGCCATACGGCCCCAGGTCGCCCAGCTTGGACCCGCGCGAGCCGGTGAAGCTGAAGTAGGGCACCGGCACCGGGATCGGAATGTTGATCCCCACCTGGCCCACGTCGATCTCGCTCTGGAACTTGCGCGCGGCGGCGCCGCTCTGCGTGAATACGCCGGTGCCGTTGCCAAAGGGATTGCGGTTGACCAGCGCGATGGCGTCGTCCAGCGTTTCCACGCCGATCACCACCAGCACCGGCCCGAAGATTTCTTCGGTGTAGATCGACATCTGCGTACCGACGTCGGTGAAGATGGTCGGGCCGATGAAATTGCCCTGCGGGTACCCCGGCACCTGCACGCCGCGGCCGTCGAGCACCAGCGTGGCGCCTTCGCGCTCGCCGGCGGCGATCAGGCCGAGAATGCGTTCCTTTGCTGCCACCGATACCACCGGGCCGACATCGGTCCCGGCTTCGGCGCCAGCGCCGACCTTGAGCGTCTTGGCACGTACCACCAGGTCAGGTACCCATTCGCGCGCCGCGCCCACCAGCACCACCACTGAGGTGGCCATGCAACGCTGGCCGGCCGCACCGAAGCCTGCACCTGCCAGCGCATTCAGCGTCTGTTCCTTGTGCGCGTCGGGCAGTACCACCGCGTGGTTCTTCGCACCCATCATCGACTGCACGCGCTTGCCGTGCGCGCCGGCCAGGTTGTAGACGTGCGTGCCGACCGCGGTCGAGCCGACGAACGACACCGCCTTGATATCCGGATGCGTGCACAGTGCATCGACCACGTCCTTGGCGCCATGCACCACGTTCAGCACGCCCGGCGGCACGCCGGCTTCCAGCGCCAGCTTGACCAGCTCCATGGTCGACAGCGGATCCTGCTCGGAGGGCTTGAGCACGAAGGTATTGCCGCAGACGATGGCCATCGGGAACATCCACAGCGGGATCATTGCCGGGAAGTTGAACGGGGTGATGCCCGCGCACACGCCGATGGGCTGCTGCAGCGTGTAGGTATCCACCGTGGCGGCGACGTTCTCGGCAAAGCCGCCTTGCTGCAGCGTGCCGATCGAGCACGCATGCTCGACCACCTCAAGTCCGCGGAAGATATCGCCTTCGGCGTCGGCCAGGGTCTTGCCCTGCTCGGCGGTCAGGATGGCGGCGATGCGCTTGCTGTGCTCGCGGATCAGCGCCTGGTAGCGCAGCATGATGCGCAGCCGCGCGCCGATGGGCGTGTGGCGCCAGGTGGCGAAGGCGCGGTGCGCGGCGCCGACAGCGGCGGCGACCTCGCTGGCCGTGGCCAGCGGCACGCGCGCCAGCACTTCCTGCGTGGCGGGGTTGACCACCTGGCGGAATTCGGTGGCGGACGATGCCACCCATTCCCCGTTGATCAGCAGCGGTACGGTCGGCACGGCATTGTCAGTCTTGGGCACGGCACTCATGGTTGTCTCCGGACGGTGTGGTTGTATGGGTAGGGCAAGCGTTACAGGCTGCGCGCGATCAGCATGCGCTGGATCTCGCTGGTGCCTTCGTAGATCTGGGTGATGCGGGCATCGCGGTAGTGGCGCTCGACCGGGTAGTCTTCCAGGTAGCCGTAGCCGCCGTGGATCTGCAGCGCCTTGGAGCACACGCGCTCGGCCAGTTCGGATGCGTACAGCTTGGCCTGCGACGCTTCGGAGAGGCACGGCACGCCTGCACTGCGCATGCGTGCGGCACGGTGCACCAGCAGCCGTGCAGCGTTCAGTTCGGTGGCCATGTCGGCCAGCATGTTCGCAATGGGCGGATGCTCGCGCAGCGCGCGGCCGAACTGGATGCGTTCCGATGCATAGCGGCACGCGGCCTCGAAGGCAGAACGCGCGATGCCGATCGCCTGCGCGGCAATGCCGATGCGCCCGCCTTCCAGGTTGGACAGTGCGATGCGCAGCCCTTCGCCAGGCTCGCCGAGCAGCGCATCGTGCGGCACGGTGCAGTCTTCCAGCGTGATGGCGCAGGTGTCGGACGCACGGATGCCGAGCTTCTTCTCGGGGGCGTGGACGATAAAGCCCGGCGTGTCGGTGGGCACCAGGAAGGCCGAGATGCCTTTCTTGCCGCGCTCCGGTTCGGTCGCGGCGAACACCACCGCCACGCCGGCGCGTTTGCCGTTGGTGACGAACTGCTTGCTGCCGTTGAGGACCCAGCCGTTGTCGGTGAAGCGGGCGCGGGTGCGCAGGTTATGCGCCTCGGAGCCGGCCTGCGGCTCGGTCAGGCAGAACGCGCCGATCAGCTCGCCGCTGGCCAGGCGCTCCAGGTAGCGCTCTTTCTGCGCATCGGTGCCGTAGTGCAGGATCGGGCCGCAACCGACCGAGTTGTGCACGCTCATCATGGTGGCGCAGGCCGCGCACCCGGCGGCGATCTCTTCGATGGCGAGGGCGTAGGCCACGTAGTCGGTATAGGTGCCGCCCCATTCCTCGGGCACGATCATGCCGAGCAGGCCCAGCGCACCCATCTCGGCGACCACCTCGTCGGGCAGGCGGCCATCGCGGTCCCATTGCGCGGCGCCGGCGGCCAGGCGTTCGCTGGCAAAGGCGCGCGCGCTGTCGCGGATCATGGTTTGCTGTTCGGTGTAGTCGCTGTGCATGGCAGGTTGGGGGTGGCGTTTGGAGCGGCGCGGCAAGTGAGGCAGAATGCGCGCTCGGTGTTGACCTGCGGGCAGTGTAGGAACCCCCGGGTCGGACTCCTATGCCAAAATCCGCCAATCTTCCTGAACTCGTTTGCCACCTTCGCAACCCCCTGCGCCATGGAAAAAGGCAGTGTCGCCATCTGTTTCGTCCACCACGCCATTGCCGGGCTGCGCGCACGCGGCATCGACCCCGAGCCGGTGCTGCGCGGCGCCGGCATTGCCCCGGCTCTGCTGGCGGTGCCGCAGTCACGTGTTTCCGCCGCGAGCTACAGCGAGCTGTGGCTGGCCGTGGCGGCGGCGCTGGACGACGAGTTCTTCGGGCAGGATTCGCGCAGCATGAAGTGCGGCAGCTTTGCCATGCTGTGCCACGCGGTGGCCGGCAGCCGCACGCTGGGGCAGGGGCTGGAGCGGATCACGCGGTATTTCCGCTTGCTGCTGGACGATATCGGCGTGCGGCTGGACCGCCACGAGGGAGAGGCGGCGCTGGTCCTGACCGCGCCGTCCGCGCACCTGAGGCGCCAGCCGGGCGTGTTCGCCAAGGAAACCATGCTGATCATGCTGCATGGGCTGATGAGCTGGCTGCTGCGGCGGCGCGTACCGGTGCTGCTGGCCGCCTTTGACTATGACGAGCCGGCGTACAGCGCGGAGTACCGAGTCATGTATTCGCGCCAGCTGGCATTCGGGCAGCCAGCCACCGCGCTGGTGTTCGACGCCGCGCTGCTGGACCAGCCGGTGCGCCAGGACGAGCGCAGCCTGAAGGCCTTCCTGCGCGATGCCCCGCACAACGTGGTGGTCAAATACTCGGACCGCGCCAGCGTGGGCGCGCGCGTGCGCCGCCTGCTGCGCAACCAGCGCCCGGAGCATTGGCCCACCTTCGAGGCGTTGGCGCATAGCCTGAACCTGTCGGCGTCATCGCTGCGGCGCCGGCTGATGGACGAGGGGGTCAGCTACCAGGACCTGAAGGATGCGCTGCGGCGTGACCTGGCCATCGAGGCGTTGAGCCACTCCGGCCGTCCGGTGGCCGATATCGCGGCGGAACTCGGCTTTGCTGAGCCGGGGGCGTTCCACCGGGCATTCCGCCGCTGGACCGGTTCGCGGCCGGGGGCTTACCGGCGCGTGGCAGAAGACGCCTGAGCCGGCTCTGCCCGCGCGGACGGCGCCGGATCAGCGTCACGCCCCTACCGGCGTTCGGGCCGGCCGGACAGGGGTCTATTCCCGCGGGGGCGGGGGCTCGGGCGGCTCGTCCGCGCGCAGCACCGGATCGTTCCTGAGCAGCCAGCGCACGGCGATCAGCAGCGCCGCGAGGAAGGCAAGGATATAACCGCCAACCGAGGTGACCTGGTTCATTGTTCGACCCCATCTTCTTGTCCCGGCTTCTGTGGCCGGTCGGACTGTCATTATGGGAGCCAGCCCGCGCGCCGGACATCCCCTGATTGGGGGCCGGCGCGGTCACATCGGCACGCTTGCCTAGAGTTGCGCGGCGTGGTGGCGGACGTGGTCGGCGATAAAGGTCGTGATGAAGTAGTAGCCGTGGTCGTAGCCGCTGTGCCGGCGCAGCGTCAGTGGCTGGCCCGCGGCCTGGCAGGCGGCCTCGAACGCGTCCGGATGCAGCTGGCTCTGCAGGAACTGGTCGTCCAGGCCCTGGTCGACCAGGATGCCGGCCGGGAAGGGCGCCGCTTCCTGGCGCGCCATCAGTTCGCTGGCGTCATGCTCGGCCCATGTGGCGCGGTCAGGGCCGAGATAACCGGTGAAGGCCTTCTCGCCCCACGGGCAGCGCGTGGGCGCGGCAATCGGCGCAAAAGCCGACACCGAGCGGAAGCGGTCCGGATGGCGCTGCGCCAGCACCAGTGCGCCGTGGCCCCCCATCGAATGCCCGAAGATTCCAACCCGCCCGGCATCGCCCGGCAGCGCAGTGGTGACCAGGTCGAACAGCTCGGTGGCGACGTAGCTCTCCATGCGCCAGTGCTTGTTCCAAGGTGTCTCGGTGGCATCGACATAGAAGCCGGCGCCTACGCCGAAGTCCCAGGCGTCAGCCTCGCCCGGCAGGCCCGCGTCGCGCGGGCTGGTGTCGGGCGCCACCAGCATCAGGCCGTGCTCGGCGGCAAAGCGCTGCGCGCCGGCCTTGATCGTGAAGGTTTCCTCGGTGCAGGTCAGGCCGGCCAGGTAGAACAGCACCGGCACCTTGGCACCCCCCTGCGCCTGCGGCGGCAGGTAGATCGAGAAGCGCATCGGCAGCCCGATGGCCGTCGAATCATGGCGGTAGAAGCGCTGGACGCCGCCATGGCAGCCGTGTTGCGAGATCAGTTCCATGTCGGCGCCATCCTCAGTAGAGCACCACCGAGCGGATCGACTCGCCGCGCTTCATCAGGTCGAAGCCGTCGTTGATGCGCTCCAGCGGCAGTGTGTGCGTAATCAGGTCGTCGATATTGAGCTTGCCTTCCATGTACCAGTCGACGATCTTCGGCACGTCGGTGCGCCCGCGCGCGCCACCGAAGGCCGAGCCCTTCCACTCGCGGCCCGTCACCAGCTGGAACGGACGCGTCGAGATCTCCGCGCCCGCCTCGGCCACGCCGATGATGATCGACTTGCCCCAGCCCTTGTGGCAGCACTCCAGCGCCTGGCGCATGACCTGCGTGTTGCCGATGCATTCGAAGGAATAGTCCGCGCCGCCGTCGGTCAGCTGGATGATGTGGTCGACCACGTTCTCCACGTCTTTCGGGTTGATGAAATGCGTCATGCCGAACTTGCGCGCCATCGCTTCGCGCGCCGGGTTCAGGTCCACGCCGATGATCTTGTCGGCGCCGACCATCTTGGCGGCCTGGATCACGTTCAGGCCGATGCCGCCCAGGCCGAACACGACCACATTGGCGCCAGCCTCCACCTTGGCGGTGAACAGCACCGCGCCCACGCCGGTGGTGACGCCGCAGCCGATGTAGCAGACTTTGTCGAAGGGAGCGTCCGGGCGGATTTTGGCCAGCGCGATCTCCGGCACCACGATGTGGTTGGCGAAGGTCGAGGTGCCCATGTAGTGGAAGATCGGCTTGCCGTCGAGCGAGAAGCGCGAGGTGCCGTCCGGCATCAGGCCCTTGCCCTGGGTGGCGCGGATCGCCTGGCACAGGTTGGTCTTGCGCGACAGGCAGAACTTGCACTGGCGGCATTCCGGGGTGTAGAGCGGGATCACGTGATCGCCGGGCCTGAGCGAGGTCACGCCCGGGCCGACGTCGGTGACGATGCCCGCGCCTTCATGGCCCAGGATTGACGGGAAGATGCCTTCCGGATCGGCGCCGGACAGCGTGTAGTAGTCAGTATGGCAGATGCCCGTGGCCTTCACTTCCACCAGCACTTCACCGGCGCGCGGGCCGTCCAGGTCCACGTCTTCGATGGTCAGCGGGGCGCCGGCTTTCCAGGCGATGGCGGCTTTCGTCTTCATGTGGGGTCCTCCAGGGATAGGAATACGGATGGGCGCGGCCGCGGGTGGCCGATGGCGACGATGCGGGGCCCGAGGCCAAGACTATACGGCCATCCGGCTGCCGCAGGCCAGCCTGTGCGGCGCGCAAGGCGCGCTTTCAGTGCGAAGGCGGCGATGACGGCGCGGCGTGGGCGCGCTGCGCGCTGGCGCTGGCGGCCTCGGGTTGCACCAGTTGCCCCTCGTGCCGCCGCCCCAGCCACCATCCCAGCCCGGCCCAGCCCAGCGCCAGTGCGGCACCCGCCAGCGCCACCGTGGCAGGATGTCCCGACAGCGCATCGATCCCAGTCTTGACCCATGCGCTGACCGCATCGCCGGCGCGATAGACCGCGGTGTCGATCACGTTCTTGGCCTTGTACTTGGTTTCCGGGTCGACCACGGTGAACAGCATCTCGCGCCCGGGGCGCAACAGCGCGTATTCGCCCACGCGGCGCAAGATCATCACGCCGGCCAGCACGCCGAAGGTCGGCAGCAGCGCCAGCACCAGGAAGCCGCCCGCGACCGCCAGCGGCACCGCGGTGAGCAGCAGCGTAACGCCGTAGCGGCGCGCCATGCGGCCGGTGAAGAACAGCTGGACGAGGATGGTCAGCGCCTGCACGGTGGCGTCCAGCGCGCTGAAGACCTGGGTCTGGCGGGTGCGGTCGGGAAAGGTTTCGGACACCAGTCGCGCCTGTTCGAAATACAAAAAGGTGCTGGCGGTGGCCAGCAGGATCACGAACAGGCTGATGCCAAGCAGGTAGCGCGAGCGCAGCAGCAGCGACAGCCCGGCCCACAGCCCGCCGCCGACAGGATTGGCAGGATCGTGCGCATCCACTGCGGCCTGGGCCTCGCCAGCCGAAGCCTGTCCCGCACCGGCGCGGCGGCGCCAGCCGAACAGCCAGCCCACGCCGGGCAGCGTTGCGGCCAGCAGCGCGGCGGACAGCAGCATCAGCCCGGTCAGCCCGATCTGCGGCACCAGCCAGCCGCCCAGCACCGGCCCGGTCAACCCGCCTGCGCTCGCGCCGGCGGCCAGCAGCGCGAACAGGCGCCGCGCCTGCTCGGGCCGGAACACGTCGGCCATCAGGCTCCATGCCACCGAGACCACGAACAGGTTGAACACCGACAGCCACACGTAGAACACGCGCGCCAGCCAGACATTGTCGGGCAGCGCGCGCGTGGCCAGCGCAAAGCCGAGCAGGTTGGCGATGAAGAAGGCGTACACCCACGGCACGAAGCGTCGCCGCGGCAGCCATGCGCAGACGGCGCCGTACACCGGGATCGCCGCCAGCATCACCACGAAGGTGGCGGTGAACAGCCACTGCAGGTTCTTCACGCCGCCGGCGATGCCCATGGTCTCGCGCACCGGGCGCAGCATGAAATAGCTGGCGAACAGGCAGAAGAAAAACAGGAAGCCGGCCACCACCGCGCCGGCCTCGCCAGGGCGGATGCCAAAGCTGCGCCGCAGCCGCGCCACGCCACCGGAGGCGGGCGGATCGGGAACAGCGGGATCGTCCACGGCGCGCAGGCCTCGCGCGTCAGGCCAGCAGCGCGGCGATGCGCTCGCGCTGGCCGGGATCGGGCATGCGGCCCAGCCCCGCGCCCAGGTTGTCGGCCATATTGCGCGGCTTGGAGGTGGCCGGGATGGCCGCGGTCACGGCCGGATGGCTGACGATGAACTTGAGAAAGAGCTGCCCCCAGGAGCCACAGTCGATGTCGCCGGCCCAGGGCGGCACCGGGCGGTCCTTGACGGCGCGGAAGAGGCGCCCGTCCTGGAACGGCCGGTTCGCCAGTACCGCCACGCCGCGCGACTCGCACAGCGGCAGCAGCGTACGCTCGGCATTGCGCTCGGCGATGGAATAGTTGACCTGGACGAAATCGATGCGCTCGCTGCGCACGATCTTTTCCAGCGCTTCGTGCGCGTCTTCGCGGTAATGGGTGATGCCCAGGTAGCGGATGCGCCCCTGTTCCTTCAGCTCGCGCAGCCAGCGCAGGTTGGCCTGCCAGTCGATCAGGTTGTGCACCTGCAGCAGGTCGACCTTGTCCACGTGCAGGTCCGCGAGCGAATGGGCCCATTGCGCCTGCGCGGGGGCGCCGGCCGGGGCCGAAATCTTGGTGGCCAGGAACACGCGGTTGCGGGCATTGGCCGCGCGCAGCAGGTCGCCGGTCACGGCCTCGGCGGTGCCGTAGCTGGGGGCGGTGTCGACCACCGAGCCTTCGGTCTGCAGCAGCAGGCCCATCACCTCCGCCACCGGCTTGCGGTCGGCAGCGGTGGGCCCGACGTTGAAGGTGTCGGCGGTGCCCATGCCGATCACGGGCAGGGCTTCGGTGGTGCCCGGAATGTTGCGGCGCATCGGGGCGGCCACGGTGGCGGCGCCGGCAGGCATGACGGCGCCAAATCCGGCGGTGGCGGCCAGCCCGGCGGCCAGGCCAAGGAAGGAGCGACGGTCAATCGACATGGGGGCGGTTCCCGGCGAGTCACACTGGTTGACCTTAGGCGCTGGCCGTAGGCTTGTAAACCGTTGCCTCAGTGCCAGTGCGCAAAGGGCCGGGGGCAAGGCAATCCCGGTTGATCCCGGGCCTTGCGGTGCGCCCCCGCCGAAGGGGGGCGCGGAAGGGAAACGCTCAGATCACTGTGGCCAGCCCCAGCGTCAGCAGCAGCGCCACCACCGAGATGATGGTTTCGCACACCGACCAGGTCTGGAAGGTCTGGGTCACGGTCATGTTGAAGTACTCCTTGACCAGCCAGAAGCCGCCGTCGTTGACGTGCGACAGGATCAGCGAGCCCGCGCCGGTGGTCAGCACCAGCAGCTCGGGCCGGGTGCCCGGCACGCTGGCGGCGATCGGTGCGACGATGCCGGCGGCGGTGGTCATGGCTACCGTGGCCGAGCCGGTGGCGATGCGGATCATCACCGCCACCAGCCAGCCCAGCACCAGCACCGACACGTTGGCGCTGGTGGCGACGTCGACGATGGCGGTGGAGATGCCCGAGTCGCGCAGGATACGGCCGAAGCCGCCGCCGGCGCCGACCACCAGCGTGATGATGGCGGTGGGCGCCACGCACTCGTTGGTGAACTTGAGGATCATGTCGCGGTTGAAACCGCGCGCCTTGCCGAAGGTGTAGAAGCTCACCAGCGCGGCGATCAGCAGCGCCATCACCGAATTGCCGATCAGCTTGAGGAAGTCGTTGGCAAAGGTCTTGGGCGTGGTGAACACGTCGGCCCAGCTGCCGATCAGCATCAGGATCACGGGCAGCAGGATGGTGAACACGGTGATGCCGAAGCTCGGCAGATGGTGCGATTCCTTGACGCTCTCATCCTCTTCGGTGAACTGGTCGGCCAGCGGGTTGACCTCGGGCAGCTTGACGTAGCGGTCCATCAGTTTGGCGAACAGCGGGCCAGCGAGCGCGGCCGTCGGGATGCCGACGATCAGCGCGTACATGATGGTCTTGCCGATATCGGCGCCATACGCCGTCACGGCCAGCAGCGCGGCCGGGTGCGGCGGGATCAGACCGTGCACCACCGACAGGCCGGCCACCATCGGGATGCCGACCAGCACCATCGACGTGCCCGTGCGCTTGGCCACGTTGAAGGCGATCGGCACCAGCAGCACGAAGCCCACCTCGAAGAACACCGGCAGGCCGACGATAAAGGCGATGGTCGCCATCGCCCAATGGACGTTCTTTTCGCCGAAGAAATCGATCAGCGTGCGCGCGATGCGCTCGGCGCCGCCGGACTCGGCCATCATCTTGCCGAGCATGGTGCCCAGGCCCACCACCAGCGCGATATGGCCGAGCGTGCCGCCGACACCGGCTTCAAAGGACTTGACGATGTCGCCCATCGGCATGCCCACGGCAAAGCCGAGCAGCACCGAGACGACGACGAGGGTAATGAAGGGGTTGAGCTTGAAGCGAGCGATCAGCACCACGAGGGCGATCACGGCGATCAGCGCATACACCAAGAGCGTGGTTCCGGTGACGGCACCCATATTGTCTCCTTGTGTGGAAAAAAGGCCGCTTGTGGCGGCAGAGGTTTAGGTTTTTGTTTTCCGCTCATTGCGAGCGGGAGAAAGCATGCACGCTGGCTATCGTGACGTGCTTCCAAGGGCCAACACGTCGTCCCCGCGCACGCGGGGACCCAGCGGCTTTCACGTCCCCCAGCGGGGGAAAAGAGCTGTATTCCAGACTGCGCGGGAATGACGGGTCTTAAGCCGTCGGCTTCTTGTACGCGATGCAGTCCACTTCGACCTTGCAGTCCACCACCATGCTCGACTGGACGCAGGCGCGCGCCGGGGGATTGGCGCCGAAGTATTCCTTGAAGACCTTGTTGAACGAAGCAAAGTCGCGCGCATCGTCCAGCCATACGCCGCAGCGCACCACATGCTCGGGGCCGTAGCCGGCCTCCGCCAGGATCGCCAGCACGTTCTTGATGGCCTGGTGGGTCTGCGCCACGATGCCGCCGTCGATGACTTCGCCGTTGACCATCGGCACCTGGCCGGAAACGTAGAGCCAGCCGTCGGCCGCGACCGCGCGGGCAAAGGGCATGTGCTGGCCGCCGGTGCCGGTGCCGCCTTCGACGCCGAATCGTTTGATATCCATGGGAACTCCTGGAATTTGTTGCAGGGAAAAGCTTGGAAAAAGGAAATCGGGGTCAGGCCGCGCCGCGCGCAAGGAACCTGCCGGCACGCACGCCGGTGCTCTGGCGCTGCTGCCATGACAGCTCGCCGTTGACCCAGACCGCGGCAATGCCTTCGGCCGGTTGCATCGGATCGGTGAAGCTGGCCGCGTCGCGAATGGTGGTGGCGTCGAACAGCACCAGGTCGGCCCAGTAGCCTTCGCGCACGAAGCCGCGTTCATGCAGGCCGAAGCGCTCGGCGGACATGCCGGTCATCTTGTTGACGGCCACGGTCAGCGGGAACAGCTCGCGGTCGCGCGCATAGTGGCCCAGCACGCGCGGGAACGCGCCCCACAGGCGCGGATGCGGCAGTGGGTCGTTGGGCAGGCCGTCGGAGCCGACCACGGTGGCGGGGTGGCTGAGGATGCGGTCGACGTCGGCATCCTCCATGCAGTGGTAGACAGCGCCCGCGGGCATCAGCCGGCGCGCGGCCTCGTGCAGGTCGACCTGCCATTCGGCGGCGATATCGGCCAGCAGCCGGCCGCCCATCTCGGGCGCGCCTTCGGACCAGGTCACCATGATGTCGAAGTCGCTGGTGATCTGCTTCAGGTCCAGCGTGGACGAGCTGGCGGTGTAGGGGTAGCAGTCGCAGCCGACCGGCTGCCAGCGTTGCGCGCCGTCGAGGGCGTTGAGCACCTCGGTACTGCGGCCCCAGTTGTCGACGCCCGCGCATTTCAGGTGCGAGATCACCACCGGCACGCGCGCATGGCGGCCGATGCGGAAGGCTTCGTCCATCGCGTCGAGGATCTCGGCGAACTCGCTGCGCAGGTGGGTGGCGTAGAGCGCGCCGGCATTGGCCAGCGGTTCGGCCAGCGCCAGCACTTCCTCGGTCGGCGCGCTGAAGGCGTTGGCGTAGGCCAGGCCGGTGGACAGGCCGAGCGCGCCGTGCTGCAGCGCTTCTTCCAGCTGCGCACGCATCGCCGCGATCTCGGCCGGCGTGGCGGCGCGGTCGAAACGGTCCATATGGTTGCTGCGCAGTGCGGTATGGCCCACCAGCGCGGCGACATTGACCGCCGGCTGCGCGGCCCCGACCGCATCGACGTAAGTCTTGAAGTCGGGGTAGCGGAAGGCGTCGGCGTGCCCGAGCAGGTTCATCGGGTCGGGCGGCTCGCCCGAAAGCGTCACCGGCGCGGCGCTGATGCCGCAGTTGCCGACGATCACGGTAGTGACGCCCTGCGACAGCTTGGGCGTCATCTCGGGCTGGCGCACGACGTTGGTATCGTCGTGCGTATGCACGTCGATAAAGCCCGGTGCAAGCACCAGGTCGTGGCCTTCGACCACATGCGCGGCGGCATCGGGATCGATCGCACCGGCTTCATCGATGCGCGCGATGCGGCCGTCGCGCAGCGCCACGTCGGCCAGGCGCGCGGCGGCGCCCGAACCATCGAGCAGCGTCACGCAGCGGATCAGGGTATCGAACAGGTGGGGCATGTCAGTCTCCAAGCGGCTGGCGGCTGTCAGGGCCCGTGCCAGGGCCGCCTTCGCCGCGGTGGCTGTCCAGCACGTACTTGAGCCGGCGCAGCCGCTCCTTGCTCTGGTCCTGCTGCAGCAGCGCGCACTGTGTGGCCAGTACATCCAGCACCATCAGCATCGCGTAGCGCGACGCGGACGGCTTGAAAATGAAATCGGTCTCGAGCGTGCGCACCGGCAGCAGCACGTCGGCGCGCGCCGCCAGCGGCGAGCCGAGCGCGGTCACCGCGATCAGCCGGGCGCCGTATTCGCGCGCGATGTCGCAGCTGGCCAGCATCTCCGGCACGCGGCCGCTGGCCGAGAACGCCAGCACCACGTCGTCGCGGCTCAAGGTCGCCGCCACCATCTTCTGCAGCAGGGCGTCCTGGTAGCTCGCCACCGGCTGTCCGAGGCGCGCCAGCCGGTGGCGCGCCTCGTCGGCCATGAACGACGAGCCGCCGCCCATGCCAAAAGCGTAGACCATGCGTGCGCCAAGCAACAGGCGCGCGGCCTGCTCGATGCGCTGCGCATCCATCAGCCCACGGTTGACTTCGAGCGCGTTGATGATCTCGGCATGAATGCTGTCGGCCAGCGTGGCCGGGGCTTCTTCACCGCCGGGCACGCCGCCCGGCTGCAGGAAACGCGCACCCACCGCGGTGGCCTGCGCCAGCCGCAGCTTCAGGTCGCGCACGTCGCGGCAGCCGATCGCCTTGGCAAAGCGGGTCACGCTGGCCTCGCTGACGCCGGCCTTGCGCGCCAGCTCGTTGATGCTCGCGGCGGCCGCGCCGGCCAGGTCTTCCAGCACCACCTGCGCGACCTTCTGCTCGGCCAGGCGCAGCGCGGGGCCGCGCTCGGCGATGCGGGTCAGGATGTCGAAGGGCGCGGTCATGGGCGGGCTGGTCGGGTCGGAAGGTGGTCGGATTGCAATGTGACGGAGTCGGCAGCCCCCGCGCGCAGGGGCTATAACAGTGACTGGCGACGCGTCGCGTACAACCGGTCCGCACGCTGCCGGGCCACACTTCCGTCCGTCTGCGTGTTACTTTATAACAAGGATGAAATATCTTATTTTCAGGGCTATCATTACGTCAATCAGATTTTTTCAGGGTGATGACAAGCATGCGTGAAATAAAGTATCAGGCTGGCGTGATCGATCCGCTCAACAAGGCGCTGGGCCGGATGGAAGCCCCGCTGGCCCCCGATGCCGGCCAGACCGGCTGGAGCCTGCTGCAGGAAGAGATGAGCCTGCCGGCCGCGGTGCTTTATGAAGACCGGCTTGCCCACAACCTGGAATGGATGCGCCGTTTCATGAACGAGTACGGCGTGCAGCTTGCGCCGCATGGCAAGACCACGATGGCGCCCAAGCTGTTCGCGCGCCAACTGGGCGCGGGCGCATGGGGCATCACGCTCGCCACCGCGCACCAGACCGCCGCGGCACACGCGCACGGCGTCAAGCGCGTGCTGATGGCCAACCAGCTGGTGGGCCGGCGCAATATGGAAATCATCGCGGACCTGCTGCGCGATCCGGAGTTCGAGTTCTTCGCGCTGGTCGATTCGGCCGCGCTGGTCGACCAGCTCGGCAAGTTCTTCAGCGAGCGTGGGCAGACGCTGCAGGTATTGCTGGAGCTGGGCGTGGAAGGCGGGCGCACCGGCGTGCGCGACGACGCCCAGCAGCAGGCTGTGCTCGAGGCACTGGCGCGCTGGCCGGATGCGCTGTCGCTGGCGGGCGTGGAGATCTATGAAGGCGTGCTGCAGGAAGAGGCCGATATCCGCCGCTTCCTGCAGCGTACCGTCGCGGTGACGCGGCAACTCGCAAAGGACGGCCGCTTCGGCCGCAGCCCGGTGGTGATGTCGGGCGCGGGCTCGGCCTGGTACGACGTGGTGGCCGAGGAATTCGCGCGCACCGAGATCGGCGCGCCGATCGATATCGTGCTGCGCCCGGGCTGCTACCTGACGCACGACGTGGGCATCTACCGCGCCGCGCAGCAGCGCATCCTGGCCAGCAACCCGGTCGCGCAGAAGATGCGCGAGGGCCTGCTGCCGGCGCTGCAGCTATGGGCCTATGTGCAGTCGATTCCCGAGCCGGACCGCGCCATCATCGGCATGGGCAAGCGCGACGCCGCCTTCGACGCCGGCATGCCGATCCCGGCGCGGCGGTACCGCCCGGGCAGCGAGGCGCCGGTGGATGTGCCCGCGCACTGGGAGGTCACCGGCATGATGGACCAGCACGCGTACCTGAAGATCCAGCCGGGCGACAACGTGCAGGTCGGCGACATGATCGCCTTCGATATCTCGCACCCGTGCCTGACCTTCGACAAGTGGCGCCATATCCCGGTGCTGGACCGCGACCTGCGCGTGATCGACATCGTGCAAACCTTCTTCTGAGGTGGGCAGCCCCATGAGCATCGATATCCTGGCCTACGGCGAGCCGCTGGTGGAGTTCAACCAGCTGCCTGACGATCCGTCGCGCTACCTGCAGGGCTTTGGTGGCGACACTTCCAATTTCTGCATCGCGGCCGCGCGCCAGGGCGCCAGCACCGGCTATATCTGCGCGGTGGGCGCCGATACCTTCGGTGAGCGGCTGCGCGCACTGTGGACGCAGGAGCGGGTCGATACACGCAACGTGTACATCGACCCGAGCGCGCCGACCGGCGTCTACTTTGTCACGCACGACAACCACGGCCACCGCTTCGACTACCTGCGCGAAGGCTCGGCCGCGAGCCGCTACCAGCATGAGCAGTTGCCGCTGGGCGCCATTGCCGCGGCACGCTACCTGCATCTGTCCGGCATCAGCCTGGCGATCAGCACCAGCGCCTGCGATGCCGGCCTGGCGGCGATGGAGCATGCGCGCAAGGCCGGGGTCAAGGTCTCGCTCGACACCAACCTGCGGCTGCGTCTCTGGTCGCTGGTCCGCGCGCGCGGCATCATGCGCGAGGCCTTCGCGTTCACCGACGTGTGCCTGCCGAGCTGGGACGACATTACGGTGCTGACCGGGCTGGACGACCGCGATGCCATCGCGGACTACCTGCTTGGCTGCGGCATCGGACTGGTGGCGCTGAAGCTGGGCGAAGAGGGCTCTTATGTCGCCACGCCGGAATCGCGCGCGCTGGTGCCGCCGTACCCGGTCAAGCCGGTCGATGCCACCGGCGCGGGCGACTGCTTCGGCGGCAGCTTTATCGCGCGCCTGTCCGCGGGTGCCGATCCTTTCGAGGCGGCGCGCTATGCCAACGTGGCGGCGGCGCTGTCCACCACCGGCTACGGCGCGGTGGCGCCGATCCCCGATGCGCAGACCGTGCTGGCGCGCCTGGCGCAGTCGGTGTCGGTGATCGCGTGAGCCGGCATCCCTGAACCCCTGAATTTTTCCTGAACCTTTCCTCCCGAGACAGCCACCATGCAAAACCAGACTTCCCCGCTGCTCCAACGCCTGGCCGACGTGCCGGTGATTCCCGTGCTGGAGTTCCACTCGGTCGACGAAGCGCTGCACGTAAGCGAGGCGCTGGTCACTGGCGGCCTGCCGCTGCTGGAAATCACGCTGCGTACGCCGGTAGCGCTGGAGGCCATCAAGGCCGTGGCCGCCGCGCTGCCGCAGGCGTGCGTGGGCGCCGGCACGGTGCTGAACGTCGAGCAACTGCACGCCGTGCGCGACGCGGGGGCGCAGTTCGCGGTCTCGCCGGGCCTGACGCCGGCGCTGGCAGCGGGCGCGCAAGGGGCTGGGATCTCGCTGCTGCCGGGCGTTGCCACCGCCAGCGAGGCGATGGCCGCGCTGGAAGCCGGCTTCACCTTCCTCAAGTTCTTCCCCGCGCAGGCCGCGGGCGGGGTGCCGATGCTCAAGTCGCTGGGCGGTCCGCTGCCGCAACTGCGCTTCTGCCCGACCGGCGGCATCGACATCGCGCTGGCACCGTCCTACCTGGCGCTGTCCAACGTGGTGTGCGTGGGCGGTTCGTGGGTGGTGCCCAAGGATGCCGTCGCCAGCGGCGACTGGGGCCGTATCCGTACGCTGGCCGAGCAGGCGCGGGCGTTGCGCAAGCAGGGCTGAGCGCTGGCAGCCTCCGGCTGAAAAAGAAAACGGCACGCCATGGCGTGCCGTTTTCATATCGACGCGGTACGGGCTGCGTCGGCGAGACTGTGTCCGGGCGGGTTACTTGTGGCGGTCCGCCGAGCTTTCGAGCTTCTGGCCACCGCGCTGAATGTCCTGGCCGAGCCCCGCCATCGTGTTGCAGCCAGCCAACAGGGTGGCAAACAAAACGCACCAGATCCAACCTTTCTTCACGCCGGGCTCCTTTCGAGAATGTTGAGAATCGAGGGATTCTTGTATTGAGGGTTTGGCGCAGATTTTACCGCTGCCGTGAGCGCCGTTGATATCTGGTATGTGCCAATTTGTAAATCGTGCAACGGACGCAACGGTGCCCGGGCGCTTCAGTCGGCGCTTCAGTCGGCGCTTCAGTCGGCGCTTTAGTCGGCATTCCCCAGCAGTTCGCGCGCGCGCTGCTGGATGGCCGCATGGGTCTGCAGCAGCCAGGTGGCCGGGAACGGCTGCGCCAGCAGGTAGCCCTGCACGCTGTGGCAGCCCCAGGCGCGTACGGCGTCGAGTTGCTGGCGGCTCTCGATGCCCTTGGCGCAGACCGCTGCACCGGCATGGCGCGCCAGCAGGCAGGCGTCGCGCAGGCGGTCGGTGCTGTCGCCGGGCTGGCCGGCATGGCCCAGGCGGCGCACGTCCAGCGTGACGCGGTCCGGCTGCAGCGCCGCCAGGGCGTGGCGGCAGCCAGTGCTGTCGTCGAAGTCGCCCAGTGCCAGCTGCATACCGCGGCGCCGCAATGCGGTGAAGCGCGCGAGGATGTCGGCGTCCGCCGGCACGGCGCCGGCCGGCACCTCGATGCACAGGCTTTGCGGCGCGATCCCGCCGGCGTCCAGGATGTGGGCCAGCGCGTCCACCATCTGCGGGCGGTGCAGCTCGGCGCTGGAGGCCAGCAGCGTGAACTGCAGCGGGGCGATGTCGTCGGCGGCGCGCACCAGCGGCAGCACGCTCTCCAGCAGCCAGCTGCCGATCGGCCCGACCAGCCCGAGCGCTTCCACCGCAGGCAGGAAATCCTGCGGCGCCACGCGCCCCAGCGCCGGGTTGTGCCAGCGCAGCCGCACCGTATAGCCGCTGATCCTGGCGTCGGCAAGGTCGGCGCGGGGTTGCAACTGCAGGCTCAGTTCGCCTCGCTCGATCGCGGCGGGCAGGGCGGCCAGCAGCGGGGCGGCCGGCGGCGCGGCAGGCTTGTCGGCGCGCGCCAGGCCGGCGCCGCCCTGGCGGTCGACCCGCAGCATGGCGTCAAAGGCTTGCTGCAGGCTGCGCTCGGCCGGGATGTCCGGATGATCGGCAGCCACACCGATGCTGCAGGAGATGAAGAGTTCATAGCCATCCAGCGAGAACGGCCGGGCCAGGTCGTTGGCAATACGGCTGGCCAGCGGCGCGGGGTCGACGGTGCCGTCAGGCAGCGCCGTGATCACGCCCAGGTCGGCCGCCGCCACCCAGTGCATGACGGCGCCCGGCGGCAGCAGGCCGGCGATGCGGGCCTGCACCAGGGCCTGCAGGCGGCCCGCGCGCTGCGCGCCAAGCGTTTTGCAGGCGCTGGCAAAGCGGTCCAGCCGGAGCGCCAGGATGGCCTCCGGCTGCCCGGTACGGGTGCGGCGCGCCACCAGCGCGGAGACCAGGCTGGCAGGGGCCGTCGAGCTGGCCGGGCCAGACGCTCCGGTCGGACCATTCGGCACATTCGCGCCCCCGGCCGTGCGCGCGGCGATGTCATCGGCGTCTGGATGCATGGATGGTATTGCGGACAGCAGATGATGGCGCTAGCGCTGGCCGCGTTTCCCCGTTTTGTCAGTTTGTGTATTGCTTGCAAGCCGCTGGCGCGGCATGGATTCCCCGTCCAGGCAACTGGCGACGCGTGCCTGCCGCAGACGCGTGCCGGCCGCAAGGGTCCGATCATAAGCCAAGGGAAGGGGCGGGGCAGTGGAAGTTGCGGGCACGTGACCGGCCCGCAACTTCCATTTTGACGCAAATCAAAGCCGCTTCAAGCGGATATGACCGGAGATTGACTCTGCCGCGCGGTGCCGGCAGCGGGGCGTAACCCCGTCAGGACATGGCCGTCGCGGCTCAGCCCGTGGTTTCTTCCTCCGGCCCGTCCTGCGGCGGCAGGCGCGCAGCCAGCACCTTGTCGATGCGCTTGCCGTCCATGTCGACGATCTCGAAGCGCCAGTCGCCCCATTGCACCGTGTCGGCGGTCTGGGGCAGGCGGCCGAGCAGCAGCAACAGCATGCCGGACAGCGTGTGGTAGCGTTCCTTTTCTTCTTCCGGCACCTGGCGCAGGCCGATGCGGTCTTTCAGTTCCGGGATCGGGATCAGGCCGTCCAGCAGCCACGAGCCGTCCTCGCGCTGCACCGCCCATTCCTCGCCGGCGGCATCGGCCTTGAATTCACCGGTGATGGCCTCGATCAGGTCCTGCAGCGTGACCAAACCCAGCACCTCGCCGTACTCGTCGATGACAAAGGCGACCTGGCCGCCGGAGCCGCGGAAGTTCTCCAGCAGTTCCATGCCGGTCACGCTTTCCGGTACGAACACCGCCGGCGTCAGCACGGCCAGCAGGTCGGCTTGTTCGCCGCGCAGCCGGCGCGCCAGCAGCTGGCGCGCGCTGACTACCCCGATGATGTCATGCATGCCGCCGCGCACCACCGGGAAGCGCGAATGGTCCGATTCTTCGATGCGGCGCAGGTTCTCTTCCAGCGGCGCTTCCACGTCCAGGTAGACGACATCGCCGCGCGGCACCATCAGGGATGCCAGCTGGCGGTCGTCCAGGCGGAACACGTTGCGCACCATGGTGTGCTCGTGCTGCTCGATCACGCCGGCCTCGGAGCCCTCGACCAGCAGCGCATGGATTTCTTCCTCGGTCACGCCCGGGCCGCGGTCGACCTTGGTGCCCAGCATCCGCAGCACCAGCCGCGTGGAGCTGGACAGCAGCTTGACGAACGGGGTGGAGGCGACGGCCAGCCAGCCGATCGGGCGTGCCACCAGCCGCGCGATGGTTTCAGGGGCCATCTGGCCCAGACGCTTGGGCACCAGTTCACCCAGCACGATGGAAAAGTAGGTCAGGCCGGCCACCACGATGGCGGTTGCCACATAGCCGGAGGTGCTTGGCGCCAGGCCGAAGCCTTGCAGCCAGAGGCCAAGCGGCTGCGCCAGCGTGGATTCGCCGACCACGCCATTGAGCACGCCGATCGACGTGATGCCGATCTGCACCGTAGACAGGAAGCGCGTGGGGTCCTCGCCCAGCTGGACCGCGGCAATGGCGCCGCGGTCACCGTTCTCGATCTGGCGCTGCAGACGTGCCTTGCGGGCCGTGACCAGCGCGATCTCGGACATGGCGAACAGGCCGTTGAGCAGAATCAGCGCCAGCAGTATGGCAATTTCCATCAGGGTGCGCGCCCTTTGCGTGTGAGTTGAAAGCACCAAGCATACCATCCGCGCATGACGACTCGGCACCGGGCTGGCTGGCGATGGTGGCGGCGGCTGCCGCGGTCGGCGGAGCGATAACCTTTGGAGATCGCTCGATGCCTAATATTCAATAGATAGTTATCGTTGGCTGCGCCAAACTTCTGTCCGTGGCAGCACCTGTGCCGCCTTACGAAAAGCCTGGATCCCACAGGCGTGCGAATCACAAGGAGACAGAATGGACAACCGGTGGACGGCCGTGCTGGTGGAGAAATTCGGCCACAGCTTCAGCACTTACGAACTGGCGGGCGGTGAGCGCCGCTTCAGCGTGCAGTTGCCGGACTATCCCCATGAATTCGTGGTGGACCGCGAGCGCCTGTGCGGCTACGTCGGCCACTATGGCGTGCAGACCTTCGCGCATGCCGGTGACGGCGGCGCCGCGGTGATCGCGGTCGACCTGCTGCGCGGCGCGGTCGGGGCGCGGCTCGATTGCTCACCCTATCACCGCATCCATGGCCTGCAGATCGACCGGCAAGGGCGCGTCTATGCGCTGAGCGAGCGCGACAATATGCTGCTGGTGTTCGAGGCGCCGCTGGAGCGCACGGTGCCGGACCGTGCCGTGCCGGCGGGCGGCGTGAAAAGCCATCTGTTCGTGTTGTCGGCCGATGGCGAGCGGGCCTACGTGACCAACCTGCTGTCGCATACCGTGACGCTGGTGCACCCCTACGATGCCAGCCGAGCACCGCGCGCGGCCAACGCCGGCAGGCGCCCCGAAGGCTGCTGCCTGAGCCGTGACGAAGCAGCGCTCTACGTCGCCAGCCGTGACGATCACACTCTCACCCGGCTGGACGCCCGCACGATGGAAGCGGTGCGTACGGTGCCGACCGGCGAGGACCCCACCCGCATCTACTGGTCGCCGGACGACCGCCTGTTCGTGCTCAACTACGGCGAGCGCAGCATCCGCATTTTCGACCCCGACACGCTCGCCGAAACCGGTCGGGTCGATACCGGCGCGAAGCCGATCGCGCTCGCCTTCCACCCGGCTGACCCGAGCCGCGCCTATGTCGCGCTCAACGACCACACCGTCGGCCAGCTTGACCTGCCTGGCCTGACCCTGCGCCATGCCTTCACCACCGGCAAGGAACCGGACGGCCTTGCCATCCTGGCTTTGCCACCGCGGTAGCACCCAGTCGTTTCAACCGACAAGGCCGCGAAGGCAGCGCAGATGCCGGCGGCCGATACCCAGAAATCAGTACGGAGACAGACTATGAAAGGCTTGGACCAAGCCGGCGCCGGCACGTCCGTCGCCATCGATGCGACACCCGTCACCGGTGCCGCCGGCATTCCCGCCCAGCGCTGGTGGCGCATCATCCCGCCGATCCTGATGGTCTGCATCGTCTCGTACATGGATCGCGTCAATATCGCCTTCGCGATGCCGGGCGGGATGGGCGATGCGCTCGGGATCGGCGCCAGCATGGCCGGCTTGGCCGGCGGCATTTTCTTTGTCGGCTATCTCTTCCTGCAGATTCCCGGCGGCAAGCTCGCCGTGCGCGGCAGCGGTCGCAATTTCATCGCCTGGTCGATGCTGGCCTGGGCCGCCATTTCCGTGCTGACCGGACTGGTGCGCAACGAGGCTGAACTGCTGATTCTGCGCTTTACACTGGGCGTGGCCGAGGGCGGCATGCTGCCGGTGGTGCTGACCATGGTCGGCAACTGGTTTCCCGACCACGAACGCGGACGCGCCAACGCCCTGGTGATTCTGTTCGTGCCGATCGCCGGCATCATCACCGCGCCGCTGTCGGGCCTGGTGATCGCGGCGCTCGACTGGCGCTGGCTGTTTATCGTGGAAGGCCTGATTTCGCTGGCCTGCCTCGGGGTGTGGTGGAAACTGGCCTGTGACCGGCCGGAGCAGGCGCGCTGGATTTCAGCCGAAGAGAAGGCTTATCTGCTGGCCCGCCTGCGCGAGGAAGAGCAACAGGCAGCCGCCGCTGGCGCGGACGTGGGGCAGGGCGCGGGCGGCACGCGGGCGGTGTTGGCGCACATCCTGTCGCAGGACGTGATCTGGCGGCTGATCGCCGTCAATTTTCTCTACCAGATGGGGATCTACGGCTACACGCTGTGGCTGCCCACCATCCTGAAGGGCCTGACCGGAGGCGGCATGGGGCAGGTCGGCATGCTGGCCGTGCTGCCGTATCTGGGCACCATGGCCGGCATCCTCGCGATCTCCTCGCTGTCCGACCGCACCGGCCGGCGCAAGGCCTTCGTGGTCTGGCCGCTGCTGGGTTTCGCCGCCTGCCTGGCCGGTTCGGTGTGGTGGCACGACAATACCTGGCTGTCCTATGGCCTGCTGGTCGGCAGCGGCTTCTTCCTGCAGTCCGCCGCGGGGGTGTTCTGGACCCTGCCACCGCGGCTGCTGGCCGCCGAGCACGCGGGTGTGGCGCGGGGCGTGATCAATGCGCTGGGCAACCTGGGCGGATTCTGCGGTCCCTATGCGGCGGGCGTGCTGATCGAGCGCGTCGGCGCTGGCGCCGGTGTCTACCTGCTGGTCGCCGCGCTGGTGCTGGCCAGTGCCCTGGCCGCAACCTTGCCGGGGCGGTGCCGATGAACCGGGGAGCAAACGGCGCGCTGCCCCCAGGGCTGGCCATCGTCGACGCCCACCACCACCTGTGGCAACTCGGGCACGGCCGCTATCCCTGGCTGCAGGAGGAATACCGGCCGCAGGCTTTCTTTCTCGGCGATTACCAGGCCCTGCGCAGCGATTACCTGGAGGCGCAGTACGCGCATGACACCAGCGCCGTCACCGTACTGGCCACCGTGCATGTAGAGGCCGAACGCGACCGCCGCGAAGCCGTCGACGAGACCGCGTGGCTGCACCGCCAGGCCTGGCGCCCCGGCATGGCTGCAGCGGTGGTGGCCTACGCGCCGTTCGGGACTCCCGGGTGCGCCGAACTGCTGGCGCGCCAGGCGCGCTTCGCGCGGGTCAGGGGGATTCGATGCAAACCGCTGACAGCGGCGGCGCCGGGCGAGTCGGTGGCCGGGCGCTCCGGGTCGATGCAGGACCAGGACTGGCTGGATGACCTGGCGCGGCTGGAACGCCATGGCCTGTCGTGGGACTTGCGGGTACCGTTCTGGCATTTGCGCGAGGCGGCCAAGGTGGCGGCCGCCTTGCCGGGCGTGCCCATCGCGCTCAATCACGCGGGCCTGCCACTGGATCGTTCGGAGGAGGGCCTGACTTGCTGGCGCGCTGGCATGCAGGCGCTGGCTGCCTGTGCCAATGTGTCGGTCAAGCTCTCGGAGTTCGGGCTGGCCGGCGGGCGCTGGGATGCGCAAGGCAACCGCCGCATCGTGCGCGAGGTGCTGGCGATCTTCGGACATGAGCGGGCGATGTTCGGCAGCAACCTGCCGGTCTCGGGCCTGAGCGCGGACTTCGGCACGATCCTCGGCACGGTGTGCGAGGCGCTGCCGGATGCCGTGGCCAGGCAGCGTGTGCTGGCTGGGAATGCGGCGAGGTTCTATCGGATCAGTGTTCCAAATCCCCCCGAACTTGCATAGGCAAACGTGCTCTCCCCCACGCACTAGAAAGGGAAGATTGGTTCAAGTGCTCCAAAGCCGCCCGAGCTGGCCCAAGGAAGGTGTTCTCCCTCTCCCCTCAGGGCCTCAGGGGGAAGGGCCGGGGAGAGGGGTGGGCTAGCAAGGAACCACATCAAGCGAAGCCAATGGTGTTAACCCACCGCCTTCAGCCTTTGACCCCCCTCCACTCTCCCCCGGCCCCTACCCCGCAAGCGTCGCAAGCGGGAGGGGAGCAAAACTGCCGCAATCACAAGCATGCTATAAGTCCCAATCTTCGCCGAAGCCCCGGCCACCATGCCAGACCTCCCCGCCACCCTCTCCAGCGCCGCCACCCTGCGCAAACGCCTGCATATGCGGCATCTGCGCCTGGCCCTGGCCCTGGCCGAGCACCGCTCGCTGCGGCGTGCCGCCGCACAGATGGCACTGTCCCAGCCAGCCGTCACCAAGGCATTGCACGAGCTCGAGAGCGTGGTCGGCACGCTGCTGTTCACGCGCCATGCGCGCGGCATCGAGCCGACGGTATTCGGCGAGGCGCTGATCCGCTATGCGCGCGTGGTGCTGGCCGACCTGGATGCCCTGCATGATGAATTTGCCGCCATTGCCGCGGGCGAGGTGGGCAAGGTGCGGCTCGGCTCGATCCTGGCCCCGGTGCCTTCGGTGCTGTCCGGCGTCATCAACGCGCTCAAGGCGCGCTATCCGCATTTGCATATCGTGATGCAGGTCGATACCAGCGACGTGCTGGTACAGGCGCTGCGGCAGGATGCGCTGGACGTGGTGATCGGACGCATCCCCGAGGGTACGGTGGCCGACGATCTCGACTTCGAGCCACTGTTCGAGGAGTCGCTGGCCATCGTGGCGCGTGCCGGCCATCCGCAGGCAGGCAAGCGCAGCGTCAAGCTGGCTTCCCTGGCTGGCTATCCCTGGATCGTCCCGCCAGCGGCCGTGCCGATGTGGCAGATCATCGACCAGACCTTCCGCGACAACCGCGTGCCGCTGCCGGAGGACATCATCGAGACCTCGTCGATCATGGGCACGCTGCCGCTGCTGGCGGACAGCGACCGCATTGCCGTCGTGCCGGGTGCCATCGCGGACTACTTCGGTTCGCTCGGCGCGCTGGCGGTGCTGCCGGTGCCGATGCGCGGGCGGCTGGTGCCCTATGGGATCGTGGTGCGCCGGCGCCGTGCCGCCACGCCGGCCATGCGCCTGCTGATCGAGGCAGTGCGCGCGGCGCGGCCGGGCAATCCGCATGCGGTGGCTGAATCGGAGGCATTACCTGCGAGGTAATGGTCATTCGCCCCGGCGCATGCTGTAATGCAGCCATGGAAACGCTGACCCCCGCTTCCGAAGCCGCCCTCGACTTCCCCGGCCTGCTGCGCTACTGGCGCGGCAAGCGCGGCTACAGCCAGCTGGCGCTGTCGCTGGCCGCCGGGGTGTCGCAGCGCCACATCTCCTTCCTGGAATCCGGCCGCGCCCGTCCCAGCCGCGAAATGGTGCTGGCGCTGGCCGACCGGCTCGGCGTGCCGCTGCGCCAGCGCAACCGGCTGCTGCTGGCCAGCGGCTTTGCCCCGGCCTACAGCGAACACGCGCTGGCCTCGCCGCCGCTGCAGATGGTGCAGCAGGCGATCGCGCTGATCCTGTCCAAGCAGGAGCCGTACCCGGCCGTGGTGCTGGACCGGTTCTGGAACCTGGTGGACGCCAACGGGGCCTACCGGCGCATGCTCGATACGCTGCTCGACGGCCGCGCGCCGGCGTCGCTGTCGGACGAGGAAAGCGCCGGGCGGCGGCGCATCAACCTGATGCTGACCGTGTTCGATCCCGAGGGCCTGTGGCCGGTGATCGAGAATTCCCGCCAGGTCGGCCGCTACCTGTTGCGGCGCGTCTGGCAGGAGTTGCAGGTGCAGGCCCACGACCAGACCGCGCGCGAGATCTTCCGGCGCATCGCCGCCTGGCATCCCGACATGGTGGGCCCGGGCGGTGTGCTGCTGCCCGAAGACGACGGCGCCGAGGGCCCGCCGCCGCCGGTGCTGCCGGTGGTGCTGCACGCCGGCGCGTTCCGCGCGTCGCTGTTCTCGACGCTGACCACGCTCGGCATTCCGCAGGACATCACGCTGCAGGAACTGCGCATCGAATGCTTCTTTCCGGCGGACGACGGCACGCGCGCCCTGTTTGAAACGTTGGCCGAGGCGGACCGTCCCGCCGTCAGAAGCGGTAGCGCAGGTAGATGACGTGGAAGGTGGTGCCGGGATTGGGCTCCTTGATCCCGGCATTGGACAGGTGCTGGTAGCGGTAGCCCGCGGTAAAGCGGCGGTCCTTGCCGACCGTCACGCCGACGCCGGCATATTCCGAGAACTGGAAGGCCGTGGAGATGACGTGGTCGTCCGAGGTGCGCGTGCCGGTCAGCAGGCGCGGCCCGACCGACAGTTCCAGGAATGGCACCCAGTCGTGGCGCCACCACGCGATGCGCACTACCGGCGAGGCGCCGAACTCCCACAGGTCATGCGGGTTGTGGTCGCTGTTGCTGAACCAGCGCGCGACATTGACTTCCCATTGCAGGTCAACCTGCCAGCCCTGCGGATTGCCCCAGGCCCAGCCTGAATCCCACAGCAGGGCGACCTCGGCCTTCTGTACATCATGGTCATTGTCGAAACCGTAATTCAGCTGCACGGCCGGCGCGGCGCGGGCAGCAGTGCCCAGGCACAAGGGCAGGGCTACCAGCGCCGCGAGGGCCGCGTGGCGCGCCCGGCGTCGCGGCAGCCATCCGGGATGCGCACGCGGGGATGGCGTGGGGTCATAGGAGGAACAACTCGCATGGCGGTCTGGCCTGGCTTCTTGATCTTGTCGGAGCATGGGAAGCACGGAGAAACGATGCTGCGTGGTTGTCAGGCGTGGCATGGGCTGGCCTGCCACCATGGGCGCCGGATGGACATGCTCGGCCGCCTTGACTTATTTGTAGTACACGGGGACGCGCATTGCAGCGCAGAGGGGGTGCTGCGGAGAGCAAATAAAAAAATACAATCGTGCTAACATTCGCGGGCCGGTGCCGGCCGCAGGGCCGCACCGGCACGTTACGTCTTCAGGGCGGGGTGAAAGTCCCCACCGGCGGTATGCCGCGGTGCGCAATGCGTGCCCGGCGAGCCCGCGAGCGCTCGCACTCCCGTGCGAGGTCAGCAGACCTGGTGAGAGGCCAGGGCCGACGGTCATAGTCCGGATGAAAGAAGATGGGCGGAGCTTGCCCGCGTGGCCTGGCGCTTTTGCCCTGGCCCGCGGCCTTGCCGTTGCCTTGCGCCGCGCGCGCAGGGCGGGGCTGTCTGCGCACGTGCCGTGCGCAGCGTGGCAACTCTGTCGACCCTTCCCCTGGAACGCCCAAATGATGCTGAACAAGGAGCGTTTCAATGCCTGGCCATTCCACTGAAGTTGTCGATCCCGATGTGTCCGCGGCCTTTGCCGCCGATACCGATACGCGGGCGCTTGCCGAGCGCATCGCGCAGGCGCTCGACGCAATGCGCGAAGGCCGTCCCGTCGTGCTGCTCGACGATGACGACCGCGAGAACGAGGCTGACCTGATCCTCGCCGCCGAGCGCCTCACCCCCGCCAACATGGCGATGATGATCCGCGAATGCAGCGGCATCGTGTGCCTGTGCCTGACCCCGGACAAGGTGCGCCAGCTGGGCCTGCGGCCCATGGTCGAGCATAACCGCAGCCAGTATGGCACGGCCTTCACGGTCTCGATCGAGGCGCGCGAGGGCGTCAGCACCGGCGTCAGCGCCGCCGACCGCATCACCACCATTCGCGCCGCCATTGCCGAAGACGCGGGCACCGACGCAGTGGTCAGCCCTGGCCACGTGTTCCCGCTGGTGGCACGCGAGCGCGGCGTGCTGGAGCGCCGCGGCCATACCGAGGGTTCGGTCGACCTGGCGCGCATGGCGGGCCTGTCGCCGGCCGCGGTGCTGTGCGAGCTGATGAACCCGGACGGCACCATGGCGCGCCGGCCCGAGGCGCTGGCCTTCGCCGAGATGTACCGGCTGCCGGTGCTGACCATCGAGGACCTGGTGGCCTGGCGGCAGTTGCACGGCTGATGATGGTGTGTCCGCCGCGCGTTCCGGTCTGAAAACGTATCGGGATGTGTCGGAATGCGGCACCCGTGTGCGACAATGCGGATCGCTTTTCCCGTCAATACGAGGGCAATTCCATGACGTTCCGCGTTTTTGGGTACGCAGCCACGCTCGCTGGCTGCGTGCTCGGGCTGGCTGCACCGCTGGCGCATGCCGAAGGCAGCGCCGCCTCCCGCCCGGCCGCTGCCGCCGGGCTGTACGAGTGCCAGGTGCCTGGCGCCGGCACCGTGTTCCGCTCCACCCCCAGGGAAGGCTGCCGCCTGGTGGTGGCGCCCGATCCCGGCGCGCCTGACCCGCAGCGCTGGATTCCGCTGATGGGTGCCAACGGCGTGATCTCCTATTTCGACCAGTCCGCCGTGCGCCGCCAGGGCACGGAGGTGGGCGTGGTGGTGATGCGCAATTCCCCGTCGGGCGTGATCCGCACCGCCAGCGGCGAGCCGATCCGCTCGTCGCTCAAGCGCATGGTGCTGAACTGCGCCAACTCGATGTTCGCGGTGGTCGAGCAGACGCTGTACAGCAAGCGCTTTGCCCGCGGCGACTCGCTCTATACGATCCGCGCGCCGCAGTACGGTACCTTCCAGCCGCCCGGGCCGGGCACCATCGCCGGCGAGCTGCTGCGGCGGCTGTGCCGCTGAGCCGCTGAGCCGGGCAGCGATTCACGGCACACAAGCACATCGTCTCAGGGTTTGTCCCGGTCAACCGCGTACAAACCATCCTCGTTGATGCTGATGACAGGGCGCAGACCAGGGCGCCCCGGTCATTGCAGGCATTCCCACACGCAGGGGCTCACGAGGAGACCGAAATGAAGAAGTGGATCGTCATGCTGTCGATGGCAATGTTTGGCGCGGGCGCGATGGCGCAGACGCCGGCAACCCCCGCAACGCCCGCCACGCCCGCCACGCCGGCAGCCCCGGCGGCGACCAAGGCTGCGCCGGCCAAGGCCGACAGCGGCAAGGCCAAGGCCAAGAAGACCAGCGCCAAGAAAAAGAAGAGCCACGCACCCACCACCAAGGACCCGATGGCGAAGAAAGGCGCCTGAGCGCCGCTGCCACACTGGCGGCGGGCGCACGGCTCCCCGGCAAGCGGGGACGCAAGCGGCGCCCCGCCGCCATGCCGCCACGCATCGATGGCGGGCCGGGCCGGCCGGTCCTGGCACCGCTGCGCGGATGACAGCCTTGTGGCACGCAATGCGTGCCGTCCGGGGGGAAAGGCAGGGCGTGTCAGGCGGATCAGAACGGAGGCTTCGGCCTCCTTTTTTTTCGTCTGCCGCACGCAGCGCCCCTGCCGCGCCGGCTTTGCGCGTGCGCCTGCCCACACTATGCTTGCGGGCATCGTGCCAGGCATGGCGTGTGGCCGTCGCGCTGGCAAGGCGAACTCGGACGGGAGCGTTTATGGCAGCGCTTGCAGCATGGCGGCGGTGGCAGCGGACGGCGGCAGCCTGGGTGGCCGGACTGGCCTGGCTGGTTTGCATGGGCTGGACGCATGCCAGCGTGGCGGCGGCGCCAGCCTCAGTGCCTGGCGCAGCGCCGGCGGCGATTGTCGTACACACCGGCGACGCGGCCGAGTTGCGGCTGATGGACCGGCTGGTCGCCACACTGCGGGCCAACGTCGCGGGCGCCAACCCGGCCGCGCGCGTGGCGCGGGCGCAGCAGGCGTTCGACGAACTCTCCAAAGCCGAACTTGCGCTGCCGTCCGGCCAGGTCAGCGGCACCTTGGGCGATGCCCCGATGATCGCGTTCCGGCAGGGCGACCGGCTGCTGTTCGTGCTCACCGCGCAGGACCTGTCCCCGGAAGACAACCTCATGCTGGAAGCCGCCGCCACGCGTGCCGCGGCCGGGCTGCGCCAGGCCGTCGAGGCGCGGCGCGCGCACCTGCACTGGCCCAACCTCTTGCGCGGCGCCGCGCTGAGCGCGCTGGGGCTGGCGGTGCTCGTCGCACTAGCGTGGGGCGTGGGGCGTGCGGGCATCGCGCTGCGTACCCGGGTGCAGGCGGCCCTGCAGCGGCACCTGGAACAGCGCACCGGCGGGGAGTTTGACTGGACCGGCGCGCTCTACCATTTGATCGCCCGCATCGTGCAGATCCTGACCATCGGCCTGGTGCTGGCGCTCGCCTTTGTCTGGCTGGACTTCGCGCTGGAGCAGTTCCTGCTGACGCAGCCGATGGGCGACCGCATGGGCGCGTTTATCGTCGGGCTGCTGTCGCGCATCGCCCTGTCGATGGTGGCGGCGGTGCCGGGCCTGGTCACGGTGGTGGTTATCCTGCTGATCACGCGCGCGGTGCAGCGGCCGGTGTCGAATATCTTCAAGGCCGTGCAGAAGGGCCAGATCACCGTGCCCGGCATGCACCCCGAAACCACAGGTGCGACGCGACGGGTGGCGGCCGTGGTGATCTGGGCGCTGGGCTTTACCTTTGCCTACCCGTATATCCCCGGCTCGGAGAGCGATGTGTTCAAGGGGCTGTCGGTGCTGCTCGGCTTTATGGTGACGCTGGGATCGGCCAATGTGGTCAACCAGCTGTTGAGCGGCATGGTGGTGGTTTACTCGCGCGCGCTGCGGCGCGGCGACATGGTGAGCATCGGCGAGACCGTCGGCACCGTGGCTTCGCTCGATGCGTTGTCGGTGAAAGTCATCAACCTGCGCAATGAAGAAGTGACCCTGCCCTATGCGGTGGTGGTCGGCAGCGCCATCCACAACTACACACGCCACGGCAGCGTGCGCGACCCGCATGCGCACGAGGGCTGGCAGGCGGCGATGATCTCGACCTCGGTCACCATCGGCTATGACACGCCGTGGCGGCAGGTCCATGCCATGCTGCTCGCGGCCGCCGCCGAGGCCACGCACGTGGCGCCGTCGCCCACGCCGTATGTACTGCAGCGCGGGCTGTCGGACTTTCACGTCGAGTACGAACTGTTCGCCGCGCTGGACCAACCGCGTAACCGCTTCTTCGCGCTGTCGGCGCTGCATGCGGCGATCCAGGACCAGTTCAATGCGCACGGCGTGCAGATCATGTCGCCGCATTTCATGGCGCAGCCGGAACAGACGGTCTATGTGCCGGAGGCCAAGTGGTACGAGCCGCCGGGCGCGTCGGACATCGATCCGGCGGCGCATCCGCACCGGTCACCGTCGCAGCCGGCATGAGCCATGCGCCGCGACACACCGGATCAGCGCGGCTCAGTCACCGACGTGCCGTGACTTCCATTGCCCGCTGGGCTGCTTGCAGAACCAGCCGTTCCAGTGTTCCTCGGCGCTGCCGCGCTTGAGGTCGGACTTCACGCGCCGGCAGGGCTGGCCCTTGTCGGTCTTGCTTTCGATGGGCGTGATGGTGCCGTCGATCTGCTGGCGCCGGCCCGCGGCCGGATAGGTCCACTCGACGGCCTGGCCGTCGGCGGTATCGTTCAGCGCCTTGCGCACCGACTTGGCAAACGACGTGCCTTCCTTTTCGTTCATCGTGCCGATGATGGTGCCGCTCAGGTAGTTGTCGAAGTACGCCTGCGCGGGCGCGGCCATGGCGAGCAGCAGGGTGGCGCCCAGCGCGCCGGCGATGGCGGCACGCAGGGCAGGGCGTGCGGTACGTTGTGTGGGCCGTGGCAGCATGACGATTCCTCTATGGCTTCGTGGTGGCGTTCGGGTGGCATTGTAAGCGCAATGCTGCCGACGACGGCAGCCACGGCGGGCAACGCTGCGGCGGCGAGCGCGCATGCCGCGTCGCGCGGTTGACACATGCAAGGCCCTGACCTAGCGTTGATTGTTGCCCCGACGCTTGCCGCCCCTCACGCGCCGCAACTGCTGCCGCTGCGCCCCTACCTATATAGCCATGGCAAGCGCTATCCCTGCGAGAGGAGATCCCATGAAGCTGCGCTATCTCACCATCGGCCTGGCGCTTGCCTGCGCCTTCGGCACGCTGCACGCCCAGACCGCGGGCAAGACCGACAAGTTCAATCCCTACACCGACGGAGCCAAGCAGGACAAATTCAGCCCATACTCTGATGGCGCAAAAAGTGACAACGTGACCTCGCTGAACCCGGGCGCGCGACCTGATCAACTGGAGCCGATCCAGGACGGCGCGCAGAAGTCCTTTGACTCCTACAGCCAGGGCGGCATGAAGAGCGGCAAGTTTGATACGTACTCCGACGGCGCCAGGAGTGGCAAGTTCGATACGTATTCGGAAGGGGCCAAGAAGTAACACTGTATTAAAGGGTCCGCCGGCCGGCGGACCCGGATATCCAGCGGATACCGATGGGCCGGCAAGCATTGTCTACGCCGGGGTGGGTGGCCGTGTGACCCCGGCGCCCGCAAAGCCTTGCCTGGAGCGGCTTCCGGGCAACCTGGCGAACATTTTGTTTCAAACCTTGCGTGATCGAAACGTGACTTTGGCGTCTCGAATTGTTATGGTTTATTGCGCATCGCAACAAACCGGACACACTGCCTCACGGGCCGATCGCTTCGTCTCCGGGCCACGCCACTTCGCGCCGGGCCCGTCTCTTGCTGTGCCGTCCTTCGTTCCGACCGCCGATGCCGGTCATCCCGATTCAACCGCTCACCCTGGCATACATGTCACCGACCGCCACGCCACACTTGTCCGCAACGCTATTTCCGCCCGCCCGCGCGCTCACCGCCGGCCCGGGCGCTCGCCGCCGCGCGCAGCGCGCAGGCTTGCGGATTGCGGCATGGCTTGGCGGCGGCGCGCTGGCGCTGTGTGCCATGGCCGCGCATGCGTTCGACTTCGACACCGTGGCGGCGCGCGCGCGCCAGCTGGCGGCATCGCCATACAAGGCGCCGCCGCAAAACCTGCCGCGCGAGTTGCGCGAGCTGTCCTACGAACGCTACCGCGAAATCGAATACAAGCCCGAACGTTTCGCCTGGCGCGGCACGCGCTCGCCGTTCGAGCTGTCGTTCTTCCACGAGGGCATGGTGTTCGACCAGCCCGTGCGTATCCATGAAGTGGTGGGCAACAGCGTGCGCGAGTTCCGCTTCGACCCCTCTGCGTTCAACTACGGCCCGCACAAGGTCGATGCCGCCAAGCTCAAGACGCTGGGCTTCGCAGGCTTCCGCATCCTCTATCCGCTCAACGGCAAGCGCAAGGACGAGCTGGCGTCGTTCCTCGGCGCGAGCTATTTCCGCGCGCTCGGCAAGGACCAGTGGTATGGGCTGTCTGCGCGTGGCCTGGCGGTGGACACCGCGCTCAATTCGGGCGAGGAGTTCCCGCGCTTCGTCGAATACTGGATCGAACGCCCCGCGGCCAACACCAAGGAGATCACGATCTACGCGCTGATGGATTCGCGCCGCATGAGCGGCGCGTACCGCTTCACCATCAAGCCCGGCGAGGAGACCGCGATGGAGGTCAAGTCGCGCCTGTTCCTGCGCGAGAACGTGACCAAGCTGGGCCTGGCGCCGCTGACCAGCATGTACCTGTATGGCGAGAACCAGCCGTCGCCGGCGCAGGATTTCCGGCCCGAGGTGCATGACTCGGATGGCCTGTCGATCCACCTGGGCACGGGCGAATGGGTGTGGCGCCCGCTGGTCAACCCCAAGCGGCTGCTGGTCACATCCTTCGCGGCGACCAACCCTCAGGGCTTCGGGCTGATGCAGCGCGACCGCAGCTTCAGCAATTACCAGGAACTCGGCGCGTGGTACGAGCGCCGGCCCAGCGGCTGGGTGCAGCCGCGCGGCAACTGGGGCTCGGGCCGTGTGGAGCTGGTGCTGATCCCGACGCCGGACGAGACCAACGACAACATCGTCGCTTACTGGGTGCCGGACAACCCGCCCAAGCCGAAGCAACCCTTCGACTACGAATACCGGCTGCTGTGGCAGAAGGACGGCGAACAACAGCCGCCGCTGTCGTGGGTGACCCAAACCCGCCTGGGCCAGGGCCAGACCCGCAACAAGGAGGACATGAGCTTTTCGCTGGTGGTGGACTTCGAAGGCCCGTCCTTCCGCAGGCTGCCGGCTGACGTTCGCATCGACCCGGTGGTTTCGGCCGATGCCAACGGTGAACTATTGAAGACGTCGGTACAACGCAATGAGGCGACCGGCGGCTGGCGCATGACCATGGTGATGCGCCGCAAGGACGAAACCAAGCCGGTAGAGTTGCGCGGCTATCTTCGCAACGGCAATACAACCCTATCCGAGACGTGGAGCTACATCTTACCCCCCGGCTAAAGCAGCGACCGGCCCAGGCGGCGGCATGCGAGCGCTATGTCGACCGCCTGCCCGTATCGCCTGAAGTGCGCAGCGAACTGCTGGCAGACGGCCCGAGCGCCGCGGCCACGCCTGCTGCACCCCTCACACCCGTGGCATCCGGTGCCCCCGTGATATCCGTCACTCCGGACGGCCGCGACGCGCAGGACGCGATCGCGCGCCTGCAGTCGCGCCTCGCCGCCAAGGACGCGCCGGCCGCGCAGGGCGGCAGCGCCTACGCCTCCGTCGGCCGCCGTTTCGCGATGGCATACGGCAATCCGCAGGTAGGCGGCGAATCGCTGCTGCAGCGGCGCGAAGACGGCACCGTCAAGGTCGACACCGGCCCCGAGCCCGAGCGCAGCTCGATGGTGCCGCGCCAGTGGCCGCCGCATATCGTCACCGGCTGGCTGCGCAATACCTGGCGCCGCATGCTGGGCCGCCCGCCGGTGCCCGAGACCTGGGACACCCTGCACGACGGCCCCGATGCCGAAGGCAAGTGGCACCCGGCGGGCTCGCACCGCCGCTGGTTCCTGCTGGGCCTGGTCGTGATCCAGACCGTGCTGGCCACGTACTTCATGACCAGCGTGCTGCCGTACCACGGCGCCGACCCGCTCGAGATCGCGATCCTGGGGCTGTTCGCCGTCCTGTTCTCGTGGGTGTCGGCCGGTTTCTGGACGGCCATGATGGGCTTCCTGGTGCTGGCCAAGGGCGGCGACCGCCACCTGATCTCGCGCTCGGCCGCGCCTGACGGGCCGCTCGCGCCGGAGGCGCGCACCGCGGTCATCATGCCGATCTGCAATGAGGACGTGACCCGCGTGTTCGCGGGCTTGCGCGCCACCTATGAATCGATGGCGCGCACCAGCCACCTGGCCAACTTCGATTTCATCGTGCTGTCGGACAGCGGCAACCCCGACCTGCGCACCGCCGAGCACGATGCCTGGATGGAGCTTTGCCGCGCCGTCGGCGGCTTCGGCCGCATCTTCTACCGCTGGCGCCGCCACCGCGTGAAGCGCAAGACCGGCAACGTGGCCGACTTCTGCCGCCGCTGGGGCAGCAAGTACCGCTACATGGTGGTGCTCGATGCGGACAGCGTGATGAACGGCGACTGCCTGGCCACGCTGGTGCGGCTGATGGAAGCCAACCCCGGCGCCGGCATCATCCAGACCGCGCCGCTGGCGGTGGGCCGCGAAACGCTCTATGCGCGCGTGCAGCAGTTCGCCACGCGCGTGTACGGGCCGCTGTTTACCGCGGGGCTGCACTACTGGCAGCTCGGTGAATCGCACTACTGGGGCCACAACGCCATCATCCGCGTCAAGCCGTTCATCGAGCATTGCGCGCTGGCGCCGCTGCCGGGCCGTGGCCCGCTCTCGGGCGAGATCCTGTCGCACGACTTCGTCGAAGCCGCGCTGATGCGCCGTGCGGGGTGGGGCGTGTGGATCGCCTACGACCTGGAAGGCTCGTACGAAGAACTGCCGCCGAACCTGCTGGACGAGGTCAAGCGCGACCGCCGCTGGTGCCAGGGCAACCTGATGAACTTCCGACTGTGGCTCAAGCAGGGCTTCCACGTGGTGCACCGCGCGGTGTTCCTGACCGGCATCATGGCCTACCTGTCGGCGCCGCTGTGGCTGCTGTTCCTGCTGCTGTCCACCGCGATGCTGGCCAAGCACGCGCTGGTGCCGCCGGAGTACTTCACGCAGCAGTACCAGTTGTTCCCGACCTGGCCCGAGTGGCATCCCGAAAAGGCGCTGGCGCTGTTCTCCGCCACCGCGACGCTGCTGTTCCTGCCCAAGCTGGCCAGCGTGGTGCTGCTGATGAAGCAGGCGCGGCGCTACGGCGGCGCGGTGCAGCTGTTCGCCAGCATGCTGATCGAGGTGCTGCTGTCCGCGCTGCTGGCGCCCACGCGCATGCTGTTCCATACCAAGTTCGTGATCGCCGCGTACAGCGGATGGGGTATCTCGTGGAAGTCGCCGCCGCGTGAAGACGCGGAGACGTCCTGGGGCGAGGCCTTCCGCCGCCATGGCTGGCATACCGCGCTGGGGCTGGCATGGGGTGGCCTGGTGTACTGGCTGAACCCGTCCTACGTGCTGTGGCTGCTGCCGATCGTCGGCTCGCTGGCACTGTCGATCCCGTTGTCGGTGATGCTGTCGCGGGTGTCGTTCGGACGTGCCTCGCGCAATGCGGGGCTATTCATGATCCCCGAGGAGACGCTGGTCCCGCGCGAGATCGTCGAGACCCAGCAGCATGTTGAAAATGCCGCGGAAACGCCGGACTTTGTCGATGCCGTGGTCGACCCGGTCACCAACGCACTGATGTGCGCGACCGCCACGCCGCGCACCATCCAGCCGGATTCGGCACGGATGCGCCACGAGGGGCTGGTCGTTCATGCGCTGACCCATGGGCCGCGCGCGCTGACCCCGGCGCAGAAACATCTGCTGCTGGGCAACCCGTTCGCGCTGGCGCGCCTGCATGAACTGGTGTGGGGCTCGCCGCTGGCCGATGCCGGCTGGAAGGACACGCGCGTGCTGATGCGCCGCGCGGCCAACGTGCTGCCGCTGCGTCCGCGCGCGGCCTGAGGCGCGCAGCCAAAAGCGGCAAAAAGCAGCAAGAAGCAGCAGAAACGACAACGGCCCGCGTGAAAGCGGGCCGTTGTCGTTGGCTGCAACCAAATCTCCTGTTGCAACCGATTCTTGTTTATCGTGTCAGCGCAGCGCGGCGGTGCAGATCGGCGAGTTGATATAGACGTCGCCCACGCGGCGCTCGCCCCGGTCCTTGCGCGTCATATAGCGGAACATCAGGCTGACGCCGAGCTTGGTCAGGATTTCCACGTCGCGGTTTGCGCAGATATTGCGCTGCAGCGGCGCGGCGTAATTGACCTCGAAGCTGGCCAGGTCCAGCATCGGCCCGCGATAGTTGGTGAGTTCGAGCTGGAACAGCACGTGCTTGCCCGGCACCGACTGGCAGCGGCGCAGGCGCGTTTCGCCGTCGATCTCGATCGGCAGCGCATCGTTGAGCTGGCGGCAGGCGCGCGCTAGCACGTTGTCCGGGCGCGTGGTGTTGCGCAGTAGTTCGGGCACGCCCGCGGCGCCGGTGTTCTGGCCGGTGGCCGCGCCCTTGAGCATGCGCGACAAGGCGTCGGCTTCATCGATCACTGGGGCGACCGGCGCCGAGGCGGCGGCGTTGCGCGTCAGTGCCGGCGCGGCCGTGGCCATCAATGGCACGGGCAGCACCCACAGCAGCGCAGCCGCGAGTGCGGCCGGGCCAAGCGAAGCGGAAAGCGGCGTTTGTCGTATTCTCATGCAGGCTAACGTTGCCGGGACCGGTACTGTCGTCCGTCTCTGCGTGGCCGCCGGCGCTCTGGCGATCTCTCTCGCGCCGACAGGCTCGCATTGTACTCTCCACCCCGGCGGGCGTGAAAGGTACGGCACACTGCGAGGACGTCCGGATTGCATCGGGAGCGCGCATTTGCTGCATGCATGCAAGCGATTGCCTGACATCACTATCCAACAAAAATGCCAGGCATGCCATCTTCATCGAAGCCGGCGTTGGCGTGGCGTTGCCATGGTGCGCGACCGAGCTTTCCGGCGCTCAACGCCAATTTTCCTGAACGACAGTTTCAAACCGCAGCACGCCCGAGACGCAGCCTTTTCGTTATGCTGTGCAACAATTGCCCCTTTGCACGCGTTGCACGGGCCGGCTGCTTCGCAAGCAGGCCGGCCGCGCGTGACCACCGCCGTTCCCGGATGCCTTCCATGTCTCGTTCCCCGAGCGCTGCCTCGCCGGCGCGTTTTCCCGCCTGGCTGCTGATCTGCGGCTCGCTGATGGCGATCGCGCCGCTGTCGATCGACATGTACCTGCCCAGCTTCCCGTCGCTGGCCGGCGATCTCGGCGTGGACATCGGCCGGGTGCAGCTCACGCTTGGCACCTTCCTGGTGGGGCTGGCGCTGGGGCAGGCGTTCTACGGGCCATTCAGCGACCGTTTCGGGCGCAAGCCACCGCTTTATGTCGGGCTGGGCCTCTATGTGGTGGCCGCCATCGGCTGCGCGCTGGCGCGCAGCGTGGAGTCGCTGATGCTGTGGCGCTTCCTGCAAGCGCTGGGCGGCTGCGCGGGCATGGTGATGGCGCGCGCGGTGATCCGCGACCGGCTCGAGGCGCATGAATCCGCGCGTGCGTTCTCGTCGCTGATGCTGGTGATGGGGCTGGCGCCGATCCTCGCGCCGATCGTCGGCGGGGCGATCCTGACGGCGTCGGGCTGGCGCACGATCTTCTGGGTATTGGCGGCGGCCGGGACCATGATCCTGCTCCTGGTGCACTGGCGCATGGAGGAATCGCTGGACCACAGCCGCGCGGCGCCGCTGCGGCTCGGCACTGTGGCCAGGAGCTACGCCGAGTTGCTGCGCGACCGGGAATTCCTGGGCTATTCGCTGTCAGCCGGCTTCGGCTCGGCGGGCATGTTCGCCTATATCTCCGGCTCGCCGTTCGTGCTGATCGAGCTGCATGGCATCGCGGCGTCGCACTACGGCTTTGTGTTCGGCGCCAATGCGCTGGGGCTGATCGCGATGTCGCAGCTCAATGGCCGGCTGGTGCGCGGCCGCTCGCTCGACCATGTGCTAGGGCGCGCGCTGCTGGGGGCCTGCGCGGCAGGCGTCGGGCTGGCCGTCGCTGCGCTTGCGGGGGTGGCCGTGCTGCCGGTACTGCTGGCCGGCTTTTTCGTCTTTATCGCGGCCCTGGGTTGCGTCACCCCGAATGCGTCTGCGCTGGCGCTGGCGCACCAGGGCCATCGCGCCGGCACGGCCTCGGCGCTGATGGGCACGCTGCAGTTTTCACTGGGCACGCTGGGCGGGGCGGCCGTCAGCGTGTGGCGTGACGGCACCGCGCTGCCGCTGGCGGTGGTGATGGCGGTATGCGGCATCGGCGCGGTGCTGATGCGGCACTACGGCCGCTCCGGCACGCGCTGATGCCGCGCGCCGATGTCGGCTGGCCTCAGGCCGCCGCGGCCTGCTGCACCACCACCATGTGCGCCGGCATGGGCGCGGCATAGCCGGCCTGGCCGAAGCATTCGCGGATGACGCGGTTGGAGTCGAAATAGACCTGCCAGTAGTGGTCGTTGTGGCAGTAGGGGCGTACCGCCAGTACCGGGCCGACCAGCGTGAACTCCAGGATTTCCACGTCGACCGGGGGCTCGGCCAGCACGTTGGGGATCTGCGCGATACGCTCCTTCAGCAGTGCCACCGCCTCGGCCACGTCGGTGCTCCCCGCCAGCTGCGCTTTCAGGTCCACGCGCCGGAACGCATTGGCCGTGAAGTTCTGGATGTTGTCGCTGAAGATCTTGTTGTTGCCGACCACGGTCTGGACGTTGTCGGGCGTGTCCAGCGAGGTCGCGAACAAGCCGATCTCGCGCACCGTGCCGGTGACGCCGCCGATGGTGACGAAGTCGCCGACCTTGAACGGCCGCAGCACCACCAGGAACGCACCCGCCGCGAAATTTGACATCAGGCCCGACCAGGCCATGCCGATGGCCACGCCGGCGGCGGCAATCAGTGCGGCAAAGGTGGTGGTCTGGATGCCAAAGTAGCCGAGGATGCCGATCACCAGCACCACATTCAGCGTCACGGTGACAATCGAGCCGACATAGCGCAGCAGCGTCGGATCGACCTTCTGTTTGCCGAGCGAGTTCTGCACCAGGCGCACGACAAAATGGATCAGCCATCGGCCGATCATCCAGAAGGCGAGGGCGGCCAGGATCTTGACCCCGAACTGCGTGGCATAGGCGACAACCAGGGTCTTGAGGTTGTCCAGCGTAGTGGCTTCCATCGGCGTTTCCTTTCGGTTTGGGGAGTCCGCCCGGCTGCCGGTGGCAACATCCGTACCGATTCAGCCGGCAACTGGGTGCAAGCAAGGGTGCAAGCAACGGGGTGCAAGCCCTGCGCGCTGACGCGGCGCAATACGAGGGCACGGCAATTATTGGGACGCCGTGCGGGGAAGTGCAAGCAAATAATTGTGAAGGCAAGCTGCGTTCGGGCAGCTTGCCTGTCTGAATCTGGCCGTCCCGCCGGGATTACCAGTTGGTTTCACGCTCCGGCGTCGCGGAAATCCGGTGCAGCGTCAGGTCCGCGCCGTTGAATTCGCCCTCGGCATCGAGCCGGATGCCCACCAGCTTCTTCAGCGTGCCGTATACCAGCGTTCCGCCGGCCAGCGCAATCGCGATGCCAAGCACGGTACCGATCGCCTGCGCGCCCAGCGACACGCCGCCCAGCCCGCCCAGCGCCTTCGCGCCGAAAATGCCCGCGGCGATGCCGCCCCAGGCGCCGCACAGGCCGTGCAGCGGCCACACGCCCAGCACGTCATCGATATGCCATTTGTTCTGCGCGAGCGTGAACAGGTAGACAAAGAGCGCGCCGGCCACACCGCCGGTGATCAGCGCCCCCAGCGGGTGCATCAGGTCCGAGCCCGCGCACACGGCCACCAGCCCGGCCAGCGGGCCGTTGTAGGCAAAGCCGGGATCGTTGCGCCCGGCCGCCCAGGCCGCCAGCGTGCCGCCGGCCATCGCCATCAGTGAATTGATTGCGACCAGGCCGCTGATCTTGTCGACCGTCTGCGCGCTCATCACGTTGAAGCCGAACCAGCCCACCGCCAGCACCCAGGCGCCCAGCGCCAGGAAGGGGATGTTCGACGGCGGATGGGCGCTGATGCGGCCATCCTTCTGGTAGCGCCCGCGCCGTGCGCCCAGCAGCAGCACCGCGGGCAGCGCGATCCAGCCGCCCACCGCATGCACGACCACCGAGCCGGCAAAGTCATGGAACGGCGCGCCGGTCACGCGCGTGATCCAGTCCTGGATGCCGTAGCGCTGGTTCCAGGCAATGCCCTCGAAGAAGGGATAGACAAAACCCACCAGCACAAAGGTGGCGACCAATTGCGGATTGAAGCGCGAACGCTCGGCAATACCGCCCGAGATAATCGCCGGAATGGCCGCGGCAAATGTCGCCAGGAAAAAGAACTTGACCAGTTCGTAACCGCTTTTCTGGGCCAGCGTTTCTGCGCCGGCCATGAATTGCACACCGTAGGCGATGGTGTAGCCGATAAAAAAATAGGCGATCGTCGAAACCGCAAAATCCACCAGAATCTTCACCAGCGCATTGACCTGGTTCTTCTTGCGCACCGTACCCAGTTCGAGGAAGGCAAAGCCGGCGTGCATGGCCAGCACCATGATGGCGCCAAGTAGTATAAACATGGCGTCGGTGCCAGTCTTCCAGTTGTCCATAGTCACCTCATGCTCAAAATGGGAGCGTGGGTATGCAAAAAGCATTCCAGCTTTAGCTGCATCCTGGTGCTCGTTGCACCTTCCTGAGTAAAACCGCACCGGAATGCCGCGTGGCGAGCTTGCGGGGGCGGGGTGAAAATCGGAAGCGGCTGGTCGGCGGGGCGGGGAATGCGCCAGAATGGAGCCTTGGTGCGAGGTCTGGCTGATCCGTTGTGGTGCAGTGCCCCAAGAGTGGGCAAATGTTCCATCGCGGGTAGGGACGGCCGTGGCAGTCGCAGCCGAGATTCCCGGGCAAATGCTGCAGCCCGGGAAATCGCGCCGCTGGCAAGCGGAAAAAGAGTGGGAAATTGCCCGCTAACCGGCCTCAATCAAGGATTTGCGGGTTTTTTCGTTGCATTGGTGCCACTGGGGATTGCTCAACGCGCGAAGGGCAGATTAGACTGCGCCGATCGATGGCTTGCCGCCAGGCCAGCTCATCGGTGACGACGACCAACAAGGGAAATCAGCCATGAATAAAGGTGAACTGGTATCGGCCATCGCCGCGGAAGCAGAACTGAGCAATGCCGCTGCCGAGCGTGCGCTCAACGCAGCGCTGGACAGTATCAAGAAGGCAGTGGCCAAGGGTGACTCGGTGACGCTGGTAGGCTTCGGCAGCTTCAGCGCCGGCAAGCGTGCCGCCCGCACCGGCCGCAACCCGCGTACCGGCGAAACCATCAAGATCCCGGCCGCCAAGACGGTCAAGTTCTCTGCCGGACAGGGTTTCAAGGACGCCGTGAACAAGAAAAAGTAAGCGGTCTGCGTCCACAGCTAGAAAAGCGGCCTGGCAGGCCGCTTTTTCTTTTGGGGCCGCCCGGACACACCAGTGCCGCTGCGCTCGGGTTAAACTGCCGGCGCGCCCGGGTCGTCGCCAGTGCCGCCCCGGCCATCCAGCCCCCGCAATCCCCGACTCCGCATCATGAACGACCAGTCCCACCAGCTTTCCATGACCGTGCTGATGACGCCGGACATGGCCAATTTCTCCGGTAACGTCCACGGCGGCACCATCCTCAAGTACCTGGACATGGTCGCCTACGCCTGCGCCAGCCGCTACGCCGGGCGCTACGTGGTGACCCTGTCGGTCGACCAGGTGGTGTTCCGCCAGCCCATCCACGTGGGCGAACTGGTGACCTTCCTGGCCTCGGTCAACTACACCGGCCGCAGCTCGATGGAGATCGGCATCAAGGTGGTGACCGAGAACATCCGCAGCAAGCTGGTGCGGCATACCAACAGCTGCTACTTCACCATGGTGGCCGTGGACGACAACGGCACGCCCGCGGAGGTGCCGCCGCTGGAGCCGCGCGATGAGGTGGAGCGCCAGCGCTTTGCCGCCGCACAGCAGCGCCGCGCGCTGCGCCAGGAAATGGAAAAGCGTCACGACGACATCAAGTCGTCGGTGACCTGAGCCGCGTGGGCCCCGCCATGAAGTCCAACCGCATCCGCGCCATCGTGGCCGCGGCCGCCTGCGTGGCGGCGGCCAGCGGTGCGCAGGCCGAGGAAATCGGCAGCGTCAGCACCAATTTCCGCGTGACCGGCTCCGACAAGGTGGTGATCGAAGCCTATGACGACCCGCAGGTGGACGGCGTGACCTGCTACGTGTCACGCGCCCGCACCGGCGGCATCAAGGGCCAGCTCGGCATGGCAGAAGATCCGCCCGAGGCCTCGATCGCCTGCCGGCAGGTCGGCACCATCGCCTTCAAGGCGCCGCTCAAGCAGCAGGACAACGTCTTCTCGGAGCGCATGTCGATCCTGTTCAAGACGCTGCACGTGGTGCGCGCGGTCGACCGCAAGCGCAATACGCTGGTATACCTGACGTATTCCGACCGCATCGTCAGCGGCAGCCCGCAGAACAGCGTGACCGCCGTGCCGGTGCCGGCCGGCACGGCGATTCCGGTCAAGTAGCCGGGTCAGGGCGCCAGCGCCGCCACATCGCGGCGGGCTTTTTCCAGGTCGGCGCGGAACACCGGGTCGGCATGCAACCGCGGCACTGTGGCCGCGGCAATCATGCTGCCCTCGTTGTCATCGCTCCGTCAGTGCACGATCGGATGCAACGGTGTTCGCTTCAATTGGCCTTGTCGTCGGTTTGCATCGAACAGCTTGCGCAGGTTCGACTTCAGTATCTTGCCATTGGCATTGCGCGGCAGCATCTCCGGAAACACCAGGATGCGCACCGGCACCTTGAACGCCGCCAGCCGTTCGCGCACGAAGTCTTGCAGTTCGGCTTCGGTCGCCTGCATGCCAGGCTTGATGCTGACCACCGCGGCGGGTTCTTCGCCCAGCGTCCGGTGGCCGATGCCGACGACGGCCGCGTCCACCACCGCGGGATGCTCGTACAGCGCGCTTTCCACCTCGATGCAGTAGATGTTCTCGCCGCCGCGGATCAGCATGTCTTTCATGCGGTCGACGATATAGACGTAGCCTTCTTCGTCCAGCCGGGCGATATCGCCGGTGCGCAGCCAGCCGTCGACCAAGGTCTGCGCCGTGGCCTCGGGCTTGTTCCAGTAGCCGCGCACGACATTGGCGCCGCGTGCCATCAGCTCGCCGGTTTCGCCGGGCGCCAGCGCATTGCCGCGTCCGTCGACGACTTTCATTTCTCCGATCGGTAATGCGGGGCCGCTGCTGTCCGGGCGCATCTCGTACTCTTCCGCGCTGTGGCTGGTAAAGGTCGACGAGGTTTCCGTCATGCCCCAGCCAATGCCTGGCGCGGCCTGCGGAAAGACCTCGCGGATACGCCGCACCAGCTCGGGCGAAGCCGGCGCGCCGCCATAGTTGACGTTCTCCAGCGACGACAGGTCGAAGCGCGCGCGTTCCGGATGCTCCAGGATCTGCCACGCGATGGTCGGCACGCCGCCGGCCGAGGTGCAACCCTCGCGCTCGATCAGCGCCATGCCGCGCAGTGCGTCCCAGCGGTGCATCAGCACGATCTTGGCGCCGGTCGCCAGCGCGCCGTTGAGCACCGCCATGCAGCCGGTGACATGGAAAAACGGCACTGCCAGCAGCGCGGCCTTCTGCGGTGCGGCAGGGTCGCGCGTGGGCATCGGCTCGCCCCGGCGCAGCAGGTTGCGGATCAGGCTGAAGCTGCCGGCGGCGACCACCGAAGCGGAATTGCGGTGCGTACCGAGCGCGCCCTTGGGTTTGCCGGTGGTGCCCGAAGTGTAGAAGATGGTGGCGTCGTCTTCCGGATCGATATCGAGCTGCGGTGGCGCCTGGTCCCGCAGCGTCGCCCAGGCGACAGGTGTGCCGATCACGTTTTCCAGCGGCACCACGCGCGCCTCGGCCACGGTTCCGCCGGCGCGCGACACGTAGACGCGTTCCAGCGCGGGGCAGGCTGGCAGGTGCGGCACGATGCGGTCGAGCCGTTCGGCATCGACGATGGCCACGCGGCTGCCGGAATCTGCCAGGCCGTATTCAAGCTCGGGCCCGGTCCACCAGGCGTTGAGCGGGGTCACGATCGCGCCGGTGAGCAGCGCACCGTAGAACGCCACCGGCCACTCCGGCAGGTTGCGCATGGCCACCGCGACGCGATCGCCTTTGCGCACGCCATCGCGCACCAGTGCATGGGCCAGCGCGATGGCGGCGCGCTGGAAGGCATCGTAGGAAACGCGCTCGTCCTCATAGACCACGAAGGTGCGATCGGCAAAGGCGCGCGTTGCCAGGAACAGCTCGCGCAGCGTGTGCGGGCCGTTTTTCCAGACCGTGGTGGGGATGCCGCGGATCGTGCGCGTTTCGGTTTCGAACGGCGCGCCGGGCGCGGTAAGCCGGGCGTGGGCCTCGGCCAGGGACATGACCGGCCAGGTGCCGGCCACTTGCGGATTGCTCGACATGACTGCCTCCCGGAACTGCACTGCAGGTTGAGGGAAATGCAGGAAAGCGGCGGGCGCCGGTCTCGCCGGCGCCCGCGCAGCGCTTGCGTCAGAAGCTCAGATGGTCACGCCGCCGTCGACGACCAGGGCCTGCCCGGTCATGAAGGTGCTGGCCGCGGAGGCCAGGTAGACGGCTGCGCCGGCGATCTCGACCGGCTCGCCGATGCGGCGCAGCGGGGCGCCCTGGGTGGATTGCTTGTAGCGCTCCGGGTCTTCCCACAGCGCGCGCGCGAAGTCGGTCTTGATCAGCCCCGGCGCGATGCAGTTCACGCGCACGTTGTGCGGCCCGAACTCGACCGCCAGGTTGCGTGCCAGCTGGAAGTCGGCGGCCTTGGAGATGTTGTACACGCCAATGGTGGGCGAGCCGCGCAGGCCGCCGATCGACGACACGATGATGATGGAGCCGTCCTTGCGGTCGATCATCTGCGGCGCCACCATCTGGATCAGCCAGTGGTTGGAGATGACGTTGTTGTCCAGCACCTTGCGGAACTGGTCGTCCGACACGCCGCTCATGGGCCCGTAGTACGGGTTGGAAGCGGCATTGCAGACCAGCACGTCGATCTTGCCGAACACGCGGTTGGTCTCGTCGACCAGGTGCTGCAGATCATCCTTGGACGAGATATTGGCGGGCACCGCGATCGCGGTGCCGTCGCCGTGGCGGGCGTTGATGGCGTCCACCACTTCCTGGCAGGCCTCGGCCTTGCGCGAAGAAATGACGACTTTGGCGCCCTGTACGGCCATCTGCTCGGCAATGGCGCGGCCGATGCCGCGCGAGGAGCCGGTGACGATGGCAACCTTGCCCGTCAGATCGAACAATGACATGGAGTCTCCTGTATGGCTGCGCCGGCATCAGCGGCCGGCTTTGTGCAGGCGGCATGTGCCGCGCTGTTGTCCTGGCGATGCGCCACGCGGGCGGCATCGACGGGACATTATGGTGGTGCCTGTGCACCCAGTCCACAGCCCGGAGGGGCGCGCGCGAGCCATATCAGTATTCTTTCTGCGGGCAATGAGCGGCGTGCATGGCAGCGTGCTGCACAGCGAAACGCCGGCGCGGATCAGGCGCTTCAGGCGGCCGTGGAGCCAGCCAGCAGCGGCGGCAGGGCGGCCATCAGCTCGCGGCGCAGCGCATCGTCAAGTTGCAGGCCGAAGCGCGCCGACAGCACCTGTACCACGGCCTCGGGCGTTTCCAGCCGCTGGCGCCGCACGGTGCCGTCCGGCTCGCGCTCGGCCAGGTCGCCATCGGCCAGCGTCACGCGCGTGCCGCCGTCGGTGCGCGCGGCCATCAGCCGGTGCAGGAATATGCTGTCCGGATGCGTCGCCACGTACCAGTTGCGCGGCACGAAATCGATCCACGGCTGCGGTGTCAGGTCGAAGCGGTAGATCTTGATCCAGCCGGCATCGCCGCGCGCCTCGAGGTCATAGCTGTGGAAGGCGGTGCCAGCCGCTTCGGGCGGCGACGAGACCAGCCGGTAGGGAAAGCTGTCATCGGTGGGCGCCGACAACGGCATCGCCCGGAACGGCGTGGGGCCGCCAAAGCCGACATCGGCCAGATAGCTTTGATGCGCCACTTCCACGCGCAGCAGCATATGCGACGTGACGGTCGGCACGTCTTCCGGCACGCCCCAGCGCACGCGCGCGGCCAGCGGTGTCACGGCGTAGCCGAGCGCCGTCAGCGCCGCCGCCAGCAGCGTGTTGAGTTCGAAGCAATAGCCGCCGCGCCGCTGCGTGACGAGCTTGTCGAAGACCGCGTCCGGCTCGATGCGCACCGGCCGGCGCAGCAGCGGGTCGACGTTCTCGAACGGGATGCTGGCCAGGTGCGCGGCCAGCACGGTATCCAGCGCTTCCAGCGTGGGCAAGGGCGGGGCGGCGATGCCCAGCCGCGCGAGATAGGCGTCCAGTTGCGGCGCGTCGAGCGAGATCATGGTGTGCGAGGCTCCGAGGCGAGGGGTTCAGTTGAGCGCTTCCAGCGCGGGCAGGTCGAGCAGTTCGATGCCGCCGTATTCGAGCCGAAGCAGGCCGCGTGCTTCCAGTTCGCGCAGCGCGTGGTTGACGGTCTGGCGCGACAGCCCGAGCATCTGCGCGAGCTGCTCTTGAGGGATGCGCACGCGCTGCGCGGCATGCGCCGGCACCGGCAGGTTGCCATAGCCGCGCGCGATCGCGGCCAGGCGCCGGGCAATGCGTGCCGCCGGCGGCAGCAGCTGCGCTTCTTCGACATAGTCGAAGGCCTGGCGCGTCTTGGCCGCCAGCAACTGGCCAAAGGCCTGCCACCACGCCGGCTGCTGCGCGAGCCGTCGTTCCAGGGGCGCGCGCGGCACGTGCCACAGCGTGGTGGCGCTGACCGCGCGTGCGTCGTGCGTGCGGGGCAGGCCGTCGAACAGGCAGATCTCGCCAAACCAGGTGCCGGGCTCCAGCAGCCCGAGCAGCGCCGCCTTGCCCGATTCGCCGCTGGCGTGGATCTGCACGGTGCCGCTGGCGACACAGTACAGGCCGTCGAAGCGGTCGCCGCGGGCAAACAGCGTTTCGCCCGGCACCAGGCGGCGCAGGGTGCCGTCGTCGAGCAGTGCCTGTTGCAGCGCTGGCGGCAACTGGCTGAACCAGGTGCCGGCGCGCACCGCGGCGAGCGGGTCTGCTTCATGCTGCGATGCGGTGCCGGGCAGCGCGGTGCTGGCGGAATGCGCGTGGGGGCGGTGCGGAGGGGGCGCCAGTCCCATGCCGGTCTCCTGTCTGGTTATCCCGCTTGCGCGGGGGCTTGCGCCGGCGTGTCTGCCAGCACACGCAACGGCATGCGCCGGCGCAGCGGACTGTCAAAAACCTGACAGACCTGGCCGGTACGCGCCCACTACTATAAATCCACATCGCGCACGCCGCGCAGCAGCGGACGGCAGCGACCGGCGCCCACGCCGCGCCGGACGCGCACGCCCGCGCACAAAGGAGACGCCCCCGTGAAAACCCTGATCGAACACCTGGCCAACTACGCCGCTTACCATCGCGACCCGCGCAACGTCTTCACGCATTTCATCGGCATCCCGATGATCGTGTTGGCGGTGACGACGCTGCTGGCACGCCCGGCGATGGCGCTGGGCGACGGTTCGGCCTACCTGACGCCGGCGATGCTGGTGTACATCTTGTGTTGCCTGTTCTACCTGCGCCTGTCGCTGGGCTTCGGGGTGGCGATGGCGGCGATCCTGGCGGCGTTTCTCTATGGCGGTGCGCGGATTGCCGCGATGCCGACCATCTGGTGGCTGGTGATCGGCGTCGGGCTGTTCGTGGTGGGCTGGATCATCCAGTTCGTCGGCCACTACTACGAGGGGCGCAAGCCGGCCTTTGTCGATGACCTGGTCGGGCTGCTGATCGGCCCGCTGTTCCTGGTGGCCGAAACCGCTTTTGCACTGGGCCTGGCGCACGATACGCGCGAGGCCATGGCGGCCCGCACGCAATGAGGCTGCACTAAGGCAGTCTCTAAGCCAATCCCGCCGGCAGCCGCAGCCGCGCCGCCAGCCCGCCCAGCGGGCTCGACGCCAGCGCCAGGCTGCCTTCATACAGCGCGGCGATCTCGGTAACGATCGCCAGGCCCAGCCCGCTGCCGGCGGCCGCTTCATCGAGCCGGCCAAAGCGTGCGTTGGCCAGTTCGCGCGCCTGCGGCGGCATGCCGGGGCCATCGTCTTCCACCAGGATTTCCAGCGCCCCATCCGCTTCGCGCAGCGTCACTTGCACGCGCGTGCGCGCCCACTGGCAGGCGTTGTCGAGCAGGTTGCCGAGCATCTCGACCAGGTCCTGCCGATCCCCGGCAAAGTGTCCTTCGCCAGCCACCGTCAGCTCCAGCGCGCGCTCGCCGTGCAGCCGCGACAGCGCGCGTGTCAGCTCCCGCACCGCCGGGCCGGCGTCGATGCGCACGCCTCGTGCCGCGGCAGCGCCAGCGGCACGGGCGCGCGCCAGGTGGCGGTCGACCTGCCGGCGCATCGCTTCGACCTGCGCCGCCACGGCTTGCGCCGCCGCGCCCGGCAGCGCCGCGGCCTCGTTGGCCAGCACCGCCAGCGGCGTCTTGACCGCATGCGCCAGGTCCGCCGCCTGTCCGCGCGAGCGCTCCAGCGCCTGCGCATTGCGCGTGAGCAAGGCATTGATCTCGGTTACCAGCGGTTCTACCTCAGAGGGCCAGTCGCCGCCCAGGCGCGCCTCGCGCCGGGCCTGCATCGCGCCCAGCGCGCGGCGCAGCCGTGCCAGCGGGGCGAGGCCGAACTTCACCTGCGCGGCCACGGCGAGCATCAGCCCCAGCCCCAACGCCGTCAGCGACCATACCAGCGTGCGGTTCAAGCTGCGGCGCGCGGCGCGCAGTTCGGTGCGGTCCAGCGCCACGGCAACATCCACCGGCGTGTCGGACGATGCCAGCACCAGCCGCCGCGACACCACCAGCAGCGACTGGTGGCTGGGACCGGGACGCACGTCGGCCTGGGTGCCGGTCACGTGCCGTTCCACCGTCACCGGCATCTCCGTATCCCACAGCGAGCGCGAACGCAGCAGCGCACCGGGCGCGCGCGCCTGCCAGTAGGCGCCGGAATAGGGCAGCTCGTAGCGGGGATCGGCAGGGGTGCGCGTGAGCATTAGCTTGCCGTCGGCGCTCCAGTCCAGCGCCGCGGCCAGGCTCGCCAGCTGGTGGTCGAGCTGGCGCACATAGGTCTGGTTGACGTGGCGCTCGAACAGCGTCGACAGCAGCCAGCCGCTGACGCCCAGCGCCCCGGCGAGCCAGATCGCGGCCCCCGCCAGCAGACGCAGCGCGAGGGAGCGGCGCAGGCGGGCGGGCATCTAGGGCTGCATGCCGGCAGGCGGGCGCAGCCGGTAGCCCTGTCCGCGCACGGTTTCGATCACGTCCACGCCAAGCTTGCGGCGCAGCCGGCCGACAAAGACCTCGATGGTATTGCTGTCGCGCTCGAAGTCCTGCGCGTAGATATGTTCCGTCAGCGTGGTCTTGCTGACGATGGCGCCGGGGTGGTGCATCAGGTAGTCCAGCACGCGGAATTCATGCGAGGTCAGCACCACCGGCACGCCGTCCACGGTGACGCTACCCGCGCGCGGATTCATCCGCACGGGGCCGCATTGCAGCTCCGGTGCGGGCATGCCGTGCGCCCGCCGGATCAGCGCACGGATGCGCGCCAGCAGCTCTTCCATGCGGAACGGCTTGGCGAGATAGTCGTCGGCGCCGGCGTCGATGCCTTCGACCTTCTCGGTCCAGCTGTCGCGCGCGGTCAGGATCAGCACCGGCACATTGACCTGCGCGGCGCGCCAGCGGCGCAGCACCGAGAGCCCGTCCAGCCGCGGCAGTCCGAGATCGAGGATGACGGCGTCATAAGGTTCCTGCTCGCCCAGGTGGCAGGCGTCCACGCCGTCGGCGGCCGTGTCGACCGCATAGCCGGCGTCGGCCAGGCTGGCGCGGACCTGCGCACAGAGGGTGGGTTCGTCTTCGACCAGCAAGATGCGCATCTGTGTCTCCCTGCGCTCACCGCTTCTTGCGCGCCTCTTCCAGCCCGCGGCCCTTGGCCTTGAGCAGGGCGGCGGTGCGCGCGTCGTATTCGAGCTTGGCCACCGAGCCGCCCGGCAGCAGCAGCTTGACCTCGTACTGCCAGATGCCGTCGTCGCGGTCCAGCTCGACGCCGATCACGTCGCCCGCGTACTGGCTCGACACGGTCTCCAGGATGCGCGACAGCGGCAGGATTTCGCCCGACTGCACTGCGGCGCGGGCGCGGTCGGCATCCTTGTCGGCATGCGCAGCCGGCACGCTCGCCAGCACCAGCAGTGCGAGCGCTCCGGCCATCAGCACGCGGGCAGGGCGGCGCAGCGGCGCCGCAGAGTATCGCTTCATGGTCCGAAGTTTGCATCAAAAAGCCTGAACGCGGGCTGAACGGAAGCCTCAGGCAGCGTTCAGCTGCCGGTGCCCACAATGCCGCCATCCCAGCCAAGGAGCCCGGCCATGCCGCACCCGCAGACCCCTGCCCGCCATTTTTCATCTCCGCCGACACGACGGCTGCGCACGTTCGCGTTGGCCGTCGGCGCGCCGTTTGCGCTGCTGTCCGTAGCCAGCATCTTCGGCATGCAGGTCGAATTGCCGGCGCTGTGGCACGCATGGCGGCATGCCGATGCGAGCCTGCCGATGATCGCGTTCGGCGCCCTGGTTGCGGGTCCGCTGCTCGCGTTTTGCGTGGGCGAGTGAAGGAAAATCGCTGCGCTACGGCATCGCATCGCACTGCGCGCGGGGCGTTTGCGCGTCCGCCGCAAACGCCAAAACGGGGGGACGTAGGCCTTCTTCGCGTTTCCACTGAGGCAAAGCCGCGACAAAACACGGGGTTTTCACGGGGTTTTGCGTTTCGCATGCACGAAAACCCCTTGACTTACGGCTGTTTCCGCTATGATTCAGTGGGCGCCGACAGGGCGATTCAGCAGCGCTGCCAAGCCATGCAAAACGATCTGCCGGCATCCATTGTTCAACTCACGTATATCGATATGGCGACCAAAGCGAAACCGACCGCGAAGACTGCAACCAAGCCCGCTGCCAAGAAGGCCGCGGCAACCAAGGCACCCGTGAAGGCTGCCGCCAAGAAGGCCGCGCCGGCCAAGAAGGCTGCTCCCGCTGCTGCGCCCGTTGCGCGCCCGCTGAAGGACACCTTCAACAAGTCGAGCCTGGTCGCTCACCTGGTAGCCCAGACCCAGCTGGAAGCCAAGGCCGTGAAGACGGTGCTGGCTCACCTGGAAAACACCATCATCAGCGCGCTGAACAAGAAGGGCGCCGGCGAATTCACGCTGCCCGGCCTGCTGAAGGTCACGGCCCAGCAAGTGCCGGCAAAGAAGAAGCGCTTCGGCAAGGACCCGTTCACGGGCGAAGAGCGTTGGTTCCCGGCCAAGCCGGCCAGCGTCAAGGTCAAGGTCCGTCCGCTGAAGAAGCTGAAGGACGCCGCAGCCTGATCTGCGCCACTTTGTCCTGACGAAAAAGGAGCCGCTTGCCGGCTCTTTTTTTTCGTGCTGGCACAGCCGAATGCGCCTGACCAAAGTAAATCGCCGGCGAAAGACCGGCACCGGAGGAGACAACATGCCCAGTTTGCAATGCCGCCTGTGGCGGCTGGCCTTGCGCCTGGTGCGCCGCAAGCAGCGGTTTGCCAGCGCGCAGGCGCTCCATGATGAAATCCACCGGCGCCGCGAGGCCGGCCGGGCTTTTCCTTCAAAGCGCCTGTGCGCCCGGCATGCGGTCAGCCTGGAGCGGGTGGCGGGGATGGAGGTCTATACCGTGCAGCCCAGGACCGCGACGGCCTCGGGGAAAGCGCGCCACATCCTGTACCTGCATGGCGGCGGCTACGTGTTCGACATCGTCAGCCAGCACTGGGATTTCATTGGCAAGCTGGTCGACGCGCTCGGCTGCGCGGTGACGGTGCCCATCTATCCATTGGCGCCGGAGCACACCCATCGCGACGTGTTCGGCGCGATGCTGCCGCTGTGGCAGGCCATGCAGCAGCGCTATCCGGATGCCGACCTGACGGTGATGGGGGACTCCGCCGGCGGCGGCATGGCACTGGCGCTGGCGCAGGTGCTGCGTGACTGCGCCCAGCCGCTGCCGCGCCGCCTGGTCCTGCTGTCGCCGTTCCTGGACGCCACCGGAGAGAACCCGGGTATCGATGCATTGGAACCGCTCGACCCGATGCTGTCGCGTCCCGGGGGCATCGAATGTGGGCGGGTCTATGCCGGCGCCGACCCAGTGACGTTGCCGCAGGTCAGCCCGATGCGCGGCGTGCTGCGCGGGCTGCCGCCGACCACCCTGTTCATCGGCACGCACGACATCCTGCTGCCGGATTGCAGGCGCTTTCGCGAACTGGCGCAGGGGCAGGGCCTGCCGCTGCAGTATTTCGAATATGAGGGGATGTTCCACGTCTGGATGCTGCTGCCGATGCCGGAGGCAGACGCGGCATTTGCACAGATCGTGCAGGCGGTGCGGCGAGATGACTCGCCCGGCACGGCCGGTGCCGCCCAAGGGGTGCATACCGCCGATGCGGCAAAGGAAGTGATGGATGCGGGATGACGGGGGCTTTGCCATCTGGCGCGGATTTAACCCACGTCAAACTGGGGCCCCGGACGCCCCCATAGAATCGGTCAGGTCATGGGTGCGGGGGCGCTCCCCATGACGCAGCTCCCGGCGTCTTCCCCGGAAGCTTCCGCCCGCGGCCACAATGGTCGCGGGCTTTTTATTTGGCAACCATTTATTTGGCAGCCATTTGCCTGCAGCTCAGGCCACCACCTGCTTGGCGAAGGTCGCGCGTTCCATCTCGCAGACCTCCACCGAGACCTGCACGTTCTGCCTGCCGTCGGCGCCGGTGCGCACCGCTTCGGCAATCACGTCGCACACCGACTGCGCCAGCGCCTGGCGCACGGCGGTGTCGCGGCCGTCAAGGATCGACAAGCGCGCATGGACGAATGCGCGCTCCACGGCATCCACGCCCTGCCGGTAGGTCTGCAGGGTGATGAAGCGCGACTTGATGTCCGCCTCCTGGAACTGCCCCGACGCCAGCAGCGCCGCATTGGCTTCATCGAGCAGCTCGTCCGGCGAGCAGTTCAGGCGGGTGTTTTCGGTGAGTTCGATGACGAGGTGCGGCATGGTGGCGTTCTGGGCAATAGTCGACTGTGGGCGGCGCAAGTGCCGGCGCAAGCCAGCATGATACGGGAACGTTGCGCTGGAGTAAGCTCACATGGTCGTCACACGATCCCGCATGCGTCGGCCAGACACCATGGAAATGTTCAGCCTTGATCTCGTGCTGCGCCTGCTTGCCGGGCTCATGACCGGTGCCCTGATCGGGCTGGACCGCAACCTGCGCGGCAAGGCGGCCGGCATGCGCACGCTCGGTCTGGTGTCGCTCGGCGCGGCCACCGCCGTGTGCCTGGTGACGCTGGGCGGGCATCCGCCGGATGCGCTGTCGCGCGTGCTGCAGGGTGTGCTGACCGGTATCGGCTTCCTGGGGGTGGGCGTGATCGCCAAGCATGGCGCGCACGCGCGTCCGCAGGGGCTCACCACCGCCGCCGCGATCTGGCTGGCTGCGGTGCTGGGGGCGGCGGCCGGGGCAGGGAATTACGTGGTCACGGGAACCGCGCTGCTGCTGGGCATGGCGCTGCTGTGGGTCGGCGGACGTTTCGAAGTGGCGCTGCACCGGGCGCTGGAGGGGCACAACGGCAAAGATCCGCACCACAAGCATGAGGACCGTGCGGAGCGGGACGAGGCCGATCCCGGCAAGCCCCGCGACCGCAGCGGCGAGGAATAGCGACGCAACGCTGCCGTTCAGGCTTATCGGGAACCCAGTGCGGCCTCGATGCGCTGCACGCGCTGGCGCTGCTCGGGCCCCTGGACGGGAGCAAAGGCGAACGGGGCGCCATACTGGCGCCCCGTTCGGACTGCGGTATTAACCTGCAAACGCGCTCAGGCGTGCACCAGCCTTTGTTCCAGCTCGGTGCCGGCGCGCGCCGCGCTGTTGAAGCGCTCGGGGTTTTCGCGAGCCAGTTGCTGCAATTGCGCGAGCTTCGCCTTCAGGTCCGGGTCCAGCCGCGGTGCGGGCGCAACGGTGGAAGGGCAGGCAACGCCCAGGATATCCAGGGCCTGCTGGAAGTTGTCGACGGTCAGGCCGACGGCCGGATCCACGCTCACCAGGTGTGCGCGCTGCGGCTCAGGGATCGATTCGGGCGCCGCGCACGACATGATCACGTAGTGGATCGGGGCGTTGCCCTGGGCAAAATATGCGGCGATTTCAGCGCCGTGGCCACCTGCGGCCGGCGGCGTCATGCCTTCGACCTGCAGATCCAGCTGCTGCAGGATCGCAGCCGGCGTGCCGCGGCGCCAGGCGTCGGACACCACCACGCGCGCACCGGCCACGCCGAACAGCCGGCGGACAAAGCCCAGTGCCACGGGATCGAAAAACCTGACGTCGCGCACTGTGCCCGAATCCGGGATGCCGCCGAGGCGGGCGCGGGAGCGGTCGGAGTACAGGACGCCGGGGATGTCCAGCATGATGATTCGTTCAGCCATGATTTCCTGTGCGGGTGCCAGATCAGTTGGTGTGAAGCAAGATTACCCGCCAGGACCCGGCTGACACGTAACCGGCGCCCGTGGAGTTGAAACATATCTGTAACTTTGTCGAGCAAGACGTAAATGCCGGTTACCCCGGCATGACAGATGTTTCATGCAGACACATCTGCCCGACACATTCCCGACAAAAGACTAGAAGCGGAAGCGCGCCACATCGTCGGCAAGTGCCGCCGCCTGGTGATCCAGCCGCGCTGCCTGGTCCGCCAGTTCGCCGACCAGCGCCGCATTCTGCTGCGCCGTCTGCCGCAGTTGCGACACCGACTGGCCTGCCGCCTGCACGCTGCCGGCCTGCTCGTCGGCGAGGGTGCGCAGCGCTTCGGCAAGTGCGTGGCTGTGCTCGACGGTGGCGGCAATGCGGTCCATCGCCGCCACCACGTTGCCGCTCAGGCGCGCGCCTTGCTCGATCTCGTCGGTGGCGGTGCCGATGATGCCGCCGATCTCGCGCGCGGCGTCGGCACTGCGCTGCGCCAGCGCGCGCACTTCCTGCGCGACCACCGCAAAGCCCCGGCCCGCGGGGCCGGCACGGGCCGCTTCCACGGCGGCATTGAGCGCGAGGATATTGGTCTGGAAGGCGATGCCCTGGATCACGCCGACGACCTCGGCGATGTGGCGCGAGTGGCCATGCAGCGCGTCCATGGCGCCGCGCATCTGCCGCACCACATCGGCGCCGGCGTCGGTGGCCGCGCGTGCCTGGCTGGCCATCTGGCTCGATTCGGTGGCCTGCGCATGGGCGTCTGCCACGCGCGCGGCCAGGGTCTGCATGCTGTCCGTGGTGGCGTCCAGCGCGCGGGCCTGCTGGTTAGTGCGTGCCGAGAGCGCCTGGTTGTCTTCGGCAATCTGCTGGCTGGCGGCGGTGATCTCGTGCGTGGAGGCCTGGATGCGCGCCAGCACGCCGGCGAGCTGGTCACGCATGCCGGCCACGTGGTGCAGCATGCTGCTGCGGTCCGAAGCGCGCAGCGCGATGGTGGCAGTCAGGTCGCCGGCGGCGATACGGCGCGCGATCTCGGCCGCGTCGCGCGGCTCGCCGCCGAGTTCGGCGCGCAGGCTGCGCGCCGCCACCCACGCCAGCGCCGCGGCGGCCAGCAGGCTGGCGCCGAGCAGCGCCACCATCCACGACTGCGCGCGCAGCTGGCTGGCTGCCACGCTGGCCACGGTGGCGGCGGCCTTTTTCTCCTGCAGCCGGCGCACGTCTTCCACCTGGCGGCTGAGCGACTGCAATTGCTCGGTGACAAAGTGCCCGTCGACCGAGACCGCGCTGTCGAACTGCAGCGGATCGAGCGGCTGCTTGCGCAGCAGCGTGACGTAGCCCTGCATCAGTTCGGCGGTACGCTGCCGTTCGCGTGCCAGCACCTGTGGCGGCGCTGCGCCCGCCTGGCGCACGCCGGCGAGCGCGGCATCGAGCTGCGCCAGCGCGCCGGCGATGTCGGCGGCGGCGGCATCGCGCTCGGTGCTGCTGGTGGCCATGGTCAGCGCCAGCTGCGCGCGGCCCAGGCCGGCCAGGGCCGACTGCGCGCGCTCGGCCGAGATGGCGCCGTGCATGTCCTGCTGGTACAGGGTATCGGTGCGTGCCTTGATCGACACCAGGTTGGCAATGCCGGTCAACCCGACGGCGGCGCCGAACAGGTAGACCAGGGCAAAAGCGGCGCACAGGCGCACCACCAGCGGCAGGCGGCCCAGCCGCGCTGCCAGCCGCACGGGCGCGGCGGCCAGGCCCCGGCCGGGCGGGCTTGTCTTGATGACTTGCAACACGGAGATGACTCCAGACGGGCGCGCGAATTCCAGAGGAGGCGCGGCCCGGGGGTTGACCCGAAATGCCGTACGCCCCGTCCTCTGCGCGGGACGGTGGCGGAGCGGCGCACGGATGGTCACGCAGCAATGTGACGCCAGCGTGACATGTTTTAAAGATGGACTGTCATCGTGCTGACATATGGATGTCATGCAATGTGGCCCGCCCACCTCTTGCTCCACTCCCCCGGATTCCCCGTCATGACCGGCAACGCCGCCGCCACGCCCTCGCACGACCGCACGCCTGGCGTCACTGCCGAGCCGGCGTCGGCGCTCGCGCGGATTCCACCGCTGCATGCGGTGTTCCAGCCGATCGTGCAGGTCGACAATGCGCAGATCCTGGGTTATGAGGCCCTGATCCGCGGGCCGGTGGGTTCGCCATGGGCCGCACCCGAGGCACTGTTCCGTCTGGCGCAGGGCGGGGCCGCCACCATCGCGCTGGAGGTACAAGCGGCCCGCACCGCGCTGACCGCCTGGCGCAGCCTGGACCTGCCGGGCAAGCTCTTCCTGAACTTCAGCCCGATGACATTGCGGCACCTGCTGGCCGACCGCGGACGGCTGATGGCAGCGCTGCTGGGGGCCGGCATCGCGCCGTCGCGCCTGGTGATCGAGGTCACCGAGCAGACGCCGATCGGCGATGCCGTCAGCTTTGGCCAGGCGATGTCGGTGCTGCGCGAACTCGGCATGCAATACGCGCTGGATGATTTCGGCTCGGGGCATGCCAACCTCGACCTGCTGGCGCACCTGTCGCCCCAGTTCGTCAAGATCGACAAGTCGCTGGTGCGCGGCATTGCCTCGTGCTCGCGCCGGCTGGAGATCCTGCGCGGCGTGCTGCGCATGATGAGCGCCTTTGGCGGGCGCGTGATCGCCGAAGGCATTGAAAACGAAGACGAGCTGGCGGTGATCCGCGATCTCGGCGTGACCGGCGCGCAGGGCTACTACGTGGGCCGGCCCGTGGTGCATCCAGCCGCGCAGGCGGCGCCGCAGGTGCGCCAGGCGCTCGCGTCGCGGCATATCGCGGTGTTTCCGCAGATGGTGCGTTCGGGCTGGTCGGGCATGACCGCGGGGCGGCTGCTGCGGCCGGCGCCGACGGTATCGCCGGCCACCAGCAACGATGCGGTGCTGCGCACCTTCCAGGACCAGCCCGAGTTGCAGGCCGTGGCCGTGGTCAACGACGAGGGCCGGCCGCTGGCGATCATCGGCCGGCAGGCCTTTATCGATCGCTACGCGGCGCCGTTCCACCGCGAGCTGTATGGCAAGAAGGCCTGCATCGCCATGGCCAACCGCGAGCCGGCCTGCTTCGACCGGCGCGCCAGCCTGGAAGTGATGGCGCAGATCCTGTCGGGCGAAAACACGCGCTCGCTGGCCGACGGCTTCGTCATCACCGACCAGGGCCGCTATATCGGCCTGGGCACCGGCGCGGACCTGATCCGCGCGATTACGGAGGTGCGCATGGAGGCGGCGCGCTACGCCAACCCGCTGACCTTCCTGCCCGGCAATATCCCGCTGAACCAGCATATCGAGCGCCTGATCGCGGCCGCGAGCGAGTTCCGCGCCTGCTATGTCGACCTGAACCACTTCAAGCCTTTCAACGACAAGTACGGCTACTGGAAGGGCGATGAAATGCTCAAGGGCGCGGCCGCGATCCTCGCCGAAGCCTGCGACCCCGCGCGTGATTTCCTTGGCCACGTGGGGGGCGACGATTTCCTGGTGCTGTACCAGAGCGGCGACTGGTGGGCGCGCATCGAGGGCGCGATCCGCCACTTCAACGACGCGGCGTGCGCGATGTACTCGGCCGCCGATCGCGCCGCCGGCGGCATGCAAGGCGAGGACCGCCATGGCCAGCCGGTGTTCTTCCCGCCGGTGTCGATGGCAGTGGGCGTGGTGTGCGTGAGTGGCGATGGCGTGGCCGGGCTGCAGCGGCTGGGCAGCCAGCAGATCGGCGCGGCGGCCGCGGCGGCCAAGCGCGAGGCCAAACGCTCGGCCTCGGGCATAGCCGTGCTCGATTTCCTGTCGCTGGCGGCGACGTTGCCTGCCTAGTGCCCTAGCGGCCCATCAGCCTGCGCACTGTGATCTTGCGCCCCGCAGCGGGCAGGCGCGGCGACGCGTCTTCATCCAGTACATCGAGCCGGTAGCCATGCGCGTAGACCACGGTGATGGTGACGCCGTTCTCGATGCCGAGGCGCAGCGTCTTGCGCAGGCGCGAAATCAGCCCGGCCAGCGCCCGCGACAGCGGCGGCAGTTCCTGCCGCCACACGGTCTGCTCGATGCGGCTGTTGGGCAGCACCCGGCCCACGTTCGAGAACAGCAGCATGGCCAGCTCGAATGCCTTCGGCGTCAGCGCGATGCGTTCGTCGCGCAGCGTGGCAAAGCGGCCCACGCCGTTGAGCTGGTACGCGCCGACACGCACCACCAGCCCCTGGCGCAATCGCTCGCCGGTCACGCGGCGGCGCAGTGCCGCGATGCGCGCCATCAGCACGCGCGGACTGAGCGGGCGACACACGTAGTCATCCGCGCCGGCGTCGAGGGCGTCGACCAGGCGGTCTTCACTCGCGTCGGTCGCCAGCATCATGATGGGCACGTCGCGCGAGCGTGCGCCGCGCACCGCCCGCACGACGTCGATGGCCGGGATGTCGGGCAGATCGTCGCCGATCAGCAGCATGTCGTAGGGCACCTGGGTCACGCTGTGGATCAGGTCGCGCCCGGCCTCGAAGATGTTGTAGCGAAAGCCGGCGCATGCCAGCAGCTCGGAGACAGCCTGGAGCTGGGGCGACTTGCCCATCAGCAACGCAATATTCATCGACGGCGGCATACGAGAACAGAGCAGTGGAACGGTGAACCGCGATCCGAGCGGAGACGGCAGGTGAAGGAGCGATAGACAGAAGGGCCGCGGGCATCGGCGCGAATGCTTGCCACGGCGTTTCAACGAGAGCGGCAAAGAATCCCGCAAGTCGACGAGCACAAAGGGTATAAAAGGTGTGATCCGCAGGACAATCGGACATTTCTGAAAGATCTGCGGTTATTGCTTCTTTTTGCTATTTGGGCGAAGCAGGCGAGGGCGGAGGGCGCCGGCGTAAGGACGCGCCGGTCCGTTGGCGGACGAAAAAAGTTGTCCACAGTTCCTGTGGACAAGGCGGGGATGGCAAGCCGGATGCCGGCCTGGCGCCGTCATCCCATCGGCGTGCCAAAAAAGGAGGCAGCCCGGTGCGGCGCCGTCGCCGTGCTGTCAACAAGCGGACGGCGCTGTGCCAAAATAGTGCACATCGCGTTCCGGTCCGGGGACTCAAGCCCACTGATGCTGCAGAGCCCGAGTGTCATCGCCTTCGTCATCCTGGCCTTTCACGCCGTCGGCGTAGTGGCCGCGCTGCATGCCGTCATGACGGTGCGCACCGCGCCCGGCGCGATCGCGTGGGCGGGGTCGCTGGTGATGATGCCGTACTTCACGCTGGTGCCTTACCTGATCTTCGGGCGCAGCACCTTTGCCGGCTATGTCGACGCGCGCCGCTTCAACGACGACCGCCTGCGCGAGATCCGCCACGGCATGACCCCGCGCGAGCGCGAGGCGCGCAGCGCCTGCGTGGTCCACACCCCGCCGCAGGCCTGCATGCGTGCGCTGCCGCGGCTGACCGGCATGCCGTGCCTGGCCAACAATGACGTCAAGCTGCTGGTCAACGGCGTGCAGACCTTCGAGGCCATCTTCGCCGCGATCGCAGGGGCCCGGCAGGTGCTGATCGTTCAGTTCTTCATCGTCCATGACGATGCGCTGGGCCAGCGCCTGCAGGCGTTGCTGTGCGAGCGTGCGCGGGCCGGCGTCAAGGTGTATTTCCTGTTCGATCGCATCGGCTGCCACGCGCTGCCGCGCCGATATGTGCGCACGCTGCTGCAGGCTGGCGTCGATGCGCGGCCGTTCTCCACGCACCGCGGCTTCGTCAACCGCTTCCAGCTCAACTTCCGCAACCACCGCAAGCTGGTGATCGTCGACGGGCGCGAGGCCTTTGTCGGCGGCCATAACGTGGGCGTGGAATACCTGGGCGAGCGCCCGCCGCTGGCGCCGTGGCGCGACACCCATATCGCGCTGCGCGGCAGCGCTGTGCTGGACCTGCAGATGGCCTTTGCCGAAGACTGGTACTGGGCCGCGCGTGAAGTGCCGCAGCTGCTGACGCCGCCACCGGACGCCGGTGGGCGCATGACCTGCCAGGTGGTGCCGTCCGGCCCCGCGGACTCGCAGGAAACCTGCTCGCTGTTCTTTGTCGAGGCGATCCAGTCCGCGCGGCACCGGTTGTGGATCACTTCGCCATACTTCGTGCCGGACGAGGCCGTGTTTGCCGTGCTGCGGCTGGCGGTGCTGCGCGGTGTGGATGTGCGCATCCTGATCCCGGCGCGGCCCGACCATCTCGTGGTCTATGCCGCCTCCACCCTCTACGCGTACCAGGCCGTGAACGCGGGTATCAAGCTGTACCGCTACCAGCCCGGCTTCCTGCACCAGAAGGTCATCCTGATCGACGACGAGGCGGCCGCGGTCGGTACCGCCAACCTCGACAATCGCTCGTTCCGCCTCAACTTCGAGCTGATGGTGATGACCGCCGACAAGGGCTTTGCCGCCAACGTAGCGGCCATGCTCGAGGCCGACTTCGCGCAGGCCAGGCGTATCGGGCTCGACGAATTCCTGGCCGCGCCGGTGCCGCTGCGGGTGGCGATGCACGTCGCCAAGCTGTTCGCTCCGATTCTCTGATCCCGCCCCTGGATTGCCCCAATTTTCTCGACCGCGACAAACTTGTGACAGTTTGATTGTGTACACTGTTCACTATAAGTCAATATACATAATGAACTGCTATCAGTATTCAAGGAAGTCCGCATGACCCGGGCTGTCCCCGCGCCGCCGGCGCGCGCGACCTACCGCCACGGCGACCTGCGCCGCGCACTGCTCGACGCCGGCATCGACCTGGCCCGCGAAGGCGGCCCTGACGCCATCGTGCTGCGCGAGGCCACGCGCCGCGCCGGCGTGGTACCTAATGCCGCGTACCGGCACTTCGCCAGCCGCCAGGACCTGCTGCAGGCCGTGCGGGCGTCGGCGTTGTCGTCGCTGGCCATCGCCATGGAGGCCGAGATCGGCGGGCTGCGCCCGGGGCGCGGCGCCGCCGCCCATGCGCGCGCCTGCCTGCGCGCAGTTGGTACCGGCTACCTGCGCTTTGCGCTGACCGAGACAGGGCTGTTTCGCACCGCGTTCTCGGTGCCGGATCAAGTGGAAGACGACGCCGACCCGGCCAAGGCCGGCAACAGTGGCCTGAATCCCTTCCAACTGCTGGGCGCGGCGCTCGACAAGCTGGTCGAGGCCGGCGTGCTGCCGCCCGAGCGCCGGCCCGGCGCCGAGTACCTGGCCTGGTCGGCGGTCCATGGCCTCGCCATCCTGCTGATCGATGGTCCGCTGCGCAGCCGCGCCAAGGAGCAGGCGGAGATACTGGGCCAGCGGCTGCTCGACATGGTCGAGAAAGGCCTATAGCGGCAGGGCCTGCGCCTTTCCAAAGACATCGTCCAAAGACAGCGCAAAAAAATGCCACGATGGCGGTGGCAGCCTAAGGGACCAGGAAGGGGGTCAACATGGCTTCAGTCGGGGCACCCGCGGGTCGGGTGCAAGACGACTGTATTCCGGGCTTTCTCAAGTGAAAATCGGACAAGTCCTAAATTTGGACGCGAATTGTCGCGACTTGCGGATTCCGCGTCCGGCTCAAGCCCGGAACCAGGCTGCGCCCGGCCCGTTTTATGCGGAATTGCCGCGAGCCGGATGTGGTCTAACTTTGACAGACGGGCCTTATGCAGGCTGTCGCCACGGTCGGGAGGGGATCATGCGATATGGCGTTGGAGTGGTCCTTGTTGCGGCCCTGGCGGGATGCGTCGCCTATCCCTATCCGTATGCCGGCGACGACTACCTGGCTTACCCGGCTTATCCGGTCAGCTCCGCTTATTACAGCGGCTACCCGGTCGCGGCAGGCTATCCGTACTACGGACCGTGGCCCGGCTACGGCGGTTTCTATGGCAGCTTTGCCTACATCTATGGCGGCGGTGGCCACGGCCACCACTGGCACGGCGGGCATGGCCATGGTGGCTGGGGTGGCTGGCATGGTGGCGGCCGCGGCGGCCGCGGCGGGTGGGGCGGCAGAGGCCACTGAAACCCGCGCACCGCGACGATGACCATGCCGGGCGGCGATGTTCAAGGCCCGGTCATGGTCGGCAGCGGAGCCTGAGGAAGCCCTGAGGGAGCCTTATCGCCATGAGCAAGCCAGCACCGAAGAAGCACCAGACCCACCCGACCCCGGCCGAGCAGAAGGAACGGGACGACGCCCTCGAACGCGAGCTGGATGAGGGGCTGAAAGAGACCTTCCCGGCCAGCGACCCGGTAGCCGTCGACACGCACGCGCCGCACCGGCCCACGCCGGATAAATAGGCCGGCCACCTGGCGCGGCCAGCTGCGCCGTCCCGGGCGCTGTCCGTTCCGCCGCTGTTCGTTCCGCTACGGCAGCTGGCGCAGCTGTCCGATCACGGACATCAGCCGTCCGTGCGCCACGATAACGCCGGATTCGTCCTGCAGGGCTTCCTGGTAACGCTTGCGGAAGGCCGCATCGGCGCCGTCGCTGAAGAGTTTCTCGGCGGCACGCGCCACCGCACGGCAGGTTTCGTCGTGGTGTTCCCTTGATTCCAGTTCTTCGTCGATCTCGATAATCAGGCGCGACAGCGGGTCGAGCCAGCGGAAGAAGTTGTCTTCAGTCACCAGCTGCACGAACAGGCCTGCCGGTATGGGGCCGTTCAGGCGCTCGTACTGGCCCCTGTCGTAGCCGATGACTTCCTTGTGAACCTGCAGCAAGGCCGCCCGCAGGGCTTTCAGCCCGGAGCGGCGCGTTTCCTGGGTGGCGAGGAATTGTTCGTTGGGCATGCCCATCTCCGCGTTTCCACTTGTACGGGCCCAGGCAGGCGGTCGAAAGCGCATCCGGGGCCCATTCTCGACATATCCTGGGCACGTCCGGGCCGGTCGCCATCGCCTGCCCGAACCTCCGGGCGCGGCCGGCCCAGGTCACCTGGCACTGTCCGGCGCGCTGCCAGTATAGGCAGCCCATGCAGCCCGGACCAGCGCCCACGGCTAGCGAAATACCCGTATTTGCGACGGCGCCGGCGCATGCTTGGAGCGAGGGCCGTCATGCATCCTCATTCGTCGATTGCGTTGGCGCGAGCAGGTCTGCCGCACGCGAACGCCGCGCGTCAGCGGCACGGAAATATCGCACCACCGTCGCCACGCTCGCATGGCCGGTCATGGCCATGGTTTCGCCCAGCGGCACCTGCTGGGCCGCGGCTTCCGTGACAAAGCCCGAGCGCAACGAATGCGCGGAGTAGTCGCCTTCCAGTCCCGCCTGCGCGCAACGCGCCTTGACGATGCGGTTGACCGCCGCGTCCGACAATCCCTCTCCCACATGCCCGCCACGGCGGATCCGCCGGAACAGCGGCCCGCTGCTGATGCCCGCGGCGGCCAGCCATGCTTCCAGTGCCTGGCCGGCGGCGCCGGTGACGGGCTTGGCGGTATCTGCGCGTGCGCTGCCTGACTGGTTGGTCTTGGACCATCCCAGCGTGTAGACGAATTCACCGGGACCGAGCCGGGTGAGATGGTCCATGGTCGCGCGCGTGACTTCCGAACGGCGGCGCCCGCCGCTGGCCCAGGCGAACAGCAGCAGCGCGCGGTCGCGCAGCCCGCGCAGCGAGTCGTCGCAGGTATCGAGCAGCCGCAGCAGCGGATCGCGCGTGAGCGCGGCCTTGCGTGCCTGCCGCTGTCCGCGGCGCGCATAGGCGCGGCGAATGCCGGCCATCAGTTCGCGTACGGCGGCGTCGGCACAGGGGTTGGGCAGGTCCTGCAGGCGGTGCGCCTTGGCCACCACCGCGAGCCGGTGCGTCAGCGTGGACAGCGCGGGCGGGCCGGGTCGTGCCTTGTGTCCATGAGCGACCAGCGCCTGGTCGATGGCCGCAGGCATCTCGCAGGCAACACCTTGCGGCGCCTGGCGCGTGGCGTGGTCGACGATGAATTGGATAACGACGGCAGGCGCGAGCGGGAGCTGCACGGGCTGCCGGTAGCGCAGGGCATACCAGGCAGACCAGTACCGCAGGGCCGAGCGGTAGCTTGCCACCGTGTTTTGGGATTCGCCTTCGCGGCGCAGCGCATTGGCGGCCTGTTCGGCAAGAGGATCAAGTTCGGACGGGCGAAGCGGCGCCGGTAGTTCGACATCGGGAGCGATGGGAGGAAAGTAGGCCTCGTGGGCTGGCTTGATCTTGATCATATTAAATATGATGTATGCTGTAATATATCATACGTAGATAGCGAATAACAGCCGATAAGTCTCCCTTATCGAACCTTATTTGTCTCCCTTGGGACTTTTAGCCGGATTCCCCACCATGGAAACCCTCCGCAGCCGTGGCATCACCCGTGACGACGTCTGGCAGGCCGCCGACAGCCTGCTGAAGGCGGGCCAGCGGCCGACCATCGAACGCATCCGCCTGCATCTGGGGCGCGGTTCCCCCAACACGGTCAGCCCGCACCTGGACGCCTGGTTTGCCGCGCTGGGCGGGCGCATCCAGGATCCGCAGGGGTTTGCGCCCGCGCCTGGCTGCCCGCAGCCGGTCACGGAAGCGGCGCGCTACCTGTGGGAGGCCGCGCTGCAGGTGGCCAGGGCATCGGCCGAAGCCGCGCTGACGCAGCGGCAGGCGGCGCTGGCCGAGGAGCAGGCCGCGCTGGCGCAGGAGAGGGAAGCGCTGGCGCAGGAGCGCCAGGTCATGCAGGCACGCCTGGACGGTGCCGAGGCTGCCATGGCGGAGATGACGCGGGCCCGCGACGAGGCCTCCGACCGCGCCGCACGCGCAGAAGCCGCGGCTGCGGCCTTGCAGCGGCAGGTCGATGCGCTGCGCGCCGAATCGGCCGCCGCGCTCGAGGCGCGCGACGCCCTGCAGCGGGACTTTGCGACCCAGCGCGCGGCATGGGACCAGGAGCGCGAAACCCTCACGCAACGCGCCGCCGCCAATGAGCGCCGCATGGCGCTGGAGCTGGATGCCGCGCGCGTGGCGGCAAAGGATGCGCAGAAGCTGCTGGAGGCCGAGCGCAAGGCCGCCATGGAGCGGCTTGCGCACGCCGCTGCGTCGGCCTCCCGGCAGGGCAGCGAGATGACGCGGCTGGGTCAGGCCATCGCCGTGCTGGAAGAGCGGGTTCGGCAGCGGGAGAGCTTGCTGGCCGAATACCGTGACCAGTCGGCCGCGGCCGCCGCTCCCGCACTTGCCAGCCCTGCGCCGCGCCGTGCGCGGCCCGCCCGCGGGACGCTGGCTGGTGGCATGAGCGGCCGGCTCCGCACACGCGGGTCGCCGGGAAGCTGACAGATACCCCTGACTACACGGCCGACGATGCCAGCGGTGCCGGCGCCAAGACCACAGGCGGGCACTGGACCCGCCCGGGCATGCCGTTGCTCTGCCGGTCGGACTGCGCCGTCGCGACTGTGGTCAGTAGGTCTGATCGGCAACAACTCGGGCCACCGTTTCCAGGGATCGCCTGAGCGTGGCCAAGTCGACGGAGCCGAGTGCCAATCGAATCGCGTGAGGCACGTGGGCCGACGTCGAGAACGGAAGGGCCGTCGACACTGAAATCCGCTCCCGCATCAACGCCATCGCGATCGCGTCCGCGCGAACGTCCTGCGCCAGAGGAAGCCAGACGAAGTACGACGCGGGATGGCTGATCCTCTTGAGCTGGCCCAGGACGTCAGCGGCAAGGCCCTGGCGCAGGGTGGCATCCCGCCGCTTGTCGTTTTCCAGCCGGGCCACCGTGCCGTCCTCCATCCAGCCGCAGGCGATAGCTGTCATGGTCGCCGGGGTGTTCCAGGTCGTCGCGCGGATGGCTCGTTCGAGCCTGGGAACCCATTCGCGCGGTGCACAGACGAAGCCGACGCGCAGACCCGTCGCGACACTCTTCGACAGGCTCGACACATAGACCGTCGTCTCCGGAGCAAGCGCTGCCAACGGAGGTGGAGCGCCTTCAGCCAGGAATGCGTAGGCGGCGTCTTCGATGAGTATCAGTCCATGTTCTCGAGCGATGGCGACAAGCTCCCGACGCCGCCTTGCGCTCATCACCCAGCCGAGCGGGTTATGTAACGTCGGCATGGCGTACACAGCCCGTACCCGCCGCCGCCTGCACAGGGCCGCCAAGGCGTCCAGATCAGGTCCGTTCCCAGCGCCGGGAATTGGCGCGAGTTCCAGCCGATTGGCCTCGGCAGCGAGCTTGAATCCCGGGTAAGTCAGGGCGTCCACTGCAACCACGTCGCCGGGCTCCAGCAAGGCCATGGCGGTCGTCGTCAGCCCGTGCTGTGCTCCGCTCACGAGCAAGGTGGTTTCGACCGATGCTTCCACACCCCGGCTGGCCAGGTGGCGCGCCACCGTCGCCCGCTCATGCTCGCGGCCGCCGTGGGGCTGGTATCGAAGCAGGGACTCCAGGTCACCTGCGGCCGCGAGCTGGCGCAGCGCTGCCCTGAGAAGGTCAGGCTGGCCCGGCGAAGACGGATAGTTGAAGCTCAGGTCCACCGTGTCCGCGCTCCAGGCATGCAGGTCAATGCCTTGACCGCGGGGGACCGCTTCCTTGACGAACGTGCCGCGGCCGGTTTCGCCGCTCACCAAGCCCATGGCTTGCAGCTCCGCGTACACACGCGTGGCCGTGACCAGCGCCAGGCCTTCGCGGGCGGCGAGGTCGCGGTGCGTCGGCAGACGCGTCCCCGGACGCAGGCGGCCTGCACGGATGTCGGCCGCGAGCTGGTCGACCAGTTGTTTGTAGCGGGCCTGAGGCATGCCTCAATGTATCCATGACAATTATTTGATTGTATTGATTATCGGTCCTACGATGGCGAGACACAACATCTCCACCCGCACGAGGACGCCATGCACATCGCCATCCTGACCTTCGAAGGCTTCAACGAACTCGACTCGCTGATCGCGCTCAACATCCTTAGCCGGGTCAGGAAGCCTGGCTGGCGGATTTCGATCGCCACTCCGGCGGCCAGGGTGCGTTCGATGAACGGCGTGGTGCTGGAGGCGCAAGCGTCGCTGAAAGACGCTTGCGACGCCGACGCGGTGCTGGTCGGCAGTGGGATACAGACCCGGGACGTCGTCGCCGATGCCGCGACCATGTCACAGTTGAGGCTCGATTCGACGCGCCAGTTGCTGGGCGCGCAATGCTCGGGCACGTTGATACTCGCCAAGCTGGGCCTGCTGGACGGCGTTCCGGCCTGCACGGACCTGACCACCAGGCCGTGGGTCGAGGAGGCCGGCGTGGCTGTGCTCAACCAGCCGTTCGTGGCCAGGCGCAACGTCGCGACCGCAGGCGGGTGCCTGTCATCCCAGTATCTGGCGGCCTGGTTCATCGCACGTCTGGAAGGCGTCGAGGCTGCACGCAGCGCGATTCACTACGTCGCCCCGGTGGGGGAGAAGGAGACCTACGTGGCGCGCGCCATGGCGAACATTGCGCCGTTCCTCTAAGGGGGAAAGCGGCATTACTGTATATTCATACAGTTTCCCCGCTGTCCTCCTTTGTCGTGTCCGCAGCCTTGCCGCCCCCTCCCGCCACCGCCGCAGCGCCGGCCTACGTCGTCGCCGTGCGCGCGCTGTGCGAATTCACCGCCAAGGCGGGCGACCTGGACCTGCGCTTCGTGCCGACGCCGTCGGCGCAGGAGGGCGTGGCCGGGCATGCGGTGGTCACCGGCCGGCGCGGCGAGGGCTACCAGGCGGAGGTCGCGCTGTCTGCCGATTTCGGCCCCCTGCACGTGCGCGGCCGAGCCGACGGCTACGATCCCGCCGCCAACCGGCTGGAAGAAATCAAGACCGTGCGCGGCGACGCCGCGGTGCCCGACAACCACCGCCACCTGCACTGGGCGCAGGCCAAGGTCTACGGCTGCCTGCTGTGCCGCAAGCTGGAGCTTCCCGGTCTGGACATCGCCGTGGTCTATTTCGACATCGTCGGCCAGCGCGAGCACCCAGTCGTGCAGCACTTCACCGCGGCGGAGCTGGAAGCGTTCTTCGTGCAGACCTGCGAGCGCTTCCTGCGCTGGGCGCAGGCAGAACTGGCGCACCGGCAGGCGCGCGACGCCGCACTGGCGCAGTTGGCTTTCCCGCACCAGGGCTTCCGCCCCGGCCAGCGCGAGCTGGCGCAGGCGGTCTACAACGCCAATCGCGCGGGCCGCAGCCTGTTGGCGCAGGCGCCCACCGGTATCGGCAAATCGGTCGGCACGCTGTTCCCGGTGCTCAAGGCCATGCCGGGGCAGGGCATCGACAAGGCCTATTTCCTGTCGGCCCGCTCAACCGGCCGCGGCGTGGCGCTGCAGGCCGCCGACGCGCTGCGCGGCCACGGCGCGCAGCCGCTGCGCGTGCTGGAACTGGTGGCGCGCGACAAGGCCTGCGAGCATCCCGAGCTGGCCTGCCATGGCGAGTCCTGCCCGCTGGCCCGCGGCTTCTACGACCGCCTGCCGGCCGCGCGCGAAGCGGCCCGCGGCGTGCCGGTGCGCGACCGCGCTGCGGTGCGCCAGCTGGCGCTCGAGCACGACATCTGCCCCTACTACCTGGCCCAGGAACTGGTGCGCTGGAGCGACGTGGTGGTGGCCGACTACAACTACTACTTCGACCGCAGCGCCTTGCTGTACGCGCTGACCGCCGCCAACGGCTGGCGCGCCAGCGTGCTGGTGGACGAGGCGCACAACCTGGTCGAGCGCGGCCGCGCGATGTACACCGCGGAACTCGATCCGCAGTCCTTGCGCGAGGTGCGGCGCATCGCTCCTGCAGCCGTGGTGAAGCCGCTGGCGCGGCTGGCGCGCCAGTGGAGCGCGCTGGCCCGGCAGGGCGATGCCGAGTACGAGGTACTGCCTGAAGTGCCGGCCGCCTTCCGGCGCGCGCTGGACGAATGCTGCGGCGCTGCGCTCACGCATATGACCGAGCACCCCGGCGCGCACGACCCAGCGCTGCAGCGCTTCTATTTCGACGCGCTGCATTTCGGCCGCATGGCCGAGCAACTCGATGCCAACTCACTTTTCGACCTGCGCCGGTCGCCGCACGGCGGACGTGGCAACCATACGCGGCTGTGCCTCCGCAATATCATCCCCGCACCGTTCCTGCGGCCGCGCTTTGCCGCGGCGCACTCGGTCACGCTGTTCTCCGCGACGCTCGATCCTGCCGGCTACTACCTCGATACGCTGGGTTTGCCGGCCGATTGCGCACGCGTGGAAGTACCGTCGCCGTTCCGCCCCGAGCAGTTGTCGGTGCGGATCGCCGGGCGCATTTCCACCCGCTATGCGCAGCGCGAGCGGTCGCTGCCCGCCATCGTCGCGCTGATGGCCGGCCAGTTCCGTGAGCGGCGCGGCAACTACCTGGCCTTCTTCAGCAGTCACGAGTACCTGCAGCAGGCAGTCGCCCGCTTTGCCCAGGCGCATCCGGACATCCCGCACTGGGTGCAGTCGCGCGGCATGGACGAGGCGGCGCAGGCCGCCTTCCTGTCCGCCTTTGTCGAAGGCGGCGAGGGCATCGGCTTCGCGGTGCTGGGCGGTGCTTTTGCCGAGGGCGTGGACCTGCCCGGCGAGCGCCTGATCGGCGCCTTCGTCGCCACGCTCGGGCTGCCGCAGTTCAATCCGGTCAACGAGCAGTTCCGCGAGCGCATGCAGGCCGTTTTCGGCCAGGGCTACGCCTATGCCTATCTGTATCCCGGCTTGCGCAAGGTCGTGCAGGCGGCGGGCAGGGTGATCCGCACCCAGCAGGACCAGGGCGTCGTGTACCTGATCGATGACCGCTTTGCCGGCGCTGAGGTCCGGCAGTTGCTGCCCGCATGGTGGGAAATCGGCCCGGCGGCGTAGAAATTACACTTCCGGTTCGACAAGATCGACCGCTTTCCCTTGCCGGCCGGCACCCTGGCGCTGGAACGAATCTGGCAGGCAAGGCGGATGTCCTGAGCGCAACACGGAAACCAGACAAATGACAATGACCAAACACTACGCGGCCAGCGAGCCGCCCCGCACCGAGGTGGACGCCCTGCCGGGCGGCACGGTGGTTGAGTTCGGCGCGCCCTGGTGCGGCTTCTGCCTGCGCGCGCAGCCGGCGCTGGCCGAGGCCTTTGCCGCGCATCCGCAGCTGCGCCATATCAAGATCGAAGACGGCAGCGGCCGCCCGCTGGGGCGCTCGTTCCGCATCAAGCTGTGGCCGACGCTGGTGTTCCTGCGCGATGGCCGGGAAGTGGCGCGGCTGGTGCGGCCGACTGAAGCTGATCCGATCCGGGAGGCCATGCGCCGCATTGCCTGAGCGGCCTGCCTCGGCCCATTTAAGTAGTGCATTAGGCATATTTCGGTTGATTTCGGGAGATCGAGGACCTGGACCCCGCTTTTGGAGGGGATAGCCGGCGACCATTTCTGCCGATTGTGCAGAGAGTCGCGCCCGCGCAATGCCCCCAGCCGTACCCTCTGGCCGCGACCCAGCCCGCCATCCGGGAATCCCGAAGCGGCCCGCGCGCCCGGCGAGACGGACCAACCGCCAACTTCGATCCATGAGCGCTCCCAGCCCCGACCAGCGGCCCACCGTGCTGGTCGTCGATGACGTTCCCGAGAACATAGCGGCCATGGTTGCGCTGCTGCAGGACCAATACCGCGTCAAGGTTGCCACCCGCGCCGCCACCGCGCTGCAACGGGCGCGCGAGGCGCCCCCGGACCTGATCCTGCTGGACGTGTCGATGCCCGGCATGGACGGCTACGAAGCCTGCCGCCAGCTCAAGGCCGACCCGCGCACCGCCAGCGTGCCGGTGATCTTCCTGACCGCCCGTGCCGAGGCCCACGACGAGGCGCTCGGCTTCGAGGTCGGCGCGGTCGACTACATCATGAAGCCGGTCAACGCGCCGGTGGCGCGCGCGCGCATTGCCAGCCAGCTCACGCTCAAGCAGGCGCACGACTTCCTGCGCGACCGCTCAGCCTGGCTCGAGGCCGAGGTGCAGCGCCGCACGCGCGAGATCACGCTGATCGAGGACGCCACCATCATCGCGCTGGCGGCGCTGGCCGAAACGCGCGACAACGAGACCGGCAACCATATCCGCTGCACGCAGCACTACGTGAGCGCGCTGGCGCGCAAGCTGCAGCACGACCCGCACTTTGCCGCCCAGCTCGACGACAACGACATCGGCAAGGTCGGCATCCCGGACCGCATCCTGCTCAAGCCCGGCAAGCTGACGGCCGAGGAGTTCGAGGTCATGAAGACCCACACCACGCTTGGCCGCGACGCCATTGCCGATGCCGAAGCCCAGTGCGGCACCACCAGCTCCTTCCTGCGCTATGCGCGCGAGATCGCCCACCACCACCACGAGAAATGGGACGGCAGCGGCTATCCCGACGGCCTGGCCGGCGATGCCATCCCGCTGTCCGCACGCCTGATGGCGGTGGCCGACGTCTATGACGCGCTGATCTCGCGGCGCGTCTACAAGGCGGCCTTCACGCATGAGGATGCCGTGCGCATCATCGCCGAAGGCCGCGGGCGCCATTTCGATCCGCGCGTGATCGATGCCTTCCTGGCAATCACCGGCGAATTCCACGCCATCGCCCTGCAGTACGCCGATCCCGCGGCCCCCGCGGCTGAGCCGGTCCCGGCACCCGCGCAAAGCTGAGGGCGATGCGCCGACGCTTCGGCACTGGCGGGCGGCTGTTCGGCCCGCTGCTGGCCTATGCCGCGCTGCTGGCGGTGGCAGTGTGGCTGGTGGCTTTTGCCGCCGCCTCGCTGGTGCGCGAGAACGAGCAGGCCAGCGTGGGCGCGCGCCTCGGCGCCACAGTCAACACCACGGCGCGCCTGCTCGAAGTCTGGGCCTGCGAGCAGCGGCGGCGCACCGTGTCGATCGCGTCGCTGCAAGACACGGTACGGCTGGCGCGGCCGCTGCTCGCCGCGCAGGGCGTTGCCGCGATCCCGTGCAGGCTGCCCGGTTCCTGCGCTGGATCACGCCGCTGTACCGTTCGCATGGCTATGTCGGCTTTGCGCTGGTCACGGCCGACGACCGGATCGTGGTGTCCGAACGGCCCGAGCGCAACGGCCAGCTGCTGATGCCGGAGTCCGCCCGCACAGCCCAGCGCGCGCGCCACGACGGCGCCGCGGTGTCGGCGCCGTACCCGGGACCGCCGCCGGTCGCTCCCGACAACGCCGGCCGGGGGGGCGGCTCCCACCTTCCAGGCGGTATTCGCGCGCATTTGGGATGACGAGCGCGTGATCGGCACGCTGTGCCTGCGCATCGATCCGCACGCGGTGATGCTGCAGCTCGTCACCGCGGCGCGCTATGGCCGCAGCGGCGACCTGTACATGATCGACGCCGGCGGCCGGCTGGTGTCACCCGCGCGCTTCGATGAAGAACTGGCTTCGCAAGGGCTGCCGGCGCCCGGCACGCCGTCGATGTTCAACACCTTGGCGCGCGTGCCGGTGGCAGACGGCAACGGCACCTGGCGCCTGCCGCCCGGCGCGCCGCTGACGCGGCTGGCGCAGCAGGTGCTGGGCCACCAGACCCTGCAGCTGGCGTTCGGCTACCGCGACTACCGCGGCAAGCGCGTCGCCGGCGCGGGGCTGTGGGTGCCCGCGCTGGTGCTGGAACAGGACATGGACGAGGCCTTCCACTCGTACCTGTCCACGCGCAACGTGGTGATCGGCATGGCGTTGTCGATCCTGCTGCTGATCGGGCTGGCGGCGTGGGCACTGCGCCGCGGCCAGCAGCGGCTGGCGCAGAGCGAGGAGCGCCTGCGCGCGATGCTCGACCATGCGCCGGCGATCATGCACCTGAAGGACCGCAACCATGCCTTCCTGGCGCTGAATCCCACCACGCAGGCGCTGCTGGGCCTGACCGAGCGCGAGGCGCTGGGCCGCACCGACCGCGAGCTGGCGGTGATGCCGGACGGCACCCAGGAACGCTGGGATATCGAAGAGCGCGTGATGGCCACCGGCCGAGCCGAAGAGCAGGTCTACACGATGCATTCCAGCCAGGGCCCGCGCGAGCTGCAGGTGATGCGCTTCCCGGTTCGCAACCCGGCCACCGACGAAGTGGTCGGCGTAGGCGCGGTCGGCATCGACATCACCAGCCAGGTGCGCGCGCACCGTGCGCTGATGGAGCTGTCGCAGACGCTCGAGCACAAGGTATCTGCACGCACGCGCGAACTGGCGGTGGCCAACGCCGAGCTGGCCGAAGCCAAGCACGCGGCCGAATCGGCGGCACAGGCCAAGGCCAGCTTCCTGGCCAATATGAGCCATGAGATCCGCACGCCGATGAACGCGGTGATCGGCATGGCCCACCTGGCGCTGGGCACGCGGCTCGACCCCAAGCAGCGCGACTATATCGAGAAGATCCAGCGCTCGGGCCAGCACCTGCTGGGCATCCTGAACGATATCCTGGACCTGTCCAAGATCGAGGCGGGCAAGCTCGAGGTGGAAGAGATCGACTTCTCGCTCGAGCGCGTGCTGCCCACCGTGGGTGACCTGGTCTCCGAGCGCGCCGCGGCCAAGCAGCTGGAGCTGATCGTGGAGGTGGCGCCGGACGTGCCCGACGCGCTGCGCGGCGATCCGCTGCGGATCCGGCAGGTGCTGATCAACTTCACCACCAACGCGGTCAAGTTCACCGAGCGCGGCGAGATCGTGGTGCGCGTGGCGCGCTGCACGGGCGCGGATGCGATGCCGCGCGTGCGGCTGCATTTCGAGGTGCGCGACACCGGCATCGGCATCGAGCCCGATGCGATCGAGAGGCTGTTCCAGAGCTTCGAGCAGGCCGACAGCTCGACCACGCGCCGCTAGGGCGGCAGCGGCCTGGGCCTGGCGATCAGCCAGCGGCTGGTGCAGCTGATGGGCGGCACGCTCGGTGTGGAAAGCACGCCGGGCCAGGGCAGCAGGTTCTGGTTCGAACTGTCACTGCTGCCCTGCAGCCAGCGCGCGCCCGCGCTGCTGGTGCGGCCGGAACTGGCGGGCCGCCGGCTGCTGGTCGTGGACGACCACGGCTATGCGCGCCAGGTCATTGCCGCGATGCTGCGCGGCTTCGGTTTCCGCGTGGACGAAGCGGCGTCGGGCGAGGCCGCGCTGGCCGCCATCGCCGAGGCCGATGCGCAGGGCGATCCCTATCACGCCGCATTTATCGACTGGCGCATGCCGGGGCTGGACGGCATCGAGTCCGCGCGCCGGCTGGCCGGCCTGCCGCTGCGCGGCCCGCGCCCGCGGCCGCTGATGGTGACCGCCAACGGCAGTGAGGCGGTGATGCGCGAGGGCGAGCGCAGCGGCTTCGACGCCACGCTGCTCAAGCCGGTGAGCCCGTCGGTGCTGTTCGATGCGACGCTGCGCGTGCTGGCGGCCGATGCGGATGCGCCGCGGCCCGACGAGCCGGCGCGCGCCGCGCCCGGGCCCGGCTGGTCGCTGCCGCAGCGGCGCGTGCTGCTGGTGGAAGACAACGAGATCAACCGCGAGGTCGCGGTACACCTGCTGCAGCAGGCCGGCATCACGCCCGATACGGCGGAGAGCGGCGTGCAGGCGCTGGAGCGCCTGGCGGTGCAGTCCTACGACCTGGCGCTGATGGACATGCAGATGCCGGGCATGGACGGCTTCGAGGCCACGCGCCGCATCCGCGCCGAGGCGCGCCTGGCCGGCCTGCCGGTGGTCGCGATGACCGCCAACGCCTTGCCCGAGGACCGCGAGCGCTGCCTGGCCGCCGGCATGGGCGACCATATCGCCAAGCCGATCAACCCGGCGGTGTTCTTTGCCACGGTGCATTGCTGGCTGACCGGCGGGCGCAAGGTGCCGGCAGCGCCTGGCGCGGCCATCGATATGGAGGCCATGCCAGTAGGCATGGCTGCGCGCGCTGGCGGCCGAAGGGCAGCTCGGTGCCGGCGGCATTGGCGCGTGCCGGCGGTCAGGCCGAAACCTATCGCGTCCTGCTGGCGCGGTTCGAAAACCACTATGGCGATGCCGGGGCCCGCACCGGCGCGCTGCTGGCGCAGGGGCGCCGTGCGGAGACGGGGCAGCTGGCCCATGCGCTGGCCGGTGTCGCTGGCAATCTCGGCGCGATGGCAGTGTGCCGCGCCGCGGTGGGGCTGGAAGGCGCGCTGCGCGAGGCCGGCGATGGTGCGCAGGCGGCGGTGCAGCCGGCGCTGGAGGTGGCGTTGTCGGACCTGCTGGCGTCGCTGCGGCGGCACCTGCCGGCGGCGCCGGCAGCGGTGCCCGTGCCGGGAGGCGCCGGTCCGGCTGCCGGGGTGCTGGAAGTGCTGCGCCAGCAGTTGCGCGAAGGCGCCAGCGAAGCCGGCCAGACGCTCGCCACGCATCGCGCCGCGCTGGCGGCGGCGATGCCGGCCCGCACGCTGCGCCAGCTGGGCGATGCGATCGAAGGGTATGACTACGAGGCCGCGCTGGCGATGCTGGGAGACAGCGCAGCGGCGGACTGAAGCCTGCGTGCTGCCTTTACTTGGCGAACACCTGGCTCATGTCGCCAAAGGCCTTGAACTCGAGCGCGTTGCCCGACGGGTCCAGGAAGAACATGGTTGCCTGTTCGCCGACCTGGCCCTTGAAGCGCACGTGCGGCTCGATCACGAACTGCGTGCCGGCCGCGCGCAGCCGCTCGGCCAGCGCCTCCCACTCGGCCATCGGCAGGATCGCGCCGAAATGCCGCACCGGCACGTCGTCGCCGTCGACCGCGCTGGTGGCGCGATGGCCGCATTCCTCCGGCGACAGGTGCGCCACCACCTGGTGGCCGTAGAAGTTGAAATCCACCCAGGCCTCGGAGCTGCGCCCTTCGGGGCAGCCGAGCAGGTCGCCGTAGAAGCGCCGGGCCTCGGCCAGGTCGCGCACGGGAAATGCCAGGTGGAACAGGGGGATGGAAGCGGTTGTGCTCATGCGGGGGCCTTTGTCGGGGAGGATGCTGTAGGGTAGGCCGAAGCCTGCGCGTTGATTGTAGCCAGCAGGACTCGTAATATGAAGCGAATCATTTCTGCCCTGAGTATCAGAGTTTTCAATAGATGATCCGCTACTTCCAGACCTTCCTGGTGGCCGCCGAAACCGGCTCGTTCTCCGCCGCCGCGGCGCGGCTGGCGCTGACGCAGTCGGCCGTCAGCACGCAGATCCGGCGCCTGGAAGAGGAACTGGACTGCACCCTGTTCGACCGCACCGGCAAGTCCGTGGCGCTCAGCGAGGCCGGGCGGCGGCTGGTGCCGGAAGCGCGCCGCTTTGTCGATCTCTATGCGTCGATGAAAGACCGCGCCGGCACGCATGCCGCCGCCGCGCCGCTGGAGCTGGGCGCGGTGTCCACGGTCCAGGCCACGTTGCTGGCTGATGCGATGCGGCGCTTTCGCGAGCGCTTCCCGGACTCGCACGTCAACGTGGTGCCGGGCATGTCGACGCAGCTGCTGACCCAGGTGGATGCGCGCGAACTCGACATCGCCGTGCTGATCCGGCCGCGGCTGGGCCTTCCGTCGGACCTGAAGTGGGTGCCGCTGGTGCGTGAGGGCTTTGTCGGCATCGGCCCGGCCGGGGCGCCGCCGGACCTGCGCGCGATGCTGGAGACGCTGCCGTTTATCCGCTACAACCGCCATTCCACGGGCGGCCAGCTGGTCGATCGCTACCTGAAGCGCCAGCGGCTATGGGTCAGGGAAGGGATGGAGCTGGACGAGCCGGCGATTATCCTGCAACTGGTGGAAGCGGGCCTGGGCTGCGCCATCATCCCGTCCGGGCTGGTGCCGCTGCGACAGGCAGCTGGCGTGGTGCAGGCGCCGCTGCCGGGCGGGCCGCTTTATCGCGACGTGGGCGTGCTGGTGCGCGAGTCGGCACTGCGCCGCGAACCGGTCGCGGCGCTGATCGATGCCTTCGTGGCGGCCAGCGCCCGCTGGCAGCCGGGCGTGGCGTAGCGCAGGCGGTCAGCGGCCGCCGGGCAAGACCATCGTCACCAGCACCGAGGCATCGGTGAGGGCCGTCACGTCGTAGCGCACGCACGGCCCCAGGTAGAGCAGGTCGCCCTGGCGCAGGTGGCGCTCGGCGCCGTCCACGCGCAGCCGCACTTCGCCTTCCAGGCATTGCACGGTCATCGGGCCATCCACCGAATGCGCCGGCACATGCTTGCCCGCCTTGAGCACCAGGCGCATCACTTCCAGCGGGCCTTCCTTGAACAAGGCCTGGGTGGCGGTCTGGTCCAGCCGCGTGCCCAACGGCAACACGCTGGCGATCTGTCCGGAAGAAAGGTGGGGCAGGGACATGCGCGGCTCCTCGCTTTGTAGTGGGGTAGCTTGTTTGTGGCTTGTCAGGCGCAGCCGGCGCTTGCCGGCCGCACGCCTTCTCAATCTAGCACCGGAGCGCGCATGTCGACAGCGTTCAGCGTGCCGTAGCCGGCGTAGGGGGGTCGGCCGGTTGTGCGCAATGGGCGGCATGGCCTGCGCGGGCCGCGGCGCGGGCGCGCTCGATGACGGTCCAGTCAGGGCCGGCGGCGGCGGGCAGGGATGCCGTGATGGCGCCCAGGCCAAGCAGGGCGAGCAGGATGGTTTTCATGGGGAGGTTGGGCGGCGAGGAAGGAGGTTGACCGGAACCGGGGCAGTTCCGGTCAGCGGTGCTGCCACGGCATGCGTCGTGGCAGCGAGAGAAGCGTCAGGCGGCGTGGGCCGGCGACGCGGATACGCCGCTGCGGTCCATTCCGGCCAGTTCCATGCCGGCGGCTGTGCGGTTGGCACCGTCGGTGAACGGGTCGCGCTTGTCGTTGACGAGGGCCCCGTCGGTGAAGGGATCGCGCTTGCCGTTGACGTGCGCGCCTTCGGTGAACGGATCGCGCTTGCCGTTGTGCATGCTGTAGCCATCACGCTCGGCGGCGACGCCGCGGTCGTTCAGGCCTTGTGCCGCGGCGGCGTTGCAGGCGAGGGCGCCGGCACTGAGTGCTGCGATGGAGATGGCCGTGGCAAGGAGGGCTTTGAGGTCGTTTTTATGCATGTCTGCTGTTTTGGGTTGAAGGACGGTAGATGGTCTGGCAGGGCCATTGCGGATCGGCGGATCTGCGTCCCGCATGCCGTCCGGTTCGCCTTTGGGCGGTGCCGCGCCGTGGGAAGCGTGCGGCACGGAACGAAGTGTAGCCATGCAGATGTATTCCTGTGATGATTTAAACGGCATGAAATCAGTCGCTTTTTTCATCGAGGCCGGATACGGCTGGCGCGGCTTTGCGGCCGGTCTGCCAGCCGCCGCCCAAGGCCAGGAACAGGTCGACCTGGCGCGCCGCTACGTGGCCCTCCGACGCCGCCAGCGCGGCGTCGGCATCGGCCAGCGCCCGTTCCGCGTCGAGGTGCGCCAGGTAGGGAATGCGCCCCGCCTGCTGCAGCCGGCGCTGCTGCCGCGCGGCCTCGCCGGCCTGCTCGCGCGCGGCGTGCAAGGCCTCGTGCCGTTCCAGTTCGCGCGTGTAGGCGGACAACGCCGTTTCGGTTTCCTGCAGCGCGCGCAGCACCGCGCCGTCGAAGCGCGCCAGCGCCGCGTCCGCCGCAGCCTCGTGGCCGTGGATGCGGTGGCGCACCCCATTGGTCGGCAATGACCAGCTCAGCAACGGCCCCACGCTCCAGCGCGCGGTGGGACCGCTGCCGAGGTGGCTGAGCACGCCGGTCAGGCCGGCGCTGGCGCCGATGCGGATCGACGGATACAGGTCCGCGGTGGCCACGCCGATGCGCGCGGTCGCGGCGGCCAGCTCGCGTTCGGACTGGCGGACATCGGGCCGGCGCCTGAGCAGCGCGGCACCATCGCCCACAGGCAGCGGCGCGCGCAGCGTGGGTTCCGCATGGCATTCGACCTCGCCCGGCGGCAATGCCGCGGGCGGCTTGCCGAGCAGCAGCGCCAGGCGGTAGCGCGCGGCAGTGCGGGATGCCTCCAGCGCGGGCAGGGCGGCGCGCAGTGCTTCAGTGCGGGCGCGCTCGCGCGCGACGTCGGCGGGTTCGCCGCGCCCGACCGCCACCAGCCGGCGCGTTGCGTCCAGCGTGCGCTGCTGTACCTCGAGCTGCCGCGTGGCGGCCGCCAGTTCATGCGTGGCCGCGCAGCCATGCACGTAGGCGCGCACGGTCTGCGCGGCCACGCTGATGCGTACCATGTCGAGCGTGGCTTCGCTGGCCTGCGCGCCGGCCAGCGCGGCCTCGTCGGCCCGGGCCAGCTTGCCGAAGAAATCGATGAGATAGGACACGCCCAGGCCGAAGTCGCCGAGATTGAACACCGGTGGTTTCTCGGTCTGCAGGAAGCTCTCGGCCGACAGCTGCGCGCGCGACACGCTTGCGCTGGCGCCGCCCTGCGGCAGGTTTTCGGACTCGACTTCGTGCAGCAGCGCCACCGCGCGGCGCAGGTTGGCGGCGGCGGCGCGGATATCAGTATTGGCGGCCAGCGCCTGTTGTACGAGGCGGTCCAGCCGTTGGTCGTCATAGAGCCGCCACCAGTCGTCCGGCACGGGCGCGATGGCAACGCCGTGCGCAGCGCCGCCCTGCAGCGGGCCGTTGGCGGCGGGCGCCCGTACCGCAGCGTCGCCAGGCACGCGGTAGTCCGGACCCACGGTCGTGCAGGCGCACAAGGTTGCGGCCACGCAGGCCAGCCATCGACGGTGCCTCATCACGAGCGCGGTCCCGCGCGGCGCGGGGCATCATTGCCGCGCTGCTCCAGCACCGCCACGGTGGCCGTGCGGCCCGACACCAGCCGCACATCGGCGGGGACGTCTTCCAGCACGATGCGCACCGGCACGCGCTGCGCCAGCCGCACCCAGTTGAAGGTCGGGTTGACGTTGGGCAGCAGGTTGGAGCCGGCGCTGCGGTCGCGGTCCTCGATGCCCGCGGCAATGCTCTGTACATGGCCACGCAGGTGCCGCGGCTCGCCCATGATATGCACATCCACAGGGCTGCCGATGCGGATGCGATGCAGCTTGGTCTCCTCGAAATATCCCTCCACATGGAACGAGGCGGCGTCGACCATCGACAGCACCGGGCGGCCGGTGGAGACATAGTCGCCCAGCCGCGGCAGCCGGTCGTTGAGGTTGCCCTCGACCGGACTGCGCACGCTGGTGCGTTCCAGGTTCAGCTGCGCCAGCCGCACCGCGGCCTCGGCCTGCGCCAGCGCGGCCTGGCCTTGCTCCACGCGGGCGCGGCCCTGTTCGGCGACCTCGCCGGCGACCAGCCCGTCCAGCGTGCGGTTGCGTGCGGCCTCGCGCCGCGCCTGCGCCAGCGCGGCGCGCTGCGTGGCGGCAGTGGCCTGCGCCTGCTGCAGCGCCAGCGCGTAGCGGTCGCGGTCGATCTCGAACAGCACCTCGCCGCGGCGCACGTACTGGTTGTCGCGCACGCGCACGCGGGTGACCAGGCCCGAGACATCGGGCGCGACCTGGACGATGTCGGCGCGCACATGGCCGTCGCGGGTCCACGGCGCGGCCGTGTAGTAGTCCCACAGGTGGCGCAGCACCAGCAGCGCGGCGAGCGCGGCCAGCAGCGTGGGCAGCAAGGGAAGGAAGTTGCGGAGTCGGAAATTCATGATGGCAGTGCCGGCACCGCGACAAAGACCACGGCCACGGCGCCCAGGACGATCACATAGAGGGAAAGGTTGAACAGCGAGCGGTGCCAGATATGCCGGTACCAGCCCAGTGCCGCCAGCACGTTGCGGATTGCGGTGGTGACGGCGAAGGCGAGCACCATTAGCACCTGCACGCCGGGCACGAAGACGCCGTAGAGATCGATTTCACTGAGCATGGGTGCAAAGAGGCGTTGGAAGTCAGCGGGCCGGCGCGCCGGGTTGCAGCGTGACCTGCAGCACCACCAGCGCGCCCAGCGTGCCGCCATGCGTGCGCCCCGGCAGCGCGGCCACACCGGCGATGGCATCGGCCACCGATGCCGCCAGCCCGGCCGGCACCGGTACCGCATGGCCCGTGCGCAGCCGTGCGCGGAAATGCCGCGCCACGGCGGCCAGCACCCGCCGCACCGCCTTGTGCGCCGCGGGCGGCAATGCCGGCAGCGCTTTTTGCAGCGTCAGCGCGCAGTAGCCGACCTGCAGCGCATGGAAGCCGTCGGACGACGACGGATCGCCAGCGGCGCCCAGCCGCGGCACCAGTTGCCCGAGCCGGTCGAGCATGCGCGCACCGAGCCGCGCATCGCCATCGGCACGCAGCGTGGCGGCCTGCGCCAGGTCCTGCCAGCTGGCACGCACCAGCCGCTGTGCCGCCGCGCGCGCGCCGAACGGACGCACCGCCATCGACCACAGCGGCGCGAACAGCATCGCCGCAGCGCTGGCCAGGCAGGTATTGAAGGTGCCGAGGAAATCCGCTTCGAATACCGTCTGCACATTGGCGAATGAGGCCGTGTTGACCGACAGCAGCATCGCGATCAGCTGGAAGCCCGGCCGCGCGATCAGCAGGCCGATGCCCAGGTAGGGCAGCGCCAGCATCGCTGCCAGCGCCTCGAAGGTGCGCGCATGCGGCACCACCAGGAACAGGTAGCAGGACGACACCAGCAGGCAGACCGCACTCCAGCGCAGGAAGGCCCCAGCCATGCGGCGTGGCTCGTCGATGGCCGCGAAAAAGCAGCACGCGATCGACGCCACCGCCACCGCGCCCGCACCATCCTCCCAGCCGGAGAAGATCCACAGCAGCCCTGCGCAGAATACCGCCAGCCCGCTGGAGACGGCGCCGAACAGCAGCATGCCGTGGTCATGGTGAAGCGCCGCTGCTTCCGGGGCGGCATCCTCACGCACTTGCGGCGGGCGCGCGCTGCGGTCGCCGATGCCTTGCTGCAGCGTGCGGCATTCCGCGTACACGGTGCACAGGCGTTGCAACTGGTCGGCGGCGGTTGCCGCCAGCCCTGCATGCCAGTCGATCGGCTGCCCGCTGTGGTCAACAGGCCAGCCACCCGTGATCAATGGCGCGGGCTCGACCGCCCCATCCCCGAGCCACGCCGCCGTCGCAGACAGCGCCGCGTCAAGTTCGACGGGCACGCCTTGCGGATGCCCGCGCAGCGCCTGCAGCACGCTCTCCAGCGACGACAGCAGCGGCATCAGCATGGTCATGCGCTGGCGCAGCGCGCGGGCGTGGCGCAGCGTGTGGCTGCCCCCGGTGTCGTAGGCCAGCTGGCTGGCGAGCTGGTCGAGTGCGAGGATATCGGCGGCCAGCCGGTGCCGGCCGTCGTCCGCGCGCGGGCTGCCGGTCAGGATGTCGGTGGCCCATGCCGCCGCATCGGCCAGCCACGTGGCCGCGCGTGCGCGCAGCGCCGGCGCCACCTTGGCCGGAAAGACCACCGAGCCCACCAGCCCGGCGCAGACGATGCCAATCACGATCTCCTCGATCCGCGCCACGGCGATATCGAAGATCTGCGCCGGCTGGCTGACCGCCGGCAGCGCAACGATCGGCAGGGTGTAGGCCGCCAGCAGGAAGACATAGCTGCGCGGCGTGCGCTGCAGCAGCGACAGGTAGACCAGCGCGGTAATCCACAGCGCAATCGCGCCCATCAGCACGATCGGCATATTGACCAGCTGCGGCACGGTCGCCACCGCGGCGGTCGCGCCCAGCACCGTGCCGGCCACCCGATATGCCGCCTTGGAGCGCGTCGCGCCGGTGAGCGGGTGCGAGACGAAGTAGACCGTGGCCATCGCCCAGTACGGCCGCGGCAGGCCCAGCGCCAGTGCGAGATAGAGCGCCAGCATCGCGGCGGCGAATGCCTTCAGCGAGAACAGCCACTGTCGTGCATTCGGCCAGCTAGCCATGGGGTGGGGGTCTTGGTGACGAGGGTTGGGGGCGCGCATCGCCACCTGCCGCTCCGGGCTTCATAGGGGGGCGCGGTTGGGCAGGGGCAATGCGTGGAAGCGAAGTGTAGCCAAACCTTTCGCATTCCATTCATGATTTAATATTGGCCTGTCCATTCCATTTGTTCATGGATGCGAGCGCCTGGGCACCCGGGCTGCCGCAAGCCATCGCCACCATGCCCATCGATATCCGCGCCCTGCGCTATTTCGTCGAGACCGCGCGCCTGCGCAGCTTCACCCAGGCCGCCACCTCGCTCTTCGTAACCCAGTCGACCATCAGCAAGATGGTGAAACAGCTGGAGGATGAGGTCGGCCAGCCGCTGCTGATCCGCGAAGGCAAGAGCGTGCGCCTGACCGACGTCGGGCGCGTGGTCTACGAGCGCGGGCAGGAGGCGCTGGGCGTGGTGCACCGGCTGACGCTGGAAGTGGCCGACCTGTCCTCGCTCGGCCGTGGGCAGCTGACGGTGGGGATCCCGCCGATGGTCAACCTGTTTTTCTCGCCCGCGGTCAGCGCGTTCCGGCTGCGCTATCCCAACCTGTTATTGACGCTGGACGAGCACGGCGGGCAGGTGGTGGAGCAGCTGGTGGCCAGCGGCGAACTGGAAGTCGGCGCCACCGTGCTGCCCGGCGACAGCGGCCTGGCGCTGGAGACGCGCCAGTTCGGCCGCTACCCGATCTGGGCCGTGGGCCCGCGCAAGTCCAGCTGGGCGCGCGGTCGCACGGTCTCGCTGGCCGCGCTGCGCGACGAGCCGCTGGTCATGCTGACCGACGACTTCTCGCTGACGCGCAAGCTGCGGCAGGCCTTCCTGGAGGCGCGCATCGAGCCGCGCGTGGTGGCGCGCAGCGGTCACTGGGACTTCCTCGCCTCGATGGCGGCGGCGGGGCTGGGCACCACCTTCCTGCCGCAACCGCTGGCCGAGCGCCTGCAGGGCCAGGACACGCTGGCGATGGCGCGCCTGACCGAGCCGGCGGTGGACTGGACGATGGCGCATATCTGGTCGCCGGGGCGCTACCTTTCGCACGCGGCGCGGGCCTGGCTGGCGGTTTGCGAAGAGATGCTGGGCGAAGGCTAGACTCCAGGCTGTGCACGTTCCCGAGGCAAATGCACCGATGCGGTACCTGCCGGCCGCGCGCGCCGTTCACTTGCGCATGCAGTAGTCCGGCGGAATATCCAGCAACACCAGCGACTGCCGTCCCGCCACATAGTGATAGTGCAAGGTCACGCCGAGTTTGCCGAGCACCGGCACATCCGGGTTGCGGCAGATGCCGCGCTCCAGGATCGGCTTGGCCGAGGCCATGAACTCGCGCGTGTCGTCGCGCGAGGCATCCACGCCCGATACCTTCAGCTGGAACTCAACGACCTTGCCCGGCCTGGTCACGCAGCCGTCGAAGCGGGTGGTGTCGTCCAGGTCGACCGGGCCGGCCCGCTTCAGCTCCTGGCAAGCCATGCGCAACTGCCGCTCGGCATCGCCGGCGGTCAGGCGAGTGACGCCGGTCATGCCGGTGGGCTTGCCGCGCACCGTGCCCAGCAGCAGGGTGGCCAGCCCTGACAGCTGCGAGGGTTCGGCAGGCGTTGCCGCCATGGCGGCCGGGACCGCCAGCGTGGCGGCAAGACAGGTCAGGCACAGACGCGTGGCGGCATCGGGGAACGAAAGTCGGGCGGGGGCGGCAGGATCTGGGGGCATGGGGAAACGGAAACGGGTGCCTGGGGTTTGCGCTGCTACTGTAGCCTCGGCCCCTTGCAACCGTTGTCAGGCGCTGTCCTACAGCGCAACGGGGGCTTGCAAAACGGCGGGGGCCTGCCGCGGCACACCTGGCGTGGCGCAATTGGCCACGGCGTGTTGCCTTGCGGCCACTGCCGGTCGCGGCCTGGTGGTCCCGACAGCTGTCCGGCCGCGGCGCGCTAGAATCGCCCTCTTGGCCGAATCAGGCCAGCCAAGACCTTGTGCCATGTCCCTGGATATCCGTCCTGAAGTACCGTCTGACGCCGACTCCATCGCACAACTGACCACTGCAGCCTTCCGCACGGCACCAGCCAGCCAGAACGAGGCGTTTATCGTCAACGCGCTGCGCCGCGCAGGCCAGTTGACGGTATCGCTGGTGGCGCAGGATGGGGAGGTGCTGGTGGGGCACGTCGCGTTTTCACCGGTGTCGGTCTCGTCCGGCGCGGCGGGCTGGTTCGGGCTGGGCCCGATCTCGGTGGCGCCTGGCCGGCAAGGGCAGGGCATCGGCTCGCAACTGATGCACGACGCGCTGGCCGAGCTGCGGCGCGTGGGTGCGGCGGGCTGCGTGGTGCTGGGCGATCCGGGGTACTACGGGCGCTTCGGCTTTGCGGCCCGGCCCGGGCTGGTGCTGGAAGGCGTGCCGCCCGAGTATTTCCAGGCGCTGTCGTTAGATGGCAATTATCCAGCTGGCGCGGTGCAGTACCACGACACATTTAACGCTACCGACTGACGCTTGACGGGGCGGGCAATTTCCTTCAGCCCACCGCGCTCACAGTTCCAGCACCAACCGCCCCCCACCGCAGGCGCGCGAGCAGCACGCCATCATGCGGCGATTGGCCTCGCGCTCGCTGCGCGTCAGCACCACGTCGCGATGGTCGACCTGTCCCGCCAGCACGCGCACCTCGCAGGAGCCGCACAGGCCTTCCTCGCAATCGCTCTGCACGTCGATGTTGGCGCCGCGCAGCACTGTGAGCAGCGTCTGGTCGGCCGGCACCTCCATCACCAGGCCGGAGTCCTTCAGCTCCACGGTAAAGGGCTGTTCCTTCGACGCATCCAGCGTGCCGAGCTTCGACACGAAGTGCTCCACGCGCAGGGCGTCTTCGGGCCACGCTTCGCAGCAAGCGGCCAGCGCATCGAGCATGCGCTGCGGGCCGCAGGCGTAGATATGCGTGCGGTGATCCGGCTGCGCCAGCAGGCTGGCGAAGTCGGCGCGCCGGCCTTCGTCGCCGGCGTACACATGCAGCCTGTCGCCGTGCAATGCCTGAAGGGCGTCCAGCATCGCCAACGCGCGCCGCGAGCGGCCGCAGTAGTGGAATTCGTAGTCGATGCCAAGCGCGCGGGCGCGCCGCGCCATCGCACTGACCGGCGTGATGCCGATGCCGCCGGCAATAAAGATTGCGCGCTGGCAGCCCTCGTCAAAGCGGAAGTGGTTGCGCGGCCCGCGGATGCGCAGGCGGTCGCCCACGCTGACGCTGCCGTGCACCCAGGCCGAGCCCCCGCGGCTGTCGGGATCGCGCAGCACGGCGATCTCCAGCGCACCGGCGTCCTCAGGATCGCCGCACAGCGAATACTGGCGCGACAGTCCCGTATCGCCACACTCCACGTCGATATGCGAGCCCGGCGCCCAACGCGGCAGCGGCTTGCCGTCCGGCGCTGCCAGCCGCAGCTGGACCACGCCCTCGGCGGCTGGCGTGACGCGCTCGACCACCACGGTGCGGGTGATGGTGTGGGTGGACGGCTCGCCGATGCGCACCGGCTGGCGCACGTCGAGCAGTGCCGGGTTGCGGCGCTCAGGGTTCTGCGCCGGGTCCCACTCCACCAGCAGGTGCTCCGGACCGCGGAACGAGGTGTTGGGCACGTAGGTAAAGGTCTGCGCGGCCAGCCGCATATGCGGCAACCGGCGCGTCAGTTCTTCCAGGAAGACCTGCATCTCCATGCGCGCCAGGTTCTTGCCCATGCACTGGTGCGAGCCGTAGCCGAAGGTCAGCTGTTCGCTGGCGTTGTCGCGGCGGATGTCAAACAGGTCGGCATCGGCGAAATGCCGCTCGTCATGGTTGGCCGACGAGGTCACGATCAGCAGCTTGCTGCCCGCCGGCAGGCGGATGCCGCCAACTTCCGCGTCGCGCGTCACCAGCCGGCGCCATGCCGCCACCGAGCCGTTGTGGCGCAGGCATTCCTCCACCGCGTTGGGGATCAGTGACGGATCCTCGCAGAGATCGCGCCAGGCATCCGGATGCTGCAGCAGCAGCTTGATCGCGTTGGCCGAGGCATTGGCCGTGGTTTCGTGTGCGGCCACGATGCCGGCCATCATCATCGAATGCAGGTATGAATCCGTGACGACCTCGGGCAGTTCCTTCTGCTTGCGCAGGCCGTATTGCATCCAGCCCGGGCCTGAAGGATCCTCGCGCATCTTGTCGAGGATGCGGCCGGCCAGTTGCCAGAAGTTGCCGACGGCGTGCGCCACGGCGACCTGCTCCTCGGGCCTGGGCCGGCCCCAGGTGTTGACCGTATGCGCGATGGAGTACTGGCGCAGCAGGTCCATGTCCTCTTCCGGCACGCCCAGGAAGTGCAGCGCCACGGTCAGCGGCACTTCCCACAGCATCTGGTCGACCAGGTCGGCGCGGCCGTCGTCGATAAAGCGGTCGACGTACTCGCGCGCCAGGCGGCGCACCATCGGCTCGTGGTGGGCCAGTTCCGCGGGCGTGAACGGGTCCATCAGCGCGCGCCGGCGTGGCATGTGCGCGGGCTCGTCCTCGTTGACCAGCGTGCGGTTCATCGCGTAGCCGTAGGCGGCCAGCACGGCATTGGCCTCGTCGCCGGTGGGCGTGATCTTCTCCAGCGCGATCGATGGGCTGAAGGTTAGGTTGTCGCGGAAGATCGCCTTGATGTCGGCGTAGCGTGTGACCACCCAGTAGCCCAGCTTCGGGCTGTAGAACACCGGCTCCTGCTCGCGCGACCAGCGAACGTACTCGGGCGGGTCTTGCTGGTAGTCGTCGCCGAACGGATCGAATTCCGCCGCGTTGTGGCTGACGGGACAGCCGTTGGGCGCCTTGAAGGCGGAATGGTCGACGGGGCAGCCGCCGCGCGCGGCACCGGGGGAGGGGTTGGCCATACTGCGAACTCCTGGCTAAAGCACAGCCGTCCGGTCGGTGCCGGACGGGCTTTGGGTCAGACGGTTGCCGGCCTCAGTTGTCCAGCGTGATCTTCAGGTCGCGGATCAGCTTGCTCCAGCGGTCAGACTCGGTGCGCAACAGCTCGCTGAACTGCGCCGGCGTGTTGCCCACCGGCTCCACGCCGAAGTCCACCAGCCGCTTGTTGACGGCCGGCTCGCGGATCGCCGCGACCACGTCCTTGTTCAGCGTATTGACCACCTCCGGCGGCGTGCCGGCGGGCACCACCATGCCTACCAGCGCCGCGGCTTCCACGCGCGGGAAGCCCAGTTCGGCAAAGGTCGGCACGTCGGGCAACTGCGGCAGGCGCGTGGCGTTGGCCACGGCCAGCGGGCGCACCTTGCCGCCCTTGATAAAGCCGGCGCCGGCGGCGTAGTCCACCATCATCGCCGCCACCTGGCCGGCGGCCACGTCGGAGAGCGCGGGTGCGGCGCCGCGATAGGGCGCGTGCGTCATCGGCAGGCCGGCTTCCACCTTGAGCAGCTCCATCGCCAGGTGGTGGGGGCTGCCCGCGCCGGCCGAGCCGTAGTTGATGCCGCCTTGCGTGGTCTTCGCCTGGGCGATGAATTCCTTGGCGCTCTTGACCGGGCTGGCCGCGCCCACCACCAGGATCATCGGGAAGCGGCCCAGCAGCGTGACCGGCGCCAGGTCCTTGCCCGGGTTGTAGGAGAGCGTCTTGTACAGCACCGGGTTGAACACCAGCGTGCCGTTATCCGCCGACAGCACGGTGTAGCCATCCGCCGGCGAGCGCGCCGTCTCCGCCGCGCCGATGGCGGTATTTCCGCCAGGCTTGTTGTCCACCACCACCGGCTGGCCGACCTTGGCCGACAGCCCCTGCCCGATGGTGCGCGCCAGGAAGTCCGAGCCGCCGCCGGCGGCGTAGGGGACGATCCAGCGGATGGGCTTGGCGGGGTAGGTGTCGGCGGCGTAACCGGGCACGGCGGCCAATATGGCCAGCGCGCCGAGGCTGAGGCGCTTGAAAACGGGGCGGGGCATGGGGCTTGTCTCCTTTTGAATGGGCCCGGTGTACGGCACCGGTGTCGCTGTTTTGCGTAAATCATATACGCATTGCGTAATGATTGAATGCGGGTTAACCTTGAAGCGGCGCTGGGGCAGCGGGACGATTTGACTGACTGAAAACGTCTGGATGAGTCTGCCCCCCGTGGCGAACGCTCCCCTCTCCCGCTTGCGGGAGAGTTTCCCGCAAGCGTGCCAGCCGACTTGGGGTGGGGGAGAGGGCAGGAGCCTCAACGAAGTGATGCGCGTCGGTATGCCAGCGCCTGCCCTCTCCCCCGGCCCCTCTCCCGCGCGCGGGAGGGGAGCAAACAGGCGCGATTTGAGACGCACTTACAAGCTCGCACCAGACAACACAGCTCACCGACAACCCCAGCCATGGCCGCATCCCGCTCAAAACCCGCCGCACCCACCACCAAGGCCGCCGCCGCCGACACCCCGCGCCCGCGCGAACGCCGCCAGCGCGTACAGTCGGCCGTCACCGGCATGGCGGTGCTAAAGGGCCTGGCAAGACTGGGCGGCCGCGCCAGCCTGACCGCCCTGGCCGCGCAGATCGACGAAAGCCCCGCCAAGGTCCACCGCTACCTGGTCAGCCTGGTGGAAGAGGGGTTCGTCGCGCAGGAGGCGGGCACGCAGCAGTACCACCTGGGCTTCGAGGCACTGCAGATCGGCATGGCCGCAATGCGCCAGGCCGACCCGATCCGGCTGTCCGAGTCCGCGCTGGTGCGGTTGCGTGAAACGCTGGAAGTCACGTGCTTTGTCGCGGTGATGGGCAACAAGGGGCCGACCATCATGCGCTTCGAGGAACCGGGCCTGCCGGTGACGGTGAATGTGCGCGCCGGGTCGGTGATGCCGCTGCTGTGGTCGGCCACCGGCCGCGTGTTCCTGGGGCTGCTCGACGAGAAGCGCGTGCAGGCGCAGGCCGAGGAAGAGCTTGCCGAAGCCAGCCCGGCGCGGCTGGCGCTGCTCGATCGCAAGGATCCCATCGGCGCGCTGCGCCGCATCGTGCAGGCCGATGATTGCGCCTGGGTGCGCGACACCAACCTGACCGGTATCAGCGCGGTGGCCGCGCCGGTGCGCGACTACACCGGCCGTGTCTGCGCGGTGCTGACCGCGCTGGGCGCCACCGGCGGCTTCGACCCGTCCATCGACGGGCCCATCGGCAGCGCCGTGCGACGCGAGGCGCGCACGGTCAGCACGGCGCTGGGGTTCGCGGCGCCCGGCGCCTAGGCCACCTCGCGCACCGCGGCCTCGCGCGGCAGCGATTCCCCGTCAGCCACACGCTGCGTCGAAGGATAGCCCGCCGCAAACACCAGCCGCCCGCCCGACCAGGTGTGGGTGACCATTGGCTGGCCCGCCACGCTCGACACCGCAATCACGTCGGCCCGCAGTCCGGGCGCCAGGCGGCCGCGGTCGCCCAGCAGGCAGGCATCGGCGGGGTTGGCGGTGACCAGCGCCAGCGCCTCGTTCAGCGGCAGGTCGGCCTGCCGCGCCGCGGTATACGCGGCGGCGATCAGCGTGGAGGGCTGGTAGTCCGAGCACAGGATGGTGCCCACGCCCGCGTGGATCGCGTCGATGGCGCGCATGGAGCCGCTCTGGCTCTTGCCCCGCAGCACATTGGGGGCGCCCAGGATGGTCGGCAGCGCCTGCGCGCAGGCCACTTGTGCGGTCTCCAGGTTGATCGGGAATTCGCTCATGCGTACACCCAGCGCCTGCATGGCGGCGATGCGTTGCGGCGAATCGTCGTCATGGCTGGCCGTGGGGATGCCGAGTTCATGGGCCATGGCCACCAGCCGGTTGACCCGTTCGTGCGCGCCTTCCAGCGCCGCCGCCTTCTTGCCGGCGGCCTCGGCAGCTTCTTCGCGGCTCATGCCGTGGTTGCCCATCATGTAGGCCAGGTAGGCATCCAGCGTCTTGAACTGGCCCTGGCCCGGCGAGTGATCCATCACGGACAGCAGGTCGACCACGCCCTCGGCCATCAGCATCTCCAGCACCAGCACGGCGCCGGCGTCGGTGACTTCATAGCGGCAGTGGATGCGGTTGTCGACCAGGCTGTGGCGGCGATACGCGGCCACGGTGCGCACCAGCGTGGCCGCCGTATCGACGTTGCGCACGCCAAAGTGGTTGCCCGCGAAAGACAGCGCGTGGTACGGCGTGGTGATGCCGGCTGCGGCATTGCGACGGTCCACCTGCGCCACGGCGAAATCCAGCGGAAACAGCACGTTGGCGCGCGGCTCGACCTCTTTCTCGATGGCGTCGCAATGCACGTCGACCAGGCCCGGCATCACGGTGTGGCCGTGCAGGTCGATCTCGGTGGCGTGGGCCGGCACCGCGGCCGGTTCGATGGCGGCGATGTGGCCATCCTCGATCAGCAGCGCGCTGTCGTGCAGCACGCGGTCGGGCAGCACCAGGGTGGCGTGGGTCAGGTAGGTAGCAGGCATGTGCGGGTTCCTGTCAGGCGAGGGCGGTGGCCGGTTGCAGCGGCAGCAGGCGCGTGGCCACGGCATCGCGCACGGCGTCGTCGTGGAAGATCCCGATCAGCGCGCGGCCTTCGGCGAGCGCCTCGCGGATCAACGCGATCACCACCGCGCGGTTGTCTGCGTCCAGCGATGCGGTCGGCTCGTCGAGCAGCAGGATGGGGTGGCCGCCGATCAGGCCGCGCGCGATATTGACGCGCTGCTGCTCGCCGCCGGAGAAGGTGGCCGGCGGCAGGTCCCACAGGCGGCGCGGCAGGTTCAGGCGCGCCAGCAGCACCTCGGCGCGGGCCCGGGCTTCTTCATGGCTGGCGCCGCGCTGTTGCAGCGGATCGGCCACCACGTCCAGCGCCGACACGCGCGGGATCGCCCGCAGGAACTGGCTGACGTAGCCGATCACGTCGCGGCGCAGCTTCAGCACGCGTTGCTCGGGGGCGTTGGTCAGTTCGATCCACGGCTCGCCGTCGGCGCTGGTGTCGCGCAGGCGGATGCTGCCTTCGGTGGCCAGGTAGTTGGCGTACAGGCAGCGCAGCAGTGTGCTCTTGCCGGTGCCCGACGGGCCCGACAGCACCAGGCATTCGCCGCGGGCTGCATCGAAATCGATCACGCGCAGCACCGGCAGGCGGATGCCGCCCTGGTTGTGCAGCGTAAACATCTTGCCGAGGCCGCGCACCTCTACCAGCTTCTTCAGCTTCTGTGCATTCTCTGCTTGCATCGTCGTCAGCCTTGCAGGATGGAGGAGACCAGCAGCTGCGTGTAGGGGTGCTGCGGGTCGTCGAGGATCTGGTCGGTCAGGCCTTGCTCGACCACGCGGCCGCCCTGCATGACCAGCGTGCGGTGTGCCAGCAGGCGCGCCACGGCCAGGTCGTGCGTGACCAGGATGGCAGCGAGGCCCAGGTCGGACACCAGACGGCGCAACAGGTCCAGCAGGCGCGCCTGCACCGAGACGTCGAGCGAGGCCGTCGGTTCGTCCATGAACACCAGACGCGGGTGCGTGACCAGGTTGCGCGCGATCTGCAGGCGCTGCTGCATACCGCCCGAGAAGGTGCCGGGCACGTCGTCGAGGCGGGCCAGGTCGATTTCCATCTTCTCCAGCCAGGCGCCGGCGACTTCGCGCAGGTTGCCGTAGTGGCGCTCGCCCACGGCCATCAGCCGCTCGGCGATATTGGCGCCGGCGCTGACCTGCATGCGCAGTCCGTCGCGCGCGTGCTGGCGCACGAAGCCCCAGTCGGTGCGGGCCAGCAGCCGCATGCGCGCGCTGGACAGCGTGGCCAGGTCGGTCAGGCCGGACTCGCGCATATCGTAGCTGACGCTGCCGCGCTGAGGCGGCGCCTGCATCGACAGGGCCTGCAGCAGCGTGCTCTTGCCGGAGCCCGATTCGCCCACCACGCACAGCACTTCACCCGGGTAGAGATCGAAACTGACGCCATGGCAGCCATGCACGCCGTCCCAGGTGCGCGTCAGGTTGCGCACCGACAGCAGCGAGTTCGCGCTCATCGGGCACCTCCCGCGGCAGTCTCGACGGCGTGCGCCGCCTGGCGGTCGGCGCAGTACTCGGTGTCCGAGCACACGAACATGCGCGTGCCGGCATCGTCGGTGATGATTTCATCGAGATAGCTGTCGGTCGCGCCGCACTGGGCGCAGCAGCTCGACCACTTCTCGACAGTGAAGGGGTGGTCGGCAAAGTCCAGGCTCCTGACCGAGGTGTATGGCGGCACGGCATAGACGCGCTTCTCGCGCCCGGCGCCGAACAGCATCAGCGCGGGGCTGCGGTCGAGCTTGGGGTTGTCGAACTTGGGGATCGGCGACGGCCGCATCATGTAGCGCTGGTTGACGATCACGGGATAGTCGTAGGTGGTGGCGATATGCCCGTGATGGGCAATGTCTTCATAGAGCTTGACGTGCATCGCGCCGTACTCGGACAGCGCGTGCATGGTGCGGGTCTCGCTCTCGCTCGGCTCCAGCCAGCGCAGCGGCTCGGGGATGGGCACCTGGAACACCATGGTCTGGCCCGCACGCAGTGGCGTTTCCGGAATACGGTGGCGGGTCTGGATGATGCTGGCTTCGGCGGTGCGCTCGGTGGTCTGCACGCCGGTCACGCGGCCGAAGAAGCGGCGGATATTGATGGCATTGGTGGTGTCGTCCGAGCCCTGGTCGATCACCTTGAGCACGTCCGGCTTGCCGATGATGGCGGCGGTGACCTGGATGCCGCCCGTGCCCCAGCCGTAGGGCAGCGGCATTTCGCGGCTGCCGAACGGGACCTGGTAGCCGGGAATCGCCACGGCCTTGAGCAGCGCGCGGCGCAGCATGCGCTTGGTCGATTCGTCGAGATAGCCGAAGTTGTAGTGGTCGTCGCGGGCAATGCCCGCGGTGGGGGATGCGTTCGCGGCGGTCATGCCAGCGTCTCCTCTTGCGGCTGGGGCTGCGGTGCAACTTGCGGCGGCACGGCGGCAGGGCTGGCGGTTTCCTGCTCCGCGCGCAGGCGGCGCAGCAGTTCCAGGTTGGCCTGGAAATCGACGTAGTGGGGCAGCTTCAGGTGCTGCACGAAGCCGGAGGCCTCAACGTTGTCGCTGTGGTACAGCATGAATTCGATATCGTTGGCGGGGGCGTCGGCGGCTTCGCCAAGCTCACCGGCGCGCATCGCGCGATCCGCCAGCGCCATCGACATCGCCTTGCGCTCGTTGTAGCCGAACACCAGGCCGTAGCCGCGCGTGAAGCGGGGCGCTTCGTCGGCGCTGCCGCCGAACTGGCTGACCATCTGGCATTCGGTCAGCTCGATCTCGCCGATCGTCACCGCGAAGCCGAGTTCTTCCACGCACAATTCAACTTCCGCCGTGCCATAGCGGATCTCTGCCGCGAACGGGTGCGAGTTGCCGTAGCCGCGCTGCGTCGAATAGCCCATCGACAACAGGAAGCCTTCATCGGCGCGCGCCAGGTTCTGCAGGCGCGCGGCGCGGCTGGCGGGGAAGGTCAGCGGTTCGCGGGTCAGGTCCGGCGGGGCCGGGTCGCCGGCGGGGATCTCGTCGGCTTCGACCAGTTCTTCCGCTTCGAGCAGGCCCGTTACGCGCGGCATGCTTGCAGCGAGGGGCTCGGCAGCGGGCGGCAGCGGGGCGGGCTCGCGGCCCGCTTCGAGCGAGAAGTCCAGCAGGCGCTGCGTGTAGTCATAGGTCGGCCCGAGCACTTGGCCGCCCGGCACGTCCTTGAAGGTGGACGAGATCCGGCGTTGCAGGCGCATCGCGCCGGTATCGAGCGGCTCGGTATAGCCGAAACGCGCGAGCGTGGTGCGATACGCGCGCAGCAGGAAGATCGCCTCGATCTGGTCGCCGGCGGCCTGCTTCAGGGCCAGCGCGGCCAGGTGTGGGTCGTACAGCGAACCCTCGGCCATTACGCGCGACACCGCCAGCGGCATCTGTTCGCGGATCTGGGCCAGCGTGAGTTCCGGCACCGCGGTGTCGCCGCGGCGGTATGTATCGAGCATCTGGTAGGAGTTCAGGATGGCGCGTTCGCCTCCCTTGACGGCTACGTACATGTCAGTCCTCCACGTGCGTGGTGCGCGTCAGCGCGCAGAATCGGTCACCGCTGGCCAGCAGCAGGTCCACGCCGAGCGGAAAGCCGGCGTTGTTGGCGCGCCAGCTGGCACGGAAGTCCGCGGCCAGGCCGGCAACGCGCAGCGTCTGCGTGGTCTCGATGCCGGGGCCGCGCAGCGTGAGCGTGTCGCCATCCGTAAGCGAGGCGACTTCCACCAACAGCGTGGCCGAGCGGTCCGGGAAAGCCGGCTGGCCCTGCGAACAGTCAGCCAGCGCGGGCATGGCGTGTCCGGCGGGCACGCAGACAAAGGGGGCGGCGCCGAGGTCGTCGGTCAGCGGGCAGCCACAGTGAAAGCGCAGGAACGCCCGCGCCGCGGCGGGGACGCCGGCCGGCAGCCAGACCGGGGTATCGGGATCGGCCAGCGTCAGCAGCAGCGCCACCAGCGCCGGCGACAGGCCCTCGGGCACGCCGCTGGTCACTGGCATCGCTTGCAGCTGGCCCGGATGGGCAAACGCATGCAGCGTGGCGCGGAACACCTGCTGGGCATCGTCGACGGGGTTGTCGAAGCCCGGCAGCAGCGAAGTGGCCGGGGCCAAGAGGATCGATTGAGCGGATGTCATCAGTCCTCTCCCCGGACCATGGTGAAGAATTCGACGCGCGTCTGGGCAGCGGTGGCCGCCTCATGCGCCGCGCGCGCGGCATGGGCGCTGGCCAGCGGCGCCAGCACGATTTCCTGCACGCGCTGGTGCCAGGCGGGGCGCTGCAGCAGCGCGTCCAGGACGGCCGCCTGCTCCGCGTGGCGCGCGCTGCGGCCCTGGATATAGGCCACGCCCGCGGTGCCGGTGGCATCGCCGTCTTCCAGCACGACCGCGCAGCGCGTGACCGTGATTTCCCCCAGGTTGAACCGGGCGCCGGTGCCGCCGGCACGGGCCCGCACCATCGCCATGCCGGATTCCGGCTTGCGCAGCAGGCGCCAGGCGGGCAGGGCCGCGGCCTGGCCAAGCCGCGTGTAGGCGGCATCGAGCGCTTCCGTTGGCGCTGTCGCCAGCACCCGCAACCAGGCGGCGCGGGCCGCGTTGGCTTCGATGCCGGCTGGACCGGCGGTTTCGCTTTGCATCATCACCCCTATACGTCTATACGTTTAGATGTTTATTGCCTGAACACGCCGCTACTAGACCATAGGCAGATGAACGTTTGATGACGGATCGGGAATGTGGTCAGGCACCCCAACAGGGGAGCGCAACTGAGGCACAATCGCATGGCATTGGTGAACGCTTGATGACAAGAGGGCAGGGCAAGCATGTCTGATCGGGAAGTAGAACGGGGTTCCGGCGTGGCCGTATGGCGCCAGATCGGGGAGGCGCTGGCGGACGACATCCGCAAGAAGCTGTACCTGCCCGGGGAGCAACTGCCGCCGGAGCCGGAGCTGGCCACGCGCTTTGCCGTGAACCGCCACACCATCCGGCGCGCCATGGGCGAGCTGGAGCTGAGCGGGCTGGTGCGGATCGAGCAGGGCCGTGGCACCTTTGTGCAGGAGCACGCGATCGACTACGCGATCGGGCGCCGCACGCGTTTCTCGCAGAACCTGGCCGCGCAGGGCATGCGCGGGCACACCGAGATCCTCGACAGCCAGGTGGTGCGCGCGCCCGAGGTGGCGAAGCACCTGGGACTGCCGCGCACGGCCGAGATCCTGCACGTGCAGATGCTCGGCAAGGCCGAGGAGCGCACCATCGACGTGGCCGAGCACTACTTCGACCTCAAGCGCTTTCCCGGCATCGACGCGGTGCTGCGCGACATGCAATCGGTGTCGCGCGCGCTGGCGCATTTCGGCATTGCCGACTACACGCGCAAATGGTCGCGCATTACCGCCGCGATGCCCAGCGCGCCGGTCGCGCGCTTGCTGAACCAGCCGAAGACGCGGCCGGTATTGCAGGTCGAGGCGCTCAACGTCGATATCGACGGCGCACCGGTGCAGTACAGCGTGACGCGGTTTGCCGGCGACTGGGTGCAACTCACGGTGTCCGACAGCGACTGAGGACAGTTGTTGCCGGGCGCATTGGTCTAGACATCTGTCTGTCATCTGCCGGCGCTAACGTCACGCCCATGCACACGAACGATCAAACTCAATCGCCGCCGCTGGCCGGCATCACGGGCCGCCGCGTGCTGGGCGCCGCCAGCATCGGCCCGGCAACGCTGGGCTTCCGCGACGGCCACGTGGCGCAGCAAGCGCCGCTGTCCGGCCCGTGCCTCGACGCCGGCGACCTGCTGGTGCTGCCGGGCATTGTCGACATCCACGGCGACGCGTTCGAACGCGCCGTGATGCCGCGCCCCGGCGTCAGCTTCCCGTACCCGGGCGCGCTGCTCGACGTGGATCGCCAGTTGCTGGCGAACGGGATCACCACCGAATTCCACGGCGTGACGCTGTCCTGGGAAGGCGGTCTGCGCGGCGAGGCCTATGCGCTGCGCATGTTCGATGCCATCGCGCAGCTCGGCCCGGTGCTCGGCGCCGCGCACAAGGTCCACCTGCGCTTCGAGGCCTACCACCTGGCCGGCGTGGAGACCGCGCTGTCGTGGATGGCCGCCGGACGTGTCGACCTGCTGGCCATCAACGACCACCTGCCGACCATGGCGCGCCGCATGGGCGACGAACGCAAGATGCAGCAGTACGCCGAGCGCGCCGAGTGCGACGTCGAGACCTTCCGCACCCGCCTGCGTGCGGCCAGCGCCAATGCGCAGGAGGTGCCGGCGGCGATGGCGCGCCTGATCGCCGCCGCGCGCGACGCGGGGCTGCCGGTGGCGTCGCATGACGATCCGGACCTGGCCACGCGCCAGCACTACCACCGCCGGGGCTGCCGCATCGCCGAGTTTCCGCTGACCATCGAAGCCGCGACGCTGGCCCGGCAGCTGGGCGACGATATCGTGTTCGGCGCGCCCAACGTGGTACGCGGCACCAGCCATACCGGCGCGCCCAACGCTACCGAGATGGTGGCCGCCGGCCTGTGCACGGTGCTGGCGTCCGACTACAACTATCCCGCGCCGCTGCAGGCCGCGTTCCGGCTGGCGCAGCTGGGCGTGTTGGACCTGCCGGGCGCCTGGCAGCTGGTGTCGCGCAACCCGGCGCGTGCCGCCGGCCTGCGCGACCGCGGCACCCTGGCCCCGGGCCTGCGCGCCGATGCCATCCTGGTCGATGACCGCCAGCCCGGCCTGCCGCGCGTCTGCGCCACCATCGTCAATGGCGAACTGAAGCATGCAGCCGCGTTCCTGCCGCAGGTTGATCTCGCCGATGCCGGCACCCTGGCCGCATGAGCATGCAAGCGCACCGTTACGCCATTTACCTCTCGCCGGCCGAACCGTTCCGATCCTTCGGCAGCCAGTGGCTGGGCCGCGATGGCGATACGGGGGCAGCGCTGTCCATGCCGCAAGACATGGCGCCGCCGCCCGCCGAGTGGGTCAAGGCCCCCGCCCACTACGGCCTGCACGCCACGCTGAAGCCGCCGTTCCGGCTCGCGGATGGCACCGATGCATCGATGCTCGACGCCGCCGCCCGAGACTTTGCGCGTGGCCGCGAGGCGTTCGACGCGCCGCTGGCGCTGCAAGCGCTGCGAGGCTTTATCGCCTGGTGTCTCGCCGACGTGGGCTCGCGCGATATGCATGCGCTGGCTGATGCCTGTGTGCTGGCGTTTGACCGCTTCCGCGCACCGGCCACCGCGGAGGAACTCGCCAAACGCAAGCCGGATCGGCTCACGCGCGACGAGCGCCGCATGCTGGATGCATGGGGCTACCCGTACGTATTCGAGACTTTTATCTTCCACATCACGCTGACCGGCATGCTCGACGCCGCCAGCGAAGCCGCCGCGCTGGCGCGCCTGTCCGCAGCCAGCGGCAAGATGCTGGAATCGCTGCTCCATGTGGACGGTATCAGTGTGTTCGTGCAGCCAGCGCCGGGCGATGACTTTATCGCCGCGCGCCACTACGGCTTCAACGGCAGCACCACGGATGGCGCCGGCACGGCGTACCTCGAAGCATGAGCGCCCGCACCGCCACTGACGGGCGCGGCCTGTTCTACGTCATGGGGCCTTCCGGCAGCGGCAAGGATTCGCTGCTGCGCGCGCTGCGCGAGCGCCTGGGCCCGGACGACCCCATCGTGGTTGCACATCGCTATATCACGCGCGACGCCGACGCCAACGAGGCCTCGGTCGCGCTTACCCCCGATGAATTCCAGCGCCGCAAGGTCCTCGGCTGCCTGGCGCTGAACTGGCACAGCCACGGCCTGCACTACGGCATCGGCGTCGAGATCGAGCAGTGGCTCGCCAGGGGCCTGACGGTGATCGTCAACGGTTCGCGCGAATACCTGCCGCAAGCCGTGGCACGCTACCCGAAGCTGTGCGCCGTACACGTGCGCGTGAAACCGGAAGTGTTGGCCGCACGCCTGCGCCAGCGTGGTCGCGAGTCGGAAGAGGCGATTACCAGGCGGCTGGACCGCGCGGGGCAGGCGTTCGACGTGCCGGCAGGGTGCAGGCTGGTCGAGATCGACAACAGCGGCACGCTGCAGGCATCGGCCGACGCCTTTGCCCAGTTGGTCGGCGCCACCTCCGCGCTGGCCTGAATCTCAGAGCTCGATACTGAAGCTGATGCCGTGCTCGGTGAATCCGAGCCGGCGATAGAACTGGTGCGCCTGCAGCCGGCGCGCGTTCGACGACAACGCCAGCTTGGCCGCGCCGGCTTCACGCGCCAGGCGCATCGCCTCGCGCATCATCGCCTTGCCGACGCCCATGCCGCGCGCCGACGGCGCCACCACCACGGCCTCGACAATCGCCTCCGGGCGGCCGTCGTGGACCATCACGGGAAATACCAGCAGGCTGAAGGTGCCGAGCGGCACCTCGTTCTCGTCCACCATCATGTAGCAGCGATAGTCCGGGTAGCGGCGCATGGTCGCATAGCGCTCGCGCATCGTCGCCAGCGGCAGCGGCGGCTCGTCATCCATCGCGGCGAGCAGGATGGACAGATGCCGCAGCTCCGCATCGGAGCCGCGTACCTCGCGCAGGGCCAGGACGGCCTCGGTCATGTCTTGCAATCCGTTCATGCCGCTTATGCCACACATTCGGCTACTCACACGGCAAGGCGCGCGCAACGCGCGGCCATTTCAAGGTAGTGCGCCAGCGGCGGCGTGGCAAGGTCGACCACCTTGGCCCGGTCATCGTAGCGGCGCAGGCGCACCGCGGCATCGGCATAGGGGCTGGCTGCGAAGGCATCGGCCTGTGCCTCGTTGTACGGGCCGCCCTGCAGTGCCAGGCTCTGCACGGAAGCCGGCGACAGCGTGCCGAAGTAGTCGGGATCGACGGCGCACAGGAAGCGCTTGGCCGCCACGTGCAGGCGTATGGGCTCGGTGACGTCGTCGCCGAAGAGCCCCGCCAGCGCGTCGGCGGCGGCCTCGTGGTGGCGCATGTCGGTGGTGGTGCTTTCGGCGAGCAGCAGGTGCCCGACGTCGTGGAGCAGGGCCGCGACGATCAGCGGCTCGGGCTCGCGAGCCTGTTCGGCCAGCTGCGCGCACTGGAGCGCGTGGGCCGTCTGGCTGATGGACTCGCCGCCGTACCAGGCGGTGCCGTTGTTGGCAAACAGGGTTTCGATGCGGGAGAGCGTGAGCATGGGGTCAGACGAGTACCTTGCGGATCTGCGCGGAGAGGATGTCGATGGCCGAGACAAACAGGATGATGATGATCATCACGGCACAGGTCTGCCCGTACTGGAAGCTGCGGATGATCTCCCACAGCACGGTGCCGATGCCGCCGGCGCCGACAATGCCCACGACCGAGGCCGAACGCACGTTCGACTCGAAGCGGTACAGCGCAAACGACAGCCACAGCGGCAGCACCTGAGGGATCACGCCATAGACGATCTCCTCGATCGGGCCGGCGCCGGTGGCGCGCACGCCTTCGACCGGGCGCGGATCGATGGCTTCCACGGCTTCGGCAAACAGCTTGGCCAGCACGCCGGTAGTGTGGATCCAGATCGCCAGCACACCCGCGAACGGGCCCAGGCCGACGGCCACGATAAACAGCATCGCAAAGACCATCTCATTGATGGCGCGGCAGGCGTCCATGACGCGGCGCGCCGGCTGGTAGACCCATGCGGGGACGATATTGGCCGAGCACAGCAGGCCCAGCGGTACCGCCATCGCCACGGCCATGGCCGTGCCCCACAGCGCGATCTGGACGGTGACCAGCATCTCGTCCAGGTAGTGCCGCCAGTCGCGGAAGTCTGGCGGGAAGAAATCGGCGGCAAATTTCGCCATGTTGTCGGAATCGCGCAGCAGGTCCAGGGGGCGCATGTCGGCGCCTTGCCAGGACATGGCGAGCAAGGCCAGCACGACCGCCCAGGTCAGCAACACGGCAAGGGACGTGCGCGGCGGCCGGACGTTGCTTTGCGGCGAGGGAGGGAGGCCGGGCGTGGCGGTGACAGTCATGGGCAATCCGAATCAGGCAACAGAAAAAAGACGACGCGGGGCCGGCAGCGCGCCGGCCCCTGCGGGGTGAGGCCTATTGAGCGCTGGTGGCAGCGGCCTTGTCCAGCTCGGACAGGCGGCGGCTGACGTCGGCCAGGCGCTTTTCCTTGTCGGCGGCGGCCAGGGTGGTGTCCGTTTCGATCTTGGCCTTCTCGCGGGCCAGCTCGATCTGGCGGATCGGCACCAGCTGCGCGTCGCTCGAAGCGCGGAAGCCCTGGTAGGTCAGCGTGGCCAGCACCTGCTTCTCACGCGCAGCGTCGGCGCCCTTGCCGTAGTTGACGAAGAAGGCCTGGATCTTCTTCTTCAGCTCCGGCGACAGGTCCTTGCGATAGACCATCGGATCGGCCGGGATCAGCGGCGACTTCCACAGCACGCGCACCTGGTCATAGGCATTCTTGCCCGTGTTGATGCGGTAGCGCTCCAAGTTCTCGGTGTTGTTCACCGCCACGTCGACCTGCTTGTTCAGCACCGACAGCAGGTTGGTTTCGTGGTTGCCGATGCGCACCGCCTTGAACAGCGTCTTCGGATCCACCTTGTGCGCGGTCCACAGGTAGTAGCCCGGCACGGCCGTGCCCGAGGTGGAGTTGGGATCGCCGGCGCCGTAGCTCAATTCCTTGCCGCGCTTGATCACGTCTTCGACGCTCTTCAGGTCGCTGTCCTTGTTGACGATCAGCAGCGACCAGTAGCCCGGGTTGCCGTCCTTGTCGATCACGGAGGCAAAGACCTCGCCGTTGGCGCGGTCGACCGCTTCCATTGCGGACTTGTTGCCGAACCAGGCGATTTGCACCTTGTTAAAGCGCATGCCTTCGATGATGCCAGCGTAATCGGACGCGAAGAACGGCTTGACCGGCACGCCCAGCGTCTTGCTGAGATCGTCGATCAGCGGCTGCCAGGCGCTCTTCAGGTTGGACGACGATTCGGTCGAGATAAAGCCGATGCTCAGGCTCTTGGCGTCTTGCGCAAACGCGGGCAGGGCGACCACGCCCGATGTCACGACGGCGAGAAAAGTTCTGCGAAGCATGGACAACTCCGGTTGGGAAAGGCTTGGGGGTAAGGCGTGGGATTCGGCGAAGGGCCGCTCAGGCCGCCGCCAGATTCATCGTGACCATCGCCGGCACCGGCATGGCCGAGGCGGCTTCGTCTTCGGGCACGGAATCGTGCAGCAGTTCGTCGGCCTCGGTGCCATAAAGATCGCGCAGCATGGCCGGCGTCAGCGCCGCGGATGGGCCGTCGTAGACCACCTTGCCGTGGCGCAGCGCCACCACGCGGGGGCAGTAGCGCATCGCCACATCCACCTGGTGCAGCGACACCAGCACCGCTACCTTGCGGGTGCGATTGATCTGCGTCAGCAACGACATCACGCGGCGCGACGATTCCGGATCGAGCGAAGCGATCGGCTCGTCGGCAAGGATCACGTGTGCGTTCTGCACCAGTGTGCGGGCGATGGCCGCCCGTTGCTGCTGGCCGCCGGAGAGCGTCGAGGCGCGCTGAAACGCATAGTCGTCTATACCAACTTGCGCAAGGGCATCGAGCCCGGCCTGCACTTCATCGGCCTTGAAGATGCGCAGCAGGCTGCGCCATTTGGGGACGCGGGTCAGCATGCCGACCAGCACGTTGGTGATGACCGGAAGGCGGCCCACCAGGTTGAACTGCTGGAACACAAAGCCGATCTCGCCCCGTACCTTGCGCACATTGCCGGCCAGCCGGCCATTGCGCTGCACGTGGCGGCCATTGACGAGGATCTCGCCAGTGCCCGCGTCGCCTGCGACAAACCCGGCTACGTGGCGCAGCAGTGTGGACTTGCCCGATCCCGATGCACCCAGCAGGGCGACCATCTCGCCTGGCGCGATGTGCAGCGTGACATCGTCAAGCGCCTTGCGGTCCGCGCGGAACGTTTTGGAAAGCCCGCGGACTTCAATTGCGTGCGTCATGTCGACTCCCTGACTTGAATGACCTGCGCATTCTGGCCGGGATGGATGACAGAACGATGACGTTGAGGGCAGATAAAGCTGCCGCTGGGATGATCAGTAGCCCAGGCAGCCGGCAAAGCGCTCGGCCAGCCGTTGAAGGCGGGCCAAGCCCGGATGCCAGGCCGCCACCGCTCAGGTACGCGTGATCGACACCCCGCCATCCACCAGCGATGCCGTGCCGGTGACGAATGACGAGTCATCCGACGCCAGGTACAGCACCGAGCGCGCCAGTTCTTCCGGCGTGGCCACGCGCTTGAGTGCATGCAGGGTGGTGATGAATGCCTGGGACTCGGAGGTGTCGTTCATGCTGCGGTACATGTCCGTATCCACGGCGCCCGGCAGGATCGCGTTGACCCGGATGCCCTGCGGCCCGAATTCGGCCGCAAGCGCCTGGGTCAGGCCGATCAGTCCGGACTTGCTCGCCGCATACGCTGCCACCCCCGGGAACGCAACCGTATAGCCGACAAAGGTGGACGTAAAGATCACCGAACCGCCGCCGTGCCTGAGCATCTGGCCGATCTGGTGCTTGGCCCCCAGGAAGGCGCCGGTCAGGTTGATGGCAAGGGTGTCGTTCCAGCCGTCTGCCGAGACTTCGGTGCTGGCACCGCCTTCGCCGAGCGTGCCGGCGTTGTTGAAGGCGATGTCCAGGCGCCCGAAGCGTTCCACTGCCAGCGCTACCAGCGCGCTGGCGTAGTCCTCGCCGCGCACGTCGCCGGCCAGGGCCACGGCTTCGCCGCCGGCGTCACGGATCTGCGCCACCAGGCTTTCCAGTTCGGCCTGGCGCCGGGCACCGACCACCAGTTTCGCGCCTTCAGCGGCAAACAGCAGTGCGGTCGCACGGCCAATGCCGGAGCTGGCGCCGGTAATCAAGGCAACTTTTCCAGACAGACGTCCCATGTTCGATCTCCAGTAAGGCGCGGGGAAGGCAGCCAGGACCGTTCCCGCTGCCTCATGAACCCAGTATGGGCAACGGTGTGGGTTCTCACTAGACTGAAGATCGCGGAACAACTTTCCGGATATGCCGAACAATGATCAAGCTCGAAGGTATTGGCAGCTTTGTCGCCGTTGTGGAGGCAGGCTCCATCAGCGACGCCGCCCGTCGCCTCAATCTCTCCAAGTCCGTCGTCAGCGAACGCCTGGCTGAGCTCGAGAAAGCCATCGGCGCGAACCTGCTGCGCCGTACCACGCGCCGGCTGACGCTGACCGAGGACGGTGCCGCGTTCTTGGAGCGCGCCACCCGCATCCTGCATGAGGTGGAAGCGGCCGCCACTGACGTGGCCGAGCGGCGCGGCAGCCTTGCGGGCGCGCTGCGCATTTCCGCGCCGGTCACGTTCGGCCGCATGCACCTGGGGCCCGCGCTCTATCCGTTCCTGGCCCGGCATCCGGAGCTGGAGCTGACGCTTGACCTCGACGATCGCCGCGCGGACGCCGTCACCGACAGCTATGACGCCGTGGTCCGTCACGGCCCGCTGGAAAGCTCGCGGCTGGTGGCATGGCAGCTAGGGCCGAGCCGGCGCCTGCTGGTGGCGTCGCCCGGGTATCTCGCGCAGATGGGTGCCCCGCGCACGCTCGCAGAGCTTCAACAGCACCGCGGCATCTTCTACGCCCACCGCGGCGCGGCCGACTGGCGCCTGCAGGGCCCCAATGGCGCCGCCATCGCCCGCGCCGCCGTGGCGCTGCGGGTGAACAACGGCGACATGATGCGCGACGCGGCCGAGGCCGGCGTCGGCATCGCGCTGCTGCCGACCTTTATCGCCGGCGACGCGATCCGGCGGGGCGCGCTGGCAGTGATCGATATCGGCCTGCAGGCGGAGCCGGAATCGATCTACATCGCCCATCCCGAGGGCCGACGGGTGTCGGCGCGGCTGCGGGCGTTTGCGGATTGCGTGCGCGAGGCGATCGGGAGCCCGCCGTATTGGGATATCTGGGCGGGTGGACATGGGGCAATCTAGGACGGACCATCCCAATACCCAAATTTTTCTAATAGCTCGCGCAAGATATTGTCGTTTGTGGAAGATGTACAGCCCTCGTTATATTCGCTCGCGCCTGTTCGTCATTTCCCAATCGCAGCCGGCCCCAGCCGAGATCATCCACGGCGCACGGACGGGCAATCCGGCAAATCGACGGCGCAGTCCGAACCTAAGGTCTAACTGTCTAATATGAAAAAGTTTTTCACCACAAGCATCAGCACCCTGGTCGCCGCTTGCCTGCTCTGCGGGGCCGCCGCCCACGCCGCCGGCAGCAGGGAGCCGGGCCAGCTCCAGCGCACCGTCGACGCCGCCATCCGCCCCGCCATGAAGGCCAGCAACGTTCCCGGTATGGCCGTCGCGGTCACGGTCGGCGGCAAGCGCTACTTCTTCAACTATGGCGTCGCGGCGAAGAAAGGCGGCAAGAGCGTGACCGAGAACACGATTTTCGAGATCGGCTCGGTCAGCAAGACCTTCACGGCGACGCTGGCCTCCTATGCCCAGGCGCGCGGCAGGCTGTCTCTCTCCGACAAGGCCAGCAAATACCTGCCTGCGCTCGCCGGCAGCAGCTTCGACAGCATCAGCCTGCTGGACCTGGGCACCTATTCGGCGGGCGGCTTGCCGCTGCAATTCCCGGACGCCGTTACCGACCCGGAAAAGATGGTCGCCTATTTCAAGAGCTGGCGCCCGGACTACGCCCCCGGCACCCATCGGCGCTATTCGAACCCCAGCATCGGCCTGTTCGGCTACCTGGCTGCCCAAAGCATGGGCCAGCCGTTCGATGACCTGATGGAGAAGACCCTGTTTCCGGGGCTGGGCCTGAAGCACACCTATATCAGGGTGCCGCAGGCCAGGATGGCCGACTACGCCACTGGCTACACCAAGGACGACAAGCCGACCCGGGTATCGCCCGGCGTGCTGGATTCAGAAGCCTACGGCGTGAAGACCACGGCGGCCGACATGATCCGTTTTGTCGAGGCCAATATGAACGGGGCAGGGCTGGACGACACCCTGCAACGTGCAATTGCCGGCACGCATACCGGGTACTTCAAGGTGGGCGACCTGACGCAAGGGCTGGGCTGGGAGATGTATGACTATCCGGCCAGGCTCGACAGCATGCTGGCCGGAAGTTCTGCGCAGGTCGTCTTCGAGGCCAACAAGGTCACCAGGCTGGATCCGCCGCGGCCGGCGAAGGCCGATGTGCTGGTCAACAAGACCGGGTCGACCAACGGATTCGGGGCCTACGTGGTCTTTGTTCCCGCGCAGAGAATCGGCATGGTCATGCTGGCGAACAAGAACTTCCCCGTGGCCGCCCGTATCAAGGCCGCGTACCAGATCCTGACGGCTCTCGACGGCAAACTCGCGGCGGCGGAAGCGCGTTAGCACGCCTCAACCTTCAGCCTGCCTGGACGCCCGCACACCGGCAGCATGTTTGCGCCGCCATGCCACCGGCGACGCCCCGAACTGGGCGGAGAACCATCGCGTAAAAGAACTCGCCGAGCCATAGCCCAGCAGCGCGGACACGTTCAGCAACGAGTATTGCGGGTTCTCCACATAGCGCCGCGCCAGCTCGCGGCGGACTTCATTGAGGATGTCCGTGAAGGTCTCGCCGGCTTCATCGAGCTGGCGCTGCATGGTACGCAGGCTCAGGCCAAGTCCCTGGGCCACGGCTTCAGAGGTGGCGCGGCCCATCGGCAGCATCAGGTAGACCGCATTGCGCACGTCACGGCCAATGGACGGCTCGTTCACGCGCGGCAAGGTATCGACAAAGCGCTGCGCATAGCGTGCCATGGCCGGATCCCCAGTCGGATTCGGCGCGTCCAGGTCCGCCGCCAGGCAGACGATGCCGTTGAACTCGCTGTCGAACGCCAGCGGGCAGCCGAACAGTCTGCGGTGGACGCGCAGGTCGGCAGGCGCCCGGTGCGTGAAGTTGACGCTGAGCGGCTGCCACTGGGGGCCCAGCAGTGCCCGGCAGAGCCGGAACACTACCCCGATGGCGAGCTCGGTGCCCTGCCTCGAGGGTGCATCCAGCACGACTTCCTGCCGGATGGTGACGGACTTTCCCGTCTCTTCCAGCAGGATGGCGACCGACTCGTTGACCAGGTGCCGGTAGCGGATGATGGTGGCCAGCGCGTCGCGCAGCGTGGCTTGCTGGCTGATCAGCAGGCTCATCACGCCAAAGTCGGACAACTGGCGCGATTCGGCCATGCGCAGCCCGAAGGTCGGGCAGGCGGTGGCCTCGGCGGCGGCTTCCAGCAGCTTGGCACAGGCATTGACCGGAATGCGCTGGTCGGGGTCGGCCAGCAGGGCGCGGGTCAGTTTGGCCGCGCGCAGCAGTGGCTGTGTGTCGAGGCCGATTTCTGCAGCTACTTCAAAAAAGTTGGTCAGTGCAGCAGCACGCACCAGCGTCTCCAAACCTGTCTCCTTGTTCTTGTCGCCGGCTGCCCGCAAAGGTGCGCCAGCGTTGTCTCGCAGCGGATGATAGGCCCGGTTGGCATGAAATGCAAAGTGGATGGAAGCTATTGCAAAGCGCCGCCTCGCTCCTGGTCCTACATTGCTTCCATACGCGGCGCACCTTGCGCCGCGCCTGACCAAGGAGACCAAGGCTGTGGAAAAAATTGTACGGATGCACGAGATCGGCGGACCGGAAGTACTGCGCTATGAAAGCACTGAAGTAGGCGAGCCCGGCCCCGGCCAGGTACGCATCCGCCACGTGGCGGTCGGCCTGAACTATGCCGATACGTATTTCCGCAACGGGACTTACCGCGTGCCGCTGCCCTCGGGCATGGGCGTGGAAGCGGCTGGCGTGGTGCAGGCGATCGGCCCGGACGTCACCAATGTTGCCGTCGGCGATCGCGTGACCTACACCGGCTTCGTCAACACGCTCGGCGCGTACAGCACCGCCCGCGTGGTGCCCGCCGCACCGCTGATCCGCCTGCCGGAAACGATCAGCTTCGAGACGGCCGCCGCGATGACCATGCGCGGGCTGACCTCGGCTTACCTGATGCGCCGCATCCATGCCTTCAAGGAAGGCGACAGCATCCTGCTGCATGCGGCTGCCGGCGGCGTGGGCCTGATCGTTTCGCAGTGGGCCAAGCTGCTGGGCCTGACCGTGATCGGCACGGTTTCCTCCGAAGCCAAGGGCGAGGTGGCGCGCGCACACGGCTGTGACCACATCATCAACTACAGCCATGAGGACGTGGCCGAGCGGGTGCGCGCGCTGACCGACGGTGTCGGCGTGTCGGTGGTATTCGACAGCGTGGGCAAGTCGACCTTCATGGCGTCGCTGGATTCGCTCAAGCGGCGCGGCACGATGGTGTGCGTAGGCACCGCCTCGGGTCCGATCCCTCCGTTCGACCCCGTGCTGCTGGCCATGAAGGGCTCAGTGTTCCTGACCCGGCCGGCGCTGGCCGACTATATCGTCGACCCCGCTGAGAAGGCCGAACTGGCCGGGGAACTGTTTGATCACGTCGGCGCGGGCCGTATCCGCATCGAGATCAACCAGCGCTATGCCCTGCAGGATGCGGTGCAGGCACACCAGGACCTGGAGTCGCGCAAGACCACGGGTTCGTCGATCTTCGTTATCTGAGGCAACGCCATGCAAGTCCAACAACTCACCTGCGCGCTTGGCGCCGAACTGACTGGTGTCGACCTGGCCGATGCGATCCGCGACGACGGCCTGTTTGCCGAGATCCGCGCCTTGCTGCTGAAGCACCGCGTGCTGTTCCTGCGGAACCAGCAGTTCAGCCGTGCCGAGCATGTCGCCTTTGCGCAGCGCTTTGGGGACCTGGAAGACCATCCCGTCGCCGGCAGCGATCCCGAGCACCCGGGCCTGGTCCGCATCTACAAGACCCCGGACCAGCCCAACGACCGTTACGAGAATGCCTGGCACTCGGACACCACCTGGCGCGAAGCCCCGCAGTTCGGCGCCGTGCTGCGCTGCGTGGAATGCCCGCCGGTAGGCGGGGACACCATGTGGGCAAACATGGCGCTTGCCTATGAACGGCTGCCTGCGCACATCAAGGAGCAGATTGCCGACCTGCGCGCGCGCCACAGCATCGAGGCCTCCTTCGGCGCGGCGATGCCGATCGAGAAGCGCCTGGCGCTGAAGGCCCAGTATCCCGATGCGGAACACCCGGTGGTGCGCACGCACGCGGATACCGGCGAGAAGGTCCTTTATGTGAACGCGTTCACCACGCATTTCACCAACTACCACACGGCTGACCGCGTGCGCTTCGGCCAGGACGCCAATCCGGGCGCGGGCGACCTGCTGCGCTTCCTGGTCAGCCAGGCATATATCCCCGAGTACCAGGTGCGCTGGCGCTGGGAACCCAACAGCGTGGCGATCTGGGACAACACCGCCACCCAGCACTACGCCGTGATGGACTATCCGCCGTGCCACCGCAAGATGGAGCGTGCAGGCATTATCGGCAGCAAGACGTACTGACTCCCTGGCCAAGGCAACGCAAGACAACACAGCAATGCAAGACAACCTGATTACGGCCGCACAGTCGGCTTACGCTTACCCGCTGCTGGTCAAGCAGCTCCTGATCAACTCGGTCAGCCTCTACGGCGACCAGGAAATCAGCTACCGCGGCCAGATGCGCTACACCTTCCGCGATTTCCGCGGCCGCATCGGCAAGCTCGCTTCGGCGCTCACTTCGCTCGGCGCTGGGCACGGGACCACCGTGGCGGTGATGGACTGGGACAGCCATCGCTACCTGGAATGCTATTTCGGCGTTCCCATGATGGGCGCGACGCTGTTCACGGTGAACGTGCGCCTGTCGCCCCAGCAGATCCTGTACACGCTCAACGACGCCGGCGCGGACATCGTGCTGTTCCATCCGGATTTCGCGCCGGTGCTCGAACAGATCCGCGGCGAGCTGACCTGCAACCCGCGCTTCGTGCTGATGGCTGACGGCCAGGACGCACCCGCGCTGACGCTGCCGCTGGCGGGCGAGTATGAGGCGCTGGTGGAAGCCGCCTCGCCGGATTTCGTGTTCACGGACTTCGACGAGAACACCAAGGCCGCCACCTTCTACACCACCGGCACCACCGGCGACCCCAAGGGCGTCTGCTACAGCCACCGCGACATCGTGCTGCACACGCTGGCATCGGCCACGAGCCTGTGTTCGCCCCGCGAGGGCCAGCGCATGCACCGTGAAGATGTCTATATGCCGATCACGCCGATGTTCCACGTGCTGGCATGGGGCATCCCGTACATCGCCATGATGCTGGGCCTGCGCACCGTGCTGCCGGGCCGCTACGCGCCGGATATGCTGCTCAAGCTGCGCGAGACCGAGAAGGTCACGTTCTCGCACTGCGTGCCGACCATCTTGCAGATGCTGCTGCAGTCCGCGCAGGACGGCGCGCAGGACCTGTCGGGCTGGAAGATCATCATCGGTGGCTCGGCGCTGCCGCCCGCGCTGTGCGAGGCGGCGCTGGCGCGCGGCATCGATATCTTCGCCGGCTACGGCATGTCGGAGACCGGCCCGATCGTGTCGCTGGCCCAGATTCCGCCGGGTTGCACGCCCAAGGACCGCGCCGAGGAAGTCCGCATGCGCTGCTCGACCGGCCGTCCGGTGACGATGGTGGACTACCGCATCGTCAGCGAAGACATGCGCGACTTGCCGCGCGACGGCAAGAGCCGCGGCGAGATCGTGCTGCGCGCGCCGTTCCTGACCAAGGGCTATTTCGGCAAGCCGCAGGCGTCGGAAGAGCTGTGGGCGGGTGGCTTCCTGCATACCCAGGACGTTGCGGTGATGGGCGAGGACGGCTTCGTGCAGATCGTGGATCGCATTAAGGACGTCATCAAGACCGGCGGCGAGTGGGTGTCTTCGATCGAGGTGGAGAACCTGATCACGGAAGTGCCCGGCGTGCAGGAATGCGCGGTGATCGGCGTGCCGGATGCGAAGTGGGGGGAGCGGCCGATGGCCTTCGTGGTGCGCAAGGCGGGTGCCGAAGTGAAGCCCGAGCAGATCCGCGATCAATTGATGACGCATGTAGATTCGCGCCGTATCAGCAAGTACGCGGTGCCTGAGGCGGAGCGCATCGCGTTCGTCAAAGCGATCCCGAAGACCAGCGTCGGCAAGATCAACAAGAAGCAGCTGCGTGAGGAAGCAGCCTGAAGGGTAGGAAAGGGAATTTGCGCCAGTCCTCGGGCGGGGACTGGCGTTTTTTTGGGGGGAGGGCTCAGGGTGGCCCGCGGCGGATCGGGGCGTCCGCCACACGAGAACAGTACAATGCCGGACGCGTTTCCCACCCCGATTTGCCGTTCCCGCCACTTCCCCGCCTCACCCATGTCCAACCTCATCGTCCACGGTGGCACGCCCCTGCGCGGCCGCATCATTCCCTCGGCCAACAAGAACGCGGTGCTGCCGGTGCTGTGCGCTACGCTTCTGACCGACCAGCCGCTGCGGCTGCATGGCGTTCCGGACATTACGGATGTCCGCAAGATCCTCGATATTTTCCGCACGCTGGGCAGTGAAGTTCACCTGGACGACGCGACCGGCACGCTGGACCTGCACCATCGCGACACCGCATTCGACGCCGCCACGCACCGGCTGCCCGAGGAAATGCGCTCGTCGATCATGCTGGTGCCGCCGCTGCTGGCCCGCTTCGGCGTGGCGCGGCTCGAGGACAACGTCAAGGGCTGCACGCTTGGCGTGCGCGAGATCGATCCGCACGTCGACATCTTCCGCTCGTTCGGCGGCGAGGTGGAGCGCGCCAGCGGCTCGCTGCTGGTCCGCAGCGGCGGCCCGCTGAAGCCGACCCACCACTGGCTCGACTATGCGTCGGTGACCACCACCGAAAACTTCGTGCTGTGCGCGGCCGCCGCGGAAGGCGAATCGACGCTGACCAACGCCGCCTCGGAGCCGCATGTGCAGGAGTTCTGCCGCTTCATGGCGATGATGGGCGCCGACATCGACGGCATCGGCACCTCGCGGCTGACGGTGCGCGGTGGCGCCCGGCTGCGCGGTGGCGAGTTCACCTTCGAGGAGGACTTCCACGAGATCACCACCTTCCTCGCGCTCGGTGCGATCACCGGCGGCGACGTGGTGGTGCGCAACAGTACGCCCGGCAACTTTCCGCTGATCGACCGCACCTTCGCCAAGTTCGGCGTGCAGGTGGTGCACGAAGACGGCTGGTCGCGCGCGCTACGGCCGGGTCCGCTGAAGGTGCAGACGCCCTTCACCAGCAATGTGCTGACCAAGGTCGAGGCGGCGCCGTGGCCGTATTTCCCGGTCGACCTGCTGCCCATCTTCATCGCGCTGGGCGTGCGCGCGCAGGGCAATGCGATGTTCTGGAACAAGGTCTACGACGGCGCGCTCGGCTGGACCGGCGAGCTGTCGAAGTTCGGCGCGCATGTGTTCTCATCGGACCCGCACCGGCTGATCACCTTCGGCGGCAATCCGCTGACGCCGGCAGTGGTCGAGAGCCCGTACATCATCCGGGTCGCGATCGCGCTGTTCATGGTCGCGGCCAGCATCGATGGCCGCTCCGAGATCCACAACGCCACGCCGATCCGCCGCGCGCACCCGCGCTTCGTCGAGAACCTGCGCAGCCTCGGCGTGCAGGTCGAGTGGACCAGTGGGGATTAAGGGGCGGTTGGCCCTAAGTGACGTGCCACCTGGCACGAGTCAGGTCGCACGGCTACCGCTTTGGCTGGTCAGCCCGTGCGTGTCACTTGCCTTCCAAGAGCTCCGCTTCGCCCTTTAGGGCGGGACCACTGGCGGGTGTCCTCGCGGCCGGCGCTAGACCAGGGACGAGTCGTCATCCAGGAATCCGACCGAATCCAGTCCGTCATCGTGGGAGCTGTCGCCGGATGCCGAATTGGCTGGAGAGAGTGAAAGCGGATCACTCGTTATCGTAGTAGTTGTCGGCCGGCATTCGATCCAGGCATGATCCACCGGCTACATTCCGGACCCGGCCCCTGCCCCGCCGGCGCCTGCACCACCACCACCGCCGCCCCCGGGGCCTGGCGTAGGCTGGAATCCTGGAGCGCTTCCCGACACGGCGCCGCCCGTCATGCCCGCCCCCGACCCGGCCGTGGTGACGGAATCGTCCTCGCCTCCACCGCAAGCCGCAAGAAGGAACGCGGCAAGCAACGCCGCAACAATTCGGGTCGACATGATGTTCTCCTGTGTTGCATTGGGGAAAAAACCCCTGGTTCTGCCCGGCGCTTCAAGGTCCATGCACGAATTCCACCTGGATATTCACGTGCACGGCATCGCCCACAGTGGGGAACCATGCTGACAGCCCAAACTCCCGGCGGCTGACTTCCCCGGCCGCGGAGAAGGCAAGCGTGCCGTCGCGCCTCGGACTTCCGATGGCGCCGCCGGGTGTCACAAGAAGGCTGACCGGGCGCGTAGTGCCGTGGATCGTAAGGTTGCCGAAAAGCCACCCACTGCCTTCCCCGGTCCGTACAAAGCGGGTACTGACAAAGCGGATCTCAGGATAGCGGGCCACATCGAGCATGCCGCCGCCCCGGATGATCAGGGACAGAAAGCGCGGGTGCGCCTCAACGCTTGAAGCATCGATCGTCACCGTCACGCGGCCTGAGTCCAGGCCGGCCTGCGTCCCTTCAAGCTGGGCATGCATGCGGTGAAAGCGCATCTTGATATGCGAGTCCGAGAAGGCGTCGACGTCGAACGTGACGCTCGAGCGTAGTGGCTCCAGCACGTACCGATCTGGCCACCCGTCCGCCTCGGCTGGCTGGGCCTGGCAGAGGGCACCCGCCAAGAATGTGAAAGTGGCGAGCACAAATCTGGCAATCGCGTGTCCGCGAGTGGCCAGGAACCGGTGTGGCGAATCGCGCATGACCCCTCCTTGGCAGAAAAATGATGGTCCATTTGACTAAACGCCTGGGGGCCATGATTTATTCCATTGCGCGCAGCGTCATTTCCAGAACTTCATCATCGCCGCCATCCGGCGCGCATCCGACACCCGCAGTCCGATGGCGTACAGCAGCGGCAGCGCGACGTGCAGTCGCTGGTTGATGGAGGTGGCCGGCAATCGCGCGAGGCAGCCAGTGACAAGGGTCCACTGGTCCTCGGTCAGGCTGCGCCCCACGTCGCTCGCGCGATCCCGCCTGCGTCGCCGCGACGGGGCTACATAAATATGTAATTGCGCGATTCCTTCACGCCATCGTAGTTTGGCCCTCCATACTCAACGTAAGCGATGCAATGAGGTGGTCCGCATGTCTGGTATGAACTGGAACATCAATCGTCAGAAAACAGAACAAGAGAACCTGCGGCAAAGAATTCGAACCTTGGAAGCGATGGGTGCGCTATTCCCTGGTCATGTTTGGACTGCTCGCCCTGACGGCTCGCCCGAATATCTCAGCCAAAGCATCCGCGAATACACGGGAATCCAGGTAAGTAACACTTCCGCTAATTATGACGATGTCATCCATCCCGACGACGTCGCAGCAAACGAACATTACTGGGAGGAGTTGGCTGCAGGCCGGGACCCCGGCGAACTCGAATTCAGGATTCGCCGCGCTGACGGTGTCTACCGATGGTTCCTGTGCCGGATGCGGGCCGTCCGAGGTTTGAACGGCGCACTTGTCGGTTGGGTTTGTCTGAACTGGGACATTAACGACCGCAAGATTGCGGAGTCGCGTCGTCGGAGCGAAGGCCAAAACTACAGGCGAATAGTTGACTGCGTCCCAGCTTGCGTGTGCGTTGCGGATCCCGCCGGCAATCTCGTTTACGTCAACAAGGTCGGGCTTGCCGCATTGGGCCGTCCAAGCGAAGAGGTTGTCGGTGACCTATGGATGAACTACATCCACCCCACCGAGGTAGAAGCTGCCCGTGCCCAATGGGCGCAATGTATCGAAGCAGGTCGACCCGTCGATGTCGTCGTCCGGATGCAGCAATACGATGGTGCGTACAGATGGCAACACCTCATCGCTGAACCGTTTTACGACGAAGGGGCCATAGTCAACTGGTACCTGGTCGTTATCGAGGTCGACGACGCAGTAAAGGCTCAGGAAATTTTGAAAAAAAACGAGAGGGAAGCTCGGGAAATCGTAGATGCCGGTCATGATCTGGCGCGCCACCCCAAGCGGGGAAATCGACCGATGGAATCGCCGCATGCTTTCGTTCATCGGAAAGACCTGGGAGGAAATTGACGGAAAGCCCTTATTCAGTCTCGTTCCGCCTGACGAGCGGGAGCGTGTCCACAAACATTGGCAGCAATGCGTCCTCGAGGGCTCATCTTACCAGGACACTTATCAGATTACGGGAGCTGATGGGAAGCTACATTGGTATCTTGTCGGCGGTGAACCTTTCCGCGATGAGACGGGTGAAATCCTTCATTGGTATGGCGTTTGCGCGGATATTGACGACCTGAAAGAAACGGAAGTCGCACTCCAGCAGCGCGAGCACCAATTGCGGGAGATTACCGAAACAATCCCGGCGATGATTTGGTGCGCCGATGCTGACGGGCAACCGACCTACTACAACCGGAGACACACAGAATACGCCGGTACGGACATATCGGAAACTCGCGACCTCGGATATAAGAAGCTTATCCACCCAGATGACTGGGAGAGCGTCATTCAAAGATGGACACACTCAATTCAGACTGGTGAACCCCACACCGACGTCTTCCGTATGCGCGGTATGCGCCGCGAGGACGGGCAATACCGCTGGCATCAGGTACGCGCCGAAGCCATGCGCGATGCGGATGGCAACATCGTTCAATGGTACGGCCTGAACATCGACATCGACGAACAAAAATGTACTGAAGACAGCTTGCGAGAAGTACAAACCCAACTCGCTCGCGCGACCCGGATTGCAACGGTTGCTGAATTATCGGCCTCGATAGCGCACGAGCTCAATCAACCACTTACGTCTGTTATCGCCAATGCTCACGCCTGTCGGCGCTGGCTTGCGACCAACCCGCCCAATCTCGATGAGGTGCGCTCGTCCGTGGAGTGCATACTCCGAGATGGCCATGCTGCCGACGAAACGATGCAGAGCATCCGTACGCTGTTCAAACGAGAGTCCCTCAAGAAGTCTCAATGCAGTATCCCTGACATGGTCCGGGACGCGGTGAAGTTGTTGAAAGAAGACCCCACTATGCGAGATGCCGCCATAATGCCGGAATTTCCCAACAATCTTCCAGACGTGAACGTCGACCAGATACAGATTCAGCAGGTCCTTATCAACCTGTTGTCGAATGCAATCGAAGCAACAGAAAATACCGGCCGCACACCACAAGTCGGCATCACCGGCGCTTTCCTCGATGAACTATTGGCTACAATCGAAATTTCTGACAACGGAGATGGTATCGCTGAGCTCGATACTCTTTTCGAGCCGTTTGTCACCTCAAAGGCAAAAGGCATGGGTATAGGTCTGGCAATTTCACGCTCAATTATCGAAGCACATGACGGTACACTGACCGCCAGGAACAACCTCGACCAAGGTGCGACGTTTTCTCTAACGCTGCCAATTTTTGCCCTTTCCGGAAATCGGTGAAGCATTTCTTTGTCAGTGCCGCATGAAATATGCAAAACGCCTCCCGAAGGAGGCGCACAGGCTGCCGGCGCGCAGCCGGGATCAGGGCTGGATATTGAATGTCTTCACGATCCCCGCATTGCGCTCGAACTCCGCATTCAGCGACTGGCTGAGTTCCGTCAGCGACTGCTCACGCATCGGCTCATAGCTCAGCGCCTGCATGCGTTCCTGCACCTTGGGCGTGGCCGCCGCCTTGTAGGTGGCAGCCTGGATCTTCTGAGCGAGCTCTGCCGGCACGCGGGCCGAGGCAATCACACCCACCCAGTTGCTGAACTCCACCTCCGGATAACCCAGTTCCGCGAAGGTCGGCACTTGCGGCAGCAGCGGCGAGCGGTTCTTCGAGGCCACTGCATAGGCCTGCAGCTTACCGGCCTTGATCATCGGCAGCGAGGTCACCATGCCGTCGTACATCACCGCGATCTGGCCGCCCATCACCTGGGTCAGCGCCGGTGCGGAGCCGGCAAACGGAACGTGCGCTAGGTCCAGGCCGGCCTTCTGGTTCATGATCACGCCGGCATAGTGCGATGCGGTGCCGGCGCTGTAGGAGGCAAAGCTCAGCTTGCCGGGGTTGGCATGCACGTAGCTGACCAGGCTCTTGAGGTCCTTGGCCGGCAGGTTCGGGGCGCCGACCAGCAGCAGGCGCGAGCGTGCCACCGCGGCCAAGGGCCGGATGTCCTTCATCGTGTTGTACGGCGTCTTGAGCACGTGCGGCACTTCGGTCAGCACGTTGGTGGCCGTCACCATGATGGTCTGGCCGTCGGGCGGCGCGGCCAGCATGGCGCTGATGGCGATGCCGCCGCCGGCGCCCGGCTTGTTGTCGACCACGACCGGCTGGCCCAGGTCATGCGAAAGCTGGTCGGCCAGCAGGCGGGCGATCACGTCCATGGTGCCGCCGGCGGGGGCGGGCACCAGCATGCGCACGGGCTTGTTGGTCCACGCCATCGCGGCCGGCATGGACAGGGCCATGACGGCGCTTACGGCGGCTAAGGCGGCGTGGCGTAGGCGAAATAGGGCGGGGCGTTGAGGCATCTGTGTCTCCGTTGAAAGTCTAGGGTATGTAAAGCCCATGCCAGCCTTCTTGTCGGGGGCGGTACACGGGATATTGCAGAAAAATCGAGGCTTCGGCGCAAGGCCACCGTCGCCAGGGTGTTCAGGCGGCCGCCCGGGTGGCGCGCTGTTTCGCGCGCGCCAGCGCGTGCAGCATGGCTTCCAGCAGCGCGGCGGGAGGCCGCGCGCCAGACACGCTGCGCGTGCCGTTGAAGACAAAATGCGGCACGCCAAGTCCGGTGCGCAAGAGCGGTTCTTCGGGGCCGCCAAGTGGTGGCAGCCAGTCCAGGTCACGGTTCCCGCTCGTATCGCCCCGATCGGGGATCGCGATGCCGCATGTCGCCGCGGCCTGCCGCAGCACGAGCGGATCCCCGATGTTCTCGCCGCGCAGGAAGTAACGCGTGAACAGCTCGTCGATCAGCGCAGTGGCGGCGTCAGCGCCGGCCTGCTGCCTGGCAAGGCGTACCAGGCGATGCGCCAGCAGGGTGTTCGGGAAGGTCTCGATGCGATCCAGTGCCAGCGTCAGGCCTGCGTCCTGCGCCGCGGCACAGACCTGCGCCTGCCGTACTGCCACCGCCTGGGGACTGCCCAGGCGCGCTACGTAGAATTCGCGATAGGGCAGGCCGGCGGGCGGCGTGGCAGGGATCAGCGGATACGAACGCCATTCCACCTGCACGGCAACGTCCGGGCGCTCCCGCCCGAGCATGTCAATGGCGGTTTCCAGGTGCTTCTTGCCGATCAGGCACCAGGGGCAGATCAGGTCGAAATATGCGTCGACCGTGAGCGTGGACAGAGGATTCATTGCAGCAGCTTCAAGACGCCAGCCGGCTAGCCCGGCGCAGGCCGCAGCAGGCTGTGGAGGATCAGAGGGTTGGCGCCGGCGCCGCGCGGCTGCGCCACGACTGGCGCACCGGCAGCGATGCCATGACCTCGGCGCGCTCGGCGTCAGTCATCTGCGGCCAGCGGCCGATCTCGACCGGCGTCCTGCCGCAGCCCTGGCAATACTTGCCGGCGTGGTCCATGCGGCAGATGTTCAGGCACGGATTGGCGACGGAGGGGGACGGGTTCATGGCTTTCAACAAAACTTGGCGGGACGACAGTCCGGCCACAGGCTCGCTCGCCCGCGGCCGGACCAGTGCACGTCAGGCCGCGCGCAGGGGCAGGTTCTTCTGGCCGGCCTGGCGGTTCGGCGCCATGCCGTGTGCGGCCAGCGTCTCGTCGGCGCTGTCATACCAGGTGCCGATGCGGTAGATCTCGCGGGCTTCCTTGCCCGAGGCGATCTCGCGGCCCAGCTCCTTGGCCACGCGCACGCACTGCTCGATCTGCTGCACGGAGGTCATGCGGTTGCCGTGCTGGTCGATGATGGTGTCCTCGATGCCGCAGCGCGGGTGCAGGCCCATGGACATCGCCATCATGTTGAACGGCAGCACGTTCTTCAGCAGCGATTCCGCGGTCAGCGTGCAGCCGTCCGGCGCGCGGTGGACGAAGTTGAAGAAGTTGAACGGGTTGGGGCCGTCAAAGCCGCCGCCGATGCCGATCCAGGTCAGGTTCAGCGGGCCCTTGTAGATGCCGGCGCGCACCATGCGGTCCAGCGTCTCCATGGCGTGGATGCCGGTCAGCTGGAAGTGCGGCTGGATGCCGGAGGCCTGCAGGCGGCGCAGGTGCTCTTCCACCCAGCCCGGGCCTGCCGGCACGGTCATTTCGCGGTAGGCCTGCTGGTAGGCGGGGTGCTCGAGCGACGTACCCTTCAGGTATTCGGGGTACAGCAGCTCCATGATGTTCATCTGCGTGGTGTTGATCGCCACGGTCACCTGGTCCGGCTTCGGATCCAGCTCAGCCAGCATGTGGCGGGTGTCGTCCGACAGCCACTTGGCGGCCTGGCCGTCGTCTTCCGGCGCGAACGAGATCGAGCCGCCCACCTGGATGATCATGTCGGGCACCGCGGCGCGCACGCCTGCGATCAGCTCGTTGAACTTGGACAGGCGCTTGGAGCCCTTGCCGTCCAGTTCGCGCACGTGCAGGTGCAGCACGGTGGCGCCGGCGTTGTAGCAATCGACGGCCTTCTGGACCTGTTCTTCCATCGTCACCGGAATGTCTTCCGGGAAATCTGCGGGCATCCACTCGGGGCCGTACGGGGCCACGGTGATGACCACCTTGTCCATGTTCTCGGGGTGCAGGGAATCGTCGAGGAATTGCATGCTTTTGCTCCTGGTATGTTGTGAGCGAAGCGCCATGGGTACCGCCTGCATGGCGGCGCCGGACAGTCGCGTTCGCGGTATCAAGTTCGGTGGCTGAAGTATCGTGTAACGGCGCGCAGCGATTTGACGATCCGGGACGATCGATTTACATTTCGGGACAGTCAGGGAAAACGCGATGTCCTACTACCTTCGCAGCGCCAGCCTCACCAATTTCGTGGAAGTCGCCCGCGCGGTGGGGCTCGATCCACACCAGCAGCTGCGTGCGGCCAAGATCAGCCGCGACGTGCTGCTAGACCCCGACATCCGCATTCCTGCGGGGCTTGTCGGCCGCTTGCTGGATGCCTCGGCGCACGCGTCGCAGGTGGACGACTTCGGCCTGCGCATGGCCGAGCTGCGCCAGTTCTCCAACCTCGGGCCGCTGGCCTTCGTGGTGCGCGAGCAACCGACGCTGCGCCGGGCGCTGGAGTCCATGGTGCTTTACATGGGCCTGCAGAATGAGGCGCTCGCGATGCGCATGGAAGAGGGCGAAGGCCTGGTGATGATCCGCCTGCAGCTCCTGAGCGAGCAGCCCGGCACGCTGCGCCAGGCCACAGACCTGGCCGTCGGGGTGATGTACCGCATGCTCAGCCTCTTTCTCGGGTCGTCGTGGCGCCCGCGCGGGATCTGCTTCACCCATGCCGCACCGGCCAGCCTGGCGACATTCACGCGGGTGTTTGGCATGCCGGCGCTGTTCAACCAGGACTTTGATGGCATCGTCTGCGTGGCCGCGGACCTGGATGCGCCGCTGCCTTCCTATGATCCGGTGATGGCGGGGCAGGTAAAGCGCTACCTGGGCACCTTGCTGGCGCAGGCCAATACGACCATGCCGGACAAGGTGCGCAAGCTGGTCTACGTGCTGCTGCCCACCGGCATGTGCTCGGTCGACCGCGTGGCGCAGCACCTTGGCGTGGATCGCCGCACCGTGCACCGGCGCCTGTTGCAGGATGGCAAAACGTATTCGGAGATCCTTAACGACGCTCGCGCCAGCCTGGTGCTCGGCTATATCGAAAACCCTGAGCGCCCGCTTTCGGAAGTGGCGACGCTGCTGGGGTTCTCATCGCTGAGCGCGTTCTCGCGCTGGTTCAGCGGGCAGTTCGGCTGCAGCGTGTCGAAGTGGCGCACGCAGCAGCACGCGTAGGAGCGCGTGCCGGACGCTGCGGAGCCCGTGCAAGGACTGCTCTAGGCATCCTTACGCATTTCCATCGCGCACACGCTGTGACAGAATGCGACGTCACCTCCTCTCCGGCATGCATTGCCTGCGCCCCGCGTGAACGGCCTGTCCGCTACTGTCCCCATCTCTGTCGTCAACGGCTTCCTGTCCGGCGCCGATCCCACCGCGATCGCACGGCTGGCGGAGTGCTCGGGCATCGCCAGCGAGCTGCTGGCCGAGCCGGCGGCGCGCGTCACGCAGGAACAGTTCTCCACGCTGTACCGGCTACTCGCAAAGGAAGTCGACGATGAAATGCCCGGCATCTTCAGCCGGCCGCTGCGCAATGGCACGCTCAAGTACTTGTGCCTGAGCTTGCTGGATGCGCCAAGGCTGGAGGTGGCGCTGCATCGCTTCGGCCAGTTCTTCCACCTGATCCTCGATGACTTCCGCATCGAGTCGCGGCGCGACGGTGCGTCAGGCTACGTGGAGCTGGTCGACAACCCGGTCGGCCCCGCCGTCAGCGTGCTGGGGCGGGAACTGATGCTGAAGCTCGTGCACGGCGTGGCGTCGTGGCTGATCCGCCAGAAGATCCCGCTGCAGGCCGTGGAGTTCCAGTTTCCCCGCTCGCCGCTGGCCGGCGACCATCTCTACCTGTTTCCGGGCCCGGTGCATTTCGGTTGCGGCCATTCCCGCATCGGCTTCGATGCGGCTTACCTGGATATGCCGGTGCGCCAGCGCAAGCCCGACCTGGAGAAGTTCCTGTCGCGCGCCCCCGAGGACTGGATCTTCGTTTCCTTCGCCGAGCAGATGACCTCACACCGGGTCAGGCAATACGTGGCCGATTGCCTGCCGGTGTCGCCCACCATCGAGGCAGTGGCCCATGCGCTGCACTGTTCGGTGCGCACGCTATGCCGCCGCCTGTCGGCGGAAGGCACTTCGTTCCAGGCGATCAAGGACGACGTGCGGCGCGATATCGCCATCCAGCGCCTGACGCGCTCCGAGGATCCCATCGCGGCCATTGCCTTCGACGTGGGCTTCGACAATCCCACCGCCTTCCATCGCGCCTTCCGCCACTGGACCGGCAGCACCCCGAACGCCTACCGCCGCGCGCTGTAGGTCCGCCGGTGCGGCTGGCAAAGCTGGCCGCCGACTGACAAATCCTGCCAGACCACAGGCCTTCCGCGGCGCACGGCGCGCGCGCCAGGCCGCCGCCGCGCAAAGCGGCAGGATTTGTCAGTGAATGGGCAAGTTTGGGTAACCGCCTTTGTGCCCGCCGCCACTAGGATTGGCACATAACGTTACAGTGCCACCGGTTAGTGAATCGGATGCCGGCGCTGTGGACATCGCACAGAGGCCGAAAGTGAGCTATACCGCACCTACCAAAGACATCCTGTTCGTCATCCGTGAACTGGCCGGACTGACAAAGATTGCCAGCCTGCCGGGCTATGAAGACGCCACCCCCGACACCGTCGAAGCCGTGATCGGCGAGGCCGCGAAGTTCCACGGCGAGGTGATCGCCCCCCTCAACGTTGCCGGCGACAAGCAACCCAGCAGCTGGCACGACGGCGAAGTCAGGACGACCGCCGGCTTCCCGGAAGCCTTCCGCCAGTTTGGCGAAGGCGGCTGGCAGGGCATCGTGCACCCGGTCGAGTTTGGCGGCCAGGGTCTGCCCAAGCTGGTCGGCGCGCCGTGCATGGAAATGATGAACGCGGCGAACCTGTCGTTCGCGCTGTGCGCGATGCTGACCGACGGCGCGATCGAAGCGCTGCTGACTGCCGGCTCCGACGAGCTGAAGCAACGCTTCCTGCCGCGCCTGATCGCCGGCGAGTGGACCGGCACCATGAACCTGACCGAGCCGCAGGCCGGTTCCGACCTGGCGCTGCTGCGCACCCGCGCCGAGCCGCAGGCTGACGGCAGCTACAAGGTGTTCGGCACCAAGATTTTCATCACCTACGGCGAGCATGACATGGCGGACAACATTGTCCACCTGGTGCTGGCGCGCACGCCGGGCGCGCCCGAAGGGATCAAGGGCATCTCGCTGTTCGTGGTGCCGAAGTTCCTGGTCAACGACGACGGCTCGCTGGGTGCGCGCAACGACGTGCAGTGCGTGTCGATCGAACACAAGCTCGGCATCAAGGCCAGCCCGACCGCGGTGCTGCAGTTTGGCGACCATGGCGGCGCCATTGGCTACCTGGTCGGCGAGGAGAACCGCGGCCTGGAGTACATGTTCGTGATGATGAACGCCGCGCGCTTTGGCGTGGGCGTGCAGGGTATCGCCATCTCCGACCGCGCCTACCAGCAGGCCGTGGCTTATGCGAAGGACCGCGTGCAGAGCCGCCCGGTGGATGGTTCCGCCCGTGAGGCCGTGACGATCATCCATCATCCCGACGTGCGCCGCATGCTGACCGAAATGCGCGCACTGACCGAAGGCGCGCGTGCGCTGGCGTTGGTGGCGGCCGCCTACTCGGATATCGCCCACCATGCGCCGGATGCGGACACACGTGCGCAGTTCAGTTCGGCCTATGAATTCCTGGTGCCGGTCATCAAGGGCTGGAGCACCGAGATGTCGCTGGACGTGACCAGCCTGGGCGTGCAGGTGCACGGCGGCATGGGCTTTATCGAGGAAACCGGTGCCGCCCAGCACTTCCGCGACGCGCGCATCCTGCCGATCTACGAAGGCACCACCGCGATCCAGGCCAACGACCTGGTGGGTCGCAAGACCGTGCGCGACGGCGGCCTGGCCGCCCGGGCCATCCTGGCCGAAGTGGACAAGACCATCGAAGCGCTCAGGGACTGCGCCGGCAGCGGCGCGGACGCCGCGTGCAGCGCCATGTTCCTGCAGCTCGGCTACGCGCGCATGGCGTTGGGCCGGGCCGTTGACTTCGTGTTGGAGAACACCGCCAAGGATCCCAACGCCGTGTTCGGCACCAGCGTGGCGTACCTGAAGCTTGCCGGCATCGTGCTGACGGGCTGGCAGATGGCGCGGGCGCTGGTCGTGGCGACGAAGAAGCGCAGCGAGGATGAAGCCTTCTACGCGGCCAAGATCGCGACCGCCGAATACTTTGCCAAGCACATCCTGCCGCGCGCTTCGGCGCTGGAGTCTGCCATCACCGGCACGGCGGGCACGGACGGCTTCCTGACCCTGGACGAATCCCGGTTCTGAAGCGGAAGCCGCCAAAACGATCAATCAATGGAGGAGGCCGTATGGCAATCGAAAACTACAGCATGGCGACGCTTGGCGCGTTTGTCGGCAAGGAGCTCGGCGTGTCCGAGTGGGTGGAAGTGGACCAGGCGCGCATCGATGCGTTCGCGCAATGCACCAACGACAACCAGTGGATCCACGTGGACGTGGAGCGCGCCAGCAAGGAAAGCCCGTTCGGCGGCACCATCGCCCATGGCTTCCTGACGCTGTCGCTGGTGGCGGGCCAGCTGCTCGACATGGGTGTGTTCCCGGCCGATGCCAGCGCCGCGGTCAACTACGGCCTGGACAAGACCCGTTTCCTCACGCCGGTAAAGGCGGGCGCGCGCGTGCGCAATCGCGTCAGCCTACTGGCCGCCGACAACAGGGGCCAGGGCCGCGTGCTGCTGCGCACGGAAAACACGATCGAGATCGAAGGCGAGTCCAAGCCCGCGCTGGTGGCGGAAGCCCTGGCGCTGCTGGTCGCCTGAAGCACGAGCAAGACAGAAGAAGCAAGGAATGAGGCAGGAGAAGTGAGATGACAAGGGTCAACAGTGCGAGAGAGCACGCCGGCAAGGCCGGTAAGGCTGCAGCCGTGATTGCGGCGACAGCGGTGGAGTCCATCGACCTTGCGCCGGACATGATGGCCGGCCCCAACCCCTTCGTGGGGCTGCGCCCGGAAGACCTGGTCAGCACCGCGCAGCAGATCGGCGCGCAGTGCATGCAGGAGCCCGTGCTGGTGCTGGAGCAACAGGCACAGCTGGCGCAGGACCTGGTCAGCGTGATGGCCGGCTCGGCACCGTTGCCGTCGGCGCGCGACCGGCGCTTTGGCGACCCGGCCTGGCAGGACAACCCGCTGTACCGCATGTCGCTGCAGGGCTACGAAGCCTGGCGCAAGGCAGTGAGCGGCTTTGTACAGCGCTCGGTGATGGACGAGCGCAGCAAGCATCGCGCAGAGTACTTCACCTCGCTGGTGGCCGATGCGCTGGCACCGACCAATACGCTGCTGGGCAACCCGGCGGCACTCAAGAAGACCGTGGAGTCTTGCGGCACGAACCTGATCAGCGGGATGACCAACCTGGTCACCGATACCCTGGTTAACCGCGGCATGCCTGCGCAGGTGGACAAGGAGGCGTTCAGCGTTGGCAGGAACCTGGCCACCACGCCCGGCGCGGTGGTGTTTCGCAACGACGTGCTGGAGCTGATCCAGTACACCCCGACCACCGCGAAGGTGCACGCCCGGCCGCAGCTGATCGTGCCGCCGCAGGTCAACAAGTTCTACGTGTTCGACCTGGCGCAGGGCAAGAGCATGGTGGAGTACCTGCTGAGCCAGGAGCTGCAGGTATTTATCGTGAGCTGGCGCAATCCCACCGCGGCGCACCGCGAATGGGACATGGATACCTATGTCGGCGCGCTGATCGAGGCCATCCATGCCATCCGCGACATCACCGGCAGCCCTGACGTCAACCTGCACGGCGCCTGCTCCGGCGCGATGACGATGTCGGCGCTGATGGGCTACTGCGCCGCGAGCGGCGAGCAGCTGGTGCATGCGGCCACGCTGATGGTGTCGGTATTCGGGCTGGATGCACAGTCGCAGCTTGGGCTGTTCAGCACGCCGGAAGCCATCACGGCCGCCCGGCAGGGCAGCCAGGCACGCGGCGTGCTCGACGGCGCGGAGCTCGGGCGGGTCTTTGCCTGGCTGCGCCCCAATGACCTGGTGTGGAATTACTGGGTCAACAACTACCTGCTGGGCAATGCGCCGCCGGCGTTCGATGTCCTCTACTGGAACAACGACACCACGCGGCTGCCGGCTGGGCTGCATGGCCAGTTCCTGGACATGCTGACCCTGAACCAGTTGGCCACGCCGCGCACGCTGCGCGTGCTGGGCCACGCCATCGACCTGTCCGAGGTCCAGTGCGACAAGTACGTGCTGGCCGGCATGACCGACCACATCACGCCGTGGAAGGCTGTGTACCGCTCGGTGCGCGCCTTTGGCGGACGCACGGAGTTTGTGCTCAGTTCCAGCGGGCATGTCCAGAGCCTGATCAACCCGCCCGGCAACCCCAAGGCCAAGTTCTTCCGCAACGACGAGGCCGCGGCCGATCCGGAAGCCTGGCTGGAAGGCGCGACTGCCACGCAGGACTCGTGGTGGGTGCACTGGAGCCAGTGGCTGAAGAAGCGGTCCGGGCCGAAGCGCAATGCACCCGCCAGCCCCGGCAGCCTGCAATACACGCCATGCGGCGAAGCCCCTGGCGTCTACGTGACTGAAGCGTAGTTTCCTGGCCCCGCGGGGCCATCGTTTTCTGCAACCCAACCTGTCAGGAGAAATAAAGATGGAATCGACCAATACCGCGGGCACCTCGGCCCCGCACAAGAAGCTGTTTGACTTCGTCAAGCAGAACCGCCTGGATCCGGTGGCTATCCTCGAATCGCGCCGCAAGGACATCGAGGCGCTGGCCAGCATCAACATCGCGCTGCTGGCAGGCCTGCAGTCGCTGGTGCGCCAGCAGGGCGAATACCTGTGCGACACCGCCGCCGACCTGCAGGCGCTCGCCCGCGGCGGCAAGGGCGCGGACGGCCAGTCGGCCAAGGTCTCTGAAGTGCTGCCGCGCTCGCTGCATAAGGCTGTGAACGGCCTGCGCGGGCTGACCGACACCGTGTACAAGGCACAGGCTGACAGCATTGCCACAGTCGGCCGCCGCGTTGCGGAAAACGTTGAGGAAGTGAAGGGCATCCTGCGTTCCCGGACGTAAGCACCAGGGGGCACGGCCGCCTCCGGCCGTGCCTTCGCGTCAACGACTCCAGGACAACTTGATGACAATAAGCGATGCCGGCATCAAGGCCGGCCACATGCATGTCCAGACGGTAGATCTGGACGGGCAGCAACTCAGGGTCGGCATCCGACCCGGCAGCGACGCGGGTCCGCCGCTGCTCATCTTCAACGGTATCGGCGCCAACCTCGAACTGCTCGAGCCCCTCGTCGATGCGCTGGCGGGCGTGGAAGCGATCATCTTCGACGTCCCCGGCGCCGGCGGCTCCCCCGCGCCGCTGATGCCTTACCGCTTCTCCAACCTTTGCGTGCTTGCCGACAGGCTACTGTCGCACCTTGGCTACGTGGGCCAGGTCGATACGCTCGGCGTGTCGTGGGGTGGCGCGCTCGCCCAGGAATTCGCACGGCTCTATCCGCAGCGTTGCCGCCGCCTGGTGCTGGCGGCGACCTCTCCGGGCGTGATCATGGTGCCGGGCAGGCTGTCGGTGCTGTCGAAAATGATCGGCGTGCGCCGCTATACCGATCCCGAGTACCTGCGACGCGTCGGCGCCGACCTCTACGGCGGCGCCTTCCGTGACGATCCTGCGCTGCTCGACGAACATGGCCGCCACATGCAACCGCCGCGCGGGCGCGGCTACCTCTACCAGCTGCTGGCGGCCTGGGGCTGGAGCAGCCTGCCCTGGCTGGGCGCGGTAAAACAGCCCACGCTGGTGATGCACGGCGCGGACGATCCCATCGTGCCGCTGGTCAATGCCAGGATCCTCGCGGCCCGCCTTCCCAATGGGGAACTGCACGTGCTCGACGACGGGCATCTCTTCCTTGTGACCGGCGCGGAGAACGCCGCGCGCGTCGTCGGCGCCTTCCTGCGCCGCTAGACCTTTCCGCTAGACCCCTCCTCAAGCCGCGGCGCGCCCGCGGCATTTTCTTTTTGCGCCTCCCTCGCAAAAAGAAGGCTCTTCACCGATTTCCGGGGTGAACGCAGGTCTCTTGTCGACCCACACTTATGCTTTTGCCTAACGGTAGCCGCAGTCACTCCGGCTCCCCACATGTCAGAGCCGGGCACATTGGCGCAGGCGCGCCAGTGCGTTGGGTCTCCTCATGTCCGGCTACGTCGGGAGGCTCTGGCCCCTTACCTCGTTGCTGCCTCTGCAGGACTTCGAAGCTGCGACATGCCGAGAGATTGCATCGCCAACCTCGGCCGTACACGCAGAACCTTTCAGGTCCGGAGTCTTTGGCCCGTCCCTCAGCACCGCTTCGATAGCATTGACGATGGCGTCGTGAGCACTGCGGTGCCCCAGAAAGTCAAGCATCAGTGCGCCCGACCAGATCATCGCGATGGGATTCGCCAGGCCCTTTCCGGCGATATCCGGAGCGGACCCGTGCACGGGCTCGAAGAGTGAGGGGAAGCGGCGTTCAGGATTCAGGCTCGCCGAAGGCGCGATGCCGATAGTCCCAGTGGTAGCCGGACCGAGATCGGAGAGAATATCTCCGAAGAGGTTGGTTGCAGCCACTACGTCGAACCGCTCCGGCTGCAGAACAAAGCGCGCAGACAGAATGTCGATGTGCTGTTTGTCCGTAGTGACTTCGGGGTATTCAGCAGCGATTTCTTCCGCCCGTTTATCCCACCATGGCATGCTCACGGCAATCCCGTTGGACTTTGTAGCCAACGTGACATGCTTTCGGGCTCGACTCCTGGCGAGGTCGAATGCATATCTCAACAGACGATCGCTGCCGCGGCGCGAGAATACGGCCTGTTGTAAGACAACCTCGTGAGGCGTCCCTTCATACATGACCCCTCCAATGGACGTGTACTCGCCCTCGGTGTTCTCCCGGACGATCAGGTAGTCAATGTCGCCTGGCTTGCGGTTAGCGAGAGGACACGCAACGCCATCGAAGAGCCTGACGGGACGCAAGTTGATGTACTGATCGAACTCCCGACGGAACTTGATGAGGGAGCCCCACAGTGAGACGTGGTCAGGAACCAGGGCAGGCCAGCCCACGGCGCCGAAGTAGATCGCATCATAGGGCTGCAGGATCTCCTTCCAGTTCTCCGGCATCATCGTGCCGTGCGCGGTGTAATAGTCGCAGCTTGCCCAATCAAACGTATCGATTTCGAGCTCGATGCCAAACGCCGTTGCAGTCACTCGCAGGACTTTGATCCCTTCCGGCAGAACTTCCTTACCGATTCCATCGCCCGCAAGGGCGGCAATTTTCAGAGGCGTCTTCATTTGGCAGGCCGATGTGTCGTGAAACGAGCCCGTAGTATAGGTAGCATTTGGCGAGCATAATCATGGCCTCCGTCAAGTTTCAATTTACGAATCGTGAACAATCAGCTCCCCAACCTTGAAGACCTTCGGGTCTTCGTGCACGTCGCCCGAAGATCGAGCTTCGCTGCTGCGGCCGTAGATCTCGGCGTATCGGCCGCCTATGTGACGAAACGAGTCAAGGCGTTGGAGACTAGCGTTGGCGCGAAGCTGCTTAACAGAACAACGCGGCGTGTCGTGGTGAGCGAGGATGGCGAGCGCACATATCAGTGGGCGCAGAAGATCCTCGATGACATTGATCATCTGTTGGATGACATCACGGCGAAGAGGAAGGAGCCGCGGGGCGCCTTGCGCATCTGTAGCAGTATCGGGTTCGGCCGGAATGTCGTCGCCCCGGCCTTGTCCGCGATGGCGCAGCAGTATCCGGCGCTGATGATTCGCTTCGAGGTGTTTGATCGCCTGGTTGACGTAGGGGCAGAAGGATTTGATTTGGATATTCGGGTTGGGGACGAAATCGCTCCACACCACATTGCAAAGAAGCTTGCGCCCAACTACCGGGTCCTGTGCGCGGCGCCGTCTTACCTGAAGGCCGCCGGCACACCCAAGGCGATCGAGGACCTTCCAAACCATGACTGCCTGGTCATCAAGGAGCGCGATCATCCCTTTGGTGTGTGGCAGCTCCGTGGCCCTGCTGGCGAACAGTCGGTGAAAGTCCGTGGGCAACTCTCGACAAATCACGGAGAGATTGCCTTGAGGTGGGCCGTCGAAGGCCGTGGAATTCTTCTGCGATCTCTTTGGGATGTGCAGCCTCTCATCCGATCCGGCGAACTCGTGCAAATCTTGCCAAACTACTTCCAAGAGGCAAACGTATGGGCTGTCTATCCGGAGCGGTTAGAGTCGTCGGCAAAGGTCAGAGTTTGCATTGATTGGTTGCAGAAGCACTTGCCACGTGAACGGCTGCAAGCGCCTATGCCTCCTTCTCGAAAGGTTCCGCGCTGAGGTAGCGGCCGGACGAGTCACCGGCCGCCTTCCCCGGAAATCGGTGAAGAGCCCCCAAAAAAAACGGCCGCTCGGGAAAATCCCCGGGCGGCCGCTAACGAGCAAGGTGCTCGGTGTCGATCCGATGATCTGGAGCGTCTGGTCAGAACTTGTGGCGAATGCCGACGGCCGCGCCGAACATATTGCTCTGGCCGTTGGCCAGCGTGTAGCTGTTGCCCAGCGACAGGCTGTTGGCGAAGATCGTTGCCAGCGACTCGAGCATTAGCCCGGCGTTCTTCGCATAGGCGGTGGTCAGGTAGACGTCGGTGCGCTTGGAGAACGCATAGTTGGCCACGAAAGCGACCTGCCAAGGATTGGCGACGTTGGTATTGCCGAACAGGCTCCTGACGTTGTCGTAGTTGTATTCCAGCGTCAGGCCGATGGCCGGCGTGACCTGGTAGTTGGCGCCGATCCAGTAGAAGTCATCGCGCTGGATCACGACATCCGCCGCGTTCTTGTTCTGGCCCCAGCGGTAACCGCCCATGATCTTGGCCGGCCCGTAGGTATAGCTGGCGCCCACCACGGCCTTCTTGGCGGTGCCATTGCTGGTGCCGATGGTCGGGTTCCACTGGTCGTAGCCAGCGGTCACGCCAAACGGCCCGCCCTGGTACGCCACAGCGGCGCCATAGGCGGTATCGCGGCGGAACTGGCCCGGGACTTCGCCGTTGCCACCGATCGGCGTTGCTACGCCCACGGTTGCCGGCAAGGCCAGGCCAGTGCCGAACGACCAGTGCGCCAGCGCCGTGACCGGGCCGAACTTGCCGGTGTACTTGACCGTGTTGTCCTCACGGAAGTTCGGGCCGGACTGCAGCACCACCGGTTCGTATTGCGTGGCATAGGCCGTGGGCGAGAAATTGGCCAGCGCCTCGAACATCGACGTGTACTGGCGGCCGAGGCTGATCTGCCCGATGCCGGCCTTCTGCACGCCCACGAACGCCTGGCGCCCGAACAGGCGGCCGCTTTGCTGCGAGGTGCCGGTGTCAAGGTTGAAGCCGCTTTCCAGTACGAACAACGCCTGCAGTCCGCCACCGAGATCCTCGCTGCCGCGAAGACCCCAGCGCGAGCCGGAGACCCCGCCGGAGTTCATGCGGTAGACGTCGTTGGCCGGGCCGCGGTTGAACTGGTTGGCGGCGGTCGGTACCGCGCCGAGGTGATTGACGTACTCCACGTTGATGTCCGCCACGCCGTAGAGCGTGACGTTCGTCTGCGCGAAGGCGCCTCCCGAACAGGCGAGCAGTGCAACTGCTGCCGTGCTCCTGAGCTTCATTGGTATTTCTCCTCTTTTTCCTTTGGTTTGCGATGCGGATGAATCCGTCTTGGCAAGTACTACGGGTACTGCAATGTCTCTTGCGGCGTTGTGCGGCGCGAAGGCCGTCCCGGGCCTCAGTTGGCGCGCAACAGCTTTTCCAGCAACTCGATCGCCCGCGGCCACGGGCCATATCCCGCTGCCGGGTTCAGGTGACCGACCTCGCCGAGGTCGATCAGCCGGCTGCCCCAGTCGCAGGCCATCTGCGCGGCGCGCTCATAGCTGGCGAGCGGATCGTTGCGGCTGGCGGCGAGGATGCTGGGGAAGGGCAGTTGCGAGCGGGGTACGGGCAGCCAGCCGTGCTCGGCCAGCGTGGCGTTGTCCGGATAGCCGGCCGGCATCGGTGTTTCGAGGTCGGCGGGCGTGGCCAGCAGCGCGCCACGGATCTTGCGGTGGTGCTGCGCAGCCCAGTGCACGGTGATCATCACGCCGGCGCTGTGCGCCACAAGCACCACCGGGCCGTCGATGTCGGCAAGGGCGGCATCCAGCGCGGCCACGCGGGCGTCGCGGCTGAGTTTGTCGTGTTCGAGCGGCGCCACCGAGCGGGCGTTCGGCAACTGAGCCTGGAGCAGGGTCTGCCAGTGCTCCGCCACATGGTCGCGCAGGCCTGGAACCATCAGGAAGGTGGTATCAGCGGGAAGATTCATCGGTATTTCGGGTAGTAAGTCAGAGAATCAGGCGTTGTTCGCGTGTGCCTCACGCTGGCGTTCCATGCGAAGCAGGTCGGCCGTGTAGGTGCGGCGCCCGACCAGGAAGCACACTGCGGCAAGCACGCCGGCCAGCGGGATCACCTGGAGCGCGCCCAGCAAGCCGATGCGGTCGGCAATCAGGCCGGTGACAAAAGGTCCGGGCGCGAGGCCCAGCAGGTTGTTTGCCAGCGTGAGCGTGGCAAACGCGGTGGCATGGATGGCCGGGTGGGTCAGGTTAGCCACCACGGCACTGGCCGGGCCGGCCGTGCCACCGACAAACAGCATGCCGGCACCGATCAGCACCAGCTGCGCAGTGCCCGCAGGCAAGTGGAACGCAGTGAGCAGCAGCGCGCAGCAGGTCACGCTGTAGGCAACCGCCATCAGCCACTTGCGCCTGGGCGCGTGGCGGGCCGCCCAGTCGGTCAGCGCGCCGCACAGGATCATCCCCGCGCCAGCCGCCAGCACGAACGCCGCGGCGGTCATGCCCGCACGATCGGTCGCCATGCCGTAGTAGCGCGACAGGTAGCTCGGCATCCAGGTAAGCAGGGCACCCATCACCAGCAACTGCAGCGCACTGCCTACATACGCAAAGAGAATCGAACGCGCCGAGAAGAGGGCGGACAGCAGCGGGCGCAGCGACACGGTCTCATGCCGGGGGGCACTGTCCGCTTCCTCGCCCAGCGCACGACGCTGCGCCTGCAGGCGCGGCTCGGTAATGAAGAGGCGATAGAACGCCACCAGCACCAGCCCGAAGATCGCCATGCCGGCAAAGGCCCAGCGCCAGCCAAACTGTGCCGACAAGGCACCGCCCAGCCCCATGCCCAGCACGGAGCCAAACGCACCGCCAGCGATAAACGCCGAGCTCAGGCTGGCACGCAGGTGGCGCGGAAACACCGACAGCACCACGGCAATGCCGACGCTGCCATAGGCCGCCTCGCCAATCCCCACGCACAGCCGCGCCACGAACATCTGCCCGAAATTGTTGGCCAGCGCGCAGCCCAGCGTAGCCAGGCTCCACAGCGCTGCCATCAGGATCAGGCTCCTGACCCGGCCCCATCGGTCAGCCAGGATCGATAGCGGAAACGTCAGCAAGCCCACCATCAGCGCCACGATCCCGCCCAGCGCACCCAATTCGGTATCGCTCAGCGACCATTCCACCTTCAGCAGTGGAAATACGGCATTGAGCACCTGCCGGGACATGTAGTCCGACAGCAGCAAGCCAAAGCTCAACGCAAAGACGAGCCAGGCGTAAGAACGTGACGATTTCGCACCGGCTGCGCCGGCTGCGATGGGGGAATGCGTGGAGGTTTGCCCGAGCATGAAAGTCCTTCCTGAATGCGCTTGACTGCGACCATCGCTGGGCCGGCCAGGGAGTCAAAACTCTCCCTTGAGGCGCTGGCCACAGTCCTGTCGCGACTGGCGAAGTATCTAGGATTGGCTATCGATGGTTTGACGAACGGGGACAAGTTGTTTGCATTTTGGGACAGTCGGGGAAAACCAGAGGTGGGTGGCGGGGGCTGAAATGGCGGTGGGCAAGGCAGGCGTCACCTGCAATCCGGAGGCTGCCGATATTGCCCAGAATAGACGGGCCCGGGCCAGTGCGACATGACGCACCTGTTCGCGGCGCTATCAGGCTGCGTCAAAGTTCTGGCGGACAGCGCGGATACGTCATAGATTGATCAGGGCAAGCGAAACGCGGCATTGCAGCAAAGCCCGGTGTGACCGAACCGCCCATGCGCATGGCATGGCGTTTGCGGTTTGGCGCGCACTCAGCGACCGGATTTCATCCCAACGGTAGGCGCAGACTTACCGACGGGAGTCTGTTGTCGCGATTCCGCCGGTGAATCTCTGGCCGGATGCTCGAAAAACAGGCTATCGAGGCGGTGACCATGGACGCAGGAAAGCAACTCGTGCATGCCCAAGAGGTCGGCATCAAGACCGGCCTGGTGCTCCAGAAACGGCTCAAGAATGCGCAGGAAGCCTTGAGCCGCCGCGTGCAGGCGGCTTCCGGGGACGGCGATATCGGCGAGACCGCCTCCGATGCGCTGTCCGGTGTCGATCCCATCAATGGCTTCGCCTACGCGGTGGACGCTGCGCAGCGCGCCATCCTCTTCTGGGACACGCTGCGCCAGCGCGGAAATCATTTTGTCGAGCACGCCGCCGAGGGCCTGAAGCCAGTCCTGCACTTCGAATACGAGTTCATTCTCGACGGCCGCCAGTTCGAGCGGCCGGTGAATTACGCGCTGCTGCGCATCACGCCGCCCGCAGGCGTGACGGTGGACAACGGCCGCCGTCCCTATGTCATCATCGACCCGCGGGCCGGCCATGGTCCTGGCATTGGCGGCTTCAAGGACGATTCGCAGGTGGGCGTGGCGTTGCGCGCCGGCCACCCGGTCTACTTTGTCATCTTCTTCCGCGATCCTGAGCCTGGACAGACCCTGCTGGACGTCTGCGAAGCCGAACAGCGTTTCGTGCGCAAGGTACGGGCGCTGCATCCGGACAGCCCCAAGCCGGCCATCGTCGGCAACTGCCAGGGCGGCTGGGCGGCGATGATGCTGGCGGCGTCGAGCCCGGACGACACCGGCCCGATTGTCATCAATGGCGCGCCGATGTCCTACTGGAGCGGCGCCTGGAGCGAAGGTGAGGGCGATAACCCGATGCGCTACGCGGGCGGACTGCTCGGCGGTACCTGGCTGGCTTCGTTCACCGCCGACCTCGGCAACGGCAAGTTCGACGGCGCCCACCTGGTCCAGAACTTCGAGAACCTGAACCCGGCCAACAGCCTCTGGGACAAGTACTACAACCTCTTCAACAAGGCCGACACCGAGCCACCGCGCTTCCTTGAATTCGAGCACTGGTGGGGCGGCTACTACCTGATGAACCGCGAAGAGATCGAGTGGATCACCCGCAACCTCTTTGTCGGCAACAAGCTGTGGTCCGGGGATGTCAAGGACTCGGGCGGCCAGGGATTCGACCTGCGCCATATCAAGTCGCCGATCGTCCTGTTCGCCTCGATGGGCGACAACATCACCCCGCCGCAGCAAGCGTTCAACTGGGTGGTGGACCAGTACGCGAGCACCGAAGAGATCAAGGCGCGCGGGCAGGTCATCGTCGGCATGATGCACGAAAGCATCGGGCATCTCGGCATCTTCGTTTCAGGCAAGGTCGCCATGAAGGAGCATGCGCAGATCGTTTCGGTGCTGAAGACCATTGAGCTGATGCCGCCCGGCCTGTATGGCATGGTCATCACCGAGCGCAAGGAGAAGGACGAGCACGGCCAGAAGCAATATGACGTCGCCTTCCACGAGTATCGGCTGGAAGATATTGCGGCGCGGCTCAATCGCTTCCAGCGCGTCGACGAAAGGCCGTTCGAGGCGGTGGCCGCATTGTCCGACTTCAACCAGCGGGCCTATGAACTGTTCGCACAGCCATTCGTGCAGGCAATGTCCAACGATATGTCGGCGCGCATGCTGCGCGCATTCCACCCGCTGCGGGTACAGAACTGGGCCCTCTCCGACATGAATCCATGGATGGCCTGGCTGGGCCCCGCCGCCGACGCGGTCAGGGCCAACCGGCAGACGCTCGCGGCGGACAATCCGCTGCGCCGGCAGGAGCAGGCAGGTGCCGAAATGGTGAGCGCCATGCTGGACAACTATCGCGCGGTGCGAGACGCCATGACGGAAGCGTCCTTCTTCAACATCTACGCCAATATGTTCTGGCAGTATCTCGGCGACAAGGCCGAAACACGGCCTGGCGTGCCCGTGATTACCGAGCCCAGGGAGTTGCCGGAAGTCAAGCAAGCCCTGGCCGCCATCAGCGAAGGCGGCTATGTCGAGGCGCTCGCCCGCGTGGCCTTCCTGCTGACGCACAGCGGCGAACCGTTGCCGCTTTCGCGGCTCGAGTTACGCAAGGAACTGGTCGCCGACTATGCCGAATACCTGCCCGCGCTGGCGCCGGATGCGTGGCGCAGGATCCGGGGCGTGCAGGAGATCATCGTGCAATACGCACCGGACCAGGCGCTCAAGACGCTGCCGGCATTGCTCAATGATCCGGCCGAGCGCGAGCGGCTCCTGACCTTGCTCGACAAGCTGTCCACCGATGAACACGTACTTGGCAGCCAGCCCACGCCTGAACAGGCGGCGATGCTGGCGCGCATCCGTGCCGCACTGGCGGGAAAGCCGGAGCGCATTCGCCGCGCGGCCGGGTGACTGCGCAGCGCGTGTCCACGCCAATGCAAAAAACCGAAGCAGGAGGATGGTAGATGGACAACAAGCACGAGAAGTACCAGCGCCTGATCGAGTATTGCCAGGCCATCCCGCCAACGCCGACCGCGGTGGCGCACCCGTGCGACCAGAGTTCACTGGAGGGGGCGGTCGAGGCTGCAAAAATGGGGCTGATCGCTCCCATCCTGGTCGGGCCGCGTGAGCGCATCGAAGCGACTGCGAAGGCCTTTGGCCTGGATATCAGCCCCTATCCGATCGTCGACGCGCCACACAGCCACGCCGCCGCAGCGGCTGCGGTGGAACTGGTGCGCGAAGGCAAGGCCGAAGCGCTGATGAAGGGCAGCCTGCACACCGACGAGCTGATGGCAGCCGTGGTAAAGCGGGAGAGCGGCTTGCGCACCGACCGGCGCGTCAGCCATTGCTTCGTGATGGATGTGCCTGGCCATGAAGAGGCCTTGATCATCACCGATGCCGCGGTCAATATCGCTCCCACGCTGGAGGAGAAGGCGGACATCCTGCAGAACGCAATCGATCTTGCCCATGCGCTGCAGATCAAGGAAGTCCGCGTGGCGGTGCTGTCGGCCATGGAAACCGTCAACCCGAAGGTGCCGTCAACCATCGAGGCCGCGGCGCTATGCAAGATGGTGGACCGCCACCAGATCACCGGCGCGCTCGTCGACGGACCGCTGGCCCTCGACAATGCCATCGACCTGGAGGCGGCGCGGATCAAGAAGATCGACTCCCCGGTGGCCGGCCGCGCCAACGTGCTGCTGGTGCCGGACCTGGAAGCCGGCAATATGCTGGCCAAGAGCCTGTCTTTCCTGGCTGGCGCCGACGCGGCCGGGATCGTGCTCGGTGCGCGGGTGCCGATCATTCTCACCAGCCGGGCCGATTCCGTGCCCACCCGGCTGGCGTCCTGCGCCGTTGCCGCCCTGGTGGCGAAAGCCAGGCGCGAGTCCGCAAAGGTAATGGGGTAGCGCCATGGCCGACGTGATCCTGGTACTCAATGCGGGCTCATCCAGCATCAAATTCAGCGCCTTCGACGCCAGCGACGATGCGCTCCGGCTGGTCCTGCGCGGCAGCATCGACGGGCTCTACACATCGCCCGGCTTCCGTGCCATTGACGGGGCCGGCGACGAGGTCGAGGCGAAGCAGTGGGGCGACGGCACCGAACTGGGACATGGCGGGGGCATCGCCTTTCTCGCCGATTTCCTGCGCAGTCATGGCGAAGGGCACCGGCTGATCGCGGTCGGGCACCGGGTTGTCCATGGCGGTGTCCGCTTTACGCAGCCGGCGAAGATCACCACCGAGGTCATCGCGGGGCTGGCAGCCCTGAGCCCACTCGCGCCATTGCACCAGCCGCATAACCTCAAGACCATCCAGATCCTGGCGCAGCAGCGCCCGGAGCTGCCGCAGGTGGCGTGCTTCGACACGGCGTTCCACAGCACCCAGCCGGATACCGCGCAGGCGTTCGCGCTGCCGGCTGAAGTGACCGGGCGCGGCGTGCGGCGCTATGGCTTTCACGGGCTGTCCTACGAGTACATAGCCAGCGTTCTGCCCGACGTGGATGCCCAGGCCGCTGCGGGGCGCACCGTTGTCGCCCACCTGGGCAATGGCAGCAGCATGTGCGCACTGGTTGCAGGGCGCAGCGTTGCCAGCACGATGGGATTCACGGCAGTGGATGGTCTGCCCATGGGCACGCGTTGCGGCAATCTGGATCCTGGGGTGATCCTGTACCTGATGGATGAACTGGGCATGGATGTCCGCGCCGTCGAGGACCTGATCTACCGCAAGTCCGGTCTGCTCGGTGTCTCGGGCATCTCGAGCGATATGCGCGCACTGCTTGCCAGCGACGATCCGCGTGCCCGCTTTGCGGTCGAGCTGTATGCCTACCGGATCGGGCGGGAACTCGGCTCGCTTGCGGCCGCCGCGCAAGGCCTGGACGCGCTGGTGTTTACCGCCGGCGTTGGCGAGCACGCCGTCCCGATACGGGAACAGGTGTGCCGGCAGGCACAATGGCTGGGCGTGGCACTGGACGCAAGCGCAAATGCAAGCGGCGGACCGAAAATCAGCGCCCCGTCGAGCAAGGTCGCGGTGTGGGTGATCCCGACCAATGAAGAGCTCATGATCGCCAGGCATACCAGGGCGGCGCTCTGAACGGGGCGCGTGTCGGTTTGAAGGGGACCGCGCGGGAGCATGTCGATGGGACTTCTACGGTGGATGCGCCGGCGCGATGCGCGAGGCCATGCACACGACAAGCAAGAGATGGCCGAGCTGACGGAGCGCGTCACCCGGCTGAATCCGCGCTTGCGGCTGGTGTCGCGCTACCAGCAGCGGCTTCGGCCTGCGCTTGGGCAGGCGCTGGACTATGTGCGCGAACTGGTCCAGGCGCTACCCGCCCCGCGCGAGGCCAGCCCGCAGGCATGGGGTACCGACCCCTGCATCCAGGCTTTCTTCGGCACGGCCCGTGACGTGCAGCTGGCCCTCAGCCGCTCTCCCGAACTGCGGGAGTTCTTCGCGCAGTCGCCAGATACGCCGCAGGCCTACGCAGTCCTTGGGATGGAGATGACCGAGCGGCGCACGCTCGGCGTTGCGCTGGAAGGTGACGTCATGCGCACGGAAGTGCCGCAAACCACCATCAGTTTCGGCGATCACAAGGTCAGGATCATCGCTTGCACCGAGGGCGCCCTGCGCGAGGAAATCGTGGGACGAATGTTCGATCAGCTCGCCATGGAAGGGCTGGCCCGTTCCGCTGCCGGCAAGTCGCGCCGTGACGTCCTCGAGCGCGAGCAGGCGCTGCTGGTGGCGCGCCTGAACCTGGCCCGGCGGCAAGGCACCGGCATGCGTTCGGTGTTTGGCGGCGATGGAGAAGCCACGCCCGGCGAGCAGGGCAGGTTGAGCGAGCAGGTTGCCGAGAACGAGCGCGAACTTGCGCAGCTTGGCCCCGAAACCGGGGCGCTTGAGCGTCAACTGGAATGCCTGGCCGAGGTACTCGCGGACGCGCGCTCTTGCTTTTCCCTCGAGAAAAGACACCTGCGGCTTAGTGCAATGAATGTGCTGCTCGCGCCGGACAGCACGGCGCCGGCACACGAGATCGACCTGCTCACCGCCCACGTTCCGGGCGATCCGCCACTGGTGCGATCCTTCGCGCTGGTACGCATTGCACGTGGCGACATGCTGCCGGCCACCGCGCTGCTCGATGAGGCGGAGCGCCTGCTTGGGGGGCTTTAAGAACTCGGGAATTCGGGAAATATTGCACGTCAGCGTCGCCTTACCCGATCCCGAGCACGCGCCTGCGCGCGCCGTCGAACGCCGCGCCTTCCACCGCCAGCCACGCCTCGACCTCGGCCACCTGCGCAGTCTGTCGGTGTGCGCAGACGAAGTGGTATGACGCTTCGCTGGGCGCGTGGATGCCCCAGAGATCGACAAGCCGGCCCGATTCGATTTCCCCGAGCACCAGCGCCGAGCGTCCGATGGCAACGCCTTGCCCCGCCAGCGCGGCATGGATGGCCAGCTGCGACAGGTTGAATCGCTGGCCGTCCGATACGTCGGGCAGGGTCACGCCGGCATGGCGCAGCCAGCACTGCCATTCATCGGACTCTCCGGCGCCGTCCCACGGGCTGACATCGTGCAACAGCATGCTGGCGCGCAGGCCGTCGGGCGAGCGTAGTTCGGGGTGTGCCGCCAGATAGGCGGGACTTGCAATCGGGATCAGCCATTCCTTGAGAAACAGGCGCGCCTTGAGGTCCTCGTAGCCGCCGGGATCAAAGCGCACGGCTGCCTCGGTGCCGTCGCGCATCATGCGCGAGCGGTCCAGTGCGTGGAACTCGCCGTAGACGCGCAGGCCGATGTCGGGGTGCTGCCGGAAGAAGTTGCCGAGCCGCGGCGTGAGCCAGGCCATGGCGAACGATGGCGAGCAGGACAGGGCGATGGGCTGCTTGTCCCCCGGCTTGCGCAGTTGCGTCAGCGTGCTCTCGATGGCCTGGAACGACTCGCGCAGCACGAGGCGCAGCCGCTCGCCTTCCGGCGTCAGCACGAGCGCGCGCGGCGTGCGCAGGAACAGGGGTCGGTCCAGCCACTGTTCGAGCTGCTTGACCTGCTGGCTGACCGCGCCCTGCGTCACGCACAGTTCGGCAGCCGCCTGCGTGAAGTTGCAATGGCGCGCGGCCGTCTCAAAACAGCGGAGCCATCCCAATAATGATGCAGAGAGCAAGTTTGCCATTAGTATGACTAATAGATTGATCAGTACGAATGGTTTGTCACGGGCAGCGATCGGGGAAAGAATGCGCACATCTCCGTTCACGCCTCTTGTTCCATGACAATCGATTCTTCCGCATTATCTTCGGACATGATCAAGGATATGCAGGCCGCCCAGCCTGTGTTCTGGGGCAATCCCCAGCGCAGCGAGGACCCGGCGCTCCAGACCGTGGTGGATGGGCACGGCATTAGTCTAGCTGATGTACGCGCCGCACAGGCGCGTTTTGACCGGTTCGCGCCGCTGCTGGCGCGGTTGTTCCCGGAGCTGGAGGAAAGCGAAGGGCATATCGAGTCGGCCTTGCTGCCCGCGCCGGCCATGCAACGCTCGCTCGGCTTGACTGCGTCGGCCGGTGTCCTCTGGATCAAGGCGGACCACAGCCTGCCTGTGGCCGGGTCGATCAAGGCCCGGGGCGGCGTTCACGAGGTACTCGAATTTGCCGAATCCCTGGCGCTCGAACATGGCCTGGTGACGCTAGACGGCGACTACGCCGCGCTGGCCGGGCCGGCGGCGCGAGCGCTGTTCGGCCAGTATCAGGTAGCGGTGGGCTCCACCGGCAACCTCGGCCTGAGCATTGGCGTGATGGCGTCGGCGCTGGGCTTCCGCGCCGCGGTACACATGTCTGCCGATGCCAAGGCCTGGAAAAAGGCACGGTTGCGGGCGCGCGGCGTGGAGGTGGTGGAGCATACCGGCGACTACGCGTCGGCCGTGGCGGCCGGGCGGCGCGAGGCCGATGCCGATCCGTACAGCTATTTCGTCGACGATGAGCGATCGTTGGCGCTGATGCTCGGCTACAGCGCGGCGGCACTGCACCTGCAGCGCCAGCTCGATGCGGCAGGCGTGCGCGTGGATGCCGCGCATCCGCTGTTCGTCTATCTGCCGTGCGGGGTCGGCGGCGCGCCTGCCGGTATCGCTTTCGGCTTGCGCGAGTTATACGGGCCCCATTTCCATGCATTCTTCGCCGAGCCCACGCAGTCGCCGTGCTTCCTCGTGGAAATGCTGTCGCACGGGGCGTCGGTCTACGACTTCGGCCTTACGAACCGCACCGAGGCCGACGGCCTGGCCGTGTCCCAGGCATCGGAACTAGCCGCCGAGGCAATGCGTCCGCTGCTCGGGGGCGTCTACACCGTGGCTGACGACAGGCTGTTCGTCGACCTGCACCGCCTGCGCGAATCAGAGGGACTGCAGATCGAGCCGTCGGCTGCCGCCGGCTTCAGCGGGCCGGGCATGCTGACCGGCACCGACGCCGGCCGCACCTACCTGAAGCAACACGGTCTTGACCGGACGATGATGCAGGCCACGCACCTGGTGTGGACCACAGGCGGGCTGTTCGTCCCGCCGGAGGAGTATGCGCGCTTTGCCGGGCGCGGCGCGGCGCTGGCCGCATCGGGCCGTTGAGTATTTGCCCCGCTTATTTGCCCGCTTATTTGGCCCGATTTTTCCGACCTGCCAAGACGAGGGCGTTGCGCGATCACAACTCCGGTGTACCGAGCGCGCGGCTGATCCGCAACGCCGCCAGCGTGGCAACCACGCCTGACATCAGGTACAGGCTGACCGCGACCAGGCCGAACAGCGACGACAAGCCCAGCGCCACCAACGGTGCAAAGGCAGCGCCGAACAGCCAGCCGAAGTCCGTGGTCAGCGCAGCCCCGGTATAGCGGAAACGGGGTTCGAAGTTCGACGTTACGACGCCGGCAGACTGCCCGTACGACAAGCCCAGCAGACCGAAGCCGACCAGGATGAACAGATCCTGGCCTACGGGGCCCCCATCGAGCAGCCACGGCGTCACCAGGCTGAAGACGCCGATCAGCACGGCCATCGTCGCCAGCGTCTTGCGCCGGCCGACGCGGTCCGCGATCCACCCCGAGAGCAGCGTGCCGATGAACGCAATGAAGCCACCCACGATCTGGATGGCGAGCACATCGGAAATGTCCTGCGTCTGGTGCAGGATCACCCAGGACAGCGGGAACACCGTGACCAGGTGGAACAGCGCATAGCTGGCCAGCGCGGCAAACGCGCCGAGAAAGATGTTGAACCCCTGCGCATTCACCATCTGCAGCGTGCTGATCGGCTCAAGCTCGTCTTCTTCCAGCAGCCGCGTGTATTCGTGGGTCACCACCAGGCGCAGCCTTGCAAACAGCGCCACGACGTTGATGGCGAAGGCCACGTAGAACGGATAGCGCCAGCCCCACTCGATAAACTCCTGCGGTGTCAGACTGGCATGCAGGAACAGGAACAGCGCACCGGCAACGATGAAACCGGTGGGCGCGCCGAGCTGGCCCACCATCGCGTACCACCCGCGCTTGTCCTGGGGCGCGTTGAGCGCCAGCAGCGACGGCAGCCCGTCCCACGATCCGCCAAAGGCAATGCCTTGCAGGACGCGGAACAGTGCCAGCAGGTAGATCGAGGTGGCACCCAGCGAGGCGTACGACGGCAGGAAGGCAATTCCCACCGTGGCCGTGCCGAGCAGGAACAGCGACGCGGTCAGCTTGATACCGCGCCCCCAGCGCCGCTGGATGCGCATGAACAGCGCCGTGCCGAACGGCCGCGCGATAAACGCGAACGAGAAGATCGCGAAGCTGTAGAGCAGTCCCGCCAGCTCGCCCGCGAACGGAAAGTAGACCGTCGGGAAGACGAGCACGGAGGCAATGCCGTACACGAAGAAGTCGAAGTACTCGGAGGCGCGCCCGATCACCACGCCAGTGGCGATCTCCGCAGGAGCCACGTCATGGTGGCCAGGGGCCGGAGGTGCCGTGGGCGACGCGCGATGCTGGTGGGTCAGGCTGGCCATCGTAGAGGCTCCTTATCGCCGAGTGCTTCTTTAAGTCACGCACTCACAAGAATAGCGCCTAAACTGCCATAGGTAATCGAAAGGTCGGTTCGTCGGTACATCACCGATATTCTTTTGACGCCACTTCCGAGACCATGCGACGCTTCGACGCTGCTGTGACGCCGCTGCGTGCCCCGGGAAGACTGCTTCTTCGGTGTGCCGCGATCGCCTTGCTGGCAAGCCTGGCCGGTTGCAGCGCAGTGCTGCTTTCGCCATCCGGTGACATGGCCGTGCGCCAGCGCGATCTGATCATCATCGCCACGTGCCTGATGTTGCTGATCATCGTGCCGGTGATCCTCCTCACGCTGTTGTTTGCGTGGCGCTATCGGGAAAGTGCCACCGATGCGCCCTACAACCCCGAGTGGGACCATTCGACGGTGCTTGAGCTGGCGATCTGGTCTGCGCCGCTGCTGATCATCATCGCGCTCGGTGCCGTGACCTGGGTCAGTACCCACCAGCTCGATCCGTACCGGCCGCTGACGCGGCTGGAGCCGGGGCGGCCCGTTGCGGCCGAAGTCAAGCCGCTGACGGTGCAAGTGGTGGCGATGGACTGGAAATGGCTGTTCCTGTATCCCGAGCAAGGCATTGCAACGGTCAACGAACTCGCAGCGCCGGTCGATCGCCCGATCGCCTTCCGCATTACCGCGACCTCGGTGATGAACGCGTTCTTCGTTCCCTCGCTGGCCGGCATGGTCTACGCGATGCCCGGGATGGAAACCAAGCTCCATGCGGTCATCAACAAGCCCGGCGTCTTTGACGGCTTCTCGGCCAACTACAGCGGCGCGGGCTTTTCGCACATGCGCTTCAAGTTCCACGGCCTGTCGAACGAAGACTTCGATCGCTGGATCGAGCAGGCCAAGGCATCGGGAAAAGACCTGTCGAAGGACACTTACCAGAAGCTCGCGCAGCCAAGCGAGCGCGATCCGGTGCAACGCTATGCCAGCGTGGCGCCAGAGCTTTACGACCTGATCCTGAACCGCTGCGTGGGTGGCGGGACCTGCATGGCAGACACCATGGCGCTCGACCGCAGCCGCGGAAAGTTCGACCCGTCCGGCGAGATCTGTACCGCGAGCAACACCGGGGCGGTTGCGCCGGTGTTCGCGTCGGATTCCAAGCCGAACGACGGCAGGCGGCTGCTGCGGTGAGGCTTGCTATCGCAGCCTCCCGCTTAGCATCCCTCGTTGCGGTTTTCGCCAATCCCTAACGGCCACTCTTGGTCATTTCAGGCCCCAGGTGACAATAATGCCCGAGCGCTCCGAACTCGCCAATCTGATCTTCGGCCGTCTTTCATGGGATGCGATCCCGCTCCATGAGCCGATCCTGATCGGCACCTTCATCGTGGTCGTGCTGGGCGGGCTCGCGCTGGTCGGCGCGATCACCTATTTTCGCCAATGGGGCTATCTCTGGCACGAGTGGTTCACGAGCATCGACCACAAGAAGATCGGCATCATGTACGTGATCCTGGGCATCGTGATGCTGCTGCGCGGCTTCGCCGATGCGGTCATGATGCGCATCCAGCAGGCCATCGCATTCGGCGACAACGCCGGTTACCTGCCGCCGCATCACTACGACCAGATCTTTACCGCGCACGGCGTGATCATGATCTTCTTCGTGGCCATGCCGCTGGTCACTGGGCTGATGAACTTCGTCATGCCGCTGCAGATCGGCGCGCGCGACGTGGCGTTCCCGTTTCTCAACAACTTCAGTTTCTGGATGACCACGGGCGGCGCGATCCTGGTCATGATGTCGCTGTTCGTCGGCGAATTCGCGCGCACCGGCTGGCTGGCCTATCCGCCGCTGTCCGGCATCATCCACAGTCCGGACGTCGGCGTCGATTACTACATCTGGGGGCTGCAGGTGGCCGGGGTGGGGACCTTGCTCTCAGGGATAAATCTGCTGGTCACCATCGTCAAGATGCGCGCGCCAGGCATGACGTTGATGCGCATGCCGATCTTCACCTGGACGGCGCTGTGCACGAACGTGCTGATCATCGCCGCGTTCCCGGTCCTGACCGCTGCGCTGGCATTCCTGGCACTCGATCGCTATGTCGGCACGAACTTCTTCACGGCCGACCAGGGCGGCAGCGCGATGATGTACGTGAACCTCATCTGGATCTGGGGCCATCCCGAGGTCTATATCCTCGTGCTACCCGTCTTCGGCGTGTTCTCCGAAGTGGTCGCCACGTTCTGCCGCAAGCGCCTGTTTGGCTATGCGTCGATGGTCTACGCCACGGTGGTGATCACCGTGCTGTCATACCTGGTCTGGCTGCACCATTTCTTCACGATGGGCTCGGGCGCCAGCGTCAATTCGTTCTTCGGGATCACGACCATGATCATCTCGATCCCGACCGGCGCCAAGATCTTCAACTGGCTGTTCACGATGTACCACGGCAAGATCCGCTTCGAGGTACCAATGCTGTGGACCATCGGTTTCATGGTCACGTTCGTGATCGGCGGCATGACCGGCGTGCTGCTGGCGGTGCCGCCGGCGGACTTCTCGCTGCACAACAGCCTGTTCCTGATCGCCCACTTCCATAACGTGATCATCGGCGGTGTGCTGTTCGGGCTGATGGCGGGCATCACCTACTGGTTCCCGAAGGCATTCGGCTATCGCCTGGTCTCGTCGTGGGGCAAGGCCTCGTTCTGGTTCTGGCTGATTGGCTTTTACTTTGCGTTCATGCCGCTGTACTGGCTTGGCCTGCATGGCGTGACCCGCCGCATGAGCTATTTCGAGGATGCGTCGCTGCAGATCTGGTTCCAGCTGGCGGCCTTCGGCGCGTTGTTGATCGCCATCGGCATCGCGTGCTTCCTGGTCCAGCTGGTGGTCAGCTTCATGCGTCGCGAGGAGTTGCGCGACCTGACTGGCGATCCGTGGAATGGCCGCACCCTCGAATGGTCGACGTCGTCGCCACCGCCGCAGTACAACTTCGCCTTTACGCCAGTGGTGCACGACACCGACGCCTGGTGGCACATGAAGCAGCATGGCTTCCAGCGGCCGGAGCAGGGCTTTATCCCGATCCACATGCCGAAGAACACCGCGGCCGGCATCGTGCTGGCGGGCCTCTCCACGCTATGTGGCTTCGCACTGATCTGGTACATCTGGTGGCTGGCGATTGCCTCGTTCGCGGCAACCATCGTCGCCGCGATCATCCATACCTTCAACTACAAGCGCGACTACTATCTTCCGACCGAGCAAGTGGTTCGGACCGAAGCGGCGCGCACACAACTGATGGCCGGCCATGGTTGAGACGACGACCTTTCCCCGCCACGTGGAAGCCACCGCTGTTGCCGGTGAAGCCCCACCGGGTGGGTACCAGTTCTATCTGACCGATGCGCACCACCCGCAGAACGGCACGCTGCTCGGGTTCTGGCTCTACCTGATGAGCGACTGCCTGGTATTCGCGTGCCTGTTCGCCGCCTATGGCGTGCTCGGCCGCGAGTACGCGGGCGGGCCGACCGGGGCGGAGCTGTTCGAACTGCCGCTGGTGGCACTGAACACCACCTTCCTGCTGATATCGTCGATCACGTATGGCTTCGCCATGCTGCAGATGCAGCAGAACCGCATCGCCGGCACGCAGATCTGGCTGGCCATCACGGGCGTTTTCGGCGCGGCGTTCCTGGCCGTCGAACTTTACGAGTTCGCGCACTTTATCCACGAGGGCGCGGGCCCGCAGCGCAGCGCGTTCCTGACCTCGTTCTTCTCGCTGGTCGGCACGCACGGGCTGCACGTGACGTTCGGCATCGTCTGGCTGATCGTGCTGATGACGCAGGTGGCACGGCACGGGCTGATCACGGCCAACAGGCGCCGGCTGATGTGCCTGTCAATGTTCTGGCACTTTCTCGACGTCGTATGGATCGGCGTCTTTACCTTCGTCTACCTGATGGGATCCTTGCCATGAGCGCGCACGACGATACGCTGGGTGTCCCCGGACACGGCCATGGACATGAACATGAAGAAGACGTGGGGCCGCACGCCACGCTGGGCGGCTACCTGACGGGCTTCGTGCTTTCCGTCTTTCTGACTGCCGTCCCGTTCTGGCTGGTGATGGGCGAGGTGTTCGAGAAGACGTCCACCACGGCCATCGTAATCCTGCTGATCGGCGCGGTACAGATCGTGGTGCACATGATCTACTTCCTGCACATGAACGCGAAATCCGAGGGCGGCTGGAACATGCTGTCGCTGATGTTCACGCTGGTGCTGGTGGTGATCACGCTGACAGGTTCGCTATGGGTGATGTTCCACCTGAACAGCAACATGATGCCGACCATGCAGCATGACCGGACGACGGAAGCGGGGTCTGGGACTGCGATCTTGCCGCCCAAGACGAAGTAGGGGAAGAAGGATCGGACGAAGCGGCCTGGCGTGTATAGCCAGGCCGCTTGCGCTTTAGCGTCCGCGGGTCGAAGCCGCGCGTTGCGCGCGGGTGGCGAAGCTGCCCTTCGGTACTCCACCACCCATGGCCTTTGCGGTAGCTGACTGGATCCGTGACGCATCAGGCTGCGTCATGGGCTTGGCTTTGCCAGCCGTCTTTGCTGGGCCTTGCGATTGCCGTCCCGAGCCTTTCATGGTGGTCTCCATCGTGGTAAGGGCGTGTCTCTTGCACACGTCTTTCATTGGACGCGGCGGAAAGAGGCAAGTTTCTCAGTGAGCGGCCCCCGCTCGAGATAGAAGGCTGGCGGAGCGCCTGCCTGGGGCGCCTTAAGAATCCGGGCAAGATTGCACGGCAGGGCCACTGTGCCTTGCTTCCCCTAGACCGGAAACTGCGTCGTGGACAACACCTGCTTGAGCACCATGAACGAGCGGATCTGCCTCACGCCTGGCAGGTACAGCAACTGTTCCGCGTGCAACCGGTTGAAGCTCTCGCTGTCGCGGGTGCGCACCATCAGGAAGTAGTCGAATTCGCCGGTCACCTCATGGCACTCCATGCAACCGGACACTTTCTGCACGGCTTTCTCGAATGCCGCAAAGGATTCCGGCGTGGAACGGTCCAGCACCACGCCGATGATCACCAGCATGCCCGCGTCCAGCGCGACCGGGTTCAGCAGCGCCACCACGCCCCGGATCATCCCGGCTTCCTTCAGCCGCTCCACGCGCCGCAAGCAGGCGGGCGGGCTCAGGTTCACCCTGGCCGCCAGCGCCACGTTCGAAATCGAGGCGTCTTTCTGCAACAGGCGGAGTATGGCCTTGTCCGTGCGATCCAGCGCCGGGGCGGGTTCCGGGGCCGGCGCGATATCTGCGCGAACTTTTATTTTGCGGGTGACCATTTTTCTGCAACTATCGTAGGCAAAGACGTGGCTTGATAACGTAATGGTGTGTTTAAACAGCAATCTTTGCAAGCACGTTTCTCAGGCAATTGCCTACCATTTCACTGAACGCAGCGCCTCACCTGTCCAGGGGGCGGTGCCCCCCCTCAACGCCACCACCCGGAGAAGATGCCGTGAACCTCGACCGCTTTCCCCGCTACCCGCTGACTTTCGGTCCCACGCCAATCCACCCGCTGGCACGCCTGAGCGAGCATTTGGGCGGCAAGGTGCATCTCTATGCCAAGCGCGAAGACTGCAACAGCGGTCTGGCCTTTGGCGGCAACAAGACGCGCAAGCTGGAATACCTTGTGCCCGACGCGCTGGAGCAGGGCGCCGATACGCTGGTGTCGATCGGCGGCATCCAGTCGAACCAGACGCGCCAGGTGGCTGCCGTGGCGGCCCACCTCGGCATGAAGTGCGTGCTGGTGCAGGAGAACTGGGTGAACTACTGGGACGCCGTGTACGACCGCGTCGGCAATATCCAGATGTCGCGGATGATGGGCGCCGACGTGCGGCTTGTGGCGGACGGCTTTGACATCGGCATCCGCCCGAGCTGGGAGGATGCCATGCAGAGCGTGCGCGACGCGGGCGGCAAGCCGTATCCGATCCCCGCGGGCTGCTCGGAGCACCCGCTCGGCGGGCTGGGTTTTGTCGGCTTTGCGGAGGAAGTGCGCGCGCAGGAAGCCCAGCTCGGCTTCAAATTCGACTACATCGTGGTCTGCTCGGTTACGGGCAGCACGCAGGCTGGCATGGTGGTCGGCTTCGCGGCGGATGGCCGCGCCGACCGCGTCATCGGCATCGATGCCTCCGCCAAGCCGGCGCAGACGCGCGCCCAGATCCTGCGCATTGCGCGACATACCGCGGAGCTGGTCGACCTCGGCCGCGATATCGCCGAAGAGGATGTCGTGCTGGATACGCGTTACGGCGGTCCGGAATATGGCCTGCCGTCCGAAGGGACGCTCGAGGCCATCCGCCTCTGCGCGCGGCTTGAAGGCGTGATGACCGACCCGGTCTACGAAGGCAAATCCATGCACGGCATGATCGACATGGTGCGCCGCGGCGAGTTCCCGTCGGGCTCCCGCGTGCTTTACGCCCACCTTGGCGGCGCGCCCGCGCTGAACGCCTACAGTTTCCTGTTCAAGGACGGCTGACGCGATCCGCGGCCCGGATTCGCTGCCGTAGCAGCCGGCTAGCGAATCTTGTCAAACCCGCCAGCCGCCCAGCGGGCGGCGCTCTCGCGCGTCAGGCGAAAGTCGGGCCGTACCTTGACGGTCGCCAGCGCATCCCCGAAGGGATCCAGTGCCGTGAGCGTGCCGACGGGCTCGAATTCATCTGGCGTGATGACCAGCCTGACGGTCACAGTCCCGGATTCGGTCTCGATGCTGCACTGCTTGTTGAGTTGGGCGTGCAGTTGCTGCTCATGCCGCCGGATGACTTCCGCGGCAGTCTTGACCAGCGTCTGGTGGGCCGTGGCATCGAGCGGCTTCGGATCGACCTTGTTTCGTCCCATGGTCCAGGGGCCGACCAGCGCCGGCTCGGCGCTGCCGTCCCGGATCATTTCGACCGCCCAGCCGTCGCCATCCTCGTTCTTGATAACCCGGGCGGTCCAGCCCTTGTCTCGCCAAAGCCGGGGCTCGTGAATGGCGGAAGATTCGTGCTCGGAAAGAGCGTCGTCGGTGTGGTGCATCAATCTCGTCGTACTGGTCGCGGACCCGCGAGCATACAACACCATGGATGGGGCGCGTGGGCGGGCATTGAATCCGCCTGTGAGCCCACCTTAGAATCTGGCTCTGACACCCACGTCGCGCATAATCTGGCTCTGACACCCACATTGGATCAGCGTTTGCGCTTGAGGAGAAATGGGCATGACGAAGAACGACACGCAGGAAAGCCAGTCTGCTTCTCAGCTGATAGACGCGAGAATCAAGGAGCTGGACGACTGGCGGGGCACGATGCTCAGCCGGCTCCGTACCCTGGTCAAGGAAGCCGATCCTGAGGTCGTCGAGGAGTGGAAGTGGAGAGGGGTTCCGGTCTGGTCGCACGACGGATTGATCTGCACCGGCGAGACTTACAAGAGCGTCGTGAAGATGACCTTCGCCAAAGGGGCGGCTCTGAAGGATCCTTCTGGCCTCTTCAATTCCAGTCTTGACGGGAACACAAGGCGTGCCATCGACTTCCACGAGGGCGAGAAGATAGACGAGGAAGCGTTGAAGACTCTCGTTCGCGCCGCCGTGACCCTGAACAAGTCCAAAGCCAAAGGCTAATCCACGCGAGCGGGTACACCGGCAAGACAAGAACAATCCAGGAGGAGGGCAAATGATGAATTCCAAGATACTGAGTATCCTGGCGGCCGCCGGGCTCTGGATCGCCTCCGGGGCCGTGCTGGCGCAGACCGGCGGCCTGTCCCGCACGGTTGTTGGTCGCGCGGACGTTTCCGTTCCGGGACGCGAAGCCGTGGTAGCGCGTGTGGAAGTGGCGCCGGGCGGCCGTGCCGGGCGCCACACGCATCCAGGCGACGAGATCAGCTATGTGATGGAGGGCGAGGCCCAACTGCTGATCGACGGCCAGCCGCCCCGGATGGTCAAGGCCGGCGAATCCTTCGTGGTGCCGGCCGGGGTCGTCCATGACGCGCACAATCCCGGCAGTTCGCCGGCGCGCGTTATTGGCGTGTATGTGGTCGAGAAGGGCAAGCCGCTGGCGAGTCCAGCGCCCTGAGACCGCAGCGGCCGGCGCATTGCTCAGCCCTGATCGCCACCGCCCACGGGTAATACGGTTCCGGTGATGTACGAGGCCTCGTCCGACGCCAGGAACAGGATCGCGCCGACCTGCTCGTCGATCGTGCCGTAACGGCGCATCAGGCTCGACGCCACGGTCTGATCGACGATGGCCTGGTACCAGCCCGCCTCCTGCGCCGACTGGGGCGCGGCGTTGCGAGGAATGCGGCGCGGTGGCGCCTCGGTGCCGCCGGTGGCCACGGCGTTCACGCGAATGCCTTCGGCCGCATGCTCGAACGCCAGGCTCGCGGTCAGCGCGTTGACGCCGCCCTTGGCCGCCGCGTAGGGCACGCGGTGGATGCTGCGCGTCGCGATCGACGACACGTTGACGATCGCGCCGTGGCGCCGCTCGACCATGCCGGGCAGCACCGCGCGGCAACACCACAACGTGGGGAACAGCGAGCGCCGGATCTCCGCCTCGATCTGGTCTTCCTCGTAGAGCTGGTACGGCTTCGCCCAGATGGTGCCGCCGACGTTGTTGACCAGCACATCGATGCGGCCCCACGCGTCCAGCGCGGCCCGCGCCATTTCGGACGCGCCGGCATAGGTTTCCAAGTCCGCGGTAACAGCGACGACCTTGCCGCCACCGGCGGCGATCTCGCCGGCGGCCTCGTGCACGAGTTCAGAGCGGTCCACCAGCACCACTGACGCGCCCTCGGCCGCCGCGCCCAGCGCCACGCCGCGCCCGATACCCTGCGCGGCGCCGGTAACGACGACGACCTTGTCCGCAAAGCGGGCATTGCGGTCCCTTGCTTGCATGCTTGCTCCTTGCAGTCAGGCCGCGTTGCTGGCCGAGAATTTTTCGTAGTAGAAGCCCGAGGGCGCTATGCCCGCCTGCTGCAGCCAGTCGCGTACGGCCTCGAACATCGCGACCGGGCCGCACAAGTAGACGTCGACATCGCCGCCATTGAGCCATTCATCATCCACGTGCGCGGTCACGTAGCCCTTGCGCGGATGCGCGCTGGCCGGATCGGCGACGCAGGTGCGGTACTCGAAGCCCGGTACCGACTGGCGCGCGGCATCGAGCTGCGCCAGAGCCACCAGGTCGATATCGTTGGTCACGCCGTACACCATGCGCACAGGCTGCGTGCTGCCGGACTCGGCCAGCACGCCAGCATCGACAGGAACGGAGCGATGCCGGTGCCGCCCGCCAGCATCAGCACCGGCCGCGTCACGGGACGCAGGTAGAAGCTGCCGTACGGCCCCGAGAACGAAATGCGCTGGCCCGGCTGTGCGGCGCCGGTCAGGTAAGTGCTCATGCGGGCGTCCGGCACGTTGCGCACGACGAAGGTCGTGCGGGCCTTGCCGGGGGGCGAGCTGAACGAGTATGAGCGGGTCACATCGCTACCCGGGATACCGACGTTGACATACTGGCCGGCGAGAAAGTCGATGCCGCGCGCATTTTCGAGCTCGATCGAGAAACCGATGGTCGAGTCCGACAACTGCGTCACCTCGGCGATAGCGCCGTGCCATGTGCTCACGCCGGTCTTGCAGGCGGTCGACGAGGCGGGCACGCGGAACACGCAGTCGGAGCGCGGACGCGTCTGGCACGCCAGTACGTAGCCCTGCGCGGCGCCTCCTCGGCGGTCAGCGCGTCTTCGATGTAGCTCGATTCCGGCAGGTCGTACGATCCGGACTCGCACAGCCCGCGGCAGGTGCCGCAGGCGCCGTCGCGGCAGTCCAGCGGGATGTTGCCGGTGCTTTCGGGCGCGCCGGCCACATACAACGGGCCTTCGATGGTGCGCGGCGTGCCGCCGGCGAGGCCCGCACGGGCTTCGGCCTCGTCGGCGCGGATGTCGAGAAAGCGCTCCAGCCCCAGGCCGGCGGCGAGCAGGCCGAGTTCCTGGCTGGCGCCAGCCTCGGCAAAGTATTCGATGCCTTTCCAGACTTCGCTCGGGCTCAGGTCGAGGTCCTCGATGGCCTTGAACAGGTCGGATGCCAGGCGCACCACTACCTGTACGCGCGCATCGGCCTCGCCGGGCCGGGCGGTCGCGACGATGAAGTTGTTTACCAGGGCCTCGATTTCTGGGTGGGTCATTAGATGTCTCCAGTCTCGTGTTCGTGGGGATCGCAATCAATCAGACAATGCTTTTTTGGTATCAAGCTTGCTGTCTTGCTTGTGATGGAGCATAGTTGAGGCCGATTTCCAGCGTCAAACTCTGATTTAGTATTTTTTCGATACCCATAAGGTATATTCGTGGAATTGCGTCATTTGCGTTACTTCGTCGCGGTCGCGGAGGAACGCAACTTCACCCGCGCCGCCGAGCGGCTGCATATCGCCCAGCCGCCCTTGCCCCGGCAAATCCAGCAACTGGAGGGGGAACTGGGCGTCCAGCTGTTCGAACGCCAGACGCGCCCGCTCAAGCTGACCGACACCGGGCGCTTCTTCTACACGCACGCGCTGCGGGTCCTGGCGCAGACCGCGGAGCTGGAAGCCATGACCCGCCGCGTTGGCCAGATCGAGGCGCATCCGCCATGAAGACCCGGCCGTGCGGCGCGTGGTGCTGCGCGAGGAGCGCATGATCGTGGCGCTGCCGGTCGGCCACCCGTTGGGCGAGGCGCGGCAGGAGCTGTCGTTGCATGAGCTGGTCGGCGAGACGCTGATCATCTTCCCCAAGGCGCCGCGGCCCAGCTATGCGGACCAGGTGCTGGCCGCGTTCCACGACCGCGCGCTCAAGCCACGGCGCATCCAGGAAGTGCGCGAGCTGCAGATCGCGCTGGGCCTGGTGGCGGCGGGCGAGGGGATTTCCGTCGTGCCGAGCAGCGTGCATGGCCTCAAGCGGGACGATGTCACCTACGTGGAGCTGGACGATCCCAACCTGGTGTCACCCATCATCATGAGCATGCGCATGCTCGACGAGTCCGCCGACCTGCGCGCCATGCAGGAAATGATCTATCGGCTGTACGAGGAGGCGGGCATCGCCTACCTGCCGCCGACGCAAGAGTAGGGAACTATGCCTGCGCGTCCGGCCGGCCCTGCCGCAGCACCCATGCCACCGCGCGCGCCAGGAAGGGCGAGGTATCGCCCGCACGCTGGCTCATGATCACCGGCGAGACGAAGCCCGGTGCGTCGATGGGGCAGTAGCGCACGTCGTCGCGGTGCAGGCGCTGCACGGAGGCGGGCACCAGTGTAATGCCCAGTCCCGCCGCCACCAGCCCCAGCGCGGTCTGCAGTTCGTTGGCTTCCTGTACCACGCGTAGCTGCAACCCCTGTGCGCGGAACAGCGACAGCACATGGTCGGCATAGCTGGGCCGCGGCCGGGCAGGGTAAAGCACGAACGGGTGGTGCGCCAGGGTCTCGGCGGTCAGCGTGCCGTCGCGCGGTATCGGCTGCGCCGCGGGCAGGGCGGCGACCAGCGGCTCGGCCATCACTACCTGCTGCGTGATGGCCGGATCGTTCAGCGCAATGCGGCCAAAGCCCAGGTCGATGCGCCCGGCCTTCAGGGCCGCCACCTGCTGCACCGTGATCATCTCGCTCAGGCCCACCTCCACCTGGCTGTCGGCGCCGCGCAGCTCGCGGATCAGTTCCGGCAGGAAGCCGTACAGCACCGAGGGCACGAAGCCGATGCCGAACCAGCGCTTCTCGTTGCGGCCGATGCGGCGCGTGCCCTCGATGGCTTCGTCCAGCCGCTGGGTCAGTTGCAGCGATTGCTCCAGTAGGAAGCGCCCGGCCTCGGTCAGGCGCAGGCCGCGGCCGACGCGGTCGAACAGCGCCACGCCGATTTCTTCCTCGACCTGGCGGATCTGGCGCGACAGTGGCGGCTGGGCCATATGCAGCAGCGACGCCGCCCGCGTCACATTGAGTTCCTGGGCGACGGTCTGGAAATAGCGCAGGTGACGGAGTTCCATATCAGGACCTTTATGCATACCCGTGAGGTATGGGACTAGACATCATCGGTCTTGGACTCCAGTACAGTCAAGGCGCATACTCCAGCGCAATATCAAATTGCATCGAAAAGGTATCAAAGTGGGCAACCAAGCGACGATCACGGCAGTCCAGGCAATCCTGGTCGACCTGCCGACTATCCGGGCGCACCAGCTCGCCATGGCAACCATGCAGCAGCAGACGCTGGTCATCGTGCGGCTGCAGTGCAGCGACGGCATCGAAGGCATCGGCGAGGCCACCACCATCGGCGGCCTGTCCTATGGCGATGAAAGTCCCGAAGGCATCAAACTCACCATCGACACCTACCTGGCCCCCGCGCTGGTCGGCCAGGACGCCGCCAACGTGCATGCGGCCATGGCGCGCCTGAACAAGGTCGCGCGCGGCAACCGCTTCGCCAAGTCGGCGCTGGAAACCGCGTTGCTGGATGCGCAGGGCAAGCGCCTGGGCGTGCCGCTGGCCACGCTGCTGGGCGGCGCCGTGCGCGACACGCTGCCGGTGCTGTGGACCCTGGCCAGCGGGGATACCGGGCGCGATATCGCAGAGGCCGAGCAACTGCTGGAAGCGCGCCGCCACAACACCTTCAAGCTCAAGATCGGACGGCGCGCCGTGCGCGACGACGTGGCCCACGTGGCGGCGATCAAGCGCGCGCTGGGTGATCGTGCCCGCGTGACCGTGGACGTGAACCAGGCCTGGAACGAGGCTGAGGCCGCCACCGGCATTGCGATGCTGGAAGCCGCCGGCATCGACCTGATCGAACAGCCCACGCCGCGCGAGCAGCGGGCCGCGCTGGCCCGGCTGGCCGCGCGCTTTATCGTGCCGATCATGGCCGACGAGGCGGTGTGCGGGCCGGAAGACGCGATGGAGCTGGCGCGCATCGGCGGCGCCGACGTGTTTGCCCTGAAGATCGCCAAGTCCGGCGGCATCTTCGGCATGCTGCGCACCGCGGCTGTCGGCGATGCGGCCGGCATCGCGCTCTATGGCGGCACCATGCTGGAAGGCAGCGTGGGCACCATCGCCGCCGCCCACGGCTTCTGCACGCTGCCGCAGCTCGCATGGGGCACCGAGCTGTTCGGGCCGCTGCTGCTCGAGGACGACGTGGTCGCCACGCGGCCGGAGTACCGGGATTTTGCCCTGCACCTGCCGCAAGGGCCGGGCCTTGGGCTCGCGCTGGACGAGGACAAACTGGCGCACTATCGCCGCAAGCAAGGCTGAGCATCAGCCCCCAACGCAATACGATCGGAGGAACCCTCATGCTTTATCTGGTACGGATGGACGTCAACTTGCCGCACGACATGCCCGCGGCCCAGGCCGATGAGATCAAGGCGCGCGAGAAGGCCTACGCGCAGGACTTGCAGCGCCAGGGCAAGTGGCAGCAGCTCTATCGCGTGGTGGGCGAATACGCCAACTACAGCATCTTCGATGTCGAATCCAACGACGAGCTGCACACGCTGCTGGCCGCGCTGCCGCTGTTCCCGTATATGAAGCTCGCGGTGACGCCGCTGGCGAAGCATCCGTCGTCGATACGCTGAACAATTCAATCAAAAGACAGGACGGAGACAAATGAAATCCCTGCTGCAACGGCTGTTCCCGCGGCCTTCGATGACACCTGGCGCCCGCACCGGCGCCGCCGCGATGATGCTTGCCGTGGCAGCGGCCAGCGCGCCCGCCCATGCCGCCTGGCCCGACCACCCGATCCGCTGGATCGTGCCGTTCCCCGCCGGCGGCGCGATGGACAATATCGCCCGCACGCTGGGTGAAGACATGTCGCGCACGCTCGGCCAGGCCGTCGTGGTGGAGAACCGCCCCGGCGCCGGTGGCAATATCGGCGCGGAGCTGGTCGCGCGCGCGCCGGCCGACGGCTACACGCTGATCATCGTTGCCAACGGCATGGCGGTGAATCCCGCCCTGTACGGCAAGCTCAGCTACGACCCGGTGAAGGACTTTGCCCCGGTGTCGCTGCTGGCCGTGGTACCCAACGTGCTGGTGGCCAGCAAGGCGAAGACGCCCGCCAAGACGGTGGCGGAGGTGGTGGCCAATGCCAAGGCGCGGCCGGGCAAGTACACCTATGCGTCAGCGGGCAATGGCACCTCGATCCACCTGGCGGGCGAGCTGTTCACTTCCATGGCGGGCGTCGACCTGCTGCATGTTCCCTACAAGGGCAGCGGCCCCGCCATGACCGACCTGCTTGGCGGCCAGGTCGACTATATGTTCGACAGCATTACCTCGGCCAAGCCGCATATCGATTCCGGCAAGCTCACCGCCATTGCGGTGACGACCAGCAAGCGCTCGACGGCGCTGCCCAATGTGCCCACCGTGGCCGAGTCGGGCCTGCCTGGCTATGAGCTGTCGCCCTGGTTCGCTGCCTTCGTGCCGGCGCGCACACCGCCCGCCGCGATCGAAGGGCTGAACCGCGCCATGCTTGAGGCGCTGCGCAAGCCTGCCGTGCAGAAGCGGCTGGCGGCGATTGGCGCGGAACCCATCGGCAGCACGCCGGCAGCGCTGCGCGACCACCTGGCCCGCGAGACCGCCAAGTGGGGCGAGCTGATCCGCGCCCGCGGCATCCACGCGGATTGATGCCGTTGCGATGCGCTTTCCACGACCGCCAGCGGGCTCCCTCTCCCGCTTGCGGGTTGGGGTGAGGGCGGGAGCGTCCACGAAGTGAGGCGACACGATGCTTGCCGCGCGCCGGCCCTCACCCCCGGCCCCTCTCCCGCAAGCGGGAGAGGGCGCAATCCGCCCGATTCCCACATCCTGACAAATGTTCTCAAGGAACAACCACTACTTCATGAGCACTGCGACACGCGGCGATCTTCGCCTCCACTACGAACTCGAAGGCCCGGCCGACGCGCCGGTGCTGGTCATGTCCAACTCGCTCGGCACCACGCTGGCAATGTGGGACCCGCAAATGCCCGTACTGCGCCAGCACTTCCGCGTGCTGCGCTACGACACGCGCGGCCATGGTGCTTCGTCGGTGAGCGCGGAGCCATTCGGCATGGCCGAACTCGGCGCCGATGTGCTGGCGGTGATGGACCATGCGGGCGTGCAGCGCGCGCACTTCTGCGGCCTGTCGATGGGCGGCATGACGGGCATGTGGCTGGCGCGGCATCACCCGGATCGCTTCGGCCGCTTCGTGCTGGCGAACACCGCTGCGCTGATCGGGCCGGCCTCGGGCTGGAACACCCGCATCGAGACGGTGCAGCGCGACGGCATGGCTGCCATTGTCGAAGGCGTCCTGGCACGCTGGTTCACGCCGGCCTGGCTGGCGGGCGATCCCGCTCGTATAGCGCCTGTGCGCGCCATGCTTGAACAGGCCGATGGATCGGGCTACATCGCCAACTGCGCGGCGGTGCGGGACGCTGACCTGCGCGAGCTGCTGCCGGCTATCGAGGCTGAAGTTCTGGTCATTGCCGGCCTTCAGGATGCGGCGACCACGCCCGAGCAGGGGCGAGCCGTGGCTGACGCGATGCCTCGCGCGGCTTATCTGTCGCTCGATGCGGCTCACCTTTCCAATTGGGAGCTGCCCGGCGAATTTGCGGATGCTGTGACCGCTTTCCTGCAGCGTAGCCGCTGACCCAGGCTGCGGCGGATGGAGCACCTTGCAGGTTGCGCGACGGCCCCGTTCTGAGGGCGGGCGGGGCAGGGCGAGCCCGGGCCGAATGGCGGCGCTGCAAACTGCAGCTGCGCCGCGACCGGGTTTCCCACATTTCGTCCCGCGGCGCATCACCGCCTCCCCCGCGTTGCCCTTCGCGCCTTGCCGTCCTACAACTGGAGTGTGGGCCGGAAGGCACCGGACCGCATTCGAGGAGGAGCATCATGTGCCGCTGGCTGGCCTACTCGGGCAAATCCGTTGCGCTGGAAACGGTGCTGTTCCAGCCGGAACACTCGCTGATCGACCAGAGCCTGAATTCGCGGCTGGGTCATACCACCACCAATGGCGACGGGTTCGGCGTCGGGTGGTACGGACGTCACTCGGAGGTGCCGTTCCGCTACCGCTGCCTGCACCCGGCCTGGAGCGACACCAACCTGCGCGAGACGGCGCGGGCGGTGCGGGCGCCGCTGTTCGTCGCCCATGTGCGCGCGGCCACCGGCACGCCGACGCAGGAGACCAACTGCCATCCGTTCCGCTTCGGCCGCTGGCTTTTCGTCCATAACGGCCTGATCCGCGAATACCCCGTCGTGCGGCGCGACCTGATGATGGCCGTGGCGCCGCACCTGTTCCGCTGGATCGAGGGATCGACCGATTCCGAGGTGATGTTCTTCCTGGCCCTGACCTTCGGCCTGGAGCGCGACCCGCGCGGCGCGCTGGAGCAGATGGCGGGGCTGATCGAGGACGTCGGCCACCGCTACGACGTGCAGTTTCCGCTCAACATGACCGTCTGCGTGACCGATGGCCAGCAGATCGTGGCGGCGCGTTATTCGAGCGAGGCGGACTCGCGCACGCTGTTCCACAGCACCTCGTTCCGGCAGTTGCGCGCGCTCTACCCGGACGACCCGCGCATCATCGCCGCCGGCGACAATGCCTTCCTGGTGCTGTCCGAGCCGCTGATCGACGTGCAGGGGGTGTGGGAGGAGATTCCCGAGGCGACCATCCTGATTGCCCGCAATGGCGAGATCGAGCACAACCGCTTCTTGCCGCGGCTGCCGAACCATTCGACATAACGGGCAGCGACGGGGCACCGTCAGGGGCGCCGCGAGGCAGGTGGCGTCGGCTCTGGCAGGCGCCAGGGTCTTGCGCACTTCAGATCAACTAGAATAGCTACCGTGATCATCGACGGTGACGTGCATGCCGCATGCACTGCCGGTCGGGACGAAGGAGCCGAGATGAGTTCGGAGTCGCATTCGACTTCGGCAAAAAGCCCACACGACCGCAAGGATCCAGTGGTCTATGTGGTCGACGACGACGAGGGGATGCGACTCGCCCTTGGCGGCCTGCTGCGCTCAGTCGGGCTGCGCGTGGAGACATTCGAATCGTCGCAGGACTTTCTTGCTTTCCCGAAGGACGACGCCCCCAGTTGCCTAATTCTCGATGTCAGGCTGCGCGGCGAAAGCGGCCTTGCCTTGCAGGAACACGTTGCGAAGAGCGGTGTGCGCATGCCGATCGTATTCATGACAGGGCATGGCGACATCGCGATGACAGTCAAGGCGATGAAAGCGGGGGCAGTCGATTTCCTCGCGAAGCCGTTTCGCGACCAGGACATGCTGGACGCAGTCGCTAATGCGCTGGCTCGCGACGGTGAGCGTCTCGCGGCCGAACAATCGATCGCGGCGCTTCGTGCTGCCTACGGCTCGCTGACACCGCGCGAACGGGAAGTCATGGGGTTCGTCGTGGCCGGCCTGATGAACAAGCAAATCGCCTCCGAGATGAATCTCAGCGAGATTACCGTGAAGATTCACCGGGGGCAGGTCATGAAAAAGATGGCGGCGCGATCCGTTGCGGATCTCGTCAGAAAATCAGAATCACTGGGCGTCGATCCGCAGCCGCAGAAGTCGCCTTGAGGCCGGCGATATCGGGTCGTCGATCCGCTATGGCTGATCCAGCGCGACGCTGAGCCAATGCGCAATGGCGTCGGCATCGACCGGCTTGTCGAGTACAGCCAGCGCGCCGCTCGCCAGGGCCTTCGCCTTCAGCTCGGCCGTCGGGAACGCCGTGATGAATATGGTCGGCGGCGAGTATCCCAGTGCCAGGATGCGGTCGTGCATCGCAACCCCTGACATGCCGGGCATCATGACGTCCGAGATCAGGAATGACGTCTCGGCGATCTGGCCGGATTGCAAGAATTCCTCTGCCGATGCGAACAGGCGTGTTTGCCTGCCGAGCGAGCGTACGAGACTCGCCGTCGCCAGGCGGACGGCCTCGTCGTCATCGACAATCGAAACCAGCTGAGCGGAACACAAAAGACCCCTCCACCTTCAGGAAAGGGCGCACGCAGCCAGAACGGCGCCGGGTGCGTCACGTGCGTCTACCATACCCAGCGTAATTCTCATATCAGCGGCCGAGAATCATACAAACGTATAGGCGCGTCGCAAGCACATCGCCAAACCTGCTCCGAAGACCGTCTACGCCAGGTATGGTGCAGGTCCGCTGGAAACGGCGAACACATACTTTGATATGAGTCCCGGCGGTCCGTAATATGAGTCCCGGCGTTCCGTACATTCCAGCCGTGGGGCCGTGCTCCGGTCCGGCGGGTTATACCCTGGTATGAGCGTTCGAAGCCTATGTAGGGGCAGCGCTACCAGTCCGTAGAATGGGTTTGTGGCGCCCGCGCGCCTACCCTTGTCTCATGGCCGGTGCGATCGCGCAGTGCGCCAATAAGTGGAGGCCCTCCATGGAACAATCGGATACATCGCAGCGTGGCTTTCGCGTTGGCTTGCCAAACAGCGCTGACACTTTGTCCGCCTGTTTCGCAACGAGCTACAGCGGAATCATCGCGTTCATGGCGGTCGCCACTGAGGGAAGCTTCGCCAAGGCTGGGGAACGATTGGGGATCGGGCGCTCGGCGGTGTGTCGAAATGTCCAGAAGCTGGAAATGCAGCTAAGCACGCGCTTGTTTCTCCGCACTACGAGGACAACGCAGCTGACGCGAGAGGGCGAGAGGTTCTTCGAGAACTGCAACCAGGGCGTGACCCATATTGTCGAGGCAATGAACGACATGCTGGAGCTTCGCCAGGGTCCGCCGCGCGGCTTGCTTCGCATCAGCTCGACAGTCGGATTTGGACGCAAGGTGGTTGCACCGCTGCTTTCCAGGTTCTCCGAGGCCTACCCCGATATCGCGATCGACCTGCTTCTGGATGACCGGCCAACAGATTTCGCTGCCGAACAGATCGATGTCGCATTTCGCGATGGCCGCATCGAGGATTCCAGCATCATTGCGAAACAGTTGATTCCGATGCAGATGGTACTGTGCGCGTCCCGTTCCTATGCCGATACGCGGGGACTGCCATCCACGCTGGAAGAGCTGAGGCAGCACGACTGTATTAACTTGAGAGTCGCCGGCGGTCGCGTCCTGGATTGGGAGTTCAAGGTTGACGGCCATATGCGCAAGTATCTGCCGACTGCCAGTTTGACGTTCAATGACGTAGACCTGGTACTGAAGGCAGTCCTGGAAGGACGCGGAATTGCCCAGATGCCGGCGTATCTGGTTCGCGATCACATCGCGAGCAATGAGCTCGTCATGGCGTTAAGGCGGTATGTGCCGGACGACCGGGGCCACTACATCTGCTACCTTTGCCGGCAGCATTTGCCGTCACGGATTCGTGTGTTTGTTGATTTCATGACCGAGCAGATCCGCGCGCTCGATCTGAATTACCTGACGGACTTCGATACGGATGACACCGGGACTTCGACAGAGAAGATGGCGGCCTGAATCTGCTTCCGGTCGCAACCGGCCCACATGTGAAGACAATGCCACTTAAGTAAGTCCACCCCGAACCGGCCCGCCAAAGTTTGCGCCAGACTCGGTCCCACCCCGTCCCTCCGACCACTCCCGATTCCGCCGCAGTGTATGCTGAACAGCGTTGGTAATCGCGGAGCTGCCGTGTTGTCAACCGCTTTCGGAGCGTGCCCTGCCCGGATTATGCTCGGACGAACATAGCGTCCAACCCAATAACGGGCGGCAGCCTGCTGGCAGCGTGCGGCAGATGAAGACCTAAATATGGTTCCGGCGCCGATGGGTAACAGACTCCAGATCTTGTGGGACGATGGCGAGCGCGTCTTGTGTCGCGGGCAGCGTCCTGGCGAGGAGGGCGGCCCCAACGTTCTGCTTGCCCGGCCAGCCGCCGAGCATCCACTACCCGCCACCCTCGATCGCCTCGCACACGAGCTTGGCCTCAAGGACGAGCTCGATGGCGCATGGGCGGTGCGGCCACTGGAACTGGTGCGCGAAGGCGGCCGGACCCAGCTGGTGCTCGAGGACCCCGGCGGAGAGCCGCTCGCGCAGCTGCTCCGCGCACCCATGGAGATGGGAAATTTCTTGCGGCTCGCCGTCGGCATCGCCGCGGCGCTGGGCAAGCTCCACCAGCGCGGCCTCGTCCATAAGGATCTCAAGCCCACCCATATCCTGGTGAACTGCGCCGACGGAAACGCGCGGCTTACGGGATTCGGCCTTGCTTCGCGGCTGCCGCGCGAGCGGCAGGCGCCCGAGCCGCCCGAGACCATCGCCGGCACGCTCGCCTATATGGCGCCCGAGCAGACCGGCCGGATGAATCGCTCGATCGATTCGCGCAGCGACCTCTATGCATTCGGCATCACGCTCTACCAGATGCTGACCGGCGCGCTGCCGTTTGCGGCCGCCGAGCCCATGGAATGGGTGCACTGCCATATCGCCAGAAAGCCGGTGCCGCCCAGCGCACGGGTGGAGACCATCCCTGCCGTGGTCTCCCAAATCGTCATGAAGCTGCTCGCCAAGACGGCCGAGGAGCGTTACCAGACTGCCGCCGGTGTTGAACATGATCTGCAGCACTGCCTGGCCGACTGGCAGTGTCAGCGTCGCGTCGATGACTTCCCGCTGCACGAACACGACACGCCTGACCGGCTGCTGATTCCCGAGAAGCTGTACGGGCGGGAGCACGAGGTCGACACCCTGGTCGCCGCGTTCGCGCGGATCGTCGGGAGCAGCGCGCCGGGGCTGGTGCTGGTCTCCGGCTATTCCGGCATCGGCAAATCCTCGGTCGTCAATGAACTGCACAAGGTGCTGGTGCCGCCGCGGGGGCTGTTCGCGTCCGGCAAGTTCGACCAGTACAAGCGCGACATCCCTTATTCGACGCTGGTGCAGGCATTTCAAAGCCTGGTGCGGCCACTTCTTGGCAAGTCCGACACGGAGCTGGCGGGCTGGCGCGGTGCCTTGCTGGAGGCGCTGGACCCCAATGCGGGGCTCATGACCGACCTCATTCCCGACCTGAAGCTCATCATCGGTGAGCCGCCATCGGTCCCGGAACTTGAGCCACAACAGGCACAACGCCGTTTCCTGCTCGTGTTCCGGCGCTTCATCGGTGTATTTGCCCGCGCGGAACATCCGCTCGCGCTCTTTCTCGACGATCTGCAGTGGCTCGACGCGGCGACGCTCGACCTGCTCGAGGACCTGCTGACCGGCTCGGATCTGCGGCACCTGATGCTGATCGGCGCCTACCGCGACAACGAGGTCGATGCCACGCATCCGCTGACGCGCAAGCTCCAGGCCATCAGGAACGCTGGCGTCAAGATCGACGAAATCAGGCTGGCGCCGCTCGCCAGTCAGCACGTCCGGCAGTTGACCGCAGAGGCGCTTCACTGCGAGCCGGAGCGCATCAGGCCCCTGGCCCGGCTGGTGCATGACAAGACCGCCGGCAATCCTTTCTTCGTCATCCAGTTTCTGCACGCGCTGGTCGAAGAGGATTTCCTCGCCTTCGATCATGACGCGGGGCATTGGCGCTGGGATCCGGATCGCATCCATGCCAAGGGTTACACGGACAATGTCGTGGACCTGATGGTCGGCAAGCTGACCCGCCTGCCGGCTGCGACGCAGCAGGCGTTGCAGCAGCTTGCCTGTCTCGGGAACGTCGCCGGGATCACGACACTTTCGACCGTTCTCGGCACCCCGGAGGCACAGGTCCACGCAGCGTTGTGGGAGGCGATTCGCCAGGAACTGGTCGAGCGCCTGGAGGGCGCCTACGCCTTTGTTCACGACCGGGTTCATGAAGCCGCCTATTCGCTGACTCCCGAAACCTCGCGCGCCGAGGCCCATCTGCGGATCGGGCGGCTGCTCGCCGCGCAGACGCCGCCGGAAAAGCGGGAGGAGGCGATCTTCGAGATCGCAGGCCAGCTCAATCGCGGCGCCGCGCTGATCACCGGGCAGGACGAGCGGGAGCAGCTGGCCGAGTTCAACCTGATCGCCGGCCAGCGCGCCAAGGCATCGACGGCCTATGCCTCGGCGCTCACCTATCTCGTCACCGGTGCGGAACTGTTGGGCGACGATTGCTGGGAGCGCCGGCATGACCTGATCTTTGCGCTGGAGCTGAACCGGGCCGAATGTGAATTCCTGACGGGGCAGTTGGCGGCTGCGGACGAGCGATTGGCGGCGCTGTCCGAGCGCGCCACGACAACGGTCGAAAGAGCCCTCGTCGCGTGCCGGCAGTTGGATGTCTACCTGGTCCTCGATCAGAGCGAGCGCGCGGTCGCGGTTTGCCTCGCCTACCTCCGGCATGTCGGCATCGAGTGGTCACCCCATCCGGACGACGACGAGGTGCGGCGCGAATACGACAGCATCTGGTCACGGCTAGGGGACCGTACCATCGAGGACCTGATCGATCTGCCGCTGATGGAGGACGCGGCCTCCCTCGGGACCGTCGAGGCGCTGAGCAAGCTCTTCGCGCCGGCCTTGCAGACCGATGCGAACCTGGCTTGCCTGACGATCTGCAAGGCGGTCAGTCTCAGCCTCGAGCGGGGCAACTGCGATGCTTCCTGTGTGCTCTATGCCAATGTCGGCAGGGTCGCCGGGCGGCGTTTCGGCGACTACCAGGCCGGATACCGGTTCGGCCAGCTCGGCTGCGAACTCGTCGACCGACGCGGGCTCAAACGCTTTGAGGCCAAGACGTATCTTTGCTTCTCGATTTTTGTCGTACGCTGGCTGAAGCCCGTGCGGAATTGCCGCGATCTGCTGCGCCGCGCTTTCGCCGCGGCGAACCGGATCGGCGACCTCCCGTATGGCGCTTATGCGGGCAACAGCCTCAACTCGGACCTGCTCTTCGCCGGCGAGCCGCTGCCCGAAGTGCAAAGCGAAGCCGAGCACGGCCTTGCGTACGCCGAGAAGGTGCGGTTCGGACTTGTCATCGACTTTATCGCCACGCAACTCGCGCTGATCCGGATGCTCCGCGGCCTGACGCCGACATTCGGCTGCTTTGACGACGGGCAGTTCAATGAGCTTCGCACCGAAGCCCATCTGGCCAGCAACCCGGGCCTGGCGCTCGCCGCGTGCTGGTACTGGACCCGGAAACTGCAGGCGCGCTATCTCGCCGGCGACTATGCGGCGGCCATGGATGCCGCATCGAAGGCGGAACAGCTGCTCTGGACCTCATCCTCGTTCTTTGAGGAGGCCGAATATCACTTCTACGGCGCGCTGGCCCACGCCGCTTGCTGGGACATCGCCCCGGGCGACGTCCGGCCTCAGCACCTGGACCCCATGGCTGCGCATCACAGGCAATTCCAGGTCTGGGCGGAAAACTGCCCGGAGAACTTTGGAGACCGGGCCGCGCTGATCGGGGCCGAGATCGCCCGCATCGAAGGCCGCGTGGTGGATGCTGAGCGGCTTTACGAGCAGGCGATCCACCTGGCGCAGGAAAGCGGCTTTGTCCACACTGAGGCGCTCGCCAACGAACTCGCGTCCCGCTTTTACGGGGCCCGCGGGCTTGCGAAGATTGCCCGGGTGTATTTACAGGACGCCCGCTACGGCTACCTGCGTTGGGGCGCCGATGGCAAGGTGCGGCATCTCGAGGAGAGGTATCCGTACCTGAGGACGGAAGAGCCCGCGCTTGGCCCCACGAACACGATCGCAACGCCGGTCGAACACCTCGACCTCGCGACCGTGATCAAGGTGTCGCAGGCCGCCTCGGGCGACATTGTGCTGGAAAAGCTGATCGATATGGTCATGCGTACGGCCATTGAACAGGCCGGCGCCGAACGAGGTCTGTTGATTCTGTCGGACGGCGGCGAACAACGGATCGCGGCGGAAGCGACGACCGGCGGCGACGCGACCCAGTTGCAGCTGCGCGATGTGCCGGTGAGCGCGGCGATGCTGCCGGAGTCGATCCTCTACCACGTCCTGCGCACCCGGGAGAGCGTCTTCCTCGACGATGCCGCGGCCGAGCCCCCGTTTGCCGCAGATCCCTACATCCGTCAGCATCGCGCCCGTTCCATTCTCTGCCTGCCCTTGATGGATCAGGCGAAGCTCACCGGCGCACTCTACCTCGAAAACAATCTGACTGCGCGCGTGTTCAGCCCGACCCGGATTGCCGTGCTGAAGCTGGTGGCCTCGCAGGCCGCGATCTCGCTGGAGAATGCCCGTTTGTACCGCGACCTCACTGAGCGCGAAGCGAAGATCCGGCGCCTCGTCGACGCCAACATCATCGGGATCATCATGTGGAATTCCGGTGGCGACATTCTTGAGGCCAATGACGCATTTCTGCGCATGGTGGGATACGAGCGGGAGGATCTTGTCTCGGGTCGCGTACGCTGGAAGGATCTGACGCCGCCGGAATGGCGGCAGGGCACCGAACGCGCCGTGGCAGAGGCCGGGCAGGCGGAGCTCACCCAGCCCTACGAGAAGGAGTACATCAGGAAGGATGGCAGCCGTGTGCCCGTCATAGTCGGTGCGGCCACTTTCGAAGCAAGCCGGAAGGAAGGTGTCGCTTTCGTGCTCGATCTGACCGAGCGCAAGCAGGCCGAGGAAAGAGTCCGCGAGAGCGAGCGGCGCTATCGCGAGGTGCAGACGGAACTGGCACACGCGAACCGCGTAGCCACCATGGGGCAGCTCACGGCCTCGATCGCTCACGAAGTCAACCAGCCGATCGCCGCGACGGTGATCAACGCCCAGGCTGCGCTGCGGTGGCTGAGCGCCCAGCCGCCTAACATCGACGAGGTAGGGCAGGTGCTCGGTCGTATTATCAAGGATGCCAATCGGGCGGGGGACGTGCTCGGCCGGATCCGTGAGCTGATCAGGAATACGCCACCGCGCAAGGAACCGGTGGACGTGAACGCGGCGATCCGCGAGGTGGTCGAACTCACCCGTGGCGAAGCCACGAAGAGCGGGGCCACGGTGCAGGCGCAACTCGCCGACGGTTTGCCATGCATCGAAGGAGACCGTGTCGGGCTGCAACAAGTGCTCCTCAACCTGACCATCAACGCGCTCGAGGCGATGAGAGGCGTCAGCGACGGCGAGCGACAATTGCTCATCAGCACAGGGACCGACTCTGGCTGCGTGTTCGTGACAATGCGCGATTCGGGGCCCGGCTTTGGTCCGGAGAGCGCCGAGCGCGTCTTCTCCCCGTTCTACACCACGAAGCCCACCGGTTTGGGAATGGGGCTGTCGATCTGCCGTTCGATCATCGACGCGCACGGCGGCCGATTGTGGGCGAGCGAGAACCTGCCCCGCGGTGCCGTCGTTCAATTCACCGTGCCCGCCAATCCAGCCGATTCATCGTGATTGCCACGCAGTCCCGCGCGGACGTCTGGGCGTTGCCTGGCCAGCGTGAAGGCGCGTCACAGGATTGACCTGAGTCTTGGCGCGATCTATTGCATCAACGGAACACGTTGTTGTAGAATCCGCGCTTCGCTGAAAGGCGATGTATTCCCTGATAGCTCAGTCGGTAGAGCGACGGACTGTTAATCCGCAGGTCCCTGGTTCGAGCCCAGGTCGGGGAGCCATGCATGCGGGAGTAGCTCAGTTGGTAGAGCGCAACCTTGCCAAGGTTGAGGTCGCGAGTTCGAGACTCGTCTCCCGCTCCAGATCGTTCCGGTTGTCTCGCACCCCGGCGCGTATGCCCATGTGGCTCAGTGGCAGAGCACTCCCTTGGTAAGGGAGAGGTCGGCAGTTCGATCCTGCCCATGGGCACCATCTCACTTGTCTTTGGTCCGGCATCGCGCAAGACCTGCGTGGCGCCATGCTCGTGCACGCGGTGCTGCCGGTGAGCGCTCATCGGATCACCTTTTGGACCAGGCTCACCGCGATCGCCAGCACCGCCACCGCCGCCAGTGCGCGGAAATGGTCGAGGTTCGCCAGCAGCGCGGACTGCTGCGCCAGCATCTGTGCGATCTGCGCCGTGGCGACCTCCGCGGCGCGAACCGGATCCATCGAATTCGAGAACGCCGCCGTGAAGCGCGCGTGGGTCTCCTGGTACTGCGGGTTGGCAGGATTGATCGCGCCATTCAGCGTGCTGTAGTGAAGCGTCGTCAACCACTGCTGCCCGACCGTGGCCACCGTCACGCCCAGTGCCTGGCCCATCTGCCCCAGCATGTTCTTGGCCTGCTGCGCGTGCGAGAACACCGACTCGTCGTGCATGACGCCGTTGAAAGTCTGCATGGCCGTGACGGGAATCAGCGTCATGATGAACACCCCGTAGAGCGCGAGCGCCGGCAGCACATGGCTCCACAGGTCAGGGGCGGGCGTGGCCCGGCTCATCAGCCAGGCGGAGGCCGCCAGCGCCAGGAAGCCCGTGACGAAGTACTTGCGCGGGTTGGGCCAGCGCGGCAGCAGGCGCGAGATCGTCAGCCAGGTCGCGACGCCGGCGGCCAGGCCCAACGCATAGAACTGTCCAGCGGTAGCCCATGAGTGTCCCAGCGAGCGCTGCAGCACGATCGGCAGCAGGTAGCCGTTCGAGCCCAGCGTGACATAACAGAAGGTAAAGAGCGCCAGGCCGCTCAGGTAGCGCGGCTCGACCAGGCTGCGCAGCTTGAGCAGCGGACGTGTGCTTTTCGATTCGGTCCAGATGAAGGCAAGCAGCGCGCTGGCGCCCGCAACCGCGCCGATCACCAGCCACAGCCGGTCGGCGTAAAAGTCATAGTAGGAACGCTGCAGCACGAACAGGACCAGGAAACTGCCCGCCGCCAGCGCGGCAAGCCGCACCGGATGCGCGTCCGAGCGTTGCGCCGGCGCCAGCGTGGTCGTGGGCAGGACGCTGGTGGCCGGCAGCAGCGCCAGCACGGCCGCGGCCACCAGCCAGAAGATCAACGGCCAGCGGTCCGCGGTGACGATGGCCGAGGCCAGCCAGGGCGCGAGCGCCATGCCGCAGCACACGCCCGTGGCCAGCGCCTTGATGCCGACAAAGCGCGCAGGGCTGGCCGGAATCAGATTCACCGCCAGCCGCGACGAGGTCACCATGCCCGCACAGCCCAGCGCCATCACCATGCGGCCAACCAGGAGGGCCGGATAGCTGTCGGCATTCGCACACAGGATCGCACCGGTCGCAGCCACGCCGAGCGCGGCCTGGACATAGCGGCGCCATCCCACGCGTTCCACCATCCAGCGCTGCAGCGCGATCACCACCACGGCCACGCTCGCATATGCCGCCGCGACGGTGCTGTACTCCTCGGGGCTGGCGCCGATCTCGCCCATGATGGGGGAGGCGGCAAAGGCCACCATGCCGTTCTGCAGGAAGTCGATCGAGGTCAGCGCGCCGATCGTCAGCAGCAGCAGGCCTTGGGGTTTAGCGGGTTTCATGCCGGCGTCTCCGTTGGATTGCGGTGCCTACAGGTTTTCTTCGACAATGCGGCGCACCAGTACGTCGGCGCGGGCCAGCTCGTCGGCGAACACCGTGGTGCGGTAGTTCTGGCCCGACGCATCGACGGCGACCAGCCGCTTGCCTTCGCGCGAGCGCGTATCCACCGAGACCTTCATCGACAGGCCGATCTGCAGCGGGTGGGCCGCGACTTCCGCGGGGGTGAGCGCGATGCGCACCGGCACGCGCTGCACCACCTTGATCCAGTTGCCGGTGGCGTTCTGCGCCGGCAGCAATGCAAAGGCACTGCCGGTGCCGGCGTCCTGCCCGATGACACGGCCGTGGTACACCACGCGGTCGCCGTACAGGTCGGTGGTCAGCGTGACCGGCTGGCCCAGGCGGATATCGCCCAGTTGCGATTCCTTCAGGTTGGCCGTGACCCACAGGTGGTCCAGCGGCACCACCGACATCATCGGCACGCCGGCGCTGACACGCTGTCCCACCTGCACCGAGCGCTTGGTGATCACGCCGCCGACCGGCGCAGGAATGCGCGTGCGCGACAGCGCGATGCTGGCATTGCGCACCTGCGCCGCGGCCGCCTGCACGTCGGGGTGGGAGTCCACCGAGGTGCGCTCGACCAGCGCCTGGTTGCGCTTGAGCTGCTCGGTCGCCATGGCCAGCGACGCCTTCGCGCTGCGCACGGCGTGCCTGGCGTGGACCAGTTCCTCGCCCGAGATCGCGCCACTGGCGACCAGCGCCGAGCGGCGCGCCATGTCCTCCTGGGCTCGCGCCAGCTCGGCCGAGCGCAGTTCCACGTTGGCGCGGTCCTGGCCCGCGGCGGCAAACTGGCCGCGCACCTGGCGCACGGTGCGGGCAAGCTGGGCCTGCGCCGCGGCGAGGGCGAGCTGCGCATCGACGCCGTTGAGTTCGACCAGCGTCTTGCCGGATTCGACGAGGTCGGTGTTGTCGGCGAGGATCGCAGTCACCACGCCACCTACCTGCGGCGTCACCTGCACCACATTGCCTTCGACATACGCGTCTTCCGTCGATACCCAATAGCGAGCGTGTTGCAGCCAGTAGCCGCCTGCGGCGGCGAGCGCGACGGCGACCGAGGCCGCGGCGACGATGCGCCAGCGGCGTGCCGGGCGCACGTCAGCCTGTTCCGCCGGTGGGTCGATGGCAGATTTGAGTTGGCTGGCGGGGTTCATGATGCGCTCCTTGCCGCGGGGGTTTTGGCCGCGCCGGTTTCGTTGGCGGGCGCGGCAGCCGTTTCGTATCCGCCGCCGAGGGCGCGGATCAGTTCCAGGTGCAGCGTGCGTTCCTCGGTTTCGAGATCGATCAGCAATTGCTTCTGCTGCAGGACCTGGCCTTCGGCCGACAGCACCTGCAGGTAGTTGCCGACGCCACTGCGATAGCGCGACACGGCCATGTCGTAGGCCTCCTGCGTCAGCTGCAGCGCTTGTTGCTGTTCGCCGGCGCGCTCGGCCAGCCAGCGCAGCGCCACCAGCTGGTTGACCACGTCATGCAGCGCGGTGACCAGCGTGGCGTTGTATTGCTCGGCAGCGGCGTCGTATTCCGCCTGCCTGGCGCCGAGGTTGGAGCGCAGCCGGCCACCGTCGAAGATCGGCAGCGAGATCGCCGGGCCGATGCCGAAGGTGCGGCTGCCCGCCGTCAGCAGGTCGGACAGGCTCAGGCTTTGCAGGCCCGCAAACGCGGTCAGGCTGATGTTGGGATAGAACTGGGCCTTGGCCGCCTTGATATCGTGTCTGGCAGCTTCCACGCGCCAGCGCTGCGCGACCACGTCCGGCCGGCGGCCGATCAGCTCGGCCGGCAGCGAAGCCGGGACTGCTACCGCGTAGTCATCGCGAAGCTGCGGGCGGCGGATATCGGCGCCCGCGTCCGGGCCTTTGCCGACCAGCGCGGCGAGCTGGTTCTGGGTCAGCGCAATGATCTCGTTGATCGCGGCAAGGCGCTCGCGCGTGGCGGGCAGCGCCGCTTCGGCCTGCTTCATGTCGAGCCGCGAGTCGAGTTGCGCGTCGACGCGCCGGCGCGTCAGCTCCAGCGTGTTCTGGCGCTGGCGATAGGTCTGTTCGGTCAGCGCGCGCTGCGCATAGGCGGCATCGAGCTTCAGGTAGGTCCGCACCACGGACGTGGTCAGGATCAGTTCCGCCGCGTGGTAGTCGACTTCCGCGGCGCGGGCGCGGTCGAGCGCAGCGTCGAACGTCGCCTGGTTCTTGCCCCAGAAGTCCAGCTCGTAGCCGAGGCCAAGCTGCACGTCGCTGGCCCATTTCCAGCTGCCTGCCAGCGGCCGTGGCACGAGGCCGTTCTCGCTGAAGCGCTGGCGCGTGCTCCTGGCGTTCAGGTTGACTTGCGGAGACAGCGCGGCTTCGGCACCGCCTGCCAGCGCATCCGCCTGGCGCACTCGCGCCGCGGCGATGCGCAGCGTCGGCTGTCCGGCCAGGGCCGCCTCGACCAGCGCATCCAGCTGCGGGTCGCCAAAGCCCTGCCACCATGCGCGCTCCGGCCATGCCGCCGGCGACACGGGGGTAGCGCCCAGCGACGCGGTCGCGGCGAGGCGGTTGGCATCGTCCACCGTGGCCTGCGTCTCCAGCCCCTTCATGCTGGCGCAGCTCGCCAGGAGCACGGCTGCGCCCAGTACGCCGAGGCGTCGCAAGGCCGGGACGGTGCGCGCCTTTCGTGGAATAGTCATCGCCTTTCTCCGCAACGCTTTGGCCAGCCCAAATATGCCTGCGCAGATAACTCCACATCCGAACTGCGGTGCCGCTCCACGTCGAATACGCGCGCCGCTGGCCAAAGACCGGCAAAGCCGCCGCCGATAATCAGGATCTTTCGTGCCACGGTGTTACCTCATTTCTTCAGGTGGAGATGCTGCCGGCAGACGGGGGAGTTGCGGCAGCAGGCGAAGTAAAGCGGGACAGGGCAAGCCAGCATCCCACTTCATGGGTGAAGGCCGGCAGATCGGCGTTGCCTTGCCGACTGGATGGATGCGGCCCGTCGTTACCGGGCCTGGGGTGAACCGGTTGCTACTTCACCGGCGTCAGGATCGGCATGAACCCGGGCGCGTCATGGCGATGAACCGGATCGGCGCCGCCAGGCGGATACTCTACGGCGATCATCTGGACCTTCTTTTGCCGCAGGGACGGCTTGGAGTGAATCCTAGGCTTCGGCTCAGGATGTCGGTAGTGCCGTCACGGCGCGCACGCTGTTGTCGCTTTGGCACCAATCGCGCAGTCAGTCTGAAACCGTAATCAGTCCAGCAGGTGCAATCAGATGTCTCGCGTGCGCGGGATGACGACCGCCTGGCCGTGCTGCTTGCCGTCCGCATCGAGAAGTTGCCACAGCGTCGCCTCCTCGATCATGAAGCGCTGGCCTGACTTGGTGATACGCACGCCCCTGTCAGGAACTGCATAGTCAGGCGTCCTGTCATGACTGCGGGACGTGCGTAGTCTTTTCACTCAGTGCGCAGCCGCAGCAGCGGCTGCAGAGCCGCCCCTGGCGGGCTTCGTGAACCAGATCAGCGGCACGATGGCGACGAAGATCACGCCCGAGATCCAGAAGATGTCGTTCAGGCCCAGCATGATGGCCTGGGTGTTCAGGCCGCGTTCGAAGTAGGCGACGGCCTGGCCCTGCGTGAATCCCATCGTCGCTTGCAGCGCTTCGATCGACTTGGCGTACAGGGGGTTGTGCACGCTGGCCTGTTCCGCGAGCTGCGCGTGGTGCAGGATGGCGCGGTTGTTCCAGCCGGTGGTCGCGAGCGACGTACCCACCGCACCGCAGAACACGCGAACGAAGTTTGACAGGCCTGCGGCAGCGGGAACCTTTTCGGCCGGCTGGCCGGACAGGATGATGGCCGTCAGCGGCACGAAGAAGAGTCCGGTCGGAATGCCTTGCAGCAGGGTAGGCAGCACCAGCGTGTAGGTATCCACGCCCGTGGTGTAGTGCGAGCGCATGAAGTACACCGCCGCGAATCCCAGGAAGGAGAGGGTGGCGAGCACGCGCAGTTCTGACTTCGGCAGGATCTTGCCCACCACCGGGGCCATCAGCACGGCGAAGATGCCCAGCGGCGCGGTCACCAGCCCGGCGTTGACGGCGGGGTAGCCCAGGTATTGCTGCATCCACTGCGGCAACACGACCAGGTTGGCGAAGAAAACCGCAAAGGCGACCGAGATGGCGACGGTGCCGGCCAGGAAGTTGCGGCCCTTGAACAGGCGCAGGTCGATGATCGGATTGGGTTCGGTCAGCTCCCAGATCACGAAGAAGATGAAGCTGAGCATTGCGACGATGCCCAGCCCGATGATGACGGGCGAGCTGAACCAGTCCAGATCCTTGCCCTTGTCGAGCATGATCTGCAGCGACGCAACCCAGGTGACCAGCGAGGCCAGGCCCACCACGTCGATCGACAGCTTGCGCGTCGGCGTTTCGCGGTCGCGGTAGGTCGCCCAGGTGACGGCGGCGGCGAACAGGCCGACCGGCACGTTGATGTAGAAGATCCACGACCACGCGTAGCTGTCGGTCAGCCAGCCGCCCAGCGCCGGGCCGGCGATGGGGCCGACGGTGGCGGTAATGGCCCACAGCGCCAGCGCGGTGGCGCTCTTTTCCTTGGGGTACGACGACAGCAGGATCGACTGCGACAGCGGGATCAGTGGCCCCGCCACGGCACCCTGCAGGATGCGCGCGGCGAGCAGCGTGGTCAGGTTGGGCGCCACGCCGCATAGCCAGGATGACAGCACGAACAGCAGGATGGCGCCGACGAACAGGCGGACCTGTCCGATGCGCTGCGTGAGCCAGCCGGTCAGCGGGATCGCGACAGCATTGGCCGCGGCGAACAGCGTGATCACCCAGGTGCCTTCGTCAATCGACACGCCGAGGTTGCCGGCGATCGTCGGGATCGCCACATTGGCGATCGACGAATCCAGCACGTTCATGAAGGTGGCCAGGGCCACGGCGAAGCTTCCCATCAGGAGCTTGCCGCCGGTGAGCGGGGCTGGCACGAGTGAGGTCTGGGCTTGGGATTGCAAGATGCGCTCCGGGGTTTTGGGCCGCTTTTTCTGATGGGTCAGTTAAATTGGCGCGGGAAGGCGATTGGCGTGATGCCGCTCATGCGCCGGAGGCGGTGCCGGCAGCTTGCGCCGTGCGCTGGATCGCCTGAGGTTGCTGCGCAACTTGCGAAGCTGGCGATGACTGCCCCTCAGCTGACTTGCCGTTGCTGTTCTGCGCGATGATCCGCGTGATCTCGCGGTTGGCCTCTTCGCCGTAGCGCTGGAACACGTCGGTGCGATAGGCGGTGCGATAAGTGGTGTGTTCGGGCACTTCCGCGCCCGGGCTCAGGTGCGAACCGGAATTCTTGCGCGTTTCCACGTCGACCTGCATTGACAGCCCGATCTGCAGCGGATGCTTGCGCAGCTCCACCGGATCGAGCTGGATGCGCACCGGCAGGCGCTGCACGACCTTGATCCAGTTGCCCGTGGCGTTCTGCGCCGGCAGGGCCGAGAACGCGCTGCCGGTGCCGGCCGACAAGCCGATCACCTTGCCGTGATAGGTCACGCTGCTGCCATACAGATCGGCCTGGAGTTCGACCGGCTGGCCGATGCGGATGTGCTTGAGCTGGACCTCCTTGAAGTTGGCATCGACCCACACGCCGTCGAGCGGCACGATGGCCATCAGCGGGTTGCCGGGGGCAACGCGCTGGCCCACCTGCACCGAGCGCCGCGCCACATAGCCGGTCACGGGTGCCGGCAGCGAGTTGCGGGCGTTGGCCAGGTAGGCGTCGCGCACCTTGGCGGATGCGGCCTGCACGCTGGGATGGTCGGCGACGCTCGTCTTGTCGGTCAGCGCATGGTTGGCGGCAAGCTGCTGGCGGGCGGTCTCGAGCGCGGCTTCGGCGGCCTTGACGGCGTCACGGGCATGCGCCACGTCTTCCGCCGCGACGGCGCCGGATTCGGCCACCTCGGTGCGGCGGCGCAGGTCGTCCCGGGCGCGGGCCAGGTCTGCCTGGCGTTGCTGGACGGTGGCACCGAGCACGTCATTGTTGACATAGAGCGCGCTGATCTGGCGCACGGTCTGGCCGAGGGTGGCCTCCGCATTGGCCAGCGCCACCTTTGCATCGGCAGCGTCGAGGGTCACCACGGGCTCGCCGGCCTTCACGATCTGCGTGTCATCGGCATTCACCGCGACCACCGTGCCGGCGACCTGCGGCGTGAGCTGGACGAGGTTGCCGTTGACGTAGGCATCGTCGGTGTGCTCGTGGAAGCGGGCCACGGTGTAGTAGTACGCGCCGTAGCCGGCGGCGGCGAGCGCGGTGGTCAGGCCGAGCAGGGCCAGCAGGCGCTTGCGGGTGTTCCTGGCGGGCGTCGGTGCGGCCGCGGCGGGTGCGGTTTGCGGGTCGGCCGGGGTGGTCTTGGTCGTATCGTTCATTGCGTCAGCTGTCACTGTGATTGTTTGCGTCGAGAGGAGAGTCAGCGGACCAGGGCCGCCTTTGTGGTCGATTCGGAAGCATCGGTAAAACCGCCGCCCAGCGCGGCCGCCAGCGCAATCTGCCGGTCGCGGCGGTTCATGCGCAGGTTGGCCACCACCTGGCTGCTGCGCAGCGCGTTGGTCTGCGCGTTTAGTACGGTCAGTTGCGTGGTCAGGCCGGCCTTGTACTGCGCCAGCGCCAGCGTCAGGGCGCGTTGCGCGGCGGTGTCGCTGCGCACGGCATTGTCGATCTGCGCGTCGACGGCGCGGATGTCAGAGAGTTGGGTGGCCACGTCGGTCAGGGCGTTCACCAGCGTCTCGTTATAGTTGGCGACCGCGAAGTCAAAATCTGCGTAGCGGCCCTTGAGCTGGGCGCGCAGCGCGCCGCCGTCGAAGATCGGCAGGTGGATGGCGGCGCCGCCCGAGGCGGTGCGGCTGGCGGCGCGCAGGAAGCGGCCCCAGCCGATGGCATCCAGGCCGATCATCGCCGTCAGGTTGATGTCCGGGTAGAACTCGGCCTTGGCCACCTTGATGTCGTGCAGGGTGGCGTCGACGCGCCAGCGCGCGGCAACGATGTCGGGACGGCGCGAAACCAGGTCGGCCGGCAGGTTGTCGGGCAGGCGGACTTCGTCGCCGGCGCCGAGGTTGGGGCGGGCGATCGCCTGGCCGCGGTCCGGGCCCTGGCCGAGCAGCGCGCCGAGCTGGTAGCGGGTGCGCTGGATGCTGCCTTCCAGCGCGGCGACGGCGACTTCGCTGGCGGCGAGATTGGCCTCGGCGGTGCGTTTCTCGACTTCGGTCTCCAGGCCCATGGTCACCCGGCCGTTGGTCACGCGCAGTACTTCGCGGCGCTGTTTGACTTCATCCCTGGAGATATCGAGCAGCGTGTAGAGGCGGGCGAGTTCGTTGTAGGCGCGCGCGATGGCGGTGCTCAGCGTCAGCTTCACCTGTTCGGCCTCGGCTTCGCCGGCATGCACACCAGACACCGCGGACTTCAGCGCCTCGCGGTTCTTGCCCCACAGGTCGAGGTCATACGAGGCATTGATGAACGCCTTGTTCTCCGACTGCCACGTCCCGGCGAACTGCGGCGGCACCATCGCGTTTTCCGTGTAGCGCTGGCGGTTGAACGAATAGCCGGCGCCCACCTGCGGCAGCGTGTTGGCATTGGCGCCCTCGCTGAACGCCACCGCGGAGGCCACGCGGGCACGGGCCTTTTCCAGTGCCGGGCTGCCCTGCAGCGCTTCGGCAATCAACGCCTTGAGCTGGGCGTCGCCGAACTGGTCGGCCCAGTCCGCCGAAGGCCAGTGGCCTTGCTCGGCGGGGATGCTTTGCGTGGTGGCGTAGGTGGTGGGTTCGGCGATTCGCTTGTCGCTGCGGATGCCGGCGTAGTTGGCACAGGCGCTCAGGACTGCAGCTACCAGCACCGAGAGCAGGGGACCGGCAAAGCGGCGGGCCAGGCTGGGCGCGGCCGGGAGAGTAATTTGACTGTGCATTGTCTGATCTGTCAGTTAAATGCGTAAAGAAAGGGACGATCTCGGGCAGTTGGCGCAGGCAGCAGGCACTTCGGGCCATCAGGACGGAGAGGGCGGGGCCGGCGAAGCCGGCGCGCCTGGCGCAATCTCTGACATTTGCACCCTCAACTAAATGGGCAAAAAAGACGCGCTCACGCGTCCGCAAATTTGGCGAGCAGCCGGCGGAACTCGGAAAATTCTTCCTTGCTGAAGTTCCTGAGGCGCTGATTGAGTACTTTGGGGGCCACGTCCGGGATGCGCTCGGCAACTTCCTGGCCCTTTGGGGTCACCGTCAGGTTTACCACACGGCGATCGTCGAGACTGCGGCTGCGTGACAGCAATCCCTTGGCCTCCAGCTTGTCCAGCATGCGGGTCATCAGGCCGGTGTCGATGCCAAGCACCTTGCTCAATTCGAAGGGGGTGGTAGCAACGCCATGCGTGAGCGACATCAGGATCCCCATCTGCTGACCAGTGATGTCCAGATCCTTCAATGCCGCATCCATTTCCATCAGCAGCGTGTTGCGCGCGCGGTTGAGGAAGAAGCCGATGCTCTGGGTGATCTGGAAGTCTTCCTTTGAGTAGTGGTCCATGACGCGGATTCCTTGATTGCTGACCTGGACAATAGCTGATCTGTCAGATAATCGCAAGGAAAAATTTGTGATGCATATCAAATACGCTGCGCAACAAGGCCGGATCGGCGAGCGCACGCTAGGAACAAATCGGAAGTCTCAGCAATTGGCTAACGGGGCGATCCGGCTCTAAGTTGCTGTTACCCGTAGATGCCCAAACTACGTGGCAATCGTTCAATGCCGAGGTGTCGATCTCAATCGACGGCGCACACCCAACGCCCCAGTCTCGCGTACGGCGATGACGATGACCGAGTGTCCTACGTCAATGCGTCCGGCCCATCGATTCTCTGCACATCTCGCAATACCCACGCGACCAAGCCAGAACCCTCCAGGCTCAACAATTCCATCCACGACGGACGATTTGCAGCCGTTGGCGGCGACGCCGAAATCCTGTCTCTGGCAGGACCGGCAACGAACGTGATCGACCTTAAGGGACGGTCCGCCTTGCCAGGACTGATCGACAACCATACGCACGTCGTGCGCGGTGGCCTGAATCCTCTACGCCACGCTGGCCAAGGGCCCAAAACTGCTGTATCCGCAACGGAATCTCCTTGACCGTGATACCGCGCTCCGCATGTGGACAGAGAAGGTGGCGTGGTTCTCGAACGAGGAAGGCGCCAAGGGTCAAGTCATGGCCGGTCAATTGGTTGACCTGATCGTTCCGGACCGCGACTTACTTCTTCACCTGTCCTGAAGACGAGATTGTGAACACGACGTCGGACCTGACGATCGTCGGCGGCCGCGTTGTCTACGGGGCAGGCGATTTCCAGCATCTTGACCGCAATGCGCCACCGCCGGCGATGCCTGACTGGTCTCTCGTCCGCAAATTCGGTGGCTTCGGCGCCTGGAAGCTGGAGCGGAGCCCCTCAAGCAGGTCATGGGTAACGGCAAGATGTAGGGTATGGACGCGCAAACCATATCGCCTACAGTATGGGGGGACGGCGCGGCACCCCGTGCGCGCCACGCGTACCATTCGCCTCAAATCTGGAGCATCGACTAGAAGAGGATCCGATCCATGAACATGGTTGAAATGCTGCAAGCGGCGGGCATTGATGGCCACAAGGCCGACTTTTACCTCGCCTCACTGGAACTGGGCGAAGCAACTGTTGCTGCAATCGCACAAAAGGCAGGTATCGGGCGAACTAATGCCTACGAAGTGCTGGACAGGCTCGTAGCGTCGGGCTTCGTATCGACGATCCAGAAAGGCGCACGCTCTTATGTAATTCCACAGGATCCGATCATGCTGTTACGCAAGATCGAATCTCAGCGTCAAATCATTCAGGAGGTTCTCCCTCAACTCCGCTCCATTCACAATTCCTCTGGAGGAAAACCGAAAGTCCGATTTTTCTCGGGATTGGAGGGCATCAAGACTGTCATGAGTGAAACGCTGGAATGTCAATCGAAAGAAGTCAGCGCGATTATGTCTAACAGCGAGCTGTTCCGTACCCCAGGCTTTGACTTCATCAATGATCTTATAGCCCGTCGCGCGAAGGCAGGGATCAATGTGCGCGTCATTCGTACTGGGCCGGGCGATTCTCGGGATTTATGGCGATCGTCAAAAAAGGACCGGCGAGAACTTCGGTGCGCACCGGAGGACTTTGAAATCGGTGTGACAACTTATCTATTCGACGACAAAGTGTCCATCATTTCCTCACGTGCCGAACACTATGCACTGTCGATCCAAAGCCCGGAGTTCTTTGCTTTTCAGATGAGCCTCTTCGAAATACTTTGGAGCGTTAGCGCTCCAGTTAGTGCGAGCTAAGCCCAAGGTTTGACTCGAGCCAGCGCTCGCTCTTCGGGCAACACGCATCGTGGGATGCGTGCATTGCGCCTGCCGCAGCGACCGCCGCCCTGACAAGGCAGTGGATCCGCGCAATCTCGGCCGCAAGCGACGCACTTGGCGGGAGTCCACTGCCGCTCCTGGCCCATAGTCACTAAGGGCTCGGACGATTCATCGTCAAATCAGACACGGCCCGCTAGCGTGCCACCACCAGGACGGATCGTCTCAAAGACACAACGGCCTGACACGTTCTGAGGATCCCGGATTTCGATATACCCAACGTGTCGGCTCGCTTGCTCTATCTGGACCGTTAATTTCAATCGCCCCGCCATGCTCCAACTCGTTCTGGGATCGGAGCGTGTCAGTATTTGCGGGCCGGATACGCTCGCCCGGATGAAAGATCTCCGGGCGCTGGTAGACGTCCGGAAAGGGGCGCCCCCGCTTGCCAGGCGAATCCATGCTTGCATGGACCCGCGACCTTGTCGGCGCGGGCGACAGCCGGGGCCATAGCCGGGGTGATAAGGGGCGGGCGCTAGCGAATGGCGCCCGCGCCGCGCATCGATTCAATCTCGTTCTTCTCATAGCCGGTCGCCAGCAGGATCTCTTCGGTGTGCTCGCCCAGCATCGGGGCGCGCTGGCGGATGCTGCCGGGCGTGCTGCTGAGCTTGATTGGCACCCCGGCGATCTTGACCGGCACGGCCGAGCCCGGCTGGTCCACGTCGACCAGCATGTCGCGCACACGGTAGTGCTCATCCTCGAAGATTTCGGCCGAGGTGTAGACCGGGCCGAACGGCACCTTCCCGCCCAGGCACTGCGCAAGTTCTTCCTTGGTGCGCTGTGCGGTGAAGGCTTCGATTGCGTCGATCACGCGCTGGGCATTCCGTACGCGGGCGGCGTTGGTGGCGAACGCTTCGTTGCTGCCCATTTCCGGGTGGCCAATGGCGATTGCCAGCTTTTCCCAGAAGGCGTCGGTCGCACAGGCGATGGAGACGTAGCCATCGCGCGCGCGGAACACCCCGAACGGGCAAAGCAGCGGGTGGCGGTTGCCCTCTGGCGTGGGGACCGTGCCGGTGTAGGAGGTCTGGTAGACGATGCGCTCGCACATGGCCAGCACCGCGTCGGTCATGGCCACGTCGACAAACTGGCCTTCGCCGGTGTCGCGGGCACGGTGCACGGCGGCCAGGATGCCGATGCAGAGCATCAGCGCCGGGACGGTGTCGCCCACGCCGGGGCCGATCTTGGTGGGGGTGTCGCGATCCGGCCCGGTGATCCCCATCATGCCGCCCATGGCCTGCGAGACCACGTCGTAGGCAGGCCAGTGCGCATAGGGGCTTTCGCCGCTGCGCGGGTCGCCGAAGCCGCGCACGGTGCCGTAGACCAGGCGCGGATTGGACTGGCGCAGCGTTTCGAACGACAGGCCAAGCCGCTCCATCACGCCGGCGCGGAAGTTCTCGACGACGATGTCGGCGTGGTCGATCAGCTTGCGCACGATCTCGCGGCCCGCTTCCGTCTTGAGGTCCACGGCGATCGAGCGCTTGTTGCGGTTGACGCTCTGGAAATAGCCGCCGAATTCACGCAGGGTGTCGTCTTCGCGGAATGGCCCGGTGATGCGGGTACCGTCGCCGGTCATGGCCTCGACCTTGATGACGTCGGCGCCGTGGTCGGCCAGGATCTGCGTGCAGAACGGGCCCGCCAGCATCTGCGTGAGGTCGACCACCCGGAGGCCGGCGAGGGCGCCGGTGGCTTTGTGCGGGGGCTGCATGCGTGGGTCCAAGGGGGCCTCCATTGCTGTCGCAGGGGTTTTCATTGCGCGACAGCCTTGCCGAGGAGCGCATCGGAGATGATCCGCATCTGGATTTCCGAGGTGCCTTCGAAGATCTTGGTGAGGCGCGCATCGCGCCAGTAGCGCTCGGCCGCGAAATGCGTGGTGTAGCCGGCGCCGCCATGGATCTGGAGGCCTTCGCTGGTGACGCGCTCGGACATCTCGCTGGCAAAGAGCTTCACCATCGAGGCTTCGGTGTCGGTGCGCACGCCTTCGTCGATCTTCTCGCACACGGCGTAGAGCAGGGCACGCGACGCCTCGATCTGCGTGGCCATGTCCGCCAGCTTGAAGCGGATCGCCTGGAAGTTGCCGATGGGCGTGCCGAACTGGGCGCGATCCCTTGCAAATTGCAGTGAATCCTCCAGGCTGCCCTGCGCCAGCCCGATCGAGCGCGCGGCCGTGTGCGCGCGGGCGGTCTCCAGCCCGGCGGTGGCGAGGTAGAACGCCTTGCCTTCCTCGCCCACCATGCACGATGCCGGCACGCGGCAGCCGTCGAACGCCAGTTCCCAGGTGGTCCAGCCGTGATAGCCGATCTTGGGGATGACACTGCCCTGCACGCCATCGGGCAGGGCGCCGCGAGGCTTTTCGAGCATGAAGGCGCTGAGGCCGCGGTGGCGCGCCTTGGTGTCGACGACGGGATCCGTGCGGCAGATCACTAGGATGAAGTCGGCCTGGTCGGCAAAGGTGCACCAGTACTTGCTGCCGGTGATGATCCACTCGTCGCCGTCACGCACCGCGCGACAGGAGATATTGGCCACGTCGGAACCCGCGTTCGGTTCGGACAGCGAAAACGCGCCAAGGAACTCGCCGCGCGCCATGCGCGGCAGGTACTCCGCCTTCTTTTCAGGTGACAGGGCCTTGAGCGCGCCAATGAGGCCGTTGCCGCGCGCGATCAGGCTGCCGACGCTCATCCAGCCGCGCGAGAGCTGCTCGGCCACCAGGCAGTACTCGTAGGCGCCCAGCCCGAGGCCGCCGTATTCCTCGGGAATCAGGATACCGAAGTAACCCAGTTCCGCCATCTCGTCGATCAGGTCACGCGGGATCTGGCCCTTTTCCGGATCCAGCTTGTTGGCGAGCGGCAGCACGCGTTCGATCGTGAACTGGCGCGCCGCCTCCTGGATCATGCGCCGCTCTTCGGTCAGTCTTTGCACCTTGAACTCCTTCTTTGTGGTCCTGCTGTACCCATCGCTATGTACGTACATGGCAGCAGGGGAATTTTTTGGGGGGACACTACTCCGGCTGGATGCCGGCGATGGCGATCAGGCGCTTCCAGACTTGCTGGTCTTCCACGATGGCCTTGCTGACCTCCGGGCCAGTGGCCGGATACGCTGCGCTGCCGCGGCTGGCGTAGTGCGCGGCCGCTTCCGGTGACTTCACGAACTCAAGGCTCAGGCGGGAGAGCCGCTCCACGATCGCAGCCGGCGTGCCGGCCGGTGCGAACAGACCCGTCCAGTTGATCATGGTGAGTTCAGGCATGCCGGCCTCGGCCAGGGTCGGCACGTCGCCCAGCGCCGGAATGCGGGTCGGGCCCATGACCGCGAGCGCCCGCATCTTGCCGGAGCGCACATGCGGCGCCACCGCGGAAGCATCGACGCCGGCGTAGTCGACCACGCCGCCCATCACATCGGTGAGCAGGTTGCCCTGCGTCTTGTAGGGAACGTTGACCGTGCGCATCTTTCCCGCTTCCCGGAATGCGGCCATGAGGATCTGGAAGCCCGTGCTGCTGGTGCCATAGTTCAGTGAGTCCGGCCGCGCGCGCGCTGCCGCGGTCAGGTCGGCGATGGTGCGATAGGGCGAAGAGGCGGGTACGACGATGGCGACAGGCAAGGCGTGCAGGCGTGCGACCGGCACGAAGTCTTTCGCGGGGTTGTAAGGGAGTTGCTTGAACAGGTACGGATTGGCCGCCATGGTGCTGGAACCCGCGTAGAGCAGGGTGTAGCCGTCCGGCGCGGCCTTGGCCACGTAGTCGGTGCCGATGATCATGCTGGCGCCGGGCCGGTTCTCGATCACCACGCTCTGGCCCAGCTTCTGGCCAAGGTATTTCGCCAGCAGGCGCGAATAGTCGTCGAGGCCAGTGCCGGGGCTGGTGACCGATACGATCTTGACCACGCGTTCGGGATAGTTCTGCGTCTGGCCGCCTGCCGGCAAGGCCAGGCCGAGCAGCGTGCCGAGGGTTGCCAGGCCGATCAGGTGGCGCCTGGCGGGTGCTTGGTTCTTGGTCATGCTTGTCTCCGGTGTTTTTTGTATTGATGGTTTGACGATGCCGGGCGCAGCGGCTGTTCAGGCGCTGGCCGCCTGGATCCTGGCGATCAGCGCGTCCACCGCGACCACGCCGTCGGCGCCGCAGATCAGGGGATTGACATCGAACTCGGCGACGGCCGTGCGCTGGTCCGCGGCAAACTCCGAAAGCCTGGCAATGGCGTCGGCCAGCCCGTCGATATCGGCCCGGGCGGCGCCACGGAAGCCTTGCAGCAGCGGATAGCCGCGCAGCCGTTCGAGCAGGCGATGCGCCTCTTCCTTCGAACAAGGCACGCTGCTGGTCACGGTGTCCTGCATCAGCTCCACCAACACGCCGCCCATGCCGACCACCAGCAGGGGGCCGAGGTGCGGGTCCATTTGCGCGCCGACCAGGATCTCCACGCCGGCCGGCACCTGCCTTTGCACCAGCACGCCATGAATGGCGGCTTCGCCGGCTATCTTGCGGGCGTTGGCCATGATCTCGCGGTAGGCCGTGGCCACGGCGCCGGCATCGCGCAGGCCGATGCGGATCACGCCGGCCTCGGACTTGTGCGGGATCTCGGGGCTTTCGACCTTGAGTACTACGGGGTAGCCGCATGCCGCAGCCGCCTGCACCGCCGCGTCTTCACTCGCCACGAGCTGCTCGCCGACCACCGGCACGCCATAGAGGGCGAGCACATCCTTGGATTGCCGCTCGGTCAGTACCCGCGACGGCGCGGCCTCGATCATGCGGCGCGCATCGCGGATCACGGATTCGTCCGTCAGGCGGGGCGGGCGCGGTACGCTGCGCGCCGCCATCCACTGTTCGCGCGCATGCCAGGCGGCCAGCGCGGCAAAGCAGTCCGATGCCGAGCGGAACAGGGCCAGGTGGGGCAGGTTCTCGGCCATGGCGGCGTTGGGGCCTTCCAGCCATTCGGACAGCCACAGGCCGCAGGCCAGCTTGCCGTGCTTCTGGGCCAGGTCGTTGAACAGCTGCAGGCGCTGGATGTTGGGCGCGCCCGTGACGGGCAGCGGCAACACCACGGCAGCGTAGGCCGGGTCGCTGAACATGGCTTCGCCGCACGCGACGAACGAGTTGAAGTTGTTCGCGGCCTCTGCGGTGACGTCGCACGGGTTGCGCGCGGCGCCGAAGTCCGGGATGCAGCGCTCCAGCACGGCGCGGGTGGCCTCGGCGGGCTGGGGCAGGGCGACCTGGAAGCGCTCGGCCTCGTCGGCGGCGATGATGCCGGCCCCGCCCGAGATCGACACGATGGCGGTGCCGGCGGCGCTGGGGCGCGGCGCCTTGGCAAAGAAGGCGGTGGTGGGGATCAGCTGCTCGAGCGTTTCGACCTGGACCACGCCGGCCTGCCGGAACGCCGCGGCATAGGCGCGGTCCGAACCGGCCAGCGAACCGGTATGCGACATGGCCGCCTCGGCGCCCAGCTTGCCGCGCGCGGTCTTGAATACCACCAGCGTCTTGCCCGCCTCGGCACAGGCTTGCGCCGCGGCAACGATGCGGCTGGCGTCGGACAGGCCCTCGAAGATGCAGGCGACCGCGGCACAGTTGGGGTCACCGGCCAGATAGGAGATCTGGTCCGCGACGTCGATATCACCGGCGTTGCCGCAGGAAAACACATGGCTGAAGGCCGTGCCGTGGTGGACTGCCTCCTGCATGGCAAAGGCGAGGGCCCCGGACTGGCTGACCACGCCGATGGCATGCCCCGGCAATGGGGTAGTGCGCGGCGCCAGGTCGGCAAAGGAGACGATCGCGTTGTCGACATAGTTGGCGTAGCCGATGCAGTTCGGTCCGAGCAGGCGCACGCCGCTCTCGCGCGCAATCCGGATCAGGCTGAGCTGCTCCACGACGTGCCCGGGCTTGCCGGTCTCGGCATAGCCGGAGGCGAACACCACCACGCCACCGACGCCAAGCTCGCCGCACTGGCGCACGATCGGCTCCACGGTGTCGCGTGCCGTGGCGATCAGGACGCAGTCGGGGGTCTCAGGCAGGCTGGCGAGCGAGGGGTAGCAGGCCTGCTCGCCGATGCGCTCGTACTTCGGGTTGACCAGCAGCGTGCGTCCGAAAAAGCCGCGCAGGTTGGCCATGGCGCGGCCGGCGAAGGCGCGGTCGTTCGGCGTCGCGCCGACAAGCGCGATGCTGCGGGGATGGAAGATGCGCCGCAGGTCGGCATGGGTGTACAGCATGCGTGAAGCCATCGGATTCTCCAACGTTCAGAAGGACTGCGAAAGGCAAGCGCACCAGGCGCTCGCGGCAAGGCGCCCGGCGCGGCGGTTAGGCCGTGCCCAGCCGGGGCGGCCCGCAGGCGGCTATCGCGCGGCGCCGCGCCGGTGTTCCGGCCAGAGCACCTTGACGGCTTCGCCGTCGATGCGGTGGGTATGGCAGCTGTTGACCAGCGTCGGCTTTGGCATCGGACCTTGCTCGTCGGCCGGCCGGCGGCTGCCGCGCTCGGTGCGCAGCAGTGCAAAGATGGTCTGCATGGCGGTGGTGGCCAGCACGCTGACCAGTTCCGTCAGGTGCGTGCAGCCCTGCACGCCGCCCAGCCGTGCCTTGACCTCGCGCTTGAAGCCGGGGCCGATGCGCATGCCGCTCAGCGCCGCATAGGCCGACTCGATTTCAGGGCAATAGATGGTCGGGCCGCTCTCGATGCGCGCGCGCGCGCCCCGGATGACCAGTTCCCGATCCACCGTCAGCACGATGCGCAGGTCATGGATCGGGGTGCCGGCAGGCACTGTCCTGAAAATCAGGTCGGTGCCGTCGGGGCTGATGTCCTGCAACTGTCCTTCGATATCGAACAGGCCATCGTTGCGCGCAAAGCCGGAGGTCGCGATATGGCGGTGATGCAGCGGCTTTCTCCAGGCTGGAGCCGGAATGGATGGACTCATGGGTATGCCTTGCCCGAAAGAAGTAGGTTCGCGCCGCGCCTTGCCCGTGGCAGAGCCGCAGGGCAAGGGCGACGCGCAGGTTGACGGATCGCGCGCAGGGAATCAGGGCAGCCGGCGCATGATCGATTCCGCCACGCAGACCGGCTTGTCCAGGCCCTGGCATTCGACCGTCATCTCGACCTTCATCTGTGCGCCGCCATGGTCCAGTGCCTCCCACGACAGCAGCCGGAAATGCGCGCGAACCAGGCTGCCGACCCGCACGGGCGCGGGGAAGCGGACCTTGTCGAGCCCGTAGTTGACGCCGGTGCGGGCGTCGAGAATCTTGTAGGCGGTCGCGGTCAGCGCCGGCAACAGGCTTAACGTCAGGAACCCATGTGCGATCGGGCCGCCGAACGGGCCGCTCCTGGCGCGTTCCGGATCGACGTGAATCCATTGGTGATCGCCGGTGACATCCGCGAACAGGTTGACACGCGCCTGGTCGATGGCGAACCAGTCGCTGATCCCGATGCACTCGCCGACATGTCTGGCGAGGTCGGCAATTTTTTCGTAGGTCTTCATGGCAAGTCTTCCCCCGGCGTCAGCGACGCCTGTAGTGTTGCCGCGCAAGCGGCTTCGTGGCGGTCGCTGTTGCCGAACAGGACGTCGGCGACGACAGCGCGCTTCAGGTAGTGGCCCACGGCGTATTCCTCGGTCATGCCGATGCCGCCGTGCAACTGGATCGCCTGGCCGCAGACTTCCTTCGCGGCGCGACCGATCAATGCCTTGGCCTGCGACAGCGTGTGCCCGCGTGCAGCCTCGTCGTCGTTGGCAAGGGAGGCGAGCAAGGCGTACAGCATCGAGCGCGACAGTTCCAGGTCCGCCGCCATGTCGGCCATGCGATGCTGCAAGGCCTGGAAGCTGCCGATCGGCACGCCGAACTGCTTGCGGATCTTCAGGTACTCCGCGGTGAGTTCGATGGCCCGCTCCATTACTCCTACCAGCTCCGCGCACAGGGCCGTGATGGCGTGCTCCAGGCCATGCCGCAGTGCCGCCGCGCCCTGGCCCGGTTCGCCGAGCACGGCGGCAGGTCCGACCTGGACGCCATCGAACACAAGTTCGGCGGCGGCGCTGCCGTCATGCAGGCGCAATGGGTGTACGGTCAGGCCCGGGGTGCCGGCATCCACCAGGAACAGGGTGGTGGAGGACTGCCCGACGGGTTGCGGCACCAGCGTGGCCGACACGATAAAGGTATCGGCCACGGTCCCGCCCAGCACCAGCGTCTTCGTGCCGTGCAGGGCATAGCCGTCGACCGAGGCCTCGGCACGCAGCGCCACGGGCTCGGGGAAGCCGCGCGACTGCGCTTCGCTGTAGGCCAGCGCGAAGCTGCGCGAGCCGTCGGCCAGGTGCGGCACCAGCCGGGCCAGCTGTGCGGGCCTGGCGGCCGCCACCAGCGTCTGGGCGGCCAGCACGGCGCAGCCGAGATAGGGCTCGACCACCAGCCCGCGTCCCAGTTCGTGGCAGATCAGCGCGGTGTCGAGGAGGGTGCCGCCGAGGCCGTCGTGGTCCTCCGGCAGGGCCGCCGCGAGCCAGCCGTTGCTGGCGAAGGTGCGCCAGTGCTCGTTACCGCCGGAGCCGCTCTTGAGCTGGGTGGTACGGCTGTCAAAGCTGTAGCTCCGTTCGACGAAGCGCCGTACGCTGTCCTGCAGGAGCTGCTGCCCGGAATCCAAATTAAAGTTCATGATCGCTCGGCTCTTAGAGTTGGAACAGCGTCTTGGCGATGATTCCGCGCTGGACCTCGCTGGTGCCGCCATAGATGGTCGAGGCACGGCGGAAGAACATCTCGGCGGCGAACCCCCGTCCGGGCCATTCCGTCGGCAACGCCGCACCCGCGGCTTCCTCTTGCTGGCTGGGGTAGGCCACTGCGCCGTAGTCGCCCAGCGACTCCACCACGAAGGCGCTCATCCGCTGTTGCAGCTCGGTGCCCCGCACCTTGAGGATGGAGCCCATGGCATGCGCTGACGGGCTGTGGTCCTGCTCCAGCGTGGCGACGCGCTGGACCATCATGGCAATGGCCGCCGCTTCCGCTTCAAAGCGCGCCAGTCGCAGCGCGAACTCGTGGTGCTCGGCCAGTGTGCGCATGCCGCTGCGCTGGCTGACCGCCAGTTGCCGCAGCTGCGCCAGGTAGCGCCGCAGCGTCGGCAGGTCGGCCGCCGAGGCGTGCTCGTTATTGAGCAAGAACTTGGTGATCTTCCAGCCTTCGCCTTCCTCGCCAATACGATTGGCGACCGGTACGCGCACGCTGTCGAAGAAGGTCTCGTTGAGGTGGTGGCGGTCGTCGATGCTGCGGATCGGGCGCACCGTGATGCCGGGTGTCTTCATGTCCACCAGCAGGAAGGTGATGCCCGCCTGCTTCTTCACCTCGGTATTGGTCCGCACCAGCAGAAAGATCCAGTCGGCGCGATGCGCGTAGCTGGTCCAGATTTTCTGGCCGTTGACGATGTAGTCGTCGCCGTCGCGCTCGGCGCTGGTGCGTAGTGAGGCCAGGTCCGAGCCGGAGCCCGGTTCGGAGAATCCCTGGCACCAGGTGCGGTCGGCATTGAAGATCGGCGGCAGGTGCTCGGCCTTTTGTGCCGGCGTGGCGAATTCGTTCAGCACCGGCCCGATCAGCTTCTGTGCCGCGCCGTCCTGCGACGGGGCCCCGGCGGCCATGCATTCCTCGTCGAACGCCAGCCGCTGCAGCACCGACCAGCCGGTACCGCCGTGCTCCCTGGCCCAGTAGGGTGCGCCCCAGCCACGCTGGTTCAGGATGCGTTGCCAGCGGACCAGGTCCGCGTTGGGTGAGCGGGTGCCGCTGCGCACGGGCGTTACCAGGTCGGCGGGCAGGTGATCGCGCAGGAATTCACGCACCTCCTGCCGGAACGACTCGAGCCCCGGATCGGGTTGAAAGTCCATTTCGCTTCCTTCTCATCTGAAATCCATCGCGACGGCGCATCTCTGCCCGCGCCGTCGCGCGCCGCGCGCCTGCGCGGCTCGTTGCCTGACTCAAACGTGCAGGATGGTGGCGACGGCGGCTGCGCCGTCCACGCCAACCTGGCCGCCGCCGTTCTCGGCGAGCGCGAGCGTGGCGTTCTCGCGCTGGCGCGGGCCGGCCTCGCCACGCAGCTGCTGGGCCAGCTCGACCAGTTGTGCGACCCCGGTGGCGCCGATCGGATGGCCCTTGCTCAGCAGGCCGCCGCTGGGATTGACGGAGATCTTGCCGTTCAGGCCGGTGGCGCCGCTGCGCAACATGCCGAGACCTTCGCCAGGCCGGCACAGGCCGAGGCTTTCGTAGTACATCAGTTCCGACGGCGCGGAAGCGTCGTGCACTTCGGCGACATGGATGTCCAGCGGATCGACGCCGGCCTGTTCGTACACGCCATACGAGGCCCGGATGGCGCAATGCGCGAGGCTGCCGTCGGGCGTGCCCGAAACCAGCACCGAGCCGCCCACCCAGACCGGGCGCGCGGCGGTCATGCGCTTGAGGAATTCCGGCGAGCACAGCACCACGGCGCAGGCACCGTCGCCGATCGACGAGCACATCTGCAGGGTCAGCGGGTCGCTGATCATGCGGCTGGCCAGCACTTCTTCCACCGTGGTTTCGGTCCGGAACTGGGCGTACGGGTTCAGCGAGGCGGCCTTGCGGCTCTTGACCACGATCTGCGCGATGTCCGCCGCCGTGGCGCCGGTTTCGGCCATGTACTTGCGGGTCTTGGCGGCGTAGATGTCCATGAAGATCGAGCCGCTGCCCGAGCCCACGTGGGCCTGCTGCGGTTCCTCGAGATCGACCGCCCTGGCCAGCGCGCCAAAGGAAACGCGCTTGTCCTCATGTGTCATCCGTTCGGCGCCCACCACCAGCGCCACCTGCGCCTGGCCACTGCGCACCGCATTCCAGGCGAGGTGGAAGGCGGTGCTGCCGGTCGCGCAGGCGTTTTCCACGTTGAATACCGGCTTGCCCATCAGGCCGGTGAAACGCAGCGCCGCCTGCCCGCGGATCATTTCCTGGCCGGTGATGAGGCCAGCCACGGCGTTGCCGAAATACACCTGGTCGACGTCCTGCGGCTGCAGGCCGGCATCGTCCAGCGCGGCCTTGACCGCGGTCTCCGCCAGCATCCGTACGGTCTGGTCAGGGAACTTGCCGAAGCGGGTCATGCCGACGCCGACGATTGCACAAGTCTTGTTCAATTTACTTCTCCGCTAATGGATTCGGGTTCGTCAGAAGCTGTGCCGCATGCCCAGGGTCACCGCAAACTGGCTGTTCTTGCCAGCGCCGAGGTAGTAGCCGGTGCCCAGGCCGCCCACCGAGGTGTCGAAGTTCAGGCCGGCGTTCTTCGAGTAAGCGGTGGAGAGATACAGGCTCGTGCGCTTGCTGAAGAAGTACTTGGTCGTGAACATCACCTGCCAGGGGTTCTTGATGTTGCCGAGCAAGGTGCCGTTGACCGGGTTGGCCACCTGCCGCACGTCGTCGTAGTAGTAGGCCAGCGTGGATTCGAGCTGAGGCGTGAAGGAGTAGGTGCCGCCGACCCAGTAGTAGTTGTCGCGCAGGATCTCGACATCCGCCGGGTTCTGGCTGCGGCCCCAGCGGTAGCCGGCCACCAGGCGTAAATCACCGGCGGCATACTTGCCCGCGACGGCGGCACGCCTGGCCTTGCCCGGGGGACCGCCGGCGGTGGTGGGGGCGTCGACCTCGTCGTAGGCCACGCCGATGCCGAAGGGCCCGGACGTGTAGCTGGCCGCGCCGCCGTAGGCAGCGCCCGAGCGGAAGCTGCCCGGCACCTCGCCCGCGGTGGCGGGCGAAGCTGTATCGACCCCGAACGACCAGTGTGCGGCGAGCTCGACCGGGCCAAACTTTGCGCCGTACTTGACCACGTTGTCTTCGCGGTAGTAGCGCCCCAGGTACGCCACCACCGGCTCGTACTGCGGCTGGTAGAAGCCAGCCTGGAAGTTGGCCAGCACATCGAAGATCGAGGTGTACTGGCGTCCGAAGGTCAGCTTGCCGTAGGGGCTGTCAAAGCCAACGAATGCCTGGCGCCCGAACAGCCGGCCGCTGTTGGCCATCTTGCCGTCATCCGAACTGAAGCCGCTTTCCAGCACGAACACGCCCTTGAGCCCGTTGCCCAGGTCCTCAACGCCGCGCAGGCCCCAGCGCGAGCCGCCAATGCCACCCGTCAGCATGGCGAAGCGGTTCTCCGCCGGCCCCGGCGGCACCGTGGGACCGGTGCGCGACTGGTTGTTGACGTACTCGAGGTTGGTGTCGATCAGGCCATACAGCGTCACGGACTGCGCGTTGGCGGTACCTGCCAGCGCGGCGCTGGCAGCGACCAGCGCAAGGCGGGCAGACCGGAATCGTTTGACCAGCTTCATGGATGTCTCCGTTTCTATTTTTTGATGGATCGTGGCGGGCGGACGCTTGCGTGCGGCCCCGGATCGCGGCAAGACTGGAAATTGCCGCAGCGCGGGTTGCCCGTGCTGCGGCGGGCGGCTTAAAGGATCAGACCGGATCCCACGGGAACACGTCGCGCGACAGTTCGAGCGGGTAAAACGAACCCTTCAGCATGGGGATGGCGCGCTCGATGCACGACTGCACGGTCCAGCCTTCGCTGGCATGCGCGGTGCGGATCGGGCGCGGCTGCGAGAACAGGTAGATCTCATTGTTGCGCACGCCGAACACCTGGCCGGTGACCTGGCGGCCCTGGTCGCTCAGCAGCGCCAGCGTGAACGGCGCGATCTTGCCGGCCTCCAGCGTCATGTTGATCTTCATGCGCTCGGCGGCTTCCGGGGTGTTGGTCGGGATGCTGCCGACCATGCGCGTGAAGGCGAACGGCGCGATGCAGTTCGAGCGCACGTTGAACTTCTGCATGTCCACCGCGATGGACTTGGACAGGCCGACGATGCCCAGCTTGGCGGCGGCGTAGTTGGCCTGGCCGAAGTTGCCGATCAGCCCGGAGGTCGAGGTCATGTGCACGAAGGCCCCGCCTTCCTGCGCCTTGAAATGCGGCGCCACGGCACGCGACACGTTCCAGCTGCCCTTCAGGTGCACGCGCACCACCGCGTCGAATTCTTCCTCGCTCATCTTGTGGAAGATGACGTCGCGCAGGTTGCCGGCGTTGTTGACCACGCCGTCGATGCGCCCGTACAGGTCCAGTGCCTGCTGGGCGATCTTCTGCGCCGAACCCCACTCGGCCACGCTGTCGGTATTGGCGCTGGCGTCGCCGCCGGCCGCCTTGATCAGGTCGACGGTTTCCTGGGCGGGGCCGGCGCTGCCGCCGCTTCCGTCCATATTGACGCCGAGATCGTTGACGATCACGCGCGCGCCCTGGCGTGCCGCTTCCAGTGCAATGCCGCGGCCCACGCCGGCACCGGCGCCGGTGACGATGATGACTTTCCCTTCAAGCAGACTCATGGTTGAAACTCTCCTTCGCAACGAATGAAATTGGACTGGCCGGCGTCAGTGGCTCAGGCCCAGGATGCTCACGGCCGCGATGCCCTGGTAGGGCACGCCGCCAAGGTTGTGCGTGAGGCCGATGGTGGGACTGGCAAGCTGGCGCTCGCCGGCACGGCCCTGCAGCTGGTTGTAGATCTCGTAGGCCATGCGCAGGCCGGAAGCCGCGATCGGATGGCCGAAGCACTTCAGGCCGCCATCGACCTGGCATGGCACGCCATGGCCGTCGCGGTCGTAGAAGCCGTCGAGCACGTCGTGCACGGCGCGGCCGGGCTCCGAGATAAACAGGTCTTCCATGGTCACCAGCTCGGTGATCGAGAAGCAGTCGTGCACCTCGATCAGCGACAGCTGCTGGCGCGGGTCGGTGATGCCGGCCTCGGCGTAGGCGCGCTGGGTGGCCATGCGGGTATTGCGCACGTGGCTGCCGTCCCAGGCGTTGGTGGTCGATTCGATGCCCGAGCTGACGCTGAGCTGGATCGCCTTGATCGTGACCATGTCTTTGCGGCCGAGTGCGCGGGCGATCTCCGGCGTGGTGACGATGGCCGCCGCGGCGCCGTCGCTGACGCCGCAGCAGTCGTACAGGCCAAGCGGGTCGGCGATCATCGGCGCGGCCAGGATCTGCTCCATCGACACCGGCTTGCGCAGGTGCGCCTTGGGGCTGAGCGCGCCGTTCTGGTGGCTCTTCCAGGACACTCGCGCCAGCGCGCGCTTGAGGTCTTCCTTCGAGATGCCGTGGCGCGTGCGATAGCCGTCGGCCAGCTGCGCGAAGCCTGCGGGCGCCGATCCCAGCGGCAGCCACAGGTCGTTCATGGTGCCCTTGTACGAAAACGGCAGGCCGCCGTAGCCGGTGTCCTTGAGCTTCTCGGCGCCGATCGCCAGCGCGATATCGACCGCGCCCGACGCCACTGCATAGGCCGCGCCGCGCAGCGCCTCGGTGCCAGTGGCGCACATGTTCTCGGTGCGGCTGACCGGGATGCCGTCGAGCCGCAGCGCCAGTGAAGCGGGGATGGCGGAATTGCCGATGTTGACCGCGTCCAGGCACGAGCCGAACCACGCCGCGCCGATCTCCTTGCGCCCGATGCCGGCATCGACCAGTGCTTCGTCGAATGCCTCGGCCAGCAATTCATGGGTGCCCACGTCCCAGCGCTCGCCAAAGCGCGAGCAGCCCATGCCGATGATGGCGACCTTGTCCTTGATACCGTTTGCCATGACTGTGAGTTCCCTTATGCCGCCACCGGCGTGGCTTTCCAGAAGTAGCGCGGATAGTTGCGCGCGCGGTCGACGTCCTTGATGCGGAACACCATCTGCAGCGGCGTGCCGACCCCCAGGCCCTGCTGGCCGACGTCCACGATCTCCATCAGCACGCGTGCGTCGTTGTCGAACTGCACGAAGCCAACGTAGAGCGGCGGCGACGGGTGGTAGGACAGCCAGTCCGCCGTGCTGGTCAGGACCCTGGCGGGCACGTCGTACAGGTGAGTGCGCCGGAATCCCGACGCCGGCGCGTTGCAGCCCGCCTTGACGCAGTAGGAAAGCTGGGGGAACTGCACGGTGCCGCACTGGCAGCACGTGCCCGCGACGAAGCTGGCCAGCTGGTGCGAAGAGCGGTACTGGTCGGTGAAGGCGGTCTTGAGCGGCTTCTCGGCGCGCATGCCCCATTCGAGCTCGATGGCATTGCCGTACGACAGCATGCGTAGGTAGGCATCGTGGACCTGGCCTTCGGCAACGGCCCTGGCCACGCCGCGGCGCGGCCGGAAGCCGGTGATGGCTTCGGTCGTGCGCAGCACCAGCACGTCGCAGCCCTGGCCGAAGCCGGCGACCACGATCAGCTGGCCGGGCTGCGCGCGCTCCAGCACGTCGGCCAGCATCAGGCAGCCATGCGCCGTGCCGGCATAGCCGCAGTGCTCGTCCAGGTGGGCGGCGACCGCTTCGGGCGAGAAGCCGCAGCCCTTGGCCACCATCGCGGCGGCGCCCTTCAGCGGCGATGCCAGGATGAAATGGCTGACGTCCCTGGGCTCCACGTTCGCCTGTGCCAGCGCCTGCCTGACGGTTTCGGGCACGACCTTGCCGTAGCCCTCGTCGCGGATCCAGCGCTCTTCCCAGTAGTAGTCGTACTTGCCGTCCGCGGCGCGGAAGTGGTCCACGAACAGGTTGGCGCAGCTGGCACTGCCGACCAGGCTGGCGACGATGTCCTCGCTGCCCAGCGTGAACGCGGCCGCGCCGGCGCCATAGGTTAGTTCCTGCGTGCTGGCGGGCTTGCCGGCAGGGTGGTCGCTGGCGATGAACAGTGCCTCGCCGTCCGCGGCGCGCAATTGCGCCAGCAGTCCGGCCACGCCGGCGCGCTGCGACTGGCCGACATCCAGCGTGCGCACATTCGCCGGCAGGTCAAGCGCGCCTGCCACGATGCTGGCGCTCTGCAGGTCGCTGAAAGCCGGCCGCGTGGTGGCCAGCGCGAGCGCGGTGATGTCCTGGCGCGGGCGGCTGTCCAGCGCATCGCGCGCCGCTTCCACGGCCATGGTCACGCTGTCCTCGTCCCAGCTGCAGAAGGCGCGATGGCCTTTTGCCATGGCCATATTGGCCGGCGCCATCCAGCGGTGTGCGGCGGCAATGGCGGCGCGCTGCATACGCAGGCGCGGGACATAGCCCCCGTATCCGGTGATTCCGTACGGTGTCATCGTTTTGCTCATGTTGTCGGTGCCGTCACGACGGCTGATGGTGGTTCGTGGTTGCCTGGGATCAGGGTCGGCTTGCAGCCGGCAGTTCGAGCGTGTCGCCGCGCATGACCGCCTGGTTCAGCAGGGCCATCGGGCTCGCGTCAGCCGGCCAGGGAGCGGCCGGGCCCTCTCTCCCGCGCGCCTGCGACGCATGACTGGTCATGACGGCGAAGGCACGATGACTCAGGGTTGCGACGCGGGGCTGGCCGGGGCCGTCCAGCATGCAGGCCATGACGGCGGGGTCCGGTCCGCATGCCTGCATCGGAACCGGCCCGATGCCCGCTGCCAGCGCATCCGGCAAGCCGTGCATGCCGGCGGGGCGCACGGCGGCCTGGGCTGGCGCGGTGGCATCGGCGGTATCCGGGCAAGCAGCAACCAGGCATCCCCGCAGGCTTGCGTCGGCGAGCAGGGGCGTAATGACCTCCTGCAAGCCGGCCGCGACAATGGCGACCCGAGCGCCGGTGCTGCGCGCACAGCGGGCGAGCGCCGCGCTCGAGGTGTCCGGGTCTACCATCACCACGACGGCGTCGCAACGCAGCACCCCATACCAGGCCATGGCGAACTGCGGGCACGCGGGCATGGCCAGCAGGACCCGGTCGCCGCGCCGCACTTCAAAATGCTGCTGGAGATAGCCCGCGAGGCACAGGGCGGCACGGTGCAGTTCACCATAGCCGACGCGCTGGCCGCGATACACGATCGCGTATTTGTCGTGATCGTGCAGCGCGCGCGCTTCGAGGTGGCTGAACAGGTGGCTGTCCGGCGACCCGGGTGCGGCAGCAGTGCCGGAGGCGTCGTGGGGGCGGCAGAGGGTGGCCATATCGCTTGCCAGTGGGAAGGGTTCGGAGCTGCGCTCACTCCGGCTGGATGCCGGCGATGTTGATGAGCCGCTTCCACATCTTCTGGTCCTCGACGATGATCTTGCTGAGCTCGGGACCGGTGGCGGGGAATGCCAGGCTGCCGCGCTCGGCGTAGTGGGCCCGGGCCTCCGGCGAATTGACGAATTCAAGGCTCAGCCGCGCGAGCTTGTCGATGATTGGCTGCGGCGTGCCAGCCGGGGCGAACAGGCCGGTCCAGCTGGTGACCTGGACCCCGGGCACGCCGGCTTCGGCCAGGGTGGGCACATCGGGCAGCAGGGCCATGCGGCTTGGGCTCATTACCGCGAGGGCACGCAGCTTGCGGCCCTGGACCTGCGGCACCGCTGAGGCGACGTCGGTGAGGCCGTAGTCCATGGTGCCGCCGATCAGGTCGGTGATCATGTTGGCCATGCCCTTGTACGGCACGTTGACGGCCTTGATGCCGGCGGCCTCGTTGAAGGCTGCCACGGCAACCTGGGAGGGCGCGCTGGCGGTGCCGTAGTTCAGCTTGCCGGGCCTGGCGCGCGCGCCGGCCACCAGCTCGGACACGCTGTGGTACGGCGAGGTGGCCGGCACCACGATGGCGACCGGCAGCATCGACAAGCGTGCGATCGGCGTGAAGTCCTTGCGCGGATCGTAGGGCAGGTGCTTGAACAGATTGGGGTTGGCGGCCATCGTGCCGGAGGTCGCCAGCAGCAGCGTGTAGCCATCCGGCGCTGCCTTGGCCACGTACTCGCCGGCCATCATCATGTTGGCGCCGGGCCGGTTGTCCACCACGAAGCTCTGTCCCAGCTTCTCGCCCAGGTACTTCGCCAGCAGGCGCGTGTAGCTGTCGGCACCGGTGCCGGCGCTCGACACTGAAACCATCCGCACCATCCGCTCGGGGTAGTTCTGTGCGGCGGCCGGCCAGGCCATGGCCAGCAGCGTGCCAAATACCGCCATGCGGCGCCTGGCGGGAGCGGTGAAAGTGGTCATGCAGGTCTCCTGTCTTCGTTGCTTGATGGTGATGCGTGGGGCAGCGGTTCGCGCCGCGCCGATGCCGGCTGCGGTTCCTTGCAGGAACGGCGCGTGCACCGGTATCGCCTTGCTTTCGTCTTGCTGAATGATTGACCTGCGAGGGGGGGAGGGCACTCCCCGGCCTGGGGGGGCGGTGCCAGAGGAGCGGCTGGCGGGGTGCTCGGGTGTTTCGCATGAAATGGCACGCTGTGCCGCTTGTGCGCGGCCAGGCGCATGCCACGTGCCATGGCCCGCTTGCCGTGTGCAGCCGGCGCCCGGGCGAGCGGGGGTGAACTGGGGGCGGAAGCCGCCTGTTGACGGTCAGGGGCGCCGGGCGGCCGGCTGTCCGGAGGCGAACTCGCGCAGGCGTGCGGCGGCGCCGCCTCGGCCACTCACGCCGAGCTTGGCGTAGATGTTCTTCAGGTGCCACTTCACCGTTTCCGGCGACAGGTTCAGTACCAAGGCGATTTTCTTGTTCGGCATCGCCTGCGCGGCCAGGTTCAGGACCTCGCGCTCGCGCTCGCTGAGCGCGTCGGCGGAAGCGGCTGGCATACCCTGGCGGGCCTCGCTCTGGTACTGCGTGGCCGTGGCCGCGGCGGCGGACAGCAAGCGCTGCACGTAGAACTTCAGCACGGGATCGAGCGTGTGGGTCTCGAGCAGCGACCCCAGCGCGCGCGGCAAGTCCGCGGACACATCGAGCAGGGTGCGCACCAGACCCAGCCGATGCCCGATCTGCAGCCCCTGACGGAAGTGCTGCAGCGCCGCCTGAGCATTCCCGAGCTGCTGCTGCGCGAGCGCCAGTTGCAGCCACAGCGCGGCCAGCCGGACCTGCTGGCCCCGTTCCTGGCACGCTTCGATATAGCCCGCGATACGGGGCACGGCGCCAGCGAAATCGTGGACGTAGAGACCCATCGCAATGCGGGCGCGCTCCGCGCCATAGGCGATCCTCAGCGCCTTACCGGCCCTGGAGCCGGCATGGGCGCTGGCCAGTGCATCAATACGCTGCAGTACGCTGCCCGCTTGCTCCATCTCGCCCGCGTCGAGGTGGCGCCGCATGCGTAATTCCAGTGCAGTGACCCGAAGCCGGTCCAGCCCGAAGCGGTCGGCGTAGCGGGCGAGCCGGGCGAGGCAGGCGTCTGCCTCGGCGCGCCGGCCAGTCAGCCACTGCGACTCCGACAGCACCAGCAGTGCCCTCAGCACGGTGTCGGGCAGCGAGACCCGTTCCAGAACGTCGATGCGTGGCTCCACCAGCCGGAGCGCGCCCTCCAGGTCGTTTTGCTCGTACAGCGTATCCGCCAGCAGCCCGGTGGCCATGCACGACACGCCGACATAGGCCGGGCCGCACTGGTCGGCTTCGTGCAGTACCTCGCGCACGGTCCTCTCGGCCTGCGCGATGTGGCCCTCCAGGGCCAGGCTCATGGCGCTGATGCAGCGGCCAAGCAGGCGGCTGCGCGGCGCCGCGGGGCGCTCGCCGGTCTCGTCCAGGACCGCTCGCGCGCGGTCGTACTGGCCCCGAGAGACGTAGGCCCACGACAGCACGTTGCTGCGGCCAGTCCAGGCAAAGTCGGTCGCGTCCGGGGGGATGGCGCTGACGGCGTCGAGCAGCGCATAGACCGTATCGGTATCGTCCTGTTGCAACGCCAGGCCGCATCGCAGCAGGGAGATGGCGTAGCGCTGCCCGGCGTCGAGCCGGTCCTGCTGCGAGGCCATCCGGGCCAGGCTTTCCTTGAGCGCGTCGAACTTCCTGGTGTAGAGCTGCAGGTAGGCGGACGCAACCAGCAGGCCGAAGCGCGACTGGACCTGTTCAGCCGGCAGCCGGCGCAGCAGGCTGGCCAGTTGGCCGAGTTCCCCGCCCGACAACAGCTCGTAGGCGCAGTGTTCCACCATGCCGGCTGCCGCCCCGGCGTCGCCGGCCAGCACCGCGTGGTGCACGGCATCGTCGATATGGCCGCGCTCGCCGAACCAGTTCCAGGCATCGGCATGGAGTGCGCGCTGCGCGGCTTCCGGCCAGCCTGCCACGCGGGCCAGCAATACCTCGCGCAGCAGCGGGTGCAGGCGATACCAGGTCTCGCGGTCATGGCTGCCGATCTGCGTGAGGAAGAGATTGTCGTGCTCCAGCTGCGCCAGGCGGGCTGCCATCTGCGGCGCGTCTTGCGGCCTGCCCAGCACGCTCGCGCACAGCGAGGCGCAGATGCGGTTGCAGGCGGCCATGCGGGTCAGCATGTCCAGGTCGTCAGGTTCCAGCCGCACCAGCACTTCCTGTTCGAAATAGCTGGCGAAAGTGCGCGCATCGCGCACCTGCACCAGCGGGTAGGTGCCGCCCTCCCGCGTCCGCATGTCGACCGCGAACAATTGCAGCCCGGCTACCCAGCCGTCGGTCAGTGCATGCAGGGCGGCGGCGTCGCGCTTGTCGATGACGCCCAGGCGGTCGCACAGGAACCGCTCCGATTCGTCGGCGGTGAAGCGCAGGTCGCGCATGTCGATCTCGGTCAGCCTCCCTTGCGAGCGCAGCCGTTCCAGCGATAGCGGCAGCGCGCTGCGCGAGCTGAGCGCCAGGTGCACATGCCCGGGAGCGTAGTCCAGCAGCCACTGCAGCGCCTGGTAGATGCGGGGGTCGTCAATGTGATGCAGGTCGTCGAGCATCACCACGATCTCGCGCCGGCGTGCGGCCAGCCCCTGCACCAGGCTGATCACCCAGTGCTCGATGGCGGCATCGTCGCTGTCGCGGCCGATCAGCAGGGCAGCTTCTCGCACGATGGCGGGATCGACCTCGCCGATGCTTGCCAACAGGCAGTCAAAGAAGCGGGTGGGCTCGTTGTCTTCCGGCGCGAGCGTGAGCCAGGTGACGTCATAGTCGAGTGACAGCAGCGACCTGCGCCAGGCCAGCAGGGTGCTGGTCTTGCCGCTGCCGGCCTGCCCCTGCACCACCATGCAGCGCTGGCGCCGCGCATCCTGCAGGCGTGCCATCAGCGCTTCGCGCGGAATCAGGTTGCGCGCGGTGCGCGGGGGCATGACCTTGGTGCTGGCCACCGACTCCACCGCGCTGCCCGCCGGCAAGTCGGCGGCGGCCAGCGGCGGCGGCGCGACGGTGCTTCCCTCTGTTCTGGAGTCGGGTACTTGTGTTGCATCGTCGATGGAACTTAACACTTGCGTGGTCCCGTGCGCGGGCTTGCGTTCCAAGGTGGCCACCCAGGTGAAAGGCTTGCCGTCGGCGCGCGGCGGGTGGGCGTCGATCGCAGCGAGCATGGCCGGGACGCCGGGTCGATGCGGCCCCGCTGCGGTGGCGCGGAAAAAGCGCTGCAGCATGCGCAGCCATGCGGCCGGACTCGGCGCGAAGTGCGCACGGATGCGTGGATGCCGTGCCAGCCATTTCTGCACGGCGGCCTGGTGATGGGTCGGATAGTTGTCCGCGACCAGGTGGAGGGTCCGGCCCGGCGGTGCGCTGCGCTCGATCCTGCGCAGAAACGCAAGCCATTCGGTGCCGCGCTGCTGCGCGTCCGGCAGGGCCTGTACGCTCCCCTGCATTTCCCGGAGTGTAGCCAGCAGCCGCGTGACGCCGGGCTGCCTGCCGTCTTGCGCCGCCACGCTATGGTCTGCCGCGCCGGAAACGGGCGCGGCCCCGGCATCGACACTTAGCACCAGCGCATGTTCTGCGGGGGACATATACAGGCCCATGATCTCCGGCTGCTGACCGCCCAAACCGAGATCGGCCGCTGCGCCGTGCGCTTGCGCGGCAGGCAGCGTGACGCCGGCCGCGCGCAGGTGCCGGGAGATGCTGGCCGCGCTCACCCCAAGCTGCTCGGCCAGTTTGCGCGTGCTCCACGGGGCGGGCGAATCCGGCCGGCTTTGCGCGGTCAATGCCGCCAGCCGCTCGATATCCACTTTCACCGGGGGCGCACCGCGCGGCAGGGTGGCCTCGATGCCGGCAAGCCGCAGTTGCGCATACCGCTCGCGCCAGCGCGACACCTGCACACGGCCTACGCCGAGTTGCTCGGCGATGTCCTTGTTCTGCAAGCCGTCGGCGGCGAGCAGCACCATGCGCGCACGCTGCGCAAGCCGTTCGCCGTGGCCGGCTTGCAGCAGTTGCTCCAGCTCGGCCCGCTCCGCGGCCGTGAGCACAATGTCAGGGGCAATTCGCATTTGTGCACTCCACTTGGCTTGCCGCAGGTCCCGGATTTCGGGGGCAGTAGAACATAAATTCCGTTTTGCGTGCAACTCTCCGTGACCAGCATGCGTGTGGAATTGCCGGGAAAACCTGGGTTTCGCGCCGCGCGGCCACTTCGCCCACCCCGAAATGAGTAGTGCCGGGAGCGTGACGGGCGAATAGATTGATCCTGCCAAGACATCAGGACGGATGTCCGTTCCAATCTATTACCTGGAGAGACAGATGAGTGTTTCGCAAGCCCTGGTCGGCTCGGTCGGCTGGCTGACCCTGAATCGCCCCGACAAGCTCAACAGCCTGACCCGCGCCATGGTCGAGGGCATGACCATCGAGCTGAAGGCGTGGCGCGACGATGCCGCCGTGCGCGTGGTGGTGGTGACCGGCACCGGGCGCGCCTTCTGCGCCGGCGCGGACCTGAAGCAGGGCGCCGCAGCGCCGCTCCCCGGTGAAAGGGACTCGCTCGACATCATCGTCGAGTTCTTCGACACGCTGCGTTCGTTCCCCAAGCCCGTGATCGCCGCGGTCAATGGCCTGGCACTGGCCGGCGGCCTGGAAGTGGTGCTGGCCTGCGATATCGTGCTGGCCGCCGAAAGCGCCCGCCTGGGCGACGCGCACTCGAACTACGGCGTCTTCCCTGGCGGTGGCGGCGCCGCCATCCTGCCGCGCAAGGTGCCCGACAACGTGGCCCGCTACCTGCTGTTCACCGGCGACTCACTGAGCGCGGCGGAGATGAAGGGCTATGGGCTGGTCAATGAAGTCATCGCCGATGCGGAATTGAGCGATCGCGCCCAGGCCCTGGGCGACAAGCTCGCCGGCAAGAGCCCGCTGGTGCTGGCGCGCATGAAGCGCGTGGTGTCTCAGGCAACCGACAAGACCACCGCCGACGCGCTGCGCCATGAGGTGCTGGAACTGCGCGACCACAAACGCTCGTACGACATCCAGGAAGGCCTGCGTGCCTTCGCTGAGAAGCGCGAGCCCCAGTTCAAGGGCTATTGAGCCCGTCCCCGACATCCGCAACGAGCACCGATATGACCTACCAACTTCCCACCGAAGACCAGACCCTGGCGGTCGAGAGCTTCCGCAAGTTCCTGCAGGCCGAGATCCGGCCCGTGGTCAAGGAGTACCGCGACCGCTTCATCCCCAAGGAGATCATGCGCGAACTGACGCAGAAGATCGCGCAGTTCGGCTTGCCCGGCTGCACGCTTCCCGTCGAGCATGGCGGCATGGGCTTGTCGTTCACCACCCACTGCATGCTGTTCGAGGAGCTGGTGGCCTGCTCCTGCGATATCGCGCTGACGGTGATGATCAACAACGGCATCGCGCGCCGCCTGCTGTCGGCGAAGCCCGAGATCCGCGACCGCTACCTGCCAGGCATCCTGGCCGGCAAGCTGTTCGGCTGCGCGGGCATCAGCGAGCCGGACGTCGGCTCCAACGTGGCCGAGATCAAGACCCGCGCGGTGCGCGACGGCGACCATTTCATCATCAACGGCGAGAAGACCTGGATCACCAACGGTTTTTACTCTGACTTCCTGATCTGCACCGTGCGCGGCGAGAACGGCCTGTCGCACATCCTGATCGATCGCGAAGCGCACGGCTACGAGGCCCGCAATATCCAGAAGATCGGGCTGAACTCGCAATCGACCGCGCAGATCTTCATCACCGATGCGCGCGTGCCGGCCAGCAACCTGATCGATGACGAAGGCGCGGGCCTGAAGAACACCATGAAGATGTTCGAGCACGCCCGCGGCCACGTCGGCATGCTGTCGGTCGGCATCATGCGGGCAGCGCTGGAAGAGTCGATTGCCTATGCCAAGGAGCGCAAGCAGTTCGGCAAGGTCATCGCCAGCCACCAGCTGATTGCGGCCAAGATCGCCGACATGGCGATGATGCTCGACGCGGCTCGCCTGATGTGCATGCGGGTCTTCGGCATGATGGACGCCGGCGTGCGTTGCGACCTCGAAGCATCCATGGCCAAGGCCTTCGCCACCGAAGCCGCGGTCCAGGTGTGCCGGGATGCGGTCCAGCTGCATGGCGGCAACGGCATCACCAAGGAGTTCAACGTCGAGCGCTATCTGCGTGAAGCCATCATCATCCCGATTCCCGACGGCACCACGGAAATCCAGCGGCTGTTCATCTCGCGCAGGCTGACAGGGATTTCGGCGTTTGTCTGATGGGGTAGTGCGTGAAGAAGGTCGGCGTCGGGGGGGCGCCGGCTTTTTCTTTGGTTCAACGCGATTCCGCTACACCACCAGCCCTCAGCACACCGACGCGCGCTCGGGCGCGCCGCCAGCCGTTTCGTCTTCCTTGCAGAAGGCGACCAGCGCCTCGCGGAACTCCAGGCACAGCGGGGAGAGATAGCCATCCGCCCGCCAGAACACGGCCACTTCGAGCTGGCGCAAGACATCCTCGCCGCCGATCACGCACAGCCCGCGGCCTTCAGGCTGCGTCAGGGTGCGCTGCGGCACGAGGCCGAGCAGATCGGTATTTCGCAGCAGTTCGGCGATGGCAATCCCCGACCCGGTCCATTCCACGGCGATGCGCGGCGGCGGCAGACCGCGCTCGGCAAACTGGTCGGCCAGCACCTGGTACAGGCTGGACGAGGCTTGCGGCAGCGCCCAGCGCTCCAGCGCCAGGTCTGCCGGTGTCTTGAGCGCGCTGAGCCGAGGATGGTCAGCCCGCGCAACGATCTTGAGACTGAGTGGCCGTAGCCGGGTATGGGCGATATCGTGCGGCACATCGGCGGTCATTCCGCCGCATGCCAGGTCTGCTTCCCCTGACTGCAGCGCCACGATCGAACCTGCAGTCAGGCGTGTTTCCACCGAGAACGTTGCCAGCGGGCGCGTGTCGAGAAAGCGGGCAACCACCGGGGTCAGCAGCGTGGACAGCAGATAGGGCGTTGCAGCCAGCCTGAGCTTTCCGGACCGTGCCGTGCGCTGGGCTTCGATTGCGCCTTCGAGCTCGTTGGTCGCCAATACCACGCTGCGCGCGTGCTCGAGCAGAAGCTGTCCGGTCGGGGTCAGCGTCACGCCGCGCGAGCTGCGGTCGAACAGGCGCATGCCGGCGTCGGCCTCCAGCCGCGCCAGCGCCTTTGACATCGCCGGCTGCGTCAGGCCTAGGTGCCGCGTGGCGCGGTGCAGGCTTCCGTGTTGGGCCACAAGCAGGAACACCCGCAGGTCGTCGATTCGCATGGTGTTTTGGGCTGGTAGCTGGAACGTCCGGAGCAGTATGCCCGAATGGAATCACCAGGCACAGGCGGGGAATCACCGAGGCGTCCCATACTGGCTAGAGTTGTCCTCCAGTCCGCATGGATACGCGCGGCGGCGAATGGCGCCGCTGGCTACGACAATCAGGAGACAACCATGAACACGAACACCGGATCCCTCGACCCCGCCCTCATCCATGCACTTGGCAAGGACGTGCAGTGCCATGAGCTTGCGCCCGGGCGGCCGCCGCTCTTCATCGAGCCCAAAGGCGCTGAGCTGCTGGACCGCGCGCGCTTCCGCGCCTGGACGCGGCGCGTCAAGCCGGTGCTGGAGCAGCTCATCACCCGGCACGGCGGCATCGTGTTGCGAGGCTTCCCGACGCCCGAGACCGCGGATTTCGCGGACATCATTGAGCAGTATCCACAGTTCGACGACGGCTACGTGGGCGGACGCGCCCCGCGCACGAAGATCAGCGGCCACGTGATGGAGGCGACCCGGCTGGAAGCCAGCGCCGGGCTGGGGGTGCATTCGGAAATGGCGTACCGGCGCCACTATCCGAAGCGCATCGCGTTTTTCTCGCGGCTGACAGCGCCCGTGGGCGGAGAGACCACCATCGCCGACGCGCGCAGGCTGGCCGACGACATGGCGCCCGCGCTCGCGGCCAAGATCGCCGCGCTTGGCATCCGCGCGGCGATGAACTACGGGCCGAAGTCGGAGGCGGTCGATGCGTCGTATGCCGACATGGACCGGCACGGCTGGAACCATGCCTTCCATACCGACGATCCGGCAGAGGTGGAGACGCTGTGCGCGGCGCGCGGCCTCGAGCCGCTGTGGCATGACGACGGCTCGCTGACGGTGTTCACCACGCTTGAGCCGTTCGTGCACCATCCGGTGACGGGCAAGAAGCTGTACCGCTCGGGACTGCACCGGGCGCATACGGCCACGCTGGTGCTGAGCACAGAGATCCGCAAGAACCACAAGTATCCGACCGGGATGTTCCTCGGCAACGCACAGCGCCTGGACCCCGCGGAAGTCGAGCACATCAACACGCTGTGCGACAAGGTGACCTACAGCTGGCCCTGGCGTAATGGTGACGTGATGATCCTGGACAACCTGCAGGTATGGCATGGCCGCAATCCCTACGAGGGTCCGCGCGACGTGCAGGTTGCGCTGCTTGACTGAAAGCCGCAGGCGAAAGCAGGGCCCGTGCGCGGGCTCGCGCCGCCCCGGGCGGGATTGCAGACCAGAAGACCTATTACAGCAGGGAGACAAGCAATGAACGCACTCAACCAATTCAGGCGCCGGCGCAGGTGCCTGGCCGCCATGGCCATTGCCGCGTGCGGCATCCATGTGGCGCACGCCGCGGAGCCGGCCTATCCGGCACGGCCGGTCAAGGTAGTGGTACCTTCCGTACCAGGCGGGCCGATCGATGCCGTGTCGCGGCTGGTCAGCACCAGGCTGGCCAGCCGGCTTGGCGCGAGTTTCTATATCGAGAACAAGCCCGGCAGCAATGTGCAGATCGGCACCAGCTACGTCGCCAGGTCCGAACCGGACGGTTACACGCTGCTCACCACGGCGCCGGCGCACATCGCCAATCCGCTGCTCTACAGCAAGCTGCCCTATGACCCCCTCAAGGACCTGACCGGGGTGGCGATGATGGCCCAGGTGCCGCTACTGCTGGTGGTGAACGCCGATCTGCCGATCCACTCGGTTGCCGACCTCATCGCCTGGGGCAAGGCCCATCCGGACCGCCTGCGCTATGGCAGTTCGGGCGTGGGCTCGGGCGCGAACCTGGTGGGGGAACTGTTCTCCATGCATGCCGGCATCCAGCTGGACCACGTCCCGTACAAGGGCGCCGCAGCCGTTATGCCAGACCTGCTGGGCGGCCGGCTCGAGATCATGATCGACACGCTCCAGTTGTTTGCCCCCTATATCAAGGCAGGCAAGCTGCGCGCCATCGCGTTCACGGGCGCCAGGCGCATGCCCGCCATGCCGAACGTGCCCACGCTTGCCGAGTCGGGCTACCCGGACGTGGTCGCCAACTCCTGGCTCGCCATCGTCACGCCCGCCAGGACGCCACAGGGCGTGATCGACAAACTGGCACATGCAGTCGGCGAAGTGTTGATGGAGCCGCAGGTGCGCAAGCAGATCGCCGACTACGGCATGGAGCCGGAAATCATGACCCCGGCGCAGCTCAACCGGTATTTCGATACAGAAACCGCGCGCTGGAGCAAGGTCGTCAAGGCGCGCAATATCCGCGTGGAGTAAGACGTGCACATGACCAACGAGATTTCCGTGCCGCGCGAAGCGGTGCGGGCCCACGTCGGCGAGGCCGAGTGGGCCGCGCGCGTGCGGCTGGCCGCCTGCTACCGGCTCATGGACCGGTACGGCATGACCGACCTGATCTACAACCACGTCACGCTGCGCATCCCCGGCACGGAACACCTGCTGATCAATGCGTATGGCTACCTGTACTCGGAGATCTGCGCGTCGAACCTGGTCAAGATCGACCTCGACGGCAACGTGCTGCTGGATCCGCACAACGAGCACGGCTACGAGGTGAACCGCGCGGGCATGGTGATCCACACCGCGATCCACAGGGCCAGGCCAGACGTGGGCTGCGTGATCCACACGCATACCCGCGCCGGGATGGCGCTGTCGGCCATGCAGGCTGGACTGTTGCCGATCACCCAGACCGCGCTGCGGTTCTACGGGAAAACCGGCTACCACGACTTCGACAGTCCGGTGGTGGATCTGGACCAGCAGTCCGGGCTGGTCCGCTCGCTTGGCAGCCACGACGTGGTGGTATTGCGCAACCATGGGCTGCTGGCAGTAGGGCCGGGCGTGGCGGAGGCGTTCAACCGCATCTACTGGCTGGAGATGGCCTGCCGCGCGCAGATGGATGCGATGGCTTCCGGCACGGAACTGGTCTTGCCGCCGCAGCACGTCATCGACGACACCCGGGCCGTGATGGACGTTCGCGCCCACACCTTCGGCAATCGCGAATGGCCCGCCTTGGTGCGGCTGGTGGAGCGGATCGATCCCGGCTACAAGGACTGACCGGCGCGAGTTCCCCGCAAAAAGAAGAGGCGGATCCCGACGAGCGCCGGGATCCGCCTCTGCGGGTTACTGCGCGTATCAGGCCACCCGGCGGGCGTGTCCCTTCCAGTACTTCTCCCGCACCTGCCGGCGCTGCACCTTGCCCACCACGCTGACGGGCAGCTCCGCGACGAACGTGATCGCCTTGGGCGCCTTGAACCGGCCGATGCTGCGCTTGACGTACTCGATCAGCTCTTCCTGGCTGACGTGGCCGCCTGGCTTGAGCACGACTTCGGCGTGCACCGCTTCGCCCCATTGTTCGTGTGGCACACCGACCACGGCCGAGATGGCAACGTCGGGGTGCGAGTTCAGCGCGGCCTCGACCTCGATGGCGTAGACGTTGAAGCCGCCGGTGATGATCATGTCCTTCTTGCGGTCCACGATGAACAGGAAGCCGTCTTCATCCAGGTAGCCCAGGTCGCCCGACTTCCAGAAGCCGTTCTCGAACTCGGCGGCGGTGCCCTCCGGGTTGTTGAAGTAGCCCGGAATGATGCCGCGGCCGCGCAGCCAGATTTCTCCGGTCTGGCCTGGCGGGAGCTCCTTGCCGGCCTCGTCGACGACCAGCAGTTCGGTCCCGGCAATCACCCGGCCGGCCGAGCCCAGCCGTTCGTCGGAGGCAGTGAAGTGATCGGCCTTGGTCAGCGCGCTCACACGCTGGATGCACTCGGTCGACCCGTACACCTGCACGAAGATATTGCCGAAGCGCTGTTGCAGCTGCCGCAGCTTGACCGGGCTCATCGGCGCCGCGCCGTAGAAGAGGGTGGTCAGGCTGGAGAGGTCGTATGCCGTGGCCTCGGCCATGTCCAGCAGGCGGTAGAGCAGCGTGGGCACCATCATGCCAATGGTGATCTTCTCGGTCTGCACGTTGCGGCACCAGTCGGCCAGGTCGGGCACGTTCTGCGTGACGGTGCAGCCGCCGCGGAAGAGCGTGGGCAGCATGCCCATGCCCGAGCCGTGGCTGATCGGCGCCATGTGCATGTAGCGCGTGCCGGTGTCGAGCCAGTGCTCGTCGACGGCGTAGAACGAATCGCGGTTGGACAGCCAGTTGTCCATGGTGTACTGGGCACACTTGCTCTTGCCGGTGGTGCCGCCGGTGAAGCGGTACACCAGGATATCGCTGGTGGTGTCGCTTTCAATACCGGGGTCGGTGTCGGCCACGCCTTCGATCAGGTCGGTGAAGCAGGAGAGGCCCTCGCGGGGCGTGCCTGGCGGGTCCATGCAGACCACGTGGATGCCGCGCTCGTGCAGCATGTCGAAGTAGCGGTCGAGCAGGGCGTTTTCAAGGAACACCACCTTGGGCCGGATGAACTCCACCTGCCAGCGGTGCTCGTCGATGGCATCGCGGTAGTTGGTCCAGGCCACGGCGGCCTCGCCCTTGAGGGCGGTCCAGGCGTGCAGCAACGACAGGTTGTCGTTTTCAAGGATGCACAGGTATACGTCGCCACGGCGCAGCGACAGCCGCTCGCGCATCATGTTGACAACCCGGTTGGTGAAGCGATGCAGTTCGGCATAGGTGAAACGCCGCTTGCGCTCGATGTTGACCAGCGCCTCCCGGTCGCGATGGAGCATCGCCAGTTGCCCGGTCAAGCGGGCGAAGTTCATCTTCATTGTTGTCTCCGTCTTGCAAAGGTGGCGCATGCCTGGCGGAACATGCGCCGGTTCTGTTGTCGGCGGCGCCGCGTATGCGCCGCGCCAGTGTGGTCAGCGTGCCAGCCAGTCGGCCAGCACCGCCTCCGTGTGTTCGCCCCGGCGCGGGATCGGCCCAGGCCTGCCGGCCGGCGTGTGCGAGAAGCGCGGCGCGGGATTGGCCTCCAGCACGCCGCGCGCACGCGTGTAGATGCCGCGCGCCTGCATATGCGGATGCTCCGCCGCCTCTTCCGGGCTGAGCACCGGCGCGAAGCAGGTGTCGCTGCCTTCCAGCAGGGCGCACCAGGCGGCACGGTCGCGGCTGGCAAAGAGCCCGGCAAGGCGCTCGCGCAGTTGCGGCCAGGCCGCCCGCTCGTATTGACTATCGTAGGCCGGATCGGCATCGAGGCCGAGCTTCTGCCGCAATTCCCGATAGAACCGGGGTTCCACCGGACCGATCGAGATATGGCGGCCGTCGGCGCAACGGTAGGTGTTATACCAGTGCGGGCCGTCCAGGTCGCCGGTGCCACGCGCGGCTGCCATCCTGCCGGAGGCCAGCAAGCCGTGCAGCAGCGTCATCATATGGGCGCTGCCATCGACGATGGCCGCATCGACCACCTGTCCCTTGCCGGTCGCGCGCGCATGCATGATGCCCGCCAGCAACCCGACGGCGAGATACATGGCGCCGCCGCCGACATCGCCCACCAGGCTGGGCGGGGCCACGGGCGCCGTGCCGGGCTGGCCCGCATACCAGAGCGCGCCGGACAGCGCGATGTAGTTGATATCGTGCCCGGCGGCACGGGCAAGCGGGCCGTCCTGGCCCCAGCCCGTCATGCGCCCGAAGACCAGGCGCGGATTGCGTTGCAGGCAGACCTGCGGGCCCAGCCCCAGGCGTTCCATCACGCCGGGCCGCATGCCTTCGATCAGTGCATCGCAGTGTCCGGCCAGGTCGAGCACCGTCGCCACGCCGGCTTGCGTCTTCAAATCGATGGTCACGGCGCGCTTGCCGCGCCGTGACAGCGCATGCCCGCTGAGGTCGGTTTCCGGCGCGTCGGGCTGTACACGGTCGATCACGACCACGTCGGCGCCCAGGTCAGCCAGCAGCATGCCGCAGAAGGGCCCGGGGCCGATCCCCGACATCTCCAGGACCCGGATGCCGGCCAGCGGGCCCTGCCTGTTTGCTTCCATATCTTGACTCCACATATCGGACCCCGGACGCGGGGCGCGCCAGCGCCTACCAGGGATAAGAGGGCGCCGGCATCTGGCCCGGCATGCGCACCCGCCGGGCGCCGAGCATCCGGCGGTGCGCCGCCCAGAACAGCACGCGCAGCGCAAAGCCCCTGCCGCCTGACATGGCCTGCCTGCACTCGTCGGCTTGCAGGTCGACCGGAATGCCGAGTTCCGCCGCCGCGGCATAGCAGAGGATCTTCAGGCGCGGATCGGCGCTGCGCATGCAACGGTCGATCAGCTGCCGCAACCTCGTGTCGTAGGCGTGGCGGTCGCTGTCGCTGTCATTGTCGCTGCCGGGCGTCGAACTTGCCGCACGCTGCAGCAGGTCCCGGCTGAACTGCCGGACCTCCTGCCGCAGGTCGATCAGCCCTTCCATACGGGTCTGGGATAGCCGTGGCATCGCGTCAGGCCGGTATGGAACACGTGCCGCCGGCGGCCGGGTGGAAGGGCAGGGCGGTCATGGCAGTTCGTTGCGCGGGTCGTCCTTGAGGACGAGCTGCCAGGCTTCACGGGCCATGGGCGCGCTCTTCTCCTCCATCACGTGCGCCAGCAGCCCGGCGGAACGGCCGACCAGCGACAGTCCGCGCGCGATCAGCGGGTCCAGGCCCATGGCCGCAACCATCGCCGCGATGGCGCCCACCGCATTGAGCGGCAGGTTCTTGCCTTGCTCCTTGGTCAGCACGTGGCCAATGGCGTCCATCAGGCGCCAGTGCACACCGTAGTAGCCGTTGGCGCGCGAGAGCTCGCGCAGTGTTGGCACGCGCGGGTCGCCGTCGACGTGGATCGGGTGGCCGACTCCGTAGATGGCGCGGCGCTGCTCCTTGTGCAGGCGGATCACGGCCCGCGCGGCGTCCAGGACCTGCTCGTCGGTGGCGACGTTGCTCAGCTCGCGTGCGCCTTCGTTCAGCATCTCGGCGGCGTTCTGCATGGTGCCGAGGAAGACGCTGCCGGCGCCCAGCAGGCCCGCCGCGACCGCGCCCTGCAGCGCTTCGGGCGCGCCGATGTAGGTCAGGCGGGCGGCCAGCGAGCTGGGCGTGATGCCGTGGTCAGCCGTGGTCACCAGCAGGGCGTTGACCATGGTCTTCTCCTGCGGGCTGGGCAGGCGTGCCAGGGTGGTGTGGAAGATCATGTCGACAAAGTCGAACTTGCCGATGATCTCGGTGGCGAGGTTCAGGCCACGAACCATGATGGTGTCGGTGGTCGTGTAGCCGATTTCAGTCTTTACCATGTCAAAGGCTCCGTGCCTTGATATGAGAGGACGGCGTCAAGCGCAGTCACTCCCTGTCCTTGCGGCCTGACCGCAAGCGGGTTGATTTCCAGCTCGTCGATGCGGTCGGCGTGGCTGACGACGAAGTCAGACAGCCGCACCAGCGTATCGGCGAGCGCGTCGATGTCATAGGCTGCCTGGCCGCGATGGCCCTTGAGAAGTTCGTAGCAGCGGGTCTCGGTGATCATCTGCCGGGCCGACTCGGGCGTGAGCGGCAGCAGGCGCCGGCTCACGTCCTTGAACAGCTCGATGCTGACGCCGCCCAGCCCGAAGGTGCAGACATGGCCGAACACCGGGTCGCGGTGAATGCCCACGACGGCCTCGACAAACGGGCCGGGCAGCATCGGCTCGACCAGCACGCCTTCGATCTGGGCCGCATCGCAGGCCCTGGTGCCGTTGGCATGAATCTGCGCGAAGGCGGCCTTCGCCTCGGGTTCGGAGGCAATCCCCAGGCACACACCACCAATGTCGGTCTTGTGCGTGATGCTGGCGCTGACGATCTTCATGACCGCGCGGCCATTCGCCACGTCGCTGAAGGCCCGCGCGGCTTCGTCGGCCGAGCGGGCCACCACGCCACGCGGGGCCGGTATGCCGGCCAGCTCCAGCAGCGCCTTGGTGCGGGCCTCCGACAGGTTGGTGGTGCCGTCCGAGGCCGCCACGTTGCCCAGCGGCCGCCATGCGCCGTCGAATCCGGCGCGCCAGCGGCCGTACTCGATAAAGCGCTTGACGGCCAGCACGGCGTTGCCGACCGCGCGCATCGGCATCAGGCCGCCGTCGATCATGCGGCGCTGGCCTTCGCCGGTGCGGTCGCTCATCCAGACCGGCACGATCGGCGTGTCGACTTCGTTCTGCACCCGGACCATGCTGTCGGCCAGCAGCACCGTGGTCTGGCCGTACTCGACCGGGATCGGCACCAGCACCAGGTCGGTATTCGGGTCACTGGCGGTGGCCTTCAGCGTGGCATAGCTGACCTCGGCGTTGACCAGCACTTCGGCGGTGACGTCGACCGGGTTGTTGATGGCGGCAAAGCCCGGCAACGCATTCGCCAGTGCGTCGATCGTCGCCGGCTGGAACTCGGCCAGCTTCAGGCCGGCGGTGCCGACCATGTCGGAGGCCAGCGCGGCGGTGCCGCCGGAGAAGCTGTATACCGCAAGCTGTTCGCGGCCGGTGGGCTTGCGGCGCGCCAGCAGCGAGGCCACGTCGATCAGTTCGTCGATGTCATCGACCTCGATGATGCCCAGCTGGCGGAACACCGCACTGTTGATCTCGGCCGAGCCGGCAATGGCCGCGGTGTGCGATTGCGCGGCTTTGGCCCCATACTCCGACTTGCCGACCTTGATGGCCACGATGGGCTTGCCGCGCTGTGCGGCGTGCAGGGCGGCCGCCATGAAGCGCGGGCCGTTGCGCACGCCTTCCAGCGTGGTCACGATGACCTCGATGTCGGGCGCATCCGCCATGTAGTGGATGTAGTCGCTGACCTCGAGATCCGCTTCGTTGCCGCCGGAGCACCACAGGCCGATGCCAACGCCGCGGTCCATCGCCTGGATGAACGAACGCCCGAGCCCGCCGCCCTGCGTGGCGACGCCGATCGGGCCGGGGCGCCGGTCGATGCGCCACGCCGGCGAAAAGGTCAGGCCGAGCGGCGCGTTCATATTGTTCAGGCCGGGGCAGTTCGGGCCGTAGATGCGCATGCCGGTGCGGGCCACGATCTCGCGCATCTGCGCTTCGACCGCGCGTCCGGCCTCGCCGGTCTCGCCGAAGCCGGAGGTGAAGACGATGGCGAACTTGACGCCGAGCTCGCCGCAGTCGCGCAAGGTGTCGAGCACAGCATCCGCACGCACGGCCAGAATTGCCAGGTCAGGCGCTGCCTCCAAGTCCTTGACCGAGGCTACGCAGGGCCTGCCGTGGATTTCGGCGCGGCCCGGGTTGACCAGGTAGAGGTCGCCGCGAAAGTCAGAGTACTTGGTCAGGTTTTCCAGTGTGCGGCCGCCGATGCTGTCGGGCTTCTCGGAGGCGCCGACCAGCACGATCGAGTGCGGCAGGACCAGCCGGGAGAGGTCGCTGAACCACAGCGACGGCTTCGCGTCAGCTGCGTTCGCGGTGCTCATTGCGCTTCCCCGGGATGGCGGCGCTTGAACAGGCAGGTGGCGGCCATTTCGGCCACGACTTCGCCGCGCTGGTTGACGCCGCGGCGCATGAAGCCGACGATGCCGCGCTCCGGGCGGCTGGTGGGGCGCTGCTCCGTCACTTCGATCTCCACGCGCAGGGTGTCGCCGATGAAGGTGGGCTTGGGGAACTTGAGGCGGTTCTCCAGCACGCTGAAGAGGGCGCCTTCCATCAGCTGGTTGGGAATCGAGCGCGAGGTCAGGCCGGCCATGAAGGAGGCCACCAGCATGCCGTGCGCGATGCGCTGGCCGAAGATGGTGCCCTTGGCATACTCGGCATCGACGTGGACCTTGTTGAAGTCGCCGGTCAGCGCGGCAAAGGCGGCGACGTCCGCTTCCGTGATGGTGCGCGACGAGGTGGTGTAGCGGGTGCCGACGGTCAGGTCTTCCCAAAAAATCGCGGTCTGGGCGATTTCGTCGATGATGGCGGATTGGGTCATGTTCTTGTGTCTCCTCAATGTCCTCAGGTCAGCGCCGAGATGCCGAGAATCTCGCGGCCGATGATTAGTGTCTGGATTTCCGTCGTCCCCTCGGGGATCATGCCGCCGCGGGTATCGCGGAAGATGCGCTCGATGGGGTATTCGGTGGCGTAGCCCATGCCGCCGTGCACCTGCAGCGCCAGGTTGGCGACCTCGAAGGCGGCCTCGGTGGCATACAGCTTGGCGATCGAGCATTCCGTGCGCGAGGTGCCAATCTGCATGGAGCGCGCGGCGCGGTAGCCGAGCGAGCGCGCTGCCTGCGTCTTCATGGTCATGTCGACGATATGCTTCTGCACCAGCTGGAACGCGCCGATCGGGCGGCCGAACTGCTTGCGCTGCAGCGCATAGTCGATCGACAGGTCCAGCGCGGACTGGGCGGCACCGACGGCGCCCATCGCCACGTTCAGCCGGCCGAAGTTCAGGCCGATCAGGATCTGCTTCAGGCCCTGGCCTTCCTTTCCGAGCAGGTTGGCCGCCGGCACTTCGGCGTTCTCAAAGGTGAAGGCCGCGGTGCCGGTACTGCGCGCGAACATTGTCTCGACGCGGTTGATCTCATATTTGGTCTCGTCGCGCTCGACCAGGAACAGCGACAGTTCGCCGTTGCAGGTGTCGCTGAAGGTGCGCGCGACCACGATGCCGAAATCCGCGAACATGCCGTTGGTGATCCACAGCTTGCTGCCGTTGAGCACGTAGCGGTCGCCGCGCTTGTCGGCGCGGGTCTTGATCTCGGCCACGTTGGAGCCCACGTCCGGCTCCGAGATCGACACGAAGGTCTTGCGCTCGTTGCGCAGCAGCGGGCGCATGTAGCGCTCCTTCTGGTCTTCGGTGCCGTACGCGTTGATGATCCCGGAAACGATGTTCAGGCCATTGAGCAGGATGCGCAGCGATAGCCAGCAATAGCCTGCTTCTTCCATCATCACCGCCCAGGTCAGGTAGTCCAGGCCCAGCCCGCCGTCGGCTTCGGGCAGGTAGCCACCGAAGTAGCCGAAGTCGCCCAGACCGGTCAGCAACTCGTGCGGGAAGCGCTTGTCCGCTTCGGCCTGCTGGATGCGCGGCGCGAAATGCTCCTTGAGGTAGCGGCGGATGTTGTCGCGCAGCAATTGCTGGCCGGCATCCAGGCCGTCCACGTCCACCATTGGCTCAGCCATAGCGGCCTCCGGTCACGAAGAGGGTGGTGCCGGTGATGTAGCGCGCGTGCTCCGACGCCATGAAGGCCACCGCGCCGGCGATGTCGCTGGTCTGGCCGGGGAAGGTCACCGCGTTCTTCGCCATCACGTTCTCGAGGATGGTGTCGTAGTTCGGCAGGCTCTTGATGTATTCGGTCTCGATATAGCCCGGAGCGATCGCGTTGACGGTCACGCCTTTGCGCGCCTGCTCCAGCGACAGCGCGCGCGTGAAGCCGACCAGTCCTGCCTTGGCGGTGGAATAGTTGGCCTGGCCCGGGTTGCCGAACAGTGCACGCGAGCTGATGTTGATGATGCGGCCCCAGCCCTTCTCATGCATGAACGGCAGCGCGGCACGGCAGCAATGGAACGCGCCCTTGAGCGTCACGCCGAGCACCAGGTCCCAGTCGGCTTCGTCCATCTTGAGGATGGTGCGGTCCTTGACGAGGCCGGCGTTGTTGACCAGTACGTCGATGCCACCGAATGCTTCATTGCCCGCCGCCATCATCTTGCGTACCTGGTCTTCATCGCGCACATCGCACTGCACCGCGATGGCCTTGCCGCCAGCGGCCTCGATGCCGCGCGCGGTCGCGACGGCCGCATCGAGGTCAAGGTCGCTGACGACAACCGCCATGCCTTCCTGCGCCAGCATGCGTGCGGTCTCAGCGCCTATGCCTCGCGCCGAGCCGGTGATAACCGCGACGCGATCTTTCAGTCCTAAGTCCATTTCTTTGTCTCCACTCTGTATATGGGTTGGCTCAACTGTCGGCCAGCAGCGAATTCCGGACTTCGCGCAGTGCCGCCAGGTAGTTTTCTCGGTTCTTAGCGATACGTTCGGCCGGGCCCGCCAGCGAGATCCCGACCGGCTGGTCTCCTAGCCATCCCGCGACTGCCAGCGCGGTCACGCCTTCGGTGCCTTCGTCGCGCGCCTCGTACCAGCCGAGTTCGCGCCCTTGCGCCAGTTGTGCCATCAGCGGCTCGATCTCGACCACGGTATGCGGGGTGACGGCGCGTCGCTCGATGCTTTCCAGCCTGGCGCGCGCGGCCTCGGGCGGGAGCAGGCCGAGCATGGCCTTGCCCAGCCCGGAGGCGTGCAGGGCGACGCGTTCGCCCACGTCAAGGATGTAGCGCAGCGGCAGCCGGCTGGGCTGTGCTGCGGCTACCTTGACGGCCGTGGGCTCGAGTACGCCGAAGAAGGCGCTCTCATTGGTCTTTTCCGTCAGTTGCTCCACGGCTTCCTGGGCCAGCGTGGTCAGCGGGTCGTTCTCCCGGATCTGGCGCGCGGTCTCGAACAGGCGGCCGGTGGGGTAGAAGCGGCGCGTGCGCGACGTCCGCATCAGGTAGCCAAGTGAATGCAGGGTGTGCAGCAGGTCGGAGGAACTGCTCTCGGCGACCGACAGCAGGCGCGCCATGTCCGAGTTGGAGAGTTCACGCTTTTCGCGGGCAAACACCTCAAAAACGGCCATGGTTCGGCTGGCGGCTGGGATCAGGGTGGGCATGCTCGGGGTTCCTGGGGTTTGCAATTTACTACGAGGGATGGGACAACTATACGGTATTTCGTAGTATGGTCAAGAAATTTTGCTGTTGCCCGGCAACCGTCAGATGACTTGCTAATCCGACATATCGAAGTACTATACGACTTGTCGTCGTAAATTGGCGACGCATTTGAGCAGAAAGCGCCGTTACGCGCACTCATGGTGGCGTATACGGCACACGAAGGAGACTGAAGAATGTTTCGCCATTTCCACCAGAGCTCGCTCCGCGCGGGCCGCAAATGGGCCATCGCCCTGACCATGCTCACAATGAGCTTGTGTGGCATCGCGTCGCCGGCGTCAGCGCAGGCGGCCTATCCGTTCAAGCCGGTGACGCTAGTGGTACCCGGGCCGCCCGGCGGCATCACTGACCAGCTGGGCAGGCTGGTGGCCGCCAGGCTGACGAGCCATTTCGGCATCAAAGTCATCGTGGATAACCGCCCGGGCGCCGGCGGCAACGTGGCAAGCGAGATCGTTGCGCGGGCCGAGCCCGACGGCTATACGATCCTGCTGGGCACCCAGGGCACCATGGCGACAAACCAGTATCTGTACAAAGCGCTGCGCTTCGACCCGGCGAAGGATTTCGTCGCGGTACATGGACTGATGTCGGTGCCGAACATCCTGGTGGTCAACAGCCACTTGCCTTATCAATCCGTCAAGGAGCTGGTGACGTTTGCCAAAGCGCATCCCGGCAAGCTGACGGTGTCATCCGCGGGCAACGGCACGGGCACGCACCTGGCAGCCGAACTATTTCAGGCCCAGGCCGGCGTGAAGTTCGTGCACATTCCGTACAAGGGCAGTGCACCCTCGATCAACGACCTGCTCGGCGGACAGGTTGATATGACGTTCGACTACCCCGCGTCGACGCTGGCGCAAGTCCAGGCCGGCAAGCTCCGCGCGCTAGCCGTGACAGGGCCCACGCGTTTGCCGCTGTTGCCGCAGGTGCCAACCATCGCGGAGGGCGGCTATCCTGATGCGCAGTCCACCTCCTGGATCGGGCTGTTTTTCCCAGCCCGCACGTCGACGCCGATCATCAAGACATGGCAGGATCAGGTGGGGCGTGTGCTGCAAGATGGCGCGGCGATTGAGGCGATCAGCAAGATGGGGGGCATGCCGCTGCCACTAAGCGGCGAGCGGTTTGCCAGCTTTGTGCAGGCGGAGCGCATCAAATGGAAGGCCACGATCGAGCGTTCCGGAGCGACCATCGATTGAAGGGAGCGACCATCGATTTAAGGCGAGAGCTAAGCTTGAATCCTAGTTCTGCATAAAGGTTGGAGGGGCAGCGGTCCAACATCAATTGTCTAGGCTAAGTTCAAATGTCCGGCGCTCAGCTAAGCTAAATGTCCGATCTAGAAGGTGTGGTGTTGAGGTTCGGTGTTTGGCTTTCTATGGTTTCCCGTAAGGCAGTGGTGCATTGAAAGTCTTTTCGATGGCAGCCTGCAAGTCTGCGGCGCTGAGCTGTCTCTGAGGTTTTTTGCCCGGGGCGGCTTTGCGAGGCCGCGGTGGCGTGCCTGTGGTGGTTCGGGCGGGTGCGCTGGCGCTGCGCCGGCTATCGCGCTTGGCCTGCATCTCCTGCGCCACGCGCAGGACGTGACCGAGCCGCTTGTGCTCGACGATCGCGCCCTGGTCGATCTCGGCCAACCGGTCATAGGTGGTGTAGGGCAGGGTGGCGCCATCGGCCCACAGCTCGATCCGGCCGTCCGGATATTCGGCCACCTCGAGGTAGCGGTGAATCAGAGCGCGATGCGCGGGCTGGTCTGCCAGCAGGTACAGCGTCTTGTCGTACTGCAGCGTGAGGCTTTGCGACACCTTGCGCCATTCACGCCAGGTGAAGATCCGCGCCAGGTCCTCATCGCGCGCACTGGGCGATGCGCATTAAAGTCGCTCCTGGGCGGTTTGGCAAAGCGGGCGTTGAAGTCGGCCACAAAGACCGCCACGAAGGCGTTGGCGTCGGCCTGAGACGAGATCCGGCGCAGCCGCAGCTCCTTGACCAGGCGGTCCTGCAGCGTGCCGTTCATCCGTTCGACACGGCCCTTGGCCTGGCTGCTGTTGGCGCACAAGCTATCGATATTGAGCTCGTACAGCGCGCGCCCGAATTGGGTGTAGCCGTCGCCGCCGGTGGCATTGGGCCGGTTGACCCGGAACACACTGGCCTTGTCGCTATAGAACGCGATCGGCTTGCCGTGGCACTCAAGGTAAGCCCGTGTCGCCTCGAAATACGCAAAAGCGGATTCCGTCGGCGCGAAGCGCAACGCCATCAGCCGGCTGGTAGCGTCATCGACGTACACCAGCAACGTGCAGGCTGGTGCACGGTCCTCGAACCAGGCGTGGCGACATTAGAAAAAACGGCCAACAACAACTGTGCGCATAATCTATCTTATGTAAAATCGCATGCTTGTACACTTGCCGCCCTCAGCTTGCGGCAGGGACAGAGCGCGAGCAAATCTCGTCAAAAATTTGTCATTCGCCAGTGGCAAATGGCCCGCGCCCTCTAATCCAGACTAGGACGGAAGTGTCAATTCTTGATGACGAACGCGATCTTCGCCTTCAATCGCGGTTAGCACAGGGCAGCTGCGCACCAAGAGCAGTTTCATCTTATCAAGCGATTTTCCTCCTTCCATGGCCCCTCCTCCGCTACCCGACTCATTCGGTCAAGATCCTGTACGCAGGATGCCGGTCATTCCTGAGGAATCCCGGCAGGCACCAGAGCACGCATAACGGCTCGATCGCACGCGCAGATATGATGCGCCTATCCGAACTGACGGCGCGGGCTACCTTGCAACAGCGGCGAAAGCTAAGCCGAGCAAGGCAACAGCCAGCGCGGACACAAACGATCCCGCTGGCTGATGATTGAACTGCCGTGAAGCTGATTACGCTACCAGCCAGCGAGTGAGTTCGCGCAGTGGTTTAATAAGTCTTCGCGTTGTCCGGCCAGCGCATGCGGGGCATCGGTATTGTCGACTCGCCAGCCGAATGGCGATTGCTCTGTGGCGCTAAAGAAACGGGTCGAAACATGACTTTACTGGTATTGGGATTGTTCATTTTTCTGGGTGCGCACTCAGTGCGCATGGTTGCTGACCCATGGCGTACCGCGCAGATTGCAAGGCTCGGCCCGGGTGGCTGGAAAGGCTTGTACACCCTGGTTTCCATCGCTGGCCTGGCGCTGGTTGTCTGGGGCTACGGCCTGGCCAGCGCGCATCCTCTGCTGGTCTGGACGCCGCCGGCGTGGGGGCGGCACGTTGCAGCATTGCTCACGATCCCGGCCTTCGTGCTGATTGCGGCGGCATATGTGCCTGGCAACCGCATCAAGGCTGCGCTTGGTCATCCGATGCTGGCAGGCGTGCAGGCCTGGGCCCTGGCGCACCTGCTTGCCAGCGGAACACTCGCCGCAGTGGTGCTGTTTGGCGCGTTCCTGGCTTGGGCGGTGGCGGACTTCGTGTCATCGCGCCGGCGGGACCGGGAAGCAGGAACCAGCTACCCGACCGGGACACCTGCGCGCGATGCGATGGTGGCGGTCATCGGGCTCGCAGGCTGGGCGCTGTTCGGCTTCGTGCTTCATGGATGGATGACCGGCGTGCGGCCGTACGGGTGAACGCAAGATCTAGCTGAAGCACGGTACCAGCCCGGGCTCGGCAGCCGGTACCTGGCGGTGGAAGCGCGCCAGCCGCTGATTGCCGAACAGATTGCGCTGCTGAGCGTCGACGGCCAAAAGATCAGCCAGGAAATCGCGGTGGCCAAGGCGCATGGGAGTGGCTATCGCGCCGATCCACCGGTTGAGCTGTAGCCGCGCTGAGCGGGCGAGGCGATGAAATGGTGGACCTCGCCAGAACCAACCTGCCCTAGGCCCAGGTGCCATGCGCCGTATGCGAGCGTGGCTGCAATTTGACTCTCTTGAGCCCGGCGACCAAACTGTAAGCGGCACTTTGCACAGGAAGGCGGCCGTACCGCAGGGAGGCCAGCATGCCAAAGGGAAAGAAAAAGACCAGGCTCGACCCATCCGGATCAGGCGACCATGGGACGTCCATGTCCTTCAAGGAATACAGGAACATGCTGCTCCCCTTGCATGCAAAGCTGGTCAAGTTGCAGGAGTGAGTGGTGCAAACTGGCGCCAGGATCTGATCATGCAACGCGGATGGCCACGCCAGCCCGGCCGCCCTCGCTCTCCCGCCGGCGCACGCCGCATGGCATCAGGTTCCGTCAGCCTGCCCATGCCCCGGTGGCTGCATCACTACCGGAAGGAATGGGCGGCACCGGACATGGTGGCCGGACTGACGGTTGCTGCGGTGGTCATTCCCAAGGCACTTGCCTATGCAACCATTGCCGGTCTGCCCGTCCAGGTGGGCCTGTATACCGCTTTTGCCCCAATGCTGATTTACGCCCTGCTCGGCTGTTCGCGTACGCTCAGCGTGAGTACAACGACGACGCTTGCGATCCTGGTTGCAGCGGCATTTTCCAGCCTGGGCCCGCACCCCGGTTCATCGACACTGATTGCCGCGTCGGCCACGCTGGGGTTCCTGGTAGGCGTCATGCTCCTCGCAGCACGACTGCTGCGCCTTGGCTTTGTCGCCGACTTTATCTCCGAGCCCGTGCTGGTCGGCTTCAAGGCGGGGATCGGGGTGGTCATCGTGGTGGACCAGATCCCGAAGCTGCTTGGCATTCATATTCAAAAGGGTTCTTTCTTCCATAACCTGCTGGCCATTGCGCAGGGCATTCCGCAAACATCATTGGCGACCGCGGCCGTGGGTATCGCGATGGTCGGGATCCTGTTGACGATGGAGCACTGGCTGCCGCGGGCTCCTGCGCCCCTGATTGCTGTGGCTGCCGGCATTGCCGGCGTTTCGCTGCTGAACCTCCCGGCCTATGGCGTGGCCATCGTCGGCAAGGTGCCGACCGGCCTGCCGCCGCTGACACTCCCCAATGTGGAATTGATGCAGCAGCTATGGCCTGGGGCACTTGGCGTCGCGCTGATGAGCTTTACGGAAAGTATTGCTGCCGGACGGGCATTCGCGCAGAGCGGGGAGCCGCCGCCGGAGGCGAACCGGGAACTGATGGCCACGGGATTCGCGAACCTGGGAGGCGCGTTCCTTGGCGCCATGGCTGCCGGCGGAGGGACCACGCAGACCGCCGTCAATCAGATGGCCGGCGCGCGTTCGCAATTAGCCGGCCTGGTTACCGCCCTGGCATCCTTGGGCACGATGCTGGTCCTCGCACCATTGGTGGGGTTGATGCCGGAAGCCACCCTCGCAGCCGTGGTCATCGTCTACTCGGTAACGCTGATCAAGCCCGCCGATTTTCGCCTGATCCTCGCTGTCCGACGGACGGAATTCAGCTGGGCGGTAATTGCCATGGTGGGCGTGGTCGCCCTGGGCACCTTGCAGGGCATCGTGATTGCCATCATCGTGTCGCTGCTGGCGCTGGCTTACCAGACGTCCGACCCGCCCGTCTATGTCCTGGTCCGCAAACCGAACACCAACGTATTCCGACCGCGATCGGATGCGCATCCTGGAGACGAAGCCATCCCCGGCTTGCTGATGCTGAGGCCGGAAGGAAGAGTCTATTTTGCCAATGCGCGGCGCATCGGGCACAAGCTCAGGCCGATGGTTGCCGAAGCCAGGCCAAAGGTAGTGGTGGTGGACCTGGCCGGCGTTTCAGACCTGGAGTACACCGCACTTCATATGCTGACCGATACGGAGAAGAAGCTGCGCGAGCAGGATGGGGTCATGCTGTGGCTCGTCGGCATGAATCCCGATGTGCTCGCGATGGTCCGGCGCTCTCAGCTGGGCGAAACGCTGACGCGTGACCGGATGTTCGTTACCCTTGACCTGGCAGTTGCCAGGTATCAAGCCAGCCAGGCCAATACCCCTGGGGGGCAATGACTTCCGCGGCGGGGGGGCTCTTGTCGAAAGCGGCCGGCATGCCATACGCTACCGGGATGACTGCAGTGAGGTAGGCCAATGGCTGCGTCTGTGTCGATGGAACGTGCCCCGGCCGGACAACCGCACTGGCGTCTCGAGAACAGCACCGCCGTTCGATGGGCTGTGGACGTTTTCCGCGCTGCAGGGCCAGATCGCTGCCACCGAAAAGGCCCTTCACGCCCTGACCGCATCGCGCTGGGACATCAGCGGCGTGGAGCGCTTCGACACCGTCGGCCTGCGTCTGCTGGGCTCAGGCCCCCTCCCATGGCGTGAACTGTCGGTGGAAAGCTATCGGGCAGGTGTCACTGCGCTGGGTATCACCGCACTGGTCGGCTACCTAATCGGCATGGTGCTGAGCTACCTGTCTGCACAGCCGTTACTGCAGTACGGTGCGAACATCTTCATCGTCGACTTCCTCGGTATCGCCGTCCTGCGCGAGCTTGGCCCCCTGCTGTGCGCCATCCTGATCGCAGGCAGGTCGGGTCCGGTGCTGATCGCGCGGATCGGCGCCATGAAGCTGAGCCAGTAGCTCGATGCCATGAGCGTGCACGGGATCTCCCATACGCTGCGCCTCTACTGGCCGATGATTTCCTCTCTGGCCCTTGCCGTGCCGCTGCTGACCCTCTGGACCACGCTGTTCGCGCTGGCGGGCGGCGCGGTGGCCGCCAGGGCGCAACTGGATATCCCGTTCTCGCTGTTTATCGACCGCTTCCGTGATGTCGTGCCGGTACGGCAGCTCTATATTGGACTGGCCAAAGGCGTCATGTTCGGCTTCGCCATCGGCATGGTCGGTTGCCACTTTGGCGAACGCGTGAAGCCGGACAGCACCAGTGTCGGCACCTCCACCACGGCCTCCGTGGTGGCATCGATCACCCTGGTGATCGTGCTGGACTAAATCGTCTGCAATTGCGCTGTCACTGGCGGGCAAATAAGCATGCCTGAGCCCGCGCAACCAGCCCTGCCCGTGCGCATGACCGGAATCTGGACGACATTCGGCAGCAAGGTCATCCACAGGGACCTCAGCCTGGAAGTCAGGGCTGATCAATCCCGAAAATCAGAAACAGGTGAAGATCACAGCTGGTCATCCTCGTCCGAATAGGGAAACCAGGGTGTGGCGTAGAAGCTGCCGAGATCGGACCCGAGGTCATACCCCCAAAGGAGGCGTAAGATGCTTCAGTTTTCTCAGTTCCTGGCCACCTGGTGCTGCTGTGTGTTCACGGGAGCAGCCATCTATATCAATTTCGTCGAGCATCCTGCGCGCATGGGATGCGACACAAAAACGGCTGCCACCGTTTGGGCACCAAGCTATAAGCGGGCTACTGCGATGCAGGCGCCACTGGCTGTTCTCAGCTGCCTTGCCGGGATACTGGCCTGGCTCCTGGGCGGAAGTGTCATATGGCTGGCAGGCGCCTGCATGATCGGGCTGGTTTTGCCAGTCACGTTCCTTGTCATCATGCCCACCAACAAACGTCTACTTGCTGAGGGACGCGACCTGGCATCTGCGGAAACTCGCGCACTTCTGCACACTTGGGGCAGGCTACACGCCATCCGGAGTGTGCTGAGTCTTCTCTCCTCGGTGATCTATGTGGGTTCCTTGGTCAGGGCATGACCAGCAGCGAATGCGGCGAATTCCCGCATCAATTACTGGTCGTCGACAACTCCCCGTGGCTAGCCAGTCAAAGTTTCCGGCGCGGCATCTCCACACATTGCACTGGCGTCGGCCAAGGCATTGCAATAGCCGCCGAAACTTCGATCGAGTAACGAGACCGGCGCATCGCAGGGTTTACTTCGCACGCGAAATATATATACTTCGTATGCGAAATAACCCCTGTGCTGAACTACCGTACCAAGGAGACATAGGCATGCACACTGAAGTGAAACTCGATCGGACCGCCGGTGTACTGACAATCACGCTTTCCCGTCCGGACAAGAAGAACGCCCTGACCGATGCGATGTACGGTGTCCTGGCGGACGCGATCGACAGTGCGTCATCCGATCAGGAAGTGCGGGTCATCCTGATCCAGGGCGAGGGTGACGCGTTCACGGCAGGAAACGACCTCGGTGAATTCGCCGCTCAGGCCGCAGGGTCCGGACCGGCCGAACCCAATGTCGCCCGGTTCCTCCACAACATTGCCAGCACCAGTGTCCCGGTGATCGCCGCGGTACAGGGCAAGGCGGTGGGGGTGGGCACGACCATGCTGCTGCATTGCGACTATGTGATCCTGTCGGAGGATGCCCAGCTGATCACGCCCTTTATCAACCTGGCATTGGTGCCGGAAGCCGCCTCGAGCTACCTTCTCCCCTTGCGCATCGGCCACGCCCGCGCCTTCGAGATGTTCGCGTTTGGAGAGCCCCTGCCTGCGGCCACGGCACTGGCGTGCGGGATTGCGAACAAGGTCGTGCCGAATGCCGACCTGCGAAGCGAGGCAAGGCGGGTGGCGGAACGGATCGCGGCGAAGCCATACGGATCCATGACCGCAATGAAGCAACTCATGCGCGACGTGGAGAAACTCGCGTCGCAGATGGGCGCTGAGCGCGCTGTGTTCACGAAGCGGCTGCAAAGCGAGGAAGCGCGGGAAGCGTTCAGGGCCTTTAGCGAAAAACGCCGGCCCGATTTCTCACGGATCAATGGCCGCTAGAAGGCTCCGCCGGAAGCCAGGCGGCAACTGCCGCGAGTTGCCCTGCCCTATTCCAGGCCCGGGTCGCCTTCCGCGGATGGGAACTTGTCCTGCAGACTGCCCAGCCAGCGGGCAACCACGTCGATTTCCGCCTTGGAGAAGCCTTCGGTCAAGCGGGCGTTCAGATCGACCAGCCCATCCCGGGAGCGCCTGACGGCTGCCCGCCCCTTCGCGGTCAGCCACAGGCGCCATACGCGCCGGTCGGCTTCATCCACCTGGCGAGTGACCAGTCCCGCGTGTTCCATGCGGTCGGCCAGGCCACTCAGGCCCGAAGCGCTGAGATCGAGCCCGGCCGCCACTTCGCTCATCAACGCCCCATCCTTCTTCTCAAGGTAAAACAGCAGGCCGGCCTGCGCCGCTGTGACGCCGCCAACGCTGGTCCGCGACTGGGTCCAGCGCTGGAGTCTGCGATGCCCGACGTTGAGTAGATAGACCAGGCGGTGATCGGTTGCCATATACGTAGCTACACAAGCCACTTGCCCCGGCCACGCAGGCCGAGGAACTGGCGGCAAAATAAAGTGGCCACGAATATAGCACGCCCATAGGCGGCTGGAATCTTGCATACCAGCCCGGCCGGTCACTGGGATTTCGCCCTGCCCTTTACCGTCGCCCTCGCCAATTGCCGCCTCCCAGCACCGTCGCCAGCGTGACGGCCGCTCAGGTCATCCAGTTCGATGCCGGCCTGCGCGACTTCACGCACCGCATTCAGTACCGCTTCGTTGTACTGGGCGATCAGCAGATTGCTCTGCAGCCCAGGACGTTCTGGCGCCCCAGACCAGGATCATGGCCGTGACCCGGGGTCAGTCCGTGGAAAGAACTTCGAAGAGAAGGTCACCGTCGCCGCATGGAAGACCAGGCCATCCTGGTACGTGCTCAGCGAGTAGGATCACATGATCCAGCCTGCGCTGCAGGAGGCGATGGCAAAGAAGATTTCCGCCCACGTCGTGAAACTGCCGACGAGCCACGTGCCGCAGTTGTCGAGGCCGAGGCAGGTTGCAGGCGCCATCTTTGCGGCAGCGGTGCATCAGTCGAAGTAACTGCGCTGTGCGGCAGGTTCAAGTGCATCCACAGGCCAGGGCGACGGCGCGCGGCTGAAGCCACCGAGCTGCTTCGCGATGCAATCGCCTGCCAATCCGGCTCCGCGCGCTGCCTGGCGGCGCGCGATACAACGGATTCAGCGATACGGCGGGGATTACCACGGCGATTGCCCTATGAGGCATTTACCGGTGTCCACCCGCCGCCGAGCGCCTTGAACGCTGCTACGGCGGCGCGGGCGGATTCGGTCTGTGCCTGTGCCCTTGCATCGGACGTCCGCAGAAGGCGCTCGTCGGCATGCAGGACCTCGATCAGGCGGACAACGCCTTTCTGGTAAGCGGCAAATGAGGCGTTTCTCGCTTGGGTCAGCGATGTTTCGCCTTGTGCCAACGTGCCGGCCTGGTCTTCACGCTTGATCAGCGCGGAGAAGGCATTCTCGACATCCTCGGTCGCGCGCAGCACAGCCTGACGGTATGCCGCCAGGGTTTCTGCTTCCTGGCCTCGAGCCAGGTCGATCTGTGCATCGATGCGGCCGAAATCGAACAGGCGCCAGCGCAATCCCAGCACACCGGCCGCCTGGCTCGCACCGGCAGAAAAGAGGTTCCCGCTTGCGACGGATGTGGCGCTGCCCAGCAAGGCACTGAGCGAGAATTTGGGGTAGTACTCCGCGATGGCTACGCCGATGCGTGCGTTGGCTGCCGCCAGGCGGCGCTCCGCGACGATGAGATCGGGTCTGCGCCGCAGCAGATCCGCGGGCGAGCCCGTGCCGGTGAGCTGTGGTGCGACGGGAATCGCCCTGGTGTCGGCCAGTTCGGTGCGATAGGTGCCGGGCGGAACACCCAGCATTACGTCCAGCGCATTCAGCGCGGCATCGAGTCCCGCCTCAAGCACCGGGATGGTAGCGCGAACCTCGGCGAGCGCGCCTTCGGCCTGTCGTACTTCCAGTTCAGCCGCAAGTCCTTTGCTGTAGAGAAGGTTGACCGTCGAAACCAGTCTCTGTTGCGTTTGGACTTGCTGCCTGGCGATGGCAAGGCGAGACTGCAGGCCGCGCACGCTGATATAGAGGTCTGCGGTTTGCGCGGCCACAGCCAGACGAGTCGCCGTCGCGCCGGCTTCCGACGCCTGGTACTCAGCCAGCGCGGCCTCCCGCCCGCGGCGCAGGCCCCCGAATACGTCCAGTTCCCAGGTGGCACCGAGGTTTGCCTCATAGCTGTTGCCATACCGGTCAAAGCCAGGCGTTGCATTGAGCAACTGCCCGAGAGGGGTCTCGATCGACTGGTACGTTCTTGCGGCCTGCGCGCTGGCGCTGGCCGAAGGCAGCAAGGCCGCGTTGGCCAGGCCGAGCCCGGCGCGCGCCTGGGTGACGCGCGCTGACGCCTGCGCCAGATCCAGGCTCTGATCCAATGCCAACGACACCAGGCGGGTCAGCAGCGGATCGCCGAATCCCTCCCACCACCTGGCGAGATCTGCCGGGGATGACGCCTGCCTTTGTTCAAGCCCGGACTGGCCAAGGTAGCGCGCAGGGAGAGGGGCGTCCGGCTTTCTGTAGTCCGGGCCGACTGCACAGCCTGCTGATACGCCGACACTCAGCACAAGGGGAAGGAAGCGATGGGAGAGCATGGGCGTCATGGAAATCTGAAAGCAAAAGGAGCTGTGACTATATTATAAAATGGTCACTGGTTGTCAATAGACGTTCGACGCAGTAATCTGACCGCATGACCGAAACCACACCCCTTGCCCCGTCCTCGCGGGGGCCCGCCGACCACAATGTCCGCTCCCAGATCGTGGAGGCGGCTACCGAGCACTTCAGCCTTTACGGTTATGAGAAGACCACGGTGTCCGACCTGGCCAAGGCGATCGGATTTTCCAAGGCGTACATCTACAAGTTCTTCGATTCCAAGCAGGCCATCGGCGAAGTGATCTGCGCTAACTGCCTGAGCGCCATCACGGACGAGGTCGATGCGGCCATTACGGAACTCCCGACAGCTTCCGAGCGGTTGCGCCGCCTGTTCAAGGTACTGGTGGAGGCAGGCACCCGCCTGTTTTTCCAGGACCGCAAGCTCTACGCCATTGCTTCGGCGGCGGCCCAGGAGCGCTGGCAGCCTGTTCGCGCCTATGAGGACCACATCAGACAAATCGTGGTGCAGATTGTCCTGGCGGGGCGCAAGTCCGGCGAGTTCGAGCGCAAGACACCGCTGGACGAGACGGCCAACGGCATCTACCTGGTTATGCGTCCTTACATCGATCCCCTGCTGCTACAGCACAACCTCGATCTTGCAGCGGAAGCCCATGTGCAGCTTTCCAGTCTGATACTGCGCAGTCTCGCGCCTTAAGAAGCCCTCGGTTTTGTGACCATTGACTAAATTGGTCACAGGTACAATACTACAGGTCCTGTCTTGCATGAGAGGACCGTATGCTTCCGCGCCGAATTGCCTTATCCGCCACCGCCTGCCTGGTGCCCTTTGTACTCGCCGCGTGCGGCGAGAAAGCGCAGCCCGATCCGCGCACGCAGGCTCCGCTGGTCAGAGTTGGAGTTGTTCAAAGCCCATCCGCCGCGTCGCGGGCCTTCACGGGAACCGTTGCCGCCCGGATACAGGGTGATCTGGGCTTTCGTGTCTCGGGAAAAGTGCTGGAGCGTCTGGTCGATGCGGGCCAGACCGTCAAGCGCGGTCAGCCGCTCATGCGCATCGACCCGAACGACCTGAAGCTGGCGGCGCACGCGCAGCAGGAGGCGGTCGTGGCCGCCAGGGCACGGGCCAGGCAAACTGCGGAGGATGAGGCCAGGTATCGCGATCTGGTGCCGTCCGGCGCCGTATCGGCCTCGGCCTATGACCAGATCAAGGCGGCGGCGGAATCGGCCAGGGCGCAGCTCAACGCAGCAGAAGCCCAGGCTGATGTGGCAAGGAATGCGACCGGCTACGCGGTCTTGCTCGCTGACGCCGACGGCGTTGTCGTGGAGACGCTGGCCGATGCCGGACAAGTGGTCAATGCCGGCCAGGTCGTGGTACGCGTAGCGCATGCCGGCCGCCGCGAAGCCATCGTTCACCTGCCGGAAACCTTGCGCCCTGCCGTGGGTTCGGTCGGACAGGCCACGCTTTACGGCAAGGACACGATGACCGTAGCGGCCAGACTCAGGCAGCTTTCGGATTCGGCGGACCGGCTCACCCGCACGTACGAAGCGAGGTACGTACTGGAGGGCGCGCTGGCCGACGCCCCGCTCGGCGCGACCGTCACCATCCAGATCCCGGAAGGCCGCGCATCGGCGCAAGCCGATCTGCAGGTGCCGATCGGCGCGCTCTTCGATCCGGGCAAAGGCCCGGGCGTGTGGGTGCTTGAGGGCAAGCTCAATCGCGTCACCTGGCGCCCGGTGAAGATTCACAGCCTGGATGACGATGCCGCGCGGGTCGCGGGTGAGCTCAGGATCGGGGACCGGATCGTTGCCCTCGGCGCCCATCTCATGCGCGAAGGCGAGCAGGTACGGATCGCGGCAAACAAAAGCGGAAGCGGAAGCGGATCGGGTCCGGTTTCTGGTCAGGGAGTGCAGCAATGAGTGGCTTCAACCTTTCTGCACTCGCTGTCCGTGAACGATCGGTCACGCTGTTCCTGATCATCCTGGTGTCGCTGGCGGGCGTTATCGCCTTCTTCCAGCTGGGCCGGGCGGAAGATCCCGCCTTTACGGTGAAGACCATGACCGTCATCACCGCCTGGCCGGGAGCCACGGCGCAGGAGATGCAGGACCAGGTGGCGGAACGGCTGGAAAAGCGCATGCAGGAGCTGCGCTGGTACGACCGCACGGAAACCTACACCCGGCCCGGTCTGGCTTTCACCACAGTGACCCTGCTCGACAGCACACCGCCTTCCGAGGTCCAGGAAGAGTTCTACCAGGCCCGCAAGAAAATCAGGGACGAGGCGGGCAATCTGCCTGCCGGTGTCATCGGCCCCATCGTGAACGACGAGTATTCGGACGTGACCTTCGCCCTGTTCGCGTTGAAGGCCAAAGGCGAGCCACAGCGGCTGCTGGTCCGCGACGCCGAAACACAGCGTCAGCGCCTGCTGCACGTGCCGGGCGTGAAGAAGGTGAACATCATCGGGGAACAGTCCGAACGCATCTTCGTGGCCTTTTCCCATGACCGCCTGGCCACGCTGGGTGTCTCCCCGCAGGACATCTTCGCGGCCCTCAACGGCCAGAACGCCCTCACGCCCGCCGGGTCGATCGACACCGCGGGTCCCCAGGTGTTCATTCGCCTCGACGGCGCCTTCGACAAGCTCCAGAAAATCCGTGACACGCCGGTGGTGGCGCAGGGACGGACCCTGAAGCTGTCGGATGTCGCCACGGTTGAGCGAGGGTACGAGGACCCCGCGACATTCCAGATCCGCAATAACCGCGAACCCGTGCTGCTGCTGGGCATCGTGATGCGCGACGGCTGGAACGGCCTGGATCTGGGCAAGGCGCTGGATACGGAAGTCGCGGCCATCAATGCCGAACTGCCACTGGGCATGAGCCTGACCAAGGTGACCGATCAGTCCGTCAACATCAGTTCCTCGGTCGATGAGTTCATGGTCAAGTTCTTCGTCGCCCTCCTCGTGGTCCTGGTGGTGAGTTTCCTGAGCATGGGCTGGCGCGTGGGCATCGTCGTCGCGGCGGCCGTGCCGCTGACGCTGGCCGCCGTGTTCGTCGTCATGGCCGCCACCGGCAAGAACTTCGACCGCATCACGCTGGGAGCGCTGATCCTGGCGCTGGGCCTGCTGGTGGACGACGCCATCATCGCCATCGAAATGATGGTGGTGAAGATGGAGGAAGGCTACAGCCGCATTGACGCATCCGCCTATGCCTGGAGCCACACCGCCGCGCCGATGCTGTCCGGCACCCTGGTGACCGCGATCGGCTTCATGCCCAATGGCTTTGCCCGTTCCACCGCCGGCGAATACACCAGCAACATGTTCTGGATCGTGGGCATCGCACTGATCGCATCCTGGCTCGTCGCCGTCGCCTTCACGCCTTACCTGGGTGTCAAGCTGCTACCGGAGATCAGCAAGGCCGAAGGCGGCCATGATGCCATCTATGGCAGCCCGAACTACAACCGCTTCCGCCGCCTGCTGGGGCGCGTGATCCAGCGCAAGTGGATCGTCGCCGGCGTCGTGGTGGGCGGCTTCGCGGTGGCCGTGCTTGGCATGGGCATGGTGAAGAAGCAATTCTTCCCGACTTCCGACCGCCCCGAGGTGCTGGTCGAAGTCCAGATGCCTTATGGCGCTTCCATCGGCCAGACCAGCGCCGCCGCGGCCAAGGTCGAGGCCTGGCTTGCCAGGCAGGCGGAGGCGAAGATCGTGACGGCCTACATCGGCCAGGGCGCGCCGCGCTTCTACCTTGCCATGTCGCCCGAGCTGCCGGACCCTTCCTTTGCGAAGATTGTCGTGCGGACAGAGAACCAGGACGAACGCGAGGCCCTGAAGTTCAGGCTGCGCAAGGCCATCGCCGACGGACTGGCACCGGAGGCCCGCGTGCGTGTCAGCCAGCTGGTGTTCGGCCCGTACTCGCCGTTCCCGGTGGCATTCCGTGTCGCGGGGCCGGACCCGGACAGGCTGCGTGCGATTGCGGCGGACGTGCGGCGGGTGATGGACACCAGCCCGCTGATGCGAACCGTCAATACCGATTGGGGACAGCGCACACCCGCCCTGCACTTTACGCTGCAGCAGGATCGGCTGCAGGCGGTCGGCCTGACTTCCAGCGGGGTCGCGCAGCAACTCCAGTTCCTGCTCAGCGGCTTGCCCGTCACCGAAGTCCGTGAAGACATTCGCTCGGTGCAGGTCCTCGCGCGAGCCGCAGGCGACATACGCCTGGACCCGGAGAAGATCGCCGGCTTCACGTTGATCGGCGCTGCGGGACAGCGTGTCCCGCTCTCTCAGGTAGGCACTGTCGATGTGCGCATGGAAGATCCGATCCTGCGCCGGCGTGACCGCACGCCGACCATCACGGTGCGCGGCGACATCGCCGAGGGGCTGCAGCCGCCCGATGTGTCCACGGCCATCCTGACGCAACTGGAGCCAATCATCGCCAAACTGCCGGCCGGCTACCGGATCGAGCAGGCCGGCGCCATCGAGGAAGCGGACAAGGCCACCCAGGCACTGCTGCCGTTGTTCCCGATCATGCTTGCCTTGACCCTGTTGATCATCATCCTGCAGGTGCGCTCGATCTCGGCCATGGTCATGGTGTTTGCCACCAGCCCGCTGGGACTGATCGGGGTGGTGCCAACCTTGCTGCTGTTCCAGCAGCCGTTCGGCATCAATGCCCTGGTCGGCCTGATCGCGTTGTCTGGCATCCTGATGCGCAATACGCTGATCCTGATCATGCAGATCCAGCAAAACAAGAGCGATGGACTGGCGCCGTTCGACGCTGTCGTCGAAGCGACGGTGCAACGTGCCCGGCCAGTGATCCTGACCGCGCTGGCGGCGATCTTTGCCTTCATCCCGCTGACGCATTCGGTGTTCTGGGGAACGTTGGCCTACACGCTGATCGGCGGCACCTTCGCTGGCACGGTCCTGACGCTGGTGTTCCTGCCAGCGATGTACGCCATCTGGTTCCGGATCAGGGTTCCTGCGGATGCGGACGACAGGAATCCGGAAGCTTCCACGGTCGTTTCGTATTCCGCGGAGTGAGCGACGGGGGCCCGGACACTCCCGCTGCCACCACTTGACTCGGCAGGCTGGCGTTCTTCCTTTCTCTGGACTCAGCCTGGCGCTGACCTCAGCCACATACGAGGTCGCCAGGCTGAGGCAGATCTCCTGGTATAGCCAACGCTGACTTTGCCCCTTCCACCTTCAGGACATCTGGCAAGGAGACGTGGTTCCTAGCGGCCACCACCTCGGCCAGAATCGAGATTGCGATCTCCGGCGGGGTACGGCTGCCGATATAGATGCCCGCCGGCCCACGTAGCCGCGCCAGCTGCTGGCCGGTCAGGTCGAATTCCGTCAGGCGCTCGCGCCGTGCCTGGTTGTTGCGGCGCGAACCCAGCGCGCCAACGTAGAAGGCCGGGGTGCGCAGCGCCTCCATCAGTGCCAGGTCGTCCAGCTTGGGATCGTGGGTCAGCGCGATGACCGCGCAGCGTTCGTCCAGCGCCATCGCCACCACGGTGTCGTCCGGCATGGTGCGCACCATGGTGACGCCAGGGACGGTCCAGGTCTCGGTATATTCCTCGCGAGGGTCGCACACCGTCACATCGAAGCCGAGTCCGACGGCGATCTCGCAGAGGTATTTCGAGAGCTGCCCGGCGCCGATCACCAGCATGCGATAGCGCGGGCCGTGGATTGTCAACAAGGACTTGCCGTCGAACAACAGGCCGTCGGTGGCCGTGGCAGGTCCAAGCGTCGCGGTACCGGTGGCCATGTCGAGCGTGCGCGTCACCAGCCGGCCGGCTTCCACCGCGCCTAGCAGTTCGCGCAATCCACTTGCGGAGGACACCGGCTCGGCCACAAGTTCGACGGTGCCGCCGCAGGGAAGACCGAAACGGTGGGCTTCCTCGGCGCTGATGCCGTATTTGATCGCCTCAGGGCCGCGGTTGTGAATGCCTTCGCGGCGCGTCCGGTCAATGATGTCGTCCTCGATGCAGCCGCCCGAAACCGAACCGACTACCAGACCGTCGTCACGCACCGCCAGCATCGCGCCCGCCGGTCGCGGCGACGAGCCCCAGGTACGGACCACCGTCACCAGAAGGCATCGATGTCCCTGCTCCTGCCAGCGGACACAGCTTCTCAAGACTTCGAGATCCACGCTTTCCATGATCCTTCCACACCTGCCGTCCAGCCTGCGTACGCTGCCCCGGGAGCGTCGCAAGCTGATGTGTTATTGACGCCCGGGGCCGCAAGAAGCTCACGCTTCGCTGGCAACGCCCGTCTGCTGCGCCGGCTCCGCCGCGCCCGCCCACCCCTTATAGGCGACGGCCACGGCTGCAAATAGCGCCGGCACCGCAAGGATGCTGAGAATCGCACTCATACCGAGGCCAAGTTGCAGCAGCGTGCCGCCGGCAACGGCGCCCAGGATGCCGCCGAAGCGCCCGATTCCCAGCATCCATCCCACCCCGCAGGCACGGCCGTGGGTGGGATAGAACGAAGCGGCCAGCGCGGGCATCGAGACCAGGCCAGCGCCCATGAACAGCCCGGCAATCGGGGTCAGCATCGTCAGGTATGCCCCGCTGGTCGCCTGGCCCATCGCCAGGGTAAATACGGCGGTGAAGAAATAGGCCACGCCGATCACGCGATGTGGATCGATGCGATCCATCAGCCAGCCGCAGGCAATGGCGCCCAGCGTGCCGCCCAGCGGGAACAGCGCCGCAATCAGCGAGGCCTCGGCCACGGTGGCGCCGGCCTCCTTGACGAGCGTCGGCATCCAGCTAGTCACCAGGTAGAAAACCAGTACGCCGAGGAAGTAGGTGGTCCAGAGCATGAGTGTTCCCGTCCGATATCTCTGCGACAGGATCAGCCCGAGGGGCGACCGCAGCTTGTCAGCCTGGTCATCCGGCAAGGTGAATCGGGACGCCTGGATTTCCGCCGAGCCTGCGATGCGCCGCAGCACCGCACGGATCTTGTCGGCGGGCCAGTCGCGCAGCACCATGAAGCGGATCGATTCGGGCAGGGCAAGTACCAGCAGGGCGAGGACCAGCGGCGCCGCACCGCCCACGATAAAGACGCTGCGCCAGCCCCATGCGGGAATGATGAGCGCGGCCAGGAAGCCTCCGCCCGCCGCCCCGAGCGTAAAGCCGCAGAACATGCTGTTCACGAGGAATGCGCGGCGCCTGGCCGGCGCATATTCGGCCAGCAGCGTGGTCGCGTTCGGAATCGCCGCACCAAGCCCGAGGCCAGTCAGGAAGCGCCAGCCGGACAGCTCTGCGGCGGATTGCGCGGAGGCAGTGGCCAGGCTGAAAAGCCCGAAGACTGCCACGGATACAAGTAGCACAGCCTTGCGCCCGAATCTGTCGGCGCAGGGTCCCGCGATCAGCGCGCCCAGTGCAAGGCCGACCAGCGAAGCGCTGAGCACATTGCCCAGGACAAGCTTCGACACGCCCCACTCCCTGGTCACCGATGGCGCCACATAGCCGATCGCGGCAGTGTCGAAGCCATCGGCCACCACCACCAGGAAGCAGACGATAAGCACCATCCATTGGTAGGGGGAGAATCTCTGGTTGTCGATAAACGCCTGGACGTCTATCGTCCCCGGCAGGGTGGACTGCTGTGGTTTCATGCGACTGTCTCCGTATGTATTTTGCGTGTTTGCCCGTCGTGCCCGGTGGCACGCTCGGGTTCCCTGTTGCCAGGCTTACCGCTGGGCGGCCAGCTGTGTGGCCCGCTGGATCACGTTCTCCAGCTTTCGGTCGAGTGCGAGGCCGATCGCTGTAACAGCCTGGTTGCCAAACTGGCCGAACAGCGTGGAAGGCTGGTCGAAGTCGACCTTCACCACGCCAGGTTCCGCCTCATAGACCAGCACGGACAGCGGTGCATAGAGGCCGGCGCGGATATCGAGGCTGGTCATTTGCAGCGCGATCCTCGGGTTGCCCACGTGATAGCGCCTGGCCTTCCTGTGCGAGCCGGTCATGGCGAACAGCGCACCATGGTCCTGCGCCGCGAAGATCATCAGTCCTTGTTCGCCCTCCATGCGCGCCATCTTTGCGTCTGCCCCAGCGGGGTCGTTGGCAAGGGAAGCCATCACCGCCCGGTCGAATTTGCCCAGGATGGACTCGAAGCTGCGCGTGAATGCTTCATAGTCGACGCGTAGCTCAAGCGTCCTGTGAACGATGCTGACAGACTGCGAACCGGCCTGGACCCGGGTAAGTTCCGCCTGTCCTGTGGCCTGTTCGCCGCCATGTGCCGCGGCATACGGCAGTACCAGCGTGGCGGACAAAGCGAACGCGAATGCGCGTTTTAGTTCTTGTCTCATTCCTCCTCCTACGTCACTCAATAGAATGATGATCGTCATACGTCACGGCAAGGGAACTGCGACATTGCTATAAATCGCTCTCGTTTCTATACCGCGGCTCTCTGTCAACCTTTCTGATCAAGCCCACCGATGTATCCGGCGTCTACATGCTAGTCAGGGGAACCGGCACGGTCAAGGAAGATCACGCCACCCTTCCCTTGGTGCTATCCCTAAGGGCAAGGCCAGACAGTGCGACTACACGTCACTACGCCCTGACATCCAAGGCCGAATCGGATGCAATGACAATCGTAATGCTATATATTGGACAGACACATAAGCCATCAATTTGCACACCCTGACCATGCGTTACCCACTCGACCAGAAAGCCGAAACCCACAAGCACATCGTCAAGGCCGCTTCGACACAATTCCGCAAGCACGGTGTCAATGGCATCGGCGTGGCGCAATTGATGAAGAGCGCCGGCATGACGCATGGGGGTTTCTACGCACACTTCGACTCCAAAGACGCCTTGATTGCCGAGGCAATCGATGCAGCCTTCGACCAGACCATGCAGTTTCTCGAGCAGGCAGCGCAAGCCGCGCCGCCCAGGCAGCGCAAGAGCGCCATCGTTGGCGCCTATGTGAGCAAGAAGCACCGCGACAATCCCGGATCGGGTTGCGCGATCGCGGCGCTCGGCACGGATGTTTCGCGCCTTGACGCCAAGACGCGGCGGCGCTTCGAGGCGCGGGTCGCGTCGCTGATCGAACTGGTCGCGGGGAGTGATGATGAGGCTTCCCGCAAGGACGCGATCGTGACGCTCGCTGCCATGGTCGGCGGCCTCGTGATGGCTCGCGCCGTCCGCTCGGAAGCACTGTCCACGGAAATCGTGGATGCCATCCAGTCGTCGGTATAGCGCGACGGTGCGCCCAAGACAAGGCGAGATGAGTCGCACCCGATTCCTTGACATGCCATGCTCCGTTGCCCGCGCCGCGGCGGTGCTGGGCGAGCGCTGGGTCATCCTGATCCTGCGCGAAGCGTATTACGGCGCGACACGCTTCGAGGAATTCGAGCGGCGGCTCGGCATTGCCTCGAATATCCTGAGCGCCAGGCTCCAGGCGATGACCGATCATGGCCTGCTGGTACGCCGGCCCATAGAAGGCAGCACACGCTGCGCCTACTTCCTGAGCGAAAGCGCGCGCGATTTCCTGCCTACCTACCTGAGCCTCAAGGCGTGGGCGGAGCGATGGGCGGAACCGAGACGGCGCGCCACGGTTTTCGTCGACAAGCAGACCGGCGAAGAAGTCATGGCGCCGCCGCTTACGCGCGCCGATGGTTCGCTGATTCGCTTCGACGACGTCCAGGTGATCAGCAGCCGGACGCCTTAATCGACGGCGAGGCTGGGGAGCGGGTCGGGTTAGCGCTAATATTGAGGCCTGACGACACCGCGAACCGCACTCATGACCACCTCAACGACCCGCCCGGCCCGCCAAAGCTATCACCATGGCAACCTGCGGGAAGAAATGATCCGCTGTGGCAGGGAGATCCTGGCCGACAAGGGCGTCCACGGACTGACGCTGCGCTCCGCAGCCAAGCTCGCGGGGGTGTCCCACGGCGCGCCGCGCAACCAGTTTGCCGACAAGGAAGGCCTGCTTGCCGCGATCGCCGCCGAAGGATTCCGTGAACTGGTCGCCGTGCGCCGGGCCCGGCTCTCGCCTGAGATGCCTGCCGAGGCGCGGCTGCTCACCGTCATGGATGGCTATATCGAGTTCGCCGTCAGGCATCCGGCCCTCTTCTACCTGATGTTCGGGCCGCAGATCGAGGACAAGGAAAAATACCCCGAGCTGCTCGAAGCAGGCAACGCGTCCTACCAGCTGTTGTCCGGCGCGGTCCAGGACTACTTCCGGGAAAACCACCTGGCTGATCAGTTCGATGACATGATGGTGCGCTGCGCGTGGTCGGCCATGCACGGCGTCAGCATGTTCTTCAGTGCCAAGCCGACCGGACCGAGCCCGCGCCCGAAAGTCGCGCTCGCGCAATGGCGGCAGAGCGTACAGCAGTTCGTGCTGACCGGCCTGCTGGCGGCAGGAAAGAAAAAGGCGGCGGCATCCGCTTCGGATGCCGCCGCAAGCAAGCCGAGGGCAAGGCCACGCAGCGCCGCGCAGTCGTAGCCCTCCCCGGCAGCAGTGATTCAGCCTCGTGGCTCGAGGGCTTCGAGGAGCGCCCGCTTCAGCATGATCCTGCCCAGCTGCAGCCGGTATGCGCCATCCGCGAAGTTGTCTTCCAGCGGGGCCACGTCGGCGAATGCAGCATCGACGATGGCGCCGACCTTGTCCGTGATGTCCGTAAAGTTGCCTTCCAGCAAAGCCTCGGCCGCCGTTGCGCGAAATGCAGTATCGGCGACACCGGTGATGCCGATCCGCCCCCATGCGTAGCCATCGTTGACCACCTCGATCGCGACCGCTGCAGCGGCCACCGCGTACCCTGACGAAGGATGCCTGAACTTGCGGTATGCGACCCGCGTTGCGGCCGGCAATGGCACATGGATACGCATAAGGACTTCGTCCGGCTGCACCGCCGAAGACATGAAGCCGACAAAGAACTCATGCGCGGGGATGCGCCTTGTGCCTTGTGCGCCCACTATCTCCATCTCGGCTCCGGCCGCAAGCGCTACAGCCGGCCAGTCGGCCGAAGGGTCGGCGTGTACGAGCGCTCCGCCGATCGTTCCGCGGTTCCGGACCGTCGGATCGGCAATCACGCTCGCGGCGAGCGGGAACAGCGGAGCCAGCTGCTTCAGCTCCGCGCTCGCTTCCAGTTCGGCGTGGGTCGTCGCGCTGCCGATCGAGATGGCATCCTGATGGACCACGATGCCACGGAGTTCAGGCAGCCGGCCGATATCGACCAGTAGAGCCGGCCTGGCCAGCCTCAGTTTCATCATCGGCAGCAGCGTATGGCCGCCGGCCAGGATCTTGGCGTCGGGGTTCTGCGCCAGCACGGAGAGCGCCTGTTGCACACTGCCCGCTTTGAGGTACTCGACTTCATAGGGAATCATGTCGCGCTCCGGCTCGTCTCGTGAATCGCACGCCAGACCTTGGGCGGCGTCAGGGGCATATCGAGATGGGATATGCCGAATGGCTTCAGGGCATCGCATACCGCGGCGACGATCGCGGGCGGCGCACCGACGCAGCCGGCCTCACCGATGCCCTTGACGCCCAGCGGGTTCGACGGCGCCGGGGAGACATGGAAACCGGTGCGCATGCGAGGTATCTGCTCGATGCGCGGAAAGCCATAGTCGAGCAGCGAACCCGAAAGCAGTTGCCCGGCCTCGTCATATTTGGCCTCTTCGAACAAGGCCTGGCCGATGCCCTGCGCGATCCCGCCGTGCATCTGGCCGTGGCAGAGCATGGGATTGATCATGACGCCAACGTCATCCACCGCTACATAGTCAAGAATCGTCACTGTGCCGGTCTCCGCGTCGACCTCCACCACCACTGCATGACAACCGTTCGGCGCTCCCAAGGTGACTGGCTCATAGAAGACGCGTTCATCCAGGCCGGCTTCAAAATCCCTGGGCAGTTTGTGCGCAAGATATGCCATTCTTGCGACCCGCGCGAAGGGAATAACGGTGGGGTTGGCTGCGCTTGTGAACTGGCCATCTGCATAGTGAACTTCCTCTTCAGGAACCTCCAGCATGATGCCGGCGATCCGGCGTGCTTTTGCCAGGATCTTGCTCGCTGCCATATAGGCAGCGCTGCCCCCTACGGGCATGGACCGTGAATTGAAGGTGCCATGGCCAGCCAGCACGCGGTCGGTGTCGCCCTGGACGACATCGATATCGTCCATCGGCAGTTGCAGGACTTCTGCGACGATCTGCGCAAAGCTGGTGGCGTGGCCATGGCCTTGCGGCATCGATCCGCTGAACAGCGTGACCTTGCCATCGGAATGCACGCGCACATGCGCGCTCTCCCAGCCGCCCCGGTCGAAACCGACCTTCTCCAGCATCGGCGAAATGCCCATGCCCACCAGCTCGAGATAGCAGATCACCCCGATGCCGATGTACTTGCCCTGCTGTCGCAACGCTGCTTGTTCCTCGCGCCAGCGCCGGTAGCCGATCAGCTCGGTCGCCTTGGTCAGGCAGGCCTCGTAGTCGCCGGAATCCCATTTGCCGCGCGCGCCGTCGTGCGGCAGGAAAGGAAACTGATCCGCCCGCACCAGGTTGCGGCGTCGCAGTTCGACCGGGTCGATGTCGAGTTCCCCCGCCACCGCGTCCATCAGCCGCTCGATGATATAGGCGGCTTCCGGCCGTCCGGCGCCCCGATAGGCGTCGACCGGCGTGGTGTTGGTCGTGACCAGATTGACCTCCGCGTCGACCGACGTTATCTGGTAATTCCCCGTGATGTAGTTGACCGTGTTGACGGTAGGGATGCCCGTCGCCATATTGGAGAGATAGGCGCCGAGATTGGCGAACGATCGCAACCTGATCCCCAGCACCTTGCCGTCCTTGGTGACGGGTGCGTCAACGTATTCCGTATGCGCGCGGCCGTGCGTGGTCGCCACATGGTTCTCGCTGCGCGTCTCGGTCCAGCTGACCGGAAGGCCGAAGTGCCGGGATGCGAACGCCACCAGCACCTCTTCCGCATAGAAATGCATTTTTGCGCCGAAGCCGCCGCCGATATCCGGCGCCACCAGCCGGATCCGGTGCTCGGGCCACCTGAGCGTTTCCGCCAGCCAACGCCGCGACATATGCGGAACCTGCGTGGGGACGATAAACGTCAGGCGCTCTTCCATGGGATCGAAATTCGCGCAAAGCGCCCGCGGCTCGAGCGGGCTCGGGATTAGCCGCTGGTTGACCAGCCGGATCGAGACGACCCGGTCGGCTTGCTTCACCGCATCCTCGTAGTTGCCGCCCTTTAGCCGGAAGACGCCAATGCGGTTGCCGGGGACGTTGTCGTGGAGTAGGGGCGCTGACTCTGCCAGTGCAGCTTCCGCGTCGACGACGGTGGGAAGCTCCTCGTAGTCGACCGTGACGAGCTCGGCGGCGTCCGCCGCGATCTCGCGCGTTTGTGCCACCACCATCGCCACGGCCTCGCCGGCGTATCGCACGCGGTCGGCAGCAAGCGGAGGATGGGGTGGCACCTTCGAGTTGCCCACGACCCAGTTAGGCCGGATGTCGCCGACCTTGCCCTGGATGTCCGCATACGTCAATACGCCGATCACGCCAGGCAGTGCCCGCGCTTCCGTCGTATCGATGCCGCGTACGTTGGCGTGGGCAAAAGGCGACCTGACGAAGGCCGCGAAGACCATGCCCGGGAACTGATGGTCATCGGTGAATTTGCCCCGGCCGCTCATCAGGCGCTTGTCTTCGCGGCGCCTGACCGACTTGCCGATGTACTTCGTTGCACTACCGTTCTGTGCTTCGCTCATCTCAAGACTCCCCACAGGTGGCGGACGGCGCCTGCTGCAGCCTGGTCGCGGCAAGCAGCACTGCATCGACGATGTTCTGGTACCCGGTGCAGCGGCACAGGTTGCCGTGCAGCGCTTCCCTGACTTCGTGTTCCGAAGGCGCGGCCTGATGGGCAAGTAGCGCCCGTGCCGCAAGCAGCATTCCCGGGGTACAGAATCCACACTGCAGGCCATGAAGCTCGTTGAAGGCTTCCTTCAGGACGGTCGTGATGTGATCGTTGTCCATCCCTTCGATCGTATGGAGCTCGCAGCCGTCGGTCTGGGCGGCAAGCACGGTGCATGACTTCACCGTCGTTCCGTCGATGAGCACCGTGCAGGCACCGCACTGCGAGGTGTCGCAGCCGATGTGGACGCCGGTCAGGCGCTTCTGGTCCCGCAACAAATGCACCAGGAGCCGCCTCGGCTCGATCTCGGTTGTGCCGCTCACGCCATTGATAGTGTTCTCTATTTTCACTGTCGCCTCTGTGTCTCCGTTTGCCCCACCGGCATCAGCACCGGTCACGTTTATAGTATTACGATCATAATACTCAAGGGCAAAAAAAATATCAGCAGGTCCTCCCCTGGTCAGCCGAGGCTCAGTCAGGGGAAGGTGCCAGGGAACTGCCTCCATCTCCTTCAAGACTCACCAGCTTTTCGAAGCGGGAAAAGAACTCCGCCAGGAACTTGTTGGCCACGGCGCCGACCAGGCGGGATCCGATCTGCGCCAGCTTCCCTCCAATCTGCGCGGCGGCAACGTAATGCAGGGCAGTGCCGCCTTCGACGTCTTCCAGCCGGACATCGGCGCCCAGCTTGCCGAAGCCCGCGACGCCACCGCTGCCGCTGCCTTCGATGTGATAACCAATGCCATCCTGGTGGTCGGAGAAGCGGGCCGTGCCCTTGAAACGCGCCTTGATCGGCCCGACGGCCGCGATGATGACCGCGTCATAGCCGCCGTCATCGAGCTGCTGATATTGCTCGCATCCCGGCAAACATTGCTGGAACGTAGCCGGATCATTCAACCGCTTCCAGACCTCTTCCCTGGAAGCCTTGATGACCTGTGCACCAGTGAATTCCAATTTCCATCCCTCCGGTTTCTGCCATCCCTGATGGCCCAACGTCAATCTAGTCAGTGTCTATATGCTAGAGAGCGTGGTGCGCACCGTCAAGAAATGGAGAGCCAGGTAAACCCGAACATTGCCCACGAGTTCTTGACGTCGCCAAGATCGCCCGCCTAGCATGTAGACAGTGGATACACCGAATGTTCCCGAGGAGATCCGGGGCCAACGGCGCGGGCAATGCACCTGACACGTTCGTCGCTGCCGCCCGTTTGTTCATTTCCAATGAACGATGCGTCGCTAAATGTATCCGCTGTCTATATTGGCCTGGCAGACCAAGGACGTCTGCATCCATCAACAGCAAAGGAGAACCCATGTCTCGCGCAGTAATCGTTTCGTATGCCCGCACCCCGATCGGAAAAGCTAGCCGAGGCGCATTCAACATGACCCATGGGGCGACCATGGCGGGCCACGTCATCCAGCATGCCGTCCAGCGCGCGGGGATCGACGGCGCCGAGGTCGAAGACATCATCTTTGGCTGTGGCCAACCCATCGCCGCCACCGGTGGCAATGTTGCCCGCGCAGGCGGCATCCGCGCTGGCCTGCCCGTGTCAGTGAGCGGCACCACGCTGACTCGCTTCTGCGCGTCCGGGCTGCAGGCGGTCGCCTTTGCCGCGCAGCGCGTCCTGATCGACAAGGTGCCGGTGATGGTGGCGGGTGGCGTCGAATCCATCAGTCTGTCGCAGCCGGTCACGCTGAAGGTCGCCCAGCAAGAGGCCTGGCTGGCAAAGAATCGCCCCGATGTCTATCTGCACATGATCGATACCGCGGAGATCCTGGCCAAGCGCTATGACATGTCGCGGGAGCGCGCCGACGAGTTCTCGGTGCGTAGCCAGCAGCTCACCGTCGAAGCACAGAAGGCAGGCCGTTTCGCTGAAGAGATTGTTCCGCTCGCATCGATCAAGTCGGTGACGAACAAGGAGACTGGTGAGACTTCAATGGTGGAGTTCTTGCTCGAGGCCGACGAAGGTGTCCGCCCCGACACCACGCTGGAAAAGCTGCGCGTGCTGCCCGCCGTGAAGGGCGAGGGTTACCAGGTCACGGCCGGCAATTCCAGCCAGCTGTCGGACGGCGCCGCGGCGCTGGTCGTGATGTCTGAGCGCGAAGCCGAACGGCGTGGCCTCGAACCCCTGGGGTACTTCGTGAGCCTGGCGACCGCGGGGGTGGAACCGGACGAAATGGGTGTCGGCCCGGTCCGTGCGGTCCCGCGCCTGCTGGAGCGCAACGAGCTTTCCATCGACGACATCGACCTGTGGGAGCTCAACGAGGCGTTCGGTTGCCAGGCGCTGTATTGCATCGACCAGCTGCGCTTGCCGCTGGAGCGCGTCAATGTCAACGGCGGCGCCATCGCCATCGGCCATCCGTATGGCATGACGGGTGCGCGCCAGGTCGGCCACATCCTGCTCGAAGGGCGTCGCCGCAAGGCCAAGTATGGCGTCGTGACCATGTGCGCCGCCGGCGGCATGGGCGCAGCCGGGCTGTTCGAGTTCATTCACTAAAAGACCCCGAAGAATCAGGAGACACCAGATGAGCAATATCACCGAGTACGAAACCGTCTTTGTGGACCGGGATGGCCCCTGTGCCGTCGTCACCATGAACCGGCTGGAGAAGTACAACGCACTCAACACGACACTTCGCACCGACCTCTACGCGGCGCTGTCCTCGCTGATGGCCGACCGGACGGTGCGCGGCATCGTCCTCTGGGGCGGTACCAAGGCGTTCGTCGCCGGGGGCGACATTCCCGAGATGCTCGCACGCCGCCCGATCGAGGCCTTCGTCCCGACCAGTGGTGCGCCCGACCTGTGGGCGCTGATTCACCACAGCACCATCCCCGTGATCGCGGCCATTGCAGGCCCGTGCTTTGGCGGCGGCCTGGAGCTGGCCATGGCGTGCGACCTGCGCGTGGCCGCGGACAACGCACTGCTCGGACAGACCGAAACGAACGTAGGCCTGATTCCGGGGCGCGGCGGTACCCAGCGGCTGACCCGGCTGGTCGGGGCGACACGCGCCAAGGAAATGATCTTTACCGGCGAAATCATCAAGCCGGACGAGGCTTACCGCATCGGACTCGTCAACAAAGTGGCGCCCGCCAGCCAGGTGCTGGAGGAAGCGAAGGCCTATGTGCAACGCATTGCCGAGAAATCGCCGCACTCCATTGCCATGGCCAAGCTGATGATCAATAACGGCCAGGACGCGAATCTCGAAACGGCGCTGATGCTGGAACAGCTTGCCTTTGCCACGCTGTTCAGCACTGACGATATGCATGAAGGCGGTGAAGCGTTCCTGAACAAGCGCCGTCCGGTCTACCAGGGAACCTGACCATGAGCCAGTTCAACACACGAGTGCCGGCTAGCCCCGGTCGGGTCGATCCCTACCAGCCGCGTCTGCAAGTGACGTCGCTGGCCGATATCAGGCATTTCGAGCAGACGCCGCTTGCCGACCGTCAGCTGCCCGACAGCACCTACGAGTTGCTGCGCCTGGCGCGCGACCGTGCGCCGGAGGCGCCCGCCCTGCACTACTTCGCCTCCGGAGACGAGCTGGGCAAGGCGGTCACCATCACCCATGCGCAGCTGTTCGGGCGCATCACGCAGACCGCCAACCTGCTGCACTCGCTGGGCCTGGGCCCCGATGACGTCATCGGGGTCCTGATGCCCGTGACACCGGAATCGCAGTACGCGCTCTGGGGTAGCGAGGCGACGGGCATTGCCTGTCCGGTCAACTGGATGCTGGAGCCGGAGATTATCGCGGCACTGCTGCGCAACGCCGGCGCCAAGGCAGTGATCGCCTATGGCCCCGACGCGGATATCGAGGCCTGGAACAAGGCCATGCTGGTGCGGCGCGAGCTGCCGGACGTACGGCACTGGATCAAGGCCGGCGGCGGCACGGCGAGCGAAGCAGGGATTGTCGACCTCGACGCCGGGATCTCCCGCTTCCAGGGCGAGGCGCTTGACAGCAAGCGGGTCTTCTCGCCGCAGGATACCGCCTCGATGTTCCATACCGGCGGTACCACCGGCACGCCCAAGCTTGCGCTGCACACCCATGGCAACGAGGTGGCCATGGCCTGGGTGAGCGCGATGCAGATCGACGTCCAGCCAGGCGACGTGCGCGTCTGCGGGGTGCCGATGTTCCATGTCACGGGCGTGCTCACCAATTGCCTGATGCCGCTGGCCCGTGGCGCATCGGTCGTGCTGCTGACCTCCAGCGGCTGGCGCGATCCCTCCGTCATCCGCAATCTCTGGCAGATCGTCGACCACTTCGGGGTCACGGCGCTGGGCATGGTGCCGAGCGTGGTGAACATGGCCCTGAATATTCCGATCGGCGACGCTGACATCAGCTCCCTCAAGGCGGCGAGCTGCGGTACGGCGCCGCTGTCGGTGGCCGTCGCGGAGGCGTTCGAGCAGAAGACCGGGGCGATGATCTTCGAAGGCTACGGTCTGACCGAAGGTACAGCGCTGAGCGCAACCAACCCCCGCTATGGCGAGCGGCGCATCGGCTCCATCGGCCTGCCCATGGCCTACCAGGAGATGAAGGTCGTCAAGGCTGCCGGTGGACGCATCCAGCGCGAGTGTGAGCCGGGAGAGCCTGGCATCGTGGTGGTGCGCGGACCCAACATCTTCGCCGGCTACCTGAACCCGGAGCAGAACAAGAGCATCTGGTTCGAGGGCGGCTGGTTCAATACCGGCGACCTGGGCTATGTGGACGAGGATGGCTACTTCTGGCTGACCGGCCGGGCCAAGGACCTGATCATCCGCGGCGGCAACAATATCGATCCGCGCATGATCGAAGAGGCGCTGTATCGGCACCCCGAGGTATTCGATGCCGCCGCCGTCGGCCTGCCGGACGCACATGCCGGGGAATTGCCGGTCGCGTACATCGCGCTCAAGCCGGGTAGCACCTATCCGATCGGACGCATCAAGCACTACGCCTATGAGGTGATCCCGGAACGCGCCGCCGTGCCCAAGCAGTTCTACGTGGTCGATGCCATCCCGAAGACGGCCGTCGGCAAGATCCAGAAGAACACGCTGCGCAGTGACGCCGTACTGCGGGCGCAGCGGCAGATGCTTGCCGAGGTCAAGGCGGACGCACCGGTTCCGCTTGTCGATATCCGCATCGAAGATCGCGGGGACCAGGGCATCCTGTCCACGCTGGTGCTGCCCGCCACCCTGAGCCACGAGGAAAGGGAGGTCGCGGTAGCCACCATCAGCAAAGCGTTCACGACGCTGACGATCAAGTACGCGGTGGTCTACGAGTAGCCCATTCCCAAAAACAGAGCCTCGCCAGAGGCAGTGCGAGTGGCATGCCGGCAGCGCCTCACGCCCGGCATGCCGGCTCGTAGAATCCATCAAGGAGACAACCATGACCATCCAGCTTTCGCGCCGGCGCCTGCTGCAGGCTGCCTGCGGCGCCGCGCCGGCGCTGCTCGCCCCATCCTGGCTGCGGGCGCAAGCGCCCTATCCGAGCAAGCCGATTGTCGTCAAGGTCGCATTTCCCGCTGGCGGCCCGGCGGACGAATCGATCCGCGCGGCAGCCGTCGTGATGAAGCGGAGCCTGGGGCAGAACGTCATTGCCGACAACCTCCCCGGCGCAAGCGGCTCGATCTGCGCGATGAATGTGCTGCGCAGCGCCAGCGATGGCTACACCCTACTGGGCACGACCGGCATCGACTTCCTGGTCGCGCCACTCACCATCGCGTCGGCCAGGTACTCGCCGGAGAAGTTCAGGCTGGCGGGCTTCAGCGGGATTTCGGACTTCATCCTGGTCTCGAATCCCTCGTTGTCGTTCAGGAACGTCGACGAGGTCATTGCTTACGCGAAAGACCCGAAAAACCGTCCACTGTCGCTGGCACACTGGGGCCCCGGCTCGGCGCCCCACCTGGTCGGCGCCGACTTCCAGGCCCGCACCGGCGTGCGCTTCCTGGAAGTGCCATACAAAGGCGCGGCCCCGGTCAGCAGCGACATCGCCGGTGCACAGGTAGACCTGACCTTCATTCCCATGGGCGGCCCGACTTACGGGATGATCAAGGCCGGCCGCTTCAAGCCGATCGGGGTCGCCAGCAAGGCCCGGCATCCGTCCTTGCCCGATGTGCCGGCGCTGTCTGAAAACAAGGTCCTGGCCGATTTCGAATACAGCCAGTGGGCAGGCGTGCTGGCCCCGCCGGATACACCAGACGCCGTAACGGCACGCGTGGTGGAGGCCATGAACGCCTGGGTGGCCAGCCCCGAGAACCGCACCCGCCGCAGCGTTAACCTTCAGCGCGCGATTGAGCCAATGACCATGGCCCAGGCGCAAGCCTTCCTGAACAGCGAACACGCCAAGCTGACCCGCATTGCCAAGAACCTGAAGCTGGCCGGGCAATAAGGCCTGGTGGGGGCCTGGTGGAGGCCCCGTTGGCAATGCGTTCAGTCAGCCGCGCCGCGGCGCAGGCTGACAAAATCGGCGGGCCGTTTCCCCAGGAATGCAGCAATGCCTTCGGCGGCTTCGGCGCCGCCCTGGGCCACGGCCATCGCGATCCGTTCGGCTTCCAGCTGGTCGTCGAGCGTGCGCTCATGGGCATGCCGGCACAGCGCCTTGATCGACCCCATCGCCTGCCGGGGCCCTTGCGCAAGCCGCGCCGCCAGCGCGATCGCCACCGCGCCGGCCTGTCCTGCTTCGACCAGCTGGTTGACGACCCCGAAGTGCTGCAACTGCTCCGCCGTGATGCGATCGCCGGTCAAGGCCAGTTGCGTGAGCACCTGCCGCGACAGGCTCTGCGCCAGCAGGCCCGTAATGCCGCCATCCGGTGTCAGCCCCACCTTCACATAGGCGATCGAGAAGGCAGCACCGGCGGACGCCACGAGCAGGTCGCAAGCCAGTGCCAGCGAGAAGCCCGCGCCCGCCGCGCCGCCTTCGACCGCTGCCACGATCGGCTTGGGATAATCGCGCAGCTTGCACACCACGTCGTGCAGGTGCCCCAGGCGCTCGATGCGCTCCTCATAGGTCAGTTCCCGCCGCTTGCTGATCAGTTCCAGGTCGCCGCCCGCGCAGAAGTAGTTGTCAGCGCCGGTTAGCACGACCGCGCCAATCTCTGGATCGTCCGCGGCAGCGGCCAGCGCGGCGCGGATATTGTCATAGAGGTCGGCCGCGATGGCATTGCGCTTGCCGGGGTTGTTGATGGTGAGCACCAGCACGCGGCCTTCCGTGCGCTGCAGCAAAGAGGAAAAAGTGGTCATGTCGTGAAGTCTGTCAGTGGGGCGAGATCAGCCGGCAGTCTGTTGGGCAGCGCGCTGACGCTCATAGACCTGCAGGTGGCAGTAGGCCGTGCGGCTCAACGGGAGATCGCGCCCGCGTTCGGCAGCGCGTGCAATGAGATCGCCGACGATAGCGTCGGCTTCGATGAGTGGGGCGCCCTGGGCAATATCCCGCATCATCGAGGCCGCCCAGGTCGATGAACTGTCCAGCAGGCGGCCCTGCATGGCATCGGCAACGGGTTCCGGGATGGCGTGGCCACATAGTTGCGCCACCGTGCGGCACTCCGCCATCGCGTCAAGCATCAGGCGACGACCGTCCTGCGTCTTCATGATGTCCGCGACGGTCCCTCGCATCAGGCATGTCATGACCGCGCCTGCGGCGATCATGGCCCATTTGTTCCACAGTTCCTGCTCAATGGCGCCCGATATCTCACGCGTGCCCGCTGCCCTGGACACCAGCGCATGAAACTCCGTGGCCAGCGCCGAAGTCTGCGCGGCGCGCGGCCCAACTACCAGCCGGTCCATCCGGCCAGCGTGCAGGACGGTTCCGTCCGCGGCCAGCGTTGTCGCGATGTACGAGACCCCGCCCAGCACGCACTCCCTGCCAAAGCGGTGGTCGAGCCGATCATAGGCAGCCAGGCCATTGAGCAGGGGCAATACCGCGGTGCCGCGGCCGACGGCCGGGCTGATCGCTGCGATCGCATCGTCAAGGTCATAGGCCTTGCAGGCCAGCAGGACGAGGTCATACTGCGCATCGACCTCGCCCGCCAGGACCGTTCTTACCGGGCGATGGAAGTCGCCAAGCTCACTGCGCACCGCCAGCCCATGGCGTTCCAGCGCCTGCGCGCGTCCGGGCCGCACCAGGAAAGTCACGTCCGCGCCCGACTCGATCAGTCGCGCGCCGTAGTAGCCGCCCATCGCACCGGCACCGAGTACCAATATCTTCATGGCGCCTCCGTCTACGCGTTGCCAGCGGGACGGCGCTGCGCGACCAGATTGACGACGCCGGCCTGCACGGGTTCGTCATGCTGGTTGAAGGTTGTGATGCGCACCTTCACGATACCTTGATCAGGACGCGACTTGGACGTCCGCACCTCCAGGATCTCGCTCTCGACATGCAACTCATCGCCGGGCCGCACCGGCTTGGGCCAGCGCAACACCTCGAAGCCCGCACCGATGATGCCACCCGCGGGTTGAAGTTCGCCGTCGACCAGCAGGCGCATGGTCAGCGCTGCCGTGTGCCAGCCGCTCGCGGCCAGGCCGCGGAACAGTGTATCGCGGGCAGCGGCTTCATCGAGATGGAAAGGCTGCGGGTCGAACTCGGCAGCGAAGGATTTGACTCTGTCCTGCTCGACGGTCAGCCGCCCTGAACCATATTTCTGGCCCGGCGCCAGGTCCTCGATGTATTGGTTGTTCATGCTTGCTACTCCAGGTTTCTTCACGCTGTTTTCACGGACCAGCGCGCGCCCGTTGCGAAACGCCCGCAGACGAATCAGGCCAGCGCCTCGAGCGCCAGCGCAATCCCCTGCCCGCCGCCGATACACAGCGTGACGATGCCACGGCGGATGCCGTCCGCGCGCATGGCATGCAGCAGGCGCGTCGTCAGCACTGCGCCGGTCGCTCCGATCGGATGGCCGTGCGCAATGGCGCCACCGTCGACATTGATGATGTCGTGAGGCAAGCCAAGCTCCGCGGCCACTGCGAGGGGCACCGCGGCAAAGGCTTCATTGATCTCGATGCGTTCAATATCGCCCAGCTCCCAGCCGGCGCGTTGCAGTGCCTGCCGCACCGCCGGGACGGGCCCAAGGCCGAACAGGCCGGGCTCCACGGCCCCCACCCCATAGGCCACCAGCCGCGCCATCGGCGCCAGCCCCTTGCTTTCGGCCAGCGAACGTTCGGCAACGATCATGGCCGCCGCCCCGCTGTTAAGCCCCGGTGCATTGCCGGCCGTGATGGTGCCGTCCGGGCGGAAGGCCGGCTTGAGGCGGCTGAGCGCGTCGAGGCTGGTATCGGGCCGGTTGGCTTCGTCCACCTCGAACAGGGTCGTACCGCCCTTCCCTTTGACCGGCACGCCGGCGATCTGGCCGGCGAATCGCCCCTTGGCCTGTGCCAGCGCGAAGCTCCGCTGCGAACGTTCGGCCCAGCGATCCTGCGCCTCGCGGCTGAGCGCATAGCGCGCGGCAAGATCCTCGGTATGCCAGCCGGAGTGCTGGCCGGAGAAAGCGTCGTGCAGTCCGTCGTACAGCATGCTGTCATGCAGCACTGAATCGCCCATGCGTTGTCCCCAACGGCCGGAGGGCATCAGGTAGGGCGCACGGTCCATGTTCTCCATGCCGCCGGCAATGGCGATGTCGACATAGCCCAGCCGCACCTCGTCCGCGGCCGTTGCGATGGCCTGCGCGCCCGAACCGCATACGCGGTTGACGGTCATCGCGGGAACCGAAACGGGCAGCCCTGCACCAATGGCAGCCTGCCGGGCCGGGTTCATCCTGTTGCCTGCCTGGATCACATTGCCGAACACCACGCTGCCAACCTGGCCGGGATCGATTCCCGCGGCCTGGACCGATGCCCGGATCACCGCGGCACCGAGCTCGGTCGCCGGGATGGATTTCAATGAGCCGTTGTAGGCGCCGATGGCGGTCCGCAATGGCTGGCACAGCACGACATCTCTTGCATTCATCGCATACTCCCTGAAAAACGCAGCATCAATCAGTCGCACGCGCGTCAGGCGACGCGCCGTGCGGAATGGACCTCGTGGCCGGGTCCTGAACCTTGCAATAGGCATTGGCCGCGCGGGCGCAGGCAACACCGGTGTCGCGCGGACGCTCGTTGGCGGCATACACGATCGTGCCGCCGCCGGCGATCAGCACAGCACACAGGAATCGTTTGCTCAGACTGGCTTTCATGGTCTGCTCTCCATCTGGTCGGACCTCGGCGGGACAGCTGCGCGTGGCGTATCCCGTGTCCTGACGGCATTCAATGCGCATCTGCCGACGGTCCCTTCGGCGGCGCAACCTTGCGCATCAGCGGCACCATCGCGGTGGCAATCGCGAAGCAGACCAGGATCAGCAGGAAGATGTCGCCAAACGTCTGCGTCTGCGCCTCGCGCCAGGCCAGTCCCCACAATTGCCTGAGCGCCGCGGTCTGCGCATCGACGGCATCTAGCCCGGCCGCCACAAACTGGTTGCTGAGCCCCTGCAGCAGGTTGCCCATGGCTTCATTGCCGACATTCAGGTGCTCGGCCTCGCGCAGGAAGTGCAGGTTGCCGCGGTTGTTGAGCGCGGTCGCGCAAGCCGCGATGCCGATGGCGCCGCCCAGGTTGCGCATCAGGTTGAACAGCCCCGATGCAAGCTTGAGGCGCTCCGGCGGCAGGCTGCCCAGCGTCAGCGTCACCGTGGGCGCCACCGCGAACTGCTGCGCCATGCCGCGCAGCGCCTGCGGCAGCAGCAGCTGCGCCGCGCCCCAGTCGTGCGTGATGGGGGCGAAGTACCACATCGACACCGCAAACAGCGCCAGGCCGGCCATCATCAGCCAGCGCAGGTCGACCCGGTTCGCCAGGAAGGCATAGATCGGAATCGACGCCATCTGGAACACGCCGGTGGAAAACACCGCCAGCCCGATATCCAGCGCGCTGAAGCCGCGCACGCGCCCCAGGAACAGCGGGGTCAGGTAGATGGTGGCAAAGATGCCGATGCCGGTGACAAAGGAGAAGAAGCAGCCGAGCGCGAAGTTGCGGTCCTTGAGCGCGCGCAGGTCCACCAGCGGGTTGGCATAGGTCAGCGTGCGCCAGATGAAGGCCACGCCAGACAAGCCGGAGATCCAGGCGGTGGCCAGGATCACGTCGTCGCCGAACCAGTCCCAGCGCGGCCCTTCTTCCAGCGTGTATTCGAGACAACCCAGGAACAGCGCCATCAGGACCATGCCCAGGTAATCGGCACCGCGCACCAGCGACCAGTTGGGCCGGTCGACCTTGACCAGCAGCGGCACCGCGATGGTGACGAAGATGCCCGGCACGAGGTTGATAAAGAACAGCCAGTGCCAGGAATAGTGATCGGTGATCCAGCCGCCGATCGTGGGCCCCAGCGTTGGCGCCAGCGACGCCAGCCCGCCGACGGTGGCGGCGGCGATGACGCGCTTGGGGCCGCTGAAGAAGGCAAAGGCCGTGGTAAACACCATCGGGATCATCGAGCCGCCCAAAAAGCCTTGCAGGGCACGGAACACGATCATGCTGTCGATATCCCACGCTACTCCGCACAGCAGGCTGGTCACCGTGAAGCCGGCGGCCGACGCGGCGAACAGCCAGCGCGTCGACATCACGCGCGACAGCCAGCCGGAGAGTGGGATGACGATGATCTCGGCGATCAGGTAGCTGGTCTGCACCCAGACCGTTTCATCGGCGCCGGCCGAGAGCGCGCCGCCGATATCGCGCAACGACGCGGAAACGATCTGGATATCCAGCAACGCGATAAACATGCCCACGCACATCGTGCCGAAGGCGAACACCTTGGCGGCGGTGGACATCTCGTCCGGCGCCGTGGGCACCACGGCGGGCGCAGGGCTGGTCAGGCTGGCCGCGGTCATCACTGCACCTGCTTGCCGGGCTGCGTATTGACCTGGGCGATGACCGACAGGCCCGGACGCAGGACGCCAAGCCGGGCATCCTGCTCATCCAGGCGGATCCGCACCGGCACGCGCTGAACGATCTTGGTGAAGTTGCCGGTGGCATTCTCCGGCGGCAGCACGCTGAACTGCGCACCGGTGGCCGGCGCCAGGCTTGTCACATGGCCATGGAAGACCCGTCCGGGCAGGACATCCGCTTCAATTTCGACCGGCATGCCGGGGCGCATGTGCGCCAGCTGTCCTTCCTTGAAATTGGCGTCCACCCACAGCCCGCTGGCCGGCACGACGGACAGCAGCTGGCTGCCGGCAGCGGCAAAGGCGCCGACGCGGGCGCGCCGGTTGCCCACGGTGCCGTCCACGGGCGCGCGCAGTTCCGTATAGCCAAGGTTCAGCTTCGCGATGTCGCGCTCGGCAATCGCCTGCGCCAAAGACGCCTCGGCCTGCTGCTTCTGTGTGCCAATCACTTCCAGCTGGCGTTGCGCGGCCAGCAGCGAGGCACGCGCCTTCTCCCCATTGGCCTGCGCCTGCTTGTAGTCCGAGTCGGCCTTTTGCGAGCTCTGGATGGAAACCGCTGCCTTCGCCACCAGGCTGGCGTAACGCACCTGGTCGTCGCGCGCCCGCACGGTGTCTGCATTGGCCGCCGCGGTGCCGGCCTTGGCCTGGGCGATCACAGCCTCCTGCAGGCGCGCGGTGGCATCCAGGTTTGCCAGCAGGGCCTTCTGTGCGGCAACGGCGCCCTCGGCCTTGGCCAGCGCGGCGCGGTAGTCGCGGTCGTCGATGCGGACCAGCACATCGCCCGCGTGGACCGTCTGGTTGTCCGTCACCGCGACCTCCGCGATGTAGCCACCGACCTTGGCACCGATCACCGTGACATCGCCGCCGACATAGGCGTCGTCGGTACTCTGCAGGTAGCGGGCTGACGTCCACCAGTGGTAGCCGTAGCCGATCCCGGCCAGTCCGGCGATCACCAGTGCGCCGGTCGCCAGCAGCCGTTTGGGGCTGGCCTTGGATTTCGACGCGGGAACGGGTTCGCTACCCGTCCGTTCAGTCAGCGTGTTACTGCTCATGGCACTTCCTTTCTGCTTTCAGGACTTACCCGCCGCCTGCGCAGCGGTATGGACGGAGGATCCGGTTCAGGCCTCGGCCGAGCGGCCCAGCCGCCGGCGCAAACGCTCGCTGGCCGCCGGGCCAGGCGCGAGGTGGTGTTCGGCTTCGGTAATGCGGCGACCGCTGGTGGCATCGACCAGCACCGGCTCGACGCGCGCGCCGGTGCGCCGGTCCGCCAGCTGCACGCTTTCGCCCTCAGGCGCGAGATGCTTGTTGCCCCAGGCCAGCATGGCCAGCAGCACCGGGCGGAAATCGCGACCGCGCTCGGTCAGGATGTACTCCGAGCGCGGCGGCCGGTCGCAGTACTGGCGGCGCTGCAGCATGCCCTCCTCCACCAGCGAGTTCAGGCGGCGGGTCAGCATATTGGGGGCGATATCCAGGTTCTGCTGGAACTCGTCGAAGCGCGTCACGCCGTAGAACGCTTCGCGCAGGATCAACACGCTCCAGCTGTCGGCAACGCGGGCGGCCGTGCGTGCGATCGGGCACGGTGTTTCTCCAAGCGGCTTTCTCTGCATGATTGGCTTCCCAGGAAAATGTGGTTGCTATCAATTTGAAAGTTAGTCTAGAGTAGTCACTATCATCATGCAAGTTAGTTTTAATTTGTGTCGTATTCGTTGCTTGTTTGAAAGGTTTCCGCAATGCCGCAAAGTCGATCCCGCCCTCATGTCCGGCGCGCCAGCGCCGGTCTCGCCCGCTTCCTGCCCACCCTGCTTGCGGCCAGCCTGGCCGCCTGCGCGGCTGGCCCCGACTACCACACGCCAGCCTCGGACATGCCCGCTGCCTATCCGCATGCAGCGGCCCTGGACGCCCGCGAAGCCACCCAGCCGGCGCCGTCATTGGACAGCTGGTGGCTGGGCTTTGACGATCCCGCGCTGACACGGGTCATCCAGCGCGCGCTGGAGCAAAACCTCGACCTGGCGGCGGCCATCGCGCGGGTCGACCAGGCTCGCGCCGCTGCGAGCCACGCCGGCGCCGAACTGCTGCCGCAGGCGTCGTTGTCGGGCAGCGTGAGCAAGCAGCACCAGTCGCTGGAAGGACCTTTGGGCAGCCTCGGCAAGAACCTGCCGGGCTTTGACCGCAACAAGACGCTGTACAGCGTGGGCGTGGGGGCAAGCTGGGAGATCGACGTGGCCGGCGGCCTGCGACGCGGCGCGGAGGCTGCCAGCGCGGAAGCCCAGGCCGCCGAAGCCGAGCACATGGGCGTGCGCGTGCTGGTGGCTGCGGAAGCGGCCGATGCCTACTTCCGCGTGCGCGGCGCGCAGCAGCGCATCGCAATCGCGCAACAGCAGGTGCGGACCAATGCAAGGCTGCTCGAGCTGGTGCAGCTGCGGCTGGCCGATGGCATCGGCGCCGAGCGGGAACGGGCCCAGGCGGAAGCGCAGCTCGCGCAGACCCGCGTGACCATCCCGCCGCTGCAGATCGAACTGGAGACGCAGCTGAACCGCCTCGATGTGCTGATGGGCGCGCAGCCGGGCACCTATGCAGCCGAACTCCTGGCGCCCACTGAACGCATGGCCGTGCCGCAGATCTCCGTGGCACAAGGCCCGGCCAACCTGCTGCAACGCCGCCCGGACGTGATCGCCGCCGAGCGCAGGCTGGCGGCATCCAGTGCCCGCATCGGCGTGGCCACTGCCGAGTACTACCCGAAGCTGTCGTTGTCCGCGCTGCTCGGCTTCGAGAGCCTCTCCGCCGGCAAGCTGTTCACCGCGTCCGCCTTCCAGCCCGCCGCGATCGGGGGGCTGCGCTGGAGACTGTTCGACTTCGGCAGGGTAGACGCCGAAGTGGCGCAAGCCAAAGGCGCCAATGCGGAAGCCCTGGCCACCTACCGCAAGGCGATGCTGCGCGCCACCGAGGACGTGGAAAACGCGATCATTGCGCTGACCCAGCTGGAATTGCAGAGCAAGGACCTGGCCGTGGAAGTGGTTGCCCACGCCCGCGCGCGCCGCGCTGCCGAGGACGCCTACAAGGGCGGAGCGGTCAGCCTGTTCGAAGTGCTCGAGGAAGACCGCCTGCTGCTGGCTGCTCGCGACCAGCAGGCGAGTGTGCGCGCCGATAACGCCCGCGCGGCGGTGGCAACGTTCCGTGCGTTGGGAGGAGGCTGGTAAGCGGATGGCAATGACGCTATCGACCCCCGCGGGGCAGCCGTCAAGTCAGCCTTCCAGAGGCTAACATGTCCATCCCGCACGCACCTGGATTGGCGCTATCGAGCAGCCTCCGCAAGTCCTTTCAGCAATGCCTCGTGAAAGGCAACTGGGTCTTGCATCTGCGGCGCATGACCAAGCTCCGGGAACTCGACCAACGTTGCGTTCGGAATCGCCTTCGCGCCGAACTTCCCCAGTTCCGGATAAAGGCCAATTTTCGCCTTAACCTCGGCCGGGGCCACGTCCTTGGCGATGGCGGTCGTGTCCTTGTCGCCAATCAGCAGGAGCGTCGGCGCCTTGATGCGCCCCATCTCATAAACCACGGGTTGCGTAAAGATCATGTCGTAGATGAGCGCCGAGTTCCAAGCCACCTGCTGCTTTCCCGGGTCGCGGTTCATCCCCGCCAGCATCTGAACCCATGGCTCATACTCCGCGCGCCAGCGGCCCACGTAATAGGTCTCTTGCTCATAGCGGCGGATCCGGTCCGCGCTGGTCGCAAGTTCGCGCTCGTACCACTCGTCAACGGACAACGAAGGTACGCCCTTGGCCTTCCAGTCTTCGAGCCCGATCGGATTGACCAGCACCAACTGTTGCGTCTGGTCCGGATACATTAGTGCATAGCGCATCGCAAGCATGCCCCCGGTTGAATGCCCCATGACAATAACGCGCCCGATTCCCAGCGACGCCAGCAAGGCGTGCGTATTCCTGGCTAGTTGCTGGAAGCTGTACTGGTAGCGTGCCGGCTTGGTGGATTTGCAGAAGCCGATCTGGTCCGGCGCGATCACGCGATACCCGGCCTCACCCAGGACACGGATAGTTTCCTCCCATGTTGCCGCACAGAAGTTCTTGCCATGCAGCAGCACAACGGTGCTGCCATTGGCGCGCGGCGGCCTGACGTCCATGTAGGCCATATGCATGGCGTCTCCTTGAGAGGAGAATGCATAGCTCTGGACGGGATGCGGATAGTCGAAGCCCTGGAGCTCCGGCCCATACGCCGGGCCGTTGCTGTCGCCGACGGTGGGCGTGCCTGCAGGTGCTGCGATGGCTCTGGAGGCAAGAAGAACCGCGAATACCACGAGTGTGACAAGTTGTGTAAAACGCATGAGATTCATCGTAACTGGGGTGCCATTCTGGCAGGCACAACGCCAGACGCAGGCCGCGGGAGTGTCCTCAGGCGGATCCTGCCGAGTGTCTGTCGCGTCTGGCTGGATTCTAGTCCACTAGATCGCCACCACCCCAATCCGGCTACCGCAACTCGCACAATAAGCCTCCTTTGAATGCTGACCTGACACGCTCCGTGGTCAGTGATCCTGTCCGGCATGCGGTCCGGCGTCGTCGTAATCGACCTGGTAGCGGGCTATGCGCAGGTCACCGAGCTCGCGCTTGACGCGTTGGTGCTCGGGATGGCTGGCGTAGCCCTCGAGTGCGCTGCGCGACTCGAACTCCGAATACAGGACCACGTCGCAGGCGTAGTCGACGCGGCTCGAGTCGACGCCGATCTCGATATGCCGCAGGCCGGGAATCCTGCCGCGCAGGCCCTCGAAGGCATCCTTGAGCCGTGCGATGGCAGCGCGCTTCTCGCTTTCACTGTCCCCACGCAGGTTCCACATCACGATATGTTTTACGATGGGCAAAATATCCTCCGCTGGCTGACGCCTGGTTCCTCTTGGTTGCTGTGAATGACCGTCGGCTCACGCCGCCGGAAAACCCATCTTCTGCGGCCACATATTGTTGAAGGCGTGAATCGAGCTGGTGGCGTAGACCCCGGCGCGCGTGAACGGCTCTTCAGCGAGCCAGGCGCGCGCGGCGTCGATTGACGCAAAGTCGATCACCAGCAGGCTGCCGACCATGGTTTCGCCGTCCTCGGCCAGCAGCGGGCCGGCGAAGGCAATCCGGTTCTCCACGGCGCGCAGGTAGACCTTGTGTTCCGGGCGTACGCGCAGGCGCAGTTCGCCCACGCCGGGCTTGTCGATGAGATGAAATACGTAAAGCATGGGCTTGCCTCTTTATCGGTTTGCGTGCGTAAGCTGCGCGGGGTTGAGCACGAAGTCGTATTCAAGCGTGTAAAACGGTGTTTCCGACTCGCCACCATCGGGCGTCTTGCCTGCTTCGTGCCGGCCCCAGTTGGCCACCAGTGAGGAGCGCACACCGAACACGGCGTCGGAATCCAGGTAGGTGTCGCCGTCACGGAACACATGGGTGACAAGCGTCTCGTAACCGGGTGCCGAAATCATGAAGTGCAGGTGCGCCGGGCGCCACGGATGCCGTCCCATGGCATCGAGCATGCGCCCGACCGGGCCGTCGTGCGGGATCGGATAGCACTCCGCCACGATGGACTTGAAGTGGAAGCGCCCCGATGCGTCAGCGTGCAACGTGCCGCGTCCCTGCGCGCAGGTGCGCCCAGGGTCCTGCACATCGTAGAAGCCCTCGGCATCGGCCTGCCAGACTTCCAGCCTGGCGCCCGGCACGACCTCGCCCGTGATGCTCCTGACCTGGCCGCTGACGTAGCAGGGTTCGCCCGCCATGCCGTTGCCCACGTCGGCGCCGAGCTCGTACTCGGGCGCGTCGTCGACATAGAACGGGCCGAACACCGTGGCCTCGGTACAGCCTTGCGGCATGCGGTGGTTCTGCGCGGTCACCAGCGTGGACAAGCCCAGCGTGTCCGAGAGCAGAATGAACTCCTGGCGGCTGGGGTTGCAGGTATGGCCCACGTCGGTCAGGAACTGGATGCCCGCAGCCCACTCCTCCTCGGTCAGCCTGATCTCCCTGGCGAAGGCGTGCAGGTGCTGGATCAGGCTGGTCATGACCTCCTTGAGCCGGCGGTCCTTCATATCGGCATTGCGAGCCAGTACCGCCTGGGTAATGGTCTCTTCATCGAGATTGCGCATGGTGCGGATTCCTTGATTGCCTGCCAGCCGCTACGCCTTGGCGCCGTCTTCCCAGCGCGGGCAGGCGCGCTTTTCCACGGGGATGTCGAGCGGCTGGTAGTTGGTCTTGTCGATCACCGTGGCCGGCAGCACGATGTCCTGCTTCACCGGCTGCCCGCGCAGCTTGCGGATCGCCGCCATGGTGCCGAGGCAGCCCTGGGCGAAACCGTTGTAGTCGCCGGTGGCGAGCATGGTGCCGGCCTTGATCGCGTCGATCGCTTCCTTGGTGCCGTTGATGCCGGAGACGAGCGCCTTGCGGTTGGCCCCCTGCAGCGCCTCGATGGCACCGATCGCCATGGCGTCGTTGGCGGCGAACACCGCGTCGATCTGCGGATACGACTGCATCAGGTTCTCCATCACCTGCAAGGCCTGCAGACGCTGGTAGTTGGCCGGCTGCGAGGCCAGCAGCTTGACGCCGGGGAAGGCCTTGAGCGCATCCTGCACGCCGCGCACGCGATCGACATTGGTCAGCGAGCCCTTCACGCCCTCGAGCAGCACCACATTGCCCTTGCCGCCCATGGCCTTGAACAAGTGGCTGGCGGTCTTCAGGCCGAGTTCGTAGTCGCTGGCGCCGACGAAGGACACGAAGGTGCCGACATCGCTGCGGTCCGTGACGTTGACCACCGGGATATTGGCCGCATTGATCTTCTTCACGCCCGGGCCCATCGCCTTGTAGTCCACCGGCACGAACACCACGGCGTCGGCCTTCTTGACGATGACGTCCTCGATCTGGCTCATCTGCTCCGGAATGCTGTCCGGCTTGGTCGGGATATAGTGCGTGACCTTCGCATTCATGCTTTTGGCCGCCGCGTCAGCGCCCTGGCGCAGCACCTGGAAATAGGGGTTGGTCTGGTTCTTGGTAAAGACGGCGATCCGTTCGCCGTCGGCATGGGCGGCCGGCATGGCCAGCACGCCAAAGGCCAACATGGCGGCGATCTGCTTCAGGTTACGCGCTTGCATTGTCTGTCTCCTTGGTCTTGGAATGGCGCCTGCGCGGTCCGCGCCGGCATTGCTGCTGCCTCGCTTAGCGGGTGCCGAGCCGGCGGCGCGACAGGGTGTCGAGGAATACCGCAAGCACCACGATGATCCCGGTGACCAGCGGCTGCCAGTTGGCGCTGACCGTCAGCAGGTTCATGCCGTTGAGCACCAGCGTCAGGATGATGGCGCCCACCAGCGTGCCGGAAACCCGGCCCACGCCGCCGAACAGCGAGGTGCCGCCGATCAGTACCGCGGCGATAGCCGGCAATGTCAGCGTCTCGCCGATATCGCCCTCGGCAGAGTTCAGCCGCGCCAGGAACACAAGGCTGGCCAGCCCTGCCATCGCCCCGCTCACCGCATAGACCAGCACCAGCCGGCGCGTGACCGGCACGCCCGACAGCCTGGCGGCCACGGGGTTGGCGCCGATGGCGTAGATCTCCTGGCCGTAGGTGGTCTTCTGCGACATCGCGGTACCCGCCACCAGGAACGCCAGCATCAGGAACACCGGGATCGGTACGCCCCACAGGTAGCCGCTGCCGATGGCGCGGAACCCGGGCGCGAAGCCGTGGATGGTGTCGCCGGCCATGAACCAGTAGGTCAGGCCGTGCAGCACCCACAGCATCCCGTAGGTGGCGATAAAGGGCGGGATGCGCAGCACCGCCACCAGCAGGCCGTTGCCCAGCCCGATCAGCACGCCGCTGCCCAGGCCGACGCCCACGCCAAGCATGGTCGACCCGGTGGCCTTCATCACGCTCGCTGCCAGGCAGGCCGACATCGCTACATTGGCCCCAACCGAAAGATCGAGGCCGCCGGTCAGGATCACCAGCGTCAGGCCCGAGGCCAGCAGGAACAGCAGGCTGGCCTGGCGCAGCACATTGAGCAGATTGTTCAGCGTCAGGAAGGCATCCGACGCCACCGCCAGCGCCGCGCACAGCAGGCCGAGCGCAAACAGCCGGTAGGCAAAGGAGCGGGCGTCCGTCGACAACGGGGCCCATGCGGTTAAGGTGCTCATACTTTCCCCTTGATGGATTCGATCAGCAGCACCACCAGCACCAGCACGCCAATGGCCGCCACCTGCACCGAGGACTGCACACCGACCAGGTTCAGGCCGTTGCGCAGCACGCCGACGGCCAGCACGCCAAGCACCGTGCCCGGCAGCCAGCCATTGCCGCGATCGAAGGTGGTGCCGCCGACCGCCACCGCGGCGATGGCATCGAACTCCAGCCCCATCGCCGCGGTGGGATGGCCGGCGTTCATGCGGGCGGTCAGCAGCAGCGCGGCAATGCCCGCCATCACGCCGCCCAGCGCGTACACCGTGACCAGCCAGCGGTGGATGCGCACGCCGGCGAACTTGAGCGCCTCGCGGTTGCCGCCGAGGGCGAACACATAGGCGCCGAAGCGGGTGCGATAGAGCAACCAGTGGAACAGTCCGTAGCACCCCACGGCGATCCATAGCGGAACCGGGATGCCGAGCAGCTCGCCCGAGTAGAACAGCGGAATGGTGTCGCCGATGCCCACCACGCTCTGGCCATCGGTGACGACCAGCGACAGCCCCTGCGCCACGCCGAGCGTGCCGAGCGTGGCGACGAAGGGCGGAATCCCCAGGCCGGCCACCAGCGCGCCGTTGAGCACGCCGAACAGCAGCCCGACGCCAAGCGCCGCCCCCAGCGCGAGCAACAGCGAGCCGGTCGCCACCATGACCATGGCGAGCGCCACGCCGCACAGCGTGAGCACCGCGCCCATCGACAGGTCCAGCCCTTCCGTCATGATGATCAGCGTCATCGGCAAGGCGATCAGCAGCAGGATGGTGGACTGCGTGCCGACGTTGAGCAGGTTGGCCACGCTCAGGAAGCCCTGGCCGCTGGTGGCAAAGGCCAGCGTCAGCAACAGCAGGACCCAGACCGAGCCGGGCAGCTTGCCGAGCGCCGGCATGATTGCCGTCACAAGGGGCTGTGTCCCGACGCGCGGCAGGGCACGGGTATCAGGCATATCAGGCATCGTTCATCCCCAGTTGCAAAATGCTTTCCTCGGTCATTTCCGCATGCGAGAGCTGGCCGGCGATGCGGCCTTCACGCATGACATAGGTCCGGTCGCAAACGTTGATGATCTCCGGCAGCTCGGAACTGATCAGCAGCACCGCCGCGCCCGCCTTCACCAGGCCATCGATCAGCGCAAAGATCTCGGCCTTGGCACCCACGTCGATGCCGCGGGTCGGCTCGTCGAAGATAAACAGCCTGGATTCGGCCACCAGCCATTTGCCGATCACGATCTTCTGCTGGTTGCCGCCCGACAGGAACTGCGCAAGCTGGTCGCCGCCGGGCGTGGCGATGCGCAGGCGGCCGATCTCGCGCGTGGCCAGCATGTCGGCCTTGCCGCTGCGGTACCAGTGCGCGGGGAAGGCGCGGCGCAGCCCGGCCAGCAGCAGGTTGTCGCGCACGGTGCGGATCAGCGCCAGGCCCTCGGTCTTGCGGCTTTCCGGAATCAGGGCCGCGCCAAGCGCGCGCGCCTTGTCGGGGCCGCCTTTCATCGGCTTGCCGAAGATGCGGATCTCGCCCTGGCGGATCGGGGCGGCGCCGAATACGGCCCGGGCCACCTCGCTGCGGCCCGAGCCCACCAGCCCGGCCAGGCCGACGATCTCGCCGGCGTGCACCTGCAGGTCGATGTCGTCGATACCGTTGTCGGCGCTGACGCCGCTCACCTCCAGCGCCATTTCCCCGACGGGGCCGCCGCGCACACGGGTGTAGCTCATATCGACCTTGCGGCCCACCATGCGTGCCACCAGTTCGTCGGGCGTGGCTTCGCCCGGCAGGTAGCTGCCGACCTTGCGGCCGTCGCGCATCACGGTGATGCGGTCGCCCAACGCGAACACCTCGGCCATGCGGTGGGAGATATAGATCATCGACACCCCCTCGGACTTGAGCTTGCCGATCACCGCGAACAGCTTCTCGGTCTCGCGGTCTGACAGCGCCGCGGTGGGCTCGTCGAGCACCAGCATGCGGGCGTCCTGCGACAGCGCCTTGGCGATCTCGACCATCTGCTGCTGCGCCACCCCGAGGCGGTGCACGGGCGTATGCGTGCTCAGGTCCATGCCCAGGATATCGAGCAGGCGGCGCGCCTCGGCATGCATCCGGTCGTGGGCGACCGAGCCTGGCACGCGCCCGCGCGGCTCGCGCCCGAGGAAGATGTTCTGTGCGATATCCAGGTAAGGCACCAGCGAGAATTCCTGGAAGATCACGGCGATGCCGAGCCGCATCGTATCGGCGGGACTGGCCACGCTGACGCGCTGGCCCTGGTGGTAGAACTCGCCGGCGTCGGCCACATACACCCCGCACAGCACCTTCATCAGCGATGACTTGCCCGCGCCGTTCTCGCCCAGCAGCATGTGTACCTCGCCGGGGTAGATCGCGAACGACACATCGTCGAGCGCCTTGACGCCCGGAAAGCCCTTGCAGATGCCGCGCATCTCGAACAGGGGCGTCACTTCGGTGATCGCGTTCATCAGGGTCTCCTCTTATGCGTGGACAGGCGCGCTGAGCAGGCGCTCGCCGGACGCGCGCAGCGCCTCCAGCTTCGCCGGTAGCCCGTCGACCAGCAGGTGGCCATGGCGCTTGCGAGCCACGCCGCCGACAAACACGCTGTCGATATTGGCCACGCTGGCCTGCATCACCACCGCGCCGACCGGGTCGTGCAGCGGCATCATGTTGAGCCGGCGCGCGTCGATCAGCACTAGGTCGGCCTGCTTGCCCACGGCAAGCGAGCCGATGCGATCTGCCATGCCGAGCATGCGCGCGCCGGCCACGGTGATCCACTCCAGCGCCTCGCGGCAGCTCACTTCGTGGCTCGCGGCAATCTCGCCGTGCTGCGCGCGGAAGACAGCATGGTCCAGCGCGCGCTGCACGCCGAGCGCAACCCGCGCGGCAATGAACATCTCGCCGGACAGGACCGATTCGAGATCCACACCCAGCGAAGGCGCCGCACCCAGTTTGCGCAGCCGGCCCGTGATGGGAAAGCCGTGGCCCTGCGTCAGCTCGTTCTCCGGCGTCAGCGAGAAGCTCATGCCCGCGTCGACAAAGCGCGCAAGTCGCGCGTCGCTCAGGTTGTTGCCGTGCACGATATTGATGTGCGGCCCGAGCAGGCCGGCGGCCTCAAGCCGCTCCCACCCGTCGGGCGTGCGCGCGGCGCCGCCACCCTGGTGCATGCTGGCCAGCAGGCCGAACTCGCGCGCCAGGGCAAAGTCGTGCAGCGCCACCTCCATGGTGGAATAGTGCGGGCCGAGTATGGCCAGGCCCAGGCTTACCAGGCTGGAGCCCTGCAGCCGCCGCGCAAGGCGCCCGACCTCGCTGCGCGGATGCGGGGTTTCCCAGAACGGCGCAACGCCGGGCCTGGGGTCCGGCTTGGGCGAGCCGTGCAGGAAGGCCGCGCGGATGCCCGACTGCTCCAGCGCGTCGAGCGCGGCATCGCTATGGGAGGGGGTGGGATTGTTGTGGCACCAGTCGACCAGGGTGGTCGTACCGCAGTCGAGCTGGTTCCACGCGCCGACCAGCGTGGCGATATGGATATCTTCCGGAGTAAAGCGCGTCGCCAGGCCGGCATGCATCCGGCGGAAGTATTCGGTCAGCGTCCAGCCGGCGGCCACGCCGCGCAGCGCGGTCTGCCAGGTGTGCATGTGGGCGTTGATGAAGCCGGGCGCCACGATAAAGCCGCGCGCATCGATCTGCGCGGCAGCGGGTGCGTCGATATGCGGCGCGATGGCGGCGATGCGCTCGCCTTCGATCAGCAGGTCACCAATGAACTCGCCATGGGCGGCCTCCATCGTGACGAGCGTCGCCCCGCGAATGAGGGTACGCGTCATGCCCTTTGTCTCCTTGGCCTGGCGGCTGGCCGGGGTGCCGCCGCCTCCGCTTTTTCAGCGTTGTGTACTTGTGCCAGCCGTCACCAGATGCAAACGTTTGCGGACAGCATGGGAGCCAGTCTATACTGGCCAAAAATGGAAAAAAACGACGTATCAGGAAATCTTTCTTCCACTTGCCGGGAGAATCTGGCGAGCGGAGAAGGCGCGGAGACAAGGCATGGACCGCTGGACCGAAATTGAGCTGTTTGTACAAACCGCCGAACTCGGCAGCATTACCAAGGCTGCCGAAAGCCTGGAGATCTCGAACGCCGCGGCAAGCCGGTACCTGAGTTCGCTGGAGCAAAGGCTGTCCGCGCGGCTGGTCGAGCGCAATACGCGCCGGCTCTTCCTAACCCAGGTGGGCGAGGAGTTCTTCAAGCGCTGCAAGGGGGTGCTGGCGGAGATGAAAGAGGCCGAGGCCGACGTCAGCGCCACGGTGCTGGAGCCCAGCGGCACGCTCACCATCACGGCCTCGGTGTCCTTCGCGATGAAGCACCTGGCGCCGCTGATGCCGGAGTTCACCGCGCTATACCCGAAGCTGAACGTCAATATCCTGACCGCCAACCGCTACTACGACATCATGGACAGCGGCATCGACCTGGCCATCCGCACGCGCGAGTTCGAACCCGACTCCAACCTGACCGTGCGCCGCCTGGCGGAAACCCGGCGGATCCTGGCGGCCTCGCCGCGCTATCTGGACCGCAAGGGGACGCCGCGCAGCGTGGAAGACCTGGTCAACCATGAGATGATGATCTACGCCTACGCCAACCGCCCCAACGAACTGGCGTTCACCCGGGGCGACGAACAACGCGTGGTGACCGTGCCGAGCAAGATGGAGTCCAACGAGGGCCAAGTGCTGCGTGCGGCCGCGCTGGAAGGCATGGGCATCCTGGTGCAGCCGAAGTACATTATCTACGACGACATCGTGGCGGGGCGGCTGATCCCGGTGCTCGACGACTGGGACCTGCCCAGGCTGACCGTCAATATCGCCTTCCAGACCAGGAACCACCTGCCGGCACGGGTGCGGCTGTTTATCGAGTTCCTGGTCAGCCATTTCCAGCGCATGGACTACGAGCGCAAGTGGACCTCGTAGGCCAGCGCTGGCACGGGGCATGCCTAGCCCGGCTGCAGTCCGGCGGCCAGTCCTGCCGACTTGATCACGGCGGCATAGTCGTCGCCCGCCATGCCCTGTGCGGCAGCGCCCTGCAGCATCTGGCCCAGCAACGCGGTCAGTCCCATCGGCACGCGTAGTTGCGCGCCGGCGTCCAGGATCAGGCCGACATCCTTGAGCATCTGGTCCACCGTGAAGGTAGGCGTGTAGTCATGCACGGCCAGTTGCGCGGACTTTGCCTTGACGATCGGCGAGGCCACCGCGCTGGCGGTGATCACCTCCCACATCGCCGCCCAGTCCAGGCCGCCCTTCTTGCCCAGCGTCAGCGCTTCGGCCAGCATGCCGCTGGTCAGGCCGATCAGGAGGTTGACGACCAGCTTCATCAGGCGCGCCTCCTCGGCCTCGCCGAGATAGAACTGCGCCGGGCCCAGCGCGGCCAGCAGCGGCGTGACGCGCTCGTAGGCGGCAGCCGGCCCCGACACCAGGGCGGTCAGTCTGGCCGCCTCGGCCATGTGGTTGTTGCCCGATACGGTGACGCGCAGGTAGCCGATATCGCGCGCAGCCAGCAGCGGGGCTGCGGCGGCCGATGTTTGCGGAGAGATCGTGCTGGTGTCGATGTAGAGCGCACCCGCCCTGGCGGCGGCAGCGACCTGGGCGGAAACGGCCGTGAACGCGGCATCGTTTGGCATGGAACTGAACACCACCTCTGCCTCGGCCACCGCTTCAGCAAGCGACGGCGCGGCGGACAGGCCGGCTTGCCGCGCTGCCGCCACCCGGTCTGGCGCTACGTCGAATACCAGGACCTCATGGCCAGCCGCGGCAAGATGCCGTGCCATCGGCAAGCCAATCTTGCCGGTTCCGATAAAGCCAATCTTCATGCTCTTGCTCCTGTTTCGCGTTTTTCACCGTGGATTCCGCGTGGAAGGCCTCATGCCGGTCGCGTGCCTTCGTAGGCAGCCTGCAGCAGGGCCCTGATTGCTTCGCGCTCGATCGGCCGGGGGCATGCTCTCCTTCGCGTCGCGGGATACGGGTGTGCGAAAGCGTAGTGATCCGCGCGCCGGAAGGAAATAGCGCGTCCGGAAAACACTCTTCATCCGTACGGAAGAATCGCGGTAGTGTGAAGGAGTGCGCGCATGCCCCAGGTTCAGGCAGCAACGTCGATCGCGCTCATCGGGCAGTGTGAGCGAGCCGGCGTGGCAGGCGGCTGGCCTGGCGCATCGCGCCCGGCCGCGTCAGGTCGCTACGGTAACAGCATCCATACCAGCACCAGCACCGCGCAGGTCATTGTCACGAGAGAGCCCATGCGCAGCCCGGCATGGTAGTGCGGCTGCTGGCTTCTCTCGATCCACACCACGCTGTGGTCCGGCCAGGGCACCGGCACTAAGTCGTGATCCGGGCATGCGCCATCGCCGAGGTACGTCATGACTGCGCCCCTTATTGCGGCTTCAGCTTGATCGACGCAACGACGCGCGCATTGCGTTGCCGTTCGGCCTGGTAGAAGGCTTCCGCCGCGGTGAGCGTCATCGGCACCATGGGCTGGTTGCCCGTGTCCCGCGACCACTGCTGATATGCGGCGCTGTTAACGATGGCGGAAATCTGCTGATGCAGCATCGCCACGATCGGCTCAGGCGTTTCCTTGCGCACGAAGATCCCGGGCCAGACCTTGTAGTCGAAGTTCTTAAGCAGCTTGCTTTCGCCGGCCGCCGGCACATCCGGCAGGCTTGCATTGCGCTGGCGCGTGGCCATCGCCACCGCCTTGAGCTTGCCGCTGCGGATCATCTCGAGCGTGCTGCCAGCCAGCGGCAGGAAGGCGAAATCCAGCTGGTGGGCCAGCAGGTCCTGGATGATGGGCGCGCCGCCCTTATAGGGAACATCAAGCGAGGCAATACCCGTCTGGACGCGTAGGTCGGCCGCCGCCAGGTGCGGGGTGGTGCCCATCCCCCAGTTCCCGAAGGAGAATTCCTTCGCACCGGGGCGCTTTGCCATGGCGACCAGTTCGTCGATCCCCTTGGGCGCACGGTCCATCGCGGTGACGAGGACAAAGTCCGAGAAGATCAGCGGATGCACCAGCCGGAGGTCCTCCGGACGATACTTGGCGGACGACAGCGCAAGCGGATTGAGGATGGCGTCGTTGCCGGTAAGCGCCAGCAGCGTGTAGCCATCCGCCGGGCCCTTGAAGTAGGCCATCGTCGCGACCGAGCCGCCCGCGCCGGGCAGGTTCTCTACCACGACCGCCTGGCCGATGGCGCGCTGCAGCGGCGCCGCCAGCTGTCGCGTGGCGACATCCGCCCCGCCGCCGGCGGAGTAAGCCACCTTGATCGAGATCGGACGCGAAGGAAAATTCTCGGCGCTGGCGGGGCCCGCCACCGTGCCCAGCACGGCAGCGGCCTGCACAGCGCACAGGCAGGCGAGCGCCCGCGGGAATCGTGCATGCATGGTTGTCTCCTGTTTATATGGGCTTCTGTGGTTGTCGCCGGCCTTCACCACTGCGGCGGTTTGTCCGCCAGCTGGGCGATGCCGCGGCCGAAGGAGAAGTTCTCGTTCGGGACCGGGACCAATGCGATAAAGATGTCGTCCGGCGAGATGCCGGCGGCGTCCTTGAGCTGCCGGCAGATTTCCGCCATCAGCGCCTGCTTGTCACTGGCCGGGCGGTGCGCGCCGACAAGGACCGTGATGATCATCGCGCCGGCTGACCGCTCCATGCCCATGAAGGTGGGATCGATAAACAATTCGTCGTCGCCGTGCTCGCTGAGCACGATGAAGCGATCGCCGTGCGGGATGTCCAGTGCGACCACCAGCGAGCGGTTCAGTGCGTTGCCGATCGCGATCTTCTGCTCGCGCGAGTAGCGGCCTTTGGGGATATGTGCGTGGAATACAGGCATTGGATCTCTCCGGTTGGTGAAGCTTTGGGGTCAGCCCTGCGGGCTCGGTACGCCGCTGAGGTGCTGCTGGAACCAGTTGACAGCGGCAACGCTGGCTACCGCGAATTGCTCGCTGTATGCAGCGAAGTGGCCGCCCGGGATCATCACGAGCCGCTTCGGCTTGGCAGCGCGCGCAAAGGCATCGACTTCCAGGTCAGTCATCGTGATGTCGTCGTCGCTGGCAACGATCATCAGCAACGGCGTCGGGGCGATCTTGCTGATCCATTCGCCTGGCTCGTAGGTGCGCGCGGCGCGGGTCGAGCAAAGCGTGACAGCGTTGATCCAGGCGGCGCCGCCGAGGTCCTGGGTATAGAAGGCGATGGAGTCGGCGGAGCGATAAGCCGCCGGTGTAGTGGCATCCGCGCTGGCTACGGCCTGCATCCGGGGCGGTGCGCCACCCTCCTGTGCGCGCTGGTCGGCAGCGAACATCTCTAACAACGCGGGCAAGGCCTCGGGACGCACCCGGCGCCGGCCTTGTTCGGAGCCGCTGATGGTTGGCACCTGCGAGACCACGCATTTCACCCGCCGGTCGGTCGCGGCCAGGATCAGGGCATGGCCACCGCTGTAGCTGCTGCCCCAGATGCCAAGCAGATCGGGATCCACCTCCGGACGCGCGGCAAGGTAGCTCAGCGCAACGCGCCAGTCGGCAACCTGCACCATCGGGTCGATGTCGTGCCTGGGCGCTCCATCACTCGCGCCGAAGTTGCGGTGGTCATGCACGAGCACAACGAAGCCGGCCTGCGCAAAGGCTCGCGCAAATGGCTCCAGTCCGTGCTCCTTGACCGCGGCAAAGCCATGACACATCGAGATCGCGGGGCGCTTCCCCGGCGCGGCAGGCGTGAACAGCCAGCCGCGCAACGTAATCCCATCCCCGGCCTGGAACTCGACATCGCTCCTGGTCACCATCGGAACCTCCTTTACATTACGAGCATATACTCATAATATGGCAGCACGATACTTCGTACAAGTAATTCTTTCAGGAGGCGAATCATGTCCGTGTCGCAGGCCACAGCACTCCCCCAACGCGTGCCGGATTCCCTGGTGCTGATTCACGGATTCCTCGACAGCCACGTGGGCTGGGAACCGCTGATCGGGCAATGGCAACCGAAAGTGGCGGCCATCGTCGCGCCGAACCTGCGTGGTGCGGGCGCACTACGCGATGCAAAAGGCCCCTACTCCCTTGAGCAAGCGGTCGCAGATGTGGTCCAGCTGATTCGTGAGCACGATCTCAAGGCCGTGGCGTTGGTTGGCCACAGCATGGGCGCGCAGATCGCCGAACTCGTGGCAGCGCGCCTGCCTGAGCGCACCGCAGCCCTGGTGCTCGTCACCCCGACACCGCTGGCTGGCAATACGTTGCCGGACGAAGTCCGCGCGTTGTTGCGGGACTGCGGAGGCGATGCGCAGGCCCAGCGTGCGATCCGGAACATGTTCTCGCGCCGGCTACCGCAGCATCAGCTCGAGCGGTTGGTGGATCCCGCGACCATCATGGGAAAAGCCGCCGTACAGGGCTACTACGACGCCTTCACAGGCGGCCACCCAAGCGGCAATGCGCCCTGCACCTTCAGCGGTCCAATGCTCGTGATCGCCGCGAAGGAAGATCCCGTCATTCCGGTCGAGATGGTGGCGCAGGCGCACGAAGCGCGCTTTCCCGGCGCCAGGTTCGCGCTGATCGAAGACTCCGGTCACTGGCCGCAGATGGAGCAGCCCGGGCAAACCGCAGGCGTCATGGCTTCGTTCCTTGGCCTGCCAGCCCGCGCTTGACCCCTAGCACGCGCGCAGGCTGCGTCGCCTTGCATATACGCGCATATTCTCGTATGATAAAAAATTGACAGATTCAATATGCGATTCACTACGCGATACGCCCATGACAGTCTCCAGCAAGGCAATGGACGAGTTTGATGGCCGGTGCAATTGCCTGGCAGCGCGTCAGGCGGCCCGCTACCTCACCGCGGTGTATGACAAGGCACTACAGCCGGTGAACCTGCGCGCGACGCAGTTTTCCATTCTTCACAAGCTCGCGAATCACGGTCCGCTCACCATCGGCGAGCTGGCTGCCGAGATGGCAATGGATCGCACCACCCTCGCCACGAACCTGAAGCCACTCGAACGCGACGGCCTGGTCAGCATGGCGCCCGGTGTCGACCGGCGCGCCAAGAATACCTCGGTCACCAGGGCGGGCATGGCGCGCTATCGCCAGGCATTCCCCCTGTGGTCGGCGGTCCAGAGCGAATTCGAAACTGCCTATGGGGAACGCAAGGCCGCCAATTTGCGCGAGGCCATGCGTGCGGTCCTCACGACGGGGTTCGAGCCCTGGGCGGAGGCCGGCGTGGCCTGATGACTGCGTAATCCAGGCGTGCCCGTGACGCGGTCCCCGCGTGACGAGACCGCCCTTTTTTTAACCGTTATACGAGCATATGCTCTTATAGTACTTCACCACGCAATGTCGAAACAGGAGACAGACATGACGAACCCCCAGATCATCGAGGCCTGCAGGAAAGCGCTGACCGGCTTTGAGAAGAACGACAAGACCGACCTGCTCAATGTACTCGCCGACGATGTCGTGTTCGAGTTCTCGGACTCGCTGCCATACGGCGGCACCTACAACGGCAAGGCTGAGTTCCAGGCCTTCTGGAAGCACGTGTACCAGGAGTACGAGTACTTCAACTACGATGCACGGGCCATTCTCGAGGCCGAAGACTATGTCATCGTTCCCGTGATCGCGCGGGCGAAGACCAAGCGTGGTTTTTCGATGGAGAACGAGCACCTGTTCCTGTTTCGGGTCAGGGACGGAAAGATCGTCTACGGACGCATCTATGCCGATACCGCGCGCGGACGCGATGTGCTCGAAGGGCGCGAACCGAGGCGCTTTCCCAAGCTCCAGCTTTCCTGATCCGCGCCGTACCGACGGCATGCTTCCGACACCGCGGGCGCCGGCGCACGCAGCCTGGCGCCGCCTGGAGACACTTAATGGAAATCGATCCGACCACGCTAGATACCGACGCCTTGTACAAGATTCTGATCGGCAGCGTGGTACCGCGCCCGATCGGCTGGGCCTCGACCGTCTCAACCACTGGCGTGGCCAACCTTGCCCCGTTCTCATTCTTCACGGTCGTATCCCGCAATCCGCCCATGGTCAGCCTGACCATCCAGCCTCGCTCGGACCGCGTGCGACTGAAGGACACGTTGATCAACGCACGCGAAACCGGCGAGTTCGTCATCAATATCGTCTCGCTGCCTCAGGTGAACCAGATGCACCTGTCATCGGTCGAGCATGATCCGGAGACAGATGAATTCGACGTCGCCGGCCTGGCCAAGGCACCGTGCATTACCGTGCGCCCGCCACGCGTTGCCGAGGCACCGGTGTCGATGGAGTGCAAGGTCGACCGGATCCTGCCAATGGGCGAGGCAGGCGATCATCTCGTCATCGGCCGCGTTACCCGGTTCCATATCCGAGATGCGCTCTGGCTGGAACGTGGGCGCGTGGATACGGCCGGATTGCAGCCCATCGGCCGCCTGGCCGCCGAGTACACGCTGAGCAACAGTGTCTTCAGCTGCCCCGTCCCGGAGGACTTCCTCACGGCCCGGTCGGACCAGCGGATGCACCGCCTGGATGGCAAGGCGGCAAGCTGGTCGCCGCTGGACGAGAAAAGCTGGTCGGCAGCGGGTAACGCCACCGTCGGGATGCCTGCGCGGCCGACGTGAAGACGGATGCCGTCGCGCCGGCATGCCCGGCTGCGCGACGACTTTTCCGACCCGGCGATTCGGAGGGATCGAAACGGGCGCCACGGCCCCAACTGCTTTAGGCGCGCTTGGGCGCGACAGCATTGTCGCGCGCGGCCCACGGCCAGTTGCTTCATCAGCGCAGCCTACCGCACTGACCATTTACCAAAAGTACTGTTTACGTCTCTTTTAGCTGCAGCGCTACGGATCTCGCCAGAACAAACACGCGCGCCAATTCCTCCTACCTTGGTTCATGCGGTTGCACCCCATAAAATGAAGTTGCGCCTTGGAAAGCGGCTTTGGTTTCTGCCGCATCAAAGGAGGATGTCATGGAACTTCATATGCAATCGCATCGCTACGCGCACCGGTGGCCCGACTGGCGCGCGGCGGCGCTGGCTGGCATCGTCGCCGGGGTGGTATTCCTCGTTCTTGATCTGCTCGCGGCCATGTTGATGGGGGTCAGTGTCTGGAAACCGCTGACCATGATCGCCGCCATCATGCTGGGGCCTGACGTGCTGGCGCAAGCCGCCACCTTCCAGATGAGCGTGCTGGTCGCAGCCGTGGTGGTCCACTTCGTTCTCTCCGTCGTGTTCGCGCTGATCCTGGCAACGATCATGGCGCCGTTCCGTTTCGATTCGAGCGTCGGGATGGCGTCGCTGGTGGGAGCGGTTTTCGGCCTCGTCTTGTACCTGGTCAATTTCCACGGAATGACCGCGGCCTTCCCTTGGTTTGCTGAAGCGCGAGGCTGGGTGACCGCCATTGCCCACATCGTGTTCGGCCTGGTCGCGGCCGACTCGTACCTGAAACTGGAGCGGCACGTAGACGAGCCGGCCGGCGGCGCTGGCGTCTCGACCGGTGCATAGGCAAAAGAAGCCCGGAAACGAGCAGCGACAAGACGCGCGATCCATGCAGAACGTCGCCTATCCCTATCAGCCCGTGCGTGAACGGGGCACCTTGACGTGCTTCCTGCTCGCCCTGCTCATGCACCTGCTGCTGGGTGTCCTGCTCTATTACGGCGTGCGTTGGCGCAGCGCAGCGCCGGAGGGTGTCACGGCCGAACTGTGGGACGCCATCCCGGAAACGGCAATGACAGAGCCGCCAACCACGCCGGTGCCGAGCGTGAAGCCGGTCGAAGAGGAAGAGGCCGACATCTCGCTGCAGGAGAAACAGCGCAAGGCCGAGCGTGCCGCGCGCGAGGAAGCCCAAGCGCAGCGCGAGAGCCGGGCCCGCGCAGAGGCTGACCGTAAGGAGGCACAACGCAAGGCGGCGGAAGCGCAGCGCCAGGCCAGCACTGCCCAGCGCCATAGCGAACTGGCACGGCTGCAGGCGCAGGCGCAGGCAGGCAGTGCCGGCTCCGGGGCCGGCACCGGCTCCGCCGCGAAGGCTTCGTCCGGGTATGCCGAGCGGGTGCGACAGCGGGTCAAGCCCAACATCATCTTCAACGAAGAAGTCAGCGGCAATCCTGCTGCGGTAGTCGCCGTGCATATGGCGCCGGACGGCTCGGTGCTGTCGACCAGGCTCGCCAAGTCAAGCGGCAATGCGGCCTGGGATAGCGCTGTCCTGCGCGCGGTGTCGCGATCCGACCCGCTGCCGCGCGACGAGAACGGCGTCGCGCCCGCCAACATCCTGATTACCTTCTGGCCTAAGGACCTGGGCGGCTCGTAGTGCTGCCTCCTGTGCCGGGGCCGTCCGTGCTACCGGCCGCGCGCTCAATGACGAAGGCGTTGCCGTACGCTCAGGCTATTACCGCGCCCAGCCCATCCTGCGCCGCTTCGGCGTCGACGCACGGCGCGTCCCTCGCAGGCGTTCTACAATACGGCCGAGGAAGTGGATCATTCTCATCTCGGTGATCCGCCGTCTTGCGGACCGGCGCTGACTGGCGCGGCCTTGTTTTCTGGTTACCACTCTTGCCTACCGGCCTTGCGGCGGGGCGTTTTTCTCCATGAGCAATCTCTACCAACAATCCGTACTCACCGTTCACCACTGGACCGACACGCTGTTCAGCTTCACCTGCACGCGCGACCCGGGCTTTCGCTTCGAGAATGGCCAGTTCGCCATGCTCGGCCTGGAAGTCAATGGCCGCCCGCTGCTCAGGGCCTACAGCATCGCCAGCCCCAACTACGAAGACACCCTGGAATTCTTCAGCATCAAGGTGCCGGGCGGCCCGCTGACCTCGCGCCTGCAGCACCTGCGCGAGGGCGACCAGATCTTCGTGGGCAAGAAGCCGACCGGCACGCTGCTGGTCGACAACCTGCTGCCCGGCAAGACCCTCTGGCTGCTCGCCACCGGCACCGGCCTGGCGCCGTTCCTGTCGATCATCCGCGATCCTGACGTGTATGAGCGCTACGACAAGATCGTGCTCACCCACACCTGCCGTTATGTCGAAGAACTGGCCTATCGCGAACTGCTTTCCCAACATCTGCCGCAGCATGAATACCTGGGCGACCTGGTCCGCGAAAAGCTGGTCTATTTCCCCACCGTCACGCGCGAGGACTTCCACAATCGCGGCCGCATCACCGAACTGATCGAATCGGGCGAACTGTTCGCGCGGATCGATGTGCCCTCGTTCTCCACCGAAAACGACCGCGTCATGCTGTGCGGCAGCCCCGATATGCTCAAGGAAGTCCGGGGCCTGCTGGAGGCGCGCGGCTTCCTCGAAGGCAATATGAGCGAGCCGGGCCACTTCGTACTGGAAAAGGCTTTTGTCGGCTGAGCGGTGCGCGGGCTAGCAGGACTGCGGCTGGGAAGCTGTCGGTCTTGCTACCCGCCCAGCGCTGCCAGGTTCAACGGATGGGAGTGGCCGATCCAGTTGGCGGCATCGCGATGATCGCGCAAGGCGTCACCCGTGTTCGGATGGAGAAATACATCCAGCATGCCGTGGTTCAGCGTCAGCCATTCGACAATGCTGCTGAAGTGTTCGCGGTCGAACGCGAGCTGATACGACCACAGCGGATGGGGACCTACGGGGCGTTCATGGAAACGGCCTATCTGCGCGACGGCACCGAAGCGTACCGCGATGACTTCCCTGAGCGCCCACGCCGCATCGCGGCTTGACGCATCGAAATACACATGCGCGTGCCAGTTTTTGATTGCCGTTGGGTCGAGGCTGGTCATGGTGAGTTTGAGTGTGTGAATGCTGCAATTCTGCCTGCATTCACCCCGGTTGACGGCGGCAAAGTGGAAATCGCCCCGGCGAATTGGGCCGGGGCGGTCAGTCAGGTCAGTGCAGCTGGTGCTTCAGGTCAGAGAGTTCCGAATGCATCGAGGTGATTGCATCCTTCACCTTTGCATCGAGGCCGCCGGCCTGCAGACAAGCGCGCTCTGCGCGATCGCCGATCCGTTCGAGATCATCGACCCACTGGCGGATCCGATCGTCATCCTTGGACGACATGACCCTCGTTGCCGATTTGCATTCCTTATCGAGCTCATCCATCCAGGTCATCAAGTCTGTAGGAATGGTCGCGTCGGCGTGGCAGGTTTTTGAGGCCTCGCTGATGGTTTGCTGCAGATGGGTAAACCGCTTTTGGATTTCACTGGCTTGCAACATGATGCCCCCTTCTTGAACATCAGTTCCAGATGAATTCAGGCAGCAAGTGACAGTGTGTTGCCCGAGCCATCGTCATTCGCCCGCTTCAATCGGTTGCCAGCCACGTTGCTTGCGTCAGAGCGGCACCCGAGCACGCGAAAGACGCTTTTTTAGTGTAGGTCATGATCGCACGCCTGCGCCGATGTGTCCCCCAGGACCCGGGCGGGCCTCGTCTGCCCGCACTAGCCGGCCGCGCCGGGGCATTTCGGAATCGAGCACGAGGCGGCCATGGATGCGGCCATTCATACGTGTCACGTAATGCGTGCACTCGTCCATATGGGCCGACATCAGGGACCGTACCGTCTCCGCATCGCGGTCGCGAGCGGCTGCGACGATGCGTTTGTGGAACACCACGTTGGCCGCGCCAAAGCGCTCGTGCTCGCAGGCAGGCGTGTCGTTGCCGAACACCACCAGCTGGCGGATCATTTCATTGATCAGTTCGCAGCAGAAGCGCAGCATCGGATTGGGATTGGCGGCGGCAAGAATGTCGTGGAAGGTCAGGTCTTCCTGCCGCTGGTCGAGCAGCGGGGTTGCGGCCGCGGCGGATGCCGGGTCGCAGAGATCGATCGTACGCTCCAGTGCCCGGAAGTCATCCTCCGTCAGGTGGAGCACCGCTCCCGCCGCGAGTTCGGGTTCTAGCAGGCGCCGCACGGTGTAGATATCCGCGATCCCTACGTCCTTGAAAAACAGGTAGTTCTGCATCAGCTGGAAGGTGCGGTCCAGCGGCACTTCCACGATGGTGCCGCCGCCGGCCGGTCCGGTGGTGACGCTGATCAGCCCCTGCACCTCGAGTGATTTCAAGGCCTCGCGGATGGTGCTCTTGCTGACTGAGAACATCGCTTGCAGCTTGCCTTCGTGCGGCAGCTTGTCCCCGGGGCGCAGGTTGCGCTGCGTGATCAGTCGCTTGAGTTCCTCCGCCACCAGGTCCGCGCGCTTCTGCTTGCGGATTTCGATGGCGCCACTCGTGCCCTCGCGAAACATCGCCATTGCCTCTTTCCTTGAAATAACTTGCGCACCACATGCATCCCCACCAGGTTGCGGCGTTCTCATTCTAGTGCTCCTGCGTGCTCCGTTTTGACGCGCAACCAACGGGTTCTCCAGCTGAACGCCGTCCACCGAACACCGCCAACACGGGTGCGTAAACCCTGAGATCCCTTTTGTTGACAACGACTTTGGCCCACTCCTAATATGATTCTATTCTATTTATCATGATAAATAGAATAAACAGGTTCGATTCTTGCTCGGGCAAGTCGGCGCCCGGGCGGAAATCACCGAATGCATGTCGGGGAGACGGTGGAGCGCCGGTGACACGGCGGGACCAGGCTTTCGCCCCGCGCAGCCCGATCCCCCCACATACCGAGGAGTGAGCCTTGAATCGTCGTGACCTGTTGAAACTGGCGGCGCTGTCTGCCGTTCCTGCCTCCCTCATCCATGGCCGTAACGTGTTTGCCGCGGGCGAAGCGCTGGAATTCGGCTGCCCGGTGCCGATGTCCGGTGCCTTCGCGGCCAACGGCAAGTTCGCGGACCTGGGCATGAAGCTCGCCATCGAGCAGTACGGCCAGGTGCTGGGCCGGCCGCTGCGGTACAGCGTGCTCGACACCGAGGGCAAGCCCGCCACTGCCGTGCGCAAGGTGCAGGAACTGGCACAGCAGAAGACCGCGCGCTATTTCGCCGGCGGCATCCTGTCGTCCGAGTCGCTTGCCATGGGCAAGGAGGCCGAGAAGTTCGGCGGTGTGTTCGTGACCACCGCCGGCGCCGACGAGATCACCGGCAAGGACTGCAACCGCGCGACGTTCCGCTGGTCGGTGCCGACCTATGGCGCGATCGAGCGGACCGTGCGGCCGCTGATCGAATCGATGCCGAAGGCCAGGCGCTGGTACACCATCACGCCGCAATATGTGTTCGGCGACGGTCTGCTGTCCGCAGCCAAGGCGATCTTCAAGGAAAAGGGCATCGAGCATGTCGGCAACAGCTACCACGCCCTCACCGAAAAAGAGTTCAGCGGCTACCTGACCAACGCGCTGGCGGCCAAACCGGACGTGCTGCTGATCCTGAACTTCGGCTCGCAGTCGTCCGACACGCTGCGCCAGGCCATCAGCTTCGGCATGAAGAAGAACACCACCATCCTGGTGGCGTGGGCTTCGGGGCTGGAGCAGTTTGAATCGCTTGGTGCTGACCTGTGCGAGGGCGTCTATTTCGGGGCGCAGTACTGGCACGGCGTCGATACCCCGCTGAACCGCGAGCTGGTCAAGCGCGCCAACGATAAGTTCAAGGCCAATCCCAACTACAGCCTGGCCGGCTCGTACATCTGCACCAAGATCATGGTCGACGGCATGATCAAGGCCGGCAGCGCCGATCCCAAGGCGGTGGTCGCCGCGCTGGAGGGCATGAAATATGAAGGCCTGACCGGGCCGGAAGAAATCCGCGCCGCCGACCACCAGGTGCTGAAGAACTACTACCTGCTCAAGGGCAAGGCCAAATCGCGCATGAAGGACAAGGACGACTACGCCGAGGTGGTGAGCGTGGGCAAGGCGTTCCTGCCGGTCGACCAGACCCAATGCAAGATGGCCTGACGCTTGCGGGGCGCCTGCCCCGCTGACCGGGCATACCGAAGCACTAGAAGCACCGCGCCGCGCTGCCACGCACGGCACGGCGGCTTCCTTCATTCGCACGACCTCATGAACGTCTATCTGTTGCAGGTGATCAACGGCGTCGGGATCGGCATGCTCTACTTCCTGCTGGCGGTAGGGCTGTCGATCGTGTTCGGCCTCTTGCGCTTCGTCAACTTCGCGCACGGCGCGTTCTATGCGCTGGGCGCTTACCTCTGCTTCCAGGCGCTGCAGTTCGGGCTGAACTTCTGGGTGGCACTGGTCGTCGCGCCGCTCGTGATCGGCGCGCTGGCATGGCTGACCGAGAAGGTCATGCTGCGTTACGTCTACGCGCAGCCGCATGAATTCCACATCCTGGTCACGGTTGGCCTGGCCCTGGCTATCCAGGAACTGATCATCGTCGGCTGGGGACCACTGGGCGTCGACGTGCCGCCGCCGGATGCGTTGCAGGGCGTGGTGATGTGGGGCGACTTCGTCTATCCGAAGTACCGCCTGTTCGTCATCGGCTTCACCGGCCTGCTCGCGCTGGGCCTGTGGTGGCTGCTGGAAGGCACGCGCCTTGGCAGCGCCGTGCGCGCCGGCAGTGAATCCGCCGAGATGGTGTCGCTGCTCGGCATCAATGTGTTCCGCCTGTTCAGCCTGATGTTCGCGCTGGGCGCGGCCACCGCTGCGATCGCCGGCGTGCTGGCGGCACCGATCCGCGGCGCGGAGCCCTTCATGGGCGTGGAGGCGCTGGGCGTGGCGTTCATCGTGGTCGTGGTGGGCGGCATGGGCAGCTTTACCGGCGCGCTGGTGGGCGGCTTGCTCGTCGGTATCGTGCAGAGCCTGATGAGTACGCTGTGGCCGGAAGGCGCGCGGCTGATGATCTATGTCGCCATGGCCGCGGTCCTGCTGCTGCGTCCGCATGGCCTGCTTGGGAGGGGATGATGGCATCGGGCAAACAATGGTTGGTGCGCTACCGCTTCTGGTGGCTCGCGCTGGGCGTCGCGCTGCTTTTGCCGCTGACGATGCGGTCCGGCACGCTCGCGACCGAGGTGCTGATCTATGCGATGGCGGCGATGGCCTGCAACCTGCTGCTGGGGTACACCGGGCTGCTGTCGTTCGGCCAGGGGATCTTCTTCGGGTTGGGCAGCTACGCGGTCGGGCTGGCGCTGACGCGTGCCGACTTGCCGATGCCGGTTGCCCTGCTGCTGGCGATCGTGGTCGGTGCGGCGGCCGCCGCCCTGGTCGGCTGGTTCTCGATACGGCAGCGGGGCACGTACTTCGTGATGCTGACGCTCGCGTTCGCCCAGATGTTCTACTTCCTGGCCTACACCGCGCCGGGGATCACCGGCGGCGACAACGGCCTGCTCGACATCCCGCGTCCGCCGCTGTCGGTTGCCGGCAACGCCCTCCTCTCGCTGGCGTCGCCCTGGCAGTTCTATGGCTTCGTCGCCGTGTTGTTCCTGCTGGTGTTCTTCCTCGTGCTGCGCGTCACGGAATCGGTGCTCGGCCGGACCCTGCTTGCGATCCGCGACAACGAGGAACGCGCGCTTGCGGTGGGCTACAACATCCGGCTGTTCAAGCTGCAGGCCTTCATGATCTCCGGCGCGGTAACCGGCCTGGCCGGCGCGCTGCATGCCATGCTGACCGGCATCGCGCCGCTGACCAATATCGACTACCACGCCAGCGAGATGATCCTGGTCATGACCGTGATCGGCGGCACCAGCAATATCTTCGCCTCGGTGCTCGGTGCGGCCTTCTACGTGCTGCTGGCGGACTGGCTGTCCACGCTCTGGCCGCGCTGGCTGATGCTGCTCGGCTTCCTGCTGATCGCGGTCAGCCTGTTCATGCAGCGCGGGCTGTGGGGGCTGGGTGCCTCGATCTCGGATCGCCTGCACGGCGTGCGCCGCGCCCCCGTGACGCAGGAGGAAAGTGCATGAGCACCCCGATTCTCGAAGCCACCGGCATCGTCAAGCAGTATGGCAAGTTCATGGCGCTGAGCGGGGTCGACCTGCGCGTGATGCCCGGCACGATCCACTCGGTGATCGGCCCGAACGGCGCCGGCAAGACCACGCTGTTCCACATGCTGACCGGCACACGCGCGGTCAGCGCGGGCCGCATCGTGTTCGACGGCAAGGACATCACGAGCGAGACCGACTACCAGCGGGTGCAGCGCGGCATTGCCCGCTCCTTCCAGGTCACCAGCCTCTTCCCCAGCCTTCCCGTGCGGGAAAACCTGCGGCTGGCCGCACTGGGCACGTCGCCGCGCAAGGCGATGAACGGGTGGCGGCTGGCTGCTGGCGACCTGGCTTGCGCCCAGGTCGTCGACCAGGTGCTCGAACGCCTGGAGCTGACCCGCGTCGCCGGCAGTGCGGCGGGCGTGCTCTCGCACGGCCAGCAGCGGCGGCTCGAAGTCGGCATGGCGCTGGCCGCGCGGCCCCGGGCGATCTTTCTGGATGAGCCTACCTCGGGCATGGGCGTCGATGATCTCGGCGCGATGAAGCGGCTGATCCGCGGCCTCGCGCAGGACCACACGGTCGTGCTGATCGAACACAACATGGATATCGTCATGGACATCTCCGACACCATCACTGTGATGCAGCAGGGCAAGGTACTGATGGAAGGCGCGCCCGCCGTCGTGCGCGGCGACCCGCGGGTGCGGGCCGCCTACCTCGGCAACATGATCACCGGGGGCCAGGGATGATGCTCGACGTACAGGAGATCCATGGCTACTACGGCAAGAGCCATGTGCTGCAGGGCGTATCGCTGGCCGTTGGCGAGGGCGAACTGGTGACGCTGCTCGGGCGCAACGGCGCCGGCAAGTCGACCACGCTCAAGGCGATTGCGGGCATCGTCCAGCCGAAGGGACCAAAGGGCGGCGGCCGGGTCGTCTTTCGCGGCAAGCATGTCGCCGGCATGCCGCCGCACCGGATCGCCGCCGAAGGCTTGTGCTTCGTTCCCGAGCACCGCGGCATCTTCAAGCTGCTGACCGTCGAGGAGAACCTCAAGCTGGCCGCGCGCCGCGATTCGCCGTGGCAGCTCGATGATGTGTACCGCATTTTCCCGCGGCTGCGCGAGCGGCGCAGCAATGGCGGCGCGCAGCTTTCCGGCGGCGAACAGCAGATGCTCGCCATCGGGCGCGCCCTGATGAACCACCCTCGCCTGCTGATGCTCGACGAGCCGGTGGAAGGACTGGCCCCGGTGATCGTGGAAGAGATCGTGGCCCAGCTCAAGGTGATCAAGGCGGCGGGCGTGCCGATCCTGCTGGTCGAGCAGAACCTGCAGGTCTGCACGCAACTGGCCGACCGGCACGTGATCATCGAGCAAGGCCGGGTCGTCTACACCGGCAGCAATGACGCATTCCGCGCCGATGAGGCGGTCAAGGACCGATATCTCGGCGTGGGCCTGGCGGCCTGAACCCGATCAAGCTGGCCGGCGCGCCGGCCGACCGACAAGAGAGATGCCATGACTACCATGCCAGCCACCCGCACGCCCCCGGCTTCCGCAGGGACACGGAATGACCTGCGTATCGACGGCGCACGCCTGTGGCACACACTGATGCGCCTGGCCGGGATCGGCGCCACGCCCAGGGGCGGCGTATGCCGACTGGCGCTGACCGACCTCGACCGCCAGGGCCGCGATTTCTTTGTCGCCGAGGCCAGGGCCGCGGGATGCACGATCCGCGTCGATGCGATCGGCAATATCTTTGCGCGCCGTGCGGGGCGTGACCACACGCTGCCGCCGGTCATGACCGGCAGCCATATCGACACCCAGCCCACGGGCGGCAAGTTTGACGGCAACTACGGGGTGCTCGCCGGCATCGAAGTGGTGCGCACGCTGAACGATGCCGGCATCATGACCGACGCGCCGATCGAGGTGGCGGTCTGGACCAACGAAGAAGGCTCACGCTTTGTCCCGGTCATGATGGGCTCCGGCGCCTTCATCGGCGAGTTCGCGCTCGCGGATCTGCTGGCGCAGCGCGACCGCGATGGCGTCTGCGTTGGCGACGCACTGCAGGCCATTGGCTATGCCGGTCCGGAACCGATCGGCGGGCGGCCCCTGGGCGCCTACTTCGAAGCGCATATCGAGCAAGGTCCGGTGCTTGAGGCGAATGACACCACCATCGGCGTGGTGACCGGCGCCCTTGGCCAGCGCTGGTACGACGTGGTGCTGACCGGGATGGAAGCCCATGCCGGGCCGACGCCGATGAGCCTGCGCAAGGATGCGCTGCTCGCCGCAGCGGAGCTGGTCGGTATCGTGAACCGCATCGCGCTGGACCATCCGCCGCACGGCCGCAGCACGGTTGGCTGCCTGAACGTACATCCCGACTCGCGCAACGTCATCCCCGGCAAGGTTTCGATGACGGTCGACCTGCGCGCAGCCGAGAACACCGTGCTGTCCGCCATGGACGCGGCCTTGCATGCCGCGACCGGGGCGCTGGCCGCGCGCAGCGGCATCGCCATCGACGTGCGGCAAGTGGTGTACTTCCCGCCGCAGCACTTTGACGACCGGCTGGTCGCGGCGGTGCGTGGCGGAGCAAGGCGGCTCGGGCTCTCCGAAATGGACGTGATCAGCGGCGCCGGCCATGATGCGGTCTACCTGGCGCGCGTGGCGCCGGCCGCGATGATCTTCGTGCCCTGCAAGGACGGCATCAGCCACAACGAGATCGAGGACGCCAGGCCGGAGCACCTCGAAGCCGGCTGCAATGTGCTGCTGCATGCCATGCTCGATGCGGCGACGCGGCGTTGAGCCGGTAGCAAGCGGACTCCCGCGCATCCCTCACCTGAACGGACCCTGCAATGAAGATCCTGATTGCCCGCCTCAATCACGAAACCAACACCTTCTCCCCGGTGCCGACGCCGCTGGCGTCGTTCGATCTGCACTATGGCCAGGACGCCTATCGCGCCGCCAAGGGCACCCGCACCGCCGCGGCTGCGTTCATCGACCTGGCCAAGGCGGCCGGCGCGGAGATCGTGGTGCCGGTGATTGCGGGCGCCAACCCGAGTGGCCGCGTGGCAGCCGACGCCTACACGCACCTGAGCGACACCATCGTCTCCGCCGCCGCCGGCTGCGACGCCGTGATGCTCGACTTGCATGGCGCGATGGTGGCGGAGAACAGCGATGACGGCGAAGGCGACTTGCTCAGGCGACTGCGGCAGGTGCTGCCGGATGCCCCGGTCGCGGTGGCCTTGGACCTGCACGGAAACATCACCCAGGCGCTGATCGACCATGCCGACATTGCGGTCAGCTTCAAGACCTACCCCCACGTGGACATGTACGAAACCGGGGAGCATGCCGGCAGGCTGCTGCTGGACATGATCGCGGGCCGCACCCGGCCGGTGATGGCGTGGCGGCGTCCGCCGCTGGTCACCCACACCTTGCGCAGCCGTACCGACGAAGGCGCGATGCAGCGCGCCGTAGCTCTGGCGCGCGAGGCGGAGCAGGAAGGGATGCTTGCCGTCTCGGTCCTGGCTGGCTTCGGCCTGGCCGACATTGCGGCGCCCTGCCTGAGCGTGATCGTAGTGGGCGACGGTGACCGGGCCAGGGCCGACGCCGTTGCCGCGCGGATTGCAGCGCTGGCCTGGGCCGAGCGCGATGGCTTCGGCTACCACGCCGAGCCGCTCGACGATTCGATCGCGCGTGCGGCATGGCTTGCCGACGGTCCCGGCGAGGGGCCGGTCCTGCTGCTCGACCATGGCGACAACTGCATGTCCGGCGGCACCTGCGACAACATGGCGGTGCTCCACGAGGCCCTGGCACAGGGGCTGACCGGCATCGCGGTGGGGCCGGTCTGCGATCCGCAGGCGGTTGCGGCGCTGGTGGAAGCCGGCGTGGGCGCCAGCGTCACACTGCCCGTCGGCGACAAGGTACCGCTGCCCCAACTGGATGTGTTCCCGCAGTCCAGGCCGATGACTGGCAAGGTTGCCGCCATCAGCGACGGCGAGTATGTCATCAGCGGCCCGACCTACACGGGGCAGCGCATCCGCATGGGACGCACCGCCTTGCTAGATATCGGGGCGGCGCAGGTCATCGTGACGGAGACACCGCAGGAGCACTGGGACCTTGGCATCTTCACCCATATCGGCATCGATCCGCGCAAGGCGCGCTTCCTGCTGCTGAAATCCCGCATGTACTGCCGCCCGGTTTTCGTTCCGATCGCGAAAGCCGTGGTCGAATGCGATGGCGAAGGGGTCACCAGTTCCCGTTACGAGCGCTTCCCGTTCCGTCACGTCACGCGCCCGGTCTATCCGCTGGATGCCGGCACGGCTTGGGGCAGCTGATCACGGGTATGGGTGCGCATGCCTGAGCAGGCTTGCCGCGGGCAATGACCGGTCAGCCGGCCTGCCCGCGGTCGGCGCGCCAGTCAACGGTAGCGCTCTGCCAGCTTCTCCAGCGCCACCGGCTTGATCCGCGAGGCCTGCCCGGCGCAGCCGAAGGCCTCGAAGCGCAGCTTCACCACGCCCTTCGCGCCCTTCTTGGCCGCCAGCAGTGCCTTGCGCGGATCGAACTCGCTGCGGTCCTCGGACAGCGCCTTGCGGATGGCCCCGGTCATGGCGAGGCGGATATCGGTGTCGATATTCACCTTGCGCACCCCGGTCCTGATGCCGCGCAGGATCTCCTCGACCGGCACGCCGTAGGTCTCCTTGATGTCGCCGCCGTACTGGCGCATGATCTCCAGCCATTCCTGCGGCACCGAGCTGGAGCCGTGCATCACCAGGTGCGTGTCGGGGATCTGCTCGTGGATCTCGCGGATGCGGTCCATCGCCAGGATGTCGCCGGTGGGCTTGCGCGAGAACTTGTAGGCGCCGTGGCTGGTTCCGATGGCAATGGCCAGCGCGTCGACGCCGGTGCGGGCGACGAAGTCGCGCGCCTGTGCCGGGTCGGTCAGCATCATGTCGTGCGACAGCGTGCCCGCCGCACCCACGCCGTCCTCTTCGCCGGCCTGGCCGGTTTCGAGCGAGCCCAGGCAGCCCAGTTCGCCCTCCACCGACACGCCGACCGCATGGGCCATCTCGCACACGCGCCAGGTGACGTCAACGTTGTAGTCGTAGTCGGATGGCGTTTTCATGTCTTCGCGCAGCGAGCCATCCATCATCACGCTGGTGAAGCCGGAGCGGATCGAGGCCTGGCAGACCGCCGGGCTGGAGCCGTGGTCCTGGTGCAGCACGATGGGAAGGTCCGGATGGGTCTCGGCCGCGGCCAGCACCATGTGCCGCAGGTAGGCCTCGCCGGCATACTTGCGGGCCCCGGCCGAGGCCTGCAGGATGACCGGGCTGTCGGTTTCCTCGGCGGCTTCCATGATGGCGTGGATCTGCTCCAGGTTGTTGACGTTGAAAGCCGGCACGCCGTAGCCGAACTCTCCCGCGTGGTCCAGCAGCTGGCGCAATGATATGAGTGCCATGATGAAGCTCCTTTAGTCGATACGGATTCGGTGAGGCAGGTTCAGGTGACGGCTCGTTGCTGTAGCACCGCCAATGCGGGCAGCGTCTTGCCTTCAAGGAACTCCAGGAAAGCGCCGCCGCCGGTCGAGATATAGCCAACGCGGTCCGCAATGCCGTACTTGGAGATGGCAGCCAGCGTGTCGCCGCCACCGGCGATCGAGAATGCCTTCGACTCGGCGATGGCCTCGGCCAGCACCCTGGTGCCGTTGCCGAAGGGGTCGAACTCGAACACGCCCACCGGGCCGTTCCAGACGATGGTGCCGGCGGCCTTGAGCTGCCCGGCCAGTTGCGCGGCGGTCTTGGGGCCGATGTCCAGGATCATGTCGTCGTCGGCCACGTCCTTGACGTCCTTGACGGTGGCCGCGGCGGTGGCGCTGAATTCCTTGGCGCACACCACGTCTACCGGGATCGGCACCGAGGCGCCGCGCTTGGCCATGATGTCGATGATGGCCTTGGCGTCAGCCAACAGATCGGCTTCAGCCAGCGACTTGCCGATCTTCAGGCCGGCAGCCAGCATGAAAGTATTGGCGATGCCGCCGCCGACGATCAGGTGGTCGACCTTGTCGGCCAGCGACTTCAGGATGGTCAGCTTGGTCGAGACCTTGGAGCCGGCCACGATCGCCACCAGCGGACGGGCCGGCTGGCCTAGCGCCTTGCCCAGCGCGTCGATCTCGGCGGCCAGCAGCGGGCCGGCGCAGGCGATCGGGGCGTACCTGGCGATGCCGTGGGTGGTGGCTTCGGCGCGGTGGGCGGTGCCAAAGGCGTCGTTGACGTAGACGTCGCACAGCCTGGCCATCTTCTGCGCCAGCTCGCCGCTGTTGGTCTTCTCGCCCCGGTTCATGCGGCAGTTTTCCAGCAGCACCACCTGCCCGGGCGGGACCTGGAAGCCGCCCTCGGTCCAGCCGGACAGCAGCGGCACCTGGCGGCCGAGCAGCTCGGACAGGCGGCGGCCCACCGGCGCGAGGCTGTGGCGCGGGTCCGGCTCCCCTTCCTGCGGCCGGCCCAGGTGCGAGGTGACCATCACCGCAGCCCCCGCCTGCAGGCAGGCCGCGATGGCGGGCACGGAGGCACGGATGCGGGTATCGTCGGTGATCTGGCCCGCGGCATCCTGCGGGACGTTGAGGTCGGCGCGGATAAAGACCCGCTTGCCGGCCAGCCCGCCTGCGGCGAGCAGCGCTGACAGCGTGTGCGGCGCCGTGGGTTTCGGTGCCGGGACCGGGGCGTGGGATAGGCTCATCATGGCCACCTGCTAGCGGGCATGGGCCAGCGCCACCGCGGTATCCAGCATGCGGTTGGAGAAGCCCCATTCGTTGTCATACCAGGCCGACACCTTGACCAGCGTGCCGCTGACCTTGGTCAGGGTGGCGTCGAAGGTGGACGAGGCCGGGCTGTGGTTGAAGTCCACCGAGACCAGCGGCGCGGTGTTGTAGTCCAGGATGCCATTGAGCTCGCTTTCTGCAGCGCTCTTCAGGATGCCGTTCACTTCCTCCACGGTGGTCGGCCGCGCCGCCACGAAGGACAGGTCCACCAGCGACACATTGATGGTCGGCACGCGCACCGCAAAGCCGTCCAGCCGGCCGTCCAGCTCGGGCAGCACCAGCCCCACCGCGGCCGCGGCGCCGGTCTTGGTGGGGATCATCGACATGGTGGCCGACCGCGCCCGGCGCAGGTCTTCGTGGAAGACGTCGGTCAGCACCTGGTCGTTGGTATAGGCGTGCACCGTGGTCATCAGGCCGTTCACCACGCCCAGCTGTTCATGCAGCGGCTTGACCAGCGGCGCCAGGCAGTTGGTGGTGCACGAGGCGTTGGAGATCACCGTGTCGCTCGCCTTCAGCACGCCGTGGTTCACGCCGTAGACGATAGTCGCGTCCACGTCCTTGCCGCCGGGCGCGGAGATGATCACCTTCTTCGCCCCGGCCTTCAGGTGGGCCGATGCCTTGTCCTTGCTGGTGAAGAGCCCGGTGCACTCCATCACCACATCCACGCCCAGCTCGCCCCACGGCATCTCGGCCGGGTTGCGCTGGGCCAGCACGCGGATCCGGTCGCCGTTGACGCGGAAGGCATCGCCGTCGACCGAGACCTCGCCCGGGAAGCGGCCGTGGACGGTGTCGTACCGGGTCAGGTGGGCATTGGTGCCGGCGTTGCCGAGGTCGTTGATGGCGACGATCTCCAGATCGTGCCGCTTGCCGCCTTCATAGTGGGCGCGCAGCACATTGCGGCCGATGCGCCCGTAGCCGTTGATGGCAACCTTGATGGTCATGATGTCTCCTTGTGCTTGTCTTGGTATCTTTGCCGGCGTTGGCCAAACATCAGGCGGCCAGCCGCGCCGGCGTGAGCAGCGCCGGCAATGCCTCCATCGAATCGACCAGCGCGTCTGCACCCAGCGCCACGGGCCCGTCGGGGCCGGCGTAGCCGTAACGCACCAGGCAGACCGGCATGCCGGCCGCGCGTGCTGCTGCCACATCCACCGGCGAATCCCCCACCAGCACCCCCTGCGCGGGGTCGACGTCGAGCAGCTGGCAGGCATGGCGCAGCGGTTCGGGGTGCGGTTTCATCTGCGCGATCGAATCGCCCGCCACCAGGACTTCCAGGTACGCCGCCAGCCCGGTCAGCGCCAGCAGCGGTACCGCCAGTGCGCGCGGCTTGTTGGTGACGCAGGCAAGCCGGTAGCCCTCGCGCCTGAGCGCGGCCAGGCCCGCCTCCACGCCCGGGAACACCGCCCCAAGGCGGCCATTGGTCTCGGCATAGTGGCGATGGAACAGCGTCTCGGCAGCGGCGGCATCCACCCGTGGCGCGAGCTGCGCGGTCTCCAGCACACGCCGCACCAGATTGGGCACGCCACGCCCGATGAAGCCGGCCACGGTATCGAACGGCAGCGGCGGGCTGCCCAGCTCGGCCAGCATGCGGTTGGCGGCTTCGACGATGTCAGGCGCGCTGTCGACCAGTGTGCCGTCGAGGTCGATCAGCACTGCGGCGCAAGGCAGGGATACGGTCGGCATCACTTGTCCTCCAGCAGGGAACGCGCGGCAGCTGCGACATGCGCCGGGGTCAGGCCGAAGTGCTGATACAGCGCCTCGGCCGGCGCGGATTCGCCGAAGCTGTCGATGCCCAGCGCCACGCCACCCTCGCCCACCACGCCGCGCCAGAACCAGGTGGCGCCCGCTTCCACGCTGACGCGCGGCAAGCCCGGCGGCAGCACCGTGTCCCGGTAGCTCGCTTCCTGCGCGTAGAAAAGCTCGACGCAGGGCATGGACACCACGCGCGCGGCGATGCCTGCCTCGGCAAGGTCAAGCGCAGCGCGCTGCGCGATCTCCACCTCGGAGCCAGTCGCCACCAGCACCACGCGCGGCGCCACAGTATCGCGCAGCACATAGCCGCCGCGCGCGATGGCTGCGCGCTGGCCCGCATCGCGTTCGAACGGCATCAGCGCCTGCCGCGACAGCACCAGGCAGGTAGGACCCTGCTCGCGCCGCAGCGCGGCCAGCCACGCATACGCGGTCTCGGCCCCATCGCACGGGCGCCAGACCTGGTTGTTGGGGATCAGCCGCAGGCTGGCGGCGTGCTCCACCGGCTGGTGCGTGGGACCGTCTTCGCCGAGCCCGATGGAATCGTGGGTCAGCACGTGCACCACGCGCAGGCGCATCAGCGCAGCCATGCGGATGGCATTGCGCGAGTAGTCCGAGAAAGTCATGAAGGTGCCGCCGTAGGGGATCAGCCCCCCGTGCAGCGCAATGCCGTTCATGACGGCGGCCATGCCGAACTCGCGCACGCCGTAGCTCACGTAGTTGCCGTGCCCGGCATGGTTGACCCAGACCGAAGCCTTGACATTGGTCAGGTTGGACCCGGTGAGGTCCGCCGAGCCGCCGAGCAGTTCCGGCAAGGCTGGCGTCAGCGCCTCCAGGCAGAGCTGCGATGCCTTGCGCGTGGCGATCTTGCCTTGCAGTGCGGAGGGCGCGTCCAGCAACGCCATCAGTTCCGCATCGAAGCCTTCCGCCAGGCGGCCGTTAATACGGCGCAGGAATTCCCCGGCCAGTTCCGGATGCGCTGCACGATAGCCCGCGAAACGCGCCTCCCATTCGGCCTCGCGCGCGGCGCCCTGGGCGCGCGCGTCCCAGACGTCGGCCACATCCGGCGGCACGGTGAAAGGCTCGGCCTCCCAGCCCAGCGCCTCGCGCATGGCGGCGACCTCCGACGCGCCCAGCGGCGCGCCATGCACATCATGCCCGCCGGCCCTGAAGGGCGCGCCCTTGCCGATCACGGTGCGGCAGCAGATCAGCGTGGGCCGCTCGCGCTCGGCCCTGGCCGCGAGCAGCGCCGCGTCGACGGCCTTTGCATCGTGCCCGTCGACGCCGGCGATCACATGCCAGCCGTAGGCGGCAAAGCGCTTCGGAGTGTCGTCAGCAAACCAGCCGGCGACGTCGCCGTCGATGGAGATGCCGTTGTCGTCGTACAGGCAGATCAGCTTGCCAAGCCGGAGCGTGCCCGCCAGCGAGCAGGCTTCGTGGCTGAGTCCTTCCATCAGGCAGCCGTCGCCCAGGAAGACATAGGTGTGGTGGTCAACGATGTTGAAGCCGGGCCGGTTGAAAGTGGCGGCCAGCAGATTCTCCGACAGCGCCATGCCGACGGCATTGGCCAGGCCCTGCCCCAGCGGCCCGGTGGTGGTTTCCACGCCCGGCGTCACGCCGCGCTCCGGATGGCCCGGCGTGGCCGCGTGCAGTTGGCGGAACTGGCGCAGCTGCGACATCGGCAAGTCGTAGCCGGTGAGATGCAGCAGCGCATACAGCAGCATGGAAGCATGGCCGTTGGACAGCACGAAGCGGTCACGGTCGGGCCAGGCCGGGTTGGCCGGGTTGTGGCGCAGGTGGTGCCGCCACAGGACCTCGGCCATCTCGGCCATGCCCATGGGGGCGCCGGGGTGGCCGGACCTGGCCTGCTCCACCGCGTCGGCGGCCAGGAAGCGCAGCGCGTTGGCGCAGCGCGCTGCGGAATCGATGCGTTCGGGGGCGTTCATCTAGGGTGTCCTTGCAACACGGCGGTTCACAGGGCTGCGCGCTTGCGGCGCTCCATCATGCGCAGCACGAACGGCGTGAAGATGAGCTGCATGGCCAGTTCCATCTTGCCGCCCGGCACCACGATGGTGTTGGCGCGCGACATGAAGGAGTCATGGATCATGCTGAGCAGGTACTGGAAGTCGATCCCCTTCGGGTTGGCAAAACGGATCACCACCATGCTTTCATCCGGCGCGGGGATCTCGCGCGAGATGAAGGGGTTGGAGGTGTCCACGCACGGCACCCGCTGGAAATTCACATGCGTGCGCGAGAACTGCGGGCAGATGTAGTTCACGTAGTCCGGCATGCGGCGCAGGATGGTGTCGGTCACGGCCTCCGTCGAATAGCCGCGCTGCTTCTTGTCGCGCCACAGTTTCTGGATCCACTCCAGGTTGATGACGGGCACCACCCCGATCAGCAGGTTGGGGTACCGGGCGACATCGACTTCGTCGGTCACCACGCCGCCATGCAGACCCTCATAGAACAGCAGGTCGGTGTCGGCCGGCAACGGCTCCCACTCGGTGAAGGTGCCGGGCTCCTGCCCAAAGGGGGCCGCCTCCTCCGTGCTGTGCAGGTAGCGACGGCGCACGCCCGTGCCGGATTCCGCATAGGAGCGGAACAGGTTCTCCAGGTCGCCGAACAGGTTGTTCTCCGGACCGAAGTGGCTGAAGTTCATATTGCCGGTGCGCTCGGCCTCGGCCATCTTGACCTTCATCTCGGCGCGGTCGTAGCGGTGGAAGCTGTCGCCTTCGATCACCACCGACTTCACGCCCTCGCGGCGAAAGATGTTCTCGAAGGTACGGGTCACCGACGTGGTACCGGCCCCGGAGGAGCCGGTGATGGCGATGATGGGATAACGTTCTGACATGGCCGTGCACCTCATGCAGACGCGCGGAAAAGGCTGCGCTCGTTGAACAGGGGATTGGGAAGGTCGGGATCGGACTGGTGTGTGTGGTAGCGCTCGATCCGTTCCACTTCATTGCGCGAGCCGAAGATCACGCCGATGCGCTGGTGCAGCGCGCCCGGCGCCACCGACATCAGCGGCTGCCGGCCGGTGCTGGCACGCCCGCCAGCCTGCTCCATCAGGAAGGCGACCGGGTTGGCCTCATACAGCAGCCGCAGGCGGCCGGGTTTGGCCGGGTCCTTGCTGTCGCGCGGGTACATGAAGACGCCGCCCCGCATCAGGATGCGGTGCGCCTCGGCCACCATCGACGCAATCCAGCGCATGTTGAAGTCCTTGCCACGCGGCCCGCTCTGCCCGGCCAGGCATTCGGAGATGTATTGCCTGACCGGCGCTTCCCAGAAACGGCTGTTCGAGGCGTTGATGGCAAATTCGTGGGTATCGGCTGGCACCCGCAGGTTGGGATGGGTGAGAAAGAATTCCCCAAGGTTGGGATCGAGGGTGAAACCGTTGACACCGTTGCCGACGGTCAGCACCAGCATGGTGGTAGGCCCGTAGAGCGCGTAGCCGGCCGCCACCTGGGCCGTGCCAGGTTGCAGGAAGTCCTGCTCGGTGACAGCGGCGGCGCCTTCGGGCGCGCGCAGCACCGAGAAGATGCTGCCCACCGAGACATTGACGTCGATGTTCGATGAGCCGTCGAGCGGGTCGAACACCAGCAGGTACTTGCCGCGCGGGTAGCACTCGGGAATCTGGTACGGCTCGGCCATTTCCTCCGAGGCCATGCCGGCCAGGTGGCCGCCCCACTCGTTGACGCGCAGAAAAGCCTCGTTGCTCAGTACGTCGAGCTTCTGCTGGATCTCGCCCTGCACGTTGACGGCGGTGCCATCCTCGCTACCGGCTCGGCCGTGCAGGCCGCCCAGCGCACCGAAGGCAACGGCGCGCGCAATCTCCTTGCAGGCCATGGCAACGTTGAGGATCAGGCCGTTGAAGCCGCCGCTGGCGTCCGGATAGCGGCGGCGCTCCTCGATCAGGAACTGCGTCAGGGTCATCCTCTGGACTTCTGGCATGACAGGTCTCCTCTTGATTTGCTGTGTGTTCTTGTGTGGCGCTGGTGCGGGCTAGGTGTACGTGGCGGCCCCGCGCAGGCGGCGCAGGATGCCCCGGTAGCCGCCGTCGGCATCCGGCGCGCCAAACACGCCGCTGCCGGCGACGAAGGTGTCGGCGCCCGCGCGGGCGATCGCGGCAATGTTGTCGGCCTTGACGCCGCCGTCGATCTCCAGCCAGACAGGCCAGCCGCCGGCCTCCTGCTGCCGGTCGATGCGCGCGCGTACCTGGCGCAGCTTGTCCAGCACGCCGGGGATGAACGCCTGGCCGCCGAAGCCAGGGTTGACGCTCATCAGCAGCACCAGGTCGAGCTGGCCCAGCGTATGGTCCAGCCAGCCCAGCGGCGTGGCCGGGTTCAGCACCAGGCCGGCCTTGCAGCCGTGGTCACGGATCAGGCCGATGGTGCGGTCCACATGCCGGCTCGCCTCCGGATGGAAGCTGATGATCCCTGCACCCGCCTTGGCGAACAGCGGGATCAGCGCATCGACCGGCTCCACCATCAGGTGAACGTCGATGGGGATCGAAACGTGCGGCCGGATCGCCTCGCACACCAGCGGGCCGATGGTCAGGTTGGGCACGTAGTGGTTGTCCATCACGTCGAAGTGCACGAGGTCGGCGCCGGCTGCCTCGATCGCGCGCACCTCCTCGCCCAGCCTCGCGAAGTCGGCGGACAGGATGGAGGGCGCCAGGCGGATGGCGCGCTGGCGGCCGTGGCCGGTGTCATGGTCGGTGGCGTGCATATCAGGCTGCCTCGAACAGGGTGCCGCGATGCCAGCGGCGCAGTGCGGCCAGGTCGGCCCAGCGGTGGTCCGCGCCGGGCAGGTGCTGCGGAATCGGCTGCTCCGGGTCGCCCAGGTGCGGCAGCACCAGCAGCGCGCCGTCAAAACGGTCCTGCGCGGTGTAGGCGGTGGGCGTGACCACGGTGGGGATGCCGGCCGCCTGCGCGGCGCGCAGTCCGTTCTCCGAATCCTCGATAGCCAGGCAGTCGCCGGCCGCCAGGCCGAGCCGGTCCAGCACGGCCAGGTAGACATCCGGGGCCGGCTTCTTGACCGCGGTGGTGCCGGCGTCGCAGATGGCGGCAAAGCGCTCGCGCCAGCCGGCACCCAACGGCGCCTGCAACAGCGCATCGAGATTGACCGGCGTGGTGGTGGTGGCGATGGCAATGGGCATGCCGGCGCGGCCGGCCTCCTCGATCAGGCGGGCAATGCCCGGCCGCAGCGGCAGCCGGCCGCTGCTGACGCGTTCGGCATAGTGGCGGGTCTTGATGGCATGCACGGCGTCGATCGTTTCCTTGACCTTGCAGCCGCGGGCTTCTTCCGGGTCGACCATGCGCCAGTAGTGCGTCAAACGCTCCTTGCCGCCGGCCACCCTGAGCAGGCGCGTGTAGAGCGCCTCATCCCAGCACCAGTCGAGGCCGACTTCGCCAAAGGCGGCATTGAAGGCCTGGAGGTGGGCGGTCTCGGTATCGGCAAGCGTGCCGTCGACATCGAAGATCAGGGCTTGCATGGCTTACTCCCTCGCCGAGGCCTGCGTAGCCGGTGCGGCCGGTGCAAACACGCGACTGGCAAGCAGATCGGCGGCGGTAATGGTGGTCAGAGTCTGGTCGTCGACGACCGTGCCGGCATCGTCCAGCAGGCGCGAGGCATGGCGCAGCCGCGCGCGGTCCAGCGCATTGCGCACGCTGCGGGCATTGGCGAAATGCGGTTGCGCCATGCGCCGGGCCAGGTAGTCGGCAAAGACGGCCCGGCTTTCATCGTCGAAGCGGTACTGCATCTCGCCCAGCATCAGTTCGGCGATCTGGCGCAGCTCGTCCAGCTGGTAGTCGGGGAAGTCGATATGGTGGGCAACGCGCGACGACATGCCAGGATTCGATTCGAAGAAGCGGTCCATGCGGTCCTTGTAGCCGGCCAGGATCACCACCAGGTCTTCGCGGTTGTTCTCCATTACCTGCAGCAGGATCTCGATGGCCTCCTGGCCATAGTCGCGTTCGTTCTCCGGGCGGTAGAGGTAGTAGGCCTCGTCGATGAAGAGCACCCCGCCCATGGCCTTCTTCAGGATCTCCTTGGTCTTGGGCGCGGTATGGCCGATGTACTGGCCGACCAGGTCGTCGCGCGTCACGGCCACCAGGTGGCCGCGCCGCACGTAGCCGAGCTGGTGCAGGATCTGCGCCATGCGCATGGCGACGGTGGTCTTGCCGGTGCCTGGATTGCCGGTGAAGCACATATGCAGGCTGGGTGCCCCCGCGCTGAAGCCGCGCGCGGCGCGCAGCTTGTCCACCAGCAGCAATGCGGCGATATCGCGGATGCGCGCTTTCACCGGCGCCAGCCCGATCAGCTCGCGGTCGAGCTGGGCCAGCAGCTCGGTGATGCCCGAGCTGACCAGCGATTCGGTCAGCGATCCGGCCAAAGCAGCGGGCGGCTGCAGCAGTGCGCTCGTTTCGGGTGCGGACATGGCAAGCTCCGTGAAGATCGATCGATTCGATGAATTCGGGGCGCAGCTTCCCCGCGGTGCGCGGCCGTCAGGCGGCGCAGCCGTGGGATGGCACACCAACGAAATTGCCGGCAGCAGCGCTGCGCAGCGGCTCAGTCGATGCCGCGGTAGCGACTACCTTCCGGCCTCGCCTGCACGGCGTAGCTCTCGATCGAGTAGCGCATCGTGCGGCCGGGTTCCTCCTGCCGCACCAGGCGGAAGCCGGGTTCGTCGGCGGGACGATTGACGATGAAGGACATCACCACCGACTCCACCGTATGGGTCGAATCGAAGGCCGTGACGCGGATGTAGTGGTTGGGGAAAGTGCTGCGCGCGTTGTTGATTTCCATCAGGATGCCGGCTGCATCGCGCAGGTCGAACATCGGCAGGCCGAACATCTCCCAATAGGTGTTGCGCGGGTGCGGGTCGTCGGTGTATTCGATGCCGACCGCCCAGCCCTTGCCGAGGCAGTATTCGAGCTGGCTGGTGATCTGCGCGTCGGTAAGGTCGGGCAGGAAGGAGAAAGTGCCTTGGGTAATACGCATGATGTCCTCTCGTTCTCTGGTTTCGCTGTGGTAGCTCGCGCCTGGCTCAGGCCACCGACGCGGTCGGCACAAAGTCCGAGGTGTCGGTCGGCGTGTAGTTGAAGCTGATGTCGCCCCAAGTATCGAGCGCCGCCCGCAGCGGCCCGCACCAGCGCGCGGCGTCGCGCAGGATTTCCGGCCCTTCGTTGAGGATGTCGCGCCCTTCGTTGCGCGCCAGCACCATCGCTTCCAGCGCGACGCGGTTGGCGGTGGCGCCCGCCTGGATCCCTTGCGGGTGGCCGATCGTGCCGCCGCCGAACTGCAGCACCACGTCGTCGCCGAACAGGCTGATCAGCTGGTGCATCTGGCCGGCGTGGATGCCGCCGGAGGCCACCGGCATCACCTTGCGCAGCGAGGCCCAGTCCTGGTCGAAGAACAGCCCGCGCGTCAGGTCGGTATCGGTGTACGCATCGCGGCAGACGTTGTAGTAGCCCTGCACGGTGAGCGGATCGCCTTCCAGCTTGCCCACCGCAGTGCCGGTATGCATGTGGTCCACGCCCGCCAGCCGCAGCCACTTGGCGATCACGCGGAAGGACACGCCATGGTTCTTCTGCCGGGTGTAGGTGCCATGGCCCGCGCGGTGCAGGTGCAGGATCATGTCGTTCTGGCGGCACCAGTTGCTCATGGACTGGATGCAGGTCCAGCCGACGATCAGGTCGACCATGATGATGACCGAGCCCAGCGACTTGGCGAACTCGGCGCGCCGGTACATCTCTTCCATGGTGCCGGCGGTCACGTTGAGATAGCTGCCCTTGACCTCGCCGGTGGCGGCCGAGGCCTTGTTGACCGCGTCCATCACGAACAGGAAGCGGTCGCGCCAGTGCATGAAGGGCTGCGAGTTGATGTTCTCGTCGTCCTTCATGAAATCCAGCCCGCCCTTCAGGCCCTCGTACACCACGCGGCCGTAGTTGCGCCCCGACAGGCCGAGCTTGGGCTTGGTAGTGGCGCCCAGCAGCGGGCGGCCGAACTTGTCCAGCCGCTCGCGCTCGACGATGATGCCAGTCGACGGGCCGGCGAAGGTCTTCACGTAGGCGACCGGGAAGCGCATGTCTTCCAGGCGCGCGGCCTTGATCGGCTTGAAGCTGAAGACATTGCCGATGATCGAGGCGGTCAGGTTGGCGATCGAGCCTTCCTCGAACAGCGACAGGTCATAGGCCACGTAGCAGAAGAACTGCTCGGGGTTGTTGGGCACCGGATCGACCCGGTAGGCCTTGGCGCGGTACATGTCGCAGGCGGTCAGCCGGTCGGTCCACACCACCGTCCAGGTGGCGGTGGAGGATTCGCCAGCCACCGCGGCGGCGGCCTCGACCGGATCCACGCCGTCCTGCGGCGTGATGCGGAACAGCGCCAGCACATCGGTGTCCTTGGGCACGTAGTCCGCGTCCCAGTACCCCATTTCCTTGTACTTCATGACGCCGGCGTCATAGCGCTTGCGCGGCTTGGCTTGGATCGTCTCAGGTGCGTTCATGCTGATCTCCCTTGCGTGGATTGGCGGCGCGGCTGCGTTGTTGGAAAGATATCTGCCGACCCACATAAGGTAAATTCAGATATTCTTAGCCCCTGTATAAGCAATCCCTTAAGTGCGATCCAAGCCGCACATCAAGGGAAGCGCCCAAAGCCCGCCCCCACTGCCCATGTCCTTCCTGCGCGCCCTCACCCTTCGCCAGTTGCAGATCTTCGTCACGGTGGCCAGGCACGCCAGCTTCGTGCGCGCGGCCGAGGAGTTGCACCTGACCCAGCCGGCGGTCTCGATGCAGGTCAAGCAGCTGGAATCCGTGGTGGGCCTGGCGCTGTTCGAGCGGGTCAGGGGGCAGCTCACGCTGACCGAGCCCGGGGATCGCCTGCTGCACCATGCCTCGCGGATCCTCGGCGAGGTGAGGGACGCTGAGGAAGGACTGCAGGCAGTCAAGGACGTTGAGCAAGGCTCGATTACGATCGGGCTGATCAGCACGGCGAAGTACTTCGCGCCCAAGCTGCTCGCCGGTTTCACGGCGCTGCACCCCGGCTTGGACCTGCGCATTGCCGAAGGCAATCGTGAGACGCTGCTGCAACTGCTGCAGGACAATGCGATCGACCTGGCGCTGATGGGCCGTCCGCCGCGCGAGCTGGACGCCGTGTCGGAGCCCATCGCCGCGCATCCGTACGTGCTGGTTGCGTCAACGCGCCATCCACTGCACGGCGAGAAGGGCTTCGACCTGCAGGAACTCCGTCACGAGACCTTCCTGCTGCGCGAACCGGGCTCAGGTACCCGGACCGTGGCGGAGTTCATGTTCAGGGACCACCTGTTCGCGCCGGCCAAGGTCATCACGCTGGGCAGCAACGAGACCATAAAGCAGGCAGTGATGGCGGGCATGGGTATCAGCCTGTTGTCGCTGCACACGCTGTCTCTGGAACTGCGCACCGGCGAGATCGCGCTGCTGGACGTGACGGGCACGCCGATCGAGCGCATCTGGCATGTGGCGCATATGGCAAGCAAGCGGCTGTCTCCCGCCAGCGAGAGCTGTCGCGCCTACCTGCTCGAACACACCGCGGAGTTCCTGGGGAAGGAATATGCCGGGCTGCTGCCCGGACGGCGTGTGGCCTGAGGCCAAGTGAGTTGGTCAGTGTTCGCAGGCAATCAGCCGCATTGCGTACGCTTGCGCCAATGGCTTGCTGCTTAGCACTGACGTTTGTCCCCAACCGGCCGTCGTGAAATCCTGGTTCCGGAATATTCCTTCGCGACGGCCGATCAACAGGCTTGTGCAAGCAGGCTTCAATCCAGCGTGATGCCTTCGCGCTGGATCACAGCGCCCCAACTGGAATCCTCCTTCTCAATGCGCCTGGCGAAGTTCGCAGGGTCGACCATGACGACCTCGCCCTGCAGGCTCAAAGCGGCGCGTGCCTTGCCGTCATCAAGCACGCCACGCGTGATCGAATGGATTCGTTGCACGATCTGCGGCGGCGTGCCGGCCGGAGCAAGCATGCCGATCCAGAACGTCACGTTGAACGGCGTGATCCCGACCTCTTCCAACGTAGGCACTTCGGGCAACTGGGTCATCCGCTTCGATGCACTGATCGCGAGCGGTTTCAGCTTCCCTGCCTTGATTTGAGGAAGCGCAGTCCACGTGTCGAATGCCGCGTCCAGTTCGCCACTGACCACAGCCAGCTGCGCCTGCGCAGACGACTTGTACGGAATATGCGTGGTCTTGATCTTCGCCCTGTTGTTCAACATGGCGAAGCTGAGATGCGCGATATTGCCCGGGCCTGCCGATCCGTAGCTGACTTTGCCAGGATGTTGCGAGGAGAAACGCACCAGGTCCGTTACCGACCCTACCGAGTTCTTCTGGGACCATTCAGGATTCGCCACCAGAATAAAGGGTGCCTCCAGAACCAGCGTGACCGGCGTGAAATCCTTCGGCTTGTAGTTGCTTTTCTTGTAGACCTGATGGTTGATGGTGATGCTGCTGGAGTTCGTCAGCAACAAGGTATACCCATCCGGCGCCGCCCGGGCAGCCTCTGCCACGCCGATCAGTCCATTGGCGCCCGCCTTGTTCTCCACGACCACCGGCTGGCCCAAGGACTTGCTGAGATGGTCGGAAACAATGCGCGCCACGGTGTCGGTGAATGAACCCGCCGGGAACGGAACGATCATCCTGACTGGCCTGCTCGGCCAGTTTGCATCCTGGGCCGCGGCCGGACCGGAGATTGCGCAAAGCAAAACGCCTAGCGCCGCAGCCAATCTGAATTTGCCCGCGGATTGAACGCAGCGCGTCGCAAGTTTGAGTTCCTTCATGTCGTCTCCTGATCGTCGTTAGTCGTATTCGAAACACAAGCTGGCTTACGGCATCTCTCTCGAGTGCCTGGGCTTCGCCGTCTTGCCGGTGATGCCCCGTTGCTCCAGGTCGGCAATCTGCGCCGCGCTCAATCCCAGCACGCGAGCCAGCACTTCCTCGTTGTGTTCGCCCAAGGTCGGCGCGACCTTGCGGATGGGCATGGGGTGGATGCCAGTGCGAAACCAGGCGGTGCTGGCCGTGTAGCTGCCGATGTGGGCGCGCTCGACTTCGCGCCAGAAGCCCCGCGCGCGCAGGTGGGGATCCTGCAGGACTTGCGCCATGGTTCGCACCACGCCCGCAGCAACGCCGACCTGTTGCAACAGGCGCATCGCATCTTCCGGGTCTCGATCCACGCACCAGGCGGAGATCGCCGTGTCGATCCTGTCCTGATGCGCTCGACGCCCCGACGCTCGCGCAAGCAGCGCATCGGCGGCGAGGTCCGCCCTTCCGATCACACGACACAGGGCGGTCCAATGCGCGTCGGTAACAGTCAGGATGATCCACGCGTCTTCGCCCGCGCAGCGGAAACACCCGTGCGGGACATGCATTGGATGACGATTTCCCTGGCGAGGCGAGACGGTTCCGTGGACAGACTGCTCCAGGATGAACGGCGCCGCCATCGGCAACATGGCCTCCACTTGCGACAGGTTGACATGTCGGCCCGCGCCGGTGGCTTGCTGCTCGAACAGTGCCAACAACATCGCGGCCCCTGCATTCAAGCCGCCAATCGGATCGCCATAGGCATACGACGTCATGGCCGGCGGCCCCTCCGGGTGTCCGGTGTGAAGCGGAAGCCCACTGGCTTGCTCCAGCGTGCCGCCGTAGGCGCGCGTGTTGCTCCACGCGTTCCCCAGCCCGAATGCCGGCATCGACAGCATCACCAGCCGCTTGTTCACGGCCCGCAGTGCTTCATAATCCAGGCCCAGCTTCGGCAGGACTTCCGCGGAGTAGTTCTCGATCACCGCATCCGCGCCCTCTACCAGCTGCAGAAGCAGCTGCTTCCCTTCGGGGCGCGTCAAGTCCAGGGTGATGCCCAGCTTGTTGCGGTTCATCAGGTTGAAGTTTGAGTTCTTCTCGTACAGCCGGTCCCGATAAAACTCTTCCGTGAAGTTGGCACCGCGCCACCAGTCGGGATAGCCGGTACTCTCGACCTTGATGATTTCCGCGCCAAAATCGGCCAGGGTCCGGGAAGCGAGCGGCCCCGCCCAGCCCATCGTCAGGTCGATGACGCGGATCCCTCGCAGCGGCAACTGGTCAGTGGAAGTTCGCTGGCGCTGCCGACGGGGGCGGTGTGCCAGGCCCGAGGTCCGGTAGAGAGCATCATGCGCGCCCTTCGCCGGAGCCGTTCCCCCCAGCAACGGACCGGCCGCATCGAGGCGCAGCGGTACCACAGGGCCTTCGAAGGTCGCGCCTCCTGCAACCACCGGGATAAACGCGCTACGCTGCCGATGAACGTCCTGCCTGAGTAGTTCCTCCATCGTCGGCACGATGACAGTCGGATGCTTCTTCGCGCCGAGGATCTCGAACCACTCCTGAGCCGACCGGGTCAGGAACGCGCGTTCCAGCAGCGCGTCGATCTCGTCCGCACGGACCATGCGCTTTTGGCCGTTGGCGAAGCGAGGGTCGTCAGCCAGCTCCGGTTGCCCGATCGCCTCGCACAGCGCCTTCCACTGGGGCAGCGTGTGTGTGAAGATGCCGATCCACCCTGCCGCGGTCTGGTAGATCCCGGCTGGATGCGTGCCGCAGAACCGGTTAACGCCGAGACGCCTGAGCGGGTGGCGCTTGTCCGGGACCATGCCGGCTTCCATTTCGACGACGCTGAGGATCGCCTCATGCGCGCTCAGCACGTAACTACGGCTGCCATCCTTTGCGCCGATCAGGCCTGCTACAGCCGCCGAAAACGCAGTCAACCCGAATACCACGGCAGTCTGCACGTCATGCGGCATGTGTGGCGGCCCATCCACCGGGCCGCTTCCATACACGGCACCGGCGAGGCTCCGGCACACGGCTTCCGCGCCTGCATACTGGCTGTAGGGTCCGCTCTCCCCGAACCAGGTAAGTACGACCTCGATCGGCTCGTTTTCCTGCTTGTCGCCGGTACTATCGGACCAGACAGGTTTGGCGGAGATGCCTGCGCCTGCCGCCAACGCTCGCGCATCCAGCACGACATCGCAGGTTCGCGCGAGTTGTGCCAACCATGTGCTGTCCTCCGGGCTGTCGCCATCAGCCGTGACGCTGCGCTTGTTGGTGTTGAGCCACGCAAAGAGCGCGCTTGCAGGTGGCTCTGCCCCAGGGACGCCGGCCATAGGCGGCATCTGCCGCCAGGCGTCACCCGCAGGACTTTCCACCTTGATGACTTCGGCACCGAAATCGGCGAACAACTTGCCCGCGTACGCAAGCGCCGGGCCAGTGCCGACTTCCAGCACGCGCAGGCCGCGCAACGCCAGTCGAGCCATGTCAGGACCATTCATCGTCATAGGAGCCTCTTGTATGTGGACTGTCCAGGGCCAGGGTTCACCACGCATCGACAAACGAGCGGCGCTCTCTGCGGCGTCGAATGTCGGCTGATGCGATGCCCTGGACGATCCACTTCCGCGTCTGCGCAGGGTCAATTACGGCGTCGATCTCGACCGCGGCAGCCGTGCTGATCGCGTGGCCACGCTCGTAGGCGTGGGCAACCAGCTTGTCGAACAGCGCTTTCCGTTCCGGCCCGTCGGGAACCGCTTCCAGCTCTTTCTTGAAGCCCAGCGTGACAGCGCCTTCCAGACCCATCGGACCGAATTCACCGGTCGGCCATGAAATGACGAAATTTGCCGACCGGAAGCCGCCTCCCGCCATGGCCATGGCGCCAAGGCCATACCCCTTGCGCAGCGTGACGCCCAGCAAGGCGACGCGCAGCTTGGCGGCCGTGAGGAACATGCGCGACACATGGCGCACCTGTGCGCGAGCCTCAACCTCCGGCCCGACCATGAACCCAGGCGTGTCGATCAGCGAGATGATCGGCAGTCCGTGCGCGTCGCACAGCTGCATGAAGCGCGCTGCCTTGTCTGCCGCATCGGCATCGATGGCGCCCCCGAGATGATGCGGGTTGTTGGCCATGATCCCCACCGGCTGCCCCTCCACCCGGGCGAGAGCGGTGTGAATGCCTGCGCCGAAGCCACCGCGCAGCATCAGCACGCTGCCGACGTCGGCGATCCCTTCGATGGCTTTGCGCGAGTCGTACACGCGCAGCCGGTTCTCCGGCACGACGTGGCGCAAGTCGAGGGGGTCCGGTGCGGTCCAGTGCGCCACGCGCCCCTGGAACATCGACAGGTAGTGCTTCGCCACCTGGACCGCCTGCGCTTCGTTATCAACGAGGATATCGACCACGCCATTGGCAAACTGCACCGAAGCCGGACCGACGTCCTCCGGACGGAAGACCCCGAGGCCCCCGCCCTCGATCATGGCTGGCCCTGCCATGCCGATATTCGCTGACTTGTCGGCAATGATCACGTCGCAGCAGCCCAGGAAGGCCGCATTGCCGGCAAAGCATCGACCCGACACGATGCCGACGACCGGAACGTGCCCATTGAGATCGGCAAATGCGGCAAATGACGGTTGATACAGACCGGACACCGAGGGGAAATCCACGTCACCGGGCCGACCGCCACCGCCTTCGGCAAAGAGCACCAGCGGGAGTTCGTCACGCATCGCGACTTCCACGATGCGGTCGGTCTTGATGTGGTTGCGTTTGCCTTGCGTTCCCGCCAGGACCGTGGCGTCGTAGGCCATCACCGCACTGCGCGCCTTGTCCTTGCCGACAAGTTCTCCGTTGATGTCGCCGATGCCGGTGATCAGTCCGTCTGCCGGGGTGTTAGCAATCAGATCTTCCTGAGAACGGCGGGAAGCCTGCGCCGCAACAGCAAGGGCGCCGTACTCCACGAAGGTCTCCGGATCGCACAAGTTCGCGACGTTCTCACGGGCCGTGCGCTGGCCGCGGGAACGGCGCTTTGCCACCGCATCGGGACGCCTGTCGTCATGCAGGTAGGCATGCCGGTCGAGCACGCGCTGGAGGTCCGCACGGATCGCATGAAGGTCGACGTCCCGGGCGACATCCGCTGACTCGCCATTGGCCTCGACCTGCTCCAACACCATCAGGATCTGGCCTTCCGGCGCCAGCGCTCCTGCCTCCAGACGCAGGTCGATGACACGGCCGCCGCATTCAGCCATCACCGCGTGTTCCATCTTCATGGCGTCGAGAACCGCAACCGTCTTCCCGGGCTGGACGATGTCGCCCACATTCACTGAGATCTCGACCACTCGGCCGGTCAAGGGCGCACGGATAGCCACCGCCCCTTCGCCCACGGCCTCCTCGGCATCGGCCAGGCGCGGCGTGATCACAGTGGCCGCTGGAGCTGCGACGCCGAGCAGGGATTCCTGCGCACGCTCGGCCCTTGCAATGTCCTCCGCCGATGCAGTCAGGTCCGGCAAGATCGCTTCAAAGTGCCGTGTGTGGACATCCTGGCTGAGGAAATCGGCGCGCTGCGTGAGGGCGCGCAAGAGGTTAAGGTTGGTCGGCACCCCCACGATCCGGAATTCCGCAAGACTACGCTGCAGACGCCGCACGGCGCCCTCGAACCTGGGCGTCGCACTGGTGACAACCAGCTTTGCCAGCAAGGTGTCGAAGTTGGGCGACGGCTCATAGCCGGTGTAGCCGTGCGTGTCGACACGAACCTCCGGGCCTGAAGGCGGGTCGAAGCGTTCGAGGCGACCCTGGGCCGGGCGTGCAAGGCCCTGCGCGTCTGTCGTTTCCGCGTTCACACGTACCTGGATCGCATATCCCTTCGGTTGCGGCGGCGAAGCTTGGTTGAGGCCAAGGTCACTCAGGGTCTGCCCTGTTGCAAGCCCGATCTGCAGCGCGACAAGATCGACGCCGGTGACTTGTTCCGTGATGGTGTGCTCGACCTGCAACCGGGGATTGGCTTCGATGAAGACAAAATCCTTCTGCGCACAGGACTCGGTTTCCTCGACCAGGAACTCGAAGGTACCCAGGCTCAGGTAGTTGACGCGGCGCGCCAGCTTAAGCGCGGCCTTGATGATCTGCTCACGAAGCTCCGGTCGGAGTGTCGGGCTGGGAGCGATCTCCACAAGCTTCTGGAAGCGGCGCTGCAAGGTGCAGTCCCGCTCGCCGAGCGCGATGACTCGCGCCCCGTCGCCGGCAATCTGCACTTCAATATGGCGCGCCCGGCTGACCAGCCGCTCTGCGTACAGGGCATCGATGCCAAATGCGGAGCCCGCCTCGGACCGGCAGCGCGCGTAGGCTTCCGCCAGGTCGTCGCGCCGCCGGACCACGCGCATGCCGCGGCCACCTCCCCCGCCAACGGCCTTGATGACGATGCCGGCTTCGCCTTGCGCATCGAAGAAGCTGGCGATTTCATCGAGAGTCGCCCCGCCTCGCGTTGCCGGCATGGTCGGGACATCGCACTCGGCCGCCAGTTGCAGCGCACTGCCCTTGTCCCCGAACAGGGCAAGGTGCTCTACGGTGGGGCCGACGAACGTGATGCCGGCGTCAATGCACGCCTGGGCAAAATCGGCACGCTCGCTCAGGAAGCCATAGCCGGGATGGATCGCATCGCAACCGGCGGCTTTCGCCGCGGCAATGATGCCCGCAATGTTGATGTACGCCGACGGCCCGGCCCCACCGAGAGGAAGCGCCTCGTCGGCCAGCATGCGATGCCGCGAGCTGGCGTCGTCCTGCGAGTAGACCGCGACCGTGCGGATATCCATGTCGCGAGCGGCGCGTTGGACGCGCAACGCGATCTCCCCTCGATTGGCGATCAACAATTTTTTCAATTCATGTCTCCTTTGGTTTTCCAAGTCAGTGCCGTGCCAGCCGGTTGGGCCATATCACCGGCCATGGCAGCAAGTACTCGTCAGTGGGGCGGCGTGCGGCCTGTGCAGCGCTCAAGGCCGGATGCCAAAGCGGCTGATGCCGGTTTCACGCAGTGGTGCCGCCAGGTTGGCGAACTCGCACAGCAGCGTGCGCGTGTCGCGCGGATCGATGATGTCTTCAATGACGAACGCCTCGGCGCTGCGAAACGGCGACGTCAGGCTGCGCACGCGCTGCTCGATCTCGGCGTGCTTCTGCACCGGATCGTCGGCGCCTTCAATCTCGGCCTTGTAGGCAACTTCCAGTCCGCCTTCGATCGGCAGTGAGCCCCAGTTGGCCGACGGCCAGGCATAGCGGAAATTGAACCGCCCCATATGCTGGTGGCCGGCAGCCGCGACGCCATAGGCGCGGCGCAAGATCAACGAACACCACGGCACCGTGGTCTGGTAGACCGCGGCCAGCGCGCGCACGCCGTAGCGCATGGTGCCCGCCCGCTCGGCTTCCAGGCCGATCTCGAACCCGGCGATATCGACGAGGTTGACCACGGGCAGGTGGAAGGCCTGGGCCATGTCGACGAAACGCGTGAATTTCTCCGCGCTCGCGCTGTCCCAGCCGCCGCCATGGAAGGACGGATCACTGGCGATGACAGCCACCGGCCAGCCATCCAGCCTGGCCATGCCGGTGACAATGGCGCAGCCCCAGTTCTTGCCGATCTCGAAGAAGGAATCGGCATCCACCAGCGCCTGCACGATCGGGCGGATCTTGTACGCGGCACGGCTGTCGCGCGGAATGGCCGACAGCAGCCATTCGTCGCGACGGGCGGGATCGTCGGCCGGCTCGATCCGCGGCGGCAGTTCGTGGACGGACCCCGGCAGGTAGGACAGGAAGCGACGCGCGCGCTCGAAGGCCTCCTGCTCGGTGGCGACCTCATCGTCCACCACGCCGTTGCGGGTATGGATCTGGCTGCCGCCCAACTCATTCTTGGTCAGGTTCTGGCCAACGCGCGCCACCACAGACGGACCTTCATTGAACAGCTGCGAAGTCTCCCTGACCATCACCGAATAATGGCTGGCTGCCACACGCGCCGCCCCCATGCCCGCCACGGATCCGAGCGCCAGGGACACGACCGGCACCACGGACATGTTCTCCACCACGTGCTGCCAGACCTTCATGGTGGGGATCAGCGTGTGGCCCTTGACCTCGATATTGCGCACCGAGCCGCCACCGCCGGTGCCATCGACCAGCCGGATCATCGGCAGGCGCAGATCGTGCGCCATCTTCTCGGCGTGGATCAGCTTGTCACCCACTGCGCCATCATTGGCACCGCCGCGCACGGTGAAGTCGTCCCCCACCAGCACCACCGACCGCCCGCCGACCTGGGCCCGGCCCATCACCAGGTTCGAAGGGACCAGGTCCACCAGCCGCCCGTTGCTGTCATAGCGGCCACTGCCGGTCAGCCCGCCCACCTCCAGGAACGATCCAGGGTCGGCAATCTCATCGATGCGCTCTCGCACCGTGAGCTTGCCGGCCGCCTTGTGGCGCCCCACTTTGTCTTCACCCCCCATGCGGGCGGCGAGCCGCCTGCCCTTGAATTCATTGAGAAATTTCCGGCGCCCGCGTACCATGTCCGCAATAAAGACAGAATGTGTCCACCCGAAGGACACCTACGGAGACAAGCAGTGTCCTCAGCAACAACACCGCGAACAGCAGCCGAAATGGTTGCGCTGGGTGCCATAGTGCGATCGCCAGCCGGCAGGGTCGCCACGGTCGGAGTGTGTGCGGACCCCGCCATTGCAGACGCGGCCGAATCCGCCTGCAAGCGCGCCACGGACCTGGCCAACGGGCGCAGGCTTTTTCCCGTTGAGGCCGGCGATCACCGCTACATCGGCCTGTGCCTGGAAGACGGCAACCATCAGCTGATCCTTCTGCACCGTGCCGACACACATACGGTGTTGTTCGACTTCATCGGCACGGTGCCCTTTGCAGGCGCCATCCTCGACCACTTCCTGACCGACCCGTACCAGGCCATCACGGTGGTCGACCAGGATGGCCTGGTGCGCTTTATCAGCCCGGTGCACGCGAACTTCCTGGGCCTGGAAGCCGGCGCGGGAATCGGCAGCCCCGCCGCCAGCGTCATCCCGAATTCACGGCTACCGCAGGTTGTCGCGAGCGGCAAGGCGGAGATCGGGCAGTTGCAGGAGATGAACGGCGTTACCCGCGTGGTCAACCGCATCCCCATCCGGCAGGACGACAATGTGGTCGGGGCCATCGGCCAGATCATGTTCAAGGGACCGGAAGCGCTTGTGCGCATGCACAAGGAGCTGTCGGAGCTGCGCTCGCAAGTGGCGCGTTACCAGCGCGAACTGGACGGCTTGCGGGAAAGCCAACCCCTGCTCGCGCTCATCGGCGAAAGCGCACCGATGCAGCGCCTGCGCCGCGAGATCCAGACCGTGGCGCGCCTTGACGTGCCCGTGCTGATCCTGGGTGAAAGCGGCACCGGCAAAGAACTGGTCGCCCGCGCCATCCACAGCGCAGGGCCCGAGCCGGTCAGCGACAGGCCGCTGGTCAGCCTTAACCTGGCTGCCCTGCCTGCCACGCTGATCGAATCCGAACTGTTCGGCCATGCGCCCGGCGCCTTTACCGGAAGTCGGCGCCAGGGACAGGCGGGCAAGCTGGAACTGGCGGCCGGCGGCACCGTATTCCTGGACGAGGTGGCGGACATCCCCATGGAGATGCAGGTCAAATTGTTGCGGGTGCTGGAGGACCACATGGTCGAACGCCTTGGCAGTCGCCGCGCGCAGCGTGTGGACTTCCGCCTGATCTCCGCCACCAATCGCGACATTCCCTCCCTCGTCGACGCCGGGCGCTTCCGCCTCGACCTGTACTACCGGCTTAGCGGCGTGGTGCTGCGGATTCCCGCCCTGCGTCAGCGGCGCGAAGATATCCCCGCCTTGCTACAGCACTTCGTCGGCGCCTTCTGCGCGCGCAATGCCGTGCCCGTGCCTAAAGTCGATCACGACGTAGCGCGACACCTGGCCGGCAAGCCCTGGCCCGGCAATGTGCGCCAGTTGCGCCAGCGCATCGAGGAGGCGCTGGTGTTCTGCGATGGCCGCACGCTGCGCGTGGCGGATTTTGCACGTGGGGAATCGGCGCGCGGGCCGGTGAGCATGGAAAGCCAACTCGGCGTGAATCCACTGGCGCAAGCGTATCCGCATGAGGAGATCGACGAGGGGAGCCTGCCATCCCTCGCACCCAAGCCGGGGTTATCGAGCGAGGCTGGTGCCGGCATGAGCGAGCTCGCCTATGCAGCAGTGGTCGACGCAATCGCGCGCCATGGTGGCAACAAGAAGCGGGCCGCGGAGCAATTGCGGATATCGCGGTCGCACTTGTACAAGATTCTGGAACGGGGGGCGGCTCGGTGACCGGCCTGGTCGCCCACTTCCGCGCCTGCCCCGGAGGGCACACGTTCATCCTGCTACACTTTGCCGAGGGGGCAAGGCGTTCCCTCCGGCCGGCTATGGCAAGCTGCGTGACGTCACCAGCGCTTCAGCACCGTGGTCACCGCCGAAACCACAACATCGATAGCCCGCACGCCGCGACCAGCAGCAGGACCGAGGCTGCCGCAAACAAGGCACCCAGCTCGGTTTCCTTGCGCTCGAGCGCGAAGCGGGCGCTGAGCTGCCGATACACCTGGCTCAGGTCCGCAGCAGAGCCAGCCTGGAAGTACTCGCCGCCCGAGATCGCCGCTACCGCCCGCAAGGCGGGTTCATCGAGCTGCATGAAGTAAGACAGGCTCGATTCGACCGCGCCCCCGCCCTGCGGCGTACCGAAGCCCACCGTATAGACGCGCACGCCGCGCTGGGCGGCCATGCGCGCGGCGTCCAGCGGGTCCGGGCCGGTAGTGCGGCGGCCATCGCTGAGCAGGATCACCGCACCGTGCCGATACGAGCCGGGCTGCGCCGCCGGCCGCTCCTGTTCGCGCTTGCGGACGGCGTCCGCCGCGGCGGCCTCTGTCAGCGATCTGCCGCCGGGCCCGGGTGCGAGCGACTCGCCGCTGAAGAGGATCGTCTCCAGATCAATCCCATCGTCGGGAAACAACACTGCCAGAGCCAGGATCAGTCCGCTGCCGGTCGCCGTGCCGCGCTGGAGCTGAAAGCGATCAATCGCGTCGAGCATGTCCGGCCGGTTGTTGGTGGGGGGCAGCACCACGGTCGCCGTGGCGGCGAAGGACACGATGCCCAGACGCACGCTGGCCGGCAGCCCCACGATGAGGTCCCGGGCGGCCTGCTGGGCGGCACTGATTCGTGTGGGAGCAACGTCGGTTGCCTCCATGCTGCGGGAGGTGTCCATCGCCAGTACCAGGGTGACCGTGTCGGACGGCAGGGTGACGGTTGCGCTGGGGCGGGCACATGCCAGCAGGGCCGCGGCCAGCGCGAACAGGAAAAGCAGGGGCGGGATGTGGCGCCGCAGTCGTTGGCCGGGAGACAGGGCCGCGCGGGGCAATGCAAGGCTTGCATAAAGCACGGCGGACTTCTTGCGCCGCGCGATCAGATACAGGTAAGCGGCTGCCAGCAGTGGGAGGGCGAGCAGCAGCCAGAGCATTTGCGGCCAGAGAAACTGCATGCCCTGCTCCTTGGCGCGTGGGTAAGAGGATGGTACTGTATTTTCCACGGCGGGACGGGACCTCGGGGGCTGCGATGAAACGGGTGACGATCTACGGGTGGGTCTCGGCAGCCGTCGCGCTGGTTCTCGCTGCCGGCGTGGGCTCCGCCTGGCTGCTGCAGCCGAAGCAGCGCGCGCTCACGCAAGCAGACATCGACGCGGCCGTGCTGCATACGCTGCAAACCAAGAGCCTGCCGTCGCGCACGGCCAGGGCGGCAGAGGCGGTTCGCGAATCGGTGGTGGAAATTCGCAGTTTTACCCCAGCGGAAAAGAAAGCGGAGGCGGCGTCTTCTCCCCAGGCCAGGCGTGCTCCCCCTGCCACACGTCCCGAATCCTCCCGGCCAGCCCCACCCTCCCCGCGCGACGAGCTCGCCATGGGCGACCGACCCGGTGGCAAGGACGAGGCCGAGGGCCAGCCCGAAGATCGCCACATTGGTTCGGGCGTGGTCGTGACCGAGAGCGGCATCGTCCTCACCTGCTACCACGTCGTCGCCGGCGCCCGACGCCTGGAGATCAAGTTCCACGACGGTCACACTTCCGAGGCCTCGGTACTGCAGGCGAACCCGGAGAAAGACCTCGCCATCATCCAGGCCAAGTCCATTCCCGACGACTTGCCGGCGGCGACGCTCGGTTCCAGCCGGGAACTCGCGCCCGGCACCGAGGTCGTCGCGGTCGGCTTTCCCTTCGGCATCGGCCCGTCGGTGTCTGCCGGCGTGGTGTCCGGACTCGACCGCAAGTTCGTTTCACCAGACAACAAGCAGAAGCTGGACAAGCTCATCCAGTTCGACGCCGCCGCCAATCCCGGCAACTCCGGCGGACCGCTGGTGAATATGGATGGCGAGGTGGTCGGGATCGTCACCGCCATCCTCAACCCCAACAAGAGCGGCACCTTCCTCGGCATTGGCTTTGCCATCACGATCGAAAGCGCCGGCGTTGCCATCGGATCTTCTCCTTTCTAGACGCGGAGGCCTATGAACGACCAGACCAGGGGCGCTGTGGACAGCGCCGACTTGATGGAACGCCTGCTGTATGAGGTGAAACGTGTGGTGGTCGGACAGGACCACTTTCTCGAACGGGTGCTGGTGGCCATCCTTGCCGGCGGCCACTTGCTGGTGGAAGGCGTGCCGGGCCTGGCCAAGACGCTGACCGTCAACACACTGGCCAGGACCATGAGCGGTTCCTTCAAGCGCATTCAGTTTACGCCGGACCTTCTGCCGGCCGACCTGATCGGCACCCGCATGTATAACCAGGGTACGGGCGAGTTCTCCACCGTGCGGGGGCCGGTCTTCGCCAATCTGCTGCTGGCCGACGAAATCAACCGTGCGCCGGCCAAGGTGCAGAGCGCATTGCTGGAGGTCATGCAGGAAAAGCAGGTCACCATCGCCGGCGAAACCCATTTGGTGCCCACGCCCTTCCTCGTCATGGCGACACAGAATCCGATAGAAACCGAAGGCACCTACCCCTTGCCCGAGGCGCAGGTCGACCGCTTCATGATGAAGGTCCTGGTGGGATATCCCAGCGAGGAGGAGGAGGTCGTCATCGTCAACCGCGTCACCGGCCCTCAGATCAGCGTGAGCCCGATCGCCACGCCCGAGCACCTGGCAGGCCTGCAGGATGAATGCCGCAAGGTTTACGTCGATCCGGGCCTGATCCAGTACGCGGTGCGCGTGGTGGCGGCCACCCGCAAACCGGGGACCTACGGCGTGGCCGACCTGGATCGCTACATTTCCTTCGGTGCCAGCCCCCGCGCCACCATCGGCCTGATCGAAGGCGCGCGCGCCCTGGCGTTCCTGCGCGGCCGGGACTATGCCCTGCCCGAAGATGTGATCGACCTCGTGCCAGATGTATTGCGCCACCGCCTGGTGCTTTCTTACGAGGCCATGTCCGATGGCGTGACCGCCGACCAGCTCATCACCCGCATTTCGCAGGCCCTGCCCGTCCCCGAGCGGCCGCTGGAATCCCATGTTCGGGCGGCTGCGGGCTAGGCGCCGGCGCGGTCCGGACGCCGCACCCGGCGGCGCACCTGCCGACGGGGTGCTTGCCCGCGTCGGGCCAAACCAGACCGAGGCCTTGTTGCGCCGCCTGGAATGGACGGTGGTCCGCCGCCTCGATGGCCTGCTGCAGGGCGACTATCGCACGCTGTTTCGCGGCTTTGGGCTGGACCTTGCCGACCTGCGCGAATACCGCCCCGGCGACGACGTGCGGCACATCGACTGGAATGTGACAGCGCGCCTGCAGACGCCGCACGTGCGTGAGTACCAGGAAGACCGCGAGGTCTGCGTCTGGTTCCTGCTGGACCTGAGCGGATCGGTCGATTTCGGCTCCGGCAGCGTGCGCAAGCGCGACCTTCTGAGCGACTTCACCACCGTCATGGCGCTCCTGTTGACGCGCTATGGCAACCGGGTCGGCGCGGTGCTCTATGGAGGGGCAACAGACATGGCCGCGTCCGTGGTGCCGGCGCGCTCGGGGCGTCGCCACTTGCTGCACCTGCTCGACCGCATGCATGCCACACCCGCCGCGTCGCCGGGCGACACCCGGTTGCGCGACCTGCTGGAGCGCGCACGGGCCGTCGCCAAACGCCGGTCGGTGCTGTTCGTCGTCTCCGACTTCATCAGCGCCCCGGGCTGGCAAGCATCGCTCGGCATGTTGGCCCGGCGTCATGAAGTCGTCGCCGTGCGGCTGGTCGATCCCCTGGAGATGGCCTTGCCCGACCTGGGCCTGGTCGTGATGCAGGATGCCGAAACCGGAGAGCAGATGTTCGTCGACACGCATGACCCGGCCTTCAGGAAACGCTTCGCCGCCGCCGCCGAGGCGCGCGAGGCCGAGCTGCGCCAGGGTTTCGCGCTGGCCGGCGTGGAGTGCCTGACGCTGTCGACCTACGCCCGCCTGGACCTTGCCCTGCTGCAATTCGCCTGCCGGCGGCATCGTCAGCAAGGGGCCGCCAAGGGGGGCGCATGATCGATACGATGAGCCGGTTGCCCGTCTTCAGCTTCCTGTGGCCAGGCATGCTGTGGTTGCTCGCGTTCGTCCTCATGCTTGCCGCTGGCTATGTCTGGCTGGATGCGCGCCGGGGGCGCCCGGCGGCGCACTATCCCGCCCTGAAAACCGTCGGCCTCGCCATCAAGGGCGGCGCGAGCTGGCGCCGCCACGTGTCACCCGCGCTGACCCTGCTGGCCCTGGCTGCGTTGATCTTCGCGATCGCCCGTCCCCAGGCCGTATTGATGCTGCCCTCTCGCATCGAGACCGTGATCCTGGTCATCGACCTGTCCGGCAGCATGCGAGCGCAGGATGTAAAGCCCAGCCGCATCCGCGCCGCCCAACAGGCAGCCAAAGTACTGCTGGACGCACAGCCCGCGGGCGTCAGCGTGGGCGTGGTCGCGATGGCCGGCACGGCCGGCGTGGCGCAGGCTCCCAGTCGCCGAAAGGATGACGTGGCCACGGCGATCGACCGCCTGCAGCCGCAAGGCGGCACCGCCCTGGGCAACGGCCTGCTCATCGCACTCACGACCCTGCTGCCGCAGGCGGGCGACGACGCCGAGCGCCTGATGAACGACGACACCACGCCGCCGAAGAAGCCAGAGGCATCCGACAGCGGCGACACCGTGACGCCCGGCTCCTATGCTGCCGGTGCGATCGTCTTGTTCTCCGACGGCGAAAGCAATGCCGGCCCGGGTGCGATGCAAGCGGCGCAACTTGCCGCCGCGCACGGCGTGCGCATCTATACCGTGGGGGTCGGCACGACCGAAGGCGTCGTGCTCAGGGTCGACGGCTGGTCGGCCCGCGTCAGGCTGGACGAGAAGGTATTGAAGCAAGTCGCCGACGCAACCGCGGCTGAGTACTTTCGTCTCGAGGATGCCACCAGATTGAAGAAGGTGTACCGGGCGCTCAACGCGAGGCTGGCGTTCGACAAGCGCGAACAGGTCGAAATCACCGCGTTCTTCGCCGCGCTGGGCGCGCTGCTGGCGACCTGTGCGGGGCTGCTGTCGCTGTGGTGGTTCGGGCGGGTGTTGTAGGCAGGGGCCGGTTCAAGTTGATGAACACAAGCCTGCGCAAACTGGTTTGAGCGCCGTGACCACGGCACCGCAGGCGCGCTATCCGCTCCTGACCCAACAGGTCCGCTTGGCAAAGCCGGCACGCGATGCATAGACTAGGAAGGCGCCCGTGCCAGGAGCCCCCATGACAACTGCTGCCCCTGTCGCCAATGGAATCAACCGGCTGAAATCGATGTAGCGACATGGCCAGGCAACGCTTGGCGCCATCGCGACCATACCTTCGGTTCAGACCATCCAGATCATGGCGCGCGCCGGTCTCGATTGGGTATCGATACCTTAGGCTTGCGGTCAATCAGTGCAGGTTCAGCAGTCACTTGTTTGGGCGGCAGCAGCCGCAGGAACGTCCGCGCCCGCTGGAAGGTCTGACGACAGCCGGTGGCGTGTCATGCGGCGGAACTCAGGATGCCTGACGGCCGACGGCGATCACGCTCGGCCTTCCTTCAGCGTCCTCGATGCGCGGCAGGACGCCCGAAGCAATGTTCTGCCTAACCGCAGCCATCAGTTCAGCAACATCCCAACGCCCCAGCTCGATAGCGCCCAGGGCATCGCCAGTGACTACGAATCGCCCGCCACAGGCAGCGCAGCGGTAGATGCGGCTACCACGAAGGCGATCTTGTCGGTCGAGCCAGCGTCGCGCCAGCGCAGCGCATAGTAAGCAAGGTACGGCTTCTGTTGTACTCACAGTCTACCTCAGTCGATCGCCCAACCCGCCTGACGGCCGGCCTGGCGTGTTGCAGCCTACTGCCAGCCAACAACTCTGAATGCAGCACTGCAAAAGCGCGCATTGTGGAATGCGTCCTCAATGCCCTACCCGGTTGACCAGTGCAATGCGTGCGAAGGCTGCCGGCATGCACTCGGCCAGTACCCAAAGGCGATCACCAGTTAAATGATTCTGCCCGTTGCAGCCATGGCCCCCATGTTCAGGGGGCAGCGCTAGGTACAGAGGAGATAAGTGGTCAATCCCGAGGCCTAGGGGCGCGTGGCCGTGTCCTCGCAGTCGCAGGAGCGTTGGCTTAAGTTTCATTTAAGAAACGCGCCCTGACGAGGTGGAACTGTTTGCGACACAACAGAACCAACCAATGCGGCCGAGGGATGCAGCGGCGACCCCTAGCGCCGATTACACGCCATTGTGATCACTAAGTCGCGCCCTCCCGAGAACTGCCCATCGCGCCGCGCAAGGAGGCTCCACGGAAGCGGCAATCCGGTCACTGGCCCAAGCTGATCCCGGCGCCCTAACGAAGTCAGCGCGAATCTGCCACGTTATGAGCAATCTAAGGCGTCATGCCGACTCCGGCGCGGACCTCTTGGCATTTCCGGTAACCCGCCTTGCGCGGGCATTTTTGTCGGACAACGTCTGATACCGGCGCCCTCGGCGCGCGCGGGAGACTGGCTGCATAACTTCAGGAGACAGCCATGCCGGGCAAAAACATCCACGTCGTGCCCACCGACAACGGGTGGGCCGTTGAAGCCGAGGGTGGCGCAGAGGGCGAGCAGGTCTACACCTCCCAAGATGAAGCAATCGCCGCCGGCACCAGGAGGGCAAAACAGGAGAAGGTCGATCTGCTCGTTCATAGCCGCGATGGCCATATCAGCATGCGAAATTCCTTCAGCAAAGACGCGCGAAACATCAAGAAGTGATGCAATGGCGCGACGCCCCCTCTTAAGCAGGGATATGCTACCGAAAACATAGATGGGCAATATAGACCCTGTCGAATGCGTTCACCTTCCGGGAGGCATCAGGGATTGCTATACCTCCACGGATAACCCGGACTCGGCGGCGGTCCGTCAGCGAATCGCAACGCGGTGCATTCGCTTCAGCTCGGGGCGGTAGTCATTGACCGCATAGTGTTGGCTGGCGATGTTGTCCCTGACTGCGACAGACCCCTTTCTCCATCGGAAACTTCAGCTTCGCCGCGGAGTGCTGTACAGGAAAACCCCTACAGCGAAGAAAACAGCACACATGTGAGCTGCGCTGGAGCCGCGCACAGGCATACGCCGATGTGTCGCACGGCAAGTTAATCTTGATTCAGTTGGAGCAGGCATGAGTACTCATCGGGGACAAAAATCACAGGGAACAGATATCTGCCGGGGATTTATTGCCGGAGTCTCAGGACGGCGGCACCGGAAAGGCGGCCCTCGCGCAGATCGGCCAGTGCCGCATTGGCCTGCTCCAACGGATAGGCGGTGGTGTGCGTATGCAGCTGCGTCCGGGTGGCGATATCCATCAGCGCGATGCCGTCGGCCCGCGTGAGATTGGCCACGGAACACAGGCGCCTTTCTTCCCAAAGCAGTTGGTAAGGCATGCTTGGGATATCGCTCATATGAATCCCGCCACAGACAACGGTGCCACCCTTGCCCACGGCGCTCAGTGCTTTTGGAACCAGCGCGCCGACCGGAGCGAAGATCAGCGCCGCGTCCAGCGGCACGGGCGACTGGAGGTCGCTCGAACCGGCCCAGCAAGCGCCAGTCTGGTATGCCAGTTGCTGGGCGCCTGTGTCGCCCGTGCGGGTGAAGGCGTAGACCTCGCGGCCTTGCGCCACGGCAATCTGCGTCACCAGGTGGGCAGCGGCGCCGAAACCGTAGATACCGATGCGGTGTGCATCGCCGGCCAAGCCCGCCATGCGCAGCGTCCGGTAGCCGATCAGGCCTGCGCAGAGTAGTGGCGCAGCATGTTCGTCATCGTAGGTGGGTGGAATCCGGAAGCAATAGCTGCTGTCAGCAACTACGTACTCAGCATAGCCGCCATCCCGGGTATAGCCGGTGAACTGCGGCGTATCGCAGAGGTTTTCCTGATGACGCAGGCAGTAGCTGCAATGGCCACAGGTATGTCCGAGCCATGGCACGCCCACACGGTCGCCCGGCTTGAAGGCGGTGACACCAGCGCCACATGATTCCACCTGTCCGACGATTTCATGCCCCGGGATGAGCATGGGCTTGGGATGGCGCAGGTCGCCACGGGCGATATGCAGGTCGGTCCGACACACCCCGCAAGCCGCCACGGCGATGCGCAGTTCGCCAGGCCCCGGATCGGGAACCGGCACGTTGTGAAGGCGCAGCGGCAGGCCAGCGCCCTCGAAGATCATCGCTTGCATGGTTTGGGGCATGGCGTGGCGCTCCGTCACCGCCTATGGCGCCGCGGCGCAGCTAACCTTCGGTATTGCTGCAGACCACGTCGGCCTCGGTCGGATGGCTTGGCTCAGTGCTAAGTCCGAAGAACGGCTGCCGTCAACGGCGAGCAGGATCCGCTGGTACATGATGGGCCTCCCGACAGGCACGAATGCGCGAGATCGTTGTTTCGGCTCGTTGCATTCAGCGTAGACGCCGGCGTCGATACGCGCTTGACATGCGTCTACCCGAAGCGGCGGGCCTGGCGGCGTTCCAGATCGCGAGCAAATGCTCGAGAGACGGCAGCAATACTTGAGGGCTCCACATGCCCCCCTGAGTCTCGGACTCCGTATGACGGGTGCCGCAACTGGACAGGCCCGTTGATCTGGGTCAAGAGCCGGTCGACCCTGCTGCCTAGACTGAATTGTAGCTTCAGTGAGGGGGCGATCATGGCTTACGACAGCATCCTGGTTCATCTGGACAGCAATCCGCAGGCACTGCAGCGGCTCGCAGTGGCGGGGCGGATTGCGGCGGCCAGCCAATGCCCGCTGATCGGCATGTACGCCGGTTTCATTCCCGATCCCGCCTGGTTCTACCTCATGGATGGCGCGCAGCAATTTGTGGCGGACGATCTGGCCCGGCGCAAGCAGGTGAGGGAAAACATCCGGGTGCAGTTCCTTGCTGCGACCCAAGCGCTGCCGGTGCGCACGGAGTGGCGTGCGGCAGAACGCGAGTCCGTGGCGACGGTGCTGCGCGAGGCCCGCGAGGCCGGACTGGTCATTGCCGGCCAGTACGACGCCGACAATACCGAAGGCCCGGTGGCCCGAAAACTGCTGGAATCGTTGCTGCTGGAGACCGGCCGCCCGACGCTTGTCGTGCCATGCGCCGGCAAGTTTCCCACCGTGGGTACGCGGGTTATCGTCGCGTGGAATGGCAGCCGGGAGGCGGCGCGGGCGCTTCACGATGCTGTGCCTCTGATGGCCGGCGCACAGGCGCACATTCTTTGCGCACACACTGCGGCCAAGGAGGCCAGAGCCGATGCCACCCCGGTCAGCCACGCCGCACGCGTGCTGGAGCACCACGGCGTGGCCGTGGAAATCGAACACGGTCCCGGGGGTGCTGACCTGACCATCGGCGAGCTCCTGCTTTCGCGCGCGGCGGATCTTAATGCCGACCTGATCGTAATGGGTGCCTATGGACACGGTCGCATGCGCGAACTGGTGCTTGGCGGCGTCACGCGCACGCTTCTGGAGTCGATGACGGTACCTGTGCTGTTCTCGCGCTGAAGCGAAGACAGACCAAACCGAAAGCGGTGACTGCCATGAAAACGCTTCAACGGTCCAGGCGGAGGCACTCTGATGGACTATAGGACGATCGTTGTCGAGCTCGGGCCAGACGCCGGTTGCGTCGCCCGTATCCGCATGGCTGGGGACCTGGCTTCCTGCTTTGGGGCGCATGTCGTTGGTGCCAGCGCGACTGGCGTGCGCATCGATCCCGTACGTGGCGCCGGCGACGATGCGGCGCGGTACGCAGAACTTGCGCGCCGCCGACTGCTGAGCCAGACCGCGTCGTATGGGGAGTTGCTGGGCAATACGTTGGCTGATGCCGCACCCCGGGTCACGTTCTCGCATCACGTCGTGGCGGAGGAGGCCGGCTGGGTCCTGGCGCAGGAGGCGCGCGTGGCCGATATCGTCCTGCTCGCGCGGCCGGCCCCCACAGGGGGCGGCGTGCCATCGCTTGCGGCCGAGGTGGCCGAATATGTGCTGCTGAATGCGGGGCGGCCGGTGGTCGTCCTGCCTGACCAGGTCCACCGCCTGCATGGCGGCCACGTCGTGATTGCATGGGACGGCCAGCGCGAGGCCGCAAGGGCGGTAGCCGATGCGATGCCACTGCTCCTTCGCGCCAGGCTGGTGACGATACTTGCAGTGTGGGACCGCGCCGGCAGGCCAGATGCGAAATCGGAGCCGGTCGCGGGGCTGCGTCACTACCTGCAGCGCCATGGCATCGTTGCTGCCGTGCGGACCGAACAGACTTCCTTGCCAGTTGGTCGGGTTATCTGCGATGTGCTCGGGGAGCTTGGCGCGGACTTCCTGGTGGCGGGGGGCTATGGCCACTCCCGCATGCGGGAGCTTGTGATGGGCGGGACAACGCGGACGTTGATGCGTCACACCGAAGTTCCTGCTTTGTTTTCACACTGACAGGAGGCATCGCGGGCAACTGTAACGCCTCAAAGGGCAACCGAGCACCACTGCGTCACGGTCGATTGCGGGTCGGCTTCGAACGCAACCTGAACTTAACCCGTTTCGCTGGAGCGCACCATGGCCAACTCACTTTCTGTATGGCATGCCGACCACATCAATTTCGCTCGGCTACTCGACCTTCTGGAAGAGCAGGTAGACGTTTTTCACCGTGGAAAGCAGCCAAATTACAATTTGATGGGCACGATCGTTTATTACCTGCGGAATTTTGGCGATCGCGTCCACCATCCCCGCGAGGATGTCGCGTACGCGCGGCTCGTTGAGCGAGATCCCGGCATGCAGGTTGTGGTTAACCGGCTCCAGCAAGAGCATCGCGTGATTGCCAATGTGGGCGAAGCGCTTTTAGACCGCCTGAATGAAGCCGAAGGAGATGTCATAAGTTCGCGCGCGGCTCTGGAGGCAGCCGCAGCCATGTACCTTGTGTACTACCGGAATCATCTCTCGACTGAAGAGCGACACGCAATGCCGCGCGCTGCTCAGCTGCTGACACAAGAGGATTGGGCAGCCGTTGCCGCCTCCGTTCCGGAGAGCCCCGATCCGCTCTTCGGGGAAAATGTGCAAGAGCGTTTCGCGAAGCTACACCAGCAAATCTGTGAGGAGAGACTGTCCAGCCAGAACTAGATACTTTGGATGAGCCGATGGCATTGGACCAGCTCACACGCGCGCGTGGCAGACAGGAAGCCGACGAATCAGTTCAGCTTCCCGGCGAGCCAGACCACCGCGAGGTAGGTCAGCACGTGCGCGTACTGGTCCACGCCAAATGCCCACCAGAACTGCGGCAAGTTTGGCGTCAGATTGGCGCGTCGGCCGTGGCGCACCTTCCAGCGGTCGACCATGTAGTGGACGACGGCGTCGAAGATCCCCAGCCAGAGCCAATGGGCCACACCGAAGCCGCCGAGCAGCACCGCGGTACACAGGCCATGCAGCCCCGCGTGGGCATAGCCACCTGGGCTCCGGAAGTCGCCCTTGCCGGCCAGCATCCAGCTCGGCTGCCACAGGTAGTCGCACACGAGATGCTTGGTGAACAGTGCGAACAGCAGCAGCAACTCCATGGCCAGCTCTCCACCCAAAGTCATGCCAGACCGCACGCATCAGCGACGGCACCGCGCTCTGGCTTTCCATTATCAACGAGCAGTAAAGAATAAGGCCACCATCACGATACGGACAGAAACGTGCGTTGCGGCCGGCAGAGATGCCGAGTCCCGAATTGCGCGATGGCGAGGTCTTGGTCCAAGTCCACGCCGCCGGCGTGAACCAGCTGGACTCCAGGAGCAGCGGCCACTCCCGCGGGGCACTAGTCCGCTTCCCAATGAGGAGCGCAGCCGGTTATTGGACTCAGAGGCGAAACACCACACTCAGCATCGGCCCCTTTAGGGTGAGCCTTTGCACCAACTGGTTACCGCCCAGTTGGTAGGTGATGTAGCGATAGGACAATTGCACATCCCCCCACCTTGCCGCGTATGCCGCCCCCCCGTACGCTTGAACCGTGTATCTGGAAGAACCGGTGCCGAAGTCAAGGTAATACGGCACATACCACTTGCCGCTGCTACTGAGATTGATGCGCCCACGCATACCGACTATGCCGTCGACGATATTCGCCGTCTGCGATACGCCCCCTTGTCTTGCCAATGTCGCGCCTTGTTGATTGAACGTTGCGGATAATGTCCAGTTTGCGTTAGCGCTCAGGTTCAGATATCGGAGCCCGCCCAACGGCATGACAGTTCCCCAAGGTGCCCGCAGCGCTGTATAGCTCCCCGCAAGGGCGAACAGGCCGCCGCTCAGGCCGCTGTTTACATCGGTCGCCACGTCGCGCGGGACGACAACCCTGGTGCCGCCCTCCGCCCCCACGGATTTGAGGGTGGTTTGCTGACGACTAAAGTCAAGGTAGATCGCGTCGGCAAGGACACTCCAATCTCCCTTGCTGGCTTCGACCTGCAGCATCAGAACAAACTGCAAATTCTGGAGATAGCTGTCCGGCCCCGCCCCAACATCGAGGTTGCCACCTCCGGTAGACGAGGATCCGGAGAAACGCAAAGCGCCGCTCACGTTTGGCAGCCAAAGGTACGGGGCAACGGCAAATTGCCAGCCTTCGGCATCCGTCGGCGCGGCATGCGCCGACCCGGCGGCGACAGCAAGGACGATAGCGCTCCCCAGACAATGGCGGCCCAGATTGGCGCATAGGCCTTTACTGTCTGGTGCACCGAACCGACCTGCGAGTCGCACTTTTCTCATGGCTTTGCCCCCATTTCACGACAAGCTGCGCCCCGTGCGCACGAGGGGAAGGGATTGCGGGGGTCGTCGGAGCGCCCGGTGCCGGCCCCCCTTACCAATGCAATGCCACGGGAAATGTCTACTGATCCAATCCAAGATAGCAGACGCCCATGGCGGCGAGCGCCGGCCCCGCATCGGTAGTGCCGTGGCGTCTTGGTCACAATTGAAGAAGTTGCCTTTCCGCTTGACACGGCACGCTTGACGTCTACGCTTGATGCATCCCACACGGCACACCGCCCATGCGCCCCACATGGAAGTTCACGCCGCTCGCGACGCTCCTTGTGTTTCCCCTGGTTGGGATCGCGCAGCCTGAGGCCGTCCCGGCTTTTAAGCAAGTGGACTCTCTCGAAGCCAGGGTGCAGGGCTGCGTCACCTGTCACGGCCAGAGCGGCCAAGGCACAGCAAACGGCTACTTCCCCCGCATAGCCGGCAAGCCGGCAGGGTACCTCTATAACCAGTTGGCGGCCTTTCGCGACGGCACGCGGCGGTATCCGCCGATGAACTACCTGGTGGCCTACCTGCCCGACCCCTATCTGAAAGAAATTGCCGAGTACTTCGCCAAGCTGCGGCCGCCCTTCGCGCCCAAGGAGAGCACCAACGCCGCGCCGCCCGTGCTCGCCCGCGGTCAGGCACTTGTGACCAAGGGCGACGCTGGCCAGGGCATTCCGGCCTGCGCCGCCTGCCACGGCAACGGGCTGACCGGGATGGAGCCGGGCATTCCGGGGCTGGTCGGGCTGCGCCGCGCGTATATCGTCGGCCAGCTCACGCGCTGGAAGGTAGGCGAGCGCCATGCGGCCGATCCCGACTGCATGAAGCGCATCGCCGGGCGGCTGAGCGACGCCGACGTTTCGGCGGTGGCTGAGTGGCTGTCGCAGCAGCCGGCGCCGAGCGACCCGTCGCCGGAATCCTCAAACCTGGTTCGCATGCCGCTGGCTTGCGGCAGCCAGCGGTGATGCAATGAAACGTTGGCCCGTACTCATCCTCGGCACTGCGGTCATACTCGTCATCGTGGTGCTGGCGATTCGCTTCATGCAGCGCCCCACTTCGGCGCCGCAGCAGGCGGGCTCGCCGCCGACCAAAGCCGCCCCGTCCGGGCCGGTCGGCGCTGCCACCCAGGTCATCACCAAGGGCGAGTACCTGGCCCGCGCCGGCGATTGCGTCGCCTGCCACACCGAGCCAAACGGAAAACCTTTTGCCGGCGGACGGCCAATGGCCACCCCCTTCGGCAACCTCTACGTGCCCAACATCACGCCCGACGATGAGACCGGCATCGGTCGGTGGAGCGCTGACGACTTCTACAAGATGATGCACACCGGCGTCTCGCGCGATGGCACCCTGCTCTACCCAGCCATGCCGTTCGCTTCGTATACGAAGGTAACGCGCGCGGATTTGGATGCCATTTATGCCTACCTGATGTCGGTGCCGCCGGTGAAGCATCCCAACCGGCCACATGAGTTGCGCTTTCCGTTCAATAAGCGCGAGTTGCTGATCGGCTGGCGCACCCTGTATTTCAAGGAAGGCGAGTACCAGCCCGATCCCAAGCAGACGGTGCAATGGAACCGTGGTGCCTACCTGGTGGAGGGGCTGGGCCATTGCGCGATGTGTCACACGGCCATCAATGTGCTGGGCGGCTCCAGCGAATCGAAGGAATTCGAAGGCGGCATGATCCCGAACCAGAACTGGTACGCGCCGTCGCTGACCTCCAATCGCGAGGCGGGACTGGGCAACTGGCCGATCAAGGACATCACCGACCTGCTGCAGGTGGGCATCTCTCACCGGGGCACGGTGTATGGACCGATGGCCGAAGTGGTCTACAACAGCCTGCAATACCTGACGGATGCGGACGTGGAAGCCATGGCCGTCTACTTGAAGTCGCTGGCCCCGCGCGACACCGAGCCGCCACCCACCAGCCAGGCGCGGCTGGTCCAGCCGGCGGTGATGGAACTGGGCCGGCAGATCTACACCCAGCAATGCGCGATGTGCCATGCCGAGGACGGCAAGGGCCATCCGCCCTCCTTCCCGCCGCTGGCCGGCAACCAGTCGATCACGATGGCATCGCCGGTCAATTCCATCCGCATGGTCCTCAACGGCGGCTATGCGCCTGGCACCGCCAAGAACCCCCGGCCACACGGAATGCCGCCGTTCTCACACATTCTTGACGACGATAAGGCTGCCGCGGTCGTCACCTATATCCGCGTAGCGTGGGGCAATGCCGGAACGCCGGTCGCCCCCAATCAGGTGAATGAGTTGCGCAAGCTGCTGCCGGAGTGAATCCGATGACCCCACCCAGTTCGATACCCAGCGCGAAACCGGGCGCCCCCGATCCGGACCATTCCGAGCCCATCGAGCCCACCGAGGCCGACCTGCACCGCGTGGTCAGCGCGGGGCCGACCGGCGCCTTCGCCGTGGCGGGGGTGGCGACGGCCATCGTCGTGCTGATCTACCTCGCCTTCTGGTTCTTCATCCACGTGCCGAGGGGGATGGTCCAGTGAACGCAGCGACGCCGCCTTCCAGTCCGTCCGCCGCCCCGGACGGCCATCACGCCGAAGCGGTCGCGGTCGCGGCCGAGCGGCGCTGGGCCGTGGTGGTCGGTCTCATCATCGCCGTGATCATTCTGTTGATGATTTTCGCCGGGCTGCACTGGGCGTCGATGCCGCCATCGCGCGTGGAGACGGTGGATGTGAAAACATTGCACCTGCGCGGCGAGTTCGCCGAGGGCAACCTGGGCACCGCCGTGGACGCCGACGGCAAGGTCACGGTGCGGCTGATCGCTCAGCAGTACTCCTTTGAGCCACAGTGCATCGTGGTGCCTGCAGGCGTGCCGGTAACCTTCCGCGGCACCGCCGCCGACGCTATCCATGGCTTCATCGTCGGCACGACCAACGCCAACACGATGCTCATCCCCGGCTTCGTCGCCACTTTCACCACCACCTTCCCCAAGGCAGGCGAGCACCTGATGCCTTGCCACGAGTACTGTGGCACGGGTCACGAAGCAATGTGGGCGCGGGTGCAGGTGCTGCCCCGGGAGGAGTTCATGACCCGCGCGCGTGGCGCGGAAAGGATGAACTGTGTTTCTCGCTAGAAAGCTCGTCCTCGCGCATTTCTGGGTCGCCTTCGTCGCCTTCCTCGGCGCCATCCTGCTTGGCGAATGGCAGATGTTCATCCGCAGCCCGCTGGCGCAGTGGGTCAACAATCCCGAGCACTACTACCGCTCCGTCACCGCCCACGGTACGGTCATGGCCTATGTGATGCCCACGCTGGTGGCGATGGGGTTCGGCTACGCCATCACCGAGCTGTCGCTGAAGCGGCCTCTGCTGGGGCTGCGCTGGGCGTGGCTCGGCTTCTGGCTGGTGATTGCGGGCACGGTGCTGGCGGCCATCGCCATGGGGCTGGGCAAGGCGTCGGTGCTCTACACCTTCTACCCGCCCATGATCGGCAGCCCGTTCTACTACCTCGGCGTGGTGCTGGTGGTGGTGGGCTCGTGGGTGTGGGTGGCGCTGATGTCGGTGAATCTGCACGCCTGGCGGCGAGACAACCCCGGCGCAACCGTCCCGCTGGCGCTGTACGGCACAGTGGCCGGCGCCTACCTGTGGGCGTGGACCTCGGTGGGTGCGGCGGTCGAGGTGCTGGTGCTGATCCTGCCCGCGTCGCTGGGGCTGACCGACACCATCAACGCCGGGCTAGCGCGTGTGTTCTTCTCGTGGACCCTGCATGCCATCGTCTACTTCTGGCTGATCCCGGCCTACGTGGCCTTCTACAGCATCGTGCCGCGCGCCATCGGCGGGCGGCTCTACAGCGACACGATGGGGAGGGTAGCCTTCGCGCTGTTCCTTGTTTTCTCCATGCCCATCGGTATCCATCACCTGTTTGCCGATCCGCAGGTCGGCGCGGGCTTCAAGTTCGTGCATGCGGCCATGACAGCGCTGGTGTCAGTGCCCACGCTGCTCACGGTGTTTACCATCGTCGCCTCGGTGGAGATCGCGGGGCGGCTGCGCGGCGGCAAGGGCGTGTTCGGCTGGCTGACGGCGCTGCCGTGGCGCGACCCGATGATGCTGGCGGTAACGTTCTCCTTCATCATGCTCGGCCTGGGCGGCGCCGGCGGTATTATCAACATGAGCTACCAGCTCAACGAGACGGTACACAACACGCAGTGGGTCACGGGACATTTCCACCTGATCTTCGCCGGCGCCATCGTCATCATGTACATGGTGGTCGCCTACGACCTGTGGCCGCAGCTCACGGGCTGCGCGCCGCTGCAATCGGGGCTGGTGCGCCTGCAACTGTGGCTGTGGTTCCTCGGCATGCTGGTGCTGTCGCTGCCGTGGCACTGGGTGGGCCTGCTCGGCATGCCGCGCCGCATGGCCTACTACGACTACAGCCACCCGGCGCTCCATCCGCAGGCATGGACGGTAACGGCCTCCACCTTCGGGGGGCTGGCGATGGTCGTGTCGGCCATCCTGTTTGTGCTGATCCTCGCCCGCGCCCAGCGACGCCCCGGGCCGGCGCCCGCCCCCTACACCTTTAGCCAGCCGCTACATCCCGGCGCCCGGCCGCCAGCCGCGCTGAATGGCTACGCGCTGTGGGTGGGCATGATGATCGCGCTGACGCTGGTGAACTATGGCTATCCCATCGTGCAACTGGCCATGCTGGACAACGCCCGCGTGCCGGTGGTGCCCATCGGGAGCCGCTGATGCAAGACAACCGTACGCCCCCGGACCGCAGCCCGCTCGGCAGGCAGAGTGTGATGGCTCTGGCCGTGCTCACCGCCCTGCTGATGCTGGTCGGTTTCCTGTGGCTGCCCACGGCGCAAGGCGACTTTACCGTGCGTGGACTGTGGGACACCATCTGCCGTGCCGCGGGGGTACCATCCCAATGGGCCGCCAACAGCGCTGCCCGTACCGGCCACGTCGCCACCAACGTCGTGCTGGACCGCGCAATGGGCCATGCCGCGCCGGCCGACGCCATAGGCCGGGGTGCCACGCTCGCGCTGAACTGCACCATGTGCCACGGCGCGCAGGGCATGAGCGCATCCAATGCGCCCAACCTCGCCGGACAGTATCCCGAAGTTGTTATCAAGCAGATGCAGGACTACAAGACGGGTAAGCGTCATAGTCCGATCATGGAGACGCTTTCCCGCAATCTCTCCGAACGCGACATCGCCGACCTCGCGGCCTACTACGCTTCGCTTCCCAAGGCCCGCACGGCGCCGACGACCTACGACGAGAACCTGCCCGGGTTGGTGCGCGTGGGAGACCCGCTGCGCAACGTGGCGCCCTGCATTTCTTGCCACGGGGGCGTGGATCAGAAATTTGGCGCGCCGTGGCTCGAAGGCATGCCGCAAGCCTATTTGACAAGCCAGTTGCGTGCGTTCCGCGAGGGTACCCGTCGTAATGACAGCGAGGCGCAGATGCGCAATATGGCGCGAGCGATGAGCGATCAAGAGATCGAGGAAGTTTCGAATTTTTACGCAAGGAAAAATAGTCCGGCAGAGGGGCGCTAGCCATCGCATCCGCGACGCGATGGGATGGTGCTTCCGGCGCAGGACTGCTACGCCGGCGCCCCGCTTTCGCGCAGCCACACGATGAACTCGGCGCCCTGCCCCAGCTTGCTCTCCACGGTAATGCGGCCGCCATAGCGCTCCACCAGCGCATAGCTGATGGACAATCCGAGGCCGGTCCCCATCTGCTTCTTGGTGGTGAAGAACGGATTGAACAGATTGGGCAAGTCTTCTTCACGGATGCCGCGGCCCGTGTCGCGCACATGCAGCGTCACGCCGTGCTCTTCCCAGTCCCGCGTGGCCAGCGTGAGCGTGCCGCCTTCCGGCATGGCGTGGATGGCATTGGTCAGCAGGTTGACGACCACCTGCTGCAATTCGCCGCGGCTGATGCGCACGCGGCGCGTCGCCTGCCAGTCCTGCCCGATCCGGATCTCCGGCCCCTTTATCAGGTGCCGGACCAGGTCCAGGCAACCGGCCGCGACTTCGCCCACGTCCAGCCGCTCCATATTTCCGGCGAACTCCTCCGGCCGGATGAACTGCAGCAGCCGGTTGGTCAGCAGGTAGATGCGCCGCACCTGCTCGTCGATCAGCCGGAGCTCGTGCCGGACCGGCTCCGCCGCCGGGCCGAGGATCTCGCGGGCCACGTCAAGGTTGCCCTGGATCACCGCGATCGGGTTGTTGATTTCATGGGCCACGCCCGCCGTTAGCTGTCCTGCGACCGCCAGCTTCTCCGACGTGATCAGCTGCTGGCGGGTGGCGCGCAGCACGGCGTTGGCATCCTCCAGCTCCCGGGTGCGCTCGGCCACCTTGCGATCGAGCGAGTCGGCCCAGTCCCTGAGCTCGGCATTGCGCTGCTGCAGGTCCGACAGCAACTGGTCGAACTGGCCGGCGAGCTGCCCCAGTTCGTCCTCGCTGCCGACCGGGCCTACGCGTGCCTCGGCATTGCCGGCCTTGAGCGCGCGCATGGTGCCGACCATCCGTGTCATCGGCGTGAACACGCGCCTGGCCCACAGCAGCGAGAACAGCGCTCCCGCCACGGCAAGCAGCAGGAACAAGCCCACCAGCACGCCCAGCGCCAGGTCCTTGGCCTGGCTGATCGGCCGGGCCAGGTAGCCCACGTACAGCATGCCGATGCGCCGGCCGCGGCTGTCCGCGATCGGCTCATAGGCGCTCATGTACCAGTCGTTGACCACGAAGGCCAGGTCCAGCCATTTCTCGCCGCGCAGCAGCACCTTGTCGCGTACCTCGCGGGAGACCCGCGTCCCCAGCGCCCGCTCGCCATGGAACAGCCGCACGTTGGTGGCAATGCGCGTGTCGTCAAGGAACAGCGTCGCCGTGCCCTGGCTGCCACGGGGCAGGGATTCCGGCTGGTAGACCAGTGCGTTGATGGTGTCGATAAAACCGAGGTTGTTGTTCAGCAGCGTGCCGCCGTGCAGGATTGCCACCAGTGCGCCTGCTTCATCGAACACCGGCGCCGCGGCGTGCACCACCATGCCGCGGGTTTCCAGGGTCCTGTCGGTGGGCGCCGCATTGGCGGTGGGGCGCAGCGCCACCTGTGCGCGTCGGGCCAGGTCGCCGGAAACGGCAGCCAGCTGCGCGGCGGACCAGGCATCCGTGGCGGCATCCGCGCGGCCGGCCGCGGCACTGGCCACCACGCGCCAGGCGGCATACTCCGTACCCGCGGCACTGGCCGGCGTAGCGGCAAGCAGCCGCCCTTGCGGATCGAGCAACTGCAGGAAATCGAGCCCGTGCGCGCGCCGCGCTTCGGCCAGGATGCCGGGCATGGCGCCGCCGCGGCCAAGGCCATTCACCAGCGCATGCGACCTGGCCTCCTGCAGGACCCGGTCTTCCACACCGCCGACCATATGCTCGAAGTACTCGTGGGCGACCAGCAGGTCGCTATTGACCTTGTAGGTCAGCAGCGCCTGGAACACCCGATCGCCCCATAGCGCCATCAGCAGCAGCAGTGCCACCAGCGCCACCAGCAAGGGCGCGATAACGATGGACACGAGCTTGGCGCGCAGCGAGGCGCGATAGCGGCGCAGCAGTGCGCCCGGGCGAATGAGGCTCAAGAACGCAGGCCCCACTGCAAGCACTTCCGGTCCAGCGTGCGACGCGAGATGCCCAGCCGGCGCGCGGCTTCCACCCGGTTGCCGCCCTCCGCCGCCAGCACCTGCAGGATGTGCAGCCGCTCCACCGTCTCCAGCAGCGTTGCGTCATCCGCCGGCGCGGCCGTGTCCTCTCCGGCCTCCGCCGGCAGGCTGGCCTTGGCCGGATCAGCCGGCTGCGCCAGCAGCTCGACCGGGTATTCGCCCAGGATCAAGGCACGCTCCACCAGGTTGCGCAGTTCGCGCGCATTGCCTGGCCAGTCGTAGCTCTTGAGCATTCGCACCAGCGAAGGGGACAGCGGCACCATCGGCAGCCCGAGCTGGGCGGACAACTGCTCCGAGAAATGCTCGGCCAGCGGCACGATGTCTTCCGGCCGCGTGCGCAACGGCGGGATCGCGACGGACACCACGTCGAGCCGGTAGTAAAGGTCCTGGCGGAAGCGACCGGCGGCGACCTCGTTGGCCAGGTTGCGGTTGCAGGCCGCGACGATGCGCACGTCCACGGCGATCTCGCGCTCGGTACCGAGCGGCCGGATGCGCCGGTCCTCGATCACCCGCAACAGCTTGGCCTGCATCGGCAGCGGCAGCTCCGATATCTCGTCCAGGAACAGCGTGCCGCCGTCGGCATAGAGGAACAGCCCGTGGCGTGCCCCGGCCGCCCCGGTGAAGGCGCCCTTGGCGTGGCCGAACAATTCGCTTTCGACGATCTCGGGCGCCATCGCGCCGCAATTCAGCGGCACGAACTGGCCCTGCCGCCCGCTGAGCCGATGCAGCTCGCGCGCCACCACTTCCTTGCCGGTGCCGGACTCGCCCGTCACCAGCACCGTCGACGGCATCGGTGCCACCCGCGCCACCAGCGCCATCACCTTCTTCATGGCTTCCGACTCGCCGATGAAGTGCTTGTGGATGGTGTACTTGTCCAGCTCGCGGCGCAGCAGGTAGTTCTCGCGCGCGAGCCGGGTCCGGTCGAAGCAGCGCCGGATGGCGTTGAGCATCTGGTCGACGCGGAACGGCTTGACGATAAAGTCCGCGGCGCCCGAGCGTAGCGCGGCGATGGCCGTGTCCATGTCGGCGAAGGCCGTCATCAGGATGACATCGGCGGGGTTGCCGGCCGCGCGCAGTGCCTTGAGCCACTCCACCCCGCTGACGCCAGGCAGCGCCACATCGAGCAGGATCAGGTCGAAATGGCGTTGCTCCAGCAGCGCGGCGCCCGCCTCGGCGCTGTCGGCCGTCACCACGCTGTCCACCTTACCCTCCAGCGCCCGGGACAGGAACGAACGCATGCCGGCCTCGTCGTCCACCACCAGGATCGTGCGGCGCTGCCAGTTGTCGGATTCGGCTGCGTTGGTTTGTCGTTCGCTCATCACTTTGATTCTAAGGCCCGCTTGGTGCGAAAGGCCAGTCTAGCGACAGTGCGCTAATCGGAAGTATTGGGAGTAAACCGAGCCAGCCTCCGATGCCGCGGCTCGGAGATGGACAGTTTGGCCCGCGCGCCGGGCCGCTGCCTGGACATTTTGTCCATGGCCTCGCCTCACCGCGCGGGCAGCGCGCTGCAAGCCGTTGACGGCAAACGGATTCCACCACGGGCATGGCCCTTGCTCAACGACGCGCTCCCAGCCCATCGCACCCGACGAAAAAAGAGAGGCTGCCACTTCCAGGTAGGAGACAAGTTCATGTCATATCCCGCGCAAGCGCAAACGCCCTCGCAAAAGTCCCCACACGCATCGCCATCCCGGCCAACATCGCGGCCGTCGCCCTTCTCCAAAGAAGCCATCATCGCCCGCCCCGGCTTCAACCGCTGGATGGTGCCGCCCGCCGCGCTGGCGGTGCACCTGTGCATCGGCCAGGCCTACGCCTTCTCGGTCTTCAATGAACCGCTGACCCGGATCCTCGGCGTCACGCATTCCGCGCCAGGCGACTGGCAACTGACCACGCTGGGCTGGGTGTTCTCGCTGGCGATCTTCTTCCTCGGCATCTCGGCCGCCTTTGCCGGCAAGTGGCTGGAGAAGGTCGGGCCGCGGCGCACCATGTTCACGGCGGCGTGCTGCTTCGGCGGCGGGTTCATGGTTTCGGCATTGGGCATCTGGCTGCACCAGATCTGGCTGCTGTACCTGGGTTACGGCGTGCTGGGCGGAATCGGCCTCGGGCTGGGCTACGTTTCGCCAGTCTCCACGCTGATCCGCTGGTTCCCGGACCGCCGCGGCATGGCCACCGGGCTGGCGATCATGGGCTTCGGCGGCGGCGCGATGATCGGCGCGCCGCTGTCCGTCGCCCTGATGAACTACTTCAAGAGCGCAACCAGCGCGGGCGTGGCGCAGACCTTCCTCGTCATGGGCGTGGTCTACTTCATCTCGATGTCGCTTGGCGCGCTGGCCATCCGCATCCCTGCCCCGGGCTGGGCGCCCGCGGGCTACGTTCCCACCGCCAAGGCTGGCAAGATGGTCACGCACGCCAATGTGCACATCGACCAGACGCTGAAGACGCCGCAGTTCTACCTGCTCTGGCTAATCCTGTTCCTGAACATCACGGCCGGCATCGGCGTGCTGGGCCAGGCGGCCGTGATGATCCAGGAAACCTTCAAGGGCAGCATCACCGCCGCCGCCGCGGCCGGCTTCGTCGGGCTGCTCAGCATCGGCAACATGACCGGGCGCTTCCTGTGGAGCTCCGCCAGCGACTACTTCGGCCGCAAGACGACCTACGCCATCTTCTTCGCCTGCGGCGCCGCGCTTTACCTGGCCGTGCCGGCCATTGGCGCGTCCGGCAACGTGGTCCTGTTCGTGGCCTGCTATTTCCTGATCCTGACCATGTATGGCGGTGGCTTCAGCACCATTCCCGCCTACCTGGCGGACATGTTCGGCACGGCCTACGTCGGTGGCATCCATGGCCGCCTGCTGACCGCCTGGGCCGCCGCCGGGATCGCCGGGCCGGCGCTGGTGAACTACATCCGCGAGCACAAGCTGGCGCTGGGCGTGCCCAGGTCAGAGGTCTACGTCGACACCCTGCACATCATGGCGGGCCTGCTGGTGGCGGGCTTCGTCTGCAACCTGCTGATCCGGCCGGTGCATGCGCGACATCACCTGCGCGAAGCGACCAGCGCAGCCTGAATGCCATCCCCAGCTTCCAACATACAGGAACATCAACCATGCATAACGACCGCACTTTCGGCAAGACCATGCTGCTGCTCGCGTTCTGGGCCTATGTGCTCATTCCGCTGGGTGCAGGGATCTGGTCGACCCTCGGGAAGGCCATGACCCTGTTTAGCTGAGCGCCCGCGCCGGGCTCCGGATCGTCGATACGGCGGCGTCCATCCCTGACTGTGATCCTGCGCAATCGCGCCATCTGTACTGGTGGCGCGATTGCGCATGGCACGCGCTGCTCACCATCCCAAACTGAGCTTCAGCGGTTCCGCCAGAACTGTATTCCTCGCAGAGAAGCTGTCATCCGTACATTGTCCGTAGTGTCGCGCGACACGCCGTCGTGCTGGCGGCAACCCCACGGAGAGCACATCGATGCACGGACTCACAGCGCTGGAACTCGCTCGAATCCAGTTCGGATTCACGGTTTCCTTTCACATCCTTTTTCCCGCCATCACAATCGGGCTGGCATGTTGCCTGGCGTTCCTGGAAGCGCGCTGGCTGCGCACCCAGGACACCGTGTACCGGACCCTGTACCAGTTCTGGATCAAGATCTTCGCCCTGAACTTCGGCATGGGGGTCGTTTCCGGCCTGGTCATGGCCTATGAGTTCGGCACCAACTGGTCGTTCTTCTCGCAGTTTGCCGGCGGCATCACCGGCCCGCTGCTGACCTACGAGGTGCTGACCGCCTTCTTCCTGGAAGCGGGTTTCCTCGGCGTGATGCTGTTCGGCTGGAGCCGCGTCGGGCCGGGGCTGCATTTCTTCTCCACCGTGATGGTCGCGCTCGGCACCATCATTTCCTCCACCTGGATCCTAGCTTCCAACAGCTGGATGCATACGCCCGCGGGCTACGCAATCGTCGCCGGCAAGGTGGTGCCTACCGACTGGCTGGCCGTGATCTTCAACCCGTCGTTCCCCTACCGCCTCGCGCACATGGTCATCGCCGCGCTGCTGTCCACGGCACTGTTCGTGGCGGCATCCTCGGCCTGGCAGCTGCTGCACGACCGCGCCGTACCCGCCGCCCGGAAGATGCTGTCGATGGCGCTGTGGATGGTGCTGGTCACATCGCCGCTGCAAGCGGTGGTGGGTGACGCCCACGGCCTGAACACGCTGGAGCACCAGCCCGCCAAGATCGCGGCGCTGGAGGGGCACTGGAACACCGCGCCCAAGGACGACAAGGGCGGGTTCCCGCTGATCGTCTTCGGCATCCCGGACATGGCACGCGAAGAAACGCGCTACGCCATCGAGATCCCGCGCCTGGGCAGCCTGATCCTCACGCACAGCCTTGACGGCCAGATCCGCGGCCTGAAGGACTTCCCCAAGGCAGACCGCCCCAATGCCACTGTGCTGTTCTTCACCTTCCGCACCATGGTTGGTCTCGGCGTGCTGATGATCCTGTTCGGCGGGTTGGGATGGGTCCTGCGCCGCAACGGCGCCGTGTACCGGTCCCGCGCGTTCCTGCGGTTCGCCGTGCTGATGGGGCCCACCGGCCTGATCGCGCTGCTGGCCGGCTGGATGACCACCGAGATCGGCCGCCAGCCGTGGGTGGTCTATGGCCTGATGCGCACCAGAGATGCCGTTTCCGCGCATGCGGCGGGCCCGGTCGCGCTGTCGCTGGCGCTGTTCGTGGTGGTCTATTTCATCGTCTTCGGCGTGGGCATCCGCTACATGCTCAAGCTGGCGAGCGCCGGCCCCGTCGCTGACACGCACCAGCACGAAGTGCCGCCTTCCTACGGGCCGGGCAGCCTCGGTGCCGCTCCTGCCGCCATCACCGCGGCTTCCGCATCCAGCGCCATGGCCCCGCACGGCCAGCGCAAATTCTGAACAGGTGATCGATATGGGCATCAATCTTCCCGTTATCTGGGCCGGCCTGATTTTCTTCGGCGTGATGATGTACGTCATCATGGACGGATTCGACCTTGGCATCGGCATCCTCTTCCCCTTCGTTGGCGACCGCCATGACCGCGACGTCATGATGAATACCGTGGCGCCGGTCTGGGACGGCAACGAGACCTGGCTGGTGCTCGGGGGCGCAGCGCTGCTCGGCGCGTTCCCGCTGGCGTATTCGGTGCTGCTCAGCGCGTTCTACCTGCCGCTGACGTTCATGCTGCTGGGCCTGATCTTCCGCGGCGTGGCCTTCGAGTTCCGCTTCAAGGCGAGCGACCGCAGCCGCCCCTGGTGGGATGCTGCGTTTACGTGGGGCTCGGTGGTCGCCGCCTTCTTCCAGGGCGTGACGCTGGGTGCCTACATCGACGGCATTGCCATGCAGGGCACCACCTACACCGGCGGCGCGCTCGACTGGCTGGCGCCGTTCCCGATCTTCACGGGCGTGGGCGTGGTGATCACCTACGCCTTCCTCGGCGTGACCTGGCTCATCATGAAGACCGAAGGCCGGCTGCAATGGACCATGCTGCGCGTGACCAACGTGCTGACGGGCGTGATGCTGGCGATGGTCGCGGCGGTGAGCGTGTGGACACCGCTGACCCACCCTGAAATCGCGCAACGCTGGTTCGCGCTGCCCAACCTGTTCTTCTTCCTGCCGGTGCCGCTGCTGGTGCTGGCCTCGGCCGCCGGCATCTACCGGGCCCTGCACAGCCGCCCGAACGTGTCGCCGTTCCTGTACGCGCTGCTGATGATCTTCATGGGCTATACCGGGCTTGCCATCAGCGTCTGGCCCAACATCATCCCGCCGTCGATCTCGATCTGGGAGGCTTCGTCCGCCCCGCAAAGCCAGGGCTTCGCGCTGGTCGGCACGCTGTTCATCGTGCCGATCATCCTGGCCTACACGTCCTGGTCCTATTACGTGTTTCGCGGCAAGGTCAAGCGCGGCGAGGGGTACCACTGATGGCAAGCTTCCTGCGTTCCCGGCTGGCGGCCCGACTTGGCTGGCTGCTGGCACTCTGGCTGGCGGGCGTGGGCACGGTCTTCGCTTGCGGCAGCCTGATGCGGCTGGCGATGCGCGTGGCCGGGCTGGCCAGCTGAAGCCATGCGGTCCTCCAGCCTGCTCTCCCGTGCCACGCTGCCCGCGCGCAATGCGCGCAGCGTGCTCGACCTATTCGCGGCAGCTTGCGCGGGCAGCCCGGGTCCCGCGCCGTGGATTCATTCGCTGAAGGTGTTCGGCGCCGCCATACTGGCGCTCTACGTGGCGCTGGCACTCGGCCTGCCGCGGCCCTACTGGGCCATGGCCACGGTCTACCTGGTGTCCAGCCCCCTGGCCGGCGCCACCCATGCCAAGGGCACCTACCGCGTCATCGGCACGCTGCTGGGCGCCGTCTGCGCGGTGGCGCTGGTGCCCTTGCTGGTCGACGCGCCCGTGCTGCTGATGGCGGCGATCGCGTGCTGGACCGGCACCCTGCTCTACCTGTCGCTGCTGGAACCGGCGCCGCGCAACTACATCTGCCTGCTGGCCGCGTATACGCTGCCGATCGTGGCGCTGCCGACGGTATCCAATCCGGCGACCGTCTTCGACATGGCGCTTGCCCGCATCGAGGAAATTGTGATCGGCATCGTCTGCGCCAGCGTGGTCAGCGCGGTGGTCTTTCCCGTCAGGACGAGGCCGGCGCTGGCCGCGCGAGCGTCCGCCTGGCTGGCCCACGCTTCGCGCTGGATCACCGGCATGCTGGCCACCGATGCCAGCGCGGCTCAGCGTCATGACAGTTTCAGCCTGCTCGCCGCCGATATCCTGGCGATGCAAACACAGATTGCCCAACTGACCTATGAATCTGACGGCGCGCTGACGCTGCGGCACGCACGGGCCCTGCACCAGCGCATGACGGCCCTGCTGCCGCTGGTGCTGGCACTTGCCGATGCTGCCGGCGCCTTGCGCCGGCATCCCGCAGGCATGCCCGACACCGTCGCGCAACGGATGCGCGCCACGCTGGCATGGATCGCCGGCAACGAAGCGGCGTGCCGGCCTGTGCCTTCCTTCTGTCCGCCGGGCACGGCACAGGCCGAGCCCGCGGACTGGCACGCACGGCTGGTCGCGGCTACCTGTACCTATCTCGATGAGCTGACCTACCTCTGGCACGACTGCCGCCTGCTGCAGGCACGCCTGCGCCAGGGCGGGAACGAGCCCGCCGCCTTGCGCTATCGCGTGGAACCCGCCGGGCAGGCACGGCACCATGATCACGCCCAGCTGCTGATCCGCGCTGCCACGGCTGGCACGGCCACGTTCGTCGCGGGCCTGCTGTGGATGGTGTCGGGCTGGCATGACGGGGCCGGCCCGGTCGGCCTGGCCGCCCTCGCCAGTTGCTTCATTGCCACCACCGAGGAGCCGCGGCTGGTTGCCGGCCGGGTGATTGCCTGGAGCGTCGCCTGTACGCTGCTGTCCTGGTATTACCAATTCGTGGTGCTGGCGCTGGCGCATGACTTTGGCTCGCTGGCCGCCTTGCTGTTCGGCCCCTGGCTGGTCATCGGCGCGATGACGACGCAGCCGCGCCTGGCGCTGTTCGGGGTGCTGCTGGCTGTCACGACAGCATCGTTCCCAGGCCCGCAGCATCTCAACGCCGCGAGTCTTGCCGGCATCTTCAACTTCAGCCTGGCAAGCCTGGCCGCGCTGGCCTTCGCCGCATGGTGGGCGGTGCTGATGCAGCCCTTCGGCCAGCAGCTGGTGGCGTACCGGCTGGTCAGGGCCAACTGGGACGAGATCGCGCTGGCCGCGCATCCGCGAGCGCCGGTCAATAGCGCCCGTCTGCGCGGCCGCATGCTGGACCGCCTGCTGCGCCAGTGGCCGCCGCTGACGCGCCGGAATAGTCCAGCTGGCAAACAGGCCAGCAGCGCGGTTGCCGACTTCCTGGTCGAATCCGCCGTGCTCGCGCTGCGGCGTGTCTGTACAGCCCTGCCGGCGCCCCGCAGGCGTGCCGTGGAGCGCGTGCTGGCAGGCGTAGCGCGCCACTACCACCAGTGCGCGCGCGCCGGCTACGCCTCCACGCCCATGCCGGCGCTGGCCGCGCAGGTCGACGCGGCCTTCGCGGCGCTGCCCGCGACGGGGCACGGCGGCCACCGCCCGACGGTGGCTGCGCTCGCCACCATCCGGCTTGCCCTTTTCCCACTGACGGACGCAGACCACCATGCACGCCACTGAGTTCGACCTGTACGGCGTATACGTGCCAGCCGCCGTGGTATGGATGCTGGCCGCGTTCGCCATCACCGCCGGCGTGTGCGCCGGGCTCACCCGGATCGGCTTCTACCGCATCGTGTGGCACCGGTCCCTCTTCAATTTCTCGCTCTACATCCTCGTACTGGGCGCGGTCGTCGCGCTCGTCTGGCAGGCTCCATCATGAAACGCAAGCTTTCGCTGCTCGGCCCCGTCGCGGTGACCCTGGCAGCCGTTGCCGCCGCGGCGCTGACCGCCTGGCATCTCTGGCAGTACTACACCGAAGCCCCATGGACGCGCGACGGCCATGTGCGCGCAGACGTGGTCCAGGTGGCCCCGGACGTCTCCGGCGTGGTCACGGCCGTGCTCGTCGGCGACAACGCCCGGGTGCAACGCGGCCAGGTCCTGTTCGTGGTCGACCAGGACCGCTTCACCCTGGCATTGAGGCAGGCGCAGGCTTTGGCCGCATCTACGCGCGCCGCGCTGGTCCAGGCCCGGCGCACCGGGGCGGGCGCAGCCGACGCCGTGGCCGCCGCGCAGACGCGCGTGGAGGAAGCCGACGCCGCGGTGGACGTGGCAAGGCTGAACCTGGCCCGCTGCCGCGTGACCACCCCGGTGGACGGCTACCTCAGCGACCGCCTGCCGCGGGCGGGCGACTTTGCCACCCGCGGCAAGCCGGCCTTGTCGGTCGTAGCCAGCGGCTCGCAGTACGTGGAGGGCTATTTCGAGGAAACCAAGCTGCCAGCGATCCGCGTCGGCAGCGCCGCAGAAGTGCACATCATGGGCCAGCGCACACCCCTGCGCGGGCATGTGCAGAGCATTGCGCCCGGCATCGAGGACCAGGACCGCAGCAGCGGGCCGAACCTGCTGCCCAGCGTCAATCCGACCTTCAACTGGGTACGCCTGGCGCAGCGCATACCGGTGCGCATCGCGCTGGACCAGGTGCCACCCGGGGTACATCTGATCGCCGGCCAGACCGCCACGGTGCGCATCCGGGATCTGCGCGAATGAGGCAGCGCCTGCGCCGCCTGCGCGGGAATGACAACGGCAAGCGGCAGTACCTCACGCTGCGCATGTCGCTGATGGGCGGCTGAGCCGCCGGGATGCAGGCCTCAGGCAGTATCCGGGAAAACCTGCGTGGCAAGCTCCGCACCGGCCTGCGACAGGCTGGCGTGTCCGCGGCCTTCCTCGTCGATCTCAAAGTCGGCCAGTCCGGCGGCCTGGAGCTGCGTCAGCACGCGCCGCAGCACGCTCATCGGCAGTTGCGCCCGTTTGGCGATCCTGGCGAGCGACCATGGGCTGGCGCCGCCCTCGCGGCCGGCCTGGCACAGGACCTGGAGGACTGCGAGGATGGCGGGATCGATATCAGTGTCTTGCATGGTCCTGGTGGTCCTCATCCGACTGGCGGCCGCGCGCAAGCAGGTGCTGGGCGATCTTGCCCAGCGTGTGCACGGCGGACTCGATGCCTTGCGACCATTCCCCGCTGTAGTTCAGCCGGATGCAGTTGCTGTAAGTGGCGCCGGGCGCGAACATATGCCCCGGCGCAACGGTGATGCGGTGCTCCAGCGCGGCGTGGTACATCTCCATGGCATCGATGCCCTCCGGCAACTGCACCCACAGCACATAGCCCCCCGCTGGCCGCGACGTGGTCGTGCCCTCGGGGAAAAACCTGCGCACGGCGGCGGCCATGATGTTGGCCTGCTGTGCATAGTTCTTGCGCACCCGCCTCAGGTGGAAGTCGTAGCCGTCGTTCTTCAGGAATTCCGCGATCGCCAGTTGCGGGATGGCAGGCGTGGTCAGCGTATTGAGGAACTTGAGCCGTTCCACGGCTTCGCGGTATCGGCCCGGCAGCGCCCAGCCGATCCGGTAGGCATTGGTCAGCGTCTTGGAGAACGAGGCGCAATGCAGCACGATGCCGGCCGTGTCGTAGGCCTTCAGCGAGCTGGGATGGGCCTCGCCATAGTAGAGCTCGCCGTAGACGTCGTTCTCGATGACCGGGATGTCCTTTTCGGTCAGCATCGCCACCAGGCTGCGCTTCTTGTCATCGGGCATCTGGAAACCAAGCGGGTTCTGAAAGTTGGGCATCACCATGCAGGCTTTCACGCCCTGCTCGTCGATCAGCCGTGCCAGCGCGTCAATATCGATGCCTTCCACCGGATCGGTCGCCACCTCGATGGCGCGCATGCCCAGGCGTTCGATGGCATGGAGCATCGCGTAGAAGGTCGGGGACTCCACCGCGATGGTGTCGCCCGGCCTGGCCACCGCCTGCAGGCAGAGGTTGATGGCCTCGGTGGCGCCGATCGTGACGATCACCTCGTTGGGGTCAATGGCGTAGCCGTTCTCCAGATAGCGGCGCGAAATCTGCCGGATCAGCTCGGGGCTGCCGGGCGGCAGGTCGTCCAGCATGGTCCACTTGGCATAGCGGCGCGCGATATTGTTGGCGTACTGGTTGATGCGCTGCCAGGGAAACAACGAAGGGTCCGGATAGGGCGAACCGAGCGGTACGGCGTCATCAGAACGGATCGAGCGCAGCGTGGACAGCACCAGGGCGCTCACGTCCACCGCCGAAGGCTTGGCACTGGGCTTGGACGGCCGCAGTTCGATCGCCGGCTCGCCCGGCCGTGCGCGCACAAAGTACCCGGACTGTGGCCGGCTTTCGATAATGCCGCGGCTCTCCAGCATGACATAGGCCCGGATCACCGTCGTGATGCTCATGCGGTGGTGCTGGCTTGTCTGCCGCACCGAGGGAATGCGCTCGCCGGGCAGCAGGACGCCCTGTTGCACCAATGCCTCGATATCCGCAGCCAGTTTTTCATATAGCTTCACGCCGCGCTCCCCTTGCCTGCCGTTTCCCTTCCGCCCGCCCCGGGGCCGCCCTTCAGCGGGCTGCCGTCAGCTGAGCCAACGATGGGAATCATAGTACGGTCGCGGCACATGATGGCGTTGCACGACGCTGTGCGGTCCCACGCGCACAAAACCGCTGGAGCGGACCGCGTAGCCATCGATGGCGCTGCAGTCCGCCAGCGGCGTGTCGATGACCGCGGGCAGGACCTCGTCGAAGCTCAGCATGCGGCGCCGCCCTGCGTAGCGCTGCTGTCTTGCGCATCGTTGCCGACGCCCAATGCGGCGCCGGTATAGTCGACATAGCCGTCCTTGCGGCAGAAGCTGAGCAGGTGCAGGCCGGCCTGCTCCGCGATCCGGATCGCCAGCGAGGTCGGCGCCGAGATCGTGGCGAGCATCTGGATATTCATGCGTGCCGCCTTGCGCACCAGTTCATAGCTGGCGCGGCTGGACAGCAGCACGAAGCCGTCGTCCATCGCCACGCGCTGCATCGCCAGGTGGCCGATCAGCTTGTCCAGGCCGTTGTGCCGGCCGACATCCTCGAAGACATGCAGGATCTCGCCGCGCGCATCGCACCAGGCCGCGGCGTGGACGCCGCCGGTGGCCCGCATCAGCCGCTGGTGCGACGGCAGCGCCGCGACGGCGCGCTCGATCAGCTCGCGCGACGGCGTCAGCCGCTTTGCCGGCAAGGCCATGCGCGCGGGCTGCAGGTCGAGGAGCTCGATGCTTTCGATGCCGCAGACGCCGCAGCCGGTGCGGCCCGCCAGCGCGCGCCGGCGTGACTTCATGGCGGCAAAGGCGTGCTCGTTGATCTGTAGCTGGACTTCGGCGCTGTGCCGGTGCACGCGCACGTCCACGTCATGGATCTGGGCGTTGTGGGCGACGATGCCTTCGGTCAGTGAAAAGCCGACCGCGAACGCCTCCAGGTCCAGCGGCGTTGCCATCATTACGGCGTGCGAGATGCCGTTGTACACCAGGGCTACCGGGAGTTCTTCCGCCACGTTGTCGGTGGCCGGCTGCGCGGCGCATGCCTTGTGGCGTACGATGCTGCGCGCTTCATAGCCTGAGTGTTCGACCAGTTCGGTGCAATGCATTGAAATCTCGCAAAGATGAATGCCACGCCCGCGTGAGGCGGGCGCATGAGCGGTGACAAAAAGTCCGTGCTGCCGGCTTGCTCCCCTCTCCCGCCTGCGGGAGAGGGGCCGGGGGTGAGGGCAGGCGCTGGCATACCGACGCGCTCTTGGGAATGATGGTAGGCAGGGGCCGCACTGCTCGAGGCATACAGTTGCGCCGCTCGGCGACACCGGATTCCAGCTGGGCGCGCACCAGGCCCCGTGCCCGGCCGGGAACCGGGCTTTCTGTCCAAACCCATTGCTCTGCGGGTGGGGTCAGGCCGCCACCGCGGGCTGGCGGCGGGACGGCGTCAGCAACACCGGCACCGACTTCGATGTAGGCGTGCCGCAGCCATCCCCGGTGCTTTCCAGCGGCACCAGCGGATTCGTCTCGGGGTAGTACGCCCCCAGGCAGCCTTGCGGAATGTCGTACTCAACCAGCACGAAGTCCTCGACATGGCGTTGCACGCCGTCAGCCCAGACACTAGTGATATCCACGTGCTGCCCCGCCTTCAGGCCAAGCGGGGCCAGGTCGGCGGGATTGATGAAGACCACCCGGCGCAGGCCGAACACGCCGCGGTAGCGGTCGTCCAGGCCATAGATGGTGGTGTTGTACTGGTCGTGCGAGCGCGTGGTCATCAGCACCATCAGCTTGTCGCCATACTGCTCGCGGGCACGGTGGATGGGGGTGTCCCTGTCGATGCGGTTGACCAGGAACTGCGCCTTGCCCGACGGCGTTTGCCAGACGCGGTTGCGCGACGCGGGGGTCAGGTGGAACCCGCCTGGCACGGCGACGCGCTCGTTGTAGTTGTCGAAACCCTCGACCACCTGCTCGATGGCATCGCGAATGCGCGCATAGTCCTGCGCGTACCACAGCCAGTCGATCTTCTCCGAGCCGAGCGTGGCGGCGGCCATGCGCGCGACAATGGCAATCTCCGACAGCAGGTGCGGCGACGCCGGCGCGTTCATGCCAAAGGAAATATGGACCATGCAGACCGAATCCTCGACGGTCACGCCCTGCGGCACGCCGTCCTGCTGGTCGATCTCGGTGCGGCCCAGCGTGGGCAGGATCAGCGACGCCTTGCCGTGCACCAGGTGGCTGCGGTTGAGCTTGGTAGCGATGTTCACGGTCAGGTCGCACTGGCGCAACGCCTCGAAGGTGCGGGGCGTGTCGGGCGTGGCGGTGGAGAAATTGCCGCCCAGGCCGATGAAGACCTTGACCTTGCCCGCGAGCATCGCCGAGATGGTGTTGACCACGTCATACCCATGCGCGCGCGGCGGCTCGAAACCAAAGGTAGCCTGCAGGCGGTCCAGGAAGGCATCGTCCGGCTTCTCCTCGATGCCTACCGTGCGGTCGCCCTGCACGTTCGAATGCCCGCGCACCGGCAGCAGTCCGGCACCCTCGCGCCCGATGTTCCCGCGCATCATCATCAGGTTGGACAGGATCTGCACCGTCGGCACCGAATTCTTGTGTTGCGTCAGGCCCATGCCCCAGCATGCGATCACGCGCTTGCCCCTGGCGTAGACCTGGGTCAGCGCGTCGATATCCTCCTGCGATACGCCCGACTCCGCGACGATATCCGCCCAGCTTTCCGCGCGCAGGTCTTCGACAAAGTCGCCGAAGCCGATAGTGTGCTGGCGTACGAAGTCGACGTCGATCAGGCGCGCGCGGCCGTGCCTGATCGCATCATCGTCCAGCTCGACCAGGCGCTTGGCCATGCCCTTGATCAGCGCAAAATCGCCGCCCAGCTTTGGCTGCACGAACATCGACGCGATCTTGGTACTGGAGCCGGTCAGCATCTCCACCGGGTGCTGCGGACTGGTAAAACGTTCCACCCCGCGTTCGCGCAGCGGATTGATCGAAACGATGGTGGCACCGCGCCGCGCGCACTCGCGCAGCTCGCCCAGCATGCGCGGGTGGTTGGTCGCCGCGTTGTGGCCGAACAGCAGGATGGTGTCGGCATGCTCGAAGTCGTCCAGCACCACGGTCGCCTTGCCCACGCCTATCGTCAGCGGCAGGCCGCGGCTGGTGGCTTCGTGGCACATGTTCGAGCAGTCGGGGAAGTTGTTGGTGCCATAGGCACGCACGAACAGCTGGTAGAGGAACGCGGCCTCGTTGCTGGCGCGCCCCGACGTGTAGAAGGCGGCCTGGTTGGGGTCCGGCAGCGCGCGCAGGTGGCGCCCGATCAGCGCAAAGGCCTCGTCCCAGGCAATCGCGCGGTACTTGTCGGTCTGCTGGTCGTAGACCATGGGGTGCGTCAGCCGTCCGTGCTGTTCCAGCTCAAAATCAGTCTGCGCCATCAGCGACGTGACCGTGTGCTGCGCGAAGAATTCCGGCGTGACGCGCATGCTGGTGGCCTCGGCGGCCACGGCCTTGACGCCGTTCTCGCAGAACTCGAAGGTGGAGGCGTGCTGCCGGTCCGGCCAGGCACAGCCGGGGCAGTCGAAGCCATCCGCCTGGTTCTGCTTGAACAGCATCTTGTACTTGCCACCGGCAACCTTCTCCTTGATCAGGTTGATGGCAACGTACTTCAGGGCACCCCAGCCGGCGGCGGGGTGGGTGTAGGGGGCAATGTGGCCTTTTTCAGGTGTCGGGGAGCTCATTGGCGTGGTGTCCTGTAACCGCTGGAGCCGCGTCCGGCCAGCCCATGGGTTGGGTCCGGATCGTCGCGGTGACACCAGATTAGGGCTCCCGGGTGTGTCCGGGTACGTACAAACTGCAGCCTGACCGGGGAGCACAGTCTCATCGGCCGGGATCCCGGCTGCAAGGCGCGGAACGATTCGCCCTTGGCTGACACGAACCATGACAGGGCCGTGGAAATGTTGAGCCGTCCAGCGGCGGCAAGCTCACATTTCCGGCCATTCAGGGGACTTTATCCTGCAGGAGGGCCGATATGAACGCAACGGCAGATCTCATCCCGTCAACTGAGCTGGCGCAAGGCAACCCCATCCGGTTTCCCAATGAAAGCGCGGAGTATCGCAAAGCGCGCAATGCGCTGCTTGCAGAGGAGATCGAGCTACGGCGGCACATCGAGCGCGTGGCCGAACAGCGCCGCAAGTTGCCCCCAGGCGGCGAGGTGACCAAACCCTACACCTTCCAGGGCGAACACGGGCCGGTCACGCTTGCCGAGCTGTTTGGCGACAAGGACACGCTCGTCATCTACAGTTATATGTTTGGACCGCAGCGGGAACAGCCTTGCCCCATGTGCACGTCCATCATGGCATCGTGGGATCACAAGGTTCCGGACATTGAGCAGCGCGTGGCGCTGGCGATGGTCGCTCGCTCGCCCATTGATCGTCTTATGGCGGCCAGGAAGGCGCGGGGCTGGACGAAGCTGAAGGTCTACGCGGACGTCGACGGCGATTTCACCCGTAACTATGTCAGCCACGAGGATGCCGACGTCCCGGGCTACACAGTGTTTACGCGCCGGGACGGCAAGATCCGCCATTTCTGGAGCGGTGAGATCTACGGCGTCCCTCCAGACCCCGGCCAGGACCCGCGCGGCGCGCCGGACCTGGACCCGCTGTGGAGCCTGCTGGACACCACGCCTGAAGGTCGCGGCACCGACTGGTATCCGAAGCTGGAATACCCGGGCAGGAATTAGCGCCGGAGACGGTCCACGCCCACGCGCCTTTCCGCCCTTGGTCAAACCCGGCCCGGACAGCTAGCATGAATCTGTGCCAGTCTCCTTGGAGGGTATCGCATGCTGCGCGTCACCGAAGCTAGCCGGAATATGCCGCCCCCTGCGCTTGAGCACGCCCCTGTGAAAATGGGGCGGACACGGCCCCGCGCAGGAGAAGATGCGATTGCGCGCATTGCTGTGGCTCACGGCGCGCCGCTGGAGTTCGTGCGCTGGCAATTCTGGAACGCGTGGGATGCGCTCCAGGAAGATGCGAAATTTCCCGACTATCTGCTGGTGCTGACCGAGCGGAAAGTCGTCGAGGCTTTGCGGAGGCGCAGAAGACAGGCTGACATTTAGAAACGGCGATGACAAAGTCGATCAAGAAGCGATATTTGAAGGCGCTGAACCGTCGTCTGAAGAAGGAGGCAGGCAAGACGTTCGGCGCGACCTTCGTGTTCTATCCACCCGGCACGAAGCCGAAAGACGCAACGGGCGTCACGGCGAGCGATCTGGCAGACCCGCATGCCCTCGAAATCATGGACGCCGTTCAGGCTCGCGTTTTCGTGAAGTTCAGCGGCGAGACAAAGTCAACGTAAGGGCCTCCCTGCGCAAGTCAAGCACCGACGCGTGCCGCGTCTCAAGCCGGCTGCCTGCCGCGCAGGCACAGCACCCTGAGCGTCGAGCCTGCCAGCCGCCACCATGATGGCCGCATTGCGGCGCTCGGCTGCACCGGCGACGGGTCGGCCGACTCTTCCGCTTGCAGCGCGGGCTGCGCCAGGACCGCGTACCCGCTGTACCGGGCCAGCAGTTCCTCGCGACTGACTTCCTGCTCCCCGCCGCCCCAGCCTGGCAGCGCGACCAGAAACCGTCCGTGCTCGCGGCGCTGTAGCAGTACGCAGGGTTTGCGCTTGTCCAGCAACAGGATGGCCGGCAGCGAGGTATCCGGGATCCCGTCGAGATCCCGCTCCACCAGCCGGGTCGACAACCCGGCGCGCGCCGCCGCGGCGAAAAGCAGCGGCAGCGTGAGGCCCTGCCCTTTGAGCGGCAGCCCTTCCAGCAGCACTGCGGACGGAACCGGCCGGTGCAAGGCCCGGTTCAGCAGTAGCAGGCTGCCCAGCAGCGGATCGTCCGCACCCGTCGGCTGGTCTATGACGGCAGTCGGCTCCCGGCGGCCAGCCATGAGGTACAGGTTGGAAGTCCCGGGATGCGCGGCGGGCGTGGTCTTGATTTGCTGTGCCCGCCGCCATGGCGTTGATGCGCCCTCTGTGTCTTGCGCCTGCGCCTCGCATAGCGCCGACTCGTGCCGTCCGCACGGATTCCATTCACCCATGACTCCCCCCGGTTTCAGTGGTGTGATCCTTCTTTGCCAGGAGCATAGTGCATCAGCGCGCGCGGGCCCATCATTCGAACAGGCTAGTAGTACGGCCGCGGCAGGACTGATTCAGCGCTGAAACGCCCCGTTGGCTTGCCGGGGCCAGCAAGGCCGGTGCCGGCGCGAGCGTGGCGCTTTCGTCCAACCACCTACTGCAGCATACCGGGAGGCACTACGGTCCATCCTGAAGCCCCGCTCGACGTCGTCCTGCGCTGACTCCTGAGGACACCGTTCTCGTCGAACTCGAAAAGGACCGTCGACGAGCGGATCTCGCCTCCGGAAAACAGCGGCCCAATGAATGGAATAAAGCTCTCAGGATTAGGCCTGGAGGTCGCAAAGGAATAGATCAGTATCGTGGATCCGTTTCCCAGCGTCGCCTGGGATGTGGGCTTCCCGAGCTGCGTGGTAACGTCGTCGAGCGTAGAGAAACCGAGCATGAAGTTCGACATATGCTCCGGTTTCACGTCGACGCCTGTCGATACACAGGCAACCAACATGGCGCAAGTCACAATCAGTGCGTGAACACGCTTCATGTCGACACCGCCGTACTTTTTGTGCCGTGACTGAGAACGTGCTGAAGGCATGATGCCAGCCTGACCGCGCGATGCGTCCGGCACGCTGTTCACCAAAGAATACAACTTTGCTGACTGCAGTTCCGAAGCCGATACTTTTACCGTTCGCGTAGACTGAATTGCCTATGCCACCCGCAAAAATAGACGAAACGGTAAGCGAGGTAGAAACTTTGGCAAGCTGCGCCGACCTCGCATCCCCAGCGAATGACATAGACAGACTGTCAAACCATATCGCAAAAAATAGATAGTCTGGTAATACGGGTAGAAACTCTGGTAAGCTCCGGAGCACCCCAGAACCCCACCGACCACCCTGATATGGCCCATGCGCCACTCGGCTACGACGCCCTGATCCGCAAGTTCGGCCTGCGCGTCCCGCCGCTGCGCTCCACCTCCGCCCTGGCCGACAAAACCGGCGTTCTCAGCACGCACACCGGCCCGGACGGCACCACGCGCACCGTTTATCCCAGGAACCGCTACCGCGGCGGTGACACGACCGTCGACCACCTGACCTTCGCGCTGAAGAAGGAGCAACTGGACCTGACCGTGCTCGCGGCATTGTTCGAGCACGAGGAGGCGGTGGAGACGGTCCGGGCGTGGCTGGCGGCGACGCCCTCCTCACGTTATGCGAGGTTGAGCGCCTTCTATGCCAAATGGCTCGCCGGGGCGCAGTTCGATTACAAGCTGCCCACCGGCGCGCCCCGGATACTGGCGCTCGACGAAGCTGAGTACGTGACCGGCCCGGTGACGACGGACCTGCAGCTCGGGATCCAGAACAACCACCTGGGCCCGGCCGCCTTTTGCCCGCTGGTGCGACGGACCGGGAAACTGGCGTCGTTGATTGCCGCCGATCTCCCGGGCCGGGTGTCCGCGGCAATCAAGCGGCTGGAGCCGGAACTGCTCGCACGCGCGGTCGACTACCTGTACCTCGCGGAAACGCGATCGACCTATTCCATCGAGCACGAGGTCCCCGATAACCAGCGGGTCGCGAAATTCAGGCGCTTGCTCGAGTATGCCGGCGAACCGGGCCGTCTCACCGAAGAGCGCCTGTGCGAATGGCAGAACGAAATCATCTCCGGGCTGCGGGCCGAATACGCGTTTCGCGATACGCAGAACTGGCTCTCCCGCGGCGGGCGCATGCGCAATATCGCGGACTATATTCCGCCGCCGCCGGAACAACTCGACGCGATGATGGATGGGATTGCCACGCTCGCCGAGCTTGCGCCGGCACAGGCGGCAAACCCGATCGTGATCGCGGCTTGCGTGTCGTTTGGCTTCGTGTTTGCGCACCCGTTCTACGATGGCAACGGCCGGCTCCATCGCTTCCTCATCCATCATCTGCTGCGCCAGGCCGGTGTCACACCCGAGGGTGTAGTGCTGCCGGTGTCCGCGCGCATGCTCAAGCAGATCGATACCTATGCGGCACTGCTGAAGTCCTACTCCGCGCCGCGCACGGCTTTGCTCAACTACGCGCTGGACTCGGACAGCGACACGATCCTGATCAAGTCGCCGCAGCCTGACTGGCTTTACGCCTCCTTCGATGCTACGGCGCTGTGCGAGTTCGTCTTCGAATGTATCGAGCAATGCGTGGAGCAAGACCTCGCGCAGGAGATCCAGTACCTGCGCGCCTACGACGCCAGTGTCACGCGCCTGGAAAGCTGGCTCGACCTGCGCCAGTCACGCCTGTCCAACCTGATCGACCTCATTGTCCAGAACCACGGCGAGCTGTCGAAGCGCAAACGCAAGCTGTTCGAAGACGTCACGGACGATGAACTCGCGCGCATCGAAAGCGTGGTGCGCGACGAGTTTGCCGAATATCTCGATCTCCACGCCAACGCCTGACTGGCCGGGCATCACGGCTCGATCCTCGCCCTGTCCCTAATACGCAGAGCGCACACACACACTCACTGAGGCGCATTGCGCGAGAGACGGCAAGGCAGCCTGCCCAGTCATCTTCTTCCTATATCGATGTCGGCGAGTCACCGACAGCGAGCGTGCCGGCCAGAAACTAGTATCCAGATACAAGTCAGCGCAAGCGTCCCATTCTGATGCCTTGAACGGCATCCGCGCCACGCTGCGCGCCTCGCAACCCGAACAGGAAGAACAGCCATGGACCGCCGCCAGTTTCTCAAGTGGGGAAGTTTCCTGACCGTCTCCATTGCCACCGGCGGCCTGACCGCTTGCGGCGGCGGCGGCGACGATCCGCCCGACACGGGCAATCCGGAGAACTTCGGTTTCCTGCATGGCGTCGCCTCGGGCGACCCGAAGCCGGACAGCGTGGTGGTGTGGACCCGCATCGAGGGCAACAACGGCAAGCGGCCGGTGGTGGTGCGGCTGCAGGTGTCGACACAGCAGGATTTCGCGCCGCCGAGCCTGCTGGTCAACGAACCGCTGATGGCGCTGCCGGAGTGGGACTACACGATCCGCAACAAGGTCACCGGCCTTGACGCGGGCACGCGCTACTACTACCGCTTCCTGCTGGGCAACCGTCCCAGCACCGTGGGGCGCACGCGCACCGCCGCCGCGGCCGGCACGCCCTTGTCGCAGCTGCGTTTCGCCTTTGTCAGCTGCCAGGACTGGAATGCCAACCACTGGGCCGGCATGGAAGAGCTGGTGCAGCAGGACCTGGACTTCATCATCCACGTCGGCGACTACATCTACGAGGCCGTGCCGGGTGGCTCGCGTGCCGGCAACGTGGAGGATCGCCATACCGTGCTGACGTTGCCCAATGGCACCCCACTGCCGGATGGCAGTGTCTATGCCACCACGCTGGACGACTACCGCTACCTGTACCGCAACTATCGCAGCGACGCGCGCCTGCAGGCGCTGCATGCCGCGTTCCCGATGATTGCCATCTGGGACGACCACGAGTTCTCTGACAACTGCTGGCAGGATCGCCAGACCTACGATTCAGACGATGACCTGACGCCGCACACGGCGCGCCGGCGCGCGGCCAGCCAGGCGTGGTTCGAATACTTGCCGGCGGACGTGAGCCTGGACACGAACAACCCGTCGTTCCAGAACATCCAGATCTATCGCTCCTTCACATTCGGCAATCTGGCCACGCTGCTGATGACCGACGAGCGCCTGTACCGGGCCGACCACATCGTCCCGGAAGAATCCACCGGCCGCGCCGTGGGCAGCCTGTTCTTCGTGCCTGCCACAACGCTGGCCGCAGCCGAGGCCCAGAAGATCGCCGCCGCCGGCAATGCGCTGACGCCGGTCTCGATGCTGGGCGACACGCAGCGTGCGTGGTGGCAGGACCGCCTCGGCGGCGCCAATACGACGTGGAAGCTGTGGGGCAACCAGGTGTCGCTGCTGCGCATGCAGGTCGACGTCACCCAGGCAATCGCGAACCTGATCGCCCGGGGGTTGGTGCTGGCGAACAGCGCCCTGTCCTCATTGCAATCGGCCATTGCCGACGCACTGGCAAGCGACCTGCGTGCCGCCAAGGCCGCCGGCACCTACGCCAACCTCGCATACACCGCGCTGCGCAACGTGCTGTCGCAGGCCGGCATCAACGCCGCGACCTTCGATGCCAACATCAAGCCATTCATCGAGAGCCGGCTGCCGGCCATCGCGCTGCTCGACCGCTTTATCCTCAATGCCGACCAATGGGATGGCTACAACGCCGAGCGCAAGAACCTGATGGCCTTCCTCAAGGCCAACAGCGTCCGCAACGTGGTGGCCTTGAGCGGCGATATCCATGCCTTCTTTGCCGGGCAGGTGATGGACGACTACGATGCCGCAACGCCGGCACCCGTGATGGTGGACCTGGTCACCGCCGGCCTGTCGAGTAACTCGCTGCTCAGCGGGTTCCGCGCGATCGTGGACAACGACCAGGCCTTCGCCGCGCTGCGAGAGCTCGTTTACAGCAATGTGGGCGGCGCGGTGGTGAACACCTTCGATGCCACCTTGCGCACGTTCAATCCGTGGCTCCGCCACGCCGATTCCAACACGGAGGGCTATGCACTGGTCACGCTGACGCCGGACAAGCTCAGCTGCACCTTCCATACGCTCAAGCTGCTTGATGGCGCCATGGCGCCTGCCCAGCCCGCAACGGCTAGCACGAAGGTGCTGGAGGTGGCCGCAGGCACGGCGAATGTGAGTGTGCTGTAGTGCCGGGGGTGGCGGCGTGGCCGGCGCCGCCGGTCCAGGGCACTCACCATGTCGGCTGCCAGCGCTTAGCGGTCAAGCAGGTATTGGCTGGCCAGGCGCAGGATTTCGCGCGACTGGTAGGCATTGGCCAGCTGCCTGAGCCTGGCGGCAAAATGCCCGTAGCGCTCGTCGAGCTCCACGATCCGCTGCGCCCAGTCGTGTATCTCGCGCATGCTGCCGCGCTTGGCGAGGTAGTGCAGCTTCTCGATTTCCGCGACAGGCGGCACCACCACGGCAGCGGGTGACGGTTGCCTGCCGGCCCCCGTCGCAGCCTCGTAGTCCCACTGGATATGGAGCAACCTGCCGATCTGGACCAGCAGCGCATCGTGGTCGATCGGCTTGGGCAGGAAGACATCGGCGCCCGCGTCGATCGAACTGGTCTCGTCCATGCCCCGCGTACTTGCCGAGGTCGCAATGACGGGCACCCGCTTCAGCCTGGGATCGCGCCGCAACTGCCGGATCGCATCAAGGCCGCTGATCCCCGCCATACAGACATCCATCAGGATCAGGTCAGGCGGCGCCCTCAGCGCCTGCCTGAGTCCCGCCTGCCCGTCCGGCGCGGCTTCCGGCACGAACCCGAGGGACCGCAGCAGATCCACCAGCACCGCACGGTTTTCGGCGATGTCGTCCACCACGAGCACGCGGCGGCGCGCTCCGGCATACCCGACGGCAACGGCTGCGTGGTCTTCATGGCGCAGCGGCGTCGCACCGGTGGCGGCATCGATCTCGAAGCAGAACGTGCTGCCGACACCCGGCTCGCTCTGCAGCCGGATCTCGCTTCCCATCAGGCCGACCAGCTTCTGGCTGATGGCGAGTCCCAGGCCGGTGCCGCCCCGGCGGTGCCTCGCGTCGCCGAGCTGCTCGAACGGTCGGAACAGCCGCTGCTGCTGCCGGGCGTCAATGCCCACGCCACTGTCGCTGACCTCGAAGCGCAGGCGCGACCTGCCCGGCCCCGCTTCCGAGACCTTCACGTCCAGCCGCACGTAGCCGCGGTCCGTGAACTTGACGGCGTTCGACAGCAGGTTCAGCAACACCTGGCGCAGCTTGCCCACGTCCGCGCAGGCCGTGGTCGACATTGCCTGCGGCGCATGGCACGCGAAGGCCAGGCCTTTTTGCTCAGCCTTGACCCGTATCAGTTCCTCGATGGAGGCGAGCAATTCGGCCAGGCCGAATTCCGTCGGCGCCAGTTCCAGCTTCCCTGCCTCGATCTTGGAAAAGTTCAGCAGATCGTCGATCAGCTTGAGCAACTGCTCGCCGCTGCGCTTGATGACCTCGCTCTTCTCGCGCACGCCCGGGGCGCTGTCCTTGTCGCGCATCAGCAGCTGGGCATAGCCGAGGATGCCGTTCAGCGGCGTGCGCAGCTCGTGGCTGATGGTGGCCAGGAACTCGGTCTTGGCGCGGTTCGCCGCCTCGGCCGCACGGCGCGCCTCGCGCTCGGCTTCCGCAAGCCGCACGGCGGTCTTGTCCGCCGCGATGCCGACATACTCATCGACCCCGCCGTCCTTGTTGCGTACCGGGTGCGCAAGCACGCCCACATGCCGGATGGTGCCGTCCGGCAGGGCCAGGCGCATCTCGTGTTCGAGCTCGCGCGGATCGCGCAGGCTGTCGGCCACGAAGGCTTGCATGGCGGGCCGGTCCTCGGGGTGGATGCGGCTCATGAAGATCTCCGCGGTCGGCTCGACCTCGCCGGGCGCAAATCCATAGATGCGGTAGTGCTCGTCGGACCAGACGACGGCACCGGTCCTGACATTCCACGACCAGCTCCCGGTCCGGCTGAGCCGTTGGCCGGCAGCCTGCAAGGCTTCACTGCGCCGCAACTGGTCCTCGATGCGCCGGCGCTCGGTAATGTCGCGGGCAATGCCGACCGTCCCGGCCGGCCGTCCGCAGCCATCGGCATACGGCGTCTTGATGGTCTCGACCCAGGTCCGCGAACCGTTCGCCTGCGTATGCGGCTCCTCGATGCGTTGCCGCTCGCCCGAAGCCATGGTCCGGGCATCGTCGGCCAGGTACCCCAGCGCCCGATCGTGTGGATAGAAATCGTAGTCGGTCTTGCCGATCAGCTCGGCGGGGTGCGCCACGCCCAGTGAAACCGCCAGGGCGCGGTTTGCGGCCACATAGCGCCCTTCCGTGTCCTTGACCCAGGCCAGGTCGGGAATGTTGTCGAGGATGGCGGCCATCCTGGTATTGGCATCGCGGATTTCCGCCGTATGCCGGTCGATGCGCGCGAACATCAGGTTCAGCGCCTCGACCAGTTCTTCGATTTCATCCTGCCCGTGCCGGGACCGGCGCAGGCTCAATGGCGCCGACGGTACGCCGGGCACGCGTTTGCGCAACCCCGTGGTGAGATAGACGATATGGCGCGTGGCAACACGATGGACGATCCAGAGAATAAAGAGCGCAACCAGGAAAGTCTTGGCCGCGTTGCTGGCCAGGATGACGACCGCCTGGCGCAGGATGTCGCGATAGACCTCATCGAGGCTGGCCTCCACGCGCAGCACGCCCACCTGGCGTTTGTCGTCGTTGCAGCAACTGATGGGAAACTCGCTCGCGACCACATTGCGCTCGGCGTGCGTGCCCCGATGCACTACCAGCGGGTGCATGGTCTGCGCCGTTTCACGCACTTCGACATAGCGGATATGGGGCAACTGCAGCATGCCGTCCAGTTGTTCCTGGACCAGGCGGCTGTCGAGTGACCAGAGCGAACTGCCAAGCGCGCCGGAGTAGCCTTCCTCCATCTCGCGGAAGCGATTCTGGATGCCGGCCACTTCAGCCTGGTAGCTGAGCGCAAGCTGCATGGCGGTCAGGAGCAGCGTGACGACGGTGCTGAACAGCACGACACGGGTCAGCAAGACTACCGCGATCCTTTCCCGCGGGGCATGCCACAGCTGCAACAACCATGCAGGGATGACCGACTTCAACTGACTTACTCCCGGATTTCTGACCAAGGTCCAACCGAAAAACCAAACCGAACTTTAACGGCTGTGGCCGCGCTTTTGCTGACGGCAGGTACAAACACCTAGGCGCGTGCGAGAATGGCGCGCGGGTAATCGATCAGAAAGCGATCAGAAAGTCGGAGATGGGGCGCATGGGTCGGATCCTGGTGGTCTGCTTGGTTGGCTTGCTGGCAGTCATGCACCACACCGTGGCCGGCGCCACGGAGATTGGCGTCATCCTGGCGGGCAACCGCAGCCAGTTCTGGCAGGTGCTCGCCGAAGGCGTGCGCAAGGCCGCAAGCGACGCGAAGGTCAACGTGATCATCCGCGCGCCCAATGAGGATGACCCGCAGGCCATCCGGGACAACCTGCAAGTGCGGATGATCCAGTCCATGCTGGAGCGCAAGGTGGACGGCCTGATTCTCGCGCCGATGCCGGTGGCGGCGCCCGCGACCCCTCCCATCATTGGCGTGCCCTTCCTCCTGGTCGACAGGGAGGGCGCCGATTACTCCGCGCCCCTGGTCGCCACGGACAACTACGCCGCTGGCCGCCGGGCTGCGCAAACCCTGCGCGGCGCCCTGCCCCACGGTGCCCGCATCGGCGTCTTCCGCGTCGCGCGGGATCTGCAGGCCACCACCGCACGCGAAAACGGGTTTATCGCCGCCGCCACGGAAATGGGTTTCCGGGTGGTACTGCAAACCTACCTGGGCTATGACATCCGGGGCATGCAGACCGCTGCCGCCGCGGCACTCGCAAAGCACGCGCAGGCGCTCGATGCCGTGTTCACGCCGCATGACATCTCGACCTTCAGCGTGGTGCGTGCGATCAACGCGCTGCCGAAAGGCAAGCGCCCCCTCCAGGTCGGTTTTGACTATTGGCCGAGCTTTGCGCCCAGCCTGCGCAACGGCGAACTCCACGCCATCGTTATTCAGCGGCCATTTAACATGGGCTATGAGGCCATGCGCGAGCTGGCCGAATCCATGCGGGCGAACCGGCCGCCGCGTCATATCCGGATCGGCACGCTCGTGGTGACGGCGGCACGGCTCGACGATGCCGATGTACGCGAGGAACTTGCGCGCTACGAGAAATCGCCCAAGGCACCGGGCCAATGAGGTGATGACCAGCGCTGTCAGGGAAATCCGAAGTGCAATTCAGTGCTGACTGACTGGCCGGCCACAACGGCGCCTCCGATAATCGCCACATAACAAGCTCTGATATGCGAAGAGCCGGCCGCAGGGATCAACGCAACGCCAGGACGACGGCGCATCAAGCGCCGCAATGCGTGACTGTGCCGGCTTTGGGCCCGTGCGTGGGGGCTTTGGGACGGCATACGGCTAGCCCGAACCGCGGGGTAGCCAGCCGTCCCCCTCTCTCCCTCTCTCCCCTTTCTCTTATCGGCACCCGCGAGGGTGAATGAACTGCAGGCTAGCAGGGCAGGAAACACGCCCGCGCCGCCTCGCTGGGCGTCAGGCCTGAGCGGAAATATATCCGCAGTCGTTCCAGCGTGAGGTAGTCCGGCACGTAGGCACTGGATACCAGGCCGGATCTCAGTGCGTATTCATGCAGGGCTGCAGCCCAGGCGTAGATGTCGAAGGGTGCCGTGGCCGCACCCTCCGGGCCCGCGCCACTGTCGGCGCCGTACCCGTCTTGGTCGTCAAACAAGCCAGTCCCCTGAAAAAACGCCGGATCATGCATCCGGCGCGCTGGTCGGCGATGCCGTGCCCGGGGCGCGGTTGCGTCACGCGCCCTGCCTCTCGCGCCTTGCCTCACGCACCATAAGCGGCCGGCCCCGCCCTGCTCGTCACTGGCGGAAAGACATACCAGGCCCCGTCGCCATGCCTGAAAAATACGATCGATAGCGTGCCTGTGACGCGGTCGGATTCCACGCATACGAATCGACTGCCGCACTCTCGCAGCCGCCCCACCGAGGCGACTCGCGGTGGATTCGCCACGGCTGGTCCCAGCCATTTATCCACCATCGACCGCAATGACTTGTCTGCTCCCATGCTTGCTCCACTTGCCTCCACTTGCGGGCCGCCCCGGCACTACCGGCCGACGTTGCAGCTTCCGTGATTCCATCGTATGCCGCGGGAGCGGCCACCGCATTCAGCGGACGATGAAAGCACGTTCAGCACTCCCTGAATCAATCGTAGGAAAATCCTGACACCGGCCGGCTGGGTGGCGCCGCCTACTCCTGCGTGAAGCCGTGCTTGATCGCATAGCGGATCAGGTCGGCGTTGTTCTGCAGGCCCAGCTTCTGCATCAACCGCATCTTGTGGGTGCTGATGGTCTTGGCGCTCAGCGAAAACGACTCCGCAATTTCGTTGACAGTCTGGCCGGCGGCGAGCCGTTGCAGCACCTGGAATTCCCGGTCCGAGAGCACCTCGTGCGCCGGAGCGTCTTCACCGCGCTGGTGAAAGACCATGGCGTCGACCAGCGCAGGGTCGATGAACTTGCCGCCCGCGGCCAGCTTGCGGATCGCCCCTAGCAGGATCTCCGGGTCGCTGTCCTTGGTCACATAGCCCCATGCCCCGGCACGCAGCGCCCGCGAGGCGACCTGTGCTTCGTTGTGCATGCTCAGGATCAGGATGGCAAGATCGGGCCACTCGGCCCGCACGCGGCGGATCAGGTCGATGCCGCTGATGCCCGGCATGGTCATGTCGAGCAGCAGCAGGTCGAACTCGCCGGCGCGCAATTGCTCGAGCACCGCGCCACCGTCCGCGGCCTCGGCCGCGACCACCACATCGGTGGTGGTGGCCACGATCTGCTTCAGGCCACTGCGGACGATGGCATGGTCGTCCGCAATCAGAACTCGAATCATGCTGCACTCACTTGGCGGGGGATATGAATGGAAACGGTGGTGCCGTTGCAGCGCTGGCTGTCGATATTCAGGCTGCCGCCGATCATGCGGGCGCGCTCGCGCATGCCGAGCAGGCCGTAGGAATCGCCCTGCAGCGCGGCCGCCACTTCAAAGCCCTGCCCGTCATCGCTGACGCACAGCAGCAGCCCGTCGGGCCGGTTGCTCAGTGACACCGTTACCCGCGCGGCGCGCGCATGGCGGGCGGCATTGGTCAGCGACTCCTGCACGATGCGGAACGCGGCGGTCGCCACCGCATCGTCCAGCTGCGGCTCGGGCCCGTCGACGGTCAGCCGGCAATGCGCGTGACGGCGGCGCCCGAAGTCTTCGGTGAGCCATTCCAGCGCCGACACGATGCCGTAGTTCAGCGCAGCCGGGCGCAGGTGGCTGGCCACATGGCGGACCATGCTGATGGTCCGCTCGACCAGCTCGCGCATCTCGTCGGCCTTCTGCTCGGCGGCATGGTTGCCGGCGATTTTCATGCGCAGCAGCGACACATCCATCTTCAGCGCGGTGAGCAGCTGGCCCAGCTCGTCATGGATTTCCAGCGCGATGCGCTTGCGCTCCTCCTCCCGCGCGGCCTCCAGGTGGCCGGACAGTTCCCTGAGCTGCTCGCGCGAGGCCAGCAGCTCCTGCTCGATGCGCTTGCGCTCGGTAATGTCCTGGAGCGTGCCGACCAGGCCGATGCAATGGCCTGCCGCGTCGCTGCGCTGCTCGGCCTGCCACTGCACGATATGATCGCACACGCCCCGATACCTGAGACGCACGTCAATGCTGGCGCTTCCCGGCGCTTTCATCAGCTGGCTGAGCGTGGCCAGGATCGTGCGCCGGTCCTCCACGTGCACATGACGCAAGAGTGCGCGCAGCGACCGGACCCGGCATTCGTCGACGCCCAGGATCCGACACATCTCCCTGGACAGTCGCACCGCGCCGTCCGCGGCGCTCCACTCCCAGTCGCCCAGCCGCGCCAGGCGCTGCGCATTCGCCAGGCTTGCCTCGCTGGCGACCACCTTCAGTTCGGCACGCTTGCGGGCGGTGATGTCGTACAGGCCGACGCAGGCGGCCGCGGTCTCGCCAAATGTGATCAGGCTCGTCGTGACGACGACCCAGAACGCGGTGCCATCGCGATGGCGCGCCTCGATCTCCAGCCCCGTGATCCGGCCATCGCGACGCAATTCCTGTACGGCCGCCCGCCGGGCTTCGGCATTGGCATAGCATTCCCGGATGTCAAACCCGGTTGCCTGCGCCTCGGTCAGCCCGAAGAGGTCACGGAACGGCTGGTTGCAGAACAGGATCCGGCCTTCGTCGATCGCGGTGATCACGAGCGGTACCGGACTGGATTCGACGATCGAGCGGAAGCGGGCTTCGCTGGCCGAGAGCGCCGCCTCCGCGCGGCAGCGCTCGGAGATCTCCTGCGTCAGGCTTGCGTTGGCCCGCGCCAGCGCCTGGGTGCGCTGTATGACCCGGTATTCGAGTTCGTCGCGCGCGCGCATCGCCTCCTGCTGCGCCGCACGTCGGATGGCGATCTCTTCCTGCAGGCTGGCGTTCTGCTGTGCGAGCCGGCGGTGCATGATCCGCAGCGACAGGTGCGTATTGACGCGCGCCATGACCTCGGCCAGCTGGAATGGCTTGATCACATAGTCGACGCCGCCCGCCGCGAAGGCGTCCATCATGTCGGCGGTGGCCGACAGCGCCGTCATGAAGATCACGGGGATATCCCGCGTTTGCGCCATCGCCTTCAGGCGCCGGCAGGTCTCGAGCCCGTCCATGCGCGGCATCTTGACGTCAAGCAGGATCAGATCGGGCTGGGAAAAACCGGCGCGCTCCAGCGCTTCTTCACCATCCTGCGCGACGAGCACGCACATCCCCTGCGCCTCGAGGTGCTGCGCAACGATGGCGATATTGGCGGGCACATCGTCCACGATCAGGATGGTGCGCCGCACTTGCGGCTCGTCGGTATCTTGACCCACGGTTGCTTGGCTGACGTTATTGCGGGTGCAGCATATCATCGCATCCCACTACCCCACATGGCCTCAAAATCACTCCCTTAAATCAAGGGTTTCCTGAACGGAAAATAGGGAAATCCTTACCCCATCGCCGCCATCGCGACGCACATATCGATGCGCAATCTTCTTCGTTCCCCTGCCGCGCATGCCGGCCTACGATCTCGCCTTCCAACCTGACCACAACACCCACTCAGGCACTGACCAGCCCCCGCTGCAACGCCGTCTTGAGCATCGAAAACACATGCCGCGCCACCGGATTGACCGCATTGGGCCGCGCCCACAGGTAATACGTCACGTCCGGCAGGCGCGGCAGTCCGTCGCTCTCGCCCAGGATGCGCATATCCGGGGCCAGCAGGTCGATGCTGCGCGCCGTAACACCGAGTCCGCCGCGCAGCGCGGCCTTGATGCCGATCAGGCTGGGCGCGAGGTAGGCGATGCGCCACGGCACCCCGGCCTGCGTCAGCGCGTCCAGCGACAGCTTGCGGAACAGGCTCGGCTCGTCGGCCAGGATCAGCGGCACCGGCGTGCCGCGCTCATAGACAAAGTCCGCCGCGCAAACCCAGATGGTGGGCGTGGTGCGCAGCGCAATGCCGTCAAGCGAAGTGTCCTCGCGCGTGGAAACGGTCAGGTCGATCTCGCCGCGGCGCAGCGACTCCATCAGGAAGGGGCTGCGGCCCACGTGGATTTCCAGTCGCAGCGCCGGCGAGGTGCGGGCGATATGCGACAGCAGCACCGGCAGGATGGTGTCGGCCACGTCGTGCGGTGCACCGATCCGCACCGAACCGGTCAGGTCGCCTTCGCGCAGCACGCGCAGCGCTTCGTCGTTAAGGGTAAGCAGTTGGCGCGCGTATTCGACCAGCTTCTTGCCGTGGCGGGTCAGCTGCTTGCCGCGGCCGTGCTTCTCGAACAGCGTCAGGCCGAGCTGCTCCTCGAGCCGCTGCATCTGCTGCGTGACCGCCGACTGGGTGCGCTGCACGTTCCCGGCGGCGGCGCCGAAGGTCTCGTGGTCGGCGATGGCCACCAGGGTGCGGAGCAGGTCAAGGTCGAGGTTACGCATTCATTAGAGCTGCTAATGGGTTTTCGTCAGGCATTAAGTGGTTTTCAGGGCAGGTGTTCATTACAGTGAAACAAGAAACATCGTTCTACCCCTCAAAAACAGAGATTGCAAGGATCGACCCCGCTATGTCCATCGCACAACAACGCCAGGCAGCCGTAGGAGACGCCATCGAATCCATTAGGGAAATCGTAGCCAGGAGCGGTGTCACGCGCGACGCCCTGGCCGAGGTCCTGACCCGGGTCGAGGACCTGGCGGCCCGCACCGAACTGTGGAACGAGGCCGACTACCCGCCGCCGGAGCCGGGCGAGCGCCAGGCGCGCTACCTGATCGCCGAGGACGCCGGCCAGACCTACGCGCTGTACCTGAACGTGATGCGCCCGGGCAAGCGCATTCCGCCGCACAACCATACGACCTGGGCCTGCGTGGCGGGCGTGAGCGGCATCGAGTTCAACGACGTCTATGTGCGTACCGACGACGGCAGCCAGCCCGGCGTGGGCACCCTGGCTTTCTCGCACACGGTGGAAGTCGGGCCGCGCCATGGCATCGCGCTGCTGCCGGACGACATCCATTCCGTGGAGATCCGTGGCGAGGACGTCATCCGCCACCTGCACATGTATGGCCGCTCGCTGGAAACGCTGACCGAGCGCCTGTCGTTCGACCTGGAAACCGGGCGTTGCCAGGTCATGAGCGTGGGCGTGCAGACGCGCCGCTGACCTGAGCTGATCCGGGCGGCGCTTCTCCATTCCCGCCGCCCTCCCCGACATGCAAGCCGGTTCCCTTCCCCGCGCGGGAAGGACGGCCCCCTTTTGCCCGGAATTCCATGCCGACGCCTTCCTTCACCACCGTCGATGCCGTCACGCTCAAGGGCTGGCTGCACGATGCCGACGAAATCGCCCTGTTCGACGTGCGCGAGCACGGCCAGTACGGCGAAGGCCACCCCTTCTACGCGGTGCCCCTGCCCTACAGCCGGCTCGAACTCGATGTCGGCCGGCTTGCCCCGCGCACCGATGTGCGCATCGTGCTGGCCGACGACGGCGACGGCGTGGCGCCGGCCGCCGCCCGGGCGCTGGCCCGCCTCGGCTATACCCGCCTGTTCGTGCTCGACGGCGGCATGCCCGCCTGGCGCGCGGCGGGCTACACGCTGTTTGCCGGCGTCAACGTCCCGTCCAAGACCTTCGGCGAACTGGCCGAGCACCACTACGGCACGCCGCGCGTGTCGGCCGACCAGCTTGCCGCGATGCAGGCCGGCCGCGCCGGCACGCGCGTGCCGGTGGTGCTCGATGGCCGGCCTGCCTCCGAATTCCACAAGATGAACATCCCGGGCGCGATCTGCTGCCCCAACGGCGAACTGGCCTACCGGCTGCGCGACCTGGTGCCCGATGCCGAGACGCCCATTGTCATCAACTGCGCGGGCCGCACGCGCAGCATCATCGGTGCGCAGTCGCTGATCAACTTCGGCGTGGCGAATCCGGTCTATGCGCTGGAGAACGGTACGCAGGGCTGGTACCTGAACGATTTCAGGCTGGAGCATGGCGGCACGGCGCGCTATCCGGACCACGCCACCCCGAGCGGGCTCGATGACGCGCGCGCTGCCGCCCGGGCGCTGGCGCAGCGTTTTGCGGTTCCGCATATCGCGCCGGCACAGGCCGCGGCCTGGCTGGCCGATCCGGCACGCACGACCTTCCTGTGCGATGTCCGTACCGCCGGGGAATTCGCGGCCGCCACCCTGCCCGGTGCCCAGCACACCCCCGGCGGCCAGCTGATGCAGGCGACGGACCAGTACGTGGGTGTGCGGCGCGCGCGCCTGGTGCTGTTCGATGCCGATGGCGTACGTGCCCCGGTCGTCGCGAGCTGGCTGCGGCAGATGGGCCATGACGCGGTCGTGCTGGAAGGCGGCCTGCGGGCCGGCCTGGACGCGGGCATTGCAGCCATTTACGGGCCGCAGGAGGAGGTCGTCGCGCCGCCCGCCGTCGAAGCCGCCGCGCTGGCCGCCGGGCTGCAGAACCGCTCGATGCTGGCGCTGGACCTGCGCGGCAGCATGGCCTACCGGGCCGGCCATATCGCCGGCAGCCGCTGGTCGATCCGCCCACGCCTGGCACAAGACCTGGCCGGGGTGCCGCACGACACCACCGTCGTGCTGATCGGCGCCGCCGACGCCGACGATCCTGCCGAACTCGCCCTTGCCGACCTGCGCGCGCTGGGCTTTGCCGACGTCCGCCGTTTGCGCGGCGGCCTCGCGGCCTGGCAGCGCGCCGGCTATCCGCTTGCCGAGGGCGCGCACGCGCTGCCCGACGCGCGCTGCATCGACTTCCTTTTCTTCGTGCACGACCGCCATGACGGCAACAAGGCGGCGGCACGGCAATACCTGGCCTGGGAAACCAACCTGGTCGGCCAGCTCGATGCCCAGGAGCTGGCGACGTTCCGCTTCCCGCCCGCCGCCTGATTGGTTCCTTCTCCCCTGTCCCATACAAGAACGAGGTCGCCCCCATGTCACGCATTCCGCAGTTCCTGTCCGCATTGCTCTCGCTTACCCTGCTCGGCGCCGGCCCGGCGGCTTCCGCGCAACAGCCGGTGGCGCCGGTGGGCGGCTTTCCGTCGCAGCCGTTGCGGATCGTCTCGCCGTTCCCGGCCGGGGGCGGCAACGACGCGGTCACGCGCATCGTTGCCACGCGGCTGTCGCAGGTGCTCGGACAGAGCGCGGTGACGGACAACCGCGGCGGCGCCGGCGGCAATATCGGCACGCGCTATGTGGCCGAGGCCAAGGCCGACGGCTACACGGTGCTGACCTCGCAGGTATCGGTGATGGCGGTCAACCCGACGCTGTACCGCGCGCCGGGCTTCGACCCCGTCAGGCAGTTCGTGCCGGTCACGCAGATCAATGCCGCGCCGCTGGCCATCGTCGTCGCCGCCGATGCGCCGTGGAAGACCTTTGCCGAACTCGCCACGCAGGCCAGGGCCCAGCCGCAGAAGATCACCTACGCCACGCCCGGCAACGGTACGTTGTCGCACCTGGTGGGCGTGGTGCTCGACAAGGACAGCGGCGTGTCGCTGCAGCACGTGCCGTACAAGGGCGCCGGGCCGGCGATCAATGACTTGCTCGGCGGCCAGGTCGACGTGCTGGTCACGTCGACCTCGTCCGTGGCGGGCTTTGTCCAGGCCGGCCGCATGCGCGTGCTGGCGGTGACCAGCCCGCGCCGGCTGGGTGTGTTTGCCAAGGTGCCCACGCTGGAAGAACTCGGCTACCGCAATGCGCGCTTCGAGGACTGGTATGGCTTCTTCGTGCCCGCCGGCACCGCGCCGGAACGCGTGGCGCTGCTGAACCGCGCCATGGTGCAGGTGCTGCAGATGCCCGAGGTCGTGAAGCTGATCAACGACGGCGGCAGCGATGTCATCGCCAGCAGCCCCGAGGCCTTTGCCCAGCAGCTGAAGCAGGACATCGCGCGGTGGTCGCAAATCGTGAGGCTGTCCGGCGCCCACGTCGACTGAGCTACCGGGACACGCCAGCCATGACGCATTCGCTCCCCACCCGGCTGGCGCACGCCGGCCGCATGTCCAACGTGCCCGGCGGCCAGCCAGTCAATCCGCCTGTCGTGCGCGCCAGCACCGTGCTGTTCGAGTCCGTGGCGCAGCAACGCGAAATGCGCGCCCGCCGCGACCATGACCGCCTCTTCACCTACGGCGCGCGCGGCAACCCGACCAACTTCGCGCTGGAAGACATGGTGACGCTGCTCGAAGGCGGTTACCGTACGCGCCTGTTCCCTACGGGACTCTGTGCCGCGGCGATGGTGATCCTGGCCTATGTGCGTCCCGGCCAGCACGTGCTGCTGCCTGACTGCGTCTACGAGCCGGTGCGCAACCTGGCCAGCGGCTTCCTGCGGCAGCATGGCATCGCCACCGACTTCTACGCGGCCGACGGCTCGGACCTTGCGGCGCAGCTGCGGCCAGAGACGCGACTGGTCTATGTCGAGGCGCCGGGCTCGCTGGCCTATGAAATGTGTGACCTGCCCGCCGTCGCGGCGCTGGCGCATGCGCACGGCGCGCTGGTCGCCGCCGACAACACCTGGGGCTCGGGACTGCTGTACCGGCCGCTGGAACTGGGTGCGGACATCTCACTGATGGCCGCGACCAAGTACCTGAGCGGCCATTCCGACGTGATGATGGGCACGGTGTGTACCACCGAAGGCGCGTGGGCCGAGCTTTCCGCTACGGCCGATGCCTTCGGCATGACGGTGAGCCCAGACGACGCCTACCTCGTGCAACGCGGCATCCGCTCCCTTGGCGCACGGCTCGCGCAACACCAGGAAAGCGCCATCGCCGCGGCAAGCTGGCTGCGCGCCCGGCCCGAAGTCGCGCGCGTGTTCTGCCCGGCACTGCCGGACGATCCCAACCACGCGCTGTGGCTGCGCGACTGCCATGGCACCAACGGCCTGCTTTCGTTCACGCTGCGGAGCACGGCACCGGTGGCGGCGGAGCGCTTCGTCGACAGCCTGCAGTTGTTCGGCATCGGCGCCTCGTGGGGCGGCTTCGAAAGCCTGGCGGTGCTGGCCGATATGCGCCGCGCGCGCAGCGTCACTGACTGGTCTGGGCACGGGCAGATGATCCGGCTGCATATCGGTCTGGAGGGGGTTGGTGACTTGCTGGCCGACCTGGAGCAGGCGTTTGCGGCGATCGTGGATCTTGGGAACGAGAAAGGGGACGCGCGCGCCGATACCCATCATCGGTAATCGGCGGCACGCGGACCAGGTACCGGCCGGCACGATGTCAGGGCTTCTCCGCTGGCTGCGCGCGCACCCCGGCTTCGCTCAACGCGCAAAGCGCCATGGCTGACCAGTCATGTTCGGCCCCGATGCCTTGTGCGCGCACGGCGAGAAAGCGATCGCGAACCAGGCTGGCAAGCGGCAGCGGAACACCGAGCGCCTCGGCAGCCGCCAGCATCAGCCGATTGTCCTTCTGGCCCAGCGGCAGCGCAAAGCCCGCCGGCTGGAAGCGCTGCGAGGCGATCATCGGGCCATAGATCTTGTACGGCGGCGCGTTGAAGTTCGCGTTCGTCAGCAGCCCGACCAGGTGCTCCGGGTCGATCCCTGCCTTGCCCGCCACTGCGCAGGCTTCGCCCAGCGTCTCGATGATCACCGACAGCATGAAATTGCCGATCAGCTTCACGAGGTTGGCCTGCGAAGGGTCTGCGCCGACGATACCGACGGACTGCCCAAGGTGTTCCAGCAGTGGCACCGCGACTTTCAGATGCTCGTCAGCGCCTGCGGCCATGATGAAGAGCTTGCGCGCGGCGGCGGCGTCGGGCCGGCCGAACACAGTCGCCGAGACAAAGCCAGAACCGGCCACACGGTGCCGGACGGTGAGATCCTGCGCCGTATCCACGCCGATCGTGCTGAGCGAGATATGCAGCGCGCCCGGCTTGAGGCCGGCGAGGATCCCCGTCTCGCCAAGCGTGACCGCAACGAGTGCCGTGTCATCGGCCACCATCGAAAAGACGACGTCGGACTGATCCGCAGCCTGCGCGGGACTTGCCGCGACCGTGGCCCCCGCCTTGCGCAGGGGTTCGGTACGTGCGGGATTGCGGTTGAAGACTTGCACCTTGAACCCTGATTCGAAAAGGTTCATGGCCATGGCAGCACCCATTGCGCCAAGGCCGATAAATCCGATCTGCATGATGAATCTCCTGATATTGAAATTGAACGGCCGTGCTACCGCAGCGACGGCGCCATGAATTCCGGACCGACCGCATCGGTCACATGTTGTGCGAGCAACGCATCGATGTCGGCCATGTCCTGTGCGCTCAGCTTCCATCCGAATGCGTCGCCGATGCCGCGTAGCTGGTCGGGGCGGCGCGCGCCCCACAGCGCAATCGTCGGTCCCTGGTCGAGGATCCAGCGGATCGCCAGCGCCAGCACCGATTTGCCATGGCGCTCGCGAGCAAGACCTGCGAGCGCATCGACGGCCGCCAGGTACTGTGCGAAACGGGGCTGCCGGAACTTGGGGTCCGAATTGCGCAGGTCATCGCCGTCGAACGAGGTGGACGCGTTCATCCGCCCGGACAGCAGGCCACGGCAGAGCGCACCGTAAGCCAGCACGGCAAGCTCATGCTTGCGCGCATACGGCAGTACGTCAGCTTCGATCGCGCGCTCGAACAGGTTGTACGGGGGCTGGACTGCCGCGAGCTTCGTGGCCGTCGAGACTGCGTCCATCTGCCTTGGCGAGTAATTGCTGACGCCGATGGCGAGGATCTTGCCTTCGGCGCGAAGTTTCTCCAGCTCAGCCGCGGTGTCTTCGAACGGCACCAGCGTGTCCGGCCAGTGCACTTGGTACAGGTCGATGTAATCGGTGCGCAAGCGGCGCAATGAATCCTCTATTTCCTGCCGGATGCGCGCGGGTGTGGCGTTGCGCCGCACGCCGCCATCGCCCCATTCGAGCGCGACCTTGGTCGCGATCACCGCATGTTCGCGCATGCCGGTCAGCGCCTTGCCAACCACTTCCTCTGAATGGCCGAAGCCATATACCGGTGCGGTGTCGATCAGGTTGATGCCATGATCGAGCGCACTGCGAATCGTCGCCACGGAGGCGTTGTCGTCAGTTCCGCCCCACATCCAGCCGCCTATCGCCCAGGTGCCCAGCGCAATGCGCGATACCGGGACAGGGATGCCTTCAATACGTGTGGTTTCGACATTCATGCTCAATCACTCCAAATAGGTGCTTAGCTGCAAGCGTCGGGCTGCGCTTTACCGCCGCCCGGGACGCGTACAATCTAGCTCATATATCGTTGAGCTGAATTCAACGAGTCATTGAAGCCCGCATACCTGGCACGGCACGGACGGCCGAGGAAGCCGGACGACCTGATGCGCCCCTCGTGCATCCGGATGCGCATCGGCGACAACTCGCTGTATCGGTGGGCGCTTGGCAATGGCCGGCAGACACTCGAACTCGACGTGCCTGGATCGATGAGTGCGAACGAATCCGACACGTTTGTCGATGCCGCGCTGAACGGTGTCGGGCTCGCGTATTGCCTCGAGCGCCGCGTTGCCGACGAGATCGCGGCCGGCCGGCTCGAAGTGGTGCTGCCGAAATGGGCGGTCGCCGGGCCGCCCATGGTGATGTATTACCCCAGCCGCCGGCAGACGCTGCCAGGTCTGCAAGGCGTTGGACGCCGGGGGCAACTGGCCGGATGCAGCTTTAACCTGGGCCCGTCGGTCCTGCTGCGAGTGGGAGGCGTGCAGGTCGTGGTGATCACCAACCGCCATCAATGCCACGAGCCCATGTTCCTTGAGATGTTCGGCATCGATATCGCAGCGGCACGCACGGTGGTGGTGAAATCGCGCGGCCATTTCCGCGCTGCCTTCGACGAGTTCTTCGCCCCCGAACAGATCTTCAGCGTCGACGCCCCGGGCCTGACCTCGCCCGTCTTGTCGCGCTTCGACTTCCGGCGGCTGCCCCGCCCAGTCGTCCCGCTGGACGCCATGACAGAGTGGACGCCGCACATCCGCCTGCTGAGCTGACCGCTCCCCCACTCGCCTTCGGTTCGCCATGCACACTACCAACCATGCGTGTGCGACCGGCGCGCAGTTCCCCGAGTATCGGGCGCTTTCCGGCGATGGCCAGTTGGCAGCCTGGGAGCGCTTCCATGGCTGGTGAGACCAGCCAGTACACACGCATGGGTCTTCCGGGCAGCGTATGGTGGACTGCATCGCCAGCCATCCCGAGGAGATGGTCCATTTGTCGGTCAGTGAAGTGGCCGATCGCACCGGCGCCAGTGAAGGGAGCGTGGTCGGCGCTCTATGAGGGTGCATAGCCGCAGAGGATCTGGCACGGACGTTGCGTCATAGACCGCCGCTGCAAACTGGTTGCAGCCTCAGTGGAGTTTGAGCTTTCGGGAGCGTCCGATGAAGAAAGTAGTTGTACGTCGGGCAGCCTTGGCGCTATCCATTTGCGTACTGGCTTTCAGTGCTGGTACTGCGCTGGCGCAGGCATATCCATCCAGGCCGATCAGACTGGTGGTGCCATTTCCGCCGGCCGGTGCAACGGATGTCTTGGGCAGAGCGATTGCCCAGAAGTTGTCCGAAGGACTCGGCAAGCCAGTGACGGTGGAGAACCGGCCTGGTGCAGGCAGCACCATTGGCGCAGACCTCGTCGCCAAGGCGGCGCACGATGGCTACACTCTGCTACTGGCGTCCGGTTCGCTTGCCATCGCATCTAACCTCTACAGCAAACTCAGCTTCGATATCCTGAAGAGTTTCACGCCGATATCGCTGGTAGGCCATGTACCCCATATGCTGGTCGTGAACCCTTCGGTCCCGGCGAATTCGGTTAAGGAACTGGTCGCGCTGGCCAAAGCCAGGCCCGGCCAGTTAAGCGCCGCTTCGCAGGGAAACGGCACGCTGTCGCACCTTGAACTGGAAATGTTCAAGATGTCCACGGGTGTCGACATACTGCATGTCCCTTATAAGGGCAGCAATAACGTCATGCCCGATCTGCTTGCCGGCAATGTCTCGGTGTTCTTCGACAGCGTTCCGTCGTCCATGCCGCTGGTGAAAACCGGCAAGCTCAAAGCACTGGGGGTTGTCGGGACCGAGCGCTTGCCCGCGAGTCCGGATATCCCGACGCTGACCGAAGCCGGGCTGCCCGGATTCGAAGTCAAGAACTGGTTCGCGCTACTTGCGCCGGCCGGCACACCCAAGGAGATCGTGGAGCTGCTCAACGCGCAGGTGCAAAAGGCCGTTGCATCTCCGGACTTGGTTGCGCGGTTGGCAAGTCAGGGCGTCATCTTGGAGGGTGGCACATCGAAGCAGCTGGCGGCAATGATGCAAAACGACGTAGCAAAGTGGGGCAAAGTCGTAGAAGCCGCAAACGTGCACCTGAACTGAATGCAGCGGACATGCATCGGGGACCCGGCCGCAAGGCTCTGCACTTCAAGCTCTCAAGAAACAGAAGTGAAGGTGGCTGTGTTCATGCGGCCACCTCTATCGGATTGACCTGAAACCCGAGGGCCGCGGCACGGCGTTTGAGGGCGGCAATATTGCGCTGGCGCTGCTGCTCCTCATAGTGCTGCTGGCCCTGGTCGACGAAGGCTTCGCCACGCGTGAGCATGAAGTACACCATCCGCGCGAGTTTATGGGCGACAGCGGTATTCGCGCGCGGTTTGTCCATGCGGGCGCACAGCCGGCGATAGAACGCGCCGAGCGCCGAGTCGCTGTGCGACAGACTCATGGCGGCCATCTTCAATGCCTGGCGCGCCCGGTTCGCCGAGCGCTTGGTGCCCGAGGCCAGCACCTTGCCGCCGCTGATCTTGGTGCCGGGGCACAGGCCTAGCCACGAACAGAAATGCTTGACATTGGCGAAGCGGCTGAGGTCCGTGCCGATCTCCGAGAGGATCTTCAGCACGGCAGTCGCGCCCAGTCCATTGATGCGCGTGAGGTCCACGCCCGCCCAGTTGGTCATGACCTGGCGGACATCGAATTCGGCACGCAGCTTGCTGCCGGCTCGGGGGACTTTGCCCAAGTCGATCTGGCACTGGCCCAACTTGCCCAGCAAGGCCTGCAGCTTCGTCTCGCACTCGGCCAGATGCCGTGCAATGTGGTCGTACATGGCCAGCGCCTGGGCGAGTACAAACAGATGCTCTTCGCGCCAGTTACCCGTCAGCGCCCGGGTGACTTCCTCGGCGCTGGCCTTGACGCGGCTGTGACGGTGGCGCGCCAGTACCTTTGGATCGCGCTCGCCGGCCACGATGGCGCGGATGATGGCCTGTCCGGTCATACCCATCACATCGGTGAGCACCTCGGTGAGCTGGATGTTCATCTGCACCAGTGCCTTTTGTATGCGCTGCACCCAACTGGCCTGCTCGGTGAGCAGCACTTCGCGCTGGCGGGCCACTGCGCGCACCACACACACCTCGCTGTCGGGGCGCCAGGCCGCGCGCAGCAACCCCAGGCTCATCAGCCTTTGCAGCCATTGGCAGTCCTGCACGTCGCTCTTGCGTCCGGGCATGTACTTCATCTGCCGTGCATCGACCAGCCAGACCTTCAGCCCGCGCTGCTCCAGCACTTCGTACACCGGGATCCAGTACACCCCGGTGGATTCCAGCGCCACCGTGTCGACGCCACATGCAATCAGCCAGTCGGCCATGGCGTTGAGGTCGTCAGTCATCGCGCCGAATTCGCGCACCGGGTCGTCAGTCGCATGGCGGGGCACGGCGACCCAGTGGCTCGATGCGCCGACATCGATCCCCGCCGCGTTGGGAAATACCTCGTCTTCTCGCTTGCGCATGGCCATGGCTTGCTCCAAGATCGTCAGTGAACGGCAGCGCCATGGGAAGCGTCGATTTCGACTCGATCTCTCAAACGGGATGCGCATCGCTGCGCTCACCACTGTCGCCGACGATTCCCGGACCAGGCTCAATAACGGGCTCACCCAGCAGCGAGGCCAATCGCTGCGAGCTCGCACCAATGGGTTATCGGTCATCTCGGCGCTGCCGTTCCCCTTTATAGTCGTTTCTTCGCGAACGCCGGGCACAGGCATGGGCATGGGCTCGGGAAGCTCAATAGCGTTTGAGCGACAGTATCTCGAAGGCGCGGCTGGGGCTTCAATCTGCGTAATGGCCATCCGAACGAAGTGGCTCTACCTGTCCACCGCAGATCACAACGGCATGATGGTTTCGTTTATCCAGTCCAGCTTCAAGGGCTTCGGATCGGGGAGCAAGCACCGTTGGCATGGGACAGGCCGCGCAGCAGAGCGGGCCATCGCTTTAAAAATGGGTTCTTAGTCGTTGCGCGCTAAGCCCCGGGGTGGAAGCAGGCATCTTGCGCGCGAGGGCCGCCTGCTCGAAACCATACGCGTATCGGATGAGTTGAGGTTCGCTCCACGGGCGACCGAGAAACTCCAGGCCGACAGGCACGCCGCGCGGGGCCTCCTCGGTGGGAGAAGAGAATCCGGCAGGAACCACAACGGCCGGGAATCCGGTCAGTGAAGCCAGAATGCCGTTGCGTTCTCTTTGGTCATACTCTCCAATCGGCACGGGCAGGCGCTTCTGATGCGGATAGATCATGGCATCGAGGTGGTTCTCCGCCATCACGTTCACCACCCGGATCTTGAGCGCGTCGATCTTTACCAGCCGGTCCTTGTAATCAGGCTCATTCAGGCCATTCTCGATGCCTTTGGCGGACTGCAGGAATTTACTCAGGCTCGGATGCGTTTTCCCGCTGGCGACGATGTCGTCCAGAGAATGTGCGGGAGCATTGTTTCCGACCGCCGCCAGGTACCGGTTCATGACGCTCTTGTATTCGTATTTCTGAACATCAAGTTGGCTGTTCAGCTTGTCGGTATCCAGTTCGGGAGTCGAGATTGGTACAACGACCGCTCCATTTTTCTTCAGAATATCAATCGCATGCGCCATGACGCGATTGACTTCCTCATGATCCGGCCCTGTCCCGAACAGGGATTGCATCACACCGATCCGCACGCCTTTTAGCCCGTTTTTATCCAGGTAGGCCGTATAGGTCCCGGGGATATGGCCCCAACTCATTGCGGTCACCGGATCCGTTTGATCGTACCCCGCCATGACGTCCAGCATGCGGGCGGCATCAGCCACCGAACGCGTGATCGGCCCTGCCTCGTCCTGCGTGAAGGAAACCGGCACAATACCCGAGCGGCTGACCAATCCAAGCGTAGGCCGAATAGACACGAGGCTATTGTTGGAAGCCGGGGAACGCAGCGAATTTGCCGTATCCGAGCCGGTTCCGATGGTGGCGAAATTGGCAGCCAGTGCCGCCCCGGTGCCGCCGCTCGATCCGCCCGGTGTCAACTTGAGGTCGTAGGGATTCTTCGTCTGCCCGCCCAACGAACTGACCGTAACCCCGCCCAGCGCGAATTCCTGAAGATTGGTCTTGCCGAGAATCACGGCACCACTTCTCTTTAGCCGGCCCACGACGAATGCGTCTTCGGTGGGCCGCGAACCAGCCAGCGAAGCCGAGCCTGCGGTCGTCGGCATGTCGGCAGTATTGTAATTATCCTTCAGCACCGTTGGAATGCACTGGAGTGGTTTCAATTTTCCGCTGCGGCGGAATTCGCGATCCATTTCATCCGCCTGGGCAAGCGCATCTAGATTTATGTATAGCATGGCATTCAATGCCGGACCCTGCTTGTCATACGCCTGAATCCGGTCCAGATATTGCTTGACCAGCTCATGGCAGCTCAAACGTCTGTTCTTCATCGCTTGATGAATGTCAGCGACGGAGGACTCCATTATGTTGAAGGATTTTTCGGAAGAATATGCTGTGAATGGCAGGATTCCAGACAGCAACGTCATCGCACTTGCCGCGCATCGTATCGAAAAATAATGTCTATTTGAGCGCATAGATAAGGTTATATTGTTCTGAACAAATAATATACAGTCCACCAATCGAGACTTGTACGGCGAAAATTTTTGATCGTTATGACAGAGAAATCAGGGTCGCCAGCCAGCTGTTATCTGAGATAACGTCGCCGTGCCGGCTTGAGAACAGCGATCGCCAGTAGTGCTGTCGCAACGTCAAGGGTAATGGCGACACCGAATACCGGCATCCAACTGCCGAGCCTTTCGTGCATCAGGGCAGCGAGCGGCCCGCCCAGGATCGAACCGATGCCCTGGGAGATGTAGAGCCAGCCGTAATTAGTCGTGGCATAGCGCGTGCCGAACGTATCGGTCAGCGTGGAGGGAAAGAGCGAGAAGATCTCGCCCCAGCCGAGGAACACGACGCCGGACAGCAGCACGAACAGCACCGCATTCTCGCGGGTCAGCAGCCACAGCGCCATCGCCACGCCCTCCAGCGCGAAGGCGAAGCACATGGTGTTCTCGCGGCCCCAGCGGTCGGATACCCAGCCGAACAATGGGCGCGTCAGGCCATTGGTGAACCGGTCGAGCGTCAGCGCGAGCGGCAGCGCGGCCATGCCCAGCACGGTCACGCCAGCGACGCCGAAGTCCTTGGCGAACGTGGCCATCTGCGAGGTCACCATCAGCCCGGACGTGGACATCATCGTCATCATGGCGAAGAGCAGCCAGAACAGCGGCGTGCGCAGCATCTGGCGTGTCGGCACATCGGGGACGGCCTTCGCCGGGGCGTGGGTTGCAAGGTGTACCGGCACCACCGCGCCATGCGGCGAACGCAGTCCCTGGGAAGCGAAGAACCCGATCACGGCGAACAGCAGCCCGAACTGCCACAAGGTGGTTTCCAGTCCCTTGCCGGCCAGGGCCGATGCGATCGGGAAGGTGGTGACAATGGCGCCCATGCCGTATCCCGCGGCGACCATGCCGACGGCAAGCCCGCGCCGATCGGGGAACCAGCGCACCATCTGCCCGACCACCCCGACATAGACAATGCCCGTGCCCAGTCCACCCACCACGCCATAGCTCAGGTACAGCAGGCCGACACCCTGCACCTGCGCCGCCAGCACCCAGCTCAAACCCGACAGCACCGTGCCAAGCGCAATCAGCCGGCGTGGCCCGAAGCGTTCGATCAGCGCCCCCTGGAACGGCGAAAAAAAGGTCTGCAGCACGATCAGCAGCGAGAACGTGACCTGCAACTCAGACAGTGGAACCCCCAGCTTGGCGGCAAGCGGTTTCGTGAACAGCGTCCAGACATACTGCGGGCTGGAAATCGCCATCATGCACAGCATGCCAAGCGCGAGCTGTATCCAGCGCTCGCGGGCCGCCGGCAAGGCTACGGCGGTACCTGCTGATGCGTTCTCTGCAACGGTATTCATCGGACTACTCCTTCAAACCAGCTTCGGGGGATCGGACAACGGGAACTGCGTAGAAGACCGGGATCTGCCGCCCGAGGCGCATTGGCAAGCGGCATTCCGGCGCGGATTACCAGGCGGCCACGGCGCCGTCGCTGCGGGGATCGAAGCCACCTTCATAGAGCCCGTTGGGGTGCAGCACGATGGCGCCGGCATGGCCCATGGTTTCGTCGTACGGCTGCAAGAGCTCGATCTCGTGGCCGAGCGCGCGCAAGGCATCGCAGGTCGCCTGCGGAAAGCGCGACTCGAGCTTGAGGGTGTCGCTGGTCTGGCCCCAGGTGCGGCCCAGCAGCCAGCGGGGTGCGTCGATCGCGGCCTGCGGGTTCATACCGAAATGCACGATGCGCGAGAACACCGCGCTCTGCGATTGGGGCTGGCCGTCGCCGCCCATGTTTCCGTAGACCAGCGTGCGGCCGTCGGCCAGGCGCGCCAGGGCCGGGTTCAGCGTGTGGAACGGTTTGCGCCCCGGCATCAGCGGGTTGCGCGCGGCGGGGTCCAGAGAGAAGCTGCAGCCGCGGTTCTGCCAGTTGATGCCGGAGGCAGGCAGCACGACGCCGCTGCCGAACTCGTGATAGATGCTCTGGATAAAGCTGACCGCCACGCCCTCGGCGTCGATCACACCCATCCAGACCGTATCCGCCGGGCCCATGCCCTCCCCCCACGGCAACGCCTGGCCGGGCCGGACCCGCGCGGCGGCGGCATCGAGCCAGGCCGGCGCAAGCAGCTCGCGTGGATCCACGTCCATGTACGCGGGATCGGTGATATGGCGGTCGCGGGCCAGAAAGGCCTGCTTGGTTGCCTCGACGCAGGCATGGACGTAGGGCGCGCCGGTCGATGCCATGGCACTGGCTGGCAGCAGATCGAGCAGGCGGTCAAGTTGGCCCAGGATCTGCAGCGATACCAGCCCCTGGGTGGGCGGTGGCATGTTATAGACGCGGCCGCGCGAGTGCGCCAGCACCAGCGGCGCCTTCCATACCGCGCGGTGTTCGGCGAGGTCCTGCAGGCTGAGCGGACTGCCGACGGCGGCCAGTTCCTGCGCAATGCTGCGGGAAAGGTCGCCCCGGTAGAAATCGTCCAGCCCCGCTTCCGCCAGTTGCTCCAGCGTGGCAGCCAGACGCGGCTGGCAAAAACGCGCACCGGCAAGCGGCGGCACGCCGCCCGCCAGGAAGGTCTCGGCAAACCCGGTTATTCCAGAGAGCTCATGGGCCCTCGCTGCAACGCAGGCCGCCTGGCTATGCGTGACCGGAACGCCGTGGCGGGCATAGCCGATGGCGTCGGCAAGCAGCCGCGACAGCGGCATGCGCCCGCCCAGCGCCTCGCGCGACCAGGTGCGTGCGGCATGCCAGCCTGACACCGTACCGGCCACGGTGTTGGCTGCCATCCCCCCTCGGAACGGGATCGTCGCGAGGCCCGCTTCACGGTAGCGCTCGATGCTGGCAGCCCCTGCGGCCGCGCCGCACGCTTCCAGGCCCCGGGGCGCCTCGTTCGGCCGCGCGATCAGCCAGAAGCTGTCGCCACCGATGCTGTTCATATGGGGATAGGCAACCGCGATCGTGGCGGCCGCCGCGATCATGGCTTCGACGGCGTTTCCGCCTTCGCGCAGGATCGCCAGCGCACTCTGGGAAGCCAGGGCGTGCGGCGCCACCGCCATGCCACGGCTGCCGCGTATCGGGTTCCGATGAACTATCACAATGTGCCCCGTAAATTATGTATACATAAAATTCACGGAACAAAAAGCAAGGCCTGTGCCACGCCATGCCTCGCCACAGGTATGGCGGCAGCCAATGCCGCGCCGGTCAAGGCGTTGCTGGCGATGGCGGGGAATTGTCCCCGGCTGGGGAAGGTAACGGAAGTGGGAAAGATTATGGCGCCGACGGCACCATATCAGGGCTTACCCGAAGCGCCTGCGACGCGGCGGTGCGTCGGTGGAGAGCGGGCGCTCGAGGTTGGTGCGGGCTTGTTCCAGCCGTTCGGTGGTCAGGCGGCTGACCTCGACGCGCCCTTCTTCGATATGGCCGGTCAACAACTCGACCGCGCGCGCGCCGTCACATGCCACCAGCGCAGCCAGGATATTAGCGTGCTCCTCATACGTGAGGGCGATGCGCTCGCCGTAGGCGAAATCGAGCCGCCGGATGATCCGGATGCGGTCCGTCACCTGTTGATGCACCGCGGCTGCCTCCGGGTTGCCCGCAGCACAGACGATGGTCCGGTGGAACGCCTCGTCCAGGTCGGCAACCTGGTTGCCGTCGGTCAGGCGTTCGGCAGGCGGGACTTGCCAGGTGGCTGCCAGCAACGCCAGGCACGAGCGGTCCACCCGCGGCAAGGCCGGCTGCTGGCACAGCCGCAAGGCGGCATGGGTTTCCAACTGGGTGCGCAGGTCATAAAGTGCCTCGAAGCGCGCCAGGTCGATCGGCACCACCTCCCAGCCGTTGCGGAAGTGCCCGCGCACCAGTCCTTCGGACTGCAAGCGCAGCAGCGCCTCACGTACCGGCGTGCGGGAGATGCCGAACCGCTCCGCGACATCGTTCTCGGAAAAGCGGTCGCCAGGCAACAGCCGGAACGCAAAGATGTCGTCCCGCAGGCTGAAGTAAGCACGTTGCGAACGGGACGATTCGCCGGTTATTGCCGCGCTGCCCTGGCGCTCCTGTGCCGCTGGCGGAGAGCCCGGAAAGCCGGAGTCTGCTTGGGGAGCTGAAGAAGGGCCTGGCAAGGGCGTCGAGCGGCGCATCGGACTGACATCGAAATGGGCATCGCTTTGGCGGGCGGCAGAGCGAGACGCGTGGCGTGCGCGAAAGCATACCACCGATTTGCGGGCATCCCGAAGACGTTGAAAACGGGCCGGACAGCACCGGGCGTCGGCCTGTGCCTGCGCGAGCAGGCAGGGGCCATCAAAGAAGCGGACAAGGCGACCAAGGCACTGCTGCCGTTGTTCGATCATGCTTGCGCTGAGCTTGTTGATCGCCATCCTGCAAGTGCGCTCTATCTCGGCCACTAACTGGACACACGATCCTTTCCGCCGGCGGGCACGAAGCGCCGCTGCCGCATCCATTTAGTGACGACCCATTTCTCGCCGGCCTGCACTGGCGCCCCCGCGTGCAGTGTCCTGCCGTCGAGTTGGCCGGCCGCATCGCAGTACTCAAAATACACCGCATTGCCCTTGCGCGGCGAAACCGCGAAGCCGATCTCGGGAAACGTGGTCTCGCCGCCGGCGTCGACATCGTTGAGATACACGACCAGCGTGCTGACCCGTTGCCCGCTGCGCGCCAGCGAAGCCTGGTTGGCCGCGTTGGTCGGCATCAGGAAATCGTAGTGCGGCGTGCTTTGCGCACCCACGCCATAGCGCAGCACCTGCAAGCCTTCGCCGTTCTCCACCGGCAACCGCATCAGCGCGGAGATGCGCTGGTCGAGGCGCGCCACCAGCGCGTTTTCCTGCGGCCGGAAGAACATGCCGTGGCTGGTGCGCTCGTCGCTAACCACCGTAAAACCCGTCGAAGGATCGACGGTAGTTGAGGGTGCCAGCCGCGGCTGCGCCATCGCGACCAGCGCGTCGCATTCGTCATGGCTCAGCACGCCTTCGAGCACCGCGACCGCCGGCTTGTCCATGCGCGACAGCACGCGCACCTCGCGATCGGCGGCGCCGAGCAGCGTGCCTCCCAGTCGCGCCAGGCGCACGCCGGGAGCCGCCGGCTTGCCGCGGGACACCGTGATGCTGTCCCGCGGCAAGGGCGCGCCCTCGCGGTACGCGCGCTCGAAGGCAGTCACCAGCTCGCGCGCGACCAGCGGATCGTAGCCCTGCGAGGCCAAGACCTGCACCATTTTGTCGGGCGCGCCGCCGCGCTGCAGCCCCTGCGTGATCCAGTCGCGCAGCGCGGAAGGGAAGTTGATGATGGCGAGCATGGTCTCTGACATGGCGGGCAGTCTCTGCTCAGCTGAGATCGTCGTTCGGGACCCAGCCATCCGTCGTCAGGCGGAAGCCTTCGCGCAACTGCATCGTCCCGGCCCCCTCGATCACGCGCGCGGCCATCGGGAATGCGCGCAGTGCTTCCGGCATTCGCATCCACGGCGCGGCATCGAGCTTGTAGGTGAACATCACCGCCGTCTGGGTCTTACCATCGAACGTTTGCGGCGGTTCCCAGCCGATCACCTTGTCGAGCGTCAGCTTCGCCACGCATAAGTCGCCCGGATGAGTGACCTTCCCGCCGTCGGGGGTGGGAACCTGGACCGGCTGGCGCAGATAGAATTTCGAGCCCTCCGACGAGAGAGAGTACTGCCGCACCTTCTTCTGCACCGTGCCGTCCCCGTTCTTGACCTCGACCATCGCGTCCTTCGCGGTGACCACGCCGAGCTTTTCGAGCACTGGCATTTGTACCGCGTCGCGCTCGGTGATCGGGCCATCCTTGTACTCGACGTTTACCGGCCAGTCGTACTTCGCCAGGCACAGGTTGCCCTTGTGCGAGAGATAGCTGTTCAGTGCGGCGGCAAAGGTTGCATGATCGGCCTTTGCCGCATGCTCAGCTGGCTTCGCCTTGTTGCATCCGGCCAGTGCCGCGGCAAAGCCCAGCATGCACAGCGCGCGCGCCATGTTCTGTTTCCTGGTCAAGCAGTGCATCATGAAGAGGGTCCATTCAGTTGATCGGGATTGCAGGAGCGGCACCACGCCGCCCCGCCCGGAGTGCGGGCCTGTGCGTTGCCAGCGAGGCGCCGAGGATTGCGTCAATTCACACAGGCGCCACTGGCCGGTGGGTTGGCCGGCGGCTTGTACCCGTCGGTCAGCGTGCCGAGAAAGCACACGAGGTCCTGGACGTCCTGTTCGGACATTGGCGTCGGCGAACCGGGGGCGCGCCCGTCGAGCGGCATCTGCGGGTCGATGTTGCCGACGTAGGCTGCTGGCAGGTCGTTGTATTTCTGGACGGTGCCGCCGACGTACTGGGTCGTGATCAGCCCATAGGTCGGGAAGCTGGCATCTGGCACGGCTTTCGGGGAACCGCCGATGGTCGGATACCAGAGTTCCGGATTGGTGTCTCGCGTGTTGTAGAAGCGTACCAGCTGCGTCAGCGAATGGATCACACCGTTGTGGAAGAACGCCTGGCGCGTCGCCGAATTACGCACCGTCGGCGCCTTGAACATGCCGCAGAACGCATTGGGCGCGCCGGGGGAGGCAGGCAGGTGGTCGGTCCGGAGCGGACCGCAGACACCCATGTCGAAATAGGTCGCCGAGGCGTTCGCCGGAATCTCCAGGTTGCGCGGAACGCCGATCGCCTCATACGAGAAATCGGTGAACAGTGCGCTGCTGCCGTTGAAACCCACACCCTGGTAGTGGCACGAGGCACAGTTGCCCCGGTTCGCGTCGGTGAACACGGCAAGGCCACGCAGCTCGGCAGCCGTCAGTTGCCCACCGGTCTTGTTGCCTGCCCACAAGTCGAACTTGCTACTGTATGGGTGGAAACTCGGGTCCTCCAACTGATACGCCTGCAGCGCAGCGACGATGTTGCTGAACGCGGTGTTCGTGTCGCTGAAGCCATTGTCGCCATACGCCTGCAGATAGAGCGGCGCGTACGAGGCCGCCTTCACCTTCGTGACCACGTCGGCGGGAGAAGCATTGTCCATCTCGACGGGATCGAGCAGAGGCAGCTTTGCCTGGTCGGCGAGCGTGGCCGCACGGCCATCCCACGTCAAGCCGCCGCCCGGCCCGGGCACGCTGATGCCATCCGGATTGTCAAGCAGATCGGAGTACGGTGGCGTGTTGTCCTTGTAACGCAACGACGGTGCCGCGCGCACTCCGGGCGACGTCAGGCCGGGTCCGCCGAGCTGGACGGCGAGACTGTTAGGCGGGCCGTATGCGTAGTTCGGGTCGTGACACGTCGCGCACGACATCTTGCCGGAACCCGACAACGTACGGTCGAAAAAAAGTTTTTTGCCAAGCTGGGCTGCAAGGCTCAGTGCCGGCGAGTCCGGGCGGCCGCTTCCGGAACCGCCAGAGGCGGTCGTCGGGTCGTTGCTACCGGCTGATGCGCTGCCCGCATCGCCGCCGCCGCAGGCGGCCAGTGTCAGCGAAAGCATGCACATGGCAACAGCCAAGAGCTTGCGCATGGTGATTTCCTCTTGCGAAGGTGGAGTGCTGGAACACGAATAACGGCGGCGGCTGGCTCTGCCTGCCGCCGCCGCTTCCCCACGGGCCGATCCTGTGGCACGGCAGTTACTGCCGCCGTGCCGCATCCGCGGGGGCGCTGCGCCTTACTTGATCGCCCAGACGTTGGTCTGATTGCTGTCCGGGCCTACTTGCGCGGTCGTGGTCACGTCGGAAGACTGCTTGGCGGTATAGGTCGCCGGGATCGCGTACGCATGGTTCATCGGACGGACGGAGTCGAAATGCGTATCGGCGCTACCCGCGTACTCCGGCAAGTTCAGGATGTTCCGCGCAATGAACTTCTCGGTGTACTTCGAGCGGTTCATGTACGAGCCATCGACCTGCGGATCGGCGATCTGGAACATGTCCTGCAGCGTGCGCACGAAGGAAAAGTGACTGTAGGCGTCGCTGTCGGCAATGCCCTTGGGCGCGTCCGGCTGGTTGGTCAACACGGCATAGACCGACTCGCCGTGGCCGCGATTGCCAAGCGTGTAGTTGGTAATCGACGAATCGACCGAGAAGGTGCCGTCCGCATTCGGCGTCAACGGCTTGGCCAGCGTCCCGTTTGAAGGATTCCAGCCACAGCATGAATTGAAACCGGAGGTTGCCGTGCCTTCGTCGAACATCAGCACGATGGCGACCTTCTTCTGGCGGTTTTCCCAAAGCGGCGACGCCTGGATCCTGGTCACGAGCTTCTGCACGTAGTTGTCGCCACGGGTAATGATCGCGCTGCCGCTGCAGTCGCTCGCCGTGACCGCGCCGTCAGCTGTCTTCACCGTGATGCCGTGCATGTCGTCGCACTGGTCTGGTATCACGAAGTTCAGGTTGCCGACGTTGCCGCTTTGCAGGTCTGCACCGAGCTGGTCGATCACATAGTTGCTCGGGATCGTGTAGTCGGTGCTGTTCTTCAGCGCAGCGTCCCACTGCCCACCGCCGAGCGTGCGGTTGCTGTACTTCCACTCCGGTGCGCTGCGCACGTTCTGGTACGCCATGCCCGGATGGTGCTTGGTCTTGTACAAGCCCGCCGGCATCGGCAGCACAGCCGTCGAACTGCCGATCTGCGCGGTGTTGCCGTTGAGCGTGCCGGGGGGATAGACATTGTCGGGCGCGGTGACCGCGCTGTCCGCGACGCTGTCGGTGCGGAAGTCCTGGCCCGGGTTCATCGATTCGCTATAGGTGCGCCACGTCATGCCGGCAGCCGCGATCGCGTTGAACAGGTTCGGGTGGCCGACGATGTTGTGGTTCACGTTCGGCGTCGAGGTGCAGGTGGCATTGAACGGCGACTTGGCGAGGCCTGGCTGCGTGTTGTCCGGCATTGGCGTGTCCTGCGGTGCGTTCGCGCCGGTCGCGTTGCAGTTCCACTGGTTGTCGTCCGTGATGCCCCAGTCATCGGCGCCGCCGAGCGCCGTGTAGTTCGGCTCGCTCGGGTTGCCGGTCGCGAAGTAGCTGGTGAACCGGTTTCCGGACGTCAGGAATGCATTGATGTGCGGCGCGTTTGGCGAATTGAGGATCGTCCGCGTGCCTTTGTTTTCCAGCATCACTATGAAGATGCTGTCGTAACGCGGGATGCCCTCGAGGTTGAAGGCGGCCTGTTGCGCCTGCAGGAACGTGATCGGCTTGCGCGTGTCCGCGGTCGTTGCCGTGGCTGCCGTCACATTGCCCATTCCGGTCAGTTCGGGGTCGCCGCCCGCAACGGCCAGCGCATCCGGATAGAGATCACCCCGATCGAACTTCTTCGTCGCGTACGTAAAGCGGTTGACGAGCTGGTTGGCTTCAGTCAGCAGCGCCGACTGCGCCGTCCCCGACGCCGAGCCGATGTCCGCCAGCACCGCATCGATGCTGACGCCGAGGCGCTGGGCCAGGTTGGCCTTCTCAACAGCATAGCTCGTGTCGTTCGCCTCGACGAGGCGCTCCACCTCGCTCGACAACGGGCTGATCACGACACCCCCGCCGATCTGTTCATTCACCTGATCCAGCGAGGCGCGCAGCACCATCCGGCTGGTGACGGCCGCGCCCGTCCCCGTGTTCACGGCCGAGGTACCAATATCGGCGATCAACGAAGTGGGGCCGCTGACGTTCAGCTTGAAGGCGCCATGCGCGTCGGTGGTAGCCGGATTCTCCGCGTTGTCACACTTGCCGTTCTCATTGGCGTCAGCGCAGACCAGGGCGCCCTGATAGTACCCGGGCTTCAGCGTGGGCTCGGTCGCGCTGCCGGGGACGAAGCCGCTGGTCGCGACGACGCCGGCAATGGACTGCGTGCCCTGGCCCGGGGCCGTGCTGGTGACAGCGCTGGTGCCGCCGTCTCCGCCGCATGCCGTCAGCACACAAGCCGATGCGACCGCGGTTAAAACAAGAATACTGCGAGGTGATTGGAACGTTGCCATTCCTGCTCCAGAATGTGGGGACCTGCCATTTTGATCAAGGCGGTCGGAATAATTTGGGGAAAGCGATCTTGGGTGACGCGCGATTAGTATTAGATGAAGACATGACAGATCTGTGTCGAGGTGCTGTTGATATCCAATGATATTATTATAATTTATTACAAGCCGGCTTAAATTATATTCATGTTTATTGATGTATAGACATTAGTAATCAATGCGAATTCAGGTTATGTTTTTGTTTAAGAATGTATTGACGTATGGAGATCGTGCGTGAGCGCGAATTGCGCTGCGGCAGCGGGCGGGCAGCGCTGCAATCCCGCCTCACCATCAACGGGGTGACGGCGGGACTGCGCATTAGCGGCTGAGGCAATGCGCGGTCAGCTCAGTCAGTGCGGGGCATGGCCCGGAGGAGCGGCGCGCAGTTCCCGTTCAAAGATAGCGAGCGCCTCGAGGAAGACACCATGCCGAGGCGATTCTCGCTCAACAGTACGCGTTCAATCGATATCCTCCAGCCGTCCCGTAAATTCGACAAGACAACCAAAACCGCCGTGGAACAGAGCTTCGCGCTCATCCTCATGGACACCGGATTCCAGGACGCTAGCTCCGTATCGCTCCGCATCATCCTCTGGCGCATAGCCAAGGAAGCGTACGTTGGCGTTGTCCCAACGATTTCTGGCATTGGCGGACACGCCATATGCGATAAGGAAGTGGTACTTCGGAGCATCTATCGCCCGGCGCGTCAACTGCACCATGTCTCTATGACTGATCCATGAGAAAAGGTGGCGTTCCACCGTGGGTTGGTCGTCTGGACGGAATGACCCGATACGCAGACACGCCACTGACAGGCCATATTTGTCCGCGTAGAGACGGCCAAGCGCTTCGCCAAAGACCTTGGACACGCCATAGCGGCTGTCCGGTCGCGGCATGACTTCGTCGTCGATCATCCGATCGCGGCGATGAAAGCCAACAGCATGATTCGAGCTGGCAAAAATCACGCGTTTGACGCCAGCCATGCGGGCCGCCTCGAACACGTTGTAGCAGCCTTCAATGTTCAGGCGGCGAATACGGTCCCATGTGTCCTCATCTGGAATGCCGGCCAGGTGAACGACACAATCGATTCCTTGCATCGCTTGTGCAAGCTGTTCGATGTCGGTAATGTCAGCCGTCACGACTTCTTCGCCGGCAGCAGCAGGCGCCTGGGATGCGACATCGGCAAGCCGTATCAGCTCGTAATGCCCTTGCAACCCTTTGCGCAGCGCACGGCCGATGTGACCGGCAGCGCCGGTAATCAAAACCCGCTTCATGTACAACTCCTTAATGGCGTGTGGTCGGCCTGCTTCCGCAAGCAGGCACTTCTGAAGGGAAGGATGGACAGCCGCCATCCTTGCTGAGGCAGCGCTGAACGCCGGCTATGCAGCGGACCTGCTCACCGCCGGTTGGCTCTGTGTGGCCCGGCCATTGATCACGAACACCATGGCCAGTACGCCCACCAGGTCGATCGTTGCGCCAAGCGCGAATGCGCTGCCGTAGCCGCCGAAGTACTGAACCGCGAAGCCGGTTACGGTGGGGCCGATGATGCCGGAGATATTGCCCATGAGGTGCACAAAGCCACTGACGCCGCCCAGATGCTTCCCCGGAACGAGTTCGTGCATCAGGGCCCAGCAAGACTGCGAGGCGGCGGTCAGGAATAGCACTGCAGCCGCAACCAGAGCCACTGCCGTCGCTGTCTGAGTAGCGAAACTCACTACGAGCATGGCGACTGCGGACAAGGCGAGCGGCACGACCGCAGAGAGCTTGCGTGCATTCAGCGGATTCTTCATGCGCTTGTAGATGAAATCGCCCACGAGGCCGCCGCCGAAATAGCCGATTGCGCCGCACGCCCAGGGAATCGTGCTCAGCATGCTCATCTGTTTCAGGTCGAGGTGCAGGGCATTGGTGAAATAGCTCGGCAGCCACGATACGAAAATGAACAGCGTGTAGTTCACGGCAAACAAGCCGGTGCCCAGCGCCAGTACGCTGGGCTTGAACAGATGCTCGCGCAGCGTCGTTCCGCGGTCGCCGTCATCGGCTGGGTGCGCGGCACTGCGGCTCTCTTCGATCAGACGCAATTCATCCGCGCCCACACGGCGGTTCTGTGCCGGGCTATCGGTAACGAAAAGGCGCCAGAATACGATCCAGATCAAGCCAATCAGCGCAATCACGACAAAGGAAATACGCCACCCGAAAGCGATTGCCACCAGTCCCACAATCGGGCCGGCGATGGCACTGCCGAGCGTTTGCCCCGAGAAGGAGAAGCCGATCATCCGGCCGGTTTCACTACGCGGGAACCAATTGGTAATGGTCCGGTTGGTGGTCGAATTCATCGGCCCTTCCCCGAAACCAAATAACGCACGCGTCAGCAGCAGGGTCGTGAAGCCGGTCACGCTGGCGGTGAGTCCACACACCAGTGACCAGCCGCCCATCGCCCAGGAAAAGACGCGTTTGGGCCCATAGCGGTCGGCAAGATGCCCGCCGACAAAGGCAAAGATGGAATAACCAAAAAAGAAGCTGCTAAAGACAATGCCGAGTTCCGACGGGGAAATGTCCAGCTCTTTGCTAATAATCGGGGCAACGACACCCAGCGCTGCGCGATCCATATAGTTGATCATACCGGCCGAAAATAGTAAGCCGGCGACTACGTATCGATATTTCCCAGACATCATTGCCTCCAAAAATTTATACTCTTTCTGACTGCGTTTATGCAGGCAAAGTCCCCGGTATCGGGGGCATCGCCTTGAAGCGGCAAAAAGAGTCCGCCACCACGAATTCATGCTGAAGTGAAGGGGAGCGATTGAGTACGGCAGAACGGAGATTCAGCCTCCGACGGCACCTTGCGTGTTCACATACAAGGCATAGAGCGACTGGCAAGAAGCCATAAAGAGCCGATTGCGCATCGGTCCCCCAAAACAGAGATTTGCACAGCGTTCCGGAAGTGCAATGCGCCCGATCAGTTTCCCCTCGGGCGACACACACATGACGCCGTCCAGATCGTCGCTGCCCATGCCCCAACCACACCAGAGGTTTCCGTGAATATCGCAGCGCATCCCGTCGATAGTTCCTGCGCCAGCATCGAGCAGGATCCTTCCGTTAGCGATACGCGTGCCGCCATCGACGACGTCATAGGCCCAAATCTTGCGCCCTGGCGTTCCTCGCGATTCGATCACGTACAAGATGCGCTCATCGGCGGAGAAGCACAGGCCGTTGGGCCCCTTCAGCTCCGTAGTCATCACGGTCGGCAAGCCCGACCCAGCATCGATCCGGTAGACCGAATGCGGCAGTTCCGGGATCGCGGCGCGACCTTCGTAATTGCCCTGTATTCCCATGGGCGGATCGGTGAACCAGACGGAGCCGTCGGATTTGACGACGACGTCGTTGGGCGAATTGAGGCGCTTTCCCTCAAAGCTGTCGATCAGCACCGTGAGGCTGCCGTCATATTCGGTGCGCACAACGCGGCGCCCGCCGTGTTCGCACGTGATCAACCGCCCTTGCCGGTCGCGCGTGTTGCCATTGGCGTAGCCGGACGGTTGCCGGTACACGCTGACCGCGCCAGTCTCCTCTTCCCACTTCAACATACGGTTATTCGGAATGTCGCTCCACAATAGAAAGCGGCCATCGCCGAACCAGACTGGTCCTTCCGCCCAGCGGAATCCAGTTGCGATCTGCTCCACGGCGGCGTAGGCGATCCGGTATTTCTCGAACTCCGGATCCAGCACCTGGATGCGAGGATCGGGGTATCGTGCACTTGGTTGCCACATGACTACTTTCCTTCTGGCTGTTCCCGTATACCGGAAATCAGCTCATGATGCCGATATGCCAGGGCACGAATTCGTTGTCCCCGAGCCCTAGCAGTTCGCTCTTCGACGCCTTGCCCGAAGCGGTACGCAGCATCAGTTGGAAGATCTCTTCGCCAACCTGCTCAATGGTTTTCTCGCCGTCGAGAATCGTGCCGCAGTTCAGGTCCATGTCTTCCTCCAGCCGGCGATACATCGGCGAATTCGTGGCCAGCTTGAGGCTGGGAACAGGCTTGGCGCCGAACATCGAGCCGCGTCCGGTGGTAAAGGCGATCAGGTTGGCGCCGCCGGCGATCTGGCCGGTAGCCGAGACCGGGTCGTAGCCCGGCGTGTCCATGAATACAAGCCCGTGCTGCGTGACCGCCTCGGCGTAACGGTACACCTCCATGAGCGGACCTGTACCGCCCTTCATCGATGACCCCAGTGACTTTTCGAAGATGTTTGCGAGGCCGCCCATCTGGTTGCCTGGGCTGACGGCGCCGTTGATCTGCACGTCACGTCCGACGGAATAGTCCTCCTTCCACCAGCGCACGCGTTCCAGCAGTTTCTCGCCGACGGCGCGGCTGGCGGCACGGCGCGTCAGCGTGTGCTCCACCCCATAGATTTCCGGCGTCTCCGACAGGATGGCGGTGCCGCCGTGGCGCACCAGCAGATCCACGGCCGCGCCCAGCGCCGGATTGGCGGTGATGGACGAGAACCCGTCCGAGCCGCCGCACTGCAGGCCCACGGTCAGGTGGCTGGCCGGCACCGGACGGCGCTCCACGCGATTGACCAGCGGCAGCAATTCCGTGACCGCGGCAATGCCGGCCTCAATGGTCTTGCGCGTGCCGCCGCTTTCCTGCATGACGAAGGTACGCAGCAAGGGGCCAGGTTCCAGAAACTGCGTGTCGAGCAGGCCGTTGAGCTGGTTGCGTTCGCAGCCCAGCCCCACGATCAGCGCGGCGCCCAGGTTGGCGTGGCGCGCATAGCCGGCCATGGTCCGGCGCAGCAGATCCATCGGCTCGCCGGTCATCTCCATGCCGCAGCCCAGCGAGTGACTGAACGCCACCACGCCATCGACGTTGGGGAAGTCTGCCAGCCGATCCGGCGTGAACCACTCCGCGATCTTGCGTACGACGGTGGCCGAGCAATTCACCGTGGAGAGGATGCCGAGATAGTTGCGCGTGCCCACCCGGCCGTCGGCGCGCACGATACCGTCGAAGCTCGCCTGCCGGCCGGCTTCGACCGGGACCACGGGCTGGTAGTCTCGGCCGAAGGCGTAGTCCCGCTCGTACTCCTGGAAGCTGACGTTGTGCGAATGCACGTAGCTGCCCGGCTGGATGTCGGCCGCGGCAAAGCCGATGCAGACGTTGTACTTCAGGATCGGCTCACCAGCCTTGATAAAGCGGGCGGCGATCTTGTGGCCGGCGGGCACCTGGCTGCGCACGCCCCAGGTTTCCCCCGGCACTTGCGCGCCGATGGCCACGTTCATACGGGCTACCAACACGTTGTCCGCAGGATGCAGGCGGATGCAAGGTCCGATGATGCTCTTATTCTGGGTTTCCATACTTCGTTTCCTGGATTGCGGATTCGGATAAAGGTCAGGCGGCGCTCACTCGGGCTGGATGCCGGCGCTCTTCACCACGCTGGCCCACTTGGGGACTTCGGTGGCCATGAACTTGCCAAAATTTTCGGGACTGGTGCCGAGGATAGTGAGGCCCTGCTCGGCGAACTTGGCGCGCAGCCCCGGATCCTTCAGGGCTACGCTGACTTCGTCGCTGATCTTGCTGGCGATGGCCTTGGGCGTCCTGGCAGGCACGAACAGGCCATACCAGGTCAGCACCTCGAAGCGGTTCAGCCCCGCCTCCGACAGCGTCGGCACCAGCGGCAGCGCCTGGGCGCGCGCGAGACTGGACACTGCGATTGCCTTGAGCTTGCCGCTCTTGATGAACGGCGCAGCCACCGGCACGTTGGCAAACATCACCGGCACTGTGCCCGCCATCACGTCGGTCAGCGCCGCCGACTCACCCTTGTAAGGCACGTGCGTCAGGCTGATGCCACTCATCGAATCGAACAGCGCACCGGCAATGTGCTGCGGGCCGCCAGGGCCCGACGAGGCATAGCTGCTCAGCTTGCCGGCGCGCGCGAGCGCGATCACGTCCTGCGCCGTACTGGCCGGCACCGACGGATGCACCACCATCACCAGCGGCATCGACACCACTTGCGTCACCGGCATGAAGTCTTTTAGCGGATCGAAGGGCAGCTTTGCATACATGCTCGGCGCGATGACCATGGTCGACTGCGACGCCAGCATGATCGAATACCCGTCGGCGGCCGACTGGGCCAGGTTGGCCGCGGCAATGGTGCCGGTGGCGCCGGGCCGGTTATCGACGATCACAGTCTGGCCCGTTTGCCTGGCGAGCTGGGTGCCGAGCTGGCGGGCCACGATGTCGGCGCCGCCGCCGGGGGCGAAGCCCACCACGATGCGGATAGTCTTGGTCGGATAGGCGTCGGCCGCGCCTGAAGGCGAGGCGCAGAGTGTCGCGACGATACCGGCAATCGCTCCGCAAAGCACAATGCGGCGGCGGCGCTCATCGTTGAGCCGGCGGCTGAAGGGCGTGATTGGGGGCGTGGTTGGCATGGCTGTCTCCTGGTTGTTATGTCCTGCTTTCGGCACCGGTGCATCGCGGCTCTTTGTCCACGGATGGGCCGGTGGTCGTGTTATCGGTTCAGGCCGCCAGCAGTTGCGCGTCCGGCATCACAAAGCCCAGTGTGCGTCCAGCGACTGCGCCAGTGACATCTCCTGGGGAATCCTGATTTGATTTGAGACAAATTTTAGGAACTGGCAGAATACAAAAACAGCATTGACCGCCTTCTTCAATCAATAGAATTTTTTTGTTATGGACACCCGCTACCTGCAGAGCTTCGTCGCCGTGGTCGAGTACGGTTCCTTCGCCGAAGCCGCGCGTCGCCTGGGCCTCACGGCAGCCGCAATTGCGGCGCGGGTCCAGGCGCTGGAGGACGCGCTGGATACCCCGCTGGTTCAGCGCGCGGGCCGCACGGTGCTGCCGACCCAGGGTGGCTTGCGGATCCTGCCCAAGGCGCGCGCGGTGGTGCGCGACGTGCGCGACCTGAGCGCGGTGGCGCATGACGACACCCTGGTGGGAGAACTGCGGCTGGGCGTGTCGACTTCCTCGTTGACCGGCCTGTTGCCGCCGATACTGGAAGGGCTCTATACGGCGCATCCGCAGCTGAAGATTTTCGTGGAGCCAGGCGCATCTTCACACCTGTACCGGCGCATCGTCTCGGGTGAGCTGGACGCTGGCATCATCGTGGCACCGCAGTTCACGATTCCCAAGGCGTTCGCCTGGCAAGTGCTGGTGGAAGAGCCGTTCATCGTGCTGGCATCGCAGGCCATGGCCGGCCGCAGCGCGCATGACCTGCTCGCCGGCGAGCCGTTCATTCGCTATGACCGCGGCGTGTGGGGGGGCATGGTGGCAGACCGCTACTTGCAGGAGCACAACATCGTGCCGCAGGAACGATTGGAGATCGATGCGCTCAATGCCATCGCCACCCTGGTCCACCAGGGCATCGGCGTCTCGCTGGTGCCAGACTGGACGCCGCCGTGGCCCGAGGGCCTGAACGTGGCGCGGATCCCGCTGCCCGGGTGGGCGCCGGTGCGCAAGGTGGGGTTCCTGTGGTCGCCACACGGAGCGCACGCCGCACTGTCGCAGGCATTCCTGGAGTTCGGCATGGCCTCGCGACGTGCACGGGGAAGCTGACCGCGCGCCCCCGCCATTCGGCGCGGGCGCGCGTTGGCGCCTGGAGCGTTTAGCGGTCCGCGCCTTCGCCTTCCGTCCAGGCCTTGTACCGCGCCTTGTTCTCATCGTTGGGCGGATACAAGCCGGGCAACGGCATGCCGCGCTCCACTTCCTGCATGATCCAGCCCTCCAGGCGCTCCTGTTCCACTGAGGCAGCAATCACTTCGTCAAGCATGGCGGCGGGAATCAGCACCGCGCCGTCCTGGTCCACCACGATGACATCGTTGGGGAACACCGCAACGCCGCCGCAGTCGATGGGTTCCTGCCAGCCGACGAAGGTGAGACCGGCGACCGAAGCTGGTGCCGCTGTGCCCTGGCACCACACCGGCAATCCCGTGCCCAGCACCCCAGCCACATCGCGCACCACACCGTCGGTCACCAGCCCGGCCACGCCGCGCTTGCGCAGGCGCGCGCACAGGATATCGCCGAAGATGCCGGCATCGGTCACACCGAGCGCGCCCACCACCGCAATGCAGCCGGCCGGCATGTCCTCGATGGCCGCGCGCGTGGAAATCGGCGAGCCCCAGGAGGCCGGCGTCGCCAGATCTTCGCGAGCGGGCACGAAGCGCAGGGTGAAAGCGCGGCCGACCAGGCGCGGCTGACCGGGTGCCAGCGGCTGCGTGCCGCGCAGCCAAACGTTGCGCAGGCCATGCTTGAGCAGCACGGTGGTCAGGGTTGCGGTGGTCACGCCTTGCAGAGCCTTGATCACACTTTCGTCGAGGGGAAGCGATTCGGTCGCCATGATGTTTCCTTGTTGCATTTGGTTTGGGGTTTAATCTGCCAGTGCCGCGCGCGGGTCATGCCTCGCCAGACGCCGCAGCAGGTGGTCCACCTCGTGGCGGGCCGTGGGCGACATGACGGCCGCCGGCTTGCGCTGCGCCGCCGAGGTGAGGATCCCGCGGCGCATCATCACGTACTTGCGCACGGCCAGGCCGGCGCCGGGCTGCTGCTCGTAGCGCAGCAGCGGCAGGTGCGCGTCAAAGAGATCGTGCGCGGCCTCGCGCTCGCCCTGGGCCGACAAGCGCACCATGTCGCAGAGCATATCCGGGAAGGAGTAGCCGGTATTGGCGCCATCGGCGCCGCGCTCCATTTCGTAGTCGAGGAACAGCCCGTTGTTCCCGCACAGGATGGCGATGTGCCGCATCGATGCTTCCTTCTCGAAGGCGCGCAGGGTGGAGATCTTTTCCAGGCCGGGCCAGTCTTCGTGCTTGAGCATGACGCACGAGGGCAACTCGCCGACGATGCGGTGGATCACGCCGGGCGTCATCTGCACCGAGAATGTCAGCGGATAGTCCTGCAGCACGAACGGCACGTCGGCGCCGATCGCGTCTACCGCCTGCCGGTAGTAGCCGACGATCTGGTCGTCGGTGCGCAGCGTGTTGGGCGGCGCGATCATGACGCCGGCCGCACCCAGGTCCATCACCTCGCGCGTCAGCGCGCGCATGGCGGCGAAACCCGGCGCCGAGACCCCGACCACCACCGGCAGCCCGCCCGCGCGCCGGATCATGCGCGCGGCCACGTCGATCGACTCGGCGTGCTCGAGCTTGGGCGCTTCGCCGAGCTGGCCCAGCACGGTCACGCCAGTCGCGCCGCAGCCGAGATAGAAGTCCATCAAACGATCGATCGAACTCACGTCGATCGATCCGTCGTCCAGGAATGGCGTGGGCGCGATGGGGAAGACGCCCTTGGCGTCAGCGGTCAGCAGCATCTTTGGTTCTCCGACGATGGCAGGTGATGGGGCGGGTTCGGTCTTGCCGAGGCGCGGGCGGCAGTCGCGCGCCTCAGCCTCAGATGCTCTGGATGAGGCCGCCGTCGACACGGATGGTGGAGCCGGTGATATAGCCGGCGCGGTCGCTGGCCAGGAATGTCACCGCATCGGCATATTCCTCCGGGCGGCCGTAGCGGCCCACCGCGATGGCGGCGGTGCTTTCGGCCGACACCTCCTCCACCGGGCGCTGCTCGCGGCCGGCCTTGGCTTGATCCAGGAAGCGGATGCGGTCGGTGGCGATGCGCCCCGGCAGCACGATATTGACCGTCACGCCGTCTCGGCCGACTTCACGCGCCAGGGTCTTGGACCAGCCCACCAGGGACAGGCGCAGCGCATTGGAAATGCCCAGGTTCGGAATCGGCGCGACCACGCCGGACGAGGTACTGGTGACGATGCGCCCCCACTGCCTGGCCCGCATGCCGGGCAGCACCCGGTCGGTAATCGCGATCACCGACAGCACCATGCTTTCGAAGTGCTTGCGCCACAGTGCCGTTTCCTGGCCGAACGCGGTGGTGGGCGGCGGGCCGCCGGTATTGTTGACCAGGATATCGACCTGGCCAAACTGGGCCTCGATGGCGGCGACATGGGTCTCGATCGACGCCAGATCCGCCAGATCCCAGGTGCGCGCAAGCGCCGTGCCCCCCTTGGCGGCGATCGTAGCCGCGGTGCGGCTTGCCGCTTCCTCATTGACATCGGCGACCACGACCTTCGCACCCTCCGCCGCCAGCGCCAGCGCGATGGCGCTGCCCAGGCCGCCGCCGCCGCCCAGCACCAGCGCTACCTTGCCTTCGATTCCTAGTTGCATGAATACCTCGCTTGAATAACTTGAAACGCCTGGATTGACTAATTACATTCGCCGCGAGCCTAGTGCCGGTCAGCGGTTGACCTGCCGGGCCGGGGGCAGACCGGCGCTCACGCCAACACCACCGGCGTCAGCGCCGCTCGCCCGCCCAGCACGGCTTGCACGTTATCCAGCATCAGCCTCAGCATCACCGCACGCGTTTCCCGGGTGGCCGTACCCGCGTGCGGAGACAGCAACACGTTGGGCAGCACGGTCAGCGGCGAATTGGCCAGCGGCTCGGACTCGAACACATCGAGCGCCGCGCCCCGGATCGTGCCGGCGCGCAGGGCCTCGCATAGTGCCGCCTCGTCGACCACGCTGCCGCGCGCCAGATTGAGCAGGTAGCCGTCCGGCCCCAGCGCAGCCAGTAACGCGGCGTCGACCAGGTGGCGATTCTGCTCGGTCGCGCGGCAGGTGAGGATCAGGATGTCGACCGAAGCGGCGAGCGCGAGGGGGCTCTCGCAATAGCGGTATGGCAGGCTTGCGCGCTGCGTGCCGGTGTAGGCCAGTTCCACACCGAAGGGCGCCAGCCGCTGCGCAATGCCCATGCCGATGCGGCCGAGCCCGACGATGCCGACGCGCTTGCCGGCCAGGCTGGTGGTGAGCGGGAAGTCGTCCTCGCGCCAGGCGCCGCCGCGCACATGGCGGTCGGCGGCGGGAATCCGGCGCAGCAGCGCCAGCAACAGGCCGATGCCGAGTTCGCAGACGGCCGCGTCCAGCACCCCGGGCGTGTTGGCGACCACGATGCCGCGCTTGGCGGCATGGGCGACGGGGATGCCGTCGTAGCCCACGCCGGAAGTCGCAATCACCCGCAACGCAGGCAGGCGGTCGATCACCGCCGCGGGCACCTGGTAATTGCTGCGCGTGACGATGGCGCGCACCGCGCCGCGCAAGGCGCCGTCAGCCGCAATCTCGGCCTCGGAGACGCAGCGGAATTCAGTGTCGATCGCGTCTTGCTGCGCAGCTTCGAAGACGCCGATGCGCAGCACGGGCTCACGTGTATCGCTTGTCATGTCCGCCCCTTCTTACTCAGGCGCCTTGCCGCGCGTTTCGGGCGCGCGCAGGAAGTCGAAGTCGACGCCCTGGTCGGCCTGCGTCACGGTCTGCAGGAACAACTTCAGGTAGCCGCGCGGCGCGCTCGGCTCAACCACGGGGGAGGCCGCGCGGCGGCGCTCCAGTTCCTCATCCGATACCAGCAGGGCCAGCTCGCGGCGGCTCACGCTCAGGCGGATGCGGTCGCCAGTTTGCACCAGCGCCAGCGGCCCGCCCACGGCGGCTTCGGGGGTCACATGCAGCACCACCGTACCGAACGCGGTGCCGCTCATGCGTCCGTCGGAAATCCGCACCATGTCCTTGACACCGGCCCGCGCCAGCTTGCGCGGGATCGGGATATAGCCGGCCTCTGGCATGCCGGGCGCGCCCTTGGGGCCGATGTTCTTCAGCACCAGGATGTCATTCGCGCTCACGTCGAGGTCGTCCAGGTCGATGCGCTCGATCAGGTCCTGCGCGTTCTCGAACACCACCACGCGGCCCTCGTGCTCCATCAGCTCCGCGTTCGCCGCGGATTGCTTGATGATTGCGCCGCCAGGCGCCAGGTTGCCGGCGAGCACGGCGATGCCGCCTTGCGGGTAGATCGGGTTGTCGATGCTGCGCACCACATCCTGGGCGAAGCCCGGGCCGGCATTGTCTATCTCCTCGCCCAGCGTGCGGCCGGTAACGGTCAGCGCATCGAGGCGCAGCAGCGGGCGCAGTTCACGCAGCAAGGTGGCCATCCCTCCGGCCTTGTGGAAGTCCTCCATATAATGCTGGCCGTTTGGTTTCAGGTCGAGCAGCACCGGGGTTTCGCGGCCCATGCGGTCAAGCGCATGCATATCGATATCCAGGCCCATGCGGCCGGCGATGGCCGCCAGGTGCACGATGCCGTTGGTCGAGCCGCCGATGGCCAGCAGCACGCGCATGGCATTCTCGAACGCGGCCGGCGTCAGGATGCTGTCGATAGTCAGGCGCTCGCGTGCCATCGCCACGGCGCGTGCGCCGGTCTCCTCGGCAATGCGGATGCGATCGGCAGTCACGGCCGGCGGCGTGGCACTGCCTGGAAGGCTCATGCCCAGGGCTTCGGCCAGGCAGGCCATGGTGCTGGCGGTGCCCATCACCGAGCAGGTGCCGACGCTGGCCACCAGCTGGTTATTGACCTGCGCGGCCTCCTCCGCGTCGATCTCCCCGGCGCGGAACTTGCCCCAGTAGCGGCGGCAGTCGGTGCAGGCACCCACCCGTTCGCTGCGGTGCGAACCCGTCAGCATGGCACCGGTGACCAGCTGGATCGCGGGCACGCCGGCAGAGGCCGCGCCCATCAGCTGCGCCGGCACGGTCTTGTCGCAGCCGCCGATCAGCACCACGGCATCCATCGGCTGGGCGCGGATCATTTCCTCCGTATCCATCGACATCAGGTTGCGCAGATACATGCTGGTCGGCGCGGCAAAGCTCTCGTGGATGGAGATGGTCGGGAATTCCATCGGCAGCCCGCCGGCGAGCATGATGCCGCGCTTCACCGCTTCGATCAGCTGCGGCATGTTGCCGTGGCACGGATTGAATGCGCTGCCGGTATCGGCAATGCCAATCACCGGGCGGTCGAGCGCCGCATCGGTATAGCCCGAGCCCTTGATGAACGCCTTGCGCAGGAACAGCGAGAACCCAAGGTCGCCATAGTTGGTCAGTCCCTTGCGCAGGCCTGTGTCCTTGGAGGAAGCGTCCGGTCCTTTGGGTTTATTAGTGGTCATGGGTCGTGGGGAGCGTCGGTTCAGCTATCGGAATTGATATGGGCGTCGGTGATGACCTTTTCCCAGCGTGTGACTTCGGTGCGCAAGCGCTCGGCCGATTTTTCAGGGGTGGTTGGCGGCAAGGCATAGACACCCTGCTTCAGAAACTGTGCCTTGACGTCGGGCATTGCCAGAATCCTGGCCAGCGCCGCATTCAGGCGCTCAACCACCGGCGCGGGCGTGCCCGCCGGTGCCAGCACGCCGAAGGTGGAGCTGACGTCCAGTGTGGGCATGCCGCTCTCTGCGGCAGCGGGCACGTCCGGCAGCATCGAGATGCGCTTGGGGGCCGCCACAGCGAGCGCGCGCAACTGGCCTGCCTTGATGAACGGCTGCGCCGCCGGCACCGTCTCCACCATCATGTTGACCTGCCCGCCCACCAAGTCTGTCATGGCGGGACCGCTGCCTTTGTACGGCACATGGGTCATGTCGATATTCGCATCTTTCTTAAAGATCTCAGCCGCCATGCGCTGCGGGGCGCCGGCACCAGACGACGCGTAGTTGAGCTTGCCGGGATTGGCCTTGCCGTACTTGACCAGTTCCTGGAGCGTCTTGACCGGCACCCTCGGGTTGACCACCACCACCAGTGGCACCGAGCCAACGACCATCACCGGGGCGAAGTCCTTGATGATGTCGTAACGCAAGTGCCCTTTTTCCAGGGTGGCCATGGTTGCATGGGACGTCAGTGCGCCCATCAGCAACGTATAGCCGTCTGGCGCGCTCCGGGCGACCACTTCCGCGCCAATATTCCCGCCCGCGCCTCCCCGGTTGTCAACCACCACTTGCTGGCCCAGCACCTCGCCCAGGCGGGTGGCAACGATGCGACCGATCACGTCCGTGGCGCCGCCCGGCGGATAAGGCACGACCAGCCGGATCGGCTTATCCGGATAGGCCGCGAACGCGGCGGGGGCAATGGTGAAAGCGGTCATGGCGGTGAGGGCGAGCAATCCTGCCCGCAGCAAGGTGCGACGAGTCGCATTGGGGATAGGGAAATCCATGTCGTCTCCGGTCTCTTGTTTTCAGCGCACCCACAGCCGGGGATGCGTCATGCACGGAGTTTGACGAAGACGGAAGGCAAAAAGAAGCGATCCCCAGACCGATTAACCAAAAGATTATTTTGGTTTCCGCGGCACCCAGCGCGGACCAGAGGCCGGCTAGCGCCGGCTTTCCGCGACAACGGTCCTATCGGCGCGGCGTATGCTGGCGTGTCAATTTCCGCAACGCGTACGAAGCTGCGTAGTTGCGCAGGCCCACTCAAGGTTTCCTTAAGACATTATCAAGAAGATATTAATTCTCCTTATGTTCTGCGGACCGTACAATCAGCCGAGCTCAAGGAGACGCCCTCATGCACACCATCCGAAACACGTACCTTCGCCACAGCATCCTTGCCCTGGCCGCCCTCTGCGCCGTGCCAGGCCTGGCAGTGTCGGCCGAAAAATATCCGTCGAAAGCGATCCGCCTAGTCGTCGCCTATGCGGCCGGTGGCGCCAACGACACCATCGCTCGAATTCTGGCGAAGGAGCTGCAGCAGAGCATGGGCCAGCCTGTGGTGGTGGACAACCGGGCCGGCGCCGGCGGCCTGCTCGGCTCGGACATGGTCGCCAAGGCGACGCCGGACGGCTACACGCTGCTGCTCGGCAGCGCCGGTGCGCAGACCATCCTGCCGGCGCTCAATCATAAGATGCCTTACGACCCGCGCAAGGACCTGGCGCCGGTGTCGCTGGTGGCCGAATCGGCCAACGTATTGCTGGTACGTACCGGCGTGCCGTTCAATAGCGTGAAGGAGCTCGTCGCTGCCGCGAAGCAGAAGCCGGGCGCCTACACCTACGCGTCCTCGGGCAACGGCGGCAGCCTGCACATCTCGGGCGCGCTCCTCGAGAAGATGGCCGGCATCAACATGCTGCATATCCCGTACAAGGGCAACGGCCCGGCGATCAACGACCTCTACGCCGGCAACGTGGACATGGGCTTCTCGTCGGCGCCGGTCGCCCTGTCGTCGCTAAAGACCGGCAAGGCCAGGGTGCTGGCGGTCACCACAAAAAAGCGCATCCGCTCGCTGCCGAACGTGCCGACCCTGGCCGAGGCCGGCGTGGCCGGCTACGACTTCTCCAACTGGTACGGTCTGTTCGCCACCGGCGGCACCGACCCCGCGGTCCTCGAGCAGCTCGCGCATGAGGTGAAGAAGGCGCTGGCCAAACCTGACGTGCTGGCCGCCCTCGCCGGGCAGGGCGTCGAACCCGAGAGCAGCACGCCGGCCGAGTTCAGGACTCGGGTGCATCAGGAACTGCTGCGCTGGGACCGGGACATCAAGACGATGAAGATCGTGGCCGAGTGAGCCGGCCCCCCGGGGGAAATGAGCTTCGATGTCGCCAGAATACCCCGATTTTTCCGCCCTTTCGGCGAGGCATATGCATGGCTCTACCGAACTATCACCTTCCCTGTCCGCCCTGCTCGGCAGGCAAAAGAATTTCGCCGATACCGGCTTGGCGTAGCCCGCGTTAGCGGAATTAATGCGGAAACGAGTCGAGCAGCACGCCAGCGTCACTTGGCATAGCTGTACACCGAGGCTCGCGAGACGCCCAGATGCAGCGCGACGATCTCCATGGCTCTACGCACCTCCATACAGCCCGACTCCTTGAGCTCGCGCATCAGTGCGCGGCGCTCCTGCGCCTTGAGGGAACGGGGCGTGGTAGCAAGCCGCGCAGCGAACTGGTCAATGCGGCGCCTGATGGCCTCGGCGCCGGCCGGATCGAGCGATTCGTCCACACCTGCTGCAGCAGCGCCGACGCTGCCAAACTGGCTCAGCACGTTTTGTAAGCCTCGGAAAAGCGTCAGGTCGACATTCATGCACAAGGCGGCCACGTAGCGGCCACTCGAATCCTTGATGCCTATGGACGTGCTCTTTGCCTGGCGGCCATCGGCGAACTGATTCGCGTAGTTCGCGATGACTTGCGGAAACTCCGGATCGGCAATGCGTGCGATACCGAGTTCTGTGGCCGGATCGCCAACCTGGCGGCCCGATAGATTGTTGTGGATCGCCAGGATGGCCTGCTTGGGATGCAGCAGGTCATGTACAACGACCTCACAGAAGGGCGCAAGGGTCTCGCCGAGACCCTGCGCGACCTGCTTAATTTGTTCAAGCAGCGCTTGCTGCTCCGCCGAAAGTTTTTTCATTTAGAAATAATATCCAGAATTAAGATATTTTGCCAATGAAACGGGGCAGGCAGGGCGCGGGGTGCGCCGGCGTGCTCGGCGATTACGCCCGCTCCCGCCGTAGCACTTGGCCGGGCCGCGCGCCGCTGGACTTGCCATCGCGCCACACGACGCTGCCGTTGACAAGCACGGTATCAATGCCTATAGCCGGTGCAATCGGCTTGGCAAATGACGCTCCCTCACCAACTGTTTCGGGATTGAGAACGGTCAAGTCTGCGAAGGCCCCTTCCCGCACAACACCACGGTCGGCGAGCCCGAAATTCCTGGCGGTCAGTCCGGTCATTTTATGGATCGCGGTCTCAAGCGAAAACAGGCCCAGGGACCGGCCGTAGTGGCCAAGAACACGTGGAAAGCTTCCCCAAAGACGCGGATGCGGAGAGTCGTCGTGGGGCAAACCGTCCGAGCCGATCATCGTCTGGTCGAACGCCAGTATGCGCTGCACATCCCGGTCGTCCATCATGTAGTAGATCGCACCGGCAGGGGACAGCCGGTCGACTACCTCTTCCTGAGTGCCACCGAGGTCGGCCATGATGTCCGCCAGATCCTTGCCGGCATACTGCGGCAGGGGCTTTGACCATGTCACGGTCACCCGGGTCGCATTACGCGTGCGATGCGCGGACAGAATGGTGGACGACGCCGGATAAGGATAGCAGTCGAGGCAAACCTCTTGCTTTTCCATGTGTTCAGCAATGAACTTCAGCGTTTCTGCGGAGCGACCATAATTTTTGACGCCAACCAGCTTATGGTGCGAGATGACCACCGGTACCCCGACTTCGCGACCGATGCGGAAGGTCTCGGTCAGTGATTGAATGATGTGGTCGCCCTCGTTTCGCATATGCGTGCAATAGACTCCGCCGTACTCGCGTAGCGGCTCGCATATTTCAATGACTTCTTCCGTTGGCGCCGCAATCGAAGGTTCGTAGAACAGCCCCGTTGACACGCCAATCGCGCCGGCGCGCATGGCTTCATCGACCAGCGCGCGCATGGCTGCGATTTCGTCCGGATTTGCCGGTAGGGAAAGATCATTCATCGTCGCGACACGCAACGTCGAATGGCCAACCAGCATGGCGCAATTCGTTGCCGCGGGCTGAGCGCGCAACGCTTCCAAATATTCTGCAAAGGTAGCGAACCGAAACCACGCTCCGCTATCATCGAGCAGGTTAAGCGGCGGGGTGACCGGATCGGGAATCTGCCGCGGCATCGGCGCCAGCGAAACGCCGCAATTGCCGCCGATCACGGTAGTGATACCCTGGCTGACCTTAGGAGCCATGTCCCCACCGGAGAGCATCAAGCGGTCGTCATGCGTGTGCGCATCGATAAAGCCAGGCGTCACCACAAGGCCAGACGCATCGATTTCCGTGGCTGCGCTGGCCCCCCGCAAATCGCCGATGCGCACAATACGGTCACCTTTGATACCCACCTCGCCGGCATAACGTGGAGCTCCCGTTCCGTCGACAATCGATGCATTGCGGATCATGACATCATATCGCTCACTCATCGGGTCCTCCTTTGTATCGTGTGCATCAATTGTTCCGGAAGCCGGGCTGTGTGGTGGTGCATCTCGTCGCGAGGTCGACGACGCGATAAATGCTTGTCAAAATCGTGCTAGCAGACCATCAGCATGGCAGTCAGAGCAGAGCGCCGCGCGCCGCAATGGGCCATAGTGCTTCGACCCTTCCAGCGCGTACGCAGACCAGAGAATCATAAAGATTGACGGTGGGATCGCAATGGCCGGGAATGAGCATAAATTTTTCGCCCAGCTCCACTGAAGCGAGACTGGGGGTAGCAATTACGCCATGTTCGTCCGATGCTTTCAGGTATTTCAGATCGCTGCGCTTCCACACCAGCGGCATGCCGGAATCAACACTGGAGGCCTTCAGGCCAGCATCCACGATAGCCCTCTCGCCAGTGGCCCTGCTCATCACCGTCGTCAAGACAAAGAGCGCATGCTCGAAGGGAATGTCGTCCTGCCCACGCGCATTTTCGCCGTAATCGCGATCCATGAAGACATAGGACCCACACTGAAGCTCGTTATAGACGCCGGAGTCGCGCTCGAGGAGGAACGTTCCGGTGCCTGCGCCAGCGATAATCTCAACCGGAATGCCACGTGCCTCGATGATTTTTTTTGTCCATAGCGCCAGTTCAGCGGCATCGCGAATTGCGGCAGTACGCTCCTGCGGCGTGCGCAGATGCTGGGCCGGTCCGTGATAGCATTGCAGCCCGGCAAAACGCAGCGGCGAGGAGACAATCAATTCTGCGAGATGCGCTGCTTCTTCACCTGGAGGGATGCCGCAGCGATGTGCGCCGACGTCGATTTCGATATAGACATCCACGCTCTTCCCGGATGCTTGTGCGGCGGCAGCCAGAGCCTGTATCTGCGAGGCATGATCGACCAGAACCCCAATGCGGGCGGCACCGGCAAGTTCCATCAGGTGGCGGATTTTCGCTGTACCGTCGATCTCGTTGCTAATGAGGATGTCGGTAACGCCGGCCTGGACAAACACGACAGCCTCGCTGACCTTCTGGCAGCAGATTCCGACTGCGCCAAGTTCAATCTGGCGTAATGCAATCTCCGGACATTTATGGCTCTTTGCGTGGGGGCGAAAGCGAACGTTTCGTCCTGTCACAGCATCCGCCATGCGTTTCAGGTTTCGCTCGAATGCATCGAGGTCAAGACCGAGGGCCGGTGTGTCGATTGAATTGAGCGAATCGCCTATCTGTGCTGCGTTCCAGGGGCCCATTTGAATTAGGTATCGTAGTTTGGAAGAAGGAGAGAAGAGACGATGTCTTAATCTAATTTTGCGCCAGAGACCTTGATGACATGAGCCCACTTTTCCGTCTCACGGTGCGATAGTTCTCGAAACTCCTCGGGCGTGCTGGGACTGGGTTCGGTATCGAGTGACTTAAAGCGCTCGCGCGATTCCCGATTCGCGAGTGCGCTACGAATCTCCGTATTCAGGCGATCAACGATTTCCTTTGGCAGGCCGGGCGGACCAATGATGCCACCCCAGGAAATGACTTCGAAGCCGGGCACGCCGGCCTCGGCAATGGAAGGGATATTCGGATAATTGCTCAGGCGCTGGCTTGCGGAAGTGCCAAGGGCGCGAACTCGACCGGCCTTCGCATAGGGACCGAGCACGGCTGAGTTCTCCATATAAACCTGTACCTCGCCGGAAATAAGGTCATTGATCGCGCCTGTAGCCCCCTTGTATGGCACATGGACCATTTGCATATTGGTCATCGATTTCAGGAGTTCGCCGCCAAGATGAGAGGTCGTGCCGTTACCGCCTGAGGCTATCGACAGCTTGCCCGGATTCTTTTTCGCGTAGGCGATCAACTCATTCACGTTCCTCACCGGCAGGTTATTGTTCACTGCCAGTATGTTGGGCACTCTCAGCACATTAGAAATCAAGGTCAGATCCTTGTCGACGTCATAAGGAACCTTGCTTAGAAGCGAACGGTTAGTGGCGAGCGAAACGACGCTGCCGTAACCGAGGGTATATCCGTCAGCGGGGGCACGGACGAGTTCCATGGTACCGATCACGTACGAGGCACCCGGCTTGTTGTCAACGACGAAAGGAACGCCCATTTGTACCGATAGTCGCGCCGCGAGCACTCGCATCAGGACGTCCGCCGCGCCTCCTGCGGCTGCCGGGACAATCAGCCTGATCGGTTTGTCCGGATAAGCCGCGAAGGCGGAAATCGGCAACGCTGTACACAGCGCTAACACAAACGTCACCAAAAAACGTCGGGAACTCATTGGGCCATCTCCTTTATGTGATTCGCGTGTTCGAGTCATTCCATCAGCCCCACGGTAGTCGCGTTGACCACCATGACGGTTCGGTACGGCTCACCCGCGAGCTGACGCCTGTCCGCCAGAATCCCACCGCTGTGAAGCTGCGCAAGGCCTGCACCTGCGCATCGCAGCTTCAATGGTACGGTTTGTTTCTAGACAAAATATCCAGAGCTAGATAAAATGTCAACAAGCAGGAAGTACGGAACAACTCGCGCCAGCCCCTTGCCCCGGAGATGGCCGGCGCGCCCGGGGGGCCACCAGGGATTGCGGCCTGCAGACCACGGAGCTACACCGCTGGTTCATAAGGTCCCACGTCGCCAAGCTGGTCGCTGCGGACACTCAAATGCCGCCCCAATAGGAGAGAGGCCCTTACGCATGGATACGGTAATTTTGGTCGTGGCACTGGGAGCCATGGTTGCTGGCTTCGTCCAAGGACTTTCGGGCTTCGCCTTTGGTCTCACCGCAATGTCGTTCTGGGCGTGGTCGCTGGATCCCAGGCTCGCCGCGTCAATGGCGGTTTTTGGGGCGTTAACGGGGCAGATCATTGCCGTGGTAACCATGCGCCGAGGATTCAAGCTGGGCAGGTTATTGCCTTTCTTGATCGGCGGCCTGGCTGGCATCCCCGTTGGCGTCGCGATTCTCCCGACGCTCGACCTTCAACTCTTCAAGGCCTTCCTCGGTACGTTCCTGGTGCTGTGGTGCCCCACGATGCTTGCCGTACGAAACCTGCCGAAGATCACGGCGGGCGGGAGGTTGGCCGATGGGATCGTGGGCGGCGTCGGGGGGATCATGGGTGGCATCGGCGGCTTCACCGGCACGATTCCCACACTGTGGTGCTCGTTGCGGGGATTCGACAAGGATGAACAGCGTGCGATCATTCAGAACTTCAATCTCGCCTTGCTACTTGTGACCATGGGCATCTACGTGGAAAAGGGAATCATGACACGTGACATGCTGCCGATGCTCGCAATCGTCGCGCCGTCGATGCTGATTCCCACTATCCTGGGCGCTCGGTTGTATGTTGGGATTTCAGAAGCGACGTTCCGCAAGATTGTGTTGAGCCTGCTCGCGGCATCCGGGGTCGCGTTGCTGACATCGTCCGTCCCGCATTTGCTTCAGCGTTTGGCGTAGGAGTTCTGTCGCAGTAACAGCAAGGCCGTGGAATTCGCGTGCCGAGATTGATGCCAATCGAACTCGCAGGCTAACAGCACCTCGGCCCGCCTCCACCATATTTTCGATCGACGGACTGAACGAAGAACTCGCGTCGAGACAGCACCTCATCGCACGGGTGACCCAGCGGGATGTGCAGACGCTTCCAATACTTTCGAAATCTCCAAGTTCATGACCGCTGCCCCCTGCTGAGTTCGACTCCAGATCAAATGCCGACCGGGTAGCCATCCTTGCGGTGATCGCATGCCGCTACATAGCCGCCATTTTCCAGGCGCAGAGCCGCCTGGGCGCTGCCGAACTCGGTATCAAAGCGTTTGGCAACCGTGATCGGATGCCCGCGTGAGGTCAGTCCTTCAATCACCGCTTGCGGCATATTCCATTCGACGGTAACGCCGTGATTGTCGTCAAGTACGCGCCAGCGCGGCGCATCGCTGGCCGCCTGCGGATTCAGCCCCTGATCGACCATGCGGGAGACCATCTGCATATGACCCTGCGCCTGCATGGATCCGCCCATGAGGCCAAAGCTCATCAGCGGCCGGCCGTTTTGCATCAGGAAGCCGGGGATGATGGTGTGGAATGGACGTTTTCCAGGCGCCACCTCGTTGGTATGGCCGTGACGCAGGTTGAAGCCCCAGCCGCGATTTTGCAAGGCGATGCCGGTATTGGGCACGACCACGCCCGAACCAAAGCCCTTGAAGTTGGATTGAATAAACGAAACCATCACGCCGTTGCGATCCGCCGTGGTCAGGTAGACGGTGCCGCCGCCGAGCGGTTTGCCGTTGCGGGCCGGCGCTGCCCGCTCGGGGTCGATCAACTTGGCGCGTTTTGCCAGATATGCCGGGTTGAGCAGGTCGGCCGCCGTTACTTCCGTCATGTGATCCACGTCGCCGACGTATTCATGCAGGTCGGCAAAGGCCAGTTTCATTGCCTCGATCTTCAGATGCGTCGCCAGCGCGCTATCCTGATCCATGCTCTTCAAATCGAAATGCTCAAGCATGCCCAACGCCATCTGCGCCGCAATGCCTTGGCCGTTAGGCCCGATCTCGTACAGTTCAACATCCCGGTAGCGGATGCTGATCGGCTCGACCCAGTCAGCCTTATGCGCGGCGAGGTCGGCTTCAGTGATCGCGCCGCCGGTATTGCGCGCGTGGTCGGCAATCGCGCGGGCCAGTTCGCCATGGTAAAAATCGTCGCCCTTGGTGCGCGCGATGCGCTCGAGTGCATTTGCCTGTCCCGGGCAAATGAAGCGCTCGCCCTGGAGCGGCGCCCGGCCGTTGGGGGCAAACGCTTCGCGGTAGCCCGGCTGACCGATCAGTTCGCCGACCTGTTTTTGCCACTGATTGTGGACATTGTGCGAAACCAGATAGCCTTCACGCGCATAGCGCAGCGCCGGTTCGAACAGGTCTTCGAACGGCAGGCTGCCAAAGCGCTCCCACATGGCGCGCCACGCTGAAACAGTGCCTGGAACGGTTACCGAGTCCCAGCCCCGCTTCGGCATCTCCTTGTATTTTGAAAAATACTCGCGCGTCCATGCGGCCGGTGCGCGGCCCGATCCGTTCAGACCGTGCAATTTGTTGCCATCCCAGATCAGCGCAAACGCGTCGCCGCCGATACCGTTGTTGCACGGCTCGACCACAGCCAGGGCGATTGCCGTGGCAAGCGCCGCATCGACTGCATTGCCGCCGCGCAGCAGCATCTGCAAGCCGGCCGCGGAGGCAAGCGGCTGCGAGGTCGTCACGACGTTGTCGGCGACCAGCGGCAAACGCTGCGACGTGTAGGGGAAGGTCCAGAAAGCGCTTTGATTCGATTGCATGTTGTCCTGATGTAAATAGCAGCCGACGCGAAGTCTGGCGGCGGCAAGCCGTTCAGCCAAGTATGTCGGTTGAAAGAAAGTCGGCGCAATTAGGCGCTTCGACGGAAAATATGCGATCAAAGCCGTGCATGCCGGCATTCACGAACTGCACGACAGCAGGGAATTCTCTACCGGCTGATCCGCCGGCTTTCCTCCTGACCGGCTGGCTGGCCTGAGATCGGGCCAGCCAGCAATTGGCAGTGCGGGCAACGCGAAAACACATCGACCCATATCAGTCCACGACGATGTTCTGTTGCTTGGCGAGCGTCCTCCACCGCTCCACGTCCTGCCCGATGGTGGCGGCGAACTGGGCCGGCGTGACGGGCATGGCTTCGGCGCCCTCCTTCAGGATCGCCGCCTTGATCTCGGGCTTGGACAAGACAGCATTGACGGCGGCGTTCAGTTGGTTGACGATCGCCGGCGGCGTGCCGGCCGGCGCCAGCAGGCCCCACCAGAGCTCGAACTCGTAGCCCGGCACCGCGCTGGACATGGGCGTGAGTTCCGGCGCGATCGCGCTCGGCCTGAGGCTGGTGATGCCAACGGCGCGCACCTTGCCGGCGCGGACCATCGGCAGCAGCGACGGGCCGGTGGAGATCAGCAACTGCGTCTGGTTGCCGATCAGGTCGGTCAAGGCGGGGGGCATGCCGCGATACGGGACATGCGTGATGAACAGGTTGCCGGCCATGGCCTTGAGCAGCTCGGTGCCGAACTGGTTGACGCCGCCCGGCCCGGACGAGGCGTAGTTGTACTTGCCTGGATTGGCGCGGATCGCGGCGATCAGTTCCTGCGGTGTCTTGGCGGGGAATGCGTTGTTGACCGCGACGATGAACGGCCCTCGCGCAAACATCGCCACCGGCGCGAAGCTCTTGACCGCATCGAACGGCAGTTTGGCCTGCACCGCGGCATTGGTTGTCATGCTGGACGACACGGCGACCAGCGTGTACCCGTCCGGGGCGGACTTGGCGACCATGCCGGTGCCGGTATTGCCGCTGGCGCCGGGGCGGTTGTCGATGACGACGGGTTGCTTGAGCTCCTCGCCGATCCCCTTGGCGACGATGCGCGCGAAGATGTCGTTGGAGCCGCCCGGCGGATAGGGCACGACGATGGTGATGGGCTTGCTTGGATACCCGCCCCGCGCGAAGACCGCGCCGGACACCAGGCTGGCAATTAGCGTGGCGGCGAGCGCCACGCTACGGGAAACGGATGCGGATGCTGATTTCAAAATGCCTCCATCTGTGTCCTTGTTGTCCCACGCGGGGCAGCCTGCTCCCGGCTGCGTCAGGCGGGCGGTAATCCAAGGCGCCTCGCGGGATGACATGACCGGTCACCTTAAACATGCAAGCCAGATGGCGCATGTCGAGGAACGCGGATCTTCGCCGGCATCAGTGTCTTCAGCCCACGCGTCCTGGACAATATATGCAATAGTAGATATTTTGTCCAGCATCGGATTGTTTATCGCGCCGGGCGGCGGATCGCGTACGTGTGACGACCGCTTCGCTCGATCCGGTCAGATCAGGCCTGGAGCTGGTCCCGGATCGGCAGCGTGCGGATGCGCTTGCCGGTGGCGGCAAAGATTGCGTTGCACAGCGCTGGCGCAATCGTCGGCGTCGCCGGCTCGCCGACCCCGCCGAGCGGCACGTCGAAGCGGCTCGGCAGCAGGTGCACATGGATCTCCCGCGGTGCCGCCGGCGCGCGCAACACCTCGTACTGGTGGAAATTGTCCTGCTGGGGACGCCCGTTCCTGAAGGTGATTTCGCCGCTGGTGGCAAGGCTGAGCCCCATGATGCAAGCGCCTTCGACCTGCGAGCGGATGCGATCCGGGTTCACGTGGGGACCGCAATCGACCGCAACGTCGATGCGCGGTACGGTGATGCTGCCGTCCTGGCCGACCACCACTTCCACCACCGCGGCCACGTAGGTCACGAAGCTGTAGCAGACCGCCAGGCCCAGGCCGCGGCCCGACGGCAGCTTGCGGCCCCAGCCCGCTGCGCCGGTTGCCACTTCGATGGTCTTGCGCAGCCTGCCCGTATCCAGCGGATACTGCTGCGGCGACTCACCGTAGTTCCAGGTGTCGCCCATCTGGCCAGGGTCCATGCGGCGATCCCGGCCCAGCAGCGCCAGCAGGTAGTCGCGATGATCCTGGCCCGCCGCCGCCGCCAGTTCCGCGGCGAATGACTGCACGGCGAAAGCGTGCGGAATATTGGACACGGAGCGGAACCAGCCGATGCGGGTACGCGCCGCCACCTCGGGGTTCTCCACCCGCAGGTTAGGGATGTCGAAGGGCACATTGATCGCGGACATGCCCAGCTCCACCGCCGATTCCGACTTGGCGCCGGCCGTGAAGGTAGAGCTGATAGACGACGCCGCGGTCCGGTGCAGCCAGGCGAGCGCCTTGCCGTCCGGCCCCAGCATGGCCTCCAGATGCTCCACCGAGACGGTGTGGAAGTAGTCGTGGTGGAGATCGTCGTCGCGTGTCCAGGTCACCTTGACCGGCTTGCCGCCCGTTGCCTTGGACAACAGCGCGGCCTCCGCGACAAAATCGGGCTTGGATTTGCGGCCGAAGCCGCCTCCCAGCAGCGTCACGTGGACGGTCACGTTCTCAGGCTTGAGACCCAGGGCCTTGGCCACGGTCTCGCGCGTGGCCTGCGGCGCCTGCACCGGTGCCCACACCTCGCAGGACCCGTTGCCCACCTTTGCCGTGGCGACCGGCGGTTCCATCGAGGCATGCGCGATATGCGGCAGGTAGTATTGCGCGGTGATCCGCTTGCCGCTGCCGGCCAGCGCCGCCATCGCGTCGCCCTGGTTTCTCACCACCCTGCCCGGCCGGTTGGCCGCCGCTTCCATGCTGGCCTTGAAAGCAGCCGAATCGTAGCCGGCGTTGGGGCCGTCCTCCCACTGGATCTTCAGCGCTTCGCGGCCCTTGATGGCGGCCCAGGTATTGGTGGCAAGCACCGCCACCCCACCCAGCGGATTGAACAGGGCCGGCGCCGGGCTGCCGGCAAGTGCCACGACCTTGACTACGCCTGGCACCTTTTCGGCCTGCGCCGCGTCAAAGCTGGCCACCTTGCCGCCAAAGACCGGAGGACGGGCGATGACGGCGTACAGCATGCCGTCCATGCGCACGTCGATGCCGTACTGCGCGCGGCCGGTGGCGATATTGCGGCCATCGATATTGCGCGTGCTGTCCTTGCCGATATAGCGGAACGCGGCGGGATCCTTGAGCTTTAGACTCGCGGCCGGGGGCACGGGCAGGCGGGCCGCGTCGCGCGCCACCGCGCCGTAGCCCAGCTTCCTGCCGCTCACGGCATGCCCCACCTCATGGTTGCGCGCCTGCACTTCGCTCACCGGCACGCCCCAGCGTGCGGCGGCGGCGGCTTCCAGCATCTGCCGCGCACTGGCGCCAACGCGCCGCATCGGCTCGAAGAAATGCCGGATGCTGCGTGAGCCGTCGGTATTCTGGTTGCCATAGCGCGCTTCGTTGCCCACGGCCTGCACCACCGCCACGCGGGCCCAGTCGGCTTCCAGCTCGTCGGCCACCACCATCGGCAGGCTGGTGCGCACCCCCTGCCCCATCTCGGATCGATGGCACACGACCGTGACGCGGCCATCCTCGCCGATCTGCAAGAAGACCAGTGGATCGTCCACCGCGCCACCCGGCATCCCGTCGCGGCCGTACTTCCTCGCCTCCTGCGCCAGCACGACGCCGTCCAGGCCGACCGTCAGTGCCAGTCCTGTCATCGCGCCCATGCCCTTGAGCCATCGGCGCCGACCTGCCGACGCGGGCGCGCCGGTGGTGGCGTCCTGCGCCGTTGCCAGGTCAGTACCGCTCATCCCGCTCATAAATGCCTGTTTCATTTAGCACCCCCCTTGCCTGCCACGTTCGACTTCGCCACATGCCGGATGGCGGCGCGGATGCGCGTATAGGTGCCGCAGCGGCAGATGTTGCCGCTCATGGCGCCGTCGATATCGGCTTCGCTGGGATGCGGATTCGCCTTCAGCAGCGCCGCAGCGGACATCAGCTGGCCGGCTTGGCAGTAGCCGCACTGGGCCACGCCGAACTGTTCCCACGCCGCTTGCAGCGCCTGCCCGACCTTGTCGGCCGCCAGGCCCTCGATGGTCGTGAGCTTCTTGCCTGCTGCCGCGGAAATGGGCGTGACACAGGAGCGGATTGGCTGCCCGTCCAGGTGCATGGTGCAGGCACCGCAAAGCGCCATGCCGCAACCGAACTTGGTGCCGGTCATTCCGAGGTGGTCGCGCACCGCCCACAGCAGTGGCGCATCGTCGGGCAAATCGAACTTCTGGGGCTTACCGTTTATGGTGATTGTTCTCATGTCTTCTTGTGGGGCGTGCCAGTTGGAACGGACGGCCTTGACAAGGCCGCACGCGGCGAATGCAACCGAGATTCTGGTGCGCGCGCGGCGTACCCGGAATGAAAGTCTTGGGAATTCATAGTTCCAGGCGTCGGAATTCTTCTTTATGCCGAAGCGCGTACAATCTAGCTCATATATCGTTGAGCTGAATTCAATGAGCCATTGAGGCAAGCCGCGCTACCTGTCTGCCATGCCCGCCTTCACCCGCACCGAGCTTGCCGATCTCAATGTGTTCGTCACCATCTGCCGCCGCCGCAGCTTCCGGCAAGCGGCCGTCGAGCTGGGGGTGTCGACCTCGGCGCTAAGCCACGCCATGCGCAATCTCGAAGCGCGGCTGGGTGTGAAGCTGCTCAATCGCACCAGTCGCTCGGTGGTGCCGACCGCGGCCGGCAGCGCACTGGCGGAACAGCTCGACAAGGGCTTTGAGACCATCGGCACGGCCATCGATCAGCTCGATCGCTACCGCACTTCGCCGGTCGGCCGCCTGCGTATCAACGTGCCGCGCGACGCGTCCCGCCTACTGATCGGCCCAATCCTGCCGGCATTCATCGAGGCGTACCCGGAGATCCAGATCGACATCACCGTCGACGATCGCCTGATCGACATCGTTGCCGACGGCTACGACGCCGGCATCCGCTACGGCGACACGGTCGCAGGCGACATGATCGCCGTGCCGCTGACGCCACCGTTGCGCTGGGTGATCGTGGGGTCTCCCGCATACCTGGTGCGGTGTGGGCGGCCGACGAAGCCGGACGACCTGATGCGCCACAAGTGCATCCGCATACGCATCGGCGACAACTCGCTGTATCGGTGGGAGCTGGGCAACGGAAGCCGCGCACTCGAACTCGACGTACCTGGCCCGGTAAGCGCCAACGAGACGGACACTGCCGTCGATGCCGCGCTGAACGGCGTCGGGCTCGCGTACTGCCTCGAACGGCGCGTGGCCGACGACATCGCCGCGGGCCGCCTTGAAGTGGTCCTGCCGAAATGGGCGGTCGCCGGTCCGCCAATGGTGATGTATTACCCCAGCCGCCGGCAGACGCTGCCCGGCCTGCGGCAACTGATCGACATGATCCGCTCGTCCAACATCTGACTGGACTGGCGACGGGCGCAAACGAGCGCCATGACACGCTGGATTTTCCTCCTTGACGAATCGTCTAGTTCTGGATAATCTATCCACATGACGAATCGAACCAAGGAGCAGCAAGCGCTGCTCGATCAACTCAAGCAAGTGGCGCAGGGCCTCGGCGAGACCCTGGCGCCGTTTTGCGAGGTCGTTGTCCATGACCTCCTCGATCCCGGGCACGCCATCCTGGCGATCCATAACAATCTTTCGGGTCGCCAGCCTGGCGAGCCCGCTACGGAACTCGGCCTGGCCCGCATCGCCGATCCGCAATACCAGCAAGTCATCGCCAACTATGCGAACCAGTTCGCCGATGGCCGCCAGGCCAAGAGCACGTCCATCGGCATCAAGGATTCCAGCGGGAAATACATCGCGGCCCTGTGCCTGAATGTGGACCTGACCCTGTTCCGTGGCTTGCAGAGCATGCTGGGCCAGTTTGGCAATGTCGGCGCTGCCGCGGGCGTCAGCGAATCGCTCGATCCGCTCGGCGCCGATGCCATCCGGGAACGCATCGACCAGTATGCGGCGCGGCTTGCGACGACGCCCCGTTCGCTGAAGGCGACCGAGCGGCGCGCGCTGATACGCGAGCTCAAGGAATCGGGCTGCATGGAGGTGCGCCGGGCGATGGAGATCGTCGCAATGCACCTGGGCGTATCGCGAGCAACGGTGTACAGCGATGCCAAGTGACGCCCGCCTGCTGCTGCTCGACAAGAACGAAGTGCAGGCCTTGCTACTGCCTGACGACGTCCTGGAAGCCGTGCGCGAGGCCTTCGTGCTGCATAGCGACGGTGAGGGCCGCGTATTCCCGGTAGTGCGGGAGCCCCTGGTAACCGGCGGCGTCTTCGGCATCAAGTCGGGGGACGTGCAGGCACAAGGCTTGCTGGGCTTCAAGGCCGCGGGATTCTGGCCGAACAACCGTCAGCTTGGCGGCGAGCCGCACCAGGCCACCATCATGCTGATCGATCCCGCTACCGGGCGGCCCGTCTGCCTCCTGGACGGCAATGCGGTCACGACCATGCGCACAGGCGCCGCGGGTGGCCTGGGGCTGCGGCAGCTCGCACCGGCGGACAGTACCCGCTTGTGCCTGTTCGGCACCGGTGTGCAGGCGCGCGTGCAGCTCAGCTTCGCGCTGCGGTTGTTGCCAGCGCTTGTCCAGGTCCGCTATGTCACGGTGGACGGCAAGCGCGACGCTGCTTTTGAGGCGCAGTTCGCGCACCGTTGCGAGATCTCGCCGGCGCGCGACTGCAATACCGCCGTGTCGGAGAGCGACATCGTGATCACCGCAACGCCAGGCGGCGGCGCCTTGTTCGAACCGCAGTCGGTGCAACCGGGAACGCACCTGAATTGCGTCGGCGCAGACACCAAAGGCAAGCGCGAGCTGCCCCAGGGCTTGCTGGAGCGGGTGCGCCTGTTCGTCGACGACCAGGCACAAGCACGCCAGATCGGTGAAACCCAGTGGGCTCCCGATACGCCGTGTATCGAACTGGGCGATCTGCTGACAGGAAAGGCGCGCGTGGACCGGCAACCGACCGACATCACGGTATTCGACATGACCGGCCTTGCCCTGCAGGACCTGACCGTCGCACGCCTGCTCCATCAGCGGGCTGGCGCGACCGGCGTGGGTTCCAGCATCCCGTGGTCGTGGTAACGCTTTAATCGATGTTCGCACTATGTAGGAGCCGCTTACTTTTCACGATGTCACCGCAGCCGCTGCGCGGCTTCGGCGCCTTGCCCGCGGCACGCCAGTGATGCGCTTCCGGACGGTCAAGGACCTCCATTCCTTCCTTTTTGTCCGGAGTTGGTTTCATGCGCCCCACCACTGCCTTCACGGCTCTCGCACTGATTGCCGCCTGTAGTTTCACCTCCTCTGCCCGCGCCGCGGACAACGCCTGGCCGCAAAAGCCGGTGACCGTCATCGTTGCCTCCGCTGCCGGCGGATCGGCCGACGTATTGACCCGAATCGTGCTGACGCACCTCGCCAGGGAAACCCACGCCAACTTTGTCGTCGACAATCGCCCAGGTGCCGCCGGCAATATCGGCATGGCACAGGTCAAGCGCGCTGCGCCGGACGGGTACACGATGGGCTACGGCAACATCAACACGCTGGCTATCAACCCTGCGCTGTTCAACAGGCTTCCCTATGATGTGCGACAAGACTTCGTGCCCGTGGGCCGCATGTTCTCCATCTACAACCTGCTGGTCGTCCGAGCCGATTCCCCGGTCAAGAACGTCGGCGAGTTGATTGCGCTCGCCAGGAAATCACCGGGCAAGCTTTCGTACGCGGCTGCGGGCACCGGCAGCAGCGGCCATATGGGCGGCGAATTGCTCAAGAAGATGGCTGGCATCGACGTGCTGTTCATTCCGTACAACGGCGACCCGGCGTCGCTGACCGACCTCGCCGGCGGCCGGCTCGACTACACCATTACCAATGCATCGGTGGCATGGCCACTGGTCAAGAGCGGCAAGCTGCGCGCGCTGGCGATCACCAGCCGCGAACGCGTTGCGCTGTATCCCAACGTGCCGACGCTGAATGAGTCCGGCCTGAAGGGCTATGAAAACGTCTCGTGGGGAGGCCTGGTGTTTCCCAAGGGCACGCCGCAGCCGATCGTCGATAAGGTTGGCACCGCGCTGGAAAAGGTGCTGAAGTCCGACAGCTTGCGCCAGGACCTGTCCAATGCCAACGCCGTCGCGGCCACGGGCAGCCGCGAAGACTTCATCCGCTTTATCGCCAGCGAGCAGAAGAAGTGGGCCGAGCTCGTCGAAACCGCGAAGATCCCCAAGCAGAACTGAGCATTCCGTCGACCATGTCCAATCCCCGCATTGCGATTCTCGGCTTTGCCATCGAATCGAACCGTTTTGCTCCAGTGTCCACGCGCGCCGACTTCGTGGGCCGGGCTTACCTTGCCGGCAGTGCGCTGCTGGCCGATGCCCGCGCTGCCGCGCCCGCGATGACGCCGGAGATCCCGGCCTTTGTCCGCCGCATGGATGCCAGCGGCCCGTGGACGCCGGTGCCGATTCTCTTGGCCAATGCAGAATCGGGCGGCCCCGTCGATCACGCCTTCTTCCTTGAGACGCTCGCTGTCTTCGAACGGGAACTGCGCGCCGCCTTGCCACTGGATGCCGTCTACATCTGCGAGCACGGTGCCGCCATCACCACCGAAGAGGATGATCCCGATGGCCTGGTCTTCGAGCTGGTGAGGTCCATCGTGGGACCGTCGGTGCCGGTCGTCGCCACAGTCGACCTGCATGCCAATGTGTCCGATCGCATGGTCGACGCGGTCGACACGCTTGTTTCCTATCGCCGCAATCCGCATACCGACATGGCGGAACGCGGCACGGAGGCGGCTGAGATACTCATGGAACTGATGCACGGCGCGCGCTTCTGCGTCGCGCATGTGCGCATGCCGGTTTGTGCGCCGCCGACCCAGTTGCTGACCGCGCCCGGCACCGGGCCTTACGCCGACATGATCCAGCATGCGGAAGCGCTGGACGACCCGCGCATCGTCAATATCTCGGTGGTCGGCGGCTTTGCCTTCGGCGATACGCCCAAGAACGGCTTGACGGTGATTGTCTCGACCCGCGGCGATGCCGGGTTCGCCCGGGAGACCGCCCAGGCGCTGGTGACGCCGGCCTGGCTTGGGCGCGCAGCCTTCACGCCCGAGTTGACGTCGCTTGACGAGGCGATCGCGCTGGCCAAGGCCGCCGGCGAGGACCACGCGCTGCCGCCCGTATTGCTGGCCGATGTGGCAGACAACCCCGGCGGCGGCGGACGCGGCAATACCCCTTTTCTGCTGAGGGCGCTATTGCGCGCAGGCGTGCGCGATGCCGTGCTGGGTGTGGTCACGGATCCCGAACTCAGCGCACAGGCCCATGCCCTCGGCGTGGGCACTGAATTCACCGCCCACTTCAATCGCGGCGAAAGCACCGCCTATTCCGAAGCCTTCAGCGCGCCCGCCACGGTACTTCGGCTGCATTCGGGGCAAGGCGTTGGACGCCGGGGGCAACTGGCCGGATGCAGCTTTAACCTGGGCCCGTCGGCCCTGCTGCGAGTGGGAGGCGTGCAGGTCGTGGTGATCACCAACCGCCATCAATGCCACGAGCCCATGTTCTTTGAGATGTTCGGCATCGATATCGCAGCGGCACGCACGGTGGTGGTGAAATCGCGCGGCCATTTCCGCGCTGCCTTCGACGAGTTCTTCGCCCCCGAACAGATCTTCAGCGTCGACGCCCCGGGCCTGACCTCGCCCGTCTTGTCGCGCTTCGACTTCCGGCGGCTGCCCCGCCCAGTCGTCCCGCTGGACGCCATGACAGAGTGGACGCCGCACATCCGCCTGCTGAGCTGACCGCTCCCCAACCATTGCCCCTTCGGTTCGCCATGCACTCTACCCTCGACACCCTCGATACACCCGCAGCCGTCATCGACGTGACGCGCATGCAGCACAACATCGATCGGATGCAGCAGCGCATGAATGCGCTCGGCGTGCGCTTCCGCCCCCACGTCAAGACATCCAAGTGCACGCCGGTCGTGCGTGCCCAGCTCGCCGCCGGCGCAAATGGCATCACGGTGTCCACGCTTAAGGAAGCCGAATATTTTTTTGCCGAGGGCGTCACGGACATCCTCTATGCCGTTGGCATGGCCGCGCACCGGCTTCCCCAGGCGCTGGCTTTGCGCCGGCGAGGCTGCGACCTGAAGCTCCTCACCGACAGCGTGGACAGTGCTGACGCGATTGCAGAATTCGGCCGAGCGAACGGAGAAGTCTTCGAGGTCCTGATCGAGATCGACACGGACGGCCACCGCTCCGGCATCCAGCCCGAGGACCCCGCGCTGCTGGACGTCGGCCACGCCCTGCATGATCGGGGCATGCGCCTGGGTGGCGTGTTGACCCACGCTGGCTCGAGCTATGAGCTTGACACCCCTGAGGCCCTGAGCGCCATGGCCGAGCAAGAACGTGCCGGCTGCGTACATGCGGCCGAGCGTCTGCGGGCGGCGCACCTGCCTTGCCCGGTGGTTAGCGTCGGCTCGACCCCGACGGCGCTTTCCGCCGCGCGGCTCGATGGCGTCACCGAGGTGCGGGCCGGCGTCTATGTTCTGTTTGACCTGGTGATGAGCAACGTGGGCGTCTGTACCACCGATGACATCGCGCTCAGCGTACTGACGACGGTGATCGGCCACCAGACCGACAAGGGCTGGGCCATTGTCGACGCCGGGTGGATGGCGATGAGCCGCGATCGCGGCACCCAGAAGCAGAAGCGGGACTTTGCCTATGGGCAGGTCTGCACGATCGACGGCACGGTGTTGCCGGGCTATGTGCTGAGCGGCGCCAACCAGGAGCACGGCATCGTGTCGCGCGAAGGCGTGCCCGATGCTGACATCGCCGGGCGCTTTCCGGTTGGCACGCGGCTGCGCATCCTTCCCAACCATGCGTGCGCGACCGGCGCGCAGTTCCCCGAATACCGGGCGCTCGCCGCAGGCGGTGAACTGGCGCTATGGGAGCGCTTCCATGGCTGGTGACACGGGCGCGGCAAGGATCGTACGCGGAAGTCTTCTACAATGGCGGCCATGTGTCCGCAGCGCCGGACGCGCGACGGAAACCATCCATGCCAGCGAAGAAGAAACTCCCGGGAAAGACCGCCCCGAGCAAGGCCGCCCCGAGCCCGCAGCAAGCCACGCTGAGCGCCATCGTGGCGCGCATCGACAGCATCCGCGACACGCTGGGTGCCACCGGCCAGCGCATTGCCGACTTCATTGCTGGCCATCCGGAGGAAGTGGTCCATATGTCCGTCAGCGAAGTGGCCGAGCGCACCGGCGCCAGTGAAGGCAGCGTGGTCGGGCTGTGCAAGACGCTCGGCGCCACCGGCTTCCAGCAGTTGAAGATCGTGCTGGCGCAGGAGATCGTGCAGCCGGTCCAGATGATCCACGAAGACCTGGAACCGAAGGACGATGCGGCGGCAGTCGTGCGCAAGATTTTCCAGAGCAATGTGCAGACCCTGCACGATACCCAGTCGACCCTGGATGTGGCCGCGCTGCAGCGCGCGGTTCATATCCTGAAGAAGGCCAAGCGCATCGAGATCTACGGCATCGGCAGCGCGGCCACCATCGCCGAGGATGCGCATTACCGCATGCTGCGCATCGGCCTTAACGTCAAGGCGGTGATCGATTCGCACGTGCAGGTGATCAGCGCGGCCTTGACGGGGCCGGATGTCGCGGTGCTGACCATCTCGCATTCCGGAAGCACGTATGAAACCGTGACGGCGACGCGACTGGCGAAGGAGGCCGGCGCGCACACCATCTGCATCACCAACTTCGGTAAATCGCCAATCCAGGCCTTCTCCGATGTGGTGCTGCTGACGATGGCGCGCGAGACCCACTTTCGCACGGAGGCAATGACCAGCCGGCTGGCACAACTGGCGATCATCGATGTGCTGATCGCCTGCCTGGCGCTGACTGACTACGACCGCGCGGTCAAGACGATCCGCCACACCTTCGACGTGCTGTCGCTCAAACGCTATTGAGCCTGGCGTGCAGGGCCGTGCGGCCGGCACACCATGTGTCAAGCAACTGAGCCGGGGTCTCCGCCTCCGCCCCGGAGCCGGTGCCAAGGAGCAGATATGACATGCCCATCGCGACCGCGCCCGCGGCATCGGTTGCCGGATTGTCGCCGATCATCAGCGCCTGCGCCGGGCTCGCCTGCAACCGCCGCAGTCCTTCGTGAAACAGCGCATCGGCGGGCTTGCCGATGATGCACTCGGGATGCACGCCGGCACAGGCTGTCAGCGCGGCGAGCAGCGCACCGGTTTCCGGCACGCAGGTGCCGTTGTCGCCGGGATGGCTGAGATCGGGATTGGTGACCAGCAGCCTGGCGCCGGCGCGCAGCACGTTCGCCGCCAGCGCCAGCTTGCCGTAGTTGAAGTCGGGATCGCGCGCCAGCAGCACCACGTCAGCGCCCTGTTCCACCAGTTGGCAACCGATCCGCTTCGCATAGCGGCGCAATGCCGGGCTGCCCAGCAACAGCACCCTCGCCTCGGGGGAGGTGCGGCGCAGCCAGTTCACAGTCATTTCGCCGGCAAGCACGAGTTGCTCCGGCGCAACGGCCAGGCCCATGCGGCGCAGCTTGCGCGACATGCCGGCCGCCGTGTCGGTCGAGTTGTTGGACACGATGGCATAGCGGCCCTGCAACGCCTCGAGCAATGCGACCGCGCCCGGCATGGGGGCGCCGTTGCGGATCAGCGTGCCGTCCAGGTCGACGATGTAGCGCCATGCCGGCGCGCGCCAGGGCGGCAGCGCCGCCCGCGGGATGGGAGCCTCGTCGGTCGCACGTTGGCCAGAGGGGAACCGCCTGATATCTGTCATCTTTGCGTTCGATTATTTTGAGCAACGCTCATTCTACATATTTTTTTTATTGAGCAATATTCATTGGATTGTCATGTAGGTCTTCTAGCATCCGTGTTGCCCCATCCCCCACCACGTGACACGGAACCTCCATGAACACCCTGCGAACGAGATGTCTCGCTGTACTGGCTGGCGTTGTACTGAGCTCGGCGCTTGCCGGCTGCGGCGGCGGAGAAGACTCCGCATCCACGGCAACGTCACAGCAACTTTCATCGGCACAAGCGAACGAGCAAAAAAAGCCGGCGGACACGCTGCGCTGCGCCCCCTGAGCCTCTGTTGATCTCCTCCCCACGCCATCGCCCACAGGTCAGCCACATGCAATCCAACGACAGACGCAATTTCCTCCGCACCGCCACCCAGGCCATGAGTGCCGCCGCCGCGCTCACGGTGCTGCCGCCGAGCATCCGCCGCGCGCTTGCCGTGCCCGCCGCTGTAGAGACGGGCACCATCAAGGACGTCAAGCACATCGTCATCCTCATGCAGGAAAACCGTGCCTTCAATCACTACTTCGGCACGATGAAGGGCGTGCGAGGCTTCGGCGACCGCTTCCCGATCCCGCTCGAAAGCGGCAAACCCGTCTGGTATCAGTCGGATGGCACGAAGGAGATCCCGCCGTTCCACCTGGACAAGCAGACCATGAACGCACTGCTGGTCCCGAGCACGCCGCACTCGTTCTCCGATGCGCAGGCGGCCTGGAACCAGGGCAAGTTCGGCATGTGGCCCAAGTACAAGAAGCCCTACTCGATGGGCTACTACAAGCGCGACGACATCCCCTTCCAGTTCGCGCTGGCCGAAGCCTTCACCATCTGCGACGCCTACCACTGCTCCATCACCACCGGCACGGATCCCAACCGCATCGTCTTCTTCTCGGGTTCCAACTTCAACCCGGAACTCGGCAAGAGCGGCGTCAACTGCACCGATACAGACTCCGAGCCGAACAACCTGCGCTGCTGGATCACGGGCGCGCTGCCGACGCCGGGCTACACCTATGCCGGCTCGTCCTTCCGTTGGCCGACGATTCCCGATGTCCTGCAAAAGGCCGGCATCAGCTGGCGCATCTACCAGAATCCGAACGACAACTGGACTGGCGCGATGCACGGAGGCCTGGCCTTCGATTCGTTCCGCACGGCGCCGCCGGAGTCGCCGCTGTACAAGGAAGGCATGAGCCTGTGGACCATCGAGGACCTGCAGCGCGACGTGATGAACGGCACGCTGCCCGAGGTAGTGTGGGTGCTGCCGACCAAGCTGCAGTCCGAACACCCGGGCGCGCCGTCAAGCCCGCAGCACGGCGGCAACTTCACCGCCCAGGTGCTGAACGCACTGACGTCGAACCCGGACGTCTGGAGCAAGACCGTGTTCTTCCAGACCTTCGACGAGAACGACGGGCTGTTCGATCACCTGCCGCCGCCGGCCGTACCCTCCTACAACCTGGACGGCACGCTCGCCGGCAAGTCGACGCTGCCGCTGGAAGGCGAGTATTTCTCGGACCCGGCACGCAAGTACCTGCATCCCCAGGACACCATCAGCGGCAACCTGCGCCCGTGGGGACTGGGACCGCGCGTGCCGATGTACGTGGTATCGCCATGGAGCAAGGGCGGCTGGGTCAATTCGCAGACCTTCGATCACACGTCGGTGGGCCGGTTCCTCGAGCAGCGCTTCGGCATCACCATTCCCGCCATCAGCCCCTGGCACCGCGCGGTCAGCGGCGATCTCACCTCGGCCTTCGATTTCGCCACGCCTAACGACCCGAAATTCCCCGCACTACCCGATACCAGCGACTACGCGATCATCGAAGCCCAGCAAAAGACCATGCCGGCGCCGACGCCGCCCGCCACGCCGCAGCCGCTGCTCCAGGAAATCGGCACCCGCTTCTCGCGCGCTCTGCCCTACGAGCTGCACACCAGCGCGCGCGTCGACAGCGCGGGCCGCAGCGTGACCCTGCTGTTCGCCAACAGCGGCGCGCAGGGGGCGGTGTTCCATGTCTACGACAAGCTGCACCTGGACCGCATCCCGCGACGCTACACCGTGGAAGCGGACAAGACCTTGTCGGACGCGTGGGACATCGTCGCAGACAACGGCAAGTACGACCTGTGGGTGCTTGGGCCGAACGGCTTCGTCCGCCATTTCACCGGCACCGCGGCTGCCAGCGGCGCGCAGCCGGAGTGCCAGGTCTGCTACGACCCGAAGAACGGCCAGTTGTACCTGCATATGCGCAACACCGGCAACGCCGCGTGCACCGTCACGGTACAGTCCAACGCGTACCGGAACGATGGCCCGTGGACGCTGACCGTACCCGCGGGCGGCGAGGTCGTGGAAGAGCGCTGGTCGCTGGAAAGGAGCGCGCGCTGGTACGACTTCAGCGTCGTGCGCGCGGACGACGCGAGCTACCTGCGGCGCTTTGCCGGCCGTCTTGAAACCGGCAAGGACAGCGTCAGTGATCCGGCCATGGCCATGCCCGCCGCGTGATTTCCGGCGCTTACTGATTTTTGACTATTGAGCGGGCGGCCTGCCTTGGTGCAGGCCGCTTGCCCATTCGCCGCCATCGGCGGCGGCTATACCACCGAGAGGGGAGGATCTATCACCATGGACCGCAGATTTTGCATCCGTACCATCACGGCAGTAGCGTTGGCGTGCGCCGGCCTGTCCGGCAGCGCGACCGTGTTCGCCCAGGCGCAGCACGATGGCAGCGCCGCCAGCCCGTTGCGCGTCGTTCTGATTCCGGCCGACGGTGGCACCGAGGACGGCACGAAGAAAGATTTCGAGCCCATCTTCGGCGCCATCAGCCAGGCCACGGGACTGAAATTCGATATCAAGATCGGACAGAGCTACGGCGCCGTGGTCGAGGCGATGTGCAATGGCGCCGCCGATATCGCCTGGTATGGCCCGGCCAGCTACCTGCAGGCCCGCGCCCGCGGCTGCGCGGAACTGCTCGCGCTCGCCGTGCGCGACGGCCAGTCGGTGTACTACTCGGGCATCTTCGCCCGCGCCGATGCCGGCATCTCGCGGATCAGTGACCTGAGAGGCAAGAAGATCGCGCTGGGCGATGTCAACTCGACGTCGAGCTTCAATGTGCCCGTGGCGATGATGCTGTCGTCCGGTATCCGGCCGGCCAGCGACGCTGCCGCGATCAGCATGGCCGGCAGCCACGCCAATGTGCTCAAGGCGCTGGCCGAGGGCCTGGTCGATGCGGGTGGTGCTTCGTTCGACTCCTTCGAGAAAGCGGCCAACGCGAATGCCATCGACCCCGCTAGGATCAAGGTGGTGGCGAAGAGCGCGCCGATCCCCTACCCGCCGCTGGCCATGCATCCAAAACTGAGCGACGGCGTCAAGGCGAGGCTGCGCGACGCTTTCAACAACATCAACAAGCTGCCCGGCATCACCAAAGACCAGATCCGCGGCTATGGCGGCAGCAAGGTCGACGGCTATACCTCAAAGGTGAGCGAAACCGACATGGCGGCCGCGGGCAAGATGTTCGACCTGGTGACCGACCAGGTCAAGACCGACATCATCAGGAAGGCAAGCGCGCGCTAAGTACTGTCTGCGTACCGAGTGCGTACCGTTTGCGCATGCCGGCCCCCTGCCCATGGCGGCGCCATGCCGCCTCTCCTATTCCTCCAAGCAGTCTCCCATGATTCATTTCCATAGTGTGTCTAAGGTCTGGCCAGACGGTACGGCGGCCTTGTCGGACATCGGCCTGTCGGTGCCGCGCGGACAATTCTGCGTGGTGCTCGGCCCCTCGGGGGCGGGCAAATCGACGCTGCTGCGTGCTGTCAATGGCCTGATGCGGCCGAGCACCGGGCGCGTGGCTATCGACGGCATCGAGCTGACCCGCGCCACCGAGCGCCAGCTGCGTCGCCGCATTGCCATGATTCATCAGCATTTCAACCTGACCGCGCGCATGAGCGTGGCGCGCAACGTGCTGGCCGGCCTGTTGCCGGCGGTATCGACGGGGCGCGCACTGCTGGGCTGGTTCGCCCCCGAACATCGCGCGCGTGCGTGCGCGCTGCTTGCCGGCGTGGGCCTGGACCCGGCGCACTTGCGCCGCCGCGCCGGCGAACTCTCGGGCGGGCAACAGCAGCGCGTAGGCATCGCGCGCGCCTTTATGCTCGATCCCGAAGTGATCCTGGCCGACGAACCGGTCGCCAGCCTTGACCCGCGCATTTCGCGCGACATCCTGACCCTGATCCGGGACGCCGCGCGTGCGCGCAACAGCGCGGTGCTGTGCAGCCTGCACCAGCTTGAGCTGGCGCGCGAGTTCGGCGACCGCATCGTCGGCATGCGCGGCGGCCGCATCGTATTCGACGGGACCCCTGCCGACTTCACCGACGAGGTGGTCGAGCGCTTGTATGGGGACGTGAGCTGGGAAGACGCGGCCTCCGGGCCCGCGGCCTCGCTGCCGATTGCCGCTTGATGGACGCTGGAAAGACACCACGATGAACAAACCTGCCCTGATGCCAATGCCCGGCGCCCAAGCCGGCTGGAAACTCGATCCGCCTTACACCGCCCGCCATCTGCTGATCGCGCTCGCTTTGCTGGCGGCGCTGCTCTACACCGGCCAGCGAACCGAAATGGACCGCATGCTCGCCATGACGGGCCAGGCCGTGGGCAACCTGCTTGGGCTGAGCCCCGAGTCGCAGGTGGTGCGCGGCCTGGGGCGGGTCGCCCAGTCGATGTGGCCACCGGCGCTGGGCGAACGGGAAGAAGTGGCGCGCCTGCCCGGGCTCGATCGCCAGCACCTGCCGATGTTCTCCCATATCGAAGTCCAGGAGAACCGCGAGCAGCACCTGAACCCGGCATCCCTGCAATGGGAAACGAAGCTGGAGCGCATCGAGTACCTGGTCAGGCCAGCCGGCTATTTGTGGACCGTATTCGTGAAGATGGTGCAGACCGTCGAGATCGCCCTCTGGGGCACCTTGCTGTCGGTGCTGGTGTCGATGCCGCTGGCCTGGCTGGCCGCGCGCAACTACACGCCGAAGCGGTTCACCTACACGCTCGCGCGCGGCGCGATCAGCTTGTTGCGCTCGGCGCCGGAACTGATCGTCGCGTTGTTCCTGGTGCTGGCCTATGGCTTCGGCCCGATCGCCGGGGTGCTGGCGCTGAGCCTGCATGCGGCGGGCTTTCTCGGCAAGTTCTACGCCGAGGATATCGAGAATGCCGACAACAAGCCCCAGGAGGCATTGGAAGCCATTGGCGCGGGCAAGCTTAAGACGCTCTGGTATGGCGTACTGCCGCAGGTGCTGCCGCAATACACGGCCTACACCCTCTACATCCTGGACCGCAACGTGCGCATGGCAACGGTGATCGGGCTGGTCGGCGCCGGCGGCATCGGGCAGGAACTCAAGGGCCGCTTCGACATGTTCCAGTACGGCCATGTTGCGACCATCCTGATTGCGATCTTTATCGTGGTGTTCCTGCTCGACCAGTTCTCGGCGCGCGTGCGTGCGAAGCTGATATAAGACCCGGCCCCGTCACGGGTCCACGGGCGTATCAACGGCGCGGATCGCGGCAGGCAGGACCGGGTCGCCCTCGAGCATCCGCCACAGCGCGTGCAGGGTGGGATTGCCGCTTTGCGCGGGCCGATAGGCGCAGATCTCCAGCTCCGAGCACCAGCTGTCGTTGCCGGCCCGCACCAGGGTTCCAGCCGCGAGCGCATCCGCCACGGTGCTTTGTGGCAGCCAGGCAACCCCCTGCCCTTCGCTGGCCATCTTCAGCAGCAGCATCGCCATGTCCGCCTCGTAGCATCGCAGCAGCTTGCGGTGCGCCTGCCCCGCCTCGAGAATGCCGTCGAGCACGCGGCCCAGCGTAGTGCTGGCGGTATAGGCAAGGAAGGGAATGGGCTTGGCCGGGTTGCCATCGAGCCGGAAAAGCGGCCCGCCACGCGAGGTCGGCACGGATACCGGGACCAGCAGGTCGGCGCCCACGCTGAGGCAGCGAAACCGTTCCGCGTCGAGCGAGACCGGCACCCGCGGATGGTTGTAGCCCAGCATCAGGTCGCAGCTTCCCTCGGACAATGCCACCACGGCATCCACCACATTGGCGGCAACCACACGCGCGTTGAAGGCGCCGAACTGCTTGCGGCACTGCTTGAGCCAGGCGGGCAGGAAGGTCAGCGACAGGGTGTGGCCCGCCGCAATTTCAATGGCCCGGCCGGGCATGGTGGTCTCGCGCAGCACCGCCGAGCGGGCTATCAGCAGCAGCGCCAGCGCTTCGCCGGCGGCGTCGCAGAAGGCGGTGCCGGCACGCGTCAGCGCCAGCGGATAGATATTGCGATCCACCAGCTCCGCGCCTGCCCACTCTTCCAATGAGCGAATGCGGCGCGACAGCGCCGACTGGGTCACGTGGCGCAGTTCGGCTCCGCGCGAAAAGCTGCGCGTGCGCTGCAGCACGAGCAGGTCCTCAATCCATTTCAGTTGCATTGCGTGGCTTCCATTAGAGGGCTGGGACGGCATGGCTATTCCATTTTCGCATGGCGCCATCGCCGATCCGCATCCCGAAACGCACGGACCGTGCCTAGAATCTGGCAATCCCAAACAGCGTTGCCCGCGGCAATCCCGCGGGCCCGGCATGACAGGCGTACAGAGCCGCGCCACAAGCGGCCGCACGCCAGATGTCCCGCAACCCCCGGCACGCCGTCGCATCGCCACGGTGCAGGCGCGCCATCACGGAGCCATCCCGATCATGTTCACGCAGTCGCTTCCGCTTGTGCGCACCACGATAGCGCAGGTCCGCACCCTCCTGACGGGCTCGCCCGTTTCCGTTCCATTGCGCGCCGGCCTGCTTGCCGCGCTGGGCGTTGCGGCCGCCATGGCCGCACCCGCCGCGTTGGCGGACTATCCTGATCGTCCGATCCAGCTCGTGCTGTCGTTTCCGCCCGCAGGCGCCACCGATGTGCTGGCCCGCGCGGTCGGCCAACGCCTGTCGCAGGAGCTGCATCAGCCCGTGGTGGTCGATAACCGGCCCGGCGCGGGCGGCGCGATCGGCATGTCGTATGCGGCCAAGGCGGCGCCGGACGGCTACACGCTCTACCTGGCGGCGGTGACCAACGCCGCCATTGCCGCGGCCACCTATTCCAGCCAGCCCGTGAGCCTGGCCAAGGACTTTGTGCCCATCGCCGGCATCGGCAACGTGCCCCATATCCTGGTCGTGCCGGCCTCGCTGCCGGTGCACACGGTGCCGGAGCTGATCAAGTACCTGAAGGCCGAGCCCGGCAAGTACAACTTCGCTTCGCAAGGCGCGGGCACGCTGTCGCACCTGGAGTCCGAGCTGTTCCGGCTGCGCACCGGTGTCGACGTGGTGCATGTGCCGTACAAGGGCAGCTCCTTCGCCATGCCGGACCTGATGGCAGGCCGGGCGGCGATGATGTTCGACAGCATTCCCTCGGCAATGCCTCACGTGAAATCCGGCAAGCTCCGGTTGCTGGGGGTGGCCTCCGAAAAGCGCGTGAGTTCGCTGCCGGAGACGCAGACCATGGGCGAGGCCGGTATTCAGGACTTCCGTGCCAACAACCTGTTCGGCCTGGTCGCGCCCAAGGGCACGCCGCCGGCGGTCGTGAAGAAGCTGGCCGCAGCCGCCAGGGCCGCCGTGGCGATGCCCGAATTTGCGCAGCAACTGGGCGCGCAGGGGGTTGAGGTCAAGTACACGCCCGCCGACGAGTTTGGCCGCATGATCGCCGAGGAAATGCGCACGTGGAACAAGGTCGCGCAGGCCGCCAAGGTCAAGATCGACTGACGCGGCCGACCGGCCTCTTTTTTTGCTCTCTCCCTGCAAGAGTGGCGCTTGCCGCCGCTCCCCATTGATTCCTTTCCCAACGACATGAACGCATTCTGGAACTTCCCCTATCGCTCAAAACGCGTACCGGTGCTGGCCGACAACGTGGTCGCAACCTCCCAGCCGCTCGCGGCGGCGGCGGGGCTGCGCATGCTGGCGCGCGGGGGCAATGCCGTCGACGCGGCGCTTGCTACAGCGATCGCGCTGACGGTGGTCGAACCTTGCATGAACGGCATCGGCGGCGATGCGTTCGCGCTGATCTGGGACGGCGAGACGCTGCATGGGCTCAATGCGTCGGGGCGGGCGCCGCGCGCCTGGACGCCGGACTCCTTCTCGCACCATGCGGCGATGCCGTTCACGGGCTGGGACAGCGTGACCGTGCCCGGCGCGGTCTCGGGCTGGCGCGCCACCTGGGAGAGGTTCGGCTCCTTGCCGTTCGAAGACCTGTTCGAACCAGCACTGGAATATGCGCGCAACGGTTTCGTGGTGTCGCCGACCGTGCACCGGCAATGGCAGGCGCAGATCGACGTGCTGCGCGGGCAGCCGGGTTTTGCCGAGGCTTTCGCGCCGCGCGGCCGCGCGCCGCTGCCCGGCGAACGCTTTACCTGCCCCGGCCAGGCCGAGACCCTGGCCCGCATCGCGCGCAGCGGGGGCGACGATTTCTACCATGGTGAACTGGCCAGCAAGATCGCCGCGCATGCGCGCGCCACCGGCGGCCGCCTCGACGAGGCCGACCTGGCCGCCCACCGCCCCAATTGGGTGGACCCGATCCGCATGGCCTATCGCGATGTCGAACTGGTCGAGATCGGGCCGAACGGCCAGGGCATCGGCGCATTGATGGCGCTGGGCATGCTGGAACATTGGGATATCGCGGGCGCCGGCGTGGACTCGGCGCGCGCCACGCACTTGCAGATCGAGGCGATGAAGCTCGCCTTCGCCGACCTCCAGGCCTATGTCGGCGATGCCGACGCGATGGCCGCCACCACCGGTATCACCGCGGCCGACCTGCTCGACCCGGCCTACCTGGCGGCACGCGCCCGCGCCATCGATCCGGAGCGGGCCTCGCGGCCGGGCCCAGGCAAGCCGCATAGCGGCGGCACCGTCTACATGACGGTGGCCGACCGCAGCGGCATGATGGTGTCGTTTATCCAGTCCAACTTCAAGGGCTTCGGCTCGGGTGTGGTGGTGCCCGGCACCGGCATCGCGCTGCATAACCGCGGCTGGGGTTTCACGCTGCAGCCTGGCCATCCGAACCAGGTGGCCCCCGGCAAGCGGCCGTTCCACACCATCATTCCGGGTTTCCTGATGCGGGGCGGCAATCCGCTCGCCGCCTTCGGCGTGATGGGCGGTTCGATGCAGGCGCAAGGCCACGTGCAGATGACCAGCCGCCTGGCCGACTTCGGCCAGAACCCGCAAGCGGCCTGCGACGCGCCGCGCTGGCGGGTGATGGACGACAACCATGGCGTGGCCCTGGAAGCGCAATGCCCCCCGGCCACCGTCGAGGCGCTGCGCGCGATGGGACACCCGGTGGAAGTGGCGGCGCCGGACAGCATGGAGTTCGGCGGCGCCCAACTGGCGATGCGGCTGGACCATGGCTACGCGGCGGCGTCGGACCATCGCAAGGATGGGTATCCGATGGGCTTCTGAACCGCGCCTGCGCACACCGCGTCAGGGACGGCCCCACCACTGGCCGCAGGAATCGATCGTCAGGCCGGGCAAGGTCCGATGCGCCGCATCGGCCATGCCGCCGCAAGGAATGCAAGTTCCTCAGGCGCGCGCACGCCGGACCGCACTAGCCGCCAGCAACGCCGTCAGTCCCACCGCGAACAGCGGCCCCGCCCTCTCGGCAGCGACGGCATGCAATGCCCCAATCTCCCACGCAGCCATCACCCAGGCCACCACGCCGATGGCCAGCCAGCCGTCGTCCACGAAAAGTCCCAGAATTTCCTCGGCTACCTTCGCGAGACGGCCGTGAGCGGGCGGAGGATCGCTGGCCGCTGTTTTTGGCAGCGCGGGGGACGTCTTACGCAGATGCCTGCAGAGATGAACCATACCCAGCGCAACGACGACGAAGACGCCGATCAGCGCAAGGATCGCCCAGTCTTCGCCCGGCCACGACAGGCCGATGCCCTCGCCCACCCAGAAGGTGCCGAATGCGGCGAGCATGACTCCGACGCCAAACTTGAGGGCATTCTCCGGAACCCTGGCCAGCGGCCGATGCAGCCAGAAGCCGAGCGCCACCACCAGCAGTAACGCAAGGCCAGCACCAATCGACGCAGGGAGGATCATGCGGCCGCCCGCACCAATCGCAATGACGATGAACACCACCTCAATCCCTTCCAGCATCACGATCTTGAAGGCGGTCGCGAACGCCACCGCATCGATCGCCCTGCCGGATGGTCCGGCTTGCCGGCGCAAGGCTTCGGTTTCCCTGGCGAACGCCTGTGCTTCATCGTGCATCGGCAAGATGCCTGCCGCCCGCAGCACCGCCTTGCGCAACCAGCGCATGCCGAACAGCAGCAACAGCGTACCGACGACCAGTTGGGCCACCGGCAGCGGAATCCTGGCGAGCGCGGGGCCTGCTCCTATGACCAATAGCGTCAGGGCGGCCAGCGAGGCTGCAGTCCCCAGCAGCGCCGAGCGCCAGCCGCGGACGGCGCCAACCGCCAGCACGATGGTGAGCGCCTCCACGAACTCGACCATGGAGGCCATGAATGCTGCAAGTATCGAAGGTCCTGCCGAAGTCCATTCATTCATGTCCGTCTCCCATTTTTCAGGACGGCGTGGATTCTAGCGATTGCGGGGGCGTCGAACGCTGTCGATTCGATTACAGATTCGTCATTCCCCTCGTCATCCCCCACTCCTTCGGACATTAACAATAGTTAATGAACCGCCAATCCGGCCTTAATTCGAGGCCATGCAAAGTGCCACTGCCGCTCGTCACATAACTATTGGGGTTGGACCTATGTACTCGCAAACAACACATCGGCACGGTGCCTGCCTGGCCGTCACGCTGGCAGTCCTTGCGCTCGCTGGTTGCGGCCCCGCCAGGCAGGCGAGTTCAAAGCCACCGACCCCGGAAGTCACAGTGGTCACCGTCAGGCGCTCCAGCGTTCCGGTCTCCGTGGAACTCCCGGGCCGCACCTCCGCCTACCTCATTGCGCAGGTTCGTGCTCGTGTTGACGGCATCGTGCAAAAGCGCAGCTTCGAGGAAGGCGCGGACGTCAAGGCGAACCAGACGCTGTACCAGATCGATCCCGCACAATATCGCGCCGCCCTGAACAGCGCGGAAGCGACGTTGCAAAAGGCGGAAGCGAACCTGGCCATGACGACCGCGCAGGCGGATCGCTACAAGGTCCTCATTACCGGCAACGCCATCAGCAACCAGGCTTACGACAACGCGGTCGCTGCCCAGAAGCAGGCCGCCGCCGATGTCGCCGCCGGCAAGGCCGCAGTCGAGATGGCAAGGCTCAACCTGGGATATACCGATGTCGTATCGCCGATTGCCGGTCGCAGCGGCGTTTCGCAGGTCACCCAGGGTGCCTATGTGCAAGGCAGCGCGGCCACGCTGCTGACCACGATCCAGCAGATCGATCCGATCTACGTCGACCTCAACCAGGCAAGCGTCGCCGGTTTGCAGCTTCGACGCGACGTCGCCAGCGGACAGGTAAAACTGCACGGCCTGGACCAGGCCAGGGTGACGCTCACGCTGGAGGACGGTACGCAGTACCCGCTGACCGGAAAGCTCGAATTCAGCGGCATTACGGTCGATCCGGCCACCGGCTCGGTGACGGTGCGCGCGATATTCCCGAATCCGAAGAATATCCTGCTCCCCGGCATGTTCGTGCGCGCCCGCCTCGAGCAAGGCGTGAATGACAACGCGTTCCTGGTGCCTGTCCCTGGCGTCGGTCATAACCCGCAGGGGCAGGCAACCGCGCTTGTTGTCGGCCCAGACAACAAGGTCGTCCAACGCACGATACAGGCGCAAAGCACGTCCGGCGACAAATGGATTGTCACCGGCGGCCTGAACGATGGCGAACGGATCATCGTGGCCGGCGGCCAGAAAGTGCAGCCCGGGATGCTGGTGCAGGCAGTCGAAGCGCAAGGCCAGACGGCGCAGGCCGCGGCAGAAGCAGACACCGGCGGCACGGCTGCAACGCGCCAGACTCCTGTGCTTGCGCAGGCAAGATAAGGGCGGACTTCGACATGGCACGATTTTTCATCGATCGCCCCATCTTCGCGATCGTCCTCTCCCTCCTCATCATGCTTGCGGGAGGATTGGCCATCCAGTCTCTGCCGATCGAGCAGTTTCCGCCAGTGGCGCCGCCCTCGGTCCAGATCAGCACCACGTATCCGGGGGCTTCCGCGACGACCGTGCAAAACACAGTTGTCCAGGTGATCGAACAGCAGATGAGCGGGATCGATAACCTGCTCTATATGTCTTCGACCAGCGACGATACCGGCCAGTCAACCACGACGCTCACGTTCGCCAGCGGCACCGACCCCAACATTGCCCAGGTGCAGGTGCAGAACAAGCTGCAGCTGGCCGTGCCATTGCTGCCGGCCCAGGTTCAGCAGTCCGGCGTCCGCGTCACCAAATCCACCAACGCGTTCCTGATGGTGATCGGCTTTGTGTCGGCTGACAACAGCATGAACAAGTTCGACATCGCCAACTACGTTGTCTCCAATGTCCAGGATCCGATCAGCCGGATCAATGGTGTCGGCAACATGAACGTGTTCGGTACGCAGTACGCGATGCGGATCTGGCTCGACCCGAACAAGCTCAATAGCTACGCCCTCACCCCGAATGACGTCACTGCGGCGCTGCAAAGCCAGAACGTGCAGATCTCCGGCGGGCAGCTCGGCGGAACGCCGGCCGTGCAGAACCAGCAGCTGAGCGCAACGATCACTGAAGCGACGCTGCTGCGCACGAGCGAGGATTTCGGCAAGGTATTGCTCAAGGTGCTGCCCGACGGTTCGCAGGTAAGATTGCGTGACGTCGCCCGCATCAATCTCGGTGCGGAAAGCTTCAATGTCGACAACAAGTACAGCGGCCAGCCCGCCTCCGGCATTGGCATCCAGCTCGCGCCGGGCGGCAACGCGCTGGTCACCGCCGCCGCGATACGCGCACGCATCAAGGAGCTGGAACCGTATTTCCCGCATGGGCTGAAGGTGGTCTACCCGAACGACGTCACGCCCTTCGTCAAGATCTCGATCGAAGAAGTGGTCAAGACCCTGCTGGAAGGCATCGTCCTGGTGTTCCTGGTGATGTACCTGTTCCTGCAAAGCTTCCGCGCCACGCTGATCCCCTCGATCACGGTGCCGGTGGTCTTGCTGGGCACGTTCGGCGTGATGTCGGCGCTTGGCTTCACCATCAACACGCTGTCGATGTTCGGCCTGGTGCTGGCCATCGGCCTGCTGGTGGACGATGCCATCGTGGTGGTGGAGAACGTCGAGCGCGTGATGCACGAGGAAGGACTGTCCCCGCTTGAGGCGACCCGCAAGGCGATGGGACAGATCAGCAGTGCGCTGATCGGCGTGGCGATGGTGCTGTGCGCGGTATTCGTGCCCGTGGCGTTCTCCAGCGGCACGGTCGGCGGGATCTACCGCCAGTTCTCGCTCACGATCGTTTCGTCGATGCTGCTGTCGGTATTCGTTGCGCTCTCGCTCACGCCCGCCTTGTGCGCCATGCTCCTGAAGCCACCGCGCGAGGATCATGGCGAGAAGAAGGGATTCTTTGGCTGGTTCAACCGCACCTTCGACAAGGGCCGGGACAAGTATGTGCACGGGGTACGGCACGTGGCGGCCCGCTCCGGACGCTGGCTGATCATCTACGCGGCGATCGTGGCTGCCGTGGGCATCATGTTTGTCAAGCTTCCGACGTCGTTCCTGCCGAACGAGGACCAGGGCTTCATGTTCGTGCAGGTCCAGACACCGCCGGGCGCCACGCAGGCGCGCACCGGCGCGGTACTCGACGAGGTCAGCAATTACCTGCTGAAGGATGAAGCGGCGATGGTCGACGCCACCTTCATGGTAAATGGATTCAACAATGCCGGCCGCGGTCAGAGCCAGGGCCAGTTGTTCGTCCGCTTGAAGGACTGGAGCCAGCGGAACAGTCCCGACCTGTCCGCCAAGGCCCTTTCCAAGCGCATCATCAAGCGCTATGCCTCCTACAAGGATGCCGTCATTTTCCCCGTCAGCCCACCGCCGATCCGAGGCCTGGGCGTTGCCGCCGGTTTTGACTTCGAGCTCGAGGACCGCGGCGGGCTGGGTCATGACGCGCTGGCCAAGGCCCGGGACCAGCTCCTCGCGCTGGCAAAGCAGGACCCGGACCTGGCACAGGTTCACTTCAACGGGCAGCAGGACAACCCCACGTTCAAAGTCAATATCGATCGCGAGAAAGCCGCCGCGCTCGGCGTCAGCCTCAGCGACGTCGACCAGACCTTCTCGACTGCCTGGGGCTCGCGCTATGTCAACAATTTCCTCGATACCGACGGACGCATCAAGAAGGTGTATGTGCAGGCCGATGCCCCTTATCGCATGAATCCCAACGACATCAATCTGCTCTATGTGCGCAACAGCGGCGGGACGATGGTGCCTTTTTCCGCGTTCGCCACGTCTGCGTGGACATACGGTCCGCCTGTCCTGCAGCGCTACAACGGCGTCGAAGCCATGGAGATCCAGGGCCAGGCCGCACCGGGCAAGAGCTCCGGGCAGGCAATGCTCGCCATGGAGCGGCTGGCGAAACAACTGCCCTCCGGTATCGGTTTCGAGTGGACCGGAACCTCGGCGGAGCAGCAGCAGTCGAGTTCACAGGCCCCCCTGCTGTACGGGTTGTCGATCCTGGTGGTGTTCCTGAGCCTGGCCGCCCTCTATGAGAGCTGGTCGATTCCGGTTTCCGTCATCATGGTGGTGCCGCTCGGCATCCTGGGCGCACTCGGTGCCACGTCATTGATGGGCTTGTCCAACGACGTGTACTTCCAGGTTGGCTTACTCACGACGATCGGTCTGTCGGCAAAGAACGCGATTCTGGTCGTCGAGTTTGCACGCGAGCGTCACGCCCAGGGCCTGACTGCCCTCCAGGCGGCAATCGAAGCGGCCCACATGCGGATGCGGCCGATCGTGATGACCTCCATGGCCTTCGTGCTCGGCGTGCTGCCGCTTGCGCTGGCAAATGGTGCAGGCTCGGCCAGCCAGAACGCGATCGGCACCGGGGTGATAGGCGGGATGCTGACCGCCACCTTTGTCGCAACGTTCCTGATTCCGATGTTCTATGTCGTGATCAGCAACAAGTTCGGCAGAAAGCAGCAACCGTCCGCGACGACAGCATCCTCGACGGCCGCAGCCGGCGCCAGCACAGGAGGACAATGAAATGAAGCCATACAGATGCGTCGCCAGTGCATTACTCATGAGCCTTGCCGCCGGGTGCTCGCTGCAGCCGGTGTACCAGCGGCCGGCAGCGCCGGTGTCTGCCGCGTTTCCCGCGGGCGAGGCCTACAAGACTGCTGCGGTCGGGACCGGCAGCGCTGCGCTGCCGGCTGCGGACATCGGCTGGCGCGACTTCCTTGCTGATCCTCGCCTGCAGCGGCTGGTCGAACTCGCACTGCAAAACAACCGGGACCTGCGCGTTGCGGCGCTGAACGTCGAGAAAGTCCAGGCGCAATACCGCATCCAGCATGCCGCATTGTTTCCACAGGTGAGCGCCGGCGCGAGCGCTTCGGCCACGGGCAAGTCGACCAGCAGTTCAGCCACCGGCGCGAACACCTCTCGCAACTATTCGGTGGGTCTTTCGGCGTCCTGGGAGATTGATTTCTTCGGCCGCCTGCGAAGCCTCTCGGATGCGGCGGCCGAGCAGTACCTGGCAAGTGCCTACGCGCGTCAGGCTGCCGAGATCCTGCTGGTGTCCGAGATCGCCGACCAGTACCTCGCCACGCTCGCGGACGACGAGCAGCTCGCGGTAACGCAGAGCACGCTGGAGACTGCGCAGGCAGCCTACAAGATCGTCAAATTGCAATTCGACACAGGCACCGCGTCGGAACTGGACTTGCGCCTGTCGCAGACCACCGTGGAACAGGCACAGGCGAATTACGCCGCCCAGGTCCGGTTGCGCGCACAGGCCGAGAATGCGCTGGTATTGCTGGTCGGCCAGCCGTTGCCGCCCGATCTGCCTCCACCTGTCAGGCTCGGCGCACAGCCGATCCTGACCGACATTCCGGCCGGATTGCCTTCGGATCTGCTGCAACGCCGCCCGGACATCCTGCAGGCCGAGGCGGTCCTGCGCTCGGAGAATGCGGACATCGGCGCTGCACGTGCGGCATTCTTTCCGAGCATCTCATTGACAGGCACCCTCGGCACGGCCAGCGCGGCGCTCGGAGGCCTGTTCGCGGCCGGTTCCAGCGCATGGTCCTTCGTACCCTCGCTGGTCATGCCGATTTTCACCGCTGGCGCGAATCAGGCCAACCTGGATGTCGCGACGGTGCAGAAGGACATCGGCATCGCGCAATACGAGAAGGCCGTCCAGACTGCTTTCCGCGAGGTTTCCGACGGGCTCGCGGCGCGCGGCACCTATGACAACCAGCTGGCGGCGCAACAGCGCTACACCGATACCCAGCAGCGCCGGCTGGAGCTGGCCAATATGCTGTACTCGAGCGGGACCGACAGCTATCTGAGCGTGCTGACCGCACAGACCGACTTGTACAATGCGCAGCTTGCGCTGGTCACGACACGCCTGAATCGGCTGACTAGCCTTGTGGACCTGTATCGCTCTCTCGGTGGCGGCTGGATCCAGCACACCGGCGACGCGCCGCGGGAGGCCGCAAGTGCCTGATTATCCCCTCGAGGGTGAGCCATTTTTGCCGGACCACCGCGTGCTGGCGACGGCATCGAGCTGAATCTAATATCTCACCAGACACTGCCTGGAGCCGGACTTATCATGAAACTACTGATCGTCGAGGACAATGAGCGTGTCGCCCAATTCCTGATGAAGGGACTGAAGGAAGCGGGACACACCGCGGATCATGCCGACAACGGGCGCGACGGCATGTTCCTCGCTGCCAGCGAGCCTTATGATGCGATCATCATGGATCGCATGTTGCCAGGCGGCATTGACGGCCTCGCCATCATTGAAATGTTGCGCAGGACTGGCAACAAGGTCCCTATCCTTATCCTGAGCGCCCTTTCCGATGTCGATGACCGCATTCGCGGCCTGAAGAGCGGCGGTGACGATTACCTGGTCAAGCCATTTGCCTTCGGCGAGCTGCTGGCACGTCTTGACGCCCTTCTGCGGCGCTCACAGGACAGTCGGGCGGAGACAACGCTCACGCTCGACGATCTGTCCATGGATCTGCTGTCCCATAAGGTAACGCGCGCGGGCAAGGCCGTCGCGCTGCAACCGCGCGAATTCAAGCTGCTTGAATACCTGTTGCGTCATGCAAACCAGGTGGTGACCCGAACCATGCTGCTTGAAAACGTGTGGGACTATCATTTCGACCCCCAGACCAATGTCGTCGATGTCCACGTGAGCAAACTGCGCCAGAAGATCGATGGCGGCAGCGGGCGGCAATTGCTGCGCACCATTCGCAATTCCGGCTACATGCTGACGGCAGATGATTAAGCTCTTGCGCTTTTCGGCACTGAATGTAGGACTTAGCTATGCCGCGGTAAGCCTGGTTGTGCTAGCCCTGTTCGCCACGCCGCTGTTGTATGCCTGGCGCAATACGATCGAGCAAAGCAGAACCGAGGTGCTTCAGGCCGATGCGCAAAACATGGTGAACCTTTTTGCCAGGCAGGGCGCCGATGCCCTTGCCACCGCAATCGGGATGCGCGTGGGCGGGCAACTCGGGGACGTGGGGAACACCCTCATTCTCTTCACCGATCCGACCCTGGCCAAACGTGCCGGCAATCTGCCCGCATGGCCTCGCGGGGTTTCCGAGTCGGCAGGCTTGCACATGGCGACCATTGACGCAGGCAACCACGTGGTCAGCGCCTTGCTGCTACACAAGATACTTCCTGGCGGGTATCACCTTCTATTGGGGCGAGACGTCAGCCGGTTTGAAAAGCTTGAAGCGTTGTTCCTGTATGGACTGGTGGGCGCAGCCGGCATCGTCTTGCTGCTCGGCGTCGTTGCAGGCGTGCTGGTTCGTCGCACGCTGCTCGCCAAGGTACACGACATCAACCAGGCGGCTTCCGCCATCATGCAGGGGAATCTCACCCACCGGTTGCCGGCACATGGCGGTGAAAATGAACTCAACACGCTCGTGGAGACGGAAAACCGCATGCTGGACCAGATCGAGCACCTGGTCGAGGGCATACGAAACGTGTCGAACGCTATCGCCCATGACCTCCGTACACCGCTGGCAGAACTACGTTCCCGCCTGGAGGAGCTGTCGGTGACCAGGCCTCGCCCGGAACAAACCTTCGCCGAGATCGATAGCGCAATCGCCGACGTAGACCGCGTCATTGGTATCTTCAACGCGCTGCTGCGCCTGGCTGAAATCGACTCCGGCACGCGCCGCTCCGGCTTTATTGAAGTCGATGCATCCGCAGTAGCAGGTGAAGCCGCCGAATTCTACCAACCCGTCGCAGAGCTGCAGGGGGTCGCGCTTTCCTTCGCGTCATCCGGGCTGCTTGCGCTGGCCGGCGATCCCCTGCTGCTTGCACAAGCGGTCGGAAACCTTATCGACAATGCGCTCAAGTATGCCCCGAAGAACGGGACGATCACCGTCGAGGCGTCGCGCCGCCCGGACGGGGCGGTCGTGATCGCCGTGTCGGACGATGGGCCAGGCATCCCCGACGAAGAGAAGCACAAAGTTCTCGAGCGCTTCTACCGCGGCGACGCAAGTCGCAGTACACCGGGTGTGGGATTGGGGCTCAGTCTGGTGGCCGCCGTCGCCAAGCTGCACGGCGGCGCCCTTGAACTGACCGACAATCATCCTGGGTTGAGGGCCACGCTTGTCCTCTTCCCTCAGGGGTGCGCTACCGGAGGGGGCGGGCCTCGTGCCCTGCCTTACCCGAGGTAACGCCGGCGTGCCGGCTTGAGTACGGCAATCGCCAGTAGTGCTGTCGCAACGTCAAGGCTAATGGCGACACCGAATACCGGCATCCAGCTGCCGAGCCTTTCGTCCATCAGGGCAGCGAGCGGCCCGCCCAGGATCGAACCGATGCCCTGGGAAATGTAGAGCCAGCCGTAATTAGTCGTGGCGTAGCGCGTGCCGAAGGTATCGGTCAGCTGGAAGGATAGAGTGAGAAGATCTCTCCCCAGCCGAGGAAGACGACGCCGGACAGCAGCACGAACAGCACCGCATTCTCTCGCGTCAGCAGCCACAGTGCCATCGCCACGCCCTCCAGCGCGAAGGCGAAGCACATGGTGTTCTCGCGGCCCCAGCGGTCGGATACCCAGCCAAACAACGGGCGCGTCAGGCCATTGGTGAAGCGGTCGAGCGTCAGCGCGAGCGGCCGTGCGGCCATGCCCAGCACGGTCACGCCGGCGACGCCGAAGTCCTTGGCGAACGTGGCCATCGGCGAGGTCACCATCAGCCCGGACGTGGACATCATCGTCATCATGGCAAACAGCAGCCGGAACAGCGGCGTGCGCAGCATCTGGCGGGTCGGCACATCGGGGACGGCCTTCGCCGGGGCGTGGGTTGCAGGGTGTACCGGCACCCTCGCGCCATGCGGCGAACGCAGTCCCTGGGAAGCGAAGAATCCGATCACGGCGAACAGCAGCCCGAACTGCCACAAGGTGGTTTCCAGTCCCTTGCCGGCCAGGGCCGATGCGACGGGGAAGGTGGTGACAATGGCGCCCATGCCATATCCCGCGGCGACCATGCCGACGGCAAGCTACCAGAGGGTTCTGCTGCGCGCAACGCACTATCGGGCGGATTACCATAGTGCCAGCTGCGCGGTCTCCTACTCGGTCAGTTGGTCGCGATGAAGACAGGCTACTCACGCCCCGGCCGCCGCACAGCCCTCACCTTTCCACTGTTACCACCCCCGCAAAAGAACTGCTCCCCACCATCGGACTCCAGCCCCGACACCCCCACGCCAGCCGGCATCTCGATGCTCTCGAGCACCGCGCCCGTGCGCGCATCGACGTGCCGCAGTTCGCTGGCATCGTCTTCCCAGGTGCCATGCCACAGTTCACCATCGACCCAGGTGACGCCGGTGACAAAGCGGTCAGAAGCAATGGTGCGCAGGATCGCGCCGGTCTGCGGATCGACCTGGTGGATCTTGCGTTCGCTGTACTGGCCGACCCAGAGCGTCCCTTCTGCCCAGGCGAGCCCGGAGTTGCCGCCGCCCGGCGGCGTGGGGATGGTGGCGAGTACGGCGCCAGTCTGCGGATCGATCTTCTGGATGCGCTCGCCGTCGATCTGGAACAGGTGCTTGCCATCGAAGGCGGTTCCGGCATTGGCCGCGACATCGAGCGAGCGCGCAACCTGCCCGTTGGCCGGGTCAAAGGCATTGAGCTTGTCCCCGGTGGCGATCCAGACATGCCTGCCGTCGTACGAGACGCCAGCCACGCTGTCGACGCCGGGGAACGGGCCGTATTCACGGAGGATTTGTGCGGAGGATCGTTTCATCATGTCTCCATGCTAGTCGACCGCCAGCGGCGTGGGGAGTAACAAAGTCGTCGTGAATCCCGGCACGGGCGGGGTCATCCAGCGGCGCGCACGGCCGTGGCCGATCGACTGGACCTTGCCGGCTGCGGCCAGCGCGTCGAGTGCGCGCTGCACGGTGCGCTGGCTGGCGCCAAGTGCAAGCGCGAGGCCGGAACTGGACCATGACTCGCCGTCGGCGAGCAGGGCCAGCACCGGTGCATTGCGGTCCTCGACTGGCTGCGCCAGCACTGCGACTTCGCGTGTGCGGCGCGGCACCAGCGTATAACCGCTCGGGGTGGCGCTGATGTCCGCCACCGTCCCGAGCACGGCGCGCAGCCTCCCCACTTCCACACGCAGGCGCGCGCGATGCGAGGCGTCGATGTTTCGGGTGCGGAAGGCCTGCGCGATCAGGGTGTCGCGGGGCACGTCTTCCGGCCAGGCTTCGGCCAGCGCGCGTGCCAGGGTGAACAGCACCGGGCGCGTGGCAAGCGACACCACCGTCCCGCCGTTGCGCACGGCAAGGCGGCAGGCGTCGACCACCAGCGCCTTTGATGTCAGCAGCGCTTCAACGTCTTCGAGCCGCAACAGCCTCGCTTCGCCGCGCGCGATCAGGCGTGCGGCGGGGGCATCGAGGATGCGGGAGGCGCTTTCGACTTCCGCTGCCAGCGCAGGAATGCCGGCAAGCATAGCGGCGCGAGTTGCCCTTGCGAGCGCGGCACGCGCGATACGGGCTTGCACGCGCCGCATGGCGATGCCTGCCAGGATCAATTCGTGGGTGGTTCGCAATGCAGGCGGCAAGCGCGCCGGATCGAGGCCGGCAAGCATGTCCTCGGCCTCGTCAAGGTGCCCAATTAGCAACAACCGCCGGATCCCGAGGTAGCGCGCATGCGCGCCATTGACGCGGTCGCCGTGCGCTTCCAGCGTCGCCCGGGCAGCGTCCAGTGACCTTGCCGGCCAGCCCAGCTCGCGCGCGGCGAGTGCGATCTCGGCCTCGGCGATGACGCACCGTGCGCGGGCCACCGGCGCTTTGCTGCCGAAGGCGCGCACCGCGCTTCGCACCAGGGCCTTGGCCCGCACCAAGTCGCCGAGTTGCGCCATGGCGATGCCGCGCAGCGCCAGCGCCGGCGCGTCTTCACGCAGGGCGACGCGGTTCAGCGCCCCGAGCGGGTCACCGGCCGCGAGTGCGCGTGCGGCGGCTGAGATCGTAGCGTCCATCGGAATCGCGCCACACTTGTCACTCCCTCCTTGTCGGTGCCGGCGCCTAATCTAGCACATGACTACCCGACCACGCGGCATATCGCAAACCGCACCACACCCACGGAGGCACCCACGATGACCACCCACCCCACCGCTACACGTGAAGCCTGGCTGGCTGCCCGTCTCGAACTGCTGGAGGCGGAGAAAACACTGACGCGGCGCAGCGACGAGCTGGCGCAGCAACGCCAGGCCTTGCCATGGCTGCGGATCGACAAAGCGTACCGCTTCGACACCGACGAAGGCAGCGCCACGCTGGCCGAGCTGTTCAAAGGGCGCTCGCAACTGCTCGTCTACCACTTCATGTTCGGGCCCGACTACAAGGCCGGCTGCCCGTCGTGCTCGGCAATTGCCGACAGCTTCAACGGCTTCGCCGTCCACCTGGCCAACCACGACGTCATGCTGACGGCCGTGTCGCGCGCGCCGCTCGCGAAATTGCAGGCGTACAAGCAGCGCATGGGATGGGCCTTCCCGTGGGCCTCGTCGGACGACACCGATTTCAACAGCGACTTCCACGTCGCGTTCACCACGGCGCAGCAGCGTGAGGGCGATATCGATTACAACTACCGGCGCGAGCCGGCGTTCGCATGGCGCCCGGAGCTGGCAGCCGGCGGCCAGGCGGCGGAAGACAAGTTTGCGGCGATGTGCGGCACCGACTCGGCCACCTACCAGCGTGACCGGCCCGGCATGAGCGCTTTTGTGATGGAGGACGGCGTGGTCTACCACACCTATGCCACCTATGCGCGCGGGCTCGACGGACTGTGGGGCATGTACCAGTGGCTCGACCGCGCGCCAAAGGGGCGCAATGAGACCGGCGGCGTCTGGTGGCGCCGCCATGACGAGTACGGCGAGCGTTGAGGCAAGCCATGGCGATCGCCGGCACGACCGTAACGCCCGAAGTCCGCGCAGGCATGGGAGTCTTCATCGGCGTCTGCGCCCTGCTCTTCGCCGCCAGCGCCACGGCAACGGTCATGCTGCACGACGCCATGTCCGCCATCGGCGCGATGCCGATGCCCGGCGGCTGGACCATGTCGATGGCATGGATGCGGATGTGCGGGCAGACCTGGGCCGGCGCCGCGGCATCCTTCCTCGGCATGTGGGTGGTGATGATGGCGGCGATGATGCTGCCGTCGCTGGCGCCAGTGTTGTGGCGCGTCACGGCCAGGCCAGGACGGTTCTACGCGGTGGCAGGCATTGCCTACTTTTTCGTGTGGGCGATGCTGGGCCTGGCAGTCTTTGCGCCGGGTGCCGCGCTGGCGGCGCTTGCGATGCACTGGCCGGCGCTGGCGCGCGCCATGCCGATGCTGGCCGGCGTGGTCGTGTTGTGCGCCGGCGCGCTGCAGTTCACCGCGTGGAAAGCCCGCCAGCTTGCGTGCTGCCGATACGCGCCCGCGATGCCCGCCGATGCCGGCGCGGCATGGCGCTACGGCCTGCGCCTTGGCCTGCATTGCAGCTATTGCTGCGCCGGGCTGACGGCGAGCCTGCTGGCCGTCAGCGTGATGGACCTGCGCGTGATGGCCGCGGTCACGGCAGCCATCACGGCCGAACGTCTCGCGCCCGCCAGTGCGCGGGTCGCAAAGAGGATTGGCGCCGTTAGCGTCAGCGCAGGCGTGTTGCTGATCGCGCGAGCGGCCGGGCTCGGCTAGCGCATCCCCGGCCGCTCGCTCGTCACCGCGCCACATCCGGCTCTCACCCTGGGCTGTATGCGTATCGCTTAGACGCAATCGCTCTAACCACTACAGACCTCTCCCCTCTCCCGCAGGCGGGAGAGGGGAGCAAACAGCGGTATTTGTCAGGACCATGGAGGCACGCGGCGGCGCGCTGGAGGGAACAAGCGCAGGCTGATCGCCCGCCCGCGCTCAACCGGCCGCGACGCGAGCCGTCTTGCGCTTGCCCGCCCGGCTCAGCCCCGACTTCGCCTCGACCTTGGTCGCCAGCAGCATGTCGTACAGTTGCTGCGCCGCCGGCGACAGCGACCGGCCGCGCCGCCGGATCAGTCCGATCGTGCGCGTCACCGTGGGATCGACCAGCGGCACGCTCTTGAGCGTGGGATGGTCGCCCGGTGGCATGGCCAGCCGCGGCACCGCGGCGATCCCCAGCCCGGCCTCGACCAGGCTCACCAGCGTGGAGACGTGGCGCACCTCGCAGTACCAGTGCGGGCGCACCGGCACTTCGGACAGCGCCAGGTCCAGCAGCAGCCGGTTGCCGCTGGCCTTGCCCACCGTCATGTAGTCGTACTGGCCCAGTTCCGCCCAGGTGGCCTGCTTCTTCTTCGCCAGCGGATGGCCGGGCGGGCAGGCCACCACGAAGGCCTCGCGCAGCACCGGCTCGAATTCCACGTCCGGCTCCTGCGTGCCGATGTAGTTGAGGCCGAAATCCGCCTCGTTGCGCACCACCATGTTGAGCACCTCGTTGGCGCCCTCGTCGACCAGCCGCACCACGATGCGCGGATAGCACGCGTGGTATTCGCGCAGCACGATAGGCAGGAAATAGCGCACCGCCGACGGCACGCAGGCGACCGTGACTTCGCCCGCGATCCGGGATGCGACGTCGCGGATGCCGAGCAGCGACTCATCCAGCCCGTTGAGCAGGTCGCGCGCCCGGCGCGAGAACTCGCGTCCCACCGCGGTCATCTCGACCGAGCGCGTGGTGCGGTCGAACAGGCGCACGCCCAGCGCATCCTCCAGCTTTTCGATCCGGCGCGACAGCGCCGGCTGCGACAGGTGTAGCTCGGCCGCGGCGGCGCGGAAGCTGCTGTGTTCGGCCACGGCGACAAAGGCGCGCAGATCGGACAGGTTTAAATTCATGCAGACCTTGCATCAATCGTAAGGAAATTTGCAATTCACAGTCTAGCACCGGCACGCCATCATTCGCACACCCGCTCCCGCCTGTCAGGCCGGGGCCGACCGAGAACAGCGCCCGACAGTGGCGCACCGGAGGAGACTGATGAACCCGACACGCCGGACCCTGCTCAAGGCCAGCGCCATGCTGCTGGCCACCACGGGCGGACTTGCCCGGGCGCAAGAACCCTTTCCCAACAAGCCGCTGCGCTACGTGGTGCCGGTCTCGGCCGGCGGCGGCTCGGACCTGATCGGCCGCACCGTGGCCGACCGCTGGGGCCGCGTGCTGGGGCAGTCGATCGTGGTCGAGAACCAGGCCGGCGGCGGCGGCGTGATTGCCTGCCAGATGACGGCCAAGGCCGCCGCCGACGGCTACAGCCTGATGCAGGGCTACGTGGCCACGCACGGTACCAACCCCGCCACCCGCAATGTGCCGTACGACCCGGTCAAGGATTTCACGGCGGTCGGCATGATCGGTGCCACGCCGAACGTGCTGGTGGTAGGCGCGAACGTGCCGGCGACCACGTTGGAGGCCTTTATCGCCTATGCCCGCAAGCAGCCGGGCGCGGTCGCCTATGGCTCGGCCGGCCCCGGTTCGCTGACGCATCTGACCATGGAGCTGTTCGCCCAGCAGATGAAGCTGCAGATGACCCACGCCGCCTACCGCGGCGTGGCGCCTGCCTTCAATGACCTGATCGGCGGCCAGACCCAGGCGATGTTCCCGGGCCTGTCGGCCGCGCTGCCGCACATCCGTTCCGGCCGCGTCAGGCCGCTGGCGGTGACCGGCCATGCGCGGCACCCGCTGCTCAAGGACACGCCCACGCTGGAAGAAGCCGGCCTGAAGGGCTTCGACGCGATGCAGTGGTATGGCGTGGTGGGCCCTCCCGGCATCCCGGCCAACGTGGTGGCCCGCCTCAACAGCACGCTGAACACCGTGCTCAAGAGCCCCGACCTGGCCGACAAGCTCTCCGCCGAGGCCTTGCAGCCCATGCCGATGACGCCCGACCAGTTCCGCCGCTATATCGCCGACGAGGTCAACCGCTGGGGCAAGCTGGCGCGCGACCGCGGCATCCGGCTCGATATGTGAGCCACCTGGACAGCAATTTTTTCTCTACCTCCGCTTTCACCGAACAAGGACAAATTTCATGGCACGCAACACCCATGTCGCCGCAGACCACAACGCCCCGCCCGTGACCCGCATCCTGGGCCGGTTTGTCGCGACCCATCCCAGCCAGGGCTGGAGCGAAGCGGTCGAGCACGAGGCCCATCGCACCTTCATGAACTGGCTGGGATGCGCGGTCGGTGCCGCGCACCATGAGGCCGCCGATGCGGCGCTGGCCGCAGTGGCGATGCTGCAGCCGTCGGCGCAGGCCACCGTGCTCGGCCGCGGCGAGAAGGTCGACATGGCCAGCGCGGCGCTGGTCAATGGCATCACCTCGCATACCTTTGACTTCGACGACACCCACCTCAAGACCATCATCCATCCTGCAGGCCCGGTGGCCTCGGCAGCGCTGGCGCTGGCGGAGCACACCGGCGCCACTGGCCGCGCGGTGGCCGATGCGGTGGTGCTCGGCATCGACGTGGCCTGCCGCGTCGGCAATGCGTTGTACCCGGATCACTACGACCGCGGCTGGCACATCACCGGCTCGACCGGCATGCTGGGCGCCGCGGCGGCCTGCTCGCGGCTGCTCGGACTGGACGAGGAGCGCGCCACCATGGCCCTCGGCATTGCCGCCTCGCAGCCGGTGGGCCTGCGCGAGCAGTTCGGCACCATGACCAAGCCCTTCCATCCGGGCGGGGCCGCGCGCGCCGGGCTGATGTCGGCGCTGATGGCCAGCCACGGCTATACGGCGAGCGCCCGCGCACTGGAAGCGCCGCGCGGCTTCATGCAGGTGATCTCCGCCAAGACCGACTGGAACGAGATCACCGACCAGCTCGGCGAGCGCTTCGAGATCTCGTTCAACACCTACAAGCCGTTCGCCTGCGGCATCGTGATCCATCCGAGCATCGACGCCTGCGTGCAGCTGCGCGAGCAAGGCGTGAAGCCCGCGGACGTCGAGCGCATCGAGCTGCGCGTGCATCCGCTGGTGCTGGAACTGACCGGCAAGAAAGAGCCGAGCGACGGCCTGCTGGCCAAGTTCAGTGTCTACCACGGCTGCGCCGCCGGGCTGATCTTCGGCCGCGCCGGCGAGGAAGAGTTCTCCGACGAGGTCGTGCTGCGCGACGACGTGGTCGCGCTGCGCCGCAAGGTCGTAGCCACCGCCGATGCGGCGGTCGATGAGGCCGCCGCCCATGTGCGCGCCGTGCTCAAGGACGGCCGCGAGGTCAGCGTCGAGGTCGAGCATGCGATCGGCTCGCTGCAGCGGCCGATGACCGATGCCAACCTGAACGCCAAGTTCCACGCGCTGGCCGACCCGGTGCTGGGCGAGCGCAAGGTCTCGGCGCTGATCGACGCGTGCTGGCAGCTCGGCGCCACCGCCGACGTGCGCACCCTCACCGCGCTAGCGCGCCCCTGACCATGACCCGTCCACGCATCGCCGTACTCGGCGACTACGAGCGCGCGCTGCCGCGCCTGGCGGACTGGACGGCGATCTCGGCCCGTGCCGAGGTCGGCTTCCACCATGAACCGCTGCGCGGCGCGGCGCTGGATGCGGTCCTGCGCGACGCCGACGTGCTGGTGCTGGTCCGCGACCGCACCCCGCTGGATGCGGCGCGCCTGCAACTGGCACAGCGCCTGAAGCTGGTGATCTATACCGGCACGCGCAACAACACCCTCGACACCGAGGCGCTGCAGGCGCGCGGCATCCCGGTCGCCAACACCGGCTGGGGCCCGTCCAAGGAAAGCACCTGCGAGATGACGTGGGCGCTGATCCTGGCAGCGGTGCGCCAGCTCGAGGGGCAGATGGCAACCATGCGCGCCGGCGGCTGGCGGCCGCAAGACAGCCTGCCGCTGCCCGGCGTGCTGCAGGGCAAGCGCCTGGGCCTGATCGGCCTTGGCGAGATCGGCAAGCGTGTGGCGCGCGTCGGCCAGGCCTTCGGTATGGAAGTCGTGACCTGGAGCCCGCGCATGACGCCCGAACGTGCGGCAGAGACAGGCGTGACCGCGGTCAGCCTGGAAACCCTGCTGTCGACCTCGCGCATCGTCAGCCTGCACCTGGTGCCGACGCCGACTACGACGCGGCTGATCGATGCCGAACGGCTGGCGCTGATGCGGCCGGACGCGATCCTGGTCAATACCTCGCGCGCCGCGCTGGTCGACATGGAGGCCCTGCCCCACGCGCTCGACCAGAAGCGCCCCGGCATGGCCGCGCTGGATGTGTACGACGCCGAGCCGGTCCCGCCCGATGCCCCGCTGCGCCAGCGCCGCGACGTGGTGATCACGCCGCATATGGGCTTTGTCAGCGAGCCGGTCTTCGCGACCTTCGCCAAGGGCGTAGTGGGCGCGCTGGAGACCTGGCTGCGCGACGCTGCCGACCTTTATTGATCTGGTGAATAGGTGATATAACCGCGATTCTATTGGCTGATTTTCCATGCTGAACCATTATTCCGTCACTACTACGACAACGGATATGGAGACGGCATGGAAGTCCTCGTCCTCCCCCAAGGGCAACGCCTCGATGTTCCCCACGGTGAAAACCTGCTGACTGCACTGCAGCAAAACGGCGTTCCCATTTCCTACAGCTGCATGGCCGGACGCTGCGGCACCTGCCGCTGCCGCGTCGTCGACGGCGATATCCATGAAGCCGGCGGCTATGCCTTCCACAATGCCGACCACCAGCCCGAACGGCACGTGCTGGCGTGCCAGTCGGTCGTGACCGGTGACTGCAGCATCGAAATTCCCGAACCGGACGAGGTTGTCGTCCACCCCGCCCGCATCGTCAAGGCAACCGTCACGGCGCTGGAAGACCTGAGCCACGATGTCCGGATGATCCGGCTGGCCCCGGCCAAGCCGCTCTCATTCTCGCCGGGCCAGTACGCCATGCTGCAGTTCACGCCGGACCATATCCGCCCCTACTCGATGGCGCGCCTGGCGAGCGACGGCGAGCTGGAATTCCACGTCCGCATGGTCCCCGACGGCCGCGTCACGAGCTATATCCGCGACACGCTGAAGGCCGGCGACACGGTGCGCGTCAGCGGCCCGCTCGGCACGTCGTACCTGCGCACCCGCAATGAAGACCCGATCCTCTGCATCGCCGGCGGCACCGGCCTGGCGCCGGTGCTGTCGATCGTGCGCGGCGCGATCGAAGCCGGCCTGCCCAACCCGATCCATCTTTACTTCGGCATCCGCTCGCCGCGCGACGCCTACGGCCTGCACTGGCTGGACGAACTCGCGCAGCGCCATCCGCGCCTGCGCGTGGAAGTCGTGTCCACGCTGCCCGCCAATGACAGCGACCTGCGCACCGGCCTGGTCACCGAAGCCGTGGCGCAGGACTTCGACGCGCTGGGCGGCTGGCGTGCCTACCTGTGCGGCGCGCCGCCGATGGTCGACGCGGCCACCCTGCTGCTGCGCGACAGGGGCGTGCGTCCCGAGCATATCTACGCCGACGCCTTCTACGCCTCGGGCACCTGAGCCCGGCAAGCCTCAAGACATCGAACGCGTGCGCGCAGGTTGCGCGACGCTGCACCGCTCCCCTGACAGGAAACCGGAGACAACCATGGACACCGCATCCACCCTGACCGAACCGGTCTGGAAAGACGACGGCATCAGCCGCATCCCGTTCCGCGTGTATACCGACCAGCAGCTTTACCAGCGCGAGCTGGAGCGCTGTTTCTACCGCGGCCACTGGAACTACGTCGGCCTTGAGGCCGAGATCCCGAACCCCGGCGACTTCAAGCGCACCGTGATCGGCGAACGCTCGGTGATCCTGGTGCGCGACCAGGAAGGCGAGATCAACGTGGTCGAGAACGTCTGCGCCCACCGCGGCATGAAGTTCTGCCGCGAGCGCAGCGGCAACCGCAAGGATTTCCACTGCCCGTATCACCAGTGGAACTATGACCTGAAGGGCAACCTGCAGGGCGTGCCGTTCCGCCGCGGCGTCAAGCAGGACGGCAAGGTCAACGGCGGCATGCCGGCGGATTTCAAGCCGCAGGACCATGGGCTGACGCGCCTCAAGGTCGCGGTGCGTGGTGGCGTGGTGTTTGCGTCGTTCGACCATGAGGTCGAGCCGCTGGAAGATTTCCTCGGGCCGGAGATCACCGGCTACTTCGATCGCCTGTTCAATGGCCGCAAGCTGAAGATCCTGGGCTATAACAAGCAGCGCATCCCGGGGAACTGGAAGCTGATGCAGGAGAACATCAAGGACCCTTACCACCCGGGCCTGCTGCACACCTGGTTCGTGACCTTCGGCCTCTGGCGCGCCGACAACAAGTCGCGCCTGGTGATGGACGAGCAGTTCCGCCACGCCGCGATGGTCTCGACCCGTGGCCAGGGCGGCAAGGGCGAAGTCACCTCGGGCGTGGCCAGCTTCAAGGACCAGATGGCGCTGCAGGACGACCGCATTCTCGACATCGTGCACGAGCCCTGGTGGGGCGATCCCACCGCGGTGATGATGACGGTCTTCCCCAGCGTGATCTTCCAGCAGCAGGTCAATTCGGTATCGACCCGGCATATCCAGCCGAACGGCCCGGATTCGTTCGACTTTGTATGGACGCATTTCGGCTTCGAGGACGACACCGAGGAAATGACGCGGCGCCGCCTGCGGCAGGCCAACCTGTTCGGGCCGGCGGGCTTTGTTTCCGCCGACGACGGCGAAGTCATCGAATGCTCGCAGGAAGGCTTTGCGCAGAAGCCGTGGCATCGCGTGCTGGCCGAGCTGGGCGGCACCACCGCCGAGAACACCGACCATATGGTCACCGAGACGCTGATACGCGGCATGTACGCCTACTGGCGCAAGGTGATGGAGATCTGACCATGGACTTCCAGGATTACTACGCCCTGCTTTCGCTCTATGCCGACTACACCGCCGTGGTGGACAGCGGCGAGTGGGACAAATGGCCCGACCTCTTCACCGACGACTGCGTCTACCGCCTGCAGCCGCGCGAGAACTACGAGCGCGGCCTGCCGCTGGCGACGCTGTCGTTCGAGAGCAAGGGCATGCTGAAGGACCGCGTCTTCGGCATCCGCGAGACGCTGTTCCATGACCCGTATTACCAGCGCCATATCGTCGGCGCGCCGCTGGTGCGGCAGGCCGACGGCGAGCGCATCGTTGCCGAAGCCAACTACGCGGTGCTTCGCACCAAGCCCGACCAGCTCACCGACGTGCTCAACACCGGCCGCTACCTCGACACCATCGTGCGCACGCCGCAGGGCCTGCGCTTTGCGTCCCGCCTTTGCATCTTCGACAGCGAGATGATCCCCAACTCGCTGATCTATCCCATCTAGGAGACAACCATGACGACCGAAACCTGGATCGAGGCCGCCGCGCTCGCCAGCGTGCCGCAGGACGACGTGATCGCCATCGAGATCCAAGGCCGCGAGATCGCGCTGTACGGCGTCGATGGCGAAGTCTTTGCCACCGACAACATCTGCACCCACGGCCATGCACGGCTGTGCGACGGCTTCCTCGACGGTCACGAGATCGAATGCCCGCTGCACCAGGGCAAGTTCGACGTCAGGAACGGGGCAGCGCTGTGCGCGCCGCTGACCGAGAATATCCGCGCCTACCCGGTGCGGATCGACGGCGGCAAGGTCTGGCTCGACCTGGGCTGAGCGCGCCTACTCGGAGAACAGGTCGAATACCTGCGTGCGCAGCCACTGGTTGGCCGGGTCCCGGTGGTAGCGCGCGTGCCAGAACAGATTGATCTGGATATCCGGCAGGTCCACCGGGTGTTTGACGTACTTCAGCCCGAAGTATTTGGCGCTGCGCTCGGCAAACTTCTGGGTGACCGTCGCGACCAGGTCGGTACTGGCAACGATGTCCGCCAGCGCGACAAAGTGCGGCACCCTTAAACGGATGCGCCGCTGCACGCCGCGCTTCGCCAGGATCTCGTCCACGCGGGCATGGCCGGTGCCGGCCGCAGTCACCACCACGTGCTCCGCGTCCTCGAAGTCGCGCAGCCGGACAGTACGCTTGTCCAGCGCATGGCCGGGCCGGAACATGCAGACATAGCGCTGGCGGAACAGCCGGCGCTGGAAGAACTCGGAAGCCAGCTCAGGCTGGTGGCCGACGGCCAGGTCGATCTTGCCCTGGCTCATTTCCTCTGCCAGGTTCACCGCGGTGTTGCGCACCGTGGCGACCGATACGCCCGGCGCCAGCTCGCGCAGCGCGCCCATCAGCTTCGGGATGAAATGAACTTCGCCAATATCGGTCATCGCGATATGGAAGTCGCGCTCGCTGCGCGCCGGATCGAAGTCGACCTTGCGGTTGAGCGCGGTGTGCAGCGCATCCAGCGCGTATGACACGGGCTCGGCCAGCTCCAGTGCCAACGGCGTCGGCAGCATGCCCTTGGCGCTGCGCACGAAAAGGTCATCGTCGAAGATGCGGCGCAGCCTCGCCAGCGCATTGCTGACTGCCGGCTGGCTCAGCTCCAGCGCCTTGGCCGTGCCGGAGACGGTGCGCAAGCGCAGCAGGTGTTCGAACACCACCAGCAGGTTCAGGTCGACGTTGTGCAACTCCATGTCTCGCTCTGCACGGCTTATTGATTCTGTGAATGGATGGTTATGCCGTCATTCTACGCCGTTATTTGTCCGCGGCTGCGGAGCACCCGCGCCGGTCTCTCTGCCGCGATGCCCTCGCTAGCGCCTTGATGGCGCACTGCCATGCAACCAGGAGCAGCAAGCATCACAATTCGCCCACCTCCCCGCTCACTGCGCACCCCTTTGGGGCCGATTGATGAATAGAACTTAAAAGCGCATTCGGATTTTCGTATCTAAACACTGGCGGCGATCCGATCTATCATTTTTCTGCACCTACTTAACTCGCGGTGCCTCAGCCGCCCGCCAGGCCCTGACGGCTTCCGGCGGCCCCGAACGGCCACGTAGTTCGCAACCCTGCACCCCCACAACCTGAACGCCGCGCCCCCGTCGGCGTTTCGCTTTTCTGGAAAGCGACCAGACAAGGACCCGAACGCATGGAAGACGTCAGCGACATCAAGCTCACACGGCGAGACCTGCTCAAGGTCGGCGCCGTTTCCGCGACCGGCGTGGCCCTGCCCGCCGTCGCCAACGCGCAGGCCGCGGCGGGCGGCGGCACCCAGGGTGGCGTGACCGGCGCCGTCTCGCTCGAAGTCAATGGCAAGCCATGGACGCTGCAACTGGATACCCGCACCACGCTGCTCGACGCACTGCGCGAGCATATGCAGCTCACCGGCACCAAGAAAGGATGCGACCACGGCCAGTGCGGCGCGTGCACGGTGATTGTCGACGGCCGGCGCATCAATTCCTGCCTGACGCTGGCGGTGATGCATGACGGCAGCAAGGTCACCACCATCGAAGGGCTCGGCGCGCCGGGCAAGCTCCACCCGATGCAGGCCGCCTTCGTCAAACATGACGGCTACCAGTGCGGGTATTGCACGCCGGGGCAGATCTGCTCGGCCGTTGCGGTGCTGGGCGAGATCCGCGACGGCATCCCCAGTCACGTCAGCGCCGACCTGAAGGCGCGCCCACAGCTCACCGCCGAGGAAATCCGCGAGCGCATGAGCGGCAATATCTGCCGCTGCGGCGCCTACTCAAATATCGTCGACGCGATCACAGAGGTTGCCGGGAGCAAGGCATGAAGCCCTTTACCTATGAACGCGCGCGCTCGCCCGCCGAGGCCGCCGCCGCGGCAGCGCGCACGCCCGGCGCGCGCTTTATCGCCGGCGGCACCAACCTGCTGGACCTGGTGAAGCTGGGCATCGAATCCCCGGCCCACCTGATCGACGTCAACCGCCTGGGGCTTGACCGGATCGACGCCACGCCGGAAGGCGGCCTGCGCATCGGCGCGCTGGTGCGCAATACCGACCTGGCGGCCGATGCGCACGTGCGGCGCGACTATGGCGTGCTGTCGCGCGCGCTGCTGGCCGGCGCCTCCGGGCAGTTGCGCAACCGCGCCACCACCGCCGGCAACCTGCTGCAGCGCACGCGCTGCCCCTACTTCTACGACACCAACCTGCCGTGCAACAAGCGCGTGCCGGGCAGCGGCTGTTCCGCCATCGGCGGCTTCAGCCGGCAGCATGCGGTGGTGGGCGGCAGCAGCAGCTGCATCGCCACGCATCCGAGCGACATGGCGGTGGCGATGCGCGTGCTCGACGCCTCGGTAGAGACCGTACGGCCGAACGGCAAGGCCCGCGTGATCCCGATTGCCGATTTCCACCGGCTGCCGGGGAACACGCCGCATATTGAGACCGTGCTGGAGCCCGGCGAGCTGATCACCGCGGTGACGCTGCCGAAGCCCATCGGCGGCGCACAGGTCTATCGCAAGGTGCGCGACCGCGCTTCGTATGCGTTTGCGCTGGTGTCGGTCGCCGCCATCGTGCAGCCCGACGGCACCGGCCGGGTCGCGTTGGGCGGCGTCGCGCACAAGCCGTGGCGCGTGGAAGCCGCCGAGGCGCAGATGCCGCAGGGCGCTCGCGCAGTTACCGAGCGCCTGCTTGCCGATGCCCGCCCGACTGAGGAGAACCAGTTCAAGCTCACGCTGGCTTACCGTACGATCGCCGCCGCGCTGGCGCAGGCGAAGGGATGACGACATGAAATTCGATACCCCCGCCACTACCAACCCGATCGACCAGCTCAAGGTAGTCGGCCACCCCGTCGACCGCATCGACGGCCCGCGCAAGACCACGGGCACGGCGCCCTACGCCTATGAGCGCCACGATGTCGCCCCCAAGGCCGCCTACGGCTACGTGGTCGGCGCCGGCATCGGCAAGGGCCGCATCGCGTCGATCAACCTGGACGAGGCGCGCCGCGCCCCCGGTGTCATCGACATCATTACCGCGCAAAATGCCGGCAAGCTCGCCAAGGCCGGCCGCAATACCGCCACGCTGCTGGGCGGCCCGGAGATCCAGCACTACCACCAGGCGATCGCGCTGGTGATCGCGCAGACCTTCGAGCAGGCGCGCGCCGCGGCGCAGTTGATCCGCGTGCGCTACGACCGCCAGCGCGGCGCTTATGACCTGGCGCAGGCGCGCGACACCGCGGCGAAGGTGGCCAACCGGCCGGACTCGGCGGTGGGGGATTTTGCCGGGGCCTTTGCGGCGGCGCCGGTGAAGCTCGACGCCACCTACTCCACGCCGGACCAGTCGCACGCGATGATGGAGCCGCATGCCACGGTCGCTGCCTGGCAGGGCGACAAGCTGACGGTGTGGACTTCCAACCAGATGATCGACTGGGCCCGCACCGACCTGGCCGCCACGCTTGGCATCCCCAGGGAGAATGTGCGCGTGGTCTCGCCGTTTATCGGCGGCGGCTTCGGCGGCAAGCTGTTCGTCCGTGCCGATGCCTTGCTTGCTGCCATCGGCGCGCGCGCGGTGCGCCGCCCGGTGAAGGTGGCGCTGACGCGCCCGCTGATGATGAACAACACCCCGCACCGCCCGGCCACGATCCAGCACATCCGGCTGGGCGCGTCGCTGGACGGCAAGCTCACCGCGATCGGCCACGACAGCTGGTCGGGCGACCTGCCCGGCGGCAAGCCGGAGAACGCGATCCAGCAAACCCGCCTGCTCTATGCGGCGCCCAACCGGCTGAGCACGCTGCGGCTCGCGTCGCTGGACCTGCCCGAAGGCAATGCCATGCGCGCGCCCGGCGAGGCGCCCGGCATGATGGCGCTGGAAGTCGCGATGGACGAGATGGCGGAGAAGCTGGGCATGGACCCGATCGCCTTTCGCATCCTCAACGACACCCAGGTCGATCCGGAGAAGCCGGGGCGCCCGTTCTCGCAGCGGCGCCTGGCCGACTGCCTGCGCATCGGCGCCGAGCGCTTCGGCTGGCAGGCCCGCAGCGCCAGGCCCGCCGCGCGGCGCGAGGGGCAGTGGCTGGTCGGCCTGGGCGTGGCCTCGGCGTTCCGCAACAACCAGGTGATGAAGTCCGCCGCGCGGGTGCGGGTCGATGGCAATGGCATCGTCACGGTGGAAACCGACATGACCGATATCGGCACCGGCAGCTACACCATCATCGCCCAGACCGCGGCGGAAATGATGGGCGTGCCGCTGGACAGGGTGCTGGTGCGGCTGGGGGATTCGGATTTCCCGGTATCGGCGGGATCGGGCGGCCAGTGGGGCGGCAACTGTTCCACCGCCGGCGTCTATGCGGCCTGCGTCAAGCTGCGTGACGCGATGGCGCAGAAAGCAGGCTTTGCCCCGCAGGAGGCCGTGTTCGACAGCGGCCAGATCCGCGCCGGCGGCCGCAGCGTGCCGCTGGCCAGCGTGGCGGCTGGCGCCGGTGAAGGCGGCATGGTCGCGGAGGATGTGCTGGAGTTCGGCGACCTCGACAAGCGTTTCCAGCAGTCCACCTTCGGCGCGCATTTTGTTGAAGCCGCGGTCGATGCGGCCACCGGCGAGATCCGCGTGCGGCGCATGCTGGCGGTGTGCGCGGCGGGGCGGATCCTGAATCCCAAGTCGGCGCGCAGCCAGGTGATCGGCGCAATGACCATGGGCGTGGGTGCGGCGCTGATGGAGGAACTGGCGGTCGACAAGCGTGTTGGCTTCTTCGTCAACCATGACCTGGCGGGTTATGAGGTGCCGGTGCATGGCGATATCCCCCATCAGGAAGTCATCTTCCTTGACGAGAGCGATCCCGCTTCTTCGCCGATGAAGGCCAAGGGTGTCGGAGAGCTGGGGATTTCGGGCGTGGGGGCGGCGGTGGCGAACGCGATCTACAACGCTACCGGGGTGCGTGTGCGGGACTATCCGATCACGCTCGACAAGCTGATCGGGAAGATGCCGCTGGTGGTCTGATGTTGCCGGCCCGACGTCGGTGCGACCTCGGGCCCGGCCTTCAGCGGGACAGGAACACCGGCAGCGCCGCCTGGTGCAGCAACGCCCGGGTGGTGCCGCCGAGCACCAGCTCGCGCAGCCGTGGCCGGCCATAGCCGCCCGCGACCAGCACATCCGCGTGCAGGTCCATGGCCATTCGCGGCAAGACCTCATCAGGATTACCGCCCGGCTCGACATGCAGGTCGGCGCTGACGCCATGACTGGCGAGCCAGTCCGCCAGGCGTACGCCGCTGGCCCGGTCCGGCCCATCCGCGCCGCCTTCGACGACAACAATCGACACGCCAGTGGCACTTGCCAGCCAAGGCAGCGCGTCGGCCACCGCCCTGGCGGCCTCGCGCCTGCCGTTCCAGGCGATGGCGACGCGGCCCGGCAGCACCGGGCAAGCACGGCCGGGAATCAGCAGCACCGGCCGGCCCGCATGCAGCAGCACGTATTCCGCGGTGCCCGCCATCGGCGCCGGAATGCCCGCGTCGCCGCCGGGCGGACCGGGCAGGATCAGGTCGGCATAGCGGCCTTCGTCGGCAAGCGCCCATCCGGCTTCCGCCTCGACCACGAAATGCCGGGTCGTGACAGCAGCCGATACCTGGCGCGTGCCCTCCTTCAAGACGGCCTCATGCGCCGCGGTCAGGCGCTGCAAATGGCCGGCCGCGAGCCCGGCGTAGCTGCCGGCTTCCGCGCCGGCGCCACGGAAGGGCTCGAGCTGCGTGCCGGTCGCCGTCAGGCCGACGACAGTGCCGCCGCTTTGCGCGGCGAGTCGCGCGGCGGCCTCGATGCGGGCCGCGCGGGCATGGTCTTCCCGCAGGTCGACCAGGATGGTCCGGAAGTGCATGGCGTGATCCTGTGTGTGGCGGTCCGCTAGCGGACGTTGATCGTCTTCTGCGGCGTGGCTTCCTTCTTGGGCAGCACCAGGCGCAGCACGCCGTTTTCAAAGACCGCGTCGACCTTGTCCGCGTCGACGTCGGAATCCAGCGCAAAGGCGCGCCGCATCGTGCCGCGGTAGCGTTCGCGGCGGATCACCCGCTCGCCCTCCTTCTCTTCGCTGGAACGCTCGACCCTGGCGGAAATCACCACCGTCCCCCGCTCCACCGATACCTCGATATCCTCCTTCCTCGCGCCGGGGATCTCCGCCGTCACCGTATAGTCTCGCTCCGTCTCGCTGACGTCCACCTTGATGCCCCCACCGCCTTCGGCCGCGCCGCGCAGCGTGCGCAGCACTCCCTGGAGCATGTCGCCGATGGGTTCGATGGAGAACGGGTCGTACCTGTTGCTGCCCATGATGCCTCCTTGCTCTGGCGATTGCCGCCCGGCACTTGCCGGCGAGTCCATCGTGACACGGCCGGGCGGCGTGGATTTGCGCCGCGTCAACGATGCATGGGGGACGCGCACCGGCGCAACGGCAACGCCACCCGGCAACGTCCCTGCCAGTTCGACCGGCGGGCATATGGTGACGTTCTACCCCGCACCTGCGGCCCTGCCCGGGGTGGTGATAAGTGCAGCCTGCAGCACTGTTGCGTGCTCATCAGGGTCTGCTGCCGCCACTTCCAGCCCCCGGCGACTGTTCGCGAAGGAACCGAGCACGATTTGCCTGCGCCGGGTTGATCAACGTCAAGTCCGTATCGCTGCCACCGGCTACGCTAACTGCAACGAATCGCAACAGAAATTCGTCGACAGATACCCCAGGAGACACACCATGTACCAGCGCATCCTGCTCGCCGTGGACGGCAGTCGCTCGTCCGACCTGGCCCTGAGCCAAGCCGTCATCATCGCCCGGGCCACGGGTGCCGAAGTCAAGGTGCTGTACGTGGTGGACGATTCCGATGTCTACTTCGAGGCCAGCTATTTCGACCCGCGCGAGCTGGTCGAAAACCTCGTGGCCCATGGGCGCAAGGCGCTGGACGCCGCCACGGCCCGCCTGACCGACGCCGGTATCCGCAGCACCGCGCAACTGGACGAGAAGCCGGTGGCACCGGGCCGGATCTCGACGACCATCGTCACCGAAGCCGATGCCTGGAATGCCGACCTGATCGTCATGGGCACCCACGGCCGGCGCGGCGTCAGGCGCCTGCTGATGGGCAGCGTGTCCGAAGGCGTGCTCGCCAGGGCCAGCAAGCCGGTGCTGCTGATCCGCAGCGAGACCGAAGGCTGACCTCCGTCGCGCCGGGAAACCGCCCGCCCGGCTGCGACCGACCATATACCACTGCGTATTCCCGCCCCGGGCCCAGTCCGGCGGGCCTGGCTGCGGCCTCGCCCTCCGCCACCTTCTACACTGATTTCCATGAGCCGCTACCAGACGCGTTTCCAGACCCGTGAGCATGCCGGCACGGAGCTGGCGGGGGCCTTGCGCGCCTATCGGGGCACCGGCGCCCTGGTGCTGGCGATCCCGCGCGGCGGCGTGCCGGTCGGGCGCATCGTCGCCGATACGCTGGGTGCCGACTTCGACCTGGCGATGGCGCGCAGGATCGCACCCGGCGTGGCCCTGGACGATGCCGGCGCAACCTGGCGCACCGGCGAAGACGATTCCTGCAGCGAAGCGGACGAGCGGCGCGACGCCCTGTTCGACGAGCTGCGCCGCCAGCGCGCGGTCTATACGCCGCTGCGGCAGCACTGCGACCCGCACGCGCGTGGTGATCGTGGTCGACGACGGGCTGGTCAGCGGCGCCACCATGTATGCCGCGCTCGCGCGCCTGCGCAAGCGCCATCCGGCGCGCATCGTCTGCGCGCTGCCGGTGGCCGCCAGGGCCGGCCTGGAACGGATCCGCGCGCTGGCCGCCGAAGTCGTCTGCCTGGACACGCCGGAGCGCATCGCCAGCCTTGCGCACTACTATCGGGAGTTCGAGCTGGTGAGCGACGACCGGGTCAGGCAACTGCTGGCCAGGACGCCTGCCCAGGCCGGCCCGGGCGCCGGGCAACGGGCGGGCGCCGGCCTGCCATCGCTCAGCGCGGCCGTGCAGGTACCGTATGGCAGCGGCTGGCTGCCAGCCATGCTCGAATCCGGCCCCGATCCACTGGGCGTGGTGCTGATGGTCTATGCCGGCGGCGCGCAACGCCGCGCCGCCCGCAGCCACTACCTGGCGCGCAAGCTGCGGGCCAGGGGCTTCGCCACCATGCTGGTCGACCTGCGCCCGGACAGCCGCGTCGACGACGCCCCGGCTTCCGACCTTGACGACCTGGCGGCGCGGCTGCGCCAGGCGCTGGACTTCCTGCGCGCCCGCACGCCGTTTGCCAGCTTGCCGGCGGGCTTGCTCAGTACCGGCAGCGCCGCCGCGGCAGCGGCCCGAGAAGCCGCGGCCAACCCGGACCGGCTCGCGGCCCTGGCCTTTGTCGCGGGGCGCGCGGACCTGTCCGGCGACGCAGCCCTGCGGGAGCTGGAAACACCGGTCTTGCTGATGTGCGCCAGCGGCGACCCGGAGAGCATCCGGGTCAACGACCTGGCTTTCGGGCAGATGCGCGGCCCACGGCAGTTGCGGCTGATCCCGACCAACGGCCGCAGCTTCGAAGAGCGCCCGGCGCTGGCAAGCATCGCCAGCCTGACGGCGGACTGGTTCGAACAGCTACTGCCCGCGGCACCACCCGCCGTGCTCGCCTACGACGCGCACTGAAGCGCCCTGCGCTTGCGCCGGCACGGTGAACCGGCCGGCGGTCGATCAGCGTCGTTGCTACGGCTTCGAATAGAGCCCGCGGCGTACGTTGACCGCCTCACTAAGCATGTCCAGCACTGCCACCGAATCGTCCCATCCGATGCAGGCATCGGTGATGCTCTGTCCGTATGTCAATGCAGACGGATTGTGCTCGCCTGGGGTGAACTTCTGCGCGCCGGGGAGCAAATTGCTCTCGACCATGACCCCGAAGATGGCTCGATTGCCGCTGCTGATCTGTTGCGCCACGTCGCGTGCCACATCGATCTGCCGCTGGTGCTGCTTGTTGCTGTTGGCGTGGCTGAAATCCACCATCAGCGAGTTGCCGAGCCCGGCCGCTTCCAGTTCCCGGCAGGCGGCCGCCACGGAATCCGCATCGTAGTTCGGGGCCTTGCCGCCGCGGAGAATGACATGGCAGTCCGGGTTGCCCTTGGTGTGTACCGTCGCCACCTGCCCGTTCTTGTGCACCCCCAGGAAGTGGTGCGGACGCGATGCGGCCTGGATGGCGTCAATGGCAATCTTGATATTCCCGTCAGTGCCATTCTTGAAGCCGATCGGCGCCGAAATGCCAGAAGCCAGCTCGCGATGCACCTGGCTCTCGGTGGTGCGGGCACCAATCGCGCCCCAGCAGATCAGGTCTCCGATGTACTGCGGCGAGATCACGTCCAGGAACTCGCCCGCCGCCGGCAAGCCGAGGCGGTTGATGTCGACGAGCAGGCTGCGCGCAATGCGCAGGCCCTCGTCGATGCGAAAGCTCTCGTCCAGATACGGGTCGTTGATCAGCCCTTTCCAGCCCACGGTGGTACGGGGCTTCTCGAAGTACACACGCATCACGATCTCCAGCGACTCGGCGTAGCGCTGCCGCTGCGCCATCAACCGCCGCGCGTACTCAAGTGCAGCCTGCGGGTCGTGGATCGAGCAAGGTCCCATGATCACAAGCAGCCGGTCGTCATTGCCGTGCTGCATGCGCGCGATACGCTGGCGCGTCTGGGTGACCAGGGATTCGACGGGCGTGTTCCGGATGGGGAAGAAACGGATCAGGTGTTCAGGCGGAGGCAGTGGAATGATGTCATCGACGCGGGCATCATCGGTCACGCTGGTGCGGTCCGGCGGCGCCTGCCAACCCTCGGCAATGGTGGGCGGTGATTTCTGTGGACCATTCATGGCTGGCTCCTGGGGAACTGGGACAAAAAAATCTCCGGCGGATGCCGGAGATCCAGGTTCGGATGCGCTACTTTAATCCATGCGCCGCCCTCTCGTCCGCCGCGGCGGTGCGGAAGCCAACCGAAGACGTCAAAAATGGAATGAGCGCATGGAAATCATGCGTGCAACATCAGAATGGGCTGAGTCAAGGTCCGAAACTGCCTGGATGCCTCGGGCCGCCCGGCCAGCCGTAGCCGTTGACCCGGATGACATCGATGGCCCAGGGCACGCAGGGCACCTACCCTCGCGTACCGCTTGTGTGCTCCCCTCTTCCGCTTGCGGGCGAGAGGGGAGCAACCCGTCGGCGTGTCGGCGCTGCAGCTATCTGAGGGCCCGGCGGAACATCGCCGTTACATCCCTCAAACGATACGGATCGCTACGTCAATATTCCCCCGCGACATCTTGGAGTATGGACAGGTCTGGTGCGCGCCCGCCACCACCGCCTCGGCAGCCTCTCGCGGCACGCCCGGCAGGTTCACGTTCAGCCGCGCCCGCAGAAAATATCCGTCGTCATTCATCGCAAGGTCCACTTCCGCGTCGACCGCGACGTCCTCCGGCAGCACGATATTCTGCTTCGCCGCGGCTTTCTTCATCGCGCCGATAAAGCACGCCGACCAGGCGGCGCCAAACAGCTGCTCCGGATTGGTGCCGGCGCCGGCGCTGCCCGGCGACGACAGCTTGATATCGAGCCGGCCATCGTCGCTGCGCGCAGCGCCTTCGCGGCCTCCGGAAGTATGGGTCTTGCCGGTGTAGAGGATCTTTACGGATTCGGTCATGGCATGGTCCTTGTTGAGGATGAAAAAAAGAAGCCTGGCCAGCGTGCACCGCTCAGCCAGGCCGGAGGGGAAATCAGGCAGCGGCGTGCAAGGCGGCGCGGTCGCCGTTGGCCGGCGCATGCTCGCTCTCGGTATAGCCGTCGCGGTTGCTGATGCGGGCGATGGTGGCGGCGTCGCCGGCACCGCGCGCGCCGTCCGTGAAGACATCGTGCGTACCGATGCGTGCGCCGTCCACGAAGGGATTGCGCTCACCGGTGCGGGCGCCGTCCGTGAAGGCGTCGCGGTCGGCCGGGCGGGCCGCGGCGATGCCGCCGACGTCGTGGTCGCCCGGGCGTACAGCGGCGGAGGCGGCCTGCGCGGCGGCGCCCAGGGCGGCGGCGATGGCCACGGTGGTTACGATCTGGCGGGCCAGGCGGGAGAAGTTGGTAGCAGGCATTTGGACGCTCCGTGTGTCAGTTGCAGTGCTCGGTCGATGGGCCGTTGCCGCAACGAACGGCGTGGCCGGTATCGCGGCGCCGGCTGGGAGATCGGTGATCTGCCGTGGCGCCGCGCCACGAGATGCATTGAAGCCGACCGGTGTATCTGGCAAATAGCAGGACGGCGCCGGAATGGTCAGCGCACGTATCTCCGCTGACGCCAGATACAAAGCCATACAAAACGACGGGCGAGCGCCAGGGACGGCAGGGCCGCCAGCCACCTAAGCGCGGCAGGAGGAAGGGGATCAAAGGAAGGAAAGACAACCGGCGCCGGGCCGCCGCCGATGACGGCGCCGCCACATCGCGCGCTAAGCCGGCAGCGTCAAGGTGGCCTGCAGTCCACCCCCGTCGCGATTGGCCAGCGCCAGCGTGCCACCCAGCGCCTGCGTCAGCTGCTGGGCGATCGCCAGCCCCAGGCCGGTGCCGCCGGTGCCACGGTTGCGCGAGGTTTCGAGCCGGTAGAACGGCTGCATCACCCGCTCCAGCTCGGCCTCCGGAATGCCCGGCCCCCGGTCCCGCACGGAGATGGCCAGCGCGCCATCGGCCTGCCGCGAGGCGGCCAGCGTGACGTCGCCGCCGAACTTGACCGCGTTGTCGATCAGGTTGGCCAGGATGCGCCGCAGCGCCTGCGGGCGTGTCAGGATCGGCGTGCCGGCCCTGCCCTCCACTTCGACATTGTGCCCGGCGTCGAGATAGTCGCCCGCCAGGCTGTCGAGCAGCGCATCGGGGTCGATGCGTGCCTGGGCCTCGCTGGCGCCGTGCAGCGTGCGGGCATAGGCCACGCCCTCGCGCACCAGCTGCTCCATCGCGCGCAGGTCGTGGTAGAGCTTGTCCTGCGCCTCGGATGGCTCCATCAGGTCCACGCGCAGCCGCATGCGCGTGATCGGCGTCTGCAGGTCGTGCGAGATCGCGGCCAGGATCTGCACGCGCTCGGCCAGGTAGCCGGCAATGCGCGCCTGCATGGCGTTGAAGGCGGCCGCGGCGTGGGCGACCTCGGCAGGACCGCTTTCAGGGAGCCGGTCGGCCCTCAGGTCCGGGCCGAGGTTCTCCGCCGCGGCCGCCAGCTGGTGCAGCGGCCGCGTCACCAGCCGCACCGCCATCCAGGCGCAGCCGGCCAGCAGCGCCAGCTGCACCGCCAGCAGCACCGGCAGCCAGGACGACAACAGCGTGCCGGCCGGATGCACGTCGATGGTCAGCGGGTTGCCGTCGCGCAGCCGCAGGTGGACCTGGAAGCGGTCGCGGCTGCCGGGCACCTTGCTGGCAGTGACCTCGTAGCGGCCCTGCAATGCCTGCGCGATGGTGTCCACGGCCCGCCGCGCCGCCTCCGAACGCGGCGCTTCGCCGGGCGTGCCGGCATCGAGCCGGTAGCTGTAGTTCTGCCGCCGCATCCGGTCCAGCCAGGCGCCGCGCTTTTCCGCCGGCAGCATGTCGAGCATCGCCACCGAACTGGCCACGTCCATCTCCAGGTTGCCCAGCATGAGCCGGTCCGCCACCTCCGTGCGCTCCATCATCACCAGTCCGAAGGACAGCCCCTGCGCCAGCACCAGGCCAACCAGCAGGATCACCATCAGGCGCGCGAACAGCGTGCGCGGCCACGCCAGCACCCTGCGCGCGCCGCCGTTCACGGCCGTGCCTCGCGGATCTCGACGGTCGCGGTGAAGACGTAGCCGCCGTTGCGCACGGTCTTGATGTAGCGCGGCTCCCGCGCGTCGTCGTCCAGGCGCTGGCGCAGGCGGCTGACCAGCAGGTCGATGGAGCGCTCGAACAGCTCGGCGTCCCGCCCCTGGGTCAGGTTGAGCAGCTGGTCGCGCGTGAGCACGCGCTGCGGATGGTCGACGAACACGCGCAGCAGCCGGTACTCCGCGCCGCTGAGCGCAACGATCACGTCCTGCTCGTCGAGCAGGTGCCGCGCGGTGGTGTCCAGCCGCCAGGGCCCGAAGGCCAGCACGCTGGCCGCCTCGGTGACCTGCAGGTTGGGCGGCAGCATGCGCGTGCGCCGCAGCACCGAGCGGATGCGCGCCAGCAGCTCGCGCGCGGCGAAGGGCTTGACCAGGTAATCGTCGGCGCCCATCTCCAGCCCCAGGATGCGGTCGGCCTCTTCGTTGCGGGCGGTCAGCATCAGCACCGGCAGGTGGCGGCGCTCGCTGGCGCGCAGGTCGCGGCACAGCGCCAGGCCGTCCTCGCCGGGCAGCATCAGGTCGAGCACCACCAGGTCGACCGCACCCTTGTCCAGCCCTGCGCGCATCTCGCGGCCATTGGCGGCCAGGGTGACGCGCATGCCGCTGCGCTCCAGATACGCGGCCACCAGTTCGCGGATCTCGCGGTCATCGTCGACAATAAGGATATGGTCCTGCTGGGTCATGGGGCGCCTGCAAAACGGGGCGTAATGGTCCTGTGGATGATGGGGCGGCCGTGCGCGGCCTGGGCCCGGGTGCCGCCATTATGCGGCGGCCGGTGGAGCGCTTTGTATCGCTCTGTATCTGGAACGGGGGCAGACATGAAACATTGCAATCTGGCCCGGTTCCGGAAACAACCGGGATACGCACGGGCGGTGAAATGCGGCTAACGCACCTCGTCCGTGCCCGTCACCCTGTCCGGAGCCTGAACCATGTACCCGATCTTTCGCACCCTGCTGGCCGCCACGGCCGTCGTCGCGGCCGTCTATGCCGCGGCACCTTTTGCCGCACCGTCCGCCGGACCCGGCGATTACGGCAAGGCGCCGGAGTTCACCGGCATCGAGAAGTGGCTGAACTCTGAGCCGCTGACCGTCGCCGGGCTGCGCGGCAAGGTCGTGCTGGTCGATTTCTGGACCTTCGACTGCATAAACTGCATCCGCACGCTGCCCCATGTACGGCAGTGGTACGACAAATACCGCGACCAGGGGCTGGTGGTGGTCGGCGTGCATACGCCCGAGTTCGCCTTCGAGAAATCGACGGCCAACGTGCAGGCCGCGATCAAGCGCTTCGATATCCGCTACCCGGTGGCGCAGGACAACGCCTATGCCACCTGGAACGCCTGGCGCAACCAGTACTGGCCGGCGCTGTACCTGATCGATGCCAACGGCCAGGTGATTTACAAGCATTTCGGCGAAGGCAATTACAAGGAAACCGAAGCGGCGATCCAGCAGGCACTGGCTGCGCGCAAGTAAGCGCGCGGCCTTTCACGCACAACCCTTCCACGCACAACAACAAAGGGACATTGTCATGCCAGAATCCATCAACCCCCGCCGCCGGCTGCTGTTCGGCAGCGCCGCCGTGGCCGCCGTCGCCGCCACGGGGCTGGACCTGATCGGCAGCGCGCACGCGCAATCCGACGGGCCCGGCAGCGCGGGCGCGCCGCCCGCGTTCGGACCGCTCAAACAGGTCGACGCCGGCGTGCTCAATATCGGCTACGCCGAAGCCGGCCCCGCCAGCGGCCCGGTGGTGATCCTGCTGCATGGCTGGCCCTACGACATCCACAGCTTTGCCGAGGTGGCGCCGCGGCTGGCGGCGGCGGGCTACCGCGTGATCGTGCCGCACCTGCGCGGCCACGGCACCACCCGCTTCCGCTCCGAGCAGACCCCGCGCAACGCGCAGCAGGCCGTGGTGGCGCTGGACATCATCGCGCTGATGGATGCGCTCGGCATCGCGCAGGCGATCCTGGCAGGCTATGACTGGGGCGCGCGCACCGCCAATATCATCGCCGCGCTGTGGCCCGAGCGCTGCCGCGCGATGGTGTCGGTCAACGGCTACCTGATCAACAACCGCGAGCGCAACAAGGCGCCGCTGCCGCCGGCGCTCGAGCACGGCTGGTGGTACCAGTACTACTTCGCGACCGAGCGCGGCCGCGCCGGCTACGAAGCCAACCGGCGCGACTTCAACCGGCTGATCTGGAAGGCGAATTCGCCTCGCTGGGACTTCAGCGACGCCACCTTCGCGCGCGGCGCGGCATCGTTCGACAACCCCGACTACGTCGCCATCGTCATCCACAACTACCGCTGGCGGCTGAGCCTGGCCGAGGGCGAGCCCGCCTACGACGCGCTGGAACAGCGCCTGGCGGCGGGGCCGGTGATCGGCGTGCCGACCATCACGCTGGACGGTGATGCCGACGGGGTGGTGCCGGCCACGGACGGCAAAGCCTATGCGGGCAAGTTCTCGGGCAAGCGCGTGCACCGCATCGTCAAGGGTGCCGGGCATAACCTGCCGCAGGAGGCACCGGACGCCTTTGCGCAGGCGGTACTGGATGTGGCGCGGCTTTGAGCAGGGGCCAGATCGCGGCTACAGGTAGTTCATGGTGAAGGTCAGCGCCGCATTGACCGACCCTCCCAAGATGGTGCTGCCGGTCTGGTAGTAGCGAGCCTTGAGCGGCACCGTGAATTGAACTCGCCTGTGACGCCCGACGTCACGGTCCACATGGGGATGTACCAGCGCAGCGAGTTCTCCGTCCTCGGCAGCACCACGGCTCCCACCTCGTTCAGGATTTCCGTGAACAACTGTCCCTCCGGCATCAACACGGTCAGGTACCAGCTGGATGCGGTCACGACCATCCTGAACGCCAGCAATTCGGTTGTCGCCCTGGACAGCGCCTCGACGGCCGGCGGCGTCGGCCTGCAGATACTGGACGATGCCGGCAACCCCCATCCGCTGGGCACTCTTCGGGCGGTTCCCGGGTATAGCCCCGCAGGGGGCAAAACTTAGCCGGCGCGGCGGCCATTTCTTGATACTACGAAGCAGCATGCTGGGCTCCATGTCATTGGTGGAACGGACACCGGAAACACCTAGGCATGAGCGCAATCTTGCGTCCGCGCTCTGGTAGTGCGCCGCGCCTTCGCATCGGCAGGGTCTCAGCGGCAGCCCGCCTCCACGATCTGGTACTGCGCCGCGGCTGTCGGATCGGCCTTGGGCAGCGCATAGTCGAGCCGGCACATCCCGGCCGTGCCCTTGCCCCAGCTCACCGTGAGCTGGCCGGTGTCGGTCTTCAGGCCGCGCACGATGATGCGGCCGGCCTGCGCGACGGTACCGACCGAATGGCCCCCGGCATCGATCACCTCCGCCCCGAACGGCAGCGGCATGTCATCGGCCCCGGTGGCGCGCAGGATCGCAGCGCGGCCGGGGTTGTCGGTCTCGAACTTCATCCGCACGATGGCACCTGCGGTCGGGGCGATATGCTGCTGGGTGGACTTCAGCTCGACGCTCATCGGCAAGCCCTTGGGGTCGATCTCGATCTGGTTGGAAGCAAACGGCGTGAGGGTAGGCACGATCGCATGGCCCCACGGATCGACCCGCAAGCCGCTGGCATTGGCGAGGCGGGCGCCCGCCGCGTCCCTGGTCTCGACAATGGCCATGGTGTCGCCCACCGTGGGCGTGAAGGCCACGCCGCCGGCGTAGGCGACGATGCCGCCGCTGATCCCTAACGAGGCCTGGGTGTAGTTGCGGCTGGTGCTGGCGCTGCCGGTCACCGTGGCCACCGGAGAGATATAGGACGCGTTCGCGCCGATGCTGCCGGCGCTGGCGCTGGCGCCGCCCGTGGTGTAGCCGGCGTTCAGGCCGTAACTGAAGGCGTTGTCCACGCCGAGCACGCCGGTGACCGTTTCCTGGAGGGAAGTGCCGCCGCTGGTGTCGTGTCTCAGGCTGGTCATGGAATACGGCGCCTGCGGGTTCTTCCCCAGCGGGATGCCGACCGTGAGCATCACCCGGGTATCCCACTTGCCGCTGCCGATATTGAACTGGCGCGATGCCGATACGCCGTAGTTCATGCGCTTGTAGCTGTTGTTGTAGCCCGCCTGGAACTGCGTATCGGTGTCGCTGCGGTTCCAGTAATCCTGCGTCGAGCCGGTCAGGTAAAGCGAGCCATAGCCCCGCGGCAGCGCCTGGTTGATCGTCACCTGCAGCCGGCCGCGCTGGATGCCGTTCATGGCGAAGCCCAGGCCGCAGCTTTCCAAGTCCATCAGCGCGATGGCATCGGCCGTGCTCAGGAAGCCGCTGCTGGAATAGCGGTAGGCCGCCAGCGTCAGGTTGGTGTTGGTCGGCGTCAGCAGCTTGCTGTACGACAGGCGCGCGCTCTGCCCGTTGCGGGTGACGCTGTTGGCGAGGCGAGCGGAGGCCTGGGTCACGTCGGCGCCGAAGGCACCGTAGTCGGTATTCAGCGCCACGCCCGCCACCGCCGACATGTAGTTCTCTGCCACCGACGGTGACGATCACTTCCAGGTCGCCGCCGTATCCGGTCGGGTAAAGTCATTGATCTCGAACGCGCCCGGTGCAACGGTGGTTTCGTAGAGGATGTTGCCGTTCTGGCGGATCTGCACCCGTGCATTGCTGTTGGCAATGCCGTGGATGGTCGGCGCGTAGCCGCGCTGCGATTGCGGCAGCATGCGGTCGTCGGTCGCCAGCTGCACGCCGCGAAAACCCACGCTGTCGAACATGATGCCCTCGGTGAACGCGTCACCGATGATCAGCTGGCTCTGCAGCGGCGTGATGGCGCGCTGCAGGCTGGTCTGCACGCTCTGGTAATGGGTGCCGGCCTGGTCGTTATGGGTCAGGTTGCCGAGATGGCGGAAGCGCCAGGCCCCCACGTTGAAACCCGCGTTCAGCCCGAGATAGCTTTGCGTGCTCGACACGCCCAACATGTCGGTGTGATAGACATTGGCGTTGTACTGCAGCCGCGCGGCGGCCACGCCGTTGTCCCAGTACTTGGGATCGACATAGCCGCGCGCCTGGCGCGACATGGCGATCTGCGGCACGGTGATGTCCAGGCGCTGCTCGCCGTTGTCGAAGGCAGCCGAGGCATCCTGGACCAGCTCGGGCAGCGGCGCGCAGGCGTTCTCGTCGCCGAGCCGTTCGGCGGCGCCCGGCACCAGCTTGCCCAGGTCCACGCCGATGCGCTCCATCATCGCGCGGTTGAAGCATGGCTTGACGTTGCGCTTGTCGCCCCCGACCTGGCGCATCTTCACTTCCCCGCGTCCCAGCCAGACCTGGTTGACGTAGAGGTCTGCGCGATAGTCGCCGGGCAAGGCGACGTTACCCTTGCTGAAGCGGCTGATATCGATCTTGCCGGAGCCCGACTGCTGCAGGAACTTGTCGTTGAATTCGACCTCGGCCACCAGGGTGGAACCGGCCACGTCGGGAGTTGCGGCCCACGCGCCGACGCCGGCAAACAGCGACAGTATCACCGCGCTTACAGGCCGCAGCCGGGAGGGGAAGTGAGGAGTTTTTTTCGTTTTCATTGCTGTCAGTGCCAGACTGCCGGCTATCCGCGGGCAAGACCTGCCCCTGCCGCTGCCACGGCATACGTCAAGAGGGAAAGAGGATCAGGAAGTGGGCCGGGCCAGCCGGCCTGGGACTAGCGAGGAACCTGCCGGGCCTGCGCGGTGCCCAGCGCAGCCTCGCCCTTGACCGCGCCGCCAAAGTCATTGATGGCGTCGTATTGCACCTTGGTGTCCGGCGCTTGCACCGCTTCGTCGGTCAGCGGAAAGACCGTGGTCTCGCCCGGAGCGACCATGCCGCCCTCTTCGAATCTGGCGGTCTTGCCGGCGCCGACCACATCCACGCGCGCAAAGGAGACGTGTACGGGGTCGGGTTGCACGCTTCGATCGCGGGCCGGCCACCTGTCTGGGTCGGGCGCCAGACGATCTTTGCCGGGGCGTCTTCGACCCTGTCCTTCAGGCCCGCCGGGCGGAAGAACAGCTTGATGCGGCTGCGGAATGCCAGTTGCAGCTTGTTGGCACCGGCATCCTCGGCGGCCGGCTTGGGCGGAATCTCGAGCACGTTGAGCCAGAACACCGATTCGCGATCCTGCGGTAGCGGCTCGCCGGTATAGATGATGCGCAGCGTCTGCCCTTTGCCGGGATCGATGCGGGTCACTGGCGGCGTTACGGTGAAGGGGACCTCGACCGAGGCGGGCGCAGCCTTGGGATCGCCCTTGTCCAGCCACACCTGCGTCACCGCGGGCGACTTGCCCTCGTTGGTCAGCTTGATCGTGGTTTCCGCTTCGCTCGCGTTGTAGATGACCCGGGTGCCCGCGATCACCACGGAGGCATTGGCCTGCATCGCACCTGCCAGGCCGAGCACAGTAAGGCCGGCGGCGATGAAGGATTTGAGGGTCGTATTCATGATGTCTGCAGGATGGATGGGAGGGCCGGCCAGTCTTGCAAAAGAGACCGCGGAGCGTGCCGGTAACGCGCTCCGCGGGTTCAGGGGACTTATTGGTAGGCGAGCGTGTACATCACGCTGGAGTTCGCAAGGCCAGGGCCTGTAGCACCGGTGGCTACGTATTCAGCGTAGTAAGGCAGGGTTGCCTGCTGCAGAGCATGCGCAATGCGGGTGCCCTGGGCCTCCTGAGCAAGCGCGGCGACATGGCCGAGCTGCCGCTGGCCATCGTCTCGGCGTTCCAGCACCGGCCGTTCCTGGGCAAGTCGGTGCAGCATGAAATGGAGATCCTCGGCATTGCGCGCTCGGCCGCCAGCCCGGCGCAGGTGCTGAGCCCGCGCGAGATCGAGGTGATCCGCCTCTATGTCGGTGGCATGTCGGTCTCGGAGGTGGCGCAGCACCTGCACCGCAGCATCAAGACCATCAGCACCCCACCCACAAGCACAGCGCAATGGAAAAGCTCGGCATCCGCAGCGATGCCGAGCTGTCCCACTACGCAGTGCGCAACGGGCTGACGTGAGCCCGGTATAGGCCCTCATGGTCCCGCCGCCGCCGGCCCCTTCAGAGCGGGAACGGGGGTGCGGGCGTTGGATGGGGAACGGGTTTCGGGAGGAGACAGAGGCATACCCGCTTCGACGGCGGTGCGGGCGACAAATTCCGCGCTGCCCCTTGCCCGTGGGCAGGCCGCCGCTTTGATTGTGGCCCTCAGAGCACGTTTTACCCGCCCATTGTGGCGAACCAACGCCCGCCGCGCCGGTCCTATCACGACAGTTTCACAGCAAAGAGGAGAACCTCATGGATTGTCCGGTATGCCCGCAGACGCAACTCGTGATGTCCGAGCGCCAGGGTATCGAGATCGACTATTGCCCCAAATGCCGCGGTGTATGGCTGGATCGCGGCGAAGTCGACAAGATCCTGGAACGCTCCGCGGCCCCCGCCGTGCCAGCGCACCCCGCCGCGGTGCAAAGCCCGCCGCTGCAGCGGCATGGCTACGAGCGCGGCTATGAGCAGGACCGCCGCCATGGCGACCGCGACCGTCATTACGAGCGCGAGCAGAAGCACTACCGCAAGAAGAGCATCTGGCACGAGTTGTTTGATTGAGGTTCCACAGGCGTGGTGTCTTTGCATCCGACACCCGCCAAACTTACCCAAGGGGCGACATGCAGTCGCCCCTTTTGTCTTTCCACCCTAGCCACCCTTGCGCCGCCTCCCCGCCTCCGCCGCGGCATCGCGCAACTCCGGCGGCAACGCCCGGATCTCGGCCGCAAAGAACGCACGCTCCGCCGCACGCAGCGAGGGCAACTGTGCGGCCAGCCGCTCCACCGCAGCACAGGCCTTCGCCGTCGCGCCCTGCTCATGGGTGAGGTACCACGCCGACTCCAGCAGCAGGTTGGCCAGTTGCAGCGGCCCGAGCCTGACGTGGCCGGCGTCATGGTCCTCCAGCGCGAAGGCCGCCACCGCGGACCAGCGCACGAAGCCCTTGGCCGGCGCGAACGGTGCGTGCAAGGGACGCAGCGCATCGATGGCTTCGGCCACCGAGAGCGGCCGCTGGCGGCGGAACGCGGCCATGCTGGCCGCCGCCGGCGCGCCGCGGCCCTCGCCCTTCCCGGCCTGCGGTGCGTCCGGTCCGCTGCTGCCGCGCGCGATGCGCAGCAGGAAGATCGCATTCCAGGCGGTGCCGCCGCCCACGCCGAAACGGTCGCAGATCCATTCCGACAACCCCAGCCAGCGCATCGCCTGCCGCTGCACCGCGCCCGCCGACAACTCGCGTGCCGCATCGATCCGCCCATGCCTCCAGAACAGCCACAGGCACAGGCCGATATTGGCGGCGGCATGCTGCACGGCATCGACCGAATCCGCTTCATAGGCCGCCTGCAGCGCGCCGGCAAAGGCATCCAGCGCCCGCTGCGCGGCCTGTGCCGGCGGCACCGTACCGGCGCCTGGCGCACGCATGGCCTCGGCCTTATGCAGCAGCGCTTCCAGGTTCAGCACTTCAAAGCGCAGCCGCGGGTTGTAGCGCGCCACCAGGCCCAGCTCGGCATCGGCGCGCAGCGCGGCCAGCCCCGCGCCGGCGCCATCATTGTCCCCGCGGGTGTAGCGCTCCCACGCGCGCACCACGTGCCCCATGGCGGCGAAGGTCGGCATCGCCGCGTGGCTATCGCCGCCCTGCGCCAGCCGGTCGAAGCGCCGCAGCGCGGCCCGGCTTTGCTCCAGCCGGCCGCAGCGGCGCCACGCCAGGCTCTCCTTGAGGAGCGCCAGCGCTTGCTGGAAGCCGTCGGCGGCGCTGCGCTGCGCCGTGCGGAAGGATTCCGCCACGGCGGAGCCGTGCGCGCCGGCATAGCCGTCCTGCGCGCTGCGCATGGCCTGGGTCAGCTGGCTCCAGAAGGCCATGTCGCGCATCACGTAGCCGACGCCGTCGATGCCGCCTGGCGCGGGCGCGAGCGCCACCGCACTGAAGCCCAGGTGCCGCGCCACTGCGGCCGGTCCCACGGTGCGGCCGTTCACAACGAAACGCAGGCGCCGCGCGCTCCCGGCCGTGATCCAGAACGGCCCGCGGCTGCGGTGCGCCGGGTTGGCCGTGTCGGGATCGCGCCGTACATCCGCACCCCACCCGACCGCCACCTGCCAGCGCGCGAAGTCGGCAAACGCGCGCGACACCAGCATGCGCAGGTTGGCCGCCGCCGGGAACGCGCAACGCACCGCCGACGCCGGCACACTGCCCTCGCCGGCGCACTGCGCGTGCCAGATCCGCGCCAGCAGCCACACTGACTGGTAGCGCGCCGGTTGGCCATCGACCCGGTACGGGGCGGACAGGTCGATTTGGATGAGGGCGGGAGTGGCTGGCATCGGGCAATCAGGCGTCTTGGCGGTGCGAGCCCGGCATGATACGCAAGTTACAGCGGCGCCGGTTGGCGTTGCCTGGGCGCTCTCCTATGCTGCGCACCACGGTCCGGGCCCGGATTGCCACTCAACTCCACTCTCCACTGCCATGAACCATCGCCTCACCCGTTTGTTGACACCGGTGGCCGTCGGCCTCGGCCTGCTTGCTTCCCTCACCGCTGTCGCGGCCCCGAAGGAAGTCCCCCTGGACGCCGCGCCACTGTTTCGCGAGACCGGCACCGCCGGCACCATGGTCATCTACGACCTGCGGCGCGACCGGATGCTGACGTACAACCCGCAACGCGCTGCCACGCAGTACTCGCCGGCTTCGACCTTCAAGATCCTCAACTCGCTGATCGGCCTGGAAAGCGGCGCCGTGGCCGATGTCGACCATGACAAGCTGCCATGGGACGGCAAGGTCTGGCTGGTCGGCGGCAAGGCCATCCTGCCCGACGCATGCAACGCCGATGTGCCGCTGCGCGTGGCCTTTCCCAACTCCTGCGTACCCGCTTACCAGGCGCTGGCGCGGCGGGTGGGCAGCGCGGCGTACCGGCGCTACTTGAGCGCATCGCACTATGGCAATGCCGACAGCTCCGGGCCGGTCGACCGCTTCTGGCTCAACGGCACGCTGCGGATCTCGGCCTACCAGCAGATCGACTTCCTGAAGGGGTTGGTGCAGCGCACGCTGCCGTTCTCGGCGGCCACGTTCGCGGCCGTGGACGACATCACGGTGATGGAGCGCGGCGCCGGCTACACGCTGCATGCCAAGACCGGCTGGGCGGATTCGGCGCAGCCCGCGGTGGGCTGGCTGGTCGGGTGGGTCGAGCGCGGGGGGGACGACTACCTGTTTGCGCTGAACCTCGACATGCTGCGGCCGGAGCATACCAAGGCGCGGATGGAGATTGCCCGCGCTGCGCTGCGGCAGGTGGGGGCGTTGCCGGACTGAGGCGTACCGCCCGATCCCCTCCTCGAGAATCTGCTTTTTCATTTTGTCTTTCGGAGTATTCCGATTCACGCATCGATTCCGGATCGATAGCTTGGCTCGGCCGGCATTTTCGCGGTCTCCCGACGCTGCTTCGCAGTCTTGGAACCTGCCGGCGCCTGTGTCTAACGGGACAGCCAGAGCCGTCCCACTCCGGAGGTGAATCAAATGAGAAAGTTGGCAATGCCGGCAGCAATGCTGTCGGCTATCGCGCTGCTGGCCGCATGCGGTGGTGGCGGGGACGACGGTGGTAACGCGCCTGCTCCGGCGCCGGCGCCCGTTGGTGAACCACTGCCGAGCCTGACCGCACCGCAGCCCGGCTCCACCGCCGCGGTGGGCAACGGCAGCGAAGGCCTTTGGACCAATCTGACGACGGCCACGCTGATCGACAGCCGCGGCAAATTCATCAACCTCGGGATACTGGGCGTGCTGGGAGGCACGTTCCAGTTTGCCGGTTCGACGTGGACGCTGGGCCCTGATACGTTCTATGAGCATGGCTACCTCGAGCCGGTCACCGGCACGGGCACGATCACGCTGAGCAACCGTTTTGACGGAACCTATGCCCCCGTGCTTACCGGTGGCTCCAGGACGATCTCCGGCAGCTACGATCCAGCCAACGCGCTTGCCGTGAACCAGGCAGCGATCGCCGGCAGCTGGAAGCAGGACGAATTCGAGATGCAGATCGACGAAGCCGGCAGCCTCACCGGCACTTACACCAGCGGCACCCGGGTCTGCACGCTGCAAGGCTCGGTGACGCTGGCAGAGCCCGGCTCGGCCGAGAACCTTTATGTCGTGAATGTCGTGGCGGGTACGTCGACAAAACCCGGTACGACCGGCTGCGGGTTGTCGGTCGGCACCGGCGGGTACTTCGTCACGCAGATGTCGAGGCAGTAAGCCGCACGGCGGCGCCCCCGGCGCTGCGAGCGGGCCGCCGCTAGGCCTTACCTGTCAGCTGCCTCAGCCGCTTCTGCACGATCTCCTCGTGCAGCGTCAGCGCAGCCTCCAGCGTGGGCGACCCAAAGCTTTCGTTGTCCTGTTCCTCCATGCCCGTCACGCGCGTGACAAAGAGCACTGGATTCCCCATGGCCTCGGCGACGCCGCGGAAGCGCGTGGTGACCGTGGTGCCGCCGCTGTCCTCCAGCACGGTGCGGCGGAACACCGGGTCGTTCCCCTCCATCCAGCGTTGCCATTCTTCGCGGCCGGGCACCTGAACCGGCCGGTTCTTTTTGTCGAGGATGTAGAAACGGCTCCAGTTGCCGGGTTCTGCACGGGCTTTCATAAAGGGCTCCCCGCTGCCAGTGATTGCCTTTCCACGCTAGCCGCCGCCATGCCTGCAGGCAAGGCGGCGCCGTGCCTCCTGCCGGCCGCGGCGGCTCATGAGGCGGATACGCCATCCGGGTTTTCCCGTGGTTGAGTTCTTCGTCCCCGTATCATTTAATTCAACATGAATTAATTAATACTGCTCGCCCCTGAAGCGGGCCGACAGGACGGAGACAAGATGACCGCATCTAAAGCGGGCCGTGGCGTGAATTCCGCCAGCCTGCGCCTGTACAACGAACGCGCGCTGCTGCTGGCGCTGCGCCGTGCCGGTGAGGCTTCAAAGGCCGACCTGGCGCGCATGGCGCAGCTGACCAACACGGCGGTCGGCAGCATCGTGCAGACCCTGGCCGAAGAAGGCCTGATCGAGCAGGCCGGGCGCCGCACCGAAGGCCAACGCGGCCAGCCCGCCAGCCTGATCCGGCTGCAGCCCAAGGGGGCGTTCGGCATCGGCGTGCGGCTGGACCGGGGCAGCATAGAAGTGGTGATGGTGGACTTTGCCGGCCATATCCTGGCCAGCCGCGCCCATCAGCTGGTGCTGCCCCACCCCGACCAGGCACTCGAGACCGTGCGGCACGACATCGCGGAGATGCGCGCCCTGCTCAGCGCCGCCGAACAGAAACGGCTGCTCGGCATCGGCGTGGCGCAGCCGTACAACCTGGGCGCCTGGCTGCGCGAGCTCGATGTGCAGGGCGAGGCCTTCCAGGCCAGCTTCCGCGCCTGGGACCAGGCTGACTTCCCGGCGATGCTCAACGCCGCCACCGGCCTGCCCGTCTTCAGCGAGAACGACGGCACCGCCGCCGCGGTGGCAGAACTGTTCTACGGCCGGCATCACGCCCAGCACTTTCTCTACGTGTTCCTCGGGCCGGCCATCGGCGGCGGCGTGGTGCTCAATGGCGACTGCGTGCGCGGTGTGTCCGGCAATGCCGGGGATATCGCGATGATGCCGGTGCCCCCGAGCACGCTGTCATCGGCGCCCGCCGTGGCCGGTAACGGCAGGCGACGCGACATCCTGCTGTCGCGCGCTTCCCTCAACGCGCTGACGCGCCACCTGCGCCACCACGGCGTGACGGTCAACGGGCACGCCGACCTGCAGCGCCAGGTCGAGTTGGGCCACCCGGCCGTCGAGGAATGGATCGACGACTGCGTCGATGCGCTGGCCCCCGCGCTGCAATCCGCGCTGGCGGTGATCGACGTGCCGCTGGTGATCTTCGACGCGGATATCGACGGCGGGCTGGTGCCCACGCTGATCGCGCGCCTGCAGCAGGCGCTGGACGAGAGCGCGCCCGAAGCGCGCGCCCCCGCCACGGTGGTACGCGGCTGCTTTGGCGCCAACGCCGGCGCGGTAGGTGCCGCATCGCTGCCGATGTTCATGAACTTCTCGCCGCGCGCCGAACTGCTTCGGGGTGCGTCCGCCATCGTTCCGGAGGCAAGCCATGCCATTGTCTGAAGCCATGGGGGCGATGCCCCTGCCGCCGCACCTGCACGCCGCGCAGGCAAGCGGCCCCGCTCCCCTGCTCGAACTGCGCAATATCTCCAAGACCTTCCCGGGCGTGAAGGCGCTCAGCAACGTGCAACTCACCGTCTATGCCGGCGAGGTCCATGCGCTGATGGGCGAGAACGGCGCCGGCAAATCCACGCTGATGAAGATCCTGTCCGGCGCCTATATCGCCGACGGTGGCGGCGAATGCCGCATCGCAGGCGAGGCGGTGGAGATCGACGGTCCGGCCACGGCGCGCGCGCATGGCGTGGCCGTGATCTACCAGGAGCTGAGCCTGGCGCCCAACCTGAGCGTGGCCGAGAACATCTACCTGGGCCGCCACCTGCACCGCCGCGGCATGGTCGACCGCGCCGCCATGGCGCGCGGCTGCGAGGCCACGCTGGCGCGGCTGGGCGCGGATTTCACGCCGGAGACGCCGGTGCATACGCTGTCGATCGCGCAGCGCCAGCTGGTGGAGATCGCCCGCGCGGTGCATTTCGAGACCCGCATCCTGGTGATGGACGAGCCCACCACGCCGCTGTCCACGCGCGAGACGGACCGGCTGTTCGCGCTGATCCGCCAGTTGCGTGCCGAAGGCATGGCGATCATCTATATCAGCCATCGCATGGCAGAGATCGATGAACTGGCCGACCGCGTCACCGTGCTGCGCGACGGCTGCTTCGTCGGCACCCTGGAGCGCGAGCAGCTGACGCGGGCCGCACTGGTCAAGATGATGGTGGGTCGCGACCTGTCTGGCTTCTACACCCGCACCCATGGTGAGGTCGAACCGGGCGAGATCATGCTGTCCGTACGCAATATGTCCGACGGCCGCCGCGTGCGCGCGTGCAGCTTCGACCTGCGCGCCGGCGAGGTGCTGGGCCTGGCCGGGCTGGTCGGCGCCGGCCGCACCGAGCTGGCACGGCTGGTCTTTGGCGCCGATGCGCGCACCGAGGGCGCGGTTTTCGTCGCCGGCACGCCGCTGGCCGTCACCAGCCCGCGCCAGGCGATCGACGCGGGCATCGCCTACCTGACCGAGGACCGCAAGCTGCAAGGCCTGTTCCTCGACCAGAGCGTGCACGAGAACATCAACCTGATCGTGGCGGCGCGCGATGCGCTTCGCGGCGGGCGCCTCAACCGCACCACCGCGCGGCAACGCACTGCCGGGGCGATCCGGTCGCTCGGCATCCGCGTTGCGCATCCGCAGATCAATGTGGGGTCGCTGTCCGGTGGCAACCAGCAGAAGGTGATGCTGTCGCGCTTGCTGGAAACGCGGCCGCGCGTGCTGATCCTGGACGAGCCCACGCGCGGTGTGGATATCGGCGCCAAGGCGGAGATCTACCGGCTGATCAATGAGCTGGCGCGTTCCGGCGTGGCGGTGCTGCTGATTTCCAGCGAACTGCCTGAGGTGGTCGGCTTGTGCGACCGCGTGCTGGTGATGCGTGAGGGCGAACTGGTTGGCGAGGTGCCCGGGAGTGCCGATGCCGCGGTCATGCAGGAGCAGATCATCGCGCTTGCAACGGGGGCTGGCCAGCCCACCCTGCACTAATCAAAGCTGATTGTTCGCGGGGAGAGGGCCGGTGCGTGCCATCCCGACGGCGTACGCACAGCAATGGCCTCGGCTTGGCCGCAGGCGCGCGTCGGCCAGCGGTCCGTGCCAACGCCTTGCCCTCTCCCCCGGCCCCTCTCCCCCTCATGGGAGAGGGGAGCAAACAAGCGGCACAGCAAACGCAAACGCAATCGCAATCACGACCGCGCGGAAACGTAACGAAAAACCGGCCGACACAGGCCCGACATTCAGCGATCAGGAGACACCATGCGCAATCCCCTCCATCCCACGGCCCACGCGGCCGCGGCTGCCGCCCCTGCCAACCGACCTGCCCTGGCCGGCGCCACTGGCCGCGCCACCACGCAGGAACGCCTGCGCGCCCTCGGCATGCTGCCGGTGCTGGTGCTGCTGTGCCTCGGCTTCACGCTGCTGACCGAGAACTTCGCCAGCCTGCAGAACCTGTCGATCATCGCGCAGCAGGCCTCGATCAACCTCGTGCTCGCCGCGGGCATGACCTTCGTGATCCTGACCGGCGGCATCGACCTGTCGGTCGGGTCGATCCTGTCGGTGTCGGCGGTGGTGGCGATGCTGGTATCGCTGATGCCGCAACTCGCCGCGCTGAGCGTGCCGGCGGCGCTGCTGTGCGGGCTGTTGTTCGGCCTGATCAACGGCGCGCTGATCGCCTTCATGAAGCTGCCGCCCTTTATCGTGACGCTCGGCAGCCTGACCGCGGTGCGCGGGCTGGCGCGCCTGGTCGGCAATGACAGCACGGTCTACAACCCGGATATCGGCTTTGCCTTCATCGGCAACGGCGACCTGCTGGGCGTGCCATGGCTGGTGGTGATCGCCGCCGCCGTGGTGGCGGTGTCGTGGGTGGTGCTGCGCCGCACGGTGCTGGGCCTGCAGATCTACGCGGTCGGCGGCAATGCCGAGGCGGCGCGCCTGTCGGGCATCAAGGTATGGGTGGTGCTGCTGTTCGTCTATGCGGTGTCGGGGCTGCTGTCCGGGCTGGGCGGCGTGATGTCGGCGTCGCGGCTGTATGCGGCCAACGGGCTGCAGCTGGGCCAGTCGTATGAACTCGATGCGATCGCCGCGGTGATCCTGGGCGGTACCAGCTTTGTCGGCGGTGTCGGCTCGATTGCCGGCACGCTGGTGGGCGCGCTGATCATCGCGGTGCTGTCCAACGGGCTGATCCTGCTGGGCGTGTCGGATATCTGGCAATACATCATCAAGGGCCTGGTGATCATCGGCGCCGTGGCGCTCGACCGCTATCGCCAGAAGGGCTCTGCCCGTACCTGACAGTCGGCCCGACAGGAGACAGAACGTGATCCAACCCATCCTCAAAGCCCTGGCGGCAGGCGCCCTCGCCATGCTGTGCGCGCTCCCCGCCGTGGCACAGACGCCTGCGCAGCCCGCGTCCGCGCCAGCCCAGCAACGCCAGTTGAAAAAAGTCGGCGTGACACTGGGCTCCCTCGGCAACCCGTATTTCGTCGCACTGGCGCGCGGCGCCGAGGCCGCGGCCCGGCAGGTCAATCCGCAGGCCAAGGTGACGGTGCTCTCGGCAGACTATGACCTGAACAAGCAGTTCACCCATATCGACAGCTTTATCGTCGCCAAGGTCGACCTGATCCTGATCAACGCCGCCGATGCGCGCGCAATCGAGCCGGCGGTACGCAAGGCGCGCAAGGCGGGCATCGTGGTGGTGGCGGTCGACGTTGCCGCCGCCGGCGCCGACGCCACCGTGCAGACCGACAACACCCAGGCCGGCGAGCTGGCCTGCGGCTTTATCGCCGAACAGCTCAAGGGGCGCGGCAACGTCATCATCCAGAACGGCCCGCCGGTGTCGGCGGTGCTCGACCGCGTCAAGGGCTGCAAGACAGTGCTGGCGCGGCATCCGCAGATCCGCATCCTGTCCGACGACCAGGATGCCAAGGGTTCGCGCGAAGGCGGGCTGAACGTGATGCAGCTGTACCTGACGCGCTTCCCGAAGGTGGATGCGGTCTTCACCATCAACGATCCGCAGGCCGTGGGCGCGGACCTGGCCGCGCGCCAGCTCAACCGGCGCAGCATCCTGATCGCCTCGGTCGACGGCGCGCCGGATATCGAGGCCGCGCTCAAGGCCGACACGCTGGTGCAGGCCTCGGCCAGCCAGGACCCGTGGGCCATCGCGCGTACCGCGGTGCAGCTCGGCGTGGACATGATGAACGGGCAGCGCCCCGCCAACCCGACCGTGCTGCTGCCGTCCACGCTGGTGACGCGCGCCAATGTCGGCCAATACAAAGGCTGGGCCACGCCGCGCTGAAGGCAATGGCCGGCCCTTTCACACCCTTACTTCCTTTGACATGATCGACAGCAACCCTGCCGGTGCCCAGGCTCCGGAATTCGACTTCGTACTGTTTGGCGCCACCGGCGACCTGGCGCGGCGCAAGCTGCTGCCGGCGCTGTTCGACGCGCACGCCGCCGGCTCGCTGCATCCGCGCGGGCGCATCCTGGCGCTGGGCAGCCAGCCGCTGGCGCATGATGCATACCTGTCGATGCTCAACGATGAAGTGCTGCCGGGGCTAGCCGGCAACGCGGCGGCCTCGGCCTGGCAGAGCTTTCTGGACCGCATCGTCTACCTGCAGGTCGATGCCAATGCCGACGCCGGCTTCGATGCGCTGGCCGAGCTGGTCAACGCACGTGCGGCGCAGGTGGTGGTGTGCTACCTCGCCACCGCGCCGCACCTGTTCGTCAAGATCTGCGAGCAACTGGCGCGCGTGGGCCTCGCCGGCGAGCGCAGCCGCGTGGTGCTGGAGAAGCCGCTCGGCCACGACCTGGCCTCGTCCGAAGCGATCAACGCCGAAGTCGCGCGCCATTTTGCCGAGGACCGCATCTACCGGATCGACCACTACCTGGGCAAGGAGTCGGTGCAGAACCTGATGGCGGTGCGCTTCGGCAACGTGCTGTTTGAACCGCTGTGGCGACGCGAATGGGTGCGGCAGGTACAGATCACGATTGCCGAAGAACTCGGCGTGGAGCGCCGCGGCAACTTCTACGACGGCATCGGCGCACTGCGCGACATGGTGCAGAACCACCTGCTGCAGCTGCTGTGCATGGTGGCGATGGAGCCGCCCACCAGCCTGTCGGAAGACGCCATCCGCGACGAGAAGCTCAAGATCCTGAAGGCACTGCGCCCGATCCGCCCCGAGGACGTCGCCGAGAAAGTGGTACGCGGCCAGTACTGCCGCGGTGCCGCCGGCGGCGATCCCGTGCCCGGCTACTCGAGCGAGGCGGGCATCGCCGCCGACAGCCACACCGAGACCTTCGTCGCCATCCGCGCCGAGATCGCCAACTGGCGCTGGGCCGGCGTGCCGTTCTACCTGCGCACCGGCAAGCGCATGCAATCGCGCGTGGCTGAGATCGTAATCCACTTCCACGACGTGCCCTACCCGCTGTTCCCGCATCCGCTGGGCACCATGGCGGGCAACCGGCTGGTGATCACGCTGCAGCCGGAGGAAAGCATCAGGCTGTATTTCCTGACCAAGCAGCCGGGCGATACGCAGGTGCTGCTGCCGGCCTCGCTCGACCTGCAGCTGACCAGCGCCGCGCCACGCGTGCGCCGCGTCGGCGCGTATGAACGGCTGCTGCTCGACGTGATACGCGGCCGGCTGGGCCTATTCGTGCGGCGCGACGAACAGGTCCAGGCGTGGCGCTGGGTCGCACCGATCCTGAAGGCGTGGGAGAACACCACCGCGCCGCCCAAGCTGTACACCGCCGGCACCTGGGGCCCGGCGGCCTCCAGCGCCCTGCTGTCGCGCGATGGCCTGGCCTGGCATGAAGAGATGTAGTCCGAGTATTGCTGAGGAACCGAGATGACCACTTCCCTACCCGCCTGGCATGCCCTGCGCGCGCACGCCGATACCCTGCGCGGCGCCCATATGCGCGACTGGTTCGAGGGCCCGCACGGCCAGGCGCGTGCCGAACGCTATGTCGCGGAAGCCTGCGGCCTGACGCTTGACTACGCCAAGAACCGCATCACTGACGAGACCCTGGCGCTGCTGTTCGCGCTGGCCGCGGAGGCACGCGTGGGCGAGCGGCGCGACGCCATGTTAGCCGGCGAAGCGGTCAACACCACTGAACACCGCGCGGCGCTGCATGTCGCGCTGCGCGCCTATCCCGAGGACGGCTATCGCGCGCTCGGCGTGGCGGTCGGTGATGATGTCGCGGAGGTGCTCGCGCAGATGGAGCGCTTTGCCGGCGCGGTGCGCAGTGGCGCTTGGACCGGCTTTGATGGGCGCGCCATCACGGATGTGGTCAATATCGGCATCGGCGGCTCGGACCTGGGCCCGCGCATGGTATGCCGCGCGCTGGCCGACCCGCAGGCGGCCGGCCCGCGCCTGCATTTCGTCGCCAATGTCGACGGGAGCGACCTCGCCCACACGCTGGCCACGCTCGATGCCGCGACCACGCTGGTGATCGTCTGCTCCAAGACCTTCACCACGCTGGAGACCATGGCCAATGCGCATACCGCGCGCGACTGGTTCCTGCATCAGGGCGCGACACAGGCAGCACTGGCGCGGCATTTCGTGGCGGTGTCGACCAATCGCGAGGCCGTGGGCGCATTCGGCATCGACCCGGCCAATATGTTCCCGTTCTGGGACTGGGTCGGCGGGCGCTTCTCGCTGTGGTCTGCGGTGGGGTTGTCGATTGCCGTGGGCATCGGCTTCGACCGCTTCCGGCAGCTGCTCGACGGTGCGCGCGCGATGGACCTGCATTTCGCGGGCGCGCCACCGGCGCAGAACCTGCCGGTGATCCTCGGCCTGCTCGATGTCTGGTATCGCAGCTGCCTCGGTGCCGGAAGCCGCTGCGTGGCGCCGTACTGCGAACCGCTCGAACTGCTGCCGGCCTTCCTCCAGCAGCTGGAGATGGAAAGCAATGGCAAGTCCGTGCGGCTGGATGGCGGCACGCTGGATGCCGGCTCGGCGGCGGTGGTGTGGGGCACGACGGGCACCAATGGCCAGCACGCCTACTTCCAGATGATGCACCAGGGCTCGCAGTTGGTTCCGGTCGACTTCATCGCCACGCTGGAGCCTGTGTGCGACCTGCCCGGCCACCATACCAAGCTGCTCGCTAACTGCTTTGCGCAGGGCGAGGCGCTGCTGCGCGGGCGCACCGCGGACGAAGTGCGTGCCGAAGGCGTATCCAACGAAACGCTGGTGCCGCACCTGGTCTTCGAAGGCAACCGGCCCAGCAATACGCTGCTGATGCAGCGGCTCGACCCGTTCCACCTGGGCGCGCTGCTGGCGTTGTCTGAGCACCGCACCTTCGTGCAGGGCGCGCTGTGGCAGATCAACTCCTTCGACCAATGGGGCGTGGAACTCGGAAAGAACCTGGCCGCACCGATCCAACGCGAACTGGAAGGCGCGCCGGCAGGCAGCGCCGCCGCGCACGATGCCTCGACCGCCGCGCTGATCCGCCGGGCGCAGGCGGCGCGCGCCGCGGTGGCCGGCTGAGCCGGCTGCGCAAATCAAGACATCACAGGAGACACCCATGTCCATGCCCCTTCCCCGCTACGTCGTATTTGGCGAGGCGCTGACCGACATGGTCCGCCAGCCCGACGGCAGCTGGCTGGGCCTGCCCGGCGGCTCGTGCTGGAACGTGGCCCGCGTCGGCGCCCGGCTGGGGATTGCCACCGCGTTCGCCGGCGCCGTCAGCCAGGACCTGTTCGGCGACGACCTGGCGCAGGCCAGTGCCGAAGCGGGGCTGGACGCCCGCTTCCTGCAGCGCGTGGCGCGCTCACCGTTCCTGGCTTTTGTCGCGTCGCGCCATCCGCCGCAGTATTTCTTTGTCGGCGACGAGAGCGCGGACCTGCATTTCGACCCGGCCCGGTTGCCCGCAGGCTGGCGGCAGGCGGCGGAGGTGGTGCATTTCGGCTCCATCAGCCTGGTGCGCCAGCCGCTGGCGGCACGGCTGTGCGAAGAAGCCACGCTGGCCGCGCAGGCGGCCAAGCGGATTGCCTTCGATCCCAACTTTCGCGACCTGATGCGCGCGCCCGGCTACGCCGACGTCCTCGCACACATGCTGCGGCTGGCCAGCTACGTCAAGATCTCCGATGAAGACCTGACCGGACTGTATCCCGCGCTCGATACCAACGCAGCACTGGCGCAGGTACGCGCCATGGCGCCCGATGCCACCTTCATGCTGACGCGCGGCGCGCACGGCATGACGTTGCTCAAGGGCAGCCTTGCCGTCGAGCAGCCCGCGCTGGCAGTCGAGGTGGCCGACACCGTTGGCTGTGGCGACGCGGCGATGGGCGGCTGGATGGCCGGCGTGCTGTCGGGCGCTGCAGCCGACCTTGCCGCGCAGGCGCGCCTGGCTGCCGCCACGGCGGCCGTCGCTGCGACCCGGGCCGGCGCGTATCCGCCGCGGCGCGAGGAAGCGGAAGCATTGCTGGCCGCTATGGCATGAAGGCCGGCGACAGGAGCCGCAGGCGATCAGCTACGGGAAAGCCGGAGTCAGCAGGAAAGCCCTTTGGGAAAGCTCCTAATATGCGCCAGATTTCGATAAAGTAACCCCCTCATTACATTGTCGGTGGCAAAGTGATGCGCTAGCTATACGAGCCTTGGCCACATGCAACGTTATTTGGTCGCCCTTGCGGGCACACGGAACTCTGCAAGCGGTCGGGCTCGCACAACTTATCACACTGTGATAGCATGCCTATGCGCGACCGTAGCCTCGACACACTGTTGGACCTGGCTGGACTCCGCTTCGTCATAGATGACGAACGCTTGCATTGGGTGAAAATCGTGGTGCGCACCTGCCCTGTCTCGCAGGAACGCCCTCACGGACTGAGGTATTCGCTGACACTGCACGACAAGATTGGCCGCCGTTTGCTTGGCTTCGACAATGCGCACGGCATCAACGAGGGATCCGGGCCAGGCGTGCGGACGCGCATTGAATACGACCACCAGCACATGGCCGCGGGCGTTCGATTCTATGACTACCAGGATGCTTCGACGTTGCTGGACGATTTCTGGACAGAGGTCGATAAGATCGAATGATGAGCGGCAACCTCAAGATTGGCATCGCCTCACTGGAAGACTTCAAGGCCCGCACCAGGGCTATCGCCCGCGGCGAACGCAAGCCCGGAAAGGATGAGCCAAAGGTCTGGTTTCAATCGCTGGACGTGCTGGCCAAGGTCCTGTCCCCAGCCAATCGCCAATTGCTTGCGCTGATCGCCGAAACGAATCCTGAATCGCTCGAAGAGCTATCGGAGAAAACCGGACGCGCCGTGTCGAACCTGTCGCGGACGCTCCGCACGATGGAGGGCTACGGCCTGATTCACTTCGAGCAAGGCCCACGCCGCAGGCTTGCTCCGCGCGTTGACTACAGCGGCGTGGAACTTGAGCTTGCTTTTCACTAGCGTCGGCTGACTTGGTTGGCTAGCTACGCAAACCTGCAGCTGACGACGGAAGGCCAGTGCATCGCGCCACGCTCCCGCCATATGATCGATGCCTGCCTGCGCAAAGGCCTATTGGTGCGCACCTGCGACGCCAGCGGCGGCATAGCGCTTCACGACCCCGCCTTGTACTTCGTCTCCTTGACGATCTTTCGCTTGGCGAGCACGCTACTACCCCCCTTGACTACATTGCATCAATCGATGCGACGCGCGGCCGATGCCGCCCGCCCTCTCCCAGCCCGGTCCTAAGTTGGGTTGCCTCCACATACCGCACCGCCTTATCAGACCGGAAGCTGTAAAATCAGCAAGCGCGTTTCCTCGGTGCAAAATCCACCCATTCACGAAGTGCACCAGCGCCCGACGGGGGAAACTGAGTGAGTTGCCATATGAATCGCAGAGAAGCCCTACGCGCGTGCGTGTATGCCGGCCTGATGGGCATGATGGGATCCACGTTTGCATCAAGGCAATCTCCCCGCGTGGTGTTCCTTAACCCTGGCGAGGCAGTCCTGCGCGGCACGGGGCAGCATTGGCAACTGGTCTCTAAATTCATGCACATGGCCGCAACGACGTTCGATATGCGGCTAGAGGTTCTTTACGCGGAGCGTGATCATTTGCTCATGCAACGCCAGGCCGAGGAAATCGCTCAACGTAGCGACCCGCCAGACTACGTGGTGATGGTCAACGAGAAGATGGCCGCGCAGCAGATGCTTAAGACGCTGGCACGATCGCCGGCAAAGGTGTTGGTCATCCACAACGACCTCACGCCCGACCAGCGCCGCCAGATCGGAAATGAACGAGAACAATTGCCGAATTGGATCGGCACGCTGACAGCAAATGCCGAGCGCGGCGCCTACCGCTTGATGCAATATCTTTATCAACGGCTTGGCCAGCGCGAGGCGCAGGTGATTGGCATTACGGGAGACCCCAATACGCCTGTCTCGCTGGAGCGAGCCGCTGGCGTCGCTGCGTTCCTGGCTCAGATCCCAAATGCGCGCATCCGTCAGTTGGTCTTTAGCGACTGGAGCTACGCCGATAGCAATCAGAAGGCTCGCGTGCTGCTCGCCCGGTACCCCGAAACCAATGTGATCTGGGCCGCGAACGACGTCATGGCGCTGGGCGCAATGGATGCTGTCAAGGCACGCAACGCCCGCGTTCTGGTGGGAGGCGTGGGCGCATTACGGGAGACGCTTGCGAGTGTGGCTGACGGAAGCATGGCGGCCGTCGTAGCGGGAGACTATTTTATCGGTGCCTGGGCCATGGTACTGCTGCATGACTACCATAAGGGCAAGGACTTTGCCACGTCCGGAGGCGCTCGCCTGAAGCTCGACTTTCTGCGCATCATTCACCGTGAGAACGCCGCCCGCTTCGCCGATGTCGTTTTCAGGCCCGGTGCGACTCTAGATTTCGGGCGTTACTCAAAGCACCTGCACCCAAGTCCCGGCGCCTACGATTTCAATCTGGAACATCTCTTGACAACCACGACCAAAGTCTCGTGATGCATCTGTCGCCACGGCTTGCTCTGGGCTCGCTCAGTCTGCACACCAAGCTGATGCTCGCGCTCGTCGTGCTGGTCGCGACCGTCGCCGGCACCTCCGCATATATCCTGGTCGAACATGAGCGGAACCGCCGACTTGTCGAACTGGGGGAGCGCGCCACCAGAATCGCTGACTTGTACAGCCGCTCACTGGCTCTGCCCTTGTGGAATATCGATCTGGGCGCTATCGAGAGCCAGCTTGCCGCGCTTGCACCGAATCCCGAGGTCGCCGAATTCACCGTTACGGCCGTGGGCTACGGAACGGTGTCCACTGTGAAACGCGAGTTGAACCCTGGTGATGCCGTGGTGCGTATCAGACCGATTGAATACGGCCCGCCTGGCAACGCGCCGAGGGAAAAGATTGGTGAGATCCGCGTCGTCCTGACGAAGGCAGTAACTCAACAGGCAATCAGCGGCGCCCGTCGGGCCATTCTCGCCATCATGACGGCCGTCGTTGCTGTGCTCTATGCCGCGACCTTCCTGCTGCTGAAACGGATGGTGCGCAGCCCGATCAATCGCCTTGAAGAAATGGTCGATCGGATCGCCGGGGGGGACCTTTATGCTACCTGCCCCGTGGAATCCGGCGATGAGCTGGGCCGGCTCGCCATGCGCGTCAATGTCATGGCTGAGCGCCTGCGCGAATCGACGCTGCGCCTGCGCGACAGTGAAAGGAAATATCGCGGCATCGTTGAGAATGCGGTTGAGGGCATTTTCCTGCTCGATCAGAAGGGGCAGCTGAGCGAGGCCAATCCTGCGATGGCGCAACTGCTTGGATATGGCAGCGCGATCGACCTGATTGCGACAGCGGAGAACGATCCGGGCAAAAGACCGTTTTCTCCGACGCAGGCTGAGGCTTTGTTTGAGATCCTGCGCGCGAAGGGTGAAATCCTCGGGCTCGAACTGCAATTAAGTCGCCTTGACGGCACTCCCATCTGGGTTCAACTGAATGCGCGTGGCCTGACCGAAGACGATGGCAGCTTGCGCCTTCTTGAAGGCTTGCTGACCGATGTGACCGCTCGCAAGCACGCCGTGGAGAGCCTGAGGCTCCAGCGCGATCAGCTCGAAGTGGAAGTCAGCGAGCGCAAACGGACCGAGCTCGAACTGCTGGCATCGCGCGAACGGCTACAGCAACTGTCCGCCCACCAGGAAGCGATCAGAGAGGAAGACAGAAAGCACATCGCAATGGAAATTCACGATGAGCTTGGCCAGCTGCTGACTGCGTTAAAAATGGACGTGTCGTTACTGAGAATGCAACTGCCGGCCGGTTCGGCTGCGATGCACAAGGCCGATGAGATGCGCGACCTGGTCGAGAAAACCATACAGATCGTGCGCAACGTGGCCAGCCACCTTCGACCGACGGCACTGAATTATGGCCTCGCCTCCGCACTGGAATGGCTCACTGCGGATTTCAGCCGTCATACCCAGATCCCCTGCCACTTCGACGCCAAGGGTCCCGAACCGAGTCTGCCGGACCCGCGCGCGACGGCGATTTTTCGTATCGTGCAGGAATCGCTGACCAATATTGCCCGCCATGCCAACGCATCGCGTGTGGATGTCACGCTGGCCAACACCGAAGCGGGTATCGAGTTGACCGTCAGCGACAACGGACAGGGCTTCGACATCGTTGCCGCGCGGGCAGGCCACTCGTACGGTCTCCAGGGCATGGCCGAGCGCGCCCGGCTGATCGATGCACAACTGGATATCGACAGCGAGCCGGGCTGCGGTTCGGTCATACGTCTGCATATTCGGGATGATTCCATTTCCTCCGAGTGATGCATCAACCGTCTTCCCTTCGACAGTAGCCGTGCCACGGCGCGGCCTCGGCATGTTCATGCTCCCACCTCGCTGTGACGCTAGGCTGCACGCATGTCGCGGCGAAGCACCACCGGCGCACCGCCGTACGTCTTCTTGTTGATCCAGGCAGACAGCGCGGAATCCATGTAGGCGGCATGCGCAGGAAACCAGTCCGCCAATGCCTGCGCCAGCCGCCTGACGTCGGCCAGCCCGAGTTCCCCGAGGCACAGTTTCGCGTTGACTTTCTGCACGGCGTCAATGACGCGCTCATGCTCGTCGATATGGCACTCGGCGGCCGGGAAGTCCGTCTTCTCCATCCACGCCTTCTCGATCGCGAAATGTGAATGGATATGGGCCTCTAGGTCCTGCAGGCACACGGCCGCCGTGTCCGGCGAGCAGTCAGCCAATGTGTTCACCACCTCAACAAACTCCTGATGCGCCGCATCGATCGGCCCATGGCCCAGCAGCATGGCATCCGACCACGCAAGCGCCACGCACGCATCCGCGGCGGGCGGCGTGCCGATATCCGGTCTTTCTTTCATTGCATCCTCTCCTCGCAAGCTCGCCACCGGCGCCGATATGCCGCTGCTGTGGATCGGTGGCATTGACGCCGCCACCGATCACAACGCGAGTTGCCTCAGCCTTTATCTGTTGGCGCCGATAAGCACCGCCACCATGATGGCGGGCTGCTCGCCGCGGTTGCGCCACGCGTGCCGCGTCCCGTTCTGGATGACGATGTCGCCCGCCTTGAGGTGACGGACTTCCCCGCCATCCACTTCCAGCCACAGTTCCCCCGATACGATGATGTCGTAGTCGACCGACAGTGTCTTGTGCATGCCGGAGCCATCGGGCTCGAAGGCTTCGGCAAGGCCGGGCAGGTGGCGGGCATATTCCTCGCCTGCTGCCACAGGATCGAACTGGTCCGACGCCATGACGGAGTCGGGCGGAAACTGGACGACGATCAGGCGCGTCCCGTGCGGGTCAGGCGTCACGGACGTGACCGTCACGGCCGGATCGGCGCCGTCATGCGGCAGAGACGGAACGGCTTGCGTGGCCCACGTCAGCGTCGTGCGGAAGCCGGGGACGGCGGCATAGTCATGGGTGGTGGCCACCGGGCCATCCGAAACAATCACGGAACGGCCGTCCCGCTCACCGGTTACGATGCGTCTTACCATTGCTTTCTCCTTGACCGGCTGCCGGTTACTGGACGACAACCACGTTGACGAACCCGCCGGCGCGCTTTTCTGCCGTAGCGAGGGCTTCATTGACCTGGTGCAGGCCAAACCGCTGGTGTTCGAAGATGCCGAGGTCGAGCGTGCCCGCCGCCGCCATGGCGGCGAGTTCTTGGCCTTCCGCCACGGAGAACCAGAGCGACCCAATCAGGCTGATCTGCGCACACATCAGTTGATGGAGGTTGACGGGCATCGGGTCCGACATCGCGCCGATCTCCACCATGCGGCCGCCGCGCCTGAGTGCCGCAATGCAGTCCAGCGTGATTTGTGAAGAAGCACCTGGGCCGATGGCATCGACAAAGGCGTCCGCGCCGATGCCGTCCGTCTCGGCGCGAACCCAGTCGGCCAGCGACCGCGCGCCGTGGGAAAGAATGCGGATCCGCTGCGGATCGAGCGCGCGGACGCGTTCCAGCAAGTCGAGGTTCCGCGCCACGCACAGGATCCTGGTTGCACCCATGGCCCGCGCGATCTGCACGGCGCCGAGCCCGAGCGTGCCGGTAGCGCCGCTGATCAGTACCGTCCGCCCTGCCCCGACGCCCGCCTTGCGCAGGCCCGAATACGCCGTGCCCAGGTACCCGAAGCGCGCGGCCTGCTCGAAGGTGACCGCTTCGGGCAGCTTCACCAGCCCGTCGGCCGGCGCGGTGGCAAACTCACTGAAGCCGCCATACGGGTATTGCTGGTAGATCCGCTTCGACTCCGGTCCGAAGCCGAAATAGCCCTGGAAGGTATAGGCCGTGCAGTTGATCGGCTCGCCAGTGCGGCATGCATGGCAGGAGCCGCAGGAGCGCCCGGGATTGAGATAGACGCGGTCGCCGGGGACGATGCCAGTCACCTGGCTGCCCACTTCGGCCACCACGCCGGCGGTGTCCAGGCCGTAGATGGCAGGCAGGTCCGGCACCGTCAGGTAAGCGCGCTCGCCGTAGTTGCTCATCACGTTCCGAAGGTTCGGAACCACGCCCGCGGCCTTGACGTCGATCAGCACGTCGGTCTGGCGAAGCAATGGCGGACGGTGGATCGTGTCCAGCCGGAACCGGCCAGCGGGCTCGTGGACGCGTGCTGCCTGCATGGTGTTGTCGGTTGCGCGGTCGCTCATGTCATTGTCTCCTGTGATCTTTGATGACTCTTACGTTGATCATCAATTGATTTTAAACTGTTACTGCCAAAAAAATTTCCTTCAGAACGCGTGCAAGATTCCGAGGTTTGCCGCGACCTGCGTCCCTCCGGACGAAGGGCCGGGTGCGAGGCTGATCCAGGCTTGTCCGCCAAAGGCTTTCTGGTAGACCAGATCGGCGTAGATGCTGGTACGCTTCGAGAACGAATAGAGCAGCGTCAGCGTTCCCTGCATGGCTTTCTGCTTGTTCAGCGTGTCATTGCCCTGCATGAACTGGTAGGCGGCGTTCAGATGCCAGGCGGGCGAAAATGCCCAGGTCACGTCGCCCTCATAAACGGCGACGCGCGCACCCGTCGCCGTGTTTTGCGTATTCGTGTACATCAGGGCGGCCACGGCGGGGCCGATGGCATAGGACGCGCCAGCGCCAAGGTTCCGGATGCCGTCGTTGCCGCCATTCAGCTCGGGGTATTTGACATAGGTGTAGGCGGCATTCAGCCTCAGGTCGCCAAGGTGGTAATTCACACCGGCGCTCTGGCCGCTGCCCTTGCCAAAAGAGCCAGCTTGCTCGCCGAAGCTGTATTGCGCGCCGAACGAGAGGCCGCCGAGCGACGGACTCTGGTACTTGACGGAGTTCGGAATGGCAAGGCCCGCGACCCGGTCAAAATCGAACGAGCCCCCGGGCGTATTGGGCACCCCCAGGCCTGAAAATGGCCCTTGCCGCAAGCTGATGCAGCTCACAAACGGAAATGCCGTGCCCCAGTGATCGAGCGCCAGCGAATAGAACATGTAATCCATCTGGTTGCCGAACGTGAGCGTCCCGAGCTTGTCGTCACGAATCCCGACATAGCTTTCGTGGCCGAACAGGTTCCCGATGGACTGGCCGTTCTTCAGTGAAAACTGGCCTTCCAGCTTGAACACCGCATGCAGGCCACCGCCCAGGTCTTCCGTGCCGCGGAAGCCGAACAGGTTTGGCGCCTGCGTTCCGGGGTCGGCCACCACAGTGCTATGGCCGCCCTGGTTGGATACATACATCACACCGGAATTAATAATTCCATAGGCCTGTACGCTGCTTTGCGCATGCGCCGCGCCCGCCAAGCCCAGGCCGCAGGCGGCAATCGCCTTCGCCATCCTCATTTCATGTCTCCCCGTATTTTGCTTTGATTGCCGGCGCGAGCCTCAAGGGTCGCAAGGGCATGCGCACGGTCTCCAATGGCCATCGTCAGTGCAGATCCCCTCCTGCGTGTCGCCCTGACATCACCTACGCCGATACAACGATCCACTATCGATCCATTGTTCGTAGAAGTTTGATATAACTTCGATTGACAGTCAATCTATGATTTCGTAATCTTCGATCGCACCGTGGCAATCAGCCATGGCAGACACCCACCCACACGAGGAGACCTCAAGATGAGCGACAAACCCGTCATCCGCCGGCGCAGCAGCGAGGCAAAGAACAACGAGATCAGTAATGCGCGCGTCAATGACGCCAAAGTGCAGAGTCAGTACCAGCCGTACAAGGACGCGGCCTGGGGCTTTATCAACCACTGGTATCCGGCCCTGTTCAGCAATGAGCTGCCGGAAGACGGCGTGGAGGGCATCCAGATCTGCGGCATTCCGATCGTGCTGCGCCGCGTGGACGGCAAGATCTTTGCCCTGAAGGACCAGTGCGTTCACCGGGGCGTCCGGCTGTCCGCCAAGCCGATGTGCCTGACCAAGGACACCATCAGCTGCTGGTATCACGGCTTCACCTTCGATCTCGAGAGCGGCAACCTGGCGACCATCGCGGGCAACCCCGATGACAAGCTGATCGGCACGACTGGCCTGACCACCTACCCGGTGCAGGAAGTCGCCGGCATGATCTTCGTCTTCGTGCGCGAGGACGACTACCCGGACGAAGACGTGCCTCCGCTGTCGCACGACCTGCCGTTCCGCTTCCCCGAGAACAGCGAGAAATTCCCGCACCCGCTGTGGCCGTCTTCGCCGAGCCTGCTCGACGAGAACGTCGTCGCCCACGGCATGCACCGTACCGGCTATGCCAACTGGCGCATTGCCTGTGAGAACGGCTTCGACAATGCGCACATCCTGGTCCACAAGGACAACGCCATCATCCATGCGAAGGACTGGGTGCTGCCGCTCGGTATCGTCCCGACCGCTGACGACTGCATTAGCGTGGTCGAAGAGGAGAACGGCCCGAAGGGGATGGTGCAGTGGCTGTTTACCGAGAAGTGGAAGCCGATCCTCGAGAACGAGCGGGTCGGTCTCAAGGTGGAGAACCTGAGCGCGCGTCCGTATCGCACGTCCGTCGTCCTGCCCGGCGTTCTCATGGTGGAAAACTGGCCGGAAGAGCATGTGGTCCAGTATGAGTGGTATGTGCCCGTCACCGACGACACCTACGAATACTGGGAAGTCCTCGTCAAAGTCTGCAACACCGAGAAAGAGCGCAAGGACTACAAGTACCGCTTCGACTATCTGTACAAGCCCCTGTGCCTGCACGGCTTCAACGATTGCGACCTGTATGCGCGAGAGGCGATGCAAGACTTCTACGCGGATGGCACGGGCTGGGACAACGAGCAGCTGGTGGCAACGGATATCTCGCCGATCACCTGGCGCAAGCTGGCATCGCGGTGGAACCGGGGCATCGCCAAGCCCGGCCGCGGTGTGGATGGTGCCGTCAAGGCGTCGAGCCTGCGGCTGAAGAAAGCTTCGGAAGGCAAGCAGGCCACGGCCTACTTCGTCGAAAAGATCGAAGCAGACGAGTAATCAACGCGGCAACCGAGGGATCCGAATGTCTACTGTCAAGAACGTCGCGTTTCGCTTTCGCGACGGAACCACCAGATCGGTTGCCGTGCCGCACGGCGAGAGCGTGCTTGACGCCGCTCTCGCCGCCGGCGTGCCGCTGATCCACCAGTGCCGCTCCGGCAGTTGTTCGAGCTGCACCGCGCGGCTGGCCGAAGGCCAGGCAGGCATGCGCGCCGGCGCCGGTTCGACGCTGCTGCGCAGCGAATACGATGCGGGCGAGCGCCTGTTGTGCCTGACCGAGCCCGACACCGACTGCACCTTCGACCTGAACTATGAGAGCGATGCGGGGGCCGGGCGCGCCGTCAAAGTCAACGCCTTTGTCGACAGCGTCGAAAAGCTGGCGCCCAATGTCGTGCGTCTCACGCTCGAACTCGCCGACGGCGAGGCCTTTGACTTCAAGCCGGGCCAGTTTATCCAGGTCCGTGTTCCCGGCACCGACATCGTCCGCAGCTATTCGCCTGCCAGCACGGCTGCCGACCTGCCGAAGATCGAACTGCTGATCCGCCTGCTGCATGACGGCGTCATGTCAGGCTATCTCGAGCAACGCGCCGCCCGCGACGACGTGCTGGAGCTCGAGGGCCCGTATGGCAGCTTTTTCCTGCGGGAGAAGGTGCGCGCGCCTCACATCATGGTGGCGGGCGGGACGGGCCTGGCGCCGATCCTTTCCATGATCGACGCCATCCGGAACACGTCGGGGCGCAAGCCACCCGTGCTGCTCAGCTTTGGCTGCGCAACGCCCGATACGCTGTTCTGCCTGGATGACATCGCGCTGCGCGAGCAGTGGCTGCCCAATCTCTCGGCGCGGATTTCGGTGGCCCGGGACGCGACGGGAGACCTGCTGAGCGGGAACCCGGTCGATGCCATTCGTGACGACGATGCCGCCCACGCCGACACCGTCGCCTATCTGTGCGGCCCCCCGGCAATGATCGACGCAGCCACCCGTCGGCTCGCCCAGATCGGGGTCCGTCCGGAGAACATCTACGCCGAGCAGTTCGCACCATCGAACTAGCTGCGCATCCCCCCAGAAATCCCCAGGAGACAGCATTCGTGGAGCCAACCATTACCCTACCCTTTTCGCCAGAGCAGCAAGGCTGGTATGAAAAGGCCTGTGCCCGGATCGATGCCAGGCGCCTGCAGCAGCTTCTGTTCGACCTGACGGACATCCACAGCCCGACCGGCGCTGTCCGCGACGTGAGCCAGTTCATGGCGGACTACATGTCCAAGGCGGGCCTGAAATCTGAATACCGCCCGATGAACGCTCGCACCGGCAACGTCGTCGGGGAGAAGCGCGGCAGCGGCGGCGGCGCGGCGCTGATGCTGTACGCACCGATCGACACGCATCTTGAAGGCGATGCCAGTGACCGGCCATGGGCAGGCGTCACGGATCACGTCGACCTGCGTCCCACCGCCAGGATGGTGGGAGACTGGGTCTATGGCCTCGGCTCCTCCAATCCGAAAGCCATGGCGGCAACCTTGACCGAGGTGGCGACGGCGCTGGTCGAGGCCGACGTGCCGCTCGTGGGCGACCTGATCCTGGCGATGGCGGACGGCGGCATGCCTGTCAATGTCCCCGAGCGCGACAACGCCGGCATGTCAGGGGGCGTCACGCATCTGCTGTCGCGTGGTGTCGCGCCTGACTTTGCCGTCATCATGAAGCCGTGGAACTGGGTCTACCACGAAGAGCCAGGGATGGGCTGGTTCAGGCTGCGGGTCAACGGGACGCTGGGCTATACGGGCGTACCGCGCGGCACGCCGGGCTTCCGCAGCTCGGTGGTCCCCGCGGCGCATGTCATCCTGGAACTGGAGCAGTGGCTGGTCGATTACGCGGAACGAAATACTTCCGGCGTCGTCAAGCCACACGGCTGGATCGCGGGCGTGCGCGCCGGCTGGCCGGAGCGGCCGGCGTTTCCTTCGGCGGTCACCGAGATCTTTTTCGACGTCCGCATCAATCCGCGCACCAGTCCGGCTGACGTCAAGGCCCAGGTTGCGCAATTCGTCGCGGATCTGCGCGCCCGGCGCCCGGAGCTTGATCTCGACTGGGAGATGTACGGTTCCGTTCCCGGCGGCAGCACACCGCCATCCAACTGGATCATTCAGTCGGCCAGGCGCGGATGGGAGCATGTCGAAGAGCGCCCGCACGGCGTTCCCGACCTGCTTGGCGGACAGACCGACGGTGCCGCGTTGCGCCGCTTCGGCATTCCGACCGCACGCATCGGCTGGCCATGGCCGGCCGAGGGTTCACCTGAAAGCGTGGCCGAGGGGCTGGGCGGCATGGGTGCGACCTATGTCCCTGACCTGCTGCCTTGCGCGCGGAAGATCATGTACGCCGTGATCGACACGCTCACGCGCACACGCACGGAACTCGGCCTTCGCTGAAGGAGCGGGCATCCCTTCGTCGCATCGGGCGGTGAAGGCAGGACGCCCATCCTCACTTGACAGAACTCTCGGACCAATTGCTCATGCCGAATACAGACCTGCACTACTGGGAAGCCGCGGAACTCGCACGCAGGATCCGCACGCGCGAGATCTCGCCAGTAGAAGTCACCGAAGCCATCCTCGACAGAATTTCCAGCCTCGATCCGGCGCTGCATGGCTACGCCCTGGTCCTGCCTGAACAAGCACTGGCACAGGCGCGCGAAGCCGAACGTGCGCTGATGCATGACGGGCCGCTGGGGCCGTTGCACGGTGTCCCGGTGGCAGTCAAGGACCTCTGCTGGCTTGCCGGTTCCCCCACCGCCGCCGGCACCACGATCCACAAGGATTTTGTCCCGTCGGAAGATTCCACCGTCGTCAGCAAACTGAAGGCGGCGGGAGCTGTCGTGCTCGGGAAGCTGCAGCTCACCGAAGGCGCCTTCGCCACCCATCACCCAAGCGTACTGGAGCCCGTCAATCCCTGGCACCCGAACCATTGGGCTGGTGCGTCCTCCAGCGGCTCCGGCGTGGCCACGGCCGCAGGACTTTGCTACGCATCGATCGGGACGGATACCGGCGGCTCAATCCGCTTCCCGGCGGCGGCCAACGGGCTGACCGGCATCAAGCCGACGTGGGGTCGGGTCAGCCGCTACGGTGTCTTCGAACTGGGCGCGAGCCTTGACCACGTGGGTCCGATCGCCCGCAGCGCCGCCGACGCCGCGCTGATGCTCGGGGCCATTGCCGGCCACGATCCGCGCGATCCGACTTCGCTCCCGCAAGCCGACCTGGCATTGCCCACCGAGGGGCAGGACCTGCGCGATCTCCGGATCGGTGTCGATTGGCAATGGAACAGCGAGGGCACGGATGACGTCATCAGCCAGGCCATCGGCCGGGTCATCGACGTACTCAGGGGACTTAACGGGCAGATCCGGGACATTCGCTTTCCCGAGGTTCGCACCGTCGTCGACGAATGGGAAATCAACTGCGGCGTCGAAGTCGCGGTTGCGCATGCGGGCACTTTCCCACGCCTTTCGGCGCAATATGGGCCAGCGCTGACCAGGCTGATCGAGATTGGCCGCAATACCAGCGCGATGCGCTACCAGGAAGCGCTGCTGAACCGTGCCGCCTTGCGTGGCAAGGTCAACAAGCTGATGCAGGACATTGATCTGCTGGTCGTCCCCGTGCAGCCGTTCGCCGCACCGACACATGAGCAACTTGGCGCGCTGGCACAAGATCCCGAGCTGAATAGCCGACTGATCCAGTTCACGGCGCCATTCAACTCGACCGGGCATCCGGCGATGACATTGCCATGCGGATTCACCGGGAGCGGCATGCCGATCGCATTCCAGCTCGTGGCACGCCATGGCGAGGAAGCGCTGTTGTGCCGTGCCGGCATGGCCTTCCAGCAAGCCACCGACTGGCACCGGCGCCATCCGGATATCAATCTCCGGAACTGACGCGGTGTTATGAAATCAGGCCGGCGGGGACCGGCCTGATTTCCCTCAGCATCAGCTGTCGGTACCTGGCTCACCAGGCTCGTCATCTCGCAACGGCGTGATCGTCGCCGAATCGCGCGCCGCTTCCTCATAGATACCAGTCAGCAGCGAAAGGAAACGTGACGCCTTTTCAAATTTCTCTGAAACCTCACTGATTTCTTCCAGCCGTTTTACCAGAATCTCGGCCCTGACCTTGTAATACTCGTCCGTCAGCTTTACTCCCAGTTCACTGACAGTGTACGAATAGGTCTTGCTGTTCTTGTCCCTCTGCTTCTCGATCAATCCTGCTGTCTCGAGCTTGCGCAAGCTGTACTGGATGTTCGGAATATCATCGCGATTCATCAGGCGGGCAATGGTGGCACTATTCTTCGGCCGATCCTGCATTCTGATGACGTGGAGAATGACGTGCTCCTCGTATTTGATATCCACATCGGCAGCAATCGTAACCATCCCCGTGGAAAGAACAAAACGGGAAAATGCCTCATTAAATCGGATCAGGGACCACTCGAATTCCGTGGCCTTGTGCTCCAGATCCGTTTTTGCGAGATGCCACCCGCGATAGAATTTCGGTTCCATTGATTGACCGCCCTATTTCGATTGCCGATCCAGCGCGCCGATAAACTGGCGCGGCTGGCAAATAACAGGCCTCGATTATCTCACAACGTGGGCGGTTTTCTCCCCTCTCCCGCTTGCGGGAGAGCGGCAAGCAATCTGGCGTCGGACCGCCTGTCAGCTAAGCCCGAAGCGCTCCAGCGTCCCGGCAAGCCCCAGCAACTCGACCATGGTCTTGCCTTGTACCAGTTGCTCGCGCATCCAGTCTTCCCTCTCTTCCCGCTCGGCACTTTTTGCCAGCACGGTTTCAACCTCGCCGGCGGCAACCACCACGAGTCCGTCGCGGTCTCCGACAACAATATCGCCGGGCGCGATCGATACTCCGCCCACGCACACCGGCACATTCACCCTGCCGGGCTGGTTCTTGTTGGTGCCTTTGATCGACAGGCCACGGCAGAACACCGGGAAGCCCATCTCGATAATGGCGCTGCCATCGCGCACGGCGCCGTTGCTGATGAGCCCCGCCAGGCCGACCTGCTGTGCCGCCAAAGTCAGCACATCGCCCCACGGGCCCGCTTCGGTAAAGCCCTTGGCGTCGAGCACCAGCACGTCGCCGGGACGCGCCTTGGTCAGCGCATAGTGGACCATCAGGTTGTCGCCGGGACGCAGGTCCACGGTGAGCGCGGGCCCGGCCATCCTGAGCGTCGGGTCCAGCGGCTTCAGGCCGCCGTCCAGCGCGCCCTTCTGGCCTTGCGCTTCGTGCAGGGTTGCGGTGCCGAAGGCCTTCAGGCGTTCGAGTTGCTGTGGCGTCGCGGAATGGATCATGGCGATGTAGGTGATGGAATAGCGAAGCGATGGCAGAGAGAAGCGATGGCAGAGAGAAGTACGAAGCGCGCTTAGTCGACGGTGGCGCCTGAGCGCTTGACGATCGACTCCCACAGCGGCAGCTCCTTGCCGATAAAGGACCGGAACTGCGCTACCGGGCCGCTGACATCGCGCGAGCCCAGCTCGGCGAGCTTCGATGCCACGCTTGCGTCGTGCAGCACGCGGTTGAGTTCGGCGTTAAGCCGGTCGACCAATGCCTTCGGGGTCTCGGCAGGGACAAACAGCCCGTACCAGTTCTCGATCACGAAGTTGGGGAAGCCGATCTCCTGCATGGTCGGCAGGTCAGGCAGCGTCCTGGCACGCTGGGCGCCGGTGGTCGCCAGCGGGCGGATGCGCCCGGACCTGAGCTGCGGCGCGAGTGCCGTGGTGGTATCGAAAGCAATCGGCACCTGGCCCGCCAGCACATCGCTGAGCGCAGGGCCCTGGCCACGGTATGGCACGTGCAGCATGTCGAGGTGCTTGTCGAGCTTCATAAGCTCGCCGGCCAGATGCTGCGGGCTGCCGCTGCCGCCGGAGGCATAGCTGTACTTGCCCGGCGCCGACTTGACCAGCTCGACCAGTTGCGGCGCAGTCTTCGCAGGAACGGACTGGTTGACATACAGCACCAGCGGCACGGAGGCAACCATGCCCACGGGCGCCAGGTCCTTGACCGGGTCGATCTTCAGCTTGTAGAGATTGCGGTTGATCACGATGCCGGTGTTATTGCCCAGCAATACCGTGCAACCGTCCGCCTTGGCGCGGGCGACGAACTCGGTGCCGATATTGCTGCTGGCTCCGCCTTTGTTGTCGACGATCACCGTGGTGGCAAGACCCTTGGACAATCCGGGCGCCACGATGCGCGCCAGGATGTCGGTGGTGCCGCCCGGAGGATAGGGAGAGACCAGCCGGACGGTCGGGCACGGGTAGGCGGCTTCGGCCGTCGCAACGCTGGCAAGCGTGGCGCAAAGGATGGCGCCGCACAGCACATCGAACTTACGGCGGTCCGCACGCACTGCAGCGCGGGCCTTGAAATTGTTGGACATCGTTTGTCTCCGTGGATCGGGCCGGTTCGCCGGTCGGACTGCCGGCTTTGGCCCGAAGGCCGCCTTAGCCGGCGGCGCGTTGCAGCGTGTGGTAGCCGTGCTGGCGACGGGCGTCCGACAGCGTTGCGCCGGCCAGTGCCGCCGCCAGGATCTTCTCTTCCGCGGCGCGCGTGGCCAGCGCCTTTCGGAACACTTCCTCCGCCCTGCCTTGTGGCACCACGACGATGCCGTCGGCATCGCCGATGACAAAATCGCCGGCGCAAACCCGGACGTCGCCAAGACTCACCGGTACGCGCACCGCTTCCACCTGCACCCGGTCCTTGCCGGTGCGCATGAATCGGCCTCGGGCATAAAGACGGTAATTGGCCTGCTCGGCCTCCTCGGTGTCGCGGCACACGCCATTGATGACCGTACCTGCGATGCCACGATGCGCGGACAGCGCGCTGAGGATGCCGCCCCAGACGGTGCAGTCGGTGCGGCCGCCGTTGTCGAGCACCACGACGGCGCCGGCTGACACTTCATCGAGGTAGTCGCCGACGCTGCCGGGTGCTGCCGTATCCACCGGCGCATAGCGCACGGTATAGGCCTGGCCGAACAGCTTGCCTGCGCCCGCAATGCGCCCGATGCCGTGCGCGCTGCCGGGCAGCCGGAAAAAGTCCAACGCGTCGGAAACCTCCGCGGTGGTCAGTGCCTTGGCTGCTTCGATCCAGTCGGCTTGTGTCTCCTGCGTCATCGCTCACTCCTTGTGTTGATGCAATGGAGTTTCGAGTAAAGTGATGACGAGATCAAACATCGTTTTTTGGATATAACTTCATTAAAAATGAACCAAAGGCAGCTCCGCTACTTCTGCGAGGTGGTCGACGCCGGCAGCGCAGCCGAGGCGGCGAAGCGGCTCTTCGTCGCGCCGACGGCGATCAGCATGCAGCTTGCGCAGCTGGAGGAAAGCGTTGGCGCGCCCCTGTTCGACCGCACGCACCGGCCCATGACGCTGACGGCGGTTGGCCGTTTTCTCTATCCACGGGCTAGGGATGTGCTAACCATGCTGGGCAGGCTGGAGGAGGAAACGCGCGCCGTTGCGGCGGGCAGCGGCGGCTGGCTCGGCATCGGGTTTACCCGCTCGGCGATCTTCAGCATCCTGCCGGCGGCGGTGCGGCGCTTCCGCGCGGCGCGGCCGAACGTGCAGGTCGACCTGCTTGAGCTGCTGTCTGAGCACCAGCCGGAGCAACTGAGGCGCGGGCGCATCGATATCGGCATCTCGCGCTACGTCGGGGTCTTCGAACAGGCGCCGGACCTGGTGTACACGCCGCTGTTCCATGATCCCTTCATCGCCGCCGTGCCTGCCAGCAGCAGCCTGGGCAAGCGCAAGATGATACGTGCGGAGGAGCTGAACGGGATGTCGCTGATCCGGTATCCGAAGGACCCGCAGAGCGGCTTCGCGGCGCACATGATGGCGCTGCTGCGCGATGCCGGCGTGGGGTGCGTGGCCGGACACGAGGCGATCGAGATCCACACCGCGCTCGGCCTGGTGGCGGCCGGCCTGGGCTTTACGCTGGTCGGGCATTCGGTGGCCGATGGCAACCGCTCCGACATTGCCTTTGTCCCGATCACGGGGCTCAAGGGCACGGCGACCATTGTCGCGGTCACGCGCAAGGACGACGACAGCGCGCTGGTATCGTCATTCCTTGCCGCGCTGCAGGCCGATGCGCGTGACTGAAGGACTGTGTGTGATGCGCTACGCCCCCGCCGCGCGCAGGTGGTCAAGCAGCTTCTTCGCCTCGGGCAGCAGTCCTGCTTCCGTCTTCACCCCCAGCCACAGGGTGCGCGACGCCCAGGCGTCGGACAGGTAGATCGCTTGCAGGCCGGCGCCCAACAGCTCCGGCCGCACCGCGCCATCCGGCAACACCCCGATCCCCAGCCCGGCCTCGATCATCCGGCAGATGGCATCGAAGCTGCTGACCTGGATCCGCAGCCGCACGACCTTGTCCAGTGCGGAGGCGGCATCGGTCAGGCGCTGCAGCAGCGAGCTGCCCTGGTTAAGCCCGACATAGTCATGCTCGAGGGTCTCCTCGAAGCTCACCTCGGACCGTGTCGCCAGCGGGTGGCCGCTAGGCACCAGCACGACCAGGCGGTCATGCCGGTAGGCGAATTTCTCGATGTCATACGCGGGCACGTTGTCGGCAAAGACGCCGAGATCGGTTTCGCCGGAAACCAGTGCCGCCACCACGTCCTGGCTCAGGCGCTCTTCCAGGCTGATGCGGATCATGGGCTGCGCGGCCAGGAAGGCCGCGATATCGCCGGGCAGGAACTGGATCACAGCTGAGGTATTGGCCCAGACCTTGACGTGCCCGCGCACGCCGATGGCGAAGTCGCTCATGTCGCCCGCCATCCGGTTGACCTGGTCGAGCACGCTGCGCGCATGGTGAACCAGCTCATGCCCCGCGGGCGTGAGTTCCAGCCCCCGCCGAACGCGCAGGAATAGTGCGCAATCGACCGTGCGCTCCAGGTCGGCGATCCGCTTGCTCAGCGCCGACAGCGTCATGTGGGACTTGTTCGCGGCCTGGGTCAGGCCGCCGGTCTGGGCCACCAGCAGGAAGATGCGAAGCGACTGGAGATCGAAATGGGCGGGATTGATCATGGATGGCCTTCGCTCCATGCAGGAGCCCGTTGCCGTGGCCGAGGCAGCCAGCAGCATTGAAATTCCGGAAAGGCTAGTGAAGCGCTTTTGGCTTGTCAATCAGGAGCCAGCGTCAGAATGACGGCCCCTCCCTTTCCCCACAGGAAAGGTTGGTTGAAAAACCATTGATTATCAAGCGCCGGTTTTTGACCCAATATCGCCTGCACACAGTGGGAGCCATGGTCATGGAACGAACGAAGTCAAAGCCCCTTGCAGGCATACGCGTCCTGGAACTGGGACAGCTGATTGCAGGGCCGTTTGCGGCACGCATGCTGGCCGCATTCGGTGCGGAAGTCATCAAGGTCGAACCGCCGGGGACCGGCGATCCGCTGCGCAAATGGCGGATGTTGCACGAGGGGACTTCGGTCTGGTGGGAAGCGCAGTCGCGCGACAAGCAGTCCGTCACGCTGGACCTGCGCACCCCGGAAGGCCAGGACGTCGCGCGCCAGCTCGCGGCGCAATGCGATGTGCTGATCGAAAACTTCCGCCCCGGCACGCTGGAAGGCTGGGGCCTGGGCTGGGACCGGCTGCAGGCGCTCAATCCGGGCCTGGTGATGCTGCGGGTTTCCGGCTACGGCCAAAGCGGCCCTTACCGGGACCGTCCCGGCTTCGGTGTCATCGGCGAGGCGATGGGCGGGCTGCGCCACCTGAGCGGCGAGCCGGGCCGCACGCCGGTGCGCGTGGGGGTTTCCATCGGTGACTCGCTGTCCGCCCTGCATGGCGTGATCGGGGTGCTGCTGGCGCTGCGCCACCGCGAGCAGAACGACGGCAAGGGCCAGGTCGTCGACGTCGCCCTGTACGAGTCGGTCTTCAACATGATGGAAAGCCTGCTGCCGGAATACTCGGTATTCGGCGCCGTGCGCGAGCCGGCGGGCAGCAGCCTGCCGGGCATTGCGCCCACCAATGCCTATCGCTGCGCCGACGGCAAGTACGTGCTGGTTGCCGGCAATGGCGATGGCATCTTCCGGCGGCTGATGGACATGATCGGCCGGCCCGACCTGCGCGACGATCCCGCGCTGGCGCACAACGATGGCCGGGTCGCCCAGGTCGGCAGGCTCGACGCCGCCATCGGCGAATGGGCGGCACAACGCAGCCTGGACGAGGCGCTGGACGCGCTCAATGCCGCGCGCATCCCCGCCGGCAGGATCTACGACATCGCCGATATCGCCGCCGATCCCCACTACCGTGCGCGCGACATGATCCTCGACGCGCAACTGCCCGACGGCACACCCGTCCAGCTGCCGGGCATCGTCCCGAAGCTGAGCGATACCCCCGGCGAACTGCCAAACCCCGCGCCCACGCTCGGCCAGCACACCGACGAAGTGCTCGCGGGCCTGGGCATCGGCACCGCGCAACGCGCCGCCTGGCGCGCCGCGGGCATCATCTGACAAGGAGACCGGCATGCATGCCAAGCGAGTACATATCCAGGAAGTCGCCACACGCGATGGCTTCCAGAACGAGGCCCGGTTTGTCGAAACCGACGACAAGGTCGCCCTGATCGACGACCTGAGCGCGTGCGGCTACGCCAAGATCGAAGTGACCTCCTTCACCTCGCCCAAGGCGATCCCGGCGCTGCGCGATGCAGAAGCCGTCATGCATCGCATTGCCCGGCGCGAGGGCGTGGTCTACACCGTGCTCGTCCCCAATGTGCGCGGCGCCGAACGCGCGCTGTCCTGCCAGGTCGACGAGGTCAACCTGGTCATGTCGGTCAGCGAAAGCCACAACCGCACCAATCTGCGCATGTCGCGCGAGCAGTCGTTCGCGCAGCTCGCGGACGTGATCCGGGTGGTGCGTGAAACGCCGACCGCGATCAATGTGTCCTTGTCGACGGCGATGGGCTGCCCGATGGAGGGCGACGTGCCGCTGGAGCAGGTGCTCGGCTGGATGCAACGCTTCGCGGACCTGGGGGTACACGGCGTGACGCTGTGCGACACCACCGGCATGGCCTTTCCGTCGCAAGTCGGCACGCTGTGCGCGGCCGCGCGCCGGCAATTCCCGGGGCTCGAACTGACGCTGCATTTCCACAATACCCGCGGACTCGCGCTTGCCAACACGCTGGCCGCGCTGGACCAGGGTATCGACCGCTTCGACGCTTCGCTTGGTGGCCTCGGCGGTTGCCCCTATGCGCCGGGCGCGACCGGCAACGTCTGCACCGAGGAACTGGTCCACATGCTTGAGCTGGATGGCTATGACACCGGCGTCGACCTGGCGAGGATCCTGGACGCCTCCGCCCGGCTGCCCGGCCTGATCGGCCACGACGTCCCGAGCCAACTGCTCAAGGCAGGCCGCCGCCTCGACCTGCATCCGATGCCGGCCGCGGATGCCGTGCCTGAGCAGAAGGCCTTCCGCACGCCAGCAGCCTAGACCATCCCACGAGGAAACGATCATGTCCCTTATCGACCATCTCGATCATCTTGTCCTGACCTGCGTCGACGTGGAAGCCACGCGGCACTTCTACACGGAAGTCATGCAGATGAAGCTGGAAACCTTTGGCAACGGCCGCCTGGCTTTCCGCTTCGGCAACCAGAAGATCAATCTCCACCAGCGTGGTGCCGAATTCGAGCCCAAGGCCCACCTTCCCGTGCCCGGCGCGCTCGACCTGTGCTTTATCGCGTCGGTTCCGCTCGACGAGGTGATCGCGCATTTGCAGCGCTGCCAGTGGCCGATCGTTGAAGGCCCGGTGGCGCGCACCGGCGCCACGCAGAAGATCCGCTCGGTCTACGTACGCGACCCGGACCTGAACCTGATCGAGATTTCGGAACTGGTCGACTGAGGCGGCCACCGCAAACGGCGTCCGGCCTTGCGCCGGAGGCTACAGACCTGAAATGGCAACACGTACCGCAGAAGTCGGTCGAGGAGACACAACCATGAAGCGAATCCATATCGCTGCAGCAACCCTACTGGCCATGGCCACCATGGTCGCCACAGCACCGGCGTACGGCGCCCGCGCATACCCGAGCAAGCCGGTCACGCTGATCGTGCCCAGCGCGCCGGCCGGTTCGACCGATATCGTCGCGCGGCTGATTGGCGAACAGCTCCAGGCCGCACTGGGGCAGCCCGTGGTCGTCGACAACCGGCCCGGCGCCAGCGGCAATATCGGCACCGAGGCGGTCGCACGGGCCGCCCCGGACGGCTACACGCTGCTGCTCCAGTATTCCGGCTACCACGTCGGCAATCCGGCGCTGTTCCCGCAGATCCGCTGGAAGCCGTCCGGCTTTGCACCGGTAGCCCTGGTCATGCGCGCGCCGCATGTCATTGCCGTCAGCGCGAAGCTCCCGGCGAAGTCGTTGAAAGAGCTGGTGGACTATGGCAAGTCGAATGGCAAGGGGCTGTTCTACGCCTCGTCCGGCAATGGCTCGATCCAGCATATCGCCGGCGAGATGTTTGGCCGGCAGACCAAGGTCCCGATGACGCACGTGCCGTACAAGGGCGCCGGCCCGGTCATCACCGACCTGATCAGCGGCCAGGTCGATATGTTCATCACCACGCCGCCGAGCGTCATCGGCCATGTGCAGGCCGGCAAGATCAAGGCGCTTGCCTACGCCGGGCCGAAGCGCCATCCCTCGCTGCCCAACGTGCCGACCACCGCGGAAGCCGGCCTGCCGGGCTATGAGGTGGAGTCCTGGTTCGCGCTGTTCGCCCCGGCCAACACGCCGCCGGCCGTGGTCGAGCGGCTGTCGCAGGAGGCGAAGAAGATCGTGGCCAGCGACGCCTACAAGAAGAAGGTCGAGGAGCAAGGCGCCTTCGCTGCCTACATGGGGCCGCAGGAGCTGGGCAAGTTTGTCGACCAGGAACTGGCGACCTGGGCAAAGGTGGTCAAGGACTCCAATATTCGCGCGGACTAAGTGCCGGCTTGTCCTGGGAGAACGGCGAACCAGTGCCGGATACGGTTCGCCGGAACGGCGCGCTGCCGTTCGAAACGGTGGCCAGGTACTACAATGTGCGCATATAAGAAGAAGGGCCTCCTTCGTGCGCCACATGATCCACTTTTTCGCTCGCAGACCCTTTCACCGCCCGGCGTCCCTCATTGTCGCCGCCAGCCTTGTCCTCGTATGCATGATCGCCGCCCTGGGCGGGCTGGCCCTGCTGCAGATGCGCCGGGATGCACTGGACAATGCCAGCGAAGCGTCGGCCAACCTGGCGCTGACGCTGGAGCGCAGCATCACGCGCAACCTGCAGATCCACGCACTGGCCATTGGCGGGGTGGTCGAGGCCCTGCACGATCCGTCGATCATGGCGATGGCCCCGGGGCTGCGCCAGCGCCTGCTGTTCGACCGGTCCATCAACGCTGAAGACATGGGTTCGTTGCTGGTTACCGATGCCAACGGCAACCTCATGTTCGATTCGCACCAGTGGCCGCCGCGTCCGGTCAATGTGGCCGATCGCGATTACTTCCAGGCGCATCGCAACGGCACTGACGCCGGCCTGTTCCTGAGCCGGCCGTTCCAGCCGCGCCTGACGCCGGAGAACAAGTCCATCGGCATCAGCCGCCGGCTCTCCAACCCGGACGGCAGCTTCGCCGGTATCGTCGTCGGCACCTTGCGCCTGAACTACTTCCGCAAGCTGTTCGACGGCGTGAGCCTTGGCGAGGGCGGCACCTTGACGCTGCTGCGCACCGACGGGCCAATAATCATGCGGCGTCCCTATGACGCGGCCTCGATCGGACGCGACATCTCCGCCAGCCCTTCGTTCGCACCGCTGCTGCATGGCACGCAAGGTTCGTTTATCGGCGTCGCCGCGGTGGACGGCGTGCAGCGCCTCTACAGCTTCAGGCGTATCCCGGGCTTCCCGCTGATCGTCGTGGTGGGGCGCGCCACCGACGACGTGCTGGCGCCCTGGTATCGCCGCGCGTGGCTTTTTGCCTCCCTGATCGGCGCCATGGACGCGGCCATCATTGCGCTGTCGGTGCTGCTGTCGCGCCAGTGGCGCCGCCGCGTCGACATGGAAGAACACCTGCGCTGGATGGTCAACACCGATGGCCTCACCGGGCTGGGCAGCCGGCGCGCGCTCGACGACGCCGCCGACGTGGAATGGCGGCGCGCGCGGCGGCACGGCCAGCCGCTGTCGCTGCTGATGCTCGACGTCGACCACTTCAAGCAGTTCAACGACCGCTACGGGCACCAGGCCGGCGACGACGCGCTAGCCGCGGTGGGCGCCTGCATCCAGCGGCACGTGCGGCGCCCGGGCGACTATGCGGGCCGCTACGGCGGCGAAGAGTTCGCGATCCTGTTGCCCCACACCGATGCGGCCGGTGCGGCCGTGATCGCCGAAGCCGTGCGCGCGGCGGTCCAGGCCTTGCGGATCCCGAACGCCGCGGGGCTCGACGGGATGCTGACGGTCAGCGTGGGCGTGGTGACCGACGACAACCGCGCGGGCAGTGATGAAATCTTCGGCGAACTGCGCGCCTTCCTGCGCGCCGGCGATGAGGCGCTCTACCTGGCCAAGCGCTCCGGGCGCAATTGCGTGGCGACGTTCAGCGCCACGGCGGCGGCGCTGGCGTCCTGAACTGGCCTGCCTGAGGACCACGTTCCCCGGCAATTCAGCCAGCGGAGGCTGCCGCACCCCGACGCCGCGGCCTTCGCTCCACGACTTTTCCCGCTGACAGGGCAGCGATCGCCGCCTCGATCATCGGGTTTTCGCGGCTGGTCGACCACGCCATCGCCGTCGTGACCACATTGACCGCTTCCTTCAGCGGCCTGACCACCACGTTGTCGGAGGCGGCCTTCTTCAGCGACGCCGGCACGAGTGCAATCCCTTGTCCGCAGCCGACAAAGGCAATCTGGGACGACACGGTTCGTACTTCGTGAAGCACGCGGGGTGAGAAGCCGACCGCCCTGCAGGTCGCGATCAGGCTGTCGTAGTAGACCGGGCTCACATGCCGGGAGAACATCACGAACTCCTCATCCGCAAGCGATGCCAGCCGAATGCGCGGCATCTCTGCCAGAGGGTGAGACCTGGGCAGCGCGACAGCGAGCCGGTCCTGCTTCAGCGCGATGGACTTGATGGACGGCCCCAGGTCGCCTTCAAGACGGGCGAACGCGAGGTCTACGTCCCCTCGCTCCAGCGCGGGCACCGCATCCACGCTGTCGATCTCCTTGACCGATACGGTCAGCTGCGGGTGTTCCGCCTTCAGGTGGTCGATCAGCGGGGGCAGCGTGTCGACCATCGCCGACGAGATCGCGCCGATGGTCAACAGGCCGCTCTGTCCCTGCACGGCCTCGCGCACCGCCAGCTCGAGCCGCTCCAGTTGCTCGGCGAACTTGCGTACCGCCGGCAATATCGCCGCGCCCGCGGGCGTGAGTTTTGCACCGCGCCTGGACCGCTCGAAGAGCTTTACCTTCAGCGCGTGCTCGAGGACCTGGATCTGCTCGGTCAGCGGCGGCTGGGACATTCCCAGCCGCTTGGCGGCGCGGCCGAAGTGCTCTTCCTCCGCAACGGCCAGGAACAACCATAGATGCCGAACCAGTCTGAAGTTGATCATGGCTTTGATAGCTTTGGCGTATGAAAAGCTTACGTTCTTCGGAATTTACATATCGAACTCTAGCGCCGATAGTGCAAACCAAGCAACCACTGAGGACGCCGGAATGCACCCGCAAACCCTGCTCGACCGCCTTGCCACACTCGATACCAACACGGTATCGGACGCGCTGGATTTCCTGAACCTGCCCGGCGCAACGTACGGGATCCGCCCCCTGTGGGACTGCCCCAGGATCGTTGGCAGGGCGAGCACCGTCCAGCTCGGCGCCAAGACCGATGCCGCGCCGACGGCACATCTGATCACCCCCGTCATCGCGCAGATCCAGAGCAACGACCGCATCCTGGTGATCGCCGGCGGGCTCGAAGGCATCTCCTGCTGGGGCGACATCCTCGCCAATGCGGCGACCGCCAAGCAGGTGCGCGGCTCCGTCATCGACGGCCTGAGCCGCGATATCGAAGGCAGCGAATCCATCGGCTATCCGGTCTTTGGCCGCGGCGTGACCATGATCAGCGCGCGCAACCGGGTGGTGCAGCTCGGCGCCGGGGAGCCTGTGGTCTTCGCCGGCGTGGTCGTGAACCAGGACGACTATGTCATCGCGGACCGCTGTGGCACGGTCTTCGTCGCGGCCGCGCGCATTAAAGACGTGCTGGACCTGGGCGAGCGCATCGCCCGCCGCCAGGACGGAATGGTCCAGGCCGTACGCGCGGGCCGCCCCGTGGAGGAAGTGATGCACGACAAGGAATTCGAAGCCATCCACAGCAAGGAAGCAAAATGAGCGCCGCAGACAAAGCGCTGTTTGAATCGGCGCTCGACATCCAACGCCTGAACGTCAACCTGGCCAGCGTCCAGGCCTCGGCAACCTATCGGATGATGGACCGGGTGGCGGCAAAGCGGGCTTCCGGTGCCAAAGTCATTTCGCTGAGCGCCGGCGAGCCGGACTTCGACACCCCGGCGCTTGTGTGCGATGCCGCCATCGCAGCGATCCGCGCCGGCCATACCCGGTACACGCAAGTGGCAGGCATGCGCGCGCTGCGGGAAGCCGTTGCCGCCAAGTTCCAGCGTGACAACGGCCTCGACGTCGGCTGGCAGGACACCATCGTCTGCACCGGCGGCAAGCAGGTGATCTATAACGCCTTGTCGGCCACGCTCAACGCCGGCGACGAGGTCATCGTTCCCGCGCCTTATTGGGTCAGCTACCCGGAGATGGTCCAGCTTTCCGGCGCGACGCCGCTGATTGTGTCGTGCGGGGCCGACGTCGGCTTCAAGCTGACCCCGGCCGCGCTCGCGCGCGCCATCAGCCCCAGGACGCGCTGGCTCATCCTGAACTCGCCGTCCAACCCCACCGGTGCCGTCTATACGCGGGAGGAACTGGCCGCGCTCGCCGAGGTGCTGCTGGCGCACCCGCATGTGCTGGTGCTGTCGGACGATATCTATGAGCACCTGACGTTCGACGGGGCGCGTTTCCATACGCTGGCCGCGGTCGAACCGCGCCTCGCGTCCCGCACGCTGACTATGAACGGCGTTTCCAAAGCGTACGCGATGACCGGCTGGCGCATCGGCTTCGGCACGGGTCCGCGCTGGCTGCTGGAGGCCATGGAGAAGGTCCAGGGGCAGCAGACCTCGGGCACCTGCTCCATCTCCCAGCACGCCGCGCTGGCCGCGCTGACGGGGCCGCAGGACTTTATCCGTGAGTCGCGTGCCGTCTTCGAGGAGCGGCGCGACCTGATGGTCCGGATGCTCAATGAGACGCCGGGGTTGTCATGCCTGGTGCCTGGCGGCGCGTTCTATGCGTTTGCGTCGTGCGAGGGGTTGCTAGGGAAGCGCACGGCAGCCGGGACGCTGCTCAGTACCGATGAGGACGTCGCAGGGGCGCTGCTGGATGAAGCCAATGTGGCGGTAGTGCATGGCAGTGCCTTTGGGCTGGGCCCCTATATCCGCATTGCCTATGCGCTCGACACCGAGTCGCTGCGGCAGGCGTGCGAGGCGATCCGGCAGTTCTGTCTTTCGCTGCGGGATTAAGGCACGCACCCTGCCGGTTTGCTCCCCTCTCCCGCTTGCGTCCCCGCTTGCGGGAGAGGGAGCACACAAACGGTAATTCCAAACCGGCGGCCCCGCGACAGGTTCGCCAGCAGGCAGACGGTCGGAGCAACCAGGTCGACCGCTTATTCGCCCCAAACATGGAGTTCGCCAGCGTGTCACAAAGCACTCTCACCAAGGAACGCCTCCACCTGTCAGTCAGCGGAACCGACATCGAACTGTCCGCACTCCATAGCCCCGGCAAGCACCCTCCGCTGGTCTTCCTGCACGGCTTCGGCTCGACCAAGGAAGACTATGCGGACGTGGTCCTACATCGCGCACTCGCAGATCGCGCAGTGCTCGCCTATGACGCGCCCGGTTGTGGCGAAACGGAATGCCGGGACCTGTCCCGGATCTCGATTCCCTTCCTGGTAGAAACCGCGCTCGCAGCGCTCGAGCACTTCGGCATAGAAAGGTTTCACCTGGTCGGTCATTCCATGGGCGGCCTGACTGCCTTGATGCTCGCCCACCGCGCACCGGAGCGCGTGCTGAGCTTCATCGACATCGAGGGCAATGTCGCCCCGGAAGATTGCTTCCTCAGCCGGCAGATCGTCTCGCATCACAGCGAGGACGCGGATCACTTCCTTGACGAGTTCATCGAACGTACCTGGCATTCCCCGTATTTCTCCAGTCCGCTGTATGCGGCAAGCCTGCGCCACAAGGTGCGCGCCGGCGCAGTACGGGGGATATTCGAATCGATGGTCGACCTGTCCGACAACGCCGACCTGATGACAAAGTTCCTGGGCTTGCCCTGTCCGAAGATGTTCATGTACGGAGAGCAGAACGCCTCGCTTTCCTACCTGAAGCAACTCCAGAGCCATGGCGTGGAACTGGCGGAGATTCCGCTGTGCGGGCATTTCCCGATGTACTCAAACGCGCCCGCGATGTGGGAGCGGATTGCCCGGTTCCTGGCGCGGGTGTAAAGCCATGAGCGCCAACGCCGGGGCAAGGCCGCCCCTTCAGGCTCGCACGCTTGCTCCGCAATGAATACGCGCTTCGTGGAAGCCTTTCTTTGCGTCGTCAGGCTGGGCAGCTTCAGGGCGGCAGCGCAGAAACTTCACGTCTCCCAAGCTGCCATATCCAGCCGGATCAGCGCACTCGAGCAGGAGCTTGGCGCCCGCCTGTTCGACCGGGACGCGCGCGACCTACGCCTCACACCGGTTGGACTGCGGCTGCTGAGCTATGGCGAGCGCATGCTCGAGCTCCAGCGGGAGATGATCGCCATCGGGCAAGGCGACGCAAAGCTGCTCGGGCCGGTCCGGATTGGAGCGGTCGAGACCGTCGTTCATACCTGGCTGGTCGACTTCATCCACGAGCTGCAGTCATCGTATCCGAGCATCGAGGTACAGCTCAGTTGCGAGTCCACGGAGCGCCTGCACAGAAGCCTGCGCGACGGCGAGATCGACATTGCGCTGCAGACCGATGCCGTGGTCGGCGACGGCATAGTCAACACGCACTGCCTGCCGATGTCCCTGCGCTGGGTCGGGCCACCGGCCACGTACAGGCATGGGACCGAGCCACTGCCGTCACTGCTCGAAGGCTCCGTTGTGACGTTGACGGCAGGCTCCCAGCCGCATATCGCGCTGAAGGAACTGTACCGGCAGGCTCGCCTGCCCTTTGGCCGCGTTCATTGCGTGGGCTCCATCGCCGCCATCGTCCGGCTGGTACGGAACGGGTTCGCCAATGCCTTGATGCCGCCGGCAGCGGTTCGCGATGACATCGAAGCGGGACTGCTGCGCATCATTCCTTGCGACGTATCGCTGCCGAACCAGCGCTTCGTCATCAGCTATCGCGACAACCAGGCCGCCGAGGCCATCAGTATCGTCGCTGCCCTGGCGTGCGGCGCGGCTGACAGCTTCTCGCAGTCACTTTCCCCACCCTACGCGCCAGACTAAGGCGCGGCGGCACCAGGGAGGCGCGCCAGCCGTCACTCTGAAAGAAATTTCTTATCAGAACGTGTCCGAAAAACCCGTTTGCCACGCGCCGGGACAGTGGTCAACATTGCTTCATCTGCGGAGCCCCCGGGGCACCGGCAGGTTCCAGGCAGATTCGATAGCCTGGGCGTATGGAAATGCTACGAACTTCGAAATTTACTTATCCATAGCCAACGCCAAGACTTGTATCGGCACCACTCCTGCTTCCGAGCGTTGTTGCGTGTTCCGTTCCCACGATCTGTTCTTGCCCCCATGAAGGAAGACTGCCATGAAGTTCGCCACTACCTGCCTGGTTGCCTGCCTGACGCTTGCCTCGAACATCCCCACCGCAAGCGCCGCCGACTACCCGACCAAGCCGATCCGGCTCGTCGTTCCGTATCCTGCGGGGGGCTCCACGGACGCGGTTGCGCGCATGGTCGGGCACAAGCTGACGGCGAAGTTTGGCCAGCCCGTTGTCGTGGAAAACAGGCCTGGCGCCAGCGAGGCCATTGCCGCGAGCTTCGTGGCGAAATCGGCACCGGACGGCTACAACATCCTGTTGGCCACGATGACGGGGCTCTCGGTCAACCCGAGCCTGTACAGCAAGCTCTCGTATGACCCGAGCAAGGACTTCGCGCCCATCATCCAGGCAACGACCATCCCCAGCGTTGTCGTGGTCAACCCGAAGGTACCGGCGCAGTCCATGGCGGAGCTGCTCAGGTTCCTGAAGGGCAAGCCCGGCAGCGAGGGCTATGCATCGGCTGGCAACGGTACGCCAAGCCACCTCGGCATGGAGCTCTACAAGCGGGTCACCGGCGCCAATGTCGTTCATGTGCCTTACAAGGGGGGCGCTCCTGCGCTCCAGGACCTGATGGCCGGCCAGGTGCAGATCATGATGGCGCTACTGCCCGAAGCGATGCCGCTGGTCAAGGCCGGCAAGCTCAAGGCCCTGGCCATCACCACCACGAAGCGGTCCGCCGAGTACCCCGACCTGCCCACCGTATCCGAATCCGGCATGCAGGGCTTCGAGATGATCTTCTGGCAGGCCTTTGTCGCGCCGGCAGGAACGCCCAAGGACGTGGTTGCGAAGCTCAACCAGGCCATCGATGAAATCCTCCGCGACAAGGAAACCCGGGCCAAGCTGCTCGAGATGGGCCTGGAACCCGCCGGCGGGACTCCGGAGCAACTGGGTTCGCTGATGAAGAGCGAGACCATCAAGTGGAAGAAGGTCATCGACGACGCCGGCATCAAGCTCGATTGATACCGGCAGCAGCGAAACGGAGTGTACGAGTGGATATCACAACGATGGCCGTCGAGGAACAAGCGCCGCCGATGGCAGGCGGCGCCCAGCGAACGCTGAGGGTTCAAGCGGCGGGTACCTGCGCACTGCTTCTCGACGCCTGTGCCGGTGAATTCGACCCGGCGGCACAGGAACGCGTCTGGGCGCTTTCTGCCCTGCTTTCGGCGGGCAAGGTGCTTGATGGCATTCGGGAAACCGTTCCCGGCGTCAACAACCTGCTTGTCGTCTTTGACCCCGAGCTTCTGCATCCGGCCAAGGCTCGTGAATGCCTGCCCGGACTATGGGAGACGCTGGAAGTCAGTGCGCGCGCGGGCCGGGATATCGAGATCCCCGTGGTCTATGGCGGGGATGTCGGCGAAGACTTGCCGGCCCTGGCCGCAGGCGCCGGCCTCGACATCGAAGCCTTTGTCAGCCTGCACAGCGCCGCTGTCTACTCGGTGGCCTGCATTGGCGCATACCCTGGCTTTGCCTTCCTGACAGGACTGCCTGCCAGGCTCGCCACGCCCCGCCTGCAGGTACCCCGGATGAAGGTGGCGAAGGGATCCGTGGCGATCGGTGGCAGCCAGGCCGGGGTGATGCCTTGTACTGCACCCTCCGGGTGGCATCTCATCGGCTTGACGGAGTTGACCATGTTCGACCCGAGCCGCGGCGTGCCTTGCCTGCTCGCTCCGCGGGACCGGGTGCATTTTCGGGTTAAGGGAATCGAGTCATGATTGAAGTACTCTCCACCGGCACGCCGAACATCGTCGAGGATCTGGGCAGGCCGGGTCATCTTGGCATCGGGGTTGGCCATAGTGGCGCCATGGATGCCATGGCGCTGTCGCTGGCCAACGCACTGGTTGGCAACCACGACGGCGAAGCCGGGATCGAGATCAGCCTCTTCCCGTTCCGCCTGCGCTTTCAGTCCGACACCGTATTCGCTTGTACCGGCTCGGACAGCCGCCTGCTCCTGGACGACAGCGTGTTGGCGCCCTGGTGGGGCCGACGCGCCAGGGCCGGCCAGGTCCTGGTTATCGAACGTCCCCGCCGGGGCGCGCGCGCGTACCTGGCCTTCTCGGGCGGCATTGACGTTGCACCCGTGCTGGGCTCTCGCTCCACTGACCTCAAGGGCGGATTCGGAGGTTGGGAGGGGCGTGGACTGCGGCGCGGGGACGTACTGCCGGTCGGAAACGTGGCAAATCCGGTGCTACAGGCGTCGGGCCTGGGCCTCATCCCCAACGATATCCCCCCTTTCTGGCAGCAACTGTCCCAAGGGTGCATCGCGGTGCGGGCCGTGCCCGCTGCCGAGTACGAGGATTTCAGCGACGAGGCAAGAACTGCCTTCACCACCACTGAGTACAAGGTCACGCCCGACGCGAACCGGCAAGGTTATCGCCTGGCCGGCGAAGCGCTGACGCTGAACCGGCCGCTGGAACTACTCTCGCACGGCATCGTGCCAGGAACGATCCAGGTCCCGCCCTCCGGACAACCCATCGTCCAGCTCGCGGAAGCGAATACCTGCGGCGGCTATCCGAAGATCGCCACCGTGATCGAGGCGGACCTCTGGCGGCTTGCACAAGCGCCTGTGGGCTGCAGCGTGCGATTCACGACCGTCGACCAGGACCAGGCAATCGCCGCCTCGAAAGCGCAAGCCGAAGAACGCGCGTCCCTGCGCAGCAACATCGCGCTGATGACGCGACGCAGCTAAGCCACCCTTCCCGCCTTCCAACCACATCCACATACAGGGCCAACCATGACCACGCAGAATGCAGCATCCTTGCGCGTCGACCTCAACTCCGACATGGGCGAGGGCTTCGGCGCCTATCGCATGGGCGACGACGAAGCCATCCTGAATATCGTCAGCTCCGCCAATATCGCCTGCGGCTTGCACGCCGGCGACCCGGAGATCATGGCCAGGACCTTCGCGCTGGCGAGGGAGCGCGGGGTTGCGGTGGGGGCCCACCCCGGCTTCCCGGACCTGTGGGGCTTCGGGCGACGCATCATTCCGTTCAGCACCGGCGAGATCGAGCGGCTGGTCGCCTACCAGATTGGCGCTGCCCAAGCCCTTTCCGCGTATGCGGGCCATCCCATCACCTACGTCAAGGCGCACGGCGCCTTGGGCAACCTGACCCAGACCGACGCCGAGGTCTCCACCGCGATCGCACGGGCGATCAAGGCGGTTGATCCGAAGCTGGTCTGCCTGACGTTCGCGAATGGGCATCTCGAGCGCATCGGTAAGGAGATGGGCCTGCGCGTGTGCGCTGAAGTGTTTGCGGACCGCGCCTACACCGACGAGGGCCACCTCGTGCATCGCAAGGTCCCTGGTGCGGTGCTGCACGACGCGCAGGAGGCCGCGGCACGAATGCTGCGGATGGTTCGCGCCGGCGCCATCGAAACCATCTCCGGCAAGCTGGTACCCGCGCCGATCGAGTCGATCTGCGTGCACAGCGATACGCCGGGTGCGATTGCCATGGCCGCGCAAGTGCGGCGCACGCTGGAGGAGGCTGGTGTCACCGTGCGGTCCTTCAGCTGAGGTGGTCATGTCGATGGACATCGCGTTTGTTGAGCAACTTATCGGCATCCTGGAGCGTTCGAGGCTGTCTGAGCTCAAGTATGCCGAGGATGGAGGGCGTGTCCGGCTGGTGCGTTCGGGCCACCCGGAGATTGCGGGAATATCTCCGGCGCTTGCGACACCAATGCAGGACACGTCCGCACTGGCCCATGCTGCTTTACCCGTCCAGCTCGCGCCGAAGGAACAAACCGTATCAGCGCCGCTTGCCGGCATGTTCTATTGCGCCCCTGCCCCGGGTCAGCCGCCATTCGTGGCGGTCGGTGACCTGGTCGAGGAAGGACAGCAGCTTGCCATCATCGAGGCCATGAAAATGCTGAATGCCGTGGAAGCCAATCTCAAGGGACGGGTGGTCCGCGTTGCGGCTGCGGATGGCGCAGCGGTCGAAGCCGGCGCCCCGCTCTTTGCGATCGAGCCTGCGGGAGACGGCGATGTTTGAAACGGTGCTGATCGCCAATCGAGGCGAGATCGCGCTGCGGGTACTGAGGGCCTGCCGCAAGCTTGGCATCCGGACGGTTGCCGTGCACTCGGAAGTCGATGCAAACCTGCGCCACGTCGCCCTCGCCGACCAGGCGTTGTGCATCGGACCAGCGGCCGCCGGCCGCAGTTACCTGGACCAGAACGAACTGCTGCTGGCAGCCAGGCTGTCGGGGGCCGAGGCCGTCCATCCCGGGTATGGGTTCCTGTCGGAGAACGCGGACTTTGCCGAAGCCGTGGAGAAGGCCGGGCTGGTATTCATCGGGCCTACCGCGGCGTCGATCCGGCGCATGGGCGACAAGATCAGCGCCAAGCGCGCCATGATCGAAGCCGGTGTCCCCTGCGTTCCAGGCTCCGAAGGCGTATTGACGGATGACTTGCAGGCAACCGCTGCACTCGCCGACAAGGTAGGCTACCCCCTGATCGTCAAGGCGGCAGGTGGCGGCGGTGGGCGCGGCATGCGCATCGTGCGCGCCGCCAATGAGCTGGCGCAGGCGGTCGCGATGACCCGGGAGGAAGCCGGGCGGGCCTTCAACAACCCGGAGGTCTATATCGAGAAGTTCCTCGAGCATCCCCGGCATATCGAAATCCAGGTGCTTGCGGACGCGCACGGCAATGCCGTCTGGTTGGGCGAACGCGACTGCTCGATGCAGAGACGCCACCAGAAGGTCATCGAGGAATCCCCGGCACCCGGCATTTCACGCGAGGAGATCGCCAGGATCGGTGAGCAATGTGCCAGGGCGTGCCGGCATATTGGCTACCGTGGTGCCGGCACCTTCGAGTTTCTCTACGAAGATGGCGCCTTCTTCTTCATCGAGATGAACACCCGGGTGCAGGTCGAGCATCCGGTCACCGAACTCGTCACCGGGATCGACATCGTCGCCGAGCAATTGCGCGTCGCACGCGGCGAACCACTGTCCTTCCGGCAGGAGGATGTGCAGTTCCGCGGGCATGCCATCGAATGCCGCATCAACGCGGAGCACCCCTGGCGGTTCACGCCGGCTCCCGGGCGCATCACTGAGTGGATTCCCCCTGGCGGTCCCGGGATACGCGTGGAATCCCATCTCTATGCCGGCTATACGGTGCCACCGAACTACGACTCCCTGGTCGCAAAGCTGCTGGCGCATGGCGCCACGCGCGAGGAAGCGATCGCGCGCATGCGTGTGGCCCTGGATGAGCTCGTGCTGGGCGGCATCGACTCGAACGTGGCGCTGCACCGGGTACTGATGGACGAGCCTGGCTTCACCCAAGGCGGCTATGACATCCATCATCTGGAGCGATGCCTGGAACAGGGCCTGAGGGAGCGCAACTGACATGAAACTGGAAGATATCGAGCGGCTGGCTCAGCGTCTTGCGCACAGCCCGGTCGGGACGCTGGAACTCGAACTGGAAGGGAAGCGCCTGGTGTTGCAACGCCAGGCGGACGGCGAGGGGGTGGAGCCTGGTGGCGCCAGTCAAGGTATGCCTCAGGCAGTAGCACCAGACGGAGCGCTCGATTTCATACGAGCGCCCGCGGCAGGCGTGTTCTACGCCAGTCACCCGCTGGCGGAAGAGACCTTCGCGCTGGTCGACCGCCCGGTTGAGGCCGGCGAGGCAGTGGGTTACCTGCGTGTCGGTTCAGTGCTCAGTGCGGTCAACGCTGAGGAACGCTGCGTGCCAGGCGAGCAGCTTGTGGAAAGCGGCACGTTGGTTGGCTTTGGGCAGGCGCTTTTCGCGTTCGCGAAGGTGTCGTAGGCGTCAGCTCACGGCCTGACATCTTCGTCACACGCTGCCGGTTTGCTCCTCTCCCCCGCTTGCGGGAGGGGCCGGGGGAGAGGGCAGGCACAGGCATACCGAGACGGGTCACTTCGTCGACGCTCCGGCCCTCTCCCAACTCTCTCCCGCAAGCGGGTCGCAAGCGGGAGAGGGAGCACCCAAATGGTGATTCAAGACCCGGCGGCTCCGCGACGGATGAGCGGGCCTGCAAGGCAGCGGCGCTAGCGAGCTGACTCTTTCTTTGCCGCACGCGTGCGAGCGGCCTTGCGGGCCGCTTCGGAGCGCCCGGCAGCCCCCTTGGTGCTGGCAGCCTTCTTGGCGGCGGCCGAGCGATCGGCCGCAGTGCGCTTGCTTGCCGCGCTCTTGGCCTGGGCGGACAGCGCCTTGGGAGAAGCGCCGGCGGTGCTCTCGCGCTTGAGTGCCTTGAGCGCAGCCTGGGAGCGCTTGGCCGTGCTTTCTGAACTCGCACGTCGCGGCGCAGCTTGGGCGGCGGTGGACTTGGTTTCCGCCTTGGTCGCGCCCTTCTTCGGCGGTACGTCGACGCCGGCGCGGCGCGCCTCCGATAAGCCGATCGCGATGGCCTGCTTGGCCGAGCGCACGCCGTGCTTGCCCTTTCGCACGGCTTCAATCTCGTCGTGAACGAAATGGCCGGCCTGGGTGGTCGGCGACTTGCCTGCTCTCTTGTCTGCCCTGGCTTGGGCTATGCTCGATGCCCTTGGCATGGTCGTCTCCATGACGGCCGCGGTCATCCGGCATGGGCCATGGCAGATGCATGTCCCGCGGCGCTGTTCAGGGCCCGCCATCTGCCGACGGGTTAGTGATATCCACGCTGATATCCACGCAAATGCCGTTCCAGGCTGGCCATCCGTGCGCCCACCGCCACTCACAGAGACGGCCGTAGTACTGACGCGTGAGAAATCTGTGCACCTTGCGACGAATTTACTCTGCGAAACCGGTCTACACCAGGCAACGCGGCGCCTGGAATTCGATCACGTCCTTGATAACGTCGCGCATCTCCGTGATCAGCAGGCGCGCGTCGTCGCGACGCCATTGCACGACATAGTGCAGCGGTTCCAGCGCGCCGCCCTTCTTCAGGATCTGCAACACCCCGCGCGCTTCCAGCGCTTCGGCCCATTGCTTGGGCATGAAGGCGAAACCCAGTCCCTCCGCCACCATGCCGACCACCGCGCCCCAGCTGTTGCACACCAGACGACGGTTGACCGCCATGCCGCGGGTGGCCAGCCACTGGTCGAGCACCCGGGTGCCGCCCGCGCCGACCGGCAGGGACAGCAGCAATTGCTCCGCCATCAGCCGCCGCGGATCGTCGGTGCCGGTCTGGTCGATAAAAGACTCGGTCGCGACCCAGACAAAGTCGACCTGCGCGATCCGTTCCGACGCGAGGCTGCTGCGCGATGACGGTCCGGCGATCACCGCGAGGTCGAGTTCGCCATCCTCCAGGCGCTGCTCCAGCACCTGACCGATATCGACGTAGGGCTCGAGCTGAAGCTCGGGATGCCGGATCGCCGTCTGCCGTACCAGCCGGGGCAGCCAGGTCAGGCCGCTCAATTCGCCCAAGCCCACACGGCATCGGCCTTGCAGGCCACGGCTCTGCCCTGCCGACTGCTGCAGCTCGGCGGCGACCCGCAGCAGTTCGCGGATGCGCGGCAGCATCTGCTCGCCCTGCGCCGTCAGCTCGGCGCGGCGGCCGCTTCGGTCGAACAGCTGCACGCCGAGGGAGGTTTCGAGCTCGGCCACCCGCTTGGACAGCGACGACACGGACAGGTGGCATCGCTCGGCGGCTACCGAGAAGTTGAGGCAGGTCGCGGCCCAGTAGAAGGCTTCCAGTTGCTTGAGGGTCATGGGATCAGGGCTAACCCGAGGGGGCGATCATTGTTTCCTAAAAGCGAAATTATAGCTTCGTTATTTTTCGCTTTTATCGATTCCTTGCGGTTGCTAGATTGAAGCCTAGTCGTCGCCCTGGCCCCCTATATCGATCATGTCAGCTCTTCATGCCCCTGCTGCAGACAACGCTTCTGACCGCGCCACAGATGCCGTCAGCACCGCTTCCGCGCCGCGCGTGAGGACCGCAACCGCAAGCGGCGCAGCCACCTTGCGCAGGCAAGTGCTTTCGCTGAACGACCTTGAACCGCTCGCCCGCCGCCGCCTGCCCCGGCCGCTGTACGCCTACGTCAGCGGCGCGGTGGAGGACAGCGTCTCGCTGAAGAAGAACCGCCGCGCCTTCGCCGAGATCGCGTTGCGGCCGCGCGTGCTTGCCGGCGTGGCCACGCGCGAACTGGGCTTCGAGCTGTTCGGCCGGCGCTATGCCGCCCCCTTCGGCGTTGCGCCCATGGGCATTGCCGCGCTGTTCGCTTACCGCGGCGATATCGTGCTGGCGCAGGCCGCGCAGCAGGCCGCGGTGCCGGCGATCATGAGCGGTTCATCGCTGATCCGGCTGGAAGAAGTGATGGCGGCCGCGCCCGGCACCTGGTTCCAGGCCTACCTGCCCGGCGACATGGCGCAAATCGACGGGCTGTTGTCGCGCGTCGAGGCGGCAGGCGTCGGGACGCTGGTGATCACCGTCGACACGCCCGTTGCGGGCAATCGCGAGAACAATGTGCGCGCCGGCTTCTCGACACCTTTGCGGCCAAGCCTGCGCCTGGCATGGCAAGGCATCACGCATCCACGCTGGCTACTCGGCACCTTTGCGCGCACGCTGCTGCGGCACGGCATGCCGCATTTCGAGAACGCCTATGCGCACCGCGGCGCGCCCATCCTGTCGTCGCGCGTGCTGCGCGACTTCTCCGACCGCGCACATTTCACCTGGACGCACCTTGAAGCCATCCGCCGTCGCTGGAAAGGCACGCTGGTGGTCAAGGGCATCCTGACCGCGGAAGACGCCTTGCTGGCGCGCCGGCACGGTGTGGACGGAATCATCGTCTCGAACCACGGTGGCCGGCAACTTGACGGAGCCATCGCGCCACTGCGCGTCCTGCCTGAGATCGTTGACGCCGTGCCCGACCTGCCGGTGATGCTCGACAGCGGCGTACGCCGCGGCACGGACGTGATCAAGGCGCTCGCGCTCGGCGCGCGTTGCGTCTTCATCGGCCGGCCGTTCGCCTATGCGGCGACAGCAGGGTCCACCCCCGGCGTGGCACACGCCATCGACTTGTTGCAGGCCGAGATCTCGCGCGATATGGCGATGCTCGGCCTGACCCGGCTGGCAGACATCGGCCCTGCCTGCATCCGGCCTGCCGCTTCACTACCCCACATGCCCCATCACCCGGAGACTTATCGATGAGCACGCTTCACGGCTTCCGCGTCCACCCCAAGCCGGCGCCGACCGTCAGCAACGCGCTGCTGGAACGCTACCGCGGCTTCCCGGTGGCCAATGTCAGCGACGCAATGAGCCGCACCGTCGGCACCACGCAGCTGCGGCCTTATCACCGGCGCGATGGCGTCATGGCTGGCCGCGCCCTCACCGTGCGCACGCGCCCGGGCGACAACCTGATGGTGCACAAGGCCCTCGACCTCTGCGGTCCCGGCGACGTGATCGTGGTCGATGCCGGTGGTGCCGGTCCCAATGCCATCATCGGCGAGATCATGCTCGCGCTGGCGATCGCGCGCGGCGCAGCGGGCTTCGTCATCGACGGCCTGATCCGCGACAGCGATACGATCGGCAAGGAGACGCTGCCCGTGTATGCACGCGGGGTCTCGCACCGCGGTCCTTACAAGGATGGTCCCGGCGAGCTGCATGTGCCTGTCTGCATCGACGGCATGGTGGTGCGCCCCGGCGACCTGGTGCTGGGCGACGGCGACGGCCTGCTGGTCGTTGCGGCCGAGGATGCCGAGGAAATCGCCGCGCGCGTGGAGAACGTACAGCGCACCGAAGCAGCGGTGCTCGAGTCGATCGCGCAAGGCCGCGCGGATCGCAGCTGGGTCGAGCGCACGCTGCGCGAGAAAGGGGTGGCCGTATGAACGCGCCCGTCCTGCCGATGCCCGCCGCCGGCACGGTGGTCCGTTTCGACCACTGGCTCGACCCGGCCTTCGACCGCATCATCACGGCCACGCCAGGCCTGACGTTGCACACCTGCGCCCGCGAAGGCGCCGACGCGGCCGCCTGGGCCCGACTGTCCACCGCCCACGTCTACCAGATCTCTGCCGCCAAGGACGAGATCCCCCGCCGCTGGTTCGCCGACGCCGCGCTGCTGGCGCGCTGCCCCAACCTTCTGGCGGTGTCGTCCAGCGGCTCCGGCTGCGACACCATCGACATCGGTGCCTGCACCGAAGCCGGCGTCGCGGTGCTCAACCAGGCCGGCGGCAACGCCGACTCGGTAGCAGAGATGACGCTGGGCCTGATGCTGGCGGTGCTGCGCCGCATCGCCGAATCCGACCGCCGCCTGCGCGCGCACAACTGCGAGAGCCGTGAGGACGTGATGGGCCACGAACTGCGCGGCCGCACGCTCGGCCTGGTCGGCGTGGGCCACGCTGGCCGCCGCGTCGCCGCGCTCGGCCGCGCCTTCGGCATGCACGTGATCGGCTGCGATCCGGCGCTGGATGCGGCTGAGCTGGCCGCACGCGGCGCGCAGGTGGTGCCCTTCGAGGAATTGCTGCGCAGTGCCGACGTGGTGTCGCTGCATTGCCCGCGCGACGTCACCACGCTGCGCATGATGGATGCCGCGGCCTTTGCCGCCATGCGGCCGGGCAGCATCTTTGTCAGCACCGCGCGCGGCGGAATCCACGATGAGGGCGCGCTGCATGCGGCGCTGGCCAGCGGCCATCTTGCCGGGGCCGGCCTGGATGTGTGGGAGCAGGAGCCGCCACCGCGCGAGAACCCGTTGCTCGCGCTGGACAACGTCGTTGCCACTTTCCACACCGCCGGCGTCACGCACGAAGCGCGGCGCAGGAACGCCGAACTGGCCGCCACTCAAATCGTCACGCTGCTGGCCAGTGGCGAGCGGCCCGAGCGGCTGGTCAACCCCGAAGTCTGGCCGCGAGCGCGCCTGCGCGTCGCGGCTGCGATGCAGGCGGCCGTGTCATCGGTCGCATCTTAGCCCGCAAGTCCGCGAACTATTCTTCACCTATAACAGGCCGGCACAAGAGACCGGCGAGGAGACACCAACCATGCACACGACCCCAGACCAACGGCGCCGGCACTTCCCCCTTCGCCTGGGCGGCGCGCTCGCGCTGGCCTGCGGCCTTGCCGCAGCGACCGGCGCACAGGCAGAGGCGCCCTATCCCAACCGCCCGATCCAGATGATCGTGGCCTACGGTCCCGGCGGCGGTACCGACCTGGTGGCCCGCCTGCTGGCCCGCCACCTCGAGAAGCAGCTCGGCGGCGCCACGGTGGTGGTTCAGAACAAGCCCGGCGCGGGCGGTGCCATCGGCTTTGCCGAACTGGCGCGGGCCGCACCGGACGGGTACACCATCGGCTTCATCAACACGCCGAACTTGCTGACCATTCCGATCGAGCGCAAGACCACCTTCACCTGGCGCAGCTTCGACCTGATCGGCAACCTGGTCGACGATCCGGGCGCCTTCACCGTGCACAACAGCGACCGCATCGACTCGCTGGCGGCGCTGGTGCGCCATGCCAAAGCGCACCCGGGAGAGGTGTCGGTTGGCACCACCGGCGTAGGCTCGGACGACCACCTCGCCATGCTGCTGTTCCAAAAGGCCGCGGGCGTCAAGCTGACCCATGTCGGCTACAAGGGCGCCGGCGACGTCCGCGCGGCACTGGTGGGGCAGCAGCTCACCATCGGCGCGATCAACGTGGGCGAGGCCCTGCAGTACCAGAAAGGCGGCTCGCCGATCAAGTTCATCGGACAGATGGGCGCGACACGGGCGGCGCTCGCCCCGAATGTGCCCACCTTCCGCGAGCAAGGCTTCGACATCGAGCTGGCTTCGCTGCGCGGCCTCGCGGCGCCCAAGGGCCTGCCCGAGCCGGTCAGGAAGAAGCTGGTGGATGCCATGGCAAGCGTGGTCGCCGATCCGCAGTTCCGTCAGCAGGCCGAGGCGATGTATGCGCCGCTGCGCTACCTCGCGCCGGCGGCCTACAGCGCGGAGCTGGAGCGGGGCGAGGCGGGCTTCCGTCAGCTGTGGAAGGAAATGCCGTGGCAGGAGAACTGAGCGTGCTGGCGGTTATCGCTTAGTACTCTTTGCAGGTTTGCGCCCGGCATCCTTGCGTCGCTTCGGCGAGGCGTCATCCGCTGGCAATGCGGGGATCGCCGGATACTGATCGAAGGTCTGCTTGACGAGCTGCCGCAACCAGACGATAGCGGGATCGTGGTGAAAGCGCGGGTGCCAGTACTGGCTCAGCGCGAACGGTGGCAAAGCAACCGGCGGCTTCACCACGCGCACCACGCCATAGCGGCTGAAGACGTTGGCAAGCTCCTCGGGCACGGTGGCGATCAGGTCCGGCTCCCGATCCATCAGCAGCGGCACGCTCAGGAAATGTGGTGTGTAGACATAGACGCGCCGCTTCAGTCCGTGGCTCTCGAATGCGGCGTCGTAGGCCGGGCTCGAGCGCCCCGCCAGGCTGACCGCGATGTGCGGCATGGTCTCGAACTGCTCGACAGTCAGCGTGTCGCCAACCGTCTGGTTGCGGCTGCTGACGATGGTCACGAATCCATGCATGAACAGCTGCTGCTGGAACAGCGCCTCGGGCGCCGTGCGCACTGAGCCCAGCACCAGATCCGCCTCGCCAGAGGCGAGCAGCCCCTCGATCTGCGGCATCGGTACCTGCAAGGTGCGCAGCGAGCAACGCGGCGCGATCGCGCGCAGGCGTTGCATCAGCGGCGGCAGGAATACCAGCTCGCCCATGTCCGTCATGCATAGCGTGAAAGTGCGCTGCATGGTCGCCGGGTCGAAGCTGGACTGCGGCAACACGCGCGTCTGCATGGTCGTCATGACGTCGAGGATCGGCCCGGCCAGGCCCTCGGCCTTGGTCGTCGGCGTCATTCCTTGCACGGTCTTGACGAACAACGGGTCATCGAAATAGCTGCGCAGGCGGTTCAGCGCGTGGCTCATCGCGCTTTGCGTCAGGCCGAGTTGCTCGGCCGCACGCGTCACATTGCGCTCGCGGAGCATGGCGTCGAACACGGCCAGCAGGTTGTAGTCGAACGGAGCGTTATGCACGGCGTACATCCTTACTATGACCTGCATGCGATTGACGCATAGTGAGCCCCTGCCTAATCTCCTGTCAAGGCGGCCCCGAGAGGCCGCAAATCGATACAGGGGACAGGATGATGTTTGTCAGGAACACCTGGTATGTGGCGGGCTGGGACAAGGAAGTCGGGCCCAGCGACTTGTTCAGCCGGACCATCATCGGCATCCCCGTGCTGATGTACCGCGCGGAGGACGGGAAACTGGTGGCGATGGAGGACCGCTGTTGCCACCGCGGCGCACCGCTATCGGTGGGTCGGCGCGAAGGCGACTGCGTGCGCTGCATGTACCACGGACTCAAGTTCGATCCCACCGGCCAATGCATTGAAGCGCCGGCGCAGCAGCGGATTCCCCCGCATGCGCGCGTGCGGACCTTCCCCGTGGTCGAGCGCAATCGCTGGATCTGGATCTGGATGGGTGACGCGGAAGCGGCCGATCCGGCGCTGATCCCTGACACCCACTGGCTGGACGACCCGGCGTGGCGCAGCCTCGATGGCTACATCCACTATGACGTTAACTACCTGCTGATCGCCGACAACCTGCTGGACTTCTCGCACCTGCCCTTCGTGCATCCCACCACGCTTGGGGGCAGCGAGGACTACGCGGGAGTCCAACCGAAGGTCGAGCGTCTCGAGGACGGCGTGCGCATTACGCGCTGGACCATCGACACCGACGCCCCGCCGTTTGCGAAGCAGGTCAAGGACTGGCCGGGAAAGGTCGACCGCTGGAACATCTACAACTTCACGCTGCCGGCCATCCTGCTGATGGACTCCGGCATGGCGCCGACCGGGACCGGGGCACCCGAAGGCAGGCGCGTCGACGCTGCCGAGTTCCGTGGCTGCCAGGCCCTGACGCCGGAGACGGAGAACTCCACGCACTACTTCTTTGCCCACCCGCATAATTTCGCGATCGACCAGCCGGAGGTCACCCGGTCCATCCACCAGAGCGTGGTGGCCGCGTTCGACGAGGACCGCGACATCATCACCGCTCAGCAACGCTCGCTGGCACTCGCGCCTGACTTCAGGATGATCCCGTTCTCGATCGATGCGGCCCTGTCCCAGTTCCGTTGGGTGGTCGCGCGCCGGCTGGAAGAAGAAGCCGCCCAGCGCGGGCAGGCGCGACTGCTGAAGGAGGCATGACGTGATGGAACTGGTTGTCACCGGATTGCGTGCGGAAGCAGAAGACGTGCTGGGCGTCGAATTGCGCTGCCCGTCGCGTGCAGCGCTGCCAGGCTTCGAGCCGGGCGCACACGTCGACGTGGCGCTGCCCAATGGCCTGACGAGGCAATACTCGATTGCCAGTTCGGCAGCCGACGTCGGGCGCTATTGCCTTGGCATCGGCCTGGCACCGACATCCCGCGGCGGCTCGCGCTACGCGCATGAGCGGCTTCGACTGGGCGATCGCCTGAAGATCGGCACGCCGCGATCGTTGTTCCGGCTGGAAACGTCCGCGCCAGGACATCTGTTCATTGCGGGCGGCATCGGCATCACGCCGATCCTCAGCATGATCCGCCGGTGCGTCGAGCATGGACGCGAGTGGCGCCTGTTGTACTGCGTGCGCACCCGCGGCGCTGCCGCCTACCTCGACCGGCTTGCGTCCCATTCCGATCGCGTTGTCGTGCATGCCGATGACGAGCATGGCGGCGAACGGGTCGACCTGGGCGCTGCCCTGCGCGAGATGCCTGCCGGCTGGCATGTGTACTGTTGCGGCCCCGGGCCGATGATGGACGCCGTGTCGCATTGCGCCCGGGAAGCCGGCATCGAGCCCGGCGCCGTACACTTCGAGCGTTTTGGCGCCGATACCGAGCGGGGCGACAAGCCCGACGGCGCTTTCGAAGTCAGCTTGCTGCGGCATGGCGGGCGTTTCACCATCCCCGCTGGTGAGAGCATCCTGTCCGTGCTGGAAGCGAATGGGCTTTGCCTGCCGTCAGCCTGTCGCGAAGGCCTGTGCCGGAGTTGCGAAGTTCCGCTGGTTGCCGGCGCCGCGGACCATCGCGACTACGTGCTGAGCGAGGAGGAGCGGGCCGCGAACCGGTCCATCCTGATCTGTGTTTCCAGGGCGCAAGGCGGGGAGCTAGTATTGGATATCTGACGACTGCGAGACCGCAAGCGGCAAAAAAAGACCCGCTCGAAGGCGGGTCGCAAGGTCCAGGAGACCACTGAAGCGAAAACTCAGAACGAGCGCGGCATCCCCAGGATGTGCTCGCCGACGTAGGAAAGAATCAGGTTCGTCGAGATCGGCGCCACCTGGTAGAGGCGGGTCTCGCGGAACTTGCGCTCGACGTCATACTCCGCCGCGAAGCCGAAGCCGCCGTGATACTGCAGGCAGGCATTGGCCGCTTCCCAGGACGCATCAGCCGCCAGCAGCTTCGCCATATTGGCTTCGGCACCGCAGGGCTGGTGCGCGTCGAACAGCTTGGCCGCCTTGAACCGCATCAGGTTGGCCGCTTCCACGTTGACGAAGGCCCTGGCGATGGGGAACTGCACGCCCTGGTTCTGGCCGATCGGTCGGCCGAAGACGACGCGCTCGTTGACGTACTTGGTCACCTTGTCGATGAACCAGTAGCCGTCGCCGATGCACTCGGCGGCGATCAGCGTGCGCTCGGCGTTAAGGCCGTCGAGGATGTACTTGAAGCCCTTGCCTTCCTCGCCGATCAGGTTTTCCGCCGGGATTTCCAGGTTGTCGAAGAACAGCTCATTGGTCTCGTGGTTGACCATGTTGATGATGGGCTGCACCGTCAGGCCCTTGCCGATGGCCTCGCGCAGGTCGACCAGGAAGATCGACATGCCTTCCGACTTCTTCTTGCACTCGGCCAGCGGCGTGGTGCGGGCCAGCAGGATCATCAGGTCGGAATGCTGGACGCGAGAGATCCATACCTTCTGGCCTTTGACGACATACTTGTCGCCCTTGCGCACGGCGGTGGTCTTGATCTTGGTCGTGTCGGTGCCGGTGGTCGGCTCGGTCACGGCCATCGATTGCAAGCGCAGTTCGCCGCTGGCGATCTTGGGCAGGTACAGCTTCTTCTGCTCGGCCGAGCCATGGCGCAGCAGCGTGCCCATGTTGTACATCTGGCCGTGGCAGGCGCCAGAATTGCCGCCGGCACGGTTGATTTCCTCCATGATGACGGACGCCTGAGTCAGGCCCAGGCCCGAGCCGCCATACTCCTCCGGGATCAGCGCTGCCAGCCAGCCGGCGGCGGTCAGCGCATTTACGAACTCTTCAGGGTAGCCACGGACCTCGTCAATCTTGCGGAAGTACTCCGACGAGAACTGGCCGCACAGATCGCGCACGGCTTCACGGATTTCCTGGTATTCATCGATTCTGTTCTGCACAGCCTGGTCTCCAACAACTTTTTGGGTTAGTTCAGTTCAGCGGTCGCGCTCATCGCGAGGGCGCCGTCTTCATGGCGGATCCACAGCTCGACGGTCTTGCCGTCCTCGCTGCGCTTCCCGCAGACAAAAATGCGCTGGGGCACGAAGGTCGGCCGCACGCCCCGGAACGAGAAGCTCCTGACCACTGCGTCCGGCAGGTTCTTGCGCACCAGTTCGAGCAGCAGCATCGCTTGCAGCGGGCCGTGGACGATCAGGTCCGGGTAGTGCTCGACCGCGGTCACGTACTGCTTGTCGTAATGGATGCGATGGCCGTTGAACGTCAGCGCGGAGAAGCGGAACAGCAGGACGGGATCCGTCGCCACCTCATGCACCCATTCTTCGCCCGTCGGCGCCGGCACCGGTTCCCGTGTGGGCGCGTTCGGCGATGCGTTCTCGCGGTAGACGATGTCATGTTCTTCGGTAACCGCCAGTCCGTTGCCACCGTAGTACTTGTGCTCGACCGTCACAAAGGCCAGCGAGCCACTGCGTCCACTCTTGGCGCTGACATCGAGGATGCGCGACACCTTGGAGGCGGCATCGCCAATGCGCAGCGGCTGGTGGAACCACAGACGGCCGCCGGCCCACATGCGGCGCGGCAGCGGCACTGGCGGCAGGAAGCCACCGCGGCTGGCGTGACCATCGGAACCAATCTCGGACTGCCGGTGCAGCGGGAGGAAATAGAGCCAGTGCCAGAGCGGTGCAATGGCGTCGCCGCGAACGGGCGCCGGGTCATCGTAGTCGAGCGTCGCCGCGAGCGCCTTGACAGGAAACGCCGTGATCTCGTCCTGGCTTTCGGTCGTCTTCCCAACCCATTCTTTCAACTTCACAACGTCCATCACGTCTCTCTGTGGTCTGATTGCCTGGCCTCCACTATGCACGGTGTCGCCGCCGCTTCCAATTCGAAAGTTCGGAACGAGCCATTCGCTTCGACAGAAAGCATGGGCCTGTGGGATACCCGAATGCAGTGTTCGGAAGAAACGGATTTACTGGGGCGCAAAGTGCAGCGAGCATCTGGGCAGTTGACACAGCGTTGAACTGCTTTCCATGCAAGTCCAGATTCGTTGCCGCAGCCGTGTGTCCCTGCATCGGCTCACCCCGGCCTTCCCCTTGCGGATTACCGCGTCCCGCGGACAGCACATACTCGCTGCGCGCGGCTTCTCACGCACCCTGCGCGAAGGCCTGACCGTCAGCATCCCGGCGTTCGCGTCCATCGACCTGCACCTGGCAGGCAGCCTGTTCAGCCCCAGCGCCTGCGACCTCGTGCTGGACGACGCCGCGGTGGATCTGCGCACTGTCATGAAGGTCGGGGCATCGGCTCCCAAGGTCGAATACCTGCGCGAGCTGATCTCCGGGACCGTGTTCCACCACCCGCAGCAGGAGTGGAATGCGCGAGTGATGGCCAGTGCGCTCCAGACCACACCCGACCGGATCCGCAGCGCGCTGTTCCGGCAAGGAGCCGCCTTTACCCAGATCTGCCGGACGCAGCGGCTGATGCGGGCGCTGTTCGAGTCAATCCAGTCGAACCTGTCCGTGGCGGACCTGAAAGCCCGCATTGGCTGGGCGGACAGCCGCGACCTGGAGGCGTCCTTCTACGACTGGTTCGGCGTCTCCCTGCAAACGGTTTCGCGTCTGCGGGAAGACAGCCTCTAGTCCGCTACCGGCCTACTGCAGCTCGATCAGCAACTGGCCGGCCCGGACCAGCGTGCCGGGCTGGATCAGGATGCTCTTCACGATGCCGCCGGCTTCGGCGACGACGCTGGTCTCCATCTTCATCGCCTCGATGGCTGCCAGCGTGTCGCCCTTGGCGACAGTCTGTCCCGGACTGACGTCCACCGAAATCACGCTGCCCTGCATCGGCGACGCCACCTGCATCGGGTCAGCCGGGGTCGCCAACGGGCTTCTTGCCCTGGCCAACCAGGTAGCTTTCGTCAGCCTTGAAGCGGTGCTGGGCGAAGCGGTCCTGGTAGGAATAGATGGCGACGGTGCGGATGCCAAGCTCGCTGGCGGCGCGCATCACGCGAATGGCGATCTCGCCCCGGTTGGCGATCAGGAGACTGCGGATTTTCTTCATCTTGCTTGTGGGAACTCAGAAACCTTGGAATGCACTCGGGCCTGTCAGGAAGTGCCTCGTCCGGCTTGCTTCAGCAGATCCGCGGCACGCGCGATCACGGGCGCGTCGATCATTTCGCCTTCCAGCTGGAACGCACCGGGGCTCGACTTGGCGCCATCGATGACGCGCTGTGCCCACGCCAGTTGTGCTTCGGTAGGCCGGTATGCCGCGTTGACCTCGACTACCTGCGACGGATGGATGCAGAGCTTTGCGCCGAATCCCAGCCGGCGGCCACGGGTGCTCGCGGCGCGCAGTTCATCGACATCGGAGATGGAGACCGTCACGCCGTCCACCGGCGCCGCAATGCCCGCGGCCCGGGAGGCCAGGACCAGCATGGAGCGGAAGAACAGCAGCTCCTGGTCGTCCCCTTCGATACCCAGCTCCGTGCGGAAATCGACGGTGCCGAAGATCAGCCGCTCGACGCCAGGCGCGGCGGCAATTTCGGCCACGTTAGTCATGCCGGCGGCGGTCTCGATCAGCGGCAGCACCTCGATCTCCGGCGGCAGGTGTTTCGCGACCTCGGCGATTTGCGCCGCGCTCTCCGCCTTCGGCAGCACGACGCCCTGTACGCCCGGCTTCAGGCATGCGCCCACGTCATGCTCGAACCAGCGCGTCTGCGTGGCGTTGATGCGGACCAGTCCGGTGCCGCCTGCCGCCAGGTAGTCCGCCAGCAGTTGCCTGGCGCGATCCTTGTCGCTCTCGGAGACGGCATCCTCCAGGTCCAGGATGACGCGATCGGCGCCCGATGCGTGGGCCTTGGCAAAGCGCTCCGGCCGGTTGGCGGGAACGAAGAGGTAGGAACGGGCGATGGCGGTGGTGGTCATGGGAGGGCTGTCTGGCGGATGGGCGAGCGCCTCCCCCGGCCATCAGGTGGCCGCGAAGAGGCGGGAATAGGGAACGGCCGTGGTCCGGCCGGAGGATCAGATGGCGCCTTCGGTGCGCAGGCGCGACACGTCGTCGGCGGTGTAGCCGAGTTCGCGCAGGATGCCTTCGCTGTGTTCGCCCAGGGCCGGGATGGCGTCCATGCGCGGCTCGAACGCATTCGGCAGGCCGGGCGGCAACAGTGCCGGAATCACGCCCACCGGCGACGAAACCGACGTCCACCGCTCGCGTGCCTTGAGCTGCGGGTGGTTCCAGACATCGCGCATATCGTTCATGCGGGCGTTGGCGATCTGGGCGCGCTCCAGCCGCTCGACCACCTGGTCGATGGTCAGTGCGGAGTAGACGTCGGTGATGATCTGCGTCAGCTCCTCGCGGCTCTTGGCCCGCTGTGAGTTGGTGACGAAGCGCGCGTCGGTGGCAAGCTCCGGCCGTTCCAGCACGACCCGGCAGAAGGCCTCCCATTCCCGTTCGTTCTGCAGGCCGAGGATGATGGTCTTGCCGTCGCCGGCCGTGAACGGGCCATAGGGGAAGATGGTTGCATGCGAGGCGCCGGCGCGCGGCGGCGGCGTGGCGCCGTCGAAGGCGTAGTAGAGGGGATAGCCCATCCACTCGACCATGCTTTCCAGCATCGATACGTCGATATGGGCGCCCTTGCCCGTCTTGCCGCGCTGCAGCAGCGCCGCCAGGATATTGGTGTACGCGTACATGCCGGCGGCGATGTCCGCGATCGAGCAGCCTGCCTTGGACGGGCTCTCCGGCGTGCCGGTGATGGAGACGAAGCCCGACTCGGCCTGGATCAGCAGGTCATAGGCCTTCTTGTCCCGGTAGGGGCCATCGTTGCCATAGCCGGAGATATCGCAGACGACGATGCCGGGATAGCGCTGCGACAGCGCTTCGTAGGACAGGCCGAGCCGGTCGGCGGCGCCCGGCGCCAGGTTCTGGACCAGCACGTCAGCCTTGTCGAGGATCTTCTGCAGGATGGCCGGCGCTTCCTGGTGTTTCAGGTCCAGGGCCAGGCTTTCCTTGGAGCGGTTGGTCCAGGCGAAGTGCGACGACATGCCGTCCACTCTCTCGTCATAGCCGCGGGCAAAGTCGCCGACCTTGGGTCGCTCGATCTTGATCACGCGCGCGCCCAGGTCGGCGAGCTGGCGGGTACAGAACGGCGCAGCGATTGCATGCTCCAGGGAAACCACGGTAATGCCATCGAGGGGACGCATAACAGCCTTTTTTCGGGAAAGATTGCGTTCAGACTGCCATGGCAGCAAAGAACGACTGGGATTCGGTCGGCGATGCAGTTCGCCTCGCAGAGAGTCTCGCAGCGACGGAAGCTTCAGTAAATCTCGTTTTCTCGAAGCGACCGTTCGCCTGTGCCGAAACCACCAGCCGTCCTGGGGGGCCTGGCCCGGTTTGCGACAAATGTGACGCCTTGATACAGTGCAGGGGAAGGAGCGCATATGCATTTTGATTTTGCCGACCTCAGGCTGTTTGCACGCATCGCCGAGGAGGAAAACCTGTCGCGCGGGGCGAAAAAGGCATTCTTGTCGCCCGCCGCGGCCAGCGCACGGCTCAAGGCGCTGGAAGATCAGCTGGGCACCCGCCTGTTCTACCGCGAGAGCAAAGGCCTCGCCCTGACACCCGCCGGCGAGCGCCTGCTGCGGCATACCCGTGTGATCGAGCGCCAGTTCGAGCATGTCAAAAGCGAATTCGAGGAGTATTCCAAGGACACGGTCGGCCATATCCGCATCTTTGCGAACACGACGGCCGTCACGGAGTTCATGCCGGAGGTGCTGGCGCGCTTCATGTCGGAGCGCCCTGCCGTCACCGTCGACCTGCAGGAACGCCTGACGCGGGACATCATCCGCGGGGTCCTGGACGGCAGCGCGGATCTCGGCATCATCTCCGGGCCACTGAATTCGGAAGGGCTGGAGGTCATCCATTTCAGTACGGACAAGCTGGTACTGGCGACACCGGTCGGCCATCCGCTGACCCAGAAGCAAGACCTCACCTTCGACGACACGCTCGACTACGAGCATGTCAGCCTGCATGAAGGCAGCACCCTGCACGCCTTTCTTACCGAACTCGTGCGCGACCAGCGGCGCAAGCTCCAGATCCGCATCCAGATCCGGAGCTTTGAAGCCATGTGCCGGATGATCGAGGCCGGCGTCGGCATTGGCGTGGTGCCGTTGTCCGCGGCGTTGCGTCACAAGCAGACGATGAAGATTGAAATCATCGAACTGCATGAACCGTGGGCGATACGGGAGCGTGCGGTGATCGTGCGGGAACTGGAAGGGTTGCCCGGCTGCGCCAAAGCATTGATCGATGAACTGATCGAAGTGGCGCAGGCGGCGGGCGGGAGCCCGGCGAACATTGGGGGATAAGACGTCCCCCGCGTCTCCCCGCTATTGACCGGCAAGCGCCCGCGCGTAGACCCCTGGATCGACATTGCCACCCGAGCAGATTGCGACAACGGTCTTTCCGGCCAGGTCTGCCTTGTTCTCCAATAGCGCCGCCAGGCTGGCGGCGCCACCTGGCTCCACCACCAGCTTGAGCAGGCGAAAAGCCGTGGATACCGCGCGCAGCGCCTCCTCGTCATTCACGCCCAGGCCCTTCACCTCATGGCGCAACAGCACATGGAGCGGCCGGGTACCTGCGACCGGGCCGGCAATTCCGTCCATGACCGTCTTCGGCACCGGATCATTCCTCTGTGGTACCCCGCTCGCCAGTGAGCGCGCCATCTTCTCGAAACCGGCCGGCTCGACAATGTGGGCCTCTATCCGCGGCCATCTCGACTTCACTGCGGTGATCACCCCCGAGGCAAGACCGCCACCGCTGCAATTCACCAAGATGGCGTCAGGCGCCACCCCGCGCGCCTCGAGCTGCTCGCAGATTTCCAGCCCTGCCGAGCCCTGCCCCGCCATGATGTCGTAGTCGTCAAACGGTGGGATGAAAGTCAATCCCCGCGCCTCCATGAGCTGGCGTGCCACCTGTTCACGCTCCTGCGTGTCCGGGTCGTACAGCACGATTTCCGCGCCCCACCAGCGGCAGCTTTCGATCTTGATGGCGGCGGCCGTTGTGGGCAACACGATCACCGCCGGACAGCCGATGAGCCTGGCGCCGGCCGCAACGCCTTGCCCATGGTTACCCGCCGAGTAGGTGACGACGCCCCGCCCGAGGCTGTCGGCATCCAGCGAGAGCATCTTGTTCAGCGCGCCCCGGATCTTGAAGGACCCGGTGCGCTGCAACGACTCGGCTTTCACATACACATTGCAGCCGCAAGCGGCATCCAGCATCGGCGACTCGATGATTGGAGTGCGGGTGATGTATCCGGACAAGCGCTCGGCGGCCGCCTGTATGTGCTGGATGTCAAAGTCTTCCATGATTACGTCGCAGAGATATACGTTGGCAAGGCGGATCCGGGCCGTCGGCCGGGATCCGGATTCAGTGATTCCGCAGGTCCGACAGGAACTTCCTGGCACGATCGCTCTGCGGCTTCGAGAAGAAGCTGTCAGGTGTGCCGCTTTCCACCAGGCTTCCGTGGTCCATGAACCACACGCGATCGGCTACCTCGCGTGCAAAATTCATCTCGTGGGTTACGCACATCATGGTCATGCCGTCGCGCGCCAAGCTCTTCATCACCTGAAGGACCTCACCGACCATTTCCGGATCCAATGCGCTGGTGGGCTCGTCGAACAGCATGGCGGGCGGGTCCATGGCCAGGGCTCTTGCAATGGCAACCCGCTGCTGCTGTCCGCCGGAGAGCTGGCCCGGATAGGCATCGGCCTTGTTCGCCAATCCCACTCGCTCCAGCAACTGTCCGGCCCGATTCCTTGCCTCCGATTTCTTCTTGCCGAGCACAGTCACCGGCGCCAGCATGATGTTCTCCGCCACCGAGATATGCGGGAACAGGTTGAAGCTCTGAAAGACAAAACCCACGTGGCTGCGGAACTTGTTGATATCCACCGTCGGCGAATTGATGTCCTGGCCATCGAACTCGATGGTTCCGGCCTGGATCTCCTCCAGGCGGTTGACCGTACGGATCAGCGTGGATTTGCCAGAACCGGACGGGCCACAGACTACGATGACCTCGCCCCGCGACACCTCCGCCGAGATATCGTCCAGGGCGTGGTAGCCGCCGTACCACTTGTTGATGCCCTTGAAGCTGATCATTGGCTGCTTCGATGCTGCTGCGTATTGCATTGCGAATGTCTCCATGTAGCGCCGGTTACTCGGCGGCCACCGTCTGCGGCACTGCCGGCCGCTTCGTTGGTTTCGAGGAAGTCCCCGCACGTTTGCTTGCGATACGGCGTTCCACATGGCGCGCCAGGCTGCTCAGGGCAAAGCCGAGCACGAAGTAGACCACCGCCAGGATCAGGAACACCTGGAACGGCTTGGTCAGCAGCATGGTGTTGACCTGGTTGGCCGCGAACGTCAGTTCGTTGACGCTGATGACATAGGCCAGCGAGGTGTCCTTGATGATCGAAATGAACTGGCTGATCATTGACGGAATCATGTTGTAGAGCGCCTGCGGCAGCACCACCTTGACCATGGTCTGCATGTAGGTCAGGCCTACCGCACGGGCTGCCTCGGTCTGCCCCTTAGGCAACCCCTCGATGCCGGCCCGCACGATCTCCGCCAGGTAAGCCGCCTCATAAAGCACCAGCGTCACCAGCATGGTGGTGAAACCGCTGACCGCCCTGCCTGTCAGCACGGGCACGAAGAAGTAGACCCAGAGAATAAACATGATCAGCGGGACACCGCGCACCAGGTAGATAAACCCGATGGCAGGCGAGCGTAGCCAGCGGAACGGCGAAATGCGCGCCAGCGCAACGGCCACGCCCAGCGGGAAGGCCAGTACCAGCCCCAGCGCGGACAACAGCAGCGTGATGGCCAGCCCGCCAAGCGGCCCGTGCGGGTACTGGCCGAGGAGAAGCATCTCCCCGTTGTCGCGAAGAATCGAAATGATGCTTTCCATGCTCACCTCGCCTTGATCTGGTAGTGGCGCTCGAGTGCCGTGCCACAAGTCATGATCAGCACGGATATCCCTAGGTATGCGAGCGTCGTGAACAGGTAGACCTCGACCGTCCTGAAGGTATCGCTCTCGATCTGGCGGGTGACGTAGGTAAGCTCCAGCACGCCAATCGTCATGGCCAGGCTGGTGTTCTTGAACAGCAGCACCGTGTGGCTGATCAACGGCGGCAGCGCAATGCGGATCGCCTGCGGCAGGATCACCTTCCGGCATGCCTGCAGGTAGGTCATGCCCAGCGCGCGTGACGCCTCAAGCTGTGCCTTGGGGATCGACCGGATACCACCGCGGAGATCCTCGGACATGTAGGCCGCCATGCACAGTCCGATCGCGATGAACGCAAAGACGAACTCGCTATGGTTCTTGTTGAACCACTGCTGGACGCCCTCCGGCAGCAGCGTCGGGATGCCGAAGTACCAGAGGAAGATCTGGACCAGGATGGGAACGCTTTGGTGGTATTCGACGTAGGCGGCCACGGCCGCCTGGGCCCAGCGGACATGGCTGAGGCGGATAACCGCCAGCACGGTCCCGAGCGCCAGCGCCAGCATCCACGCGAGTACGGCAAGTTCGAGCATCGTCACTAGGCCGCCGGCGATCAGGCGGGGGTACTCGCCTTGCAACAGAATTGAGAAATCCAGGTTCATGCGCGTACAAAGTAGGTCGACAAAAAAAGGGCCGGCACCGAGCCGGCCCGCCCGGGATCAACCCTTGATCTGCTCTACCTTGAAGTCACGTCGCAACTTGTACGCGGTGCTACTGCCCAGCCACTTGTCGAAGATCTTCGAGGCTTCGCCGGACTTCTCCATCGACTGGAGCACGCCATTGACGTGGGTGATGAAGGCGCTCTCGCCCTTGCGCATGCCCAGTCCCCATTGCTCGTGCATGACCGGAGGCTCGAGAATTTCGATCGGCGTGGAGGGGTCGGACTGCAGCTTGAACTTGACCAGCATCATCTCGCCGAGTGCGAGCCCCTCGACGCGGCCCTGCTGCAGCGCCAGGAAGGCGGTGGGGGCGTCCTGGAATGTCACCGTGCTCGCCGTCGGCACTGCCTTTTTCACGGCAGTCTCGGAGGTGGAGCCCTTGTTGGCACTGACGCGCTTGCCGGCGAGGTCGGCGACGGACTTGAAGCCTTCGGAGCGCTTCACTGCAACCTTGGTCAGGCTGACGTAATACTGGTCGCTGTAGGCGATCTGCTGGGCCCGCTCGGGCGTCCAGCCCAGCGCGGCCGCGAGGATGTCGACGCGCCCCTGCTGCAGCTCGGGAATGCGAGCGGCCACGGCGATCTGCTTGAGTTCGAGCTTGACGCCTAGGCTCCTGGCGATGGCATTGCAGAAGTCGACGTCATAGCCCTGCACCTCGCGAGTCTGCGGATTGCTGAAGCTGAAGGGCTCCACGGTGCCGAGCACGCCGCAAACCAGCGAACCACGCTGCCTGATGTCCGCCAGCTGGTCCGCGAAAGCACTGGTTGCGGTCACGGACAGCGTGAGTGCAGCCATCGCGACTGCTGTGATCTTGCGCATTTGCGTCTCCTCTTTGTATTTGTGGGCAAAACGGTCCCCTCCCCTGCAGCACGTGCTGCAGGCGATGAGGCTTGGGAAAAACAGGAATCAGCGGATGGTGAACGGATTGCCGGTGGCGACCCCCGTGTTGATCCACACACTCTTGGTCTGCAGGTACGACTCGATGGCGGCGATGCCGTTTTCCCGGCCGAGGCCCGAGTCCTTGTAGCCGCCGAACGGCGACATGAAGCTGACGGCGCGATAGGTGTTCACCCAGACTGTGCCCGCCTGGATCTTCTCCGACATGCGGAAGGCCCGGCCGATATCGGAGGTCCAGACCCCGGCGCCGAGCCCGTAGCAACTGTCGTTGGCAATCGCGATGGCTTCGGCTTCGTCCCGGAACTTCAGGATGGACAGCACCGGCCCGAAGACCTCCTCCTGCGCGATGCGCATCCCGGGCGAGACCCTGGCGAAGATGGTCGGCTCGACAAACCATCCCTCGCCGCAGGACGCCGGCTTACCGCCGAGCAGCAGTTCCGCGCCTTCATCCTGTGCGATCTTGATATACGACAGCACCTTTTCATACTGCGCCGGCGTCGTGATGGGCCCCACCTGCGTGGAGGCATTCATCGGGTTGCCCAGCTTTGCCGTGCTGGCAAGTGCCAGCAGCTTCCCGACAAAGACATCGTGGATATCTTCCTGCAGCAGCAGCCGTGAACCGGCGATGCAGGTCTGGCCGCTCGCAGCGAAGATGCCGGAGACTGCGCCGTTGACCGCGTCATCCAGGTTCGCATCGTTGAAGACGATGTTCGGCGACTTGCCGCCGAGCTCCAGGCTCACGTGCTTGAACTGCGCCGCACATTGCTGGTTGATCACGCGCCCGGTGGCATCGGAACCGGTAAAGGTCACCTTCTTGACCAGCGGATGGGTCACCAGCGGCGAGCCCACCTCCGCGCCAAACCCGGTCACGACGTTGAAGACGCCCGCGGGAAAGCCTGCTTCCTCGAACAGCAGCGCAAGCTCAAGCGCCGACACGGAGGTGAACTCCGACGGCTTCACCACCACGGTACATCCCGCGGCCAGGGCGGGCGCGATCTTCCACGCCAGCAGCATCAGCGGCGAGTTCCACGGCGTGATGGCCGCCACTACGCCCAGCGGCTCGCGCCGCGTGTAGTTGAAGTAGCCCTTCTTGTCCAGGGGAATGACCGTGCCTTCAATCTTGTCGGCCAGGCCCCCGAAGTAATAGAACCACTGCGGCAGGTACTTGAGCTGCGCGCCCATCTCCGCCAGCAGCTTGCCGTTGTCCTGCACCTCGAACTCGGCCAGCCGCTCGGCATCCCGGGCAATCAGGTCGCCGAGCTTGCGCAGCAGCGCGCCACGCTGCGTCGCCGTCATCTCTGACCACGGGCCGGAGCGGAACGCCACGTCGGCCGCCTGCACTGCGCGGTCGACATCCGCTTCGGTGCCGCGGGCCACTTCGGCCCAGGTCTTTCCAGTATAGGGGTTCTGGGTTTCAAACCAGCGGCCATCGCTCGCATTCACGAAGGTGCCGTCGATGAACATTTGATACTGCTTCATGGCGCAGTGCTTTCCGGGTTCGGGTTGGCAGGCTAGAACGGCGCGAAGCCGAGATGCTCGCGGAAACGGTTCTTGACGAAGGTGCCATCGCGCGGCGGCAGCGCCCGCTGCGGCTCGTCGGTCGAGATATAGACCTGCGCCACGGTCATGCCGTCGGCCTGCTTGATGACTTGCGCGAGCTTGCCCAGCTCATCGATATCGGAAATTTCGAGCGTCGTCGGCACGCCGACAGCCTTCGCCACCTGGGCCAGGTTGGTGCCGAGGCTGGTGTGGCTCTGCTGCATACCGGTCTCGCCGAAGTGGCCGTTATCGAGAATCACGATATTCAGGTTCTTCTGCTGCTGCGCCGCTGCCGTCGCCAGGCTTCCGATGCCCATCAGCTGCTCGCCGTCACCGGTGATGGCGATCACGGTTTTCTCGGGCTGCGCGATGGCAAGGCCGAGCGCCAGCGAGGTGGAGCCGCCCATCGCGCCCCACAGGTAGAAATTGCCGGGACGGTCGCCGGCGGCAAACACATCGTATGAAGGCGAACCGAGGCCCGATACCACGAGCGCGTCAGGAAATTGCTTCAGCAGTTCGGCAACGAAGTTGCGGCGGTCAAGGCCGGGATTGGCGGGCTTGGAGGTAGAGGTAGTCATAGGATCAGCGCATCCACTTTTTACGGCCGATAAGGCTCTGGGACAGGAGAACGGCAACGCGGTTGCCAGCGTCGAAGGCGGAAACCAGGCCGGCGTCGACCAGCTCGGCGGCTTCATCCGGCGAGTTCACGCGATAGACCGTGATGCCCATCAGCTCCAGCGCGCGCTGGGTGGCCAGGCCCATCGGGTTCTGCCAGGGATTGAACTCAGCGTACTCGCCGCGCATGGTCACGAGGGTGAAGAATGGGAACTGGCAGCTCTCCAGCAGCGAGAACATGTTCACGCAGTTGCCGACACCGCTGCTCTGCATCAGCAGCACGGCGCGGTCTCCGCCCAGCCAGGCGCCGCTGACGACGCCCACGCCTTCTTCTTCGGTGGTCAGCACCACGTCGCGGATTTCCGGGTCGGCCTTGGCGCGTCGGATGACGTGCGAGTGGCCGGCGTCGGGCACGTAGGCCACCTGGCGCACGCCGTTTTGTTTGAGGGCCTGGAAGATGTCCTCTTGCCAGGCAAGGGGCTCAGAGTTGTTAGTCGTCATGGTCGCAAGTAGAGGAAAGGGGGACAACGTTTGCTATCATAGAGTTGACTAGCTAGCGATATGAAATACAATTAATTGATGCCTGCAATCACAAAGTTGAATGCCGGCCTGGAGCCTTCAGAGATATGGACATCAAGCAGCTTCGCGCCCTGTTAGCCATCGCCGAGACCGGCAGTGCCACCAAGGCGGCCGAGCTGCTGCGCATCGTGCAGCCGGCGGTTTCCAGGCACGTGCGCCTGCTCGAGGAGGAACTAGGTGTCGAACTGTTCGAGCGCGAGCGCCACGGGATGGTCCTGACCGAGGCCGGCCGGACGCTGGTCGAATACGGCCGCAGGGCGCTGCAGGAACTCGACCGCGCCAAGGCAGAGATCATTCCGGCGCGGGGCGCGATTACTGGCACGGCCGTCATTGGGCTTCTCCCCAGCACTTGTGAGTTATTGGCAGCGGAGCTGGTTGCCACAGTCAAAGCCAGGCATCCGCAACTGGTGGTGCGCATCAACGTGGGCTACGCAGGAAACCTGCTCCAGTGGCTCGAGGCCGGCGACGTCGAGGTCGCCCTGCTCTACGACACCAAGAGCTCTCCCGGCCTGCAGGTCGAAGCACTGCTCGATGAACAGCTCTACCTGGTGGGACCGGCAGGCACGCTTGCGCCAGGCGAGGAGCAAACCGTCGAGCGCTTCCGCGACCTGCCGCTGATCCTGCCCAACGCTCCGCACGGGTTGCGCAGCGTGGTCGAGCATGCCTGCGCGGTCGCCGGCTTCAGCCCCACGATCGCGGTCGAGACCAACTCCCTGGCCGTGCAGAAGAACCTGGTGGCAAAGGGCTTCGGCCACACCGTGCTGCCCAGCTCCGCGGTGTCCGAGGAAATGGAAGACGGCATCCTTGCCGGCGCCCCGATCGTCTCGCCCAAGCTCTCGCGCCGCATCGTGCTCGCGCACGCCGCCACGCGGCGGCCGACACCGGCGGCCGGCTTCGTTTCCGAGGAGCTGGTCGCGCTGATGAAGCGGCTGGTGGTCGACGGGGCATGGCCGGGCGCCACCTGGGTCAGCGACTGACGCAGCGGCGGCGCCACGTCAGTCAAGCTCGATGTTCCCGGCCTTGATGACTTCTGCCCAGCGGCGCGTCTCCGCCTGGACAAACCTGGCTGCCTTGTCCGGACTGGAATCCATGATCGGCTGCACGCCGATCTTCTCCATGCGCTGACGCACCTCGGGATCCTTGACCACCGCCTGCAAGGCGGTGCTCAGCTTCTCGATGATTGGGGCCGGCGTACCCTTTGGCACCATCACCATGTTCCACAGCGACGTTTCATAGTTGGCGTAGCCCGCTTCCTTCATCGTCGGCACGTTGGGCAGCACGCTGGAGCGCGTTGCCGTCGTTACCGCGAGCGCCTTCAGGCGACCGGACTGGATCATCGGCGCGGCCGTCGACACCGCATCGGTGATGAGCTGGATATCGCCCGAAATCACCGACTGGATCGCCTGGCTGGCGCCGCGGAACGGTACATGAGTGAGGCTCAGGTGCTCCTGGTACCGCAGCAGCTCGACCGCCATATGGACGGCGCTCCCCTTGCCGGCAGAGCCGTAGCTGTACTTGCCCGGATTCTTCTTGATGTCTTCGACCAGCTCCTTCGCCGTGTTCGCCTTGACCGAGGGATTGACCGCCAGCACCATCGGCACCGCCGCGACTACGCAGACGGGCACGAGCGCGTTGACCGGGTCGTACGGCAGCTTCTTGTAGAGCGTGGCGTTGATGGCGTGCGAGCTGGTGCCGAACAACAGCGTGTAGCCGTCCGCCGGGCTTTTCGCGACCACGTCAGTCGCGATGGTGCCACCGGCCCCTGCCTTGTTTTCCACCACGACCGACTGCCCGAGCAAGGCGCCGAGCTTGTTCGCCACGATGCGCGCCACCACGTCGGTGCTGCCGCCGGCGGCGAAGCCTACGACCAGCCGGACGGGATGGTCGGGATAGGCAGCCTGGGCGTGCGCGCTGAACGAAATGAGCGCACCGATCCCCACTTGAGCAAGCAAGCGTTTCATGTCTCTTCCAGGTAGATAGTTTTGGTTGGATGGCGCATTGCGCGGCGACACCCTTTGAAACGATGGTAGCGAGCAACCGTGGCGACGGTGAAATAGAAAATTCCGCTGCTGCTATCAAGGGGTGGCATGCCTGGGGCTACTACTGCGGTGTTAACCCGAAGCTCCGCGCCGAAGAAATCGCCGCGTAAACGCAAGTACGCCGCGCAGCCATCGCCGCGCGGCGTACATTCAAGGTCCAACGGAACGGAAGCGCTGGCGCGCTACCGGCTGCAGGATGTCAGTCGGCCTCCACCTTCATGGTCTTCAGCAGCGGCTGCCACTTGTCGCTTTCCGCCTTGAGCCAGGTCCGCAGCCCCTCCGGCGTCTGCTTGTCTACCGGCACGACCTCCGCACCCAGGTCGTCAAGCCGCTTGGCCACGGCAGGATCCTTCAATGCCTGCTGCAGCGCCTTGGTCAGCCTGGCGGTGACCGCGGGCGGCGTGCCCTTGGGCGCATAGATCCCGTGCCAGACCTTCATCGAGAAGCCCTTCAGGCCGCCTTCCTGCAGCGTCGGCGCATTGGGCAGCGCCTTGATGCGGCTAGGCGTCGTCACGCCATACAGCTTGACGCGATTGGCGTTGATATGCGACAGCGTCGAGGTGGTCTGGTCGCACAACAGGTCCACCTGCCCACCCAGCAATGCCGTCAGCGCGGGGCCGGTGCCCTGGTAGGGAACGGAGGTCATCTTGACTTTGACTGCCTCCTCGAACAGCAGGCCGCATAGCTGCGAAACCGCGCCAAGGCCGGCATTGGCCAGCGAGACCTTCTCCTTGTTCTGCGACACGTACTTGATCAGCTCCGCCGCGTTTGCCGGCGGCAGGTCCTTGCGGCCCAGCAGCGTCATCGGCACATCCGCCACCTGCCCGATGTACTCGAAATCCTTAAGCGGGCTGTAGGAGAGCTTCTTGTACAGCGCCGGCGCCGTCGCCATGCCATTGTGGTGGATCAGGATGGTGTAGCCATCCGGCTGCGCCCGCGCCACGAATGCGGCCGCCACCGTGCCGCCGGCGCCGAGTTTGTTTTCCACGACAACGCTCTGCCCCAGCTCCTTCGACATGGCCTGCCCAAGCGCCCGCGACACCACATCGGTCGGGCCGCCGGCCGAGAACGGCACCACCAGCGTAATCGGCTTGGACGGATAAGCGTCTGCCGCCAGCGCCCCCGCGGAAAACGCCAGTCCGAGCGCCCCGCCCGTGATCCACTTCATACCGGCCAGCATGGCCTTACCCGCTTGAACGCCCATATCACCGTCTCCATGTCGCCGGCGCGTGCTTGCTTGTCGCGCCGGTCGGTTTATCAAACGGAGACTAGAGTGCGGGATAACGGCACCGGAGGGAATCCGGATTTATCGAATGGGTCATACGGCTGGGCCGAACGCAGGCCGGCGGCGCGAGGCCCAGGCCCGGCCGCGGCCAGCCCGCGGAGCGCCGGCACGGCTCAGCTAGCGGCAGCCGCGAGATCGTGTGGGCCGCGCCGGAAATCGCAGACACGCTGGCTGACCTCTGCGATCACATCGAGCGCGCGGGTGAAGGCGTCGTTGCGGAACACCGCCGAGTACACCAGCGGCGGGGGCATCGGCTCGCTTGGCACGACGCGCAGCAGGCCTCTTTCAATATCCGGGGCGAAGTAGTCGAGAGCCAGCTGGCTGATGCCAAGGCCTTCGATGGTCAGCTCCCTGAGCACGGTCAGGCTGTTGGTCGAAAAGACCTTCCTGAACCGGAATCCATGTTCGCGGCGCCATGGGCCGTAGTAGGTATTCTTGGCTGAGCCGGCGGCCTGTTCCAGGACGGGATAGTCGGCAAATTCCTCCGGCTGCAGTGGCCTGTCCGGCAATGCCAGCCGCGGGCTTGCCATCCACAAGTCCTCCACGCGCCCCACCTCGACGGTCTTGTAGGCATCGCCCCAGAACGTCCCGGGCAGGATGGCCAGATCGATTTTGTTGGCCTCCAGGTCATCGAACAGGTTCATGCCGGCGTCCACGACCGGCTCAACCTGCAGCGCCGGATACCTGCGCTTGAGTTCCCGTATCAGTTCGGTCAGCCAGGTCAGGGCAATCAGCTCGGTGACGCCGATGCGGTACGTCCCCGCGACCTCGTCCGCCTGCCCCACCTCGGCCGCGATCCTCTCCCTGAGGCGCATCGCGTCCTGCGCAAGGATCAACAGCCGCGAACCCGCGTGGGTTGGTACCAGGCCTTTGGGCATGCGATGGACCAGCTGCACGCGCAACGCCTGTTCGAGTTCGTTGATCCGCTTCGACATGGCGGACTGCGTGGTATGGAGCTTGGTGGCCGCAGCGCTGAATGAGGCGAGCGTTACGCTGAAGTAAAACGCCTCGAGCTGCTTGAACGTCACATTCATGATGGTGGATGGGGGCTGGATCGACCTGCCCTATTCTCGCATCCGCAGGCCGCAGCCCAAGAAAAAAAGGAATACCTCCGTCATCTAATTCCTCGTTTGTTGGACAGAGATCGATAGCAGATACTTTTTCGCAAGTTCAGCCCCGCGCGAGTATCCATGCTTCCTCTCACCGACCGCCTCAACAGAATCAAGCCTTCCCCGAGCTCCATGGCAGGCCAACGTGTGCGCGAGCTGCGCGCCGCCGGCCGCGACGTCATTGGCCTGACGGCGGGGGAGCCCGACTTCGAAACACCGCTGCATATCCGGGAAGCCGCCTGGGAAGCGATGGTCGCAGGCAAGACACGCTATACCGACGTAGGCGGTACCGCCGATCTGCGCGAGGCTGTCGCGCGCAAGTTCAAGCGTGAAAACGGGCTGAGCTACAGCACCAATGAGATCATCATCAGCACCGGCGCCAAGCAAGTGATTTTCAACGCGATCCTCTGCACCGTGCAGCAAGGCGACGAGGTCATTGTTCCCGCACCGTACTGGGTTTCGTATCCGGATATCACGCTGTTCGCAGGCGGCGTCCCGGTGTTCGCGCCTTGCAAGGCGGAGAACGGCTTCAAGCTGACGCCGGAGGCGCTCGAACGCGCCATCTCACCGCGGACCCGCTGGCTGATCCTGAATTCACCGAACAACCCGAGCGGCGCCGCATACTCCCGCGAAGAACTGGTCGCGCTCGCCGCCGTGCTGGAGCGTCATCCCCATGTCTGGGTCATGACGGACGACATCTATGAGCACCTGATGTATGACGAGGCCGGCTTTGTCACGATGGCGCAGGCCGCGCCCGCACTGAAGGATCGCACGCTCACCATCAACGGCGTGTCAAAAGCCTATGCCATGACGGGCTGGCGGATCGGGTACGCCGGTGGCCCCGCCGCACTGGTCAAGGCAATGGTCAAGCTGCAGTCCCAGAGCACTTCCGGCGCGAACGCCGTCGCCCAGGCCGCCGCAGTCGCAGCTCTCGAAGGGCCCCAGGACTTTATCTCCGCCAACCGGGACATGTTCCGGGCGCGCCGGGATGCGGTGGTCGCGGCCTTGGGCAAGATCGACGGCATTGCCTGTGAAGCGCCTGCAGGCGCGTTCTATGTCTTTGCCTCGTGCGAAGGACTCTTCGGCTCGCGCACGCCAGACGGGCGAGTGATCCGCAACAGCGACGACTGGGTTTCCTGGGTGCTGGAATCGCAGGACCTCGCAGTCCTCCAGGGATCCGCCTACGGCGTCGATGCCCACTTCCGGCTGTCATTCGCCACCAGCATGGACCAACTGGCCGAAGGCGCGCGCCGAATCGACGCAGCCGCTGCAGCACTGATCCGATAAGTCCTTCCGCAAATCCCACTTCCCGCCCCCGCCATGAACTCACTGCTGAAGCGTCTGTGCTCCCCGAGCGCCCTGCGAATCGTAGCGGCAAGCCTGTCGCTGCTTGCCACTGCCGCGCATTGCGAAGAGCCGTATCCGTCCAAACCGGTTCGAATCCTTGTGGGCTTTTCTCCAGGCGGATCGAACGATATTGTGGCCCGGTTGATCGCCCCCAAGCTGGCCGAAGCGTTGGGCAAGCAAGTCCTGATCGACAACAGGCCAGGCGCAGGCGGCAACATTGCTGCCGACACCATGCTGAAAGCGCCGGCGGATGGCCATACCCTGATGATCTGCACCACGGGCATGCTGTCGATCCAGCCCTTCCTGCAGAAGATGACCTATGACCCGCAGACGGACATCATCCCCGTTTCCCTGATCGCCAATACGCCATACATCGCCCTCGTCAATGCGTCCCTTCCCGTGCACAACGTCAAGGAGCTGGTCGCGTATGCAAAGGCCAACCCCGGGAAAGTGAACTTCGCTTCGTCGGGCAATGGCACCGCAGGCCATCTCGCGGGGGAAATGCTGAAGCTGCGCGCGGGCATCAACATCGTCCACGTCCCATACAAGGGCACCGGGCAAGCCATGACAGACCTGCTGGGCGGTCAGGTTTCCCTGATTTTCGACCAGCCGATCAGTTCCCTGCCCTATGCAAAATCCGGCAAGCTGCGGGTCCTTGGGGTGGCCGCCACGCAGCGGCTGAAATCGCTGCCTGATGTCCCCACGTTCGCTGAGGCGGGTGTCCCCGGCTTCGACCCGGTGGCATGGACCGGCCTGTGCGCGGCGAAAGGCACGCCCTCCAACGTGATAGCCCGCCTGCAACGCGAAATCCAGCAAGTCCTGCACCAGCCGGATATTGCACAGCGCCTGAGCCAGGACGGCATGGAGGTGGTGGGCAGCTCTTCAGAGAAGTTCCGAGAGTTCCTGGTCACTGACAAGCGCAAGTGGTCGGGGGTCATCAAGGAAGCCAACGTTACGCTGAACTGAGAGGTCAGGCATGGAAACGAAAGACAAAGCGAGCGATATCCAGCGTGACTTTGAGCGGGTCTCGCCGGAGCTGGTCGCGCAGGCTTCCCGGTTCGCATCCTCCATCCTGGCCGATGTCGCCGGCCGCAGAGGTGGCATGCATGGCCGCATCGCGCCGCTGGACAGCCGCAGCCGGTTCTGCGGCCCGGCGCTCACGGTCGAAGTGCGGCCCGGTGACAACCTGATGATCCATGCCGCAATGGCTATTGCCCGGCCGGGCGATGTCATTGTGGTGGACGGCAAGGGCGACCAGTCCTGCGCATTGATGGGTGCCATCATGGCCAACCAATGCAAGGCGATCGGCGTGGCTGCCGTCGTCCTGGATGCCGCGGCCCGCGATGCCGAAGAGATCCGCGAACTAGGGTTCCCGATGTATTCGGTGGGCACCAATCCGAACGGACCGACCAAGCTCGTGCCGGGCCGGGTGAACCACCCGATCCAGTGCGGGGGCGTAACGGTCCATCCGGGCGATCTAGTTATCGGTGATGCGGACGGTGTCGTCGTGGTCCAACGCGAGCACGTCGCTGCCCTGCTCGCCAAGGCAGCCGACAAAGTCGCCGCCGAACGTAGCCGCATCGACGGCATCCGCTCCGGCAAGGCGCTACGCCCATCGTGGCTGGACGCATCGCTGCAGGCAGCAGGTGTGCTCAGGGCCGGAGAAAGTCTCTGATACGCACGCGAGGCGCGTCACCGCGCAAGTCTTCGCCATGTCCGTCCACCTCCTCTGCGCGAGCCTGGTCCCGTGCTAGCATGTTAGTCTTGCTCCGCGCCGCGTAGAAGGAGTCCAGGATGGAAGGCAAACCGTCCGGGCAGACAAGTACGTTCCACCGCGTCTTCCGCGACAAGGAACTGTCGGTGGGACTGGTATTGCCCATGCTCAGGGCCGGCGAGACGGTGGTCGACTTCGGCGAGCAACTTGCGCTGGCGGCCCTGGCAGACTCCCTGGGATATCGCGCGCTGTGGATCCGCGACGTGCCGCTCAACAGCGCGGACTATCCCGACCCGGTCGGGCACCTCGATCCCTGGGTCTTTCTTGGCGCGCTGGCAGCCAGGACCGGGCAAATTGCGCTGGTAAGCGGCGCCATCGTCCTGACGCTCCGGCATCCGTTGCATATCGCAAAAGGCGCCATCTCCACCAGCGTGCTGTCGCAGCAGCGATTCATGCTCGGGCTGGGATCGGGCGATCGGCCTCCCGAGTACGCCGCCTTCGGCAAGGACACGGACGAACGGCGCGAATTGTACCGGCGCAACTGGGAGACCGTTGCCGCTGCCGTCACCCTGCCCTCCCGCGTCGTCCCGGACCTGGCTGCACAGGATGCGCCAGCGTTATTCCTATTGCCCACGCTGCCTGACAGCATCCCAATGCTCGCGGTAGGCTCAGGCGGCCAGAGCGTTGACTGGATCGCCCGGCATGCGAGCGGCTGGATTACCTACCATCGGGAAGCCGAAGCCCAGCGCGCACGGCACAGCATGTGGAGAGCGGCGGTAGAGCGTGCCGCGCCGGATGCGTTCCGTGCCTTCGGCGTTGCCATGCGCCTGGACCTCAGCGCGAACCCGAATGCGCCGGCAACGCCGGTACCGCTTGGATACAGCGTCGGCCGGCATGGTCTGGTCAGCCTGTTGCAGGACATGCGTGACGGCGGAACGCATCACGTGCTGCTCAACCTGCCGGCTTCCGGCAGGCCTCCCCGCGAGGTGATCGAGGAGGTAGCGGCGGAAGTCCTGCCAGCCTTTCATACGGCTGACGTCTAGTGCGCGATCACGCGGCGATTTCCGAAGCCTTGATATCCGCAATCGGCGCAAGCACGGCGCGGTCGAACTCAGCCAGCGCACTCCGCTGCCGCACCCGGTGCGGCCAGTCCGGATTGCTCAGCGCGCCGCGCCCGAGCGCAACGATATCGGCACCGTCCTGCATGACCTCGATGGCGCGCGCAGGGTCATGGAGGTTGCCGTTGGCGATGATGGTCACCCCGGGCGCATGCTTGCGGGCGAGCTGCACCAGGCTCTCGCCTTCGTTGCCGAACGCCGGCCGCCACGCTTCGAATTCCGTCACGTGGACTGCAGCGATTCTCCCAGACTGAATTCTGAGAGACCCACTACGGCGCGCCCCGGCGCCTTGTCTGCCTGTGCCTCGCACCAAAATCGCAGCACTGCCGGGCAATGTCCGCAACGGCATAACCGAGTGCCGCCTGGTGTTGCTTCAGGAACACGGCAAAGTAGGTAATGCCCGGCGCAGGCGGGTCGGTGCGCACGTGCTGCAGGCGCTTCTGCCTGATCTCCTGTTCGAACAAGTGCAAAGGCACGCAGCTCACCCCCATGCCGGCTTCTACGAGCCCGGCGAGCGCGACCAGGCTGTTGCTGCCTGACACGCGATGGGGCTGGATACCAGCCTGCGCAAACAAGGTCTCGCAAAGTGCCGTAAGGCCGGAGCCCGCGTCCTGCTCGATCAGCGGCAGTGCCGCGAGGTCCTGCAGCGAGACGACCGCATTGCCCTCGAAAGCGCCGCTCGGACAAATCCACCCGAACGGCACCGATTGCAGCCTGACCGATGCCATGGCCGGCACGATATAGGCTTCGGGCAGCACCGCCAGATCCAGTCGCCCGTCCAGCACCTTGTCGCGCAGCGAGGCGGACAGGTCGACGTCCGGCTGCAGCGTGACCTGCGGATACACGCCATTGAGCCTTCGCACCAGGCTCGGGAACCACGTCAGCGCAACGAGTTCCGTAATGCCGATGTGCAGGACGCGCGCAACGTGCTTCGCGGACGCCTTGACCTCCTCCAGGCGCGCGGATGCCGCCAGGAAACTCTCGCACAGCTCGAGCAGTTCCTGTCCTTTCGGCGTCAGCGCGGCTTTCCTGCCCGAGCTGTCGAACAGCGGCGCCGCCGAGATACGCTCCAGTTCCTGCAAACGCTTGGTCGCAGCGGATTGGGTGACGTGAAGCTTGGACGCGGCCCGTTGCACGGTGCCCAGTTTGGCGACCCAGTAAAACGCTTCCACTTGCTTGATGGTGATCATGCAACCCCTCTCACTCTCGTATGTCCGTCGCCGGTGCTTGATAGGAATGCTCGAAGTCGCAAGTGCTGCGCGCGAGTTCGACCACGCTGCGCAGGAATGGCATCGCCACATCGGAGCGAATCAACGTCACGTAGCGCACGCGCGGCAGCTTCGGCGTGACGTTCAGTTCCACCAGCTGCCCTGACTCCAGCAGGTTCCGGATCACCGAGCGGGGCAGGTACGCCACGCCAAGCCCGGAGGCGGCAATGCCGACCAGCGCGACCAGGCTGTTGCTTGAGATGGTATTGCGCGGCACCACGCCGTGCCGTCGCAACCATTCACCGATCAGGATGCCGGAGCCCGACAGGTTGCCTTGCGTAAGCAAGGTGTATTCGCTTATCCGGGACAAGGGCATGCGGCCCGTTCCAGGTCGCAAGCCCGGCGTGCAGAACCACTCGTTCTGTACCTCGGCCAGCTTGTCCTTCACATAGCCCGTGGTGGCAAACGCGTCGGGAAGGATGGCGAGGTCGAGTTGTCCGGCCTGCAGCCGCTCGCGCAAATGCACGCTGTAGTCGACTTCCGGCTCGATCGTGACGCGCGGATACGCCGCCTGGATTGCCTCAAGCAGCCGCGGCAGCCAGGTCAGCGCGGTCAGCTCGGTCACGCCGAGGCGCAGCTTGCGGGTCAGCACCTCCTTGCTGGCGATCCGCTCCAGCAGCAGGTCCCGCTGCATCAGCACGGCTTTGGCTCGGTTGAGCACTTCAACCCCTTCCACCGTCAGCCGCACCGTGCGTCCGGCGCGATCCAGCAGCGGATAGCCGAAGTCGTCTTCGAAGTCGCGGATATGCCGGGACACCGCCGAATGGACCACACCGAGGCGCCGCGCCGCCGCATCCACCGACCCTGTCTCCGCGATCGCAGCCAGGGCTTCCAGTTGCTTGATCGTCGTCATGGCCTTAGGGGTAACCCCATCCTTTCGTCACAATTTTGAATGAGATAGCGCCTGAAAATGTCGCTTTAACTAATTATATCCATCTGCAAGAATCGTTTTCACGGTGCGCAATCGGACCTGCGCCACTGACGACGAAGACCCACAGACCACTGCCCCTGGAGAAACCATGAAGCCCATCATCAAAGCGAGCTTTGCCGTACTGGCCTGTGCCGCGGCCATGGCCGCACCTGCCCACGCCGACCAGCTGGCCGACATCAAGTCCCGGGGCACGCTGGTCTGCGGCGTGCTCAGCAACCTGGAGCCGTTCGGCTTCCAGGACCCGTCCACCCGCGAACTGGCCGGCTACGACGTCGACTTCTGCAAGGCCATCGCCAAGTCGCTGGGCGTAAAGCCCGAGCTGAAAGTGGTATCGCTCGAAGCGCGCATCCCCGAGCTGAGCCAGGGCCGCGTGGACATCCTGGCTGCGGTGCTCGGCTATACGTCGGCACGCGCCGAGCAGATTGCCTTCTCCGACAGCTACTTCGTCAGCGAGCAGAAGCTGGCGGTCAAGGCCAGTGGCGCGTTCAGGCAGCGCGATGACCTCGCCGGCAAGCGGATCAGCACGATCAAGGGATCGAGCACGCAGAACTTCGTACAAAAGGTACTGCCGTCGGCCCAGCTCGTCAGCTACGACGACGCCCCGTCCGCGTTCATGGCACTGGTGCAAGGCAAGGTCGACGGCTTCGGCCTGTCGGAGTCGATGCTGCGCCGCTTTATCGCCAAGCTGGGACCGTCCGGCAACATCCAGGTGATCACGCCCGCCCTCGGGCAGGAAGCGTGGGGGCTGGGCATCAAGAAGGGCGAGCCGGCACTGGAGAAGGCCGTCAACACCGCACTGGCCGACATGGAGAAGTCCGGCGAAGCGCAGCAGATCTTCGACAAGTGGCTGGGGCCCAAGACCTTGTTCCAGATGAAGCGGGAATTCCGCATCCAGCCGATCAAGGGCTGAGAACACAAAGGCGGGGCCGTATCTGTTGATTTCGGCCCCGCTCCAGGAGCAAGCCATGCTTTCCCACTTCAACTTCACCGCGATCCTTGCCGCGCCGTACGGCGAGCAGCTGCTCAAGGGCCTGCAGCTGACCGCGTGGCTCACGATCTCGAGCTGGACGCTCGCCTTCGTGCTCGGCACCGTGCTCGCCACCGTGCGCGTCTCGGGCAACCCCATCGCCGAACGCTTCGTGGCCGGCTACGTCGCCTACCACCAGAACGTGCCGATGCTGGTGCATATCCTGCTGTGGTACTTCGGCATCCCGACGCTGCTGCCCGAAGCGGCCCAGAACTGGGCCAACGCCAACGGCGGCGAGATGATCTTCGCCGGCATCGCCATCGGGCTGTGCATGGCCGCCTACTTCTCCGAGGATATCCGCAGCGGGTTGCGTTCGATCCCGCACGGGCAACACGAGGCGTCGCGCTCGCTCGGCCTGAGCTACCTGGGTTCGATGCGCTACGTGATCCTGCCGCAGGCGTTCCGCATCGCGCTGCCGCCCTTCATCAACCACACCGTGCTGCTGTTCAAGAACACCAGCCTGGCGATGGCGGTGGGTGCGGCGGAGATGACCTATGCCGTGCGCGAAGTCGAGAACCACACCTTCCGCACCTTCGAAGCCTACATGCTGGCCACGGCGTTCTACCTGGCGGTGTCCCTCGGCCTGATGGCGATCGGCGCGGCGATGGCGCAACGCACGCGTATCCCGGCGAGATAAACCATGATCGATATTCTTCGCGACAACTGGCATCTGCTGCTGCTCGGCCAGTACCCCAACGGACCGCTCGGCGGCCTGGCGCTGACGCTGCTGCTGTCCGTGCTGGGACTGGTGCTCTCGTTTCCGATCAGCATCGTGCTGGCGGTGGCGCGGGTCTCGCCCTGGAAGGTGTTCCGGGTGCCCGCCACGGTACTGGTCTACATTGTCCGCGGCGTGCCGCTGGTGATGCTGATCTTCTGGAGCTACTTTCTGGTGCCGCTCCTGCTTGGCCAGAGCGTGACGGGCTTCACCACGCTGCTGTGCACGCTGGTGATCTACGAGGCGGCCTATCTCTCCGAAGTGATCCGGGCCGGCATCGAGGCACTGCCGCGCGGCCAGACCGAAGCGGCCCGCGCGCTCGGCCTGAGCCATGCGCAGACCATGACCAAGGTGATCCTGCCGCAGGCGCTCTACAACATGATCCCGAGCATCGTCAGCCAGTTCGTGTCGACCATCAAGGAGACCTCGCTCGGCTATGTCATCAGCGTGCAGGAACTGACCTTCTCCGCCAACCAGGTGAACACCAACCTGCTGACGCGGCCGTTCGAAGTCTTCCTGATCCTGGCCCTGACCTATTTCGCTGTCTGCTTCTGCCTGACCCAGCTGGCGCACGCCCTGGAGCGTCGCGTCACGCGCAGGAGGAGTGGAAAGACCAGCGGCAAGACCGCACCCGTACGGAGCATTCAAAATGATTCAGTTCTCCAAAGTCAATAAGTGGTATGGCGACTATCACGCCCTCGTGGACGTGACCGCTGAAGTGGGCCGCGGCCAGGTCGTGGTGGTGTGCGGCCCCTCGGGGTCGGGCAAGTCGACGCTGATCCGCACAGTGAACCGCCTGGAAGAAATCCAGAACGGCACCATCCGGCTCGACAACCAGGACATCCACTCGCCGGCGCTGAACCTGAACAAGTTCCGCAGCCACGTCGGGTTCGTGTTCCAACAGTTCAACCTGTTCCCGCACCTGTCCGCGCTCGACAACGTCTGCCTGGCGCCGGTCAAGGTCGCGGCGAAGAGCAAGAGCGAGGCAAAGAGCAAGGCCATGTCGCTGCTCGAGCGCGTCGGACTGGCACACAAGGCGGGGGCCTACCCGCAGCAGCTCTCCGGGGGCCAGCAACAGCGCGTCGCGATTGCGCGGGCGCTGGCAATGGACCCGCCGGTGATGCTGTTCGACGAGCCGACCAGCGCGCTCGACCCGGAAATGGTCGGCGAAGTGCTGAACGTGATGAAGGGACTGGCCAGGGACGGCATGACCATGGTCTGCGTCACGCACGAGATGAACTTCGCGCGGGAAGTCGCCGATCGCGTCTGGTTTATGGACAAGGGCGCGATCCTGGAGGAAGCGTCGCCGGTCGACTTCTTTGCCTCGCCTCAGCATCCGCGGGCGCGCGCCTTCCTGTCTGACCTGCGCTCGCATTGAGGACGCCCCGGATCATGGAACACAACAACGCGCCGGGCTCCGCCATCGTGGTCGGCGCCGGGATCGTCGGACTCTCCATCGCCTTGCGGCTGCGCATGGATGGGTATCAGGTAACCGTCACCGACAACAACGCGCCAATGTCGGGGGTCTCGTCCGGCAATGCCGGCTACCTGTCGGAAGCGAACATCTTTCCGCCGGCGACACCGGACCTGCTACGCAGGCTGCCACGGCTACTGCTCGACAAGGACGGTCCTCTGGTCGTGCAGCCGCGTTATGCGCCGCGGCTGTTGCCGTGGGCGTGGCGCGCCGTGGCGGCGCTGCGGCCGCAACCGTACCAAGCCGTGCTGTCGAACATGGCAGCGCTCACGGGCCAGGCCATCGCGGCTTTCGACGAACTGACGCGGGAGGCATCGGCGCAGCATCTTGTCAGCCGTGACGGCGGACTGGTCGCGTTCCGAAGCGAAGCCGCCCTCGATGCGAAATGCCGCGCCCTGCCCGTGTGGAACAGCTATGGCCTTGCCGCGGAGCGCGTGTCGGCCGCCAGCGTTCGGGAACTCGAGCCGGCGCTGTGCCCGGACATCGCCGGCGGCATCTTTTATCCGAACGCCGGGCGCTGCAGCAACCCGCGTGGCCTGGGTGAGCACTACGCCCGGCGGCTGGTTGAGCTGGGCGGCGCGATCCTGCGCGATGAAGTGCGCGCTGTCCGCCAGGCGGCACCGGGTCGTGCGGAAGTGGTCACCGCAACCGGAACCCATTCCGCCGCGAGCGTCGTGGTGGCAGCGGGCTACCGGTCGGGGCCTTTGCTGGCGGCGCTCGGCTACCGGGTACCGCTGGCGGCGGAGCGCGGCTATCACCTGATGTTGCCGGACGCCGGCATCTCGCTGCGCCGCCCGGTCGTATTTGGCGAACCCTTCTTCGCTGCAACGCCGATGGACGAAGGACTGAGGCTGGCCGGCACCGCCGAGTTTGCTCATGCCGACGCGAAGCCGGACATGGATCGCGCCAGCATGCTGTTCCGGCTTGCCCGCGCATACCTGCCCGGCATCCGTGGCGCCGCCGCCAGGCCGTGGATGGGCGTGCGCCCGTCCTTTCCGGACGGCATGCCCGCGATCGGCCGCGTCGGGCACGCACCGTCCGTGTTCTATGCCTTTGGCCATGCCCATAGCGGCCTCACGACCTCGGCGATCACCGCACGGTGCGTGTCGAGCCTGGTCCGTGACGTGCCGCCGCCGCTGGAACTCGCGGCGTTTCGGCTCGAACGCTTTCACTGAACTCACTGGACGATTAAACCTGCCACGCCCTCCCGCAGGGAGGGTCGCTCTCGACTACCCGGAGACAACCATGCCCGAAATCACCCAATCGCAACTCGACACGCTCAATCGCCTGGGCGCCGCCACCATCCACGAGGCCCAGGGCCAGCGCGGCGCCGTCGATCCCCGCATCGCCCCGCTGGATCCGTCGATGCGCGTGGTCGGCCCTGCCCTGACCATCGATATCCGGCCCAGCGACAACCTGATGATCCACTACGCCCTGACCAAGGCTAAGCGCGGCGACGTGCTGGTCATTGACGCCAAGGGCTTTGTCGATGCCGGCCCGTGGGGCGACCTGCTGACGCTGGCGGCGCAGAAGATCGGCATCGCCGGGCTCGTCATCGACGGCGCGGTACGGGATGCCAGCGCGATCGTCGACATGGGCTTCCCCGTGTTCTGCCGCGGGCTGTGCATCAGGGGCACCAACAAGTTCCAGCCGGGCAAGGTCAATGTTCCGGTCACCGTCGGCGGCGTGGTCGTGCGCCCCGGCGACATCATCATGGGCGACCGCGACGGCGTCGTTGCCGTGGTCCAGGAAGAGGTCGAACAAGTGATCGCGGCCAGCGAAGAGCGCGAGCGCAAGGAAGCCGCCATCCGCGAGCGCCTGGAGAGCGGCGCGACCATGGTCGAACTGCTGGGCCTGCAGGACACGCTCAGGCGCCATGGCCTTGCCTGAAACCCTCGATCAACTGCCAACGCAAGGACCTTCACAAATGCATCCATCCATCATCAGCAGCCGCATGGGCCTGATCAAGCCGTCGCCCAGCATCGCCGCCAAGGCACTGGTCGACGATCTGCGCGCCCAGGGCCAGAACGTGCTCGACTTCACCATCGGCGAGCCCGACCTGCCGACGCCCGCGCATATCGGCGCCGCGGCCAACGCCGCCATCGCCCGCGGCGAGACCAAGTACACCAGCACGCTTGGCACCCCCGTGCTGCGGCGCGCCATCGCCGCCAAACTCGGCCGTACCCTCGGCCTGGACTACGGCGCGGACGAGATCGTGGTGGGCTGCGGCGCCAAGCAGGTGATCTTCAGCGCGCTGACCGCATCGTTGGAAGACGGCAACGAAGTCATCATCAGCGCACCGTACTGGGTCTCCTATCCCGACATGGTCACGATGAACGGCGGCACGCCCGTCATCGTCAGGTGCGATGCCGACGTCGGCTTCAAGCTGACCGCGGCCGCGCTGGAAGCCGCCATCACGCCACGCACGCGCTGGCTGATCCTGAACAGCCCCAACAACCCGACCGGCGCGGTCTACACGGCCGCGGAACTGCGCGACCTGTGCGTGGTGCTGGAGCGCCATCCGCACGTCTGGGTGATGAGCGACGAGATCTACGAGCCCTATGTGTATGACGGCGGCACCGCCGTTTCCCCGCTGGCGCTGATGCCGGCGCTGAAGCAGCGCTCGTTGCTGATCAACGGCATGTCCAAGGCCTATGCCATGACCGGCTGGCGCGTCGGCTATGGCGCCGGCCCGCGGGAACTGGTCAAGGCCATTAGCACCATCCTGTCGCAAAGCTCGACCTGCACCAGTTCCGTGTCCCAGGCCGCCGCCGTGGTGGCGCTGGAGGGCGACCAGGCGTGCGTCGGCGAGATGGTCGGCATCTTCGAGCAACGGCGCAATCGCATGGCGGCGCTGTTGAACGAGATCCCCGGAATTGCCTGCACGCCGTCAGCAGGCGCCTTCTATCTCTACGCGTCGGTCAAGGGCCTGCTCGGCAAACAGACGGATACCGGCAAGTTCCTGGAAACCGACCTCGACGTGGTGATGTTCTTCCTGAACAAGGCCGGCGTGGCGGTGCTCGACGGCACGGCATATGGCCTCTCGCCCTACCTGCGCTTTTCCTTCGCGACGTCGCTGGAGGTGATCGAAGAAGGGTGCGAGCGCCTTAAGCGAGCCGTGGCGACGCTGCGGTAATGCAACTCCCGCCGTGCGCCGGGACCTGCCAACGCACGGGGGCACCTGCAACACCGAAGCACGACAACAATGGAGACACAAGTGAATCGTAAAGGCTTCCTTCGCCTCGCCATGGGCGCGCTGTGCGCCGTCGCATTGCCGCTCGCCCACGCCCAGGCCTACCCCGACAAGGCCATCCGCTTCGTCGTGCCATGGCCCGCAGGCGGTGCCGCCGACGCGGTCGGACGCCTGGTCGCGCAGGCGCTGACCACGCAACTGGGCCAGACCGTCTATGTGGAGAACGTCGCCGGCGCGGGCGGAAATATCGGCACCGCGCAGTTCGTGCGCAGCAAGCCCGATGGCTACACGCTATACCTGGCGACCAGCTCCACCAATGCTGCGAGCCCTCACCTCTACAAGCGCACGGGCTTCGAGCCGGCCAAGGATTTCACGCCGGTGGCAGCCGTGGCGGCGATTCCCAGCATCCTGGTGGTGCCGGCGGCCTCCCCCTTCAAGACGCCCAGGGACATCATCGAGATCGCCAAGGCCAAACCCGGCAAACTCTCCTACGGTTCCGGCGGTGTCGGCGCATCCGCCCATCTCGCCGGTGAGCTGTTCAAATCCATTGCCGGCATCGACGTGATCCACGTGCCGTACAAGGGTAGCGGCCCCGCCATCTCGGACGTGATGGCCGGGCAGCTCTCCTACATGTTCGACACCGGTGCCGTGCCCTACATCCGCGGCGGCAAGCTCCGTGCGCTGGCCGTCGCGGCGGACAAGCGGCTAACTCTGTTCCCGGAGGTACCGACCTTTGCCGAGCTCGGCATCAAGGGGATGCAGATGAACGCCTGGTACGGCATCGCTGCGCCTGCAGGCACCCCGGCGCCGGTTGTGGCCCGCGTCAACGCCGCCATCAACAGCGCGCTCGCCTCCCGGGAACTGCCGAAGCAACTGGCCAATATCGGCGCCGAAGTCCGGACCGGTACGCCGGCGGAGTTCTCCAGGTTCTGGGACACCGAACTGAAGCGCTACGAGACGCTGGTCAAGCTGACCGGCGCCACCCTGGACTGAGCTGCACCCGTGGTCTTGCGCCGCGGCTGCCGCCATTCATGGCGCATCCAGTCCGGCTGCGGAACCTGCCTGGCCGCACAAAAGGCTTCACGGCGTGGCGCCCGACGCATCAATCCGAAACACCCGCCCGCTCGTCGCCGACGTGCCCGGATCGGCCAGCACGTATAGCGCCTTCCCGTCATCCACGCCAAAGGAGAACACACTACCTGGGATGGTCACGTTCCAGTCGACCTGTTCGGCGGCAACGCCATCGCGGTACACGAAGCTCTGCAGCTTGCCCGTGCAAAGGTCGGAATAGAAATACCGCCCATGCAGCGCCGGGTTGGCACTGCCCCGGTACACATAGCCGCCGACGATGGCACAGACGCCCGCGTCATGGCTGTATTCGAAGACAGGCATGGTCAGCCCGGTCTTGTCGCACGTGGCCGCACCCACGCAGGCGGTGCCCTCGGTCCGGTTCCAGCCGTAGTTCAGGCCCGCGCTGCTGGCTGGCGCCACGTCAACTTCCTCGCGCTCGTCCTCGCCGACATCGGCGATATACAACAGCCCGGCGTCGAACGAGAACCGCCACGGGTTGCGCATGCCGAGGGCCCAGATTTCGCCGCGACTGCCGGACTGGCCGATGAACGGATTGCCGGCGGGCACGCCGTAGCCGGACGCGCCGCTGACGTCGATGCGCAGCATCTTGCCGAGCAGCGTCCCCGTGTTCTGGGCGTTGCCCGCCGGATCGCCGCCGCCGCCGCCGTCACCCGTGCCGATAAAGAGCATGCCGTCAGGGCCGAACGCGAGCTGGCCGCCGTTATGGTTGGAAAAGGTGCCATGCGGGATCGACAGTAGCACGGTGCCCGATGCCGCGGCGATATCCGGGTTCGCGGCCGACACGTTGTAGCGGGCGATGGTGATGGCACCGTTAGCGTCGGTGTAATAGACGTAGAAGCGGCCGTTGGTCCCATAGCCGGGATCGAACGCCATCGACAGCAGCCCGCGCTCGCCATCGGTGGTCGTCAGCGCAGCGATATCCAGGAACGGCGTGGCAACCAGCGCGCCGTTGCGCACGATCCGGATGCGGCCGGCGCGCTCGACCACGAACAGGCGCGAATCGCCGGCGGGCGCGGTCAGGAAGATCGGTGCGGACAACCCGCCGGCAACCTGCGTCAGCGACAACTGCAACGTTTCCGGCGCACCGTAGGCCACGCTGGCCAAAGCACCGGCGCCCGCGCTCACCGCAACGCTCTGCGAGGGCGGCTGCGGCTTGTAGAGCGCGGTGCTCGTCAGCACGCTGGCGGCAGTGACCGTATAGCTGCCGGCAGCCAGGTTGGACAGCGTGGTCGACTGGGTCACGGTCTGGAGGAACTCGCCGGGCCCCAATACCGTGACGGCCGCCGACGTCCCGGACGGCAGGCCGGAAATGGCGAGCGTCAGCGTGCCCGTGCCCGTGCCCGTGCCGCTGGCGCTGTCACTGCCCCCGTCTCCCCCGCCCCCGCCGCATGCGGCGACACCCAGGCAGCAGGCGATGAAGAATCGGCATAGCGAGGATCGTAGTGCGACGGACATGGCGCGCTCCTGTCACGGCTGCGGCACTGCCTGCCATGCAAGAACCGATCCACGGCGCCCGCACAAGTCCCGCCGGCCTTTCCGGCGGCAGGCGCGCCTTTGCTTTGTAAAAAATACTTCATGCCGCGCGCGGCATTCGCGAGCGGCCGGGTGTTGACGCGCGACTAGCGCCGGGGGCCGCCGCGGCGCAGCACGCTGACATCGTCCGGATTGTCCAGGTAGCAACTCTGCGCGTTGTCGCCGAGATCCACCTCGCCGTGCATGAACACGTTCGCCCAGCGCCGCGCTACGCCCGGTTTCCTCGCCACACCTGCAGCGGATGCCACGCCGGCGCAGCGTCTTCCGGCTGCGGCAGCGCCTGCGCCTCGGCCAGCATCGCCTGCGCTTGCGCCTGCAGCTTGTCCAGGCAGCGCGACAGCACGCGCGCTTCTTCCGCCGTCAGGCATGCGGCCAGCCTGGTATTGAAGCTCCTGGCTTGCCTGAAGGCGGTGCGGTAGACCGCCTCGCCTTCCTCCGTGAGCGTGAAGGCGGCCGCGCGCCGGTCCTGTGCGCGTGTGTCGCGGCGCACCAGCCCGCGTTCGACCAGCGCATGCACGGCGCGGCTGGCCAGCACCTTGTCCAGGCCGGCGCTGGCGGCCAGCTCGGTCAGCCGGGTGCCCGGCTGCTCGCCAAGGAACGCGATCATGCGCCATTCGCGCCGGGTGACGCCCGCCGTGGCGCGCAGGTGCAGCCCCGCCGCGCCCAGCGCGACGCGGTTCAGGTGGTAGACCCGGTAGTTGATGAAGTCGACCAGCCGCTTCGGCCGCTGCAGGCGCACGCCACCATCGGTTGCCCTGCCCTGCGTTTGTCCTTGCGCCATGCCCGCCCCAAATTGGTTGACTTTGTCAATTATATGCGCGGGTGTTAGCTTGCCATCCATGCCGGCCGCCGGCACATAAACAGGAGACATCGTGAGCCCCCGCCCCTTCCTTCCCCGCCTGCTTGCCTGCCTGGTGGCCGCGGCCGCTGCCTGGACCGCCCCCGCCGGCGCCCAGTCCGAGCGCCCGCTGCGCATCCTGGTCGGCTACCCGGCCGGCGGCACCGCTGATCTGGCCGCGCGCCTGGTCGGCGACAAGCTGCGCGAGACGCTGAACCAGACCGTGGTGATCGAGAACAAGCCCGGCGCCGGCGGACGGCTGGTGATGGGCTACGCGCGCACGCAGCCGGCCGACGGCAATACGCTGGTGGTGGCCAATTCGGCGGTGATGACCATCGCCCCGCTGGTCTACCGCAAGCTGAACTACGACATCCAGCGCGATTTCGCGCCGGTGGCGCAGGCGGCCAACTTCCAGCTGGCGCTGGCCACCGGTCCGGGCAGCCCGGCGCGTACGCTGAAGGACTACGTGGCGTGGCTGAAGGCCGGTCCGCAGAACAACTCCTATGCCTCGCCGGCGCTCGGCAGCATCCCGCATTTCTTCGGGCTGATGATCGGCAAGCAGGTCGGCGTGGAGATGCTGCACGTGCCGTTCAACGGCTCGGCGCCGCTGATGAGCGCGCTGGTCGGCGGGCAGGTGCCGGCCTCGGTCGACACGCTGGCCGACCTGACCGAGATGCACCGCGCCGGGAAGGTGCGCGTGCTGGCGACCTCGGGCACGCACCGCTCGGTGGCACTGCCGGACGTGCCGACGTTTACCGAACTCGGCTACAAGGGCATCGAGGGCGAAGGCCGCTACGGCCTGCTCGCGCCGGCAGGCACGCCACGCGCGGTACTGGACAAGCTCAACGCGGCCATCGTCAAGGCGGTGCAGTCGCCAGACGTGCGCGACAAGTTCCTGAAACTCGGGCTGGAACCCGCCACCGGCCCGGCCGAAGCCTTTGCTGGCGTGCTGAAGGCGGATGCAGCCAGGTGGGCGCCGGTGGTCAAGGCCTCCGGCTATACCGGCGATTAACCCGCAACCAGGCCGGCGACCGACCATGGCGATCCGCAATACCCTCTTCATCATGTGCGACCAGTTGCGTCGCGACCACCTCGGTTGCTACGGGCACCCCACGCTGCGCACGCGCAATATCGACGCACTCGCCGCACGTGGCGTGCGCTTCGACCGCGCCTTCGTCACCTCCGGCGTCTGCGGCCCCAGCCGCATGAGCTTCTACACCGGCCGCTACGTCAGCAGCCACGGCGCCACCTGGAACCGCGTGCCGCTGTCGGTCGGCGAAGTCACGCTGGGCGAATACCTGAAGGACAGCGGCCGCGCACTGGCGCTGGCGGGCAAGACCCATGTGATGCCCGACAATGCCAACCTGAAGCGCCTGCACCTGGACGGCGGCACCGAGCTGGAAACGCTGCTGCGCAGCGGGCATTTCACCGAGGTCGACCGCCATGACGGCCACCATGCCGAGCCGCGCAGTGGCTATGCCGAGTGGCTGCGCCGGCAAGGCTACGACAGCGCCGATCCGTGGACCGACTACGTGATCAGCGCCGAGAACGAGCACGGCGAGATCGTCTCCGGCTGGCAGATGCGCAACGCCGGCCTGCCCGCACGCGTGGCCGAGCCGCATTCCGAGACCGCCTACACCGTCGACCAGGCGATGCAGTACATCGGCGCGCGCGGCGACGAGCCGTGGGTGCTGCACCTGTCGCTGGTCAAGCCACACTGGCCCTACCTGGCGCCCGCGCCGTACCACGCCACCTACCAGCTCGACGACTGCCTGCCGCTGCGCCGCCACGAGGCCGAACTGGAAGACCCGCACCCGGTGCTGTCGGCCTACCGCACGCAGGAGGAATGCGCCAACTTCATGCGACAGGAGGTCTCCGACACCGTGCGCCCCGCCTACCAGGGCCTGATCCAGCAGATCGACGACCGCCTGGGCCTGCTGTGGGAGCAACTGGAGCGCCTGGGCCGCTGGCAGGACACGCTGATCGTCTTTACCGCCGACCATGGCGACTTCCTCGGCGACCACTGGCTGGGCGAGAAGGAGCAGTTCTACGACACCGTGCAGAACGTCCCGCTGATCGTCTACGACCCTTCGCCCGAGGCCGATGCGACGCGCGGCACCGCGCAGGCGGACATGGTGTCGGCGGTCGACGTGGTGCCTACCGTGCTGGACGCGCTGGAGCTGCCGCCGGCCGACCACCGCCTCGAGGGCCGCTCGCTGCTCGACCTGACGCGTGGGCGAGGCAGTGGCTGGCGGGATTTTGTCGTGTCGGAGCTGGACTACGCCTACCGCGGCGCGCGCGTGGCGCTGGGCCGCCATCCCGGCGAATGCCGCGCGTGGATGGTGCGCGATGCGCACTGGAAGTACGTGCATTGGCAGGGCTTCCGGCCGCAGCTCTTCGATCTGCGGAACGACCCGGACGAGTACTTCGACCTGGGCAGCGATCCCGGCCATGAGGCGGTGCGCAGCGCCATGCGCCTGCGGCTGCTGGACTGGTTCTGCACGCTCAAGCCGCGCGTGACCGTGACCAACGAGGAAGTCGCGGCCAAGACCAACGTGTACAAGCAGGCGGGGGTGTTCTTCGGCGTGTGGTAAGGGGCGGGGCGAACCCCGCGGGTACGGAACCTGCAAACAGCATGACGTCCGTACTCACGATCACCCGCCATGAAACCTGTCACGCTGATTGGCGCACCCACCGATGTCGGGGCCAGCACACGCGGCGCTTCGATGGGCCCCGAGGCCCTGCGCGTAGCCGGCCTGGTGCCGGCGCTGGTGCGCACCGGCCTGGACGTCGAAGACGCCGGCAACCTCGCCGGCCCCGACAACCCCTGGCAGCCGCCGCGCGACGGCCTGCGCCACCTGGACGAAGTGGTGGCATGGAACCACGCCGTCCACGACGCCAGCCTGCGCGTGCTGCAGGCCGGGCGCGTGCCGCTGCTGCTGGGCGGCGACCACTGCCTGGCGATCGGCTCGATCAGCGCGGTGGCACGGCATTGCCGGGCCACCGGCAAGACCTTGATGGTGCTGTGGCTCGATGCGCACGCCGACGCCAATATCGGCACCACCACCCCGACCGGCAATATGCATGGCATGCCGGTGGCCTGCCTGTGCGGCCACGGCCCGCAGCCGCTGATCGCGTTGGCGGGCGAGGTGCCGGCGGTGACGCCCAGCGCGATCCGGCAGATCGGCATCCGCAGCGTCGACGCCGAGGAGAAACGCCGCCTGCACGAACTGCAGCTGGCCGTTTTCGACATGCGCTACATCGACGAGAACGGCATGCGCCACACCATGCAGCAGGCGCTGGCCGGCATCGACGCCAACACGCACCTGCACGTCAGCTTCGACGTGGATTTCCTCGACTGCGCGATCGCACCCGGCGTGGGCACCACCGTGCCGGGCGGGCCTACCTACCGTGAAACCCAGCTGTGCATGGAGATGATCGCCGACACCGGCCGCCTGGCTTCGCTCGACGTGATGGAACTCAATCCGGCCTGCGACGTGCGCAACCAGACCGCGCACCTCGCAGTAGACTTGATGGAAAGCGTGTTCGGAAAATCCACCTTGTGGCGCCCGCCTGCGCCCGACACATCTGCCTGAAAAAGTTGCACAGCGTGCCTGTCGATACTGCAACCGCATGGCGCATGCGCCACCCGGGTGGTGCGGCGGTGGCGCGGGCAACCAGTCCGGTGGTACGTGCGGCGATGGCGTATGCCTTGCAACGTGGTCAACAAGGCCCGGCATTCGGGCCCGCAACCGGAGCGATCATGAAGAACATCTGGATTCTTGTGGCGGACGAATCCGTCGCCCGCATTCTTGCCTCGCATGGCGACGGCGCGCCGCTGGCGGTGGTCGAGGAAATCACTGATGCCGCCGCGCATGCCGACCGTGCCGACCTGCGCCGCGATGCCTATGGCCGCCGCGGACATGCGTCCATGCAAGGCGGCGCAGGCCGCCCCGGCACCCACCAGAGCGGACCGTCCACGGTCACATCGTCCGCGGGCGAGGATGAACTGCATCAGGAAGCGCAGCTGTTCGCGCACCGCGTGTCGGACTACCTGGCCGATGCGCGCAACAAGCAACGTTACGAAGAGCTGGTGCTGATCGCTGCGCCGCGCTTCCTGGGCCTGCTGCGCAAGACCCTGCCCAGCGCCGTAAGCGACAAAGTCACCAAGGAAATCGACAAGGACTTTGCCCATGTGCCCCACAACGATCTGCACCAGCGGCTGACCGGTGAGGGCGTCGTGCCCGCGCTCCGGGTGGAACGCATCAATATGGGCCGCGATCGATAGCACGGGTGCGCGGCCGCCACGCCACTGCGTGGGCGGCCGCAACGATCTCAGCGGCTGCCCGCGGCGCCGCTGCTGGAGCCAGTGGAACCGCTGGACGTGCCGCCCGGGCTGGTGGTGCTGGTGGCGCCGGAGGTGCTTGCCGCGGGTAAAAGTTACCGCGCGCGGCGCCCGGCACCGGCAGCGAAGTTCAGCGCTTGCTGAAAACGCCGCCAGGCACGCTGGCGTGGCGGCGAGCTCGCCCACCGCCTAGCGCTTCAGCGTCCACTTGTAGGCATAGCGGTCCGGACGGAACAGCAGTTCTCCGCAAAACAGCGGCACGCCCTCGATGTCATACGGCGTGCTGCGCAGGCGCAGCAACGGATCGCCCTCGGCAACGCCGAGGCGGCGCGCCACTTCGGCGGGCGCGGCCACGGCACTGGATTCCATCGCCACTTCCTTGAAGCGGTAGCCCAGCCGGCTTTCGAACAACGACATCGCGTCGTTGGTTTCCAGGTCCTCCTGGGCCAGGCGCCGCATCAGCGCCTCGCGTCCCATCAGGTTGAAGTAGGCCACCGGCGCATCGTCCCAGTAGCGCACGGTGGCAACGCTCAGCACCTTTTCCGAGGCGTCCAGGTTCAGCACCGCCGCCACGAAAGCCGGCGCACGCACCAGCCGCACCCCTGCCAGCTTGCCGTAGGCCAGCTTGCCGCGGGCGCGCGCGGTCTCGTAGAAGCCACTGAGCGCACCGAGGCTGGGCGTATCGGTGGGCCGCGTGACGAAACTGCCCTTGCCGTTGACCTTCTCGATCAGCCCCGCGTTGTGCAGCCCCGCCAGGGCCTGGCGCACGGTGATGCGGCTGACGGAAAACTCCGCCATCAGCTCCGCCTCGGACGGCAGCTTGGCGCCGGGGACCAGGCTGTTGCTGACGATCCGCTGGCGAATCTCGTTTTCGATCTCTTTGAACTTGGGCAGCAACACGTTGTGTTCCGCCTGGCGGCGGCTCCGATACGGGGGATTGGGGATTATACCTATCATGACAGGTTGCAGCGCAAACCCATTGACCTGTTATAACAGGTAATGGCAGTATCCGACGTCATCGCCGCCCGACACAAAGCAAGGAGACAACGCATGCAAGCCACCGCCCTCACCCTCAGCCCGGAAGCCTTCCGCGCGCAGGACCCGGAATCCTGGCCGTTTTCCGTGCGCCGCTGCACGCCGACCATCGGCGCGGAAGTCGACGGCATCGACTTCCGCGAGCCGCTGGACGACGACACCTACCTGGCGCTGCGTGCGGCGCTGCTGAAGTACAAGGTCCTGTTCTTCCGCAAGCAGGCCATCACGCCGGCGCAGCACGTGGCCGCGGCGCGCCGCTTTGGCGAGCTGGAAGTGCACCCGATGCTTGCCAACCACCCTGAGCATCCGGAGCTGGTGGTGTTCGGGCGCGACGGCGAGAAGCGCGGGCGCGAGAACCTGTATCACTCCGACGTAAGCTGGCGCGAAATCCCGTCGATGGGTTCGATGCTGCGCTGCGTGACCTGCCCGGATGTCGGCGGCGACACCATCTGGGTCAATATGGCAGCGGCTTACGAGAACCTGCCCGGGCAGGTGAAGGCACGCATCGACAACCTGAAGGCCGTGCATGACGCGATGCCAACCTTCGGCGTCGCGCTGAGCGAGGAGAAGTACGCCGAGATGCGCGCCAAGTACCCGCCGATGGTGCACCCGGTGGTGCGCGCCCATCCGGAGACCGGCGAGAAGATCCTCTTCGTCAACGAGGGCTTCACCACGCATTTCGCCAACTTCGCCAAGGGGGAGCCGTATCGCATCGGCTCCGACTACCGCCCGGCAGAGCTCGACCTGCTGCAGTACCTGTATCGCCAGGCCGCCGCGCCGGAATACCAGGTGCGCCTGCGCTGGCAGCCGGACACGATCGCGTTGTGGGACAACCGTTCCACGCAGCACTACGCCGTGCAGGACTACTTCCCGGCAGTGCGCCACATGAACCGCGCCACCATCATCGGCGACCGCCCGGTGTGAGCCGCGCCGAACCACCGACCTTGCAGAAAAAAACGCACATGAATATCGTCGACAAGTTCTACATCAACGGCCAGTGAGTACAGCCCGCGCCGAGCGCGACCCAGGCCGACATCATCGACCCGACCACCGAAGCCGTCGCCGGCAAGCTCGCCATGGGCACCGCCGCGGACGTGGAGCAGGCGGTGGCCGCCGCCCGCGCGGCCTTCCCGGCGTGGTCCGCGTCGAGCCGCGAAGACCGCATCGCGCTGCTCGAGCGCATCATCGCCGCCTACCAGGCGCGCCTGCGCGACCTGGCCGCGGCCGTGCGCCAGGAGATCGGCGCGCCGGTCACGCTGGCCACCAACGCAGGCGCTGCGCGAGTTCGAGTTCGAGACCGCGCGCGGCAAGAGCTACCTCCTGCGCGAGGCCATCGGCGTGGAGGTGCTGATCACGCCCTGGAACTGGCCGCTGAACCGACACCGAGTTCGGGCTGGCGGCCTACATCGCCTCGTCCGACCCCGCGCGCACGCGCAGGCTGGCCGCGCAACTGCGCGCCGGCAGCGTGCGCATCAATGGCGCGATGCTGGATGTCACCGCCCCGTTCGGCGGCTACAAGAGCTCCGGCAACGGACGCGAGTTCGGCCCGGAGGGCATTGCCGAGTTCTTTGAAACCAAGACGGTGACTGGCTGACCGGCGCGCCTGACCTCTGCGGGCGTGCCCGTGGCGATCAGGCGCCCGCCGCAGAGCGCACCCTCAGCACGGAGGTCGTGATGTCGCGCGGGATCCAGATGCGCGCACTGTCTTCGCCGGCACGGGCCAGCACCATGTGGTGGTCGTAGTAGTGCGGCCGGTACAGGCCGCGCAGCCACTGCCACCGGACGCCCGTCGCCGTCGCGCATCAGCCGCATCACCGAGAGCAGCGCGGCGCCCATGGGCTCGTCCAGCAGCGGCGCCACGTGCGCGTCCGCCAGGCAGCTGAAGATGCTCTGGTCCGCCTGGCTGATGCGCACGCCGCCGCGCTCAAGCAAGGCCAGCACCGAGGTCTGGGTAATCGCCTGCGGCGTCAGCAGGGGCGCCAGTTCCGGCGGGGTGTACATAGTGACGCACGAAACCGGGCGCCCTTCCCGGCTGCGCACGCGCACGATGCGCAACACCGCCTGCATCGGCGGCACATCCAGCAGCGGCGCACTTCGGCCGGGCAAGGCAGCATGCCGTACTCGATCAGCCGGATCGCGGTCTCGCCGATGTCCTCCACCAGGTTGCCCGCCAGCCGCCAGGTCCGCGCCAGGCCAGGCGCGCGGCTGGCATGGTCCTTGTTGAGGAAGGTCCCGTGGCCGGCGCGCCGATATACCAGCCCTTCCTTGACCAGTTCGGAAAGCGCGCGCCGCATGGTTACCCGCGCCACCTTATATTGGTCCACCAGTTTTAATTCAGGAGGCAGACCGGTCTGGTCGAAAATGCCGCTGGCGATTTGCCGGCGCAGTATGAGGTAGATCTGGTGATAACGCGGCACAGGAGTACTGGATTTCGCCATGGTCGTCCGGATGAAACCTGATTGCAACGCCTTGATCCGTAAGAGTTGTCCGTTGGGGCGGCGGCGCCTTCGGGGCAAGGTCCGAAGTAGCCCGAACGATATCGCAGGATTTCCGGTGACCTCAATGGGACATTAAATGGAACATTTTCAGAGTTTTCGGAAATACAACAGAAATGGGGAATCCTGCCATATTCCCGGACCCTGATTTTTATTAAATACTTCACGCGAAAATGGCATTCCCGGCAATGGCTGCACCGGTTTGCGGGATTACCCATGCAGCCATGCGCGGGACACCTGCCGCGCTTGTCTGACACCAGCTGGCGGCGGCGTCCGACAGCCGGCGGCTGCGGGCCGGCTAAGCTTCATAGACAGCGCCAGGCCTTTCGCCGAAGCGCCTGGCTATGTCGAGCATTCCCGATCCCAATCCCTCCCCGCTGCCGCCCGCCCCGCCAACGGAACCCATGTCAGCCGATAACGGCCTTCGCGCGCGCGTAGCCGGAACCGGCGATGATGCAGCCGCCGCCGTGGCGGAAGCGGCGGCTGGCGCGGAAGGCACCGCCGAGCTTCCGGTCGAAACGCCGGCGGTGGTGGTGACCCCGTCCGATGCGGTCAGCGCGGCGCTGCACCGTGCCAGCACGGCGCTGGTGGTGCTGGCCTGCCTGTTCTCTCTGTATGCGCTGCACATTGCGCGCGACTTCCTGGTGCCGGTGATGATCGCCATCGTGATGGCCTACCTGCTCGATCCGCTGGTATGCGCGCTGCAGCGGCTGGGCCTGCCGCGCGCGCTGGCCGGCACCGTGGTGGTGCTGGCCTTGCTGTGCGCGCTGCTCAGCGGCGCCTACCTGCTGCAGGGGCAGGTGGAGTCCATCGTCAACAGCCTGCCGGAGGCGGCCAGCAAGATCTCGCGCTCGATCGGCGCGCTGCTCAGCGGCGACGACTCGATGTGGCAGAAGGTACGGCGCGCCGCCACTGTGCTAAGCGGCACCGGGCAGCCGCCGGCGCGCGGCGCGCGCGTGGTGGTGGAACATCCGGACCAGATCAACAACATGCTGCTGGCCGGCTCGGTGAGCATGTTCGCCATGGCCGGGCAGGCGGTGGTGGTGGTGTTCCTGCTGTACTTCCTGCTGCTGGCCGGCGACACCTTCAAGCGCAAGTTCATCAAGATGGTGGGCAGCACCATCTCGGAGAAGAAGATCAGCGTGCATATGCTGGACGAGGTCAACCTGTCGATCCGCCGCTACATGGGCATGTTGCTGGTGACCAATGCCGGCCTGGGCGTGTGCACCTGGCTGTTGCTCAAGTGGCTTGGCGTCGACAACGCCGGCAGCTGGTCGATCGCGGCGGCGGCGCTGCACCTGGTGCCGTATTTCGGGGCGATGGCAATCTCGGTGTGCCTGGGCGTGGTGACTTTCATGCAGTTTGGCACGCTGGCCATGGCCGCGGCGGCGGCGGGCGGATCCTTGCTGATTGCGACACTGATTGGCTCGGTCATCACCACGTGGATGACCGGGCGCATGGCCAAGATGAACGCCGTGGCGGTGTTCGTCGCGCTGCTGCTGTTCACGTGGCTGTGGGGCGTGTGGGGCATGCTGCTCGCGATCCCGCTGATCACCATCGTCAAGGTCGTTGCCGATCACGTCGAAGGGCTGAAAGTGGTGGCGGAGTTCCTTGGCGAGTAACCCTTGGCCCATCATTGGCCTGTCCCCGGCGCTTGCCGCACCTATACTGGAAACGCGAATGCTGCACCACAGCATTTCTTGCTGCGGAGTTCGCGCTGGAGGAAAACCATATGTCTTTGTGCGACCTTTGCCTGTCGCAACTGGAGCGGCCCGGCCATGTGCCGCCCCATCCGAAACTGGCAATATCCGCCACGCTGCGCACCGCCAGCGGCCAGAACGCGTTCGTGTACCGCTGCGACCGCTGCGGTCAGACGCTGCTGCTGGCTGCTGACGACGGAGAGGCGCCCGACCGCTGGACGCGGCTGGACGCTGACGGATGGAATTGAATGGCGTTCAGCACGGGCGCGCTTGCGGTGCGCCTTGACGGCGCGCAAATCCCTGTCGCGCACGCGTGGACATAATGGCCTCGGCGGCCATCCTCCGGCCGCCCACCACACGCCATGGCCAAGAAATTCCCCCTGCATCCCAGCCACCCCGAGCGCGTCTGCTGGGGCTGCGACAAATACTGCCCCACCGACGCCATGGGATGCGGCAACGGCTCCAGCCGCACGCAGCATCCCATCGAACTGCTCGGGGAAGACTGGCTGGAGTTTGGCGACTGGGGCATCGAGGCCCCAGCCAAGACCAGCGCCGGCGCCTGAGCCCCTGCCGCTAGCCGACGCGCATCACCACCTTGACGCAGCCGTCCTGCTTTTCGCGGAAGGTCTGGTACATGCCGGGGCCTTCCTCCAGCGTCACGCGATGGCTGATCACGAACGACGGATCGAACTCGCCACGCTGGATGCGCCGCAGCAGGTCATCGGTCCAGCGGTTGACGTGGGTCTGCCCGGTACGCACGGTCAGGCCCTTGTTCATCAACGCGCCCATCGGGACCTTGTCGATCAGCCCGCCATAGACGCCCGGCACCGACAACACGCCCGCCGGGCGGCAGACGTAGATCATCTCGCGCAGCACATGGGGCCGGTCGGACTCCAGCATCACGGCCTGCTTGACCCGGTCATAGGCCGAATCGAGCGAGCCGGTGGCATGCGCCTCCAGCCCGACCGCGTCGATGCACTTGTCCGGCCCTTTGCCCCTGGTCTGCTCGTTGAGGGCTTCGGGGATGCTGACCTGCCCGAAGTTCAGCGGCGTCGCGCCCAGCTCCTCGGCCATGGCCAGGCGCTCTGGCACCCGGTCGATCGCGATCACGCGCTGCGCGCCCTGCAGCAGCGCACTCAGGATGCAGAACTGCCCCACCGGGCCCGCGCCCCACACCGCGACGATGTCCTCGGGCTGGATCTCGCACTGCGCCGCGGCCTGCCAGCCGGTGGGCAGGATATCGCCCAGGAACAGCACCGATTCATCCGAAAGCCCGTCCGGTATCTTGACCGGCGCGACGTCGGCATAGGGTACGCGCACATACTCCGCCTGGCCTCCGGCATAGCCGCCGGTCAGGTGGGTGTAGCCGAACAGGCCGGCGGTGCTGTGGCCGAACACCTTTTCCGCGTTCGCCTTGTTGCGGTTGGTGCGCTCGCACACCGAGAAGTTGCCGCGGCGGCACTGGTCGCATTCGCCACAGCAGATAGTAAAGGGCACCACCACGCGGTCCCCCACGCGCAGGCGCCGGTTCTCCGGCCCGACCTCGACCACTTCGCCCATGAACTCGTGGCCCAGGATGTCGCCCTTTTCCATGCCCGGCACGAAGCCGTTGTACAGGTGCAGGTCTGAGCCGCAGATGGCACAGCTCGAGACCTTGACGATGGCATCGCGCGGATGCTCGATGACAGGGTCGGGAACCGTGTCGCAGCGGATGTCGTGCTTGCCATGCCAACAGAGTGCTTTCATGGGGATTCCTTGCGTATTCCGGGCCCGCAGCCATCGGCTGCGCCAATGGCACAGGCTGACGCAAGCTCTGTTCCAATGCGCCGAGGCAGGCACTGCAAGGCCACATGCGTGCCGGCGCGTGGCCGGCCCTGACGTTTTACACGCGGGTGGCAGCAAGAACTACAACGCGCAGGAGGATTACAATCCTCTTCACCCACCACGCCTTTTCACCGAGACCCCGGGCATACGCACCGGGGATCCACCGAGACGACCATGCTGAACCTCAAGGATGCTTCGCTGCTGCGGCAGCAGTGCTATATCGACGGCCGCTGGATCGATGGCGAACGCCGCATCGACGTGACCAACCCCGCCACCGGCGAGCGCGTGGGCCAGGTGCCGCAACTGGGCGCGGACGAAACCCGCCAGGCCATCGAGGCCGCCAACCGCGCGCAGCCCGCCTGGCGCGCGCGCACCGCCAAGGAACGCTCGGCGCTGCTGCGCAAATGGTTCGAGCTGATCATGGCCAACCAGGAAGACCTGGCGCGCATCATGACGGCGGAACAGGGCAAACCCATCGCCGAGGCGCGCGGCGAAATCGCCTACGCGGCCTCGTTCATCGAATGGTTTGCCGAAGAAGGCAAGCGCGTCTACGGCGACACCATCCCCGCACCGGCCAGCAGCCAGCGCATCGTCGTCACCAAGGAGCCGGTGGGCGTATGCGCGGCCATCACGCCCTGGAACTTCCCCGCGGCGATGATCACGCGCAAGGCGGGCCCCGCGCTGGCGGTGGGCTGCACCATGGTGCTCAAGCCCGCCTCGCAGACGCCGCTGTCCGCGCTGGCGCTGGTGGCGCTGGCCGAGCGCGCGGGCATTCCGGGCGGCGTGCTGTCGGTGGTGACCGGTTCGGCCAGCGCCATCGGCGGCGAGATGAGCAGCAACCCGCTGGTGCGCAAGCTGACCTTTACCGGCTCGACCGAGGTCGGCCGCGTGCTGATGGCGCAGACCGCGTCGACGATCAAGAAGGTGTCGATGGAGCTGGGCGGCAACGCGCCCTTTATCGTGTTCGACGATGCCGATCTCGACGCCGCCGTGGAAGGCGCGATCGTTTCGAAGTACCGCAACGCCGGCCAGACCTGCGTCTGCGCCAACCGCATCTACGTGCAGTCCGGCGTGTACGAGGCCTTTGCGCAGAAGCTGGTGGCCGCGGTGGCGGCGCTCAAGGTCGGCAACGGCATGGAGGACGGCGTGCGCATCGGCCCGCTGATCGACGACAAGGCCGTGGCCAAGGTCGAGGAGCATATTGCCGATGCCGTCGGCAAGGGCGCACGCGTGCTGCAGGGCGGGCAACGCCACGCGCTCGGCCATTCGTTCTTCCAGCCCACCGTGCTGGCGGACGTGGCCCCCGGCATGCTGGTGGCGCGCGAGGAAACCTTCGGCCCGCTGGCGCCGCTGTTCCGCTTCGACACCGAGGACGAGGTCGTGGCCATGGCCAACGATACCGAGTTCGGCCTGGCCAGCTATTTCTACGCGCGCGACCTGGGCCGCGTCTGGCGCGTGTCAGAACGGCTGGAATACGGCATCGTCGGCGTGAACACCGGGCTGATCTCCACCGAGGTGGCGCCGTTCGGCGGCGTCAAGCAGTCGGGCGTGGGCCGCGAAGGCTCGCACTACGGCATCGACGACTACCTGGTCATCAAGTACACCTGCATGGCGGGGATCTGAGGCCGCCGCCGCGCCGCGCCTGCCCTCAGCGCGCGGCGCGCGGACCGGCAGCGCTGCCGACCGGCCCGGGCCGGCTGTCGCCGCGCAAGCGCTCGATCTGGTCGTGGAAGCACTGCATCTGCTCGAACTGATAGCTGGCCCGCTCCAAGCTGTAGCGCGTGCCAAATCCGTGCAGCGCGTCATCGGCGCCGCGCGACAGCCCTTCCAGCGCTTGCGCCAGTGCGCGCCCTTCCACGCTGCGGTGCCGGCGCAACCGCCACGACAAGGACTCCTGGCCCGGTCGCAGCAGGCTCTGGTCGAGGTAGCCAAGCCGTTCGGCCGTTTCCAGCGCGTCATACAGTGCCGACAGGTAGGCGCAAACGGACGACAACCGCTGGTTCATCTCTCCGCCGAGCCGCAGCAACTGCTGCGCGCACGCGCGAAAGCGCTCGGCCGCATACGGCTCGCCACAGCTGACGGTTTCCTGCGCATAAGCGGCACAAGCGGCATAAGCAGCATAAGCGGCCAGTGGCCGCACCGAGGCCGCCAGCCCCGGCGGCAGCACACTGGTGTAGTGGCTGGCGATGGCCCGCTGCAGCGCAGCGTCGAGTTCGCAGCAGGTGGGCACGTCCGCGTCGACGTAGAACTCCAGCAACGCCGGCTGGCCCTGCCCCATCGATACCACGGTACGCGCGGGCAGGTGCCTGGCCGTGGCCAGCACTGCCAGCACGGCGTCGGCGCAGCCGTGAACATCGCCCTCGCCGCCCAGCGCCTGCACGATGTCCTGGGCCTGCAGCGGGCCGACGATTTCCGTACGGATCGCCGCGGGCATGAAGGCGCCCCCGCGCCCGCACCGGCCCGCCATGGCTGCGTGCAGGTTCATCCCGACATGGGTGATCGCATTGCCCGTCATATAGCCCTCCGAAGTTGAGTCCTGTGCCCGACCTGCCGGGCGATGTTCCGATGTTGACCAGCACGCCTGCCGACGGCCGCGGCGTCATGCGTGATCGCCGCCGTCCTGCGACGCCATCACGATCGCCGCATGCATGTTCTGCAGCGCGTGCGGCGGCCCGGTCCCGGTCAGGCCCGCCAGCAGCCGGCTGTCGTCCAGCCGGAAGCGGCACAGCACCAGGTTCGAGCGCGCCAGCGCCACCATCTGCGCCGGCGTCAGCGCCGCCAGCGCGCAGCCCAGCTCCCGCCCGAGGCCGAGCCGGAACAGGGCCTCGGCCTCGTTCTCGCGCATCAGCCGCTGCACCAGCAGGGGGTAGGACAGGTTCAGTTCCTTGATTTCGCTGACGATCCCGCTGGCGGCTGGCTTGGGCTCGATGGCGACATCCCATCGCCCCGCTCTGGCTGGCCGGCGCCGTCATTCGAGGCGCGATGCGTTGCCGGCACACGCTACGGGCCCCGATGGCAGGGCCGCCGCCCCGTGCTCTGGCGCAGGCGTACGCTCAGAGAGCGTCGGGCGCTCGGCGATGGCCCGCAACGCGTGCCGTCGGCCAGCCACAGCAGGAAGGTCACCAGCCGCTCCTCGGCCGTCATCAGTGCCAGCATGGTCTGCAGCGCCCGCGCGCGCTGCGCCTGGCGGTCCAGCGCCAGGAATAGCTGGTTGCCCAGCGCGGGTGTGTGCGCGGAGGCGGCGCGCAGCACCTCCACCGGGATCCGGCACAACTTGGTGTCTTCCAGCGCTGTTGCATAAGACACATATTGCGGACGGGCCAGGCTATCCAGGCCCACCATGTCGCCGGGGAAGTGGAAGCCGACCACCTGGGTGCGCCCGTCCTCGGTCGTGACATGCGTCTTCACCGTACCGACACGGATCGCGTACAGCGCGCCCACGGGGTCGCCGAGCAGGTATAGCGACTGGCGCTTGCGCAGCCGCACCGTGTGCAGCTGCGCCTGGGTGTCCGCCGGAGCGCGGCCCGCGCGCACCAGCCCGCCCGCCAGGCAGAGCCGTGCCACCTGGCAGCTGGCGCAGCATGGCACCGGGTCGGGCGGCGGGGGGCGTTCGCGGAGCTGGGTCATTGGCGCCTCTTGCAAGCGCCCGGAGGGCGGATAAATGACATGTTTGTGCCAGGCGGCGGGATCGAATACATCATTCCGTGACAAATATTGACGGCGTAAAAAACCTGTGACGCATTCTTGCGGACGGAGGATTTCTGAACCATCTGTACATTCCCAATCTCCGCTCGGAATCTTCCGACTTTGCGCGGAGGCCGCGAATCCCGCCCAGCGCGGCAAGAGCCGGGGGCACCTGGCGCGAATCGTGCTGCGCCACGGCTGTCACCAGGGCGCGGCGCTTGCCCCGCCGGGTTCCGGCTGGCGTATGCTTGCAGCACGACGACGATCGCGCACCGGACGCCCTCCCCCGAACACATATCGGGAAAACGCCGTTCAGGACATGCCATGAAAAAAGCCCCCGCCGACCCGCAGGACCTTGCCGGAACCGCCCGCGGTCAAGCCGCCGGCCCCGTGTCGGCGGAGATCCCGGCCGGCGCGCCGCGCGATGCGCAAGCGGACCTTTCGGCCGATGCGTCCTATCGGACCCTGGTGGAATCGATCCAGGACTACGCCATCTTCACGCTCGACGTCGACGGCCACGTGTCCAGCTGGAACAAGGGCGCGGCACGCATCAAGGGCTACACCCGCGAAGAGATCCTGGGCAAGCACTTCTCGCAGTTCTACACGCCGGATGCGATCGCCCGGCACTGGCCCGGGGCCGAACTGAAGGCGGCCGCCGAGATGGGCCGTTTCGAGGACGAAGGCTGGCGCGTGCGCAAGGACGGCACCCGCTTCTGGGCCAACGTGGTGATCACCGCGCTGAGGAACGCCGACGGCCGCCTGATCGGCTTCGGCAAGGTCACACGCGACATGACCGAGCAGCGCCGCAATGCCGAGGCGCTGCGCCAGAGCGAAGAGACGCTGCGCCTGCTGGTCGAAGGCGTGAAGGACTACGCGGTCTTCATGCTCGACCCCGGCGGCCATGTCATCAGCTGGAATTCCGGCGCGTCATACATCAAGGGCTACCGCCGCGACGAGATCATCGGCCGCCATTTCTCCGTGTTCTATCCGCCCGAGGACGTCGCCGCCGGCAAGCCGGCCCGGCACCTGGAGCGGGCCAGGCGCGGCGGGCGCATCGAAGACGAGGGCTGGCGCGTGCGCAAGGACGGCTCGCTGTTCTGGGCCAATGTCACGCTGACCGCCGTCTACGACGAATCGCGCGCGCTGCGCGGCTTTGCCAAGGTCACGCGCGACATGAGCGAGCGCCGTCGCCGCGAGGAGCTGGAGCGCTCCAGCCAGCGCATGAACGAGTTCCTCGCCACGCTCTCGCACGAGCTGCGCAACCCGCTGGCGCCTGTGCGCAGCGCGCTGGGCGCCATGCGCCTGGCCCCCGGCGACGACTCGGTCGCCGAAAAGAGCCTGCGCCTGATCGAACGGCAGGTGGGCCACCTGAGCCGGCTGGTCGACGACCTGCTCGATATCGGCCGCATCACCTCCGGCCGGATCGAGCTGCGCACCGAGCCGGTCGAGTTCAACGAGATCGTCGCGCTCGGCATCGAGGCCGCGCTGCCGGCGCTGGAAGCCAAGTCGCAGCGAGTGGACGTGCAGACTCATGCCAGCGCGATCCCCATGAATGCCGACAAGACCCGGCTGGTTCAGGTGATGCAGAACCTGATGCTCAACGCGTCGAAGTTCTCGCCGCCGGGATCGTCGATTGCGATCGTCACCACCATGCAGAAGCGGACGCTGCTGATACAGGTGATCGACCAGGGCCGCGGTATCGCACCGGAGGCGCTCGAAGACATCTTCAACCTGTTCGTGCAGGAAAGCCGGCCGGGCACGGACACGCAGGGCGGGCTGGGCATCGGCCTGTCGCTGTGCCGCTCGCTGGTCGAACTGCACGGCGGCACCATTGCCGCCAGCAGTGCCGGCCCGGGGCTGGGCAGCACCTTCACGCTGCGCCTGCCGCTGCCGGCCTCGCATGAAAACACTACGCCGCAGCCGTCCCGGCCCGCCGCGCAGGCGCTGCAGGCGCAACGCATCCTGCTGGTCGACGACAACCGCGACGCCGCCGACAGCCTGGCCATGCTGCTGGAGATGTGCGGCCACGAGGTGACCATCGCCTACGACGGCGCCGAGGCGCTGCACGTGGCGCCGCGCTGCCGCCCGCAAATCGCGCTGATCGACCTGGCCATGCCGGGCATGGACGGCTTTGAGGTGGTGCAAGCCATGCGTGGCGTGGCCGGCACCGAGCAGACGCACTTCGTGGCACTGACCGGCTTTGGCCAGCCCGCCGACCGGAAGCAAACCGAAAAGGCGGGCTTTGACGCGCACCTGGTCAAGCCGGTGGAGCTGGAAACGCTGTTCGGCACCATCGCCCGGCTGCAGCATCCGGAGTGACGCGTTCCCCGCGCCAAACCCCATCTTCGCCAATGCCAAACCCGCGGCCGCGCGCGCTGCGACACACTGACGGCCGTTCCATCGCACAAGACACAGAAAGGAGACAGCGATGCAGGGTTGGAAGGTGGGGATCAGGCGCGCAGCCACGGGGCTGCTGATGGCGTTCGCCGCCACCGCGGCGGGGACCGCCCTGGCGGACTATCCGGACAAGCCGGTGCGACTGGTAGTGCCGTTCCCGCCGGGCGGCGCCACCGACCTGCTGGCGCGCGAGATCGGCAATGCGCTGTCGGTGCGGCTGCATCAGCCGGTGGTGATCGACAACCGGCCCGGCGCCGGCGGCAACCTGGCGGCGATCGCCGTGGCGCGCGCGCCGGCCGACGGCTACACGCTGCTGTTCGGCACCTTCGGATCGCTGGCGGTCAACAAGAGCCTGTATGACAAGCCCGGCTACGACCCGCTAAAAGACTTCGCCCCGGTGGCCCCGGTGGCCTACCTGCCCAACGTGCTGGTGGTGCACCCAAGCGTGCCCGCGCGCAATGTGCAGGAGCTGCTGGCGCTGGCGCGCAAGGAGCCGGGCAAGCTGACCTATGGCTCGTTCGGCAATGGCTCGTCGTCGCACCTGGCGGGTGAGCTGTTCACGCACCTGGCCGGGGTCAACATCACGCACATCCCCTACAAGGGCAGCGCGGCGTCGATGACCGACCTGATCGGCGGGCGCATCACCATGATGTTCGACAGCGTCTCGACCGCGCTGCCGTATATCCGCGACAACCGCGTGCGCGCGCTGGCGGTCACCACGCAGAAGCCCTCCGACCAGCTCCCCGGCGTGCCCACGCTGGCCACGGCCGGCGTGCCCAACTACGAACTGACCGCCTGGTTCGGCGTGGCCGCGCCGGCCGGCACCCCCAAGGCAGTGATCGACCGCCTCAACGGCGAGATCGTGGCCGCGCTGAAGCAGCCGGAAATGGCGGCAAAGCTGGCCAGCCAGGGCACGGTGCCGTTCCCGGCCACGCCGGCGCAGTTCGGCAGCTATATCCGCGCGCAGTACGAGAAATGGGACGCCATTGTCAAGGGCGCCAATATCCGGCTCGATAACTAAGCCAACCGGCCAGCTTCACTGGGCCTTCAGCGCCCCGAAGCGCCACGACAGCCGCCGCGCCGCCTGCCGCACCAGTGCGGCGGTGGCGCCTTCGGTGCTGCTGTCGAAGCTGCCGCTCGAGCCCATCACCGCGATCACCAGCGCCAGGCTGCCGGTATGGTCGAACACCGGCGCAGCCAGCGTGTCGATGCCGGGCACCGGGTGGCTGAGCGCATTGTCGACCTGCGCGGCACGCACGCGCGCCAGCCGTTCGGCATAATCCCGGGCCAGCTTGCCGCCAGCGGCGAGCCCTTCCGAGGCCGCCGCGCCGGCCATGCGCAGGTGGTCGGATTCCAGCAAGCCCGCCAGCACATTCTCCGGCAGGCAGGCCGCCACCGTGCGGCCGATCGCGGTATGGACCAGCGACAGCACCGTGCCCACGCGCAGGCTCACATGTTGCGGGCGTGCCGCCTCCTCCAGCCGGACCACGGTCGGCCCCAGCGGCCCCAGCACCGCCATCGCCACGCTCAGGCCGGTGGCCCCGGCCAGCTCGATCACTTCCGGCTCGGCCTCGCGCGTGGGCGACAGCCGCTGCAGCGCGATCAGGCCCAGTTCCAGGCCGAGCGGCCCGCACAGGTAGTTGCCCGCGCCGTCGCGCGCCAGCAGGCCGGTCTTCTGCAGGCTCACCAGGTGTGGGAAGGCCTTGGCCGCGGGCATGCCTGCCGCCAGCGCCAGGTCGCGCAGCGCCAGCGGCCGGCCCGCCGCGACCAGCGCGGACAGCAGTTGCCCGGTGCTGTCGAGCGACTGGATGCCGCGTTGCGGCTTGCCGCCTTCGGTTTCCCCGTCGGGGGATTGCGGGGCTTCTGCGATCGGATCTTTCGCACGCGTCATGCCGGACGTCCCTGTTCCTGCCGCAGCGCGGCGCCGATGTCCGTGGCCGCCGCCTGCAGCGCCTGCGCGGCCGCGCCGCGCCAGTCAACGTCGATGGCGCCGGTCGAGCCGACCAGGGTCAGCACCAGTCGCAGCACGCCGGCGGCGTCCAGCACCGGCACGCTGAGGCTGCTGACGGCGGGGCTGGGGGTATCGATGCTGCGCTCGATGCCGCGCTCGCGGATGGCCTGCAGCGCTGCGCTGAAGGCGGCCAGCTCGGCCTCCGTCGCGCCCGGCTGCTGCACGCGCCATAGCGGCTGCCATTGCGGCGGCGGCTGGAAAGCGCAGAACACGCGCCCGGTGGCGGTGGCAGCCAGCGCCATCACCGTGCCTACGTGCAGATTCACATGCAGCGGCGCGCTGGCCGGCACATAGCGCACGATGGTCGGCCCCTGCGGGCCGGCAATGCTGATCGCCACGCTGAAGCCGGACCCCTGCGCCAGCGCATCCACCCGCGGCAGCGCCGCGCGGTAGGCCGGGTCCTGCTCCAGGTGCAGCAGGCCCAGCTGCAGCGACAGCGGCCCGGGCTCGTAGCGGCCTGACAGGTGGTCGCGCTTGATCAGGCCCAGCCGCGTCAGGCTGACCAGGTAGGCATGCGCCTGCGCTGGCGCCAGCTGCGCGGCCTCGGCCAGCGCGGCCAGCGGCATCGGCGTGCGCGCGGCGGCCAGCGCGGCCAGCAGGCGCCCGCCCACCTCCACGCTCTGGATGCCGCGCTGCGTCTTGTCGGCTACCTGCGTACCTTCGTCTCCCGCCTTGCGCCTGGCCATTGCCGTCCTGTGTGATCGGAAAACCCGGATATTAATCGAACGCCTCTGGCGAGCGCTCCTAGGGGGGTTTACCCGCGCCTGTCCCGGGCCCTTTCATGCCGACTCCTGCACACGGCAAATATTTATCATAGGCTAATCGTTTCGCTATTGATTAATTTTCGAACGTTTCCTAAGATTGCACTACCCCGTCGCACCAGTCGTGACACATCCATAGAAACGGGGCGAGACAGCCCGCGTGGCCCCGCTGCGCATCACTGCATGTCCGTGCGCCGTCTCGCCGCCCCACACAGAGGAAAGACGCCATGTCCAAGGCATTCGCATCCCAGGCCGACCTGGAAGAAAAGCAGATCACCTTTACCCAGCTTTCCGAGAACGCCTGGGCCTACACCGCCGAAGGCGATCCCAACTCGGGCGTGATCATCGGCGACGACGGCGTGCTGATCGTCGATACCACCGCCACCCCGGCGATGGCGCAGGACCTGATCGCCCGCATCCGCAGCATCACCGACAAGCCGATCAAGTACGTGGTGCTGTCGCACTACCACGCGGTGCGCGTGCTGGGCGCGTCGGCCTACTTCGCCGAAGGCGCGCAGCAGATCATCGCCAGCCGCGGCACCTGGGAAATGATCGTCGAGCGCGGCGAAGCCGACATGAAGTCCGAGATCGAACGCTTCCCGCGCCTGTTCGCCGGCGTCGAGACCGTACCTGGCCTGACCTGGCCGACGCTGGTATTCGAGAAGGAAATCACGCTGTTCCTGGGCAAGCTGGAAGTGCGCATCGCCCACCTGGGCTCGGGCCACACCAAGGGCGACACCGTGGTCTGGCTGCCGCAGCAGAAGGTGCTGTTCTCCGGCGACCTGGTCGAGTACGACGCCGCCTGCTATTGCGGCGACGCCCAGCTGGAGGACTGGCCGGCCACGCTGGACGCGCTGCAGGCGCTCAATCCGGAGAAGCTGGTGCCCGGCCGCGGCCCCGCGCTGACCACGCCGGAGGAAGTGAAGAAGGGCATCGCCTACACCAAGGACTTCGTCACCACGCTGTTCCAGTCCGGCAAGGAAGCCGTGGCCGAGAAGCTCGACCTGAAGGCCGCGATGGCGCACACCCGCCGCGCGATGGATCCCAAGTTCGGCCACGTCTTTATCTACGAGCACTGCCTGCCCTTTGACGTCTCGCGCGCCTACGACGAGGCCAGCGGCATCCGCCACCCGCGCATCTGGACCGCCCAGCGCGACAAGGAAATGTGGGCCGCGCTGCAGGATTGAGCCATAGAGGACACAAGCAACAAAGACGTGGATGGAGACACAAGCATGAGCAGCATCGACTACCAGCGGCTGTCGTTCGAGTACCAGCCCTGCGCGGAACAAGCGGCAGGGGCCGACCCTGCCATCCACCCGGTGGTGGTGGTAGGCGCCGGGCCGATCGGCCTGGCCACCGCCATCGATCTGGCGCAGCGCGGCGTGCGCGTGGTGCTGGTCGATGACGACTGCACGCTGTCGACCGGCTCGCGCGCGATCTGCTTTGCCAAGCGCACGCTGGATATCTTCGACCGGCTGGGCTGCGGCGATCGCATGGTCGACAAGGGCGTGAGCTGGAACGTCGGCAAGGTGTTCCTGCGCGACCAGCAGGTGTACAGCTTCGACCTGCTGCCCGAAAGCGGCCATCGCCGCCCGGCGTTTATCAACCTGCAGCAGTACTACGTTGAAGGCTTCCTGCTGGAGCGCGCGCAGGCGCTGCCCAATATCGAGATTCGCTGGCACAACAAGGTGGTGGGCCTCGAGCAGCGCCAGGGCGGCACGTCGGACGCGAATGTGGTACTGACCATTGAAACGCCCGAAGGCTGCTATCCGCTGGCCGCGCGCTACGTGGTGGCCGCTGACGGCTCGCGCAGCCCGATGCGCAAGCTGCTGGGCCTGGACAGCAAGGGCCGCACCTTCCGCGACCGCTTCCTGATCGCCGACGTGAAGATGGAGGCCGACTTCCCCACTGAGCGCTGGTTCTGGTTCGACCCGCCCTTCCACCCCAACCAGTCGGTGCTGCTGCACCGCCAGCCCGACAACGTCTGGCGCATCGACTTCCAGCTTGGCTGGGATGCCGACCCGGTGCTGGAGAAATCGCCGGAACGCGTGATCCCGCGCGTACAGGCGCTGCTGGGCAAGGACGTGAAGTTCGAGCTGGAGTGGGTCAGCGTGTACACCTTCTCGTGCCTGCGCATGGACAGCTTCCGCCACGGCAATATCCTGTTCGCCGGCGATTCGGCGCATGGCGTGTCGCCGTTCGGCGCGCGCGGCGCCAACAGCGGTGTGCAGGATGCCGAGAACCTGGCGTGGAAGCTGGCCTATGTGCTGCAGGGCCATGCCGCCGAAACCTTGCTGGACACCTATGCCAGCGAGCGCGAATACGCCGCCGACGAGAACATCCTGAACTCCACGCGCGCCACGGATTTCATCACGCCCAAGAGCGCAGTGAGCCGTGTGTTCCGCGATGCCGTGCTGTCGCTGTCCAGACGCCATGCGTTTGCGCGCGGGCTGGTCAACAGCGGCCGGCTGTCGGTGCCCGCGGTACTGCATGGCTCGCCGCTGAATACGGACGACGATGCCGATGGCTACAGCGGCAACATGGTGCCCGGCGCCGTGTGCTCCGATGCCCCGGTGTCCGGTGCGCAAGGCGAAGGCTGGCTGTTGTCGCACCTGGGCGAGGACTTCACCCTGCTGCTGTTCGGCAACCCCGAAGCGATCGATGCCGGCACGCTCGCCGACCTGGCCGCGCTGAAGCAGTCCGGCGTGCCGCTGCGGCTGGTCTACGTCACCGATGCCGCGCAGCCAGTAATGACATGCTCCAACGCCACCGTGCTGCGCGACGACCAGGGCCTGGCCGCGGCCCGCTACGGTGCCACGCCGGGCACCTGCTACCTGGTGCGTCCGGACCAGCACGTGTGCGCACGCTGGCGCCGCGCCGACCCCGCCGCGATCCGTGCCGCGCTTGCACGCGCCACCGGCGCCGGCCTACGCGCGCCGGAGCCGGGCCGGATAGCCGCCTGAGACGCGTCGGACAGAAGTACAGCGGAGACAACCATGCCCAATACCCTCAACACCCAGCCCAACCTCGCGCGTCCTGACGACTTCTACGAAGCGCTGATCGAGATGCACCGCGACCTCGACGAAGCGCAGAGCCAGGCGGCCAACGCGCAACTGATCCTGCTGCTGGCCAACCATATCGGCGACCACGACGTGCTGATGGCCGCGCTGCATGCCGCGCGCGAAGGCGTCGCGGACATGCCGGCACTTGCTCCGGCCACCGCGCCGGCCTGACCTGCCCCGGGCGCGGCGATGCCGCGCCCGCCCTGCTCTTTCCCTCGCACCAACCTGGGCTAACGCGCGCAAGACGCCGCCCTGGCGGAACCCCACGGCTGCCCGCCGCCGCAGCCATCACCGTACGGAGACAACGTTCATGAGCCATCCGGTCTCAGGGGATCTTTCGTCCCTATCCACCCTATCGCCCCCCGCCACGCTGGCCGCGCACGATGAAGACGCACTCTACCGCAAGGTCTGGCTGCGCATCATCCCGTTCCTGTTCGTCTGCTACGTCGTGTCGTTCCTGGACCGGATCAACATCGGCTTCGCCCAGTTGCAGATGAAGCAGGACCTTGGCTTCAGCGACGCCATGTACGGGCTCGGCGCCGCCGTGTTCTACGTCGGCTACGTGCTGTGCGAAGTGCCCAGCAACATGCTGCTGGCGCGCTTCGGCGCGCGGCGCACCTTCACCCGCATCATGGTGCTGTGGGGCATTGCCTCGGTGGCGATGATGGCGGTGTCCACGCCCACGCAGTTCTATACGCTGCGCTTCCTGCTGGGCGTGTTCGAAGCCGGCTTCTTCCCCGGCATCGTGCTCTACCTGACCTACTGGTTCCCGGCACGGCGCCGTGCCGCGGTGATGGCGATCTTCTTCGCCGGCGTGGCGGTGGCGGGCGTACTGGGCGGGCTGGTATCGGGCTGGATCATGCGCGACATGGCCGGCGTGCTCGGCCTGCAGGGCTGGAAGTGGATGTTCGCGATCGAAGGCGCGCCCGCGGTGCTGCTCGGGCTGGTGGCGGCGCGCTGCCTGGTCGACGGCCCGCAGCAGGCGAGCTGGCTCAGCGACAGCGAACGCGCGCACCTGGCCCGTGCCACCGCCAGCGAGCCGCATGCCGGCGGCCATTCGCTGCAGGCGCTGCGCCAGGTGCTGCGCAACCCGCGCGTGTACCTGTTCGCCTTTATCTATTTCTCGCTGACCTGCGGCTCGCTCGCGCTGAGCTTCTGGATGCCGCTGATGATCCGGGACTTCGGCATTACCGACGTGATGTCGGTCAGCCTCTATTCGGTGGTGCCCAATGCCGTGGGCGCGGTCGGCCTGATCCTGATCGCGCGCCATTCGGACCGTACCGGCGAGCGCCATCGCCACTTCCTGCTGTGCACGGCCGGCGGCGCGCTGGCGCTGGCAGCGTTGACGCTGCACCCGTCCAGCCTGGCTGCGATGCTGGCGATCCTGTCGGTGGCCGCGGTGCTGATCTTTGCCGCGCTGCCGGTGTTCTGGTCGCTGCCGCCCAGCTACCTGCCGGGCGCCGGCACGGCCGCGGGCATCGCCTTTATCAGCAGCATCGGCATCACCAGCGGCATCGTCAGCCCGTGGGTGATCGGGCAGATCAAGACCCAGACCGGCAGTCTCGACAACGCGCTCTACCTGCTGGCCGCGCTGCTGCTGGCCAGCGGACAGGCGATGTGGCTGGGCGTGCCAAGGCTGCCCGCGCAGCGGGCCTGAGCCGCGCCGCGGGTGCCTTCAGAAGCGGGATGTCCGCGCCCGACGGGGCGCGGTCTTCAGTGGGAGCGGCCGCAGGGGATGACGGAGGCGATTTCCTCGCGCATCACCTCGACCACATCGTCGATCTCCAGCCCCTCGGCCGTGACCAGCACATCCTGGCCGCGGCCGATGGCGTAGACCACGCCGCGCCAGCGGCCAGGCTCGACGGCCTCGCACAGGCGGATATTGAATTCGGTGTCCTGGTCCTGGCTATAAACGGTCACCAGGTCGCCAATCTGGGGGGCTTGCACCGCTTCTCCGTCGAACGCCCGGGCCACTACGGTCACCGGCGACTGGGTAAGTCCCCTGGCAAATCTTGCTCGCATGGTCCGCTCCTCTTATTGCGATCCGAGTCAGCTTACAAGAGGAGCTTACAAAAGGCCCGGCAAATAACCAGTAATTTCCGTCATAAAGTGGGGCTTGCTGCCCTTGACCGCTTGTCAGACGCCGCCGGATAGACAGGTCGGCCAGAAGGGCCACAATAAAGGCATTGACAGTCGAGGAGACCGCAAATGGGCACCAACCTACACGTCGTGCCGCATCAGGATGGCTGGGATGTGATCCATGAAGGCGCCCGCTATGCGGAATCGCACCATGCCACGCAGGAAGAAGCGATCGCGGCCGGCACGACCGCAGCACGGCGCGAGCACGTCGAACTGCTGATCCACGGCCGCGACGGCCAAATCCGTTCGCGCAACAGCTTCGGGCGCGATCCGCGCGCCATACCAGGCTGAACCCTGCCGGACACGACCGGCGGCACCGCAGGCGCCGTCGGAACCCTGACCCGACATGCCTGCCAGCCAGGCTGACCTGCACGCCGCGGCCGCGATTGCCGCCGCGTCGATTCCCCTTCCGGCCATCGACGACATGGCCGAAAGCCCCTTTAGCGGTCCGTTTGCCACCACACTGGCGGTGCAGGCCGACGCACTGGCCGCGCATCGGGTGGTGCTGCTGGGCGAAAGCAGCCACGGCACCGCCGAGTTCTACCACGCCCGCGCCACACTGACGGCGCATCTCGTTGCCCGCCACGGCTTTCACATCGTCGCCGTGGAAGCAGACTGGCCCGATGCCGCCGCCGTGGACCGGCACGTGCGCGACCGGCCTGCGCAACCGACCGAATCGCCTGGGGCACCCTTTACCCATTTTCCGGTCTGGATGTGGCGCAACCGCGAAGTGGCGCGCTTTATCCGCTGGCTCCGCGCGCACAATGACACCCTGCCGCCAGCACAGCGCACGGGCTTCTTCGGGCTCGATATTTACAGCCTGCGCGCTTCCATTGCCGCGGTGCTGGCGTACCTGGAGGGCGTCGATCCGGAGGCCGCGCGCGAGGCGCGCGAGCGCTACGCCTGCCTCGAACCCTGGGGGCGCGACCCGGCACGCTACGGCCGCGCCGTGCTGCACGGCACGCACGAGGATTGCGAAGAGGCGGTGATCGAACAGCTGCAGGCGCTGCTCGACAAGCGACTGGCCTATGCCCGCGACGGCCATGAAGACTTCCTCGACGCGGCGCAGAATGCGCGGCTGGTGGCGTCGGCCGAGCGCTACTACCGGGTGATGTACCACGGCAGCGACGACAGCTGGAACCTGCGCGACACGCATATGTTTGAAACGCTGGAACAGCTGCTGCACACGTACGGCCCGCAGTCGCGCGCGGTGGTGTGGGCGCACAACTCGCATATCGGGGATGCGTCGAAAACCGAGATGGGCACGAGGCAGGGGCAACTCAATATCGGGCAGCTGTGCCGCGAGACCTTTGGCGACGCGGCGGCGCTGGTGGGCATGAGCACCTACGACGGCACCGTGGCGGCAGCGACATGGTGGGATGGTCCGATGGAGGTGAAGGCCGTGCGGCCGGCGCGGGCCGACAGTTATGAGCACCTGTTCCACCTGGCCGGGCAGGCGCAGTGCTGGCTCGATCTGCGCGGTGCGGACAGCGGTGTGCTGGACGATGTGCGCAGGTTGCTCATGCCACAGCGGCAGGAGCGATTTATCGGCGTGATCTATCGTCCGGAGACCGAACTGCGGAGCCACTATACGAAAGCCTCGCTGCCGAAGCAGTTCGATGCGCTGCTGTGGTTCGATCGCTCGCGCGCGGTGCCGGCGCTGCCGACGGCTCCCGCGCCGGGGGCACCGGAGATGTGGCCCTACGGGCTTTGAAGGTACTACGGCTACCGATCCCGCTGGTTTGCTCCCCCTCTCCCGCGAGCGGGAGAGGGAGCACACAGGCAGCAGCGAAAAGCTTCGCAGCAACCCACTGCCTACTTCCGTGACTTAGGCGCCTTCGGCTCCGAAGCCGGATAGTCATACCGCTGCGCCGACTGCGGCCCCTCATTGACCGCCGGCGACGCAGGCGTAGCAGGCGTGGCACGCGTGCCGGCACCGCCCGGTGTCGCTGGCGTGGCCGGCGTCGCCCGGCGCGTATCCCCCTGTCCCGGCACGACATCGGAAGCCGATGTGCCCGGCGCACGCATGTCCGCACCCGGGCGCGTGGTGGATGTCTGTGCCAACGCCGGCATGCTCAGCAGCGCGGCCAAGGCAACGATTGCGGCGTGCTTCATGGTGTTCTCCTTCTCGGTGGGCGGTCAACCGCCGGTGCGGTCCGGTGCGACCTGGATATGGTTGACGATGCCGGCCACCCCGGCGCACCCGCGCACGCAGGCCTCCACTGCATCGCGGTCGGCCGCGGTGCCGATGGCGCCTTCAAGCGTCACGCGGCCCTGCGCAACGCGCAGCGATACCTCGCTCACGTCCAGGCCGGCGTCCCACAGCCGCGCGCAACACTCGGCCTGCAGCGCGGCATCGGCCTGCGCCGTGCCTTGCACCCCGCCGGTGTCGCCCGGTTCCGTCGATGGATCTTGCATGGGCGTGTTCGCTCAGTACACCGGCGTGCCGGTCCGCGGCACGCGCAGGTGGTTGGCCACTTCCTTCACGCCGAACACTTCATCGGCGATATCCTCGATCCGGTACTTCTGCTGCCGGTCCGGCACGCTGCCCTCCAGCTTCACCACGCCCTGCTCGACCTTCACCTCGACGTCGTTCAGGTCCAGCCGTGCGCTGCGCGTCAGTTGCTCGCACAGATCCTCCAGGATGCGTTCGTCCGAGCGCTGGTAGTTGCGCGGGCCGACCGGCCGCGCGCGCTGCGGGCCGCCGTGGTACAGGCCCATGCGCTCGTTGTAGCCGGTGAACTGCCGGTACGGGTCGGCCATACCCTGCGGCGCGCGGCGGCGCTCCGGCGGCATCTCGCGCGGCGCGCGCTGCCGCGCGCCGCGCGCCACGTCGAACTCGCCGGGGTCGACCGGCTCGTCATAGTCATAGACCCCATAGGCCCCTACATAGTGGCTGCGCATGTCGGTTTCCGGCACCGCGCTCTCGTGCCACGGTTCGCCGCGCCAGTGGTCTCGTCGCTCGTCTCGGCGGTCCATTGCTGTCTCCCCTGCAGTTGGCATTACTTCTGCCGCGGCGATACCACGCCGCGGTCGGGTTCGCTGAGTTCGCCCGCGCGCAGCTGCCGCACCGCGCACGCCAGCGCCCGCGCCACGTTGTCCACTTCGCCCTGCACGCCGCTGTCCTGGTCGAGTTCGACATGGCTGGTGGCGTAGGGCTTGTAATAGCCGATATAGCGGTCCAGCCGCGCCTGCGAGCCCGCGTCGATCAGCCCCATCCAGTCGAGCCAGTCGGACAGCGAGCGGCGCACGCTTTCGATGCCCGCCACGTCGCCGTGCACCACCAGCCCGTAGGCGCGCCCCGCGAGGTGCTTGGGGTAGTCCCAACCCTCCAGCTCCAGCGACTTGGCGCGCACCACATCCTTGCCCTGCGTCGAGGTCGGATCGGGGTTGCCGCCGTCGGCGCAGACCAGCCGGTCCATCATCAGCTTGAGCGGACTGGTGACCTGGTACCAGTACACCGGCGTGACGATCAGCACGCCATGACAGCCGGCCCAGCGCGGGTAGATGTCGTTCATCCAGTCATTGACCTGGCCCAGCGCATGGTTCGGGTAGCAGCTGCACGGCCAGTGGCACAACGGCATCGAGGTCGATACGCAGCCCTTGCAGGGGAAGATGCGCAGTTCCGCGTCGGAGGTCAGGTGGCTCAGGTCGAGCACGTCCACCTCCATGCCGTCCGCTTCCAGCTGTTGCCGCGCGCGCTCCGACAGGCGCCAGGACTTCGACATCTCGCCGGGGCACGTGTAGTCGTTGCGCGCCGCCGCGCACACCAGCAGCACGCGCGACGCCGTGGCCGCATCGGCCTGGCGCCGCTGCGCGGCCGCGATCGCATCGCTAGCTGCGCGCCATTCGTCGGAGAGTTCATAGTCGGGATCGGCATAGCTCGGCCCGGCCTTATGCTTGCGCGGCGCCTTGCGGCCTTGCTCGTACGCGTCCCAGGCGATGCGCTCGAGCCGGTCCAGCGCCGCAGCCTCCTGCCGGTAGGCCGGGTCGGTGAAGCGCGCGAGAAAGCGCTGTCGGAAGGCATCGCGCGGCAGCGGGCTGGTCACCTGGCCCTTGCGGACGTCGTTGGGGTCGCCAGGGTAGCGCTGCGGCTTTGGCGGCTGCTCGGGCATGGCTGTCTCCATACGTGCTGGTAGCCGGTTGGCATGCAAGATGGACGCCATCGCGGCGCGACGCGGGACACCGCTGTGGCGGCACCGGCGCAGCACGCGCCCACGCAGCTTTTACAAGGCGGCGGCCGGCGCTGCATGTACATTTTTCCCCGCATGGCGCGCGCAATGTGGCCTGTGCAGAGCCTGTACGCCGCGTGCAGGGTGGCATGCCCGATGTGGCGGCCCTGGCACGGAACCTGCCGCCGCAGGCATCGAATCCGCTCCGGATGCCGACATGGACATCATGGAAATTCTTGCCGATGTGATGCGCAACCTCGTAGGCGAAGGCGACGACCTGGCCTGGTGGCAGGGCGCGGTGCGGGCCGCGATCATCTTCGTCGGCACCTGGGCCATGCTGCTGTTGGCCGGCCGACGCGCCTTCGCGCAGAAGACTTCATTCGACCTGTGCATCGTGCTGCTGCTCGGGGCGGTGCTGTCGCGCGCGGTGGTTGGCGCCACGTCGTTTGCGGTGGCGTTCGCGGCGGCGCTGGTGCTGGTGCTGCTGCACCGCGCGGTGAGCTGGCTCGCGAGCCGCTACCCCGCCTTTGACCGCATCACCGGTGGTCATCCGCTGGACCTGCTGCACCAGGGCGAGCTCGACCGCAAACGCGTCAGCCGCGCAATGCTGACTGAAGAGGATTTGAAAGCCAACCTGCGCGCCTCACTGCAGACCGACAGCTTCGACGATCTCAGCCGCGTGGTGCTGGAGCGCGACGGCAAGGTGACCTTCGTGCGCGCGCACAAGGGCCACGCCCCGGCACAAGGTCGCAGCGCGCCTGCCCCCGCGCAGGGCGCACACGCGGTGTCGCGCGGCAACGGCGTGCAGGTCCGTCATCGGGGTACACGACGATGACGCACATTGGCAGCGACAACCAGAGCGTGGCGCGTTACCTGTTGCGCCACGGGCTGCACATGGTGACCGCTGAATCGTGTACCGCCGGGTTGATCGCCTCGCGCATCGCCGAAGTTCCGGGATGCGGCTCCGTCCTGCGCTGCGCGATCGTCGCGTATTCGCCGTGGGCCAAGGAAGAATTGCTGCGCGTGCCACCGGAGACCATCCGCCGCTACGGTCTCACCAGCGAGGAAGTGTCGCTGGCCATGGCCACGGGCGCCATGCAGCTCACCGGTGCCGAGCTGGCGCTGGCCAACACCGGCGTCGCCGATGACGGCGGCGACGGCGACACGCCCGCGGGCACGCAGTGTTTTGCCTGGGTCTTTCGCCGTCCCGGCCATGCCGCACGCAACGTGCTCGACACCACCGCTGGCGTCGCCACCTTCACCGAGACGCGCCGCTTTCCGGGCGAGCGCAACGCCGTGCGCGAAGCCGCGGCCGACTGGGCGCTGGCGCGCATCTGCCACTACCACGAGCTGGCGCGGCGCGGGCAGAGCGGCAGCCGTTTGCGCCTGGCTTCACCCGGCGCGGCAACACACCCGTGACTCGCTGGCTGCGCCGAAACGGCGCACCGGCATTACCGGGGCCCTGGGCCCGACCGACGTAGTCTTGCAATGGAGACCATCATGAAACGCACCCTCGCTACGACGGCACTGGTCGTCGGCACCGCGCTCTGCCTGCCGGCCTTCGCTCAACAAGCGCCTGCTTCGCGCACCGAACCCGAGCGCGCCGCCCATCGAAGGCGCCGGCGCTTCGCGCAACCAGCCGGCCGCCACCGACATGGGTGCCGCCTCGGCCCCAGGCTCGACCAAGGAGATGAAGAAGTCGAAGTCGACCAAGCAGTCGAGCTCGCGCAGCAAGAAGCCGCGCGAACAAGACGCGCCGCCGGCACCGACCGCCGATGCGCCGAGCGGCCCGAAGGGCGATTCGCCGAGCCCGGCACCGAAGCAGTAAGCAGCATCCTTCAGGGGTTGGCCCCGGCAAGGCCCGGGGCCACGGCGGGCGCTCCAGCGGACGGAGGTGCCCGCCGCCACCGGGCGGGCGCGGCCACGCGGCTATAAGCCGCCGCCGCGCGCGGCCCGCGTGGACTGCGCCAGGGCCGCCTCGCGTTCACGCCGGCGCCAGCGCACGCAGCGCCACAGCTCTTCCAGGTAAGGCAGGCCCGCAAGCACCACCACCGCACCCAGCAGCCCGGCCAGGTAGGCGGGCGGCAGTGGCTCGGGCTTGAGCGCCATGCGCGCCGGCTCGCTGCCCAACCCGAACAGGGCCAGGAACTGGCTCCAGTACATCACCACCAGGTACGACGCCGCGGTCAGCGGCAGGACCTCGAGCAGGCTGTGCATGTGCTGCTCGACCGGCGCGATATGGCGCCGCTTGCTGGCGTACTGCACGTCCCACCACGCGGTGGGCTCATGGATCACCAGTGCGGCGAGCACAATGCCGATCACCAGCGCGTTGACCTCGAGGAACAGCACCATCAGCATCGGCAGGCCGACCTCGGCCAGCATCAGCATATGCAGCAGCGATTCGGTGGGACCGGCATTGCGCTCGATGTGGGTGGCGCGGTGGCACAGCCAGTCGGCCAGGCCGGCCAGCAGCCATAGCGGCACCAGGCCGTACATCAGCACCAGGCGGGCGGCATGCTCGAAGGCTTGCAGGTCGGCGGACGTGGCAGTGGGCATGGCGGTGGCAGTGGCGGTGACGGCGGGCAGGGCACGGAAGCGATGACGCCATCCCGCAAGTTCAGTGCCCGCCGGACATCCACACCGCAGCGGCGTGCAATTCGTTCGAATCCTTGTAAGAAATGCGGGCGCCTTCGCGCTAAGGCGTGGTGCGCGCGGAGCGGTACCGTTCGTGCAGCACCCGAAACAGCTCATGGCTGACCTGCACGCCCCGGTAATGGCGCCGCACTACCGCGCGCAGGCGCGAGCCGAGGACATGCGCGCGCAGCGCACGCGCATAGCGCCTTTGCACCGCGTGCTCGCCCTTGCTGATGGCCTGCAGCAGGGCGCGATCAGAACTGCCCTTGCCGATGCCGCGCCCGGACGAGGGGGCCGGTATCGCCACCGACTCAGGCTGTTGTCCCAGGTCCAGCAGGCAGGCCTGGAGCTCTTGCGCGGCCAGCGCAAACGCATTGGCGCGGCTGGTGAAGAGCGACTTCAGGTGCGGATTGGCCGCGGCCATGGCCGCCCTGCGGCAAGCGTGTTCGCCCTCGCGCGAGGCCGCGATCAGCGCATTGAGCAACAGGATCTTTTTCTTCGCCATGGCACACCTGCCCTGGTCCGTGGCCGGACCCGTGAAGTCATCGATCAGGACCGGCTTCCGCCGGCGGTTGTCCGTTGGCACCGGTCCTGCCGCGCGCGGCCCGCACGCCAGGGTCCGACAAGGATAGGTGCCCTTCCCGCCCGGCGCCAACTGCGGAAAACGCGCGGTGCGAGGCCGCCCGCCACGCCTTGCGCGCCACGCGCATGCCGCGCAGGTTCATGACGATCAGGGCCAGCTGCAGCACGATCAGCGCGTACGCATCGCCATGCCACCCCCAGGCAATCCACAGCAAGTTGCTCGCGATGAATACCCAGAAGCCCGCGCGCCGCCGCGCGATCGAGCGCGACCCGACCATCCAGGTGGCGATCACCGTCACCACCATCGCCGGCCATTGCGTTGCCTCCAGCCACCAGTCCATGCGCATGCGCTCCATGTCGTGTTGATCGGTTCGCCCCGCCTTGACGCAGGCGCGCCTGGTCAGCGTTGGCACCTTCCGGTCAACAAGGGCAAGAAGCGTACCGGGCAGTCCACCCCGCCGGCACGGCCGATCCGTTATGCGCGTTCTTTCCATCGGCAAGAACGGCGCGGGTACTTTTTACAAGTAGTTGCCCATCGCGCACATCGTTCGATCGGGCGCTTGCCCTTGAACCGTCTTCGACCGACACTGACTGAAGCAACGCCGGGCGTGCTGGCACGCACTTCGCGTGGCAGTGCCATCCCGCCGGCTGGCCGCGAGGCGCCGGGCGGGGCATTGTTGCTCCAGCGGAGCGAAACCCCGGGAGGACTTTGTGCGGATCTGCCAGATCGACCTGACCGGAACGCCCGACGCCGATGAGCATGCGCTGAAACGCGTGGCGGCGCTGGGCTTCGACCACGTACTGATTGGCGGCTGGCCGCGCCTACTCGGAGAAGACGCTCTCGCGGCGTGCGCCCGGCATGGGCTGGCGCCGCTGCTCGATCTCTCACTGGACCGCTTTACCGCCGACGGCGCGGACAGCGCCGCCGACCCGCGCTGGATCGACACCAGCGCGCCTGCCTTCGCCCCCCACGAAACCGACAACCACATCCCCGGCGCGCGCCTGCGCTGGCACGACCCACAGGTGGCCGAGGCACTGGTGCAGTGGTGGGCGGCGCAGCTGCGCATGGCGTGGGCCGCGGGTGCGGCGGGATTCTGCTGCCGCGCGCCGGCACGCGTGCCTGGCAAATGGTGGGCGGCGCTGACCGCGACGCTGCGCGACGACGCCGTGCCGGAACCGGCGCGCGGTACGCCGCGCTTCCTGGCCTGGACGCCCGGGCTCAACCCCGCGCAGCTGGACGAGCTGGCACCTGCGGGCTTCGACGCCGCCTTCTGCTCGCTGCCGTGGTGGGACTTCCGCAGCGCCTGGCTGACCGAGGAAATCGCGCGCCTGCGCCGCTTTGGCCGCGTCCTGGCCGCGCCGGCGCTGACCCCGGCGCGCCAGGATGCGCTCAGTGCACGGCGTGCGCTGTGGACCGCCGCCGCCATCGGCGACGGCATCCTGGTGCCGGCGGGATTCGAGACCGGAGGCGCGCTCGCCCGCGATCCGCTGGCGCCCGCCGGGGCTGCGCAGGATGGCGCTCCCTACGACATCACCCACGAACTGCTCGAAGCCAATACCTGGCTGGCCGCTCGCGACCCCGCCCCGGCTTTGTCGGTGCGGCTGCTGAGCGGGCCGGACGCGCCCCTGACGGTACTCGCCCGGCTGCCAGCGCCCGACGGCTCCTGCGCCGTGCCCGGCGCCGCTGCCGATGACAGGGCGAACGCCTTGCCCAACGGCGCCGCGGCGCTGGCCGTGGTGGTCAATCCGGATCCGATGGCCCCCGGCACGCTCGGCGCCGACCGCGTGTTGAGCGCGCTGCCGCATGCCAGTGCGCACCTGGAAGCTTCGCCGGGCGGACCGGGCGGCACGCTCGACGGCGCCAGCCGGCTCGATGCGCTCGCCAACATCACGCTGGCGCCCGCCGATATCCGCCTTTATGAAGTGCCGCCAGTGCCGCTGACGCGCCCCGGCGTGCCGCGCCGCGACGCGCGCGAGCCGCACGGGCATGAAACGCTGGCGGCCACCGGGCTGGGCAGCGTGGTGGCGGCGATGGAAGCACCACGCATCGCCATCGAACGCGTCGAGCCCGCCTGCGACGACGGCCGCTTCGCGGTGCGGCGCATCGTCGGCGAGCGCGTCACCGTCAGCGCCGATATCTGGATGGATGGCCACGACAAGCTCGCCGCGGCGGTGCTGTGGCGCGCGCCCGGCGAATCCGACTGGCACGAGGCGCCGCTGCAACCCGTGATCAACGACCGCTGGGAAGGTAGTTTCCCGCTGGTGGCGCTGGGCCGGCATGAATTCACCGTGGAAGCCTGGCGCGATGCCTACGCCACCTGGCTCGACGAAATCGGCAAGAAACGCGCCGCCGGCCTCAACGTGGCGCTGGAGATCGAGGAAGGCGCGCGGCTGGTGGCCGATATGGTGCTGGGGCCCGCCGGCAAGAATGGCAAGAAAGGCAATGGCAGGAAGAACGGCGGAAAGTCGCCCGCGGACAGCGAACTGTCCGCCCTCGTCGATGAACTGACCGAAGCCGCCGGCGACGACGAACGCCGCCTGGAAATCCTGCTGTCGCCGCGCACCGCCGCCGCCGTGCAGACGGTGATGGCCACGCCCGCCGGGCGCCAGTTCGCCTCGCGCCACCCGCTGGCGATGCCGGTCGAGGCCGACCGTCTCGCCGCACGCTACGCCAGCTGGTACGAGCTGTTCCCGCGCTCGCAAAGCAACGACGAGCAGCGCCACGGCACCTTTGACGACGTGATCGCGCGCCTGCCCGCGATCCGCGCGATGGGCTTCGACGTGCTCTACTTCACGCCGATCCACCCGATCGGCCGCACCCACCGCAAGGGCCGCAACAACAGCCTGCGTTCAAAGCCGGGAGATCCCGGCAGCCCCTACGCAATCGGTAACGAGGAAGGCGGCCACGACGCGCTGCATTCCGAGCTGGGCACCTTCGACGACTTCCGCCGCCTGCTTGATGCAGCGGCAGCCCACGGCCTGGAGCTGGCGCTCGACTTCGCCATCCAGTGCTCGCCCGACCATCCGTGGCTGCGCGACCACCCGGAATGGTTCGCGCACCGCCCCGACGGCTCGCTGCGCTACGCCGAGAACCCGCCCAAGAAGTACGAGGACATCGTCAACGTCGACTTCTACGCAGCGCCGCCCGCCGGCGCCGCGCTGTGGCAGGCGCTGCGCGACGTGGTGATGTTCTGGGCCGACCATGGCGTGCGCATCTTCCGCGTGGACAACCCGCACACCAAGCCGCTGCCGTTCTGGGAATGGATGATCGCCGACATCCGCGCGCGCCACCCCGACACCATCTTCCTGGCCGAGGCCTTCACCCGGCCCAAGATGATGGCGCGCCTGGCCAAGCTGGGTTTCAGCCAGTCGTACACCTACTTCACCTGGCGCAACACCAAGTGGGAGCTGACCGAGTACCTGACCGAGCTGAGCCAGGGCCCGCTGCGCGACTTCTTCCACCCGCACTTCTTCGTCAACACGCCCGACATCAACCCCTACTTCCTGCACCACGGCGGCCGCCCGGCGTTCCTGATCCGCGCGGCGCTGGCGACCTTGCTGTCGGGGCTGTGGGGCATGTACAGCGGCTTCGAGCTGTGCGAGAGCGCGCCCTTCGTGCTCGACGGCAAGGTGCGCGAGGAGTACCTGGATTCCGAGAAATACCAGCTGCGCGCGCGCGACTGGCACCAGCCCGGCAATATCGTCGCCGAGATCTCGCGCCTCAATGAGATCCGCGCCAGCCACCCGGCGCTGCAGAACCACGTGGGCCTGCGCTTCTACCACGCCGGCAGCGATGCGGTGCTGTGGTTCGCGCGTTTCGTGCCGGGCACGGACTACCTGTTCGGCGACGACGTGCTGCTGGTGGCGATCAACCTGGACCCGCGCCACGCGCACGAGGCCGATATCGAACTGCCGCTGTGGGAATGGGGCCTGCCGGACCATGCCCGGGTGGCGGTGCAGGAGCTGATGCGCGGCGCGCACTTCGAGCTGCGCGGCAAGCACCAGCACATCCGGCTGGATCCGACGCACCTGCCCTTCGCGGTCTGGCATGTGCGCCCGCTGGAGCGGCCCGCGCCCCGCCCTGCGTCAGTACCGGCATCCACCGACCCGCACGGCGCCTGACAGGCATACGTGGAGACACGGATGAAACGCCTCACCGAAACCGGCAGTGCCGCCCTGCTCAACGCCGACCCGCTCTGGTACAAGGATGCCGTCATCTACCAGCTCCACATCAAGTCCTTCTATGACGCCAACGGCGACGGCGTGGGCGACTTTGCCGGCCTGCTGGCCAAGCTCGACTACCTGGTCAACCTGGGCGTGGACACGGTCTGGCTGCTGCCGTTCTACCCGTCGCCGCGCCGCGACGACGGCTACGATATCGCCGACTACCGCAACGTCCACCCCGACTACGGCACGCTGTCCGACGCGCGCCGCTTTATCGCCGCGGCGCATGCGCGCGGGCTGCGCGTGATCACCGAGCTGGTGATCAACCACACCTCCGACCAGCATCCGTGGTTCCAGCGCGCGCGCAACGCCAAGCCCGGCTCGGCGGCGCGGCGCTACTACGTGTGGTCGGACCATGACCAGGCCTACGCCGGCACCCGCATCATCTTCTGCGACACCGAGAAGTCCAACTGGAGCTGGGACCCGGTGGCGGGCGCCTACTTCTGGCACCGCTTCTACTCGCACCAGCCGGACCTGAACTTCGACAACCCGCAGGTGCTCAACGAGGTGCTGTCGGTGATGCGCTACTGGCTCGACATGGGTGTCGACGGGCTGCGCCTGGACGCGGTGCCCTACCTGGTCGAGCGCGAAGGCACCAGCAACGAGAACCTGCCCGAGACCCATGCTGTCATCCGCCATATCCGCGCCCACCTGGACGCGCGCTTTCCCGGCCGCATGCTGCTGGCAGAAGCCAATATGTGGCCGGAGGACGCGCAGCAGTACTTCGGCCTGACCGGCCCCGAGCCGGAAGGCGACGAATGCCACATGGCCTTCCACTTCCCGCTGATGCCGCGCATGTACATGGCGATCGCGCGCGAAGACCGCTTCCCGATCACCGACATCATGCGCCAGACGCCGGAGGTGCCGCCCAACTGCCAGTGGGCCATCTTCCTGCGCAACCATGACGAACTGACGCTCGAGATGGTGACCAGCAGCGAGCGCGACTACCTGTGGGAGGTCTACGCCACCGACCGGCGCGCGCGCATCAACCTGGGCATCCGCCGCCGCCTGGCGCCGCTGATGGAGCGCGACCGCCGCCGCATCGAGCTGATGAACAGCCTGCTGTTCTCGATGCCGGGCACGCCGGTGATCTACTACGGCGACGAGATCGGCATGGGCGACAACATCCACCTGGGCGACCGCGACGGCGTGCGCACCCCGATGCAGTGGTCGCCCGACCGCAACGGCGGCTTCTCGCACGCCGACCCCGAGCGGCTGGTGCTGCCGCCGCTGCAGGGCCCGCTGTACGGCTACGAGGCCGTCAACGTCGAGGCGCAGGCGCGCGACCCGCATTCGCTGCTGAACTGGATGCGGCGCATGCTGGCGCTGCGGCGCAAGCACCGCGCCTTCGGCCGCGGCACGCTGCGCTTCCTGTTCCCCGGCAACCGCAAGATCCTGGCCTACCTGCGCGAGTACGACGACGAGCACATCCTGTGCGTGGCCAACCTGTCGCGCGCGCCGCAGGCCGTGGAGCTGGACCTGTCCGCCTTCAACAGCCGCGTGCCGGTTGAGATGATGGGGGCCACGCCCTTTCCCGCGATCGGCACGCTCACTTACCTGCTGACGCTGCCGCCCTATGGCTTCTACTGGTTCGTGCTCAGCGACGAGGCGCAGCCGCCGTCGTGGCACGTGGAGGCGCCCGAACAGATGCCAGACCAGATCACCCTCGTAATGCAGAACGTCGCCCGCCCGGAGCTGACGGACGCCTCGCGCCGCATCCTGGCCACCGAAGTGCTGCCGCACTACATCAGCCGGCGCCGCTGGTTCGGGTCCAAGCATGAGCGCATCGAGCGCGTCGGCATGGCCTATGTGCTGCCGTTCACGCGCGGCGCCAGTGGTGAAGACGTCTACCTCGGCGAGGTCGAGGTGGTGCTGTCCGGACGCACCGAACGCTACCAGCTGCCGGTGGGCATCCTGTGGGACCGCGAAAGCGCAGACAGCGTGTCGCAGCTGGCGCACGGGCTGTCGATGGCGCGCGTGCGCCAGGGCAGCCGCGTGGGGCTGGCCACCGACGGCTTCGTGGTCGAACCCTTTGCGCGCGAGGTGGTGCGCGCGCTGCGCAACGGCGCGGAAATGCGCGCCGGGCAGGACACCATCCGCTTCCTGGCCGAACCGGGCCTGGCCGCGCTGGAGCTGGAGCACGACCCGATCGAATGGATGTCGGCCGAGCAGTCCAACAGCTCGCTGTCGTACAACAACACAGCCGTGCTCAAGCTGGTGCGCCGGCTCTCCGGCGGCATCCATCCCGAAGCCGAGATGACGCGCTACCTGACCGCGCAGGGCTATGCCCACGCCGCCTCGCTGCTGGGCGAGGTGGTGCGCACCGGCGCCGACGGCGTGCCGCACACGCTGATGCTGCTGCAGGGCTATATCCTCAACCAGGGCAACGGCTGGGACTGGACCCTGGACTACCTCGGCCGCGCCATCGACGACGCGCTGCCGGCGCAGGAAAGCGAGGACGAGTTCGCCGAGGCCATGAACGGCTACGCGGCGCTGGCCGGCACGCTCGGGCGCCGCCTGGCCGAGCTGCATGAAGTACTGGCGCGGCCTACCGACGACGACGCCTTCACGCCGCAGCCCGCCAGCAACGAGGATGCGCACGCCTGGGCCGAGCAGGCCATGAAGGCGCTGCAGCGCGCGCTGGCGTTGCTGGAAAAGCGCGCCGCCAGCATGCAGGGTTCGGAACAGCAGTCATTCGAAGCTGACGTGCAGGCGCTCGCGGCCGCGCGCGACGTCCTGCCGGCGCTGGTCGAGCAACTCGCCGCCACGGCGCCGGGCAGCCTGCAGACGCGCATCCACGGCGACTTCCACCTCGGCCAGGTGCTGATCGCGCAGAACGACACTTACCTGGTCGACTTCGAGGGCGAGCCCGGCCTGCCGCTGGACTGGCGGCGCCGCAAGGCCTCGCCGCTGCGCGACGTCGCCGGGCTGTTGCGTTCGCTCGATTACGCCGCGGCTACGGTGGGCACCGATCGCCAGGAGCGCACGCATACCGAGCTGCCCCCGCAGCTGGCCGAGCGCCGCGCCGTGCTGCTGGAGCGCTTCCGCAGCACCGCCAACGAAGCCTTCCTGAGCAGCTACCAGCAGCATATGGAAGCGTCGCCCGCGCCGTGGGTGGCGTCCGACCAGTTGCAGCCGCTGCTGGACCTGTTCCTGCTCGAGCGCGCAGCCTATGAGGTCGACTACGAAGCCGCCAACCGCGTCGCCTGGATCGACCTGCCGGTCAGCGGCCTGGCGCGCCTGGTGCGCAAGCTGGTGCCGGGAGGCCAGCCATGAGCCCCCCGACCACAAGCACCCGCGGCGCGGGCATGCTGCCGGGGCATGAACTCGACGCCCTGCTCGGCGCGCGCCACCATGACCCGTTTGCCGTACTGGGTCCGCATCCCGATGGCGACGGCACGCTGGTGCGCGCCTGCCTGCCGGGCGCGGTCTCGGTGCAGCTGGCCGATGCCAACGGCACGCCACTGGCACCGATGGAGCCGCTGCACGGCGGCGGCGTCTTTGCCGGGTGCCTGCCCGCGCGCGAGCGCCAAGCCCACGCCACCGACTACCGGCTGCGAGTGCAATGGCCCGACGGCTCCGAGCAGTGCGCCGCCGACCCCTATGCCTTCGGCCTGCTGCTGGGCGAACTGGACCTGCACCTGATCGCCGAGGGCCGGCACTTCAAGCTCGGCGAGTGCCTGGGCGCGCAATGGGAGAGCGTGGACGGCGTCGACGGGGTGCGCTTCGCGGTGTGGGCGCCGAATGCGCGGCGTGTGTCGGTGATCGGGGATTTCAACGGCTGGCATCCGGCGCGGCACCCGATGCGGCTGCGCCATCCCAGCGGCATCTGGGAGTTGTTCGTGCCGGCGGCGCTGGGCGCCGGGCCGGGCTGCCGCTACAAGTACGACCTGCTCGACCCGCACGGCACCGAGCTGCCCGACAAGGCCGATCCGCTCGCGCTCGCCACCGAGCCGCCGCCTGAGACCGCTTCCGTGGTGACCGCGCCCGGCAAGAGTGCGCCGCCCTTCGACTGGCACGATGCCGACTGGATGGCGCGCCGCGACGCCGCCAACCCCTACGCATCGCCGATGTCGGTCTACGAGGTCCACGCCCTGTCATGGCTGCGCGCGGCCAACGACACGCAACGCGGCTGGGAGGTCCTGGCCGAGCGGCTGGTGCCATACGTGCAGGAGCTGGGCTTCACCCATATCGAACTGCTGCCGATCACCGAGCATCCGTTCGGCGGCTCGTGGGGCTACCAGCCGCTGTCGCTGTATGCGCCCACCGCGCGGCTTGGCCCGCCGCAGGCCTTCGCCGCCTTTGTCGACCGCTGCCACCAGGCCGGCATCGGCGTGATCCTGGACTGGGTGCCGGCGCACTTCCCCACCGATCCGCACGGGCTGGCGCGCTTCGACGGCACCGCGTTGTACGAGCACATGGACCCGCGCGAAGGCTTCCACCAGGACTGGAACACGCTGATCTACAACCTTGGCCGCAACGAGGTGCGCGGCTTCCTGCTGGCCGGCGCGCTGCACTGGCTGGAGCACTTCCACGCCGACGGCCTGCGCGTGGACGCGGTGGCTTCCATGCTCTACCGCGACTACAGCCGCGAGCCCGGCCAGTGGGTCCCCAACCGTTTCGGCGGCCGCGAAAACCTGGAAGCCGTCGACTTCGTGCGCGAACTGAACACTGTGGTCCACGAACGCTGCCCGGGCGCGTTGACCATCGCCGAAGAATCCACCGCGTGGCCCGGCGTCACCGCCAGCATCGCCAGCGGCGGGCTGGGCTTCGACTTCAAGTGGAACATGGGCTGGATGCACGACACGTTGCGCTACCTGGGACACGAGCCGGTCCACCGCGCGTGGCACCACCAGGACATGACCTTCGGGCTGGTCTACGCCTGGTCCGAAGCCTTCGTGCTGCCGCTGTCGCATGACGAGGTGGTGCACGGCAAGGGTTCGATGATCGGCAAGGTGCCTGGCGACGACTGGCAGCGCTTTGCCGGTCTGCGCGCCTACTACGGCTTTATGTGGACCCACCCCGGCAAGAAGCTGCTGTTCATGGGCGGCGAGCTGGCCCAGTGGCAGGAATGGAACCACGACGCCGAGCTGGACTGGGCGCTGCTCGACCACCCCATGCACCGCGGTATGCACACGCTGGTGCGCGACCTGAACCGGCTCTACCGCGAGCTGCCGGCGCTGCATGCGCTGGATCACAGTCCGGAAGGCTTCCAGTGGGTCGTCGGCGACGACAACCACAACAGCGTCTTTGCCTGGCTGCGGCGCGCCGCGCCGGGCAGCCGCGAGGTGGTGCTGGTGGTGGCCAACATGACGCCGCTGCCGCGCTACGGCTACCGCCTCGGCGTGCCCTTTGCCGGCCCCTGGCAGGAATGCCTGAACACCGACGCCGAGTGCTACGGCGGCAGCAATGTCGGCAACGGCGGCACGGTGACGGCAGTGGACGTGCCCTCGCACGGCCAACCGGCCTCGCTGGCGCTGACGCTGCCGCCGCTGGCCACGCTGGTGCTGCGGCTTGACCAGGTTGAGGGTGCATAAGGCGCAACGACATGCCCCGACCGTTCGCAGACCGGCTGATGCCGGGCAAGCCATACCCACTGGGGGCCCACTGGGACGGGCTGGGGGTCAACTTCGCGGTGTTCTCGGCGCATGCTGCGCGCATCGACCTGTGCCTGTTCTCTGAGAGCGGCCGTAAGGAACTGACGCGGATGCCGCTGCCGGAATGCACCGACGAAATCTGGCACGGCTACCTGCCCAACGCATCGCTCGGCACGCTGTACGGCTACCGCGCGCACGGGCCCTACGATCCCGCGCACGGGCACCGCTTCAACCCGCACAAGCTGCTGCTGGACCCGTACGCGCGCCAGCTGAGCGGCCCGGTGCGCTGGGCCGATGTGCTGTTCGGCTACCGCCTGCAGAGCACGCGCGGCGACCTGACGCCGGACCGCCGCGACAGCGCCCAGAGCATGCCCAAGGCGGTGGTGATCGATGAGAGCTTCCACTGGGGCGACGACCGCCCGCCCGCGGTGCCGTGGCCATCCACCGTCATCTACGAAGCCCACCTGCGCGGCCTGTCGATGCTGCGCGACGACCTGTTGCCCAACCTGCGCGGCTCCTTCGCCTCGCTGTGCGACCCGCGCTTTATCGACCACCTGGTGCAGATGGGCATCACCACCGTCGAGCTGCTGCCGGTGCACGCCATCCTGCAGGACCGCTTCCTGCTGGAGCGCGGGCTGCGCAACTACTGGGGCTACAACACCATGGCGTTCTTCGCGCCGGAGCCGGCCTACCTGGGCACCGGGCAGCTGCAGGAATGCAAGGTGGCGATGCGGCGCCTGCATGCCGCCGGTATTGAAGTGATCCTGGACGTGGTCTACAACCACACCTGCGAGGGCAACGAAATGGGGCCGACGGTATCGTGGCGCGGCCTGGACAACGCCAGCTACTACCGCCTGATGCCGGGCGACGAGCGCCACTACATCAACGACACCGGCTGCGGCAACACGCTCAACCTGTCGCACCCGCGCGTGCTGCAGATGGTGATGGACTCGCTGCGCTACTGGGTGGAGTGCTACCACGTCGACGGCTTCCGCTTCGACCTGGGCAGCACGCTCGGGCGCGAGGGCAACGGCTTCGACCAGGGCTCGGGCTTCTTCGATGCGCTGATGCAGGACCCGGTGCTGAGCCGCGTCAAGCTGATCTCGGAACCGTGGGACCTGGGACCCGGCGGCTACCAGCTCGGCAACCACCCGCCCGGCTTTGCCGAATGGAACGACAAGTTCCGCGACGTGGTGCGCCGCTTCTGGCGCGGCGATGCCGGCAAGCGCGGCGAGCTGGCCGCGCGGCTGGCGGCCTCGGCCGACCTGTTCGACCGGCGCCACCGGCGCCCATGGGCCAGCGTTAACTTCATCACCGCGCACGACGGCTTCACGCTCGCCGACCTGGTCAGCTACAGCACCAAGCACAACGAGGCCAACGGCGAGGACAACCGCGACGGCACCGACGACAACGCCAGCGCCAACTGGAGCCCGGACGGCAGCGTCGAAGGCCCCACCGACGACCCTGAGATCCTGGAGCGCCGCAGCCGCGTGGCGCAGGCGCTGATGGCCACGCTGCTGCTCGCGCAGGGCACGCCGATGCTGACCGCCGGTGACGAATGGGGCCGCAGCCAGCAGGGCAACAACAACGCCTACTGCCAGGACAACGAGATTTCGTGGATCGACTGGAAGCAGGCCCAGACGCCCGGCGCGCAGCCGCTGCAGCACATGGTGCGCCGCCTGCTCGCGCTGCGCCGGCGGCTGCACGCCCTCACCGGTGACCGCTTCGCCCACGGGCGCCAGGAACCGGCGCGCGGCATCGCCGACATTGCCTGGTTCGATACCGACGGCAAGCCGCCCACCCCCGAGGAATGGGCCGATCCTGAGATCCGCACGCTGGCGCTGCGCCGGGCGGCCGCGCCGCCGCAACCGGAGCGCCCGCAGCTGGGATCGCTGCCGGAAGAGGAAGAGGACGAGGACGATGCGCGCACCGTGCAGGTGACGCTGCTGCTGCTCAACGCCGGCGAGGCCGAGGCGTCGTTCCTGCTGTCTGGCCCCAAGCTGGCCTGGACCCTGCTCTTCGACAGCAGTCGGCCCGAAGCCACCGAGTCCGAGCTTGCCGGCGAAGCGGTGGGCGAGAGCCAGGCGGTGCCGGGCCATTCGCTGGTGCTGCTGGCCGCCCCGGCCCGCAGCCGCGAGAACCCGCACCAGGAAAGCCCGCCGCTGGGCGCGCCGCAGGAGACACAGGAATGACCCGACGACGTACGCACCGCAGTGCCGCGCCGGCCGCCACGCCTCTGCAGAAGCTGGCGCTGTGCGCGGGCCTGCTGCCGCAGTGGACGGATGCCTGGAACCAGCCACAGACCGTCTCCGACGACGCCCTGCGGCGCGTGCTCAGCGGCCTCGGCCTGCCGTGCGCCACCGCCGGCCAGTGCGAGGCTTCGCGCGCGTGGCTGGCCGCCGACGATGCCGTCCATGCGTTGCCGCCGCTCATCACCGCCGAGCGCGGCAGGCCGGTGGCCGTGCCGTGGCCGCACACGCTGCCGCAGCGCGCCTACCGGCTGACGCTCGAAGACGGCGCCATCGTCACCGGCACCGCGGTGCGCGGCGACGATGACAGCGCGCGCGGCAACCACGGCACCATGCTGCTGCCGGCCATCGACGTATGCGGCTACCACCGCCTGGAACTGGGCGGCGCGCAGACCGTGCTGGCGGTGGCGCCGCCGCGCTGCTACGGCGTGGCCGATGCCCTGCGCCATGCCGGACGCGCCGGCGCCGACCCGCGCGCGCGGCCCTGGGGCCTGGCGGTGCAGCTTTACAGCCTGCGCCGCGGCGCGCCCTGCGGCATGGGCGACCTGAGTGCGCTGGCGCAGTGCTGCGTGAGCGCGGCCGGCGCGCACGCCGATGCCGTGGCGATCAACCCGCTGCACGCGGGCTTTGCCGCGCTGCCCGAGCGCTACAGCCCGTATGCGCCGTCCAGCCGGCTGTTCCTGAACCCGCTCTATGCCGACCCGGCCGTGCTGTTCGGCCAGGCCGCGCTGGACGCCGCCATCGCCGCGCTGGGCGCGGGCGAGGCGCTGGCCGCGCTGGAGGCGCGCACCGAGATCGACTGGATCGCGCTGACGCCGCTGCGCTACGCCGTCCTGCAGTGGCTGTGGCAGCGCCGCGAGACGCTGCTGCCGCGCGCGGCGCTGGACGACTGCGCCGCCTTCCGCGCACGCGGCGGCACCGCGCTGCACGCGCACGCCTGCTACGAGGCGATCCAGGCCCAGCGCCTGGCCGACAGCGCCAACGGCCTGAACCACAACGCCGCGCCGGACTGGCGCTGCTGGCCGGTGACGCTGCGCTCCCCCACCGATGCCGCGGTGTCCGGCTTTGCGCAGGCCCATGCCGACGACGTGGCCTACCACGCCTTCCTGCAGTGGATCGCCGGCGACGGGATGGCGCGCGCGCAACGCGCCGCGCGCGATGCCGGCATGGCCATCGGCATCGTCTCCGACCTGGCGGTGGGCGCCGACCCTGGCGGCAGCCAGGCCTGGACACGCCAGCAGGAAATCCTGGCGGGCGTGCATGCGGGCGCGCCGCCGGACGTGTACAACCCGCTGGGACAGGACTGGGGCGTGGCGGTGTTCTCGCCGCGCGGGTTGCGCCAGCATGGCTTTGCCGCCTTCCTGGAAATGCTGCGTGCCAACCTGGCCCATGCCGGCGGGCTGCGCATCGACCATGTGCTGGGGCTGGCGCGCATGTGGCTGGTACCGGGCGGCGCCCCGGCCAGCGACGGTGCCTACCTGCGCTATCCGCTGGACGACCTGCTGCGGCTGGTGGCGCTGGAGTCGTGGCGGCACCGCGCCATCATCATCGGCGAGAACCTCGGCACGGTACCGCCGGAGCTGAATGCGGCGCTGTCGGCGCGCGGCGTGCTGGGGATCGACGTGCTGTGGTTCCAGCGCGAGGATGATAGTGGGGACAGTGAGGACAGTGCACCGGCCGATACCGGCGACGAAGCCCGCAAGCCTGACGACGCCGTCCCGGCCTTCCTGCCACCCGCCCAGTGGCCGGCAGAAGCCATTGCCACCACCTCCACGCACGACCTGCCCACGGTAGCCGGCTGGTGGGCCGGCCGCGACCTGGACTGGCGCGAGCGGCTGCAACTGCTGGCGCCCGGCGAAACCATCGAACAGGCCCACGCCGGCCGCGCGCGCGAACGCAGCGCGCTGTGGCAGGCGCTGTGCGACGCCGGCCTGTGCCGCGGCCCTGAGCCAGGCCCGGCCCATGCGCCGCTCGACGCGGTGCTGGCGTGGCTGGGCACGGCGCGCACCGCGCTGCGCGTGGTGCCGCTGGAAGACCTGCTGGGCGAGGCCGAGCAGCCCAACCTGCCTGGCACCACCAGTGTCCATCCCAACTGGCAACGGCGCCTGGATGCCGACGTGCGTGCGCTGGCCGACACGCCCGAGGTGCGTGCCCGCGCCGAAGCCGTGCGCGGTGGCCGCCACGGCGCGCGGCCCCCGCCGCGCCGCTAGCCCCTCAGCGCACCCCTCAGCGCGCCGCCAGCCGTACATGTGGCGGCTGCCAGACCTTGTGGCAGTGCCGTAGCCAATTCCCGCGTTGCGACATTGCCTGATCCGCTAAGCTTGACGCACCAACATGCGCAGGAGCCTCGCCATGAAGGACGCCCTCCGGCCCGAGCATGCCGACGACACCCGTACCGCCCTGTCCGGCGCCAGCCTGCGCCGCGCTTTCCTGGACCACGTGTTCCATACCCAGGGCAAGCTGCCCGGCCACGCCAGCGAGAACGACCTCTACCAGGCCGCGGCGCATACCGTGCGCGACCGCCTGGTGCAGCGCTGGATCAGCACCGCCGAAGCCTACCTGGGCCAGCCCTCGCGCACTGTCGCCTACCTGTCCGCCGAATTCCTGATGGGCCCGCACCTGGGCAACAACCTGATCAACCTGGGTATCTACGACGAGGTGCGCGAGGCCATGGCCGCGGCCGGGCTGGACCTCGACAGTATCCTGGCGCAGGAGGTCGAGCCGGGGCTCGGCAACGGCGGCCTGGGCCGGCTGGCAGCGTGCTTCATGGATTCGCTGGCGACGCTGGAAATCCCCGCGCTCGGCTACGGCATCCGATACGAATACGGCATCTTCCAGCAGACCATCATGGACGGCATGCAGGTGGAGAAGACCGATACCTGGCTGCGCAACGGCAACCCGTGGGAGATCCAGCGCTCCGAATGGGCGGTGCAGGTGCGTCTGGGCGGCCACACCGAGCACTACACCGACGATCGCGGCCACTACCGCGTGCGCTGGGTGCCGGCCAAGACCGTGGTGGGCGTGCCGTTCGACTCGCCGATCCTGGGCTACCGCGTCAACACAGTGAACACGCTGCGGCTGTGGCGCGCCGACGCCACCGAGGCGTTCGACTTCCACACCTTCAACCGCGGCGACTACCTGGGCGCGGTCAGCAAGAAGGTCACCTCCGAGAACCTGACCAAGGTCCTCTACCCCAACGACGAAACCAGCCAGGGCAAGGAGCTGCGGCTGGAGCAGCAGTACTTCTTCGTCGCCTGTTCGCTGCAGGACATGCTGCGGCTGCTGGCCGTCGATGGCATCCCGGTGACGCGCTTCCACGAGAAGTTCGCGGTGCAGCTGAATGACACCCACCCCGCCGTGGGCATTGCCGAGCTGATGCGGCTGCTGGTCGACGACCACGACCTGCCCTGGAACGATGCCTGGCACATCACGCAACATGCCTTTGCCTACACCAACCACACGCTGCTGCCCGAGGCGCTGGAGCAGTGGCCGCTACCGCTGTTTGGGCGGGTGCTGCCGCGCCACCTGGAGATCATCCTCGAGATCAACGCGCGCTTTCTCGACGAGGTGCGGATCCGCTTCTACGGCGACGAATCGCGCCTGGCGCGGCTGTCGCTGATCGATGAGCACGGCGAGCGCCATGTGCGCATGGCCAACCTGGCGTGCGTGGGCAGCCACGCCATCAACGGCGTGGCCGAGTTGCACTCGCGGCTGATGCGCGAGGACGTGCTCAAGGATTTCTACGCGATGTGGCCGGAGAAGTTCACCAGCATCACCAACGGCGTCACGCCACGGCGCTGGCTGGCGCTGTCCAACCCGCGGATGACGCGGCTGGTGTCGGATGCGATCGGCGATGGCTGGGTCTCCGACCTGGACCGGCTCCGCGCGCTCGAACCCTACGCGGACGATGCCGGCTTCCGCGAGCAATGGCAGGCCGCGCGGCACGCCAACAAGGTGGACCTGGCGCAGCTGCTCCGCGACACCACCGGCGTGGTGGTGGACCCATCCTCGATGTTCGACGTGATGGTCAAGCGCATTCACGAGTACAAGCGCCAGCACTTGGCGGTGCTGCACGTGATCGCGCTGTACCACCGCATCAAGTCCGACCCCAACGCCGAGATCCAGCCGCGCACCTTCCTGTTCGGCGGCAAGGCGGCGCCGGGCTACGTGTACGCCAAGCTGATGATCCGCTTCATCACCTCGGTGGCGGACGTGATCAACCGCGACCCGCAGGTGCGCGACCGGCTCAAGGTGGTGTTCCTGCCCAACTTCAACGTCACCTACGGGCAGCGCATCTACCCGGCGGCGGACCTGTCCGAGCAGATCTCGCTGGCGGGCAAGGAAGCCTCCGGCACCGGCAACATGAAATTCGCGATGAATGGCGTGCTCAATATCGGCACCATGGACGGCGCCAATATCGAGCTGCGCGAGGCCGTCGGGCACGACAACTTCTTCCCGTTCGGCCTGACCGCGCCCGAGGTCTATGCGCTGCGCGCCAGCGGCTACGATCCCGCGGCCTACTATCACAGCAATCCACAGCTGCGCGCGGTGATCGACCTGATCCAGCAGGGCTTCTTCTCGCGCGGCGACCCGACGCTGTTCCGCCCGCTGTTCGACCCGCAGTTGCAGCATGATCCCTACCTGCTGCTGGCCGACTTCGCCTCGTATATCGAATGCCAGCAGTTCGTATCGGATGTGTTTGCCGATCCGCAGCGCTGGCAGCGCATGTCGGTGCTGTCGTGCGCACGCTCGGGCAGGTTTTCCTCGGACCGGGCGATCCGCGAGTATTGCGAGCGCATCTGGAAGGTCGAACCGGTGCCGGTGCGGCTGCTGCACAGCGCCAGCGGCACGCCCGGCGACGTGGAAGCGGGCGCGCGAGCGGCATGACCATGCGGCGGCGCAGCGAACGTGCGCTGGCGCATGTGCGGGTGGCTCGCGTAGTTTCTACAATCGCCCATGTAACAACGCCTGCAGCGTACCCGCGCCCTGCCCGCATGCCGCGCCGCAATGCGCCGTTCTGCTGGCATGGAGTTCGCATTGCGCAAGGGCCGGCCGGTCCGACGGCGCAAGCCGCGGCCGTGTTCCGGCACGCCTTGCGCGGCAGGATCCGCCGCATCACCGCATAGAAGCTGCGACACCCCAAACGCCACGAAGCGCCACGCCGCGCCCACGGTGGGCCTCTGAAGGCAGGAGCCGAATTTGAACGCGAACCCGTTTCTTCTCGCCCCCGGCGCCAGGTCCGCCCTGCCCAGCCTGGCGCCGCTCGAGTGCTTTGCGGCGCCTTCGGCGCAAGCCTTTTCCTCCAACGACGATCACGCACAAGACTACCTGTTCGGGCCCGCATGGCTGCGCGACGGCCGCGTGCGCTTTCGCCTGTGGGCGCCGGATGCCGCCGAGCAAGGCCAGGCGGTGCGGCTGGAGATCGCTGGCCTGGGGCCGGTGCATATGGCGAGCGGGCCCAACGGCTGGTACGAGGCGATCGTGCCGTGCTGCGAAGGGGCGCGCTACTGGTTCCGGCTCGATGACGGCACCACCGTGCCCGACCCGGCCTCGCGCTGGCAGGCCGAAGACGTGCACGGCCCCAGCATCGTGCCCGCCCGCGACGCCGCCGGCGCCTTTGCATGGACCTGCCCCGACTGGCGCGGGCGCCCCTGGCATGAGGCCATCGTCTACGAGCTGCACGTCGGCCTGTGCGGCGGCTACGCCGGCGCCGCGCGGCAACTGCCGCGGGTGGCGGCGCTGGGCTTCACTGCGGTCGAGCTGATGCCGCTGGCGGAATTCCCCGGCGCGCGCAACTGGGGCTATGACGGCGTGCTTCCGTTCGCGCCCGAGTCCAGCTATGGCACGCCCGACGAGCTGCGCGCGCTGGTGGACCAGGCCCACCAGCTCGGCATGATGGTGCTGCTGGACGTGGTCTACAACCACTTCGGCCCGGAGGGCAACTACCTGCACTGCTATGCCAGCGCGTTTTTCCGCGCGGACCGGCAGACCCCGTGGGGACCGGCCATCGACTTCCGCCGGCCGCAGGTGCGGCGCTTCTTCACCGAGAACGCGCGCTACTGGCTGGAGCAGTTCCGCTTCGACGGGCTGCGCCTGGACGCCGTCCACGCCATCGAGGACGAAGGCTGGCTGGCGGCGCTGCCCGGTGAGCTGCGCACCGTGCTGGCCCAGGGCGACGGCGCCAACCGTCATATCCACCTGGTCCTGGAGAACGACAACAACGACGCAGGGCTGCTGGCCACGGGCTTCGACGCGCAGTGGAACGACGATGCCCACCATGCGCTGCACGTGCTGCTGACCGGCGAGGACGACGGCTACTATCGCGATTACAGTGGCGATGCCGGCGCTATTTCCGGCGATAGCGCCGGCGGCGAGCGCGGCCAGCCCGCGCTGCGCCACCTGGCGCGCGTGCTGGCCGAAGGCTTTGCCTACCAGGGCGAGCGCTCGCTGCACCGCTCCGCCGAGAGCGCGCAGGTGTGCCGCGGGCAGCCCAGCGCGCACCTGCCGCCGACCGCCTTTGTCAGCTTCCTGCAGAACCACGACCAGACCGGCAACCGCGCGTTCGGCGAACGGCTGGCCGCGCTGGCGGAGCGCCAGGCGCTGCGTGCGGCGGTGGCGCTGCAGCTGCTGTGCCCGCAGGTGCCGTTGGTGTTCATGGGCGAAGAGACCGGCTCGCAACGGCCCTTCCTCTACTTCACCAGCCATCCGCCCGAACTGGCGCGCGCCGTGCGCGACGGGCGGCGGCGCGAGTTCGCCGCCAGCACGGCGTTCCACGACGAGGCGAGCGCCGCCACCATCCCTGATCCCAACGATCCGGCCACCTTCGAAGCGTCGCGCCCGGAGCTGGAGGACGACGGCGACTGGACCCCGTACTACCAGGAGCTGCTGTCGATCCGCCGGCGCGAGCTGCTGCACCGGCTGGCCGGCTGCCAGAGCGCCGGCGTCGATCTCCTGGGCCCGGCCGCGCTGTGCGCGCGCTGGCGGCTGACGGACGGCATGGAGCTGAGCCTGTGGCTGAACCTGGGCAGCGAAGCGGTGCCATGCACGCGCCCGTGCCGCGACCAGAGCACCGCGCTGCATGAGAGCGCACCCGGCGCCGCCGCGGAACTGTCCGCCGGCATGCTGCCGCCGCTGGCCTGCGTCGCCACCATGTGCGAGCCCGCCCCGGCGCGAGCGCGATGATGCCGGCCACGGCGGCGGACCCCGCAGACCGGGCCGCCGCGCACAACGGCCCCAGCGCCCTGCCGCGCGCCACCGCCCGGGTGCAGCTGCACCCGGGCTTCACCTTTGCCGATGCCGCCGGCGTGGTCGACTACTACGCCGCGCTGGGCGTGAGCCACCTGTACCTGTCGCCGGTGTGCAGCGCACGCCCCGGCTCCACCCACGGCTACGACGTCACCGACTTCACCAGCGTGCGCCCCGAACTGGGTGGCGAGCCCGGCCTGAAGATGCTGGCGGGCCGAGCGCGTGCGGCCGGCCTGGGACTGATCCTCGACATCGTGCCCAACCACATGGCCGCCGACGTCACCCACAACGGCTGGTGGCGCGACGTGCTGGCCCACGGGCGCGACAGCCGCTATGCCGGCTGTTTCGATATCGACTGGACCCCGCGCGACCCCGCGCTGCACGGCAAGGTGCTGCTGCCGATGCTGGGCCAGTCGTACTGGGACACGCTAGTGGCCGGCGAACTGCAATGGGTGCCGGCCAGCGGCGACGTCGCCGCGCACCTGCGCTATTTCGACCACGCGCTGCCGCTGGCGCCGGACAGTGCCGATGCCGAAGCCGGCGAGCCCGGCTGGTACGACACCACGCATGCAGAGGGCCGCGCCCGGATGCACGCGCTGCTGGAACGCCAGCACTACCGGCTCGCCTGGTGGCGCAGCGCCGCCGCGGCGCTGAACTGGCGCCGCTTCTTCGAGATTAGCGACCTCATCGGCGTGCGCGAAGAAGACCCGCAGGTCTTCGACATGGTCCATGCGCTGGTCTTCCGGCTGCTGCGCGAAGGCTGGATCGACGGCGTGCGCGTGGACCATGTCGACGGCTTGGCCGATCCGGCCGGCTACTGCCGCCGGATGCGCGAGGAACTGGACCGCCAAGCCGCCGCGCGCCCGCCGCTGCTGCGGCTCGATCGCCCCTGGCTGGTGGTCGAGAAAATCCTCGGCCCGCGCGAACGGCTGGCGCCGGACTGGCAGGTCGACGGCACCACCGGCTATGACTTCATGGACGATGTCGGCGCAGTGCTGCACGACGGGGAAGGTGAGGCGCCGCTAGGGGCACTATGGGCGCTGGTCAGCGGCGACGCGCGCCCCTTTGCCGCGCATGTCGCCGAGGCGCGACGCCAGGTGCTCGACCGGCACCTGGTGACCGAGTACGAGGGCGCGGCCGCGCACCTGCACGAATGCGCCAGGCAGGAACCCGGCACGCGCGACCTGACGCGCGCCGCGCTGCGGCGCGCGCTGGCGGCGCTGATGGCGGCGGTGCCGGTCTACCGCAGCTACTTCGACGCGCAGCCCTCGGCCCGCGACGCCGCGGCGGCGCAGGCCGATGAAGCGATGCTTGAAGACGCGCTGCAGACTGCGCGCACCGGCCTCGCGCCCGACGAAGTGGTGGCGCTGGCCTTTATCGCCGGCTGCCTGCGCACCGTGGCCGCCCCCGACAGCGAAACCGGGGCGCTGCGCCGCCGCCTGCAGCAGCTGATGCCGGCACTTGCGGCCAAGGCCGGCGAGGACACCGCCTTCTATCGCTACGGCCGGCTGCTGTCGCGCAATGAAGTGGGCAGCGATCCGGGCCAGCTGGCGATGCCGCCGGCGCAGTTCCATGCGCGCATGGCGGCGCGGCGGCTGGCATGCCCGCACGCGATGCTGGCCACCGCCACCCACGACCACAAGCGCGGCGAAGACGCGCGCATGCGCCTGGCGGTGCTGAGCGAGCTACCTGGCGCCTGGGCCGACGCCGTCACCGCCTGGGAGCGCGAATGCGCACCGCTGCTGGCCACGCTGCCGCTGGCGCCGGACCCCGGCGACCGGCTGATGCTGTACCAGGCGCTGCTCGGCGCCTGGCCGATGGAAGACACCGGCCCCCGCGCGGACAGCGCCCCCGACGCCCCCCCCCACACACTGCTCGCGCGCATCTCCGCGTGGCAGCTGAAGGCCATCCGCGAAGCCAAGCGCCATGGCAACTGGACCTGTCCCGATGCGGAATACGAAGCGGCCTGCGAGACCTTCCTGCGCGGCATCGCGGCCGGCTGGCCGCAGGGCGTGCTGGCGCATATCGGGCAGTTCGTGGCGCGCATCGCCACGGCCGGCGCGCTCAACAGCCTGGCGCAGGTGCTGCTGCAGCTGACCGCGCCGGGCATACCCGACCGCTACCAGGGCTGCGAAGGCTGGGATCTGAGCCTGGTCGACCCCGACAACCGGCACCAGCCAGACTTTGCGCGCCTGCAGTCGCGCCTGGGCTGCGCCGCAGGCTGGGCGCACTGGCTCGCGCACTGGCGCGACGGCCGCATCAAGCAGCAGCTGGTGCGCCACGTACTGGCGGTACGGCGTGCGCATCCGGACCTCTTTGGCGACGGGCAGTACAGCATGCTGGCGGCGCATGGCGCGCTGGTGCCGCAAGTGCTCGCCTTTGCCCGCACCGCGGGCTCGCGCCAGGCGATCACGGTGGTGACGCGGCTGGCGGCCGCGCGCGTCGATCCCGCCGTGCCGCGCATCCCGCCGGCCTGCTGGGGCGACACCACGCTCAACGTGGGCGCGCCGCAGCCGAGCCGCTGGACCGATGCGCTGACCGGGCATGTGGTGGACGCGCCCGCGGGCCGGCTGCGGCTGCGCGACGTGCTCGGCGGCCTGCCGGTGGCGTTGCTGCTGCGGGAACCTGACGCTCAGCTCAGGATTGCCCCGGCACCACCGTTTGGCCAGCCTGGTGCCAGACAATCGGCGTAAGCGGGCGATGGGGCGGCCGATGGGGCGCCGCGTGGTGGCTGTCCGGCATGCCCGGCCCATGCGGGGCGGCATACGGATCCGGCGGCTCGGTCGGCTCGCGCGCTGCCTGGCTGGGCGAGGCAGCGCGCTCCTGCGGCAGGTAGGGGCGGATCACCACCGCCACATAATCGTCTTCCTTCGGCGTGACCACGATGTACGCGAGGCCCGACATCACCAGGCCGACCTCGCCCAGTTCGGTCGCGATGCGCGCCACGATGAAGCGCTGCAGCAGCAGCGGATTGACGCTGTCGTCGATGGCAAGCGCAGCCGTGCAGATGGTAAGGAAGCAGCGCTCGACCTCGCGGCACACCACCACCACTTCATCGATGGCATAGCCCGAGCGGCTGGCGCGCACCAGCACCGACACGCCCGAGCTGGGCGCGGCTTTGTGCCAGCCGGGCTTGACCTTGAAGCTGGGCAGGCTCAGGCCGGAACCGGTGTCCTGCGCGACGGTATTGAAGCGCTGGGCAAAGTCGGATGGGGTGATGGCAAGCAACTGGCGCTCGACGGGCGCCGAAGATACCGAGACCGATGAGGCCAGGACGATAGTCGACAGGATGCTGGCGAAATTCATGGCTACCTCGCAACAGATGAGCCGCTCCCCCCGGCCGGCTGCGCTGATGGGCCCGGCTGCACGCGGCAAACGGGGTGCCGCCGCGGCATGGGGGCCGGCGTTGCGGGCTGTGCTCGCCGGCACATGACGCACGCCAGTTTTGGCCAGCATTTCCTTCACTATAGACAGGACGGCACGCAAGCACACGACGGCACGCAAGCGTTGCGCCAGCGCTGCCTTTGACGCGGGCGCCAGCGCAGGGAGGCGTCTGCACGGCGGCACATGCAGTTTCTGCAGCGGCTGTAAAAACTACGGCGCCAACAGTCTTTCCAGCCACTACCGGCGTGGCAGGCCTAAGCTGAGAACAGGCGTCGCGACGCCACGAGAGGCGTGCGGGGTTGTGCCGCATCGGGCCCCGGCGCGTCGTCCCCGCGCAGGCGGGGACCCAGTGACTTCCGGACTCCGGCTTTCCCAACGTGCGGCCATGGCAGGGAAGGCTCGCCAGCGCCGCATTGCGGCGGGAACGGAGCTTGCAGGTCAAAGCCAGATGCGGACAGGAACCGCCTTGCCCGCCGCCGAAAACAGGAGGATCGTCATGACATCCCGTCTACGCTTGCACGGCGCCCGCCTGACGCTGCCGCTCGCGGTGCTGGCGATGGCCGCCTCCCAGGCCATCCCGGCCGCCCCGACCGATGCCCCGCCCGCGCCGTCGTCCACCGGCCGCACGGCCGCGCCGCGCGACACTGAAGCCGCCAGCGACCGCGCCATTACCACCGAAGTGCGCGCGCGCCTGGCCAATGCGCGCACGCTGGATCCGGCCAAGATCCGCGTCTCGACCACCGATGGCGTAGTCAGGCTGGAAGGCACCGTGCGCGACGACAAGCAGCGCACCATGGCCATGGATCTGGCGCGCTCGGTGCGCGGCGTGACCGCCGTGTCCGACGAACTGCGTGCCGGCACCGACTAGCGCACCGATACGCCTATCTGCGATTGCTTTCACACCGAGGGAGACGCCATGACCACCCACCGCCAGCCCGACCACGACACCACCCGGCGCCGCACCGAGCCCCGCGATCCGCACAAGGGCGGACCGGACACCGAGCATGAACGGGGCAAGCCCGGGCGCGACCGCCGCCACGATGTCGAGCGCGAGCATGACATCCCCGACGAAAACGGCGAGCCGCCTTCCGTCAAGCGCCGCGGCGGCAACCCCGAGGAAAGCGAACCGCCGGTGGAGAACACCTGACGTCGCCGGCGCCAATGCACAGGAGAGACCATGAGCAAGACCATCCGTACCGGCGCACGCCACGGTGACCGCGTGGGCGGCACTCCCGCCATGCGGCACAGTGCGCCGCACGCCGCGGCCGCGGGCAAGCGCTCGCGCGACCAAACCGCGTCGCGCGCCGCGCGTGCCGAGGCCGGCAATATCCCGAGTACGCTGGATCCGGACCTCGACCAGGAGACCGACGATATCGAGGACGAAATCGTCCAGCGCGAGGAGGAAGCGCACACCCCGACGGAAGACGAGTCCCCCGAGGAAGAGATCGCCGATGAAGTCGTGCGCGCCGCTGAAGGGCTGCCCGCCGACATGCCGGTCGACAAGGCCGACCGCACCGACGACCGCGATGAGCAGCCGCCACACCCGCCGCGCACCGGCGAAGGCAAGGGCAGGTCCTGAGCGGTTGGAATGCCGGTTGGAAGGCCGGTTTGGAGGCCGGTCGGAAGGTCCCTGGAAGTCCCTGGAAATGCGACAGGCGGCGGTCCCGCGTTGGCGGGGCCGCCGCCGTTGTCATTCCGAGGCGAGCATGCCGTAGTGCCGCACCCGGATATGGTTGATGACGTCCTTCACGCCGAACACGCGCTCGGCGAGTTCCTCGATCTCGTACTTGGAGCGGCGGTCGAGGGCGTGGCCTTCCAGCGTCACCACGCCGTCCTGCACGCGCACCGAGACTTCGCTCACATCCAGTTCGTCGTGTCGCGCCAGCCGGTTGCAGACTTCGTCGTGGACCCGGTCATCGTCGCGGCGATAGTTCTTCGGGCCGGCGCCACGCTGCCAGCGCGGCTGCGGCGTGTCCCAGTCGCCCGGCACATAGCCGCCGTATTCATCGTATTGGCGGTATCCACCGTACTCGCCGCGGGGCGGCCCCTCGGGCCAGCCGCGCCGGTCCTGCGCGCCCGCATAGCGGCCGTAACCCGCGCCACGCGGTGCCATCCCTTCGCGCCGCCTTGACCATTCGTCCTCGAACTGTTCATCGCGCGGGGCGCCGGCGGCATGACGCGGCTCGTACGGCCGGCGCCATTCCTCCTCGACATAGTACCCATACCAGCCCTCTTCGCCGCGCCCGGCTTCGCGGGTCTCGTCGCGCGGCAGGCGCTCCGCGGTATTGCCATAGCGGCCCGCGGTGAGGTCGCGCTGGCGGCGGTTGCGTGCCTGCGCCGGGATGCCGCTGTAGCCCTGGTCGTTGCCGCCGTACTGGTGGTCGGGACGCCGGCGCAGGTAGTCGTCGTCGCCGCGCCTGCGCGGATAGTCGTCATCGCTGTGTCTCATGGGGTAGCTCCTCGGTTGGCTTCGGTTGTCCGGGAAGGATGCAATGCGGTGTCCTGCGCGGTCGGTTGCGGCTGCGCCGGCACCTCGAAGCAAGCCAGCAGCGGCAGGTGGTCCGACGCCACGCGCGCCAGCGGGCTGCGGTGGCTGGCCACGGATACCAGGTGGGCGCGCGGCGACACCCAGATGCGGTCCAGCGCGAACACCGGCATGCGCGACGGGAATGTCGCGGTGTGCGGCGTATGCTCGAAATACGCGTGCAGCCATCGCAGCGGGCGGCCCCACAAGAACCACTCGTTGACATCGCCCAGCAGGATGGTCGGCAATGGCGGCGCGGTGGCGATGTAGTTCAGCAACTGCTGCACCTGGTGGCGGCGCTCGCCCGGGCGCAGACCCAGGTGGGTAGCGATCACGCGCAGTTCGCTGGCGTGGCCCAACGCGGTGCAGGCCAGCGTCACGTCGATGGCGCCGCGTGGTTCGCAGCCCTTTACCGTCAGGTCGATCTGGTTGGCCGCCTGCGGCGCGAAACGGGTCAGCAGCGCATTACCGTAATCGGCATTGCCGCGCACGCGTGTAAAACCTGACACCACATGCATGCCGGTATGGCCGGCCAGGTATTCCAGCGTGTGGTCGTTGCTGCTGCCGGATTCGACTTCCTGCAGCGCGACGATATCGGCGCGGAGTTCCTCCAGCACCGCGGCGATGCGGTCCGGGCGGTAGCGGCGGTCCGTGCCCACGGCACGGTGGATGTTGTAGCTGACGACCGTCATGCGCGTGAGGTCCTCCGCGCGCAACGGCCCGCACTGTGCGGCGGTGGCCGCGGCGCTGGTGGCCGGGGGCGCGCCGTCCAGGTCACGCTGCTGGGCAGGATTTACAAGGGGCGGTAAGTCCGGGTGCATTCGCATTGGCCGTGCCTTCCCTGCGTGAAGTCTGCGAGACGTCTGCCAAACGTCTGCGTCCAGCCGGTCCGTCAAGGAAAGGGGATGCCGGTCCTGCGCGCTGATCGCGCGGGACCGGTGTGGCTGGCATCAATGGCCGGGGACAGTTGTGTCGATCAGCCGCCGCCGTCCAGGAACTGGTTACGCCGGCCGAGCGGACGGCCAAGGTCGGGGCTGCCCCAGCGCGTGCTGTCCATAGACGGGTCCGGGGTGCGCTGCATCGTCGCGCCAGGCATGCCAGGCTGAGCCGGCACGGTCGACGGCTGGGCCTCCGGCGCCGGTGCCAGGTCCTGCCGCGTAGGGGCGTTGGCGCCTTGCGAGTACGGGTCGAACTTCTCGGTGCTGCGTGCGCCTTGCGAATACGGATCATAGGTCCCGCGCGGCGTACCCGGCGATTGCGCCATGGCGGGGAGCGCGGCGGCCGCAAGGGCCACCGCGGCGAGAATGCGGCTGGGTCGGATATGCTTCATGGTTACCTCCGTTCAGGGGCGCGATGTGCACGCCAGTAACCATGGGCAAGCGAAAGGCGTGCCCGTGCGCGTTCCGCTTGTGCAACGCTCGCTACGCGATGCCCACTGCGCCCGCCTCCGCCGGCATGCCCGTCGCCGACTGGCCGCGCGCCAGCACCGGCACCAGCGCGGCCCCGGTATGGCTGGCCGCGATGCGCGACAGCCGCTCCGGATCGGCCGCACCGACGATGGTGCCGCCACCCGCACCGCCTTCCGGCCCCAGGTCGATGATCCAGTCGGCCTCGGCAATCACGTCGAGATCGTGCTCGATCACCACCACGCTGTGGCCGCCGTCGGTGAGCCGGTGCAGCACGCGGATCAGCCGGGCCACGTCGGCCATGTGCAGGCCCACGGTGGGCTCGTCCAGCACGTACAGCGTGTGCGGCGCCTTCTGTCCGCGGCGGGTGATGTCGTCGCGCACCTTGCTCAGCTCGGTCACCAGCTTGATGCGCTGCGCCTCGCCGCCGGACAGCGTTGGCGAGGGCTGGCCCAGCGTCAGGTAGCCCAGCCCCACGTCCTTCATCAGCTGCAGCGGATGGGCGATGTTCGACATCGCGGAGAAGAACTCCACCGCCTCGTCGATCTCCATCGTCAGCACGTCGCCGATATTCTTGCCGCGCCAGGTGACGGCGAGCGTCTCCGGGTTGAAGCGCTGGCCGTGGCAGACGTCGCACGGCACCTTCACGTCCGGCAGGAAGCTCATGCCGATGGTGCGCACGCCCTGCCCTTCGCACGCCGGGCAGCGGCCGTCGCCGGTGTTGAACGAGAAGCGCGAGGCGGTGTAGCCGCGGGCGCGCGCTTCCAGCGTATCGGCAAAGAGCCGGCGGATGGTGTCCCACACGCCGATGTAAGTCGCCGGGCACGAGCGCGGGGTCTTGCCGATCGGGGTCTGGTCGACTTCGAGCACGCGGTCGATCGATCCCCAGCCGGCGATGGCGTCGCAGCCATGCCAGTTGTGTTCGACGTTGAGCGGCTTCTTCGCCGATGATTTCGCCGCCTTGGCCTCTCCCTTCGCGGCATTGCGCGCGCGGCGCGTGGCCGGCGACGACAGCACCGAACGGCCCACCGCATCGAGCAGGTTGGTCATCAGCACGTCGCGCGCCAGCGTGGACTTGCCGGAGCCCGACACGCCGGTGATGGCCACCAGCCGCGACAGCGGAATACGCGCGTTGACGTTGCGCAGGTTGTGCAGCGACGCGCCATGCACGGTCAGCCATTCCGGCGGATCGGCCGGCTTGCCGGCCGCGCCCGGCCTGACCGTGCGCCGTGCCTGCAGCGGGTGGATGATCGGCTGCGCCAGGAACTGGCCGGTGGTAGACGTGGGCGCCGCGGCCAGGTCGGCTACGCCGCCCTGCGCCACCAGCGTGCCGCCGCGCTTGCCGGCGCCGGGGCCGATGTCGATGATGTGATCGGCGCGGCGGATGGTGTCTTCATCATGCTCCACCACCACCAGCGTATTGCCCTTGTCGCCGAGCTTGCGCAGCGCGTCGAGCAGGATCTGGTTGTCGCGCGGGTGCAGGCCGATGGTGGGTTCGTCCAGCACGTAGCAGACGCCCTGCAGGTTGCTGCCGAGTTGCGCGGCCAGGCGGATGCGCTGGGCCTCGCCACCGGAAAGACTCGGCGCGGCGCGGTCCAGGCTCAGGTAGCCCAGGCCCACTTCTTCCAGGAACTGCAGGCGGCTGCCGATCTCGCTGACCACGTCGCGGGCGATCTCGGCATCGCGCCCGGTCAGGCGCAGGCCGTCGACCCAGCGGCGCGTCTCGGACACGGTCCACTGCGCTACCTCGACGATGGCGTTCTCGTCGAACGTCACCGCGCGTGCGACCGGGTTCAGGCGCGTGCCGTGGCAGTCCGGGCACGGCGTGTCGCCCACGCCTTCGGGCTCCTGCTCCTCGGACGGCAGGCTCTGCTCGCGGCCGCGGTTGTCTTCGGCCAGCACGGTGTCGTCGTAGGCCGCGCGCTGCTCGCGCGTGAGCGCCAGGCCGGTGCCGACGCAGGTGCCGCACCAGCCGTGCTTGCTGTTGTACGAGAACATGCGCGGATCCAGCTCGGGATAGCTGGTGCCGCATACCGGGCAGGCGCGCTTGGTCGAGAACACCTTGACCTCGCCCACGTGCGCGGTGCCGCCGTTGGTCATGGCATGGTCCAGGCCATCCAGCGGCGCCAGCAGGTGCATCACACCCTTGCCGGCTTCGAGCGTCTGCGCCAGCAGCGCGCGCAGCTCCCCTTCGTTCTCCGGCGTGACCACCAGGTCGCCGACAGGCAGCTCGATGGTGTGCTCGCGGAAACGATCGAGGCGCGGCCACGGGTCCACCGGCAGGAATTCGCCATCGACGCGCAGGTGCGTGTTGCCGCGCGCCTTGGCCCACTTGGCGAGATCCGTATAGACGCCCTTGCGGTTCACCACCAGCGGCGCCAGCAGCCCCACATGCTGGCCGCGATGGTCGCGCAGCAGCTGCGCAGCGATCGATTCCGGGCTTTGCGAGGTCACCGGTGCGCCGTCATGCACGCAGTGCTGGATGCCCAGCTTGACGTACAGCAGGCGCAGGAAGTGCCAGACCTCGGACGTCGTCGCCACCGTACTCTTGCGGCCGCCGCGCGACAGGCGCTGCTCGATCGCCACCGTGGGCGGGATGCCGTAGACCGCGTCGACCTCGGGCCGGCCCGCCGGCTGCACGATCGAACGCGCATACGCGTTGAGCGATTCCAGGTAGCGGCGCTGGCCCTCGTGGAAGAGGATATCGAACGCCAGCGTCGACTTGCCCGAGCCGGATACGCCGGTGACCACGTTGAACTTGCCGTGCGGGATATCGACGCTGAGCGACTTCAGGTTGTGCTCGTGCGCGTTGACGATGCGCACCACGTCCTCGCCCTCGATCTCGCGGCGCGCGCGGCGTGCCTGCAGTGCGGTCTGCAGCGGCACGCCCTCCACCTCCGCACGCTCGGCAGCCAGCGTGCCGGCTCCACCCAGCGCCGCGTCATAGTGGATCAGCGCCTGGCCGGTATGCGATTCGACGCAGCCCTTCACGTCTTCCGGCGTGCCGGTGCAGACCACGCGCCCGCCGGCATCGCCGCCTTCGGGGCCCAGGTCGACCAGCCAGTCGGCCGCGCGGATCACGTCCAGGTTGTGCTCGATCACGATCAGCGAATGACCGCCGTCCAGCAGCTTGCCGAAGGCGCGCATGAGCTTGGCGATATCGTCGAAGTGCAGGCCCGTAGTGGGTTCGTCGAACATGAAGAGCCGGCGCGGCATGGTGCTGGCGCGGGTCCTGGATGGCGTTGCTTGCGCGGCTTCGGCGAGGAAACCGGCCAGCTTCAGGCGCTGCGCCTCGCCGCCCGACAGCGTCGGCACCGGCTGGCCCAGCTTCATGTATTCGAGGCCCACGTCGACAATGGGCTGCAGCACGCGCAGCACGGCCGTATCGCCGGCAAAGCAGGCCGCGGCCTCGCTGACGGTCAGCTCCAGCACGTCGGCAATGCTGAGCAAGCGCGGCGGCTGGCCGGGCGCGGCGCGCTCGATCTTCACCTCCAGCACTTCGGGGCGGTAGCGGGTGCCGTCGCAGTCCGGGCAGCGCAGGTAGACGTCGCTGAGGAACTGCATCTCGACGTGCTCGAAACCCGAGCCGCCGCAGGTCGGGCAGCGCCCGTCGCCGGAGTTGAAGCTGAAGGTGCCGGCGGTATAGCTGCGCTGCAGCGCCAGCGGCGCCTTGGCAAAAATCTTGCGGATCTCGTCAAACGCGCCGACGTAGCTGGCGGGGTTGGAACGCGCGGTCTTGCCGATTGGCGACTGGTCGACAAAGACCACGTCATCGACCAGCTCCACACCGCTCAGCTTGCGGTACGCCCCCGGCGATTCGGTCGCCTTGCCAAAGTGGCGCGCCATCGCGGGATGGAGCACGTCCTGCAGCAGCGTGGACTTGCCCGAGCCGGAGACACCGGTCACGCACACCAGCCGCTGCAGCGGGATCGCTACGGTCACGTCCTGCAGGTTGTGCTGGGTCGCGCCTTCCAGCACGATGCGCGGCAGCTTGTCGTCCACCGGGCGGCGCTGCCAGTGCGAGGCATCGGCCACGCGGCGACGCCCGCCCAGGTAGTCGCCGGTGAGCGTGTCGGCGCCGCGGATAGCCGACGGCGTGCCGTCGAAGATGATGTTGCCGCCGCGCTCGCCCGGGCCCGGGCCCATGTCGATCAGGCGGTCGGCGGCCAGCATCACCGAGGGGTCGTGCTCGACCACCACCAGCGTATTGCCGGCATCGCGCAGCCGGTGCATGGCCTCCACAATGCGGTTCAGGTCGCGCGGGTGCAGGCCGATGCTAGGCTCGTCCAGCACGAACAGCGTATTGACCAGCGAGGTGCCGAGCGCCGTGGTCAGGTTGATGCGCTGCACCTCGCCGCCGGACAGCGTGCGGCTCTGGCGGTCCAGCGTCAGGTAGCCCAGGCCCACATCGCACAGGTATTTCAGACGCGTGCGCACTTCGGCCAGCAGCAGCTTGAGCGCATCGTCCAGCATGGCGCTGGGCAGGGTCAGGTGGTCGAAGAAGCGGCGGATGCGCTCGATCGGCAGCAGCATCAGGTCATGGACGGTCAAACCCGGCAGCGCCTGCAGCTGGGTGCGGTCCCAGTCCACGCCGTGCGGCAGGAAGCGGCGTTCCGGCGCCAGCACGGCGTCGGCGTTGTCCTTCGATCCCAGGCGCCACAGCAGCGATTCGGTCTTCAGGCGTGCACCGCCGCAGGTTTCGCACGGCGTGTAGCTGCGGTACTTGGACAGCAGCACACGGATGTGCATCTTGTAGGCCTTCGACTCCAGGTAGCTGAAGAACCGCATCACGCCGTACCAGTGCTTGTTCCACTGGCCGTTCCAGTCCGGCGAGCCGTGGATGACCCAGTGACGCTCGGCCTCGGTCATCTCCGCCCAGGGCGTGTCGCGTGGGATGCCGGCCTTGCCGGCGTAGCGCATCAGGTCGTCCTGGCACTCCTTCCAGGCCGGGGTCTGCATCGGCTTGATCGCGCCGCCGCGCAGCGTCTTGCGCGCATCGGGAATCACCAGCCCGAGGTCGACGCCGATCACGCGGCCGAAGCCGCGGCAGGTCTCGCAGGCGCCGTAGGCCGAGTTGAAGGAGAACAGCGCCGGCTGCGGATCGGCATAGCGCAGGTCGCTGTCGGGGCTGTGCAGGCCGGTGGAGAAACGCCACACGGGGCCGTCGTCGCCATCCGTCAGCACGTAGATATTGACGCGCCCGCCGCCGCGCTTGAGCGAGGCTTCGATGGCCTCCACCACGCGCACCTTCTCGGCGTTGCCGATGCGGAAACGGTCGGCCACCACGTCGAGCATCTTGCGCGCGCCGGTCGGCGACTGCACCACGCGCTGCGCCTGCACGCGGGTATAGCCGCTGACCGACAGCCACTGCTGGACTTCCTCGTCGGTGGCCGATTCCGGCAGTTCGACCGGGAAGGTCACGACCAGGCGCGCATCGTGGTGCGGTTGGCCTGCGGCCGTGCGTGCCAGCAGCTCGGCGTAGATGGTTTCCGGCGAGTCATGGCGCACCGGCTGCGCGGTCTGCTTGTCGAACAGCTCCGCCGCGCGGGCATAGAGCAGCTTCAGGTGGTCGTTCAGCTCCGTCATCGTGCCAACGGTCGAGCGCGAGCTGCGCACCGGGTTGGTCTGGTCAATGGCGATGGCCGGCGGCACGCCGTCCACGCGCTCCACCTGCGGCCGGTCCATGCGGTCCAGGAACTGGCGGGCATACGCGCTGAAGGTCTCGACGTAGCGGCGCTGGCCTTCGGCATAGAGCGTGTCGAACACCAGGCTGGACTTGCCCGAGCCGGACGGCCCGGTCACCACGGTCATCTCGCCGGGGCGCAGGTCGAGATCGACATTCTTGAGGTTGTGCTGGCGGGCGCCGCGAATGCGGATTAGCTGCTTGCTCGACACGATTTCTCTTTCGAATCAGGGCGTTAAGGGAGAGACAGGGAGGGGCCGGCGGATGGCCTATACGGCCTGGCAAGAGAACCACCATAGCACAGCGGCCGGGGCCGCTTGGGCCAGCGGTTCACGCTGTCGGAGTGCCAGCGCGGATACTGTACATCCATACAGTGTAACAGTTTGGTAAAGATTTGGTATCGACCGCTTCACTCGAAATCAGAAGCGTGACGGTGTGGCGGCATCGGTAAGGCGATTTCATTTGGGGAGGGACACGGTCCTCGCGCAATTTCGCTTCTTTACTATTTATCGATTACCGATATACGATATGATCCAGTCATTCAGATGTGCCGACACCGCCGAGTTGTTCGCAGGCCGCTTTGTGCCGAGCTTTGCCAATATTCGTGCGGTGGGCTTCCGCAAGCTGCGCATGCTCAACGAAGCGATGTCCCTGCAATTCCTGCGTTCGCCACCGGGCAACCGCCTGGAAATGCTTGGCGGCGATCGCAAGGGCCGCTACAGCGCATCAACGGACAGTGGCGAATCTGCTTTATTTGGACGCATGACGGCCCCGCGGCTGTCGAGATCGTTGACTATCACTGAGGACAACAATATGGCTCGCTTCGAAGGCGGCATGCCCCCCATCCACCCGGGCGAAATACTGCGCGAGGAATACCTTGTGCCACTAGGCATGAGCGCCAATGCGCTGGCCCTGGCACTACGCGTGACCCCCGCCCGCATCAACGACATCGTGCGCGAGCAGCGCGGCATCACGCCGGACACCGCGCTGCGCCTGGCGCGCTATTTCGGCGGCGATGCGCGCTCCTGGATGAATCTGCAGGTCACCCATGACCTGAAGATCGCGCAGCGCGACCATGGGGAGCGGATCGCAGCGGAGGTGGTACCGCGCGACGGGGCGACCCATCCTGGCTAATCGACCACGGACAGGTAAAGACCCGGTGCTGCCGGGCGCGGGTCATTCGCTGCGCCCTGCTGGCAATCGCGTTACCGCATCAACGTTTCCGCCAACGCCCAGAACGCACGGAACGTAATCGGATTGTTCGCAGCATTCCCCGCCACGGGGTGCGACGCGTACCGGACGATGGTCAGCTCGGCCTTCGGGTCGACGTAGATGCCCTGGCCGTGGATGCCGGCGGCGTGGAACATGCCGTGGCGAAACGCTGCAGAAAGACGGCGACCACGACACCGCATTTGCCTACAAGACCGTAAATGCCGAGGTACTGGCGTGGATCCCCTGCGCCGGGCTTCGGGCCAGTCGCTGGCCAGGATCCCAAGACGAGGTGTGACGCTCAGGGGGAGGGTCGCATTGAAAAGCAGCGCGCGACAGGAAGTCGCAGTCAGGGAAACGGCTAGGACAGTATGGGGGAAGCCGGCCGGGAAAGATGGTGACCGGCGTCAGTCAGCCTGGACGGGCGGCCCTGGCTGCTTCAGGCATCAGTCGAGCAAATGCCCCATGCGGGTACGCTTGGTCGCCAGGTATTTTTCGTTCTCGGCATTGGACGGCACGATGTGGCGCATCTGCTCCACCACCTTGATGCCGGCCTTCTCCAGCGCGGCAGCCTTGAGCGGATTGTTGCTCATCAGCCGCACGGAGGTAACGCCCCACTGGTGCAGCAGGTCGGCGGCAAAGGCGTAGTTGCGTGCGTCGATCGCCTGCCCAAGGGCCAGATTGGCGTCGACCGTGTCCAGCCCGCCGTCCTGCAGCCGATAGGCGCGGATCTTCTCGGCCAGGCCGATGCCGCGGCCTTCGTGGCCGCGCAGGTACAGCAGGATGCCGCGGCCTTCGGCGGCGATCTTCTCCATGGCAAGCTCGAGCTGCGGACCGCAGTCGCAGCGGCAGGAACCGAAGACGTCTCCGGTCAGGCATTCGGAATGCAGGCGGATCAGGACGTTGTCGCCCGTCACGTCTCCCACGCTCAGCGCGAGGTGCTCGATGCCTGAATGGGCGCCCTTGAATGCGTGCGCCGTGAAGTCGCCGAACCGGGTCGGCAGGCGTGCCGAATCGATCAGCTCAATTTCTGTGTCGTTCATACCGGAATTCGTGGTCAATCGTGCTGGGGCTGCCCGGCACCGGCGACATTATGAGCGGAATTGCGGGTTCGCGCTCGGATTCCCCACAGCGGGCCCCACCGGGGGCGTCGGCCAATTCCTACAGCAGCACGCGCACCCCACTTATGCAGCCGCTTCAAAGGGGTCTATAGACTCAAGTTAACGGATACGGCTCGGGGGGATGCCAGGGGGCCGGTGCGCATGGCGCATCACCTGGCGGCTGCCGCGGGCTCTTGCAGGAGTTCACCATGAGCGCCAATCCCTTGAGCGCGGAAGCAGCCAGTACCAAGATCGCGGCCTTGTTCGACACCAAATCCGCCGCCAGCAGCGCCGCCGAGCGTGTCTGCTATGAGGCGCACCTCAAGCGCGGCCAGGTGCGACTGGTGCACCCGTACGAGGCGCACTTCGGCCGCAAGCTGGAGCCCGATAACGATGGCACCGTGCGGACCGCGATCCGAGCGCACCTGATGATGGGGGCGCTGGGCACGGTGATCGGGCTTGCCGTCGTCGGGATCCTGCACCGGCAGGGCATCGAGGCCGTCATCCAGAACCCTCGCCCCGCCGCCGGCGCGGCCATCTTCCTGGGCCTGGTGTTCGGCATGCTGCTGGCCGGCCTGGTCACGGCGCGGCCGGATCATCAGCTGGTGATCACGCCGGTGCGCGAAGCCGTGCAACTCGGCCGCTGGGCCCTGCTGGTCCACCCGACCACGCCGCAGCAATGCAACGAGGCACTGCGGGCGTTGCGGAACACTACCGCCGAGGTGCTGAGGACGGCCTAGCGATTGCCATTGACCGGCGGTTCAGGGCTCAACCGACGGCTCGCGCTTGAGCGTGCGCAGCACGAAAGTCGAGCGGCTGTGGCGCAGGCCTGGCAACTTGTAAAGCTTGTGCCGCAGGAATTCCTCATAGCCTTGCGTGCCCGCCACGGCGACCTTGATCAGGTAGTCATAGTCGCCGGTCAGCAGGTAGGCCTCCATCACTTCCGGCAGTTCCGCCAGCGCCTTGCCGAAGCGGTACAGCATGTCGTCGTCATGCCGTTCCAGCGTGACCTCGATCAACACGGTATCCGGCAACCCCAGCGCCTTCTGGTTCAGCAGCGCGGCGTACCCTTCGATCACCCCGCTCTCTTCGAGCGCCCGCACGCGGTTCCAGCATGGCGTGGCGGACAGGCCGACCTGCTCGGCCAGGCGGGCATTGGACAGGCGGCCATCGCGCCGCAGTTCGCGCAGGATGCGGCGGTCGGTTTCGTCGAGTTTGGGCAGCTGGGCCATGGCGGCGATCTCGAAAAGAAGAAATATCCACGTATTTTGTCACAGACGGATGTTTATTCTCGACATAATTTAAAACCGCAGAAATTTAAGAAGCCAATTTTGCGTGCCGGCTGGTAAATTTACTTCATCGATATACCTGCCGGAAACGCCACATGTCCGCCACTACCCTCCCTACCCTGCGCCTTTCGCTGCGACTCGACACCGCTGACCTGTTCGGCGCCATGGAATGGGTACTCGCCAATGCCCGCCGCACCGGGCTGGCGCCCGCGCAGTTCAGCTTCGACGCCACCCACGAGGCAGTGCTGCACGCCACGCTGACCGCTGGCGATGCCAACCTGCTGTGGCTGTTCCTGCGCCGGCTGGACAACGGCTTTGATGTGGAGCTGCTGTTCGCGGACGTGGATGACCCGGATGGCGATGCCCCGTCAGATCCCGCCCCGCGTGCCGTCACGCGCCGCGCCGACAGCGACGCGGCGCTCGCCCTGCCCGCCTGAACTCGCCCGCCTTATGCCGCCTGCGGCAGCAGCTCGATGCCGTCGAGCTGCGCCGCGCAGGTGTCGCGCACGATCGAGACGAAGTCCGCCACATACGGCCGCCCCGCCATCGCCACCGGCACCGTGGCATAGAGCTCGCTCCACAGGCCCCGGGCGCCGATGCGCTTGGCCAGCACATAATCGTGGTCGACGTAGTTCTTCACGCCCCAGTTCGGTAGCGCCGCCACGCCGCGGCGGCTCGCCACCAGCTGCAGCACGGCCACGGTAAGTTCGGCGGTGCGCCGTTCCAGCCGGATGCCGGCAGGCTCCAGCACTTCACGGATCAGGTCGATGCGCTGCTCCGGCACCGGATAGGTGATCAGCGTCTCGCCGGCCAGGTCGGCGGCTTCGATGCGGCGCTTGTTGCGCAACCGGTGCTCGTTGGCGATGACCGCCAAGATCTCGAAGCGGAACAGCGGCGCCACCTCCAGCCCCCGCCGCACCGCCGGCTGCGAGCCGATCACCATGTCGGCGCGGCCCTCGCCGAGCAACGCGATCGGGTCGGCGTGGAAGCCGGCCACCAGGTCCACCTCCACCTCGGGCCAGCGGCGGCGGAACTCGTCCATCACCGGCATCAGCCAGTCAAAGCAGGTATGGCATTCCAGCACCACGCGCAGTTCGCCGCGGGTGTCGCCCTTGAGCCGTTCGATATCGCGGTCGGCCGCGCTGACCGCCGCCAGCACCTCGCGGGCGAGCGCCAGCAGCCGCTCGCCCGCGGGCGTGAAGCGCAGCCCCTGCCGGGTGCGGTCGAACAGCGGCAGGCCGTAGTGCGCCTCGATCGCCTTGATCTGGTGGGATAGCGCCGACTGGCTGACGTGCACGCGCTCGGCCGCGGTGGCGAGCTTGCCGGATTCGGCAATCGCGACCAGCGAGCGGAAATGGCGGACTTCGATCATGCGCCGCCCTCGCCGCCCGGCAGATGCACCCTCGTATGAAATCGATTCATATGTTGTTTAAAACTTGTCGCTTGATTCATTTTACGGGCAAACGGACACTGTGTGCCAGACATCTTCCGGAGCAAGAACACATGGCACGCACCCATATCCTCGGCTTTCCCCGCATCGGCGAGCGCCGCGAACTGAAATTCGCACAGGAGGCCTTCTGGCGCGGCGACAGCACCGAAGCCGCGCTGCGCGACACGGCTGCGCAACTGCGCCGCCGCCACTGGCAACTGCAGGCCGAGCGCGGCCTGGACACGGTCGCCACCGGCGACTTTGCCTACTACGACCAGATGCTGAGTCTGACCGCGCTGCTGGGCGCGCTGCCGCGCCGCTTCGGCTTCGACGCGGCGCAGCTCACGCTGACGCAGTACTTCGAACTGGCGCGCGGCAACCGCGAGCAGCCGGCGATGGAGATGACCAAGTGGTTCGACACCAACTACCACTACCTGGTCCCGGAACTGGACGCCGACACGACGTTCGACGGCGGCCCGGCGTGGTTCTTCGAGGAAACCGATGAAGCGCTGGCGCAAGGCCTGCGCGCCCGCCCGGCACTGATCGGGCCGGTGACCTACCTGTGGCTGTCCAAGAGCCATGTGGCCGGCTTTGACCGCCTGACGTTGCTGCCGAAGCTGGTGCAGGCCTATCGCCGCATCCTCGGCCAGCTCAAGGCACGCGGCATCGAGTGGGTGCAAATCGACGAGCCGGCACTGTGCCTGGACCTGGAACCGGCCTGGCTCGATGCATTCGACACGGCCTATGCCGGCCTGCGCGATGCAGGCCCGAAGCTGCTGCTGGCCACGTATTTCGACACCGCCGCTGATCACGCGCAGCGCGCCGCCGCCCTGCCCGTCGACGGTTTCCATATCGACCTGGTGCGCGCACCGGCGCAACTGGCCGCATGGCAGACCGCGCTGCCCGCGCATGCCGTGCTCTCGGCCGGCGTGATCGACGGCCGCAATATCTGGCGCACCGACCTGCGCCGCGTGCTGGACACGCTGCGGCCCCTGCACGCCGCGCTGGGCGAGCGCCTGTGGCTGGCGCCGTCGTGCTCGCTGCTGCATGTGCCGGTCTCGCTCGCACACGAAGTGCGCCTCGATGCCGAACTCAAGTCGTGGCTGGCCTTTGCCACGGAAAAGCTCGATGAACTTTCGGTGCTGGCGCGCGCGCTGAACGAGGGCGATGCCGCCGTCGCCGAAGCGCTGACCGCATCCGACGCCGCCCAGGCCTCGCGCCGCCAGTCGCGCCGCGTGGTCAACCCGCGCGTGCAGCAGCGCCTGGCAGACGTTACCGCCGACATGGCCCGACGCGCCAGCCCCTTTGCGGAACGCATCGAACGCCAGCGCCAGGCGCTGCAACTCCCGCTGCTGCCGACCACGACCATCGGCTCATTCCCGCAGACCGCCGCCATCCGCCAGACCCGCGCGGCCTGCAAGCGCGGAGAGATCGGCGCGCTGGAATACCTGGAGCGCATCCGCGCCGAGATCACGCTGGCCGTGCGCAAGCAGGAAGAACTCGGGCTGGACGTGCTGGTGCATGGCGAGGCCGAGCGCAACGACATGGTGGAGTACTTCGGCGAGCAGCTGTGCGGCTACGGCTTTACCGAGAACGGTTGGGTGCAGAGCTACGGCTCGCGCTGCGTCAAGCCGCCGGTGATCTACGGCGACGTGTACCGTCCCGAGCCGATGACGGTCGAGACCGCGCGCTACGCCCAGTCGCTGACCGAGCGGCCGATGAAGGGCATGCTGACCGGCCCCGTCACCATGCTGCAATGGTCCTTCGTGCGCGACGACCAGCCGCGCGCCACCACCGCGCGCCAGCTGGCACTGGCGATCCGCGACGAGGTCTGCGACCTGGAACATGCCGGCATCCGCGTGATCCAGATCGACGAACCGGCGCTGCGCGAAGGCCTGCCGCTGCGCCGTGCAGACTGGGATGCGTACCTGGACTGGGCCGTCACCGCCTTCCGCCTCTCGGCCAGCGGCGTGCAGGACCAGACCCAGATCCACACCCATATGTGCTATGCGGAGTTCAACGACATCCTGCCGTCGATCGCCGCGATGGACGCGGACGTGATCACCATCGAGACCTCGCGCTCGGCAATGGAGCTGCTGGAAGGCTTTGGCGACTTCGACTACCCGAACGAGATCGGGCCGGGCGTCTACGACATCCACTCGCCGCGCGTGCCGTCGGTGCAGGCGATGGAGCGGCTGCTCAACCGCGCCTGCGAGGTGGTGCCGCCGCAGCGGCTGTGGGTCAACCCGGACTGCGGCCTGAAGACGCGCGGTTGGGAAGAAACCGAAGCGGCGCTGGCCAATATGGTGAGCGCGGCCCGCGCGCTGCGCGAGCAATGGTCGGTGCCGGCGACCGCATGGAAGCGGGTCAGCAAATCGACCGCTCCCGCAGCCGCGGCGCAACACGCCAGCGGCGCCTGCGTGGGCTGCACCACGCAAGCGCACTGACCCGGTGCAGCGCCGGTGCGGCGTGCGCCGCATGCGGCGCTGTGTCGCAGCGTAGCGCTGCCATTGTCTACGTATCCTTGCCGGCTCTCTGCCTTACACTCAGAGCACCGGCGCCCCGCCTTGGGAGAGGCGAGCATCCAGCAAGGGGCGCCGATGTGCCGGCATAAGGATATCGATGAAACGAGCCCGCCACTGGGGCCACGCAGCCGTGCTGCCGGCCGCCGCATTCACCGGCGTCGCGCTGGCGCAGGCCGCGCCTGACACCGCCGAACCGCCCACCCTCCCCACCGTTACCGCCACCGCCCCGGCGCCCGGATCGCTGACCGCGCCAGGCGTCGCCGCGCAGCGCTCGGCATTGTTCGAATCGGCAGGTTCGATCGGCTTTGTCGATGCCGCCGGCTACGCCAACACGTACGCATTCAATCTGCGCGACGTGCTCAAGGACTCGCCCGGCGTCTATGTGGAAGAACGCTACGGGCAGGAATTGCGCCTGTCGGTGCGCGGCTCGGGCGTGGCACGCGGCTTCCATACGCGCGGCCTGGAAATCCTGCAGGACGGCGTGCCGACCAATTTTGCCGACGGCAGCGGCGACTTCTACCAGATCGATCCCGCCGGGCTGTCGGCGGCCGAGGTCTACAAGGGCGGCAACGGCCTGGCCTATGGCAGCACCACGCTGGGCGGCGCGATCAACTTCACCACGCCTACCGCCTTCACCGCCGAATCGCCCAACGCGGTGCGCCTGGAAGGCGGCAGCTTCGGCACCGTGCGCGCCAGCGGGCAGGTGTCGCGCCAAATTGGCCAGTTCGACTTCCTGGCCAACCTGAGCGTCAATCATTCCGAGGGCTGGCGCGACCACTCGCGCGGCCAGTACGAGCAGCTCAATGCCAACTTCGGCTACCGCTTCACGCCGCAGCTGGAGACGCGTTTCTACCTGGGCGCCTACGTGGTCGACCAGCTGCTGCCGGGCGCGCTGTCGCTGCAGGATGCGCTGAACGACCCCACCAAGGCATCGGCCAGCGCGCTCGCCGGAGACCAGGCACGCAATACGCGCACCGTGCGCCTGGCCAACGTCACCACGCTGAAGCTCGCCAGCGGCCAGCTCGATATCGCCAGCTGGGCCATCCACAAGGACCTGTACCACCCGATCTTCCAGGTGATCGACCAGGACAGCTGGACCTATGGCATCGCGCCGCGCTATACCGGCACGCAGACGGTGGCGGGCCTGCGCAACCAGCTGATCGCCGGGGCGCGCTTTTTCGGCGGCAACAACGACGCGCTCCAGTATGTCAACGTGTCCGGTGCGCGCGGCGCGCAGACGCTGAACTCGCGCCAGGACGCCTACAACTACGAGGCCTTCCTGGAAGACCGCTTGTGGGTCACGCCCACGGTCGCGCTGATGGCCGGGGCCAAGGCGTACTACAGCCAGCGCCGCTACCAGGACTTCGGCGGGCTCGCCGCCAACCCGACGCCGAAGTCGGACGATACCCACTACAGCGGCGTCAATCCGAAGTTCGGCGTGCTGTGGCAACCGGCGCAGGATATCCAGGCCTTTGCCGACATCACCCGCAGCGCCGACGTGCCTGACTTCACCGACCTGAACCAGACCATCGGCACCACCACCCGCTTCGTGCCGCTGGCAGCGCAGCACGGCTGGACACTGGAAATGGGCACGCGCGGGCGCACCGAACGGCTGGGTTGGGACGTGACACTGTACCGCTCGCTGGTGCGCGACCAGCTGCTGCAGTTCACCGTCGATCCCAACGTGCCGGCCGCCAGCTTCAATGCCAACCGCACCACTTTGCAAGGCGTCGAGCTGAGCATCACGGCCGACCTGCTGCAGAACCTGGCCGGCCCGGGCGACAGGCTGACGCTGTCGCAGCTATGGAACTACAGCGATTTCCGTTTCGACAACGATCCGCAGTACGGCAACAACCGCATCGCCGGCGTGCCGGAGCACGTGTTGCGCACCACCATCGCCTACAGCCGCGCCTCCGGGCTGCGCGTGGCAGGCACCATCGACTGGGTGCCGACCGGTGCCTACGTCGACTACGCCAACACCATGAAAGTACCGGCCTACGTGCTGTTCGGCGTGCAGGCCAGCTATACGTTCGCGCGCGGCGTCACGCTGTTCCTCGATGCGCGCAACCTCGCCAACAAGCGCTACGTCAGCGATTTCAGCACGGTGGCGGATGCGCGCACGGCCAATACCGCGGTGTTTTATCCGGGCACGGGACGGGCTTTCTACGCGGGCGTGCGCTACAACTTCTGAGCGCTGCGCCGGCCGGCATGAGGGCAAAAAGGCCGCATGCCCTCGCAGGCATGCGGCCTTTTTTTGCCGGTTGCGCCGTGACGGGCGTCAGTTCACGCGCATCACCGCCGGCGGCATCCAGTTGCCGTCGAGCAGCGCCCGCTCCGGCCAGTACGCGCGCAGCATCATGTTGAGGCCGTCGGGCGGTGCCGGCAGCCAGTTCGATACCTTGGATGCGCTCGGGCGCTCGTGCTGGATATAGATATCGAGCGAGCCGTCGCGGTTGTAGCGCAGGCGGTCGCGGCTGCCGATGGCGAAGCGGTTGATCGGGTTGGGAATGAAGGCCTGGCCGTCGTTGTACAGCGTCAGCGACCAGAACGCGCGCGCCGGTGGCAGCTGCCCCTTGTCGAAATGCAGCACGTAGCGCGCCCCGCCCTGCAGCGGCTTGCCGTTGGCATCGGTGCGGGCGGAGGCGTAGATCGCATCCTCGGGCAGGTTGGCGCCCAGCCCCACCCACGCGATCACCGCGCGGCGGCCGTAGTTGGTGCCGTACGAGCCCAGGTCGCGATGCATGACCCAGCCGTTGCCGGCATCGGCATTGCCCTTGCGCGCGCCCTGGACGATCGCAGCCAGCGCCAAGGTGGCGCCTTCCTGCACCGCGCGCGCGGTGGAGGGCTCCATCACCGTGGTCTTGAACGGCACGCCGGGGGTAATGGCCATGCGGCGGATCTTGTCGACCATGGCGCTGTCGGCCAATGCCGGCGGGTTGGCCGGAAGCAGCGACGCAAAGCGCGTGAAGAACGCCTGCGCGTCCATCGCGGCCACCTGTTCGACCGGCGAGCTTTGCGTGTCGACCGTGGTCGCGCGCGGCGTGGCCTTGTCCGGCACGCGCCGACCGCTGCCCCAGGCCGACAGCGGCGTCAGCCGGTATTGGTCCTGCAGCCGGTGCACCGCCGGGAAGTCCTGCTTGCCATTGGCCTGCGTGCGGCCGATCAGCCAGACCATCGACGTGGGCGAGCGGATCTCCTGCATGCCTTTGGGCAGCGTGCCGCGCCAGTCAGGCCCGGTAATGACGAAATTGCCGCGGCGGGTGCCGGTGGTGCGCTTGCCCGGCGACGCGAACACATTGGTCCACGCATCCATCAGCGGCATCAGGTAATAGCGGCCGTTGGTGTCGGGCACGGACAGGATCACCGGCTCCTGCGACAGGTCGAGCCAGGCCGACGAGTACAGCGTGTCGGCATTGGGGCTGACCACGTCGGTGAAGCTCGCGTCCGGGAAGGTGCGCTTGTGGCTGAAGGTGTTGACCGGCGTGCGCGCGGTCATCAGCTCGCGCGTCACGTCCATCAGCACGATCGGATAGGCGTACGTGAAGACCTCGGCGGACAAGGCCTTCATGGCTTGGTCGGACGGCGGCTGCCCGGCGACGGCCGGGCTGGCAACATTGTCAGGTGCGGAGGCGCAGCCGGACAGCATGAGGGCGAGCGCGACCGCGCTCGCCAGTTGACGAAAGGAAGGCTTCATGACCCCGTTTCCCTATGTTCTTGCGGCTTGTCCGGGCGGTGCGGCTATGACTGCCGGCATGTCTTTCCGGAGGCGCATCTTGTTCCGTCCGCATCTTGTCCCGCAGGCTGGCGCCTGTCAATTGCTCCGAGGTGGGGCAGCGCGGGCAAGCGCACCAAGCGCTATCCGGGCGCGGCGCGGCGTAGTCTCGATACAAAGGACGGAACGAAAACGCGCATGATAAAGCACATAGGACATTCGATAAACGTCGGCGGCCGCTACCTTGCTTGCCGAATGGCGTCGGGTACGCGTGGCGCCGGTCAGATAAACCGGGCGCCGCCGAGATAGGCCTTGCGCCAGCGCACGATACGAACCTCGGCAAACAGGCCGGCCTCGGCGAACGGATCGGCATCGATGAACTGTTGTGCCGCCTCGCGGGTGTCGACATCGACGATATAGATGCCGCCGCCGGCATCCGAGCCATCGTCGTTGAGCTTGGCGCCGCAGGCCAGCAGCAGCGCCTTGTTGGCTTCCAGGTAGTCCAGGTGGCTGGCGCGGGTGGCCTGGCGTACGTGCTGGTGGGCGGGCTTGTCGACGGTTTCGATCAGGTATGGCATGTGCTCTCCCCTCAATAGCGCATCTGCACATCATCGACCTTCCCCGTGCGCGCGTTGTACAAGCACGCATAGTGGAATCCGATCGACGACGAACTGTTATCCGGCTCGAACACGCCCTCGCCATTGACCGAGGTCTGCGCGTTGGGCCGAGGGTAGTACTGCTCGCGGTCGGCCATCAGCATGACGCTGCCGGGCTGCGGGTAGCGGCGCTTGAGCGCTTCGACCACCGCCGGCTCGCAGGCGGCCGATGCGGCCCGGGTGTCGACCTGCGGCGCTTCCGTGATGCGGGTGGCCGGGGGCGGGACCGGGCGCGGCGCCATTTGCGGCGGCGTTTCGCAGGCGGCCAGCAGGCACGCCAGCGGCAGGCACAGGGTCGATGCTCGGATCACACTGGACCTCCTGCGGGGCCTGCGTCAAGGCAATTCGCGGCCCCAAAAAGTGAAGCGGAGCTATCAGATTACTGCGTCTGGTGGGAAAAGCCAAAGCCGGCGCTCGCTACCGCCCACCCCGAACGCCCGGCCATCCCCGGGGATGGCGAATCTTTCAACGCGGCTACACTATGGGCTCCCGGCGCCGGCCTGCCATGCCGGCACGGCACCGCGCCGCGCCGCAAAGCACACCCAAGATGCCGACACAATGACAACCACAGAGACAAACGGCAACCGCCCTGCCACCCCCACTCCGCTGCTGCGCAATGCCGCCAGCCTGCTCGTCGTGCGCGACGCGCCGGGCGGCATGGAAGTGCTGATCGTACGCCGCGTCGAGCGCGCCAACGACCGCAGCAGCGGCGCCTACGTATTCCCCGGCGGCACGCTCGACGTGCAGGACAAGGGGCTGCACGCGCATGCCCATGGCCTGGACGACGCCAGCGCCAGCGAGCGGCTGGGCCTGCCCGCCGGCGGCCTGGACTTCTACGTGGCCGCCGTGCGCGAATGTTTTGAAGAAGCCGGCCTGCTGTTCGCCTACGGCCGCGACGGTCGGCTGCAGTCGCCGCATGAACTCGGCGCGGCCGGGCAGGCGCTGCTGCGCGAGGCGGTGCAGCGCGGCGGCCCCGGTCTCGCGCATGCATGCGAGCAACTGGGGCTGCGGCTCGCGGCCGACCGGCTCGCCTATCACAGCTACTGGCTGACGCCGCCCGGCTTGCCCAAGCGCTTCGACACGCGCTTCTTCGTCGCCATCGCGCCCGAAGCCCAGGAAGTCGTTCCCGATGGCAGCGAGATCGTGGAGCACCGCTGGGTCCGCCCTGCCGAGGCCGCCGACCCGGCCAGCGGCCTGCCGATGATGCACGTCACGCGCCGCACGCTGAGCGCGATCGCGCAGTTCGACAGCGCCGAAGCCTGCTTTGCCTACTTCTCGCGGCTGCGCGGCATCGCCTGCATCATGCCGCGGCTGGCCACCGGCGCGGCCGGCGTGCGCCCGGTGATGCCCAACGAGCCGTGCTATGCCGAGATCGGCCGCATCGATCCGGACGGCAAGGTGCACGGCCGCTACGAGCTGGCGCCCGGCGTGCCGGTGCAGCTCTCCGGGCGTGTCTGGCGCGTGACCGCCAACAACGGCAGCGTGATGACCGGGCCCGGCACCAACACCTACCTGGTCGGCGGCGGTGCACGCAACGAGTGGGCCGTGATCGATCCCGGCCCCGATGATGACGAACACGTGCGCGCCATCCTGGAAGCCGCGCCCGGCCCGATCCGCTGGATCCTGGCCACGCACACGCACGTGGACCATTCGCCCGCCGCCGCCGCGCTGCAGGCCGCCACCGGCGCCACCGTGCTGGGCCGCTCCGCGCCCGCGGGCCAGTGGCAGGACGCGACCTTCACACCGCAGCGCGAGCTGGCGCATGGCGAGCGCATTGCGCTCGCCGACGACTGCACCTTGCGCGTGTGCCATACGCCGGGCCATGCGTCGAACCACCTGTGCTACCTGCTCGAGGAAGAGAAGACCCTCTTCACCGGCGACCACGTGATGCAGGGCTCGACCGTAGTCATCGGCCCGCCCGATGGCGAGATGCGCGCCTACCTCGATTCCCTGGCCGCATTGCAGGATGAGGACCTGGAATGGCTGGCACCGGGACATGGCTTCCTGATCGCGCGCCCGCAAGACGCCATCCGCATCCTGATCCGGCACCGGCTGCAACGCGAAGCCAAGGTGGCCGGCGCGCTGCGCGAACTGGGGCCCGCATCGGTCGGCGAACTGGTCGTGCGCGTCTATGACGACGTGCCGCCACGCATGCACCCCGTTGCGCAGCGCTCGCTGCTGGCGCATCTGATCAAGCTGCGCGATGACGGCAAGGCACGCGAGGCTAACGGGGTCTGGTCGGAGGTGACGGCATAGCGATGCCGGCGCACAGGCGAAGGCCGGCAAAAGTTTTTTCGCCAAACGCTTGCACAAACTGAAAACCGCGCTACAATAGCGCCTCTCGTGTGCGGCTGTAGCTCAGTTGGATAGAGTACTTGGCTACGAACCAAGGGGTCGTGGGTTCGAATCCTGCCAGCCGCGCCACCTATGCAGAACGGGAAAGGGCTTCCGGAAACGGAAGCCCTTTTTCTTTTGCCCGCTCGATTGTCCGCTCGCTTCGTCGGCCTGTGTCGCTACCAGCGGTACCGCGCCCCGACCGTCCCGCCCGGATTGCGCCCCGCCCTCACTTTGAACCACAGCTTCACGCCAGTCGACGTATTGCCGTGCGCGCCGATATTGAACGAGAACAATCCGCGCAGCAGGTCGGTATCGATCTTGGTGCCGTTGATGTTGATGGTCTGCTTGCGGCTGTCCTGCCACCAGTCCGCTTCCACGAACGGATAGATGCCGGCGAGCCGCGTGGGCTGGGCGCCGTACAGACGCACGCCGACGCCGGTGGCGCTGGAATCGCCGGGCATGGCCTGCGGCGGCATGCCGCCACTGACCGCGGGCATGCCTGGCTGGTAGGCCAGTTGCACGCGCGGCTGGATGGTCAGGCCGCCCGCGCGCGGCACGACCGCATCCATGGCCAGCGCCATGGTACGCACGCGGCTGTCGGCAAACCCGCCACCGGTGGTGATGTCGTCGAGGTGCAGCGATATGCGGCGCGGGCGCTCTGGCATCGCAGCGCTTTCGCGGTCGAAGGCGGCAAGGCCAGGGGCATCGTCGTCCGGCCCGGGGCCGACGGCAAGCGGCAATGACGATGATGGGGAAGGCGGCGGTAGCGCCGCATACTCGACGGGGATGGGTTCGGCAAGCCGGGCCGGCGCGTCCGGCGCGTCTGACGATTTCGTGCCGGCGACCAGCAGGTCAGGCACGTCGGCCGTGGCCTGTTGCGCCGGCGGGGGAAGATCCCAGCCCCAGCCCGATACCCCCTGGCCGTGGCTCTCGGGCACCGCGTCATCCGCTTGGGCCAGCGTACACATCAGCATGGCAAGGATGCAGCAGCATTGCAGGTGATGCAGGCTGTGTCCCGGGTGCGCGGCACATGGGTGCCAACCGGGGCAAGTCCCCGCCTCCCTCTCTCTCGACGATGACAAGCGCATCATGGCAACCACCTTCGGGACGTTATATGTACCCTGCCCGATGAGCTTGAGCATAGGTCAAATGCCCTGCGAGCGTTAGCGTCGAGTGTTCGGGCGCGCGCGTCGCGGCGGCCGGCGTTAGTGCAGAAAATCGCGGCGGGCCCTATCCGAAAATCACGCCTTTTCGTCAATAATGGCGGCAATGACAAATCTTCCAAGCATTGCCCGGCTTGCGGCCGCCGGGAGGAGACCTTATGGCGCTGTGGCAACGAGCGCGCCAGCGTGAATTCCCCGGCGCCGGGAGCGCGCCGACGCCCGCGCGCGGCAGCAGCCTGAAACGCAAGCTGGCGATCGCCACCGCGATCGGCGGACTGTGCACCGTGATGCTGGTCACGCTGGTGATCGCGCGTTCGTACGGCGACTTCGCCGCGGCCCGGCAGAACCTGTACGACATCTCCGAATACCGCCTGGTGCTGGACGCCGCCAACGTGCTGTCCGCGGAACGCGGGCCGGCCAACAGCGTGCTGGGCGAGCCACCCTCTGACAACAGCGCCGCGCGCGAACGCCTGCGCGCCTTCCGCGCGCGCAGCGACGCGGCGCTGGCGCGCCTGGCGGCACCGCCGCCGCCGCCCTTCGCGCTGCACAGCCACCACCTGCCGCCGCTGATGGTCGAGCGCGTGCGCGAGCGCCTGGTGCGGGCGCGCGCGCAGATCGAGGAGCTCGCCGCGCGCCCGCTGCAGGAGCGCCAGATGGACGAGATCCGGCGCGCGATCGAGAACATGTTCGACGTGGTCGACGTGCTGCAGCCGGCGATCGCGTGGCAGGTGCGGCAGTTGTCGGCCTGCCGCGAGGGCCTGGCCGCGCCCGCGCTGACCGGCAAGATGCTGGGCGACCTGCGCGAGTATGGCGGCCGCATCGCTTCGCAGATCATGGCGCCGGTGGCGGCGCGCCAACCGATGCCGGTGCAGAGCCTGGTGGATGCGACGCGCTCGCGCGGGCGGCTGCTCGCGTTGTGGCAGCTAACCGGCGCCGCCTACAACATGTACGGCGGCACGCCCACGCTGGAACAGGCCTATGCCGACACCAGCCACCAGTTCTTCGGCGAAGGGCTGGCGATGATCGACAGCCTGGTCGCGCAAGGCCGGATATCGGGCCGCTACTCGATGACGCCGACCGAGCTGACCAATCGCTACGTGCGCACGCTGCAGCCGCTGGAGCGGCTGCGCAGCGCGTTCCTGGACGAAGTGGTGGCGCATTTCGCCGCCACGCGCGCGCAGGCGCTGCGTGAACTGGCCGCCGCCTGCGGCGCCACCGCGCTGATCCTGGCCATGCTGGGTTACGTGCTGGTGTTTGCGCAGCGCTCGGTGTTCCTGCCGCTGCTGCGCGCCAGCGACGATGTGATCGGGCTGGCCGAGGAGCGCGGCCAGCCGCTCTACGCCGCGCCGCAGGCCGCGCCCACGCCGGCGACGGAAATGCGGCCGCTGTTCGATGCCCTGGATATCCTGCGCCGCAAGCTGCGCGAGCGCGCCTCGCTGACCGCGCAGCTCGAGCACCAGGCCCGTACCGACAGCCTGACCGGCCTGCTGAACCGGCGCGCGCTGGAGCTGGTGGCCACGCAGTACGCGGCGCACGAGCGCGCCAGCCTGGTGCTGATCGACGTCGACCGCTTCAAGCAGATCAACGACCACCACGGTCATGCCGCGGGCGACCAGGTACTGCGTGACATGGCCGCGCTGATGCGCGCGCTGGTGCCGCCGGAAAGCGTGCTGGCGCGCTTTGGCGGCGAAGAATTTGCCCTGCTGCTGCCGCACGGCCGGCCCGGCGCAGCCGCGGCGCTGGCCGAAGCACTGCGCGCGGCGATCGCCGCGCGGCCGGTGCACCTGTCGGGCACCACGCGGCTGCACGTGACCGCCAGCTTCGGCGTGGCGATCGGGCAAAGCGGAGAGTGCAACTGGCAGCAGCTGTTTGCTGCTGCCGACGCGGCCATGTATCGCGCCAAAGCCGAGGGCCGCAACTGCGTGCGCGAGGCGCAGAACCTGGAAGGCACTCCGGCGGCCTGACCTGCTGCGCAGCCGCCGGGCGTCGGCGATGCGGCCGACAAGAAAAACGCGGACGAAAAAAAACCCGCATCGCTGCGGGTTTCTTCCAGATATCCGAGGCTGCTGCCTCGGCATCGAATGGTGGTGCCCAGAAGAGGACTCGGTCACCCATGCGCGACCCCGGGCAACGCTTGCAAGCGTTGCCTTTTCTCGTCCTCGCGGGAAGTCCTCAAGGACTTCCCTTTCTGGGCCAAAACGAAGAAAGGCTCGCTTGCGCGAGCCTTTCTAAAAATTGGTGCCCAGAAGAGGACTCGAACCTCCACAGTGTTGCCACCGCTAGGACCTGAACCTAGTGCGTCTACCAATTCCGCCATCTGGGCTTCGTTTCGCTGCATTGCTGCTGCGATGCGAAGAACGATATTATGCTGAGCACAGCAGACACTGTCAACACCCTCTCGCAAAAAACTTTGACGTGTCGACCGCTACGCCGCGCCGCCGCCACGCAGGAAATCCACCTGCGCCGGCCGCTCCGGCAGGTGCAGCGTCGCCGTCGCCGCCGGCGTGCTGGCGATGACCTTGCCCGCACGCAGCACCCGCAGCCGCGTGGCGCGCAGCCGGATCGCCTCCACCGGGTCGCGCGCCTGCAGCAGCACCAGGTCGGCGCGGTTGCCCGGCGCGATGCCGTAGCCCTCCAGGCCCAGGATCTGCGCCGGCGTACCGGTGACGGCGGCAAAGCAGGCGCGCATCGCTTCCTGCCCGGTCATCTGCGCGACGTGCAGGCCCATGTGCGCCACTTCCAGCATGTCGCCCGAGCCCAGCCCGTACCAGGGGTCCATCACGCAATCGTGGCCGAACGCCACCGGCACGCCGGCCGCCAGCAGCTCCGGCACGCGGGTCATGCCGCGGCGCTTTGGATAGCTGTCGTGCCGGCCCTGCAGCGTGATGTTGATCAGCGGGTTGGCGATCGCCGCCACGCCCGCCTCGCGCATCAGCGGGATCAGCTTGGACACGTAGTAGTTGTCCATCGAATGCATCGAGGTCAGGTGCGAACCCGCCACCCTGCCCTGCAGCCCGAGCCGCACGGTCTCGCTCGCCAGCGTCTCGATATGGCGCGACAGCGGATCATCGCTCTCGTCGCAATGCATGTCGACGTGCAGGCCGCGGTCGGCGGCAAGCTCGCACAGCAGCCGCACCGACTCCGCGCCCTGCGCCATGGTGCGCTCGAAATGCGGGATGCCGCCGACCACGTCGACGCCCATGTCGAGCGCGCGCTTCAGGTTGTCGAGCGCACCGGGCGCGCGCAGCACGCCGTCCTGCGGGAACGCCACCAGTTGCAGGTCGAGGTAGGGGCGCACGCGCTCGCGCACGTGCAGCAGCGCTTCCACCGCCAGCAGCCGCGGGTCGCACACATCGACATGCGAGCGGATCGCCAGCAGCCCGCGCGCGACCGCCCAGTCGCAGTAGGCCAGCGCGCGTTCGACGATGGCCTCCTGCGTCAGCATCGGCTTCAGTTCGCCCCAGAGTGCAATGCCTTCGAGCAGCGTGCCCGACTGGTTCACCCGCGGCAGGCCGTACGACAGCGTGGAATCCATATGGAAGTGCGCGTCGACGAAGGGCGGCGTCACCAGCTGGCCCGCCGCGTCGATCTCCTCGCCCGCGCTTGCGGCGAGCGCCGGCTCCACCGCGGCGATGCGCCCGCCGGCAATGCCGATATCGATATCGGTACGGCCATCGGGGAGATTGCAGTGCCGCAGGATCAGGTCGAACATAGGGATTCTCTCAGGGCTGGATGCACGGCGATATTCTCATGGCGCTGAATCACGCGCCACGTGCAATCGATCCGGGCCTCACGCCTGCTCGTCGGAGAGCGCGGCAAGGGCCGCCGCCTCGGGCGCCAGCCCGCAGCCGCGCAGCAGCAGCGCCACCAGGTGCTCGGTGGCCTGCGCGTAGTCCTGCCGCCCCAGGCGGCTGACGCCGAGCACGGCACAGACCTGCGCTTCAAAGTCCGCGTACGTCTGCGTGGCCGCCCAGATGGTGAAGAACAGATGCTGCGGATCGACCGGCGCCATCTGCCCGCTGTCGATCCAATGCTGCACCACCGCCGCCTTGCGCGACACCAGTTCGCGCAGCGCATGCCGCAGGATCTCGCCGATCTCGGGCGCGCCGTGCAGCAACTCGTTGGCGAACACGCGCGATGCGTCCGGATGGCTGGCGGACAGCCGCATCTTGGCGCGGATGTACTGCTCCAGCGCCACCTGCGGCGGCAGCTCGGCGCGGATGATGTCGGTCTCTGACAGCCACAGCTGCAGCGTGTGCGCCAGCACCGCGCGGTACAGCGCCTGCTTGGTGCGGAAGTAGTAATGCAGGTTGGACTTGGGCACGCCCGCGCGCATCGCGATCTCCGCCATGGTGGCCCCGGCAAACCCGGCGCGCGCGAACACATGCTCGGCCGCGCACAGGATCATGGCCTGGTTCTCCTGGCGGATGCGGCCGCCCGCGGCAGCGCGTACGGGCAGCGCTCGCCGCGGCGCGGCGCGGGCGGGCGCGTCCATCAGCGGGTGCCGTAGAGGCGGTCGCCGGCGTCGCCCAGGCCGGGCACGATGTAGCCGTGCTCATTGAGCGTATCGTCGATTGCTGCGGTGACGATGCCGACCTCGGGATGCGCGGCGCGCAGCGCGCGCAGGCCCGGGCGCGAGGCGATCAGGCACACGTACTTCATCGTCGTGACCCCGGCCTCTTTCAGGCGGTTGAGCGCGGCGATGGCCGAGTTGCCGGTGGCGAGCATCGGGTCCACCACGATCACCATGCGCTCGTGGATGTCCTCCGGCATCTTGAAATAGTACTCGATCGGCTCCAGCGTCTCGGGGTCGCGGTACAGCCCGATATGCCCGACGCGCGCCGCCGGCAGCAACTCCAGCATGCCATCGATAAAGCCGTTGCCCGCGCGCAGGATCGACACCAGGCATAGCTTCTTGCCTGAGAGCACGCGCGACTGCGTCGGCGCGATCGGCGTGCGGATGGAGATGGTCTCCATCGCCAGGTCTCGCGTGGCCTCATAGGTAAGCAGCTGCGCGATCTCGCGCACCAGCCGGCGGAAATTGTCGGTGGTGGTTTCCTCGCTGCGCACCAGCGTGACCTTGTGCTGCACCAGCGGGTGGTCCACGACCAGCACGCCGGGAATGCCGGCAGAATTGGCCGCGGTGTCGGCAACGACAGCGACATCGGCGGGAACAGCGGACATGTCATTCATGGGACGCTCCTGAGGGCCACGTTTCACACGCAATTCCTTGCCGGCGCCGCGGCTGGCGCAGCGCCGGTCCTGCCGCGGGCGCCACCCGGGCGCCCGTGCGTCAGAACACCGTACCGTCGCTGATGATGCTGAACGGCGGCGGCCCGCCCGGGCGCCGCTTGGCCGCGATGCGCCGGCCGGCCGCCCAGGTGCCGCCTTCCAGCACGCGCGCCAGCGGGAAGTCCGCTTCCGCCAGGCCCAGCGCCTCGCGCACGCCATCGGCCACCAGGTCGAGCCCGGTGACGGTCAGCGCGCGCCATTCGACGATCACCGGCTCGTCCACCGCATGCGGCTCGGCAGCGAAGTTCGGGTCGCGCGGCACCATCAGCTCGAAGTCGTACAGCAGGCCGCCGTTGCGGTATTCGGGCAGGCCGGTCAGCGCGTCCAGCCCGGTCACGGTCAGGCCCGCATCTTCCAGCGGCTCCAGCAGCGAGTAGGTCAGCCACTGCGTCAGCTTGTGGAACGGCACCAGCCCGCCCGGCGCGGCCGGATGGCGCCAGCAGTCGCCCAGCGACACGCCTTCGATGCAAATGCGGCCCGGCCACACCGGCCCCAGGCCCACCAGCAGCGTGCGCAGCAGGAAGCTGGCGTCGAGCCGCTCGTTGACCGCGTGCGCCTTCAGGTAGTCGAACAGGTTGCCCAGCCGCGCCGGCCGGCCGAATAGCGCCGGCGTCGCCTCCATCACTTCGCCCAGCCGGCGCAGCAGCCCGGCGCGGCCTTCCAGCCCCACCAGCGGGTTGTGCTGCGCGACCTGGAAGGCATGCGCGATGCTGTCGGCATCGATGCGCTGCAGCCGTTCGGCATCCGCGCGCAGCGGATCGCCGGGCGCGGCCGAGAAGCCGCCGCGCGCGAACAGCACGAAGCTGGCCACGCCGAGGCCTTCGGAGCGGGTCAGCACCAGGTCACTCGACGGATCGCGATAGCGCCAGTCAGGGCCGGCGCCGGCATCCAGCAGTACGCTCGGGATCACCAGGTCGATGCCGATGCGGGCGCGCTCTTCGCGATGATCCGGCCCGCTCAGGCCGGCACGCTCGCACAGCACCTGCCAGCGGTCCGCGCGCTGCTCGATGCCACCGCTTTCAAAGTGGCGCCAGCGGCTGTGATAGGGCACCTGCAGGTCCGGGTAGCGCTGCCGGATGGTGCTGGCGACGTAGTCGGCAATCGCATGCACGCGGTCGGGATGCCACGTAAACAAATCTGACGCGCCGCTGGCCACGTGTTCCGTGACTGCCGCGCAATGCGTGCGCACCGCCTCGGCGCACAGCAGCGCCGAAGCGGGGTGCCCTTCCGGCACCGGGCTCAGCCAGCCGGCGCCCGGCCGCATTTCCTCGCCTGCTCCCCGACGGTCCATGCCGCCACGATCCTCTTCGGGATACATTGTCATTCGTTCAACCCCCTGCCCTTTGCCAGGGCCAGTTCGTCGGCATCCGGCGGCGTGTAGCGCGTAAAGTAGCCGGCGGCCACCTTGGCATCGATCTCCACGCGCGCGTCGGCGGGGATCAGGGCTTCGGGGATCGCCACCTGCTCGACCACCTCGATGCCCTGCGCCACCAGCGCGCCGTGTTTCATGTTGCTCATCGACGCCCAGCGGTCGATGCGGCGGATGCCCAGCCAATGGAACACATCCGGCATCAGCTCCTGGAAACGCATGTCCTGCACGCCTGCCACGCATTCGGTGCGGGCAAAGTAAGTCTCGGCGCGGTCGCCGCCCGCCTGCCGCTTGCGGGCGTTGTAGACCAGGAACTTGGTCACCTCGCCCAGCGCGCGGCCCTCCTTGCGGTTGTAGACCACCAGCCCGACGCCGCCCTGCTGCGCCATCTCGATGCACACCTCGATGCCATGCGCCAGATACGGCCTGCAGGTACAAATGTCTGACCCGAACACATCGGATCCGTTGCATTCATCGTGCACGCGGCAGGCGACCCGGGTTTCGGGCTTGCCGAGCTGGCTGATGTCGCCGAAGAAGTACAGCGTCATGCCACCGATGGGCGGCAGGAACACTTTCAGGTCGGGACGGGTCACCAGTTCCGGGAACATGCCGCCGGTCTGCTCGAACAGGCTGCGCCGCAGCACGCTCTCCTTGATGCCGAAGCGGGCCGCCAGGCCGGGCAGGTACCACACCGGGTCGACCGCCGCCTTGGTCACGCGCACGTCGCCGTTGGCGTAGAGGATGTTGCCGTCAGGCGTGAGCCGGCCCGCGGCGATGGCAGCGCCCAGCTCCGGCATATTGATGTGCGCGCGGGTGACGGCGATGGTCGGGCGGATATCGACGCCGGCGGCGATGCGGTCGGCAAACACGGTGGAGACCAGGTGCCCCCACGGGTCGAGCGAGACGATCTTGTCCGGATCGCCCCATTGCGGGTGCGGCCCGATAGCCTCGGCCGGTGCGGTATCGGTCAGGTCGGTGCGGTGGTCGCGCTGCAGCGAGCCCGCGGCCACTGCCAGCGCCCGGTAGATAGCATAAGCGCCGGCATGGGTGCCGATCACATTGCGCTGCGCGGGATTCGCCAGGCTGGCGATCACCGGTCCGCGCTCGGCCGCCGTCGGGGCGCCCCAGTGGATCGGCTCGGCCGGCTTGTCGCGGCGCGCGTGCGAGGTGAGGACGATATGGTCGGACATGGCTCCCTCGGTTCCCGATGGAATCCTGACCAAATGGTCAGGTTTACGATTCCATACTAGGCAACCTTCATGCCATCGCCCAATGCCCGTTTACGCGAGTTTTGCCGCCATGTGTATGACGGCGTACGCAAGTCCGGGGCAGCGGCATGCACACGCCGCGTGCCGGCCGCGTGACGTCCGCGGTGCACACGCACCAGCAAGAAGCGGCGCACGGCCATACAGGCGCGGCGCCGCTTCAAGCACAGTGCTAACGCTGCGCTGGCCGCCGCACATGCGAGCGCGCAGCACTTGCAAGCGTTACACGGTGGGACGGCTGGCCGAGCCGCGGTCGTCGGCCAGCAGCGAGCGCAGCGCCGCCAGCGGGCTGGCACTTTCCACGTAGCGATGGAACAGCGCTCCCGCCACGTTGCTGAGCATCCACGCCGCCACCATACCGAGCGCATTCAGCACCGGCCGCCCCGGCGCCAGGTTCGACACCGCGGCATTTACCAGCAGGCACACCGGAAAATGGACCAGGAACAACGAATAGGAGATGCGTCCGAAGAAACCGACCACGTGTGCGCGCGGCCAGCGTTCCATCCAGCCGCCGCGGCGTGAGATCGCCAGCAGCAGCGCGGTCGCCAGCGCCACGGCAATGCGCAGGCGGAATTCGACGATCAGCGCCGCCAGCACCACGGCGCCGAGCACCAGCAGCGCCATTGCCGAGCGGCCGGGGTTCGACGCCCACCACGCGAGCGTGCCCATGGCGTAGGCGCCAAAGAAGTACACCGCCCAGATATCCCACGCGGCATCGCGGTTGAACCAGAACAGCGAGGCCACCGCGAGCACGGACACGATGCCGACGCCCGCGCCGGCAGCCGCCTGCCCGCGCGACATGGCGCGCGCCGCCCACAGTGCCGCCAGCAGCAGTGCAAACAGCTGCAGGTCGATAGCCACGTACCAGACCCCGGCCGACAGTGCGTCCACGTCGAGCACGTTATGCAGCAGCGCCAGGTGCGCGAGGAACTGCGCCAGGTGCGGCGGCGCGGGGATCGACTCGTGCACCATCCAATGCCGCGCCAGGGCGGCGCCGGCAATGCTGAGCAGGATTGCCGCAGCGTAGGGCACCACCAGCTTCTGGTAGCGCTGCCACAACGCCAGCAGCGGATGCTGGCGCAGCTCCAGCCGGCCATACGGCGCGAGGCTGCGTGCGGCCAGGAAACCGCTGATCACCAGGAAGACCTGCACCGCGATGCGGGCGTAGTCGTACAGCCAGTCCACCAGCCCGGGCGCCAGCTGGTAGGCGGCGTCCGACATCGGACCATAGAACGCGAGATGGTGGAGCACGATCAGCTGCGAGCTGACCGCCTTCAGGGCATCGATGCACGGCAGGCGCGACGGACGGGGGCTCATTGTTAGAGAAAGGCGACAAAAGGCACGAAGGCGCGATTCTACCCCGTTGCCCGGCATCCAATGTGGCGCAAGGTTCACTAATTGCGGATTAGTTACATACTCGGCTGCCTCGCTACAATGCCGCGCCTCTTGTGCGTCATGTCTTAACAGGCAGGCATTTGCTTATGACGAGAATGTTCTTCGTCCACCCATGGCCCGGGTATACCCTAGCGTCTTTGCCGCACTGCCGGCCGCTTACGGTATCTCCTGCATGCCTGCCTTCGCCCTGTCTTCCCTGCTTGCCCGCCTGTCGCGCGCCCGCCGTCCGTTGGCGGCACTGGCCTTCTCCACCGTCGCCGTAGCCACCGGCGTGGCGGTGACTGGCGCGCTGACGCCGGCCTCTGCCCAGGCGCAGAGCCCCGTGCTCGACAAGATCCGCGAGTCCGGCACCATCGTGCTCGGCTACCGCGAATCCGCGCTGCCGTTCTCCTTTGCCGACAACAAGGGCCAGCCCGCCGGCTATGCGGTCGAGCTGTGCCTGCGCGCGGCCGAGGCGGCGCGCCAGAAGCTGGGCCTGAAGGACCTGAAGGTGCGCTGGATGCCGCTGACGCCGCAGAACCGTATCCCCGCGGTGGTCAACGGACTGGTGGACCTGGACTGCGCGCCGAACACCAATACGCTGGAGCGCCAGAAGCAGGTTGCGTTCAGCGTCTCGCACTATGTCTCGACGGTGCGCATGCTGGTGCGCGCCGATTCGGGCATCCGCTCGCTCGCCGACCTGCGCGGCAAGACCGTGGTCACCAGCGCGGGCTCCACCGGCGACCGCCACGTGCGCCGCCTGAAGGGACAGTACGGCTACCACGACGTCTACGCCAAGGACCACGGCGAGTCGTTCCTGCTGCTCGAGTCCGGCCGTGCCCAGGCCTTCGTGATGGACGACGTGCTGCTGGCTGGCCTGCGCGCCCGCGCCAAGGACCCGTCGCAGTACGTGATCATCGGCCCGGTGCTGTCGGTCGAGCAGAACGCGCTGATGCTGTCCAAGGCCGACCCGGAATGGAAGCGCGTGGTCGACCAGGCGTTGACCACCACCTTTGCCGGCGCCGAGGTCACCGCGTTGCAGAAGCGCTGGTTCCAGGAGCCGATCGGCAGCCGCGGCATCAACCTGGCGCTGGCACCGTCGGGCGAGGTGCGTGCGGCCTGGAAGCATCCGTCCGACGCCGTTACCGAGTAAGCGCACAAGACGTGCCTGCGGCCCCCATCGCAATCGGAGCGGGGCCGCAATTCAGGGTTTCCATGAGGCGTTGGCGCCGGGCAAGCCCCAAGTTGACAGCAAAGAACGATGTTGGCGACACTGGCCCGGGCTGTCCCTGCGAGGGGTAGGCCACATAATCGACCGCCCGACGGCGGCATTTCTCAGGAGAAACCATGAACAAGTTCGTCGCGACCGCGATTGCACTCTGCCTCGGCGCCGCCTCGCTGGCCGTGCAGGCCCAGACCGCAGGCAAGAAGCAGTTCGACCCATATTCCCAGGGAGCCAAGTCGGGCGAGAAGTTCGACACGTATTCACAAGGCGCCAAGTCCGGCGACAAGTTCGACCCGTACTCGCAAGGCGCGAACAAGAGCACGCGCAGCGACCTGACCGACGCCGCGGCACCGGCCGCTGAAAAGCCCGCCAAGAAGGCCACCAGCAAGAAGAGCAAGAAGAAAGCCACCCCCGCACCGGCCGCCGCCAGTTGAGCGCTGGCCGCGTGCACAAGAAAACCCGCCTCGGCGGGCGCCTCGGCGGGTTTTTTTGTGTCCTGCCGATGGCCAGCCCGGCTCAGGGCGCTTCAGAATCGCGCTCGAGCGCCGTCACGTCCACGCGCTGCACCTGGTTGTTCTGGCGCACCTCCGTGCGCAGCACGAAGGCCTCGGCCGGGCAGTACCAGTCGGTGATATGCATCACCGTGGGCTCGACCTGCACCACCTCCTCGCCGACCATCAGCGGGCCCAGCGAGGTGCGCTTGTCGTAGGTGATCGGCAGGCATTCCTTGCGCCCCATGGCCGTATCGATCATCTGCTTGCGTCCCACCTTGCGCGAGTCGATATGGATCGATGCGTGCAGGGCGCGCATGGTGCTGACCACCTGGTCCGATGCCACGGGGTAGATCTTGAGCGAGACGCTGGACTCGAAAGTCTCGCCCTCCAGCGTGCTGCCCTCGCGCAGTTCCAGGCCTGCGTAGTTGAACACGCCCTTGCCGCGGAAAGCGGCCTCTCCGTACATGCGCGCATAGCGGGCGCGGGCGTTGATGATGGCATGCTGGCTTTCGATGCTGGTCTGGTCGGCCGGCGTGCGGCGGTCGATCACCACCTCGTGGACCTGGTCCATGACCACAGGTGGCCCCATCAGCGCCGACATCGCCGACTTGGAGTTGACCTCGAGCTGCGCCCGGCAGCCGGAGGGACTGCGGCTGACTTCGCGCAGCGTCATGCGGATCGACATCGGCAGCACGCCGTCGCCTTCCATCTGCACGTGCGCGCCGGACTGGAACCAGGGCGCATTGCACAACACGGCCGCCGCCGAGGCCGAGACCTCGCTGACCGCCGTGTGCGCCGCCGCCATCGCCGCGGCGCTTGCCGCTCCCGAGGGCGCGGGCGCCTGCTGCGCGCCGGCCGCGCTTGCCAGCGCCATCCCCGCCATCAGGCCCGCCAGCCGGTACTGCTGCGCCTTTGTCTTCACATCATTCCCTGTCTAGAATGTCCAGACGCCCCCGACGTAGCGCCCGGCCTGCCAGGCGACGGCCTGGTCACTGAAATTATGGTGTCTTTGTCGCGCCTTTGTCGCGTTTTTACCCGCTACTGTCTTGTCGGGTTTTCCTCGATTCCAGTCCTGGCCAGGTTTTCTCGATGCCGGCGCCCAGGGCCACGGTGTGGCGGGCACGCTGGCGGTGCTATGAATGATCGGTTCGTGTGCCATCCTGTGCGGCATTCTGCTCCTCCCCGGCGGGGCTCCCCCGCCGCCGTGCTACCATTGCCCGCCGCGCGTGCCCCCGCGCCGGCTGTGGCGTTCCAGGCGCCTGTCAGCCGGTCGCCGGCGGTGTCCATCCGAAGGTGTTACGCCTCGGTGTTTCCCCTGATGTCCACCAATGGGCGGCGCAATGCGTTGTGATGGTTTCCCCCCACCGCGCCCCTCGGAGGACCATCCATCCGTCATGCTTTTCCAGGAGATCTATGCGTAGTTCATTGACCTCGCGATATGCCGGGCTGTCCGTCGGAGCCGCCACGGGTGCCATCGCCCTGGTCAGCCTGTTTATCCTGCTGGTCTGGTTCGGCACGCTCGACATGCGCCACCTGCTGCGCTCGGACGAGGGCCGCTACGCCGAGATCGCTCGCGAGATGTTCACCACCGGCGACTGGGTCACGATCCGCTACCACGAACTCAAGTACTTCGAGAAACCGCCCTTCCACCTGTGGGTGACCTCGCTGGCCTATACGCTGTTCGGCGTGGGCGACTGGCAGGCGCGCCTGTGTGTTGCGCTGTCGGGCATGCTCGGCCTGGGCGTGTCGATGCTGGCCGCGGCGCGCTGGTTCGGCACGCGCGCGGCGCTGCTGACCGGGCTGGTGCTGGTGTCGGCGCCGATGTGGAATGTCTCCGGACATTTCAATTCGCTGGACATGACGCTGTCCGGCGCGATGGCCTGCGTGCTGGCTTTCATGCTGCTGGCACAGCACCCCGAAGCCACGCCGGCGGCACGCCGCAACTGGATGCTGGCCTGCTGGGCCGCCATGGGCGTGGCGATACTGGTCAAGGGCCTGGTCGGGCTGGCGCTGCCCGGCCTGGTGCTGGTGGTCTATACGCTGGTGACGCGCGACTTCGGGCTGTGGCGCCGCCTGCATCTGCTGGCCGGCATCGCCGTGATGCTGCTGGTGACGGTGCCCTGGTTCTGGCTGGTGTCCGAGCGCAACCCGGAATTCCTGCGCTTCTTCTTTATCCACGAGCACTGGCAGCGCTACACCTCCAACGTGCACCAGCGCCAGGGCGCGATCTGGTTCTTCGTGCCGCTGCTGCTGGCCGGCTTCCTGCCGTGGCTGGGACTGGCGCCGCAGATGTGGCAGGCGGTGCGCGAGCGCGTGGGCGTGGCGCGCGGCACGTCGCCGCGGCCGTTCCAGCCGGCGCTGCTGGCCGCGCTGTGGGCGGTGGCAATCTTTGTCTTCTTCAGCCTGTCGGGCTCCAAGCTGCCGGGCTATATCGTGCCGATCTTCCCCGCGCTGGCGCTGCTGGCCGGGGTGGCGCTGGACACGGTGACGGAACGCGCGTGGCGCTGGCAGGTCAGCGCCATGATCGCGCTCGGCGTGGTGGGCCTGCTGGCCTGCCCGTTCGTCGCGATGCTCGACAAGCCCAGCACGCCCAATGTGGTCTATCGCGAATTTTCGCTGTGGATCGGCATCGCCTTTGCCGTGATGCTGGCCGGTGCGCTGCTGGCGCGCCGCCTGCTGCGCACGCGCGGCGTGTTCCCCAGCGTGGTGGTCTATGCGCTGGCGATGTTCGTTTGCTGCACCGTGGGGCTGCGCGGCCACGAGGCCATGGGCCGCCCCAGTTCCGGCGTGGACCTGGTGCCCGCCATCACCGCCGTGCTGGCGCCGGACATGCCGCTGTACAGCGTGGGCATGCTGGACCACACGCTGCCGTTCTACCTGCGCCGCACCACCATACTGGTCGAGCATCCGGACGAGCTGGAATTCGGCGTCGGCCAGGAGCCGCAGAAGTGGATCCCGACCATGGACGGCTTTATCGCCCGCTGGCAGGACGGGCAGCGCGCGGTGGCGATCATGTTGCCCGAGACCTACAACGCGCTGGCCGCGCGCGGCGTGCCGATGCACAAGATCGCCGGCGACCGCCGGCGCGTGGCGGTCGCCAATTTCGCGCTGCCGGGCCAGGGCCCGCAGGCGCAATCCCAAGGACAGTAACCGGCATTACCCGGCGCCATGACGCTTTCGACTTTCGCTTTCATCTTTTCCGGCGTGCTGCTCAATGCGGCCGCGCAACTGCTGCTCAAGGCCGGCGTCAACGCCGTCGGTGCCATCACGCTGGACCGCGGCACGCTGCTGCTCACGGCACTGCGTGTGCTGACGCAATGGCCGGTGCTGGCCGGACTGACGCTGTACGTGGTCAGCGTGGGCGTGTGGATCGTGGGGCTGTCGCGCGTGGACGTGTCGATCGCCTACCCGATGCTGTCGCTCGGCTACGTGGTCAATGCGGTGGCCGCCTGGTACCTGTTCGGCGAGATGATCGGCCCCTTGCGCGTAGTCGGCATCCTGCTGATACTGGCTGGCGTCTTCCTGATTGCCCGTTCCTGACGCGGTTGCCCGGCGCCCCCAGCACCAACCGCACTCTTTCGCCATTTCCATGACCGCTCCCGCCGAATTCCTGCCTTTCGTCCGGCCCGACATCGATGCCGCCGCCATTGCTGAAGTCAGCAAGGTGCTGGCCTCGGGCTGGATCACCTCCGGCCCGCGGATGCAGGCCTTCGAAGCCGCGCTGTCTGATCTCTTTGGCGGCCGCCCGGTGCGCACCTTCGCCAATGGCTCGGCAACGATGGAGATCGCATTGCGCATCGCCGATATCGGCCCGGGCGATGAAGTCATCACCACCCCGATCACCTGGGTCGCCACCGCCAACGTGGTGCTGGCGGTGGGCGCGCGGCCGGTGTTCGTCGATATCGACCCGCGCACGCGCAACCTGGACCTGGATGCGGTCGAGGCCGCGATCACGCCGCGCACGCGCGCGATCATGCCGGTGTACCTGTCGGGCCTGCCGGTGGACATGGACCGGCTCTACGCCATTGCCGCGAAGCACAACCTGCGCGTGATCGAGGACGCCGCGCAGGCGATCGACTCGCGCTGGCGCGGCCAGCGCATCGGCAGCTTCGGCGACCTGGTCAGCTTCAGCTTCCAGGCCAACAAGAACATCACCACCATCGAAGGCGGCTGCCTGGTGATGAACACGCCGGAAGAAGCCGTGCGCGCCGAGCGCCTGCGGCTGCAGGGCGTGATCCGTACCGGCATGGACGGCATGGATGTCGAGGAGCCCGGCGGCAAGTTCAACCTGACCGACGTCAATGCCGCCGTCGGCCTGGCGCAGCTCGCCAAACTCGATGCCATCACCGCGCGCCGCGCGGAACTGGCACAAGCTTATTTCCGCTGCGCGGCCGACAGCGGCCTGGCCGGACTCGGCATCGAACTGCCGCAGCCGCTCGATGCGCAGGCCGCCACCACCAACTGGCATATGTTCCAGGTTGTACTGCCGACCGAACGCCTGGAGGGCGGACCGGTGCAGGCACGCCAGAAAGTCATGGAGGCGATGCGCGAGCGCGGCATCGGCACCGGCGTGCACTATCCGTCCATTCATCTTTTCACCTATTACCGCTCGCTCGGCTGGCGCGAAGGCATGCTGCCGCATGCCGAACGCATCGGGCGCGGCATCGTCACGCTGCCGCTGTTCCCCGCCATGCAAGCCGCCGACGTGGAGCGGGTCTGCGCAACCCTCAGCGAAACATGCAAACGTCTTTCCAAATGAGCCCGGTCGAGGTTTCGGTCGTCATTCCGGTCTACAACGAAGAAGACGGGCTGCAAGCCCTGTTCGACCGCCTCTATCCGGCGCTGGATGGCCTCGGCGAGTCGTACGAGATCATCTTCATCAACGACGGCAGCGTCGACCGCTCGGCGCAGATGCTGGCGGCGCAGTTCCACAAGCGCCCGGACGTGACCCGGGTGGTGCTGTTCGCCGGCAACTTCGGCCAGCATATGGCGATCCTGGCGGGCTTCGAGCACACCCGCGGCAAGATCGTGATCACGCTGGACGCCGACCTGCAGAACCCGCCGGAAGAAATCCCGCGCCTGGTCGAAGCCATGCGCGCCGGCCACGACTACGTCGGCACCATCCGCCGCCAGCGCAACGACACCGCGTTCCGCCGCTATGCCTCGCGCGCGATGAACGGGCTGCGCGAGCGCATCACCAAGATTCGCATGACGGACCAGGGCTGCATGCTGCGCGCCTATGACCGCAATGTGATCGACACCATCAACGCCTGCCGCGAGGTCAATACCTTTATCCCGGCGCTGGCGTACACCTTTGCTTCCAACCCTGTCGAGATCGAGGTCGGGCACGAGCAGCGGCATGCGGGCGAGTCCAAGTATTCGCTGTACCAGCTGATCCGCCTGAATTTCGACCTGGTGACCGGCTTCTCGATCGTGCCGCTGCAGTGGTTCTCGGCCATCGGCACGATCCTGTCGCTGTGTTCAGGCGTCCTGGTGGTGGTGCTGCTGGTCCGGCGCTTCCTGTTCGGTTCGGAAGTCCAGGGTGTGTTCACCCTGTTCGCCATGAACTTCTTCCTGATCGGCATCCTGCTGTTCGGCCTGGGCCTGCTGGGCGAATATGTCGGCCGCATCTACCAGGAAGTGCGCGACCGCCCGCGCTACCGCATCAAGGCGGTGCTCGAGGGCGATCCCACGCGCGCCGCCGCACCGCACGTGGCCGGCAGGGAGCGATGATGCGCGCCGTCGTCTTTGCCTACCACAATGTCGGCGACCGCTGCCTGCGCGTGCTGCATGCGCGCGGCGTGGAGGTGGCACTGGTGATCACTCACCGCGACCGCGCCGACGAGAACATCTGGTTCCGGCGCGTGGCCGACACCGCTGCCGAGCTGGGCATCCCGTTCCTGTACGGCGAGGACCCGACCGATCCCGCCATCGCGCAGGCCGTGCGCGATGCCCGCCCGGACGTGATTTTCTCGTTCTACTACCGCTCGATGATCCCCGCGAGCGTGCTGGCCCTGGCGCCGGGCGGCGCCTTCAACATGCACGGTTCGCTGCTGCCCAGGTACCGCGGCCGCGTGCCGGTGAACTGGGCGGTGCTGCACGGCGAGACCGAGACCGGTGCCACGCTGCACGCGATGGAAGCCAAGCCGGACGCCGGCTATATCGTCGACCAGACCGCCGTGCCGATCCTGCCTGACGATACCGCCGGCGAGGTCTTCGAGAAGGTCACCGTGGCCGCCGAGCAGACCCTGTGGCGCGCCCTGCCCGCGATGATGGCCGGGCAAGCACCGCAACGGCCCAACCGGCTGGCTGAAGGCAGCTATTATTCCGGCCGCAAACCCGAGGACGGGCGCATCGACTGGAGCCGCCCCGCAGCCGAGGTCTACAACCTGATCCGCGCGGTGGCGCCGCCCTATCCCGGCGCGTTCACCGAGCCGGCGGGACAACGCTTTATCGTCGCACAAGCCCGCCGCCCGCTGCCCGATGCCGCGCTGGCGCTGCCGCCCGGCACTTCGCCCGGCCTGCACGTTCGTGACGGCCGCATTGTCGGCCTGTGCGGCGACGGCGGCCTGGTGCTCGTGACACAACTGCTGGCGCAGGACGGCTCGGCCGTCACGCCGGATGCCTTCGCCCAATTTCTTACCGAACAGTCCAACGAGGAACACCGATGAAAAAGGTCCTGATTCTTGGCGTCAACGGCTTCATCGGCCACCACCTGACGCGCCGCATCCTGGAAACCACGCCGTGGGAGGTCTACGGCATGGACATGTCGACGGACCGCCTGGGCGACCTCGTCGAGCACCCGCGCATGCACTTCTTTGAAGGTGACATCACCATCAACAAGGAGTGGATCGAGTACAACATCCGCAAGTGCGACGTGGTGCTGCCGCTGGTGGCGATCGCCACGCCCGCCACCTACGTGCGCCAGCCGCTGCGCGTGTTCGAACTGGACTTCGAGGCCAACCTGCCGATCGTGCGCGCCGCGGTCAAGTACGGCAAGCACCTGGTGTTCCCGTCGACCTCCGAGGTCTACGGCATGTGCAGCGACGACGAGTTCGATCCCGAGGCCTCGCCGCTGGTCTACGGCCCGATCAACAAGCCGCGCTGGATCTACGCCTGCTCCAAGCAGCTGATGGACCGCGTGATCCACGCCTACGGCATGGAGCAAGGGCTGAACTACACGCTGTTCCGCCCGTTCAACTGGATCGGCGCCGGGCTCGATTCGATCTTCGAATCGAAGGAAGGCTCGTCGCGCGTGGTGACGCAGTTCCTCGGCCATATCGTGCGCGGCGAGCCGATCAAGCTGGTCGACGGCGGCGCGCAGAAGCGGGCCTTTGCCGATATTTCGGACGGCATCAGCGCGCTGATGCGCATCATCGAGAACCCCAACGGCATCGCCACCGGCAAGATCTTCAACATCGGCAACCCGGCGAATATCCACTCGGTGCGCGAGCTGGCCGAGATGATGCTGAAGATGGCGGCGGACTATCCGGAGTACGCGGAGGAAGCGCGCAAGACGCAGATCGTCGAGACCTCGTCGGGCGACTTCTACGGCAAGGGCTACCAGGACGTGCAGCACCGCGTGCCGAAGATCGACAACACCATCGAGGAGCTGGGCTGGAAGCCCGAGATCAGCATGGAAGCGGCATTGCGCCGCATCTTCGAGGCCTACCGCGGCAAGGTGGTCGAGGCCCGCACGCTGGTCGATTCGGCCAACTGAGCGCGCACCGCAAATGGCACGCATTGCCCTGAAGGTCGACGTCGACACGCTGCGCGGCACGCGCGAAGGCGTGCCGAAGCTGCTGTCGATGCTGGCGGCCGCGCAGGCGCAGGCCACCTTCCTGTTCAGCCTCGGGCCCGACCATACCGGCTGGGCGCTGCGGCGCGTGTTCCGGCCGGGTTTCCTGAAAAAGGTATCGCGCACCTCGGTGGTGTCCAACTACGGGCTGCGCACGCTGATGTACGGCGTGTTGCTGCCGGGGCCCGACATCGGCCGCAAGGGCGCGGCCGAGATGCGCGCGGCACGCGCGGCCGGCCATGAATGCGGCATCCATACCTGGGATCACGTCTACTGGCAGGACAACGTGCGCGAGCGCGATGCGGCGTGGACGCGGCGGCAGATGCAGCAGGCGTTCGCGCGCTATGCCGAGATCTTTGGCGAAGCACCCACCACGCACGGCGCGGCCGGCTGGCAGATGAACGAGGATGCGTTCCGGCAGATCGATGACTGGGGCATGGCGTATGCGTCAGACGGACGCGGCACCGCGCCGTATATCCCGACCATCGACGGCGTGGCGTGCCGGCATGTACAGATGCCGACCACGTTGCCGACGCTGGACGAACTGATCGGCACCGGCGACCTGACCGAGGACAACGTCCATACCGCGCTGCTGAAGCTGACCGAAGGCTCGCGCGACCATGTGTTTACGCTGCATACCGAGCTGGAAGGCGGCAAGCTGGCGCCGGTATTCGAGCGGCTGCTGGCGGGCTGGCGTGCGCAGGGGCACGAGCTGGTGTCGATGGCAACCTGGTATCGCGGGTTGGATCGCGAGGGGTTGCCGGAATTGCCGGTGACGTGGGGGGAGATTCCGGGGCGTAGTGGGGAGTTGATTGTGCAGCCGGAGGTGGGCTGACCGATCGTCCCGACTACCGATTGTTTGCTTCCCTCTCCCGCTTGCGGGAGAGGGGAGCAAACCGAGAGCGGGATTTAAGCCACGCGCCTCACCGCCCCCACTCGCAGCCCATTAAACACCACCAGCAAGCTAGCCCCCATATCGGCGAACACCGCCATCCACATCGTCCCCATCCCCATCACCGTCAGCACCAGGAACACCGCCTTGATGCCCAGCGCGAGCGTGATGTTCTGCGCCAGGATGCGCGAGGTGCGGCGCGACAGCCGCACAAAGGCCGGGATCTTGCGCAGGTCATCATCCATCAGCGCCACGTCCGCGGTCTCGATGGCGGTATCCGTGCCCGCAGCCCCCATGGCAAAGCCGATATCGGCGCGCGCCAGCGCCGGCGCGTCGTTGATCCCGTCGCCCACCATGCCGATGCGGCCGCCGCGCGCATGCGCCGCGTCGGCCAGCGCGGCGATGCCGTCGGCCTTGTCCTGCGGCAGTTGGTTGCCGCGCGCCTCGTCGATGCCGACCTGGGCGGCGATGGCCTGTGCCGTGTGCGGGTTGTCGCCCGACAGCATCAGCGTCCTGACGCCCAGCGCATGCAGCTCCGCGATGGCCTGGCGGCTGGTGTCGCGCACGGTGTCGGCCACCGCGAACAAGGCCAGCGCGGTGGCGGCGCCGTTGCCGTCGACACGCGCCAGCAGCACCACGGTCTTGCCGTCGCGCTCGAACGCCTCGAGCCGCGCCTCCAGCGCCGGCGAGCATGCGCCCAGGTCATGCACCAGCCGGTGGTTGCCGAGCCGGTATTCCACACCACCCACCTTGCCGCGCGTGCCACGGCCCGCCAGCGCCTCGAAGTCATCCACCGCCAGCGTGGCGATGCCCTCCGCCACGGCCGCCGTGGCCACCGCGCGAGAGACCGGATGGTCCGAGCGCGCCGCCAGGCTGGCGGCAATGGCGCGCGCCTGCGGCACATCGTCGGCCAGCAGCGCGTGGTGGGTCTGCGCGGGCTTGCCGTGCGTGATGGTGCCGGTCTTGTCCAGCGCCAACCAGGCCAGGTGCCTGCCCTGTTCCAGGTAGACGCCTCCCTTGACCAGGATGCCGCGCCGCGCCGCCGCCGCCAGCCCGCTGACGATGGTCACAGGGGTGGAGATCACCAGGGCACAGGGGCAGGCGATCACCAGCAGCACCAGCGCCTTGTAGATCCAGTCGACCCAGGCACCGCCCATGAGCAGCGGCGGCACCACGGCCACCGCCAGCGCAATCGCAAACACCGTGGGCGTGTAGATGCGGGCGAACTGGTCGACAAAGCGCTGTGTCGGCGCGCGGCTGCCCTGCGCGGCTTCGACGGCGTGGATGATGCGCGCCAGCGTGGAATCGCTGGCCGGTGCGGTCACGGTGTATTCCAGCTCGCCGGACTGGTTGATCGAGCCGGCAAAGAGCGCATCGCCCTCCGCCTTGTCCACCGGCACGCTCTCGCCGGTAATGGGCGCCTGGTCCAGCGCCGACTGGCCGCGCACGACCTTGCCGTCCAGCGCCACGCGCTCGCCCGGACGCAGCCGCACCAGCACGCCCACCGCCACACTGGCGGCGGGCACGACCTCCCAGCTGCCGTCGGCGCGCCGCACCGTGGCCTGCTCCGGCGCCATCGCCATCAGCCCGCGGATGGCGTTGCGCGCGCGGTCCAGCGAGGCGGCCTCGATGCGCTCGGCCAGCGCGAACAGCACCATCACCATGGCTGCTTCGGGCCACTGGCGCAGCACCAGCGCGCCGGTGACGGCGATGCTCATCAGCGCATTGATGTTGAGGTTGCCGTTGCGCAGCGCGATCCAGCCCTTGCGATAGGTGGTCAGGCCACCAAGCGCCACCGCCGTCAGCGCCAGCACGGCCGGCAGCCACGGCAGGCCCAGCGCCAGCCATTCCGTCACCTCAGCGCCGATTGCAGCCACGCCGGCCAGCGCCAGCGGCCACCAGGGCTTGCTTGCGGTCGTTTCCGGCAGCACCTGCTGCGCCGCCTCGGTACTCAGCGGCACCGCTTGCATGCCCAGGCTCAGGATTGCTTTCTCGACCGGCTCCGGCGACGGCAGCGTGTGGTGCACCGTCAGCACACGCTGGATCAGGTTGAATTCGAGCGCTGCCACGCCCGCCATGCCGCCCAGCTTGTTGCGGATCAGCGTCTCCTCGGTCGGACAGTCCATGGCGTCGATACGCCAGACGGCGGTACGGGCGCCGGCCGGCACTTCGACTGGTGTCGGCGGCGTCAGCGCGACCGCCGACGAGCAGCCGCCACCGCAGCAGGCGGAAGCCGGCGCTGCGTGCGCGTGGTCGTGCGCACGGTCGTGCTCATGCCCGTGGTGGTGGTGATCGTGGTCGCCGTGCCGGTGCGCGGCGCCGTCGTGCGCATGGGCGGCGTGATCTTGAGGAAGGGCGTCTTCAGGTGACGTGCGAGCCATCTCTTGTTGTTCCCGCTGGTTTGACCTGATGACATTGAAGACCCTGTAGCGACTACAGAGTCAAGGGGCATGGCCGCGCCACTGTCCGCCATGCCACGCACTGGCGGGTCAGTGCTCGCAGTTGACCATCCAGGACATGCCGAAGCGGTCCACCAGCATGCCGAAGCCTTCGGCCCAGAAAGTCTTCTGGTACGGCACCACGACCTGGCCGCCATCGCTGAGGCCGTCGAAGATGCGCTGGCCCTCGTCCTTGCCGACCGCGCCCACCGACAGGCTGAAGCCGCTGAACGACGGTTGCGCGCCGGGGCGCCCGTCGGACGCCATCACCTGGTTCTCGCCGAACTGGATGTTGGCGTGCATCACCTTGTCCTTCCAGTCCTCCGGGACTTCCATGCCCTCGCTCGGCGGGGCGTCCTTGTAGCGCATCACGAACGTGACCTGCGCGCCCAGCACCTTGCCGTAGAAGGCCACGGCCTCGTCGAAGCGACCGCCAAAGTCCAGATAGGGTTGCACCTGCATGTCATTCTCCTTTTGGGTTGCCAATCGGGTTGCAATTCGGGGTTGCCATTCGGGGTTGCATTGCACTGGCGATGTACCGCGCACCCGGGTGGGGCGAAGCGGCACGCGCGCCATTATGCGCGCGTGCCGGCTGCATGCAAAGTGACGGAGGTGGCTCAGGAAACGGTCGCCGCGGCCGGCGCGGCAGCCGCCGTGGCATCGGCCGGGAACTGCAGCGAAAACACCGTTTCATCGTCGAGGCTGCGCACCGTCACGCTGCCGCCATGCAACCGCATGATGGTGTCGACAATGGCCAGCCCCAGCCCGGTCGACGCCGCCGAATTGCGGCGCGACGGGTCGGCCCGGTAGAAGCGCCCGAAGATATGCGGCAGGGTCTCGGGCGGGATCGCCGGCCCGGCATTGGCCACGCGGATGCAGGTAGTGGCGCCGCCGGGCGCCGGGATGCGGCTGACGTCGAGCCGAACCGTGCTGCCCTCCGGCGCATGGCGCAGGGCGTTGTCGAGCAGGTTGGTGACGGCGCGGCGCAGCAGGGTCTGGTCGGCCTGCACCGGCGCGTGCCCGGCGACCGCCAGCGTTACATCGCGGTCGGCGGCGACGGCCTCGAAGTACTCGGCCATCTTGTCCAGCTCTTCGCGCGCGTCCAGCGTGCGCACGCCCAGCGCCACCTGCGCGTGGTCGGCGCGCGCCAGGAACAGCATGTTCTCGATCATGCGCGCGAGCCGTTCATACTCTTCCAGGTTGGATTCGAGCAGCGTCTCGTACTCCGCCACGCCTCGGCTTTGCGCCAGGGTCACCTGGGTCTGGCCGATCAGGTTGCTGATCGGCGTGCGGAAATCGTGCGCCAGGTCCGCCGAGAACTCGGACAAGCGCGAGAAGCTGTCTTGCAGCCGCGCGAGCATGTCGTTGAGCGCCGCCGCCAGCTCGCGCAGCTCGGCCGGCGCGCTGCCCACGTCCAGCCGCGTGGCCAGGCGGCTGGTGGTGACCGCGGCGGCATCGGCGGCCATGCGCCGCAGCGGCCGCAGCCCGCGCCGCGCCAGCACGAAGCCCAGCCCCGCCGCGACCACGGCGCCGCACAGAGTGGCCCACAGCACCTGGTGGCCGTATTCGCGGATCAGCGCGACGCGGTAGCCGGCGTCGCGCAGCACCACGATCTCAACGGCCTTGTCCGAATTGCCCAGCTGGCCAAGCGCGGCAATGCCGCGCGACGGCACGCGGTTGCGCGGGTACCAGGTCTGCAGCATGCCCTTTTCAGGCTGCGTCGTGACGGGCAGCACGCGCAGCGGCGGCACGGTCTCATTACGCGGATTCAGCGTGACCAGCGGCTCGCCCTGGCGCGTGCGCACCACCAGGATCAGCCCTTCATGGCCCATCGCGATGTCGGCAAATCGGTGGGTATCGGCGCGGATCTCGGCTTCGCTGCTCACTTCGCGCAGCAGGTGGCGCACCAGCAGCACCTCGCCCACCAGCTCGCTTTCATCGCGCCCTTCCAGCTGGGTCGACAGCGCACTGGAGAGATAGGCGGCGACGCCAGCCAGGATCACGGCCGTGGCCAGCCCGTACGCCAGCGCCAGCCGCGTGGTGAGGGAAGACGTGAGCCGCTTCATTCGTCGCGCAACGCGTCGTCGCCATCATCCAACACGTAGCCCATGCCGCGCCGCGTATGGATCAGCTTGCGCGGGAAGGGATCGTCGACCTTGGCGCGCAGGCGCCGGATCGACACGTCCACCACGTTGGTATTGCTGTCGAAATTCACGTCCCACACCTGCGAGGCGATCAGCGAGCGCGACAGCACTTCGCCGCGGCGGCGCGCCAGCAGGTACAGCAGCGCGAATTCCTTCGAGGTCAGGTCGATCTTCTGGCCGGCACGCACCACGCGGCGGCGGATCGCATCGATCTGCAGGTCGGCCACTTCGATGAATTCGCTCTCGCGCAGCGGGCCACGGCGCAGGATGGTGCGGATGCGCAGCACCAGCTCGGCAAAGGCGAAGGGCTTGACCATGTAGTCGTCGGCGCCCAGCTCCAGGCCCTTGAGGCGGTCGGACAACTCGTCGCGCGCGGTGAGGAACAGCACCGGCGTGTCGCGTTCGCGGCGCAGCTCGCGCAGCACCTGCCAGCCGTCCAGGCCAGGTAGCATCACGTCCAGCACAATCAGGTCGTACGGGTGTTCGCGCGCGTGGGCCAGGCCGTCGACGCCGTCGCGCGCCAGGTCCACCACGAAGCCGGACTCGGTCAGGCCCTTGTGCAGGTAGTCGCCTGCCTTGGGTTCGTCCTCGACAATCAGGATACGCATGAATCAGTCACTTTCCGGCGGCACCAGCGCCGCCATGGCGTAACGCTATCCGAGGATGGCCGGAAATGGGCGAAGATTTCAGAAATGTCATCCCGCGGCAAGGGTAATGCAGGGGAAAACCCCGGTAAAATGCGCGGTGACCACAGGCATCGCCTTTGGTTCACGCCTCTCCGCCCCCCATTCTGTCGCGAACTCCCTCGCCCTGCCCTTCCGATGAAACGCCTCCCGAACCGCCTGCTGCTGTGCCTTGCCCTGTCCTCGCTGCCGCTCTCCGTCGCAGCAGCGACAGCGTTGACGGTATGCAGCGCGTTGCAGGCGGCGGGGCTGTCGCTGCCGGAACGGCATGTCGCAGCAAAGATGGAAGCGCAAGCGGTACTCGATGGCGCCAGCCAGCGTTGCAGCGGCGGCGCGGTGCAGTTGATGGCGGAGCCCACCGGCAATGGCGAGCCGCTGAGGTTGCAGGATGCTGATGCGTCGCAGTCGACCGACGACAGCGCCGCCTTGCCGGCACAACCCTTTGCCGCGGCCGGCGACCTGCCGGAGCTGCCCGCCGAGGTCCTGGTCCATTGGGCCCATGCGGCGCCGCTGGCGACGCCGGCCGTGTTCACCGGCCTGCTGCCGTTGGCCCCGCACTGCTGACGGCATTCGCGGCGCGGGCTTCACGCGCTGCGCATTATCCCCGAATCACTCCGAAGGCTGCGCAGCACGGCCGGCGTGCATGCGTGCGCCTTATTCGACGCGGAAGAATTCGATCGATTGCCCGGCGTTGACCGCGCGCTGCAGCCAGTCGGGATATTCGCCCTGGCCGTCCCAGCTCTGCCCCAGGGCATTGCGGTAAAGCGGGCGGGACGCGAAAGCCTGCGGCGTACCGTTTGGCGCGGGCTCTGCAAGCGGCGACTGCGCGGCGGCGACATCGGACTGCGGCGCAGCCGCAGTCTTTCGCGGTGCTTTCGCGGCAACAGGTTGCGCAGCGGGCGCCGGGACCTTGTCGAAGCATCCGGCAGCGACCAGGTCGTCGAGCGTCAGGGCATGACGGTCCATTTGCTCGCGGATCCAGGCCACCGCAGCGAGTTTGGCTGAATCAGACTCGGACATGACTTTCGTGAGAGACCCGCTGCATTCCCGCGGGCAATGGAGGACCGGCGATGGAACCGCTGGCCGGTCAGACAGACATGATTCTACAGCCTTTGCCTGCGCCGCCGCTTCTCCCTCGTGGCCGCACGGGCAATTGCCTCACGCGCGGCCGTCGCCCCCCGCGCAGAATGAGGGCGTTGTCATACTGCGGTCACGGCCGGCCAATTCGACTTCACGGACTCTCCGCCAGTGCGCAGACAGTGCACGTCGTCCATGGCGCCATTCAGTTCCCATACCGCCGTGCGAAGGCCCTCGCTGGCCAGGCGTTCCACCAGCAATTGCAGGAGCATCGGGTAGAGCGGGTTCGACAGACTTCCTACCACCACCGCTACCGTGCCGCTGCGACGCGTCTTCATGCCAAGAGTCTGCGGCGGTTCGTAACGGATTCCCTCTCTCACCACGGTGTGCGTGACGGCCCTGACGCCCACCGGCAGCCCTGGTGCCATCAGGTGCAGGCCCACCGTGATTCACAGCGGCGCAGCCCGAAACCGCATGCCGGAGCCTGCCGCGCGGGCAGTCACTGCCCGAGCTAGTACACAAGCTCCCTCGCCCGCTGAAGCGGGGGCTCGTTCCACGCGCGTATTCCCCCAGTTGGGTCAAGGTGTTTGTTGACCGGCCTCCACATGCAAATGATAATGCGTCGCATTTGAAAAATATATTACAGGCCATTACAGGGAAACAAGCAGGAAATGAGAACAAAACTTCACCCGATCTGTGCAGCGGTGGCGGGGAGCTTCCTTTTTCAACCGATGGCTGCATGGGCCCAGGCCGCGCCAGCCGCTTCGCAGTTGCCGGAGGTCACCGTCAAGGCCGATGCCAGCCGCGAGCTTGGCGTGGGCTATAACCCGCCCAATGCGGTCAGCGCGACCAAGACCGAGGCGCCGCTGCGCGACATCCCGCAGACGGTCAACGTGGTCACCGCGGACGTGATGCGCGACCAGCGCGCCAACTCGATGCAGGATGCGCTGAAGAACGTGCCGGGGGTGTCGTTCTCCACCGGCGACGGCCAGCGCGACCAGGTGTCGATCCGCGGCTTCAGTGCGATCGCCGACCAGTTCGTCGACGGCATCCGCGACGACGCGCTGTACTTCCGCGACCTGTCCAACGTCGACCGCGTCGAGGTCATCAAGGGCCCGGCGGCGGTGCTGTACGGGCGCGGCTCGGCGGGTGGCCTGATCAACCGCGTGACCAAGAAGCCGGGCATCGACGTCACCGACTTTGCGCTCAGCTATGGCATGTGGGCCGACCGCCGCGCCGAGGCCGACGTCGGCCGCGTGTTCGCCGACGGCGCTGCCGCGTTCCGCATCACCGGCGCGGTGCAGAAGGCCAACAGCTACCGCTCGCAGCAGTTCCTGGACCGCTCGGCGATCGCACCGTCGCTGGAACTGCGCGTGGCGCCCGAGACCACCGTGCTGCTGCAGGCCAGATCGCCGCGTGACCGACTTCGGCATCCCGGCCTTCCAGGGCCGTCCGGTCGACGTGCCGGCCTCGCGCTACTACGGCGCGGCCAATGCGCGCGACGCCGACTACTCGCAGTCGCGGGTGTTCTCCGGTACCGCCACGATCAACCATCGCTTCAATGAGAACTGGTCGATCCGCAATGCGACCCGCTACTACCACTACTCGCTGGACCGCAACAACACGCTGACCAACACGGTCAACGAGGCGGCCCGCACCCTGACCATGAACCACGGCAATGTCCGCCGCGAGGAGCATGGCTGGTTCAACCAGACCGACCTGATCCAGAAGGCCACCTTCCTCGGCACGCAGCACGAGCTGCTGTACGGCATGGAGATTGGGCAGCAGAACAAGGACCAGGTCAACAACACCAAGCCGGTGCTGGGCGCCAACGGCCAGGTCGCCACCTTTGACCTGTTCAACCCGGTGCTGCTGACGCTGCCGCGCCAGGCGCCGGGCACGCCGACCACCTCCAACCTCGGCATCTTCAATACCCTGGCGTTCTACACCCAGGACATGATCACCTTCAGCGAGCAGTGGAAGGCGCTGGTGGGCGTGCGCTACGACAACTTCCAGCAGGAGACCAAGAACCGCATCGCCGGCCAGCGCGACCTGTCGCGTACCGACACTGCCTGGAGCCCGCGCGCCGGCCTGGTGTGGCAACCGTCGAAGGCGCAGTCTTACTACGTGTCGTGGAGCAAGTCGTTCCAGCCTTCGGGCGAGGCCTTTGCGCTGGCGGCGAACAACGCCGACCTGGCGCCTGAGACCACCAACAACACCGAAGTCGGTGCCAAGTACGACTGGCTGAACGGCAAGGCCAGCACCACGATCTCGGTGTTCCGCCTGGAGCGAAACAACATGAAGGTGTCGAATGCCGCCGGCACCGCCCTGCTGCCGATCGGCACGCAACGCACCGACGGCGCGGAGCTGACCGCGGCTGCCGAGCTGCCCCAGGGTTGGCGCGTGCTGGCCGGCTACGCCTACCTTGACGCCCGGGTGATCAACTCCACCCAGATCGATGCAGGCCAGCCTGTGCAAGGCAAGCGCGCCACGCTGACGCCGATGCATAGCGGCAATGTCTGGCTGACGAAGGACCTCGGCCACGGCTTTGGCATTGGCGCCGGCCTGAACCTGGTCGGCAAGCGCTTTGCCAATCCGGGCAACACGGTCACCCTGCCCGGCTACGTCACCGCCGACGCCATGGCCTGGTACCGCCGCGGCGCGTTCGAGGCGCAGCTCAACGTGTACAACCTGTTCGACCAGGGCTACATCGTGTCGGGGCACGGCACCAACGCCAACCTGAACATGCCGGGCGCCCCGCGCAGCGTGATGGCGACGCTGCGCTACCGCATGTAATCAACGCGATCCCCACAGGTGAAAACCTGTGGGGGCAACGCTCCACCGGGGCATTTGCAGCAAGCTGACGGCCTTTCACGCGTCGCACGATTTTTGGGGCACCGGCCCGCTCACTTAGTTTGTCGTAACAAGACGTATCAAAACGACGTAATGCGAATCATTACAATTAGCATCACGATTTACTAAGCGCGCTTAACTAAACATCTCCAGCTGCACAACCCAACTCCAAGGCCCAAATCCATGCAAGAACTCTTCGTACTCGCCCACGTATCGACCGCCCCCGTCAATGAAGGCTTCCTGCCGGCGGCACGGGCACTCGGGCTTTCCGTCGTCTTGCTGACCGACTGTGCCGATGCGCATCGCGCCCACTTTGCCAGCACCGGATTGCCCGCCTATCCGGATGACGTCATCCCGTGCGATGTCTTCAACCCGCTGGCGGTCATCGATGCGATTACCCGTCGCGGTGGCAAGCCCGCCGCCGTCTTCTCCAACAGCGATCATCTGCAGACGGCCACGGCGATTGCAGCAGCCTACTTCGGCCTGCCGGGCAAGGACTGGCGTACCACCTACGCCGCCAAGAACAAGGCGGAAATGCGGCGGCGGCTGGCGGAGTCGGGCATCGATACGCTCTGGCACGCGGTCGTCTGCGATGCCGCCGGCCTGGCGGCCCTCGCCAACGTCCCGATGCCATGCATCGTCAAGCCGCGCGAAGGCGTGGCTAGTCAGCAGGTCAGCCTGGCGCGCAGCCACGCCGAGCTTGCCGAGCATTGCGGGGCCATATGGGCCCGGCACCCGGGCCAGGCGCTATTGCTGGAGGAATACCTGGAGGGCCCGCTCTACACGTTGGAAACGCTGGGCGATGGCGAGGAGATCCGCGCGCTGGGCGGCTTTCGTGTGAGCCTGTCGCCGCCGCCATACTTCGTTGAACTGGAAGCCGTGTGGGGCACCGCCCTGCCCGCGTCGGTCGAGGCCGAAGTCCTGGCCACCATCCGCCGCTTCGGCATCGGCTTTGGCGCCTGCCACACGGAATACGTGCTGACCCCGAAAGGCCCGCGGCTCATCGAGATCAACTACCGCAGCATCGGCGACTACCGCGAGTTCCTGCTGTCCGACACCCTGCAGTTCCCGCTGTTCGAGCAAGTTCTGCGCCTTCACCTTGGCGAGGCCCTGCCGGCGCTTGAGGTGCCGAAGCGGGCGGCCTGGATCCGCTATTTCACGGCGCAGGCGGAAGGCACGCTCCGGCATGCGCCCTCCCATAGCCAGCATGAAGGCGACGGTGTGCGCCTGACCTACCAGCCCCTGCGCAAGGTGGGCGACGCCATCCAGCTGACGAACTCCAACAAGGATTACCTGGGCGTGCTGCGCGGCAGCGGTCCGGATACCACGGGCCTTGCCGCCGCGGTGGAGCTGGCCAGCAGCAAGCTCGCATGGGAGATTGCACAATGACCGCCCGCCTGCCTGACCAACCGGGCCTGTCTGCCGCGACGACGGATCTGGATGCCGCCTACATCTGCGTCCGTGTCGTCGACACCTTGCTGCGCGAAGATGTCCGCACGTGCGTCAGTCACGGCGAGTTGCACGGCGCCGATGCCGTACCGGCCGCCATGGCGCATGGTTTCGACGCCAGCCAGCAGTGGCTGCGCGTGGCGCACCTTGGCGCCGGCACCCTCTGGATTCCGGTGATGCCCACCCGCTACATGCAGGAATGGCGCCTGACCCGCCTGCCGCTGCTGCGCGAAGACGCCGGCGCGTTCTCCCCGCTGCATGAAATCGACACGATCCTGGCAGCATTCGCCGGCGACCTCCCTGCCGAAGACGCACGCCTGTTCACCGCCTACGGCGACGAATGCCGTGCGGCTGTCGAGCATCGCAAGGTTTCGATGGCCGAGCGCGCGCGCTGGTTCGCGCAGCCCGACCGTGCCGACGGCCACGCGCTGCCGGCATGGGACCAGCGCATGCTGCACTACGACCGCGTCGCGGGCTTCCTCGACCACCCCTACTACCCCACCGCGCGTGCCAAGCTTGGCTTCACCGCCAACGATCTCGCACATTACGCGCCGGAGTTCCAGCCTGTATTGGCGCTGAACTGGCTGGCGGTGCCGCGCGAGCGCCATCATCCCAGCGGCGACATGCTGCCGCCGAACTGGCCGGATTTCGCTGATGTCGGCCTCGATCCCGCGCTCGCCCGGTCGCATGCGCTGGTGCCCGTGCATCCGTTCGTGTGGCAGCATCACCTGGACGGCTTCATGGTGGAAGCCGGACTCGACGGCCAGGTCATCCGGGCCCCGCGCCCGTACCTGCGCGTGTCTCCCACCCTGTCGGTGCGCTCGCTGATCCTGCTCGATGCGCCCGATTGGCACGTCAAGCTACCGCTCACGATCCGGACCCTGGGTGCCAAGAACATCCGCACCATCAAGCCCAGTACCATCGGCGACGGGCATCGCATCCAGACACTGCTTGGCGATATCGTCCGGCGTGAACCGGGCCTCAATGGGCAGGTGCTGTTGACGGACGAGGTCAACGGCGCCCATGTGGACCAGCGCCCGTTCCTGGGCTACATCCTGCGCCGCTACCCCGAACCTCAACTGGCGAACGCCACGGTGGTTTCGGTGGCCGGCCTGCTGGCCGAAACCGCCGGCGGCCTGTGCGTGGCCGAGGAACTCGCCGGCCGCTACCACGGCGGCGATCTCGATGCCTGGTTTGACGCCTACCTGGCGCTCACGCTGCAGCTGCACCTTACGCTGTGGCTGCGCTACGGCATTGCCCTGGAGTCGAACCAGCAGAATTCGATGCTGGTCTACGGCGACGATGGCCTGCGCCTGCTGCTGAAGGACAACGATGCCGCACGCATCGACCGCGGCACGCTCGGGCACCGCTGGCCGGCACTGGCGGCCCGCCTCGACGGCCTGGAAGACCAGCGCATTGGCGTGGCCGATGCGCTGCCGCTGGCGCAGATGTTCGTCACCATCACGCTGCAGCTGAACATTGCGGCCCTGGTGGAAGGCCTTGCGCAGCGTCGCGGCACCGATCCCGCCGCGGGTTACGCGCACGTGCGGCGCCATGTGGAGGCCGTGCTTGCCGACCTGGCCGCCGCCGGCGAAGACACCGCCTTCGCGCGCCAGGTGCTGCTTGACGACGACCGGCTGCACCTCAAGTACCTGCTGACCGCGGCGTCGCTGGTGGAAAAGGCGCAGACCGGCGCGACCGACGTCAACAAGTTCTATGGCAAGCGCGCGCCCAACTTCCTCCAGGTGGCCTCATGAGCACCGGCACGCGACAGGTGGTCGCGGTGGTCATGTTGTGCCATTTCATCGCCGCCTTCGCGGCGTTGGGCATGCCGCCGTTCTTCGCGCTGATCCTGCAGCGCTCGCTGCACAATGACGTGCCGTGGCTCGCGGGCGCGTTCTACGTGGTGCCAACGCTGCTGGCAGCGGTGTCGGCGCCATGGTGGGGCCGGCTCGCGGACCGCTTCGGCAAGAAGCCGCTGCTGATGCGCGCGCAACTGGGGCTGGCGGCAAGCTTCCTGCTTGCCAGCTACGCGACCAACTCGTTTGCCTTCCTGGCGGCGCTCGTGCTGCAGGGCGTGCTGGGCGGCACCTTCTCGGCATCCAATGCCTACCTGGCAACTGTCGCCAGCGGCACCACGCTCACACGCAGCCTGACGGCGATGCAGTGGTCGGCGCGCGCCGCGCTGGTGGCGGCGCCCGCCTGCCTCGGCCTGTGGATAGGGGCGGAGTCGCCAATCGTCCTCTACCGCTGGCTGGCGTTGCTGCCGCTGGTCGCCGCGGCACTGATCGCATGGTTGCCTGCGGGCGATGCCGCCGGCGCCGCAAAGCGCCCGGCTGCTCGCGCCGCCGCCACAAGCGCCGCGGCACCAGCCACGCCCCGGCAGATCTACGTGCTGCAGTTCGCGTTCGTGTTCGCCACCGTCGTGACGTTCCCGTACTTCATCCCCGACATGCAGCAGCGCATGCCTGCCATATCCGCGGCGACGGCCGGGCTGCTGTTCGGCCTGCCACACCTGGTCTACCTGGCCGCGGCACCGTTGCTGTCACGGCGGCTGGGACTGGCCCCGTCGCTGGGGCTGCTCGCCACCGCCTACGGCACGCTGGTGATCACCCTGCTGGCACAGGCGGCGCCGCTCGGCCTGCCGGCGCTGGTGGCCTGGCGCTTGCTGATGGGCACCGCCATGACGGTCGGCTTCATCGCGCTGCATGCGCTGGTGGCAAGCGTCGTGCACGCCGGCAACGCCGGCCGGACCTTCGGCTGGTTCGAAAGCAGTTCGAAATGGGGTGGCGTCGTGGCCGGGCTTGCCGCCGGCGCGGCAGTCAGCCTGGCCGGCCAGCGTGCGCCTTACCTCTTTGGCGCCGCGCTGCTTGCGCCGGCCGTCGCTTACCTGATCCTTACCGCCAGACAGCGGATGAGCACACTCTGATCCCTCCCGAGAACGAGGTCACAAGACAATGCAAGTGCAAACCAATATGGAAGTTACCAGCACGCGCCGCCTGTCGGCGGAACTGGCTGCCGCGCGTCGCTGCCAGGAAACGCTGCTGAACTGCTACTGCCGCGAGGTCGCGGCGCCCGCCGGCCAGTTGCGCGTCGGCCCGCCCGTCGGGCAGAACGACTGGCCTGCGACGATCACCATGACGCTGCGGCGCGAGCCGGCGCAGGTCCTGGAAGTGCAGCTGCCGCATATCCACGACCGGCTCCTGGCCGTGGTCGGCGGCGCCTGGCTTACCGGTAACTACCGCTACCTGTCGCCGGTGTTCCACAAGGCCGAGAACAAGCCGTGGGCACTGCTCGACTGGGAATCGCTGGCCGCGCTGCTGTTGCGCGAGATGGCGCAGCAGCACGAACTGCCGCCCAATACCGAGCTGATGGAGCAGATCCGCAACAGCGTGGCCGTCAGCACGGAAGTGCTGTCCGTGCCGGTGCCCGCCACGATTCCTGCCGATCCGGTGGAGGCCTACATCGATTCCGAGCAGTCGCTGACCTTCGGCCATCCGTTCCACCCTACGCCGAAGAGCCGGCAGGGCTTCTCCGACAATGACCTGCTGCGCTACTCGCCGGAACTGCGCACCCGCTTTCCGCTCGCGTGGTTCGCGGTGCCGCGCGAAGACCTCGCGCAGCAGTCCCTGCTCGACGCCAGCTGCGACCAGCTGATCGCCGCGACTGCCCCGGCAGTATCCGCCGACCGCGTGGCGGTGCCGGTCCACCCCTGGCAGGCGGGCTACCTGCGCGAGCTTCCGCTCGTGCGCGATGCGCTGGCGAGCGGCCGCATGCAGGACCTGGGCAAGCAGGGCGCGGACTTCTTTCCCACCTCGTCGATCCGCACCCTGTACCAGCCCGGCAATCCGTACTTCTACAAGCTGTCGCTGAACATCCGCATTACCAACTGCGTGCGCAAGAATGCATGGTACGAGCTGGAGAGCGCCATGCACGTCAACCGCGTGCTGCGTCCGCTGCTGCCGGATCTCGGGCGACTGTTCCCGGGCCTGGCGCTGATGGAGGAGCCGGCGTTCCTGTCGGTCGACCTCAAGGATGCCGATATCGAGAAGAATCGCCAGGTCATCGAAGGCTTCGGCCTGATCCTGCGCCAGAGTGTGGATACGCTGCGCACGCCCGACTGCGTGCCCCTGCTGGCCGGTTCGCTGTTCGGCAACCATTACTACGGCGAAGCCCGCATGCAGCGGCTCCTGACGGAGCTCGCCGCGCAGGCGGGGACGCCTGTGGATGTCATGACGGAACGCTGGTTCTCCGCCTACGTGTGGCAACTGGTCTATCCGGTCTTCCACCTCTTCTTCGCGCATGGCGTCATCTTCGAGCCGCACCTGCAGAACGTGGTGCTCGGCCTGCGCCAGGGCCTGCCCGCGCAGCTATTCCTGCGCGACTTCGAGGGTGTGAAGCTGACGCCCTCGCGCCATCCCGCGTCTTCGATGCCTGCGCTCAGCGAACGCGCGCAGGCCTCGCTGTGGTACGACGAGGAACAAGGCTGGAACCGCGTGGCCTATTGCCTGTTCGTCAACAACCTGTGCGAAGTCATCGCCCAGCTCGGTGCCGGCAGGCCGTCCATGACCACGCGGCTGTGGTCCGTGGTGCGCCATCACCTGCATACCTACCAGCATCGCCATGGCAATGCGGCCTCGGCCCGGCGCATCAATGGGCTGCTGGCCGGCACCCCCTTCCCGGCCAAGACCAATTTCAGCAACCGCTTCTTCCAGCGCGCCGACCGCGCTTCCACCTACGTGCCCGTCACCAATCCCATTCCCTTCGCCGGCGTGGAGGCCGCATGGCAATGACCGCCCCCGAACTGCGCTGGACGCGCGTCGCCGCCCAGCTGCACGACGCGCTTGCCAGTGCCAGCGCCCCGCTGTGCACCTACGTCTACGACCTGGAGGCGCTGCGGCGCCACGCCGCGGCCACGGCGCACAGCCTGCCGCCCGGCTTCGAACTGTTCTACGCGATCAAGGCCAACTCCGACCTGCCGATCCTGCAAACACTGGCGCCGCTGGCGCACGGCTTCGAGATCTCCTCGGGCGGCGAACTGGCCTGGGTGCGCGAGCACTTTGCCGAAGTACCGCTGATCTTCAGCGGCCCCGGCAAGACCGATGCGGAACTGGCCAGCGCGCTCGATCTCGGCGTCGAGGCACTGCATGTGGAAAGCCTGCATGAACTCGAACGGCTGGCATGGTTCGCGCGGGAGCGCGGCGTCACCGCCCCGGTGCTGCTGCGTGTCAACCTCGCCATCGAAGGACTGCAGGCCACCACGCTGATGATGGGCGGCAGGCCCACGCCATTCGGCATCGCCGGCGACCAGCTGCCGGCCTGCCTGGCGTGGCTGCGCGCGCACCCGGAAATCCGGCTGCGCGGCTTCCATTTCCACCTGATGTCGCACCAGCTCGACGCCGCCGCCCACCTGCGCCTGCTCGACGCCTACCTGCAGCAGGTCAGGCGCTGGCGCGCGGAGTACGGGCTCGATACGCTGGACCAGGTCAACGTCGGCGGTGGCATTGGCGTCAACTACCGCGAGCCCGAGCGGCAGTTCGACTGGGCCGCCTTTGCCGCAGGCCTCCCGGCGCTGTCGGAGCAGCGCGACGGGCTGACCGTCCGCTTCGAATGCGGGCGCTATATCACGGCCTTCTGCGGCTACTATGCGATGGAGGTGATCGACGTAAAGCACGCCTTCGATCGCGCCTTCGTCGTGGCCTGCGGCGGCACGCACCACTTCCGTACGCCGTATGCGCAGGGGCACAGCCACCCGTTCCGGGTGCTGCCTGTGGAATCGTGGCGCTATCCGTTTTCCCGCCCCGGCGTAAGCGACGCGCGCGTCAGCGTGGTCGGACAGCTCTGCACGCCGAAGGACATCCTCGCCCAGGACACGCCGGTGGACAGCGTGCGTGCCGGCGACATGGTGGTGTTCCCGTATGCCGGCGCCTATGCTTGGCATATCTCGCACCACGACTTCCTGCGCCACCCGCACCCGCGGCACTGCTACCTTCCCGCGGAGGATGCCGATGCTGCAGCCTAACCAGCTGAAGGCCGCGCTCGCGGCCGGGCGCGATGTGTTCGGCCTGATCAACTCGCTGCCCTTGCCGCTGATGACAGAGATGATCGGCTACGCCGGCTTCGACTTCGTGATCCTGGACCTCGAGCACGTCGGCGTGAACCCCCAGACGCTGGAGAACATGATCCGCGCCGCGGAATGCGCCGGCACCACCGCCCTGGTACGCGTGCCATGCACGGCGCCGGACATCATCCTGCGCGTGCTGGATGCCGGCGCGCAAGGCATCGTGGTGCCGCACGTGCGCAGCCGGGCGGAGGCCGAGCTGGCGGTCGACAGCGCGCGCTATCACCCGCTCGGCACGCGCGGCATCACCGGGGGCCGGACCACCGGCTTCGGCACGCTGACGTTGCCGGCCTATTTCGAGCGGGCCAACCGTGAGCTGATGGTGGTGGCCATGATCGAGGACCGGGAAGGCGTCGATGCAATCGAAGAGATCGTCGCCGTGCCGGGCATCGACATGGTGCTCGAGGGTGCGATCGACCTGTCGCAAAGCCTCGGCGTGCCCGCTGACGCGCAGCATCCTTCCGTGCAGGCGGCGATCCGCCGCATCGCGCAGGCCTGCCAGGCACGTGGCGTGCCGTTCTGTGCGATTCCGCGCGCCGCGGGGCAATGCGAGCACTGGCGCGAACAAGGTGTCCACGCCTTCCTGCTCGGCGACGACCGCGCCACGGCCTTCCGGGCAATGAAGCAACTGGTTGCCGGCTATCGGGGGTGAAATTCGAACAATGGATTGTGCGCGTGCCGAACCCGGAGTCGTAGCCATTCTCCTGCCGGCCCCTTGTCGTCATGCGCGCGAAATATTCTTCGTGCATCCTCTGCGCCGACTCTAAAGGGGAGCAAGAATGAGAAGAATTTCGGCATTGATGGCACCGCTGCTTGCGCTGGCCGTGGCGTCGTGCGGCAGTGACGACAACAGCGCATCGGTCACGCCACCGGCTTCCGGCGGCACCGCACCCACGAAGAACGTGGTGTTCTTCCTCGGCGACGGCATGGGCATGACGACCATGACCGCGGCGCGGATCTACAAGGTCGGCGAGGATGGCGAACTGACCATGGACACGCTGCCCGAAAGCGGTTTCATCCGGACCTATTCGAACAACGCCCAGGTTACCGACAGCGCGCCCTCGATGGCGGCCTACATGACTGGCGTGAAGATGAACAACGAAGTCATCTCGATGACGCCGGATACCAACGCCTTTGATGCCACCGGCAAGGACTACCTGTCCGGTGCGGACAGCGCCTGCCCGGCCTCGGGCAACGGCCAGAGCGTGCCGACGCTGCTCGAGCAGATGAAGGCCGCTGGCTATGGCACCGGCGTGGTTACCACCACCCGTATCACGCACGCGACCCCGGCCACCACGTATGCCCACGTCTGCCATCGCGACGCCGAGAACACCATCGCCGCGCAACTGGTGCCAAATGGCGCCGGCTACAACAGCGCGCTCGGCGACGGCGTGGATGTGATCTTCGGCGGCGGCCGCAAGCACTTCCAGAACAAGGCCGCGGGCGGCGCCCGTACCGACGGCCGTGACCTGGTCGCCGAGCTGACGAAGGCCGGCTACACCTACGCCTCCAACAAGTCCGATTTCGACAAGATCGACGCCGCCAGCGCCGCGAAGGTGGCGGGACTGTTCACGTCCAGCCACATGGCCTACGACCTGGACCGCGTGCCGGCCGACGAGCCGAGCCTGGCGGAAATGACCAGCAAGGCCATCGACGTGCTTGCCGCGAAGAAAAAGGGCTTCTTCCTGATGGTGGAAGGCGGCCGCATCGACCACGCGCTGCATGAAACTACCGCACACAAGGCGCTTCAGGACACCGTGGCCTTCGACACTGCGATCAAGACGGCCATCGACAAGCTCAACGTGATCGATCCGGGCCTGAAGAAAACGCTGATCGTCGTCACCGCCGACCACGACCACACGCTGGTACTGAACGGCTACGCCAGGCGCACCGGCCCCACCAGCGACAGCAACCCGGGCGTGCTGGGCCTGCTGAAGAACTATGTGACCGGCGCGCTCGCCACGGACTCCGGCGGCAACCCGTTCACCATCATCGGCTTCGGCAATGGCGAAAACCGCCCGGCCGCGCGCACCGCGCTGACCGATGCGCAGGTCTACGACAAGAGCTATCACCAGGAAGCCGCGATTCCAATGGCGGCAGGTGGCGAGACCCATGGCGGCACCGATGTCTTCATCGGCGCGCTGGGCAACGGCGCTGAATCCTTCACCGGTGTGATGGACAACACCGAGGTGTTCGGCCTGATCAGGAAGGCCATCGGCCTGTAAGCCACTATCGCTGACGGAATAACGCCATGAAATCCATCATTTTTACCGGCCTGTCGGCAGCCGCGGTTGCCTGCGCCTGCTTCGCCCTCCCCGCGCAAGCCGCGGGCGAGGCCAAGAACGTCATCTTCTTCCTGGGCGACGGCATGGGCCCGACCACCGTCACCGCTTCGCGCATCTACAAGTATGGCGAAACAGGCAAGCTCAATATGGAGTCGCTCAAGCGCACCGCGCGCGTGAAGACGTACTCGAACGACGCGCAGACCACCGACAGTGCGCCGTCGATGTCGGCCTACATGACCGGTGTGAAGATGAACAACGAAGTCATCTCCATGTCGGCGGATACCAAGGCCAGCGACAGCACCGGCAAGGCCTATGTGACCAGCGCCGGTGACAGCACCTGCCCGGGCGGCAACGGGACGCCAGTTGCCACTGTGCTGGAACTGGCCAAGGCCGCCGGCAAGTCGGTCGGCGCGGTCACCACCACGCGCGCCACGCATGCCACGCCTGCGGCCACTTACTCGCACGTCTGCCACCGCGACGGCGAAAACAATATCGCCGCGCAGGCCGCCCCCGGCAACGCCGCCTACAACACGGCGCTCAAGGATGGCCTGGACGTGCTGCTCGGGGGCGGCCGCCGCCAGTTCCTGCCAAGCGCCGCGGGCGGCAAGCGCACGGATGGTGTTGACCTGACCACTCAGTTCCCGGGCTACACCTACGTGACGACCGGCACCGCGCTCAAGACCGTGGACCCGGCCGCCACGAACAAGCTGCTCGGCCTGTTCAACATGGACCACCTCAACTACGAACTGGACCGCGTCAAGAGCAATATCGACGAGCCGAGCCTGGCCGACATGACCGAGAAAGCCATCCGCATCCTGCAGAAGAACGGGAACGGCTATTTCCTGATGGTGGAAGGCGGCCGGATCGACCATGCGCTGCACGGCACCAATGCCAAGCGCGCGCTGGAAGACACGATCGCGTTCGACGACGCCATCAAGCGTGCGCTGTCGATGGTGGACCTGTCGAACACGATGATCGTCGTAACTGCCGACCACGACCATACGATGACGATCAACGGCTACTCGCATCGCGGCAACCCGATCCTCGGCACAGTGACGGACATCAAGACGAAGCAACCCGCCACGGCGGCTGACGGCCTGCCCTACACCACGCTGGTATTCGGCAACGGCGGCAGTCCGCGCAAGACACCACGCGACAACCCCGCGCTGGTGGACACCACCGCCGACGGCTACCTGCAGGAAGTCGGCGTGAACCTCGGGGCTCCGGGTTCGGAAACCCACGGCGGCGGCGATGTGATGCTGTTCTCGACGGGTCCGGGCAATGCCGCGCTCAAGGGCACCATCGACAACACCAAGGTCTTCGGCGTGGTGAAGTCCGCGCTGGGGCTCTGATACCTGCCACGGCACTGCTGCACGCCCGAACGCAGTGCCTGACTGCCATGCGCGCGCCGGCAAACCGGCGCGCGCATTTTTCGCTTTCTGAACAGTTTCATGAAGACCAAACAAACATTTCCTGTCCTTGCGCTGCTGGTTGCCACGGCGGCCTTCACCAATGTGGCGGCGGAACCGGCAAAAGCCTCCGGCCCCCTGGCACTGCGCGTGTAGCACGAGTTGTCGGCGCTCGGGGCCGACGGCGTGCGCCGCGACATCTACTTCACCGAGCGCGTTTACCGCGAGGGCGAGACAGTCTGGATCGAGCGCGAGATCCCGCACGGCGCGCACGACGAAGCCGAGCACGCCAGGGCGGACAAGGGCCACAAGCACATGGATATGTCGGCCGCCGCGCGCTGGATCGAGCGGCAGCCGTCCGGCAAGCTGTCGGTGCGGCTGGTCAGCGACACCATGCGCAAGACCTTCGAAGTCAGCCCGGCTGAATACGGCAACATCGGGTTCGACGGCTCGTGGGCGACCGCGTACCACCTGCTGGACCCGGCTGCGCTTAAGACGATGAACGCGAACGGCCCTGCGCGCGGCGGTGTGCAGGAGTATCGCGCCAGGCGCGGCAACGAACAGGTGACGGTCCAGTGGGACGTGGCCGGCCAGTATCCGCGCCTGGTCCAGTCGCGCAATGCCAGCGGTACGCAGAAGAAGGTCACGCGGGTGACCGCAATTGCAGCGCCGCAAGCCGCTCCGTGGAGCCGGACAAGGCCCTATGCGAAAGGCGAGTACACGGACCTGATGGATTAGTCAGAGTCAGCGAGACACTTCATCGGAACCAATCCCGGAATTCCGATACCTCGCGCCTTCCAGAGACCTGTTTCCCATCGACTTTAACTTCCTGGCGGCCTTTGCTGCCATAGGTCGGCGGGTCATTCTCCGGCGTCCAGCCGGGCCTCGCTGAGACTTCTCTCGCTTGCGAGAATGACGGCATTGTCATGTGCCGGTCATGCTGGCGTGGGGGGGCGCTGCCTAGACTTGCATTACCGCCGGCCACCCCGGGCCGGCACTCTTACGGAGAAGCCATCCATGCAAGCACTCAGGCAAGTCCTTATGGCCACCGCCCTCGTTGCCGCCGTGGTCGGCACTGCGCAGGCTGCACCGCGCAACGTCGATCCCTTCAGCGACGGCGCCAACAGCGCCACCGGTACCCGCAGCTCGTTCACTGACGGCGCGCACAGCGCCACCGGCACGCGCAGCACCATCACCGACGGCGCGCACAACCCGAACGGCCCGCGCGACAGCTTCAGCGACGGCGCCTGACGCCGCCGCGCGAGCCTCAGCGTACCTCGCCGTAGATCCTGCGCGCATCGGCGGCGTCGGCGATCGGCCGGCCCAGCGTCAGCCCGCCCTGCACCGCCTGCGCCACCAGTGCTTCGTTGCCGGGCGCACGACTGCCGTCGCGCAACAGCAAGTTGTTTTCGAAACCTACCCGCACATGGCCGCCAAACGCGGCGGCTGCGGTCACGCAGGCGTTTTCTTCGCGGCCGAAAGCGCAGATCGCCCACGGCAGCGCATCGGCGCTTTCGTCCGCGACCTGCAGGAAGGGCAGCAGGTCACGCGGCGACGATACCTGTCCAGCCGAATAGCGCCCCAGCACATACAGTAACGACCACGCCCCCGCCGGCACCATGCCGCGTTCGCGCATCGACTGCCAGCGCCGCACGTCGGCCACGTCATACAGGATCACCTGCGTCATCACGCGCTCGCCGGCCAGCCAGGCGAAAAACGCCGCCAGTTCGCTGTCCGGGATTTCCGTCACCGCCAATTCGCGCAGCCCAACGGACACGGCCTCGGGCCGCAATTCGCGCACCATCGCCATTTGCTCGGCGGCCTTGTACACGCCCGCTGCTTCGCTCGTCACCTGTACCAGCAGCGAATCGCCCACCGCCTGCTTCACCGCCGCCATCGCGTCGCGGTAGGTCTGCACGTCGAGCGAATGGCGGCCTTGCGCATCGCGTACATGCATGTGCATCATGGCCGCGCCGGCGTCCAGGCAGGCGCGCGCCTCGGCGGCCAGCGCCGCCGCGGTCAACGGCACTGCGGGATGGTCGGCAGCTTGCTTGTAGGCGCCATTCGGTGCAACCGTGACGATCAGAGGCGAGTCGGCCAGCGGCGTGCGCACCGCGGCATTGGGCTTGGGATTGGCTTGGGTCATGGCTGGATCTCGGGCAATTCGGGCGCAATCAGTTCCAGGCCGGCGCGCAGCAGGCGGTCATAGCGCGCGCGCTCGGCGGCAATGGTCTCGGGTGTCCACTGGTAGAAACCTTCGCCGCGCTTCATGCCGTGGCGGCCGTCGGCGGCGCGCTCGGACAGGCAGCGCGCGGGATGGTCGTCATTGCAGAAGCTCGGGTACATGGTGGCGCCGGCGGCGGCATGCACGTCGATGCCGGCATGGTCGCGCTGCAGCACCGGCCCCGCGGCCAGGAAGCGGAAACCGAAGCCGAAGCGCACCGCCGCGTCCACATCCTCGGGCGAGGCGATGCCGCGGTCGATCAGGTTGAAGGCTTCGCGCGACAGCGCATGCTGGAGCCGGTTGGCGAGGAAGCCCGGCAGGTCCTTGCGCACCTTGACCGGCACCATCGCGCAGCGGCGCATGAAGGCGATCAGCGCGTCGGCGCAGGCCTCGTCGCTGCCCTCACCCATCACCACTTCCACCAGCGGCACCAGGTGGGCCGGCATGAAGAAGTGCAGGCCCAGCATGCGCGCGCGCGTCTCGAGCCCTTCGCCGATGGCGCTGATCGGGAAGCTGGAGCTGTTGCTGGCCAGCACGGCATCGGCGCGCGCGCGCCGGACCAGGTCGGCGAACAGGGCCTGCTTCAGGTCCAGCCGTTCCGGGATGCACTCGATCACCAGGTCCACGGTGGACCAGTCCACGTCATCCAGCATCGCGGCCACGGCCAGCCGTTCGGCGCCTTGCTCGCGGCCGATAGTGGCGAGGTTGTCGCGCACGCGTTGCGGCAGCGCGGCGGCACGGCCGGCGTCGGGCTCGATCACGGTGGTACGGCACAGCGCGCGCGTCAGCACCACGGCGACATCGGTGCCCATGGTGCCGCCGCCCACCACCACCGCATGCGCGGTGCCGGGGCGGCTCAGGATGACCGGATCGGTCAGGTTCGGCATAGGATCTCCAGGGGGATGCGGTGCGGCCCGCACACGCCAGCAGCGCGCCAGGCCATCGAATCCCGGCAGTGTAGAGAACTCGCTTTGATTGATGAAGTCGATTCTTTGGATAAAATGATCCGCAAATCAGATCAATCGCAAGACTCCGCCGGCCGGTGCCCGCCCGCCGCAGCTACACCATGAAAATCAACCTGTCGATGCGCGACATCGATACCACGCTGGTACTCGGCCGCACACTGAACTTTCGCCAGGCCGCCAGCCAGCTGCATTTGTCGCAGTCCGCCCTGTCTACGCAGATCCTGCGCATTGAGGAGTCCCTCGGTGTGCGCCTCTTTGACCGCACCACCCGCACCGTGCGCCTGACCGCCGCCGGCCAGGTCTTCATGCAACAGGCAGCGCTGCTGCAGGCGGCATTTCGTGGCGCCATCGACGCCGTGACCGGCATCGCCAGCGCCGAGCGCGGGCAGGTGGCGGTGGCGGCGCTGCCGTCGCTGGCGGCACGCATGCTGCCGCGCGTGCTGATGGCCTACCACCGCGCGCGCCCGGAAGTGGCGCTGAAGGTGATCGACACGCTGTCCGGCCCCGCCTTCGACCTGGTGCGCGCCGGCGAAGTGGACTTTGCGCTGACCGCGGCCGATCCGCAGCAGGCCGACCTGCAGTACGAGCCGCTGCTGTCCGACCGCTTCGTGCTGCTGATCCCGTCCGCGCACCCGATGGCGCGCACCGCCGGGCCGTTGCGCTGGGCCGATACCGCCAACGCGCCGCACGTGTCGATGACGCATCCCAGCAGCGTGCGCCAGTATGCCGAATGGGCCTTCCTGCAGAACCGCATCCGCTTCCAGCCGGTGTTCGAGGCCGAGCACCTGGCAACCATAGCGGCCATGGTCGAGTGCGGCTTTGGTGTCGCCGCGCTGCCAGAGATCGCCGCCGGCACCGTGCGCCAGCCCGGCATCGTCGAGCGGCTGCTGACTGCACCGGTGACCGAGCGCTCGATCGGGCTGGTGACGTCGCGTAACCGCACCCTGTCGCCTGCAGCCGCGGAACTGGCGGCCGCGGTGCGCACACAACTCGCCCATCCGCCAGCCGCGCAAAGCAGCACCGCGGGGGCCGGCGCATGAGCATCATCGGCTGCCGCGCGCGAGGCCGCTGCGCGGCGTAAAGAAAAACGGAAGCGGACAAGCAAGCGGGCCCGGCATCGCGCCGGGCCCGCAGCGGTCAGGAAGGATCTTTGGTGCGGGTACGGGAGACGGCCGCCATGATCCCGATCCCCAGCACGATCAGGCAGGCAATGCCGATATAGACGGGCGCGAGGCCGGCCGTTGACATGCCCCAGGCGATGCCGCCCACCAGGACCATCAGGCCTATGATGTATAGCGCGAATGACATAAGTCGGCTCCTTGCGGTGGTGCTAGGTTCAATGTAGGCAGTGGCGGGCACGCAAGGGATAGGACAAGGGCGGATGCTGGCGTAGGCGGGTTCTGACTCGGCTGTGATGCGTGAGGCGTTTCTTCAGGCCGCCCCGCGCGCCTGCTCGGCGGCGAGGTAGGCATCGCGCGATGGCAGCAGGTGGCGCCGGCACAGTGCCATGAGCGCGTCGCGGTCGCCGGTCTTCAGCGCCTCGATCATCGCCCAGTGCTCCTGCCGCGCGCGCTCGCGGTACGCCGCCGCAGCCAGCGTGCCGAAGCGGATCGGGTGGGCGCGGCGCGCGTAGTCGCCGATGGCCTGCTGCAGCACCGCGTTGTCGGTCAGCGCGAACAGCTCGCGGTGGAAGGCCTGGTTGATGCGGAACACCGCGCGCGCGTCGCCCGCCGCCACCGCCGCATCGTGTTGCTTTTGCACGGCCACCAGCGGCGCCAGCCGCGCCGCCGGCACCGGCAGCGTGATCAGTTCGGCAGCATGGCATTCCAGCACCTCGCGCAGCGCGTACAGCTCCAGCACCTCGCGCGCGGAGAAGGCGCGCACCACCGCGCCCACGTTGCGCTTGCGCTCGACCACGCCGATCGCCTCCAGCCTGGCCAGCACCTGCCGCACCACATGGCGCTTCAGGTCAAAGCGCGCCATCAGGTCGTCTTCGGTCAGCCGCTCGCGCGGATGCAGGCGGCCGAAGACGATGTCCTCTTCCAGGGTGTCGACGGCCTGCTGCATGGCGCCGGCTTCGGCTTGCATATCGTTCATGGCTCAGCGCTTGTGCGGCACGGTTTCCACCGTCTGCGTGGCGCGCAGGAAGTCGAAGTCGACGCCCTGGTCGGCCTGCGTCACGGTCTCGAGGAAGAGCTTGCGATAGCCGCGATCCGCACGCGGGCGCTCCACCGGCTGCGCCGCGGCGCGGCGGGCCAGTTCGGCTTCGTCCACCAGCAGCGTCAGTTCGCGCTCGCGCACCGACAGCCGGATGCGGTCGCCGCTCTGCACCAGCGCCAGCGGGCCGCCGATGGCGGCTTCCGGTGTCACATGCAGCACGATGGTGCCGGCCGCGGTGCCGCTCATGCGCCCGTCGGAGATGCGCACCATGTCCTTGACGCCGGCACGTGCCAGCTTGCGCGGGATCGGCATATAGCCGGCCTCCGGCATGCCCGGCGCGCCGGTCGGCCCGATGCGCTTGAGCACCAGGATGTCGTCGGCCTTGACGTCGAGCGCTTCGTCGTCGATGCGCTGCGCCATGTCCTCGGCGTTCTCGAACACCACCGCGCGGCCCTCATGCTCCATCAGCACCGGGTCGGCCGCCGACTGCTTGATGATGGCCCCGCCCGGCGCCAGGTTGCCGCGCAGCACCGCAAGACCGCCGGCCGGGTAGATCGGGTCGGGCGCGCGGCGGATCACGTCCTGCGCGAACGGCGGCGCCGCCGCGTCCAGTTCTTCGCCGAGCGTGCGGCCCGACACCGTCAGCGTATCCAGGTGCAGCAGCGGGCGCAGCTCGCGCAGCAGCGCGGTCATGCCGCCGGCCTTGTGGAAGTCTTCCATGTAGTGCTGGCCGGAGGGCTTCAGGTCCACCAGCACAGGCGTCTCGCGGCTCATGCGGTCGAGCCCGGCCAGGTCGATGTCGATGCCCAAGCGACCCGCGATCGCGGTCAGGTGGACGATGCCGTTGGTCGAGCCGCCGATCGCCAGCAGCACGCGCAAGGCGTTCTCGAAGGCCTTGCCGGTGAGGATGCGGTCGGGCGTCAGCCGCGCCTTGGCCATCGCCACCGCGGTGGTGCCGGTGCGCTCGGCCACGCGGATGCGGTCGGCCGTCACTGCCGGGGCGGAGGCGCCGCCTGCGACCATCATGCCGAGCGCCTCGGTCACGCAGGCCATCGTGCTGGCTGTGCCCATCACCGAGCAGGTGCCGACGCTGGCCACCAGCTGGTTGTTGACGTCGGCGATCTCGGCCGCGTCGATCTCGTCGGCACGATAGCGGCCCCAGTAGCGGCGGCAATCGGTGCACGCGCCCACGCGCTCGCCGCGGTGCGCGCCGGTCAGCATCGACCCGGTCACCAGCTGGATCGCCGGCACGCCGGCCGAGGCCGCGCCCATCAGTTGGGCCGGCACGGTCTTGTCGCAGCCGCCGATCAGCACCACCGCGTCCATCGGCTGGGCACGGATCATCTCTTCCGTATCCATCGACATCAGGTTGCGCAGGTACATGCTGGTCGGCGCGGAAAAGCTCTCGTGCACCGAGATGGTCGGGAAATCCACCGGCAGGCCGCCGGCCAGCATCACCCCGCGGCGCACCGCCTCGATCAGTTGCGGCGCGTTGCCGTGGCAGGGGTTGTAGCTGCTGCCGGTATTGACGATCCCGATCACCGGGCGCGACAGCGCGTCGTCGGTATAGCCCGCGCCCTTGATAAAGGCCTTGCGCAGGAACAGCGAGAAGCCATTGTCGCCGTAGTTGGTCAGGCCCTTGCCCAGGCCTTGAGGGCCGCCGGCCGGGGCGCCTTCGTCCTGGGCCTTGGGGTCGGCGGCGGCAGCCGGGCTGGCCTTGCTGGGATCGGTGAGGGACACGGGGCTATCTCCAATAGGATTATTGATAATCGATGGCCGAAGCTTAGCTGCCAATGCACGAACGGCGCAAGCCTGGCAGCGCGCAGCGAAAATTAATCTGTATTTCAGATCAGTCGATAGAAAAATACGTCTTCATCAATCAAGAGCCGCCCCCTACACTTGGCCCCGATGACGAAGCCGGGGCGTCATCGGCCGGGCGGGCCTCAGCCGTCGGGCACTCCTCCAATTTCAAGATTTCCCGGTACAGGAGACCCCACATGCCTGGCATTTCCCTGGCCGGCCGCGGCATTCTTGCGCCGCGTCGCACCCCTCGCCGCTCCGTCCTGGTTGCTTCGCTCGCGGTTGCCGGCATGCTGCTCGCACCCACATTCGGCAGTGCCGCGGAAACCTATCCCGGGAAGCCGATCCGGCTCGTCGTGCCCTATCCGCCGGGCGGCGCCACCGACGTGATCGGCCGCACGCTGGCGCAGCGCCTGTCCACCACGCTGGGCCAGCAGGTCGTGGTCGACAACCGCGCCGGCGCCGCCGGCAATATCGGCGCCGAACTGGTCGCCAAGTCGGCCCCCGACGGCTATACGCTGCTGATGGGCGCGCTGACCAGCCACGCCATCAACGCCGCGCTGTACAAGAGCCGCGTGCCTTATGACCTGGAAAAGAGCTTCGCGCCGGTGTCGATCGTGGGCACCGTGCCGCTGGTATTCGTGGTCAATCCTTCGGTGAGCGCCAACAACCTGCCGCAGCTGGTGTCGCTGGCCAAGTCGAAGCCGGGCGCGATCACCTTTGCATCGGCCGGCAACGGCTCGCCGCAGCACCTCGCCGGTGAAATGTTCAAGCGCATGGCCGGCGTGGAAATGCTGCACGTACCCTACAAGGGCAGCGGCCCCGCCATGACCGACCTGATCGGCGGCCAGGTGCTGAGCATGGTCGAGACCGTTCCCGCCGCGCAGGCCTACGTCAAGAGCGGCAAGCTGCGCGCGCTGGCCGTGACCTCGTCCGAGCGCGTGAGCGCCCTGCCTGACGTGCCGACCGCCAATGAGGCGGGTCTGAAGGACTTTGAGGTGAGCTCGATGTTCGGCATCGTCGCGCCTGCCGGCACGCCCGCGCCGGTGATCGACCGGCTGAGCAACGATTTGAAGAAGATCCTTGCCGAGCCGGAGGTCCAGGCCACGCTGCTGAAGCAGGGGGCGATCGCCACGTGGACCACGCCTGCGCAGACGGGGGCGCGGATCAAGGCGGAGGTGGGCAAGTGGAATGCGGTGATCAGGGAGGCGGGGGTGAAGCCGGAGTGAGCGGCGGAGCCTCGGCATTGCTCCCGACAAAGGACAACAGGTCGCTCAGAGCGACCTGTGTCGGAAGGCAAGCCAGGAGAGGAAGACCCTCAACGCGCCGCATGCTGGTCAGCGCAACCCGACCCGAAGGCGTAGGTTATGGACGGGGTTAACGGGCTGTCAATGCCGCTTCCGTTTGTCATGAGTATTTCGGCAAATACCTATCTCATGCGCATTTCTGATTTAGCGATGTGATAGGTATTTGTGCCCGATGCGCCGCCCTGTCATGCCCAGACTGGCGCATCGCTGTATCTGTCCCCCGCCCCACCGCACCCGTATACTCTGTGTCCGGGACGCGTCCCAACCGCGCCCACCCGCGCAAGCGCCCCGATGCGTCACCACGCAAATGGGACCGCGCCTCACCGATCTCACAACGAACAAACAAGCAACGGAGCAGCAGCATGCGTGTCGCATTTCTCGGACTCGGCGTCATGGGTTTCCACATGGCCGGCCACCTCGCCGCCAAGGGGCACGAAGTCACGGTCTACAATCGCACCGCCGCCAAGGCGCAGGCCTGGGTCGAGAAGTTCGGCGGCAAGGCGGCCGCCACGCCCGCGCTCGCCGTGCGCGATGCGCAGGTGGTGTGCTCCTGCGTGGGCAACGACGACGACCTGCGTTCCGTGCTGACCGGGCATGACGGCGCCTTCTTCAGCGCGCCGAGCGGCTGCATCTTCGTCGACCACACCACCGCGAGCGCCAACGTGGCGCGCGAGCTCTACGCCGCCGCGGGCGAGCGCGGCCTGCACTTTATCGACGGCCCGGTTTCCGGCGGCGAAGTGGGCGCGGAAAAAGGCATCCTGACCATCATGTGCGGCGGCGATGCAGAGGTCTATGCGCGCGCAGAGCCGGTCATCGCCGCCTACGCGCGCGCGGTCACGCGCATCGGGGACTCGGGCGCGGGGCAACTGGCCAAGATGGTCAACCAGATCAGCATCGCCGGCCTGATCCAGGGCCTGTCCGAAGCCATTGCCTTTGGCGAGCGCGCCGGCCTCGACATGAAGCTGGTGCTGGACGTCATCAGCAAAGGCGCGGCCGGTTCGTGGCAGCTGGAAAACCGCGGCCCGACGATGATCGACAACAAGTTCGATTTCGGCTTCGCGGTGGACTGGATGCGCAAGGACCTGGGCCTGTGCCTGGACGAGGCGCGCCGCAACGGCGCCGGCCTGCCGGTGACGGCGCTGGTGGACCAGTTCTATGCCGACCTGCAGCAGATGGGCTGTGGACGCGCCGACACCTCCTCGCTGATCAAGCGCCTGCGCCAGCACGCGAAGTCCTCCTGACGTCGCTGCGGCGTCACCCGCCGTCGTCCGATTCCTACAGCGCAATCGGCGTGTCTCGGAAAGGCCGCTGCCGGGCGCGGGCCTAAGCTGGAGACATGGGGCCCGTCCAGCGGGGCCGGCCCGGCAACGATGCAGAAGAGACCATCATGTGGAAACTCGCAGGCGCGCTTCTGATAGGCGCGAGCATGGCGCTGGCTGGCTGTACCGCGGCGGGCGCAGTGGCGGGCGGTGTGGCCGGACATGAACTTACCGACGGCAGCACTGCGGGCACGATTGGCGGCGCCGTGGTTGGCGGCGTGATCGGCCACGAACTGGGCAAGTAAGCTGATGCCCCGGCCCTGTACAAAAAGGCCGCTTTGCGCGGCCTTTCTGCATGGTGGCGTCGGCGTTCAGAACTCGGCCGAGTCAGCCTTGAACTTCGGATCGTACGGGCCTGCGGGCAGGCCTACGCCTACCAGGCCTACTGCCGACGCATTGGCCTGCTGTGCCAGCGGCACGTAATTGGGCTTTGCCTTTTCCACGGCGGCAGCGATTGCCGAAGCGATCAGGCCTGCGAGGCCGCCGCCCGCATTGTTATTGGGCGTGTAGGCCAGTTGCTGATGGCGAGTCCACAAGGTCTTGCCGTCTTTCACGCTCTTGAGCGTGTAGTCGAGCTCTACCGTCGTCGTGGTCTGCAAGACCAGGTACTTGGAATCCCAGCGGTCGATACGGACATACATCACGGCATCCGCGCCGAACATTTTGCCAAGCACGGCAGGGTCGTTGCTGTGCACCAGGTCCGCGTCGGACAGCCCTTCATCTTCCATCAGGCGCTTGGTCAAATGCACCGGGAAAACGTAGTAGCCGCGCTCTGCGATCGGTCGCGAGATGGTCGACAGGAAGTAGTCAGGCGCATCGACATCGACACTGCGGTTCACTACCGGCACCACCAGGATCGAACGCGGCTGTTCGGCACGGAAGGCAGTGTAGTCGGAACGCTTGGCCATGGGCGCGCAGGCGGCAAGGCTGCCTGCCAGTGCCAGCAGGCCGAGCGTGCGGAACGATTGGATAAGGCGCATGGATTCCCCTTATTGCTTGGTAGTCTGGCCGGGGGCCTGCGCAGGAGCGACAGCCTGAGCGCTGGTCTGGGTGTTTTCCACCGCCTTGCCTTTGCCCTTGTCGGCAGCCGGTGCGCTGGCGATCTGGATCATGCGGTTCATCAGTGCGGCGGATTCCGGCCACGCGGCCTTTTCCTTGCCGAACCAGACCACGGCGTCCTTCGCCTTGCCTTGCTCGAGCAGCACGTTACCGTACTCGGCATAGAGCCCGGGCGGCACCTTGGCGCCACTGCTTTCGGCGCCCGAGATCGTCTTGCCGAGCTGTTCCGCGAATGCCTCGGAAGCGGCTGGCGTCTTGTAGTAGGTGTAGAGCGCCGGCTCGTATGAGCCCCAGGCGTACTTCTGCTGCGGCGCGCAGGCGCTCAGCAGCACGGCGGTCGCCAGCACGCCGGTGATGTGGATCATTTTCATTGTTGTTGCTCCGCGGAAACTTCGATGCTGACGGACTCGCCGCCCGAGGCAAAGATGCTGCGCGTCAGCAGCGCGCGCCCGCCTTGCCGGACCTCGACCTCGTGCGGGCCCTCTTCGATCTTGAGCACCGACTGCACGCCATCGAAGGCGGACGCCTGGCCCACCTGGATGCCATCCACCATCAGCACGGACTGTGGCGGTGCGCCGACGACGCGCAGGGTCGGACGGCCCTGCCCGCTCTGTACGGTCGTATTCGGCAATGCGCAGCCGTACATGGCCAGCGCCGCAAGTGCGGCGCACAGAAGCTGTTTCATCTTGGGGTTCCCTATTGCGCGACGAAGAGGTTGGCGGTGCCCTTGGGCAGCGTGCCGGACACGAGTTCCGTCACAGATCCCTCATTGGTTTCGCTGTCGCCGAACGACGACTGCACCCGCACCTTGGCCACGGGGCGCGCCGGCAGCGCAATCTGGAATCCGCTCTGCGCGCTCTTGACCTGTTCGCCTTCGGCATAGACGTACAGCATGTCGCCGGCACGGATGCCCTGGCGGCTGCCGCCGGAGATGTACACCGTGCGGCCTTCGGCCTTGAGGATGTCGGTTTTCCACTGGCGCTCTTCGAGCTTGCTCATCAGGCGGCCCAGCACATCCGAGATCGCGGCGGCAACGGCCTTGTCGTTGAGCGTGCCGTCGTAGTCGGCCTTGCTGCCGAATCCCGCCACCTCACCGGACTCAGTGGAAGCCTCGCCAGCACCGCTGGCGGAGAAAAAGGCATGGCCGGTCTTCACATCGACCAGGCGGATTTCCACCTTGGCGTGGGCGGTCTGCACCTTGGTCGAACTGAGGAAGCCCGCCTTGCCCGTGGTGGCGCGACCGAATTCCGTCACGGAGCCGATGATCAGCGTATCCACGCCCACCAGCTGGCTGTCCTTGGTCAGGCTCTGCTCTGCCTGGACCTTGCCCAGGTCGGGCCGTTCGAACACCAGGAATCGTTTGGAGGCCACCAGCCGGCTGGACAGGATGTCGCTGGCCTGCTTGCCGAGCGGATCCAGGTTCTGGTCCGTGAAGAACGTGCGGCCATAGCGCGTTTCATTGGAGAAGCGACCAATGGCAATCTTGCGCTTGAGCTGGTTCACCGGCGGCAGCGACACGGCCTCCTGTGCGGCGACCTGCTGCTGGCGCGGCGTGGGCGCCTCCACGACCTTGGGCGGCGCGGTGACGGTGGCACAAGCGCCCAGCCCCAGGCACATGCCTGCAGCCAACAACCTGTTGAAACCCATCGTTTCCCCCGATTACAAATAGTTACAAATTGCAAGTCGGGCGATTGTATGGAACATCACCACCCTGCGCAATAGGCTATGTCGGGGATATCGACACGTCCCACCAGTTCTTGAGCGGTAAATGCGGCCTTGTTGTAGCAGGTCAAATATCCGCGACGGTGCGGACTGGGCGGTGTGAAAGAGGAAGGAAGGGTCAGGCCACGTCGTCGGACGAAGGGTTGCCCGCGGAACGCTGCAACCGTCGCCACACCAGCACCGGCAGCCGCAGCAGGAAGCCCGCCACCAGCCGCAGGTGCATCCCCGTCAGCAACAGGTTGTCGCGCAGGTAGCGGAAGTGCGAGACCCCACCCTCTCGCCGAGCGAAGTAGCGCACCGGGGCATCGAGGTTGATCGGCCAGACGCCGCGCCAGCACAGCCGCACCGCGACCTCCGGATCGAAGTCGAAACGCCGCATCCACCGGCTCTCCTGCATCACCGCGCGCAGTGGCGCGATCGGATAGACGCGAAAGCCGAACAGCGAATCGCCGATGCCGGCCCACAACGTTTCCAGGTCGGACCAGAAATTGGACATGCGCCGCCAGTAGACCCGCTCGCGCGGCGCGCTGGCGTCGAAGATGGGCCGGCCCAGCACCATCGCGCCGGGCTGGCGCTGCGACAGCGCCATGAACTCAGGGATCAGGTGCGCGGGATGCTGGCCATCGGAATCCATCACCAGCACGTGCGTAAAGCCTTCAGCGGCGGCGGCCTCGATGCCCTGCAGCACGGCGGCGCCCTTGCCCTGGTTGCTGGGCAGCACCAGCACGCGCAGTCCCGGGTCGGTGGCGGCCTGCGCCTGCAGCCAGCGCTCGCTGCCGTCGGTGCTGCCGTCGACCACGACCCAGACCGGCGACCAGGCCTCGCGCGCGGCGCGCAGCGTGTCATGCAGGCGCGGGCCCGGGTTGTAGCTGGGGATCAGGACAAAGTGCGTGGCCGACGGCGCGGGGCCACCGTTGGGATGGGGCGTGCCGCCGGTCACCAGCGCCGGGCGGGGCGTGGCTTGCTGCGGCATGTTCGTGTGCTGGGGCTGGCCGGGTGGCGAGGAAGCGCCGCGCTAGCGCGTGCGGTTGGCCGCCAGGTAGGCGGCCAGGCTACCCAGCGAGGCAAAGATGGTCTTGTTGTCGGGATTGTCCGAACGCAACTCGACGCCGTACTTGCGCGAAACCAGCAGCGCGATCTCGAGGATATCGATGGAATCCAGCCCGAAGCCCTCGCCATAGAGCGGCGTGTCGGCCTTGACGTCCTCCAGCCGCAGTTCGGCGATGTCGAGTTCGTCGATGATCAGGCGGGCAAGTTCGGTTTCGAGTTCGGTCATGTCGCAAAGGGGCTGCAGGATGGCCGCTGCGGCACGGGTCCGGGCAGACTTCGACCCGGAACGCAGGGCAGGGCAACCGATGCTATCAAAGGGCCCAAGCCCGAGCCAGTTGAGAGAAGTTTAGTAACAACAAAGGCGGGGCTTTTGGGAATCATCGCACCGCCGGCGGGGTCTTTTAAGGTATAAAGCGTTCGCTTTCGCGCGCTGTGCCCGCCGTGGCAATGCCGCATCGCGCCGCACGCATTATATAGAGGGCGCCCATGAAGCGCCTTATGCAACACACAATAAACCCACAGATGCCTTCGAGCCAGCCCTTGGACCTCCCCACCCCGATCGCCGCACCGGCCTACCCGGTCCGTCCGGATGCCGCGACTTCGCCGTTGCGACGCCATGGCTGGATTGCTGCGGTGCTGGGCTTCGTCGTCTATGAGTCGGCCCTGCATCGCGCCGCCCACCAGCCGGGTGCCGAGGTCGCCGCTCTGTTTCTCGGCATGGCGCCGTTCCTGGCGATCGGCTTCGTCGCGCTGCGGCGTACTGGCTGGCGCGCGCCGGCATGGCTGGCGCTGCTGGCGGCATGCGCGGCCTTGTGGATCTGGCGCGCGCCGCTGGCCGGGCATTTCGGCTGGACCTATTTCCTGCAGCATGCGGGCGTAAACGCGGCGCTGGGCGTGATGTTCGGACGGAGCCTGCGCGCCGGCAGCACGCCGCTGTGCATGCAGATCGCCACGGCGCTGCACGGGCCGCCGCTGTCGCCCTCGCACGCGCAGTACACACGGCGCGTGACCCAGGCCTGGACGCTGTTCTTCGCGGCGATGGTGGGTGTATCCACGCTGCTGTTCGTGCTGGCACCGGTGGCGACCTGGTCCAGCTTCGCCAACCTGGGCACGCCGCTGCTGATTGCCGCGATGTTCGCGGGCGAAGCCGCGTGCCGCCGCATCGCCTTCCCCGGCATGCGCCACACCGGCCTGCTTGACGCCGTGCACGGCTACCGCGCGGTCATGGCTGCCCGGGCGGGCCGGTCCGGGTCGTCGCGCTGACGCGCCGCCGCCCGCAGCACAGGCTCAGCCCCATGACCATGCTCCCGATCGTCGCGCATGCCTCGCCCGAAGACGTTATCGCCTGGGCGCACGGGCGGCCCGTTACCGTGCGGCAGTTCCTGGCCGACGTGACCCGCGTGGCCGCCGCGATGCCCGTGGGCGGCCACGTGTTCAACGCCTGCACGGATCGCTACCGCTTCACCGTCGGGCTGTGCGCTGCGCTGATAGCCGGCAAGTCCACCCTGCTGCCGCCGTCGCAGACGCCGGAGATGGTGCGCCAGCTCGCCGCCTTCGCACCGGATGCGTTCTGCCTGCATGACCAGCCTGTCGCGGATTGCGCGATGCCGGCAGTCCGTTATCCGGATGTTTCAGACGCGGCCGCGGCCGGGCTCGTGGACATCCCCGAGATTCCGGCGGCGCAGGTGATGGCCTACGTATTCACCTCCGGCTCGACCGGCACCCCGGTGCCGCACCGCAAGACCTGGGGCGCGATGGCCCGCAGCGCGCGCGCCGCGGCGCAGCGGCTCGGGCTGCTGGACGGGCGCGCGTGGACGCTGGTCGGCACGGTGCCGCCGCAGCATATGTTCGGGCTGGAAGCTACAGTCATGCTGGCGCTGCAGGGCGGCGCCGCGCTGGCCGCAGCCACCGCGTTCTACCCGGCCGATGTGCGCGACACGCTGGCCTCGGTGCCGGGCCCGCGCGCACTGGTCAGCTCGCCGGTGCACCTGCGCACGCTGGCGCAGGCCGGCATGGCCATGCCCCCGGCCGACGTGTTGCTGTGCGCCACCGCCCCGCTCGGCCGCCAGCTCGCCGCCGAGGCCGAGAAGCTGTTCGGCGCGCCGCTAGTCGAGATCTACGGCAGCACCGAGACCGGCCAGCTCGCCACCCGGCGCACCGCGCAGACCGACACCTGGACGCTGGTCCCGGGCGCAAGCCTGCATCAGCGCCCCACCGCCGGCGGCGACGACACCGAGACCTGGGCCGAAGGCGGCCATATCGAACAGCCGGTGCCGCTGGGCGATGCCATCGCGCAGCTGGATGCAAGCCACTTCCTGCTGCACGGCCGCAAGGCCGACCTGCTCAACATCGCCGGCAAGCGCACCTCGCTGGCCTACCTGAACCACCAGCTCAATGCGATCGAAGGCGTGCAGGACGGCGCGTTCTTCATGCCCGACGACGCCCACGAGGGCGACCTCCGCGGCCACGTGGTGCGCCTGGCCGCGGCCGTGGTCGCGCCTGGCGTGGCGCCGGTGCAGATCCTGCAGGCGCTGCGCATGCGCATCGACCCGGCCTTCCTGCCGCGGCCGCTGGTGTTCGCCGAGAGCCTGCCGCGCAATGACGCCGGCAAGCTGCCGCGCGCCGCGCTGGCGGCACTGGTCGCGCAACTGGCCGCCGCGCACCACGGCGATACCATCGAGCCGCCCGCCTTTGTCATCGGCGCAGACCATCCGGCCATTGCCGGCCACTTCCCCGGCAACCCGATCGTGCCCGGCGTGGTGCTGCTGGACCACGCGGTGCTGGAACTCGGCGCGGCGCTGGGCCGGCGGCTTGTGCCCACGCAGGTGGGCACCGTCAAGTTCCTGAGTCCGGTGCGGCCCGGCGAACGCGTTGAGGTCTTGCACCAGCAAGGCGGCGACAGCCTGCGGTTCACGCTGCGCAGCGCGGGGCGCAATGTCGCCAGCGGCACGCTGCAGGTGCGCGACGCCACGCCGCCAGCGGAGGCCGCGCCATGCTGACCTGGCCCTGGAAGCGGCAGCAGCCGCTGGAAACCGACTGGTCGCGCCAGCAGGAGCGCAGCAATATCCCGCTGCTGCGCATCATGACGACGATTTCGCTGGCACTGGGCCGCCCCGTCGGGCGCGTGCTGCTGCGGCTGATCGCGGCGTATTTCACGCTGTTTTCGCCGGCGGCGCGCCATGCCTCGCGCGCCTACATGGACCGCGCGCTCGGGCGCGAGGCGAACTGGATCGACGGCTACCGGCATGTGTTCACCTTCGCCTCGACCATCCTCGATCGCATCTACCTGCTCAACGGCCGCTTCGACCTGTTCGATATCCGCCTGCATGGCGAGGCGCAGCTCGAAGCAGCCATGGCGCAAGGGCGCGGCGCGATCCTGCTGGGCGCGCACCTGGGCAGCTTCGAGGTGGTGCGCGCGCTCGGGCGGCAACACCCGGACATGGAAGTCGCAATCACCATGTACGAGGAGAACGCGCACAAGCTCAACGACGTGCTGCAGTCGATCAATCCCGCGATGCGCCAGGACGTGATCGCGCTGGGCCGCTTCGACACCATGCTCAAGGTGCGCGACTACCTGGACCGCGGCTACATGATCGGCATGCTGGCCGACCGCACGCTGTCGCAGCGCGCCACCGACCCGGTGCAGCAGTGCAGCTTCCTCGGCACCCCCACGGGCTTCCCGACCGGGCCGCTGCGCATGGCCGCGATGCTGCGCCGGCCGGTGTTCTTTATCACCGGCCTGTACCGCGGCGGCAACCGCTACGATGTCCATTTCGTGCCGCTGGCGGACTTCACCCAGACCGGGCGCGGCCAGCGCGAGGCGGCTGTGCAATCGGCACTGGCCGGCTACGTCGGCTTGCTGGAGAACTTCTGCCGCAGCGCGCCGTACAACTGGTTCAACTTCTACGACTTCTGGCACGCCGGGCCGCCGCTCTCCGAGCAGCCGCCGCCGGGCAACGAACCCTGAGATCTCCTCCCGCATGTTCCTGTCCAAGCGCCCTCTCCGTTCCCTGCTGCCAATGCTGCTGGCCAGCGCCGTGCTGGCCTTTGCGATCCCTTGCGGCGCCGCCGCGCGTGAAGGCGCCGCGGCCTTCGGCGTCGACCAGCTGATGTCGACGCTGGCGCAGCGCAAGTCCGGCCGCGTGCTGTTCACCGAGACCAAGTACCTGGCGATCGTCGGCAAGCCGGTGCAGTCGTCGGGCGAGCTGCTGTTCACCGCGCCGGATCACCTGGAAAAGCGCACGCTGGCACCCAAGCAAGAGAACCTGGTGCTCGACGGCGACATGCTGACGGTCGAGCGCGACGGCAAGCGCCACACCCTGCCGCTGCAGAACTACCCCGAGGTGGCCGCCTTTATCGAAAGCATCCGCGGCACGCTGGCAGGCAACCGCGATACGCTGGAGCGCTACTACAAGCTCGGCCTCGAAGGCCGCGCCAGCCGCTGGACGCTCACGCTGACGCCGGCGAACTCGCGCATGGCCGCGGTAATCAGCCAGGTGCGCATCGACGGCAGCCAGGATGCACTCAACCGCGTCGAGATCCGGCAGGCCGACGGCGACCGCTCCGTGATGCAGATCCGACCCGCCGGCAAGGCCGCGGGCCGTCCATGAGCACCACCCCACCGGGACAACCACCCGGGATGCCACGCCGCTTCACGCTGCCGGGCGCACGCCTGGCGCTGGCGCTGTGGATCCTCGCCCTGCTCGCCTGCGCGGCGATCATCAGCCGTACCACCTTCACCGCCGACCTGTCGGCCTTCCTGCCGCGGCTGCCCAGTGCCGAGCAGCAGTTGCTGGTGAACCAGCTGCGCGACGGGCTGGTGTCGCGGCTGGTGCTGGTCGGCATCGAGGGCGGCGACGCCGATGGCCGCGCCGCGATCTCGCGCGCGATGGCGGCAAAATTGCGCGGCGATGCGCGTTTCTCCTCGATCCAGAACGGCGAGCCGGTCAACCAGGCGGCTGACCGCCAGTACGTCTTCACGCACCGCTACCTGCTGAGTCCCGCGGTCACGCCGGAGCGCTTCAGCGAGCGCGGCCTGACGATGGCGCTGAACGAGTCGTTCGAACTGCTGGCATCGTCCGCCGGCCTCTTTACCAAGTCGCTGCTGCCGCGCGATCCCACCGGCGAAGTCGCGGCGATGATGGCGCAGCTCGACGCCGGCCAGCGCTTGCCGATGCATGCCGGCGCCTGGGCCTCGCGCGACGGCAAGCGTGCCGTGCTGCTGGCGCAGACCGCGGCGACCGGCTCCGACACCGATGCCCAGGCACAGGCCATCGGCGCCATTCGCGCGGCCTTTGAACAGACCACGGCGCCCGGCGCGTACAAACTGGTGATGACCGGTCCGGGCGTGTTCTCGGTACAGGCGCGCGACACCATCCGGCATGACGTCGAGCGGCTGTCGACGATCGGGCTGGCCATCATCGTCACGCTGCTGCTAGTGGTGTACCGCTCGGTGCCGCTGCTGGTGCTGGGACTGGTGCCCGTCCTCAGCGGCGCGCTGGCGGGCATCGCCGCGGTCAGCCTGGGCTTTGGCGGCACCGTGCATGGCCTGACGCTCGGCTTCGGCACCACGCTGATCGGCGAGGCGGTGGACTATTCGATCTACCTGTTCGTGCAATCCGCGCAGTATGTGCGCGGCGGACAGCGCGACGAACGCGCGTGGCTGGGCGGCTTCTGGCCCACGGTGCGCCTGGGCGTGCTGACCTCGATTTGCGGCTTCGCCTCGCTGCTGTTGTCTGGCTTCCCCGGGCTGGCGCAGCTGGGGCTGTATTCGATCGCCGGGCTGGCGACGGCAGCGCTTGTGACGCGCTTCGTGCTGCCGCAGCTGATGCCCGCCACGCTGCACCTGCGCGACGTGACGCCGCTGGGCCGCCGCCTGGCCTGGCTGGCAACGCGCGCGCACCGGCTGCGCTGGCTGGTCGCCGTGCTGGTGCTGGCCGCATGCGCGGTGCTGGTGGCGCATCGCGGCACGCTGTGGGGCCGCGAGCTGCAGGCACTGAGCCCGGTCTCCGCGAGCGACCAGGCACTCGACGCCTCGTTGCGGGAGGACCTGGGCGCGCCCGACGTGCGCTACCTGGTGGTGCTGTCCGGCCCCGACCAGGAGTCCGTGCTTCAGCACGCCGAGCGCGTGGCGCATGAGCTGGACCCGCTGGTGGCGCAGAACTTCATCGGCGGCTACGAGAACCCGGCACGCTACCTGCCCAGCGCAGCGACCCAGCGCGCCCGCCAGACCAGCCTGCCGCCGCCCGAGACGATGGCGCAGCGCCTGCAGGCGGCCATCGCCGCGCACCCGGTGCGCGCGTCGCTGTTCGCGCCATTCCTGGAAGACGTTGACAAGACGCGCACCGGCCCGCTGCTGCGGCGCGAGGACCTGCGCGGCACGTCGATGGCGCTGGCGGTCGACGCACTGCTCTCGCAGCGCGACGGGCGCTGGAGCGCAACGCTGCCGCTGCGTGCACCGACCCACGCGCAGGGCAGCGCAGCCGATGGCGTCGACAGCGCCGCGGTGCGCGCCGCGATCGCGCGGGCCGGCGTGCCCGACACGCTGTTCGTCGACCTCAAGGGCGAATCGGACCGCCTCTACACCGGCTATATGCGCGAAGCGCTGCTGCTGTCGCTGGCCGGCCTGCTGGCGATCATCGCGCTGCTGGTGGTGGCGCTGCGCTCGGTGCGGCGCGTGGTAGCCACCGTGCTGCCGCTGGCGGCAGCGGCCCTGGTGGTGCTCGGCGGCCTGGCCGCGCTGGGCCAGCCGCTGACGCTGCTGCACCTGGTGGGCTTGCTGCTGCTGGTCGCCGTGGGTTCCAATTACGCGCTATTCTTCAACAGCCCCACGGCCGGCAGCCAGGTGGCGGCCAACTCACCGCATACGCTGGTCTCGCTGCTGCTGGCCAACCTGACCACGGTTGCCGCTTTCGGGCTGCTGGCGCTGTCCAGCCTGCCGCTGCTCAAGGCCTTCGGCCTGACGGTCGGTCCTGGCGCGGTGCTGGCGCTGTGGTTTGCGGCGATCCTGGCCCGCCCCGCGGCGCCGGATGCAGCCGGGAGTTCAAGACAATGAAGCCGTTATCCGCCTCCGGCGTCGCCCTTCCCGACGCCGCCCACAGCCGCCCCTGGCGGCCGAGCCCGCTGCTGTACGGCACCGCCGCCGTTCATGCCGCCGCGGCCGGCGCCATGCTGGCGTATCCGCCGAGCATGGGCGTGGCGCTGGCGGGCATTGCCGCCACGCATGCGGCAATGTGCTTCGCCGGCCTGTGGCCGCGCAGCAACTGGCTGGGTCCCAACCTGCTGCGGCTGCCGGCGTCGGCGCACGACTGCGTGGGGCTGACGTTCGACGACGGCCCCAATCCGGAACTGACACCGCGCGTGCTCGACATGCTCGACCAGCATGGTGCGCGCGCGACTTTCTTTTGCATTGGCGAGCGCGCCGCGGCGCATCCGGGACTGGTGCGCGAGATCATCCGGCGCGGGCATGCGGTGGAAAACCACAGCATGTACCACCGGCTGCACTTCTCCGTCTTCGGCCCGGGCCGCATGCTGCGCGATATCGGCGCCGCACAGCAGGTGCTTTCCGATATCACCGGGCAGGCGCCGCGTTTCTTCCGCGCACCCGCGGGACTGCGCAATCCCTTCCTGGAGCCCGTGCTGTGCCGGCTTGGCCTGCAGCTCGCCGCCTGGACGCGGCGCGGCTTCGATACCCGCTCCGACTACGACGCGGCCAGCGTGGCGCAGCGCCTCACGCGCAACCTGGCCGGGCGCGACATCCTGCTGCTGCACGACGGCGATCCCGGCATCGATGCGGCCGGCAATGCACATTGCGCCACGGTGCTGCCGGGTCTGCTCGCGGCCATCGAGCAGGCGGGCCTGCGCTGCGTGACGCTGCGCTCCGTGGTGCCGCCAGCCTGATCGGCCGGCGCCTTGTTACAATTAGCCCAGCCTTACCGAGATTCCCATCCCTTCCCCCAAAGCCGTGTCCCCGCTCCTGTTCTCGCATTTCACGGCCACCAGCTGTATCGGCACCGGCGTTGACGCCACCCTGTCGGCGCTGCGCGCGCAGCGCGGCGGCCTGGCGCCCTGCCGCTTTGGCGATGTCAGGCTCGACACCTATGTCGGCGAGGTGCCGGGCCTGGATGCCGTGGCGTTGCCGCCCGCCCTGTCGGCGTTCGACTCCCGCAACAACCGCCTGGCGCAGCTGGCGCTCGAACAGGACGCCTTTGCCGCACGGGTGCGCGACGCCGTGGCGCGCTACGGCGCCGACCGGATCGGCGTCTTTCTCGGCACCAGCACGGCCGGCGTGCTGCAGACCGAGCTGGCCTACCGCCAGCGCGATCCCGCCACCGGCGCGCTGCCGCCTGGCTTCAACTATGGCGGCACCCACAACCCGTATTCCCTGCCCGCCTTCCTGCGCCAGCTGCTCGGCCTTGCCGGCCCGGCCGCGGCGGTGTCCTCCGCGTGTTCGTCCGGCGCCAAGGTGTTCAGCTCGGCGCGGCGCATGCTGGAAGCGGGGCTGATCGATGCCGCAGTGGTCGGCGGTGTCGATTCGCTGTGCCACACTACGCTGTACGGCTTCAATTCGCTGGAGCTGCTGTCCGACCTGCCGTGCCGTCCTTACGACGTGACGCGCAACGGAATCTCGATCGGCGAAGGCGCTGCCTTCGGGCTGCTCGAACGCGCTGACGGCACGCTCGAGGGCGATGCCATCCTGCTTGCAGGCATCGGCGAATCGAGCGATGCGCACCATATGTCGACCCCGCATCCGGACGGACTCGGCGCGCGGCTGGCGATGGAACAGGCGCTGGCGAGCGCGGGCATCGCGCCGTCACAGGTGGACTACGTCAACCTGCACGGCACCGCCACGCGCAGCAACGACACGGCCGAAGCGCTGGCCATGGCTGCGGTGCTGCCCGGCACGCCGTGCAGCTCCACCAAGGGCGCGACCGGCCATGCGCTGGGCGCGGCGGGTGCGCTCGAAGCAGTCATCTGCGCGCTGGCGCTGCGCCACGGGCTGTTGCCCGGCGGCATCAACACCACGCAGCCGGACCCTGCGCTGGACGTGAACTACGTGCTCCTGAACCGCGACACGCCGCTGCGCTACGCGATGAGCAATGCGTTCGGTTTCGGCGGATCCAACTGCAGCCTGCTGTTCGCCCGCGCGGACACGGCCTCTCACTGAGCCAGCACCATGCCGCAGCACGTGTATATCGAAAGCATCGGCTTGCTCGGTCCCGGCCTGACCGGCTGGACGCAGGCCGCTGAAGTGCTTGCCGGCCGCGCGCCGTACGCGCACGCGCCCACCGAACTGCCCCCTCCCGCCGGCTTGCCGCCCGCCGAGCGCCGCCGCACCGGCCCGACCGTACGCCTGGCGCTTGGCGCAGGCCAGGAGGCGGTGGCCGCCAGCGGCCGCGACGCCGCGCAGCTGCCGACGATCTTTGCCTCGTCCAGCAGCGACGGCTTCAACTTCCATGCGATCTGCGAAGCGCTGGCCGAGCCCGAACCGCTGATGTCGCCCACGCGCTTCCACAACTCCGTGCATAACGCCACCGCCGGCTACTGGTCGATTGCGGCGGGCGCGATGCGCACCTCCAACGTGCTGTGCGCGATGGACGGCAGTTTCGGCGCGGGCCTGCTGGAATGCGTGCTGCAGGTGGCCGCCGACGCGGAGCCCTGCCTGCTGATTGCCTACGACACCGGCTACCCGGAGCCGCTGCACAGCCACCGGCCGATCCCGGATCCGTTCGGCGTGGCCGTGGTGGTCACGCCGCAAGTGACGGCGCGCTCGCTTGCGCGCATCGGCGTGGCGCTGACGCAGGCGCCCGCTGCCGGGATGCCGGATGCGGCGCTGGAAGCGCTGCGCATGTCCGCGCCTGCGGCACGCGCGCTGCCGTTGCTGGCGGCGATCGCCCGCGGCGAGACCACCACGGTGGTGCTCGACTACCTGGACACGGTGCGCATCGAAGCTGACGTGGCCCCCGGCAATGCGGATGCCTGATGTGGTGAGGGACCGCGACTGGATCGCGGCGCGCATTCCGCACCAGGGCACGATGTGCCTGCTCGATGGCGTGTTGGACTGGGATGCGGACTCGGTGCGCTGCCTGTCGGCCACGCACACGCGCGCGGACAACCCGCTGCGGGCGCAGGGCCGGCTGGCGGCGGTATGCGGGATCGAATATGCGGCACAGGCGATGGCCGTGCACGGCGCGCTGCTGGCGGAAGCCGCAGCGGAACAGGCGCCGCAGCGGCCGCGCTCAGGCTACCTGGCCAGCGTGCGCAAGCTGGTGCTGCAAGTGGAGCGGCTCGACGATATCGATGCGCCCCTGGAGGTTGCGGCGCAACGCGAGAGCGGCGAAGGCAACAGCGTGCTGTACGCCTTCACCGTCAGCGCCGCGGGCCGGCTGCTGCTGTCAGGGCGGGCGGCGGTGATCCTCGATGCCGCCCTGCATGACAGCCACGCCGGCTGAAGGGTTTCAGCGAGCCGGCAGGATCTTGCCGGACACCGAACCGAAGCCGACGCGGTAACCCTCGCCCTGGCAGAAGCCAGTCATGATCACGTCGTCGCCATCCTCCAGGAAGCCGCGGCGGCTGCCGTCGGCCAGCGTCACCGGCTCGGCGCCGTTGCGGGTCATTTCCAGCAAGCTGCCGTAGGAGTCCGGCGTGGTGCCGCTGATCGTGCCCGAGCCCATCAGGTCGCCCACGCGCACATTGCAGCCCGACACCGTGTGGTGCGCGAGCTGCTGCGCCATGGTCCAGTACATCGCCTTGAAGTTGGTGCGGCAGATGGTGCTGGGGGCCGCTGCGCCCTGCGGCTGCAGCGCGACTTCCAGCGCGATGTCATAGGCGTTCTTGGCCTGCTGCTGCAGGTACGACAGCGGCTGCGGCGACTGCTCGGGGTTGTCGCGGCGGAACGGCTCGAGCGCTTCCATCGTCACCACCCACGGCGAGATCGAGGTGCCGAAGCCCTTGCTGTTGAACGGCCCCAGCGGCACGTATTCCCACTGCTGGATATCGCGCGCGCTCCAGTCGTTGAGCAGCACCATGCCGAACATATGCGCCGGCGCATCGGCGGTGCTGATGGGCTCGCCCAGCGCCGATTCCTTGCCAACGATAAAGCCCATCTCCAGTTCGAAATCCAGCTTGCGGCAGGCGCTGAACACCGGGCGCGCCTCGTTCGGCAGCTTGATCTGGCCGTTGGGGCGATGCAGCGGCGTGCCGCTCACCACCACCGAGCTGGCGCGGCCATTGTAGCCGATAGGGATTTCCAGCCAGTTCGGCAGCAGCGCGTTGTCCGGGTCGCGGAACATGCGGCCGACGTTGGTGGCGTGTTCCTTCGACGAATAGAAGTCGGTGTAGCCCGGGATCTCCACTGGCAGGTGCAGCGCGGCGGCGGACATCGGCACCAGTGCCTTGTCGCGCAGGGCGGCGTTGTCGCGCAGCGCGGCGTCTTCGCCGGACAGCAATGCGGTCAGGCGCTTGCGGGTCTCGCTCCACACCGGCTTGCCGAGTTCGATAAAGCGGTTCAGGCTGGCTGCGGCGAAGGTGCCCTTGGCGGCGGCCGGCAGCAGGCCGGCTTCATCGAGCGCGGCGAGGTCGAGCACCTGGTCGCCGATGGCCACGCCGACGCGCGGGGACTGGCCCTTGGTCAAGAACACGCCGTAGGGCAGGTTCTGCAGCGGGAAATGGGTCTGGCCGTCGTTGGCGGAGGCGATCCAGCTGGTTTGGGGGGCGGTCATTGGGTTACTCCGTGATGGTTTGGGTGGCACGGTGGGTGGCGCGTGCCGTGACTCGTCATGCTTGGCGGAGGCCTGCCCTCTCCCCCGGCCCCTCTCCCGCTCGCGGGAGAGGGGAGCAAACCGGCAGGTGAGGTCGGGCGTCCGGGGTTCAGCGAACGTTCGGGTTGAAATGCTTCTTCAGGCCTTGCCAGCAGGTGTAGTACTCCTGCTGCAGCGAGGCCGACTGCGCCGCGTACGGCGTCGGACGGATCACGCCCGGGGTTTCGAACATGAAGGCCATGGTGTCTTCGATGTGGTGCGGCTTCGAGGTATCGGCGGCACTGGCCTTCTCGAACGTCTCCGCATCCGGGCCGTGGCCACTCATGCAGTTGTGCAGGCTGGCGCCGCCCGGGGCGAAGCCTTCGGCCTTGGCGTCGTAGACGCCGGTGATCAGGCCCATGAATTCGCTGGCGATATTGCGGTGGAACCAGGGCGGGCGGAACGAGTCCTGCATCGCCAGCCAGCGCGGCCCGAAGATGACGAAGTCGATGGTGTCCACGCCCGGGGTGTCCGACGGCGACTGCAGCACCAGGAAGATCGACGGGTCCGGGTGATCGAAGCTGATCGAGCCGATGGTGTTGAAGTTGCGCAGGTCATACTTGTACGGCGCGTAGTTGCCGTGCCAGGCCACCACGTCCAGCGGCGAGTGGCCGATGTCGGCGCGCCACAGGTTGCCCTGGAACTTGGCCACCAGCTCGAAATCGCCCTCGCGGTCTTCATAGCTGGCCACCGGCGACAGGAAGTCGCGCGGGTTGGCCAGGCCGTTGGAGCCGATCACGCCCAGGTCGGGCAGCTTGAACAGCGCGCCGTAGTTCTCGCAGATATAGCCGCGCGCCTCGCCATCCGGCAGTTCCACGCGGAAACGCACGCCGCGCGGGATCACCACGATTTCCTGCGGTTCCACTTCCAGGCGGCCCAGCTCGGTCACCATCAGCAGGCGGCCCTGCTGCGGCATGATCAGCATCTCGCCGTCGGCGTTGTAGAAGAAGCGGTCCTGCATCGACTGGTTGGCCAGGTACAGGTGGATGCCGCAGCCGGTCATCGCCTCGGGGCCGCCGTTGCCGGCCATGGTGACGATGCCGTCGATGAAATCGGTCGGCACGGACGGCATCGCCGGCGGGCTCCAGCGCATCTGGTTGGGCGACGGCGGCACCTGGTCGAAGCGGCTCAGGAAGCGCGACTGCTCGATCTGCGTGAACGGCTTGTGCATTGCCGCCGGGCGGATGCGGTACAGCCACGAGCGGCGGTTGTGCGCGCGCGGCGCGGTGAAGGCCGTGCCGGACAGTTGCTCGGCATAGAGGCCGTAAGGCGCGCGCTGCGGCGAGTTCTGGCCCACGGGCAGCGCACCGGGCAGCGCCTCGGTGGCGAATTCATTGGCGAAGCCGGACATGTAGCCGTGCTCGGCGAGCTGGGTGTGCGTGAGGTTCATGGTGTCGTCAGCGTTGCGGGTGTCGGTCGGGGGTTCGGGGTTGCAGGTTCACTAGTGAGGCTGGCTGTCCGGCGGCCGGCACAGCGCGCGCAGCAGCGCGGCATACACGGCGTCGGTATCAAAGGCACGCCAGCGGGCACAGACATGCTGGTCGGGGCGAATCAGGTAGCAGGTGCCGTCGCGGCCGTCGTAGCGGCGCGCGAGCAGGCCCTCGCTGTCGGTGACGCAGCTCGCGCCCTGCGGCGAAGCGGCTTGCTGGTCTGGCGCGAGCACCAGCAGGATGCGCACGGGCACCGCGCCCGTTGCCAGCTTGTGCCGCACGTCGGACGGGATGGCGCTGCCGTCGCCAAAGACCATCAGCGTGAAATCGCCGCCCAGTTCGCCCAGCAGCCAGCCAGATCCGGCGGTGCCGTTGCGAAGCAGCGGTGCATCCACGCACGGTGCGCCGGGCACCATGGCGCCGGCAAAGCTGTCGGCATCCGGCGTATTGAGCGGCGACGCCGCCAGCACCGTCGGCAGCGACAGCCGGCCGCTGTTGACCAGTTGGCGCGCAAAGGCATGGCGGCGCGCCAGGCGCAGCACGGCATCGCGGAAGGTGCGGCTGACCGCGCTCTTGGGCGTGATGAAATCGGTGGAACGCGTGGAGTGGCGGATGTTCTCGTCCGCCGCGGCCTCGCGCTCGCTGGCGTAGGAATCGAGCAAGGCATCGCCGGCCTGGCCAGCCAGCACCAGCGCAAGCTTCCACGCCAGGTTCTCGGCATCCTGCACGCCGCTGTTGGCGCCGCGCGCGCCGAACGGCGAGACGCGGTGCGCGGCGTCGCCGGCAAACAGCACGCGACCGTGGCGGAAGGCATCCATGCGCTGGCAGCAGAAGGTGTAGACGCTGACCCATTCCAGGGTAAAGGCGACCTTGTCGCCCAGCATCGCGCGGATGCGCGGCACTACGCGCTCCGGCTGCTTTTCAGTCTCGGGATCGGCGTCCCAGCCCAGCTGAAAATCGATGCGCCAGACATTGTCCGGCTGCCGGTGCAGCAGCGCCGACTGGTTGCGGTTGAACGGCGGATCGAACCAGAACCAGCGCTCGGCGGGGAACGGCGCCGCCATCTTCACATCGGCAATCAGGAAGCGATCGCGGAAGACGCGGCCTTTGCTCTCCAGGCCCAGGCACTGGCGAACCCCGCTGTGGGCGCCGTCGGCGGCCACCACGTAGCGGGTGTGCAGCACGTAGTCGCCATCCGGGGTCGACACGGTCAGTGCCACTTCATCGGGCCCGGGCACAACGCCAGTGACGCGATGGCGCCAGCGCAACTCGATGCCCGGCAGTTCGGCGGCGCGATCGACCAGGAAGCCTTCCAGGTAGTACTGCTGCAGGTTGATAAAGGCCGGGCGGCGATGGTCCGCCTCAGGCAACAGGTCGAAGCTGTACACCTGCGCATCGCCGAAGAACACCTTGCCGACATGCCAGCTCACGCCCTTGTCCGCGACGCGCTCGCCGCAGCCCAGGCGGTCCAGGATATCGAGCGTGCGCTTGGCAAAGCAGATCGCGCGCGAGCCGGTCGCCAGCGTGCAGTCGTCGTCCAGCACCACCACGGGTACGCCGCGCTGGGCGAGGTCGATGGCCGCGGCGAGCCCGACCGGGCCCGCGCCGACCACGGCCACCGGGTGCACCGCGGGCACGGCGCCGCCGGCCTGGCGCTGCTCGGCGCAAGGCTGGTACGCAAAGGTGCGTTGCGGGTAGGTGGTGTCCACGGCGTCTCCATATGGCGCTGCGCTGGCGCGCTGGCGGGCTCTTCAGAGCGCCTGCCGTTCTGTTTTGTCCGATGCCTGCCGCACCCCACGAGAATTACGGAATGCGTAATGCATTTACCATATCGTAATAGCCGATGCGGGACGTGTCAAACAGCGTCTGAGGACGCATGCGTCGGGCGTCGCTTTCAATGCAGTTGTAGGCCGGAAACGGGAAAAGCGGAAAAGACGACAGCGATGTGCAGTGCACACGCGGCGGCGCAATGGCGAATCGCTACAGGTAGGAAGGCAAAAACGGGAACAGGCGGGAAGACGCCGATGCAGGCAGCCAGGCCTGCGGCGTCATAGGCGCCCGGCTAGCGAAGCGCTGCTCCGGACGAGAGCAACCGGCGCAGAGCGGATCGCCCCGCGCCGGTTGTCAGGATGGTGGTCTGGACGCCAGTTGCCTGCACCGGCCTGTGGAGAACAGGGCCGGCCAGGCATCGGCCCGCTCAGACCGGCTTGTGACCCTCGCCGGTGCCGGAGCCGAAGCTGCCGGTCGCGGGGGCCGCGGCCGGTGCCTGGGCACTGCCGGCGGCCGGCTGACCGGCCATCGAAGCTGCGGTCACGCCGCCGTTGCGGCTGGCAATAAATGCGTTCACGTCGGCGGCAAGATGTTGCGGGGCCAGCACCACTTCCAGGCCCAGCGCCTCGCATGCGGCCAGGAACGTCGACATGCGGGGATCGGCCTGACCCGACTCCGCTCGCAGGTACGCTTCCCGGGAAATGCCCGCTTTACGGGCGACGTCCTCTTGCTTGAGCTTGCGCGCGCGACGCAACGCCCGCAGTTGCCGGAACGGTTCGCTAGCGCCTCTTGGCACGGCTGTACTGTTCATGTCGGTCTCCAGTCACCAATGAAAAAAAGTGCGCGGACGTGCATTCGAGTATAGAGCACGCAAAGCGTTCCGTATGTACCCGCCGAAACACTTTGTGCAGATTTCTTCCAAGTCCGCCATCCGGGCCTGACACCGGCCGGCAACCAGTGTGCAAAGAGCCGGATCGTGCACCAAATCGTCGCGCCGCCCAGTCTCTAACGAGACTTTGCAGTTCGCGTTGACGTCACATGCCCCCCCTATATGACGTTATGGCCTCCCCGCCACAACTACGCAAGTCCGGGCAACTACCATGCATCCGGTTTCGTTTTAGTCTCGTTGACAAACCGACCGGTCGTGCTATTCTCTAATGCATGCAAAAAGGACAGCTCACCCGTAACGCCATCATCGAACAGGCGCTCGATACCGCCGCCAAGGTCGGCTTCGAACAGTTGTCGCTGGCCACGCTGGCCGCGGACACCAATATGTCGAAGAGCGGGCTGTATGCGCACTTCAAGTCCAAGGAGGCGCTGCAGCAGGCGGTGCTCGACCTGGCCGTCGAGCGCTTCGGCGAGATCGTGGTGCGGCCGGCGATGCGCCAGCCGCGCGGCCTGCCGCGCCTTGAAGCATTGTTCGAAGGCTACCTGGACTGGCTCGGCGGCACGGTCACCCAGGGGCGCTGCCTGTTTATGGCGCTGAGCCAGGAATACCGCGACAAGCCGGGGTCGATACGCGACCTGGTGGTGCAGTCTCTTAAGGACTGGCACAGCACCGTGGCGCGCGTGGTGAGTGACGCCATCGACGAAGGCCACTTTGGTCCCGACACCGATCCGCGCCAGTTCGCCTTCGATCTGTCCGGCATCGGCATGGCCTTCCAGCAGTCGTTCAAGCTGCTCGGCAGGGCGGATGCCGAACTCATGGCGCGGCGCGCCTTCGCGTCTCTGGTGGCCCGTGCCGCCGAGGGCACCGGGAAGCACTGACACGCAAGACATTGGCGCCGGCGCTATCCCGCCGGCGGGCAGCAACCCTTCCGGTCGTTTTTTTGCCCATAAAAAAGCACGACTGGTCGGTCTTAGAAGAGCGCGGAACGCCACCGGCTGGGCCGGTTCCGATGACCCGCGCAATCCAGAATCCATTGGAGGTGCAGGTCGTGACGCAAGCAGTATCTTCCCCTTCCCCGGCTTCTTCATCCCCGGCGCCCGTGCGTGCCGGCACCGTACCAGCACGCCCCGGCTCCGCAGGCCCCATGCAGCAGGCGATGCTCGGATGGCAACGGCTGCGCCGGCAGGCCGGCAGCCTGGTTTTCCCCGGCGCGAGCGCGCGGGAGCTTGAGCGCCTCTGGTTCACCCCGCCCCGCGCCGCGGCCACGTCGGCGGCACGGCGGCTGCTGGACAGCGCGCGGGCCGACTGGGCCCTGGTCACCGGCCACGGCCCCAGCCGGCGCGTGCGTGTCTATCGCTGGGGCGCCAGCGGTCCGGTCGTGCTGCTGGCACATGGCTGGGGTGGCCATGCCGGGCAATGGCACGCGGTGGTCGAAGGCCTGCTCGCCGCTGGCATGCGGGTGGTGGCGTTCGACGCGCTCTCGCATGGCGCCTCCGATGCCGGCGCGCGTGGCGCGGCGCAGACCTCGGTGCTGGAGATGTCGCATTCGCTGCTGGCGGCCGCATGGCACGCCGGGCCGGTGCATGCCGTGGTGGCGCACTCGCTCGGCGGCGCGGCCACGGCGCTCGCGCTGCGCGAAGGGCTCCCTGCCCGCGCGGCGGTGCTGGTCGGCTCGCCGGCGGACATGCATGCCGCGTGCGCTTCGCTGGCCTGGCAACTTGGCTTCGCCCCAGGAGTGCTGGCGCGCATGCAGCGGCAGAGCGAGCGCTGGCTGGGCATGCCGTGGTCGGCGTTCAACGTGCTGGATGTCGGCCGTACCCGGCCAGTACCGCCGGCGCTGGTGATCCATGACCGCGACGACAAGGAAGTGCGCTGGGAAGACGGCGCCGCCATCGCCGGCGCATGGCCCGGCGCGCAACTGGCCACCACCACGGGGCTGGGCCATCGCCGCATCCTGCAGGACCCGGCCGTGATCCGGCAGATCGCGGACTTCATCCGCCCCGCCGCTGCGCCCGCGCGCGCCGTGATCGCGCCCGCGCTGCACGGCCTGGCCGTCGACTGAACCTGGAGACCATCATGTTCCTGGTAAGCAACGACATGACCGCCACCCTGCCCGCGCGCAGTTCGCTGCGGTTGGTGGCGGACCCCGGCGAACACGTCGCCGTGCGCTGCACCGCAGGCGAGCTCTGGCTGATCCGTGACGGCGACCCCAAGGACACGGCGCTGACGGCGAGCGAGTCCTTTACGTTGTCAGACAGCGGCCATATCGAGCTATATGCGGTCACCACGGCATCGCTGCAAGTGACGCGGTGCCGGCAAGGCGCCGGGCAAGCGGCAGGCGCGTGGCGGCAGTGGCTGCGGCGCTTGCTTGCGCCGCATGGCCGTGGCTATACCGGCGCCGGCCGGTGATATCCGGCTGCGGCTGGCTGGGACCGGGGCGGTTTTTCGCGACTGGTGCCACACGGTGCGTCGTGTCTGCCAGTTGCCCCGGGATACCCACTCGATGAACAACACCCCTCGCTTTGCCAGTTTTGGCGCGCCTGCGCGAATGTGGTCGCGTGTAATGCCTGGCGGTTAATTGCGTTTTCCGGCGAAATGCATGCGCCCCGAAGGGCGCATGCCTCAGATGCGCAAGACCGCCAGCAGCCCGAGTGCGATTGCCTGCAGAAAGCCGCACCGCCAGGTCAGCGTGAACGACACCGCCAACGCCCCCATCCTCATCGCCAGCGCGCACAGCAGCACGCCAAAGCCGGTGCGGTTGCCCGCCAGCGCGGCCACGGCGCCAAGCGTCACCAGTGCCCAGGCCGCGAGCCGCAGGCGCCGCCGGCGGCTGTCCGGCAGGTCGCCGCCCTGCCCGACAGTCCGGTCCAGTGCCGCTCCGTGGCGCAGGCGAACAGCACGAAGGCGCTGTAGGCGCACAGCGCCAGGCCCAGCCACAGCAAGTGTTCAAGCGTGATTGGCACGGTCCATCTCCTCTAGCGTCTGCCCGCTGGCAGCAGCGATCCGGGCCTGGCGTGCCGCATCGACGCGCCGCAGCCGGCGCGCCGCCGCCAGCGCCAGCCCACCCGTCATCAGCAGCACAATGTCGACGCCGGCCACCGCAAGATGGCCGCGCGCCAGCGCGAGCGGCCGCCCCGCCCCAGCGTGCGCGCGCGTGCAGACCGGGCTGGGCCGCACCGGGCGCATGTGCGTTCGAGCATGCCGGCATCGTGCCGGACGTGCTGGTCCTTTCCAAGGCGATTGGCGGAGGCTTGCCGATGTCGGTGGTGATCTACGACAGCGCGCTTGACGCGTGGCAGCGGGCGCCCACGCCGGCACCTTCCGCGGCAACCAGCTGGCGATGGCGGCGGGCTCCGCCACCATCCGCACCCTGGTCGCGCAGGGCATCGTCGCCCATGCCGAGACCATGGGGCAGCGCCTCGCCACGCGGCTGCGGCAGTTGCATACCGCGTGCCCCGCGATCGGCGAAGTGCGCGGGCGCGGCCTGATGATCGGGGTGGAACTGATCGACGAACGTGCCGAGGCCGACGCGGTGGGCGCCTACCCCGCCGACGGCACCTTCGCGCACACGGTGCAACGCGAATGCCTGCAGCGCGGGCTGATCGTCGGACTGGGCGGGCGCCACGGCGCGACGGTGCGCTTCCTGCCACCGCTGGTCATCGGCGAGACCGAAATCGACCTGGTGGCGGAGTTGTTCGGCGAGGCGGTCGGCGCGGCGCACAAGCAATGCCGCTGAGCGCTTGCGCGCCATTCCGCGGTGGCCGTGGCCACCGCGGAGCCAGCTTCAGGGCGCGTCGCCGCGCAGCATCTCGCGCAGCCGGAATTTCTGGATCTTCCCGGCGGGCGTGGCCGGCAAGGCGTCCTGCACCACGAGCTTCTCGGGGATGTACTGCAGCGCCATTTTCTGCGCCTTGAGCCAGTCCACCATCGCCGCCTGGTCGAACCGCTGGCCGGCGCGCGGCACGACGAAGGCGCAGGCGCGTTCGCCCAGGCGCTCGTCGGGATAGGCGACGATGGCCACCTGCGAGACCGCGGGATGGCGGTACAGCAGGGTCTCGACCTCCAGCACGGGGATGTTCTCGCCGCCGCGAATGATCACGTCCTTGCTGCGCCCCGCGATGCGCAGGTAGCCGTTGGCATCCAGCCGCGCGAGATCGCCGGTGTCGAACCAGCCGTCGGCATCGGTGCCGTTGAGTTGCGGGCGCTTCAGGTAGCCGCCGAAGTTGGAACAGGCGCGCACCAGCAGGCGGCCGGTTTCGCCGGGCGGCACGTCGGCGTCGGTGCCGTCCACGATTCGAACTTCGACGCCTGGCAGCGGGCAGCCGTCGGTGGTCGAAGCGAGTTCGTCGCTGTCATCCGGCAGCGTGGTGGTGACCGCGCCGTTCTCCGTCATGCCCCAGGCCGACACGATCCTCGCGCCGAGCGCCGCGCGCGCGCGTTCGACCAGCGCGCCGGGAATCGGCGCGCCCGCGCACAGGAAGGTGCGAAGGCTGGGGACTGGCGTGCCGGACGCCGCCACCACGCGCGCCAGGTCGGTCAGGAACGGCGTCGAACCCATGGTGAAGGTCACGCGCTCGTCGCGAATCAGCGCGGCGGCGCGCGCGGGGTCCCAGATGTCTTGCAGCACCGCATGCGCGCCCAGCAGCACCGGCGTCAGCAGTCCATACATGAAGCCGGTCTGGTGCGCCATCGGCGAGGCCATCAGCACCACATCGTCGCCGGTCAGGCGCAGCCGTTCGGCATAGGCGACGATGTTGGAGAACAGCGTGTTGGCGCTATGCATCACGCCCTTGGGCTCGCCGGTGGTGCCGGAGGTGTAGATCAGCTGGGTGACATCGTCCGGGCCGGGGCGGCTGCGCAGCAGGATGTTGGCGGCATCGGGCTCATCTTCCCAGGCGGGACCGCTCAGCAGCGCGTCAAAGCTGTCCGCGCCATCGCCGCCGGTAACGACGATATGGCGCAGCGCCGGCAAGGCCTCGCGCAAACCCCGCAGCATCTGCGCATGGCCGAAGCCGCGGAACACCTGCGGCACCACCGCCACCTTGCATTGCGCATGCGCCAGCATGAACGACAGCTCGCGCTCACGGAAGATCGGCATCAGCGGGTTGAGCACCGCGCCCAGCCGCGCGCAGGCGAGATACAGTACGGTCAGGTGCCAGCCGTTCGGGAGCTGGCAGGACACCACGTCCTGCGCGCCGATGCCGAGACGGCTGAGTCCCACCGCCACCCGGTCGGCCATCCGGGCCAGTTCGCGCCAGGTGAAGCGTATCACGCTCCCGCTGTCGATGCTCACCGCCGTCAGCGCGGCAGCGTCGGGCCGGTCGCGCAGGCAGGCGGTGAGATAGTCGTTGACGGTGCGGTCATGCCAGTGCCCGGCGGCAATGCTGGCGGCACGGCGCGGCGCAATCAGTACGGCGTCGAAGTCCATGGGTGTCTCCTCTCTATCGGATGGCTCGGGCGGTCGTGTCGCTGCGTCAGGCCGGTACCGCTTCGCGCCCCGCGCGCGTGCGGGCGATGATGGTCTTCATGATCTGGGCCGTGCCGTCGCCGATCTGGAAGCCGAGTACGTCGCGCAGGCGCTGCTCCATTACGCCGCGGTCATAACCGCCGTGGCCGAACGACAGCAGGCACTGGTGCACCACGTCGTACGCCAGCTTGGGCGCCCACCACTTGCACATCGCCGCCTCGGCGGTGTGCGGCAAGTCACGGTCCTTGAGCCACAGCGTCTGCAGGCACAGCAGGCGCGCGCCCTGCACCTGGGTCTCGAAATCGGCCAGGGGGTGCGACACGCCCTGGAAGGCCGACAGCGGCTTGCCGAAGGCCTGGCGCTCCGCCACATAGCCCCAGGTCTCGTCCAGCGCGGCCTGCGCCACCGCCAGCACCTGCAGGCCGATCAGCGCGCGCGAGAAGTCGAAGCCCTGCATCACCTGCACGAATCCCTCCCCCTCCTTGCCGAGCAGGTGGCTGACTGGCACGCGCACGTTCTCGAAGAAGATCGAGCCGCGCCCGATGGCGCGCTGGCCGTGGCAGTCGAAGCGGTTGCGCGTGATGCCCGGCAGGTCCATCGGCACCAGCAGGGCCGAGACGCCGCGCGCGCCGGACTCGACCGTACCGCTGCGGGCGAAGACCACCGCGGCATCGGCCTGGTCGGCGGCGGAGATCGAGGTCTTCTCGCCGTTGAGCACGTAGACGTCGCCATCGCGCTCCATGCGCAGGCGCAGGCTGGCCGCGTCGGAGCCGCCGCGCGGCTCGGTCAGTGCGATCGCCAGCAGCGCCTCGCCGCGCGTCAGGCGCTGCAGCCACGGCTCGGCGATTTCCGGCCGCGCATGGTGCGCCAGGATCTGGCCGTTGAGCGAGGCCAGCAGGTTAATGTACGACAGGCTCAGGTCGGCGCGCGCCACGGCTTCATGGATCACGCCGGCGGCCAGCGAGCCCATGCCCTGCCCGCCATACTGTTCCGGCAGTTCGGGCGCGATAAAGCCTATCTCGCCCATTTCGCGCATCAGCGCGCGGTCCAGCACGCGGGTGCGGTCGCGCTCCAGGTAGCCGGGCGCCACGCGCGCATCGGCAAAGCGGCGTGCGTGCTCGGCCAGCGCCGTCAGGTCTTCGTCAAGGTAGGGATTCATGGTGGTCTCCGCTCGTTCGGACGGCACGGCTTACTTGGCGTACTTGCGGAACTCGGGCTTGCGCTTTTCCTGGAAGGCGCGCACGCCCTCGCGCGATTCCTCGGTGTCGTAATAGAGCTTGAGCGCGTACATGCCCATGCCGGCGATGCCGCTCTGGTGCGCGGTATCGAGATTGAAGGAGCGCTTGGCGATGGCGATCGCGGTGGGGCTCTTCTCCATGATTTCGTCGCACCACTTCTGCACTTCGGCATCGAGCTGCTCGTGCGGCACCACCGCATTGACCAGCCCCATCGCCAACGCTTCCGCAGCCGGATAGCGGCGGCACAGGTACCAGATCTCGCGCGCCTTCTTCTCGCCCACCACACGCGCCAGGAACGCGGTGCCGTAGCCCGGGTCGACCGAGCCGACCTTCGGCCCCACCTGCCCGAACACGGCCTTGTCCGACGCGATGGTGAAATCGCAGATCGTGCACAGCACGTTGCCGCCGCCGACGGCATAGCCCTGCACGCGCGCGATCACCGGCTTGGGCACGTCGCGGATGGCGTTGTGCAGTTCTTCCATCGGCAGGCCGATGGTGCCGCGGCCGTCGTACTGGCCCTCGTGCGCGGACTGGTCGCCGCCGGTGCAGAAGGCCTTGTCGCCGGCACCGGCCAGCACGATGGCGCCGATTTCGCGGTCATAGCCGGCGCGGTTGATGGCGTGGATCAGCTCGTCGCAGGTGCGGCCGCGGAAGGCGTTCATCTTTTCCGGGCGGTTGATGATGATCCAGGCGGCGCCGTTGCGCACTTCGTACAAGATGTCTTCATATTGCATGGTGGTCTCCGTTGTCTCGTTGTCTTGCTTGAACAGCGCTCAGCCGTTCATGGTCAGGCCGCCCGACACGCTCAGCACCTGGCCGGTGATAAAGGCGGCGTCGTCGCCGGCGAAGAACAGCACCGCGCCGGGCAGGTCGTCGGGCTGGCCGATGCGGCCCAGCGGGATCGAGCGGGTGAAGGCTTCCATCAGCTTCTCGGGGTTGCCCGCACCCTGCTTGTAGTCCTCGAACAGCGCGGTCTCGGTCGGCCCCGGGCACACCACGTTGACGGTGATGCCGTGGCGCGCATGCTCGCGCGCGATGGTCTTGGAGAACGACACCAGCCCGCCCTTGCACGCGGCATAGACCGCTTCGCCGGACGAGCCCACCCGCGCGGCATCGGAGGCGATATTGACGATGCGCCCGCGCTTGCGCTCGACCATGCCGGGCAGCACCGCGTGGTGCATGTGCAGCGCGCCGGTCAGGTTGATGGCGATCAGCCGCTCCCATTGCGCGGGCTCGGTCTTGATAAAGGGACGGAACACATCCCAACCGGCGTTGTTGACCAGCACATCCACCGGGCCCAGCTCCCGCTCCACCGCGGCGACCGCGGCATCGACGCTGGCGCGGTCGGTGATATCGCAACGCATTGCCAGCGCGCGGCCGCCGGCCTCGCGGATCTGCGCGGCCACGCGTTCGCCGGCCTCCGGGTTCAGGTCGAGCACGCCGACCGCCGCCCCTGCCCGCGCAAAGCGCAAACAAGTTGCGCTGCCAATGCCGCCACCACCACCGGTCACGATGACCGTCTTGCCTACGAGTCCTTGCACAGCATTCTCCTTTCAGGGTTCTGGTGCTATCGTGCCGGCGATGCCGCCGACACTTGCGTCGCTAAATAGGTAAATATGTTTACCTATAATAGAAGGCACCCGCAGTCCGCGCAAGGCGCCAATCCTATGGAAATGACTATGGTTAACCCCGACACGGGAGGAGAACTCCCGACAAATGCACGCATGGAACTGGCCAATCGGCTGTTCTTTCGGCTCTACCAATGTGCAAACATGTTGCATAAAACGGGGTCACGAGCGGTTGAGGCGGAAGGCCTGACCACGCAGCAGTGGGCTGTGCTCGGCGCCCTATCGCGCCCGGAGGCCGCCGATGGCATGAGCGTCGGCGACCTGGCCCGCTACCTGATGGTGAGCCGGCAGAACCTGTCGGGGCTGGTCAGCCGGATGGAACGCGACGGCCACGTGACGCTGGCGCCGGACGGGCGCGACCGCCGCTCGCGGCTGGTGCGGATGAGCGAGCCGGGCCGCGAGGTCTGGCTGCACCAGGCACAGCCCAAGATTCGCGACTATTACGAGCGGGCGCTGGATGGGTTCTCGACCAATGACCTTACCCACACGCTGCACTACCTGCTCAAGCTGCTGGACAACATGCGGGAGCTCGACACACCCGACAGCGCAGAGGGTGCCAGTCCACAGGACTGACCACACGCGGTATCGCACCTGATACACACCGGCCCGCTGCAACCGCCCGCTGTGCGGCCGCTGCCCGCAATCCGGCCTGCCGTGCCGACTGGCGCGCAATATGCGTTAGTACGCAGTTGCTCAGACACCCGGGTGCATGCCCGGCGAGGCGCCATGCCATTCACGCCTCCCCACGCTCCGAAGCCCTGAACCACTGCCCCGGTCGATTGCCGCGATTCGTGCCGTGCGCATCGCCGGGACGGCGTCCGATCCATCTAAACAGGAGATCCCGCCATGACCCGTTACATCGTGCTAGCCAGCTTCACCGACCAGGGCATACGCGCCGTCAAGGACACCACCAAGCGCGCCGCCGCCGTGCGCGAGATGGGTGCGCGCTTCGGCGTGGAGATGAAGGACATCTACTGGACACTGGGCGAATACGACATCGTGCTTACCATCGAGGCGCCGGACGACGCCAGCATGACCGCCTTCGGACTGACCATCGGCTCGCTGGGGAACGTGCGCACGGAGACCCTGCGCGCCTTCAATACCGACGAGATGGAGGGCATCCTCGGCAAGATGGGCTGAACCCTGCTTCAGAAAGTAACAACGCCCGCCGGGTCCCGGCGGGCGCTTTGTTGTTTGCCGAGCGCCGGCTCAGAATCCTTCCAGCACCAGCTTGCCGATGGTGCGCCCGCCCTCCAGCATCGCGTGAGCGCGCCGCAGGTTCTCGGCATTGATGCGGCCCAGGTTCTCGCCCAGCGTGGTGTGCAGCCGGCCAGCATCGACCAGCCGCGCCACCTCATTGAGCAACCGGTGCTGCGCGATCATGTCCGGCGTGATGAACATGGCGCGCGTGAACATGAATTCCCAGACGAAGGTGGCGCTCTTGTTCTTGAGCAGTTCCACCGGCAGCGGCCGCGCATTCGAGACAATGGTGCAGATCTTGCCCTGGGGTGCGACCAGTTCGGTCATCGCCAGGAAATGGCCGTCGATATCGTTGAAGCAGAGAATGTAGTCGACCTCGGCAAATCCAAGCGACTTCAACTGTGCCGGCAGGTCGCCACGATGATCAACCGTATGGTCAGCGCCGAGCCGGCGGCACCATTCCTGCGACTCGGGCCGCGACGCGGTGGCGATCACGGTCATCCCGGCCAGCACCTTGGCCAGCTGGATGCCGATCGAGCCCACGCCACCGGCGCCGCCGATGATCAGCACGGAACGGCCCGCGTCCTCGCCCTTGGGTGAAATGCCAAGGCGATCGAACAGCCCCTCCCACGCGGTAATCGCCGTCAGCGGCAGCGCGGCCGCGTTGGCGAAATCGAGCGAGGCCGGCTTGTGGCCGACGATGCGCTCGTCGACCAGGTGGTATTCGGCATTGGTGCCGGGCCGGGTGATGCTGCCGGCGTAGTAGACCGGATCGCCAACCTTGAACAGCGTCACGTCCGGACCGACCGCCGCCACCGTGCCGGCCGCGTCCCAGCCGAGCACACGCGGCGCGGGCTCGACCTGCGGCTTGGGTGCGCGCATCTTGGTGTCGACAGGGTTGACGGAGATGGCTTCAATCTTGACCAGCAGGTCGTGGCCGGTGGGGGTGGGCTTGTCAATCTCCACGTCCTGCAGGGAGCGCGGGTCGGAGATGGGCAGGTATTCGGTCAGGCCGATGGCTTTCATGGCGGGGCTCCTGAATGAGTCGGGGGATGAACTCAAGCGTAGCTCGTCTGGATTAATTTGATTAGCCGGAAACTCCGGCAATCAATTTCCCGGAAACCAGGAAAATCGGCGCCATTAAAAAAAGGGCCGCCTGCGCCACCGGCGCAGAACGGCCCTGCTGTTTGTCGCGGCAACTGCTATACGGCCAGGATCTGCCCCCCGCCGTAGCTCGACTGCATCGGCGCCTCCCCACCCAGCGCCATCTTCACCGCGCAGTACTTGAACTCCGGGATCTTGCCGAAGGGATCCAGCGCAGAATTGGTCAGTTTGTTGATAGCGGCCTCGTAGTAGCAGAACGGCACGAACACGGCGCCCCGCGGCGTTCCGGCATCGGCCCGCGCATAGAGCATGACCTCGCCGCGCCGCGACGACAGCGTGACCACGTCGCCGGGCTTGCCGCCGAGCGCATCCAGGTCCAGCGGATGCACCAGCGCCACCGGGTCCGGCTCGATCGCGTCCAGCACCCCGGCGCGCCGCGTCATGCTGCCGGTGTGCCAATGCTCGAGCTGGCGGCCGGTGATCAGCACCATCGGGTAGTCGGCATCGGGCCGCTCGGCCGCGGGGATGATATCGGCCGGCACGAAGCGCCCGCGCCCGCTGGCGGTCGGGAAGCTGTCGGTAAAGATCACCGGCTCGCCCGGATCGCCCTCTTCCGTGCACGGATAGGTCACGGCGTGCTCGCGTTCCAGCCGCTCCCAGGTCACGCCGCCGATGCTGGGCATGGCCTTGCGCATCTCGTCGAACACGTCCGCCACGCTGTCGTAATGCCAGTCCAGCCCGAGCTGCGCCGCCATCTGCTGGATGATCCACAGGTCCTGGCGCGCGTGTCCCGGCGGGTTGAGCGCCTGGCGGCCGAGCTGCACGGTGCGGTCGGTGTTGGTGAAGGTGCCGGTCTTCTCCGGGAAGGCCGAGGCCGGCAGCACTACATCGGCCAGGTACGCGGTTTCCGTCAGGAAGATGTCCTGCACCACCAGGTGGTCGAGCGAGGCCAGCGCCTCGCGCGCGTGCTCGGCATCGGGGTCTGACATCGCCGGGTTCTCGCCCATGATGTACATGCCGCGCACCTCGCCGCGCTCGATCGCCTGCATCACCTCGACCACGGTCAGGCCCGGCTGACGGTCCAGCGGCATGCCCCACAGGGCCTCGAAGCTTTCGATTGCGGACGGATCGTCCACGCGGCGGTAGTCGGGATACATCATCGGGATCAGGCCCGCGTCGGACGCGCCCTGCACGTTGTTCTGCCCGCGCAGCGGATGCAGGCCGGTGCCGGGGCGGCCGATCTGGCCGGTCATCAGCGCCAGCGCGATCAGGCAGCGCGCGTTGTCGGTGCCGTGCACGTGCTGCGACACGCCCATGCCCCACAGGATCATCGACGCCTTCGAGGTCGCATAGAGCCGCGCGACTTCACGGATGGTCTCGGCCTCGATGCCGCACACCGGCGCCATCAGTTCCGGGCTGTAGGCTGCCACGTTGCGCTGCAGCTCGTCGAAGCCGATGGTGCGCTGGTCGATGAAGTCCTTGTCCACCAGGCCCTCGGCGACGATCACATGCATCATTGCGTTGAGCAGCGCCACGTCGGCATCGGGCTTGAACTGCAGGAAGCGGTGCGCAAAGCGCGCCAGGTCGGAGCGGCGCGGATCGGCCACGATCAGCTTGGTGCCGTTCTTTACCGCGTTCTTGATCCAGCTCGCCGCCACCGGGTGGTTCACGCTCGGGTTGGCGCCGATCACGATCACGACCTCGGCCCTGTCGACGTCCATCACCGGGTTCGAGACCGCGCCCGAGCCGATGCCCTCCAGCAACGCCGCCACCGACGAGGCATGGCACAGCCGCGTGCAGTGGTCGACGTTGTTGCTGCCAAACCCGGTGCGCACCAGTTTCTGGAACAGGTAGGCCTCTTCATTGCTGCCCTTGGCCGAGCCAAACCCAGCCAGCGCGCGCTTGCCGTGCGTGTCGCGGATCTGCACGAGCTTGCCGCCGGCCAGCGCCAGCGCCTCTTCCCAGGTGGCTTCGCGGAACACATCCATCACGTGGTCCGGGTCCATGACGAAATCGCCGCGCTTGGGCACGCCTTCGCGGCGCACCAGCGGCACCGTCAGCCGCTGCGGGTGCTGTACGTAGTCGAAGCCATAACGGCCCTTTACGCACAGCCGCTGGTGGTTGGCCGGGCCGTCGCGCCCTTCCACGAACAGGATGCGGTTGTCCTTGACGTTGTAGGTGAGCTGGCAGCCCACGCCGCAATACGGGCAGACCGAGTCCACCTGCTTGTCGGGCACCGCCAGCGCCGCGTCGCGCGCGGGCATCAGCGCGCCGGTCGGGCAAGCCTGCACGCATTCGCCGCAGGCCACGCAGGTGGAGGCGCCCATCGGGTCGTCCATGTCGAACACGATCCGGGCTTCGTCGCCGCGCAGCGCCAGGCCGATCACGTCGTTGACCTGCTCGTCGCGGCAGGCGCGCACGCAGCGGGTGCACTGGATGCAGGCATCCAGGTTGACGGCGATGGCCGGGTGCGACAGGTCCGCCGCCACGCGTTCGCGCGGCGCAAAGCGGGGCTTGCCGATCTCCAGCTTCGCGGCCCACTGGTCGAGCTCATTGTTGCGGGTGTAGTCGGTTTCCGGCATGTCCGACTGCAGCAGTTCCAGCACGGTGCGCTGGGCGCGGCGGGCGCGCTCGGACTCGGTCTGCACCTGCATGCCCTCGGCGGGATAGCGGCAGCAGGAAGGGGCCAGCACGCGCTCGCCCTTGATTTCGACCATGCAGGCGCGGCAGTTGCCGGCGGGTTCGAGGCCGTCCTTGTAGCACAGGTGCGGGATATCGAAGCCTTCGCGCTGGGCCACCTTGAGCAGGCTCTCGCCGGGCTGCGCGGATACTTCGCGGCCATTGAGCGTGAAGGTGACAGCTGGCTCGGCGGATTCGACAAGCGCGCGTTCGGCGCGGGTCAGTGCATTCATTTCAGTCTCTCAGGCCAGTTCGTGCGGGAAGTACTTGATCACGCAGTCGACCGGATTGGGCGCGGCCTGCCCCAGCCCGCAGATCGATGCATCGCGCATCACCGCGGACAGGTCATCCAGCGCCGACAGGTCCCACTTCGGCTGGCGGATCAGGTCGAGCGCCTTGGCGGTGCCGGTGCGGCACGGTGTGCATTGCCCGCAGGACTCGTGCTTGAAGAAGTGCATCAGGTTGCGCGCTGCCTGCGTGGCGCTGTCCTGGTCGGACAGGATAACCACCGCGGCCGAGCCGATAAAGCAGCCGTAGGGCTGCAGCGTGTCGAAATCCAGCGGGATATTGCCCATCGATGCTGGCAGGATGCCGCCCGAGGCGCCTCCCGGCAGGTAAGCGTAGAACTCGTGGCCATCGAGCATGCCTCCGCAGTATTCGTCGATCAGTTCGCGCACGGTAATGCCCGCTGGCGCGAGATGTACGCCAGGCCGTTTCACACGGCCGGAGACCGAGAACGAACGCAGCCCCTTGCGGCCATTGCGCCCCTGCGAGGCGAACCACTCGGCGCCCTTCTCGATGATGTCGCGCACCCAGTACAGGGTCTCGAAGTTGTGCTCCAGCGTGGGCCGGCCGAACAGGCCCACCTGCGCCACATACGGCGGGCGCAGCCGCGGCATGCCGCGCTTGCCTTCGATCGACTCGATCATGGCCGATTCTTCGCCGCAGATATATGCACCTGCGCCGCGGCGCAGTTCGATCCTTGGCAGGCCGGGGATTGGCGGATGTTCGTGCAGCCGGCGCAGTTCTTCGGCCAGCAGCGCGCGGCAGCCCGCGTACTCGTCGCGCAGGTAGATATAGATCGCTGACACGTTGACCACGGTCGCAGCGATCAGCATGCCTTCCAGGAAACGGTGCGGATCGCGCTCCAGGTAGACGCGGTCCTTGAAGGTGCCGGGCTCGCCCTCGTCGATATTGACGGCCATCAGCCGGGGCGCGGGCTCGTTCTGCACGATGCGCCATTTGCGCCCGGTCGGGAAGCCCGCGCCGCCCAGGCCGCGCAGGCCGGAGTCCTCCATCGTGCAGAGCACGGCGGCGGGGTCCAGGTCGCCTGCGGCGAGCGACTTCAGCAAGGCATAGCCGCCGCCTTTGCGATAGGCGTCGTAGTCGATATAGGGTTCGGGCTCGTGGCGCACGGCCCTGGCTTGCACTGCTGCATCGATGGCCTCGGCAGTCGCGCCGTCGACCGGATGCTGGCCGACCAGCGCCGCGGGCGCCTTCTCGCAGCGGCCGATGCACGGTGCCGCGACGACGCGAACCTCGGTGCCCAGCAGCGCCGGCAGCTTGTCGATCAGCGCCTGCGCGCCCGCCAGTTCGCAGGCAATGCCTTCGCACACGCGCACGGTGAGCGCGGGCGGCGGTGCGATCTCGCCGTCGGCGTCCTCGCGCACCACGTCGAAGTGGTGATAGAAGGTCGCGACCTCATACACCTCCGTCATCGACAGGCGCAGTTCGCTGGCCAGCGCCACCAGGTGCGGCATCGCGAGCTGGCCGTAGCGGTCGTTGATGCAGTGCAGGTGTTCGATCAGCAGGTCGCGCCGGCGGGGCATGTCGCCCAGCGCCACGCGCACTTCGGCCAGCGCGGCCGGGTCGACCTGCCGGCCCTTGGGCTGGCGGCGCTTGCGCTGCCGGCCGAGTCCCGTCGCCTCGAGGGGGATGACAACCTGGTTCATGGCGGTGCCTGGATTCTCTTTGTGGGGTTCGGATGCGCGATCAGGAAGGCGCCCGGCGGGCGGCCCTCCTGTCGTGTTTTGTTGTTGTCATATTGTGCTACCGGGCGAGGCGGCTGTGCAGGCATCGCAGCCGCCTCGCCCCGGGTGATGCCGGCGCCGGGGCGCCGCACTGCTTTCTTCATCAGGTCAGGTCTTCCGGTACGGCGCGGTAGCCCATCGGCGCCGAGGTATTGGCATGCACATACTTGCGGGCATGGGCTTCGCGCATCGGCTTGAGCACGAACAGCGCCAGGATCGCGGACAGTGCCGCCATGCCGGAGGCGAGCATGAACACCGCATGCCAGTCGCCGGTGGCGGCCGTGATCACGCTGGAGAACGGCACCAGCAGCGCGGCCGTGCCCTTGGCGGTGTACAGCAAGCCGGCGTTGGTGGCGGCGAACTTCGGACCGAAGGTATCGCCGCAGGTAGCCGGGAACAGGCTGTAGATCTCACCCCAGGCAAAGAACACCACGCCCGTCAGGACCACGAAGGCAACCGGGTTGTGGCCATACTTGGACAGCAACAGGATACCCACGGCTTCCACCGCGAAGGCGAAGAACATGGTGCGCTCGCGGCCGATATGGTCCGAGATCCAGCCGAAGAACGGTCGGGTCAGGCCGTTGAGCACGCGGTCGATGGTCAGCGCGAAGGTCAGCGCGGGCAGCGTCAGGCCGAGGATCGACACCGGCGAATCGTGCAGGCCGAAGTCCTTAGCGATCGGGCCAAGCTGCGCGGTAGCCATCAGGCCGCCGGCGGCCATCATCACGAACATGCCATACATGATCCAGAAGATCGGCGACTTCAGTACCTGGCGCGGCGTGGCGTTGTAGGTCGCGGCAGCCTTCAGCGTCGACTTGACGTCGCTCAGGATCTTGGCCGACGGCGGGTACAGGGCCATGCCCAGCAGGAACACGATCAGGCCCTGGCCGAGGCCGAACCACAGGAACGTGGCTTCATAGCCCGAGGACTTGATCATGTTGGCGATGGGCACCACCGTCATCGCGGAGCCCGCACCGAAGCCCGCCGCGGTAATCCCCGCCGCCAACCCCCGGCGATTCGGGAACCACTTGAGCGCGTTGCCCACGCAGGTGCCATACACGGCGCCGGCACCGATACCGCCGATGGCCGCGGCGAAGTACAGCATCGGCAGCGAGGACGCCACCGAGTTCAGGGCCCAGGCAATTGCGCACAGCAGGCCACCGCCCACCACTACCGGGCGCGGGCCGTATTTGTCGACCAGGTAGCCCTCGATCGGCACCAGCCAGGTTTCCGTAACAACGAAGATCGTGAAGGCCACCTGGATCGCCGTGCGGCCCCAGTGGTACTTGTCATCGATCGGATTGACGAACAGCGTCCAGCCGTACTGCATGTTGGCGATCATCGCCATGCAGATCACGCCGAAGACCAATTGCACCCACGGCGACGCAAAGCGCGACGTGGACTCCCTCTGCTGCAGTTCCATTGATGTCTCCTATTAGCGGCATGCCGCCAAGGTGGAAGGTTGGGCGCCTTGTGACGCCTCTGCGTGACTCTCGGTCTCGAACAGCTTAGCCGTTCTAGTGCTATACGGTATGTGATATATCAACCAAGTCAAGCGACTTCTCTGCGGCCCTGCAGCATGAGGTGGCCGTGATCGACGCCTTTCTGGCCGATGCTGCAGCGCGACCGGTGCGCTCGCCGCATCAATAGCGCGTCCGAAAGCATCAAGAGTTCTTGGAAATCAAGCAGTTGGCATGTGCCGCCGCATCAATCCGCCGGCGCATGGCGGCCTCCAGAATGCCGGGGATCGGACCTCGCGAAAATCGGGGAAAAGGCCAGTTCGGGAAAGTCCCTAGTTCAATACAATCAAGACATGAAGCGCATGGACAGCGTCGGAATCATGCGGAAAATGCTTGGGGAGGAAGCGGGCTGGGCCGGCAGAGAGGCTGCCAGAGCGCGTGAAACGAACACCTGCGGGCGTCCATGTAGCGGGACGGCTTGCAGCGTGCTGGAGGGGGATGGCGGCCGCTGGTTCGCAAGGAACCCTGCCCTGCCTGCCGGCTCGTGCGGCAACCAGGGAAATCGCACCGTGGGTACTGCTACAAGGGATGCCGGCCGCTACAGCCCTTGCGTGGCTTTGCCGCAGGCAGGAACGGTGCGTCCTGCGTGCCTGCGCGGCCGCGGTTTTAACCGTTTGACGCCCGCGGGCGCACGGCCTTGCCGGCGCGCATCAGGCGTATGCCAGTTCGCCGGCAGCGGGCACGATGCGCGACGGGCGGGCACGGCCCACGCCATTGCTTTCCTGGTTCGAACCCAGGCCGGCAAAGCGACCATGTTCCTGCGCGGTCGCCAGGACTTCCACCGGCAAGCGGGTTGCCAGCATGATGGTCATGCTGACGCCGCCAGCGATAAGAGCCAGGCCAAGGACGAAGAGAAGAGCGACTTCCATTTGAAAACTCCAGTAGCGTTGTGATCAGGAGTTTTCATTATATGGTGCGCCGCAGTATGTGTAAATATCCTGTATGTAATATATCAGAGAAAGTTTTGCATGAATCCAACAGATTCAGGCGGACGATCAGCGTCGATCACACCAGGGTGTTTTCACGGCGTGCCGTGGATGACTCCTTGTACTCAAAACCGCGCAAAGCGTCCCAGATCGCCGCCGCGTTGGGCTTCAGCGACCGGCTCTTGCGGCGCACCAGCATGACGGTCGAGGTCACCTGCGGCCTTAGCGGCCGCATCACCGCTGCCGGGTTCATGCCTGCCGCCTGCGCGCGCGACGGCACCACGCCGATCCCCAGCCCCAGCGCCACCATGCTGAAGACCGCGGCAAAGTGCCCGAGCAACTGCAGCGAGCCCGCGCGCACGTGGTAGTTGCTGAACGCCTTCTCCACCGCCGGCTGCATGCCGCACTGCTGGTCCAGCGTCAGCACGTTGGCGTCGCTCAGGTCGCCCCACCCTACCGAGTCACGCAATGCCAGCGGATGCTGGGCCGGCAGCACGGCGTGATAGGGGTCGATGCACAGCGGTTCGCAATAGAGGTCGTCGCCCGCCCTGGGGTCGGTGGAAATGCCGAAATCCACCTCGCCGCTGCGCACGCTTTGCAGCACCGATTCCTGCGAGCGGTCCTTCAGGTGGATGGCAATCGCGGGCCACGCCTGCCGGCAGCCGGCCAGCCACGCGGGCAGCGACATCGAGCTGAGCACCGGGTCCGAGGCGATCTGCACCAGGCCCTGGCACGGACGGCTGGCGCTCTGGCTGTCGCGCAGGGTCTGCTCCACTTCCTCGATCAGGTGGCAGATGCGCTGCGACAGGTGCTGGCCGGCGTCGGTCAGTTCCACCTGGCGCGTGGTGCGGTCGAACAGGCGCTGGTCGATCTCCTCTTCCAGCTCGCGCACGCTGCGGCTGACCGCGGACTGCGTCAGGCCCAGTTCAGCGGCCGCGCGCGTAAAGCTCTTGTGCCGCGCGACCGCGGCGAAGGCTTTCAGTTGTGGCAGCGAGATATTCATGACTGCGCTCCGTGGCGGGCACCGGCATCGCGGGTGCGAGGCGAGTCAGCAAGCGTGGCGTGGGGGGTGGCGAGGCATCGGGGTGCAAGCACCGTTCCGTTCAGTCCGGTCACGGCAGTCTCCTTGGTGGATCGTGGCTGTGCGCAGCCATCGTTGGTGTTGGTCATTCTCGTGGCAATGGCCTGCACAAGCACAGGCCGGTATGCCAGGTCGATGCTGCCGGGGGCGCGCTGGCTGCCTGGCTCGACGCGCGCCCCTTGTGGGATCCTCCTTGCTCCGTGTGCGGGCTAGTCTCCCTTGCTTTGCATGCCGGGCATGTATGTGGCGTCGGACACTGGTATGCCGTCGGCCTTTCCGGTGATGAAGCGCCTGCGCATCGGCGCCAGGAATACCTTGGCCGAGATCCCGGCCGCGATCGTCACCACCGCCGCCACCGTGAACACCGCTTCCCAGCCCCCTTGCGCCGACAGGACCGACGCCAGCGGCACCAGCATCGCCGCCGTGCCCTTCGCCGTATAAAGCGTGCCGGCATTCGACGCCGCGAACTTGCTGCCGAACGTATCCGCACACAGCGCCGGGAAGATCGAGAAGATCTCGCCCCAGAACAGGAACGTCAGCGCCGCGAAGAACATGAACCAGTACGGGTTGTGGCCCAGCTCCATCAGCCCGAGCAACGCCAGCCCCTCGCCGATGAAGATCACGAACATCGTGTTCTCGCGACCGAACCGGTCTGACAGGAAGCCGCACAACGGCCGCGTGAAGCCGTTGCACAGGTTGTCGATCGACAGGGTCATGGTCAGAAGCGGCAAGGTCATGCCGAGCATCGTCACCGGCATCGACGCAAAGCCGTAGTCCTTGGCGATCGGGCCCAGCTGCGCCGTGGCCATGATCCCGCCGGCGGCCACCGCGACGAAGCACACATAGATCAGCCAGAACACCGGCGTCTTCACCATCTGGCCCGGCGAATACTCCACCGAATTGGTCAGCACCGCCTTGGCCGCGACCAGGCCCTTCGGCGCCTTGGGTTTCACCAGCAGCAGCGCCAGCACGAAGATGCACACGCCCTGCAGGATGCCGAAGGTCAGGAACGCCTTCTCGTAGCCCGAGCTCTGGATCATGTTGGCGATCGGGATCACCGTGATCGCCGAGCCGGCGCCAAAGCCCGCTGCCGTCAGCCCCGCCGCCAGGCCCCGCTTGTCCGGGAACCACTTCAGCGCGTTACCGACGCAGGTCCCGTAGACGCCGCCCGCGCCGATGCCCGCGATCACCGCGGCCGCGTACAGCTCCGGCAGCGTCGTCGCATACGCATTCATCACCCACGCCAGCCCCGCGCAGATCGCCCCGCCGGCCACCACCGGCCGCGGGCCGAACTTGTCCACCAGCCAGCCCTCCAGCGGCACCAGCCAGGTTTCAGTCACGATGAATATGGAAAACGCTACTTGTATCGCGGACGCGCCCCAGTGATGCTTGGCGTCCATCGGTGACACGAAAAGAGTCCAGCCGTACTGCAGGTTGGCCACCAGCCCCATGCACACCACACCGATTGCGAGCTGCACCCAACGGTTCTGCAGGCCCCGACCGTTCACATTGCCATGTCCGGACGTGGCCGTTGCTTCATATTGCGCCATCTTTTTTGTCTCCTGGTGCTTGTTTGCTGCGTCCCGGACGGGACGCCCTCCCGGGCCTCTTCAGAGCGGGCCCTTGGTCACGATGAGATTGGCGCCTGACATTGCGGCATGCAAATCTGACGATTGATGCTACTTGAATCTAAGATCAGCACCGCATAAAGTTTTTTATCGTTTGTATTGACGATCGTTTATATATTGCACGGAACGAGGGAATGAAGAACGCCACGCTGCGGCAGCTCAAGGTCTTTGAAACCGTTGCTCGCCACATGAGCTTTTCGCGTGCCGCCGAGGAGCTGCACCTGACGCAGCCGGCGGTTTCCACCCAGGTGCGGCAGCTCGAGCACCACGTCGGGTTGCCGCTTTTCGAGCAGCTTGGCAAGAAGATCTACCTGACCCCCGCCGGCCATGAAATGCTGCACTACAGCCGCAGCATCATCCAGCAGTTCCGCGAGGCCGAGGACGCCATGTCCCAGCTCAAGGGCATTTCCGGCGGGCGGCTCAATGTGGCGGTGATCAGCGCCGGCGACTATTTCTTCCCGCGGCTGCTGGCCGAGTTCATGGACCGCCACGAGGGCGTGACGCTGAACCTTGCCGTCCATAACCGGGAGGAATTGCTGCATCAGCTGGCCGGCAACCTGACCGACCTGGCCGTGATGGTGCGACCGCCCGAAGGCATGGATACCATCAACGAAGTCTTCGCCCCGCATCCCTATGTGATCGTGGCCGCCCCCACCCATCCGCTGGTCAGGCAGCGCAATATCCCTCTAGCCAGCCTCGCCGACGAAGCTTTCGTTTCGCGCGAGAAAGGCTCGGATACCTGGAATTCCATGCAGGAAGGCTTTGCCGGGCGCCTATCCAACATGCGTATTGCGATGGAAATCAAGAGCACCGAGACCATCAAGCAGGCGGTGATCGCCAATATGGGCATCGCCTTCCTGTCGGCGCATACGGTCGGGCTGGAGCTGCAGGCCGGCAAGCTGGCGGTGCTCGATATCGAGGGCTTCCCGGTCATGCTCAACTGGTATGTTGTGCACCGCAAGAACAAGCGGCTGCCGCCAGTGGCGCTAGCGTTCAAGCAGTTTCTGATGGAGGAAGGTTCGGCGCTGATCGAGCGGATCACCGGGGTGGAAGGATTGATCCGCCAGCATGCATAAACGATAGCTTATGGTTTCTCAATGAAACTTTAATTATCGTAAATCCATGCCCGTCCCTATGCTTGTCTCAACGCCACCGCCAGCGTGTCACAAGGAGACGAGCATGAACCAGACCCAGTCGCAAAGCCGCCCCGCTGCCATCACGGTCGGCACCGACAACCAACCGATCCCGCGAGAAACCCAGCTCGCCGCCTACAACGCCGCCTTTATCGAACTAGGCCTGCGCTTCCGCTGGGACGCCGAGATGTATGAATGGCTGTGCGGGATCGAATGCGAAAAAGCCCGCGTGGCCCGCTATATCGAAGAACACCACGCCCACCTGCTGGCGGCCTATGACGCCGCCTTCCTGAGCGAGCTGATCTTCGAGAAGAAGAACGAATACCTGCGCGCGGTCGGCCATCTCAACTGAGCGGTCCAGATCGGTTACAGGCGAGGCGCGCAAGCGACCTCGCCTTTTTTTGTCAGCTGGTCCTGGCCACCATCAGGCACGCCATTACCCGTCCGCAATCGACGGCACGATATTCGCTTGTCAGGGCGGCATGGCTGCCATGCGGCCGCTTCGGGTGCAACCGGCGCCGGCACGCGCCGCTCGCCCGCTATCACATGGAATCCTCCAGTCAGCATTGCGGCGCAGGCATGCGGGCCGATAAAGCCGCCGGCGCCGAGCACCGGTACGCGGTGGATGCGGCCACCGTGCTGCGCCGCGCCGCGATCTCCGGCACTTGCGCCAGCCTGGTGTCCACCGGCATGCTCGTCCGCGGCGGCAGCGTCGACTGCGGCAGCGCCTTCGCGCCGGTCAATGCGGTCAGCCACTGGATCTGGGGCGAGCGCGCCATGCACGTCAACCGGCCGTCGTTCCGGCATACCGTGCTGGGCTACGTGATCCATCATGCGATGTCGGTGTTCTGGGCGGCCTTCTATGAGGGCGCAGTGGCGCACCGGGGGGCGCATCGCGCAGCGCCCGCGCTGGTGCTGAGCGGCCTCGCGATCGCGGGGATCGCCTGCTTCGTGGACCTCAAGTGCACGCCGCACCGCCTCACTCCGGGCTTCGAGCTCCGGCTCTCGCCAAGCATGCTGGCGCTGGTCTACCTGGCCTTCGGGCTGGCCCTTCCGCTCGCTTCGATGCTGGTGCGGCGCGCCACCCGGCGCCGGGACTGAAGCGCGCCCCGCCCTGCCCCAGCCTTCAGGCCGGGGAGGATGTCAACTGGCTCTCCAGCTCCACGATCCGCTTCTTCAACGCCCGCTCCTCCTGGAAGCGCACGGTCTCGTCGCGGATCACGGCGACGATGCCAGTGATGGCGCCGGCCTCATCCTTTAGCAACGCCACGGTGAAGGCGATCGACATCGACTTGCCGTCCTTGTCGACCGCCGGCACCTTCAGCAGGTCATGGCCGTAGCGCGTGATGCCGGTGGCCATGGTCTTGTCATAGCCCTCCCAATGCCGCCCGCGCAGGCGCTCCGGGATGATCAGGTCGAGCGACTGGCCCATGGCCTCGGCCTGGCTGTAGCCGAACATGCGCTCGGCCGCAGGGTTCCACAGCGTGATGGCGCCTTTCGCGTCGGAGATGATGATGGCGTCGCCGATGGCGGTCACCAGTTGCGCGTGGTCGATCTGGTCTGGCATGGGGATTCCCTCGTTGTCGGTCATTGCCGTGTTGGGGTGTTGCCATCAAGGTAGCGCGGCAGGTGTGCGCGCTGCAAGCAAAAACGCCGGAGCCCGCTCACGCGAGGCCCCGGCGTACGCACCGGCACAAGTGCCGGTGTGCGGCGTCAGATGACCTGGGACTCGCGCAGGCGCTTGATGTCGTCCGGACCGTAGCCCAGGCCGGCCAGCACCTCGTCGCTATGCTCGCCCAGCAGCGGCGACCCGGTGATCGCCGGCTTCAGGTCGGAGAACTTGATCGGGCTGCCCACCGTCAGGTAAGTGCCACGCTCCTTGTGCGGAACTTCGGTGATGCTGCCGCTGGCGCGCAGCGACGGATCGGCGGCGATTTCCTTCATCGACAGTACCGGCGAGCACGGGATATCGAACTTGCGCAGGATGTCGACGGCCTCGTACTTGGTCTTGTCGGCGAGCCAGTCCTCGATGGTCTTGAAGATATCGAAGATATGCGGCTGGCGTGCCTTGGCGGTGCTGTAGTTCGGATCGTCGATCCATTCCGGCTTGCCCAGCGCCTTGCAGATCGGCTCCCAGGCGTGGCCCTGGATGGTGAAGTAGATATAGGCGTTGGGGTCGGTTTCCCAGCCCTTGCACTTCAGCACCCAGCCCGGCTGGCCGCCGCCGCCCGCGTTGCCGCCGCGCGGCACCACGTCACTGAAGCTGCCATGCGGGTACTGCGGATACTCTTCCAGGAAGCCCAGGCGGTCCAGGCGCTGCTGGTCGCGCAGCTTGACGCGGCACAGGTTGAGCACGGCGTCCTGCATCGATACGGCCACCTTCTGGCCCTTGCCGGTCTTGTCGCGGCCGATCAGCGCGGTGAGGATACCGATGGCCAGGTGCATGCCGGTGTTGGAATCGCCCAGCGCGGCGGCGGACACCGTCGGCGGGCCGTCCCAGAAGCCGGTGGTCGAGGCCGCGCCGCCGGCGCACTGGGCCACGTTCTCGTAGACCTTCAGGTCTTCATAGTGGTGGCCATCACTGAAGCCCTTCACCGAAGCCACGATCATCTTCGGGTTCAGTTCGTTGATGCGTTCCCACGAGAAGCCCATGCGGTCCAGCGCGCCGGGGCCGAAGTTCTCGACCAGCACATCCGACTCGCGGATCAGCTGCTCCAGGATCTTCTTGCCTTCCGGCTTCTTGGTGTCCAGCGTCAGGCTGCGCTTGTTGGAGTTGAGCATGGTGAAGTACAGCGCATCGACATCCGGGATGTCGCGCAGCTGCGTGCGCGTGACATCGCCGGAACCGGGGCGCTCCACCTTGATGACGTCTGCGCCGAACCACGCGAGAAGCTGCGTGCAGGCGGGCCCGGCCTGGACGTGCGTGAAGTCGATGATCTTGATGCCGTTGAGTGGGAGGTTCACTTTCGTTCTCCTATTGGATCAGAGGGGTGAAATTCGGGTGAATTACTTCGTGGCCGAGCTTTGCGGATTCAGATTGGTCAGACGACCGCTTTCGGTGCCAGCAGCCGGGTCGATGACGGCATTGACCAGCGTGGGCTTGCCCGACCGCAGGGCTTCGTTCACCGCAGCTTCGAGTTCCGCCGGCGTGGTGACGTTGTGACCGACGCCACCGAACGCTTCCATCATCCTGTCGTAGCGCGCGCCCTGGACGAACATCGTGACCGCCGGATCCTTGCCGCCGGTCGGATTCACGTCGATACCCTTGTAGACGCCGTTGTTGTTGAAAATGACGATGCAGACCGGCAGGTTGTAACGGCAGATCGTCTCGACTTCCATGCCCGAGAAACCGAACGCACTGTCACCGCACAGCGCCAGCACCGGCTTGTTGGTCTCGACCGCCGCGGCGACCGCGTAGCCCATGCCCACGCCCATCACGCCCCAGGTGCCCACATCAAGGCGCTTGCGCGGCTCGTACATGTCGATCACGGCACGGGCGTAGTCCAGCGTGTTGGCGCCTTCGTTGACAAACGAGATGCTCGGATTGGCCTTGACGACCTCCTTCAGCACGCGCAGCGCGCTGTGGAAGTTCATCGGCGACGCATCCTTGGCCAGCGTCTCGGCCATCTTCGCCAAGTTCTTGTCCTTGCGTTCGACCACCGCGTTCAGCCACTCGGCGCCCGGCTTGGCAAAGTCGTTGCCGATCTTGTCGAGCATCGCCGACACGCACGAACCAATGTCACCCACTACCGGCGCGGCGATGGCGACGTTGCTGTCCATCTCGGTCGGCGCGATGTCGATCTGGATGAATTGCTTCGGCTTGCCCCAGGTCTTGCCCTTGCCGTGCGACAGCAGCCAGTTCAGGCGGGCGCCGACCAGCAACACCACGTCAGCTTCAGCCAGCACATACGAGCGTGCGGCCGAGGCCGATTGCGGGTGCGTATCGGGCAGCAGACCCTTGGCCATCGACATCGGCAGGTACGGAATGCCCGTCTTCTCGACCAGCGTGCGGATATCCGCATCGGCGCGTGCGTACGCGGCACCCTTGCCCAGCAGGATCAGCGGGCGCTTGGCGTTCTTCAGCAGCGCGACGGCACGGTCGACCGAGTCCGGTGCAGGCAGTTGGCGCGGGGCCGGATCCACCACCTTGATCAGCGACTTGCGGCCCCGCTCGGCTTCCATCGACTGGCCCAGCAGCTTGGCCGGCAGGTCCAGGTACACACCGCCCGGACGGCCCGACACGGCGGCACGAATGGCACGCGCGATACCGACACCAATGTCTTCAGCATGCAGCACGCGGAAGGCAGCCTTGGCGTGCGGACGGGCGATGGCCAGCTGGTCCATCTCTTCGTAGTCACCCTGCTGCAAATCGACGATCTCGCGCTCGCTCGAGCCGCTGATCAGGATCATCGGGAAGCAGTTGGTGGTCGCATGCGCCAGCGCCGTCAGCCCGTTCAGGAAGCCGGGCGCAGAAACGGTCAGGCAAATGCCCGGCTTTTGCGTGAGAAAGCCGGCAATCGCTGCTGCGTTGCCTGCGTTCTGCTCGTGACGGAAGCTGATGACGCGCATGCCGTTGGCCTGCGCCAGACGAGCCAGATCGGTGACCGGAATGCCGGGCAGGCCGTAGATGTTTTCGATGCCGTTCAGCTTCAGCGCGTCGATGACCAGATGAAAACCATCGGTTTGTGCCTGATGTTCTTCCGCGGCGTGACGCTGCAGTTCGTTTCCGACTTCTGCCATGGTTGCTTCCTTCTATACAAATTGACTGGGGTTGGAATTCTTCTATTTCAGGGTGTCTTCCGCGGTGGTGCTCTCGGCCCGCTTCGCTACGACTTCGGACATGCTTGGTCTCCTCGTTGGACTCGTGTTCGTAGTGCGCGGGGGCTGCCCCCTTGCTTCAACCTCTGCCGTCCGTTCGGCCGGCCTTAATGACATACGGTATGTGATATATCAGAGAACGGCAAGCTATTTTCCTACTCTGCGACAAACTTTCGTCAGTGCACTGCAGCAAACCGATCTCTATCTGCGCTCAAATCAGCGCAATTCCTTAATCTGTGCAATCCATTCCCCCTTCGCACAGATGCAGGAGGCTCAATCCGCAAGCTAATTGCACTGCGGATCCAGGCAATAGATATATTACATACCAAGTTTTTGAGGCACTTTGAGGCCATCTGAAATGCCCTTGCGAGGTCCTCAATTTCTCATGCCCTGCTCCAGGCGCTTGCGCCTGGGCGGCCTGGCGCAAGCGCCTGGCCTCCAAAAACTTCAATACATCACTACAGACACAGTGATGCCGAGCCTAATCACCGCGCCTGGCCGATGCGCTCGCAAGGAAGCCCACGTCCGATACCGGCATGGTTGGCTCCGAATGGCCCGTGATGAACCGTTTGCGCATGGGCGCCAGCAGCACCTTGGCCGAGATCCCCGCCGCGATCGTCACTACCGCCGCCACTGTGAATACCGCCTCCCAGCCACCGCGCGCCGACAGCACTGAGGCCAACGGCACCAGCATCGCCGCCGTCCCCTTCGCTGTATAAAGCGTGCCCGCGTTCGCCGCCGCGAACTTGCTGCCGAACGTGTCCGCGCACAGCGCCGGGAAGATCGAGAAGATCTCGCCCCAGAACAGGAACGTCAGCGCCGCGAAGAACATGAACCAGTACGGGTTATGCCCCAGCTGCATCAACCCCAGCAGCGCCAGCCCCTCGCCGATGAAGATCACGAACATCGTGTTCTCGCGGCCGAACTTGTCAGACAGGAACCCGCACAGCGGCCGTGTAAAGCCATTGCACAGGTTGTCGATCGACAGCGTCATCGTCAGCAGCGGCAAGGTCAGCCCCAGCAGCGTCACCGGCATCGACGCAAAGCCGAAGTCCTTGGCGATGGGGCCCAGTTGCGCCGTGGCCATGATCCCGCCTGCCGCCACCGCAACGAAGCTCGCGTAGATCAGCCAGAACACCGGCGTCTTCACCATCTGCCCCGGCGTGTACTCCACCGGGTTGGTCAGCACCGCCTTGGCCGCCACCGCACCCTTCGGCGCACGCGGCTTCACCAGCAGCAGCGCCAGCGCGAAGATGCACACCCCTTGCAGGATGCCGAAGAACAGGAATGCCTTCTCATAGCCTGCGCTCTGGATCATGTTGGCGATCGGGATCACCGTGATCGCCGCCCCCGCGCCAAAGCCCGCCGCCGTCAGTCCCGCGGCTAGCCCCCGCTTGTCCGGGAACCACTTCAGCGCATTGCCCACGCACGTGCCATACACACCGCCCGCGCCGATGCCCGCGATCACCGCCGCCGCATACAACTCCGGCAGCGTCGTCGCATACGCATTCATCACCCACGCCAGTCCCGCGCAGATCGCACCACCCGCCACCACCGGGCGCGGACCGAACTTGTCCACCAGCCAGCCCTCCAGCGGCACCAGCCAGGTCTCGGTCACGATGAAAATGGAAAACGCCACCTGGATCGCGGACGCGCCCCAGTGGTGCTTGGCGTCCATCGGCGACACAAACAAGGTCCAGCCATACTGCAGGTTCGCCACAAGCCCCATGCACACCACGCCGATTGCCAACTGCGTCCAACGGTTCTGCAGGCCTCGGCCGTTCACGTCGCCGTGAGCCGCCGGGGCCGCTGCTTCATATCGCGCCATCTGTCCTTGTCTCCTGGTATTTTTTGTATTGCGCCTCGACGGGCACTTCAGGGCTGTCCGTGGGTGAGCCCTTTACGACTAGACCGGCGCCGGTATTGCGGCACATAAATCGGTGGATTGATGCTACCTGAAGCTTAATTGGCCTTGCCTTAAAGTTTTTTATCGTATCTATTCACGATCGTTTATACATCGGGGATTTGGCATGAATTGCGGCGCAGGAATGCCATAGCGGCCCGTCCACGGTATCCCCGACCCAGGAAAACCCCTACGCAGGCGTTTCCTCCAACTGCCGCAGCAAGGCATCGACACTGCCCTTGGCATCGCCAAACCACATGCGCGTGTTGTCCTTGTAGAACAGCGGGTTGTCCACGCCCGCGTAGCCCGCCGCCATGCTGCGCTTGGACACCACCACGGTCTTGGCCTTCCACACTTCCAGCACCGGCATGCCGGCGATCGGGCTGGCCGGGTCTTCCAGCGCGCCGGGGTTGACGATGTCGTTGGCGCCGACCACTAGCACCACATCGGCCTTCTCGAAATCGTCGTTGATCTCTTCCATTTCCAGCACGATGTCGTACGGCACCCGGGCCTCGGCCAGCAGCACGTTCATATGCCCCGGCAAGCGGCCCGCCACCGGGTGGATGCCGAATCGGACATTGATCCCCTGCGCACGCAAGCGCCGCGCGATCTCGCTGATGGTGCCCTGCGCCTGTGCCACCGCCATGCCGTAGCCCGGCACGATGATGACCTCGCTGGCATCCTTGAGCAGGCTGCTGACTTCCTCGCTCGACACCGGCAGCACCTCGCCCTGCTCGGTGGCAGTGCCTTGCGCCTGCACCGCGCCGAAGCCGCCCAGGATCACCGACAGGAACTTGCGATTCATCGCCTTGCACATGATGTAGCTGAGGATGGCGCCGCTCGAGCCCACCAGCGCGCCGGTGATGATCAGCAGGTCGTTGCCCAGCATGAAGCCGGTCGCCGCCGCGGCCCAGCCGGAGTAGCTGTTCAGCATCGACACCACCACCGGCATGTCGGCGCCGCCGATGGCCAGCACCAGGTGCGCGCCGACCAGCAGCGCGATCCCGGTCATGATCGCCAGCGGCACCAGCCCCTGCTGCGGATCGGCAGCGCTGAGGAAGCGATACCCCAGCCACACGCACACCAGCAGCGCGCCGGCGTTGAGCATGTGGCGGCCCGGCAGCAGCATCGGCTTGCCGCCCATGGTGCCCTGCAGCTTGAGGAAGGCGATGATCGAGCCGGTGAAGGTGACCGCGCCGATCAGGATGCCGAGGTAGGTCTCGACCTCGTGGATCATCTTCTCCGCGCCGGCCAGCGTGGTCGGCTCCAGGTAGTTGGCGTAGCCCACCAGCACCGCGGCCAGCCCGACGAAGCTGTGCAGCATCGCCACCAGTTGCGGCATCTGCGTCATCTCCACGCGCTTGGCCAGCATCGCGCCGGCCGCCCCGCCCGCGAGCATCGCGCCGATGATGATGGCGATGCCGTCCGGGCTGCCGGCCAGCACGGTGGTCAACACCGCGATCACCATGCCGGCGATGCCAAGCATGTTGCCGCGTTTGGCGGTGGCGGGGTGGCTCAGCCCGCTGAGGCTGAGGATAAAGAGCGCGCTCGCGCCAAGGTAAGCGATATTGCTGATTCCGGAAGGCATGGCTCTGTCTCCTTGGCCTTAATCTCGCTGGAACATCTTCAGCATGCGCTGCGTGACCAGGAAGCCGCCGGCGATATTGATGGTGGCGACGAACACCGCGCAGCCGGCGATCACCGCCGTCAGCAGCGACGGCTTGCCCAGCTGCACCAGCGCCCCCACCACGATGATCCCGCTGATGGCATTGGTCACGCTCATCAGCGGCGTATGCAGCGCGGCGGTGACATTCCACACCACCTGGTAGCCGACAAAGATCGCCAGCACGAACACCGTGAAATGTGCCATGAACGCCGGTGGCGCGACCGCACCAAGGCCAAGCAGCGCGGCTGCGGCAAGCGCCAGGGCAATCAGCGTCACGCCGGTACGGCTCGGCGGCTCGGCAGCTTCGGTCTGCACCGGCGGCGCCGCGGCCGGCGCCTGCTGCTGCGGGATGGCCACCGTCAGCGGCGGCGGCGGCCAAGTCACTGCGCCCTGGTGCAGCACCGTGGCGCCGCGGATCATCTCGTCGTCCATATCGACCACGAGCTGCCCGTCCTTGCCCGGCGTCAGCTCGGTCAGCAGGTGGCGGATATTGGTGGCGTAGAGCTGGCTGGCCTGCGCCGCCATGCGGCTGGGCAGGTCGGTATAGCCGATGATCGTCACACCGTTGTGCCGCACCGATTCACCCGGCACGGTCAGTATGCAGTTGCCGCCCTGCTCCGCGGCCAGGTCCACCACCACGCTGCCCGCGCGCATCAGGCCGACGGTGCCGGCTTCGAGCAGCTTCGGCGCGGGCTTGCCCGGGATCAGCGCGGTGGTGATGATGATGTCGACCTCGCGCGCCTGCTCGGCAAAGAGGCGCATCTCCGCCTCGATAAAGGCGGGACTCATTTCCTTGGCATAGCCGCCGCTGCCGCTGCCGTCTTCTTCGATTTCAACCGTGAGGAACTCGGCGCCAAGGCTTTCGATCTGCTGGCGCACCACCGGCCGCGTATCGAAGGCCCGCACCACCGCCCCCAGGCTGCGCGCCGCGCCGATCGCCGCCAGCCCCGCCACGCCGGCGCCGATCACCAGCACGCGCGCCGGCGGGATCTTGCCCGCCGCCGTGATCTGCCCGGCAAAGGGACGGCCAAAGGCATGCGCGGCCTCGATCACCGCGCGGTAGCCCGCCATATTGGCCATCGAGCTGAGTGCATCGAGCTTCTGCGCGCGCGAGATGCGCGGCACGCAATCCATTGCCAGCACCGTTGCGCCGCGCTGCGTCAGCCGCTCCAGCATCGCCATCTGCTGCGCCGGCCAGACAAAGCCGATCAGGGTGGCATGCTTCTTCAGCAGCGCCGCCTCTTCCACGCCCAGGCTGGGGTGGGCCTGCGGCGGGCGCACCTTGATCACCACGTCGACCGACGCCCACAGGCTGGCCGCATCGACGATGGCCGCGCCCGCGCCGCGATAGTCATCGTCGGAGAACGAGGCCTCCTGGCCCGCGCCGGTCTCTACCGCCACCTTGTAGCCGAGCTTGAGCAGTTCCCTGACCGAGTCCGGGGTGGCGGCAACGCGGCGCTCTCCCGGATGGACCTCGCGTGGCACACCGATCGTCATTGGCATGGCATTCACCGTCCTGTATGTGAGTGCGGATGGCGTTCAGCCGCGCACGTGGTTGACCAGCGAACCGATGCCCGCGATCGCCACCTCCACCACCGCGCCGTCCTTCATCGAGCCCACGCCGAGCGAAGTGCCGCACGCGATCACGTCGCCCGGCATCAGCGTCAGGTCCTGCGAGATGCGGCTGACCTGCTCCTCGGGCGAGAAGATCATGTCCGACAGCGGATAGTTCTGCCGCTCCACGCCGTCCAGGCGCGTCACCACGCTGGCCGCCTTCCAGTTGAAGCCGGTGACGATGGCAGGGCCGACGCAGCCGAAGGTGTCGAAGCCCTTGGCGCGCGTCCACTGCGGGAAGTTGGGGTCGGCGGCGATCAGCTCGGCCGCCGTCACGTCGTTGACGATGGTGTAGCCGAAGATATGCGAGCCCGCTTCCGCCACCGATACGTTGCGCGCCTTCTTGCCGATGACGATGCCGAGCTCGCCTTCATAGACGATCTTGCCGTCGTAGCTCTTTGGCCGCTGCACCGCGTCGCTGGGCCCGGCCAGTGACGATGCCGGCTTGATCAGAAACAGCGGGTGCGTGGGCACTGGCTTTTCCAGCTTGCGCGCGAGCGCGTGAAAGTTGTTCCACAGGGCCACGACCTTGCCGGGCTCGCAGGGCGCCAGCAACGTCAGGGCCGCGCGCTCGTGCACTTCGCCCGTGGGTGCGGGGTCGTTGAAACCGTCGCCGTCATATTCAACAACGCGGGTGCCATCGGGGCCATCCAGACGGCCATGGGCAATGCGGCCGTCGGCGCGGCGAAAGCGTATCCAGGTTTGCACAGCGTGCTCCTTGCGCAGGAAAAAGGGGGGCTTGCCTGCTCCGAGATGGGTTGCAGGATCTTGGAAGAGAAAAAGAGACTTGGGGCGGCGCGCGCCTGTCATTCCCGCGCAGGCGGGAATCCAGCGTCTTTCACGTCCCCTTCGGGGAAAAAGTCACTGGGTTCCCGCCTGCGCGGGAACGACGTGGTGGCAAGGCGTCGCGACGCCCGCTACCTCATACCGCCCCGGCCAGCTTCATCGCCGCGATCTGCGCCGGCGAGCGGCCCAGCCACTCGAGGATCTCGTCGGTATGCTCGCCCAGCAACGGCGAACGCTCGACTTCCACCGGCGAGGCCGACAGCGTGATGGGGCAACCGAGCTGCACATAGTTGCCGCGCTGCGGATGCTCCAGCTCCACCAGATAGCCGCGCTGGTACATCGACTGGTCCTCGATCAGGTCCTTCATCGACAGGATCGGGCCGCACGGCACGTCGACTTCATTGAGCGCCGCCATCACGTCGAACTTGCTGAGGCCGCCGGTCCATTTCTCGATCACGGCGAAGCAGTCGGCGAGATGCTTGAGCCGCGCTTCCGGCGTGGCGTAGTCCGGATTGGTGATCAGGTCTTCGCGGCCGCACAGGCGCATCAGCGGCTCCCAGCCCTGCGGCTGGATGATGACGTAGACGTAGTCATTGGGGCCGCCCGGCGAGCAGCGCAGCGCCGCGCCCGGCTGGCCGCCGCCCGAGGCGTTGCCCGCGCGCGGCACGTGGTCGCCGAATTCCTGGTTCGGGTATTCGCGCAGCGGCCCGTTGTCCAGGCGCTGCTGGTCGCGCAGCTTGACGCGGCACAGGTTCAGCACCGCGTCCTGCATCGCCACTTCCACGCGCTGGCCACGGCCGGTGTGCTCGCGCTGCAGCAGCGCGGCCAGGATGCCGACCACGCAATGCACGCCGGTGCCCGAGTCGCCGATCTGCGCGCCCGTCACGGTCGGCACGCCGTCGGCATCGCCAGTGGTGGAGGCCGAGCCGCCCATGCACTGCGCCACGTTTTCATACGCCTTGCAGTCAGCGTACGGCCCCGGGCCGAAGCCCTTGATCGAGGCATACACCAGCTGCGGATTCAGGTCCTGCAGGTGCTCCCAGTCGAAGCCGGCGCGCTCCAGCACGCCGGGCCCGAAGTTCTCGATCAGCACGTCGCTGCGCTGTACCAGGTCTTCGAGCAGCGCCTTGCCTTCGGGCGTCTTCATGTTCAGCGTCAGGCTGCGCTTGTTGGAGTTGAGCATGGTGAAGTACAGGCTGTCGGCGTTGGGCACGTCGCGCAGCTGGCTGCGGGTAATGTCCCCGCGGCCCGGCATTTCCACCTTGATCACGTCCGCGCCCAGCCACGCCATCAGCTGCGTGGCCGAGGGGCCTGCCTGGACGTGGGTCATGTCCAGGATGCGAACACCTTGCAGGGCCTTGGTTTCCATTGCGGTTGTCTCCTCGGGCGATGGTTTTTACTTGTACATGGTCTGGTTCTTGGTGCCCGGCGCGTATTCGCTCGGATCCACGCCGCACAGCGTGAAGATGGTATCGATCCCTTCGTTCTTCAGCGCACGCGTCACCAGGTGACCGCCCGAAACAATGCCGGCCTCCCGGCTCTTCAGCTTCAGGGTGTCTTCCGCGGTGGTGTTGCCGGACCGCTTGGCTTCGACGACTTCGGACATGTCTTGGTCTCCTCGTTAGATTTACCGTTTCCGGCTTCCTTGATGACATACGGTATGTGATATATCACGAGAGAGCAAGGGGAGTTTGCCCGATAAGGCGCAAGTTTTGACGGTGCAATGCAGCAATTGTGGTTCGTAAGGCACATTCGCCTCGCCACGGCATCTCTTTAGAGTGCGTGCCGTGGAACGCCCTCACCCGGTGGAAGCGGCGGGCTTCCATTGATATATCACATATCTAAAGACGAAGCCGGCAAAACATAAACGGCGGACTCGCGTCCGCCGTCTAGCAGCTACCTATCGGGTACTCCCTCTCCCGCTTGCGGGAGGGGTGGGGTGAGGGCCAGGCGCGTCGACGAAGTGCATCGCCGTCGGTATGCCACCGTCCGCCCTCACCCCCTGCCCTCTCCCGCAGGCGGGAGAGTCCCCCGCATGCGGCCCATGCCGGCTTGCCCCAGGAACCGGTAGTACAGTGGTTGATACTCGGCCTTGACGCGCAGTGTGGCCGCGTCCCCTCTGGTGCACTTCTTGTTGCCCGTGGGAGAGACTGGCTCCGGCAGACAGCATTGGGCTTGATTGGTGAGCGTCGTTAGCTTCCCGCTGGGTAGGTTTGTTTCCATTTTCGGGTCTGCCGGGCACGTTGGCGCCGATCCTTCCCAAGAAGAGGAGGCCGCAGATGAAAACGCTACCGGTATTGGATGACCGGGCCACCGGCATCGACGTGGGCAGCGAGAAGTTGCACGTGTCCATCGCGGGTGACACGCCGCGGGTCTTTGGCACCCTGACCCAGGACGTCTCGACGCTGATCCATTGGCTGCGCGACCAAGGCGTGCGCTCGGTGGCCATGGAGGCGACCGGCGTGTACTGGCTGTACCTGTACGGCGCGCTGGAGGCCGCCACCATCACGGTCCTGGTGGTCAATGGCCGGCAGGTGCGCAACCTGCCCGGACGCAAGACCGACATGGCCGACTGCCAGTGGCTGGCCACGCTGCATGCGCACGGCCTGCTGCACTCCGGCTTCGTGCCCCCGGCCGAAATCCGGCAACTGCAGGACTATCTGCGCTTGCGCCAGGATCACATCACGATGGCCGCCAGCCACGTGCAGCACATGCAAAAGGCGCTCGAGCGCATGAACGTCAAGTTCCATGCGGTCATCAGCGACCTCACCGGCGTCAGCGCGCTCAAGGTCATCGACGCCATCCTGGCCGGCCGGCGCGACCCCGCTTACCTGCTGACGCTATGCGACGCGCAAATCCGCAAGCACAAGGGCGATCGGGTCAAGGAATCGCTACGCGACATGTGGAAGCATGAACACCTCTTTGCCCTGCGCCAGGCCTTGCAGAGCTGGCAGCACTACCAAAGCCAGATCAGCGAATGCGATCGCGCCATCGAACAGGTGCTACGCGCACTGAGCGGTCCCCCCCGCGACGACGACCCGGCCTCGCCGGCCAAGCCGGGCGGCACTCATACGCCCAAGATCGACGGCCTGCACCGCATGCTGCTGCAGCTGTGCGGCGGCAATGATCCCACCCAACTGCCGGGGCTCGCCGACTACTCGCTGCTGCTCATGATCGGTGAGGTCGGCACCGATCTGAGCCGGTGGCCCACCGCCAAGCACTTCACCGCCTGGACCGGGCTCGCACCAGAGCGGCAAGCGCCGCTCCCAGCAAGCGCGCCACCGCAACCGTACCGGCCAACTGTTCTGCACCATGGCCCGTAGCCTGGCCAACAGCGTTGATAAGGCCCTGGGCCGCTTCTATCGCCGGCTCAAGGCCCGCCGCGGCGGACTCATTGCCAACAAAGCGCTCGCGCGCAAGCTCGCTGCCTTGTTCTGGCAGACGATGCTCAAGGGCTCGGACTACGTCGAGCAGGGTCTGCGCTACTACCAGACCCGTACCGCGCAGTCCGAGCAGCGCGTGCTACGCAAGCTCGCGCAGAAACATGGCCTGGATCTGGTGCCAGCAAAAACAATGGGTTAGCGCTGGTTCATGGGTAGTCCCCTGTTTCGTCCAAAACTGCGCACGGACCATGAACCGTCTACTGTTATCAAGGACGTGGAATGCCGCAAGCAGCGTAGCCGTCATTCCCTTTGGTGCTGGCTGCCCGGTGGGTAGATTGGCTCCGTTCGCGGACGATTGCGCATTTTGGTGAGCCCCTGCTTCCCGTTGGAAAGATTTGTCATGCCCTGAACGCGACCGGGCTGGCGGCAAGACACGCCATGACTTGCACCTTGCCAGGAGTAAATCATGAGCGATTTACCAGTGCTGGATGCGGGTGCGGCCTTCGTAGACGTCGGCAGCGAACAGATGCATGTTTCGATTGCAGGAGGGCCACCAGCGGTTTTCGATACCGTGACGATGCAATTGCATGCCCTGCGCGACTGGCTGCTGGCGCACGACGTGCGCTCGGTAGCAATGGAGGCCACCGGCGTGTACTGGTTGCCCTTGTATGGCGTACTGGAAGCCGCAGGTTTGGAAGTGGTAATGGTCAACGGCCGCCAGACCAAGAACCTGCCCCTCTTGGCCGAGTTGTTTGGCTAGGCGTCTGAGGGCCCGTTGCTTGGTTTCGAGGACGCGGGCCTCATAGGCTAATCCCGCTCCCTGCTACCGCATAGGTTCATGGAAAGGGGAGCAAGCCGTCGCGAGGCGGTTGGCCTCAGCAACTGTCCCGGCGCACCTCAATCCAGGAAGTCGCAGTGCTTCTCCACATAATCGGCCAGGTCCAGCGAATGCTGCCGCACCAGCCTCTCCGCCAGTTCGGTGTCGCGCCTCTCCAGCGCCTCGATAATGCGCAGGTGATCGACGATCGAGCGTGACGCCCGGTCACTCTGCGAAATCGTCATCTTCCGGATTGCCCGCACGTGGATAAAGATGTTGCGAATCGTGTCCATGATGATCTGCGACCTGGACAGCTGCACGATTGCCTGGTGAAACGCAATATTGGCGTCGGAATACTCGTCGATATGCTCGGCCGGGGTGGCATCGCGGAAGCTGTCGAACATATGGCGCAGCTTCGCGATCTCCGCGTCGGTGGCGTTCTGCGTGGCAAGCCGTGCCGCCATGCTCTCGAGCGCCGCCCACATCTGGATCATCTCGACGATCTCGCGCTTGGTCTTGCGCATGATGTAGATGCCGCGGCGCGGTACGGTGCGCAGGAAGCCCTCCTGCTCCAGCAGCGTCATGGCTTCGCGGATCGGCGTGCGGCTCACGCCCATGGCCTCGCTCAGCACCCGTTCATCCAGCCGGATCTCTTCATGCGACTGGTAGATGTCCGCGTCGGCAATGGCCTGCCGCAGCATGGCATAGGCCTGGTCGCGCAGGCTGGCGCCGGCGTTGATCGGTTGCACGGACAGGCTCAGGCCGGGAGGCTGAGCGATCGATTGGCTTTGCGCAGACATGAATGAGCTCGTGTGAGACCGTGGCGCGGCGGCCGGAATGGCTGCCCTCCGCATTCCCGCACAGCTTAGCAAAAACGTCCGACTCATCTCGAATATGCATCAAGCAATGCGTGTTCGTCATGCATCGGCACTGTGGCGGTGCGCGGTCTGTCGTATATGGTATATCACTATCGCCCTGCCTTCCCGCTTTGCAAGCCGGGCGCGCGCAACAATTGCGCGGCCGGCGTGCTGCAGGGGACACCCGATACTGCGGTATCCCTCTGCTGTTGGCCCGCTTCAGGCGGCCAGTTTCGCCATCGTGTCGCGCTGCTTGATCAGGCCCAGCACGGCGTCGCACATCGGCGTGGGCTGCCCCACCAGCCGCCCCATCTCCTGTACCACGGTCAGCAGCGGGTCGATCTCCATGGCCCGCCCCGCCTCCAGGTCCTGCAGCATCGAAGTCTTGTGCGCACCCACGGCGCCGGCACCGTCGATGCGACGCTCCACATCGACACGAAACTTCACGCCGAAGCGCTCGGCAATGGCCTGCGCCTCCACCATCATCTGGCGCGACAGCGCGCGCGTGGCGGGATCCGAGGTAATGACGTCGAGCGTGGCATGCGTGAGCGCGCTGATCGGGTTGAAGCACAGGTTGCCCCACAGCTTGAGCCAGATCTCGTCGCGGATGTTGTCGCGCACCGGCGCCTCCAGGTCGGCGGCCATCATCATCTCGCTCAACTGCGTGACGCGCGACGAGCGGCTGCCGTCGGGTTCGCCCAGCGGAAACTTCTTGCCGTAGACGTGCTTGATCACGCCGGGCGCCACGATCTCGGCGGCGGGATAGACCACGCAGCCGATCGCCCGCTCAGGACCCAGCCCTTTCCACTGGCGCGCGCCCGGATCCACGCTCTCCAGCGTGCTGCCGGCGAGGTCGCCGCCATGCTTGTAGAAGTACCAGTACGGGATGCCGTTGACGCCGGTGACGATCGCGGTCTGGGGCCCCAGCAGCGGCTGTATCAGGTCGACCACGCCAGGCACGGAGTGCGCCTTCAGGGTAATGAACACATAATCCTGAGGGCCGAGCTCGTGAGGATCACTGGTGCAGCGCACCTGCGCCACGCGTTCCTCGCCGTCGATCAGCAGCCTGACGCCGTTTTCCTTCATCGCCGCCAGGTGCGGACCGCGCGCGACGAAGCTGACCTCCGCTCCCGCGCGCGCCAGTTGCGCCCCGACATAGCCCCCAATGGCGCCCGCGCCGTAGATACACACTTTCATGCCTGTCTCCTTGTGGCTCGATATGAAGCTCGAATAGTGTTTTGATATATCACATACTATATTCCACAAGAGCGCAAAACAACCTTTATCTTTCCGGATGCGTTTGCGGCAAGCGACGCTGCGCTAACATGAAGCTTCATGCGCCTTCGGCGAATCACGCGCCGGGCGCCAGCCTGAAAACTGACACCCGGAGCTTGTATGGAATCGACGCTGGCATTGGTGCAGGACCCGGCCGCCTGGGCGGCGCTGGCCACCCTGGTGGCCATGGAAATCGTACTGGGGATCGACAACCTCATCTTTATCTCGATCCTGACCAACAAGCTGCCCGAGGCCATGCGCGAGAAGGCACGCAAGGTCGGCATCAGCCTGGCGCTACTGATGCGGCTGGGGCTGCTGGCCACCATCGCCATCATCGTCAGGCTCACCGAGCCGGTGTTCACCCTCCTCGGCCAGGGAATCTCGTGGCGCGACATGATCCTGATTGCCGGCGGCGCCTTCCTGGTGTGGAAGGCAACGCGTGAAATCCACCAGCACGTCAGCACCGACGAAGAAGGCGAGGACACCGGCACGGCCAAGGCGGTGCAGAGCTTCGCCTCGGCCATCGGGCAGATCCTGGTCCTCGACCTGGTGTTCTCGATCGACAGCATCATCACCGCGGTCGGCATGACCGAGCACGTGCAGATCATGTTCGTGGCGGTGATCGCCGCGGTGATGACTATGCTGTTCGCCGCCACCCCGCTGGCCAACTTCATCAACCGCAACCCGACCATCGTGATGCTGGCGCTGGCCTTCCTGATCATGATCGGCATGACGCTGGTCGCCGAAGGGCTCGGCACCCATGTGCCCAAGGGCTATATCTATACGGCGATGGCGTTCTCGGCGGGAGTCGAGGGGCTCAACATGCTGGCGCGGAATCGGCGCAAGCAGCGGCGGGCGGCGGGCGCAGCGCACTGAGTTGTGCCCGGAAGCGCACACCGAGCGCGCGCTCGCAGCCTGTAACAGAGGGTGTCCGAACTTTTCCCGGGCGGCGCCGTCTCTTACAGTTCTGCACTAACCCCGGACAAAAAAAAGGACGCTTTCGCCACATGATGAACCGCCGAACCCTGCTGGTCTCCGCCACCGCCTCGGCCGCGCTTGCCGCGCTGGGCATTACCCCATCGGTACTGGCAGCCAGCCGGATCAAGCTCGGCGAGGCCCAGCCGTTCGGCTTCGACGCCCTGATCGAGCGCGCCCGCGCGCTGGCCGCAAAGCCGTACGCGCCGCCGCCGTCCCCGCCCGCCGATGTGCTGTCACGCATCGACTATGACGCCCACGGCAAGATCCGCTTCCGCACCGACGACGCGCTGTTCGCCAACGGCCCCGGCCAGTTCCCGGTGACCTTCTTCCACCTCGGCACCTACTTCCGCACGCCGGTGCGCATGCATGTGATCGAGCGCGCGAAGGACGGCGCCGGCAAGGCGCGCGAAATCGTCTACGACGACGCCTACTTCGACATGCCGGCCGACAGTCCCGCGCACAAGCTGCCGCCGGGCAGCGGCTTTGCCGGCTTCCGCTTCCAGGAAAGCCGCCTGGGCGACCAGAAGGTGCGTGACTGGCGCAAGAACGACTGGGTTGCCTTCCTGGGCGCCTCGTATTTCCGCGCCATCGGTGACCTGTACCAGTACGGGCTGTCTGCGCGCGGCATTGCCATCGACGTGGCCGAGGCGGGCAAGCCCGAGGAATTCCCGGCCTTCACCCATTTCTGGTTCGAGACGCCTGAAGGCAACGCCGATACGGTCACCGTCTATGCGCTGCTCGACGGTCCCAGCATCTCCGGCGCCTACCGTTTCGTCATGCAGCGCGCCAAGGCCGTGATCATGGACGTGGAATGCGCGCTGTTCCTGCGCAAGGACGTGGCGCGGCTGGGGCTGGCGCCGCTGACGTCGATGTACTGGTTCTCGGAAAGCATCAAGGGCACCGCCGTCGACTGGCGCCCGGAGGTACACGATTCCGACGGCCTGGCGCTCTGGAACGGCGCCGGCGAACATATCTGGCGTCCGCTGAACAATCCGCCGCAGACCACCGCCTCGGCGTTTTCCGACGACAACCCGAAGGGCTTCGGCCTGCTGCAGCGTGACCGGCTGTTCGACCACTACCAGGACGGCGTCAACTACGAGCGCCGCCCGAGCCTGTGGGTCGAGCCCCGCGATGGCTGGGGCGCCGGCGCGGTGCAGCTGATCGAGCTGCGCACCGACGACGAGATCCACGACAACGCCGTCGCCATGTGGGTGCCCAAGGCGCCCGCCAAGGCCGGCAGCACTTACCGCCTGCGCTACCGCCTGCACTGGCAGGCCGACGAGCCCTTCCCCTCGCCGCTGGCCCGCTGCGTCGCCACACGGCTGGGCAACGGCGGCCAGCCCGGCCAGCCGCGGCCCAAGGGCGTGCGCAAGTTCATGGTGGAGTTCAAGGGCGCGCCGCTGGAAAAAATCCCCTTCGGCGTCAAACCCGAAGCCGTGCTGACCGCCTCGCGCGGCACCTTCTCCTATGTCTTCACCGAAGCCGTGCCCAACAACGTGCCCGGCCACTGGCGCGCCCAGTTCGACCTCGCCGCCGAAGGCAACCAGCCGGTCGATATCCGCCTGTTCCTGCGCCTGAACGGCAAGCCGCTGTCGGAAACCTGGCTGTATCAGTACCACCCGTTCCAGTCGCCGGGCTGATGCGAGTGGTCCGGCGGGTCCGCGCCGAACCGGCGGCGCGGCAGGGCTTTGCACCGTATTGCGACACAGTGATGTCGACCGCGCACGACCGGGTATGATGGCTGGTAACAACAGTCACACAGTACCAGCCAGCCTCACATGATTTCTCAAGAGTTCGCCGGTGCCGCCGAGGGCGGCCAGGCTGCATCGCTTCCGCGCTCGGAGCGCGCCTACCAGCAACTGCGCGCCGCCATCCAGGCCGGCCAGCTCTCGCCCGGCACGCGGCTGCGCGAGGTGGAGCTGGCGGAATCGCTCGGCCTGTCGCGCACGCCCGTGCGCGAAGCGCTGTCGCGCCTGGAATCCGAAGGCCTGGTCGTCAACGAGCCCAACCGCGGCATGATGGTGACGCAGCTCGACGCCAGCATGGTCAGCGAGCTGTACGTGATGCGCGAAGTGCTGGAAGGCACCGCCGCCGCGCTGGCCGCGCGCCATGCCACCGACGTGGAAATTTCGCTGCTGCGCGATATCGTCGAGCGCGACCTGGCGTTCGCCGACGATCCGGACCGGCTCGCGCAGAACAACCGGCTCTTCCACGAAACCCTGCACCGCTGCGCCCATAACCGCTACCTGCTGAAGAACCTGCGCTCGCTGCATGAGTCGATGGCGCTGCTCGGGCGCTCCACGCTGTCAGTGCCGGGGCGCGCGCGCAGCTCGTACGAGGAACATATCGCGTTGGTGGAGGCGCTGGAACAGCGCGACCCGGTGCTGGCGGAACAGATCGCGCGCCGGCATATCCAGCAGGCCTACAAGGTGCGGCTCTCGCTCTGGATCCAGGAGCAGTCGGGTACCTGAACCCCAGGTGCCGGCGGAATCAGGCCGCCGCCTGGGCCCGCGCCGAGCGCAGCGTGCCCAGGCTCAGCACCGTCAGCGCCAGCAGGATCAGCACCACCGCGCCCAGCGTCTGCGGCGCGATCTGCTCGCCGCCCAGCCATGCGCCCATCGCCAGCGCCACCGGCGGGTTCACATAGACATAGCTGGCGGCGAGCGTCTGGCTAACCGTCGACACCAGGTACATATAGGCCGAGAACGCCACCAGCGACCCCGCCACCACCAGGTAGACCCAGGCCCAGCCGGCCTGCGCGCTGACCGATGCCGGCCACGGCTCCTGGCGCAGCGCCGACAGCACCATCAGCACCGCCCCACCAATCAGCGTCTCCGCGGCAAAGGCCGCGGGCCCTTGCGGCAGCTCCAGCCGGCGCACCAGTTCCGAGCCGAACGACCAGCTCGCCACCGCCAGCATCAGCGCCACCACGCCCAGGGTACTGACGCGGAATTCCGCGCCCGCCGTCAACACGAGGATGCCGACGCTGCCGATCGCGATCGCCACGTACTCGTACCACCTGGGCCGGTTGCCAAAACAGGCACCCCAGATCAGCGCAAAGATCGGCATCGACCCGATCATCACCGTGGTCGCGCCCGACGAGATGGTCTGCTCGGCAATCGCCGTCAGCCCCATGCCGCCCACCAGCAGGAACACCGCCGGCACCGCGCAGTTGCGCAGCTGCCGCCAGCTCGGCATCGGCGTGCCACGCCACGCCAGCCAGGCGGCCAGCAACAGGCCCGCGCACAGAAAGCGCGTGCCCGTCATGAACAGCGGCGGAAAGCTCTCCAGCGTAAAGCGGATCGCCAGGTAGGTCGTGCCCCAGACCACGTAGGTGATCAGCAGGCAGAGCAGGACAAGCGGGGGTATGGTCGGACGGAGGTTTAGAGAAGGCATCCAAGATAGCCCCCGCAACCGCCGCGACCAAACGAAAACGTCTGGCAAGCCTTGTGAAAGTTGCTCACAAAGCACCCAAAACCGCAGGCAAAACAAAACCGGCCGCGCTCAGCCCGGAGCGGGCGCGCGTATGGCCTGTTCTACAACGCAGCCGAGAAGGCTGCAAAAAGCTCAGCGGTTTGCAGCAAATGCCGCAAATTACCGCAGCTTAAGCACAGCTTAGCCGTTAGCGTAGACCACCTTGGCCTTGCGAGCCTGAGTCTGCAGGCGCTCGATCGTGGCCTGGAAGGCAGCGATGGCGCGCTTCACGTCGTGGGCGAATCCCAGGCGTTGCGTACCGAGTTCGCGGTCGATCAGATCGCGTTCGAGTTGGTCAGTCAGCTTGATATCGGATTGGGTGTTCATGGCGTCCTTCCTTTCGGGATTACCCTTATCGGGTTTTCCCTGATTGTAGCAAAGGAATTGTCGCATTGCAGCATTAGGTGAAAGTACGTATGAGGGAAAGCAACGGTTAGTGCTGAGAAAGACAGCCATGACATGCCGCAAGCGAAGCAATAGGCCTTTGACAAACTGCGGCACGATAGAAAAGCCATGCGGTTGACCAACGAACGCTTCGCGGAAGGTGTCATTCCGAACGGCCGACAGGACTACCGTACCGGCCCTGCAGCCCCACGGCATCCGCTGCGACCCTCCGATATGCGCCACTTTTCGGTATTACTGTCAGGTGCCCCACGCCCAACCGGTCACGCAGTAACGCGGCGCTGTGACGTCGCAACAGTCGATCGCGCACTCTTCTGCCGCGTGAGCGCCATACTGTCCCATTCCAAATGGTCGAGCGTTACCGCCGGCGAGAGCGTGAACGACTCGCGCATGTCGCGCACCTCTTCGACCGGCGTCCTGCCGAACAGGCGCTTGAACTCGCGGCTGAACTGGGATGCGCTTTCATAGCCGACACGCGCCGAAGCCGCCGCCGCGGTCACGCCGTCTCGAATCATCAGCAGCCGGGCCTGATGAAGACGGGTCGACTTGATGTACTGGATCGGCGATGTCTGCGTCACCGTACGGAAGTTGGCATGGAACGCCGGCACACTCATGCCCGCTTCCTCCGCAAGGCGCGTGACGTTGAGCGGCATTGCATAGTCGGCATGAATCCGCTTGAGTGCCCGCGCCACCCGTCCGAATCGGCCATGATGTGCAAGCGCAGCGCGCATTGCCCCGCCCTGCTCGCCCGTCAGCACGCGATAGCAGATTTCGCGCACGATGGCGGGCCCCAGAACCTGCGCATCGAGCGGTGACGTCAGCGCCTGCAACAGCCGTAGCGTAGCGTCAGCAAGGTCACCTTCAAGCGGTGTGGAAACGATGCCAGTCGGGGGCGCCTTGGGATGATGCCCGGCGGCGTCGATCTGCGTGATCAATTCGCTGAGTTCGATCAAGTCCAGGCGCACCGACACCGCGAGCATGGGCTCCTCTGGCGTGGCCTGAGTCTCTGTCGAGAACGGCAGCGGCACGGACAGTACGAGGTAGTGCTGCGCGTCATAAACGTAGACCCCATCGCCCAGGAATCCGATCTTGCGCCCCTGACAAACAATGACGATGCTCGGCTCATACAGCACTGGCGTGCGCCCGAGCGGACGGTCCGAGCGCATCAGCCGGACGCTGTCGAGCGCCGATTGAGTATAGCCCTCGTTCGGCGCCAGTCGCTCAAGCAGGCGGACCATGCGAGTGGAAGCAGGATTAAGGGCGTTCGACACGGCTCGCTCCTTTCGCTTGCAATTGTCGCCATTCTAGTCCCCGCCATCCGCGCCCGTCACCCAGATTGATAGAAATAGGCAATAACGCCATCGGTACGTGTATTCGCCGCGGGGCCAGCCGTACCTAACATTCCCTCACCGGCCAACAAACAGTACAGCTTTCCTGAAGGCCGATCCTGGAAGGGCGTCTCGCGCGGCAATCGCCGGCAGCCCCTCCCAAATCGATCCACCAATAGGAGTATGCAAGATGGCAATCCAACCCACCGAATCGAAGGTCATCCTCATCACCGGCGCCAGCAGCGGCATTGGCGAAGGCACCGCCCGATTGCTCGCGGCCCAAGGTCATCGCCTTGTCATCGGCGCACGACGCACTGATCGGCTCGCCGAACTGGCGGCCGAATCGTTGCAGGCGGCTGGCGGCACCGTCCGCTATCGGGCACTCGACGTCACCTCGGCGGAAGATGTTGCTGCCTTCGCGCGCTTCGCGCTCGAAGCCTTCGGCCGCATCGACGTGCTGATCAACAACGCTGGCGTGATGCCGCTCTCTCCGCTGAACGCGCTGAAGGTCAACGAGTGGAACCGGATGATCGACGTGAACATCCGCGGCGTGCTGCACGGCATCGCTGCCGTACTGCCAACGATGGAGCAGCAAGGCGCGGGCCAGATCATCAACATCTCGTCGATCGGCGGCTTGTCCGTATCGCCGACCGCAGCCGTCTACTGCGCAACCAAATTCGCCGTGCGCGCCATTTCCGATGGGCTGCGCCAGGAAACGGACAAGATCCGTGTGACGGTCGTCTGCCCCGGCGTCGTCGAATCCGAATTGGCCGACTCGATCTCCGACGATGTCGCACGCTCGGCGATGCAGGAATTTCGACGCATCGCCATCACGCCAGATGCGATTGCCCGCGCCATTGCGTACGCGGTGGAGCAACCGGCCGATGTCGACGTGAGCGAGATCATCGTGCGTCCGACGGCCAGCCCGTTCTGAACGCGCGGAACACATAGCACAAGTCAATCCCAGGAGAACATCATCATGACGTCATGCAATGGAGCGACTGACGCCTTCGCAGGCAAGGTCGCGATCGTTACCGGCGCGGCCAGCGGCATCGGCCTGGCCACCACTGAACTGCTGTATGCCCAGGGCGCAAACGTTGTCGCCGTTGACCGCAACGCCAACGTCGAGGCGCTCGCCAGACCCGGCATCGTACCGCTCATGGCCGACGTTGCGCGCGAGGAAAGCGCGGTGCGAGCTGTGTCGACCGCTGTCGAACAGTTTGGCAAGCTCGATATCCTCGTCAACAACGCCGGGATCATCATCAACAAGCCCGTGGTCGAGATGTCGCTCGACGACTGGAACAGCATCCAGGCAGTCAACGCAACGGGCGCGTTCCTGTTCTCGCGCGAGGCGATGCGCGCGATGGTGTCGGCCGGGTCTGGCGCCATCGTCAATGTCGGCTCCTATGCCTGCTACCAGGCGTTTCCGCTCATCGCGGCCTATGCCGCCTCCAAGGGCGCACTGGCGCAATTGACGCGCGCGTTGTCGCTCGAAGCCATCGAGCACGGCATCCGCGTCAATGCGGTGGGCTCAGGCGACGTGGTGACCAACATCACCAACCACATCCATGCCGATGGGCAAGCGTTCCTGGCCGAACACGGCAAGAACGCTCCCATACGCCGCGCGGCCCAGCTGAGGAGATTGCAGAAGTGATTGCATTCCTGGCATCGGAAAAGGCCAGCTACATCGTCGGCGCGGTCGTGATGGCCGACGGCGGCATGAGCGTCGCGTTGCCTTGAGCGCGCGTAGTCAACATTCAAGGAAGTACCTCGACGTGTGGAAGGAGTCCTCTGAAGCCACGGACTTCGCCGCGTAATCGAGAGATAAGGGGGGGTGCCCCGGCATTGATGCCGGGGCACCGCTTAGCGGAAGGCATCACAACTAGCGAGCGCACAGCACCGGCAAAAATTTCGCTGTCGCCGGGCGCCAATTCGTCAGTCGTTCTCCGTCAGGAGAACAACCTTTCCTCGGACATGCCTTGTCAAGCTCCTGGCCATCGCCTGGCTTGCTTCCGTGAGGGAATAGACCGAATCAACGGTAGTGCGAAGCTTGCCCGATTCATACAAGGCAGCCATCTCGGAAAGCTGCTTGCCATCCGGGCGAGTGGCGAACCACTTGCCTTCTATTCCTCTGTCTCCGCCATGCTTGGTGTACGGTTGACTGACGGTCGAAACGAGGACCCCGCCGGGCCTGAGCACTGACCATGACCTGTCTTGCGTCTCCCCTCCAACAAGATCCAGGACCACGTCTGCATCCGACACCCTCCTCGCAAAATCCTCGGCGCTGTAGTCGATCACTTCGGCGGCACCAAGACTGCGCACATAGTCGAAGTTTGCGCTTGACGCTGTACCGATCACCTCAGCGCCTGCCAGGGCCGCCAACTGAACGGCGATGCTCCCCACGCCCCCTGCAGCGGCATGAATCAGAATCTTCTGCCCCGCGCGAAGGCCACCGTGCTCGAAAAGCGCTTGCCAAGCCGTGAGCGCGACGGCCGGGATTCCGCCCGCCTGCGCAAACGCAACATTCCTTGGCTTGCGGGCAAGTCGCTCCGCGTTGACCGCGGCGCGAGTCGCATAGCCACCGACAATTCCGATATAGCCCATGACTTCGTCACCCGGGACGAACGCCGTCACGTTGCGTCCCACAGCGACCACGGTCCCTGCAGCATCCACGCCAGGCGTAAACGGGAGCGGCAACGGGATCATGTTCCGCATCGCGCCGGTCACAATCTTCCAGTCGATTGGATTCACGGACGTAGAGGAGATGTCCATCAGGACTTCATTGTCGCCCGGGCGTGGATCGTCCACCTCGCGCAGCACCAAGGCTTCCGGGCCGCCGAATGCATCAACTTGAATGGCCTTCATCAAATGCTCCCTGCAGGAATTGCCGCAATCTCGGCATCCATCGCCACTGCGGCCTGGACTGGGTTGAAGTACTCGCGCAGGTGCGCAATCTTTCCATCTCTGGCGGCCAGGAAGACCACGTACTCCTGCTCATATGCGCGTCCTGTTGATCGGATCTGCCCTGTTGCCTTTACCACGCCGCTGGACTCTCGTGGATCGGCCAGCGCGGAGATCCACGCATCGTGGAAACGAAAATCGGACACCTCGCTGATGAACCACAAGGCATGCCTGACAACTGCTTCCCTGCCGACCAACCGGCCCGGGTGACCGAGGCTCGGCGCATACGGCAGTTCCCACACGACGTCGTCGGCAATCAGGTTCTGCCATTGCTGGTGGTCATCCACCAGCCATTTGAAATGCTGCTCCAGCAGCATTGCTGCGCTTCCCATGATGTTTCCCTTACGATTCGGCAGCCTTTCGGGCCTTTGCCAGCGAACGCCACTTCAGCGCAAGATCGCTGCCGAGATTCAGTTGGCGTGGACCAGCGGTATGGCTGTCGTCCGGCGACTGTCCAGAAGTCTTGCGTGTACGAAAGATAGACCAGCTATTCCACATTTATTAGGTGGTATAGACTTGATCCATTTTCAATCAAACGTTGAAGATGACATGGAGACCCTGGCCAACCTGGAAAGCTTCGTGAAGAGCGCGGAGGATGGCAGCTTTTCGGAAGCGGCACGGCGGCTTGCCCTGACGCCTGCGGCAGTCAGCCGCAATGTGGCAATGCTTGAGCGCAACCTCGGCGTCCGACTACTCCAGCGCTCCACTCGACGACTGACGCTGACAGAAGCCGGAGAGCGCTTCCTGCAGTCGATCGGCAGCAGTCTTGACGCGTTGCAGGCCGCTATTGCCGAAACATCTTCCGGAGCGTCCGAACCCGCTGGCGTACTCAAGGTGAGCTTAAGCCCGACCTTTGGCGCGGGACATATCCTTCCGCTTCTTCCGGAGTTCCTGAGCCGGTATCCGCGGATTCGCCCGGAGTGGCATTTCGATAATCGCCAGGTGGACCTGGTTCGGGAGGGTTATGACCTGGCCATTGGCGGCGGCTTCGAACTTGCACCGGGTATCGTGGCCAGAACGCTGGCGCCAGTCCACATCGTCGCCGTGGCATCGCCTGACTATTTGCACGGCCACAAGGCTCCGGCCACACCCTCCGACCTCGCTGGACTGCAAGGCATCGTCATGCGATCGCTTGATACCGGTCGCATTCGGCAGTGGACCATGCGTGACGGACGCGGGAAGGAGGTGGCAGCGCTAATGTCTGAAAACATCGTCGTGAACGATCCGTCGGCGATGCGCGAAGCTGCCCGCCTTGGACTTGGCGTAGCGCTGTTGGCGGTTCCTGACGTGCTGGCAGACCTGAAGACTGGTGCGCTTGTCCGGGTGCTTCCGCGCTGGTACGCGGAAGCGGGCGAAATATCTCTTTATTACGCCTCGCGGACCTTATTGCCAGCCAAGACCCGGGCCTTTGTCGACTTTGTGACCGAGATGTTCAGACGACAGAGACTTGCCGACCGCTTCTCGGCCACACACAGCAAACCACTGAACACTGCTAGCTGCGCAAGGCCAGGCGATTGATGATCCAACGATCAATACTTTGGCGTTGAATCGTCAATGTTCAGTGGACGGTCCGCTTTCTGAAGCGTACCCCACTGAAGCCGCACGGCCCCGGTCCGCCCGGGGCTGAGTCGGGCAAGCGCCTTAAGCCAGTTTCAGATTCACATTCTTGGTGTATGTGAACTCCAGCAGCTCGGCAAAGCATTCCTCACGCCCTATGCCCGACTGCTTCACGCCGCCGAAAGGCGCACCCATGAAGTGCTGGCTGGAGTTGTTGATCCACACATAGCCGGTGTGCATCCGTTTGGCGGCGCGATGCGCAGTGTTCAGGCTCTGCGTCCAGATCGAGCCCGTCAGGCCGAACTCCACGCCATTGACCTGCTCGAACAACGCGTCTTCGTCGCTCCACTTGAAAACCGACATGATGGGGCCGAACACTTCTTCCTGAGCCAAACGCATGTGCGGCTTCATGTCGGCGAACACGGTGGCTTCGTAGAAGAAGCCGTCCTTCAGTGCAGGGGCGTCCGGCTGCTTGCCACCGCACACCAACCGTCCGCCGTCTTCCAGACCCTTAGCCACATAGCCCAGCACTTTTTCCAGTTGCGCGCGGCTGACGAGCGAGCCCATCGTGGTCTCCGGGTCTGTCGGGATGCCGGGCTTGTGGCGCTCCGGCAGCAGCTGGACGACTTTCTCCAGTACCTGGTCATGGATGGACTCATGCAGAAAGACGCGGCTGGTGGAGCCGCAGCTCTGGCCCGACCAAGTGAAGTTCATACCTCCCAGGATGCCGTTCACGAGTTTGTCGAGATCGGCATCGGGGTAGGCGATCAGCGCGTTTTTGCCGCCAAGTTCCAGTAGGACGGGCTTGAGGTTGTCGGAAGCCGTCTTCATGACGGCACGGCCGGTGGGCACCCCGCCAATCAGCGTGATCTTGCGCACCAGCGGGTGCCGTGCCATGGCGTCGCCGCATTCACGACCGCCGCACAAAAAATTGGCCACGCCGAGCGGAAAGATTTCGCCCACCAGTTCGGCCAGCCGTAGGATGGACAGCGGCGCCTGGTCGGGCGACTTCACCACCACTGTGTTGCCGGCCGCCAGCGGCGCGGCAAGGCGCGCAGCGGCAAACATGAGTGGGTGGTTATACGCCACGATACGGGCGATAACGCCTAGCGGCTCCTGCATGGTGTAGTTCAGGTTGCCGTCGCCCATGGGGATGGTCTCCCCTTTGATTTCCGTGGCCAGGCCTGCGAAGTACTCCAGACAGTCGGCAGCAAAGGCCGCGTCCATGGCCAGAGCCGACACCGGATTGCCATTGTTGAGCGAATCCAGCAGCGCCAGCGGCTTGGCATGCTCGCGCAACACCGCGGCGGCCTTGCGAAGGTAGCGCCCCCGCTCGACGGGTGGCGTGGCGGCCCAGGCTGGAAAAGCGGCATGGGCCGCCTGCACCGCGGCGTCCACATCGGCCTCATCGGCAAGCGGCGCAGTGGTAATGGTCTCGTTGTAAGCCGGGTTGATGGTCTCGGCGTAGCCGCCCGCCTTGGGGGTGTGCCACGCACCGCCGTAGTACAGTTCGCGTCGCGTCGGCAAGACGCCGGGGGGAATTTCGTGTGCGCGCATAGGTTCTGTGTCCTCAACAATAGAAATGCCGGGCGCCGGAGCGCAATCAGTCCTTCGACCGCGTCAGGCCCGCCGTCATGGCCGGGCTGTAGCCGGTTTGCACCACCACGTCGACCACGACCGTCTCGCCCTTCTTGACTGCCGCGATGGCATCGGCCAGGATTTTCTCCAGTTCGGCGGCTTCCTCGACTGGGCCGATGCCGGTGAGCCCCTGGCCGCGCGCCATCATGGCGAGGTCGGGCGCTGGGTCGCTGATGCGCTGGCCTATCCAGCGGTTTTCAATCGGCCGCTTGCGCTGGCGCGCGACGCGCTCCTGGTGCACCTCGTCGTTGAAGAATGAACGGTTGTTACACACCACCATCAACATTGGGATGCGTGCATTGGCGGCCGTCCAGAGCGCGTTGACGCCCATCATGTAGTCACCGTCGCCGATCACCGCGACCGGTAGACGGTCGCTGCCTTTGAGGGCCAGCGCAGAGCCTATCGACATGCCGGGGCCCGAGCCGATGCCCCCGCCGCCGTCGTACCCCAGAAAGTCCAATGGGTGCCGGAAGTCCCACATCTCGCCGCTCCAGCTCAACGGCAGGCGCATCAGGCAAACCTCTTGCTCACCAACGGCGCGCTTTAAGGTGGCCGCCAGAGTGGTCACCGTAATGTTGCTACCGCCGGTGGCGCCTGGCACGGGCAGCGTCACTGAGACCGGGGGAAGCGGCCGTTTGGCGGGCGCCGGCGTCTCGCGCGGCTTGACGCGCTGGTTCAACAAGGCCACGGCCGGCTCAGGCTCGCACAACATGAAGACATCGACCGGCGGCAGGCCCTGGTGGTCCATGCTCCAGCCATTGTGGTTGTAGTGGTCCACGGAGACCTGGATGATCTTGCTGCCGACGGGCTTGTCGCCCCAGGCCTGCTTCAGCGTTCCTGAAAGATCCAGCCAGTCCAGGCTGAGCACCACGTCGGCTTCGCGCAAGACTTCCTGTGCATTAGCTGTGAGGAAGGCCCCGCTGGGCGCTGCGTGCAGCGGGTGGTCGGTCGGAAAGGCCGCGCCGACACGCAGGTCGGTCAGCACTTCAGCGTTCAGTGTTTCGGCCAGCTGGATGCGCTGCTCCCAGCCTTCGACGTCGCGCGACACGCGGCCCATCAGGATCACCGGGCGGCTGGCCTTTGACAGCAGCGCTGCCGCCTGCGCCACGATGTCATCCGAAGGCCGGGCCGGCGGCGGCGCGAGGTAGCGCGCCGGGTCGGGAATCGCCGGCCGCTCAGCCAGCCTGGATTCCTGCAGGGCCGCATCAAAACAGACGTAGACCGGGCCCTTGGGTGCGGTGGTGGCAATCTGCCGGGCCCGCAGAAGCGCTTCGTGCGCCGACGGAATCGAAGCCGGCTGCGCATCCCACTTGATAAAGTGACGCACCAGCGCGGCCTGGTCCTGCGCCGTATGAATCCAATCGATCCACGGTCGGCGCTTGTTCGCGTCGACCGGCCCGGTGGCACCGAGCACAATGACCGGCATGCGGTCCACCCAGGCATCGAAGATGGCCATGGAGCCGTGCATCAGCCCGACATTGCTGTGCACAATCGCCACCAGCGGCTTGCCGGTAACTTTGGTGTAGCCGTGCGCGATGGCCACCGCATGCTCTTCATGGAGCACCACCATCATCTGCGGCTTTTCATTGCCCAGGTGGTTCACGATACTGTCATGCAGGCCGCGAAAACTTGCGCCAGGATTGAGCAGCACATAGGGGATGTTCATAGCGCGCAGCATGTCGGCAATCGCGTCACTGGCCCAGACGGCTTCATCCGGTTCGGAAGGCGTGGGAATATCGCGGCGCACGGAGGGGCCGGAGGGAACGTTCATGGAAACTCCCAGGTGAAAATGAGAAGAAGAGAATTATTCGGGATTGATGTTTGCGGCCCTGATCACCTCTGCCCAGCGCTTCTGGTCGCTGGCGATCAGCCTGGTGAATTCGAGGGGCGTGCTGCTTTCCGCATAGATGCCCTGCTCGGCCAGCTTGCCCTGTACATCGGGCAGCGCCAACGAGCGGCGCAACTCAGCATTGAGCTTGCTGATGATGGCCGGTGGCGTCCTGGCTGGGGCAACCATGCCGATCCAGATATCGCTTTCGAAATTGGGAAGAGTCTCGGCAATCGTAGGCACCTTCGGCAGCAGCTCGACACGCTTCGCGCCACTGGTGCCAAGCGCGCGCAGCTTGCCGCTGCGGATGTGCGGCAGGGCTGAATTGATCGGGCAGAACATCATGTCCACATTGCCACCCAACAGATCCACCAGCGCGGGGGCCGAGCCTTTGTACGGAATCTGGGTGATGCGGGTTCCTGTCATGGACTTGAAGACTTCCGCTGCCATGTGCTGCGGGCTGCCCGAGCCGGCGGACGCATAAGAAAGCTTGTCGGGGTTGGCTTTGACCAGCGCGATCAATTCGGCAACCGAAGTTGCCGCCACCTTGCCTGGCGACACCACCAGCACCATGGGCACGCGACCCAGCAGGGTGATGCCCGTCAGGTCCCGGCTCACCTCAAACGGCAGCCTAGGATACAGAACCGGGTTAACCGCCACGGTCTGATTGGGTGCAACGGCGATGCTATAGCCGTCGCCTTCGGCCTTGGCTATGAAATCGGTGGCGATATTGCCTGCGGCACCCGGCTTGTTATCAACGATGACCGGCTGGCCGAAAGACTCGGACATTTTCTGCGCCAGGATGCGGGCAAGCACGTCATTGGATCCGCCGGGCGGGAGCGGCACAACGATGTGGATGGGCTTGGTCGGGTAGGTCTGAGCCGAGGCAGGTACGCCAATGATCACGGTGCAAAGGCAAAGGGAAAGCATCCCTGTGCCGGGATTGAATTTCATGTCTTGTCTCCTGTATTTACTGCGGGTGGGGCTCTGTCAGATTGCTGGCCCCTGTCGCGTTAGAGCGCGTGCAGTAAAGAAGTAGCAATCGCTCTTCCACGGTCACCGCATTCCGGCATTTGTTATCGTCAGTAGCGCCGTCGGCGGGCGTTTCCTGATTTCGTGATTCGTGCGTGACCTTTGTGAGCTCCTCTCGAAAAGCCTTTGCTTACGGTTCGAGAGCGATGTGGGCGCCAGCAATAGACGCGCCGGTGTTGGCAGCAAACGACAGGCACCGGCTCGCGCCCAGCTCCTCAGCGTCCGTCCACGGCGCCGGTGCGCTGCACGCGCTTTTTCCAAAGCGCCCATGGGCGTTCGATTTGTGTTTCGATATTCCGGCAAGCCGTGGCGGCTTCGTCCTGGCTGAGATACGTTACTTCGCCAAGCCGCATGGCGCCCACCTGTAGCTGCGCATTCACTTCGGCGTAGACCGCTCGGTAGACTGCGTGCTTGAGCGTAGGACCGACGACGGTGGATCCATGGCCTCGCATCAGAACAAACGACGCTTCGCCGAGCTTCTGCGCAAGCGCGGCGCCAAGGTTGCCATCGCGGATCAGCAGGTCGGTCGCGTCGCCGGCAGTTTCGCGAATCTCGAAGATCGGTGTTCCAGCGCCCAGGAAACCGCTCATATGGCAAACGGGCCTGAAAGGGGTGTTCTTGACGACGCTGAATGGAAGCACGGTAGGCGAGTGGCTGTGCACGATGGCGTGCACGTCGGGTCGGGCCCTGTAGATCTCGCCATGGATGAATCGCTCCAGGTAGATGGCGCGCCCCCCCGCGTTGACTGGAGACCCGTCCAGCTTGAACTCCACAATGTCGTCTGGCGTAACAGTGGCGGGTGCCATGTTCCTCGCCAGCAGGAACCGGCCTGGATCCTTGTCATGCCGGACGCTGACGTGGCCAAAGGCATCGACAATGCCCTGATCGAACAAGATGTGATTGGCGCACACCAGGTCTTCGATCAACGTGTCGCTTGCGGAGCCGGAAGGACAATCGAGATCTTCAGCGTAGTCGACGCTGCTGCCGGGATTGGTATGGGAGTTGCACATGGAGGGCCTAGTCTCAGGTTGGCGAGTGTGGTTCGATTCGCGTCCCGGGACATACGACGCCGCACTACTGCCCGGAACGTCGTTACAGCTTAGACTTGGGTTGATGATAGGTCTATTAGCTATTTAGGCCTTGATCCATACTTCGCTAACTATGATTTGAGATGCGCCTGCAGGGCGTTGTTTTGCGGCGCCGCGTCGCGGATAAACTGCAAGAGCGCTGCCTGAAAAGCGGAGAAGCGCTTATCTTCCCGGTACACCACGTAGGATGGAATCTTCATTGGCAAGTCGGGGCGATCAAGAACCACCAGGTCTCCGCGTGCCACATCGGCGCGGATCGAGGAAGCAAGCATGAAACTCAGCCCGATGTCCTGCCGGACCGCGTGCTTCATTGCTTCAGGATGCCCGAGCTCCAGCACGACCCTGCGGTTCTCGAGGCCATGCTTGCGCAGATGCGTGTCCTCCAGCTCACGCCTTGCCAGATTCCGTGGCGTGCTGATAAATGGCACCTGATAAAGGTCGACTTCCTTCGAGGGTTGTTTGACCCAGCGGCTATCCGGCGCGCATACCAGAAGAAGGTCTTCCTCCCACAGCGGAATCACCGTCAGCCCATCCAGATCTTGCTTTGCCGTCAGCAGGATTACCGCAAAATCGCAGCCCCCTATGCGCGTCGCGTCCACTGCCGCTTGCGGATTTGAAATCTGAACGGTCACCAGTCCGTTGGGGTGTTGCCGGTAGAAATCCGCTATCAGTGGCGGCAATGCATAGGAGCCAATCGACATCGACGTTGCCACGACCGCGTTTCCGGCACCCCCGCCCTCAAGTCCTGCGAGCTCCCGCTCGATCTCGCGCGTCCGCGTGATGACTTCGGTCGCCCAACGATAGACACGCTCTCCTGCTTCGGTCAGCGCGATGTTCCTGCCGGCACGCGCCACCAGGGCATACCCCAGCCGTGCCTCCATGCTGCGCAGGTGTGCAGTTACGACGGGTTGCGCAATGCACAGCCTGTCGGCTGCGCGCGTCACACTGCCGAGTTCCGCCACGGTGCAGAAAACTTCAAGTTTCTGGAAGGTGAGATATGGGTCGAATCCGCGCACGCGCCTCCTCCATCCATAGCTGGATTGCTATGTGATTACGGTATAAGAACTATTTGAAGATATGGATGAGGTTACCCACAATTGCAGCCACAAACAACATGGTGGCCTGGCATCAGGCCCTCGCAGGAGACAGCATGGACTGCATGACCTTTATCAATCGCGTTTCTTGCCGGCGCCACGGTAAGTCATGCCTTGCCTCGGAAAGGGCACCGTTGGCCAGGGTCGCAGCCGCCACGCTCGCGGCAATGCTCTGGTCGACCGTAGTCGTCCAGTCCGCCTTCGCGGCAGAAAACTTTCCCACCAGGCCGGTCCGCATTGTTGTGCCCTTTCCCGCCGGCGGCGGAACAGACAGCATTGCTCGCGTACTCGCAAAATCCTTCACGACGGATACAGGACAGCCTTTTGTTGTAGAAAACCGCGCCGGCGCGTCCGGGAACATCGGCCTCGATGCCATCGCGAAGTCGCAAGCAGACGGCTACACCATCGGCCTCACCACCAGCAATCTCACGATGAATGGTGCGCTGTACAAGCGGTTAGCCTTCGATCCACAGCGAGATTTCCAGCCGGTCTCGCTGATTGCCTCGTCCCCGCTCGTCATTGGTGTATCGAACACGCTTGGCATATCGGCATTGTCGGCCCTTCGCGCCAAAGCGAAAGCGTCTGGCCAGCCGCTCGCATATTCGTCGTGCGGAAACGGCACACCGCAGCATTTCGCCGGCGCCATGCTCGCCGCGGCGTGGAATGTACGCTTCGTCCATGTTCCCTACAAGGGCTGTGCGCCGGCATTGGTCGATGCGTTGGGCGGCCAGGTGCCCATCTTTATCAGCACGGTAGCCAATGCGCTTCCGTACAGCCGCGATCCCCGTATCGGCGTGCTGGCGGTCACCGGTCATGACCGCAGCAGGTACATTCCGGCGGTGCCATCAGCGTCGGAACAAGGCGTGACCAGCCTGGATATGCGCGTGTGGTTCGGGCTCATTGCCCCGAACGGCCTGCCTGAGCCAGTTCTGAAGAGACTGGTCGCGCTCACGTTGGCCGCGATGAAAAAGCCTGAGGTGCGCCAGATCCTCGAGGCCCAGGGATATGACGCGGTGGGCTCAGATCCGGCAACTTTTGCCGCGACGATCGCGACCGAAATCCCGTTCTGGAAGCAACTCGCGGCGAAGTACGCGATATCTCTCGAATAGAGCTTGCTTGCTGGCCGTTCCGGCAGCACAGAAACGTCAATCCACAAGTCATACATGGACCTGGGAGCCGACGCGGACATGCGCCGCACCGGCTGCCTCAGTGCGCCCACTCGCGCCGCGCTCACTGCGCGGCGCAGCGTTTTCCCACCCTGCGTGCAATAAGAAAATGGAGGATTCCATGAGAAGAACACTGTGCCTTGGCATGCTGCTGGCGACATCGGCCCAGCTTGCCGCCGCGCAATCGTCGGTTACGCTCTACGGCGTAGCCGACATCGGCCTCGAGTACCTCAGCAATGCCAATGCGCAAGGCGACAAACTGTTCCGGATGACCTCCGGCAATGTTTCCGGCTCGCGCTGGGGCCTGCGCGGCGTCGAGGACCTCGGTGGCGGCGCCAAGGCGGTCTATGTCCTGGAGAGCGGATTCGACCTCGACTCCGGCACCTCCAGCCAGGGCGGCCGGCTCTTCGGGCGGCAGGCCTTCGCCGGGCTGGAAAACCAGTGGGGCCGCGTCACCGTCGGGCGGCAGCAGAATGCACTGTATGACCTTCTGATCAACTATGAGCCAATGGTGCTGGCTGCGCACTACTCCGCGCTGATGATGGATCCCAACTTCGTCGGCCGCTACGACAACACTGCCAAGTACACGGGGAAGCTCGGGCCCGTGACCGCCGTCGCGCTGTACAGCTTTGCCAGGGGTACCACCATCACCAGCGGCGGCGCCAATTCGTTTGCCAGTGAAACCGCGGGCGACGTCAAGAGCGACCGCGCCTTCGGCGGCGGGCTGGAATACGCGAGCGGCCCCTTCGGCCTGACCCTGATCTATGATCAGCAGCAAGGCACGCGCGGCCTCACGGGCCAGAATTCTGGTCAGCGCGACCGCCGCCTTGCAGCCGCCGGCAACTTCAGCTTTGGCAGCTCCACGCTGTCGCCGGCTATCGCTGGTTCAGCGGCAATATCGGGCTGGCGGCGACCGCGCCAGGCCGCAGGAACGATGTTTATTGGCTGGGTTACCGCCTCCAAGCCACACCGGCCCTGACCCTCACAGCGGCCGGCTACTACTTTAATGACAAGCGCTCTGGCCAAGACCCGTGGAGCCTGGTGGGGTCAGCCAGCTATGCGCTGTCCAAACGCACCGACGCCTTCCTGACCATCGGCTATGCGCGCAACAGGGACAACGCCAATCTCGGTCTGAACGGCTTCGGCAGCACCATCACGGCCGGGCAGAACCAGACTGGAGTCACACTGAACCTTCGACATAAATTCTGACGGCGGCCCGGCCGCTCGCAAGCCCGATAAGTTACTTGAGCAGCCGTTGACTTAAGCTGATCACGACACCGAGTCCACCAATGACCGCAATCACGGAAAAGTGGTCAAGGTTTGCGAGAAGATTTGCCTGTTGAGCCAAGGACTGCGCGACCAGCGCCACGGCGACTCTGCCTGCGTCCGCTTGCCCGAGTACGGCCGACACCTGGCTTGCCAGGTGGTCAACAGCCTGGAGATAAGTGGAGTTGCCGGGATGGATATTTCTGGCCAGCGCGTCGTCGTGCACTGTCGACCGCCATTGCTGTCCGATTGTCGCCAGACTGAAGCGCCAGACCGATCTTCGCCAGCATATTTTTAGCTTGCTGGGCATGGGAGAACACCGTTTCGTCGTACTGGACATCCCTGAATGTCTGGATTGCAGCATTGGCCATGACAAACATCATGAAGACGCCGTTCAGAAGCAACGCCGGCAGGATATCCAGCCAGAGGTTGGCTGCCGGCGTGAGCCCGGACAGAAGCCAGCCGAATATCGCCAGCGCGCCGAATCCAATCACAAAGAATTTACGAGGACTCGGATACTTTGGCAGAAGTCGCGCCAGGATAAACCAGCTGACGAGAGCCGAGGACAAGCCCATTGCCTGAAACTGCCCAACCGTCTGCCATGGATACCCAAGTGTCCGTTGCAAGAACGGTCAGTCTCGCACCGGTGAGCGACCTTGGGCGGAGCTGGAAAGCTACCAGGACTCCAAAAAATGGGCGCACCTCTGAACACCCAGCCCCAGTAGTAACGACACGGCGTTCCGAAGCCATTGTTAATGTTCGAGATAGACAATCTAGCGGATCACCTTGGCTAGCCAACACAAAGTAAAACCGGATGTCGCTTGTCGAAAGGAAACTTCCAGTAGCTATACACATACGGCCGACCTGTGCCAGTACCTTTGCTGCTTAAGCCTGAAACGATTCCATCAACACCTGTACCGGCTGACCACCTTCCGGCGTGGCCAAGCTACCGGCAAGTTCTGCCATCAGCTGGTTGGTGCTCGTCAGCGTGACGCCACCACGCTCCATCCGGCGCAGGGCGATGTCGTCGGCCATCTTGCTCGGCGAGCCGCCTGCATCAGCGACCACCTGTACCTCGAAACCATCGCACACCAGGCTCCGCGCCGGATAGACCGTGCACACGTCGTTGGTGACGCCGGCAATGATCAGCTTCTTGCGCCCGGTCGCCTTGACGGCCGCGGCAAAATTCTCGTCGTCCATGGCATTGACGATGCCAAGCCGCTTGATTCGGGCGGCGAACTCGGTCGGCAGGATCGATTCCAACTCTTCCTGCAGCGGCCCCTGCGCGTGCTCCTCCATGCTGGAGGTCAGCACAACAGGCAGCTTCAGGATGCGAGCCGCCTACGCCAGCATCAGCGCATTGCGCTTCATCTCCTCGAAGGGGATGGAATGTACCCAGCCCATGGTGCCGACCTGATGGTCGATCAACAAAAGCGCGGCGTTATCTCCAGTGAATCGTTCGTAAGCCATGATGAGACTCCTTTGTAGTCAGGTGGCAGTGGAGTGCAGCGGCGGGCCGGCAAAAAGCATGACCTTGGCGCTGCCGTGGGGGGCTTGAAGCGTGATCGCGTGAGGCGTGTCCCGTGCGGGAAAAACAGGGAGCTTGAGATCGTTGTGCTCGAAGTTTTGGCCGTCCACCATCGCCGTGCCGAAAATCGGCATGACGAAGGCGCAATATCCGGCTGCGACGGGCACGGCCAGTTCGGCACCCTCCTCCAGCGAAATGTCGAGCATCGTCACTTCGGTCGGCGGGTTCAGTGGGGAACGTGCGTCTCCGAAGCTCCCCACGGGCACGCGCACCCTGGCGCCTGGCAACTGCATAACCGGCACGTCCTGCGGTTCCACGGTCAATGCGAAAGGCGCGATGCTCTGTCGCTCGGGGGCGAGGTTGACGAAGATTTGCAGCGAATGGACGGTCTTGCCGGTCTCGGCCGGTACTTCTTCGTGGACGATGCCGCTCCCTGCCGTCGCCCAGTGCAGGCCACCGGGCCGGATCAGGTTGTGGGTGCCGAGCGAGTCACGGTTGTTGATCCCGGTTTCCGAATCGAGGAACAGGTAGGACACCGCCGAGAAGCCGGCATGGGGATGCGGCGGAAAGGTCGGCGCGCTCATCCAGGCGTGATCGACCCCGATGAAGGGGTCGATCAGCGCGGCCACGCCACGCAGGCCATAGGCCCGGAAGTGGCTGCCGTGGTTGGCGCGCTGGAGTGGGGCAATGACGGACATGTTGGTGGCCTCAGGCAGCCTGGGCTTCGCTCAGGGTCGGGTAATCGGTGTAGCCCTGCGCGGTACCGCCGAAGAAACCATTGCGGTCCGCCTCATTCATCGGCGCGCTGTCCTTCAACCGGGCAACGAAATCCGGGTTCGCAAGAACCATCTGGCCGTAGGCTTCCAGGTCGGCCAGCCCCGATGCCAGGTCGGCCCCGATCTGCTCACGCAGGCGGCCCGGCCGGTTCAGGATCAGCGTGCCCTTCCAGAGCTTGCGGATATCGGCCAGCAGCGGTTCGTTGCCCTGCTGCATGATGTGCAGGTAGGCCAGCCCCAGCTTGTCGAGTTCGGCGATCAGGTAGCGGTAGAGATCCGGTCCTTCAGCGCCTTCGTCGATGCCCCACATCGTCGTGCCGGGCGACAGGCGGATGGCGGTGCGACCCGCGCCGATTTCCTCGGCAATCGCGGTGGCCACCTCGATGGCAAAGCGGGCGCGGTTCTCGATCGACCCGCCGTATTCGTCGGTGCGCGTGTTGGCACTCGGGGCGAAGAACTGTTGGATCAGGTAGGCGTTGGCACCGTGGATTTCGACGCCATCGGCACCGGCCTCGATCGCGCGGCGAGCCGCGTAGCGGAAATCCTGGACGGTCTGGCGCACGTCCTCGGTGGTCAGCGCGCGCGGCACGGGAATATCCTGCATGCCCTTGGCCGTGAACATCGGCGTGCCCGGCGCGATGGCCGAAGGCGCGACGCCCGGGCGATGATGCGGCGTGTTGTCGGGGTGCGACATGCGCCCGGCGTGCATGAGCTGGATGACGAGGTGGCCACCCCTGGCATGCACGGCATCGGTGGTCTCCTTCCAGCCCGCGACATGCGCGTCGGTGTAGATGCCCGGCGTGGTCAGGTAGCCCTGTCCATCGTCCGAGGGCTGGGTGCCTTCGGTGACGATCAGGCCAACGCTGGCGCGCTGCGCGTAATACTCGGCTGCCAGTTCTCCCGGCGTGCCGTCGTACTGGGCACGGCTGCGGGTCATCGGCGCCATGACCAGGCGGTTTTGCAAGGTGTAGCCGCCGACGCGGACGGGATCGAACAGTTTGCTCATGATGAAATGGCTTCCTCGGATTGGGATGGAAGCATCATCGCCCGCTTCTCACGCGGGATAAATATGGTAATTTGGGGAACATTGATCCACTGATGGAGCAGTGAACTGCGGAAAGGCATGGCCTTGTTCGTCAAGTTCCTGCGGGAGCACCTGGGGCAGTGATACCTCTCTCCGGAGGCGCTGACAGCGACCTACTATTGATACAATCAATTCGCCCACTCGACGCAACGATGAACAAGCTCTACTCACTGGACCTGAATCTCCTGCTGGTGTTTGATGCGATGCTCCGCGTCGGCAGCGTGTCCAGGACCGCAGAGGAGATGGGGCTGACCCAGCCTTCCACGAGCAACGCGCTCGCGCGCCTGCGGAATTTCTTCGGCGACCCGCTTTTCGTGCGTTCTGACGGTGCCATGAGGCCGACGCCGCTGGCCTTGCAAATGGCGGAACAGGTCCAGGAGGCGCTGGGACAACTCCGCCGGGCGATCGAGGACAAGCGGCACTTCGACCCGATGACCTCGTGTCGGCGTTTTTCCATCTGCATGAACGAGATGGGACAACGCGTCTTTTTGCCGAAGATCGTCACCCACTTTGCCGAGATCGCGCCGGGGGTAGACCTCGAGGCTATCGAAATGACATCGCAGCAGGCGCAGGCGGCGATGCCCAATGGCGACGTGGACCTTGTGATCGGCTATTTTTCAGATTTCGGGCCGAGCTTCTTCCGCCAGCGCGTGACGACAGGTCATTACGTCGCCGTTGCGCGCAAGGGGCATCCGGATATTGACGGGACCCTGACCCTGCCCGCCTACCTGAGCGCCGCGCACATTTCCTACGTGCCTGCACTCGGCAATCACGCCGCGCTGGAAGCGCTCCTCGCGGAAGAGTTCATGAAACACGGCGTGCGGCGCCGCGTCGCGTTGCGCGTAGCGAATTCGCTCGGCATCCCGAAGATCATCTCGAGCACCGACCTGATCATGACCGTACCGTCCGTGCTGGCGCAGGCGTTCTGCGAAACGGCCCCGGTGCAGGTCTTCGACCTGCCGTTCGATATTCCGCATATCGAGATATTCCAGTACTGGCACGCACGCTATCACCACGACCCCGCCAATCAGTGGCTGCGCGCCCAGTTCAAGAGCTTGTTTCCCGCCTGACACTCCGATCGGTATTGGCAGAATCAATGCTCTGCCGATGCTTGCAGGGCACATTTCCTCCTTAAGCCCGGCCTGATACCGGCGATTTCCGCCTCGCGCCTTCCGACTTCCCCCCCGGTATTCATTGCGCCAATAACTTACATTGACGCTACTGCATAGACGCACCGAGGGTCGCGCTCTAACCTCCCCTTCACATTCCGAAAGAAGGAGGAGACGCAATGAAGATATCTGAGCTGCGGCCGTCAGCGCGTGTGACGGCAGCGCCCAAATCCCCGATCGCAGTGGCCTGGGAGCTTTTGTCATGACCAGGCACACGATCACCCTGCTGCCCAGTGGCAACCAGTTCGAGTGCGACGACGGTGAGACGATCCTGAAGGCCGGCCTGGCTGCCGGCCTGCTCATGCCTTTCAGCTGCCGCTCTGGTGTCTGCAACACCTGCCGCGGCACCGTCAAGCACGGCAAGGTTGATTTCGGCAATGTCCACCCGACCTACCTCAGTGAAGACGACAAGCGTGCCGGCAAGGCGCTGCTGTGCTCGGCCAAGGCCATCGGCGACTGCAGCATCGAAGTCGGCGAGCTGGACCCCGCGGAAGCTTTCCCGGTGCGCCGTTTGCCGTGCCGCGTACTGCATCTCGAAAGGGTAGCGCCGGACGTCATGCTGATCACCGTCGGCCTGCCGCCCAACGAGCCAACCGTCTTCAAGGCGGGCCAGTACGTTGACTTCGTGCTCAAGGACGGCACGCGCCGCAGCTACTCGATCGCGACCGCCCCCGCCAGCGAAGGTGTAAGGCAGTTCGACCTGCACGTCCGCCTCGTTCCCGGTGGCCGCTTCACGGAACACGTGTTCAGCACGATGAGGCTGCGCGAAACTATGATGCTGGAAATGCCGCTCGGGTCCTTCTATTGGCGCGCACGCAGCGACAAACCGATGATCATGCTTGCTTCGGGCACCGGCTTCGCGCCGATCAAGTCCATCATCGACCACAGCATCGCGTGCGGAAACAAGCGTCCCATCACCCTCTACTGGGGGGGCCGCACACGTGCATGCATCTACATGGCGGCGCTTGCCGAGAAATGGGTCGCTGAGCACGACCACATCAAGTTCATTCCTGTCGTGAGTGACGCCACCCCGGAATGCAACTGGACTGGTCGCAGCGGATTCGTGCACGAGGCGGTCATGGAAGACTTCCCCGACATGTCCGACTATCAGGTGTATGCCTGCGGCGCGCCGCTCGTGGTCGATTCCGCCCGCCGCGATTTTACGGCGCGGTGCGGCCTTCCGGAAGGCGAGTTCTACGCCGATTCTTTCATCAACGAAGCAGACCGGCAGAAAGCCGCAGCTTGAGCTGACCGGCAATACTGAGGAGACAACACCATGGAAATCAACATCGAAGACGCCATTCCCGCGGACTTCACCGCGCCCGTCCCAGAGCGCAATTCGCACGTGAAGCCCTTCTGCCTGGGACATGGCACGCTGGAATGCTACAGCCTGAAGGCGTCCCGCAAGTTCTACGAGGAGTTCCTCGGCCTGGAGTGCCGCCGCCACGCCAAACCGTCGATGTCGGTTCGCCTGGGTATGCGCTTCCACATTGTGTGCGTGGAAGTCGGCGACGCGGTCCACCCCTGCAACGTGCTTAACCACTGGGGGCTGGACGTCAAGTCGCGCGAAAGCGTGGACGATGCCTACCAGGCGGCGCTCAAGTACAAAGACCAATACAAGATCCGCCAGGTGCTGGAACCGCACGAGCAGCACAGCGTGTACTCGTTCTACCTGGAAGACCTGGACCACAACTGGTGGGAGATCCAGTACTACCCGAACGGGTTCCAGCATGACGACTTCTTCGATTTCGGGGACCGATTCTCCGACGACGAAAAAGCCGACCTCAACGCGCTTCCTGAACTCAATATCTTCGGAAAGGCAGACTAAATGATCCAGCTCGTTACCTTCAAGGTGCCCGAGGGCGTGCGCACCGGCATGATGACCAACGGCAAAATTTACCAGTCCCGCGCCTACAACGACATGCTCGAAGTGCTCGCGGACTGGTCCAACGCTTGCACAAAGCTCGCGACGCTTGGCTCCAAACTGGCCGAGCGGGAAGACGTGAAGAATGCCGAACTGGTTGCGCCGCTTCCGGCGCCGCGGAACATCTATTTCGCGGGGGCGAACTACAAGGACCACGTCGAGGAAATGAGGGAGCGCCTCAAGCTCAATATCAACCCCGATCCGAAGGGCAGCGGTGAGAAGCCCTGGCACTCGCTCAAGGCGACCGGCTCGAGCGTGGTGGGTCCCGGCACCAGGGTGGCGCTGCCCGGCGGGTCGAAGATGCTCGACTGGGAGGTGGAACTGGCGGTCATCATCGGCAAGCCCGCAAAGGATGTGTCGCGGGACGAAGCGCTTGGCCATGTCGCTGGCTATACTGTTGCCAACGACCTGTCCGCTCGCGACCACATCTTCCGCCCCGAAGCGGCAGAGACCTCGCCCTTCCGCTATGACTGGATCGGTCAGAAGTCATTCGACGGTTCCTGCCCGATGGGCCCGGCCATCACGCCTGCGCAATTCATCGGCGACCCGATGAACCTGAGCATGAAGCTGTGGGTCAACGGCAGGCTCAAGCAGGATTCCAACACCAACCAGATGCTGTTCGACATCGCCGACCAGATCTCCCATCTGTCCTCGCGCGTGACGCTCCTCCCGGGCGACGTTGTCCTGACGGGTACGCCAGCCGGGGTTGGCATGCCGAACAGCGACTTCCTGAAGCCGGGCGATGTCGTCAAGCAGTGGATCGAAAACATTGGCGAGTTCGAGTTCACGATCGCATAAGCGGCATAAAGATTAGCGGGCCGCGCCGGCGCACCCCAGCGCCGGCGCTCCCATTATTGGAGAGGACTTTAAAGATGAATCAGAAGATCAGTCTCGGCATGGTGGAACTGAAGAAGGTAGCCGACGCTGCCCAGGCCTATGCCAGCACAAAACAGTGGGTCGTGACGATTGCCATCGTCGACGATGGAGGCCATCTGCAATGGCTGCAGCGTGCTGACGGTGCCCCGCCGGCGACCGCTTACATCGCAGCCGCCAAGGCCCGCACGGCGGCGATGGGCCAGCGTGAAAGCAAGTTCTATGAAGACATGGTCAATGCCGGCCGGCAGGCGTTCTTGTCGGCGCCCGGCCTGGATTGCCTGCTGGAAGGCGGCGTGCCGATCATGGTCAGCGGTAGCTGCGCTGGGGCGATCGGCGTGAGCGGCGTCCGCTCCAACGAAGACGCTGAAATCGCGCACGCTGGCATCGCTGCGCTCGCATAGCCCGTCTGCGCGGGCGGCCGGGTTGGCCCGCGCGGCAAGCGTCGATGCAGATAACGACGCAGTTTGCGCACACGTGTTTCTGCAATGAAAAAGGCCGGAAATGTTCTTGGAAACATTTCCGGCCTTTCCTCGTTCACGCGGCTCCTACGGGTGAGCGATCAAACGCCAAGATATCGCTCCCAGATCTCCGGGTGTTCACTCAGCTGTGCGCTGCTTCCTGTCCATCCGATCCGTCCGTTCTCGATGAAGTAGTGACGATCCGCGAGGTCAATCAGGTTCTGGACATACTTATCGATCACCAGGATCGACTGGCCTTCCTTCTTCACCTCGTGCAGGCAGCGCCAGATCTCCTGGCGGATCAGCGGCGCCAGCCCTTCGGTCGCCTCGTCGATCAGCAGCAGCCTGGCGTTGGTCAGCAGCGCCCGCGAAATGGCCAGCATCTGCTGCTCGCCGCCAGAGAGCTGGAAGCCCATGTTGTCCTTACGCCTTTCCAGGACCGGAAACAGCTTGTATATCCGCTGCAGGGTCCACTGGCCCCGGCGCGCGAACGCAACGAGGTTCTCGTATACCGTCAGGTTGGAAAAAATCCGGCGGCCTTCCGGCACCAGGCCGATCCCATTTCGACTGATGCGTTCCGGCGCCATCCCGGCCACCTCGCATCCGTTGAAGCGCACACTGCCGCGCCTCGGCCGTAGCAGGCCGGAGATGGCCTTGACGGTCGTGCTCTTGCCCATGCCGTTGCGGCCGAGCAGCGTCACCACTTCGCCTTCATCGATGAAGAGGTCGACACCGAACAGCACCTGGCTCGCGCCGTAGCCGGCCTCAACCGAGGTTAGTTCCAGCAGGCTCATATCACTCTCCCAGATAGGCACGTTTTACTTCCGCGCTGTACTTGACTTCGTCAGGTGACCCATTAAAGATCCGCTTCCCCGACACAAACACCGAGATCCGGTCGGACAGTCTGAAGACTGCGTCCATGTCGTGCTCGATCAGCAGGATGGACAGGTCCTTGCCCTTCAGGCTCTTGATGAAGTCGACAAACCAGGGCACCTGGTTCGGGGACAGGCCGGCCATCGGCTCATCAAGCAGCAGCAGGCGCGGCCTGAGCGCCAGTGCGAGCCCGATTTCCAGTTGGCGCTGCTGGCCATACGACAAGTGGCAGGCCAGGGTGTGAAGTTCGTCCGCCAACTGGATGCGGTGCGCAACCGAAACCACTTCGTCGCGCAGCTGTTCGACCAATGCCTTGCCAAAGAAGCGGAAGCTTGCCTTCAGCCGCGACTGAACGCTGATGGCGAGATTCTCGAATACCGAGAGATTGCGGAAAATGCTGGTGATCTGGTAAGAGCGCACCAGGCCCATGTCGGCGCGCTCGGCCATGCTCAGGCGTGTTATGTCGGTTCCGTAGAATGCAATGGATCCCTTATCCGGATGCAGACCGCCGGCGAGCTGCGATATGAACGTGGTCTTGCCTGCTCCGTTTGGCCCGATCAGCGCGTGGATCTGGTTGTCCGTGATGTCGAAGTCGACATGATCGGTGGCCATCAGTCCGCCAAAGCGCTTGACGAGGCCCCTTACCGATAAAACTTGCTCAGCCATTACCCACCTCGCTCGACGAACGGCGCTGCGCCGCATGCGGGACGCGGACGCGCCACCGCAGGCCGGTCAATCCTTCCGGCACACGCATGACAACCAGGATGACAAAGACGCCCATGGCGATCTGCCAGTACCTGGTCAGGTGTGGCAGCACTTCTTCCAGCACACAAAATACGATGGCACCTACAGCGCCACCCCAGAAGTTCACGCTGCCGCCGAGGATCACCATCATGAGCAGGTTGCCGGATTGCAGCCAGCTGAACAGGTTCGGACTGGCATAACTATTCTGGTTGGCCAGCAGTGCACCGGACAGCCCTGCCGCGGCACCGGCGATCGCGAACACCATCAGCTTGTACCTGTAGGTGCGGTAGCCGAGCGCTTGCATCCGGGTTTCGTTTTCCTTGATGCCTTTCATCACGCGCCCCAGCGGCGACCGGATCAGGAAGCGGAAGAACAGGTTCGCCAGGACCACGGTAGCGAGGACCACGTAATAGAACGTGACGTTGTCACCAGTATCGAGACCGAAGCCAAGCCTGGAGCGGTGCGCCATGTTGATGCCCTCGTCGCCACCGTACATCTTCAGCGATTCAAACAAATAGAACGTCATCTGGGCGAAGGCAAGCGTGATCATGATGAAGTAAGCGCCCTTCGTGCGCAGCGAGATCATGCCGATCACCACCGCCAGCAACGCCGACACCATGACGGCAATCGGCCAGGCGATCCACGCGGAATCCGTACCAGGCAGCAAGCCGACCGGTGCCGTCAGTTCCTTTGACAAGATGGCGACCACGAATGCGCCGGTGCCAAAGAAGGCGGCGTGACCAAAAGATACGAGGGCCAGCTCGCCGACCAGCAGTCGCAGGCTGGTTGCGGCCAGGGCCAGGATCAGCACACGCGTGGCGAAGCCGACGTAGAAGCTGCCGCCGAACGCCTCTGCCATCGCGGGGAAAGCGATCAGCAGGACGGCAAGCAGTGCCCAGGCAATGTGAGAATGAGCTTTCATGACAGCCTCAGCGCGAGAAAAGACCTTGCGGCCGCCAGTACAAGACCAGCGCCATGAGTAGATAGATCGATACGGCGGACAGCGTAGATGCCAGCGATTCGGCCAGCCCCTGGTCCGGCAAGCTGCGCAGCGCCATCGGAATCATCGCCCGGCCCAGCGCATCGACAATGCCGACGAGCACTGCGCCGGCAAGCGCACCCTGGACGGAACCGATGCCACCGATCACCACCACCACGAAGGCCAGGATCAGGATGCTCTCGCCCATGCCGACATTGATCGACAGCAAAGGACCGAGCAGGCCTCCGGCGATGGCGCACAGCGCCGCGCCGAGACCAAAGACGAGCGAGAACACAAGGTTGATATTCGCCCCCATGGCACAGGCCATCTCGCGGTCGGACGCGCCCGCCCGGATCCACATGCCCACTCGCGTCTTCTTGATGAGCAGCGCCAGCAGTGCGGCGATCAGCAGGCCGACGGCGATAATGAACAGCCGGAAGACCGGATATTCGAAGCTGCCGACGAGCGGCACGGACGCACTCAACGAGGCCGGCATGCTGGTCATGATCGGCTGCGCCCCCCAGATCTCCTGCACCGCCTGGTTGGCGATCAGGATGATGCCGAAGGTGACAAGCACCTGGGTAAGATGGTCCTTGTCATAGAGCCGGCGCAACAGGCTCATTTCGAGCAGGATGCCAATCGCCGCGGTCAGCGCCACGCCGCCGACCAGCCCTATCAGGAAGCTGTCCGTCTTCAGGGTCAGCGTGGCGACCAGATAGGCGCCGATCATGTACAGCGACCCATGCGCCAGATTGATCATGTTCATGATGCCGAACACGAGCGTCAGGCCCGCCGACAGCAGAAACAGCATGAGCCCGAACTGCACGCCGTTGAGGAGCTGTTCGAACAGAAAAACCAGCATGATGTACTCCTTCCAACCGTTACCCTATTTCGCCGCGAGCTTGCATTCGCCCACGTAGGGATCGCTCTGGTCGGCATATACCGGCGTGCTGCTGACGGTCTTGTTGGTCAGCTGGCCCTTCTCGTTCTTCACCACCTGGCGCAAGTAGATGTGCTGGGTCGCGTTCTGGTTTGAGGAGAACTTGAAGTAGCTGCGCACCGATTCGTACTTTGCCGACATGATCGCGTCGTGCAGTACCTTGTCATCCTTGTATTTGCCCTTGCTGTCGCGAATTGCAGCATCCAGCAGCAGTCCGACCTCATAGCCCTGCGAGGCGTAGCTCGACGCCGGTCGCTTGAATTCCTTCTCGAAATCCTCGACGAATTTCCTGTTGACCGCGTTGGGAAGGTCCGGGCTCCACTGGCTGGTGTTGTAGATGCCGACGGCTGCATCGCCGAGCGCAGGCAGGGTGTCCGCGTCGACGGCGAAGCCGGCAGTGACCAGGTCGATCTTCTTGTTCAGGCCGGCCTGGTTGAACTGCTTGACAAAATTGATCGCCATCGGCCCCCACAGTGCGAAGAAGACCGCGTCAGGTTTGGCGGCGCGGATCTGGCCGATTTCTACCGAGAAATCCAGCTGGCCCACCTTGTTGCGGGCGCGGCCTGCGATCTCGCCCTTGTATTCTTTCTCGAAGCCCTCGGCATGCTCGCGACCTGCTTGGTAGTTCGGCGCAATCACGAATATCCGCTTGTACCCCTTCTGGGTGGCGAAGCGGCCAGCGGCCTCGGACAGCGCGCTGGTATGCCAGGTAGGATTGAAGTAATAGTAATTGCACGAGGCCCCGGCGAGCTCCTTGGGGCCTGCGTTGGAATTGACGAAGAAGATCTTGTCCTTGAACGCCGTTGGTGCCACCGCCAGCATCACGTTGGTGAATGCCATGCCGGTGATGATGTCGACATTCTCGCTTTTGGCCATGCGCTCGTAGACCTGCTTGCCGGTATCCGGGTTGGCCTGGTCGTCGCCGTAGGCCACGACTGTGTCGACACCGCCCAGCTTGCCCCCCTTATGCTTGAGCGCGAGATTGAATCCGTCTTTCATGTCGGTCGACAGGGTCGACAGTGGTCCGGTGAGGGAACCGATGAAACCTATCCTGATTGGGTCAGCGGCCTGTGCAGTCGCCGTGCAGGACAGGGCGATGGCAGTGAAGGCAATCCATCTCTTTGCTTGAAGCATGTGCGTCTCCTCTTTGTGTACTTGTGGTCCGTCTATTCCCGGCGGCCACTGTGTGCAAAGCGCATTGCGTGCGGCAATACGGAATGCATGCAGAATGATTCTGTGGGGGCCAGATGTAGCCTGAAGACTGGCTGGCTGGATCCTCAAGGGGCGCCGCCCCCGGCGCCATGCAAAATGACTCGCCTAAAAGATGTGCTTCACGCCGACCATCGCGCCAAACTGGTTCCCACCTGGCGCCGGGCTGGTACCGGCCTGACCACTGTTGACGGACAAGGCGAGGTTGCCGAGATTGTCGATAAAGCCTGCGGTCGCATACGCCGAGGTCCGTTTTGAGAACGCATAGCTGCCGCGGCCTGCGAACATCCATGCCTTGTTCGGGCTGTTGTGATAGCGAAGGTGATAGGCCTCTGCATCAACGCTGATCCTCGGCGTGATCGGGTAGGACGTCCCAAGGTAGTAGAGATCGCTGCGCGGCGTCGCGCTTGCCCGGTTGTCGCGGCGCAGCCATCCGCCCCCGATCTTCGCCTCTCCCACCATGAAATACCCGTTGAGGGAGAGCCGGTCGTCTGTGAGGGCGCTGCTTGTCAGGCCACCAAAAGCACCAGGCCCGCCTCGTAACGAATCGTAGGCCGCCGCTACGCTCCAGCGCGCCGCATCGTATTTCAGGAGCACCGACCACTCGCGACACGCGCGCTGGTCTGCCGGGTTCTCCCCCGCGCAATTGGTGCCGCCCGGGCTGGGGCCGGCATTGACCGTGTCGCGACCGAAGCTGTAGGTGGCGCCCACCGTCAGGCCACCAAAGGTGCCCTTGTAGGACACGGCGTTGTCCGCGCGCGTATTGGGTATGTAACTGTCGAGCGATCCTGAACCAAAGAGATTTGGGCCGAGCATGTCGGGCTCGGCCATGGCCCAGAACAGCATCGTGTACTGGCGCCCGATGGCCACCTGCCCCCAGCGCCCGGACAGGCCTACCAGCGCCTGGCGGCCGAACAGCCGCCCTCCCTGGCTCGACGCACCGCTGTCTGGCAGGAAACCCGACTCCAGCCAGAAGATCGCTTTGTTACCGCCACCGATGTCTTCGCTCCCGCGCAGGCCCCAACGGGACGGAACGGTACTGGTCAGGCCAGGCATGAAGGTTTGTGTGTCGCGTGCCTGGCCGACTCCGTTGACGAAGGCGATGCCGGTGTCGATGACTCCATATAACGTCACGTTTTGCGCGGCGGCCCATCCGGGCGCTGCCATCAGAAGCGCAGCGGCCATCTTACGAATCTTCATGTCTCCTCCATTTCTTTCATATAGTTGTTGGCTGACGTTGCGAGAGCGCCACCAAGCCTCCGTCAAGGTGGTAAATGCCCAGCCGTACGTGCCGGAAATTCCTGTGACCGGTGTTGCAATCCACGGCGAAGGCTGTCGCTAAACCTCAGCGGGTTCCCCGCCTCGTTGCGTAACCAGGTCGAGCGCCACATCGACGATCATGTCCTCCTGGCCGCCCACCATGCGACGCTTGCCCAGTTCCACCAGGATGTCGACGGTTTTCAGCTTGTAGCGTGCCGCTGCGGCTTCGGCGTGGCGCAGGAAGCTCGAATAGACGCCGGCGTAGCCCAGGGCCAGAGTTTCCCGGTCCACGCGTACTGGCCTGTCCTGCAACGGGCGTACGATGTCGTCGGCGGCATCCATCAGGGTGTAGAGGTCGCAGCCGTGCTTCCAGCCCAGTCGGCTGGCGGCTGCGATGAACACCTCCAGCGGCGCGTTCCCTGCGCCTGCGCCCATGCCGGCCAGGCTCGCGTCCACACGGTCGCAGCCCTCTTCCACCGCAACGATGGAGTTGGCTACGCCCAGGCTCAGGTTGTGGTGGGCGTGAATGCCTGTCTGGGTCTCCGACTTGAGCACGTCCTTGAAGGCGCGGAAACGATCGCGCACATCGCTCATGTTCAGCGCCCCACCGGAATCGACCACGTAGATGCACTGCGCGCCATAGCTTTCCATCAGCTTCGCCTGCTGCGCCAGCGCAGCAGGATCGGTCATATGACTCATCATCAGAAAGCCAACGGCATCCATGCCGAGTTCGCGCGCGAATGCAATGTGCTGGCGCGAGACGTCCGCCTCGGTGCAGTGCGTGGCGACGCGCACGACCCTCGCGCCCGCATCGTAGGCAGCGCGCAGGTCGTGCACCGTGCCCACTCCGGGCAAAAGCAGCGTCGCCACCTTGGCGCGACGCACGGTATCGGCTACCGCGGCGATCCACTCGACATCGGTATGCGCGCCGAAGCCATAGTTGAAGCTCGAGCCAGAGAGGCCGTCACCGTGCGCAACCTCGATCGAGTCCACGCCCGCTGCGTCCAGCGCGGCGGCAATGCGGCGCACGTGGCCCAGGCTGTACTGGTGGCAGATGGCGTGGCTGCCGTCGCGCAGGGTGACATCCGAGATATAAAGCTTCTTGTTCAGATCCATGTCTGTCTCCTTCTGCACCGGTCAGGCGGCTGCCAGGCTGGTCTCGGCCAGGCGCTCGGCGCAGGCCAGCGCGGCGCTGGTCATGATGTCGAGATTGCCGGCATAGGCCGGCAGGTAGTGAGCGGCGCCCTCCACTTCCAGGAACACGGTGGTTTTCAATCCGCTGGCGGGCCCGATGCCCGGCACGTTCAGCGGCGCGGAAGCGGGAATGCGCTCAAACTGCACGCGCTGCTTGACTCGGTAACCTGGAACATAGGCCTGGACGGCCTGCACCATCTGCGCAATGCTCGCCTCGATTTCCGCCTCGTCGGCAGCATCGGACAGCGTGAACACCGTATCGCGCATGATCAGCGGCGGCTCGGCGGGGTTCAGCACGATGATGGCCTTGCCGCGTGCGGCGCCGCCGACCGAGCAGATCGCCTGGCTGGTGGTCTCGGTGAACTCGTCAATATTGGCGCGCGTGCCCGGCCCGGCCGACTTGCTGGAGATCGACGCCACGATCTCGGCGTAGTGCACCTTCGCCACGCGCGATACCGCCGCCACCATCGGAATGGTGGCCTGGCCGCCGCAGGTGACCATATTGATATTGCTGGCCTCCAGGTGCTGGTCGAGGTTGACCACCGGCACCACATAGGGGCCGATCGCCGCCGGCGTCAGGTCGATCACCCGCACGCCGTGCTGCTGCAGCAACTGGTTATGGTGCGCGTGCGCGCCGGCCGAAGTGGCGTCGAAAGCGATGCGGATATCGCCAAAGGTCTCCATCGCCAGCAGGCCTTCGATGCCCCCGGCGGTAGTCGGCACGCCCAGGCGCGCGGCGCGCGCCAGGCCGTCGGAGGCGGGATCGATGCCGACCATCGCGCCCATCTCCAGATGACGGCCGTGCCGCATCACCTTGATCATCAGGTCGGTGCCGATATTGCCCGAGCCGATGATGGCAACCTTGTGCTTGCCTGCTTTCATGTCCATGCTGACTCTCCCTTGCCGCCGCTGTCCGTTAGCGGCCTGATTAGCGGCCCAATTCCTTGGCTGATTTCCCGCCGATGCCGAAATGCGCCTTGGGCATTTCGGTGATCAGCACACGCACGGATTCGCGCGGGACGCCGATCGACGCCACCGCCGCGTCAGTGAGCGCGCCGATCAGGCCCACCTTCTGTTCCTCGGTCCTTCCTTCCATCAGGAAAACTTGCATGATGGGCATTGCCTTACTCCTGTCATTTGTCATTGGGAGCACACAGTCTTGCTCCCGCCGGTTGTGCTGCTATCAGACAAAACGCATCGATACCGTCCCCAGGTGCTGGTAGCGCACGGTGACGTTGTCGCCCGCCTGCACCGCCACCGCCTCGGTCACGCCGCCGGTCATGATGAAGGTGCCGGCCGGCAGTTCGCGCCCGCGCGCACCCAGCATGTTGGCCAGCATGGCCACGCTGCTGGCCGGGTGGCCGAGCACGGCGGCGCCGGCGGCGGTGGCGACCACTTCGCCGTTCTTTTCCATCACCACGCCGAGGTTCTTCAGGTCGATGCCATCGGCGCTGCGATGCGTGCCGCCCACCACGAAGCGGGCCGAGGAGGTGTTGTCCGCAATCACGCTCTTCAGGTCGAAACGGAAGTTCTCGTAGCGCGAGTCGATCACCTCCACCGCCGGCAGCACGAAATCGGTGGCGGCCAGCACGTCGCCGATATGGCAGCCGGGCCCCTTGAGCGGGCACTTGAGGACGAAGGCGATCTCGGCCTCCACCTTGGGATGGATCAGCGATGCGGTATCGATGGCGCCACCATCCATGCAGGCGCCGTAGTCGGTCAGGAAGCCGTAGACCGGATCGGTCACGCCCATCTGGCGCATCTTGGCGAACGAGGTCAGCCCCATCTTGAGACCGGCAATGCGCGTGCCGCGCGCCTCCTTGCGTGCCCGGATCGCGTCCTGGACGGCGTAGGCGTCGTCCCAGTCGATGTCGGGATGGTCGTCGGTGATCTTGCGCACCGGCTCGCGGTTGAGTTCGGCGTTCTCCAGGTGCTCGGCGAGCTGCTGGATGATGTCTTGGGTGAGATGCATGGCGATGTCGTGGGATGCTATGGGGAATCCGTTCAGATGAAGCGCACGCCGGCCGAGCCGATGCCGCCCAGGCTGATGCGAAGCTGGTCGCCAGCCTGGACCGGCGCCATCGCGGCCAGCGAGCCGGACAGGATCACCTCGCCCTTCTTCAGCCCCATGCCGAGACGGCCCAGCGTATTGGCCAGCCACGCCACGGCGTTGGCGGGATGGCCGAGCGCGGCGGCACCGGCACCGGTGGCGACGATCTCGCCGTTCTTCTCCAGCGTCATGCCGACCGTGCCGAGATCGAGCCCGCGCGGGTCCACGGCAACATCGCCCAGCACGAATACGCCCGAGGACGCGTTATCCGCCACCGTGTCCTGGATGCGGATCTTCCAGTCGCGGATGCGCGAGTCGACGATCTCGAAGCAGGGCAGCACGTAGGCGGTGGCGCGCAGCACATCGGCATTGGTGACGCCCGGGCCTTCCAGGTCTTCCTTGAGCACGAAAGCGATCTCCCCTTCGGCCTTGGGCGCGATCAGCGTGTCGGCGGCAATGGCGGCGCCATCGCCGTAGACCATGCCGGACAGCAGGTGCCCGAAGTCGGGCTGGCGCACATCGAGCATGTCCATCACCACCCGGCTGGTCACGCCGATCTTCTTGCCGATGACACGCTCGCCGGCATCCAGCCGATGCTGCACCATGGCAAGCTGGATGCCGTAGGCGTCATCGATGGACAGATCCGGATAGCTTTCAGTCAGCGGCGCGATGGGCTGGCGCGCGGAAAGCGCATGGTGAAGGCCAGCAGCGATATCGAGGATTTGTTCTGGTTTCATGGCCCGGCTCACAGTTTCACGCACACATTGCGCAGCTCGGTATAGAACTCCAGCGAATGCACCCCGCCCTCGCGGCCGATGCCGGATTGCTTGGCGCCGCCGAAGGCGGTGCGCAGGTCGCGCAGGAACCACGCGTTGATCCAGCAGATGCCCACCTCCAGCGCGCTGCCCATGCGGTGTGCCGCGCCGAGATCGGACGTCCACACCGTCGCGGCCAGGCCGTAGGGCGTGTCGTTGGCGAGCCGGATAGCTTCTTCCTCGGTATCGAATGGCGCGATATGGCAGCAAGGGCCGAAAATCTCCTCGCGGATCACGGCCGAATCCTCGGGCAGGCCTGTCCAGATGGTGGGCTGCACCCAGGCGCCTTCGGCCAGTGCTTCGGGCATCTCGGGCACGCCGCCGCCGGTGACGACGGTGGCGCCCGCGTCAGCCGCCTTCCTGTAGTACGACAGCACCTTGGCCTGGTGCTCGAGCGAAACCAGCGGCCCCATGTTCACGCCGTCGCCGTCCGGGGAGCCCAGCCGCAAGCCTTCGGCCTTTGCCTTGAGCGCCGCGACAAAGCGCTCGAAGATCGGCCGCTGTACGTAGACGCGCTCGGTGCCCAGGCACACCTGGCCGCTGTTCTCGAAGGCCGCGCGCGCAATGCCGGCGACGGCCTTGTCGAAATCCGCGTCGGCGAACACGATGCCGGCGTTCTTGCCGCCCAACTCCAGCGAGACCGGACGCACGCCATTGGCAGCGGCCTTCATGATGGCCTCGCCGGTACGGGTTTCGCCGGTGAAGGTGATGCCGTTCACATCCGGGTGCGCGGTCAGGAAGGCACCGGCGGAATCCGGACCAAAACCGTGGACCACGTTGTAGACGCCGGGCGGCACGCCAGCCTCGTTCATCACTTCGCCGAGCAAGGTGGCGGTAGCCGGCGTTTCCTCAGACGGCTTGACCACTACCGTATTGCCGCAGGCCAACGCCGGGCCGACCTTCCAGGTCATCAGCAGCAGCGGCAGGTTCCAGGGGCACACCACGCCGATCACGCCGCGCGGCGAGCGCACCGCGTAGTTGATGGCCTCGCCGCCGTCGGGCGTGGCCATGGCGAAACTCTCCGCCGGTACGTTCCTGATCAGGTCGGCGAACACCTTGAAGTTGGCCGCGCCGCGTGGAATGTCCACATGGCTGGCCAGCGAGAGCGGCTTGCCGGTGTCGGCAATCTCGGCCTGCAGGAATTCGTCGAAGCGGCGGTTGATGCCGTCCGCCACGGCGTGCAGCAGCTCGACGCGCCGGGCCACCGTCATGCGCCCCCACTCGCCCTGCAACGCGCGGCGCGCCGCCGCGACAGCGGCGTCGACCTCTGCCTGGCCGGCCTCGTGGACGTGCCCGATCAGGCTGTTGTCGATCGGATTGCGGTCCTCGAAGGTCCGTCCGGTGCCGACCCATTCGCCGTTAATGAAGTTGCGGAATTGTTTCATGCAATTGCCTCGGTAACTGATTTTGAAAGGGATTGGGAGCCGCGCCGTCCAGGGCGCGTCGGACCCGAGCAGCACCGCCTGGTCGCCTGAAGCGCTAGGCTGATCCGGTCGCCGTGCCCTCCGAATCGCCGGCTGTCAGGTATCCCCACATCCGTTCGAAGATCCGGCCAACGCGGGTCGCCCGCAATTCGGCGTCCGCCTGCGGGATGACCGCGGCACGGTCGCTCAGTCCCGCACCGCGCAACGCGAGATCCATGCGTGCGGCATCTTCCAGGTACCACGTGAGCACCACCGCATCCTCCAGCGAGTCGCCGGCAACCACGGCGCCGTTGCCCCGCATCACCACCGCGCTGGCCGTACCCAGGGTTTCGACCACCGCTGCCGCCTGCTCAGGCGTGCGGACCAATTGCGGGTCGTCCCACAGCGGCACCCCGGCGGAGAAGTACGTGCCAATGCCGTGCAGGCAGCGCGGTGTCAGGCGTGCTGCCGACAACGCCATCACTGCCGGTGGCATGCTGCGCACCACGCCGCCAATGTGCGGATGCTGCCGGTAGATCTCCTGGTGAATGCGGACTTCGCCCAGCACGCCGTCAGGAAGCGCCCCGTTGATGTTCACCACCGTGCCGGTATCGCTTGCCACGATCAGCCCCATCGGTTTGGCCGCACACACCAGAAACTCGCTCGGGCTGAGGCGCACACTGCAATGTCCATAGGCATGGGCGAGATGGGCCCGACCGATTGCCCGCGCTGCCACACGCAGGAGGCGTTGTTGCGCGTCAATGAGCGTGGAGGTCGTGCTCATGAACGAAACTCGGCAATGTCCGGCTTGGCACCCCACATGCAGAAGGATGACGAAGTCCCGGTGGGAAAATGCCGAGGGCGGTAGGTCTTCTCGTCTTCCACCGAGATGGTCCTGACGCCTGTCGAGTACTCGTAGATCATGTCGTCCGGACCTTCGAAATAGAGGAACACGGCGCCCGAGGTGGGATGCCGCCCCGGCCCGAACAGGATGCGGACGCCCCGTTCGCGCAACAGGTAGTAAGACCGCATCAGGTCGTCGACACTCTCCACCTGGTGGTTGATATGCTGGACGCCGGCGTAAGTGGAAGGAAACAGCGCGATCTTGTGGTGAATCTCGTCGATTCGCAGCAACGGCGCCTCGCCGATCCAGTCACTTACCTTTGCATTGCAAAGCCCCGTCCAGAACGTTTCGTCGCGCCCCGGATTGGTCGAGCGCAAGCCGATGTGGCTGAAGCCGGTGATGCCGGCATCGCGCGACGGAAAATAACGGCGACCGCTGTGGTCGGGCGCGACAACGAGATCGATGCTGTTGCCAGACGGATCACGAAAGTTGATGAAGGCACCAACCCGTCGTAACTCGCACTGCTCTTTCGAGCCCGTGACGACACGCACGTCGTTGCGATCGAGCAAGTCGGCGGCCGCGGCAAGCTCGGCGGGAGACGCTACCTCGAAGGCGGAAGTATGGTCTTTGGGGTCGCCCTCGAAATAGCACAGCGTGTGGTCGCGGCTGTCCGAGCGGAAGTAGAGGGCGCCTCGCTCGCGATGCGCGACCTCCAGGCCCAGCACCTGCGTAGCGTACTGCTCGCAACCCTGCAGGTCGCGCGTCCCAAGACGCACATAACGGATATCGGAAAGGTGAATCATCGGGTCTCCTGTTGATCGCAGCCGGCAGATCACGAGGCAGGAGTCCTCAGGCACGCGCTTCGCCGGTCACAGCGTGAGCCGGCCTGGCTATGTTCGTCTCCTGCCCCGCAGGCATCGATGCTGAGCATCCCGCCGGCTTGTTTTCGAAAAATGTAGCGGCGCCGAACGCATAAACAAAGCAAATTGTTATAATTCAGATTATTTGATTTTCGAATATCCATGCGACTCGATCTGAATTTGCTGCGGGTCTTGCTGGCGATCTACGACACCGGCAGCGTGACGGCAGCGGCCAAGCGCCTGAACATGAGCCAGCCGGCAGCCAGCGCCGCTCTCGCCCGGTTGCGCGAGTCATTGGGGGATGCCCTGTTTATCCGGCAGGTCGATGGCATGTCGCCTACGCCGCGCGCGCAAAGCCTGGCGGGCAAGGCCAGGGAAGTCCTGGACGCCATCGATCACGATATCCTGCGGGCGCCGGAATTTGATCCGGGGGTGTGCAGCGACGAATTCGTCTTTTGCCTGAGCGCGATCGGAGAGATCGTGTTCCTGCCAAAGCTGGTGCAACACATCCGTGCTACGGCACCGTCGGCGCGCATTCGTGGCGTCAGCCTCGCCCCCGCCCAGTTGGAGGACGCCTTGCGGGCCGGCGAGGTCGACCTGGCGCTGGGCTACTTCCCGGATCTACGCAAGGCCGAATTCTTCCAGCGGCGCCTGTTCTCGCATGACCTTGTCTGTATGGTGCGCACGGGGCACAGGATCAAAGGACCGCGCATGACCCTGGCGCAGTTCCAGGCGGCAGAACATGCCTTCGTCAAGGATGGAAGTCGTAGCCAGGAGATGTTTGAAGAGGTTCTCGCCAGGCAGGGCATCCAGCGCAATATCGTGTTGCATACTGCGCACTATATGAGCATCCCCACCATCATCGCCGAATCCGATCTGGTGGTAGTGCTTCCGCGTACCGTCGCCAATGTGTTTGCCGACTCCAAAAGGGTGCGCATCGTAACGCCTCCAGTTGAAATTCCGCATTACGATCTGAAGGTGTACTGGCATCGGCGCTTTGCCAAGGATCCCAAATCGAAATGGCTGCGCTCCGTGGTCACAGAGGTTTTCGCCACCGACGCCGACTGAGCGATTGGGGCGTTTTCGTTTCGCCCGCCAATGCGTGGACTTATCGTTGCCACATGCCTTCGCTTGATTAGGAGCAAAGACCCATTCCCGCGGTTCCTCGAGTCGACGCTGTGTGCGGGTCGCGAGCTTTCATACTTAATTTCAGGGTCGCGCGCACCGCCTGTCAGGCCGTCGATCTCGAAAGAGAACCCATGGCGGACGATTCCCATGACGCGCGAGCGCCCCTGGTCGTAGTGCGACCGTAGAACTTCTAATCTAACTGATTTTCTCAAGGTCCTTCATTTCAATGACTCCTGTTGAACCGACTCAGAATTATCGCGTGAGCAACAGGATTGCCGGTGGCCCAGGGAGAGCCGACGGCATTCGGCGACACGCCTGGAAAAGGAGGCCCAGTCGGCCGGCATGACGGGCAGGTGCAATCCGCCAGATGGCGGGCGCGCACCAAATGATCTTCTGAGCGAGAAGACCTAGATCTGGATCTGCGTACCAATTTCGATCACGCGATTTGCCGGTATGTTGAAATAGTCGGCCGCGTTGCCAGCGTTCCTGCTCATCGTGGCAAACAGCCGTTCACGCCATAACGCCATGCCACTGGGGATGCCGGCCACCGGAATGATGGTCTCGCGGCTCAGGAAAAACGAGGTCTCCATCATGTCGAAATCCAGGCCAGATCCTCGGGGCAGCGCATTGAGCGCCTGCGCGACGTCGGGCCGGTTCATAAAACCAAAGCGCAGCGTTATCCGATAGCAGTCGTGCCCGAGCGGCTCCACGGCCAGGCACTCGTTCAGTGGCACCCAAGGTACATCCTTCATCTGCACGGTAAGAAACAGGACGCGCTCGTGTAGCACCCTGTTGTGGTTGAGGTTATGCATCAACGCGTGTGGCACCACGTCGGGTGTTGGGGTGAGGAACACCGCTACGCCGGGCACACGCGGCGGTAGTGCGAGAAATAGCGAATCCAGGAACGACTTGAGCGGGACGTCGGAACTCTGAAGCCGTTCAAGCAGGACTTTCCGGCCGCGAAGCCATGTCAGCATCACGACGAACATCCCGGCCCCGACAATGAGCGGGAACCAGCCACCCTCGGCGACTTTCAACAGGCTCGAGGAAAGGAAAGCAGCGTCCACAGCAATGAAGAAACCAGTCGCGAAGAGGCTTAGCAACAGGTTGTAGCCCCAGCCGTAGTGAATAACAAAGAAGGTGAGGAGGGTCGTCGCCAACATCGTCCCGGTCACTGCGACGCCGTATGCCGAGGCGAGGTTCGACGAGGAGCCGAAGCCGAGCACGGCGACCAGAACCGCAAAAAGCAGTATGCCGTTGAGACTCGGTATGTAGATCTGTCCGATCGCCTTCTCCGATGTTTGCACCACGTTCATACGCGGCAGGTAGCCCAGTTGGATTCCCTGTTTCGTAAGCGAGTAAGCACCCGAAATCGTCGCCTGCGAGGCGATCACTGTTGCGGCAGTCGCGAGTGCAACCATCGGATACAACGCCCAGGACGGATAGAGCAGATAGAAGGGGTTCTCGATCGCCTTTGCATTCACGATGAGCAGCGCACCCTGGCCCAGGTAGTTGAGCACAAGTGCCGGGAATACCAGCCCGAACCACGCCAACCGAATCGGGCCACTGCCGAAATGTCCCATGTCTGCGTAGAGCGCTTCGGCGCCAGTGAACGCGAGCAGCACCGCGCCCAGCACTGCGAACGAGGCGAACCCGTGTAGCGTAACGAAGCCGAACGCGTGCAGCGGGTTGAGTGCGCCCAGAATGGCGGGATACTGGACGATGCCGTAGATGCCCGCCGCGGCCAGGGCGAGGAACCACACTATCGTGATTGGCCCGAACAGCGCACCTATGGTCGCGGTGCCATGCCGCTGAAACAGGAACAGCGCGATCAACACGCCCACGGATACCGGGAGGACGTAAGGCTTCAGAGCCGTCGTGCCCACTTCGATTCCTTCGACCGCAGAGAGTACCGAGATGGCAGGCGTCAGCACGGCATCACCGTAGAAGAGCGAGGCGCCGAACAGCCCCACGAACAGGATCGGCGTGGGTGAGCGGGCCAGCCTTTTCACGGATGACAAGGCAAGCGCGAGCAGTGCCATGATGCCGCCTTCCCCCTTATTGTTCGCTCGCATAATGAGTATCACGTACTTGAGCGAGACCACCACCATCAGCGACCAGAAGATCGCGGAGATTCCCCCGAGTATGTTTTCGGGTGCGAGCGGAATCCCGTGGGCAGGATTGAAGGTCTCCTTGACAGCATAAAGGGGGCTCGTGCCGATATCACCGTAGACGACGCCCAGCGCAGCAAGTGTCAGGGCAGCGCGGGATTGCTGCAGGTGCGAGTCGCTTGACGTTTCGCCGTTATTCGCGTACGAGTCCACAGCTGCCCCTCCTGATCGTTGGAACTGTCAAGCTCTGACCGGGCTCCTGCGGCGCCGGGGACGACGTCGCGCTGGCCGACTCTAACGGCATACTGCTTGTGGGGAGCCCATGGCTAGGGATGGAGGAGTTCGCCGTGCTGCTGCCCGGCACCGACGGCGAATCAGCCGCGGCCGTGGCAGAGAAGTCTTGAGTAGCGGTCCACCGCCTCCAACGTCCTCAACGTTTAGAGCATATACGGTGAACTCGCCGTCAGCATCAGGTGCCGTCACCACAGACGCTGCACGCAGGGATTTTCCCAATCTCCGCGCGATCTGGATCGGGCATGCCAACGCTCCCCGTCGTTCATCCCCCACCCGTCATCTGGCGGGTGAAGTAAGACACGCACGATTGGCGAATTATCGCTCCGTATCCATGAGCCCCATCAGTTCAGCCTGGTCGGCGATCCAATCCCGGTCGACGCTAAGCTCATGGTGGCAGGCGGGGCAAGTCAATGGCTGCGACAACTTTCCAGAGACCATATCCTGCAGGGTTTTCGAGTGAACATGACCGCACATCGCGCAGGTCATGAAGATGGGCACTAGAGGTTTCATTTTTGCACCAACGATGAGCCGGGGTAGTCCGGCAAGGGCCCGGCATTGGCGTTCAGGACCTTGCGTGTACGGCGTCCCAAACTCCGGGGCCTGATATCAATTTACAAACGCCACCGCAAAGCCGGTGTAAATACCTCGCCCACGACATAAACAACGCATAAAACCCGTTAACTGCTCGGCCGGATGCTGGACGGCAGGACGGCCGGGCAGTGACGGCTGGCTTTCAGGCCGCAAGATACCTGTCCCGCACGATGGCTCCAGAGCTTGCCGCACCAATGCGCCGCGCTGGCTGCTCACCGTCATCGACCAAGGAACCGCCAGGTTGGCCGGTGCTTCTTTATCGGATCTTTATGCGCTGCTGCCATATATTGATGCAAGATAAACGCGGCCTCGCATACGCTGGTTGCATGGGACTCGCCGCGCCGACAAATCGTCGCCGGCGCGGTGCCGCTACCAGTGTTGAACCGCCATGATCAAGCTCCTCGTCGCTGTTGACAGCTCAGATAGTTCGTTATGGGCTGCCCGGCATGCAGCGTTCCTCTATAGTGAGGGCAACGTTTCGCAGATTGTGCTGCTCAACGTGCAAGCTCCGATTGAGCATGGAAGGGCCAGCGCCTACCACTCCCTCGCCGAACTGCGAGAGCGAGAACGCAAGCAAGGGGAAGCCGCACTGGCACGTGCAGGCGAAATCCTTGACGATTCCGGCGTGGATTACGTGGCGCAGATTGGCATCGGCTCGCCCGCGAATACGATATTGAATGCCGCACAGGCGTGTCAATGCGACGGTATTGTGTTGGGCCTGTCAGCCTGGGCGCGGGTCTTGGCCCTTGCAGGCGCCGGTACTCCGGCCAAGGTCATGCGACGCTCCCGCGTACCCGTCACGCTGGTCAATGCCCCGCACGCGCAGGTCCCATCCGAGTTCACGGTGCACCGGCCACGCACCAGTCATGCACGCCCTGCGCTTGTCGTCTATTCGTCTGCATCCTTGCCTCGATGCGTTGACAGGCTTGCCCACTGAGAGTCCCCCTCAGGACCTGCTGGCTCGGCACTCTCCATGGAGGCACCCCAAAGCAGGTCCAACTAACAATGAACAATGCACGATCGACGCTCGTGAGTGAAATGTGTTGGTCGGTAAAGGAGCCCCCATGTCCGCCGAACTCCAAGTCGTCCCCTACCGTGACGGATGGGATGTCATCTACGAAAGCGGGCGGAACGCAGAGTCACACCATCCTACCCGCGAGGCTGCGGTGGTGGCTGCGATCGTCCAGGCCAGACGCGATGGCGCGATTCTCGTGACATTCGATCGCGATGGCAATGAGATCCTCGGCACGACTACGGCACCGTCCTTGCGGGATGGTTAGCGTGACACGCGCCTCGATCACTCAACGGCCTGTCCTCCGAACCGGGTCGGATGTCAAAGACGAGCCTGTCCGTACAGGCCGGTGCGTGACAATGCATATCACCATCGATGCAACGCATGCCGCCCCCCTTGCGCCATGCATTGATACGGGAATGCGCCGATCAGTCCTGGTCAATCTGCCTGGCCACGTTGCCGGGAGGCGCACGTATGCGTCTTTCGTTGACCCTCCCCAAAGCAGCTGTCAACGACGCCATGTTTCAAATCGTTGAGGTTGCGCCAGGGGCGGTTGTGGGGCAACTTGAGTTCCCATCGCTCGACGGCCGCCGCTTCATCGCGGACAATCGAAGCATCCGAAACAGCCAGCCACGCCGAGATGATTTCCTTCGACATTGCGCAATACTGTTTCGACCTGCGGGCTGTCGCAGTTGCGGTGCGCGGAGACTACGTCCTTCTCCACCGCGTTGAGACCGACAGCTTTTGGAGGCCTTCCCGGCGGGCGGGTGGAGCCGGGCGAGGAAGCTGCCCACGCCGTTGTCCGTGAAGTACAGGAAGAGCTGGGCGTCGCCACTATCGTCGACGGCCTGCTATTTGCGGCGGAAAACTTCTTCGAGGGCGGCGGAAAGCCGCACCACGAGATCGGCTTCTATTTCGCCGTCTCCCTGCCGGACGAGTCGCCGGTGGTCGACGTCACAAAAGAGCGCATGCGCATGGTATCCACGCAACGGCTGGTATTCCGCGCGTACGATCGATCAGTCCTGCCGGCAGGCGCGGCGGAATCAGCTTCGTGGCTAGCAGGAGGGGCAGCTTCTCGGTGGCCATCCGCTCCACAACTATGGCGCTGCCGCCCAGATATAGACCTGCTCGATCAGCTGGTCGCTGGCCTCCGAGAAAGCCTGTGCACCGCCGGCCGCGTCCGCCGTGCGTGCCGGCACCTGTGCCCGGAACATCGCACTGCGTACCTGCGGCGGGGTCGATGCGCTCAGCGTCGCGACCGCCACCACCCGCGCCTCGCTCTCGGTGGCGCTGGCGTAGTGCTGGACGAACTCCACTACGCGCAGGCTGAGCGCGAGGGGACGCGGTTCCCCCGCTGCCCGCGCCGGCTGAGGCGAGGGCCTCGCCTGAGCGTAGGCGCGCATCATCAGGTCTTCGATCAGCACCGGCGGCCGGTCGATCCATTGGTTTTGCGCATAGACTTCGACTGCCTGGGCGGCCTTGTAGTCGAGCGAGTACAGGAAGCTGGTCTGGTTGATCCAGGGCGCAGCCGTGACGCGCAACTGCAGGCCGGGCGGAAGCTTGTCGGCGGCGGTCGCGGCACGCTCCCCACCGGCAAGCGACCAACGGGTCGGTTGCGTGGGTGCCGAGGCGCAGGCCGCGAGCAGGCATGCAACCAGCGCGCCTGGCAGCACGCGTGCGAGTACTTTCTGGGGAAGATGTGCCGGCATGATCAGCCTCCAAATCCGACTTCACCCGGGCCGGGCCTGGACCGATGCTTGCCGAAGATGATCCGTTGCGGGTCGTCCCGCTGCTGGACGGCGACCTCATTGAGCGAGCTGGTCATGTCATCGACGCCTTGCAGTGTCTGCTCCAACTGGGGAAGGATATCGCGGTCCACACGCGCAGCAGAACTGTCAAAACTGCTTGCCATGCCCTTGATGCCGGACAGCGTGCCGGTAGCTTCGCGCTGCAAGCCGGCGACGTCGGTCTTCAGGTCTGCGGTAAGGCCGCGCAGGTCGCTCGTCAGGCGGTCGACCCCGCCCAGGCTGGTGCGGGCAGACTTGAGCAAGTCCGGCAGTTCAGTCGACGCGATGCGGACATTGTGCATGGTGTTCTGCAGGTCTTCGCGCATGGCCGGGTTGACGATCTCGATCAGCGCCTGCGTGAGCTGCCGCAAGTCGTCCACGGCTTCGGGCAAGGACGCGCCAACGCGCTGCAGCGACGAGGGCTCCACCGGGATGGCGGCGTGGTCCTGGTCAAGCGGGGCGCCGCGCCCGCTGTCCAGCAATTCGATGTCCGACAGGCCCGTGATGCCCTGGCTGACCAGCCTCGCGGTGGTAGCAGTGCTCAGGCGCAGCGGCTGAGACAGGCGCGCCGTGATCAGCACCTGCTTCTGGTTCTTGGAATTGATCCGCAGATCGGCCACCTTGCCGATGGGAATGCCGCGGTAAAGCACTGGCGCCTCGCGGTTGAGGCCGCTCACGGATTCTTCGGAAATCAGCGTCAGGTCCTGGGAATAAATGTCGCGGGTGCGCCCCATCCAGACGGCAAGCACGGCGCCGGCTGCCACCAGCACGACGAAGAAAATGCCGGTGAAAAGCGCATAGGTCTTGCTTTCCATGATGCCTCCCGTGGATTGGCCTGGCGACGGTCAGGACGCGCCGGTCATGAAGTATTGGTGGATAAAGGGGTGATCGACCTTGCGAACCTCGTCCAGGGTGCCATTGGCCACGACGTGCTGGTCGGCCAGCACCGCCACGCGATCGATCATCGGTTCAAGCCGGAAAATCTCGTGGGTCACGACGATGGCCGCCAGGCCAAGCAGGTGGCGCAGTGACAGCATCAGTTCGACGAATTCGCCGGCCGCGACCGGGTCGAGGCCGGAAGTAGGTTCGTCCAGGAAAAGGAGCTCCGGGTCCAGCACGATCGCGCGCGCCAGGGCGGCGCGCTTGATCATGCCGCCGGACAACTCCGAAGGCAGCTTGTCCGCGTCGGACGGCCTCAGTCCGGACTGGGCGAGCTTGAGATAGGCGATGTCCATCATCTCGGCGCGGGACAGATTGCCGCGTTCATGCAGTGGCACCATGATGTTCTCGAGCACCGACAGGGCGCTGTACAGAGCGCCGAACTGGAACAGCACGCCCCAGCGTTCGCGCAGCCTGCGTTGCCGCAGGAAATGGGCCGATTGGATGTGCTCGCCGAAGACTTCCACGGTGCCCCTGGCCGGCTCGGTCAGTCCCATCATGTGGCGCAGCAACGTGGTCTTGCCGCTGCCGGAGCCGCCCACGAGCCCTACCACCTCGCCTGGCTTCACCTCCAGGCTGAGGTCTCTGTGGATGACCTTGTTGCCGAATGTCGTCCAGATTCCCGTCATGCGCACGGGCAGGGCTGTTTGCGCGAGTTCAGGCATGCTCATTTGCCCGTCAGTGACAGCGCGACGGCGACGATCGCGTCCAGCACGATCACCATGGTGATCGACGCCACCACCGAGGCCGTGGTCGAGGTGCCGACACTGGTGCTGTCCGGCTTCACGCGTTCGCCAAAGTAGCAACCGACCATGCCGATGGCGAAGCCGAACATGACGCCTTTGGCCAGTCCGATATAGAGCTGCCGTACCGGCACGACATCCCGGAAGCGGTCGATAAACAGCGAGAACGGGATATCCAGTTGCGCCCTGGCGGCCACCGCGCCGCCAGCCAGCGCGAACAGCGTGGTCCAGAGGGTCAGCAGCGGCACGGCAAGGGCCAGCGAGGAAATCATCGGCCAATAGAGGCGCAGCGTATGCGAGATCCCGTGCACGCTCATGGCGTCCAGCTCCTGGCTCAGCTTCATGGCGCCGATCCGCGCGGTCAGCGCCGAGCCCGATCTGCCTGCGATCAGGATGGCGCACAACAGGGGACCAAGCTCGCGCAGAACGGCAATACCGAGGAAATCCACGATGAAGATGTTCGCACCGTACTGCAGCAATTGCTGTGCCGACAGGTAGCTCAGCACCATGCCGATCAGGTAGCCGACCAGTGCGGTGATACCCAGCGCGGTGACTCCCGCCCGATAGCTTTCCACCGACAGTTCGCGCCATGGCATCAGGCGGGGCCTGAGCACAATAACGACCGTGGCAAGCACATAACCGCCCAGCAGGCGGAGAAAATCCCCGACATGGCTGAATGGACTGAGCAGGGCTGCACCGATTGCCGTCAGCGTATCGATGAGGATATGCCGCCTTGGCATAGGCGGCGCATCGCCGACCGTGATGATCTGTTCCAGCAACGCGCGCTGCGCGTCGCTGCAGACAAGGTGCTCCGGCAGGACGCGGCCCCAGCTACGGACCAGCAGGCGCAGGCCGACCGTGTCGAAGCGCTCCACGCCGCTGATGTCCCAGCGCGATGCGGTCAGGGCGTGAAGGGCCTTTTCGGTGGCGGCGATCCGGCCGTGCAGCGCGGGGAACGTCCACAGCCCTTCGAGAACGGCGGTGCTGTTCTCGAGACGCCAGTGCGGTTGTCCGGCCAGAGCACGTTCCATCGACACAGACGCAGCCATCGGACTACCTCCCTGCGGTTATCACGGTAGCGCACGGCATGCCGGCCGCCCTCCGATCGCCAAGTTACACGCACTGAAATGTGCTTGCATCTTGCCTTTTGCGCGAGCGAGGCAGGATGATCCGAACGCTGTTGAGCGACGAGGTCTCTCCACCATATGGCATCGATGGGCCAGTGCTAGTTTTCCCAAACACACAAGGAACGCAGCCAGAAGACATCCCGACCGGAGCCAGGATCGTCTGGCAAAGACGCAGGCAGGCCCGGCGGACAAGCCGCCGCGCTGCCGGACCCTCATGTCAGATATCGAGCTTGCTGATCTTGGAGCCGTTCAGCGAGACGTCGAACATCAGGCCAGAATTGGTCTGAACGAAGGCGATCACCGGCTGCTGGGTGGTCAGGCTATCGAGCCGGCCATCGGCGCCGACATGGGCCAGTGCCACATTAGCGTCTGCCCCGACGGTCCAGCCACTGCTGGACACAAACTTGTTGTAGGCCTCCGGCGTCATGATCATGATGATGATGGCCTTGGACTGGCCGCCGATGGTAGCACCCACCGAAGCCTCCGTCATCTTGTAGTAGCCGCCGTCAGCGCCGCGCGAGCGCAGCGCGCCCTCGCCATACTCGCCACCGATCCCGAGACCGGCCGAGATCACCCGAGGGAACACCAGAATGCCCTGCGCGCGCTGTGCTAGCTCGCGCGAACCGCTTGTCGCCGAGAACAACCGATTAAGCGCGCCATCGACACCCGCATCGATTTCCTCTTTTTTTGCGGCCGTATCAGTCGTGCTACCGGTGCCTGTCGTCGAGCAGCCCGCAGCGAACACGGTTGCGACAAGCAGTCCTGATCCGGCAATCCGGGTAACAAAATGGCGTCGATTCATAGTACCTCCTGGAAAGTGTGGTGACATGGGTCCCAACGGGTCAACTACTAACTGGGGAATCGGCTGAGCGCCCGCGAAAGAAGGCATGAACCGGTTCACCGTTTATGGACGGCACTTATGCGCCGGAAACGGCGTGTCGATAGGCCAGAGAATTGGACGCTTATCGAGCCGGGATTGGCTTTCAGTCCTACCCGGATTTGATGATAGTTAACGGGGGGAAGGACGGCCATTACATAAAACTGGAATCAGCTATGTGTGTCGATCGGTGTAATTTCTCTGACGCAGTGGGCTAGTCCGGTCAGCCACGGCGGTTGGTCACCCTTTCCACAAATGTTGCAGTTGGCCAAGCACTCGCCAGCCAACATAGCCCACTGGACGGCCGTAATGGTGTCTACGGAGGATCGAGTGTGTAGCCGAAGCGGCCGCATTACTTCCGGGCATCCGTCGCAGCCTTGAGATCGGCCACGGCTGGCTGCGTTCTCCATGCATTGAAAGTTAGCCAAAGCAGGGCGGCAAACGGCAGCAGCAAAGCCATGAACCCCACACGCCGGTAAGCCAGAGCGCCAGCTACCGCACCCCCTGCGAATGCCACGACCGCCGGCACCATCCTTTCCAGGCGTGCACGCGAGGTAGCCTTTGCTTCGGGCGATGTCGATGGCGTCAGCACTTCGAATGCGTCCAGCATGACCTGCGTCACGTTGCCCGTCATCACCGTGTTCGGCACGCTGCCTGGACGCGAGACCAGCCTGTCGCGCGCATTCTGTACACCCATCGCCGCTGCGCCCAGCATCGCGCAGACGATCACCGAGGTATTTTCTGGATGCACGATGGGCACCGCACCGATGCCAGCGACGCAAAATGCCAGCATCAGTGCCGCCTGCACGGCATAAATGCGCCATGCGGCGCGGCCTGGCGCCGCGGGCGCGCTCCTGGCGATCACACTTGTGATGACCACACCCACCACAAATGCCGGAAAGGCCATCAGTTTCATGAATACGCCCTGGCCGAACCCAGCCGTACCGGCACCGATCAATACGAAGTTACCGGTGACGTGTGCCGTGAAAAGCCCGAAGAGTGCGACAAAACTGAGGGTATCCACATAGCCGGCAATGGCCGCGAGCGAGGTGTCCTCACGTTTCATCATGAGCCTCCGTCATGTGTCTTGTCTCAGCGCACTGGCGCGTGAATTTCGGCAACGTATTCACCTGGGAACTGCACGGCGCTTCGACCATGGCGATGAAGTTGCGCAACTGAGCACGAGTCGATGGTAGGCGTCGCGAGCTGATGTGGAAATAACAGATTCCAGTTAGATGGGCCGTTTGGCGCACTGTGCTTGCACGCACGTCAGGTTGGTCGCGTCGCCAGAGACCGACTGCATGATGTCGGCATTCGCGCGTAAAATCTGTCGGATAGCCGCCAGTGACGCCGGTCGCAACGGTTGCCGTTCGTCGTATTCCCAGGCCGGTGCGGGAAACCAGCCGACACGTTCACGAAACCCGAACCCTCAACCGATCGGCAATCATTCAATATAGGCCGATCAGAGAGGTCGATTTCTGGCGCTCGCGTGGATCGAATTTTTCAACACTATCGGTCGATAGCAACCGCTTGAAACTTGCGATTGGCCCGCGCTCCGACGACCGCGCGCGCTCCCCGCTGACGATACCTCGCAATGACAAGGGACGACCGATGAACTTTGCAATCCTCCTTGCCCACCCCTGGTTCGGCACCTGGACCGCAGCCGTTATCGCTGTCCTCGTCGCGTTGCTAGCGCATCGTCTCGGTGGCGTGCTGCTGTTGCGTATTACCCGCTCTGCCCCAGTGCTGAATGCCATCGTGAGGAAAGGTCGGGCCCCATCGAAGGCAGTCTTGCCACTGCTGGCGCTGCAGGCAGTCTGGCAAGCCGCGTCAGGCGATTTGCACTGGATTGACAGCGTGCGGCATCTCAACGGTGTGTTGCTGATTGCCGCAACTACCTGGCTTGTGGCGCGTATCATTGCCGGTTTTGCGCAAGGCGTACTGGACCAACACCCATTGGATGTAGAGGATAATATGGGTGCGCGGCGCATCCACACGCAAACGCACGTGCTCTCCCGCATTGCGATGACGCTTGTCGTGGTGATGGGTGCAGCTATGGCGCTCATGACCTTTCCAGCCGCTCGGCATGTCGGCGCCAGCCTGTTAGCCTCGGCGGGCGTGGTCGGTCTGATTGCGGGCTTTGCGGCCAAGCCCGTGTTCAGCAGCATGATAGCCGGGTTGCAACTCGCCCTGACGCAGCCCATCCGGCTCGATGACGTACTCATCATCGAAGGCGAGTGGGGCCGGGTGGAGGAGATCACCGGCACGTACGTCGTGCTCCGGATATGGGACGAGCGTCGCCTCATCATCCCGCTCCAGTATTTCATTGAGAAGCCGTTCCAGAACTGGACTCGCAACAACGCGCAGCTCATGGGATCGGTGTTCTTCCACGTGGACTACGGCATGCCACTGGCACCGCTACGTAAGGAGTTGGAGCGCATCGTGCGCGCAGCGCCCGAGTGGGACCAGCGGTTCTTCAATCTGGTGGTCACCGACGCCACGGAGCGGACGATGCAGGTCCGCGTACTCTGCACGGCGGCGTCATCTGGCCTGGCGTGGGACTTGCGCTGCGTGGTGCGCGAAGGGCTGATCGACTTTATGCAGCGCGAATTCCCGCAATTCCTGCCGCGGCTACGAATCGAGGACAACGACTATGCGCCGCAGCGAACCACTCCTGCGCAAGTCTCCTGAGCGCGACTGTCGCGCATTTGGAGCCGGAAACCGGCGTCCACTGCTGCCGTGACCAGCCGCTTTCACTCGGGACCCAATGGAATTCGCATGGCAACAGGATTTGCGGCTGGAGGTTGCCGGTTCCTTCTTCTGGCTGATGACGGCAACGACTACTCCGGCGCCCGAACCCGTCTTTCTCAATGCACGGCCCGTGCTCTCAATGTCTCGCGTCTTGGCGGCAACTGCCAGGCAAAGGCCGCCGCACATCCTCGAGCGCGGCTGCGGCCAAAAGCCGCTTGCTGCGCGCATCACCTTCGATGTCCCCTGCCCTTTAAGTCTCCCTTAAGTCTTTCCTCATAGAGTGAAGGCGTACCAACAACCGGGATAGAGACGCCATGACCCCGCAGGATACGCAAGCACTCGAAGTCTTCCTGACTCAATTGACCCAGGCCCGCGCCGGCGCGAAGGACCCGCAGGCGGAGGCACTCATCGCCCAGGCGGTCGCGATACAGCCGGACGCCGCCTATTTGCTGGTCCAGCGGGCCATGCTGCTCGATCATGCCTTGTCGACGGCAAAGGCGCAGATCGCTGCATTGCAGGGCCAGTTGCAGGCCGCGCAGGCCAACGGCTCCCGCAGCTTCATCGATCAGCAGAATGCGTGGGGCGCCAGTGCGAATCCTGCTGCCGCGACGCCCTTGCCTGCGCCCGTTCAGGCCGTGTCACCCGCGCTGCAAACGCCCCCGGCGACGTCGCCCCGGCCGGGCTTCCTGAGCGGCGGGTTCGGCGGCACGCTGGGCAGCATCGCAACGACGGCTGCCGGCGTGGCCGGCGGTGCCTTCCTGTTCCAGGGTATCGAGAACCTGTTCGGCCACGGCAGCAAGAACGCGTTCCCGGCGCAGTCCGGCATGAACACGCCAGGAACGGAAACGAACGTCGTCAACAACTACTACGGAAACGATGACCAGGCATCGGTCGCTGCGCGCGATTGGGGATCGGATAGCGGCAATCTCGATTCAGGCCTGAGCGACGACGGTTTCCTGGACGACGATTCGACCGTGATCTAGCGTCATCGCGCTCTCAATGGGGCAAAGGGATCAATACTTCGTCGCTCACCCGCCGGGCGGCATCGATCTCTGCCCCGAGACGCTGTATGCCATCTTCACAAAATTTCCTGCCTCAACATATTGTGAGTTGCAAATCTCTTCCGCAACCTCGCTAAGCACGCGCAGAGCCGCGCCCAGCAAGGATCCGCGGCCCACCTGATCAGTCGGATCGACGAAGCAATCAACTCATTGATAGATAACGCCTTTCCGGACCAAACCGTCAGAACTTACTGAGATGGACCCGACGCTTCCCTTCGGGGGACACTATCGGCCTCAACCTGACACGTGGAGGTTCATCATGGAAATCGACATCCTCGGCATCGATCTCGCCAAACATGTGTTCCAGCTCCATGGCGCCGACCGCCGCGGACGGCCTGTGCATCGAGCAAAGGTCTCGCGTGGCTCGCTCCTGGAGGCGGTGCGTACACTGAAGCCAGCGATGGTTGTTATGGAAGCCTGCAGTACAGCGCACCACTGGGCACGGCGCTTCCAGTCGCTCGGCATTGAGGTTCGGCTGATCAGCCCACAGTATGTGTCGCCCTTCGTCAAGACCAACAAAAATGACCGCAACGACGCCGAGGCGATCGTCGAAGCCGCCAGCCGGCCCGCCATGCGTTTCGTTACCGTCAAATCGGTTGAGCAACAGGACATTCAGGCTGCGCACCGCATGCGTGCGATCCTGCTACGCCACCGTACCGCCATGATCAATCAGATGCGCGGCCTGCTCGGCGAGCGCGGACTGACGATTTCGCGCTCCCCAGAGGCGTTCAAGCGTGCAATCCCGGAACTGCTTAGCAAGAGCACCGACGAACTGACGTCGTTCTGCCAGACGCTGCTGACTGAACTGCTGCAGCACCTGCATGCGATCGAGGAGCGAGTCCACCTGATCGAAACATCGATCCAATCGTTCATGAAGCGATCCGCGCTGTGCAAGAAGATCGCGGAAGTGCCTGGCATCGGCCCGATCACCGCCACGGCTATGGTCGCCGCCGTCGGCGATGCCAAGCAATTCAGGAACGGCCGACATTTGGCGGCCTGGCTCGGCCTGGTGCCACGTCAGTACTCCTCGGGCGGCAAGCCTCGTCTGCACGGCATCAGCCGGCGCGGCGACACATACTTGCGGACCCTGCTCATCCACGGGGCCCGGGCGGTCCTCCGCTACGCAACGAGAAAAGTTGATCCGCAGAGCGTCTGGCTGCAGCAGCTGATTGCGCGACGCGGCCACAACTGTGCGGCAGTCGCGCTGGCCAACAAGAACGCCCGCATCATCCAGGCACTGCTCAGCAGCGACTCGACCTATATGAAGCGAAGCGCGGCAGCATAGCCCAAAACCGCTTGCAGGGAGGGAATACCCACGCAGGTTTGCGAAGCTTCTCAAAGCGATGACGAAATTGGTTGAACCAGCATCCTAAAGCCTGTTTTTCGTGCCGGCTGCCGTGTTCGGCGAGCCGTGAATTTGCTAAGGACGGGATGCGCGGATCTCATCGAGGCTGCGGGGCGTGCTTCGGCAAGCCCCCATTGGGAAAGCCGGATACATGCATGCAGACCGTTTCGACATCACGAACAAGAAGCTTGCAAAAGGCGTCGGGTCCATACATGCACGAAACGGACGATAACCCCAAAAATCGCAGTAAGTAGCGTACTTCCTGAGCTGTCGATGAAGACGCAGACCGCCGGCCCCGGCGGCGCGTCCTTGCGGTAAGAACCCTCATCGCCATAAGCGCATCGCCCGGTAACCGCCGACAATCATCCCGGTCGACCGGCCAAGCGAACTGATTCCAGCTTTATGTAATAGACGTCGTGGAACACGCTAACTAGCATCAACGGCAGGTAGACACTGAGGCATCCATACCAATCGACCAACCGGTACGTACGGTGTGTCTCGACGGTTCATCGCCTTATCGTTGGGCCACGATTGACAGAGGAGCGCGCCGAGTCAATCTTTGTGCAGCGGCGCCGGAGTGAGGAAGCGCTCTTGTGCGCTGAAAGGAGAAGTCAATGAGAACGTTGGCCGCCACCATCCCGGCCCCTTCGGAGCCAAGGGTCTCATGACAACAAGCCCGACGAAATCGCGAGAAACTGGCTCACCGCATCGCCTCATTTCAACGTCGCGATTGCCATTTGGCGGAGTGCTTCAAGTCTTCAGCCAGTCGGGAAGATAGATCGATTCCCGGAGCGAGCTATCGCATTGATTTGCATTGAACGCAAACTGATTGCGCTCCCGCTCCCCGGCACCTTGTCATACTTGGCTTGAGGAATTGTTCAGGATCGACCCCGTAGTAGTAGTATCGATTTTAGGCTTCAAAAAAAAAGAGGCAGGACGATCTGGGAGGATCATGACATGGATAATGCCGCCCAAAGGGCCGTTCGCGCCCGAATCCAGCCGCGCCAAGCAATTGCCGAGTTTGCCATGGTTCTCTGGCACCTGCGCGCCATCCTGGCGATGCAACTGATACTTTTCCTCATTTTATCGGTCGCCATGTATTACGTCGGGGGGGCTGTCGATGCAGCCACGCGCACACCATCATCGCTAGGTCAAACTTTCTACTTTTGCGCGGTCACGGCACTGACCATCGGCTACGGCGACGTGGTACCGACCACCACGCTTGGTCGGATCGTCGCGGTTTCGCTTGGACTGCTCGGCGTGTTGATAACGGGTGTGGTAACCGCTTCCGCTGTTTATGCTATCCAGGTGGCTGCGCATCGGGCCGGGCTACGACCTGGCTAGGCGCGAATGACCGCTGACCATCTGTCGTGCCCCAACGCTTTCTAGCCAGAATCGCCACTCCTCATGGCCATGTCTGGGATGGAGCCGAGTGCGTCGATTGTGCTCAAGGTCCCTTCCGGCCCAAGTTCAGGTCAACGTATGATCGGCGGCTGACTGAGTCGTCCGAGGAGCGGCCGTTCGCACCTTCGCGATGAAGGAATGGCGGCCATGCAGAAGCCCCCAGCGAAATCAGGAGCGGCCATTTCGCGGCATGCGCTCCCGATGGAGAGGCATTCTTCGCAGGGCGCGTCAGGCGGCAGCGCGTTCCTCGTAGAACGGATAGTCGATGTAGCCGACGTCCGTACCGCCGAAGAAGGTTTCGCGATCGTAGGGATTCAGCGGCTGCCTGCGGAGCAGCCGTTCGGGCAGGTCGGGGTTGGCGATGAAGTCGCGGCCGAACGCCACCAGGTCGGCGTCACCTGCGGTGATGATCGCTTCCGCACTGGCGCCCTTGAAGCCCCCTGCCGCGATGATCGTCCCGCTATAGAACTTGCGAATCAGTTGCGAGGCCACCGGGTTGGGGCTCCTGGTTTCGTCGTCGAGATTTCCCCGCACACGCGGCTCGATCAGGTGCAGGTAAGCGAGATTGAGCTTGCCCAGTTCGGCGGCCACGTAGGTGAACAGACCTTCCGGGTCGCTGTCGGACATGTCGCCAAACGCGCCGCTCGGGCCCAGGCGCACCGCGACCCTATCGCTGCCCCAGACAGAGATCACCGCCCGCGTGGCGTCGAGCAGGAAGCGTGCGCGGTTCTCGAACGAACCACCGTAGATGTCGGTGCGCTTGTTGCTGCCGTCCTGCAAGAACTGGTCGAACACAAGCACGCCTGCATGCTGCATCGTTACCCATCGACCGGCAAGGTCGACCGCTGGCTGCTGCGCGATGGCGACAACGTGCTGGAGATGGACCTGCCGCCGCTGCTTACCGCGACTACCGTCGAGCCACTGATCGCGTTTGCAGAACAGGGACTCGGTCTCGCCTATATTCCGAACTTCCTCGTGCGGCAGCAGCTCGCCGATGGCCGGCTGGTGCCGGTGCTGCCCGGCTATGCCACCGATCGCAAGGTGTTTCGCGCGGTCTGGCCGTCCGGTCGGCATCTGTCGCCGAAGATCCGGGTATTTGTCAATTACATGGCAAAGCACCTGTTTCCGGAAGGCGCGACGGAGCGCAAAGCTGCAAGGTCGCACTCACAGGAAGACGCAACGGAGCGCGACGATTCGCGCTCCGCAGGCTGATCACGACAACGGGATCTCGCGGCGTTCGGTGGTCGACTGCGCAGGTCGTCCGGCACCTTGGGTACGCCGCGTCGCGACAGGTACGCGGGTGCCGCCACGATCAGCGGCGTGTAATAACCGAGCGCGCGCGTCATCAGCCTGGAATCGGTTGCCTCGCCGGTGCGGACCACCACGTCGAACCCCTCGTCAATCACATTGACCATGCGGTCCGAGAAATCGAGTTCGAGTCGTATGTCGGGATACTCGCGCACGAATGAACTGAGTACCGGCAATAGCAAGGTCTCGACCAGCGGCATGCTCACACGCAGTTGCCCCTTGGGTGAGGACGCAGCCGACAATTCCGACTCTGCTGCCTCAAGCTCATCGACGATGCGCAGGCAACGACTCAGGAATAGCTGCCCTTCCGGCGTCAGCGTAATGCTGCGCGTGCTGCGATGAAACAACCGGACATCGAGCCGCTCTTCCAGCCGCGAAATGGCCTTGCCCACGGCTGACGACGAGATACCCAGTTGCCTGCCCACTTCACTGAAATTGCGAAGCTCCGCAGCTCTGACGAAGGCATCGACGGATCCAAGTCTGTCCATGGCGCATTAGGTATGGGTTATCGGGGGATTGCCTGGCTCCTTTCAGGCAATCCCGTACTCAACCGGCAGCCATCATATCGTTGAACTCATTGACCCAGGCGTGCTCATTGGGTCCCGGATTGGCGCGCATGTTCACGGCGGGGCCCACCAGTATTTCGTTGGCTTCCGTGCCCAGTTGTTCGATCGCGCCCGCGATGAATGCTTCGAGAGGCATCGCGCGCTCCTCCTCGCTGCTGTTCATCAGCTCGGTGCGGACCCAGGGTGGCGCGATCTCGATGACCGAGACCTTGCTGTCCCGGAGCAGATAGCGTTGGGAGAGCGTGTATGAATGCAAGGCCGCCTTGGTCGCGCTGTACGCGGCCGTGATGGCCATGGGCACAAAGCCAAGTACCGAGGTGACATTGGCCACGACGGCGCCCTCTCGCGTCTTCAGGTGCTCGATCAGCGCCGAGGTCATGCGTATCGGCCCGAGCAGATTCGTCTCGACGGTGGAGGTCAGCAGGTCGTCGTCGACCGGGCCGCCAGCGCCATCGGGCAACATGATGCCCGCGTTGTTGATCAGCACGTTGAGCCCGGGATGGTCGGCAATCAACCTGGCAGCGACCTTTGCGATATCCGCCGGATCGGTGATGTCGAGCGATACCGCCTGCATGCCGGGGTTCGCTTCGATCGTCGCCTGCAGACGCTCCGCGCGCCGGCCGGAGATGATGACCTGGTTGCCGAGCTTGTGGAGCGCTTCGGCGAGACCGCGGCCAATGCCCGAACCGCCGCCGGTGATGAATACGGTGTTACCTGTGAGTTTCATGATGCCTCCGATGGAGATGACGGTTGGAGTCAGCGCGGAAAGCTGTTCCCGAACATGGGCAGGCCGCTTTTCGATTCGGCCTCGGTTGCCTCGTCCTGCAGCACGTCCCAATGCTCGGCGAGCACGCCATCGGCAATCCGCAGGATGTCGGCGGCAATCCAGGCGACGGAACGGCCATTGCCGGAAAAGCGCCCGTGGATGATCACGTAGTCGCCATCCGCCACAATCACGCCGGGCTCGTACCGCAAGGTCGGCGGCAGGCTCTTGATGAGGTTGAACAGGCCGTCGCGGCCCGGTTCGATATGCGCGCTGTGCTGGATATAGTCGGGCGACCAGAATCGTTCGGCGGCGGCGTAGTCGCGTTGATTGAAGAGCGTGTGGAACGCATCGCGCACGAGAGCCTTGTTGGCGGCTTCGGTGGTAGTGGTCAAGTTAATTTCTCCTGGGCGGGTCGGTGGCGTGGCGGATCGGCTTAAGCAAGGGTTAGTGACTTTCGATGTACATGAAGTCAAACACAATGGTGATTGCCATTGAGTTTTGGCGATCGAATCCGAAAAGTCAAGGGCAATCACCATTGTCTTTCTCGAGGGCGGCTATACTGAGGTGACAACCGCACAAAGGAGCATTGAGCGATGGGCGTCTCAAAACAGCAGGCGGCAGAGAACCGCCTAGCCATCATTGCGGCTTCGGAGAAGCTGTTCCGCGAGCACGGAATCGATGGTGTCGGCCTGAGCGCGCTGATGAAGGCCGCAGGCTTTACCCAGGGTGGCTTCTACAACCACTTCGAATCGAAGGAGGCGCTCGCGGCCGCAGTCGTGGCGACTGCGATGGACAAGGCCAACCACGATCTGAAGGACGCCATCGCAGCGCCAATTGCAGTGGGCGGCAACCGCTTGAGGCGCCAGGTCGACTTTTACCTGTCCGGCACGCATTGCAGTGATATCGAGCAGGGTTGCGCGGTAGCCGGCCTCACCGCGGACGTCCGCCGGCTAGGCCACGAGGCGCAAGCGAACTTTGCGACTGGCTTGCAGGAGATGATCGAAACCCTGACGGGGCTCGTCGCGGAGCAGCGCGCCGACGGCGGAGACAGCCAGGACGCGCGCCGGGAGGCAATCGCGTTCTACAGCGAGATGGTAGGCGCGCTCATCCTGTCGCGCGCGGTAGCCGGCGCCAATCCCGGGCTCGGGCAGGAAATACTGAACGCAAGCCGGCAGATGCTTCTCAGGGATTTCGCACTGGAAGTGACAGGGGGCACGCGGTAAAGGATGTCATGTCCTGACCGGATTGCGGCCGATGACTCGCCGGCTCCGATATTTGGCAAATGGCGGTGATACCGGCGCGGCCGCAACGAACTCAGGCGGCGTACGACCCGAGCTCGATATCGTGCAGGATGTCCGTGCGAGTTGGCGACCAGCCCAGCAAACGTTGTGTCTTATCTGCCGACATGCGCTTGTTCAACGAGAGACTCACGCCGACCGGGCCGCCAGCAGCGTACATGGCGGCGCCAGCCGTCCAGCCGGCGATAACTCGCGCAAGATGATCGAGCGGTTGCGCAAATCTCCGAGTACATTCAGCCTTGAAGCCCCATTTTTCCAGTGGCCATTGCTGCGAGGCGTACAACGAGCGTTCGCGGAAACAATCGCGACAACCAGGTGGCCGCTCGCACGCTTGCCCGCCCCGGGTAGGCGACCGCTTTCCGTCGATCGAAGGCCTTGAGTGTTTTCTGAACAACCGATTCCGAGCTGTCCATGTCCTTGGGCGCCACGTCGGTCGACACGCCGTCAAAGAAGTTCGTTGCCGTTGGCCCCGGGCAAGCTGCCGTCACATGAACGCCCGTGCCAGCGAGCTCATACTGCAGCGCTTCGCTGAAGAAAAGGACGAACGCCTTGGTTGCAGCGTAGGTGGCCATATAGGGGAGTGGTTGAAAGCTTGCGTTGGACGCGAGATTGATGATTCCGCCTCTGCCTCGCTTTGTCATTCCGCTGCCAAGCAGGTAGGTAAGCGCGACTAGCGCATTAACGTTCACCTGGATCTCCGACTGTACCTTCGTGAAATCCTGCGAGAGGAAGCTGCCGGTCAGACCAAGTCCCGCATTGTTGACCAGCAGGTCTACCTGGATGCCGCTGCGCTCGAGTTCCTCACCGATCCGGATGCCGGCCTCGGGATTGGCCAGGTCGGCGTTGAGCGGGAGGCACTGCACCCCGTATTTGTCGGTAAGCTCCTCCGCCAGGGCACGCAAAGCGTCACCAGACCGGGCCACCAGCACCAGGTTCATGCCTCGTGCCGCAAGTGTCTCCGCGAAGACCTTCCCAAGTCCTTTTGATGCTCCTGTAATCAGAGCGGTCGAGCCACGATAAACAAACATTTTGTCTTCCTTGTGTCGAGATGAACTTCATGCCGCTTGCTGATGTGGCACATTGTGCAAGGTCCGCCAGGCTTTGATAATTGGCCTACTATTTGAATCATCTTCAAAAAGAACGGAAATATCGTGGAGAACCTCGGCGACATCCGGCTTTTTGTTGAGGCGGCAAACTTGGGCGGGCTGTCGGCCGCGGGACGGAAGCTGGGACTTTCTCCCGCGGCGGCGAGCGCACGTCTCGTCAAGCTGGAGGCGACCCTGAAGACGCGGCTCTTTGAGCGCACGACGCGCCAGTTGCGGCTCACGGAGGAGGGGCGAATGTACCTGCTCCATTGCCAGCAGGCGCTTCAGGCCCTGGAAGATGCCCATGCGGCACTACAGGCCGGCCGGAGCGTCGTGCGCGGAAAGGTGCGGATTTCGGCGACCTCCGATTTCGGCCGTCACGTCCTCAAGGGCTGGCTTGACGAGTTCAACGTGCAATATCCGGAAGTGACTTTCGCCCTGGTGCTGTCCGACTCGTTGTCGAATCTGTTGCTCGACGACATTGACCTTGCCATCCGCTTTGGCGTGCCCCCGGATAGCTCGCTCATCGCGCGGCACCTTGCGCGCAATCGACGCGTGCTCTGTGCGTCGCCTGGGTATGTGGCGACGCATGGGGCGCCCAAGCATCCACGCGATCTGGAGCGATTCGATTGCATCGTCCTGGGAACGGCAGCCGGGCTTGCGAACGACTGGCGGTTCACGCGCGGCGGCAAGGTCGAGACCTATACCGTGCCCCTTGCAACGGCTCGAGAGACGAACGACGGTGCGCTCGCGCGCGAGTGGGCGGTGGCAGGTTACGGCATAGCGATGAAATCCGTATGGGACATCGGCGCTGATCTGCGCGCGGGAACATTAAGGATTCTGATGCCGGAGTGGCGGTCTCCGGATGTTCCGGTGCATGCGCTGTATCACCGTAGCCGGTACATGGCGCCGCGCGTCCGGGCGCTACTCGACTTCCTGTTGGAGCGCTTTTCCACAGTATCTCGTGACCTCGAGGTCTATTTAGACTCGGTCACTGAGGCAAGCTGAAAGAAAGTGGAGATCGACGTTCCGTCGAATGAGAGGAACGGAGCGTATTGCTTTATGTAATAGCCACCCTTCTCCCCGCTAACTATCATCAACGTCAAGTAGGACACTGACGCCTCCAGTTCGATGAGCGTTCAGTGCCCTGACACGGCGGGATACGCGGCGGCCGGGGCGCCCACACCTATTAACTTCCCGAGCTGCTGGCTGGAGAGCTCTCGCCAGCAGCGTCGTGCACTCGTGCACGGGCCTCTTCTTATTGCCCTGCAGATCAGTTGGCTACCGGCGCCGACGCCGCCTTCTCCTTCTTGCTCTTCTTGCTCTTGCTCGACTTCTCCGTGGCCGGGGCCGAAGCGTCAGTCAGCTCGCTGCGCGTGCTCTTGTTCGCGCCCTGGGTGTACGGGTCGAACTTGTCGCCAGCCTTGGCGCCCTCGGTGTAGGGGTCGAACTTCTCACCCGCCTTGGCACCCTGGGAATACGGATCGAACTGCTTTCCGGAGCCTTGTGCCTGGGCGGCCAGGGAGGCAGCGCCGAGGGTGAGCGCGATCGCCGTCGCGACGAATTTGTTCATGATTTCTCCTGAGAAATGCCGCTCTCGGGCGGTCGGAATATCGGGCTGACCCCGCCGGGGGGGCAGCCTGGGCCAGGGTCGCCAACTTCGCTCCCGGCTGTCAACTTGGGGCTTGCCCGGCGCGATTCCTCAAGCCCCCCGTTACTATCTACACGGTCGGATACTAGAGGACGAGCCTTCAGATGCCAATGACATGATTGTTGTAGAGACATTTGCATCGACCTGTGTCCAGCGTTGACTGAACGACGTCATATCAACGAATAGGCCTCTTTTGAACTTCAAGTGGGTGGTATCGTGGCGGATTCCAGGTAAAGAAGAACACAAACGATGCACAGCAAACTGTTTGAAGCAGCCCTTGGCGTACGCGATCCGTGGTTCGTGCGGGAAGTCGACTTCAATGCGGAAGCCAAGACGTTGACGATCCAGATTGACTTTGCCGCTGGCACCCGCTTTTCCCACCCGGAGGTCGCCGGTGCTCACCCGGTTCACGACACGGTGACCAAACGCTATCGGCACCTGAACTTCTTCCAGCACGACTGCTGATATGACTCCCCCTGTCAATCGGAGATTGGTTGAGTTCAGTTTCATAGCTCCATATTGCTCCCCACCAATTTCCTGAGGGCGACGTAGCAGTAAGCCTCGACGGTGGATCACGCGTCTATGAGCGAGGATTTGTCAAGATCGCTATTGGCCGAAATTTTCATGACTTGTAGCTGAAGTCGCCGTTGCGCTCGCGAGAGGAACCAGCATCTCACCACCTTCTATCCGCTGGCGCGTCGCCAGCCTCATCCTGTATGCGCGTTACGCCGGAATCTTTTCCCGGGAACATGCCCCATCTGAAAATATTCGGTTACATCGAGGCAACCCAGCGTGATCACGGGCATGTTCACTCCAACCGTGTTTGCTACGTCACTGCTTGACTAGACCTTACCTCCTTCCTATGAAACCCTGCGGGATTTAAGCCGACTTAAGGTGTGCGCCTTCGGGAATGACCCCATCTTTGAGATAGCGCCACAGCGCAATGGCGAGACGTTGCGCTACCGCGACGATGGCGATGCGTCGTGCGCGTCGGTTCGGTCCTGTGCCCTGTGTGCGCTGGTCAAACCATTTCGCTAATGCGCTGCCAGGCTGATAACGCAGCCAGGTCCAGGCCATCTCGATCAGCAACGCGCGTACCCGCCGGTTTCCCTGTTTGCTAATCCCTTGATCTATCTGGCTTTCGCCGCTGTCGTAGGGTTGCGGCACCAGCCCGACGCACGCACCGACTTGGCGGTGGTTGTTGAATTCCCGCCAGAACAGTTCGAGGGCAAGGCGCGAAGCGCCCACTTCGCCGATCCCCTTCAGGCGCGCCAGCGCATCGCGACGCTGGCGCGCGAGTGCCGGTACATTTGTCTGTCGCGTCTTCTCCAGCGCCGCAAGTTGCTGTTCGACGACTGCCAGCCGTTCGCACTCGTGCAGTAACCGCTCACGCAACTCACGCGGTAACCGCGCACCATCGTGGCAGCGTACCTCATCTCGCTCGAGCCGGTTGGCGAAGGTCCGGTGATCGACCTCATCCCAGCAGCCGAGCGTGGCCAGCAGCTTGCGCATCCGGTCGCGGTGCTGCAGGACTTCCTTCTGCAGTTGCCCGCGCTCGCGCATCAAGTGGCGCGATGCCTCGTCCTCCGGTGACGGGACGTGAATGACGTGCATGCGATCGCGCTCGCTGCGCAGCCACGCGCGCAGGTTTATGACGAGCTTGATGACATCGAGCCGGTCCGTCTTGGCGCGCCGCTGATGGCGTTCGACCGGAATGCTGGCCGGATCGACAACGTAGCATTCGATGTGTCGGGCCTGCAGCGCGCGACAGATCCAGAACGCGTCCTGTCCGGCCTCATAGCTCACGACGGTCTGTACGTCTGCTGGCAACGACCACTTCTCCTTGTGTGCCGCGATCAGGTTCAGCACCTCCTGCAGACGCGCCGAGCCTGCGGCTGTGCGACGGTGTGCACGGCTGGCTTCTCGCGCCGGCCGTCGTGAAGCGCAACTTTCCATTTGGCCGCCGCCAGTTCCAGCGAGACGGCCAGCACGGGAGTGTCTGAATAGGTCGTGTGTGCTTGAACTGTAGGCATCATCCTCTCCTTTGAGCAAGTGTCGACATGCTGATTTTAGGCATCAACGCGTCGGGTCTCCCGCTACATAGGATCTGGATCCCACCAAGGAACGGCAACTGCGGGACTGGGTGCGCACTTCAGGGCATCTTCGGCGACAACATTCCCACACTCAACTGTGAGAGGTGCATTATGAAATCACCGTCGGTATCCCCAACGGCCTCGTTCCCGCACCCCCGTCCTTTGGTATATCAACCCGCAAGACCTGTGGTGGCATGTAGCTGCCAGAGGACATCCGATTCCAGATCCGATACAAATTGTTCTTCAAATCCGCCTCGAATTCCTTCATCGACTGTCCATCCACGCCCGCCGCCCCGCGGTTGGCCTTCACCTGCTGATACGCTTCCCACACCTCACGTTTGGAAATACAAAACGGTTTTGCTTTATCCATGCAGGTCCTCCCCTTGCGGGTTGCCCGCAGCATAAAGCCGGACGATGACGCCCCTTCGGTCCGACCCTATTACAGAGCCTTCAACCCTACTATGGACGTCTCCGCCCCTATGCCCCGCATCGGTACTCTCATCCTTGCGGAGTCCTTCCGCTTGGATTTCTCCCTTCGCATCGGGGCGACAGGTTCCCAAGTTCCTTACCAAAGCCTGAATCGAAGTCACGCCGCCTTTATGCCGGATGCCGATTGGGCCGTCAGCAGGCGCCGCCCAACCTTGTCCCGGAGCAAGTGGGCTCCCCGGTTTCGACATCTTCTGGTGAATCTTTCGACACGTCATCAGCGGTTCACTTACGTTCGTCTCTTCGATCCCTACCTGACAGAGTTCATCCCTGCCTTTTCCAGCGACGCTCACCACGCAGGCTCCTTACCCACGCAGCTCGTGGCGGTTTGGAGCCCGCTCCTGCAAGCCGACTCCGAAGGACCTTCCTTCATCTTTGGTAAAGCACCGCAGGTATCGATCCTCAGACACCCGCGTTCTTGGCACACCCCACTCATTTTTCAAAAGAGCCACGAATAGGCTTCAGGACCACGCCTCCGTTTCCGAGGCTCCATAGCCCGAAAGCCCTTCCCTGCCGCGCCCACCGTCGAGGCGTCACGCCGCGCTGACGGGGCGGTCGTAATCTCCATGTCGGATGATGGGCCGGGCGTCCCCGATGAAGAAGAGCACAAAGTTCTTGAACGCTTCTACCGCGGCGACGCAAGTCGCAGTACCTTAGAGATCGCGCTTGAGGAGGAATCCACCAAGCTTCTGATTGTCTCCCGTCCCTCGACGCACTCTGGCCGACGCGCACATAGCTGACTCCAGCTTTATGTAATAGCCACCCTTCTCCCCGCCAACTATCATCAAAGCCAAGTGGGACGCTCAAGCGGCTCCAGCCGAACATTGGTTTGCCTCATGGACCGCGTGATCCTGACCCTCTCGCCTTGGTGCGGGAATGTCCCGCACACTGATCGCCTGAAGGAGCGTCAATTGTTCGACGATACGAGACATTGGAAAGGCGATGTGCCGCCAGGCCAACCACCGGACCTGTATATGTGGACCATGGCCTGGTATGAGAAGGCAGTCGACCTGGGCTTCATCGAGCCACCTTTCGAGCCGGATGATTTCGCTGCCTGGCGGCTGCAGGGCTACTTCGACGCCAGACTGACACCCACCGAAGCCGTTCAGGCACTGTTTGGCTGCAAACACTAGGGCTTTTCGGGCGAGGTACTACCCGCTCAAGATCATTCCGCATGTCGATGGCTCGTCCCGGATCTGTGAACTGGTCCGCTTCTACCTGCGGGATGTCACCGTGCTGGGCGCATGGGAAGGCCCCGCCGCACTGGACCTCCAATCGCACGCGCTCCCGCCGGTCGCGGACCTGTCAGTCAGGAAGGTCGCCGGCGCCGGGTACGTGATCGCCAATCTCACTCTCGATATCCGCGAGGTCGCCTTTGACTACCTCGCCACCCCACGGGCACCCAGGCTCGTCGTCAATCAGTAATCCACAAGGAGCAAACATGTCATTGCAAGGAAAAGTCGCGCTGGTCACCGGCGCAGCAAGCGGTATCGGAGAGCAGGTCGCCCGCCAGTTGGCGCAGGATGGCACCGCGGTCGTCATCGCCGACCTGAATATGCGGAATGCACAAGCGGTCGCCGATTCCATCGGCGCGCAGGGCGGCAAGGCGCTCGCCGTGTCGATGGACGTGACCAGCGAAGATGCCGTCAATGCCGGCGTCGAAGCGGCAGTCAACGCCTTCGGCAGCATCGACGTCCTGGTGTCCAACGCGGGCATCCAGATCGTCAACCCGATCGAGGACTACGCCTTCGCGGACTGGAAGAAGATGCTGGCCATTCACCTGGATGGCGCCTTCCTGACGACGCGCGCAGCCATCCGCCACATGTATGCCTCCGGTAAGGGCGGCGCCATCATCTACATGGGGTCCGTGCACTCGCACGAAGCCTCGAAGCTGAAATCGGCATACGTAACCGCCAAGCATGGGCTGCTCGGCCTGGCTCGCGTGGTGGCGAAGGAAGGCGGGCCGCATGGCGTGCGCGCCAACGTGGTGTGCCCGGGCTTCGTGCGCACGCCCCTGGTAGACAAGCAGATTCCGGAACAGGCCCGCGCGCTGGGCATCTCCGAGGCCGAGGTCGTGCGCAACGTGATGCTGAAAGAGACGGTGGATGGCGAGTTCACGACTGCCGCCGATGTCGCCAGGACTGTCGCCTTCCTTGCCGGGTTCGGTTCGGCGGCGCTGACAGGCCAGTCCGTCGTGGTCAGCCACGGTTGGTCGATGCAATAAGGTCGGGGAGCACGATATGCACCGCACTCGACAACACGATACCGGGCGGGCGAGCCGCGAGGAATTACGCCACTATGACGAAATCGCCCTGGTCCTGCAGGGTGGCGGGGCGCTGGGCGCCTACCAGGCCGGCGTCTATGAAGGCCTGGCGGAAGCCGGCGTCGGACTCACATGGATCTCCGGCATTTCGATCGGTGCACTGAACGCCGCCATCATCGCTGGCAATGCGCCGCAGGACCGCGTCGAAGCCCTGCGCCAGTTCTGGAACACCATCTGCCAGCCTGCGGATCTCGTCGGCCACGCCAGCGCCTGGTTCCCCGCGGCGCTGGGATTCCCGGACCTGGCGCGCAAGTGGGCGGGCATGTGGGCCGCGGCGCGCGCACTGACGAAGGGCCAGAAAGGATTCTTCAAGCCACGCTCCCCGTTCGAGACCCTGGGTTTCTCGCACGGCACACCCAACCAGGTGAGCTTCTACGACACGGAGGCGCTACGTGCGACGCTGCTCGCGCATGCGGATTTCGATCGCATCAACCGGGGAGACCTCCGCGTCTCGGTGGGCGCCGTCAATGTGCGCACGGGCAACCTGACCTACTTCGACAACTCGGTAATACGGCTCGCGCCCGAGCACTTCATGGCGTCGGGTGCGCTGCCGCCGGGTTTTCCCGCCGTGGAAATCGACGGCGAGTTCTACTGGGACGGCGGCCTGGTTTCCAACACACCGCTCACGGAAATCATCCGGGAGTGCCAGCACAAGAACACGCTGGTGTTGCAGGTCGACCTGTGGAGCGCGCAGGGGCACCTGCCGGAAAATCTCCTAGATGTGTCCGAGCGGACCAAGGACATCCAGTATTCAAGCCGCACGCGCGCCATCACCGCCTTCATGAAACAGGGCCAGCAGTATGCCCGCATGATCAAGGACCTGCTGGAACATATTCCCGAACATGTGCGGCAATCCAACGAAGTCTTCCGGCAGGCACAGCGGGTGGCCGATGGCAGCGCGGTCAACGTTGTCCACCTGATCTACAACAACAAGTCCTTCGAAGGGCACTACAAGGACTATGAGTTCAGCGTGGAAACGATGTCGGAGCACTGGCACAGCGGGCTGGATGACATCCGGCGCTCCTTCGGCAACGCCGACTGGTTCGAGATCCCGAGCCACGACCTGGGCTTTGTCACGCACGACATACACCGCCATCCACTGGCCGCCAATGCACCTGATCACCGCGAACTGGCCGATACCGATGACGCCGCGAGGATTGCGACTGCCGATAGCCGTATTCGTGTGGACGCCTAGCGCTGCGCTGGAGGAAGCTGAGCCAGGCCAGACAAGCCGAGGCTCGGCCGCGTATCGAGGTGACAACCAATTGAATCGCAACTCCCGGAACATTGGCCACGATCGCAGCGCCTCCGCCTCAGCACAGAGGCATGAGGTGCAATGTGCTATTGCTCTCGATCAGCAGCAGCGGCGGTTCGACCGCGAAGCATAGGTCTGAAGCCGTCAGCACCGGCCGTTCAGTTCCATCATGGACTAGTCGCGCACCTTCGCCCGATCGACCGTCATGTTTGTGGGCATCATGTTCTCGTTGGCGTTGTGCATGACCCACAGCGAACCGGCGACGATAATGGCCAAAAGCAGGCCACAGCAGAATAGGATAGCTGTGTTCTCGCGCTGGTCTCGCGATGTGCCCAAATGCAGGAAGAAAACAAGCTGCACGATCAACTGGGCGACGCACAACACCACAATGCCGACCAGGACCTTCCCCGGTGGCAACCGGCCCGACATCACGGCGCCAAATGACGCGAAGGTGAGTACTAGCGATAGCACGAAGCCACTCAGATAGCCCTTCAGGCTCCCGTGCGACGCCGACGCGGCACCGACCGCGTGCAAATTAGGGTTGCTCATACAAACTCACGAAGATAGACGAAGGTAAACACGCAGATCCAGACCAGATCCAGGAAGTGCCAGAACAAGCTCAGGCAGGCCAGCCTGCGACGGGTCACGCCATCCAGTCCGAAGCGGCTGACCTGATGCATCATGACCGCCATCCACAACAGGCCCAGGGTGACGTGAATCCCGTGCGTGCCGACGAGGGAGAAATACGAGGACAGAAATGCGCTCACTCCAGGCCCCGCACCCTTGAGCATCAGCTCGCTGAATTCATGGAGCTCCATGCCGATGAATGCAGCGCCAAGGATGAACGTGATGCGAAGCCAGCGCACTACGCTGTCCTGGCGCCCGTCTTGCATCGACAGCATGGCCACGCCGAAGGTAAAGCTGCTGAACAGCAGCAACATTGTCTCCCCGAGCACGAACGGCAGGCTGAATAGTTCCCGACCAGCGGGCCCGCCAGCCGTGTTGGCCACCAGGACGCCGAAGGTGGCAAAGAGCACCGCAAAGATCAGGCAGTCGCCCATCAGGTAGATCCAGAACCCAAGGGTCGTCTTCGCGCTGTCGTCGTGTCGATCGTGGGCGAGGTGCTCACCAAGGACGTGAGCGTCACCAGTCATTGGATGCGTCATGCTGCCACCTGGAGTTGCGCATAGCGCGCGCTTTCGAGCCGCTCAACCTCGGCGGCGGAAACAACATAGTCAACATCGCGGTTGTAGCTACGCACAATAAAGGTCCCGATTGCACCGACAAGACCAACGAACGCAACGAACCACATGTGCCAGACCAGGGCAAAACACAAAACCAGGCCGAACGCCGCGATGATGACGCCGGCAGCCGTGTTCTTCGGCAGGTGAATGGCCTCGTATCTGGCCGGGCGAACATAGGCCCGACCGCTTTCCTTATCGTCCCAGTGCTGCTCCATCGAAGTGATTTTGGGTACATGGGCAAAGTTATAGAACGGCGCAGGCGAAGCCGTAGCCCATTCCAGGCTCCGGCCATCCCAAGGATCGCCGGTCAGGTCCTGGTTCTTCTTTCGGTCACGGACGCTGACGCCCAGTTGCACAATCAGCGCGAGAATGCCTGCACCGATAATTACGGCTCCGCACAGGGCGACGACCAGGTAAGGGTGCCAGTCCACGTTGGCATAATGATTCATCCGGCGTGTCATGCCCTTGAAGCCGAGCACATAGAGCGGCATGAACGCCAGGTAGAAACCCACCAGCCAGCACCAGAAGGAGACCTTGCCCCAGAATTCATTGAGCGTGAAGCCGAACACCTTCGGGAACCAGAAGTTCAATGCGGCCAGCAAGCCAAACAGCACGCCGCCGATGATGACGTTGTGGAAGTGGGCAATCAGGAACAGGCTGTTATGCAGCACGAAGTCGGCGCCAGGGACCGCCAGCAACACCCCCGTCATCCCCCCTATCGCAAACGTGACCATGAAGCCAATGGTCCACAACGTTGACGAGTGGTAACGGATCCGCCCGCGGTACATCGTGAACAGCCAGTTGAACAGCTTCACGCCGGTCGGGATGGAGATAATGGACGTCATGATGCCGAAGAAGGCATTGACATTGGCACCCGATCCCATGGTGAAGAAGTGGTGCAGCCAGACGCAGAAGGAAAGAATGCCAATGGAGCACGTGGCGTACACCATGGAACGGTAGCCGAAGAGAGGCTTGCGCGAGAACGTGGCAATAATCTCCGAGAACGCGCCAAAGGCTGGGAGAATCAGCACGTAGACCTCCGGGTGTCCCCAAATCCAGATGAGGTTGATGTACATCATTGCATTCCCACCGAGCTCATTGGTGAAGAAATGCATCCCGAGGTATCGGTCTGCCGCCAGCAGCGCAAGCGTCGCGGTCAGGACCGGGAAGATGGCGACAATCAGGATATTGGTAATCAGCGCCGTCCAGGTGAAAACCGGCATCTTCATCAGCGTCAGGCCTGGCGCTCGCATGCGCAAGATCGTGACGATAAAATTGATGCCAGTTAGTGTCGTGCCGAGACCTGATATCTGTAGCGACCATATGTAATAGTCAACGCCGACCGTTGGGCTATACCCGAGCTCCGATAACGGGGGGTAAGCCACCCAGCCGGTCGCAGCAAAATCCCCCACGAACATCGACAGCATCACGAGCACCACGCCGGCTGCCGACAACCAGAAGCTCAACGAGTTGACAAAGGGATAGGCGACGTCGCGGGCGCCGATCTGCAGCGGCACGATTACGTTCATCAGGCCAATGATGAACGGCGTGGCCACGAAGAAGATCATGATCACGCCGTGCGCGGTGAATATCTGGTCGTAGTGGTGTGGCGGCAAGTAGCCAGCCGCATCGCCAAAGGCCATTGCCTGCTGCGTACGCATCATGATGGCATCGGAAAAGCCGCGAACCAGCATCACCAGCGCCAGGATGATGTACATCACGCCGATTTTCTTGTGGTCGACCGAGGTAATCCACTCGGTCCACAGGTACTTCCATTTTCCGAAGTAGGTGATGGCCCCGAGTAAGGCCGCGCCCGCCAGCAGGACGACTGCCAGCGTCCCCATGATGATGGGCTCATGGAGTGGGATGGCAGAAAGATTCAATTTTCCAAACATAGCTCAGCGCTCCATAGCCATTGCATGCGGGGCTCGCACGGTCTCCGGACTGTCCGTCCGGCAAATCTGCCCGGCACCATGCATGTACTTGTCCACGACGTTTGCGAAGAGCGCCGGCGCGACGCTGGAATACAGCGTCACCGCGTCGCGGCTGCTGGGGCGCTCAAGCATGTGGTACGTCTTCTCATCCAGGGGTCGCGCAGACTGCTTCGCTTCCCGAACCCAGTTGTCGAACACCTCACGCGATGTGGCGACAGTTTTGAAGTGCATGTCGGAGAAGCCCGACCCGCTGTAGACGGCGGACTGGCCCAGGTACACGCCAGGCGCGTTCGCGATGAGATGCAGGCGCGTCTGCATTCCGGCCATCGCATAAACCTGGCTGCCGAGCTGCGGAATGAAGAAGGAATTCATGATCGATTCCGCGGTCACTTTGAAGTCGATGGGCGTGTCGACCGGAATGGCGAGCTGGTTCAGCGAGGCGACGCCATACTGTGGGTAGATGAACAACCACTTCCAGTTCAGTGCTACGACCTCAACCTCGACCGGTGCAACGTTCGACTGGATGGGTCGATAAGGATCGAGCTTGTGCGTGGTGTTCCAGATGAGAATGCCAAGCGAGGCCACGATGACACAAGGAATGCCCCAGACCACCACTTCGATCCTGGTCGAGCGGGCCCACTTGGGCGCATAGGTCGCCTTCGGGTTGGTATCGCGATAACGCCAGGCGAAGTACAGCGTCAGAACGATAACGGGGATAACCACCATCAGCATCAGGACCAGCGCGATGATGATGAGCGACTTCTCCTGCTGGCCGATAATGCCTTGCGGGGAAAACAGTTCCATCGTGCAGCCATTGAGGAGAAGCATGGCCATGGCGCCGAAAGCCAGAGCGCCTGGCCGGCGCATGCCGAAGAATGCCTTGGAGGGAGCGTAAATGGGATTAGCAGTATCCATCGTAATGACCTCGACAGCGAATCTCTTGAGCATCCGGCCGCGAAAAATCACGGCAGACCGGGACTGCTGGCTCGCATCGCTCAAGTCTGCGTCTTATGTTGAGGATTGAAGCCTGCTCCCGCCCACGTGTCCTATTCCCTTGCATCGGGACGGCGTACACATGGTCACTAACGCGGCAGCAATACGAGGGTAGGCGGCCAGGAGGCCCATTACAATTCCAGATTGCTTGTAGATGGGTTCCCGGCGCCAGGCATGCATAGCTCCAAGCCTGAGGGTGAGGGGGCCACGAGGACAGGCTGTCGCGGACCCATGCTTCGCGTTGCTCGGCTACTCAAGCCAGTGTTCAGACTGCGGTCAACTCAGTGCTGCAACCAGTTCCGGGACGACATCGAACAGGTCACCCACCAATCCAAAATCGGCGACGCTGAATATCGGCGCTTCAGGATCCTTGTTGATCGCGACAATCACCTTTGAATCCTTCATGCCCGCCAGATGCTGAATCGCGCCAGAGATGCCCACCGCGATGTAGAGCTGCGGCGCGACGATCTTGCCGGTCTGCCCGACCTGATAATCGTTCGGCGCGAAGCCGGCATCCACTGCCGCACGCGACGCGCCCAGCGCCGCGTTCAGCTTGTCTGCAAGGGGTGCAAGCACCTTCGTGTAGTTCTCGCCGCTGGCGAGGCCGCGGCCACCTGAAACTACGATGCTCGCGCTCGTCAGTTCGGGGCGGTCGAGCTTCGTCACTTTGCGGCTCACGAACCGCGACACGCCGCTGTCCGCGGCAGCTTCAATCCTTTCGATCGCGGCACTGCCACCGACGGCTGCGACGGCATCGAAAGCCGTCGTGCGCACCGTGATGACCTTGATCGGATCCTGACACTGCACAGTCGCCACCGTATTTCCCGCGTAGATGGGCCGTTGGAAGGTGTCCGCGCTGACCACCGCCGTGATGTCGCTGATCTGCGCGACGTCGAGCTTCGCCGCCACGCGCGGTGCGACGTTCTTGCCGTAGGCGGTCGCCGGCGCGAGGATGTGCGAATAGTTCCTGGCGATGTTCAGTACCGTCGCTTCGACGTTTTCCGCGAGCCCTGCCCCGAGCTGCGGCGCGTCGGCGATCATCACCTTCGCGACGCCCGCAATCGTCGCCGCCGCATCGGCGGCACCCTGCGCGTTATGGCCCGCCACGAGCACGTGGATGTCGCCACCGATCTTCTGCGCGGCCGCAACCGTGCTTAGCGTGGCACCCTTGATCGACGCGTTGTCATGTTCGGCAATTACAAGAATCGTCATTTTCCTTACACCTCTCTCAGAGAACCTTCGCGTCGGTCTTCAGCTTCTCTACCAGCGTCTTCACGTCCGGTACTTTCATGCCTGCGCTGCGCTTGGGCGCCTCGGTCACTTTCAACGTCTTCAGACGCGGCGTGATGTCGACGCCGAGGTCTTCAGGCTTGATGGTCTCGAGCGGCTTCTTCTTCGCCTTCATGATGTTCGGCAGCGTTACGTAACGCGGCTCATTGAGGCGAAGGTCGGTCGTGATGACGGCTGGAAGCACTACCGACAGCGTCTCCGCGCCGCCGTCCACCTCGCGCTCAACGACTGCCCGACTGTCAGCGATCGATACCTTCGAAGCAAAGGTAGCTTGCGGCAGGCCCGCCAGCGCGGCCAGCATCTGGCCGGTCTGGTTCGAGTCGTCGTCGATCGCCTGCTTGCCGAGGATCACAAGTTGCGGCACTTCCTTGTCGAGCAGCGCCTTGAGGAGCTTGGCCACCGCCAGTGGCTGCAACTCCTCGTTCGACTCGATCAGAATCGCCCGATCCGCGCCCATTGCGAGCGCGGTGCGCAGGGTCTCCTGCGCCTGCACCACGCCCGCCGAGATGGCGATGACTTCGGTTGCCACGCCCGCTTCCTTCAAGCGCACCGCTTCCTCGACTGCGATCTCGTCGAACGGGTTGATCGACATCTTCACGTTTGCAATGTCGACGCCCGTCCCATCCGATTTGGCACTCACTTTCACGTTCGCGTCGACGACACGTTTTACTGGTACAAGAATTTTCACGACATACTCTCCTGGATGGTTTAATGCCGGTTCGCTGGCGAATGACGCCCACTTCCCTCACATATTCGGATAATTCGGCCCCCCTCCTCCCTCAGGCGTAACCCACACGATGTTTTGCGTCGGGTCCTTGATGTCGCAGGTCTTGCAATGCACACAGTTCTGCGCATTGATGACCAGGCGATCCCCGCCATCCTCGCTCCTGACGAACTCGTAGACGGCCGCGGGGCAATAGCGGCCTTCCGGGCCTGCATAGGTGCTCAGGTTGACGTCGACAGGCACGCTCGGGTCCTTCAGCGTCAGGTGCGCGGGCTGGTTTTCCTCATGGTTCGTGTTCGAGAGGAACACGGACGAGAGCCGGTCGAAGGTGAGCTTGCCGTCGGGCTTCGGATAGACGATCTGCGCGCACTGCGAAGCGGGCTTTAGCATTTCGTGATCGCGATGCCGGTGATGCAGCGTCCACGGCACCTTGCCGCCGAAGAGCCTTTGCTCGATACCAACCATCAGCGTACCGAGATAGAGCCCCTTGCTCATCCATTGCTTGAAGTTACGCGCGCGATGCAGCTCCTCATGGAGCCACGACTGCCTGAACGAATCGGGGTAGGCCGCGAGCTCGTCCCCTTGTCGTCCGGCCTGCACGGCGTCGAATGCGGCTTCCGCCGCGAGCATCCCGCTCTTGATCGCCGCATGCGAGCCCTTGATGCGCGAGGCGTTGAGAAAGCCCGCATCATCGCCGACGAGCGCGCCGCCCGGAAACACGAGCTTCGGCAGCGACATCAGGCCGCCCGCCGTAATGGCGCGCGCGCCGTACGCGACGCGCTTGCCACCCTCAAGGAACGTGCGGATCGCCGGGTGCGTCTTGTAGCGCTGGAACTCCTCGAACGGCGAGAGGTACGGATTCGTGTAGCCAAGGCCGACGACAAAGCCGACCATGACCTGGTTGTTGTCGACGTGATAGAGGAAGGAGCCGCCGTAAGTCTGAGAATCGAGAGGCCAGCCCGCGGTGTGGATGACGAGCCCGGGTTCGTGCCGCGCAGCGTCGATCTGCCAGAGTTCCTTGATGCCAATGCCGAAGACCTCCGGGTCGGCACCGTCGTGCAGCCTGAATGTGTCGGAGAGCTGCCGGCCAAGATGTCCGCGCGCGCCCTCGCAAAAGAGGGTGTACTTCGCGTGCAGCTCCATCCCGAGCTGGAAGTTCTCCGTGGGCTGACCATCCTTGCCGATGCCCATGTTCCCCGTGGCCACGCCTTTGACGGCGCCGTCCTCGTTATAAAGCACTTCCGCCGCAGGGAAACCCGGAAAGATCTCGACGCCGAGCGCTTCGGCCGATTCCCCAAGCCAGCGCGCGACGTTCGCGAGGCTGACGACGTAATTGCCATGGTTCCGGAAGTTACGCGGTAGCGCCCAGTTCGGGGTTTTCACGGCGCCCTTCTCGGTGAGGAAGAGAAACCGGTCTTCGGTCACCTCCACGCTCAAAGGCGCGCCTTTTTCCTTCCAGTCGGGAATGAGCTCGGTGATGGCGCGCGGGTCCATGACCGCGCCCGACAGGATATGCGCGCCGATTTCCGAACCCTTCTCGAGCACGCACACGCCGATCTCGACACCTCTCTCCTGCGCCAGCTGCTTAAGGCGGATCGCAGCGGAAAGGCCGGCAGGACCGCCGCCCACGATGACGACGTCGTACTCCATCGACTCGCGTGGGCCGTATTGCTCGATCCATCGTGCGGAGGGGTTTTCTGCCCCGATTACGGTCGTCATCCTCCCGCCCCGCTCAGAACTGATCGTCCGCAAGGGCCAGCACGGCTTCCGAACCGTCAGCGCCCGTGATCGATGCCTCGAGCGCCACCGCCTGCGGCAGCAAGTATTCGGCGAAGAACTGGGCAGTTGCCATCTTCGCGCCGTAGAACGACGGGTCTTCAGACAGCTTGCGCGAGGCGACGAGCATCGCGCGGGCCATTTGCCAGCCGCCCAGCACAATACCCGCCAGCTTCAGGTACAGCACGCTGCCGATGAATACCGCATTGGGATTGTGCGTCGCATTCGCGACAACGTACTCGACCGCCGCCTGCAGCGAGCGCCGCCCCTGCGCCAGATGCTTGTGCATCGCCTCAAACGGTTTGCCTTGCTCGGCACGCAGCTCTTCGAGCGTCTGCCCGATTTGCGCCAACAACGTTTTCGCGACCGCGCCTTGATCGTGCAGCGTCTTGCGGCCAACGAGATCGTTAGCCTGAATCGCCGTCGTGCCCTCGTAGATCGTGAGGATGCGCGCGTCGCGGTAATACTGCGCCGCGCCGGTTTCCTCGATAAAGCCCATGCCACCGTGGACTTGCACGCCGAGGCTCGTCACCTCGAGCGCCGACTCGGTACTCCAGCCCTTCACGACTGGCACGAGGAATTCAAAGATCGCCTGATGGTCGGCACGGGTCGCCGCATCCTGGTGATGCTGGGCGATATCGGCGTGCGCAGCCGCGACGTACGCGAGGGAACGGGCGGCTTCGGTCAGTGCACGCATTGTCGCGAGCATTCGCCGAACGTCGGGATGTCGGATGATCGCCACGGACTGCTGGGCCGAACCATCTACCGGGCGGCTCTGGACGCGCTCCTTCGCATAGGCGGCGGCCTTCTGGTAGGCCGCGTCGGAGATGGCAACCCCTTGCGTACCGACGCCAAAGCGCGCCGCATTCATCATGACGAACATGTACTCAAGGCCGTGGTTCTCCGCACCCACGAGATGGCCGAGCGCACCGCCATGATCGCCGAACTGGAGCACCGCCGTCGCGCTCCCCCTGATGCCGAGCTTGTGCTCGATCGACACGCATTCCACATCGTTGCGCTCGCCGAGCGAACCGTCGTCGTTCACAATGAACTTCGGCACGATGAAAAGGGAGATTCCCTTCACACCTTCGGGCGCGCCTTGCGTGCGGGCCAGCACGAGATGGACGATGTTCTCCGCCATATCGTGCTCGCCCCATGTGATAAATATTTTCGTGCCGAAGAGCCGATACGTACCGTCTCCCTGCGGCTCGGCGCGCGTGCGTACCAGGGCGAGGTCGGAGCCTGCCTGCGGCTCGGTGAGGTTCATCGTGCCGGTCCACTCGCCCGAGACGAGCTTCGGTACAAAGCGCTGCTTCTGTGCTTCGCTGCCAGCCGTCAGCAGCGCTTCGATCGCGCCGTCGGTCAGCACCGGGCAAAGCGCGAACGCCATGTTGGACGCGTTGGCCATCTCATAGTACGGCGTTGCAATCAGTTTCGGCAGCCCCTGGCCGCCGTACTCGACCGGGTGTTTTACACCCTGCCATCCGCCGGATGCGAACTGACGCAGCGCATCGGCAAAGCCGGGCGGCGAGGTGACTGTACCGTCCTTCCAGCTGCTCGGATGCGTGTCGCCTACAGCGTTCAGCGGCGCAAGCACTTCGCCGCATAGTTTCGCGCATTCTTCGATGACGGCCTGCGCTGTATCCAGCGTGGCATCCTCGAAGCCGGGCAAGCGGGTTACGCGCTCGAGGCCGGCGAGCTCCGACATGGTGAACAGCATGTCTTTCACGGGTGCGGTGTAGCTCATTGCAATGCTCCAATCTCTATCGTGTTTAGAACCACTCGTGGTTGATGGGGACGCACACGCAAGCGGGCAGCGTGTGGTCATGCTCCATGCAGGGACCTCAGCTGCGCCCGGATCGCAAGCGAAGCAGACCGACCAGCATCTCGTTCTCCGCCTCCGACAGCTGTGCGACCGAACGCCCGGCGGCCTCTTGCTGGACTTCGTCGGCCAGCCTTTGCTTGAACTCGGCGGTGAGCCTCGGAGTCCCGAGCTCCTTCCACAAGGCTTCGAGCACCGGGGGCATCAGATGGTCAATGAAATGCTGAATGCCACCGGCGCCGCCTGCGAGGTGGAACTGCAGGCTGGGTCCCATGACGCCCCAGCGAAGCCCGGGCCCCCAGCTCACCGCGTCATCCGCGTCGGCCACACTGAGCACCCCCTGCTCGACGAGATACAACACTTCCCTATACAGAGCCGACTGGAGTCGGTTCGCGACGTGCCCGGGGACCTCCTTGCGCAAGAGAATCGCCCGCTTACCGATGGACTTATAGAACGCCATCGCCTTTTCGATGGCCGCCGGCGATGTTTTTGCGCCGCCCACCACTTCAACGAGCGGGACAACGTGCGGGGGATTGAACGGATGTCCGATGACGCACCGTTCCGGATGCTCACACTTTGACTGAACAGCACTCATGGTCAGCGACGAGGAACTCGATGCGATCAGTGAATCGGGCGGCGTCACGCCGTCCATGTCAGCGTAGAGCCTGATTTTGAAGTCCAGCCGTTCCGGACCGTTCTCCTGCACGAAGTCCGCCTTCGCCAGCGCTTGCTTCATATCAGGCGTAAACTCCAGACGGTCACGCGAAGCACCGGGGGACAGCCCGATGCGCGTGAGCACCGTCCAGGCATCGTCTACGAACTTGCGCAAATTGGCTTCCGCGTTCGGCGCCGGATCGGTCGCGATCACGTCTAAGCCACTGGCCAGGTACTGTGCGGCCCAGCTGGCACCGATGACTCCGGTGCCAACGATGGCAATGCGGCGAATAGGTTTGTCAAAGTTCGTCATCATTTCTCCGTCGGAGTGGTTTTCGCGTAGGCCACGCCCGTGAGATTTCCTTGCATGGCGGCCAGTACTCGCTTCTTCGACCCATTGAGTTCAGCGGAGTAGATCGAGCCGCCCAGGTCGGTCACGAACATGCGATTGCCCGGAACATCCAACGCAAGGCCGATTCCCTCCATCAGATCGTGCAGCACGATTTCCTGGCTCGGCTTGCCGTCAATGGATGTGCGGCTCACGGTGTTGCCGCGCGGGGGATCGCCCCGATCGGTCCAATACAGATGGCGACTCGTCAGGTCGAGCTCCAGATCGATCGGCTCCGGCAGTCCGTCGAACAGCACGGTGATGTCTTGACGACTGGCGGCGTCCTGGCCCGGGGGAATCTCCAGATTCGCACGGAAGATGCGGCCGCGTTCGCCATTGTCCGGGCCTTTCTGCGTCCAGTAGATGTGCCCGCGCTCAACGTCAACCGTAATACCCACACACCAGTTCGACGCATCGCCGCGGTCGCCATCACCGCGGCCGGCTTCCACGAGCGTTTCGATGTGCGAGCCGTCGAGATTCGAGCGCATGACCCGCATGCCTTCGCGATCCGACCAATAGAGCTTGCGATTCTTGCGATCGAGATGGATCTGCTTCGGCGTGTAGGTGGCGCCCTCGGGAATGATCGTCGTGCGGTTACGACCGTCGAGATCTGCGCGTTCGATCATCCCATCGTTGAGATCGGGAACACCCATATCCGTCCAATAGATATGCCCCTTCTCCAGGTCCAACGCGATGCCGTCCGGGTGGCGGCATCCCGTGACCAGGGTTTTTGGATCAGAGCCGTCCGGGTTCATGGAGAAGATCCGGCCGTCGCTCAAATCGAGTACGAACAAACGATCCACTGATTGATTCATCGCGGCCACTCCTTCATCTTCCCAAGGGCATCGCTCGATTCCAATGCAACGATATCGCTCGCACTGAAGCCGAGTTCCTTCAAGACACCCTCGTTGTGTTCTCCAAGGGACGGGGCGCGCCTGGCTGACACCTTGCTGACGCCGTGCACTTGTATTGGACTGCTGATGGTGGAAGTCAGCTTGCCGGGGGCGCCCTCCAGTGGAACGACAATGTCATTAAGCCGCAGCTGTGGATCGTTGATGACTTCTTGCGGGCCGCGCACGACTCCGAACGTAACGTTGACGCTTTCGAAGACCTGCTGCCAATGCGTCATGGGTTGCGCTGCGAATATGTCATCGAGAATCGCCGTCAGCTGCGGCATGTTTGTCGTCAGCTTCGCAGGATCGGAGAACCTCGGATCCGTCAGAAGATCCTTGCGGCCCAGAGCCTCCGCGACCACCTGGAACTTGTCCGGCATGACGATGAGAACGAACCAGGTGTCATCGGCGGCGCGGTACACATTCAGGGCCGCATTGGCGGGATGCTTGCGATCGTGCAGCCCATAGAACGTCGCCTCGCACAGTGCGGCCTGGATCGAAACGCTCGCGGCCCAGACGCCCTCCGCAAGCAGTGATGTCGTGACGTACGAACCTTCACCCGTGCGCTCCCGACGATAGAGCGCGGTGACAATCGCGGAATACAGGCCCACGGCGGTCGCGTTGTCGCCGCTACCGGCCACCGGCCAGGTTGGCGGGGCGCCGGCATCGCGCGTCATGGACAGCAATCCGCTGCGCGCCCAGTAGGAAGTGATGTCGAAGCCCGGCAGATCGGCGTCCGGCCCCTTTTCGCCGAAACCCGTCACATCCGCATAGATCAGGCGGCGGTTATGTTGCACCACGTCGTCATACTCGAGCTTCAATCGTTTGCGTGCGGGGTGCGGCGTGTTGACAATGAACACGTCAGCCCACTCGATCAGGCGCTGCAGGACCGGCTGAGCACTCGAAGATTTCAGATTGAGAGTGATACCGCGCTTATTGCGGTTGGCCAGGTGCCAGGCATAGGGATCCTTCGCCTGTGGCTGCGGCGGTAGCTCATGCCCATGTCGCCAAAGGTCTCCCGCCGGAGGCTCCACCTTGATGACGTCGGCACCGAAGTCGGAAAGGATGACCGCGGCACTGGGACCCGCGATAAAGCTGGCGAGGTCCACCACCTTCAGGCCAGAAAAGATATTCTCACTTGCCATAGTTGTTTCCTGTTAATAGTCGTTCACGATGTACGGGCTCAGCGCCCATGAAAGTGAGCGGCGCGCTTTTCCAAAAAGGCAGCGGTGCCCTCGCGTATGTCTTCCGTCCCCGCGCAAACCGCGAACACGGAGGCCTCGAGCAACAGCCCCGTCGACAAACTCGTCTCCATTCCTTTATTCACTGCTTCGAGCGCAAAGCGCACAGCCACCGGCGCGTTCGCCAGAATCTGCCTCAGGATCTCTTCACAGCGTGCGATCAACTCCCCGGCCGGCACCACTTCGTTGACCAGCCCGATACGCCAGGCCTCCTGAGCGCTGATCACCTCTCCGGTAAGAATCATCTGTAGCGCTCGTCCCTTGCCGACCAGCCGCGGTAATCGCTGTGTTCCGCCGGCGCCCGGCGGAATACCTAACTTGACCTCCGGCTGTCCGAACCGCGCGTGCTCCGCGGAGACACGGATGGTGCAAGCCATGGCCGTCTCGCACCCGCCGCCGAGTGCAAAGCCGTTAACGGCCGCGATGACCGGCTTGTCAAGGTTTTCAATGAGGTCGAGCACCGCCTGTCCACGGCGAGACAATTTTTCGGCAACAACTGGCGTCACATGCTGCAGCTCACTGATGTCCTGCCCTGCGATGAAAGCCTTGTCGCCAGCCCCGGTGAGGATCACCCCGAGCACCGCAGCGTCATCGCGCGCCTGTTCGAAAGCCGTTCTGAGATCTTCCCAGGCGTGCTGGCTCAGCGCATTGAGAACCTTGGGCCGATTCATAGTCACGTAGGCGATGGGCCCCTTCTTTTCGTACAAGACATTGGTCAACGTCGCTGCACGCCCGACCTGGTCAGCAGGTGTCGATGGGATGGCGGAAACAGCCATGGATATCTCCTGTGTTGAAATGGGAGTCATGCGTCGCGGACGGGTGAACGCTTCGTGCGGACGGCTGTCGAGCGATAGCCCAGCACGTCGGATGGCGCCGTTCGCAACTACGGGAAATTCGGATCGATCGGTCAGAATCCGGAACGACCGGGAACGGGCCACACCCAGAGGAATACTCGGCACCGCGAATGGCGGGCCACCATCACCACTTCTGAAACTGAACGCATGCCAGCCGATTGAGACAAAGAACGCTGATGCAATCCAGCAATGTATCGACGGGTTCCTGTCAACTCTTGCCAGACCCTTCGCACCGCTGCACGAATTGTTCATCCTTGGATCGTGTTTGACTCTGTCACGGCTTCAAGGTCTAAGGATGGTAGATTCAAGGACGACGATTCGCTATTACATAAAGCTGGAGTGTCGGCATGGACTATGCGGGTCCGTTAGCAAATGTCGTAGATAGCCGAGCAGATACACAAGTTGAGTCGACAGTGCAGGGAACGACTTCACTGTATGGCTGCCCGCGCTACGTTCGGCGGGCCGCATAGGCAGATCGATCATCAAAGAATTCACGGCCTCATGCTTCCACGACGGTGGATCAGCCGGCGAAGTCTGGCCCTCTTGTCGGGCTCGATTCGGCGTCGCTGGAATCAGCACCCGCATGTGACACGGCAGTTCGCGACTCCACCTCCGGGAGGCTGGCAAGCAGCGTCATCTCGATCGCGGGAATGGGTGCACTGCCATATCGCGAGAGAGGCGGTGCCACCGCACCAACGCGTGGCCTCACCACTGTCGGGATTGCACCATTGCCGGACCAGTGCCTCCGGCCATGCGCTATCCATGGCATGCGGAGCGGTGCTGATGAAGTGCCGTCTACCAGACACGGCAGGATACGCGGCGGCCGGGGCGCCAATACCTATACGTTCATGTAATTCCCCCCGGCAAACAGTGCGCATAAGATGCCTGCAAAGGCAAAGGGTATGGATGCCGCGCACGGTCGGTGCGCGGACCCGATGCTCAGCTTGGCAGAGGTAGTCGCTTGTACAACAATCAGATAGTAGCGATCGTCGACGACGACGAATCGGTCCGCGTGGCGACATCGAGCCTGGTCCGCTCGCTCGGCTGGGAAGCCCGCCCGTTTTCCTCGGCGCGTGATTTCCTGGATTCGGGCAGTGCCACCGAGGTGGCGTGCGTGATCTCCGATATCCAGATGCCGGGCATGACCGGCCTTGAAATGCAAAGGGCGCTCGTTCAGGCCAGCGTCCTCGTACCGGTGATCTTCATTACGGCCTTCTGTACCGAGGCCATCCGCAAGCAGGCACTGGAGTGCGGGGCAAGGTCCTTCCTTTGCAAGCCCGTCGATGGCGCCGCGGTATGTGAATGTCTAGAACAGATAACGCGCGAGTCCGCCCGCGAGCCGTAGCGGTTGCACGCGGGAGGAGACGCAGTGAAGGCAATCGGACGGGCGCAATGCGCATTGGTCCGCGTGCGCCGGAGCCTGGCATCGGCATGCAAGGCGAAGCGCCAGATTACAACCCATGCCGGCCAGCATGGGTTTCGCGCATTGGCATGCCGCCAGCGCCAGGAAACCATGCCATCGAGCCCCCATGAAGCGAGCGCGTCGTTTTCACTTCCCGTCTGTCTTCGGCTGGGCCGCCAGCCCGGATAGGTCCGGCATGACCGAGTCATTCCCCGCCATCGGGCCGGCGCGCCCCAGCACGCAAGCGCAGTCGCTGGTCGCGCTGGTGCTCGCGCTGGCCGTCTTCCTGATCGATGCACTGACGCCGCTGGATATCGCCATTGCCGTACTTTATGTGGTGGTGGTACTGCTGGTCGCGCTGGGCGGATCGCGGCGGAGAACCCTTGCCGCGGGTGTGGCCTGTGTTGTCCTGACGCTGGTCGGGTTCGCGCTTTCCGTGGATGTTAGCGACAGTGCCGGCTCGCTGGCGCGCTGCGTACTCAGCGTGCTGGCGATCACGATTACGTCGCTGCTGGCGATGCGCAATCTGGCCAGCACGGCGCGGCTGCGCGAGCAGATCCAGATGCTGAACCTGACGCATGACGCCATCGTCGTGTACGACATGGAGGACAGCGTCACTTTCTGGAACCGCGGCGCCGAGGAGGTCTACGGCTGGACCGCGGATGAGGCCATGGGCCAGTCGGTCCACCGGCTGACGCAGACCCGCTTTCCCGTCCCTGTGGAACATATCCGAGCCGAACTGCTGCGGACCGGGCGCTGGGACGGCGAGCTGCAGCGCATGCGCCGCGACGGCAAGCCGCTCACCATTTCCAGCCGCTGGGCGCTGTGGCGAGACCAGTCCGGCAAGCCGGCCGCCATCCTCGCCACGAGCAACGACATTACCAAACGCCACCAGGCCGAAGCCGCGCTGACACGCAGCGAGGCCTTCCTCGCCGAGGCGCAGCGGCTCAGCAAGACCGGCAGCGTGGCGCTGAGGCTGCCGGAAGAGGAAATGACTTGGTCGGACGAGGCCTACCGCATCCTGGGCTACGATACGGGCGTACAGCCCACCTCCGATCACATGTTGGAGCGGACACACCCGGACGACCTGGCGCTGGTACAGGAAGCCCGCGCCCAGATCCGGGCGGGTGCGCCGCGCATCGACGTCATGCACCGCCTGCTGATGCCGGACGGCTCGGTCAAGCATGTGCACCTGGTGACCAGGCTAAACACCGCTACCGCAGGCCACCTCGAGTATGTCGGAGCCCTGATGGACGTGACGGAGGCCACGTTGACGCAACAGGCGCTGCAGCGCTCGCTGACCGAACTGGCCCATGTCACGCGCATCACTACGCTAGGCGAACTCGCTGCCTCGATTGCCCACGAGGTCGCCCAGCCGATCGCAGCCATCGTCACCTGCGCGGATGCCGCGCTGCGATGGCTGCACCGCCCGCAGCCTGACATCGACGAAGCCACGCGATCGATCCGGCAGATGATCTCCGACGCCAAGCGCTCCAGCGAGATCATCCGCCAGATCCGCGCGATGGCGCAGAAGCGCGATCCCAGCTATGCCGAAGTCGATCTGAACGCTCTGGCGCGAGAATCGGTGGAACTGCTGCGCCGCGAGCTGCAGGACCATGGCATCGAAGCCATGCTGCAGCTGGATGAACCGGCTTCGCTGATCCGCGGCGACCGCGTGCAGCTGCAACAGGTGCTGGTCAATCTGGTGGTGAACGCCGTGCAGGCGATGGATGGCGTGACCAGCCGCCGGCGCCGCCTGTGGGTCAGCACCTGCCGGGTCGAACCGGAGCAGGTGAAGCTGACGGTCCGCGATTCAGGCAACGGGTTTCTCGCTGGGGATGCCGAGCACCTGTTCAACCCATTCTTCACCACCAAGACGGACGGCATGGGCATGGGCCTGTCCATCTGCCGTTCGATCGTCGAAGCGCACGGGGGCCGGATCTGGGCGGAATCCCCGGATGACGGTGGCGCGTCGCTGCAAGTGGTGCTACCGATTCAGCATGAGGACGGACAATGAGCAATGAGCCAGGCGGCACTCCCGTTGTCTACGTGGTGGACGACGACGATTCCATGCGCGCGGCGCTCAGCATGCTGCTGCGTTCCGTGGGCCTGCACGCGCAGGCATTCCCCTCGGCGCAGGAGTTCCTCGCGCACAAGCAGGCCGATGCGCCGAGCTGCCTGGTGCTGGACGTACGCCTCAAGGGCCAGAGCGGCCTGGTGGTGCAGGAACAGATTACGGCGGTCGGCCTGCCCATCCCCATTGTCTTCATGAGCGCGCACGGCGATGTCGCCATGACCGCGAAGGCCATGAAGGCGGGTGCCACCGATTTCCTGGCCAAGCCGTTCCGCGACCAAGACATGCTGGATGCGGTCAGCAGCGCGCTGGCGCGCGACGCAGCACGCCGTACTTCCGACCAGTCTGGCGCCGACCTGCGCCGCCGCTATCAATCCCTGACGCCGCGCGAGCGCGAAGCGATGGCGCTGGTAGTACGGGGGCTGACGAACAGGCAGATAGCCGCGGGGATGAACCTGAGCGCGATCACAGTAAAACTCCACCGCGGCCAGGCCATGAAGAAAATGGGATCCAAGTCGCTGGCGGACTTCGTGCTCAAGGCCGAAGCGCTTGGCTTGGTCTCCGGCGCGCTCTCCTGAAGCGCGGTTCCAGCCAGCGCGCCTGTCGCTGGCACTGGCACGCCGGCGCTGGCGCGCCGTCACAGCGGCACCCACAACGCCACGACCGCAGCCATCGCGCAACTGGCGGCACACATGCCAAGCCACGCTGCCGTCAACAGGACGTGCCTGCGGCCACCGGGGCACGGCGGCGTTGAATCGCCGGGAACGCCGGAGACGGTCCTCGCTTCCGCCGCTTCGCCGACGCGCGTGGGCTCAAGCATCAGAGCAACGTTGTTCATCACGGACCTCCGTGGGCAGAATCACCGCCAGGAAACAGGGGCTGCCCACGCGGTGATGGGCAGCCCTGGTATCAGCCTTGCGCCGTGCCGTCGCCGGCCGACGATCCCCATACGCCAGTCAGGTCGCGGCCGGCGACCAGTACGCCGTCGAACGGGCGGGACGTCCCTTCCAGGCGGGCGCCCTCGGTATAGGGGTCGAACTTGCGGTCAATCCGACCGCTGCGCGCACCATCGGTGAAGGCGTCGGGCTTGCTGTTGGCGTTGACGTTGTAGCCGTACCGGTCTGCGCTGTCGGGGCTGGTACGCGGGTCGGCAGCGTGGGCCACGCCGGCGGAGAGGATGCCCGCGCCGATGAGGCCGGCGATGGCAAGGCGGAGTTGGGTGCATGTGGTCATGATTTCCTCGGGTCGGTGATAGATGGCGCCGGCACAGATCTCCGGCAAGCGGAACATGGCGTTGCGGATCGCGCCTTGCTCCGTGGAACTGCACGGTCCGGGTGCGATGCATGCCTTGCTATCGGGATCGTCGAGCGGGCTCGATTTCCCTAGCTCGAAGCATAGGTGCGACGGTGCGCGCGCGCCTTCATGCGTGCGTTGGCTTTTGCTAGCGCATTGGCTAGCTCCAAGTCATACCTTGGTTTAGGCGGCGCTGCCTGGAAGCGCCATGCCCATGCCCCGCCGGGATACGTGGGGACAGGCCCGCCGATGCCGCGATATACCGGGGTATGAAGCGGTCAAGCCAACCGGCGCGGCGGGGCTAACGTTGACTCGCGAACGCCAACGTCAACCAGACAGCGGCGCAGCCGGCCCAGCAGCTTCAGGTAGCGCATCCTTGGTAGCCGGCGTGTACGTAGCCGCATCGAGCCAGAAGGCGTCAATCAGATCGGGGCCAAAGCTGGCGAGCGCCGCGCCGTGAGCCACCACATGGCGGTGGAATCAATCAAACACGGCTCGGTGCTGAACGATGGAAGTGGGCTTCCCTGGCTCTCCCGGACACATCAGATGGCATGATGTAGTCCGGAAAGAGCGGGAGGAGCCCAGTCTATGAGCACGCCTCCGCAAGAAAATGGGCATGGCCCCAGTCATGGGAGACATCACTCGCAACGAGTGTGATTGTGGCTAAGTCTTCGCCGCCGCAGCGGTACTTGTACGCTGACTTGCGTGCATGCCTAAGCCCTGGCGAATGGTCGGTAATGGAATGCACCCCGAGCATTCGCTCCTTTCGTGGAAAGTGTTACAACGGCCGGCGTTAGTGCCGGTTACCCCTGGTAGGCAGGTACGTCTCAAGCTCCAGCCAGCCTGCTTGCCTGACGAGTGTGGCAAATGAGCCCGCTTGCATCTTCTTCATAATGTGACCACGATGCACCTGCACGGTGTACTCAGTGATCCCCAGTACGTCCGCTGCCTGTTTGTTCAACAACCCCCCGACAAGCAAAGGCAGAAGCTCTTGCTCCCTTGGGGTCAGGGTTTCGTACAACGCTCGTAGCGCAGCAGCTTCTGCGGCATTTCTTCGCTGCGAATGCGTCCTGGCAATTGCCGTGTCGACGGCTCGGAGCAGAGCATCCTCACTGATGGGCTTAGCCAGGAAGTCAACTGCCCCGCTCTTCATCGCCAGAACCGTGGAAGGCACGTCATTTCTTCCAGTGACGAAAACGATCGAAGCATGAGAGTTGTAAATAACTTGCTCCTGGACTTCCAGGCCGCTCATGCCCGGCATGCGCATATCAAGGATCAAGCATGCGACTGCGTCCCACTGAATGGATTCCAGAAACTCCTTCCCCGAGTTGAACGACAGCACGCTTCTTCCATGGGCGCGCAGCAGGCTTGTCAACGCTTCCCGGATGCTTGCATCGTCATCGACTACACACACAAATTGATTGACCGACTCCATGGCCCTTCTCCATCTTTACCTCAGCGTGCTTGACTTCTCGCTGTGGTGACACAAACGGTTGAGGCGACGAGAATTTCCTGTCGCTTAGAATTGAAATGCTGCTCACGGCGCGACGCGCAGGGACAGCCCCACAACTGCCGGCAAGAATCGATCGTCAGCTCACACGAGGTCCGGTGCGCCGCATCGGCCATGCCGCCGCAAGGAATGCAGTGAACAGGCATAACGCGGTCCGAAGGGCCGCGCGCGGGTCGACGAAGCACGCGAGCACTTGTTTGCTACGGCTTTCTCCATACAGGCACCAGGCGCAGAAGTGCTCGCAGTTATTGGTCAGCACCCTGTAGCGATTCTCGCCTAACCGCGAGCGTGCACGCCACACGGCTTCGTGCCTGACGTACACCGGATCAGCACTTGGTTCGATCAAGACCTCGTATCCGGCGGCGAAACGCGTGATGCTGACTTCCTCGACCGGGCCGCGACGCAACGACCTGGCAAGTCCAGCGTAATGCACAACGTTGCCGTCGCCTACATAGATGCCATGGTGGCTGTAGCCGTGGCGCGGAGTGATGAGATGGGCACCGAGCGGCGGTTCTGCGCCGGCATCGAGGAGGCGTTGTGTCAGGACTGCGTTGGCAGTGCGACCTTGGTGGAGGTTGGCTGGCCCATATTCGAATGCCCAAGCGATCAGGTGAACTTGAGAAAAGCCTAAACCCGGCAACACATTAATGACAATTAAACATTCTTCTATTGACCATAAGATTTTGCTTATGCAATGCCTTTTGCTACTGGATCTGCGTCGCGCACAGCGAGACTGGCAAGCAGCGTGTTGGCGCATCGGTTTGCCAGGCGGTGAGCCCTTCGCGATCGCTGGCCTGTGGCGCGCGTGGCTGGACAGCGCGGTGTCCCTGATCGCTTCCGGAATCTCCGCCCGTCATGCACGGGGGCGTACTTCTACAACCGCGTGACCGGGCGGTCGCATTTCGACACGTTCGGCGCCGGCCCGGCATCGGTTCCGGGCGAGCACGGCTTGGTCCGCTGCGCGAACCCGCGCCACATTACGTCCCAAGCCCGGTTGACGAATACGGAATTGATTCCAGTTTCATGTAATAGCCGTCCGACCACCTGTCGGCTACCATCAGGTGGAACACTGAAGGGAATACGTACATAAAGCCTTTACAATGCCCCCACGATTTCCGTTGCAATGTCTCAGATAGTCCCACTCTACAGCAACCCTGCGTTCTACGAACTCCTCGCCAACAGCTACGCCCAGCTGCTCCATCAACCGCTGGTTCCACAGGGCATGCCGGTGCCCGAGGCTACCAAATGGCTCTATGAGTGCGCCCCGTTCGCGGTGCTCGCGCACAATACCGATCCCGACCCGCTCTTTATCTACGGAAATAAGGCCGCTCAGCGCCGCTTCGAATATGGCTGGGATGAAATCACCCGCTTGCCGTCGCGGCTCTCAGCCGAGCCCCAGAATCGCGAGGAGCGGCAGCAGTTCCTCGCGCGTGTACAACAGATCGGCTACGAAGCTGGCTACAGGGGCGTGCGTATCAGCAAGTCAGGCCGGCGCTTCGTGATCGAAGAGGCCACGCTGTGGCAGCTCCTGGACACGGATGGAAAGGTACACGGCCAGGCGGTCGTCATCCCGCGCACGCGCGACATCTGACCGGCAACCCGCCTGATTCTGTGTCGTGCCATCCTGACGAGACTGGCATCGCAATCGAAACGCAATTCAGGGAGATAAGATGTGAGTCGTAGGGAACCCGGTTGTACCAACCGACACGATTGTACTTTGGACGGCTCATATCGTATTCTCTGACGCTTGCTTCGATAGCAGTAACGAGTCGACAGCAGGTGCTCGATCATCGCCAGCCAGCCTGGCCGCGCGCAACCTTCCAGCGCTTTCGTGGGCCACAAAAAAGACCTCACTCCTGAAGGACTAGAATCGACCAGCATTCCATGAAGCCGATTGAACTCGATGTGGTTCACGCCCCGTGGCTCCACGAGCGCGACCGAATAGCCCTTGCTCCCGAAGATGACGGCGGCAAGCCCCTCGAGAGTCTCCTCGATGCACCGATGGACTCGGGGTCCTTCCTGCGCCTCGCTATTGGCATAGCGTCGGCACTGGGCGAAGTCCACCAGACTGGACTCGTGCACAAGGACGTCAAGCCGGCCAACATCCGGGTGAATCCCGACAGTGGTGAAGTCCGGCTTACGGGTTTCGGTTTCGCCTCGCGGCTTGCGCGAGAGCGCCAACGATCCGAGCCGCCCGAGTCCATCGCCGGTACGCTCGCCTATATGGCGCCTGAGCAGACCGGGCGGATGAATCGTTCGGTCGACTCCCGCAGCGATCTCTACGCGTTCGGCGTGACGCTCTACCAGATGCTCACGGGATGCCTGCCCTTCGCCGCCGCCGATCCGATGGAATGGGTACACTGCCACATCGCGAGAGAGGCGGTGCCACCGCAAGAGCGCGTGGACCACCTGGCGCCAGTCCTCTCAGCGATCGTGATGAAGCTGCTCGCCAAAACGGCGGAGGAGCGCTATCAGACCGCGGCAGGCGTTGAAGCGGACCTGCGACGCTGCCTTGCGCAATGGGATACCGAGCAACGCATCGGCGAATTCCCGCTCGGCGAGCGCGACATGCCGGACCAGTTGATGATTCCGGAGAAACTGTACGGGCGATCGCGCGAGGTCGAGACCTTGCTCGCCGCCTTCGAGCGTATCGGCGAAAACGGGGCGCCTGAGCTGGTGCTGGTCGCGGGATATTCCGGCATCGGCAAGTCCGCCATCGTCAACGAGCTGCACCAGGCACTGGTACCGTCGCGCGGGCTTTTCGCGGCGGGCAAGTTCGACCAGTACAAACGCGACATTCCATATTCGACGCTGGCGCAAGCCTTTCGGAGTCTGTTACGGCCGCTGCTTGGCAAAAGCGAGGCGGAGCTGGGACCCTGGCATGACGCGCTTCGCGAGGCGCTGGGATCGAATGCGGGACTTGTCGTCGATCTCGTTCCCGAAGTGGCACTCATCATCGGAGCGCCGCCGCCAGTCCCGGAGTTGCCTCCGCAAGACGCGCAACGCCGGGTTCAGCTGGTGCTCAGTCGGTTTATCGGCGTTTTCGCCCGGCCGGAACATCCGCTGGCGCTCTTCCTCGACGACATGCAATGGATCGACGCGGCGACGCTCGACCTGCTGGAGGACCTGTTGACCCGGTCCCGGCCGCAGAACCTGATGCTGATCGGTGCTTATCGTGACAACGAAGTCAATGCCGCACATCCGCTGACGTGCAAGCTCAATGCCATCAAGACCGCCGGCGGAGCGTTGGCGGAGATCAAGCTGGCGCCGCTTGCCCAGGAGCACCTTGAACAGTTGATCGCGGACGCGCTTCGCTGCGAGACAGAGCGTGCCACTCCACTCGCGCAACTGGTGCTGGACAAGACCGGCGGCAATCCGTTTTTCGCCATTCAGTTCATCGCTTCGCTCGCCGAAGAGGGAATGCTTTCCTTCGATCACGACGCGGCGCGCTGGTCCTGGGACCTCGATCGCATCCATACGAAGGGCTATACCGACAATGTGGTGGAGCTCATGGTCGGCAAGCTGAATCGACTGCCCATCGGAACACAGCAAGTACTGCAAACGCTTGCATGCATGGGTAACGATGCGGAACTCGTCCTGTTGGAAACGGTATCCCAGCGGCCGAGAGGCGAATTCCAGGAACAGCTCTGGGAAGCAATTCGAGCAGGTCTCATTTCCTGCACGGAAGATTCCTGCAGCTTTGTCCACGACCGGGTTCAGGAGGCGGCGTACTCCCTGATCCCGGAAGACGCGCGCGCACAGATCCATCTCCGGGCAGGCAGGTTGCTCGCTGCCTGCTTGCCGCCGGAAAAGCTGCCGGAGATGATCTTCGAGGTCGTCAACCAGCTTAACCGCGGCGCCCCCCTCATCACGTCACAGGACGAGCACGAGAAGCTCGCCGAGCTGAACCTGATCGCCGGCAAGCGCGCAAAGGCATCGTCTGCCTACACCTCTGCGCTGACGTATCTCAGCGCCGGCGCGGCGCTGATAGCGGAGGATTCGTGGGAGCGCCGGCAGGCGCTTGCCTTCGCCCTGCAACTGCATGGGGCCGACTGCGAGCTCTGGACAGGAGCACTGCCGTCCGCGGAGGAACGTCTCGCGGCGCTTGCAACGCGCGCTGCCGACACGGTCCAACGTGCGGCCGTCGCGAGCCGGCGCGTGGATCTTTACACGATGCTCGGGGCTAGCGACCGCGCGGTCGCGGTCGGCTTGGAATACCTCCGGCATGTGGGCATCGATTGGGCAGCGCATCCCACTCAACTGGAAGCGTGTCGCGAATACGATCGGATCTGGTCCTTGCTGGGAAGGCGGGCGATCGAGGATCTCATCGACCTGCCGCTGATGAAGGATCCGGAGTCCCTGGCTACGCTCGACGTGCTCACCACCCTTGGAGCACCGACGTTATACACCGACGAGAATTTGTACGCGCTCACCATCTGCAGGGCGGTCAATCTCAGCCTGGAGCGTGGCAATAGCGACGCCGCACCCGCGCACTACGTCTCGGTCGGGCTTATCGCCGGCAACCGCTTCGGCCATTACGACGCAGGTTATCGACTCGGAAAGATGGCCTGCGATCTGACCGAACGCAGCGGATTGAGGCGCCTGGGAGGAAAGACCTATCTGGTCTTCGCGCTCGTCGTACCCTGGACGCGACCGCTCCGGGAGAGTGTCGACCCGGCTCGACGTGCCTTTCAGATGGCGAACGAACAAGGCGACCCGACGTTTGCTGCATACGCCTGCCGCAATATTAGTTCCAATCTTCTCGCTTCCGGTGTTCCACTCGACCGGGTTGAGCGTGAAGCCGAGCACGGATTGGAGTTTGCGCGCACGGTGCGTTTTGGATTCGCTGCCGACATGATCTCCGCCCCGCTCGCGCTGGTCCGCACGCTCCGCGGCGAAACCGCGAAATTCGGCTCGCTCGAGGCTGGCCCGTTCACAGAGCGCTCGTTCGAGGCGCGCCTCACCGGTCACCCCGCTCTGGCCTTGCCTGAATGTTTCTACTGGATCCGAAAGCTGCAGGCGGGCTTCTTCGCTGGCGACTACGCATCGGCTGTCGATGCCGCGGATAAGGCGGAAAGATGCTTTTCGACGTCAGCGTCGCTTTCGGTCATGCTCTTGGAGAGGGCGGAATACCATCTCTATGCCGCTCTCTCTCGCGCTGCCTGCTGCGAGCCCATGGGTCCCGATCCGTATGCCAAGCATCGAGACGCGCTGTCGGCACATCACCGACAACTCCGGGCATGGGCTGAAAACTCCCCCCAGAACTTCGAGGATCGTGCGGTGTTGGTCGGCGCGGAGATTGCGCGCATCGAGGGGCGCCCGCTCGAGGCAATGGATCTGTACGAGCGAGCCATTCGCTCTGCGCGTTCGAATGGCTTCGTCCAGAACGAGGCGCTGTCCTACGAACTGGCTGCCCGCTGCTATGCCGCGCGCGGCCTTGAGGAGATTGCGCATCTCTACCTGGGAAACGCACGGCGTGCCTATCTGCGGTGGGGGGCCCATGGGAAGGTGCGACAACTCGATCAGCTCTATCCTGAGTTAAGGCAGGACGGGCTGGACGATCGTGCCCCGGGCCCCGCCGGCACGATCGACGCGCCGGTTGAAGATCTGGATCTTGCCACTGTGATCAAAGTGTCGCAGGCAGTGTCGGGCGAGATCGTCCCGGAAAAGCTCATCGAAACGCTGTTGCGTACGGCCATCGAGCACGCCGGCGCGGAACGTGGGTTGCTGATTCTCCCGCGTGACAGCGAATTCCTGATCCAGGCGGAAGCGAAGACTTTCGGCAGCGCCGTGACGGTCAGCCTGCGAGAGACGCCAGCTTCCGCGGACACGCTTCCCGAGTCGGTGGTCCGTTATGCCGCGCGTACCCGGGAGTGCGTGATTCTCGACGATACTTCAGTCCCGAGTCCGCATTCCACCGATCAGTACATCGGTGCGCAGGGCGTCCGGTCGGTACTCTGCCTGCCGTTGATGAAGCAGGGTGCGCTGGTCGCGCTGCTGTACCTGGAAAACAGGCTTGCTCCAGGCGTTTTTACGCCCGGCAGGATTTCTGTCCTGAAGGTGCTTGCTTCCCAGGCGGCGATTTCGCTGGAAAACAGCAGTCTGTACCGCGAGCTTCAGAAGCGGGAGGCTGAGATCCGCCGCTTGGTCGACGCCAACATTGTCGGGATCCTGATCTGGGACCGGGAAGGTCGGATTCTCGAGGCCAATGACGCATTTCTACGCATTGTCGGGTACAGGCGCGAGGATATCGTGTCGGGTCGGTTACGGTGGACCGACCTGACACCTCCCGAATCACTCGCCCACGAACTCGAAAAAATCTTGCCGCAGTTCGAGCTGACCGGCAGCGCGCAACCCTACGAAAAGGAATATCTCCATCAGGATGGTCACCGCATTCCCGTGCTCGTCGGGTCGGCCGCTTTCGACGACGAACGCAGGCGAGGCGTGGCCTTTGTCGTCGACATGGCCGAGCGTAAGCAAGCGGAGGAAGAACTGCGGCGCAGCCGCCAGTACCTGGCGGAGGCGCAGAAAGTCAGCCACACCGGAAGCTGGGCATGGTGCCCCGCGTCGAAAGCCATTCTGTACTTTTCGGAGGAGTGCTATCGCATTTTCGGGTACGACCCGGCGCAGGGGGTTCCTTCAGTCGACGACACCCTGGAACGCATCCATCCCGAGGACCGGCCCGGATTCCTGGAAAAGGTGGACCGATATGTGCGCGACGGTGTGGAGTTCGAAGTCGGGCACCGCCTGCTCTTGCCAGACGGCGAGATGCGCTACGTCCGCACCCTGGCGCATCCCGTGCTGGCAGCCTCCGGCGACGTGGTCGAATACATCGGCACCGTCATTGACGTCACGGAGCAGAAGCGCGCAGAGGCGGAGCGCGAGGAATACCTATGGTTCCTCGAGTGCATGGACCGCATCAACCGCGCCATGCAGCGAACGAACGAGGTCTTTGGCATGATGCGCGGCGTGCTCGAGGAGGCGCTGGCGATCTTCGGTTGCGATAGGGCCTGGCTGGTATATCCCTGTGATCCCGATGCGCCGGCGTGTCGCGCGGTGATGGAGCACACGCATCCTGACTATCCGGGCGCCTTCGCGCTCGACCAGGAGTTGCCGGTGGACGCCCGGGGAGCCGAATTCCTGCGTGACATGCTGCACGCCCCAGGGGCGGTGGTAGATCCAGGCATCCCGCCGGAGATTCGCGACCGATTCAACATCCTGTCGATGATCGCGAGCGCGGTTCGCCCCAAGGGCGACCGGCCGTACTTGTTCGGGTTGCACCAGTGCTCGCACTTGCGCTCCTGGACCACCGTGGAGCAGCGGCTGTTCGAGGAGATTGCCAGACGCCTGGAAGAAACGTTGACGAGCGCGCTCGCGCACAGCAACCTGCTCGCGAGCGAGGACGCGCTGCGCACAAGCGAAGAACGCTTCCGAACCCTGGTCGAGCACGCGACCGATGCCATTTTCCTGTACGACGAGGAAGGGATCGTGCTCGACGTGAACGGTGAGGCGTGCGAGGCGCTGGGTTATACGCGCGAAGAGCTCATCGGCATGCACAGCTGTCAGTTCGACCGCGACATCACGCCGGAAAAGGTCCAGTGGATCAGGCAGCGGCTGCGGGAGGACGGAAATGTGACGTTCAGCAGCCGCCGCCAGCGAAAAGACGGAAGTCTCTTTCCCGTCGAGGTGCGCACACGGGCGTTCAACCGCGGTGGGCGCCTCTTCGCCATCGCGCTCGCCAGCGACATCACCGATCGCAGGCGCCGCGAGCAGCGGCTGCTCGCGGAATTCAGCGTCACGCAGACGCTGTCGGAAGCGGGCTCGATCGCGGAAGCGGCACCGCGCATTCTGCGCGAAATGTGTGAAGCCCTCGAGTGGGACTGTGGCGCAATCTGGCGCGTCGATTCGGAAGCGGGCGTGCTGATGCACGTGCAATCATGGCCCTCGTCCACCTTCGCGCGGTCCGGTTCCGGGTTAGTGTCGGGGACGAGTGGCTTCGGCATGGGGCTCCCCGAGCGAGTATGGTGGAGCGGCGCGCCCGTATGCATCCCCGACATGGCTCTCAGCAGGGAGCTTCCGCGGACAGAATCTGCCGCTAAGGAAGGGCTCCACGCGGCCTTCGCCTTCCCGATCATGCTCAAGAGCAACGTAGTGGGCGTGATCGAATTCTTCAGCCGCGAGGTTTGCGCCGCCTGTCCCGAGTTCTTGCAGATGATGACCGCCGTGGGGTACCAGGTCGGGCAATTCATCGAGCGCACGCGAGCGGAGGACGCTTTGCGACAGGCACGGGAACGGCTCGCGCAGGCGTCACGAACGGCGACAGTGGCCGAGCTGTCCGCGTCCATCGCCCACGAAATCAATCAGCCGCTGCAGGCCGTTGTGGCCCACGGGCAAGCGTGCCGACGCTGGCTCGCTGCAACGCCGCCCGACATCGACAAAGCCCGACTCAGCGTCGAAGCCGTCGTCCGTGATGGCATTGCCACTGCGGACGTGATAAGCCGCATTCGCGCGCTGTTCAAGCGCACAGCCCCTGCAAAGGCCGATCTTGACATCAATAAGCTGATACTTGAGGTCTGCACTCTGATGGCTGACGACATTCACGGGAACGTGATCTCGCTCGAGACTCAGTTAGCCGAAGACGTTCCGATGATCAGGGCCGATGCGGTGCAGATTCAGCAGGTCATCGTCAACCTTGTGCGCAACGCCATCGAGGCAGTGTCAGCCACGGTGGAGCTACCGAAGTCGCTGCTGATCCGCTCTCGGCGCGACGGGGACAACGTGCTGGTCGACGTACAGGATGAAGGCATAGGACTGGAGAATCTGGAGACGATATTTGAGCCATTTGTCACCACCAAGGAAACGGGCATGGGCATGGGGCTGGCAGTCTGTCGGTCGATCGTCGAAGCACACGCCGGCCGTATCTGGGTCGTGCGCAATGAGGTCCGGGGCGTGACTTTCAGCTTCAGCCTTCCGACTGATCCTTCGGATGCAATTTGAAACCATGTGGACCGGCCTTCGACCCGTACCACTTCAACGCATATCGCCTTCCGCCTGGTAGCCGCCGCCCAGTGTTCTTGTCAGCACGATGGATTGCTGGAGACTTTGGGCTGTCAGTTGAAGCATCGCCAACTGCTCCTGAACCTCCATCTCGCGTGCCTGCTCCACTTGCAATCTGTTGCCCAGCCCCCGTACGTATTGAGCGGATGCGCTGTCCAGCGTGAAATGCACCGCTTGCAGTTTGCTCTGCTGCATGGCGGTGCGCTCACCCAGGTCCTTGAGTGCGCTTCCTGTTTGCGCCACATCGCGAACCGCATTCAATACGGCCTGGTTATATTGCAGAATGACGGCATTGCTCCCCGCTCTCTCTCCCCTCAGATTGGCGTTGAGGCGACCGCTGTCGAACACCGGGAGGTAAAGGCCGGGTGCAATGTTGATCTGCTGGCTTGCATGCAGAAAGAGTTGGGAAAGGTCGAGGGCGTTGAATCCGAAGAAGGCTTTGATGTCAAAGCTCGGATAAAACGCCGCTTTCGCCGCCTCTACCTGTTTCAGGGATGAGACGACATACCAATGCAGCGCCTGCAGATCGGGGCGGCGTGCAAGGAGCTGAAAGCCGAGACTTGACGGTACCCCTGTTGCCACAACCGGGAGCGTCCTGGGCGCAATGTCCACGGGTTCGCGCGAATCCGCGCCAATCAAGGCACGCATTGCCTCCTGTCCGTTTGTCACCTCATCGGATGCCTGCGAGATCTTCTGCTCGACAGAGAGTAGCTTAGCCTCCGCTTGCTTGGCGGTAGTCTCGGGTTCAAGCCCGCGCGCAATCTTCGAACGGTGGGCATCGACCTCGATGGCGATGGCATCGCGCTCCCGTTTCAGCAGATCGATGGCGGACAGCGCGGTCTGCACGGAATAGTAGAGTCTCGCGACACCCGTCGACAGTTCGAGCGCAACCTGTGCTGTCTCTGCTTTCCGTGCGTTCTCAACGCCAATGGCCGCGGCAATCTCCGCTCGATGCCGCCCCCAGATGTCCAGATCCCACGCGCCACCTAATCCGATGAGCCCCGTCGTATACCACGGGCCGTTCGCTCCGATAGCCGGTTCAAATCCCGAATATGCGCTCAGGAAACCGTGGGATGACACCCGCTCACGGTCGATAGACCCGATGGCGCTCACCTGCGGTCCGGATGCCGCTGCCGCCAGTTCCGCCCGCGCTTGAGCCTGTGCCACACGCTGATGTGCCAACGCCATCGTCGGGGAGGCCGATAGTGCGCGGTCGATAAAGGCCGTCAGTTGCTGGTCATCATATTGCAACCACCATTTCTCGGACGGCCAATCGCCTGCGGTCAAGTCCAGTTGCCGCGGGACCTCGACCTGCGCTGCCTCCACCTGCTGAACTGGAGCGCTGTCGTGATGAATCAGCGCGCAGCCGGCCAATACTGTAACACTTGCCATGGCAAGACAACGCAAATGACGAGAGAGACTACCCCGCGGGGCCGGCGACATGGAATCCATCATTGTGCTCGCACGTTGGCTGGAAGACCCGGCGCGCGAGAGCCGGCCTCCCCAACCCACTCTGGTAAGCTCGATACCGCTTGCAGTACGCGATGGACCTCGGCACTCAACTCCACAACGCTGCCGACAGCGCCCTCTTCCAGTCCGCCCCCGACCAGGTATGCTTTGGGGGCCGTCAGCCTGGGGGGCCTTGCGCAGGGCGTCGGCTCCTTCAGCCCCGTTGCATACGCCATGATTGCCGAGCCAGCGTTCGATGCGAAGTCGCGTGCGGCATCGCTCAGAAGCGTAGACATCCTGCCGCCGGCGACATCAAAGGCGCTGCGCAGGGCGTCCGCGGCAAGCAGCAGCTCTCGCGCGGCAACAAGCACGGAATTTGCGCGCAACGTGACGCGCTCTTCTTCGCCTTCGCGCCAGGTTGGCTCAAGTGCGACCCGCAATAACATACTCTCGCAGTCATCGAGCGCAGCCCATGCCGCCATTCGCTGCTTTCCACTATCCGGGCTATCTTCGACGACTTTCGGATGCCCGAGGCTCAGCAGCAGCCTGGCCGTTGAAACGAGGCTGGCCGAGAGGCGGCGCCTGAGCAACGCTGCCTCACCTTCCGGCCAGAGGCTCATCTGCACGAAGGTGGCGACTACGATGCCCAGGAAGATGCCAACCATGCGGTCCCGGATCTCTGTCAGGTCAAACGTGGGGGCGAATTGCTCCAGGAACGCCAGCGAGAATGTGAACCATATCTGCACCCCCGCGTAGCTGATCCGCTCCGAGCCTGATGCCACCCATGCTCCGATAAACAACACCGGCAGAACGTTCACAATCAGCGCCGCGATGCCGTCAATCCTTGGGAGAATGAACACTATCTCGAACAGTGCGAGCAGACTGCCAATAGCGGCTCCCCAAAAACGCAGCAATGACCGTCGGCTTGACGCACCGAGACTGGGCTGGGCCACAATCAGACACGTCAGCATCACGGTATGCGCACCTTGCCAGTCGGCGGAGTTGTAGAAGAGGTAGCACACCAGCACCGCCAGCAAGGTCTTGAGTGCAAACTCTCCGTATACAGGGTTATTAAAGGCGTCCGGTGCGAGTAAAGGCTGTTTTGGCGGCTTGTGCATGGCGTCGCCCTGTGCCACCGTGAAGGCGTCGAGTTCCAGAAAAGCGCGATTCATCGCCACCAGGGCCCAGGGAGATCCAGCGCCAGATGTCGAGCCAACGGCGGGGTCCCTTCGCTCTTCTGCAATCGAAAAGGGTTCGTCTCTACCGATCGCGCCGGCCAATGCTCCGCACGCCTTTTGCAGGGACCTGACCCTACCCTCGAGCATCCCTGGGACGAACGAAGTCTGCTGCAAGTTCGACGCGGCGACATAGAGGTTCGAAACCGTTGTGACCGTCGCAAGATCGCGCGCCTCGGCAATGTCATCGCGCCTGCCGCGCATTGCTGTAAATCTCAGCAGCTTCTGGAGAGCAGTCGTTGTGCCCTCTACGTCCCGCGCGGTAATGGATCCGGACGCAGATGCGCTGCCAAGCAATGCACCCAATCTCGCCTGCACTACCATGAGCTTCGAAACCAGCATCTGGCGCAATTGCTGCCGAGGTTCAGCCGGCAAGAGTAACGTGTTGATGATGAGCGTGAGGGCTATCGGGTAGCACACCGAAACCCATACCCAAAGGATTGCCCGGATTAGCGCTTCCGCATTCGGCGTTACGTCGACAAACGACTGGACGTAGATGATTACGATGGCGCCAATGAAGAAGACAATGCCAAGCTGGAAGACCCGCATTCCATAGACGCAGAAGAAGAATATCAGGCTGGCAAATACGATTCGTAGCAGCGGATAGTCGAAGGTGAACTTGAGCAGAAGAATGGAGCTGCTCAATGCAAGCGTGGCCCCGGCAAGAAACAGGATTCCCGTTATCCTGGTGAGAACGACATTCGACTGTGTCGCAAAGAACGTCACGAGAATCGACAGCGCGAGAAACGGCACCTGCAGCGTCATGGAAATGACGATCACAATTGCGGCGCTGGCTACGCAGCGTAGCGTGACGTTCATCCGGCCGGGGAACGGGGTAAGCTCGTCACGCAGAAATTGCAGAAAGCGATTCATGTCTCGCACGCCTGTGTATTCTCACTCCGCAAGTCCCCGGTCACTCCGCTCAGTTGGGTGGAATGTAGCCACCGCGGAAGTTCCAACTCGAAAGAGCTCCGGATTCGGGTCTTTGATCCGGATCTTCACCGGAAACCGTTGTGACACATGCACCCAATTCAGGCTGCGTTGGACTTTCGGCAACCCTTGCGCCAGGCTCCCGCCATCGTCGGGGGCCACGCCGTATCCGACGGAGTCGACTTCCCCCTCGAAATGCACCGCAGTCTTGCTCATGAGGTACACCGTGGCCCGAGTGCCGGGCCTGATATTCGCCAGCTCTGTCTCGCGCAGGTTCGCTATGACGTACCATCGTGTCGTGTCGATGAGCGTGAACACAGGCGAAGACGCCGATGCAAACTGACCGCGCGTGGTTCGAAGCGAGACCACGACACCGTCGAATGGTGCCCTCACCGTGGCGAATTCAAGATTCAGCTCGGCAGATGAAATCTCCGCCTGCACGACCGAGCGCTGCGCCTGCAATGCGTCCACGCCGCTGACCGCAGCCGTCGCCTCACGCGCCTTCAGTTCCGCGGCCTCGAGTTCCGCTGCGGTGCTTCGCGCCGAGGTTCGCGCCTTGTCCAGCTCATCGGCCGAAACATATCCCTTCTCGACAAGCGGCTCCATCCGACGCAGTGTGTCTGCCGCTTGCTTCGCTGCAGAACGGGCCCGATCGACGCTGGCCCGAGCCGCAGACGCATTCAGTGTCTGTGCGTTGACCGAGCGCTGCGACAGCATGATCTGCTGGTCCAATTGGACCAGGGAAGCGCGGGCCTTGTCCAACATATCCTGGAAGGGGCGCCGGTCCAGTTCGAACAGGAGATCGCCTTTCTTCACACGCTGGTTGTCCCGAACTGCGAGGTTCACGATCCGACCCGACACCTCGGGAACCACATTGATCGTGTCGGCATACACGAATGCATCATCGGTCCGAGGCTCCGTATTCACGCGCCAGACAACAATGACTCCTAATCCGATAGCCGTCAGCAGAAGAAGGATGGTGAACAACTTCTTCCTTCGGCTGTGCGCGCTGTCTTCCATGTGCTTCTGCTCTCGATAGACGTCAGAAAAACAACAGCCAACCCGCGAACGCCAGCAGCGCCAACAGGGCTGGGTAAGCAATGGCTGGGGGGGAGAGCCAGTCGTTGAGCCCGGCGCGCAGCAACAGCAGCCGAATCAGAACAGCGGCCACAACGGCACCGACGATGCAGAAGAGCCAGTCTGGGTAATACGCCCCAAGCACGCTGGTTGACGGGGACCGGCTGCAGCCATGCAGCAGGCCAAGGGTCCAGGCCACACTTGCGAACTTTGGCCGGTGAGCCATGCAGCCGCATCGACGCCCTTCTTTCTCGCTAAACTCCATGACCAGGTCACCATTATTTCCAGATTGAGCGACAAGCGTCCCCCAACGGCTGAGCAGAGATCAACGCGGCGGAGACAATGGATTGCGATATGGAGGCGAAAATCCGACGACTATCACTTGACCGGACGTTCGCACCATACTCGCCTTCATCGTAAGAGACGCTAGCGGTCGTGGGTATTACATATTCATGTTGCCAGGCGCCGTGCTCAGCCTGTCAACCGGCATCGTCCCGCCGGGCGTAACTTCTCGCATTACTGAGTCACGCTCAGCCGATGGAGAGCCGCCGCCCTATATCTCCCGTTAGAAACGGTAGCGCAAGTAAGCGGTGTAGAAATTGCTGCCGGGGTTGGGTTCCTTGATCCCTGCGTTCGAGATATGCTGGAAGCGGAAGCCAGCTTCAGCCGCTTGCCTGGCACCGAACGCGACACCCATACCGATCATGTCCGAAAACTGGAATGCAGAACTGAAGTTGTGCTGATCCGACGTGCTCGTATGGCTCAATAGCCGGGGTCCGACAGAGGCCTCCAGGAACGGCACGACCGACCCGCCACGCTTCTCGAGACGAAAGATTGGCGAGAACCCGAATTCGGTCACGCTTTGACGGTTGGTGCCGCTTCTCGAATCCCATTGCGCAAGCTCCACCTCCCAGTGCAGCCTCGCTTGCCAACCCTCCGGGTTGCCCCACGCAAAGCCTGAGTTCCAGTTGATGCCGACTTCGTACTTGTCAATACCATGCGACGGATCTCGACCAAAGGCCAAGTGGACCGCCGGATCGGCGCAGGCCGGTGCACAGATCGCGGCGGAAAGCGAGATGGCTGCATACCATGCACGAAGACGAACGCAAGCCAGGTGCGTGCTTTGACGGTGCGAAATCATGATCAGTATTCAATATTTGGACTCAAGCTGCCCCTGCATATTTGCCGAGCGATGCTGGCGCTAACGAATGCGAGCGCTGCAATGGGTAGCAGGACACACCAGAAAGAAATAAGCGTGTAGGCGGCAGCGCCTGATCCTGCGCCGATTACGAATCCGGCGATAGCGGGTGCCGTCTTCCAGATCCTCTTCTTCAGCACGGACCGTTGAGCTTGCGAAGCGCCTTGCAGATCTACCAGATCGATGACCAGCTGAGTGGTGTTTCCTGTCATGACGGTGGTGGTACCAAAATCGGCGAGCGCGGTCCTGGCGAGGGCATTCTGAATTCCCATTGCAGCGACAGCGCTCAGACCCGCCAGCACGGCGACAGGAGCATCAGCATTCCTGATTGGGAGTGACAGATAGGCGAGACCCATGAATGTCGCCAGGAGTATGCACTCGGCAAACAGCAACGCGGGAACGGGCTGCCTATTTTTGCGTACCAATCTGGATTCCGAAATTCTCGTGCCGGCGGCGGCGAGCACGAAAGTCGGGAGGGCCAGGATCTTCGCGAGAAGGACGTGCGCCGTCGGCGACGATAGTTCGATGCCAATCATGACGAAGTTCCCGGTTACGTGCGCGGTAAGCAGGCCGAACAATGCCGTGAAACCCACCACATCGACATAGCCCGCCACGAACGAGAGAAGGAGCCTTGAGGAAGCAGAAGCGGCTACCGCAGGGGGTGCGCCAAGATTGTTGGACGACACAATTCAATCTCGCGCGGAAGGATCCTTGTCCTTTTTTGTAAGGATCACTGCTTCTGAATGCTTATCCGATGACTTGGATGGAAGCCCGGATATCTTCGGTGCACATTCCTGCCGAAACCAGGCTGCAGTAACCGGTGAGCCAGCACGCATGCGCTGGATAGGGGCGACGATCTGCTCCCCAACCAACATCCCAAGCAGACCCACCAGTGCAATAGCCGGCGGCGCCGGCGAACGCACGTGTATTACGGCATAAATGATGCCGACGAGAATCCCGGCGGCCAGGGATACGATATAAGGCTTCATGGCTTCATCTCCATCATGACCTTGAATTACGGGGTGCCGCGCATGTCTTCCCAAGCCACCAGCAGAAAGCCGCCGACCAGGCCCAGATGCTCGAAGAACGCGTTGGCCATCATGAACTGCACCTCCGGCGGCGCACTCCAGAAGCGGTTGGCCATGAACGTGGCTGCCAGCGTGAAGGCAGCCAGTGCCAGCGCGCCGAGCCAGCGCCAGCAGCCGAGCAGGATCATCGCCGACGCGCCAAGCTCCAGCGCGATCGTCGCGCCAGCCAGCGGAATCGCCGGTGACAGGCCGAAGTGCTGCATCTCCGCCACGGCGCCAGCAAAGTCGATTAGCTTGACCAGCCCGCCTTGCAGGTAAGCTGCGCATAGCAACAAGAGCGCGATCCAGCGAAGCCAGCGCGGCAACCGGTGCGTGTCTTCGCCAGCGTTGGCCAGCAAGGATGTCGATGGGTTCATGGGCGTTTCTCCGTATGCGTCCTGCCTCAGAACGCCCAGCACGAGCAGCCGAGGGCGCCCCAGAACGAGCTTTCGTCGGACGTAGGTACGTTCGAGGTCCACGCCTTTTCATGCGCATGGCCATGCACGCCACATGCGCTGGCGCAACCGCAGGCGGTATTCATCGCCAGCGTGTGCGCCCCGGCTTGCGGGCGCGGCTGATAGCCGCCGCCACGGCGCACCGGCGACCAGTCCGGCATCGCCGGCGGGATCTCGGGAGACAGCTTGCCGAAGTCGCCATCGCCATAGACCACCTTGCCGCCGAGAATGGTCATCACCGAGGTGATGTCCTGGATCTCGTCGCCCGGCACGCTGAAGTAGTCGGCGGACAGCACCGCTAGGTCGGCAAGCTGGCCGACCTTGATCTGGCCCTTCTTGCCGACTTCCGACGAGAACCAGGTATTGGCCTCGGTCCACAGCCGCAGCGCGGTCTCGCGATCGAGCAGGTTGGCCTGCGGGTACATCGGCATGCCGCCCACGGTCTTGCCGGTGGTCAGCCAGTACAGCGATACCCACGGGTTGTACGAGGCCACGCGCGTGGCGTCGGTGCCGGCGCCCACCTTGACGCCCTTCTCCAGCATCTTCTTTACTGGCGGGGTCGCTTCGGCGGCGCGCGCGCCATAGCGTTCGACGAAATACTCGCCCTGGTAGGCCATCCGGTGCTGCACCGCGATGCCGCCGCCAAGCGCGGCGATGCGGTCGATATTGCGGTCGGAGATAGTCTCGGCGTGGTCGAAGAACCAGTTCAGCCCGTCGAACGGAATGTCCTTGGCGACCTTCTCGTAGACGTCGAGCGCGCGCGTGATGGTCTGGTCGTAAGTCGCATGCAGGCGCCACGGCCAGCGCTTCTCGGCGAGCAGGCGGATCACGGGTTCGAGGTCGGCCTCCATCGACGGCGGCATGTCCGGGCGCTCGACGCGGAAATCCTCGAAATCCGCCGCGGTGTAGACCAGCATCTCGCCGGCGCCGTTGTGGCGGTAGAGGTCATCGCCCTGGCCGGGCTTTACCTTCGACGTCCAGGTCTTGAAGTCGCTGAGTTCTTCCTTGGGCTTCTGCGTAAAGAGGTTGTACGCCAGCCGCACCGTGAGCTGCCCTTCCTTGTGCAGCTCCTCGATGATGCTGTAGTCCTCGGGATAGTTCTGGTAGCCGCCGCCGGCGTCGATCACGCCGGTGACGCCCAGCCGGTTGACCTCGCGCATGAAATGGCGCGTGGAGTTCTTCTGGTATTCGGGCGGCAGCTTCGGGCCCTTCGCCAGCGTCGCGTAGAGGATGGTGGCGTTGGGCTTGGCCAGCAGCAGGCCGGTCGGGTTGCCGCGCGCATCGCGCAGGATCTCGCCGCCGGGCGGGTTGGGGGTGTCCTTGGTGTAGCCCACCGCGCGCAACGCGGCGCCGTTGAGGATCGCGCGGTCGTACAGGTGGAGGATGAACACGGGCGTGTCCGGCGCGACGGCATTCAGCTCCTCCACGGTAGGCAGGCGCTTCTCGGCGAACTGGTGCTCGGTGAAGCCCCCAACCACGCGCACCCACTGCGGCGCAGGGGTACGCGCGACCTGGTCCTTCAGCATGGGCATCGCATCGGCCAGCGAGCGCACCCCGTCCCAGCGCAGCTCCATGTTGTAGTTCAGGCCGCCGCGGATGATATGCATATGGCTGTCGATCAGCCCGGGAATGGCCCGGCGACCATTCAGGTCGATCACCCTGGTCTGGGTCCCCGCGAGTTTCATGATCTCCTGGCGCGTGCCCACGCTGACGAAGCGGCCGTCCTGGATCGCGACCGAATCGGCTTGGGGGTTGGTGCGATCGAGCGTGGTGAACTTGCCATTGACAAGAACGAGGTCGGGAGTCGGGGTCGGTGACATGGCTAAGAAGGCTCCGAAGGGGCTGTCGTGCCCGGCACGGCAGTCAGGTCGATGAATTACCCGCGGGCAGTGACACGAGCGATAGTGCCAAAGCGTGTTCGACGGTGCGGATTCCGATTGCAGGGGCGCCGTCGGAATCCCCGGTGCGTCAGCGCGCTGGTACAGCGGCCAGCATCTCGTGTGGTACTGCCGTACGTTGCGCGGCCTTGTGGACCATCGTGTACGCGTAGTCGACACCCATACCGTAGCCACCGGAATGTTCCTTGACGACTTTCATGACCTCGTCGTAGGTGTCGCGGTGGGCCCAGTCGCGCTGCCATTCCAGCAGCACCTGCTGCCAGGTCATCGGAACGACGCCAACCTGGATCATCCGCTGCATGGCGTAGTCGTGAGCCTCCTTACTGGTCCCGCCGGAAGCGTCGGAGACCATATAGATCTCGTAGCCCCCCCCAGCCATTGCAGAGAGTGCAAAGCTGGTGTTGCAAACTTCGGTCCAGAGGCCGGCCACGACCACCTTCTTGCGCCTGCTTGCGGCCAGGGCGTCGCGCACCTTCTGGTCATCCCACGAGTTCATCGACGTGCGCTCCAGCAGCTTGTGGTCCGGGAACACGTCGAGCAGCTCCGGATAGCTGTATCCGGCGAACGACTCGGTTTCCACCGTCGTGATGGTCGTCGGAATGTTGAAGATCTTTGCGGCTTTGGCCAGGCCGACGGTGTTGTTCTTCAACGTCTGGCGGTCGATGGATTGCACACCAAATGCCATTTGCGGCTGATGATCGATAAAGATCAGCTGGCAGTTTCCCGGAGTGAGCAGTTCTAACTTCTCGTTCATGACGGAACTCCTGTAGTCGGTGTATGGACGATGCCATTGGTAGGCGAGCTTGAGTCTGTCCAACACCGATTTCAGGCTTGTGACCAATCAGCGAGACTCGATGACAATTGAAATATGACCTGTGGTACCGTGACCTGCTGAACAGCGGGGCGAGGACCCGCGGTCAATGAGCGCAAGGACCAGCGGACGCTGCCACCGACATTCCGTCCGCCGATGGGGTCACTGACATTGGTCAATGAGCGCGATAAGCGCATCTCCATCGACTGGCTTGCGAAAGAAGCCTGCCGCACCGTGGTCCAGAAAGAACGACTCAGCGTGATCGCCGGGCTTCCCGGTGATGATGATTACCGGTAGCGCATCTGCCCGACTTCGGACACGATGGAGCACCTCCAGACCATCGATCGGCCTCATGCCGAGATCCGTAATGACACATAGGAAGTCGGACATGTCCGCAGCCAGAAACAGCTCCGCTGAAATGAAGAGCTGAGTTTCATAGCCGCAGGACGCGAGAAGGTTCGCAAGCGAATTCAGTACCCTGCGGTCGTCGTCGACAACTGCGATGGCTTTCGCATTTCGGGACAGCATCTAGGCAAAGCCTCCCTTCGGCCGCACGGTATAGGAGAAATATAGCCGCTTCCGGACACTTAGCGGCCACTTCGACCACATTGCATGATCAGCGCAGAGCGAGAGCTCGCCTCGACGGATATGACCGAGTCTGCGGCAGCTACGATCTCTGGGCGGCACAGCGATGGTTCCTCACTCGAAGCGAAAGGACGGGCAGCGATGCCCCACTGCTGAAGGGTAGACGTACATGAATATGTAGTATCGCAGGGACGATCCACGATACAAGATGGAGCCGCACCATAAGTCACGGTCCCATATCGCTGAACTGTCTTTACGCGACCGTCCCACCCTGACGCTCGGGCAAGCGGCCCTTTACGTGTAGCTGGTCTCCGCAGCGAGGGAATTCCGCAACTAGGGATTCTAGAAGGCAAGCCTCCCGATTCCAATAACATGAATGTTGTAGAGCATTCATATTTACCTCGCGCCCCTGGGCAACTGAACGACGTCATATCGACGAACAAGCCCCGGCCCGCCCTACACTGCATCCCGCGAATCGGATTCCAACTTTATGTAATTGCGAAGCGCAGGGAATCTAACGGAGACTCCCTCAGATCCAACGGTCGCGACGCCGCCCCAAGCATGGCGGCAACATCCCGGGTCGAGTCAGGCATCGATTTTGTATTGCGATCGCTAATACCTTGCGACAGACATGAGACCAGCAACCTCCCCTACCGATACCGTGCATATCCTCGTCGCCGTCGATGATCCTGAGATGCGCCAGCTGATCGTCGACTATCTTGGCACCAACGACATACGCGTAACCTCCCTGCCGGATGCCCGCGGAGTGGAGGATGCACTGGCTCGCGAGACCATCGACCTGTTGATCGTTGCCGTAAAGCCTCCCGGCGATGACGGATTGCGACTGACCCAACGACTACGGGATGACTCCGACTTGCCGATAATCCTGTTAGCCGGTCGGTCCGACGAGGCGGATCGTGTCATGGGGCTGGAGCTGGGGGCTGATGACTATCTCGTCAAGCCTTTCTCTAACCGCGAGCTTCTGGCCAGGATACGTGCCCTGCTGCGCCGATGCCGTTCACGGTACTCGGTAGCGGACCGGTTGACGCGTATTCGCGCCTATCGCTTCCAGGGATGGGAGCTGAACGTTCGATTGCGTCGCCTGATCCGACCGGATGGCGCTGTCGTCGCTCTGACCAATGCCGAGTTCAACTTGCTGGCCGCATTTCTGAACGCACCGCAGTGCGTGCTGAGTCGCGACCAGCTACTTGAGCTTTCCCGGCTGCACAACGACGAAGTCTATGAGCGTGCGATCGATGCACAAGTTGCGCGCCTGCGCAAAAAGCTAGGCATGGGCCCGGTCGCGGGAGACATCATTCGCACGGAGCGTGGCTTTGGCTACGTCTTCGCCGCCGCGGCGGTACTTGTGAGCTGATTGGCTTGCCAAAATACACCAGGTGACACCTCGAACGAGCCTCGGGCGGCGCTAGCCGCCCCCGGCAGGCTGGTGTGTCTCTAGCCCCAGCCGGCTTGCTTGCCTGACGAGTGCGGCAAATGAGCCCGCTTGCATCTTCTTCATAATGTGACCGCGATGCACCTGCACGGTGTACTCAGTGATCCCCAGTATGTCAGCTGCCTGCTTGTTCAGCATACCCCCGACAAGCAAGGGTAGAAGCTCTTGCTCTCTTGGTGTCAGGGTTTCGTAGAGCGCACGAAGCGCAGCAGCCTCGGCGGCCTCTCTGCGCTGTGCTCGCGTCTTGGCAATTGCGGTGTCAACAGCTCGGAGCAGGGCATCCTCACTGACGGGCTTGGTCAGAAAATCGACGGCCCCGCCTTTCATCGCCAATACCGTGGAAGGCACATCATTTCTGCCCGTGATGAAGACGATGGAAGCATGAGAATTATTGATAACCTGTTCCTGGACTTCCAGGCCGCTCATGCCGGGCATGCGCATATCGAGAATCAGGCACGCCACTGTGTCCCACTGAGTTTCTTCCAGAAACTCGTGCCCTGAGTTGAACGACCGCACACTTTTGCCATGAGCGCGCAGGAGGCTTGTAAGCGCTTCCCGAACGCGTGAATCGTCGTCTACCACACACACAAATTCGTTGACCGACTCCACGAAACGCTCTCCATCTTGCGTCAGCGTGCGCCGCCCCTCACTGTGGCCGAGGGGATGAGACGCGCTATCACTGTGAATAGAAATGTCGCTTGAATTATAGCAAAGCGAGTATCCGACCAACGTCCGGTAGCCGGCAAGTTGCCCTACATGAATATGTAATTTCGCGAAATCAAAAGACGATGTAGCGACCGGGCAATGAGCCCCTTCGATCACCTCATAACGCTCGGTCGGCGGGACGGCCCCAGTTGAAAGATGTCGCCGACACTCCAGCTTCATGTAATAGCGATCCTGCTTCGTCGAATTTACTATCGGAACACCTTGAGTTTGCGACAGCGGCAAACACAGGGTCCTCGGTGCGCCGCAGTCGTTCCCGTGCTCGGCCGCCGCCTTCGGGTATGTCGGCGTCATCCCAGCCCCGACCTCCCGCCCTTTGGTGCGCCCGGCCCGCTCTCGGCCGGCCACCATTCTTTTTGTGGATTGCCACTTGACAGGACAAATCCACGGTGGAAATGCTCAGTTGGTCTGAGCGCTTAAAGCGTTTGCTTCCTTTCAAAAGCGGCACAAGCATGACCAGCATTTCCGGTACAGGCCAGCCCCAGGGACAAAAGCTCAATGATGACAAAGATTGGCGTGTGGCGTGGGATCTTCCCACTGGCGGCTTCGACGGCGTGCATGATTGGTGTGGCCCATGCCCAGTCGTCGGTTGTTCTCTATGGGAGACTGAATACCGCACTCGAGTATTCCAACGCCACGACCGCAACGGATGGCACGCATCCCGGTGGCACTGCCCGCCTTACCAACAACCGGTCCGTCGTTGGCATTCACGGAGAAGAGTCGCTCGCCTACGGGCTCAAGGCAATCTGGCAAGTTGAGAGTGCGGTATCGATCGACACTGGTTCCGGGCAGATTGCCGCCCGCGACACCCGGATCGGCCTGGACAGCCCCTATGGCAGCGTGTTCATGGGCAATTGGGACACCCCATATACCAGGGCGACCAAAGGCTACGATCCATACTATCCGACCACCGCCGGCTATATGGCTCTTATGGGCAATGGATCGGCCGCTAGCTCAGACAACGTGCAGGACACCAGTTCCTTCGACCGGCGTCAACAGAACTCGCTCCACTACCAGTCGTCACAGTGGCACGGACTGAGTGGCGCCGTCGCCTGGGGGCTGCCGGAGGAAAAGCTTAGTGTGCCTCGCAATCCCGCGCTGTATTCTTTTTCCGGTGCCTATGACAATGGCCCGCTCAATGTCTCGCTGGCATATGAAGTCCACCAGCACTATCACACCGCTGGCCGTAATGACGACGGCATGAAGGTGGGTGTTTCGTACCAGTTTCCCACTACCACGATTGCACTGGTGTATGAGCGACTGCATTACCGCACGGCTACCGGGGACCTGACACGCAATAGCTACTACACCTCGCTGGTACAGAAGCTCGGCCCGGGAAGCCTAAAGCTTGGCTTCACCTTCGCCAGCAACGGAGCGGGCAATGCAACCGAGACGATTGGATCTTTCCGGAGTGGTGCCGAGACCGGTGCAACGCAGATCACCCTCGGCTATGACTATCCCTTGTCCAAACGCACATCGATCTATACCTACTACAGCAGAATCAATAACAAACGAAACGCCGTTTACGACTTCGCCATCAATGGCCTCGGTGTCAAGGCCGGCGCCGATCCTCAGACCTTTGCATTGGCCATCCGCCACAACTTCTAGCATCGAGAATGGCTGGCCCTGGTACGTGGCCTGCCCTGTGCGTGGAAGGCACCCCCCGACGGCTATTGCATAGAACTGGAAGCCTTAACGTTGGCGAGGTGAAGGACACCACTCCAGATTCATGTAATGGCCGTTCTTCCCGCCTTAACTATCATTCCAGGTAGGACGCTGAAGCGAAGCGCGGATCGATGAACGTTCAACGCGCTGGCCTATCCACATGCCGTTTCTGGCACGTAGCGCCGTTCATGCACGGTGAAACCGGATCACGCTCTCTTTCGTGGGCGCTCAGTCGATTTCCCAGTTGGTAGTGGACCCGTTTTTGGAAGCCATGTCACCACGCTTTGACGCTGATTCTTTTCGCTTGTTCGAAGGAGCACCACTATGCAAGATGCCTCCAAAGTCGATCGCGCCTGGTTCCACACCATGGCCCTGCTCAACCCTGAGGGTGACGGGATCATCCATGCACCTCAACCTCACCCTGCTTGCCCAGAGTATCAGACCGACTCGCGCCAGCCGTGCGCAATCAAGGTATTGGAGCGACGCAGTCTGACTACCGCCACCGTCGCATGGAGCGACTCAACCACTGGCCATTATGGCGAACAACTCTGGCAACGCGTTATCACACGAAGAAGTGGAATCTGTGCGGTGAGCGGGCGGGTCATCGCCGAAGGGGATGCCGTGTATCGTCCCCGCTTTGCGCTGCCTACTCCTCGAAACGCCGCGGCGATGATTCTGGCCTCGGTGATGGAAGCAATCCCATCAGCGGACTATCTTTAACCCACCGTGGTCCGCCAGTCGAGCACAGGTCGGTCCCGCAGTCGTCGCCAGCGACTCATTCGGGAGCCACGGCCCATTTCCTTGGGCAGCCATCGGCGCTCTCGCTATCCTGGACGCAGGCTACTGTACGCCTTTGGCGATCGATCTCCGCTTCGTTCAATGCCGGCTCCTGTCCGTGATGAAACGCGATGGCGGCCGTTCCCGTTTACCGTTCTACTCCCGGAATCCCAAGATCCCAGAATCATGTAATAGGCGCAATCCACTCCCGCTTCTATCATCAAACCAGCAAATGATGCTGAAGCTACCACGAGCTGTGTGGTAACGATCTTTTCGATGAGGACCGTTTGTGGTTGCTACGGTAGGCCCTTGCCAGTGGCCCGTTTGCGCAGGGGTCTCATCAGCTCAATAAGCAGCACTCTGCTTAATTTCCCTCGAAGACCACGAACACCAGCGCTCCGCGACTGGTGTTCGCCGCGACAGGTCTGCACCGTCCCATGACAGAGGGCGATGCGCTCACGCAGGTTGTGTCTGCTTTATCTCTTTGAGAAAGCGGCGGATCTGCAGCAATTGCTCAACTTGAATGGAGATGCGACATGGCAACGATAGCTGCCGACTACATGGTCGGTGCACTTGTAAAGGCGGGCGTAAAGCGTGTGTATGGCGTGGTCGGGGATTCACTGAACGGCTTCACCGATTCCCTGCGTCGCGATGGTTCGATTGAGTGGGTTCACATGCGGCACGAGGAAAGCGCGGCGTTCGCCGCTGGCGCCGAGGCGCATCTCACGGGGCAGCTCGCTGTCTGCTGCGGAAGCTGCGGACCCGGGAATCTGCACCTTATCAATGGTTTGTTTGACTGCCATCGGAACGGTGTTCCTGTTCTTGCTATCGCTGCGCATATTCCAAGTACGGAGATCGGCACCGACTATTTTCAGGCTACCCATCCCGAGGTGCTGTTCAAGGAATGTAGTCACTATGTCGAACTCGTATCGAGTCCGGACCAATTGCCTCAGATTCTCGGCCGTGCCATGCGAGCCGCAATCGCGTGCAGAGGCGTCGCGGTGGTTGTCGTCCCGGGAAATGTAGCACTCAGTCCGCTCACAAAACCTGTGCCGAACTGGAGCGCGCCTTCGGCCCCTTCGATTCGACCATCGAACGCCGAAGTTGCCAAACTCGCAAATCTTTTGAACCGGTCGTCGCGAGTGACATTGCTCTGTGGGGCCGGTTGCAAGGATTCGCACGCGGATGTCATCGAACTCGCCCGCAAGCTGCAGGCCCCCATCGTGCACGCGCTGCGAGGCAAGGAGTACATCGAATACGACAACCCGTTCGACGTGGGTATGACGGGACTTATCGGATTCTCTTCCGGTTATTCCGCGATGAAAAGCTGCGACATGCTGCTGATGCTGGGTACCGATTTCCCCTATCGTCAGTTCTACCCCGAAGGGGTCACCATCGCACAAGTCGATATCAGGGCGGAGGCGCTCGGCAACCGGTGTCCGCTGGACCTCGGGGTGCTGGGAACAGTCAAGGATACGCTCGGCGAACTGCTTCCGCTGATTGCGGAGAAGACCGACCGCAGCTTCCTCGACCGCGCACTCGAAGACTATCGCAAGGCTCGGAGCCATCTGGACGCGCTGGCGGAGCCCGAAGCAGACGGAAACACCGTCCATCCGCAATACGTGACGCGGCTCGTCAGCGAGCTTGCGGATGACGACGCCATCTTCTCCTGCGATGTCGGCACGCCGGTCGCATGGGCTGCCAGATACCTGAAGATGAACGGCAAGCGGCGTCTGATTGGATCGTTCAATCACGGATCGATGGCCAACTCGCTGTTGCATTCCATTGGCGCTCAGGCCGCCTTCAGGGACCGACAAGTGATATCGATGTCCGGTGACGGCGGATTCACCATGATGATGGGTGAGTTCCTGACGCTTGTTCAGGCAGGATTGCCGGTCAAAGTCGTCGTGCTCAACAACGGAACACTAGGCTTCGTGGAAATGGAGATGAAGGCCAATGGGTTCCTGGATACCGGATGTGACCTGAAGAATCCGAACTTTGCCACGATGGCCAATGCAATGGGCATCAAAGGCGTGCGCGTCGAGCGTCCTGCAGACCTGGAAGGCGCCCTGCGCGAAGCCTTTGCACACCCCGGCCCCGCCCTGGTTGACGTCGTAAGCGCGCGCCAGGAACTCGTGATGCCGCCTACGACCACCGCCGACCAGGCGGCCAAGTTTGGCCTGTTCATGCTCCGTGCCGTGATGGACGGTCGGGGACAGCAGCTTATCGACCTCGCAAAGGTCAATCTGTTCCGGTAGTGCTGTTGCGCAAGTGCGTACGGGCCAATGTCGTCTAAAGGAGATCGAATCATGTCCAGCAATGTCGCGGGCACTACTGCATACCAGGCATCAGACCGCGAGACCCTACACATGGGTTTTGTGATCGCATGGATCTTTTGCGTCGTGTTCTACTTCATGCAGTACGCGCTGCGTTCCGCGCCGGGCGTGATGATGCCCGAGCTGAGCGCGGCGTTCGCCCGCGATGTGGTGGGTGTGAGCGCGCTCGTCGGCCTGTACTACTACAGCTATTCAGTGTTCTCGATCGTCGTCGGCGCGGCGCTCGACCGGCTCGGCGGCAAGGCTGTCATTCCGGCCGGCATCGTTCTCGTTGCCGTCGGGGCGGCACTGTTCGGCCTGGGCACCGTGGTGACCGCGGAGATCGGCCGCCTGCTGCAAGGCGCGGGCTCGGCGTGCGCATTCATCGGGGCCGTGTATCTCGCCACGCATGGTTTTCCCTCACGCTTTCTCGCGACAGCGGTCGGGTTCACGCAATGCTTCGGCATGCTGGGCGGGTTCGCGGGCCAGTTCGCCGTCGGCCGGCTGATTCACGGTCTCATCACGTGGCAGCAGTTCTGGTGGCTGTCTGGCCTCGCAATCTTTGTGATTGCCGTACTGGTGTTCATTGCGACGCCAGCGGGCCATGACGACAGCCCCGCAAGCCAGGGCTCGTGGCTGACGATGTTCGCGCCGTACAACGAGGTGCTGTCCAACCCGCAGTCGTATCTTTGCGGTTTCTGCGCTGGCCTGCTGTTCTTGCCGACCACGATCGGCGACATGATCTGGGGTATAGCGTTCCTGCACAACGGTCTCCACGTCAGCTATGCCGAGGCCGTCAACCGCGCGAGCATGGTGCCGCTCGGCTGGGTGATCGGCTGCCCGCTGCTCGGGTATATTTCCGACCATCTGGGCCGGCGCAAGCCCGTGCTGATCGCCGGCGCGCTGCTGATGCTTGTGTCGGGTGCCGGCATTTTCTATCTGCCGCCCGGTGTGGTGCCGCCTTACGTGCTCGGCCTGCTGCTTGGCATCGGCTCGGGCGCGGCCATGTTGCCCTACACGGTAATCAAGGAAGTCAATTCGGACGACGTGAAAGGCAGCGCGACCGGAGCGATCAACTTCCTCGTGTTCACATTCAGCGCTTTGCTCACGCCCGCATACGGCAAGTTGCTCGCCCACATCGCAAATGGCGGCGCAATGAACCTTGAGGTGTTCCGCGCAGCAAGCATGTGGCTACTCGGCGGTATCGTGCTTGCAATCGTCCTGTCGCTGTTCCTGCGTGAAACCGGACCGCGAGCGCGCGCGGCGGCGTGAGGCTGAACTCCCATACTGCACACGATATGAGCCTCCCCACCACCATCGCCGAATCCGACCCGGCGGTGGTGCTCTTCGCTTGCTTAGGAGCAACGACCCAATTCCCCCGGTTCCTCCCAAGCCGTCATGCCCATGGGCTACCGCTCCCAGCTTCGCCGAGCCTCGGGTCTTCCTGGCTCGGCAGGACCTCTGCGATCAATTCGATTTCCACACATGCACCCAGCGGCAACTGGGCCACGCCAAATGCGCTTCGTGCATGCCGTCCCGCCTCACCAAAGACTTCCAGCAACAGGTCCGATGCGCCGTTGGTCACGACATGTTGCTCAGTGAAAGTGGGCGAAGAGCTCACCAGGCTCATTACCTTGACGATTCGCGCTACCTTGCCGAGATCGCCCAGGAAGCCGTGCAGCGTGGCAACGAGATCGATGGCAGCAGCCCGTGCTGCGGCCTTGCCCTCGTCCGTGCTGACGTCGTCCCCAAGCTTTCCCGTCCATGCCGCCCCGTTCTTGCGCGCAATATGTCCGGAGACAAAGACCAGGTTGCCGCTCCGCGCGGCCATCTCGAATGAGGCGCCCGCAACGCTGAGGGGCTCGAGCTCGATCCCGAGCGCCGCAAGTTTTTCGTAGGCTGTTTGATTGCTGGCAAGCATTTTCATCTGGTCTCTCTATCCAAAATCACATCAGGCCAGCGCCCGCCATCGGACGCTGGTCATTCACTTGTACCCTTCGAGTTCCGGCACCGGATCATCCCGCAAGCCCTTGAGATGCTTGTAGACCGTGGCCCGGCCCATACCAAGAAGGTTTGCCACATAATTCGCTGCGCTCTTCCCGTTGAAGGCACCCTCAAGGTAAAGCGCTTCGACCAGCTCGCGCTTGTGGTCCCGGCTCAGCGAATTAAGCGCGAGCTGGCGTTCCTGCAGCCAACGGTGCAGGAACACGTTGATGCGCTCCTGCCAGTCGTCCTTGAAGAGGTCCAGGGGACGAGACGCGACACCGACGCCGCGCACGAAGAGTTCGAGCGCACTCCCGATCTCCTCGAACACCGCAATGTTGAAGTTGACGCACATTACCCCCGCCGGCTTGCCCTCATCGTCGTCCACCGCGACGCTGATCGACCGCATCCGGCGGCCGTCCCAGTTGATCTTCTCGTACGGGCCATAAAGCTTCTTGGCGGCGTTGATGTCCAGTTCGTCGATGGCCGAATCGTCCCCGACCTCCCGTCTCGACAGATTGTTGGAGATGTGCACGACTTTCTTCTTCGCGGTGTCGTGAATGACAACCTCCGCGTATGGGAAGAAGAGCGTCGATATGCCGTCGGCGATCGGCGCATAGCGCTTGATTAGCATGGCTGTACTGTCCGGGCGTCTCTTCCTGTTCATCGTCGTTCCTCACAAATGCGATATAGCTCACATGGCTCTCGGCCTGCAAGATACATCAATTGAAGATGGCCGACGACTTTGGCACGGTGCGGCAGGAACCGCCTCTATTTGAGGTTGCTCGACAGAAACTGACGCAATCTCTCTGATTGCGGGTTCGCGAACAGCATCTCACCTGCACCGGATTCCTCGACCTTGCCCTTGTGCAGGAACATGACCTGGGAAGATACCGAGCGCGCGAAGCCCATTTCGTGGGTCACCACAACCATCGTGCGGCCTTCCGCAGCCAACTGCTGCATGACTTTCAGGACTTCCCCGACGAGTTCCGGATCGAGCGCCGAAGTCGGCTCGTCGAACAGCAGCACGTCCGGGCGCATGGCAAGGGCCCGCGCAATCGCAACCCGCTGCTGCTGACCGCCTGACAGGTGGGCTGGATACGCGCCCATCGTGCGGGCGGTCAGGCCCACTTTGTCGAGACAGTGCACCGCCCACTCCTGTGCTTCCTTCTTCCCGACACCGAGCACATGCTGCGGAGCTTCCATGACGTTCTGCAGTACCGTCATGTGCGACCACAGGTTGAAATGCTGGAACACCATTGCCAGCTTTGTACGGATTCGCCGAAGCTGCCTGGCATCGGTGACGCGCAGCCGCCCATCCTTGCCATTTTGCATATGGATCGGCTCGCCGCCGACGGTGATCTGCCCCGCATCCGGCTGCTCGAGAAAGTTCATGCAGCGCAGGAACGTGCTTTTTCCGGAACCGCTCGACCCAATGATGGAAATCACATCCCCCGGAGCCGCCGTCAGTGAAACGCCGGATAACACCTCATGACTGCCATAGCTTTTGTGGATATCGCTGGCTACCAGCGCGGGCTTGGTCACACTACGCGGTGAAACTTCCGCATCCGACTTAACTGCCTTCATCGCAACTGTGGACATCATTTCTTCTCCGTCGGCCGCAGGAATGCGAGCCATTTGTGCTCCGCCTTCCGGAACAAGTGAACGATCGCGAGGGATACACCCAGGTACAACATGGCCGCCAGGCCGAACGCCTCAAAGGAGCGATAGGTCGCAGCATTGGCGTCGCGTGCCACCTTGAGCAGGTCCGGCACCGTCGCCACAAAGGCGACAGTCGTGGCGTGCAGCATGAGAATGACCTCGTTCCCATAGTTGGGCAGTGAGCGGCGCAATGCCGATGGCAGGATGACGCGCAGGTACAGCTTCAGGCGCGACATGCCATAGGCCCGCGCGGCCTCCACCTCCCCGTACGGCGTGCTGGCGATGGCGCCTGCAAAGATCTCGGTGGTATAGGCACACGTATTCAGGGCAAACGCGAGGATCGTGCAATGGAAGCCATTGCGAAAGAAATGGTTCAACACATCCACTTCCCTGACCACGGCAAGCCCGTACACGCCGGAGTAGATCAGCAGCAACTGCACATACAGCGGAGTACCCCGGAACAGGTAGGTGTAGATTCGCACCGGAACCGACAGCCAGCGGTCCGACGAAGCCCGCGCGACAGCAAGCGGAACCGCTGCCACAAACCCCAGCGCCAGCGAGAGGACCAGCAGCCAGAGGGTCATGGCCAGGCCCGTCATCTTCGCGCCGTCGGAATAGAGATAGGCCTTCCAGTATTCGTTTAGCAGGTCCATCAGAGCTTTGCCTCCCTGACGCCGAGCGAGTAGCGCTTGCCCAGCCAGATCAGTACAAGGTTGGAAACCGAGGTCAGCGCCAGGTAGATCACGGCCGCCGCCAGGATGAAATTGAACATGCTGAACGTGCTCTTGCCGGCATCCAGCGCAACCTTCACCAGATCCGTCAGGCCGATCAGCGATACCAGGGCCGTCGCCTTCACCAGCACCTGCCAGTTGTTGGCGATACCGGGCAGTGCGAAGCGCATCATCTGCGGAAACAGAATCCGCCTAAAGGTCTGGAAGCCCGACATCCCTACCGATACACCGGCCTCAAGCTGACCAGCGGGAACCGAGAGAAAGGCGCCGCGGAAGGTCTCGGTGAAGTACGCCCCGTAGATAAAGCCGATGGTCAGCACACCCGCGACGAAGGGATCGATGTCGATCTGGCCCATGCCGGCGTAGTCGGTCAGCCGGTTCAGCCACATCTGGATGCTGTAGTACAGCAGCAGCATCATGACCAGGTCGGGCACACCGCGTATCAGCGTGGTGTAGAACGAGGCAATCCTGTTCAGGCTCCGGTGCCTCGCCACCTTGGCGCTCGCGCCGAGCAGGCCGAGCGCGGTTGCCAGCAAGAGGGAAAGCAGTGCCAGCTTGACGGTCTGCCAGGTACCGTCCGCTATTACTGCGCCATATCCGTGAAGCATTGCAGTCTCCATTGTCGATGTCTGCCCTGGTGCGTCGCGCACTCAGCGTTTGCCCGACTTCATCCGAAGCGCCTGGGGCTATATGGGGTGGGATCCGTGAAGGGTCGGGCACCGGTCATCATCTCCGCCAGCAGCCGGCCCGTGACTGGCCCCAGCGTCAGTCCGTGATGGTTGTGGCCAAACGCGAACCAGAGGCTCGCGTGTCGCGGCGCGGGGCCGATCACCGGCCGCATGTCCGGCGTGCACGGGCGATGCCCCATCCATGGCTGCGCTTCGAGCCTCCGGCCTAGGCCGAAGATTGGCTTCGCATGCCGCTCCGCCCTGTCGAGTTGGATCGTGTTGGGCGGACGGGACTCGGACGTCAGTTCCACACCGGTGGTCAGGCGTAGCCCTTGCTGCATTGGCGCCACGACGTATCCGACTTCACTATCGGCAATCGGGAAGCGTTGCGGTACGTCGGATTCCGGCTGGTAATGCATGTGGTAGCCGCGCTTGCCCAACAGCGGAATGCGATAGCCGAGGGGTGAAATTAGCTGGCCGGACCACGGGCCTTGCGCGATCACAACTTCCCGGGCTCGCACTTCCTCGCCGTCGAAGCGCACCCGCCAGCCACCGGCATCCTGGTTGAGCCCCGACACTGTCCCGAGCACAACGCGCCCGCCCATGGTTTCGAGCAATCGCGCGTAGCCCTTGGTCAGCAAACCCGGGTTGGTGACGCTCTTGGGATCGATCCAGTGAATTGCGCCGATGAAACCAGGCCTGAGGCCCGGCTCGGTCTTCTGAAGCCCCGCCTGGTCCAGCGGCGACATGATCAGGCCGTGGCATTCAGCCAGCGGCAGGCAATCCGCCACGCGACGCACCAGTGCCTGCTCGGTGCGATAGGCCTCGATCCATCCACCGGGCTTCACCAGCGAATCGAGCCTGCCGAGCGCAATCAGCTTGTCATGCTCGACAACACTGTTGGCGATCAACGGCAGCATGTCGGCGCTGGCGCGCGCCAGCCTTGCCGGCCCTGATTCGCGCCAGTATCTGGCCAGCCACCGCGCGAATGACGGCAGCGAGCGCGCGTCGTAGCGCATGGCCGTCTGCCGGTTGCCGGCATATCGCAACAGGGTAGCCAGCTCGCGCGGAAATCCGTACGGCACCACCGATGCCCGTTCAATCAGACCCGCGTTTCCGAAGCTGGTCTCTTCGCCGGGGGCGCGGCGGTCGATCACGATGACGCTGCGCCCTCGCTGCGCGAGATGAATCCCGACACTTACGCCGACAATGCCAGCCCCTACCACTACAACATCCGCATTCACACCGTTACCTCGCCAATTCGACTTTTGTCTGTTTGCCGGTTCCACGCACGTATGGCGATGGCCGCGCGCTGGCGCCGCCATCGCCGGCGCTTCGTCAATCCCGGGCAATGATGTCGCGCTTGAAATACCTCTGCGAAAGCGCCGTCAGGGTGCCGTCCTGCTTCAGTGCCGCGATGGCAGCCACCAGCTTCTCGCGCAACGCGTCGTCGCCCTTGCGGATGCCAAGGCCAGTGCCCACGCCCAGCGTGGCCGGGTCGACCAGCGCAGGGCCGGCGAAGTCAAAGTCACGGCCTTCCGGCTTGCTCAGCAAGCCGTCCAGCGCGGTCTGCGATTCCTGGACAGCGCCGTCGATACGCCCGGCGATCAGGTCGGCAAAGACTTGCGCCTGGTCCTGATAGGAGACGATCTCAACCCCGGACTTCGCCCAGTGCTTCTGCAGGTAGGTCTCCTGCGTCGTACCTCGCATGACGCCGACCGTCTTCCCCTTCATGCCGGCAGGCGTGGGCTGGAGCTTTGCTGTATTCCGGGCGACGAGCTGGATCGGCACGATGTAGATCGGCGGTGTGAAGTCGATGATCTGCTTGCGTTTCTCGGTGATGTTCATGGCCGAGTTGACCACGTCGAACTTTCTCGCCTGCAGGGCAGGGATCAGCCCGTCGAAGTCGTTCTCCACCCATACGCATCTGACGTTGAGTTTCTTGCAGATGGCATTGCCGACATCGATGTCGAAGCCCTGCAGATCACCCGATGGCGACTTGCTTTCGAACGGCGGGTAGGTGGGGTTCAGCCCCATGCGCAACACTTGCGACGACTGGGCACTGGCCGACGCCGCGAATCCGATGGCTGCCAGCAGGCCGACCACGAGCTTGATTTTCCACTTCATCGTTATTCCTTTTGAAGTCTTGCTGTCAGACCCCCGGGGGTGCTGGCTTCGGACTTGCGATCCCTGACGAATGTCGATGCCCGCGGCGCATGGAGCATCGGACAAGGCCCGGCGGCAATGCAGCGCCGCACGGAATGAAAGCGCGCTGCCCCTGACAGTCGAACCAGCTTGCCGGGACAGGCAACCTACGCACCGCGGAGCGAAATATAGACATAAAATCTATAATGGACAATCGGGTATACGCTGACACATACGCTGGCAATCGGGGCTGACTCCCCCCCACCGCGTCGCAAGCGGCAACCGGAATATTGGCCTCGTGCGTGCATGTCAAATTGGCCCTTACCGCGTCCATCGCGATTGACTACGATGGACGCGCGGCGTCCGGGTCTCGCCCCGGGGCCGCGCTCCGCACGCAGGCGGTGATGCGGAACGCAGCCAAAGAGCGATCAGCCAGGAAGGGACACAGAGCATGAGCACCGGGATTGACGCGTCGATCAGCGGGTCGCCTTGGGGCAAGCTTGCCGGTGCCATGACAGTGGATGTCGTCATGTTCGGCGAACCGGAAGCACTTCCGCCAGACGTCGCACTGCTGCGGCAAATGCTCGACCTTGCCGCGGCGGCGCACGAGGCCCTCCGGGTCTCGTGCCTGTCGGCAACGCAAGCCGATCCATCGGTTTCCTGCGACGTCCTGATCCTCTGGGACCGGGAGCCCGGCGCGCCCTCACTATTGCAAGCCACGCGGCTCGATGCGCTTGTCGAGCGCGCCACCTATGTCATTGCGGTCGGTGCAGCGGTACTGTGGCTGCTGCGCACCCGCCGGGCCAACGGCATGCGTGTCGCCCTGCACTGGCACTACGCCGCGATGCTGGATCCGGCGGGTGACGACAGCATCATTTCACCGGCCATCATCGAGCACGCGGGCAGGTGGACCACCTGTTGCGGCGGCGCTGCGGTCATCGATCTTGGCCTGACCTTTGTCCGCGACGTCCTTGGCACCAAGGCTGCCGGCGAGATCCAGGACCGCCTTTGCATCGAGCGCATCCGCGCTTCGAGCGAAAGGCAACGCACCGCCCCGCAGCCGGCCGCCAGCGGACACGCTCCCAAGCTTTCCGAGGCCATTGCCCTGATGGAGGCCAACATTGAAGAGCCGCTCCAGACCGAGGAGATCGCACGCCTGGCCGGCGTGTCGCGGCGGCAGCTCGAAAGGCTCTTCCGGCAGCACCTCGGTGCGGTGCCATCGCGCTACTACATGGAGATCCGCCTGGCACGCGCCCAGCGGCTGCTGCGGGAATCTCGCCATTCCCTGCTGCAAATCGCCCTGATGTGCGGCTTCTCTTCGGGACCGCATTTTTCCACCGCATACCGGACGGTATATGGCACCACGCCCCGCGAGGAACGCCAGCGCATCCTGCGCACAAGCGGCGCGCCCTGAACGCCGCGGATCGAGCGTCGCGACGCATCGGTGCAATAAAGCGTCGCAATCCTGAATTGCAGTCGCGCCCCCCTGCCGTAGAGTTGCACCCAGCCTCCGGTGTGACCAGCAACCCGTAACCGGACTCCAACCCACGCCTTGCTGAATCGCCCCATGATGTGGATCGCACGACCCGCCACCGAAGACGATGTGTCCGGCCTGATCGCCCTGGCGGAAGTCGCGTCCCCGCACGTTCACACGCTGCCCCGCACGCGCCCGGGCGTTGAAGACGCCATCGCCCGTACGCGCGAAGCGCTGGCGCGCCCGGTCGACACGCCGGCCGACGAGCACTATCAGCTCGTGCTGGAAGATACGGATGGGGCAATCGCCGGCACCGCGGCCATTGCAGCTACCGCGGGCTCGGCAGGTGCGTATTTCTCCTATCGCAACGACGTCATTCACCATGTCTCGCGCGATCTGCGGATCGCCAACAACGTCCATGTCCTGACGCTCAACTCCGACCTGACTGCGCACTCCCAGCTATCCGGCCTCCAGGTGACGCCGGGCTGCGCCGCGGCAGGCCCGCTGCTGTCGCGCTCGCGGCTGATGCTCGCGGCCGCCGACAGGCGACGCTTTGCCGACAGCTTCTTCGCATGCCTGGCCGGGCAGACGCACCCGGACCATACTTCGCCGTTCTGGGACGCCATCGGCCGCAAGTTCTTCAACATGGACTACCTGTCTGCCGAGCGCGCCGTGCGCGGCGCCCGCAACGGCACGCTGATTGTGGAACTGATGCCCCACTATCCCATCTACGTGCCGTTGTTGCCGGATGCCGCCTGCGAAGTCATCGGCCAGTTGCATCCCGAGGCCGTCGCGGCGTTTGACATCCTGGCTGCGGAAGGCTTCGAAGCCGATCGCTACGTGGACATCTTCGATGGCGGTCCCGTGCTCGAGGCGCATGCGTCGCGCCTGAAAACGCTGTCGACGGCACGCAACCTCACCGCCGAGGCAGCCACGGAGAGCCGGCCGGGCGAGACTTGCCTGATTGCGACGACCGGTGCGCTCAGTCAGTTCCGCTGCACGATCTCGCCCGGTACGGTAGAACTCGACCGCGGCCGGATCCTCCTGCCTGCCGAGACGCTGGACGCGCTGCGGATCTGCGCCGGCGACGCGGTCATCGTCGCCGCAGCCTGACGCACGGCCGGGAGTTCACATGCTTGTACTACGCGCGATCCAATCGAAAGACCTTCCCGCCCTATACGCCCTGGCCGAACGAGTGGGACCGGGCATGACGACCCTCAAGGCGGATTCCGGTGCGCTGGCCCGACGCATCGCGACGGCCGAGGCGTCTTTCGCCGGTACCGTGCCCCAGGCCGAGCGCGACTACCTTTTCGTGCTCGAGGATTGCGGCAGCGGACAAATCGCGGGCGTGAGTGCGTTGAAGGCTGCGGTTGGGCTGGACGAAGCCTTCTACAGCTTCCGGCTCGGACAGCTCGTGCACTCGAGCCGTGAGATCGGCGTCTACTCCAGCAAGAAGACGCTGTTCCTGTCGAACGACCTCACCGGCTGCGCCGAGCTTTGCACGCTCTTCCTCGACCCGGCACACCGCAGCGGCCACAACGGCAAGCTCCTTTCTAAGGCGCGCTTGCTCTTTGCCGCCAACTTCGTCGATCTCCTGCCGGAAGTGCTCTGCGCGGAATTGCGTGGCTACCTGCGCCCGGACGGCACTTCGCCGTTCTGGGAAAGCCTCGGTCAGCACTTCTTCAAGATGGACTTCTCGGTGGCCGATGACCGAAGCGGCGGGGGCGCAAAATCCTTTATCGCCGAACTGATGCCGCGCTTCCCGATCTACACCGATTTCCTGACCGAGGAAGCGCGCGAGGTGATCGGGCGAGTTCATGCGTCCACGGAGCCAGCGCGCCGGATGCTCGAGCAGGAGGGCATGGCCTATGAAGGGCTGGTGGATATCTTCGATGCCGGTCCGGTGGTGCAGGGGCACATCCGGCATCTGCGCATCACCAAGCAGAGCACGCTGGCCATCGCCCGCCCCGCGCCGGACGGCACCACGACTTCACCCACCGGGTGCCCGCTGCTGGTCTGCAATACACGGCTCAATGACTTCCGGGCGATCGTCACCCATGCAGTGCCCGCGTTCGGCAGCCTGCCGCTGACAAACGAGGAATGCACCGCGCTGGCTGTCGGCGCAGGCGATCCGGTGCGAGTCGCCACCCTCAAGCCAGGAGACACACTGCATGGCTGATCTGCACGACGCCGGGCGGCAACCGGCCGGCCAGGATTCCCGGACGGCCGCATTCGGCCCGGGCAGGGGCGGCGAGGCGCGCGAGTTCAACTTCGACGGCCTGGTCGGCCCGAGCCATCATCATGCCGGGCTTGCCAGCGGCAACGTTGCGTCCATGCGCCACGGCGGCACGGCTTCGAATCCGCGCCTTGCGGCCCTGCAGGGGCTGGAGAAAATGCTTGCCCTGCATCGGCGCGGCATTCCCCAGGCCATCCTGCCGCCGCTGGTGCGGCCAAACCTGGGTTTTCTGCGACGTCTTGGCTTTACCGGCAGCGATACTGCAGTGCTGAGCGCCGCCGCACACGCAGACCAGCGGCTCCTGTCTACCGCGTACTCCGCTTCCTCCATGTGGGTGGCGAATGCCGCGACCGTCAGTCCTGCCACCGATTCCGCCGATGGCAAGGTGCATTTCACGCCGGCCAATCTGAGCGCAAAGCTGCATCGCTCGATCGAACACCCGGACACGGCCAGGCTCCTGCGCGCCATCTTCAGTGATCCGCGCCATTTCGTCGTGCATGACGCGATTCCGGGCGCCCCCGCGCTCGGCGACGAGGGCGCCGCCAATCACACGCGGCTTGCCGCCAGCCACGGATTGGCCGGTGTGCAACTGTTCATCTACGGCCGCGAAACGTTCGACGACGATGCGGCACAGCAGCGGTTCGAAGCGCGCCAGTACGCCGAGGCCAGCCGGGCCGTGGCGCGGCTGCATGACCTGGACCCCGCGCGCGTGGTCTTCGGCCGGCAGTCGGCGGCGGCCATCGATGCCGGCGTCTTCCACAATGACGTGATTGCAGTGGGGAACCTGGACACCCTGTTCTACCACTCGGCCGCGTTCCAGGACGAAGCCACGCTGATCGATACGCTGGCCCGGACCTGCGAAGCCAGCGGCTTCCGGCTCCGCCCCATCCGTGTCGATGCCGGGCAGGTTTCCCTGGCCGACGCGGTATCCACCTATCTGTTCAACAGCCAGTTGCTGCAGGATCCCGCGCGGCGCACGCTCATCGTCGTACCCCAGGAGTGCCTGGCACATGCGCCCAGCCGTCGCTACCTGGAATCCCTGTCGGCGCCGGGCGGGCCGGTGGCCGAGGTCCTGTCCTTCGACCTGCGCGAAAGCATGCGCAACGGCGGCGGCCCCGCCTGCCTGCGGCTTCGGGTGGTACTGGATGCCGGCCAGGCAGCCGCCATCGGCGCCAACATCTTCTTCAGCGAGTCACTGCATGCGACGCTGGTCGACTGGGTAAAGCGCAACTACCGCGACCGCCTGCTCCCGCAGGACCTGGCTGACGCGAGCCTGCTGGAAGAAGTCCGCCGTGCGCTGGTGGAGCTGGAGGACATCCTGGCCCTTCCCGGGTTCTATGCGGAGCGTTGAGGACCGGAAGGCCGCCAGACTTCGCCACGCCCCAGCGACCTGCCCCGGTTGGCCGGGGCACTCATGCTCGCAGTACGGCATATGCACAACAGAAATTGACGATCAATATGGAAAGTAATGCATGGGTAGAAGTGGATCTCGGCAAGTTCGAGCAGAACGTCCGGGGCATTCAGTCGCTGATCGGAGGCTCGACGCAGATGTGTGCGGTGATGAAGGCCGATGCCTGTGGCCATGGCATCGGACTGCTCATTCCCTCGCTGATCGCGCTTGGCGTGCCGTCCGTCGGGATCGCAAGCAATGAAGAGGCAAGGCTGGTTCGCCAGGGGGGCTTCACCGGCCGCATCCTCCGTGTCCGTGCGGCCACGCTCGCCGAGATTGAAGACGGCCTGCAATACGGGCTGGAGGAAATCGCCGGCAACCTGGAGTATGCGCGTCAGATGGACGACATCGCCCGTCGCTACGGGCGCTGGATTCGCATTCACCTCGAACTGAACTCCGGCGGCATGAGCCGCAACGGCTTTGACCTCCAGACGGCCGAAGAGCGCGAGAAGTGCCTGGCGGCAGCCGCGCTGGCGCACCTTCGGGTCGTCGGCATCATGACGCATTTCCCGGTGCCGGATGTTAGCGACGTGGAACGCGGCCTTGCCAGTTTCCAGGAGGAAGCCGCATGGCTCATCCAGTCCGCCGGCATGGATCGCAGCAAGATCCAGTTGCACTGCGCCAATTCGTTTGCCACGCTCGAGGTGCCCGGCGCGCACCTGGACATGGTGCGCACCGGCGCCATCCTGTTCGGGTGCCTGCCTGCGTATGCGGGCTTCCAGGCCATTGCCAGCCTGAAATCCAGGGTGGCATCGGTCAACGCCTATGCTGCCGGCAATACGGTGGCTTACGACCGCACGCTGCGGCTGGCGCGCGACTCGCGCCTGGCCAATATCCCCGTGGGATATGCCGACGGCTACCGCAGGGCGTTCTCGAACTGCGGGCATGCCCTGATTCGCGGCGCCGCATATCCCGTAGTGGGGCGAGTAACGATGAACACCCTGATGGTGGATGTCACCAGTGGCCCTGACATCCTGCCCGGCGATGAAGTGGTCCTGTTCGGCTCGCAGGGCGACTCGCGGATCGACGTAGCGAGTATCGAGGCCATCGCCGGAACGATCTATCCGGACCTTTGCGTCGGCTGGGGCAATTCGGTGATCCGGATCGCCAAGCCTGCCGGCAGGTAGCGGCTGCCGTACCCGTTTCTCATACCTTTACTGATCAACGCTCAAGACTCGCAAGGACCATCATGTCCCAGGAACTCCGTCAGCTCACAGCCCCATGCAGCCATGGCACCGGCGCAGAATCGTCGAATCGGGACGAAGGCATCCCGGATAATCACAGCCTCTCGGACCAGCCGGCACCCGAAGCGCCTTCTGACGAAGATGCGCTTCGGCACGTAGCTGTACTTGGATACAACTGAGCATGGCTGCCGCCGGCGCTTCTCCGGCGGCACGGATATTCCTCAGTAGGCCAACACCGGATCGGACGCCGCCTTCACCTCGCGCAAACGCGCCAGGCCGCACACGCCGATCAGCGACAGGCCCGACAGCAGCGTGAAGAAGATCGCCAGAGGCAACCATTGCCCGGCATACTTGCCTGCCAGCAACGTGCCCACCAGGGGCGTGGTACCGCCGGCAATGGCACAGCAGAGCTGGTAGGCAAGCGAGATGCCGGAGTAGCGCACGCGGGCCGGAAACGCCAGGCTCATGTATCCGGCGATCACGGCATATAGCGCCGAGAGGATGACAACCGCGATCGCGATGCCAATGGTCATCAGGAAGATGCTTTGCGTGCCGACCAGCAGGAACATCGGATACGGCGTGATCATGCACAGGAAGGCCGTTATTTTCAGGAACCGCCCCTCGCCCACGCGCTCAGCAAGTAGCGCCGAAACGGGCTGCGACAGCAACTGAATGATCGTCACCAGGAACAGGCAGTCCAGGATCGTCGAGCGTGCGATGCCCTGGTACTGCGTGACGTAAGTGATCATGAACGTGTTGGTGAAGAAGAAGCCTGCCGAGCCGATGGTGACGGCGAAGGCGGCGAACATGACCTGCTTCCAGCCGTCGCGAAGAACTTCCAGGATCGGATACTTCGCCGTCTCGTTGTGCTCGCGTACTGCCTCGAATTCCGCCGATTCCTTCACGCCGCTGCGGATTATCAGGCCGGATTATCAGGCCTACGGTCATCAACACGCCGCTGGCCAGGAACGGAACGCGCCATCCCCATGACAGGAAAGCCTCCTGGTCCAGCGAGGACACCAGCCGGAATGCGATCAGCGACAGCAGCAGGCCCGCGGGACTGCCAAGCTGCGCAAACGAGGCATAGAAGGTCTTCCGGCCTGCCGGCGCATTTTCGCTCGCCATCAGCACCGCGCCGCCCCACTCGCCGCCCACGGAGATACCCTGCAGCATCCGCAGCGCGATCAGCCCGATCGGTGCCCAGATGCCGGCGGTCGCGTAGCCGGGCAGCAGGCCGATGCCGGTGGTGGCAATGCCCATCAGGGCCATGGTGAACAGCAGCATCTTCTTGCGGCCCAAGCGGTCGCCGAGATGGCCGAACACCACGCCTGCCATCGGCCGGGCGATGAAGCCTACGGCGAACGTACCGAACGCCGCCAGTGTGCTCAGATGGACGTTATTGCTGGGAAAGAAGACCTGGCCGAGCACCAGCGCAGCCGCCGTAGCGTAGATATAAAAATCGTAGAACTCGATGGTGGTGCCGATAAAGGCGGCGGCGGCCGCACGGCGTGCCTGGTTTGGGTGTGCTTTCATGCATCAATCCTTGGTGGGCGATATGACTTGTCTTCAGGTAGCCTCTCGGCTGTCCAGTCACAGAGATTGACGCGGGCCTGCGCACCGCCTGGCATTTCACGTAGCGACCGTTTGATTGCCGGTGCCCGTTGTCGTTTTCTGGAATGGATTGTCCCCGGCGCGCAGTGTACGAAGGGGTTGTCCCATCCAGAAGAGCCATTTCCCGTTTATTGATGGGGCCAAATCACGAGGATGGCCTGCCGATCTCATTTGACCCGACGGAAGTCATGGCCCCGCCTACTGGAAGCTCCCGACGTCGTCCAGCACCCAGCGGTGTGAAGTCGGCGGTGCCCCATCTGCGCCGCTGTCCACGTCGAAGTCGATCAGCCGGGCGCCCGGCTGAAATTGCCTGCAGGACTGGCGCCAGGTAGCGTCGGGCCAGACCATCTCGACAGCGCTGTCAGCGGGGTAGTACACGGCCGTGTACAAGGTGCCATGGCCGCGGCCGTACGCCGTCTGAAACAATGGCGGCTGCAGCAGCGCGCGCAGGACATCGTTCTGGTGATGGGCCTGTTTCACCGCTATGCCCAGTGCCTCCTGTCGCTGCGCCGCATGGGTAGCTTCGGCATGCGCAGCCCATTCGACCCCGTGCTGAAGATTGGTGACCGCCTGCCGGCGCACGACCTCGACCGTCCGATCCGGTGTCACGAAAACGCTGGCCCACGCGGCCTGTCGGTCGAGCAGCGTCACGGTATAGCTCATGTGCACCGGGACTCGCGAAAGGATCGCGACAGCTTCGTCGACGTTTTCCGCGAACTCCAGCACATAGCGCATAACCAGGGGAATACCAAATCCCTCGCCGACTTCCTGCCGCCCGCCAAATGACAAGGAGGCTGCGAGGCCGCTTTCATTGATGCCGTCCAGCGCGCCCCAGAGGCAGTCGCTCACGGCCAGCACTCTGCGGCCATGCCAGCGCGAGGCCAGCCAAACCCCCTCCAGCAACCCAGGAGCAAAGTCGTAGTTGCGAAGTAGCGCCGGAGTGCCGCCTGCGCGCGCCCCGGCAGGCGCAGGCAGCCAGACAGCCTGTGAACAGCCAGCGACGTAGGGCGGCGGCGCCCACATCGACAGGAAGCGCGCCTCCAGATCGCCGCCGCCGCTCAGCGCCACCAGGCGCTCCCAGGTCGGAATGAGCTCCGGCATGTAGCTGCGCAACGCCTTCCTGCACATCAGGAAGCCGGGACGCGAGCGCCCACCGTCGCGCAAGTACCATTGCCGGTACGCCGGCCAGTACTGTTCGAAGACCTGCCGCCATCTGGGGCCCGGCAGATCTTCGTTGATCGCTTCGAACGTGCAACGCATGATTCCCTCGCGTCCCGGCAATGCTGCCTCAGAGGATCTTGAACGCCCCGGGCTGCGGGCCCGGCTCGGCCTGCGCCGCGACCAGCGGCCTGGCGTCGTAGTACTGCTTGATGCCGCGGATCCAGTGATGCGCCCGCTCGTTCAGGCTGAACGCATCATCCATCGAGCGCCCACGCGTGATCAGGATGCCGAGATCTGCCCCTTCATAGCGATAGTCTCCGGGCCCCGTGATGCGCAGGAAGAATGCCTCGCGCTCGTCTTCGATCTCGCGGCGATTGAAGTCGAAGCGGTCATAAGCCACGGTATTGTCGGCGCCGAGCCGGTAGATGCCGGATGGCGGTGCATGCGTCACTACGTCGACGTTCTGTTCGGTGTATTTGATCACCAGTTGCGACCAGCCGTCGATGAATGTTCTCTCGGCCCACCGCTCGTTGAGCTCGCGGACATTGAGATCGAACGGCACACCCGAGAACTCGAGCAGGTGAAAGAGGAAAAGCGGTGCGTCCGCGTAGGCAAACGCGGCATGATTGGTCATCGGGCTTGCCCCGCAGATGCGGGGATTCAGTTCGCCCAGGTACACCTCGCCGCTGTCGACGTCGATCAGGAAGTCCAGGTCGAAGTAGCCACGATAGCCTTCTTCCAGCAGCTGGTTGCCGAACTTGAATGCCATGTCCCGGGCTTTCATCCGCACCGACTCGGAGAACGCCCCCGAAAACACTTCGTTGCCGCACCAACCGCCTTTGTAAGGGGTCAGTTCGCGCGCACCGACCACTTCCGTCAACAGAGGGCCAACCAACGTGCCCGATTGCGTCGCGCAGGCCTCCAGGGTCGCGCCGCGGCAGTTGATGCGCTTCATGATCTTGACTTCGTCCTCGCCAAGGATTTCCTTGCTGTAGCGATCGAAATCATCCCGGTTGGCAATGAAGAAGGTCGTGTGCCCGGAATCCCCGAATGCACTTTGCACGACCAGGTCGGTACCGAGCCGACGCTGTTCGGCAATGGCCATCAGCTCGGCATAGCTCCCGACCTTCGCCAGTGCATTGGGGACCGACGGCACTCCGGCCTTGTTGCCGATGCGAACCGTCTCCATCTTGTTGTCGCAGCGGTTGCGCAGCGATGCCGGCGGAAACCAGATATCAAGCTTGAGTTCGCGGGCGAGCGCTTCGGTCTTCTCGTCGAACATCAGGAAGGTGCCGACCGGGCGGCCGTCGCGCTGCTCGATCAGTTCGACCACGTCCTTGTGCTGAAGCAGGTAGTTGGTGATGTCTTCGATCGAACCAAATTCTTCATGCGGCACCTCGCGCGGCACGAACACGTTCGGATGCCGTCCGTCGAAGCAATCAATGTAGTTGATGTATTTGAAGTGATTGACCCACTGGTCGATGCCCAGAAGATTGAAGTTCGTGGCGCTGATGAAATAGATCGGCCGCTCGTTCCTGTGAAACATCAGGCGCAGGTCTGAGATATTGCGGACTTTTTCCATGACCATCCTCCCTTGACAAGCGTGAGGCGCGAATCGCGGGGCCGGCAGCCCCGGAGTCTTCCGCCTCAGGTTTTCGTGCTCTGTTGATTGATGCCCGTTGGCCAGAGCGTAATCGGCCCCAATAGCGCTTCTGACCGTTTTCCTTCTTCTGTCGCGCTCCTTGCGGGGCCAGCGCTTTCTCATCAGCATTGCGATCCCCGCCCTAGTCGCCGCCAGGACCTGCCAGCCCGGGCTCTGCGCGTTCAGGCTCGCCTGGCTTGCGGAGCGGACCAAGTGAATGCAGATACGCATCGGCGCCGGTGCCGCGCTGGTAGACGGGGAACTCCACACCGCGATCGCGGAAGCTTTTCAGCGGCTGCCCCAGGCCACGCAGGCCGAGCTCGCGTTCGCGGCGTACCTTGCCGAAATCGATCTCGATCGGGATGATCTCGGCCGCACCGGCCGACGCCTCATGCAGGACATAGCCGGAAGGATCGACCACGATGGAACGGCCGACGCCGCCCTGGCCAACGCCGTTGATATCGAAGAAGTAGACCTGGTTCGTCGCCGCCGACGCGCGTGCAATCGCGAGTTCAACATCACGGTCGATCGTGTCCGTCATGGTGGGATGCAGAATGACTTCCGCGCCCATGGCCGCCAGGGTTCGGGTGGTCTCGGGAAACCACATGTCGTAGCAGATCGATATGCCGATGCGCCCGGCTCCGGGCACATCGAACACGACGAACTCGCTGCCCGCGGCAACGCCCTGCTCATAGGGGCGAAACGGAAACAGCTTGCGGAACCGCGCAATCACGTTGCCTGCGGGATCGATCACCGGCGACATGTTGAATATCTGGCCATCGCGCAGCTCAAACAATGAACCGGGAACCAGCCACAGGCCGTGACTGCCAGCCATCTCGCAAAGCCTCGACTCGGCCTCGCCCGGCATCGGCTCCGCCTTGAGAGGACTGGGGCCGAGCGCCGCCAGTTCGGAGAACACCACCATGTTGACCCAGGGAAACCGTTGCCGCACATGAGACAGGTAGCGACCCATCTGGCTGATGTTTTCCTCGAACGCCGACACCTGCATCTGGATGCCGGCAATGGCAAAGCGCACCATGTTGTGCCCTCCCTGATCCGCTGCGTTAGTGCCCCGCCGCGCGAGACACGGGACGAGCGCCGCCCGCCCGCAGGGGAATTGCGGGTTGCGCTCGCTTGGTCGGAAGCTGTCAGGCCCGACGGATCGGCCGGGCCCCCGGTGGTGGTGCGCCGCCCCTAAGGGCGACGGTCAGGACTTATGACCGATAGTCGATTGGACCGCCCTCGATCAGCCCCAGCGCTGCATTCCATGCCAGGTTCCGGATCTCGGCCGACTCGTCCCGCTCGAACTGCGACGCGGTGAGCTGGCGCACGGATTCCGGCGGGAAGCGCAACTGGCTGCCGCCAGCCATGGCGGCGACCTGCGCCTGGCAGGCACGCTCGAGGAAGAAGATCTCGTGGAAGGCATCCGCAGCCGTGCGGCCGCCGACGATCAGTCCGTGGTTGCGCAGGACCATGGCGTTGTGGCTGCCAAGGTCCCTGACCAGTCTCGCCTTCTCTTCAGGATTCAGGGCGATGCCCTCGTAGTCGTGATAGCCAAGCTTGCCGTAGAACTTCAGCGCGTGCTGGCTGATCGGCAGCAGGCCATGTTCCTGCGCAGAGACCGCAATGCCCGCCGCCGTGTGCGTGTGCAGCACGAAGGCCAGGTCGTGGCGCGCCATGTGGACTGCCGAATGAATGTTGAAGCCTGCCGCATTGACACGAAAGCGCGCGGGGTCGGACGCCGCCCGCTCGTCGATGACGTTGCCTTCGTGGTCGATCCGCACCAGGTCCGAGGCACGCATATGCTCGAACAGCACACCATAGCGGTTGATCAGGAAGGTGGGCGTCTCGCCCGGCAGCTTCGCCGTGATGTGCGTGTCGATCAGGTCGGTCATGCGGAAGTGCGCCGCCAACCTGTACAGCGCTGCGAGGTCGCAGCGAATGGAATACTCGTCAGTCTGATTCATGGTGTCCTCCTGCCTGTCAGGCCAGATTGATCCAGGTGGTCTTCAAGTCCGTGTACTTGTCCAGTGCATGCAGGGACTTGTCTCGTCCGGAGCCAGACTGCTTGACGCCGCCAAACGGCACCGTCACATCGCTGTCCATGTAGCAGTTCACCCAGACCAGTCCCGCCTGCAGCTTGCGCGAAACACGGTGGGCGCGCGACAGGCTGGACGTCCAGAGGCCGGAACCCAGGCCGTAGGGCGAGTCGTTCGCCATCCGGATGGCCTCCTCTTCCGTGTCGAACCTGGTCACGGCCAGGACCGGCCCGAAGATCTCCTCGCGCACGATGGTCAGCACCTGCGTCGGGCATTCGAAAATGGTCGGCTGCATGTAGAAGCCCCCGGTGTCGGCATATGCGCGCTCGCCACCGATGCGCAGGCGCGCGCCTTCGTCTTTTCCGCTCTTCACGTAGGACATCACCCGATCGAGCTGGGCGCCATCGACGATCGCCCCCATGGCCGACGCCGGATCGAGTGGATCGCCCGGCTGCATCCGCGCGGCGTGGGCCTCCAGTTTTTCCAGGAAGGCATCATAGATGCCGGTCTGCACATAGAGCCGCGATCCTGCGATGCAAATTTCACCCTGGTTGTTGAAGATGCCGATGGCCGCCGCCTGCGCGGCGCGGTCCAGGTCGGGGCAATCGTCAAAGACAATATGGGGCGATTTGCCGCCGCATTCCAGCCATACGCGCTTGAGGTTGGATTGCCCGGAGTACTCCATGAAGCGCTTGCCGGTAGCAGTGGAGCCGGTGAACGCGATACAATCGACGTCAGGATGCCGCCCGAGCGCCTGCCCGGCATCCGCCCCCAGCCCCGGCACGACATTGAAGACGCCAGCCGGCACCCCAGCGGCCTCGGCAAGCTCCGCCAGCCGCAGCGCGGTCAGCGAGGATTGCTCGGCGGGCTTCAGGACCACGCTGTTCCCGGCGGCCAGCGCGGGCGCCACCTTCCAGCTCGCCATCAGCAGCGGATAGTTCCAGGGCACTACCGCCGCGACCACGCCCAGCGGTTCGCGCGTGATGGTGGCCAGCACGTCCGGCGCCGTTGGTGCGATTTCGTCATAGACCTTGTCGATGGCTTCGGCGTACCACGCGTAGGTGCGGCCGGCCTCGGGCACGTCATATTGCAGCGTATCGGCAATCGGCTTGCCCATGTCGAGCGTTTCGAGCACCGCCAGCTCTTCGCGATGGGTGTCGATCAACGCTGCCAGCCTGAGCAGCACGGCCTTTCGCTCGCTTCGTGGCATCTCGGACCAGATGCCGGCTTGGAAGGCCCGTCGCGCCGCGGCGACCGCGCGGTTCACGTCCTGCTCTGCGCAGGCCGCGATCGTGGCCAGCACCTCCCCGGTGGCAGGATTGATCGTCTTGAAGGTCTGGCCGTCGGCGGCGTCCGTCCAGGTGCCGTCGATATAGGCCTGGGCGCGGATGGAGACTGACTGCGCCCTGGCGCGCCAGTAGGCGGCATCTCGCAAGTTGTTCATGGTCTGGTCCTGTTTTTCGTCTCTGCTGCGATCAGGCATTGGCCTGCGCCACCATGGCGCCCAGCAGCACATTGGCACCCGCCTCCAGATGCTCGGGCCTGGCGTCCTCGATCTCGTTGTGGCTGATCCCGTCCTTGCATGGCACGAAGATCATCGCCGTGGGCGCGACACCCGCGAGATAGACCGCGTCATGCCCGGCGCCGGTTACGATGTCCTGGTGCGTATAGCCACGCGCGCCCGCTTCTTCGCGCACATGACCGATCAGTCCAGGCGCGAACGGCGTGGGCGGGAAGTACTGCACGTCTTCCACCACGACCTCCAGCGGCGTGCCGGTGGTCGTGCCATCGCGCAGCGCGGCACAGGCAGCGCGCAGCCGGGCATCCATTTCACCGAGGCGTTCCGGGTCCAGGTGGCGCAGATCGACGGTGAACTTGACAGCCCCGGGAATGACATTGCGCGACGACGGGTGGATATTGACGACACCCACGGTGCCGCGCCCGTGCGGTGCGAAGTCGTTGGCAATCTTCACCACTTCCTGCATCAGGAAGGTCGCGCCATAGAGCGCATCCTTGCGCAAGGGCATCGGCGTGGGGCCGGCATGCGCCTCCATGCCCGTCACCGTCACGTCATACCAGCGCAGCCCCAGCGACCCGGTCACGACGCCGATCACCTTGTCCTCGGCTTCGAGCACCGGGCCCTGCTCGATATGGGCCTCAAAGTACGCGCCTACCGGACGGCCGACCTCGGCGTCGCCCGCGTAGCCGATCGCCTTCAGCTCGTCGGCGACCCGCTTGCCGTCCGCGTCCCTGGCGTTCAGCGCGGTCTCGGCAGAAAAGATGCCGGCGAACACCCCGGAGCCCATCATCACCGGCACGAAGCGCGACCCTTCTTCGTTCGTCCAGATCGCGAGTTCGAGCGGCGCCTCGGTGGTCACGCCCCGCTCGTTGAGGGTGCGCATGACTTCCAGCCCGGCCATCACGCCATAGCAGCCATCGAACTTGCCGCCGGTAGGCTGGGTATCGATATGGCTGCCGGTCATCACCGGCGGCAGGCTGTTGTTGCGCCCGGCGCGGCGTCCGAAGATATTGCCGACCTTGTCGACCGTCACGCTCAGCCCGGCTTCGCGCATCCATCCCACCACCAGGTCACGTCCCTGGCCGTCCAGCGCGGTGAGCGCCAGGCGGGCGTTGCCACCCTTGGGCGTGGCGCCGATCTCGGCCAGGTCCATCAACGATTGCCACAGGCGATCGCCATTGATTGACAGCGTCGTCATTTCTCTTCCCCTTGGTCGGTCACAGCACAGCCTGGGCTGCGACCGGTGCAAAACCTGTAAAAAATGCATCGATGGCGTCAGCCGCGCCCTCAATCTCGTCATCCCCTTCCTGCACCACCACCGTGGGAACGCCCAGTGCGTTGATGCGCTCCCCGATGCCCCGGAAGGCATCCGGCCCGAGATGCAGCGCGCCTGACGGCGCCTTGCCACAGGCATCGAAGCCGAGCGCCAGCACGAGCGCCCCGGGGCGATAGTCGCGCAAGGCGTCCAGCGCGGTGTCCAGCACGGCCAGGTAGCCGGCGTCATCCGTCGGATGGCGCAACGGATAGTTCAGGTTGTAGCCGTACCCGGCGCCATAGCCGCGCTCCTTCGCATAGCCGGCGTAGAACGGGAAGTTCGTGGCAGGATCTGCGTGCAGCGAGATCGTCATGACATCCGCGCGTTCATAGAAAATCTGCTGTGTACCGTCCCCATGATGCGCGCCGACATCCAGCACCGCCACCTTGTCGAAGCTGCGCAACAGGACTTCGGCGGCAACTGCCGCGTTGTTCACATAGCAGGCGCCGCTGGCCCGGTCGCTATGCGCGTGGTGGCCTGCCGGCCGGGATAGCGCATAGGCCACGTCGTTGCGCGCCTCTTGCGCGCAGACATATTCCGCGGCTGCCACCGCACAATGCGCCGAGCGAAGAATGGCCTGCCAGCTATGCGCACCGATCGGGCTGCTCTGGTCGCCGAGATAGTAGCCAGCCTGCGCGACGATGGCGTCCGAGGGACATTCGCCGCGGTCTGCGCCCCCGCACTGGCTGGCGTAGTAGGGCGACAGGCTGGGCAGAACGACGTCCCGCCGGCCCGATCCCGCGCCGGCCTGCGCCGCCCACCGCTCAAATGCGCTTTCCAGAAAGGCCAGATAGGCCGCACTGTGGACGGCGCGAAGCGGCGCCACGCCATATTCGGGGGGCGCCACGGGCAGGATGCCGCGCTCGCTCAGCGCCTGGCGCAATGCCAGCGCGCGCGCCGGCAAGGCCTGGCCTTCACTGCCCTCGCCGGCTTGCGCGAGCTGCTGCGGGTGGTGCAGCATCTGCTCGTCGGAAAAAAAGGCTCGCATGCTGATTGGCTCCGTGGTTGCGCCAGCGGCGGCACGCGAGCGTGCCGCCGTAACCCTTACCTGTCGGCGGACTGACGGGCAAATGCCTCCGCGCGGATCTGCGACAGCGTCATACCCGGCGCAATGCCGTCCGCATCGTAGCGAAGCTCGAGCAACGCGGGCAATTTCCTGCTGTTGGCGAACGCCAGCGCGCGGGCAAACGCCGGGCCGAACTCCGCGTCGCTGGAAACGACCTCGCCATAGCCACGATACGCGCGAACCAGCTCGCTGAACTCCGGATTTTCGAAACCCAGCGCCACCGTGCGGCCTGGGAACTCGCGTTCCTGGTGGGCACGAATGGTGCCCCAGATGCCGTTGTTGAACACCAGCACGACGATGCCCGCGCGATACTGCATCGCCACGCCGAGTTCCTGCAGATTCATCTGGAAGCAGCCATCGCCGGCGTAGCAGATGACCGTGCGGTCGGGATTCTCGAGCTTGGCGGAGATGGCGGCGGGCAGCCCGTAGCCCATCGAGCCGACGGTCGGTGCAAGGCTCGTGCCGACACCCTTGAAGCGGTAGTACGCATGGGGATAGAGCGCGTAGTTGCCCGCCCCGACAGTAATGCAGCTGTCTTCCGGCACGTTGTCGCGCACGTGGCAGGCAGCCCGGTTCAGGTTCAGCGCACCGGGGGCGTCTTTCGGGTCCTGCTCGGCGCGGTAGGCGGCATTGGCTTCACGAAAGGCCTGGCGGCCGGCACGGCTGGCCGCCGGCGTGAGCGCACTGACGGCCGCGGCAAATGACACGACGTCGGCAACGATCGGGACCGTGGGGTGAAACACCCGTCCGAGCTCGTTGGCATCCGGGTAGACATGCACCAGCCGCTGCCTGGGCACGGGGCTCTCGATCACGGTATAGCCCTCGCTGGTGGCCTCGCCCATGCGCGTGCCAACGGCGATCAGCAGATCGCTTTCCTGGATGCGCCGGCGCAGCGACTCGCTCATGCCCCAGCCGACATGCCCGGCGAAGTTCGGATGATGGTTGTCGAAGCATTCCAACCGGCGCCACGCCACCCCTACCGGGAGCGCATAGCGCTCGGCAAAGACCTCCATCTGCCGGGCGGCGGCCGGGGTCCATCCCGAGCCGCCCAGCAGCAGGAACGGACGTTCGGCGTCTTCGAGCAAGGCCGCCAGGCTGTCCATCGCGGCCGGCGTGGGGGCGCTGTGCGCGCGCTGGTAGCGCGGCACGTCGGCAACGGTCGCCTTGCCCCACAGCGTGTCTTCCGGCAGCGCCAGCACCACGGGGCCCGGGCGGCCGCTGGTCGCCACCGCGAAAGCGCGAGCGATGAATTCGGGGATGCGATCGGTGCGATCGATCTGCGCCACCCACTTGGTCATCTCGCCGAACATGCGGCGATAGTCGATTTCCTGGAACGCCTCGCGCTCATAGAAGTCGTTTCCCACCTGCCCGACGAAGAGAATCATCGGCGTGGAATCCTGGTACGCGGTATGCACCGCGATGCTGGCGTTGGTGGCGCCGGGGCCGCGCGTCACAAAGCAGATGCCGGGCTCGCCGGTCAGTTTGCCGTGCGCTTCGGCCATGTAGCCCGCTCCGCTCTCCTGCCGGCAGACGATGGGCTGGATGCGGCCCTGATGGTCATAAAGGGCGTCGATGCAGGGCAGGTAGCTCTCGCCCGGCACCAGGAAGACACGCTTGACGCCCTGGATCAGCAGCTGGTCGATCAGGATCTGGCCGCCGTTGCGCTCCCTGAGCGCCGGCTGCACTGGTGAAGATTGGTCGTTCATTTTGTTGATTCCTCTGCCGGACCGCCAGCGCGACGGCCCGCCGTTCTCCGCTTCTCAGCGATCCACCCCGCCCATGCAGAGATACTTGATCTCAAGATAGTCTTCAATGCCGTAGCGGGAGCCTTCGCGCCCGAGGCCCGACTGCTTCATGCCACCGAACGGCGCGACCTCGTTGGAGATGAGCCCCGTGTTGATGCCGACCATGCCGTATTCCAGCGCCTCTGCCACGCGCCAGATGCGGCCGATCTCGCGGCTGAAGAAGTACGATGCCAGGCCAAACTCGGTATCGTTGGCCATCGCGATCACCTCGTCGTCACTGGAGAAGCGGAACAGCGGCGCCAGCGGCCCAAAAGTTTCTTCCCTGGCCACGCGCATGGCCGGCGTGACGTCGGCGAGCACGGTCGGCTCGAAGAAAGTGCCGCCCAGCCGGTGGCGCTTGCCGCCCGCGAGCACGCGGGCGCCCTTGCCCACGGCATCGGCAATGTGCAACTCCACCTTCGCGACGGCGTCTTCATTGATGAGCGGCCCCTGCAGCACGCCCGGCTCCACGCCATGGCCGACCTTCAGCTTCGCCACAGCGGCAACGAGCTTCTCCGCAAAGGCATCGTAGACCTTGTCGTGGACATACAGGCGGTTGGCGCACACGCAAGTCTGGCCGGCGTTCCGGTACTTGGAGGCAATCGCGCCCTCCACCGCGGCATCCAGGTCGGCATCGTCGAACACGATGAACGGGGCGTTCCCGCCCAGTTCGAGCGACAGCTTCTTGATGGTGTCGGCCGACTGGCGCATCAGGATGCGGCCCACTTCGGTCGAGCCGGTAAAACTAAGCTTGCGCACGGTCGGGTTGGCGGTCAGCTCGCCGCCGATGGCCCTTGCCTCGCCAGTGATCACACTCAGCACACCGGCGGGGACACCGGCGCGCTCGGCGAGCACGGCCAGCGCCAGCGCAGACAGCGGCGTGTCCTCGGCCGGTTTGATGACCATGGCACAGCCCGCGGCCAGTGCCGGGCCGGCCTTGCGCGTAATCATCGCCAGCGGGAAATTCCAGGGCGTAATTGCCGCGCAGACGCCCACGGGCTCCTTCACCACCAGCAGGCGCTTGTCGCCGGCGGGCGTCTGCAGCACGTCGCCGCAGACACGCTTGCCTTCTTCCGCAAACCATTCGAGGAACGAGGCCGCATAGACCACCTCGCCGCGGGCTTCCGCCAGCGGCTTGCCCTGCTCCGTCGTCATCAGCAACGCCAGATCGTCGGCGTTGGCCAGCATCAGCTCGTGCCACTTGCGCAGGACCGCGCTGCGTTCGCGCGCAGTCTTGCCTCGCCACGCAACCTGGGCAACGCGCGCGGCCTCGATGGCCCGCCGGGTTTCGTCGGCGCCCATGCGGGGCACGGCGCAGATCGTTGCACCGGTGGCCGGATTGGTGACCGGGAATACCGCGCCGGAATCCGCGCCCGTCCACGCACCGCCGACCAGCGCCTGCTCACGCAACAGGCTCGCATCCTTTAGTTTCATCTCGATCTCCTTGGGCTTTACGCTTACTTGGTCAGGGCGTCAGCGAGAATGCTCAGGCCTTCTTCCATCACTTCATCCGTGATGGTGAGCGGGAACAGGAAGCGGATGACGTTGCCATAGACACCGCAGGACAGCAGCAGCAGGCCCTTCTCCAGGGCACGGCTTTGCACCTGGCGGGTGAACTCCGGATTCGGGCTGCCATCGGCCTTGCGCAGTTCCACGGCGATCATGGCGCCGACACCACGCACTTCGCCGATCTCCGGCACGCGCGACTTCAGGCCTTCGAGCTTGTCCTTCAGGCGATTGCCCAGCGCGGTGCCGCGCTCGACCAGCTTCTCGCTTTCCAGCACATCCAGCACGGCCAGCGCGGAGGCCACGGCGAGCGGGTTGCCCGCATAGGTACCGCCAAGGCCGCCCGGAGCGGGCGCATCCATGATTTCTGCACGGCCACACACTGCCGACAGCGGCAGGCCGCCAGCCAGGCTCTTGGCCATGGTGGTCAGGTCCGGGGCCACGTCATAGTGCTCCATGGCAAACAGCTTGCCGGTTCGGCCAAAACCCGTCTGCACCTCGTCGGCGATCAGCAGGATGCCGTGTTCGTCGCAGATCGCACGCAGCGCGCGAACGAATTCCGGAGGTGCCACGTTGAAGCCGCCCTCGCCCTGGACCGGTTCGAAGATGATGGCCGCCACACGCTTCGGGTCCACATCCGACTTGAACAACTGCTGCAGGGCATTGAGCGAATCCTGCACGCTGACGCCATGCAGCGCGTAGGGGTACGGCGCGTGGAAGACTTCGGCCGGGAACGGGCCAAACCCGACCTTGTACGGCACGACCTTGCCGGTCAGCGCCATGCCCATCATGGTGCGGCCGTGGAAGCCGCCCGAGAACGCCACAACGCCGGGACGGCCGGTGGCGGCGCGGGCGATCTTGATGGCGTTCTCGACCGCCTCGGCGCCGGTGGTGAAGAAGGCCGTCTTCTTGGCCCACTGGCCCGGCGCACGCTGGTTGATCTTCTCCGCCAGCTCAATATAGCTGGCGTAGGGAACGATCTGGTAGGCGGTATGGGTAAAGCGGTCCATCTGCTCCTGCACGGCCTTCAGCAGGCGGGGATGGCGGTGGCCGGTATTCAGCACCGCGATGCCGGCGGCAAAGTCGATATAGCGCTTGCCCTCCACATCCCAGAGCTCCGCGTTGTCGGCACGCTCCGCGTAGAAGTTGCACATCACGCCGACACCGCGCGGGGTAGCGGCGTCCTTGCGGCGAACCAGATCGGCATTCTTCATTTCATACTCCATAGATTTAGGTGGTGCTGTGACTGTGCGGGGGTATTGGGTATTGGCCCCTCATCTTTTTGTGAGACCGCCGGTGCCAGGCACCAGCGGCCGGGAATCCTCATTCGGGCGGCTTGCGTGAAGGCGTCTATGCGGCGCTCCGTATCAGCGTCGGGTCCCACGTCTTGCCGGGGATCGCGCCGATCAGGCGCCGCGTGTAGTCGTGCCGCGGCGCGTCGAAGATCTGTGCCGGTGGCCCGGACTCGACGACGCGGCCCTTGTGCATGACGACCACGTGCTGGCAGATCTGCGCCGCAACGCGCAGGTCGTGCGTGATAAAGATGAGCCCGATGTTCAGGCGTTTCTGCAGCGCAGCCAGCAGCTCCAGGACCTGTGCCTGCACCGATACGTCGAGCGCAGACACCGATTCGTCGGCGACCAGCAGCTTGGGCTCCAGCGCCAGGGCCCGTGCGATGCCGATGCGCTGGCGCTGGCCACCCGAGAACTGGTTCGGGTAGCGGTCGAACGCCGACGGCTCCAGCCCGACCAGTTGCAGCAGTTCGCGTGCGCGGGCCTGGGCCTGCTGGTACGGCATGCCGTTCGCGACTGGTCCGTCAGTGATGATGCGGCCGACGGTGTGGCGCGGGTTCAGGGAAGCGAACGGGTCCTGGAAGATCATCTGCACGTCCTTGCGCAGCGGTCGGAACTGCCGCTCGGAGAGGCGCGCGATATCCTGGCCGTCAAACATCAACTGGCCGCCGTCGATATCGGTCAGCCGAAGCAGGCATTTGCCGATCGTCGACTTGCCGGAGCCGGATTCGCCGACGATGCCGAGGGTTTCGCCGCGCCGCACGCTGAAGCTAACGCCATCCACGGCGTTCACCACACGCTTCCTGGCGAAGATCCCACCGCCGGAGCTGTACGTCTTGCGCAAGTCGCGCACTTCCAGCACGGTCTCCGCCGCAGCCTGTCCGCGCTCTTGCGCGCGGCCGTGCGGCACGGCGCCGATCAGGCGGCGCGTATAGGGATGCTGCGGATGGTTCAGCACCTGCTGCGCCGTCCCGCATTCGACCAGCACGCCCTTCTCCATCACCGCGACGCGATCGGCAATCTCCGCCACCACGCCGAAATCGTGCGTCACGAACATCACGCCCATGCCCTTCTCCTTCTGGATGCGCTTGATCAACGCGAGGATCTGGGCTTGCGTGGTTACATCGAGCGCCGTGGTCGGCTCGTCGGCAATCAGCAGGCTCGGCTCGAGCGCGAGTGCCATGGCAATCACCACGCGCTGGCGCTGGCCGCCGGACAGGCGGAACGGGTAGCTGTGCCGCAGCGTCGCGGGATCGGGCAGTCCGACGAATTCGAGCAGTTCCAGTACCCGCCGCTCGCGCGCGGCACCCGGGTTGGCATTGTGGACCGCCATGACCTCGGCGATCTGGTCGCCCACGGTCATCACCGGGTTCAGCGCCGACAGCGGCTCCTGGAACACCATCGCCATCTCCTTGCCGCGCATGGCAAGCAAGGTGGCCTCGTCCAGGGTCAGCAGGTCCTTGCCCTGGAAGTGGATCTTGCCGCCCTGCGGCTTCAGGTAGCCGGGCAGCAGTCCCATGATGGCGTTGGCGCTCATGGACTTGCCCGAGCCGGACTCCCCGACGATGCAGAGGATCTCGCCCGCGCGAAGATCGTATGAGATGTCCTGGACGGCGTAAGCGCGATCCCCGCCGGCAGGCAGCGCGATGGAGAGATTGCGGATCGAGACCAGTGGTGTCTTGTCGTTGGCTTGCATGACTTGGCTCCTCGTATCCTTACTCGCCGCGGCGACGCAGTTGCGGATTCATGGCGTCGTTCAGGCCCTCGCCAATCAGGTTGATGGACAGGACGGTCAGCAGGATCGCCACGCCGGGCCAGACGCTCATCCACCAGGCTTCGCGAATCATGGTCCGCGCCGCGCCGATCATGAAGCCCCAGCTCATCATGTTGCGGTCGCCGAGTCCGAGGAAGGAAAGCGCCGACTCGGTCAGGATCGCCGTGGCCACCATGAACGATGCCGACACGATGATGGGCGACATGGCATTCGGCAGGATCTGCGTCAGGATGATGCGCAGCGGCTTCTGGCCGATCACGACGGCCGCCTGCACGAATTCCCGTTGCTTGAGCGTCAGGAACTCGCCACGCACCAGGCGCGCCACCGGTGGCCAAGACACCACCGAGATGGCGGCCACGATGGAGACGATGGTCGGGTTGAAGATGGCGACGATGACCACGGCCATGGCCAGTTGCGGAATGGTCTGGAAGAACTCCGTGAAGCGCATCAGCGCATCGTCCACGCGGCCGCCGCAATAGCCGGCGACCGAGCCGACCAGGATCCCGAGCACCAGCGCCACGGCGGTGGAGATCACGCCTACCAGCAGCGACACGCGAGCGCCGTACAGCAGTCCGGCGGTGATGTCGCGGCCGAGCATGTCGGTACCGAAGGGGTACGAAGACTCGGCAAACGGCTTCACCAGTGGTTCCCCCACCATCAGCCAGGGCGACTCCTCGTACAGCACCGGGGCCAGGAAGGCAAAGGCAATGACCGCCAGCAGCACGGCAAGTCCCGCTACCGCACCATAGTTGCGGCAATATCGTTTCAGAAAGGCTGTCATGCCGGTGCTCCCTGACCGCCCATCGAGATGCGGGGGTCGATAAACCGGTAAATCAGGTCCGTCAGCAGGTTGAAGAACACAACCAGCGCCGAGGTGACAAAGAAGATGCCCAGCAGCAACTGATAGTCGCGCTGCAGCAGCGCATCGAACATCAGGCGGCCGATGCCGGGCCAGGAGAACACCGTTTCCGTCAGCACCGCGCCTCCGGCCATCTGCCCGAGCTGGATGCCGGCGAAAGTGATGACCGGCAGCAGCGCATTGCGCAACACATGGACCCGGATCACGCGCCGCGGCGGCACACCCTTCGCGCGGGCGGTCTTGACGAAGTCCATGCCGATGACTTCCAGCATCGAGGCACGCGTCAGCCGCACATAGACCGCCATGAAGAAGCAGCCCAGCGACAGCGTTGGCAGGATCAGGTGCAGCGCCACGTCCTGCACCCGCGCGAGGCCGGTGTAGCCCGCCCCGATGCTCTCCATGCCAAAGGCCGGCAGCCAGCCCAGCACCACGGAGAACAGGATGATGGCCATCAGCGACAGCCAGAACAAAGGCGTGGCATAGAGCAGGAGCGCCCCCGACATGACCGTGCTGTCGATCCAGCGATGACGGTTCTCATAGCGGCTTCGCGCAGCCACCACGCCCAGGAACACGCCCAGCATGATGGAGAACAGGAATGCGCTGCTCATCAGCAGGAACGTGGCCGGCAGCCGGTCCACGATCAGGTCGAGCACAGGCAGGTGATTGCGGTAGGAATAGCCCAGATCGAGGTGTGCGACCCCCTTCAGGTAAATGCCAAGCTGCGTCAGCACCGGCTTGTCCAGTCCGAACTGGTCGCGCAACTGGCTGACGAAGGCGGCATCGCCCGCTCCGGCCTCACCCGCCAGCACAGTCGCGGGATCGCCCGGCGCCATGCGGATCAGGAAGAAATTGATAATGACGACGCCCAGCACGACGATGGCTGCCTTGCCAAGGCGTGCGAGCAGGAATGAAAGGAACTTCATGGCTGACTCCATTTCCGGCACCGGGCCGACAGTCCGGCTGGACTGGCGGCCGGGCCAGGTCCCGACTTAGTCTTTCTCGATGGAGACGCTGTCAAAGGTCTCGTTCAGGCCGATGCCGGAGGTGACGAGGTTCTTCACGTTCTTCCGGTACAGCGTCGGGAACTCAAGTTCGAACAGGTTGCCGATGGCCACGTCCCGGACCAGCACCTGCTGCACTTCCGAGTAGTACTTCTGGCGTTCGGCGGGATCGAGTGCCGCACTTCCCTTTGCCCACAGCTCGTCGGCCTGCGGGTTGCTGTAGCCCTGGACGTTCGCGAACGGCGTGCCCTTCACGATGTTCCGGGTCACGTAGAGCCGCTCCACGCCAAGCGCCGGATCGCCATACTGGTAGCTGTAGGTGACCGTCAGGTCGAAATCCCAGTTGCTGACGCGGCTGGACCAGGTACCGGCGTCGGCAGATTCGATGCTGACTTTGAAGCCGATCTGCTCCAGCATCTGCTTGATGTATTCGTCGAGGCGGTCCCAGTTCGCGCCGTAAGAGGTCGACAGGATCTTGATCGGATACTGGCCGACATTGACGCCGGATTCCTTGATCAGCTCGCGCGACTTCTTGAGATTGAAGTCATATTCCGGCGTGCTCTTGTCGAAGAACATCGTGGCGGACGCAAAGGGGCTGATCGCGGGTTTCCCCATGCCGAAGAAGATATTGCTGACGATCATCTTGCGATTGAGGGCATGCATTACCGCCTGGCGCACCTTGACGTTGTTGAACGGCGGCTTGCGCTCGTTCATCAGCATGGTGGACATGGGCGAAAACATCTCCCAACCCTTGGTGGTGTACTCCGCCTTGGGCAGCGCCCGCAAACGCTTGACATCGACGTTGTCTACGTCGCCGCCGCGCAGCACCTGGACGTCGCCCTTTTCAAAGGCCACCGCCCGCGATGCCGAGTCCGGAATCACATAGAAGACGATCTCGTCCAGATACGGCTTGCCCTTCTTCCAGTAGCTCGGGTTCCTGGCCAGCTTGATATAGGCGCCCTTCTTCCATTCCTTGAACATGAACGGACCGGTGCCGACAGGCTTCTGGTTGGCCGGGTTGTTGCGGTAGTCGGTGCCGTCGTAGATGTGCTTGGGCATCATCGGCATCGTCCCCGCCTCGAACATCGAGATGAACGGCGGGAACGGCTCCTTCAGCTTGATCTCGACCGTACCGTCGTTGACTGCGCGGACCGAGGCCACGTACTTGTTGATCACCGCGCGTGTGCGCACGTGCACCTCGCGCAGCATCTTGTCGATGGAGAACACCACGTCCGCCGAAGTGAACGGCTTGCCGTCATGCCACTTCACGCCGTTCTGGAGTTCGAACGTGTAGGTGAGGCCATCCGGCGAGATCTTCCAGGACTTTGCCAGTTCGGGACGCGGCTTGAGATCCGGGCCATAGGTCAGCAGGCTCTGGTAGATCTTGCCCGCCACGTACTGCGTGGGCGCCTGCGAGTTGATCGCGCTGACGAGCACCGGGGGCTCAGGCTGCACGATGCCTGACAAGGTGCCGCCCTTGGTCTGGGCCATGGCGCTGCCCATGAGGATGGAAAAGCCAGCAATTGCTACCGCCGTCGACAGCGCGCCCGGCAGAAGGCGTTGGGTGACGTGTTTCATTGTTCAGTTCCTTGAGTAGAGGAGGAATGTGTGCTGGAACAACTGCTGGAGAGATGCCGCGCGCTGGGCGCGGTCTGTTTTATCGGTATCGGGGTCAGGCACTGGCCAGTGGCTCGACGCCGCACCAGTCATGGATGAACTGGGCAAGCGTGATCGCCACGCGGACCATGCTCTCGATCGACACCGATTCATCGATGCCGTGGATGTTGCGTGCGAGCGGACCGAAGCACGTGACGGGCGTGTCGAGCATGAGCCGGAAGTGACGGGCGTCGGTCGTCGCGGTGGTCGCCACGCGCCGCACGGGCTCGCCATAGACTTTGCGGAACGCGTCTGCCAGCGTCTGCATGCTGGGGACGTCCAGATCGAATTCACAGCCTGGCGCGTGAAAGCCCTGGTAGCCGATCTTGACGGCCAGCCTGCCGCCGAGCCGCTGCACCGCGCGCATGACGCAGGCTTCGACCAGCGACTTGGCCTCGTTCACATCCATGTCCGGGTAGAAGCCAATGCGCACGCCGAGCGTGCAGGTACACGGCACGGAAGAGTTCCATTCGCCGCCGTGGATCTGGCCGATGTTGAAGTTGATCGGCTGTGCGTGGTCGCGATAGGCCGGGTGGCGATTCTGGGGCAGGTTCCAGAACGCCTCGAGTTCGCGCAGGCCATTGATCACGGCCATGGCCGCCTCGATGGGGCTGGCGCCGGCGGTCATGTATGCGGCGTGCGCCGGATGGCCCGTGATCTCGATATTCATCCAGAACACACCGACCTGGGCGCTGACCAGGCTTTCTCCCAGCGGCTCGGGAATGATGACGGCGTCGAACGACGACAGCTTGCCGGCGCCCACCGCGCTCTGCAGCGCGCTCACCGTGGCGAGCGCGCCATTGCCGGTGCTCTCTTCTTCCAGGACGGCATTGAACCCGACCGCACCTGCCGGCTGGACACCAAGCGCGCGCAGGGCCCTGAACGCGGTCAGCGCACAGACGATCCCGCCCTTCATATCGCCCGCGCCGCGGCCGAACAGCCAGCCATCCTCCACATACGGGGAAAAAGGCGCGCGCGTCCACATGGCTTCGGGCCCCGTCGGGACGACATCCAGGTGGCCGTTGAACAGGACCGAGCGGCCGCCCTTGCCGGCGGGCCGGTGCGTGGCTAGGAGGTTGTACCTGCCGCCATCGGGGCAGCAAGGCGGCGAAAACAAGGGGAGGGACTCGAGCGCCGAGGAATTCAGGTGGATACGTTCCGATTGCAGGCCAAGGTCATGCAACGCCGCTTCCATGAACGCTGCCGCAGGCTGCTCTTGCCCCGACGGGCTCGGTGCAGCGACGAAGGCAGACAGCATCTCGACCATGTCGGCGGTAAGCGCGCGAACCGCGCTGCCGATCTGTTCGGTCGAAAGCACCGGCGTCTGGCGATTCAGCAGGCCTGCGTCTTCCATGGGGGTCTCCATCTCTGTGCTCGCTTGTCAGGCGAAGCGATTCCTCTATCGATGGACGAAAAATAGCCTAATCTTGGTACCATACATAGAGCCACATCTCACTTTTATGCAGGTACCACTTTGAAAGAATCCATTCTTTCCGATCTTCTTCTGCAGCGACTCGAACGCCCCCAAGACGGTTCGGCGCTGGCAGCCGGCAACCATATGAACCGGCAGATCTACGAGATCATCCGGCAGGCCATCCTCACCGGGACCCTCCCTGCAGGCAGCAAACTACCGGCCTCGCGGCTGCTGTCGCAGGAGGTGGGTATCTCGCGGAACACGGTCCTGTATGCCTATGAGCAGTTGCTGGCAGAGGGCTATGTGACGGCATCCGTTGGAAGTGGCACCTTCGTGTCTCACACCACTCCCGACCATAGTGCAGAGGGCTCAGGAATCGTGCGAAGCGGCCCCATGGAGGGGATTGCGGCGCAGCAGACACCCAGCCGCCACACCCTGTCGCGCCGGGGGCAGCATCTGGTCTCCCACGCGGGGGTCTCGGACAAGCAATGGGGCGCGTTCGTCCCAGGGGTGCCGGACGTCTCGCTGTTCCCGCATGCCACCTGGGCACGCCTGCTTAACAAGCACTGGCGCTCGCCCAAGCCGGAAATGCTGACTTATTCACATACGGGGCACGCAAATCTACGTCGCGTGCTTGCCGAACACCTGCGGCTGGTCCGGTCGGTCAATTGCGATCCGGAGCAGATTGTCGTGACCACGGGCATCCACCAGGCCATCGACCTGATCTCACGCCTGCTCGGCGACGTCGGCGATACCGCATGGATGGAAGATCCGGGCTACTGGGGGGCGCGCAGCCTGCTGAAGAGTTCCGGCATCGAGCCGATACCGATTCCGCTGGACGCCGAAGGCATTGCGCCTGACGCCGAGACGCTGCAGAACCCGCCCCGCTTTATCTTCGTGACTCCGTCGCACCAGTATCCGCTCGGCACTGTCATGAGCCTGTCGCGCCGGCGCATGTTGCTCGAATATGCGCGGCAACGCGGCGTCTGGATCATCGAGGACGACTACGACAGCGAATTCCGCTTCGAGGGCCGCCCGCTCGCCTCGCTGCAAGGCCTCGACAGCCATGAACGGGTGATCTACGTCGGCACTTTCTCAAAGACCTTGTTCCCGGGCTTGCGCATGGGCTTCATGGTGCTGCCCAAGCCCCTGGCCGGGCATTTCGCCGCGGGCCTGTCAGAGCTCTATCGCGAAGGGCAACTCATCCAGCAAGCGGTATTGGCCGATTTCATTGACGAAGGCCACTACGCGGCCCACATCCGCCGCATCCGCAAACGCTATGCGTCGCGCCAGGGCCTGCTCCGGGAATCGATTGCGCGCCACTTCGGCAGCGACTGGCCCACCTCGACCCAGGAGGCCGGCCTTCACCTCGTCATGCATCTGCCGCCGGAATCGGATGACCTGGGCATCAGCATGGCCGCGCGCACCCAGGGCCTGATCGCACGCCCGCTCTCGCGCTACTACGCCAGCGAGACGCCCGAAGGCCGTGGTCTGCTGCTTGGCTATGCCTGCGTGCCTGAGGAAACCATCGAACCATCGTTCCTGAAACTGGCCGAGGTCATAGAGCCCGCCCTGGAACACATGGCGCGCATCCATGCCGCGCCGCGCCAGGGCACCAACTGGATCAACCGGGAAGCCTGGAGCGGGGCCTGATGGTGGTCGAGACACGCGCAATGCTGATTGGCTCCATCAGGCCTGCACCGATTGGCACCAGCGGCCGCTGGCAGGAGCGCGGCGTCATGCCCTCGCCTGCTTCCTCGCGCGCTGGTCGCGACGCTGGCGCGCGAGCCGCGCATGCAGGCGGCTCAGGATTCCGTCAAAGGTCTCAAGTTGCCGTGTGATCTCCGCCTGCCCATGGTCGATCAGGAACGCGCGGAACGCCGCCGCAACGCGGGGCAGGCGCACGCCGGGGAGATGCATCACATACCAGTCGCGCTCGATCGGGTTGTTCTTTATCGGCAGCACGCCGATCAGGCCCGCCTGGAACTCCAGCGTGCAGGCGTGCAGCGAAAGAAATGCCACACCCAGCTTGGCCGCAACCATTCGCTTGATCGCCGCGTTGCTGGACAACTCCGATCCGAGCGGGAGCCGCAGCCCTGCCTCCCGGAATAAGCGCTCGACTGTATTGCGCGTACCGGAGCCCCGCTCCCGCACCAGCAGGTTCGCGTCCATCAGGTCATGCAGTGTCACGCTCCTGCGCGTCATCAACGGGTGGTCCGGTGCTGCAATGAACGCCATCGGGTGTTTCGCAAATGGCGTCGCGTGCGTCCGCATCTCTGTCGGCGGCCGGCCCATGATCGCCAGGTCGATCTCGTGCATGGCCAGCATCCGGATGATCTCCTCGCGGTTTCCGACGTTTAGCTTGATCTTCACCTCGGGCCGTTCCTCGGTGAACGCCACCAGCATTGGCGGCAGCAGGTACTCCGCTGTCGTGATCGCGCCCACCCGCAGCGTGCCGGCGATATCACCTTTGAGCGCAGCCACTTCCTCGACCGCGTCGCGCCAGAGTCGCAGGATCTGGCCGGCGTAGCCAGCCATCACCTCCCCGGCCGGGGTCAACTGCATGCCTCGGCCAACTCTTTGCACGAGCGGCGTCCCAGTCGCCTGCTCTAGCATCCGCACCTGCAGGGACACAGTGGGTTGCGTCAGATGCAGTTCTTCGGCGGCCCGCGACACGCCACCCAGGCGGGCAATGGCATCGATCGCATTCAACTGGCGAAACGTGGTGGTTCGATTCATATCAAAAAACCAATGGGATGGTTTTATTAACCAATTTTTCAGTATGGGCCGCCTACCTTATAGTGGTCCCGACCGAAACGCAATGCGCGCCAGCCCCCACGGCAATGGCGCCGACAATGAGGTAGGCAATGGCACTAGAACTGCTTGTACTGACAGTAGACGACGCCCTGTTTCAGCGTGATGACCTGCATGAGGAGCGCCTCGGAGGTGCCGTGCAAGAATGCACGAGTGGCACCGACGATCTGCATTCCGGGGCTGCGGTCAGCGCAGATGCTGGTAGCTACAATCAGCTTCGTCACAACGCTCGCTCCGCAAAGGGGGAGCTCGCTCGCTCCCATTTTGATTCTCTGCTGCGGGCCTATGAGAACGCCTACGTGGCGGCGTGCTCCGAACGCCGGTTGCACATTCGTGAGCAGGCCTTGGCAGTGATGGACGGAGCGGAGCGCAACGGCGTACGACTTGCACTGGCTTCCACCCTCTCTTCCCGCATGGTCTGTGCACTGATGGAAAGTGCCATTGGCCGCGACTGGGCCGACCAGTTCGCTGTCGTGGCGACCGCCGATGCGTTGTCTGACCAGGACACGGAAGCCGAGCTCTACCACCTGATCCTGCGCACGGCCGCCGTGCCGGCGCACCGCGCGCTGCTTGTGACAGCGACCGAACGCAGCCTGGAAGCTGCGCAAGGAATCGGCATGCATTCGATCTGCTTGTCGGCGCGGGGCGATTCGCTGACGGGGGCATCAGGTGCTTGCATCTCGCATCCGGACAACAACGGCATGCCCTTGCGGGGAAGCGATGTACTGGAAATGCTTGCGGAGATCACCCAGGCTTCGCGCGCCACGCCAGTCCCGTTTCGCGCCTCATATGCAACGGCCACGGCCGTAGGCTGATTCCCCGTCATCACGTACAGGCCTCCATGAAAACCATCGTTATCGTCGGCGGCGGCGCCGCCGGCTTGCAAGTCGCCATTGGTCTTGGCCGCACGCTTGGCAAGAAGCGGCGTGCCAGGGTAGTTCTCGTCGACCGCAGCCCAACGCATCTCTGGAAGCCGCTCCTGCACGAAGTCGCGGCTGGCCGGGTCGAGCCCACCGTTCACCACACCTCGTTTGCCCTGCAGGCGGAACGTAATCACTTCCATTTTGTTCAGGGTGAGCTTGCCTCGCTGGACCGCACCGGCCGGGTCATCTCGGTAGCGACAGGTGGCACGGGTGATGGCACCGGGGCCACGCTGCAGGCCATCGCATATGACAAGCTGGTTCTCGCCGTGGGCGGCGTCACGCAGTACTTTGGCGTGCCCGGGGCGCGCGAGCATGCGCTGGCGCTGGACAGCGTCAGCAGCGCAGAGCAGGTGCGCGAGCGCCTGCACGCGACGTTGCGCCGTGCCTGCGCACGCGCTGCCGCGGCACCCCAGGCGCGGCCACCGCAGGTCCGGGTCGCCATCGTCGGGGCCGGAGCGACCGGGGTACAGTTGGCCGCCCAGTTGCGACGAACCACCCGGGTTCTGAATCGCTACGGGGTTCATCGCCTGGATCCCGTCCGTGATGTGGACATCTCCGTGCTGGAAGCGTCCCCGACCATCCTCCCCGGTATGGACAGGGAACTTGCCTCGCGTGTTGCCCGGCAGCTAACGAAGATGAACATACGTGTTGCCACTGGCCAAAAGGTAACGTCCGTCACCGCAGGCGGGCTAACGCTTGACGGCAGCAATTACGTGGATGCCGACATCGTGGTCTGGGCCGCCGGCGTAGCCGCCCCGCCGCAAATCGCCACCTTCGGCCTTGCTGTCAACGAGAAGGGACAGGCGCGCGTGGGCTCGACGCTGCAAAGTCTCGATGACGACAACATTTTCGCGATCGGCGATTGCGCAAGCTGCAGGCCGACCAACGGGGCGAATGAACTCCCCACACGTGCCCAGGTTGCCTATCAGCAGGCCCTGTACCTGCAGTCAGCATTGCCCCGGCATATGTCCGGCAAGGCAGTCGAGCCATTTGCCTACCGCGACTACGGGTCCCTGATTTCCCTCGCGGGTGGGCGCGCCGTGGGATCTCTGGCAGCAGCAAGGGGCATTTCGGGTTGGTATGTGGAAGGCAAGTTGGCCGCGCTGATGCACCACGCGGTGTATCGCCGCCACATCCTTGCCATCAACGGCTGGGGTCGTGCGCTGGTGGTTTCGCTGTCCCATGGCCTGGAGCGGCTGCTCGGTGCGGGCACGCGCCTGCACTAGGCGGAGCGTCGGCATTGCCGGGTCGAGCCTGCGCGGCACACGACCCGGCGATAAAGGTTGCCGCCCATATTGCGGTGCAGCAATTCATGCGACTGGACTGACCACTGGGCCTCGGGACCAGAAAGCTGGGGCGCAAACGTCACGGAACACTTGAAACCAAGCGCATATTTGCGGTATTGATCTGACCATCAGTCTACTTTTGGTGGTCTTACGCCATGTCGTCCCTTCAGGCAGTTTCGGCCCAGCGGCTTTACCGGCTGATCGCAGATCAGATTGCCCAGAAAATCCGCAACGGCGAGTTCGCGCCCGGTGAGCGCCTGCCCTCCGAGCGCGAGCTCGCGGAACAGCTCAGCGTCGCCCGTTCGACGCTGCGTGAAGCGCTGATTGCGTTAGAAATTGGCGGCTTGATCGAAGTCCGCGTCGGCAGCGGCGTGTTCGTGTCGGAGCCGCCGGAACAAGGAAAATACCCGGCCCCGTCCGACGGCACGCCTCTGGCCACGAATGCGCCAAGCACCGCCGCCGAGGCAAGCCCGTTTGCGTTACTTGAGGCGCGAACACTGATCGAGCCGGAATGTGCCGCCCTGGCCGCGCAGAACGCGTCCGCCGATCAGCTTGGCGCCATCGAGGAAGCCCGCAGCAAAATGAAGCCGGACCTGGCTTCGAATGCCAGGAACTTCGCCTTCGACCGGGCCTTTCACGAATCCATCGCAGCGGCCTGCGGCAACGCCGCCTTGCAGTCGGTCGTCACGCACATATGGGACCTGTGCGAGGCCAACACGTTGTACCAGCGTCTCGACAAGCACTTCGTGGATGAGTCCGCCTGGCGACAGGCGATGGGCGAGCACGACCGTATCGTCGCGGCCCTGACTGCGCGCGATCCGGTCAGGGCCCGCCACGCGATGTCGTTTCACCTGATCGCGATCCGCGCACGGCTGTCGGAAGATATTCAGCAGTAGGCCACATTGCTGCCTTGCTGCCTGTCCATCGGACGGATGACAGGCAGCCTTTTACCCTTTCCTCTCAAGAAACCAAACAGGCGTGGCCTCGCACTGCAATGGTGCGGCTTGAAGCGCGATAGACGAGTCACTCGCGACGCTTCCATCTGCCATGTCGACATTGCACGCGCATTAAGTGCCTCTTTGGGCATAAATTTACGTGGCACAGCTCTTGCTGGATATGCCACAGAGTGTGCTCGCGCACCCATATTGGTCTGACCACCCTTCCGGAATACCGAGAGAAATCCCTAATTTCGCCATCCAATCAGACTAACTAAGATAAATTGGCCTGACCACCAGATCAATTTACCTATGCACGCGCCATCGCAACCGCCCTGCCCGGGTGGTATGCATTGATCACCCGAGCCAGCCCGCCTGTCTCTACTGCGATCGCCCCCTCAGGATCGCGCCACACTGGAAAACATTCATGAACGCAGACCACGCCAACCACGCTTCCACGGAAGCAGTTCCTCCAAGTCCAAACATGAAGAAGATCGCCGTTGCCAGCGTCATTGGCACAACGGTCGAGTGGTATGACCTGTTCCTGTTCGCAACGGCTTCGGCCCTTGTGTTCAACAAGATCTTCTTTCCGGCCTTCGATCCGTTGATCGGAACGCTGCTTGCGTTTGGCACCTTCGCTTCCGCCTACCTGGCCCGCATGGTCGGTGCCGCGCTGTTCGGGCACTATGGCGACAAGGTCGGACGCAAATCGATGTTGCTGATTTCGCTGGTCATGATGGGGCTGGCAACGTTTGCGATCGGCCTCCTGCCCAACTACGAGACCATTGGCATCTGGGCTCCGATCCTGCTGCTTACGCTGCGCATCATCCAGGGCCTCGCACTTGGCGGCGAGTGGGGAGGCGCAGTGCTGATGGCCGTGGAGCATGCACCGGCCAACAAGCGAGGCTTTTATGGATCGTGGGTGCAGATCGGGGTCCCCGCGGGAACACTGATCGCCAATCTTGCATTCCTGCTCAGCAATGCCGTCCTTTCCAATGAAGCACTGCTCTCGTGGGGCTGGCGCATCCCGTTCCTGGCGAGCATCCTGCTTGTTGGCGTTGGTCTCTACATCCGGCTGAACACCTCCGAGACCCCCTCCTTCCGCAAAGTGAAGGACACGGCCTCACAGGTCAAGGTCCCGCTCGCGGAAGTGCTGACGAAGTCCTGGAAACAGGTATTGCTGGGTGGCGTCGCCACGATGTCGACCGGTACCGCTTTCAACCTGATCGTGGCATTCGGGCTGACGTACGGCACGCAAACGCTGGGTTTCTCCCGCAATCAGATGCTCGCCATCGCCCTGATCGCCTGCGCCCTCTGCATCGTCCTGCTACCGGTATTCGGACGACTTTCGGACCTGGTAGGACGCAAGCCCGTGATCATTGGCGGCATCGTCGCCGAAGCCCTGCTCGCTTTCCCGCTGTTCTGGCTGCTGGACACGCGCGTTTTTCCGCTCGCATTGCTTGGCTACCTGCTGATGATGGCCGCCTTCGCAGCCAACTACGGCCCGATTGCCACATTCCTGGCCGAACTGTTTGGCACCAAGGTGCGGTATTCCGGCCTCTCTGTCAGCTACATGCTGTCTGGCCTGCTGGGAAGCGCCGCCACGCCTATCGTTACGACCGCCCTCCTGTCGGCCACGGGCCGCGGTTCGTCCGTCGCGTGGTACATGATCGGCTCCGCAGTACTGTCCGCGCTGGCATTGGTCATGTTGGCTGAAACGCTGAAGAAGGATGCGAATTCGACCGCAGCCGAGGCTGGCGCCCGTGCCTCGATCTCCTGAACTTCGATCCCCTCTCCCGGCCATAACAGATCCGGACCTCGCCATGAAAACGAAAATCGACCCCACCCTGGTGCGTCAGCTTGAGGACGTCAGCTTTCCCACGCTTGGTCACTTTCTCGAGGATGGCTTCGCCAGCTACAAGATCCGTGCACTGGTTCCTGGCAGCAAGCTGGTTGGCCGCGCACTCACGCTGCGGCTTGCAGCGCCGGATGCCATCGCCGTGAACCAGGCCATTGCCCGCCTGACCGACGGCGACGTCCTTGTCGTTGAAGCCGGCAACGACCATGCGCATGCCTGCATCGGCGCGGTCACCGGCACCGCCATCCTGTGTGCAGGAGCAAAGGGCGTCGTTGTCGACGGCGTAGTCACGGACCTCGTCGAACTGCGTGCGATGGGGCTGCCCGTGTTCGCGCGAGGCACGACCGCCCTCACCACCAAGCGACTAGGCGCCCCGGACAGCGAAATCGGCCAGCCGGTGGTCTGCGGGGGTGTCACCGTCAATCCGGGAGATCTTGTCCTGGCCGACGACAACGGCGTTGTCTTCCTGGCCCCGCAAGTCGCGGCGGACGTCATCGAAGCCGCGCTAGCGTCAGATCGCGCCGAGCCCGCAATGCTCGATCGCCTGCGGTCTGGAGAACATGCCAGCAAAGTCCTGGTCCTGGCCCTGGACATCTGAACGCCAGGCACCACCCAAGCTCGCCCGGCCTGGCCGGGCGGCACTCATATCTCGATTCTGTTTGCAATGACCACCGTTGTTCTGATCAGCCGTGACTACGACATGTCACACCTCGCACCCGCCATCCGACGTGCCGCACCCGAGCTTCGCGTGCTGATGTATGGCGACAAAGGTACCGCAGACGCGGAAGTCGCGGTCTGCTGGAATCCGCCCGCTGGCGCTCTGGCCGATCTTCCGCGGCTGCGGCTTATCCACAGCATGGCGGCCGGGGTTGACAACATCATCTCCGATCCGACGCTCCCCGATGCACCCGTCTGCCGGGTTGTCGATCCGGGCCACGCCCAAGGCATGAGCGAGTTCGTAACATGGGGGGCATTGCATTACCTCCGGCAACTCGATGTCGTCATGGCGAACCAGCCCGCGGAAACCTGGTATCGGCCCGAGCAAAGGAAGGCGTCGGACTGCCGCGTGGGGATCATGGGGCTCGGAGAAATCGGCAGCCGAGTCGCCCAGGACCTCAGGCGCATCGGATTTTCGGTCCGCGGCTGGGCGCGCAGCGCGCGAGATCTTCCAGGGGTCGAAATATTCAGCGGCGAAGGCGAATTCGGTGCATTCCTGCGGGACACGGAAATCCTGGTCTGCCTGCTGCCACTCACCGAGCTGACCCGCGGCATTCTTAACAGGCAAACACTAGCCATGTTGCCTCATGGCGCAAAGCTCATCCACGTCGGTCGTGGCGAGCATCTCGTTGCCGAGGACGTCATGGCCGCCCTGAGAACAGGGCAGCTCTCCGGCGCGATTCTCGACGTCTTTCCGCAAGAGCCATTGCCACAAGGTGATGCGTTGTGGCGGGCGCCAAATGTCATCATCACTCCGCACATGGCTTCGGTGGCAAGCGCGGAAACCATTGGCTCGCAGGTAGCGGCAAATGTCCGCCAGTTGCTGAGTGACGAGCCTCTATACAACGTGGTGGACGTGAGCCGCGGTTACTGAGTGTTCTCCATCCACGATCACCTGAAACCATCATGAAGCGTCAGGTACATAGCGTCCCCTCACGCCCACTGCGGCCGTCCGAACTCCGACGTAGCTGGCTCTTCGTCCCCGGGCTGGATCCGATACGTCAGCGCGAAGGTCTGGAGAGCGGCGCCGACGTGCTGGTCGCCGATCTGGAAGAATTCACGCGAGCTGAGGATCGCCCTGCTGCGCGTGTCCGCATTGTCGCCCTCATGGACGAGTGCCGGGCTCGAGATGTTGTCGGGGCCGTGCGAATCAACAAGCTGGACGGCGATGGTCTGACCGATCTCCGCAATGTCATGGCGGGCGCACCAGCCGTCATCTTTCTCCCGCATGCCGAGACGGCTGCTCAGATCCTGCAACTCGATCAGGAAATCACTGCTCTGGAACGTGAACTGGACCTGCCTGCGGGACAAACTGAAATCGTCCCTACGCTAGAGTCGGCGCGAGGCATTGTTGCCGCTGGCACCATCCTGACAGCCAGCAAGCGCGTTAGTGCATGCCTGCTGGCGGCCGAAGACTTGAGCGCCGACCTCGATGCCGTTCGCGGACCTGACGGCGCGGAACTGCATCACGTCCGCGCGCGGTTCCTGGTGGACTGCATTGCCGCCGGCTGCGTGCCGATCGACTGCCCTTTCAACTATCGGGATCCCGCGGCGCTTTCGGCGGATCTTGGCTGGGCCCGCCGTATCGGCATTAAAGCGAAATGCACTGTGTACCCTTCTCAGGTCGCATCGATACACGCTGCGTTCACGCCTGACGGGCAACAGGTGAATGACGCCATGGACGTGGTTCGTTGCTATGAGACCGCTTCTTCAGAAGGGCCTGTGCGCGGGGGCAAGCCAGTCGATCCGCCCGACTACAACACCGCGCGGCGCCTGCTTGCCAGGCATGCAAAGTTCCTTCATTGGGAGCAGTCTCAATTCGAACTACCTGCGCGTACCATGGTTCTCCAAATTCCGCCGTGCTGAAACCACAACCCGAAAGAAGTTGCACGCGGATCAAGAGTCACGATTCCGACTTGGAATTTGCTATCCGGAAGGGTTAAAGTTGGAAAACTACAAAAACGGATGCAGGCATGCCAAGGCCCCAGATCCTGACCTATGTCGACGCCGGCGCTTCCGACTGGACCGCATGCCTGATGCGGACCATCGGGCACCAACTCCTTGCCGGCGCCTATGAAATCCGCGCGGTAATGGCGGACGACATCCGGCACGACGCCACGCTGTTTGATGAGGCGGTGCTGTTTGTCATGCCGGGTGGTGCCGACCTTCCCTATTGCGCATTGCTGAACGGCGCCCCGAACGCGCGCATCCGGCATTACGTCGAGCAGGGTGGCGCCTACCTCGGGATTTGCGCAGGCGCGTACTACGCGTGCCGGGAACTGGCGTTTCATGCCGGCACCAGGGGCGCAATCTGCGGCCCGCGCGAACTGAGCTTTGTCAATGCGGTGGCAGTCGGCTCGCTACCCGAACTTACCGGCGGTAGGCTCTATGACGGCACGCCGCAGACCACGGCCGCGGTGGAACTGCGGACCACGGACCGGCTGACCATTGTCCCGATGTCGCTCTATACGCACTACCATGGCGGCTGCCGCTTTGACTTCGGCGATGCACCCGCTCCCGACACCGAGATCCTGGCCGTCTATGCGGGTATCGACGGCACGCCGCCCGCCATCGTCAGTTCACGCGTTGGCAAGGGCCTCGTGGTGCTCACCGGCGTCCACCTGGAGATCTCCGAGCGGGAGTGCAAGGATGCGCTGCGCGGACACAGCGATATGCCTAAATACCTCCATGTCTGCGAACGGCTGGCGGAGACCGGCGACGCGCGCCTGGCGGTGTTTCGCAGGCTGCTGGCGCACGCCGGGCTTACGCTGGACTGAGTAACCTGTCGGAATCGCTTACTAAAAACGCACGCAAGGAAAAACATGAAAAACCTGCCCGCCTGCCCCGCCGAGCCGACAACCCGCAAGAACGCATGGGGACGTCTCTCATGCCTGATCGTCGCATCGTGGCTGGGCGCCGGCGTGGCGCACGCCGCCGCACTCGCGCCAGAGACGGCGCAACGCCAGGCACAAACCAGCTACCGCGAGTATTTCGAGTTGCTGTCCATGCCCAATGATGCGGTGGTGCCTGAGGACATTCGCCGCAACGTCGACTGGCTCGAACAGGTGTTCCGCAAGCGCGGCTTTGCGACGCGGCAACTCGCCAACGATGGCAAGCCGATGCTGTATGCGGAATTCCCGGGCAAGTCTCCGACGCGCAAAACTGTGCTGTTCTACATGCACCTGGACGGCCAGCCGGTGATCGCGTCCCAGTGGGCGCAGAAGAGCCCCTGGACGCCGGTGCTCAAGCGTAAGGCAGCCAACGGCGAGTGGGAGGAAATTGATGCCGCGCGCCTGTCCGCCGGCCCCGTTGATCCGGAATGGCGTGTGTTCGGCCGCTCGTCTGCGGATGACAAGGGACCAATCATGATGATGCTGGCCGCCATCGATGCGTTGAAGGCAGCTGGCGGCCAGCCGGCGATCAACATCAAGGTAATACTCGACAGCGAGGAGGAGAAAGGTTCGCCCTCCATCAGCAAAGTCATGCTGGCCCATCGCGAGCTGCTCTCCTGCGATGCGATGGTGATCCACGACGGCCCGATGCATGCGACCAACCGTCCCACGCTTATCTTCGGCAATCGCGGCGCGGCGCGGGCCAAGCTGACCGTGTTCGGGGCCAAGGTTCCGCTGCACAGTGGCCACTATGGCAACTACGCGCCAAATCCGGCGCAGCGGCTCGCCAATTTGCTGGCCTCGATGAAGGACGACAGCGGACGGGTGACCATTCCTGGCTACTACGACAAGGTCCGGCTTGGCGAGGCGGAGCGCAAGATCATGGCCGCCGTGCCGGACGACGAGGGTGCACTCAGGCGACGCATCGGCATCGCGCAGTCCGACAAGGTCGGCACGAACTACCAGGAAGCGATGCAGTACCCGTCGCTGAACGTGCGCGGTATGGGGTCCGCCGCGATCGGTGACAAGGTGGCGAATATCGTACCCGACAAGGCCGAGGCCGAACTCGACCTGCGCACGACGCCTGAATCGGATGCGGCCTACCTGGGCAAGCTGATCGAGCAACACATCGTGAAACAGGGATACCACCTGGTGCAAGGTACCCCGACCGATGAGGACCGTGCCCGTTACGACAAGCTCGCCAGCTTCACTTACCAGAGCGAAGGCGCCGACGCAGCCGGTTCGCCGATCGACTCGCCCGTTGCGAAATGGGCCTACCAGGCGATTGCGGACACCTTTGGCACCACGCCGGAGCCGGTGCGCATCCGGATGATGGGCGGCACCGTGCCGACCGCAAAGATCGTCGAAGTACTCCAGGTCCCTTTCGTCATCATTCCGCTGGTCAACGCCGACAACAACCAGCACGCGGCAAACGAGAACCTGCGGCTGGGCAACTACGTCAGTGGCGTGCGAACGGTCTATGGGCTGCTGACCCAGCCGTTTTAGCGCGTGCCATGAGCGAGTAATGAACGCAGCCCGGCAGACCTGGGACCGAAAGCGGCACTTGATCCAGTCTTAAGCTGGGCTTACATCGCCGTACACTGGCCAGGCAGTCCTGCTACCGCCGCGCTGGCCGTCCCTGGTGAGCGCGGTTTTTTTGGGCGATCCAACGCTTTTCGCAACGCACGTATGGACCCCAATTGCATGCCCGGGCGAGTTGGCGGATACTGAGCGTGGGCAACTCGCAATGGTTACCCATTTCTTCTTGGACGTTCAATGGCTCTCTTCTACCGGGTTGAGAGCCTTTTTTTGTCGGCGGTATAAAGCGCTTTTGCCCTGGCTACCATTGGCAACCGGGTTTCGCGACCACACTCAAAACACCCGTCAAACGCTGCACCGGAATCCGACAAACATGTCACTCCGGTGCGGCAGGTAGAAATTCCGGTAGCGGGGATGCTGCATGCGGGCATGCGTGGCGAACGATCCGCCGCGAACCACGCGATGCGTGCCGAACCAGGGCGCGGAGTACTCCTGGTAGGGGTCTGCCGAGAAACCCGCATAAGGCAGCAAAGGATCGGCCGTCCATTCCCACACCGCCCCACCCCACTCGATCAGGCCGCGGCTCGCCGCATACTCCCATTCGGCTTCCGTGGGCAGGCGCTTGCCGGCCCACCGGCAATAGGCCTGCGCCTCATAGGCGTTGACATGGCAGACTGGCAGGTCGAGAGGAAGCGGCACCCACTGCCCGAACCAGCGCAATTCCCATTGCCCCGGCACGTCGCGCGCCGCCCGGCGCCACCGTGCCGGATGCGCCAGCCCGCCCTGCTGCAGCCACGCCAGACCTTCCTCCGACCACCAGCGCCGGTCGCGATAGCCGCCCGCGGCAACGAATTCGGCGAATGCCGCGTTGCTGACGCATTGGCGGTCGATACGAGCGGGGTCGATGCGGACCGGGTGGGCCCACTTCTCATTGTCAAACACGAACCCGCCGTCTCCCGATGCGCCCATCACGAAGGCGTCATCGGCAATCGCCACATCGCCGCCGCCGGGCGCGAGCGAAGGCATCGCAAGCGGAGCATGTAGGGGATAGTCAAGCGTCTGGCGCATGTAGGTCAGCGCCTCGGCGTGCATGTCTTCGTGAAACAAGGCGAGACGGAAAAAATAGAGCGCCTCGTCGGTGTCGTCGGTTGCGGCAAGCCGGTTGCGCACGCCTTCCAGCACCGCGCCCACATAGTCGCGTATCTCTGCGAGCTGAGGCAGGTCCAGATGCCAGCGGTCCTGGTGGGCAACGCGCATGGAATCGAACCAGCGGTCCGCGTCGGCCAGCAAGGACGGGAGCCTGGCAGCGAACCGGCCGCCCTGGTCGGCACGCGGATCGCGCAGGATCCAGTGCTCCGTAAACCAGGCGATATGGGCATACTCCCACAATGGCGGGTTGATGCCCGGATCGTAGCGAACCCGCCATTGGGACGGCGACAAATCCTGCAGGATGGCCCACGTGCGTCGATGCGCTTCGACGAACGCCTCATCCAGCCCGAACTTGTTTATGCTTCTCGCAGCAAGCCCTTCAGCCCTCATCGCCATGCACCCTCCAAAGGCCACTGTGGCAATTATCAGTCCGGCACTCCGGAAAGCCAATAACGGCAACTGGCAGACCGCCAGCCGCTGGTCCCGCTTTCTGCGCGCCGACTACGATGTCCTGCTGGCCGCGGAGTGGCCGTCGGGCGGCGAGCGCGCCGCCCTGCCCGACGGCATGATCGCCTTGCACGCCCGGCGGTCGGCCGACAGTATCGCAAGGTTTGCCGCGGCCTGCCCGGACCGTCCGCTGGTGGCGGTGCTGACCGGGACCGACCTCTATCGCGACATCCACTGCGACGAATCCGCCCGGCGCTCCCTCGACCTCGCCACCCACCTGGTGGTGCTGCAGGACGAAGGGCCAGCCGAACTGTCTCCCCGGCATCGCGCCAAGTGCCGTGTGATTTACCAGTCGGCTCCGGCATCCGCGCCGGGACCACCCGGTGGTGTCACCTTTGACATCGTAATGGTGGGCCACATGCGGGCCGAAAAGGACCCTCTGACCCCCATGCGGGCGCTGGAACTGCTCCCCGACGATTCGCGCGTGCGGCTCATCCACGTAGGCGGCGCCCTTGACGATGAATACAGGCAAGCGGCGCAGGCTCTGCAAGCGCGCCCCTGGCCGGCGGTGCAGCGCTACGTCTGGCTGGCCAGCCTGCCGCACGCCGAGACGCGCCGGCGCATCCGGCAAGCGCAGGCGATGGTGATCTCGAGCGTGATGGAAGGCGGCGCCAACGTCATCGTCGAGGCCGTAAGCAGCGGTGTGCCGGTGCTGGCCAGCCGCATCCCGGGCAATATCGGCATGCTGGGCTCCGACTATGACGGGTATTTCCCCGCGGGCGACGCCCGGCAACTGGCGCTCCTGGTCGAGCGGGTCAGCCGGGATGCCGGCTTTCTGGCCCGCCTGCGGGAGCAGGTTGCGCGCCGGGCGCCGCTGTTCGCACCGGCGCGGGAACAGGCGGAAGTGATTAAACTTGTCGCCGACGCCCTGAAACAAGCACAAGCCGCATGCCCGCCGTGAACGAGACAACGAATGTCGGAGATTGCGGACACCCGGTGTGCTGTCGGAGATCCTCGTGAATCCAAGGCAACTCGAGGGACTTCCCGGCCCCGTCGGCGCTGCTGGTCCGGCATGGCGACCAGCGACGACCGCCCGTCCCCACCGTGCCAACCCCTGAATCCTCCACCACCATGTTCCCTGTTCTCTCGCGCACCCTGAAGCGCCTTTCCATGCTTGGCCTGTTGGGCCTGGCCGGTCTTGCGAGCGCCCAAACGGTGCTCAAGGTGTCGGCCATCCCCGATGAGGCACCGACCGAATTGCAGCGCAAGTTCGCGCCGCTGGGCAAATACCTGGAGAAGGAAACCGGCATGAAGGTGGAGTTCGTGCCGGTCACGGACTACGCTGCCGTGGTGGAGTCGCTGGCAACGGGCAAGATCGACATGGCCTGGCTGGGCGGTTTTACCTACGTGCAGAGCAAGATTCGCACGAAGGGGGCGACCATCCCCATCGTCCAGCGGCAGGAAGATGCCGCCTTCACCAGTAAATTCATCACCGCCGACAAGACAATCAAGTCCCTGGCGGACCTGAAGGGCCGCACCTTCGCCTTCGGTGCGCCGTCCTCGACTTCCGGCCACCTGATGCCGCGGCATTTCCTGTTGCAGGCCGGCATCGATCCGGACAAGGACTTCAAGACCGTCGCCTATTCGGGCGCCCACGATGCGACGGTCGCCTACGTCCAGGCCGGCCGGGCCGACGCCGGCGTCCTCAATGCCTCGGTCTGGGACAAGCTGGTGGAGCAGAAGAAGGTCGATCCCGACAAGGTCAGGGTGTTCGCCGTCACGCCGCCGTATTACGACTACAACTGGACCGTACGCGGCGGTCTCGATCCGGCCTTGCGCCAGAAGCTGACCGACGCCTTCCTCCGGCTGGACCCGGGCAACCCTGAACAGCGGGAGATCATGGCATTGCAGCGGACGTCCAAATACATCACCACCCGGCCGGAGAACTACGCGGGCATCGAGGCTGCGGCTCGCGGCGCGGGCCTGATCAAGTGAGCTTCCGCGTCGATACCGCCAGCATCAGCTTCCCTAACGGACAGCGCGCGCTCAGCCAGCTGACGCTTGCCGGGGACCGCGGCGAACGCATCGCCGTCATCGGCCCGTCGGGGGCCGGCAAGACTTCCTTGCTGCGTTTGCTGGCAACAGCGCTGCGGCCAAGCGAGGGCCGCGTCGAGGTGCTGGAGCAAAGCCCCTGGGCGCTGTCCGCCGCACGCCTGCGGCGCTTGCGCTGCACTATCGGCATGGTGCACCAGGCGCCGCCAATGCCACCGCGGCAGCGCGTCGTCACCGCCATCCTGGCCGGCCGCCTCGGCGTCTGGCCAGGATGGAAGTCGATGCTGTCCCTGGCCTACCCGGCTGACCTTGCCGGCGCCACCGAACAGCTCGCCCGCCTCGATCTTGCCGACCGCCTGTTCGACCGTTGCGATCAACTGTCCGGGGGCCAGCTCCAGCGCGTAGGCGTCGCCCGCGTGCTATATCAGCGCCCGGAGCTGATCCTGGCGGACGAACCCGTCTCGGCGATGGACCCTTCGCTGGCCAACCTCACTCTGGCCGAGCTGAGCAAGGAAGCGGCGACGCGCACAGCGACCCTGGTCGCCAGCCTGCACGCGGTGGATCTGGCCTTGCGCTGGTTTCCCCGCATCGTCGGGCTCAGGGCAGGCGCGATCGCCTTCGACCTGCCGGCCGAACGCGTCACCGATGCGCTGCTGCGGGAGCTTTATGCCTCCGAAAGCGACACGCCTCCGGTGCACGGCCGCGAGCCGCTGCTCATGGCCGCCGGATCGACTGGCGGCGACCGGCCCAGGTCGGCATGCCGATGACCGCTCACCCGCGCGATCCGCAGGCGCTGCGCCGGGCGAATGGCCTGGTCGTTGCGCTGCTTCTGCTGTGGCCCTTGCTGAGGCTTTCCCAGTTCAGTCCATCGGCGCTGTTCGAGGCCGGAAACCTGACGGTGATGGGGCGCTTTTTGCGCAACTTTCTGCCCCCTGAGGTTTCGGCCGAGTTTCTCGGCTACGTGGTCAAGGCCACGCTGGAGACACTGGCGATCGCCACTGCGGGAATTGCCCTCGCCTTCGCCGTTGCCACGCCGCTGGCCGTAGCGATGACGAACAGCCTGTCGATCTCCCGCATCGGACCTGGTCCCGCCCGCAAGCCGCGCATGGCATTGCGCGTCGGCGTGCGCGCCCTTGTGCTCCTTCTGCGCGGGGTGCCCGAACTGGTCTGGGCCCTGCTCTTCGTGCGCGCGCTGGGGCTGGGGCCAGCGGCCGGCGTGTTGGCACTTGCCATCACCTATGGCGGCATGCTGGCGAAGGTCTATGCGGAAATCCTCGAGTCCAGCGACCGGCGCGCGGTGGACGCGCTCCTCGCCGGCGGCAGCGGGCGCGTGGTGGCGCTGCTCTACGGGCTGCTGCCGAACGCGGCGCAGGAGCTGGTTTCCTACACGGTCTATCGCTGGGAGTGCGCGATCCGGGCTTCGGTGGTGATGGGCTTCGTCGGCGCCGGTGGGCTCGGCCAATTGATGGACCAGGCGATGAAACTGCTCAATGGCGGTGAAGCCGCGACCATCCTGCTTGTCTTCCTGCTGCTGGTCCTGCTGGCGGACGCAATCAGCGCCCGGCTGCGCAAACTGCTGGCGTAAATCATGGCGAACAAGACCAAGGCCGCCCAGCTCTGCTTGAGCTGCCTGTTCACCCTGATCGCCGTAGTGCTGGTGGTGTCGGCCAGTTTCGCTTATCTCTCGCTCAATCTTGGCCGGCTTCTCTCCATGGACGCGGCCGGCGAGATGCTGCGCTTCATGCAATCCTTCTTTCCCCCTGACCTGTCGGCTGGCCTTCTTGCCAGGACAGCCAGGGGTATGCTCGAAACGCTTGCAATGTCTGCCGTTGGCACCTTGTGCGCGGCGGTCCTTGGCCTGGGCCTGGCGTTACCTGCCTCCGGCCGTCATGGCGCTGCGCTCAAGGCGCTGTCGCGGCTGGTGCTGAACCTGTTGCGCTCGGTGCCCGAGCTGGTGTGGGCGGTCCTCACCGTGCTGGCCGTGGGCCTCGGACCATTCGCCGGCACCCTTGCCCTGGCCTTGCACACCGCCGGCGTGCTTGGCCGCCTGTTCGCCGAAGCACTGGAGAATGCGCCGGCGGCGCCGGCACAGGCGCTGCTGGCAACCGGGGCGCCCCCCGCCCTGGCCTTCCTGTATGGCACGCTCCCCTGTGTCCAACCGCAGTTCCTCGCCTACACCCTGTATCGATGGGAGACAAATATCCGCATGGCGGCGATCCTGGGCTTCGTCGGCGCTGGCGGGCTTGGGCAGATGCTGTACTTCGAGCTCTCCCTCTTTCATCTGGCGCAGGCCTGCACGGTCATCATCGCCATGCTCGTCCTCGCGGCACTGGTCGACGCCGCGAGCGCATTCATGCGCCGCGATCGGGTCATGATTCACGCCTGACCCTGGTGCCCGGCAGAAAGTCTCCAGGACATTGCCTATCCGGTAGACCCCTATTGGCTCTCGATCCACTGAATGGCGAAGCGCATCAGTTCCTTGCCGTTACAAATATCCAGCTTTTCCTTGATATTGGCCTGATGTGCCTCGATGGTCTTGATGCTCCGATTCAGTTTCCCGGCGATCTCGCGGGTGCTGAAGCCGAGTCCGATCAGGTGCAGGACCTCGAATTCCCGTTCCGAAAGGCTCGCGATCGAGCCCGTCGGGATTTGCTTGGGAACCGTCAGAGCCCGCGCCAACCTCTCATGCATGGCGGCGCTCAGGTAAACATTACCTGCCAGCACCTCGCGGATGGCGTTCAAAATATGCTCCGTGGCCTCGAGTTTCATCAGATACCCGTTTGCGCCTGCCCGCAGTGCGCGTTCGGCAAACAGGGTTTCGTCATGCATGCTGAGGACGAGGATTGCCAGCTTCGGATAATGTTGCCGGAGCGTCTTGACAAGATCCAGGCCGGAGTTCGAGTGCAGGCTGAGGTCCACAATGGCCAGGTCAGGCTGGCACGCCACCGCCGCCATGGCTTCTTCGGCACTGGCGGCCGCACAGCAGACGTGCAGATCCTCATGCATATTCAGCAAGTGGGCTAACCCCTCCCGGATGATGGGGTGGTCATCCACGATCAGGATCTGGGTCGCGCGGCCCAGGCTAGATGGCTTCCCTTTCATTCCCTGGACTCTCCGGTATCGGATAGCTGATGGCAACCGTGGTGCCACCCAAAGCATTGCGGGTGACCGTGCAAGAGCCGCCCAGGAGGCTCGCCCGGTGACGCAGGTTGTGAAGTCCCAGTCCCGAGGCACGCTCCATTTGTTCCGGGTCGACCCCCACCCCGTCGTCACTGATGGAAAGCCTCTGCATTCCACCTTCACGCTCCAGGTCGATCCAGATATGGCGGCCATGGCTATATTTCAGCGCGTTATTGACGGCTTCCTGTGCCGCACGGTAAAGGTTGATCTGCATCGGCGGATCCAGTACGTCCACATCTGACTCGATGCGCAGCGCGCAGTCAATGCCATTCAGCGAGCGGGTCGTCTGTGCCAGCCCTTGCAAGGCGACCGTAAGGCCACCAGGTTCCATGGCGACCGGGTCCAGCCCATGGGCAATCTTGCGAGTCATCTGGGACGCCTGCTTCACCAGTTCGACGATGGTCGCCGCCTCCGCGGCGGCTGGATGGCTATGCCTCTGTAGTTCCTGATTCAAGGTGGTGCAGTAGAAGCCCAGACTGGTAAGGTGCTGCCCGAGTCCGTCATGCAGTTCCCGGCCGATGAGTCTTTGCTGCTGATCGCCGATTCGGATCAGTTCTGCTTCCAGCCGACGACGTCGCGCCATCTCCTGCTTCAGCTCCTTGTTTGCTCGTTCCAGGTCCTGGGTTCGCTCTTGCACGCGCCGCTCCAACTCGACGTGGGATGCGAGCAGGAGGCTATGGATGCGCTTCTCCTGGGCATGTGCCGCCACCAGCAGCAGTCCGGTGACTGCCACGACATTCGCGAAGGCGCACCATCTCACGAGGCTGTCCACCGGAGATTCGGCGGCAAAGGGACCGGTGCCGTTCGTGGTGCCCCAGATGGCCACGATTGAGACCAGCAAGGTTGAGAGGCAGGTGCCCAGGTGATCGAAGCGCAGAGCCGCCCAGATAGTGAACGGAAAAATCGCGAGGGCCGCCGGATAGTAGCCGTGCCCGGAAAGTTCGGTGGCGCCGAAGATGAGGTAACTCACCCAGAAGATCGCAACTGTCAGTCCGCACGCTTCCACGGTCTGCTTTGCGGAGCGGATCGGGTTCCGATGCGTGAGCAAGCTGAGCAGCGGCGGGGCCACCACGAGCACCCCCATCATGTCACCGAGCCACCATTCGAGAAGGGCTGCGCCGTACTCGGTGACTGGCACCAGGCCCCCTCCAACGAGGGCGGTCGCACCAATCAGCGCACTCACTGCCGTGCTGACCGTCGCAGCAAGGATGATGAAGGCAATCACGTCCTTGATGCGATCCAGGGTGATCTGGAATCGGGCTACCCGCTTCAACAATATTGAAGCCGTCAAGGCTGCAGCCGTTGCGCCGAGGCCAATCACCGCAGCCACCGGTAGCGGCACGCCCACCGACATGTTGGCCAAAACGGAACCAATGGCAATGCCGGGGGCAACTGCGAAGCCCATCACGAGCAGCGCAACAAGGGCGATGCCGCTGGAAGGCCACACCAGGGACACTGCACCGCCAACTACCGCATAAGCCAGTCCCAACTTTGCACATGCGAAATACGCCAATGCGACCAATCCAGTGTGGATAAAGAGGCGGAGCTTCGAGTTTCGCGTAATGATTACCATTGCTCGCTTCAAATCCTGGGACAGCCCCTGGCACATCAGGTCTTTTTCTCGTTAGCCGCAATGACAATACTCTTGCGAAAGTTCGTATCCGACGCACCTGTGGCAAATCACGTATTTGCACCGAATCCGTGCCAGACGAAGTGCTGCGAAACCATGGTGCCGCAAGACTACTATGAATCTACGTCAGAACTCCCCTGCGCGGTAAGCGTAGCCGGACGGATTCGATGCGCCATACCGTCCGGGTTCGACGCCAAATTCCATACGAGCGCTGTCGTGCCGGGTTTCGGGTCTTTGGCCAGAATCCGGGCTCGGCCCAAGAGGGCGAGTTCGCGCTTCCCTATCGAATAGGGCAATCCCCTAGCCTCTTTTCGGACCAACCCCTTATTCATGCGCTTGCCGTCAGGGCATACATTGAAGCGTACGAAGTTGCGGCGCACAAACTGGAGCGAAATGAATCCGCTTCGGGGTTCTTGAACCACCTGAATAGGAGGTGAAAAAAATGGTAAAGACAGTCTTATTGCTCGCTGCGGCGGGTGCGGCGCTTAGCGCCGGGGTGGCCTATGCCGGCATCGGCGCGCGAGATGTCTACACCGACGGCGCTAGCGTGATGGGGCCGCGAGATCCTTATACCGATGGAGGGAAGGCCACAAAGTTTGACGTCTATTCAGATGGGGCGAGAGTCACGGACAGGCGAGACGGGTTCACCGATGGCGCGTGAATCACCAACCGCGATGGACTGGTTGACGGCAGTATGTAAGCAACTACAGAAGCGTCCCCAATAGAACACAGTGGTTGGCGCTCAGCGTCCCCGGCCACAAACCAGCACTCCCCCGAGTAACAGCCTCGGGGGATTCTTTTTGCAGCGACCTCCCTGCCGGAGAAAGTTGCAGAACTGAAACAGATAATGCAGAGAGCCCAGCCATTTGCGCGAAGGCGGCTCTTCCTTCAAAGCCAGGGCGCTTCCTCGAATTGGCGGGGGTGCCTCCGGAAAGCCTTGAACAGCCAAACCATCAGGACAGCTGCGGCAAGTGCCATCATGGCCAAGCCGGCCGACTCCTGCTGATTGGAAAGATAGACACTACAGAGCTGGTCAGGCGTCGAGTGGTATAGCATGCCCGCGACAAATGTCATCCACGCCCAGTTAAGCACAAAGAACGCCTGCACGATGATGCCGGCACTACGCCAAGATAGCCCGGCAAGCACTCCGGCCAGGACCATACTGACGACCTCGCCCATGCCCGCACTCGGACTGAGGACCGCACTGTCTAATGCCACGGGTAGCATCCAATAGCCCAGAATCAACGCTGAGGCGGTAAGACCGGGAATCCCGAAGGCATTCCAGCGCACCAACGCATGGCGCATTGGTGCCCGGCACAGGACTGCGGCATGAAACCCGACTGCAAACAATATTGGTAACTCTATCGCCATGTGCCGCGCCATCGACGCTTCCAGCCATGGGCGCAGTAGTGCTGCGGCGCTGAGCAACATGCCGGGCAACCACAGCAGAAGCCGGGCATGCATAGCGCGGTCACCCCTTGAGTGCGGAGGCAATCTCGGCCAGGACGAGATCCGGTCGGGCAACATCGTAGGCACGGACAAGGTGTCCGCTCGCATCCACCAGGAATAGCGCAGTATTGTGGGAGTAACCTCCAAGTCCGTCGGGCAGGACAACGATGCCAAACTCACGCAACGCTGCCTTGATGTCGGCGGGATCCGTGACCGTGGCAAAGCGCCAATCCGGGGCATTGGCCTGCATTCTGCGCGCGGCAGCGGCCAGCACAGCCTGCGTGTCCCGCCTTGGATCAAAGCTCAGCGTGAGGAGCCTGACCTGGTCATCAAGCCCTCTTGCCTTCAGTTGCTGTTGCAGGTAGGAGAACTCGGCCAGCGTCGAGCGGCAGACAGTCTGGCACTCAATGTATACCCACAGGACAAGCGTGAGCTGTCGGCCTCCCCTGTCGAGCGCTGATAAGCTGAAGGTTGAGCCGTCCTGGTCGACCAGCTGCACGGGAGGCAAGTCCCGCGGTGCGCGGGCGATCTCGATTCGGCGAAGTCCGTCACTGGTGACAGCCGAAAAACCAGCCGTCGTCGCCCAGTACGCAGCGATACCCAGAACAATCACCGCGAGCAGCGCGACGATCGTTCCTGACAACCCGGGCTTCGAGACCGCCTGGTTCACCTGGCCTCACCCTGCCCGCCTTTACTGGCGACGAAGGCGCGTAGCCCGGCCGCCCCGTTCCATGGGGCCTTCTGGTCAGCCGATAGCTGCCGCGCAGCAGCCAACGCATCTGGTTCGACCGGCGGAGCGCTATTGCCCCAGTTAGACCGGACGTAGCTCAGGACCGCAACGAGCTCATTATCCGAGAGTTGCGCACCGAACGCCGGCATCGAGCCGCTATAGGTCTTGCCCAGGACTTCAATTTCACCGGTCATCCCGTGCAGGACGAGCTGTACCAACGGCCCGGGGTCACCGGTGACCCATGGCGAGCCTGCCAGCGGCGGAAAGACACCGGGCAGGCCCTGCCCGTTTGCCTGGTGGCAGGCCTGGCAGTTGGCAGCAAACACCTGTGCGCCATCAGCACGACCAGTGGACTTGCCTCCAGTTCCGACGAGTGCCGACGCAGGCCGCTGGTCACCTAACGCGCTGCTCTCATCAGGACGAGCGATGAGAATATAGCCGACAGCCCACAAGACCATGCCGCAGACCAGGCCCAATACCACGCGTGGCACCGGATTGTATTGCTCATGCGGATCGGAATGCTCGCCGCGGCGGATATCTTCAGACGTCATTGCATAACCTCTTTCACTTCGCGTGCTCCGAACTGGCCGCAGGGGGCTTTATCCTGGTTGCGTTCGCAGCATCTTCCGGCGTGAGCACAGCGTATGTGTGGTTCAGGGATTGCAGATAGGCAACCAGGTCCATCGCCTCAGGACGGGCGACCACCACCTTGTCATATGGCGCAACGCCCGGCGGCAAGGACACCACGCGCTCACCCTTCGCGACCGCAGACTCGTCCTTGACCTCGAACAGGAAGCGATAGGCCGGCATGATGCTTTCCGGCACATACGCCCTCGGCTGAAACAAATGCCCGAGATGCCAGTCGGCGCTGGGCTGCCTGGCGCCAATGTTGAACAGGTCAGGCCCCGTACGCATTGTTCCAAGGAGCGGGGGATCGTCGTAGTGATAGTCTGCCGCTACGGAGGGGCGCCCCCAGCCTCGCCTGGCATCAGCGCGGCCGGCGCCAGTGCTGCTGGGCTGCTGCGTATGGCAGGCGATGCAGCCGTTCGCCATATAGACTTCCCTGCCACGCAGTTCGGCGCTGGTATATGGCTTCAGGTCCTTAGGAGCAGGCACATCCTTCAGTTGCAGGAACGGCGTGACCACCATCGCCGCGGTGGCGAGCGACAGCGTCACCATTGCCCCGCCCACCAGTTTCAGTTCGTTTTCCATATCTATGCTGCCGAATGCAGGGGTTTCTGCTCGTTCTGCGTGACACCGGACGGAAGCGCGAACAAGACCATATGCGTGGCAAACACGAGGTGTCCGAGCGTCATTAATGCACCACCGATTGAGCGGCCGTATAGCCACGGTAGCGTGACCGTCACCGATTCGAGGAACGGCTTGTCCGGGCTCAACAGCGACAGTCCCTGCAGGACGCCGCCGGTGCTTAGCGTAACCATGTAGACGGTGAACCCGGCCACCACGAGCCAAAAATGCAACGCAATCAGCCTGGGATGCGGCCAGCGGGTGTCCAGGATCCGCGGCAGTGCGAAATAGACACCGCCAAAGATAACCATCGACACGAACCCGTACATACCCAGGTGGGCGTGAGCCACGGTGAAATGGGTGAAATGCGTAACGGCGTTGAAACTCCGCAGCGCCTCAAAACTGCCCTGCAACGACGCCAACGTGTACATGATCGCGCCAAAGACGATGAAGCGCAGGGTTGGCGAATGACGCAGCGCCCCGAAGTTCCCCTTCAAAGTCAGGTGCTGGTTCAACGAGAAGGAGACCACCGGGATGATCATCATCACACTCTGCACAATGGACAGGGTGATGAGCCACTCAGGAACCGGGCCGCCAATCAGATGGTGGGCGCCCACTTGACCATAGAAGAATGCAAGGGTCCAGAAGCCGAGCAGTGACAAGTTGTACGATTGGACTGGCTTGCCAATGACCTTTGGCAACAGGTAGTAGATGGTTGCGAGAGACAGCGGCGTGTAGAAGAGGCCAAGCACGTTATGGCCAAACCACCAATTCATCGTCGCCTGCTCTACCCCGAAGTGGACGCCTGGGATCTTGGCTACGATATAGAGAACGGGGAACCAAAAGAGGGCCGCTCCCATATACCAGACCGAAACGTAGAGATGATGTACGTTCCGACGTTGCAGCATGAAAACGAGCGGCAGGCCAATCATCATTCCGCCGACCGCGAACAAGCCGCCGATCTGCCATGGGATTTCCAGCCACTCCATCCCGGCGCTCAGCCCTGCAGCAATGGCACCAAGGCCCGCCACCACCCCGGCATTCCAGACAATCGCGCCAAAGATCGCAAAGCGCCCGCCAACCAGGGGCGTACGCAGCAGGCGCGGCATCATCCAGATCGCAAGGCCAAGCAGCCCCATCGGCGCCCATCCGTAAGCGACGGCATTCAGGTGAATGGTGCGCAGGCGCCCGAACGACAACCATGCGCTGTCTGTCAGCAGGTCAGGCCAGTGAAGTTTCATCGAGCTGAGCAGACCCGCTGCAGACGCGACAATTAGCCACACCACCGAGGACATCAACATGACGAACGCCGGAAAGGCGCTCGACCGGTCCGCGCTCTCGCGCAAGGCCAGGTCTTCCCTGGAAACCCCAGTGACATGATTGCGGCGCCCCACATTGCGCTCGAGGGCATCATGCTGTGCCGGATCGGCTGCGGGTTCCTCAGGAACGCCAATCTCATTGGCCGAGAAGATGACTTTCGCGGCGTTGGTGTCAATGTCAAACAGGCCGCGCCGCAGTGACCATATGAAGGAAAAGAGGCCTACGATCGATAGAACGAAAGTAGCCAATAGCAAACCTGTGGGATTCATGAACTTCTGCGCTCTCTGCCGGGACGAATGTCAGCCGTTTGTCGGCGGACGATACGCGACTATGCTATGCGGTCATTTCACCAGGCGGAAGACGCAGATGCGGGGAAAAAGAGCGGAGCAGATTCAAGGATCGCGATCGCTGATATGGAACTTTCATGGCGGCCCGATGAGGATGACCCGATCCAGTTCGTGCAAGACGCGCTACCGCGAACATCTGATACGCTGTACACACGTCAAACGCCACTCCCGGCAGTCTCCCGCAGCATACGAATTCAGATGAGCAGCATGAAGCGATATGAAACCCTTGCGTCCGACATTGCGGAGTCTATCCGCAAGGGTGTTCTCAGGCCCGGCGACCGGCTGCCGTCCGTCCGGCACTGTAGTGAAAGTCGTGGAATCAGCCAGTCGACTGTCTTTCAGGCTTACTACCGGCTAGAGGCGCAGGGGCTCGTTCGTGCCCGGCATCGTTCCGGGTATTTCGTCGCCGCAGGAGACACCGCAATTCTTCCGCAGCCGGAGACCGCACCGCGACCGCTTGGCGAGGCGGTGTCCCTGGATGTCAGCGAGCGTGTCTTTGAGGTCATGGAGTCCAGCCTGGCAAGAGATCTCGTGCCCTTTGGCTCGGCGTTTCCCAGCCCACTGCACTTTCCGATGACGCGGCTAGGCCAGATCTTCGCCTCCAGCGTAAAGAAACTGGATCCGTGGAGCAGCGTTGATGACCTGACGCCTGGGAGCGCACGCCTTCGACGTCAGATTGCGCTTCGTTACCTGGCTGATGGCCTGCAGATCCATACCAACGACATCGTCATCACCAACGGCGCGCTGGAAGCGCTTAATCTGTGCCTGAGTGCGGTAACCCGCCCTGGCGACGCCGTTGTCGTGGAGTCCCCCACGTTCTCTCCGGCCTTGCAGGCGCTGGGGCGCCTGGGCCTTCATGCCATCGAAGTCACAACTCATCCACGCGAAGGCGTCGAACTCGACGCCTTGCAGCAAGCCTTGGAGCGGCACAGACCCAAGGCTTGCTGGCTCATGACAAACTTCCAGAATCCGCTCGGCAGCCTCATGCCGGACGAAAAGAAGCGCGCATTGGTCGAGTTGCTCACACGATATGGCGTCCCGCTCATTGAGGATGACGTGTTCGGCGAACTGTACTTCGGGGCCAACCGCCCCAAGCCGGCCAAGGCATTCGACACGGCCGGAATCGTGATGCACTGCTCGTCCTTCTCCAAATGCCTGGCACCGGGATACCGCATCGGCTGGACTGCCCCCGGCAAGTTCGCACGCAAGGTTGCGCGCCTTAAGCTGGTGACAACGTTGGCTTCATCCGCGCCAGCTCAAGAGGCCATCGGTTCTTATCTCGAAAAAGGGGGATTCGACAAACACCTCCGGCGCCTTCGCCAGACTTTGAACACTCAGCAAAGCTGCTTCCTGCAGACGATCAGCGAGCATTTTCCGGCTGGGACAAAAGCAACTCGCCCGGCTGGGGGATACCTGCTGTGGGTCGAACTCCCCCGACACGTTGATGCCCTTGCTATCCACCGCCAGGCGCTGTCGCTGGGGATCAGCCCGGCACCAGGTCCAATCTTTTCCGCCAAGCAGGAATTCCGGAACTGCTTGCGCCTGAACTACGGGCATACATGGGATGCTCGCTCCCAAAAGGCCCTCGTCACCCTTGGACGACTGACAGCCGCCTACGGTCATTAAGCCAGGATCACGCACAAGCTCGCACCCGATCCGCCCACGTGGCTCCGCTGCCTGCTTTACGCAGGCTAGCGCACGCCTGGCCATAAGAGTAGTACCAGCTGGCGATCAAACCACCATACCAGTTTTCCCGCGCGCGACGGAGGGATGCGTGCCGCGCCAAATCGTTTGATTTCGCCGAGCGCCCCTCTGATATGCAATTTCGGCGATCGCCTGATGCTGTTCTCTGCCGGACGTTCAGCGTACGCTAAACATTCAATGGGAGTGTGCCCAATCTAACGCCTGGAGGAAATTCATGAACGCTCGCGCTGACGAACCCATGCCCAATCGCGGTCACATCACAGGCAGCATCCCTGCGTTAGTTACGCCGATGAATGACAACGGGATGCTGGATATTCCCAGGCTTCGAGCTCTGGTTGACTGGCATGTCAACGAAGGTACATCGGCATTGGTCGTAATGGGGTCCACAGGTGAGTCACCGACCCTCGACATGGATGAACACTGCACGACGATACGCGAAGTGGTGACATACGCTGCGGGGCGATTGCCTGTCATCGCAGGCACCGGCGCAAACTCGACCAGCGAAGCACTTGATCTGACCAGGTATGCGAAGAGCGTGGGAGCCAGCGCCGCCCTCTCGGTTACCCCCTATTACAACAAACCGACACAAGAGGGACTCTTCCAGCATTACCGCAAGCTTGCGGAGAATGTTGACATTCCACTCATTGTGTACAACGTGCCAGGACGCACCGGCGTTGATTTAGCCGACGATACGATTCAGCGGCTTGCCGAGGTGCCTGGAATCGTAGGGCTTAAGGACGCCACCGGAGATGTCGCTCGTGGCGCCAGACTCATTCATACGTTGCCTGAGACGTTCTCCGTATATAGCGGCGACGATGAGACTGCGGCTGCGCTGATCTTGCTCGGGGCAAAGGGAAATATCTCCGTTACTGCCAACGTCGTTCCCCGCTTGATGCGGGAGCTCTGTGATGCCGCCATGAATGGGGATGTAGCCATGGTGAGGCTCATCTCCAGGAAGATCTACCTCCTGAATCAAGCCATGTTTGTCCAGTCGAATCCGATTCCCGTGAAGTGGGCGCTAGCCAGGATGGGTCGAATCGAGGGCGCGTTGCGCCTGCCCTTGACACCGCTTGGCACTAAATGGGAGCCAGTCCTCTCTCATGCGCTGGCTCATGCTGGTGTAGAGCTTCGCGCGGGATGAGCCCCCGTGTCGCCTGGAGAACAAGGGCTCTCAGGGACTAGCCTGCGCGACGTCGCCCCATCACGCTCCCCAACGAGAAGCATGCTCTGCCAACCCGCCCAACCCGACTCCGCGTCTGACGACATGTGGTCTGCCATTGCTGAACTATCGAGTGAGCAGTTGCATACCATTGTCGATCTATCTCTCACTCCACCCGGCCCTCTGACAGATCTTGCCTCTTTCAGAAATCACGTTCTCGGTATCTTCGAGAACGTCGCAGGCTTCGAGTCAACGGCGCCTCCGGAATCCATCATGCAAAAGCTCTGGACAACATATCGGCGCACACCTGTCGTGCGCTCCGCTCCCACACAAGCCAGGTAAAAAGGATCAGGCCCATTGCGGCCTCCGGTCCCGAACGGACGGGAGGCTGCCAGCTTGCCAGCCCCCTGCGATTCGCTGTGCGCGCGAAGCATACCGACATCAATCCGCAGGCTTCAACTCGATCAGCAGATCCTTCGCGGCCACACGGTCCCCCTGTTTCACATGCACCGCGGCGATTTCGCAGTCGCGATCCGCCGGGATGTGGGTTTCCATCTTCATCGCCTCCAGCGCCATCAGCGTCGTACCCGCAGCCACGCGCTGTCCCGGCTGGACCGCCACCGTCACGATCGAGCCCGGCATGGGCGCGGCGATATGCAGCGGATTGCCGGGCTCGGCAATCGGACGGCTGCTGCGCACCACCGTCGCATGCGTGGTGCTGCGCTGCTCGACCAAGGTTGTGCGCGATTGTCCGTTCAGTTCAAACTGGACCTTGATGACGCCCTCTTCGGCATCAGGATGCGTGCCTTGCAGGGAGACCAGCAGGGTCTTGCCCGCCGCGATGTCGATGGCCACCTCCTCCTGCGGCTGCACGCCGTACAGGAATGCCGGCGTGGGCAGCACCGAAGTATCGCTATAGGCGCGCACATGCGCGTGGTACTCGATGGCCTGTTTCGGATACATCAGGTACGAAGCCAGCTGCCGGTCGTCGAGGGCCTGCTCGCAGGCCGCTTCGCCCGCGGCGCGCGCCGCATCGAGATCGACTGCCGGAATCTGGTCCCCGGGCCGGTAAGGCGCGGGCGGCTCACCCCGGAGCACCTTGCGCGAGAGCTCCGCGGGGAAGCCGTCAGGCGGGAAGCCCAGTTCACCCTTGAACAACGAAACCACCGATTCAGGAAATGCAATCTCCTTGGCCGGATCGGACACATCGGTGGCGGTCAGGTCATTGGCCACCATCATCAATGCCATATCTCCCACTACCTTGGACGTGGGCGTCACCTTGACGATATCGCCAAACAAGTGGTTGACATCGGCGTAGGCGCGCGACACCTCGGTCCAGCGATGCTCGATACCGAGCGAGCGGGCCTGCTCGCGCAGGTTGGTGTACTGGCCGCCCGGCATTTCGTGACGGTACACGTCGGCCGTGCCGGCGCGGATTTCGGATTCGAACGGCGCGTAGTAACGACGCACCCCTTCCCAGTACATCGACGCCTCATGCAGGCGCTCCAGACTGAGTCCGGGATCGCGTTCGCTGCCCGCCAGGGCCGCGACAATGCTCGACAGGTTAGGCTGGGAGGTGAGCCCGCTCATCGCATCGAGCGCGCCGTCCACGGCATCGCAGCCGGCCTCGATGGCAGCCAGTGCGGATGCGGCCGAGATGCCGCTGGTGTCGTGCGTATGGAAATGCACGGGCAGTCCGGTTTCTTCCTTGAGTGCCTTGACCAGCGCAGCCGCGGCCTGCGGACGGCAGATACCCGCCATGTCCTTGATGCCCAGCACGTGCACGCCGGCGCGCTGCAGTTCGCGGGCGATACCGACGTAATACTTCAGGTCGTACTTGGCGCGCGACTTGTCGAACAGGTCGCCGGTATAGCAGATCGCGCCTTCGCACAGCGCGCCGCTTTCGCCGACGGCATCGATCGCCACACGCATATTGCGCACCCAGTTCAGCGAATCGAACACGCGGAACACGTCCACGCCGGCGCTGGCGGCCTGGCGCACAAAGAAGCGCACCACGTTGTCCGCGTAATTGGTGTAGCCGACGGCGTTCGAACCACGCAGCAGCATCTGGAACAGCACGTTGGGCACGCGCTCGCGCAACTGCTCAAGGCGTTGCCACGGATCCTCCTTGAGGAAGCGCAGCGCCACGTCGAAGGTGGCGCCGCCCCAGCATTCCAGCGAGAACAGCTGCGACAGCTCGCGCGCGTAGAACGGCGCGATCGGCAGCATGTCCGCGGTGCGCATGCGCGTGGCGAACAGCGACTGGTGCGCGTCGCGCATGGTCGTGTCGGTCAGCAGCACCTGCTTCTGGTCGAGCATCCACTGCGAGAACTTTTCCGCGCCGAGCTCGCGCAGCCGGTCGCGCGTGCCATAGGGCAGCGGGCCGCTGTTGTCCACGGCGGGCAGCACCGGTTTGGGCAGCGGCAACGACGGCAGCGTGCGGCCGCTCATTTCCGGGTGGCCGTTAACGCTGACCTCGCCCAGGTAGCGCAGCAACTTGGTGGCGCGGTCCAGCCGCTTGGTGAATGCCAGCAGCTCCGGCGTCAGGTCGATAAACCGCGTGGTGACGTCGCCGGACCGGAAGGCGGGATGGTTGATGACGTTTTCGAGGAACTGCAGGTTTGAAGCGACACCGCGAATGCGGAACTCGCGCAGCGCGCGGTCCATGCGCCGGATCGACTCGGCGGCCGTGGGCGCCCAGGTCGTTACCTTGACCAACAGCGAATCGTAGTAAGGGGTGATCACTGCGCCGCCGTAAGCGGTGCCGGCGTCCAGGCGCACACCGAAGCCCGCCGCGCTGCGGTAGGCGGTGAGCCGGCCATAGTCGGGCAGGAAGCCGTTCTCCGGGTCTTCGGTCGTGATACGGCATTGCAGCGCATGGCCGTTCAACGCAATCCCCGCCTGGGCCGGAACGCCCGCGGCACGCACGACGATGCCACCGTCTGCGTTGCACGTGTTTTCGGTCATGCCGATATGGCCGCCCTCCGTGATGCGGATCTGCGCCTTGACGATATCGATGCCGGTGACCATCTCCGTGACCGTGTGCTCGACCTGGATGCGCGGATTGACCTCGATGAAGTAGAACTGCCCCGCGTCCGCATCCATCAGGAATTCGACCGTGCCGGCGTGCGTGTAACCGACCGCGCGCATGAGCCGCAGAGCCGCCTCGCACAGGGCCGCCCGGCCAGCATCGTCGAGGTACGGGGCGGGAGCCCGCTCCACAACCTTCTGGTTGCGCCGCTGCACGGTACAGTCCCGCTCGTAAAGATGCACGAGGTTGCCGTGCGTGTCGCCGAGCACCTGTACCTCGACATGGCGTGCGTTGCGCACCAGCTTTTCGACATACACCTCGTCGTTGCCGAACGCGGCCAGCGCCTCGCGCCGGGCCGCGGCGAGCGCGCCCTCGAGGTCCTGCTCGCTTTCCAGGGCCCGCATGCCGCGCCCGCCGCCGCCCCAGCTTGCCTTCAGCATCAGCGGGTAGCCGATGCCCGCAGCCAGTAGCTTGCACGCTTCCAGGTCATGGGGCAGCGGACCGGTTGCCGGCATCACCGGCACGCCCGCCTCGATCGCCGCGTTGCGCGCCGCCACCTTGTTGCCAAGCTTGCGCATGACCTCCGGCGACGGGCCGATCCAGCGGATCCCGGCATCGATCACCGCCTGTGCGAACTCCGGGTTTTCGGAGAGGAAACCATAGCCCGGATGGATGGCGTCGACCTTCGCCTGCCTGGCGATGCGCAGGATGTCGTCGATATCGAGGTAAGCCGCCAGCGGCTTCTTGCCCTCGCCGACCAGGTAGCTCTCGTCAGCCTTGAAGCGATGGAGCGCAAGGCGGTCTTCCTTCGAATAGATCGCCACCGTGCGAACATTCATCTCGGCGGCCGCGCGCATCACGCGGATCGAGATCTCGGAACGGTTGGCAATCAGCAGGGATTTGATCGGGTTGTAGTCCATGGGGCGCGCAAAGAAATGAACCACGGCACGGCGTGGTCAATGGATCGGAGAGCAGGAGAAGGATGAAGACTTCGCCGGGCCGCTAGTCGTAGTGAGCAAATGGGGTGTGCGAATCCATCCAGTCGTAGTGCCCTGTCGTAGCCGCCCAAGCCCAGTTTGTTCGCCATGGCGACTGCTCATTGCTTTCGCAATGCTCGCCTCGCTTCTGTCCAGCACGCGGCTTGCTGTCATCGCCGGCAAGCTCGCGGCTGTCCGCGCCGGCTCCGTGTCTTCCGTAGTACATCGCGGTGCATTCCTCTTCAAGATCCAGGGCGCCTGCCCTTCAACGCAACGCGATAGCCAGGCGACGGCAAATTTTGCAGGCAGAGCCAGAGGCGTGCCCGTTCGATCTTCTTTGCGCAAGAAACGGACCAATGCCAACCAGATCGTGCATCTCCTTGATTTATCGGGAGATTTTCAAGGGACTCAGTTCCATGGATTTCATAATTGAAATCCAATATTGCATCCGTGAGATCCGGTAGCCCGCAACGAACGCGGCCTCGACGGGACGATAACGTCATCTCATACGTGGCCACGGCGCCGCGGGCGTCCGGCACAATCGAACCTTTCCACCGCCCTCGGTCGCCTGAACCCACCGTACTGGCATGCAACGAAGAACCTTCCTTCATCTGACGGCAGCCGCCGGCCTCGCCACGCACCTGCCCCGCTGGGCACGATCGGCCACACTGCGCCAGCGCGACCTGTTCGCGCTTGGTGTGGCGAGCGGCGTGCCCGCTGCCGACGGATTCGTGCTGTGGACCCGCCTGCTCGACGGGGCCATCCCGGGCACCGCGCAAGCCGATGCCCGCGGCATCACCCCATTGCAGGGCGCGCTGACAGTCCAGTGGGAAGTGGCCGAAGACGATGGATTCCGGCGGATCGTGCGCCGCGGGCACGCGCAGGCCCTGCCGGAGCTGGGCCACTCCGTCCATGTGGAAGTCGGCGGGCTGCGCCCGGACCGCTGGTACTTCTACCGTTTCATGCATGGTGACGCGGTGACCGCTACCGCGCGCACCCGCACCGCGCCGGCGGCCGATACACTGGCGCCGCGCGTCCGCTTCGCCTTTGCTTCCTGCCAGCGCTGGGAACAGGGCCACTATGCGGCGTACCGGCAGATGCGGCAGGAAGACCTGGACCTGGTGGTGTTCCTCGGCGACTACATCTACGAGAACGCGGTGGTGGCAGGCGCGGCGCAGTTGCCGCGCACGCACAGCCTGCCCAGGGCAACCAGCCTGCAGGACTTCCGCGACCGCTATGCGCTGTACAAGAGCGATGCGCTGCTGCAGGCCATGCATGGCACCTGCCCTTGGCTGGTCACCTGGGACGATCACGAAGTCCAGAACGACTACGCGGCACGCGTGGGCAGTGAACCGGCGGCGGACTTCCTCGCCCGGCGCACCGCGGGTTACCAGGCGTTCTACGAGAACATGCCGATCCGGGCGAGCGCGCTGGTCCATGGCACGGCCGGCCTGGGCACGCCGGACGCGCTGCGCATCCATGCGCGGCATCGCTGGGGTCGCCTGGTCGATTTCCATATGCTGGACGACCGGCAGTATCGCGATATCCAGGCCTGTCGTGAGCCCGGGCATCCGCGCAAGGGCTCGGTGTCGCCGGACCAGTGCAGCGCGCTCAACGACCCGCGCCGCACCATGCTCGGCAGCGCGCAGGAGCAATGGCTCGCGCAAGGGCTGGCGCAGGACCGGCGCGACCAGACCCGCTGGAGCGCGATCGCCCAGCAGACCATCTTCTCGCGGCGCAACTACAAGGCGTTGCCCGCGGAAGCCTTTCACAGCGACACCTGGGACGGCTATCCCGCCGCGCGCCAGCGGCTGCTCGACAGCATCGTCGCGGCGGCACCGCGCAATACGGTGTTCATTGGCGGCGATATCCACCAGCACTATGTCTGCAATGTGCTGGCCGATTTCAACGACGCGAAGTCTCGTGTGATCGCCAGCGAGTTCTGCGCGACCTCGATCGCTTCGGCGTCGGGGAGCACCGTAGAGAGGAGCGCGGCCAGGATCGCGGCGCTGAACCCGCATATCCTGCACGCGCGGCCGGACCAGCGCGGCTACACCGTTGTCGATGTCACGCCCGAACGCTGGGCCAGCACGCTGCGCGGTGTGGAGGACGTGGCGCGGGTGGACAGCCCGGTCGGAACGCAGGCGGCGTTTGTCGTGGAGGACGGTCGGCCGGGGGTGCAGCGCGTGGGGAATTCGCAGACGCTGGCACATCCCGACAGGCACGAGGCATAATTCTGAAACTGGTGTGAAACTGGTTTCACCGAAGACCCGAACCCTATGCCACCCCGCCCTGTGACCCGACCGACGTCCGACCTGAAACCTGCAGAGAAACTCACCATCCAGGACGTTGCCGACTATGCGGGCGTCTCGAAGGCAACCGTATCGCGCTACCTGAACCGCGGCGGCGAGCAGTTGTCCGCGGACGTGGAGGCGCGCGTGGCCGCGGCCATCCGCGCGCTCGGCTACAGCCCCAGCCCCATGGCGCAGGGGCTCAAGCGCGGCAAGTCGCGCCTGATCGGGCTGGTGGTGGCGGATGTTTCCAATTCGTTCTCGGTGGCCGTGCTGCGTGGCGTGGAAAAGGCCTGCCGGGACGCCGGCTATATGGTGATGCTGTTCAACCTCGGCAATGACGAGCAACTGGAGCGCGAAGCGATTCGCTCGCTGTCGGCCTACCGGGTCGAGGGCTTCATCCTGCACACGCTGGGCCACGACGCGGGCGCCCTGGCCGATGCGGCGCAGCTGGGCAAGCCAGTCGTACTGGTCGACCGCAAGGTCGGCGATGCGGAAGTGGACCTGGTGGCCCTGGACAACCTGACCGCCGTCCATGAAGCTGCCGGCCATTTGGTGGATGCCGGCTATCGGCACGTGCTCTTCATCAGCGAGCCGATCAAGGCCATCAGCTCACGCAATGAGCGGGCCCGGGCCTTCCAGAGTTACATCGCCGAACACGCGGACTCGCTTGGCGGGACCATTTTTGAAGCGCACCGGGGTGACAACGATGCCCTGGATGAAGCGCTGCGCGACCTGCGCCGTCGTGCCGGCCAGGCGCCCGTTGCGGTGCTGGCGGCCAACGCGGTGATCTCGCTGCGCGTGGCCGCATCGGCCGCCAGACTGGGGTGGCAGCTCGGCACCGACCTTGGCCTGATTGGCTTCGATGATCCGGAATGGGCCGCATTGGTCGGGCCTGGCCTCAGCGCCATTTCCCAGCCCACCGACGATATCGGGCGCGTTGCGACCAACTGCCTGATCGAACGCCTGCAAGGCGCGCAGTTGCCGCCGCGCCGGGTCCTGCTGCCCGGCACCCTGGTCACGCGCGGGTCCACCCGCCGCGGCTAATCCCTCCCCGCCGCCGTCCGGCGTGCGCGCTTGATCCACGCCTCTAGGCCCGCTGCTCCCAGCCAGCGGGTGCGTGAACCTGCCCATTTCCACCTCAGGCCAAACGCGGCATTGCCCGTAAGGGTTTTCACTGCTGGATCCCTGAAACCGGTTTCCTATAATCCTGAAACCGGTTTCAAGACGGTGCTTGCCAACGCTGCGACGCCAGCGACACACCCCATATACGTGCAGGAGACATTAATGAACGTCCAACGCTTGTTGCGCCGCGTAGCCGCGCCCGTGCTGACTCTGCTGGTCCTGACCAGCGCCGCTTTCACCGCCCAGGCGCAGACCGTCGCCGAGATCGTCAGGAAGGGCAAGGTCACCATCGGCGTGGTGACCGGTGCCCCGCCCTTCGGCACCACGGACGCCGCCGGCAAACCCGCCGGCTATGACGTCGACGTGGCCAACCTGCTGGGCAAGTACCTGGGCGTGCCGGTCGATATCGTTCCGCTCACCTCTCCCAGCCGGATTCCGGCGCTGGAGGCCGGCAAGGTCGATTTCCTGGTCGCGACGCTGGCGCCGACGCCCGAGCGGGCGCGGGCCATCATGTTCAGTGCGCCCTACAGCGCGTTTGAGCTGACCATCTTCGCGCCCAGCGCTGCCAAGTACGCCAAGCTGACTGAGCTCGGGAAGAAGAAGGTGGGCGTGACGCGCGGCACCACGCAGGACACCGCGCTGACCCGCCTGGCCGTGCCCGGCATGAACATCGTCCGCTTCGAGGACGATGCCACCTGCGCGCAGGCCCTGATCAGCAACCAGGTCGAAGCCATTGCCCTGCCCAATACCACCGGCAACGAGATCATGAAGGCGCGCGGCGCCGGCAAGTTCGACGCCAAGTTCGCGTTCTCGGTGCAACCGAATTCGATGGCCGTACGCAAGGACGCCTTCGAGCTGCGCCAATGGCTCAACACCACCATCTCCTACGTCAAGCTGAACGGCGAACTCGACGCCATTGCGCAGAAGTGGACCGGCAAGGCGCTGCCCGCGCTGCAAGCGTTCTGAACCAGGCCGTCTGAGGTTGCGCGCCGGCGCCAGCCGGCGTGCCAGGAGACCCACATGAACTACCAATTTGAATGGACCCCGGTGCTGTCGCAGCTGGATCGCTTCGCGGAAGGCGCGGCGATAACGCTGGCGCTCAGCTTCGGCTCGATCTTGCTTGGCACCGTGGTCGGCACCGCCGGCGCCATTGCCGCCGCATTCGGCGGTCCGTGGCTACAGCGTGCCACCAGGGCCTACGTCGAGGCGATCCGCAATACGCCCTTCCTGATCCAGCTCTTCATCATCTTCTTCGGCTTGCCGACCGTGGGCCTGCAGATCGATGCCGTCACCGCCGCGGTGATTGCGATGACCGTCAACCTCGGCGCCTACTCGACGGAAATCATCCGGGCCGGCCTGCAGGCGGTTCACCGCTCGCAACTCGAAGCTGCCGCCGCGCTGGGCATGACACGCTGGCAGCTGATCCGCCACGTCGCGCTGGTGCCGGCCTTCGAAAAGGTCTATCCGGCCCTGACCAGCCAGTTCACGCTGATGATGCTGACGTCGAGCGTGGTGTCGGCGATCTCGGTGGAAGAGCTGACGGCGGTTGCCAGCCATGTCGATTCGCAGACCTTCCGCACCTTCGAGAGCTACATCCTGGTCATGTTCATCTATATCGGGCTGGCACTGCTGCTGCGCGCCATGTTCGGCCTGCTCGGCAACCTGGTGTTCAAGCGGCGCCGCGTGGTGGCGCGCGCACGAAAGCTGGCCCGCACGGCCCCGGTCGTGCCGCTGGCGCAGGCGGAACTGACGGCAGCGGTTGCAGGGAGCGCGAAATGATCACCGAGTTCTCCTGGAATCATCTTGAAATCCTGCTGCTGGCGGCACGCTGGACGCTGTGGGTGACCTTGCTTGCCTTCGTCGGCGGCACGCTGGCCGGTTTCCTGGTGGCGCTGGCGCGTACCTCCAGAAGCCCGCTGCTGCGCCTTGCCAGCACGGTCTATATCCAGGTCGTGCAAGGGACGCCGGTGCTGATCGTGCTGTTCCTGAGCTACTACGGACTCTCCGTGCTCGGGCTCAAGCTGTCGCCGATGGTGGCGGCAATGCTGGCGATGTCGATCTACGCCAGCGCCTACCTTGGCGAGATCTGGCGCGGCTGCATCGAGGCCGTGCCACAAGGACAGTGGGAAGCCAGCGAAGCGCTCGCCCTCACCCGCTGGCAGCAACTGCGCTACGTGGTGCTGCCGCAGGCCGTGCGGCTGGCCTTGCCGCCCACGGTGGGGTTCTCGGTCCAGCTGGTCAAGAACACCTCGATCACTTCCATCATCGGCGTCATCGAACTGACCCGCGCCGGCCAACTGATCAACAACGCGACCTTCCAGCCCTTCGCGGTTTTCGTCGTCGTCGCACTTATCTACTTCGCGCTCTGCTTCCCGCTTTCGGCGGCGGCCCGGCGCATGGAAAGGAGGCTCCATGTCAATCGTTGAAGCACAAGGCGTGCATAAGTCGTATGGCTCCGTCGAAGTCCTGAAGGGCGTATCGTTTGCGATCGAGCCGGGCCAGGTGGTCGCCATCATCGGCCGCAGCGGCTCCGGCAAGAGCACCATGTTGCGTTGCCTGAATGGCCTGGAGACGATCAACGCCGGCAACATCACTGTCGCCGGGCACAAGCTGGATCACGACCGCAAGCGTTTGCTCGACCTGCGCCGCGACGTGGGCATGGTGTTCCAGAGCTACAACCTGTTTCCGCACCTGACCGTGGGCGAGAACATCGCGCTGGCGCCGTCCATCGTGAAGAAGATGGCCGCAAGCAAGATCGACGGCATCGTCGACCAGGTGCTGACCCAGGTCGGCCTGCTCGACAAGAAGGACTGCTATCCCGAGCAGCTCTCGGGCGGCCAGCAGCAGCGCGTGGCCATCGCCCGTTCGCTGGCGATGGAGCCCAAGGTGATGCTGTTCGACGAAGTCACCTCCGCGCTCGATCCCGAGCTGACGGCGGAAGTGCTTCGGGTCATGGAAAACCTGGCCGCCTCCGGCATGACCATGGTGCTGGTCACGCATGAGATGGAGTTCGCGCGCCGCATGGCGCATACCACCATCTTCATGCACCAGGGCAAGGTGCACGAGGCGGGGCCGTCGAAGGCGCTGTTCGCGCAGCCGCGGACACCGGAGCTGCAGCAATTCCTCAGCGCGGGAGCACTGAAATGAGCCAGTGGCAAGCAGATGGTTCTTCGCGCCCGCCGGTGCTGATCTCGCTGACGGCCTATGGCGCCGACCTCGCCCTGCGCGACGGACAGGCTGCGCTGGCACGGATTGCCGCGGCAGCCGGCGCGGACGGCGTGGAATTCCGCGGCGAACTTCAGCGCGGGCACAAGGATGAAGTCATTGAACAGCGCGAGGCCGCCGGGGAGCATGGACTGAGCGTGGTCTGGTCCAGCGCGGAAGGCCTCTGGAATGACGCAGGCAGCCTCGATGCCGCCGCGCTCGACCGTGCCTTCACGACCGCGCTGGCGCTCGGTGCGACCCGGGTCAAGATGTCGCTTGGCGGCTATCGGGAAGGCACGGCGCTGGAAGCATTGCTTCCCTGGCTGCAGCACGATGGCATCGAACTCGTCGTGGAAAACGACCAGACCGCCCAAGCCGGCACCGTACCGCCGCTGCGCGATTTCTTCGCGCGTATCACGGCGCTCGGGGAGAGCGTACCGATGACCTTCGATATGGGCAACTGGCACTGGACCGGCGAAGACCCGCTCGACGCCGCGCAGGTCCTCGGCGCCGGCGTCGGCTACGTGCACTGCAAAGGCGTGCAGCGCACGCCCGCCAAATGGATCGCGGTGCCGCTGGACCAGTCGGCGGCACCATGGCGCAGCGTCTTGCGCCGCCTGCCCACGCACGTTGCGCGTGCGATCGAATTCCCGCTGCAAGGCGACGACCTGGTGCAGGTCACGCGCCGTCATGTCGAACTGCTGCGTTCGGTGGAGATTCCCGCATGAGCACCGATCTTGACGTAGTCACGCTGGGCGAGGCGATGCTGATGCTGGTCGCCGGCGAGGCCGGGCCGCTCGAAGGCGCGCAGACCTTCCACAAGCGCACCGCCGGTGCCGAGACCAATGTAGCCATCGGCCTGTCGCGCCTGGGCCTGAAGGTCGGATGGGCCAGCCGGCTGGGCGATGACTCGATGGCGCGCTACCTGCTCGGTGAAATGCAGCGCGAAGGCGTGGATTGCAGCCAGGTGGTGTGCGAGCCCGGTGAGCGCACCGGTTTCCAGTTCAAGGGCCGGGTCGACGACGGCAGCGATCCGCCCGTCGAATACCACCGCCGCGGCTCGGCGGCGAGCCGCATGCACCCGGGGCACCTTGACGACAGGTGGCTGCGGCGCTCACGTCACCTGCACGTCACCGGCGTGTTCCCCGCGCTGGCCGCAAGCACGCAGGCCGCCACGCGCCAGGCCATCGCCACCATGCGCGCCGCCGGCCGCACGATCTCGTTCGATCCCAACCTGCGGCCCACGCTGTGGGCCACGCCCGAGTTGATGCGGGAGACGCTGAACGACCTCGCGCAGCAGTGCGACTGGGTGCTGCCCGGCATCGAGGAAGGCCGCTTCCTCACTGGCCATGCCGAGCCGGAACGCATTGCCGCCTTCTACCGTGCGCGCGGCGCCAGGCTGGTGGTGGTGAAGCTTGGTGCCGACGGCGCCTATTTCGATGGCGAGGCTGGCACCGGCCATGTCGCGGCATTCAGCGTCGAGCGTGTCGTCGACACCGTTGGCGCCGGCGATGGCTTTGCCGTGGGCGTGATCAGCGCGCTGCTGGAGGGCCGCCCGGTGGGCGATGCCGTCCGTCGCGGCGCCTGGATCGGCGCCCGCGCGGTGCAGGTGCGGGGCGATACCGAAGGCCTCCCGACCCATGCCCAGCTGGCGGCCGCCAGTTTGTGAAGCCACTGCAAGGATTTCCCATGCGCAAGAATGTTCTGGTATTCCGCCCGATTCCTGACGACCTGCTTGCCAGGATCGAGTCGGAGCACGACGTGATCGTGGCCGACCCGCGCCAGCCGGCACAACGGCCGGCCTTCCGCGCCGCGCTGACGAATGCCCATGGCCTGATCGGCTCCAGCGTGAAGCTCGGCGCCGTGGAACTGGCCGACGCCGGCCGGCTGGAGGTCATCTCGAGTATTTCCGTCGGAGTCGACAACTACGACCTCCCCTGCCTGCACCGGCGCGGCATCACCCTGTGCCATACGCCCGGCGTACTCACCGAGACCACCGCCGACACCGTCTTCGCGCTCATCATGGCCACGAGCCGGCGTCTGGTCGAGCTGGCGGCCCACGTAAGCGAAGGCCGCTGGACCGCCAATATCGGCGAAAGCCTGTTCGGTTGGGACGTGCACGGCAAGACCCTGGCGATCCTGGGCTTCGGACGCATCGGCCAGGCCGTGGCGCGACGCGCGGCGCTCGGCTTCGGTATGGAGGTGCTCTACGTCAACGAGACCGCCGCGGACCCGCCCGACCTCGTGGGACGCGCCACCCGGACGGAACTCGACGATGCCTTGCGCAGAGCCGATATCGTCGCCGTCACGCTGCCCCTGACCGATAGCACGCGCGGCCTGATGGGCCGGCGCGAGTTCGCACTGATGAAGCCGGGCGCCATCTTCGTCAACGGCGCCCGCGGCCAGATCGTGCAGGAAGACGCGCTGCTCGCGGCGCTCGAGAGCGGCCACCTGCGCGCGGCCGGGCTGGACGTCTTCGCCACCGAGCCGCTGCCGCAGGATTCACCGCTGCGCAGCCATCCCAAGGTGACAGCCCTGCCCCATATCGGCTCGGCCACGCATGAGACCCGGCGTGCCATGGCCGATCTCGCCACGCGCAACCTGCTGGACGCGCTCGCCGGGCGGCAACCCGCCGCGCGTTTCGACCTGGCGGCCATTGCCGTCCAGGCAGCCGCCTGATTTTCCCCGCAAGGACAACCCCAAATGCCCGGTTCCATTCCCACGCTGTGCGGCTCGATCATGGGCGAGCCTTTCACCTTCAATGTGCGCATCCACAATGCCGCCTATCGGGCGCTCGGGATCGACTACACCTTTGTGTGCTTCGGGGTGCAGGACGTGCCCGGCGCCGTGCAGTCGATCCGCACGCTCGGCGTGCGCGGCATGAATGTCTCGATGCCGCACAAGCAGGCCGTGATCGCGCATCTCGACCATCTCGACGAGACCGCCCGCGCCATCGGCGCGGTCAACACCATCAACAATATCGATGGCGTGCTGACTGGCTACAACACCGACTGCATCGGCGCCGTCCGGGCGTTCCAGGAGGTGACTGAAGTGGCCGGCAAGCGCATTGCGCTGCTGGGCGCGGGCGGCGCGGCGCGGGCGATGGCCTATGGCTTGCGCGAGGCCGGCGCCAGCGTGACCGTGTTCAACCGCACCGCGGCGCGCGGCGAGGAACTGGCCGCCTCGCTCGGCCTGCGCTTTGGCGGCGGGTTGACGGACTTCCGCGCGGCGGACTTCGACATGCTCGCCAACGCGACCGCCGCCGGCTTTCGGGCCCCCGACGTCAACCCGGTCGCCGGACAGCTAGCCGCACACCTGCACGTCATGGACGCTGCCTTCATCCCGGTCAGGAGCAAGCTGATCCGGGATGCCGCCGCGCTTGGCTGCCGCACCATCGACGGCACGCGCATGATGCTGCACCAGGCGTGCGCCCAGGTCGAGTTCTACACCGGCTGCGCACGCGTGCCGATCGAGGCGATGGAGACGGCGCTGCTTGAGGAGATTGGCCGCCTGTCTTAAGCTTCCTGCCGCCCTTGGCTCTGCTGATTGATGCGGACTCGCTGCCTCACTTCCGCAGGTTGGTCTTGGCCACCAGTGCCTTCATCACCGCGTTGTCTGCCGCGATCATCGCCTTGAACGTCGCCGCGTCGGCATAGGCAATGCCCAGGTTCTGCCGGCGCAGCGCCGCCACGAAGACAGGATCCGCCACCGCCTTGCGGCTGGCGGCCGCCAGAACATCAAGCACTTCGGGCGGCGTGCCTTTGGGCGCGGCCAGGCCGCGCCATGTGCCGATCGAGAGGTCGATACCGCGCTCACGCAGCGTCGGAACGTTCTCGAAACCCCTGACACGCTGCTCGGCCATCACCGCGAGCGTCTTCACCTTGCCTGCGGCCACATAGGCGGATACCTCGGCGGGACTGACGGCCACCGCGTCGATATGCCCGCCCATCAACGCCACCAGGGCCGGCGCCGCACCGGAGAACGGCACATGATTGAACCTGACGTGCGCCTTGTCCTCCAGCGCCGTCGCCGCCAGGTGCCAGATCGAGCCCGGGCCGGAATTCCCGACCTGCACCTCCCCCGGGTGCGCCGCGGCATATTCCAGGAACGCCTCGATGGTGTTCCAGCGCGAGTCGGCCTTGACCGTGATGGCGGACGGATCGGCATTCAGGCGTGCGATCGGCACCAGCTGGGCGGCGTCGAGGGTGGTCGGCCCGAGATGCGGGACGATCACGGCTTCCGCGATGATGATGCCGACCTTGTAGCCATCCGGCTTGGCGCGGGCCACTTCCGTCATGCCAATTGCGCCACTGGCACCTGGCTTGTTCACCACCGTCAGCGGCTGCGGCAGGTACTTTCGCATGGCTTCGCTGAAGGCCCGAGCAACGGTGTCGGTACCACCGCCAGCCGCGCTTGGCACCACGAGTTCGACAGGATGTTCCGGGTAGGGAGCCGCGGGCGCCTGGCCGACGGCGGCAAGTGAGGCCAGCAGTGCGGCCATGGGAAACAGCTTGCGGGGCAATCGCATCAGATCGCTACCAATATGCCTCATTAATCACTTCAAAGCAAAGCCGAACTGCACCGCCGGAGCGAGGACGGAAAGCCGGCCATGAAGTGTCAACCTCCCCGCGCTGCGACGGGGAGGAAACCCTGTGGAGCAAGGCGGGCAGCGCCTACTTGCCGCTGTCGCGCGTGTCGCCGCCGATTGCGTCGACGATGATCATCGTGCGGTCCAGCACACCGCGTTCGTCAAAATAGGCACTGAAGTGCGCCGGCTGATAGGCGCCGGCGTAGAGCCTGTAGGACCAGGCCTCCCGTTTCATCAGGGGGTAGTACTGGATCGGCTCGCGGGGGCGGCCGAAGCGCTCGGCAACGTCCTGCTTGGTCCAGACGCCAGGGCGGGCCTCGTAGATCTCCTTCTCGGTCAGCATCTGGCGGAAATTGGTCAGCTTGCCGCTGGCGTCGAAGTCCGCTGCGTAAACGTCGAAGCCGAGCGGCTGCTTCGAGTAGATCCACCGGCTGGTGCCGTTGGCGAGCTGGTATGTCTCCGAGGGCGCGCCGAAGGTATCGCGTACGGCGCTCTGCGGGCTGCCGAGCATCTTCTGGGCGGTCTCCACGGGCTGGAGGGTGGCACAGGCACATAGCAGGGCTGCCGCTGCGGCGGCCAGCCAGACGGACAGGCGATGGCACATGATTGATCTCCGGTAAGCGCGGCGGGCGTGAACCAATTCAGCATAGTGCACGCCGCGCCGGGCAGGTGCGTCTGCCCGGCGCGGCAACAGCATGGTGACGCCCAACCAAGATTTTTCTCAGACGCACTGGGCTAGAACGATACACAAACCGGGCTGCGCACCCGGAGCACCGCTTCCTGCTGGAAGCGGGTCTTGTACTCGCCGACGATGGCTCGCGCCGCGGCTTCGCTGCGCTCGTCCGCGGCGTGCACCACGCTGAGCACGTACGAGGCCTCGCGAACCACGCCGCCATCGGCGCCGCGCCATTGGCCTGAAGCCGGCCAGGCCGTGGAGCCCTGCGCAAAGCGCGGCGTCACCGAGGCTTGCAGGAAGGCTTCCCATTCGGATACCGACACCACACCGTCGGGCTTCGCCGTTCCAAAGTACATCAGTTCGCTGATCGCGCGTTCCTCGCTGGCAGTGCATGCGGGACCGGACACGGCTGCGCAGCCGGAAAGGACGAATATCAGCGCCAATGGCAGCGCGACAGCGACGGCATTTTGAGTTCGGGGTGGAAGTAAGTGCCGATCTTGCATAGGTGCGGCCACTTCCTCAAGGGGCTGTGGCATTTCAGTCCAGTCGTTTGTCTGTTGGCCTCAGGGGCTCCGCTGCAGGCGCCTCGAAGGCGTCGAACATCAAGTCAGGCGCACTGCTGTTGTGGCGCGACCAGACTGTGCGGCCGAATCGCACCGCAGTCGCCTGCATCGAGGAGACGGCCATCACTGGCTTCCTGCGGACTTCACCTGCCGGCCCGGTCCACCAGGTGGCCTCGCTTGCGTCTGCGTTGTCGTCGGCAACATACATCGAGCGCAGCATTGCGAAGGGTCGCTTGGCGTCGGAGGCCGGCTGGAACCGGACATCGAGCGCGGTGCGCAGGTCGCTGATCTCAGTGACCGTGACCGTGGTCTGGCCCCCGCGCGTGAAATGCAGCCTGACAGACAAGGGCTCCGGCTCGATTTCGATCCGCGCGATGTTGACCACCGGGCGCCCGTCCTGCTCTATCGGCCCCAGCAGGAACGATGAGCCATACACATTGACGCCCAGATGGCGCGCCGGCAACGGTTTCGCCCGCCAGTAGCCATCGGCGGGATAGAGCACCAGGACCTCAGTACGCGTCCGGCCGGATTTGTGAAACACCTGGATCAGGTGAAAGCCATCGTCCGGCCTGCCCGCGACCGTGACCGGCACCCTGTGTGGCCGCCAGAAACTTGCAAACGTAATGCCGACAATGGCAATGTTCTTGCCGTCATAAAGGCTGGTCGTGCGCGGCACGAAAACATGGTGCGGATCGGTCGGGTGCGGCGCCTCACCCAAGTTGCAGCCGGAGAAATCAGGCGCGGAGCTGTCGGTGCGGATGGCGTCGACATAGGGGGGATGTAATGCCTGGATCCGGAACTTCCCGACTGCGGCAGCGGAAAGCGCGAATGAGACATTGTCTTCCTCCGCACACGAAACTGGTGTGCTGAAGTTCTCGATACTGACGGTCACCCGCTCCGCGTAAGTCGGCACGGAAAGCAGGGCGAGGTACAGGATGGGGATCAGCCGCTTTGCACACATGCCCGCCATTTTGACATCCTCTCCTCCCTAAAGGGAGGAGATTCCCTCTGCAGGCGATCGATGTCCCGATCGGGCAAGGACATTTAGCGCAGCGTTCACATCGCGATCATGTACAGCACCGCATTCACTGCATACCCACCGCCTTATTCCAAGGTCTGCGATACCTTTCGGCCTCTTCGGCGGCATCGCGTCGCACGAAGAACAAACCTGGGTGGTGAAACGTTCGTCGACTTCCTCGTATCACGCGCCGTGCGCAATCGCCTTGTACGCGAGCATTGTGCGGAAGGACGACCAGCCCGCATCGAGGACTGACTTCGCCATGCTGGTCCTGGCGAGGCCGGCGGCGTTCACATTCCCCACCGCAATGTAGTCGAAGTCCTGCACGAAGCGATGCGAGAGCTTGTGCAGGAAGTCACGCCGCGCGTTGGTGATGCGGGCGTGAAGGTTCCTTACCTGTCGCCTCTTGCGCGCACGCTGCGCTCTGGCAAGGGCTTGCTCGAGTTGGCCAAGGTGACGTGGATTCCCGATCTTCTCGCGCCGGCGGCACTCCTTTCACTCTCCGCCCTGAAGGGCGAGGTTTCTCGGAGCACGTCTGATGATTTCCCGGCGGCGTTTCGCAAGGCAATCAGATGTCTCTTCATTCGTGCTGTGCCGAAGTCTGGCCTGCAGCCGATCTGCACCGGCCATCGTCGCGTCTCCCCGCCTAGAACCCCACTGCCTGTCCGTCGCGCCGCGAGTCGGAAGCAGCAATATAGCCATTCGGCGCCTTGTAGATCAGCTGTGCCGAGCCGAACTCCAGGCTGTCGCGCGGCGCCACCTCGACGCGATGGCCCATGCCACGCAGAGTTGCGACCACGTCCGGCGGCAGATGCGCCTCGACATGGACCACCGGCCCATGCTCCACGCGGAAGCGCGGGGCATCGCTCATGGCTTGCGGATTCTGGCCGAAGGCGGCAAGCCGCGCCATCATCTGGACATGGCCCTGCGCCTGCATCGAGCCACCCATCACGCCGAACGACATCACCGGCGCGCCGTTGCGCGTAACGAATCCCGGGATGATGGTGTGCATCGGCTGCTTGCCGGGCGCCACGCAGTTGGCATGGCCGGGCTTCAGGTTGAAACCCGCGCCGCGGTTGTGCAACGCGATGCCGGTGCCGGGCACCACCACGCCAGAGCCAAAGCCACGGTAGTTGGACTGGATATAGGAAACCATCGAACCCGCAGCATCCGCTGCCGACAAGTAGACGGTACCGCCGCTCTTCGGGATACCTGCAGTCGGTGCGCCGGCCCGCTTCATGTCGATCAGCGCCGCGCGCTCCGCAAGATAGGCCGGGTCCAGGAAGGCGGCGGGCGTATGCTGCATGGTGGCCGGGTCCGACACGTGGCGGTGCAGGTCGGCAAAGGCCAGCTTCATCGCCTCGATGCTGACGTGATAGAAGTCGGCGCTGTCGCAACCCATGCTTTCCACATCGAAGCGATCCAGGATGCCGAGGCCGATCAGCGCGGCAATGCCCTGCCCGTTCGGGGGGATTTCGTGGAGCGTGTAGCCGCGGAACTGCTGCGCCATCGGCTGGACCCACGCGGCGCGATGCGCGGCCAGGTCGTCGGCGCGGATGGCGCCTCCGGTTTCCTCGGCGAACGCGACGATGCGCGCGGCGAGTTCACCCGTGTAAAAGCTCTCGCCATCGCTCTCGGCAATGCGCTGCAGCGTGGCGGCCTGTTCCGGGAAGCGCCAGCGCTCGCCCGCCTGCGGCGCCCTGCCGTCGCGCAGGAAGGCCTTGGCAAAGCCAGGCTGCCCGGCCAGCACCGGCACCTGCGCGGCCCATTGCCGTGCGATCTGCGGCGACACCAGGAATCCCTGTTCCGCGTACTCGATGGCCGGCGCGAACAGCCGCGCGAACGGCAGCTTGCCGAAGCGGGCCGACAGCGCCTTCCAGCCCGCAACCTGGCCCGGCACGGTGACGGTGTCCCAGCCCACTTCGGCCATGGTGTCGCGTCCGGCGAAATGCTCCGGCGTCCAGCGCGCCGGCGCACGGCCGCTGGAATTGAGCCCGTACAGTTGCCCCTCGTGCCAGACCAGCGCGAACATGTCCCCGCCAATGCCGTTCATGACCGGCTCCACCACGGTCAGCGCAATCGCGCTGGCAATGGCGCTGTCGATGGCATTGCCGCCTTCGTACAGCATGCGCAGCCCTGCCTGCGCGGCGAGCGGCTGGCTGGTGCTGACCGCGTTGGCGGCCAGCAGCGGCATCTTCTGCGACGGGTAGGGAAAGGTCCAGTCGAAAGGCAACATCGGGAACTCCATTCAGAACAGGTAAATGGGCGCGCTGGCGGCTCCCCGGGGTTGCGGCACGCCGGCTATTGCAAAGTCACGCCGGACTGCTTGACGAGCTTCTCGGTGCGCGGGATCTCAGCGCTGACCATCGCGCTGAATTCGCCGACGCTGCCGCCGCGCGGCTCGGCGCCGGTGGCCGCCAGCCGCTCGCGGAACTCCGGTGACTTGAGCAGCTTGTTGATCGAGACATTGAGCTTGCTGACCACGTCGGCCGGCGTGCCCTTGGGCGCGACAATGCCGTACCAGGGCGCGATATCGAAACCGGCATAGCCCTGCTCGGCGATCGTCGGGATCTCCGGCGCGTTCGGCGAGCGCTTCGCGGTGGACATGCCGAGCGCACGCAGCTTGCCTGCCTTCACATAGGGCAGGCCGGTCATGATGGTGTCGAAATACATCGACACCTGGCCGGACAGCAGCGCCGGGATCGCTTCGCCGGCGCCCTTGTACGGCACATGGACGATATCGATACCGGCCGCGGCCTTCAGCATCTCGCCGGCGATATGCGAGGTGGTGCCGGCACCGAACGAGGCATAGGTCAGCTTGCCCGGATTGGCCTTGGCATAGGCCACCATCTCGGGGAGCGCCTTGAACGGCAGCGAAGGGTTGGACAACAGGATGTTAGGCGTGACCGCGACCACCGCCACTTTCTCGAACGCATCCGGGTCATAGCTGAGCTTCTTGTACAGGAACCGGTTGGTCACCATTGACGCCGGCCCGGACATCAGCAGCGTATAGCCATCGCCAGGCGCACGCGCAGCCGCTTCGCTGCCGATCATGGCAGCGGCGCCCGGCCGGTTTTCGATCACGAAGGTCTGGCCATATTCCTTGCCGAGGCCAAGGCCGATCTGCCGCGAGATCAGGTCGGTGGCCGAGCCGGCCTGGAACGGCACGACGATACGCACCGGCTGGCTGGGCCAGTCGCGGGCGCCCTGCGCAAGTGCCAGGGAAGAGGCCGCCAGCATGGTGACTGCAAGCAGACCGCGGATAGCAGTGAATCGCATGTTTATACCCTCGTCGATAGAAGAAATGTCATCCGCTCACAGGGAGGAATGGCACTTCCCGGTCCGCAATATGCGTGCCATTGGCGTCGGGCCGGTTCCGGCGCGCGTCCCGCCCGCCCCCTTCCCTTTCCTGGAAGTTTGCGCAGGTCTTGCACCGGAGTCGTCAGCCTCGCACCGGCAATTGCCGGACTGTCTCGTCTCCATGGGGCCGGCGCACTGCGTGGGTGCGCCATGGCCCCGCCCTTGGTGGGGGGTGTCCTTCACCCCATCGTTGTTATTCGACTTCCATGCAGAGGTATTTGGTCTCCAGGTACTCGTCGATGCCATGGCGTGAGCCTTCGCGGCCCAGCCCCGATTGCTTGACGCCGCCGAACGGCGCCACCTCGTTCGAGATCAGCCCGGTATTGATGCCGACCATGCCGTACTCGAGCGCCTGCGCCACGCGCCAGATCTTCGCCATGTCGCGCGAAAAGAAGTAAGCGGCAGGCCCGACTCGGTATCGTTGGCCAGCGCCACCACCTCCTCATCAGTACTGAAGCGGAACGGCGGTGCCAGCGGGCCGAAGGTCTCCTCGCGTGCCACCCGCATCGACGCTGTCGCATTGGCCAGCACCGTCGGCGCGAAGAAGGTGCCGCCGAGCGCATCGGGTACCTCCGGCAAGAGCACAGCGATGCCAGCCATTTCAGCCGGCTTTGGCCCTATAATCCAGTACCACTTTCGACAAATCCGATGGTGCCAATTTGAAGTCGATCTGCGGCGACCTGCTCTCCAGCGCCTCGGCCCTGAAGGCCCGACAGCGCTGGGCAAGCCGCTCAACCGGGGCCGCTACGAATGCATCCGCGGCGCGATACAGGACGGCAGCCTCGCACCGGCCACGCGCCTGCCGCCACAACGCGACCTTGCCGCCGAACTGGGGCTATCGCGCAATACGGTGATGCTTGCCTACGACCAGCTGCTGGCAGAGGGTTACCTGTACGCGCGCACCGGCAGCGCGAAGTCCCCAGATTGACGCGATGCAAGGCGGCCGGCGCAGCCTTGCTACAATCCCGTCGAATACAGAACGGCAGATACCATGGGCTTTGAAAAACTGGCAGCACTGAAAGAACAACTGGCGAAGAAGGCACAGGCCGAGTCAAAGGCAGAGGCACAGCGCAAGAAGAATACGCGCGCTGAAACGCCCGCGAAACCGGTCGATCCGGTGGTGCATTCCATTGCCCGGCTGCAGAAGCGCTTTCCCAAAGCCTTCCCGAAGAACCCTGCTCCCAAGGTGCCGCTCAAGGTCGGCACGTTCGAGGATCTCAGGCAGCATGCGGCGGCGCTATCCTTGACCGAGGAGGAATTGCGCGAAGCGATTCGTACCTGGTGCAAAGGGGCACGCTATTGGTCTTGCCTGGTCGAAGGGGCTAAACGGGTAGACCTGGACGGCCAGGAGGCTGGCGTCGTCACTCAGACCGATGCAAAGCGGGCACAGCAACTAAAGGCCCGTCGCCCTGCGAGCGCCCGGTCCGGGCAAGGCACTCAGTCGCCGTCCTGATACCCTCCCGACAGCGCGTTCACCAGGCCATCGAACACCAGGCGAACGCGTGGCGGAACGGGCCCACGCTGCGGACGATAGACAAAGAGGCCCCATGGGTCCGGCGCGTACTTCTGCAGTACCGGCACCAACCTGCCGGCGGCAATATGCTCGTCCGCCAGGATTCCCGCGAGCTGGCCGAAGGCCAGTCCTGACAGCACCGCATCGCGCTCGGCCTCGGAATCGTTGCTGGTGAAGGCAGGAGCCGAGGGCGTGTACTGCTGGCCCCGCGCGAACAACCAGGGCCACGGCCGCCCGGTCGTGACATCCTGCATCACGGTGGTGGGCAGTGCCTCCAGGTCCTGGATCTGCCGTGGCCGGCCGAGCCGGTCGATCAATCCCGGTGCGCCCACGACGTGGAAGGCATGCGTCGCCACCTTGCGCGCCACGAAACGGCTATCGCGCACGAAGCCGAGGCGCACGCCAATATCGATCCGCTCATCCACCACATCCGCCGGCACGTCGCTGAGGTCCAGTTCGATGCGCAGCCCGGCATGCCGGAGCGCAAGCCTGGCCAGCGTAGGCAGCACGCCGATGCGGCCGAGCGCCTTGGGCGCCGTTACCCGGACCACGCCCGTGAAGTCGGGGCCTTCCGGATCACTGCGTGGCGCGAACAGCGCGTCAACCTGCATGACGCCGTCGCGCGCCCGGGCGGCCAGTTGCTCGCCGAACGCCGTAATGCGGATCTGGCGTGTGTTCCGGTGGAAGAGCAATTCTCCCTGGATGCGTTCCAGTTCCTGGACGGCGCGCGTGACCGCCTGTGGCGAGATGCCCAGTCGGATCGCCGCGTGCTTGAAGCTGCCGGCTTCCGCTGCGGCGACGAAGATGCGCAGCATCTCAAGACGGTTGAGCATGATGTCTCGATTCCAGTTTCAGGAATTCTGAAATCTTAACATTTCCATTTTCCGCAAGCGCCCGGCAACCGATACTTGCTTCATCGCATCAACGTTCCTTTGAAAGGAGATGACATGAGCACGAATATCGAAGGCAAGGTAGTCGTCATTACGGGCGCCAGCAGCGGGCTTGGCGAAACCACGGCGCGTTACCTGGCCGCGCGCGGTGCGTCGGTGGTCCTGGCAGCGCGCCGGGCGGACCGGCTGGCCGCCATCGCGGAAGAAATCCGCGCGGCAGGCGGCAAGGTGGAAGTGGTGCCCACCGACGTGACGCGCCAGGAAGACGTGCGCGCGCTGATCGACACCGCCGTGCGCGTATTCGGCAAGCTCGATGTGCTGGTCAACAACGCGGGCCTGATGTCCATCGCACCGCTGAGCGAGGCGAAGGTCGACGAATGGGACCGCATGATCGACATCAACATCAAGGGCGTGCTCTATGGCATCGCCGCGGCGCTGCCGGTATTCCAGCAGCAAGGCAGCGGCCACTTCATCAACATCGCCTCCGTCGCGGGCATCAAGGTATTCAGCCCCGGCGGCACGGTCTACAGCGGCACCAAGTTCGCGGTGCGGGCCATCTCGGAAGGGCTGCGCCATGAAGTGGGCGGCGCGATTCGCACGACGACCATCGAGCCGGGCGCGGTCGACTCCGAACTGAAGCTGGGCAGCAGCCACGAGGCCAGCGCGCAGTTCGTGAAGGACTTCTACCAGATCGCGATTCCGTCAGAGGCTGTGGCGCGCGCCATCGCCTACGCGATCGAGCAGCCGGCAGACGTGGATATCAACGAAATCGTCCTGCGTCCGACGGTACAGGAGTTCTGAACGGTCAAGGACCACATGCCCCGCAGGAACGGCGCGCTATCGCGCCGTTTGCGTGAGCCCCATGCGTTCAGCCTGATCGGCGATCCATTCCCGGTCGACGGCAAGCTCATGGTGGCAGGCAGGACAAAGCAACGGCAGTGGCAGCTTTCCGGAGACCAGGTCCTGAAGGGTCTCCGAATGCACATGACCGCACACCGTGCAGGTCAGGAAGATAGGCACGGGAGGTTTCATTTTCGCGTCTACGCAGCAGCCCGGCGCTTTGGCAACGGCCCGTCTTCCCGTTCCTTGCACGGCGGAAGCAGGGCCATGGCCTCCTCCAGCCGCTGGACCAACGCGGAGCTTGCCGGCTGCAACGGCAGCCGGGTTTCCGCGGAAATATCGCCGGAAAGCGCGAGCGCCGCCTTTACCGGCGCCGGATTGGGTTCTGAGAACATCAAGGCAATCAGTGGCGCGAGCCGGGCGAACAAGGCGCGGGCGGCGTCGACATGGCCGGTCTGCGACAAATGCAGCAGGCGCACGAAGAGATCCGGCCAGATATGCGAAGACGCCGCGATGACTCCGGCACCGCCGCCAAGCAGATGATCCAGCATGGCGGCGTCCTCGCCACACATCACGGTGGCATGCGGATCGTCAGAAAGCGCAGCGAGGTTGCCGCTGTCGCACTCTTTCACCGCGGCGACCCGCGGATGGGCAAGCAGGGATCGGATCAGCGCAGGCGACATCGCGCATCCCGTCCGCATCGGGACGTTGTACAGCATCAGCGGGCGGTCGGTGACGCGCGCCACCTCGTTGAAATGCCAGCTGATGCCCTCATCGGACGGGCGCAGGTAGTACGGAGGCGGCACCAGGTAGCCAGCCAGGTCAAAGCCATCGAGTTCGGCAACCTGCGCGCACACGGCGCGCGTATCCACCCCGCCCACGCCGGCCATCACGGGCAGCTCGCCATGCACGGCCTCGAGCACGGCTGCCGTGAAGGCTTGCCGTTCATGGCTCGTAAGCAGGCTTCCCTCGCCCGTCGTGCCGAGGATGACCAGCCCGTTCACGCCTGCCTCGGCATAGCGCTCGGCCAGCCTGGCTGCTGCCGGCAGGTCGAGCGCCCCGCCGCGCATCGGCGTGATCATGGGCACCCAGATGCCCCACGGCGACGTCCGGAGACCCGCATCGATGCCGACGCAGGCGCGGACGGCGGCACCGGAGAAACTCTCCTCATCAGTGCGCCACATGCTTACTCTCCCAAGGCTGTGGTGGTCCCGAACTCCGCGGCGGGCAAAGCCATCATGATGGCGTGCATGGCTGCATCGCGGTCGCCACGGGCCAGGTCAACATGCATCACGGTTTGCCCGTGCCGGTAGTCCACCTTGACCACATAGGCGCGCGCAAGCTCGCCCAGTGCCCGGTGCATGGTCTGCCGCAGCGCGAACACATCGATGGAGGCCACGGCAAGGCGCAGCCGGATGCGGCATGGCGCCTGCAGCGGGACCGCTCGCAGCGCGGATACGGTGCCTTCGCCGCTACGCAAGGCGGTACGTCGGGGAACGGTGTCAACGGCCAGGCTTGCCTGTTGCATGATTCGGTGGACCCTCGCGGTAAGGGGTCGCGTGTTGGACATGGCTTTATGCTAGCCAGCGCCGTCTAAATTTGATGCAAGGATATGGGGCCGGGGCGTTAAATCGGCATCAAAATCGGCGGCGCTGGCAAGGCTCACGCGCTCAGAACGTTTTCGTCAGCGAAGCCCAGGCCGTGCCACGCCCCATGTAGCGGCCCTTGGCATTGGTGTACACGGCCTTGTCGGCGTTGGTGTCGATGTAAGCCACCGCCAGCGAGAAGCCCTTGCCCAGGTCCTTCGTCAGGCCGATCTTCCAGTCCACATACGATGCATCGGCAACCTGCACCTTCTGGTAGCCCACATGCGTATTCAGCGTCAGGTCCCAGAAATTCAACGGCACGTTGGCCGACAGGTCGATGTACCAGCTGTGCTTGCTGTCAGCGAAGCCGAAGAGATTGGTTGGCGCATAGGAGTACTTCAAAGTCACCGGGCCATAGCCCAGGCCAGCGTACACCTCGGTGGTATATGGCCGCGTGTAGTTGGCCGGATAGTCGCCCGGGTAGTAGTACTGCAGCACCCCGATGTCGTAGCTCAAGTCTCCGCCGAAACTGCCCTTGTAGCCCCCGTAAAAATCCATTTCGATCGGTGCCGACACCTCGGCATTGCTGTCTCCCAGCCAGCTGATGCTCGAGTTCCAGTTGCCGAGGTAGAAGCCGCTCGAATGGCTGTAGTCGAAACCGCCCTGGATCGCGGGCTGGCGATTGGTCTGCATCAGGCCGCGGTAGCGATAGTCGGTGGCCAAGGAAACATTGGCGGTGAACGTATGCGCCGACGTCTCTGCGTCTGGCTGGGATTGGGCCATGGCGGGCATGGCGGCGAACATGAGGAGAGCGGGGACGGAACACGCAAGCAGCGCGGTGGCGGTCTGGCGCAGTACAGGCATTTTTTGTTGTGGCGAAAGTTGATGGAATCCCGTTACGACGGGCATCGCCACGATATGGATTTACGCCTAAAAACGGTATCAAAAGCCGTCGTTCCGCCATCCAAATACGGTAAAGAACCGCAATCCGAGTCACCCGACAAAACGGTAACCCAGCCCGATCTCAGTCAGCAAATGGGCCGGTTGGGCTGGATCCGCTTCAAGCTTGTGCCGCAAATGTCCCATGTAGACGCGCAGGTACTGGCTGCTCTCGGACTGCGCAGGTCCCCACACTTCCCGCAGCAGTTCCCGGTGTGTCATGACCTTGCCGCGGTGGGCAATCAGCACCGCCAGCAGGCGATACTCGATCGGGGTCAGGTGCACGGACTCTCCGGAGCGGGTGACCACACGGTTCGCCAGGTCGACGTGGACGTCCCCGAACGTGACATGGTGGGCGCCGTGGGCGCTGGCCCTGGCATGCCGGCGCAGCAGCACGCGCACGCGCGCCACCAGCTCGCCGACGCCGAATGGCTTAGTCAGGTAGTCGTCCGCACCGGCATCCAGCGCGCCGATCTTGTCGGCTTCCCCGGTGCGCGCGGATAGTACGAGGATCGGCACCTCGGTCCACGTGCGCATTTCGCGGATCAGCTGCACGCCATCGCCGTCCGGCAACCCCAGGTCGAGTATGACAAGGTCGGGCTGCCGCGTCCCCGATTCGATCAGTCCGCGCCTGAGCGTTTCCGCCTCGTGCACGGTGCAGCCTTCGGACTCCAGCGTCGCCCGGACGAAGCGCCGGATATGCGGCTCGTCTTCCACAAGCAGGATCGTCGGGGAAAAATCGAATGGCATGAACTCTCTCTTGTCAGCGTTGCGTGTTGCGTGTTGCGTGTTGCGTGTTGCGTGTTGCGTGTTGCGTGTTGCGTGTTGCGTGTATCGGTACTAGGCGACGGGCTCAGGCTCCAGGGCCGGCGGATTGCCGCGCGGCAATGCGACCATGAAACGCGCGCCCGCCTGCCCGCGCGGGCGCTCCGGCCGCTGCGCCGGCTCCGCCCAGATGCGGCCGCCATGGGCCTGGACAATGGCCTCGCAGACGGCGAGGCCAAGCCCGACGCCCGCGGTCGCGGACTCGCGCTCGCCGCGGGTGAACTTCCCGAAGATCTGCCGCTCCTTGCCGGCCGGCACACCCGGCCCGTCATCCTCGACCGCGATCCTGATTTCCGCATCGACCGGCGCCGCCCACAACCGGATCTCGGTTCCCGCCGGCGTGTACTTGGCAGCGTTCTCCAGCAGGTTGCACAGCACGCGCTCCATCAGCACGGCGTCGCATTCCACCAAGGGCACGCCGGACAGATCGGCGACGACGACGCGATGGCGCACCAGCGCGTCGCGCATGGCAGCGAGGCTGGCACCGACGAGCTCCTCCACCGACTGCCACTCCATATTCGTGCGGACATCGCGGCTCTGCAGCCTGGCCATATCGAGCAGATTGACCACCATCGTCCGCATCCGCTTTGCCTGCTCCAGCATCGCCGCTACCGTCTCGTCCAGCGGGGGTGCCAGTGCGGGAACGCTGCGTTGCATGGTCTCGGCCATGCCGATGAGGCTTGTCAACGGGGTGCGCAGGTCATGCGAAACGGCGGCCAGCAAGGAACTGCGTAGGCGCTCGGACTCCATCGACAGCAGCGCCTGCTGTGCCACGTCGACGTAGTGCAAGCGTTCGATGGCGATCGCGATCAGCGTGCAGAATACGTCGACCTGCCGCCGCAGCGCGGGTTGCGCAAAGGCGTGCGCGGCCGCAGGCTCCACCGCCAGCACGCCACGCGTCTGCATCGGCGCCTTCAACGGGACGTACAGCACGGTGCTGCCAGGCAAGGTATGGGTGCCGGTGCCGGCCGGCTGGCCATGCGCGAAGACCCACTCCGCCAGCACGCGGTCGATCGAGTCGGTTCGGGCCGCCGTGTCTTGTTGCCCGGCATCCGACACCGGCGGCAGCAAGCGCCCGTCGGGTGAAACCAGGAAGAACGCCGAGTTGGCATCGAATGCCGCGCGCAGGAACCGGCTGCCGATCGAGACGATCTGGTCCGGCATCAGCGCCGCAGACAGTTCCCGGGCCAGCTCGTACAGCGTGCGCGCGTCTTCCTCGCGCTGGACGGCCACCTGCGCCTGCTCGCGCATGCCAGCCATCAGCTGCCCGATGACCAGGCCCACGGAAAGCAGCACCAGGAAGGTCAGCAGGTACTGCACGTCGCTGACAGCGAATGACAGCCGCGGCGGCACGAAGAAGAAGTCGAAGGCGGCCACGGCCAGCACCGAAGCCAACGCCGAAGGTCCGCGGCCATGGCGCAGCGCAACCCCGACCACCGCCGCAAGGAACAGCATGGCAATGTTGACGATGTCGAACCAGGGAAACGCCAGCGCCGACAGCGCGGTGGCGCCCGCGCACCATACCACTGCCCACAGGTAGTCCTTGCGGGTCGCACCATCGATGGCCTGCTGCGCCTCCGGCTCTTCGGCGGCGTGGCGCGGCCGGATATCGGCCCGGGTCGTGTCGGCCGCGACGCGGATGATATCGATCTCCGGGCAGCCGAGCGCCAGCGCATCGGCAAAACTGCGGCGCCCGAACAGCCACGCCGGGGCACTGACAAACGGCGACAGGACGCGCCCGAGGAGGGAACGCGCCCGCTCGGCAACGGACGCGCCGCCCCGGCGCCAGTCTGCCGGCGCGCGACCGATCACCACCTTGGTCAGGTTATGGCGACGCACGTACCCGACGACAGCCTGGACCATGTCATTGCCAGCCAGTGTCTCGGTGCGCGCCCCCAGCTCTTCGGCAAGGCGCATTGCCGTCTGCAGGCGCAGCTTCGCCACATTAGATGGCGGCGCCAGCCTCGGCGTGGCGATGGTCACCACATGCCAGTCGCAATCGAGCTGGCCGGCCAGCCGCCGCGCGCTCTTGACGACCTGCTCCGCATCGTCGCCGCTGCCGATGCAGGCGAGCACAGCCTCGCGCGTTCGCCAGACCGACTGCACGGCTTCAGACTGGCGCCATGCCCGGACATCGTCGTCCACGCGGTCCGCCGTGCGGCGCAACGCCAGCTCGCGCAGCGCGATCAGGTTGCCTTTGCGGAAGAAGTTGCGCGCCGCGTGTCGCGCCTGCTCCGGCAGGTAGACCTTGCCCTCCTTCAACCGGTGCAGCAGTTCATCGGCGGGCAGGTCCACCAGCACGACTTCGTCCGCGCTGTCGAAAACAATGTCCGGCACCGTTTCCCACACGCGGATGCCGGTGATGCCCCCGACCGCTTCGTTCAGGCTATCCAGGTGCTGCACATTGACCGTGGTCCAGACATCGATGCCGGCGGCCTGCAACTCCTGTATATCCTGCCACCGCTTGGGATGGCGACTGCCCGGCGCGTTGGAATGCGCGAGTTCGTCAACCAGGATCAGCGCGGGATGGCGGGCCAGCGCCCCGTCCAGGTCGAATTCCTTGAGCACCCGGTCGCGGTAAGGCACCTCCTTCATCGGCAGCCGCTCGACGCCGGTGATCAGCGCCTCGGTCTCCGCGCGGCCGTGGGTCTCGACGATGCCAATGACGACATCCGTGCCCTGCGCCGCCGCCGCCCGCGCCGCGGTCAGCATGGCAAAGGTCTTGCCTACCCCGGCCGAAGCGCCAAAGTAGACCCGCAGCTTGCCGCGCGCTGCGCGCTCCCCTTCGGCCTGGACCATCTGGAGCAGCGCATCGGGATCGGGCCGCGCGGCGGCTTCGCGGAATTCGGCGTCAGGCATGGGAAGGCTCGCTCCCGGTCATGGCCGCATGCATGGCGCTGCCCTCATCGTCTTCATCGCTTCGGCGCAAGGCCGTCCAGCGCCAGGTTCAGCTTCAGGACATTGACGCCTGGGTCACCCAGTACCGGCAGCAGCGGCGCTTCGGTATTCGCAGCGATCAGCTGCTTCACCTGTTCGATCGAAATCCCCCTGATCCGGGCGACGCGCACCGCCTGGTATTCGGCTGCGGCGGGACTGATATGCGGATCCAGGCCGCTACCGGATGCCGTGGCCAGGTCCACGGGTACCGGCGCCTGGTTGTCCGGATCGGCGGCGTGCAGCGCGTCGATGCGCGCGCGGGCCGCGTCGGTCAGCGCCGGGTTGGTGGGGCCCAGGTTCGAGCCGACCGACGCCGCGGAGTTATACGGCATGGGCGCCGTCGCCGACAACCGGCCCCAGAAGTACTTCGGGTCGGAGAACGGCTGGCCGATGAGTTCCGAGCCGGTGGGCTTGCCGTCCTTCTCGATCAGCGAGCCCCCTGCCTGGTGCGGGAACACGGCTTTCGAGATCGCGGTAATCACGCCGGGATACAACAGGCCGGTCAACAGCGACAGGGCAACGAACACCACCAGCATCGGCCTGGCAAGGCCCGCCTGCACGGGCTGCGGCGCGGGCTTGGGGGATTGCACTTGGGTAATCATGAGAACTCCGAATCGTAGGGAAATCAGACCCAGCCAAACAGCGCAAGGACCATGTCGATCAACTTGATGCCGGCAAATGGCACCAGGATGCCGCCAAGACCGTAGATCAGCAGGTTGCGGCGCAGCAGCAATGCCGCGCCCAGCGGCCGGTAGACCACGCCCTTGAGCGCGAGCGGAATCAGCACGACGATGATCAGCGCGTTGAAGATCACGGCCGACATGATGGCCGACGCCGGCGTAGCCAACCCCATCACATTGAGCAGGTTGAGCTGCGGATATGTCGTGGCAAACGCCGCCGGGATGATCGCGAAGTACTTGGCGATGTCGTTGGCGACGCTGAAGGTTGTCAGCGACCCGCGCGTCATCAGCATCTGCTTGCCGATCTCGACGATCTCGATCAGCTTGGTCGGGTTGCTGTCCAGGTCCACCATGTTGCCGGCTTCCTTGGCTGCCTGCGTGCCGCTGTTCATCGCCACGGCGACGTCGGCCTGGGCCAGCGCCGGCGCATCGTTGGTGCCATCGCCGGTCATCGCCACAAGACGTCCGTCGGTCTGGTACTGGCGGATCAGCTTGAGCTTGGCTTCCGGCGTGGCCTCGGCCAGGAAGTCATCGACGCCGGCTTCCGCGGCGATCGAGGCCGCGGTCAGGCGGTTGTCGCCGGTGATCATCACGGTCTTGATGCCCATCTTGCGCAGCTCGCCGAAGCGCTCGCGGATGCCGGTCTTGACGATGTCCTTCAGTTCGATCACGCCCAGCACGCGCACATCGTCACCCCGTGCGTCGGCTACCACCAGCGGCGTGCTGCCGACGCGCGCCACCTCGTCCACGGCTTGCAATACGGCATCGGGGAATTTGCCGGCGCGCTCGGTGACGTAGCGGCGCACGGCATCCGCTGCGCCCTTGCGTACGTGGCGTTCACCGCCATTGCCCAGGTCGACGCCGCTCATGCGGGTCTGGGCAGTGAACGGCACGAACTCCGGCTTCAGGCTTGCCATCTCCGGCGCCGCCAGCCCCGGCTGCTGGCGGGCCAGCGTGACGATGCTGCGGCCTTCCGGGGTCTCGTCGGCCAGCGACGACAGCCAGGCTGCTTCTGCGAGCTGCAGCAGCGAGACGCCCGGCGCCGGGATAAAGCGCGATGCCTGGCGGTTGCCGTGGGTGATCGTGCCGGTCTTGTCCAGCAGCAGCACATCCACATCACCGGCGGCTTCGACCGCACGGCCCGACGTTGCGATCACGTTCGCTTCCATCATCCGGCTCATGCCGGCGACACCGATTGCCGACAGCAAGCCGCCGATGGTCGTCGGGATCAGGCAGACCAGCAGCGCCACCAGCACGGTGATCGTTACCGGCACGCCAGCCTTTGTCACCAGGACGCTGTAGAGCGAGAACGGCTGCAGCGTGGCGGTGGCCAGCAGCAGTACGAGGGTCAGGCCGACCAGCAGGATGGTCAGGGCCAGCTCGTTCGGGGTCTTCTGCCGCTTGGCGCCCTCGACCATCGTGATCATGCGGTCGATGAAGCTCTCGCCCGGGTTGGTCGTGATGCGTACCACGATCCAGTCGGACAGCACGCGCGTGCCGCCGGTCACGGACGAGAAATCGCCGCCGGACTCCCGGATCACCGGTGCCGATTCACCCGTGATGGCGCTCTCGTCGACCGAGGCCACGCCGTCGATCACCTCCCCGTCACCGGGGACCATGTCGCCGGCTTCCACCAGCACGACGTCGCCACGGCGCAGCGCCGTGGCCGCACGGGCCTCCGTGGCACTGCCACGCTTGCCTTCCTTCAGCACGCGCGCGGTGACTGTCGTCTTCAGGCCGCGCAGCGCCTCGGCCTGCTGCTTGCTCCGCCCTTCAGCCAATGCCTCGGCAAAGTTGGCGAACAGCACCGTAAACCACAGCCAGACCGATACCGCCAGGATGAAGCCCGCGCTCTCGCCGCCAGGGGCAGCCGTGGGCGCGAACATCGCCCGCAGGAAGAGGATGGTCGTCAGGATGCTGCCGACGTAGACCACGAACATCACCGGGTTGCGCAGCTGGTCCCGCGGCGACAATTTCTTGAAGGCCGCAACGAGCGCAGGTTTCACCAGCTCCGGGGCGAACATGCTGCGCGCCGGCGGGCGATGCGGATGATGATGCGTACCGCGTTGCTGGCCGGAGGCCGGCGCGAGCTTGGCCTGGACCGTGTTGGAGGAAGCAGCGTCCGGCGTCTTGCCGCCGCGCTTGGCCGCTGGGGCCGTCGATTCATGTTGCATGGTTTCTCCGCAATCCGCTGGAGACACCCGGTACCCGCGTCTGCATCGCAGTGCAGGTACCAGACGTGTCGGAATGCTCAATATCTCTTCGTCAGTAGTCGCCTTACTTCGCCGCGGTTGCCATCACCGCGCCCTGGAGTTGCTCGGCAACCGGCCCGAGCGCCAGTGCCGGCACATAAGTCAGCGCGCCGACCATCAGTACCGTCCCCACCAGCAGGACGACAAACAGCGGGCCGTGCGTCGGCATCGTGCCGCCGCTCGGAGGCACGCGCTTCTTGGCCGCGAGCGAGCCCGCCAGCGCAAGGACCGGGATGATGATCCAGAACCGGCCGAACCACATGGCCGCTGCCAGCAGCGTGTTGTAGAACGGCGTATTGGCAGAGAGGCCCGCAAAGGCGCTGCCGTTGTTGTTGGCCGCCGACGAGAGCGCGTAGAGGATCTCCGAGAAGCCGTGCGTGCCGGGATTGAACACGCCCGCTCGCCCTGCTTCGGCCATCACCGCCACCGAGGTGCCGAGCAGCACCAGCAGCGGCGTGACCAGGATCGCCACGGCGGCCATCTTCATTTCGTAGGCTTCGATCTTCTTGCCGAGATACTCCGGCGTGCGGCCGATCATCAGGCCGGCGATGAAGACAGCGAGCACTGCATAGACGAGCATGCCATACAGCCCTGAACCGACACCGCCGAACACCACTTCGCCCAGCTGGATCAGCAGCATCGGCACCAGCCCGCCGATGGCGGTGAACGAGTCATGCATCGCATTGACCGCGCCGCACGATGCCGCGGTCGTGATGGTGGCGAACAGCGCCGACGCCGCCATGCCGAAGCGCGTTTCCTTGCCTTCCATATTGCCGCCCGCCTGCAACAGGGAACTGGCATGGTCGATCGGCAAGCCGGACAACGCAGGCGTGACCATTTGTTCGGACTTCGCGGCGACGCAAGCCATGGCGACAAAGATCACTGTCATCGAAGCCAGCACCGCCACCCCCTGTCGCCTGTCCCCCACCATCTCGCCGAAGGTGAAGCACAGGGCCGCCGGGATCAGAAAGATCGCGAGCATCTGGATAAAGTTGGCCAGGGCATTCGGGTTCTCGAACGGATGCGCCGAGTTGGCATTGAAGAAGCCGCCGCCGTTGGTGCCGAGCATCTTGATGGCCTCTTGCGAGGCGACCGGACCCATGGCCAGCGTCTGCTTGTCCGTCTTCAGGTCTTCCGTCACCGGCTTGCCCTGCGCATCGAGCACCGGCTGCCCGGCGGCATCGACCTTGGGCTGGCTGTACTCGACCGGCGTCACCAGGCTGACTTCCTTGTAGGCATCGAAACTCTGGATCACGCCCTGGCTGACCAGCGCCAGCGCGATCACCGTGGAAATCGGCACCAGCACGTACAGCGTGATCCGGGTCATATCGACCCAGAAGTTGCCGATGGTGGCCACGCTCTGGCGCGCGAAGCCCCGGATCAGCGCGAAGACCACGGCGATGCCGGTTGCGGCGGACAGGAAGTTCTGCACGGTGAGCGCGAGCATCTGCGTCAGATAGCCCATGGTCGACTCGCCGGCATAGCCTTGCCAGTTGGTATTGCTGACAAAGCTGATCGCCGTATTGAAGGCCGAGTCCGGCGTGATTGCGCCAAAGCCTTGCGGATTCAGCGGCAGCATGCCCTGCAGGCGCTGCAGCGCATAGACCGCCACCACGCCAAGCAGGTTGAAGGCGAGGAGCGCGGCGGTGTATTGCTTCCACCCCATCTCGGCGTCGGCGCGCACGCCGCCCAGCCGATACAGCAGCCGCTCCAGCGGGCGGCCCCACGCGGTCAGCGTGTAGCGGCCATCCTCCACGGCACGCCGCATATAGCGGCCGACGAATGGCGCGCACGCCAGGAGGATGGCGAGATACAGGACCAGCAGGCCCACGAATTGCGAGGACATCAGAATTTCTCCGGCCGGAACAGCGCGACGAGTAGATAAATGAAAATGGCGGCCGCTAACACGCCGCTCAACAGATCGGTCCAGCTCATCACAACCCCCTGTCCGATGCGCTGTTCTTTGCCGACAGCTGGTTATGCGAACCGCCGTGCCTGTTGCCCGCCGAGGATTGCGGGGCAAGCACCGCGCAAAGCCCCAGCAGGGCCGCGCTCAGTACGGCGAAGCCTATCAATACGATCAGAAAGATCCCGTCCATGACAAAACACCCTTGAGTGGTTTCGGCTTGGAGCTTAGCGACGGGGTGGTAAAAACAGGGTAGAAAGGTGGGCGGTGCGTATAAAGAACGCATAAAGATCGGCGTGGAGGGGCCTGGCAAGCGGACGACGAAGCACTCTCCATCCGCTTTTGCCGCTATGATCCGTCGCTGCGAGCTCGCCGAAATCGGCGTGGCGCTGATGGCTGCAGAGCTTGCATCCATGCGCCGTACTGGCTCGCCCGCTGCCCCTTTATCGGATCTTTACGCGCTGCCGCCATATCTTGATGCGCGGTAAACACGAACTCGCATACGCTGGTTGCATCGGACTTGCCGCCCCGACAAATCGTCGCCGCGACACCGCTACCAGTGTTGAACCGCAATGATCAAGCTTCTTGTCGCTGTTGACGGCTCAGACAGTTCGTTATGGGCTGTCAGGCATGCCGCTTTCCTCTATAGAGAGGGCAGCATTTCGCAAGTCGTGCTACTTAACGTGCAAGCCCCGATTGAGCAGGGCCGCGCCCGCGCCTATCACTCCCTTGCCCAACTGCGGGAGCGGGAACGCAGCGAAGGCGACGCCGCGCTGGCATGTGCGGGAGAAATCCTTGACGATTCCGGCGTGGATTATGTGGCGCAGATAGGCATCGGCTCGCCGGCGACTACGATATTGACCGCTGCACAGGTGTGCCAATGCGATGGCATTGTGTTGGGCCTGTCAGCCTGGTCGCGTTTCCTGGCCCTTGCAGGCGGCGGTATTCCGGCGCAGATCATGCGACGCTCGCGGGTACCCGTCACGCTGGTCAATGCTCCGCGCGCCCACCTCCCCGCTGAGTTCAAGGTGTATCGGCCGCGAGCCAGTCTTGCACGCCCTGCTCTTGTCGTCTACCCGGCGACATTGCAGCCCCGAAACGCTGAGACGGTTACCCTCTGTGAGTCGCCCGTCAGGGGCTACCAGCTAGGCGAAGCCCGGCCGGGAGCGGTCGCTCGCTAAGTTGCTCCCCCGACCGTCCGGAAGGGGGCGGAGCGCCTACGGCACCCGATTGCGCAGAGGCTTCCCGTTACGCCAGCCACGCAGGTTGTCGAGGAAGATGCCAAGCACGCGCGCCGCGTTGCCATCGGAGAACCCGGCACTGTGCGGCGTAGCGATGACGTTTGGCATCGCCCAGAGCGGGGAATCCGCATCCAGTGGCTCGTGTGCGAACACGTCCAGGTAAGCGCCCGCGAGGCGGCCGTCGCGCAGCGCCGCGATCAACGCGCCTTCGTCCACCACCTCGCCGCGGGCGATGTTGACCAGGCGCGCACCGGCAGGCAGCAGCGCCAGAGCCTGCGCGCCGACCAGCCCGCGCGTGCGTTCCGTCAGCGGGCAAGCCAGGATCAGCCAGTCCGTGCGCGGCAGTACGTCCGGCAGATCGTCCACCCCGACACAGGCGATGTCATCCGCCGCGGGTGCGGCGCGCTGGCGCACTGCCACCACCTCCAGGCCGAGCAGCTTCAGCACCGCGCCCAGCTGCTGCCCGATCGGGCCCCAGCCGACGATCGTGGCGGTCTGCCCTTGCAGGTCCCGTGGCAGGCCGGAGCCAATCAGCGGCGCCCAGCGGCGTTCGCGCTGGGCGGCGAGCAACTGCGGGAAATGGCGAGCCAGCGCCAGCACTCCTGCCAACGCGGTTTGCGCCACGACCGCCGCGTTGGCGCCGGACGACGTGCTCACCGCTACCCCGCGCCCGCGCAGCTGGCCGAACACGGCGCGATCGGCCCCGGCCGAATGGGTGTGCACCCAGCGCAGCGACGGCGCCTGCAGCATGGCGTCGTAGAAGCGCCGGGTGGCGGCGTGGATCTCGTGCTTGGTGGAAAGCCCCGTCACGTCGCGCGACACGAAAGCGACATCGGCATCGACTTGGCGCGCATCGTCAACGGCCGGCGCCAGCACCGGCTCCCAGATGCCCGCCGCCGCGCCGATGGCCTCGCCATACTGGCGCAACGCCGGCTCGGACAACAGGATGCGCAGCGGTGCCGCGCCCGGCTGGTCAGTCGTCATGCCGTTCGCTCACTCGACGGTGGCGCCGGTCGCCTCGACCACGGCTTTCCATTTGACGTACTCCTTGCGCGTGAACTGCCCGAACTGGTCAGGCGACCCGCCCACCGGGTCGGCGCCCTCGCGGATCATCTGTGCGTGCAGCGACGGCAGCGCCTCATTCACCGCCTTGTTCAGCCTGGCGATGACCGGCGCCGGCGTGCCTTTCGGCGCGAAGAAGCCGAACCACGAGCCTGCCTCGAAGCCGGGGAAGCCCTTCTCGGCAACCGTCGGCAGGCTGGGCAACGAGCGGGAACGCTTGGCGCTGGTGACCGCCAGGGCCCGCAGCTTGCCCGCCTGGATATGCGGCATCACTGAGGGAATGGTGGCAAACATGAACTGCACGCGGCCCGACAACAGGTCGTTGAGCGCGTTCGCACCCTTGTACGGCACGTGGATGGCCGGCGCGCCGATGCGCTCGGTCAGCATGAAGCCCGACAGATGCGACGAGGTGCCCACGCCGGTCGAACTGTAGTTCAGCTTCCCCGGGTTGGCCTTGAGGTAGCCGACGAACGCCTCGAAGGTCTTCACCGGCAGCGACGGGTGGACCACCAGCACGTTCGGCACGTCGGCGATCTGTACCACCGGCACGAGGTCGGTAAGCGGATCGTATGCGAGGTTCTTGTAGAGCGTCTGGTTGATGGAGATGGGGCCGACCGAGTTGACCAGCAGCGTGTAGCCATCGGCCGGCGCGCGCACCACGAACTCGGTCCCGATGTTGCCGCCCGCGCCGGGCTTGTTCTCCACCACGAAGGACTGCTTCAGCTGCTGGCCCAGCTTCTGGCTCACGCTGCGTGCCAGCATGTCGGTGGTGCCGCCGGCGGTAAAGGCCACCACCACGCGCACTGGCCTGTCGGGATACGGGTCGGCGGCGTGGGCGGCGAGGCTGGCTGCGGCCAGCATCAGGGTGGCGGCGAGCCGGGCCGGCCAGCGTCGGAATGCGAAGCGGGGCATGGGTGTGTCTCCTCTCTTGGTGCGGCGGTGCTACCGGTGGTTGGCCGCCGTCTGTTGTGGTGGGAATGGAGGCCGCGGTCAGGCCGCGGGGAAGCCGTACAGCCGGGCCGGATTGCTGACCAGCACGCGTTCGCGGGCGGCCGCATCCGGCAGCCAGCGCGCCAGCAGGTTGAACAGCACGCCGTCGTCGGGCACCTGTGCGGACTCGTAATAGTTGATATGCGGCCAGTCGGAGCCCCACACGACCTGCTCGGGATTGGCGGCCAGCAGCGCGGCGACGAACGGATCGACCTCGCGGTATGGCGCGCCGGCCGGTTGCAGGCGGTCGGCGCCGGAGATCTTGGTCCACGCGGCGCCCTCCGCCAGCAGCGCGCATAGTGCCCGGAAACCGGGGTCGTCCACGCCGCGCGAAGTCGCCATGCGGCCCATGTGGTCGATGACCAGCGGCACGCCGAGCGCTTTCAGGCGCGGGCCGAGTTCGACCAGGTCGGGCGCGTGAATCCAGATCTGCGCATGCCAGCCGCGCTCGGCCAGCCGGGGCGCCAGCGCCTCCAGCACGTCGAGCCCCACGCCGTTGCGGTACACCGCGTGGCCGCCCAGCTGGTACAGGTTGATGCGCACGCCGCGCACGCCGGCGTCGTGCCAGTCGTCCAGTTCGGCGTCCGTGGTGCCGGCGGCCGGCACGGCGATGCCGCGCAGCCGCGCGGGGTAGCGGCGCAGCGCGTCGAGCACCACGCTGTTGTCGCTGCCGCTGGCGCTGGCCGTGACCAGCACGCCGCGCGTCAAGCCGAGTGCGTCGAGGTGGCCGATAAAGGCGTTGGCCGGATGCTCGGCCGGGGTGTAGCTGCGGTCCTCGGCCAGCGGAAAGCGGGCAAAGGGCCCGAATACGTGGGCATGGCTGTCGCAGGCGCCGGCCGGGGCGCGGAAGGCCGGCGGTGTCAGCGTGTTTTGCGGGGGCAGGCAGGGTCGCGTCATGGGCGGTCTCCGTGGCTTATTCGGCAGCCTTCAGGCGGCCGGCCGCGGCGAGCGTTTGCGCGCGGGTGTCTTCACGTTGCAGCAAGGCGAGGAATTCCGCTGGCGTGGAACCCTTTGCGACGCTGCCCACGCTGAGCAAACGGCTCTTGACGCTGCCTTCGGCCAGTGCCTTGCGCAGCGCGGCGTTGATGTCGCTGACCACCGCCGCGGGCGTGCCGGCGGGAGCAAGCAGGCCGGTGGCGGTAGTCGCCTCGAAGTTGGCGAGACCCGCCTCGCGCAGGGTCGGCACCTTGGGCAGCGTGGCATCGCGCTCGCGCGACATCACCGCGAGCGCCCGCAGCGCGCCCGACTGGATATGCGGCGCGGAGCTGGAAAGCTGGTCCACCACCAGGTCGATCTGGCCACCCATCAGGTCCACCAGCGCGGGCGCCGAACCCTTATACGGCACCTCCGTCAGGCGGATGCCGGCCGCGTCCTCCAGCTGCATGGTGGCCATGTGGTTGGTGGTGCCGGGTCCGGCGTGGCCCGCCGAAAGCTTGTCGGGATTGGCGCGGGCGAAAGCGAGCAGTGCGCCCACGTCCTTGAAGCGCGTGTCGCCGCCCTTCACCACCAGCACCAGCGCGGTGGAGGACACCAGCCCGACCGGGCTGAAGCTGGCCAGGCTGAAGCCGGTGCGCGTCATGCGCGGCAGCACGACAATGGCGTTGGGCGTGGTGACCAGCAGTGTGCTGCCGTCGGGTTCGGCACGCGACACCAGCGTGGCGCCGATCACGCCGCCGGCACCGGGCCGGTTGTCGACGATCACGTTGCGGCCGAGGCTGGCTTCCAGCGCCGGCACGATGGCACGCGCCACCACGTCGAGGTTGCCCCCGGGGGCGAACGGCACGACCAGCGTGACGGGCTTGCCGGCGCGCGCCAGCGCCGGCGACGACAGGACATAGGGGGCGGCGCCGAGTGCCAGCACTTGCGCCAGCATGCGTCTGCGATTCATTTGTCTCACTCCGTGGCGGCTTTCTTCTCTTTATCTTTTGTCTGTGCTTGCCGGCGCAGGCAGCCGGGTCTTCATTCCCGGTAGCTGGGGTCCATCCGGTCCAGCTTGCGCAGCAGCGCCGGCCACTCCATCACGCCATACGGGCGGCGCGTGCCGGGCTGGTAGTTGTTCCAGGTTTCCTGCAGTACATCCGCCGGCACCGCGTGCAACGGCGTGCCGCACGACATCGCCGCCACTTGCGAGCGGCAGGCCAGCTCGAGACGGTGCATCCAGTTGAAGGCCTCACCCACGGTGTTGCCCACCGTCAGCGCGCCATGGTTGCGCAGGATCAGCGCCTCGCCCTTGCCGAGGTCCTCGATCAGCGAGGCCTGCTCGGCGGTGTCGAGCACCACGCCCTGGTACTCGTGGTAGCCGATCTTCAGGAAGCGCATGGCCGTCTGCGTGATCGGCAACAGGCCGCATTCCAGCGACGACACCGCCATCGAGGCCCAGCTATGGGTGTGGATCACGCAGGCCACTTCCGGGCGGGCATGGTGGACAGCGCTGTGGATCACGTAGCCGGCCTTGTTGATGCCGTAGTTGAGTTCCCCGAAATCCGGCTTCGACAGGATCTTGCCGTCGTGGTCGACCTTGATCAGGCAGCTCGCGGTGATCTCCTCGTACATCATCCCGTAAGGGTTGATCAGGAAGGCATCTTCCTCGTCGGGCACGCGCACGGAAATGTGGTTGGCCATCATGTCGGCCATGCCGTACAGCTCCACCAGCCGGTAGCAGGCGGCGAGGTCCACGCGGGCCTGCCACTCGGCCTCACTGCACTGCTCGCGCATCGAAGGGATGTTCAGCACACCGGGTTTCCTCATGGTCGGGCTCCTTTGTCTCTTTGGGCTTGTCAGTCCGAGCCGAGGGTCAGGCCGCTCGGCTTGCGTTTTTCGATATTGAATTTGAGCAACGCCGCGCTGCGATAGATGCCGTGTGCGAACTTGCCATAGGGCAGCGTCGCGAACAGCGCCATCACCACACCGAGGTGGACCGCAAGCAGCGTCGCCATCGCCGCCGTCTCACGCCATGCCAGCAAGGCCAGGCCGGTCGCACTGGTCAGCAGCAGCAGCGCGATGAAACCGCGGTCCATCGGACGCTGCTTCGTGTCGCCTTGCATCGGATGCCGCCGCAGGTTCAGCCACAACAATCCCGCCGGACCAATCAGCAGGCCCACGCCCCCAGCAACGCCGAGCAGCACCGGCAGGCTGAGCACCGGATACGGCGCGTCCCAGCCCAACAGATAGTGGTAAGCCGTCGCCACGGTCGTGGACGCAAAGCACAGCATGAAGCCGTAGAACGTGAAATGATGGAAACGCCGGCGCGCGAGCGTGAAGCGGTCGTCCGCCTCATTGCAGCCTTCGCCGTGTCCGCCATCCAGGTACGAGAGCGTCAGCACGTTCTTCGTGGCTTCGGCAACCGCCGCTGTCGACGCGGTACCCGCCGACACATCGCGCCAGAACCCACGCACCCCGATGCCGAGCGCAAGCACCGCAAAGCCGAACACGGCGCCAAACAGGCTTGCCAGCGTGTTGTGCGGGAATACCGCGTAGAAATTGCCGCCCGCATGCCCGCGCCACAGCGGACCGCCCAGCACCACGGCCAGCACCAGGAACAGCGCCAGGCCGACCGCGAGCGCAACCGATACCGTCAGGCCATTGCGCTGGTACAGCTTGCCCAGCGGCGCCGGCCACGCATACTCGGTGTAAGTCTCCAGCCGCACCTTCGCCATGGCCTGCGGCACGTTGACGCCGAACTCGTGCGGCGGCGCGTACTGGCAGGCGTGATAGCACGCGCCGCAGTTATGGCAGAGATTGGCGAGGTAGTTGACGTCAGCCTTGCCGAACTCAAGTCGCCGGGTCATGGCCGGGAACACGGCGCAGAATCCTTCGCAATAGCGGCATGCGTTGCAGATCTGCATCTGGCGGGCCACTTCGGCCTCGTTGTCGGTCAGCGGCAGCACCCGGATCGGGATCGCCTTGCGCCCGCCCGCTTCACCAGACGCACCGCCGGACTCGGCGGCGAGATCGCGGGCTTCGCGCGCCAGGGCCTCAAGCTGCTTCACGTTGTACTCCTTGCTTCTGTTGCGCGGCGGCCTTTGCCGCTTGCGTGCCCGCAATGCGCCCGAACGCCGTGCCGATCGACATGCCCACGCCTGCCGTATAGCCCTTGCCGAGCACATTGCCGGCCATCATTTCGCCGGCGACGAAGAGGTTGTCGCTGGGCTGGCCGTTGAAATGCACGGCGGCATGCTCGTTCACCTTCAGGCCGAGGTAGGTAAACGTGATCCCCGGCCGCAGCGCGTAGCCGTAGAACGGTGCGGTGTCGATCGGCCGGGCCCAGTGAGTCTTGGCCGGAGACAAGCCCTCGGTGTGGCAGTCGTCGAGCGCCGTGTGGTCGAAGGTGCCGGTGCGGCACGCAGCGTTATAGGCGGCAATGCTGTCGACGAACGCCTGCTCCGGCAAGCCGAGCTTGCGGGCCAGTTCGGGCAACGTCTGGGCGGTCGTACCGGGAAACACGGGCGGCATGAAGCGGCCCACTGCCTTGGCGTCAATGATCGACCAGGCGATCTGTCCCGGTTGCTGGGCGACGAGGCGGCCCCAGATGGCATACCGCTTCGGCCAGAAGTCCTCGCCTTCGTCATAGAAGCGTTGTGCGTCGCGGTTGACCACCACGCCCAGCGATACGCAGTCGATGCGCGTGCAGATGCCGCCGTCGTACAGCGGCGCGCGGGCATCGATGGCCACGCAGTGCGACTGCGACGAATCGCCGATGGCGTCAGCGCCCGCGTCGATCATGTACTTCAGCAGCACGCCCATATTGAAGCGCGTGCCACGGATCAGGAAATTATCGGCCGGCCATTCGCCGCGCTCGTTCTGGCCCCACGCGTCGCGCAGCCATTCGCGGTTGGATTCGAATCCGCCGGCCGCCAGCACGCAAGCGCGCGCCGTGAAGCGCTCGGCGCCGCTGCGTGCGGCCACGAAGCGCCCGTCTTTCAGCTCGATGGCATCCACCGGCGTTTCGTAGCGGATCTCCACGCCGAGCGCCTCGGCGCTGCGGTAGTAGGCATTGACCAGCGCCTTGCCCCCGCCCATGAAAAATGCGTTGGTGCGCGCCACGTGCAGCGCGCCGGAGAGCGGCGGCTGGAAGCGCACGCCATGGCGCCGCATCCATGGCCGGCACGTCGACGAGGCCCGGATCACCAGGCGCGCGAGCTTCTCGTCGGTAATGCCGCCCGTGACCTTGAGCAGGTCCTGCCAGTACTCCTCTTCCGGATAGCTGTCGACCAGCACGTCCTGTGGCGCATCGTGCATGCAGCGCAGGTTCCGGGTGTGCTGGGAATTGCCGCCACGCCATTCGCGCGGCGCGGATTCGAGCAGCAGCACACTGGCGCCGGCCTCGCGCGCCATCAGCGCTGCGCATAACGCCGCATTGCCGCCGCCCACTACAAGTACGTCCCACATCTGCACAGTCTCCGTTGTTGACCGAGACTGTACGGGCGCCGCCTGCCCGCCGCCAGACGTTGCCAGGCAAGGGGTATTCACGCTTTGTGAAGGCTCATTGCGAAACGTGCGAGCGCCCGGCCCGAGCGTTTATGCTGTGTCCGAGAGCCGTGCGGATTCGACCTGATTCACCTCTCCGACCATTCCGCCTCATTCCCCGCTATCCCACCCCGTTGGGGCCGCTTAGAATGTCTTGAAGAGCCACTGACAGATTTCCACAAGTTCGCCAGGACCAGTTATGGAAGCTCAGAACAGCAATCTCCATGTTGTTTACGACGGGAAGCGGTGGGCGGTTGCTGCCGAAGGCGAAGGCCGCCTGGAAGTCGATCTGGAGTTGACCCAGGCCATCGCGGTTGCCACTGCGCTCGGCGTGGAAAGGCGTGTGCTTCTTTATGTACACGACAAGCAAGGCGCGATTACCGAGCGGGTTGATTTCAGTGACCCGGCAATTGCTGCCGAAAACGGAAAGCTTGCCGACCGCACCGACGAAGGCGTGGCCGACGAAGAAGAAAAAGCCCTTCCCAACGCACAGTTGGAAAAGAGCGTGCACCCTGGCGGAGGGTAGCCGTCCCGGCTCGCAAAGAATAAGGCGTCGGCCAGGGTGCGGATCATCGACATATCGATATCCGCAAGCCTTCGTTGGTCGCGGCGCCTCACGGCGATAGCATCCCTCCGCTAAGGCCTATGGTGCAAAGCAAGCCATGCCTGATGTCGCGCGCAAGGAGGGTTATGGACCTTCTCGACTGGATCACTGCAATTGGCGCCGTCCTGCTCGTGTTCGCGGCACTGCGTTATCCCATCTATCCGCCGGGCATGTACGGGAAGCAAGGCAAGCGCACGTCGGGCAACGGACCACGCGAATAGCCAGGCGCCTGGGCGTTGAACACGATCACGTGGCGGATACGGCGCGAAAAGATTTTCCTTGCATATTCGTTGCATATGCAACATACTCCCCTGCATGACTTCAGACGTCCAACACAAAGAGGCTCGCGACGTAACCGGCGAGATCACGCGGAACTGCCTGCTTACGCGCACACGGCAGATCTCCCGGGTCCTGACCGCGATCTATGATCAGGAGCTGCGGCCGTTTGGCATCAACGCTCCCCAGTTCACTTTGCTCGTACTCGTCATGGAGCTTGGTCCGATCAGCCGGGCAGACCTCGGGCGCAGGAACCATCACGAGCGTTCGACGCTGACCAGAAATTTGCAGCCGCTGATCGCGCAAGGATGGCTTGCCGAAGAATCCCCCGCCGAGGATGGTCGCATTCGCCCGCTTTCGGTGACGGCGGAGGGCAAAGCATTGCTGCGCAGCGCTGCGTCCGCATGGTCGGCCGCGCAAGCGAAAGCCAGGAAGCTTCTGGGCGAGGACGGCGCCAACGCGATCATGGGGATCGCGAAAGAGCTGCCGCGTCGGATGAATTAAATTTTTTTGGCGATGATGTTGCATATGCAACATCATCGCCAGCGAATACCGGGACTTCAAGTCCCTCCCCGCAAAAACGGAGATCGCAATGCAAGTCGTCAAAGCCGCAGCTGTGCAAATGAGTCCCGTCCTCTACAGCCGGGAAGCGACCGTCGAGAAGGTCGTGTGCAAGATCCACGAACTCGGCCGCCAGGGCGTGCAGTTCGCCACCTTCCCCGAGACCGTGGTGCCCTACTACCCGTACTTTTCTTTCGTGCAGAGCCCCATGCAGAACATCACCGGAGGCGAGCAGCGCAAGCTCATGGACCAGGCCGTGACGGTGCCGTCGCCCGCCACCGATGCGATCGGCGAAGCCGCCCGCCAGGCAGGCGTGGTGGTGTCCATCGGCGTCAACGAGCGTGATGGCGGCACCCTGTACAACACGCAACTGCTCTTCGACGCCGACGGCACACTGATCCAGCGGCGCCGGAAGATCTCTCCCACCTATCACGAGCGCATGATCTGGGGCCAGGGCGACGGCTCGGGCCTGCGCGCCGTCGACAGCAAGGTCGGCCGCATCGGCCAGCTGGCATGCTGGGAGCACAACAACCCGCTGGCGCGCTACGCGATGATGGCCGACGGCGAGCAGATCCATTCGGCCATGTATCCGGGCTCGATCTCCGGCGACCTGTTCGCCCAACAGACGGAAATCAACATCCGGCAGCATGCGCTGGAGTCGGCGTGCTTCGTCGTCAACGCGACGGCCTGGCTGGACGCCGACCAGCAGGCGCAGATCATGAAGGACACCGGCTGCGCCATCGGCCCGATCTCCGGCGGATGCTTCACCGCGATCGTGGCACCCGATGGCACCTTGCTGGGCGAACCGCTGCGCGCCGGTGAAGACGAGGTCATCGCCGACCTCGACTTCACGCTGATCGACAAGCGCAAGCAGATGATGGACTCGCGCGGCCACTACAGCCGGCCGGAATTGCTGAGCCTGTTGATCGATCGCACGCCCACGGCGCCTGTACACGAACGCGCTGCGCATCCCAAGTCAAGCGCGGAACAAGGCCCGGAAGATCCGCGCACGACCGTTGCCTGAGCATCGGTACCGCCCGACATTTCCTTATCTGAATACCCCGAGACGAAGACAATGACCTCCACACATGACCGCCCTATCCTCGTAACCGGAGCCGCCGGCGCGATCGGCGCCATCGGCCGCAATGTCACCGCCATTCTGCTGGACAAGGGGCACAAGGTACGCGCCCTGGTGCGCCAGGAAGATGAACGCGCCGACGATCTGCGTCGCCTCGGCGCCGAGGTCGTGCAGGGCGACCTGACCGACCTTGACTCGATGCATCGCGCCATCGAAGGTGTTTCGCGCATCTACTTTGGCATGTCGGTGTCGGCGGCCTATCTGGAAGCCACGATCAACACCGCCGCGGTTGCGCGCCACCACGGCGTTGAAGCCTTCGTCAATATGTCGCAGATGACGGTCACGGAGATGAGCATCACGCAGACCACCGACAGCCCTCAGCACAAGCTGCACTGGCTTGCCGAGCAGGCCCTGGCATGGTCCGGGCTGCCGGTCATCACGGTGCGGCCTACGGTCTTCCTTGAAGGATTCTTCCTGCGTCTTGCCGCCGCAGGCGTACGGGAACGCGACGAACTGGCGTTGCCGCTGGGCAGCAGCAGGACCTCACCGGTCTCCGCCGTCGATGTGGCGCACGCCGTTGCCGGGATCCTCGACAAGCCGGCGCCGCACATCGGCAATATCTATAATCTGACCGGACCTGAGTCGGCCGACCTGGAGCATTACGCGCGCGTCTTTTCCGAAGCGCTCGGCAGGACGATCCGCTATCGCGATGTACCGGTCTCGGCGTGGGCCGACAAGCTGCGGGAGGCGGGCGTGCCGGCACACCTTGTCAGTCACCTTGCCGTGATGGCGGAGCTTCATGCGCAGGGGCGGTACGACCGTATGACTGACGACCTCATCAAGCTCACCGGCAAGACGCCGACGGGCATGCATGAGTTCGTCAAGCGCCATGCGGCTGAATTCACTGCCTGAGCGGAAGGGACTGCCGCGCGGCGCCGCGCCGCGTCAGCGGCTCAGCCCGCGCGCCTCGATCGCCCACACCGCCTCGATGCGCTCACCGCGCACGCAGACATAGGCGTCGTGCAGGTTGACGGTCGGGTCGCAATGGCCCGGCACCAGCCACAGCTTCTCGCCGAGCAAGGTCTTGCTTTCGATCTCGCTGACCTGCAGCACGCCGTGCTCGTCGTTGGCCGCGGCATAGGTGAGCGCCCCGTCGGCGTTGCGCGGCCACACGTGCGGCAGGCCGGAATCGACCGCCACCGACTTGAGCCCGACATCGCAGACCGCCACGCCGGGTCGCGCGGCGCTCATCACCGTCGCGGCGACGAACAGCGAATGAAGCGGCTGCAGCGCGCCGTGCCATTCGATGGCGCCGTAGTGGCCGTCGAGAAACAGGTACGAACCCGGCTGGATCTCGGTATAGACGCCGCTGGCCAGGTCGAACTCCGCGGTGCCGGTGCCGCCGCCAGTTACCACCGGGCAGCGCAGGCCGCGCGTCTCGAGCTCGCGCACATAAGCCGCGGTGGCCTGCGCCGCGCGCTGCGCCGCCTCGCCCCGCTGGCCCCACCCTTCGATATGCTGCACGCCGCCGTGATAACCCTGCAGGCCGCCGAAGCGCAACGACTTCTGGCCGTCGATGGCCTCCACCAGCGCCAGCAGTTCGTCGGTGCTGGCAACACCGCAGCGGCCCTGTCCCACATCGACTTCCGGCAATACGTCGATGCGCACCCCGGCACGCGCCGCGGCGGCGCCGATCTCGCGCACCTGCCGCACATCGTCGACGCAAACCGACAGCCGCGTATGCGCGGCCAGTTCGGCCGCCATCGCGGCCTTGTCGGGGCCGATAAACTCGTTGCTCAGGTGGATGCTGCCGATGCCGGCGGCAGCGAAGGGGTACGCCTCGGACAGCTTCTGGCAGCAGATGCCCACCGCGCCCGCAGCCACCTGCCGCTCGGCGATGGCCACCGATTTGTGCGCCTTGGCATGCGGGCGCAGCGCCACGCTTGCGTTTGCCGCCAGTTCCGCCATGCGCGCCAGGTTGGCCTCGAACGCATCGAGATCGATCAGCAGCGCGGGCGTGGCGAGCGCCGACAAGGAATGGCCCACAACCGCCGCCGGCGGCGGCCTCAAACCCCTGGTTTCATGCATAGTCACTCCTGGCCCGGCCGGCCCGGCTTACGCAAGGCCGCGGCGAGCACGCGTGCGACGTGGACCGCTTCGGTGTCCGCGCCATCGTGGATCTGGTGGCGGCAACTGGTGCCGTCGGCCACCACGATAGCATCGGCCGCGCGCTTGCGCACTGCCGGCAGCAAGGACAGCTCGGCCATGGCCTGGGAGGCGGCGTAGTGCTCGGCCTCGTAGCCGAAGCTGCCGGCCATGCCGCAGCAAGACGATTCCACCGTCGATACCTTGAGCCCGGGGATCCAGCCGAGCACGGTCTGCACCGGTGTGAAGGCGTCGAAGGCCTTCTGGTGGCAGTGGCCGTGGACCAGCACTTCGGCGCCCTCCTCCGCCGCGAGATCGAGCCGCAACCGGCCAGCCTGCTGCTCGCGCACCAGGAATTCCTCGAACAACAAGGCCTGCCGCGCCAGCTGTTGCGCCGCCTCGCCATAGCCGTAGCCGAGGAATTCGTCGCGCATCGACAGCAGGCACGACGGCTCCAGCCCGACCACCGGCACACCGCGATCCAGCCACGGCTTGAGCGCATCCAGCGTTCGCCGCGCCTCGGCCTTCGCCTCGTCGACCAGCCCGGCGGCAAGGAAGGTGCGGCCGCAGCACAGCGGGCGCTCGCCGGGACGCACGTTGAAATGTACGGTATAGCCGGCTGCTTCCAGCACCTGCCGGGCGGCGCTTGCGTTTTGCGCCTCCATGTAGTTGTTGAAGGTATCGACGAAGAGCAGCACTTCGCGGCCACCGGTTGCCACGGGCGCGCGCACGCCGTCGAGGAACGGCCGGTCGAAGCGCGGCAGCGCCCGCCGCGGCGCCAGCTTCAGCACGCGCTTGATCGCGGCAGACACGCCCGGGATCGCCTCTGCCAACGCCATCGCACCACGCATGCGGCTCGCCAGCGGCGCATAGCGCGGCATGAACGCCACCATGCGCTCGCGCAGGCCGATGCCATGCCGCTGCGTCCAGGCATGCCGCGCTTCAATCTTGAAACGGGCCATGTCGATCCCGGTCGGGCAGTCGCGCTTGCAGCCCTTGCACGAAACGCACAGGTCGAGCGCGTCGTTGACCTCCTGGCTGGCCAGCCCCTCCGCGCCAAGCTGGCCCGACACCGCCAGCCGCAGCGTATTGGCACGCCCGCGCGTCAGGTGCTGCTCGTCGCGGGTGACGCGATAGCTCGGGCACATGGTGCCGGCGTCGAACTTGCGGCAATGGCCGTTGTTGTTGCACATCTCCACCGCGGAGGCCAGGCCGTGGCTGGCATCGTGCCCGGTGCCGGGCGCGCTCTCCGTGCCGGTCAGCGGATCGCGCGTGACGTTCCAGGCGGACCAGTCCAGTGCTGGCGTCAATGGCATGGCCCGATAGCCGGGCGCGAAGCGGAAGTGCTCGCGTGCATCCATCTTCGGCGGGCGCACGATCTTGTCCGGGTTGAAGCGGTTGTCGGGATCGAACAGTTGCTTGATTTCGCCGAAGGCGTCGTTGATCCGCGGCCCGTACTGCCACGCCACCCACTCGCCGCGGCACAGGCCATCGCCATGCTCGCCGGAGTAGGCGCCCTTGTGCTCGCGCACCAGCTCGGCGGCTTCCTCGGCAATCGCGCGCATATGGAAGGCGCCATCGCGGCGCATGTCGAGGATGGGCCGCACATGCAGCGTGCCGACGCTGGCATGCGCGTACCACGTGCCTTCAGTACCGTGCTTGTGGAAGACCTCGGTCAGCCGCGCGGTGTACTCGGCCAGGTGCGCCAGCGGCACCGCGCAATCCTCGATAAAGGACACCGGCTTGCCGTCGCCCTTCATGCTCATCAAGATGTTCAGGCCTGCCTTGCGCACATCCCACAGCGCCTTCTGCGCGGCTGGCTGCGGCATACGGACCACCGAACCGGGCAGGCCGAGATCCGCCATCAGCGTCACCAGATCGTCGAGCCGCGCGTTGAGCGCATCCCGGTCATCGCCCGCGAACTCGACCAGCAGGATCGCCTGCGGATCGCCGCTCAGCGCGGTCTCGATGACGGGCCGGAACGCCGGGTTCTCCATCGACAGGTCGATCATGGTCCGGTCGACCAGCTCCACCGCCACCGGCTTCAGACGCACGATATGCTGCGTCATGTCCATCGCCTGGTAGAAGGTGGGGAAGTTCACCACCCCCAGCACCTTGTGCTGCGGCAGCCGCGCAAGCTTGAGCGTGACCTGCCGCGTAAAGGCCAGCGTGCCTTCCGAGCCGACCAGGATATGCGACAGGTTGGCATGCCCGTCGTCCGTATAAGCGCGCGGATTCTGGCAGTCGAACAGGTCGATGTTGTAGCCCGCCACGCGGCGCAGCACCTTGGGCACGCGCTCGGCGATCTCGTCGCGCTCGCGCGTGGCGATGCGGCGCAGGCCATCGAGAATCTGCCGCACGCGCGCGCCCTGCGCGGGCAACGCCAGCGAGCCGAAGTGCCCGAGGCTGCCGTCCGCCAGCACCGCATCGATGGCCAGCACGTTATGCACCATGTTGCCGTACTCGATCGAGCGCGAGCCGCACGAGTTGTTGCCCGCCATGCCGCCGATGGTGCATTGCGCGCCGGTCGACACATCCACCGGGAACCACAGCCCGTGCGGCCTCAGCCACGCGTTCAGGTGATCCAGCACGATGCCGGGCTCTACCGTCACCGTCATCGCCGCGGCATCGAAATCCAGCACCCGGTTCAGCCATTTGCTGTTGTCGATCACCAGCGCCTCGCCCACGGTCTGGCCGCACTGGCTGGTGCCGGCGCCGCGCGCCAGCACCGGGATGCGCCGTGCGCGCGCGATTTCCAGCGCGGCCAGCAGATCGTCCTGGTCGCGCGGGACCACCACGCCCAGCGGCATGATCTGGTAGATCGAGGCATCGGTGGCGTAGCGGCCGCGGCTGGCGCGGTCGAACAGCACGTCGCCGCGCAGCGCCTTGCGCAGTTGCGCCGACAGCGCGGAGCCGGCATGGCCCTGCGACGGCACGAGATGGATGGGCTTGACTGGCATGGGCGAGGATGGCGTGTTCATGGGTATGCGGTGCGGCTCAGGCGGCCGCGCAAGGCCGGCCTTTGCGAATGGCCCGCAGGATGCGGTCGGGGACCGGATCAAGGGTGCGCTGCCTCCTTGTTGTAATCGGAATTTTGCATTCAAAATACTTTAGCAGAGCTAAACAGGACAGGAAGGAGGAATTTTCCGGGCCCAGCATGGGCGTTTACCCGCGTATTCATACGCGTATTCACGCGCGATCCGCAGCGCCCGCTTCACTTCCATAGCAATGCGTTAGAATGCGATGGATGCCAATCAAAGGACATTGCATGCAAAATTCCGACAGCGCGGGTGCCGCGGCCGGTGCCCTGGTCCTGCCCAAGGTCATGCGCCAGAGGCTGCACGACACCGTGGTCGACCACCTGCGCAACTTCATCGTCGAGGGGGTATTGGCGCCCGGCATGAAGCTCAACGAGCGCGAGCTGTGCGAGACGCTGGGCATCTCGCGCACGCCGCTGCGCGAGGCGCTGAAGGTGCTGGCCGCCGAAGGGCTGATCGAGATCTCGCCCAACCGCGGCGCGAGCGTGTTACGGATGAGCGAGGCCGAGGCGTGGGAAACCTTCGAGCTGATGAGCGGCCTCGAGGCGTTCGCCGGCGAACTGGCGTGCGAGCGCATCACGCCGCAGGAGCTGGCCGAGATCAAGGCGCTGCACTACGCGATGCTGGCCTGTCGCGCGCAGAACGACCTGCCCGGCTACTACAGCCGCAACCAGGAAATCCACGACCGCATCAACGAGGCCGCGCGCAACCAGATGCTGCGGCAGACTTACCTGAGCCTGAACCGGCGGCTCAAGGCGATGCGCTTCCGCTCCAACCACCAAACCGACAAGTGGGACCGCGCCGTGCACGACCACGAGGAAATGATCCGCGCCCTGGAAGCGCGCGACGGCAAGCGGCTCGCGGCCATCCTGCGCCAGCACTTGCTGGACAAGCGCGCCGCCGTGATGCAGATCCATTCCGATCCGGTCGGCGGCGCGCCGGCCGTGCCGAACGCCTGAAGTCCGGCGCCCGGCACGCCGGGTGCCTTGGCCTTGCCCCCTGCCTATGCCTTAACGGCGCGTGGCCAGCAGCCGGTAACCGCGGGCGCAATGCTCGGCGGCCGCCGCGCGGGCTTCGTCGGGATCGTCGAACAGCCCGGCCCGGGCGATCGACGGCACCAGCGCGGCCTCGCCCGCTTCAGAACCGAGGAAGCGCCCGTCGCGGGACTGTACGATATACAGCACATCGCCCGCGAGCACGCCGACTTCCTGCCATTGGCCGGCCGACTGGCCAACGGGCCGCTCGCGGCCCTGCCTGCCCTGGCTGGCGCCTTGTTCGCGGCCTGTGCCGTCGTCCTTGCCCCGCGCCACCTGGATGTTGTTGTGGACCCCGGTGACGCCGAGCACAGCCTCGGCCATCTCCTCGATCCTGATCTTGACGTTGCGGTCGGCCACGGTGCCGGCCAGCGTGACGATGCCCGAGTCCACCTCGACGGTCACGTCCGAGACATCGTCGTCGGCGTGTGCCAGGCGCTCGCAGAGGTCGTCGCGGATGCGGGCGTCGGGGCGCTGGTAGTTCTTGGGCAAGCGACGCGATGCCCATGGCGCGGCCCGCTCGGGCCGGTAGCTGTCATCTGGGCCTTCGCTGCCCTCAGCGCCATAGCGCGCCTGCCCGTAACCGAAGGGCGAGCCGCCTGGGTTGCCGTTGCGCCGGCGGGTGTCGCCAGGTTCACCGTAGCCCCGGTGTCGCCACGTTTCCCTGATTTCGGACGGTGGATAGTCTTTCATGGATCGCCTCCGATCTGACGTCATTGTCTGGTATCGGTAGCATCAACCATGCCGTGCCTGGCGCCCCCTGCCGGGGTCGAAGACACGTCGCGAATCGGAAGTTTTTACACGGCAGCGCCGGCGCGCGCGCAACAACGCGCAGGTCGGCGCGCTACGCCGCGGCGCCTTCGGCGGGGCGGTCCAGGTACTGCCCGACGATGCGGACCAGCAGCGGCAGCTTGCCGGTAAAGAAGTGATCCGCGCCCGGGACCACCACCACCGGCAGGGCCTGCGGCCGGGCCCAGTCGAACAGCGCGCCGAGTCCCGCGCGCTCGTCCTGCTCGCCATGGACGAGCAGGCAGTCGGCAGGTACGGCTGGCGTGTCATAGCTGCGATGGCCCTTGACGGTGCCATACGGCGTGCCGGCCAGCACCAGGTGCCGGATCGGCACACCCTGCGCCGCCAGCGTGGCGGCAACGTGCGCGATCACGAAGGCCCCGAAGGAGAAGCCCCCTAGCGCCAGCGGCAGGCCCGGATAGGTCTCGCGCAGGTGGGCGACGACGGCAAGCATGTCCTGCGCCTCGCCGCGGCCCTGATCGTGCTCGCCCGCCGAGCCTTCGACACCACGGAAATTCGGCCGCACCGTCAGGAAGCCGCGCGCCACCAGCGCCTTGGCCAGCTGGTGCGGCACCTTGTGCGTGGCCGACCCGCCCAGCAGCGGATGCGGATGCCCCACCACCGCAATGCCGCGCGGCGCGCCGGCGGGACGGTCGACCAGCATTTCGATCTCCCCGGCCTCGCCGCCGAGCTGCGCCTTTTCCGTGCGCGACGGAACTGCCATGCCTTCTCCCTGTGATAACGATGGGCCGCCTGTGGCCCGCAAACCGAGATGGTAATGCGATCGCGGCAATGTTGCCGGCCTGCTGCCCCGGGCTGCCCCGTATCGCACGATTCCGGATGAATTTTCGCGCGCGGTGCGCCATGCGCCACACCACGAGGCCGTGTGATCTGAACGCTCTCGTATAATTCCCCGGCTGCGGCGAGCTGGATCGACCAGCCCTGCCGCCCTCGGTCAGCACACCCCGTGCCACGCATCCCGGCCTGCGGCGCAGCCCGCCGCGCTTCGTGCCCTGACCAGATTTCGCTGAAGCGGCGAGCCGGCGAGCGGCCCGCCCTTCCCATGTTCATCGCCGGTGTCCCGGCAGTTCCGTATCCCGATCGCCGCTGCGCTGCGTAGCCCCCGCACACGCCGCCCTGCCAGCGCGATCCATTGCCGATGCCGGACCTGCCGGAAGCCGTCACCATCCGACGAGATTCCGCCATGAGCAAAGCTTCACGGCTCGCACTGGGCCTTGCGCTCGCTGCGCTATGCCACCTGATGCCGGCCACGCTGCCGGCCGCCGCTGCCGCACCTCTCGCAGGCAAGACCGCCTCCGAGGCCGAGGCACAGCAGCCGCCCGCGCTCACGCACGGCGAAGCCGCCGCCGAACTCAAGCGCCTGCAGACCGAACAGGACCACATCAAGCAAGCGGCCTCCGATCCGGACGGCAACACCAAGCTGGACGACCTCGACAATGCGCTGCACAAGCTCGACGCCGACGTCGACAAGCTGACCTCGGTGCTGACGCCGCAGCGTGCGCAGTTGCAGGCACAGCTCGACGTGCTCGGCCCGCCGCCCACGGACGGCACCACCAAGGAGGCGCCCGCCGTGGTCCGCCAGCGCGCCGAGCTGAACGCGCGCCGGATGCAGCTGGACGCACAGCTCAAGCAGGCCGCGGAAAGCAAGGAGAACGTTGCCAACCTGAGCGAGCAGATCGGGCGGCTGCAGCGCAGCCACCTGAAAGACCAGCTCGCGCTGCGCTCGGAGAGCATCCTCAACCCGCAGTTCTGGCAGCCGCTGTTCAGCCCGTCGCCGGAAGACCGCGCGCGCATGGATACCTTCCGCGACCAGGTGGTGCCGATGGTGCAGCTCGCCTGGCAGCCGTCGCAGCGCGCGGCCACCATCGCCTTGCTGCTGCTGGCGCTCGCGGTCTGGACGCTCGGCCGGCGCCTGGCCGAGCGCGCGCTGGCGTGGTTCTGCCTGACCAGGCTGCCCGAGACACGCCTGCGGCGCAGTGCGCTGGCACTGGCGACCACGCTGGCGACCGTCGCCACCACCGGGCTGGCGGTGCAGCTGGTCTACAACGCCTTCACGCGCCACTATGAACTGCCGCCGGACCTGATGGCGCTGTACGCCCAGCTGCTCAAGCTGACGATGACCAGCGCGCTGATCGCGGGCCTGGGCCGCGCGCTGCTGTGCACGCGCCATCCGTCGTGGCGGCTGCCGGCGATGGCCGATCCGGTCGCGCTGGCGATGAAGCCCTTCCCTGCCGTGCTGGCGGGGCTGTTGCTGCTGGCCGGCACGCTCGAACAGCTCAACCGGATCGCCGATACCAGCGTGCAGGTCACGCTGCTGGGGCGTGGACTGGTGTCGCTGGTGGTGGTGCTGACCATCGGCGCGGCGCTGCTGCGCGCCAACCGCGTGCGCAACGTGCTGGCCGCCGCGGGCGAGCGGCCCGAGGCACGCGCCACGCTGGCGGGCATGATCCACGCCGGCGTGTCGGTCATCGTGCTGGTGTCGATGGTGGCGCTGCTGGCCGGCTATATCAGTTTTGCCCGCTTCCTGACCTACGAGCTGGTCTGGTTCGACATCGTGCTGTGCAGCCTGTACCTGCTGACGCAGGTCACGCGCGACGTCTGCGAAAGCCTGCTCTCCACCAACTACGCCAGCGGCCGCGTCATCAAGCAGCTGTTCGGCGCCGACGATGCGCACCTGGAGCAGGCCTCGACCATCCTCTCGGGCATCGGTGCCAGCGTGTTGCTGCTGGTGGCGGTGCTGGCGCTGCTGACCGGCGGCTTCGGCACCACGCCGGCGGACCTGCTCAACAGCCTGGTGATGGTGCTGGGCGGCGAGAAGCTGCGCAGCCTCAACATCATGCCCGACCGCATCCTGAACGCACTGGTCGCGCTGGGCGTCGGCATCTGGTTGCTGCGCTCGGTGCGGCGCTGGCTCGATGGGGAACTGCTGCCCAAGGTGTGCAAGGAGCCGGGCCTGCGCGCCTCGCTGATCACGCTGTACAGCAATGTCGGCTACGTGCTGCTGGTGCTGCTGGTGCTGTCGCTGCTGGGCGTGCGCTGGGACAACCTGGCGTGGATCGTCAGCGCGCTGTCGGTGGGTATCGGCTTTGGCCTGCAGGAGATCGTCAAGAACTTTGTCTCGGGCCTGATCCTGCTGACTGAGCGCCCGGTCAAGGTCGGCGACATGGTCAGCATCGCCGGCGTCGAGGGCGATATCCGCCGCATCAACGTGCGCGCCACCGAGATCCAGCTGGGCGACCGCTCCACCGTGATCGTGCCCAACTCGCAGCTGATCTCGCAGAACCTGCGCAACGTGACCATGAGCAACAGCACGCAGGGCGTGGCCTCGCTGCAGCTGACCTTCCCGCTGAACACCGACCCCGAACAGCTGCGCGACCTGCTGCTCGACGTCTTCCACAAGAACGAGACCATCCTGGACGTGCCCGCGCCCTCGGTCATGTTCAGCCAGCTGGCGCCCAACGGCATCACGCTGTCGGTGACCGGCTATGTCGGCAGCCCGCGCATCGCGGCCAACACGCGCAGCGACCTGCTGTTCGAGATCCTCAAGCGGCTGCGCGCCGCGGGCATTTCGCTGTCGGTGCCGCAGTCGCTGCGGCTGGAGAACATGCCGCCGCCGTTCGGCGACGCCCCGCAGCAATCACTGGCGGCGGGCTGACGGTCCCGGGCGGTCCGCGACGCGTCATGCTTCCGCCCCGCCCTCTCCTTCCACCGCCAGCGCCACCAGCCAGCGGCGGATCCGGGTCCGGTTAAAAGCAGCCGTTACAAACCTAACAAGTCGTGCGCCGTCCCGAAACACCTTGGCTGCCGCTTTGCGTGCATGATTCCTTCACACAAGCTGCATGACAAGGAGTCCGATATGCGCCCCTCCATCCGAATCGTCTCCGCGGTTGCCCTGTGCGTAGCCATGGCGGCGGCCGGCCCCGCATCGGCACGCGACCGCCACTACCACGGCGGCGGGTCGGATGCTGGAGCGGTGCTCGCAGTCGGCGCCCTGGTCGGGCTGGCCTTCGGCGCGGCCCTTGCCTCGGCGCCGGTGGTCGCCGCCCCTGTTGCCGTGGCGCCGCCTCCGGTCACGTATGCCCCGGCACCGGTCTCGTACGCCCCGCCGGCCGCCCCTCCGGGCTACTGCTACCGCGACTACGACCGCGCCTATGTCCCGTGCGGGCCCCAGCCTTCCGGCTATTACCAGGAAGCTCCGTACTACGGCTACTGAGCAGGTCCACCCTGGCTCAACTCGGAGATAAAAAATACGCCCCATGCAGACATGGGGCGTCGGTTTTAAGACGGATGGCAAGGGCCACGGGCTCTGAATAGCCACTTACGTGCCCCCCTCTCCCGCGTGCTTGCCTTTACCCACATCTCGATAGGAAAGGTTGTAAACCGGATTGGACGGTGTTAACTTCGGATGAAGTTGACAATCAGTGGTGGCAATTTTGCCTGATACGGAAGATCTGGAAGACTGGGCCAGCGACGAATTCGGTGGCGCTCAGTTGGGCGATGCACGTCGCATGCAGCGCCTTGTGGCATTGGCGCGCGGACTGGCGCAAAAAGCCCATGTTTCGTTCCCGCAGGCCTTGAGTGGTGCCCAACTCAAGGCAGCATATCGCTTCTTTGATAATGAGGCGGTTGACCCGGACGGAATACTGGCGAGCCACGTCGCTCAAACCGTGGGTCGCATGCAGCAGGTGCCTGTCGTATTGGCGGTGCAGGACACCACGGAATTCAATCTGGCAAATTTGCCTGCGACTGAGGGACTTGGTCACGGCACGGGCGGCAATTTGCACGGATTCATGTTGCACAGCGTGCTGGCGGTGACGCCTGAGGGCCTGCCACTGGGCGTGTTGAGCATGAAGACGTGGGTGCGTGCGCCTCAAGCATCGGGCAAGGCCAGGCAGCGCCGGGCGCTGTCCATTCGCGAGAAGGAAAGCGTGAAGTGGCTGGAGGGGCTGGAATGCCTTGAGCCGCTCAAGATGCAGTGTCCGGACACGCACCTTGTTGCCGTCAGCGATCGCGAGGGCGATGTGTATGACGTGTTCCTGGCGCCGCGCCCAGCGGGGGTGGACTGGTTGGTGCGGGCCGCCTGGAATCGGGGCGTGGACCACCCAGAGAAGTATCTGTGGGAGACGGTTGCCGCGGCTCCTGTACTTGGGGAGACCGTACTGCACGTGCCCAGGTCCGGCGCCAGGCAGGCACGTAGTGCCCGACTGGCTTTGCGCTGTGTGCCCGTCCAACTGCGACCGCCGCGCAGCCGCGGTGCAGAGGCTCTACCGAGTCTCGAAGTGTTTGCCATTCAGGCGCTGGAAATCGACCCGCCCGAAGGCGTTGAGCCGCTCGAATGGATGTTGCTCAGTTCGATGCCCACCCAAACGCTGGAAGATGTGCTCGAACGGCTGAGCTGGTACGCTCGTCGCTGGACCATTGAATCCTGGCATCGTGTCCTGAAAAGTGGCTGCCAGATCGAAGCCCGGCAGTTCGGGACGCTGGAGCGGTTCCTGCGGGCCACGGCCCTGTTCGCCGTAATCGGCTGGCGCATCTTGTATGCGACTATGCTGGGCCGGCTCGAAGCCGATATCCCTTGCTCGGTGCTACTGCAATCGCTCGAATGGCAGGCCTTGTACTGCCGCACGCACGGCACAACCAAGCCACCGGAGCAGGCACCCAAACTCAGCGAAGCGGTCCTTTGGATCGCCAAGCTCGGCGGCTACCTGGGTCGCAAAAACGACGATCCCCCCGGTGCTACTGTCCTCTGGCGCGGCTTCCTCGTTTTGCACGAAATCACCGAAATGTATCGGATCTTCCAGAAAAACGAGTAAGCCGCCGGAAGTTGTGGGTAAAGGCAAGCCCGCGTGCGGGAGAGGGGGGCAAACAAGCGGCATCTTCAAACGGACCAGCCTTACACCGGCACATCCCTGGTCGGATCCGGCTTGCGGTCATCAAACCAGCGATACAGCGTAGGCACCATCACCAGCGTCAGCAGCGTCGACGTAATCAGCCCGCCGATCACCACCACCGCCAGCGGCCGCTGCACCTCCGAGCCGGGCCCTGTCGAGAACAGGAACGGCACCAGCCCCAGCATCGCAATGGTCGCCGTCATCATCACCGGCCGGAACCGCTGCGTCGCACCCTGCACCACCGCTTCATCGAGCGACAAACCCGAATCGCGCAGCGTGCGGATATACGACACCAGCACTACCCCGTTCAGCACCGCCATCCCCCACAGCGCGATAAAGCCCACCGAGGCCGGCACCGACAGGTACTCGCCGGTGACGAACAGCCCGATGATGCCGCCGATCGATGCGAACGGCAGCACCGTGATGATCAGCGTGGCAAAGCGCACCGAGTTGAACAGCAGGAACAGCAGGAAGAAGATCGCGGCGATGGTCACCGGCACGATGATCTTCAGGTGGCCCATGGCCCGTTCCATGTTCTGGAACTGGCCGCCCCACTCGAGGTAGTAGCCCTCCGGCAGCTTGACCTTGGCACCGGCCGCCTGCTGCAGCTCAGCCACAAAGCCGCCGAGGTCGCGGTCCTTCACGTTGATCATCACCACCACGCGGCGCTTGGCCATTTCGCGGCTGATCTGCGCGGGGCCGTCATTGACCTCGATCCTGGCCACGCTCTGCAGCGGCACCTGCGTGCCGTTGGGCGTCGACACCAGCAGCTGGCGGATCGCCTGCACGTTGTTGCGGAAGTCCTCGGGCAGGCGCACGGCCGCGGCAAAGCGGCGTTCGCCCTCGAAGATATCCGTGGCACGCTTGCCGCCGATCGCGATCTCGATCACGTCATGGATGTCCGACACGTTCAGCCCATAGCGCGCAATCGCCTGGCGGTCGATCTCGATCGACAGGTACTGCTGCCCCGAGACCCGCTCGATACGGATGTCCTGCGATCCCTGGATGCCGCCGGCCACGCGCGAAATCTCGCCCGCCAGCTCGCGCAGCTTGTCCAAGTCGTCGCCGAACACCTTCACCGCCACGTCCGACCGCACGCCGCTGACCATCTCGTCGACGCGGTCCGAGATCGGCTGCGCCATCACGATCTGCACGCCGGGGATGGCCTTGAGCTTCTCGCGGATGGCGTTGGCAATATCGTCCTGGGTCCAGCCGTCGGGCCACTCGTCGCGGTCCTTCAGGCTGGCGATCGGGGTCGACTCGTTCTGGCCCTGCGGGTCGGCCGGGCTTTCGCCGCGGCCCACGCCGGACACCACCGACTTCACGCCCGGAACACCCAGCACCAGCTTGTTGGCTTCCTTCTCGAGCTTGACCGACTCTTCCAGCGAGATGTTCGGCACGCGGTCGATCGCGGGCACGATCGAGCCTTCCTTCATCTCCGGGATGAACGAGGTACCGAGCAGCGGCACGATCGCCAGCGTGGCGACGAAGGCCGCCACCGCGCCGATCACCGTCTTGCGGCTGTTGCCCAGCGCCCAGTGCAGCATGCGCAGGTAGTGGCGCTTCATGAACGCGATCACGCGCGTGTCATGCTCGGCACCGCCCTTGAGCAGGTAGGACGACAGCACCGGCGACAGCGTCAGCGACAGGAACAGCGAGATCGCCAGCGCGATCGAGATGGTGAACGCCAGCGGCGCGAACATCTTGCCTTCCATGCCCGACAGCGTCATCAGCGGCAGGAACACCAGGATGATGATGCCCACGCCCACGATTACCGGCGTGGCCACTTCCTGCACAGCCTTGACCAGGATCTCGGCCTTGGTCAGGCCCGGTTCCTTGTGGCCTAATCGCTCGAACGCGTTCTCGACCACCACCACCGAGCCATCGACCATCAGGCCGATGGCGATTGCCAACCCCCCTAGCGACATCAGGTTGGCCGACAGACCCACCTCGTTCATCACCATGAAGGTCAATAACGGCGTCAGCACCAGCGTGGCCAGCACGATCACCGACGAGCGCACATCGCCCAGGAACAGAAACAGCACGATCACCACCAGCACCACGCCTTCGAGCAGCACCTTGGTCACCGTCCACAGCGCGGCGTCGACCAGTTCGCTGCGGTCATAGTAAGGCACGATCTGCAGCTTGCCGGGCAGCATGCCGCGCTCGTTGATCTCGGCCACGCGTTCCTTCACGCGGCTGACCACTTCCTTGGCATTGCCGCCGCGCATCATCATGACGATGCCGCCGACCGCCTCGGTCTGGCCGTTCTTGACCAGCGCGCCCTGCCGCACCTCATGCCCGATGGTGACGTTGGCCACGTCGCGCAGGTACACCGGCGTGCCGTTGACCTCCTTGAGCACGATGCTGCCCAGGTCGTCCACGCCCTTGGCCAGGCCGACGCCGCGGATCAGGTACTGCTCGGCGTAATGCGGCAGCACGCCGCCGCCGGAGTTGGCGTTGTTGCGCGCCAGCGCCTGGTAGACCTGCTGGATCGAGATCTCGTAGTGGCGCATGCGCTCCGGGTTGACTAGTGCCTGGTACTGGCGCACGTAGCCACCCTGCGAGTTGATCTCGGCCACGCCCGGGATCGAGCGCAGCAGCGGGCGCACCACCCAGTCCTGGGCGATGCGGCGCTCGGCCAGCTCTTCCTGGGTCAGTTCGCGGTTGCCGTCGTCGGCGCGGTCCAGGGTGTACTGGTAGACCTCGCCCAGGCCGGTCGAGACCGGACCCAGCACCGGCGACACGCCTTCCGGCATGCGTCCGCCCACTTCGATCAGGCGTTCCAGCACCAACTGGCGTGCGAAATACACGTCAGTGGCGTCGGTAAACACCAGCGTGATCAGCGACAGGCCCGCCTTGTTCAGCGAGCGCATTTCTTCCAGGCCGGGCAGGCCCGTCATCGCCATTTCCACCGGCACGGTGACAAAGCGCTCGACTTCCTCGGGCGAGCGGCCCGCGGCTTCAGTGGCGATCTGCACCTGCACGTTGGTGACGTCGGGGAAGGCGTCCACCGACAGCTTGGTGGCAGCGTTCAGGCCGAAGAAGAACAGCACCACGGCAATCACGCACACCACCAGCCGCTGCTTGATGGCGGCTTCAACCAGGGATTTCATCATGTCCGATTACCCTTGCTCGATGCGCTTGCGCTCGTTGTCCAGATGGAAGGCGCCATCGACCACCACGCGGTCCCCGGCCTTGACGCCGTTCTGCACCACGCGCATGCCGTCGCTCTCGGCGCCCAGCTTGACCTTGGTCAGGCGGAACTTGTTGCCGGGCATCTCGACATAGACCAGCTCGTCGTTGCCATCACGCACCACCGCGGAAGCCGGGATGACCAGCTGGTCGACCGGCTTGCCGGCGATCAGCATGCTGGCCAGCATGGCGGGCTTGAGGCGGCCTTCGCGGTTCTCCAGCTCGGTACGGACCAGCACCGTGCGCGACTGCGGATTGACCGTGCGGCCGACGTAGATCAGCTTGCCCGTGATGGTCTCGCGGCCGGCGCCGTTGCCCAGCGACGGCACCTCGATCTCGACGCTCTGGCCCTCGGCCACCTCGGCGGCCTGCTGCTCGGGCACTTCGGCAACCACCCACACGCGCGAGAGGTCGGCCACGGTGTAGAGCGCGTCGGCCGGCTGCACCACTTGCCCTTGCGCCACGTTGCGCTCGACCACGGTGCCACTGATGCTGGAATGCACCGGCGAATGCGAGTTGATGCTGCCGTTCTTCGCCAGCTCGGCGATGGAGGCCTGCGACATGCCCAGCACGCGCAGCTGGTCGCGGTAAGCGCGCATCTCGGCCGAGGCGATCGCCAGCTCGCTCTCGCGGCGCTGCAGTTCGCCGCGCCCGATCACGTCGGCGGCAAACAACTGGCGCGCGCGCTCCGCATTGCGCACCTGCAGCTCGTGCTGCGCCTCGCTCTTCAGGAAGGCCATCTGCGCCGCGCCCAGCTCGCTGCTGTGCAGGCGCGCCAGCACCTGGCCAGCCTTCACTTCCTGGCCCAGGGTGGCGTACAGGTCAGTCACGCGGCCGGTCACGCTGGCGCCGATGCGCGACACGCGCTGCTCGTCAAAGTCGATGCGGCCGGCCACGCGCAGCATCTCGCTGAACGGGGAGGTGGCCACGGGTGCCACCTTCAGCGACTTCTGCAGGTTGCCTTCCGGCTGGATCACGCCGGGCGGCAGCCTGGGCGCTTCGGCAACGGGTTCAGGTTTATCGGAGCAGGCCGCCAGGCTGAACGTCAGGACGGCCGCGGCCGTCAGCGAAAGCAGGAAATTGGGACGCATGGTTATTTCTGTTCGATGATGGAGGTCGGCTGCAGACCCGGCGCGGCGGTGGCGCCCGGGGCGGTCGACATGAGCTTTTCGATCTGGATGGCGGCCACCTGCAGCTCGTACTGGGCGGCAATCAGCTCGTTGCGCGCGCCGCGCAGCACGCGCTGGGCATCGATGTAGTCGAGGATGCCGCGCTCGCCAAAGCGGTAGGCGGCCTCGGCCACGCCCAGCGCCGACTCGGCCTCGCGCACGATGCCGGACTCGAGCGCGGTCACCTGCGCCTGCGTGATCTCGTACTGGCGGTAGGCGGATTCCAGCTCCTGCGTGAGCTCGAACTCGCGCGCTTCCAGCGCGCTGCGCGCCTGGGTGGCCTGGGCCGTGGCCTCGCCCACCGGGCCGCTGCGGCGGTCCCACAGCGGGATGGTCATGACCAGGCCGATCTGCGAGACGTTGTTGTCAGGCTGGCGGTCGGTGCTGGCGCGCACCGCCACTTCCGGCCAGCGCAGCGAGCGCTGGTAGTCCACGCCCAGGCTGGCGCGCTCCAGCTCCATGCGGCGCTGGACCAGTTCGGCATTGCTGGCGGTCATGGTGTCGCGCAGCACCGGCAGCGGCGGCACGTCCGGCGACTGGCCCAGGGTGCCTGCCAGCGAGAACTGGCCGCCCGCCATGGCGCCGCCGACCTGCTGGCGCAGCGCCGCCTTGGCCTGGTTGACGCGCAGCTCGGCGGTCTGCTGGTTCTTCTGCGAGGCCAGCAGTTCGGTCTCGGCCTTGATCAGTTCATAGCGCGGCGCTTCGCCGACCTCCACGCGCAGACGAGCGCGCGAGTGGATCTGCCGCATCATCGCCAGGTCTTCCTCGGCGGCGTGCAGTTCGCTCTCGCGGCGCAGCACGTTGTAGTAGGCGGTCTTGACGCGAGCGGCGAGGTCGGCACGGAAACCCTGCCGCACGGCCTGCGAGGACTCCAGGCCGCGGGTGGCCATGGCTTCGCGCAGGCTGCGCTGGTGCGGGTAGTCCAGCTTCTGCACCACGGCGTAGCTGGGAGCATTGCCGCTGGTGACGCCGGGCTGCTTGCCGGACAGCCGGCCGTACATCACCTCGACCTGCGGGTTGGGATAGGCGCGGGCGCTGGTGATGGCTGCGCTGGCAGCATCGACATTCGCCTCGGCGGCAGCGACGCCCTTGTTGGTGGACTGCGCCATGTCGAGCAGCTGGGGCAGCGAGTAAGCGGGGCCGGTCTGGCCGACGGGGCGGGCCGAAACGTTCTGGGGCACCGCCGTGGCGACCAGCAGTTCGGCGCCTGGGGTGGGCAGCGTGGCAGGCCTTGAGAGGGGCGCGGTGGCTGGAGCAGCGGGTGCGGTACCCGGCGCCTTCGCGGCCGATGCGCCTTGCGCGCCGGCGTGGGCCGGAGCGGCGAGCGCGAGCAGCGAAAGCGACGCGATCAGGGTCAGCTTGGTTGTTGTCATGAGTCCGGAGTGCAAGCAATACGACGCCTGCGCCATGCCGCCGCGCGCCCCGGCGCGCACAAGTCACGGCAAGACGGAAAACGGCAGCGGCTTACCCGCGCGGCAAGGCAGCGGGCAGGCTGGCGGTATCAGGCAAGGGGGCGCGGCCCGCGGCACGGCAACTGCATGCGCAGCGCGTGCGTGCGGGAGCGAGCGGCAAGGCGTGCGTACGCCAGGCGCTCAGGAGAGGGAAATCGGTGGCCGGAAGAAAGCCGAAGGCGGCGGATCGGCGCGGCCGGGAGGAGATTGCGCGATGTCGCCGCTGGGCAGCAGCAGCTTCACCGGCGGCAGGGCAAACAGGGCACTGGATTCCTCGATCTCGTCGAGCAGGTCGAGCGGATCGAGCAGGTCGGCCGACCAGATATTGCAGTACCCGGGCGGCGGGTCATCGCAGATATCGTCGTCATGCAGGCCATCGTCGCCCGGCACGATGACCCGGCCGATATCGTCCACTGACTGCAGCGCCGCCATGTCCGCCACGTCCACGCTGGCCTGCGCCTGCAGCGGCGCGCGCGCGTCCGCCACTGCTCCAAAGGAGAGCAGCGACAGGCACATGACAGTCAGCAGCAGGAACAACAATCGCATGGTCGGGGGCGTTGGCGGCAGGAGCCGGGGTCGCCATTTTCTGGGCTAACCGGCCGTGCTGCGGTACAGCATTGTAACTTAACGATTACGATTGACAGAGAATCGTTACGTTCGTTCCCCTGGAGAGTGCCAATAGAAAGTTGCTATGAGACGTGTTAGCTGCGCAAATTGTGTCAGACAGACCTGTCTTACAAGCACGGCCCTCCCTCAGCCCGCCAGCTGCGCCGCCGCGTCGCGCAGCGCTGTGCGCAGGCCCTCTTCCATACATGGACGCCCCCGATTTGCCAAGCCTTCACGCATGACGGGTAGACAGGGTTGAGATTGCGGCCATACATCCGGACTTTTGCGAGGTAATTGCCCTCTGTCCCTGATGGAATCTGCTGATCGGGCTCTTTTCACCACCTCGCGCTCGAAGCGCCTGTGAGAGGACAGAGTATTCCGATCCCGGTCCGACCTATCTTGCCATCACGTCATGACTGCCTAAGCAATCGCTGGAGGAACCTCTATAACGTTTCCCTATGTTGCTAGCCAAACCGACCAGACTACGCGCCGGCGACAGCCGGGGGGTAATCTGGTCGGAACGTACGTCCTTGAGTCAGCAATGCCCAAACAATCCGGGCATTCCTGTTGGCCAGGGCCACCACAGCCACATTCTTGTGCCGGCGCGCCTGCAGGCTTTGAAGCCAGGCGGAGGATGGATCCTTTTTGTTTGCCGAATAGCGAACCACAGCCCGCGCCCCGTGTACCATCAGCGTGCGCAAATAGCTATCACCGCGCTTGCTAATGCCCAACAACGTCGACTTGCCTCCGCTCGAATGTTGTCGCGGAACCAGACCTAGCCAGGCCGCTAATTGGCGACCATTGGTGAAGCACTTGGCATCCCCTACGGAGGCCACTAAGGCGCTCGCCGTGATTGGCCCGATGCCAGGGATCTCCGCAAGCTTCCGACTGGCATCATTAGCGCGGTGCCACACCTTAATCAGCGTTTCAAGCTCGTCAACTTGTCGATCGAGTTCCTTGAGGTGATCCGTCAGACGCTGTATCAACAGCCGGAATGATCCAGGCAATTCATTGCTGGCATCTTCGATTAGTGCCGGTACGCATTGGGCGATGTTGGTAATCCCCTGTGGGATCACAAGACCAAACTCACCGAGCAACCCGCGGATCTGGTTAGCCTGCGCAGTGCGCGCACGCACGAAGCCTTGGCGAGCGCGATGCAATGCCAGTACAGCCTGTTGTTCGACAGTTTTGACGGGAACAAACCGCATGTTTGGGCGTGCCACCGCTTCGCAGATGGCTTCAGCATCTGCAACGTCATTCTTGTTCGTCTTCACATAGGGCTTGACGAATTGCGGTGCCATCAACCGTACCGTATGCCCGAAGCCTTGCAGCTTACGGGCCCAGAAGTGGGCGCTGCCGCACGCCTCCATGCCGATCAGGCAACATGGCAGGTTGGCAAAGAACATTGCCACCTGGTGCCGCTTGAGCTGCCTCTTCAATACTGGCTTACCGTGCTCATTCACGCCGTGCACCTGTAACACGTTCTTGGCTAGATCGATCCCAACTGTAGTAACGTTCATGATGACGCCCCCTTCGATGAGGTTGTGCTTCGACGCACTTACCACTTTGGCACATCGATGCCGTTTCGGACGGGGGCGTCCATTCCATTACCACCGGATGGTAGAACGGCATCGCCAGCATCTGCCCGATGGTCAGGCCTTGCTGGTACGACCACGCCAGCAGGTGGGCGATGTTCTCGGCACGCGGGCCGGTCCATTCAGCCCCCAGGAAGCAGCCGGTGGCCTTGTCGGCATAGACGTGCATCAGCCCGCGGTTCTTCAGCATCACGCGGCTGCGGCCCTGGTCTTCGAAGCTGACTCTGCCAGTGACGAAGTGGCCTTCGGCCAGATCGGCATAACACTGGCCGACCATGGCGATCTGTGGATCGGAGAACACCACCGCGAGCGGCGCCCGGCGCGCCAGCGGCTTCACCTGCGGATAGCTGGCGGCATTCTCGCCGGCGGCCTTGCCCTCGTCCGCGGCCTCGTGCAGCAGCGGCAGGATGTTGTTGGCATCGCCGGCAATGAATACCGGCGCATTGCCGCACTGGAGCGTCTGCGCATCGAACAGGGGCACGCCACGCTGGTCCAGCGCCAGGCCGGTATTCTCCAGGCCCAGGCCGCGCACATTGGGCTCGCGTCCGGTGGCGGCCAGCGCGTAGTCGAAGCGCTCGGTCACGCTGCGGCCTTCGCGGTCGAGATAGGTCACCACCACCTGATCGCCATCGCGCTCCATTTCGGTCACCCTGGCATTGGGGTCGAGGTAGAACTCGTCATTGAAGGTACTGGCCGCATAGGCACGGATCACCGGATCGGTCAGCGGCCCGAGCGAGCCGCTGACGCCGAACACGCGCACCCGCACGCCGAGGCGCGACAGCGCCTGGCCCAGTTCCAGCCCGATCACGCCCGGGCCGAACACCACCACGCTGGCGGGCAGGTCTTCCCACGCAAACACGTCGTCATTGACGATCAGGCGGTCGCCGAACGCCTTGAACGGCGCCGGCAGCGTCGGCGTGGAACCGGTGGCACGCGGCTGGCGCGCACGGTGGTCTGGCCGTCCACTTCCAGCGTGGTGTTGTCGATAAAGCGGGCGTAGCCGCGGATGCGGTCCGCTTCCGGGATGTTTTCCACGCCGCGCACCACGAAGCCGACGAAGCGGTCGCGTTCGCTGCGCACGCGGGCCATCACCTCGCGGCCGTCGATGCGGATCTGGCCGTCGACGTGCACGCCGAACGGCGCGGTGTGGCGCAGTTCGTGCGCTGCCTCGGCGGCGGCGATCAGCAGCTTGGAAGGCATGCAGCCCACGCGCGCGCAGGTGGTGCCGTACGGGCCGCCTTCGATGATCACGGCGCGCTTGCCGGCGGCAATCGCGGCGCGGTAGGCGGCAAGGCCGGCGGTGCCTGCGCCGATCACGGCGACGTCGGTCTGGATGGTAGTCATGGCGTACGGTTCCTCTGTTTTTATGGCGTCAAAGCGGCTCTCAATCAGCGGGCTGGATGGCACCGCCATGTCCCTCGCGCACGAAGCGGAGGGCAAGGCGGTGCCATCGGGTCCGGCGACTGCCGGATCCGCGGGGGCGGAAATCGATGGGGATCGGGTGGCTTACCTGGCCAGGTACTGCTGCAGCGCTTCGGCGCCGCCGACCAGCTTGCCGTTGATGAAGACCTGCGGTGCCGTCATCTCGCCCGACACGGCGCCCAGCATCTTGCCGCGCACCTTGTTGTCCAGCGGCACGTCGATGTAGTCGTAGCCGTTGTCGTCCAGCAGTTGCTTGGCCTTGGCGCAGAACGAGCAGCCGACCTTGGAGAACACCACCACCTGGTCAGGCTTGCGCGCATCCGGGGCGATATGGGCCAGCATGGTGTCGGCGTCGGACACCTTGAAGGGGTCGCCCGGCTCTTCCGGCTCGATGAACATCTTCTGCACCACGCCGTCCTTGACCAGCATGGAATAGCGCCAGCTGCGCTTGCCAAAGCCCAGGTCGGTCTTGTCCACCAGCATGCCCATACCATCGGTGAATTCACCGTTGCCGTCGGGGATCATGGTGATGTTCTCGGATTCCTGGTCCTTGGCCCACTCGTTCATCACGAAGGTGTCGTTGACCGACACGCACAGGATGTCGTCGACGCCGTTCTTCGCGAACACCGGTGCCAGTTCGTTGTAGCGCGGCAAGTGCGTGGACGAGCACGTCGGCGTGAAGGCGCCCGGCAGCGAGAACACGACCACGGTCTTGCCGCTGAACAGTTCGCCGGTGGTGATGGTCTTCCACTCATTGTCTTCCCGCACGCGGAAAGCGACATTGGGAACGCGTTGGCCTTCACGGGATTCCAGCATCAGATCACTCCTTGGTCTAAGTTCAGTTAATTGTTTCGGCTGCATCTAGCAGCGGAGGGCTCACTCCCCTTCAATTCAGAAGGGCGTACTTTGTATCCATTCTTTATGACACCGTGATGCTAAGAATTGGTTGTCATTCGCTCCACCATACGTCGAATAAACGGAGCCGCCAACAGCACAACCGGTAACATGGTGAGCCAGGAAATGCTCCAGGACCTTAGCCATTGCTGAAAGAACAAGCCCTCTTCTGCAAATGGAATGCTTGCGATGGCAGCAGCGATGGCACAGGTTAATCCGGCCTGGATAACGCCATAGACGAAATGGCTGTAGCGTGAAGGCAGCTTAAGCATTTGGGTCATCCCTCTACCTTTGAACCAGACATTGATGTGCCGGCCGCCCCATGGCCGCGCCAGGAGAAGTCGCCTCCTGGCGCATGGGGTCATGCTTACATCAAAATCGCAGGGATTACGCCGCTGCGCGAACACTTCCTGCCAGCCGCCGCACAGTTTCGTCGGTATCCCACAGCGCGTTTGCGATAAAGCGGAAGTTGACCAGCGCCGCGTGATATCCATCGCCTTCCGGCACCTTCGGACCTGCCACCGCGTCGCGTACGACCGCAACTTCGAAACCCTGCTCCAGCAGATCCCGCAGATGGGATTCGACGCATAGGTTGGCGGCCATGCCAGCAAGGATCACCTGATCGACGCGCTGCTTGCGCAACTGCAAAACGAGGTCGTTGGCTTGTGGGCCGTACAGCTTGTGCGTCGAGCAGATAATGGTTTTTCCATCTTCGATGTACTGCTTGAACTCCGGCATAAAATCTGCCCCCGAACCCCGGAAGCCGTCCAGCGTCAGCGCACCATGCCGGTCAAACATGCCCAAGGCATGCTGCAGCTTCTCGGCGGGACCGTGCACTTTCCATGTGTGATCATGGGGATAGTAATAGTGGGGAGAGATGGCGACGGTGATGCCCGCCTGCTTCGCAGCCTGGAACAGGCGGACAAGGTTGGGCACCAGATTCTGCTCCGTCACGCTTTCGCCGACGACCTCCCAGCTGCGCCCTTCGGGACTCATGAAGTCGATCTGCGGGTCGATGACCACCAGCGCCGTCCGCGGGAGGTCCAGTGTCAAATCGCTCTTCGGCAAAGCCGGTTCAACGGGATCTGCATAGCAATTGTGATGGTTGCTCATGGGAATTACCTGTCAGGTTGCGTTGGTTCGCTGCCGGCAACAAAAAGCGGTGTCCGACATTGAACTAACAATGAGATTTCAACTGCGAATGAACGCCAACAGATCGGCGTTGAATTTTTCCTTATGCGTATCGGTCAGTCCATGCGGCGCGCCGGGATAGACGATCAGCCTGGAGTTTTTGATCAGCTTTGCCGAAGCGCGTCCGGCGGCATCGATAGGAACAATCTGGTCATCGTCGCCGTGGATGATCAGGGTAGGCACGTCGATCTTCTTGAGGTCTTCGGTGAAATCGGTTTCCGAGAACGCCTTGATCGAGTCATAAGTGTTCTTGTGTCCGCCCTGCATACCTTGGGCCCACCATGCGTCGATCAGCCCCTGCGAAGGCTTTGCGCCGGGACGGTTGAAGCCATAGAACGGACCGGTGGGCACATCCTTGTAGAACTGGGACCGATTGGCGAGCTGCGCGGCGCGCAGGCCGTCGAAGACTCCGATTGGCAAGCCAAGCGGGTTGGCGGGCGTCCTGAGCATCAAAGGCGGCACTGCTGAAACCAGCACGACTTTGGACACGCGTCGCGTGCCGTGCCGGCCGAGATAGCGAGCCACTTCGCCCCCGCCCGTGGAGAAACCCACGAGTACGGCATCGCGCAGGTCAAGGGTGTTGAACACAGCAGCCAGGTCGTCGGCATAGGTGTTCATCTCGTTGCCGTTCCAGGGCTGGCTTGAACGGCCGTGGCCACGACGATCATGTGCGACGGCACGATACCCTTCCAACGCAACCAACATCATTTGAGATTCCCAGCTGTCCGAACTGAGCGGCCAGCCATGACAGAACACGATGGGGCGACCAGCGCCCCAGTCCTTGAAATAGAGCTGCGTGCCGTCCTTTGTCGCGATGTAACTTCCGGAGGCCGTGCCGCCAGCCTTTGCGTGATGCGCCTCCTTTGCTGACGGAGCGGCCATTACCGGGCTCGGCAAGCTGGCCGCGGCAAGAGAGCCAGCTGCGGCGGCGCTACCGAGCAGCAAGTCACGCCGCGACACACCCTTGGTGAGGTTGAGATTATTTGAAGACATGGGTAGTACTCCTTTCTTGACCGCACTCGGCGGCATAGGATGGTCTTTCAATGACGTCGGCCAATTTACCCAAATAAATAGCCGACCAGTCGTCTATTTAACAAAGCAAAAAAAATCAGTACAGCAGCCGCTTCAGAGTGAGGTGCTGAAAGCGTCGGCAAGCATCGCCGTTGCGCTCGACCTTACTACGTAGAACCGCCCCCTCGAAAGCCTCGACAATAACGGCCGCGAGCTGACGGCTATCAGTGCCTGCAGAAAGCTCCTGGCGCAACTTCGCCTCATCCAGACACGCGACAATCATGCCCTCCCAGCGCTTCATGATGCCCTCCAAGGCGCTTCGGACGTGACTGGAGGTATTTGACAATTCAAGGGAGAGGTTACCCACAAGACACCCGAGCCTGAATTCCTGGGCTGCGTGGTCCTCCACCAACCATTCAAACAGGCTTTCGATGCGCGTGAGAGGCGGGATTCGAGCGTCATACATCACTTGTCCGTGGCGACTTTCGATAGACTCCCAATAGGCCTCCAGCACCTCGGCGGCGAAAATTTCCTTACTCTCGAAATAGCTGTAAAAGGATCCTTTCGGAACATTCGCCGCGGCGACAATGTCTTGCACGCCGCATGCATTGAAGCCCAGTTCGTGAATAACACGACCACCTTCGCTAAGGAGTCGATTACGCACCTCGGGGTTGGCTGGCCTTGGCATGTCGATTCGGTTGATAGTGTCCTCGGCGGATTATAGACGACTGACTTGTTATTATCAAGCGTTCACCGCTGCCGAGTTCGGTGACCCCCTCGTGCCGAGTTCGGTGACCCCCTCGACCTGGAGAACCTCAACTCGCGGCAATGTCGCTCAAGGAGGGCGGCCTGCGGGTGAAGTTGGGCGCTGAGGAACTCAGCACGATCCGCACCAATACGCTGCTGAAGGCGGTGGACCGCAAGCATCCTGGCCATCACCTACGCACTGCGCAGACGTGATCGTGACCCCGCTGGGCAAGGAGCGGACGGGTCGCGCCGCGATCGCCCTACGCCACCCGGAAGCCGTGCGTGCCGTCGCGCTCCAGTTGCGCGATCAGGCCGAACTCCCAGTCGAGGTAGCCCTGCATGGCCTCACGCGGACTGTCGGTGCCCTCATAAGGCCGGCGGTAGCGGTCGGTGCGTTCCGACGCCAGCCGCGTTTCGCCGCTTTCCAGCGGCAGGCCCGCGGCAATCCACGCCTGCGTGCCGCCTTCCAGCACGAAGATCTCGGCATCGGTCAGGCGCGCGAGGTCGGCGGCGGCAAAGCGCGCCAGCAGGCTCGAGCCGCAGGTCAGCACATAGCGGCGCGGCGGCGGGATGCGCTGCAGCGCGTCAGCCAGTTGCCCGCGGATGACGAAGTACGCGCCGGGGATATGGCGCTTGACGTAGTTCGCGCTCGCGGTAAAGTCGAGCACGGTGGTGCTGCCATCCTTCGCATCAAGCCATGCCGCCAGTTCTGAGGGCGTCACCGATGGCACCAGGGCCGACGCGGGCACCTGCGCGGTGACCGCACCCGTCTCGCTGCGCACCGCGGCGTCCACCGGCTCCACTACCCAGACTTCCCACCCCATCTGCGCCAGCCACGACCCGGTCATACTGGCGCGCACGTCATCGTCGTCGGCCAGCAGGATGCGCGCGCCGCGCACGGGGGCGTTGTGATCGGTTTCCTGCACCAGCTGGCCGCCCGGGGCGTTGACGAAGCCCGGCAGGTGGCCGTCGGCGAATTCCTCGGGCGTGCGCACATCGAAGCGGTACAGCGTGCGTCCCGGTTGCTGCAGCGTCTCGAGATCGGCCAGCGCGATACGGCGCACGCCGGCACGATCGGCGATCTCGCGCGCGCCGTGGCGGGCGCTGTCGCGATTAGCATCGCTCACTGCGGCCGGCGCGCGGCGGCTGGCGCCGTGGTCCAACTGCTGCCCGGCCAGCGTCCAGCCGATGGTGCCGTTGCGCAACGCGGCGACCGGGTTAGGAATACCCGCGTTGACCAGCGACTGCGTGCCGATGATGCTGCGCGTACGGCCGGCGCAATTGACGATCACCCGCGTGCGCGGATCGGGCGCCAGCTCGCGCACGCGCAGCACCAGCTCCGCACCCGGCACGCTGGTGGCAGTGGGAACGCTCATGGTCTGGTACTCATCGAAGCGGCGCGCGTCGACGATCACCACGTCGGCCTTGCTGTCGATCAGCGCCTGCACTTCCTCGGCCGCCAGTGACGGCGTATGGCGTTTGGCCTCGACCAGTTCGCCGAACGACTTGCTGGGCACGTTGACGTCGCGAAACACCTCACCGCCGCCGGCGATCCATGTGCGCAGCCCGCCTTCGAGCAGATGGACGCGCGTATAGCCCAGCTCGCGCAGCACGGCTGCCGCGCGTGGCGCCAGGTCTTCGCCGGCGTGTTCGCCGTAGACGACGAGCAGCGTGTCGCGGCGCGGGATGCGCGACCACGCTTCAAGCTCAAGCTTCGACAGCGGGAAATTGGCCGCCCACAGCGGGTGCTCCTGCGCGAAGGGATCTTCCTCGCGTACGTCGAGCAGCGCGATCTCTTCGCCGTCGAGCAGGATCTTGCGCACGTCCTCGCGCGAATAAGTCGGAAAGGCAGCGTTGTGGTTGGTCATGACTGGGCAAGTTCTCGGGAGCGGTCCCACAGGTTGGGCAGGGTCTGATTGGAATAGCCGGAGATAAAGGGCTTGCGCGTGCCGTCCTCGGCATAGACCGAGCGGCGCACTGCGCCGATATTGCCGCCGTAGACGTGGATACTGACCGAGACTCGATCGTCATGGACGTTGTTGACGCGATGGATGTCGCCAACGGTCGGCGAAACGGCCTCGACCTGTCCCGGCGACAGCCGCACGGCGTCGCCCCGTGGCACCGGCCACCCGGCGGCATCGAGCACGAACGGCTGCGATTCCTCCGCACCACGCAGCATGCCGATCAGGCCCCACACGGTATGGTCGTGGATCGGCGTGCGCTGCCCCGGCCCCCAGACAAAGCTGACGACGGAAAAACGCTCGGCGGAATCGCAATGCAGCAGGTGCTGCTGGTAGTACTCGGGATGCGGTCGGGCCCAGGCATCGGGCAGCCAGTCGTCGTGTGCCACCAGCTTTGCCAGCAACGCCCCGCCCTCGCGCAGGATGCGGGGTTCGTCGGGATGCTGGTCGAGCAGCGCGGACAATGCGGTGACGAAGTCGCGCAGCGGCGCCAGTGCGTTTGGCGCATTGGGGTTGGGGGAATTGCCCATGGGAATCACTCCGGAGTGTCTCGTTCTGGTTTGCCGGCACGCCAGGCGCCGGCCGCGCGGCCTCTGCGGGGCGCTGGCCCTGCAAACATAGCACGGCCCGGCGGGGCGCGTGCCTACAGGCCGAGTTGCGCACGCCCGGCGGCGCCCAGGATGGCATCGTTCTGCGGCGTATGGATGCGGCTGCACAGTACGTCGCGATAGTGGCGCTCCAGCGGGTTGTTGCGGCTTAGGCCGTGGTTGCCAGACAGCTGCAACGCCAGCTCCACCGCGCGGATCGCATTGCCGGTAACGGTGAACTTCAGCAGGCCGCTGTCGGCAGCCGTGGGCGGCTCGCCCGCGTCGGTGCGCGCGGCGGCATCGTCGAGCACCACGGCGTTGGTCCGCAGCAGCGCCGCGATCTCGCCGATGGTTTCCTGCACCCGCGGCAGCGTGGCGAGCGGCGCGCCCAGGCTGCCGGGGGCGCGTTTGCGCACAAAGGTGCGGACCCACGCGTCGGCGGCGCGCGCCACGGCGTCGTAGAGGCTGCCGAGCAGCACCACCATCCACGCCTGCTGGTCGGCGTTGGCGTCGATGTCGGCCTGGCTCGCGCCGGCCGGCGCCCACGCCGACGGCGGGCGGATATCGACGGCGTGGCCGGGCGGAATCCACACATTATCGAGCACGGTCTCGTGGCTGCCCGAGGCGCGCAGGCCGAGGTGGTTCCAGTTCTCGACGATGCGCACGCCCGCGATGCCCGAGGCCGGTCCAGGCACCAGGAATATGCCAACGCGTGGCTGCGGCTCGTCCGTGCGCGCCCACACCGCCAGCCAGCGCAGCGCGGGGATGCCGGTGCTGTAGAGCTTGCGCCCGCTGAGGCGCCAGCCGTTGCCCACGCGCGTGGCAATCGTGCCAGGCAGGCCGCCGCGCGCGGGCGAGCCCAGCTCCGGCTCGACGCGCAGCGCGTTGATCAGCGCACCGTCCTGCACCGCACTGGCAAAGACCTGGTCGCGCACGGTCGGTGACCAGTGCGAGTCGGCGCGGGCAATGGCGCGGTGCTGCAGGTAGGTCATGGTCAGCACCAGCGCGGTGGCCGGCTCGCCGCCCGCCACCGCGGCCACGATCCGGCGCGCCTCAACCAGCCCTGCCCCGCCGCCGCCGTGCGTGCGCGGCACCACCTGTGCGGTCAGGCCATGCGCGTGCAGTTGCGCGAAGTTGTCGTGCGGAAAGCTGGCAGCCGCGTCATGCGCGGGGGCGCCGGCGGCAAAGCGCGCGGACAGCTCGGCCAGCACGTCGCCAAGGCGCGCGTCACTGCTGGGCAGCCGGCGCAGGGAAGACGTCAAAGACATGGGAAACGCTCCGGGAAGGATGACGGCCGATGCCTGCTGCTGCGGACGGCATCGCCATGAATGCCGCATAGCGTACCGCCGGCCCCGCGTTCCGGAAACGACGCTTATTGAATATGGACCGTCGTTTTTATTCGTTAGTGGCGAGACGCCGCTGTCGTACTTTCTTCCTCAGCCCACAACCATCCGGGCGGCCACGCTGCCGCTATCACCGATACAGGAGCACCCGCATGAGCGTCGATTTCATCGGCATGATCCAGAGCCAGAAGCAGTCCGAGATCCATCCGCCCTCGGGGCCCGCGATCGATCGCGACTACGTTCGCGCCTTTGCGCAGGCGCATGAGCAGGCCGGCTTCGACCGCATCCTGGTGCCGCACCACTCCACCGGTCCGTCGGCCACGCTGACCATCGCCTACGCCGCCTGCGTGACCGAGCGCATCCACTTCATGCTGGCGCACCGCCCCGGCTTTACCGCGCCCACACTGGCCGCGCGCCAGATCGCCACGCTCGACCAGTTCAGCGGCGGCCGGCTCGGGGTCCACTTTATCTCCGGCGGCTCCGACAGCGAGCAGCAGCGCGATGGCGACTTCCTTGACCACGACCAGCGCTATGCGCGCACCGATGAGTACCTGCAGATCCTGCGCCGCATCTGGACCGGGACTGCGCCGTTCGATCACGAAGGCCAGTTCTACCGCTTTACGCAGGGCTTCTCCGAAGTCAAGCCCGCACAGCAGCCGCACGTGCCCATCTACTTCGGCGGCGCCTCCGAAGCGGCGCTCACCGTGGCCGGCAAACATGCCGACGTCTACGCGCTGTGGGGCGAATCGCTCGACCAGGTGCGCGAGCTGACCACGCGCGTGCGCGCCGAAGCCGCGAAGCATGGGCGCGAGGTGCGCTTCTCGGTCTCGTTCCGCCCGGTGCTGGCGGAGACCGAAGAGAAAGCCTGGGCCCGCGCCGACAGCATCCTGGAGCGCACCCGCGCACTGCGCGTGCAGGCCGGCTATAGCCGCGGCGGGCCGCAGCAAAGCGAAGGCGCGCGCCGCCTGCTGGCTGCCGCCGACAAAGGCGACCGCGTCGACCAGCGGCTGTGGACCGCCATCGCGCGCGAAACCGGCGGGCGCTCCAACTCCACCGGCCTGGTCGGCACGCCCGAACAGGTGGCGCAGGCGCTGTTGGTGTACTACGAGCTCGGTGTGACCACCTTCCTGATCCGCGGCTTCGACCCGCTCGAAGACGCTATCGACTACGGCCGCGAGCTGATCCCGCGCGTGCGCGAGCTGGTCGCGCAGCACGACGCGGCGGCCGAGCGCAAGGCCGCCTGATCCCCCCGGAAGAACCCTCGCCATGAACGCCGTCGTCCCCATCCAGCGCCCCGCCGCGCTGAAGCTGAACCCGCATCCGCAGCAGAAGTTCTGGTTCGATCCCATCCCGCCGCGCCCCACCATCGAGGCCGAGCGCCGCCATCGCCAGGAACGCCTGGCCGGCGCCTTCCGCATCTTTGCCCGCCAGGGTTTCGACCTCGGGCTGGCCGGCCATATCACCGCGCGCGACCCGGAGCTGACCGACCACTTCTGGGTCAACCCGCTGGGCGTGCATTTCTCGCGCCTCCGCGTGTCCGACCTGCTGCTGGTCAATGCACGGGGTGAGACCGTGATCGGCAACCGGCCGCTGAACAAGGCCGCCTTTGCCATCCACGCCGCCATCCACGAAGCGCATCCGCATATCGTCGCCGCCGCGCATACGCATTCGACCTACGGCAAGGCGTGGTCGACGCTGGGGCGCAGGCTCGACCCGCTAACCCAGGACTCGTGCTCGTTCTTCGAAGACCACGCGCTGTTCGACGACTTCACCGGCATGGTGGTCGACGACAGCGAAGGCCAGCGCATCGCGCGCGCGCTCGACAAGGGCAACGGCGAGACCTACAAGGGCGCGATCCTGAAAAACCACGGCATCCTCACCGCCGGCCCGACCGTGGAGGCCGCGGCGTGGTGGTACATCGCGCTGGAGAACGCCGCGCACACGCAGCTGCTGGCCGAAGCCGCCGGCACGCCGCAGCCCATCGATGCGGCCACCGCGCGCCATACGCATTCGCAAGTCGGGGGCAACGAAGGCTCGCTGCATGCCTTTGAAAGCCTGTATGCCGGCCTGGTCGAGGCCGAGCCCGACCTGCTGGACTGACACCTCATATCAAACAACGAGAACGGGGAGTTTCACCATGAGCCAGAAGACCACCACCGATCCGCGCCGCCGTGACGTGCTGCGCCTTGCCAGTGCCGCGGCCATTGCCGCGCCCGCGCTGATCCTCGGGCGCCAGGCCTGGTCGGCGCCGCGCAAGCTGACCTTCGCCTGGAACCAGAACTCGTTCTGCCTGACGCCGATCGTGGTGGCGCAGGAGAAGGGCTTCTTCGAGAAGAACGGCCTGCAGATCGACCTGATCAACTACAGCGGCTCGACCGACCAGTTGCTGGAATCGATCGCCACCGGCAAGGCCGATGCCGCGGTCGGCATGATCCACCGCTGGCTCAAGCCGCTGGAAGCGGGCTTTGACGTCAAGATCATCGGCAGCTCGCACGGCGGTTGCGTGCGGCTGGTGGGTTCGAAGGCCGCGGGCGTGACCAATCTGCAGCAGCTCAAGGGCAAGACCGTCGGCGTGAGCGACCTGGCGGCGCCGGGCAAGCACTTCTTCACCATCCTGCTGGCCAAGAACGGCATCGACCCGGACAAGGACATCACCTGGCGCCAGTATCCGGCCGACCTGCTCGGCGTGGCCGTGGACAAGGGCGAGATCCAGGCCATCGCTGACGGCGATCCCAACCTCTACCTGCTGGAGAAGCGCACCAACGGTGCCTACGTCGAACTGGCCACGAACCTCACCGGCGAGTACGCGCGCAAGGTCTGCTGCGTGATCGGCGCGCGTGGCGAGCTGGTGCGCAACGACCGCCCTGCCGCTTCCTCGCTGGCGCGCGCGATCGTGCAGGCGACCGATTACGTCAACGAGAACCCCAACGAAGCTGCCAAGGTCTTTGCCAAGTACTCGCCCAAGATCAACCCGGACGACCTGCGCAAGCTGTACGCGACGCTGACCTATACCCACCACCCGACCGGCGTCGACCTGCGCGACGAGATCGCGTTCTACGCCGACGATTTCCGCCGCATCGGCGTGCTGAAGAAGACCACCGATGCCAAACGCCTGGCGCAGCATGTCTACGCCAATGTCCTGGGGTGATGCGATGACGACAAGCCAACCTGCACTCGATGCGGGGCTCGCGCGCGAGCCAGCCGCACCTGCCATTGCCACCGTGCGTGGTACCAGCCCGGTCTGGGCCACGGGCATCGTCGCGGCGCTGGCGTGGGCCGCGTTCGGCGCGTTGACGTGGCAATGGCCGAACCAGGTGGTCGGCTTCAGCGACTGGGCCTATACGGAGGAACTGGGCATTGCGGCGCTGGCGGGCGCCGTGCTGCTGGCGCTGGTCGCGCTCGTCGGCCAGCGTGTCAGTGCGGCACAACGCGCGTTGGCCGCGTTGCGCACCGCCGGTCCATGGCTGGTCGCACTGCCGGTGGTGCTGGCGGCGTGGGAAATCCTGACCGCCAAGACCGCGATCCTGCCTACGCCCTTCTTTGCGCCGCCACAGGCGCTGATCGAGGTCTATGCCGACGACTGGCGGCGGTTGGGCGACAGTGTGCTCAATACTCTCAAGCTGCTGGGACTGGGCGTGGCGTATGGCGGGCTGGCGGGTTTCCTCGTAGGGGTGTCGATCGGCTGGTCGCGGCGGATCGGGTACTGGGTGCATCCGGTGCTACGGGTGTTGGGGCCATTGCCTTCGACGGCGCTGCTGCCGCTGACGTTCTACTTCTTTCCGTCGAGCTATTCGGCCGCGGTGTTCCTGATTGCGCTGGCTACGGGGTTTCCAGTCGCGGTGCTGACGTGGTCGGGCGTGGCTGGGGTCAACAAGAGCTACTACGACGTGGCGCGCACCATGGGCGCTTCCGGTTGGTTCCTGGTGCTGCGGGTGGCGATTCCGGCGGCGCTGCCGCAAGTGTTCGTCGGACTGTTCATGGGGTTGGGCGCTTCGTTCTCAGTGCTGGTGACGGCGGAGATGATGGGCGTGAAGTCAGGGTTGGGCTGGTACCTGACCTGGGCGCAGGGCTGGGCTTCGTACGTCAATATGTACGCGGCGCTGATTGTGATGGCGTTGTTGTTTTCAGGCGTGATCACGCTGTTGTTTGTTGCGCGCGATCGCGTGCTGTCGTGGCAGAAGGGGACGGTGAAATGGTGAGTGTTGTTGAGCGGTTGAAAGCCTCGCGATCCAACGATCGCCCGCAGAAGGCTCCCCTCTCCCGCGAGCGGGGGAGGGGAGTTAACGCGGCGGCAGGCGATACGTCCGGAGCTCTAACGGGCGCGCGTATCGACATCCGGAATGTCAGCCACTGGTTCGGTTCCGCCGATGACCAGCTGCAGGTCCTCGACAATGTCGACCTCGACGTCGCCCCCGGCGAATTCGTCGCCCTGCTCGGCCCCAGCGGCTGCGGCAAGTCCACGCTGCTGCGCCTGGTCGCTGGCCTCGACCACCCCTCCTCCGGCGACATCCTGCAGGACGGCACGCCCATCACCGAGCCCGACCCCTCACGCATTGTCGTGTTCCAGGACCCCACGCTATACCCCTGGCGCCGTGTCTGGGACAACGTCGCACTCGGCCTGCAGGCACGCGGCATCCTGGCGCAGGAGCGGCACCGCGTCGACGACGCGCTGCGCCGCGTCGGGCTGGAAGCCTTCGCCCGCGCCTTCCCGCACCAGCTCTCGGGCGGCATGGCGCAGCGCGTGGCGCTGGCGCGCGCGCTGGTCAACGATCCGCGCCTGCTGGTGCTGGATGAACCGCTGGGCAAGCTGGATTCGCTGACGCGGCTCGCGATGCAAAGCGACCTGGTCGAGCTGTGGCAACGCTCGCGCTTCTCGGCGCTGCTGGTCACGCACGATGTGGAAGAGGCATTGTTCCTCGCGCAACGCGTGATCGTCTTCAGCCAGCGCCCTGCGCGTATCACCGCCGAGATCAAGGTCGACCTGCCCTACCCGCGCCATCGCGGCGACCCGCGGCTGACCGAGCTGCGGCACGCGGCGCTTCGCCACCTGGGACTCGACGCGAGCTGGTAATGCCTCACCGCTTCACCCTGCGGGCCGCATCATGAGCGGCCCGCCTCCGCAGGCATGGCTGAACGCGCTGCTTGTGCTGATCGAGAAGTTCCAGTTGGGATTGCTATCGCTATGGCACCCGCTGGGCCTGACCGGCGACAGTCACGGCCAGCCCGCGTGGCCATGGGCGCAGCGCGTGGCCGGAGAAACGTTGCTGATCGACCTGGGCCTCGCACGCCAGGTCGGCCTGAGCGTATGTGCCATAGCCTTCGCCGTGCTGGCCGTGGCCATTGCCCTGGCCCGGCGTCGCGGGCGTGGCGTGCTGCTGGCCGCTGCCGCCCTCGCGCTGCTGGTGGCGCCGTGGCCCAAGGCATCGCTGCTGCTTGGCCCCGCCGTGCCCACCAGCTTCCACGCCAGTCCGACCCGCTTCTCCGTCGATGCCATCGCACTCGGCGGGCGTGTCTATGCGCAACACTGCGCCGGCTGCCATGGCGCCGACGGACGCGGCGAAGGGCCGCTGGCCGCGAGCCTGTCACAGTGGCCGCCGACGCTGGCCAGCCCGCTGCTGGCGCGTCGCGCCGATGGCGAGTTGTTCTGGCATGTGCTCGCCGGGATGCGTGACCGCAACGGTCAGCCCACCATGCCCGCCTTTGGCGCTACGCTCGGCGCGCGCGAGACCTGGGCCGTGATCGACTACATGAAGGCGCTGTCGGCCGGCAGCGAAGCCGATGGCAACTGGCCAGTGCCGTTGCGGCTGCCGGAGATGGCGATCCGCTGCGGCACCGAGGCGCCGCTGTCACTGTCGCAATGGCGCGGCGACCAGCGCGTGCGCCTGGTGGCGGTCGATGGCACGGCCTCACTGCCGTACGAGGATCCGCGCTTCCTGACCGTGCTGGTCACGCCGGACGGCCGGCCGCCCGCAGAGGTGCCCCGCTTCCGCGCCGGCTGCACGGCCACGTCGCCGCTTGCGTGGCAGGCGGTGGCATCGATCGCCGGGGCATCACCCGCCCGACTGGCGGGAACCCAGTTGCTGGCCGACCGCGCAGGGTGGCTGCGTGCGCGCGGCGCACCCGGCCGGCAATGGTCCGACGCGGATCTTGTGTGCGTCTCGGGACCAGCGGGAATCCCACCGCGCAATGCCGGGCCGGCCCCGGACGGCCTGAGCGCGCTGCTGCTGCGCATGGATGCCGAACCGGTGCGCTTCGTCAAGGGCGGCTTCATTCACTGAACGCGGCCATCGCCTTCCCCGGATTGTTCGCTCCCAGCGAATTCTGACTTTCCACCCATTGCCGTGATCGCCCCCGCTCGTGCCAGTAATCTGCACATCGAGGACAAAGCCAACGTGGATCAGTGACATGGTGCAGATAAGGACGGCCGTGGCAAGCGCAGCTTGCCGGCCAGTGGCGTGAGCCCCGTCGGGGGCGCCCGGGCCCTGCAGGGCATCGCGCTGATGGTGGGGGCGGTAGCTTGCTTCGCCGCACTGGACACGCTGACCAAGATCGCCGGCGCCGCGGTGCCGGTCGTGATGGCACTGTGGCTGCGCTACCTGGTACAGGCCGCCCTGACCGGCGCGGTGTTGCTGCCGTCGCGCGGCCGGGCCCTGCTGCGCACCCACCGGCCACTGCTGCAAGGCGTGCGGGCGGTGGCGATGCTGCTGTCCAGCGGCTGCGCGTTCTTCAGCCTGCAGGTGCTACCCGTGGGCGAGTTCACCGCCGTGGTCAGCCTGACACCGCTGGTGATGGCGCTGGCCGCCGCTGCCATGCTTGGCGAGCGCGTCTCGGCCGTGCGCTGGCTGTGTCTGTTGACCGGATTCGCCGGAGCCCTGGTGGTGATCCGGCCGGGCGCCGGCCTGCAGCCGGCGATGCTGCTGCCGCTGGGCGCGGTGCTGTGCAATGCCGTCTACCAGTTGCTCACCAGCGTGCTGACCCGCGCCGACGGCGCCGGCACCACGCACTTCCATACCGGCTGCGTGGCCACGGTGCTGCTGTCGGTGGCGCTGCCGTTCGGCTGGACCTCGCAGCTCACGGTGTGGCACTGGTGCCTGCTCGCGGGCATGGCGCTCGCCGGCAGCGCCGGTCACATGCTCCTGGTGCTGGCCTATGCGCGCGCGCCGGTCAGCCTGCTGACACCCTATCTCTACCTGCAGATTGCCTTTGCGATGGTCGGCGGCTGGCTGGCGTTTGCCTACCTGCCCGATCAATGGTCGCTGCTCGGCGTTGCACTGATTGCCGCCAGCGGCGTGGGCGGAACGGTGGCGGCAGCGCGCGAACGTGCGCTGCCGGCGCGGCCAGTCGGCGCGACCTAGCCGCTTAGCCGTGCCGCAGCTGCGCCTGCGCGGCCATGCGCACCGCAGCGTTGGCCGCGCCGTACCCGAGGTAGCCGGTGCGCTGCACGAGTTCGAAGAAGAAGCGTTCGTGGAACGGCTCGGTGTAGGCATGCAGGAATTCGCCCTGCGCGTCCCGGTCATAGAGCACGCCGAGGCCTTGCAGGCGCCCGAGCAGCGCATCGTCGAGCGCCAGCCGTGCGGCCACGTCATCGTAGTAGTTGTCCGGCACGTGCAGCATCGCGGCACGGCGGCGGTCGATCGCTTCCAGCGTGGGTTCGATACGGTCGGAGCGGAAGGCGATGTGATGCACGCCCGAGCCTGCGTAAGCGGCAACAAAGCGCCCGGTGGCGGTGCGGCCGCTCTCGGACACATTGAGCGGGATCCTCACGTTCTGGCCGGGGCTGACCATGGCGCGGCTCTTCACCAGGCCATACGGGTCGGCGATCTCGTGCACGGCCTCCGGCTGCATGCCGAACACCGCGCGGTAGAACAGCACGAAGCTGTCGAGCCGGTTCGCCGGCAGCGCCTGCGCGACATGGTCGATGGCGGAGAGCCCGGCGCCGTGGTGGACGGCTTCCGCGGGCCCGTCGAGCAGGAAGTCGCTCTCGTAGATGCTGCGGTCGGCATCGCGGTCGTCGATCAGGTGGAACAACATGCCGTCCGGGGATCGCAGTGCTGGGATCACCCTTTCATCGGGCCCCACCGGCTCGCGCCATTCCTTGCACAGCAGCGCACGGGCGCGCGCGATGGCACGGCGGGCGTCGTCCACCTTCAGGCCGAGCGCGCATACCGACGGCCCGTGCAGCTGGAAATGCTCGGCGGCGGCACTGTCCTGTTCCGCATTCAGGATCAGGTTGATGCCGCCCTGGCGGTACAGGTCGACCGCCTTGGAGCGATGGCGGCCGGCGTGGGCAAACCCCAGCGATTCCAGCCGTTGCGCAAGCTCGCGGCCGGCCACGTAGTCGACGGCGAACTCGATGAAATCCACCCCGCCGAGCACCGGCGGCTCGGGCAGCGGCGCCCCGCCGGCCTCGGACTCCAGCCAGATCAGCGAGCGCAGCCCGTCTTGCGCGGTCTGCCGCGCAGGCGCCGCGCGGAAGTCGTCGTTGAACACCTCCAGCGACAGCGGCCCGGAATAGCCCGCCTGCAGCACGGCGCGGGCGAAATCGGTCACCGGCAGGTCTCCCTGGCCGGGGAAGTTGCGGTAGTGGCGGCTCCACGACAGCACATCCATCGACAGGCGCGGCGCATCGGCCAGCTGGACGAAGAAGATCTTGTCCGCCGGCACGGCGTCGAGGCCCTGCAGTGAATCGCCCAGCGACAGCGTATGGAAGCTGTCGAGCACCAGCCCGAACGCGGGGTGGTCGGCGCGCCGCACGATGTCCCACGCCTGCTGCCAGCGGCGCGTGTGGCGGCCCCAGGCGAGCGCCTCGTAACCCACGCGCAGGCCGCGCCGGGCGGCGGCCTCGGCCATGCAGCGCAGGTCCGAGGCGGCACGCGCCGGGTCATCAATGGCCACGTCCTGCACATTGCTGCACACCAGCACCATCTCCGCGCCAAGCTGCTCCATCACATCGAACTTGCGTTCGGCGCGGGCCATATTGCGTGCGAACACGTCGCCGGGCATGGCCTCGAAGTCGCGCAGCGGCTGGTAGAGCAGGATCTGCAGGCCGAGGTCGGCCGCCATGCGCCGCACTCCGGCGGGCGAGCCGTCGAAATGCAGCAGGTCGTTCTCGAAGATCTCCACGCCATCGAAGCCAGCGGCCGCGGCGGCTTCGAGCTTTTCCGGCAGCGTGCCGGAAAGGGAGACGGTGGCGATCGATTTCGGGAGGGGCCTGCGGACTGCGGTCATGGCGATAGCGAGGTGGCGGTGTTGCTCCAAAGGTTATGAGCCAGCCGGCCCGTCAACAACCACAATTCGCGCGCAAGCGTGCGACAATCGCTCCATTGCGATCATCACTCGCGCGAAACTCGGGTTAACCATGGAAAAGGAACCGCTGAACCGGCGCGACTGGATCGCCGGGCTGGAAAAAGGCCTGGCCATCCTGGAGGCCTTCGACAACGACCACCCGCGCCTCACGCCCACGCAGGCGGCGCAGCTGACGGGGCTCACGCGCACCGCCGCGCGCCGCTACCTGCTGACGCTGGAGCACCTCGGCTACACCACCAGCGACGGCACGCTGTTCAGCCTGACCCCGCGCGTGCTCAAGGTGGGTTGGTCGTATTTCGATTCGGCGCGATTGCCGCGCACGGTGCAGCCGTTCCTGCAGCAGATCACCGCGCAGCTTGGCGAGGCGGCCTACCTGAGCGTGCTCGATGGCTGGGAGCTGGTGTTTATCGCCCGCACCGGCACCAGCCGCGTGATGAGCACGGGCTTCGTGCTGGGGGCACGGGTGCCGGCGCCGCTGGGCTCGGCGGGTGTGATGATGCTGGCCTCGCGCCCCGAGGAGCAGGTGCGCGAATGGCTGGAAACCTGCGTGCTCGCCCCCTACACGCCGTACACCATCCTGCAGCACGAGCGCCTGCTCGAAGAGATCCGCAAGGCCGGCGCGCAGGGCTATGCGATGCTCGAGCAGCAGTTGCAGACCGGCGTGCGCGGCATCGCGGTGCCGCTGCGCGACCGCCACGGCAAAGTGATCGCCGCGCTCTCGGTCAATATGCCGATCGGCGACGAGACGCCGCAGCAGGCGCTGGACCGGGTACTGCAGGTGTTGCAAGACACCGCATTGCTGATCATGCGGGTGCTTTAGTCCAGGCTCGTCGCCAACGCGTGCGGCCCTTGCGACAACTGCGTCTTCAGGAATTCAAGGCACACGCGCATGCGGACCGACGCCGACGCCCGCGCGCTGGTCACGGCCCAGATATCGGCCGGCTGCTGCCAGTCCGGCAGCACGCGCACCAGTTCGCCGGCGCGCACGCTAGCGGCCACGTCCCAGACCGAGGCCATGATGATGCCGAAGCCTTCGAGTGCCCACTGGTGGGTCACGTCGCTGTGGTTCGATGCCATCGGCCCGGTCACCTTCACCGTCTCCCACCCGTCCGGCCCCTGCAGCCGCCATACGCCAAAGGCCTGGTCGCGTTCGCGCAGCAGCAGGCAGTCGTGCCGGGGCAACTCGGTCGGGTGCTCCGGCATGCCGCGCCGCGCCAGGTAGGCGGGCGCGGCGCAAAGCACGCGGCTGCCCGTGGCGATCTTCCTGGCGATCAGGTGCGGTTCCTCGACCTCGCCCACCCGGATGTCCAGGTCGAAGCTCTCGCCGATCAGGTCGACGCGCCGGTCGAGCAGCTCCAGCCAGGCCTCCAGCCCCGGATGCTGCTGCCGCAGCAGCGACAGCACCGGCGCCACATGCCGGCGCCCGAGCCGCACGCTGGTGGCGATGCGCAGCAGCCCGCGCGGCTCGCCACCGGTGGCCCCCACGGCCTCGAGCATGCCGTCGACGTCTTCGAGGATTTTCTGCGCCCAGGCAAAGGCGCTTTCACCCTCGGCGGTCACGCTGACGCGGCGCGTGGTGCGGTGGAACAGCTTGGCACCGAGCATGGCTTCGAGCATGGCGATGCGCTTGCTGACGTGGGCCGGCGAAATGCCGGTCTCGTTGGCGGCGGCGATAAAGCTGGCGCGCCGCGCTACCGTGCAGAACAGCCGCAGGTCCCGCAGGAACGGGTCATTGTTCGCCGTCAGCGCATTCTGAGTTTCCATGGCGGTCGATGATGGGATGAAGGGACTAACGATAGGCTATCGGCGATGGCCGCGCCAGCGCCGCGGCCGATTCCAGGAGACATGATGAAGACAGTACTGGTGCTCAACGGGCCCAACCTCAACCTGCTCGGCACCCGAGAGCCAGCAGTCTATGGCAGTGAAACGCTGGCGGATGTGGAACGCATCTGCCAGGAAGCCGCGCAGCGGCTGGGGCTGGAAGCGCAATGCCGGCAGACCAACCATGAAGGCCAGCTGATCGACTGGATCCATGAAGCGGGGCGGCTGTGTGCGCAAGGGGAGATGGTCGGGGTGGTGCTGAATGCGGGGGCGCTCACGCATACGTCGATTGCGCTGCATGATGCGATCAAGGGCGCGGCGGTGCCGGTGGTGGAGTACCACATCTCCAATGTGCATGCGCGCGAGGCGTTCCGGCACCATTCGTGGATTTCGCCGGTGGCGCGGGCGGTGATGGCGGGGCTGGGGGTGAAGGGGTATGCGTTGGCGGTTGAGGCGCTGGTGCAGCTGACGTCTGCTCAGGCACAGTTAGGGAAAGCTTGAGGCCTGCCGCGGGCTTATGCCCGCTGCCGGTTTGCTCCCCTCTCCCGCAAGCGGGAGAAGGAGCCGGCTTGCGGGAGCTTAGCAGCGCGTCGCAATGCGCATGCGCAGTCAAACACCATCAAAACTTATGCCGCACCCCCGCCATCACCCCGATGCGCGACGCATTGCCATAAGTATTCCCACTGTTGGCAAACGTCGGCGAACTGTTCAACGCAATCCACTGCCCCTGCAGGTGGGTGTAGTCCACCTCCACATACACGTCGGTACGCTTGCTGAAATTGTAGTCGAGCATGCCCGCCGTGGTGAGCCGCTTGCCGCTCTCCCCCGCATGGCGCACCCAGTCGTATTGCAGCGTGCCGATAAACACCAGCGCATCGGTGATGTTGAACCGCGTCCCCACATAGCCGACGTTGTTGCGATAGTCCGCCACATCCAGCCGGTTGTTGGTATAGCCAAGGTAGTACTGCGCCCGCGCCGCCTTCCACGTGCCACCCAGGCCCCACACCGTCTGCTTGCTGGCCAGCGCCGCCGGCACCGCGCCGAAGAAGGCCGTGGTCACGTTCTGCGTCTGCTGATACACGGCGCCGATCTCCAGCGGCCCTGAAGTGTAGGCGAGCGAACCGGCAGCGGCCGAGCCGCTCTTGATGCTGCCCGGCACCTCGCCGAAGGTGTAGGCCGCCGCCACTTGCAAGCCGTTGAAGCTCTTGATGTACTTGACGGTGTTGTCATAGCGCAGCCCGGTGTAGTTGCCGCCCTGGTAGCCGACGATGGAATTGTTGGCAAAGGCCATGGCCTCGTACGACGACAGCAGCTCGTGCGCCAGCGTGTACTGGCGCCCGAACGCGAGCTTGCCGTAGTCGCCGTCGAGCCCGATCACGGCGGTGCGCCCGAACAGCCGCCCGCCCTGCTGGCTGGTGCCGGTGTCAGGCGAGAAGCCCGACTCCAGGATGTACCAGGCCTTGTTGCCGCCACCGATATCCTCGGTGCCGCGCAAGCCCCAGCGGCTGCCGGTCAGTACGCCATCGGTCATCTGCGTGCGGCTGTGGCCGGCCGCGTCCTCATGGGTGCTGTAGCGGATGGTCGTATCCAGCAAGCCGTAGAGCGTGACGCCACCGGAATTCTGGGCGAGCGCGGGCAGGCTGCCCGCGCCCAGCGCGAGCAGCGCAATCAGTCGTTTTTGCATCGGAGCTTTGTCTCTGTGTCTAGTTGTTGTGATGCGAAGAGAGGGTCAGGCGACGTCCGGCACCTTGCGCGGGGCCAGGAAGAACAGCCAGGTGAGCGCGATGAAGTAGGCGCAGGGGATCATCGTGAACAGCACCGCATAGTTGTTGTGCGTGGTGGTGAGCACGTAGCCAACCAGCTGCGTCATGAACATGCCGCCGATCGCGCCGATCATCCCGCCGAAGCCGAACACCGAGCTGACCACATGCTTGGGCGTGTAGTCCATCACCATGCTCCAGATGTTCGCGGTCCACGCCTGGTGCGCGCCGATCGCGACCGAGATCGCGGCCACGGCCATCCACAGGCTGCTGGCGCCGGCGGCCATCACCACCGAGGTGATGCACGCGGCGAAGATCAGCATCGACAGCAGGCGCGCACGCACTGCCGGCATGCCGCGGCTGATCAGCCACGACGACAGCGCACCGCCGCCCACGCTGCCCACATCGGCCGCCAGGTAGATCACGATCAGCGGAATGCCCATCTGCGTCACGCTTATGCCGAGCTGGTACTGCTGGTTCAGGAACGGCGGCAGCCAGTACAGGTAGAACCAGAACACCGGCGCGGTGATGGCGTAGGCCAGGGCGAAGGCCCAGGTGCCGCGCATGCGCAGGATCTGCGAGTAGCGGATGCGGTGCGGCGGCGGTTCGACATCGCGCGTGACGTGGGCCAGTTCCGCGGCGCTGACGGTCGGGTGCTGTTCCGGGTTGTGGTAGCGGGCATACCAGAATGCCAGCCACACCGCGCCCAGCGAGGCGATGGCAATAAAGGCGGCCTGCCACCCCCAGGCCTGCAGGATCAGCGGCAGCATGATCGGCGTAAGCATAGCGCCGACATTGGTGCCGGCATTGAAGATACCGGTGGCGATGGCGCGCTCGCTCGCCGGGAACCAGATGCGCGTGGTCTTGACGCAGGCGGGATAGTTGGCCGCCTCGGACAAGCCGAGGAAGAAGCGGCAGATCATGAAGCCGACCGCCGAGGCCGCGAACGCGTGCGCGCCGCAGGCGATGCTCCACAGCAGCACCGCCAGCGCAAACGCACGCTTGACGCCGACCATGTCGATAAACCGCCCCTGCAGCGCAAAGCCGATGGCGTAGCCCACCTGGAACCAGAAGTTGATATTGGCGTAGTCCTGCGCGGTCCACGCCATGGCCTTGGCCAGCACCGGTTGCAGCACGCCAAGCGCGGCGCGGTCGATGTAGTTCAGCGTGGTCGCGAAAAACACCAGCGCCAGCATGCCCCAGCGCACCTTGCCGAAGGCAAAGGCGGCGCGGATCTTGTCGCCGAGCGAGTTGCCAGGTGCCGCAGCAGCCGGCAGCTCCTTGTGAGTCGTGGTCATCTTGTCTGTCTCCACCATTGAATTGGAAATGCTTGCCGGCGTGCCTTTATGAGACGGCTTCCGCTCGGCTGTCGGCCAGGGCATGCGCCCTGCCCTCAATACCGGATCTGCGCAACCGCACGCAGCGCTTCGGGTGTGGCCGTACCGTAGCCAAAGAACTCCAGGTAGGCCGGGATCATCTCGAACAGCATGTCGGTGCCCACCTGGACCTTGCAGCCGCGCGCCAGCGCGGCTTCAAGGAACGGGGTGTATTCGTGCTTCATCACCACCTCGCCGACCATGGCGCCGGGGGCAATACGCGTGACGTCGAACGGCAGCGGGTCGCCTGCGTGCATGCCGAGCGGGGTCGCGTTGACCACCACGTCGAAACCTTGCGGATCGTCCGAGCCCGTGCTCACGCGCAGCGCCGGGTAGTGCTCGGCCAGGCGGCGGGCCAGCGCATGCGCGACGCCCTCGCGGGCATCGAACAGTGCCAGCTCGGCCACGCCGGCTTGCGCCAGCGACGCTGCGATCGCGCTGCCCACGCCACCGCTGCCGGAGACGATGGCGCGCGCGCCTTCCGGCCGGCAGCCCTTGCGCACGATGCCGCGCACAAAGCCGACGCCGTCGAACTGGTCACCGACCAGCGTGCCGTCGTCGCGCCGCAGCACGGCGTTGCAGGCGCCGGCAATGCGGGCGGCCGGCGTCAGTTCGTCCACCAGCTCCAGCGTGGCGACCTTGTGCGGCATGGTCACGAGCGCGCCGCGGATATTGGTCAGGCGGAACAGGGAGCGGAACACTTCGGCATAGTCGTCGGGCTTGACGCCCATCGGCACCACTACCGCGTCGATGCCCTGCTGCGCGAACCAGGGGTTGTAGATCATCGGCGCCTTGAACGACTCCGTGGGATAGCCAAGGTGCGGGATGAGCGTGGTCTTGCCGTTGATCATGGTGTTGGTGAGTTCGGGGCGCAGGCCTGGCGGCCGGCCGGGGTGCGTTTCGATGACCGGAGATTAGTGGCCGGCAGCGCGCCAGCCAAGAGCGCTTTACGCCATATTGCGCGATCAGTGAACGCGTATGCGCGCTCAAGGCGCGCAGTTCGGGTTTCTACGAGGTGCTGCGACGCGCCGTCCAGGCGCGGCCCGGCGAGGGTGGGTTGCTATGATCCGATCGTCGCCGCAATGGCCCGGCACCGCCCCCTCGCCACCCAACAGGAGCAAAGACAATGAGCGCCGCAGACGTCTCTTCCCCGCGCGCCGACGATTCCCAGACGTGGGACAACCCGCTCGGGATCCAGGGCTACGAGTTCATCGAATTTGCCTCGCCCGACCCGGCCGCGCTGGGTCGCACCCTTGAACGCTTCGGCTTCGCCGCCATTGCCCGCCACCGTCACAAGGCGGTGAAGCTGTACCGGCAGGGCGAGATGAATTTCATCGTCGATGCCGAGCCGGATTCGTTCGCGACGCGCTATGCCAGCGAGTACGGCCTGTCGATCTGCGCCATCGGCATCCGCGTGCACGATGCCGCGGCCGCCTTTGCCCGCGCGCTGGAAGCCGGCGCCTGGCCGTTCGAGGGCGGCACGGTGGGCCCGATGGAACTCAATATCCCCGCGATCCAGGGCATCGGCCAGTCGATCATCTATTTCATCGACCGGTGGCGCGGCAAGGAAGGCCGGCCGGGCGACGTGGGCGATATCTCGATCTACGACGTCGATTTCCGCCCGCTGCCGCAGGCCGCCGAGGCGCTCGACGCGGGACTCATGCGCGTCGACCACCTGACCCAGGCGGTCGAGCCTGGCCATCTGGAGGAATGGCTGGAGTTCTACCGCAAGGTGCTGGGCTTCCGTGAGATCCAGGTCGCCAGCGAGGCGCGCGCGCTGGTGTCGCCGTGCGGGCGCATCCGTATTCCGCTGTACGAGAAGGGCACGCCGCGCCATGACCAGATGCGCCACTACCTGTCGGACCAGCATGGCGAAGGCATCCAGCACATTGCGCTGGGGAGCGCCGACATCCTCGGCAGCGCCGCGGCACTGGCGGGCAACGGCGTGCGGTTCGTGCAGCCGCCGGCGGCCTATTACGATTCCGTCGACGCGCGCCTGCCGGGCCATGGCCTGGACCTGGCCGCGCTGCAGCGCTACGGCATCCTCGCCGACGGCGCCGTGCGTGCCGATGGCACGCTGGACCGCTTCCAGCAGGCGTTCGTGAAGCGAGAGGCGGGCGAGTTCTTTTTCGAGATCGTCCAGCGCGACGGCTACCAGGGCTTTGGGGAGGGCAACCTGCCGGTGCTGGAAGCGCTGTCGGGGCGCTGAAACGGGGCGCTGACACGAACCTGATAACCAAAGAGCATTTTGTTCGTTCGCCGCCTCGCGCGCGGCACATAACATCCTGGCTTGCCCGTCACCGACCGCAAGCCAACATGCACCGCAGAGATTTCCTCGCCACCACCACCCTTCTTTCCATCGGACTGCCGCTGTCCGCCGAAGCCTTTGCGCAAACCGCCGCTGAAACGGCCGTTCGCGGCGGCGTGCTGAACGTCGCGGTATCGCCCGAGCCGACCCTGCTGACCTCGGCCTTTATCACGACGATGAACATCGGCCAGGTCTCGAGCAAGGTGCTGGAAGGGCTGGTCAGCTACGACCTGAACCTGCAACCCGTGCCGGCGCTGGCGACCTCATGGAACACCACGCCGGACGGCCTGGCAACCACCTTCCACCTGCGCAAGGCCGTGCGCTGGCATGACGGCAAGGACTTCACGGCGGCGGACGTCAAATACACGCTGCTGGAAGTCTGGAAGAAGCTGCACCCGTTCGGCCGCGCCGCGTTTGCCAACGTCACTGCGGTCGACACGCCCGATCCGCATACCGTTGTGATCCGGCTGTCGTCACCGGCGCCCTACCTGCTGAACTACATCAACACCTACGGCGCGCAGATCCTGCCGCGGCACATCTACGAAGGCAAGGACGTGCTCAGCAACCCCGCCAACAACGCGCCAATCGGCACCGGGCCGTTCGTGTTCAAGGAATGGGTCAAGGGCAGCCATGTGCGGCTGGAGCGCAATCCGAACTACTGGCAGAAGGACCAGCCCTACCTGGATGGCGTGGTGTTCAAATTCATCCCCGACGCCGCGGCACGCACGGTGGCGCTAGAAGCCGGCGAAATCGACGTGGCGCTTGGCTCCAGCATCCCGCTGTCCAACCTGAACCGCTTCCGCGACAAGCAGCGCTATGCGATCAACCTGGATGACGGCCGCTACCTCGCGACCATCTTCCTGACGCAGTTCAACGTGCACAAGCCGTACTTCGGCGACAAGCGCGTCCGACAGGCGCTGGCGTATGCGATCGACCGCAACGCGCTGCTGAAGGTGGTGTTCCTTGGCTACGGCAAGCCCGCCACCGGGCCGGTGCCTTCGTCGGTGGTCAACTACTACTCGCCCGACACGCGCCGGTACCCGTACGACCTGAAGAAGGCCGCCGCGCTGCTGGACGAAGCGGGACTGAAGCCGGGCAAGGACGGCAAGCGCCTGAAGATCACGCTCGACTACGACGGCGGCGGCGGCGTCAACGCGAGCCGGCCGGCGGAGTTCATCAAGCAGTCTCTGGCGCGCGTGGGCGTGGAGGTGGAACTGCGCGCGGGCGATACCGCCACCTACCTGCGCCGCGTCTTCACCGACCAGGACTACGACCTGATGATTTCCAGCCTGCACCGGCTGCCCGATCCCACGCTGGGCGTGCAGCGGCTGTTCTGGACGAAAAACATCATCAAGGGCGCGCCGTGGACCAACGGCTCGGGCTACTCCAACCCGCAGCTCGACCAGATCATGGAAGCCGCGGGCCGCGAGGCCGACGTGGCCAAACGCAAGGCGCTGATCAAGTCCTGGCAGCAGATCGTGCAGGAAGACGTGCCGGTGCTGGACCTGGTCGAGCAGACCTGGGTCACGGTCTCGACCGCACGCTTCCGCAAGCGCACCGCGCAGGGCGACGGGCTCTTTGCCTCGTACGCGGATGCGTGGTTGCAGCGGCGGGCGTGACGCAGTGCGTGCGACCTTCCCGCGCTTCGTGCGCCAGCGCCTCCTGCAGGTGGTGCCGGTGGTGCTCGGCATCGCCCTGCTCAACTTCCTGATCCTGCAGCTCGCCCCCGGCGATGTGGTGGACGTGCTGGCAGGTGAGGCCGGCGCCGCCACGCCCGAGTACATGGCGCACCTGCGCGCCAGCTTCGGCCTGGACCAGCCACTGTGGCTGCAACTGCTGCACTACCTGGGCAATGTGCTGACGCTGGACCTTGGCTATTCGTTCCGGCAGAACATGCCGGTGTTCGAGCTGATCGTGAAGCGGTTGCCGGCCACGCTGCTGCTGATGCTGCTGGCGATGGGGATTGCGCTGGTGCTGGGCGTGGTGCTCGGCGTGATCAGCGCGGTGCGGGTGCAGCGCTGGCCGGATCGGCTGATTTCGCTGGCGGCGCTGGTGGCCTACGCCATGCCCACGTTCTGCCTGGGGCTGATGGCGGTGGTGCTGTTCTCCGCGCGCCTGGGCTGGCTGCCGTCCGGCGGCATGACCGATGTGGGCGCCGGGCACACCGGGCTGGCGCTGGTGCTCGATGTCGCGCGCCATGCGGTGCTGCCCGCCTGCACGCTGGCCACCTTCTACCTGGCGGTCTATACGCGGCTGGTGCGCACGGCCATGCTGGAGCTGGACGGAGCCGACTTCGTGCGCACCGCGCGCGCCAAGGGCGCCGGCGAGATCCGCGTGACGCTGGCCCATGCGCTGCGCAATGCGCTGCTGCCACTGGTGACGATGGCGGGCTACCAGGTGGCGTCGCTGCTCAGCGGCGCGGTGCTGGTCGAATCCGTGTTCAGCTGGCCCGGCCTGGGACGACTGGCATTCGAGTCCGTGCTGGCGCGCGACTTCAACCTGCTGCTGGGCATCCTGCTGCTGAGTTCTTTGCTGGTGACCTTCGTCAATATCCTGGTGGACTTGCTCTATGCGCTGCTCGATCCGCGCGTCGCGGTCGGACAGGACGGAGGGCGGGCATGAGCACACTGAGCCTGCCCGCACTGGCGCGCCTGCATGCCGGATGGAAGCGCGGCCGCGCGCTGGTGCAAGGCCTGCTGCGCAATCCCTCCGCGCTGGCCGGCGCGATCCTGCTGCTCGCCGTGATCGCTGCCGCCGCGCTTGGCCCAGTGCTGTTCCCCGGCGATCCCTGGGAGATGGCCGGCGCGCCGATGCTGTGGCCGGGCGACGACCCCGCCCATCCGCTCGGTACTGACTTCATGGGCCGCGACCTCGCCACCGGCCTGGCGGCCGGCGCGCGCGTGTCGCTGCTGATCGGGCTGGTCAGCACGGCACTGTCCGCCACGCTGGGCATTGCGGTGGGCGCGATCGGCGGCTACTTCCGTGGCCGCATCGACACCGCGCTGATGCGGCTCACCGAGCTGTTCCAGACCGTGCCCAAGTTCGTGCTGGCGGTGGTGCTGGTGGCGATCTTCAAGCCGTCGGTAACGACGGTGGTGATGGCGATCGGCGTGGTCTCGTGGCCCGCCACCGCGCGGCTGGTGCGCGCCGAGTTCCTGTCGCTGCGCGAGCGCGAGTTCGTGCTCGCCGCCGAGACCATCGGCATGGGGCGTATGCGCCTGATCCTGACGCAGATCCTTCCCAACGCGCTGCCGCCGGTGATCGCCATGTCGACGCTGACGGTCGCCACCGCGATCCAGACCGAGGCCTCGCTGTCGTTCCTCGGCCTGGGCGATCCCAATGTGATGAGCTGGGGCACGATCATCGGCAGCGGCCGTGAGCAGGTGGTCGATGCCTGGTACATCTGCGGCCTGCCCGGGCTGGCGATCGTGGTGACGGTGCTGGCCTTCAACCTGCTGGGCGAAGGCCTGAACGACGCGCTCAACCCGCATCTTCGGCAACGATAGGGAATACAGGATGCCATTGCTTGATATCCGGCAGCTGCGCACCGCGTTCGACACGCGCGCCGGCACCGTCACCGCTGTAGACGGCGTATCGCTGTCGCTGGACCGCGGCGAAACGCTGGCGCTGGTCGGCGAAAGCGGCAGCGGCAAGTCCGTCACCGCATGCACGCTGCTGGGCCTGCTGCCGCGCCGCGGCGCGCGCGTGACCGGCGGCCAGGCGTGGTTCGACGGCACCGACCTGCTGGCGCTCGCCCCCAAGGCCATGCGCGCGATCCGCGGCAACCGCATCGCGATGATCTTCCAGGAACCGATGTCGGCGCTGAATCCGGTGATGCGCATCGGCGACCAGATCGCCGAGGCCATCCGCCTGCACCGCAAAGTGAGCCACGCGCAGGCCTGGGCGCGCGTGCTGGCGCTGCTCGACCAGGTGCGCATGCCCTCGCCCGCAGCGCGCGCCCGCGATTACCCGCACCAGATGTCGGGCGGCATGCGCCAGCGCGCCATGATCGCGCTGGCGCTGGCGTGCGAGCCCGACCTGCTGATCGCCGACGAACCGACCACGGCACTCGATGTCACCACGCAGGCGCAGGTCCTGGCGCTGCTCAGGCGCCTGCAGCACGAGACCGGCATGGCATTGCTGCTGATCACGCATGACCTGGGCGTGGTGGCGGAGACCGCCGACCGCGCGGCCGTGATGTACGCGGGGCGCATTGTCGAACAGGGGCCGGTGGATGCGCTGCTGGCCGCTCCCGCCCATCCTTATACGGCAGGCCTGCTGGCGTCGCTGGCCATCGAGACGTTGCCGCCGGGCGCACGCCTGCCGGAGATTCCCGGCACGGTGCCGCCGCTGTCGGCGATGCCGCCCGGCTGTGCCTTCGCGCCGCGCTGCGCCCTGGCGCAGGCGGCCTGCACCCGGCACGTGCCGGCTCTGGAAACCAGCGGACTACGGCAGGTGGCGTGCCACGCGCCGCTGCGCCGGCGGGCCCGACCCAGCCAACCGGCATGGGAGATCGCGGCATGAGCGCGCCGCTGCTGGCATTGCAGGCAGTCAGCCGCCACTATCGCACCCAGGCGGGCACGGTACGCGCGCTGGACGGCGTGTCGCTGTCCGTGCAGCGTGGCGAGACGCTCGGTCTGGTCGGCGAGAGCGGCTGCGGCAAGTCCACCGTGGCGCGCATCGCCATGCGCCTGACGGTGCCGGACGGGGGGCGCGTGGTGCTCGATGGCGAGGACATCACCGACCGGCGCGGACCTGCGCTGCATCCCGTGCGAGCGCGGCTGCAGATGGTGTTCCAGGATCCGGCCGCCTCGCTGAATCCGCGGGTAGCCATCGGCCGCGCGCTGGAAGAGCCGCTGATCGTGCATCGCCGTGGCAATGCCGCCGAGCGCCGCGAACGCGTGGCGTGGGCGATGGCGCGCGTGGGCCTGCGGCCAGAGTTCGCTGCGCGCTTGCCGCACGAACTGTCCGGCGGCCAGCGACAGCGCGTGGCGATTGCACGCGCGCTGATGCTGCAGCCGGACCTGATCGTCTGCGACGAAGCGGTGTCGGCGCTGGACGTATCGATCCGCGCACAGGTGCTGAACCTGTTGCTGGAGTTGCGCCAGGCGTTCGGCATGGCCTACCTGTTCATCTCACATGACCTGTCCGTGGTGCGGCATATGTCGGACCGCATCGCGGTGATGTACCTGGGGCAGGTGGTGGAGACCGGCGAGCGCGATGCCGTGTGGAATGCGCCTGCCCATCCCTACACCCGCGCGCTCATCGCCGCGGCGCCGTCGGCCGATCCGGCCGCGCGCTCCAGGCCTCGCGCGCTGCTGGAGGGCGACCTGCCGAGTCCGCTCGACCCGCCCACGGGGTGCCGCTTCCATACGCGTTGCCCGTATGCCGCACCGCGTTGCCACGAGGCCGCGCCCGAACTGCGCGAAGGCAGCCCGGGTCACTGGGTCGCCTGCCACTTTTCCTGAAGGCCAGACGGCGCTGCGCTTCCTCTCTCCGTGCGGCCTGAGCCGCGGCGGCCTTGCCTCCAGACCTCCCGCCTCCTGGCCGGCGCCGGTACCCCAACCGGCGCCGCACTTTCTCGCTGTCTCCCCCTCGTTCCCCGCCGCAATTTATCGAAAGCCGCGAAGTCCTTAGTGACTTATGCAGCTCTGATGGCCAATTTGTCTCGATTTTTTGTCAATTTCATTCCGTAAACCAAAACTTTATATTGACCGCGGCCACTCTTCCGCCTACATTCCTCCCAACAAACAATTTTTCGGAACGTCTAGTTCCACTTTATAACACCTTCATCAGGAGACAACGCCATGCGCGACCTCGATACCACCTCGAATCCCGCCGTTTCCGGTGGCTCGGCCGCCGCGAAGGAGAGCCAGCTCCCGGCCGGCCCGCAGACCATGACCCCGTCCGAAGCCTTTGTCGAAACGCTGGCCGCCAATGGCGTGACCGACATGTTCGGCATCATGGGTTCGGCCTTCATGGATGCGATGGACATCTTCGCGCCGGCCGGCATCCGCCTGATCCCGGTGGTGCACGAGCAGGGCGCCGGCCATATGGCCGACGGTTACGCCCGTGTGTCGGGCCGCCACGGCGTGGTGATCGGCCAGAACGGCCCGGGCATCTCCAACTGCGTGACCTCGATCGCCGCCGCCTACTGGGCCCACAGCCCGGTGGTGATCGTCACGCCCGAGGCCGGCACCATGGGCATCGGCCTGGGCGGCTTCCAGGAAGCCAACCAGCTGCCGATGTTCCAGGAGTTCACCAAGTACCAGGGCCACGTCACCAACCCGGCGCGCATGGCCGAGTTCACCGCGCGCTGCTTCGACCGCGCCATGGCCGAGATGGGCCCGACCCAGCTCAACATCCCGCGCGACCACTTCTACGGCAAGATCAACGCCGAGATCCCGCAGCCGCGCCGCCTCGACCGCGGCCCCGGCGGCGACGACAGCCTGAACGAAGCCGCCGAGTTGCTGGCCAATGCGAAGTTCCCGGTGATCATCTCGGGTGGCGGCGTGGTGATGGCTGATGCGGTGGAAGAATGCAAGGCACTGGCCGAGCGCCTGGGCGCCCCGGTGGTCAACAGCTACCTGCACAACGACTCGTTCCCCGCCAGCCACCCGCTGTGGTGCGGCCCGCTGGGCTACCAGGGCTCGAAGGCTGCCATGAAGCTGATCTCGCGCGCCGACGTGGTGATCGCGCTGGGCTCGCGCCTGGGACCGTTCGGCACGCTGCCGCAGCACGGCATGGACTACTGGCCCAAGAACGCCAAGATCATCCAGATCGACGCCGACCACAAGATGCTGGGCCTGGTGAAGAAGATCTCGGTGGGCATCTGCGGCGACGCCAAGGCCGCCGCGGTCGCGCTGACTCAGCGCCTGACCGGCCGCACGCTGGCCTGCGACGCCACCCGCGACGCCCGCGCCACCGACATCGCCAGCGAGAAGGCCGCGTGGGAGAAGGAGCTGGACGACTGGACGCATGAGCGCGACCCGTACAGCCTGGACATGATCGAAGAGCAGAAGCAGGAACGCACGCCCACCGGCGGCCATTACCTTCATCCGCGCCAGGTGCTGCGCGAGCTGGAAAAGGCCATGCCGGAAGACGTGATGGTGTCCACCGACATCGGCAACATCAACTCGGTGGCCAACAGCTACCTGCGCTTCGAAAAGCCGCGCAGCTTCTTTGCGGCGATGAGCTGGGGCAACTGCGGCTACGCCTTCCCGACCATCATCGGCGCCAAGGTGGCGGCACCGCACCGTCCGGCCGTGTCGTACGCCGGTGACGGCGCCTGGGGCATGAGCCTGATGGAAACCATGACCTGCGTGCGCCACAACATCCCGGTGACCGCGGTGGTGTTCCACAACCGCCAGTGGGGCGCGGAGAAGAAGAACCAGGTGGACTTCTACAACCGGCGCTTTGTGGCGGGCGAACTCGACAACCAGAGCTTTGCCGACATCGCCAAGGCGATGGGTGCGGAAGGCATCGTGGTGGATCGGCTGGAAGATGTCGGCCCGACGCTGAAGCGTGCCATCGACCTGCAGATGAATCATGGCAAGACCACGATCATCGAGATCATGTGCACGCGTGAACTGGGGGATCCGTTCCGCCGCGATGCATTGGCTAAGCCGGTGCGTTACCTGGACAAGTACAAGGACTACGTCTGACCAGGCTGTTGCATCTCGCAAGCTGACTGTGTGCTCCCTCTCCCGCTTGCGGGAGAGGGTTGGGGAGAGAGGGCCGGTGTGTCCACGAAGCGAGGCCCTCGGCATAGCGAAGGCCTGCCCTCTCCCCCGGCCCCTCTCCCGCAGGCGGGAGAGGGGAGCAAACCACCGGCATAGCAAGGGCTTCGGCCCTTTTCTTCATTTCTGAAAGAAGACCATGAAGCCCATCCTCCGCATCATCGACCGCGCCCGCGCCGCCCCCCGCCGCATCGTGCTGTGCGAGGCCGAAGACCCCCGCATCCTGCAGGCCGCGCAACGCGCCACGCAGGAAGGCATCGCCCACATCGTGCTGGTCGGCAACACCCGCCAGATCAACGCCGCCGCGGCCATCCACGGCATCGAGCTGACGGGCGTGACGCTGGTCGATCCATCGACCTCGGCGCTGACGCCCTCCTTCGCACAGCAGCTCTTTGCCCTGCGCCAGAAGAAAGGCATGACGCTGGACGAAGCCAAACGCGCGGTGCTGGACCCCTTGTGCTTTGCCAACCTGATGGTGCGCCTCGGCCACGCCGACGGCTCGGTGGCGGGCGCCGACCACACCACGGCCAACGTGGTGCGCAACGCGATCCAGCTGATCGGGCTGGCGCCGGGTTTCCGGCTGGTGTCGAGCTTCTTCCTGATGATGCTGTGCGAGCCCTTCCATACGCTCAAGGGCGGGCTGATCTTCTCCGACTGCGGCCTGGTGGTGGACCCGGACGCCGACGCGCTCGCTGACATCGCCATCGCCGCCGCCGACAGCGCCCGCGCGCTGCTGATGGACGAACCGCGAGTGGCAATGCTGTCGTTCTCGACCAGCGGCAGCGCCTGCCACGCCGCGGTGGACAAAGTAGTCGCCGCCACCGAGCGCGTGCGCGCGCAGCGCCCTGCGCTGGCCATCGATGGCGATGTGCAGCTCGATGCCGCCATCGTGGCTGAAATCGCCGCGCGCAAGGTCGCGCATTCGCAGGTGAACGGCCGCGCCAATGTGCTGGTGTTCCCGAACCTGGAGGCCGGCAATATCGGCTACAAGCTCGCTGAACGCGTGGGCGGGGCCAAGGCCATCGGGCCGATGCTGCAAGGGCTCAGCAAGCCCGCCAACGACCTGTCGCGCGGTTGCAGCGCCGACGACGTGTTCCATGTCATTGCCGTCACCGTGGTCCAGGCGCAAGCCACCGCGGAACAGGCCAGCAAGGGCGAGCAGGCGGCGGCATGAAAGCAGAATTGTTGTTGCCGCTGCTGGGCCTGCAGGCCCTGCTCGGCGCCGGCACCTATTTCCAGACGGTGACCGGCTTTGGCCTGGGCATGATCGTAATGGGCGCCACCAGCGGGCTGGGCCTGGCGCCGGTGGCCACCGTGGCCGCGGTGGTGAGCCTGGTCACGCTGGCCAACAGCGCCTGCGCGCTGCCCGGCAAGTTCCAGCATATCGACTGGCGCGCCGTGGGCGCCGCCGCCATCGGCATCCTGCCGTCGGTGCTGGTTGGCGTGCTGGTGCTGGACTACCTGAGTTCCAGCGCCGCCACGCTGCTGCAGTTGCTGCTGGGCGCGGTGATCCTGTACGGCGGCCTGAGCGCCGCGTTCAAGCCCGACCCGCTGCCGCGCCGCTCGGGCGACGGCAGCTTCTTCATGAGCGGGGTGTTCGGCGGGCTGCTGAGCGGCATGTTCGGCGTGTCCGGGCCGCCGCTGATCTTCCAGTTCTACCGGCAGCCGATGAAGCCGGTGGAAATCCGCTGCGCGCTGATCCTGGTCTTTACCGTGACCTCCACCGTGCGCACGCTGTTCTCGGCGTGGCAGGGGCAACTGGATGCCACGATCTGGCTGCAGGCCGCGGTCGGGGTGCCGGTGGTGGTGATCGCCACCCTGCTGGGGCGGCGTTTTCCGCCGCCGTTTTCGCCAACCACGACCCGGCGCGTGGCGTTCGGGGTGTTGATCGGGATCGGGGTCAGCCTGATGTTGCCAGCGATTTCGGGGTGGGTGCGGTAAGGGCACCCCGTTGCGCCCTTACCCCCAACGCCCTCAGGCGACCGTCCCCGCCGGCCGCGCCAGCGGTGCGGCTTCCTCCTCCCCGCCGCCGCCGGCCTGCCCGAGATCCATGCCCGTGGTCTCGGGCAGCAGCACCGCGGCGACCACGACCATCGCATAGCCGACCCCCGCCACGATGGCGATCGCGATCGGCAGCGAGGTCTGGCCCGTGCTCAGCCACCCGACCGACAGCGGGAACAGCGAGCCGATCACGCGGCCGGCGTTATACGACACGCCATAGCCCGTCGCCCGGATATCGTTGGGATAAGACTCCGAGATCGTCGCCCCGATGCCCGAGAAGACGCCCTGCATCAGGATGCCGAGCGGGAAGCCGAGGAGCAGCATCGACGTGTTCGACACCGGGATCACCATGTAGATCAGCGCGATCACGAATGCCCCGGCCGCGAAGACGATATAGGTCATCCGCCGCCCCCAGCGATCGGTGGCATAGGCGCCTGCCACATACCCGATCAAGGACCCGATGATGGTCACCGCCAGGTACGAACTGGTGCCGAATACCGACAGGCCACGTTCGGTCTTGAGGAAGGTCGGCAACCACGTAGCGATGGCGTAGTACGCGCCCAGCATCCCGCCGGAAAGCAGGCTGCACAGCAGCGTCTTGGGCAACAGCGCCCCGCGGAACAGCCGGCCGAGCCCCGCCAGCGCCGACCCCTGCCGGCCCGCTGCCCGGCTCTGCAGGAAGATCTCCGGCTCCTCCAGGTTGCGGCGCAGGTAGACCACCACCAGCGCCGGCAGGATGCCGAGGAAGAAGCAGACCCGCCACGCCGTCTCGGCCGGCAGCACGCTGAAGGCGATGGCGTACACGATGGCCGCCGCGCCCCAGCCGAAGGAGTAGCTGCTGGCGGTAAAGCCAGAGTATTTGCCGCGATGGGCCGGGTTGCGGATCATCTCCGTCACCAGCACCATGCACAGCGACGACTCGCCGCCAAACCCCAGGCCCTGGATCATGCGGAACAGCATCAGTTGCTCCGGCGACTGCGCCAGCCCGCACAGGAAGCAGGCCACCGCGAACACCACGATGGTCCAGCGCAGCACCCGCACCCGCCCGTAGCGGTCGGCCAGGATGCCAGCCCCGATCGCACCCACCAGCGACGACACCAGCGTCCAGGTGACGATGGCACCGGCCGTCGATTTGCTCATGCCCCATTGCCCCAGCAACGTGGAGATGAGGAACGAATAGATCATGAAGTCGAATACATCGACCGCATGCCCCAGGAACGCGCCATAAAAGCCCTTGCGCTCCATGCGCGACAATTCTCGGAACCAGTCGAACATGCTTCCTCCCTGTGGTCTTGTGTCTTAGTTGTGGTGGTCCGCCGGCAAAGTGGGCGGCCGCGGCGGGGGCCGGTAGTTGTGGCCCGCGTCTTCCAGCAGGCTGGCGAAGCGCAGGGCGGTAAGGTCCTGGTAGCGGCCGGCAACAATCTGCACGCCGACCGGCAGGCCACTGGTGCCGGGCCCGATGGGCGCGACCGCCGAAGGCAGACCGCACAGTCCGGAGTGTCCGGCCCAGAACAGCTGTGTGGTCATCGGCTGCGCGCGGCCGTTGACGGTGATGCTCCGTTGCCAGGGCTCGTCAGCTACGTTCAGCGCGAAGGCCGTGGTGGCCGCGGCGGGGCACAGCAGCACGTCATAGGCCGAGAAGAAGCGACGCCAGGCCGCGGCAAAGCGCTCGCGGGGGGCTTGCAGGCGCAGCCAGTCACGGTGGCTCAGCGTCGCGCCGGTGTACTGGAGGGTGGCATAGGAATGGTCGTCCGCGGCAGCGGCGGCGCTGTGGGCCAGCGCATCGGCATAAGCGGCGTCGTCCATGTGCACCGCGGTGGTCGCCCGCAGCAGGGTCACGTAGACGTGCCACAGTTCGGCGGCGTCAAAGTCAGGCCGCACGTGCCAGTCCACGCGGGCGCCCTGCCCGGCCAACCAGTGGCCGAGCTGTTCGATCTGCGCAGCGACCTCGCCGTCGACTTCGGCCTGCGCATGGGTGGGCAGCACGGCGACGCGGAAGTCACCCAGCCGGCGGTGCGGGCAAGCTGGCAGGTCGAGGCGGTACGCGAGCGCATCGTCGCCGTCGGGACCGGCGATGGCGCGCAGCACCGGTTCGAGGTCCCGCGCGCTGCGTGCCAGCGGGCCGGCTACGTTGATGTCCTGTTCGCCGAAGCGGGCCGGGCCGGTGCCGTGGCCGGCCAGCGGCACCAGTCCATGGCTGGGCTTGAGCGAGAAGATGCCGCAGTAGTGGGCCGGGTTGCGCAGCGAGGAGCCGATATCGGATCCGACATCGAAATACGACAAGCCGGCGCACACCGCCGCCGCGCTGCCGCCAGACGAGCCGCCCGGCGTGCGCGACGGATCGTGCGGATTGCGGGTCGTGCCGTAGATGGCGTTGTAGCTCTGCCAGTCGCGCAGGCCGAGCGGGACATTGGTCTTGCCAAGCAGCACGGCGCCGGCCTCGCGCAGGCGCTGCACCACTACGGCGTCGCGCTGGGCCGCGCGGTCTTGCAAGGCCGGATTGCCGCAAGTGGTCGGCCAGCCGGCGACGTCGAACGATTCCTTGACCGAAAACGGCACGCCATCGAACATGCCGCGCGACTGCCCCGCCCTGCGGCGCCGGTCGCTTTCCAGTGCGGCGGCGCGGGCGGCGCCAAAGTCCGACAGCACCAGCGCATTGATGGCGCCGTGCCAGTCACGCCAGGCCGCCTCGCAGGCGTCCACCAGTTCCACCGAAGAGACCTGGCCGGCAGCGAGCTGCTGTGCCACCTCCCATAGCGGCGGAAAACCGCCGGCACTCCGGTCGGGCAGGTTCACGTTGATTCCTTGTCGTTATCCGCGCCAGCAATGGGACGCGGTGGGAGCGTATAGGACAGGCTTCGGGAAGTGCTGCGCTTGCGTTGGTATACTATATTCACTCTTGCGCAGAGAGCAAGACGAATATGGCGCGTGCCGGCGCGCTGGACAGCGCAGCGGTAGTGGACAGCTGGGGGGAGTAGTCGGCGGGCAGGACGCGCCGGGAGGCCGCGGCGGCGCGATGGCGCCGCCGTGTCAATCAGGCTGGATGGCCACGGCGCGGCGCGCGCCCGCCAAGGGCCAGGAGGAAGCGGCCGATATCGCGCAGGCGCAGCGGCAGCAGCGGCGTGGCATGGCGGACGGCATCGCGCACGGCAAAGTGGCGCAGCAGTTGCTGGCCGACGGGTTGCGAGAGATAGCGTTGCTCGGGCGACTGCATGGTAAATCCCTATTGATCTAGAATGCCTACAGTATACACATGTTGGTGCAATGCGTCATGACGGGGCACGCAACGCCCAATTGCCGGGCATGCAACGAAGAGGCTGGCAGGGAACTAAGGTGTCGGCGCGCGATGGCGCGGCCGGACATCCGGCGCGGCGTACGCCGCGCCGATACGGGGAAGGCTTATTTCAATGGAACCGGCCGGAGCGATCAGGCACCAGGTTGCGAACAGTCCGGGAACAACGCCCTCAGGCCGCCTGTGCCGTGCCCTGCCCGTCCACCGGCAGGTCGGCCGCCTTGGCGGCACTGTAGACATGGCGCGCCGACAGCAGCGCGGCAAGGTCGGCATCCCCCGCGATCACGGCCTGCAGGATCTGCGCGTGCTCGTCCCAGTTCTGGCGCGCGCGCACCACGTTGGCCGGACCGAACAGCACGGCGGTGCGCTCGCGCAGTGAGCGCATCATTTCCTGCAGCACGCTGTTGGCGGCAATGGTGCCGAGCACTTCATGGAAGCGGGTATTGAGGGCGAGCAGCTCATCCGCGCGGCCCTGCGCGGCCGCGTCCATGCCCTGGCGCAGCACGGTCTCCAGTTCGGCAACCAGCGCGGGGTCGCGGCGCTGCGCGGCCAGCTTGGCGTTGAGGCCTTCCAGCGTGGCGCGCACCTCAACCATTTCCCGGGCGATCACCGGCGACAGGCTGGCCACCGACGCGCCGCGGCGCGGCTCGATCAGCACCAGCCCTTCGCTGGCCAGCGCGCGCAGCGCCTCGCGCACCGGAATGCGCGACACGCCCAGTTCCGCCGACAGCTTGTTCTCCACCAACCGTTCGCCAGGGGCGTACTTGCCGTTCAGGATGCCCTCGCGCAGCTTGTCGGTGACAAGGGCGAACAGCGGCGAGTGGCTGGCACCGAGGCTCAGCGGCTCGGCGGGCGCGGCAGGAGATGGAGTGAGGGACATGGGTCGGCAGAGGCGTAAGCGGAAAGGCTGGCGTTATTGTATACCAAGCCTCCATCGGTATACACCCATGTCTTATCAATCATGCTGGAAGGTAAAGCTGTCCGCATAGATGTGATCCAGACTGGCCCCACGTGCCAGGAAAGCAGCGCGTGCGTCACGAATCATGTTGGGGGAACCGCACAAATAGATGGCATGCTCGCTCAGATCGCCGAGATCTGCCTGCGCCGCATCGTGCACGTAGCCGCGTCGCCCCTGCCACCCAGCGCCTGCGCGGGACAGCACGGGCACGTACTGGAAGTCATACAGCCGTTCACCCCACGCAGGGATATCGGCGTGCAGGTACAGGTCTTCCGGCTGGCGCATGCCCCAGTAGAGCGACACCGGCGGGCAGTCGGGATCGTCCATCAGCGATTCCAGGATCGCCTTGATCGGCGCCAGGCCGGTGCCGGTGGCCACCATCAGCAGCGGCCGGTAATCCCTGGCGCGGTAGAAGAAGGTGCCGAGCGGCAGTTCGACGTCGATGGCATCGCCCGCCCTCATCCGCGGCAGGATGCCGTCGGTGAAGGCCCCGCCCGGGATGCGCCGCACGTGCAGGTCGACCCGTCCGTCGCGAGGCACCGACGCCATCGAGAAGCTGCGCGCGCGCCCGTCTCCGCTCAGCAGCTTCAGGTACTGGCCTGGGCGATAGTCGAGCGCTCCCGCGTCCGGCACTTCCAGCTCGATGTGCAAGACGTCAGCCGACAACGGCCGTACTGCCTGCACGAGCGCCCGATAACGCGCGGGCTCGGCGCACGTCTCGTCCTCGCGCGCTGTGCTGATGACCAGGTCGCCCAGCGGCTGCGCCTGGCAGGCCAGGGCGTATCCGGCGGCGGCCTCGTCCGGGGCCAGGCCGAACGGTTCCTCGTCATACCGCACCTGCCCGTCGAGCAGGCGGATGCGGCAGGTGCCGCAGCCACCCAGCTGGCAGTCGTGCGGCAAGGCGATGCTGGCGCGCCCGGCGGCCTGCAGCAGGGTCTCGCCGCGTTCGACAAAAAAGATCTGCTGCGTCTCGGCGATCTGGATGCGGTATGACATGGAACCTCCGCGTGTTCGGAATAGTGGCAGGCGGCCGGCCGCCTTGCTTACTTCTTGATATCGGCCTGCACCAGCACCTTCAAATCCTGCGGCGCCAGCAGCTCGGCCAGCGCCTGCAGCGCGGCCAGCCCGGCCTGCGTGTCCTGCTCGCCGTTGCCGCCCGACAGGCCGATGCCGCCGATCACCTCGTCGTTGACCACGATCGGGAAGCCGCCTACGAACGCGGCGAACTTGCCCTCGAAGCTCCACTGGATGCCGAATGCCTCGTTGCCTGGCAGTGCCGGCCCGTTGGGCGGCGTGGTGAACAGGTGCGTGGAGCGCTTGTGCCCCGCGGCCGTGAACGCTTTGTTCCATGCGATCTGCGGCCCGGTGATGCGGGCACCGTCCATGCGCTCGAGCGCGAGCGGGTAGCCGCCCTCATCGACCACGCAGATCGACTCCAGCACGCCGATTTCCTCGGAGCGCCGGATCGCCGCAGCAACCATATGGCGCGCTTCGCGCAGTTCCAGCTTGATGGCTTTTTTCATGTCTCTTTGACTCCTTGTGACGGCCGGGCTCAGGCGCCCCGGTAGACCGTCTTGACCTGCGTGTAGAACTCCAACCCCGTGCGGCCCGACTCACGGAAGGTCGAGGTGCTCGATCGCTTCACCCCGCCGAACGGCGCGTTGACCAGGTTGCCGGTGGTGGTGCGGTTGACCTTGACCGTGCCCGCCTCGATATCCGTGGCGAAGTGGTGGATGTAGCGCGGGTTGCTGGTGACGATGGCCGCCGCCAGCCCGTACTCGGTGTCGTTGGCCTTGGCGATGGCGTCCGCGTAGTCCGTGAAGCCCAGGATGGCGATCACCGGCCCGAAGATCTCCTCGCGCGCGATCCGCATCTGCTGGGTCACGTCGGTGAACACCGTCGGCGCCACGTAGTGGCCCTTGTCGAAGTCGCCGCCGCTCAGGCGCGCGCCGCCACACAGCAGCGTCGCCTCGGACTTGCCGATATCGATATAACGCAGCACCGTTTCCAGTTGCTTGTGCGAGGCCAGCGGCCCCAGGTCCATCCCGGCCGTCATGCCGCTGCCGACCTTGAGGGTGGCGACCTTCGCCAGCAGCCGCTCGGTGTATGCCGCCTTGACGGACTCGGCCACCAGCACGCGGCTGGTGCCGGTGCACGCCTGCCCCGACAGCGAGAAGCCGCCCTTGATGGTCAGGTCGACGGCGCGGTCGAGGTCGGCGTCTTCCATCACGATCAGCGGGTTCTTGCCGCCCAGCTCCATCTGCGTGCGCGTGGTCAGCGGCACGGCGCGGTGGATCTGCTCGCCGGCGCGCGACGAGCCGGTGAACGAGATCGCCCGCACGGCCGGCGCCTCGGTGATGGCCGCGCCGATCTCGGCCGCGCTGCCGGTGATGAAGTTCAGCACGCCCTTGGGCAGGCCGGCCTTGACCAGCGCCTCGGCCAGCCGGTAGCCCGACAGCGGCGCCTCGGACGACGGCTTGAACACCACCGTGTTGCCGGTCACCAGCGCCGGGGCGATCTTGCGGGCCGGGATCGACACCGGGAAATTCCACGGCGCGATCACCGTCACCACGCCCAGCGGCTCGCGCTGGCTGTAGACAAGCTGGTCGGGGTCGTCGTTCGGGAACACCTCGCCGGTGAAGGTCTGCCCTTCCACCGCATAGAAGCGCAGCGTCTGGGCCGAGCGCAGCACCTCGTCGCGGGCCAGCGCCAGCGCCTTGCCTTCCTCGCGGGTCAGCTCGGCGGCAATGCTGTCGGCGTTGGCCTCGAGATGGTCGGCGGCGCGGTTGAGGATGGCGGCGCGCTTGCCGACCGGGGTCTTTTTCCAGCCGGCGAACGCAGCCGCCGCGGCGGCGACGACTGCCTGCGCGTCCACCGCGGAAGACGCCTGGAAGCGGCCCACGATATCGGTGGTGTCGGCCGGGTTGATGTTGTCGAAGGTGCGGCCCGACTGGCAGGCCGTCCATTCGCCGTCGATATGGTTGAGGAATACGGTCATCGTCGATCCGGTTGCGCGGCGGCGCTCAGGCGGCCATGTCGAGTTCGGGCAGCGGCAGTTCTTTCTCGACGTAGTCGTGATAGAGCGCCGTCGTATACAGCAGCCGCATCTGGGCGCCGATCTCGCAGATCTTCAGGCAGCGCTGCTGCAGCTCCGGCGTGTTGGCGTGCTCCAGCACGATCTGGTAGCCGCGCTCGCCGTGGATCTCGTCCGAGACGATATGCAGGTCGAAGAATTCGACTTCCTCGTCGGTGAACTGGTACTTGTCGCGCAGCGTGGGGGTCTGCTTGCGGTAGATCGACGGCACCTGCGACTCCAGCCCGACCACCAGCCCGGCTACCGCGACGATGGGGTCTTCACGCATGGCCACGGCGTAGCACCAGCTCTGCAGGCCACGGGTGGTGGGCGACATATTGTCCGGGTCGATCACGCGCTCGCGGGTGGTGCCGCAGGCTTCGGCGAAGCGGATCAGCAGGTCGGTATGGCGGTCGCCGCCGATCTCTTCCTCATACATATTGGCGAGCAGGAAATCCTTGGCTTCGGTATAGCGGTCCGGGGTGCGAGCGTAGATGTAGCCCAGGTAATCCGCGAACGGGCCGACGTAGTGATAGTGGTTCTCGGCCCAGCGTGCGAGATGGGCGCGGGTCAGCTTGCCGCTGGCCCAGGCCACGCTGAACGGCGCCTTGTTGGCGCTCTTGCCTTTGATGGCTTCTTCGAGGGCGGCACGGAATTCTTCGCGGTTCATCAGTTCGGCCATGGCGGAGGCTCCTGGTTGGCGATGTGGGGCGATTGAGTGGGTTGGATGCCGGGGTCGCTTCGTAAATCGATCATCCCTTGCATGCTGTATACTATATACAATAAGGCAGCGACAACAAGGACTTCGTTGACTAATCACGTAAGTGTTTACCCGGCTGGGAACCGGGCGATGGCGCTCAGGCCGCGCGACGCTCCGCCGCGCCAGTGATGCGGGACCAGGCGAAGCCCGCCAGCGCCACGTCTTCCAGCCCCACGCCGACTGACTTGTAAATCACGATGTCGTCGTCCCGCTGGCGCGGCGACACCTTGCCCAGCACCACGTCGCCCAGTTCGACGATCTTCTCGTGCGGAAGGGCCTGCGGATCGGCCAGCACGATGTCGCCGGCCTCGCGCACGGACTGCGGGCGCCACTCGACCACCACGGCGGCGGCGCGGCGCAGCGCGGTGTCGTCCAGTTCACGCGTATGCGGCAGGCTGGAGCCGATGGCGGCGACGAAAGCGCCCGGCCGGATCGACGCGCCCGCGAACAGCGGCGTGGTCGCGCGTGACGCCGTGACGACGATATCGGCCTCGGCCACGGCAGCATCTGGCGCTGCCAGCGCGACCGGAATGCCGCACAGCGCCGACAGCCGCGCCGGCATGCCTTCATCGGCATGCGGATCAGACACCAGGATGCGCTCCAGCCCGAGCGTCGCGCTGAGCTGGCGCGCGTGCTGCACGCCCTGCGTGCCGGCGCCGAACAGCGCCAGCGTGCGCGCGCCGGGCCGGGCCAGCCGCTGCGCCGCAAGCGTGGTACAGGCGGCTGTGCGCAGGCGCGTGATGGCGCCGGCGTCGAACGAAGCGAGCGGACGGCCGTCGTCGGCCGAGAAGATCAGGATGACAAAGGAGAACTGGCCATTGATGGTGGTGTAGACCTTGGCGCCCGCGACGCCCTGCTGCGGGATCACTGCGCCCAGCGTGGACAGCTTGACGCCGCCCGCCTCGGTGCGGATGCGCTCCTGCATCGTGGCGTCGCCGCGCGCGAAGCTGGAAAACGCTGCTTCCATGACTTGCCGGGCATCTTCCGGGCTGACGTGGGCATCGATCATCGCGTCTGTGATGTGCTGCATGGGAACTCCGCTGTTTGGGATGGGGACAGGAAAGACAGTGATCTCTGCGGGCCAGAGCCTCACGAAAAGGCAGTGCGGCCGAGCACACCGAGCGCCCCCGCAGCGCAAAGACCCAGCAGCAGCCGGCGCACCGCCCCGGGCGAAACGTGCCCGCGCAACCGGTTCGACAGCGCGAAGCCCGCAAACAGGAATGGCGCAAGGGCCGCCGCCAGCACCAGTTGCGGCAAACCGAAGCGCCCGGCCATCGCCAGCATGGCGAGCGACAGCACCGCGCCGCCGGACAGGATGCAACCCATCGTCGCGCGCATCGGCGCCGGCGCCATGTGCTGCATGACCAGCGCGAACGGCGGCGCGCCGGCCGACGTGATCGTTCCCATAAAGCCCGACAGGGTGCCGGCAATGGCCACGTTGGGCGAGGTCGGCAGCAGGCGCCAGCCCAGCAGGCTCAGCGCCACGGCGGCGAGTATCGACACCGAGAACAGCACCCCCAGCGGGCCCGGCGCCAGCCACGCCATGGTCAGCACCGCCGCCGCCCCGCCGAGCGCGCGTCCGATTAGAGCAAAGCCTGCGATGCGCCACGCGATCACCTCCCGCTCACGCAGCGCACCCATCAAGGAGAGACAGCAGCCCATCGCCAGCAGCGGTCCCGGCACGAGTTCGGGGAAGAAGATTGCCCCCAGCGGTGCCGAAAGCATCGCAAATCCGATTCCGCCCACGCCTTGCAGGCAGGCGCCCACGAGGATGAGTGCCCCCATCCATAGATATGTGGGGACGGAGAGTCCGGCGGGAAGCAGAGAGAGCAAGGTGGCGGGCAAGGCAGAGGTCATGGCGGCAGGTCGGAACAGCGGCTTGGAAGGCGCGAATGAAGCGCGTCGGACGGACGACCTCTTTGGGGCACGCCTCCCGCAAGTCGCTGGATAACGGTATACAGTCTACATGTCACAGCGCAATCGGGCAAACCTGTTGACCCATCTGTGCACCACTTGAAGGACGCTTCGCACCGCCGCAGGCCCAATAAAAGTGCGGCGTTCGGGCGACTTGCACCAGTCTGGTATAGGCGTAAGTCCGGATGAAAAACCTGTTGTCGTGAGATCGCACTGGAATATAGTATACCGACACTGGGTTCCAGAACTGGTACGGAACCCGGGGCCCCACAACCCCTCCGCCCCCAGGGAGTCTTCATGTCACAACAAGTCGTGATCGGTGCCGCGCACTGGATCTATCTGTCAGGGGTAGCAGTCATCGTGCTGACGATGATTCTGCGCGCCAATGTTGTCGTCCCTTCCATCGTCGGCACCGCCCTGGTCGTGTTTGCGCTTACCGGCAGCCCGGTCTCGGCGCTGGGCGGGGTGTTCTCCGCGAGCCTGGTTGCCGCCAAGGAGCTGTTCAATATCTTCCTGGTGATCGCGTTCATGACGGCGCTGCTGAATGCGCTCAAGACGCTGCGCTCCGACATCCGCATGGTCGAGCCCTTCCGCGTGGTGATGAAGAACGGGCATTCGGCGTTCTTTATCCTGGCGGGCATCACCTACGTCATCTCGCTGTTCTTCTGGCCGACCCCTGCCGTGCCGCTGGTCTCCGCGATCCTGCTGCCGGCCGCCATCGCAGCGGGGCTGCCGCCGCTGGCGGGCGCGATGGCGATTGCCATCGCCGGCCAGGGCATGGCGCTGTCGTCCGACTATGTGATCGGTGTGGCACCCGGCATCAGTGCCAAGGCCGCCGGCGCGGCGGTGAGCGCCGCGGTGGTGGCCGATCGCGCACTGGCCCTGTCGATCATCACCGGCACTATTGCGCTGTGCCTGGCCTACCTGTCGATGCGCAAGCATATCGTCCCCGCCTGCGGCACCCTGCTCGACCGCTGGCAGGCGCGCGCCGGCGGCACCGCCGAGGCGCTGGAAGGCGGCGGCACCTTCGACAAGGCCGAGATCGCCAAGGGCACCGCCCACGCCGAGCCGCTGGCCACCGACAGCAATATCGAAGCAAGCCTGTCGATGGTGGCCCGGCGCCGGGTGAAGTGGTCGAAATGCTTCGCGATCGTGACGCCCGTTGCTTTCCTCGCGGTGGTCGCCGTCATGGTGCTGCCCAAGCTGGGTACCGGCGTGCAGGACCTCAAGGGCGGCGATGCGGCCGCGCTGGTCGGCGGCGTCGCGGCGGTGCTGATGATGCTGGCGACGCTGGCCGCCGAAGGCCCGCGCCGCATGCTCGACGTGTGCCCGGAGCACATCACCGACGGCTTCGTCTTCGCCTTCAAGGCGATGGGCTCGGTGCTGCCGATCGCGGGCTTCTTCTTCGTCGGCGCCGGCGAAACCGCCGCGCAGATCCTGGGCCTGCCGCCAGGCAAGGCGCCGAGTCTGCTGTTCGAACTGATCCAGGCCTACCAGCACATGATCCCGGACAACCACGTGCTGGTCGCCTTCGGGGTGCTGCTCGTCGGCATGATCACCGGCATCGACGGCTCCGGTTTCGCGGGCCTGCCGCTGACCGGCACGCTGGCCGGCGCCCTCGGCCCGGTGGTCGGCTTCGACCCCGCCACACTGGCCGCGGTGGGCCAGATGGGCGCGGTCTGGACCGGCGGCGGCACGCTGGTGGCGTGGTCGTCGCTGATCGCGGTGGCCGGCTTCGCCCGGGTGCCGGTGCTGGAAGCGGTGCGCGCGCTCCTGATCCCGGTGCTGATCGGGTTGGCCTGCTCCACCGTGGCCGCCATGGTGTTGTGGTCGTAGGCGGCTGCATGCGCCGCCAGGCCCGACAGATTTCCCCGACTTCTCTTGACGCCGGGTGGGCGCCCCTACCCGGCAGGAACCGCAAGATGCCGACAGTCACTTTCCACAAGCAGGGCCAGACCTTCGTCGACGAGGTCAAGTCCCAGACCAACCTGGTCGTTCGCGCCGGGATCCGGCATTTTCCCTATCCCAACCTGCGCTACGAGTGCGGCATGGGCAAGTGCTCCAAGTGCGCCTGCCGCGTGATCGCTGGCGCCGAACACCTGCCCCCGCCCAACTGGAAGGAAAAGAAGCAGCTCGGCGAGCGGCTCGAACAGGGCTACCGGCTGGCCTGCCAGCTCTGGATCGAGCACGACATCGAGCTGGCGCAGGACGACCTGACCGGGGCTGCGCCGGCCACCGCCGCCACCCTGGCCACGGCCAGCGCGGACGCCTGACATGTTCGTCCTCCTCACCAGCCGCCCGGGCCAGTTCCGCACCGAGCCCACCGCGGGCATGACCGCGGTCGAGGCATACGACTACGTCTTCTACGGCAAGCGCACCGCGCACTTTGTCATCGCGGAACTGGCCGCCGACACCAAGGTGCGGGTGCTGGAAGAAACGCCGCTCGGCATCGTCAATCTGGTGTCGACCAAGTTCCTCGACAAGTACGCCACGCTGGAGGCCGCCCGCGCCGCGCTACGCGCACTGGCCAGCTTCGGCAGCATGGACATCGCCCTGGTGCCCACGCCGGTCGCCGTATGCGGGCGGTGCTGATCCTCCGGCCCTCACGCGCGCACGTGACGCATTCCGCAACACATTCATCGCCATGATCCAGATCACCTTCCTCACCAACCACGGCAAGACGGTCAGCGCGCCGCCCAACAGCAACCTGTTGCGCGTGTCGCTGCGCGATCAGGGCGGCATCCCCTTCAAGTGCGGCGGCGGATTGTGCGGCACCTGCAAGTGCCGCATCGAAAAGGGCCACGAGCACACCGACGCGGTCAAGCCGAAGGAAAAGAAGCTGCTGGCGGAAGCCGAGCTGGCCGCCGGGTTCCGGCTGGCCTGCCAGACTTTTATCAATGGCGACATTGCGGTGTCGTGGCAGCCGAAGGAGGCGGTGCGCGCGTGATGGGGGTGGTGAGCGGCTGCTGAGGATGGCTGGCGGCGGAGGCCAGGCGGCCGCGTCAGTATTGGGCCTACGATGGCTTCAATTTGAGTAGCGGCAGAAACTCTGCCCGAAAAGCCTGCATACGCGGATGTACCCGCCGTGGATCCATGCTGTCACCTGCGACCGCCTGGCGGTCGCCGAACGCCATATGATCCAGCAACAGGCTAAAGACCCGCTCGTCCCCGAGAATCACAACAAGCTGCTTCGTCACCGCTTCAGCCCCACGAGCCAGTGCAGCAGCGTCGCGGGCCAGCAAGGCCGCTGCGGCGATGTCAAGGTCGAAGTCGTATTTCTCCAGCAGGCCAGCCTCCTGCCCGAACAGGCGATCCTGGTTGCCGGCGGTTTCATAGCTGCATAGCAGCGTCAGCAGATCGGTAGCGTCGCGCCGGTCGTCGCAATGGCGGTCGTACCACGCAAGGAGCTTGAGCATTGCCAGCCCGGGCAGCGATGCGAACGGTATGACCAGGTCTTGATCGACAACAATGTGGATCGCGGCGTCAAAGGCTTGTCGGAATCCGGCAACGTTCATCATCGTGTCCATGGCTGGCGGCCACGCGATGCTCGCAGCCGGCTTTTCGATGTCGCCGAAAGGAATCACGTCGAGAACCATCACCCGCTCCCCGCCGTGGTGGTAGGTCAGCTTGTGCGGGTTCTTGTTGACCGACCAGAACCGGCCCGTGGCTACCAGTTGCCGGCATAGCGCCTCATGTTCCGCCCAGTCTGCGATGCAGATGCCGATGTCGATATCCTGCGTGCGCCGGGCTGGCCGGTTGCCGAAAACGTTCTCCAGGATGACCTGCCTGGCAGTCGCCCCGCCAACGAAGTAACGGACGCCAAGCTGGCGCGCGACAGCATCCAGGTCGCTCAGCAAGGACTTGCTGTCAGCGTCAAGCGGCCGTGTCGCGGGGAGTTCAAGAAGGATGGGCAAGGTATAACTCTCTTATCTGCCGCGCAGCCTCGACATTGCGCGATTCCCCGGTATCCAGCAGGTCGGCATACACCAGAATGGGATGCGCGACATCCGGTGCGGTCGTGGCAACAGGCCTGGACGAAGCGTGCCAGAAGCGCTGCACGATCTCGACTTCGCCGTCAGGGTCCGCTTTCAGCCTCGCTTCGAGCAGGAGTTCGCGAGGTGTTACCGAGCCCGCATACAGCGTGATGCGCTCGGCCCGCAGATTATGGGCGAGCTTCTCTGCGGCCGCCTCTCCGCCAAGGACGGCATCGTACCGGCGCAGGTCGATGGCATGCCACCAGTCGGGCCGGGTCGCGGCAAAGCGCCGTGATGCCAGTCTGGGCTTGAGCCGCAGCGGGTATAGCGCCGCCCATTCATCGACGACGCGCTCCCAGTCGCTGAAGCGGCGCTTGCCATCCGGGCTGACCGCCAGCAGGCCGCGATTCAGTAAGTCGTCCAGCGCCAGGTTGACCGTGCTCAGGGCAACGCCAGCGGCGCCGGCGATGGTGCGGTAAGGGGCCGCTACCAGACCAGGATCGGCGATCAGGGCGTACAGGACTTCCAGCTGTTTCGGGCTACCGGTGCGTGCACGCTGCATCGGCACCCCGCGCTCCAGCGGCCGGCGCCCCACGACGTAGAGCAACGCATCCGGCAAACGCAACGAAACGTTGCCTGCTGTATCGAGAAAGGCAATGTCATTGCTACGCAGGCGTTCCGCCATCTCCTGCGACACGTGCGAGGTGACCAGCAGCAACTTCTGCCCGACCCGATCCTGCAATTCTGCGATACCTGACACCACGGAAAAACGATCCACCGAACGCCTTGCCGTGACCGGTAAGGTGAAGGTACGCCCCTGCCCCAAGTCGAAGCGCATCGCACCGTCCAGCAGAAAGCCGCCCGCATCCGGCATCGGCGAAGCCGGCTCGGCGTGCATTGCTGTGGCATCGCGGAAGGCGGTGGCTGCCGCCTGCAGCAATGCATCGGCGGCACCGAGTGTCTTAATATTCACTTGAATATCCGTGCGGTGTTCGTGGGTGTACGCGTTACGCGTACAACATCCAATTATCATACGCCTACACTTGCGACAATTTGTACGAATTCCAGTTAATGTACGCGTAACGCGTACATGGTGCAAAACCAGACAGAGCCGGCTACGTCACCGCCGCCGCACCCCCAGCCCCGCCACCTCATCCAGCATCGCCATATCCACCGGCTGCGACAAATCCAGCGCCAGCGTATGCCGGTAATACGGACTGAGATCCAGCCCCACCCCCAACCCCAGCACTTCGACGTCCCGCAACGCCGCATGCCGCGCCACCACCGCCTTCAGGTGGTTGTCGAGATAGCAGGCGTCATTGGCCTGCCCGGTGGCGGTATCCATCGGGCTGCCGTCGGACACCACCAGCAGGATGCGGCGCGCCTTGCCGGTGGCGTGCAGGCGCGTGCAGGCCCACTCAACGGCCTCCCCATCCACGCCTTCGCGGAACAGGTCGGCCTTGAGCAGTGCGGCGATGTCGGTACGGGCCCGGCGCCAGCTGCGCTGCGCATCCTTGAATACCATATGGCAGGTCTCGTTGAGCCGGCCCGGATGCGCCGGCCCGCCGCGCGCCAGCCAGTCGGCGCGGGCGCGGCCGCCGTTCCAGGCGTTGGTGGTGAAGCCGAGCACCTCGGTGGCGACGCCGGCCTGGTCGAGCGCGCGGGTGAGCATGTCGATCAGCAGGGTCAGCGGTTCGGCCTGCGCCTTCATCGAGCCGGAGCAGTCGATCAGGAAGCCCACCACGCAATCGGCATGCGCCTTGTGCGCTTCGCGGCGGAAGAGCCGGCGCTCGGCGGGCGAGCTGACCAGTTGCGCCAGGCGGCGGCCGTCGATGCGGCCGCTTTCCTCGCCGAAGGACGAGCCGTCCACGCGCGGTTGCGCCAGCGCCGCGCGCAGCCGGCGCGCGAGTCGTGCGATGTTGACGCCGGCGCGGGCGATGCGGGCGTCGAGCCGCGTGCGGTACTCGTCCAGCAGCGCGCGCCGCACCAGCGTGGCGGCGCGCACCTCGCGGTCGTAGCGCGTGGTGAAGACGCGGTAGCCGTCGGTGGCCTCGGCCAGTACGCGGCTGTGGCCGCTGTCGGCGAGGGCGAAGTCTTCCGCGGGCGGTTCGTCGAAATCGAGCCACAGCGCAAACCCGGCGCGCGCGGCCGAGGCGGCGCTGTCATCGTCCTCGCCTGCGCGCGGCGCTTCGGTGCGGACCATGTCCGCCACCGCTCGGGCGAATGCCAGCGCGTGCACGGCGAACGCTGCCTGGTCATGGCGATGCGCGCGCAGCCCGGCCAGCGATGTGCCCAGCACGGGCACGATGTTGGCGCGCGTGGCTTCGATCAGGTCTTCGGTCTCTTCCAGCACTGGCTCGCCGGTCAGTCGCGACCATGCGACTTGCGCTACGGTGTAAAGCAGGATGCCGAGATGCCCTTCAGTCAGGCCGGAACGATGGAACGCCCGCGACCACGCCATGAAGCGATGGCGCAGGTTGGCCGCGACGCCCGCCATGCCGCGCGGCAAGCGCGTCTCGCAACGCAGCTGCTCGAGCAGTTCAAATACCAGGCGCTCGACCGGATCGGCGGGGCATAGCCGGCGATGCAGCGCGGCATCGGAATGCGCCTGGCGCAGCGCAGCGCCGTCAGCGGCGCCGCGCAGGCACGTGGCAGTATCGGTTTCCGGATCGGTACGCAGGTGCGGCGCATGCTGCGGCACCGGGCGCATCGCGCGCCAAAGCTGCCCGTCGCGGAAGTGCAGCGCAGCGTCGCCCGTCAGCGCGCGCACGGCGGCGCCGGACAGTTCATCCTGCCGCTGGCGCCGGCGCAATTGCTGCGCGGCCGCGGCGGCGCTCATCGCACGGACTCCGACTCGGCGGACGCGCCGGCGGCTTCGCCGGGCAGATGCCCGAAGCAACGCTGGTAGTACTCCGCCACCACCGGCCGCTCGGCTTCATCGCACTTGTTCAGGAAGGTCAGGCGGAACGCCAGCGCGGGATCGTGGAAGATCTGGCAGTTCTCGGCCCAGCTGATCACCGTGCGCGGCGACATCAGCGCCGACACGTCGCCCGCCGCAAACCCGCGGCGCGTCAGCCCCGCCAGCGCCACCATCGCATCGACCAGCGCGCGGCCGGCGTCATTGTCGAGCTCGGGCACGCGCGCCAGCACGATGCCGGCTTCCTCGTCATGCGGCAGGTAGTCCAGCGTGGCCACCACGTTCCAGCGGTCGATCTGCGCGTGGTTGAGAAGCTGTGTGCCGTGGTAGAGCCCGTTGGTGTTGCCCAGCCCCACGGTATTGGAGGTGGCAAACAACCGGAAAGAAGGGTGCGGCCGGATCACGCGGTTCTGGTCGAGCAGCGTGAACTTGCCGTCGCGCTCCAGAATGCGCTGGATCACGAACATCACATCGGGGCGGCCCGCGTCGTACTCGTCGAAGATCAGCGCCACCGGCCGCTGCAACGCCCACGGCACGATGCCTTCCTGGAACTCGGTCACCTGGCGCCCGTCACGGACCACGATGGCATCCTTGCCGACCAGGTCGAGCCGGCTGATATGCCCGTCGAGGTTGACGCGCACGCACGGCCAGTTCAGCCGCGCGGCCACCTGCTCGATATGGGTCGATTTGCCGCTGCCGTGCAGCCCCTGCACCATCACGCGCCGGTCGCGCATAAAACCGGACAGGATCGCCAGCGTCACCTCGGGCTGGAAGCGGTAGGCCGGATCGATCTCCGGCACGTGGTCGTCGCGCTGGCTGAAGGCCGGCACCATCAGGCCGGAATCGATGCCGAACACGCTGCGCACCGGAATCATCCGGTCCGGCTTGCCAAACTGGTCTTGCGTCACCTGTTGCTCCTCGTTGCTTGTCGCCATGCCTGCGCAGTGCGACCAGCGGAGCAAACCGCGTGACGCCGTGCGCGCTATTCGTCCTCTTCCGCGCCGCCGTGCCAGGCGCTGGCACTGTCGGCCTCGATCGCCGCCAGCGCACCGGCTGCGCGCTGCAGCGCGGGCAGCAACTGCAATACCTTGTCGCGCGCCACCCGCATCACCGGGGCCTGCAGCGCCAGCCCCAGGTTGGATTTGCCGCCGTCCGCGGCCGGCACCAGCACGCCGATGCAGAGCAGCCCGGGCAGAAACTCCTCATCGTCCATCGCGTAGCCGTCGCGCTTCACGCGCTCCAGTTCGGCTTCCAGCTGCGCGTGGTCGGTCAGCGTGTTCTGCGTGTAGCGCTCCAGCTCCACGTGCCCCAGCAGCCGCTGCCGCTGCGCCGGCGCCAGTTGCGCCAGGAACAGCTTGCCGGTGGCCGAGCAATGCGCCGGCACGCGCGAGCCCGGGTGCAGGTAGAAGCGCAGCGGCGCCGCCGTCTCCACGCGATCCAGGTACAGCACTTCGCCACCCGAGAACGCGGTCAGGTTGCAGCTCTCGCCGACCTCTTCCACCAGCCGCCGCAGCACCATGTGGCGCGCGCCGTGCGAGGTGCTGTTGAGCAACAGGTTCTCCGCCAGCCGGCGCAGCCGCAGGCCGGTGCCGTATTGCCTGCCGTCGCCGTTGCGCTGGATCAGGCCCGCGGCCTCGAGCTGCTGCAGCATGCGGTGCAGCGTGGGCTTGGGCAGGCCGGTCTCTTCCACCAGCGCCTGCAGGTTGAAGGCCTGGTCCTTCTCGGCGATGACTTCGAGCAGCCCGAACAGCCGCAGTGCCGGCGTGTCTCCGTCAGGCTTGGCGTCACTTTTGGTGAGGCGCATATCGTTCATGCCTGGCTCCATCATAGGTAAGTTTCATTTTCAGAGTCAAATCATATCAATTATCGAAACTTCTGGTTGACCTTCCGCCGTTGACGGCCTACATTCCAGCTAAACAACGATTTTTTGGAACTTCTGGTTCCGATTTTTTAAGCGATCACCGGAGACAAGTCGACATGGACGGATAGGCGATCCGTTTCGGGATTGCGAACACTGAACCGACCACGGCCCCAGGCTGGCACAGGCTGGTATTTACCGCCCCGCCACCTATACAGAAGAGAAGCCGTGGCGCCTGCCCAAAACGCTGTACTGGCTGCAATGCAGTACCGGCAGCAAGCGCAGCACAGGAGACACAACATGATCCAACAACCCCAGTCCGGCAACGGGCTATCCCACGGCCTCAAGCAACGCCACATGACCATGATCGCCCTCGGCGGCGTGATCGGCGCTGGCCTCTTCGTCGGCAGCGGCGTCGTCATCAAGTCGGCCGGCCCGGCCGCGGTCCTTTCCTTCCTGATCACCGGCCTGCTCGTGGTGCTGGTGATGCGCATGCTGGGCGAGATGGCCTGTGCCATGCCCGGCGGCGGCTCCTTCTACGAATATGCGCGCGAAGCCTGGCGCGACCGCCCGGCGGTGGGCAACCTCGCCGGCTTCCTGACCGGCTGGATGTACTGGTATTTCTGGGTCATCGTGGTGGCACTCGAAGCCGTGGCCGGTGCCGACCTGGTGCGCTACTGGCTGCCCGACGTACCCAACTGGATCATCAGTCTGGTCTTGCTGGTGATGCTGACGCTGACCAACCTGGTCTCGGTCAAATCCTTCGGCGAGTTCGAGTTCTGGTTCGCGTCGATCAAGGTCGCCGCGATCATGGTGTTCCTGTTCGTCGCGGGCGTCTATGTACTGGGCCTGACCCCGGGCGCGCATGGCATGCAGGTGGCCAACCTGACCGCCAACGGCGGCTTCATGCCCCACGGCATCGTGCCGGTGCTGACCGGCGCGGTCGCGGCCACGGGCTTCTACTTCGGCGCCGAGATCGTCACCATCGCCGCCGCCGAGACCGCCGAGCCGCAGAAGGCCGTGGCCAAGGCCACCAACTCGGTGATCACGCGCGTCCTGGTGTTCTATGTCGGCTCGATCCTGCTAGTGGTGTGCCTGGTACCGTGGAATTCCACCAGCATTGCCACGCCGTACGTCAGCGCGCTGAACGTGATGGGCGTACCGGCCGCCGCGCAGATCATGAACGCAATCGTGCTGACCGCGGTGCTGTCGGCGCTCAACTCGGGCCTGTACGCCTCGTCGCGCATGCTGTTCGCGCTGACCCGCCGCGGTGACGCGCCCAAGTCGCTGGCACACGTGAGCCGCAACGGCGTGCCGACGCGCGCCATCCTGATGGCCACGCTGTTCGGCTACGGTGCGGTGGTGATGTCCTATGTCTCGCCCGATACGGTGTTCGCCTTCCTGGTCAACTCGTACGGCACCGTCGCGATCTTCGTCTACATCCTGATCGCGATCGCGCAGCTGCGCCTGCGCGCCCGCCTGGAGCGCGAAGCCCCGGACCGGCTGCGCGTGCGGATGTGGTGCTATCCGTATCTCACCTACGTGGCGATCGTCGGCATGCTGGGCATCGTGATCGCGATGGCCTTCATCCCCGACCAGCGCACGCCGCTCGCCCTGGGCGTGGTCAGCCTGGCGATCCTGCTGGTGGCGTACGCGGCGCGGCAACTGTTTCGTCGTGGCGTGGATCCGGTAGTGTCGCTCGCAGAGATGCCCCGACCGGACCTGCATGAGTATTGATGACTGACGTGGCGCGCCGGTGCGGTATGCTGGCGCGCTTCGCCGTGTTGCCTGCCGCCCCATGAGCCTCAAGTCCCCCACCACGATGTGGTTCCAGCTGTTCCAGCAGCACGCGCTGTCGGGCCTGAGCCTGCAAGGCAAGATCCGCCAGATGCTGGTCTCGGCCATCCTCGACGAGCAACTGCCGCAGGGCGAGCCGCTGCCTAGCAGCCGCGAACTGTCGGCGCAGCTGCGCGTGGCGCGCAATACGGTGGTGCTGGCCTACCAGCAGTTGGTCGATGAGGGTTACCTGGTGGCGCGTGAGCGCAGCGGCTACTTCGTCAACCCGGAGATCCTCGGCACGCGCGTGAGCGGCGTGGCCTCGCTGCGCGGCGAGCCGGTGCCCGCGCGTGCGGGCGAACCCGACTGGGAGCGGCGCTTCGTGTTCCGCCCCACGCAGCAGCGCAATATCGTCAAGCGCGCCAACTGGCGCGACTACCCCTACCCCTTCCTCTACGGCCAGTACGACCCCGTGCTGTTCCCCACCGCCGACTGGCGCGAATGCTGCCTGAAGGCGCTCAGCGTGCTCGACATCCACGACTGGGCCCAGGACATGATCCTGCGCGACGACGAATCGCTGGTGCAGCAGATCCGCACGCGCGTGCTGCCACGCCGCGGTGTGTGGGCCGGCACCGACGAGATCGTGGTGACGGTGGGTGCGCAGCAGGCGCTGTACCTGCTGGCCGACCTGCTGGTCAGCCCCGACACGCCGGTCGGCATCGAAGACCCCGGCTATCCCGATGCGCGCAATATCTTCGGCTCGCACACCTCGCTGCTGGTGCCGCTGCCGGTCGACAGCGACGGCCTGGTGATGTCCGACGCGCAGCGCACGTGCGACTACGTCTACGTGACCCCAGGCCACCAGTGCCCCACCACGGTCACCATGCCGCTGGCGCGACGCCTGGCGCTGCTGCGCCAGGCCGAGGACGCGGACTTCGTGCTGATCGAGGATGACTACGAAAGCGAGAGCCGCTTCGAAGGCGATCCCACCCCCACGCTCAAGAGCCTGGACCGCAGCAACCGCGTGATCTACGTCGGCAGCCTGTCCAAGAGCCTGGCGCCGGGGCTGCGCATCGGCTATATCGTCGGGCCGGCAGCGCTGATCGCCGAGCTGCGCGGCGCGCGCCGGCTGATGCTGCGGCACCCGTCGGCGTATATCCAGCGCGCGTTCTCGCTGTTCCTGTCGCTCGGCCACTATGACGCGCACCTGCGCCGGCTGTCGGCGGCGCACCGCGAGCGCGCCGATGCGGTGCTGGCGGCGCTGGCCACGCATATGCCCGACTTCCGACCCGTGCCGATCGCCGGTGGCGCTTCTTGCTGGATCGAAGGCCCGCCGTGGCTCGATGCCGATGCGCTGGCGCGACTGGCGGAGCTGCAGGGCGTGCTGATCGAGCCGGGCAGCGTCTTTTTCATGGCGGAGCCCGCGCCGCGCAATTGCTTCCGGCTGGGCTATTCGTCGATCTCGCTGGACCGCATCGAACCCGGCATCCGCGTGCTGGCGGGCGTGGCGCGTGAACTGCAAGCCACCGCCGGCAGCGCGCCTGCCGTCACTTCCCGGGCCCGTCCCGCGGCCTGAACACCGGCGGCGTCGCTGGCCCAAGCGATAATCCCGAACTGGCGCTACAGCGCGACGCCCGGCTTCCCTATCCTCGAGTCATGGCCGGTCCTGAACGGATCGGCAGACAACACTCAGGAGACCAAGCCATGTCCGACCAGAACCACAACGCCACCGGCATCGAACTGCTGCAGGCCTTCAACGACGCCTGGAACCGCCACGACATCGACGCGCTGATGGGCTTCATGGCCGATGACTGCGCCTTCCACGGCGTGGCCGGGGGCGAGCTGCTGGGCCGCAGCTTTATCGGCCGCGACGCGGTGCGCGAAGGCTTCCAGCTCGCGTGGCAGACCTTCCCGGACGCGCAATGGATCGATGGCGAGCACTTCGTCGCCGGCGACCGCGGCGTCAGCGAATCGACCTTCCGCGGCACCCGTACCGACGGCGCGCGCATCGAGGCGCGCATGGTGGACGTCTTTACCTTCCGCGACGGCAAGATCGCGGTCAAGAACGCGTACCGCAAGGACCGTCCGCCCGTAGTGACTCCCGCAGCCTGAGAACAGGAGACGCGCCATGCAAGCCGTAGTTCCCCGCAATGTCCTGGCCGGCGAGCACTCGACCGCGCCCACCCGGCCGTACGACCCCGCCTACGACCCGCTGCACACCCCCACCCCCGGACACGGGCGCGAATACGCGCCGACCTACTGGATCGGCACCGCCGGCGAGCCGCCCGCCGACGACGGCCCGATCACGCATGACATCGACGTCGATGTGGCGATCATCGGCTCGGGCTTCACCGGCCTGACCTGCGCCATCTTCCTGGCGCAGGAACACGGCATCAAGGCCACCGTGCTGGAAGCGAATCGCGTCAGCTGGGGCTGCAGCACGCGCAACGGCGGCCAGGCGCAATGCGCGTCGGGGCGGCTCAAGCGTTCGCAATGGATCCAGCGCTACGGTCTCGATACCGCGCTGCGCCTGCATGAAGAGGTCTGCGCCGGCATGGAGACCTTCAAGGGCCTGATCAAGGACATCGACTGCGATCCGCAGCCGGGCGGCCACCTCTACATCGCGCACCGCGACAAGGTGATGCCGACGCTGGAAAAGGAAGCCAAGGTCCTGCGAGAGGTCTTCAATTACGACGCACGCATCCTGGATGCCGATACCGTGCGGCGCGAATACGTCGACGACAAGGAAGCCGCCGGCGCCATGCACGAGCCTGAAGGCATCGGCATCCACGCCGGCAAGCTCGCCTTCGGCTACCTGCGGCGCGCGCGCGAGCTCGGTGCGAAGGTGCATCCGTCCAGCCCGGTGACCAGCTGGGAAACTCGCAACGGCGTGCATTACCTGCGCACGCCCGGCGGCATCGTGCGCGCCCGCGCCGTGGGCGTGGCCACCGGCGGCTATACCTCGCAGACGCTGCACCGCGAACTCAAGAACCGGCTGTTCCCGATCCTGTCGAACTCGATCGTCACGCGCCCGCTCACCGCCGAGGAACGCGCCGCGTGCAACTTCCGCACGACCCAGGTCATTACCGATACGCGCATCCTGCGCCACTACTACCGGCTGATGCCCGACGGCCGCCTGCAGATCGGCAGCCGCAGCGCCATCACCGGCAATGACGCGCCGCAGGAACAGTACAAGCAGAAGCTGATCGGGGATATGTATCGCAAATTCCCGGCGCTGCAGGGTATCCAGGTCGACTACTCGTGGTGGGGTTGGGTCGATGTCAGTCACGACATGATGCCGCGCATTACCCAGCCGGATCCTGCGCACTCGATCTACTACGCGATGGGCTATGGCGGGAATGGCGTGATGTACTCCGCGCAGGCCGGCAAGCGGCTGGCGGCGTTGATTGCGGGCAAGGCGTCAGCGCTGCCGGAGTTGCCGATCTTTCGCTCGCCGCTGCCGTTTCCAAATGTGCGGGAGATGGTGGAGTCGCAGATGTTTGCGCCGTTCCGGAGGATGGGGCAGCGGGTGCTTTATCACTGGTATCACTTGAAGGACGACGTGCTTTGAGGAATGTGGTCGCGCGGATGCATTGATGGCACGGGCTCCGCGCACTGCCGGCTTGCTAGCTTTCCTGCCTGCCATGGGGAACTACTGACGTAGCGGCTGGCTACAGCCGCTGTAGCTTCAAGCGCGCGCCAGGCAGTCGCCCAAGTCCACCTCCGACGACTGCCGCTGGCGAAATGCTCAGCCCCCAATCGTTATTCTCCGCCTCCTGCGGCGAAGTCAGACTTCCCCCACCAAGAACTCTTAGGCTTTCGGTTCCAAGCACACTGAGACACTGTTCTCACGCACCTTGGCAACCAGTCGACGTCTGTACGTTGAGCTTCTTCGTCTGGCCTCTGAGATTCTTCGGCCTGTACTTTGAGAGCCTTCCTGTTACATACCCCGTTTATCGCGACCAATATTGAGTATTCTGCGATGCCACGGGCGACCACACCCTGGCTCCCGCCACGCTGGAAGCCATGTTGCTGACCATGAACGATAAAATTGATGCTCGAACTCAGTATTTTCTTGCTTGTGCTCAAGACCTGTGTAGAGAAAATCTGGCTGGCATTGCGAGAACGGATTCGTACTTGCGACAACCAGATTATTTCTCGAGAGCTTCAGGGCACTATTATTTGATTCTCCGTGAGGCGGCAGGGCAGAAAGCGGTATTCCGCGTTCGTTATTTACAGGCGGAGTTTCCGGAGTTGGTACTGAACTATCTGACTGAAAGAGAACTGGCCGGGTATCCCGCACACGGTGTGTGGCAGTTCCATACCTGCGCTTGGCTCTATCGTAATGACATTGTAGACCTGGTATTAAAGGACGGAGAATCAGACTTGCCAGAGGCCGTCCGGCAAGCGATCTTCGGATCGGCCCATGCCGCTCGCCTCTATTATCTTCGCGATCTGCCGGCGAAGACGCACACTTGGGGAGTACGCCAGTTAGGTTGGGCTATGCGTTACGCGGAAAACGCGATATGCAAGCTACTGGGACTACTTAAAACAGGCGAGTATCAAATTCGAACCGTGGCGGGCCTGAATGAGGAGGACATTGGCTGGCTGATGCATGCTAATGAAAACTGGCAGCCACTCGAACACCGGTTATTGGAAAATGTCGATGAATTTCGCCACACGGCGGCACGTCTGAGCGGAATTATAGAGTGCTATTCGAAACACATGGTCTCTTGCTACCGCGACACGCAACCCCTGGTTGCTGAGGAAGCCGAAGCACCACCCGAATCTATTCGGGCGATGACGGAGCCGATAGTGATGGCCATGAGCGACACATTCGGCAATCGTATGCTCTCGTATTATTTGCACGGAAGCGCCGCCCGGGGGGACATGAGAGCGGATTCTGATATTGACACCATGGCGGTATTCGATCACGTTGACGCAGAAATATTGGAACGTACTCGGCTTATACAGCGCAGCTTTAACAAGCTCACCAGCTCGGTTTATAGCGTTGACAACATCAAGCAATATCCGAAATTTCGTCGATATGGTTTGATTAATGGCACCCGACTACACCATCCGTCAGGTGGCCCGCGGGTATCTCGTGGCTGGCTGCTATGGCCGTCGCGCTCATTACATGCTTAGCCTGATGGTGAAGTTGGCAGACCATGGGTGCCTTCGCCCCTTGCAGCAACTTGAGTGCAACCATTATCCGGAAAACAGAGCAGCCGCAGCTGCAAATTTCTCTGGTCGCGAACAAGCACAAGCTCTGTTCCACCACGCGTCCAGGCTGACTGAAGAAGAGAGGTCTCTTTGGGCTCTTTGGGGCCCAGTTGTTGGAGGGCAAGCGCGATGGGATAGAACAGCGTTGGTTGGAATTGGACAACTTCGCTACTGAACTGGAAGAAAAAGCTAGGCAATACCTCGCCTGAATTGTCAATGGCTTACTCGGGAGGTGAGTAATTCACTCCGGCGAAACGCCTGCCCTCTACCTGGCCGCTTTTGTCGGACCTCCACCGACACCCAAACCGGACTCCACCGAATCCACGGCCCCTGAACCGCCGCAGTATGATTCCCAAGTCTCCCGCCCCGGGAGCATCGCGGCCGCCCGCTGGCCGCAGTGCATCAGGAGGCACGCTTGGCCCCAGCCCGGCCCCCGCAGGCTGAACCCGCCCCCGCCGGCGATCTCATCGTCGCCCGCCCGGAGGGCCTCTATTGCCCGCCCGGCGACTTCTATATCGATCCTTGGCGCCCGGTCGAGCGCGCCGTCATCACCCATGCCCATTCCGATCACGCACGTTTCGGCCACGGTCACTACCTGTGCTCGGAACCCGGCCGGGGCGTGCTGTGGGCGCGCCTGCCCGGCATCCACCTGAACACGCTGCGCTACGGCGAACGCATCACCCACCACGGCGTCACGCTGAGTCTGCATCCGGCCGGACATGTGCTGGGCTCGGCACAGGTACGCCTGGAATACCGCGGCCAGGTCTGGGTGGCCTCCGGCGACTACAAGCTCGAAGCCGACGGCACCTGCGATCCGTTCGAGCCAGTGCCGTGCGACACCTTCATCACCGAAAGCACCTTTGGCCTGCCGATCTACCGCTGGCCGCCGCAGGCGACGCTGATGGCGGAGATCTTCCACTGGTGGCAAACCAACGCGCAGGCCGGCCGCGCCAGCATCGTTTACGCCTACACCTTCGGCAAGGCCCAGCGCATCCTGCACGGCCTGCTGCGCCATGCCGGCGCCGACGGCATGCCCGGCCCGGTGGTCGTGCATGGCGCGCTGACCGTGCTCAACGCCGCCTATGCCGAAGCCGGCGTGGCGTTGCCACCAATGGCGCTGGCCACGGAGCTGCCGCCGCGCAGCCCGCTGCTGCGCCAGGCGCTGGTGGTGGCGCCACCATCGGCGCAGCGTTCGACGTGGTTGCGGCGCTTCGGCGATGCGTCCGACGCCTTCGCCAGCGGCTGGATGCAGTTGCGCGGCACGCGCCGGCGCCGTGGCGTCGATCGCGGCTTTGCGCTGTCCGACCATGCCGACTGGCCCGGGTTGCTGAAAGCCATCGCCGCCACCGGCGCGGGCCGCATCATCGTGACCCACGGCAACGTGCCGGTGATGGTGCGCTACCTGAACGAACGCGGCTGGCAGGCGCAGGCCTTCGACACCGAATACGGCGACGACGACGAATCCGCGCGCAGTGAAGCGCAGGTTGCGGAGCCGTCCGAGGCCAGCAACGAGGAGGCCGCGCCATGAAGGCGTTCGCCGACCTCTACGCCGCGCTCGATGGCACCACTTCTACCAAGGCGCGGCTGGCCGAGTTGGTCGACTACCTGCGCGTCGCGCCGCCGGAAGACGCCGCCTGGGCCGTGTATTTCCTGGCCGGCGGCAAGCCGCGCCAGATCGTGCCGGTGTCGCTGCTGCGCGAACTGGCGCGCCAGGCCGCGGACCTGCCAGACTGGCTGTTCGAGGAAAGCTACCAGGCCGTTGGCGACCTCGCCGAAACCATCGCCCTGCTGCTGCCCGACCCGATGGACGCCGATCACGCCGGCCTGGCTGAATGGGTCGAGCAACGCCTGCTGCCGCTGCGCGGGCTGCCGCCGGAGGAACTGATGCCACGCCTCGACGCACTGTGGCGGCGGCTCGACGCGCACGGCCGGCTGGTGCTGTTCAAGCTGATCACCGGCGCCTTCCGCGTGGGCGTGTCGCGGCTGCTGGTGACGCGTGCGCTGGGCGAAGTGGCAAATATCGATCCCAAGCGCGTGGCCGAGCGCATGGTCGGCTACACCGACCTGTCGGCCCGGCCCGATGCGGCACGCTTCCTCGCGCTGCTCGCGCCAGAGAGCGACGACGACCGCGAACTGCGCGCCAGCGGCCAGCCCTACCCGTTCTTCTTAGCCCATCCACTGCAGGCACCGGTCGAGCAGTTCGAATCCGTGCTCGGCGCGCCGGAGAACTGGCTGGTCGAATGGAAGTGGGACGGCATCCGCGCGCAGCTTGTCCGGCGCGGCGGCCAGACCTGGCTGTGGTCGCGCGGCGAGGAGCTGATCACCGAACGCTTTCCGGAAATCCTGGAAGCGACCGGGCAACTGCCGGACGGCACCGTGCTCGACGGCGAGATCGTGGTCTGGAAACAGGGCCGCGTGCAGCCCTTCGCATTGCTGCAGCAGCGCATCGGCCGCAAGACGCTGAGCGCCAGGCTGCTGCGCGAGGCGCCCGCCATCCTAATGGCCTATGACCTGCTCGAATGGGAGGGCGAGGACTGGCGCACCCGCCCGCAGGCCGAACGGCGCAGGCGGCTGGAACAGGTGGTGTCGGACTACGTCCATCCCTCGCTCGAACTCAGCCCGCTGGTCGAGGCCGAAAGCTGGGAACGCTTCGCGCGACTGCGCGACGCCTCGCGCGAACTCGGCGTCGAAGGCTTCATACTGAAGGCCACTAGCGCCGCCTACGGCGCCGGCCGCACCAAGGATGTAGGCGTCTGGTGGAAGTGGAAGATCGACCCGTATTCTGTCGATGCGGTGCTGGTCTACGCGCAGCGCGGACATGGCCGCCGCGCCAGCCTCTACACCGACTTTACCTTCGCGGTCTGGAACGCCCCGCCCGGCACGCACGACCGCGCGCTGGTGCCATTCGCCAAGGCATATTCCGGACTGACCGATGAAGAGATGCGCGCGGTCGACGCGATCGTGCGCCGGACCACGGTCGAGAAATTCGGGCCGGTGCGCAGCGTGGAGCCCACGCAGGTATTCGAACTCGGCTTCGAGGGCATCGCCCGCAGTAGCCGCCACAAGAGCGGCATCGCGGTGCGCTTTCCACGCATGCTGCGCTGGCGCACCGACAAGCCCATCGAAGAAGCCGACACGCTGGCCACGCTGGAAGCAATGCTGCCGGCCGCTGCAGCGCAGCGGGAGGATGCGGCATGAGCCCGCCGCGCGCCGCGCGCCAGCCCGCCGAAGAAACCGCTACCGAGCCGCTGACAATCGCCCAGGGCCTGTCGGCGCTGTTCGACGTGCGCGGCTGGCAACCGTTCGCCTTCCAGCGCGAGGTCTGGACCGCGATCGCGCACGGCCAGAGCGGGCTGCTGCATGCCACCACCGGCACCGGCAAGACCTATGCGGCATGGCTGGGCGCGCTGATGGCGTTCGGCACGCCGCGCGCGGCACCGTCCCACGACAAACCCGCGCCGCCGCTGACAGTGCTGTGGCTGACGCCGATGCGCGCCCTTGCCGCCGACACCACGCGCGCCTTGCAGGCGCCGCTGCCCGAACTGGACCTGGACTGGACCGTCGCACTGCGCACCGGCGACACCGGCAGCGCCGAGCGCGCCGCGCTGCAGCGCCGGCTGCCTACCGCGCTGGTCACCACGCCCGAAAGCCTGACGCTGATGCTGACGCGCGCGGATGCGCACGAAACGCTGCGCCGCGTGCGCATGGTGGTGGTCGACGAATGGCACGAACTGCTCGGCAACAAGCGCGGCGTGCAGGTGCAGCTCGCGCTGGCGCGGCTGCGGCAGTGGCAGCCGGCGCTGATGGTGTGGGGGCTGTCAGCCACGCTGGGCAATCTGCCTCATGCGGCCGACGTGCTGCTGTCCGGCGTGCCTGACGAGCGGCGCGTGCTGGTGCACGGGCATACGCCCAAGAAACTGGTGATCGACACGCTGCTGCCCGACAACGCCAGCCGCTTCCCATTTGCCGGCCACCTCGGCCTGTCAATGCTGCCGCACGTGGTCGAGGAGCTGGCGCACAGCGGCACCACGCTGGTATTCCTCAACACCCGCTCGCAGGCCGAGCTGTGGTACCAGGCGCTGCTCGACGCACGGCCGGACTGGGCCGGCGAGATCGCGCTGCACCACGGCTCGCTCGACCGTGACGTGCGTGAATGGGTCGAACTGAATCTGAAGAACGGCATGTTGCGCGCGGTGGTATGCACCTCCAGCCTTGACCTCGGGGTGGACTTTTTGCCGGTGGAACGCGTGCTGCAGGTCGGCTCTCCCAAGGGCGTGGCCCGGCTGCTGCAGCGCGCCGGCCGCTCCGGCCACGCGCCGGGACGCGCTTCGCGCGTGACCGTAGTGCCCACGCACAGCCTGGAACTGGTGGAAGCGGTGGCGGCACGGCACGCGGTACAAGCCGGCCGCATCGAGGCGCGCGAGTCCCCCGACAAGCCGCTCGACGTGCTGGTGCAGCACCTGGTAACGGTGGCGCTCGGCGGCGGCTTCCGCCCGGAAGCACTTCTGGCCGAGGTACGCTCAGCGTGGGCCTACCGCAACCTGACCGACGAAGAATGGCAATGGTGCCTGGACTTCGTGCGTCAGGGCGGCGCCACGCTGTCGGCCTATCCCGACTTCCGCCGCGCGGTGCCGGACGAGGAAGGCGTCTGGCGCGTGCCGGACATGGGGCTCGCGCGGCGCCACCGCATAAGCGTGGGCACCATCGTCAGCGATGCCACCATGCAGGTGCGCTACTGGAGCCGCGCGGGCAGCGGCGGCGCCTCGCTCGGCACGGTCGAGGAAGGCTTTATCGCGCGGCTGGCGCCGGGCGACTGCTTCCTGTTTGGCGGCCGCTTGCTGGAGCTGGTGCGCGTGCAGGAAATGACCGCCTACGTGCGCCGCGCCACCGGCAACCGCCCGGTGGTGCCGCGCTGGAATGGCGGCAAGATGCCGATGTCGACCGAGCTGGCCGAAGCCGTGATCGACACGCTCGAAGCCGCCGCCGCGGGCCGGCTCGATCCGCGCGCTACGCCCGAGCTGCCGCTGATCCAGCCGCTGGTGGACCTGCAGGCGCAGTGGTCGGCCCTGCCCACCCGCCATACGTTGCTGGCCGAGTCGTTGCACTCGCGCGAGGGCTGGCACCTGTTCCTGTACCCGTTCGCTGGCCGCTCGGTCCATCTGGGGCTCGGCAGCCTGCTGGCCTGGCGCCTGGGGCAGAAGGTGCCGGCCACGTTCTCGGTCGCGGTCAACGACTACGGGCTTGAATTGCTGGCCTCCGCGCCGCTGGACTGGGCCCATTGGCTGCCGCAGGTGCTGGCCGAGGAGCGCCAGCGCGACCTCGCCGCCGACGTGCTGGGCAGCCTCAACGCGGGCGAGCTGTCGCTGCGCCGCTTCCGCGAGATCGCGCGCGTGGCCGGTCTGATCTTCCAGGGCTACCCCGGCGCGCCCAAGAGCGCGCGCCAGCTACAGGCTTCGTCGAGCCTGTTCTACGAGGTCTTCCGCAAGCACGATCCCGGCAACCTGCTGCTCGGCCAGGCCGAGCGCGAGGTACTGATGCAAGAGCTGGATGCGCACCGGCTGGCCGATACGCTCGAACGCCTGTCGGCGCTGAAGCTCGACCTGCATGAACTGAAGCGGCCCACGCCGCTGTCGTTCCCGCTGGTGGTGGAGTTCCTGCGTGAGAAGCTGAGCACCGAGAAGCTGGCCGACCGCATCGCCCGCATGCTGGCAGATCTGGAACTGGCGGCGGGTCCGGAGCCGGGAGAAGCGGAAAACATGCCGGCCGACGCAGTGGCAGAAGCCGCCCGATTCGGCATGGCAGACCACGCCGGCCCGTCCGGGCGCCCGCCACGCAAGCCGCGCCGGGTGCGCAAGCCTTCGAAGCCCTTACCGCTGCTATGAACCCGGATGCCCGCACATTGGAAGCGCACGGCGCCTTCACCGTAACCGCCGCCGGCGAGACGCTGTGGCTGCTGCCCGAGCATGCGATCTGGTGGCCTGCGGCCGGCATGCTGATGGTGGCGGATGTCCACTTCGGCAAGGCCGCGGCGTTCCGCGCGCTGGGGCAGCCGGTGCCGCACGGCACCACCGGCGACAACCTGGCGCTGCTGACCCGGCTGACCCGGCAACTGCCGGTGGAAGAACTGGTGTTCCTCGGCGACTTCCTGCACGCGCGCGCCGCGCGCACGCAGGCGGTGCTGCAGGCGCTCGATCACTGGCGGCACGGGCTGCCGCCGCAGGCACGCTGCACCCTGGTACGCGGCAACCACGATGCCCGCGCCGGTGACCCGCCGGAGTCGATGGACATCGCCGTGGTGACGGAACCCGCGGTGGCGGGCCCGTTCGCGCTATGCCATATGCCCGGCGTTTCGCCGCAGGGTTACGTGCTGGCCGGCCACTTGCACCCGGCTTGCCTGCTGCGCGGTGCAGGCGCGGACAGCCTGCGCCTGCCCTGCTTCCTGTTCGGCCCGCGCGGCGCCATCCTGCCCGCCTTCGGCGCCTTCACGGGCCACGCCACGGTGCGGCCGCAGCCGGATGAGCGCGCCTATGTGGTCGGCGGCGGCCGGGTCTGGCCGGTGGGGCGTCCCGCTCAGAACAGCGTATAGCCGCCGTCGATGACGAAGGTATCGCCCGTGTGATAGGCCGACGCCGGGCTCATCAGGTAGACCGCGATGCCGGCGAAGTCGCTGCCCTCGCCCCAGCGACGCATCGGCACGCGCTTGTGCACCATCTCCTGGAACGCGTCGTTGGCCTGCGCCGCGCCGGTCATCTCGGTCTTGATCCAGCCCGGCAGGATCGAATGGGCGCGGATGCCTTTGCGCGCATACTCGACGGCCAGCCCGCGCATCATGGAGATCACGCCGCCCTTGGTCGCGGCATAGTGCTCCGAGCGCGGCGCGCCCTCGATCGCCGCCACCGACGCCGTGGTGCAAAGCACGCCGCCCTCGCCCTGCGCCAGCATCTGCCGCACCGCGGCCCGCAGCGTGAAAAACGCGCCGTCCAGGTTCACGCGCATGGTCTTGCGCCAGACCTCCGCCGTCATGGCGTCGAACGGGCTCTTGTTGCCGCCGACGCCCGCATTGGCAAAGCAGCCGTCGATACGGCCCAGCGCGGCGATGGTCCGCTGCATGGCGCCATCGACCGCCTGCTCGTCGCCCACGTCGCAGAGCTCGGCATGCACCTTGCGGCCGTGCTGCTTCAGCCGGTCGGCCGCCGCGGCATTCTTGTCCGCGTTGGTGCCCCAGATTGCGATATCGGCTCCGGCCGCAGCCAGCCCTTCGGCAATGCCCAGGCCGATGCCGCCGTTGCCGCCGGTCACCAGCGCCACTTTTCCTGTCAGGTCGAACGGGTGCTTGCTCATGTCTCTCTGTCTCCTCGGGGTGGTCTGTCGCTGCCTTGGTCGGACATTGTTGACATCACGGGCGGCAAAGCTCGTCGTCGGAATGGATGAAATTTGGGCGCGCAGTGCCGCAGGCCGCCGTCGGGCTTGCAGAGAGTATTTGGACGGGGCAGCGGGGGGATGCGTGACGATAGCCACGCCGCAATGCGGATAGCCCAGCGGAACTGGCTGGGCTATTTTCGTTGGGTATGCCGGGCGCGCGGGTCAGTGGATCGGCGCGAGCGCAGTGCTGCAGCGCGCGCCAACTCCCGCTGAGCGCGCCGAGGACGTCCGCGACTTGCTTGGTTCAGCGCGTGGGGCGTGAGGCATGCTCAATCGCCTTTCACGGGAGCTATCGCAAGCCGAAGAAACTGAGTACCGCGAGGATGATGACAACGGCTCCAACCAGCCAGACTATGTTCATGACAGCTCTCCTTGTTCCAAAGGTATCGGCGCTAGTAAGGTCGAAAACCGACTGACGGCCTTTTGCGCGTGGGAAGGTCGACTTGGGTAACTCATCCAACCTCGCGCCGGCGATATGCCCATCGCTATCAAGAACCCCGCAACTTTCGTGCCGTCACGGGGCTGGTGCATTTACCTCCCCTCGCGGTGCAATTCATGGCCAGCACAAGCGACTGAGAGGGTCAGGAACCTCTCTTATTACAAAGAACGACGGGTTTTAATTACAAACTCCGGTGACAGCAGCGGCTTGCATCGACTGCTTTATCCCGGCCCACGCTCAAACTGCACATTTCGCGTACTGCGAGCCTCGGCAACAGCCACGTCGGCGCATCGCCAACCGTCGCGAGGCATAGTGCAAGCCATTGGTCCGCGTGGTTTCCAGCCGTGGGCAGTGGAAGGCAACGGCCGTCGAATCCAGCCGTGATTCGCACTATGATGCCCACATCCCCAACCCCCAGTTGCCAATCATGGACAAGGCCCGCGTCCTCACCCTCTTCCTCGGCGTCGTTCGAGCCAATAGCTTTCATCGCGCGGCGGTCGAGGCCGGCGTAACGCCCCAGGCCGCCAGCAAGGCCGTGCGCACGCTGGAAGACCACCTCGGCGTACGCCTGCTCCACCGCACCACCCGCAAGCTCAGCCTCACCACCGAAGGCGCCCGCCTGTTCGAGCTGGCCGCGCCCGGCATGCGCCAGCTCGACGAGGCGCTCGAACTGGTCCGCAGCAGCAGGAGCGACGACGACGGCCTGATCCGCCTGACCGCGCCGCCGTCGCTCGGCAGCCGCGTGCTGGTGCCGCTGGTGCGGGGCTTTCGCGAGCAGTACCCCGGCATCACCTTCGATGTGGTGCTGAGCGACCTCTTCACGGACCTGGTCGAAGCCAAGATCGATGTCGGCTTCCGCGTCGGCACCAGCCCGGGCCAGAACCTGGTGGCGCGGCGGCTGTGCGACCTGCCGCTGGTTATCTGCGCGTCCCCGGACTACCTGGCACGACACGGCGAGCCGGCCTTCCTCGACGACCTGCTGCAGCACCAGTGCACCGGCTTCCGGCGTCCCTCGACCGGGCGCGTGGTGCCGTGGGAGCTGCAGGTGGACGGCGACCTGGTCTACCAGGAGGTTCCTGCGGTGGCGAGCTTCAATGACGTCGAAACCGAGGTCGAGGCGGTGCGGTCCGGTATGGGCATCGGCCAATTGCCCGCCTACATGATCCACGCCGACCTGGTCAGCGGGCGACTGAAGGCGATCCTGCCGGGGTACAGCAGCAGCAATGTCGGCATGTACATGTACTACCCGCATCGCAGCCAGATGCCGGTGCGGGTCCGGCGGTTTATCGACTTCGTGGTCGAGGCGAGCCGGGGCGCGGAGCAGGCGCTGTCGCGGCTGGTGGGGATCGTGGCCTGAGCCTCTTCACAACCGCTTGTTTGCAACGACGACGACAGCAGCAGGCACCCCTCTCTCGCGTGCGGGAGGGGTGGGGAGAGGGCAGGCGTGTCAAAGGCAGACGCCCGTGGGTTAAAACCGTTGGCCCCGCTTGATGTGGTACCTAGCTAAACCACCCCTCACCCCGGTCCCTCTCCCCCCTGAGGGGAGAGGGAGAACACCATCCTTAGGCTAGTTCCGGCGGCGTTGGCGCACCCAACACCGCGCGCTTCTGCCCGCCGCCAAAGCGCGTCTCCAAACGCCCCCCTTTCGCTTGATTTTTTCTCAACCGAAAAGGCCGGAAATATCGTTTGTCGCGCAGCCCGCCGACGACAACTATTACGCCAAGGCCAACCCACAGGAGACAGCCATGTCAGACCAGCCCTATCCGCTCTGGAGCGCGGAACCCGTCCCTCACCTGCTAGCCTCGCGTGACCGCGCCACCGGCGAGTGGATCTTCCCGGCGCTGCCCGCCGACTCGCCGCTGGCGGAGGGTCACGAGACCGTTCCCATCACCGGCACGGGCGTGCTCTACAGCTTCACCGTGATCCATCCCGCACCCAAGAGCGGGCAGCCGCCGTATGCGCTTGGCTATGTCGATTTCGTGGGCCCGGTGCGCATCTTCGGCCGCCTGCTGGGCACGGCGCGTCCGGTCATCGGCGAACGCTACGCGCAGCGGCATGACGCCGAACTGGGCTATGTCTTCGAGGCCGTCACGGCCTGAACGATCGAGAGAAGGAAAGGTAAGCAAGATGCAGGACATCTACATCCAAGGCGGCGCGATGACGCCGCTCGGCCGCCACCCCGGCGTGCTGGCGCCGGAACTGGCGCAACAGGCGATCCTCAAGGCGCTGGCCGATGCCGACGTGCCGGCCGGCCGCATCCAGGCGGTCTACTGCGCCAACGTGCTGGGCGGCATGATCCTCGGCCAGCTGATCGTGCGCGACCTCGGGCTCAAGGGCATCCCCGTCTACAACGTCGAGAACGCCTGCGCCAGCGGCGCCACCGGCGTGCACCTGGCACGGCACGCGCTGCTGGCCGGGCAATATGAGACGGTGCTGGTCTTCGGCATCGAGCAGCTGACCGCGCTTGGCGGCGGCACCATCCCGCTGCAGCGCAATGACCACAAGACCGAGCTCTATGCGAAGTCGGGCATGGTGCTGCCGGCGGTGTATGCGATGCGCGGCACGCGTTTCCTGCACGAGCGCGACGCCAATCCGTCCGATCTCGCCGAAGTGGCCGTGAAGAACCGCTACCACGGCTCGCTGAACCCGTATGCCCAGCAGCGCAAGACCACCACGGTCGAGGAAGTGCTGGCCTCGCGCATGATCGCCGACCCGCTGACGCTGCTGCAGTGCTGCCCGTCGCAGGTTGATGGCGCGGCGGCGGTGGTGTTGAGCACACGCCGCCCGGCGCAGGCGCGGCCGGTGAAGGTGCTGTCGTCGGTGGTGGTGTCGGGCATGCGCGAGGAGGCCGACGACGACATCCTCGATGCCGAGATCACCGCGCGCGCCGCGCGCCAGGCCTACGAACAGGCCGGTCTCGGCCCGCAGGACGTCGACGTGGTCGAGCTGCACGACGCCTTCACCATCGCCGAACTGCTCTACTACGAAGTTCTCGGCCTGGCACCGCGCGGCGACGCCGTGCCCCTGCTCAAGTCCGGCGCAACGCGCCTGGGCGGGCGCGTGCCGGTCAATCCGAGCGGCGGCCTGCTGGCCAAGGGCCATCCGCTGGGCGCCACCGGCGTGGCACAGATGGTCGAGATCCTGTGGCAGCTGCAAGGCCGCGCCGGCGAGCGCCAGGTGGCGGATGCCCGCGTCGGCCTGACGCAATGCACCGGCGGCGGCATCGCGGGCGTGGACCACGCCGCCTCTTCCGTCCATCTACTGGGAGTCTGAGATGGGCACGCAACGTTTCGATCCTTCCCATGTGGCCGTGGTCACCGGCGCCGCGCGCGGCATCGGCCTGGGCATCGCCACGCAACTGGCCCGCCAGGGGCTGGCCGTGGCCCTGCTCGACCGCGACGCCGCCGCGCTCGATGCCGCCGTCGGCGCGCTGGTTGCCGAGGGCTTCAACGCCTTCGGCGCCAGTGCCGACCTGACCGACTCGGGCGCGGTCAACGACGCCTTTGCGCACGTACAGGCGCGCGCCGGCCGCGTCGACTACCTGGTCAACAACGCCGGCGCCGTGCGCGACATGCGTTTCCTGAACATGACCGACGCGGACTGGGACCTGGTCATCGATACCAACCTGCGCTCGCAGTTCCTGTGCTGCCGCGCGGCGCTGCCCGGCATGGTCGAGCGAGGGTACGGGCGCGTGGTCAATATCTCGTCGCGAGCCTGGCTGGGCGGCTTCGGGCAGGCCAACTACTCCGCGGCCAAGGGGGGCGTGGTCAGCCTGACGCGCTCGCTGGCAATCGAGTTCGCGGGCAAGGGCATCACCGTCAACGCCGTGGCGCCCGGCATCGTCGATACCCCGCTGTTCCGCGGTTTCGCGCCCGAGGTGCAGGCGCGGCTGCAAAAGTCTGTCCCGGTGCAGCGCATCGGCACCGCCGACGACATCGCCAACGCGGTCAGCTTCTTCCTCGATCCGCAGTCGTCGTACGTGACCGGGCAGACGCTCTATGTCTGCGGCGGTCGCAGCCTGTCGTCGCCGAGCGTGTAAGGAGGCCGCCATGACCATACGACTCCACACCGAAGGCGCGGTCGCCGTGCTGACCATCGACCGGCCCGAGGCGCTCAATGCGCTGGACGTGACCGCGCTGCGCGAACTGCGCGCGCAACTGGCCGCAGTGCGCGATCGCATCGACCTGCGCGTCGCGGTGCTGACCGGTGCCGGCACGCGCGCCTTCTGCGCCGGGGCGGACCTGAAAGGCACGCGCACTTCACCGGCCACCTACCCCGAAGCGCTGTTCCGCGCGCCGGAGCAGGCGGCGGACCTGGGCCTCTATATCCGGCTGATGGACCTGACCGACCTCGGCCTGAACAAGCCGCTGATCGCCGCGCTCAACGGGCATTGCCTGGGCGCGGGGCTGGAGATCGCCTTGCAGTGCGACTTGCGGATTGCGTCGGCGCAGGCCAGCTTCGGCCTGCCCGAAGCTGCGGTCGGCTCGATCCCGGCGGTCTCCGGCCTGCATCGGCTGCTCAAGGCCGTGCCGGCGGCCCACGCGATGCAGATGGTGCTGACCGGCGAGCGCATCGACGCCGCGCACGCCGCGCGCATCGGCCTGGTCAGCGAGACGGTGGCGCCCGATGCCTTGCTCGACCGTGCCCTCGCTCTGGCCGCGCGCATCGCCGCCAATGCACCGCTGGCCGTCCAGGCGGTCAAGAAGCTGTCGCGCCAGACCAGCCACCTCAGCGAGGCCGACGCGCAGCAGCTTACCGAACTCTACTGGGGCGTGCTGCGCGATACCGCCGACCGCACCGAAGGCCGCCAGGCATTCGCCGAAAAGCGGCAGCCTCGCTACACGGGCCGCTGAGCGGACCCACCAGAACCAGACAGGAGACAACCATGGCAGGAATTTCCCGATTCATGCGTGCGGCGCTGGCCGGCGTGCTCGCAACCACGGCACTAGGTGCGACGGCGCAGGCCCCCTTCCCCACGCAGAAGCCGATCACTTTGGTCGTGCCGTTCGCCCCCGGCGGCGGCAACGACATCCTCGCGCGGGTGATCGCGCCCAAGATGGGCCAGGTGCTGGGCCAGACCATCGTGATCGAGAACAAGCCCGGCGCCGGCGGCAACCTCGGCACCGATTATGTCGCGCATGCGGCGCCGGACGGCTACACGCTAGTGATCGCATCCAGCCAGGTCACCATGAACCCGTTCCTCGGCATGAAGGTGCCGTTCCGGATTGAGCGCGATTTCGAGCCGGTCGGGCTGATCGCGTCGGTGCCGATCATGCTGGTCGCCAATCCCGACCAGCCGTTCCGCACGCTGCAGGAATTCATCCAGTTCACCCGCGCCAATCCGGGCAAGCTCAGCTACAGCAGCCCCGGCCCCGGCACTCCGCAGCACCTGGCCGGTGAAGTGTTTGCAAAGCTGAACAAGACCGAGCTGCTGCACGTGCCCTACCGCGGCACCGGCCCGTCGATCACCGACCTGATGGGGGGCCAGGTACAGATCTCGTTCGCCACCTTTGCCTCGTCGATCCAGTATGTGCGCGCCGGCAAGCTGCGCGCGCTGGGCATCGCCGGCAAGAAGCGCAGCAAGCTGATGCCGGACCTGCCCACCTTCGCCGAAGCCGGCATCACCGGTTATGACGCGGAACTCTGGTACAGCATGCTGGCACCGGCCCACACGCCGAAAGCCGTGGTCGACAAGGTCAACGCCGCGCTGGTGGCCGCGCTCAAGTCGCCCGACGTCGCCGAGCAGCTGACCCGGCAGGGCTTCGAGGCGCAGGCGTCCACGCCGGCCGAACTCAAGGCCTATATCGGCAAGGAAATGTCGCGCTGGCAGCGCGTGATCCAGGACAACAACATCAAGGTGGCCCTATGAACGCCCCTGATGAACGCCATGTCCTGCCTCCCACCGACAACCCGCTGCTGGACTACCTCGGCATCCGCCTGGCCAGCGTCGGCGACGGCCGCTGCACCTTCGAGCTCGACCTTGAGCCGCGCCACCTGAACCGCCAGGGCAGCGTGCAGGGCGGCGTGACCGCCACCCTGCTCGACGCCGCCTGCGGCTACGCCGGGCTGCCCGCCGGTCCTGACGGCGCGCTCGGCCACGCCGTCACGGTGATGCTGACGATCAGCTATCTCAGCAAGGCCAGCACGGGCCGGCTGCGCGCCACGGCGCAGGTCACCCGCGCCGGCAAGAGCCTGTACTTCGCCTCGGCGGAGCTGACCACCGACGCCGGCGTGCTGATGGCCACCGCACAAGGCACGTTCAAACGATCCCGCACCCTTCCGGAGGCATGACATGTTGCGCGACGCACTGGACGGCCTGACCGTCATCGACTTTACGCAGATCGGTGCCGGGCCGACCTGCACCATGCTGCTGGCCGACATGGGCGCCAGGGTCATCAAGGTGGAGCCGCCGGGTGGCGAGCTAGGCCGCGGCCTGGGACCGGGCTGGCTCGGCGACGACAGCGCGCTGTTCCACGGCTTCAACCGCAACAAGCTGGGCGTGGCGCTCGACCTCAAGTCCGCCGACGGCGTCGCCGTGGCACACCGCCTGATCGCGGGCGCCGACATCGTGGTGGAAAGCATGCGCCCGGGCGTGATGGAGCGCCTCGGCCTCGGCCATGCGCAACTGGCCGAAGCCCACCCCGCGCTGATCTACTGCTCGATCTCCGCCTACGGGCAGGAAGGGCCGTATGCGCATCGCGCCGGCGTCGACGGCATCATGCAGGCCGATTCCGGCCTGATGAGCCTGATCGGCCTGCCCGATGGCGAGCCGTGCAAGGTGCAGGCGCCGGTGGTCGACGTGATGACCGGCTACGTGGCCTGCATGGGCGTGCTGGCGAAGCTCGCGCAGCGGGCGCGCGACGGCCTGGGCGGCCATCTCGATGTCAGCCTGCTCAATGCGGCGCTGGCGCTGCAGCAGTCGTCCCTCACCAGCTATTGCGCCGACGGGCAACTGCCCGAACACGTCGGCAGCGCGGCGCCCTACTCCGCGCCCAACCAGGCCTTCCGCACCGCCGACGGCTGGGTCATGGTGGCCGCCTACATGCCCGAGCGCTGGCGCCGGTTGTGCGATGTGCTGGGGCGGCCCGAGCTGGCCGATGACTCGCGCTTCGCCACGTCGCCGCTGCGCGTGGCCAATCGCGCGGCAATGGTGGAGGTGCTGACCAGCGAGTTCGTCACCCGCTCGACCAATGCGTGGCTGGCCATCCTGCAGGACGCCGACATCCTGTGCGCGCGCGTGGCGACCTACGAGGATGTCATGGCGCATCCGCAGGTGGCCGCCAACCGCATGGTGCAGCGCGTCCGGCACGACACGCTGGGCGAGATCCGCATGCCGGGATTCCCGATCAACAGCGCGCAGGAAAACGCGCTGCCAGCGCGGCCGGCGCCGGCTTGCGGGCAGCATACGCAGGCCGTGCTGGCCGGACTGGGCTACAGCCCGTCGCAAATCGCCGCGCTACAAAAGGACGGCGCGATCCACTGCATCGATGCCGGCCAGCAACGCCTGGCCGCCGCGGCGTCATGAACCGCGCCCACATCATCGCGGCGCTGTATGCGCGCCGCAGCGTGCGCGGCTTTCTCGATACGCCGGTGCCGGAGCAGACCGTGGCCGCGATCCTGGCCGACGCCGCGCGCAGCCCGAGCGCATCGAACACGCAGCCGTGGCGCGTCTACGCCTGCGCCGGCGACGTGCGCGAGCGCCTCAGCGCAGCCCTGCTGGCACTGCACGACACCGGCGGCGGTGAGTATCGCGAGGAGTATGTCTACTACCCGCCCGCGTGGCGCGAACCATACCTGGCGCGGCGCCGCACGCTGGGCAAGGCGCTGTACGGCCTGCTCGGCATCCCGCGCGGCGACGCCGCCGGCATGGCGCGCCAGTACGCACGCAACTACGCGTTCTTCGGCGCGCCGGTGGGGCTGTTCTTCACCATCGAGCGCGGGCAGGGCCAGGCTGCGTGGCTGGATCTCGGCATGTTCCTGCACGCGGTGATGATGGCCGCGCTCGGGCACGGCCTGGAAACCTGCGCGCAACAGGCGTTTGCGCGCTACCACCAGGTCATCCGCGCACAGTTGCGGATTCCGGACAGCGAGATCGTGGTGTGCGGCATGTCGCTCGGCCATCCCGATCCGCGCGAACCGGCCAACCGCCTGCGCACCGCGCGCGAGCCGGTGGAGGCCTTTGCGCGCTTTGCCGGATGGTGAGCGCAGCGATGCGCCTCAGCCTTGCGTGTCGAACTGCGCCAGCAACCACTGGCGGAACACCGCCATGCTCGGACTTTCCTTGCGGTCAGCCGGCGTCAACAGGTAGTAGGTGAATTCGCCCATGTCCACGGTCTGGCGGAATGGCGCCAGCAGCCGGCCGGCGTCGAGATCCGCCGCCACCAGGAAGCGCTGTGCGATCGCAAAGCCCTGCCCTTCGACCGCGGCCGCATAGGCCATGGCCGAGCTCTGGTAGGTCATGCCGCTGCGCGCATCGACCTGCCCGTCCGCGCGCGCGGCCTTGAGCCAGTGGGCCCAGTCATCGGGCCGCGCGATCGAGTGCAGCAGGGTCTGGTGCTGCAGGTCGGCGGGCTTCTTCACCTTCGGCCCGCCCGCGAGCAGCGCCGGGCTGCATACCGGCACCAGGATGTTAGACACCAGCCGGTGGGTATTCACGCCGCTCCACTTGCCGTCGCCCAGCCGGATCGCGCCGTCGATGTCCTCCTTGCGGAAGTCGACCGGATCGAGCGAGGCGGTGAGCAGCACCTCGATGCCGGGGTTGGCGGCATGGAAGCTCGACAGCCGCGGGATCAGCCAGCGCATGGCAAAGGTGGTGTAGGCGCGCACCTTGAGCTGCTTGCGCTTGGCGCGCTTGCTCAGCCGCCGCGTGGCCTCGCGCAGGTCGTCCATCGCCTTGGTCACGGCGCGGTAGTAGTCCTCGCCGGTGCGGGTCAGCGAGATCTGGCGGTGGCCGCGGTGCAGCAACTGCACGCCCAGCCCGTCTTCCAGCGCGCGGATCTGGCGGCTGACGGCGCCGGGCGTGACGTGCAGCTCCTCGGCAGCCGTGGTGATGCTGAGGTGCCTGGCGGCGGCCTCGAAGGCGCGCAAGGCGTTCAGTGGGGGCAGTTTGTCCATGCCGGCGAGTCTGCCACACGGTTGAGGTTTTCTCAATCGGCGCGCCGGCTTTTCATTCCCAACCTTTGGTTGTCATTCAAACGAGATTGAACCGCCTAGTGTTGCGGGCGTCGCCGGCCTAAATTTGTCTCCGTGGCCCCCGCCATCAGACATCGCAGTCAAACCGAGCACCCCGAAAGGAGATTCACCATGTCCGCCAACACCACCAACACCTCCATCAACGCTGCCAGCAAGGTCTGGTTCATCACCGGCGCTTCGCGCGGCTTCGGCCTGGAGCTGACCCGTGCCGCGCTGGCACGCGGCGACCGGGTCGTCGCCACCGCGCGCCGCCCGGAGACGATCACCGCCGCACTGGGCGAGCACGGCAACCTGCTGGGCGTGGCGCTGGACGTCACCAACGAAGCCCAGGCGATCGCCGCCGCCGAGGCCGCCGTGGCCCGCTTCGGCCGCATCGACGTGCTGGTCAACAACGCCGGCTACGGCCTGCTCGGCGCGGTCGAAGAGGCCTCCGCGCAGGAAGTCGAGCAGCAGTTCGCCACCAACGTGTTCGGCGTGCTGACCGTGACGCGCGGTGCTGCCGCAGATGCGCCGGCAGCGCAGCGGCCGCATCCTCAACATCTCGTCGATCGGTGGCTACGCCGCGTATCCCGGCTGGGGCGTCTATGGCGCCACCAAGTTCGCGGTCGAGGGCCTGACCGAAGCGCTCGATGCGGAACTGTCGCCGCTGGGCATTCGCGCCACCGTGGTCGAGCCGGGCTTCTTCCGCACCGACTTCCTCGATGCCAGCTCGCTGGTGCGCGTCCGTACCGAGATCGCGGCGTACGCCGAGACGGTCGGGGCAATGCGTGAGCACATGGCTTCGGCCAACCACCAGCAGCCCGGCGACCCGGCCAAGCTGGCGGCAGCGCTGCTGACCCTGGCCGACAGCGAAACCCCGCCGGTGCGGCTGCCGCTGGGCTCGGACACGGTCTACCGCATCACCGAGAAGAACCGCAAGGTGGAAAGCGAACTGGCCGCGTGGCAGACGCTGGCGGTGTCGACCGACCACGATGACGTGCGCCGCTGATCTTGCTGCAGCGCACCAGCGCACGGTTTGCTGCAGTGCGGGCATGCCGTGCGCCAGACAAAGTCAGGCCGTCCGAGCGCCGGCCTCAGCACTTGTGGGCCATCTTGCGTCAGGCAATGCACCGAGTCGGGCATGCGCGTATGTCGCTTCCGGCGAATTTCGCCAATAATGCCGTGAGAGTCATTGCCGGACGAACCGAGAGCCAACATGCACGATAGTCCCGATGCCATCCGCACCGTCGCCCTGCTTGGGCACGCGGGGTGCGGCAAGACCTCGCTGGTCGAGGCACTGCTGTACAAGGGCGGTGCCCTGCACACGCCCGGCAGCATCGAACGCGGTTCCACGGTGTGCGACAGCGATCCGCTGGAGCGCAAGTACAAACGCTCGCTGACCTCCGCGGTCGCCCACCTGCACTACCGCGACACCCGCATCTACCTGGTCGACACCCCCGGCTACCCGGACTTCTCCGGGCTGGCGATCAGCGCGCTGGCGGCCGTGGAAACTGCCGCCATCGTCGTCAATGCGCAGACCGGCATCGAGATGACCACGCGCCGGGCCATGGCCTGGGCGCAGGCGCGCCAGTTGTGCCGGATGATCATCATCAACGGCATCGACGGCGACAAGGTCGACTTGCCCTCGCTGCTGGGGGATATCCAGGAGGCCTTCGGCAAGGAATGCCTGCCGATCAACCTGCCGGCCGGCAACGGCAGCAAGGTGGTCGACTGCTTCTTCAATCCGGCCGGCGAGTCGGATTTTTTATCTGTGCCCTCCGCGCACGATGCGCTGATCGACCAGGTCATTGAGATCGATCCCGAGCTGATGGAGCTGTACCTGGAACAAGGCGAGGCGGTCACACCGGAGCAGCTGCACGCGCCGTTCGAGCGCGCGCTGCGCGAAGGCCACCTGGTGCCGATCTGCTTTACCTCGGCGGCGACGGGCGCCGGCATCACCGAGCTGCTGGATGTGTTCGTGCGGCTGCTGCCCAATCCCACCGAGGGCAATCCGCCGCTGTTCTATCGCGATACGGGTGAAGGCAGCGAAAACCGCAAGGCCGTGCGTGCGGAGCCCGTGCCGGACAAGCATGTACTGGCGCACGTCTTCAAGATGGTCATCGATCCCTATGTCGGCAAGCTGGCGGTGTTCCGCATCCACCAGGGGACGGTCTCGCGCGACAGCCAGCTCTATATCGGCGAAGGACGCCAGCCGTTCAAGGTGGCGCACCTGCTGCGGCTGCAAGGCAAGGAGACACAGGAAGTGCCGCGCGCCGGGCCGGGCGATATCTGCGCGGTGGCCAAGATCGATGAACTCGGCTTTGATGCCGTGCTGCACGATGCCACCGAGGACGGCGATATCCACCTGACGCCGCTGGAATTCCCCACGCCGATCTACGGGCTGGCGATCGAGCCGGCGCGCCGTGGCAACGAGCAGCGGCTGGCGGAGGTACTGCACAAGCTGAGCGCCGAAGACCCCTGCCTGCGCGTGGAGCATCCGGCCGGCACCAACGAGACCGTCGTGTTCGGCCTGGGTGAGTTCCACCTGCGCTGTGCGCTGGAGCGGCTGACCGAGCAATACAAAGTGGAGGTGGTGACGCGCCCGCCCAAGATCGCCTACCGCGAAACCATCGGCGGCAAGGCCGAGGGCCACCACCGGCACAAGAAGCAGACCGGCGGCGCCGGGCAGTTCGGCGAAGTGATGCTGAGGGTCGAACCGCTGGCGCGCGGCGAGGGCTTCGAGTTTGTCGATGCGGTAAAGGGTGGTGCGATTCCGGGCCAGTTTATTCCCGCCGTGGAGAAAGGCATCCGCCAGGCGCTGGAAAGCGGTCCGCTGGCTGGCTTCGCGATGCAGGACGTGCGCGTGACGGTGTATGACGGCAAGAGCCATCCGGTCGATTCGAAGGAAGTCGCGTTCGCGACCGCCGGGCGCAAGGCGTTTATCGACGCGGTGCTGAAGGCGCGGCCCAGCGTGCTCGAGCCGATCGTCGATATCGAGGTCACGGTGCCCGGCACTTCGATGGGCGACATCATCGGCGACCTTTCCGCCAAGCGCGGCCAGGTCCATGGCACCCGCACCGCTGCCGGCAACGCGGTGACCGTGGCCGGACAGGTGCCGCTGTCGGAGCTGAGCGACTACCAGTCACGGCTGAACAGCCTGACCGGCGGCCACGGCAGCTACACCATCCAGTTCAGCCACTATGACAACGTGCCGCCGGCGCAGCAGGAAAAGATGGCGTCCCGCCACAAGGCGCAGCAGGACACCGACTGATCGCGCTCAGTGCTGGCTGGCGCCGGCCGCGCCGATGCCGGTCATGGCGCGCACGAACTGCGCGCCATAGCGCTGGCGCTCGGCGCTCGCCTGGGCCGAGCGGTCCAGCACCGATACCAGCCAGGCGCAGCCGAAGGCCAGCGTCATCGAGAACAGCGCCGGGTTGGCATACGGGAAGATCGCCTGCTGATGCTTGAGGATGCCGACCCACACGGTCGGGCCCAGCACCAGCAGCGCCACCGCCGAGGCCAATCCGGCCACGCTGCCCGCCACCGCGCCGCGCGTGGTCAGCCCTTTCCAGAACATCGACAGGAACAGCACCGGGAAATTGACCGAGGCGGCAATCGCCAGCACCAGCCCTGACAGGAAGGCGATGTTCTGCTTCTCGAACATCACGCCGAGCACCATCGCCAGCACGCCGATCACCAGCGTGGCCGCCTTCGACACGCGGATCTCGTCCTTCTCGTTGGCCTGTCCGCGGCGGAACACATTGGCATACAGGTCATGCGAGACCGCCGACGCGCCCGACAGGGCCAGGCCCGCCACCACCGCCAGGATGGTCGCGAACGCCACCGCCGAGATAAAGCCGAGGAAGAGGTCGCCGCCGATGGCATGCGACAGGTGCACCGCCACCATATTGCTGCCGCCGATGATCTTGCCGGCCGCGTCGCGGTAGACTGGGTCCGCGCCTACCATCACGATCGCGCCGAAACCTACCACCAGGATCAGCAGGTAGAAGTAGCCGATAAAGCCGGTGGCGTAGAGCACGGACTTGCGCGCCTCTTTGGCGTCGGCAACGGTGAAGAAGCGCATCAGGATGTGCGGCAGGCCGGCGGTGCCGAACATCATGCCCACGCCCAGTGAAATCGCATCGATCGGGTTGGACACCAGCCCGCCCGGCGACAGGATCGCCGCGCCCTTGTCATGCACCTTGGCGGCGCCGGCGAACATGGCCTCGGGGCTGAAGCCGAAGTACGCGAGCACCATGATGGCCATGAAGGTCACCCCGCCCAGCAGCAGCGCGGCCTTGATGATCTGCACCCACGTGGTGGCCAGCATGCCGCCGAACATCACGTAGAGCACCATCAGCGCGCCGACGATCACCACCGCCGATTCATAGCTGGTGCCGAACAGCAGCTCGATCAGCTTGCCGGCGCCGACCATCTGCGCCACCAGGTACATGATGACCACGGTCAGCGTGCCGCAGGCGGCGGTGATCCGCACCGGCTTCTGCGCCAACCGGTACGACACCACGTCGGCAAAGGTATAGCGGCCGAGGTTGCGCAGCCGTTCGGCAACGATGAAGAGGATGATGGGCCAGCCGGCGACCACGCCCAGTGCATAGATCAGGCCGTCATAGCCCTTGTCGAACATCATCGCGGAAATGCCCAGGAAGGACGCCGCCGAGACCATGTCGCCGGCGATCGCCAGCCCGTTCTGGAAACCGGTCAGGCCGCCGCCGGCGGCATAGAAGTCCGACGCCGAACGCGTGCGGCTCGCGGCCCAGCGGGTAATGCCGAGCGTGAAGAGCACGAACAGCAGGAACATGACGATGGCGCTCCAGTTCAGTGGGCGCGGTGCGGCATCGGCCTGGATCGCGGGAGCGGCAATAGCGGCCGTGCTGGCAAGCCCCATCAGGGCCGCGGACAGGTAACGGTATGCCGGATTCATTCTTGGCACTCCTTGCGCACGCGCTCGTTGAGCGGGTCCAGGTCGCGGTTGGCGCGGTGCACGTAGATGCCGGTCAGCAGCACGGCCGCAAAGATCACCGCCACGCCCACGGGAATGCCCACGGTCATCACGCCCGCGCCGAAGGGCGTGCCGAGCGTGGCCGGCGAGAACGCCAGCAGCAGGATGAAGCCGAAGTAGATCGCCAGCATCACCAGCGTCAGCGACCAGCCGAGGCGTGCGCGCCCGCTGGTCAGCCGGATGAAATCGGGGTGGTTCTGGATGGTTTCCAGTTGTCGCGCGTCCATGGTTGTCTCCTTTGGCGCAGGGGTTGGCGTGGCGGCTCTTGAGGCTGCCATCTTTAGGGTGATCGCTATGTTTCGGATGCTGCCGGTTTGCTCCCCTCTCCCGCTTGCGGGAGAGGGGAGCGTTCGCGAGGGATTGTGGTGTAAAGCAGCGCTTCAGATCGCGCCGACTGGCTGCTCGTGCGTGACCTTCGGGCGCATATCCACCACGCGCCGCGCCTTGCCGACGCTGGTGCGCTCGATGCCCTCGGCGGTCACCACCTGCACACGCGTGGTGACGCCCACATAGGTCTTGATCTGGTCCTTCAGTTCGCGCTCCAGCGCCGCACGGTCATCCGCCGAGAGGGACGACGACCGCTCTGGCCGCGCCTCGACCCGCACCTCCAGCTTGTCCAGATGCCCATCGCGGGTCACCACCAGCTGGTATTGCGGCGCCAGCGCCGGCGCCTTCAGGATCAGTTCCTCGATCTGCGAGGGGAACACGTTCACGCCACGGATGATCAGCATGTCATCCGAGCGGCCGGTGATCTTTCCGATCCGGCGCATCGAACGCGACGTGGGCGGCAGCAGGCGCGTGAGGTCGCGCGTGCGGTAGCGGATCACCGGCAGCGCTTCCTTGGTCAGCGAGGTGAACACCAGTTCGCCCTCGGACCCGTCCGGCAGCACCTCGCCGGTCACCGGGTCGATGATCTCGGCATAGAAGTGGTCTTCCCAGATCACCGGGCCATCCTTGCTCTCGATGCATTCACACGCGACGCCCGGCCCCATGACTTCGGACAGGCCATAGATGTCGACCGCATCGATGCCGGCGCGGGCCTCGATCTCGGCACGCATCGCATCCGTCCACGGTTCGGCGCCGAAGATGCCGACCTTCAGCGAGCTTTCCGACGGATCCATGCCCTGGCGCTCCATCTCCTCGATCAGGTTCAGCATGTACGACGGCGTCACCATGATGATGTTGGGCCGGAACTCGCGAATCAGCTGTACCTGTTTCTCGGTCTGGCCGCCGGACATCGGGATCACGGTGCAGCCCGCCTTCTCCGCGCCGTAGTGGGCCCCCAGGCCACCGGTGAACAGCCCGTAGCCGTAGCTGACATGGACCAGGTCGCCGGCGCGCCCGCCGGCAGCGCGAATGGAGCGCGCCACCACGCTGGCCCAGGTATCGATGTCCTTCGCCGTATAGCCGACCACGGTCGGCTTGCCGGTGGTGCCGCTCGACGCATGCACGCGCGCCACCTTTTCGCGCGGCACCGCGAACATGCCGAAGGGATAGTTGTCGCGCAGGTCCTGCTTGGTCAGGAACGGGAACTTCGACAGGTCCGACAGCGACTGCAGGTCGTCCGGATGCACCCCCGCCGCGGCAAAGGCCTTGCGGTAATGCGGCACGTTGTCGTAGGCATGGCGCACGCTCCATTTGAGCCGTTCCAGCTGCAAGGCCTGCAGTTCGTCGCGGCTGGCGCGCTCGATCGGCTCCAGCTCATTGGGGTTGGGGATGCGTTGAACCATTGTCTACTCCATCTCGTTATGTGGGCGCCACGAGCAAGGGGGGCCGGCGCCGGGGTACTACGACTGCAAGCTGTGCGTCAGATATGGGACCGGCTCTGCACCACGCGGAAGCGGTTGGCAACAAAGGCCGCATCCGACAGCGAGGCATTGGCCGCGGGGTTGGCGCCGGTGGCATGGAAGTCGCTGAACGCCGCCGACTGGTTGACGAACACGCCGCCGGTCAGGTTCAGCGACAGCGCCACGCCGGCGTCCTCCGCCGCATCGCGGATGGCTTCGGTCACGCCCGCATCGGTGGTGTAGGCCGACAGTGTCAGCGCACCATGCTCCTTCGCGCCGCGGTGGGCCAGCGCGATGCTGTGCGCGGTGCTGTCGGTGGCAACGATGAACGAGATCGGGCCGAACAGCTCCTGCATGATCTTGCCCTCGTCGCTGGCGTCCACCTTCAGCACCAGCGGCGTGCGGATGCGCGCGCCGGGGAACTGCGGGTGTTCCAGCACGCGGCTGTCGGCAACGACCTCGCCCAACTCGCGCGACGACTCGATGCGCTGCACCACGCCGTCGTTCTGGATCGCGCCCAGCAGTTCGACTGCCTTGGCGGGGTCGCTGGTCAGCTTGCCGATCGCTTCGCCGATGGCCGCGGCCACCTGGTCGAAGCTGACGCGCCCTTCCGGCGTGTCGATGCCGTCCTTCGGCACGTAGATGTTCTGCGGCGCCGTGCACATCTGGCCCGAGTACAGCGACAGCGAGAACGCGATATTGCGCACCATGCCCTTGAAGTCGGCGGTGGCGTCGATCACGATCTGGTTGACGCCGGCCTTCTCGGTGTAGACCTGCGCCTGGTGCGCATTGCGCTCCAGCCAGTCGCCGTTGGCGCTGCTACCGGTGAAGTCGATCAGGCGCACTTCGGGGCGCAGCGCCAGCTTCGACGCCATGCGCTCGGTCGGGTCATTGGCCACCAGCGTGACCAGGTTCGGGTCGAAGCCGGCTTCCTGCAGCACCTCGCGCGCCACCTCGACGGTGATCGCCAGCGGCAGGATCGCGCCCGGGTGCGGCTTGACCACCACCGCGTTGCCGGTGGCCAGGCTGGCGAACAGGCCCGGATAGCCGTTCCAGGTCGGGAAGGTGCAGCAGCCGATCACCAGGCCCACGCCGCGCGGCACCACGCTGTAGCGCTTCTCCATGCGCAGCGGTTCGTTCTTGCCCTGCGGCTTCTCCCAGATGGCCTGCTTCGGGATGCGGCGCAGCTCGTCCCAGGCGTAGGCCACGGCTTCCAGACCGCGGTCCTGCGCGTGCGGGCCGCCAGCCTGGAAGGCCATCATGAAGGCCTGGCCGGTGGTGTGCATCACCGCGCAGGCAATCTCGAAGCTGCGGCGGTTCAGGCGCTGCAGGATCTCCAGCGACACGCCCACCCAGGCCTCCGGCCCGGCCTTTCGCCAGGCGGGCATGCCCTTGGCGACGCCGGCGAAGAGCTGGTCGAGGTCCGGCTTCGGATAGGTGATGCCCAGTTCCGGGCCGTAGGGCGAGACTTCCTTGCCGGCCTGGCCGACGGTACCCGGCTGCGACAGCGCGAACGGCTTGTTCAGGCGGGCTTCAAAGGCGGCCTTGCCGTCGGCGTTGGCGGTTTCGCCATAGACCTTGGGGCTCGGCATTTCGGAGAACGGACTCCAGTAGCCGCGCTCGGCGATGGCTTGGGTGGCTTGTTCCAGCAGCGCCTGGTGGCGTTCGAAAAACGGATGGGACACGGCTTGCTCCGGGGGCGAAATGGGTTCTGGATGTTTGGAGATGGCAGGAAACGCTTCAGGCTTCCTGGTCGAAGTCGATTACCAGCTTGTCGCTGACGGCATAGCTCTGGCAGCTCAGGATGAAGCCGCGCGCGACTTCGTAGTCTTCCAGCGCGAAGTTGACGTCCATGTCGACCTCGCCTTCGATGCGCTTGCAGCGGCAGGTCGAGCAGACGCCGCCCTTGCACGAGTAAGGCAGCTCGAGGCCTTGTGCCAGCGCGGCGTCCAGCACCGTCTCCTTGTTCTTCTCCAGCGTGAAGGAACGCGTGCGCCCATCCTGGATGACCGTCACCTCGCACTGCTGCTGGCCGACCTGCTTGTGCGCATGCGCCGCCGGGCGGGCCGAAGGGATGCTGGTGGCGAACAACTCGCGCTTGATACGGGTCTTGTCCACGCCGTTGGCGACCAGCGCCTGCGACACCTCTTCCATCATCGAATGCGGGCCGCAGATGAAGGCGACGTCGATGTCCTGTGGCTTCACCCAGTGCTTCAGCAAGGCATTGACCTTCTCGCCATCGATACGGCCGTTGAAGAGGTCGATATCAAGCTGCTCGCGGCTGAGCACGAACACGAGGTTGAAGCGCTGCAGGTAGGTGTCCTTCATGTCTTCCAGCTCTTCCTTGAACAACACGGACGACGAGGCGCGGTTGCCGTAGAACAGCGTGAAGCGGCTGTCGGGCTCGGCCTGCAGCGTGGTCTTGATGATCGAAAGCATTGGCGTGATGCCGCTGCCGGCGGCGAACGCCACGTAGTGCCTGGCGTGCGTGGCGGACAGCGGCACATGGAAGTGGCCGGACGGCGGCATCACTTCCAGCTTCATGCCGGGCTGCAGCTGCTCGTTGGCCCAGTTGGAGAACAGGCCGCCGTCGACGCGCTTGATCGCCACGCGCAGCTGCGCATCCTGCACCGCCGAGCAGATCGAATAGGAGCGGCGCACGTCCTCGCCGCCGATGCCAGCGCGCAGCGTCAGGTGCTGGCCCTGCACGTGGCGGTAGGTATCGGCCAGCTCATCCGGTACGGCGAAGGTCACGGCCACGGCGTCGCGGGTCTCGCGCGTGACCGAGGCCACGGTCAGTTCATGGAATTTGCTCATCTCACTACCTCGGTCTGGCTCAGTGCGCCTTGAAGTAATCGAACGGTTCCCTGCAGTCGCCGCAGCGGTACAGCGCCTTGCACGCGGTCGAGCCGAACTGGCTGACCAGCCGCGTATGGCACGAGCCGCAGTGCGGGCAGGCCACCACCAGCGCCGGCGACGCCTTGCGGCTGATGCCGCTGATGTCGATCACCTGCTGCGCCGGCGGTGCGATGCCGTAGCCGGTCAGGCTCGCCTTGCCGCGCGGGGTCATCCAGTCGGTGGTCCAGGCCGGCGCGAGTTGCGTTTGCACGCGCACCTTGTCCACGCCCTGCGCGGCCAGCGCGCATTCAATGCCTTCGCGGATCACGGTCATGGCCGGGCAGCCGGAGTAAGTCGGCGTGATGGTGACAACGCAGGCGTCGTCCACCCACGCGACGTCGCGCACGATGCCAAGGTCCACCACGGAGATCACCGGGATCTCCGGATCGGGCACCGTATCTAGCCAGCGCCAGACCTGTTCGACAGCGGGGCGCGCCAGCGATTGCGCAGTCATGGCGCTCACCACTGCGCGCCGGGATAGGCGCGCTGCAGGAACTGCATTTCGGCCAGCAGGTAGCCGAGGTGTTCGGTATGGCGCCCATGGCGGCCGCCGCTCTGTGCCCACTCGCCGGCGGGCACGCGCAGCGTGGCTTCTTCCAGCACCTCGCTGACGTGGCGCTGCCAGGGTTCGGCCAGCGTCGCCGGATCGGGAATCACGCCGTCCCGCACCAGCGCGGTTTCGGCCGCATCGGCTTCGAACAGTTCGCCGGTGAACATCCACAGGTCGTCGAAGGCGTCCTGCATGCGGCGGTGGCTCTCTTCGGTGCCGTCGCCCAGGCGCACCACCAGGTCGGCGCTGCGGCGCACGTGGTAGGTCACTTCCTTGAGCGACTTGGCGGCGATCTCGGCGATGCGCGCATCGGTCGAACGCTGCAGCCCTTCCAGCAGGAAGTAATGCCAGGTGTCGAACAGGAACTGGCGCGCGAGCGTATCGGCATAGCTGCCGTTGGGCTGCTCCGCCAGCAGCAGGTTGCGGAACTGGTGCGCGTCGCGCAGGTAGGCGAGCTGGTCGGCGGTGCGGCCGGCGCCCTCCTCTTCCGCGGCATAGCCCAGCCACAGGCGGGTCTGGCCGATCAGGTCGAGCGCGACGTTGGTCAGCGCGATGTCCTCTTCCAGCGCCGGGCCGCGGCCGCACCATTCCGACAGGCGCTGGCCGAGCACCAGCGTGGAATCGCCGAGGCGCAGCAGGTATTCGAGCTTGTGGTTGTCCATGATGCGCGCCGTATCAGATGTGCTTGACCGCTTCCGGCATCGGGAAGAACGTCGGATGGCGGTAGACCTTGCTGTTGGCGGGTTCGAACAGCGGGCCCTTGTCGCCGGGGCTGCTGGCCATCACGTCGCTGGCCTTCACCACCCAGACGCTGACGCCTTCATTGCGGCGCGTATAGACGTCACGGGCGTTGTTGATCGCCATTTCGCCGTCCGGCGCGTGCAGGCTGCCCACGTGCTTGTGGGCCAGGCCGTGCTGGCTGCGGATAAAGATCTCCCAAAGCGGCCACTCTTTCATGGCTACCTCCTGTTTGATGCGGGTTCGATGGGGAGCGGCGCCGTGCGCCGCGGGGTCAGGCCGCGGCTTGCTGCGCCTGCTTGTCGGCGTGGGCCACCAGCGCCTCGCGGAACCATGCGCCGTCGTCCCATGCCTTCACACGGGTACGCAGGCGGTCGCGGTTGCACGGGCCGTTGCCCTGGATCACGTTGTAGAACTCGGACCAGTCGATCTCGCCGAAGTCATAGTGGCCACGTTCCTCGTTCCACTTCAGCTCCGGATCGGGAATGGTCAGGCCCAGGTACTCGGCCTGCGGTACGGTCTGGTCGACCATCTTCTGGCGCAGATCGTCGTTGGAGAACAGCTTGATGCGCCATTGCATGGATTGCGCGCTGTTGGGCGAGTCGCCGTCGGACGGTCCGAACATCATCAGCGCCGGCCACCACCAGCGATTCAGCGCGTCCTGCGCCATCTGCTTCTGCTCTGGCGTGCCGTTGCACAGCGCCAGCAGGATGTCGTAGCCCTGGCGCTGGTGGAAGGACTCTTCCTTGCAGACGCGCACCATGGCACGCGCATACGGACCGAACGAGCAGCGGCACAGCGGTACCTGGTTGATGATGGCAGAGCCGTCCACCAGCCAGCCGATCATGCCGATATCGGCCCAGCTCAGCGTCGGGTAATTGAAGATGCTGGAATACTTGGCCTTTCCGGTATTCAGGTCGCCCAGCATCTGGTCGCGCGAAACGCCCAGCGTCTCCGCCGCGCTGTAGAGGTACAGGCCATGGCCGGCCTCGTCCTGGATCTTGGCCAGCAGCACCGCCTTGCGCTCCAGCGTCGGGGCGCGGGTCACCCAGTTGCCTTCGGGCAGCTGGCCGACGATCTCCGAATGCGCGTGTTGCGAGATCTGGCGGACCAGGGTCTTGCGATACGCTTCGGGCATCCAGTCCTTGGCCTCGATCTTGATGCCGGCATCCACGCGGGCCTGGAACTCGCGCTCCTGCGGGGCCATCTCTTCCATTGCGCGGAGCCTCGTCGCTCCTGTCTCCACCAGTTGTGCGTACATCGCCTGCTCCACCTGTTTTGGTCGTGATCGACGTCTTGATCTGCGTCAATCTCGTAAGTTGAAATGGATGGTAGTGATACAATTTGATTCAAGCAATCGACGTTTGTGTATCACTTTCGGAGACCCGCCGATGGCGACGCCCGACCCCGATCCGGTTTCCCCTCGCGTGGCGCGGCTGGCGCGCGGGCTCAAGCTGGGCGCCAATTCGCTGCTGGTGACGCTGTTCGGCGACGTGGTCGCGCCGCGGCAGCAGGCGGTGTGGCTGGGCAGCCTGATCCGCCTGGCGGCGCCGTTCGGGATCAATGACCGGCTGGTGCGCACCGCCACTTTTCGCCTCACCGCCGACGACTGGCTGGCCGCGACCAAGATCGGTCGGCGCAGCTACTACGGGCTGTCGGAAGCTGGCCTGCAACGGGTGCTGCACGCGGGCAAGCGCATCTATGCGGGCGACGCGCCCGAATGGGACGGGCGCTGGACGCTGGTGATGGTGCGCGGTGACGTACGCGCCACGGTGCGACAGAAGCTGAAGCGGGAATTGCTATGGGAAGGGTTCGGCGCAATCGCGCCCGGGGTGATGGCGCACCCCAACGCCGACCTGGCCTCGCTGCGCGAGATCGTCCAGGCTGCGCGCGCGCAGGAATATGTGGCGGTGATGGACGCGAGCAGCCTGCAGGCGTTTTCGCTGCGGCCGCTGCAGGCGCTGATGCACCAGACCTTCAAGATGGGCGATGTGGCGGACGCGTGGCAGGCGCTGCTGCGGCGGTTTTCACCGCTGGAGGAAGAAGCGGGGCAGCTCACGCCGGCCGATGCCTTCTTCGTGCGAACGCTGCTGGTGCATGAGTACCGGCGCGTGCTGCTGCGCGACCCGAACCTGCCGGAAGTGCTGCTGCCGGTGGACTGGCCCGGCCGCACCGCGCGCAGCCTGTGCAGCACGCTGTACCTGGCATTGCTCGACGCCAGTGAAGACTACCTGCACCGCGTGGTCGAAGTGGCGGATGGCTCGCTGGTGAATGCGGGCCGAGTCCTGCGCAAGCGCTTCGTGGCCGGCAGCCATGTTGGCGCCGGCCGCGACCACGCCGCGCTGTAAGCGTTAGTACGTTTCGAGATGCAGGCGGCCGTCGCGCTTCAGTCCCTCGGCCAGCGCCTCCCATGACAGGCCGGCCTGCTGTGCCACGTCGCGCAACGCCAACACCACGCCCTCTTCCATGCTCTTGAGTCCGCACACATAGAAGTACGTGTCAGGGCTCGCCAGCAGCGCCGCCAGATCCGCCGCGCGCTCACGCATCAGGTCCTGCACGTAGCGCTTGGGCTGCCCCGGCGTGCGCGAGAACGCCAGGTTGATGTCGATGAAGTCCTTGGGCAGGTTCTGCAGCGGGCCGAAGTAAGGCAACTCTTCCCGCGTGCGCGCGCCGAAGAACAGCATCAGCTTGCCGCCATCGAACTTGCCGGCCTTGCGCAGGCGCCGGCGCCATTCGGTCATGGCCCGCATCGGCGCGCTGCCGGTGCCCGTGCAGATCATCACGATGTTGGAGCGCGGGTGGTTGGGCATCAGGAAGCTGGCGCCGAACGGTCCGATCACTTCCACCTTGTCGCCGACCTTCAGGTCGCACATGTAGTTGGAGGCCACGCCGCGCACCGGCTTGCCGGCATGGTCCTGCAGCACGCGCTTGATGGTCAGCGACAGGTTGTTGTAGCCGGGACGCTCGCCGTTGCGCGGGCTGGCGATCGAGTATTGGCGCGCGTGGTGTGGACGACCGCTGGAGTCAGTGCCCGGCGGCACGATGCCGATCGACTGGCCTTCCAGCACCGGGAACGGCGTCGCGTCGAAATCCAGCACGATGTGGTGTGTGTCGTACTCGCGGCCGACTTCAGTCACGCGCACATTGCCGGTCACGGTGGCGGTGATGGTCTTGTGGGCGGACTTGGCGCCGTACAGGTTGGTGTAGGCATGCGCTGCGGACCACGGTGGCACGGTGGCACCGTAGCGGGCGCTGTTGAAAGCGTCTTCGCCGGTGCCGGCCAGCGGCGACGTGGCGGGAATCTCCGGCGCGACGGTCTGCATCTCGGCGCCGGGCGCCAGGTCGGCCAGCTGCTCGGGCGTCAGTTCCTCCGGCAGCGCGTCCCAGCCGAGTTGCTCTTCGATGCTGTAGGCGCGCAGCTTCGGCATGGCGCGCCAGTTGTCGATCGAGCCCGTCGGGCACGGGGAAATGCAGGCCATGCACAGGTTGCACTTGTCGGCATCGACCACGTAGTTGCGCGAGTCGTGCGTGATCGCCCCCACCGGGCAGGTCGCTTCGCAGGTGTTGCAGCGGATGCAGATCTCGGGATCGATCAGGTGCTGCTTGATGACTTGAATTTCTGCCATGTTCATGGCGGTCTCCACAGAATCAGGGGCGCTCGGGGTGAGGGTCGTTGTTGCAGCGGCGGTTCATGGACGCGCCTGCCCTCTCCCCCGGCCCCTCTCCCGCAAGCGGGAGAGGGGAGCAAACAGGGAGCAATGGGTTAAGACCGTGGCTCAGTTGAAGCGCACGTACTCGAAGTCCACCGGCTGGCGGTTGATGCCCATCACCGGCGGCGCGATCCAGTTGGCGAACTTGCCCGGCTCGACCACGCGGCCCATCAGGCTGGCGACAAAGGCACGGTCGCCTTCGCTGGGCAGCCACTGGTCGCGGAAGTCGCGCCATTCGGCCTCGGAGATCGCGCGGCCGTCCGGTGATACCTTGACGCCCGCCAGCGCGCCGATATTGCGGTGGAAGGCTTTGTGCGGCACCTTCAGGCGGAACGGGATACCGGCCTTCTCGATGACCTTGTTCCAGCGCTCCACGCCGCCCATGCTGTCCTTGATGTAATCGTCGCGCAGCACTTCATTGAGCGCGTTGAGCATCGGCACTTCCTTCTCGGTCAGCTGGCCGTTCTGCGCCTGAAGGATGCGGTAGGTCTGGCCCTTGAGCACGTGGTCGTCCATGCGCTTGCCTTCTTCGTAGCGGCCCTTGAGGCCGGTGCTGTAGAAGGTCGCGGCATTGCTCGACTCGTCGGCGCCGAACAGGTCGATGGTCACGCTATAGTGGAAGTTCAGGTAGCGCTGCAGCGTCGGCAGGTCGATCACGCCGGCCGCGCGCAGCTTCGCCGGATCGTCGGTCTTCAGTTCGTTCATCACCTGGCAGGTGCGCTGGATCACGCGCGACACGCCGGACTCGCCCACGAACATGTGGTGCGCTTCCTCGGTCAGCATGAACTTCGTCGTGCGCGCCAGCGGATCGAAGGCGCTTTCGGCGAGCGCGCACAGCTGGAACTTGCCGTCGCGGTCGGTGAAGTAGGTGAACATGAAGAACGACAGCCAGTCCGGCGTCTGCTCGTTGAACGCCTGCAGGATGCGGGGATTGTCCTGCTGGCCACTGCGGCGCTCCAGCAGCGCTTCACCTTCCTCGCGCCCGTCGCGGCCGAAGTACTTGTGCAGCAGGTAGACCATGGCCCACAGGTGGCGGCCCTCTTCCACGTTCACCTGGAACAGGTTGCGCAGGTCGTACATGCTGGGCGCGGTCAGGCCCAGGTGGCGCTGCTGCTCGACCGATGCGGGTTCGGTATCGCCCTGCGTCACGATGATGCGGCGCAGGTTGGCGCGGTATTCGCCCGGCACGTCCTGCCAGGCATCCTCGCCCTTGTGGTCGCCGAAGTGGATCTTGCGGTTGGCCTCGGCCGGGTTCAGGAAGATGCCCCAGCGGTAGTCCGGCATCTTGACGTGACCGAAGTGCGCCCAGCCCTGCGGATCGACGCTGATCGCGGTGCGCAGGTAGATGTCATGGCTGTGTGAGCCTTCCGGGCCCATGTCGTTCCACCAGCTCAGGTAGTTGGGTTGCCACTGCTCGAGCGCGCGCTGCAGGGTGCGGTCTTCGCTCAGGTTGACGTTGTTGGGGATCTTGTCGCTGTAGTTGATGCCGGACATGGTGGTCTCCTTCGGGGGACGATTCGGTTGTCGTGTAAGGCTGGATCAGACGCGGTTCCAGTCGAAGGCGGCCTTGTCGCCCTTGCCGTAGACCTTGAGCGCGCCCTTGTCGCCGACGGCGTTGGGGCGCTGGAAGATCCAGTTCTGCCACGCGGTCAGCCGGCCGAAGATGCGGGTGAACATGTTTTCCTGGCCGTTGAAGCGCAGGTTGGCTTCCATGCCGGTCAGCGCATCGGGAGACATCGCCACGCGCTCTTCCAGCGCGATGCGCACTTCGTCGGTCCAGTCGATATCGTCGGGATTGGCGGTGACCAGGCCCAGCGCATAGGCGGCATCGGCATCGAGCGGTTGGCCGGCCTTGGCGCGCACCGCGTCCAGCGCGGGCTGTTCCTCATAGAAGCGGCGGCCCAGGCGGCTCTGGCCGGTGGCCATGGGGTACAGGCCGAAATTGACTTCCGCCACGGTGATCTTCGGCGCGCGGTCCTCGTCGTCCGGCAAGGCCAGGTGGTAGCTGCGGTCGCAGGCCAGCGCCAGTTCCAGGAAGGTGCCGGCAAAGCAGGATTCCGGCTCGATCAGCGCGAACAGGCTGCGCGACGACACATCCAGGCGGCTCAGCGTCCGGCGCAGCAGGCCGATGGTCTCGCGCACCAGCCAGTGGTCCTTGTGCGCGAGCAGCGTGGCGTCGGTGGCCAGCACCGCGGCGGCGTCGCCGGCGGTCTTGATCAGCCAGGTGCCGATGTCCAGTTCATTGGTGCGCATCGACAGGATCGCGTCTTCCAGTTCGCGCGCCAGTTGCAGTGGGTACCAGGCGGCGCCGGCCTCCACGATTTCATCGATATTCTGCGGCTGCGTGCCCGTCGGCGCCTTCACCGTGAAGGTGGCGGTGCGGCCGGCGCGGTCGATCTCGACCGTCACGTGCGTGTAGCGCAGCGCATCCGCTTCGATAGTCCGCTCGATCGGCTTGAGCGCCACGCCCTGCGCATCGGCCGGGCGGTCGCTCTGCGCGGCCAGCGCCAGCGCGCGCTCCTGCACTTTCTGCGCGAACACGGCGGGCTTGGCGATATCGTCGACCAGGCGCCAGTCCTTGGCGCGCTGGCCGCGCACGCCTTCGGTGGTGGTGCAAAAGATATCGGCCAGGTCGTGGCGCACATGGCGCTTGTCGGTCACGCGGGTCAGGCCGCCGGTGCCCGGCAGCACGCCCAGCAGCGGCACTTCCGGCAGGCTGACGGCCGACGAGCGGTCGTCCACCAGCAGGATCTCGTCGCAAGCCAGCGCCAGTTCATAGCCACCGCCGGCGCAGGCGCCGTTGACCGCTGCCAGGAACTTCAGGCCGCTGTGTTGCGAGGAATCCTCGATGCCGTTGCGGGTCTCGTTGGTGAACTTGCAGAAGTTGACCTTCCACGCATGGCTGCTGACGCCCAGCATGAAGATATTGGCGCCGGAGCAGAACACCTTGTCCTTGCCGCTGGTGACGACCACGGTGCGCACTTCCGGATGTTCGAAGCGGACGCGGTTGAGCGCGTCGTTCAGTTCGATGTCGACGCCAAGGTCATAGCTGTTGAGCTTGAGCTTGTAGCCGGGACGCAGGCCGGCGTTCTCGTCGATATCCACCGCCAGCGTGGCGACGGGGCCTTCGAACTTCAGCTTCAGGTGCTTGTACTGGGAAGGGTCGGTCTGGTAGTCGACACGGGGGGCGTTTGTCACGGCGTTGTCTCCTCTGCAAAACTGCACTATCATGCATAAACAGGAATCTGGTGAGACGAACTATAGTTCATCACTCAGATTTTCTGCAAGCACTATTGTGCAGATTCAAAGAGAAGCGCGGTGGAATGCTCCCGAACGATCGGTACGAGGCCGGTTAGTGACGGTTCCGCATCAGCCCGGCATGCGCAACGCCTGGCGTACCAGCTCGCGCAGCGCGGCAAAGGTCGGCTCCAGCGGCTGCGCGCTGGTATCCAGCGAGAACTCCGCCTTGGAATAGAACGCCGCGCGGCCTGCCAGGATATGGCGCAGGTCTTCCATCGCCTCCTTGCTGGCCGCCATCGGCCGGAAGTCGCCCTGCGCGCGCACGCGTTCCATATGGTCTTCCGGGTCGGCCTGCAGCCAGACCGTGGTGCAGTGGGCCAGCAGCAAATTGAAGGTGGCCGGGTCCGACACCAGTCCGCCAGGCGTGGCGATCACGGCTTCGGGATAGATCTGGATGGCTTCTTCCACCGCGCGGCGTTCGTAGCGGCGGTAAGCATTCATGCCGTAGAGGCCCTGGATCTCGGCAATGCTGCAGCCGGCAAACTTCTCGATCTCGCGGCTCAGTTCGACAAAAGGAAAGTCCAGGTCTTCCGCCAGCATGCCGCCCAGCGTGGTCTTGCCGGCGCCGCGCAGCCCGATCAGGGCCACGCGCGAACTGCGCGCGGCCTGCGCGGCGTTCTCGCCGCCGGTGCCGAGCATCTCGCCCACGGCAATGCGCACGCGCCGCAGCGTGGCTTCGTCGCGGTGCTCCAGCAGCTCGCGCAGCAGGATCCATTCGGGCGACGACGTGGTCACGTCGCCCAGCAGCCCGGCCAGCGAGCACTGCAGCGCGTCGGCAATGTGCTGCATCACCAGGATGGAAGCGTTGCCGCTGCCGTATTCCAGGTTGGCCAGGTGTCGCTCCGACACGCCGGCCGCGTGCGCCGCGGCCTTCCGCGTCAGGCCGCGGCGGGCGCGCAGCTCGCGCACGCGCTCGCCCAGCGCGACCAGGAACGGGTTTTTCTCCGCGCCGTTGGCGGCAGCGACGCCTGAATCATGATGCAGGTCGGTATCCCGGGTTAACCCAGATTCATGCAATATAGTGCTTGACATGATTTCCCGGTGGTCCTATTTTTCATACATGCACAATAATGCATGGAGCCAGCGATAGCAACTGGCGAATCAGACGGAGCCCCCTCTTCTTATGTCCCGCACCCTGTCCCCAACTGAATTCCGCAGCCAGATCGCGCAGCTCACCGCGCAACTGGCTGGCCGCCCGCTCGATGCCGCACTCGACGCCTGGCTCAATGCCGAGCACGGCGCCGGCAGCACCACCTACCAGCAACTGAAGGAAGCCTGCCAGGCCGGCGTGGCCGCAGGCTGGCTGTGCGACCGGGAAGGCGGTGGCATCCGCTACGGCCGCATCTTCAAGCCTGCCGACGACCTGCACGGCTTCTCGGTGGATGTGGTCGACATGCAGGACATTGCCGGCCCGCACCATACCCATCCCAATGGCGAGATCGACCTGATCATGCCGCTCGACGGAGACGCGGAGTTCGACGGCCGCCCGGCGGGCTGGCTGGTGTGCCCGCCGGGAAGCGCCCACCGCCCCACCGTCAGCAACGGCCGCGCGCTGGTGCTCTACCTGCTGCCGGAAGGCCGCATCGACTTCACGCGCTGAGATCCCCCATGACTGAATTGCTTTCCAACTACCTCGGCGGCAAGTGGCAAGCCGGCAGCGGCACCGGCACGGCGTTGTTCGATCCGGTGCTCGGGGATGAACTGGTGCGTGTGGACGCAACCGGGCTGGACCTGGCGGCCGGTTTCGCCTTTGCGCGGGAACAGGGCGGTGCCGCGCTCCGCGCACTGACCTACCGCCAGCGCTCTGCGCTGCTGGCCGAGGTCGTCAAGGTGCTGCAGGCCAACCGCGACGCCTACTACGAGATTGCCACCGCCAACAGCGGTACCATGAAGAACGACTCGGCGGTCGACATCGACGGCGGCATCTTCACGCTGGGCACCTATGCAAAGCTTGGCGATACGCTCGGCGACCGGCATTACCTGCTCGATGGCGAGGCCGCGCGCCTTGGCAAGGATCCGCTGTTCCAGTCGCAGCACGTGCTGGTGCCCACGCGCGGCGTAGCGCTGTTTATCAATGCCTTCAACTTCCCGAGCTGGGGCCTGTGGGAGAAGGCCGCGCCCGCGCTGCTGGCCGGCGTGCCGGTGATCGTCAAACCCGCCACGGCCACTGCCTGGCTGACCCAGCGCATGGTGCACGACGTGGTCGAGGCTGGCGTGCTGCCTGCGGGCGCATTGTCGGTGGTGTGCGGCAGCTCGGCCGGCCTGCTCGACCAGTTGCAGCCGTTCGACGTGGTGTCGTTCACCGGCTCGGCCGATACGGCTGCGGTGATCCGTTCGCATCCGGCGATCGCGCAGCGTTCGGTGCGCGTGAACATCGAGGCGGACAGCATCAATTCTGCGGTATTGCTGCCAGGCGATAGCCCGGACACCGCCGCCTTCGACCTGCTGGTCAAGGAAGCGGTGCGCGAGATGACGGTCAAGTCGGGACAGAAATGCACCGCGATCCGGCGCGTGTTCGTGCCCGAGGCGCTGTTCGGGCAAGCGGCGGAGGCCATCGGTGCGCGCCTGTCGAAAGTCACCGTGGGCAACCCGCGCAACGAGGCCGTGCGCATGGGCGCGCTGGTCAGCCGCGCACAGTTCAACGCCGTACAGGAAGGCCTGGCAAACCTGCGCAAGCATGCGCAGGTGCTGCATGACGGCACGCAGCAGCCGCTGGTCGATGCCGATCCCGCCGTGGCCTGCTGCATCGGCCCGACCTTGCTCGGCGTCAACGATGCTGACGCTGCCGGCGCGGTGCATGACACCGAAGTCTTTGGCCCCGTAGCCACGCTACTGCCCTACCGCGATACCGTCCACGCGCTCGCGCTGGTACGCCGCTGCCAGGGCTCGCTGGTGACATCGCTCTATGGCAGCAACGCTGCCGCGCTGGGCGCCGCCGCGGTGGAATTGGCCGACAGCCACGGCCGCGTGCACGTGATCTCGCCCGACGTCGCGCAACTCCACACCGGCCACGGCAACGTGATGCCGCAATCGCTGCACGGCGGCCCCGGCCGCGCCGGCGGCGGCGAAGAACTGGGCGGCCTGCGCGCGCTGAATTTCTACCACCGTCGCAGCGCCATCCAGGCCAGCACCGCAGTGCTCGACACCCTCGCCTGACTGTCAGCCATCCGGCTTTACCGCGCCGCCACGTCCGCATGGCGGCGCGCAGCACACCGTACACCAGAAACGGGGAGACACGCATGACCGCCATCACCGCAGACGTCCCGGTCCCGCCGCCGGGCACGTCCTTCAACTTTGCGGCGCACTTGCTCGGCTGCAACGCGGCGCGCGCCGGCAAGGCCGCCTATATCGACGACGACGGCCAGCTTACCTATGGCGAACTGGCGCAGCAGGTGCGGCGCCTGGCCGCCGCGCTGCTCGATGCCGGCATCCGCCGCGAGGAGCGCGTGCTGCTGCTGATGCACGACTGCATCGACTGGCCGATGTGCTTCCTGGGCGCGATGTATGCCGGCATCGTGCCGGTTGCCGTCAATACGCTGCTGACCGCCGACGACTACACCTACATGCTGCAGCACAGCCGCGCGCAGGCGGTACTGGTCTCGGCCGCGCTGCTGCCGCTGCTGCAGGAAGCGCTGGCGCGGCCCGGGCATGAAGTCGGCAAGGTGTTCGTCTCGCGGGCGCGTGGGCCGCTGCCGGACGGCATGGTGGCGCTCGATACCGTGCTCGCCACGCAAACGCCGTTGTCCGCGCCTGCCGCGACCAGCCCCGACGATCCCGGCTTCTGGCTCTATTCGTCCGGCTCGACGGGGCAGCCCAAGGGCGTGGTGCATAGCCACGGCAATCCATACTGGACGGCCGGCCTGTATGCGGGCCCCGTGCTCGGCCTGCAGGAACAGGACATCTGCTTCTCCGCGGCCAAGCTCTATTTCGCCTACGGGCTCGGCAACGGCCTCAGCTTCCCGCTCAGTGTGGGCGCGACGGTGGTGCTGATGGCCGAACGGCCCACGCCCGAAGCCACCTTCCGCCGCTGGCGCGAGCAGAAGCCGACCGTGTTCTTCGGCGCGCCCACGGGCTATGCTGGCATGCTCGCATCGCCGGCGCTGCCCGCGCGCGACGAGGTGGCGCTGCGTCTGTGCTCGTCCGCCGGCGAGGCGTTGCCCGCCGACATCGGCCTGCGCTTCACCGCCCATTTCGGCTGCGAGATCATCGACGGCATCGGGTCCACCGAGATGCTGCATATCTTCCTGTCGAATCGCCCCGGCCAGGTGCGCTACGGCACCACCGGCTGGCCGGTGCCGGGCTACACCATCGAGCTGCGCGACGAGGAAGGCCGCCCGGCGCCCGACGGCGAGATCGGCGACCTCTATATCCAGGGCCCCAGCGCCGCGATGATGTACTGGGCCAACCGCGAGAAGTCGCGCGAGACCTTCCGCGGCGGCTGGACCAAGAGCGGCGACAAGTACGTGCGCAACCCCGACGGCACCTACAGCTACGCCGGGCGCAGCGACGACATGCTCAAGGTCAGCGGCATCTACGTATTGCCGTTCGAGGTCGAGGCCACGCTGGTGCAGCACCCGGCCGTGCTGGAAGCCGCGGTGATCGGCGTGCCCGACCCTGAAGGGCTGGTCAAGACCAAGGCCTTCGTGGTGCTGAAGGCGAACGCGCAGCTTGGCGACGGCGAACTGAAGGCCTTCGTCAAGGAGCGGCTGGCCGCCTACAAGTACCCGCGCGCGATCGAGTTTGTCGAGGCACTGCCCAAGACCGCCACGGGCAAGATCCAGCGTTTCGTATTGCGCGAGCGCGAACGGAAGGCCGCCGAAGAGCGTGCCGCAGCGGTGGCGTGACCGGCAACGCCGGCCGCCCCGCCATACCACCATACCGGAGACAAACCATGCGTCAGATCGATGTCCACAAGCTGGCCGACGCGGCCCGCTTCAACCGCTTCCATGCGCTTATCCTGTTCTGGTGCGCGATCATCATCATCTTCGACGGCTATGACCTGGCCGTGGCCGGCATCGCGCTGCCATCGATCATGAAGCAGATGGGCGTGACCGCCACCAGCGCGGGCTTTATGGTCAGCTCGGCGCTGTTCGGCATGATGTTCGGTGCGATCTTCCTCGGCACCGTGGCCGACCGCATCGGCCGGCGCCGCGCGATCGCCATCTGCATCCTGCTATTCAGCGCCTTTACCGCAACCGCGGGCTTTACCAGCGACCCGGTGACGTTCAGCATCACGCGCTTCCTGGCGGGGCTGGGCATCGGCGGCGTGATGCCCAACGTGGTGGCGCAGATGACCGAGTACTCGCCGCGCAAGCTGCGCGGCACGCTGGTGACGCTGATGTTCAGCGGCTATTCGGTCGGCGGCATGCTGGCCGCGCTGCTGGGCAAGGGGCTGATCGAGAGCTATGGCTGGCAGTCGGTTTTCCTCGCCGCCGGCCTGCCGGTGCTGCTGATCCCGCTGGTGCTGCGCTCGCTGCCGGAGTCGATGCCGTACCTGATCCGCACCGGCCAGACCGACGCGCTGCAATCCGTGGTATCGCGCCTGGTGCCTTCGCATCGCGCGCAAGCCGGCGACGTTTTCACGCTGGCCGCGGACGACAAGGCTGGCAGCGCGCCGATCCGCCGCCTGTTCCAGGACGGCCGCGGCTTCAGCACGGTGATGTTCTGGGTGGCGTTCTTTATGTGCCTGTTCATGGTGTACGCGCTCAGCTCGTGGCTGACCAAGCTGATGGCTGGCGCAGGCTACAGCCTGGGCTCGGCGCTGACTTTCGTGCTGGTGCTGAACTTCGGCGCGATGATCGGCGCCATCGGTGGCGGCTGGCTGGCCGACCGGCTGCCGATCAAGTACGTGCTGATCGGTATGTACTCGCTGGCCGCGGTGTCGATCACACTGCTGGGCTACCCGATGCCCAGCGCCGCGCTGTTCGTCGTGGTGGGCCTGGCCGGCGCCTCCACCATCGGCACGCAGATTGTCACCTACGCCTATGCGGGCCAGTTCTACCCGATGGCGGTGCGCGGCACCGGCATCGGCTGGGCCTCGGGCGTGGGGCGCAGCGGCGCGATCCTGGCGCCGATCGTGATTGGCGTGCTCGTGGGGATGTCGCTGCCGTTGCAGCAGAACTTCATGGCGATTGCGATTCCGGCGGTGATTGCGGTGCTGGCGGTGTCGCTGATTGATAACCGGAGGTCGGCGTCGGCGGAGGTGGGGATTGGCGTTGCGCCTGCGCCTGTGGCTGCGGTAAAGGAGGCTTGAGAGAAGCGAAATCGCTTTCTCTGCCACCGACCGGTCCCCTCTCCCACTTGTGCTTGCCTTTACCCACAACTTCCGGCGGCTTACTCGTTTTTCTGGAAGATCCGATACATTTCGGTGATTTCGTGCAAAACGAGGAAGCCGCGCCAGAGGACAGTAGCACCGGGGGGATCGTCGTTTTTGCGACCCAGGTAGCCGCCGAGCTTGGCGATCCAAAGGACCGCTTCGCTGAGTTTGGGTGCCTGCTCCGGTGGCTTGGATGTGCCGTGCGTGCGGCAGTACAAGGCCTGCCATTCGAGCGATTGCAGTAGCACCGAGCAAGGGATATCGGCTTCGAGCCGGCCCAGCATAGTCGCATACAAGATGCGCCAGCCGATTACGGCGAACAGGGCCGTGGCCCGCAGGAACCGCTCCAGCGTCCCGAACTGCCGGGCTTCGATCTGGCAGCCACTTTTCAGGACACGATGCCAGGATTGTCGGGTAAAGGACTGGCGCGGTGCTCGGCTTGTCCGGCCCGTTTCCAGCCCCTCCCCATAAGAACTGCTCGTGAGGTTTTCCCTCAAGCAGCTCACCCAGTGAGATTCATCGCAAGGGTTATGAGTCCTATCGGTGTGGCGACCACTTTCACGCGAACCCCTCCGCGCCCGACAGCGGGCGCGTCTTCCAGTCCCAGAACAGTCCCAGGACTCCGTAGAGGTACTCGTTACTCCATCGTCGCCACCCGATGCTCGTCTTCTGGCGTCGCTTGCGCCGCGTTAGCAGGGTTCGAACCTTCATTTCCAGATAGTCGCGCACCTCGCTGAAGGCGCGACTGGCGTTGCCGACCCGGAAGTAGTTGACCCATCCCGCCACCGCAGCGTTGAGTTTCGCGACCAGCTTCACGGCCGGGGTCGAGCCTCCATGCCGGATGATGTCGCGGATCCTCGCCTTGATGGCTTGGCGAGCCTTCTTCTTGGGGGTCATCAGGACGAAGTACCCGTTCCCCGCTCGTTTGCGCACGCGACGCAGGTCGAATCCCAGAAACCCAAAGGCGTCCTCCTTCAATGTATCCACCACAATGGTTTTCTCCGTGTTCAACTCGACGCCTAGCGGCACGAGTTGTTCCCGCAAACGCTGCAGGGCACGTTCAGCCCAGCCGCGTTTGGTGTGGTGGCCACTGACGGTGATGACAATGTCGTCAGCAAACCGGTGATAGTTCACTGCCTCGTAAGGGCCCTGTGCCGTCTTGCGTCGAATCTCATCGAACATCCAGTCAATCTCATTCAAGTAGATGTTCGCAGCGAGTGGGCTAAATGGGCCACCTTGCGGTACCCCAACTTTGCCCGCTGCTTTGATAACCTGCTTGACCAAGTGCATGACCTGAGGATCCTGAATGCGCTTCGCGATCTTGCCCAACAGGGTTGAATGTTGAATTGTGTCAAAGTAGCGCGACAAATCCACATCAACCACCGTCGACATGCGCCGCAGCACACTGCGTCTGACTTCCGCCAGCGCGCGGTGTGGGGACCGCTTCGGTCGGAACCCGTAGGAGTTCGGGCAGAAGTCCGCCTCGAATACCGCTTCGAGGATCAGTTTCAGCGCCCCCTGCACCACGCGGTCGCGGATGCAAGGAACCTGGAGAACGCGGACCTTGCCATTGCTCTTCGGGATCTCTACCCTGCGGTTCGGCTTGGGTTCATACCTGCCTGTTTTGAGGTCTGCCTGAATCTCCGCAAGGAATACAGTACGTCCCGATGCCTCGATGTCTTCAAAACTCAGATCATCGATTCCCGGCGCACCGCCGTTCCTCTTGGCGATACGGTAGGCCTCGTCGAGGGTTTCACTCTTCGCAATATGTACGAAGAGCCCCCAGAAGCGATGAGTCTTGTCAGACTTCGCCTTGCGATATATCCGCCTTCTCAGTTCCTGCAGACTGCCGGATGCCTTTGTCATTTCATCCCTGCCTCACCTTGTTGGGCGGAGTACTCACCGGTCCGGGCCCTTCCCTCCGGGCGCGTTTTGCTGCACGCCCATCGACAGTACTACGACCCGATCCGTCACCCTGGCACCTATGCCCGCATTTCCCACTCGCGGTTATAGCGGACATCTCCTCGACGGGATTTCTCCGCCGGGTGCCGAGGGCTTCTCCAGTTTCCACGTTATCCTTCACACCATGTCGCCGCTGATACCCCGCCGGTGAGAGTTGCCGCATCGGACTCGTTTCGGACAACTCTTGCTGCTTTCGCGCGTTATCGACCGTCTCAGCCACCGGGTTTTCGTGTGACGAGGCTACATCTGCGTTCACTGCACGTTGCAACCTGGTGCGTTGCATACACTCCTTTCTGAGCATACTGTCGGAGGGCTCCGTCATCTTGCTTTCGCGCCATGACGCCTCCCAAGCTACGAGGCTTGAGTCTTTTGCCTCGGTCGGACTTACACCGACTGGATAACGTGTCCTTATCTGGACACACCAATGGTCCAGCGACGAGCGTACCAGCTCAGCCGTTCGAGCACATCTTCCAGCGTTTGGGTGGGCATCGAACTGAGCAACATCCATTCGAGCGGCTCAACGCCTTCGGGCGGGTCGATTTCCAGCGCCTGAATGGCAAACACTTCGAGACTCGGTAGAGCCTCTGCACCGCGGCTGCGCGGCGGTCGCAGTTGGACGGGCACACAGCGCAAAGCCAGTCGGGCACTACGTGCCTGCCTGGCGCCGGACCTGGGCACGTGCAGTACGGTCTCCCCAAGTACAGGAGCCGCGGCAACCGTCTCCCACAGATACTTCTCTGGGTGGTCCACGCCCCGATTCCAGGCGGCCCGCACCAACCAGTCCACCCCCGCTGGGCGCGGCGCCAGGAACACGTCATACACATCGCCCTCGCGATCGCTGACGGCAACAAGGTGCGTGTCCGGACACTGCATCTTGAGCGGCTCAAGGCATTCCAGCCCCTCCAGCCACTTCACGCTTTCCTTCTCGCGAATGGACAGCGCCCGGCGCTGCCTGGCCTTGCCCGATGCTTGAGGCGCACGCACCCACGTCTTCATGCTCAACACGCCCAGTGGCAGGCCCTCAGGCGTCACCGCCAGCACGCTGTGCAACATGAATCCGTGCAAATTGCCGCCCGTGCCGTGACCAAGTCCCTCAGTCGCAGGCAAATTTGTCAGATTGAATTCCGTGGTGTCCTGCACCGCCAATACGACAGGCACCTGCTGCATGCGACCCACGGTTTGAGCGACGTGGCTCGCCAGTATTCCGTCCGGGTCAACCGCCTCATTATCAAAGAAGCGATATGCTGCCTTGAGTTGGGCACCACTCAAGGCCTGCGGGAACGAAACATGGGCTTTTTGCGCCAGTCCGCGCGCCAATGCCACAAGGCGCTGCGTGCGACGTGCATCGCCCAACTGAGCGCCACCGAATTCGTCGCTGGCCCAGTCTTCCAGATCTTCCGTATCAGGCAAAATTGCCACCACTGATTGTCAACTTCATCCGAAGTTAACACCGTCCAATCCGGTTTACAACCTTTCCTATCGAGATGTGGGTAAAGGCAAGCACTTGTGGGAGGGGGCTAGGGTGAGGGCCAGGCCTTTGCGGACCAAGGCGTTCCCTCGCAGCGGACACGCCTGCCCTCACCCCCTGCCCCTCTCCCGCAAGCAGGAGAGGGGAGCAAACCGGCGGCTCGCTAAGCCGTATCGTGGCCGGGTAGCCGACCGCTACTTACTTCCCGCCCTTCACCGTCGTGTACGCCGTGATCAAATTCCGGTAATCCGGAATATGGTTCGAAAACAGCGCCCCCAGCCCCTCGATATCATTGCGCCAGTCGCGGTGCAGCTCGCACGCCACGCCGAACCACGTCATCAGCTGCGCGCCCGCATCGGACATCCGTTGCCAGGCCGAGTGCCGCGTGACTTCGTTGAAGGTGCCCGACGCATCCGTCACGACAAACACCTCAAAGCCCTCTTCGATCGCCGCCAACGCCGGGAACGCTACGCACACCTCGGTCACCACGCCGGCGATCAGCAGCTGCTTCTTGCCGGTGGCGCGCACCGCGGCGACAAAGTCCTCGTTGTCCCACGCATTGATCTGGCCGGGTCGCGGAATGAACGGCGCATCGGGGAAAATCGCCTTCAGTTCCGGCACCAGCGGCCCGTTGGGCCCGTCCTCGAAGCTGGTGGTCAGGATGGTCGGTAACTTGAAGTACTTGGCCAGATCAGCCAGGGCCAGCACGTTGTTCTTGAACTTGTCGGGCTCGATGTCCCGCACCAGCGACAGCAGGCCGGCCTGGTGGTCGACCATCAGGACGGCTGCCTGGCTCTTGTCCAGGCGCTTGTAAGGCTTGCTCATGGGGTGCTCCTGTGTAAGGGGGACGCGAAGGGCATGTTCATCATGCGGCCGCGCCCTTGGGGGTATGTAGTGACTGGCGAGTCAGGCTTCAGCGCCGGGAGTCCAGCACCTCGTGGTTCTTCGCGACTTCCTGCGCCTTGGTATAGCTTTCGATCAGCAGGCGGTAGGCCGGGAAGATCTGCGTGTAGACCTCGGCCCATTGCTGCGCGTCGGGGCGGTTCCAGGTCTGCTGCAGTTCGGAAGCGACGGCGGCGGTGTCCATCGGCACCACGCCGGCCTGGACAATGCGCGCCAGCGTGATTTCCTGCGCCATCTTGGAATACGTGCCCGAGGCATCCACCACCGCGAACACCTTGTAGCCGTCGGCCACCGCGCTGATCGACGGGAACGCCATGCATACGCTGGTGATCGTGCCGGCGATGATCAGGGTCTTGCGGCCGGTCTCGCGCACCGCGGCGACAAAGTCGGGGTTGTCCCAGGCATTGATCTCGCCCTTGCGCGCGACGTATTTCGCGTGCGGCGCGTTCTCATGGATTTCGGGGATCAGCGGGCCGTTGGGGCCCTGCGGCACTGACGCCGTGGTGATCACCGGCAGCTTGCACAGCGTGGCCATCTTGGCCAGCGCTGCGGCGCGGGCGCGCAGTTCGGGCATCGGCATGTCACCCACGGTCTGGAACAGGCCGCTCTGGTGGTCGATCAGCAGCATGGCCGTATCGGCCGGATCCAGTACCGGGCGCTTGCCGTTGAAATTGGCGGGGGTGGTCATTCGCATTCTCCTTGGCACGGGTTGGCGATCCGTCAGCTCCGGCAGTGCGGGGCCGACCGTGGCGAAAGCATAGGTCTTGGCAGAACGCATCGGTAGGCCGGAAAATCGGCCCTCAGCGTCCTACTGGCAGGACGACAGGAGTTGCCTTTGCATCCGGACCTCAATGACCTCTACTACTTTGCGCAGGTGGTGGACCACCAGGGCTTTGCACCGGCCGGGCGCGTGCTCGGCATCCCCAAGTCCAAGCTGAGCCGGCGCGTGGCGATGCTGGAGGAGCGGCTGGGCGTGCGGCTGATCCAGCGCTCGACGCGCCGCTTTTCTGTGACCGAGCTGGGCCAGACCTACTACGCCCACTGCAAGGCGATGCTGGTGGAAGCAGAGGCGGCGGAAAGCGCTATCGAGCGCACGCGCGCGGAACCCAGCGGGCTGGTGCGCATGACGTGTCCGGTGGCACTGCTGCATGCGCGCGTGGGCGACATGATCGCGGACTTCATGGCCGCCAACCCCAAGGTCACGGTGCACCTGGAGGCCACCAACCGCCGCGTCGACGTGGTCGCCGAAGGGGTGGACCTGGCGATCCGCGTACGCGTGCCGCCACTGGAAGACAGCGACCTGGTCATGCGCGTGCTGGCCGAACGCGCCTGGTGTATCGTCGCCAGCCCGTCATTGATGGCGGGGCACGCCGCTCTGGTGGCGCCGGCGGACCTGAATGCGCTGCCCACGCTGGACCTGGGCCCGCCGCGAGCCGCGCACGCCTGGGCCCTGCATGGTCCCGACGGCGCCAGTTTCGAGCTGCATCACAAGCCGCGGCTGGTCACGGACGACATGATCATGCTGCGCGCGGCGGCCGTTGCCGGCGCGGGTATCGTGCAGCTGCCGACGATGATGGTGACCGAGGAACTGCGCTCCGGCCGGCTGGTAAAGATCCTGCCGGCGTGGTCGGTCAAGGGCGGCATGATCCACGCCGTGTTCCCGTCGCGCCGCGGGCTGCTGCCGTCGGTGCGCGAGCTGATCGATTTCCTGACATTGCGTTTCACGCAGATCCGCGAAGACTGAGCCGCGCACGGCGCGCCGCGACAGGCGCATTGCCCGTCACGCCGGCAGGAAGGCGCCGTACGTGGTATCATCGGCCTTCCTCCGCACGGATCGGCAGCACGCCCGACACCGTTGCGTCAGCCGCGGAACACCCCAACAAGACATACAGCCGCGGCAAATCGGGGAAGTACACCCGATACTCCACGGGCCGGATCGACGACACGATTCACGATTGGCCCATCACCCTTTCCGACCGGCGGCACGTCCGCTCCGCAACGATCGCGCCTGTACCTGGCGTATCGGTTTGCGCAGGCATGGTCCACTTCACGCCAGATTCCCCGCCTGCGCCTCGCGCCGGCCCCGACGCTGGCCCACAGCAACGGCGAACGGTCGCCACCCTGCGCCGCATGCATCGCACCGATGCACCGCGCCGCCCGCGGCCGCGCCCATGAACAGGCATCACATTGAAGCAAAGCAACCACAACTACAGCCACGGCCACAAGCACGGCCATAACCCGTACACCGTTTCCGTCTATCCCATCCAGCAGGAACCGGGGCTCTGGTTCGCGACCTACATGATCGCGGAGTACCGCAACGGCGCCGAGCGCATCGTCGCCAACGTGGCCATGCGCCATGACACGCACCGCTCCGAGGCGCGCGCCAGGCAGGCCGCGCGGCATGCCGGCGAAAGCGCCGCGGCGCGCCTGCGCCAGCAATAAACGCATATATCGGCCTGCAAGGCCTCACAACAGCGCGCGCCGAACCGGCGCGGCTACAGCAAGGAGCCTCCTTGGCAAAAGAAGAACTGGTGGAATTTGGCGGCAAGGTATCCGAAGTCCTGCCTGACAACCGTTTTCGCGTGATCCTGGAGAACGGCTTCGAGGTCTGGGCGTACTCGTCCGGGCGCCTGAAGAAAAACCGCATCCGCGTACTCGCGGGCGACCGTGTCACGCTGGAGATGTCGCCGTACGACCTCACCAAGGGACGCATCAACTACCGGCACAAGTCGTAGTAAAAGCGTCATCTCGTCATGGCATGCGCCACGCCGGCGCGTGCCGTCCTGCAACGATTCACCCCACAGCAAAGGAGAACCGATCATGTCCGTCATTGAAGAATGGGAAGCCGTACACCTGACGCCGGAAGGCTGGCAGGCAGGCAGCTACCGGCATGCGCCGTGGCAGGCAGTAGAGGTCGCGCCGCCCGCATCGGGCGTGCTGACCGTGAGACGTCACGTGACGGCCACCTATTGCGGACCGTCGCGCGCGGTCGAAGACCGCACGCCTGAAATTACCGACATGGCGCTGATCGAAGCGCTGCTGGAGCGCCACGGCGCCCCGGTCTTCGGTATCTGAACCCTGGGTTCAGCGCGTTCGGGTTGGCGTGGCCGCAGCGGCCAGCGCCTCAGCCAAGCACGCGCACATGCGGCCGGGCCGTCCTGAGCCCCGCGCCGACCGTCCTCAGCTCGCCGTCCCAGGGCTCGGCGGCGAGGTCCAGCACATAGTCACCCTCGCGCGCCTTGTCGTGCAACTGGTCGCGCATCACCTGGCCGATGGCCAGCCGGCACAGCGCCTCACCGCTGGCAGCCAGCTGGCCCTGCAATGCCCCCGCCTCGGCCAGCACGCCAAACGAACGCCGCCCTACCCCCACGAAGCTGGTGAACAGTACCCCGGTGGGGCGATCCGCATCGATAAAGCACACCGCGACGTGATAGGTGATGCCCTTGCCCTCGCCGGGCAGGGTGCATAGAAAACCGGATGATCCCGAACGCATGTCCATGAACGGACTCCTTGCAGTCTGACGGTTGGCTGGTTGCCGCCAGGCGGCCTGTCCTGTCGGGCGTGCTAGAGCGACGTCACCGATTCACCCGCGACCAGTCCGTTGATGATGTCTTCCCCGAACCGCAGCGCGCCGCGCCGTGCGGAGCCGATATTCTCCCAACGCGATTCGGCCATCGGGAACACGCGCGCATGGTCGCTGCCCGGCCGGTAGCCTTCGCGGCAGATCACGATCGAGGCAAGGAAGCTGGTGTCGGGCCTGGTACGCGGCCAGGCCTGCTCGGGCCGGTGGCGGTAAACCAGGGGATAGAGATCGAAACCCTTGTAACTGGCAAAAGGCGTACTGCCAGGCAGGTTGTTGCCGGGACTGCGGCTAGGACTGCTGTCGCTCACGGCGGCTCCATGCGGCATCGTGCCGCGTTGATGGAAAAGGTGCTGCAATAGCGCGGATTGGCGCGCAACGTCGCAGATAGGGAGGGGCGCCAGGGCGTGACAGACGCTCAGGACGTCATCGGCATGCCGGACGAAGCTACCGACATGCCCGGCACCGTGCCGTTGATGATGGCTTCGGCATAGCGCAGCGCACCGCGGCGCGCGCCACCGACGTTGTCCCAGGGCGCGGCCTCCAGGCGGAACGTACGCGCCTGCCCGCCTTCGGGCGATTCGCCCTCCAGGCAGATCACCACCGCGGCATCGAACGAGCGGTCGGGCCGCGGCTCGGGCCATACGCGCGTGACGGCATGCTTGTACACCAGGGGATAAAGGTCATATCCCTTGTAAGTCGCAGCTGGATAGATATCCATGGCAGCCTCCGCCGTTTTGGTGGTGTTGCCCCCACTCTACGCCTGTTGCCCGAACCGCAGTGGCTTTATTTCACTATCGCGGGAAATGGCCGGAAATGGCGGGAACAGAAAGAAAAAAGCTCCGCCTAAGCGGAGCTTTTTCTCATCGCACTGGCGCCGTGGCGCTCAGTTCAGGCGGTAAGACTCAGATCGGCTCGATCTTGGTCGCGGCCGGGCCCTTCTGGCCGACGCCGGCGACGTAGCGAACCTTCTGGCCTTCTTGCAGCGACTTGAAGCCGCTGCCTTGAATTTCGGAGAAGTGCGCGAACAGGTCGTTGCCACCTGCGTCAGGGGTAATGAAGCCAAAACCCTTCGAATCGTTAAACCACTTGACGGTACCGGTTTCCATGTTGGATTCCTCAATAATTTTTTCTCACCTGGCAAAAGCGCCGGCAAGGCATGACGATCAAGGAAGACACAAGGAGAATAAGTGGCGCCGTGTGGGCAAGCACCTGGACTTCTAGGTTGCTGCTTGAAAGATCCTGCATCCACCCTTATACAGGTGCCCCACCCTGGTGTCAATGAACTTGGCCCGATTGACCAAAAACAATGCGGAATGTGCGGGTTGCGGGTCCCACGAGCACACCGGTGCCGACGCGCACCGCACATCCGGCTTGCAGGGCGTGCGCCATGCGCGCGCGTGCTACAGTGGCCCATCCCACGGACCAGACAACGGATGACACTCTGCACTGCCTGCCAGGCCATCGAACTTCACCTGCGCGGCGCCCCCGGACACGCGGCACTGCGCATCACCGATACCCAGCGCATCAAGCCGCCGGGCAAGGCCGCGGTCACCATCAGCACCTTCGTGTGCCAGGACTGCGGGACGCTATGGACCTATCGCGACCAGAAGACCGGCCCCGAACAGGGCTGGCAGGTACACAGCGAAGCCGAACCACCGCCAGCGGCGCCGCAATAAAAAACCCCGGGCCCCACCAGCGCCTGCCTGCCGGATCAACCGGCATGGCGAAGCACCAGGCATGGGCCCGGGGTCGTGATCAGCCAGCCCGCGGCGCGGGCCGGACCAATCAGGCTGACACTGTCTGCAGTGCGGCGTTCAGCGTCTGGCTCGGGCGCATCGCGGCGCTGAGCTTGGCGGCGTCCGGCTGGTAGTAGCCGCCGATGTCGACCGGCTGGCCCTGCACGGCGGCCAGTTCACCAACGATCTTCTGCTCGTTGTCGGTCAGCGTCTTGGCCAGCGGCGCAAACTTGGCCACCAGTTCCGCGTCGTCGGACTGGGTGGCGAGTTCCTGCGCCCAGTACATCGCCAGGTAGAACTGGCTGCCGCGGTTGTCCAGCTGGCCGGTCTTGGGCGACGGGCTCTTGTTGTTGTCCAGCAGCTTGCCGGTGGCAGCATCCAGCGTCTTGGCCAGGATCTTGGCCTTGGCATTGCCGGTCTTGATGCCCACATCTTCCAGCGACACCGCCAGCGCCAGGAACTCGCCCAGCGAATCCCAGCGCAGGTGGTTCTCTTCCACCAGCTGCTTGACGTGCTTCGGAGCCGAACCGCCGGCGCCGGTTTCATACATGCCGCCACCGGCCATCAGCGGCACGATCGACAGCATCTTGGCGCTGGTGCCCAGTTCCATGATCGGGAACAGGTCGGTCAGGTAGTCGCGCAGGATGTTGCCGGTCACCGAGATGGTGTCCAGGCCGCGAATCACGCGCTCCAGCGTGTAGCGCATGGCGCGCACCTGCGACATGATCTGGATGTCCAGGCCGTTGGTGTCGTGGCCCTTCAGGTAGGCCTCGACCTTCTTGATCAGCTCGGCCTCGTGCGGACGGTACGGGTCCAGCCAGAACACGGCCGGCATGCCCGAGTTGCGCGCGCGCGTCACGGCCAGCTTGACCCAGTCGCGGATCGGCGCGTCCTTGACCTGGCACATGCGCCAGATGTCGCCCTGTTCGACGTTCTGCGTCAGCAGCACTTCACCGGTGGCCAGGTCGACGATGTTGGCGACGCCGTCTTCGGTGATCTCGAAGGTTTTGTCGTGCGAACCGTATTCTTCAGCCTTCTGCGCCATCAGGCCGACGTTCGGCACCGTGCCCATGGTGGTCGGGTCGAAGTTGCCGTTGGTCTTGCAGAAGTTGATGATCTCTTGATAGATGCGGGCGAAGGTGCTCTCCGGGATCACCGCCTTAGTATCCTTCGGACGGCCGTCGGCACCCCACATCTTGCCACCAATGCGGATCATGGCCGGCATCGAGGCGTCGACGATCACGTCGTTGGGCGCGTGCAGGTTGGAGATGCCCTTGGCCGAATCCACCATCGCCAGTTCCGGGCGATGCTCGTGGCAGGCGTGCAGGTCGCGGATGATCTCTTCGCGCTTGGAGCTGGGCAGCGTCTCGATCTTCTCGTACAGGTTGACCAGGCCGTTGTTGACGTTCACGCCCAGTTCGTCGAACAGCGCGCCGTGCTTGGCGAAGGCTTCCTTGTAGAAGATCTTGACGGCGTGGCCGAACACGATCGGGTGCGAGACCTTCATCATGGTCGCCTTGACGTGCAGCGACAGCATCACGCCGGTCTGGCGCGCGTCTTCGAACTGCTCTTCATAGAAGGCGCACAGGGCCTTCTTGCTCATGAACATGCTGTCGATGATCTCGCCGTCCTGCAGCGACACCTTGGGCTTGAGCACGATGGTCTTGCCGCTCTTGGTGACCAGCTCCATCTTGACGTCGCGGGCCTTGTCCAGGGTCATGGACTTTTCGCCGTGGTAGAAGTCGCCGTGCTTCATGTGGGCCACGTGCGTGCGCGAGGCCATGCTCCACTCGCCCATGCTGTGCGGGTGCTTGCGCGCGTAGTTCTTGACCGCGGCGGGGGCGCGGCGGTCGGAGTTGCCTTCGCGCAGGACCGGGTTCACGGCGCTGCCCAGGCACTTGGAATAGCGCTTCTGGATGGCCTTCTCTTCGTCGGTCTTCGGGTCTTCCGGATAGTCCGGCACCTTGTAGCCCTTGCCTTGCAGCTCACGGATGGCGCTGACCAGCTGGTGCACCGAGGCGCTGATGTTCGGCAGCTTGATGATGTTGGTTTCCGGCAGCTGCGTCAGCTTGCCCAGCTCGGCCAGGTTGTCCGGCACGCGCTGTTCCTCGGTCAGGAATTCGGGGAACTCGCCCAGGATACGGCCGGCCACCGAGATGTCGCTGGTGGTGACGTTGATGCCGGCCGGCTTGGTAAACGTCTGGATGATCGGGAGGAACGCACTGGTCGCCAGCAGGGGAGCTTCGTCGGTCAGCGTGTAGATGATGGTGGGTTGCTGGGTACTCATTGCTTCTCTCAGATCCTCGAACGGTGGGTGGGATATCTGCCTGCCGGGTCACAGCAGGACAGCAAACTAGGCGAAAAATAGAATTTTGCCTCAGTTTGCTTTCAGGAGTCTGAAAACCGGCCTGCTGTGGCCGGGAATCGGCCAAAAAACCGGGCCGGCGCTCGCATCCGCCACTCATCCGGCCCGGATCTGGCCGTTTATGCGTCGCCTTGCACCGCAAAGGTGCGCCCGGTGGGTCTCAGGCGGGGCAGGTGGCAATGTCTTGACATTTTCGCCTGACCCGGGATGTCCGCCTCAGGCCGCCAGCCTGAAGGTCGACACCGCCTCCTTCAACCGCTGCGCTTGTTCTTCCAGCGAACCCGCCGCGGCAGCCGCCTCTTCCACCAACGCGGCGTTCTGCTGCGTCACGCTGTCCATCTGCGTTACCGCCTGGTTCACCTGTTCGATACCGGCGCTCTGTTCGGTCGACGCCGCGCTGATCTCGCCCATGATGTCGGTCACGCGCTTCACCGCTGCGACGATCTCTTCCATGGTCTGCCCCGATTGGGTCACCAGCATGGTGCCCTTCTCGACGCGATCCACCGAATCGCCGATCAGCGCCTTGATCTCCTTCGCGGCAGTGGCGCTGCGCTGCGCCAGGCTGCGCACCTCGCCCGCCACCACGGCAAAACCACGCCCCTGCTCGCCGGCACGCGCGGCTTCCACCGCGGCATTCAGCGCCAGGATATTGGTCTGGAAGGCAATGCCCTCGATCACGGCAATGATGTCGACCACCTTCTTGGACGCGCCGTTGATCTCTTCCATGGTCTCGGCCACCTTGCCCGCGACCTCGCCGCCCTTCTCGGCGATGTCCGAGGCATTCACCGCCAGCGTGCTGGCCTGGCGCGCGTTGTCCGCGTTCTGGCGCACGATGCTGGTCAGCTCCTCCATGCTGGCCGCGGTCTGCTGCAGCGACGATGCCTGTTCCTCGGTGCGCTGCGACAGGTCGGTATTGCCGGCCGCGATCTGGCTGGTGCCGGACACGATCGACTCGGTGCCGGCGCGCACCTGGCGCACGATGCGCAGGATATTGGCGTTCATGTGCGCCAGCGCCTGCAGCAGCTGGCCGGTCTCGTCGCGGCTATCCGCGTCGATGCGGCTGGTCAGGTCGCCCGATGCCACGGTGCGCGCCACGGCCACCGCACGATGCAGCGGGCGCGTGATGCCGATGGTCAGCCAGACCGAGAATGCGATGCCGATCGCCAGCACCACCACGCCCACCCCGATCAGGCTGTTGCGCGCGTTGACGTAGATGCCGTTGATCTCGCGCGCGGTGGCGTCGATGCTGGCGCGCTGGATGTCGAGCAGCTTCTGGATCTCGCCCAGGTAGGCGTCGCCCGCGGGCACGAACTCTTTCTCCAGCACCTGGTTGGCTTCTTCGGTCAGGCCTTCCTGCTTGAGCTTGGTGATCTTGTCGCGGCCGTTGTTGTACGGGTCGCGCACGCTGAGGATCTTCTGGAACGCGGCCTTCTCTTCTTCCGAGCTGAGCAGCGGCTGGATCTTGTCGCGCAGCGCGGCAATGCCTTCGATCGACGCCTTGGTCTCGGCCGCGAAGAACGCGCCCAGCGACGGGTCGGCGCTGCGCGCCACCGCCGTGGTGCGGCGCACGCTGGTGTGCATGAGCCGGTACCAGTCGCTGACCAGCCGCTCCTTGGTCAGCGGCTGCTGCATCATCGCATGCGTGCGCTCAGCCACCTGTTGCAGGCGCATCATGCCGAATACCGTCATGAGCGCCGAAAGCAGCAATACCACCCCAAAGCCGATGCCGAGGCGGACCCCGATGCCTAGATTCTTCATTTCTTCTACCTGATTAGCACTGGTTACGGCGAAGTGCCGGCGCAAGACCACAGTGGGCGCGGCGTATTTCGCTCTCATTGTCCGCGGCGGGCCGGATTGGCTGACGCACGTGCGGGCTATGGATGCCAACGGCACGGGGGCCCCAAACTTTAGGGTCTTCCTCGATTGACGGCTAGAAGTGTGCGGATAACGGTTATAGTGGAGTCGAACCGGCCCGGGGCAGGGCACGCGACCCTTCGCGGCGCCCCGCCCTGCCACCCCTGCCCGCCTTTCCACCCGAGGAGATCCAGCATGGCCACGCCCCCCAATCCCTTTGCAGATTTCACCAAGATGATGGAACAGTTCCGCCTGCCAGGCGTGGACATGACCGCCGTGATCGAAGCGCGCCGCAAGGACATCGAGGCCCTGACCGAGGCCAATAAGCTGGCCTACGAGGGCATCCAGGCGGTGATGCAGAAGCAGCAGGAGATCTTCACCAAGACCATGCAGCAGCTGCAGGCCGCGGCGCAGCAATACACCACGGCGGGCAACCCGGCCGAGGCCATGGCCAAGCACAGCGAACTCGTGCAGCAGGCGCTGCACCAGGCGTTCGAGAACATGCGCGAGCTGGCCGAGACCGCGCAGAAGGCGCAGGCCGAAGCGCTCACCGTGATCGGCAAGCGCGCGGAGCAGAACGTGAAGGAGGCGGGCGCGCTGTTCCAGCCGCCCAAATCGAAAGGCTAACGTCGCAACCGCTGACGTGGGAGACGGCTGACACTGAACGGCCCGCCACGGGTCGTTCAGCGATAGCCGGTGGTGTCGGCAGGCTTGCCCGCGCGGTAGTTCTACGCGTTGTACCCAGCAGTGCCGTCGGTGACTTCCACCACCAGCCGGCCCAGCGTTTCGCGGCGAACCCAAACCGGTCGCGCTACGCCATCGGTATTGCACCGGCCGGCGTTGCGCCGGCCGTTTGGCTCAGATCACGCCCTGCGCCAGCATGGCGTCCGCCACCTTGACGAAGCCCGCGATATTCGCGCCTTCGACGTAGTTGATGTACCCATCCGCCTTCTGCCCGTGGTGGATGCAGTTCTTGTGGATGTCCTTCATGATCGCGTGCAGCTTCTCGTCGACCTCGGCATGGTGCCAGGACAGGCGCATCGCGTTCTGCGACATCTCCAGGCCGGAGGTAGCGACGCCGCCGGCGTTGCTGGCCTTGCCAGGCGCATAGAGAATCTTCGCATCGACAAAGCGGTCCACCGCTTCCAGCGTCGACGGCATGTTGGCGCCCTCCGCCACGCAGATCACGCCATTGCCGAGCAGCGTCTCGGCGTCATTGCCGTCCAGTTCGTTCTGCGTCGCGCACGGCAGCGCCACGTCCGCCGGCACGTGCCACGGGGTGCGGCCGGCTTCGAAGGTCATGCCATGGCGGGCGGCGAAGTCCGACAGGCGGCCGCGCTCTTCATTCTTGAAGGCCATCACTTCTGCCAGTTGCTCGCTGGTCATGCCCTGCGGGTAGTGGAGCACGCCGCCGGAGTCGGACAGCGTCAGCACCTTCGCGCCCAGCTCGATCGCCTTCTCGGCCGCGTACTGCGCCACATTGCCCGAGCCGGAGATCAGCACGCGCAGGCCGTCAAAGGCACGACCGCGCTTGTGCAGCATTTCCTGGGCGAAGTAGACCGTGCCGTAGCCGGTGGCTTCGGGGCGCATCAGGCTGCCGCCATAGGCCAGGCCCTTGCCGGTGAAGACGCAGGCAGACTGGTTGGACAGCTTCTTCATCATGCCGGCCATGAAGCCGACCTCGCGCGCGCCCACGCCGATGTCGCCGGCCGGGATATCGGTGTCCGGGCCCAGGTGCCGATACAGCTCGGTCACCAGCGCCTGGCAGAAGCGCATCACCTCGCCGTCGGACTTGCCCTTGGGATCGAAGTCGGAGCCGCCCTTGCCACCGCCCATCGGCAGCGTGGTCAGCGCATTCTTGAAGGTCTGCTCGAAGCCCAGGAACTTCAGCACCGACAGGTTCACCGTCGGGTGGAAGCGCATGCCGCCCTTGAACGGGCCGATCGCAGAGCTGTGCTGCACGCGGAAGGCGCGGTTGACCTGCACGCGGTTCTGGTCGTCAGTCCAGGCCACGCGGAACTGGATCACGCGCTCGGGCTCCACCAGCCGCTCGAGCACGGCCTGGTCGGCATAGCGCGGATTGCGCTCGACGAACGGCCAGAGCGTCATCATCACTTCCTTCACGGCCTGGAGGAATTCAGGTTGATTGGGGTCGCGGCGGGCGACCCCCGCCAGGAATGCTTCAAGGGAAGGACGGGAGGGAGAACTCACGGTTGTCTCTGCTGTGCTGGGTGCTGTGGCTGGATCCGGCAGCCTTGCCGGTCGAGCCGGTCTCTTGTGCCGTTTGGCGTTGCGCCGATGGAAGGTGGGTGGCCTCCGGTTGTCTGGACATTCACGGCATGCCGTGCTTGTCAGACAACGCGAAACTGTAGCACCACCATGGGGCATGTGACAGTCAAAACACCTGTGACTGCGGCGAGAAAACCGCATTTTGGCGCTGACGTTTTTGGGATTTTCGTGCGATCAGCGGACAGCGCCGACGCGCCGCCGTGCGGGGTTCAGGCAATCAGCAGCTTAGTACCGCGCTCCTTCAGGGCCGCCCCCAGCTCCGGCTCCGGCGCCATGTCCGTGATCAGCCAGGCAGCGAGATCGAAATGCTTGATGGTCACACCCGTATTGCGCCCGAACTTGGTATGGTCGGCCACCACGCAGGGTACGTCGGCGGCCAGCAGCATGCGGCCGCGCAGCTCGGCGGCGGCGCGCGAGAAGTCGCAGATCTCGCCGCGCGGCGTGACGCCCCCGATGCCGATAAAGGCGAAGTCGGTGTGGTAGCGCGACAGTTGCTCGATGGTGTCCCAGCCGTGGGTGGCGTCTTCATTGTCCTGTAGCTCGCCGCCGAGCACGATCACCCGGTTGCCGTTGCGCCGGCCCAGCAGTTGGGCGATCGCCAGGTCGTTGGTGTAGATCAGCAGGTTGTGGTGGCCATGCAGCGCCTGGGCCACCGCATGCGTGGTGGTGCCGTAGTCCAGGATCAGCGAGGCGCCATCGCGCACGAGCTCGGCCGCGCGCACGCCGATGGCCCGCTTGCCTTCGGCATTGACCGCGGCGCGGGTCTGGGTGTCGGGCTCAGTGCGGTCGGAGGCCAGCGCGCCGCCGTGGGTCAGCACCAGCAGGCCGCGTGCGGCCAGGGTATTGAGGTCGCGGCGGATGGTTTCGCGCGAGACGTCGAGTTCGGCGACCAGTTCGCTGATGGCCAGGGCGCCGGTGGCGGACAGCAGGTCGAGGATGTATTTCTGCCGTTGTTCGGCGAGCACGGGGACTCCGGGAGGGTCAGGAAGTGGGGCTGATTCTAGCGCAGCAAGTCGCGTGGTGTGCCAAGGGCCATGGGCTACCAGCCACCGATTGCGTGCTCCCTCTCCCGCAGGCGGGAGAGGGGATCAAACCAGCGGCAGCCTTGGCTCCTACTCAGCAGCTCACCCCCACGGCAGCGTAATCGACTTCAGGTTAGTAAAGCTCTTGGCCGCCTCCTGCACCCCTTCCTTGTAGCCCAGCCCCGAATCCTTGATACCGCCGAATGGCGTCAGCTCAATGCGGTAGCCCGGCACTTCCCACAGGTTCACCGTGCCGGCGTGCAACGAATTGGCGATCCTGGTGAACGCCTCGATATTATTGGTGCACACCCCGGACGACAGCCCGAACGCAGTCCCGTTGGAGATGCGAATGGCGTCGTCCACATCACGGAACGTGATGAGCGGCGACACCGGCCCGAAGGTTTCTTCGCGCACCACGGTCATCGACGGATCCACACGGTCCAGCACCGTGGGCGAATAGCTGGCGCCGCTGCGCTGGTTGCCCACCAGCAGCCGCGCGCCCTGCGCCACCGCCTCGTTGACACGCGCCTCGAACAGCGCGGCGGCCTCGGCATCGATCACGGTGCCCATGTCGACGCGGCGATCCATCGGGTCGCCGTATTTCCACGCGCGGGTCTTCTCGACCACCAGTTCGGTGAAGCGCGCGGCCACGGCCTCGTGCACCAGCATGCGCTTGACCGCGGTGCAGCGCTGGCCGGAGTTCTTGTACGAGCCCTGCACCGCCAGGTCCGAAGCCCGGTCCAGGTCGGCATCGTCAAGCACGATCAGCGGATCGTTGCCGCCCAGCTCCAGCACCACGCGCTTGTAGCCGGCCTTGCTGGCGATGTACTTGCCGATCGCCACGCCGCCGGTGAAGGTCACCAGGTCCGCCGACGGGTGCGTGATCAGCTCGTCGGCAATCTCGCGCGGGTCGCCGGTGACCACCTGGAACATCTGCGGCGGCAGTCCGGCCTCGTACAGCAGGTCGGCCAGGTAGTAAGCCGATAGCGGCACCTTCTCCGAGGGCTTGAGCACCATGCGGTTGTTGGTGGCGATCGACGGCGCGACCTTGTGCGCGACCTGGTTCATCGGGTGGTTGAACGGCGTGATGGCGCAGATCACGCCCAGCAGCGGCTCGCGCTGCGTCATCACGCGGCGCTTCTTGCCGTGCGGGGTCAGGTCGCACGAGAACATCTGGCCGTCGTCGCGCAGCGCCTCGGTGGCGGCAAAGCCGAGCACGTCGGCCACGCGGCCGATCTCGTAGAGCGAGTCCTTCTTTGAGAGGCCGGACTCCAGCGTGATTAGGTCCGAGGCTTCCTCGGTGCGCTAGCGTAGCAGCGCGGCAGCCCGGTTCAGGATGGCGGCGCGCTCGTAGCGTGTCAGCGTGGAACGGTAGGCGTGCGCGGCCTCGAAGGCGCGGCGCACGTCCTCAAGCGTGGCCTTGGGCACGGTGCCGACCAGCGAGCCGTCATACGGGTTGCGCACTTCGATCACGCGTTCGCGCACGATCTTCTGGCCGTCGATGCGCAGCGCCTCGGCGCGGAAATGGGGGCTGACGGCGCCAGCGGGAAATTGGGGGGCGTTCATGGGTCTGCTCCGGTCAGTACGTGTCAATGCGGCTCAGTGCAGATGATTGAGCGCCACGTCGAAGATGTCGAAGTTGCGCAGCACCGGCTTGCCCGCGATGCCGGCCGTGGCGCGGTTGAACACCAGCGGCACGGTCTGCTCCGACACGCCGCCGTGCGAGCGCAGCGGCGCATCCAGCCCGGACAGGTCGTGGCGGCTGCGGCTGGTGCCGAGCACCACGTGCTTGTCGCTGGTCACCACGAGGTCGCCGACGCGGTCGGGCGGCAGTTCAAAGCGCGCGCAGGCCTCGGCGTTATCGAGCACGCTTTCCACGCCTTGCAGGTCGGACAGCTTTGCCTTGATCGCGTCACGATCGACATCCTCGGGCAGGTAGACCGTGGCGTAGGAGCCGAGTGCGCCGTGGTGGACCACGTAGGGATCGGTGATCGGCAGGATCACGCGCGCACCGCCCTCCTCCAGGCCGCGGCCGAGCCAGGCGTCGAGGTGGTCCTGCAGGTAGATCACGTTGCGTGCCTTGGTGGCGTCGTCGTGCTTGGCGTTCATGCCGTGGTCGGCAGTCAGCGCGACCACGCAGCCCAGTTCGTCGAGCCGCGCCAGGTACTTGTCCATCATCGCGTAGAAGGCGTTGGCGCCGTCCGAGCCGGGGGCGAACTTGTGCTGGATGTAATCGGTGGTGGACAGGTACATCAGGTCGGGGCGGCGCGTTTCCATCAGCCGCACACCGGCGGCGAAGACGAATTCCGACAGCTCCGCGCTGTACACATCCGGCACCGGCATGCCGACCAGCTCGAGCACGCCGTCGATGCCATTCTCCTCAACGGTCGCCTGGTCAGCCTTCTCCGATGAGAAGCAGATGCCCTGCATGCCATGGCCGAGCAGGCGGCGCAGCTTGTCCTTGGCGGTCACCACCGCGACGCTAGCGCCGGCCTCGGCAAAGGCGGCCAGGATGGTGCCGGCGCGCAGGTATTTGGGGTCATTCATCATCACTTCCTCGCCGCGCCCGCCGTTGGCGCTGCGGTCGAAGAAGTAGTTGCCGCAGATGCCGTGCACCGCAGGCGGCGCGCCGCAGACGATCGACAGGTTGTTGGGATTGGTGAAAGTGGGCACTACGCAGGCGCCGCGGAAGGCGGAGCCGGCTGCCAGCAGCCGCTTGAGGTAGGGCGCGCGGCCGCTGGCGGCGGCGGCCCCCAGGTAGTCAAACTCGCAGCCGTCGACACAGACCACCACGACGGGCTGCTGCATCCAGCGGTAGGTGCGCTGGTTGACGGTGATGGTGCGGGCATTGGTATCGGGCATGGTGGCGGTCCTGTGCGAGGGCGTTGTCCGGGAGATCAGGTGGCTCGGGTTGGGCCGGGCGGCGCGGTTGCCGCCGGCCGTTGAGATTCAGGCGGCGGCCCCTTTGTCCGCGCTGCCGGGGTCCACGGCTGCATGCATGCGCGCGCGGCCGCGCTCGACGTGCTCGCGCATCAGGCGCGCCGCCAGTTCGCCGTCGCGCGCCGCGATGGCCGAGACGATGGCGCGGTGCTCGCGGGTGGAGTCGGGCATGGCGGCATTGCTGCCGGACAGTGCTTCGCGGCGGAACAGCGTCAGTTCCTTGACCAGGCGCCGCCGCTTTGCCGGCTTCAACGGCAACCAGAACTGGTTGCACGACCATGTCAAGGAAACGCTGGGGTTGCACTATGCGATGCCGTGGCCCAACCGCGAGCTGGAAACCGCGCGGCCCTTCCGCCGTTCCCCCTTGTATGCCCAGCTGCGCGAGGCCGGCGCCAGCTTCGGCAGCAAGATGGGTTGGGAGCGGCCCAACTTCTTTGCCCCGCCCGGGGAGTCGCCGGAGATCCGCTATTCCTTCGGCCAGCAGAACTGGCTGCCGTGGAGCGGCGCCGAGCACCGCGCCTGCCGCGAAGGCGTGGCGCTGTTCGACATGAGCTCGTTCTCCAAGTACATCGTCAAGGGCGCCGACGCGGAGGCCGTGCTGCAGACGGTGATGAGCAACGACATGGCGGTGCCGCCGGGCCAGACCGTCTACACTGCAATGCTCAACGAGCGCGGCACCTATGAATCGGACCTGACCGTGACGCGGCTGGCGCACGACCAGTACCTCGTCGTTACCGGCTCGGCGCAGACCACGCGCGACTTCAGCTATATCGAGCGGCTGATCCCGGCGCACCAGCGCTGCGTGATCGTCGACGTCACCGGCCAGTACGCGGTGCTGGCGGTGATGGGGCCGCGTTCGCGCGCGTTGCTGCAAAAGGTATCGCGCGCGGACTTCTCCAACGAGGGCTTTCCGTTCGGCACCTCGCGCGAGATCGACCTGGGCTACGCCACGGTGCGCGCCACGCGGCTGACCTATGTGGGCGAACTCGGCTGGGAATTGTACGTGCCGGTGGAGTTCGCCGTCGGCGTCTATGAGACCCTCCTTGATGCCGGCCGCGGCCTGGGCCTGGTCAATGCCGGCTACTACGCGATCGAATCGCTGCGGCTGGAGAAAGGCTACCGTGCGTGGGGACGCGAGCTGTCGCCGTCGGTCAACCCGTTCGAAGCCGGGCTGTCGTTTGCCTGCAAACTGGCCAGCGGCATCCCCTTCCGCGGGCGCGAGGCGCTGCTGAAGCTGCGCGGGGCAGTGCCGACGCGCCGCATGGTGGTGATCACGGTGGATGGCGCGCGCGACGCGATGCTGTGGGGCGGCGAGGCGGTACTGCGCACCGCGCCCGACGGCAGCGTACGCGCGGTGGGCGCGCTCAGCTCCGCCGCCTTCGGCCATACGCTGGGCTGCCCGGTCGGCATGGTGCTGCTGGCACGCACGCACGGGCCCGCCGACGCCGCGTGGATCGAGGGCGGCCGCTACCACGTCGACCTGGCGGGCGAGCTGCTGCCCGCGCGCGTGCACCTGCGCGCGCCGTACGACCCGGCATCGGCCCGGCCCAAGGCCTGACGAGCGGGTGTTCCATTCTGGAACACCCCGGTGTCACGCGCTGGCACAGCGCTGCTACTGCGTGACACATCCGGCGCGGGCACAAGCGCCCGCCACCGCGTTTTCCCCGTTCTTCCGCCAGTTTTACGCCGGTTCTCGCTCCGGCACACCTCTTGCGATCTGTCTGCCGTGCGCACGGCGCGAGGCCGTGACGACACCACACAGATCAACGAACGGAGCGAGACATGAACATGGCGGAAATCGCCCAGCTGGGCGTCAGCAACCCCTACAAGCAGCAGTACGAGAACTACATCGGCGGCGCCTGGGTGCCGCCCGCCGGCGGCGAGTACTTTGAGTCGATCACGCCGATCACCGGCAAGCCGTTCACGCGCGTGCCGCGCTCCAACCAGCAGGATGTCGATGCCGCGCTGGACGCCGCGCACGCCGCCAAGGCCGCCTGGGCGCGCACCTCCACCACCGAGCGCGCCAATATCCTGAACCGCATCGCCGACCGCATCGAAGCCAACCTGGTGCTGCTGGCCGTGGCCGAGACCATCGACAACGGCAAGCCGGTGCGCGAGACCTGCGCCGCCGACCTGCCGCTGGCGGTCGACCACTTCCGCTACTTCGCCGGCTGCATCCGCTCGCAGGAAGGCGGCATCTCCGAAATCGACGGCGACACCGTGGCCTACCACTTCCACGAGCCGCTGGGCGTGGTCGGCCAGATCATCCCGTGGAACTTCCCGCTGCTGATGGCCACGTGGAAGTTGGCGCCGGCACTGGCGGCCGGCAACTGCGTGGTGCTCAAGCCCGCCGAGCAAACGCCCGCTTCGATCCTGGTGCTGATGGAGCTGATCGGCGACCTGCTGCCGCCGGGCGTGGTCAACGTGATCAACGGCTTTGGCCTGGAGGCCGGCAAGCCGCTGGCATCGAGCCCGCGCATCAGCAAGGTGGCCTTTACCGGCGAAACCACCACCGGGCGGCTGATCATGCAATACGCCTCGCAGAACCTGATCCCGGTGACGCTGGAACTGGGCGGCAAGTCGCCCAATATCTTCTTCGAGGACGTGCTGGCCGCCGACGACGCCTTCTTTGACAAGGCGCTGGAAGGCTTCGCCATGTTCGCGCTGAACCAGGGCGAGGTCTGCACCTGCCCGTCGCGCGCGCTGATCCAGGAATCGATCTACGACCGCTTCATGGAGCGTGCGCTCAAGCGCGTGGCGGCGATCCGCCAGGGGCATCCGCTCGACAAGGGCACCATGATCGGCGCGCAGGCATCGGCCGAACAACTCGAGAAGATCCTGTCGTACATCGACCTGGGCCGCAAGGAAGGCGCGCAGTGCCTGACAGGCGGCGAGCGCAATGCGCTGGACGGCGACCTCGCCGGCGGATACTACGTGAAGCCGACGGTATTTGCCGGCCACAACAAGATGCGCATCTTCCAGGAAGAGATCTTCGGGCCGGTGGTGTCGGTGACGACCTTCAAGGACGAGGAAGAAGCCCTGGCGATCGCCAACGACACGCTCTACGGCCTGGGCGCAGGCGTGTGGACGCGTGACGGCGCGCGCGCATTCCGCATGGGGCGCGGCATCCAGGCTGGCCGCGTGTGGACCAACTGCTACCACGCCTACCCGGCGCATGCCGCATTCGGGGGATACAAGCAGTCCGGCATCGGCCGTGAAAACCATCGCATGATGCTCGACCACTACCAGCAGACCAAGAACCTGCTGGTGAGCTACAGCCCCAACGCGCTCGGATTTTTCTGACGATGCGCAAGGCACGCTGCCGTGTGCGTGCCATGATTGGATTGAGCCCCGCGGGCGCGGGGCCAACCCGATCAGGGAGTCATTCAAGGAGTCGAGATGCCTGCCATGATGAAAGCTGCGGTGGTGCGAGAGTTCGGCGCGCCGCTGACGATCGATGAAGTTCCTGTTCCGCAACCCGGCCCCGGCCAGATCCAGGTGAAGATCGAGGCCTCCGGTGTCTGCCACACCGACCTGCACGCCGCCGACGGCGACTGGCCGGTCAAACCCACGCTGCCCTTTATCCCCGGCCATGAAGGCGTGGGCTTTGTCTCTGCCGTCGGCAGCGGCGTCGCCCGCGTGAAGGAAGGCGACCGCGTCGGCGTGCCCTGGCTGTACAGTGCCTGCGGCTATTGCGAGCACTGCCTGCAGGGCTGGGAGACGTTGTGCGAGAAGCAGCAGAATACCGGTTATTCCGTCAACGGCGGCTACGGTGAATATGTCGTTGCCGATCCCAACTACGTGGGCCTGTTGCCCGACAAGATCGGCTTTGTCGAAATCGCGCCGATCCTATGCGCGGGCGTCACGGTCTACAAGGGCCTGAAAGTCACCGATACGCGGCCGGGCCAGTGGGTGGTGATCTCCGGCATCGGCGGCCTGGGCCACGTGGCCGTGCAGTATGCGCGGGCGATGGGGCTGCGCGTGGCCGCGGTGGACATCGATGACGAGAAGCTCGCACTCGCAAGCCGGCTCGGCGCGGAGGCGACCGTCAACGCGCGCACTACCGATCCTGCCGCGTGGCTGCAGAAAGAGATCGGCGGAGCGCATGGCGTGCTCGTGACCGCGGTGTCGCCGATCGCGTTCTCGCAGGCCATCGGAATGGTGCGCCGCGGCGGCACGATCGCGCTCAACGGCCTGCCGCCGGGCGAGTTCGCCACGCCGATCTTCGACGTGGTGCTCAAGGGCATCACCATCCGCGGCTCGATCGTCGGCACGCGCAGCGATCTGCAGGAGTCGCTGGACTTCGCCGCGCATGGCGACGTCAAGGCCACGGTGTCGACCGCGAAGCTCGACGATATCAACGATGTGTTCGGGCGACTGCGCGCGGGCAAGATCGAAGGGCGCGTGGTGCTGGACCTGGCGGCCTGACGGGAGCGCGGCCATGCCATCACCTGTTCCTGTTTCGGCCGATGTGCCCGTTGCGCGAGTGGTTGCGACGCCGGCCGCGCTCGCGCTGATCGCGCAACTGCGCGCGCGGCATGGCCCGCTGATGTTCCACCAGTCCGGCGGCTGCTGCGACGGCAGCGCGCCGATGTGCTACCCGGCCGGCGAACTGCTGGTGGGGCAGGCCGATGTGTGCCTCGGCGAGATCGGCGGCGCGCCCTTCTACATGACGCGCGCGCAGTTCGAGTACTGGCAGCACACGCGGCTGGTGATCGACGTGGTGCCGGGGGCGGGCGGGATGTTTTCGCTGGAGGGGCCGACGGGCAAGCGCTTTCTGACGCGGTCGGAGTTGTTCAGTGAGGAGGAAGCGACGTGGCTGGCGGCGCAGCCGGAGTTGTGACCTGCCTCATGCTTCGCGCTAGCCAACTGGGTGCTCCCTCTCCCGCAAGCGGGAGAGGGAGCAAACCGGCGGGAGATGAACCGCATCAGCGCTTGCGCGAAGCCTCAGCCCTCCAACCCCGGCTCGTCATCCAGCCCTTCCTTCAACCTCCGATAGATCGTATTGCGCGACACCCCCAGCTCGCGCGCGGCATGACTGACATTGCCACCATGCCGCGCCAGCGCCTGGCGGATGACGCCCGCTTCCCAGTCGCGCATGCGCCCGGCAGCTGCCGCTGTTCCGGTCGCTGGCGCTGACTGCGCAGCCGGCGTTTCCGCACAGCGTTCCGCGTCGTCGTCACACTCCTGGTCAAACCCTTCCGGCAGGTGCTCGCAGCCGATCTCCGCCTCCCCTTCCGCCAGGATCGCCGCCGTCCGCAACACATTGGCAAGCTGCCGGATATTGCCCGGCCACGGATGCCGCCGCAGCATCGCCAGCACTTCAGCGCCAACCTGCAACGGAATCTCCGTGCCACCCTCTTCCCGCTGCCGCTGCAAGATGCGCTCCACCAGCAGCGGCAGGTCGCTGCGTTCGCACAGCGACGGCAGCGTCACGGCCAGCGCATTGATGCGGTAGTAGAGATCCTCGCGGAAGGAACCTTCGGCAATCATCGCCCGCAGGTCCCGGTGGGTGGCACAGACCACCCGCACATCAACCGGCACCGCACGCGCACCGCCCAGCGGCGTGACCGCGCGCTCCTGCAGCACCCGCATCAGCCGCACCTGTTGCGCCAGCGGCATGTCGCCGATCTCGTCGAGGAACAGCGTGCCGCCATGCGCCTGCGCCAGCTTGCCGACGCAGCCGCGGCGACGCGCGCCGGTAAAGGCGCCCTCTTCGTAGCCGAACAGCTCGGCCTCGATCAGCGACTCGGGGATGGCCGCGCAGTTGACGGCGACAAAAGGCCCGTTGCCGCGCGGCGAGGCGGCGTGGATGGCGCGCGCCAGCCATTCCTTGCCGGTGCCGGTGCGGCCCTGGACCAGGATGGGGATATCGCGCCCGCAGACCTTGCGCACCCGGCGCAGCACCGCGGCCACGGCGGCATCGCCGGTATCGAGCGCGGCCAGCGCCGGCGGCAACGGGTCGTCGGCGACCGGCTGCCGCACCGTCACCGGGGCGGCCAGGTATTCGACGCGCGCGAACACCTGTACCCGGCTCGGCAGCGTCAGCACCTGCAGCGATCCGGCCGAAGTGGCGCGCGCCTGCATCGCGATGCGCACCGGCAGGCCGAACAGCTCGGCGAATCCAGACAGCGCCAGCGCCTGCGGCGCCAGCCCGAGCTGGAACAGCCCGCTGCGGTTGGCGGCGAGGAAGGCCCCGTCGGGCGTGAACGCCGCCATGCCCTCGAACAGCGTGCCGACGAACTCCGGGCGCGTATGGAAGCGCACCAGCACCGCCTCCGGAAAATGGTTGGCGAACAGGTGGTTCTCGATCATCTGCGCCGACATGCGCACCAGCGCCATGGTGTGGCGATGGAAGCCGCGTTGGTCGCCGCTGACGTCGAGCGCGCCCAGGATCGCGCCGGTCGGGCCGGCGATCGGCGCGCACGAGCAGGTGAGCTGGTGGTTGGCCTGCAGGAAGTGCTCGCTGGCGTGGATGATGGTGGGACGGGCCTCGGCCAGCGCGGTGCCAATGGCGTTGGTGCCCTTGCTGGGCTCGGCCCACGACACGCCCGGCGCCAGTGCCACGCGCCGGGCACGCGCGACGAAATCGCCGTCGCCCAGGCTGTGCAGGATCACGCCGCTGCTGTCGGTCAGCAGCACCATGCTATCGGTATTGGCGATCTGCGCGTGCAGGGTCTCCATCACCGGCAGCGCATGGCGGTACAGGTCGCGGCTGGCATCGACCAGTTCGCCCAATGCGCGCGTGCCGACGATGTCGAAGTCGGGCGCATGGCGCGCGTCGAGTCCGAAGCCGGCCGAGCGCGCATGGGAGCGGGCGATCAGGCCGGCGCGGTCGGCGTCGGCCGGGTCGACGGCCTGGAGCGCAGCGTCGGCGGCAGGATGGTCAGCAGAACGGGCGGCACGATGCATGACGGCGGGTCTCCTGTGCTGGCAGGCGGCGCGCATCGCAAAAGGCTAGGCGGCCGCTGCCCTGCCGTCCCGTGTCGTGTACGCGCAGGCGTGTGCTGCGGCAGGCTGGGCGGCTGTTATCCGGCAACCATAGCACAGGGCGGGGCCCCTGTATCAGCCCTGGCCGCCCGGGCCCGCGCCGTCAGCGTTTTTCGTCGAGCAGGTCGTTCAGGATCTCGTCGAACGCGGCCTGCGCGTCCTCCAGCGCCTGCAGCGCCGCATCGAAGGTCTGCAGTGCGAGCTTGGACGGCTTGCCGCTGCCCTGCGGCGGATAGTGCGCCTGCAGCGCGGTGAATGCCACCTGGACCTGCCGCGTCGCCGCGACTACGCGTTCCATTGCCTGCGCCTCTTCGGCGCGGTACTGCTCGTGCTTCTGCTCGCTCATGCCTGTCAGCTCCGTATGCGCGTCGCCGGTGTGGGGGTGCGCGCGCCTGAATGAGGCATATCGTACAAGAACTGCGCCGGCTGGCTTGCGCTGCGGCCTCGCGCCTGACAAAAATGAGGTAGGCTGCGCGGCTAGGCGGCAAGGCCGGCGCCCGGGGGCGCCACGCCAGGCCGCGACACCGTGGACGAGCCATGAAATTCCCCACCCGCCGCGCGCTGGCGGCCGCGCTGATCACCGCCGGCGGCTTCGCCAGCTACTGGACCTACCTGACGCTCAACCAGGAACGGCTGCTGTTCGACGCGCGCCGGCGCCCGCCGCGCGACCTGCCCGACGGCATCATCGGCTATTCGCACCGGATCCCCGGCGGCGTCGTGCGCGGCTACATCTACCAGGCGCCCGGCGACAGCGTGCGCGACCTCTTGTTCTACCTGCCCGGGCGCGGCGAGGACGTGCTTGAAACGCTGCAATACGCGCGCTGGCTGCCGGCCGGCATGGGCTTCGCCACCTACGACTACCGCGGGCTGGGCCATTCCGACGGCCGTCCATCCGAGGCCGCCGCGGTGGCCGATGCGAGCCAATTCCTGCTGCATGTGCGGCGTGTCTTTTCCGACACCCGCGTGCATGTGGTGGGCCGCAGCCTGGGCACCGGCGTCGCGATCCAGCTGGCGGACCTGCAGGAATTCGAGAGCCTGCAGCTGATCACGCCCTACGACTCGCTGCTGGAACTGGTGGGCAAGCGTTTCCCGCTGGTGCCGCTGCGCCAGCTGATGCGCCACCATTTCGATTCGATCTCGCACTGCAAGAAGGTCGTGCAGAGCACCAAGGTGCTGCTGGCGGAAACCGACGAGGTGGTGCCGCACGTGTGCTCCGAACGGCTGATGGCGGCTTGGCCCGGGCCAGTGGCGCTGCAGACCATGCCAGGCACGGATCACTTCACTATCGTCGAGTGCGAGGAAACCTGGCTGGCGCTGTGCGAATTCGCGCAGCAAAACAGCGAGGCCCGGTTGCCCGTCCGGGTGGCGCAGCCCGAGGGAGCGCCGGCATTACCGCCATTATCCGCAGCTCCCGCAGCGCCGGTCGAACACGACGAGGACGGCAGCCCGCTGCCGCTGGCCGCGGCCCGATAACCGCTACGACGCCACGGCCAGCGGGTAGAATGCGCGCATGAAAAAAATCGCAGTCAAGGCAGGCGGCGCCGCGCTGGCGCTGGCTGCGGCCGGCTTCCTGCTTGCCGGCTTTGCCGCGGTGGTGAGCCTGCGGCAGCTTCCTCCCGTTGACGCCCTGCGCGACTACCGGCCCGACGTGCCGCTGCGGATCTACACCAGCGACAACGTGCAGATCGGCGAATTCGGCAGCGAGCACCGCGAGTTCATTCCCTTCGAGCAGATTCCCACGCGCATGGTCAAGGCACTGCTGGCGGCCGAGGACGACCAGTTCTACCAGCACGAGGGCGTCGATATCCCCGGCGTGTTGCGCGCGGCGCTGGCCAACCTGGGCCAGGGCTACGCGCAGGGTGCGTCGACCATCACCATGCAGGTGGCGCGCAACTTCTACCTGTCGCGCGAAAAGACGCTGGCACGCAAGTGGTATGAAATGCTGCTGGCCTGGCGCATCGACCAGTCGCTGTCCAAGGACCGCATCCTCGAGCTGTACATGAACCAGGTCTACCTGGGCGAGCATGCCTATGGCTTCGGCAGCGCCGCGCATGCGTATTTCGGCAAGCCGCTGGCCGCGTTGTCGCTGGCCGAGACAGCGATGCTGGCCGGGCTGCCCAAGGCACCGTCGACCATGAACCCGGTGGTCAACTTCCCGCGCGCCAAGCGGCGCCAGGAATATGTGCTGGGCCGCATGCTGGCGCTGGGCATGATCAGCCAAGACGAATACCGCGAGGCCCGCGCCGCGCGCCTCGCCATCTCCAATGACAGCCCCGGCAGCTTCGCCGGCCATGCCGAGTACGTGGCCGAACTGGCGCGCCAGCTGGCGCGCGACCGCTTTGGCGACGAGGCATATACGCGCGGCCTGAACGTCTACACCACGGTGTCGTCGGTGCGCCAGACGCTGGCCTACGACGCGGTGCATGGCGGGCTCGAAGGCTACGCGCGCCGCCACCGCAAGTCCATCAAGACGCTGGCGCAGGGACCGCAGGCAGCGCTGGTGTCGCTGGACTGCGCCACCGGCGCGATCGAGGCGATGGTGGGCGGCACCGACTTTGCCGCCAGCCGCTTCAACCACGCCACCCAGGCGCTGCGCCAGCCGGGCTCGACCTTCAAGCCCTTCGTCTATGCGGCGGCGCTTGAGCACGGGCTATCGCCCGGCACGGTGATCAACGATGCGCCGCTGGCCAACAGCTCGCGCTGGCAGCCGTCCAATGACGATGGCCGCTTCGTCGGGCCCATCACCGTGCGCCAGGCGCTGGCCGAATCGCGCAACCTGCCTGCCATCCGCACGCTGCAGGCCATCGGCATCCCGTATGCGGTGGAGTTCGCCAGCCGCTTCGGCTTCTCGCCCAAGCGGCTGCCGCGCTACCTGCCGCTGGCGCTGGGCACCAGCACCACCTCGCCGCTGCGACTCGCGGCGGCCTACGGCGTGTTCGCCAACGGCGGCCACCGCGTCGAGCCTTACCTGATCGAGCGCATCACGGACAGCGAAGGCAACGTGCTGTTCTCCGCCGGCAACGGGCAGGGGGCCGAGGGCACGGCGCCGCCGCGCGTGATCAGCGAGCGCAATGCCTTCGTGATGGACAGCCTGCTGCGCAGCGTGGTCGACGACGGCACCGGCACGGACGTGCGCCGCTACCTGCGCCGCGACGACGTGGCCGGCAAGACCGGCACCACCAACGACTCGGTCGACGGCTGGTTCGCCGGCTATGCCGGCGGCGTGGTCACGGTGGCGTGGATGGGCTATGACGACAACCGCAGTCTGGGCGAGCATGAGTTCGGCGCCACCACCGCGCTGCCGGTCTGGGGCGCCTACATGGAAGGCCGCCTCGCCGGCGTGCCAGTGCCTGAGGCGCAGGCGCCGGCCGGCGTGGTGCGCGTGGGCGATGACTGGATGTATGCGGAGTATGCCAACGGCAACCGCGGCATCGCCTCGCTTGGCTTCCCGCCGCCGGCAGCGGATCCGGTCGCCAGCAACCAGCCCGCGCCGACACCGGTGACCAGTGAGGCGATCGGCCTGGCCGCCCCTGGCGCCGCGCCGCAAGCGACGCCCGGCGCGCCCGCCGACCCCAGCCTGTAGTCCCATCCACCACCAGAATAACAATACCGATGCCCAGCCACAGCCCGTTGCTGATCTGGTCGGTCGCCGCGCTGACCACGGCCGGCGTCCTGTTCCGCCCCTTTCGCCTGCCCGAGGCCTTCTGGGCCGCCGCCGGCGCCCTGCTGCTGTGCGTAACCGGCCTGCTGGCGCTGCCCGACGCGCTGGCGGCGGTGATGCGCGGCTATGACGTGTACCTGTTTCTCGCCGGCATGATGCTAATCTCCGAACTGGCCCGCAAGACCGGGCTGTTCGACCACGTCGCTGCGCTGGCGGTGCGCCAGGCGCGCGGTTCGGCGCTGCGGCTGTTCCTGCTGGTGTACGGCTTCGGCACGCTGGTGACGGCATTCATGTCCAACGATGCCACCGCGGTGGTGCTCACGCCCGCGGTACTCGCCGCCACGCGCGCGGCGCGGGTCCGGCATCCGCTGCCTTACCTGTATGCGTGCGCCTTTATCGCCAACGCGGCCAGCTTCGTGTTGCCGATCTCCAACCCTGCCAACCTGGTGATCTTCGGCGAGCGCATGCCGCCGCTGGCGGGCTGGCTGGCGAGCTTCGCGCTGCCGTCGCTGGTCGCCATCCTGGCCACGCTGGCCGCGCTGTGGTGGACGCAGCGCGAGGCGCTGTCCGAGCCGATCGAACACGATGTGCCGGTGCCGCCGCTGTCGCTGCAGGCCTGGCTGACGGCGCTGGGCATCGTGCTGACCGGCATCGCGCTGCTGGTCGCCTCGCTGCGCGGCAGCGACCTCGGCTGGCCCACCTTCGCGGCGGGCGTGGCGACGCTGCTGCTGGTCTGCGCCACGCGGCGCGGGCTGCTGGCGCCGGCGCTGCGCGAGGTGCCATGGGGCGTGCTGCCGATGGTGGCGGGCTTGTTCGTGCTGGTCGCGGCGCTGGAGCAGACCGTGGTGATCCGCCACCTGGCTGACGCGGTCGAGGCCGCGTCGCGCCATGGCGGCGCCGGCGCGCTGCTGGCGGTGGGCGCGGTGGTGACGCTGGCGAGCAATATCGCCAACAACCTGCCGGCCGGACTGATCGCCGCGTCGGCGCTGGCGGCCGGGCATGCGTCGCACGCCGTCACCGGCGCGGTGCTGGTCGGCATCGACCTTGGCCCCAACCTGTCCGTGACGGGGTCGCTGGCCACGCTGCTGTGGCTGACCGCGCTGCGGCGCGAAGGACATATGATCAGCGCCGGCCAGTTCCTGCGCGTGGGGGCCGTGGTCGTGCCGGCAGCGATGCTGCCGGCGCTGGCGTTGCTGCTCTGGTAAGCGGCGGTCTCAGGCGGTAGGGGTGCCGGTGGCGGCCGGCGTGCGTGCTGCCGGCAGCAGCGGCCGGCGCAGGCCGGGCGCTGCCAGGCGTGCCGCGCTGGCGTGGTGTTCCGCCACGCCCGTTTCCACCGGCGCCGCCGGCAGCGGCACCGTCACGACATGGAGCAGCATCAGGCTGCTGCATGGAAAGGCAATCGCCATGGTCTCTTTGTCCCGACAAGAGTAAGGCCGCCCGATGCAGCGGCCGGTTGCCGGCGGCCTTCAACGGGCCGCCTGACGTGTGCAGACATTATGTGCGCTTGTCGGCGTCGTGCGGCGTGGGCTTGAGCGATGTCATGAACTATTCACGGAAGGGTGTGCGCTTGTGGCGCATCCGGCCCACCGCCGCCCGCATGGCGGCTTCCGTGGCGGGTTGTTCGGCCATTGCATCTGCCATATAGTGGACCCGGCACACCCGTGCGGCGGCGCCGCCGCGCGCAGTGCAAGCCTCTGGCAGCTCTCAATGCAATCCGGACACCCCGACTCATGACCAGCAAGGACGCGGCGCGCCGCGCGAAGGAATTCACCCCGGCCGAAGACCACGCCCACGGCAAGGAGCATGGCGCGGCCCCCAGCGTCTCGTCCCGCATCCGCGCCCGGCTGCAGGCCGCGCAGGAGCGCTTCCACGCCAACGACAATATCGCGCCCTACCTCGAGCCGGGCGAGATGGAACAGTTGCAGGCCGAAGTGCAGGCGCGCCTGGAAGACGTGCTGCGCGCGCTGGTGATCGATGTCGACAACGACCACAACACGCAGGAAACCGCGCGCCGGGTTGCCAAGATGTACCTGAAGGAGATCTTCGCCGGCCGCTATGCCAAGGCGCCGGCGGTGACCGAATTCCCCAACGTCGGCCAGCTCAACGAGCTGATGATCGTCGGCCCCCTGCGGGTGCGCAGCGCCTGCTCGCACCACCTGTGCCCGATCATCGGCAAGCTGTGGGTGGGCGTGATGCCGAACCAGCATTCCAACCTGATCGGGCTGTCCAAGTATGCGCGGCTGGCCGAATGGATCATGTGCCGGCCGCAGATCCAGGAAGAGGCGGTGGCGCAGGTGGCCGACCTGTTGCAGGAGAAGATGAACCCCGACGGCCTGGCCATCGTGATGGAGGCCGAGCATTTCTGCATGCACTGGCGCGGGGTGCGCGACACCGACGCCAAGATGACCAACAGCGTGATGCGTGGCTCGTTCCTGAAGGACGACAGCCTGCGCCGCGAATTCCTCACGCTGCTGAACAACAACCGCGGCTAGAGGCCCCGCCCCGGGATCACGCCCGGGATCAAGCCCAGAATTCACGCCGCTTAAGCCACGCCCGATACCGGAGCCGCCACGATCATGCTAGTCCGCCTGCTCTATGCCAGCCGCGCCCGCCAGGCCATCGACGCCGCCCTGCTCGACGCGATCCTGGCCACCAGCCTCGAACGCAATCCGCGCCACGGCATCACCGGCGTGCTGTGCCACGGCAACGGCATGTTCCTGCAGGCGCTGGAAGGCGACCGGCAGGACCTGTCGCAGTTGTACCAGGCGATCGCGCGCGATCCCCGCCACCACGACGTGACGCTGCTGCATTTCGAGGAAACCTGCACGCGCGACTTCGCCGGCTGGGCCATGGGCCAGGTCAATGCCGCGCGCATCAACACCGCCACGCTGCTGAAGTTCTCGGCGCGCGCCGAACTGGATCCGTACCGCACCTCGGGCGCGGCCTCGCTGGCGCTGCTCAAGGAGCTGATCGCGGGCGCGTCGGTGGTCTCGCGCACCGGCGAACGCGGCCGGCACTGAGCGGTCACTGCGCCGCAACCGAGTCGCATCTGAACCGCCCAGCTGGAGTGCAAGGCCGCGGCGTCCTGAGCGCCAACAAAAAAGGTGCCGGCCACGCCGGCACCCGCATCCGCAGTACTAGCCCGGTTCCCCGGGCGTCGCGCTAGGCAGTCACCTGGCCAAACAGGCCGCATTCCAGGTCGCTCTCGAACTCCTCGACCCAGACCGAACCAGGCCCGGCCTCGTAGATACTCTGCTTGTCCGTGCCCGCCCGGCGCACGCTGACACGGCGCGCGCCGCCGCCGTTGCTCTCATCGGAAATATCGAACATCTCGGGCGCCAGTCCGACCTGCATGCACACCTGCGTGACCTGTTGCTGCTCGTCAGCGGGAAATTGTGAGAACGGTCTCGTAGCCATGGCATCCTCCGTCAAGGTTGAGATCGCCGCTTGCGCGCAGCGCGAACGCGCGTGGCACACCATGCGCCACGCATGAAAACAGGCGTGCCGTTGTCATACAACTCCGGCACGTCGCGCGCCGCCGCACCATGGCGGCGGCGCGCAGACCCTCCAGGGATTGTTGTTCGGACTCAGCTCTTGCGCTGGGTCACTGCCACGAACGGGGCCGGCGCGTGCTGCACGGACTGGCTGCCGCAATTCGGGCAATTCGGATGGGAAGAGGCATGTTCTGCGAGATGCTCGGTTTTCTCGAACATATGGCCGCACTTCTCGCAGCGGTATTGGTAGACGGGCATGGCATTCCCTCAAGCGGTGCACGCGCCACGGGCGCCGCAAGCGCCACCTTGGCCGTAGCCGGATGCTGCGCCACGTCATTTGCCGGGCGCGTGTCAGGTTCATTCTAGGACAGCGATTTGCCACGCGCAGCGTGAAAATGCCGCTGTGCGACATGCCAGGCTGCGTGGGCATGCGTGCCGGTGTCATTCCGAATCCACTTGCCGCCGCGGCGGTTTTGCGCCCCGCAATGATTTCAGGCAAATGACCTGGCACCGGTGTCGCGGATCAGGCGATGCAATCGCGCGCAAACCCGGGCCAGGCGCGCCGCCATGGCGCCGTACTCTCTGGCAGGTCTTGCCATTCCCGCATTGCAGTGCCAGCCGCCCTCCTCCCCGGAACTAGCCGAATTACGATTCAACGGGGCGAGGAACATAGCCAGAATGCGGAATTTGTGATGACGCAATGACCTGGCGCAACCGGAACCGGCCGGTTGCCATCCCGATCCGGAGACGCTCTGCAATGATTCCCCCACCCCGACTGGTGTCGTGCCCGCGTGGCCGCGCCATTCCCCTGCCTGTGCCGGACACGGCCGCCGCCCCATCCCACCGGTGCGCTGCGCCGGGCAGCATCGCGCACGCCGCGCCCCACTGTGCGCCCAGTGCCGTCCAATGTCAGCTTCTTGAACACAGGATCCAAGGTATGCACGACCGAGTCATACGTGTCGCCCTGGCGGACGACCACCCGCTGGTCGTGGCCGCCCTGCGCGACTGCCTGCAGCGCACCGCCGGCGTCGAAATCACCTGCGAATGCCGCAACGGCACCGAGTTGCTGGGCGCACTGGACAAGCGACGATCGCGGTGCTGATCGCGATCGTGCTGTTCTCCCGCCTGCTCGCCGGCCTGGTGGCGTGCAAGCACCTGGACTACCGCCGCAGCCACGTGTCGCAGTACGTGGCCTCGATCGCGCAGCTGCTGCACAACGAATTGTCGTTCCTGCGGCGCACCGTGCTGACGATCCGCTACTACCCTGACGCGCGTGCTCCCGACCCCTCGCGCGAAGCCGGCTACGAGGCGTTCCGGCGCACCGGCGCGGCCAGCGTCCACGTCGAGACCGTGCACAAGGATTACCACCTGCTTGCCGCCGACGCCACGCGGCGCGCCTGGGGTGCCACGCTGCCGGCGCAGTTCATGCGCCTGCGCCAGATCGCGCTGGCGACCGTGGCCACGCAGCAGGCGTTCGATCTCGACCACGGCGCCTACGCGGTCTCGCTCAACGAAGACAGCGCCATTGTCATCAGCCAGCCAGATACCGGCGCGCGCGCGCCAATGGCGCTCGACCCGACGCTGATCCCCCTGCTGCGCACGCGGCTGACGCAGGCGCTGCTGGACCGCACCGGCCACGCCGTGCCGGCGCGCGACGAGCAGGTCTGGGTCGGCCCGCTGCGCCATCCGGTAGACGATTCCCCCATCATGGTGCTGGCCGGCGCCGCCTATGTCGGCGATACCCCGGACATGCTGGTGGCCGCGTGCGTGCCGGTGCAGGCCTTCCTCGCCAAACTGCGGCGGCCCAGCGAGCCGGCCCTGCTGACGCTGCTGAACGAAGCCGACGAGGTGGTCGACGTCTCGCCGCGCGAGTGGCCGGCAGCGGACGCCACCGTCCGGGCGGTCACCGCGCGGGCGCGCCAGATGTCGCATGACTCGCTGCACTACACGCGCTCGGGCGTGCTGCTGGTGCAGGAGTTGCGCGCGGAGTTCGGGCTGCTGGCCTACTACCTGCCGTACCGGATGCTGGCTTCCGCGCTGGCGGCTGAACTCGCCGTCATCCTCGGCGCCATGCTGCTGCTGGTGGGTGCGATCGTGCTGAGCGCGCGCTACTGGAGCCGGCACCTGCTGCGGCGCACGCACGCTGAAGCCTCGCGCGCGCTGGAAAGCGAACTGATGAACCACATCCTGGTCAGCGCCACGCCGGTCGGGCTGTGCATCGTGCGCCAGCGCGACTACGCCGTGCTGACGTCCAACCGGCTGGCCGATACGCTGCTGCAACTGCACGGCCGCGAGCGCCTGCTGCCGGATGCCGTGGCCGATGGCTTCGGCATTCCGCCGCGCCGCGGGGGGCGGCCAGGCCGCCCAGGCCGCCCAGTCCGCCATCGCCAGCTTTACCGTCGCGGCGCCTCTGGAAGCCGCCGACGCGCAGCCCCCAGGTGGCGAGGCCGGGCAGCGCTTCCTGCAGGTCACGTACGCGCCAGCGCGCTATTGCGACGACGAGGTGCTGTTCTGCGCCGTTCAGGACTGCAACGCGCAGCAGGCGCTGCAGGAGCAATTGCGCTCGGCGCAGCAGGCCACCGAGGCCATGATGCGCGTGCGCGCCGCCTTTTTTGCCGCGATGAGCCACGAGATCCGCACGCCGCTGAATGCGCTGCTGGGCAACCTCGAACTGCTGGCGCGCAGCGCCGGCATGGAAGCCTGTGCGCCGCGGCTCAAGGTGCTCGACACCGCCGCCGAGTCATTGCGCCGCATCGTCAACGATGTGCTGGACTTCTCCAAGATCGATGCCGGCAAGCTCAGGCTGGTCAACGAACCCTTCCGCCCCATCGATGCGGTGGAAAGCCTGGCGCTGACCTACGCGCCGATGGTGGCCGGCCGCGCCATCCGCTTCCACCTGTACCTGTCGCCGTCGCTGGACGTGGAAGTCATCGGCGACCGCACGCGACTGGTGCAGGTGTTCAACAACCTGCTCAACAACGCCTTCAAGTTCACCGCCAGCGGCCGCATCACGGTCAGCGGCGATATCCGCCAGGACGAGCTTGGCACCCAGCGGCTGGTCTGCCGCGTCAGCGACTCCGGCATCGGCACGCCGCCGTCGCTGCTCGCACGCGCGTTCCAGCCGTTCGTGCAGGGCGATGCCGTCAGCGCCAGCCGCTATGGCGGCACCGGGCTGGGACTGTCGATCTGCGCGCGGCTGTGCGAGCTGATGGGCGGCAACATCGCGGTGGACAGCGTGCAGGACGTGGGCAGTGCCTTCACGGTGTCGATCCGACAGCGCCGCTGGAACCGGCGCCGGCGCTCGATTCGCGGAGCGGCCATGTGATGGTGCTGTGCCAGGACGCGCGCACCGGCGATCATCTCGAAGCGTGGCTGAATGCGGCGGGCTGGCCAATGTCCTGGGCTCGCTGGCCGCGGTGCAGGAAACCCTGCATTTCAAGGCGCCCCAGGTCATCGTGGCCACCGACGAGTATCCGCTGGGAACCCTTGCCAGCCTGCGCGAGGCCACGCAGATCATGGTGGTGTGGGTCACGCTGGAGGGCCCGCACCGTGCGCGCCAGCGCGCGCCCGGCGTCCTGGAGGTCACCGCGTTCAGCCACCGCGCGCTGCTTGAGTGCGTGGCGCTGGCGGTCGACAGCGCGGCGCCGGCCCCCGGGTACGCACCACCGCAGCGACTGCCCGCATTGGCCGCGGCAACGGCGGCGCCGACGATCCTGGTCGCCGAGGACAACCCGCTGAACCAGGCCCTGATCACCGAGCAGCTGCAGACGCTCGGCTGCCAGCCGATCGTGGTCGGCAACGGCAAGCAGGCGCTGGCGGTGCTGGAAAGCACGCGTGTCGACGCGGTGCTGACCGATATGCACATGCCGGTGATGGACGGCCACGAACTGCTGAGCGCGGTGCGCGCGCAGCATCCCTGCATACCGGTGCTGGCCTTCAGCGCGTTCACGAGCGAATCGTCCGAAGACTGGCAGCAGCGCGGATTCAGCGGGTACGTGCCCAAGCCGGCGTCGCTGCAGGACCTGCAGGCATGCTTGCGCGGGCTGCCGGGGCTGGCGGACATTGGCAGCGCGGTGAGTGGCGCACGGGCGCTGGCAGCGGAGACGCGCCAGTGGCTATGGCGGGGGGCGCTGCGGCTGCCGTTATCGATGGCGATATCTCCACCGATTCCGATAGCGATTCCGCTACCGGCAACCCCGCCGACGCCGACGCCGCTACGAAACCATGCTGCGCAGCCAGCTCCGGCACGACCTGCCGGAACTGGCCCGCATCGTGGCACTGCGGGACCTGCCGGCCCTGCGGCGCTGGGCGCACGCCACGGCGGGCGCCTTCATGATCGTGCGCCGCAAGTCCATCGTCGGCGAGTGCCGGGCGCTGGAAGCGCTATGCGACGGCAGCGCAGGCTGGACACCGGCCACAGCGGCCGCGGCCAAAGCGCTGCAGGCACGGCTGCAGCGCTATATGACGGCCGGGGAGGCGGCCGGATAGCGGCGCAGCGACGGCCCCTACCACAATTGGCGGATTTGCGAGTGCCGCCACGCGGGACGATAATGGCGGTGCCGTGCCCTGGCCGCCACCCTGGCTATTCCTGGCGCGGCATTGTCTTCAATGTTTCCCCCCATGCAGCCAGAACAAGGCCTCCCCCAGCCACAGCGCACCTGGGCGATCCTCACCGTTTTCTGCGGCCTGATCATGGCCGTGCTCGATGGCTCGATCGCCAACATCGCCCTGCCCTCGATCTCGCGCGAGCTGCACTCCGACCCGGCCAGCACCATCTGGGTGGTCAACGCCTACCAGCTGACAGTGACCGTGTGCCTGCTGCCGCTGTCTTCGCTGGGCGATATCCTCGGCTACAAGCGCGTGTACCGTGCGGGGCTTGCAACCTTCCTGGTGGGCTCGCTGCTGTGCGCGCTGGCGGTCAACCTGCCGATGCTGGTGGCGGCGCGCGTGCTGCAGGGCATCGGCGGTGCCGGCATCATGAGCGTCAATACCGCGCTGGTGCGATTTATCTATCCGCCCACCAAGCTGGGCCGCGGCATCGGGCTGAACGCGCTGGTGGTGGGCGTGACCATCGCCGTGGGTCCGTCGCTCGGGGCACTGATCCTGGCGGTGGCGAGCTGGCAGTGGCTGTTCGCCGTGAACGTGCCGGTGGCGATCTTCGCGCTCGCGCTGAGCCGCACCGCGCTGCCGGCGACGCCGCCGCAGCCGCGCGATTTCGACTATCCCAGCGCGGCGCTGTCGGCGCTGGTGTTCGGCATGTTTATCCTCAGCGTGGACGGGCTCGGGCACGCCGGCTGGCGCATTGCCGGCGGCGTGGGACTGGCCGCGGCCGTAGTGCTGGGCTGGCTGCTGGTGCGGCGCCAGCGCGGACGGGCCGCGCCGCTGGTGCCGGTGGACCTGTTCGCCAGCCGCGCCTTCACGCTGGCGGTGGGCACGTCGTTCTGCTCGTTCATGACGCAGATGCTCTCCTTCGTGGCGCTGCCCTTCTACCTGGAGTACCAGTTGGGCCGCTCGCTGCAGGAAACCGGGCTGCTGATCACGCCCTGGCCGCTGATGGTGGCGATGATGGCGACGGTATCGGGCCGGCTGTCGGACCGCTATCCGGCCAGCATCCTCGCCGGCGTCGGGCTGGCCATGCTGGCGGGCGGGCTGGTCGGGCTGGCGACGCTGGGGCCGGATGCGAGCAGCCTGGATATTGCCTGGCGCATGGCGATGTGCGGCACGGGCTTCGGTTTCTTCCAGTCGCCCAACAATCGCGCCATGATCGGCGCCACGCCGCCGGAGCGCAGCGGCGGCGCCAGCGGGGCGCAGGCGACCACGCGGCTGCTGGGGCAGACGACCGGCACGGCGGTGGTGGCGCTGTTGTTCAGCCTGGCGCCGACCGGAGCGGCACGTATCGCGTTGTATGTGGCAGCGGTCGTGGCGACGCTGGGGGCGGTGATCAGCCTGAGCCGGTTGCGGGATACGAATGGCGTGGAGCCTGCGCGGACGGCGGTGGAGCCGGACGCTTAGGCCCTTCGCTCATCGATTGTGGGCAAACCGGCGGTGTTGCGGATCGGATTACAGAACCGTGGAGGTCGCACACCGATTGTGTGCGCCCTCTCCCGCTTGCGGGAGAGGGTTGGGGAGAGGGGAGCAAACCGTCGCCGCAGAGGGAACCGGCGGACGCTTACTCCGCCTTCGCGCCCGATTCCTTCACCACCTTCGCCCACTTCGCGATCTCCTGGCGCTGGTACGACGCCAGCTTCTCCGGCGAGCCCAGGATCGGGTCCAGCCCCAGCGTCTTCAGCCTGGCCTGCACGTCCGGCAGCGTGAAGATGCGGTTGAACTCAGCATTGAGCTTCGCCACTACCTCCTTCGGCGTGTTGGCCGGTGCGAACACCGCAAACCACGAATCCGCCTCGAAACCCGGCAGGCCCTGCTCGGCCAGCGTCGGGATATCCGGCGCTGAAGCCGAGCGCTTCGCGCTGGTAATGCCCAGCGCGCGCAGCTTGCCTTCGCGCACCACCGGCAGCGCCGACGGCAGGTTGTCGAACATCATCGTGATATGGCCGCCGAGCAGGTCGGGGATGGCCATGGCGCGACCCTTGTAGGGCACGTGCGTGATCTTGACCCCGGCCATCGAATTGAACATCTCGCCCGCCACGTGCGGCGAGGTGCCGACGCCGGGCGTGCCGAAGGTCAGCGCGCCGGGCTTGGACTTGGCCAGCGCGATCAGCTCGGCCGTGGTCTTCGCCGGCACGCCGGGGTTGACCACCAGCACGTTGGGCGTCGAGGCGATCAGCATGACCGGCGCGAAATCCTTCACCATGTCGTACTGCATCTTGCTGTACAACGCGCCGTTGATCGAGTGCGTGCCGACCGTGCCCAGTGCCAGCGTGTAGCCGTCTGCCGGCGCGTGCGCCACCGTCTCGGCGCCGATATTGCCGCCCGCGCCGGGCTTGTTGTCCACGATCACGGGCTGGCCCCACGACGGCGAGATCTTTTCCGAGATGATGCGGGCCAGCGTATCGGGCGCGCCGCCGGTCGGGAAGCCGACCACGATCCGGATCGGCTTGGCGGGCCAGGTCTGCGCGAGCGCGGGGGCCGCGCCGGCCAGCGCGGATGTGACAAGCATTGCCGCGGCAAGGGTGCCGAAACGCATGGGTGCTCCTCCTGTTGCCGGCGGCTGCGTGGCCGCCCGCTATGTGAAGACGGCGGCCACTGCCGCCGTCTGAACCTGCCGCGCCCTACACCGCGATGCCGCCGAACTCCTGCATCACCTTGTCGTGCAGGCGCCGCATGCCGCGCAGCCAGCGGTCGTAGTCCTGGCCCTTGCGGCGATAGTACTCAAGCACCTCGGGGTGCGGCAAGATCAGGAAGCGCTCGTCGGCCACGCCTTCCAGCGTCATCGCTGCCACATGCTCGGCGGTGACCGAGCCTTCCTGCAGGAAGCCCTTGCGCTCGCCCTTCTCGCCGAACAGCATATTGGTCTGCACCCCTTGTGGGCAGATGCAGCTGACCTTGATGCCACGGTCGCCGTAGGTGATCGACAGCCATTCGGCAAAGCCGATGGCGGCATGCTTGGTCACCGCATACGGCGCCGAGCCGATCTGCGACAACAGCCCCGCGGCCGACACGGTGTTGACGAAGTAGCCGTCGCCGCGCTCCAGCATCTGCGGCAGCACCGCGCGCGCCGCATGGATATGCGCCATCACGTTGATCTCCCAGATGCGCTGCCAGTCGTCGGCGCTCGCTTCCAGGCCCTTGCGCAGAATGATGCCGGCGTTGGAGCAGAAGATTTCGACCTGGCCGAAGCGGCGCGTGGCTTCGTCGACCAGGCCCTGCACCGCGGCGGCATCGGCGACGTCGACCGCCTGCGCGAACACGTCGCACGCCGGCACCGCGGCCTGGATTTCGGCGGCCACGGTGGCGGCGCCCGCCGCGTTCAGGTCGGCCACCGCCACGCCGCGCGCGCCGGCCTGGGCAAAGGCCAGCGCCAGCGCGCGTCCGATGCCGGTGGCGGCGCCGGTCACCACCACGGTCTTGTTGCGTACTTCCATCGGTTGTCTCCTCGTTGAATAGGGATGGCCGCGTCAGTCGTTGGACGCGTGGGTGCAGGGTTCGGAGTGGGGCTCGGGCTGCGCCGACACAACGCGGGCCGACGCACGCGCGCCGCCCGGCTGCCACAGGCGCGATTGCAACGTCTCGGCCAGTTCGCGGATGCGCGGGCCCAGGTTGCCTTCCAGGATCTCCGGCGACAGCCGCGCCGCGGCACCGCCGATATTCAGCGCCAGCACCTCGCTGCTGCCCGCCAGCCGCAGCGGCGCGGCGGCACCGCTGACAGTGCGGTCCCATTCGGCATGCGCCACGCAAAAGCCGCGCCGCGCGTGGTCGCGCAGCGCGCGTTCGATGCCGGCGCGCACGCCGGGCCAGTCCGCGCCGTGGTGGCGCGCCAGCTCGGCCAGCGCGGCCTCGCGGTGGTCGGCGTCCAGTCCCGCCAGCCAGGCGCGGCCGATCGCCGAGGTCGCCATCGGCAGGCGCGCGCCGTGCGCCAGCCGGATCACCAGCGCGCCGCGCGGCTGGCAGCTTTCCAGGTAGACCATGGCGTGCCGGTCCGGCATCGCCAGCGCCACCGTGCAATCGGTGGCGAACGCCAGCGACTGCATCAGCGGCTGCGCGATCTCGCGGATGCCGGCGCCAGCCACATAGCGGTGGCCGAGCGCCATCGCGCCCTGGCCGAGCCGATATTTCTCGATGGCCTCGATATAGGTCAGGTAGCCGAGCGTGGCCAGCGTATAGGTGAGCCGCGACACGGTCGGGCGCGGGATGCCGGTGCGCCGCGACAACTCCGCATTGCCGAGGTAGTCATCCCGCGGTCCGAAGGCACGCAACAGCTCCATGCCGCGCGCCAGCGCCGTGACGAAATTGCGGTCGTCGGCGCAGCCAGCGCCCGCCTGCGCATCGGCCGGCGCCAGCGTGTGCGCGGCGTCGGGTGGCGGCATCGGGATGGTGGTGGTGCGCTTCATGGGCAGACGGTCCGGAACAAGACTCTTGATAACAGCTTCGGGGCCGCGCAGTGGACCGGTATGTAGGGAAAACATAGGGGTCATATGCGCCGTCGATGGCGGCGGGTAGACCCTCTCGGGGCATACCCGAATACGTTCCGCCGGCTATTTCGCTGTGCGGAATACTCGCCCGCTTTCCTTGACGATGCTGCGAAGCGTATGCAACAGTCGGTGAAAACGAACGACCGTGCGGGAACACTCCCGACACCTCGTCACCGGCTCGCAACGCCGCCGTCCATGCTGACGCGGCCAGCGTCCCGGCTTGCCGGGCGGCCATCGCGCCGCATCGCACAGGAGACAGCCATGCAGCACCTGCAACACGCATCCGCGCACCCGCACCGTGATTTCCACGGCGCGCTTCACCACGGTGGGCCACGGTGCCACGCCCGCGCAGCGGCGCGCGCACCCGCCTTGCCGCCCGCCTGATCCTCGCCCCCTGATTCCTTTGCCGTGGCCGCGCCTGGCGCCGCCGCGACGGAGCACGCACGGCCCGCGCCTGCGCGTGCCTGGTTTCCCCGAACCGCACGAGGTACCCCTGTGGCATTGTTCCTTCAACAGATCCTGAACGGCCTGACGCTGGGCGGCGTGTACAGCCTGGTGGCCCTTGGCCTGACGCTGGTCTACGGCATCCTGCACGTGCCCAACTTCGCGCACGGCGCGTTCTACATGGCCGGCGCCTACGTCTCCTACTACCTGATGACGTCGCTCGGCGTGAATTACTGGCTGGCGATGCTGGGCGCGGCGCTGGTGGTGGCGGCGCTGTCGATGCTGGCCGACCGGCTGGTGTTCCACCCGCTGCGCAACTCGCCCGAACTGCACGACATGATCGCGGCGATCGGCATCCTGCTGTTCCTGGAAGCCGGCGCGCAGGCGCTGTGGGGCGCGGACTTCCACCGCATGCCCACGCCGTACGGGCAGATCGTCGATATCTTCGGCCTGACCGCACCGCTGCAGCGGTTGCTGATCATCGGCGCCGCCTTTGCGCTGATGGTGCTGCTGCACCTGTTCCTCACGCGCACCATGACCGGCGCCACCATCATGGCGATGGCGCAGAACCGCGAAGGCGCAGCGCTGGTCGGCATCGATGCCACGCGCGTGACGCTGCTGGTCTTCGCCATCTCCGGCGCGCTCGCCGCGATCGCCGCCACGCTCTATGCGCCGATCAACCTGGTCTACCCCAGCATGGGCAACCTGGTGATCACCAAGGCCTTCGTCATCATCATCCTGGGTGGCATGGGCAGCATCCCCGGGGCCATCGTCGGCGGGCTGATCATCGGCATGGCCGAGAGCTTCGGCGGCTTCTACGTTTCCACCGACTACAAGGACATCATCGCCTTCGTGCTGCTGGTGGTGATCCTGTCGATCCGGCCGCAGGGCCTGTTTGCCGGCAAGGCAGCCTGAGGAGCGCAAGACATGAAAGCACTGCAAGGAAAAACCGGCTGGATGCTGCTGCTGGCACTGGCCATCGCCTTCCCGCTGATCACGCCCAACAGCTACTACCTGACCGTGATGACGCTGGCATTCATCTATGCCCTCGCCACACTGGGGCTGAACCTGATCACCGGCTATACCGGCCAGCTCAACCTGGCGCACGGCGGCTTCATGGCGATCGGCGCCTATACGCTGGGCATCCTGACCGTGGACCACCAGGTGCCGTTCTGGCTGGCGTTCGCGCTGGCGGGCGTGGTCTGCATGGTGCTGGGCTATGTGGTCGGCGTGGTGTCGCTGCGGCTCAAGGGCCATTACTTCTCGATCTTCACCATGTGCATCGGCTACATCATCTACCTGCTGATCGAGAAGTGGGAAAGCCTGACCCACGGCACGGTGGGCCTGATCGGCATCCCGGTGCCGGCGTCGATCGGCCCGGTCGCGTTCGACAGCGTGCAGGCCCAGTACTACCTGGTGCTGTGCTTCCTGGCCATCGGCACCTTCCTGATGCACCGCATCGTCACCTCGCTGCTGGGCCGCAGCTTCATGGCCGTGCGCAACAGCGACGCGCTGGCCGAGGCGCTGGGCATCAACCTGATGCGCACCAAGGTGTTGTCGTTCGTGCTGTCGGTGGGCTACGCCGGCTTTGCGGGCGCGCTGTACGCCGGCCAGGTGCGCTTCCTGGGACCGGACATCGCCCGCACTGACCTGACCTTCGACATGGTGATGTCGATGCTGGTGGGCGGCATCGGCACGATCTTCGGGCCGCTGCTGGGTGCGGTGCTGGTGCCGTGGGTCACGCAGTCGCTGCAGTTCATGCAGGACTACCGCATGCTGGTGTTCGGCCCGGTGCTGATCCTGCTGATCATCTTCTTCCCGGACGGCATCGCCGGCTCTTACCTGAAGAAGCAGGCGCGCAAGGCCGCGGCCGCGCGGCGCGGCAAGCTGGCGCAGTCGGCGCCCGCTCCCGCCCCTGTCCAGACCCCGACCACCCGCGCCGGAGCCGACCATGCTTGAGATCCGCAACCTCACCAAGAAATTCGGCGGCCTGACCGCGGTGCACGACGTGTCGGTGACCTTCGAGCAAGGGCATATCAACGCCATCATCGGGCCCAACGGCGCCGGCAAGACCACCTTCTTCAACCTGGTGGCGGGCACGCATGCGCCCAGCTCCGGCCAGATCCTGTTCAAGGGCCAGGACGTCGCCGGCCTGCGCGCCGACCAGATCGCGCGCCTGGGCGTGGCGCGCACCTTCCAGGCCACGGCGCTGTTCGACCGCGCCACGGTGCTCGACAACCTGATCGTCGGCCACCGCCTGCGCACCCACTCCGGCCTGCGCGACGTGCTGTTCAACACGCGCCGCCTGCGTGAAGAAGAGCGCTTGTGCCGCGACAAGGCCGAAGCGGCGCTGGACTTCGTCGGGCTGTCGCACCTGGCGCACGAGGTCGCCGCCGATATCACGCAAGAGGCGCGCAAACGGGTGGCCTTTGCGCTGGCGCTGGCGACCGACCCGGAGCTGCTGCTGCTCGACGAACCGGCAGGCGGCGTCAACCCGGAAGAGACCGTCGGCCTCGCGGAGCTGATCCGCAAGATGGTGCGCCATGGCAAGACGGTCTGCCTGATCGAACACAAGATGGACATGATCATGCGCCTCGCCGACAAGATCATGGTGCTGAACTACGGCGAGAAGATCGCCGAAGGCACGCCCGCGCAGATCCAGCAGGATCCCCATGTCATCGAGGCCTACCTGGGAGCCGACCATGTTGCAGCTTGAACGCGTTTCGCTGTCGTACGGCAGCTTCCGCGCCCTCGACAACATCACCCTGCACGCCAGCGCCGGCGAGCTGGTGGTGCTGCTGGGCGCCAACGGCGCCGGCAAGAGCTCGATCTTCCTGGCGATGAGCGCGATCCACCGCATCAGCGGCGGCAGCATGCGCTTTGACGGGCGCGAGCTGTCGGGCATGAAGCCGTCGCAGATCGTGCAGGCGGGGCTGGTGCATTGCCCCGAGGGCCGCAAGCTGTTCCCGGCGATGAGCGTGGAGAAGAACCTGGTGCTGGGCGCCTATGTGCACCGGCGCGATGGCGCGGGTATCCGCAAGACGCTGGAAGAGGTCTATGAACTGTTCCCGATCCTGCGCCAGAAGAAGGATGATCCGGCCGGCTCGCTGTCGGGCGGACAGCAGCAGATGGTGGCGCTGGGGCGTGCGCTGATGAGCCGGCCGCGCGCGCTGCTGCTCGACGAGCCGTCGCTGGGGCTGGCGCCGCTGGTGGTCAGGCAGATGTTCGAGATCATCCAGCGCATCAACCGTGCGGGCACGACGGTGCTGTTGGCGGAGCAGAACGCGTATGCGGCGCTGGGGATTGCGCATCGCGCCTATGTGATCGAGAGCGGGCGGATCGTGATGGAGGGGGATCGGGATACGTTGCTGATGGATGAGGGGATTCGGAAGGCGTATATCGGGGGATAGGTAGACGTGTGGTAGCCGCGATGCCGTACCCCTTACCGATTGCGGGCTCCCTCTCCCGCTTGCGGGAGAGGGGAGCAAACAAGCGGTTCAGCAAGGCATGGCAGACATAACAAGACGTAGTACTTTCAGGAGACAAGACATGCAACACAACATCATGCGCCGTATCTTCCCGCTGGCCGCCACCGCCGTGGCCGCCATGCTGGCATCGGGCGCCGCGCTGGCGCAGGAAGTGGTCAAGATCGGCTATACCGGCCCGCTGTCGGGCGGCGCCGCGCTGTATGGCAAGAACGTGCTGTCGGGCGTGCAGATGGCCGTGGACGAGATCAATGCCTCGGGCCTGGAGGTCAAGGGCAAGAAGGTCAAGCTGGAAGTGGTGGCGCTGGACGACAAGTATTCGCCCGCCGAGGCCGCGATCAACGGGCGCCGCCTGGTGCAGCAGCACAAGACCGCAGCGATCTTCGTGCCGCACTCGGGTGGCATCTTCGCGCTGCAGGCCTTCAACGAGCAGGAGAAGTTCCTGGTGATGGCCTACTCCAGCGTGCCGCGCATCACCGACGCCGGCAACAAGCTGACCATCCGCATCCCCCCGGCCTACACCGGCTATATCGAGCCCTTCATCAAGGCGCAGATGAAGCGCTACGGCAAGAACGTGGCGCTGGCGCCGGCCGACCACGACTACGCCAAGGCATGGGTGCAGGCCTTCACGCCGGCGTGGGAAGCGGCCGGCGGCAAGGTGGTGGCCAACAACCCGATGTCGTACACCAAGGCGACCGATTTCTACAGCGGCGTGTCGCGCGCGATCAGCGAGAAGCCGGACGTGATGTTCGTCGGCGGCCCGTCGGAGCCGACCGCGCTGGTGGTCAAGCAGGCGCGCGAGCTGGGCTTCAAGGGGGGCTTTATCGTGATGGACCAGGCCAAGATGGACGAGATGGCCAGGGTCACCAACGGCCTGGGCATGCTGGAGGGCTCGATCGGCGTGCTGCCGCTGGTCAACGACAGCCGCCCGGCCGCGCAGAACTTCAACGCCAAGTACAAGAAGCTGCATGACGGGCGCGATGCCACCACCGAGATGTCGCTGAACTACACCATGGTGTATGCGCTTGCCGGCGCGATGAAGCTGGCCGGCAGCACCAGCGATGCCGCGGCGATCCGCGCGAAGATGCCTGATGCTGTGAAGGGGCTGGCCAAGGAGGTCAATCCCAACGAGGTCGATGGCATCGATGCCAAGGGTGGGTCGATGGCCGATACCGTGGTGGGCTGGGTGCAGAACGGCAAGATCTCGCAGGTACGGCTGTCTGAACTGGCAAAGTAAGCGAAACTGAGGTGCCGCTTCGCGCGGCGCCGGCAAATGAAAAAGAACCCCGGCAGGCCGCAAGGCTTGCCGGGGTCGATTTTTATCTTCTTACCAGCCCGCGCGCTGCGCTACTGGCGGCGATCGCCATCCCGCCCGTTGCGCGCCTCCATCTGACCGCGCTCGTGCTGCGCGCGCTGCTGTTGCTGCTGTTGTTGTTGTTGCCGTTGCTGCTCCATCTGCTGGCGCTGCCGCTCCTGCATCTGCCGTTGCTGGTCCTGCTGCTGGCGCTGCTGCTCCTGCATGGCGCGCTGCTGCTCCTGCGCGGCGCGTTGCTGCTGCTCGTGCACCTGGCGCTGCATGGCCTGCTGGCGTTGCTGCTCCTGCATCTGCCGTTGCTGCTCCATCTGCTGGCGCTGCACGGCCTGGGCCTGGGCCTGTGCCTGGGCTTGCGCCTGGCGCTGCTGCGCCTCCTGTGCCTGCCGCTGCTGCTCGAAGCGCTGGCGCTGCATCTCCTCGCCCTGGCGCTGCTGCTCGGCCATCTGGCGCTGCCGCTCCACCTGTTGGCGCTGCTGGTCGGCGGCCTGCCGCTGCTGCGCGTCGAACTGGCGCTGCTGCTCCATCTGCTGCCGTTGCGCGTCCTGCGCCTGGCGCTGCCGCCCTTCCTGCATTTGCCGCTGCTGCTGGGCCTCCTGCGCCTGGCGTTGCTGGGTTTCATGCATCTGCCGCTGCTGCTGCGCCTCCTGCATCTGCCGCTGTTGCTCGAAGCGCTGGCGCTGCATCTCCTGCGACTGCCGCGCCGGATCGGGACGATCCTGGCCGTCGGCCCACTGGCGCTGCTGGGCGCGCAGCTGCTCCTGCTGGCGCCGGTCCATCGCCTCCTGCTGCTGCCGCTGCAGTTCGCGCGCCTGCTGCTGTTCGCGTGCCTGGCCTTGCCACTGGCGCTGCTGCTCCTGCTGGCGGCGGTCCATCGCTTCCTGCTGCTGACGCTGCAGTTCACGCGCCTGTTGCTGCGGGTCCTGCCCCTGGCGCTGCTGTCGCTGCAGGGCTTCCTGCTGCTGCCGCTGCATCTCGGGCAACTGCCGTTGCTGGTCGCGCAGCGCGCGTTGCTGTTCCATCTGCTGGCGCTGCAGCGCCTGCTGCTGTTCGCGCTGCATGGCCTGGGCCTGGCGTTGCGCGTCGGGCGCACCCGGCTGGCCGGCGAAGCCGCGTGCCTCGTCCGGGCGGTTGCTGGCGCCCCGGCCGTTGCCGCGCCACGGCTCAGCCGGCGCGTTTGCATTGCCGCGATCGCGCGCCGCGATGGCGGCCTGGCTCATGCGCACCTCGGGTGCCGGGCGCGCCTCGGCGCGTCCGGGACGCCCGCGCTCACCGCGATCCACGCGATCCATGCGCTCGCCGCGCCAGACCGGCCCCGCACCTGGCACGACCGCGCCCTCGCGCGCAAAGCGCCGGGCCAGGTCATCGCTGGCGGGCCGACCCGGCGGGCGCGCGGCGATGGCCTGGCGCTCGAAGCCATGCCGCGCCTGCGGCGGCAGCGGCCGCGCCGGGGCCGCGCCCAGCAGGCTGCCCTTGACGGGTGCCACCGGCGGCCCGCCGCGGGCCTCGCCCGTCGGCAGGTTGCGCCATTCCTCGCGGTGCATGCCGCGCACCGGCCGGCCTTCGACAAAGTTGCGCGCCGGCATGCCGGTGATCGCACCGGGCACGTTGCGGTTGGCGTAGGGGCCAGGGCGGCGATCGCCCATCACGATGTTGTTGACGGTAACGCGGTTGATGCGCGCGACGTAGGTCGGGCTGGCCCGATAGGCCGGACGGTACGCGTCGCGCGGAGCCAGCGGATACCAGGCCACGCCAGGCCCGTTGCCCACCCGCACATTCCAGTGCGGACCGCCGCCGCCGACGAAGGCAACTACCGCAGGTGCGTAGCACGGATGCCCCACGCGCGGCCCGGGTACCCAGCCCCAGCGTGTGCCGACATAGGCCCAGCGGCCGTAGTGCGAGGGCGCGAAGCCCCACGGCGCATCGTCGATCCAGGTCCAGCCCCACGGCGCAATCCACGCCCAATGCCCGGCGCTGTATGGCGCCCAGCCCGCGCTCACCACGCGCGGGAACCAGACCGCGCCATAGCCGGGGTCTTCCTGCCAGTCGCCGTAGTCGTCCAGCGCGGCATAGCCCGGCATCTCGCGCGGCAGGTAGCGCGCCGATGGCGAGGCGTCTTCGCGCGCATCGCGGGCCGCGGTCCAGCGGTCGAAGGCGTCTTCCGGCGCGCCGCCGCCGCCCGCATCGGCCAGGTCGGTGCCGGCAAAACGCATGCGGTCGCCGCGCTGCATTTCGATCGAGCGGCTGTCGCCGTAGACCACGGCGCTGCCGTGGCGCATGGTGACGGTGGTGGTGCTGCCGTCGGGCGCGACGTCAAGGCGGTAGTCGCCCGGCTCGCGCGGGACGAAGGCCAGGTTGGGGGTATCCACCTCCACGGTCTGGTCCTGCGGCAGCGCGCGCACGCGCAGTTGCAGCGTGCCCTGGGTCAGCTTGACCTGCGTGGTACTGTCGTCCAGGTTCAGGATGCTGGCCGCAGTGGCGCCGCCCATCCGGATCGCCACAGTGCCCGCGTGCAGCTCGGCGCGGCCGCCGGCGTCCAGCCACAGCCGGTCGCCGGTGGTGACCGGTCGGTTCAGGCCCGCCGCGGCCCAGTCGTCCGACCCCGCCGGCGCAAAGCTCAGGTTGCCGTCGACGGCGGTCAGCGTGGCGATGCGCGAGGACGGGTCGATCTGCTGGGCCGAGGCGTCGGCCACCGGCGCATCGAGGTAAGCGTCGCCGGGCGCGGGGGGGACCTGCGCCAGTGCAGCGGCCGCCACGGCCAGGCCGGCGGCCGCCGCCAGCGCGGTCAGGGCCAGCCGGGAGCGCTGCGCGCGGCGGTTGTGGCCGGCAGCCTGGGAAGGAACTCGGGAAGAATCGCGGGAGGGATCGAACATGGATGTCGGCAACGGGAACAAGACGCTTCAGGGCGCGCCTGCCTGCGGCAGCCGTCACCCTATTGTCACCATACATGGCGCCGGGCGCGACGGCATGCGCGGGCCGGCGGACTTTGTAAGCTTGTATTTCGCCATGTGGCACTGCAATGCGAACGGCGTGGCGGCCCGAGTCAGGCTGCGAGCGGGCGGCAGGTCAGCGGCCGTGCGGGCGGGTCTCGGGGGGTGTCAAAGGTGGAAACAACTCTTTCCCGACAGCCAGGCTGGCAAGGGTTTTCCCGGGGCTCAGCCGCCCGCCTGCTCGCGCAGGCGCTGGGTCAGCTGCTCGGCCGGCATCGGGCGGCCGTACAGGTAGCCCTGCGCCTCATGACAGCCGTTGGCCAGCAGGAAGTCGCGCTGCTCGGGCGTTTCCACGCCTTCAGCCACCACGCCGATGTGCAGGCTCGCCCCCACGCTGATCACCGAGCGCACGATCGCCGCATCGACCGGATCTTCGGTCACGTTGCGGATAAAGGACTGGTCGATCTTGAGCCGGTCCACCGGGAACGACTTCAGGAAGCTGAGCGAGGCATAGCCCGTGCCGAAGTCGTCGCAGGTCAGCGTCACGCCGTCGCGGCGCAGCGCCTGCAGCTGGTCGGAAACCTCGTCGCCCTGCTGCAGCGCGATGGTCTCGGTGATCTCGATTTCCAGGCAGTCGGGCGCCAGCTCCAGCGCGCGCAGCACGTGGCGCACCTCGGTCAGCAGGCGGCTCTCGGACAACTGCGCGGCAAACAGGTTGATCGCCACGCGCGGCGCCTGCGGAAAGGCCAGCGACCATGCGCGCGCCTGCGCGCACGCGGTCTGCAACAGCCACATGCCGACATCGCTAGCGATACTGCTCGCGGCCAGTGCATCGATGAAAACGGCCGGCGTCAGCAGCCCGCGCGTCGGATGGCGCCAGCGCATCAGCGCTTCGGCGCCGCGGATGCGGCCGTCGCGCAGGTCTACCTGAGGCTGGTACAGCAGTTCGAACTGGCGTTGCGCATAGGCTTCGTGCAGCGCCTGCACCAGCGACAGCCGCGTGGTCACGTCCGAGCGCATCTGCGGCTTGAAGAAACGCATGGTGCGGCCGCCGTCGTGCTTGGCGCGGGCCAGCGCCAGGCTGGCGGCGGCCAGTACGTCGGAGCCCTGTTCGCCGGCGGCGGGAACCACGCAGGCGCCGATGCTGGCCAGCACATGGTGGCGGCGGCCGTCATGCTCGTGCGGGGACGACAGCATCGACAGGATAGCGGCGCCGACATGGCGCACCAGCGTGGGATCGGAAATGGAGGGCAGCAGCACGCCGAATTCGTCGCTGCCGACGCGGCCGATGGCGGCGTCGCGGGGAGAGGCGTCGCGCAGGCGCCGGGCCACGCGCTGCAGGACGGTGTCGCCTTCGGCATGCCCGTGCATGTCATTGAAGGCGCGGAAGTCGTCGATACCGATGAGCAGCAAAGCACAACGGGGCACAGCCTCGCTCTGCAGGCGCACCTCCAGCCGCTTCAGAAATCCCTGGCGATTGTCAACGCCGGTCAGCGGATCGAGATCCGAGCCTGGCGAGGCACCAGTCGCCTTCGCTCCCGACTTGGCCACCATCCCTGCCCCATCTGTAATTGTCGACATTGTTACCTGCAAGCAATTTAGCAAGTGTGACGAAAACTTGGAAAAAATCAAGCAGTTCCGATTTGCGCGCAAACGGCAATGCGGCGGCGCAACGCCGGTCGTCCGCCGCGCCGCCTTGTGCGTTGAATCGGCACCCGGCTTGCAGTACCCTACCGCGCACCGAGCCGCCCCCCCCCCCCCCGGGCCGCGCCCCCGCCCCGGCGCGGCAGCCAGTGCGGCGATGCGGGCAACGGGCGCTCCTGAACAAGAACATCACCGGGACTTCACCGTGAACCACTGGACCATCCGCACGCGCATGCTGGCAAGCTTTTCGCTGATCCTGCTTGTCATGGCCCTGATGGGCGTTGTCGCCTATACCCGCCTGAACGCGATTGAGCGCGGCACCGCGGTCCTGCTGCAAGACGCGTTGCCCGGGCTGACCTACAGCACCGGCATCCGCGGCGTCTGGGGCGAGCGCTACGTGCTGGCATGGGAGATCCTCAACGCTTCGGGCGACGCCGAACGGCGCGACCTCCAGCAGCGGGGCCAGGAGGTGGCGAGCCGACTGGACAAGTTCGAGCAGCAGTACGAAACCTCGATCCTGCGCGACGAGGACCGCGCCGCCTTCAAGACCTATCGCGACCTGCGCGCGCAATACGAACAGGCCGCGCAGGTCCTGGTCCGCCCCGGGGCATGGGACGCGGCCACCGCCCTGGCGGCAATGCGCGGCGACATCCACACACGCTGGAACGCCGCGCGCAATGCCGCGCAACACCTGGTGGACGACAACAGCGCCATCAGTACGCGCGCGGCGCATGGCATCGAGAAGGCCGTCGAAGCCGCCAAGATCGGCATCGAAGCCGCGTTGATCGCAGCCGTAATCGTCGCCGTGATCGCCGGCTACCTGCTGCTGCGCGCGATCACGGTGCCGATGCGGTCCATCGTCGACCTGCTGGCCGGCCTCCGAGGCGGCGACCTGCGCCTGCGCATGGCCTTGCGCCGCAAGGACGAGTTCCTCGAGGTCGAGGAAGGCTTCAACCAGATGAGCAGCGAGCTGACCTCGCTGGTGGGCCAGGCGCAGCGCACCGCGATCCAGGTCACCACCTCGGTCAACGAGATCGCCGCCACCGCGCGCGACCTGGTGCGCACCATCCACGAGGTCTCCAGCGCCGCCGAACAGACCGCGGGCCTGGCCGGCACCGGGCAGGTCGGCCTGTCGCGCATGGAAGGCACCATGCAGCATGTGATGGACGCCGCCGGCTCGGTCAACGCCAAGCTCGCCACGCTCAATGAAAGGGCCGGCAATATCAACCAGGTGGTGACCACCATCGCCAAGGTCGCCGACCAGACCAACCTGCTGTCGCTGAACGCCGCGATCGAGGCCGAGAAGGCCGGCGAGTACGGCCGCGGCTTCTCGGTGGTGGCCACTGAGATCCGCCGCCTGGCCGACCAGACCGCGGTCGCCACCTACGACATCGAGCAGATGGTGCGCGAGATCCAGTCGGCGGTGTCGGCCGGCGTGATGGGCATGGACAAGTTCTCTGAGGAAGTGCGCCGCGGCATGTCCGATGTCACCCAGGTTGGTGATCAGCTGTCGCAGATCATCGCGCAGGTGCAGTCGCTGGCGCCGCGCGTGCAGATGGTCAGCGAAGGCATGCAGGCGCAGGCGGGCGGTGCCGAGCAGATCAACCAGGCGCTGATGCAGCTGTCCGAGGCCGCGCAGCAGACCGTGGATTCGCTGCGGCAGTCGAGCCAGGCGATCGACGAACTGACGCTGGTGGCCAACGACCTGCGCAGCGGCGTGTCGCGCTTCAAGGTCTAGGCTGCCCCGCCACCGCGCCCCTGCGCGCCGCCGCCATGAAACTGTTCCTGCTGTTCCGCCTCGGCAATGACCACTATGCGCTCGATGCCGCCGAGATCGCCGAGGTGCTGCCGCTCACGCGCGTGAAGCAGATCCCCGGCGCGCCGGCGTGGGTGGCGGGCATGATGGAACGCCGCGGCCAGCCGGTACCCGTGATCGACCTGCCGGCGCTGGCCACCGGCGTGCCGGCGGCGCTGCGCACCAGCACGCGCACGGTGCTGGTCCACTACCGCCGCCACCAGGACGAGGCGCGGCGGCTGCTGGGCCTGCGGCTGGAATCCGCCACGCAGACGCTGCGCTGCCCGCCGGAATCGTTTGTCGATGGCGGCCTGGCCGGCGCCAGCCCGCGCTACCTCGGGCCGGTGCGCCAGGACGCGCGCGGCCTGGTGCAGTGGGTGCGCGTCGGGGCCCTGCTGCCAGACGAAATCCATGCCATGCTGTTCGCCGACACGTCACCGGAGGCCGCATCATGAGCACTGCCACGCACGTCGAGGCCCTGCTCAAGGCACGCATCGGCCTGGATGCCGGTTCCATCGGCATCGGCGCGGTGGAGCGCGCCGTGCGCGAGCGCAGCCAGGCGCTGCAGGCCGCCGACACCCAGGCCTACTGGAACCTGCTGCACGGCACCGCCGACGAAATGCAGGCGCTGATCGAGGCCGTGGTGGTGCCTGAGACCTGGTTCTTCCGGCATCGCGAAGCCCTGCTGGCGCTGGGCCGCTTTGCCGCCGAGCGCGCCTTCGCCGACACCGCGCACACGCTGCGGGTGCTGAGCCTGCCCTGCTCCACCGGCGAGGAACCCTACTCGATCGCCATGGCCATGCTCGATGCCGGCGTGCCGCCGGCGCGCTTTCGCATCGACGCGGTGGACATCAGCGCCCGCGCGCTGGCCCGCGCGCGCGCGGGCGAATACGGGCCCAACGCCTTCCGCGGCGCGCCGCTGGATTTCCGCGCGCGCTATTTCACCGCCACCGCGACCGGCTACATGCTGGACCCGCGCGTGCGGGCGCAGGTGCGACTGCTGCAGGGCAACCTGGTCGATCCCGGCCTGCTGGCGGGCGAGCCGCCCTATGATTTCGTCTTCTGCCGCAACCTGCTGATCTACTTCGATGCGCCGGGGCAGCGGCGCGCGGTGCAAACGCTGGCGCGCCTGACCATGGCCGACGGGATGCTGTTCGTGGGGCCGGCCGAGGCCAGCCTGCTGAGCGCGCAGGGGCTGGAGTCGGTGGGCGTGCCGCTCACTTTTGCGTTCCGCAAGCCGGACCCAGCGCGCGCCGCGGCAGCGCCAGTCTCCGCACCCGTCCACGCCAAGCCGCCGCCACGGATGGCCGCGCCGCCCAGGCTGCCGCGCGCGCCGGTCCCGATGCGGCCAGCCCCCGTGCGTCCCGCGCCGGCTCCGTCGGCGACGGCGGCGGCCAGCGACCGCTCCGCCGCGCTGGCCCGCATTGCCGGCATAGCCGACCGCGGCGAACTCGAAGCCGCCACCTCGGCGTGCCTGGCCCTGCTCGACGGCCCGGGGCCGGATGCCGATGCCGACGCCTATTGCATGCTGGGCGTGCTGCACGACGCCGCCGGCCGCACCGCGCAGGCGCACGCCGCCTACCGCAAGGCGCTCTACCTGGACCCCGCGCACCAGGAAAGCCTGTGCCACCTGGCCGCGCTGCTCGACACCCTGGGCGACCACGACGGCGCCATGCGCCTGCGCCAGCGCGCGCAGCGCCACACCCGCAAGCACCATGGCTGAGCCACAAGGCATTCTCCTGCGCACCGACGCCGTCGACGACTGCTGGCGGCGCATCGGCGTAAGCGGCGACGGTTCCTGCCCCGCGCTGGCCGAACACGGACACTGCCGCAACTGCCCCACCTACGCCCAGGCCGCGGCGACGCTGCTGGACGCGCAACGGCTGGATGCGCTGCCGGACGAACTGCCCGATGCCGCCACCCTCGCCGAGGACCATCCGGACACGTCCACCGGGCGCGGCGCCACGCAGTCCTGCCTGGTGTTCCGCATCGGCGATGAATGGCTGGCCCTGCCGACCGCGGCGCTGGGCGAGGTCACGGCCCCCGCCCCGGTCCATTCGCTGCCGCACCGGCGCGATGCCGCGATGCTGGGGCTGGCCGCGGTGCGCGGCAACCTCCTGGCCTGCCTGTCGCTGGCGCGGCTGTTCGACGCGGGCGCCGCGCCGGCCGACAGCCACGGTAACGGCACCCGCTTCCTGATCCTCGGCCAGGGCCGCGGCGCCATCGCGCTGCCGGTGGCCGAGGTGTCCGGCATCGCCCGCGTACCGCAGCACGCGCTGCAGCCGTTGCCCGCCACGCTCGCGCGTGCGTCGGCGCGCTATACGCAGGCGCTGTTCGCCGACCAGGGCCGCACCGTCGGGCTGCTCGACGCGGCCCTGGTGCGCCAGGCGCTGGCACGGAGCCTGGCATGAATCCCGAGCAATTGCGCGACGCCTCGCTGCTGGAGCTGTTCGCGCTCGAAGCCGAATCCCAGGCCGACGTGCTCAATGCCGGGCTGCTGGCGCTGGAGCGCAACCCGGCCGCGGCCGACCAGCTCGAAGCCTGCATGCGCGCCGCGCATTCGCTCAAAGGCGCGGCACGCATTGTCGGGCTGGACGGCGGCGTGCGCGTCGCGCATGCGATGGAAGACTGCCTGGTGGCCGCGCAGGGCGGCATGCCGCTGACCGCCGCGCATATCGATGCGCTGCTGCAAGGCACCGACCTGCTGCTGCACATCGGCCATCCGCCCGGCGGCGACCTGGGCTGGGCCGACGGCGCCGGCCGCGCGCAGATCGATGCGGTGGTGCAGCGGCTGGGCACGCTGGACGGCGGCGCGGCGGCGCCGTTCGCCACGGCCCCGGCGCCGCTGCCGGAGCCATCGCAAACCGTGGCAGCCGAACCGGAACCCGCCGCTTCCGCGGCGCCTCCTGCGGATAGCGCCGAGCCGCTGGCCGCGCCACCACCGCAAACGCCGTCCCCTGCGACTGGGGCCGACGGGCACGAACGCATGCTGCGCGTCAGCGCCGACACGCTCGACCAGTTGCTGGCGTTGTCCGGCGAGGCCATGGTCGAGTCGCACTGGCTGCGCCCCTTCGGCAAGTCGCTGCAGAAGGCCAGGCGCCAGCAGGCGCGCGCGCTGCATGCCGCCGATACGCTGAAGGAGGCGCTGCAGCAAGTGCTGGACGGCAACGCCGGCGCGGCCGGCAGCGCGCGCGCGCGGCGCTGACGACATTGCGCGAGCTGCTGGATGACGGCCACAGCCAGCTCGCCGAGCGACTGGAAGAGTTCGACCAGTACGACCATCGCGCCACGCGGCTGGCGCGCCGGCTCTATGACAGCGCGCTGGCCTCGCGCATGCGGCCGCTGGCGGACGGCCTGACCGGCTACGCCCGCATGGTGCGCGACCTCGGCCGCAGCCTCGACAAGTCCGTGCACCTGGAGCTGATCGGCGCGGGCACGCAGGTGGACCGCGACATCCTGGAAGCGCTGGACGCGCCGCTGGCGCACTTGTTGCGCAACGCCGTCGACCACGGCATCGAGCCGCCCGAGGTACGCGCCGCGCAGGGCAAGCCCGCCGAGGGCCGCATCACGCTGCAGGCGCGCCACAATGCGGGCCGGCTGGTGATCGAGATCTTCGACGACGGCGCGGGCGTCGACCTGGAGGCCTTGCGTCGCGCCATCGTGCGCCGGCGCCTGGCCTCGGAAGATACCGCCACGCGGCTGTCGCAGGCCGAGCTGCTCGACTTCCTGCTGCTGCCCGGCTTCAGCATGCGCGACACCGTGTCCGAGGTCTCGGGCCGCGGCGTGGGCCTGGACGCGGTGCAGGAAATGGTGCGGCGCGTGCGCGGCAGCCTGCGCCTGACGCAGCAGCCGGGGCTCGGCCTGCATTTCCAACTGGAGTTGCCGCTGACGCTGTCGGTGGTGCGCACGCTGCTGGTGGAGGTCGCGGGCGAGGCCTATGCCTTTCCGCTGGGCCGCGTGCTGCGCGCGGCCGCGGTGGCGCGCAGCGAGATCGAGCAGACCGAAGGCCACCAGCATTTCCGCCACGAAGGCCGCGCGGTGGGCCTGGTCAGCGCCGCGCAGGTGCTGCAGCGGCCCGAGAGCGCGCAGGAACAAGACGATGTGCCGGTGGTGATCGTGGGCGAGGCGGAGCGGACCTACGGCATCGCCGTCGACCGCATGCTGGGCGAGCGGCTGCTGGTGGTGCAGCCGCTGCCGGCGGCGCTGGGCAAGGTCAAGGACATTGCCGCCGGCAGCCTGACCGACGACGGCACGCCGGTGCTGATCTTCGACGTGGAGGACGTGATCCGCTCGGTCGAGAAGCTGGTATCCGAGGGCCGCATCGCCGGCGTGCGCCAGGCGGCCGCGGCCAGCGTGCAGGTGCGCGCGCGGCGCGTGCTGGTGATCGATGACTCGCTCACCGTGCGCGAACTGCAGCGCAAGCTGCTGGCCGGGCGTGGCTACGACGTGGCGGTGGCGGTCGATGGCATGGACGGCTGGAACGTGCTGCGCGCCGAGCCCTTCGACCTGGTCATCACCGATATCGACATGCCGCGCATGGACGGCATCGAGCTGGTGCGCCGCATCCGGCAGGACGCCGCACTGCGCCAGCTGCCGGTGATGGTGGTGTCGTACAAGGACCGCGAACAGGACCGCCAGCGCGGCCTGGAGGCGGGCGCGGATTACTATCTGGCCAAGGGCAGTTTCCACGACGCCGCGCTGCTGGACGCGGTAAATGATCTGATCGGCGAGGCACGTACATGAAAATCGGCATCGTCAACGACTCGCCGCTCGCGGTGGCCGCGCTGCGCCGGGCGCTTGCGCTCGACCCGTCCTTCGAGATCGCCTGGGTCGCCGGCGACGGCGCGCAGGCCGTGCAGATGGCCGCCAGCCACACGCCGGACCTGATCCTGATGGACCTGCTGATGCCGGTGATGGACGGCGTCGAGGCCACGCGCCGCATCATGGCCGAAACGCCCTGTGCGATCGTGGTGGTCACCATGGACCTGGGCCGCAATGCCTCGCAGGTGTTCGACGCGATGGGCCATGGCGCCATCGATGCGGTCGACACCCCAACGTTGGCCGAAGCCGATGCGCAGCTCGCCGCCGGGCCGCTGTTGCGCAAGCTGCGCAATATCGGCCGGCTGCTGGCCGGCCGCGTCGCACCGCAGCACACGCTGGCGGCGCCGCCACGCGCGGTGGCCGCGCCGCGGCTGGTGGCTATCGGCGCCTCGGCCGGCGGGCCCGCCGCGCTGGCCACGCTGCTGGGCGCGCTGCCGGCCGATTTCGGCGCGGCGGTGGTCACGGTGCAGCATGTGGACGAGGCCTTTGCCGCGGGCATGGCCGACTGGCTCGACGGCCAGTGCGCGCTGCCGGTGCGCCTGGCGCGCGCCGGCGACACGCCGCGGGCGGGCACGGTGTTGCTGGCAGGCACCAACGACCACCTGCGCCTGACCAGCCCCACGCGCATGGCCTACACTGAGCAACCGTGCGACTACCTGTACCGGCCTTCCATCGACGTCTTCTTTGAAAGCGTGGTGGAGCACTGGCGCGGCGACGTGGTCGGCGTGCTGCTGACCGGCATGGGGCGCGACGGCGCGCTCGGACTGAAGGCGATGCGCGAGCGCGGCTTCCTCACCATCGCCCAGGACCGCGCCACCAGCGCCGTGTACGGCATGCCCAAGGCCGCCGCGGCCATGGGCGCCGCCGCCGAGATCCTGCCGCTGCCGCGCATCGCGCCGCGCCTGGTGCAGGTTTGCGGCAGCCGTACCGTACTACCCTGACGAGGCGCTTTCCAGGCAGATAGCGAAAAACTGTCATACGTCCCGGGCGGCACCGGGACAGCACACCCAGGACCCCGAAACAATGCAACCCGAACACCCAGCCCCTACCAGACCCGCCAGCCCAGGCGCGGCCACGCAAGAGAACGTGGCAATGGTGCTGCTGGTGGACGACCAGGCCATGGTCGGCGAGGCCGTGCGCCGCGCCCTGTCGACCGAGCCGGACATCGACTTCCACTACTGCGCCAACCCCGACGAGGCGGTCGCCGTGGCCGCGCGCACCAAGCCCACCGTGATCCTGCAGGACCTGGTGATGCCGGGCGTTGACGGCCTGACGCTGGTCAGGCGCTACCGCGACAACCCCGCCACGCGCGATATTCCGATCATCGTGCTGTCGACCAAGGAAGAAGCCGCGATGAAGAGCGCGGCGTTCGCGGCCGGGGCCAACGATTACCTGGTCAAGCTGCCCGACAGCATCGAGCTGATCGCGCGCATCCGCTACCACTCACGCTCCTACCTCAACTTGCTGCAGCGCGACGAGGCTTATCGCGCGCTGCGGCAAAGCCAGCAGCAGCTGCTCGAGACCAACCTGGAGCTGCAGCGGCTGACCAATTCAGACGGCCTGACCGGGCTGTCCAACCGCCGCTACTTCGACGAATACCTCGGCGCCGAATGGCGCCGCGCGCAGCGCGAGCAGACGCAGGTGGCGTTGCTGATGCTCGATGTCGACAGTTTCAAGGCGTACAACGACACTTACGGGCACGTTGCCGGCGACGAGGTGCTGCGCCGCGTCGCCACGGTGCTTCGCAACAACTGCACGCGCGCGGCCGACCTGCCGGCGCGCTTTGGCGGCGAAGAATTCTCGATGGTGCTGCCGGGTACCTCGCCGGGCGGCGTGCGGCTGCTGGCCGAAAAGGTGCGGCGCTCGGTCGAGGCGCTGCGCATCGTCCACAGCGGTTCGCCCACCAGCGACTGCGTCACCGTCAGCATCGGCGGTGCCGTGCTGGTGCCACAGCCTGAGGAGCCGGCAAGCCGGCTGGTGGAAGTGGCGGACGCCGGGCTCTATCAGGCCAAGCGCAATGGCCGCAACCAGGTGATGATGTCATTGCCGTGAACAGAAGCAGACTGCGGAACCGCACCACGGAACTCTCGGTCTGAGCACAAACACGGGGCGGCAACAACCGGTTACACACTCGCACCTTTTGCGCAGCCGCCCCCCTTCCGCCCGCGCGGCCATGCGCTGACTGGCTTTGCCCCCACACCGCCTCCTGTCCGAATCACTTCTTGTCGGAATCGTCCGACATGGAATTCGGAACCGCGCGCCTGCCTTGTATCAGCGCTGCTACCTATCGTTGCATCACGGCAAGCGCAATCGCCGCGCCTGCAGCAGATAGCAAACTGGCCACGCGACCGTCGCGCCCAGCGCGGATACGGGCCAGCTCGTCTCTGATTCCAACGGTAAGAGGTGACCCATGTTCCGATCCAAAACCAGTCTTATCCTCGGTCTCGCCCTGGCCGCAACGGCAGTCCTGTCGGCCTGCGGTGGCGGCGACGATGGCATCGATGACCGCGTCGGGCTGAGCAAGCCCTCGATCCGCGCGATCCACGCAGTGACCGGCGGCCCGAACGTCGACGTGCTGCAGAACGGTGTCAAGACCAGCTTCCTGAACAAGCCCTACAAGTTCGTCTCGACCTACTTCAATGTGGAGACGGGCAACCAGCTGATCTCCTTCAACGTCGCCGGCACGCAGACTGAACTGGCGCGGGCCACGCTCGTCGCGGCCACCGGCCATAAATACACCGTGGTGGCGCTGCCGGGTGCAACCGTTGCCGAAGCGCTGACTATCGACGATCCGTTCGGGAAGGGCCTGCTGTCGAACAAGGCGCGCGTGCGCAGCCTGAACGCCTCGTTCAATGCGCAGAACGTTGATATCTACGTGACCATGCCTGCGATCGACCTGAACTCGGTAGGACCGACCTTCGGCGCCGTGGCGTACAAGCAGGCCTCGCCGGCTTCGGGCCAGGACTCGATTGAGCTGGATGGCGGCACCTATCGCCTGCGCATCACGCCGGCAGGCAGCAAGACGGTGATCTTTGACTCGGGTGCGCTCACGCTGGCCAACAATGCCGACTGGCTGATCACGACCATCCCGGTCGACGGCATCGGCGCGACCGTGCCGAACAAGATCAAGGTGCTGGTGGCGCGCGGCGATGACGAGGCGCAAGCCGGCCTGGAACTGGTGACGCAGTAAGCGCCCGCAGCCCGTTTCGCGCCTGCCCGCACTCCGTGTGCGGGTCAGGCAGGCAGGAGGCCGATCCGAGAGGGTCGGCCTTTTTTCTATGGAGTGGCGCCGCCCTGATGGATGTCGTCGCCGTCGCCCGGCGCGAGGTCCGCCTTCAGCACGGCGAGATGCGCTATGTACTGCTCCAGCTCGGCGCGCCCGCGTTCGGTAATGCAGTAGACGCGGCCGCTGCCTTCGACCAGTTCGGCGGTGATGGCACGCGCCATCATCAGGCTGCGCAGCACCGGCCGCAGCGAGCGGATGTTCTTGTCGATGCCGCGCTCGCGCAGGCGGTCGACCAGGTTCATGACCGTGGACGGGCTTGACTGGACGAGCTTGAGAACGTAGACGCGGGAAAAAAACCGGTCAAGGGTAGGCGGTTTCATGGGCGCTGTCGGCGCACCCGATGGTGCGGGAATCCTGATCATCATGCGCAGCCCATGACTGCTGCCGCAGTCGGGCACTCTCTTGTCGAAAATGACGGGCCGGCACGGGGCACGGCGGTCCGCGAAAAAAAAGAGGGGTGCGCGAAGGCACCCCGAATGCTTGCATTGTGTGCGCCGCCTTTCATGAACCGTCTGGGCGGCGCAGTCCCGGGGCGCGCGCGGCGCTATTCTTCCTGGAACGCTTCTTCGCGCTTGGCCTTGATCGACGGCAGGGCCACCACCGCCACCAGCGCCGCGGCGGCGATCAGCAGGCCGACCGACAGCGGGCGCGTCACGAACACGGTGAAGTCGCCACGCGACAGCAGCAGCGACCGGCGGAAGTTCTCTTCCATCATCGGCCCCAGCACGAAGCCCAGCAGCAGCGGCGCCGGCTCGCACTTGAGCTTCAGGAACAGATAGCCGATCACGCCGAAGCCGGCCGCCATGAACACGTCGAAGGTCTGGTTGTTGACCGAGTACACGCCGATGCCGCAGAACACCAGGATCGCCGGGTAGAGGAAGCGGTAAGGCACGGTCAGCAGCTTCACCCAGATGCCGATCATCGGCAGGTTCAGGATGATGAGCATCAGGTTGCCGATCCACATCGAGGCGATCAGGCCCCAGAACAGCGCCGGGTTGCTGGTCATCACCTGCGGGCCGGGCTGGATGTTGTGGATGGTCATCGCCCCCACCATCAGCGCCATCACCGCGTTGGGCGGAATGCCCAGCGTCAGCAGCGGAATGAACGAAGTCTGCGCCGCGGCGTTGTTGGCCGATTCCGGACCTGCCACGCCTTCGATCGCGCCCTTGCCGAATTCATGCGCGAACTTGGAGGTCTTCTTCTCCAGCGAATACGCTGCAAACGAAGCCAGTGCCGCACCGCCGCCCGGCAGGATGCCCAATGCCGAACCCAGCGCGGTGCCGCGCAGCACCGCCGGGATCATGCGCCTGAAGTCTTCCTTGTTCGGGAACAGGTTAGTCACGCGGTCAGTGAAGGTCTCGCGAGCCTCCTTCTGTTCCAGGTTCGCGATGATTTCCGCGAAGCCGAACATGCCCATGGCCAATGCAACGAAGTCGATGCCGTCGGTCAGCTCGGGAACGTCGAACGAGAAGCGCGCGGCGCCCGAGTTCACGTCAGTACCGATCAGGCCCAGCAGCAGGCCCAGCACGATCATGGCAACCGCCTTGGGCAGCGAGCCCGAAGCCAGCACGACGGCGCCGATCAGGCCCAGCACCATCAGCGAGAAGTACTCGGCGGGGCCGAACTTGAACGCCAGCTCCGACAGCGGCGTGGCAAACGCAGCCAGGATCAGCGTGGCGACGCAGCCGGCAAAGAACGAGCCCAGGCCCGCCGTTGCCAGCGCCACCCCCGCTCGCCCTCGCCTGGCCATCTGGTAGCCGTCGATCGTGGTCACCACTGACGACGATTCGCCCGGCAGGTTCACCAGGATGGCGGTGGTCGAGCCACCGTACTGCGCGCCGTAGTAAATACCGGCCAGCATGATCAGCGCTGCCACCGGCGGCAGCGTGTAGGTGACCGGCAACAGCATGGCGATGGTAGCCAGCGGCCCCAGGCCCGGCAGCACCCCGATCAGCGTCCCCAGCACGCAGCCGAGGAAGGCGTAGGCCAGGTTCTGCAGCGACAGCGCCGTGGAGAAACCCAGCGCAAGGTGATCAAACAATTCCATGGTCGGCGTCTCCTTAACCGGTGATGAAGGCCGGCCACACCGGCATCTGCAGGTTGATGCCGTAGACGAAGGCGCCCAGGCTGATCAGCACCAGCACCACGGCGTTGAGCAGCGCACCCTTCCAGCTGAACTCATGGCTGGCCATCGACGACACCATGACCAGCACGAACACCGACAGCACCATGCCCAGCGGCTTGAGCAGCAGGCCGAACAGCACCACCGAGCCCAGGATCCACAACAGCGTCTTCACGTCCCAGCGCGCGAGATGGTCTTCCTCGCCCCTGGACGACAGCGAAGACAACAGCACCACCGCGCCGAGCACGGCAAGCACCAGTCCCAGCAGGAAGGGGAAATATCCGGGTCCCATCTTTGCGGCCGTTCCCATGGAATAGCCGCGAGCGACCCAGGAAAAGCCCAGACCGACCAGAACGAACATCAGGCCGGAGGCAAAGTCCTTTTGGCTGCGTATGCGCAAAATGATTCTCCTCAAAGTTCACGAAATTCCGTGCCGGGTCGTGCGCTGGCTCTGGCGCAACGAGACATGCGCAAGGCATGCTCCCCGACGGTTGAACCGAACCTTAGAGACGCGATCTTTCAGGCGCCTTTCATTTGTCTTGGCTTAGGGGTATTTACCGATGCGCCAGAAAAACAGGGCTAAAGCCTGCGAGGCGAGCGAGGATCAATACATCATGTTGTGATGTATTTTCGCTTCCAAAAATGGGGAGGAATATCGGCTGAGAAGAGCGCCGAACAAGACGGCACGCGCGCTTGCGTCAACGCAAGGCGCGGCCGGAAAGACGCGCGATCACAGCCTTGGGGACATGGCGCGCGTGCGCTGGGAGGGAGTGCCAGCGGTGACAAGATGACACGCCGATCTTTCGAATGGCTTTCAAGGCGCGAATATTTTCCGCTGGAAAACGCTGCGTCAGCTCACGCCTTCCGCCTCGGGCGTTGCGGCCTCGGCCTCGTCCGCAACGGGACCCGCGTCTTCGCACGGCGTACCCATGCTGGTATCCGGCGCCTGCCCCACCGCCTCGGCCGGATGCGGCCCCGCTGGCAGGATATGGCTGCTGCGCCAGTTGCCGAAGCGGTAGTAGCCGACCGCCAGCGCCAGCGACACCATCGAGCCCACGGGGAAGCTCCACCAGATCGCATCCGCGCCGAGGCGCGGCCCCAGCGCCCACGCGAACGGCAGCCGGATCACCCACATCGACAGGAACAGAATCACCAGCGGCGCCATCACCGCGCCGGTGGCACGCACCGTGCCGAAGATGACGATGGTGAAGCCGAACAGGATGAACGACCACAGCACCACCACGTTGATATGCTGGGCGATGCCGATGGCCACGCCGTCGGTGCCGAGGAAGAGCCCGAGCGAATGCCGGTTGAACAGGTAGATCAGACCCACCAGCGCGCCGGTCATCGCCACGTTGAACACCAGCCCGACGCGCGTAATGCGCGACACGCGCTGCCACAGCCCCGCGCCGACGTTCTGCGCCACCATCGACGACACGCTTGCGCCGACGGCCAGCGCCGGCATCTGCACGTAGGTCCAGAGCTGCGAGGCGACACCATAGGCGGCGGTGGTCTGCGAGCCATAGGCGTTGACCAGCGCCATCATCACGATGGCGGACGACGAGATCACCACCATCTGCAGCCCCATCGGCAGGCCCTTGACCACCAGCGCGCGCAGGATCGCCGGATCGGGCCGCAGCAGCCCGAGCTGTCCGCGATGCAGCAGCAGGAAATGGCGGCGCCGGTACAGCAGCACCATCATTGCCGCCAGGCTCACCAGCTGGGCGATCAGCGTAGCCAGCGCCGAGCCGCCGATGCCCAGCGGCGGGATCGGCCCCACGCCGAAGATCAGCACCGGGTTGAGCGCCACATCCAGCACCACCGACAGCAGCATGAACCAGAACGGCGTGCGCGAATCCCCCGCGCCGCGCAGCGTCATCATCACGAAGTTGTAGAAGTACATGAACGGCAGCGCCAGGAAAATGATGCGCAGGTAGGTCACCGCCAGCGGCGCGGCATCTTGCGGCGTGTTCATGGCGGCCAGGATGGCGGGCGTGTAGATAAAGCCCAGCACCGACGCCAGCACCGACATCGCGACGAAGAAGGTGGTGCTGGTGCCGACCACGCGGCGCGCCTCGTCCAGGTCGCGCGCGCCTACCGCGTGGCCGATCATGATGGTGTTGGCCATGCTGATGCCGAACACCACGCCCAGCAGGAAGAACAGGATGATGTTGGCGTTGGAGGTCGCCGTCAGCGCGGCTTCGCCGAGGAAGCGCCCGACCCAGACCGAATTGATCGAGGCGTTCAGCGACTGCAGGATATTGCTGCCGAGCACCGGCAGCGAGAACAGCAGCAGGGTGCGGCCGATCGGGCCGGTGGTCAGTCTGGCGTCTGGCTTCATGGGGCGTAGCGCTGTGCGCGGCACCGGGGGCGCGACGCATGGGCGCTTCGGGGGGATGGGGAGGGATCGGGAAACCCGCCCAGTCTATCCCTGCGCCGGAGGCGCCACAAGCGAGGCCCCCGCCCTGCCGCACGGCGCGCTTTCTACCTGAATGAGTTATTCCGCCGCGTTGGCCGCGCGCGGCATACTCGGCACGGGGCCTGCGCGCCCCAGGCGCACTGCCGGACGGGACACCCGCCGCGCAGAGGTGCCGCCCGCAAGCCCGGCAGCAAACGCCGCGTACCCGCGTACGCGAGCAACCTTCAGACGCAGTCCAAACGCGCAGTCACGACGAGGAGGTGGGGTCATGTTTGTCGGTTTCCAGCCTGTTCCCGGCGCCCTGGTGCCGTTCGCCTATGACTGGCCGATGGTGGGCCTGTCGTTCCTGATCTCTGTCTGCGGCGCCTATGTAGGCCTGCGCTGGTCGCGGCGCGTGCGCCTGCCCGACGGCCGGCTGGACGTGGACCACCTGCTGTGCGCCAGCGTGGCGCTGGGCGGCGGCGCGGTCTGGTCGATGCACTTTATCGGCATGGTGGCCTACCAGACACCGACGCACCGCGAGTTCGGCCTGTTCCTGACGCTGGCTTCGCTGCTGGTGGTGATGGTGCTCGCGGGCGCCGGGCTGGCGATCGCCTCGCGCCCGCGCGGCAGCCGCACCGACAACGTGGTCCGGGGCGGGGTGCTGACCGGGCTGGGCGTGGTGGCCATGCACTACACCGGCATGGCCGCGATCCGCTCCAATACACGCTTTGACTGGGACCTGGGCGTGATCGCGCTGTCCGCCGTGATCGCTGTCGTGGTTTCGGGGGTTGCACTGTGGCTGGCCACCACGGTCAAGACCCGCGGCAAGCAGCTCGCCGCGGCGGTGGTGATGGGCGTGGCGGTCTGCGGCATGCACTACACCGGCATGTCGGCGGGCACCATGGTCTGCACCAGCCCGACCTATGCGCCGAGCCTGTTCGCGATTGAGGGCGACAGCATCGGCTATGCCGTGTTCGGCCTGACGCTGATCACGCTGCTGGTGATCCTGGTGGTGGAAGCCACCCGCGCCGGCGCCGAGTCCGCGGCGCAGCGGCGCGATCCCGCCTGAGTACCCCGCCCTCCCGGCGGGGAGGCTGCGGCACATTCCTCCTGGCGCCAGGCCTGCCCGGGCACCTGGCCCACTGCATGATCGCCGCAGTCGGGGTAAGCTTGCGGTTTCACTGACGGCCGCGGCCAGGGTCCGCCCCTTCTGCACCCCCTTTGCCGCGGCTGCCGCCACGCACAACGCCCACCAGGAGAACACGCATGTACCAGGATCTCGCGCTCTATATCGACGGGGAATTCATCAAGGGAGGCGACAGGCGCGAACAGGACGTCATCAACCCGGCCACGCAGGAGGTGCTGGGCAAGCTGCCGCACGCCACCCGCGCCGACCTGGACCGCGCCCTGGCCGCCGCCCAGCGCGCCTTCGAAAGCTGGAAGAAGACCTCGCCGCTGGAGCGCTCCAGGATCCTGCGCCGCGTGGGCGAACTGACCCGCGAGCGCGCCAGGGAGATCGGCCGCAATATCACGCTGGACCAGGGCAAGCCGCTGGCCGAGGCCGTGGGCGAAGTCATGATCTGCGCCGAGCACGCCGACTGGCACGCCGAGGAATGCCGCCGCATCTATGGCCGCGTGATCCCGCCGCGCCAGCCTAACGTGCGCCAGATCGTGGTGCGTGAGCCGATCGGCGTGTGCGCAGCCTTCACGCCGTGGAACTTCCCGTTCAACCAGGCCATCCGCAAGATCGTGTCGGCGCTGGGCGCCGGCTGCACGCTGATCCTGAAGGGGCCGGAGGATTCGCCCAGCGCGGTGGTGGCGCTGGCGCAGCTGTTCCATGACGCGGGCCTGCCGCCGGGCGTGCTGAACATCGTCTGGGGCGTGCCGGGCGAGATCTCGACCTACCTGATCGAATCGCCGATCGTGCGCAAGATCTCGTTCACCGGCTCGGTGCCGGTGGGCAAGCAACTGGCGGCACTGGCCGGTGCGCATATGAAGCGCATGACCATGGAGCTGGGCGGCCACTCGCCGGTGCTGGTGTTCGACGATGCCGATATCGAGCCGGCGGCCGAGATGCTGGCGCGCTTCAAGCTGCGCAACGCCGGCCAGGTATGCGTGTCGCCGACGCGCTTCTACGTCCAGGAAAAGGCGTATGACAAGTTCCTGGCGCGCTTTACCGAGGTGATCGGCTCGATCAAGGTCGGCAATGGCCTGGAAGATGGCACGCAGATGGGCCCGCTGGCGCACGAGCGCCGCGTGCTGTCGATGGAGCAGTTCCTGGACGACGCCAGCCAGCGCGGCGGCAAGGTGGTGGCCGGCGGTGCGCGCCTGGGCGACAAGGGCTACTTCTTCGCGCCGACCGTGGTAACCGACCTGCCCGACGATTCGCGCCTGATGACCGACGAGCCCTTCGGCCCGGTGGCGCCGGTGACGCGCTTCAAGGACACCGCCGAGGTGCTGCGCCGCGCCAACAGCCTGCCCTATGGGCTGGCGTCGTATGTGTTCACCAACTCGCTGAAGACCGCGACGGAAGTGTCCAACGGCCTGGAAGCGGGCATGGTCAATATCAACCACTTCGGCATGGCGCTGGCCGAGACGCCGTTCGGCGGCATCAAGGACTCGGGCATCGGCAGCGAAGGCGGCCAGGAGACCTTCGACGGCTACCTGGTAACCAAGTTCATCACGCAGGTCTGAGCGCCCTGCCGCTTGCGCCGTTCACGCATGCGTGAACGGCGCTTCCCCGCCCTGACGCCTCTTACTCGCCCCTCGCCTTCCGGTAGTCCTCCACATACGCCTTCCACTGCCCAACCGACACCGCGCAGCCGTGCCGCGCCAGCCGCAGCACGCCACTGCGCCAGCGAGTGCCCGCGGCAAACGCCTGCAACTGCTCGATCCGGTCGGCGGCATGGTGCCCGCAGCCGCGCAGATGCGCCCACGCTGCGGCATGCGCCATGGTGACCAGCACCTCGCGCAGCGACGCAAACCCGTTGCAGTGGGCCAGGTCGACCCGGTCAGCGGTCGGCTGCAGGCTTTTCACCAGGTAGGAAGCCTTGCCCATGTCGACTGGGGACAGCAGCGCCGGCGACGCCGCCTGCATGATCTGCTGCGCGGCCGCCACGCGTTTGGCATCGCTGCCCCAGCGTGGCTGCGAACGGTTGGGCAGGTCTTGCCATGCACTGGGCGCTGCGCGCTTGATGTCGATCAGGCGCTGCATGCCGCCGAGCTCGTCGCGGGCAAGCACCACGTAGCGCTCCAGCCCGAGGCTGCCGATGCCCGCGATGCGTAGCGCGGCATCGTCGGCGGCAAAGCGGTGGCCGTGGTGGCTCTGCCGCGAATAGGCGGCGAGGATTGCGCGGGCGTGCTCGCGGGCAGGCTTGTCCGCCGGCAATGCGTGGCGGCCATCGCAGAGCAGGCGCCGCTTGCCCTTACGCAATGTGGTCCGCTCCGACAGCAGATCGCCCCGCTTGCGGCGCTTGACCCGGCGCAGCAGCGTGGCCACGATGCCGATCGCCGTGGCGCGCTCAACCCAGCGCGGCTTGCCCGTCTGCAGCACGGCGGCGTAGGTGGAAAGCATTTCTTCGCAGGCCCGCATGGCATTCGCCTCGGACAGTCCCAGATGGCCCGCGGCAACCAGCACGCTTGACAAAAGCCGGACCATATCCACGGTAAGCGGCGCGACCAGTGCATCGTCAAAATCGTTCAGGTCGAAATAGACCAGCCCGTTGTCGCCCTTGAAACTGCCGAAGTTCTCCAGGTGGAGATCGCCGCAGACGTAAGTGGTCGGCGCATCGAGCAGCGTCGCCTCATTGCGCAGCGACTCGACATAGAGATGATTGGTGCCGCGGAAGAACGCAAAGGGGTCGGCGGCAATGGCTGCCAGCTTGCGGGTGAGGCGCTCGGGATCGCGGTTGTGGTTGAAGGTCAGGATTGCCTGGGTGGCTGCGTGCATGAACTCTGCTTTCGTTCAGACTTGGAATGCGGCAGCCACGCTGCCGGTCTGCGCGCGCGCCGGAATCCGGGATGTGGTTCAGCGGAAAAACAGGCCGCGCGTGATGAACGTGTGGTTCGCTTCTTCCGCCATCAGCCAGACCAGCACCAGCAGGCACATCGGCGGTACCAGGATGGCGCAGATCAACGCCATGCGCTCCCATGCCATATGCATGAACACCGCCACGATCAGCCCCGCCTTCAGGGCCATGAACACCAGGATCAGCGTCCAGCGCAGGTAGCCGGTGACATGGAAATAGTCGACCAGGTAGGACAGTGTCGAAAGCACGAACAGCAGCGCCCAGATCTTCAGGTACAGCCCGATCGGATGCTGCTGGCCGTGGTGCGCCGCGGCATGGCCGGCATCGTGGCCGGTCACATCGCCGGCCTCATGCGGGGCCGGCTGTGCAGGAGTCGCGGGAGTTGCGGAAGTGGAAGCCATGGCCGCCCTCACCAGAGATAGAACAACGCAAAGATAAACACCCATACGAGGTCAACGAAGTGCCAGTACAGGCCGGCGATCTCGACGATCTGGTAATTGCCGGTGGCCTCGTACCGTCCGCGCAGCACGCGCGTGGCGACCACCAGCAGGTAGATCACGCCGCACGACACGTGCAGGCCGTGGAAGCCCGTGATCATGAAGAAGGTCGAGCCGAACTGCGCCGCGCCCATCGGGTTGGTCCACGGGCGTACGCCCTCGTCGACGATCAGCTTGGTCCATTCGAAGGCCTGCATGCCGACGAACAGCATGCCGAACAGCGCGGTCACCAGCATCAGCATCGCGCACTCCCGGCGCGCGCGCCGGTAGGCGAAATTGACCGCCATCGCCATGGTGCCGCTGCTGGAAATCAGCACGAAGGTCATGATGGCGATCAGCAGCAGCGGGATGTCGGCGCCGCCCACGTGCAGCGCGAACACCTCGCTGGGGTTCGGCCATGGCACCGTGGTCGACATCCGCACCGTCATGTAGCCGGTCAGGAAGCAGCTGAAGATAAAGGTGTCGGACAGCAGGAAGATCCACATCATGGCCTTGCCCCACGACACCTTGAAGGCTTGCTGGTCCGACGACCAGTCCGCCAGCAGGCCGCGCAGGCCGCCGACCGCGGGCGGCGGCGTAGCCGCGACAGGCGTAGCCGATGGTGAAGACAGTTGCGTTGACATGCCGGTCCCCCTTGTTGCCCGTCGTGCTGGCGTCGCCCGCTAGGCCGTGCCGCAGATGTAGCGCACCAGCTCAGGCGTGAGCCAGCCCAGCGCCGCCAGCAACACCACCCACACCCCCAGCAGGAAGTGCCAGTAGCGCGCGCACAGTGTCATGCGCAGCACCGTCGCGTCGCCACTGCCGCGCGACGATACGGCGAAGGCCCAGCCGGCCAGGCCGCCCAGCACGTGCAGGCCGTGCATCGCCGTCAGCAGGTAGAAGAAGCTGCCCGCTGGATTGCCGGCAGGCACCACCTGCATCGCCGCCAGCGCCTGCCATGCCCACAGCTGCGAGACCACGAAACCGGCCGCGCCCAGCCCGCCCAGGCGCAGCGCGAGCCGGGCAGCGGCCATGCTGCCTTTGTGCGCGGCGTGCGACGCCACCCCCATCGCAAGGCTTCCCGCCGCCAGCAGCGCGGTGGACAGCCACACCTGCCACGGCAGCGCGATGCGGTGCCAGTCCGGACTGTCCATGCGCAGCGCATAGGCCGTCAGGAACAGCGCGAACAGCGAGCTGACCACGCCCATGAATACCCACAGGCCGATACTCGCGGGCGCGCGCCCGCGCGGGCGGTGGTTGGCGGCGTTCTCGCCGGACGGGTTGCCGCCGAAGTCGTCTCGGCTGACCTTGTAGAGGGCTTCGGCATTCATGCGACGGCTCCGCGGCTGGCATGCGGTTCGGGCTCGGACCCGCCTTCTTCAGGCGGAGCGTTTTGCGCGATAAAGTCCTCGCGCGCGCCCGGCACGCTGTAGGCATAGGCCCAGCGGTACACCACCGGCAGGTGTGGGCCCCAGTTGCCGTGCACCGGCGGCGTCTGCGGCGTCTGCCATTCCAGCGAGGCGGCGCGCCACGGGTTGCCGTCGGCCTTGCGCCCGTAGCGCAGGCTCCAGACCAGGTTGAAGACAAAGAGCAGCTGCGCCGCGGCCACGACAAAGGCCGCCACCGAGATGTACATATTCATCACGTGCGCCGACTCCGGGATAAAGGCGTAGTTCTCGTAGGCGTAGTAGCGGCGCGGCATGCCCAGCACGCCGAGGTAGTGCATCGGGAAGAAGATCGCGTAGGTGCCGATGAAGGTGATCCAGAAATGCACGCGGCCCATGGTGTCGTCGAGCATGCGCCCGCTGACCTTGGGATACCAGTGGTAGATGCCGCCGAACACCACCAGGATCGGCGACACGCCCATCACCATATGGAAGTGCGCCACCACGAAATAGGTGTTGGACAGCGGGATATCCACGCTGACATTGCCCAGGAACAGCCCGGTCAGCCCGCCGATCACGAAGGTGCTGATAAAAGCGATGGCAAACAGCATCGGCACCGAGAAATGGATATCCCCGCGCCACAGCGTGATGACCCAGTTGTAGACCTTGATCGCGGTGGGAATGGCGATGATCAGCGTGGTGGTGGCAAAGAAGAAGCCGAAGTACGGGTTCATGCCGCTGACGAACATATGGTGCGCCCACACCACCACCGAGAGCACGCCGATCGCCAGGATCGCCCACACCATGGTGCGGTAGCCGAAGATGCTCTTGCGCGAATGCACGCTGACCAGGTCCGAGACGATGCCGAAGGCCGGCAGCGCCACGATATACACCTCGGGATGGCCGAAGAACCAGAACAGGTGCTGGAACAGCAGCGGGCTGCCGCCCTTGTACTGCAGCTGCTGCCCCATCGACACCATCGCCGGCATGAAGAAGCTGGTGCCGAGCGTCTTGTCCAGCAGCATCATCACCGCGGAGACGAACAGCGCCGGGAAGGCCAGCAGCGCCAGGATGGTCGCCATGAAGATGCCCCACACCGCCAGTGGCATGCGCAGCAGCGTCATGCCCTCGGTGCGCGCCTGCAGCACAGTGGTGACATAGTTCAGGCCGCCCATCGTTGCCGCGACGATAAAGATTGCCAGCGACACCAGCATCAGGATGATGCCCCACTCGTAACCCGGCGTGCCGGGCAGGATGGCCTGTGGCGGGTACAGTGTCCAGCCTGCGCCGGTGGGCCCGCCCGGCACGAAGAAGCTCGCCAGCAGCACGATCACCGACAGCAGGTAGACCCAGAAGCTGAGCATGTTGAGGAAGGGGAACACCATGTCGCGCGCCCCAACCATCAGCGGGATCAGGTAATTACCGAAGCCGCCCAGGAACAGCGCGGTCAGCAGGTAGATCACCATGATCATGCCGTGCATGGTGACGAACTGGTAGTAGTGGTTGGCGTCGATGAATGCGAAGCGCCCCGGGAAGCCCAGCTGCATCCGCATCAGGTTGGACAGCGCCACGCCCACCAGCCCGACCACGATCGCCACGATCGTGTACTGCACGGCGATCACCTTGTGGTCCTGGCTCCAGACGTACCTGGTCCAGAAGCTCTGCGGTGCGTGATGGGCGGCATCGTCGGCGTAAGCCATGCGGGTCTCCTCACTTCGTGGCGGGCGTGGCCACCGCCGAGGGCGGCACGGCCACGGCCGTCGAAGTCGTATAGGTGCCGGACGCCGCGCCTGGTGTGGGCGCTGGCGCTGCGGAGCCGGCTGCTGCGGTTGTGGCGGCGCTGGTCGCGGCGGCGGGGCCGGGGGTACGGCCTCCGGTGCCACCGGCGCAACGGTGCCTGCCGCGCCCTCACCACTGCCGGCAGACTTGATGTACGCGGTCAGCGCCGCGACCTCGTCCTCGCTCATCGGCAACTTCGGCATCACCGGGCCGAAGCCCTTCACCAGCCGCGCGTGCGGATCGGTGATCTCCTTATGCAGGAAGGCATCGTCGACCTTGGCGCTGCTGCCGTCGGCAAAGGTCTCGGTCTTGCCGTACAGGCCCTTCCAGGTCGGCCCCACGCCCGGGTTGCCGTCGATGCTGTGGCAGCCGGTGCAGCCCTTGCTCTGCGCCAGCGCGCGGCCCTTCTCGACGGTGCCAGCGTCGCCCGCGGCGCCCGGCGCGGCGGCGGCCAGCGCGGCCGGCGGCGCGGCCGCCTTGGCCAGCGTCATGGCGAAGGTCTGCTGCTTCGCCAGCCAGGCCTCATACGCGGCCGGCTCTTCCACCACCACCGTGCCGCGCATGTTGTAGTGCCCCACGCCGCAAAGCTGCGCGCACAGGATATCGAAGCGCCCCGGCTGGGTCGGCGTGAACCAGAACGACGTGACCATGCCCGGCACCATGTTCATGCGCGCGCGGAACGGCGGCACATAGAAGTCGTGCAGCACGTCCTTGGAGCGCAACAGCACCTTGACCGGCCGGTTCAGCGGCAGGTGGACTTCCGGGCCGACGATCACGATATTGTCCAGCCCGCGCGGATCGTCTGGGTCCAGCCCGAGCGGGTTGGTGCCGGTGACGAACCGCGGGTCGGACGCCCCCAGCGCGCCGCTCTTGCCGGGAAAGCGGAAGGCCCATTGCCACTGCTGCCCCACCACTTCCATCACCATCGCGTCACGCGGCGGACGCACATAGTCCGCGTAGACGAACAGCCCCGGCGCCAGCAGCGCAATCACGCCCAGCGTGGTGCCGGCGATCAGCCACAGCTCGAGTTTGCTGTTTTCAGGCTGGTACGCCGCGCGGTGCCCAATGCCGCCTTTGGGATGCGGCGCGTCGTGCCGGTAGCGCCAGACGATATAGCCGACGAACAGGTTGATGACGACGAAGAAAATCCCGGTGATGACCAGGGTAATGGTGAGCGTGTCGTCCATCTGCTTCCAGTTGGACGCCAGCGGGGTCGCCCACCACGGGCTCATGAAATGGAAGAGCACCGAAGCGACGACGATGACGACGATCGCGATGGCCAACGCCATATCCACCCTCCCTCCTCGCACGCAGCGAGGGATGCGTAAGGCACGCAGGTAGAGTAAGACTAGTGCATCCCGTCAGGTCACTGCAAGGCACACGGCAGGCGTCGCATGCGGCGCCGCACAAGCCGTTTCTGCAGCCGCGGTATTCGCGCGCGCCCAGGAAAAAGCGGCGGAAGGAACGCAAGTTCCCTCCGCCGCAGACGTCGCGCGCGGGCCCGTGTAGTGGCAACCGCGTGCGGCTAAACCGCGATGCTCCCGAATCGGTCAAGCCGTCAATGCGATACGTCCTTGCTTTCCAGCTTCCAGTAGCACGCCGCCGCGGTCATGCCGAAGATCAGATGCCCGACGAAGGTGTGCCAGCCGCGCACTTCCGTGAACCACGGGAAGGCCCGCGTCATCACAAAGAAGTTGAAGCCGTAGACCACCAGGCCGAACACCGCGCCGGCCAGCAGCGCCATGCCCAGGCTGGAATCGAGCGTGAACGGCGCGATGATGGCAGCCAGGATCATGCCCAGCACGGCTCCCAGCACGAAGTGGATCAGAAGGGCCGCGGCAACGGTGCCGACACTGAACAGCGCCGTCTGCAACACATCGGGCCCCATCACGATCGCGGCGATCATGCGCGTGGCGACCCACGGGTTGACGCCTGACACCATCGACGACCAGAACAGTTCCAGCACCAGCAGCAGGGCCCCGGCCACCAGCCCGGAAACCGCTGCCGCTTTCCAGTCCGGCTGCCGCCGCACGTAATGGTGCGATTGCATGTGTAGTTCCATAACCACCTCCGTCTCTCTCAAATGGCGGGGCATGGATTGAGTGGGAATGGGGCCCCGCGTATCTGATCAGCATAGGACACGCATTCGATACAACGGGCGGAAAACGGGCGGAAACCGCATGTAAACGTACGCGATGCGTGCGTGGCGCAACGGCTTGTGGCGCGGATGTGCCGGTGCAGATACCTGCCCTGCCGCCCCGTGCGCACTACGGGACAATCCCGATGCGCGCCGCCTTGTATCGGGCACACACTGCCTATACTGGAATCACAAAAGAGAGAGACAGGAGACCGCCATGCTGCACATCACTGCGCATGATCTTGTATTCCTGATTCCGATGGCGCTGGTAGGCGTGATCGCCATGGGTTCGATCCCGGTGACCGCCAAATACCTGCGCATCAGTTGCCGGACCATGGGTGCGCTGATCGGCGCGCTGGTCGCGGTGCTGGTGCTGGAAGCATTACCGATGCTGATCTGACTCCCGCGAGGGAGTCGTTGGCAGTTTCCGCAGAGGGAGGGCCGCCATGTCGATCGGCCTGCTTGCCGCCGTCATGGCGGCCTTGCTGTGCCTGACCATATTGCGGGCCATCTGGCGCTGCAGCCATCCGTACCGGATGCGCTACCGGCGCTGCGCCGCGCAAAAGCGCCGCATGGGCCTGGGCCGGCAGGCACCGCCCCGGCACTACGGCTAGGCTGCGAAGCCGTCCCAACCACTTCTACAGTCGCTGAATAAGCGCCTGTCGCGTTACAGCTCGATCATTGCGAACTCGGCCTTGCCGACGTCGCATTCCGGGCAACGCCAGTCTTCCGGGATATCTTCCCAGCGCGTGCCGGGCGCGATACCGTCTTCCGGCCAGCCTTGTTCCTCGTCGTAGACCCAACCGCAGATGACGCACACCCAGGTCTTGTAGGCGACGGCGGCTTCCATTTGCTCCTGCTGCAAAACACACTCCTGAATCGGCTATGAAGGGATTGTCCGGGCGGAATCATACCGGTTTTCGCGGCCGGGCTTGATCGGGTGCTGAAATCCGCTTCTCGAGGGTGGACTGGCGTTGCGCGCGCAGCAGGCAAAAGTCCGTCAAGCGACTCCAATCGTGGAGATGTCGCGAAGCCACCGCTTTTTTTCTCAGTCGTTTTGCCGCCTTGCCGGCAAATGTATGGTCGCTGTTTTGCACCGAAGCCTGTTTCTCCCCCGCCGCCGGAATCATATTGCGGCGCTTCGCCAATCAACAGGTAGCGAACCCTCCACTAATTACGCCTTATGACTTTGACTTCATACATTGATCCTCTTCCAAAGTTGTCTGTGTCGGCAACGCAACGCAAATTGCAACAACAATCATTCGCATTTATATTCCGGCTCGCCCAGGTGAAGACCGCTTTTTGACCCCTTTTCTTTGCAACACCGGCCCAGGCGCATTCGTGCATGGCGGCGTCGGACGGTTGGGCCCGGACCGGAGGGGATGACACCAAGACCGTAACCATGATTCGCCGCACCCCCATTGCCACGGCGCTGCTCGCGCTGTGCGCCACGCCCGCCGCCACCCTCGCCCAGCAAGCCCCCGCCTCTTTCGCCACCACCACGCAGGCAACGCCGGCAGCCGCCACGCTGCCGGCGGTGGTAGTCAACGGCGCGACGTCGCGCGAAGACTTCAACACCGGCAAGGCGTCGCTGAGCAAGCTGCCCGCCGAGCTGCGCGATGTGCCGCAATCGGTCACCGTGGTCAGCAAGGCGCTGATGGAATCACAGGGTGTCAGCTCGCTGGCCGACGCACTCCGGAACGTACCCGGCATCACCATCGGCGGTGCCGAAGGCGGCCAGATCGGCAACAACATCAACCTGAACGGCTTCTCGGCGCGGACCGACATCTACCTGGACGGCTTCCGCGACCGCGGCCAGTACTACCGCGACACCTTCGCGCTCGAGCAGGTCGAGGTGCTGATGGGGCCCTCGTCAATGCTGTTCGGCCGCGGCTCCACCGGGGGCGTGATCAACCAGGTCAGCAAGAAGCCGACGCTGAAGGCCGCCACCGAGGTGACCGGCTCGGTCACCACCAACGGCCTGGTGCGCGCCACCGCCGACTACAACACGCCCACGGGCGACACCTCGGCGTTCCGCATCTCGGCGATGGCGCAGGACGGCAAGCCGAGCACGCGCGACGAGATGACGGTGCGGGACTTCGGCATCGCACCGTCGTGGCGCACCGGCATCGGCACCTCGACCGAGATCACGCTGTCGGCGCTGCTGCAGCATAACCGTGACATGCCGGACTATGGCTTCTCGAACCTGAACGGCCATCCGACCAATGTCGACCGCAATACCTTCTACGGCTTCACCGACGACCGCACCATCCAGGACATCGCCGCGCTGAACGCCGGCATCACGCACAAGTTCTCGCCCAACCTGCGGCTGCGCAACCAGACGCAGTTCAACTACGTTGAGACCGATGCGCGGGAGACCGCGCCCAACTCGGTCGGCACGGTCAGCGCAAGGGGATTCACGCCGCTCACCACCAGCACGCTGCCACTGGACCAGCTCTTCGTACGCCTGCAGAGCCATGACCGCAAGATCCGCGACTATTCGATCTTCAACCAGACCGAACTGACCGCCAATTTCGACACGGGCCCGGTCAAGCACACGCTGCTGGTTGGGGCCGAAGTGGGCCACGACGGCTACAACAACCAGAACTACTACCGCAATGGCAGCTGCAACGGCGTGCCGCTGAACCCGGCTGCCACCGCGACCGCCGCGGCTGGCACCTCCGGATTCGTGGCCTGCGAGCCGCTGGTCAATCCCGGCTACACTGCCTCGCCGGCCAACGTGCCCACCAGCACCGGCAACCTGCAGGGCGGCTCGGCCAATACGCTGGCGGCCTACCTGAACGACTCAATCGAGTTCAGCAAGCAATGGAAGGCGGTGGCGGGCGTGCGCTACGACCGCTACATCGCCAGCATCACCAACTCGGTCAACTCGACCAACACCCGGGGCAACACCGCACTGGCCAATGCCGAGCAGACGGTCAACTTCACCAGCGTGCGCCTGGGTGGCATCTGGCAGCCTACCGAGGCGCAGTCCTACTACGTGTCGTATGGCACCTCGTTCAACCCGTCGCTGGAGCAGCTGACCGGCACCGTGGGCCAGCAGAGTCTGGACCCGGAAAAGAACAAGTCGTATGAAGTGGGCGGCAAGTGGGACCTGATGGGCGGCGACCTGTCGCTGACGTCGGCGCTCTTCCAGATCACCAAGGACAACGCCCGCAGCCAGATCGACGCCACCACCTATGCGCTGAGCGGCAAGATCCGCGTCAACGGCTTCCGCGCGGGCGCCACCGGGCGCATCACCAACCGCTGGCAGGTGTTTGCCGGCTACACCTACCTGGATGCCGAGATCGTCAACGGCATTGCCGCCAACACCACCGGCAAGGTGCCAACCAACACGCCCAAGCACACCGCCACCGCCTGGACCAGCTACGCCTTCCTGCCCAACTGGGAAATCGGCGGCGGTGCCTTCTATATGTCGGAACGCTTTGCCAACAACACCAACACCGTCCAGGTGGGCAGCTTCGTGCGCTGGGACGGCATGCTGGCCTACCACCAGCCGAAGTACGATGTGCGGCTGAATCTGTTCAACATCTTCGACAAGAAGTATTACGATGCGCTGATTCAGTCCGACGGCGGACGGTCCGTACCCGGTACCGGCCGCACGGCGATGCTTTCGTTCACCTACCGGATGTAACCCGCGGCTGGCGGCCAACTGGCGCCGCCGGTCGTGGCGCCAGGAGCCCCATGCTAGTCGTCATCCCCAAAGTTCTCAGCGCCGAACAGGTCGGCGCCCTGCGCCAGCGCCTTGAGCAGGCCGGCGACGCCTGGGTGGACGGCCGCGTCACCGCCGGCTACTCGGGCGCGCCGGTCAAGTTCAACCAGCAGATCGACGAACGCTCGGAAGTGGCACGGGAGTGCCAGCAGCTGATCCTGTCGGTGCTGGAGCGCAATCCGCTGTTTATCAGCGCGGCGCTACCCAACATCGTTTATCCGCCGATGTTCAACCGCTACAGCGAAGGGATGACCTTCGGCGCCCATGTGGACGGCAGCATGCGCATCCATCCGTACGACGGCCGCAAGCTACGCACCGACATCTCGGCCACGCTGTTCCTGTCGGAACTTGGTAGCTACGACGGCGGCGAGTTGCAGGTGCAGGACACCTACGGTGCCCATTCGGTCAGGCTGGAGGCTGGCGACATGGTGGTCTATCCCGCCACCAGCCTGCACCAGGTCACCCCGATCACGCGCGGCGTGCGGCTGGCCAGTTTCTTCTGGATCCAGAGCCTCGTGCGTGACGATGCCCGGCGAGCGATGCTGTTCGACATGGACAATGCGATCCAGACCCTGAACCGGACCGGCGCCGACGAGGGGGCCCGGAGGACGCTGGTGGGGTGTTATCACAATCTGCTGAGGCAATGGGGCGAAACGTGACGGCGCAGGGCGTTTGAGCCGTGTGTTCGCGGTACGGGAAGACCAGGCGCGCACACCCTGGCTTCAGACGGCCACGGGAACGGTAATGGCGGCGGCGTACCCGCTGGTTGCATCGCCCGAAAGCGTCAGCATTTCCGTCGATGTGCCGTCGCTGAAGACCTGGTCGCTTGCATTGGTGACCGATCCCCGACGCGTGGCATTGCCGGCGCTGGCATAGGCACTGGTGGCATACACCGCCGTCGACACGGCATCCGGAAACGCGAACTGCGAGGTGGCCACCTTGTTGGCGCTGGACGTAATGGCACTGGCGTTCGGATATACCTCCACATGGATATGCGGCGCGCGCGGGACGTAACAGCCCGGATAAATCGTGGTGAAGCTCACCTGGCCCGCGCTGTCCGTCACTTGCACGCCGCGCAAATAGCTCTCGCCACTGTGGCTGCCATTGTTGCTCACGCTGTAGGCTGAATATTCGCCGTTGATGTCGCAGTGCCAGATGTAGATGGCATAGCCGGCCAGGGCGGCACAGCCGTTGCGGCTGCCCACCAGGCTGATCGTCAGCGTCAGCGGCAGTCCGGACCTGGTATTGCTGCCGTCGATATTGGCCCGGATATCGGACCGCACGATACCTGTGCTTGTCAGGACATTGACGGTGCTGCCTGAATTGGTATTCGATCCGTCTGCCGGATAAGGCCCCGCGGTCTCTTCCGAGATCGTCGTACAGGTCCCTGAGGTTGTGGTGGTGGTCGTCGTGCCACTGCCCGTGCTTGTATCGCTGCCGGACGCGGTACTGGTTGCAGACGCTGCTTCCTCCTCGCCACCACCGCAGCCGAGCAGTGCGGCGGGCCCCAGGGCGCCGAGCACACCGAGCGCGCCCAGCGTAGCCCTGCGGGCGCGATCGGGGCCGGCAATCTCCCCGGCGCGATGCGTTTCAGCGTTCTCCATGTCATGCCCTCCCGGATTCAGTCATCGATCCGGGGGACACTATCATCGCCGCTTATCCGCAGTATTTCCGCCCTGATACAAAGCGGAAACACTGGCTTCGCAAGCGGATGCCTTGCTCACAGGCCCGTCCTCAGCAAGCGCATCGCTTCAGCGACTGCAAGGCACGTGAGCCTGTAGTCGCCGAAGCGCTGACGGACGGCACGACGGCAGCATGTGTGGCGTGACCCCGTCTACTGCCGGATAGCAAAATCCACCCGATTGGGCGCGCCCTTGTCCTTGATGCCTTCGGCGCTCAGCTTGGGCGCGGTCAAGAACAGCCGGCTTTCGGGCACCTTGCCCTCGCGCTCCAGCGCCTGCTTGACTACCAGCGCACGCTGCTCGGCAAGGCGCCTCAGGTCAGCCTCGGTAACGGTAGCGTTGGCCATCAGCAGTCGTTCCATTTCCTCGGGCGGCAAGGACTTGGTAAAGCCGATGAAGTTGCGCGGCTTCTTCATCGAAGCGCGCTTGTAGACCTCTTCCAGGTACTTCGGATATTCCTGCTTCGACACCTTGATCTCGGCGCCCTGCTCGCCCGCCTCGCCGTCGCCCGCTTCATCGCCGGCCTGGGCGCTGGCGCGCAGGTCGCGCCGCTTCTGCTCGGCCACGCGCGCGTCCAGCCAGGCGCGGCGCGCGCCGGTTTCGTCGGTGGCCGGATCGATGCGGCCGCTGATCTCCAGCCGCAGCGCGGGGCGGTCGTTCAGTGCCTGGCCGAGCTTGCCGATCTTCTCCCTGGCCGCGGGCGTCAGGGTCGAAGTGCCGGGTGCGAACTCGACATAGCCGAGTTCTTCACTGCCACCGCCGCCGAATGCCGACGCGATCAGCGCGAACGGCGAGGTGATCGCCTTGGTCAGCAGGTTGACGATCACGCGCGCGATCACGCCGCCGATGCTGAACTCCGGGTCCGACAGCGAACCCGACACCGGGAGGTTCACATCGATCACGCCGTTGCGGTCCTTGAGCAGCGACACCGCCAGCAGCACCGGCAGCTTGGTCGCATCCGGGCTGTCGACGCGATCGCCGAAGGTGAGCTGGTCCAGGAACAGGTGGTTGCTGGCATCGAGCTTGCCGTTCTCGATCTTGTAGGCCACGTCCACGGTCAGCTTGCCTTTGGTGATCGGGTAGCCGGCGTACTTGGCCGCGTAGGGCGTGAGCCGCGTCAGCTCCACGCCCGAGGCCTTGGCGGCGATGTCCAGGAACAACTGCTCGCCGAGCGGGTTGATCTTGCCGCTGATATTGACCGGGGCATCGTCGTCGATGCGGCCGTCCAGCAACAGGTCGGCCGGCGTGGGATCGCCCGACGACACCTTGGACACCGAACCCTTCATGCCGGTCAGGTTGGCGGTGTAGTTGGGCTTGACGAAGAAGTCCGAGAAATTGATGTTGCCCTGGCTGACCGACACCCCGCCGATGCGGACCTGCGGCTTGGGTCCGCCCGGCTTCTGCTCGACCTGGGCGGTGCGCGTGCCGCCGGCCTGCACCGGCGGCGTCGCCGGCGCGGACGCCGGGTTGGCCTGCGTCAGGCTGGTGGACGGCGCCGCCTCGCCCTTTGCCGCGCCACCGGCCATCACGTCCTGCAGGTTCAGGCGGCCGTTGGCGTTCAGGATCACCCGCGCATAGAAGTCAGACAGCGCGACATTGCCCAGGCTCACGCGCATCGGGCCCTTGCTCTCGTCCATCGCGAAGTCGATGCCCGACACCGCCAGCGAACGCCAGCGCAGGAAGTCGTCGCCGCTGATGCGGTCGACCGTGCGCACGTTGCCGGACAGCACGTTGCCGGCGAATTGCGCCGCGATGGGCTTGCCGGTGGGCGCGTCAACGTTGAGCTTGCCCTTGACCGTCAGCGTGCCGCTGCGCAGCGCGGCGTTGAAGCGGTCGGCCAAATAGGGCTGCAGCGGGCGCATTTCCACCTCGCGCAGGTCCAGCTGCAGGCGGCTGGCCGGGACGGTCGGCAGCACCGAGCCGTCCACGCCGATCACGCCGCGCCGGCCTGACTCCGCATGCAGCTTGACCGGCACCGCCGCCGGCGTCAGCGGCCAGGCGATGGCGCCGGTGGCGAGCGCGATATTGCGGAACTCGTGGATCACCGGGCGGCCGCGGTTGGCCTCGGCCGGCTGGTAGTCCGCCAGGCGCGCGCTGCCGCCGTCGACGGTGACCTTGCCGATATTGGCTTTCCAGACGCCGGCGGCCGGCGCGCCGTTGGCGGTGGCTGCGGCCGGTGCGGCCTGGCGCGGCGTGGCGCGCGCCTGCTGCGCCGATTCCGTGGCCCAGAGCCGCGCCATCTCGATCAGCTGGCCGCGGTGGTCGCGCGTGGCGGCGATCTGCGGCTGTGCCAGCGTGACCTGACTGGTGGCGAAAGTCTGCTTGGCGAGGTCGAACTGGATATCTTCCAGCACCAGCTTTTCGGCGCGCAGCAGCGGCAGGTTGGCGCCCTCGCGGTCGGCGGCGGCGCGCTCGCGCGCGCGGCGGCTGGCGCGCGGGGTGGCGTCGCCGTTGGCGGCGGGCTGCGCCTGCGTGTCGCCGCCGGTGCGCGCTGCCGCCGGGACCGGCATCGTCACCGGCTCGCGCGTGGCGACATAGAGCGGCGCCAGCTCCAGCCGCGACTTTTCCAGCACGAACTGGAATTGCGGCGTGGCCCAGGCCATGCGGTAGTGCAGCTCGGCATTGACCGCGGTCTCGCCGAACTGGCTGCGCAGCTCGCGCGGCCACCACGCGGCAAAGCCCTGCGGGCGCAGGCCGGTGGTTTCGAGCGTGCCAGCCAGCGTGCCGTCGCGCAGCAGCAGGTCGCCGGTATGGTGCAGGGTCTGGCCGTCGGCCACGGTGAGCGTGGCTTCAATGTGGGCGGGCTTGTCGCCATCGCCGGCAAAGCCCTTGACCTCGGCATCGAGCGGGCCCAGCGCCAGCTTGCCAGGGCCGGACGGCGCCAGCGCGTCTTCAAACCCCAGCTTCGCCTGCTTCACGACGATACGGTCGACCGCATAGCGCCACGGCTCGTCTTTCTTTGCCGTCGCGGCCGGTGTGCCGGGCTGCGCTTGCACGCCCGACGCCGCGGCGGGCGCTGATGCCGGGGCCGGTGCCGGCGCCACGCCATCGGTCGACTTGCTCACCGCCTGCGGCAGGAACGCGGTCGCCAGGTTCAGCGTGCCATCCGCGCGCCGCGCGGCCTCCACGCCCAGCCCTTCGATTTCCACGCTGCGCAGTTGCGCGCGGTGCGCCAGCGGCTCGAGCTTGCCGATGTCGACCGCCAGGCGGCTGGTCTTGATCAGCGGCCGGCCGGCGCGCGTGCGGATATCCGCATCGCGCAGCGCGGCCGTGCCCATCAGCAGCATTTCCTGCGTGTCCTTCTGCTGGCGGAACGTCACCGCCAGGCGCGTATCGAGCTTGCCGGCCTTGACCTCGGCATCGCGCAGCGGCGGCGCGAACGCCATGAAGCGCGTCAGGTCGAGCCCGTCCAGGTTGACGTTCAGCCGCGTCTGGCGCGAATCGGCAAAGGGCAGCACCTCGCCGTCGAGCGCCAGCGGCGTGCCGTTGACCTGCGCACTCAGCGTGGGCCGGGTGACGATCTCCACGTCGTGCGGCAGGTTGGACAGGAACGGCAGCGTCAGCGTCAGGTGGTCGACGCGCAGGCTGGTATCGAGCAGCTTGTCGTCATAGCTGAAGCTGCTGCCGGTCACGGCAATGTTGTTGACCGAGAAGCGCGCGGGCTTGGCATCGGCCGGCTTGGGCGGCTGGGCCGCGAACTTGTCCTGGACATCGGCAAAGCTCACGCGGCCGTCGGCGCCGCGCGCCACGCGCACGGCCAGGCGGTCGATATGCAGGTTGTCGACCACCGGCGCCAGGTGCCACACCGACGCCAGCGAGGTATTGGCCTCGGCCTCGCCCAACGTCAGCGCGGGGGTCTTGCCGTCGCGCTCGTAGATGGTCAGGTCTGTGAGCGTGGCCGCCAGCTCGAACGGGCGCACATGCGCCTTGCCCAGCGTGACCTTACGCCCGAGCGCCTCGGTGGCGTTCTTTTCGATCAGGTACTTGAGCAGCGGCGGCCCGCCGAAATAGCCGGCCAGCCCGAATACCGCGAGCGCGGCCACCACGCCGCTGGCGACACGGGTAGCCAGACGGCCACGGGGCGTCGCCGCCACTGCCTGGATGGATTGCTTGAAAGCCATGACGTTCCAGAAGATCTGACCCCGCTTACCGGTGCTGCACGATAGTTTGTGCCCCGGATTTCACTTTTTTGCCGACATTATCGCAACGGATTCATACAAAGCAAAGAAAGCAAAATTGTCTGTTCAACCACTCAGACAATGAGGGACGGGCCGATCTGGTATCTTTACGGGCTTTGCGAAGCGTTTCGTCGCAAGCCTGCGGCTTACCCGCCACACCGTGCCTGCCTCACCTGCGCTGTACCCTCCGGCCACACCCTCCACGTACTCCGTGTTGCGCGCTTCGCATGCGATCTCTTCCATGCGAGTCCATTCATGTCCACCACCAGCAGTAGCGCCGCAGGTGTCGGCGCGCCGGCCCATTCCAGTGCCAGCGCGCGCCCGCTGACCGGCCAGGATTACAAGACGCTTTCCCTCGCCGCCCTGGGCGGCGCGCTCGAGTTCTACGACTTCATCATCTTCGTCTTTTTTGCGACGGTCATCGGGCAATTATTCTTCCCGCCGTCGGTGCCGGACTGGCTCCGCCAGCTGCAGACCTTCGGCATTTTCGCCGCGGGCTACCTAGCCCGGCCGCTGGGCGGCATCATCATGGCCCACTTCGGCGACCTGCTCGGCCGCAAGAAGATGTTCACGCTGTCCATCCTGCTGATGTCGGTACCGACGCTGCTGATGGGCCTGATGCCGACCTATCAGTCTATCGGACTGGCCGCGCCGGTGCTGCTGCTGGTATTACGCATCCTGCAAGGCGCGGCCGTCGGCGGCGAGGTACCAGGCGCCTGGGTATTCGTGTCCGAGCACGTGCCGGCACGGCATGTCGGCTACGCCTGTGGCACGCTGACCGCCGGGCTGACCGCGGGCATCCTGCTGGGCTCGCTGGTGGCCACCGGCATCAACAGCGTGTTCACCCCGGCGGAGCTGGCCGACTACGGCTGGCGCGTGCCCTTCCTGATCGGCGGCGTGTTCGGCATTGCCTCGATGTACCTGCGCCGCTGGCTGCACGAGACGCCGGTGTTTGCCGAACTGAAGCAGCGCAAGGCGCTGGCGGCCGAGATGCCGCTGAAGTCGGTGGTGCGCGACCATGGCCGCGGCGTGGCGGTGTCGATGCTGCTGACGTGGATGCTGTCGGCTGGCATCGTGGTGGTGATCCTGATGACGCCGACCTTCCTGCAGAAGCTGTACGGCTTTGACGCGCGCACCGCGCTGGTGGCCAACAGCGTCGCCACGCTGTGCCTGACCGTCGGCTGCATCGTCTCCGGCGCGCTGGCCGACCGCATCGGCCCGCGCCGCACCCTGTTCTTCGGCGGCCTGCTGCTGGCGATCTGCGCGTACGCCTTCTACACCACGATCTTCACCCGGCCGGACCTGCTGCTGCCGCTCTATGCGCTGGCAGGCTTCCTGGTCGGCACCATCGGCGCGGTGCCGTTCGTGCTGGTCAATGCGTTCCCGGCGCAGGTGCGCTTCTCGGGGCTGTCGTTCTCGTACAACGTGTCGTACGCGATCTTCGGCGGCCTGACGCCGATGGTGGTCACGCTGATGCTCAAGCACGACCGGCTGGCGCCGGCGCACTATGTCGTGGCGCTGTGCATGCTCGGCATGGTGACGGCGCTGTTCGTCAAGGACCGCTCGCGCGACTGACGGCCGCATCGGCCTGAAAGACAAGGGAGGGCCCGGTGCCCTCCCTTTTTCATGCGCGCTGCTTGTGTGTGAGCTTGTGCGTGATCACGCCTGCGCTCAGCGCCGGTGCTGGCGGAAGAACCGCCACATCATCGCGCTGGCATCGGGGCCGATCTCGCTGTGGTAGCCATAGCTGGCATCGCCGCCGCTCCAAGCATGGCCCAGGCCTTCCACTTCCACCAGCGTCACCAGGTCGCGGCTCCAGCGGCCGAAGCGGTATTCATGCGAGCGGCCCGGGCGCTCGCCCGCGCCCTCCTGTGGCTTGGCCGGCACACCGGCGAGCCGGTCCTCCAGCCCGTTGTAGGCCAGGAACTGGCGCGCGAGCAGGCGGCCGTTGACCGGATGCACCGCGTCGTCGGCCAGGCCGTGCAGCACCAGGGCCGGCATCTCGGGGCCGCCAGGCGTCACCCCGGCGGCATCCAGCAGCCATGACGGGTCGGCGGCCGAGCCCTGCTGCATCGCCCTGAGGCCCGCGCGCGGATTATCGGCCGCGCCGATGACCACGCCGGAGTGCAGCGCCGCGGCGGCGACCTTGCCCGGATAGCGCAGCGCCACCACGGCGGCCATGGCCGCGCCGGCCGACATGCCGGCCAGGTAGATCTCGCGCTCGCGCACATCGTGGCGGGCCGCCAGCGCGTCGAGCAGCGCCGCCACTGCCTGGGCTTCGCGTCCGCCTTCGGCCGCGCCCAGGTCGAACCATTGCCAGCAGCGCTGCACCTGGCGGCGCAACGGCTGTTGCGGATAGGCAACGATAAAGCCCTCGCGCTCTGCCAGTGCATTCATGCGGGTGCCGGCGGACAGGTCGTCCGGCGTCTGGCGACAGCCGTGCAGCACCACCACCACGGGCAACGGGCCGCGATGCGCCTTGGACGGGATATAGAGGTGGTAAGCGAGCTGCGGCACCAGTTCGCCCGGCAGCGGCGCCAGGCGCAGGCGGTGCGCCTGCCAGGTGCCGGGCAGCTGGCCGGGCTCGGGCGCTGGCCTGGCAGGCCGGCGCTTGGCGGGCTTGCCAGCCGGGCGCGCCGGCGTCAGCGGATTCAGCGAATCCATGCGTTCCAGCCAGGACTTCACCTGGGCTTCCGTGCGGGCCTGCACCCGGCTCAGTCGCCGGATTCGCGCATGCCAGTCATCGGCGAGGCTTTTGGTCATGAGGACTCCTGGTCGTATGACGGAATCTCCCCCTTACTGCCTTTGTTGTTGCGTTGCAGCATACCACAGGCGCAAGGCGGTCAAGGCGCACTTCGCGCATATACGGTATGGGTCACACCGGACTGATCTATCACCGCTACGTTGCGCGGCACCCGCCTTTGTCAGAAATGGCGGAAACGTTAAGTAGCAGATATGAAAGAACGGAGATCGCAGCCAGATAGCGTGCGTTGTTGGCGTTTTGTTTCGCCTTTGTCACCGATCTCGCTGCCGGCCCCGCCCCAGGCGGCGCCACGGCGGCCCAATTTCCCTGTGCTTGCGGCATCGAACCGCCGCTGGCCCGAACCGGCCAGCCGGGGTCATTGGGCCTCAAGGGCTCATTGGTCCGCCACGCGCCCCCAGCCGTCGGGGGCAAAGCTGCGGATGGACCTGGCGCGCGCCGCGGTACCTGGCCCCAGGTCGCGCTGATAGAAAACACCGTCGCTGCCAAGCTTGAAGGTATGCACGCCGGTTTCGCCGTAGCCGGCAGGCCAGGCGATAAAACCAAACTTGGCATCGCTGCCCCGGGCTGGCGGCAGCAGGCGGTAGTGATAACCGTAGAAGGCATCCTCGACAGGCGCCTCCGGGACCATCGCCAGCGCATCGGGGCCGATCGGGCTGGCGTCCTGCTCGCTGGCAGCGGGCCAATACAGGCCGTTGGTCTTGCCCGGCGTGCTGACTAGCTGGGTGGCGTAGCGGCCCTGGCCCACCTGCTGCGCGTAGCGCTCCTGTTCATCGGCCAGCACCTGCAGGGCTTCCAGGGTGACCAGTTCATTGCGCCCCAGCCGGCGGCGGCGCACTTCCTGCTGGCCGGCGCGCAGGTCGAAGGCCCAGCCGTCCTTGTGCCGCGCCAGCGGCACAAGGAAGGTCCAGCCGCTCTCCCCGACCTCCAGATGCGCCCGGCGCTCGCCTTCTGGCTTCACCGCATGGTGGCGCGCCCAGGCGCCAAGGAACTCATAGACGTCATCCCGATCGATCCCGCTGGGCGGCAGCAGCGAGCCGTACTGCTGGCCCAGCACGCGCCGCAGCGCGTCGTCGTCGCTGCGCGCGACCGCATCGCCCAGCGCCTCGGCCGCCGCGTCGGGGCTGGGGAAGGCCTGCTGCGCCAGCGCCGGCAGGCCGGCGCAGAGGCCGGCGGACAGTGCTACGGCGGCGGCGAGCGCGCGCCATCCGGCTGCAGGAAAGGGATTGCCCGTCATGCGCGTCATGATTTACCTCCGACCATGGCCGAAATGTTCGCCGCCATCGCCGCCGTGCAGCCGGCCGCCGCCTCCCCCTTCCATCGCCCGGCCCTGGTTGAACCCGGCGGGACGCGCTTGTGGCGCCTCTCGCTGCGAAAGCGAGGTGCGCTGCGTCTGCTGGCGTACGCGCTCGCCGTTGCCGGCATCGTGCAGGGCGCTGTCACGGTTGGCATTGCGCGCGCGGTCGCGGGCCTGGGCCTGGTCCGCGCGCTGGCGCTCGGCGCCAGCCGGCCGCGGGTTCTGCACACCGCCGCCGGCCGCACCCGACTTCGAACGCTCGGCCAGCCCGCCGGCGTGGCCGGCATGGCCGGGAATTGCCTGCCCGGTGCGGCCCTCGAACGACTGTGCCGCGCGTTCGCGCGTGGTCGCGGGAGGAAGGCTCGCGATGCACGCCACCACTGCCGGTTGGCCAGCCCCGTCTGGCGCTGCTGGTCGTAGCGCCCGCGCACCGCGGCATTGTTGTACGGCACGTTGCCACGGTTGGCGGCATTGTGCTGCCAGTTCACGTTGGCACGGTTGACGTCCAGGCGCTGGTTGACGTTGATATTGTTGTACCGGTTCACGTTGATGTTGACGTCGTGATGGCCCCAGTCGAACCCGCCCCACAACGAGTTGACGGCCGCCACGCCCAGCCCGAAGCCGATGTTCGACACCACCGCGGTGGCAAACGCGGAACCCGGCGGCGGCGGATAGTAGGCCGGCGGATAGGCCGGGTGCGGCCAGGCGCCGTAGACCACCGTCGGGTTGTACAAGGGCACGTACACCACCTGCGGCTTGGCCGGTTCGATCTGCACGATCGGTAGTGCCGCCGGTGGTCTGCGTGACGACCTGCTGCTGCTCGGTCGTCTTCAGCGTGCCCGCCTTTTGCGCGTGCGTGCGCAGGCGCTGGACCGAATCCATCACATCGTTGGGCTGGGCCAGGAAGGCGTCACCGATCGACTGCACCCACTGCGGCTGCCGCCCCATCATGTCGAGCACCGAGGGGAACGCCGCCAATGACTGCACGCTCGGATCCCACGACTCGTTGCTGACCGCATTGGTCGCGGCATCGCCCGACAGGCTGGGGTTAGACTTGGATCATTGCGCCGCGGCCGCGACGTCGGCCGGATAGGTGGCCGCCATCAGCACCTGCGACAGCAGCGCATCCGGATACAGTGCGACCGGTGCGGTCAGCTGGTCGAGCTGGGCTTGCTCAGCCCGGACTGCGCCTGCGCGGTGCCCGGCGGCGCCAGCAGCATCAGCGCGAGGCACCATGCGAAGAGGTGTCTGAAACGTTGCATGTTCGCTCTCCACAATCTGCGCAGGTAGTCACGGCCTGCGGCCCGGGTTGCGCACTCAGCGACGTTGCTGCGTGCACTCGTGCCGATAGGCTTCTTCCAGGCGCTTGCGGTCGGCCTGGCGCTCCAGCGCAGGGTAGTTGCGCCCGTCGGCGGTGGTCACCGACGATTTGCCCTCGGACCACTGCGGCCCCGCGGGCAGGGCATTGATCTTGTCCAGCAATGACTGGCAGTGCTGGCGCTGCGATGCGGACAACGTGCCGTCGGTGCCTTCCACCAGGGCGTTGGCTTCATCCAGCATCCGTGGCGGGGGCGGTGCCACCATCGGCGTGCCGGCGGCAGCGGCACTACCCGCAGCGCCGGTTGCCGCACCCGATTTCGTATCACTTGCACTTGCGGCCAACACCGGAACAGCCACGATCGCGGCGCATGCCAGCATGCCCGCCTTGAACAGAAACTTCGTCAAACCAGCACTCCTGAGCCGTGCGCGGTGCGTAGAGGATGCACGGGTCGCGGCACGGTGCGTTGCGAGAAACCGTCCGCCGCTAGCGATCCTTGCTGTTGCCGTTGCGGCGGCCGGTACGGTTGCGCAGCAGCTCGAGCTTGAGCAGCGCGTCCGCAAGCATACTCTTGAGCCGGGCATTCTCTTCCTGCAGCTCGCGCAGCTTGCGCCCGTCGCGCGCATCGCCCTGGCTTGGCTGGCCGTAGCGCGCGCGCCATCCGTAGAACGAGGCATCGCTGAAGCCGTAGCGCGCGCACAACTCGCGCACCGGCACGCCGCTGGCCGCCTCGGCCAGGTAGCTGCGGATCTGTTCTTCTGAATACCGTCTGTTCACGAATTTCTCCGCTTCACACGGCGCCATGCGCGGCGCCACGCGCGCCACCAGCCGCGCCACCAACCGTGCCGACTCTGGCGGTACGTTAGCCCACGCGCGCGGCAAAAGGCAATTCAGTGTCTTCGCGATCCGAGTTAAGAAAATTTTCTCGGCCGGGGATGCCGGCATCGGTGCCAGTCAGGGATCCGGCTGATTCCCACAATGGGTTGACCTGGCGCAGGCGAGAGATTCCAGCTGGTCATTCAATCCGTCGCCAGGCCTGCAGGCCTGCGCCATTGCGCTGGCATTGCGGCATCTTTCCCGCGCATATTTTGTTATGCCAAATTGGAGCTCACTTTGTTTCACCGGTGTTACTCCCGGCAAGGCCGGCTGCGCGGCAGCGCGCGAGAGCCTATTCCATCCACTTGTTTCCGCATTTCCCGCCATGTCCGGATGTTCAGACAAAGCCGAAAAAACGAAATTAGAAGACTGTCATCAAATCAAGTTTCTATGACTTTTGCCATGCGTGTATTAAGATTCCTCGGCATCAACTAAATTTGGCACGCCAATCGCGATGCGCGCAGCGCATGCAGAGATGGCGGCCCGGCAGCCCGCACCAGGCCTTACCCCGCCCAGGTGCGCGTCCTCACGCTGCCGGCAAGCACCAGGCCTGAAGGATCGAAGAGTCACTGCGCCATTTGTCGACACGCAAGTCAGACATCTAGGAGTCGTGTCATGCTTTTGCATCGCATCCTGCCTGGACCGCGCTCACCCGGCGACATTGCCGCACCGGCACTTCATGCCAGCCGCGCACACCAGGAGCCGGACAGTCGCCCCTGCGCGTGTCCGGGCTTCGGCCGCTACTGCGCTTCTTAGTCGCGCAGCACCGTACGCATCAGACAAACTAAAAACCAAAACAAAGTCATGAATCGGGAGAAGTCGGAATGCGTCACGTCAGTACGAAGTTGTTGCACGTCTTTGTCCTTGTCATGGAGTACCGCGACCTCAACGCCGTCGCGGCCTGCACGCAGGGGCGCGTCCCCACTGTCGCCTATAGCCTCGCGCGCCTGCGCGAAATCACCGGCGATCCCTTGTTCGTCAAGCGCAACGGCATGCTCGAGCCCACCCCGCATGCGCTGCGCCTGGAGCAGACCGCGCGCCAGATCCTGGCCAAATGGAACCAGCTGGTGCGGCCCGGCGCGTCGGGCCTGAGCAGGCGGCAGGAAGGCGGCAGGCGGGTTTCCATCGGGTTTTCGTCATCGATCGGAGACCCCGTCATCACCGAGATCCTGACCGCGCTATGCGAGCAGTTCCCGCATGACAGCTTTATCACCCGCCCGGTGATTGCCGATGCTGCGCTCGCCAGCCATCTCGATGCCGGCGAACTGGACTGCGCCTTCGTCGTCGACGGCGGGCACGCCCCCGAACATGTGCGGCAACAGAACATCATGGCGACGCCGCGCCGGCTGGTCAGCGCCACGCGCGAAGGCAGCTATGACGACAGTGAAAGCGACTGGATCCTGCTGCAGGAGGATTGCGAGGCCGGCAGCCCGCTGCGCGCCTTCCTGAGCCGGCAGGCCAGCACGCCCGGGCACCGCGAGACCGTGGTGCCATCCTGGCATACGCAGATCACGCTGCTGCATGCGGCCGGCGGCATCTGCCCGGTGCTGGACTTCAACGTGCCGCTGGTCACGCGCGAGCGCAAGACGCGCCTGCTGGCGCCGCCGAGCAGCTTCCCGGAATGGGCCGCGCTGCATTTCTGGTCGCCCGAACGAGCCCGCGACAAAGGCGTGCTGCGCGACATCATGGACGTGGGCAGCGCCGTGCTGCGCGATCCGCTCAAGGCCATCGACGGCCGCCGCAAGGGCCGCCCGGCCGCGCAGACCGAGCCGGTGCTGGCCTGACATCGAGCGGCCGGACGCGCCTGCGGGCCGGCCGTTTATTGCAGTCCTGAGACATTTTTCCGAACCCCGGGCCTGCACTACACTCGCGCGAGTTTGTCCGGCGCCGCATGCCCCGCGCCCCCCGCCCTGGCGCGGTTTGCGAATCATCCTAGTTTCGCCCGCAAGCGCGGCCGGTATCCTGCCCTGGCATTGGCGCACGCCGGCCGTCTCCCGTTTGGCCCGGTCCTGCGGCAATGCACGCAGCTGTCAGGCGCCGTTTTGTCTGGCGTCGATCTTGCGCCGCACGTCTGCCGACGTGCGGCGTTTTCTTGAGGCCGGCGCGGTCGCAGGCGCCGCCGCAAACAAGAACCGAGGAGCAAGGTAAGCGCGGCCGTTGCCGACCGCTTGCGTACCCAGACCGGCTGGGAAGTCTGCGGCAGCGTGACCAGCGCGACAGCGCTGCTGAACAGTGTCGAGGTGCTGCGTCCCGATGTCGTGATCACCGACTACCACATGCCCGCGCAGGAAGAGGGCAACAGCGACGGGCTGCGCCTGCTGGCCAGCCTGCGGCGGCGCCATCCGTCGCTCGCGGTGATCGTGCTGACCATGATCACCAACCCGCTGGTGCTGCGCGCCATCCTCGACACCCATGTGCATGGCCTGCTGCTGAAGGATTCACCGCTGTCGGAACTTGGTCACCGTGGTGTACCGCATCCAGCGCGGCTTCCACTACATCGGCAAGTCGGCCATGGAGCGATCCGGGCAACCCGGTCGCGCCAGGCCAGGCAAGCGCCGACCGCCTCTCCGCGCGCGAGATGGAAGTGTTGCGGCTGTACCTGGCCGGCCGTTCGGTCAGCGAGATCGCCAACCTGCTGTGCCGCAGCGTCAAGACCATCAGCCGGCAGAAGAATTGCGCCATGCACAAGCTCGGCGTCACCAATGACCGCGAGCTGTTCGAGTTCGCGGCGCTCAAGGGCATGCTGCTGACGGCTTCCTGAATCTGCGCGGCGCCGTCGGCGAGGCTTCAGGCCGCGTCGGCCGCTTCCGCCGCGCGTGCCTGCGCGTGCGCGATGCCGGCTTCCAGTTGCGCCAGGCCGTGCGACAGCTCCTGCACGGTGGCAGGCGTGACCTCGCCCAGCACGTCTTCGAGGAAGGCCGAGCGCACGGGCATCATCTGCGACACCATCCGCTGCCCTTCCCGTGACAACGTGACATGCGTCACGCGGTTATCGCGCTCGGAGGTGGAGCGCTCCACCCAGCCGAGTTCCTGCATGGCCTTGAGCTGGCGCGTCAGTGCGCCCGGGTCCATGCCGACGCGGTCGGCCAGCGCCTTCTGCGCGATCGCATCGTCCTGCAGGTGCAGGGCATGCAAGATGCGCCAGCGCGCCAGCGGCAGGCCCATGCGCTGCTCGAACGCCGCCGCGTAGGCGCGGTAGGTGCGCCCGAACTGCTGCAGTACGGCCACGCTTTGTCGCTCCAGTTCCATCCGTTCTCCTAAGGGGGTGCGTTGCAGGCCCGTATCTTAGTCTGCCGCCATCGCCGGAGCAGGTGTGCGCATCAGTTTCACCGGCGGCACCTGGCGCGCGCGCCAGACCCCGAACGCCGCCGCGGCCGCGGCGGCAAGCAGGCCCAGGTGGATGGCGCTGACCAGCGACACGCGCGCCTGCTCCAGCAGCAGCGCGCCATTGTGCCCGGCCTGGCCGAGCTGGCCCAGCAGCACCGCCTGCGAGGCCTTGTCGATCAGCACCTGCGGGTCGGCCATGCGCGCCGCCCACTGGCTCGCGTTGGCCGCCGCCAGCACATGGTCGACGCCACCGGTGTAGCTGCGCGTGACCAGCGTGCCGACGATCGCCGTGCCCACCATGCCGCCCACCATGCGCAGGGACTGCAGCATGGCGGTGGCGATGCCGAGGTGCTCGCGCCCCGCGGTCTGCTGCGCAAACACGGTCAGGTTCGGCATGATGAAACCCAGCCCCAGCCCGCCCACCAGCATGATCACCATCAGCAGCCCGTGCGGCATGCCGCGCGTGGCCTGCGACAGCCCCAGGCACGCTACGGCCAGCATGCCAAAGCCGGCATAGAGCATGGCATTGGGGTGGCGGATACGCGTGACGATGCGGCCGTTGACGATGCTGCCGATGGTGATGCAGACCACCAGCGGCGTAATCAGCAGGCCCGCCTCCTTGGGCGAATGGCCGAAGCCACCCTGGAACAGCAACGGCGCATAGAGCAGCAGCGCGAACATGGTGAACCCGGCGAACACCGACAACTGGAACAGCGGCGCCAGCCCCGGGTTGCGGAACATCTCCACCGGCAGGATCGGGTTGGCGCAGCGCTTCTCCCAGTGCCACAGCGCCACCAGCGCGGCCGCGGCCAGTACCAGCAGGCCGCCGGTATAGGCATCGAAGCCGCGCTCCGGCAGCAGCTCCACGCTCAACTGCATGCAGCCCAGCCCCGCCGCAATCAGCAAGGCGCCCAGCCAGTCCACCCGGATCGGCCCGCTGTGCGCCTGCTGGCGCAGGTGCGGCAGGTAGCGCCACGCGAACCACAACCCCAGCACGCCCACCGGCAGGTTGACGTAGAACACCGCGCGCCAGCCGTAGCCCTCCGTCAGCACCCCGCCCAGCGAAGGACCGACGGCATTGGCAATGCCGAACGCCGCGCTCAGCATCACCTGCCAGCGCAGCCGCACATGCGAATCCGGGAACAGGTCGGCGATGCAGGCAAAGGCCGTGCCGACCAGCATGCCGCCACCGATGCCCTGCAGCGCGCGCGCCAGGACCAGGAACGGCATGCTCGGCGCCATGCCGCACAGCGCCGAGGCCACCGAGAACACCACGATCGAGGCCAGCACGAACGGCTTGCGCCCGTAGTAGTCCCCCAGCCGTCCGAAGATCGGCACGGTGATCACCGAAGTCAGCAGGTAGGCCGTGGCCACCCACGCGTAGTACTCGAAGCCCTGCAACTCGGCCACCACCGTCGGCAGCGCCGTGCCGACCACGGTCTGGTCCAGCGCCACCAGCATCACCACGAAGGCGACGCCCAGCATGGCCAGCAAAGACTCGCGGAATGGGAGGACTTGGCCGTTGGCGTGGTCGCTTTGTAGCTGCGGCGTCATTTGATTGCTCGATCAATCGTTGTGTTGTCAATGATTATAGGACAGGAAACCGGGTGGTGCCGGACGATCTGATGAGCTCTAGCGTACCACTGCGCGCCGCCTTGACAGACAGATCTGTATTCATTACAAATGAGACAGGTCTGTATCAAAATAAAGGAAGGCATGGCGAAATGAGCACGACAACCTTCGAAGCGGCAGCCGTCGCGCAGCATCCGGAGCAGAAAGGCCACACTGCACCGCCTTCGCGGTGCGGCACGCCGGCCACCGCACCGCTGGCCGCGTGGCGCCTGCGCAAGGCGACGGAATACATCGAGGCAAACCTGGCCGACGCCGTCAGGCTGGCGAACCTGGCCGAAGCCGCCGGCCTCACGCGTATGCATTTTGCCGCGCAGTTCAAGGCCGCGACCGGCCAGCGTCCGCACGACTACCTGCTGCGCCGGCGCATCGAACGCGCGCAGGACCTGCTGGCCTCAACCGACCATCCGATCGTGCACGTCGCCATGGACGTGGGCTTCCAGACGCAGGCGCATTTCGCCAGCGTGTTCAAGCGCTTCGCGGGCGATACGCCGTCGCGCTGGCGGCATCGCCACAGAAAGCGCTCGGCGGCCTGAGCCGGGCGGCGCGGAAGCGCGTGCTAGGACAGCCAGCAGCGCAGGTCGTAATACGGCAAGAGATCGTAGGCGGCGATATCCGCCTGCGGTGACACGCGGATAAAGCCACCGGCATCGCCCAGTGCGGAAACCGACGCCGCACCCTGCTGGCTGTGGACCTGCGCCCGGTCGTAGCCGACCTGGCGCGCGATCCTGGTAGCCCGCCAGAACTCATCGCGCTGGGTCTTCTCCCGCTTGCCGAGATCGACACGGACCTGGCTGACCGCAGGATAGATGTGCGCCCGCCCCTGGAGCTTGCGCAGCATCGGCGTCACCAGCAGCGCAAAGGTGGTGTAGGCCGCGGCCGGATTGCCCGGCAGGCAGACCACCGGCTTTGCGCGCAGCCGCCCCACCGAGACCGGCTTGCCCGGCTTCATGTTGACCTGGTGGAACAGCAGCTCGCCGCCCGCCGACACCAGCGCCGGCGCCGCCAGGTCCCTGACGCCGCCCGAGGCCCCACCGGTCAGCAGCACCATGTCGGCGTCGTCCACCAGTTCGAGCAGCGCCTGGTGGACCGCCCGCTCCTCGTCCCTGACGTACTTGCGCTTGACCACGATGGCGCCAAGCGACTCCACCAGCGATTCAAGCATGGGCCCGTTGATATTGTGGACCTGGTGGCGGCCCTGCGGCTCGGCATGCGCCGCGACTTCGTCGCCCGAGATCAGCAGCGCGACCTCGACCAGCCTCACCGCCGGGATGGTGGTCACGCCCTGGGACGCAAGCGCGGCAATATGCCCGGGGCCGAGCAGCGTGCCTGCGCTGAGCAACGGGCTGCCGGCCTGTGCATCCTCGCCCTGGCGGCGGATGTTGCGCCCCGCTACCGGCGCGCGAAGGAATGACACCGTGTCCTCGGACAGTACGGCATGCTCGTCGGCAATCACCGTGTCCGCGCATTGCGGAACCAGCGATCCGGTGAAGAGGCGGATGGCATGTCCGGCTGCCAGTGATTCCGGGCAGTTGCCCGCGTAGCAGACTTGCTGGACCGGGAAGCTTTGTCCCCGACGCCAGTCGGCCATGCGGATGGCATAGCCGTCCATGGCGCTCTTGTCCGCGGCGGGGACGTCGAGTCGTGCCGGCACATCGCGCGCCAGCACCCGGCCCGATGCCAGGCCCAGCCAGACCGGCTCGGTGTCGACGACAGGGTCGACGCTGTCGGCAAACAGGCTTTGCGCTGCATCGAAGCTCAGCATGCCGTGGCCCCCTGCCGGAATGCAGTGGCGAAGTTGCACGGGCGCGTGCGGCTATCCAGTTGCGGCCGGATCAGGTGTTCCCAGCCAAGGTTGCAGGAATCCTCGGATCCCGGCAGGCAGAAAATGATCCGGCCGTTGGCGAGGCCGGCCACGGCGCGGGACTGCAGGGCGGCACTGCCGATTTCCCGGTAGGAAACCATGCGGAACAGCTCGCCGAAGCCGTCGATCTCCCGATCGAGCAGCGGCACTACCGCATCGGGCACCGAATTGCCCGGCTTGAAGCCAGTGCCGCCATTGGTCAGGATCACCTGCACGTCGCCGGCCACGATCCAGTCGCTCAGGATGCGGCGAATGACGTAGACGTTGTCCACCGATATGTCGCGGCGGACGCAGCGGTGTCCCGCTGCTTCGAGGTGGCGGACGAGCAGGTCGCCGGAGGTGTCGGTCGCGGGCGTGCGATGGTCGCTTACCGTCAGTACGGCGCAGGAAAGGGAAAGCAATCGGTCGAGGGGGGCGACCTGGCCTTTTTCGGGCGTGGGCGAACGCATGGCGGTTTCCTCTGGTAGGCGCATGGGCTGCCCGGCGGTGATCGGGCCGGCCCTCGATGCAACCAGGCCAGATTAGGCGCGGCCAGAGGTAACCGAGGCGCACAAAGAGGCTGCAGATTCCGGAGTACAGTTCATCGCCGGAATGCGGCACAACCAGGCCGGCGACACGGAGGCGGCAGACTGTGTCCCGGCGCAGCCGAGAGGACTGTGCTCTGTCACCGCGGCCCGACGCGCCTATATTTCCCCTGTCGCGGCGCACCTGCCCGTGCAGGCCACCTCAGCTTGCTGCCCTACCGGGACGCTCCTCCACTACCCGGGCATTCCCACGACACCTGCGCCCAGGGACGCGTCACCGCACCCTCCGCGCATGGCGATACCACGCCGGGCGCCGGCCGGGTCCGTCTCCCCTGGCACAGCATCGGCGCGCGGGCGCCATGCGTTGCGGTCACGCCCCTGGGCGTCATTTTTTGTTGATCGAGGAACGGGGGAAAGCCGCATTGCTCATGATGTCCTGCGCCGAGGCCGGGGCGGCGACAGGAACTCGCCGCTTCAGCTGCCCCGATACGTCCCGAAGCTCCACGGCGAGCACAGCAGCGGCACGTGGTAGTGCTGCGCGGCATCCGCGACGGTAAAGCGCACGGGAACGATGTCGGCGAACACGTCCGGTGTGCTGAAATAATCCGCGACCCAGAAGCGCAGCTCGAAGTCGCCGGTACGCGCCTGCGCCGCGGGCAGCATCTGCGCGTCGGTGCGTCCGTCCTGGTTGGTGCGGGTGCGGGCGATCAGCCGCGGCGGCTGCGTGCCCAAGTCGAACAACTCGACCTGCATGCCGGCGATGGGCTTGCCCAGCGATACGTCGAGCACATGCGTGCTGATGCCTGCCATGATGCGATGCCTCCGGATAGGTGCGCGGCTTCAGCTGCCGCGATAGTAGTTGTAGCTCCACGGCCCGACCAGCACGGGCAGGTGGATGCGCTGGCTGGCATCGGTCACGCGCAGGCGCAGCGGGATCTTCGACAGGAACGGCGGTTGCGGCAGGCTGGCCTTGCGCGCGGCGAAGTATTCGTCCACGTGCAGCAGCAGCTCGTACGTGCCGGTGCGGTAGCTGTCGCCGATCAGCAGCGGCGGTTCGCTGCGGCCGTTGGCGGCGAGCGTGACGGTCTGCATCAGGCGCGGCTGGCCGTTGTCGATGCGGAACAGGTCTACGCGCATGCCGGCGGCGGGCGTGCCGTGCCAGGTGTCGAGCGCGTGCATGGTCAGGCGCGGGCTCAGGCCGCCTTGCTGCACGGGGCCGGTGGCCTGGTTGGGCACGGCCGGCGATGTCGCTTCAGGCGTCGCGCCCCAGCTCGCTCCGGCGAGCAGCGCGCCGCCGCCAAGCGTCATCGATTGCAGCGCGAAGCGCCGGCGGCTTGCGTCGACGTTGTCGTGGTTGTCCTGGCTCATGTCAGGCCTCGCGCTTGTTGCCCAGCTTGCGGATGCCGATCAGCACCAGCAGCGCGGCCAGCACTTCGATAACGGCGACGAGATACAGGCCGGTGGTGAGCTTGCCAGTGGTGTTCTTGATCAGGCCCATCACATACGGCGCGCCAAAGCCAGCCAGGTTCGCCACGGAGTTGATCAGCGCCACGCCCACCGCGGCGGCACTGCCGGCCAGGTAACGGTTGGGCAGCTGCCAGAACACCGGGATGGCGCTCATGGTGCCGACCAGCGCGGCCGTCATCGCAAACAGTGCCACCATCGGCGACATCACCTGCGCGCCGAGCAGCACGGCCAGCACCGCCATTGCACCGCCACCCACCAGCGCCGCGCCGCTGAAGTGCCAGCGCACTTCGTTGCGGCGGTCCGAATGCGCGCCGTTGGCGATCATGCCGGCCGCGCCGCACAGGTACGCCACCGCCGCGATCCAGCCCACCGCCATCGGGCCGCTGAAGCCCACGTCCTTGATCACGGTCGGGATCCAGAACGTCAGCGTCGAGTTGGCGCACAGCAGGCAGAAGTAGATCGCGATCAGCAGCCAGACCTTGCCGTTGGTGAACAGCTTGCGCCAGTCGTGGCCGCGCTCGCCCATGGCGGCGTTGTCGTGCTTCAGCGTTTCAAGGACGACGCGCTTCTCGCTGTCGCTCAGCCAGCGCGCCTGCTCCGGCTTGTCGGTCATGTAGAACCAGGCAAAGATGCCGGCCAGCACGGACGGAATGCCTTCCAGGATAAACAGCCACTGCCAGCCGTGCATGCCCTGCACGCCGCCCATCGAGGTCATGATCCAGCCGGCGAGGGGGCCGCCCAGCACGCCGGCGATGGCCGATGCCGACATGAAGGTGCCGAATGCCCTGGCACGCCGCTGGGTCGGGTACCAGTAGGTCAGGTAAAGGATCACGCCCGGATAGAAGCCCGCCTCAAAGGCGCCGAGCAGGAAGCGCAGGACGTAGAACTGCGTGGGCGTGGTGACAAAGGTCTGCAGCATGCAGATCACGCCCCAGCAGATCGTGATGCGCATGATGGTCTTCTTGGCGCCGATCTTCTGCAGCAGCATGTTCGACGGCACTTCGAAGAAGAAGTAGCCGAGGAAGAAGATGCCCGCGCCCAGCCCGTACACCGCTTCGCTGAACTGCAGCGCGTCGAGCATCTGCAGCTTGGCGAAGCCGATGTTCACGCGGTCGAGCCACGCCAGCACCCACAGCACGCCGAGAAACGGCAGCAGGCGCCACGAGACCTTGCGGTAGACGCTGTCTTCCGTGTCGTCGGCCGCGCCGGCGTAGATCGGAAGCCCTTGTTTTGTGATTGACATGGTGTCTCCTGTCTTATCGTGTCGTTACGTCTTGCTTGTCCTGGGCGGCTTGCCGCCGGGGCGCCCGGCCGGGCGCGGGGCATGGCATCCGCTTGGTTGGGTGCAAGTATAGAAACGGCCCGGCAATGGGGAACGGGGGTGCTGGTATAGGCCCTATAGCAGCCGCGATATGGGCCGCAAAGCCTTGTGTGGAGCGGCTTTCCGGGGATCTGGCAGGGTCCGGCGCAGACCTATGGATTACCCCTAGACGGGCCTTTGCACCCCCGTGGGGCGCGGATCGGGTGCTCGCCGCGCAGGCGGCGTCCCCTGTGTCCGGGTTCCACCGCGTTGCCGCGCGGTGCGCGACACGCTACAAAGTCGCCATTGGCGGCCGCGGCGTGCCAGGATTTGCGGCGTCCCGCGCACCAGCCTCCCACTTGCCACCGGATACACCATGATTCGCGCCGACGATCCGTTCGATACCTACCTGCTGCGGGTGCTGTGCATCCTGATCGCTGAGCGCAGCGTGTCGCGCACCGCGATCCGCCTGAACCAGTCGCAGCCGGCAATCAGCGCGGCGCTCAAGCGGCTGCGCGCCATCTTCAACGACCCGCTGCTCACGCGCGAGAAGAACGTGATGGTGCCCACCGAGCGCGCGCTGCAGCTGGCGCGCAACGCACAGGCGGCGCTCAGCGCGCTTGACAACCTGCTGGTGTCCGACGAGCGTTTCGACCCGGCCACCACCGAGCAAAGCTTTGTCGTGGCGATGCCCGACTACCTGGCGCCGCCCTTCTTTGCCCACGTGGTGCGCGAGTTCCGCCGTGCTGCGCCGCACGCGCGGCTGGTGGCCATGCCGCTCGGCTCCAGCTTCGACTACGAGCAGGCGCTGTCCGAAGGCTCGGCCGATATCGTGATCGGCAACTGGCCGAATCCGCCGGAGCACCTGCACCTGTCGGTCCTGCTGGAAGACGAAGTGGTGTGCGTGGTGGCGCAGGACAGCGCGCACACGCAGCCCGGCAAGTTCACCGCGCAGGCCTACCTGGGCGCGTCGCATATCGTGCCCACGCCGTACTCGCGCGACCAGCGTGGCCTGGTCGATTCCGGGCTCAGCACGATGCGCGTGCATCGCGACAACCGCGTGAGCTGCCCGTACTTCAACCTTGCGCCCAGCCTGATCCCCGGCACCGACCTGATCCTGACCACGGGGCGCCACTTTGCCAACTACCACGCGCAGCATGTGCCGCTGGCGGTGCTCGAACCGCCCATCGACTTCCCGTTCATGCGCTTCTACCAGCTGTGGCATCCGTCGCGCCACCGCTCGGCCGCGCATATCTGGCTGCGCGGCATGCTGACTGCTGCCTCGCAGGAACTGCGCGAGCTGCGCGACATGCAACGGTAGGCGGTATCGGATTCTGTTATGCGACCTATAGGACAGGGCCTCTCGCCGCGGCGATGGGCCCTTCCTATACTCGGCCCGTATTCACCGAGTCTTCGGGATCTTTACGGGAGAGCAGTCCATGTCACAGCCACTCGATCTGGCTTCGGTCAACGCGCTGGACCACGCGGGCTTTGCCAGCGCCTTTGGCAGCGTGTTCGAGCATTTTCCGCAGGCGGCGCAGGGCGCGTGGGCGCGCCGACCGTTTGCTTCGGTTTCGGCGCTGCATGAAGCCATGATGGACGTGGTGCGCAAGCTGGACGAACAGGGCCAGCGCGATTTCCTCAACCTGCACCCGCAGCTGTCGGCGCGCAATATCCGTGCGGGGACGATGACGGCGGATTCCAATGCCGAGCAGAAGAGCGCGGGGCTCGACGCGATGTCGCAACAGCAGGAAGGCGAGCTTGACCGGCTCAACGCCGACTACCTCGGGCGCCACGGCTTTCCGTTCATCATCTGCGTGCGGCACTACACGCGCGAAGGCATCTTCGCCGCGTTCGAACGCCGCATCGGCCGCAGCACGCCGCAGGAACTGGACGAAGCGCTGGCGCAGATCGCCGCGATCACGCGCGGTCGCCTCAACGCGCGCCTGCGCGGCTGAGCTTGAAATGGCGAGCGCCGCAGCGCTTGCCTAACTGGCGGCCGCTTCGCTGCGCTTGCGGAACGACGCCACCTTGTGGCGGTTGCCGCAGAGCGCCATGCTGCACCAGCGGCGCCGGTGCGAACGGGTCCGGTCGTAGAACCACAGCGAGCAATCGTCGCTCTCGCATTTGCGGATCAGCGCGAAGTCGCCGGACGCGAGCAGTTCGGCGGCCGCCTCGGCCAGTGGTGCGAGCCAGCCTGCGGCACGGGTGCGGTCATGGCACCGGTGCACCTTGACCGCGCCGTCCCGGTCCCGCCGCAATTCCAGGTGGCTTGTGCCTTGCGCCAGGATCCGATTCAGCGCCGCCAGGTCCACCGCTTCCCCATGCTTGCGCCTGAGCACCGCACCGCGCACGACCTCGCGTAGCGCCCTGGCCGCCGCCAGCAGGTCGTCGGGCAGCTTCTTCGGCCGCTCCGCCTGTGCCACCAGGCCGGTCGCGACCAGCCAGTCCATCACATCCGCATTGCCCTGCCAGCGATCCGTCGGGACGCCCTCGACCTGCTCGACCGTATTGATCAGGTCGAGGGCGACGTGGTCGGCAAGCAGCCTCGGGGCCATATGGGCATCGGGTTCGTGAGTGTGGCGGGTCATGGCGCTCATGGCAGGTATGTCCTGCGAACAATTGTAACCATCAAAAATAGCCTTGACAAGTTACAAGCGGCGATTATCCTGTAACCGTTGTTGTTAACTTTTAACGGTTTCAAAGGTTCTCAGCGAGGAGTCGCCATGCCCAACGCCACCCACACCATCCCGGGCGTCACCGTCCACACCGTGGAAGCGGACGGAGTCCAGGTCTTCTACCGCCAGGCCGGCCCCGCCGACGCGCCCGTGCTCCTGCTGCTGCACGGGTTTCCGTCGTCGTCGCATATGTTTCGCCATCTGATCCCGATCCTGGCGCAGCGCTACCGCGTGATTGCGCCCGACCTGCCGAGCTTCGGCTTCACGGTGGTGCCGCAAGCGCGCGACTACCGCTACACCTTCGACAACCTGGTCAGGACCACGCTGGCCTTTGTCGATGCGCTCGGCCTGACCCGCTATGGCATCTATGTCTTCGACTATGGCGCGCCCGTGGGCCTGCGCCTCGCGCTAGCGCACCCGGAGCGCATCTCCGCGATCATTTCGCAGAACGGCAATGCCTACCTGGAAGGGCTGGGCGATGCGTGGGACCCGATTCGACGATACTGGCAGGAGCCCACCCAGGCCAACCGGGAAGCGTTGCATGACGTGCTGACGCTGGCAGGTACGCGCTGGCAATATGAGCATGGCGTGGCCAACCCGGCGGTGATCGAGCCCGAGGCCTATGTCCTCGACGCCGCGCTGCTGGAACGCCCCGGCAACAAGGAGATCCAGCTCGACCTGTTCCTGGACTACGCCAACAACCTCAAGCTCTACCCGGCATTCCAGGCGTTCTTCCGCGAATACCAGCCGCCCACGCTGGCGATCTGGGGCAAGCACGACGCTTTCTTTATCCCCGCGGGTGCGCAGGCCTACCGGCGCGACAACCCGAATGCGCGCGTGCAGATGCTGGACACCGGACACTTCGCACTGGAAACCCATCTGGACGAGATCGCCGGCGCGATCCTGTCCCTGATGGAAACGGCGGCGTGAGCCGGGTAGGCTGATGCAGGCCGGACCGGGCGGGAAGCGCCAAGACGCTTCCCGCTTTCGCATTGGCCCGATGCAATGCCGCTGGGACCTGCTTCAGCCGACGACTTCAAGCGCGGTAGCCACGAACGCCCGTGCCGCCGCGCTACGGTAAGCGCGCTTGCGCTGGAGCAGCGCCGCCGGGGCGGCGTGCCGACCGACCAGACCATCTATCACTTCTACGAGATCGTGCAGATCTACGGCTCCACGCTGAAGGCGCTGGTGCACGAGAAGTTCGGCGACGGCATCATCAGCGCGATCAACTTCCGGCTGGACATCAAGAAGGTGGAAGACCCGGACGGCGGCCATCGCGCGGTGATCACGCTCGACGGCAAGTACCTGCCGACCAAGCCGTTCTGAGGCACGGTCCTGTGCCCAGCCCGCGACGCCGTGCCAATTGAGTGGAAACCGTGCGATCTCGATATAGCCTCCGCGAGTTTTCTTCCACACTGCATCTCACGACCTGGCCTCGCCGGGAAGTCTGGACAAAGGTGGAGCAAGGCATGCGCCAGCGCTGCAAGCCCACCAATGCGCCAGTCGGTAGATCGCCTGCCATGTCCGTCAGCAACGTGCCATCCATCTTGTTAGGAGAATGCCATGTCCACCAATGAAGTCCGCCCGCCGGTCCCCCCGTTCACCCTCGAAACCGCAATCGAAAAGGTTCGCCTTGCCGAAGACGGCTGGAACAGCCGCAACCCGGAAAAGGTTGCGCTGGCCTATACGCCGGACAGCGCGTGGCGCAACCGCGCCGAGTTCGTCAACGGCCGCGCAGCCATCATTGAGTTCCTGACCCGCAAGTGGAACAAGGAACTGGAGTACCGGCTGATCAAGGAATTGTGGGCGTTCGAAGGCAATCGCATCGCCGTGCGCTTTGCGTACGAGTGGCGCGACGACGCCAACAACTGGTACCGCTCGTTCGGCAACGAGAACTGGGAGTTCAACGAGCAAGGGGTGATGCAGCGCCGCTTTGCCTGCATCAACGACATGCCGATCAAGGAATCCGAGCGCAAGTTCTTCTGGCCGCTGGGCCGCCGTCCCGACGATCACCCGGGCCTGTCCTCGTTCGGGTTCTGAGCCGGACGCTGCGGCAACGTCAGCAAGAGGAATCTGCCGCGTTGCCACAGTCGTGTGCTGCCGGTTTGCTCCCCTCTCCCACTGCGCGGGAGAGGGGAGCGTTCACCATCGGTGGTGGCTTGCGTTCAGCGCACTGGTCCACCGACACTGCGCTACTGCGCCGACAGGCGCAAGCTTTGTCAGCAACGTGACGCCACAATCTGGAGACTGTGTCGCGCGTGCGCGAAGGCTATGCAGCCCGCGCTGTCTTCTTCGCCGGGCGCGCCGCGGCCTCGATATGGCCAAGTACCCGCTTGCCCGATTCCACGATGGCCGGGCCGTGCGTCATCTGGTACCGCACGATCATGCCCTCGACACACACCATGGCATCCGCCGCGACGGTCACAACATCTTCCAGGCCAATGCGCCGGGCCAGCGTCTCGATATAGGTCTCCAGCGATTTCTTGTGCGCCATGGCTTGCTGCAAATGCGTGGCGTCGCCCGTCGAACCGGCCTCGGCGACCATGTTGATAAACGCGCAGCCGCGGAAGTCCGCCTGCGCGAACCACACGCCCAGCGCTTCGGCGATCACCGCAAGGCCGGGCCGCTCGGCAAATCCCGCCTCCACTTCCTCGGTGAACCACTGCATCCAGAAGTCGTGCCGTCGCTCAAGGAAGGCCGTAATCAGGTCATTCTTGGAAGCGAAGTGCCGGTAGAGCGACATCTTGGCCACCCCCGACTCCGCAATGATCTTGTCGATGCCGGTCGCCCGAAATCCGTCCTGGTAGAACAGGCGCGCCGCGGTCTCAAGGATCCGGTCACGCGCAGAAGCCTGTGCCATGTCGACCACCTTTTGCTCAAGTTGATGACCGAAGTATTGCAGACAGACCTGTCTCTGTAAAGGCGGAGCCTCTGCGCTCGAATGCGTCTTACAGACAGACCTTTCAAACGAATCAGTCCGTCTCCTGCTTGCCCGCGCCAAGCTGCCGGTACCGGTTGTAATGACGAATGGCACGTTGCGTGTCCCCCAGTTCGTCATGCAGCCGCGCAGCGTTATAGTGGGCGTCGGCAAAATCCGGCGCCAGGCTGATGCTCTCGTGGTAGTTGGCGAGCGCCTCGCGATAGGCGCCCGCATCCTCCATGGCCACCGCCAGGTTGTAGTAGACCAGGGGCGCATCCGGAAAGCGCGCCAGCGCCTCCCGGTACAGCTCGATCGCCTCCGCGAAGCGCGACTGGTCGCACAGCAGGCAACCCAGGTTCAGCCAGGCGTCAAGCAGGCCGGCATCCTCGGTGAGCGCCCGGCGGTACGCCGATTCGGCCGCCGCCGGGTCGACCGGCTCCAGCTCCAGCGCCATCTCGAACAGTTCGGTACCACTGAAGCTGCCGGAGACATCATGCCCTGCCCGCCGCGCAAACTCGACCACGGTGCCGGGCCTGCCTTCCGGCTCGAAATCGATGATGCGCTGCCCGGTATCGACCTGCCAGGCACCGTACTCGTCCCTGACCGCAACCTCGCCGCCGACGGCGCGCACGCGCATGCCCGTCGCGGGGCGCCCCGCGCCCACGGCATCGAGTCGCTGCAACGCGCGCACGATGTGGCGCGTGGGGACATGCGACGCCCTCAGTGACTGCGCGGTACGCAGCAACAGCACGTCCTGGAAGGCAAACTGCAGCTGTCCGCGCGCGCCCCGGCGCGGCGCGATCACGCCCGCGGCGACCAGGGCATTGACCACCGAGCGCGGAACGCCAAGCAGGGCCTGTACGTCGCGCAGCGTATAGAACTCCATTGCCGGCTATTTCCTCGCCGCCCGCTTCGGCAGGGTCGTCACGGTTTCGGCGCGCTTTGCGCTCTTGCGCGGCGCCGGCTCGCGCGCGGTCTTGGCGGCCGCAGGCCGCTTCTTAGCGGTGCTGAGGCTGTTGCGCAGCGCTTCCATCAGGTCGATCACCTCGCCGCCGGCGGACTCCGGCGCTTCCGCCGCGACGGTAATCTTCTTGCCGGCGATCTTCTTGTCGATCTGTTCCAGGATGCGCTGCTTCTCCTCGTCGGTATAGGCCGAGGGGTCGTAGCCCTCCACCGTGTTCTGTGCGATCAGCTGCTCGGCAAGCGCCAGTTCCGCGGGCTGCACGTCGGTGTGCTCGACATGCAGGTCCGCCATCGAGCGCACCTCGTCGGCGTACAGCAATTGCTGCAGGATCAGGCCATCGTCGCCGACGCGGATCTGGACCATGTACTGCTTGCCCTTCCATACCCACTTGGCCAGCGCGCAGGTGTCGGTCTTGCGCATCGCTTCAGAGAGCAGCGTGTAAGGCTTGGCGCCCCGCTTGTCGGGCCCGAGGTAGTAGGCCTTGTCGTAGTAGATCGGATCGACGGCCTTGACCGGCATGAAGGCGATGATGTCGATGGTGTGCTGTGCCGCATCTTCCAGCGCCTTCAGCTCTTCCGCCGTGAAGGTGACGTAGCGGTCCTTCTCGAACTCATACCCTTTGACCATGTCGGCGCGGTCGACGACCACGTCCTCGCGCAGGCAGATGTACTGCTGGCGCAGGCGCGAGCCGCAGCCCTTGTGCAGCAGGTTGAAGGTGACGGACGATTTGCTTTCGGTAGCGGAGTAGACCTTGACCGGTATCGAGACCAGGCCAAAGCTGACGGACAGGGAAGCGATGGAGCGTGCGACCATGGAGGGCTCCCGCGAGACAGGTTTCCTGAAAGGCTATACCGTGAGCGCGATGTCGGCAAAGTCGCCTGCTTCCAGTGGCGCCGACGGCACGCTCTACGATCCCGTTGCCCGCAACCTCGCTGAAGGGGCGGCAGCCCCCCTGCAAGAACCCGTGGTCAGGGCGCCGTTCCACCTTCAGCCCGGCACCTCGCGGGTACCTCGCCATACAGGGCCATCAGCGCGCTGGCGATGGCATTGGTCCAGCCGAATCCGTCCTGTAGCGGATATTCGCCGCCGCCCCCGCCCTTGGCATGCGCTTCGCACTCCTCGATGCGGTACTTCTCCACCATCTTGCATTCGTGGGTGTAGAGGCTGGCCACCGTGGCCAGCCAGCGCTGCGCGATCTCGCGCGCCAGCGAGTCATGGCCGTAGCGCGCCAGTCCGCGCACGGCCAGCCATTGCAGCGGCGCCCAGCCGTTGGGATGGTCCCACTGCTGGCCGGACGTGAGTTCGGTGGTCGCGAGGCCGCCCTGGTCCAGCAGTCGCGCGAAAATCGCCTGCGCCACGGCCTGCGCCTGCGCGGGTGTTGCTAGGCCAAGGTAGAGCGGCATCACCGTCGCCGCGGTCAGGCAGCGGCGCGGCTCGCCGCGGCACCAGTCATAGTCGACGAAGGCGCCTGCGGCCTCGTCCCACATGGTCTGCATGATGGCCGCTTCGCGTTGCTGCGCGGCGGCGCGATATTCCGCCGCATCCGCGTCGCCGGCCTGCCCGGCGAGCCCGGCAAGGCGCGTCTCCAGGTGCCACAGCAAGGCGTTCAGGTCCACCGGCAACATCGCCGTGGTGCGGATGGTAGCGAGGTTCGCGGGCTGCGCGGCGGCGGGCGTGTCGAGCCAGCGCGAACTGAAGTCCCAGCCCGATTCGGCGGCGGCGCGCAGGTCGCGGAACACCGCATGGTGCGGCCGGCCGCTGCACAGCGCGGTCTGCATGTCTTCCAGGAAGGCTTCCTCGCGCGGGCAGCAACGGTCATCCCAGTAGCGGTTGAGCACCACGCCGTCGGGCAGTCGGATCGCGCGCCGGTGCGCATGGCCGGGCCGCAGCGCGTGCGCGCCATCCATCCAGAAGGCATATTCGCGCCGCAGCTGCGGCAGGAAGTCGATGACGCGGGCGACCTGCTCGTGCTCCAGCAAGTCGACCATCAGCACGAACACCGGCGGTTGCGAGCGGCTCAGGTAGTAGTTGCGCGTGCCGTTGGGCACCAGCCCGTAGTTGTCGATCAGGTAGGCAAAGTTCTGCACCATCTCCAGCAGCAGGTCGCCGCGGCCGCTGGCCGCCAGCCCCAGCATCGTGAAGTACGAATCCCAGTAGTACAGCTCGCCGAAGCGCCCGCCAGGCACCACGTAGCGATGCGGCAGCGGCAGCAGCGACGAGCGCGGCGGGTGCGCCACCGGCATCCGCGTCAGCACCGGCCACAGGCCGTCGATATGCTCGCGCAGCGTGCAGGCGGGATCGGAGACATAGTGGCTGTCCGGCACGGTGGCGCGGGTGAAATGCGCCTGCACGAAGTCGGCCAGCAGGAAGCCCGGCGTATTGCGCTGTTCGCGGTAGCGCGCCACGATCAGCTCGGGATCGCAATTGGGGATGCAGTCCGGGAAGGTCTTGCTGTCGGCAAACAGGCCGCTGTGCTGCACGTCGACAAAGAGCTCGCCATAGCGCGACGCTGGTGACTGCGCATCGGCCTGCGCGCAGCTTGGCAGCACATGCGGCGCGGGGCATTCGCGGTGCGTGACCAGCGGCGGGCTTGCCACCGCATGGACCTTGGCGGGCGCGGCCGACGGCCCCGCGACCGCGCCGGCGCCATCCGGCGTGGCCGGGTCCGTGCGCGGCACCGTGTGGCCGCCCCTGGCCGCGATTGCGCCGGGCGCGGGAGCAGGGTCACTGGTCCGCATAGTTCCACAGCAGGCCGCCATCGGCCAGCATGGTGACGCCGGTGATGTAGTCCGCTTCGCTGCTGGCCAGGAACGCCGCCAGCACGACGTCGGCGCCGTCCTGCGCCAGCCGGCGCGCGACGGCGCGGCCGATGCCGCTGGCACTGCCGGTGACGAACGCCGTCTTGCCTGTCAGCCTCATGGGGGCGTCTCCGTGCGTGAGCGCGCGGCGGGGGCGTCGCGGGCCCATGACCATTAGGAGCCGTGGCCGGCCGGGAAGTTCTCGGGCAGCCGCTATCCGCGCGGCGAAGTGCAATCCGTCTTGTGGCGAGTACAAGGCTTCAGGCGCCGCGAATGCCGGTCAGGCAGGCAAACCCTCCGTGACCGCGCCGGCAACAGCCAGCGCCCGCCGCGGCAGCCACACCCGCACCGCCAGTCCGCGCGGCGCGGCATTGCGCGCCACCACCATGCCGCCATGCGCGGCGATCGCCGCCTGCGCGATGCTCAGCCCCAGTCCCGCACCCGCGGGCTGGCCGGGGCCGCTGCGCACGCGGTAGAAGGGCTCGAACAGGCTGGCCAGCGCGTCTTCCGGCACGCCCGGGCCACCGTCGACGATATCGAGCCGGATCGATTCGTCATTGGCGCAAAGCGCCACTGTCACCGGCACGGCGGGATCGGTGTATCGCACCGCATTGCGCAGGATGTTCTCGATGGCGCTGCCCAGCGCGGCCGCGTCGGCGTCGACCAGCAGCTCGTGCGGCGGCGCCCAGCGGATCGCCACGCCGCGGGCCGCGGCCTCGAAGCGCGCGTCGGCGACGACGGCGTCGACCAGTCCGGCCAGGTCGATGGCGCTGCGCACCGGCGCGACCGCATGCAGCCGCGCGAGCTGCAGCGTGCGCTCGACCAGCGCGTCGAGCCGTTCGGTCTCGCGCTCGATGCGCTCGAACTGCAGTTCGAGCGTGGCATCGCGGCGGCGCGCCAGTTCCAGCGACAGGCGCAGGCGGCCCAGCGGCGAGCGCAGTTCGTGCGCGATATTGCGCAGCAGCTGCTCGCGCCAGTCCATCCGGTGCTGCACGCGGTCGGCCATGACATCGAAGTCCCGCGCCAGCTGGCCCAGTTCGTCGGCGCGCCGCGCCAGCGCTGGCGGCGTGCGTGCGCTCAGCTCACCGGCGGCAAGCGCCTGCGTGGCCTCGCGCAGCCGGCGCGTGGGGCCGGTCACCATCGCCCACAGCCAGCGCCGCAGCCCCGGCCGCCCCTGCGCCGACGCCACCTCGACCGCTTCCTCGGTCAGCGCGGCCGGGCCCAGGCCGTCCAGCGCATCGAAGCGGTACCAGGCCACCGCCGCGGTCAGCGCCATGCCGATGCCGACAATCGCCGCCGCGCACAGCCAGAAGGTGAGGAAGTTGCGCCAGAACAGCGGCAGCGGAAACAGCGCACGCACGCGGCGCCAAGGCGTCATGGCGCCTGCACCAGCATATAACCCTGCGCGCGCAGGTTACGGATCAGCAGCGGCGAGATCTCTCCGTCGAGGGCCAGCTTGCGCCGCAGCACGCTGATATGGGTATCGATGCTGCGGTCATAGCGTTCGGGCGCGCGGCCCAGCGCGAACCGGCCGATCTCCGCGCGCGCCACCACGCGCCCCGGCGAGCGCAGCAGGATCTCGAGCACGCGCTGTTCCGCGCCGGTCAGCACCGCCTGCGCATCGCCGTGCGAGGCCACGCCCGAAGCCAGGTCGAGCCGCAGCGCGCCGGCCTGCAGCCACTGGCATTGCGCCGGCTGCGCCGGGGCGCCGCCGGTGTGGAAGCGGCGCAGCACCGCATGCATGCGCGCCTTCAGCTCGCGCGGGCTGAAGGGCTTGCTCAGATAGTCGTCGGCGCCGAGTTCGAGCCCCAGCACGCGGTCGGTTTCATCGCCGTGCGCGGTGAACATGATCACTGGGCGCTGCGAGCGCGCGCGGTGCTGCCGGAGCAGTTCCAGCCCGTTGCCGTCGGGCAGCATCAGGTCGAGCAGGGCGACGTCGTAGTCGTTGAGCGCCAGCAGGGTCTCGCCCTGCTCGCGGGTGTGGGCCAGCGTGACCGTGCAGTGATCGGGCTCCAGGTACTCGCGCAGCATCTGCGCCAGCTCCAGGTCGTCGTCGATCAGCAGCACGCGCGCGGGCGCGGTGTTGGTGGACTGCTGCATGAAGCCTGTGCGGGGGGGCTGGCCGGCGTGGCCGGTATGCCGCGCCCCGGTTCCGTCAAGAAACGTCAAGAAAACAAAAGCTTTCCAAAGTGACCGGCAAGCAATTTGTAACCGGAATTCTAATATGAGAATGATTGTTATTTACATAAAACGAGGAAAATAATGAAGGACAGGCAAGCCGCCAACGGGTACGGGTCGGCAGCAGGGGCGGCAATACAGGCCGGGCAATGGAGCCGGATCGTGGCGGCGCTTTGCGCTGTTACCGCCGCCACCGGCGCAACGGGCGCGTGGGCCCAGGCGGCGGAGTCCGGGGCGGATTCCAAGACAGAAACCACCCTCGCCACCGTGGTGGTCACCGCCGCCGGCAGCGCGCAGGACATCCGCGACGCGCCCGCGTCGATCAGCGTGGTCCCGCGCGAAGACCTGGAGAACAAGGCATATCGGGACATCAACGACGCGCTGGCAGAAGTGCCGGGCGTGGTCCTCAGCGGCGGCGGCGACCGGCAGGACATCAGCCTGCGCGGCATGGGCGCCAAGTACACGCAGATCCTGATCGACGGCAAGCGCCAGAGCTCGCGCGAGACCCGCACCAACTCCGACTCGTCCGGCGTGGAAAGCGGCTGGACGCCACCGCTGTCGGCGATCGAGCGCATCGAGGTGGTGCGTGGGCCGATGTCCTCGCTGTATGGCTCCGACGCGATGGGCGGCGTGATCAACATCATCACGCGCAAGGTGCCGAAGCAATGGACCGGCGAGCTGCGCGGCGACGCCACGCTGCAGGAGAACCGCGACTCGGGAGATATCTACCAGGGCAATTTCTACCTGGCCGGACCGCTGAAGACCGATCTGCTGGGCCTGCAGCTGTACGGCCAGAGCACCCACCGGATCGAGGACGATATCGAAAACGGCTTCCGCGGCCGCCGCGCCGAGAACCTGACTGCCAAGCTCGCGTTGACGCCCAGCCGCCACCACGACATCGTGTTCGAGGCCACCGCCATGCGCCAGCTGCGCAGCGAGACCGTCGGCAAGACCGTGGCGCCGCTGCCGCCCGGCACCGCCTGCCCGCGCACCGGCTGCCCGGCCTCATCCGAGACCGACTATCGCAGCGAGAAATACGCGCTGTCACATACCGGCCGCTGGGGCTTCGGCGTCTCCGACAGCTACATCCAGCAGGAGGAATTCGACAACCGCAGCCGCCAGATGAAGATCAAGAACCTGGACCTGCGCACCAGCTGGGCGCTGCCGCTGGGCAACCACATGCTGTCGGTCGGCGGCGAGTACCTGGACCAGCGCCTCGCCGACCAGACCGGCAACCAGATCGCCGGCGGCCCGAGCCGGGTCGAGCGCTACCAGTGGGCGCTCTTTGCCGAGGACGAATGGCGGCTGGCGCAGAGCTTTGCCGTGACCGGCGGCGTGCGCATGGACCACGACAAGACCTTCGGCCAGCACTACAGCCCGCGGCTGTACGGCGTCTGGCACGCGGCCGAGCGCTGGACGGTCAAGGGCGGCGTGTCGACGGGCTTCCGTGCGCCGGACCTGCGCCAGACCGTGGCCGGCTGGGGCCAGACCAGCCGCGGCGGCAATATGTATGGCAACCCCGGCCTGAAGCCGGAGACCATGCTGACGCAGGAACTGGGGCTGCTGTATGACCGGGGCAATGGCCTGCAGGCCGGCGTGACGCTGTTCAACAATGACTTCAAGGACAAGATCACGCGCGTGGCCTGCCCCATCACGCAGTGCACCGACGGCCCCAACCAGTTCGGCGCCGCGCCGACCACGTACATGAACGTGGACCGCGCCTGGTCGCGCGGCGTGGAGGCGAGCCTGCGCTGGCCCATCGCCCGGGCCTGGTCGCTGACCGGCAGCTACACCTACACCAGGTCGGAACAGAAGACCGGGCAGTACCAGGGCCAGCCGCTGAACCAGTTGCCGATGCCTTCTCCATCGGCCGCCAGTTCAGCGTGGCCACCAGCAGGTGCTCGAGCGGCTGGTGCCGATGTGGCGCGCGGGCCTGATCGGCAAGGCGGCGCCTGCCCAAGCGCCCAGGCCGGGCGCGCGCGTGTCGTGGTGGGACCCGCAGCCGATCGTGGCAAGGAGAGCCAGCCGATCACCGGGCCGTCGTCCAGCACGGTAGTGGCGCCGTCGTACACCTTTGTCGACCTGGGTGCGACCTGTGCGGTGACGAAGAACGTGTCGGTGTTTGCCGGCATCTACAACCTGTTCGACAAGCAGGTCAACTACACCGACTACGGCTATGTCGAGGACGGCCGGCGCTACTGGCTCAGTATGTCGGTGAAGTTCTGAGCTGCACGCTACAACGCGCCGGCGGCGCTGAGCCGGCGGGGTGGGCCTGTGACATGAGCGGCCCGGTACCGCAGCTCACACCTCCGGCTCACACCTCCTTCTCGCCGGCCTGCACCGCCAATGCCGGCGCCGCCTCCTGCGCGCCGAGCTGCATGAAGATCCACGCCGACGCGCAGGTGATCAGCCCCATGCAGATGAAGGTGGCGTGGAATGCCGGCAGCACCGCGGCCGCCTCGCCGCCGAACCGGTGCTGGAAGGTCGCCAGCAGCGCCCCCGCGGTCGTCACCGCCAGGCTCATCGACAGCATCTGTACCATCGACAGCATGCTGTTGCCGCTGCTCGCGCCCGCGCCGCTCAGGTCCTTCAGCGTGACCGTGTTCATCGCCGTGAACTGAATCGAATTGACCATGCCGAACATCGCCAGCAACGGGATCAGCAGCCACAGCGGCAGTTGCGGCGTGATCAGCGCGAACGCCGCCATCACCACCCCGACCGCAAAGGTATTGGTCATCAGCACGCGCCGATAGCCATGGCGCTGAATCAGCCGCGTGGCGAGCCGCTTGGAGGCCATGCCGGCGGCGGTCACGGGCAGCATCATCAGCCCGGCGTTGAACGGCGAATACCCCAGGCTCACCTGCAGCGTCAGCGGGATCAGGAACGGCATCGAGCCGTTGCCGATGCGCGCGAACAGGTTGCCCAGCAGCCCCACGCTGAAGCTGTGGATGCGAAACAGCCGCAGCGCGAACAACGGCTGCTTGCGGCGGTTGGCGTGAAGACCGTACGCGGTCAGCGCGGCCATGCTGGCGATCAGCAGCATCAGCACGGTGGCGTGCTGGAAGCCGAGCCCGGCCAGCCCGTCGAGCGAGAACGACAGCGCCAGCATGGCGACCGCCAGCAGCAGGTAGCCCGCGATGTCGAAGGGCCCGATGCCGGCCAGCCGCGCATTGGGCATGTAGCGCACCGTGGCCAGCGCCCCCAGCACGCCGACCGGTACGTTGATCAGGAAAATCCAGTGCCACGACAGCGCCTGCGTCAGCCACCCGCCCAGCGTCGGCCCGATCAGCGGCCCGATCATGCCGGGGATGGCAACGAAACTCAGCGCCTGCAGGTACTGGTCGCGCGGGAAGGTGCGCAGCACCGACAACCGCCCCACCGGCAGCAGCATCGCCCCGCCCACGCCCTGCACCACGCGCGCGCCCACCAGGAAGTTCAGCGTCGGCGCATACGCGCACAGCAGCGAGCCGGCCACGAACAGCGCGATCGCGGTCTGGAAGATGGTGCGCGTGCCAAAGCGGTCGGCCAGCCAGCCCGACGCCGGGATGATCACCGCCATGGTCAGCGAGTAGGCGATCACCACCGACTGCATCCGCAGCGGGCTCTCGCCCAGGCTGCGTGCCATCGACGGCAGCGCGGTGTTGACGATGGTCGAATCCAGCGTCTGCATGAAGAAGCCGACCGCCACCACCCACAACATGATGCGGCGGGTGCGGTCGTCGGGCTGGGGCGTGGTCATGTTGCGGGCTCCGGTCCGGCCGGGCCCGGTACTCCGGTGCGCGCCGGCCAAAGCCGACACATTAAAGGCCTATCGCGGAACAGGCAAATCCATGCGTCGGCAATCGCAGCGCTGCCGGTGGCGCCATCCTAATCGAGGGGCTGGCGCTGGTCGCGGCTGAAGTAAGCAAGCCGGTGCAGCCGCCATGATGCCTGCGCACTGTCGCGGCAATAGCCATAGCGGAAGATGTCTTCTACCGCGGGCAGGTCATAGCGCAAGTCGGTGAACCAGACGCAGGCGGCCGTTTCACCGATTGGCAGGGACGGCATGGCCGTTATGCCGGACAAGGCCGGATAGACCGCAAATTGCCTGAAATCCGCAAAGTCAGGCCGCAGCCAGAGCTGCGATGCCAGGGCCCGCTCGTCCGGCGCCTCTGGCAGCCGCGACCGCGCCGTCCAGGCCATGCGCCCGGGCGGCACATAGGCCCTGGCCATGGCAGGCAGGCGCCCCAGCGCCTGCCATTGCGGTACCCACGCCGGATGCCCGGCCAGGTTGACGTGGGCGACGCGGTAATCCATGTCCACGCGGGCGATCAGTTTCCAGTTGAACGGAGAATACGGCTGGGGCAGCGCGTCCACTCCCTGCGCCTGGATGCCGGCGGCGCGCAACGATTCGTTGCCCAGTTCCAGCGCCCGTTGCTTGAGCACTGCCTGGACGCCGACATAGGCGCAGAGCAGCGCCATGCCCGCCAGTGCTGCCCGGCTGCGCCACTGCGGCGCCAGGAACAGTGCCAGGGCCAGGCCGGACACGACGATGCCGCTCAGCAGCGGATCGACTAGGAAGCTGGTGCCAAGGTTGAAGCGCCGTTCGGAGCCGGGATAGAAGATGCGGGTGCCATAAACCGTGATCAGGTCCAGCGCGATATGGCTGGCCACCCCAAGGCAACTGATGGCCAGCGCCTCTCGCCAGGCCTCGCGCCGGCGCGCCACCAGGCAGAACAGGCCGGCAAGCAACGCTCCCCAGGCAGGAAGCAGCAGCAGCGAATGGGTCGGCCCCTGGTGCCACTGCGCCAGGAAGCGCAGCGGATGGACCAGGAAGCCCAGGAAGTCGATATCCGGAAAGGCCCCGGCGACAGCGCCCAGCAGCAGGCGTTCGCGTGTGCTTAGCCGCTTGCCCGGGACCTCGGCCGTGGGGATGGCGAGCGCGGCCTGCGCCCCCATCAAGGCATGGGTGATCGTGTCCATCCGGACCGGGCCGGTGCCTTGTCGACCGGGCGGCGCAAGGCGAGGCGCTCGGCGCAGCGCAGTTGCCGTTCGAGCCAGGCTTGCGTGCGGCCGGCATCCGGCGAACCGTCGCGCAGCCAGAAGCCGAAGGTGGAGAGAAAGATGCCGGTCAGCACGACCTCTTCCATTTCACGGCGCCAGCCGGATTCGGGCAGGCGGGCGGATTCCCGGATCCACTGCACGGTGCTGCTGATATGCAGCAGGCCCTGCACCTGCAGATGCAGGTGCTCCGGCTGCAGCTTGTAGCGCAGCATCTGGGCGGTGAGCTGCCGGTGCGGGGCCAGCGCTTCGAGCCAGGCGAGGATGGCCTGCTCCAGGCGCTCGCGGCAGGACAGGGCGGCCCAGCCTTCGCGCGCGGCGATGCGCACGAGCGCACGATCGGCCCGTTCGAACCAGGCCTCGGCCAGGTCGTCCTTGGTCCGGTAGTGCCGATGGATCTCGTCCAGGCCGATTCCCATGTCGTCGGCGATGTCGTAAAGGTGCAGCGCGTCCCAGCCGCTGCGCTCGCCGAGCATCAGGGCGACCTCCAGGATCCGTCCGGCCAGGGCTGCATCGTCGTTCATGGCGTTGCCATCCTCGGGAATGCGTCTGCGCTCTCCCTTCCAGCATAGAAAGGCAGCCCGGGCGCGAGCGCCGATTTCTGCGCCAGGTGCACGATGCAGCAACTTCGGATCGGTGTGCAGTGCGGGGCTTGCCGGCCTGTGCCCGGCTCGGCACCTGCCTCGACAATTTCCGCACGCCGCCTATCTTAAGGGTGTCAGTCCAGGCGCCATCCGGACAGGCCGCCGTGCCAGCCAGCACCCGGCGGCGGCCGCCGTTTCGCGTGGACAGAGGCCATACGCGCATGAAAGAGGATTCCTCCCCGAGGCAGAACTACGAGGATGCCCTGCTCGGCATCGTGAGGGAGATGTCTTCGGCAATGCGCCCGCCATCCGAGGCCGAGGTAGCGGTTTCGCTGGACAGCACCCTCGAAGGCGAACTGGGATTCGACAGCCTGACGCGTGCCGAGCTGCTGACCCGACTCGAGCAGCGCTTCAGCGTCAGCCTGCCGGAGCAGGTGCTGGCCCAGGCCGACACCCCGCGCGCCCTGCTGCGTGCCTTGCTCGCCGCCAAGGACCTGCCGCCAGGCGCGAGCGGCGCACACCTGCGGCAAGCCCGCCCTGCCCCGGCGGCACAGGCGCCCGACGCCGCCGCCACTTTGCCGGACGTGCTGCGCTGGCACTTGCGCAGCCACCCGGACCGCACCCACATCATCCTGCAGGACGGCAACGGCGAAGACACGCAGATCAGCTTTGCGCAGCTGCACCGCGGCGCCGCGGCCATTGCCGCCGGGCTGGTCGCCCGCGGCGTGCGGGCGGGCACGACCGTGGCCATCATGCTGCCCACCAGCCCCGAGTACTTCTACAGCTTCTGCGGCATCCTGCTGGCGGGCGGGATTCCGGTGCCCCTCTACCCGCCGGCGCGGCTGGCGCAGATCGGCGACCACCTGCAACGCCACGCCGGCATCCTGGCCAACGCGCAGGCACCGATCCTGATCACGGTAGCCCAGGCCCGGCCGCTGGCCGCCCTGCTCAAGGCCGGCACGGGAACGCTGCAAAGCGTGCTGACGCCGCAGGAGCTGGAGGACAGCGCCGGCGCCCCGGTCCATCCGATGCTGCGCCCGCACGACATCGCCCTGCTGCAATACACCTCGGGCAGCACCGGCTCGCCCAAGGGGGTCGTGCTCAGCCATGCCAACCTGCTGGTCAACCTTCGCGCCATGGGCAAGACCCTGGCCGTGGGCGCGCAGGACGTCTTCGTCAGCTGGCTGCCGCTCTATCACGACATGGGCCTGATCGGCGCCTGGCTGGGCAGCCTGTACTACGCATACCCGCTGGTGGTGATGTCGCCGCTTGCCTTCCTGGCGCGGCCCGAGCGCTGGCTCTGGGCGATCCACAAGTACCGCGGCACGCTCTCGGGCGGGCCCAACTTTGCCTACGAGCTGTGCCTGCGCAAGCTGGCCAATACGGACCTGGCCGGGCTGGACCTTTCCAGCTGGCGCTTCGCCTTCAATGGCGCGGAGCCGGTGAGCCTGCAGACCATGCGCGCCTTCATGGAGCGCTTTGCCCGCTACGGCTTGCGCCCGCAGGCCGCCGCGCCGGTGTACGGCCTGGCTGAGGCTTCGCTGGGCCTGACCTTTCCGCCGCTGGGCCGCGGGCTGGCGGCCGACCGCATCGACCGCGCCGAATTCACGCGCACTGCCGTGGCCGTGCCCGCAGGCGAGCGCGAAACCCCTGGCGAGCGCGAGACCCTGGAATTCCCGTCCTGCGGCCGGCCGCTGTCCGGCCACGAAATCCGCATCGTCGACGCCACCGGGCGCGAACTGGCCGAGCGGCATGAGGGATTGCTGCAGTTCCGCGGCCCTTCGGCCACCAGCGGCTATTTCCGCAATCCCGTGCAGACCCGCCAGTTGTTCGACCGCGGCTGGCTGAACACCGGGGACTATGCCTATATCGCCGCCGATGAGGTCTTTATCACCGGGCGTGCCAAGGAAACGATCGTGCGCGGCGGCCGCAATATCTATCCGTACGAACTGGAGCAGGCCGTCGGCGCCATCCCGGGCATACGCAAGGGCTGCGTGGCCGTGTTCGGCAGTCCCGATCCGGATAGCGGCACCGAACGCATCGTGGTGATGGCAGAAACCGCCGAGAAGGATGTGCAGGCACGCCGCGCGCTGCACCGGCAGGCGCTGAAGACCGCCCTCGACGTGCTGGGCATGCCGCCCGACCATATCGCCCTGGTGCCGCCGCACAGCATCCTGAAGACGTCGAGCGGCAAGATCCGGCGCGCCGCCTGCCGCGAGCGCTTCGAGCACGGACGCCCCGGCCGCGGCATGGAAGCGCCCTGGCTGCAGATCGCGCGCTTTGGCTGGCGGGCGCTGCGGCCGGAACTGCGGCGCGGCCGGCAGACCGCCGCGGGCCTGTCATACGCCCTCTACACCTGGCTCCTGTTCGCAGCGCTGGCGCCGGCGACCTGGCTGGCATCGGTTGCGCTGCACCGGCCGACTCTGGGCTGGGCGCTCAGCCACCACGCCGCCCGGCTTTTTCTCAGGCTGGGCGCGGTACCCTGGTTCGTGCAAGGGCTTGAGCACCTGCCGCGCGACCGGCCCTGCATCCTGGTCTCGAACCACGCCAGCTACCTGGACGGCATCGTGCTGGTGGCGGCGCTGCCCACGCCGGTCTGCATGGTCGCCAAGCGCGAGCTGCAGAGCCAGCGTATTCCCGGCGCCTACCTAGCCAGCATCGGCGCCGATTTCATCGATCGCTTCGACACCGTGCGCGAGCACGAGGACGTCGAGCGCGTGGTGGCGGCGGTGCGTGCCGGGCATTCGGCGCTGTTCTTCCCCGAAGGCACCTTCGGGCGCGCACCGGGGCTGCAGGCCTTCCGCTCGGGCGCTTTCCTGGCGGCAGCGCGGGCCGGCGCGCCGGTGGTGCCCATCGCCATCCGCGGCACCCGCTCGGTGCTGCGCGACGGCCAGTGGCTGCCGCGCCGGGGGCCGATCGGCGTGGTCATCGGCAGCCCGCTCTGGCCGGACGGTGAAGACTGGCCGGCCGCCATGCGCCTGCGCAACACCGCTCGCGCCGAAATCCTGCATTACTGCGGCGAACCGGATGCGCGGCGCATGACGCACCGGGATGCGAGGCGGGCCTAGGGTCCCGCGCCGCGAGGAACTTGCCATGACATCTGCTGACGGAGCAGGACACTAGCGGCATGGATACCTTTGCCACCGCGCCGATGTGGGCCGGCTTCCTGATCCTGGTGCTGGGGACGCTGCTCGTGGACGTGTTCGTCCTGGGTGGCCGGCACGCGCACCGTGTGTCGACGCGCGAAGCGCTGGGCTGGACCCTGACCTGGTCGACCCTGGCCGTGCTCTTCGGCATCGCACTGTGGTGGCTGCTGGCCGAGAGCGCCGGACGCGAGACCGCGGACCGCAAGGTGCTGGAGTTCTATACCGGCTACCTGATCGAGCTGTCGCTGTCGGTCGACAATATGTTCGTGTTCGCGATGATCTTCGGCTATTTCGCGGTGCCGCCGGAGTTGCAGCGCAGGGTGCTGCTGTTCGGCGTGGTCGGCGCGATCGTGATGCGCGCTGTCATGATCCTGGTCGGCGTGTGGCTGATCAGCGAGTTCTCGTGGATCCTCTATGTGTTCGGCATGTTCCTGCTGTTCACGGGCATCAAGATGCTGTTCGTCTCCAGGCGTGCCCCGGATCTCTCGCGCAATCCCATCGTTCGCTTCCTGTGCGCGCATATGCGGATCACGCCGGATTATCACGGCGAGCGCTTCTTCTTGCGCATGGACGGCCTGCGCTACGCGACGCCGATGTTCCTGGTGGTGCTGCTGGTCGAGGCGACCGACCTGGTGTTCGCCGTCGACAGTATCCCGGCCATCTTCGCCGTCACCACCGACCCCTTCATCGTCTTTACCTCGAACATTTTCGCCATCATGGGGCTGCGGGCCCTGTATTTCCTGCTGGCCAATCTGGCGCAGCATTTCCACTACCTGAAGTACGGCGTGGCAATCGTGCTCGCCTTCATCGGCGCCAAGATGCTGGCTGAGCCGTGGTTCCATGTGCCGGTGCACTGGTCTCTCGGCGCCGTCGCCATGACGTTGCTCGTGTCCGTCCTGATCAGCCGGGCCAAGGCCAGGCGGACGCTTGCGCACGCCGGGGACGAGTTGGGCGGCCACTGCGCGTCGCGCGAGCGCAGGGCCGGGAACCGGCGCACATAAGGAGCGATTCCATGAACAAGATCCTGCTTGCGACCGACGGGTCGGCCTTTAGCGATGCGGCCGCCCGCTACCTGATCCAGAGTCCCCTGCTCACCCGCGATTTCGTGGTGCACGTGGTGCACTGCGAACCGGATGTGCCTGGCGACATCAAGGCCTTCATCGACCGGGCTAACCTTGAGGCCTGGCATCGCGAACAGAACGACAAGGCGATGAAGTCTGTGGCCGGCATCCTGGGCGAAGCCGGTATCGCCTTCGAGTGCCACGGCTTCACAGGCTTCGCGCCGACCCGCATCGTCGAGTATGCGGGCACCATCGGCGCCAACCTGATCGTGATGGGTTCGCACGGCCGCGGCGGTTTCCTGGATGCCATCGTCGGCTCGGTGGCCAGGCGAGTCCTTGCCCACGCGCACTGCCCGGTGCTGCTGGTCAAGAGCTAGGCGCGGCTCAGAGGGCGGCGCGCAGGCCCACAAAGAAGCGCCGCCCGGGCGCGGGCTCGAAATACCGCCCGTTGGCCTCGTTGACGATCACCGAGCCGATGTAGCGCCGGTCGGTGATGTTGTCGATGCGGCCGAAGACGTAAAGCCGCGTTGGCCCGATGCGGAGTTCATAGCCCGCGCGCAGGTTGAACACGGCGTAGCCGGGCGCGGCCTGCGTGTTGAGGTCGTCGGCATAGACACGGCTGTCGACACGCATCTCTGCGCCCAGCGTCAGCGGCGCCAGCGGCCGCCATGACAGGTCTGCGCTCAGGCTGTGGCGCGCGGTGCCGGGCAGGCGGTTGCCGGCAGCCACGGTCTGGCCCTGCGCGTTGACGAAGCTGTCGCCGAAGTAGGCGTCGAGCCAGGTATAGGCGAGACCCGCCTCGATGCGGCTGCCCCCGCCCTGCCCCGGTGTCCCCACCTGCCCGAGAAAGCCGCCGCGCCAGCCCAGTTCGAATCCGCGCCGCTGCACGCCGCTGACGTTCTGGTAGACGGTGCGGCCGGCATTGTTGGAAAGTGGCACGACTTCGTCATGGCTGCTGGCATCGAAAAACGCCGCCTCCAGCCGTTGCCCCGCCGCCTGCCACTTGATGCCGATCTCGCCCTGGCGGCTGGTGGAGGCCTGCAGGCCGAGGTTGCTGCCGACACCGCTGGGGCCATAGGCGACCTCGGTCAGCGTCGGCGTTTCGAAGCCGCGCCCGAGGTTGGCGTAGACATTGAGCGAGTCCAGCGCGTGCCACACCAGTCCGAGCACCGGGCTGACGTTGCTGTAGGTCGAACTGCCGCTGTCGTTGGGGCTGGCCGCGGTGATGAAATGGTCGTCGATGCCCAGCCGCACCCGGCTGGCGCGCACGCCGCCCACCAGTTGCCACGCCGGATGGAAGGTCCAGTCGAATTGCGCGAAGGCGCCGAGGTCGGTCGCGGTATTGGTTTCATCGCGGCGCAACGCGCCCTGCGTGCCGTCCTGGTTGACGTAGCCGTTGCGGCCGTCGCGCATGCCGTTGGCTTCCAGGCCCGCGCTCCACAGCAGCGGCAGGCCATTGGCGGTGGTGCGACGGCTCCATGACAGCGCGGCGCCGCCGTAGGTGCGGTCGAGGTCGACGATGCCGCCGGCCGAGTTCGGCGCTGCGCCGCTGAAGCCCAGCCGCTGGTACAGGTTGCGCGTGCCGCCGTAGAGGCGCGCGGACAGGCTGTCGGCCTCGGTGAGCTGGTGGTCTACCACCACGCCGGCCTGGGCCTGCTCGACGTTCTTGCCGCTGTCGAACTGGGTCGCGGCGGGCACCGCCTGGCGCGGGTTGGCATCGGCTTGCGCGCGCGTCAGGCCGAGCGGGTCCTGCGCCAGCGGCTGGTTGAAGTAGTTGAACTGGCCGGTCACGCGCGTGCCGCTGGCCGGCTGCGCCACGACCTTGGCGTTGAGTTGGTACCGGCGCGCCGCGCTGTGGTCGCGGTAGCCGTCGGTCTGGTAAGTCCAGGCATCGAGCGTGCCGCCGAGCCGCTCATTGCCGCCGGCGAGCGCCACGCCGGCCTGCCACTGGCCGTCGGAGCCAAAGCCCGTTGACGCGCGGCCGGTGAAGCCATCCTTGGGAGGATCGGGCGTGAACACATGCACCACGCCGCCCGAGGCATTGCCGTACATCTGCGCGAACGGACCGCGCAGCACCTCCACCCGGCTGGCGTTGGCGAGATCCGCCGTGGAAGCCTGGCCCTGCCCGTCGGGCATGGTGGCGGGAATGCCGTCGACATACAGCCGTACGCCACGCACCCCAAAGGTCGAGCGCGTGCCGAAGCCGCGCACCGCCAGCTGCAGGTCCTGCGAGTAGTTCTGCCGGTTGCGCACCGCCACACCTGGCACGCCGGCCAGCACCTCGGACAGGTTGACCAGCGGCGTGGCGCTGCGCAGCGGATCGACTGGCACGCTGTCGACCGCGGCCGGCGCATCGAAACGGCGTTGCTCGCTGCGGGTGGCGCTGACCACCACATCGGGCAGGGTCTCGGCGGTGGCGACGGCCGCTTCCGTACCAGGCGCATCCGCGGCATGCGCGCCCGCGCCGGCCAGCGCCAGCACGGCGAGTGCCAGCGCGTGCCGGGCAGGGATCGGAATAAGGAGACGGTGGCCCTGCCTGACCGCCAATCGCTGCGTGCCGCCTGGTCTCATGGGTGTCGGAAGCGGTTGCGGGGCATCTTTGGGGTGCCGGCCACAGGTGGATGTGTCGCAACTTTATCGTGTCCGGACTGCCATTGCCACGTGCGGCGTTGCGGGAAAACCCGCGGGCGGGGCGATGCCATCACCGGGCTCCGCGATGTTCAAAAAAATTCAATAAATGGTTGCAGGAATGTCCACGCAACAGCGCCATCCGCTCCCTACACTGCTTTCACCACCCGCTGCAACCGCACCACTCCATCACGCAGCTGCAGCATAAGCGTATTCAGATTTTCGAAACCATCAGGGACCCGACACCATGACCACCACCCAACTCACCCGCGTCGCCATCGTCTACCACAGCGGCTATGGCCATACCGCCAAACAAGCCCAGGCGGTCTCGCGCGGCGCCGGAAGCGTCGCAGGCGCCGAAAGCCTGCTGATCCCGGTGGAAGACATCGACCAGCACTGGGATACACTGGAACAGGTCGACGCCATCATCTTCGGCGCACCGACCTACATGGGCAGCGCCTCGGCGCAGTTCAAGGGATTCATGGACGCCACCTCGCGCAATGTCTTTGCCAAGGGTGGCAAGTGGGCCAACAAGGTGGCAGCGGGTTTCACCAACGCGGCCTCGCGTTCGGGCGACAAGCTGGCCACGCTGCAGCAGATGGCGATCTTCGCCGCGCAGCACGGCATGCACTGGGTCAACCTGGGCCTGCCCCCGGGCCACAACAACTCCAAGTCGACCGAAGACACGCTGAACCGCCATGGCTTCTTCCTGGGCGCCGCCGCGCAATCCAACGCGGATGAAAGCGCCGAGGTGGTGCCGCCGCTGGCCGACCTGCGTACCGCCGAGCACCTCGGCGCACGCGTGGCGGAAGTCGCGCAGCAACTGGCCGCCGGCCGCCGCGCGCTGGCGACGCTGAAGCAAGCCGCCTGAGCGCCGGCAGCGTTGTTTGAAGCGATCGGCCCCCATCGGGGGCCGATTGTCATTCCGGGGCCCGCCCCATCCAACGTTCCCCGGCTGCCGGCATGGATTTGCCCGCGCGCAAGTCCGGCCCTCGCGCAAACCCTCCCGCCACGCCCGCTTGACGGCCATCAAGCGGCAGGCAAACCCCGGACGCCGATCGCTCACCACCACTATATCTAGTGCTAACCTGCCACGCACACACTAGATAGAGGTAACCATGAGCGATCTTCAGCAGCCCGGCAAGGGCGACCAGGTAGACGTCGGCAACGCCATGGAGGAATACCTGGCCCGGCGCGACTGGCGCGTGCGCGCCAATGCCAACCAGGGCTACAGCCTGGGCGGGCTGATCCTGAACGTCGCGGGCAAGGTCACGGCCAATTACTGGCTCTCGCATATCTTCAGCCCGGAGGCGGCGTGTGCGCATCGCGACGGCGACCTGCATATCCACGACCTCGACATGCTGTCCGGCTACTGCGCCGGCTGGTCGCTGCGCCAGTTGCTGACGGAGGGCTTCAACGGCGTGCCGGGCAAGGTCGAGGCCAACCCGCCGAAGCATATGTCGGCCGCGGTCGGCCAGATTGTCAACTTCCTCGGCACGCTGCAGAACGAATGGGCGGGCGCGCAGGCCTTCTCCAGCTTCGATACCTATATGGCGCCGTTCGTGCGCCGCGACCGCATGGACTATCGCGCGGTGCGGCAGGCCATGCAGGAGCTGGTTTTCAACCTGAACGTGCCGAGCCGCTGGGGCACGCAGACGCCGTTCACCAATCTCACCTTCGACTGGACCTGCCCGCAGGACCTGGCCGGCCAGGTGCCGTATATCGCCGGCGAAGAGATGCCGTTCACCTATGGCGACCTCCAGCCCGAGATAGACATGATCAACCGCGCCTACATCGAAGTGATGATGCAAGGCGACGCGCGCGGCCGGGCCTTCACCTTCCCGATTCCGACCTACAACATCACGCCGCACTTCGACTGGGACCATCCCAACGCCGAACCGCTGTTCGAGATGACTGCGCGCTACGGGCTCCCCTACTTCCAGAACTTCATCAATTCCGACCTGGAGCCGCATATGGTCCGCTCCATGTGCTGCCGCCTGCAACTGGACCTGCGCGAGCTGCTCAAGCGCGGCAACGGCCTGTTCGGCTCGGCCGAGCAGACCGGCTCGGTGGGCGTGGTCACCGTCAATTGCGCGCGGCTGGGCTACCTGCACGCCGGCGACGAGGCCGGGCTGCTGCAAGCGCTCGACCGCCTGCTCGCACTGGGCCGCGACGTGCTCGAGGAAAAGCGCCGCGTGGTGCAGCACTACATCGACGAGGGGCTCTACCCCTACACGCGGCGCTACCTGGGCACGCTGCGCAATCACTTCAGCACGCTGGGCGTGAACGGCATCAACGAGATGATCCGCAACTTCTCCGGCGACGCGGACGACATCACCTCGCCGCGCGGCCATGCGATGGCGATCCGGCTGCTGGACCACGTGCGCGCGCGCATCACCGCCTTCCAGGAAGACACCGGCCACCTCTACAACCTGGAAGCGACACCGGCGGAAGGCACCACCTACCGCTTCGCGCGCGAGGACCGCAAGCGCTGGCCCGACATCCTGCAGGCCGGCACGCCGGAGCAGCCGTACTACACCAATTCCAGCCAGTTGCCGGTGGGCTATACGGACGACCCGTTCACCGCGCTGGCGATGCAGGAACCGCTGCAGGGCAAGTACACCGGCGGCACCGTGCTGCACCTGTACATGAACGAGGCCATCTCCAGCGCGCAGGCCTGCAAGGCACTGGTGCAGCGGTCGCTGTCGCGCTTTCGCGTGCCGTATATCACCGTCACGCCGACCTTCTCGATCTGCCCGACGCACGGTTACCTGAGCGGGCACCACGAGTTCTGTCCCAAATGCGATGCCGACCTGCTGGCACGCAATCATGCCGCGGCCGGCGCGCCGCAAACCCATCTTGAAAAGGAGCTCACATGAACACAGACCTGCACCAACCGGCTGCTACGCCCGTCCTCGATCCCGCATTGCGCACGCGCTGCGAAGTCTGGACCCGGGTGATGGGCTACCACCGGCCGGTCTCCTCCTTCAACACCGGCAAGCAGGGCGAGTTCCATGAGCGGCGCTTCTTTACCGAATCCCCGACCCATTGACGGACCGCACGCCTGCGCCGCCCCGCCTGCGGCGGCGCAGGCGCTGCGCGGCGGGCCGGCGCTGGCGGGGCTGGTACCGTTTTCCAGCGTCGACTGGCCGGGCAAGCTGGCGGCGGTGCTGTTTATCGCCGGCTGCCCGTGGCGCTGTGGCTATTGCCACAACACCCACCTGCAGCGGCGCCATGCGGCCTACGCCTGGCCGGCCGTGACCGACTGGCTTGCGACCCGCGCCGGGCTGCTGGACGGCGTGGTGTTCTCCGGCGGCGAGCCGCTCAGTGAAGCGCAACTGCCGGCGCTCGTGAACACCGTGAAAGCGCTCGGCTTCAAGGTCGCCTTGCACACCGCGGGCATCTACCCGGACCGGCTGGCGGCAGTCTTGCCTGCGCTGGACTGGGTCGGGCTCGACATCAAGGCCGACGCCGACACCCATGACGCGCTGGTGGGCCGGCCCGGCGGCTACCAAAGCGTGCAGGCAAGCCTTGCGCTGCTGCTACGCGCGTCCTGTCCGTTTGAATGCCGCACGACCTGGGATCCGGCCTGCCTCAGCGAAGCCCGCCTGATGACGCTGGCGCGCACGCTTGCGGAGCAAGGCGTGCGGCACTATGCCGTGCAGGCTTGCCGCTTGGGCACGGTGGCAGTGCCGGGCGCGAATCTCAGCGCACCAGCAAGGGACGCGCTGGCGTCGTGGTTCGAGACGTTTGACTATCGCGAAGGCTGAAGCGCGGCCAGCGCCGCCGTCCGCTCCGCGACGAAATCCCGCAGCGCGCGCAGCAGCGGCGTCAGCTGGCGCCGCCCCGGCACCACCATGTACAGCGGCGAGGCCTCGGTGCCCCAGTCCGCGCACAACGCCCGCAGCCGCCCTTCGGCCAGGTCCTCGGCCACGTCGAAGTAAGCCTTGTAGGCAATGCCCTTGCCAAGCAGCGCCCATCGGCGCACCACATCGCCGTCGTTGGAGACATTGAAGGGCCTGACGCGCACCGTCACCGGCTCGGCCCCGTCGCGCGAGAAGCGCCAGCGGTCGTGGACTTCGTCGCCGAACATGTAGCACAGGCAGTTGTGCTCCGACAGCGCCTGCGGGGTCTCGGGGATGCCGTGCTGCGCCAGATAGCTCGGGGCTACGCACAGCACGCGGCAATTGTCCGGCGCCACCGGCAGCGCCACCAGGTTGGAGTCGGGCGGCTTGCCGTAGCGGAAGGCGACGTCGACCGGCTCGCTGTAGATATTGGCCAGGCGGTCCGACAGGTGCAGCCGGATTTCCACCTGGGGGTGCAGCGCCTGGAAGGCATCGAGCCACGGCAGCAGCAGGTTGCGGCCAAAGTCCGAGGTTGCCGACAGCTTCAGCGCGCCGCGAAATTCCTGCACGCCCGTGGCCAGTTGCTGGCCGACCTGTTGCAGCGCTTCCAGCGCCGGGCGGCCCTGCGCCAGCAGCAGTTCGCCCTGCTGGGTGAGCCGCATGGTGCGCGTGGAGCGCACAAACAGCGGCACGCCCAGCTCTGCCTCCAGCCGCTTGAGCGCGGCGCTGGCGGCGGCGGGGGTCAGGTCCAGCGCGCGCGCCGCAGCCGACAGGCTGCCGCTGTCGGCGGTGCGCACGAAGATATCCAGGTCTTGCAGGGCCTTCATTGGTCGAACCTCGGGGTCGGCTTGGATTTTCAAATATTAATTGATACCGGCCGCAAACAGGGCGGGGTTTTTCAAATGGATGGCAGCTGCGACGATGGCGCATCGTCACACAACGCCTGCACGCCATGAACATCGCAACGCCTGTCGCCGAAGCCGACGCACCTGCCTGGCGCTTTGACCACGTCAATGTCTCGGCCGGCGACCGCCATGCGCTGCGCCTGCTATTCGAAGGCGTGATGGACCTGCGCCCGGGCTACCGCCTGCCCTTCCCGTTTCCCGGCCTGTGGCTGTACGCCGGCGAGCAGGCGGCGGTACATGCGGTCGATGACCCCGCCCTGTCGGCACAGGACGGCGCAGTCCGCTTCGGCCATATCGCCTTCCGCAGCGACACGCCGGCGGCGGAAGTGATCGCCCGGCTGCGCGCCAGCGGCCTGCCCTTCCGCATCGCCCGGGTGCCGGCCGACGACACCACGCAGTTCTTCGTCGGGCTGCCCGGCGGCTTCGTGGTCGAGCTGGACGTGCCCCTGGACGCGCACGCCGCTGCCAGCCATCACTACGACAGCACCCAAGCCGCGCCATCCGGCGACGACTTCTGAGTCTTTCCCGGGCAAACCATCCTCCAACCACCAGGAACCGCCACCATGACTTCACGCCTCCTGTTCAACCCCCTTACCCTCGGGCCGCTGGCCCTGCCCAACCGCATGGTGATGGCACCGATGACCCGCTGCCGCACCAGCCAGCCCGGCGACGTGCCCAACGCGCTGATGGCGGCGTACTACGCGCAGCGCGCCAGCGCCGGCCTGATCGTCAGCGAGGCCACCCAGGTCTCGCGCCAGGGCCAGGGCTACAGCTTTACGCCCGGCATCTACAGCGAGGCTCAGGTGCAGGGCTGGCGCGGCGTGACCGACGCCGTGCACCGCGCCGGCGGGCGCATCGTGCTGCAGCTCTGGCACGTGGGCCGCATGTCGCATGGCAGCTTCCACCCTGATGGACTGCCGGTGGCGCCGTCGGCGCTGTCGCCCGATGCGCAGGTCTGGGTCGCCGGCGCGGACGGCGTCGGCCGCATGGTCGATTGCCCCGTGCCGCGCGCGATGACCGAAGCCGATATCCGCGGCGTGATCGAGGACTTCCGCCGCGGCGCCGCCAACGCGATGCGGGCCGGCTTTGACGGCGTGGAAATCCACGGCGCCAATGGCTACCTGGTCGACCAGTTCCTGCGCACCACCTCCAACCACCGCACCGATGCCTACGGCGGCTCGATCGGGAATCGCATCCGCTTTGCCGAGGAAGTGGCCGCCGCGGTGGCGGGCGAAGCCGGCGCGGATCGCACCGGCATGCGCCTGGCGCCCTTTATCACCCAGCGCAACATGAACTGCCCGGAGATCATTCCGACCATCCTGCAACTCGCGCAACGGCTCGACCGGCTGGGCCTGACCTATATCCACCTGTCCGAGGCGGACTGGGATGACGCGCCCCAGATTCCGGAGGACTTCCGCCATGCGCTGCGCCGCGCCTACGGCGGCCGCGTGATCGTGGCCGGCAAGTACGACCAGGCGCGCGGCGAGCGCATCCTGGGCGAGGGCTTGGCTGACCTCGTCGCGTTCGGGCGTCCGTTTATCGCCAACCCTGACCTGCCGGCCCGCTATGCGGCCAACCTGCCGCTGGCGGCGTTCGACAGCCAGAGCCTGTTCGGCGGCAACGAGCGCGGCTACACCGACTACGCGGCGGCCGCCTGACCCGGTGGCACCCCCTCCCAAGGCAGGGTAAGCAAACCCTAAAGGCTTCGCCCGCCGCCGACGTTAAGCAAACGTTGACCAGCGAAAAATCGCGAGACAGGCAGATGGCGCGGGTTAGCGGGAAACGCCGGCGCGGGCGCGCCGGCGCCTGCACTTTAAGGGGGGACGGTAGCAACATGCAGAATTTGGGGATTCGCATACGCCTGGGCGCGGCATTTGGCGCCATGTGGTCGCTGATGGCGATTGGGATTGCGGTGGCATTGCCGCACATGCAGGGCGCCACCGACGCGCGCAACCTGCTGATCTCGCTGGGCGCCGTCGGGCTGGGCCTGGCCGTGGTCGCCACCTGGGGCCTTGCGCGCAGCATCGAGGCGCCGCTGTCCGAGGCGGTCTATATCGCCGAGACCGTGGCCGCCGGCGACCTGAGCCAGGAATTCGAGAGCGAGCGTGGCGGCGAATTCGGCCGGCTGCTGGGCGGGCTGGGCGAGATGGAAGACATGCTCACCGGCCTGGTGACGCGCATCAAGGCCGCCACCGATTCGATCGGCGCGGCCTCGCACCAGATCGCCGCCGGCAACACCGACCTGTCGCAGCGCACCGAGGAACAGGCCGCGTCGCTGCAGCAGACTGCGTCGAGCATGAGCGAGCTGACCGCGATGGTGCGCCAGAACACCGAACGCGCGCGCGCCGCCAACGGCCTGGCCGAGGCCGCATCCGGTATCGCGGCACGCGGCGGCGAGGTGGTCGGCAACGTGGTGCAGACCATGTCGGCGATCAGCGCCAGCTCGCGCAAGGTCACCGACATCATCGAGGTGATCGAGGGCATTGCCTTCCAGACCAATATCCTGGCGCTGAATGCGGCGGTGGAAGCCGCCCGCGCTGGCGAGCAGGGCCGCGGCTTCGCCGTGGTGGCGGGCGAGGTGCGCACGCTGGCGCAACGCAGCGCCGCGGCGGCCAAGGAGATCAAGCAACTGATCGACGCTTCGGTGCAGCAGGTGGACAGCGGTTCGGCGCTGGTGGGCCAGGCGGGCGAGACCATGCACGAGATCGTCCAGTCGGTGGGCCGCGTGACCACGCTGCTGGGCGAGATCACCGCGGCGTCGGAGCAGCAGAGCGCCGGCATCGCGCAGGTCAATGAAGCGGTGGCGCAGATGGACGCCGTGACGCAGCAGAACGCCGCGCTGGTCGAGCAGGCCGCCAGCGCCTCGAGCGCGCTGGCTGGACAGGCCACCGAGCTGCAGCAGGTGGTCGGCGAGTTCAAGCTGGACGCCTGAACGTCGCTGAGCTGAACGGTAAGGGCTGACAACGCCACAACTGAGAGTGTTGTCTCCCCTCTCCCGCAGGCGGGTGAGGGGAGCACACCGACGGCATGGACGCGTTCTCAGCATCCTGAGGACGACGCTTGCCGCCCCTTTGGCCCTACGCCGTAGCAGTCGCCGCCGCCGGCAGCACCGCGTGCACTGCCGCAGCAAAGCGCTCCACGATAGTGTCGATATCCTGCGGCGTGCAGATAAACGGCGGCGCGAACAGCACGTGGTCGCCGTGCACGCCATCCACCGTGCCGCCCATCGGATAGACCAGCAGCCCGTTCTGCATCGCGGCCGACTTCAGCCGCGCATGCGTCTTCAGCGCGGGATCGAGGGTGGCCTTGCTGTCGCGGTCGGCTACGAACTCCACACCGACGAACAAGCCCCGCCCGCGCATATCGCCCAGGTTGGGGTGCTCGCCCAACGCTTCGCGCAGCCGCGCACGCAGTTGTTCGCCACGTGCCTGCACATTGGCCAGCAAGTTGTCTTCAGCAATCGTGCGCTGCACCGCCAGTGCCGCGGCGCATGCCGTGGCATGGCCGATATAGGTATGGCCGTGCTGGAAAAAGCCGCTGCCGCCGACGATGGTGTCGTAGATGCGACGCGTCGACAGCATCGCGCCGATCGGCTGGTAGCCCGCGCCCAGGCCCTTGGCAATGGTGACGATGTCGGGCACCACGCCATCCTCTTCGCATGCGAACAGGTGGCCGGTGCGGCCCATGCCTGACATCACCTCGTCCAGGATCAGCAGCACGCCGTATTTTTCGCAGACGGCGCGGATGCGCTTCAGGTAGTCGCCCACCGGCGGCACCGCGCCGGCGGTCGCGCCCACCACGGTTTCGGCGACGAAGGCGGCCACGGTATCGGGGCCCAGTTCGAGGATCTTCGCTTCCAGCTCATCCGCCAGCCGCTGCGCGTATTGCGCATCGGTCTCGCCGGATTGCTGGTCGCGATAGGCGTAGCACGGCGATACGTGATGCGCCGGCACCAGCAGCGGCAGGAACGGCTCGCGCCGCCACGCATTGCCGCCGATCGCCAGCGCGCCCAGCGTATTGCCGTGATAACTCTGCCGGCGCGCGATAAAGTGGCGGCGGCTGGGCTGCCCCAGCTCGACAAAGTACTGGCGCGCCAACTTCAGCGCCGATTCCACGGCCTCGGAGCCGCCCGAGACGAAGTAGACATGGTCGAGGTCGCCCGGCGCGGCCTGCGCGAGCGTGTCGGCCAGCGTCTCCGACACTTCGGTGGTGAAGAACGAGGTATGCGCGTAGGCGATGGTGTCGAGCTGCGCCTTGATCGCCGCGATCACGCGCGGATGGGCGTGGCCCAGGCACGAGACGGCTGCGCCGCCCGAGGCGTCGAGATAGCGCCGGCCTTCGCTGTCGATCAGTTCGATTCCCTGCCCGGCGACGGCAACGGGCAGCTTCTGGCGCGGATTGCGATGGAATACGTGGGTCATGGTGGCTTGGAGGGCGGTGTCCTCGCAGTATAAGTATGAGTCCGCCAGATGCGCAACGATTGTTTCATGCCCATCTTTCCGCACGCATAGCGCAGTTCACTTAGTGCAATACCTCGCAACCCGGCTCATATTGAACTACGAGAAACGATTGTTTCATCGGCAACCGACCGGCGAGGACTCCGCTTCACACCGCCTGGCGCGACTTGTCCGCCGCCCGCCGCCGCGGCGCGCGCGTTGAGCCGGATCCCGCCTCACCCTGCGCGCCGTCGTCCAGCGCCTCCACAATCGCAATCAGGTACCCCGGCTCGCCATCCCCGGGCCGCCGGCTCAGCGACGTCGTCACCTTGGTCCACACCGTCGAGCCATCGGGCCGGATAAAGCGCTTCTTCAGCGTATAGGTCTCCACCTCGCCGTCCAGCAGGCGCTGGACCAGCACCAGGTTCTCATCCAGGTCTTCGGCGACCGTCAGTTCCTGGAACGTGCGCTGCTGCAACGCGGCGTTGTCATAGCCGAGGATCTCGCACAGCTTGCGGTTGGCGCGCAGCCAGTGGCCGTTCAGGTCGACGTGCGCAATGCCCACCGCCGCCTGCTCGAAGGTGGCGCGGAAGCGCTCCTCGCTGTCACGGTGCGCGGCCTCGACGCGCTTCTGGTCGGTGACGTCCTGCGAGGCGCCCACCATGGTCAGCGCATTGCCGTGCTCGTCCAGCGTGACCTCGCCTTCCTCGTGGATATCGCGGTGGCTGCCGTCGGGCAGCGTGATGCGGTAGTCGACGCGGTACGGCGCCTTGTCGACGATGGCCGCGCGGATGGCCGCCTGCACGCGCGCGCGGTCTGCCTCGACGATCGACGACAGGTAGCGGTCCATGGTCACCTTGAACGCCTGCGGCGCCCAGCCGAAAATGCGGTAGGCCTCGTCGGTCCAGGCGCAGTCGTCGTTCTGGATGTTCCAGTACCAGCCGCCCAGGTGCGCGATCTCCTGCGCCTTGGCCAGCAGCGCCTCGTTCTGGCGCAGCGCGGCCTCGGCACGGCGGCGCTCGGTGATGTCGAGGCTGACGCCAATCATCTTGACCGGGCGCTGCTCGAAGTCGCGCACCAGCGTGGCCCGCGACGAGATCCAGCGTGTGGTGTCCGCGTGCACCACGCGGAACTCCCACTCGTGCATCTCCTGCGCGCCCAGCGTGCGCTCGAGCACTTCGCGCAGGCGTGCGACGTCGGCCGGATGCACGCAGGCCCAGAAGTCGTCCATGTTGCGGATATGGCGGCCGAACAGCGTGACGTCGTTGGACGAGTACATGAGGCCGTCGGTCAGCACGTTCCATTCCCACGTGACGATGCCCGAGACCTCCTGCGCGAACTTCATGCGCGCCTCGCTTTCCATGATCTCGGCCAGGTGCTTCTGGCGCAGTTCCTTGATGTGCGGGTCGGATGCCGTGCTCGTCTCAAGGTCGGCGATGGCCTGCTCGCCATAGCGCAGCCACAGCCAGTTGACGCCCAGGAAGCGCGCCAGCGCCAGCAGGCGCTCGTACTCGATCTCGCCGCCGCGAGTCCACTTGTGCACCGCCGACGGCGATACCGACAGGGCCTCGGCCACCTGGACGTATTGCCGGGCACGCTGCAGCCCGCCCAGCTCCACCTCTATGAGAGCGATACCGGCACCATGCTCGACATCGCCGCGCTGATCGCCACGCAGCCGGGCGATACGCATGTCTATGTGTGCGGGCCATCGGTGCTGAACGACGCGGTGGTCAACGCTGCGCGCGCCGCCGGCTGGGATGCGGGCCGGATCCACTTCGAGCAGTTCCGCAATGAGGTGGATGCCACCGGCGGCGCATTCGAGGCCGTGCTGCAGAAGAGCGGGCTGACGCTGCAGGTCGGGGCGGATGAGTCGCTGCTGCGCGCCATCGAAAAGGCCGGCGTCAAGGTGGATTGCATGTGCCGCGAGGGCATCTGCGGGTCGTGCGAGACCGCCATCCTCGACGGCGAGGCCGACCATCGCGACCAGTACCTGTCGGATGCGGAGAAGGCGGCGCAAAAGACCATGATGCTGTGCGTGTCGCGCTGCAAGGGGCAGAGGCTGGTGCTGGATCTCTGAGCGCGCGCGTAATCCACATTTGCAACCTTTTGGTTGCGCATCGCCTTCCGGTCTCCTAACATGCAACCACGAAGTTGCACATTCACCCCTGAACAGGAGACCGGACATGCCCTCCCCGACCGACCGTATCGAACGCAGCGTATTGATAGCAGCCCCCGTGGCGCGCGTCTGGCACGCGCTGACAGATGCCGACACCTTCGGCAGCTGGTTCGGCGTCAAATTCGACGGCGTCACCTTCGAACCCGGCAAGCGCGCCGTCGGCAGCGTGACTTACCCGGGCTACGAATACCTGAAGTTCGATGCGCAGATCGAACGCATGGAGCCGCAGAAGCTGCTGTCCTGGCGCTGGCATCCGGCGCCGATGGAGCGCGATCGCGACTACTCGGCCGAGCCGACCACGTTAGTCGAGTTCGAGCTGAAGGAATTCGAAGGCGGCACGCTTCTGACCGTGGTCGAATCCGGTTTCGACCAGATCCCGCCGGAACGCCGCGAGGAGGCCTTCCGCATGAACAGCGGCGGTTGGGACGAGCAGGTGGAAAATATCCGCAAGCATGTCACCGGCGCGGCCTGACGCCCCTTCTCCCACCACGCTGGATACTGCCGGCCTGCGCGATTCGGCGGCGGTGTTCGCCGCGCTGGGCGACGAGACCCGCCTGCGGCTGGTGGCGGCGCTGTGCGCGGGCGGCGCGATGTCGATCGCGCAGCTGACCGCGGGCAGCGCCATGACGCGGCAGGCGGTCACCAAGCACCTGGAGGTGCTGTCGCAGGCCGGGCTGGTGCGCGACAGCAAGGCCGGGCGCGAACGCCTGTGGCAGTTCGAGCCGGCGCAGCTGGACGCCGCGCGGCGCTCGCTGGAGGCGATCGGGCGGCAGTGGGATCATGCGCTGATGAAGCTGAAGCTGGCGGTGGAGCAAGAGCACTAGCCCACGCTCCGCCTTGCGCGCGGGCAATGGACACTGGATCACACGCCGCTATACTGGGAGTCCGCCCATCACAGCAACTCGCAGGCAGGCGCAGTCAGGGCCGCGCCGTCCTGCCGGAGGAAGCGCGCAGTGGCTGACCAAGACCTGGCAAGGCTGAAAATCGACCGGAGCGCCACCGCTGCGCCCGGCGCACGCATCCGTCCCCGGCGAAGATGGGTGCGCTATGCAGTGATCGCGCTGGTCCTGCTTGCCGTCATCGGCATCGCCATCCGGCTGGCCGGCCCGCAGGCGGTGCAGACCACCACCGTCACCTCCGCCTACCCTACACAGAACTTCACGCTGCTCAACGCCACCGGCTACGTCGTGCCGCAGCGCAAGGCGGCGGTCGCCTCCAAGGCACAGGGCCGGCTGGAATGGCTGGGCGTACTGGAAGGCTCGCGCGTCAAGAAGGACGAGATCATCGCCCGGCTGGAGAGCAAGGACGTGGAAGCCACGTTCGCGCAGGCCCAGGCGCAGGTGAAGGTGGCGCAGGCCAACCTGGAGCTGCAGCAGGCCGAACTCCGCGACGCTGAAGTCAACCTGCGCCGCTCCGAGATCCTGATCGTGCCCAACGCGATCTCGCGCAACCAGTACGACGCCGACGTTGCGCGGTACCACAAGGCGCGCGCGTCGATCAACAGCTCGCGCGCGTCGATCGCCTCGGCACAGGCAAATGCGCGCGCCGCCGAAGTGGCGGTGGGACAGACCGTGGTCCGCGCGCCGTTCGACGGCGTGGTGCTGGTCAAGCATGCCAACGTGGGCGACAACATCACGCCGTTCTCGGCCGCCGCCGACACCAAGGGTGCGATCGTGACCATCGCCGACATGGAAACGCTGGAGGTGGAAGCCGACGTCGCCGAATCCAATATCGGCAAGATCCGCGTCGACCAGCCGTGCGAGTTGTTGCTGGATGCACTGCCCGGGCTGCGGCTGGCCGGGCAGGTATCGCGCATCGTGCCGACGGTGGATCGTTCCAAGGCCACCGTGCTGGTCAAGGTGCGCTTTGTCGACCGCGATGCACGTGTGCTGCCGGACATGAGCGCCAAGATCGCCTTCCTGTCGCGCACGGCCACGGCGCAGGACCGCCAGCCGGTGGTGGCGGTGCAGCCGGCCGCCGTGGTCATGCGGGAGGGCCGGCAGGTAGCCTATGTGGTGAAGGACGGCAAGGCCCACGAGGTGCAGGTGAAGACCGGCGACAAGCTTGGCGAGCTGGTCGCGGTGCAGGGCGTCAAGCCCGGCGACGTCCTGGTGCTGTCGCCCGGCGACAAGATCGGCGACGGCGACCGCGTGGCGCCGGCCAAGCCATGACGGTGGCGGCATGAACGCCCCCTCGCCTCCTCCTGCCGTCACGCCGCTGGTGCAGATCAGCCACGTCGCCAAGTCCTATCGCCGCGGTGTGCAGACCGTGCCGGTGCTGACCGATATCTCGCTCGAAATCGGCGAAGGCGATTTCGTCGCGCTGATGGGGCCGTCGGGCTCGGGCAAGAGCACGCTGCTGAACCTGATTGCCGGCATCGACCGGCCCGACAGCGGCACGCTGCGCGTGGCGGGGCTCGACATCACCCAGTTGCCGGAAGCCACGCTGGCCGAATGGCGCGCCGCCAACGTCGGCTTTATCTTCCAGTTCTATAACCTGATGCCGGTGCTGACCGCGTTCGAGAACGTGGAACTGCCGCTGATGCTGACCGGCCTGCCGCGTGCGGAACGGCGCGCGCGCGTGGAGCTGGTGCTAAGCATGGTGAACCTGTCCGACCGCATGAGCCACTATCCGTCGGAGCTGTCCGGCGGCCAGCAGCAGCGCGTGGCGATCGCGCGCGCGCTGATCACCGACCCGACGCTGATCGTCGCCGACGAGCCCACCGGCGACCTGGACCGCACCTCCGCCGCGGAGATCCTGGCGATGATGCAGCGGCTCAATGCGGAGGTCGGCAAGACCATCATCATGGTCACGCACGATGCGCATGCCGCAGCCGCCGCGGGCTCGCTGGTGCACCTGGAGAAGGGAGAGTTGATCCGTGGCGAGGTTGCCTGACTGCCCATGTACGCGCTCAAGCTGATCTCCCGCAACGCGCTGCGGCACAAGCTGCGCACCGCGCTGACGGTGTTCGGGCTGGTGATCGCGGTGCTGGCGTTCGGGCTGCTGCAGACCGTGATCGACGCCTGGTATGCGGGCGCCTCGGCCGCGTCCAGCGCACGGCTGGTGACGCGCAATGCGATCTCGCTGGTGTTCCCGCTGCCGCTCAGCTACGAGAACCGCATCAAGGGCGTCGAGGGCGTGACCATGGTGGCGCGCTCCAACTGGTTCGGCGGCGTCTACCGCGATCCCAAGAACTTCTTCGCGCAGTTTGCGGTTTCGGACAACTACCTCGACCTGTACCCCGAATTCATCGTGTCCGAGCAGCAGCGCGCGGACTACCGGCGCGACCGCAAGGGCGCGCTGGTCGGGCGCCAGCTGGCGGACCAGTTCGGCTTCAAGATCGGCGACGTGATCCCCATCAAGGGCACCATCTACCCCGGCACCTGGGAGTTCGTGGTGCGCGGCATCATGGACGGGCGCGACGAGAGCATCATCACACGCCAGATGGTGTTCCACTGGGAGTACCTGAACGAGACCATCCGCAAGCGCACGGCGCGCCAGGCCGACCAGGTCGGCGTCTTCGTGCTGGGCGTGGACAACCCTGACAATACGGCGTCGATCTCGCGCAACGTCGACGCCGTGTTCCGCAATTCGCTTGCCGAGACCCTGACCGAAACCGAGCAGGCCTTCCAGCTCGGCTTTGTCGCCATGTCCAACCAGATCATCGCCGCGATCCGGGTGGTCTCCTACGTGGTGATCCTGATCATCATGGCGGTGATGGCCAACGCCATGGCGATGAGCGCGCGCGAGCGCACCGTGGAGTACGCCACGCTCAAGGCGCTGGGCTTCGGGCCGGGCTTCCTGGCGGTGCTGGTGTTTGGCGAATCGCTGGCGATCTGCGTGGTCGGCGGCGCGCTCGGCATGCTGGCCACGCCGCCGATGGCGACGGCCTTCAAGCAGGCGGTGGGCGGCGTGTTCCCGGTGTTCACGGTGTCGCCGCAAACCATGCAGCTGCAGGCGGCATGCGCGCTGGCGGTGGGGGTCTTTGCCGGCATCGTGCCCGCGGTGCAGGCCGCGCGCGTGCGCATCGTCGAAGGCCTGCGGGCCATCGGCTAGCGGAGGCTGCCGTGGCGATCCCGCTGACCTATATCGCGCGCAACCTGTGGGCCCGCCGCCTGACCACGGCGCTGACCGCGGGCGGGCTGGCGCTGGTGGTCTTTGTCTTCGCCACCATGCTGATGCTGGACGCGGGGCTGAAGAAGACGCTGGTCACCACCGGCGAGCAGAACAACGTGGTGGTGATCCGCAAGGGCGCCGAGACCGAGATCCAGAGCGCGGTCAACCGCGACCAGGCCAGCATCATGGAGATGCATCCCGCGGTGGCCATGAGCGGCACCGGCCGGCCGCTGGCCTCGCGCGAGGCGGTGGTGCTGATCTCGTTGACCAAGGCCAGCACCGGGCAACCCTCCAACGTGGTGATCCGCGGCATCTCGCCGCTGGGCATGGACCTGCGCCCGCAGGTGAAGCTGGTGGTGGGGCGCATGTTCCGGCCGGGCTCGGCCGAGATCATCGTCGGCAGCAGCATTGCCGGCGGCTTCGCCGGCGTGCAGATCGGCGAACACCTGCGCTTTGCCCAGCGCGACTGGACCGTGGTCGGCCACTTCGACGCCGGCGGCAGCGGCTTCGATTCCGAGATCTGGGGCGACGTGGACCAGCTGATGCAGTCGTTCCGGCGCAACGCGTATTCGTCGATGGTGGTGCGGCTGGCCGACACCGCGAAGTTCGAGCGCTTTCGCGCCGATATCGACGTCGACCCGCGCCTGGCGGACGAGGCCAAGCGCGAGCAGACCTTCTACAGCGACCAGTCCAAGGCGCTGTCCAGCTTTATCAATATCCTGGGCTTCACGCTGTCCACCATCTTCTCGATCGCCGCGATGATCGGCGCGATGATCACCATGTACGCCTCGGTGGCCAACCGCGTGGCGGAAATCGGCACGCTGCGCGCGCTCGGCTTCAAGCGCGCCAATGTGCTGGTGGCCTTCCTGATCGAGGCCGCGCTGCTGGGGCTGGTGGGCGGCGTGGCGGGGCTGGCGTGCGCGGCGCTGATGCAGTTCGCGTCGTTCTCGACCACCAACTTCCAGACCTTCGCCGACCTGTCTTTCCGCTTTATCCTGACGCCGGGGATTGCGCTGCAGACACTGGCGTTCTCGATGACGATGGGGCTGGTGGGCGGCTTCCTTCCGGCGGTGCGGGCGGCGAGGATGAATATCGTGGATGCGTTGCGGGCGCGGTAAGAGGCTTGGTTGCTGCCGGTTTGCTCCCCTCTCCCGCTTGCGTGAGAGTGGCCAGGGGAGAGGGCGGGCGCTTCAAAGAAAGTTATGCTCGGAAAAACCGAAGGCTTCGCTTGACGTGGTTCCTTGCTAGCCCACCCTCTCCCCCTGAAGGGCCCTGAAGGGAGAGGGAGAACACCTTGCTCAGGCTAGCTCGGGCGGCTTGGGAGCACCCAAGACCGTTGGCTTGGCCTTGCATTGTGGGTCTAGTGGCCGCCCATCCTTTCCTTGCCTTCTTCCCCCCGCCCGACTACAACCCCTAGTGATGCATGCTTCCCGTCAGGCATCGCTGGCGGCCATTGCGCACCCGGCACGGCCAGCGGCGCTTCACCGCAGCACTCTCCGCCAGGACGCCCCCGATGAATCTCGACCTGCTGGCCTCATTGCTGACCGCCGTCGTGGTGCTGCTGATCGGTACGCTGGTCAACCGCAGCGTCGGCGTGCTGTCGCGCTACAACATTCCCGACCCTGTCACCGGCGGCCTGCTGTTCGCGATCGTGGCGTCTTTGGCACTGGCGACAACAGGTTTCCGCGTGGTCATCGACCCCGGCATGAAGCCGGTGCTGCTGCTGATGTTCTTCGGCGGCGTCGGGCTGGGCGCCGACCTGCGCATGCTCAAGCGCGGCGGCAAGGCGCTGGTGATCTTCCTGATCATCCTGCTGCCTTATATCCTGGTGCAGAACGTGGTGGGCGTGGCCATGGCAAAGACGCTGGACCTGCACCCGATCTTCGGGCTGGTGAGCGGCTCCATCACGCTGGTCGGCGGGCACGGCACCGGCGCCGCGTATGCCGAGCGCTTTGCCGAGGTCAACAACCTGCAGGCGGTGATGGACCTGTCGATGACCGTGGCCACCATCGGCCTGATCGTTGGCGGCATTATCGGCGGCCCGGTGGCGCAATACCTGATCTCGCGCTACAAGCTGCGCTCGACCGCACGCGAGGCCGGCGACACCGAGGAAGAAGCCGCCGCCATCTCGCCCATCACCACCGTCGGCGCACTGGCTGCGCTGGCCGGCATGCTGGCCGCGGTGATCGGCGGGCGCTGGATCGCCGCGCAGATGCCCGCCGGCCCCATCACCATCCCGGGCTTCCTGTGGTGCATGATGCTCGGCATCGCCATCCGCAACCTGCTGCCCTTTATCGGCCTGCGCTTTGACGACCGCGCCACCGACCTGATCACCAATGTCTGCCTGTCGCTGTTCCTGGTCATGACCATGATGGCGCTGGACCTGGCCGAGGTGGCGCTGTCGGCCGGGCCCTTCCTGCTGATCATCGCGATGCAGGTGGTATTCATCATCCTGTATGTGGTGCTGGTGTGCTTCCGCTTCATGGGGGCCGACTACGAGGCCGCGGTCACCTCCGCCGCCTTCATCGGCTTCAACATGGGCTCGACCGCCACCGCCATGGCCAATATGCGCGCCCTCACGTCCCGCTACGGGCCGGCGCCTACCAGCTACCTGATCACGCCGCTGGCGGGCGCGTTCTTCGTCGACCTGATGAACGCGTTCGTGCTGACCATGATGCTGGCGTTGCCGCTGATCGGAGGCTGACATGCGCCGCGCCTTCTTCGCCATCCTGTTCGCGATGCTGGCGTCGGCCTGGCTGGCCGGCTGCGGCGGCGGGCCGCCCGCCGAAGGCATCCGCACCAACCTGAACGAGCGGCTCGCACAGGCGCTGCCGCCGGGCACCGTGCAGCTGGTCGGCATCGACCGGCGCGGCTCGCAGTCCGATACCAAGGCGCCGGCCGCCGAAACGCGCCGCGTGGTGTATTTCGATGCCGAACTGAAGCTGCTGCGCGATTACGACTTCGGCGCCTGGGATTCGCCCGGCGTGGCCGGGCTGGTGTCGGCGCTGGGCGCGGGGCCGCGCGGCATCACCGGCATCACCAGCGGCGGCAACAAGGCGGGCGACATCATCCGCGCGCACGGCACCGCGCTGTACAAGCGCGAAGGCGAGCGCTGGGTCAGCGTGCTGTCGGCGGGCTACCGCCCGGCCGAAGCCCCCGCCGTCGCCACCAATGCGCCGAGCGGTCCCGCGGCCATCCTTGAGGCAATGCGCAAGGTGATCGAATCCGTGCAGAAAGACGCCTCGCCGGCACAGCGCGCGATCATCGAGCAGGAGCTGACCACCGCGCACGCCAATATCCGCGCCCGGCTGGCACGCGCCAACGAAGGCTATGCCATCGCCGCCGGCGCCGAGCACGGCCAGTACCTGCGCTTTGCGCAGGCGCTGGTGGACGGTGTCAAGGTGCGGGCGATCCCGCTGGTGACGCGCGGCGGCGAGGAAAACCTGCGGCTCCTGCGTGCCGGCAAGGTCTCGGTGGCACTGGCGCAGGCCGATGCCGCGCTGGAGGCCTACGAGGGCAAGGGCGTGTTCGCCGGCGACGGTCCCCATGCGTCGCTGCGCGCCGTGGGCAGCCTCTACCCGGAACCGGTGCATGTCATGGTGCGCGGCGCCGACCCCGCCCGCTCGGTATCCGATCTTCGCGGCAAGCGCATTGCCGTCGGCGAGCGCGGCTCGGCCTCGCGCGTGACGGTGCTGCGCGTGCTGGCCGCGCATGGCCTGACGGGCAATGACTTCAAGGCCGAGGAGGTCGGCCTGGGCCCGGCACTGGTGGCGCTGCGCCAGAACCAGGTCGACGCCGTGATGCAGGTGATCGGCGTGCCGTCCGACAGCATCCGCGAGGCCATCGGCGAAATGCCGCTGCGGCTGCTGCCGCTGGATGAGCGCGCGATCGCCGCGATGGTAGCGCAGAAGGCGGGGTATTTCCGTGCCACCATCGCGCCAGGCGCCTATCCCGGGCTGCATGAGCCGGTGCGCACGCTGGCCACGGCCGCCATCCTGGTGACCGGGCCGGACCTGTCGGACACCGAGGTGGCCGAACTCACCCGGCTGGTCTATGCGCACGGCCGCGACTTTGTCGCGCGCGGCAGTGCCCAGGGCGGGCAGATCAGCGTGGCCACCTCGCGCGAGGGGCTGGTGATCCCGCAGCATCTGGCGGCGGCAAAGGTGCTGGATGGGATGGCCCGCGGCGGTGCGGCTGCGCCCGCCACGCCGCCTGCCCCACCGCCGGCCTCGGGTGTGCGGGCGCGGTGACCCGCGGCACGCTCAGGCCGCCACCGGCAGTTCCTGCGCCAACCGGCAGCGCCGGTCCAGGAAATCGCTCGCATGCCCGTTGCTGCCGGCTGCCTTGTCGACCGGCTGGTCGACCACGACAAACCCCGCGCGGCCCTGCTGGTCCCGCACATAGGTGACAAAGATGCCGCGGTCGGGCGGCAGCGCCGCGGCGCCGTCATTGGCCCCGTGGCGCACCAGCAGGAACGGATCGACCGTCAGCACAGGCGTGCTGGCCGGTACAAACTTCGCGCGTACCGGCTTGCCGTCGTGGCGCAGCGCGGTCCAGCCCGTGCCGATCGCGCCGCTGCCGCCATTGACGAGCGCCCGCGCGGCCGCGCTGATGCAATCGAGGTGGATATGCAGCTGGTCCTGGCTGCGCGAGCTGCGGGAATTGACCGCCAGGCCCAGCATGTCGTCAGGCACCGCCTTGCCGAGCGCCTGGCCGACGATGCCGCGCGCCTCCCAGCCGAAGGCCCACGGGTTGGCGCCGGCGCCGTCCCACGCCTTGCCATCTTCCACGCCGGTCACCGGGTGTGCCGGGATCACCAGGTAGTGCGACACGCCGATGGCGTCCTTGTACAGCACCAGCCCGCGCGACTGGTCCACCTGGGCGCAGTCCGGATGCGATGCCGGGGCGCTGGCCAGGCAACGCTGCTGCACGTTGCGCCACAAGCCGTCGCGCCCGCCCGACAGCGTGCCGAGCACGCCCTCGGCGGTACAGCCCGGCAAGGCCAGGGCCGCCGCGAGCCACCACCACAACCGCATGCCGCGCAGCCTCAACGCCGGCATGTCACTCCGTAGAAGGTGCCCGCGCGCGGGTTGGATACCACATAGGCGTTGCGCTGCGCCCAGAACTGCGCGGTGCGGAAGGCCTCGGCCTCACGCTCGCTCCATGCCGTCGCCAGCAACGGTGCGGCTTCGGCGTCGGTGGTCGGGTAGACGCGCGCCTGGTAGCGGGCGGTTTGCAGCTCGCCGGTGCGGATGGTGCGGATCGTGACGTGGAGCGGCATAGGCATCGTCTCGTCGTGGAGATTCTGGAATCTTATCCACAGTCGTGTGTTGGTTTGATGACCGACTGTACAGGTTCGCGGGCGCGGGCGCGGCCGCCCGCCCATCATCCCACCATTCCCTCGGGACGAGGCTGCCCGGCAACAATGAATTGACGGACAATCTGCTGCAATCTTGAACGCCGGGAGACAGCGATGCGGGCGCCAACCTATCGAAAGGTACTGATTCTCGTGTTTTCGCACTTGGCCGCACTGGCGGCCGGCTTCGCGGCCGGCATCTACGTGCTGCCGATCCTGACGGAACAGGCCGGCGCCAGCACCGAACAAGTGCAGGCGGTGTCACAAAAGGCCAGCTATTCTGGCACGTTTCGCAAGGACCTGGCCGGCAGCGACGCCTTCCATTGGGCCAGCGGGCGCCTCCATGTCTCGCCGCAGGCCCTCGCCTTCGAAGGCGAGGTGGCACCCGGGCCGGACTACCGCATCTACCTGGTGCCGGAATTCGTCGACACCGAGGCCGCCTTCCTCAGCCTCAAGAGCCGCGCGCTGCAGGTGGCAGAACTCAAGACCTTCGGCAACTTTACCGCACCGCTCCCCGCAGGCGTGGACCCGTCGCAGTACCAGGCGGTGGTGATCTGGTGCGAGCGCTTCGGGCAATTCATCAGCGCGGCGGCGTACCGGTAAGCGGGGCGCGGCATCGCGAGACAATGCTCCCCCGCCAGGGCGGCGAGGAAAGAGAAAAAGGGGCCGATCGAGGAACCGGCCCAACGAATCCCGCAAGCAAGCCGCAGGCGTCGATATGAACATCACGCGCCCGCCCGTGCGCGTCTCTAGACAGTGCCGGGCGGGCGTCAGGCGGCTGCGATCAGAAGCGGTGGCGCAGGCCGATAGTGGCGCCAGTCTGGTTCTCGCCGGCGACCACGGTGCCAACACCGTTCAGGCCCAGCGCGGAGCCGGACTTGTTCTTGGCATAGCCTACGTTCAGGTACACGTCGGTGCGCTTGGACAGCGAGTAGTCGGCCGACAGCACGAACATCCACGGATCTGCATCGCTGTTGCGCGTGTCAGTGTAGTACGCGGCGCCGGTCAGCTGGAACGCGGGCGTGAAGCGGTACTGCGCGCCGGCCCAGTAGACGTTGCTGCGGGTGCTGGCGGCGGTGGCGCTGGAAACGCCGTTGTCGAGCAGCCAGCGGTAGCCGGCGAACACCTTGGCGTCGCCGAAGGCATAGGCGGTGCCCACCGCGGCGCGCTTGGCGGCGCGGTCCTGCAGCGCCACGGTGGCGCCCTGGAACTGGTCGTAGGCGGCGCCGACCGAGAAGCCGCCGGCGGCGTACGACAGCCCGCCGCCGTAGCTCTTCGCGACCTTGAATTCGCCCGGCACTTCGCCGTTGTTGTCGCGGCCGAAGCTGTAGAAGGCGGTGGCGGTCAGGCCGCCGAACTTGCCGGTGTACTTGACGGCGTTGTCGACGCGGCCGTTGAAGGCCGAGTCGACGCTGTTGAGCGAGTAGCGCGGGCCCACGCCCATCGGGTCGAAGGCGCCGAACAGGTCGTACAGCGCGTTCTGCTGGCGGCCCAGCGTAACGGCGCCGAAGCCGTTCTGCAGGCCGACGTAGGCCTGGCGGCCGAACAGGCGGTTGCCCTGGCCGGAGGTGCCGGTGTCGATATCGAAGCCGCTCTCCAGCACGAAGATACCCTTCAGGCCGCCGCCCAGGTCTTCGGTGCCACGCAGGCCCCAGCGCGAACCGGACAGGTTGCCCGAGTTCAGGCGCGCCACCGTGCCCTCGGCGCCATTGCTGCCCGGCATGTTGTTGATCACTTCGACGCCGGCGTCAACGATGCCGTAGAGCGTCACGTTGGAGGCGGTCTGGGCCGACGCCACCCCGGATGCCGCCGAAGCGGCCACTGCTGCCGTCATTGCAAGGAGAGCTTTCTTCACTGTGTTTCTCCGTATTCTGTTTGATTCATGACACTGCGCCGGACCCGTTCGGAGCCAGACCCGGCCAACCTGCTTAATCCGCTTATTCCGCTTATTCCGCTTACTCTGCTCAACTTGCTTAAAGCGACTAACCCGATCAACCCGGCAACGGCGCATCGTCCGCACGAGTGGCGGCCTGCGCATTGTGCAGGTGCAATATGAAAGCCTTGTGACGCATGCTTGGCAGCAAGATGTGCCGCATAGCTATCGGATGGGGGTTTTCCCTGTGAGCAATGGGAACGATTTGGTAGGATGCAGGCTTTTCCGACGACGGTAATGCCAGTGCCCCGTGCCGCCATGTGCCTTTGCCTCGACAGCTTCGCGTCATGAGGCTGGCCGAGATCAAGACCCGGCTTGCCCCGCTGCTCGCTTCAACGCAGGCCAAGTTGCAGGCTTCGCTGCCTGACTCCCTGAAGGAACGCATGTCGGCCCTGCCGGCGCGCACCGCGCGCCTGGGACTGACGCGGCCCGGCTCGCTGCGCCCCACGCGCCGCGGCTTGCTGGTGGGGCTGGCCGCCTTGCCCACCGCCTTCCTGCTTTACGTGCTGGTCCTGGTGCCGTTCACGCCCGGCATCAGCGACATCCGCAAGGCCAAGTCCGAGCAGCCCGCGCAGGTCCTGTCCGCCGACGGCAAGGAGCTGGCCGTCTTCAAGTGGGCCAACCGCGACTGGGTGCCGCTGGCGCAGATCTCGCCCAATGTGGTGGCCGCGCTGATCTCCACCGAAGACCATCGTTTCTACCAGCACCACGGGCTCGACTGGCGCCGCATGGCCTCGGCCGCGGTACATACCTTTACCGGCGACCGCCAGGGCGGCTCGACCATCACGCAGCAGCTCGCGCGCAACCTCTATCCCGATGAGATCGGGCGCGCCCCCACGCTGACGCGCAAGCTCAAGGAAGCGATCACCGCGCTGAAGATCGAGGCGCTCTATACCAAGGACGAGATCCTCGAGACCTATCTGAATACGGTACCGTTCCTGTACAACGCGTTCGGCATCGAGATGGCCGCGCGCACGTACTTCGACAAGCCGGCCCGGTCGCTCGACGTGCTGCAGAGCGCCACCCTGATCGGCATGCTCAAGGGCAACAGCTACTACAACCCGGTGCTCAACCCCGAGCGCGCGCTGGACCGGCGCAATACCGTGCTGGGCCAGATGGTCAAGCGCGGCAAGCTCGATGCGGCCCGCTATGAACAGTTGAAGAAGCGCCCGCTGCGCATCGACTTCGAACGCCAGACCGAGCCGCCCGGCCCCGCGCCGCATTTCGCGCAGCAGCTGCGCAAGTGGCTGATCGGCTGGGCCGACCGCAACGGCTACGACATCTACGCCGACGGGCTGGTGGTGCGCACCACCATCGACGCACGGCTGCAGGCCATGGCCACCCAGGCCGTGGTGCAGCAGGGCAACCGGCTGCAGGCGGTCGCCAACGCGGCGTGGGCCCCGCGCGCGGGCTGGGCCGCCGACAAGGCGCTGGTGCAGGCCTTCGTGCGCGAGACGCCGGAATACCGCGCCGCCACCGCCGCCGGCACCCCGCCTGACGAGGCGCTCAAACACCTGCTGGCCGATGGCGCCTTCATGCGCGCACTGCACCAGCAGAAGACGCGCATCCAGGCCGGCTTTATCGCCATCGACCCGCGCAACGGCGAGATTCGCGCCTGGGTCGGCAGCCGCGACTACACCCAGGACGCGTTCGACCACGTGCAGCAGGCGCGCCGCCAGCCGGGCTCGACCTTCAAGCCCTTTGTCTACGGCGCGGCCTTCGAGGACGGCAAGTCGCCCGACGACACGCTGATGGACCAGGCGGTCGAGATCGAGCTGGCCGGCGGCGAGATCTGGCGCCCCACCGACGAGGGCCGCCCCACCGGCCGCGCCATGTCGCTGCGCGATGGCCTGGTCTATTCGCGCAACACCATCACCGCGCAGCTGATGCAACAGGTCGGGCCGGACCGCGTGGCACGGCTCGCGCGCGAGATGGGCGTGCGCGAAAGCCGGCTCGACGTGGTGCCGTCGCTGGCGCTGGGCACCAGCCCGGTCACGCTCAAGGAGATGGTGGCGGCCTACGGCACCATCGCCAACGCCGGCGACTACATCGCACCGACCATGGTGACGCGCATCGAAGACCGTAACGGCAACGTGCTGCAGACCTTCCGCCAGGCGCGCGCCGAACACGCGCTGCCCGCGGCCACCACGCAGACCCTGCTCGACGTGATGCGCGACGTGATCGACCGCGGCACCGGCGCCAGCATCCGCTCGCGCTTCGGCATCCGCGCCGACGTCGCCGGCAAGACCGGCACCACGCAGGACAACGCCGACGGCTGGTTCATCCTGATGCATCCGGAGCTGGTGGCAGGCGCCTGGGTCGGCTTCAACGACAGCCGCGTCACGCTGCGCAGCGACTACTGGGGCCAGGGCGCGCACAGCGCGCTGCCGATGGTGGGCGACTTCTACCAGCGCGCGCTGCGCGCCCGCATCGTCGACGGCCGCGCGCGCTTTGCCGAGCACGAGGAAACCAGCCTGTTCGCATCGCTGGGCACGCAGGTGCGCGGCTGGTTCAGCCAGCTGTTCAGCCGCGACAAGCCGGCCGAAGCGCCGGCACCGCGCCCCGCGCCACGCCGGCAGGCGCTGCCGGCGCCGGAGGCTGAGGTTGCGCCGCCGGCGAGCGCGCCGGCGACTGCTGCGGCCCCAGGCGTGGAGATGAGCCAGGATGAGTCCAGCCTGGCGCTGGACCGGGGGGAATCGGTGATTGCGGTGCCGCCGGGCATGAGCGCGGGCAGTGCGCCGGCTGCGCCGATGCCGGCGGAACAACCGGCTCCTTCCGCGCCCGCCTATCCGGCTGCTCCGGTCAATGCGCCCGCTCCGGCCGCGCCGCCTGCGCCCGCCCCGCAGCCATCGGCACCCTCATCTGCCGCGCCCGTCTACCCTGTCGCGCCGGCAACCATCACCTCCGGGAACGGCAGCTACTGAGCGCCGCGCAAGGCCAACCGCGCTGGCCGCTGCGCCAGCACGCTACACCAGCCCGATATCCCGTGCCCGCACGCCGGGAAACACCTGCGCCAGCCTCGCGTCATCCAGCCCGTAGAGCCTGCGGAAGACGCCGCCCAGCAAGGCGCGATATTCATTGCGCACCGGCCAGTCCCGGTTCTGGTTCAGCGTAGCCTGCTCCACCGCCACCTGCTCGCCCGCAATACGCCCGCCGCGCACGGCACCGCCCGCCACCCAATACACCGTTCCGTGGCCATGATCCGTGCCGCGCGTGCCGTTCTCGCGGAAGGTGCGGCCGAACTCGGACAGCACGACCACGGTAGTCTGGTTCCACGCCGGCCCCATCTCCGCCGCAAAGGCCGACAAGCCGCGGCCAAGGTTGTCGAGCAGGCTGGCAAGCTGCCCCTGCGCGCCGCCCTGGTTGACATGGGTATCCCAACCGCCCACGTCGATAAAGCCCAGGTTGAAGCGCTCGCGCATCAGCCCGGCCATGCGGCGCGCTTCGACCTCGAAGCCGCGCGCGCTGAGCGAACGGCGGTTGGCGGCCTGCATTTCCTGCTGGCGCGACGCCATCGTGCCGGTGTCGCCGCCTGACATGGCGGGTTGCGCAGACTGCGCCTGGCGCGCGACCGTCTCGCGCAGCTCGAACCCCTCATCGATCAGCGACTCGAAACGCGTGCCGCGGTACATCTGTGCCAGCAGCTTCGACTGGCGCGCGTCGAACGGCGTGCGGCCGCTGCCCTTGAGCGAGACATTGGGCACATCGCGCGGGCCGGACAGCACCACCGGCAGGCCATCGGTAAACGCCACCGGTGCGGCCTGGCCGCCCATCGCCTGTGTCAGCCGGTTGAGGAAGCCGCTGCCGCGCAGGGACGCCACGTCCTTGCGATCCTCGCCCTCGCCCGGCAGTCCTGCCTCGATGCCGTCCTGGGTCTCGAAGTGGCTGCGCGACAGGTCGTGCGTCCCGGCGAACGGCACGAAGGCGAGCTGGCCGCGCTGCCACAGCGGCAGCATGGTCGGGGCCAGCGCCGGGTGCAGCGCCCAGTCGCCGATGCCGCGCGCGGTGCTGTCGGCGGCAAAGGCTGGCGCCAGCGCCACCGCCGCATTGGGGTCCGCGTCGGCACCGGCCATGGGTGGGCGCCGGATGGCGATGTTGGGCCGGGAGGCGTAGTAGAACTCGCTACCGGCGGGCACCAGCACGCTGGCGGCATCATAGCCGCCGCGCAGGAATACCAGCAGGAAGCGCGCATCGGCCTGCGCCGGCAGCGCATAGACGCGCGAGGCGATGGCGGGCAGCGCCAGCCCGAGCGTGGCGCCGCCCATCGTCTTCAGCCATTGTCGGCGATGCATGGTTCGCTCCTTTGTCCGTCAGCGCTGCATCCACTCCGGCGAGGCGAGCAGCACGGTGTTCCACTCGGCCTGCGATTCGGCCTGCGCCAGCGCGGCGCGCGTGGCGGGGCCGAGCGTGGCCTCGATGGTGTCGTAGTACAGCTTGTTGCCGATCATCGGGAAGCGCGCGCCGCGCGGCTTGCCCGCATCGCCGGCGAAGAGACCAGCCGGCCCCGAGCCGATCGCGCGCGCGATCTCGAAGCGCCGCACCATCTGCCCCGAACTGGCCCACGCGCTCTCCGCCGACGGATAGCCGTCGGGCGTGACGTGGCCGTACAGCGGCTCGCCGAGCTGGTTCAGCCAGTTCAGCACCGGGCGCAGGTTGGTCACGGGGCGGCCGTCATAGGCGAGGCGCATCGATGACACCACGTAGACCATCGGGTCCTTGAACTTGCGTGCGGGCGAGGCCAGCAGCCGGTCCAGCTCGGGCGCCAGGAACAGCGTGCGCAGCACCTGCGCGATATCGCCGTCGGTACGCGTGAAGGTCTGCGCCATGCGCTCGACCAGCGCCGGCGGCGGGTTGTCGGCGACAAAGTACGCGGCCAGCCTGGCGCTGATAAAGCGCGCAGTGGCCGGCTCGCGCGCCAGGATCGACACGGCGCGCTCCACCTCGGCGAAGCCGGCCGGCTCGATGCGCTGGCCCAGCAGCGTCTTCACGCCGAAGTCATGCCGGCCGGGATGGAATTCGAACACGCCTTCGCTGCGATACAGCGCCGCGCGCGCCGGGGGCAGTCGCGGCGGCGGCGTGCCGCGCAGGTTGACGCCCACGCCGGTCAGCACGCGCGCCAGCTCCTGCACGTCCTGCTGGGTGTAGCGCGAGCCGCTGGGGCCGCCCGATACGCCCAGCGTATGCAGCTCCATCAGCTCGCGCGCGTAGTTCTCGTTGATGCGGTTGGCGCTGCTCTGGGCGTTGTCCAGGTAGAGCAGCATCGCCGGCGCGGTGACGGTGGCCATCAGGAGGTCGCGAAAGCGGCCAAGCGCATGCGGGCGGATCGCGCGTTCCTCGTAGTCAGGCAGCAGCAGCCGCACCTGGCCCTTGCCCGAGTAGACGTTGAAATGGTTCATCCAGAACCACGTCATCTGCTCGCGCAGCTGCGCCGGCGAATACAGCGCGCGCAGCAGGTGACGCCGCGCGGTTTCGGCCACCAGCTCGCGGCCCTGCGCGTTCAGTGCCTGGCGGGCTTGTTGTTTGCTGTCGTCATCGGGCAGCATGTCGATCCGCTCGCGGGCCTCGCGCGCGGCCTTGAGTTGGGCGGCGGCATCGGCCTGCAGGCCGGGTAGTGCGGCAATGGCCGTTGCCAGTTCCGGCGGATCGACCAGCGGCATTGCCAGTTGCCGGTCGAGATAAGCCTTGCGGCCGAGTTGGCGCAGTTCGGCCAGGCTGGCCTGGTCGGCGCCGTAGGTGACGGTGTTGAGCCAGTGCAGGTCGGCGGTGCTGTCGTTGGCACCGGCCGGGAACTGCGCGCAGGCGCCCAGGCACGCAGCCAGGGCCAGCGCCGCGGCGGCGCGCCAGGCGGCGTACCTCGCATCCAGCCAACGCGCCGTGCCGGGTTGTTTCGCATGCTGCACCGCATCCATGCCCGCTCCTTCGCTGGATCCTTTATGACGATGTTACGTGGCATGCGCGTTTCCGTTGACCCGTAAGTGTGGGGGGAGTGTTACCAATGCTTTCAGCGAGCGATTGCCGGAATTGCCAAGACAGCGGCGGCGCGGCTGGCTAGCCTTGCGCTTTGCCATCCCGATCCCGCCCCCCTTGGGCGGAAATGCCTGCCGTCATGTCGCGCTCCCTCCCCGCCACCGCCTGGCTGCCCAGCCTCGCCTTCGTGCTGGTCTGGTCCACCGGCTTTATCGTCGGCAAGGCCATCGTGCCGCTGGCCGATACCAGCCTGTTCCTGCTGGCGCGCTTTGCCGTGGCGGGGCTGATGTTCGTCGGCTGGTCGCTGGCCGCGGGCACGGCGTGGCCGCCGCTGCGCGAGGCGCCGCGCCACCTGCTGGCTGGTGCGTTGATGCAGGGTATCTACCTGTGCGCCGGCTACGGCGCCGTGGCGCAGGGGCTGCCGCCGGCGATCATGGCGCTACTGGGCGCGCTGCAGCCACTGCTGACCGCGCTACTTGCCATCCCCCTGCTCAAGGAGCTACCTTCCAGGCGGACGTGGCAAGGCCTGGCGCTCGGTGCGCTGGGCGTCGCGCTGGTGGTCGCTCCGGCGATGCAGGTCGGTTCTCAGCCGGTCTCGCCGTGGATCGTGCTGCTGGGCGTGCTGGCCATCGTCTCGATCACCATGGGAACCCTCTTGCAGAAATCCGCCATCGCCGCCTGTGACTTGCGCGCCAGTTCGGCGTGGCAGAACCTTGGCGCCATGCTGGTCGCCGGCATCATGGTGGCGATCCAGGCCGCCGATGCGCCGCTGCACTGGCATGGCGGGCCGACGCTGTGGGCCACGCTCGCGTGGGCCGCCGTCGGCCTCTCAGGCGCCGGCACCTGGCTGCTGGTCAGCCTGGTGCGGCGCGGCCAGGCCGCCAACGCCGCCGCGCTGATGTTCCTGGCGCCGCCGCTGGCCGCGCTGCAGGCGTGGCTGCTGTTCGGCGAGCGGCTCGACGCGGTGCAGGGGCTCGGCATGGTGGTGGCCGGGGCAGGCGTCTGGCTGTGCCAGACCCGGGGCAGGTTGCGGCATGCCGAAGCGCGCTGAAACCGCCTCCCCGCTGGTCGAACACCGGCGCTATCGCCGCCAACCGGACGGCCACCAGCACGGCTACCATCAGTTGCTGTTCGGGCTGGCCGGCGCCACCGAGCTGGAGATCGACGGCCACGTCGACCGCGTGGACGACCGCACCGGCCTGATCGTGCCCGCCGGCAGCCATCATGAGTTCCTGGGCTTCGACGGCAACCTGCAGCTGGTGGCGGACTTCCCCGCGCGCTCGGTGGCGCTGCCGGCGCGGCTGATGGCGCGCCCGCGCACGTTCTCGCTGGACGGCGCCTTCGGCAGCCGGGTGCGCGCGCTGGCGGCATGGCGCGCCGCGGCCGCTGCGCGCGGCCCGCAGGCCGACTGGCAACTCGCCGCCACGCTTGCGGCGGCGCTGGCCGATTGCCTGGGCATGCCGGGCGACCAGGACGTGTTCCCGCTGATGGCGGTGGATGCCTACCTGCGCGCCAACCCGACCTCCACACTGCGCGTGGCGGAAGTGGCCGGGCATTTCGGCTGGAGTGTGCGGCGCTTCCACACGCTCTTTGCCGAGGCCTTCGGCGATACGCCGCATCGCTACCAGACCCGACTGCGGCTGGACCGCGCGGTGCAACTGTTGTCGCAGACCACGCTGCCGCTGGCGGAGATCGCGCTGGCCTCGGGCTATCCGGACCAGACCACCTTCACGCGCAGCTTTACGCGGCGCTTCGGGCAACCGCCCGGCGCATGGCGCGAGGCAGCGTCACGGGATCGGCGGGGCATCCGCGATGCCTTCTACACGGATACGGACGCGTGGAAGCAGTCGACCGTGGCACAAGGCATGGACGCCGCCTACATGGCCGTCGACGGGCTGGGCGGGACCGTCCGTTGACGGCGGACCGGTGCGGCCGGGCAGGCGCCCGGCTCGACCCACGCAGCAATATTTCCTGTAATTTTGGACCAATTCAGCAACAAATTCCCCCGGAATCTTATTAATCTGCCCGCTATTTTCCGTTTGCGGCACTCGGTCTATCAGCAATGTCCGATCAGGCGAAGCTATGCCTGTGCCTGTCGATTGCGCAATGTGACGGTTATCAGGCTCGCGGCAGCTGCCCCCGCAAACGCGAAAATGACCTGCTCCCGCCGACCCCACAAGGGCCGGCGCGGCCATTCTGATCACACGGAGACAACGAGACATGAGTGCAAGCGCAGACAATCTGCAACGCGGCCTGGGCGAACGGCATATCCGGCTGATGGCGCTGGGTTCGGCCATCGGCGTGGGCCTGTTCCTTGGCGCGGGCAACGCCATCAAGATGGCCGGCCCCGCCATCATGCTGGGCTACCTGATCGGCGGCGCGGTGATCTTCCTGATCATGCGCGCGCTGGGCGAGATGGCCGTGCAGAACCCGGTGGCCGGCTCCTTCTGCCGCTACGCGCAGGACCACATGGGCCCGCTGGCGGGCTACCTGACCGGCTGGAACTACTGGTTCCTGTGGCTGGTGACCTGCGTGGCGGAAATCACCGCCGTGGCCATCTACATGGGCATGTGGTTCCCCGACGTGCCGCGCTGGATCTGGGCGCTGGCCGCGCTGGCCGCGATGGGCTCGGTCAACCTGATGGCGGTCAAGGCCTACGGCGAGTTCGAGTTCTGGTTCGCCATGATCAAGATCGTCACCATCGTGCTGATGCTGATCGGCGGCGGCGCGATGATCGTGTTCGGCTTCGGCAACGGCGGTGTCGCCACCGGCATCGCCAACCTGTGGCAGCACGGCGGCTTCATGCCCAACGGCGCCTCGGGCGTGCTGATGTCGCTGCAGATGGTGATGTTCGCCTACCTCGGCGTGGAGATGATCGGCCTGACCGCCGGCGAGGCGCGCAACCCGAAGAAATCGATCCCGGACGCGATCAACTCGGTGTTCTGGCGCATCCTGATCTTCTACGTGGGCGCGCTGTTCGTGATCCTGTCGCTGTACCCGTGGAACGAGATCGGCGCCCAGGGCAGCCCCTTCGTGCTGACCTTCGAGCGGCTGGGCATCAAGACCGCCGCCGGCATCATCAACTTCGTGGTGCTGACCGCGGCGCTGTCGTCGTGCAACGGCGGCATCTTCAGCACCGGGCGCATGCTGTACAACCTGGCGCAGCAGGGCCAGGCGCCGAAGGCCTTTGCCAAGGTCGACCGCAATGGCGTGCCGCGCTTGGCGCTGCTGGTGTCGATCGCCGCGCTGCTGTGCGGCGTGCTGCTCAACTACCTGGTGCCGGAGAAGGTCTTTGTCTGGGTGACGGCGATCTCCACCTTCGGCGCGGTCTGGACCTGGGCCATCATCCTGGTCACGCAGATCAACTTCCGCCGCAGCCTGTCGGCAGCCGAGCGCAAGGCGCTGGCCTTCCGCATGCCGTTCTGGCCGTATGGCTCTTACATCGCACTGGCCTTCCTGGCGCTGGTGGTGGCGCTGATGGCCTACTTTCCGGACACCCGCGTGGCGCTGTACGTGGGCCCGGGCTGGCTGGTCCTGCTGACGGTGTGCTACTACGCGCTGGACATGCGTTCGCGCGGTCCGGTCAGCTACCGCGCCTGACCTGGCTCTAGCCTGCGGGGTGCGCCGGCTGGCGCGCCTCGCTACAATGGCCCCCGGGCAATCCAACGCCAGGGGGGCCGAATGGCCGAGACTACCGAGATTGCGAGCAGCGCGGCCACCGCGCCGCTGTGCAACAGCGCCGCCGATGCTGAGGCCCGCGCCATCGCGGTTGCCGATACGGTCGCGCGCACTGCCGTCGAGCAGGCCGACCATGCCATGCGCCACTGGACCGACCCCACCCCGGGGCCGGTGCGCATCGGCTCCGCGCAGCACCTGCAGATGTTCTGCAATATGCTGCTGCAGACCCACAACCCCTACAAGCCCGCCGTGATCGACTGGCCGAAGCTGGCGCCGGAGGCCCTGCATCGCGTCACCTCGCTGCCGATCTGGGACATCGCCGTGCAGACCGAGGGCCGCGCCTCGATCCGCGTCAAGACCTTTGCCCAGACCGTCAGCGACCCGCTGCTGCGCTGCGCGCTGGAGATGGACGGCGGCGAGGAGGCGCGCGACAAGGTGGTGCTGTCGAAGCTGGTCGAGGCCTACGGCATCGCGCTCGCACCCGAGCCTGACTACCCGCCCCCGGACGACCCCGAATGGGGCTGGCTGGTCACCGGCTACAGCGAGTGCATCGACAGCTTCTTTGCCTTCGGCCTCTTTGCCGCGGCCAGGCGGTCCGGCTTTTTCCCTCTCGAGCTGGTCGAGACCTTCGAGCCGGTGATCCAGGAGGAAGGCCGCCATATTCTGTTCTTCGTCAACTGGGCCACCTGGTACCGGCGCAACCTGCCGTGGTGGCGCCGCCCGCTGTTCGCGCTGAAGGTGGCGCGGGTGTGGGCCTTCCTGATCTGGGAGCGCATCGGCATCGCGCGCGGCATCGATGCCGACGGTGCGGCGCAGGACGCCAATTTCACCATGAACGGCTCGGCGGCGCTGGGCGAGGCGCTGACGCCGGGCGCGATGATCGACCTGTGCCTGGCGGAGAATAAGCGGCGCATGGCCGGCTACGACGCGCGCCTGCTGCGGCCGGAAACCGTGCCACGGCTGGCCCGCCTGGCGCGGCGCTTCGTCAAGTAAGCGCGAACCATGCGCATGGCCTTTGCGTTGTCGCTGCTGTCGCTGGCGGTCTGGCTGGGATTGCTCTGTGCCCGCGCGGGCTTCTGGCGGGTGCGCAAGCCGCCTGCCGCGCCGGACCCGCCACACTGGCCTGAAGTCGTCGCCATCATTCCCGCGCGCAACGAGGCCGAGGTGATCGGCCGCGCCGTGGCCGGCGTGCTGGGCCAGCGCTACCCGGGCCGGATCTCGCTGGTAGTGGTGGACGACCACAGCCACGACGGCACCGCCGCTATGGCGCGAGCCGTCGCCGCGTCCACGGCTCGCCCGCAGGCCCTGGCAGTCATCGGCGCGAGCGAGCTGCCGGCCGGCTGGAGCGGCAAGGTGTGGGCCCAGTCCGAGGGGCTGGCCCAGGCCGACCGCATCGCGCCGCAGGCGCGCTACGTCTGGCTCACCGATGCCGATATCTGGCACGGCCCCGGCGTGCTGGCCGCGCTGGTCGCGCGCGCGGAACACGAGCGGCGCGACCTGGTTTCGCTGATGGTGCGGCTGCGCTGCGAATCGGCCTGGGAACGGCTGATCGTGCCGGCCTTCGTGTTCTTCTTTGCCAAGCTCTACCCGTTTGCCCGCGTGCGCGACCCACGCAGCCGCGTGGCCGCCGCGGCCGGCGGCTGCATGCTGGCCAGCCGCGCGGCGCTGGCACGCATCGGCGGCTTTGCCGCGATCCGCGGCGAACTGATCGATGACTGCAGCCTCGCCGCGCGCATCAAGCCCGGCGGCGCGATCCGGCTGGATCTGGCGAACGACAGCGTGTCGCTGCGGCCCTACGACGACTGGCGCAGCTTGTGGGACATGATCGCGCGCAGTGCCTATACACAGTTGCGCTACTCGCCGCTACTTCTGGCGGGGGCTGTGGCGGGGATGGTGATTACCTACTTGCTGCCGCCCGTGCTGGCGCTGGCCGGGGGCTGGCGGTTGTGGCCGGCATGGCTGGCGTGGGGTGCGATGGCGTGCGCCTACCTGCCGATGCTGCGCGAATACCGGCAGCCGGCGTGGCTGGCACCGCTGCTGCCGGTGACGGCGCTGTTCTATCTCGGGGCGACGATCGACTCGGCGCGGCGCTACTGGTTGCGGCGGGGCGGGCAGTGGAAAGGGCGGGCGCAGGCGCCGGTGCGGCCCTGAGGTTTGTCGTCAGGCTCGCCCCGTTACTTGCCAAGATACCCCTGCGCCCGGAACCACTCCAACGCATCCCGCAACCCATCCCGATACGGCCGCGGCGCATACCCCAACTCCCGCCGCGCCTTGTCCGACGTAAAAAACATCCGGTACTTCGACATATTCAGCCCGTCCACCGTGATAAACGGCTCCTTGCCGGTAAGCCGCGCCGCCGCCTCCGCCGCGTGTGCCAGCGGATACAGCGGCCAGCGCGGCAGCTGCATGGTCGGCGCCCGGCGCCCGCACAACCCCGCGATATCGCGCAGCATCTGCTGCAGCATCACGTCCTCGCCGCCCAGGATGTAGCGTTCGCCGGTGCGCCCGCGCTCCAGCGCCAGGAAATGGCCCTCGGCCACGTCGTCCACATGCGCCAGGTTCAGCCCGGTATCGACAAAGGCCGGGATCTTGCCGCTGGCCGCCTCGACGATGATGCGTCCGGTCGGCGTGGGCCGCACGTCGCGCGGGCCGATGGGGGTGGACGGGTTGACGATCACCGCCGGCAGGCCACGCTCGGCCACGAGCTTCTCCACCACGCGCTCGGCCAGCACCTTGCTGCGCTTGTACGCGCCGATGGCCTCGTGCGGGGTCAGCGGCGCGGTTTCGTCCACGGGCCCCTGGGCGCCGGCCACCCGCAAGGTGGCCACGCTGCTGGTGTAGACCACGCGCTCCACGCCGGCCTGCTGCGCAGCCTCCATCACGGCCAGCGTGCCGTCGACGTTGGTGCGCACGATGGCCTCGGGGTCCGGGGCCCATAGCCGATAATCGGCCGCCACATGGAACAGGTAGCGCACGCCACGCAGCGCGGCGGCCACCGCGGCCGGGTCGCGCATGTCGCCTTCCGCCACCTCTACCGGCAACCCAGCCAGGTTGGTGCGCGGGCTTTGCGGGCGCACCAGCACCCGCACCCGAAACCCGCGCGCCAGCGCCTGGCGCATCACAGCCGAGCCAAGAAAACCCGAGGCTCCTGTCACCAGCACGTCATCGTTTATCGCCATTAAGCCGTTTTCCCGGTGAGATGGACGCGCCGCAATCCTGCCCGGGGATCATCATCGAATCGCCCGGAAGCCGCCCGCAGGGCCGCAGCGCTGCCAGACAAAGCCGGCGTGTCGGGTATATAGTAACCACCGTGCGATGGAAATGTGATCTGCGATGGATCTACGTGCATCTCCATCCCGCCATTCCATACATGAAACTCGTTGCAAAGAGTTGGGGGTCTTCTCTATGCAGGTGATTCTTGCTCAGCCCCGGGGCTTTTGTGCCGGCGTGGTGCGCGCAATCGAAATCGTCGACCGCGCCCTCGTCAAGCACGGCGCCCCAGTGTTCGTGCGGCATGAGATTGTGCACAACAAGCATGTGGTAGAGGGGTTGAAGGAAAAAGGCGCGCGCTTTGTCGAAGAACTGGACGAGGTGCCCGCCGGCGCGGTGACGATCTTCAGCGCGCACGGCGTGTCGCGCCAGGTGGTCGCCGAAGCCAGCCAGCGCGAGTTGCATGCGATCGACGCGACCTGCCCGCTGGTGATCAAGGTCCACACCCAGGGCCGCCAGTACGCCGCCAGTGGCCGCACGGTGATCCTGATCGGCCATGCCGGCCACCCGGAGGTGGAAGGCACCATGGGCCAGATCCCCGGTAAGGTGATCCTGGTGCAGAACGAGGCCGAGGTCGAGCAGCTCGACCTGCCCGCCGACGCGCCGGTGGCCTACGTCACCCAGACCACGCTGAGCGTGGACGACACCCGCAATATCATCGCCGCGCTCGGGCGCCGCTTCAGCGACCTGGTCGGCCCGGACACACGCGATATCTGCTACGCCACGCAGAACCGGCAGAGCGCGGTGCGCGACCTGTGCAAGCTGGCCGACGTGATCCTGGTGATCGGCGCGACCAACAGCTCCAACTCCAACCGCCTGCGCGAGATCGGCACCGAAAGCGGCGTGCCCAGCTACCTGATCGCCGACGGCAGCGAACTCGATCCCGCCTGGGTGCGCGACGCCAACGTGGTCGGCATCACCGCTGGTGCCTCCGCGCCCGAAGAGATGGTCGAGGACGTGATTGCCGCGCTGCGCCGGCTGGGCCCGGTGGACGTCACCACCATGGCCGGGCGCGAAGAACACGCCGAATTCCGGCTGCCGGCCGAGCTGGTCGACGTCAAGCCGTCATCGGCCCCGCGCAAACCCGGCAAGGGCGCTGCCACGGCAGAGACCGCCGCCACGCCCGCGCCCGCCAACGAGAACATCGCCGGCTGAACCCAAACTGAGGAAGCTGCCTTGGCCATCCCGCTCCTGCAGGTCGCCCGCGTGGGCGCCTACATCGTCAGCAAGCATCTGTCGCGGCAGAAACGCTACCCGCTCGCGCTGATGCTCGAACCGCTGTTCCGCTGCAACCTGGCGTGCTCGGGCTGCGGCAAGATCGACTATCCCGACCCCATCCTGAACCAGCGCCTGTCGGTGCAGGAATGCCTGGACGCGGTCGACGAATGCGGCGCGCCGGTGGTGTCGATCGCCGGCGGCGAACCGCTGCTGCACAAGGACATGCCGGAGATCGTGCGGGGCATCATGGCGCGGCGCAAGTTCGTCTACCTGTGCACCAATGCCCTGCTGATGGAAAAGAAGCTGGACCAGTACGAGCCCAGCCCCTATTTCGTCTGGTCGGTACACCTGGACGGCGACCGCGAGATGCATGACCGCTCGGTCTGCCAGGAAGGCGTGTACGACCGCTGCGTCGAAGCGATCCGGCTGGCCAAGGAACGGGGTTTCCGCGTCAATATCAACTGCACGCTGTTCAACGATGCCCAGCCCGAGCGCGTGGCGAAGTTCTTCGACTCGGTCAAGGCGCTGGGCGTGGACGGCATCACGGTGTCGCCGGGCTATGCCTATGAGCGCGCGCCGGACCAGCAGCACTTCCTGAACCGCGGCAAGACCCGCCAGCTGTTCCGCGACATCCTCAGCCGCGGCCGCAGCGGCAAGAACTGGGCCTTCAGCCAGTCCACGCTGTTCCTGGACTTCCTGGCCGGCAACCAGACCTACCACTGCACGCCGTGGGGCAACCCGGCGCGCACGGTGTTCGGCTGGCAGCGCCCCTGCTACCTGGTGGGCGAAGGCTATGCCGCCACCTTCCGCGAACTGATGGAAGACACCGACTGGGACGCCTACGGCACCGGCAACTACGAGAAGTGCGCCGACTGCATGGTGCACAGCGGCTACGAGGCCACCGCCGTCGCCGACACCTTCGCCCATCCGCTCAAGGCGCTGGGCGTGAGCCTGCGCGGCGTGCGCACCAGCGGGCCGATGGCGCCGGATATTGCGCTGGACAAGCAGCGGCCGGCGGAATACGTGTTCTCGCGCCACGTCGAGATCAAGCTGGAGCAGATCCAGCGCGCGAAGCCGCCCGCGAGCCAGGCCCGGGGGGCCAAGGCCGCCGTCACCCACTGAAGGCAACTGCCGATGGCCGCGGAACCGGCAATCCTCGCCGCCACCCTGACGGGTGCTGCGCTGACCTGCGTGTCGGCGGGGTATGCGCTGGGCGCAGCGTGGGTATCGCTGCGCGCGCCCATGGCAAGCGCCGGCACGGCCGCGGCACCGGTCAGCGTGCTCAAGCCGCTGTGCGGGACGGAACCCCGGCTGTACGAGAACCTGGCAACGCTGTGCCGGCAGCGGCATCCGGCATTCCAGCTGGTGTTCGGCGTACGCGCGGCGGACGATCCCGCGATTGCCGTAGTGGAGCGGCTGCGCCGCGACTATCCCGGCTGCGATATCGCGCTGGTGGTCAATCCGCGCATCCATGGCAGCAACCGCAAGGTCAGCAACCTGATCAACCTCGGCGCGCAAGCGAAGCACGACTGGCTGGTCATTGCCGACAGCGACATCGCCGTGCCGCCCGACTACCTCGCGCGCGTGACCGCGCCGCTGGCCGATGCCGGCGTGGGCGTGGTCACCTGCCTCTATCGCGGCAACCCGACCGGCGGGCTGTGGTCGCGGCTCGGCGCGCAGTTTATCGATGACTGGTTTGCGCCGTCGGTGCGCATCGCGCATGCGGGCGGCTCGCGCCGCTTTGCCTTTGGCGCGACCATTGCGCTGCGGCGCGATATGCTGGCGGCCATTGGCGGATTCGAGGCCTTGTCGGACCGGCTCGCTGATGACTACTGGCTGGGCGAGCTGACGCGGCAGCAAGGGTTGCGCACGGTGCTGTCTGACGTCGTGGTCACCACCGATGTCACCGAGGAGCGCTTTGCCGACCTGTGGCGGCATGAGTTGCGCTGGCTGCGCACGATCCGGTCGCTCAATCCGCTGGGCTTTGCCTTTACGTTTATCACCTTCACCTGGCCGATGCTGGCACTGGGCGTGTGGCTGGCGCCGCTGCCGGCGGTTCTTGCGGTGGCGTTTGCCGGCGTGATGGCGCGCAGCGTGCTGGCAGGCAACATCGCCTCAGCCTTGCGTGCGCCTTTGCGCGATGCGCTGCTGCTGGCCGGCTGGGCTCTCGCGCTGACGGGCAAGCGTGTGCAGTGGCGCGAGCAAATGCTTTCGGTTCGTGACGGGCAGCACTCCGGACAAGCGCCTGCCCTCTCCCCCGCCCCTCTCCCGCAAGCGGGAGAGGGGCGAAAACCGGCGGACGTTGAGCCGCCATCGATGCATTCCGCAGGCCGCAATGCTGCAACGTTCGTCGATGTGACGACGTTCGACGCACAAGCGGTTCGCTCCCCTCTCCCGCTCGCGGGAGAGGGGCCGGGGGAGAGGGCCGGCGTATCCACGAAGTCCCTCCCCCAACCCCGACCCTTCACCGGCATCCATACCAAGAGGCCGCTATGAAAAAAACCCTGTTCCTCCAGGCACCTTCCTTCGACGGCTTCGACGGCGGCGCCGGTTCGCGCTACCAGGCCAAGCGCGAGATCAAGTCGTTCTGGTACCCGACCTGGCTGGCCCAGCCCGCCGCGCTGGTGCCCGACAGCCGCGTACTCGACGCCCCCGCTGACGGCCTGACCGTGCAGCAGACGCTGGATATCGCGGCGGAATATGAGCTCGTCATCATCCACACCAGCACACCCTCCTTCCCGACCGACGCAAAGTTTGCCGAGGAACTGAAGAAGCGCAAGCCCGAGGTGATGATCGGCATGGTCGGCGCCAAGCCGGCAGTCGATCCCGGCGGCACGCTGGGCGCCAGCGACGCCATCGACTTCGTCTGCCGCGAGGAGTTCGACTACACCTGCCAGGACGTCGCCGCGGGCAAGCCGCTCAACGACATCCTGGGCCTGAGCTACCGCCAGCCGGACGGCTCGCTCGAACACAACGGCCAGCGGCCGATGATCGAGAACATGGACGAGCTGCCCTTCGTGGCGCCCGTCTACAAGCGCGACCTGAAGATCGAGAACTACTTCATCGGCTACCTGAAGCACCCGTACGTATCGATCTACACCGGCCGCGGCTGCCGCTCGCGCTGCACCTTCTGCCTGTGGCCGCAGACCGTGGGCGGCCACCGCTACCGCACGCGCTCGGCCGAAAGCGTGCTGGCCGAGGTCAAATGGATCAAGGAGAACATGCCCGAGGTCAAGGAGATCATGTTCGACGACGACACCTTCACCGACTTCAAGCCGCGCGTGGAAGAGATCGCGCGCGGTCTGGGCAAGCTGGGCGTCACCTGGTCCTGCAATGCCAAGGCCAACGTGCCATACAGCACGCTGAAGATCATGAAGGAAAACGGCCTGCGCCTGCTGCTGGTGGGCTACGAGTCGGGCGACGACCAGATCCTGCTGAATATCAAGAAGGGCCTGCGCACCGACATCGCGCGCCGCTTCACCGAAGACTGCCGCAAGCTGGGCATCACCATCCACGGCACGTTCATCCTGGGCCTGCCTGGCGAGACCCGCGAGACCATCGAGAAGACCATCGCTTACGCCAAGGAAATCAACCCGCACACCATCCAGGTGTCGCTGGCCGCGCCCTACCCCGGCACCACGCTGTACCGGCAGGCGGTGGACAACGGCTGGCTGGAAGAGAACAAGGTGATCAACCTGGTCAACGACCAGGGCGTGCAGCTGGCCGCGATCAGCTACCCGCACCTGTCCAAGGAAGACATCTACCACGGCGTCGAGACCTTCTATAAGCGCTTCTATTTCCGCCCGAGCAAGATCTGGGAAATCGTGCGGGAAATGCTGGGAAGCTGGGACATGATGAAGCGGCGCCTGCGCGAAGGCGTGGAGTTCTTCCGCTTCCTGCGCTCGCACGAGGCCTGATCTGCCCCCAGCCGACCACCGCGCCCGCGCCCGCGCCGATCGTGCGCTGATCATCACCGCCGACGACTTCGGCCTGCATCCGGCCGTCAACGAGGCGGTCGAGCTGGCCCACCGCGACGGCGTGCTCAATGCCGCCAGCCTGATGGTGGGCGCGCCCGCTGCCGCCGATGCGGTGGCGCGCGCGCGGCGCCTGCCTTCGCTGCGCGTCGGCCTGCATGTGGTGCTGGCGGACGGCCCCGCGGTCTTGCCGCCTGCGCAGATTCCCGACCTGGTCGATGCGCAGGGCCGCTTCGGCTCGGCCATGGCGCGCGACGGCTGCCGCTTCTTCTTCCTGCCGCACGTGCGGCGCCAGCTTGCGGCCGAGATCCGCGCACAGTTCGCAGCCTTCGCCGCCACCGGGCTGCCGCTCGATCACGTCAACACGCACAAGCACTTCCACCTGCACCCGACCGTGCTTTCGCTGATCCTGTCGATCGGCCGCGAGTACGGCCTGCGCGCGATGCGCCTGCCGCGCGAAGCCGGTGCGCCGCTGTTGCTGCGCCCCTGGCTGGCGCTGCTGCGCCGCCGGCTGCAACGCGCCGGCATCGCCCACAACGACTACGTGGTCGGCATCGCGCACAGCGGCGGCATGGACGAATCCGTGCTGCTGGCAACGCTGGCGCGGCTGCCGGCCGGCGTCGGCGAAATCTACCTGCATCCCGCGGTGGTCTCGGGCGCGCGCATTGCGCCCAGCATGGATGGCTACCGCCATGCCGACGAACTGGCTGCGCTGCTGTCGCCGCGCGTGCGCGCCGCGCTCGACCATGTGACTGCGCGCCGCGGCGGCTTTGCCGATGTGCTGGCGGCCACCTGACTCCCTACGATGAAACGCATTGCTTACCTGACCGGCCTGATCGGGCTATTGGCGCTGACTGCGCTGGTGATCCATCAGGGCATCGGCGATATCGCCGCCATCATGGCGCAGGGCGGCTGGCTGCTGCTGTTGCTGGTGCCCCTTCACGCGCTGCCGCTGCTGCTCGACGCGCAAGGCTGGCGCGTACTGCTGACCTCGGCCGATCCCGAGGAGAAGGCGGGGCTGGGCTTCCTGTGGTGGGTCGCCACCGTGCGGGAGGCGGTGAACCGCTTGCTGCCGACCGTTGGCGTCGGCGGCGAACTGGTCGGCATCCGCCTGACACGGCTGCGCCTTCACGACACCACCGCGGTCACCGCCAGCATCGTGGTCGAAGTGATGACCACGCTGTTCGCGCAATACCTGTTTTCGGCCATGGGCGTGCTGATCCTGGTGGCCGCGCTGCAAGACAGCGGCGGGGCCTGGGTCATCCTGTCCGGGCTGCTGCTGTCATTGCCGGTGCCGGTGCTATTCGCGCTGTCGCTGCGGCACACCGCCGTGTTCGAAAAACTCGAGGGCGCGGCGCGCAAGCTGTTCGGGGAGGATCACCGCCTCGTCGCGATGATCGACGGCGCCCGGCTCGATGCCCAGATCCGCGCGCTCAACCGGCGCCGGCGCGAGCTGCTGGCGGCACTGGGCTGGCAGCTCGCGGGGCTCCTCAGCGGCACGCTGGAAATCTGGCTGGCGCTAATGCTGCTGGGCCATCCGGTGCCGATCTGGCAGGCGCTGGCGATCGAATCGCTGACGCAGGCCGCGCGCCACGTGGCCTTCTTCGTGCCAGCCGGGCTGGGCGTCCAGGAAGCCGTGGTGATGCTGCTGGGGCAGGTGCTGGGGATAGACGCGCAGGTCTCGCTGGCGCTGGCGCTGGTCAAGCGCGCGCGGGAAATCCTGTTCGGCGTGCCCGCGCTGCTGTCCTGGCAATGGGTGGAGCTGCGCCACTGGCGGCGCAGCCGTGACCGGGCACGCGGCGCCATGAGGTGATACCAGCAGCGCCCCCGCGCTCAGGCGTCAGGCGGCTGAACGCGCATTGTGGGTGGTCAGGTACTTGACCAGGCCGTCCACCCCGCTACGCGCGACGATATCCGCAAACTGCTTCCGGTACACCTCGATCAGCCACGCCCCCATCATATTGATGTCATAGATCTTCCAGCCGTTGGCGGTGCGCTGCAGCCGGTAGTCGATCTGCATCTCGTCAACGTTGTTGATCACGCGCGTCTGTACCACCACGTCGGTCGCGCCGCTGCCGGCCTTGACCGGCTGGTAGCGGAACTTGACGTTCTGCTCGCGCAGTTGCGCCAGCGACACCGCGTAGCTGCGCACCAGCAGCACCTCGAACTGCTCGTAGAGCTGCTTCTGCTGTTCCGGCGTGGCCGTGCGCCAGGCGCTGCCCACCGCCAGCCGCGTGGTGCGCTGGAAATCCGTATAGGGCAGGAACTGCTTCTGCACGACGGCGGTGATCTTGCCGAGATCGCCGGCGCGGGTGTCGGGGTTGGTCTGGATGGTGCCGATCACGCCCTCCACCGCGGCCTGGACCAACCGTTCGGGGCTGGCGCGCAGGTCGCCGGGCTGGACTGCCTGGGCGTGCACCGTGCAAACCATGGCCACCGCCGCGAGCGGTGCCAGGGGAAACAATGCGTGAATCTTCATGGACGTGAGTGCCGGGAAAGACAGTGGGGCAGCGTCGTCGCTGCATGACGGCGCATGCCTGACAGTTTATAGCGGATCGGCGCGGTTCTGACCCGGCATGCCGCATGCGCCACGCCGCCCTCCCGGGCGCCAGCCGATATACTCCGGGTTCGTGCTCCTTCCGGATCCGTCCATGCTGACTTCGCTGCTGACACGCATCGTCCGGCTTGCCACTGCCTGGCCGTGGCGGGTCATCATCCTGTCGGCATTGCTCACCGCTGTCAGCGGCGTCTACGTGGCCCGCAATTTTGCGATCAACACCGATATCGGCCGCCTGCTGGACTCGGATGCGCCGTGGGCCGTCCGCGACGCCGCCATCGGCGACGCCTTCCCGCAGCGCAACCAGCTGATCCTGGCGGTGGTGCAGGCGCCGGCGACGGAGCTGGCCGATGCCGCCGCCAACGCGCTGGCCGAGGCGCTGCGCCGGCAGCCGGCACGTTTCAACGCCGTCAGCCAGCCCGGCAGCGGGCCGTTCTTCGAACGCAACGGACTGCTGTTCGCCAGCACGGACGAGGTCCGCCAGCTCACGCAGCAGCTCGCGCAGGCGCGCTCGCTGGTCGGTGCGCTGGCGCACGACCCCACCCTGCGCGGCCTGGCCGATACGCTCACCACTACGCTGACGCTGCCGCTGCAGATGGGCCAGGTCAGGCTGGGCGACATGGCAAAACTGCTCGGCAGCAGCGCCGATACGCTCGACCAGGTGCTGACCGGCAAGCCCGCGGCGCTGTCGTGGGCCGGCATGCTCGACGACAGCCTCAAGCCCGGGCCCGATGGACAGGTCTTCAGCTTTGTCGCGGCCAGCCCGGTACTGGACTACAGCGACCTGCAGGCCGGCGCCGCGGCCTCGCGCGCGATCCGGCAGGCCGCCGCGGACCTGCAACTGGCGCAGCGCTACCAGGCCACGGTACGGCTGACCGGCCCGCAGGCGCTGGCTGACGATGAGTTCGCCTCGGTCAGCGAGGGCACGCTGCTCAACGGCGCGCTGACGGTGCTGGTGGTCGTGCTGATCCTGTGGATGGCGCTGCGCTCGGTGCGGCTGATCGTGGCAGTGCTGGCGAGCCTGTTCGCGGGGTTGCTGATCACCGCCGCGCTGGGGCTGGCGATGGTCGGAGCGCTGAACATGATCTCGGTAGCATTCGCGGTGCTGTTTGTCGGGCTGGGGGTGGACTTCGGCATCCAGTTCGGGGTGCGCTACCGCGCCGAGCGCCATGACCTCGACCACGTGATCGAGGCGCTCGGGCTGGCCGCACGCGCGGTGGGTACGCCACTGGCGCTGGCCGCGGCGGCCACGGCGGCGGCGTTCTTCTGTTTCCTGCCGACCGACTATCGCGGGGTGGCCGAGCTGGGCCTGATCGCCGGCGTCGGCATGATGGTGGCCTTTGCCACCACCTTTACGCTGCTGCCGGCGCTGATCACCCTGCTGCACCCCGGCGGCGAGGCCGAGGCACCGGGCTTTGCCTGGCTGGCGCCGTTGGACCTGTTTTTCGACCGCTACCGCAAGCCAGTGCTGCTGGTCACGCTGCTGGCGATCCTGGCGGGCGCGCCGCTGCTGCCGCACCTGCGCTTCGACTTCGACCCGCTGCACCTGAAGGACCCGAAATCGGAGTCGATGGCGACGCTGCTGGCGCTGAAGGACGCGCCGCAAGCCGGCACCGACGATGTCAGCGTGCTGGCGCCGTCGCTGGCGGCCGCGAGCGGGATAGCCGGCAAACTGGCCGCGCTGCCCGAGGTGGCCCGCGTGGTCACGCTGCAGACCTTTATTCCCGATGACCAGCCCCTCAAGCTGCAGGCCATCGGCCAGGCATCGGCGGCGCTGATGCCGGCCCTCACGCAACCCACCGCCACGCCGGCAAGCGATCTGGTGCGCGTGAACGCGCTGCGCAATGCTTCGCGCCAGCTGGCCATCGCCGCCGAGGAGCATCCCGGCCCCGGCGCCGCCGAGGCCGCGCACCTGTCCGCCACACTCAAGACGCTCGCCGCCGCCGACGCGGCCATGCGCGACCGCGCCGAACAGGCCATCGCGCTGCCGCTGCAGCTGGCGCTGGCCAAGCTGAAGCTGGCGCTGAGCCCGCAGCCGGTCAGCCAGCAGACGCTGCCGCCCGAGCTGGTGCGCGACTGGCTCACGCCGGATGGCCGCGCACTGGTCAGCATCAGCCCCAGGGTGCCGCCGGCCGGCAGCGCGCAGCGCGAAGCCGCGCTGGACCGCTTTATCGCCGCCGTGCAGCGCGTGGAACCCACCGCCACCGGCGGGCCCATCGCCATTCGCGGCTCGGCCGACACCATCATGACTGCCTTCGCACAGGCCGGTGCCTGGGCGGTGGTGTCGATCACCATCCTGCTGTGGATCACGCTGCGCCGCTTTGCTGATGTGCTGCGCACGCTGGTGCCGCTGCTGGTATCGGCCATCGTCACGCTGGAGCTGTGCGTGTTGTTCGGCATTGCGCTGAACTTTGCCAACGTGATCGCGCTGCCGCTGCTGCTGGGCATCGGCGTGGCGTTCAAGATCTACTACGTGATCGCCTGGCGGCACGGCAAGACCAAGCTGCTGCAGTCGAGCCTGACGCATGCGGTGCTCTACAGCGCCGCCACCACCGCCACCGCGTTTGGCAGCCTGTGGCTGTCGCAGCATCCCGGCACCGCCAGCATGGGCAAGCTGCTGGCACTGGCGCTGGCCTGCACGCTGATCGGCGCGGTGTTCTTCCAGCCGATCCTGATGGGCCGGCCGCGCGAAGATGCGCACCTCGGCCATGACAAACCCGTCCGGCCATAACGGCCATCCGTCACAACAACAGTAATCATCCCGCTGCGCCGCCCGATGCCTTCCGCTACACGCCTTCCGCGCGCGCATGCCGCGCGCCTCGCCCTCGCCGCCGTCGCCGTCGCCACCGCCATGCTTGCCGGCTGCGCGACCGGCCCGAATGCCAATCCGGACGATCCGCTTGAGCCGATGAACCGCGCGGTGTACACCGTCAACGACAAGCTCGACGAGTATGTGGCTACCCCCGTCGCCAAGGGCTACAAGGCGGTCACGCCGGAGCCGGCGCGCACCGCCGTCACAAACTTCTTCTCGAACCTCGCGGACGTGGGCAACTTTGCCAACAACCTGCTGCAGGGCAAGGGCGTGGACGCGGCGGAGACTTTTATGCGGGTGGCGATGAATTCGGTGCTTGGCATTGGCGGGCTGATCGATATCGCCACACCGGCCGGGCTGCAGAAGCATTCGCAGGACTTCGGCCTGACGCTGGGCACGTGGGGCGTGCCATCGGGACCCTACTTGGTGCTGCCGCTGTTCGGTCCCAGCTCGTTCCGTGACGGCGTGGGCCTGTACGTGAATTTCCAGTTCGATCCGATCACGTATGCCGAGCCGGCAGTGCGCAATTCCCTGTTCGCGATGAACGTGGTGGATGTGCGCACCAACCTGCTGGGCGCGACCGACCTGCTCAAGCTGGCAGCGCTGGACAGGTACGCCTTCGTGCGCGACGGCTACCTGCAGCGGCGCCGCAACCTGCTGGGAGAGAGCACGGCGCTGCCGGACTACGGCGACGACGAGGACAGCGGCGAAGCTGCTGCCCCGGCCGCCGCGCCAGCCACGCCAGCCGCACCAGCCGCACCGGCCGCACCAGCGGGCACGCCGGCGCCGGCGCAGCCAGCGGCGCCGAACTGACGCAGCCTTAGCTGCCGATCCCCAGCAGCACCACCTCGAACGTCAGCGTGGCATTCGGCGGGATCGTGCCCGGCACGCCGCGCGCGCCGTAGGCGGTGGATGCCGGGCAGGTCAGCTTGGCCTTTCCGCCCACCTGCATCGCCTGCACGCCTTCGGTCCAGCACGGGATCACCCGGTTGAGCGGGAACGAGATCGGCTGGCCGCGCTTGTACGAGCTGTCAAACTCCGTGCCGTCGGCCAGCGTGCCGCGGTAATGGACCTGCACCGTGTCGGTGGCCTTGGGCGAGGCGCCGTTGCCCTTGACCAGGTGCTGGATGGTCATGCCCGACGCCAGCGTCTGCGGTGCCGCGGCCGGGGTCGCGGGGGCCGGGGTCGCGGGCGCCGATGCTGCCGGGGCAGCCGCGGAAGCGGCGCAGGCGAAGGTCAGGGAGCCGAGGAAAAGCGCGAGTTTTTTCATGAGGAGCCCGTTGTGATGTCGTGATGGGGATGTGGCAGTTTAACCGAGGCCGGAAGCCGGCCCCGGCGGGAAGAGCAGCGACCGCCCCTTGGCTGCGGCGGCACATAGCGCACAACATGCGTGCGCCAGTCCCATTGGGCCGGTTTAGACGCCCCCGCCCGTTGCACATACCGTTTTGCGGTCTACGATGGTTGTTGACAGCCCGGCACCTGTCGGGCACACGGAGGGTGCCATGGCACAGACGGATTCCAGGGACCTCGCGGTCTCGACACAGAGCCCCCGGTCGGTCGAGCGGTTCGAGACGGCCCTGCGCTTGCTGAACGGCTATTATGGCGACCCGCTCGCCATCATCGATGCGGCCCTGGCGGAGAACCCGGACTTCGTCATGGGCCACGCGCTGCGCGCGGCGCTGATGGTGACCTCGGGCGACGGCACGGCAGAACCCATGCTGCGCCAGAGCGTGGAAGCCGGCGAAGCCCTGCACCACCTTGCCAACGAGCGCGAGCGCCGCCATATTGGCGCCGCGCGCGCCTGGCTCGACGGCAATTTCAGCCGCTCCAACCAGCTGTACGGCGAAATCGTGATCGACTATCCACGCGACCTGCTGGCGCTCCAGGTCGCCCACCTCGGCGACTTCCTGCTCGGGCAGTCGACGATGCTGCGCGACCGCGTCGCCCAGGCGCTGCCGCACTGGGATGCCGGCATGCCCGGCTATGGCTTCCTGCTCGGCATGCACGCCTTCGGGCTGGAAGAAACCCAGCTCTACGAGCGTGCCGAGGAACGCGGGCGCCGCGCACTGGAACTGAATCCGCGCGACCCGTGGGCCGTGCATGCCGTCGCGCACGTGATGGAGATGCAGGGCCGGCTGGCGGACGGCATCGCCTGGCTGGACGCGCGCCGCGACGACTGGGCCGACGACAACATGCTGGCGGTGCACAACTGGTGGCACCTGGCGCTGTTCCAGCTGGAGGACGGCCGGATCGAAGACGTGCTGGCGCTCTACGACCGCTATATCAGCCGCCCGGCGCCCGCCATCGCGCTGGACCTGGTGGACGCCACCGCGCTGCTGTGGCGCCTGCGCCTGCGCGGTGTCGACACTGGCAAGCGCTGGCAGCCCGTGGCGGACGACTGGCTGGGCCGCGGCGCGGCCGGCTACTACGCCTTCAACGACGTCCATGCCGTGATGGCCAGCCTTGGCGCGGGCCGGCGCGAGGCCGCTGCCGCGGTGCGTGCCGCATTGCAGCGCGCGGAACTCGGCGACGGCACCAATGCGATGATGGCGCATGACGTGGGCCTGCCGGTGGCCGACGCCCTGATCGCGTTCGAGCAGGGCGACTACGAGACCGCCATCGAGCTGCTGGCGCCGGTGCGCCTGGTCGCGCACCGCTTCGGCGGCAGCCATGCGCAGCGCGACGTCATCAGCCTGACCCTGATCGAGGCCGCCTTGCGAGCCGGCCGCTCGAACCTGGCCAATGCGCTCACCGCCGAACGCGCCGCGCTCAAGCCGATGAGCCCCAGCCTGTACCGGCTGGTGCAGCGCGCCGATGCGTGCCGCGTGTAGCGCGACCCGGTGCCCCGGCCAACGCATCGCCGCTTATACTGCACAAGCCCTGAACGGAGCCCTGCCCCATGCCCAAGCTAGTCCGCAACCTGCTGCGCCCCGCCCTGGTTACCGCAGCGCTGGCGCTGGCCGCCCTGCCCGCCGTGGCGCACCACGGCTGGTCCACCTACGACGAAACCAAGCCGCTGACGCTGACCGGCAAGATCGTCGAAAGCCACTACGAGAACCCCCACGCGCATATCCGCATCGAGGCCGGCGGCAAGCGCTGGCTGGCCATCCTGGCCCCGGTCTCGCGGATGGAGGCGCGCGGCGCCACCGCCGACAAGATCGCCGTGGGCCGCGAGGTCACGCTGGTCGGCTACGCCAGCAAGGAAAAGGCGGACGAATTGCGGGCCGAGCGCATCACCGTGGACGGCAAGACCGTCGAGCTGCGCTGACCCGCCACGCGCGGCATGCAGGCATTGCTGGCGCAATGGACTGAGTGGGGCGCCGAGCTGGCGCGCCTGCCGTTCTCGGCCGCACTGCGTGGCTCGGCCTGGGCCTACCCCGCGGTGGAGATCGTCCACCTGGCGGGCATGGCGCTGCTGTTCGGTTCCATCGTGGTGGTGGACATGCGCCTGGCGGGGCTCGGCCGGCAGTTGCCGGTGACCTTGCTGCTGCGCCACGCGCTGCCGTTTTCCGTCGCGGCCTTTGTCGCGGTGGTGGGCAGCGGTGCGCTGCTGTTCCTGGCCCATGCGGATGAGCTGGCCGGCAATCGCGCCTTTCTCGTCAAGCTGTGCCTGATCGCGCTGGCACTGGCGAACGTGGTGTGGTTCCACACCGGGCCTTATCGCAGCCTGCGCGACGCGCAACGGGGATGGGACGTGGGCACCGCGCCGCCGGCGGGCGCGCGCATCAGCGCGATCGTGTCGTTGGTGGTGTGGTCGCTGGTGATCTGTGCGGGACGCCTGATTGCCTATGTCTGAGACGCGAGGCACACTGGCGTGCCTTGCCGTCCCTTGCCTGCGCCGCAGGACCCTGGCACTGCCAGACAACGCTCATGGAAAATTCGACAAGAACACGCTGGCTCGTGGGCGGCCTGCTCGCGCTGGGCGCGGTCGCGGCCACGGCCATTGCGCTGAAGACAAAATCCTATCTCGATTCGTCGGCGCCAGGCGCCGGCGGCTTGCGCATCGACGCATCGGACATCGCGCGCGTGAGCCGCGGCAAACTGATCTACGCACAGCAATGCGCCGCGTGCCACGGCGCCAAACTGGAAGGCCAGCCGAACTGGCGCGAACGCCTGCCCAGCGGCCGCATGCCGGCTCCGCCGCATGACGCGTCCGGCCACACCTGGCACCACCCGGATGCCGTGCTGTTTGGGATCACGAAGAACGGCCTGGTGCCCGGCATCACGGCGCCACAGGGCTATATAAGCGATATGCCGGCGTTCGGTGCGATCCTATCTGACGACGAGATCATTGCCGTGCTCGCCTATATCAAGAGCACCTGGCCGGCGAAGATGGCGGCAGCGCAGCGCGACATGACGGAGCAGTCCAGGGCGGGGCACTAGCGTCCTCACGCCGCGCAACTTGCCTGGCGCGCTAAACGGGCGCCGGCGACAGCATGCCCAGCACGGCCACCAGCGCCAGGACCAGCGTGGCGGCGCCTGACTCCAGCATCAGGCTGCGCCGCAGCGCGCGAATCGCCACGCCCTGATCCCCGGCCTGCAGCGCCTGTGCCAAGCGGGGACTCAGCCGGTAGCGGTTGGCCGCGGCCAGGCCCAGCATCGCCACGAACAGCGCCAGCTTGCCGGCCAGCAGTCCGCCGTAGGACATCGGCGCCAGGTCTGGCAGGACCGGGCCCACGATGAACCAGTAGTTGACGGCGCCAGTCAGCACCAGCGTCGCGACAATGATGGTGCCGATGCGGGCAAACCCGTTCGACGTGCGACTCAGCAATTTCATGGCCTGCGGGCCCGATGCCGGCTGTGCCAGCGACAGCAGCACAAAGGCCGCCAGCGCGCCGGCCCAGGCCCCCGCGGCCAGCAGGTGCGCCGCGTCGGCACCAAGGTGCAGGTAGCGCCCGACCCCGTCATTCATCGCGCCGTGCCCGCCCCACGCCAGCGTGGCAAGCGCGATCCCGGCAAACGCTGCCAGCGCCGCCAGCCGCGTACCGGGCCGCGCGCGCCCCGACAGGGCGGCAAGCAGGCAGAGCACCAGGGCAACCAGGCGCACCGACCAGGCCACGCCGAAATCGGTCCCGGTGACGATCGTCCCGAAGACATGGCTTTGCAAGACCGCATACTCGTCAGCCCCGCTCATCGCCTTGGCCATCACCGCGATGCTGCCCAGCGAAAGCAGGATGCCGGCTATCGCACCTGTCCGTGCCATGACCTGGCATCGGGCCGCGATCCACGAAGCGCGTTCATGGCCGTGCAGCGCGTACAGGCAGAACAGCGGCAGCCCGAACAGCAAGGCCAGGTCGACATACAGCGCGAAGCGCAGCCCGACAGCCACCCAGTCCATCGGCGTTCACTTGACGGTGAAAGCGATATTCCCGGTGATGGGATGGGTATCCGGCGACACGGCGCGCCAGTCCACGCGATAGCTGCCGGGCGACAGCGCACGCGCGGGCGTGATCACCATCGCCTTCGGGTCGTCGCTGCCGGAGACCTTCGCGGCGACCTTCATTGGCGCATGGTCGGCCATGCCCGGCATGCCGGTCATCACCAGGTTGGCGCCGGAGAACTGCGTGAGGAGGTTCTCCGAGAACAGCAGTTCGATCTTCTGCGGGGCGGCCACCTCGGCTTTGTCCGCCGGTGCGGAAGACACCAGCTTCGGATGTGCGAAGGCAACACTGCTGGCCAGCGCGAGGGTCGCAGCGAGCATCGATCGGATCAGGGGGCGCTTGGCATGCATTGTTTTTCTCCGGGAATGGATGATGAGGGGTTCGGGTCAGAACCAGAGCCGGACACCGGCGACGAAGCGGGTTTCGCCCGCGCGGCCGCCGGATGCCCGGATCATGTCGGCCGTGTTGCCGAAGGCCTGGTAGCGCTCGACGCCGATATAAGGCGCGAACTGGCGGCTGAACTCATAGCGCAGGCGCAGGCCCACGGTGCCGCTGGACAAGCCGCTGCCGATGCCGACCTCCGGGTCGTTCTTGCCATAGAGGTTGGCCTCGATGCGCGGCTGCAGGATCAGGCGCTGCGTCAGCAGCAGTTCGTACTCCGCGGAAAACCGCATCGCCGTGCGGCCGCTGGTGCCGACATAGGCGGTGGCATCGACCTCGAACCAGTACGGCGCCAGCCCCTGCACGCCGAACGCCAGCCAGTTGCGCGCCGGGCGCCGGCTGCCGGCGTCGTTGCGGATACCCAGCTGGGTATCCCAGTAGCTGGCGATGGCGTGTCCCCACAGCAGTTCGGTGCGGGCCTCGTGCAGCTTGCCCTTCGATGCCTCGCCCTCGGCCTTGAGCACCAGCTTGTTGTACGAGGTGCCGAACCACGCCTGCGCCTCGTAGGCGGCGGCGTTGCTGCCGCTGGCGTGGGCCCATTCCAGCCGGTCGACCAGCACCGAGGCGAACAGGTGCTCGTCGGCCATCACCAGCTGGCGCTTTTCGCCCAGTGCGTACTTGCCGACGCCCAGCTGGTAGCCGCCGGAATAGGCATGCGGATCGCGGGCATCGGGCGGCGCGCTGCCGCCCTGCATCTTCATATCGCCGTGGTCCATGGCCGGGGCGGACGCGCCGCTGCCCTGCTCCATGGTGTCCATGCCTCGCATGTCCGTCATCGGTGCGCTGGCTGCCTCCATCCCTTGCATCTGGCTGTGATCCATTTCCGGCATCGGGACCACAGCGTTGGCGGCGGGCGCGGCGTGGTGGTGGGCGTGGCCGGCGTGCGGGTCCTGCGCCGAGGCGGCACCCGTGGCGGCCATTGCCAGCACCGCGGCAAGGATCCTGGTGGCTTGCAACATGGGGATTGCGGATTGAAGTGCAGACATCAGGCCACCACCACTTCGCGGAACATGCCCGCATCCATATGCAGCATCAGGTGGCAATGCCAGGCCCAGCGACCCAGCGCATCGGCGGTGACCAGGAAGCTGATGCGCTGCGCCGGCTGCACGGGGATGGTGTGGCGCCGCGCCAGGAAGCTGCCGTCGGGCGCTTCCAGTTCGCTCCACATGCCGTGCAGATGCATGGGGTGCGTCATCATGGTGTCGTTGTGCAGGATCACGCGCAGCCGCTCGCCGTACTTGAAATACACCGGCGTCGAATTGCCGAACTCCACGCCGTCAAACGACCACGTGTAGCGTTCCATATTGCCGGTCAGGTGCAGCTCGACCTCGCGCCCGGGGCCGCGCGGGTCCATCGCGCCGCCGATGGTGTGCTGGTCGGCCAGCGTCAGCACCCGCCTGCCGTTGTTACGCAGGCCGATGCCGGGGTCATCCAGGTTGGTGCGGGCCATGTCGACGCGCATGTCGGTGCTGGCACCGTATTCGGTGCGGGCATGGCGGGCGGTCTTGCTGGGGACTTTGAGCGGATTGCCGGCCATGCTCGCCATGGCATGCTGGCTGTGGTCCATCGCCATCGCACCATGATCCATGCCCTGCATGGCGCCGTGGCTCATGCCGGGCATCGCCATACCGCCGTGATCCATGCCCTCCATGCCACCCATCTCGCCCATCATGTCGGTCATGGTCAGCCAATCCGCCTTGTCCAACGCGGGCACCGGCGCGCTCAGCCCTTGCGTCACGGCCAGCGTGCCGCGCGCATAGCCGGTGCGGTCCATCGCCTGCGAGAAGATGGTGTAGGCGTCGTCGCGCGGCTCGACGATGACGTCGCAGGTCTCGCCGGGGCCGAAGCGGAATTCATCCACCGTGACCGGTTCGATGTCCTGCCCGTCGACCTCCACCACCCGCAGCTTCAGCCCGGGGATGCGCACGTCGTAGAAGGTGTTGCCCGAGCCGTTGATAAAGCGCAGCCGCACTTTCTCGCCGCGGCGGAACAGCCCGGTCCAGTTGCCGGCCGGCGGGACGCCGTTGGTCAGGTAGGTCAACGTGGCGCCGGACAGGTCCGCCAGGTCGGTCGGGCTCATCCGCATCTGGTTCCACATGCGGCGCTTGTCCAGCGCCTGCTTCAGCCCATCGCGCGAAGCATCGCGAAAGAAATCGACCACGGTCGGCTGGTTGTAGTTGTAGTAATCGCCCTGCACCTTGAGCTTGGTCAGCACCCGCATCGGGTCTTCATCGGTCCAGTCGGACAGCAGCACGGTGTGGTCGCGGTCGGCCTGCATGCCTGCCTGACCCGCGGGCGGATCGATGACGATGCCGCCGTACACGCCGGTCATCTCCTGGAAGCCCGAGTGCGAGTGGTACCAGTAGCTGCCGCGCTGCGCGACCTTGAAGCGATAGGTGAAGGTTTCGCCGGGAGGGATGCCGGCAAAGCTGATGCCCGGCACGCCGTCCATCTCGAACGGCAGGATGATGCCGTGCCAGTGGATCGAAGTGGCCTCGCGCAGGCGGTTGGTGACGCGGATGGTGACGGTGTCGCCTTCACGCCAGCGCAGCGTGGGGCCGGGCAGCATGCCGTTGATGGTGGTGGCGACCCTCGGCTTGCCGGTGAAGTTGACCAGCGACTCGCCCACCACCAGGTCGAATTCCGTGCCGCGCAGCACCGGCGCCGTCCCCGCGGCGGCCTGCGCCGGCCGCCCCGCCGGTTGCGCCCAGGCACCGCCGCCAAGGCCGGACAGGCCGGCCACCACGCCGCCGGCAACCAGCCCCTGAACGAAGCGGCGGCGGGGAAGATCGGGCAGGAGAATGCCGGTGGCTGGGTGGCGTTGCATGAATCGGATCCGTTGTCTGAGGCAGACCAAGCGTAGCCGGGGCCACCCTACCCGCGCCTGACCTGGACATGACAATCCGGTAATCTTGGCGTCATGTTGACGCTCGCGCCGCTGGCGTAGAGTTGCCGGACCCTGCCAGCGCGGCGGGCCGGATCGATCGGAAGGAAGGGCGCTGATGAAACTGCTTGTGGTGGAAGACGAGTCCAAGACCGGCGAATACCTGCGCCAGGGCCTGACCGAGGCGGGCTTTGTCGTCGACCTGGTGGCAAACGGACTGGACGGCCAGCATCTGGCGATGACCGAGCCGTATGACCTGGTGATCCTCGACGTGATGCTGCCGGACGTCGACGGGTGGCGCATCGTGCAGGCGTTGCGCGCGGCGCAGAACGCCGTGCCGGTGCTGTTCCTGACCGCGCGCGACAGTGTGGCCGACCGCGTCAAGGGCCTGGAGCTGGGCGCGGACGACTACCTGGTCAAGCCGTTCGCGTTCTCCGAGCTGCTGGCGCGCGTGCGCACGCTGCTGCGCCGCGGCACGGCGCAGGTGGCGCTGGACCGCATCCAGGTCGCCGACCTGGTGCTGGACCTGGCCCGCCGCCGCGCCACGCGCGGGGGCCGGCGCATCACGCTGACCAGCAAGGAGTTCGCCCTGCTCGAACTGCTGGCACGCCGCCGCGGCGAAGTGCTGCCGCGCTCGCTGATCGCCTCGCAGGTGTGGGACATGAACTTCGACAGCGACAGCAATGTGATCGACGTCGCCATCCGCCGCCTGCGCGCCAAGATCGACGACGACTTCGAGCCCAAGCTGATCCAGACCGTGCGCGGCATGGGGTATGTGCTGGAGGAGCCGGAACAGGCGGAGCCGGCGGGGGATGGCGAATGAACGCCCGCCTGTCGCTGACGGCGCGGCTGACCATCCTGTTCTCGCTGTCGTCGGCGTCGGTGCTGCTGGGGCTGGGTGTGCTGATCTGGCTGGCGATGGACCGGCATTTTGCCGACGAGGACTACGCCGTGCTGGGCGACAACGTCCGGCTGATCCAGAAGATCGCGACCGAAGGCCCGGCGAGCGCCGTGCCGCAGCGCCTGGCGCAGACGCTGGAGCACCATCCGGGATTCGTCGCCGAGGTGCGCACCGCCGACGGCAACAGCGTGTATGCCACGCAGGCGTTCGACTTCGGCATCGCGCGGTCCGCCGCTGCGAAGCTGCCGGCGGACCGCGATATCTTCGCCTGGGAGCAGCAGGGACAGACTTACCGCGGCATGCGCGCGGTGGCACCGGTGCCGGGCGCCCAGCCGGAACGGCTGCAGATCGTGGTCGGCATGGACACCGCGCTGCACGCCCATTTCATGCATGCGTTCCGGCAATCGCTGGCCTTCTACACGGCGCTGGCCGCGCTGGCCAGCGGCCTGCTCGGCTGGTGGGCGGCCCGGCGCGGGCTGGCGCCGCTGCGCACCATGGCCTCGCGCGCGCGCACGGTCACCGCGCACAAGCTCGATGAGCGCATGCCGGTCGAGGCCGTGCCGGTGGAAATGGCGGACCTGGCCGCGACGCTTAATGCCATGCTCGAACGCCTGCAGAGCGATTTCAACCGGCTCTCGGAGTTCTCGTCGGACCTGGCGCATGAACTGCGCACGCCGCTGACCAACCTGATGACGCAGACCCACGTGGTGCTGTCGCAGCCGCGCAATGCGGCCAGGTACCGCGACGTGCTGACGTCGAACGCAGAGGAGCTGCAACGGCTGGCGCGCATGGTGTCGGACATGCTCTACCTGGCCAAGATGGAGCACGGCATCACGTTGCCGAACGCGGAGCGCATCGAGGTCGCGGAGGAAGTCGCCGCGTTGTTCGAGTTCTACGATGCGCTGGCGGAGGACAAGGGCGTGCGACTGCAGCAGCGTGGCAGCGCGCGCATCACCGGCGACCGGCTGATGCTGCGGCGCGCGCTCAGCAATCTGCTTTCGAATGCGCTGCGGCATACGCCCGCGGGCAAAGGCATCGTGGTGGAGATCGCGCCGCGCGCCGATGCGGTGGCGGTGGTTGTCGAGAATGAAGGCGAGACCATTCGGGCTGAGCTGCTGCCGTCGCTGTTCGATCGCTTTTTCCGCGCGGACAAGTCGCGGGCGCGGCCGGATTCGGATGGGGCGGGGTTGGGGTTGGCGATTACGCAGGCGATTATGGCTGCGCATGGCGGGAGTGTTGCGGTGGAGTCGGTGGGCGGGAGGACGCGGTTTGTGTTGATGTTTCGGGTGTAGGGTCACCGTCGCAACCTGTGGACGGTCCTGCTTTCCTTCTCTGCGAGCCCGGCCTGCCATCAGGCAGGCCTGACCGGGACGTAGTCGCGGTCATAAGCCCGGTCATGCGCCAGGAGGGCCCAGACCGTGCGTGCCATCTTGTTGGCCATGGCGACGGCCACGACGTTGATGGGGCGTCGCTGCGCGAGCGTCAGAGGCCAGCCGGGCTGATTCTTTCTGCGCAGATGGCTCAGCACGACCCGAGCGCCGTGAATGAGCAAGGTGCGCAGGTAGGGGTCGCCGCGTTTGCTGATGCCACCGAGCCAGACCTTGCCGCCGGTGCCGGTTTGTTTAGGCACCAGGCCAAGATAGGTCGCCAGTTGCCGTCCGGACTTGAAGGTGTGGACGTCGCCAATTGTGGCAACCATGGCCGTGGCGGTGTGCATGCCGATACCCGGGATGGCGAGAATGGTCTGGCAAGCCCGGTTCTGCCGGCCCCAGGCGTTGATACGCTGGTCGAGGCGGGCAATCTCCTCATCGAGCCGTTCGATGCTTTGCAATTGTTCGTGCACGAACTCGAACAGCATGGGCGGCACGCTCTGCTCGATGTCGGCCATGTGTTGCACGATTTCCTGCAGGCCGGTACGCAGTCCGCGGGGGAAGTGGACGCCGAATTCGAACAACATGCCGCGCAACTGGTTGACCAGCATGGTGCGCATCTTCACGCGCAGCTGGCGCAGTGCGTGCAGGCTGAGCAGGGACTGCTGCGGCTCGGTCTTGGGGGCAACGACGGGCATGCCGGGCTGCTGCGCCGCGGTCCAGATAGCCTTGGCGTCGGTGGCCTCGGTCTTGTTGGTCTGGACAAACGGACGCACGTAGTTGGGGTGCAGCAGCACCGGTTCGTGGCCGAGGCTGCGCAGCTGGCGGGCCCACCAGTGAGCGCTGCCGCACGCTTCGAGCGCCACCCGTCCAGGCTCACGCTTGGCGAGGAACTCAATCAGTTTCTGCCGGCTGAAGCGACGATTGAAACACTTGCCGTTGGATTCGACCCAATAGAGTTGGAAAGTAGTCTTTGCAATGTCCAGACCGTAGATCGTAGTATTCATTTCGGGTCCCTCCATCCTGTGTGGACTGTGTGAACTTCCACTCTGGCACATCGATGCCGTTTCGCGATGGGGGACCCGCCCCTTCCTGTGATACATCCCCACCATGGCTTGCCGAGCTCCGCGCCGAGGCCGGGGCGCGTTCATTCCATCTTTTGTCCGAGCAACAAAAGAAACCCAAAGCGCGTCGCCTGAGCGGCTGGCTATCAAGGAGACGGCGCTGGTGGTTCGGGCGGCGGTGATTTCCGTTCTATGGGGTCAGCCGTTCGACCCTGCTACGCGCGGTGAGTCAGTGACAGTGCCTGGCGAAGGCCCACTTTTGAACGCATGCAGGGTGGTGGCCGCCTTCTAACAAGGGCATCGCGTGAACGCCTACGGCTGCGCTGCTCGCAGGCGCATCAGATTCCCGCCCTGGTAGGCCGGTACAGTTCACCGACACAGGTGACAAAACAGTTCAAGCACATAGGTAACAGGTTTCTACCTTAGCTATCCGGGCCTCAGAGTGTTACCCATGTGATTGAACTCGTTTGTCACCCATGAGGTTGCCACAGGCAGGCGCATCCCAACCATTAGGACCCGGACGCCGCGCGAAGCGCAGCCGCAGGCGTTGATGCGATACGGTGGTTAGAAGGCGGCCACCACCCTGCATGGGGATCGTTCAAAAGTCGGTCTTCGCAAGGCACCGCCACTGACTCACCTGGCGTAGCGGGCTGGAATCGCGACCTCGCCAAAACGGAAATCACCGCCGCCCGCCCCCATGCCGCCTCCTTGATAAAGGCCAGCCGCAGGCGACGCGTTTTTTTGGTTACTTTTTGTCGCTCGGACAAAAAGTAACCCGCCCAGGAGGGCGGAACCAAGCGGTTCAAACAACGACAACATGTCACCAGCGGCGAGAGCCATCGAGCAGCTACCAGATGCAACCCGCAGGCAAAGCCCCCGCTATCCAGCGAAGAGCCCCAAAAAAAACCACCCACGCCAGGTACTGCCATTGGGGGAGCTGGCGTGGGCGTGAACACCACCGGATGCGGCTCCAGCAGCGATTCGATCCTACGCAAATCCGCCATTAGCGAATGGCAACAATTGTGTCTGCGGGCGCTATTGAGGCTAAGCGCAGCCACTCAGGCCAAGGGCAGCACGACCCGGAACACGGCCCCCGCGCCAGCCGCGCTCTGCACCTCAACCTTGCCCCCATGCCGCTCGGCCACAGCGCGCACCAGCACCAGCCCCAGGCCAGCGCCATTGGGCGCCTCCTGCTGACCTTCGTGCAGCCGCGCAAAAGGCTCGAACAACCGCGCCTGCTCGGCCGGCGCGATGCCGGGGCCATGGTCCCGCACGGCGATGACGAAATGCCGCGGCTCACACGCCAGCGATACCGTCACGGGCCGGCCTCGCGGACTGAACTTGATAGCGTTGCTGACCAGGTTGGCGATAGCGCGCACCAGCAGCGCAGGCTCGCCCTGCATCACCGCGGGCTCATCCGGCAGGTCGATCTGCAGCAGCACATCGCGCGCGTTGGCCAGCGCCCATAGCTGATCGGTGGCATCGAGCACCAGGCTGCCCAGCTCCACCTCCATAAACGCCAGCGACTTCGATTCGGCACGCGCCACGCTGATGAAATCATCGGCCAGCATCATGGTGCGGCGCGCGTGGGCGGCGATGCGGGACAGCACGCTGGCGTCAGCGGCCGTGGCAGCGCCATCATCGCGGTTGCGCCGCCCGTGCAATTCGATCAGCGCCAGAATCGAGGCCTGCGGCGAGCGCATGTCGTGCGACAGGAAGCGCAGCATCTGCTCGCGCTGGCGCTCGGCGACTCGGATCGCCGTGATGTCGGTGACGCTGACGATCAGGCCGGCCACGGCGCCCGAATCACCGTGCAGCGGCGCACCATGGAGCAGGTAACGGCGGTCGCCGCGGCCGGCGACCTCGATGCCGCCTTCGGGGACCTGTGCGGGGGCCGTGCTGGCGCGCGCGTGGCGCTCGTGCAGCGCCTGCCAGTACGCCAGCGCCGGCGCCGGTGCGGGGAACAGCGCCTCGATCACGGCGCGGATGGCGGGGCGCGGCGGGCCGGCATCGCCTGCGGCGGGTCCAGGCTCGCCGCCCAGCGCCGTGGGCGCCAGCGCCACGCAGCGGCGGTTGGCCAGCATCACGCCACCGTCCAGGTCGCAGATCGCGGTGGCATCAGGCAGGCTTTCCAGGCCGTCGGAGAGGAAGCGGCGCACGCCGCGCAGCCGTGCGCTGATGCCGTAGACCGCGCGCATGCGGCTGTCGAGCGTGGCGCCGGTGTGGCGCGGCACGGGCATCAGGCCGGGTTCGCGCTCCAGCCGCGCCAGTTCGTCGGACAGGAAGCGCAGCGCCGCTTCCTGCCGGCGCCAGCTCCACAGCGGGTAGAACAGCAGGCAGCCCAGCACCGCCGCCGCCGGCGCGAACCACAGCCGCGCCAGCGCCAGCAGCACCAGCGAGCCGCCCAGCAGGCCCGCCAGCAGCAGCCCGGTGGCCACCAGCGCGCCGTGCGGGGGCAGCCGCAGTGCCGCCAGCGCCGCCAGCAGCACCGCCAGCAAGCTGCCGGCGAGCTGCCAGCCGCGCGGCACGGCCACGATGGCGTCGCCATCGGTCAGCGCCTGCAGCGTGTTGGCCAGGATCTCGACGCCGCTCATGCCGCGGCCGTCGCGCGAGACCGGCGTGGGCAGCACGTCGCCCATGCCGGTGGCCATGGCGCCGATCAGCACGGCCTTGCCGGCAAAGCGTGCCGGATCGGCGCGGCCTTCCAGCACGTCGCGCGCGGACACGCGCGCAAAGGTGCCTGGCGGGCCCGCATAAGGGATGCGCAAGCGGCCGCGGCGTTCCCAGCCGTTGCCTTCGGTGGTCTGCGCGCGCTCCTGGCGGTAGCTGTCGAGCGGGCGCGGCGCGCGCCCGAACTCCGCCATCACCGCGGCCAGGTGCGGCACGCCAGCGGCCTGCACCGGGTGCGGCCCTTCGCGCAGGTAGACCTGGCGCGCCACGCCGTCGGTATCGACCACCATGTTGATATGGCCCACCGTCGCGCCCAGGCCCGCCAGCGGGTAGCGCACCAGCATGCCGGCGCCGGCATGCTCGGCCACCACCGGCAGCACCACGTTGCCGGCCTGCGCCAGCCTGCGCGCCAGCACCGCGTCGTCCTGCGGGTAGCGGCTGTCGCGCTCGGACAGGATCACGTCGACGCCGATCACGCGCGGGCCGCCGGCGGCAATGCGCTCGACCAGTTGCGCCAGCACCGCGCGGCGCCACGGCCAGCGGCCGATGGCCGTGATGCTGGCGTCGTCGATGGCAACGATGACGATATCGTCGCGGGCGGGATGGTGCTGTGCGCCGATGGCGATGTCGTAGGCGGCCAGGTCGGCGCGCTCGGTCCAGCCCTCGCGCGCGGCCAGCGCCACCAGTGCCAGCACGGCCGCGGCCAGCAGGCACCATTCGATCAGCGTGCGGCGCCCAAAGGCGCGGCCCGGCGCGGGCGCACCCGTGCCCGCGGCGTCAGCGGAGCCGGATGCGGTCACCGCCGTCGACCCGGTCGCCCGCGCCCATGCCACCGATCGCAGCGCCCTGGCCATCGCGCAGGTAGGCGAAGATTTCGATGCGCTGCGGCGCGGAGAATGCCGCGGGGTCCGGGGCCGTGCCCGGTGCCGCGCGCGCGATCCGCACGTAGTAGACGCCCGCCTCCGGGCGTGGCAGGTCGATAGCGTTGGCGGCGGTGTGCTCGTCGGCCAGCAGCTTGGCGAAGCCGGCGTCCGCCGACACCTGCACGCGGTAACCGGTGCTGCTATCCCCGCGCCAGCCGATATGCAGCGTGCTGCCGTCGTCCTGCAGGGTCGGCACCGGCGGCGCCGGCTCAACGGTGAAGGCGACCGGCGCCGACCACGGACCCGGGCGGCCAGCGCCGTCCACGCTGCGCACGCGCCACCACCAGCGGCCCGACGCCAGCGGCAGCGCGGCGGCGGGTTGTGCGGCCGGGTGCAGCGCGGCCTGCCGCGTGAAGCCGGCATCGGCGGCAAGCGCCAGTTCGTAGCGCGCCACGCCCGGCACCGCGGCCCATTCGAAGGCCACCGCCTCGGCATACCGCACCGCATCGGCGGCGGGCTGCAGCGTGAACGGGGCCGGCGGATTCAGGCGCACGGACACCGGCGCCTGCGCGCCGTGGCCGGTCAGCTGGTGCGCATCCACGGCGCTGACGCTGAGGTAGAGGGTGCCTTCGGGCAGGCCCTCGACCCGGGCGGTGGTAGCGGTGGAGATGCCGGTCCAGACCAGTTCGCTCAGCGCCGCGTCGCGCGCCACCGCCACGCGGTAGGCCGTGGCGCCCGCCACCGGCTGCCAGCTTGCGTCGAAGGCGGGGCCGAGCACGGTATCGTCCGGCGGCAGCAAGGCCGGCGCCGGCAGCAGCGCCACCGGATGCGACAGCCGGCCATTGACCGTCACGCCAATGCCGTAGCCGGCGCCGACCGATGCTGCCGCCGTCATGGCGCGATCCGCCGCCGCGCGGGCGCCGCGCGCCGCGCTGGCGCCGACACGGCCTTCCAGCACCTCGCTGCGGCTGCCTTCGGCGTCGGCCGAGACACGATAGCGGGTGCCGCGCACGCCGGTCACCATCATCGGCGTATGCAGCTCGAAGCGGCCGACACCGCCGCCTTCGGGCGCTACGCGCGTATCGGCGGCACCCTTCTCGATGCGGATCACGGTATCGGTCAGCCCGCTGCGCGCGAACGTGCGCAGGCGCCGCACCACCACCGCGGTGGCCGGCGGCAGCGTGACGCGGGTGCGGTCCGGCAGCTCGAGCGTGACCGAGCCACCCGCGGGCGTCTCGATGCGCGCCGCCTCGTCCAGCGTCATGCCCACCTGCACCGGCCGGCCGTTGGCCCGGACCTCGCCCTGCACATAGACCACGCGTGCCGAGGCCGCCTGTTCCGGAATCTGGCTCAGCGGGATGCGCAGCCGCGAGCCGGGCACCAGCCGGTATGGGTCGGCCACGCCGTTCAGGCGCTGCAGCGTGCGCCAGCCGTCGGCCGAGGCCATATAGCGCTCGGCCAGCGCGATCAGCGTATCGCCCGGCTCCACCAGGTAGAGAAAATCGGCACCTTCCGCGCCCGCCGGGCCGGCCTGGGCCTGCTGGACCGAAATCCCCGCGCCGAACAGCCAGGCCAGCACAGCCACCTTCATCCGCCTACCCATCCACTCACCCATCCACTTACGCATCCGCCCCGGCCTCAGCGTCGGCCGCGGAGATTTCTTCAAACCGGTAGCCGTGCGAATACACGGATGTCAGCCGCACGCCGTTGTCGGCGCGCAGCGCCAACTTCAGGCGCAGCCGCGAGATATGCGTGTCGAGCGTGCGCGAGCCCGCGCCCATGGCGCGGCCCCAGACGGCCTGCTCCACCACCTCGCGCGCCAGCAGGCGGCCGGTATTGCGGAACAGGAACAGCGCCAGCTCGTACTCGCGCGGTGACAGCAGGGCCGGCTGGCCGCCGATGGAGATGGTGCGCGTGCGTGGATCGACGGTGTAGTTGCCGCGCCGGATCAGCTCGACTTCCTGTGCAGCCTCGGGATAGGCGCGGCGCAGCAGCGAGCGCACGCGGGCGATCAGTTCGCCGGCGCGGATGGGCTTGAGCATGTAGTCGTCGGCGCCGACGGTGAGGCCCGCGACGATGTCGGCCTCGTCGGTACGGCTGGTGACGAACAGGATCGGCGGCATGTTGCCGGACTTCTGCCGCACCCAGCTGACCAGTTCGTAGCCGCTGGTGCCGGGCAGCTGCCAGTCGACCATGAGCAGGTCGTAGGCGCGCTCGCGCAGCGCGCGCAGCAGGTCGGCGCCGTTGGCGAAGGACTCGCACTCGAAGCCGGCCTCGCCCAATATCTCCCGGATCAGTTCGGCCTGATCCGGATCATCCTCCACGGAGGCAATACGCATACCTCTACATCCTTCTGCCAGCTTCCGACTGCAACTGCGGTCTCTGCCACGGCATGTCGACGGCTCGGCCGGCAAGTCCATTCCTTGTTTCATCCCCGCGAGGGGGCGCGGCCGTCGATCTGATCCGACGGGCCAGGCCGAAGCCCGCCGGCTGCCGCAATGTTACCCAATCGCAGCCCCCGCCGTCGAGACTTCCGTTGGGGTAGGCGCGCCAACTGCGCCGATCCGCCAGCGATCGCCCCGGGATCTGCGCGGTCCATGCTGCGATCGCGCTTCGGCATGGCTGCTACTGCAGCATGTAGGTTTCGTACTCCAGACGGTCCAGCTTGCGGTCCAGCAGGTACAGCGCCAGCGCCACCACGACCAGCAGCGATACCGCAAACCCGTAGCCATACCAGGCCGGCCCCAGCCGCAGCGTCAGCGCCGACAGCGCGCAGTTCAGCACCACGAAGCTGGCCGTCAGCAGCAGCACCTCGCGGCGCCGGTCCAGGTAGAAATAGATGTTGAGCACCCCCAGCAGCACCACCTGCAGGCTGGCGCCGATCACGTCCACGTACAGCAGCGGCATGTACAGCTCGGAAATGCCCAGCAGCCGCAGCACCCACGCGCCCACCACGAACAGCAGCAGCGCGGCGATGGCCTGCACCTTGACGATCTCGTACAGCCCCAGCCGGATGGTCTGGACCATGGTGTTGCGCATGTCCTCGATATGCTCGAGCGAGCTGCCGCCGCGCACCGCGTTGTAGAACGCATCGTAGTACTCGACGAAATCGGTCTCGATGCGCACCAGGAACACCGCCATGCCCGGGATGATCGCCAGGTAGGCCAGGAACACCGGGATGTCGTAGATGATCGACGCATGCAGCGGCCCGATCACCTGTTGCCCGGTGGACGGCGCGTACCAGAACATGAACTTGTCGATCCAGATGCCGAGGTTGTACAGCAGGCCGATCGCCACCAGGCTGGGGTAGGCGTAGCGACGCTCGAACACCTCGAACGTCATGAACTGGCGGCTGGTGTAGTTGCGGTAGATCAGCGTCACCATGCCGGTCAGCAGGCACAGCTGCCCGGCGACGAAGCCGCCCAGCAGCCCCTCCAGCCCGCGGCCGCGCAGCGCCAGCGCGGCGCCCACCGAGATCGCGTAGCCGAGCAGGAAGGTCCAGACGATGGCCTTGTACTGCTTCATGCCGGACAGGAAGATCGCGGCGATCCAGATATTGCTCAGCACCACGAAGCCGGCCACCATCAGCAGCCGGTACAGCACCGACTGCTCGCCGAAGCTGAGCACCGCGCAGGCCAGGCCGATGCCGCCCGACAGCACCGTCACCAGCAGCGCCACCGCGTGGTAGTTGCTCAACACCAGGTGGTCGCGCTTCTCGAACAGCCGGTCCGAGGTAAAGCGCGTGAACGACAGCTGCATCGGCCCGGTCAGGATCAGGCTGCCCGCGATCAGGTAGGTCACCGACACCTGGAACTGCGTGATCAGCGTGCCCGGCACCACGAAGGGCAGGCTCAGCATGCCGATCAGCAGGATGCCGACGATCGACAGGATCCACGGCCCGGAGCTGATGATGCCCGCGTACGCATAGGCGCCCAGCATGCCGTAGAGGTTGTCCCGGCGCAGCATCTTGCGCAGCTCGAATCCAATGCCCGCCATGCTCAGGCTCCTCCGTGGACCGGGCAGCGCGCGGGCTTGCCGCCGCCGTGCCGGTCATGCCCGGCGCCGTCGGGTTGCGCCATCAGCCGTTGATACAGGTCGCGGTAGCTGCCCACCATGCGTTGCTGGGTGTAGTAGCGCTCCACGCGGGCAACGCCCGCCGCCTGCGCCGCCTGCCAGCGCGCCGGGTCTTTCAGCAGCGCCAGGGCCTCGCCGGCCAGCGCCGCGGGGTCGGCAATGCGGACCACGCCACCGGCGGCGCCCAGCGCGGCATCCTCGCCGGGCAGGCCGAACAGCAGCTCGCGGCAGGAGCCCACGTCGGTGGTCACGCACGGCACGCCGGCGGCAAAGCCTTCGAGCACCACCAGCGGCAGCGCCTCGCTGATCGAGCTGAGCACCAGCACGCCCACCTGCGGCAGCAGCGCGTCGATGCGCTGGAAGCCCAGGAACCTGACCTTGTCGCCCAGTCCCAGGCTCTGCGCCAGGCTGCGGCATTCGCGCGCGTATTCCGGATCCTCGTCCTCCGGGCCGGCGATCCAGCCTTCGGCCTCCGGGTACTCGCGCACCACGGTCAACATCGCGCGGATGAAGGTCTTGACGTCCTTGATCGGCACCACCCGGCCGATCAGGCACAGCACCGGCGGCACGCCCGGCTTGCGCAGGTCGCGCAGTTTGGACAAGCGCGGCAGGTCGATGCCGTTGGGGATGCTGCGCGTGCGCGCCTCGGGCGCGCCGTCGAGCACCTGGCGGCGCCGGTTGCCTTCGTACAGCGCGACGATATCGTCGCCGGCGTCATAGCAAACCCGCCCCAGCGTCTCGAAAAAGCGCACCCACAGCTCGCGGAAGTAGCTGATCTGGGAGATGTCGCGCTCGAACACATTGCGGTTGTCGCGGATCCACTGGCTCTGGAACAGGTCGATCTTGCGTTCCTTGGTGTAGATGCCGTGCTCCGACACCAGCAGCGGGCGCTGGTTGCGGTGGCGCAGCAGCGCGCCGAGAAAGCCCGCGTAGCCGGTGGAAACGGTGTGGTAGACCCGCGCCGGGATCAGGCCGTCGGCAATGCGCATCAGCTGCCACAGCGGCTTGTGCATGATGCGCACGGTCCAGAAATAGTCCGTGAACGACGGGTCGGTGCAGAAGCGCCGGTACTGGTCGGTGATGGTCTGCCAGGCGCGGCGGCTGTACAGGAAGGCGTCTTCGCCCAGCGCCCCGCCCTCCCGCAGCGCCGGCATCAGCGCGCGGATCATGGCGCCGGCCTCGGCTTCGTGGCCGGGCTGGCGCAGCAGGTCGTGCAGCCGGTCCGAGGCGTCGAACGCGGCGGGATCGCCGGAACTGCCGTGGATCATCGGCGGCGGCGGGAAGTCGTACAGGAAATGGGTTTCCAGGTGGACCACGTTGGGCGGCAGCTGGTAGGCCATGTCGCGATAGTCCTGGCGCCGGCTGCCAATAAAGACGATGCCGAAGCGCACGTCAGGGAACGCGCGGATCATCTGGTTGACCCAGCTCGACACGCCGCCGCTCACATAAGGGAAGGTGCCTTCGAGCAGCAGCATGACGTCGGCCAACGTCCCTCTCAGCAGGATCTCGCTCATGATTGCCAGTAACGCAGCAGGGGCCGCACCAGCGGGAGCGGCGAGGGACTGTCGAACGATGCCATCAGCTGGCGCACCGCGGCGTAGTCGCGTTCCAGGTAGGCGGCTTCGGCCAGCAGCGGCAGCACGCGTTCGCGCGCAAAGCCGAGGGATTCGGCGCGCTGCAGCCATTCGCGCGCCTCGCGCGGGGCGTTGCGCGCCAGCGCCAACCGGCCGCGCATGTACCACAGCGAGGCGTTGCTGTCGTCGTGCTCCAGCGCCGCGCCGGCATAGCGCTCGACCTGGCTGGCCGTGTAGCGGTACACGTCGCCCTGCACCAGGTTCTGGTAGATCAGCTCCCAGTAGAGATCGGCCAGGCGCTTGTTGATCTCGGCGCGCTCGGCGGCACTGGCGGCGCTTTCCAGCCGCGGCAGCTCGGCCAGGATCTGCTGGGTCAGCTGCTTCTCGGCGCCGTCCAGCATGCCGTAGGCGAGCAGGCGGATATCGTCGGCGCTGTCGGCCAGCAGCTCGCGCAGCACGGGGCTGGCGGTGCGCGCCGGCATCGACTGCATCGCCACCAGCGCGGTCAGGCGTTCAGGCAGCGGCGCGCGCGCGTTGCCCAGCTGCGCGCGCAGCCGCGCGCCGCCGCCGTGCGTGACGCGCGCCATCAGGTGCGTGACGAACTCGGGCAGGCCCACGGTGCCGATGCCGCTGGCGTCCGTGCGTCGTGGGAACAATTTCGAGAACAGATAGCTGCCAAACCACACCAGCACGCCGCCCAGCGGCACGAAAAAGCAGAACAGCGCGAGAAAGCCGTAGCTCCACGCGAATGGCACGCGCATGCGCCGCGGCAGCAGGCGCCACAGCACCAGCGCGGTCAGCGCGGCCGCCACCGCCTGCATGCCGACAAAGGCCAGCAGCAGCGCGGTACTGGTGCCGGCGCGGGCCAGCAAGGCCAGCGCGGCGAGTTGGGCGGCCAGGCCGCCGGCGCCGAGCTTAAACATGGGGGACTTCCCCGGCCGGCAGCTTCGTCTGTGCCATCTCGCCGTCCACTTGGGCGCGGTGCAGCAGCTTGAGCAGCGCATCTTCCGAGCCGCTGCCAGGCACGGCCAGCGTATAGACGCCGATGCCCGCGCTGGTGAAATCGGTGCCGAACTGCGCGCGCAGCATGTCTTCGATACGCACCAGATACGCGGAAACCGCCTGCGCATCGGACAGCGGCATCAGCGTCAGCATGGCGCGGTGATGGCTGTTGACCACCGGCCACGCCACATCCAGCGCGCGCCGGCTGCGCACTACCTGATCGAACAGCGCATCGCGCTCGGGGTCCAGGTCGAACACCAGCGCCACCACCGAGCTGTCGATGCCGGTCTCGCGCCGCAGCCGCGACAGCCGCGCGTAATCGAGCGCGAACGCGTACGGGCAGCCCGGCGCCGCTGCCTGGATCGCGCGGGTGGCGCCGGCATGCTCGACGCCATCGGCGTAGAAGCCCAGCAGCACCATCAGCATCTGCAGGTTTTCATAGGTCAGCGACAGGAACGGCATGCGCTCGACCACCAGCACGCCGATCAGGTGGTCGGAGCCCGCCAGCACCGGCGCCACCGCCACGTAGCGGGTCTGTGCATCATGCTGCAGGCCTTCGGCGCGCAGGTGCGCGAGCTGGCGCGTCTCCAGGCAGTGGCGCACCAGCGGGTCGGCGGTGTCGAGCGCGAAGAGCGGGCCGACGCTCGCCGCGGGCGCGGGGTCGATCTTGTCGCCATCGCACGCGTAGAGCGCGGCGGCTTCGAGCTGGCACGCCTGCGCCACCACCTGCAGCATCGGCTGCGCGCCGGCCAGGGGCTGGCCGGTGCGCACCGCCTCGTCCTGCGCCACGCCGCGCAGCTGCGACAGCGTGTCGCGCAGCGTGGTCGGCCGCGCCAGCAGGTCGTTCTCCAGCCGCGCGTGCGAGATGCGCAGCAGGTAGTGGTTCTTGGTCAGCGCCGCCAGGCGCTCGTCCAGGTAGCGGTTGACCGCGCGGGCGCGCGCCAGGCGCGTGCCCCAGATATCGCCGAACTGCCCGGCCACCAGCACCAGCAGCAGCCCGCCCAGGAAGAACATGCGCGGGAACGGGTCGCTGATCGCGCCGGCCTGCTGGAAGAAGAACCACCCGCCCAGCAGCATCAGCACGCTGCCCACGCCGATCAGCGTGCCATAGCGCAGCGCCAGGATCACCGGCAGCAGCCAGGCCCATGGAAAGCCCAGGCCCAGCAGCAGCGGGTTCTGCGGCAGCACCAGCCAGGCCAGCCCCATCGCCAGCAGCATCGCCACCACCAGTTCGACCACGGCCGCGCGCCCGTTGACCGCGGGCGCCAGCAGGCGCGCATAGCGCCCGCCCATGCCGATGCCCTGCCCTTGCCGCGCGCGATATGTGTTGTCAGCCGTGTTGGCCACGCTTATCCCCTTGCTTCAACCGGATTGCCGCGTGCCCGCGGCATTGTCGTGCTTCGCGCTGGCACCTCAGCCTTGCATCAGCGGCGCCAGCAGGCGGCGCAGCAGCTTCTGCGCGGTGCCCGACAGCGAGGCGCGGCTCCAGCCGCTGTCGCTGCCGGTGGCCGACCAGACCACCTCGCCGCTGGCCACGTCCAGCAGCTGCAGCGAGATGCCCACCGCCGGCTCGCCGTCGACGCCGACCTTGTAGCGCCATTCCTGCACCGCCCCGGTCAGCGCATAGCGCGCCTTCTCGGCACGCGCCCATTCCAGCGCCTTGCCCACGGCCTCGCGCTCGGCAGGCTCGAACAGCGTTTCCGGGTTGAGGCTGGCCGGATAGCGCTTGAGGCTGGCCACGCCGCCGGTCTTGAGCAGGCTCTCGGCAATCGCCTCGGCACGCAGGCCGGCCTGCGGCGTCTCGGTGTAGTTGACGATCGGCAGCACGGCGATGGTTTCGCCACGCGCGAGCTGCGGCGCGCGGCCCACGTCCGTCACCGCGCAGCCCGCCAGCCACAGCGCCGCGCCTAGCGCGCCGCACCATGCGGCCAGCCGCCTCATTGCCTTGCCCGCCGATTCCCTGGTCTCGTTGCTCATCGTTTTCCCCTTTTTCCCTTGATCCATATCCTGTTGTCAGCCGATCCCCGCATGCCCGCGCCAGCTCAGTACAGCCAGCGGTAGCGCATTCCCAGTTCCGTCAGCGGCACGCCGCCGTTGCGCGCCGCGGTCTCGTGCGAGACGAACAGCGACAGGTGGTCGTTGCCGAACACCGAGCCGGCCAGCCCCAGCTGCACGCGGAAGTTCTGGCGTGCGCGCGTGTCGCGCAGCAACCCGACTTCGCCGAACGGGCGCCACTTGCGCGTGTAGTCGTCCAGCAGTTCGGTGCCGAAGCCGAACAGCACGCCCGCCTGGGTGAAGCCCTGCGGCATGTAGAAGCCGGGCGTGGCCGCGTCCCCGGCCGGCACCAGCGAGGCCATGCGCGGCGTCAGGCTGCCGCCGTTGGCGCTGTAGCTGGCATGCGTGCCAACCACGCGCACGGTGTAGTCAGGATACGCGGTGCGGATCTTGTAGCCGGCCTCGACGTCATAGACGATGCCATGCCCCAGCGCGCTGCGGTCCTGCCCGCGGAAGCTGCTGTACTCGATGCGGCCGCCGACAAACTCGCGCAGCCCGGTGCGGTAAATCGCGCCCAGTGCGGCCACGTCCTTGGCCCCGCCCACGCGCAGCGCGGCGGATTCGTCCGCGGGCTGGTTCAGCCCTGCCAGCGTGCTGAACTGCAGGCGGCCCTGCCGGTTCCACTCGCCGAAGAAGCGCGCGGTGGCCATGGTGTCCAGGCCTTCGCGGTAGCCCGCCGTGGCACGCCAGCGCTTGCCGTTGTCTTGATAGCCCAGCGACAGGTCAGCGCGCCGGTCGGACGACGGCACGTTCACCAGCTGCGTGGGGTCCGTGCTGCGCTGGTCGCGCCAACTGCCGCGCAGGTTCAGGTCATAGCCATCCCACAGGCGCACGCCGCCGGCCAAGCTGCCTTCGGTGTATTCCAGCGGCTTCTGGTGCGTAAAGCTGACGCGCGGCTCGATCGCCTGGGCGTTGTAGAGCAGCGCGTCCTGCAGGGTTTCCTGCAGCGCGTCGTCGGTGCGCGCCACCTCCTGGGTGTCGAACGCCAGCGTCTGCGCGGCGCCGAGGCGGTCCAGGCGCAGGTTGGCCTCGATCTGGTTCGTCACCGGCACGCGGCCGGCCTGGCGTTCCAGCACGCGATCCAGCGCCTCCATGTCGTTGCTGTCGAGCGCCAGCGCGATCTCGGCATAGGCCGGGCGCGTCAGCGTGCGCGCGTAGTGCCTGGCGAGCCAGGCGCGCGCCAGCGGGTTGGCCTCGGACGACAGGGCCCAGGCCAGCGCCACGTCGCGGCCGGCGGCGGACAAGGCCGCTTCGCGCGCGGCCTCGCGTTGCACCACGGCCGCGGGCGGCGCCACGTCCAGCGGCGGCAGGCCGGCGATATCGCCCAGCTTCGACTTCGCACCGGCGGGTCGCGGCGCGTTGCGCGCCTGCGCCGTGGCAGCCCGGTCATCGCGCAGCATCTGGATCACCAGCGCACGCGACACGTCGCCCGAGGCGAACACCTGCCCCAGCGCCACGGTCTGGCGGCGCAGTTCGGCGCGCGAGGGCAGGCCCGGCTCGTCGCCCTCGGCCACGGCATCGTCTTCGTCATCGGCGCGCAGCCGCGCATGCATGCGGCCGCCTTCGGCCCAGCCATGATGCAACGCCACCCACGCCTGGCGGCGGATGCGCCAGGCGGTGTCGGTTTGTCCGATGGCCTCGTACGCATCCGCGGTCAGGCCCAGCCAGAGCGGATCGGCCTGCTTGCCGTCGTTGAGCTTGCGCAGGTAGTGCAGCGCCGACCGGCCGTCCTGGAAGCGCATATGGCCGGCGGCGAACGCGCCCCACAGGTCGGGGCTGTCTTCGGCCTCGCTTTTCAGGCGGCGCATCAGTGCGCGCACTTCGCTATCGGTACCGATGTCGACCTGCGCCCACAGCAGCGCGCCCAGCGCCTGGCTGCTGGCTTCCGGCAGGTTGGCGGCACGGCGCAGGTCGGCCATCGAGCGCTCGCGCTGGCCGATGGCGCGCAGGTATTCGGCGCGGTAGGTCAGGAAGCGGCCCGATTGCTCGGACGCCTGCAACTGCGCCGGCGTCAGGCTGGCCAGCAAGCGCTCGACACGCGGCCAGGCGCGCGCCTGGGTGTAGTAGTACACCGTCAGCTCCAGCGCCTCCTGGCTGCCGTGCTTGCGCCAGTAGGCTTCCGCGATGCGGCCGGCATCGATCGGGCTGCGGTCGTAGTACGCCAGCAGGTTGGCCAGGTCGCGTTCCTGCACGTTGGTTTGCGCGTCCTCGCAGTCGCTGCGCAGGCCGCCTTCGGGCAGGCGCCGGCACTGGTCCTCCTGCGGGCCGGAGATCGATGCCGTCAGCTTGCGATAGCCCTCGTCGAGCAGGTCGTCGCGCTGGTTCAGCCTGGCCAGTTCGGTGAAGGTGCGCCAGTAGAGCGCGTCGCCCTGGGCTGTGCCGGCGGCAGCGCGTGCAACCAGCATGGCATCCAGCGCCTGCCTCAGGCGCCCATGCACATAGTTGAAATTGGCGAGCTTGAGCGCATACGCGGGGCGCTGGCCGAAGCGCTCCTGCAGCTCGGTGTAAAGCGCAAAGGCACGCCCGTCCTTGCCGGCGCGCTCGGCCAGTGCCGCGTTGCGTTCCATGATCTCGCGCGCATTGGGGCCGCGGCTGAGGCCGTCCAGAAAGGCCATGGCCTGTTCCGGCTCGCCCAGGCGCTCGTAGGCGGCGACCACCGCATCCACGGTGCGTGGGTCGCCGGCACGCGCGCGGTGGCGCAGCGCGAGCAGGTGAGCGGCGTCGTCCGACAGGCCCGGCGCCAGGCGCAGCACATGGTCCCAGGCCCGCTCGTCGTTGCTGGCCTGCGCGTACGCCAGCCAGTGTTGCAGTGCCACGGCGGGGTGGCGGTTCCATTCGGCCACCTGCGCCAGGCGCTCGCGCCAGAGCAGGTCGCCGGGCAGCCTGCGCACGGCGGTCTCGGCCACGCGCTGGGCCTGGTCGAGCTTGCCGGCGGCGAGGAAGACACGATAGGCGAGGTCATGGTCTTCGGCGTTGAAGGGCTTCTCCGCAGCGGCGCCTTCGGCCTTGTCCGTGGCACTGGCGGCCGCCTTGCGGGTGTCCAGCATGCCGGCGGCCTGCAGCGCATCGCGCAGCGCCAGCCCGCGCGGGCCGTCGAGGAAGACCACGCCTTGCGCGGCCCAGGGCTGCGCCGCGGCGAGCGCACGCGCCGCCTGCGCGGCAGGACTGTGCGGCAATGAAGACATCTTCAGCAACCGCTCCACGTAGCGCGCGGCCTGCTCCGGACGGTTGGCCGCCAGCGCCAGCTTCGTTAGGTAGCGCAGCACCTCGGGATCGTCGAGCAGGCGCCCGGCATGGCGCTCGGCTTCGGCCAGCGCCTCGTCCAGCAGGTTGCCGGACTGCAGCGTCTGCACGGCTTTCAGGAACAGCGCGCGCTGCTCGGCCAGCGTGCCGGCGCGGGCCTGGGCCGCGAACAGCGCGCGCGCGGCGTCGCGGTAGTTGCCGCCGGAGACCGCGATCTCGGCGAGCTGCCGGTTCCAGAAATCGGCATTGGCGCGGTCGGTGCGCGCCAGTTCGCGGTAGAAGCGCGCCTGCGCATCGGTCGCGCCGAGCTCGCGTGCCTGCGTGGCCAGCCGCTGCAGCTCCGCATTGGTCCAGCGCCGCGTCGTCGCTTCCTTGAGCAAGGCCTGCGCCTGTGCCAGGTACTGCGCGCGCTCAGCCGTATCGGGCTGCGCCGCCCAGGTACGCTGCTGCGCGATGTCGATGCGCGTGCGCAGGATCGTGCCGGACAGGTCGGCGCGCTGCAGCGACTGCATTCGCGCCAGCATGGCCTCGGCCTCGTCCAGCCGGCCGCTGCGCGCGTATTGCTCGGCCAGCACCGCCATGAACCCCGGATCGTCGGGCGCGGCCTTGGACCACGCTTCCAGGTACGCCACGGTCAGGCCGTCCATGCTGCGCCCCTGCCCCAGCAAGCGCTCACGCAGCGTCTCACGCGGGAACATCAGTGCCAGGCCGACCCCCACCATCGCGGTGAAGGTCAGTACCAGCGCCGGCGGCAGCAGCCGCTCGCGCTCAGCCGGCGCAGCGGACTTCGACGGCTTGGCTGGCATGGTTCAGGTCGGTAAGGGGCGCGGTATCGATGCGCAGGGTATCGCGCTCGCGCACACCCTGGACGGTCTTGCCGTCGACGCTCACGCGGCAATTGGCTGCGCCGGCGAGCCGGAAGAAAGGCTTGTAGTAGCCGCCGAAGGCAAAGCGCGTGACGCTGCCATCGCGCTGCCAGTTGCGCACGATGCCGTTGGCTTCGGCCAGCTGCGGAGCGCTCGCCACGGCAGGCGCGTCGCGCGTGACGAAGCGAACGTCGCCGCCGTCCAGGTGCAGGTAGACGCCGCCGCCCGGCGCCGCCGAGGTACCGGTGACCCCGCGCGCCGAGGCCAGCTCCGGCACGCCGGGGCCGGTCCAGCGCAGGTTGCGCAGGTTGCCGTCGCCGCGCACGATCCAGGCGCCCGGCTGCATACCGTCGCCCGGATCGCCCAGCTCGCGCGCCACCGCCATGTCCTGCCAGTCCAGCACCTTGCGCACGTAGTCGGTCGAATGCAGCGGCAGCAGCGGCTGCGCCAGCACGTAATCGTAGACCTTGCGCAGCGCCTTGAGCGATGCCACCTTGGTGCCGGAATAGCTGTGGTAGTAGATATTGACCGGCTTGAAGCGGTACGGCTTGTCGGTCAGCTCGAAGGTCTCGATCACGCGCTCGAAGCCGTAGTACGGGCCGTGCCACAGGTTGGTGTAGACGTTCTCGTTCTGGTTCGGCGCGAATACCTGGAAGGTGCCGTCGGGCTTGTTGATGCCCAGCGGCGCGATCGCGGTCCAGCTCGGGTTGCTGCGCGTGATCACGGTGTCGCCGCCGTTCATGTTGAGCACGCGCGCCTGCGCCGCGAGCTTGAGCGCCTGCGCGGGCGGCTGGCAGTCGCCCGACCACAGCAGCAGCGTGACCGGCTTGCTGGCGGGTGCGAGCTTGCGGTTGATGTACTCGATGGAGCCGCCGATCTCGCGGTTCAGGTCCATCGTGTAGCCGGGCACCGGCAGGTGGTAGGCCTCTTCTGCCGGTTTGGCGTCCTTGCCCGCGCCGTGGTCGTGGCCGGGGCTGCTGGCAGCCTGCACCGATTGCCGGCCTTCGGGCACGGTCAGCGCCCAGGTGAACGGGTGCGAGAAGGTATGGCTGGCCACCTCCACGTACGGCTGTGCGAAGATCTTGCGCGCGATCGGCTCGAGCTCGGCGCTGAGCTTCGGGTACATGCCGTCGGCGCTGAGTTCGGCCTGGATCACCGACATGGTCATCGGCAGCCGGTAGCGGTCGAAGACCTCGCGGAACAGCACCTCGCCCGAGAAGCCGCCGCCCGGCATCTCCGCGCGCGAGGCAAAGCCGTCACCGTCGATATGGATGGTCAGCAGGCGGCGGCCGTTCTCGGCAGTGACGTCGGGCACCGGCATCGCCGGCAGCCGCAGCGCCTCGCGCAGGAACTGCAGCGGCTGCACCACCCAGCGGTCCTGGTCGGTGTTCTGGATATCGGGCAGCACCGCGTACGGGCCCATTGCATAGCCGCCCCACGGCGTGATCGCGGCGGCGTCATAGGTGAGCGTGCCCGAGCGCAGCCGCAGCAGCGAGCGCGAATCCGCGCCGACCTGCACCGGCACCGCGCGCGAGCGGTCTGGCGATACCGGCACCTCGAAACCCATCATCGGGTCTTTCGAGACCACCTGCACCGGCCCGCCCACGCGCCCCTTGGCCAGGCTCAGCCCGAGGCTGTGCGCCATCGTCCCAGTCATGCGCAGCCCGAAGTCGTTGAGGAAGACCACCGGGATGCCCTTCTCCACCTGCTTCCCGAGCCACTGCCGCAGGCGCCCCGCGGCTGCGTCATCGACTGGCCCTTCCAGCCAGGTCACCACGCCGGCGTAGCGGTCGGGGCCGAGGTCCGGCAGCGGATCGCCGACCTCGGCGAACTCCACGCGATAGCCAAGGTAGTTCAGCGGCATCGAAACAAAGCGCACGCCCTTGGAAGCGTCGATCGACACGCCGGGGCGGCGCTCCTGCACCACCAGCACCCGGCGCGGCAGCACTTCCACGCTGCCCACGCCAACGGTCTGCAAGGCCGGATCGGCAACGTACGGCGTGATCCCCAGCGCCCGGATGCGCTGCGCCGTCTCGCGCGCGCAGCGGCGGTCCGCCGGCGGACAATAGTCGATGGAGATCACCGGCAGCCGGTATTGCTCGCGGATGGTGCGGGCCTGCGCCAGCAGCCAGTCGCGGTCCGCCTGCGGCACCTCGACATAGCGGCCCTTGCCCTGGTCCCAGCCACGGAACAGCGATTCGAAGGCCACGGCATAGGCCAGCCCATGGACCTGCGGCAGGATCTCGAAGCCGCGGTTGAAGACCAGGCGCGCCTCGGGATAGCGCGCCTTGATGGCCTGGATCACGCGCACCATGCCCGCTTCCTGGCGCGCGCGCTCGGCGTCGGTCTTTGCCACCAGCTGGTAGGAGTCGAGCGTATCGAGGAAGAAGCCGCGGAAGCCGCGCTGCCACAGCGGCGCGATCACCTTGTCGACGTAGAAAGCGGGCCAGCCTTCGGCGGCCTGGTCGACCACGTGCGCACTCCAGGCGTCGTTGCGCCCGGCGAGCCAGGCCTGCGGGATGTCCTTGTAGTAGCGGCGGCTTTCCAGCACCTCGCCCACGCTGACGTAGGCGAACCAGGCGGTGGCGGGCGTGCCGGCCTGGCGCGGATCGAAGCCGCTGTCGGGTTCGACCACGGCGATATCGAAGGCCTGCAGCGCATCGACCGGCGGCTTCGCGCCATAGTGGAAGGCGATCGACGGCATCGGCGCCCCCCGCGCCGGTGTGGCCGCCGTCGCCGCGTTAACCGATACCAGCGAAAGCAGCACCGCCGTGCCTTGCACCAACCGTCGCATCGCCACCGCCATCACCCCGTGCAAGCGGGACCGCCTTCGCGCGCTCCGGCTCCCTGCTTCCTCCGACTGCTCCACAGCTAGCTTCCTCTTTGTCTGCGCGCCGCGCTTTATGTGCGCCCGGCGCAACATTTTTGGACGGTCGCCGCCGCCTTTGCCCGACTTTGGCGGTCGAGCTCGAAAAATTCCGATGTTATTTGACCTGCGGATGCTATGACAGACGCCCGAGTCGCACTGTCAACAATTGTTCCGAAATTGAGACATTGTCCCTGCCGACGCGTTAGCGCCCCACCCACGGCTGGCTTGAGCCCCTGTACAGAGGGAGCATGTCCATGGGCGCACAGCGGCCTCGCGGCAACCACCAAGCACCGTGGGCACAAACGAATCAATGGTGAACCGACCAGGTCCCGTGCGCGACGTGTCGCGACACTGTCCGCAATGACAATTCCGAACAGCTAGGTTTGAAACGCCAACATGTTTTTCCCGTTCCTGTCTTATATGTATGGCCTCGCATACAGTCGGCGCGCTCATGTATGTTCATGCATAGGCGATGACAACACCGGCCCGTTTTGGCTTTATTTTCATAATGATATATCCGGAGCCACGGGCTTCCCCCGATTGCGGTAAGTTGCCGCCGTCGTAAGAATTTGTAAAAAAGATGGCCCCATCATGCACCGGACGGCAGCCATTATGCACGAGGTCACGGCATGGTGCCCGCTGGCGGTGCATCTGCCCAAGTTAAGCGCGTAAAAGAATCAGGGAATTCACTGAATCGAATGCGAAGTAGAAAACGCTAATATCTCCTATCGGAACCTCTCATCATGATTAGGCGGTTCGCCTGATTGACACATCGGGAAAATTCGGCAGAATGATTCCCACTGTGCAGTGTGTCGTTCCGTGACGTTTCGGCCATGCCGTTTTCGGTTGTCACGACAGCGACATATCGAGGTCATATGGATGCAGTGGCGCGTAACCAATTGAGACACGCTACATGCGTTGCACACGGTGTATAACGAGCGTTTTCGCTCATTTTGAAATTCAAGGTTGAGATAGATATGGAAACCGGTACCGTTAAGTGGTTCAACGACGCCAAGGGCTTCGGCTTCATCACGCCGGACGCAGGCGGCAATGACCTGTTCGCGCACTTCTCCGCAATCGAAGGCTCGGGCTTCAAGTCGTTGAAGGAAGGCCAGAAGGTGCGCTACGTCAAGGCCATGGGCCAGAAGGGCGAGCAGGCCACCAAGATCCAGGCCCTCTGATACCGGTTTGAGTACCGGGCCGGTCCCCAGGGACCGGCCGGAGCAGGCAAGGCCCCGCAGCTTCGGCGCGGGGCTTTTTCATTTGTCTTTGCCTTTTGTCCCGGGGCGCATGTCCCATTGCATGGCCCCGCGCTTCATTGGCCCCGCCACCGAGGAGTCCTGCGATGCCTGCCCACCGCCTGCCGCCACTGGCGCTGCTGGTCGCCGGCGCCCTGGCGCTGGCTGCCATGCCCGCGCCCGCCGCCGACGCCGGGGCCGGGGCCGATGCCCTGCTCAACCGCGGCAACGATCCCTTCCTGCAGGTGTCCGCGCGCATCCCGGCATGCCCCGAGCCGGCTGGCCCGCGCGTCACCGAGGCGCAATGGCGGCGCGAGGCGCACCACCGCATCGAACAGGGCAACCATTGCTGGACCGAGGGGCGCTGCCGCCTGTCCAACGCCTTCCAGTACGACCGCGAGATTGCCGACAGCCTGCGGCGCCGCCTCGATACGCTATCGGCCACGCTGCCGGGCTGGCACGACAGCTCGCTGTGGATCACCGTCAGCGGGCGCTGGCTGGTGGTGCAGGGCTGCGTCCGGCCGGGATTCTCCGTCGCGCCCTTCCTCGCCGCGCTGGGCGAGGTGGCCGACGTGGAGCGCGTGGTCGACCAGACCACCGCCACGCCGGCGCGGGGCGTGCCGTATGCGCGCTTTGCCGCGACGGCGGGCGGAACGCCGGATGCGCCCCGGCCTGCGCCTCAGAAAACGCCTGGGAACACGCCCCAGAAGGGGTCCTGACGGCCGAAATGTTACGGCGACGTTTCGGACGATGTTGCTATAATCGGCCGACCCACAACCACCCTCCCGCCAGTGGCCGCGCATGGCGCCATACGGTTCGCCGTAGCGCGTTCAGTACAGCTGCCAATACAGTTGGCAATACAGCCATCAGCGGGACGGTTTGCAGCGTGTCGAGGAGTTACGTGGCCGGTACTCAAATCGCAACGCCATACGCCCCTGCCGCCGCGGCAGCCATGCACGGCACCCATGCCGGAGCCGCGGCCTCGGCGGGCAGCTCCTTCCATGCCGCGCTGCGCATCCTGCCGGCAGCGCAGCGCCAGGCCATGTTCGAGATCTATGCGTTCTGCCGCGCCGTCGACGATATCGCCGACGGCGACGCGCCGCATGCCCAACGCCTGGCCGCGCTGGAGGCCTGGCGGGACGACATCGCCGCCTGCTACGCCGGCACCCCGCCGCCAGCCCTGCAGCCGCTGTGCGCGCAGATCCGCGCCTTCCACCTGCAGCAGCAGGACTTCCTCGCCGTGATCGATGGCATGACCATGGACGTCGTCGAGCAGGACATCCGCGCCCCCGATGCCGCCACCCTGGACCTGTATTGCGACCGCGTCGCCAGTGCCGTGGGCCGGCTTGCGGTGCGCGTGTTCGGGCTGGAAGAAACCTGCGGCATCGCGCTGGCACACCACCTGGGGCGCGCGCTGCAGCTGACCAATATCCTGCGCGATATCGACGAGGACGCCGCCATCGGCCGGCTCTACCTGCCGGCGCAGGCACTGGCCGCCGCCGGCATCCCCGTCGGGCTCGCGGCAGACGGGCCACAGGCGGTGGCGGCGCATCCCGCGCTCGGGCAGGCCTGCGCCTTGCTTGCGCATGAAGCGCAGGGGCACTACGACCAGGCCTACGCGATCATGGCGCGCTGCCCTGCCCGGCAGGTACGCTCGCCGCGGATCATGGCCGAGGTCTACCACCGCATCCTGGCGCGCCTGCGCACGCAGGGCTGGCGCGCACCGCGCCAGCGCGTGCGCCTGCCGCGCGCGCAACTGCTCTGGATCGTGCTGCGCCACGCCATTGGCTGAGCGCGGCCACCCGATGCATGCCGTGCACGGCGCCGCCGTGCGCCGGCACAAGGAGTCTGCATGTCGTTGAATGAGACCGCCTTCGCCACGGCCGCGCCGCGTGCGGAGCCAGCTGCCGATCCGGTGACAGCCGCGCCGCGCCACGCCGCGCCGGCGCTCAAACAGGGCATCGGCCGCGCCATCGACGCGCTGCTGCACCAGCAGCGTCCCGACGGCCACTGGGTCTACGAACTGGAGGCCGACGCCACCATCCCCGCCGAATACGTGCTGATGGTGCACTACCTCGGCGAGACCCCGGACCTGGCGCTCGAGGCCCGCATCGCGCGCTACCTGCGCCGCATCCAGAACGCCGACGGCGGCTGGCCGCTGTTCCATGAAGGCCGCTCTGACGTGAGCGCCAGCGTGAAGGCGTATTTCGCGCTGAAGATGGCCGGCGATGATCCGCAGGCCGCGCATATGCAGCGCGCGCGCCAGGCCATCCATGCGCTGGGCGGGGCCGAGGCCAGCAACGTCTTCACGCGTACGCTGCTGGCGCTGTACGGCGCGATGCCGTGGTCGGCGGTGCCGATGATGCCGGTGGAAATCATGCTGCTGCCGCAGTGGTTCCCGTTCCACCTGTCCAAGGTCTCGTACTGGGCGCGCACGGTGATCGTGCCCCTGCTGGTGCTCAACAGCCTGCGCCCGCTGGCGCGCAACCCGCGCGCGGTCGGCATCAACGAACTGTTCGTGGGCCCGTGCCACAACGTGCGGCTGCCGCGCCGCGCGGCGCACCAGCACGCCGGCTGGTACACGGTGTTCCGCGGCCTGGATGCGCTGATGCGCGTGGCCGAGCCGATCTTTCCGCGCCCGCTGCGCCGGCGCGCCATCGACGCCGCGCAGACCTTCGTGCGCGAGCGGCTCAACGGCGAGGACGGCCTGGGCGCGATCTTCCCGGCGATGGCCAACAGCGTGATGATGTTCGACGTGCTGGGCGTGCCGCCCGACGATCCCGCGCGCGCGGTGGCGCGGCGTTCGGTCGAGCGGCTGCTGGTCGAGCACGGCGACGAAGCCTACTGCCAGCCTTGCCTGTCACCGGTGTGGGACACCGCGCTGGCCGCGCACGCGCTGCTCGAAACCGGCGAGGCACGCGCGGCCGCGGCGGTCGGGCGTGGCCTCGACTGGCTCAAGCCGCTGCAGGTGCTGGACGTGCGCGGCGACTGGATGGTGCGCCGCCCGCTGGTACGCCCCGGCGGCTGGGCCTTCCAGTACGCCAACGACTATTACCCGGACGTGGACGACACCGCCGTGGTCGCGGCCGCGATGGACCGCTACATGCGCGCGCATGGCGCGCCGGGGCGCTACGACGAAGCGGTGGCGCGGGCCAGCGAGTGGATCGTCGGCATGCAGAGCGGCAACGGCGGCTGGGGTGCGTTCGAGCCGGAGAACACCCACCTCTACCTGAACAACATCCCCTTCGCCGACCACGGCGCGCTGCTCGACCCGCCCACCGCCGATGTGTCGGCGCGCTGCCTGTCGATGCTGTGCCAGACCGGCGCCACGCCCGACAAGAGCGAGCCCGCCGCACGCGCGCTGCACTACCTGCTGCGCGAACAGATGCCCGACGGCAGCTGGTTCGGCCGCTGGGGCACGAACTATATCTACGGCACCTGGAGCGCGCTGTGCGCGCTGAATGCCGCCGGCCTGCCGCCGGAGGCGCCGGAGATGCGCCGCGCGGTGGCGTGGCTTGTGCAGATCCAGAACGCGGACGGCGGCTGGGGCGAGGACGGCAGCAGCTACCGGCTCGACTACCGCGGCTATGAACCCGCGCCCAGCGTGGCCTCGCAGACCGCATGGGCGCTGCTGGCGCTGATGGCGGCCGGCGCCGCCCAGCACCCCGCGGTGGCGCGCGGCATCGACTACTTGCTGCGCACGCAGCAGCCCGGCGGGCTGTGGCATGAACCGCGCTTTACCGCGGTGGGCTTTCCGCGGGTGTTCTACCTGCGCTACCACGGTTATGCGCGCTACTTTCCGTTGTGGGCGCTGGCGCGCTACCGCAACCTGCAGCGCGGCGGCGCCGAGCACGAGTCGTGGGGCCTGTGACAGCGCCATTCGTGCTGGTCGTTACCGGCATGGAATTCGAGGCGCGCATCGCTGCCGGGCCGCATTGCCGCGTGGTGCACGGGTTGCGCGGCATTGCGCTGGAACAGGGCGTGTCGGCGCTGGCCAGCCGCGACTGCGCGGGCATCGTCAGCTTCGGCGTGGCCGGCGGGCTCGATCCGGCGCTGGCGCCGGGGGATATCGTGATTGCCGAGCGGGTCTGCGCCGATGGCGAGCGCTACGACGCTGATGTGTCATGGACGCGGGCGATGCATGCGGTGATGGCACATGCCAGGGTCGGCACGATCGCGGGGGCTGACCAGCCGGTGCTGACGGTTGCCGGCAAGCAGTTGCTGCGGCAGGCGTGCGGGGCGCTCTGCGTCGATATGGAATCGCATATCGCCGCGCGCATGGCGGCGGCATGCCAGCTGCCGTTCGCGGCTTGCCGCGTGGTGATCGATCCGGCCGGGCGGGCGGTGCCCGCGGCGGCCGCTGCCGGCATGGGCGAAGGTGGCAAGACCGATGTGGGGGCGGTGCTGGGCGGGCTGCTGCGGGCGCCATGGGAACTGCCGGGGCTGTTCAGGCTGGCCGGCGATGCGGCGGCGGCGCGCGGGGCGCTGCGGGCGGCGAGGTTGGCGCTGGGGGATGAATTCGGGTTGCGGGAAGTGCTGGCGCATTGAGACTGGCGCCGGCATTCAGCGCAAGCCATTGGGAATCGCCCGCCCGCTAACCAAACTTCCGCACCGCATCCAGCGCCAGCCCGCTGCCGATGCTCCCGAACCTGTCCCCTTCCACGCAACGCGCCTCCGGCAACAACGCCGCCAGCCGCTGCCGCAGCAACGGCACGCTGCTGGACCCGCCGGTAAAGAAGACGGTGTCGACCGCCGCCCCATCCACGCCAGCATCCGCCAGCATCTGCAGCACCGTCTTTTCGGTCTTCGCCACCAGCTTGTCGATCGACTCGTCGAACTCCTCGCGCGTGATCGCCAGCGTCAGCCCCTGCTCCAGCCGATGCAGGTCCACCTCGGTGCTGCCGGCATCCGACAGCGCGATCTTGGCCGCCTCCATCTGGATCGCCAGCCAGTGCCCGGCGCGCTCGCGGATCAGCCGGACCAGGCGGTCGAGCTTGATGGTATCGGCCGCGTCGCGGTAGTTGTCCATCACCAGCGACCACGCCTTGCGCGTATAGACCAGGTTGATGGTGTGCCAGCTGGCCAGGTCGAAATATTGGCTCGACGGCATGGCCTTGCCGTTGCGCAGCTGGCTGCCCAGCCCCAGCAGCGGCATCGCGCGCGCCAAGCTGAGCGCGCGGTCGAAGTCGGTGCCGCCGATATGCACGCCGCCGTTGGCCAGGATGTCTTCGCGCCGGTCGCTGCGGCGGGCGCGCTCGGGCGACAGCCGCACCAGCGAGAAGTCCGAGGTGCCGCCGCCGATATCGACCACCAGCACCAGCTCCTCGCGCGAAATCCCGGCCTCGTAGTCAAACGCCGCGGCGATCGGCTCGTACTGGAAGGCGATCTCGCGAAAGCCCGCATCGCGTGCGATCCCGGCCAGCGTATCTTCCGCCAGCTGGTCGGCGGCGGGATCCTCGTCGATAAAGAACACCGGCCGGCCCAGCACCGCGCGCGAGAACTCGGTGCCGGCGGCCTGCTCGGCACGGGTCTTCAGTTCGCCGATGAAATGCGCCAGCAGCTTGCGGAACGGCATCGCCTGGCCCATCACCTCGGTGCTGTCGTCCATCATCGAGGTGCCGAGCAGGCTCTTGAGCGAGCGCATCAGCCGCCCTTCATAGCCGGCCAGGTAGTCGCCCAGCGCGGCGCGGCCGTAGCTGACCAGCGGGTCTTCGGCGTGGAAGAAGATCACCGAGGGCAGCGTCGCCTTGCCGTCTTCCAGCGGCAGCAGCGCCGCCGGCCGGTCGGGGCGGCTCCAGCCCACCGTTGAGTTGGACGTGCCGAAGTCCAGGCCGCATGCGTTTGACATCATCGAATTCCGTTTTCCTGCAAGACACCGCTGAAAGTGGCCCGTGCGGCGCAAGGCCGGCGCGGGCGGGGGCGTCATTGTAGGGCAGTCGCGGGGGAAGCGCGATCAGCCGGCCAGATCAGGCGTCGGCTCGAGCAGGGGCGGGGCCAGCGCGCGCGCGGTCGCCGGGGCCGCCATCGACGACGCCAGCACATAGCGGTCGCGCCCGTGCTCCTTGGCGTGGTAGAGCGCGCGGTCCGCGTCGGTGAACAGCGTGCGCCACAGCCCTTCCTTGCTGCCGGGGCCGCCGCGCAGCTGCGCCACGCCGATGCTGACGCTGGCATGGCCCTGTCCGGCCGGCAGCGCGATCGCGCGCACCTTGCGCAGGATCCGGTTGGCCAGCGCCGAGGCCTGTTGCTCGTCGGTATGCGGGCACAGGATGCAGAACTCCTCGCCGCCGTAGCGCCCGGCCACGTCTGAGGCGCGGCGCGAGTTGTCGAGCGCGTGCGCCACCTCGCGCAGCACCGCGTCGCCGGCATGGTGGCCGAAGGTGTCGTTGACCTGCTTGAAGTAGTCGATGTCGATAACCAGGCAGGCCAGCGGTGCGCCGTCACGCTGCCAGCGCGCCACCAGCCCGAGTGCCGACATCTCCAGCGCGCCGCGGTTGAGCAACCCGGTCAGCGCATCAACGCGCGCGCCGCTTTCGTTGTGCGCGACGATCTGCTCCATCGCCATCACGGTAAAGCCGAACAGGCCCAGCAGCGTGGCGATCAGCGGCGCCAGCACCCAGCCCGAGCCGGCCGGGTTGGCGAAGAACAGCGTCACGGAGGCGGCGCCCAGCGCAGGCAGGCTCATGGCATGGCTGAAGCCGGCCAGCTGCACCAGGCTCGCCACCAGCACCAGCGGCGCGCCGATGCTGCGACGCCCGCGCCCGGCACGCGCCAGCGTGGCGAAGGTCGCCAGCGACACCAGCGCCAGCACGCCGTAGACGACGCGCAGCGCGATCTGCGGCCCGTCGGGCAGGCCGGTGGTGCCCACCATCAGCCCCATCACGATCACGCCCGCGCCCGCCAGCGCGGCGGGGTGTGCCAGCACGCCGTAGTACACCCGCACGCCGCGGTAGATCACCAGCCAGCCGGCGACGAACGCTGCCGCGCCGACCGTGCCCAGATGGCCCGAGCCGCCGGCGGCGCCGGCCGCGCTGAGCGCCAGCGCCAGCCCCGCGGCAGACACCAGCACATGCCCGAAGGCCCACAGCCGCCCCGCCTCGCTCGCGCGCAGCGCGAACACCAGCCCCGCCGCAATGACCAGCGTGCTGCAGAAAAACACCATCATGACGACCGCAATGGTCTGCTGGTCCAGATGCACGGGGATTCCTCAAGGAGGCCGTCCGCCCTGCCGTCAATATCGATCGGCGGGCATCGGGTCACAGGGGCTGTCGTAAAGCGCGGGTTGCGCGCGACAACGCGCATGATAGCCCGCGGGCATAGCCCGGTGGCACCCCCGACAAGCCGGGTCGGGTATACGCCTCATGGCTTGCCGTGCTCTGTGAAAGCCGTGGAGGACGCCGCCCCATATCGCATATGTCACATGCATCACATCACCGCGAGTCGTTTCGTCGCAGCGCGCCTCACAGGCGATCTGCACGTAGATTGCACGTTGGCGTTTTTCTGCAACACCTTGGCGGGCTGCGATGCGGCAGCAAGCGCCTTCGCCTTCCCACGCTGGAACCGATGCGCCACATTGCGCGCGCGTATTCGCCACTCTGCCGCGTGTTGGCCGAACTGGCGCGGAATTAGAGGGTAAGTACCCCGCTTTTGGTTAAGCAGCCACTGCACGGCGTGGATAGAATCATGCGTTGCCTATCATCGCAATGTTTTGAAGCCGTGCTATCCCAACCTGGTATGACCGTTCCCCTTCTCTCGCTTGGCGCCATCCTGGATGACTTGCGCAGCGCTCCGCGCCCGCTGACTTCCGCCGAGTATGCGTACCTTGCCCACCTGCGGCAACGTATCGTCACGGGCGACGCCGACCTGTGGACCACGCTCGAGACCGCGGGCGTGCCCTGCAGCGAGCGCCGCCTGTCACCCGAGGTGGTGCAGGCGCTGACGGCCATCGGACAGCTGCCGATGCACTGACCGCATCGGCGCCCGGCAACGGCGCGCCTGAATGCGGACAATTCACCAGACCAACTCAGAAACAGACCGCTACAAGACACCTGGTGTCACCGCTACGATCGCTTCACTTCGATCCGCCGGGTGACGTTCCAGCGTGGCCAGCGCGCATGCGCATGGTGCCGCCGCCCGCCCGGCAACGGCAAAGGCATGGCTTTCCATCTCAACAACAGGCGCGTCAGCTTCCTGTCGTTGCGCGCATTCATCGCACTGATGCAGCACCGTGACACCACCCGCGCCGCGCGCGCGCTGGGCATCCAATCACAAAGGCTCCTTTACCAGATCCGTAGCCTGGAGGCCGCGCTCGGCACGCCGCTGTTCCGCGTGGGCAGCCCGGCCTGGCTGCCCACGCCCATCGGCGTGAACGCGCTGCCCAAGGTGATCGCCATGCTCGCCATCTGGGAGCAGCTGGAACCGGGGACATGCGCCCGCCAGCACGACACCGGGGCGGCGCCGGCGGTGGACGACAGCGGGCGCGACGGCCTGGCGTTCTGGGTGCGCCAGTCGACCATGTAGCGGCTCAGGCCAGCCGTTCGCAGCTGTACGCTTCAGTCCGGTAGGGAAAGGCAATCTCCGCGCGGCCGGCCAGCGCCGCATGGTCGTCGATGACCGCCTGCAGCCGTGCCCGCACCCGTGCCTGTTCTGCCGCCGGCAGCGAGGCGATGAAGCTGACCGACATCACCCGGTCCACGATGACCTGCCGCGGCGGGCCTGCATGGGCATAGGGCAGGCTCGCCAACGCCAGCGGCCCGAAGCCCGCGGCAGGAAAGACGCGCTTCCAGTCGCCCTTGTAGAAGCGCGGCGCGTCCCCCTCATACGGCGTCATGATCGCCGTCAGCTGCGCGACCCAGTCCACGCTTTCATCGCGCACGTTCCACACCAGCCCGAGCCGGCCGCCGGGGCGCAGCACGCGGCGGATCTCGGCCATCGCGCCGGCATTGGCAAACCAGTGGAAGGCCTGCGCGCAGGCCACGGCATCGACGCTGGCGTCGGGCAGCGGGATCGATTCGGCGCCGCCTTCCAGCGCCTGCACTGCAGGCAGCGCGCTGGCAAGTTGTGCGCGCATCTGCGCGACCGGTTCCACCGCGATCACGGTGGCGCCGGTCCCGGCCAGCCGGCGCGTGAACTTGCCAGTGCCCGCGCCCAGGTCGAGCACGGTGCGGCCGGCGCGCAGGCCGAGCATGTCGCGCAGCCAGGTATCGATTTCAGCGGGATAGTCGGGGCGTCCCCGCGCGTAGGTATCGGCCTGGCTGGCGAATCCCTGTGCGGCGGCTTGGTGGATGGCGGTCATGCGGGGCTCCGGTTGCGTACCGGTGCGGTAGCCTACTCCGCATGACCGCGCGGGGCAAGGCTACTGCTGCATGCCCCAGCGGCGCACCGTCAGCCGTTCGAGCGTGCTGAACACCAGCCCCTCGACCAGCAGCCCGATCAGGATCACCGCGGCCAGGCCGGCGAAGACGCGGTCGGTATAGAGCTCGTTGCGGTTCTGGAAGATAAACCAGCCCAGCCCGCCCTGCCCCGACGACGCGCCGAACACCAGCTCGGCCGCGATCAGCGTGCGCCAGGCGAAGGCCCAGCCGATCTTGAGCCCGGACAGGATCGCCGGCAATGCCGCCGGCACCAGCACCAACGCGACATAGCGCAGCCCGCGCAGGCCGTAGTTGCGCCCGGCCATGCGCAGCGTCTGCGGCACCCCCCGGAAGCCCGCGTACATGTTCAGCGCCAGCGGCCACAGCACCGAATGGACCAGCACGAACACCAGGCTCCTGGTGCCGAGCCCGAACCACAGCAGCGCCAGCGGCAGCAGCGCGATCGCGGGCAGCGGGTTGAACATGGCGGTGAGCGTGTCCAGCACATCGCGGCCGAAGCGCGTGGACACCGCCAGCGAAGTCAGCGCGAACGCCAGCACGATGCCCAGCGCATAGCCGCGCAGCAGCACGGAGATCGACAGCGCCGCCTTGCCGGGCAGCTCGCCACTGGCCACCGCGTCGGCAAAGGCGCGCAGCGTGGCCAGGCACGAAGGCAGCAGCAGGTCGTTGTCCTGCACGCGCGCCACCACTTCCCACACCAGCGCGAGCGCCAGCAGGATCACCGCCTTGCGCAGCCAGCCATGCTGCCACAGCTGTTGGTGCCATGGCAGCGCGCGTGCCAGCGGCGCTTCGGTAAAGGGTTCGGGCTCGCGTTCGTATTCGGGGCGAAGCACGTCGGCGAGCGCCACGGTCGGTTGCGTCATGATGCGATTCCTTCAGGGTAATCGGCCAAATTCAGCGGCCCGCGACGCTGCGTGCGCGCTGTGGCTGCGCCTCGGCGGCGGGGGCGCCGAACAGCAAGGTGTGGATGCGTTGCGCGGCGGCCTGGAACTCGGCGCCGCCCTGGCTGGCCAGGGTGAACTGCTGGCTGTTGAGCTCGGCGCGCACGCGGCCCGGATGCGGCGACAACAGCAGTATGCGGCTGCCCACCACCAGCGCCTCTTGGATCGAATGCGTGACGAACAGCAGCGTAAAGCCCGCGTCGTCCCACAGCGCCAGCAGCTCTTCCTGCATGCGCCGGCGCGTCAGTGCGTCGAGCGCGGCGAAGGGCTCGTCCATCAGCAGCACCTTGGGGCGCATCGCCAGCGCGCGCGCAATCGCCACGCGCTGCTTCATGCCGCCCGACAGCGTGTGCGGATAGGCATCGGCAAAGTCGGCCAGCCTCACCTTCTCCAGGCTGTCCATGGCACGCTCGCGCGCCTCGGCCCGCGACAGCCCGCGCGCCTGCCGCAGCGGGAACATCACGTTCTGCACCACGGTCTTCCACGGCGGCAGCTGGTCGAACTCCTGGAACACCACGATGCGGTCCGGGCCGGGCTGCTGCACCCCCCTGCCTTCCAGACGGATCTCGCCTTCGCAGGGTGGCACGAAGCCCGCCACCGCTTTAAGCAGCGTGGACTTGCCGCAGCCGGACGGGCCCAGCAGCACGAAGCGGTCGCCCGCCTGCACGTCGAAGCTGACGCGATGGGTGGCGCGCACGATGCGGTCGGGGGTGCGGTACTCCAGCGACACCCCATCGACCTGCAGCAGCGGGGCGGCGCGGTCGGACACCACGCGCAGGTTGTGCATCGCCATGATCAGCTCCCCTGCGCGGTGACGGGGTCCTGGAAGAAGTAGTCCTGCCAGGACTTGGGCTGGTTGCGGATCGCGCCCACGCGGTGCATGAACGCGGCCAGCGCAAAGGTGTTCTGCGGCGCCACGCGGAACTGCACCTGCGGGTTCTTCAGCACGCGCAGCAGCAGTGCGCGGTCGGTCTTCGCCTTGCTCTGGCGCAGGTAGATGTCCGCCGCCGCTTCAGGATTGGCGGTGGTAAAGGCCGCGGCTTCGGCCAGCGCATCGACGAAGGCGCGATAGGTCTTGGGGTTGTCGTTGCGGAACTTCTCGGTCGCGTACAGCACAGTGGATGAGCTGGGGCCACCCAGCACGTCATATGAATTCAGCACGATGCGCGCGTTCGGGTTGCCGGCCAGCTCCTGCTCCTGGAACGGCGGGTTGCCGAAGTGGCCGGTGATCTCGGTGCCGCCGGCGATGATCGCGGCCGCCGCATCGGGATGCGGTACCGCGACGGTCCACTTGTCGAGGCGGTTGTATTCCTTGTCGCCCCATTGCTTCGCGGCGGCGAGCTGCAGCACGCGCGACTGCACCGACACACCCACTGCCGGCAGCGCGATGCGGTCCTTCTCGGTGAAGTCGGCAATCGACTTGACCTTGGGGTTGTTGCTGACCAGGTAGTACGGGAAGTTGCCCAGCGATGCCACGCCACGCACGTTCTGCTTGCCGTGGGTACGGTCCCACAGCGTCAGCAGCGGGCCGACGCCGGCGCCGGCGATATCGATGGCGCCCGACAGCAGCGCGTCATTGACCGCGGCGCCGCCGGACAGCTGCGTCCATTCGACCTTGATGTCGACGCCCTGCTGCTTGCCGTGCTTTTCGATCAGCTGCTGGTCGCGTGCCACGTTGAGCAGCAGGTAGACCACGCCGAACTGCTCGGCGATGCGCAGCTTGCCTTCGGCATGTGCCGCGCCGGAAGCAGCCAGCCCTGCGCTCAGTACGAGCAGGCCGATCTTGCGGGAAAAACGAGAGAACATTGTCAAAACTCCGGGGAATACGTTGGACCGGCGCTCGCCGATGCAGGCGCCTTGTGGATGGCTTGCATGACTTGCGATAGCGTTGCCGCTTCAGCGCGGCACGTCACCTTCGATGGTGGTGCGGTACATCACGCGCCGCAGCCCGGGCGGACAACCCGCAGCCAGGTGCAGCAGTGAACGGTTGTCCCAGAACACCAGGTCGTGCGCTTGCCACTGGTGGCGATAGATATGCGCAGGCCTAGTGCTGTGCGCGAACAACTGGTCGAGCAGATCGCGGCTTTCATCCTCGGGCAGGCCGACGATGCGGGTGGTGAAGTGCTCGCTGACGAAGATCGCCTTGCGGCCCGTTTCCGGATGGGTGCGGACCACCGGTTGCAGCACCGGCTTGACCTGCGCGATCTGTTCGGGTGTCAGGTTCGGCCGCCACGGGCTGCGCTGCTGCAGCTCCGCATAACGCGCCAGGTAGGTGTGCTCAGCCCGCAGGCCGTCCACCGCATTCTGCAGCGCTGGTGGCAGCGTGTCCCATGCGAGGTGCATGTTGGCGAACAACGTATCGCCGCCTTTGGCGGGCAGTTCGCGCGCATGCAGCAGCGAACCGAGGCTCGGTTTCTCTTTGTACGACAGGTCCGAATGCCAGAAGTGGCCGGCATCGCCCAGCCCGATCGGCTTGCCGTTCTCGACCACGTTGGACACCACCAGCACTTCCGGGTGGCCGGGCAACTGGAACTGGTGCAGCACGTGGATCTGCAGCGGCCCGAAGCGGCGGCTGAAGGCGATCTGCTGCGCGGGCGTGATCTGCTGGTCGCGGAACACCACCACGTGATAGTCCAGGTGCGCGCGATGGATACGGGCGAAGTCCGCATTGGACAGCGATTGCGACAGGTCCAGCCCGATCACCTCGGCGCCCAGCGGGGCATCGAGCGGGCGGATTTCGAAAGTCTCGGCGAAGGTCGTGGAAAGCGGTGCGCTCTGGTGGCGCGAAACAATGGCGTTGGCAGTTGCGGTCGTCATGGCAAGCTCTGGCATACGGGGGAGGCCGGTGCGGCATTCCTTGACAACTGTCCCGGATTGCCGCGTACAAGCTTGCACTGTAGGGAGGGGGCCATTGCAGGGTCAACGAATCAAATCGCTGGCCCTTATCCGCTTATCGCATATCCATGTCTCGACATTGCCCCAGGTGCGCTCACGGCTTGCCCTTGCAGCCGCTGCGGCACGGCACGTTGGCCGTGTCCGGGCGCGCATCAGCGACGAAGCCGTCGCGGTTCGGCATCTTCACCAGCGGCAGCGTGCGCGCGTCCAGCACCGTGTCGGCAGGCACGATGCCGTTCTTGTGCAGCAGCCAGGCGGTGACCGCGTAGACCTCGTCCGGCGCCAGGCTCTGCGGCGCGTTATAGGGCATGGCGCGGTTGATGAAGTCGAACACCGTCGTCGCATGGGGCCAGAAGCTGCCAATGGTCTTCACCGGATCGCTGCCCTTGAGCGTGCCCTGCCCGCCCACCAGCGCATCGGCGGGCTTGCCTTCGCCATTGGCGCCGTGACAGGCGGCACAGTGCTGCGCATAGACCTGCTGGCCCCGCGCGACCGAGCCGCTGCCGGGCGGCAGGCCGGTGCCGTCCGGCGTCACGTCGATATTCCACGGCGCCAGGTCGCGCTCGCTGGCCGCGCGGCCCAGGCCATAGGTCTGTGCCACGGCCGGCATTGCAGCGGCCAGGCATGTCAGCGCGAGCATGCCTGCACCGAATCTCTTAAGCGCGCGCATTGGCAATGCTCCCGTCCGCGGCCACGCGCCAGCGCTGGATCGCGTTGTAGTGATAGGTCGAGGCGACGCCGCGCGCCGCCACCAGCTGGTCGGGCGTGGGTTGCACATTGCCCGCTTCGTCGATGGCGCGACTTTCCATCGACGCCGGCCCGCCGTCCCAGCGCCATGGCAGCCGGAAGCGCACCAAGGCGCGGTCCAGCACCGGCTCCTGCAACTGCGCCTCGCGCCAGCTGCGACCGCCGTCGACCGACACGTCGACACGACGTATCCGTCCGTGCCCCGACCACGCCAGCCCCGAGATTTCGTAGAAGCCGCGCTCGCGCAGCTTGTGGTCCGGTGCCGGGAAGGTGATGACGGACTTCACGTCCATCAGGAAGGTGAACTGCCGCGCGCTGCCATCGGGCAGGGAGTCGGTGTACTTGGCAGTCTCTTCGCGCGACATGAACGGTTCGCGTCCGAGCTTCAGACGCCGCAGCCATTTAATGCTCATGTTGCCCTCATAGCCGGGCAAGAACAGCCGCAGCGGATAGCCATGCTCGGGCCGCAGCATTTCGCCGTTTTGCGCATAGACCAGCAACGCATCTTCCATCGCCTTGGCCAGCGGCACGCTGCGCGACATGGCCGCGCCGTCGGCGCCTTCAGCCAGCACCCACGCCGCATCGGGCGCGACGCCGGCCTCGTCCAGCACGACCGACAACGGCACCCCGGTCCACTCGCAACACGACAGCAGGCCATGGCTGATCTGCACGGACTTCGCGCCCGGCGCTTTCCATTCACGTCCGGTGTTGCCCGAGCATTCCAGGAAGTGGATGCGCGAGACCGCGGGCAGACGCACGAGATCGCACATCGTGAAGATGCGCGGACGCGCTACCAGCCCATGTATCGCGAGCCGGTGCTGCATCGGGTCGATCTGCGGAATGCCCGCGTGGTGGCGCTCGAATACCAGCCCGGTCGGCGTGATGATGCCGTGCAGGTCCTGCAGCGGCGTCATCGATGAGTTGGCACCCGGCAGCGGCGCTGCGCTGCGGCTGCGGCGGACCACGTCTTTCTCGAACGGAGATGGCTGGCCATACGGATGCCACAGCACGGGCTCGCCCGGCATGCGCGTCCACGGCGGTACGGTCAGCGGTTCGGCACGCGCCACGGTGGCGGCGCCGGCCGCGGCGGCGCCCAGTACCGCACCACGCTGCAGGAAGCGCCGGCGGTTGGAAGGAAGGTCCTTGCTCATCGTCGAGGGCGGTGTGACCCGGAGGGAATCAAAATGCGCAGACTGTAGGTCAGCCCGTGCCCGCGTCCAACGAAGAAGATCGCATGCTGTTATGCCGGTGCTGCATCGTGCGCCATATGCGTAAAGCCGATAACCAATGCCGCAATCATTCGTTCAGGTACGGCTGCAGCGCCGCTTATCGTGGAGCCGTCCTCCACTCCGACAAGGCCTGCACGATGAAGCCCCGGCGCCCCGCTGCCCCTGCCCCGCACACGCTGAACCGCCGCGACATGCTGCGCTGCGTGGCCTGGTCCGGGCTCGGCCTGGCCGCGTCGCTGTCGCCGCTGTCGGTGTTCAGCGCCGGTGCCTCGGCCCGCCCTGACGTGATCCGCATCGGCGTGGCGCAGCCGGCCACCGGTACGCCGCCGAGCTTCGCCGGCAGCTCGCTGGCGATCACCCATGCGCGCGGCTGGCTGGAGGAATCGTTCAAGCCCAGCGGTACGCGCGTCGAGTGGTTCTTCTTCAAGGGCGCAGGTCCGGCCGTCAACGAGGCGCTGGCCAACCGCCAGCTCGACTTCGCGTTGCAGGGCGACCTGCCTTCCATCGTGGCGCGTGCCGCGGGCCTGAAGACGTGGCTGGTGCTGGCCACCGGCGTGCGCGCCAATATCTACGTGGGCGTGCCGCCCGACTCGCCGCTGAAGACGGTTGCGGACCTGCGCGGCAAGCGCGCGTCGCTGTTCAAAGGCACCAACATGCATCTGCCCGCGCTGCGCCTGCTTGAAGCCAACGGGCTGGCCGACAAGGATCTGCGCCTGCTGAACCTGGATACGGCCGGCTACCTCGCGGCATTGTCCACGCGCGATATCGACGCAGCCATCGGCGCGATGGACATCCTGCGCCTGCGCGACAAGGGCGCGGTGCGCATCCTGTATTCGAGCAAGAACCAGTCGCCGATCTACACGCGGCAAAGCCATGTGCTGGTGACCGATGACTTCGCCACGCGCTATCCGGAAGCCACGCAGCAGCTGGTCAAGGCCGCGGTCGAGGCCGCGCGCTGGGCCTCCGACGAAAGCCATCGCGAAGACGTGCTGCGCACCTGGGCGCGCGCCGGCACGCCCTACGACCACTGGAAGGAAGACTTCGACGGCGAGCCGCTGCGCGTGCGCCTGAACCCGAACTTCGATCCCTTCCTGGTCAGCCGCTACAAGGATGCGGCAGAGCAGGCCTATCGCTTCCGGCTGAGCCGTGCGCGCTTCGACGTCGACCAGTGGATCGACCAGCGCTTCCTGAAGGCTGCGCTCAGCGAGCTGAGCCTGCAAAGCTACTGGCCGATCTACCAGCCCAACGGCAAGATTCTCGGAGCCTGACACCATGTCCGCCGCCGACTCGCTCTCACTCCCCGCCGCCGCAGCACCGCGCACGGCGTCTCCCCGCAAGACACCAGGCTGGCAACACGCCACCCGCTGGCTGCTGGCCTGGCCGGTACCCCTCACGCTGCTGCTGGTCTGGTACGTCGCGGCCCGCAACGCGTGGATCCCGCCGCAGGTGCTCCCCGCGCCCGAAGACGTGGCCCGCACGCTGGCCGACCTGTGGCAAAGCGGCGAGCTGCAGGCCAACCTCGCGATCAGCGCGCTGCGCGTGGCCGGCGGTTTTGCCGTCGGCCTGGCCGGCGGGCTGGCGCTGGGCGCGGCGATGGGACTGTCGCCGACCCTGCGCGACTACGTCTACCCGACCTTCAAGGTCTTCAGCCAGGTACCGGTGCTGGGCTGGCTGCCGCTGCTGATGCTGCTGGTCGGCATCGATGAAGCGCTCAAGGTGATCCTGATCGCCAAGGCCGCCTTCGTTCCCATTGCGCTGAACACGTACAAGGGCATCGGCAGCGTTCCCGTGCGCTACCTCGAAGTGGCGCGCGTGCTGCGGCTCACGCGCTGGCAAACGCTGTCGCGCGTGGTGCTGCCCGCGGCGGCCGCGCCAGTGTGGAACGGCGTGCGCTACGGGCTCACGCATGCGTGGCTGGCGCTGGTGGTGGTGGAACTGCTGGCCTCGTCCGAGGGGCTGGGCTACATGATCGTCTACGGCCGTCAGCTGTTCCAGCTCGATATGGTGATCGCCGCGGTGGTGGTGGTGGGCGTGGTCGGCTTTACGCTCGACAAGGCGCTCGCGCTGGCCGAAGGCGCGGTGTTGCGCTGGCGCAAGCCGGGCTTCTGAGGCGAGGCAGCGATGACGACATCCGCAAACTCCGTGCGCCGACTCTCTGTGCCCCGCGCCTTGCGCGGCTGGATCCTGCCCCTCGCGCTGCTCGCGTTGTGGTGGGCCGCCGTGCGCTTCAACTGGACCAGCTCGCCGCTGCTGGTGCCGGTCTCCAGCGTCTGGGACACCGCCGTGCGCCAGGTGCAGAGCGGCGCGCTGTTGGTATCGCTGTCCGCCAGCCTGTGGCGCGACTTGGCCGGCTTTGCCATCGGCGCCACCATGGGGCTGGTGTTCGGCGCGGCGCTGGGGCTGTCGCGGCTGTTCGAACGGCTGGTGGGCCCGAGCTTCCATACCGTCAAGCAGATCTCGCTGTTCGCATGGATTCCGCTGATCTCGGTCTGGTTCGGGCTGGGCGATGCCGCCAAGGTGGTGTTCCTGTCGCTGGCGGCATTCTTCCCGGTGGTGCTCAACACCTTCGAAGGCATGCGCGCGGTGCCCACCGACCTGCTGGAAGTGGCGCGCGTGCTGCGCTTCACCCGAGCACAAATGCTGTGGCGCGTGGTGCTGCCATCGGCGGCGCCGTCGATCTTCGCCGGCATCCACCTGGGGCTGATCTATGCATGGCTGGCGACGCTGGGCGCGGAGTACCTACTGGTCTCGGGCAAGGGCATCGGCAACACCATGGTCGACGGGCGCGAGAACTTCTGGATGGACCTGGTGATCTTCGGCGTGATCGTGGTCGGCCTGGTCGGCTTCACGCTGAACTGGATCGCGAGCCGTATCGAACGACGGTTGCTGGCCTGGCGCGGACGCTCGGTGGCGGCCGGCTGACCTAACCTGACCGACGGAGAACCCCATGCCACATGCCGGCACGCTCAGCATCGCGCACCTGCACAAGCAATACGAAGTCAAGGGCCGGGCCCTGCCCGTGCTCGAGGACATCACGCTGACCATCGCTCCCGGCGAGTTCGTCAGCATCGTCGGCGCTAGCGGCTGCGGCAAGTCGACCTTGCTGCGGCTGGTGGTGGGGCTGGAGGAAGACTACCGCGGCGAGATCCTGCTCGACGGCAAGCGCGTGGCCGGCACCAGCCTGCAGCGCGGCATCGTGTTCCAGGAGCACCGGCTGTTCCCATGGCTGACAGTCGAGCAGAACATCCGGCTGGCGCTGCTCAACCTGCCGGGCAGCACCGCCGAAAAGGAGCGCAGCGTCGCCGAGCATATCGCGCTGGTCGGCCTGCGCGGCTTCGAGCAGGCGTATCCGCACCAGCTCTCCGGCGGCATGTCGCAGCGCGTGGCGATTGCACGCGCGCTGGTGACGCGCCCGGAGATCCTGCTGCTCGACGAGCCCTTCGGCGCGCTCGATGCGATGACCCGCGCCTACCTGCAGCAGGAGCTGCACCGCATCTGGCAGGCCGAAGGCATCACCATGATTTTGGTCACGCACGACGTGGAGGAAGCCGTCTTCCTCGGTGACCGCGTGGTCGTGATGGAGCCGCGCCCCGGCCGCATCCGCCGCGTCGTGCCGGTCGACCTGGCGCATCCGCGCGAGCGCGCGGGGCTGCCCTTCGCGGGCGTGCGCGATGCCGTGCTGCGCGAGTTCGCCGGGCAGGTGCCGACGGCGCAGCCCGAGCTCGCACCCGCCTGACCCAACCCTCTTCCCTCCCCGGAGCCTCGTGATGACCCAAGCCAATATCCCGCAAGTCCAGCCGGCCCAGCTCGACATCCACCCGGTCGCCGGCCGCATCGGCGCCGAAGTGCGCGGCGTCGCGCTGCACGGCGACCTGCACCCCGCCACCTTCGCGGCGATCCGCGCCGCGCTGCTCAGGCACAAGGTGCTGTTCTTCCGCTACCAGGTGCACCTGGACGACGCGGCGCAGCAGCGCTTTGCCAGCCTGTTCGGCGACACCGTACCGCACCCGACCGTGCCGTCGCGCGACGGTACGCAGCTGCTCGAACTCGATTCCGAGCACGGCGGGCGCGCCAACTCCTGGCATACGGACGTGACCTTCGACCTGGCCTATCCGGCCGTGTCGGTGCTGCGCGCGGTGACCATCCCCGCCGCCGGCGGCGACACGGTGTGGGCCAACACCGCGGCGGCCTACCAGGACCTGCCCGAGCCGCTGCGCGAACTCGCGGACAAGCTGTGGGCGCTGCATACCAACGACTACGACTACGCCGCCAGCCACGTCAATGCCAACAGCGCCAGCCTCAAGCGCTACCGTGAACTGTTCACCTCGGCGCTCTACGAGACCGAGCACCCGGTGGTGCGCGTGCATCCCGAAACCGGCGAACGCACGCTGGTGCTGGGGCATTTCGTCAGGAAGCTGCTGGGCTACTCCGCGACGGATTCCGCGCACCTGGTCTCGGTACTGCAAGGCCATGTGCACCGGCTCGAGAACACCGTGCGCTGGCGCTGGCGCTCCGGCGACGTTACCATCTGGGACAACCGCGCCACCCAGCACTACGCCATCAACGACTACGGCAATGCGCACCGCGTGGTGCGCCGTGCGACGGTTGCCGGTGACGTGCCGGTCAGCGTGGACGGCCGCCGCAGCGTGGCGGTCAAGGCGGGCGTGCGCCGCGACGGCACCGCGCCGGCCAACCAGTCCGCCGACGCCGCGCAGCAGCGCGCCGCCTGACCCGGCCAGCCACGGAGGGCGATCCATGTCACAGCACAAGCCGCCGCGCCAGCTGCATCTCGGCGCCTTCGTCCAGGCCACCGGGCATCACGTAGCCGGCTGGCGCCATCCCGGCGCGCAGGCCGACGCGGGCCGGAACCTGGCGCACTACGTGGCGCTGGCGCAGCGCGCCGAGGCCGCGGGCTTCGACGCACTGTTCCTCGCCGACGGCGTCGCGATCCGCGGCATGGACGAGGCCACGCTGCCGCGCATGGCGCGCGCCGCCACCTTCGAGCCGCTGACGTTGCTGTCGGCGTTGGCGGCGGTGACGCATCGCATCGGCCTGGTGGCGACCGTCTCCACCACCTACAACGAGCCCTATCACGTGGCGCGCAAGTTCGCCTCGCTCGACCACCTCAGCGGCGGCCGCGCGGGCTGGAACGTGGTGACGTCATGGTCCGACGCCGAGGCGCGCAATTTCAGCCTGGAGCGCCATCCCCCGCACGCGGACCGCTATGCGCGCGCCGAAGAATTCGTCGATGTGGTCACCGGGCTATGGGACACCTGGGAGGACGACGCCTTTCTCTACGACAAGGACAGCGGCCTGCATTTCGATGCGGACAAGCTGCACGCGCTCGGCCATCGCGGCGCGCACTTCCAGGTGCGCGGACCGCTCAACGTCGCACGCCCGCCGCAGGGCCATCCCGTGATCGTGCAGGCGGGTTCGTCCGAGGCCGGCCAGGAACTGGCCGCGCGCACCGCCGAAGTCATCTTTACCGCGCAGCAGTCGCTGGCCGAGGCGCAGGCCTTCTACCGCGGCCTGAAGGGCCGGCTGGCGCGCTACGGGCGCTCGCCGCACCAGCTCAAGATCTTTCCGGGCGTGTTCCCGGTGGTCGGACGCAGCGAGACCGAGGCGCAGGAGAAATTCGAAGCGCTGCAAAGCCTGATCCATCCGAGCGTGGGACTGGCGCTGCTGTCGCAGCATCTGGGCGGGATCGACCTGAGCGGTTATCCGCTGGACGGCCCGCTGCCTGCCAACCTGGTGGAACCCAACGGTGCCAAGAGCCGCTTCCAGCTGGTCACCGGACTGGCGCGGCGCGAAGGGCTGACCATCCGCCAGCTATGCCTGCGCGTGGCCACCGCGCGCGGCCACTGGTCGATCCACGGCACGCCAAAGTCCATCGCCGATCAGCTGCAGGCGTGGTTCGAAGGCGAAGCGGCCGATGGCTTCAACGTGATGCCGCCATGGCTGCCGGGCGGGCTCGATGACTTTATCGAGCTGGTGGTGCCGGAGCTGCAACGGCGCGGCCTGTTCCGTGAGCGCTATACGGGCGCCACGCTGCGCGAACACCTTGGCCTGCGCCGCCCGGAAAACCTGCGCTGGCGCCAGCCGGTGGCGGTCGGGGCCTGATAGCATGGGCAGGCGAGTCAGCGCGAACCGCTTGTTTGCTCCCCTCTCCCGCCTGCGGGAGAGGGGCCGGGGGAGAGGGCAGGAGGCTCAAAGGCTGAGGGCGGTGGGTTAAAACCGTTGGCCCCGCTTGAAGTGGTTCCTTGCTAGCCCACCCCTCTCCCCAACCCTCTCCCCTGAGGCCCCTGAGGGGAGAGGGGGGAACACCTTGCTTAGGCTAGTTCGGGCGGCTTTGGAGCACCCAAAACCATTGGCTTCGTTCAGTGTGTTTCCTCGTTGGCACCCTCCCGCTTCCCCCGCGCCTCCAGCAAGAAATACCCCACCGTCCCCACCGCCAGCGGCATCAGGTAATACAACGCCCGGTACGCAATCAGCGCCGCCACCAACAGCGCATGCGGCACCTGGTCCCCCAGCATCGCAAAGAACACCGTCTCGATCACGCCAAGCCCGCCCGGCACGCGGACCACTACGCCCGCGAGGCCTGATGCCAGCAGCACCCCGAGCACCGTGAAGTAGTCGGCATGCGTATGCAGCAGCGCATGCATGATCCCGGCCACGGCCATCCAGTTGCCGGCCGACACCAGGATCTGCAGCGCGGCAAAGCCGACCGACGGCACATAGATGTCATGGTCGCGCACGGTGCGATGCCGGCCGTGCCATACCGCACAGGCGGCCAGGTAGCCCGCGGGCGCGGCCAGCATCAGCGCACCCAGCAGGCGCGTCGCCACTGGCGGAATGCCCCACTCCGGCGGCAGCACCACCAGCTGCCCGGCCAGTATGGTCCCCGCCAGCAGCGCATAGCCCAGCCAGTTGCTGGTCACCGCCACCGCGAACACGCTCCAGACCTGCGGCGCGCTCAGACCCGCGCGCGAATACAGGCGATAGCGCACGCCCGCGCCCCCGAGCGTCGCCCCAAGGTTCAGGCTGAGCGTGTAGCTGACATAGGCGATCGCCATCGTGCGCCGCACAGGCAACGGATGCCCGGCATAATGCACGCCGAGCACGTCGAACTGGCTGTACAGCAGCCCGGTCAGCACAACGCAGCCGAAGGCCGGCAGCAGCGTACGGCGATCGAAGCCGCGCAGCGCGGTGATCACCGCATCCCAGTCGATAGTGCCGAGCTTGCGCGCGATCAGCGCCACCACCGCGGCAATGAACAGGATGCCGATGGCGCGCCGCCACATCGGCCAGCGTGCATGCTGCCGGATTGCGGAGATGGTTTGCGCGACCACTATTCGGCCTCCCCTTCCAGCACGATCACGCGGCCACGGCGGCGCGGATCGCCCGCGCGCGGTGCCACCAGCCGCGGCGTATGCGCGGGCAGCCAGCCGGCCCATGCCGGGAAGCGGCGCAGGAAGTGGAACATCAGCGTGGATCCGGCTGCGTCGAGCAGGGTGCGGTCGTGCTTGCGCGCCGGGACTTCCCGGCAGCGCTCGGCGATCAGGGCCTGCAGCCGTGCGCGCAGCATGCGCGAAAAGCCGGGCTCGCGGATTACCAGGTTGGCCTCCAGGTTCAGCGACAGGCTGAGCGGGTCGAGATTGCTCGAGCCCACGGTGGCCCAGGCGTCGTCGACCACGGCCACCTTGCCGTGGAAGGGACGCTCCACGTATTCCAGGATCTGCACGCCGGCGTCCTGCAGGTGGCTGTACAGCAGGCCGCCCGCGCGCGCCACCCACGGCATGTCGGGCTTGCCCTGCAGCAGCAGGCGCACCTGCACGCCGCGCTCCGCGGCTTCGCACAGGGCGTGCAGCAGCCGGTAGCCCGGCAGGAAGTAGGCATTGGCGATCACCACCTCGCGCCGCGCGGCGCGGATTGCGTCGAGGTAGGCGAGCTCGATATCGTTGCGGTGGTGGTGGTTATCGCGCGTGACCAGGCGTACCGTGGTCGGCGCGCCCGGGGCAGCGCGGTTGTGTACGCGCGGCGGCGGGCCGGGGCAGGCTTCGGGCATCGCGCGCAGCAGGAAGTCCTGCACCTGCCGGGCCGCGGGGCCGCGGATCTCCACCGCATAGTCCTGCTTGGCCCGCGGCCCGTAGTCATACAGGTGCTGGGCCGAGAAGTTGATGCCGCCGACGAAGGCCACCTCGCCGTCGATGGCGACCAGCTTGCGGTGCATGCGCCGGAAGATATGCGTACGCACGCCGAACAACCGCCGCCGCGGCGAGAAAGTGCAGAAATGCACGCCCGCCTTGACCAGCTCGGCGACGAAGCCGGGCGGCAGGTCGTGCGAGCCGAAGCCGTCCACCGTGACCGCGACGGGCACGCCGCGGCGTGCGGCATCGAGCAGCGCCGCTTGCAATTTCTTTCCTACCTCGTCGTCGAAGAGGATAAAAGTTTCCAATAGCACGCTTTCATGCGCGTGCGAAATCGCGTCGAATACGCGCGGAAAGTACTCTTCGCCGTTCTCTAGCAGGCGAATGCTGGCGAAGGCGGACGGCAGCAGTGTCATGGCCGGAGTGGATCCGCAAATACCGTGCCAGCGCCGGCGTGACGCCGGGGGCTCCCCCGGCAAGCGCGGCTATTGACGCCACCGGCCGTGGCGCCAGCGCGCCAGCAATGCCGCCAGCAGCACCCCGGCCAGCAGTCCGGCCACTGCCGCCGCCACCACCGCCATTGACGGCGCATCGGCCTGCCGTGCTCCTGCCAGCGGGCCCAGCGCCTGCCAGTCCGCGTGCGTGATCTGCGTCATCGCGGCGGCGCTGTCGAGGCCGTAGACGCAGATCTCGCCGCCGGGCAGCTGGCAGAAGCGCTCGCGCGGGCAGGTCTTCAGGATCTGCTGGGGCGCGCCCTCGCCACAGCGGGCGCCGGCGCTGCGCAAGACCTGGATCGTGACTTCCGGATGCCGGGTGAGTTGCTCGGGCATGTCGGCCTCGCATCGGGGTGGCGATGAGATCCAGCGTAGTGCAACGGTACCGCGCGCGGCAGGGCGCCCGGCCGGCGCCCGCAGGCGCTTGTGCGTAGCACGACAATCGCCGCCGCCAACCCGCGGCAAATGCCCTACACTCGACTACACACCCGGGCAAGCCCACAAGGCACGCCCGGGACCACAACACGACACGCGCATCGAGAGACCTGCCATGTCCACGGTTGCGAGCTTCGAGATCGGCTACACCCGTTATCTCGCCCCGCCAGGCGACACCTCTTCCCCCACTTCCCCTCCCCCACCCCTTGCCCGCGATCCTGACGCGCTGGTGACGCTGTACCAGGCGATGGTGCTGACGCGCCAGTTCGACCTGAAGGCGGTCGCGCTGCAGCGCACCGGCAAGATCGGCACCTTTGCCTCGGCGCTTGGCCAGGAAGCCATCGGCGTGGGCGTGGCCTATGCGATGCGGCCAGAGGACGTGCTGGTGCCGTCGTACCGCGACCACGCCGCGCAGTTTGTGCGGGGCGTCACAATGACGGAGAGCCTGCTGTATTGGGGCGGCGATGAGCGCGGCAGCGGCTTTGCGGCGGCGCCGCATGACTTTGCCAACTGCGTGCCGATCGGCACCCAGGTATGCCACGCGGCCGGCGCCGCGTACGCGTTCCAGCTACGCGGCGAACCGCGCGTGGCGGTCTGCCTGCTGGGCGACGGCGGCACCTCCAAGGGTGACTTCTATGAAGGCATGAACATGGCCGGCGCGTGGCACGCGCCGCTGGTGATCGTGGTGAACAACAACCAGTGGGCGATCTCGATGCCGCGCAGCAAGCAGACCGCGGCGCAGACGCTGGCGCAGAAGGCCATCGCGGCGGGCATCCCGGGCGAGCAGATCGACGGCAACGACATCGTCGCGGTGCGCCACCGCGTCGGCGAGGCGATCGAACGCGCCCGCGCAGGCGGCGGGCCCGCACTGATCGAGGCCATCACCTACCGGCTCGGCGACCACACCACGGCCGACGATGCCTCGCGCTACCGCGACGAGGCCACCGTCAAGGCGCACTGGGAGGAAGAACCGCTGCTGCGGTTGCGCACCCACCTGCTGGCGCTGCACGCGTGGGACGCCGCACGCGAAGAGGCGCTGGTCAAGGCGTGCTCGCTGAAGGTCGCGCAGGCGGTGGAAGCCTACCTGGCGCTGCCGCCGCCGGACCCTGCCGCGATGTTCGACTGCCTGTACGCCGCCATGCCGGCCGAACTGCAGGCGCAGCTGGAGACGGCACGGCGCTTCGCGGCGCCGCACGGATAGCGAGGCACTGCAGCGTACGGCCCGAACGATCCTCACCCGACATAGCGAGCGAACCATGGCGGAAGTCAATCTGGTCGAAGCGGTCAACCTGGCGCTGGCCCACGCGCTGGCCAACGATCCCGACGTGCTGCTGCTGGGCGAGGACATCGGCGTCAACGGCGGCGTGTTCCGCGCCACCGTGGGCCTGCAGGCGCGCTTCGGCGCGGCGCGGGTCATGGACACGCCGCTGGCTGAAGGCGGCATCGTCGGCGCAGCCATCGGCATGGCGGCGATGGGGCTGAAGCCCGTGGCCGAGATCCAGTTCACCGGCTTTATCTATCCGGCGATCGACCACATCATCAATCATGCCGGGCGCATGCGGCACCGCACGCGCGGGCGGCTGTCCTGTCCGATGGTGGTGCGCTCGCCGTTCGGCGCCGGCATCCATGCGCCCGAGCATCATTCGGAGAGCCCGGAGGCGATGTTCGCGCATATGCCCGGCGTGCGCGTCGTGGTGCCGTCGTCCCCGGCGCGCGCTTACGGCCTGCTGCTGGCCTCCATCTCCGATCCCGACCCCGTCATCTTCCTGGAGCCCACGCGGCTGTACCGGCTGTTCCGCCAGGAAGTGGCCGACGACGGCGCGGCGCTGCCGCTGGACACCTGCTTCACGCTGCGCGAAGGCAGTGACATCACGCTGGTGAGCTGGGGCGCGATGATGCAGGAAACGCTGGCCGCGGCGGACGAGCTCGCCGCCGAAGGCGTGACCGCCACGGTGATCGACGTGGCCACGCTCAAGCCGCTCGACATGCAGACCATCCTGGATTCGGTGGCCAGCACCGGCCGCTGCGTGATCGTGCACGAGGCCCCGCGCACCGCGGGCTTCGGCGCCGAAATCGCGGCGGGGCTGGCCGACGCGGGGCTCTATTCGCTGGCCGCGCCGGTGCAGCGCGTGGCAGGCTTCGATACCGTGGTGCCGCTGGCGCGGCTGGAATATACCTACCTTCCCAGCGTCGCGCGCATCCTCGACGCGGCGCGCAAGGCCATGGCGGCATGAGCTGAATGAATGACAAGGGTGGGCAAGGAGTGACGATGAGAGTCTTCAAGCTGCCCGACCTGGGCGAAGGCCTGCAAGAGGCCGAGATCGTGACCTGGCATGTCAAGGCAGGCGATACCGTGGCCGCCGACCAGCCGCTGCTGTCGGTGGAGACGGCCAAGGCCATCGTCGAGATCCCGTCGCCCTATGCGGGCACCATCGCCAAATTGCATGCGCAGCCGGGCGATATCGTGCACCTGGGCGCGCCGCTGGTGGCCTTCGAGGGCGCGGGCGAGGATGCCGATGCGGGCACGGTGGTGGGTTCGGTCCAGGTGGGCACGCGCGTGGTCAATGAAGCCGCGCCGCCGGGCGCTGCGCCTGCGGCTGGCATGGCGTCGCGCGTCAAGGCCACGCCGGCGGTGCGCGCGCTGGCACGGCGCCTCGGCGTGGATCTGGCGATGGCGACCGCCTCCGGTCCCGATGGCGTGATCACCGCCGACGACGTGGAGCGCGTGGCAGCCACGCTGGCGGAACTCGGCGCACCGGAAGTATTGCGCGGCGTGCGCCGCGCAATGGCGCAGAACATGGCGCGCGCGCAGAATGAGGTGGCCGCGGCCACGGTGATGGACGATGCCGATATCCACGCCTGGCAGGCCGGCGCCGATGTCACCATCCGGCTAGTGCGCGCGCTGGTGGCCGGCTGCCGCGCGGAGCCCGGACTCAATGCCTGGTACGAAGGCCAGACCGGGCGCCGCCATGTGCTGAAGAAGATCGACGTCGGCATCGCCGCCGACCTGCCCGAAGGCCTGTTCGTGCCGGTGCTGCGCGACGTGGGCAACCGCGACCCGGCCGACCTGCGCAAGGGCCTGGACCGCATGCGCACCGATATCCGCGCGCGCACCATCGCGCCGGAGGAGATGCGCGGCAATACCATCACGCTGTCCAACTTCGGCATGATCGCGGGCCGCTATGCCGCGCCGATCGTGGTGCCGCCCACAGTGGCGATCCTGGGGGCGGGACGCGTGCGCGATGAAGTGGTGGCGGCGGGCGGCGTGCCGGCCGTGCATCGGGTGATGCCGCTGAGCCTGACCTTTGACCATCGGGTGGTGACCGGTGGCGAGGCGGCGCGGTTCCTGGCGGCAGTGATTGCGGATCTGGAGTTGGCGGCGTAGCAAGGCTCACGTTCCGGTAGCGTCTGGAAACGCTTCCGCCCGTCGCGGACGCACCCCTCTCCCGCGCGCGGGAGAGGGGTGCAAACCGTCGCCTGCGGTCCTCGTTGGCGCTTGCTTGCCCTGTATATAATGCGGTTCGACTCCCCCGCCGTCCTCACACGCTGGACCGCCGCACACCCCTCATGGAATCCAAAACCGCCCGCCTCACCATCCTGATCGATCCGGTCAAGAAGAAGGCCTTCGGAACCCTGTGCGCCTCGCAGGACCTGACGCCCTCGCAGGTGGTGCGCCAGCTGATCCGCGACTACCTCGCGCAGCATGGCGTGGAATACGCCACCAAGGCGCGGCCGGCGGGCAATACCCGGCCGAAGAAGTAAGCCAGCGCAAGGCCTCGCCCACTAGATTCCTGCATCCCCCGCCAGCACGCTGCAGCGCCTTGCCGCATCCGCCAGCGAATCCGCGTAGTTCTCCTCCCCCAGCACCGCCAGCACGCCCGCGCGCGCCAGTTTCGGCCTGACGCGCCCGTTGGCTTCGGCCAGCACCACCGCCACCCCACGCTTGCGCAGCGTGCCGATCACCGCTTCCAGCGTCTGCATGCCGGTCATGTCCATAAAGGGCACGCGCCCCAGCCGGATCAGCAGCACGCGTGGATCGGTATGCGTCTGCACCAGCGCGCGCTCGCAGGTCTCCACTGCGCCAAAGAAGAACGGTCCCTCGATCGAGTAGACCATCACGCCCGGCGGCATGCGCATGGGCAGGCCGCCCTGGTCGCCACCGGCCGTGCCCAGTTCGCGCTCGATCTCCAGCGCATCCTGGTGCGCCACTTCCACCGAGGCCGACATGCGCCGCAGGAACTGCAGCATGGCGAGTATCACGCCGATATTGACCGCCACCACCAGGTCGGTCAGCACGGTCAGCGTGACGGTGATCAGCAGGATCGCCACGTCGGCGCGCGGCGCACGGCGCACCATGCGCGCGAAGTGGCGCACCTCGCTCATGTTGTACGCCACCACGAACAGGATCGCCGCGAGCGTGGCCAGCGGCACGCTCGCCGCCAGCGGCGCCAGGAACAGCAGCACCATCACCAGTGTCAGCGCATGGACCACGCCAGCCAGCGGGCCGTTGCCGCCGTTGCGCACATTGGTGGCCGTGCGCGCGATCGCGCCGGTGGCGGCAAACCCGCCAAAGAGCGGCGCCAGGATATTGGCGATGCCCTGGCCCACCAGCTCCTGGTTGGAATCGTGCCGCGTGCCGGCCATGCCGTCGGCCACCACCGCCGACAGCAGCGATTCGATCGCGCCCAGCATGGCGATGGTGAACGCGGGCCCGGCCAGCTCGATCACGCGCGCCAGCGTGACCTCCGGCAGGGTTGGCGCCGGCAGCCCGCGCGGCAGCCCGCCAAAGGCACTGCCGATGGTGGCCACGCCGTCGAAGCCGCACAGCGCCTGCACCGTGGTCGCCACCACCAGCGCCACCAGCGGGCCGGGGATGCGGTGCAGCCAGCGCACCCGCGGCGCGCCCACCACCACGAGCAGGCTGCCGAGCGCCAGCGCGGTGGTGGCCGGATGCCATTGCGGCAGGGCCTGCAGCAGGTGCCAGAATTTTTCGTGGAAATGCTCGAGGCCGAAGAAATCCCGCCACTGCCCGACGAAGATGATGACGCCGATGCCCGCGGTAAAGCCGACGATCACCGGCGCCGGGATAAACCGGATCACACTGCCCAGCCGCGTCAGGCCCATCGCCAGCAGGATCAGCCCGGCCATCAGCGTGGCGATCTGCAGGCCGTCGATGCCGTAGCGCGCGGTGATCGCGGACAGACCCACGATGAAGGCGCCCGTGGGGCCTGCAATCTGCAGCCGGCTGCCGCCGAACAGGGACACCGCCAGCCCGGCGACGATGGCCGTGTACAGCCCCTGCTCCGGCTTGGCCCCGGAGGCAATCGCGAACGCCATCGCCAGCGGCAGCGCCACCACCCCGACGATCACGCCCGACACGAGGTTCGGCAGCCAGTTGCCGCGCCGGAACAGCCCGGCCAGCCATGCTTCGCGCAGCGCGATCATGCGTAGATCCCTTTCAGTCGTGGGGTGGGCGTGAAGGAGTGCAGGTGCATCGGATGATAACAGTATGTTAATACTCATAACATGCCCGCCCGGCACTTGCGGCTTGCGCCGCGGGGCGCAAGGACCTGGCATGAAGGCTTGCAAAAAGCGCGCCGGCACGCCCGCGTCACCCTGTCGTTATCACCGCCCAATTCCTATACTGGATGGGCTCGCCCGGCAGTCCGGGGGACGGGCCAGGCGGAGGCGGTAAATTTTTTCGCAATCGGAGGCCCACCATGTTCAAGCACCTCCTTGTCCCGACCGACGGTTCGCCGCGCGCCGAAGCCATGGCGGCCCGCGCCATGACGTTCGCCAGCCGCATCGGGGCCCGCGTGACCGGCCTGCATGTGATTCCCGAGTACCACATCCTGACCTACCGGCTGACCAGCCTGCAGGACACCAAGGACACCTTCGCCGCCGAAGCCGCGCGCCACGCGGACACCTTTCTCGCCGCGCTCAGCCGCGCCGCGGGACAGGCCGGCGTGCCCTGTGAAACCGTCACCGCCACCGACGACCATCCCTGGCAGGCCATCATCCAGTGCGCGGAGCAGCGCGGCTGCGACCTGATCGTGATGTCCTCGCACGGCCGGCGCGGGCTGCAGGCGCTGCTGATCGGCAGCGAGACGCAAAAGGTTCTGACACACAGCGCAATACCGGTGCTGGTATTCCGCTAGGCGCCAAGGCAACAGCGAGCGTCGCCGGTCGGCGACGCGCTTTTCCACCCCAATGCCAACTTGCAAGGAGCGCAACCATGGCGATTCGACTGGGCGAACAAGCCCCCGACTTCACCGCCGACACCACCGAGGGAAAGATCAAGTTCCATGAGTGGATCGGCGACAGCTGGGCCATCCTGTTCTCGCATCCCAAGGACTTCACGCCGGTATGCACCACCGAACTGGGCTATATGGCCGGGCTCAAGCCCGAGTTCGACAAGCGCAATACCAAGATCATCGGCCTGAGCGTCGACCCGGTCAGCGACCACCAGCGCTGGGCCAAGGACATCGAGGAAACGCAGGGCCATGCCGTCAACTACCCGATGATCGGCGACGCCGACCTGACCGTGGCCAAGCTCTACGACATGATCCACCCCGAGGCCAGCGGCAGCGGCCCGCGCACGGCGGTCGACAACGCGACCATCCGCTCGGTGTTCATCATCGGTCCGGACAAGAAGGTCAAGGCCATGCTGGTGTACCCGATGAGCGCCGGGCGCAATTTCGATGAAGTGCTGCGGCTGCTGGATTCGCTGCAGGTCAACGCCAAGCACACCGTGGCCACGCCGGTGAACTGGAAACCGGGCGAGGACGTCATCATTCCGACATCGGTTTCGGACGAAGATGCGAAGAAGAAATACCCGCAAGGCTTCAAGACCCTGAAGCCCTACCTGCGCACGGTGGAACAGCCCAAGTAGCGGGGGAGCAAGCGGGGAGCCAGGACAGGGAGAGGAGGCGAGCGACAGGGAGCGCAGCAAGAGCGTGCAGGTCACGCAAGCCGCAGGCAGGGGGTCCCGGCGCAGTACCGGCCGGGACCCCCTGACTTGTCCACAGGAACTATCCACAGGTTCGGTGGATATCCCCCCTCTTGACAACCGCAAAGGGCGCGCCGGCGCTGGAACGCACTGGAGTGCCCGTTTTATAGGCAGCCCGTATACGTACGGGAATGCTTGCGGCCGTCTGGATTTTGTGCCTGTTGCTGCCTGCCGTCTCGGCAGCAAAGGCAGCAATAAAAATGGCGGCACGATGGCCGCCGTTCGATGATTTTGTGACGATTCCAAGACAGGGCCGCAATGGCCCTCGGGAAACCGTCACCAAGTACTCAACGCGTCAGCACATCGCGGATGGTATCGGCCAGTTCCTTGGCAACGAACTTCGCCACATAGGCGTCCGCCCCCACTTTGCGCACCTGCTCCTCGCTGGCCTCGCCCGATAGTGACGAGTGAATCACCACCGGCAACTGCTTCAGCCGGCTGTCCGCCTTGATCTTGCGCGTCAGCGTAAAGCCGTCCATCTCCGGCATTTCCAGGTCAGTCAGCACCAGCGCCACCTCGTCGTGCACCGACTTGCCATGGCTGGCGGCCTCGGCGGCAATCTTGTCGAGCAGGTCCCAGGCCTCCTTGCCGGACTTGGTCATCACCACCGGCGCGCCCAGCGCCTTCAGCCCCTGCTCGATCAGCCCGCGCGCCAGCGCCGAATCGTCGGCGGCAATCACCCTGGCCCCGGGGCGCAGGTTCAGCTGCGGCCCGAGCGCGCCCGGGTCGACGTCCGGCTGGCGCGCCGGCAGCACGTCGCGCAGGATCTGCTCCACGTCCAGCACCTGCACCAGCCGCGCGTTGTCCGTGCCCGCATCCAGCTTGGCGATGCTGGTCACATGGCCGGTGCGCACGCTCGCCTCGGCCGAATGCACCTGGTTCCATTCCAGCCGCACGATTTCCTCGACCGCCTCCACCGCAAAGCCCTGCGTCGAGCGCGCGTACTCCGTCACCAGCAGGATGCCCAGCCCGCTGCGCGGCTTGCAGCCCACCAGCCTGGGCAGGTCGATCACCGGGATCACCTGGCCGCGGATATCGGACATGCCAAGGATCGACGGATCGGCACCGACCACCGTCGTCACCGGCGGCATCACCAGGATCTCGCGCACCTTGAACACGTTGATGCCGAACAGCTCCGACTGCCCGGTGTGCTCCGCGTCGCCGAGCCGGAACAGCAGCAGCTCGAACTGGTTGTTGTTGGTGAGGTTAGTCCGTTCGTCGATGTCCCTCATGGAACTGCTCATGCGTCGCTCCCGTGCCTGCGTTTGGATGGTGTTTGCCGCCGTCGTTGTCCTGTGCCTGCGGCCGCGGCGGATGGCGGGCGGCAGGGGTCATGACTGGATATCGGCCTGGGGAGCTGGTGGATTTAGCGCGAGACCCGGGACGTGGCGGCTTTATCTGCGCAAGCAACAACAAACAACGCCACGCTGGTGCGCAGCGTGGCGTTGTGGTTGAAACAGCAGTGAGACGCGATGCGGGGCGTGCTTATCCGCCGGCCAATGCCTGCAATATATGCACCTCGTCCGTCTCCTTCAGCGCCGCATCCAGCCGCATCAGCTGCGTACGGTTCACGAACACGCGGATATACGGCCGCAGCTTGCCCTGCTCGTCGACGATGCGAAAGCGCATGCCCGGAAACTGCCGGTCAAGGTCTTCGAGCAGTTCGCCGATGCAGGCACCATGGGCTTCGACGTACTCCCGCTGCCCGGTGTAGGAGAAGAGCGGCGTCGCGATGCGGACCTGCATGGATGTTCTCCGGATCGACTGTTGCGTCGTTACGCGGGCCGCGCCACGGTGACGGCGTAAACCTGCGGCAGATGGCTGGCGAGGCATTGCCATGAATCGCCCTCGTCGCCGCTGGCCCAGATCTCGCCGCCCGTGGTACCGAAGTACACGCCTACCGGCGCGTGGCCGTCGGCGGCCAGGGCCTGCCGCTTGACGGTAAACCAGCCCTGCTCCGGCGGCAGGCCGCGGTCCTGGCGCTGCCAGCTTTCGCCGCCGTCGCGCGTGACGTAGGCCGCCGGGCGGCCGCCGGGGCTGACGCGGGGCCAGACCTCGCTGCCGTCCATCGGGAAGACCCAGACGGTGCGGGCATCGCGCGGGTGGGCGACGATGGGGAAGCCGATGTCGCCGACCTCGGCCGGCATGGCTTCGCCGATGCGTTTCCATACGCCTTCGCTGCGGTTCATGCGGTAGATGCCGCAGTGGTTCTGCTGGTACAGGATGTCGGGCGCGGCGGGGTGTTGCAGCACGCAGTGCGGATCCTGGCCGTACTCCGGGTTGGGATCGGGCAGGAAGGTGGCGAGGCTGCCGCGGTTCAGCGGCTGCCAGTCGGCGCCGCCGTCGGTGCTCTCGAACACGCCACCGCTGGACATGCCGATATAGAGATGCCGCGCATCGCGCGGATCGACCAGCACGGAATGCATCTTGGGGCCGTCGGGCGTGCCGTCCTGCTCGCCGCCGGTCCATTCGCGCCGTTTCGGGTGGTCGTTGAAGCCGGACACCGGTTCCCAGGTCGCGCCGTGGTCGGTGCTGCGGAACAGGCCTTGCGGCGAGGTGCCGGCGTACCAGGTGCCGGGCTCGCTGGCGTGGCCGGGCGTAAGCCAGAACACGTGGTCGACGACGCGGCCGGTTTCGCCTTCCGGCACTTTGTCGAAGGCGGGAGGGCGCGTGGCTTCGGTCCAGTTGCGGCCGCCGTCGGTGGAGCGGAACACGGTCGGGCCAAGGTGGCCGGTGCGCGCGGCCATCAGCATGCGCGACGGTTCGCGCGGGTCCTGCACGATGTGGTGGATGGTGTGGCCGAGGAACGTCGGGCCCTGGATCTGCCAGTTGCGCCGCGCGGCGTCGCTGGTCAGGAACCAGGCGCCCTTGGTCGTGGCGACCAGCAACATCACGGGGCCGGTGTCGGGGGCAGTGGAAGTCGTCATCTTGGCTCCTGCAAGAAGGCCGTCGAATGATGCTTCCGAGTCTAGTACATGTAGACAGTGTTCACAATTGACGCTTGAGCCAATCTGCGCGAACGGCCGCAAGCTCCGGCGAATCGGCCGCGAAATAGCACGGAGTTAAAAGAGGATATCCGCAGGTTGGCTAGACATTGCCGCGTATGTATGGCATAAGCAATGTTCCTCCGACATCGCCGCCCCGACGCCCATGCTCCGCCCCGTTCGCTTCGCCGCACTGCACCGCCCGGCCCTGCCGGCGGCAGGCGTGCGCGCGGGCGCCGCACAGCGTCCGGGCGTTGCCATTGACCAGGCCGGTATCGGCCAGGTCCGCCGCGCCGTGCTTTTCCTGGCCGTGCGGGCAGCTCGGGGCACCACCCTCCAACCCTGAGCTTTCCCGCACGGCCCATGTCGCGGATGCCATCCGGTATCCGCCCGAACATGCAGCCAGGAGAAAGCCAGTCATGCCACCCCTCTACCGCCATACCGTTTGCGCCATGGTGGCGCTTGCCGCCCTCTACCTGATCCTCAATCCCTGAGCCGGGTGGAGTGCCGCCATGCCCTGCGCCTGCCGGCGCAGGCCCTCATGCCGCACATGCCGCTCATGCCGCTCGCGCGCTCGAACTGCGCATCGACGTAGACCTCGCGCCAGCTGACATCGAGCGCGAGCTCGGCGCCCTGCACGACCGCATCGGCCGGCCCGGCGACCGGCTTCACGCGATGCCGTCCTTGCCGGCGGGCGCGCCAGGCCTGCGCCTGCTCTACCGCGAGGCGGACGGCGAGTATTACGTGTATGTGGAAGACGTGATGCAGCGCCGGCTGGCGGGATATACCGTCTTCAACCGGCTGATCGAGGTCGGCCGCCGGGCCGATCCCTGGGTGCGCGCGCCGCATACGAAGTTTGCACCCGCTTACCAGCGCCGCGGCCTGGCCACGGCGCTGTACCGCTGGGCGCTGGATGGCGGGCTGTCCCTGCTGAGCGGCGCGCGGCAGTCCGCCGGCGCCAATGCGCTATGGCAGGCGCTGGGCAGCGACTATGCCGCCGGCTATGTGGACTTGCGCCACAAGACGCTGACGTGGCTTGGCGAGACAGTCAGCGCCGGGGTCCGGGATGGGCTGCACACGCGGATGCTGCTGCTCGGGCAGGGCTGGACGCTGCAGGCGTTCATGGACCGCACCGGCATGTACTGACGGTGACAGGACAGCGTTCAGAGATGCGTGATGGGCGCGGCGTCGCGGGCATTGCCCAGGTACAGCGTCCAGCCGCGGGCGAACCAGTCGCGCACGCGCGCCGAGAGCGAGCGGCCGGAACCCATGCGGGCGTAGCAAGCGACGTCGCGGGACGGCTCGACCGCCTGCCGGGACTTGGACTGGGTGGGCTGGCGATAGCGCGTGTCGGCGAGTACTTGCATGGCGGTTTTCCTTTCCGGATGGGAGGGAGATAGGCGAGATAGGCAGACGCCTCATGCTGCACATAAAACCATCGTGTGGTCGGCCAAATGAGGCGATTCAGGGTTATCCCTAGTATAGAGAAGTTACGCCCGAATCATCCGGGTCTGTCCCTATAGGCCCTATATCAGTCGCGTGATAACGCCAGGCCATCCCAAGCGCACTTGGGAGCGATCTCCCGTCCTAAGAGGCTGATTGCTCACATTCGATATTTCCCCCTGCACATGCCGCGCATTTTCCGGCCGTTATGACGGAATCCACGCGGTCACCTAGCCTTCAGCCTTGCCCAGATCACGCCCGCACAGAAGGCACCGACAAGCCGGCACACCGATAAAAGAGGGTCGGCCAGGTTCCGGCCCGATACCCAGAACCAAGTGAGACAAAGCCTGACGACGGTCCGTACGACGGACGTTGCAGCGCCCGCAAGGAGACAGATCATCATGATCGAACAGCCCTATCCGTCGTCGGTGACGGAAGCCGATGCCGCACGCCCCCAAGTCCCCCAAGTCCCAGAAGTCAGGAACCGGCTCGATGCCTATTTCCAGATCACCGCGCGCGGCAGCACCCAGCGGCGCGAAGTGGTGGCCGGCGTCACCACCTTCATGGCGATGGTCTACGCGGTGTTCGTCGTACCCGGCATGCTGGGCAAGGCGGGCTTTGACACCAGCGCGGTGTTCGTCGCCGTGTGCCTGACCACCGCGTTCGGTTCGCTGCTGATGGGCCTGTGGGCCAAGTTGCCGATTGCGATCGGCTGCGCGATTTCGCTGACCGCGTTCATGGCCTTCGGGCTGGTGCTGGGGCAGGGCCTGTCGCCGGCCGTCGCGCTGGGTGCGGTATTCCTGATGGGCGTGATCTTCACCGCGATCTCGGTCACCGGCGTGCGCTCCTGGATCCTGCGCAACCTGCCGGCCGGCGTAGCGCACGGCACCGGCATCGGCATCGGCCTGTTCCTGCTGCTGATCGCCTCGAACGAGGTCGGCCTGGTGGTCAAGAACGCCCACGCCGGCCTGCCGGTGTCACTGGGCAAGATCACCTCGTTCCCGGTGGTGATGTCGGTGCTGGGCCTGGCCGCAATCTTTGGCCTGGAGCGCCGCAAGGTGCCGGGCGGCATCCTGCTGGTGATCATCGCGATCTCGGCGCTGGGCCTGGCCTTCGATCCGGCGGTGAAGTTCGCCGGCGTGTTCGCGCTGCCGTCGTTGAGCGCGCCGGGCCATCAGTCGCTGATCGGCGCCATGGACGTGCGCGGCGCGCTGTCGGCGGCGGTGCTGCCGAGCGTGCTGGCGCTGGTGATGACCGCGGTGTTTGACGCTACCGGCACCATCCGTGCCGTCGCCGGACAAGCCGGGCAGCTCAACGCCGCCGGCCATATCCACAACGGCGGGCGCGCACTGACCGCGGACTCGGTCAGCTCGATCTTCTCGGCGATGTTCGGCGGCGCCCCGGCCGCGGCCTATATCGAATCGACCGTGGGCGTGGCCGCCGGTGCCAAGACCGGCCTGACCGCGGTGGTGGTGGGCCTGCTGTTCGTGACGGTGATGTTCTGCTCGCCGCTGGCCGCGCTGGTGCCGTCGTACGCTACCGCGCCGGCGCTGATGTACGTGGGCCTGCTGATGCTGTCCAGCGTCAGCCGCCTGCATATGGACGACCTGGTCGATGCGCTCGCGGGCCTGGTTTGCGCCGTCTTTATCGTGCTCACCTGCAATATTGTCACCGGCATCATGCTGGGCTTCTGCACCCTGGTGGTGGGCCGCGTGGTCGCCGGCGAATGGCGCAAGCTCAATCTGGGCACGGTTGCCATCGCCGTCGTGCTGGCCGCGTTCTATGCCAGTGGCTGGGCCATCTGACCGATGCCTGCCGCGTCCCGGGCGCCGTGCCCGGGACGCTGACAACGAGTTGTCTCCTCCACCGTGATCCAGGTGGATTTCAAGCCCGGGCTTCCTGCTTTCCCGGGCTTTTTTTTGGCCTGTCGGTTTATTCAGCCACTGCCGAAATAACGTTTCGCCAAATCCCGCCTCACTGCGCCGGGCTCACTGCGCGTCCGCGCTCGCGCTCTGCATCGCGGCCATATCCATGTACACCAGTTCCCAGACGTGCCCATCCAGGTCCTGGAAGCCGTGGCCGTACATGAATCCCAAATCCATCGGCGGCTTGTAAGTATTGCCGCCCGCCGCGACCGCATCGCTCACCATTTGGTCGACGCGCGCACGGGTTTCCATCGACAGGCAAACCAGCACCTCGGTGAATTTGCGCGCATCGCAGATGTCGTTGGGCGAGAAGCTGCGGAACTTCGCTTCGGTCAGCAGCATGACGAAAATGTTCTCGCCCACGATCATGCAGGTGGCGGTCTCATCGGTGAATTGCGGATTGAACGAAAAGCCGAGCCGGGTAAAGAAGGCGATCGACTTTTGCAGGTCGCGGACGGGCAAATTGACAAAGATCTGCTGGCTCATCGGGGGCTCCGGTAGTCGTGTCGGGCGCTGCGCGGGGCGCAGACAAACAGTCTAGGCGCTAAACCCCCGGTTGCGCGATTATGATTGCCCTTAAAGCGAGGGGAAACCCGGGCATTGAACTACGCAATTCGGACCGCATTGTGTGGTGTGAAACGGTCGATTCGGCCGGCAATCAATCTGTCCGTGCATTCTCCGTTATTTTTTGTAAAATTTTTTATGTCAACCGCCAACGCAATTTCTAGTACCATGCACCGGCCTATTTGCAGAAAGGGGATATAAATGGCGACATACAAGCAACTCCTGGCTGAGAAGGAAGCGCTGGAAGCCAAGCTGAATGAAGTGCGCGCATCGGAAGTGGCTGGCGTGATCGACAAAATCCGCGAGCTGATGACCGAATATGGCCTGACCGCCGAAGACATCCTGCCCCGGCGCAAGCGTGGCCGCCCGGCCGGCACGGCCAGCAAGAAGGCGGCCTCGGGCCTGCCTCCCAAGTACATGGATCCCAAGACCGGCAAGACCTGGTCTGGGCGCGGCCGTGCCCCGGCCTGGCTGGGCAAGCGCCCGGAACGCTTCCTGATCGAGCAATAAGCCAGGCGCTGGCGATTAAGCGGACGTGCGCTGAAACGCCCGTATTAATCGCCGTGCCCCGATCGCCAGCGCGCTGTCACAGCGCCTGGCAGACATACTCCTTGCGCAGCGCCCTGAAGCCCTGCTGGGTCGGCTCGGTGGTGAGGCGCGCGCCCCCCTCCGCGAGCGGCTGCATGCGCAATACCTGCGCCGAGCACTGGCTCGCCGTCTCGTCCCGCCGATAGCGGATCTCATACTGGGCACCGGCCTGCGGCACGAACGACACGCCCGCGGCACAGCGCATCTCCGGCAACGGGAGCGCCGCGGCCGACGTCACCGCCAGGTAGATGCGCCGCCCGGCCTCGACCAGCCGCTCACGCGTGCGCGCGGGCGGCTCAGGCGGGCGCCCTGGCATGTCCAGGCCACGGTCCCGTCCCATCGCCGACAACTGCTTGCCCATCCCCGCCAGCACCAGCGGCCGGGCCGGCACCGGGCATTTGGCCGGATCGACCACGGTGAACGAGGTGTTGTCGTCGGTGCTGGTCAGCAGACGCACGCTCGCGGTGGGGGCGCCGGACGGCACGCGGTACTGAGCCACGCAGCCGGGCAGTGCCACGGCGGCGGCGAGCAGCGGCAACAGGACAAGGCGGGGCGGGACTGCGGACGACCGGTCATGGCGCATGGCGGCAGGCAGGTGGAGTCGCGGTTAGGCCAACCAGGTTGGCCGCAGTATGGCGGCAGAAGCCGCCCGGATGACGCACGATGGCGGCACGGCGTCGGCCCATCGCAGGTACGGGCGACGCCGGCATGCACCAGAGCCCGCCAAGCTTAACGGTTTACGCCGCGTCGCGGCAGCCGCACAAACCCATGTTGAAAACCCCGACGTGATATCCACAGAATCTGTGGATATCCTCCCCCATGCCTCCCCGGAAAGCCCAGTCTGTGCGCCACCGCACCGGACCGCCCAAATTTTAGGCAACGAGTTGCATCCCCCTTCCCGGCCCGGTTCTGCGCGGCCTCGCACTTATTCACGCCTTTGCTTAGCCGGCTAGGCCACACTCCGGCACGTCCTGTGCCCTTGAAGGCGCGCCTGGCACCGCGTAATCTTTTTGTTACCGGGGGCTGCACTGGCGCTTGCGCCGACCAGCCAGACAATGACAATGACAATACAAGAGCCCTACCAAGCCGGGCCGTTGCCTCGTGACCTGCTGCACGCGCTGCGTGAAGGCGGTTACGACGTATCGGCACTCGCGCCCGCCCCGGAATCCGATACCGACCTCCCGTCCGCCGCGCCGGTGGCCGGGCCGCAGCAGGCCAGCCATCTGCTGTGCGCCGTCTACCAGGCCACCGGCGACCCGGCCATCGGCCTGTGGCTGGGCAGCCGGATGCAGCCCGACCTGCTCGGCCTGGCCGGCTTGCCCGCCATGGCCGGCCCATCGCTGGGCACCGCGTTGCGGCGCATCGCGCGCTACCAGCGACTGATGTCGGGCGACCGCATCGAGCTGCGCCGCCAGGGCGACGAGGCCTGGGTCTGCATCTGCCCGAGCGAGCCCGAAGCGCCCGACGCCCGCCCGCGCATCGACATGGAACTGTGTTCGCTGCTGGCCTTCGGACGCCAGTTCACGAGCAAGCCGCTGCATCCGCTGCGCGTGTCGCTGCGCATCGGCCAGCCGGACTGGCACCGGCGTTATACCGAGGCGTTCGATTGCCCGGTGCGCTTCGGCGAGCCGGAAGACGCGATCGTGTTCGGCCGCCGCGACTTGGCGCTGCGGCTGATGGCGCGCGCCCGCTCGGGCCCGTCGACACCGTCGGCCACGCACGAGCCGCGGCCGTCGGCGGCGTCGCTGGACGACGTCCGCGCCGCCCTGCAACAGCTCGCGGGCGAACGCGCGCTGAGCCTGGCCGCGGTGGCGCGCCACCTCGACGTCAGCGAGCGCACGCTGCAGCGCCGGCTGATGGCCGCGGGCACGGGCTTCCGGGCGCTGTGCGAGGAGGCGCGCCGCGACCTGGCCGGCCGCTACCTGACGGAGGGCGCGATGTCGCTGGGAGAGATCGCGTTCCGGCTCGGCTTTGACGATGCCAACTCTTTCTTCCGCGCCTTCCGCCGCTGGACCGGCATGACGCCGGGCGACTACCGGCGCGCAGCAGCGCACCCGCCCGCCTAGCGCAGGGAGCGGGGCCGGCGCCTTACGCGCCGGCCGCCTGCCCCCACGGCGGGTTGTCGCCGAAGCGCTCGGCCAGGAAATCGACAAAGGCGCGCACCCGCGGCGGCACCAGCCGGCGCTGCGGCATCACCGCGTGGATGCCGGTGTCTGCCACCGGGTAGTCCTCCAGCACCTGTACCAGCCGGCCGGCGCGCAGGTCGGCGCAGACATGCCAGGTGGAATGCAGCGCGATGCCGAAGCCGGCCAGCGCCGCATCGGGCGTGAGGTTGGAAAACGGCAGCCGCGCCACCGTGCCCGTGGCGCAAGCCTGCCCATGATCCCGCACTTCAGCCCGGCTTGCCGTCCACCCGCGGGCGCGCAAGCCGCGGCGCATAGGTCAGCGCGTAGAGAGCGAACCCCGCCACCCAGCACGCGCCCGCACCCCAGATCCAATGCAAATACCCGGCCGGCCACAGCATCGGCCCGAACACCCGCAGCACCGCGGCGGCAGCCACCAGCCAGTAGGCCACGGTTTCCGCGCGGCCCGCCGCCAGCATGCGTCCGGTGTGGCCCAACGCCGTGCGCGTGATCATGGCGATGATCGCCACGCCGAGCACGCCGACGGTGAAGGCATGCGTCGCCAGCCCGGCCATCACCAGCCCGAGCGCGCCCAGCGCCTGCAATGCCAGCGCCACCGGCAGCCACGCATAGGCCAGGTGCAGCACCCACAGCAGCGGCCGGTTGCCCACCGCGTAGCCGCGCCATCCGGCTACGCGCACGGCAAGCACCGCGGCGGCCAGCAACGACAGCGCCGCCGCCAGCCAGCCCGGCAACGGCAGCAGCCCTGACGCCAGCCCCAGCACCGCCGCAGGCACCACCATGCGATCCACCTGCCGGAATTGCCGCAGGCGGAATCCCGGGATCGCATTGGTCGTGAACATCGGGATGACGCGACCGCCGATCACCACCACGAACAGCGTCACCAGCGCCACGCCGGCGCGACACGCCTGCATCGCGGCACCATCCTGGCCGCGCGCCTGCAGCCACAGGCTGGCGATGTCGGCCACGGCAAGCAGCCACAGCGCCAGCGCGAGCGGATAGTTGCGGCGGTTGCCGGCCTTTGCCAGCGTGCGCGTGAAGGCCAGCGCCGCCAGCGGCAGGAACGCGCCCTCGATCACGAAGGCCGCGGTGCCCGGCGCCACCCACATGCCCACGCGCCCCGCCAGCCACAGCAGGAACAGCACCGCCAGGGCGGCGCCAGTCGGTGTGGGCTGCCCCGTCCATGCGCGCCCCGCGGTGAACAGGAAGCCGACCACGATGGCAGCGGCAAATCCAAACACCATCTCGTGCGCATGCCAGAACATCGCCGGGATCGCGGCTGCCGGACCGACCGCAGTCACACCCGCCAGCATCGCCGACCACGCCCCGATCGCCAGCGCGGCGAACACCGCCCCGCCCAGGTAGAACGGCCGGAACCCCAGCGCAAACAGGGCAAAGCCGCGCGGCGGCGGCCCGGCGGGCGTCTTGCCGGATGGCGACGGGCGCCGGGCGGGAAGGATCGGGATGGTTTCCATGGCGGAGTAAAGAAGTCAGGTAGACCGGCAGCGCCGGTGCGGTATGCGCCGGATTCTTGATCCAGCGCAGGATTGCCGCATGCACGCGAACGGATGCGTCGGTGCTGCAAGCACGATAGCACCGCCGCCGTGCCGATGGCCTCCGTCGGTAGAACTACCTCCAAAGGCAGATCGCTCCCTCGCCTGCGCTGTGCTGCCGGCGAATAGGCAGCGCAAGTGGCCGCCCCTACTCTGGCATCACCCCCGCCAAAGTTGACACAGGAGCATGGCCATGGCCACCCAACCACGCGCGCCGGAGCCCGTACCGCCCGGTGCCGCAATCACGCTGGCGTCGAGCACTTTCGCCTTTACCATCTGCTTTGCCGTCTGGATGCTGTTCGCCGTCCTCGGCATTCCGCTCAAGCAGGAACTCGGTCTCAACGACACGGAATTCGGGCTGCTGGCGGCCACGCCCGTGCTGAGCGGCTCACTGATTCGCGTGCCGCTGGGCATCTGGACCGACCGCTTCGGCGGCCGCAAGGTCTTCTTCGCGCTAATGCTGGCCACAGTGATCCCGATCTGGCTGATCTCGTACGCGCACACGCTGTGGCAGCTGCTGGTGCTGGGCCTGTTCGTCGGGCTGGCCGGCGGTTCGTTCTCGGTCGGCACGCCGTACGTGGCGCGCTGGTTCCCGCGCTCGCGCCAGGGCCTGGCGATGGGCATCTTCGGCGCCGGCAACTCGGGCGCGGCGCTGACCAAGTTCGTTGCGCCGGCGATGATCCTGGCCGCCGGCACCTGGACCGTAGTACCGCGCGTGTATTCGGTGGCGATGCTCATCACCGCCGTGCTGTTCTGGGTGTTCTCGCGCAGCAACCCGGCGCACCTGGTGAAGTCCAGCGTCGGCTGGCGCGAGCAGCTCGCCGTGATGCGCGACCCGCGCGTGTGGCGCTACTCGCAGTACTACTCGGTGGTGTTCGGCGGCTATGTCGGCCTGTCGCTGTGGATGACGAAGTACTACATCGGCGAATACGGCTTCGATATCAAGACCGCCGCCTTCCTGGCCGCGTGCTTCTCGCTGCCCGGCGGCGTGCTGCGCGCCATCGGCGGCTGGATCTCCGACCGCTACGGTGCGCACCGCACCACCTGGTGGGTGATGTGGGTGTGCTGGGTCGGCTTCTTCCTGCTGAGCTATCCGCAGACGGACTTCATCATCCAGACCACCAGCGGCCCGCAGGGCTTCCGCATCGCGCTGACGCCCACCGTCTTCACCTTCCTGCTGTTCGTGGTGGGCATCGCCTTTGCCATCGGCAAGGCCTCGGTCTTCAAGTTCATCTCCAACGACTTCACGCACAACATTGGCGCGGTCTCGGGCGTGGTCGGCCTGGCCGGCGGGCTGGGCGGCTTCGTGCTGCCGATCCTGTTCGGCATGCTGGCCGACCTGACCGGCGTACGCAGCAGCTGCTTCATGCTGATGTACGGCACCGTGTGCGTGAGCCTGGTGTGGATGCACTACAGCCAGCGCGGCGAGCGCCGGCGCAAGGAACAGGCCGTCGGCCTCACGCAGGCCGCCTGACGGCTCCACTGAACGCTCACCCTTCAAGCGCGCCTCCGCGCTCTCAACCAAGGCACACCTATCATGACCTCATCCGTACTCACCCGCTGGGAGCCCGAGAACGCGGCGTTCTGGCAAAGCGAAGGCGAGCGCATTGCCTACCGCAACCTGTGGATCTCGATCCCGGCGCTGATGCTGGCCTTCGTGGTCTGGATGCTGTGGAGCGTGGTCGCGGTCAACCTCGACCGCGCCGGCTTCCAGTTCACCAAGAACCAGCTGTTCTGGCTCACCGCGCTGCCGGCGCTGTCCGGGGCCACGCTGCGCATCTTCTATTCCTTCCTGGTGCCGGTCTTTGGCGGACGCCGCTTTACCGCGATCTCCACCGCGCTGCTGCTGATCCCGGCGCTGGGCATGGGCGTCGCGCTGCGCGACCCGTCCACCGGCTATCCGACGCTGCTGGTGCTGGCGCTGCTGTGCGGGCTGGGCGGCGCCAACTTCAGTTCATCGATGGCCAATATCAGCTTCTTCTTCCCGAAGGCGAAGAAGGGGCTGGCCACCGGCCTGAACGCCGGCATCGGCAATCTCGGCGTGTCGGTGGTGCAGTTCGTCACGCCGCTTGTCGTGTCGGTAGCGGTGTTCGGCGCGCTCGGCGGCGAGCCGCAGCAGTACCAGGCCAACGGCGCCACGCACGACCTGTGGCTGCAGAACGCCGGCTTCATCTGGGTACCGTTCATCATCGTCTCGGCGCTGGCGGCGTGGTTCGGCATGCATGACATCGCGGATGCCAAGGCATCGTTTGCCGAGCAGGCCGTGATCTTCAAGCGTAAGCACAACTGGCTGATGTGCTGGCTGTACGTGGGCACCTTCGGCTCGTTCATCGGCTTCTCGGCGGGGCTGGCGCTGCTGACCAAGTCACAGTTCCCCGGTGTGAACCCGACCGCCTACGCGTTCCTGGGGCCGCTGGTAGGCGCGCTGACGCGGCCGGTAGGTGGCTGGATCTCCGACAAGCTCGGCGGCGCGCGCGTCACGCTGTGGACCTTCGTCGGCATGATCGCGGCAGTGTTCGCGGTACTGGCGACGCTGCCACATGACGGCGCCGGCGGCAACTTCACATTCTTCCTGGCCGCCTTCATCGCGTTGTTCGCGCTTACCGGCATCGGCAATGGCTCGACCTTCCGCATGATCCCCGTGATCTTCCTGACCGAGCGCCAGCGCGCCGCCAGGGGCAAGGGCGATGCCGCGCAGCGGCAGGCGCTGCAGGAAGCCGGCAAGGAATCCGCAGCGGTGCTGGGCTTCTCCGGCGCAATCGGCGCGTACGGGGGCTTCTTCATTCCCAAGAGCTTCGGCACCTCGCTGGAGCTGACCGGCGCACCCGATGCCGCGCTGTACTGCTTTATCGCCTTCTACGTCAGCTGCGTGCTGGTGACGTGGTGGTGCTACGCGCGCCGCAACGCCCCCATGCCCTGCTGACCGTCTTGCCGGCCGGACTAGTTCTGTCGAACTAGTCCCGCGCGCGGCACCTAGCCCGATCGCCACGCGGCGGCTGTTCCACCAGCGAATTGGCTGCCGCCCGCCTCCCCCATAAGCTGAGGGTGTCCCTGCAAGCGCTCCCGCAACAGCCGGAGCACCCGCAGAAAAGCCCTCGCGGAGAACAAAGCAATGAGTCATTTCCTGGATCGACTGAAGTTCATGTCGCGCGTCAAGTCCACCTATGCGGATGGCCACGGCGCGGTGGTGAACGAAGACCGCAAGTGGGAAGACGGCTATCGCAGCCGCTGGCAGCACGACAAGATCGTGCGCTCGACCCACGGCGTGAACTGCACCGGCTCCTGCTCCTGGAAGGTCTACGTGAAGAACGGCCTGATCACGTGGGAAACCCAGCAGACCGACTACCCGCGCACGCGCCCGGACCTGCCCAACCATGAGCCGCGCGGCTGCCCGCGCGGCGCCTCGTACAGCTGGTACGTCTACTCCGCGCAGCGCGTCAAGTACCCGATGATCCGCGGCCGCCTGATGGAGATGTGGCGCGAGGCCCGCAAGACCATGGACCCGGTCGCCGCGTGGGAATCGATCAGCCAGGACCCGGTCAAGGCCGCGCGCTACAAGAGCGTGCGCGGCCAGGGCGGCTTCGTGCGTGCCGACTGGAACACCGCCACCGAGATCATCGCCGCGGCCAATGCCTTTACCGTGAAGAAGTTCGGCCCGGACCGCGTGATCGGCTTCTCGCCGATCCCGGCCATGTCGATGGTGTCGTATGCCGCCGGCGCGCGCTACCTGAGCCTGCTCGGTGGCGCCTGCCTGTCGTTCTACGACTGGTACTGCGACCTGCCGCCGGCCAGCCCGCAGGTCTGGGGCGAACAGACCGACGTGCCGGAATCGGCCGACTGGTACAACTCCACCTACCTGATGGTGTGGGGCTCCAACGTGCCGCAGACCCGCACGCCCGACGCGCACTTCTACACCGAGGTCCGTTACAAGGGCACCAAGACCGTGGCGGTGTCGTCCGACTTCGGCGAGATGGTCAAGTTCGGCGACATCTGGCTCGCGCCGAAGCAAGGCACCGACGCCGCGCTGGCGATGGCCATGGGCCACGTGGTGCTGAAGGAATTCCACGCCAGCGGCAAGTCCGCCTACTTCCGCGACTACGTGAAGCAGTACACCGACATGCCGATGCTTGTGCTGCTGCGTGACAACCAGGGCACGCTGGTGCCCGACCACTTCCTGCGCGCCTCGCACCTGGCCGATAACCTCGGCGAAGCCAACCATCCCGAGTGGAAGACCCTATTGGTCGACGACGCCACCGGCGAGATCGTCGCGCCCAATGGCTCGATCGGCTTCCGCTGGGGCGAAGGCGCTCACAACGGCGGCGAGAAGGTCGGGCGCTGGAACCTGGAGATGAAGGACGGCGGCAGCGGCCGCGCGGTCGAGCCGCGTCTGTCGCTGCTCGGCAAGGAAGACGAGGTGGTGGAAGTGGGCTTCCCCTACTTCGGCGGCGAACACGACGAACTGCTGCGCCGCCGCGTGCCGGCGCGCCGGCTGACGCTGCCTGACGGCAGCACCGCGCTGGTGGCCACCGTGTACGACCTGCAGATGGCCAACTACGGCGTGGATCAGGGACTCGGCGGCCCGAACGTTGCCGCTTCGTACGACGATGACGTGCCCTACACCCCCGCCTGGCAGGAAAAGCACACCTCCGTCCCGGCCCGGCTGGTGACGCAGGTAGCGCGCGAGTTCGCCGACAATGCCGACCGCACCCAGGGCAAGAGCATGGTGATCGTCGGTGCCGCGCTCAATCACTGGTACCACAACGACATGATCTACCGCGGCATCATCAACCTGCTGATGATGTGCGGCTGCATCGGCAAGAGCGGCGGCGGCTGGGCCCACTACGTCGGGCAGGAAAAGCTGCGGCCGCAGTTCGGCTGGGCGCCGCTGGCCTTCGGCCTGGACTGGTCGCGCCCGCCGCGCCAGATGAACGGCACCTCGTTCTTCTACAACCACACCAGCCAGTGGCGCCACGAGAAGCTGGGCGTCGACGAGATCCTGTCGCCGACCGCCGACCGCAAGCGCTATGACGGACTGTCGCTGCTGGACCTGAACGCACGCTCGGAACGCATGGGCTGGCTGCCGTCGGCACCGCAGCTCGGCACCAATCCGCTCGACGTGGTCGATGCGGCCGAGCGCGCCGGCAAGGACCCGGTGGCCTACACCGTCGAACAGCTGAAGTCCGGCGAGCTGCAGTTCGCCTGCGACGATCCCGACAACCCGGCCAACTTCCCGCGCAATATGTTCGTGTGGCGCTCCAACATCCTGGGCAGCTCGGGCAAGGGGCACGAGTACTTCCTGAAGTACCTGCTGGGCACGCAGAACGCCGTGTTCGGCGACGAGGATGACGCGATCAAGCCGAGCGAAGTCAACGTGCGCCCGGCCGCCGAAGGCAAGCTGGACCTGCTGACCGTGCTGGATTTCCGCATGAGCACCACCTGCCTGTACGGCGACATCGTGCTGCCCACCGCCACCTGGTACGAGAAGGACGACCTCAACACGTCCGACATGCACCCCTTTATCCACCCGCTGTCCGAAGCCGTGCAACCGCTGTGGGAAAGCAAGACCGACTGGGAGATCTACAAGGCCATCGCGAAGAAGTTCAGCGAGATCGCCGGGCCCTATCTTGGCACGCGCAAGGACCTGGTGTGCACGCCGCTTCTGCACGACACCCCGGGCGAACTGGGCCAGCCGTTCGAGCCGAAGGACTGGAAGGCCGGCGAGTGCGACCTGATCCCCGGCAAGACCGCGCCGTCGATGACCGTGGTGGAGCGCAACTACGCGGACATCTACAAGAAGTTCACCTCGATCGGGCCGCTGCTGGACAAGCTTGGCAATGGCGGCAAGGGCATCAACTGGAACACCCAGCATGAAGTGAAGGAGATCGGCCAGCTCAGCCACACTGTGAAGGAACCCGGCGTCAGCCAGGGCCGCCCGCGGCTGGAGAGCGCGATCGACGCCGCAGAGATGATCCTGACCTTCGCGCCCGAGACCAACGGCCATGTCGCCGTCAAGGCGTGGGAAGCGCTGTCGAAGATCACCGGCCGCGACCACACCCACCTGGCCGAAGGCCGCGAGCACGACAAGATCCGCTTCCGCGACGTGCAGGCGCAGCCGCGCAAGATCATCTCCGCGCCGACCTGGTCGGGCCTGGAATCGGAAGAGGTCAGCTACAACGCCGGCTACACCAACGTGCATGAGCTGATCCCCTGGCGCACGCTGACCGGCCGCCAGCAGTTCTGGCAGGACCACCGCTGGATGCTGGACTTCGGCGAAGGCGCGTGTGTGTACAAGCCGGCCATCGACACCAAGACCGTGGCGCCGATGCTGGGCAAGAAGCCCAACGGCAACCCGGAGCTGGTGCTGAACTGGATCACGCCACACCAGAAGTGGGGCATCCACTCCACCTACTCGGACAACCTGCGCATGCTGACGCTGTCGCGCGGCGGCCCGCACGTGTGGATCTCCGAGACCGAGGCCAAGGCCAACGGCATCCGCGACAACGACTGGGTCGAGGTGTTCAACGTCAACGGCACGCTGACCGCCCGCGTAGTGGTGTCGCAGCGTGTGCCCAAGGGCATGTGTTTGATGTACCACGCCCAGGAAAAGATCGTGAACGTGCCCGGCGCCGAGACCAGCGGCATGCGCGGCGGCATCCATAACTCGGTCACGCGCGCTGTGACCAAGCCCACCCACATGATCGGCGGCTATGCGCAGCTGGCTTACGGCTTCAACTACTACGGGACCGTGGGCAGCAACCGCGATGAGTTCGTGATCCTGCGCAAGATGAAGAAGGTCGACTGGCTGGAAGGGCCGCTCGTGGAAAAGACAGTGAAGGAAGGAGCCTCGCAATGAAGATCCGTGCCCAGGTGGCCATGGTGCTGAACCTCGACAAGTGCATCGGCTGCCATACCTGCTCCGTGACCTGCAAGAACGTCTGGACCAGCCGCGACGGCGTCGAGTACGCCTGGTTCAACAACGTCGAGACCAAGCCCGGCATCGGCTACCCGAAGGAATGGGAGAACCAGGACAAGTGGCAGGGCGGCTGGAAGCGCAACGCCGACGGCACGCTGGAGCCGCGCCAGGGCGGCAAGCTGAAGATCCTGGCGAACCTGTTCGCCAACCCCAACCTGCCGCAGATCGACGAGTACTACGAGCCCTTCACCTACGACTACGAGCACCTGCAGAAGGCGCCGCTGGTGCAGACGCCGCCCACCGCGCGCCCGGTGTCGGTGCTGACCGGCCGCAAGATGGAAAAGATCGAGTGGGGCCCGAACTGGGAAGACGACCTCGGCGGCGAGTTCAGCTCGCGCGGCCGCGACAAGCTTTTCGACGACGTGCAGAAGGAGATGTACTCGACCTTCGAGAACACCTTCATGATGTACCTGCCGCGCCTGTGCGAGCACTGCCTGAACCCGGCCTGCGTCGCTTCGTGCCCGTCCGGCTCGATCTACAAGCGCGAGGACGACGGCATCGTGCTGGTCGACCAGGACAAGTGCCGCGGCTGGCGCATGTGCATCTCGGGCTGCCCGTACAAGAAGATCTACTTCAACTGGCAGAGCGGCAAGGCCGAGAAGTGCCTGTTCTGCTATCCGCGCATCGAGGCCGGCCAGCCCACGGTCTGCTCCGAGACCTGCGTCGGCCGCATCCGCTACCTCGGCGTGATGCTGTACGACGCCGATCGCATCGAGCAGGCGGCATCGGTGGCCGATGAGCGCGACCTGTACCAGTCGCAGCTCGACGTCTTCCTCGATCCGCACGACCCGGCGGTGCAGGCCGAGGCGCTGCGCCAGGGCATCCCCCAAACCTGGCTGGACGCCGCGCGCAAGTCGCCGGTCTACAAGATGGCGTGCGAGTGGAAGATCGCCTTCCCGCTGCACCCGGAGTACCGCACCCTGCCGATGGTCTGGTACGTCCCGCCGCTGTCGCCGATCCAGTCGGCGGCCGAGGCCGGCCACATGGGCATGAACGGCGTGATCCCGGACGTCAAGAGCCTGCGCATCCCGGTGAAGTACTTGGCGAACCTGCTGACGGCGGGCGACGTGATGCCGGTACTGTCCGCGCTGGACCGCATGCTGGCAATGCGCGCCTACAAGCGCTCGCAGGTGGTGGACGGCGTGCAGGACCTGAATGTGCTGGAGCAGGTGGGCCTGACGCCCGCGCAGGTCGAGGACATGTACCAGACCATGGCCATCGCCAACTATGAGGACCGTTTCGTGATCCCGTCCTCGCACAAGGAGATGGTCGAGGACAGCTTCAACGACAAGGCCAGCTGCGGCTTCACCTTCGGCAACGGCTGCTCGGGCGGCACCTCGGACGGCTCGCTGTTCGGCAAGAAGCCGCAAGGCAGCGTCCACTTTGTCGACATGCCCAAGTCGCGCAAGAAAGCCGTGATGAGCTGAGCGCGCATCCACGAATCGCCCGGAGAACATCATGCCCCTCTATCCCATCCTCAGCGCCCTGCTCGGCTACCCCGAGCAGGATCTGCTGGACGCTCTGTCCGAGATCGATGCCGCGCTGGCCGAATGGCCGCAGGCGCGCGAGCTGCTGGCGCCCATCACCGGCCTGCTGCGCAGCGCGTCGCTGATCGCACTGCAGGAGAACTACGTCGCCACCTTCGACCGCAACCCGGCGCACTCGCTGCACCTGTTCGAGCACGTACATGGCGAAAGCCGCGACCGCGGCCAGGCCATGGTCGACCTGATCGACGAGTACCGACGCGACGGCTTTGAACCCGCCGCGTCGGAACTGCCCGACTACGTGCCGCTGTTCCTGGAGTTCCTCGGCGCGCTGGTGGCCGACGATAAGGAAGCGCGCGCCGAGCAATTGCTGGGCGACGCGATCCATGTGCTGGCCGCAATCGGCGACCGGCTGGCGCGCAACGAAAGCCCGTACGCGGGCGTGTTCGCGGTGCTGCCCACGCTGACCGACGTGCAGCCGCAACCGCAGCAGGAGCCGCCGGTGCGGGATATGGACGAGGCGCTGGAGACCTTCGGGCCGGGGGCCGACGGCGTGGAACCGCTGCTGGCGCCGCAAATGGGGCCGCAGGCGGTGAAGTTCTATCCGCGCGGCACGGCGCCAGTGCCGGTGCCAGCGGCTTGCTGAAATGCTTGCACGAACCGACTGTTTGCTCCCCTCTCCCGCTTGCGGGAGAGGGGCGGGGGTGAGGCCGGGAGCTTCGACGAGCGCCGGTGCTTAAACCACCCCTCACCCTACCCTCTCCCCTGAGGGGAGAGGGAACACAATCGGCAATGGCAAAGACACAGGCAAGCCAACCACTCAATCAACCCTGCCCCAGCAACGGCAGCTACTGAGCTAATACCATGGCAACGCTCCACCAATTCCTCTACGGCATCTACCCGTACATCGCTGCCGCCATCTTCCTGTTCGGCAGCCTGGCCCGCTTCGAGCGCGAGCAATACACCTGGAAGACCGACAGCTCGCAGGTGCTGTACCGCGGCAATCTGCGCACGGGCAACATCCTGTTCCACGTGGGCATCCTCGGCCTGTTCTTCGGCCACCTGGTCGGCCTGCTGACACCGGTGGCGGTATGGGACGCGCTCGGCGTCTCGCACGGCTTCAAGCAAGGTGTGGCAATGGCCGCCGGCGGCGTGATGGGCACCATGTGCCTGGCCGGCCTGCTGATCCTGCTGCACCGCCGCCTGAGCAACGCCCGCGTGTCCGCTGTGACCCGCACCGGCGACAAGGTGCTGCTGCTGTGGCTGCTGGTGACACTGCTGCTCGGCCTGTCCACCATCTTCGAATCCGCCGGTCATATGGACGGCCACATGATGGTGCAGCTGATGACCTGGGCGCAGCACATCGTCACGCTGCGCGGCGACGCGGCCAGCTATATCGCCGATGCGCCGCTGCTGTTCAAGGCGCACCTGTTCATGGGCATCACGCTGTTCGCGATCTTCCCGTTCACGCGGCTGGTGCACGTGTGGAGCGGCTTTGCCTCGGTCGGCTACCTCGGCCGTGCCTGGCAGCTCGTGCGTAGCCGCTGAGCGCCGCAACCCGACAAGGAGAACAGCATGCCTGTCACCGTCAACGGCGTGGAACTGCGCGACGCCGATATCGAACGCGAACTGGACCACCATCACGATGCGGCCAACCCGGCGCGGCTGGCCACCATCTCGGCCATCCTGCGCCAGCTGGTGCGCACCGAAGCCGACCGCATCGGCCTCGCCACCGAAGGCCTGGACGACGACGCCCTGGCGCTGGCGCTGCTGGAACGCGAGGCCGGCATCCCCGAGCCCGACGAAGCCAGCTGCCGCCGTCACTACGACAGCCGCCCGGAGCGCTTTCGCGACGGCGGATGGGTCGAGGCCGACCATATCCTGTTCCAGGTCACGCCGCGCGTGCCGTTGGACGCGCTGCGCGAGATCGCCGCGCAGACGCTGGCGCTGGTGCGCGGCGACCCCTCGACCTTTCCCGAGCATGCCCGGGCGCTGTCAAACTGCCCCAGCGGCGTCAACGGCGGCCGCCTCGGCCGCGTATTCCGCGGCGAGACCGCACCGGAGTTCGAGCGCGCGCTGTTCGCGGCGCAGCAGGACGGCGTCCTGCCGCAACTGGTCGAGTCGCGTTTTGGCCTGCATATCGTGCGCATCCTCGAGCGCTGCCCCGGCACGCGCCTGCCCTTCGACGCGGTGCGCGGCGATATCGCCCGCGCCCTCGCAGCCGCCGCGCGCGACCGCGCCTGGAAGCAGTACGCGAGCTTGCTGATCGGCCGCGCGCGGATCGAAGGCATCGAACTGGAAGGTGCCGAGAGCCCGCTGGTGCAGTAGCCACCGTTCTCTTACCAACGCCACCGGAAACCGCCATGCATCAGATCGAACATCTGCTCAAAGGCTTCGAGCGGTTCCAGCAACGCTACTTCGACGACGAGCCGCGGCTGTTCGACACGCTACGCACCGGCCAGCAGCCGCCGACGCTGCTGATCGGCTGCTGCGATTCGCGGGTCGACCCGGCCCTGCTGCTCGGCTGCGACCCTGGCGAGCTCTTCACCGTGCGCAATATCGGCAACCTGGTGCCGCCCTGCACCGGTCGCCATGAAGGCAGCCTGCACGGCGTCTCCGCCGCGATCCAGTTCGCCGTGCAGCAATTGCGGGTTGCCCGCATCATCGTGATGGGCCACGGCGGCTGCGGCGGCATCCGCGCCTTGCTGGCGCAGCCGTGCGACGCGGGCGATCATCCGCCCGACGAAGATGAAGAAGCCGACTACCTCGGCGCCTGGGTGCGCATCGCCGCGCCGGCGCGCCGGCAGGTAGAACAGACGCTCGCGCACGCCAGCCCGGCGCAGCGCCAGCGCGCCTGCGAGCAGGCGGCGATCCTGGTATCGCTGCGCAACCTGCAGACCTTCCCGTTCGTGCGGCGCGCGCTCACTGCAGGCGACCTGACGCTGCACGGCTGGTACTTCGACTTGCAGGCCGGTGCGCTGCTGGCCTACTCACAGCGCGCCGACGCGTTCCTGCCGCTGGTATGCCCGCTGCCAGCCCAATCAGAATCCTGACATCATGAGTCCTTTTATCCTTGGCATCACCGGCACGTCCGGCAGCGGCAAGACCACATTGATTACTGCCCTGCTGCCCTGGTTTCGTGCCCGCGGCCTGACCGTCAACGTGGTCAAGCACAGTCATCACCCGCTGGAACTTGAGCCGCCCGGCAAGGACAGCGCACGCTTTCGCGCCGCCGGCGCGGCGGAGGTGATGGTGGCCTCGCCCTATCGCTATGCCATCGTGCGCGAGCTGGTGGATGAAGCCGAGCCGACGCTGGCCGAGCAGGTGGCGCGACTGCGGGGTGCGGATATCACATTGGTAGAGGGCTTTCGGCGCGAGGCCATTCCTCGGATTGAGGTCTATCGGCCGGCGCATGGGCGTGCACCCTACTATCCTAGTGATTCTTCCATTGTTGCGTTGGCTACTGATGCGTGGATGGATACGACGTTGCCATGTCTGCGGCTGGATGATGTGGCGCAGGTGGGGGCGTTCATTCTCGCGATGAAGGATCAAGGGGCCGATGCTCGACCGCCCGCGTTGCTGGTGACATGGTGTCGCTGTTGAACCGCTCGGTTCCGCCCTCCTGGGCGGGTCACTTTTTGTCCGAGCGACAAAAAGATGGAATGAACGCGCCCCGGCCTCGGCGCGGAGCTCGGCAAGCCATGGTGGGGATGTATCACAGGAAGGGGCGGGTCCCCCATCGCGAAACGGCATCGATGTGCCAGAGTGGAAGTTCACACAGTCCACACAGGATGGAGGGACCCGAAATGAATACTACGATCTACGGTCTGGACATTGCAAAGACTACTTTCCAACTCTATTGGGTCGAATCCAACGGCAAGTGTTTCAATCGTCGCTTCAGCCGGCAGAAACTGATTGAGTTCCTCGCCAAGCGTGAGCCTGGACGGGTGGCGCTCGAAGCGTGCGGCAGCGCTCACTGGTGGGCCCGCCAGCTGCGCAGCCTCGGCCACGAACCGGTGCTGCTGCACCCCAACTACGTGCGTCCGTTTGTCCAGACCAACAAGACCGAGGCCACCGACGCCAAGGCTATCTGGACCGCGGCGCAGCAGCCCGGCATGCCCGTCGTTGCCCCCAAGACCGAGCCGCAGCAGTCCCTGCTCAGCCTGCACGCACTGCGCCAGCTGCGCGTGAAGATGCGCACCATGCTGGTCAACCAGTTGCGCGGCATGTTGTTCGAATTCGGCGTCCACTTCCCCCGCGGACTGCGTACCGGCCTGCAGGAAATCGTGCAACACATGGCCGACATCGAGCAGAGCGTGCCGCCCATGCTGTTCGAGTTCGTGCACGAACAATTGCAAAGCATCGAACGGCTCGATGAGGAGATTGCCCGCCTCGACCAGCGTATCAACGCCTGGGGCCGGCAGAACCGGGCTTGCCAGACCATTCTCGCCATCCCGGGTATCGGCATGCACACCGCCACGGCCGGCCCGCAGGCTCGCCTGCACCACAAGGCCGGATATAAGTCTGCAACCAGTCCTGCTCGAGCCAGCATGTTCGTCTTACCTTGCAAACCGGGGCGCGTTCATATAAGTGACCCGCCCAGGAGGGCGGAACCAAGCGGTTCAAACAACGACAACATGTCACCGGCAGCGGGAGCCGTCGAGCATCGACCAGATGCCTGCAACAGGCACACCCCATAACCACCCCTGCCCACGATCAACACTCTCAAACACAGCCCTCCAACCCGGCTCGCAGTTTGACCCCAGTCAATCCCACACCGCCAGTGTTTCACCATGATGGCCCCAGACGCCAGGTGCCCAACAAACAACCTAAGCACCGCGAGACCGAGCTTTCCTCAACCCGCTGACCCACAGCACCATGAAAGCAAAAAACCGGCTGTACCCCGCAATCGCGGCAATACCGCTCTCACTCTGTCTGGGACTACCACAGGCAGCCACCACCGCGGCAAAGGCCACACCCAAGGCCGAACAGAAAACAGCAATCCCCACCCTCACCGCCGCCGAATTCGACCACGCCAGGCAGATCTACTTCGAGCGCTGCGCCGGCTGCCACGGCGTGCTGCGCAAAGGCGCCACCGGCAAGCCGCTGATCCCTGACATCACCCGCGCACGCGGCACCGAATACCTCAAGACCTTCATCAAGTATGGCAGCCCCGCCGGCATGCCGAACTGGGGCACCTCCGGCGACCTCTCCGACAAGGAAGTCGACCTGATGGCCCGCTACATCCAGCTCGACCCGCCGACACCGCCCGAGTTCTCGCTGGCCGACATGGAGAAAAGCCGCAAGGACATCATGCCAGTGGCCCAGCGCCCGACGAAGAAGTTAAACCAGTACAACCTGGACAACCTCTTCTCGGTCACGCTGCGCGATGCCGGCGAGGTGGCGCTGATTGACGGCGACAGCAAGCAGATCATCAATATCGTCAAGACCGGCTATGCCGTGCATATCTCGCGCATGTCCGCATCCGGGCGCTACCTGTACGTGATCGGCCGCGACGCGCGGCTGGATCTGATCGACCTGTGGCTGCCCAAGCCTGACATCGTCGCCGAGGTCAAGATCGGCATGGAGGCGCGTTCGGTCGAGACCTCCAAGTACAAGGGCTATGAAGACAAGTACGCGGTGGCAGGCTCGTACTGGCCACCGCAATACGTGATCATGGAAGGCGACACTCTCAAGCCGCTCAAGGTCGTCTCCACCCGCGGCATGACAGTTGACAACGAGTATCACCCCGAACCACGCGTGGCCTCGATCGTGGCCAGCCATTTCCATCCGGAGTTCGTGATCAACGCCAAGGAGACCGGCAAGATCCTGATGGTCAACTACTCGGACCTGTCCAACCTGAAGACCACCACCATCGATTCCGCCAAGTTCCTGCATGACGGCGGCTTCGATTCCACCGGCCGCTACTTCCTGGTCGCGGCCAATGCGTCGGACAAGATCGCCGTGGTCGATACCAAGGAAGACAAGCTGGCAGCGCTGATCGAGGTAGGCAAGACCCCGCACCCGGGGCGCGGCGCCAACTTCTCGCACCCGACGTTCGGCCCGGTCTGGGCCACCAGCCACCTCGGCGACGAGACCATCAGCCTGATCGGCACCGACCCCGCCGGCCATCCGGCGCAGGCGTGGAAGGTGGTGCAGACGCTCAAGGGCCAGGGCGGTGGCTCGCTCTTCATCAAGACGCACCCAAAGTCGTCCAACCTCTGGGTGGATACGCCGCTGAACCCGGACGCCAAGCTCAACCAGTCGGTGGCGGTGTTCGATACGCGTAACCTGGAAGGCGGCTTCAAGGTGCTGCCGATCGCCGACTGGGCCGAGCTGAAGGGCGCGGGTGCCAAGCGCGTGGTGCAGGCCGAGTACAACAAGGCCGGCGATGAAGTCTGGTTCTCCGTCTGGGGCACCAAGGACGGCGAATCCGCGCTGGTGGTGGTCGATGACAAGACCCGCACGCTCAAGACTGTGATCAAGGACAAGCGCCTGGTCACGCCGACCGGCAAGTTCAACGCCTACAACACACAGCACGACGTCTATTAAGCCAGCGGGCTCGCACCGCCTCCGCGGTGCGAGCCCGAACGCCATTCCTACAACGGAAAACACCATGCGAAAACAACAAGTCTTGCCTTCCCTGCTGGCGGCCGTCGGCTGCGCCCTGTCGCTCGGCGTCGCCATCCCCGACGTTGCCCACGCCAGCCAGCAACTCGCGTCCGGCAAGGCCTGCCTGTCGTGCCACGGCATCGACAAGAAAATGATCGGACCCGCCTTCAAGGACATCAAGGGCAAGTACTCCGCCAGGAAGGACGGCGAGGCACGTATGGTCCAGTCCATCATGAAGGGGAGCAGCGGCCAGTGGGGCCCGGTGCCGATGCCGGCCAACGCAGTCAGCGACGCCGAGGCCAATACGCTGGCCAAATGGATCCTTTCGCTCTGAGCCGGCATACCGTGCTGGCGACGCTGGCCGCGGCCATGCTGGGCGCCGCGCCCGCTGCCTTCGGCCAGCCCACGCCCGCGCGGCAGGCGCAGCTCGCGCACTGGGTGCGCGATGACTGCGGCGCCTGCCACGGCATGACGCTGCGCGGCGGGCTGGGTCCGCCGCTGACGCGCGAGGCGCTGGCCGGCAAGCCGCGCGAGAGCCTCGTCGCCACCGTGCTTTATGGCCGGCCCGGCACCGCGATGCCGCCCTGGCAACCCTTCATGACGCAGGATGAAGCCCAATGGCTGATCGATCGACTCCAGGCCGGCAAGCCGCCGACCGTGGCGCCACCGGCAAACTGATCCGAGGCATTGCGGCAGCCCTCGGCGTAATGCTCGCTGCCACGCTGCTGGCCGCCTGCGCCACCGCCGTGCGCGGCACCGGCGATCTCGGCGTGGTGGTGGAGCGCGCTGCCGGCCGCCTGCAGATCGTCGAAACCACCGGCATGACGCGGCTGGCCACGGTGGATGGTCTGGGCGACCTGTCGCACGCCAGCGTGGTGTTCTCGCGCGATGCGCGCTATGCCTATGTGTTCGGCCGCGATGGGGGGCTCACGCGCGTGGACCTGCTCGGCGCGCGCATCACCCACCGCGTGCTGCAGGCCGGCAACAGCATCGGCGGCGCGATCTCGCAGGACGGTCGCGTGGTGGCCGCGCAGAACTACGCGCCGGGCGGCATCCGCCTGTTCGACGCACAGACGCTTGAGCCGCTGGCGGACCTGCCGGCCATCGGCAACGACGGGCGCCGCGCCAAGGTGGTGGGCCTGGCCGACCTGCCCGGCCGCCGCTTTGCCGCGAGCCTGTTCGAGTCCGGCGAGATCTGGATCATCGACGCTGCCGACCCGCGCCATCCGCAGGTGACGCGCCTGCCCGCCGGCCGCGAGCCATACGACGGGCTGGTCACGCCCGACGGCCGCTGGTACCTGGCGGGCCTGTTCGGCGAAGACGGGGTGGGGCTGGTCGACCTGTGGCAGACGCCGCCGCAGGCACGCCGCATCCTGTCCGGCTATGGCCGCGGCAGCGCGCCGCTGCCGGTCTACAAGATGCCGCACTTGCGCGGCTGGGCCATGGCGCAGGGCCTGGCATGGCTGCCGGCGATCGGCCGGCATGAAGTGCTGGTCGCCGATCCCGCGCGCGGCTGGCAGCAGAGCGCCCGCGTGGCGCTGGCCGGCCAGCCGGTGTTCGTGATGGCGCGGCCCGACGGGCGCCAGGTCTGGGTCAACTTTGCCTTCCCGCACAACGATACCGTTCAGGTGATCGACACCGCCACGCGCGAGGTGGTGCGCACGCTGCGCCCGTGCCGCGGCGTGCTGCACATGGAATTCACGCCCAAGGGCGAGGCGCTGTGGCTGTCCTGCCGCGACGACAACCGCGTCGAGGTCTACGACACCGCCAGCCTCGCGCGCATCGCCACGCTGCCGGCGGACAACCCCAGCGGGATCTTCTTCACCGCGCGGGCGCAACGGCTCGGCATGTGAGACGCCATCATGTACGACGAGCGAAATCTCTATGACTGCCTGCAGCGCGACTTCCCGCTGCAGCCCCGCCCCTACCAGGCGCTGGCCGAACGGCTCGGCCTGTGCGAGCACACGCTGCTGACGCTGCTGGCGCGCGACTTCGGCGCCGGGCGCATCAGCCGCGTGGGCGCAGTGTTCGCGCCCAATGTGATCGGCGTCAGCACGCTGGCCGCGCTGTCGGTGCCGCCGGCGCAACTGGACCGCGTGGCGGCGCGCGTCAACGCCTGCGCCGCGGTCAGCCACAACTACGCGCGCGGCGGGCACCCGTACAACCTGTGGTTCGTCGCGGGCGCGCGCGACCGGCGCTTGCTCGATGGCGCGCTGGCGAGCATCGCCAGCGCTACCGGACAGGCACCGCTGGACCTGCCGATGGCGCGCGAGTACCACATCGACCTCGGCTTCACCCTCACGCACCGCCCTGCCGGCGGTAACGCGCCGGCACACCGGCGCACGCGCGGTGCCGCGCCATCAACGCCACCCGTGACGCTGGACGACGACGACTGGCGCCTGGTGGCCGCGCTGGAAGCCGGCCTGCCGCTGACGCCACGCCCGTTCCATGACCTGGCGCTGCGCACGCGCATGCCGCTGCCGCGCATCCTGGAGCGGCTGGCGCAGTGGTCCGCGCAAGGCGTGATCCGGCGCCTGGGCGTGGTGCTGCACCACGGCCGCTTCGGCTATCGCCACAACGCCATGTGCGTGTGGGATGTGCCGGACGCCCGCGTCGACGCCGTCGGCCTGCGGCTGGCCCGGCTGCCGCGCGTGACGCTGTGCTACCGCCGCGCGCGCCGGCTGCCCGACTGGCCCTACAACCTGTTCGCGATGATCCATGCTCGCGACCCGCACGACCTGAAGCCCGCGCTGGAACATATCCGCGCGACCGCGGGCCTGGACCAGACCCCGGGCGCGGTGCTGGTGGGCACGCGCTGCTACCGGCAGCGCGGCATGCGCTACGCCACGCAGGTGGCGGCATGACTGCCCTCTGCGATCTGCTCGATCCGCCCGACCCGCTCGATGCGCTGGACCGCCGCATCGTCAACGCGCTGCAGCGCGGCCTGCCGCTGGTGCCGCGCCCGTATGCCGAAGCCGCCGCCGCGCTCGGCATTGCCGAGGCTGAGCTGCTGGTGCGGCTGCGCGCGCTGCTCGAGCGGGGCGTGCTGACCCGCTTCGGCCCGCTGTACCAGATCGAGCGCGCGGGCGGCCGCTTCGTGCTGTGCGCCTGCCATGCACCGGCCGACCGGCTCGAAGCGGTGATCGCGGCCATCAATGCCCATCCTGAAGTCGCGCATCACTATGCCCGCACGCATCACCTGAACCTGTGGTTCGTGCTGGCCGTGGCACGGCTCGACGACGTGGCGCCCGCGCTGGCGCGTATTGCCGCCGCGGCCGGCGTCGAGATCCTGCCGTTCCCCAAGGAACGCGAGTTCTTCGTCAACCTCTACCTGCCCGCCTGATGCCCGATCCCGATGCCCCCGCCGGCCCGCCCGATGCGATCGACCTTGCCCTGATCCACGCCACCCAGGCCGGCCTGCCGCTGGTGCCGGCCCCCTATGCCGCGATCGCCACTGCTCTTGGCCTGAGCGAACGGGAAGTCATCGCAAGGCTTGCCGCTATGCAGGCACGCGGCATGCTGCGGCGTATCGGCGCGGTGCCCAACCACTACCGGCTGGGCTGGCGCGCCAACGGCATGACCGTGTGGGACGTCGACGATGCCTGCGTCGACGCGCTGGGCGAGCGCATCGGCGCCTTGCCCTTTGTCAGCCACTGCTACCGGCGTCCGCGCCACCTGCCGCACTGGCCCTACAACCTGTTTGCGATGGTCCATGCGCGCACGCATGCAGACGCCGCGCCGCAGATCACCCGCATCGCCACGCTGCTGGGCGACGCCTGCCGGGCGCACGACGTGCTGTGGTCCACCCGCATCCTGAAGAAAACCGGCCTGCGCCTGCCGCCCGCCGGGCAAGCCAACCAGGAGACCCGCTGATGTTTCGCCTGTCCCGCTTCATGGAAGCCCTGCGCGATGCCGGGCCCGTACCGCCGCCGCGCAAGCCGGCCGGCCCGGTAGTGATCTGGAACCTGATCCGCCGCTGCAACCTGAACTGCCGACATTGCTATGCCACCTCCGCCGACACCAATTTCAAGGGCGAGCTCGATACCCCCGAGGCACTGCGTGTGCTGGGCCAGCTGCGTGACGCACGCGTGCCCGCGCTGATCCTCTCCGGCGGCGAGCCGCTGCTGCGCCCGGACCTGTACGAGATTGCCGCGCGTGCGCGCGAACTGGGCTTCCACCTGTCCTTGTCCTCCAACGGCACGCTGCTCGATGCAGGCCATGCCGCGCGGCTGGCCGCGGCCGGGTTCGATTACGTCGGCGTCAGCCTGGACGGCCTGCCCGCCACGCACGACCGCTTCCGGCGCAGCGACGGCGCTTTCGGGCAGGCCCTCGCCGGGCTGCGCGCTGCGCGTGCGGCCGGCCTGCGCGTGGGCGTGCGCATGACGCTGACCGAAGCCAACGCCGCGCAGTTGCCGGAACTGGTGGCGCTGACCGAGCGCGAAGGCATCGACAAGTTCTACCTGTCGCACTTCAACTACGCCGGCCGCGCACGCAGCCACCGCGCCGAAGACGCGCGCCATGCCCGCACCCGCACCGCGCTCGACTGGCTGTTCGAGCACGTCTGGCAGCGCGCGGGGCAAGGCCACGCCGGCGACTTCGTCACCGGCAACAACGACGCAGACGGGGTCTACCTGCTCTACTGGATCGCGCGTCGCTTCCCACAGCGCGTGGCCGACATGCGGCAGCGGCTGGAGCATTGGGGCGGAAATGCCACCGGTGTCGGCGTGGCCAATATCGACAATCTCGGCAATGTGCATCCCGATACGATGTGGTGGCACGTGACGCTCGGCAACGTGCGAGAACGGCCCTTCGGCGAGATCTGGGCCAGCCGCGCCGATCCACTGATGGCGGGCCTGGCCAGCGCGCCTCGCCCGCTGCAAGGGCGCTGCGCCACCTGCGCGCATCGCGCGATCTGCAACGGCAATACGCGCGTGCGTGCGTTTGCGCTCACCGGCAACGCGTGGGCCGAGGACCCGGGCTGCTACCTCAGCGACGCGGAAATCGGCTTGGAGGTCACGGCATGAAGACCGTGCTTCGATGGCTGGCTGCGGTGGCACTGGCCTGTGCTGTCCAAGCCGTGCATGCCGCCGACCCCGCCACGCTCTACAGCCAGCACTGCGCCGCCTGCCACGGCGCCGACCGGCTCGGCGGCATGGGCCCGGCGCTGCTGCCGGAAAGCGTGGAGCGGCTGCGCGCCAGCGAACTCGACAGCGTGCTGCGCGATGGCCGCGCCGCCACGCAGATGGCCGGCTTCAGCGGCACGCTGGCCGAGCCAGCGTTGCAGGCCCTGGCGCGCTGGCTGCGCACGGCGCCCTCGGCGGCCCCGCAGTGGAACGAGGCGGCCATCCGCGCCAGCCACATCGTCCACCATTCGCCCGGCAGCCTGCCGGCGCGGCCCGTATTCAGCGCCGATCCGCAGAACCTGTTCGTGGTGGTCGAGGCCGGCAGCCACCATATGACGGTGCTCGACGGCGACCGGCTCGCGCCGGTCCATCGCTTTGCCACCCGCTTCGCGCTGCACGGCGGCCCCAAGTTCAGCCGCGACGGCCGCTATGTCTACATGGCCAGCCGCGACGGCTGGCTCAGCAAGTACGACCTGTGGAACCTGGCCTATGTGGCGGAAATCCGCGTCGGCCTGAACACGCGCAACGTTGCCGTCAGCGACGACGGGCGCTGGGTGCTGGCCGGCAACACGCTGCCGCGCACGCTGGTGCTGCTTAATGCGGACGACCTGTCGCTGGTGCGGGTCATCGACGTGAAGGGCCAGGGCGGCGAGAAGTCGCGTGTCTCCGCCGTCTATGACGCGGCGCCGCGCCACAGCTTTATCGCCGCGCTCAAGGACATCGCCGAGGTCTGGGAGATTCCCTATGCCGATCCGGCGGGCAAACCGCTGCCCGTACTCACGCCGCGCATGCTTGCGCTGGACGACGTGCTCGACGACTTCTTCTTCGACCAGCCCTACCGTCATATCCTGGGCGCATCGCGCGGCGGCACTGGGCAGGTGATCGACCTGGATGCGGGGCGCAAGGTGGCGACGCTGGCGCTCGGCGGCATGCCGCACCTGGGCAGCGGCATCACGTGGCAGCGCAACGGGCGCGAGGTGATGGCATCGCCCGACCTCGGGCAGGGGCGCCTCAGCGTGATCGACATGCAGGACTGGCACACCATCGCCACGGTGCCGACCAACGGCCCGGGCTTCTTCCTGCGCAGCCATGAGAACACGCCATACGCCTGGGCCGACGCGATGATGAGTCCGAGGCGCGACACGCTGCAGGTGATCGACAAGCAGACCCTGCAGGTGGTGGGCATCGTCACGCCCGCGCCGGGACGCACCGCGGCGCATGTGGAATTCACGCGCGACGGGCGCTATGCGCTGGTTAGCCTGATGGAGCGCGACGGCGCCATCGTGGTCTATGACGCCGCCACGCTGCAGGAAGTGAAGCGCATCCCGATGGACAAGCCCATCGGCAAGTACAACGTGTTCAACAAGACCACGCGCTCAGCCGGCACCAGCCACTGAAGCAGTGTGCCCCACGATCGCAGGAGTCCGAAGATGAACCCTCCCCTGAAGCGCGGCAAGGTCTGGCTGGTCGGCGTCGGGCCCCGCAGCCCGGACCTGGTCACGGTACGCGCAATGCGCGCGCTGGCCGCCGCCGAAGTGTGGCTGGTCGATGACCTGGTGTCGCCGGAGATGTCGTGCTACGCCAGCCCCGGCACCCATGTCGAATGGGTCGGCAAGCGCGGCGGGTGCTGCTCGGTCAGCCAGGCGCGTATCCAGCAGCTGACGCTCGAACACGCACTGGCCGGCCGCACCGTCGCGCGCGTCAAGGGCGGCGATCCGCTGCTGTTCGGCCGCGGCGGCGAAGAGGCGGCCTTCCTGAGCGCGCATGGCGTGCCGGTAGAGGTCGTCAACGGCATCAGCAGCGGCATGGCCGCGGCGCAGGCGCTGGGCATTGCGCTGACGCACCGCGCGCACTGCCATGGCGTAAGCTTCGTCACCGGCCATACCAGCGAGCACGGCTCGCCCGACTGGCAGGCACTGGTGCGCGGCGGCACCACGCTGGTCATCTACATGGGCATGAGCCGGCTGGCGGCAATCCGCGACGGCTTGCTGGCGGCAGGCATGCGGGCGGACATGCCCGCGGCGGTGGTAATGCACGCCGGCAGCAGCCAGGCGCGTAGCTGGACCGGCACGATCGCTAAGCTGGCCAGTGCGGTGGTCGCCGGACTGTCCAGTCCGGCGGTGGTGCTGGTTGGCGAGGTTGTGGGGGACGCGGCACAGGCAGTGCAGGCGACGGGTCCCGAGCCCGGCTCGCTGGCCGCGTAGCCTGCCACGCGGGCCGCGCGCCGGCAGGTCCCACTTCAGATCGCCGCCGCGGCGGTCAGCCAGCCCTCTTCGGTGCTCGCCGCCGCGACCTGGCTCGCGATCGTGTCGCCCAGGCGCGTGGCATCGGCATAGACTGAGTCATGCTTCACTTCCGAGACGCCGTGCACGCCCGCGCCGCCTGCAGCGGCCATCGCCAGGTGGCCGGCGGCCGCGCCGATGCCGGCGGTTTCCGCCACGCCCGGGATATGGCCGCTGTCGGCATCGGCGACGAAGCTCTGCAGCGGCACCGCGACGCCGTTGGCCGGCTTGTACGAGATCCGCACTTCGGCGCCGACTTCGCTCTTGCCCGCACCCAGCCCGATCAGCAGGCGGCGGCGGCCGCTGCCTTCATCGATCTGGCGGAAGTCGCCCGCGACGATCAGCGCATTGGCGCCGGCCGGCACCGGCGCGTCCGAGTGCACCGCATGCAGTCCCCTGGCCTGCAGCTGGCGCACGATCTCGTCGGCGACCTGCTCGCGCGCTTCCGCCGCGGCCTGCGACTGCGCGCCGGCGGACGAGCCGCCCGTCGCCATCATCTTCACCTTCTGCGCGAGGCCGCCGTCCAGCTGCACGTGGCCGGCGTCGGCGTCGAACGCGCGGACCACGATGACGTCCGCGTGCACTGGCTGCAGCAGGCCCGTCTGGCTGATGCCGGTGACACCGGCGCTGGCGCAGCCCGCGCTCAGCAGAGCGGTGGCGGCAAGCGCGGCGATGGTCAGGCGTTTGGTCTGGGTGGCGATGGTCTGGATGGGGTTGCGCATGGCGGATCCTTCATTGGCACGTCGGTGCCGTCGGTGATGGGGGAAAGCTGTCACCGACAATCGTTCGACCACAAGATCGCAAACCATCGGAGAGCCTGTCATCGCGCTGCGCGCTTCGGTTTTTCCGGGCGCCGCATCGCGGTGACCGAAGTATCGGAAAAACCAGGGGGATGTGCCATGTGGGAATTATTTCGCGCGATGTCACGGCGCGATGCCTGGCGCGCGATCCACCGCGCTAGGCTGAGGAGGCCTGCAACGGCAGCGCCACCACGGCCTCGAGGCCGCCGCCGTCGCGCGCGCGGAACTGCAGCGAGCCGCCATGCAGGCGCGCGATGCGCTCGACGATGGCCAGCCCCAAGCCGGTGCCGCCGGCGTGGCCGCGCGCGTTCGCGCCGCGGCTGAACGGCGCCTTGAGCTGCTCCAGCTCCTGCGCGGCGATACCGGTGCCGCGGTCGCCCACGGCCACGTAGGCGCAAGCGGCGTCGCGCCAGGTGCGCACGCTGAAGCCGGACTTGCCGTACACGACAGCGTTCTGCATCAGGTTCATCAGCAGCCGCATCAGGCTGACCGGCCGGAACGAAACCGGCGGCAGCTCGCCCAGCGACAGCTCGAACGCGTGGCCGAGGCCAGCGAAGTCTGAAGCGAGTTGCCCGACCAGCGCATTGAGGTCGCCCGGCTGCGGCAGTTCCTTCTCGCCACTGCCGGCGTAGTCCATGAACTGCTGCAGGATGGTCTCGATATGGTCGAGATAGCCTTCTGCCGACGCCACGAAGGCGTCGTCGGCGCCGCGCGGGATTGCCATGGCCATCGCCAGCCGCAGCTTGGTCAGTGGCGTGCGGATATCGTGCGACACCCCGGCCAGCATCAGCGCGCGCGTCTGCTCGGCCTGACGCAACGCCTGCGTCATCTGGTTGAAGGCGCTGCCGACCTGCGCGATCTCGGTGGGGCCGTCGGTGGGCAGCGGTGGCGGCGTTTCGCCCGCGCAGATCTGGCGCGCCGCGTGTGCGAGGTCCTGCAGCGGGCGGTTCAGGTGCCGCTGGATCAGGTAGCCGGTAAGTGCCGCCAGCAGTGCCAGCGCCACGGATAAAACCATCGCGGTGACGATGCCGCCGGCGCGTGCATCCTCGGTCATCGGCAGTGCGATCCAGCGCGGCGCACCGGCCACATGCAAGCGGATCCACAGGCGTTCGCCGTCGCCGCTCTGCCAGCGCACCGGCATGTCGGGTGGCAGCTGGCGGCGCAAGGCCTCGAGGAAGACATCGCGCTGCCAGGTGCGCATCAGGTGCACCAGGTCCGGCGCGGGCGCCGGCGCGGCGTGGGCGGGGTCCTGCAGCTGCGCGCCCAGCCGCGCGGCAGCGGCGCTGCCGGCCTCGGGCGGCAGCGTGGCCAGCACGCCGTCGAGCGTCTTCACGTAGTCGGCAAAGATGATGGCGGCGCGCTCGATGCGCGGGCGCTGCACGAAATGCAGCAGCACGGTGAGCGAACACGCCTGGGTGATCGCCACCAGCGCCACCAGCAGCGCGATATTGCGCGCCAGCAGCGAGCGCGGAAGCAGGCGCATCACGATTCGATGCCGGCCACCAGCATGTAGCCGACGCCCCACACGGTCTTGATAAAGCGCGGCTTGGACGGATCCGCCTCCACGATCTGGCGCAGCCGCAGGATCTGCACGTCGATGCTGCGGTCAAGCGCATCGTGGTCACGCCCGCGCGCGCGGGCGAGCAGGTTCTCGCGGCTGACGGCCCGGTTCGGCGACGACCCCAGCGCGTGCAGCAACAGCATCTGCGCGGAATGCACCTCGACCAGCTCGCCGGCGCGCATCAGCGTCTGCTTGCCGACATCGAAGGTGAACTCGCCGAAGCGCAGCGTCTGCGCGGTGACGGTCGGATCGCCGGCCGCCATCTTCTGCCGGCGCAGCAGCGCGCGGATGCGCGCCACCAGCTCGTCGGGCACGAAGGGCTTGGCCAGGTAGTCGTCGGCGCCGGTCTCCAGCCCCGCGACGCGGTCGACCGGATCGCCCTTGGCGGTCAGCATCAGGATGGGCAGCGTGTGGCCCTCGGCACGCAGGCGCTGGCAGATGGTGAGGCCATCTTCCGGCTCCATCATCAGGTCCAGCACCAGCAGGTCGTAGGGCTCGCGCTGCAGGTACCTGTCGAGCTGCTTGCCGTCGGCCACCGCGCGCACGCGGAAGCCGTGCCCGGTCAGGAACCGTTGCAGCATGTTGCGCAGCTCGGCTTCATCGTCGAGCACGACAATCCTGTTCACCTGTTCCATGGCGGGTCTCCGGCGATGCCGGCCTCCGGTGCCAGCCTTCAGCGCGACATCATCTTCTGCCTCATGAACGCTTCGATCTGCGGCAGCGTCACGTAACCGGCGCGCTGCGTGTCGATCTGGTCGAAGTGGCTGGCGACCATCGGCATGCCTGCCGCGGCCTGCTCGCGGGTCAGCTTGCCGTCGCGCTTGGTATTGGCACTGGCAAAGCGCGCCTGCAATTGCTGCAGCGCACGCTCCACGCGCGGGCCGCCGGCTGCCGGCATCTCGACACTTTGCGCGGATGCGCCTGCTGAAACAATACACAACATAAGCACTGCAATCATCTTCTTCACGATGGACTCCGTGGGGTAGGCGGCCGTGCCGGCGGGTGGATGGAAACCTGATGGCCCTCAGGCCAGGTGGGCGGGCACCCAGACGGCGCCGGCCCAGTGGCCGGGCACCAGCACCGCCGCCCTGGCAGGACGGGCGACGTAGATGGTGCGCGGCGCGACATAGCCGGCACGCGGCAGCGGCGCAGCCCGCACCACCACGGTCGGCAGCGGCGCGGTGGCGACCACGACCTTCGGCGGCGGGGGCGGCGCCACGACGACCCCGGCCGGCGGCGCGGCGACCACCACCTTGGCGAGCGGCGGCGCGTAAACCGTGGCCAGCGCGGGCGGCGGCACATACACCGTCGCCGGCGGCGGGGGCGGTGGCGTCACCACCACAGGCGGCGTGCTGACGGCCACCGTCGCGCCGGCTGCGGTCACGCTGGCGCCGGTGGTCACCGTGGTGCCGTGGACCACGGTGGCACCGCTGCCGGTGGTGACGACGCCCGGCGCGACCTGGGTAGCACTGCCCGAATGGGTGACGGTGCGGCCTTGCGCACCGGTCACGGTGCCGTAGCGGTTGCAGGTCGACCCGGGGCAGCTCGTCGAGGCGGCGTGGCTTGCGATATTGCCATTTGCGCCAGTGACGGTGCCCGACGACGAGTACTGGCCGACGCCTTCACGCGTCACGCTGCCCGCGGTGGTGGCGGTCTGGCCGTTGGACCCGGTCAGGTCGCCGCTGTGCGAGCAGGTGCCGCCGGCGCAACTGGTGCTGCCGTCGTGCTGCACCGAGCGGCCGTTCGGACCGGTCGCGGTGCCGGCGTTGCTGAACTGGCCCGGCGCGGTGCGGGTCACGGTGCCGGTGTTGGTGGCCAGGCCGCCATAGGGACCGACGACGCCGCCGGTATGCGAGCAGCTGCCGCCACCGCAGGCACCAACGTGCGCGCCGTTGTAGACGCCACGTGAGGTGTAGGCCGTGCCGTGGCCGGACCAGGCGGCGAATGCCGGGGTGCTGGCAAGAATCACCAGCGCACCGGACGCGATACCGAGCAGGCGCGGCACTCGGTGGAAGCGGGAGGATTTGGAGGAGCGGAATGTCATCGCAGGTCCTTCAGGTTCGGTTCATGCCGCGCACCGTGGCGCGGCGACGGGACGAACTATAGGAAAGGGAACTGCGTTTTTCGCGGTCGAAAAAATGTCGCGGTGTTACACCGCGCGGCTCGGCCTGAAATCGCCGGAAACCGCCACCCGGCATGGCTTTTCATGGCCTCCCCCCACGCCGCCGGCCATGACATACGGCGAAATATTTCCTGCATGGCGCAGCCCGGGCCCACCCACTACATTTGCCTCACCGACGCGGCGACGGCCCCCTCCGCCAAGCAAGCGTCCCACCTCACTGCACAGGACCCATCATGCACAACCTCGGAAAACTCACCCTCTACGTCACGGCGTTCGTCGTGGCGGTCTCGCTGCTCGAAGCCTTCGTGCTGGCACGCAAGGCCCGCCAGCAAGGCAAGGCCTACCCCTGGCATGAACTCGGGATGTCGCTGGCCGACCTCGTCGGGCGCAAGCTGTTCGCGCTGCTGCCGCTGTCGCTGGCCACGCCGATCTTCTCGTTCGCCTGGGAACACCGCATCTTCACGGTCGAGATCAACAGCGCGCTGGCCGTGCTGCTGCTCTTCCTCGGACAAGAGTTCTGCTACTACTGGTACCACCGCGCCTCGCACCGCATCCGCTTCTTCTGGGCGACGCACGCCGTCCATCACTCGCCGAACGAGCTGACGCTGGGTACGGCCTATCGCCTGGGCTGGACCGGCAAGATCACCGGCACCGCGATGTTCTTCGCCCCGCTGGTCTGGCTCGGCGTGCGTCCTGAAGTCGTTCTGGCCGCCCTGAGCCTGAACCTGCTGTACCAGTTCTGGCTGCACACCACCTGCATCCCCAAGCTGGGCTGGTTCGAATACGTCTTCAACACCCCGTCGGCGCACCGCGTGCACCATGCCTCGAATGTCGATTACCTGGATGCCAACTACGGCGGCGTGCTGATCCTCTTCGACCGCCTGTTCGGCACCTATATGGAAGAGCGCGCCGAGGAGCCTTGCCGCTACGGCCTGGTCAAGCCGACCACCACGCACAACCCGCTGGTCAACCAGTTCGAGCACTGGGTCAGCCTGTTCCGCGACATGGCCAATGCAGGCAGCGTGACCAAGGCAGTCGGTTACCTGGTCATGCCTCCGGGCTGGGCGCCCGACGGTGGCGGCGAGACCACGGAGAGCCTGCGGCGTCAGGCGCAGGCAGAGCGGGTGGGGGTGTAAGAAGCACCCCTTTCCAGGTGACGAAGAATAGGGCACGCTCCGTGTTCTCGAACCGAAAACGAAGTCAGTGGCGTGGTACTGGACGCAGTGGTGGAACGCTTTATCGAACACAGCCCGATCAGCGTGATGGCGCGCCTGGGGTTGCAACGCGCCCTCGATCCGGCCTGGATCGACGAGTTGTTCGATCAGGAGCGTGAAAGTCAGTACACGCGGGAGCTATTGTTCTCGACGACGGTGGAAATCATGTCGCTGGTCGCCGTGGGGCTGCGCCCGTCAGTGCACGCGGCGGCCAAGGCCAGTCCGGCGCTGCCGGTTTCCATCACCGCGCTGTACGACAAGATCAGCCGGACCGAGCCGGGACTGGTTCGTGCCCTGGTGCAAGGCAGCGCGCGGCGGCTGGGGCCGGTCGTGCAACCGATGTTGCGCAAGCAGCCGCCCTCGGTGGACGGCTATCGCCTGCGCATCGTGGATGGTAGCCACTTGCCGGCGAGCGAAAAGCGCCTGAAACCATTGCGTGGGTTTCGGGGCGCGGCCTTGCCAGGGCAGTCATTGGTGGTTTATGACCCGGATACGGCGATGATCGTCGATCTGGTGCCCTGTGAAGATGCGCATGCGCAGGAGCGGGCCATCATGGAAACCCTGCTCGAGTCGAGCCGAGCCGGCCCAGTTGTGGATCGCCGATCGCAACTTCAGCACCCGGGCGATCCTTGCCGGCTGGCAGCATCGCGGCAGCGCCTTCATCGTGCGCGAGCACGGCCGCAATCCGTGCCCCAGCGAGCTGGAGCCGGTACGCGAAATGGGCCGGGTCGAAACCGGTATCGTGTACGAGCAGGCGGTCAGCATCCCGGATGAATCGAACGCGCCGCTGGTGCTGCGGCGCATCGAGCTGCATCTGGATGGCGCCACCGAGGATGGTGACACCGTCATCCGCCTGTTGACCAATGTCCCTGCCACACACCTGACGGCCGAGGCAGTCGCCCGGTTATATCGGCGACGCTGGAGCATAGAGAATCTGTTTCAGCGACTCGAATCGGTGCTCAACAGCGAGATTCGTTCGTTGAGTCAGCCGCGTGCGGCGCTGCTGGCCTTTGGTGTGGCGGCGCTGGCGTATAACGTGCTAAGCGTGATTGCGACTGCGGTGAGAATCCGCCATGAACTGGATACCAGTGATATCGAGCTCTCACCGTATTACCTCGCCAGCGAAATCCGGGCGACATATGCCGGCATGATGATCGCAGTGCCGCCCGAGGTGTGGCAGGCCTATGACCTCCTCACCTCAGCTCAGCTCGGTCACAAATTGATCAAGATCGCGACGCACGTTGATCCCCGCGCGATGCGCAAACATACGCGGGGACCGAAAGCGCCGAAGAAGAAAGGCTATGCGGCCGGATGCGTAGCACGGCGGCATGTTTCTACCGCCCGTGTCATCAAGGCTGGACGTGTCGTTTAATCACCTTGAAAGGGGTGGGTGTAAGAAGTCAAAAGCGCGGCGATGCCGCGCTTTTTTATCGCCAGGCGGCCATGGTGCCGCCTCCTGGCATTTCTACGTTCCCGTGGCCGCGCCCCGGCGTCAGTTTCCAGGGCTGGCATCCACCTCCGCAAACACTTCCGCGGCCAGATGGAAAGCGGAGTTCGCTGCGGGCACGCCGCAATAGATCGCGGTTTGCAGCAGCACTTCCTTGATCTCGTCACGCGTCACGCCATTGTTGGCGGCGGCGCGCAGGTGCAACGCCAGTTCTTCCGAGCGGTTCAGCGCCACCATCATGGCGATGGTCAGCAGGCTGCGCGTATGCCGCGGCAGGCCTTCGCGCGTCCAGATCTCGCCCCAGGCGTAGCGTGTGATCAGGTTCTGGAACTCCTCGTTGAGCGGCGTCAGCCGCGCGAGCGAGCGATCGACATGCGCATTGCCGAGCACGTCGCGCCGCACCGAGAGGCCGGCGTCGTAGCGCGCGTGGTCGTCGGCCACGGGCTGGCGGCCGTGCACGAAATCGATCAGCGCGGCGGTGAAGCGCCCGGGCTGCTCGAAGCTGGAGATATGCGCGGCAGGCAGTTCGACGAAGCGCGCGCCGGGAATCGCATCGGCCAGCGCGCGGCCCTCCTGGGCACTCGTCGACGGATCCTGGCTGCCGGCGATGACCAGCACGGGCACCGGGATCGACGACACCGTCTGGCGGAAGTCGGCGTCCCGCACGGCCGCGCAACTGGCCGCATAGCCGCGCGGATCGAGCCCCGCGAGCACGCTGCGCAGGCCATCCAGCGCGCGGTCCGCCGTGGCGGCAAACCCCGGCGTGAACCAGCGCTCGACGGAAGGCGCGACCATCACGGCCATGCCATCGCGCAGCACGGTGTCGATGCGCGTATTCCATCCGTCCGCATTGCCGATCTTCGCGGCGGTATTGGCCAGCACGATGCGGGAGAAGCGCTCAGGCGCATGGATGCCGAGCCACATCCCCGTGAGACCGCCCATCGACAGGCCGCAGAACACCGCCTGCCCGATTCCCAATGCGTCCAGGAGGGCGATCACATCGTGCCCGAGTAGCTCGACGGTGAAGGCATCGCCGGGCGCGGTCGAGCGGCCGTGGCCGCGCGTGTCGTAGCGCACGACACGGAAGCGCCCGGCCAACGCGGCCGCCTGCGGGTCCCACATGGTGTGGTCGGTGCCGAGCGAGTTGGAGAAGAGGATGGCCGGGGCAGACTCGGGGCCGTCGACGGTGTAGAAAAGCCGGGCGCCGGCGTGATCGAGATAGGGCAAGGGAATCTCCTTGGATGTTGGTGTGTTGTGTTCAGTCGGCGGTCATTGGTGGATGTGGAAGAGTGGGCCGGTTTATGTGCATGCGTCGGAACTGGCTGCTACCCGCCGTGGACGCAATCCTCTCCCGCGCAGTGGGAGAGGGGTGGGGGTGAGGGCCCGGCGGTGGCATGCTCCTGCGCCCGACTTCGTCGACATGCCTGCCCTCACCCCGGCCCTCTCCCGCAAGCGGGAGTGGGAGTACACCGACCTGGCGCCGATGCAGCAGCCATCGCAAACGTCGCCACATTCCAGCAGTCCGGGCCGCGGATTCAAACCCCGGCACCCGCCACCGCCTCCCGCCACGCCGCCACCGCTGCATCCGCAAAACGCGCCGATTGCCCGGCATAGTTGCCCGGATCCGCCAGCCGGTCCAGCGCCGCGTCATCCAGCAGCCCGGCATGCGCCGGATCCTCGCGCAGCATCGCCGCCAGCGCGTCGCGCAGGCTGGTGCCCTGCACCACCGCGCGTCGCGAGGCGTGCTCCACCAGTGTGTGCGCCTGCAAGCGGCCGATGCGATCGCCCAGCGCCAGCATCGCTGCCTCGCCCAGGATCAGGCCGTGCGTCAGGTCGAGGTTGGCGCGCATGCGCGCCGCGTCCACCTGCAACCCGCCGATCACCTCGCCGGCCTGCCGCAACGACCCCGCGGCGAGCGCCACGATCTGCGGCAGCGTGTCCCATTCGGCCTGCCAGCCGCCTAACGCGCGTTCGTGTTCCTGCACCATGCCCGCCAGCATCGTCGCCACCAGCGGCGGCACGCGCACCGACGCGGTCAGCATGGCGGCGCAGCCGACCGGGTTACGCTTGTGCGGCATGGTGCTGGAACCTCCCCGACCCGGCCCGGCGGGCTCGGCCACCTCGGCGATTTCAGTCTGCATCATCAGCGAGATATCGCGCGCGATCTTGCCCAGCGTGCCCGTCAGCATGCCCAGCGCAGCGGCCACCGCCACCAGCCGGTCGCGATGGCTGTGCCAGGGCAGCAAGGGCAAGTCCAGCGACAACTCGCGCGCCAGTTCGCGCGCCACCACGGGCGCCTGGTCGCCCAGGCTCGCCAGCGTGCCGGCGGCGCCGCCAAACTGTAGTGTGCGGGCCTGCGCGCGCACCTCGGCCAGCCGTGGCAGGTCGCGCCGCAGCGCGTCGATCCAGCCGGCGACCTTGCAGCCAAAGGTGGTCGGCAGCGCATGCTGCAGCCAGGTGCGCGCGACCATGGGCGTGTCGCGATGGCGCTGCGCCAGCGTGGCGCAGGCATCGCCGAGCGCAACCAGCTCGCGCTCGATGGCGGGCAGCGCGTCACCTAGCTGGAGCACCAGCGCGGTATCGATGATGTCCTGGCTGGTGGCGCCCCAGTGGACGTAGCGCGCCGCTTCGGCATCGCGCGCGGCCACGGCGGCGGTCAGTTGCCTGACGAAGGGAATGGCGAGATTGCCGGCGGCGACCGCTGCCTGTGCGAGGGCGTCCAGATCGATGACACTGACGTCGCCGCAGACTTCAGAGATGACCGCCGCGGCAGCGGCCGGAATCACGCCGCATTCCGCTTCCGCTCGCGCGAGCGCGGCCTCCACGGCGAGCATGCGTTGCACGGTGCCGGCATCGGAGAAGATGTCCAGCACAGGCGGGCTGCCGAACATGGGGTCGGTGAGACGCGTAACTGTTGGCATGGGGGCGGGAGATAGGTGGCGTGCGTGGCCGTGACGTTGACGACCACCTGATTATGCGTCTGTCGCCGGTGCCGGGGCAGATCCCCCGGCTGCCGGCGTGGCCGGGTGCGCGGCCCTCAGATATCGAAGAACACCGTCTCGTCCGGCCCTTGCAGCACGATATTCCAGCGCAGCGTGCCGTTGCCGGCATCGCTGGCAACCAGCGTGCCGCGCCGCTCGGCCGGCACCAGCGCCAGGACCGCGTCGGCCGCATTGGCCGCGGCCTCGTCCGGGAAGTACATGCGCGTGGCGACATGCTTGACCAGCCCGCGCATGAACACCGACACCATGATGTGCGGCGCCTGCGGCATGCCATCCGGACCGGGCACGGTGCCCGGCTTGACGGTGACAAAGCGGAACGAGCCGTCGGCCTCGGTCGGCACGCGGCCGAAGCCGGTAAAGCCGGGCACCAGCGGCAGCTCGCGCGCATCGTCCGGGTGGCGGTAGCGGCCTGCGGGGTTGGCCTGCCAGATCTCGACCATGCCGTCCGGCACGGGCTCGCCGTTGCCGTCGGTCACGCGGCCTTCGATCACGATGCGCTGGCCGGCCAGTTCCGGTGCGCTGACGGTCAGGTCGGCGCAGTTCAGGCCGCTCAGGCCGATATGGAGATAAGGACCGACGGTCTGGGATGCGGTGGCGTAAAGCATGGTCTTACTCCATCGGCGTGGCATCGCGGCCACGCAGCACGATATCGAAACGGTAGCCGAGCGCGTATTCGGGCTGGGTCGTCTCCCAGTCGAGGGCGGCCACAAGCCGGTCGCGCGCCTTTTCGTCCGGCACGCAGTTGAAGATTGGATCGAACGGCAACAGCGGATCGCCGGGGAAATACATCTGCGTCACTAGCCGCGTGGCGTAGGCGTTGCCGAACAGCGAGAAGTGGATATGCTGCGGCCGCCAGGCATTGTGGTGGTTGCGCCAGGGATAGGCGCCCGGCTTGATGGTCTTAAACTGGTAGCGCCCGCTGGCATCGGTGACGGTGCGGCCCTCGCCCGAGAAATGCGGGTCGAGCGGCGCGTCATGCTGGTCGCGCTTGTGCACGTAGCGGCCGGCCGCATTGGCCTGCCAGACCTCGATCAGCGCGTTCCGCACCGGCCTGCCATTCTCGTCCAGCACGCGGCCGGTCACGAGGATGCGCTCGCCGATGGGCTCGCCGCCGTTGCCGACAGTGAGGTCGTTATCGCCCTCACGGACGAACTCGGCGCCGAAGGTGGCCCCGGTCACTTCAGACAACGACTGCGGCAGCGCAATCAGCGGCTGGCCCGGCGAACGCTTCTGCGTCGAGGCATAGGGATCGAAGCGGTACTCGGGCTGGGTGTCCCAGTAGGGACGGCGGTACTGGGCAAGACGGGTCATCGCGCAGTCTCCTTGTCATTGGAATGGTTTGACTTTAAACAATACATAAAGTCATGTAAATTAAGATTCATGCGAAATACGATAACTTTTAGGCATGAAACCCCGAGCCCCTCCGGCACTCGAAATTTTCCGCAATCGCGTGCGGCTGCGGCACCTCTATTGTTTCGTGGCGGTGTCCCAGACCCAGCACCTGGGCCGCGCCGCCGAACGCCTGGGGCTGACGCAGCCAGCCGTCTCCAAGACACTGAGCGAGCTGGAGGAACTGGCCGGCACCCGCCTGCTGGTCCGGCAGCGGGCCGGCACCGAACTGACCACTGCCGGCACGCGCTTCCTGCGCCACGCCCTGCGCATCCTCGCGGATATCGATGCGGCGGCGGACAGCATGGCCGGCGCGGATGCGCTGCCGCAGGAGCGCATCAGGCTGGGTGCGCTGCCGAGCGTGGTGCCGGCGGTGCTGACTGACGCCCTGCTGCGTTTCCGCGCCGCGCATCCCGAGGTCGGCCTGGCCGTGCAGACCGGCATGAATCGCAACCTCATCGACCAGCTCAAGGCGGATGTGCTCGACCTCGTCATTGGCCGGATGGATGACCCGGTGGCCATGGAAAGCCTGTGGTTCGAGTCCCTGGGCCCGGACTCGCTGGCACTGGCGGTTCGTCCCGGGCATCCCCTCACCGCCGTCTCGCGGCCAACGCTGGTTGACGCGCTGGCGTGGCCGCTGGTGATTCCTGCCGCGGGCTCGATTCCCCGCCACAACACGGAAAGCCTGCTCGCCCGGCACGGCCTGCCCCTGCCGGGCGGCTGCGTGGAAACCTCGGATGCCTATCTCGGACGGCTGCTGGCCCGGCAGAGCGACAGCGTGTGGGCAGCGCCGCTCTCTGCAACCAGGCGCGCGGTATCCGAGGGGGATCTGGTACTGCTGCCGATCGATACGCAGGGCACCGAGGAACCGATCGGCCTGCTGCGGCACGGTGACCGCACGCTCACGCCGATGGCCGAGGCGCTGGCGAACTGCATTCGCGCCGCGGCCCAGCCTGCTTCCGCTCAGTGACTTGCGATGCTTGCGCCGCCCTTGACCGGGTCGCCGGCAACCGCCGTGGGGCGGCTGCCGAAATGCTTCACCAGCAGTGCACCGGCGGCAAGGAATGCCGGCACGGTGAGCAGCGTAAAGATCGTGTCGAAGCCCAGGTGCAGGCGCAGCAGTTCAGCACCGAGCAGCGCGCCGGTGATGCCGCCGAAGCGACCGATGCCAAGCATCCACGCGACGCCGGTGGCGCGGCCCTGCGTCGGGTAAAAGGCCGCGGCCAGGGAAGGCATCGAAGACTGGGCGCCGTTCATGGCCGTACCGGCGACGAAGATCAGCACGCCCAGCAGCACCTGGCTGCCGGTGCCGTGGCCCACGGCGTAGATCAGCACGCCGGTTGCGGCGTACGTGATGGCGATGACCTTGTTCGGATTGAAGCGGTCCATGAACCAGCCGGCCGCGATGGTGCCGATGCCGCCGCCGAGCGGAAAGAGCGCCGTCAGGAATGACGCGTGCTGGATCGAGAAGCCGGCGTCCTTCATCAGCGTCGGCATCCAGCTCGTCAGCAGGTAAAAGATGACGAGGCCCATGAAGTAAGTGGACCACAGCATCGCCGAGCCCAGGCGATAGCCGGGAGCCAGCACGGTGCCGATGGCGGATCGGGTCGCAGGAGCCTGCTCGCTGATGATGAAGGTGTTGGCCTCGGGCAGGTCAGCGCCGGTCACGCGCCGCAGCACCTTGCGGATCTGGTCGGCCGGATACTTGCGCAGGACCATGTAGCGCACGGACTCCGGCAGCAGCACCACCAGCAACAGCGCGAGCGCAAGCGGTACGATGCCGCCAAGCAGCAGCACGCTGTGCCAGCCGAGGTGCGGAATCATCGCGGCGGCGACAAAGCCGCCGGCCGCGGAACCCAGCGGAAAACCGCAGAACATGGTGTTCACCAGCACGGCACGGCGGCGTTGCGGCGCGAACTCCGATGTCAGCGTCACGGCATTGGGCATGGCGGCGCCCAGGCCCAGGCCGGTCAGGAAGCGCCAGACCGTGAGCCAGCCCAGCGTGGGCGCAAACGCGGTGGCGAGGCTGCAGGCGCCAAAGAAGAAGACGGACAGCACCAGCACCTTCTTGCGGCCGACCCGATCGGCCAGCGGACCGGCGAAGATCGCACCGAAGGCAAGACCGAACAGGGCTGCACTCATGACGGGGCCGAGGGCTGCTTTCTCGATCCCCCAGTCCTGCACCAGCGCCGGCGCGATATAGCCCATTGCCGCGGTATCGAAGCCGTCAACGGCCACGATCAGGAAGCACAGGCCAAGAATGAGCCACTGGTAACCTGTGAATCGCTGGCCATCGATCAGGGCCTGGACGTCTGCGACGCCCCCTTTTGTTCGGGTGGGATGTTGCACTGCTGTCTCCGTTTGCCTGGAAATCGCACTGGCCGCCCTCTAGGCTGGACCGCGATTTTGTTCTAATAGCGAACTAATGTTCCCTAATTGAACGAATATTAGGCAACGGGCATTGGGACTCAGAATTGGCGTAAACCCGGTAGGAAATGGGCCGTCCAGCGTGTGGATTTCACCAGAATGCGCCACCTTTGTGGAACCAGGCTGACTATTTCGCCTCAGCGAGCGATGCTTTTTATCAAGAAAGAGGCTGGTCGTGAAATTTACTATCAGTCAGCCCTTGCGGCAATTCGATCGAATAACAAAATTTCATGTAAAGAGCGCTAACTCTCAATTTACATTCCGAAACCCGCAACCTATAGTCCCTGGCCCCCGGTGTGCCAAGCCGATGCAATCCTGCGGCGACGTGCCTGTCCAACGTGTCAGGACACCGGGGCGCCACAAGCGCTGCCGGCCGAACCGAATCCATCCGATCATGCAACGCCTGCTTCTCATCCTTGGCTGCCTGCTGATCGCAGCCGCCGCTGCCTGGCCCTGGCTGTCGAAGCTGCCGCTCGGGCGGCTGCCCGGCGATATCCATATCGTCCGGGACGGGTTCAGCTTCTACTTTCCGATCACGACCTGCATCCTGGTGTCGGTGCTGGTGTCGGTCGTGATCTGGATCTTCCGGCGCTGAGCACTGCGAGGCGGACTAGGCTTCCGTCTCCATGCGGAACACCGCCATCGCCCGCTGCATATGCAGCGCCTGCTCCTGCAGCGACTGCGCCGCGGCCGCTGCCTCTTCCACCAGTGCGGCGTTCTGCTGCGTGACCTGGTCCATCTGCGCGATCGCCTGGTTGACCTGGACGATGCCGGTGCTCTGCTCGCGCGAAGCGTGGCTGATCTCGTCCATCATCGCGGTGACGCGCGCGATCGCGCTGACGGTGTTCTCCATGGTCGCGGCCGCATCCAGTGCCAGCGTGTTGCCGGCTGCCACGCGCTCGGCCGACTGCGAGATCAGCGCGCGGATCTCCTTGGCCGAGCTGCCCGCGCGCTGCGCCAGCCCGCGCACCTCGGTCGCCACCACGGCAAAGCCGCGCCCGGCCTCGCCGGCGCGCGCCGCTTCCACCGCGGCGTTCAGCGCCAGGATATTGGTCTGGAACGCAATGCTGTCGATCACCGCGATGATGTCGACGATGCGGCGCGAATCAGCCTCAATCTGCTGCATGGTCTGCTGCATCCGTCCCACCGCTTCGCCACCGGCCAGCGCAATGCCCGAGGCCTCGCGCGCCAGTTCGCTGGCCTGCCCGGCGCTGCCGGCGTTCTGCTGCACGGTGGCGGTGAGCTGCTCCATGCTGGCCGCGGTCTGCTCCAGCGACGAGGCCTGCTCCTCGGTGCGCTGCGACAGGTCGATATTGCCCTGCGCGATATCGACCGCCGCCGCCAGCACGTTGTGGGCACCGGCCTTGGTATCGCCGATCAGCGCGCGCCAGCTGTCCACCAGCGACAGCAGGTGCCGCTTGACGTCGCTGAACTCGTCGCGCCCGTGCACCGCCATGCGCAGGCCAAGGTCGCCGGCATTGATGCGCTCGACTATCCCGGCCACCTCGCGCACGTCGCTGCGCATGCCACGGCTGAAGCCGATAAACAGGTAGAACGCGATCGACACCGTGACCAGCGCAACGCCTGCCAGCAGCGCGAATTGCCGCTCTTGCGCAGCGATGCGCTCTGCCAGCATCGCGCCGGCGATGGCGGAGAACGCCTTGTTGGCCGCCAGCACGCCGTTGATCGCCGCACTCGCCTCATCGAAATACGCCTTGGCCTCGATGTCGATGCCGCTCGCGCCCAGCATGCGCACCTTGAGCGTGCGATAGAAGTTGTCCATCGCCGCCAGTTTTGCCAGGGCCGCATCCACCTGCGCCTGGTGGTCGGGCGCGCTGTGGCGCACGCGTGCAATATCGCGCCGCACCGCTTCCAGCCCTTCGTGGATCTGCTCGGCCAGCGCACCAAGATCGGCCTGTTGCGCCGCATCAGCATAACCGCCGCGCGCAATGATGCCGGCGCCGCGGCCGCGCGCCAGCGCGCTCTGCTCGGCCAGGCGGGGCATGGGGCCCACCAGCAGGCTGATCAGGTAGTACGAGGCGGCTTTGCCGTCCAGCGCCAGCTCGGAGCGGTCGGCTACGTCGCCGATAAACAGCTGCGTCTGCCTGACCACCGCGCTGTGCCGCGCGAACAGCGGCCCGGCTGCGGTGTTCAGGCCCAGGCCGCGCATCTGCTGCCAGTCCTGCTCCAGCTTGCGCGCGCCGGCATCGAGGCCGAAGGCGGGATTCTCCGCGGTCGTGCGGATCAGCTGGGCGAGATTGGCGGCGGCGTTGTTGTCCGCGCCATCGAAGGTCGGGCGGAAACTCGCATTGCCCGACAGCACCGCATTGGCGGCGCCGCGACGCACCTGGGTCTCGCGCATGAAATCGAGCGCGTGCCCGACGATGGCAAGCCCGCGCATCTTGCTATCGGTGGCGCGGATCGCATGCGCGGAAGCGCTCAGCACGACATACATCGCGCCGCAAAGTGGCACCAGAAAGAGCACCGCGATCAGCGTGAGCTTCTGGTTGATATTGAGGCGCGCCATCAGGCGCTCGGCGGGGCGTAGGAAGGGGGTCATGGGGCTCGATGGAACGGGGTAGTTACCGTCCTATCGGCCGTGTTTCCGGGGGCTAAAGGGCGTTTGGCAAAGACTTTGATGACGCTCAAAGGGGGTGCAGAAAATGCCCCAGGGTGGGGCGAAACGCACGGCATGGGGGCGGAAACCCAGCGTGTTTCTTCCGCCCCGTGCACGCCTCAGTCTGCGCGCGGATGCGCCAGGAAAAACCGCAGCATCTCCGCGCTGGCATCGGGCCCCTTCGGATCGGTGTAGCTGCCGCGACTGCTGCCGCCCGACCACGCGTGTCCGGCGCCGTGGATCACCCAGTACTCGGCGTCGACGCCGGCGGGCGTCGTGATCTTGCGCAGCGTGTAGTCGTGACCCGAGCGCGCGGTCTGGTGTTGCTGGCCCTTGCGCGCCTCGCCTTGCTCGAATGGCGCCACCAGCCGGCTGCCATTGGACGGGTGTACGGTCTTGTCGGCATCGCCATGGAACACGATCATCGGCCTGGTGGGCGGCAGCGGCCGCGTGTTGTCGCCCTTTCTTGCGCCAATGCCCTTGCCTCCCCGCATGGCGCCCAGCGCGGACGGCAGGTCGTGCGCGCTGCCCGCGGGCAAGCCCGAGTGAATGCCCGCCGCCGCGAACAGGCCGGGATAGCGCTGGATCAGCACGGCCGCCATCGCGCCGCCGGCGGACAGTCCCGCTACATAGACGCGCCTGGCATCGATGCCGTGGGCGGCGATGACCTCGCGGGTCATGCCGGCAATCAACGAGGGCTCGCCGCGGTCGGCTTGCTGGTCGCCCGGCCGGAACCAGTTCCAGCATTTCGATGGATTGGCGTCGGTGGGCTGGATCGGGTACAGCACGGCGAAGCCGAGCCGCTCGGCAAGTTCGTTCATGCGGGTGCCGGCGGCAAAGTCGTCGGCGTCCTGCGTGCATCCGTGCAGCATCACGACCAGCGGCATCGGCTCGGCATGTCTGCCGCCCGGGATGTAGAGCTTGTACGCGCGGGTGCCGGCCGGGTTGGCGTAGGTGCGCTGGGTGAAGTGCCCGGGTTCGGCGCGGGCAGCGGTGTGCGCGGGCTGAGAAGCCGGCGCAGCAGGCGCGCGCGCCGCGGTGCGCTCCGGGCCCACGCCATCGGTGCCGCGGGTCCGAACCGCAGCCCCGTCATGGGTCAGCAGGCGTTCGACCACTTGTGCCGGCATCGGCGCCGCCGGAGCGGGCTGCACAACCGCGGAAGCGTGCTGGCGCAGTGCCCGCTGGATGACCTCGGTGGCCTCCATCGGGCCAGCCGTCTGCAGCAGCTGCATGGCCTCGTACATCGAAGCGAGGAACGCGTCATTCATTTTCATCATTGTTTCCAGGCAACCTGGCGAACCAGGGGCGGCGAAATTGCCGCGAACTACCGTATGCGCCCGGCCAGCGCAGCCTTGACTGCGGCCGGCGCGTGGAAGGCGCCCAGCACCACGATGGATTCGATGGTCGCCAGCGCAAGCTCCGGACTGACATCCGAGGCAATGCTGGCCAGGCCCAGCACATGGATATCGAGTCTTTCATTGGCCGCGCGCACGGCTTCCAGGTCCTTCTTCGTAAAGTGCTGCAGCCCGAGTACCAGCGCCCGACGGCTCACCGTTTCCTGGATGACCACCGCATGCACGGCCAGCTGGTTCCGGATGGCGGTCCGGATCAGGTCCGAGCGGTTCGAGTAAAAGCCCTCTTCGACCAGCAGGTCGATCTGCCCCAGGTCTACCGGTCCGAGGTTGATGGTGATTTTTTCCGTATCACCGACCTTCGGTTTGTTCGTCAGTGGTGCGATTTCGGTTTTCTGAGGGGTCATCTCTTTTATTTGGGATTGGGGCAGACGGTGCAGGAAAGCGCACAATCATCCGTAATCCATCCTCGCGCCATCCATATACCATCCATATACCATCCATATACCATCCATATGGATGGTCAATTTATAGGGGACGGACAATACCAGGTCAAGTTAAGAATCATGATGTACCCTATAGGACGCTTTAAGAAGCGCGTGAAGTGCACAACCCGCCGGTTATCCGGCATGGCCGGCCAGCGAGGCATGCGAGCGCATCGGGAGACGCAAGGGGGAGTGCCGGCCGATGTCGGCCCGGACTCAACGGGCGGAGTGCGGGCGGGGACGGGCACCGGATCGCGGCGCGACCCGGCATGTGCCGTCAGAGTTGTGCGCCGATCAGCGAAGCCATCCGGTCGCGCAGCTTTTCGGTCCAGGGGCGGTTGGCCCACTGTGTGTACGTCATCGGGCGCGACAGCTTCAGATCTTCCTCGAAGATCCGGGTCTGTTCGGCGGCAAAGGCGGCATCCAGGATATTGAGCGTGGCTTCGTCGTTGAGGCGGAAGGACCGGTTGTCGAAATTGGTCGACCCGACCGACACCAGCACGCCATCGACGATCAGCACCTTGCAGTGATACATCGTCGGCGCGTACTCGGCGATCAGCGCACCCGCCTTGAGCAGCGCGCCCCAGCGTCCACGCGAGGCCGAGCGTACGGTCTCTGAATCGATATGGTCGCCCGGCACGATCACCCGCAGCCTGATGCCTCTTGCCAAAGCCGCCAGCAAGGCTTTTTCTGTCAGTTCATCCGGCACGAAGTAGGCCGCGGACAGGTCGATGGTCCGGGCCGCTGCCGTGATGGCGAGGTGGTACATCAGCGCCATGCTCTCGCTGCCGCCGGTGGGGGAACTGCTGAACATCTGGGCGCGGCCATTGCCGACCGGCGGCAGTTCAGGGAAGTAGTCCGGGCCATGCGGCACCGCGCCGCTGACCTTGATCCAGTTGTCCAGGAACACGGACTGCATCTGGCCCACCACGGGGCCTTCCACCTGGAAATGCGTGTCGCGCCAGTGGTCGGGATCCTGGGCGTTGCCGGTCCATTCCGGCGCGATGCCGACGCCGCCGGTAAAGCCGACCGTGCCGTCGACCACCAGCACCTTGCGGTGCGTGCGGTTGTTGAGCTTGCCGACGGTGTACCAGCGCACCGGGTGATAGCGGCGCACGTCCACGCCGGCACGGGTCATGATGTCCAGCGCGGACTCGTCGATCTTGGAACTGCCGACCGCGTCCAGCAGCACCTGCACCCTGACGCCTGCCTGCGCGCGCTCGGCAAGGGCCTGCGCGAACTCCTTGCCGATATCGCCCGACCAGTAGATGTAGGACTCGAAATTGATGGTCTTCTTCGCGCCGCGGATCGCGCCCAGCATCGCCGGGAAGATCTCGTCGCCGTTCCTGAGCACGCGGTAGCGGTTGCCATCGACGACCGGCGGCCCCAGCAGCACGCCCAGCTCGCGGACGAACTGGGGGTCGTCCAGGCCGTAGAGCCGGTCGAGGCGGCGCTCGATGCGTTTTTCGCCGCCGATCAGGTTGTACGCAACGATGCCGCCGAGGGCAAGCACGAGAACGACGGCAACCAATGCGAGCATTCGGCCCCTTCTACGCAAGCTTGGAAAGACGCGGCGGCGGATCACGCAAGCACCATGATGTCTGGCCCCAGGGGTTCACCGGCAAACTGGCGACCGCTACAGGATACGTCATTACCGGATTTCCGCTCGCCTCCGCGGCGTTTCAACGACGCTTCGATACAGTCGACGCGCGCTTCATCCGGCCGCGCCTGGCGTCTGGCAACTCCACCACCCCCAGTCCCGGTATCGCCTGCCGCACCGCGTCGATAAAGAACCTGAGCTTGGCCGGGTAGAAGCGCGCGTAGGGATAGACCAGGTACATTGGCAACGGATCCGCCTGCCAGTCCGGCAACAGGTGCAGCAGTTCGCCACGGGCGATGTCGTCGCCAAAGATCCAGGCCGAGCCCACGCCGACACCCAGCCCCAGCCGGGTGGCGGCGCGCAGCGCGTACAGGCTGTCAGTGCTGACGCGCGGGCGGAAGCCGATACGGCGGCGGTCGCCGCTCACCTGGTGCGACAGCACGATCTCGTTACGATAGAAGGTGCGCAGCGCGAGCCAGGGAAGGTCTTCCAGGTCCTCGGGCCGGCTCGGCAGCGGCCTGCCCTCGAACAGCGACGGCGCGGCGATGACCAGGCGCGGCACCTCGGCCAGCCGCACCGCGACCACGCCCGGCTCATGCACCTCGCCCACATGGATGGCGCAATCGATGGCCTCGGCAATGAAGTCCGGGGTGCGGTCGTGCAGCAGCCATTCCACCGAGACCTTGCGATACTGCTGCAGGTAGCCGGCCAGCGGGCCGACCAGCAACTCCTGGCCGAAGGCATGGGGCACCAGCACGCGCAGCGTGCCCTCGGGCTCGTAGCCGACGCCGCGCAGGTCGGCCTCCAGCGTGGCCCAGTCGGTGACCAGCTCCTTGGCCCGCTCGTAGCAGCGCTCGCCGTCCTCGGTCAGGTTCATCGCATGCGTGGAGCGCTGCAGCAGCCGCACGCCCAGCAGCCGCTCCAGCGTCTGCAGGCGGCGGCTGATGGTCGGCTGCGTGGTGTGCATCTGCGCCGCGGCCATCGACAGGCTGCCTGACTCGACGATGCGCACGAAGGTCTGCATCAGTTCGATGCGGTCGGCCGTGGTAGCGCCGGGGCCGGAGGCCTGCTTGCGCGGCGCCTGCCGCGGCGTCGATGGCGTGGGGACCGCCTGGCGCTTCATACGTGCCTCGTATAGCCATTGTTCACGGCACACGTCTACCAGAACGCGGCGGGCTGGACAACACTTCCGTCCATTCCAGACACGCAAGTCCCAGGGAAACACACCATGTCCTCGCTCGAAGCCATCCCCGCAGCCGCCGCCGTTGCAAGACCGGCCCTGCCCGGCAGCCTGGTGCTGCTGCTCGCCGTCGGCGCCGGCGCGTCGGTCGCCTCGCTGTACTACAGCCAGCCCATGCTCGGCATCATGACGCCGGACCTGCGCACATCCGATACGGTGGTCGGCGCCATCCCGACCCTGACGCAGCTCGGCTATGCGCTGGGCATCCTGCTGCTGGCCCCGCTCGGCGACCGCTTCGACCGCCGGCGCATCATCCTGGCCAAGTCCGTGGTGCTGGTGGCCGCCTTGCTGCTGGCGGGCTTCGCGCCCGGCATCGGCATGCTGCTGGCCGCCAGCCTGGCGATCGGCCTGTCTGCCACGCTGGCCCAGGACATCGTGCCCGCGGCCGCGACGCTGGCGCCCGACGCCGAACGCGGCAAGGTGGTGGGCACGGTGATGACCGGCCTGCTGCTGGGCATCCTGCTGTCGCGCGTGGTCAGCGGCTTTGTCGGCGAGCATTTCGGCTGGCGCGCGATGTTCCTGGCGGCGGCGGCGAGCATCGCCGCGATCGCGCTGGTGGCACGGCGCCACCTGCCGCGCTTCACGCCGAGCGCGGTGCTGCCGTACCGGGCGCTGCTCGGCTCGCTGGCAACGCTGTGGCGCGCGCATCCGGCCCTGCGCCGCGCCGCGCTGGCGCAGGCCCTGCTGTCGGTGGGCTTCAGCGCGTTCTGGTCGACGCTGGCGGTGATGCTGCATGGCGCGCCCTTTCATCTCGGCAGCGACGCCGCGGGAGCGTTCGGCCTGGCCGGCGCGGCCGGCGCGCTCGGCGCCCCCATCGCCGGCCGCATTGCCGACCGCCGCGGGCCTGAGATGGTGACCCGGCTTGGGGCCGCGCTGACGGCGCTGTCGTTCGCCGCCATGCTGCTGTCGCCGCTGCTGTCGCCCCAGGGCCAGCTGTGGCTGATCGGCGCCAGCGCGATTGGCTTCGACCTGGGCGTGCAGGTCACGCTGGTGGCGCACCAAACCGTCGTCTACGGCATCGACCGCGGCGCCCGCAGCCGCCTGAACGCGGTGCTGTTCGTCTGCATGTTCACCGGCATGGCCGCGGGCGCCGCGCTCGGCAGCGTGGCCCTGGCGCACTACGGTTGGGCCGGCGTGACTGCACTAGCGAGCGCTGCGGCGCTGGCGGCGCTCGCCGTGCGGATGCTGCCGCAGGCGCGCCTGCCTTGACCGTCGTCGGCCGACGGGGCTGACTGTCGAAGATCGAGCTGGCGTCGAACACCGCGGTGCCGGTCAATGGCTCGGCCACTGCCACCAAGTCCGCCACGACGAGCAAGTCGACCAACACCAGCAAGAAGAAGTAAGCGCGAAAGGACCATGCTGTGCTGCAGAACGCTGGCAGCAAGGCAAGTGGCACGGCATCCCGGCTTGTGGATGCCGCGCCATTTTTCTTGAAGGAACAAGCCTGCAACCCTTACAAGCTCTGCAAGGGTTGCACGCATCAACCGGCCGAAGCGCCCCGCCAGGCGGCCCCGCCGCACGGTACGAATCTTGCCGTTTCCTGATTACCCGCCCGCGGGCCGCACGTACTAGTCGCGTCGGCATCCGCACATGGCGCCAAACTTACATTTCAGGAAATCAGCATGAGCTACTACTACGACGAACGCCAACGCGACGAACGCCAGCGCCGCCATGCGTGGGACGACGACGACTGGCAGCCTGAATCCGAGCGCGACCGCTGGCAGGCACAGCGGCGGCGCCAGCAGATGGCACCGGGGCAGACCAGCTACGGCGGCCCGGCGCGCCCGGCGGGCGACTACAGCGAGCAGTACGGCGCAGGCCGATATCCGGATCGACCCGGCGGCCGGGAATATGAAAGCCGCTACGGAAGTGGAAGCGGCTACGGCAGCCGCGACGAACGCTATGGCGGCCGGGACGAACGCTATGGCAGCCGCGCTGATGAACGGTACGGCCGCCGCGCCGAAGGCCGCTACAGCAGCGGCAGCAACCTGCGCTACGGCCTGAACGGCGGCTACGGCTGGGAACGTGCCGGCGAATGGCGCGATCCGCAAGCCTGGCAGCGCGATGACGACTACGCCGAACGCCAGTGGCGCGAAAGCGCCGAGCGCGCGCGCGAACCCCGCGAATCGGCGCGCAGCGGCGAGCACGATCCGTCCTACAGCGAGCTGCGCAGCGACACCCGCTACTGGACCGAACCCGGCGGCGACTGGGACGAGGACCAACGCTACGGCCGCCACTACAGCCGTGAAGGCGCACGCCGCCGCGGCTGGGAAGTCGACGATCGCGACGACCGCGATGACGAACGCGGAGACCATGGCGTGCTCTACAACCTCGGCCGTCGTATCGGCGAGGCTGTCGGCGACCTGTTCGGCACCTCCGATGACGAGCGCGAGCTCGAACGGGCGCGCGAACGCGAACGCGGCTACGGGCACTACCATGAGCCCTACCATGAACGCGAACGCCACGCCGGTCCGCGCGGCTACCAGCGCAGCGACGACCGCATCCGCGACCAGATCTGCGAGCGCCTCAGCTATGCGCGCGGCGTGGACGTCAGCGACGTGAGCGTCGAGGTCAGCAGCGGCGTGGTGACGCTGGCGGGCACAGTGCCTAGCCGCAGCCAGAAGTACTACATCGAAGACCTGGCCGACAGCACCTACGGCGTCACGGAGGTCAACAACGACATTCGCGTGCGCCGCGAGGGCACGGGCATGACCGGCGGCACCGCCGCCACAGGCTCCCCGGGCAGCACCGACGTGTCGGGCAGTACATGGCGCGCCTGATGCTGACGCGCTGACGCAGCAAACCGGCCGGCACACGCCGGCCGGCCTTGTTCGCCAACTCGAAAGGCGGCATGCCCACGCTCAAGATCGCCACCTTCAATATCAACGGCATCCGCAGCCGGCTGCCGGCGCTGCTCCACTGGCTGGAGCATGAGGCGCCGGACATCGCCTGCCTGCAGGAACTGAAGACCGCCGACGAGAGCTTCCCCGCGCGCGAGATCCGGGAAGCGGGCTATGGCGTGATCTGGCACGGCCAGAAGTCATGGAACGGGGTCGCGATCCTGGCGCGCGGCACCGAGCCGGTGGAAGTGCGCCGCGGCCTGCCCGGCGACCCGGACGACAGCCACAGCCGCTACCTGGAAGCCGCAGTGCAGGGCATGGTGGTCGGCTGCCTCTACCTGCCCAACGGCAACCCGCAACCGGGACCCAAGTTCGACTACAAGCTGGCCTGGTTCGAGCGCCTGATCGAACACGCGCAGACGCTGTTCGACAGCGGCCATCCGGTGGTGCTGGCGGGCGACTACAACGTTGTGCCCACCGACGAAGACATCTACAACCCGCGCTCGTGGCTCAAGGACGCGCTGCTGCAGCCGGAAAGCCGCGACGCCTACGCGCGCCTGCTGGCACAGGGCTGGACCGACGCGCTGCGGGCGCGCTATCCCGACGAACGCATCTACACCTTCTGGGACTACTTCCGCCAGCACTGGCAGACCGACTCCGGCCTGCGTATCGACCACTTGTTGCTGAGCGCCGACTTGGCGCCGCGCCTGCGCGATGCCGGCGTGGACCGCTGGGTGCGCGCCGAGGACCATCCGAGCGACCATGCGCCGGCGTGGGTGGTGCTGGAGCGCCCGGCTGCCACGCGACGCAAGCGGACGACTTAGGCCAGGGGTGGCGCTTATGCCACGCTCCCCTCCGCCGCCAGCCTTTCCCGGCTAAACCCCAGGAACGCGCGCACGCCCTCCGGCAGCGTGCGTCCCGCCAGCGTCTGCAACTCGATCGCGCGACTTTTCATGCCGCGCTCGCGGATCGCCGCGGCGTGCAGCTCGCCGCGGCGCAGCCGGTCGCCCACGGTCACCGCACCGGAAATCGACAGGCCGCCGCCATGCAGCACGAAGTTGGTCAGCGTCTCGAAATGGTTGGTCACCAGCACCGGCTCGAACACCACGCCGCGCTCGCCGCAGGCGATGTCGAACAGCTGGCGCACGGTGTTGTCGCCCTCGGGCAGGGCCAGCGGATACGGCTGCATCTGCACCAGCGTGACGCTGCGAAAACGCGCCAGCGGATGGTCCGGGCGCATGATCGCGATCACCGGCGCCGGCTGCCGGTGCTCCACGCGGATGCCCTGCTCCGCGGCACGGCTGTAGGTGATGCCGATATCCGCGTCGCCATGCAGCACGATGCCGGTGACCTCGGCCGGCGGCGCCACGCGCACGTGGAAGTGCAGCCCCGGGTAGCGCTCGCGGAACTCAGCAATGATGCGCGGCAGGAACTCGATGGCAAACCCGGCCGAACTGGCCACGCGCACCCGGCCCCGGCGCAGGCCCTGCAGCGCCGCGATCTCCGACACCACGCGATCGGCCTCGAGTGCGCCGCGCAACGCATAGGCGGCCAGCAGCTCGCCCGCGGCGCTGGCGACCATGCCGCGTGGGCGGCGGTCGAATAGCGGCACGCCCAGCAGCGCCTCGAGCGCACCCACTTGGCGGCTGACCGCCGAGACCGTGACGTTCAGCCGCTGCGCCGCCTCGGTCAGCGAGCCGCTGCGCACCACTTCCAGGAAATAGCGCAGCGAGGTGTCTTGCAGGCGATGCGACAGCATGGGGCGGGCTCCGGCTCGGTGGGTGTGGCGGTTTGCGTTTTACGCAAGGATATTTGAAAAATTCATCGATTGTGGGAAACCCCGCGGCACCCGTATGCTTTCTCACAAACCACAGGAGACGCCGCCAGCCATGTCGCCCGAACCACTCCCCACCGATCCCATCGTCGAACTCGACGCCGTCGCGCTGTCGCGCGCCATCCATGCGCGCGAGCTCTCATGCGTGGAAGTGCTCGATGCCTTCCTCGGCCAGATCGACCGCCACAATCCGCGCGTCAACGCCATCGTCGCCCCGATGGACCGCGACACGCTGCGCAAGCAGGCCGCCGGGCTTGACGCCGAACTCGCGCGCGGCGCCAGCCGCGGCCCGCTGCACGGCTTTCCGCAAGCGCCCAAGGACATCAGCCCGGCCGCGGGCATGGTCACCACCAAGGGCTCGCCGATCTTCGCCGGCCAGGTCAGCCAGGCCGACGCCGCGGTGTTCGAGCGCATGCGCGCCGGTGGCGCGCTCTTTGTCGGGCGCACTAATTCGCCGGAGTTCGGCCTCGGAGGCCATACCTACAACCCGGTCTACGGCACCACGCGCAATGCCTTCGACCCGGCGCGCTCGGCCGGCGGCAGCAGCGGCGGCGCGGGCGTGGCCGTGGCGCTGCGCATGCTGCCGGTGGCCGACGGCTCGGACATGATGGGCTCGCTGCGCACGCCGGCCGCATTCAACCATGTGTATGGCCTGCGCACTTCGTTCGGCTGCGTGCCGCACGGGCCGGCCGACGAGGTCTTCTTCCAACAGTTCAGCGTGGCCGGCCCGATGGCGCGCAACGTGCCGGACCTGGCACTGCTGCTGTCGGTGCAGGCCGGCTTCGACGCGCGGCTGCCGCTGACGCGCCGCGCCGAGGCGCCGGGCACGTTCGTGCTGCCGCCCGAGCGCGACTGGACCGGCGTTCGCATCGGCTGGCTTGGCGACCTTGGCGGCCGCCTGCCGACCGAACCCGGACTGCTCGACACCTGCGAGCAGGCGCTCACGCACCTGCGCACGCTCGGCTGCAGCATCGATGCCGCACTGCCGGCGTTCGACCTGGAGCGCCTGTGGCGGGCGTGGATCGACCTGCGCAGCTTCTCGGTGGCGGGCGCCAATGCCGCGCTCTACCACGACCCGGCCACGCGCATGCTGCTCAAGCCCGAGGCGGTATGGGAGATCGAGCACGGGCTCGCCCTGTCCGGCAACCGCGTCTATGAAGCGATGTGCGAGCGCAGCGCGTGGTACCAGGCGCTGCGCGCCTTGTTCGAGCGCTTCGACTACCTCGTGCTGCCGGCCGCCCAGGTGTTTCCGTTCGATGCGAACTGGGACTGGCCGCATGCGGTCGACGGCCGCGACATGGACACCTATCACCGCTGGATGCAGGCGGTGGTGCCGGCGACGATGGCGGGGCTGCCGGCGCTGGCCGCGCCCGCGGGCTTCGGCCCGCAGGGCCTGCCCGCGGGCCTGCAGATCATCGGCCCGGCGCAGGCCGACGCCGCGGTGCTCCAGCTTGGCCATGCCTATGACCAGGTCGGCGGCTTCTCGCGCGTGCGCAGCCCCTGGCTGGGCTGAGCGCCCACGCCACCGGGCGGCCATCCATGGCGGCCGCCCCTCGTGGCCATCGCTTGCTTCGAATTCCCCCAACTGCCGGCAGGAGTAGTTCCGATGACCGCAACGCCCCCGAAGCTCTTACTCGCATGCGCCAGCCTGATGGCGCTGGCCGCGGCCCCGGCCGCGGCACAGACCTGGCCCGACCGTCCGCTGCGGCTGGTGGTGCCGTTCGCCGCCGGCGGCGCCACCGATGTGCTGGGCCGCCTGCTGGCGGTCGGCCTCGGCGAAAAGCTGGGCCAGTCCGTGGTGGTCGAGAACAAGCCGGGCGCCAGCACGGTGATCGGCGCGACCCAGGTGGCCAAGGCCGCGCCCGACGGCTACACGCTGCTGCTCGGCGCCAGCACCACGCTGACGCTGAACCCGGCGATCCGCCCCAACCTGGCCTACGACCCCATCAAGAGCTTTACGCCGCTGGGGCTGGTCGCCGACATGAGCCTGGTGCTGGTGGCCAATCCGGACACCGCCATCCACTCGCTCAAGGACCTGGTGACGCAGGCCAAGGCCAGTCCCGACAAGTTCTCCTACGGCTCCTTCGGCACCGGTTCGTCGGTGCATTTTGGCGGCGAGATGCTCAAGTCGGCCACCGGCATCCGCATGGTCCACGTGCCCTTCAACGGCAGCGCGCCCAGCCTGACGGCACTGGCCGGCGGCCAGGTGCAGGTGGCCGTCGATACCATCGTGGCCACCCAGCCGCTGATCAAGGGCGGCAGGATCCGGCCGGTTGCAGTGCTGTCGCCGCAGCGCCTGCCCGCGCTGCCGCAGGTGCCCACGGTGGCCGAGAGCGGCTATCCGGGCTTCCAGATGGGCACGTGGTTCGCGCTGCTGGCACCCGCCGGCCTGCCGGCGCCAGTGCAGCAGAAGCTGGAGAAGGCGCTGGCCGAGGTCGCCAACGCACCGGCGACCAGGGCCCGCATGGTCGAACTCGGGCTGACGCCGGCGTGGGGCAATGGCGCGGCGGTCAGGGCGCGGGTCGAGAAGGAACTGCCGGAGATGCGGGCGGTGGCGGCGCGGGCGGATATCCGCGGCGAGTGAGCCAGCGGGGGAGCGCAATGGCGGCGGCTGGCCGCACTCCCCCGGCCCTACGCCACCATATGCGCGGCGAAACCCGCCTGGCCCGCCGCGATCTCCTCGCGCAAGGTCAGTTGCGGGATGTGATAGTCCCCCGCGTTCTGCGGCCTGAAGGGAATCGGCGCCGTCGTCCCGAGTGTGTCCAGCCGCTGGCCGAGCTCGTCGCGGATGGCGGCAAAGCGCGCGTCATCCACCCTGCTGGTCCGGTACACCACGTACGGCGGCAGCACCTCGAAGCCGGGGTAGTACAGGATGCCGTGATGGATCGGGAACAGGATGTCGTCGATCGGGCCGTTGATGCCGCGCGGGCTGTAGTGCGACTCCCAGCCGCCGGTGGTGACGACCAGCATGGCGCGCTTGCCGGCGAGCATGCCTTCGCCATAGCGGTCGCCCCAGCGTTCGTCGGAGTGCTCGCCCACACCGTAGGCGAAGCCGTAGGCATAGACGCGCTCGACCCAGCCCTTCAGGATCGCCGGCATCGAGAACCACCACAGCGGGAACTGCAGGATCACCGCATCGGCCCAGCGCAGCTTGTCCTGCTCACGAGCGATATCGTCGCTCTGCAGGCCGTTCTCGAAGGCGTGCTTGGAATCCAGCGAAGGATGAAATGGCGCGGTCCCGGGCCGCGCCTTGCTGTCGGCCGCGTCAAGCTGGGCTTTCCATTGCATCGCGTAGAGGTCGGAGACCTGCACGGTGTGGCCGGCATCGCGCAGGCGCTGCACGGCGAAGTCGCGGATGGCGCCGTTCAGCGAGGTGGGTTCCGGATGGGCGTAGACGAGAAGTACGTTCATGATGGCTGCTTCCAGGGATTGCGAAAGTGAGGCCAGCATAGGGCGCGCTCCGGTATATTGGAAATGAATATCCAATATCACAGCTATTGCCATGACTAATCTCAGGCGCCTGGACCTGAACCTGCTGGTCACGCTGGACGTGCTGCTGTCCGAGCAGAATGTGACCCGCGCCGCGCAGCGGTTGAACTACTCGCAACCCTCGGTCAGCGTCCACCTTGCCCGGCTGCGCGACTACTTCGGCGACCCGTTGCTGCTGCCAGGCCCGCGTGGCATGCGCCCCACGGCCCGGGCCGAGGCGCTGCGCGAACCGCTGCGCGAGGCGCTGGCCGCGCTCGAGCAGACCGTGTCGCCTGACACGCCCTTCGACCCCGCCGCCGCCATGCAGACCTGGCGCGTCGCCGCGACCGACTATGGGGAATCGACCATCGTGCTGCCCGCGCTGCAGGCGCTGCGCGCCGCCGCGCCGGGTGCGCGGCTGGCCGTGGTGGAAATGGTCCCCTCGCGCATTGCCAGGCAGGCAGAGCAGGCCGGGCTCGATCTCGCCTTCCACACCAGTGATGGCGCACCGCCGGCGATGCACCGGCGCGCGCTCTTTACCGAGCGTTATGTGCTGGTGGGCCGCGCCGGCCATCCACGGCTCAGGCGCCGGCCTACGCTGGCGCAGTTCTGCGCGCTGGACCATGTGATCGTTTCGCCGGACGGTGGCGGCTTTTACGGGGTCACTGACGAGGCGCTGGCCAGCGTCGGCATGCAACGGCGCGTGGTGTTGTCCGTGCCGCACTTTCTATTCGTCACGTCCGCAGTGGCCAGCACCGACCTGGTGGCGATGCTGCCGGCCCGGCTGGTGCGCGGTGCGCCGGCGCTGCAGGTGGTGGAACCGCCGGTGGAGGTGCCTGGCTATGAGATGTCGATGCTGTGGCACGAGCGCGTGCATCGCGACCCGGCACACCAGTGGTTGCGCGAGCTGATCGCTGCGTCGGTTTGAGCCACCGCGTATCCGTCGTGTTTTTGCATACAAAACTAGAATACAATCAGGACTTTCAACGCTGCGGCAGGCACCTGCGCACTGCCGCTTCCAGTTTTGGAGGAGACCCATGACGTTCAGTGAAACCGGCCTGACTTCCCGCCATGTAGCAGCACTCGCGCCGATCGAGGACTACCTGCAAGGTCATATCACCGGCAAGGCGGAGTACATGTACAAGGCCTTTGCCCCCGACGCCCGCATCGTCTCGTTCCGCGACGGCGCACTGCACTCGCTGTCCGTCGAGGAATTCGTCTCGGCGCGCTGCCCCGGCCACCCCGCGCCGGACGAAGCGCAGCGCACGCGCTTCATCACGCAGTTCGACGTGGTGGGTAATGCCGGCGTCGCCAAGGTCGTGCTGGACTATCCGGAGGTCGTCTTCACCGACTACATGACGCTGCTGCAGATCGACGGCGCCTGGAAGATCGTCAACAAGACCTTCAGCGCGGCGCCGCGCGGGCAAGGCAAGTAAGCATCGGGGCCGGCCGGCGGACCCAAGCCGGCTCACCCCGGCAGGACGGCCGTCGCTTCGATCTCGAACAGCATATTGTCCAGCGCCAGCCGCGGCACCGGGATCAGCGTGCAGGCGGGCACCGGCTTGCCGGCCCACATCTCGCGCAGTGCGGCACCGAAGGTGCGCAGGCGGTCGTGCGAGTGATCGACCACCAGCACCGTGAGCTTGGCCACATCGCCCACATCGGCACCCGCGGCCTGCAGCGCGATGCGCAGGTTCTGCATGGCGCGCGCAACCTGGCGCGGGAAGTCCGGCGCCAGGCCGCCGGCGGCATCCTCGCCGCCCTGCCCGGCCACATACACGATGCGGGCAGGCCCGCGCACCACGGCCACGTGCGAATAGCCATTGGGCCGCGGGTCATACAAGTCGGCAGGATTGAGAAAGCTCAGCGAATCATTGGGGCGGGCATGCGGCGACATGGTCATCAACTCTGTATCGAGGAATGGCGAACAATGGAGCCGTAGTATCAAACCTCAACTTAGCTTGAGGTCAAGCAGAGCCATGGTGGTAGCATGGGCATTCCTCCAGCCCAACTTCTGGCCCGACTTCTGCTCCCTAGCCATGCCACCCGCGAACAAGCCCGCCACACCGCGCCGGCGCCGCCCGGCGCCCTCAGAAGAACTGCTCTCCGTCGGCGAAGTCGCCGCGCGCACCGGCATCGCGGTGTCCACCCTGCATTTCTATGAATCGCGCGGCCTGATCGCCAGCACCCGCAGCGGCGGCAACCAGCGCCGCTATGCGCGCGCCGTGCTGCGCCGCCTGGCCGTGATCCGCGTGGCGCAGCGCATGGGCCTGCCACTGACGGTGATCGCCGCGGCCATGCAGAAGCTGCCCGATGGACGCGCGCCCACCGTGGCCGACTGGCGCCGGCTGTCCGCCAGCTGGCGCGACGACCTCGATGAACGCATCCGCACGCTGACGCAGCTGCGCGACCAGCTCGACGGCTGCATCGGCTGCGGTTGCCTGTCGCTCAAGGCGTGCCCGCTGCGCAATCCGCAGGACACGCTGGCGGGCGAAGGCCCGGGGCCGCATTTCCCGGGCGCGGCGCCGTGATAGCCGCAGTGGCGCTTATTTGAAAGTCTGCAGGTAGGCCAGCAGATCTTCGATCTGCTTGTCGTTGCCGATGCCCCAGAAGCGCATCTTGGTGCCGGGCACGACCTTGCCCGGCGAACGGATAAAGGCGTCCAGCGTGTCGCGCGACCAGACCAGCTTCGATGCGCGCATGGCGTCCGAGTACTGGAAGTCGCTGGTGCCGCCCGCCTGGCGGCCGAAGATGCCATTCAGGTGCGGGCCAAACGCGGCACGCGCGTTGCGGCCGACGTAGTGGCACGAGGCGCAGCGCGCGGCGAACAGGGCTTTGCCTGCCTGGATGTCCGGCTCGGCCCGGGCGGGGGCTACGGTGAGGCCGGTCAGGGCAAGGGCGAGAAATACGGTACGGCGCATGAGGCGAGAGCTGCAGGTAAGGCTTTGGCGCGGGACTGAATGATACAGGGCATGGCCCCGACGAGCGGCGGCGACCACGGCGCAGCGCAGCTTACACCCCGTCACATTTGCAACAATTCGCGCGGCCTATATTACGAGCCCGCCCTCTACAGTGAGCCCATGTCCAACGCCCCCTGGGAGGCAACCATGAAACGAATCGTCGCCATGGCAGTAGTCGGTGGTGCAATGCTTGCGGCCAGCGCCGGCGCCTATGCCGGTGTGAATATCGACATCGGCATCGGCGTGCCGGGCGTGGTGGTGGCCGAGCCAGCGCCGGTCTATCACCCCGCCCCGGTCTATCGGGCGGCTCCGGTCTATGCACCGGCACCGGTGTACGCACCGGCGCCGGTGGCCTATGCGCCGCGCCCAGTGGTGGTGGCGCCCGTCCCGGTGGGCTATGACCGCTACGACGGCCGCGACTATCATCGCGCCTATCATCGGGAATACCGCCGCGAATGGCGCGAGCGCGAATGGGCCCGCCACCACGGCTATGACGGCCCGGGCCGCCGCTGGGACTGACGGGACCGGGCATGCCTGGCTTGCCTTCCTGCACGGATTCGCGAGTCAGGCTAACCTGTCGGCACTGTCACAACGTGCCGGGGGCTGCGACGCAGCAGCCCCCCCAGGAAAAGCCAATGACCCAACCCCTGAGAATCGACTTCGTCTCCGACATCGCCTGCCCCTGGTGTGCCGTCGGCCTGTCCTCGCTGCGGCAGGCGCTCCAGCGCCTGGGCGATGCCGTGGACGCCGAGATCGTCCTGCATCCCTTTGAACTGAACCCGGACATGCGGCCCGAAGGCGAGGCCATCGTCGACTACATCGGCAGGAAATACGGACGCACGCCGGCACAGATCGCTGAGTCCCAGGCCATGATCCGCGAGCGCGGCGCCGGCGTGGGCTTTACCTTCGGCGAACGTACGCGTGTCTACAACACCTTCGATGCGCATCGGCTGCTGCATTGGGCAGGCATCGTAGGCAAGCAGCTGCCGCTCAAGCTGGCGCTGCTGCGCGCCTACCATACGGATGGCAAGGATCCGAGCAATCGCGACGTGCTGGTCGAGGCCGCGCAATCAGTTGGCCTTGATGCGGCGCAGGCACGCACGGTGCTGGAGAGCGGCGCCTATGCCGACGAGGTTCGTGCCGAGGAACGCGAGTACCAGGGCATGGGCATCCAGTCGGTGCCGTCGATCATCTTCAACAACCGCTACCTGGTGACTGGCGGGCAGCCGGTGGAGGCTTTAGAGCAGGCGATCCGGCAGATCGTGGCCGAGGCGCAGCAGCCTGTGCAGGGCTGAGCAGGCCTGGCCACAATCGGCATAGGGGGCAGCCATCCGGGCTGCGCCCCTGCCACATACATGGACGCCCCCGTTTTGTCAGGCCTTCATTGGCGATGGGGTCGATGATTGAGATTGCGGCCATACATCCGGACTGTTGAGAAGGCGACTATGGCGCCTTTGTCCCTGATGGAATCTGCTGATCGGGCTCTAATCACCACCTCGCGCTCGAAGCGCCTGTGACAGGGCAGAGTATTCCGATCCCGGTCCAACCTATCTTGCCATCACGTCGTGAGTGCCCGAGCAACCTCCTGGGGGGAACGTTCTTTTACTAGACCGATCGGATTACGCGACCTCCTCTAACAGGCCGCTGAAATACCTCCGGCAGACGTCAGCGCGGCGACTGGCTGAAGCGTTGATCTGAGGACTCCATCCAACCCAACATTTCATGCGCGGCGCTGACACCTTCACCGAGAGTTTGTTCACCATGCGGCGGCTGGATGAATTCGTGCCGAAGGCCCATCCGCTGCGCTCGATCCGCACCATGGCCAATCAGGCGCTGGCAAAGATGGACCGGTTGTTCGCGCAGATGTATGAGGCCGATATCAACGGCGGTCGGCCCAGCATCGCGCCGGAGAAGTTGCTGCGGGCCATGCTGCTGCAGGTGCTTCACAGCATTCGTTCGGAGCGTCAGCTCATGGAGCAGACGCAGTACAACCTGCTGTTTCGCTGGTTCATTGGCTTGGCCATGGATGATGTGGTCTGGGTGCCCACCGTGTTCAGCAAGAACCGCGAACGGCTTATCAAGCACGATGCGGTGATCGAGTTCTTCAACGAGGTGCTGGCCATCGCGCAGAAGAAGAACTGGCTGTCGGGCGAGCACTTCAGCGTCGACGGCACGCTGATTCAGGCGTGGGCAGGCCACAAGAGCTTCGTGCGCAAGGACGGCGACGACGAGGACGACAGCGGCGGCGCCAACTTCAAGGGCCGCAAGCGCAGCAACGAGACGCATGCGTCCAAGACCGATCCCGATGCCAAGCTGTACCGCAAGGGCAAAACCGCCAGTGAGCTGCGCTACATGGGCCATACCCTGAGCGACAACCGACACGGACTGGTGGTGAGCGCCATGGTGACTAATGCGGACGGACACGCCGAGCGCGAAGCCGCGAAGGTCATGCTCAACGATGCCAGGCAGGTAACTGAAGACCTAAATGTGGAAGTCACCGTTGGTGCGGACAAAGGCTACGATGCGCAGGAATTCATTCAAGCCTGCCTGGAAATGAAGGTAACGCCCCACGTGGCACAGAACACCTCGGGGCGGCGCTCGGCCGTTCCTGATGCCATTGCTTGCAGCGCCGGTTATGCCGTCTCGCAGCAGAAGCGCAAGCTGATCGAACAAGGCTTTGGCTGGGCCAAGACTGTGGGGCGCATGCGCCAGGTAATGGTGCGCGGACTAAAGAAGGTTGACCAGATGTTTGTGCTGAGCATGGCCGCCTATAACCTCGTGCGCATGCGCTCGCTGGGACAAATCCGTCCGCAGTGGCAGTAATCGCATTAATGAGGCCGGCAATGGGCGCCAAATCGCCGAAAACGTCGATGCAGTGACGCCCAGCTCCCGGATTGTGAAAAAAGCGAACCCATCAGCGCCTCTTTGGGGAAGCTCTGGCTCTTGCGCGATGAGTACTTCAGCAGCCTGCTAAGACGATGCGTAATCCGATCGGAACGTACGGTCTTGTGTGAGCAGTGCCCAGGCGATTCGCGCATTCCTGTTGGCCACCGCCACCACGGCGATGTTCTTGTGGCGTCTTACCAACAGCCGACGGAGCCAGCCAGAGAACGCGTCGTTTTTGTTTGTGGCGTAACGAACGACGGCTCGTGCTCCGTGGACCATTAGCGTGCGCAAGTACGTGTCACCGCGCTTGGTAATGCCGAGCAGCAGCGGCTTACCTCCGCTCGAATGCTGCCTCGGCACCAAGCCTAGCCACGCAGCCAATTGCCGAGCGTTGCTGAAGCACTTGCCATCCCCGATCGAAGCAACAAGTGCACTGGCCGTGATCGGGCCGATCCCGGGAATCTCTGCCAGCCTCCGGCTGGCGTCATTGGCGCGATGCCAAGCTTTGATCTGGGTCTCGAGCTCTTCTACCTGTCGATCGAGTTCCTTTAGATGATCGATCAAGCGCTGGACCAACAAGCGGAACGAGCCCGGCAGTTCGTTGCTGGCATCTTCGATGAGCGCCGGCACGTGCTGGGCGATGTTTGTGATCCCCCGCGGGATTACGAGACCGAATTCCCCGAGCAGCCCGCGGATCTGGTTGGCCTGCGCAGTACGAGCGCGGACGAACCCTTGACGGGCACGATGTAGTGCAAGAACCGCCTGTTGGTCGATGTTTTTGACGGGCACAAATCGCATGTTCGGCCGTGCCACCGCCTCACAAATAGCCTCCGCATCGGCAACGTCGTTCTTGTTCGTCTTCACATAGGGCTTGACGAATTGAGGTGCCATGAGCCGTACCGTATGTCCGAACCCCTGCAGCTTGCGTGCCCAGAAGTGGGCGCTGGCGCAGGCTTCCATGCCGATCACGCAGGGCGGAAGTTTTGCAAAGAATGTGGGCATCTGGTGACGTCTTAGTTGCTTCGTCAATACTGGCTTGCCATGCTCGTTCACACCGTGGACCTGGTCGGGTAGCAGCGACGCATTACTGCGCCGCCGCCCCCTCAGAACCGGACGTGCAGGTCGCCCCGCATCCGGCTCAAGCCATTCCTTCAGCGCCACTGGGTGGCACCGGACAGCCCGGCGGAACGTTTCGCGGTTCGACGGCGGGCAAGGTAGATGTCCCATGCCGGATCAAACGGATTAGCCAGTCCCCGGATTTTGATGTGGCGCTGGATGGCGGCCGTCGCTGCGCGGAAGAGTTGCAGGCCGCAGGTGTCATCCTCGGTCGAACCCTTCGTTGCAAAATCCCAGGACCGATGTCCGTCACACCGGAAGTAACGTTTCCTGACCCACCGGGCTCCTTTCGTGGGGTGCCTACGTCTTGCCCACTTCCAGAGCAGGTGCCAGATGTGCGAGTCGATCGTTGAGAAGGTCGCTTTTGCCACGACGTGGCGATGATACATAGTCCAACCCCGAATGATCGGGTTCAGCCTACGGATCAACGCCTCTTGGGTGACACTCGCGTTGCCCTTGATGACTTCCCTGACCTTGTCGAGCAGCGATTTGATACTTTTCTTCGCTGGCTTGATCAGCAGTTTGCCGCCGTACTTGCGCACGTTTTGGCCAAGGAAATCGAAACCCTCCGCTATGTTGGTGATCCTGGTCTTCTCTTCCGAGAGTTCCAGACCTCGGGCGGCCATAAACTGCCTGACCGCGGGAAGCACCCGGGATTCCAGCACATCTCTCGACACGCCAGTCACCACAAAGTCATCGGCATAACGGACGACGTTGAGCTGAGCCTTGCTGCGAGCAAGTTTGGATGTTCCCACACTTGCATGGACTGCCGCTTCAAGCCCATCCAGCGCCATATTCGCGATTACGGGCGAGATAACTCCCCCTTGGGGTGTACCCGCCCGCGACTCGAACAGAGTTCCCTCATCGATATATCCGGCCTGAAGCCACTTTCGCAGAACCCCCTTATCCATCGGTACGTTCTCCAGGAACCAGGAATGACTGAAGTTGTCGAAACAGCCTCGAATGTCACCCTCCAGAACCCATTCTGGCGAGGCACGCTTAGCCAGAACGTTGAAGCACTGCTCGATGGCATCGGCGGTCGAGCGTCCGGACCGAAAGCCGTAGGAATTGGCATCCGCCAGAGTCTCCGCGACGGGTTCCAGAGCGAGCTTCCATAAAGCCTGCATCGCCCGGCACCGCATACAAGGAATTCCTAACGGACGCTTCTTGCCGTTACTCTTGGGAATGTAAACCCGCCGCAGCGGCATCGCCCGATAGCCGCGATGACGTAGCGACACCATTCCGTTCCATCTGGCCGCCGGGGACGACCATATCCTGCCATCCACCCCCGGCGTCCTCTTACCGCGATTTTCCGTCACACGCTTCACGGCCAACATCTTGCCGCTATGCGAGCGGGTCAGCAGACGTTGCAAGGCTTTCACCTTGCTCCATCGGCCTTCCCGGACCACCTTGGCGATACGCACCTGAAGCCGTTTCACCTCTGCCTCAATGTGCGGCCAGTTCGCCTGATCCCACATCTGTGCAGCGTGCGAGGACGCACCAGCTCCCGACACTTTCGCATCGTACGCCGTCATCTGCTTTCCCTCGTATAACGGTTGGTCAAAGTTCTCTCGCCATGAATGACCCTGCGGAAGTCTGCCCACTTTCGTGTCGGGCAATGTTGCAGCCCGTATCCCGGCCATTACAGCCGGGCGTTCGCTTTCTCCGCATTCCTTTACCCACCGTGCCAACAGCGTTCCTTACGGTTCGCCTGCCGTCACCGGCAGCATGATGGGCTTACCCTGTTCCGCATGAATCTCCGAGCGGGGCGGACCCTTCCTCTTCGCCGGCGGCTGGTTGTCCATGGTGGTCCAGTCTTCGAAGACCACTCCTCACCGCATACCGTTTTGGTTCAAGCCTGTCAGCACGTTTGGCTTGTCAAAGATCACGACGTTTATCAGAAGTTCACATATGTTGGTCGTACCCACTCATCCCTTGCTCCTCTCCGCCTTCGTGCTGGCAGATTCCGCTTCGCCTCGCGGCTGGGCGTACCGGTTATCCGGCGGCTACGTTGTCCCCAGAGCTTCACACCGAGCTGTTACCGGCTCCGCATGTCTGGGTAGGGAACGGTTGATGGAACAACCGGTTTCGTCAGGCCATACGTTCTCCTGTGAAACAGAAATTCAGGCGACTTGCAGGTCGCACGAAGATGTTCTTGGCCAAGTCAATGCCGACTGTAGTAACGTTCATGATGACGCCTCCTTCGATGAAGGTTGAGCTTCGAAGCACTTACCACTTTGGCACATCGATGCCGTTTCGGACGGGGGCGTCCATACCATTACCACCCGGCATGCGGGTCCGCACCGGGCGGTTCGAGAGGTTGAGGTTAAGCAAGGCGAGGCATCCCCAGTAGGTCGAAGAAGGCGATAGTCAGCACGCGGTTTAGCTCGCCATCGCTATTGCGCCACCAGCGGCGGCTGTTGGCCGCCACCCGCTGGGCTGTCGCATGCGCGGCCCCCAGCGCCCGCAATTCCCGGTAGATCGTAGTGCCGTGGCGCCAATGCTTGATTTGGATCGCTCGCAACCGGTGACGCATCCACTCGTCCAGCTTTCGCCAGACCTGGGGTGTTTGCGCCAGCCGGAAGTAGGCCGTCCAACCCTGTACATATGGCTTCAGCCGCTCCACGACCGCCCGTAGACTCCGGCCGCCTGAGCGACCGGTCAGTTCGCGGATGCGTTGCTTGAACGTCAGCAGCGGCTTGACTGCCACTTTGCGCTTGACCACACCACCTGCGGCCACCCAGAAGCTGTAGCCGAGGAACTTGCGGCCAAACACGCTCGCCACCGCGCTCTTTGCCTCGTTGACCTTCAGACGCAGTCTGCCGTACAGCCGCCGCAACAGGGCCATCACCCGCTCGCCCGCCCGCTGACTGCGCACATACACGTTCGCGTCATCGGCGTAACGCACGAAGCAATGGCCTCGGCACTCCAACTCCTTGTCCACCTCATCGAGCAGCACATTAGCCAGCAACGGCGACAGAACCCCGGCAACAACATGGCAAACTCGCGGGTAAGATGTGGCCTTCGCATATCAAGGGAGTGCCTGGCGCCATGGTCCAGAGAATGTCTTGCCGTTGATGCGGTTCTCGTGCTTGAGGCCGTTGCTCCCACTGACTGGGAGTCGCATCGATGACACGGGGACGACGCAAGCACTGGCGAGTGCGTCTCGCTTTTGAGCCGAACCGATATTCCGGCGAACAATTGCAGAAGGCCTACGAACGGCTCAGTCCAGTGGACGCGCGCAGCACTGCGCGGCCATCGGATGCCGAGCCCGAAGTGGCGGCACAACGGGCTATGAAGCGAGGGAAGCGATGAGCAACGCTGCCATGGTCGCGCTTTACGCGCGCGTGTCGTCTGAGCAACAAAGCAAACGCGGAACGTGATACCGAGCTCGCGCTCGCCTCCTCCGACCGGCTTCGGGATCGTTACCCGCCGTACCGGACTGGGCCGGTACGTCCCCTTGAGCAGTTGCTCGCGAATCACCGGCCACGTCGTCACCAGATGGCGAGCGGTCTGATCAATATCCAGACCATCCACGCCAGCGGCACCCTTGTTGCGTCTGACCCGCCTGAACGCCTGCTTCAGGTTCTCTCGCGTCAGCGCCGCTGCCAGCAGCGCCGACCCTGTGTTCTCCGGTTCGCGTCGCGGGCCGCAGGCTTCGTCGCAAACGAGTTCCCGGGCGGCTTCACCGTCCGTTTCCCTCGCTCGCCCCGCTCGCGCGGGCTTCTGACGCAATGCCTGTTGCATCGACACGGCTTCGAACACTCCCTCTCGTTCGGTCCTTCGTCGGCGGTCTTGAGCCTTCCCGGCGCTACCCCCGACTACTATGACGTCTGCTGAGACCCCGCTCCGGCTCGACGCCGTCGCCCTTTCAGGCGCAAGGCGGGGCGTCCCCAGGTAAGAACGCACTCCTTCGCTGCACAACCGCCGGATTTACGCCGCCTCCCCTTGATCACAAGAACTTCGCGGTTTCCTGCCCGCTCGTCCTGGTCGGCACCGCCTTCTATCCGGTTCGTATCCCTCGGCTCGCAGCTTCGCTCCACGCTTCCTCCCCACGATCGGTCACCCTCTCGCAGTTGCGCTTCGCTTCGTTCGCTGTGATCAACTTACGGTGGGACTTGCACCCACAAGAGTGCGCCCATGCTGGGCGCACAGAAAAAAGGCCCGCCCCGGACATGGGGCGGGCCAGCACTGCCGCTACTTCCTTTCCGTCGTTCAGCGCACCGCCGTCTTCATCCGCGCCGGCACCGCATCCGCCGCCATCGGCGTGCGGTTCGCCAGCCCCAGCACCACCTGCCAGGCAAACGACACCGCACCGACGATAAACACCACGTCGCCAAAGGTGCGCACCCAGCGCAGCGTCTGCAGGATCGGCTGCTGCATGAATTCCTCACTGCGCGCATACCAGGTGCCATGCTCGACGCTGGCCAGGAACTGGATGATGCCGACCGGCAGCAGGCTCGTGCCGATCATCAGCACCAGGCCGGCGTTCAGGCCCCAGAACGCGGTCTTCATCAGAGCGGGGCTCAACCGGTAAGCCGGCCGCACGTAGCGCAGCACCAGCAGCGTGAAGCCCAGTGCCAGGAAACCATACACCCCGAACAGCGCCGCATGCGCGTGGACCGGAGTGGTGTTCTGCCCCTGGATGTAGTACAGCGCGATCGGCGGGTTGATCATGAAGCCGAACACCCCGGCGCCCAGCATGTTCCAGAACGCCACCGCGACAAAGCACATCAGCGGCCACTTCAGGTCTGCCATCCACGGCGCGCGCTGCTTCAGGCTCCAGTTCTCCCAGGCCTCATGGCCCAGCACGATCAGCGGCACGACTTCCAGCGCGCTGAAGGCGGCGCCCACTGCCATCACCGGCGTGGTGGTGCCGGCAAAGTAGAGGTGGTGGAACGTACCGGGGATGCCGCCGAGCATGAACAGCGAGGCCGATGCCAGGCTGGCCGCGGTCGCCATCGGGCGCGACACCAGGCCGAGCGTGGAGAAGATGAAGGCCAGCGCCGTGGTGGCGAAGACCTCGAAGAAGCCTTCCACCCACAGGTGCACCACCCACCAGCGCCAGTACTCCATCACTGTCAGGCTGGTGCGCTCGCCGTAGGCCAGGCCCGCGCCGTAGAACAGGCCGATCGCCACCACCGACGAGGTCAGCAGCGCCAGCAGGTTGCGGTCGGTGCCGCGCGCGCGCAGCGCCGGCAGGATGCCGCGCATCATCAGCACCAGCCAGATCAGGATGCCGGCGAACTTGCCGATCTGCCACAGGCGGCCCAGGTCGACATACTCATAGCCCTGGTGGCCCAACCAGAAGTTCAGGTGCGCGGGCAGCTTCTGCGCGATCGCCAGGTAGTTGCCGGTGAACGAGCCCACCACCACGACCACCAGTGCCCAGAACAGGATGTCTACGCCCAGGCGCTGGTACTTCGGGTCCTTGCCGCCGTTGATCAGCGGCGCGAGGAACAGGCCCGCGGCCAGGAAGCCGGTGGCGATCCAGAACAGCGCGCTCTGGATATGCCAGGTGCGCACCAGTGCGTACGGAAACCACTGCGATACATCGATGCCGTAGAACTTCTGGCCTTCGACGGTGTAGTGCGCGGTAAAGCCGCCCAGCAACACCTGGAACACGAACAGCGCGACCACCAGGAACAGGTACTTGCCGAGTGCACGCTGCGACGGCGTCAGCGCCACGGACAGCAGCGGATCGCGCGCCGGTGCCTGCGGCGGCGCTTCTTCCTTGCCGCGCAGGAAGGCCCACGCCCACACCAGGAAGCCGACACCAGCCAGCAGCACCACCACGCTGATCACCGACCACACCACGTTCTCGCTGGTGGGCTGGTTGCCGATCAGCGGCTCGTGCGGCCAGTTGTTGGTGTAGGTGGCCTCATGCCCCGGGCGCGCGGTCGATGCCGCCCACGCCGTCCAGAAGAAGAACTGCGTCAGTTGCTCGCGCCGTTCGGCGCTGGGCAGCGTGTTCTCCTTCATCGCATAGTGCTCGCGCGTGGTGTGCAGCGCCGGCGCGTCGGAGAACAGCTTGTCGTAGTAGGCCGCGGTATTGGCGATGGCCTGCGCGCGGCGCTTCGACACGGTCAGCACGTTGGTGTCCGGATCGGTGGCATTGCCGCGGTATTCGGTGCGCAGCTGTTCGCGCAGCGCACCTTGTTCGGGCGCGATGAGCTTCGCGTAAGGACGGCCGTAGGCGTCCTGTGCGGCCAGGTCCAGCCACGCGGTCAGCTCGCGGTGCAGCCAGTCGGCGGTCCAGTCCGGCGCCTGGTAGGCGCCATGGCCCCAGATCGAGCCGAGCTGCATGCCGCCCACGGACTGCCATGCGGTCTGGCCGTCGAGGATGTCGTCGCCGGTAAAGAGCGTGCGCCCGTCGGCCACGACAACCTTGGCCGGAATTGGCGGGGCCTGCCGGTACACCTCGACGCCGTAGTAGCCGAGCAGGGAGAACGTGACCGCCAGCACGGCGATCAACAGGAACCAGAGTCTGCGGTAAGAGCCCATGATGCTAAGTCGTTGGTTGTGGTTGCGTGCGGGCCGGCTCAGGCGTGTGTCGAGCAGGAGCAGCCGGGGGCCGCGGCGGCCTCGGCGGACGTTATGGCAGTCTCGAACAGCACGTTGTTTTCCAGGTGGATGTGTTCCATCAGGTCTTCGCGCAGCGTGCGCAGCCCGAGGTAGAGCGCGCGCCAGGTATTGCAGGCCGCGCGCGGCAGCGTGATGTCGTTGGTCAGTGCCGCCAGCCGCTGCAGCGCCTGGCCGTGGTCGTCATGCTCCAGCCGCATCACGGCGATGGGGCGACCCGCGGCGGCATGCATGCCGCGCGACAGCATCGGGAACAGCACCTGCTCTTCCTTCTGCATATGGGTTTCCAGCTCGCCGAGCATCCCGGTCAGGTGATCCGCCAGACCGAGCGGACAATCGGGCCGGTCGCCATGGACCTGCTCGACGCGTCGCGCCAGGCGGATCAGCTCGGGCAGTTGCTCGCGGTGGCGCGCGTGGAAGCGCGTGAGGATATGCCCGATCAGCGCGGCGGGCGCCGCGGCACTCCAGTCGTGGGCCGCGGGCTCGCCTTCGTCCTGCAGCACGCGCAGCTGCGCTTCGATGGCGGCGGCGTTGAGGCCCTTTTCCTGCGCGGCAGCGCGCAGCGTCTGCTTGCCTCCGCAGCAGAAGTCCAGCGCGTAGTCATGGAAGATCCGCGTGGCACCCGGAATGCGACGGGCGAGCTGGCCGAGGGATTGGTCCTGCAAAGTCATGATGTTCTCCGGTGGGAAAGTTACGCCTGCATGACTTACGCGAGGAGCGTGCCTGAAACAAAACCTTCCGGATCAATGACTTGAAACACAGAAGGTCATAAATACCCTATACTTCGAGCGGTACTTATGACCCGACGGGTATTTTTCACCATGCTACCGAGCGCGATGTATCCCGACCTGCTGGCCGACCTCGTCACCGACCTGCCGCAAGCGGTTCGCCTGCAGCGCCTGGTCAGCGTCCTGCGCACGCATTTCCGTTGCGGCGCGGTGGCGCTGCTGCGGCTCGAGGAAGACCATCTGCGCCCCGTTGCCGTCGACGGCCTGGTGCGCGATGCGCTGGGCCGGCGCTTTGCCGTGGGCCTGCATCCGCGCCTGGCGGCGATCCTGGCGCGGCGCGGCGTGACCTGCTTCCACCACGACAGCATGCTGCCCGACCCGTACGACGGCCTGATCGACGAACACGTGGGCGAGCCGCTGCCGGTGCACGACTGCATGGGCACCAGCCTGGAAGTGGACGGCCAGCCGTGGGGCGCGCTGACGCTGGATGCGCTGACGGTCGGCACCTTCGATACCGCCGCGCAGGCCGAGCTGCAGCGGCTGACGGTGATCGTCGAAGCTGCGATCCGCACCACGCGACTGGAGGCCGAGATCCGCGCGCTGCAACTCGCGCGCGGCACCCAGGCCACCGATGAGGTCGCCGGCGGCAATGGCGAAGTCACCGGCGAGATCGTCGGCCAGAGCGAAGCCATCGCCAACCTGCTGCATGAGCTCGAAGTGGTGGCCGATACCGAACTGCCGGTGCTGCTGCTGGGCGAGACCGGCGTCGGCAAGGAGCTGTTCGCGCACCGGCTGCACCGTCAGTCGCGCCGGCGCGCGCAGCCGCTGGTGCATGTCAACTGCGCGGCACTGCCCGAGTCCCTGGCCGAAAGCGAGCTCTTCGGCCACGCCCGCGGCGCGTTCTCCGGCGCCACCGGCGAACGCCCCGGCCGCTTCGAAGCTGCCGACGGCGGCACCCTGTTCCTCGATGAAGTGGGCGAGCTGCCGCTGGCGATCCAGGCCAAGCTGCTGCGCACGCTGCAGAACGGCGAAATCCAGCGCCTGGGCTCCGACCGCCCGCGCCGCGTCAACGTGCGCGTGATCGCCGCCACCAACCGCAACCTGCGCGAACACGTGCGCGACGGCTCCTTCCGTGCCGACCTCTATCACCGCCTGTCGGTCTACCCGATCCCCATCCCGCCGCTGCGCGAGCGCGGCAACGACGTGCTGCTGCTGGCCGGGCGCTTCCTCGAGCTGAACCGCGCGCGCCTGGGCCTGCGCAGCCTGCGGCTCTCAGCCGCCGCGCAGGATGCGCTGCGGCGCTACCGCTGGCCCGGCAACGTGCGCGAGCTGGAGCACGTGATCAGCCGCGCCGCGCTGCGCGCGGTCAGCCGTGGCGCGGACCGCAATGACATCGTGACGCTGGAGGCGGAATTGCTGGACCTGGACGGACTGGAATCGCCCGCGCCGGCGCTCCAGCCCGGTGCGAGCATGTCGCGCGCCTTTGCTCCACCGACATTGGGCACGACGCTGCGCGACGCGGTGGAGCAAACCCAGCGAGCCTGTATCGAGCAAGCGCTGCAGGTCCATCATGGGAACTGGGCGCAGGCGGCGCGGCAATTGGGCGTGGATGCCAGCAATCTGCACAAGCTGGCGAAACGGTTGGGGTGTAAGTGAAGGCACGGATCATGCGTGCCTGCGCCATTTGTGTGTCACCAGCATGTCGTCGCGCGGATTTCCGTCCGGCGCGTCACCTGAAAGCCGCTGGCACCCATCCGTCATGGCGACAGGCCGGCTTACCGCTTAAGCTAGTCAGCATGCCGTCCGCGCGGGCGGCGCGCAGGTGTGCCGCCGCCATGGCCACCGCCATCGGACGACTCCGCCCTGCCCCCTGCCGGCATTGCGGACCCACTGGAGAGTTCCGTGATGATGACCGCAACCCACGTCTTCTGGCCCCAGCCCTTCTGGCCGTTCCCTTACTTTGCCGGCATGCACCAGTTTGAGTCCATGCAGTCCGACCTGGCGGACAACCTGCGCCGGATGGCCGAGCTGAACCTGGAGTTCGCCCGTTCCATGTTCGACGAGCTGCGGCTCGATGCCCTGGGCCTGATCATCGTGCAGGACCCGGAAGAGCTGTACGCGCGCGAGATCGCCAGCGAGCTGCCCCTGCTCGGCGGGCCCCTGCACTACGCCTCCGCCATGCTGGAGTTGATGGCGCGCGCGCACCAGCGGTGGATCGATGCCTGGGGCCACCTGCTCATGCGCGGCGTCTTGCCCGACTGGCCGGCCGGTCGGGAAGGCGTGACCGATGTACCGTCCTGGGCGATCCGCGAAATGCCGCGGCCGCAGCGCGCCGCGGAGTGAACCCGGCGCAGGCCGATCACACCGTCACGACAAGCTTCCCGAACTGCGCATTCGATTCCAGGTACCGGTGCGCCTCGACGATCTGGTCGAAGGCGAAGGTCCTGTCGATGACCGGCCGCAGCGCCCCTGACGCGAGTCCGTCCAGGATAAAGGCCTTGGCCGCTGCCAGCTTCCCGGGGTCGCCCAGGATCTCGTGAACGAGATAGCCGCGCAGCGTCAGCGACTTGCCCAGCGCGGCAAACAGCGGGAACGGGGTCGGCTCCGGGCTCAGGCCGCCATATTCGAGCAGGATGCCGCCGCGGGACATCGCCGCCGCCAGCGGTTCGAAGATCGGGCCGCCGATCGGGTCCAGCACCACCCTGACCCCTTGCGGCCCGGCGATCTCCTGTAGCCGCACGGCCAAGTCTTCCTGCGCCGATGCCACCACGTGCGCCGCGCCGTGCGCCAGCAAGGCCTGCGCTTGGTGTCCGTGCGCGTGACCGCGATCGGGACGGCGCCGGCCAGGTTGGCGATCTGGATCGCGGCCAGGCCGACGCTGCTGGATGCCGCCGTCACCACCACGAATTCGCCCTTTCTAAGCCTGGCGATGTCGATCAGCGCCCCATAGGCGGTCAGGTACGGCATCCACAGCGCCGCGGCAGCTTCCCAGCTCAGCGACGGCGGGTGCCTGACGACCAGCGCTGCGGGGAACGTGACCAGCTCGCCGTAGGCGGGCCAGCGCACCATCGACACCGGCGGCACCACGCTCACCGCATCGCCCGGCGCAAACCCGTCGACGCCCGCGCCGACCGCGTCCACGATGCCGGCGGCCTCCAGCCCAAGGCCGGACGGCAGCGCCGGGGGCTCGATATAGGTTCCGGCGCGCAGCAGCGCATCGGCCCGGTTCAGGCCCAGCGCGCGGAGGCGGATGCGGACCTCTCCCGGTGCCGGCGGCGGCACCTCAACCTCCTCGATGCGCAATACCTCCGGCCCCCCATGCTGGTGAATGCGAACGACGCGTGCCATGGCCCGACTCCAAATTGACTGAACGGAATACACTATGCCAACGCACTGCAAGCGGATAAATTGCCGCTCGGCAAGAACACTTAAAACCAACAGTTTCCAATACGGACCGTCTGACCAGCATGGCGGTGTTCGTCAAAGCCGTCGACCTGGGCTCCTTCTCCGCTGCCGCGGATGCCCTCGCCTTGTCCGGGCCCATGGTCGGCAAGCACGTGCGCTTCGTGGAGGAGCGGCTGGGCGTGCGCCTTATCACCCGCACCACGCGCCGGCAGAGCCTGACGGAGTTCGGGCGCGCCTACTACGAGCGCTGCCGCGTCACCCTGGCCGAGACCGACGCGGCCGACGCGCTCGCCGCCGACCAGCTGGCCGAGCCGCGCGGCAGGCTGCGGGTCACCATGCCAGTGCATTTCGGGCGGCGCTGCGTGGCGCCCGTGCTGCTGGCGCTGGCGCGGCAACATCCGGCGCTGGAACTTGACCTGTCCTTCAGCGACCGCTTCTCCGACCTGGTCGAGGATGGCTACGACCTGGCCATCCGCACCGGCGAGCCGGCGGACAAGGCCGGCGTGGTGGCGCGCCGCGTTGCGCGCCAGCGCATGGTGGTCTGCGCCGCACCCGACTACCTGGCGCGGCACGGGCAACCGGCGCACCCGGACCAGCTGGCTGGCCACCATGGGATCCTCTACCGCAGGTCGGGACAGCTCCGCCCATGGCTGTTCCCCCGCCCCGACCAGCCGCCGCTGGCGCTCACGCCGCCGAACCGGCTGCGGCTGGACGACCTCGACGCGATCGCCGACGCCGCGGCCATGGGCATGGGGCTGGCCTGGCTGCCCTACTGGCTGGTGCGCGAACGGGTGCAGGCCGGCGCGCTGGTGCCGCTGTTCCCGGACCAGCCGGGCTTTCTCTACGACGCCTATGCGTTTTGGCTGCAGACTCCGCATCTGCCGCGCAAGGTCCGCCTTGCCGTCGATGCGCTGGCCGAGGCATTGCCCGGCTACATGTCATAAGCCGCCGTTCTCGTGGCGCAATTGGCCAGCGCAGCCCGGTATCATTCATGTCGATGAGAACGCGAACCCCCTATGCCGGCGCCCGAGCCAGGCGCCGAACCGGAACGGCACCCCACCATGCGGGCCGCAACGTCCCCGCCGGGATGCTCCCCGGCGCCAACGCATAGGCCAATCGCTCCAAGACGCGCCCCGCCTCCATGTCTTCCTACCCCCTGGTCCTCCTCCTCACCATCGCTGTGATATGCAGCATCGGCATGACCATTGCCACCTGGACGCGGCGCGACGATCCCACCATCCGGGCCTTCCTGGTGCTGGCCGGCGGCGTGGTGATCTGGAGCGGCGGCCGCCTGCTGGAAATCAGCTCGACCGACCTGCCAGGCCGGATCCTGTGGGCCAAGGCGCAGTACCTGGGGATCGTGGCGGTGCCGATCGGCTGGCTGGTGGCGATGGTGCACCTGAGCCGCCCGCGCTACGTGGTGCCGTGGTCCAGGCTGTGGCTGCCGGTGCTGGCCGCCGTGGTGACGGTGGTGCTGGTGTTCACCAACGAACGCCACCACCTGATCTGGCAGCGCATCACGCTGATGCCGCCCGGGGTTGCGCCCGGCGCCGTGTTCGAGCATGGCCCGGGCTATGTGGTGGTGGCGGCGTGGTCGTATGCGCTGCTCGGGCTGAGCCTGTATTTCCTGGTCACGGCGGAAGTGCCCAACGACGCCCTGTCGCGCCGGGGCCGCGCCATCCTGGCCGCGGGCCTGGCGTTGCCGCTGCTCACGCATGTCGCTTACCTGAAGCGCTGGACCGGCCCGCTCGGCGGTGACCTGACGCCGGCGACGTTTTCGCTGATGGCGGTGCTGGTGTGGTTCTGTGCGCTGCGCACCCACCTCGACGATATCGGCCACTATGCGCGGCTGCGCGTGTTCGATGCGCTGCGCGAAGGCTGCGTGATCGTCGACAGCCGGGGCGCGGTGGTCGAATTCAACCCGGCCGCCGCGCAGTTGTGGCCCGCGCTGCATCGCGGCAGCTCCGTGCCGGCCGGCTGGCAAGGCGCGCTGGAGCGCTCGCTTGCCGCCGCGGATAACACCGCCGCCCAGCCCTTCGTGCCCCCGGGCGCGCCCTTCGAACTGACGGTGGAAAGCGTTGCCAGGCTGGACGGCCGGCAGATCGGCAGCCTGGTGTTCATGCGCGATATCAGCCGGTTCCAGTCGCGCGAGCTGGCCCTGACCGCGCGGCTCGGGCAGACCGAGGAACAGTTGTCGCAGGTGCAGGCCGACCTCGATATCGACGCGCTCACCGGCATCCCCAACCGGCGCTACTTCCAGCGCGAGTCGCTCGCCGCGGTGACGCGCGCGTTCGAGCGCAACCAGGCGCTGGGCTTGCTGATTCTCGACGTGGACCTGTTCAAGCAGTACAACGACCTGCACGGCCATCTGGCCGGCGACGACTGCCTGCGCCAGATCGCCACGGCCCTGACCCAGACGCTGACGCGCCCGCAGTTCTGCGCCCGGCTCGGCGGCGAGGAATTCGCGGTGGCGCTGCCCGACGTCTCGCGCGAGGAAACCCGGGCCGTCGCCCGCCGCATGGTGGCGGCGGTGCGCGGCCTCGGCATCGCGCACAACGGCACGCCGGTCCAGCCGGTGGTCACCATCAGCGTCGGCGCGGTGTGCGCGGTGCCCGAAGCGCCGCGCCTGGAGCCGCTGCTGCACCGCGCCGACAGCGCGATGTATCAGGCCAAGCGCGCGGGCCGCAACCGCTTCATGCTGGACGGCGACGCATAGCGCGCCGCTACGCGCCGCCTGCCGCCAGCGCCCCCTGCAACGCCACCAGGCGCGCCGCCGCCCGGCTCACCCACGCCGGCCGCGGCGCGGCATCGAGCCAGTACTTGACCTCCAGTCCCAGCGCCGTATCGCCGCTGATCACCAGCTTGCGCTGGAAAAACAGAGTATCGGTATCCGCCTCGCCGCCCAGCAGCCGCAGGTAGTCCACCGCACAGGCACGCAGTGTCAGCGCGGGCGCCGGTCCGTCGGCCGCGGCCGTATGGAAGCGTCCGCCCTCGCAACGGAACGGCACCTCCAGGCCAAGGTCCTGCACCGTCAGCAGGAAGGCATGCCCGTCCAGCGCCGCGGGCGGCTCCAGCCAGCCGGCGCGGCGCGTCAGTTCCAGCGCCGCCACCAGCGGCAGCGCGCGCGCCCGCGACGGCATGCGCCGATGCACGCGGGCCATCACCTTGTGCAATGCGTTCATGCCCGCGCCTCCCAGGCGATGCCGGCGCTGCCATGCCAGTAACCATTGCAGGGCTGCGCGCCGGCCGGGACGATACCGCTGGGGGCAGGCGCCTGCACGCCGGCGCGGATCGCGGCAAGCTGCCGCACCACCTCCAGCGTGCCGGTCGAATGCGGACTGACGCGCAGCATCTGCACGCCCATCGCGGCCATGGCCAGTGCCTCGCCGCACAGGTCCAGGCAGGTGGCGCTCTGCGTCTGCACGCCGTTGAGCGTAAAGAATGCCTGCCCTTCGCCGGTGGCGGCCACCAGGCCGTCGGGGTAGTCCATGCAGCGGAATTCGCAGCTGTCCTTGCGCAGCCGATGGTGGCGCGCGGTGAAACAGCGCGCCGAGAAGGCCAGCGGCATGCGGCCCCAGACCAGGGCCTCTATATGCATGCCCGCGGGCCGGGCCGCGGCCAGCGCGCCGAGCGTCCGGCCGTCCATCTCCACCGGCGCGACGCAGCCCACCGCGCCCAGGCTTGCCAGCCACGCCAGCGTATCGGCGTGATAGGCGTTCAGGTGCGGGCCGCCGACAAAGGGCCGCCCGCCCATGCAGCGCACCGCGCCCAGGTCGTTGGCCTCGACCAGGTAGTCGTGCTGCGCGCAGGCGCGGCGCATCCAGGCGATATCGGTATCGGACTCCACCAGCACCGGGGTGGACAGCACCACCTCCTTGCCGGCATCGCGCAGCATCTGCGCGAGCTCCAGCCAGTCGGCATGGCGCAGTTCGTGGCGGCGGCTGCAGACCGTTTCGCCGAGATAGACGCGCTCTACCGGCGCATCGGCGACGGCGACGTAGAACTGCATCACTTTCTCGCGCGGCCAGTAGTACAGCAGCGGACCCAGGGCGATGCCGAAGCTCGGCAACGCGGTGTCCGTGTCGGTGTCGGGCATGGGAAACTCCATCGTGGCCGGCATGGCCATATCAAGGCAAATCGATTCCATCGGCATCACCGCCACGGCCGGTCGTAGGCGCCCTGCGTCACCTGGTCGCCCTCGGCATGGCGGCCGAGCGTGCTCTGCCATTCCTGGCGCGGCGCAAAGCGCGCCGGGTCGGCGCAGGCGGCATCGATGGCCGCGCGCAGCACGCCGACCACGTCGCCCACATAGCGCGGGCTGCGCTGGCGGCCTTCGATCTTGATCGCGGCAATGCCCATGTCGACCAGCGACGGCAGCAGCGACAGCGCGTTGAGGCTGGTCGGCTCTTCCAGCACGTAGCCGCGCTCGCCCTCGACGTCGAAGCGCCCCTTGCACAGCGTCGGATAGCCGGCGGGCTCGCCCGGCGCGTAGCTGTCGATCAGGATGCCCGACAGCCGCGCGTGCATGGTACCGTCCTGCTCGGTCCAGCGCACCGCGTGCGGGGGCGAGCAGACGCCCTTGTTGTTGGGCGAATCGCCGGTGGCGTAGGACGACAGCAGGCAGCGCCCCTCCGCCATCACGCACAGGCTGCCAAAGCCGAATACCTCCAGCTCCACGCTGGTCTGGCGCGCCAGCTTGCCGATTTGCGCCAGCGACAGCACCCGCGGCAGCACCACGCGGCGGATATTGAAGCGCTCGCGCATCAGCTCGATGGCATCGGCGTGCGTGGCCGAACCCTGCACCGACAGGTGCAGGCGCAGCCCGGGATGGCGCTCGCAGGCATAACCCATCAGGCCGGCGTCGGCCATGATGACCGCGTCGGCGCCAAGATCCGCGGCCGCGTCCACGGCGCGATGCCACTGCGGCACCGCGCCCATCTGCGCAAAGGTGTTGATGGCGAACAGCACTTCGGCGCCGTGCGCATGGGCTTCGGCAACGCCGGTGCGGATGTCGGCCTCGGTGAAGTTCAGGCCGCCGAAATTGCGCGCATTGGTGGCGTCGCGCAGGCCCAGGTAGACCGCGTCGGCGCCGTGCTGCAGCGCCATGCGCAGCGCAGCGAGCGAACCGGCGGGCGCGACCAGCTGGGGACGGCGTGGCGCGGTGGCGCCGTCGGGCAAGGCTGGGGAAGCAGGTGTCATGGGTGATGGCGCCGACGATGGCGCAGGAGGCAGGACAGCGGCCGATGCTAGCCAAGCGTTCGCGGCAGGGGCTTGATCGCGCGCAAACCGGCACCAACGCGCACATGGCGCACGCGGACCTATGCCGGTTGGCGTAGGCCGATGGCAGGGCACGCCCGCGCGCTTGACCTGCGGCAAACGCGGACCCCCGGCGCTGTGCCACGCTTCGGCAATCACCCCCCTCGCGCCAGGCCGCATGCCGGCCCCGCGCGCACCACCTTTCCGGAGAGCGTAATGAATGAACACTGGCTCAAGCTGGCCGGCCGCCGCCTGTTGCCCATCGTGCAGGGCGGCATGGGCATCGGCATCTCGGCGCACCGGCTGGCCGGCACGGTCGCGCGCGAAAACGGCGTTGGCACCATTGCCAGCATCGACCTGCGCCACCACCACCCCGACCTGGTCGAACGCACCAGCGGCCCGCGCTGCACCCGCGACAAGGCCAGCATCGAGGCTGCCAACCTGGAGGCGCTCGACCGCGAGATCCGCGCCGCGCGCAGGCTGTCCGAAGGCCGTGGCCTGATCGCGGTCAACGTGATGAAGGCGGTGGGCTCGCATGCCGCACTGGTGCGCCAGTCGTGCGAAAGCGGCGCCAATGCCATCGTCATGGGCGCCGGCCTGCCGCTGGACCTGCCCGAGCTGACCGCCGACCACCCCAAGGTGGCGCTGATCCCGATCCTGTCGGAGTCGCGCGGCATCGGCCTGGTGCTGCGCCGCTGGATGAAGAAGGGCCGCCTGCCCGATGCCATCGTGGTCGAACACCCGGCGCATGCCGGTGGCCACCTCGGTGCCGCCACCATCCAGGACCTGTCCGAGCCACGCTTCTCGTTCTCGCGCGTGCTGGCCGAGTGCCGCGAGTTGTTCCAGACGCTCGGGCTGGCGTGGGACAGCATTCCGCTGATCCTGGCCGGCGGCATCGACAGCCACGCCAAGGTGCGCCACTGGCTGAACGAAGGCGCGGCCGCGGTCCAGCTTGGCACCGCCTTTGCCGTCACCGAGGAATGCGATGCGCATCCGGCCTTCAAGCAGGTGCTGGCCACCGCGCGGCCGGAGACGCTGCGCGAGTTCACCAGCGTGGCCGGCCTGCCCGCGCGCGCAGTGCTGACGCCGTGGCTGTCGCGCTACCTGTCGAGCGAGGCACGGCTGCAGCGCCGCGCCAAGGTACGCGAATGCCTGGAGGGCTTCGACTGCCTGCAGAGCTGCGGGCTGCGCGACGGCATCGCCCGCATCGGCCAGTTCTGCATCGACCTGAAGCTGGCGCAGGCAGTGCGGGGCGATGTGGAACGGGGGCTGTTCTTCCGCGGGCGCGGTGCGCTGCCATTTGGGGAGGCGATCCGGCCGGTTGCCGAGCTTATGCATTACCTGCTGACCGGGGAAAAGCCGGCGGCGCTGGCGCCGGGCGCGCAGGCCTGACGCACGCTACCCCGCGTGCCTCGCCTTGCGGCGTGGCACGCATCACCGGTTCTTCCTCGTGCTTTTCTGCGCTCAGGCCGCGGCCAGTTCCGGCCCGCCCGCCTGCCGCGCCAGCCCCTCCGGATCGAGCAGGTAGATCTTGCCGCGCTCGATGCGCACCAGCCGCTCGGCGCAGAAGCGATGCATCACGCGCGACAGCGTTTCCGGCGTGATGCCGAGCTTTGAGGCGATCACGCGTTGCGTGCACGCCAGCCAGGTGCGGCGCGTGGCAAAGGCCTGCTCGCGCAGGAAACCCGCCACGCGCGGCAGCGCGCTCTGCAGGCTGACGGCTTCGATATCGCGCATCAGTCCGTGCAGCCGCCCGGACAGGTTGCGCAGCAGCTGTGCGGCAAGCAGCGGCTCATCCATCAGCGCGTGCCACAGCGCCGCCTTGCCGATATGCAGCACCACCGTGCGCGCCTGCGCCTGGCAGGCCATGCGGCGCGGCACCTCGAGAAACAACAGGTCCTCGCCGAACACCGAGCCGGGACCGAAGACTTCGATGGCCCGCTCGCCGGTCGGCTCTTCGCCGGAGGGCGGCAGCAGGGCCAGCTTGACCAGTCCCTCCATCACGACAAACAGGCCTTCGCACGGTTCGCCGCAGCGGAACAGGTATTCGCCCTTGCGCAGGCAGCGCAGCGTGGCGGCGGTGCGCAGCTGCGCCAGCACCGCTTCATCGACGCCGCGGAACAGCGGCAACACGTCCAGGCTCACGGCTTCAACCATGGTGATGACCTCCTTCGGCATCCACGCCCGCATGGCGCGGCGGCAGGCCGCCGCGCTTGCGCATCTGGCGCATGCAGCGCAACGCGCCCAGCAGCTGCCAGCCCAGCCACGCATTGGCGGCCGCCAGCAACACGCCGCCGGCGCGCGCCAGCCATGCCGGCGCCAGCGGCACCGCCAGCAGCAACAAGTAAGCCGCCAGCAACAGCCAGGCCTGGCGCTGTTGCCGCGCCGGCGCAATGATGGCTTGCATGGCCGGCACGCGCGCGCGCGGCGGCAGCAGCCGGCGCAGGTGCAGCCAGGCCAGGAACGGCACGATCTTGCCGAGCATGGCCGTGACCGGCAGCACGCCCGCGCCGACCAGCGCCATGGTGCCGGACCACCATGCCAGTGGCAGGTCGACGCCGGGCATGGCGACGGCGACCCCCGCCAGCAGAGCCGCGCCCAGCATGCTCGCGCATGCCAACGGCCACAGCAGCCAGAGCGGATCGTGGCGCCGCCGCGCGCGCAGCGTACCGGCCAGCCCGCAGGCGGCCAGCGCGGCGACAAAGGCCAGCCACAACAACAGCACGCCGTGCGCCAGCGCAGATACCTCAGTCCATACCAGCGCCGCGGCGCTGAACACCGCCAGCGGCAGCCAATGTCCCAGCGGCAGCCACCGCTCCAGCGCGGCGGGCAGGCGCCGCGTCTGCCAGAACATCGGCACGACGGTGGTGGCCACGCCCGTCACCAGCGCCGCCAGCCAGCCACCCAGCGCCCAGGCCACGTGCAGGTCCAGCACCTGTGCCACCGGCACGCGCCACCAGCCGCCCAGCGTGCCCGCCAGCGCCATGCCACACAGCACCGCGAGCGCCAGCGGCGCGCCGATGCCGGCAAGCGTACGGGTGGTGGCATCGACCGCGACCACGAGCCGCCCCGCCGCCAGCAACAGCACGGCGGCCAGCAGCGGCACCGCGGCGGCAATCGCCGCCGCGCGCAGGAGCATGGGCTCGCCGCCCAGCAGGCCGACTCCGAGCCCGGCGGCCATGCCCGCGCCCGCAGCCGCCACGAACGGCGCCAGCGCGCGCATGCCCGGCACGGACACGCCGGCCACCACCGGCATCATCTGGAACAGCGCGCCCACCATCACCGGCAGCAGCATGCCCAGCGCCAGCATGTGCACGGCCGCCAGCGCCAGCGGAGCGAAGCGGTCCGGCAGGCCATCGGCCGGGCCCGCCGCGAGCAGCACGCCGGCCGCCGCGCCCAGCCACGGCGCCGGCATCAGGCAGCCGAACACCACCGCCGGGCGCGGGGCGCGTTCGTAGTCCAGGTTTGCGGTTTTCATGCGGCGCGTGTCGTGCATTGAGGATCCATCGGCCAGCCCTACGCGAGGCCGGCGAGCACGGCGTCCAGGTCGGACACCTGCGCGCGGCACATCGGGAACAGCACGTTCTCTTCCTTGACGTTGTGCTGCTGCAGCAGCACCACCAGCGTGTCGAGCTCGGCCGCCAGCGCATTGCCATCATGCAGCGCCAGCCATTCGCGCGCGTTGTCCACCAGCGCGCGCACCGCGTCGTGCTCGCGGTGCATCACGGCGGTGGGGCCGCCGGCCATGCCGGTGGCCTGCTCGAAGGCCGGGAACAGGCGCGCTTCCTCGGCGTTGAAATTGGCCTCCAGCGCGGCTTCCAGCACCGCGAACGCGCCGGCGGCCCTGGCCCAGTTGGCTTCGCGCGCAGCGGCTTCGAGCCGTGCCAGCGCGTCATCGCAGTCGCGGTGCTGGCGCACCAGCAAGTCGGTTTCCGTGGACATGGTTTGCGGTCTCCCGGATCGGTATTGACCGGATGCTAGGGCGCGCCTTGCCCGCGGGATTTGATCCGGGATAAGTCCGCCGGTAAAAGCCCGTGCCATGTGCATGGGTGCGACGAAATATCACACCGTGATATATCCGGTGTGATGTGGGCCTCACAGTCCTGGTTGCAATCGACGCGCCAGGCCCCTGGCCCCGATGCGCCGCCGCGCGCACATCCTCGTACCGAACCGGGGTTTAGTTGATCTGGCGCAGGAAGCCGCCCTGGCCAGCCGCCGACAATGGCTAACGAAACGCGCGCCCGAGCGGCGCATCCCCCAGGTAGCCCCCGATACCGAACATGCCCCAAACCGCCCCCCCTGCCGCTTCCGGCCTGCCGGCGCTGCGCCACCGCCTGTCCACGCGCATCATCTCGCTGTCGCTGGCGGTGCTGCTGGTCGTGTTGGGCATGATCGCCGGCACGCTGTGGCTGTCCTGGAAGCTCGAAGGCGCCGGCGCCGCCATCAACGACGCTGGCAGCCTGCGCATGCGCGCCAACCGCGTGGCGATCGAGCTGACGCTGGCGCAGGCGCGCCAGTCCGACGCGCTCGCGATGCAGGTGCAGGCGCTGGACGCCACGCTGGCCCAGCTGAAGAAGGGCAACCCGGCGCGACCGCTGTTCCTCCCCGACGAGCCCGCCATCCACGCGCAGATGGCGCGCGTCACGCAGGACTGGCAGCAGCAGCTGCGGCCGCTGGCGCTGCCGGGCGCGGGCCGCGCTGCCGCGCCGGACCAGTACATTGCCGCGCTGCCCGGCTTTGTCGCGCAGGCCGACCGCCTGGTCGGCATGATCGAGCACGACAGCGCGCGCAAGACCGACCTGCTGCGGCTGTCGCAGGCAGCGCTGGCCGCGATGGCGTGCGTGGGCACGGTGGCGGTGATCTACCTGCTCTACCTGTGGATCATCCTGCCGGTGCTGCGCCTGCAGGACGGCCTGCAGCGAATGGCCGCGCGCGAGTTCTCGCTGCGCCTGCCGGTGGAGAGCCGCGACGAGTTCGGCACGCTCAGCGAGGGCTTCAACCGCATGGCGGGCGAGCTGCAGGGCCTCTACCAGGACCTGGAGGCGCGCGTGGCGCAAAAGACCGCGGAGCTGGAGCGCCAGAACCGCGACCTGGAAACCCTGTACGACATGGCCGCCTTCCTGAACCAGGCCAGCGACGCCGAAGCCATGGCGCGCGGCTTCCTGGAACGCGTGATGCGCCAGTTCGACGCCGAGGGCGGCAGCGTGCGCGTGCTCGACAGCCGCCACGGCAGGATGCATCTGCTGGCGGCCACCGGGCTGCCGGCGTCGCTGGCCGATGCCGAAGCCTGCGCCGCGGCCGACGCCTGCCATTGCGGCGACGCCACGCGCGCGGCGGTGGTGGCCATCGCCGACCTGCGCACGGCGCTGCGCGGCGGCATCGCCGCCGGGGATGCAACGCCCTGCGCGCGCAGCGGCTTCCAGGCGCTGGCGGCGTTCCGCATCGAAAGCCAGCGCGGCGCCACCGGCGTGTTCGCGCTGCATTTCCGCGCGCCGCGCACGCTGCCGCCGTCAGACCGCCAGCTGCTGGAAACGCTGGGCCAGCACCTGGGCACCGCGCTGGAGCACCTGCGGCTGTCGGCCACAGCGCGCCAGCTCGCGGTGGTGGAAGAGCGCAACCTGGTCGCGCAGGGGCTGCACGACAGCATCGCGCAGGGCCTCAACTATCTGAACCTGCAGGTGCAGCTGCTCGACGCCGCGGTCACGCGCAACGACCTGGCCGAGACCCGCGAGATCGTGCCGATGCTGCGCCACGGCGTGGAAGAGAGCTACCAGGACGTGCGCGAGCTGCTGAACAACTTCCGCTCGCGCCTGGGCACCGGCGAACTGCGCCCGGCGGTGGAGGACACCGTGGGGCGGTTCCGCCGCCAGTGCCGCACCGAAGCCGCGCTCAGCATCGACGACGATGGCGCGGGCCGCCCGCTCTCGCCCGAGCAGCAGCTGCAGGTGCTGTTTATCCTGCAGGAGGCGCTGTCGAATGTACGCAAGCACGCCATGGCCGCGCACGTGACGGTGGCGCTCAGCCACGGTCGCGAGTTCCGCCTGGTGGTGCAGGACGACGGCGAAGGCTTCGATCCCGACGAGCTGGCCACGCGCGCCGATGCGCATATCGGCCTGAACATCATGCGCGAGCGCGCCGCGCGCCTTGGCGCGCAGCTGCACGTGCAGGCCGGCCCGGGGCGCGGCGTGCGCATTGAACTGATCCTGCCTGCCACGGCGCAAGCCGGCACCCGCCTCGATACCAAGACTCCCCAGACCACCGGAATCCAGCCATGACCATCCGCATCCTGCTGATCGACGACCACACGCTGTTCCGCTCCGGCATCCGCGCGCTGCTGCAACGGCAGACCGATTTCGAGATCGTCGACGAAGCCGCCGACGGCGTGGAAGGCATCAAGCGCGCCAAGCAGCACCGCCCCGACGTGATCCTGCTGGACCTGAACATGCCGGGACTGTCGGGACTGGAAGCGCTGCAGCTGCTGGTGGAAGACCTGCCGCAGACCGCGGTGATCGTGCTGACCGTGTCCGAGGAAGCCGAGGAACTGGCCGCGGCGCTGCGCAGCGGCGCACGCGGCTACCTCATTAAGAACATCGAGACTGAGGCGCTGATCGCAGGCATCCGCCGCGCCGCCGCCGGCGAACCGGTGATCTCCGACAGCATGACCGCCAAGCTGGTGGCGCAGTTCCGCGCGCCGGCACCGCTGGCCGTGCCGCGCCAGGACGAAGCCCCGCGCCTGACCGCGCGCGAGCGCGAGATCGTGCAGGGCCTGGCGCGCGGCGAAAGCAACAAAGAGATCGCGCGCGATCTCGGCGTGGCCGAAAGCACGGTAAAGATCCACGTGCAGAACATCCTGAAGAAGCTGAACCTGGCCAGCCGCGTGCAGGTGGCGGTCTATGCGGTCGAGCACGGGCTCACCGAAGCCGGCTGAGGCGCATTGCGCACTGCGCCGCCGTTGCGCCGCCATGTGCGGGACCTGCGAGCGCCACACCCGTTGTGCGCCGCGCCACGCGCCAGCCGTGGGGCCCCGGCGTCGTCCGATTCCTACACCGATTTCAGCCCTTGTCCGGAGGGACGTCCGCGTGCCTTGATCTACGCTGGATTCTGAGTAGTGGCCTTTTGTGCAAATCCCTGCGGGTCACTTCGGAACGGAAGCCGCGGCTTCCCCGATCCACGAACAAGGAGCACGCCATGGGCATCGGCACCATCCTTCTGATCATTCTTATCCTGCTGCTGGTCGGCGCGCTGCCGGCATGGCCGTACAGTTCCGGCTGGGGCTACTGGCCAAGCGGCGGCCTGGGCCTGATCGTCCTGATCGTGGTGCTGCTCGTGGTGCTCGGCAGGATATAGCGTCCTGGCTGGCCAGCGGGCGATGGGCCGGCACACACCCGCGCGTATGGCTGCGCAGCGGTGCCTGCTTGCAGGCTCCGCCCGCGCGGCCTATAACGAAGCGCGGGCATGTGCCGGCGCATCGCCTTCTTCTTCTCCACCGGTTTTTTCCACCCTTCGCAAGGAGACTGACATGCCAGCAAAATCCAAGGCGCAACAGCAGGCCGCGGGAGCGGCGCTCTCCGCAAAGCGCGGCGAAAAGAAGGCCGGATCGCTCAAAGGGCCTTCACGCTCGATGGTCAAGTCGATGAGCGAGAAGGAACTCGAGAAGTTGGCATCGACCAAGACCAAGGGCATGCCGAAGCACAAGTCGGAAAGCTGATCCGCGCAGGCCCGTTGCGTGGGCCGGCACGACAGGGGGCAGGCCATCGCGCCTGTCCCTTTGCATTTGTGGTGTGTCGCTCCGCGCAGGTTTTTCCCGCTTTTCTCCTCGTTATTATCCCTTCCGGCCGTCCGCGCGCCCCGCCTTTCCGTTGCCCGCGTCCTTCTCCTTGCCGGCGGCCGTGCCGTTGCGGCGTTTGCCCGCAGCCGCGCCGCAGTATCCCGGCAAGCGCCGGGCCTTGGCGCTACGCGCCAGCCGGATCGCCTCGGCCAGCGCCAGGCCGAAGCCGGCAATGCTGTGCATGTCCTGTTCCACCCGCTCGCGCAGGAAGCCGGCCCAGCAGAAGTCGCCGTAGGCATTGCCCGGCTTGCGGTAGGCCCCCGCCTCGCGTGTAAAGGCGGCGAGGCTGCGATAGGGGTCGTCGCGCATGCCCATCACGGTTGGCGGCAGCGCTTTCGGGCCCAGCAGCTTGCCGTGCTCGTCATAGGGGTGGACATGACCGAGCCGGCGCATGCGCTTCCAGAACGCCGACGCGCTCATGTGGCTGAGATCGCGCAGGATCTGCACCGGCGCCCACTCATACCCCAGTTCCACCCAGGCGCGCGCCCAGTGGTGGTGATCGACGATATAGAGGTCGCCGCCCGGCCCGGCGATGGTCTTCAGGCGATGGCGGCGCAGGAAGCGCCGCAGCGCGTCCAGGTCCTCGGGATCGGCGTGGCGCCGGGTCACCTCGATCTTGTGGTTGACATGGACGTAGCCCAGCGTCAGCTGGGTCGGGCGCAGGCGCGCCAGTTCGGCAATGGCCTTGCCGCGCAGCCGGCGCGGCGCCGCGGCGCGCTCCGTGCCGCTGCGCCTGGCTTCGCCGTCGTCTGCCGCGCCCGCGCGGCGCTCAGTCGTGCTCGACACGCTTGCGTTCGACGTAGTGCTCCAGCTCGCTGCCGGGGTCCTCGTTGCCGGTGCTCTGCTCGGCGACCGCTTCCCGGGCGAGCGGACGCGGCCAGAACTCGCCCTCGCCGTCCTGCACGGGCTCACCGTGCGTGGCAGGGTCGAAATCGGTCCACTGGCCGCATTCCCAGCTGCCCTGGGCACGCTCCACGTCGCTGGCGCCGGCTTCGCGCAGAACGTCGACCACGACCGAATCCAGGCCGTTGCTGACGCACGCGGCCAGCATGACGCCAGCCGCCGGCGCGGCGCCGTTGGCGCCCTGCCGCATCGACATGATCGATACGTCCCACACGGAGAACCCGCGCGTGAACAACGTGCGCGCCGCGTCTTCCGCGCTGGCGAGCGATTCAAAACGTCCGGCTACGATCGGTGACATGATGGCTCCCTGATATCGGCGAAGGTCGTGACTGGCCCCAGTCGCATTGCAAGAGCCACGCCCGCGCCGTGATGCAGCAACCCTGGCAACGCTTGCGGCGCGGTGCGGAGCATGGCGCACGCCGCCCGTGCAATATTTGCAAGCTCGGCCCCCGAACTACATGGGCGGGGCGCGGCGCCCGCGCGCCGGCCTCAACCGTTGACGACTTCCCCGCCGTTGATGTGCAGGATCTGCCCGGTGATGTAGCTGGCGGCGTCCGACGCCAGGAACACATAACCTCCCGCCACTTCGAACGGCTGCCCCGGGCGGCCCATCGGCGTCTTCTTGCCGAACTCGGCGACTTCCTCGGGGGTGAAGGTCGAGGGGATCAGCGGCGTCCAGATCGGGCCGGGCGCCACGCCGTTGACGCGGATGCCGCGCTCCACCACCTGCAGCGCCAGCGAACGCGTGAACGACACAATCGCGCCCTTGGTTGCAGAGTAGTCCAGCAAATGCTTGCTGCCACGATACGCGGTCACCGAAGTCGTGTTCAGGATCGACGAGCCGGACTTCATGTGCGGCAGCAACGCGCGGGTCAGATGGAATATCGCGAACACGTTGGTGCGGAAGGTCGCCTCGACCTGGTCGGCATCGACGTCTTCCAGCGATTCCTTGGGGTGCTGCTCGGCGGCGTTGTTGACCAAGATGTCGAGCTTGCCGTACTGCTGCAGCGTCTGCCGGGCTACGGCCTCGGCATGCGCAGGGTCGGCCAGGTCCCCGGCGATCGCCAGGCACTTGCGGCCGGCGGCCTCGACCAGTTCGACGGTCGCGCGCGCGTCGGTATGTTCATTGAGGTAGGCGATGGCGACGTCGGCGCCTTCGCGCGCGAACGCCACCGCGATGGCGCGGCCGATGCCGCTGTCGCCGCCGGTGACCAGTGCCACGCGGTCTTTCAGCCGGCCGCTGCCGACATAGTCATCCGCGCCGCTGTCCGGCTGCGGGCGCATGGGGGCTTCCAGCCCCGGCTGGCGGTCCTGGTGCTGGGGTGGAACGCGCTTGGGTGTGGAGGGTGTGGACATGGTTCTCTCCTGTCTGCGGGGGCATGCGCGGATACGCCAGCGCTACCCGCGAGGGCCTTTGCACGTGCTGCGCAAGTTCCATGCCGCGAACGGCAAGCCGCGGCCGTTCTGCCCGGCGGCGCGCACGCGCCAGCGCCGCCGCGCCTCGGCTGCGGCGGCGCCCGTAACCGTTACATGGCCCGGCAATCCTTACAGCGCGCCGCCGCCGCGCGCGGCCCGCGGCCAGCGGCGCAGCGGGGCACGGATTTTGCGGCCATTGCAGGCATGAACGTTCAGGCCCGCTTGCCGCAGCGCCGCACCTGCGATGCGGCGGCCGGCACGGGCCGCCACAGCCAGGAGGCACATATGTTCAACTTCCGCAATGACCGCGGCGGCCGCAGCCGCGGCAGCCACGAAGCGCAGCGCCGCGAAGGCGGCCAGCCGGAACGCCGGCGCGACGAGCGCCTGGGCAGCGGCTCGGAAGACTGGGGCCAGGAATGGGGCGAGGACTGGCGCGGCGAAGACATCGGTCAGGGCGCCCAGGGCAGCGCGGGGCGCGGCAGCCAGGCGTCGCAACGCGGCGGCGCGTGGTACCAGCAGGACACGCCGGCGGGCCAGCGCCGCGGCGGCTGGGGCGAACAGGGCTACGGCGCCGCGGATACCGGCGGCACCGGCCACCCGTACAGCAGCGGCTATGGCGGCTATCGCCCGAACCCGCAGGACAGCGGCTATCGCAGCCAGGAGCGCGAATCCGGCTATGGCTACCGCGACGAGGACCGCTTCGGTCCGCGCGGCCGCAGCAGCGACCTGGGCCCGCGCGATGAAGGCTATGGACGCGCACGCCAGGGCGCCGGCGAAGGCCGCGGCTGGCGCGGCGAGGACGAGCGGCGCGAACGCAGCGATTGGGGCGAACGCGGCGGCCGCGCGATGCACTGGCGTGAAGGTATGGAGCGCGATCGCGAGCAGCGCGCCGGCCAGCCCAGCTATGGCGGCGGCTACTTCGGCGATGCCGGCCGCGGCGGCCAGTCGTACAGCGGCGGCCAGCGCGTATATCCGGACGATCCCGGCTACCACCGGCGCACGCCCTATGCCGAGCAGGCCGGACAGGGCGGCCGCCACGCCGGGCGCCGCGCGGTCGGTCCCAAGGGCTACCACCGCCCGGACGAGCGCGTGCGCGAAGACGTCTGCGAACGCCTGGCGATGAACCCGTATATCGATGTCGGCGAGGTCACGGTGGAGGTCGCCAACGGCGTGGTGACGCTCGGCGGCACGGTGCGCGAGCGCCGCGAGAAATACGTGATCGAGGAGATCGCCGATGCGGTGTTCGGCGTCACCGAAGTGGATAACCGCCTGCGCGTGCAGCGCCAGTCCGGCAGCGCGTGGGCAGCGGGATCCGAAGTCGGCGGCGATGAAACCATGGGCGGCCGCAGCGGCAGCCTGGGGACATCAGGCACCGGCGGCACCGGTGGCAGCCCGAGCGGCACCGCCTCAGGCACCAGTCCCGCCGGTACCTCGCCGGACCGCACGCTGAACAAGAGCTGACCGTCAACCATGACGACGGGCGCGGCCCTGCCGCGCCCCCGCCCCCATGCCTCGCTCTCCACGCAAGCTCAGGCCCGGCAGCAAGCTGATGGTGCCGCTGGACGCCCTGCATCCCACCCAGATCACGGTCGGCGGCTACCACGTCGCGCAGAAGGTCCACACCACCCGGCGCGTGCCGCCGGAGGATCGCGCCGCCTTCCTGGACCGGCACCGGGTACACCTGGTGATCGGCCCGGAGCAGGCGCTGTACGTAGTCGATCACCACCACTGGGTGCGCGCCTGGCACGACCTGGGGCTGACCCACGTGCCCGGCCTCGTGCGCACCGATCTGAGCGACATGGACGTGCGCGCATTCTGGCGCCATATGGTGGCCAACCACATGGTCCACCCGTATGACGAGCACGGCCGGCGCCGGCCGCTCACAGAGCTGCCGGACGCGATCCACGACATGCGCGACGATCCGTACCGCAGCCTGGAGGCATTCGTGCAGCTGGCCGACGGCTACCGCAAGGTGAAGACGGCCTACCCGGATTTTCGCTGGGCGGACTACTTCCGGCGCACCTTGCCGGGGCCGTTCGACACGCAGCACCATTTCGCCATTGCCCTGGCGCAGGCGTTCCGGCTCGCGCATGCGGCGGCCGCGCGCGAACTGCCGGGCTATATCGGCCCGCTGCGCTGCTGAATCCGCATGCTGCGGGCGCTCACTTGCTGGCCCCGGAGGTTGTTTTCGCCAGCAGCTGCAGCAGCCGCGCCTCGTCCGCGCGCAGCCGCGTCGCCGACGGCGCCTTGCCGCGCGCCTGCAGCGCGCCGGCAAGGTAGGCGTCGATCACGTTCGGATGCACATAGCACTTGCGGCACACCGCCATGGTGTTGCGCAGCTGGTGCGCCACCTGGCGGATCGCATCCGCGACGGCCTTCTTGCGGGCCGTATCGCCGGCCGCTTCGGGCAGCTTGCGCAGGATCGCGAGCGCATGCACGCTGCCGGCCCAGGTGCGGAAATCCTTCGCCGTAAAGTCGCCACCCGTGACTTCCTGCAGGTAGGCGTTGACGTCGGCCGAGCCGATCTCGCGGATCTCGCCGTCGCTGTCGCGGTACTTGAACAGGCACTGGCCAGGCAGGTCGGCACAATTGCGCACGATGCGCGCCAGGCGCGGGTCATTGACCGAGACGTCGTGCGTGATGCCGCTTTTGCCGTTGAACTGGAAGCGCAGCCGGCTGCCGCGCACGGTCACATGGCGGCGCCGCAGCGTGGTCAGCCCATACGTGCGGTTCTGCCGTGCGTAGCGCGGCGAGCCGACCCGCACCAGCGTGGCGTCGAGCAGGACCACCACCGCGGCCACCACCTTCTCGCGTGGCATGCCGTTGCGCCTGAGGTCGCGCGCCGTGCGCGCCCGCAGCCGCGGCAGCGCGGCGCCGAAGGCCAGCAGCCTGCCGTACTTGTCGCTATCGCGCAGTGCCGCCCATCCGGCGTGGTAGACGTACTGCTTGCGCCCGCGCGCATCGCGCCCGGTGGCCTGCAGGTGCCCGCGCGGGTCCGGGCAGATCCACACCGATTCATAGGCCGGCGGGATCGCCATTGCGGCGATGCGCGCCAGCGTAGCGGCATCGCGCACGCGCTCGCCATCGGAGCCGATATAGCTGAAGCCGCTGCCCTGGCGGCGGCGCGTGATACCCGGCGCGCTGTCGTCAACATAGCGCAGCCCTGCATCGCGCAGCACGGTTTCGAGCGTGGCGGCAGCCTCGGTGGCCGGCAGCGTGCTGTCCATGCCCGTCTGCGCCTGGGCCCTGTGCTATTCCGCGCCGGCCGGCGGGGCACTCGCGCCCTCGATGGCGCCCGCCATGCCCAGCTCCTCGTCGGACTCCGGCGGCGCGGGCCGCGGCGTGGGTGGCACCGCGCGCTCGGCGCTGACCGGGCCGGCGCGCGCGCCGGTGATCATCTCGCGAAGCCAGTTGACCAGCAGGCTGGTGTAGGCGCGCTGGCTTTCCTCGTCAGTCAGGCCGTGGTCGGCGCCCTTGATCATGCGGTAGGTCATCGAATTGGCATGCAGGCAGGCGTCGACATAGCTCATTACCGCGGCGTGCGGCACCACCTGATCGCTCTCGGATTCGATCACCAGCACGTCGCCGGCGAAGGCGCAGCAGGCACGCAGCGCGCGGTTGCTTTGCGGGGGCACCACGCTGCGGCGATAGCTGACCAGGTCCTGTTCGCGATGCAGTTGGCGCTTGGGCAGGTCCCAGCCGGAATCCATGTACAGCGCCGGCGCGCGGAAGCCCATCCAGCGCACCGGGCGCAGGGTGGTCAGCAGTGCGGCCAGGTAGCCGCCGTAGCTGCTGCCCACCACCGCGATCGCGTTGCGGTCCACTTCGGGCTGGCGCACCAGCACATCGTAGGCCGCCACCACGTCGGCCAGGTTGCGCATGCGGGTGACGGTTTCGTATTCCGCGCGCGTACCGGCATGGCCGGTCAGGTCGAACGTCAGGCAGACACAACCCAGCCCCGCCACCTTGCGCGCGCGCGCCAGGTACTGCTGCTGGCTGCCGCCCCAGCCATGGACGAACAGCACCCCGGGCAGCTTGGTTTCAGGACTGATCAGGGTGCCGGCAATGGTGCCGCCCTCGGACTGTATCTGCAGGAGTTCTTCATGCGTTGCCATCGGATTCAGGCTCCAGTCGTGCGTATTTGGTCAGCGGACCGACATGGCGGTCCTCTCCCTGGAAATAGATCTCGGCATCGTCGGGCACCTGCACGCCGTTGCCGTACATCTCGCGCGTGGAGGCCACCACGCGCGTGCGCCGCGGGTCGTCGCGCAGCGCCGCCAGCGCCGCCAGTTCAGCGCCGGTCGCGCCGCCCACGCGCCAGGACTGCTCCAGCACGCCGCCCAGCACGCGCTCGCGGTCGGCGCTGCCGGCCGCAGGGCCGAAGGCCACGTCATAGTTGCAGCGCGACAGCACCATGTCGTCATAGCAGGCCAGCGCGGCGTCGTGGTACACCATCGCCGCGCGTACCGCGGCCTGCGTACGCGCATCGAACGGTTGCTGCAGCAGCGCGTCAAAGCCGCCGCGCACCACCGTCAGGGTCGAGCCGCCGTAGACCTGCTGGCCACGGTTGTTGGCCGTCAGCCCCTGCGTGCCGCAGTAGGCGGCGCGCAGGCCGGCCAGTTCCACCTGCCCCACGCTGTAAGTCTGGGGTGCGTCCAGGTCGCGCTCCAGCACCAGCCCGTGGGTTTCGACGATATCGGCCTGCATCGCGTCCAGCGCCTCGTCCAGCGCGCGCTCGCTGTCGACCACCCGCTGGCCCAGCCCACCGATGCCGCAGGGCTCCTTGAGCCGCACCGGTCCCAGCGCCAGCAGGCGCTTGCCGGCCAAGCGCGCATCGGCCACGGTGAACACGGTAAAGCCCGGCAGGGTCGCGCCAACCACGCGCTGCACGAAGCCCTCGCACCAGCCCTGTGGTGCCGCCGCGCCCGGTTCCACCAGGCCGTGCGTGATCGCCTTGGTAGCCACGAACGCATACGGCACCACGCCGCCAAAGAGGTCGCTCTCGCCCTGCACGCCGAGGCTGGCGGCGAGATCGGCGCCCACCAGCGTCTGCGCGGGCACCAGGTAGGGCGGGGGTTGCCCCGCGCCCGGCGCTGCGTAGGCGCCGGCGAAGGCGTAGCCCGCGATATCGGCCACCTTGCGCGCTATATTGGCAAGGGTCGTGCCAAGGTGGCTGTCGGCATCGCCCAGCGGCTCGCAGCCGTAGACCATGACGGTGCGGCCCGACGGCGATGCCGCGGCGGCCGTGCCCGAGCGTTTGCGCTTCGTTGCCTGGTTGGGATCGGACACGGCTGGCTCCTTGCTGGGTTGTGCGCAACGGCACGGGGTCGACGGCATGGCGAGCCCGGCGCGGGCCCGGCTAGGGACTGGCCACGGCGGTAGAACCGGCATCCGCCTGTACTGGCTCATCCTGCGCAGGCCTGCGGCGCGACGCGCGCGCCTGCAGCTTGGCGGCGTGGTTCTCGCGCGCTTCGTCCAGCGAATGGCTGCACTTTATGCCGTCCTCCTTGTCGGCCAGCTCGGCCAGGTGGCGGTAGAAATTGACCAGCTGGCGCAGTTCCTCTTCGTCCAGGTCTTCGATCGACACCAGCATGTTGCTGGCTTCGCGATGCGAGGCCAGCAGTTCGTTGAGCTTCAGATGAACCGCGACCGCGTCCTTGTTCTGGCTCTGCTGGATCAGGAACACCATCAGGAAGGTGACGATGGTGGTGCCGGTATTGATGACGAGTTGCCAGGTTTCGGAATAGCCGAAAATCGGCCCGGTAATGCCCCAGGCCACCACCACGCCGACAGCCAGCACGAACGCGGTGGGCGAGCCCGCCTGGCGCGTGGCGGCGCCGGCGAAGCGGTCGAACACATGCAGCAAGCGGGCATGTTTTCCGGACCCGGGCTGATGGCTGACGCCCGGCAGGTTTGGACTGTTCTTGCTCATCGTTGCGCTCCCGACATTGGACCGCCACGCGGCGGCATGCTGATTTCATTGTATGGAGCGCGGTGCCAAAGTGCAGCGGGCGCAGTCCTACAACGCGCGCTGCACTTGTACCGCCTTTGGCTTTCTCGGGGCTGCGGCACGGCTTTCCTTTCTACATCGGGTGATAAATCTTGCCGACGCCACCGGTGTACGGCGTGCAGCGCTCGCGTGCGCGGCGGCGCGTTGGCGTGAACTTGGCGGGAATGCTTCTTGCGCCGGTCACAGGCTACGCAGCGAAGGCGAGGTACGCCTCCCGTGTCCGATTCCAGCAAAGGAGCCCTGATGAACCGCAACGCCTCCTCAGCCGCCGATGACGAAGCCCTGCGCGTGGCGGTACGCGCCGAGATTGCCGCGGCCTTCGATGGCCGCTTTCCTGAAGGCGTCACGCTCGACGTGGTGGATCGCCGCGTGACCGTGCGCGGCTGCGTGGACGACATCGAGGTCTCGCAGCGCATCGAGAAGGCCGCTGCCGTCAGCGCGGGCCTGCTCGGCGTGCATAACGAACTGTCGCTGCGCTGGCAGCCCGCGCCTGAACCGCAGGGGCAGCCGCAGGACAGCGGCATGCATGCGGATCCCGCGCGCAAGCCTGCAGGACAGGTCAACCATAAGGTCTGAATGGAAGGGCTGAACGAAAAGGCCAGGCGCCGGATCCATGCCCGGCGCCTGGCCTCCCCCGGATGACCGCATCACCTACTTGCGGTCTTCCCACGGATCGTAGCGATCCGCTTCCCAATATGGCGAAATCCCGTAGTACTGGTGGATGCTGGTGGCCCACTGCGAGTCGGCCATGCTCGGCCAGTGGTCCTTGTCGAACCCCGGCGCGGCCTTGAGCCGGTCCTTCTCGACGCCAAGCACGAAACACTTGCGCCGCGTGTCGAGCGTCAGAGCCGACCACGGCAGGGCGAACAGCTTCTCGCCGATGCCCAGGAAGCCGCCCATGGCCATCACTGCGTAGGCCACGCGTCCGCCCAGCACGTCGATCATGATGTGGTCGATGGTGCCGATATCGTCGCCCGCGGGGTCAACCACCTTGTTGCCCTCGAGCGTATCGGCGGCCATCACGAATGGGCCGGGGCCCGGGGAATTGCGGTCGATGCCGCCGACGATCGATGCGCCGCGCGGCTGTTCGCCCGGGGATTCAGGTTGGACTGGATTCATGGACACCTCCGTTTTTGCCTTGGGATGGAAGGACGCCGGCGCTGGCATTGCCCGCGCCCGCACTGCGCTAGCTGTACTCGCGCGTTCTCGGGTTTTCCGCCGGCACCGGCGGCACGGTCGGATCGAAGTCGGCCCAGCGGCCGTCGACCCAGCGGCCATCGGCGCGCTCCACATCCTTGGCGCCGCCCTGGCGCAGCAGATCCGCCACCGCCGCCGGGCTCCCGCTGGCCACATGCGCGGCCAGCACCACGCCGGCGTTGCGCACCGGCGGCTGCCCGGTCAGCGGGTCGCGCCGCACGTTGCGCGCTAGCGCCAGTGCGCCGGCCAGCGACCCCAGATAGGCACCCAGGCCGACGGCAAACACCATCACCAGGATGGACAGCGGCGGCGCGGCCGACACCGCGGAAATCAACGCTGCGCCCACGGCCGCGCCCACCGCGGCGCCGATCAGCACCCCGGCCATGGCACCGATGCCGGACTTGCGCGCGCCGGCATCGGCAGCGTGGTCGCCGCCCAGCGGGTAGGCGGCGTGTTGTCCGGGCGGGTTGACGTAGAACAGGTTGAGGTCCTTGTCCGCAAATCCCTGCGCCTTCAGCCGGCTGGCCATGGTTTCTGCGGTGGAAAAGCTGTCGAAGCGGCCTGCAATGATGGCGGACATGCTGGCTCCTTTTCGTTCATCCGATGGATTCGGGCAACAGCGCGGCGCCGTGGCGCCGCGCTGCCGCGCATGGACTAAAGGTGGCTGACGTGCGCGCCTTCAGCGGCGGCCGGTCGAGCCCTTGCGCTGGCCGGCGGGCTTGGCCCCTGCGGGCTGCTGTTCGCTGCCGCGCTTGAGCTTCCAGTCGACGTCGTCGCGCGCGGTCTGCGTCCTCTTCTCGGCATGCATGGCCGCGCTTGGCGAGATCGGGTCGCTGGCGGGGAAAGTCATCTCCAGGGAGTCGTCGACCGCAGCCTGGTAGGTCTTCTTGCCTTCCTTGCGCTGCTTGTCCCCGGCCTTGGCGGTCATGCCGGTTTCGGCACGGCCGGCGCCTGCGCCAGGACTGGCCATGGCGGACTTGCCGGTCTTCGCGGCCGGCTTGGCAGCAGGCTTCGCGGATGGCTTGGCACTTGCCTTCGCGGCTGGCTTGGCGGCTGGCTTGGCGGCTGACTTCGCCGCGGGTTTCGCGGCCGGCTTTGCCACGGCCTTTGTAGCGGCCTTGGCAGCGGGCTTTGCGGCAGGCTTTGCGGCCTTCATCGCCGCGCCGCTCTTGCCGGCCTTGCCTGCGGAAGCAGCCGAAGCGCGCGAGCTGCGGGCGGCCTGCGCCTTGTCGGATTTCATGTCGGACTTCGCGCCGGACGACTTGCGGGCAACCTGCGCGGCCTTGTCGGATGGGCGGCTGGCTTTGGGCATGGTTGGGCCCTCCTTGGTTGAGTAACTTACCCATGCAAGGCGCGGGCCAGATGCCAGGCGGATGGCACATGCAGGCGGGAGCGGGTGCAGCGCCTGCCGTGGGGGCCGCCATGCTGCCGTGGGGCTGCGGTCAGGCTGCGGGGGGCGCGCCGCGCGCTGGCAAGCGGTACGCGTAGCGCGCACCGCACGCCTGTAAAAACTACATCGACATGGAAGCGTTATGAACGCACATTGAGCCCGTCATCGCGCCACGCGCAATCGCTCACCCGCCGCGCACTTGCCGCGGGAACCGGACCGCGATGCAGACGCTGATCCTGTCGCTCTCGCAGTTATCGCTTTCCGCGCTCAGCACGGCACCGTGCAGTTCCACCATGCGGCGGGTCAGCAGCAGCGCGGTGCTTTGCCGCGCCGGTGGGGCGCCATCCGCCGCCGGGGGCCGGCGGCCGAAGAAGTCGGTCAGTGCGGTCAGGCGGCTGGTGCTGCGCTGCTGGTCCAGCGGCGGGCTTTCGGTGATGCGCAGCTTGACGTGGTCGGGCTCGCCGGCAATCTTTACGGCGACCGTGCCGCCGGCCGGGGCGCGCCAGATGCAGTGCACCAGCAGGTGCCGCAGCAGCGGCGCCAGGCGCGCCGCGTCGGCGTCGACGACATAGGCCGAATTACCGGCGCCGTCGGTGGTCACCGGCGACAGCAGCACCCCGCGCGCCTCCGCCGCCGGGCGGCGATCGGCAATGGCCTGGGCCACGGCATCGAGCAGGTCGACCTGCTGCCAGCGCGGCACCGCCTCGTCGGCGAGCAGCCGCACCCCTTCTTCCATTTCCTCTATCAGCGCGAGCTGCTGCTGCATGCCGGCGCGAATGCCGTCCAGTGCGCGCTGGGCCGGCGCGGGTGCGGTATCGAAGGCGCGGTCCAGCACGTAGGCCCAGCTCTGGATGGCATTCAGGGAAGAACGCAGGTCGTGTGCTGACTGCTCGATCAGCGCGCTCACTTCCTGCACGCTTTGCACAGCCTGCCCGTCCAGCGAGGCGATAGCATCGCTGCCCGCGCCTGCAGGGCCAACGCCACGCAGGGAAGGATGGTCAGGGGCGTCCGGCATGCCGGATTGCAGCGGTTGCTCAGGCATCATCGTGTCGGCCAGGTTGGCTGCATTGGCTGAAGCAAGAAGCGTGCGGCACGGGGGCACCGTAGGCCACCGCGGCACGCGAACCGCCGCCACCGTTTGCCGGCACGCACGCCGTCACCCGGTGGCGGACGAACCGGTGTCGTTGCGCGAGGCACGCAACCACTCCGGCAATTCGCCACGGGCGGCATAATCTTCCAGCCGGTTGTACAAAGTCTTCAGGCTGATGCCCAGGATCTCGGCCGCATGCTTCTTCACGCCGGCGCACTGCTCCAGCGTGGCGAAGATCAGCTGCCGGTCGGCGTCGGCCAGCGACATGCCCACCGGCACCGATACCACCGCCGCGCCCGGCGCCTGCGTGGCCGCGACCTGCAGCGGCACCTGCACTTCGGTGATCAGGTCTTCGTCGGCCATGATGAAGGCGCGCTGCACAAAGTTGCGCAGCTCGCGCACGTTGCCCGGCCAGGCGTGCAGGCGCAGGCTCTCCAGCACATTGGGCGCGAAGCGGCGTTGCGTGCCCTGCTCGGCATTGAGCTGGTCCAGCATCAGGTTGGCGATCTGGATCACGTCGTCGCCGCGCGCGCGCAGCGGCGGCAGCTCCACCGGGAACACGTTCAGGCGGTGGAACAGGTCGGCGCGCAGCTTGCCGTCGGCCACCGCTTCTTCGGGGTTGCGGTTGGTGGCGGCCAGCACGCGCACGTCGGCATGGCATTCGCGGTTGGTGCCCACGCGCATGAAGGTGCCGGTTTCCAGCACACGCAGCAGCTTGACCTGCAGCTCGGCCGGCATTTCGGTGATTTCATCGAGGAACAGCGTGCCGCCGTCGGCGCGCTCGAAATAGCCCTTGTGCTGGCGATCCGCGCCGGTAAAGCTGCCGCGCTCGTGGCCGAACATCTCGCTTTCGATCAGCGTGGGCGAGATCGCGCCGCAGTTGACCGCCAGGAACGGCTGGCGCCGGCGCGACGAGAGCTCGTGCACGGTCTGTGCGGCCAGCTCCTTGCCGGTACCGCTTTCGCCGATCAGCAGCACGGTGGCCTCGGTGGGCGCCACGCGCGCGAGCTGATCATAGACCACCTGCATCACTTCGGAGCTGCCCATCAGCCGGCCGAAGCGGCCGTAGCGGCGCAGTTCGCCGCGCAGCGAATGGATCTCGGCGCGCAACTCGCCGGTGGTGGCCAGGCGCTTGAGCACGGTCTGCAATCGCGCCACGTTGATGGGCTTGACGAGGTAGTCGGTGGCGCCGGCGCGCAGCGCTTCCACGGCGCTTTCCACGCTGGCGTAGCCGGTGGTGAGGATCACCTCGACGCCGGAAGCGCCGACCTCGTCGAACAGTTCCATGCCGTTGCCGTCCGGCAGGCGCAGGTCCGCGACGATCGCGTCGGGCATGCGCCAGCCGATCTGCAGCCGGGCTTCACGCAGGGTGCCTGCGGTGGCGGAACTGAAGCCTTCCATGGCCACGATCTCGGCCAGCGCGGCGCAGGCGTTTTCATCGTCATCGACAATCAGGATGTGGGGCATACGATCCGTCAGTGAGACCTAATAGAGTCCTGAGCGCAACCCTGCGCGCGCCTGGCTCTCCGTGCACTGCGGTGGGAGTCTGGGGGCGGCTCCGGCCGGAGACAACGGGAACAAACCGCCGGCACGCTCCATGCGAGGCGTGGCTCGGCGGCAGGTACAGGCGACGGCACTGGCGCTGCACCGGGGGTTCTGCACTGCGTACTGCAAGTCTAAGCGCGGGCAGGCAGGGTCGTTGCCGGTGTCCGTCTGACACGGCTGTCGGAGCTTTCCGCGCCTGCCAACGCACGTCTGGCAAGGCCCCTTGGCAAAGGCTAGCATAGGAACTTCTCACCTTCCCGATGACTTCACTCGCCTCGCTGCGAGGCCTCCGAGGTGCCAGTGACCGTGACAGTGACTGCCAGCACACCGCGGCGCAGCAACGCCGCCCCCCATTCCAGCCACCCGGCCAGCGCGTCCGGGGGCGAGCCCGCGCCGCGTCGGGCGGTGCCGTCGCAGGTGACGCTGCTGTGGGAGAGCACCGCGCCCGCGATGCGGCGCCTGATTGCGCAAATCGAGCGCGTGGCGCCCACCGACGTCACCATGCTGGCGGTAGGGGAAAGCGGCTCGGGCAAGGAAGTGGTGGCGCGGGCCGTGCACGAGCGCAGCGCGCGCCGCAAGGGTCCCTTTATCGCCGTCAATTGCGGCGCGATCCAGCCCACGCTGATTGAATCTGAACTGTTCGGACATGAAAAAGGCGGCTTCACCGGCGCGATCGAACAGAAGGCCGGCTACTTCGAGCAGGCCCAGGGCGGCACGCTGTTTCTCGATGAAGTCACCGAGATGCCGCTGGAGATGCAGATCAAGCTGCTCCGGGTGCTCGAGGGCCGCACCTTTCACCGCGTCGGCGGCGACACGCTGATCGTCACCGATGTGCGCATCCTGGCGGCCACCAACCGCGATCCGGTCGAGGCCGTGCGCTCAGGCCACCTGCGCGAGGACCTGCTGTACCGGCTGGCAGTGTTCCCCTTGCATATTCCGCCGCTGCGCGAGCGCCCGGACGATATCGTGCCGCTGGCGCGCCATTTCCTGGCCGAATACAACGCCATGGAGCGCACCGACAAGGCGTTCTCGGCCGCGTCGCTGGACCGGCTGGTGCGCTACGACTGGCCGGGCAATGTGCGCGAGCTGAAGAACTCGGTCTACCGCGCCTTTATCCTGGCCGACAAGGTGGTGGAGATCGGCAACCCCAACCTGGCCACGCAGCCGCCGCGCCCGACCACCGTCGACGGCGTGGTCAATGTGCGCGTGGGCACCACGCTGGCGGACACCCAGCGCGAGATCATCATGGCCACGCTGGCGCGCTTTGGCGGCGACAAGCGCCAGGCCGCGCGCGCGCTCGGCATCAGCCTGAAGACGCTGTACAACCGGCTGGACGCTTACCGGTCGCTCTAGGACTGCTCGGGCGGCTGGCCCTTGCCCGCTGGCTGCGCCAGTGCCCGCGACAACGCATCGATCGCCAGCGGCTTGGTCAGGTGCGCATGAAAGCCCGCCAGCTGGCTGCGCCGCTGGTCCTCGGCGGTGCCGCGCCCGGTCAGCGCCAGGAACTGAACGCCGCGGTCCGCGCCCGCCTGGCGCATCGCCTGCAGGACTTCATAGCCCGACATGTCGGGCATCTCCAGGTCGAGCAGCACGCAGTCGGGGCGGAATTCGCCTGCCACCGCCAGCGCCTGCTGGCCGCCATGGGCCGCGCGGGCCTCGTGGCCGAGCAGGGATAGCAACTCCGCCATGCTGTCGGCCGAATCCGCGTTGTCGTCCACCACCAGCACGCGCCTGCGCGGCACCGTTCCCGGCGGCCGCGCGTCCGCCTGGGGCACGCGGCCGGTGACGCGCGGCAGGATCACGGTAAAGGTGCTGCCCTTGCCGGCGCCGGCGCTGTCGGCCTGGATCGCGCCGCCATGCGCTTCCACCACCGCCTTGGCCAAGGCCAGCCCGATGCCCAGCCCGCTGCCGCTGCCGGCCTCGGCTTCCTGCGCGAACAGGTTGAAGATGCGGTCCATTGCCGCGAGCGGCAGGCCCCGCCCGGTGTCCGACACGGCCGTGACCACGCGCGCCGGCTCCACGCTCACGCGCACGCTGACGGTGCCGCCGCGCGGCGTGTACTTGGTGGCGTTGCTGAGCAGGTTGAGCAGCACCTGTCCCAGCCGCGCCGCGTCGGCGCGCACATAGGGCGAGGTGACCGGCAGATCCACGACCAGTTGCTGGCCGGCGGCGTCCAGCATGGGCCGGATCGCGTCGATGCTGGCGGTCACAACATCGTTGTACGAAGTCGGCGTCAGCTCCATCCTCATCTTGCCCGCGGTCACGCGGCCGACGTCGAGCAGGTCGTTGACCAACCGCTCGAGCTGGTGCAGCTGCCGGTCGATGATCTCGGCGCAGTGGCGGATGCGGGTATCGGCGGTGGGCGTCAACGCAATCACCTCCACCGCGTTGCGCACCGGCGCGAGCGGGTTGCGCAGTTCATGCGCGAGGATGGCCAGGAACGCCTGCAGCCGGCGGTTGCCGGTTTCGAGCACCTCCAGCCGCAGCGTGTCGCTGAGGTCGCGCGCGGTCCACAGCAGGCCGTTGGGACAGCCACCGGCGTCGCGCACCAGCACCATGCGCGTCTGGCAGCGCACGATGGTGCTGTCCTTGCGTGCCACGCGCTCGTCGCCCGCCCACTGCCCGCAAGCGCGGGCAGCCTCCAGTGCCACCCGGTGGCACCCCGCGGCAGCGTCCTGGCTGGTGTAGAGCAGCGCCAGCGGCTGGCCCACGGCGTCGGCCTCGGCATAGCCAGAGAGTGCCTGCGCACCGACATTCCAGCTGCGGATAGTGCCGTCGAGGTCCAGTTCGCAGATCGCGGTGCCGGGCAGGCTATCGGCCAGCAGGCGCACGCGCGACTCGGCCAGCGCCGCGTGCTCGGCGGCCGCCTGCTGCACGGTGATGTCGCGGCAGGACATCACGAAACCGGTGGGCGCGCCCGTGGTCGCATCGCCGTTCGGCGACAGCGTGCCCGGCAGCTCCGCCGCGCCGATCGCCTGCATGACGCAGTCCGCCTGCAACAGGCTGCCGTCGCGGCGCACGCGCCAGCCCTGGTCGCGCGCACTGCCGGTTTGCGCGGCTGTGCGCTGCCATTGCTGCGGCAGGCCGGCGGCAATGTCATCGGGGCGGTGCAGGCAGGAAAAGTGGCGGCCGAGGATCTCGTCGGCGCTGTAGCCGAACACCTTGCGCGCGGTCTCGGGCCACAGCGCGATGCGGCCATCCGCATCGGTCTCGAACACGGCGCAGTCTTGCACGGCATCGAGCAGGCGCCGGTATTGGATGGCCTGCTGCGGAGCGGGATGGTCCGCCATGGTGTCCCCCGGTTCGCCAACGGGTGACGTGCGGACGACTTTTGCCGTTTGCGGCTCGGCCATGAGCGCACCTTCTGCGTATGTGGAGGTGGAAATCGGCAAGTCCCGGCCGGAACCGCGCGGCGCAGGGCCAAATGCCCGCCATTTGGCGGGCATCCGAGTCAATGATAGGCGCTCGCGGCCCATGCGCCACCCGTTCTGTGTCACAAGGCCACACCGCACCCGCGTTCAGGGGAGGGGCAGGAATCAAAAGAGGGAAAGCCCCGCGCGGGGAGGCTCCGCACGCGGGGCAGCGCGGCACCTAGCGCGAGCGCCGCAACTGGACCAGCGCGGCCACCGCGGCCGAGGCGCCGACCACCAGCGCGGTCGTGAGCATCGGGTAGCGCGCCGTGGTGGTGTACGGGCACGACTGCAGCGCGCCTTGCGTGCCGCCGCGCTCCTGCAGCCCGGTGCCGCTGCCGTAGAGCGCGTTGTCCTCGAGCGGCCCGGCCGGGTGGCGGGTCTGCTGCGCGCGGCCGATAAAGCGGCGCATAAAGCGGTCGAAGGTGTGCGGCGCGTGGTAAGCCGCCGCCGAGAAGGCCTTGGCGGCGGCGCCGACGAACAAATCGCGGCGCGGGTTCTCGGCCGCGAACAGGATCGCCTCGGCCGCCAGCGCCGGGTCATACAGCGGCGGCGGCAGGCGTGGCTCGACATCGAGGAAATTCTTGGCATGCCGCGCGAGCGGCGTTTCCAGGCCGGCGGGCTTGATCAGCGTCACGCTGACCGGTGCCTGCTCCTGTTCCAGTTCCACCCGCAGCGAATCGGTAAAGCCCTTGATCGCATGCTGCGAGGCCGCGTAGGCGCTTTGCAGCGGCAACGGGCCGTCCGACGCCTCGCTGCCCATGTTGATGATGGCGCCGCCGCACTCGCGCAGATGCGCCGCCGCGGCCAGCGAGCCGTGCACGGTGCCCCAGTAGTTGGTGTCGAACAGCCGGCGCTGGTCTTCCAGCGGCACGTCGCAGTGGCGCCCGAAGATGGTCACGCCGGCGTTGTTGATCCAGGTATCGAAGCCGCCGAACCGCTCGATGGCCGTCTGCGCCACCCGCGCGACATCTTCATGCTTGCCCACGTCGGCCGCCACGGTAATGACTTCGGTGCCATGCTCGCGCAGTTCTTCCGCGAGCTGGTGCAGCGAATCCTCGCTGCGCGCCACCAGCACCAGGCGCGCGCCCTGCTGCGCTGCCTTGCGCGCGGTGACCAGGCCCACGCCGCTGCTGGCGCCGGTCAGCACGATGACCTGTGAGCCGATCTTTTTCAGGGTTGGTTTCATCTGCCGCTTCCTCCTCGGATGGCCCCGGCACGACGCCGGGCATGCCTCTCGCTAGTCGCAAGGAGTGTTCCCGTCCAGTGCGCCACGGCGCACCGGTACAGGCGCAGCGAACGTCGCGCGACCGGCGCCGCAGAATTACAACGCCCGGTAAGAACCACATACCGCATCCCCGGCGCTCTGCACCTGTAGGACGGGCGCCGATTTCGGCCAAGCCATGTGCTGCCTAAGCTGGATGCATTCCCATGCAACCGGCAACAGCGATGGCCAAGACAACGCGGCAGGATCCGGGCGAAGGCCGCACCCCGGCAAAGCGCACCGGCAAGCGCGCCGGCACTGCCGCCGCCAAGGCGCCGCGTGCGGCTGCGCGCAAGGCGGCAGCCAAGTCCCCAACCAAGACCCCAATAAAAACCCCGACCAAGTCCGCCACCAAGGCAGCGGCCCCCGCGCGCAAGCGCACTGCCGGTGCGGCGCCCGCCGCGCTCGACAAATACCGCCGCATGCGCGACTTCGGCGCCACGCCCGAGCCCAGCGGCGCCGCGGCGCGCGCCCGGCCCGCGCCCCGCAAGCGCGCCGGCGAGCTGTCCTTCGTGATCCAGAAGCACGCCGCGCGGCGGCTGCACTATGACTTCCGCCTTGAGCTGGGTGGCACGCTGAAGAGCTGGGCGGTGCCCAAGGGCCCCAGCCTGGACCCGGCCGACAAGCGCATGGCCGTCCATGTCGAAGACCATCCGATGGACTACGCCGGCTTCGAGGGCGTGATCCCCGCCGGCCACTATGGCGCCGGCACGGTGATCGTCTGGGACCGCGGCACCTGGGTGCCGGTGGGCGACGCCGAAGCCGGGTATCGCGCCGGCAAGCTGAAGTTCGAGCTGCGCGGCGAGAAGCTGCATGGGCACTGGACGCTGGTGCGCATGCACGGCAGCCGGCAGAAGGCGCAGGGCGAACAGGATGCGTGGCTGCTGATCAAGGAACGCGACGAGGCCGCGGTGCCGGCGTCGGAGTTCGATGTGGTCGAGGCCATGCCTGACAGCGTGCTGGGTGGCACCGAACGCAAGGCCGCGGCAAAGCGCTCCACCACCGGCAAGGCAAAGCGCGCGCGGGAACCTGACGACGCGGAAGCCGCACCGACAGGCACCGCCTTGAAGGCCCTGAAGCCTCCGCACGGCGCCACACGCGCGGCGCTGCCGCTGGCGCTGGCGCCGCAGCTCGCCACGCTGGTGGAAAAACCGCCGTCCGATTCCCAGGCCTGGCACTACGAGATCAAGTTCGATGGCTACCGGCTGCTGGCGCTCATCGACGGCAAGGATGTGCGCCTGTTCACGCGCCAAGGCCATGACTGGACCACTAAGTTGCGCGCGCTGGCGCGCGACGTCGGCGCGCTTGGGCTGCCCGACGGCTGGCTCGATGGCGAGATCGTGGTGATCGGCAAGCATGGCGAGACCGACTTCCAGGCGCTGCAGAACGCCTTCGACACCTCGCGGGTGGAAGCGATCCAGTACTTCGTGTTCGACCTGCCGTACTTTGCCGGCCATGACCTGCGCAAGGTGCCGCTGGTGGAGCGGCGCGCGCTGCTGCGGCGGATCTTCGAGCACAACACCTCGGCGCGGCTGCAGTTCAGCGAGGACTTTGAAGCGGGCCCCGACGAGATGCTCGAGGCCGCCTGCCGCATGAAGCTGGAAGGTGTGATCGGCAAGCGCGCGGATTCGACTTATGTCAGCGCGCGCAGCAATACGTGGATCAAGCTCAAATGCACGCTGCGCCAGGAGTTCGTGGTGGCGGGCTTCACCGACCCCAGGGGCAGCCGCGAAGGCATCGGCTCGCTGCTGCTCGGCGTCCACGACAGCGGCGGGCGGCTGCGCTACGCCGGCAACGTCGGCACCGGCTTCGACACGCGCATGCTGGGCGAGCTGCGCAAGCAGCTCGACGCGCTGCGCGCCGATGACCCCCCGTTCGAAACGGTACCCGCCGGCGTCAAGGGCCACTGGGTGCGGCCAAAACTGGTGGCCGAGGTGTCGTTCGGCAACTGGACGCGTGAAGGCCGTGTGCGCCATGCCGTCTTCCATGGCCTGCGCAGCGACAAACCCGCGAGCGCGGTGTCGGTGGAACGCCCCGCCGAGCCTGCCGCGAAGGGCAAGGCCGCGGCAAAGATCACCAAGGAGACTGCCAAAGCCGTCAGCGAGAAGCCAGGGACCGGGGCAAAGACGAAAGCGGGCGCCGCGGGCAAGCGCCCCACCGCCGCCGGCGGCAAGGTCGCCATCAGCAATGCCGGGCGCGTGATCGACACCGACTCGGGCCTGACCAAAGGCGACCTGGTGCGCTACTACGAGCGCGCCGCGGCGCTGATGCTGCCGCACCTGCGCGGGCGCCCGATCGCGATGGTGCGCGCGCCCTCGGGCGTGGCCGGCGAGCAGTTCTTCCAGCGGCATGGCGACACGCTGCGCGTGGACGGCATCAACGTGCTCGATCCCGGGCTGTGGCCGGGGCATCCCGCGCTGCTGGAGATCGTCTCGGAACAGGCGCTGGTCGCGGCCGCGCAACTCAACGTGGTGGAGTTCCATACCTGGAACGCCAGCAAGCGCAGCATCGACCGGCCCAACCGCATCATCTTCGACCTGGACCCGGGTGAAGGCGTGCCGTGGTCGCAAATGCAGGAGGCCGCGGCGCTGATGAAGGCGCTGCTCGACGAAGTGGGCCTGGCCAGCTTCCTGAAGACGAGCGGCGGCAAGGGCCTGCACGTGGTGGTGCCGGTCACGCCGCGCGCGGGCTGGGACGAGCTCAAGGACTTTGCGCAGGACGTGGTGCGCCACGTCGCCGCCACCATCCCGCAGCGCTTCGTTGCCAAGAGCGGCGCGCGTAACCGCGTAGGCAAGATTTTCATCGATTACCTGCGCAATGGCCTCGGCGCCACGACGGTGGCGGCGTTTTCCGCACGCGCGCGGCCCGGGCTGGGAGTGTCGATCCCGGTCTCGTGGGAAGAACTCGACATGCTGGAAAGCGCGGCGCAATGGACCGTGGCCAACGTCGAGCCAAGACTGGAAGCGCTGGAGAAGGACGACCCCTGGGCGGACTACGCGGGCACACGCCAGGCGATCACGCGGGCAGCGGCAAGGCTCGGCCAGGCGCGTTAGCGATGCCGGGCAAGCCCCGGCTCGTGGCGCAACAGGTGGCTTCAACATCGAGCGGCACATTTCTTGCCATCTTCCGCTCCGTGAACACACCCGAAACGGGTGCATCCCGCGGCACTGCCAGTAGTGCCGACGACACGGAATACAGGAGGACGCTGCCATGGGCCGACTTGCCATTCCCCGGACGATACGTGCCGCCCGCGCGGCGGATGCCTCCCCGCCGCGTAGCAGCCGCGCACTGCGCCGGTTGCTGGTGTCCTGCGCGATGCTGTCATTCGCGGCCTGCCCGGTGCAGGCGCGCCTGCCCGCGCCTACGCCTGAGCAGCAAGCCGCTGCGGAGAGCAAGAAGACCAAGGAGGCCGAAGCGGCCAAGCTGCAGGCCGACGCGCTCGCGCGCGTCCAGGACCAGCTGGCCGCTCGCTTCGGCAAGGGCAGCAGCGGGGGCGGCACCACCGAAGCCGGCAAGATGCCGCAGAAGGCGGCCGAGGCGCCGGGCACCGCTGGCCCGCATGGCGGCACCGCGCCAAGCGCGGAAGCCCATAGCGGCGAAGCCGCGCGCAAGTGAGCAAGCCAGGCACCGGAGGGCTTCGTGACAAGGAATGATGACCGCAAGCGGCCCACGCGCCGCCTGCCGGCACGCCTCTTGCCAGTGCCACGCAATGACGGCCTCAGTGAAGACCGCGGCCATGCGGACGCCAAAGGGGGAATGAAGATGGATCACTTCTGTACGTATGTAATTGCTACAACCAGCAGGCGCGCCAGCGGTGCAACAATTACAAATGACCAGACCCGGCCGGTGCGGTTTTACACGTCAACCTGGTGTGGGGCGTCCCCGGCGCCCACGTTGGGTTATCGACCGGCGCGCCAGCGCGCGGTTGCGTGACGCCATGAATGCGCACACCCCTACCCCCGCACCCCTTATCCTCAACGTCGACGACCGCGAGGGGCCGCGCTACGTCAAGAGCCGCATCCTGCATCGCGGCGAGTTCTCCGTGATCGAAGCCTCCACCGGTCATTCGGCGCTGTCGCTGGTGCGCCAGCACGCGCCGGCGCTGGTGTTGCTGTCGGCGCGCCTGCCCGATATCAGCGGGCTGGAAGTATGCCGGCTGCTCAAGGACGATCCGCAGACCGCGCGCACGCTGGTGCTGCTGACCTCGCCCGGCCTGGCGCAGTCGCGCCAGCGGGTCGAGGCGCTGAACTGCGGCGCCGACGGCTACCTGGTCGAACCCGCCGAGCCCGAGGAAGTGCTGTCGAGCATCCATGCGCTGCTGCGGCTGCGCGGCGCCGAGGACGCCTACCACCGCACCTCGCAGGCGCTGCACGAGAATGAAGACATGTTCCGCCAGCTGGCCGAATCGATGGCGGACGTGGTCTGGATCCTGGATCCCGCGGCAAAGCGCCTGCTGTTCGTCAGCAGTTCGTTCGCGGTGCTGTGGGGCCATTCCGCCGAACAGTTGATGGAAGATCCGCGCCGCTGCCTCGACCGCCTGGTGCCCGCCGACCGCGCGCGCGTCGAAGCCGCGTTCGAACGCATGTTGAGCGACGGCCGCATGGATATCGAGTTCCAGATGACACGCCCGAACGGCGAACTGCGCGAAATCCGCGCGCGTGCTTTCCCCGTGCGCGGCGCGAGCAAGGACGCGGAACCCGCAGGCGCCGAAAACAGCCCGCCGCTGCGCATCGCCGGCACTTGCCAGGACGTGACGCAGCACAACCGTGCCGAGCGCGCGCTGCGCGACGAGGAACGGCGCAAGGACCGCTTCCTGGCGATGCTCGCGCATGAGCTGCGCAACCCGCTGGCGCCGCTGCGCAGCGCCGCGGACCTGCTGCAGCAGCTGTCGCCGTCGCGCGAGGACATGTTCCGCGCGCGCGACGTCATCGGCCGCCAGCTGCACCACCTGACGCGGCTGGTGGACGAACTGCTCGATATCTCGCGCTTCAACCAAGGCCGCATCACTCTGCGCCAGGACCTGGTGGAACTACGCACGGCGCTCAATACGGCGGTGGAGGCGGTGCGCCCGGTGCTGGACGCCTACCGCCACACGCTGCGCCTGTCGCTGCCCGAGCAGCCGCTGCCGGTGCGCGGCGACCTGGTGCGGCTTACGCAGATCTTCAGCAACCTGCTGCACAATGCCGCGGCCTACACGCCCGCGGGCGGACAGATCACGGTGGATGCCACGCTCGACGACGCGGGCCACGTGATCGTCAATGTGCGCGACAACGGCACCGGCCTGTCCGAGGCGCTGCAGCGGCAGCTGTTCGATCCGCTGGCGCCGCCTGAAGACGGCGCGCCTCCCGAGCCTGCGCACGGCGCCTTCCCCCATGAGGGGCCCGGCATCGGGCTGACGCTGGTGCAGAAACTGGTGCGCCTGCATGGCGGCGTGATCCGCGCCCATAGCCCCGGCCCCGGACAGGGCAGCACCTTCACGGTGACGCTGCCGGTGGAGCCCTGGCAGAAGTGGCATCCCGGCACCGGCAAGGCCGCGCCGCGCAGCGGCGTGCCGCGCCGGATCATGGTGGTCGACGACAACGTCGATGCGCTCGAGGCCATGACCATGACGCTGCAGACCCTCGGCCATACCGTGGTGACCGCCCCCGACGGGCCCAGCGCACTGGCGCGCGCGCCCGCTGCACGGCCGGAGGTGGTGCTGCTCGATCTGGGCATGCCCGCCATGGACGGCTTCGAGACCGCGCGCCGGCTGCGCGCGCTGCCCGAAATGCGCGGCGCCACGCTGGTCGCGCTGACCGGCTTCGGGCAGCCCGAAGACCGCCGCCGCGCGCTGGAAGCGGGCTTCGACCAGCACCTGGTCAAGCCGGCCGACCTCGACGCGCTGATGCGGCTGCTGGATGCGCTTGACACCGAACGCGCGTAGCAGCCGCAACCGAACCACCCTGCAACAAGGAGCCTCCGTGCATACCACGCCTGAACCCGACATCCCGACGCGCAAGCCTGAAAGCCCGCCGCCGGAGCAGCCTCCGGGCACGCCCGAACCCGAACCCGTGTCCGACCCGCCTCCCGGCGATACGCCGCCTGCGCCGCCGCAACGTGCAAGCCGTGCCAGCGCGCGCCCGCGCGCTTAGCGCAAAGGAGCCGTGAAGTGTCCCGCATCATCTGGAAAGGCGCCATCACCTTTGGCCTCGTCAACATTCCTGTCGTGCTGCGGCCCGCGTCGCGCAACCAGACGCTCGACCTGGACCTGCTGGACGTGCGCGACATGGCGCCGGTGGGTTACCAGCGCATCAACAAGAGCACCGGCAAGCCGGTCGACAAGGAACATATCGTCAAGGGCTACCAGTACGCCAAGGACGAGTACGTGCTGCTCAACGACGAGGATTTCCGCCAGGCCAATGTCGAGGCGACGCAGACGGTGGATATCGTTAGCTTTGTCGAGGCGGGAAACATTCCGCCCTACTACTTCGACACACCGTACTACCTTGAGCCCGACAAGCGCGGCGAGCGCGGCTACGCACTGCTGCACGAAACCATGCGCCGCACCGGCCGCGCCGCGCTGGCGCTGGTGGTATTGCGTGCGCGCCAGCACCTCGCCGCGGTGCTGGTGCACGACGATGCGCTGGTGCTCAACACCATGCGCTTCGCCGACGAAGTGCTGCCGATCTCCGAACTGCGCCTGCCCAAGGCGGCCAGGAGCAAGGCCACCGGCGCGCACGCGCGCGAGGTCGAGATGGCGACCAAGCTGGTCAAGGACATGAGCGAAGACTGGGAGCCCGAGCAATACCGCGACACTTACCGCGACGACCTGATGGCGCGCATCGAGGCAAAGATCGAATCCGGCAAGACCCACCAGCTGACACAGCCCGCAGCAGAGGAAGAGACCCCGCGCCAGGGGGCCAAGGTCATCGACATGGTGGCGCTGCTGCGCAAGAGCCTGGATCACCGCGGCAAGGGCGGCAAGGCGGAGGAAGAGCCGGCGCGCGGCAAGGGACGGGCAAAGGCCGAAGCCGAGGACGCCGAAGAGGAGATCGAGAGCGAAGGCCGCACGCGCCGCAAGGCGCCTGCGCGCCATGCGGCGGCCAAGAAACAAACGACGGCCAAACGGGCTGCGGCGCCGGCAAAGCGTGCCGGCACGGCCACCAAGCATGCGCCGGCGAAACGCGCGCCGGCGGCGCGCAAGAGCACCGGCACTGCGCGGAGGAAGCAGGCGGCGTAGCGCCAACGAACTCCGACGCGGAAGAGGAGATCGGTTTTGAGTGCGCCAACGCCGCCCGAGCTTGCCTAAGCAAGGTGTTCTCCCTCTCCCCTCATGGCCTCAGGGGGAGAGGGACCGGGGTGGTCTAGCTAGGAACCACATCAAGCGGGGCGTTCGGTTTTATCCAGCTCGACGCGCTTGAAGCGCCCCCTGCCCTCTCCCCCTGCCCCCCCTCACCGCGCCGACACCTTCAAGTTGTCATTCACCGACGACACGCCCTCCACACCACGGATCGCATCCAGCGCCATGTCGTGCTGCTGCTTGCTGGGCACCGTGCCGGTCACATCGACCTTGCCATTGGTTGTCTTCACATGGATGTCGGTGGACTTCAGATCCTTGGTCGCCAGCAGCTTGGTCTTAATCTTGGTGGTGATGGCACCGTCCTCGACCGCCTGCTTGGCCTTGTCGACGCTCTCGTCCTGACCGGCACCGCGATCGGGGTCGGCGCGTCCGGGCATGCCCGGTGCGGAATTGACAGGCGCCGCGGGCGCATTGTCCGCCGCAACGAAGATCAGGCCGCTCTTGTCGAGTGCCAGCGCGCTGCCGGCAGCCGCCGCCAGCGCTGCGGATACACAGGCCATCCGCCAAGTGCGCGCGGAGGTTCGGGGAATTCGCATGGCTTTCTCCTGTACGGGTTCCCAGTGCGTTTGCCGCTACGCCTGACTCGCACGCCGCGCGAACCACTGGTAAGGCATTTTTGTGCAAGCTCCGTACCCGCGTGACCTTGGGCCGTCACGCATGCCTTACGACGCTCCGCGTGTGTAAATCGGGCCACCTGTTGTAAAACCGGACTACCTGCCGCAGTGCCTTATCCGATCCATGCGACCCGGGACGGGCGGCGCGCGGGTGCTGTCGTGCTTGGCATGGCGATTGCGAAACAGGCTATGCGGCAGTTCGCCGCGCCAAGGAGACTAGCAATGGGACAGCAGCAACAGCCGGGTCAATCGCAGTCGGGCCAGAAGCAACAGGAACAGTCGCAGACGGGCCAACGCGGCAGCCAACAACAGCCAGATAAACAACAAGGCGGCGGTCAGATGGGTAACCAGGATCGCAAGCAGGATCAACAGCAACAGCAGGATCGCGGCAGCTCGCAACCGGGCCAGCAAGGCGGTCAACGCAGCGGTCAGCAAAGCGGCCAGGGTGGCCAGCAAGGTGGCCAGCAAGGTGGCCAGCAAAGCGGTCAGGGCGGACAACGCCAGCCGTAAGCCAGTCAACCAACCCCAGTAGCTGACGACAACAGCAGCTATCCGGGTATGTGCGGCAGCAACATGCGGTGTTGCCGCAGGGGCATACGCCGGAAATTGACAGGCCGGAACTCCCGCAAGGGGGCCCCGGCCCTTTTTGTGTAGCCGCGACGGCGGCACGGCCTGGGCACGCCGGTCGCATCCCGTGTATGCTGGCCGTGACATCCTCCTTGCAGCGCCACCGCTCTTGTCCAGCTTTACCGACCCCGCCGCCGGCCGCCCTCCGCAGCGCAAGCGCGGTCCGCTAGACCATCTCTCCAGAAAGCTGCGCGAGCGTGCCGGCGCGCACGTGCGCGCGCTCACGCGCAGCAACTCCGGCCTGAGCCTCGACTACGACAACCCGCCCGGCGACCCCGGCCTGTTCGGCCCGGACGCGGTCTGCTGGCGCGTGCACGCGGACTTCCCTTCGATGCTCGCCGGCGGCGTCAGCGCGCTGCTGCTGCAGACGCTGCATCCGCTGGCGCTGGCCGGCGTGTGGGACCACTCGAGCTTTCGCACCGACATGCAGGGGCGCCTGGGGCGCACCGCGCAGTTCATTGCCGGCACCACCTACGGCAGCCGTGCCGATGCCATGGCGTTGATCCAGCGCGTGCGGCGCATCCATGCCGGCGTGGTGGGCGTGGCGCCGGACGGGCGGCACTATGCAGCCTCGGACCCGGCGCTGCTGACATGGGTGCACGTGGCCGAGGTGTCGAGCTTTATGGCGGGTTACCTGCGCTATGTCGGACCGCTCGGCGAGGCCGAACAGGACCGCTACTACGACGAGGTCGCGCGCATCGCGCTGATGCTGGGCGCCACCGGTGTGCCGCGCTCGCGTGCCGCCGTGCAGGCCTACCTGGAAGCGATGCGGCAACAGCTGCAGGCCAGCGAGCGCACCCGCGAGGTAGTGCGGCTGGTGCGCAGGATGCCGGTCGCCAACCCGCTGCTGCAGCCGGCGGTGCGCATCATGGCCGATGCGGGCATTGCACTGCTGCCGCAGTGGGCGCAGCACGAGCTCGACCTGGACGGGCCGTCGGTACGGCGCCCCGCCGCGCTGGCCGGCATGCGCGTGCTGGCGCCGGCGCTGCGCTGGGTGCTGGGAGCCGGCCTGGCGGCACGCGCGCGGCGACGCGTGGCCCGCGGCGAAGGGGCCCCTGCCGGCTGAGCGCGCGACTGCGCTGCGCTATTCCGCGGCAGCCGCTGCGCTGGCGGTGCTGCCAGGGCTGCCCCGCAGCACCTTCTCCGGCAGCCGCGCCACCAGGAAGGGCGCCAGCAGCGATACCCCCGCACTCATCAGGAACAACAGCCGGAAGGCGTGCTCCGCGGCCTGGCGCACCGCGGCGGTATCGCCATCGGCCTGGCCGCCCGCCATCACGCGGTGGAACATCTGCATCAGGATGTCCTCGCCGCCGCCCAGGTCCGTCATCGCCACGCCGCCGTGCCGCAGCAGCGCGATTAGCACCGTGGTCAGCACCGCCACGCCGACCGCGCCGCCCAGCATGCGCGAGAATCCGGTCAGCGCGGTGGCCACGCCCACGTGTTGCAGCGGCACGGCGTTCTGCGTTGCCACCAGGCCGCTGGGCAGCTGCAGGCCGATCGCGAAGCCCAGCGCCACCATCACCAGCGCGCTCAGCCATACCGAGCGCGGGTCGACAAAGGCGAGCGCCACGATCGCCAGCGGTGCCACCAGCGAACCCGCCATCTGCAGCGGCTTGTAGCGCCCGCTCCAGGACATCAGCCGCCCGGCCGCGAACGCGCCGAACGGGATCGCCAGCGTCAGCGGCACCAGCCGCAGCGCCGCGGCATCGGCCTGCGCGCCGCCCACCACCTGGAAGCGCAGCGGCAGCAGCACCGACATGGCGATCAGCTGGAAGAAGCACAGGAACAGCGTGATGCAGCAGATCGCCACGGTCGGCACGCGCAGCATGGCCAGCGGGATCACCGGGTCGGCCGCGCGGCGCTCCTGCCAGACGAAGAGCACCAGCGCGGCAAGCCCCGCGACCAGCATCGCCAGCGTGTCGGGCCGCCACGGCGACTGCCCCTGCCCGAGCCGCGTCAGGAACACCAGCACGCCGCTCAGGCCCGCGCCGAACAGCAGCGCGCCGATATAGTCGATGCGGTGCCGGCGCCCGCCCGCGGGCAGGTGGCGCAGCGCACGACGCACGGTCACGAGCGCGAGCAGCGCCAGCGGCAGGTTGATCCAGAAAATCCAGCGCCACGACAGGAAGTGCGCAAGATAGCCGCCGATCACCGGCCCCGCCATGCTGGCCACGGCCCACACGCCGCTGACATAGCCCTGGTAGCGCCCGCGCTCGCGCAGCGGCACCACGTCGGCAATGGTCGCCTGCGATACGGACAGCAGGCCGCCGCCGCCCAGGCCCTGCAGGATGCGCGCGAGGATCAGCTGCGGCATGGTCTGCGCCAGCGCGCACGCGACCGAAGCCAGCAGGAACAGCACAATGGCAAAGGACAGGACCGAGCGCCGGCCCAGCACGTCGGAGAGCTTGCCGTAGATCGGCGTGGTCACCGTGGACGCCACCAGGTAGGCGGAGATCACCCACGCCATGTTGTCGAATCCGTTGAGCTGCAATGCGATATCGGGCAGCACCACGGCGACGATGGACTGCTCCAGCGCCCCCAGCAGGATCGCCAGCATCAGCCCGAAGATCACCTGCATGACCGGTACCGGCGGAAGCGAGGCGGTAGTGGAAGCGGAAGCGGAAGCGCTGGCGGCCGCAGGCTGCGGCGGCTGGGGGGAGACGGCGGTCATGGGCACCTGCGGACGGCGGGATCGCGGCCGGGCGCAACGGTACCTGGGGTACGGGGGCGCTGCGTGGTGGCCGGGCCTGCTCTTGTTGCGTAGTCAAGGAGAGCGCCTATTGTAGGCGCTTCGGGCAGCCGTTGCTGGCGGGGGTGCCGGTGCCGATGCTGCTACCCAGTCAGAAGGTTTCCCATTCGCCCGCGTCGGCCATGGCGGGCTGTCCCGCGTGCCGGCGCGGCGCCGCTTGCAGCACCGGCTCCTGGCGGCGGTGGGTGACGGGCGGGCGCTGGCGGGTCGGGGTGGCCGGCGCCCGCGCAGGCAGCACGGATTTTTGCGGCTTGCGTTCGACCGGCGGACGGGTCGCGGCGGGGACTGCCGGCGCGCGCCCGGCGGCTGGCCTGGATTGCGGTGCGGGCGGTCTGGATTGCGCAGCGGCCGGTGCAGGCCGGCGTGCGGGCGCGGCGGCGGTTGTTGCCCGGGCGGCGGGCTGCGCCCGTACCGGCGCGGGCCGCGCGGTGCGCGGGGCAACCGGTGCCGGCTCGGCCGGCATGGCCGGGGCCGCGGCCCTGGCCGGCGGGGCGGTGCGGGGGTTCATGCGCGGCGGGGGACGCGGGGTGGGACGCGGGGCGGCCACGGGAACGGCTGCAGCCATCGCGGCAGCCGCCTCGTGCGGCGCCTGCGACGCCTCCGCTTCCACCTCGAAACGCCCGACCTCGGTCACCAGCCCGTCGGCCTGGTGCAGCAGGCTGTGCGCGGCCGCGGCGGCCTGCTCCACCAGCGCGGCGTTCTGCTGGGTCACGCCTTCCATCTGCGTGACCGCCAGGCTGACCTGTTCGATGCCGGCGGTCTGCTCGGTGCTGGCCGCCGAGATTTCGCCGATGATATGCGTCACGCGCCCGACGGCGCCGACGATGTCGTCCATGGTGCGGCCGGCCTGCTCGGCCTGGCGCGCGCCTTCCTGCACCTGGCGCACCGAGCCGCCAATCAGCTCGGCAATCTCCTTGGCCGCCGCCGAGGAACGTTGCGCCAGGCTGCGCACCTCGGTCGCCACCACGGCAAAGCCGCGCCCCTGCTCGCCTGCGCGCGCGGCTTCCACCGCGGCGTTGAGCGCCAGGATATTGGTCTGGAAGGCGATGCTCTCGATCACGCCGGTGATTTCCGCCACCTGCGACGAAGACTTCGAGATGCTGTCCATGGTCTGCACCATCTCGCGCACGGCGCGGCCGCCTTCGGAAGCGACCTCCGAGGCGTTGACCGCCAGCTGGCTGGCCTGGCGCGCGTTGTCGGCGTTCTGGCGCACGGTCGAGGTGAGCTGCTCCATCGACGCCGCGGTCTGCTGCAGCGACGCGGCCTGCTGCTCGGTACGCTGCGACAGGTCGGCATTGCCGCGCGAGATCTCGCGCGTGGCGCCCTCGATCGAGCCCGAGGCGCGCTGTATCCCCTGCACCAGCCCCGACAGGTGGCCGAAGGCACGCTCCAGCGCGGCGAGCATGCGCCCGGTCTCGTCGCGGCTGCGCACCGCGACGCGGTAGCGCAGGTTGCCGGTGGCGAGCGCCTCGGCCGCTCTCAGCGCCTGGCGCACGGGCCGCGTGACCGAGCGGGTGATGGCGATGCCCAGCACCACGGCCAGTGCCACCGCGGCCGCCGCCATGCCCAGCAGCAGGTTGCGGGTCCAGGCATAGCTGGCGCCGGATTCCTTCACCGCCTCGACCGCGCCGGCACGGCCCATCGCCGCGATGCCGTCGAGCTGCTCAAAATATGGCCCCTGCGCGGCCGGCATCGTCACCACCAGCGCGGCGCGCGCGCCGGCGAACGCACCGGCGCCCAGCTGGCGCAACACCATGTCGAGCTGGCCGTCGTAGGCCTGGCGCGCCGCGTCCAGGTCGGCAAAGCGCTTCTGCAGGTCGGCGCGGCCGGTCGCGGCCATCGCCTTGACCATCGCCTCCAGCGCCTGGTGCATGTCCTTGCGCAGCGCCTGGATGCGCGCTGCGTTCTGCGCGGCCATGGCGGGATCTTCGGTCAGGGTGGCGTCGCGCACCATGATGCCGATCTCCTGCGCGTCTTCCTTGACCCGGTTCAGGTCGAGCACCTTCAGCAGGCGCCCCTCCACGGTCATGCGCATCGCGTCGTTCATGCCGCCCAGGGCAGCCACGCCCGCCACGGCGATGCCCACCAGCAGCACCACCACCAGGAAAAAGGCCAGGGACATGCGAACCCCTACGCCAAGGTTTCGGAACCATGCCATCACAACGCTCCCTCCTGAACTGGATATGTTTTGTCCGTATGAGCGCGGTCCTGCCAGCCAAGCGGCAGCGCTGGCGGTCTATCGGCGTCCAGCGGACACTTCTTGAAGGGAAATGAGAATTGATGGCAAAAACCCCCGCTATTCGGACCCGCTATTCGGAGGTTTGCGCAAAGCCGCGGCGGCTTCTAATCTCGGTGGGCATTCCGAACGGTCGGTTAATTCTGACCGCAGCGCCATAGAGCGCGGCCCGAACGACGTGGCCCCCCCCCAAAAAAAAAGCCCACGCGCGGGGTGCTCGTGGGCTTTCCAGGACTGCTTGAGCCAAATGGCTCTGGTGATGAATATAAACGCGCTTACATGAGGTGTAAATCCTGTTTCTTTCAGGGGATTCCCTTATGACAGTAAGGGCCTGTTTGCGCACTTTTAGTATTTTGCACCCCGATGCCACATCGGGCATATAGCAGGGGTTGGCGATTTTCCTCAGATTCCATGGCACGACTGGGCTCGCGCCCGCTCGCCCACCGCAAGATTGTGCGGACGCGAAGTCTGTTACAATACCCCGCACGAGATAGCAAGGTTTTTTGTAGAGCGGCGCCTCTAGTTGCACAACGATGCTCCGCCCGTCAAGGTTTGTAAAACTTTGTTACCCTCGAACCTGAAGTACTCCCCTTCTCTTCTGGCAGCGCCAACCGCCGGCACCTGCGTGACGTCCCGGGGTCCGAGCGCCGGGCCCGGCGACACCGTGGCCCCGACGGCCAGCCCCACAGCCGGTACCGAGAGCGGATGTTTCTCCTGCCGCCTTGGCCGTGCCGCTCCCCATGCCGCCGGCCAACGGACCGTTATCAGCCGCCAGAACCCTTGTGGGCTCTTCCGGAGTCGTTGTGAAGAAGAAGGAAAGCGGGCCCAAGCGAACTCGCCGCAAACAGACGCAGTTCCAGCAACTCGCGGCACATTCCAACAGCCGCGCCCCGGTGGTCGTGCACCTGTCCAATGGCACGCGGCTGCAGGGCATCGTCCTGGCCACGGACGACTACATGCTGCTGCTCGGCCGGCAACTGGACGACAGCCAGCCCACCCTGGTCTACAAGCAAGCCATTGCGCTGATCACGCCGGCCGCCGCTCCCGGCACCCCGGGCGCCGACGTGCCCGAACTGCCCGCGCCGGTGACCCGGCCGGACTTCGTGCCTATCTATATACCGCGCACCCGCAAGCGGCGCTGAGGCTGGCGCCGCCGGCGCGCCTGCCACGCCCCTGCCACGCCCCTGCCACGCCCCTGCCACGCCCCTGCCACGCCCCTGCAACGCCCCTGCCACGCACTTCCACCCGTCCCGCGCCACCCGGCGGGACCCCTTCGTTCGCCCGTCGACACCCCTCGAACTATCGCAGAGATCACTCTAAACCTTTGCCGAGCCCGGTCGATAACCCAAGCAACGGAGGCACTCTACGCCCTGCAAAGCAGGCAGCCAACGTTACGGCACTAGCCGGAATGCCCAAAACTTTGCATATAGGAGTCGTACCATGGCGCAAGTCATTAACACCAACTCGTTGTCTCTGATGACTCAGAACAACATGAACGCTTCGCAATCGTCGCTGAACACGGCGATCCAGCGCCTGTCGTCGGGCCTGCGCATCAACAGCGCCAAGGACGACGCCGCCGGCCAGGCCATTGCGAACCGCTTCACCTCGAACATCAACGGCCTGACGCAAGCCCAGCGCAACGCCAACGACGGTATCTCGCTGGCTCAGACGACCGAAGGCGCGCTGACCGAAGTCACCAACAACCTGCAGCGTATCCGTCAACTGTCGGTTCAGGCTGCCACCGGCTCGAACTCGGCTTCCGACCTGAAGTCGATCCAGGATGAAATCGGCCAGCGCATGTCGGAAATCGACCGCCTGTCGGCACAAACCGACTTCAACGGCGTGAAGGTGCTGTCGTCGACCGCCAAGGCCATCAACGTCCAGGTCGGCGCTCAAGACGGCCAGACCATCGCGATCAACCTGCAGGAAATCAGCACCAAGACCCTGGGCCTGCAGAGCTTCAACGTGAACGGCCCGCAAGCCAAGACCGGCGCCACGTTCAGCGGCACGGCAACGATGGTCGGCACCACGGCCGACGCCGCCGTCGCCGACTTCCAGAAGGCCTACGGCTCGACCACCAACGTCTCGACCAGCACGGTTTCGGAAAAGACCGCTGGCACGCTGGCCACCACGCTGGGCATCGCAGCCGGCAGCATCTCGATCGGCGCCAACGCCCTGGTCGACAAGAACGGCAACTGGTTCGCTGAAGTCCAGATCACCCCGGCATCGGCTGCCGAAGCCCAGGCCCTGAAGAACCAAGGCATGTCGGGCGCCGTCAGCGGCACCACGATGTTCACCTACGTGGCTCTGGACCCGGCAGCCGCCGACACCTCCACCACCGCGGGCACCGCCGCCTTCAGCCTCGACACCAGCAAGCTGACCGCCGCCAACCTGACGGCCGGCGCTTCGGCAACCCCGATGGCCACGCTGGATGCCGCCCTGCAAAAGGTGGACGACCTGCGCAGCTCGCTGGGTGCAGTCCAGAACCGCCTGGATTCGACCATCTCGAACCTGGGCACGACGGTTACCAACCTGTCGTCGTCGCGTTCGCGCATCCAGGATGCTGACTACGCAACGGAAGTGTCGAACATGACCCGCGCCAACATCCTGCAACAAGCTGGTACCTCGGTCCTGGCCCAGGCCAACCAGACCACGCAAGGCGTGCTGTCGCTGCTGCGTTAATCGACACGTTAGTCGACTGAAGCACAGCGCCGGAGCCGGGCCTCGCGCCCGGCTCCGGCATGGAATGTTTCCCCAGGGCTCCGGCCCTGGGAAAGCATTCCAAGAACCTGACGAGTCCAGACGATCATGGCTACTGCCGCTACCCCTTCGTCCGTACTGCCGCCCGCGCTGGCCAACCAGCCTGCCGGGCGCCAGGACCGCCGCGTCCCCGGCATGCCTGCCGGCGAGGCCGCGCAGGCCGCGCCGGAAACTTCGGCCGCGAACGGCAAGCCGCCGTTGCCATCGCTGGACGCCGCGCTGGAACGTCTCACTGAAGCCTTGCGCACCGCGTCGGTCAGCGTCCAGTTCGAGATCGAGAGCAGCAGCCACCGCGTCATCACCAAGGTGATGGACAAGGCCAGCGGCGAAGTGATCCGCCAGATCCCGACCGAAGAGCTGCTGCGCATCTCCGATGCCATGACGCAGCTGCAAGGCCTGTTCGTGAACCAGACTGCCTGAGCCCTGGTAGCAGAACATCGGCCTCAGAATTGAAGTAGCACCCTGGAGCAAGAAGACATGACAACAATCTCTAACCTTGGCGTCGGTTCCGGCCTTGACCTCAGCACCCTGCTCGACAATCTCACCGCCGCCGAACAGGCACCGCTGACGGCGCTCAAGCAGAAGCAGACCAGCTACCAGACCAAGCTGTCGGCGTACGGCCAGCTGCAAAGCATGCTGGCAGCGTTCCAGGGCACGGCCAACCAGCTCAGCAAGCCGAGCTTCTTCAATGCGTCCACCGCGACCTCCAGCAATACCGCCGTCCTGACCGCCACCGGCAGCAATACCGCCGCGGCCGGCAACTATGCGATCAATGTCACCGCGCTGGCGCAGGCCCAGTCGCTGGTGAGCGGCGGCCAGGCCAAGCAGGACGTCGCCATCGGCACCGGCACCATCCATATTGACTTCGGCGCCATCAGCGGCGGCACGCTGGACATCGATCCGGCCAGCCCTACCTATGGCAAGTACAGCGGCGCCAGCTTTACCGCCAACGCGGGCTCGACCGGCTTCGACATCAAGATCGACAGCAGCAACAACACGCTGCAAGGCGTGCGCGACGCCATCAACAAGGCCAACGCGGGCGTGACCGCCAGCATCATCAATGACGGCTCGGGCACGCCCTACCGCCTGGTGCTGACCTCGAACGCCACCGGCGCGACCAACAGCATGAAGATCTCGGTGACGTCGAGCGACGGCACCAACGCGCTCTCCAACCTGGTCGCCAACGATCCGGCGGCCGCGCAGAACATGCAGCAGACGGTGGCCGCGCAGAACGCCAAGCTGACCGTCAACAACATCGCCATACAGAGCGCGAGCAACCAGGTCAGCGGCGCCGTGCAGGGCGTGACGTTGTCGCTGGTGCAGACCGGCACCAGCAACGTCGGGGTCCAGCGCGACAACACGGCGATCCAGAACGGCGTGCAGGCCTTCGTCACCGCCTACAACAACCTGCAGAAGGCAGCCGCCAGCCTGTCGGCCTACGATCCAAGCTCGCAGACCGGTTCGGCGCTGACGGGCGACACCGTGCTGCGCGTGGTCCAGTCGCAGCTGCGCGGCGTGCTCAACACGCCCCAGCCGGGCAGCGGCAGCAGCGCCATTACCACGCTCGGGCAGGTTGGCGTGACCTTCCAGCTCGACGGCACGCTGTCGCTGGACACGGCCAAGCTGACCAAGACCATGAACGAGAACCCCAGCGGGGTCGCGGCGCTGTTCGGCAATGAAGACGGCAAGAGCGGCTACGGCAATCAGCTCAGCACCACCATCACCGCGCTGACCAGCAGCAAGGGCGCGCTCACGGCAGCCACGGACGGCATCAACCGCAGCCTCAAGGACCTGAGCGACCAGTACGCCGCGACCGAGATCCGCGTCAACGCCACCATCGAGAACTACCGCAAGCAGTTCACGCAGCTGGACATGGTCATGGCCCAGATGAAGAACACCAGCAGCTACCTGACGCAGCAGTTCAATGCCCTGAACAACTCGTCGAGCAGCAAGTAAGTCTTAACCGGAGCCGATCGTCATGTACGCGCGCAACGCCATCAACGCCTATTCCCAGGTCGGGGTCCAGACCGGGGCCATGAGCGCCAGCCCGCACCGGCTGATTGTCATGCTGTTCGACGGAGCGCGCGCGGCCATCGCCAGCGCCCGTTTCCACATGGATGGCGGCGATATCCCGGCCAAGGGCAATGCCATTTCCAAGGCCATCGACATCATCGTCAACGGCCTCAATGCGGTACTGGACCATGAGGCCGGAGGCGACATCGCCGCCGATCTCGCCGCCCTGTACGACTATATGTCGCGCCGGCTGATGCAGGCCAACCTGCGCAACGATCCCGCACTGCTGACCGAGGTCGACGGCCTGCTCGCCAACCTCGCTTCGGCGTGGGCGCAGATCGGCGACCAGCCTCCGGCGCAGACACAAGCCCCGACGCCCCTGCTGCTGATGGAGAACTGAGATGCCGTTCAAACTGGAAGCGTCGAGCCCGGTCACCCGCGGCTACGAAGAGCTGCTGCTGCTCTCCGAGCAGATGCTGGAGGCGGCGCGCGCCGGCAACTGGGACGCGATGAGCGAGCTGCAGCAGGTCTACGTGGCGGAGGTCAACCAGCTGCGCGCCCTCGGCCCCCATCCCGTGCCCTCCGCGCAGGAGCGCACCCGCCGCTATCAACTGCTCGAACGCATCCTTGCGCACGACGCGGCCATTCGCCAGATCGTGATGCCGCAGATGTCGCGGCTGGAAGCCCTGCTGGGCAGCTCGCGCCGCAAGCAGGAGCTCGGCCAGGCCTACGGCGTGGCCATCTGAGCCGCATCGCGGGAGCCAATCCCAGCCCCCCGGGGTGCTGACTGCCGGCCACGCGATCGCGACTTCTCGTCTTACTGGCATACATCATGACCGGCCTGCTCCTGCCTCCCGACGCCGCACTGACTCCGCGTCCCGATACGCAGACACTACGGCCACCCCTGTCGGTCAACAAGCTTGCCGCGCTGCTGCCCACGCCGGATGTCACCGAGGCCAATACGCGCAACGCCGGGCAAGCCGGCAATGCCGCCATCCAGGGCCGGCAGGCGCAGACAGCCGGCAGTGCCGTCCCTGGCAGCGGTCCGCTCGGCACCACCTCGACACGTGAAACCCTGAGCTTTGCCGCCCGTACCATCCTGGACCTGTTCGGCAGGGTTGAGGAAGGCGCGCCGCGTGCCAATGCGACGCTGATGCCGGCGCCGCCTACCGCTGCAAGGGCCGCCGCGTTGCCCACGGCCCTCGCGGCGCTGGTGGGCAACAGTGGCCTCTTCTATGAATCGCACCTGGCCGAGTGGGTCAACGGCGCGCGCACGCTGACGGCAGTCAGGCAGGAGCCGCAGGCGTCGCTGGCGAAGCAGGATGCCGCGCCGGATCAATCACCGGGACGGCCGGTCGCGCTGCTGCCGGCTCCGGCGGCCAGGCCGGACGCTGCGATCAGTCCTGGTTCTGGTGCGGACCCGGGTGCGGCCGCGAGCGGGACCACCGGCAGCCCCGCCGATACGCTCGCCCGTGCGCTCGCCATGCGCGCGGCACTGCCGGAGACGCAGGCAGAGGCAATACGTGGCCGTCCGGCGGAAGCCCACACAACCTCATCACTACGGGATGCGAGCCCGGCCGACCAGGGCGCGCTGGCCCCGCGCAGCCTGGCCCATGGCCCGCAAACCGGCATCGGGCCTTCGGCCACGCCGCAACAGGGTGCGCAGTTCTACCAGGCCATGGCCCGCGCCGGCGAAACACCGCCGGCTCCGGTTCGCACGGCAGAACACCAGGACAACGTCCTGAACAGCGCTCCGCCCGGCACCGCGCCCGCCGGTCCCGCTGTGCATCCGGGCGCCGAGGGACTGGTACGCCAGCAACTCGAACTGCTCGCCTCGCAGCAGTTTCGCTGGATCGGTGAAGCCTGGCCGGGCACGCATATGGCGTGGGCGATCACCCGCGAGTCGGTCGAAGACGAAGACGCGCGCGCAGGCCAAGCGATCCAGACCTGGTCGACGCGCCTGCTGCTGGAACTGCCCGAACTGGGCACGGTGGAAGCGCGGCTCAGTCTGACGCCTGGTGGCCTCGGGGCGCGCCTGGTTGCAGGCGCCTCCGGCGTTGCCGCGCGCTTTGACGATGCCCGCGGCAAGCTGCAGGAACGCCTTGCCGCCAATGGCATCGAGCTCGTTCAGTTCGTCGCAGGCACCGGCGCGCCGAAGGCATCGCCATGAGCAACGCCGAACTCCCGCGCGGCGCGGCGGTCGCGCTCAAGTATGACCATGTCGACAGCGCACCGCGCGTGGTCGCCAAAGGCTACGGCGTCGCCGCCGAATCCATCGTTGCGCGGGCAAAGGAGGCCGGCGTCTACGTGCATGACTCGCCGGCGCTGGTGAACCTGCTGATGCAGGTGGATATGGACTCCCACATCCCGCCGCAGCTCTATGTCGCGGTGGCCGAGCTGCTGGCCTGGCTGTACCAGCTCGAGCAGGACAAGGCGGCAGACCCCGCTTTCCGGCCCGCAGGCTGAGCAGGACCGGCGTGCCGGCGCCGCCCTCGTGGCGTCAGGCCGCGTCCTGCATGGCCGGGGCGGCAAGCAGGCCCCGCACTGCCGCGGCGACGCGCGCCACGTCCTCACGCCCAAGATTGAGCCCCGACGGCAGGTTCACGCCATGCTCTGACAAGGCATAAGCCACCCTGTTGCGCGCACGCGCCGCCTGCGCCATCGGCGTGGCGGCATAGGCCTCGAGGCTGCTGAGCGGGCTGAATAACGGCCGGCAGTCGATCCCCTGCTCACCCAGACGGCGGATCACCGCGGCCTTGCCGCCCAGCCGGGCTGGCAGGATCGCAGTCACCATCCAGTAGGTATTGCGCACGTCCTGCGCTTCGCTGTTGAGCACCAGCTCGCCGCAGTCCGCCAGCGCCTCGCGGTACCAGCCGAAGATCTCGCGCTTGCGCGCCACCAGCTCCTCGGCGCGCTCTATCTGCGCCAGGCCCAGCGCCGCCTGCATGCTGCTCATCTTGTACTTGTAGCCGACCTCATGGTTCTCGAACATGGTGTCGCCGGGGCGGCGGCCGTGATCGCGCAGCACCAGCACACGCCGGTAGACCGCTTCGTCATCGGTGATCAGCATGCCGCCCTCGCCGGTGGTCAGCGTCTTCGAGCCGTGGAAGCTGAAGGTGCCGGTCACTCCGAACGTGCCGGCGGCGCGCCCGCGAAAGCGCGTGCCTGCGGCCTCCGCTGCATCCTCGATGATGGCAATGCCGTGCCGCTGCGCCACTTCACCCAGGGCCGCGTAATCGGGCACGTTGCCATACAGGTCGACCGGGATCACCGCCCGGGTACGCGGCGTGATGCAGGCGGCGAAGGAATTGGCGGACAGGCACCAGCTTGCCGGATCGATGTCGGCGAACACAGGCGTCGCGCCCACGTAGCTGACCGGCGCCGCGCTGGCGATCCAGGTGCAGTCCGGCACGATCACCTCGTCGCCCGGCCCGATCCCCAACGCCAGCAGGGACAGGTGCAATGCCGAGGTGCACGACGGCAGCGACACCGCGTAGCGCACGCCGTGATACTCGGCAAAGGCGCGCTCGAATCGCTCGTTGTACACGTTGGCGTTGGCGTACCAGGCGTTGGTCACCGCATCGGTGACGTAGGCGATCTCTTTCTCAGTGATCGACGGGCCGGAGACAGGGATGCGCTTCATGTTAATCAGAGATAGAAGATTTCCAGCTGGCGATCCTGCCACTCGGAAATCGATCCGATGGCATCGCGAGAAATACGCGGATTCAGCCCGACGTAAACGTGCCCGACATGTGCCGGAAGCGCGGCCGGTGCCACCACCTCGCGTTCCAGGCACTGGCGGCCCTGCAGGTGGGCGTTGCGGTCGATAAAGCATTTGACGTGGGACATCGACGTCAGCGTGGCGGCGATGAAGTTGCCGAAGAAGCCGGCGCCATAGATCGCGCTGGCCGCCGTGGCGGGCTGGCTGCGCTCGAAGGCCTGGATGCGCGCGGCCACCCCGGACCAGTATTCCGACATCTCGCTGGCCGCGCGCTCCAGCTGCGCGATCGCGCCGGGCGCCGGCATGACAGGCTTGCCGGCACCGGCAGCGCCAAGGCGAGCGGTGACGACGTAGGCGGCGTCGTGCGCGCGGGCATCGACTTCCACCCGGTCGAAGCCTTGTGCGCCCAGCAGGTAGCGCAGCGACTCTTCCGTGAAGTGGTTGACATGATCCGCCACCACGAAGTCGGACAGGCTCTGCTGCACGTTCGGCACGATGAAGTAAAAGATGCCACCGGGCTTGAGCAGCGCCTTGATGTTGGCGACGGCATCCTGCAGCGAGGAAATATGCTCGAGCGCGTAGAACGACAGCACCACGTCCATCGTGCCGGCCCAGGCCGGATCGGTCTGGTGCGAGGCCCAGCCGGCCAATCCGGGGAATTTCTGCCAGAACGCCTGGTACTTGTCGGTGACGTCGAACAAGAACGGGCGGATCTGCGGGGCGCGCCCCACCACCTTCTTCAGCGTGGGCGCCTTGGCGCAGCCGTAGTCGAGAATGCGGCAGCCGTCGAAGAGATCGAGCTTGGACAGCAGCACTTCGGCCTGCTGGTCCGCGCGGTACACCGGCCGGCCGTCGACGATCTTGTAGAGCTGGTCTTCATCGTCGGAGGTCAGGTTGATGGCGTAGACGTTGGCATAGTAGTCGGCGGCGTCCTGCAGTTCGGCCGTCTGCAGGTGACCGCAATGCCCGCACAGGAACACGCGCGTACGGCCCGGCACCAGGATGTTCATGGTGGTGATCGAACTATCTTCCGCCGATTCGTAGATCGGCGTCTCAAGCGCGTTCCCGCAGACGTTGCAAGAACAGGTCATGGTGACTCCTCGGAGAAATATTCTGGAAACAGCGCCTGCACCTCCGTGCCCGCGGTGATCGAGGCCTTCCATCCCAGCCGCATGCCATAGGCATCGCGGAAATTGAACAGGCGCGATTGCATGGACCAGCGCGGCCGGTCCGAGACGTTGTAGCCGGACTGGTGGATGGTCAGGTAGTCCATCAGGATCAGGTCGCCGGGTTGCGTGAGCGGCGCGATCTGCCGGTAGCCCGCTGCCACTACCTCGTCGTCGACAATGCCGATCTTGTAGGCGCCGGACTTGGCGGCGCCGGTGCCGGTGCGGTTGACCTTGCGGATGCCGTCGCGATGCGAGCCGACGCAGGCCACCACCGGCCCCAACTCCGGCGTGACCACCGCCAACGGGCTCCAGAACACGATGCCGTCCACGCTTTGCGGCTGGAAGATGAATTCCTGGTGCCAATGGCTGCGGAAGCGCTCCTCATGCGGGCGGTCGATGCGGATGCCATAGCTGGCGGTGCCGATCCCGGCGAAATCCGTGCCGCGCATGGCGCGGAACAGTGCCTCGGATTTCTCGGCACAGACCAGCCGAACGAAGGCGGGGATCTGCTTGACGAGATCATAGACCTCGCCGCCGAAGGCGCGGTCCACAGAAGTCAGCTGGTTGTATCCGGCATCGAAATGCGTGGGCGAGAAGGCCTTGCGCTGCAGCACCACGCCGTGCCGGTCCGCCACCAACCCGATGATTTCGTAGACCGCGCGCTGGATCGGCAGGATCTCGCGCTCGGCATCGTAGAAGCCCTGCAGCACCAGCACCCCGTCGCGCGCAAACTGCTCGCGCATGGCATCGGTCACGATCGCGCTCATTGGCCCACCTCCGCGTCGCTGCTGCGTTCAATCGTCACCTTGTCGATGCGCCCGCCGATCTGGGCGCCGAGGTACAGGCACTCCGCATAATGCGGCGGGAATCCCGCGGCCCGCATGGCAGCGGCCGTGGCGTCGATGTCGTAGGCCACGCGGTGCAGCGTCACCGCGTCGTCGGCAAGCACGGCAAACGCCGCGCGCGGATCGCCGTCGCGCGGTTGCCCGACCGAGCCCGGATTGCAGTACTGGCGCCCGCCGAAGTCCGCCAGCACCTGCACGTGCGTATGGCCGGAGAAGAGGCGGCGCGCCTGCGCGGGGATGGTTGCCTCGCAGACGCGGTAGAGGTACTGGTCCAGCGGATCCTCGCAGCCGCCGTGCACGAAGTGGTTACCGTCCTCCTCCAGCATCGGCAACGAACCCGCCAGCCATTCGACCTGCTCCGGCGTCACCACGCAGCGCTGGTACGTCATGATCTCCGACACCACGCGCGAGCGCGGACAGCCCAGGCCCTCAACCATGTAGTGATCGTGGTTGCCCATCAGGTTGACCACGCCGTGTTCGCGCAGCAGGTCGATGCATTCGCCGGGCTGGGCGTAGTAGCCGACCACGTCGCCCAGCGAAATCAAGCGGCGGCAGCCCAGTTCGGTCGCCGCCGCCAGCACGGCCTTGAGCGCCGGCAGGTTGCCATGTACGTCAGAGAGGATGCCGATCATGACTGACAAAGTCCTCGGAATAGCGCCAGGCCCGCCCCGGTGCCAGCACGGCGTCGGCGGGACGCCGGCCATGCAGGTAGAACGCCAGGCTCATGGCGGCTTCGTTGTAGCCGAAAGCGGTGCGCAGGGAGGTGCTGCTGGAGAAGCGTGGATTGATCTCCAGCAGGAAGAGCCTGTCGCCCTCTTTGCGAAACTGGTAGTTGGTGGGCCCAAGCGGCTTGAAGTGCGCGCACAGGGCGCGCGTGGCGCGGTCGATGGCGGCATCGCTGGCGACCTCGGCATAGCCCGTGTTGCCCGCCGGCGACAGGCGCCGGCGCAGCACCACGGGCGCCGGCATGTCCCCGTCACCCAGGCCGAACGCGCCAACGGTGTACTCCTCGTCGTCGCTGCCGACGATGCGCTGGATCATGAAGCCCGGCCCCGCCTTGTGTCGCCAGTAGCGGAGATCCACGTCGTCGTGCAGGCGGACGATGCCGCGGCCGGCATTGCCGTGCCGGGGTTTCAACAGCAGCGGCGGCGGGCCGAGCCGCGCGGTGCACGAGGCCCAGTCGCTGTCGAGCATGCCAGGGATCGCCAGCGCTGCCAGCTCGCCGCCGGCGCGCTCCAGTGCCTGTGCCAGCGCCCATTTGTCCTGGCCCAGTGCGATCAGCGCATCCGTGTTCAGGCACAACGTGACGCCCATCGCCGCGAATCCGGCGCGATGGCCGGCCAGGTACTCGACATCGATCTCGATGCCCGGGATCACCAACTGTGCGCCTTCCGTCGCCACCAGGTCGCGCCAGTAGGCGAGATAGCTTTCGTCCTGCTCGTTACAAGCCGGCTTCGGGTAAAACGCATCGCACAGGAACGCGCCCATCGATTCGGCATTGCGGTCCACGCCGATCACGCGCACCGGCATGCCGCACGCACGCAGACTGCGGACGATGCCTTGCCCGATGATCGCGCCGACACCGGTGACCACCACCGTGACCGGCGCCGCGGCAAATGCTGTGGTCATGCCGGCTTTACCTCCATCAGCAAGCCCACGCACAGGTCCGGAAAGTCGATCCCGACCTTCAACATGGCCTGCAGGTTGGCTTCCATGTCCGGCAGTGTCTTCAGCACCGCCAGCGGCAGTGGCTTAAGGTAGATGCCCTCCTCGTGCACCACGGCGTAGCCGTGCTCCTGCAGCAGCGCGCGCAGCGTGTCGCGGCAGAACTGGCGCTGGTGTCCCAGCACGATATCGTTTGCGTTCAGGCTGTAGATATCGTCGATCAGGCCAAGCTCCAGGCCCAGCCTGCGATTCATCGACTTGGCATTGGGCACCGCCACGAACATGCGCGCGCCCGGCTTGAGGAAGCGGCGGAAGCGCGCCAGCAGCAGCCCCGGATCGTCAACGTGCTCGAGGATAAAGCCCATCACGATCACGTCGAAGCGCTCGTCGGTGTCGAACTCCTCGAAATACCCTTCGACCACCTCGGCCGGGCTGTCGGAATGGTTGCGGCGGAACTGCTCGATCACCGCGGGAGAGCCCTCGACGATCACATGGCGGTCGGTATGGGCGCCGAAGGTTTCGGTGGTGAAGCCGTGGCCAATGCCCAGTTCAAGCAGGCTCTGGCAATGGCCGAAGCGCGCGGTGATGCGCTTGGGGTACCAGTGGAGGACCAGGTCGTTCTCGACCGAGGTGGCCCCGTTGGGGAAGTACTCCGAAGAAACGGCGTCAAGCCTGTTCATGTTCGATTCCGGTGGGAACGCTGGCCGGCACGCGGCCGGCACACACGGTGCGCCAGGGCTCGGTGCCGGAGCAGATATGGCGCACGCCCTCGCGGCCGCGGTTGGCGACGAGGTCGAGCCCGGTGACGTAGGGCGTGAAATCGCCGTGGCGCTGGGGATACGGGCTGAGCCGGTAGGCCATGTAATCGACGTCGACGCCGGCCTGCTCGAACAGGCTGTGATCCAGATAGTCCCTTGCGCCGTGCCCGGTCAGGTAGCGCGTCGCGCCCAGTTGCCTGCACAGCGCGAAGACACGTTCGCTGCTATGCCCGGGCACGCCCAGTGCAGACGAGTCCAGGAAAGTCCGGCCGGCTTCCAGTCCGAAGTAGCGCACCAGCGCCATGGTGGAGGCGCGGGACAGCTCGGACAGGTAGCGCACGGGCGCCGAGAACACTTCGTCGACCAGCGCCAGCATGTCGCGCAGGTATGGTGCGCCACGGTAGGACTGGCGCAGCAGGTCGCGATGGCTGCTGCGCCAGTCGGTGCGGTCGTCCAGCTCCAGTTCGCCGATCAGGCTGCCCAGGTGCCTGCCGCGCAGGGGCACCGTCATCCAGCGCATGCCGTTGGCGGTCTTGACCTGCACGCGGCTGACCCGATTGGCCGGGCCGCTCGAGAACTGCACGTCGTCGTAGAAGACATAGGTGTCGCTCAGCCGGATCTGCTCCAGCATGCCGACCCATGGGAAATACATCGGCTGCGAGATCACCAGGCTATGGCCGGCCTGCGCCATGTCAGGCCCCGCCATGGTCGAGGAGCCGGACCGCCGGCACGGCCACCGCAAAGCGCCCGCCCCACTCGCGCACATAGCCGTGCTGGGCCTGGACCTCGGTGGCGATATTCCACGGCAGGATCAGTATGACGTCCGGGCGCGACTCGCGCAGACGCGCAGGGCTGACCACGGGGATGCGGCTGCCAGGCAGGTAGCGTCCTTGCTTGGACGGCGCGGCATCGCAGACGAATGGCAGCAGGTCGGGCCGGATGCCGGCATAGTTGAGCAAGGTATTGCCCTTGGCCGCGGCGCCATAGGCCGCGACCTTGTGGCCGGCGCGCTTCTGTTCGATCAGGAACGTGACCAGTCCGTCCTTGACAGCATCGGCGCGCGCCTGGAAGTCCAGGTAAGTCGCCAGCTTGCGCAGCCCGAACGCCGCTTCGTCATCGAGCAGCGCCGTGACCACCGCGGTGGAGGCACGCGCATCATCGGCATGGCAGCCATAGACGCGCAGGCTGCCACCATGCGTCGGCATTTCTTCGACATCCAGCACCCGCAGCCCCGCGCCGGCGAAGATCCGCTGCACGGTGTACAACGACAGGTACGAGAAATGCTCGTGGTAGGCGGTATCGAACTGTGTCTGCTCGATCAGCCGCATCAGGTGCGGGAACTCCAGCGTGATGGTCCCGCCCGGCTTCAGCACGGCCTTCATGCCGCGCGTGAAGTCATTGATGTCGGGCACATGGGCGAAGACGTTGTTGCCGGCGATCAGGTCCGCCTGGCGGCCTTCGGCCGCCAGGCGCTCGCCCAGTGCCTGTCCGAAGAACTCTCGCAGCGTGGGCACGCCGATGGCTTGCGCCGCCTGCGCCGTGCTGGCCGTCGGCTCGATGCCCAGGCAGGGAATGCCGGCGGCAACGAAGTTCTTCAGCAGGTAGCCGTCGTTGGACGCCACTTCGATGACATAGCTCTGCGGCCCGAGTTCAAGGCGGCGCGAAATGCTGCCGGCGTAGGCGGCCGCATGCGCCAGCCACGTCTGCGAGGTCGACGAGAAGTACGCGTAATCGCGGCTGAAAAGTTCGTCGGCGCGCGCATAGTCTTCGGTCTGGACCAGCCAGCAGCTGGTGCATACATGCAGCCTGAGCGGGAAGGTGGCTTCCGGCGCGCGCAGGTCGGCGGCGCCCAGGTAGGCATTGGAAGGCGGCGCCGACCCGAGGTCGAGGAAGACGTGGTCGAGCGGCGCGTGGCAGTGGCGGCAGTTCATGCGTGGAGACCGGCAAAGCCGGCACTGAGAAGCGGATGGGAGCGGTCGCGTGCCGAGAGGTCGGCCACCGGCAGCGGCCAGCGGATCTCAAGCGCGGGATCGTCGTGGCGCACGCCGCTTTCGGACTGCGGCATGTAGGGCGCGGTGTGCAGGTACAACAGTTCGCTATCGGCCTCCAGCGCCTGGAAGCCGTGGGCGCAGCCTTCCGGGATCACCATCATGCGGGCGTTGCCGGGGCTGAGTTCTTCGGCATGCCATTGCAGCAAGGTCGGCGACCCGGCGCGCAGGTCCACCACCACATCCCAGACCCGGCCGCGCAGGCAGCGCACCAGCTTCATCTCGGCATGCGGGGCGTGCTGAAAATGCAGGCCGCGCAGCGCCCCTGCCGCGCTCGTGCGCGAATGGTTGATCTGGACGAGGCGGCGTTGGCCAAAGACTTCGGCCAGCGTCTCGGTACAGAAGAGCCGGGCGAATGCGCCACGACGGTCGGCAAAGGGCTCCGACTGAACCAGCGCGGCGCCGTGGATTGCGAGCGACGTCAGCTTCATGCGGCCACCCAGTTCATGCGGGCCGCGGCAGCCGCAGCGACGAAAGCATCGATCTGGCGACGCGTGGGCGCAGCACCGGCGGCCTGTTCGCGATACCAGTCGGCCGTGGCTTCCAGCGCCTGGGCGAGGTTCCAGACCGGTTGCCAGCCGAGCCTTGCCCTGGCGAGCGAGCTGTCCAGGTAGAGCAGGCTGGCTTCGTGCGGCTGCACTGCGTCGGACACATGCCAGGCCATTTGCGGCCAGTGCGCCTGCATCAGCCGTAGCACGGATTCGACGGTGCGGTTGTCCTCGGCCGCAGGCCCGAAGTTCCAGGCTGTAGCGCATGCCTCGTCGCCTTGCAGCAAGCACTGGCCAAGCAACAGGTAGCCGGACAGGCAGTCGAGCACGTGCTGCCACGGCCGCGTGGCGCGGGGCGAGCGGATTTCCAGCGATTCGCCGCGGGTAGTGGCGCGCACCAGGTCGGGAATCAGGCGGTCTTCGGACCAGTCGCCGCCGCCTATCACGTTGCCCGCGCGGGCGGTCGCCAGCAGCGGTGCGCCATCGTGGCCGAAGAAACCCTGCCGGTAGCTTGCCGCGACCAGTTCGGCGGCCGCCTTGGAGGCGCTGTAGGGGTCATGGCCGCCCAGGCGGTCGTTCTCCCGATAGCCCCGGGCCCATTCCTGGTTGGCATAGACCTTGTCGGTGGTGACCACCACCACGGCCCGCACGCAGCGGTGACGGCGGCAGGCTTCCAGCACGTTGGCGGTGCCCATGACATTGGTCGACCAGCTTTCCAGCGGATCGCGATAAGAGCGGCGCACCAGCGGCTGCGCCGCCAGGTGGAAGACGATCTCCGGCTGGGCCTGCGCCAGTGCCGCATCCAGCGCCGACAGGTCGCGCACGTCGCCGCGCACGTCACCAGCGGGCACGTCCAGTATTTGCCAGTGGCTGGGCGTGGTCGCGGGCGGCAGCGCAAAGCCGGTCAGCGTGGCGCCAAGCTGAGTGAGCCACTGGGCCAGCCAGCTGCCCTTGAAGCCGGTGTGGCCAGTCAGCAGCACACGCCGGCCGGCGTAGACATCGTCGAACAGCTTCACGCCCAGACCTTCCAGGGCGGCGTGCCGCCGGCCCACAGGTTTTCCAGATGGTTCTTGTCGCGCAGGGTATCCATGGCCTGCCAGAAGCCGTGGTGCAGATAGGCCTGCAGCTGCCCCTGCGCGGCCAGCCGCGTCATCGGGTCGCCTTCCCAGATGGTAGTGTCGTCGCCAACCAGGTCGATCACCGAAGGATCGAGCACGAAGAAGCCGCCGTTGATCCAGGCGCCGTCGCCTGCCGGCTTCTCCTGGAAGCTGTCGACCGACGTGCCTTCGACATTCAGCGCCCCATAGCGTCCAGGTGGCTGGATGGCCGTGACAGTCGCCGGCTTGCCGTGCGCAAGATGGAAATCCAGCAGCGCACGGATATTGATGTCCGAGACCCCGTCGCCGTAGGTGAAGCAGAACGGCTCGTTGTCCAGGTAGTCGCGCACGCGCCGCATGCGGCCGCCGGTCATGGTGTGTTCGCCGGTCTCGACCAGCGTGACGCGCCACGGCTCGACGTGGCGCTGGTGCACCTCCATGCGGTTGTGCTTCATGTCGAAGGTCACGTCCGACATGTGCAGGAAATAGTTGGCGAAGTATTCCTTGATGACGTAGCCCTTGTAGCCCAGGCAGATCACGAAGTCGCTGATCCCATAGTGGGAATACGTCTTCATGATGTGCCACAGGATCGGCTTGCCGCCGATCTCGATCATGGGCTTGGGCCGCAGGTGCGACTCCTCCGAGATGCGCGTGCCGAGTCCGCCGGCAAGAATCACCGCTTTCATGCCGCCGCTGCCTCTGGCTGTGCCGGGATGCCGGCAATCTCGTGCATCGACGGCAGCGGCTGCGCTTCCAGGAAGGCGAGGTCCAGCCCGAAAGCTTGCTGCAGGAAGTCGGCCAGGACAGTCTTGTCCTGCCCGCATTCGTCCAGGCGCGCCAGCAGCAGGCGATACAGCGGCAGGGAATACTTGCGCAGCGTGGCGCTTTCGATCAGCAGCTCCAGCGCCGTGCCCGCGTCGCCCTGGCGGTACGCGCCCTCGGACAGCGCGTAGGCGACCAGCCAGTGCTTGCTCCACTTGGCGGAGATGTTCTCCAGCACGTTGGCCAGCCCGTCGGTATCGCCCGCTTGCAGGGTGGCGATCACTGCGACGATGATCTCCTCGACCCGGTGCCAGCGGCCGCCAAAGAACACGCCGTCGCCTGCCGGGCGCTCAACTTGTCCGGGTTGACGGTAGCTGCCGGCCCAATCCGCGATTTCGCCTTCGAACCAGCGGCAGAAGGTAGCCGCATCGAACAGCGGGCTCGCCTCGAACATCTGGCGCACGGACAGGCGCAGCGCGTTGAGCTGCGCCACGTCGGCGGCCAGGCTGACGGCCGTGTCCACGTACTGCGCTTCGGTCGTGCAGCCCAGACCGGCCAGGCCGACCGACGCGACGATCGAGGCCGCGATGCGCTCATGGCTCGCCTGCCCGGCAAAGGTCACCACCGGCACGCCCATCCACAGCGCGTCGCAGGCATTGGTGCCGCCGGTCACCGGCGAGGTATCGAGCACGATATCGATGCTGTGGTAGATCAGGTACTGGTTTTCGCCGCGCCGCGGAATGCAGATCACGCGCTCGCTGTCGATGCCGGCCTGCGCCATGCGTGCGAGCAGCGGCTCGCGCACCGGGTCCCTGTCGAGCCCGGCGCATTCCAGCAACAGCTTGCTGCCCGGACAGCGCGCCAGCACCTGGTTCCACATGCGCAGCGTGCGCCCGCTGATCTTGGCAAGATTCACGCTGCAGCCGAAGGTGATATGGCCGTTCTCCAGGGCCGGCGTCGGACGCGGGCGGTAGGCCATGGCGTAGGCATCCAGTGGACGGCCGACCAGTGGGAAGTAAGCCGCGGACACCACCGGGGCGCGCAGCAGCTTTTCGGTGTGATAGGCCTCGTGCCCGTCGGGATCGGTCACGTTGTCGACCAGGCGGTAGTCGATCCCGTCCAAGCCGGTCGAACCGGGGTAGCCGATCCACGTCAGCTGCCGCGGTGCCAGCCGGTGCGCCATGTACTGCAGCGGCGAGTTGCGCGAGTAGCCGCCCATGTCGATCAGCACATCCAGCTGCGCCTCACGGATCAGGTCCGGAATCCGGTCGGCAGGCGTGGCGGAGATGTCGATAAAGTGCTCGGCGTAGCCCTGGATCTTCTGCGTGATATTGTCCTTGCGCCCGTTCAGCGCATAGACGAACACCTCGACCCGCGTGTGGTCGAGGTTGGCTAGGAACGGGATGATGAAATACGCGCACGCGTGCGCATAGAGATCATTCGAGAGCATGCCCAGGCGGATGCGGCCGGTATCGGCCGGCGCCTGCAACGGTCTGGCGCGGCTGCCGGGAGGCAGCATCAGCGCCGCGCAGGCCTGCGCTTCGCGCAGCAGGTCCTGGGGCGTGGTGGCCTCGTCGAACATCATCGTGTAGAGCAGATTGCTGCGGACCGGCAGTTCGGTGGGCGCGGCCGCGACGGCCTGGCGCTGTACCGCCAGCGACTCGGCGATGGCACCGGTCTCCTTCAGCGTGTTGGCGTAGTTCGACAGCAGCCCGGGGTCGGCGGGCTCGATCTCTAGCGCCCGGCGGATCGCATCCTTGGCGCCTTGGTAGTCCTGCAGCGTGTACAGCACCGTGGAGTAGTTGGCCCACGCCATCCAGATCGACGGATCCAGCGTGAGCGCGGCCTCCAGCACGGCCCTGGCGGCTTCATAGTGGCCCAGGTCCATCAGCACCTTGCCCGCCAGCACCCGCACGCGCGCGTTGTCCGGGAACAGCGCCTGCGCCTGCGCCAGGATCTGGTGCGCTTCGGCCGGCGAGCCGAGGGACATATGCGACAGGGCGCGCCAGCAGAAGGTATTGGGGTTCCGTTTCTCGAACCGCTCGGCCTGCTCGGCCTGCCGGATGCAGTCGCGATACCGCTGGGCGGCGAAGCTCGCCTCGGCCTGGCGCAGGTAGCGGGAGATCCGGGGAGCGTAGTAGCTGTTTTGCATGGGTTGACAACCAGGAATCAGGAATGTGCCAGCGGACCGGTTCCGGCCGGTCCGGCCCGCACGGGCGCCGCTGCGCCGGGGCTTGCCTCTTGCTGCAGGCCTTACACCGCCATGTTCATCATTTCCTGATACGCCGCCACCAGCCGGTTCCTCACCTGCACGCCGGTCTGGAACGACACATTGGCCTTCTGCAGGTCGATCATCACATCATTCAGCGCCACCCCCGGCTTGCCCAGCTCGAACGCCTCGGCCTGGCCATAGGCGCGTTCCTGGGCGGCGTTGATGCGGCCCAGCGAGCGCTGCAGCTCGCCGGCGAAGCCGCCGCCGGCGACGGGCGCGGCCGACTGGCTGGCATTGTTGCCCGAGGCAACCTGGGACAGGCCGCGCAGTTGCTGCAGCATGGCCTCGATGGAAGAGATAGTGGTCATTGGCGTCGTCATGTGCCGGCCGCCGGCGCGGGCGCCGGGTCCGGACTGGCTCGGTTCAGTCAATGGCGCGGCCCTTTGATCACATGCCTGCAGGAAAGGGACAGGCGGTCCGCACCGAGTTTCAGCCCGAGCAGAGTACCCGCCGCCCCGTTCCCGCCATGGACCGAAATCGGACAGAAAACCCGGTCTATTCGCCCGATTGTCGGCCTCAAGTCTGGCCGATCATTGCCACCGTGCCGGAGAAGCGCGGGCTGTCGCCTTGCGCCGGGTTCCGGGACATCGCCAGACAACCATCCATTCGGGAGTACGCGTGTTTTCTCTGCAGCGTAATGTGAGCCGTGCCGACGACCATGGCGGTCATCATCGCCCCCGCCGTGGCGACCATCGCGGCACCGGAGCACGCGCATGACCGCGGCAGTGGCGCTGCCCGGGCGCTCGGCCGAGGTGATCGAGCGCCTGAAGGCCAACCCGAAGCTGCCCCTGATGCTGGGCGGCGCCGCGCTGGCCGCGGCCATCGCCGTGGGCGTGCTGTGGTCGCGCAGCCCGGACTACAAGGTGCTGTACAGCAACCTGTCCGAGCGCGACGGCGGCGCGGTGCTGCAGTCGCTGCAGCAGATGAACGTGCCGTACAAGTTCGCCGAAGGCGGCGGGGCGGTGATGGTGCCGGCCGAGAAAGTGCACGAGACGCGCCTGCGGCTGGCGTCGCAGGGCCTGCCCAAGAGCGGCACGGCTGGCATGGAGCTGATGGACAACCAGAAGTTCGGCATCAGCCAGTTTGCCGAACAGGTCAACTACCAGCGCGGGCTCGAAGGCGAGCTGGCGCGCTCGATCGAATCCATCGCCGCGGTGCAGTCTGCCCGCGTGCACCTGGCCATCCCCAAGCCGACGCTGTTCGTGCGCGAGCGCCAGAAGCCGACCGCGTCGATCGTGCTGCAGCTGCACCCGGGCCGCGCCATCGATGAAGGCCAGGTCGCGGCGATCAGCCACCTGGTGTCGTCGAGCGTGCCGGAACTCACGCCCAAGTCGATCTCGATCGTCGACCAGCACGGCAACCTGCTGTCGAATACCGGCAACGAGCGCATGCTCGACGCCACCCAGCTCAAGTACGTCAACGCGCTGGAACAGAACTACCTGAAGCGCATCGAAGCGATCCTGACGCCGATCGTCGGCAAGGACAATGTGCGCGCGCAGGTGACCGCCGACGTGGACTTCTCCATCGTCGAGCACACCGACGAAAGCTACAAGCCCAACCAGGACCCGACCCGCACGGCGATCCGCAGCCAGCAGACCAGCGAGTCGACCCAGCAGGGCGCCACGCCGCCGGGTGGCGTGCCCGGCGCGCTGTCGAACCAGCCGCCCGCTGCCGCCGTCGCGCCGGTGACCACGCCGCAGACGCCACGTGCGGGCCAGGCGCCCGGACAGGCGGGCGCGCCGGCCGCCGGCCAGCTGGGCCAGCCAGGGCAAGGCCAGGCCGCGCAAGGTGCGACCGCGACCGCATCGAGCGGCCCGAGCAGCAACCGCCGCGACTCCACCGTCAACTACGAGCTGGACCGCAGCGTGCGCCACGTGCAGCAGGCACCGGGCGGCGTGCGCCGCCTGTCGGTGGCGGTAGTGGTGAACTACCGCCAGGCGGCCGACGCCAAGGGCAAGCTCGTGTCCCAGCCGCTGCCGCCGGCACTGCTGGCGCAGATTCAGGACCTGACGAAGGAAGCGATGGGGTTCTCGGGGGACCGCGGCGACTCCATCAACGTGGTCAACAGCCCGTTCACCGTGGACCGCGAGGTCACGCCGGAAGTGCCGCTGTGGAAGCAACCTGAAATGATCGACCTGGCCAAGACCGGCGCGGGCTACGTGCTGCTGGCACTGCTGGCGCTGTTCGCGTGGTTCAAGGTGGCGCGCCCGATCCTGCGCCGCTACACCGCGCCGCCGCTGCCGGCACCGGAAGCCAGGGACGAAACCGAGGCGGTGCTGCTGCCGCCGGAAGAGCCGGCCAATCCGGAAGTCCTGCGACTCGCCGCCAAGTACGAAAGCGACCTCGCGCTGGTGCGCGACGCCGCGCAGCGCGACCCGCGCCTGGTCGCCAGCGTGATCAAGAACTGGATTTCCAATGACAACCGCTAAAGCCATCTCCGAATCGGGCCTGCAGAAGAGCGCCATCCTGATGATGGCGATCGGCGAGGACGCCGCGGCCGAGGTGTTCAAGCACCTGTCGCAACGCGAGGTGCAGGAGCTGGGCTCGGCCATGGCCACGCTCAGCTCGGTCACCCGCGAGGAAATGGCCGAGGTGCTGGGCGAGTTCCGCTCGGAGACCGAGCAGTACCTGGCGCTGAACGTCGATTCCAGCGCCTTTATCCGCAGCGTGCTGAACAAGGCGCTGGGCGAGGAACGTGCGCAGTCGGTGATCGAAGACATCCTGGAATCGCGCGATCCGGGCGGCGGCATCGATTCGCTGAACTGGATGGACTCGACCGCGATCGCCGAGCTGATCCGCGACGAACACCCGCAGATCATCGCCACCATCCTGATCCACCTGGACCGCCAGAAGTCGTCCGAGGTGCTGGCGCTGTTCACCGACCGCCTGCGCAACGACGTGATCCTGCGTATCGCCACCTTCGGCGGCGTGCAGCCAGGCGCGCTGCAGGAACTGACCGACGTGCTGACCAAGCTGCTGGCAGGCCAGAGCCTGAAGCGCAGCCGCATGGGCGGCGTGCGCACCGCGGCCGAGATCATCAACCTGATGAGCACCGCGCACGAAGAAGCCGTGATCGACGGCGTGCGCCTGCACGACGGCGACCTGGCGCAGAAGATCATCGATGAGATGTTCCTGTTCGAGAACCTGCTGGAAGTCGACGACCGCGGCATCCAGCGCGTGCTCAAGGAAATCGCCACCGAGTCGCTGATCGTTGCGCTCAAGGGCGCGCCGCAGGAGCTGCGCGACAAGTTCATCCGCAATATGTCGACCCGTGCCGGCGAGATGCTGCGCGAGGACCTGGAAGCGCTGGGTCCGGTGCGCGTGTCGCAGGTCGAGGCCGAGCAGAAGGCCATCCTGCAGGTGGTAAGACGCCTGGCGGATGCGGGCGAAGTGCAGATCGGCGGAGGCGACGATGCCTATGTCTGAGCGCGGCCTGGCCGCACGCCGCGCGCTGCGCGGCGATGCCCTTGCCGGCGGGGCCGGCGGGGCCGGTGCCGCCGATCCCGGCGGCTTTGCGCCGTTCGAGCCCCCGCGCCACGCGCGTGGTGGCGCGGCCGGCTGGCAGCGCTGGCAGATGGGCTCGCTCGATCCGCGCGAGGCCGAGCCGCCCGAGCTGATGCCGCTGGTACCGGCCGAGCCCGCACCGCCGCCGATCGACTTCGAGGCCCTCGATGCGATGCGCGAAGGCGCGCGCAAGGAAGGCTATGCCCAGGGCTACACGCAGGGCCAGACGCAAGGGTATGGCGACGGCCACCGCGAGGGCTATGCCCGCGGGCTGGAAGCCGCCCGCAACGAGGCGGCGCAGCTGCAGGCGCTGGCCGCGAACTTCCGCGGCGCGCTCAACGGCGTGGACGAGCAGGTCTCGCGCGCGCTGGTGTCGCTGGCGCTGGACGTGGCGCGCCAGCTGGTGCGCAGCGCCGTGGCGGAGAACCCTGACCTGCTGCTGCCGGCGGTGCGCGAGCTGCTGACCAGCGAGCCGGCGCTGTGCGGCTCGCCCAGCCTGCTGCTCAATCCCGACGACGTGGCGCTGGTGGACACCCACCTGCGCGGCGAACTGCAAGCCGCCGGCTGGACCGTGCGCGCCGATCCGACGGTGGCGCGTGGCGGCTGCATCGCCAGCGCCGCCAGCGGCGAGCGCGACGCCACGCTGCCGACGCGCTGGACGCGCGTGGTCAAGGCGCTGGGCCGCGACGACCCGTGGGAGCCGCCGCATGCCTGACGCCGCCGCGCACGACACCGCCGCGCCGGATAGCGCCGCCATCCCGCATACGCAACGCTGGATCGGCGCCCTGAACACGGCATCCGCCGGCATCGCCGGGCTCGACAGCAAGCGCAGCTGCGGCCGCCTGACCCGCGCCGCGGGCCTGGTGCTCGAAGCCGTGGGCCTGCGCATGCCAGTGGGCAGCGACTGCCTGATCGAACTGCCTGCAGGGCAATTCACTACTGACAGCAACGCCCCGCGTACCGCGGAAGCGGAAGTGGTCGGCTTTGGCGCGGATCGTCTCTACCTGATGCCGCAATCCGATGTGGTCGGTTTGCTGCCGGGCGCGCGCGTCTATCCGCTGGAACCGTCGCCGCAACCGGCCGGCGCTGCCACGCCGCGCGAACCGGGCTCCAAGCGCCTGCCGGTCGGCAAGGGGCTGTTGGGCCGCGTGCTCGATGCGGCGGGCCGCCCGCTCGACGGCCTCGGCCCGATCACCGCGGCGATGGAAGTGCCGCTGGCCGGCGAACAGATCAACCCGCTGATGCGTGCCCCGATCGAGACCGTGCTCGATACCGGCGTGCGTGCCATCAACGGCATGCTGACGGTAGGGCGCGGCCAGCGCATGGGGCTGTTTGCGGGCTCCGGCGTGGGCAAGAGCGTGCTGCTGGGCATGATGGCGCGCTACACCAGCGCCGACGTGATCGTGGTCGGCCTGATCGGCGAGCGCGGCCGCGAAGTGAAGGAATTCATCGAGAACATCCTCGGCCCCGAGGGCCGCGCGCGTTCGGTGGTGGTGGCCGCGCCGGCGGATACCTCGCCGCTGCTGCGCATGCAGGGCGCTGCCTACGCCACGCGCCTGGCCGAGTATTTCCGCGACCAGGGCCAGCATGTGCTGCTGATCATGGATTCGCTCACGCGCTACGCCATGGCGCAGCGCGAGATCGCGCTGGCCATCGGCGAGCCGCCGGCGACCAAGGGCTATCCGCCCTCGGTCTTTGCCAAGCTGCCGACGCTGGTCGAGCGCACCGGCAACGGCCCCGAAGGCGGTGGCTCGATCACCGCGTTCTACACCGTGCTGACCGAAGGCGACGACCAGCAGGATCCGATCGCCGATTCCGCGCGTGCCATCCTGGATGGCCACATTGTGCTGTCGCGCAGCCTGGCCGAGGCCGGCCATTACCCGGCCATCGACGTGGAAGCGTCGATCAGCCGCGCCATGACCGCGCTGATCCCGAACGAGCAGTTCGGCTGGGTGCGCCGCTTCAAGCAGCTGATGTCGCGCTACCAACGCAACCGCGACCTGATCAGCGTGGGTGCCTACGTGCCGGGCAACGACCCGGAGCTGGACCTGGCGATCCGCCTGCACCCGCGCATGGAAGCCTTCCTGCAGCAGGACATCCACGAACGCGCCGGCTACGGCGACGCCATTGCCCACCTGCACAGCCTCTTCGACAGGAGTGAACATGGTCAAGCATTCACCGCTTAATACCCTGGCGGACCTCGCCCAGAACGACACCGACGTCGCGGCGCGGGAACTGGGCCGGCTGCAGGGCCTGCGCACGCAAGCCGAGCAACAGCTCAACCAGCTCACGCAATACCGGCAGGAATACCGCGCGCGCATGCAGGTGGTGGCCGCCGAAGGCATGACCTCCAGCCGCTGGCAGGATTTCTCGCGCTTTCTGGATTCGCTCGACCACGCCATCCGCCAGCAGACCGCGGCGCTGGCCAAGGCCGAGGCCGACCTGCTGGCCGGGCGCAACCACTGGCAGCACCAGAAGCGCCGCCTGAACTCCTTCGACACGCTGATCGCGCGCGCCGAAGCCAAGGAAGAACAGGTCGCCGCGCGCCGCGAGCAGCGCGCCACCGACGAATACGCCGCCCGCCTGGCCCGCACCGCAGCCAGCCGGCTCAGCTAAGCCCGGACCGCTTTACAGACCATATGATCGATATCAGCCAGATTGTCAACAGCGCCGCCAATGCCGCCGATGCGAACAGACGCGCCGCGGCAGATACCGCCGCCGGCGGTTTCGGCGACGCGCTCACGCGCGCACGCGAGACCAGCAAGCCGCAAGCGCCGGCGCCGGCGCCGGCGGCAAAGGACAACGCTGCGGAGGACAAGGCCGCCGCCAGCGACAGCAAGCCGGCCGCCGCCCAGCCGGCGCCTGCCGACACCGGCAAGTCCCAGCAGGCGGCCTCGACCGCCAAACACCACACGCCCGGGCGCGAGGACAAGGACGAAGACGACACCACCGCCGCAGCGCCCACCGACGCAGCCGCTGCCGCCGCACTGGCTTTACTGCTGCCGGCCACGCCGGCTCCGTCGACCGCAGGCGCCGCGGCGGGCGCCGTCGGCGGTGTTGGCGACGCGGGCAGCAGCGCCGCGCTGCAGGCGGCACTGGCTGGCGCCGCGCAGCCGAGTGCCGCGGCAACCCCGGACACGCAATCCGACGCCTTGCAGCCTGCCGTCACGAAGCTGCCGGACACGCTGCAGGTGGTCACCGCCGAAGCCAGGCCCGCCCAGCCGTCCGTCGCCGACACGCTGGCCACTATCGCCTCGCAGCGCACGGCGATGCAGGGCAGCGCACCGGCAGGCACCGACGGCAAGACGCCGGCCGCAGCGCCGCAGGCCGTGCCGGGCGCCGGCCTGGCCGCGCAGCAAGACACTGGCGGGCAGTCTGCCGGCCAGCGCCCGGACAGCGGTATCGGCCAGCACCGCGCCGATCCGCTCGCCGCCACGCAGGACACAAAGCCCGCCGCGGCACCGTTTGCCGCCGCGCAGGCCGCCACCCGCACCGGCGAGACCACGGCTACTACGGCCAGCGCCGACAACACGTCCGCGCTGGCGGCCACGCTGGCCGGCCAGCAGACCCCGTCGGCTTCCGCCGCCGCGGTCGCAGCCGCCAGCCGCCCCGTGGTCGCCCCGCCGCTGTACGACAGCCAGTGGCCCCAGGCCCTCGGCCAGCAGATGATCCGGTTGAGCACGCAAGGCCAGCAAAGCGCCGAGCTGCAACTGAACCCGCCCGACTTCGGGCCGCTGAAGGTGGTGCTCAACGTGGTCAACGACCAGGCGCAGGCGCAGTTCGTCTCGCCGCACCAGGCCGTGCGTGCCGCGGTGGAAGCGGCGCTGCCGCATCTGCGCACCGCGCTGTCTGAGAACGGGATCCAGCTTGGCCAGACCTCGGTGGGGTCCGACGGCTTTGCCAGCCAGGCGGGGAATGGGCAGCAACAGCAGTCGCCGGGGAATGGGCGGGGGCAAGCGGGCTTTGGTGCCGGGGTGTTGGCCGCCGCCGAGCCGGCGGCGGCTCCGGCTACCGCACCCGTGCGGCCGGCACGGACGCTTGGGCGTGGGGAGATTGATACGTTCGCCTGAGGACACCTCCCGGTACGGCGCATGGTTTTGCCGTACAGGAGATGCAACAAGGCCGCCATGCAGGCGGCCTTTTCTTATGGCGTTTCCGATCGATCAGGGACGCAGCAGGTCAAACCCTCCCAGGGCGACCACGCCGCTCAGCGCAATCATGGCCGGCGAATCGCCACCAAGGATCAGGACGGCGGCAGCAAGCCAGGTGACGAGGCAGTAGGCGAGGAGGCGTTTCATGATGCAGGGGACCGGGCGGCTGGGCCGCAGCCGGCGAAATTCGACAATTCAGGCACATAAGTATAAACCCTGATAACCCTGTTCGCAGCGCCGGGCTTCGTCTGCGCCGGACGGCCAACCAATCAGACCAGCGTCACAAATGGCGACGATTTCGGCAGCAGGGAACGTGGCGGCGGTAAGCCTTTGTGTTCACCATAACCGCGCCCCAACCCTGTCCGAGCACTATGGAGCCCGCCATGTTGCGTTTCCCCGCAGATATTTCCCCTGACGGACGCGGCTTTGCCGTTTCGTTCCCGGATATTCCTGAAGCCCTGACTTGCGGCTACACCCTGGAGTCGGCTTGCGAAATGGCTGCCGATGCACTTGCCACGGCGATGTCGTTCTCTGGGCAAGCGGCTGGAAATAACCGTCAGCTGACATGCCTGCAGCTTGGGCAGGCAAGGAGGACAATGCAAGGCATTGCCGCTGCCAGCGCCTCCGGCCCCTGCCTCATGACCTTCGACCTCTTCGACAACCTCGACGACGCCACCCCCGCCACACCGCCCTCCGAGCCCCTCGCCGACGGCGCCGTCGTCCTGCGCGGCATTGCCCGTCCCGACGCCGAAGCACTGCTCGCGGACGTGCATGCCATCACCATCGCCGCCCCCTGGCGCCACATGATCACGCCCGGCGGCCTGAAAATGTCTGTAGCCATGACCAACTGCGGCCACGCGGGCTGGGTCACGGACGCCGGCGGCTATCGCTATGACCCGATCGACCCGCTCAGCGGACAGCTGTGGCCGGCGATGCCGGCAAGCTTCCGCCATCTGGCCACCACCGCAGCCGCGCAGGCCGGCTTTGCCGGCTTCGAACCAGACGCCTGCCTGATCAACCGCTACGAGCCCGGCACCCGCCTGTCGCTGCACCAGGACCGCGACGAGCGCGATTTCAACGCGCCCATCGTCTCGGTCTCGCTGGGGCTGCCTGCCATCTTCCTGTTCGGCGGCATGCGCCGCGCCGACCCTCCACAACGCGTGCGGCTGGCGCATGGTGACGTGGTGGTGTGGGGCGGGCCGTCGCGGCTGGCGTTTCACGGCGTGGCGCCGCTGGCCGATGGCGACCATCCGCTGCTGGGACGGCTGCGCATCAACCTGACGTTTCGCAAGGCGTTGTAGCGGTCGTCTCCATCGCTTTGCACTTTGCGCACGGTTTTCTACAGTCAAGGGACTGTCCAGACCGCCACCGCGCAAAGGCCCACACCATGCATCTCGACGGCTCCTGCCATTGCGGCGCCATCCACTTCTCGCTTGAATCCGATTCCCCCTACCCGTACATGCATTGCTATTGCTCGATCTGCCGCAAGACGGCCGGGGGTGGCGGCTATGCGATCAACCTCGGCGGCGACGCAGCCACGCTGCGCGTGCGCGGCCGCAAGCATCTGGGCGTCTACCAGGCGGTGATGCGCGAGCCGGGCAAGCGCGCGCGGCGTTCGCCGGCGCAGCGGCATTTCTGCGTGAAGTGCGGCAGCGCGCTGTGGCTGTGGGACCCGCGCTGGCCGGACCTCGTGTATCCGCACGCGTCGGCCATCGACACGCCGCTGCCGCGCCCGCCGGAGGTGATGGAGGCGGGGCTGGATTCCGCGGCGCCGTGGGTCGATGTGCCCAAGGGCAAGGGGCACGTGCATTGCGCGACCTGGCCCGATGAATCGCTGGTCGACTGGCACAAGCGGCACAAATTGCTGTCGCGCTGAATCGAGGGCCAGGCGCTCGCGCGCTTACGCCGGCAGGAAGCCCTCCACCGTCAGGTAGCGCTCGCCGGTATCGTAGTTGAAGCCCAGCACGCGGGCATTGGCCGGCAGCTCGGGCAGCTTCTGCGCGATCGCAGCCAGCGTGGCGCCGGAGGAGATGCCGACCAGGATGCCTTCTTCGCGGGCGCAGCGGCGCGCCATCTCGCGCGCGGGCTCGGCATCGACCTGGATCACGCCGTCGAGCAGCGAAGTATCGAGGTTCTTCGGGATAAAGCCCGCACCGATGCCCTGGATCGGATGCGGCGCCGGCGCGCCGCCGGAGATCACGGGCGAGGCCACCGGCTCGACGCCATAGACCTTGAGCTGTGGCCACTTGTCCTTCAGCACCCTGGCGCAGCCGGTCAGGTGGCCGCCGGTGCCGACCCCCGTGATCAGCACATCGAGCCCCTCCGGGAAGTCGTTCAGGATTTCCTGCGCAGTGGTGCGCGCGTGCACGTCGACGTTGGCCGGGTTTTCGAACTGCTGCGGCATCCATGCGCCCGGCGTGGCGGCGACCAGTTCTTCGGCGCGCGCGATCGAGCCCTTCATGCCCTTCTCGCGCGGCGTCAGGTCGAAGGTGGCGCCGTAGGCCAGCATCAGGCGGCGGCGCTCCACCGACATGCTGTCCGGCATCACCAGCACCAGCTTGTAGCCCTTGACGGCCGCGACCATCGCCAGGCCGATGCCGGTGTTGCCCGAGGTCGGCTCGATGATGGTCCCGCCCGGTTTCAGCACGCCGCGGCGCTCCGCGTCTTCGACCATCGACAGCGCGATGCGGTCCTTGATCGAAGCGCCCGGATTGCTGCGCTCGGACTTGATCCAGACCTCATGGCTGTTGCCGAACAGGCGGTTGATACGGATATGCGGCGTATTGCCGATGGTCTGCAGGATGTTCTCTACCTTCATCGTCTTCTTCTCCGTGAGAGGTGCGGCGGCACGGCTGTGTCACTGCGTGGCTCGAATGATCGGACGATTCTAGTGCAATACGCCGTGTGGCCTGCTCGCGTATGATTGAGCCCGCCCGCGCGTCCTCGCCCCGCGTTCGCTTCTCCCCTCTTCCCCTCGCATCACCGCCGTCCCCCCCCCAATGTCTGCACATTTCCTGCTGTCTTCCCTGCTGATCTTCGGACTTGGTGGTTTGCTGGGCGCGGTGGGCGGGCTGTTCGGCATCGGCGGTGGCCTGATCGCGATTCCCGCGCTGGGGCTGCTCTACGGCATGGACCAGCAGCTGGCGCAGGGGACCGCGCTGGTGATGATCGCGCCCAATGTGGTGATCGGCTTCTGCCAATACCGCAAGCGCGCGGACATCGCCTTGCGTACCGCGGTGGTGCTGGGGTTGTCGGCGGTGCTGGCGACCTGGCTGTCGGCGCGTGCCGCCACCGCGATGGATGCGCAGCTGCTGCGGCGCGTCTTTGCCGTGTTCATGATCGGGCTGGCGCTGTACTTCCTGTGGCGCCTGCTGCCGGGGCGCGCCATCACGGCGCAGCAGGCGCGCGTATCGCCGCGCTGGATCCCGCTGGTGGGCGTGGTCGGCGGCGCGTTCTCGGGGTTCTTCAGCGTGGGCGGCGGCGTGGTGGCCGCGCCGGCGCTGGTGGGCCTGTTCGGGCTGCGCCAGGCGGCGGCGCAAGGGCTGGCGCTGGCACTGGTGACGCCGGGGGCAGTGGTGGCGCTGGCCACCTATGCGTACGCCGGCCACGTCGACTGGGCCAGCGGCATCCCGCTGTCGCTGGGCGGCATGCTGACGATCTCGTGGGGCGTGGCGCTGGCGCACCGGTTGCCGGAGCGGCGCCTGCGCGCCGCGTTCGCCGTGTGCCTGATCGCGACGGCGATCGTGATGCTGGTGCGCGGCTGATGCCTGCGCGGCTTGGCTTATTTGCGGAACACCGGGCTGAGGGCGCTAGCGCTGCGCTGCTGGCGCGGTCTTCCTCCGTTACCGGCCGGGCGGCGGTATCGTAGATTCATCACTTTTGCTGGCCGTATGTTGCACGGCAGGTGGTCATCCGGCTTGCCCTATCACATCAACCATCTGGTGTATGGCCTGCGCTACGACTATTGGGGTACGCCTTGCTCCAGATATCAGATGCGCGCTGCTGCCGGCGAGGGAGTCTGCCTCGATCGCCTCCGCTCAATTGTCCCCAGTCCGGAAGTTCATCGCGCGTATCAAACGCACCAGCCCGAAGTGGACAAGGGTTACACGCTGGCCCTGCATGACCCACCGCGTCGAGTTCCGTCTGGCGGCGGTTCATAGGACTCATTCTTCTGGCGGATATGAAGGCAAGAGTTCACGGGCCTACCCTTTGCGGAGCAACGACGGGGAGGGAGCCATGAAAAGATCAATTTTGGCGATCGGCATTTGTCTGATTGCTGCGCAAGGCTGCGCGACGAAGCATTATGGGCGTCAGGGGACGGTGACGGATTTCGAACGACAGACTCTGAGCTGCCGCGAGATCGCGCTCGAGCAAGCCAAGGTCAACGGCTTCATACAGCATGTGGACAGGGAAAGCCAGTTCGACGGCCGGTCGGTCCTCGCCTTCCTGGGCGACTTTGGGATCGGCAATGTGATGGAACACAGCGCGGCCACAGAGAGCGCCACGGCGCGTATGCACGACCTGCAGGCATTAAGTGTGCAGCGCGGCTGCGGCGTGGAAACGCGAGCCGCTGCCGCTCAAGCACCAGCCCTGCCGAATCCCGTACTCCCTACGCCCCGCCCCGGCCCGCACTCACGCAGTGTGGAGGCTCTTGCCAATCGGGACATGTGCATGCCGGTCGGTGCCGCGCTGCTGGTCGCAAGCAGTGAAGCCGGCGACATGTATCGCGTGAACTGCATGGGAGGCATGATTCGCGAATATGCTTGCGCTGGTGCGAGTTGCAGCCCGGCTCGGTAAGTTCCCACGTCACGCAGGACTCGAACCGCCACTGCAAGAAATACGGTACCTATCTGATTCTATTGACGTAGAACACCAGGCTGAAGTTGTTGGCCGGCATCGGCACCGGCTCGTCGCAGCGCATGCCCTGCGCCGCGCCCAGCGCGATCACGTCCTCCATGTCGCGCACGCCCCAGTCGGGATCGGTGGCGCGCAGCTGCGCGTCGAACGCCGCGTTGCTCGGCGCGGTATGCGCGCCGCCACGGCGGTAGGGGCCATACAGGTACAGCACGCCGCCCGGTCCCAGCAGCTTGCCGGCGCCGGCAAAGAGCGCCTCGGCTGCCGCCCATGGCGAGATATGGATCATGTTGATGCAGACCACCGCGGCGGCGGCGTCGATGCCCCACGGCTGCCGGCACACGTCCAGCGCCAGCGGCGCGCGCACGTTGGCCAGGCCCGCATGCGCGGTCCACGCGGCGATCGACGCGCGCGCGGCGGCGTCGGGGTCGCTCGGCTGCCAGGTCAGGCCGGGGAACGCCGCCGCGAAGTGAATCGCGTGCTGGCCGGTGCCGCTGGCGATTTCCAGTACGGTGCCGCTGGCGGGCAGCACCTTGCGCAGCACCGCGAGGATAGGCTCGCGGTTGCGCTCGGTGGCGGGCGCCATGCGGCGGGCATCGGGGTCGTGGGTCTGGTCGGTCATGGGCGACGAAGGCAATGCGGGGGAATGACTAGCGTAGCAGAGTCGGGCCACAAAAACGCCAACCGCTGCGGCGCGCCGCTACCGCATCAATGACGTGCCGGGATGCGGTAGATCACGCGTTCGTACTTGGGCGACGAAGAGCTGCCCACCACCTCGCCGCCGAGCGCTTCGGCAATCCGGCGGCTGGCCCAGTTCTGCTCGGCTACGGGATAGACCAGGTGTGAGAGCGTGAGGTTGGCCCAGGCCCATTCCACGATCGCGATCACGGCCTCCAGGCCATATCCGTGGCCGTGGCAGTCCTCGCGGATCCAGATGCCGGGTTCAGGCGCCGGCGTGTCGGCGTGATGCAGTCCGGCAAGGCCGATGAAGAGGCCGTCATCCGCACGCCGGATGGTGAAGACGAAGTCCGAGCCGCGCTCCATGGCCGGCAGCCAGCCGCGCCAGACGGCTGCAAAGGCGGCGGGCGACGGTGACGGCTCCCATTCCATGAAACGGGCAAGCGTGGGTGTGATGCAGGGGAACACTTCGGCCGCATCGTCGCCGCGAAACGGCGACAACACGAGGCGCGCGGAGCGGATAGCATCGCAATGGCGGCTGATGGCCTGCTGAGGATCGGAAAAACCGCTCTTCCAAATCTAAGCAAGCCTACGCATCGCTGATGGCGACGTCTTTGCAGATTTGGACGCGCGGTCACCAACCCGAGCGCGCGGTAACGCGCGCATTCGCTGCCGGTACTCCGGCAGGCGCATTGAATTCACATTGGCGCCCCCTCTCGGGACTCCCGTCCATCCTTGCGGATGGAATCGCCAATCACACCGCCCGATAATCTGAACGGGGCCCGAGCAGGGCAGATGGGAGCAGTCCACAGCCTCGCCGACTTGCGTCAGCAGCCGCCGCAGACCGTTTTGACAGGCATTCTCGTCGCGCAGGTGGCAGGTGCCGCAGCCCGGGCAATCCCACTCCCGAATTGCGGGCGCTATCCCGCCCTCGACAACGTGACCACACGCATGGCATGTTCGCGTGGTGCCGGTTTCATCCAGCACCAGCGCATGCTTTCTGGAGCGCGTCGCGACCCACGAGAGAATGTCCTTGAATGCACCGTGCATCGTTCTGTTTCTTACCGCGCGGTTGTATTTGCGGCCCTTGCCGTGGTTGGTGTTCTCCGGCACGTAGTTGCCGATCCCAATCACGTCGTAGTGCCTGCAGAGCTGGTTCGCCAGCGAATACATGAAGTGCTTTTTCTGTTCTCGCACTTTGGTTTGCATTCGCTCCACAGCGTCGTCCAAACCCTTCCAGCGGCGACTGGGACGCCAATGCGTCGACACCGTGCCATCGCCGTGGACGGTATCTACCCACAGCGACTTTGCTATGCACCGGTCACGCAGACTCGTTAGCCGATCGAGAATGCGCTCCGACTCCTTCAACTTCTCAAGATTGGACAATTCGAAGGCGCGCCCCTCAGTATCCAGAGCGTAGCCAAAGTTCTTCAGGTTCGGATCGATGTAGACCACGCGCGTGCCGCGTTGCCTGGCCTTCTTCTGCCCCTTGAACGTGAACACAGCGAAATAGCGGTCGCGGCCCTCGCGGACGATCCGGCAAGTGCGAGCGCTCGCGAGCTCCTTGGGTGTCTTCTCCATCTTCAGGCGCAGCGACAGCCGCTGTCCTTGCGCGTTCGCGCCGAACGACAGGTTGAGCCAACCGAACTGGGAAACATTCCAGCCTTTGCCTGGCTCGTCGTATTCCAGGCTCATCCAGTGCTTGGCCCATGCCTTGTACTTGACCCAGCCCACGTCTGGGCCGCAGCGCTGTCCATTCTTCGACTTTCGATGCGAGGCAATGGCCTTGGCCATGCGCAGCGCGACATTCTTCAGCGGTGAAGAAAACACGCAGCGCAAGAACGGATGACGCTCCTTGAGCGGCGGCACGAGGTTGCGAAGCCCGATCTCGGAATAGACCTCCGACAGGAGCTTCTTGGTTCGCGCCTCATCAAGATAGCCATAGCCGCCGACGATGGACAACTCCGCCATGCGCGTCTCGACTTCGTCCTTGAGTCGATTCCATAGCCAGTTGCAGATTTTGGATTGCCCGTCGAGCTTGCCCGCAGCATCAGCGTCCACCACCAGACGGACCTTCCTCGCGAACTGGATAGTGGTGGGATCAGCCCTCTTGAATGGCATCTGCAGCCTCTTTCAGGGCTTTCATGGCGTGACGATTCTCGTGGGAACGGCTGCCATAGAGGCGCGCCGAAAAGACGCTAATGATCTCAAGCACGTCGCAGGCAAGATCCTCCTCATACGTCGAATCGCCTTTGGCATTGATGATGACGACTTCCGTTCCGAATTGCTCGCACAGAGCAAAAACGAGCTCTGCACCAAATCGCAAGAGCCGGTCCTTGTGTGTGATGACAAGCCGATCAACGCCTCCGGCACAGATACGTTTGAGCAGTTGCTTGAGGCCCTTCATCTCATAGTTCATGCCGGAGCCGAGATCCCGGATGAGTTCGAAGGGCCATCCCTTCGCAGCGCAGAACGACTCCAGCACCTGGCACTGACGCTCCAGATCGGCCTTCTGGTCGTGGCTGGAAACGCGCGCATAGGCGAGCGTAGTACGCCCGCGCTCTGCTTCCTCGACCTTCTTGCCGGCCAACTCCATTAGAGCGGTCAAATTATAGCGACGATGACCACCCGGAGTCCGATCGGCGGAGATCTTCCCGTCGAACTCCCATCGGCGAAGCGTGCCAGGGTGGATGCCCAGCATCGCGCACGCCTCCTTCATCGTAACTTTAGCAAGTATGCTCATGGGTGATAATAATTGCACACCTATAAGCAGTTTACAAGGGGCTGCTCACTTGCCCCAGCGGGCGGCATAGCGCTGGTTGATCCAGACCACGCGCGCGTCGGCGTCGACGATGACCGTGCCTTCGCTGAGCGCGTCGAATTCACTGAACAGGGATTGCATCGCCCGGCGCAGTACGCCCTGGTGGTCGGCAAGGGGCGGGGGCGGCGGGGTGGCGAAGGCTGGTGGCATCGGGTGGGCAAGGCAAGGGCGCGGCCATGCAGCGCAGGCGCCGGGATCAAGACCGGCAAGGAACTGCTGGCCCACGCCATCCATGGCGCCTCGGCGCGCGCCAGCCAGCCGCTGGTGTCGGTCAACGTCGCGGCCATCCCCGAGACGCTGCTGGAAGTGGAATTCTTCGGCGCCGCCCCGGGCGCCTATACCGGCGTGGACCGCAAGGGCCGTGTCGGCAAGTTCCAGCTCGCCGATGGCGGCACGCTCTTCCTCGACGAGATCGGCGACATGCCGCTGCCGCTGCAGAGCAAGCTGCTGCGCGTGCTGCAGGACCAGGAGATCGAGCCGCTCGGCTCCAACCAGCTGGTGCGCACGGATGTGCGCATCATCGCGGCGACCTCGACGGACCTGCCGGCGCTGGTGGCGGCAGGGCGCTTTCGCGCGGACCTGAGGTACCGGCTCAACGTGCTGGCGATCCATGTGCCGCCCTTGCGCGCACGGCTGGACGACCTGGGTGCGCTGGCGCACGCGATCATCGACGAGATCGCCGGCGAGCACGCGGGGCGGCCGCTGGAGCTGACCGAGGACGCGGTGCGCTTGCTGCACCACTATCACTGGCCGGGCAATGTGCGCGAGTTGCGCAATGTACTGGAGCGTGCGGTGATGCTGTCGGGGACGTGCCGGCTGGATGCCGCGGCGTTGCGGAGCTTTCTGCCGTTCGATGTCGATGAAGACTTGCCGGCGATGAACGCGGCGCCGGCGCCTGCGGCCGCTGCAAGCGGTCCGGCCCGCTATGACGAGGCGCTCGCTGCGTTCGAGCGGCAGTTCTTCGCGCAGGCGCTGGAAGTCGCCGGCGGGCAAGTGGCGCAGGCAGCGAAGCGGATCGGCATGAGCCGGGCGACGCTGTACCGCAAGCTCGCCGCATTGGGCATGCGGATCGATGCGACGGAAGCGGGCTGACCGCCTCCGAATAAGAAGCGGCAGGCAAATGCCCGCCGCTTTCACCTCCGAACTACGTTCCGCCCTCAGGCCTTCGCCAGCTTCACCCCGGTCGGATCCCCTGTCAGGTACCCCACCGCCGAGCCGAACCTATCCTTGTAGTTGGCCCGCACCAGCGGATCCAGCGTCGGCTTGACGATGTCATGCAGCGGCGACTCCCAGTCGCCGACGTGCTGGAAGTTGCTCATGATGTAGGTCCAGCCGTTGATCTCGTCGACCGCATGCAGGCCGGTGGACTCGGCGCCGGCCGGGCACGACAGCACGCGGCTGAGCGTCCTGGTATCGACGTTGTAGGCCCACAGGAAGTTGTTGACGTGCGTGTTGCTGTCCTCGCCGACAAACAGCGTGCGCAGCTTTTCCGAGAACTTCAGGTTGTCGGGCGTGGCAACCTTGTCCGGATTGGCGAAGTTGCCGAGCGCATCCTGCTGCTTCATCTTGCCGCCGCCGAGGTCTTCGGAGACCAGCGCGGGCACGGCGGCCATGTCGACCGGCACCCATTCGCTGTTGATCGCCGCGCCGTTCTTGTCGGCCTGGCCGCCCTTCAGGTTCAGCTCATAGACGGCGCCCGAGTACGGGCCTTGGACCTGGATATCGCCGGCGTTGGCGGCATTGCCCATGAGCATGCTCGCCTCGATGCGCGACATCGCCGAGTAGGCCTTCTTGTCCTTGATGTTGACCGTGGTGCCTTCCATCTTGGTAAAGCCCAGGCTGCCGCCGACCAGCGCGGCGTAGCGGTGGGTTTCCAGGTAGGCCGCGGCCTTTTCCATGCCCGGCACGAGCTTCACCCAGTTGGGCTTGCCGTTGTACAGGATGCGGGTGTAGCTGGTATCGGACGGATCGGCGGTCTTGACGTCCATGATGTCGGCCAGCTTGATGCCGCCGTCGACCAGCGCGCGGATCTCGGCGCTGGTGGCGCTGCCCAGCTTGATCCACGACAGCGTGGCGCTGCCCGGACCCACGCCCGAGGTCTGGTGCCACTTGGCCACGTACAGCGAGCCGCTGGACAGGTCGCGCGCCTTGTCGGCGATAAACAGGAACAGGCCGCCGTTGGTGGCGTCGTCGCCCATCAGCACGGTGCGCTCGTCGGGCATCACCTGTACCAGTTCGTGCGAGATCCGGCCCAGGCAATAGTGCTTCTTGATGGTGCCGGTGCCGTCCGGGTTGACCGTGACTTCCGGCAGGTGGCCGTAGTTGTAGGCGTTGGCGCGGGCCGGGTCGCCGTACAGGTTCTGGCTGTAGCCCTGCAGCTGCTTGACGGCGTTGGCGTCCATCAGGTCGGTCTCGTACTCCTCGCTCGACAGATGGGTGTTCCACGGCGACAGGCTGGCGCCGCAGGTAATCCACAGGCCGTTGACGCCCGAGGTGTCGACGTTGTGGTACTTCACCGGGGTCAGTTTGCCGGTGGCGGGGTCCTGGTCCAGCGTCACGATGGCGATCGGCGACGGCAGCAGGCCGTACATGCTGACGTTGTTCTGGTTGCGCGTGGTGTACTCGAACTGCACAACGGCGAACACGGTGTTGCCCTTGACCCCGGCCACGGTCGGGTTGGCCACGGTCAGAAGCGAGCTGCCGTCCGGCGCGTCGGAGAAGAACTGGCGTTCCTTGCCGGCCACGGAGGTGTCCATGATCGGCTTGTTGTTGATGTCGTAGTAGCCGCCGGCGACGATGGTGCTGCCCTTGCCGTCGGACAGCGTGTCGCCCGTGACGAAGAACGGCTGGTAGGCGAGCTTGTAGGTCTGGCTGCTGCCGTCGCTGAACGACACCTTCAGGCTCGAACCCACGGTGGTGGTCGCCATGGCTGCCGGGTTGGCCAGCGTGGGGGCGCTCATCGGGACGAACTCTGCCGTGGTGAAGGTGGCGGACGACGCCGGGGCGGGAGCGGGTGCCGCAATGGCGTCGTTGCCACCACCGCAGCCTGCCAGCAGCCCGGCCGAAACGAAGCCAAGCGGCAGCATCGGCGCGCCGGCCAGGAGTTTCAGCGCCTTGCGGCGGCCAACATCAGGTTGTTCATGCATGTTCTTGATCCGGGGAAAGAATGGATTTGGTTTTGACTGCGTGATCGCTCCGGCCAGACGCGAAGGCGGCCGGGCACCTGTTGGCACAGGCGGGCGGCGGGCGGCATTGCGCTCGTCCGCTGCGGATCGTATGGCGCGCATGTGACAACAAGTTGACGATGCAACACAAAATCGCCGGGCGCCTGCGATAGCCTGGCGGCCGCTGCGGTACACTCCGAGTTTGCCTTCCGCGGCCCCACAGGCGCGGAAACCGAACGCCGGCCGCCGCCGTTTCTCCTGCCTTCCATTCCCTCCGCTTGCCAACCTACACGCTAGCCAACCCCGTCCAGGCCGAGATCGAAATCCGCAAGAGCCGCTTCCTGGCGCTGGCACTGCCGGTGGCCGACAGGGAGGCCGCGATGGCCGCGCTGCAGGCACTGCGCGCCGAGCATCCGACCGCCACGCACGTGTGCTGGGCGCTGCTTGCCGGCGGGGCGTCAGGCATGTCCGATGACGGCGAACCCTCCGGCACTGCGGGACGGCCGATCCTGGAGGTGCTGCGCCACCATGATCTCGACGGCGTGCTGGCTGCGGTGGTGCGCTACTACGGCGGCGTCAAGCTGGGGGCTGGCGGGTTGGTGCGCGCTTACACCGATGCCATCGCGGCGGCGCTGAAGTCGGCCGAACGTGTCGAGCGCATCGCTTATGGCACGCTGGCGGTGGCGGTGGACTATGCCGACGAGCCGCGCGTGCGGCGCTGGATCGAGCAGGAAGCGCAGCACGGCTGTACGCTGGCCGATACCGCATATGGCGCAATGGCCACCCTGGTCATTCGGCTACCTGCCACCCAGGTCGACGCGGCGCGCGACGCGCTGCGCGACGCGACGCACGGGCGTGCCCAGTTTCCGCAAGCGGAGGACGGGGCGCATGGCTGAGCGAGAGCCGGTAGCGTGGGACGAGGGCGCGGAATTCACAGCACGGCTTCTGCCGGGTGACGTGAGCTTCACGGCGCCCGCGGCGCTCAGCTTGCTGGAAGCCGCACTGCTCGAAGGCGTGGCCTTGCCCAACTCCTGCCGCAACGGGACCTGTCGTGCCTGTGCCAGCCGGTTGCATGCGGGGAAGATCCGCTACCGGATCGAATGGCCGGGCTTAAGCCTGGATGAGAAGGAGGAGGGCTTGATCCTGCCGTGCGTGGCCTGTGCGGAGAGTGATGTGGTGATTGAGCCGGTGACGTTGGGTTAGCGCGAAACGTCAGCCCGGCGTGCGCCAGATTTCGTACCCCATCTGATCGAAGTCGTCGGGCACCTGGCCGAGGCCGGCCATGAATCCGAGGCGTTTCCTTTGCCGGCCCTCATTCGCATTCAACGCAACCACCTTCACAAGCGGCTTGCCGGCTTTTGTAATGATGAACGGCTCGCCTTAAGCGGCGGCATCGCTCAGGTGGAAAAGATGCCTTTGGGCCTCATCAATATCGATGTTCTGCATGGTTTGGATGCACTGGGCAAAGTGCCGTTGGTTAGACGCAAGTGAGATGACAATGCGATACCACTAAGGCGTCAAGTCAGCCACGGGCGGCTGCAACACGCAAACCACACCCCTCACCCCCCAGCCGCCAGAAAAAACCGCAACGCCATCTTCAACCCATCCGGCCCCGCCGGATCCGAAAACGCATGCCCGCCAGCCCCGCCGCTCCAGGCGTGCCCCAGCCCCTCGATCCGCACTAGGCGCACGTAAGGCCACTTGCTTGCCGTCCAGTCGAACACATCCACCGCGCGCCGCATGCCGCGCTGGATGCGCCGCACCGGCACGCCCGTCAGCGGGTGCGCGCCTTCCGGCTGCAGGTGCATCCACATTGCCGCGGTGGCGGTGGCGTTGCTGAAATCGACCACGCCATCGGCATCGCCGTGCAGCAGCAAAAGCGGCGGCGGGCGGCGCCCGGCCAGCCCCACGCGCATGGCCTGCATGGCCTGCGCATCGGGCCCGCGCTGTCCGCGCATTGCGCGCGTCGCCTGCGCGGCATTGGCTGCGCTCCAGGGCACCGCGCCGGAATGCGAACCCACCGCGGCAAAGCGCTCCGGGTAGCGCAGCCCGAGCATCAGGGCCATCGCACCGCCCGCGGACAGGCCCAGCACGCTGATGCGGTCGGGCGCGACCGGATGCCGGCGGCAGGCGTTGTCGATCAATCCCATCAGCAGCCCCGCCTCGGCAGCGCCCTGCACCGACGGGCGGAACCAGTTCCAGCAACGCTGCGCGTTGGCCTGCGAGCTTTGTTCCGGCAGCAGCACCACCCAGCCGGATTCGCGCGCCACCGCGGCGGCACGCGTGACCGCGGCAAAGCTCGCAGCGTCCTGGCCGCAGCCGTGCAGCAGCACAAGCATGGGGGCGCGGTGCGAGGCGGTGGCGCCGGCCGGCACGAAGATGCGGTAGCGCCGCGGCGCCAGCGGCCCGGCGCCCCATGCGCCCTCCTCCCAGCGCCCGCTGCCGCGGCTCTCCGGGGCCTCCACGGGCGAGACCACGCCGGTCAGCGCGCGCTGGGTGGCAGCCGTGACCACAGCGGATTGCTTCACCGCGTTGCGCACGATGGCCTCGGTCATCGGCTTGGTGAAGTTCTTGTTGACCGCACGCTGCATGCGGCGGGCGTTGCGGGTAGCGGTCTTGTTCAGCGTGGACCAGAGTCTCGTGCCGGAAGAGCGGGGCATGCGGCGTCCTGTCGGCATGGATAACCCGTGCATCATATGCCGAGTCCCGAAGGGTGCGAGTCAAACGAGGCGTTTGAGGCGGGAATGCGGAAAAGTCTCCGGGTTGCATGCAACGCGCGCCGGATGACTGCCTACAATGCAATGGCCGTGTCACCCCGAGGCACGGACAGGAGGCAAGCATGATCGATGCAACGAGCCAGTTCAGGCCTTTGGATCCGGGCCGCGTCAACCTGATGGATCCGCTTGAAGTGCAGTACTGGTGCCACGAGCTGGGCTGCAGCCAGGACGATCTGGAACACGCCGTCGATGCCGCCGGCGACCATATCGCCGCGGTGCGTGCGCAGCTGGAAGAAAACCCGGCCTACCAGGCCAGAATGCGGCCCCATTAAGTCCCCCTCAACCCCTGCCAATCCCCCAACCCTGCTATCCGTCGTTCCCGCGCGAGCGGGAACGACGGCGAAGGTCTTTGTCCGACGCCAGGGCCGCAACCCTCAGCGCGCGAGGTTGAGTGCCTTCGGCAAGCGGATCTGGACAAACTCGCTGTCGTCCGGCGCCTTGCTGCCCACATGGCGGCCGACGCTGAACGGGAAGTTGTTGTCGTCGATCACCAGCAGCGTGGTGGCGTCCAGCACCAGCACGTCCTCGATGGTGTTGAAGGGCATGCCGAACGGATCGCCCAACGCCACGTCGCCGGCCGCGCCGCCCGCGCTGATGCCGGACGGATCGCGCAGCTTCATCAGGTTGGCCAGCTCGGTCTTGGCCACGTACTCGCCGGCCTTGCCCAGCGTCACCTGGAACAGCTTCTTGAAGCCGTTCAGGTCGCCCTGCGAGCCATCGCGCTCGATGATAATGCCTTCGGTCGCGTTGAAGAGGATGAAGTCGCCGATATTGGTGCCCTTGTCGTCAAGCCGGTACTTGAATTGCACGCCGGTGTACTTGCGGCTGGCGATATCGAACTCTGAGATCAGCAGCGTCTTGCCGTCGTGACCCGTCAGCGGCAGTTCCAGCAGCGGGTACAGCTTCTTGCCATCCGGGCTGATCGCCATGCCCTCGAAGCCGCCCGAACGCTTTGCCCGGAACGGATTGGAGGTGATCGTGGCGCGGTACGGCCAGTACAGCCCCGCCATCCACGGCGTGTTGGCGCCGGCCTCGTCCTGCATATTGGTGCCGTCGTCGCTGTTGGCGGGATCGCCGTAGATCGGGAAGTCGCCGAACAGGTAGACCGTGCGGATCGCCGGGAATTTCTCCTGCACGCGCAGCAGCGTGCGGAAGTCGAAGCTCTGGATATCGGCGCGCTGGGCCATGCCGGCGGCGGTGATCACGCCGGCCAGCGTGTCGGCCATCTGCCCGGCGCCGACGGTGCGGTCCTTGTAGGCGTTGCCCTTGGCGTCCTTGTCGCTGCGCGGGTTGATCTTGGTCTCGATGTTGAAGCGCACGGCCTGTGCGTTCTTCACGCGCTTTGCCGCCTGCGGATGGCTGCTGCCAGCGCCGGTGCTGTAGTAGGCGATATAGGCGTTGACCAGGTCGAAGATATCCTGCGCGCGCGGCACCACGTACGGGCTGACGTAGCCCTTGCCGGTAGCAAGCGCCACCGATACCGGCGACAGCGCCGTATCGTTGGTCTGGCTCGGGCCGCGGAACAGCTTGTCGCAGATATAGGTGGACTGGATCTGCGCCACCGTGAGGTTCTTGATCAACACTTCGTCGGCGGTGCCATACGGTGCGCCGTCGGCGCGGCGGCACTTGACCGACTCGATATACGGGTCGTGCTTGAGCACGGCCACGCCATCGGACGTGATACCGGCGTCGGTCTCCAGCGTCGTCATCAGGTTGTCGAGCGCGGCCTCCATCGCCGGCAGGGTGTTCTCCGGGCGCAGGTCGCGCCCGCCGCGGTGGCCCTGCGCGTCGAACTTCGCTGCATCGATCAGGCCGTCCGCGGTCAGGTAGTCGCCCGCCTTGCCGTCACCGTTGGCGTCATAGGCGGCTACGGCAGCGTAAAGCAGGTCCGGGCGGTCGGAGATGATGCCGTTGACACCAGCCTTCAGCAGCTGCGTCATCGACGCGCTGTCATTGACGGTCCAGGTAACCACGCTGTAGCCGGCCGACTTCAGCGAAGCCACATCGAGCGTATCGGATGCCGCCGGCGTCAGCCCCGGCTGCGGGTTGCTGCCGCGCGCGTAGTGGGCGTCGGGGCTCGACTTGACGCCATTGGTGTCGTACTTGAGCTGCACGTAGTACGGCGAAAACACCGGCGTACGCGTGCCGCCATGCGCGAACGCATGCGCGCGCACCGCGTTCATGATGCGCACCGGCGTGGCTTCCTCGTTGAACGGATTCTGCGGCGAGCGGATTTCCTTGCCCGCGTTCTCGAAGTCAGGCAGCGGGATCGGCGGCTCCAGCAGCACGCCGTTGGCATCCGTATGCAGCAGGAACGGGCCGAACTCGTCGCCGAACCACAGCGTGCCGTCGCTGCTGCGTTGCATGCTCTCGATATCGAAGTCGGCGCCGGTCAGCACGCGGTCGGTGGTGAACTGGTTGGCGATCGCGAACTTCACGTGCTTGTTCGGATCCTTCAGCTCGATAAAGCTGCGCACCGCCACGGTGCCCGCGCCGCCCGCCACAGTCTTGAATGTCGGTGCGACGGTGTAGACGCGCAGGTTGAAGTCGGCGGAGTTCTCCAGCGAACCATAGCCATTGTCGGCCATCACCATGAAGCTGCCATCCGGGTTGCGCAGCACTGCCGAGAATCCCTGCACCGGCTGCGACGCAAACGGCGCGACCTGGCCATTCAGTTCGCCGGTCACGTAGCGGCCCGACTGCGGACCGCTAGCGAAGGTGGCGGCGGGCAGTACGGCGCGGCCCACCAGCGTGGGCTCGGTGACCAGCGCGGGGGTGTCGTCATCGTCGCCGCCGCATGCCACGAGCAACGATGCGGCCACCACGGCGCTGGCCAACGCTGCACGGATGCGGCGCGAGGGGATGGAGCTTGGGCGCATTGCAAGGTTCCTGGAGTTGGGCAAAACGCCATGTTGGTGTGGCGATATGTCGGCTCCGTGTCGGATCGATGACAGCATGAGCACCACGCATCAATCGCCGGCACCCAGTCGGCATGTACCAGAGATAAGCGCAATGCAGACCGGAATTCAGCAATGTCATGTTCGCCTGGCGCTGGTTTTGCTGCATGATTTCGGGCCCGGGTGACGACGCGGCATGAAGACCGGACCGCCGGGGCATCGGAAATCATGGGGTCACCTACACGAGGACGCATCGACATGACCATCAAGCTGCCGACCATCACCATTTGTGCAGCCCTGCTCGCCCCTGCCGCGTGGGCAGGCAACGAACCACACTGGAGCTACACCGGGCCCACCGGCGCACCGCACTGGGCCGAACTCGACGCGGGCTACAAGACCTGCGCGCTGGGCAAGCACCAGTCCCCGATCGATATCCGCACCGACAAGGCCAAACGCGTGGACCTGAAGCCGATCGCCTTTGCCTATGCCGCGGCGCCTGCCACCGTGGTCAACAACGGCCATACCATCCAGGTCAACCTGCCCGCCGCGGGACAGATCGAATTCGACGGCGTGCCCTACAAGCTGCTGCAGTTCCACTTCCACACGCCCAGCGAAGAGAAGATCAACGGCAAGGCCTACCCGCTGGTGGCGCACCTGGTGCACCAGAACGCCGAAGGCAAGCTCGCAGTGGTGGCAGTGCTGTTCAAGTCCGGCCGCGAGAACGCCGCGCTCAAGCCGGTCTTTGCCAGCCTGCCGGGCAAGGCCGGCGAGTCGCGCGAGCTGGCCGCGCCGCTGGATGTGGCGGCGCTGCTGCCGGCGCAGCAGTCTTACTGGGCCTTCACCGGCTCGCTGACCACGCCGCCGTGCAGCGAGGATGTGCGCTGGCAGGTGCTGAAGACGCCGGTGGAAATCTCGCCGGCGCAGCTGGCGGCATTCCACCAGCTATACCGGATGAATGCGCGGCCGGTGCAGCCGCTGAACGGGCGCGTGGTGCAGGCGGGGCAGTAAGTGGCCGCCTGATACTGACCCGATGGGTTAAATCACCACCTGGGTGCTCCCTCTCCCACTCGGGGAGAGGGCCGGAGCGTCCAGTGCTGATACGCCTCGTCGCGAGGCACAGGCCTGCCCTCTCCCCCTGCCCCTCTCCCGCAAGCGGGAGAGGGGAGTGTAGTGGTCAAGCCTTAACGGCCGCCTGATGCGCCGGTCGAACAGCCGCGCTTACGACAGCCCGCGCATCGCCAGCTCGCCGCCCAGCACCAGCAAGCCGCAGAAGAACAGCTTGCGGAAGCGCTCCGCGCTGATCCGGTGGCGCAGCCACTGGCCCAGGAACATGCCGCCCAGCGCGGGCGCCAGCGCCAGCACCGAGGCGCCCAGCACCGGCATATGCAGCAGCGAACCGCCCAGCGCCAGGCTGACCGCCAGCGCGATGGTCGACACGGTGAACGACAGACCCAGCGCCTGCACCAGGCTTTCCTTGTCGAGCCCGAGGCCCTGCAGGTAAGGCACGGCCGGGATCACGAACACGCTCGTCACCGCCGTGATCGCGCCGGTGACCAGCCCGACCAGCGGGCCCATCCAGCGTTCCGCGTGCGCCGGCACCACCAGCTTCACTGCGGCGAGCCCCACCACCGCATACAGCACCAGTGCCACGCCGAGCGCCGGGGTCGCATGGGTCATCATGCCGGCCGGCACCAGCGCCGCGCACAGCCAGGTACCAGCACAGATCGCCACCAGCATCGGCCACAGCCGCAGCACCAGCAGGCCAAAGCGCGGGCCGCTGAACAGCTGCACCACGTTGGTCACCATCGATGGCGCCACCAGCAGCGCGGCGGCCTGCGCGGGCGGCATCACCAGGCCCAGCATGCCGACTGCGACGGTCGGCAAACCCAGGCCCACCACCCCTTTGACAAAGCCGGCCAGCAGGAAGGTCAGGCCGATAAAGGCGGCTTGCGTGCCGATTGCTTCGATCGTCATCGCCGGCCCCTTCAGCCTGCCTTGCGGTCATGCACGGCGCGGCTGTCGGCGGGCGCCTCGTCGCGCTCGGTCATGCCGTAGTCGCGCAGCACCTGCGCCACGCGCAGCCGGTAGCCGGCGAACACGCCGCCGCGCCCGGCGGCCTGCGCCTGGCGGTGCGCCAGCGTATTGCGCCAGGCAATCACCGCGGCCTCGTCGCGGAAGAACGACAACGACAGCATCTTGCCGGGGTTGGTCAGGCTCTGGAAGCGCTCGACCGAGATAAAGCCGTCGATGGCCTCGAGTTCGGGGCGCAGGTGCGCGGCGATGTCCAGGTAGGTGTCCTTGCGGCCCGGGGCGGGCTCGACTTCGAAGATGATGGCGATCATGGGGTCTCCTGTGTGTTAAGGCTCTGGGGCTCAGAGGAAATGCGGAATGCGCGCGTTCAGCGACGGACGATAGCGGAAGGCGCGCGCCAGCGCAGCGGGATCTGCGCCGCGCGCCAGCAGCGCCGCGACCGTGGCGGCCGCCAGCGCCTGCGCCAGCCGCTCGCCGGGGCAGGCGTGGCGCCCATGGCCGAAGGTCCAGGTGCGTTCGCCGTCGGCCAGACCTGCGCACGATGCCGCGGCCAGCAGCACTAGCACGGCATCGCCCGCCTTGACGGCGTGGCCGCATAGCTGCGCATCGGCGGCGAGGAAGCGGCGCGTATTCTGCACCGGCGGATCGTCTTGCGCGACCCGGGTGACCACGGCTTGCAGCGCGACGTCCGGCGTGCCGCGGCCCAGCCGCAGCAGGGTATTGCCGGCCAGCGCGGCGGTGGCTTCGCAGGCCTGCACCAGCAGGCCGATGGTATTGGCGGCGACAGCTTGCGCATCGATGCCGACGGCGTGCGCGGCTTGATGTAGCGCCGGCAGCGGGCCGTCTGTCGGCGTGGCGCCGGCGAGCCATGTGCCCAGCCATTGCGCGGCCTCTGCGCCTGCGCGCACGGTGTGCGCATCGGCCAGAGGCGACTGCGCGGCGGCAAAGGCCGCAACGCGCTGCGCAATTTCCGCCGCCTTGTCGCCTTCGGCAACGGGCATGCCGAGCAGGTCAGCCACGGTCACCACAGGCAAGGTGAAGAGCCAGCGGTTGGCGCGCTCGCCCGGCGTGCCGGAGGCAGCGCCGGCATCGATCACGGTTGCCATTGCCCCTGCGCGCCCGGCTGCGGCGGCTGGATCGATGGCTGCCAGCATCGGCATCAGGATCTGCTTCAGCGGCGCATGGGCAGCGCCATCATTCATCCGGATCAGGCGGCCGAACAGGTCGCCGGCAGCGGTGCCGGCCAGCGCGGGCGGCACCGGCTGCGCGGGCGGGCGTACGCGGCAGTCGGGATGGGCCAGCACTGCCGCCACTTCACGCGGGCCGGCGGCGACCCACAGGCCGAGGCGCTCGTCGCGGAAGAACGGCCGGCGGGTGGCCAACTCCCGGTAATACGGGTAGGGGTCGGGATGGATGACGGCGCTGAGCGGGTCGAGCTCGGTTTCGGGCAGGGTAGCTGTCAGCATGGCGGCACATTGGGGGCTGAATGTGCTGCCAGTTTGCCGCGTGCGCGGGGCAAACGCTTCACGGTGTCGTGAAAGATCGATTGCGCCGCCAAAAGTCGCTGGGTACCCGGGTGCGCGGGGTACGACGTGTCATGGATGCGGCTTCACGCGCCGCCTACGTCTCCACCCGCACGAACTCCCCCTCCCCTTGCGCCGCCTCCGCCGCCGCCTCGTCGTTCCTGTGCGCCAGCCGATACAACACCGGCAACACCAGTAACGTCAGCGCCGTCGACGACAAAATCCCGCCGATCACCACGGTGGCCAGCGGCCGCTGCACTTCGGCCCCCGTGCCGGTCGCCAGCGCCATCGGCACAAAGCCAAGCGAAGCCACCAGCGCCGTCATCAGCACCGGCCGCAGCCGCGTCAGCGCGCCCTCGCGGATGGCATCATCGAGCCCCTGGCCGCCCTCGCGCAGCGAGCGGATAAACGACAGCATCACCAGCCCGTTGAGCACCGCCACGCCGCACAGCGCGATAAACCCCACCGCCGCCGAGATCGACAGCGGGATGCCGCGCAGCCACAGCGCCAGGATGCCGCCGGTCAGCGCGAACGGGATGCCGGTGAATACCAGCAGGCCGTCCTTCACATTGCCGAACATGGCGAACAGCAGCACGAACACCAACCCCAGCGCCAGCGGCACCACCACGCGCAGGCGCTCGGTGGCGGACTGCAGCTGCTCGAAGGTGCCGCCCCAGCTGGTCCAGTAGCCCGCCGGGATCTGCACGCGCTCGCGGATGGCGGCCTCGGCCTCGGGCACGAAGCTGCCGATATCGCGCCCGCGCACATTGGCGCTGACGACGATGCGGCGCTTGCCATTCTCGCGCGAGACCTGGTTGGGGCCGGGGGCGAGTTCCACCGTGGCCACCTCGCTGAGGGGGATATAGCTGGTGCGCGCGGCACTGTCCTTTGGCAGCGCCATCGGCAGGCGCCGCAGCGCATCCACGTCCTCGCGCACCGCATCAGGCAGGCGTACCACGATATCGAAGCGCCGGTCGCCGCTGAAGAACGTGCCCGACGTCTTGCCGCCGATCCCGATCGCCACCGCGTCCTGGATATCGCTCATGTTCAGGCCATAGCGCGCCGCCTTGTTGCGGTCGATATTGACGGTCAGCATCGGCAGGCCGGTAGTCTGCTCGACCTTGACTTCGGCAGCGCCCGGGATGCCTTGCAGCACAGCGGCGATGCGTTTGGCGGTCTGTTCCAGCACCGCGTTGTCGTCGCCGAACACCTTGACCGCCACGTCCGAGCGCACGCCCGAGATCAGCTCGTTGAAGCGCAGCTGGATCGGCTGCGAGAACTCATAGTTGTTGCCCGGCAGCTTGCCGACCTCCTCGCGGATCGCGGCGATCAGCTCGTCGCGGGTGCGCCGTGGCTCGGGCCATTGCGACATCGGCTTGAGCATGATGTAGCCGTCGGAGATATTCGGCGGCATCGGGTCTGAGGCGATCTCCGCGGTGCCGGTGCGTGCGAAGATGCGTTCGATCTCCGGGAACTTCGCCTTCAGCGTGGTCTCCACTTGCTGCTGCATCGCCACCGATTGCGTCAGGCTGGTGCCGGGGATGCGCAGCGCCTGGATGGCAAGGTCGCCCTCGTTGAGGCTGGGCACGAACTCGCTGCCCAGCCGCGTGGCGATCGCCAGGCACAGCGCCACCGCGACGCCGGCAAGGGTCAGCACCACCGGCGTGGCCGCCAGCGAGCGCTCCAGCAGCACCGCATAGCGCTGGCGCGCCCACGCCATCAGCCGGTTCTCACGCTCGGCCACGCGGTTGCCGATGGCCAGCGCCACCGCCGCCGGCACGAAGGTCACCGACAGCACCATCGCACCCAGCAGCGCCAGCACCACGGTGATCGCCATCGGGTGGAACATCTTGCCCTCGACCCCGGTCAGCGCGAAGATCGGCAGGTACACCACCATGATGATCAGCTGCCCATACAGCAGCGGCCGGCGCGCCTCGCGCGCGGCGGCAAAGACTTCGTGCAGGCGTTCCGTGCGTGTCAGCGCGCGGCCGTGGCGTTCCTGCGCATGCGCCAGCCGGCGCACGCAGTTCTCGACAATCACCACCGCGCCGTCGACGATGATGCCGAAATCCAGCGCGCCCAGGCTCATCAGGTTGGCGCTGACGCGGTAGTGCACCATGCCCGTGAAGGTGAACAGCATCGACAGCGGGATCACCAGCGCGGTGATCAGCGCCGCGCGCAGGTTGCCGAGGAACAGGAACAGGATGGCAATCACCAGCACCGCGCCTTCGAGCAGATTCTTCTTGACCGTGGCGATGGCCTTGTCGACCAGCGTGGTGCGGTCGTAGACCGTGATCGCCTTCACGCCGGCGGGCAAGGTGCGGTTGATTTCCGCCATCTTGCGGTCCACCGCCTGCGACACCGTGCGGCTGTTCTCGCCGATCAGCATGAACACCGTGCCGAGCGCCACCTCGCGGCCGTTCTCGGTGGCGGCACCGGTGCGAAGCTCGCCGCCGGTCTGCACGGTGGCCACGTCGCGCACGCGGATCGGCTGGCCCTGTGCGGTGCCGACGATCACCTCGCGGATATCGTCGAGCGAGCGCACCTGGCCCGGCACGCGCACCAGGTATTGCTCGCCGCGCCGCTCGATATAGCCGGCGCCGACGTTGTCGTTGTTCTTCTCCAGCGCGGCCACCACGTCGGCCAGCGACAGCCCGTACGACGCCATGCGCTCCAGGCTGGGTGCGACCACGTAGGCCCGAGTGTGCCCGCCGATCGCGTTGACTTCGGTCACGCCCGGCACGTTGCGCAATTGCGGGCGGATCACCCAGTCCTGGATCTCGCGCAAGTCCGACAACGTGTAGGGCGTGTCGTCGGGCTTGCGCGCGCCGGGGTCAGCCTCGACCGTCCACAGGTAGATCTCGCCCAGCCCGGTCGAGATCGGGCCCATCGCGGGCGTGATGCCGGCGGGCAGCTTGTCGCGTGCTTCCTGGATGCGCTGGTTGACGAGCTGGCGCGCGAAATGGATATCGGTGCCGTCGCGGAAGATCACCGTCACCTGCGACAACCCGTAGCGCGACAGCGAGCGCGTCTGCTCCAGCCCCGGCAGACCCGCCATCACGGTCTCGACCGGATACGTGATGCGCTGCTCGGTCTCCAGCGGCGAATAGCCCGGCGCGGCGGTGTTGATCTGCACCTGGACGTTGGTGATATCCGGCACCGCGTCGATCGGCAGCCGGGTGTAGCTGTACAGGCCGAGCGCGGCCATGCCCAGCACGGCCAGCAGCACCAGCCAGCGCTGCTCGATGGCAAAGCGGATCAGGCGTTCGAACATGGCTGCCTCCCGCTCAGTGCGCGTGCCCGGCGCTGGACTTGCCCAGCTCGGACTTGAGGATGAAGCTGTTGGCCGCGGCATGACGCGCGCCGGGCTGCAGGCCTTCGGTAATCTCCACCAGCTTGCCGCCGGTGCGGCCCGTCTTGACCGGCTGCACCGCAAACCCGCCCGGCACCGCGACGAACACCACGCTCTGGCCATCGACTTGCTGCACGGCGTCCGCGGCCACGGTCACCGGCACCTGCGCCGGCGCGCCCAGCACGCTGACAGTGACGAACAACCCCGGGCGCCACGCCATGCCCGGGTTGGCCAGCGTCACGCGCGCCTTGGCGGTTCGCGTCTGTTCGCCCAGAAGCGCGCCGACGTAGGACACCTTGCCTTCGGCCTGAGTGTCGGAGGCGCTCGAGCGCACCGTCACCGACCCGCCCACGCGCACCTGGTCCAGGTCGCGCGCGGACACCACGAACTCGGCCCATACCGAGCTGAGGTCGGAGATGGTGAAAACGCTGGCGTCTTCCTTTACCGCCTCGCCCAGCGACAGGTGCTTTTCCACCACGATGCCGTCGAACGGGGCGCGCAGCGCGAACTGGTTCAGGCTGCCGCCCTTGCCGGCGGGGGCCTCGGTGGCGCCGATCGCAGTCAGCTTCTGGCGCGCGTTCTGCACCGCGATCTGTGCTTCTTCCAGTGCCGTGCGCGCCTGCTGGTAGTCCTGTTCGGCGGAGATCTTCTCCTGCCACAAGGTCTTCTCGCGCGCGTAGGTGGCGCGCGCCAGCGCCTCGCGCCGCTGCGCCGCCAGCAGTTCGCTGCGCTGCTCGGCGAGCGCGGTGCTGGCGATCACCGCCAGCACCTGGCCCCTGGCGACCTGCTCGCCCAGGTTGGCGGGCACCGCCTGCGCCACGCCGGCCACACGCGGCACCACGTGCGCGGTGCGGTCGTCGTTGAAGCGGATCTCGCCGGGGAAATCGACGCTGCTGCGCAAGGGCGCGGGCCCGGCGGTGGCGAGGCCGATACCGGCCTGCTCGATCTGCGCGGGCGTCAGCGCGACCAGGTGCGGCTTGCTCTCGGCTTGCGGCGGCGCGGCAGGCGCGCTGGCGCTGCCGTGGCCGGCCGCTTTCTCGTCGGCCTTGCCGTGCGCCTGCTCATCGCCATGTTCGGCGTGTCCATGTCCGGCCTCCTCCCCGCCGCCGCCCTTGCCGGTAAAGAGGATCGCCGCGCCGCCCAGCAGCCCGGCGACCAGGATGGCCACCACCGCAGCCCGTTGTTGCTTGCTCATTGCCATGCTTGAGGCCTTCCGTATCAGTGTCCGAGGATGCGGTCGATGCTGGCCGCGGCGTCATAGGTGCGGGCCAGCACGTCCAGGTAGCGGATGCGCGCCTGGAACAGCGTGCGCTGGGCGTCCAGCACGTCGAGGAAATTGAACTTGCCGGCCTCGAAGCCGCGCGTGGCCGCGGCGTAGGCCTGCTCGGCCGCGGGCAGCACCGAGGACTGCAGCGTCTGCGCCGCGGCGCGCGCTACCGAGAGCTCGGTCGAGGCCTGCTGCAGTTCGTTCGCCAGCCGGATGCGATTGGCGGCGTGCACGTCCTGCGCCTTGTCGGCGCGGCGCAGCGCCGCGTACAGGTTGCCCTGGTTGCGGTCAAAGATCGGCAGCGGGATGGCCACGCCCAGCACGGCCATATTGCGGTTGGCCTCGTTGTCGCGCTTGGCGCCGAGGCTCACGGTGACGTCCGGGTACTGGCGACTGCGCGCCACCGCCACTTCGGCGCGGCTGCGCTCGGCCGACAGGCGGCTCGCCGCCAGCAGCGGCGCGTCTTCCAGCGCGGCCTGCAGGGCGGCGGGCGCGGGCCGCGACGGCAGCGCATCGAGATCGCCGCGCGCCTGCGCAAAGCGGGGCGCGGTATTGCCCCACAGCGCGGCCAGCGACTGCCGCGCCGATTGCAGGGCGCCGGTGGCTTCGGCCAACTCCAGTTCGGCATTGGCCTGCTCGACCCGGGCGCGCGTTTCCTCCAGCGGCGCCACCTTGCCCGCAGCGACGCGCCGTCCTGCGGCAGCGGCGGCCTTGCTGGCGATGCCGACCGAGCCCTCGGCCAGCGTCACGCGCTCCTGCGCCACCAGCACGCCGAAGAATCGCGCGATCACCGCCGCGCGCAGCTCGGCACGCACTCTGCCCAGCTCGGCCTGCGCCAGTTCGCGCCCGCGCTCGGCCACGCCGATGCGCGCGGCGCGCTTGCCGCCCAGCTCGATCGGCAGGTTGAACTGGCCGGTGGTGTTGCGCGTGGCGCGGCGCGTGTCTTCCATCGACACTGCCAGCTCCGGATTGGGCAGCACGCGCGCCTGCGTGACGTCGCCCTCGGTGGCGTCGAGTTCCTTGCCGGCGGCCGACAGCGCGAAGCTGCCGGCTTCGGCCAGCGCCAGCGCGGCGTCAAGCGTCAGCATGCCGGACGGCTCCTGCACGGCGGGGGATGCCAATGGCTTGCCATCCTCGGGCGCCATGGCCGGAGGCGGCGTCTGGGCGACGCCGGAGAACGGGCTGAATAGGGCGGCCGCCAGCCCAAGCGGCAGCAAAAGTCTTCGCATCGAATTGCACCAGGAAAGAAACCGGGGAATTCGGCGAGACGCCTGACGTCAGGGCATCAGGGAGAGCGGGGGAAGCGCGTCGTCTCGCCGGCTAGGCGAGACGCAGCCACTGCGGACGGTCGGGCGCCCGCGCGCTGTGGGAAGAGAAGCCTGACTGTGGTGCCGGGGGCGCCAGTTCGACGCGGCGCATGGCCGGCACCTCAGGCGCATCGGCGCGCGCGAACGGCAGCGAGGCGATATGGCAGACGCTGCAATCGGGATCGGCCAGGCCGAGCTTGTCGGCGTCAGCGGCCTTGTCGGCGGCTTTGCTGTGCGCACCACTGTCGGCATTGTGCTGATGCTCGTGGTGGCCCAGATGGGCCTTGGCCGATGCCGCCGCCTCATGCCGGCAGTACGCCGCCGCTCCCGCCCAGGCGAACTGGAGCGGCAGGATGAGCGCAAGGAGGATGAGAAGGAGGCGTTGCATGGTCGGGAAGCTTGCGCTGGCATCCGACGTGGCGGAGACAGCGAGCCGCAAGTTTAACCGAGTGGTGCCGGCCATTATTGCGACGGGGTCATTACATTTGCGTCATCGCTTCGATACCTGGCGGTCTGCTCCCCTCTCCCGCAAGCGGGCGAGGGGAGCGTCCACGAGGGCCGGTGGTCGCATCTAACGCGCTCACATACACGAGCGCGGACACGCAGTCGTTATTCATTTTTTTTGAATAACTTATCCAGCACAAGCCCGCTTTCCAGGCCGCTACCCCTCCTATAGTTCATTACATGAACGCGACGCACACCACGCAAACGTTCTGAAAAATTCAACGAACAAGACCTGGAGAAATCTCATGACCAAGACCACCCGCCTCGTTTCAGCCCTGCTCCTGTCGCTGGCCGCCCTCGGCGCCGCGCAAGCCGCCACCGCCGCCGAACAACTGCCCGGCGACAAGTACGGCTACAACTTCCGCGCGCAAGACGTCTTCACTGACGGTGCCCGCGCCAGCAAGGCCGACCCGTATGTGGACGGCGCCCGCACGGTGGCCGGACTGGACCGCGGCAGCGTGTCGACATCGCCCGCACGCAGCTTCGACACCTTCACCGAAGGCAGCCGTACCGGCAGCCTCGACCCGTATTCGGAAGGCGCCCGCACGGTAGCGGGCCTGGGCCGCAGCAGCGTCTCCACCGCGCCGGCGCGCAGCTTCGACCCGTACGCGGACGGCGCGCATGCCTGATTCCCCGGTGGCAGCCTGGCAGCCCCGCCTGCCAGGCGCCCCGTCAGCGCGCATCACCCGATGCCGCGAAACTGCGCGCACAGCCTGAACACCTCCTCCGACGGCGCAATCTCCTTCGCCTTGCAATAGCGCGTGGCGAGCTTCAGCAACTCCTTGATATCGCGCCCGCTTGCCTTCGGGTAGGCCCGCGTCAGCGCCTCGATCAGCCCCTCCCCCAGTTCCGCTCCGAACTGCGCGGCCTGCAGCCGCCACAGGCGCCGTGCATCGTCCTTGCCGGGCGTCTCATAGTGGATGGTGGCGATGCAGCGCGACAGGATGGCATCGTCGACATCGCCGATGCGGTTGGTGGTCATGAACAGCAGGCCATCGAAATATTCCAGCGTGCGCAGGAATTCCGCGACGATGGCGTTATGTTCCAGGTCGTTGTCGCGGCAGCGGATATAGACGTCCGCTTCATCGAGCAGCAGGATCGCGTTCCAGCGCATCGCACGGCGCAGGATCCCGGTCAGCGTGGCGCCGACCGACGCAGCGGTGGTGCCGAGCTGCCCGGAATGCACCCGATACAGCGGCTTGCCGACGACTTCCGCATAGACCTCCGCGGTCAGCGTCTTGCCCAGCCCCGGCGCGCCCTGGCACAGGATGGTGGTGCCGCCGGACTTGCCCGGCACGAAATCCGGCACCAGCACGTCCATGTGCGAGGTCAGGATATCGATCAGGTCGCGGTGATGGGCGGGCAGCACCAGCTTGTCGCGCAGTTCGGGCCGGTAGCGGTATTCGGACAGGTGCTGCACATGGACCCAGATATTGCGGTGCCATTCCAGGTGGAACAGGTGCACATAGCAGTGCAGCGGCACCTGCTCGAAGCCCTCGGCCACGCCGGCATCGCGCCAGAACGCCGGGTCGCAGCTCATTTCAAAGCGGCGCTCCAGCCGTTCTTCGTCGTTCACGCAGCGAGCCGCCGCGCCCTCGGCGATGCGCGTCAGCTCGACAGTGCCCTTGGCATCGATGGTCAGGGCCGCGCGCACGGCAACGAACTGCGCGCCGAAACGGCGCTGGTAGCGCACGAAGCGCCGCGCGTGCTGCTCGTATTCCTGCCGGAACTCCGCGCATTCCTTGTAGAAACCGAACTCCGCCAGCAACTCCGGGATGGTGCGGTTGGCGATATCGTCGCGCGTGATCACCATCGAGGTGGTCATGCCGGCTCGGCGCCTGGCGTAATCGGTCAGCTCCGAGTTGGCGGACTGCATGGTATTGGCCAGCATGTCGACCACCACGTAAGGCATGCCCTGGTCGGGCGCGACATGGCGCATCCGGCGCACCAGCCAGGGCAGCAGCACGCCGTCGCGGTTGCGCTGGTAGAGCCAGCCATCGATGGCATCGCGCGCCAGGTAGGCCACCAGGCCCGGGATCAGCTGGTCGAGCCCCGGGATCGTGCGCGCCTGAGGAGCGTTGTGGATGTTGTCCAGCGCCAGCATCTGGAACATCAGCGCACGCTGGTTCCGCGACTTGCTCAGCGTGTACAGCGAGTTCAGCGCCTGCGCATCGAGCAGCTTGCTCGACACCAGCATATCGCCGTGGCACACGCCATGCTCCTGCAGCTGCTTCGCCAGCGGCGATCCGGTTTCGATCAGCGCCAGCAGGGGATCGACCAGCGCCTGCGGAATTTCAAAGTCCATGGACCACACTCCAGTTGATTGGCTTGCCGCGCCCTTTCACTGCAGGAAGAACTCGATCGCCTCCTCGACGACCGGCGGATGGATGACGTGCAGGCCATCGAACTCGACGTAGCGCACGTCGTAGCCGGCGGCCTTCAGCTTGGCCGCGTTGGCGCGGCCGCTGGTGGCGATTGGCAGTTGCTCGTCGGCCAGCCCGTGCGCCACGAACACCCGGGGCGTGCCCTCCTGCATGAACACCGACATGAAGCCGCCGGAGAACGCCATCACATGGCTGGCGATATCGCCGTTGGTGATGCCAAGCGAGAGCGCGTAGCTCGCGCCGTCGGAGAAGCCGGCAAAGCCCAGCCGCCGCGGGTCGATCCGGTAGCGCGAGGTCACCTCCGTCAGCGCCTGGTGCAGCCGCTCCAGGTCGGGGCCGCAGCCGCCGATCACGATGTCCCAGGTCGGGAACAGCGAATGCGGCGCCAGCACCAGGAAGCCGTGGCGCTGCGCATGTGGCTCCAGGTGGGGCAGGACCTTTTCCGGGAAGCCGCCGGCGCCATGGAACATCACCAGCAGCGGCACTGGCGCGGCGGGGTCGAGGCCATCCGGGACGAACAGCACGGCATCGCGCGCGCCGGCCACGCCCAGGGGGTGGCGCCCGGGTGGCAGCGGCGCTTGGCGCGGTTCGGCAGGGGTAAAGGACAGGCGACCAAACAGCGAGGGATCGAGCATGGCTGGTGTCAGTGCATTTTGATATTTTGTATATTACATACAAAACCACGCCACAGCCACATCATGTCGTGATAGACCCTCTCAGGCGCCGATTGCGTAACACGTAGGAAGCTTTTGCAATCGGCCGGCCAGTTCCGTAGGGCCAGGCCCTGGCCATTGGATAGCCGCGCAGGCGGGGACTTACATGGCGGTCTTGCCACCGTTGACGCCGAGAATCTGACCCGAGATATACCTGGACCGATCAGACGCCAGGAAGACAATGGCGTCGGCGACCTCTTCCGCGGTGCCGATGCGACCGGCGGGGATGGTCGCGGCAACAGCCGCGATCCGCTCGGCGCCTCCCGCAATGCGCTCCAGCATGCCCGTGTCGATGGGGCCGGGTGCGACAGCATTCACTCGTACGTTGGACTTGCTTGCCTCAAGGGCCGCCGCCTTGGTCAGGCCCTCGATCGCGTGCTTGCTCGCGACATACATCGGATTCTGCGCATTGCCGCGGCTTCCCATGGTGGAGGAAAGGTTCACGACAACACCCTGCTCCTGCGCCAGCATCACGCGCAACTCGTGCTTCATGCTGAGGAACGTCCCCAGGACGTTGGCGTCGAAGGTCGCCGAATAGGATTCAACAGTCTGGTCGACAATCGACCCGCCCGTTCCTTCCGTGCCGGCACTGTTCACTGCAACATCGAGCCGTCCAAAGCGCGAAACGGTACGCTCGACGAGTTCGCGGACTTGCTCCTCGTTACTTACGTCGGCTGCCACAAACTCGGCCTCGGCGCCCATTTCGCGGAGTTCCGCAACGAGCGCGGCGCCGGCAGTAACATTACGGCCGGAGCAGACCATCTGGGCGCCCTCGCGACCGAATGCGAGCGCGGTTGCGCGGCCAATCCCGGAGGTAGCTCCGGTAACAAGAACGACGGTGCGAGTCATCATGTATTCCTCATTTATCTCAAGACAGAACTAGGGGATCGGATTGATTCAACCTGGGGTCCGTCAAGGGTGAGTCCCTGGCTCCCCGCTTGCGCCAGTCCGTGACACTGCAACCAAACGCGGCGTGGAACCAATGGCAGAAACTGCTCTGCGCCGAAAAACCCAGCAGCCCGGCGACCTCGCCCACCGGCAGGTCGCTCTCTTGCAGGTGACGCATCGCCAGTTCCGAGCGCACCTGGTTGAGCAGGGCTGAGAATGTCAGCCCTTCGGCGCTGAGGTAGCGGTGCAGCGTGCGGCGATCGACGCGCAGGAGATGCGCCACCTGCTGGGTCGTGCAGCGCCCGCCTGGGAGCAAGGCCAGGATCAGTTCCCGGCACGATTCGCGCACGCCTTCGTCACGGTGCCGCAGCGCAGCCTCCAGGTAGTCCCTCGCAAAGCGCGCCGCGCCCGGATTGTCGGGCGTACGCGCAATCTGCAGGTCCGCCGCCGCGCAGACCAGGCCGTTGAATGGCTGGTTGAACGTCGGGCTGCGGCCGAAGAAGGCGCGATGCGCCGACGCGTCGCCCGGCGGGCGGTGCGAAAAGCAAACCTGCTGCGGCCGCCACTGGGGACCGATCAGTTCGCGCAGGATGCGGAACTTCACACCGACCGCCAGTTCCATTGCCTGCCGCATGGCCACGCCGGGACTGGGTAGAAGCTCTTCGCGGATGATCACGGCCGGCCCGGTGTCCTCGATGCGAGTAATCAGCGTGGCGCTAAGCAGTTTCAGGTAGCGGCACAAGGTATCCAGCGCCTGCCGTGGGGTAGGCTCTTCCTTCAGCACCAGGCTGATGGGACCCAGGTCAGAGAAGCTGCGCCGCGCAGCCAGCCGCAGGGCAAGATCTTCCACGCCGGTGGCGCGCGCGGTGACTTCAAGCAGTTCACGCACCGCATGGCTTGGAATGAGTGTTTCAGGGTTTTCGAGCAGCCGCGCCGAAAGCCCCACGCCTCGCAGGAAGGCGTAGGGATCGCGCCCAAGCGACTCCACCAGTTCGATGTAGCCGTTCAGGCTGGCGCTACGGATAAGCTTACCGACGTGCTGCATAGCTTCCGCGCCTGCCTCGGAGCCCCATGACGACTGGCCGCGAATGCGAGGAACGGTGCGCGGTCACGCACACCAGCAGGTCAGAACGCGACCGCATGCTTTCCTTTCAGTTGCAGCATGTCGCGCGTTTCGTCGGGCGTTGCCACTTCCAGGTTCAGCGATCTCAGGATCGAGACAATGCGCTGCACTTGCCCGGCGTTGCTCGTTGCGAGCCGGCCCGGCCCATCCCAGAGGGAATCCTCGAGCCCCACCCGGACATTTCCGCCCATCGACGCGGCCATGGTGGCAAGCGGAAACTGGCTGCGGCCGGCGCCGAGCACGGACCAGTAGTAGTCCTTGCCGAAGAGCCGTTCCGCCGTCCTGCGCATATGCATGACGTCGTCGGGGTGGGAGCCGATTCCGCCCAGCAGGCCAAAGACCGACTGAATGAAGAATGGTGGCTTGAGGATGCCGCGGTCGACGAAATGCGCCGCCGTGTAGAGATGGCTGGTGTCATAGCACTCGATTTCGAACCGGGTGCCATTGTCTGCGCAGGATTCAAGGATGTAGCGGATTTCCTTGAAGGTATTGCGGAACACCCGGTCTTCCGAACCTTCCAGGTAAGGGCGCTCCCAGTCGTACTTGAATTCCTTGTGCCGGCCAAGCATCGGATACAGGCCGAAGTTCATCGAACCCATATTCAGCGAAGCCACTTCTGGCTTGAGCTGCAACGCGGGCTGCAGCCGCTCTTCCACCAGCATGTTTGGCGCGCCGCCGGTGGTGAGATTGATCACCACATCGGAGCGCTCGGCAATGGTCGGAAGAAAGGCCCGGAACAGTGCCGGGTCCTGCGACGGCTGGCCGTTCTCAGGCTTGCGCGCATGCAGATGGACGATCGAGGCGCCTGCTTCGGCGGCCGCGATCGCCTCCCGGGCGATCTCATCCGCGGTAATCGGGAGGTAAGGCGACATGGTCGGCGTGTGAATGCCGCCGGTCACGGCGCAGGTCACGATGACCTTGCTTTGGGGTGCTGCCATGACTGATGTCTCCGTTTCATTCAGGCTTGAAGTTGATCGAGCGCAGTAGCTTGCCCTGGCGTTCGTGGGATTCACGCACGTCCGCGGCAAGCTCTTCGCTGGTAGCCGGCGAACCGACCTCCATACCCAGCTCTTCGACCTTCTTCCGCACCTCGGGCGATTGCGTCGCCTTGAGCGCGGCGTCGCGCATCTTCGCCACCACGGCTGGCGGCACGCCTTGCGCTGACCAGAGCCCCATCCAGCTGACTTCCTTCAGGTCGGGGAATCCCAGTTCGGCGAAGGTCGGCACATCAGGGAGCGCGGGGACCCGCTTGGGGTAGGCAATGGCAAAGGCCCGGAGCTTCCCCGACTTGATGAACGGAAGCGAAGTTGCCGGGCCGTCGAACATCAGCGGAACGTGCCCGCCCATGACGTCTTGCAACGCAGGCGGCGACCCCTTGTAGCTCACGTTCCCCGCCGTCAGTCCGGCAAGGCGATTGAACTGCACGGCGATGGTCTGGCTACGCATGCCAGGACCGAAATTCGCATAGTCGACCTTGCCAGGGTTCGCCTTGACATAGGTGATCAGTTCGCCGAGGTTCTTCGCGGGCAGGCCGGGATTGCCGACCAGTACCAGGCCCTGCCGGCTAAGCTGTGCAATCGGAACGATTTCCTTGAACGGGTCGTAGGACACCTGCATGGTGTGGGGCACTTCCGCGGCAATGCCCTTTTGAATCAGCAGGAATGTGTAGCCGTCCCGCGGCGCGGACAGCAGGCCATGAACGCCAATCGTTCCCGCTGCGCCGGCCTTGTTCTCCACGATCACAGGCTGTCCGAGCGGGCGTTGCAGCTCATGCGCAAAGAGGCGCGCCAGGATATCGGCCGTTCCACCCGGCGGGGCGCCAACGATGATCCGCACGGGCTTGGTCGGCCACTCGGCGGCATTCGCCGCTGGCGTGGCCGACAGCAGTGGAGCAAAGGCAATCGTGAGCGCCAGGGTCTGGCGCGCAATCGAGGGGGCGCGTTTCATCGAAATTCCTTTCGTGGTGCCAACTGCGTGGCGACTGAGTACCGATTCTGTGGGGTCGCTCCGCCAGGCGCTTTGCATTGCACGACAGAGTCTTTGCAGATCGCGCCACCGAACGCGCCGCCCGGCAGCTGTCCCAAATAAGCAAATTAATGTCCCCGATAAGCAAGCGGGGGTTGAGGGTGCCCGGGATACTCGGGGGACCGGATCGAAGCCGGATGACTCCTGCTGAACCGACCTCAACCTCTCTCCCGGAGACCCAACATGAACTTTCTCGACGGCCACCTCTTCCCCGAAAACCAGCCGCCCCTGATCATCACGGCCGCGCCCTATGCGCCTGGCTGGTTGCCTGGCGACTTTCCCGATGACATCCCGGTCACGATGGAAGACCAGATCCAGAAGGCGGTGGACTGCTACAACGCCGGTGCCACGGTGCTGCACCTGCATGTGCGCGAACTCGATGGCCGGGGCAGCAAGCGCCTGTCCAAGTTCAATGAACTGGTTGCCGGCGTGCGCAAGGCGGTGCCTGAGATGATCATCCAGGTCGGCGGTTCGATCTCCTTCGCCCCTGAGAACGAAGGCCAGGCCGCCAAGTGGCTGTCTGACGATACCCGCCACATGCTGGCCGATCTCGAACCCACGCCGGACCAGGTCACGGTGACCGTCAACACCTCGCAGATGAACGTCACCGATCAGGCCGAAGATGCGGATTTCAGGGGCACGTCGCGCGCCAACCCAGCGATCTTCGACGCCTACAAGGAAATGACGGTGCCTGCACAGCCGGGCTGGGTGGAGGAGCACGTCCGCCGCCTGACTGCCAAGGGCATCCAGAGTGCATTCCAGTGCTACAACCTCAACAGCTTCGAGTCGGTGGAGCGGCTGATGCGCCGCGGCTTCTACAAGGGCCCGCTGGTGATGAACTGGGTGGCCATCGCCGGCGGCATGGATACCCCCAGTGTCTACAGCCTCGCCAACTTCATTCGCGCCGTGCCTGACGGCGCCGTGGTCACGGTGGAAAGCAACGTACGCAACGTGCTGCCGGTCAACATGATGGGCATTGCCGCGGGCCTGCACGTGCGCTGCGGCATCGAGGACTGCCTGTGGAACCAGTCGCGCACCGAGAAGATGAGCACGGTGAAACAGATCGAACAACTGGTGCGGATCTCGCACGAGTTCGGCCGCGAGATCGCCACCGCGAAACAGGCGCGCGAGATCTCGAAGATCGGCGTGTTCTATGACACGGTGGAGGAATCCCTGCAGGCGAACGGTTTCGCCCCCAATCGCAACGGGGGCAACCAAGGCTTCCTGCACAAGACGTTCTGAGCGCGGATCAGCGGCAACTGACGTCGTCGGCTTGCCGGGGGAGAGGCCGGACGGTGGCGCATGTGTGCAGTGGGCGGCGGGCGGCGGGCGGCGGGCGGCGGGCGGCGGGCGGCGGGCGGCGGGCGGCGGGCGGCGGCGGCGGGCTGAGTGTGGGCGCCTCCGGCCGCACCTTGCGATAGGTGTTTACTCCAACTTCTATATAGGAGTCTTGACACAGCGTGGTGCTGAAAATACCTTCATCGTCAGCAACGCCGCGTCGCCGACCGGCGACGATTCGCCTGAGATCCCATGAGCACCCTGATTCGCAGCGCCCTCCTGGTCAAGTTCTCCGAGATTGCCCGGACCCTGGGTGTCGACCCGGAGCGCATGATCCACCACGTCGGGGCCGACCGGTCCTGTATACGTTCGCCGGACTTGCATGTCCCGGAAGCCTGGCTGGCCAAGGTGCTGGATTCCACCGAGCAGGCCTCCAGTTGCGCTTCAGTGGGCCTGCTGATGGCAGAAGCGTGGCGGCTGTCTGACTTCGGCCCCGTCAGCCTGCTGCTACAGCACCAGCCGACGCTGCGTCATGCGCTGGGGCAGGTGGAGACCTATCGTCACCTGCTGAGCGAGTCCGTTTCCATCCACGTCGAGGAAGCCGACGATATCGCCATCGTCCATCAGCAGTTGATTACGGAGAGACCCGAGCCGGGAAGGCAGCCTGTTGAGCTTTCGGTCGGCGCGCTGCTGTGCCTGATGAAATCGATGCTTGGAGGACGGTGGAAGCCGCGCAGCGTACATTTCTCGCATGCCGCGCCCGCAAGCCTTCATATCCATCATCGGCTGTTCGGCACCAGGGTCGACTTTGGCTGCGACTTTGACGGCATCATATTGGACCGGCAGGACCTTGATCGGCCCAATCCGCTGGGCGACGTGAACCTGTCCCGCTACGCCAAGGAGTTCCTTGACCAGAATTCGCGTGGCAGGCAGGCTTCCGTGGCGTCCAACGTCCGTCGCGCGGTCCACATGCTGTTGCCGCGCGGCCGAAGCGGCATCGACCAGGTGGGCGACAAGCTCGGCATGAGCGCCCGCACGCTGCAACGACGGCTCGAGCAGGAAGGCGAAGAGTTTTCCTCCCTGGTGAATGAGGTCCGACGCGGCCTGGCCAGCCGCTACCTTGGCGACCGTCGATATCCCGTGTCCCAGGTCGCGATACTGGTCGGGTTCTCCGAGGTAAGCACCTTCTCTCGCTGGTTCAGCGCGCAATTCGGCAAGTCGCCGACGCGCTGGCGCGGCGAACTGCTTATGTGAGCAGGCTGGCCATGCCACTACCGTGGACCGCCTGACAACCGGTCCGCATCGATACCCTCGGCCCGACATCACTCCTGATTACGCGTGCCTGGCGCAATTGGCCAAGTCATCATGGCCGCCACAGACAAGCGTGGTGTCGACGTCATCATGGACACCATCGGCGGCACGGCATTCGAGGACCACATCAAGAGCCTCGCGGTAAAGGGGCGCCTGGTCAATCTCGCGCGACTGGGCGGGGCAAGCACCGCGCTGGTCGATATCAACCTGTTGTGGCTGAATCGCCTGAAGCTGATCGGGGCGAGGTTCCGCACGCGCCGCGAGCAGGAACGCCTCGATTGCATCCAGGCGTGCGCACGCGACCTGCTTCCATTCTTCCGCGAAGGCAAGCTTCGGCTCCCGATCGACCGCACCTTCCCGATGGATGCGATCGCCGACGCCTACGCGTACATCGCGAGCAGCCAGCACATGGGCAAGATCGTGCTCGTTGCCGACTAAGTGCTGGGCTCGCTCAGCTGAAGCGTTGCCATTTTCAGTGGTCTTGGCGCGACTCGCCAAATTGTGGCGCGATGGGTCAAGCGCGCGGTGACGCGAGTGCCGACAATCGAATCCAGGCTATCTGCTACCGGCCGGCGGGCCTGTCAACCTCACACGCCAAAGGAAGAGTCGTTATGCAAGTCAATCCCCTTACATGCTCGATTGGTGCCGAACTGTCGGGCGTGAATCTCGCCGACGTGGCGCGGGACGATACGCTGTATGCGGAAATCAAGGCACTGCTGTTGAAGCACCGGGTGCTGTTCTTCCGCGACCAGGACATCACGCGCGCCGACCATGTTGCATTCGCCAGGCGCTTCGGTGAGTTGGAAGACCACCCTGTCAACAATACGGTGCCGGGGTACCCGGGACTGATCGAGATCTACAAGAGCGACAAGCGGGATCACTTCGAGAATACCTACCACACCGATGCGTCGTGGCGCGCGAGCCCGCCCAAGGGCGCGGTGCTGCGCTGCATTTCGTGCCCGGACGTGGGTGGCGACACCATCTGGGTGAACATGGTCGAGGCATACAAGAACCTGCCGGAAGAGATCAAGCAGAAGATTGCAGGCCTGCGTGCCAAGCATGGGATCGAGCATTCGTTCGGCGCGATCATGACCACGGAGGAGCGTGAGGAACTGGTGCGCAAGAATCCCCTGGTCGACCACCCGGTGGTCAGGATGCACCCGGAGACAGGAGAAAAGATCCTGTATGTGGGACCGTTCTCGACGCACTTCATCAACTACCACACCCCGGAGAACGTGCGCGTCGGCCAGGACAAGACGCCGGGCGCGAGCCTGCTGCTGAACTACCTGATCAGCCAAGCGGCGATTCCGGAGTACCAGGTGCGCTTCCGCTGGAAGCCGAACAGCGTGGCGATCTGGGACAACGTGGCGACACAGCACTACGCGGTGAGCGACTACTGGCCGGCGCCGCGCAGGATGGAGCGCGCCACGATCAAGGGCGATCGCCCGTTCTGAGGACGGTGCGCGCCCGGCATTGCATGGGCGCGACCGCATGACCACGAGACGCTGGCAACGTTATGCATCCCGCCGTCGCGCGGGGACGTCCACGTCTAACCTATGAGAGTTCGAACACCATGACCTCCAACAAGCTGCCGACGGTTGTGATCGTCCCGGGCCTGCGCGATCACATGCCCGATCACTGGCAAACGCTGCTGGCCGAGCATTTGCAGAAGCAAGGCAGGGCCGTACACATCGTGCCCCAGATCGACCAGGACCCGAGGCTGCGCAGCGCGCGGGTGGCCAACCTGGATCGCGTCGTTAGCAGCATCGAAGGCCCGGTCATCCTGGTGGCCCACAGCGTCGGCGTTCTGATCACCGTGCACTGGGCGCAACAAGCCAGCCGCGAAATCAAGGGTGCGCTGCTGGCCGCACCTCCTGATTACGAGACGCCCTTGCCCGCCGGCTACTCCGACCCACAGACGCTGACGAGGAATGGCTGGACGCCGGTGCCGCGCGAGCGCCTGCCGTTTCCCAGCATCGTCGTCGCCAGCCGCAATGACCCGATCGGCAAATTCGAGCGAATCCGCGATCTTGCAGAGAACTGGGGCAGCCGCTTCGTCGACGCCGGCCACGTCGGTCATCTTTCGCCGGCCGATGGATATGGCACGTGGCCGATGGCGGAGGAACTGATTCAGGAGTTGTAAGCAGCAGCAAGGGCTTCAGCTGTCAGGTGAAGCCCGCGTGGGACCGTTCCATGGCGGCAACGGCAAGGCAAGGCCCGGCCTGCCCGCGGTAACCCGGCAGCCAGGTCATTGCGAATCAACCAAAATCACAGACGGGGGAGGCAAGGTTGCAGATGAGGAAGGACAAGAACAAGCATTGGGTCATGCAACGGGAAGCGCTGAAGTCAGACGGACGGGCTCGATGGGCAGGGTCGCTCATCGCCCTGGCGGCACTGGGCACGTTCGCCGGCGTGGCCTCGGCACAATCGAGCGTCACCCTCTACGGCGTGGCTGACGTGGCCATCGAGTACGTCAATCATGTCGGCGTGGTGCCGTCCGCCGCCAACGGATTCAATCCGGGGCCGGGCAACCGGGTCTACCGCATGGACTCCGGCGGCCTGGCAGGTTCCCGCTGGGGTCTGCGCGGCGTGGAGGACCTGGGCAGCGGCACCAAGGCAATCTTCGTGCTGGAATCGGGCTTCAACCTGGATACCGGCACGCTGCAGCAAGGTGGCCGCATCTTCGGCCGTAATGCGTATGTTGGGCTGCAGAGCGATCGCTACGGGCAGATCACCTTTGGTCGCCAGTACACGTCGCTGTTCGATGTGATGGCAAATTTCGTCCCGGCTGCCTACGGAACGCTGTATGAGCCGTCGGCAGTGCTGCTCGGCCCGAACTTCCGCGAAGACAACACCGCGAAGTACAAGGGTGTCTTTGGTCCGCTGAGCGCCTCGGCGCACTGGTCTTTCGGTGCCGGACTGTCCTTGCCGCAAACGGCACCCGGGGGCGTTGCATCGGGTGGAAGTGGCGAGGTACCCGGGCAGTTCCGTCGGGACACCGCCTACGGCGCAGGACTGAGCTACAACGGCGGGCCGTTCGGTGTGGCCGCTGGCTACGATCAGCTGAATCCGACCATTGGCACCGGCACCGGCACCTTCAAGAGTGCTGCCGTGGCGGCCAGCTACACGTTCGGCACCACCGCCAAGATCATGGCCGGCTACCGCTGGAACATGAACAAGGATCAGAGAGATGTCCTGATCAAGCGGGATGACTTCTACTGGATCGGCGCCAGCTACAAGGTCATTCCCGCGTTGGACCTCACGGTCGAGTACAACTACGACAACATCAAGAACCTGTTCGGCAGTACGTCCGTTGCCAACCCCTGGCAGGTTGCGTTCATTGCCACCTACGGCTTCTCGAAGCGCACTGACGTTTACCTGACCACGGCGTTTTCCAAGAACGCTGGCCTGACGCTCGATTCGGCGGCGAATGGCTATGCCAGCAGCCTCGCGCTTGGCAACAGCTATGCCCTGGGCAGGGGCGAGAGCACCATGCTGGGTGCCGCGATTGGCGTTCGGCACAAGTTCTGATGGGCAGATGGTCTGCAAGACGCGCATGTCGCTGAGTCAGCCGTGCGCGGTCTAGCCAACCGCTCATGCTGACCTGGCGTTGCGCTTCATTAGCAGAGGTTGTCTCCGCCTGAATGCCGACCATCCGCTAAGCGACATTTTCCACGGCATTCCGGGCTTCAGAGGATCCACGGGCATAGGCCTGTGGATCCTCTTTTTGATTTGGTGCAGGCGTAGTCCATTCCAAATTCGGACCCGCGCATCCGGCCATGGCATGCGTGCAGGCCGACCGTCTGGTCTTCGACAACGCGCCATGAACCACGCCCTGCCGCGCTCCGAGGCCTCGGTCGCCATCTCGGTCTGGCTCTGGATCGCATCGCCGCGCAAGTCCCTGCGCATATCGATATGGCCTTTCCTTCGTTCCCCCGCCGGCCCCCGTTCCCTATCCTGAGCCCCTACGCATCCGTCAGAGAGGGAATCACTCATGAACGCACCGTTGGACTTCGATGCCCGGCACGCGCTGCGTGCCGCGCTGGAACAGGTGCCGGCGCTGGCGCAGAAGATCGGCGTCGACGCCGCCGCGCGCGAGGCGCGGCGTGTGCTGCCCCATGAGGGCTTCACGCTGTTCCGCAAGTCCGGCCTCGGGCTGCTTCGGCTGCCGGTGGAATGGGGCGGACTGAGCGCATCGCTGGTCGACCTGTTCGAGGTCATCGCCACCATCGCGGCCGAGGAATCGAATGTCGCGCATGCGCTGCGCATCCACTTCGACCAGACCGAATCGCTGCGCCTGGCGCCGCGCTCGGCGTTCAACGACCTGCAGGTACGGCGCATCGTCGAGGGCGCGGTCTTCGGTGGTGCATCGACCGAGCGCGGCACGTCGCGCCCAGGGGAAATCACCACCGCGCTGCGCCGCGACGGCGACCACTATCGCCTGAGCGGCAAGAAGTACTACGCCACCGGCACCGCCTTTGCCGACTACGCGCGCATCAACGTGCGCGACGCCGATGGCGCCGACGTCTTCATCATCATCCCGACCGACCGTCCCGGCTTCAGCGTGGTCGACGACTGGGACGGCATGGGGCAACGGATGACGGCCAGCGGCAGCCTGGTGTTCGATGACGTGCAGGTGTTCGCCGACGAAGTGGCGCGGCGCGGCAACAGCACGCTGGTCGGGCGCCATTGCGGCGCGCTGCGCCAGCTGCACCTGGTCGCAGTGGCCGCGGGCATCGTGCGCAATGCCTCGGCCGATGCCCGGCGCTATGTGCTCGAACATGGCCGCCCCGTGCTGCACAGCCCGGCGCCTACTGCGCGCGAGGACCATTTCATCCAGCAGGTGATCGGCGACCTGTCCGCGCACAGCCATGCCATCGACGCGCTGGTGCGCGAGAACGCGCGCGTGCTGGACCGTTCGGCCGATGCGCTGCTGGCGCGCGCGGACGACGCCGAGGCACTGGTGCTGCAAGGCGCGCTGGCCACGGCGCAGACGCAACTGGTGGTCAGCAAGCTGGCGTTGCACGTGGCGGAGCGCTTGTTCGAAGCCGGCGGCGCATCGGCGACTGCACGGCGGCACAACTTCGACCGTCACTGGCGGAACCTGCGCACGATCTTCAGCCACAACCCGCTGCTGCACAAGGCGCGGGTGGTGGGCGCGTACCACCTCAACGGCGACACCACGCACCTGGCCGAAGGCCGCGTGTTCTGAGGGCGGCGCCCCGGAGAGTCCCAATGACAGCAAGCAACCCGCGGCGACAGCTGCACCTCAATATCAACGCGCTCCATGCCGGCTTCGTGCCGTCGGCGTGGCGGCTGCCCGCCAGCGATCCGCGCGCGTTCTTCGACGTCGGCCACTACGTGCGCGTGGCGCGCATCGCCGAAGCGGGCAAGTTCGACGCGATCTTCCTGGCGGACAATGCCTCGATCGCCGACCAGATCCACTTCCGGCCGATCACGGCGCTGGAACCGACCCTGCTGCTGGCCACCGTCGCGGCGGCCACCACGCATATCGGCCTGGTGGCGACGGCATCGACCAGCTACAACGAGCCCTACAACATCGCCCGCCGGTTCGCTACGCTCGACCATGTCAGCGGCGGCCGTGCCGGCTGGAACGTGGTGACCACGGCCGATGCCGGCTCGGCGCGCAACTTCGGCCGCGCCGCGCCGCCCGAGCACGGCCAGCGCTATGCGCGCGCCGACGAGTTCACCCGCATCGTCAAGGCGCTGTGGGACAGCTGGGAAGACGACGCCTTTGTCGGCGACAAGAACAGCGGCCGCTTTGTCGATACCGGCAAGCTGCAGCCGATTGCCCACCACGGCACCTTCTTCGACGTGCAGGGTCCGCTGAACCTGCCACGTTCGCCGCAAGGCCGTCCTGTCGTGTTCCAGGCCGGCGGCTCCGCCGATGGCCGCGAGCTGGCAGCGCTGCATGCCGAAGCGGTGTTCTCCGCCTCGCAGTCGCTCGAAGAGTCGCTCGCCTACAAGCGGGAGATCAACGCGCGCGCCGAAGCCCTCGGGCGCGGACCCGACGCGGTGAAGGTGCTGCCGGGCCTGACCACGATCATCGGCGCCACCGAGGCGCAGGCGCGGCAACGCCGCGACGAGCTGGTCGACCTGATTCCGTGGGACTACAGCCTCACGCGCGTGGCGGGAACGCTTGGCATCCCGGCGGAGCGTCTCAGCCTGGACGCGCCGCTGCCGGACAACCTGCCGCTGCCCGCCAACGGCAACCATACGTTCTTTCGCGCCACCGTGGCGCTGGCGCAGCGCCAGAACCTGACGGTGCGTGCGCTGATCCGCGAGCTCGCCGGCGGCGGCGGGCATCGCGTGATCGTCGGGACGCCGGAGCAGATCGCCGACGACATCGAACACTGGTTCCGCCACGGCGCCGCCGACGGCTTCAACCTGATGCCCGATGTGCTGCCGGATGGCCTGCAGGACTTTGTCGACGGCGTGGTGCCGATCCTGCAGCGGCGCGGCATCTTCCGTACGGAGTACGAGAGCACCACGCTGCGCGCGCATCTGGGCCTGGAAAGACCGGCAGGACGCGTGCTGGCCCAAGCTGCGGCGTAAGCGGAAGTCCGCATTTGCTATCGCGGATTCCTTCGTGGACCGGGCGCGGCGCGCTTCGTAGACTGGTGCTTCATTAACTCGTCCCAGCCTGCCATGAAACGACGCCACGTCCTTGCTTCGATTGCCCTCGCGCTCACCGCCCTTTCCATGGGCAATGCCCACGCGCAACGCAGCGACCGCCCGCTCAAGGTCGGGGTGCGCGGCGGCGTCGACGAAGAGATCTGGGAGGTCGTCACGCGCGTCGCCGACAAGCAGGGCCTGAGGGTCCAGACCATTGTCATCACCGGCACCGCCAGCCCGAACGAGGCACTCAACAACGGCGACCTCGACGCCAATTCGTTTCAGCACATCCCCTTCCTGCGCGACCAGATCCGGCAGCGGGGATACAAGATCGTTAACGTCGGCGACACGCTGATCTCGCCGATCGCGTTCTACTCGCGCAAAGTCAAGTCGCTGGAAGCGCTGCCCAACGGCGCGAAGATCGGCATCCCCAATGACCCGAGCAACCAGACCCGCGCCCTCGTGATCCTGCGCGACCATGGGCTGGTCAAGCTCAGAGACGGCTTCGACCCCTTTACCGGCACCGCCTCGCTGTCGGATATCACGGCCAACCCGAAGAAGCTCGAGTTTGTCGAAAGCGCCTCGGTGGTGCTGCCGCGCGCGCTGCCCGATGTCGACGCGGCCGCGATCGTCAATACCTTTGCCTACCAGGCCGGCCTGATCGCCACACGCGACGGCATCGCCGTGGAGAAGAAGGAACACAACCCCTATGTGAACGTGATTGCCGTGCGCGAGAAGGACAGGAACGCAGCGTGGGTGGCGCCGCTGGTCAAGGCCTACCAGTCCGACGAAGTGCGCAAGTTCATCCAGACCCGGTACCAGGGATCGGTGATCCCTGCCTTCTGACGAGCCAGGCATGCACACCGGCCTGCCCTTGCGGGAACCCGACCCGCATATCGTCTTCACCGGGATCGGCAAGACCTACGACGGCGCGAGCGCGCCCGCGCTGGCCGAGATCTCCTTCACCATCGGACGCGGCGAGCGCTTCGGCATCATCGGCCGCAGCGGTGCCGGCAAGTCGACGCTGCTGCGCACGATCAATATGCTGGAGCGGCCCGACACCGGCGAGGTCCGCATCGACGGCGCCGATATCGGCAAGCTCGACGAAGCCGGCCTGGTCGCGCTGCGCCGCCGCATCGGCATGATCTTCCAGCATTTCAACCTGCTGTCGGCCAAGACCGTGTTCGAGAACGTGGCGCTGCCGCTGCGCGTCGCCGGTGTGCCGCGGCAGGAGATCACCACGCGCGTCACCGGGCTGCTCGACCTGGTCGGCCTGGCCGCCAAGGCGCAGGCGTACCCGGCGATGCTGTCGGGCGGCCAGAAGCAGCGCGTCGGCATCGCCCGCGCGCTGGTGCACCGGCCCGAGATCCTGCTATGTGACGAAGCGACCTCTGCCCTTGACCCCGAGACCACCGAACAGATCCTGGCGCTGCTGCGCGATATCAACCGGCAGCTCGGGCTGACCGTGGTGCTGATCACGCACGACATGGCGGTGATCCGCGAGGCGTGCGAGCGCGTGCTGGTACTCGATCACGGCCGCGTCATCGAGCATGGCCCGGTCTGGCAAGTCTTTGCCCGTCCGCAAGCCGAAGCGACCATCGCACTGCTGCGGCCGCTGCGGCAGCGCCTGCCGGACGCACCGGAGAACCCCGCACAGGAGATTCCAAACCGTGTTGCTGCCATTGGCTGACAAGTACCTCAAGGCACTCGGCGAAACGCTGCTGATGACGGCCAGCGCCTGCGCCGTGGTGTTCGTCGCCGGCATGGCGCTGGCCATCGTACTGACGGTGACCGCGCCCGGCGGCCTGGCGCCGCGTCCGCGCCTGCATCGCACGCTGTCGGTGCTGGTGAACATGTTCCGCTCGATCCCGTTCATCATCCTGCTGGTGGCGATGCTGCCGGTCACGCGCATGATCGTCGGCACCACTATGGGCACCTGGGCGGCGGTCGTGCCGCTGAGCGCCCACCTGATCCCGTTCTTCGCGCGCATCTCGCAGGTGGCGCTCAACGAGATCGACGCCGGGCTGATCGAAGCGGCGCGGGCGATGGGGTGCCGGCGCTGGCATATCGTGCGCCATGTGCAGCTGCCGGAAGCCATGCCGGCGCTCATCGGCGGCGCCACGGTGACAGTGATCGCAATGATCGGCTCGTCGGCGATGGCCGGCGCGGTCGGTGCCGGCGGCCTGGGCGACCTGGCGATCCGCTACGGCTACGAGCGCTACGAAACGGCGGTGATGTTCAACGTGATCGTCATCCTGGTGGCGCTGGTCACGCTGGTGCAGTTTGCCGGCGAGCGGCTGGCGCGCCGCTTCGACCACCGGCACTGACTGCTCAGGACGCGCCCGCCAGCGACGGCAGTCCCTCGCACACCGGCAGGCGGAACATAAACTCGCTGCCGCCGCCGCGCCGGGCCCGGACCTGCAGCGTGCCGCCATGCGCCTCGATAATGGAACGGCAGATGGCGAGGCCCATACCCATGCCGTCTTCCTTGGTCGTGAAGAACGGCTCGAACACCTGGCCCAGCACCTCGTCCGGAATGCCCGCGCCCCGGTCCTGCACGCTGACGACGACGGAGTCCTGCTCCCGGTACGAGGTCACGACCAGTTCGCGCTGCTCGGCCGGCGTTTGCGCCATCGCATCGAGCGCATTGGTGACCAGGTTCAGCACCACCTGCTGCAGCTGGACGCGATCGGCTTCCACCATGGCCGATCCCGCCGCCAGGCGCGTGACGACCTTGACGTTGTGCTCGTCGGTATCCACGCGCACCATGCCCAGCACTTCGCGCAGCACATCGTCGGGCTGCAGCGGCGTGAGCACCGCGGGGGCCTGCTTGGCCAGCGCGCGCAGCGCGCGGATGATCCCGGCGGCGCGCATGGCGTCCTGCTTGATATCGGTGAACCCCTCCAGCGCCTCGGCGATCTCTGGCCTGGGCCGGTTCAGCCAGCGCAGGCTGGCGTCCACGCTGGCCACGATGGCCGTCAACGGCTGGTTCACTTCATGGGCGATCGACGCCGCCAGGCTGCCCATCACGGTCAGATGCGAGGTGCGGGCCAGTTCCGAGCGCGCCGTGCGCAGGTTCATCTCTGCGGCGACGCGGCGGTTGTTCTCGTCGATCAGTTGCTCGTACAGGCGTGCCGTCTCCAGCGAGATCGCGACCTGCGGTGCCAGCACTTCCAGCTCAGCGATCCGGGTGGCATCGAAGACGCCCGGGGCCAGGTTGTTCTCCAGGTAGAACACGCCGATCAGGCTGCCGCCCCGCAGCAGCGGCAGGCACAGCACCGAGCGCAAGCCGTTGGGGATGGCGCCCTTGGTGCGGATCGACGGCGCGTCGACCATGGCGTCGTCCAGCGCCAGCGTCTGCCGGGTTCGCAGCACGCTGTTGAGCACCGCCAGCGGCAAGGCCTGCTCGGTCGGCACCGCCGCGCCGAGCGCAACCGCCACGTTGCCATCGACCACGCGGCCGGAGGCTTCGATCATCGGCTGCTCGCCGCGCATCAGCAGCAACAGGCCGTACTGCGCGCCGGCATGGATCACGACATGGGTCATCAGGGTTTCGATCAGCCGGTCCATGACGATCTCCGTGGACATCGCCCTGGCAGCCTTCATGCCCAGTTCCCAGCGCGCCGCGGTGCGCTTGCTGTCGGCGACATCGGCGGCGGTCTCGCCGGGCCCTGCCTCGTCCAGTTGCGGATAGCCCATGGTCAGCAGCATGGCCTTGTGATCCGCGCCCCAGCGGCGATAGCCGGCGCGGGCCGCGCGCAGATGCTGCGCCGCCGCCGTCGGCAGGCCGCTGGCTTCGCACAGCATGCCGGCAAGCTCGTGCGCCAGCGCCTGCTCGTGGACGAATCCCGCGGCGGCGGCGGCGATGGCCGACTGCTCATAGCATGCCAGCGCCTGCAGCGCATCGCCGCGCAGGCGCGCTATCTCCGCGTCGACCAGCAGCAGCTTGCCGTGGAAGGTCAGCGGGTTCAGTGCAGCCCATCGCGCGAAGCAATCACGATGCGCTGCCAGGGCATCCATGACCTGATCGCGATCGGATGAAGCCGCGGCCGAGCGCGCCAGCCCGATGGCAAGGTACAGCCGGCAATCGGACACGTTGAAATGGGCCGGCGCCGACCAGATCAGTGCCTTGGCTTGCGTCAGGCTGCGCACTGCGTTGTCCCATTCCTGCCGGAACACCGACGCCATGCCGTCATAGAGCCAGATCCAGAACCTGGTCGGCAGCGAGATGCTGCGCGCGACCCGCTGTGCCATGGTCATCTGGCGACTGGCCTCGCCATGTAGCGCGGCCTCGTCGCCAACGCGCAGCCGATGCAGGAAATGATGCTGCGAATACAGGATCAGCTCGATATCCCGGTACTGGACCAGCCGCGTCAGCACCAGGCCGCGGCCGATCTCTTCCTCCACCAGCCGCAGGTGCTCGCCCATGGCGAGCAGGTCGGAGGCGATATGGTTGCAGGCATAGCAGGCCATGCCGATATCGCCCGAGGCCCGGCCCAGCGTGACCGCGCGCTGCGCATGGCCCAGCGCGTAGGACAGCGGCCGGGTCCAGGCGCTCACCTGGTCGACCGCCACCAGCGTGGCGATGCGCTCGGCCTCGTAGCCATGGCGGTCGATCAGGTCCATCGCCGCCTGTCCCCAGGCGAGCCCGTCCTCGTATTCCTCGTACAGGCTGGCGATGAAGACGCCGAACCAGGACAGGCCATACGGCGATTCAGGCGTGGCGCCGTGCTCCAGCGTCAGCTCCACCATCTTGGCCACGTGCAGGAAGCTGATGCCGTCACGCACGAACAGCGAGGAGATCAGCGTGGACAGCAGGCCCATGACGGTCTGGGTGCGACTGTCGTCTGTCGCCGGCAACATGCCCAGGCTGTCGATCGTCCGTGTGCCCAGCGCCGTCCGGACCGCGTCATAGGCCTCGCGCATGCGCGCCGGCGTTGGGCCCCGCTCCAGGTGGATACCGAGCAGCGCCAGGCCGGACAGCGCGGCGTTGATCGCGCCCTCGTAGTCCGAGCGCACGGTCTGCAGGCTGGCCTTCAGGCGATGCACGGCGGCCTTGTCCGGCGCCGGCATGTCGCGCGTGAGCAGCGCATCGATCTGGCGCGATGCATGCTCAAGCTTGGCCTGTGCCAGCAGGCATTCGCAGTGCAGCAGGCTGGCGGCGTAGGCGAGCGCGTAGTGTGTCGACCACCACGACGGCTGCATCAGCGCGAAGGCCGTGTCCGTGTAGCGCGTGGCCTGCGCGAACGCCGCGCTGCGCTTGGCGCGCTTGCCGGCCAGCAGCAGCACCGGCACGAAGGTGACGCGCTCCGCTTCCGACAAGGCGTGGCCGGCCGCGCGCTCGATCTGGTTGCAGATCTCGAAGGCATACCCGGCGAGCTGGTCCTGCCAGTGCTCGATCATGATGCCGGCGATGCGGGCATGCGCGGCCGGGCGGTCCTGTGGATCGGTCATGGCATACGCGGATTCCAGCACACGGTCATGCTGGAAGGCGTAGCCGTCCGCCACGCGCACCACCAGCCCCGCGTCCATGAACGGGCGCAGCCGCTCGCTGACCTGCAGCGGGCTGAGCTGCGCCACGCACGCCAGCAGGCCTTCCTCGCAACGCATGCCCACGCACGCCAGTTGCTGCAGCAGCGCCGTGCCCGCGCCGGGCAGCCTGGCGAAGCGCCGCGTCATCAGGTCGACCACGCTGTCGGTATACCGGTGCTGCGCCGCGTCGGCCTCGCTCCATTCCCAGCCGGCGCCATCATCGCCGCGGTCGCCGCGGTCGCCGCGGTCGGTGCGGTCGGTGCGGTCGGTGCGGTCGGTGCGGTAAGTCAGCACGCCATCGTCGACCAGTGCGCGCAACAGCTGGTACGAGAAGAACGGGTTGCCCGCGGTCTTGGCATGCACGGCGTGCGCCAGCGCCTCCACGCGCGCTGGCAGCTCGTTGAGGGCCGCCGCCACCAGTTCGGTCAGGTCCGGCTCGGCCAGCGGCCTGACGGCGATGCGCGTGACCGGCAGCGCGCCGGAGCGGTTGGCATGCAGCAGCCAGGAGAAGCGCTGCTCGACGTCATGGCCGTGATCGCGATAGGCGGCGATCAGCAGCAAATTGGCCGGCCGTTGCGCGGTGAAGGCCTCGAGCAGGGCGATGGTCGACGCATCCGCCCATTGCAGGTCGTCGGCGAACAGCACCAGCGGCGCGCCCTTGTCGGCGAAGGCAGAGAACGTGGCCAGGATGGCGGTCTCCGCGCGGGCCTGCGCCTGCTGCGCCGGCACGTCAGACAGCGGCGCGGTGCGGCCCAGTACGTGCCCGGCCTCGGGCACCAGTTCGGCGATGGCGCTGCCCTGCCCCGCCAGCGCGCCGAGCCAGCGCTCCCTCAGCGACGCCAGCGCGGCGTCCGGCGCACCCAGCAGGGACAGCATCAGCGCGCGGATCATCTGCACGACCGGCGCGTAGGGAATATCGAGCTGCAGCTGGTCGCTCTTGCCGTTGGCGAAGCGCACGCCCTGCTGTCCCGCCTGGCACGACAGCCAGGCCGCCAGCGCGGACTTGCCGGTGCCGGCGGCGCCGGCGATCAGCACAAGTTCCGACTTGCCGCTCTGGCTGACGCGCGCCAGCGCATCGGCGAGCAGCGCGGTTTCGCGCTCGCGGCCGAAGAGCTCGCCTGACACGTTCAGCGTGGAGGTCGCCCCCGCCATATCGAGTGCGAACGGCGTGATCTCGCCGTGTTCGCGCCAGTCCGCCTGGCAACGCAGCAGGTCGGCCAGCAGCAAGGTGGCGCCGGCGTAGCGGTCCGCCGGGTCCTTGGCCATCAGCCTGAGCACGAGCGCACCCAGCACGGGCGGAATATCTGGCTGGCGTGCCTGCGGCGGCACCGGCTCGATGGCGAGATGGGCGTGCTGCCAGGCCGTGGGCGAGTCGGCCAGGAACGGCAGCGCGCCGGTCAGCATCTGGTAGAAAGTGACGCCGAGCGAATAGAGGTCCGACCTCGCGCTGGTGCGCGCCTGGTCGTGGCGGGCGACTTCGGGCGAGAGATACGGCAGTGCAGCCGGACCGGGATGCGGGACGACGGGCGGCATCACGTCCAGCGCCGTGGCATGGTCAAAGCCGGTCAGGCGCACGCCGGCGCTGCCGTCGACCAGCAGGTTGTGCGGCCGGATGTCACCGTGCAGCAGGCCGTGCGCGTGCGCGGCCGCCACGGCACGCGCGCTGCCGATGGCAAGTTCGAGAAAGCGCGCGAAGGGCATGGGTTGCCCGGTCAATGCAGCGCCCAGGGTCGAAGACGCCCCGGCCCCGTACACCACCACCATGCGGTCAGCCGTACGCAGTGTCGCCACCGGCACGGCCGCCCATTCCGGCCGCAGGCGCCCGGCCCAGCGCGCTTCGTCCTGCAACGGCTCGCACGCCGGCAGCGGCGCGCTGCGGGCGAACCAGCGGGCCTGCGTGTGTGGGTCGGGGTGCGGGTCGGACAGTTCGAGAGAGCTGATGCCGTCCGACACATGGAGCACGGTCTGCGCCACCCGCATCAGCCAGGCGTGGTCGAAGGTCAGCTCGGATGCCCGCTGCGGGCTGTTGCCAGACGTCATGTATGCAAGGATGGTCGGAAGGCCCGCGGGCAAGCTCACGCAGATCCCGGCAGGAAACCCGCATCGCCCTGCCGTGCCATTCTAACCGCCGCACCCGGCAACATTCCCCGCTCCCGCGGCCGCCTCATGCCCGCCTGTAAAGCTCAGCCGCCGACCTTGCAAAGGCCGAGCTGCTGCGCCATCAGCACCAGTTCCGCAAAGGTGCGCGCCTTCATCTTGCGCATGGCCTGGCCACGGTGGATCTTCACCGTCACCTCGCTGATGCCGATCTCGGCGGCGATCTGCTTGTTCAGCAGGCCCGCCACCGCCAGGCCCATGACCTCGGCTTCGCGTGGCGTCAGTGCCTGGTAGCAGGCGCGCAGCGCTTCAACCTGGCGCAGGCCCTCGCGGCGCAGGCGGTCTTTCTCCAGCGCCGCCGCCACCGCATCGAGCAGGTCCTGGTCGCGGAACGGCTTGGGCATGAAGTCTTCGGCACCCGCCTTCATTGCCGCGACGGTCATGGCGATATCGCCGTAGCCCGTCATGAAGATGATCGGGACGGGGATGCCCATCCGGCCGAGGCGGGATTGCAGGTCGAGCCCGCTCGGGCCGCGCAGCCTGACGTCGAGCACCAGGCAGCAGGGCGCGTCAGGCAAGGGGAACGCCAGCAGCTCGGCGGCCGAGGCGAACAATGCGACGTTCAGGCCGACCGAGCGAAACAGGTTGCCCAGCGCGCGGCGCAGCGCGGCATCGTCATCCACCACCAGCACCGTCGCGTCATCGCTCGCACTGGCGTCGGCTGGCTCCAGGCTTTGGGATGTCACGGTCAGTTCTCCAGTGCGCTCGAAAGGGAGACGCCGATTATATACGGCAAGTAAGGCACCGCAACGACCGCGAGTTGGGCGCGCAGTGGCGCACTAGCCACTCATACCAACGTGTTAGTCGGATGCTCGCCAGCCACCCGCATTCCCCGCTGCGCTGCGGCCGCCGCGCACCAGGCCGGCACATCCGAGGCGGCGCCGACTAATACGAACATACAACTGGCCGCGGGCGCGCGCGCCGACTAGTCTTCCATTCGGGCTGCGCTGCGGTCCTCCGCGGATCCAGCGATGCCGCTAATGCGCCCCTGCACTCAACCCTGTCCCAAGGAACGACACCATGTCCAATCCGAAGCTCGAAGTCCTCACCCCGCAAAACAGCCAGCTGATCATCATCGACCACCAGCCGCAGATGGCGTTCGGCGTGCAGTCGATGGACCGCCAGGCGATGAAGAACAATGTCGTCGGCCTGGCCAAGGCGGCAAAGATCTTCAATATCCCGACGACCATCACCACCGTCGAGAGCGAGTCGTTCTCGGGCTTCACCTACCCGGAACTGCTCGACGTGTTCCCGGACCAGAAGACGCTGGAGCGCACCTCGATGAACTCGTGGGACGACCAGAAGGTGCGCGACGCGCTCAAGGCCAATGGCCGCAACAAGGTCATCGTCGCCGGCCTGTGGACCGAGGTGTGCAACACCACCTTCGCGCTGTGCGCGATGCTCGAAGGCAACTACGAGATCTACATGGTGGCCGATGCCTCCGGCGGCACCAGCAAGGAAGCGCACGACTACGCGATGCAGCGCATGGTGCAGGCCGGCGCGGTGCCCGTGACCTGGCAGCAGGTGCTGCTCGAATGGCAGCGCGACTGGGCCCACCGCGACACCTATGACGCCGTGATGAAGCTGGTCAAGGAGCATTCCGGCGCCTATGGCATGGGCGTCGACTATGCCTACACCATGGTCCACAAGGCCCCGCAACGCACCGCGACGCCGCACGAGTCGGTCGCGCCGGTGCCGGCCCGCTGATCTCGCTGAGCTTGCCAAGCGAGCGTTCGACATAAGCGAGCGTTCGACAGCGTCGTCCCACTCTCCCTGGAAAGGATATCCCATGAGCTTCGTCACCACCAAAGACGGCACCCGCATCTTCTACAAGGACTGGGGCTCGGGCCGCCCGGTCGTGTTCTCGCACGGCTGGCCGCTCAATGCCGATGCCTGGGATGCGCAGATGCTGTTCCTCGCGCAGCAGGGTTTCCGCGTGATCGCCCATGACCGGCGCGGCCACGGCCGCTCGGACCAGCCCGCGCAGGGCAACGACATGGACACCTACGCCGACGACCTGGCGGCGCTGCTCGATGCGCTCGACCTGAAGGACGCAACACTGGTCGGCCACTCCACCGGCGGCGGCGAAGTCGCGCACTACATCGGCCGCCATGGCACGAAGCGTGTGGCCAAGGCCGTGCTGATCGGCGCCGTGCCGCCGATCATGCTCAAGACCGACGCCAACCCCGGCGGGCTGCCGCGCGATGTGTTCGACGGCATCCGCAAGGGCGTGGCCGACAACCGCTCGCAGTTCTACCAGGATCTGGCGGTGCCGTTCTTCGGCTTCAACCGTCCGGACGCCAAGCTCTCGCAGGGCACCATCGACGCGTTCTGGGCGCAGGGCATGGCCGGCGGCATCGTTGGCCAGTACGCCTGCATCCGGGAGTTCTCGGAGGTGGACTACGCCGAGGACCTGAAGAAGATCGACGTGCCCACGCTGATCCTGCATGGCGATGACGACCAGATCGTGCCGATCGACAACTCGGCGCGTCTGTCCGCCAAGATCGTCAGGCAGGCCACGCTCAAGGTCTACCCGGGCGCCTCGCACGGCATGTGCGTCGTCAATGCCGAACAGGTCAATGCCGACTTGCTGGCCTTCCTGAACGCATAAGCCTTATGTCAGTCACCCGCCGGCAATTCATCGCCTCCGCCGCCGCCATGGGCGCGGCGGCTTCTTCGGAGATCTTCGCCATGCAGGCAAGCACCCCACCCGACCTCATCCTCGTCAACGGCAAGTTCGCCACGCTCGACAAGTCCAATCCGCAGGCGGATGCCGTCGCCATCCGCGACGGACGCTTTGTCGGCGTCGGCACGCGCCAGGACATCATGAAGCTGGCCGGGGCGCAGACGAAGGTCGTCGACCTGAAGGGCCGGCGGGCCATTCCCGGGCTGATCGACAGCCATATGCATATCATCCGTGGCGGCCTGAACTACAACATGGAGCTGCGCTGGGACGGGGTGCGCTCGCTGGCCGATGCGATGCGCATGCTGAAGGACCAGGTCGCGCGTACCCCCGCGCCGCAGTGGGTGCGCGTGGTGGGGGGCTTCACCGAGCACCAGTTCGCCGAGAAGCGCCTGCCTACCGTGGAGGAGCTGAATGCCGTCGCGCCGGACACGCCCGTGTTCATCCTCCACCTGTACGACCGCGCGATCCTCAACGGCGCCGCGTTGCGCGCGGTGGGCTACACCAAGGACACCCCCAACCCGCCCGGCGGCGAGATCCTGCGCGATGCGCGCGGCAACCCGACCGGCCTGCTGCTGGCCAAGCCCAACGCCACCATCCTCTACGCGACGCTGGCGAAGGGCCCGAAGCTGCCGCCCGAATACCAGAAGAACTCCACGCGCCATTTCATGCGCGAGGTCAACCGGCTGGGCGTCACCGGCGTGATCGACGCCGGCGGCGGCTACCAGAACTATCCCGAGGACTACAGCATCATCGAGGAGCTGCACAAGGAAGGGCAGCTCACGGTGCGGCTCGCGTACAACCTCTTTACGCAGAAGCCCAAGGAAGAACTCAGCGACTTCAAGACCTGGACGTCGAAGGTAAAGCCCGGCCAGGGCGATGACCTCTACCGCCACAACGGCGCCGGCGAGATGCTGGTCTACACCGCGGCGGACTTCGAGGACTTCCGCGTCGAGCGTCCCGACATGCCGCCGTCGATGGAGACGGACCTCGAACCCGTGATCCGCCTGCTCGCCGAGAAGCGCTGGCCGTGGCGCCTGCATGCGACTTACGACCAGACCATCACGCGCGCGCTCGACGTCTACGAGAAGGTCGCCAAGGACATTCCGTTCGACGGGCTGAACTGGTTCTTCGACCACGCCGAGACCATCTCCGACCGCAATATCGACCGCATCGCCGCGCTTGGCGGCGGCATCGCGGTGCAGCACCGCATGGCCTACCAGGGCGAGTATTTCGTCGAACGCTATGGCGCGCGCGCCGCCGAAGCGACCCCGCCAGTAAAGAAGATGCTGGAGAAGGGCGTCAAGGTCGGCGCCGGCACCGACGCCACGCGCGTGGCCTCGTACAACCCGTGGGTATCGCTGTACTGGCTGACCACCGGCAAGACCGTGGGCGGCATGCCGATGTACCCGCAGGCCAACCTGCTCGATCGCGAGACCGCGCTGCGGCTGTGGACCGAGGCCAATACCTGGTTCTCGTCGGAAGTCGGCAAGAAGGGCCAGATCAAGGTCGGCCAGCTTGCCGACCTGGCGGTGCTGTCCGCCGACTACTTCAGCGTGCCGGGCGACGAGATCCAGGACATCACCTCGGTGATGACCATTCTCGGCGGCAAGGTGGTCTATGGCGATGGCGACTTCGGCAAGCTGTCTCCCGAGATCACGCCGGCGATGCCGGACTGGTCACCGGTGCGGCACGTCGGCGGCTACCAGCCGCGGCCGCAGGCGCACAAGCTGGCGCTGAACACCGCTTGCGGTTGCGCCAGCTCGTGCGGCGTACACGGCCATGCGCATGCCAAAGCCTGGACCTCCGGCGTGCCGACCTCTGACGAGAGTTCGTTCTGGGGCGCGCTTGGCTGCTCCTGCTGGGCGTTCTGAGCCTCAACCTGATGCGGAGAACCGGCCATGCCTGAACCGACTACCTCGCTGACGCCGGCCTCCGCCGGTGGCGCCGCCCATCTGCTGCCTGGCTGGTTGTGCTGGCTCGCGCTGCTGCTGCTCTGTGCGGCCTACCTGCAGGGCGGGCTGGTCAAGCTGGCCGACTTCCCCGGCGCGATCGCGGAGATGCAGCACTTCGGCCTGTCACCGGCCGTGCCGATGGCGATAGCGACCATCGCGCTGGAGCTCGGCGCCTGCGCCATGATCCTGCTCGGCTGGCGCCGCTGGCTCGGTGCACTGGCGCTGGCAGCCTTCACGCTGGCGGCCACGTTCGTCGCCAACCGCTTCTGGCAGGCGCCGCCCGATGCGCGGTTCATGATGGCCAACGCCTTCTTCGAGCATCTTGGACTGGTCGGCGGCTTCCTGCTGGTGGCGTGGCATGACCTGCGCGAACGCGCCGAGCGCAAGGGACGCACCGAAAAGGACAGGTGACCGGCATGGCAGAGCAAGCAATCCGCCCTTCGCCCGCGCCCGCCGGCGGCGGCACCTTCGCGCCGCTGGCGCAGGCCACCTTCGCGGTGCTGTGGGCCGCCACGATCCTCGGCAATATCGGCAGCTTCATGCGCGACGTGGCCAGCGCCTGGCTGGCCACCGACCTTTCCACTTCACCGGCCGCAGTCGCCACGATCCAGGCCGCTGCGACACTGCCGGTCTTCCTGCTTGCAATTCCCGCCGGCGTGCTGTCCGACATCCTGGACCGGCGCCGCTTCCTGATCGCGGTGCAGGTCGGGCTGGCCATGGTCAGCGGCACGCTGATGGTGCTGGCCTGGCGCCAGGCGCTGACCATCGAGATCCTGATCGGCATGGCCTTCCTCGGCGGCATCGGCGCGGCGATGATGGGCCCGACCTGGCAATCGATCGTGCCGGAACTGGTGCCGCAGCAGGAGCTCAAGCGCGCCGTCGCGCTCAATGCGCTCGGCGTCAATATCGCCCGTGCCATCGGCCCGGCCGCCGGCGGCCTGCTGCTGGCGGCGTTCGGCGCGGCCACCACGTATGGCGTGGATCTTGTCAGCTATGTCTTCGTGATCGCCGCGCTGCTGTGGTGGAAGCGTCCGGCGCGTGAGGCGGACCCGCTGCGCGAACACTTCTTCGGCGCGTTCCGCGCCGGGGTGCGCTTTACCCGCGCGCACAGCAAGCTGCATGTCGTGCTGGCGCGCGCGGCCGTGCACTTTGCCTTCGGCAGCAGCATCTGGGCGCTGTTGCCGCTGGTGGCTAAACAACTGCTGCATGGCGGCGCCAGCCTCTACGGCGTGCTGCTGGGCGCGGTTGGCCTCGGCGCGATCCTCGGCGCGCTGGTGATGCCGCGGCTGCAGCGCAAGCTCGATGCCGACGGACTGGTGCTGCTCTCGGCCATCGTCACCGCGGTGGTGATGGCCGTGCTCTGCATCGCGCCGCCGGTGTGGGTCGCGCTGCCGCTGCTGCTGTTCCTCGGCGCAGCCTGGATCACCGCGCTGACCACGCTCGGCGGCGTGGCGCAGGCGATCCTGCCCAACTGGGTGCGCGGGCGTGCGCTGGCGGTCTACCAGATGGTGTTCAACGGCGCGATGGCGGCGGGCAGCCTGGTGTGGGGCTTTGTCGCCCAGGCGCTGGGCATTTCCGGTGGCCTGCTGGTGGCCGCGGGCGGCCTGGTTGTTGCGGCGCTGCTGCTGCATCGCCTGCGGCTGCCGCGCGGCGAAGAAGACCTTGGGCCCGCGCAGCACTGGCCCGAGCCGCTAGGCGCTGACGAGATCGCCCATGACCGCGGCCCGGTAATGATCCTGATTGAGTATTGCGTTCGTGCGGATGACCGCGACGCCTTCCTGCGCGCGGTGCACCAGCTCTCGGAAGAACGCCTGCGCGACGGCGCGTTCAACTGGGGCGTGATGGAAGACCCGGCCGATCCGGAACTGCTGACCGAGTGGTTCCTGGTCGAATCGTGGGCCGAACACCTGCGCCAGCACCGCCGCGTGCCGCATGCCGATGCCGACCTGCAGCGCGAGGTCACGCGCTTCCATACCGGCGCGACGCCACCGCGCGTGCGCCACCTGCTCGGCGTCGGCCTGCCTGCGGCGCCGTCCCGCCACTGACTTTTTCCAGGAGCCCCTTCCGATGAAGCTCTACCTCGTCTCCCTGGCCGCCGGCATCCTGGTTGGCATCATCTACGCCCTGATGCAGGTCCGCTCGCCGGCGCCGCCGGTGGTGGCGCTGATCGGCCTGCTCGGCATGCTGATCGGCGAACAGGTGGTGCCGCCGATCAAGCGCATGCTGGCGGGCGAACCGGTCACGGCCGCGTGGTTCCATGCGGAGTGCATGCCGAAGATCACCGGTACGCCCGGCCCCACGCTGAGCGCTGCCAGCAAGAAGCCCGCCGCAGACGATGCCGCACACTAACGCGGCTTCGCTCGCGCTGCTCGGCGCCGGCCTGGCGCTGCTGTGCGCACCGGCACTCGCGGCGAGCAGCGTGACGGTCTATGGCCGCCTGAACACCGCCATCGAATACAGCCGCGCCAGCACCGCCACCGACGGCACCGACCTCGGCAGCGTCGTGCGCCAGACCAACAACCGCTCGGTATTCGGCCTGCGCGGCGAAGAGGAACTGGGCGGTTCGCTGAAGGCCGTCTGGCAGATCGAAAGCAACCTGTCGCTCGATACCGGCGAGGGCCAGATCGCCAGCCGCAACTCGCGCATCGGGCTGCAGGGCAGCTACGGCCTGCTGTTCATGGGGCACTGGCACACGCCTTACACGGAAGCGACGATGGGGTACGACCCGTACTACCCCACCACGGCCGGCTACATGGCGCTGATCGGCAATGGCTCGGCGTCGAGCACCGACAACGTCGAGAACACCAGCTCGTTCGACCGGCGGCAGAAGAACATCCTGCAATACCGCACGCCCCAATGGCGCGGCGTGAGCCTGTGGCTGGGCGAGGGGCTGCCCGAGGAGAAGGCCACCGTCCCGCGCAATCCCGCGCTGTACTCGGTCGCCGCGGTCTATGAGCGCGGACCGCTCAACGCGACGCTGGCCTGGGAGCGCCACCAGCACTACCAGGCCGCCGGCCGCAACGACGATGCGCTCAAGGCCGGCATGGCGTGGCAGGTGCTTGCCGGCACGCGCATCGCCGCGGTGGTCGAGCACCTGCACTACCGCACCGATAGCGGCGACCTGCAACGCAACGCGTACTACGTCTCGCTGGTGCAGCAGGCGGGAACCGGCAGCGTTCGCGTCGGGCTGGCCTATGCGGCCAACGGCACGGGCTCGTCCACGGATACCATCGGCTTCTTCCGCAGCGGCGCGCAGACCCACGCCACGCAGTTCACCGTGGGCTATGACTATCCGCTGTCGCGGCGCACCGCGCTGTATGCGTACTACAGCCGCATCGACAATGCGCGCAACGCGATCTACGACTTCGCCATCAATGACCTCGGCATCCGCGCGGGCGCCGACCCGCAGACCTTTGCGCTGGGGTTGCGGCACAATTTTTAATGCAGTGCACTACGACGATGGCGCCGCACCGCCTGCCGGTATGCTGTTGACCAAACATCGGAGCCTGCGTGACGTCAGACATCGCGCGCTGCCAAAGGACATCATGTGACCGCCACCCCCGTGATCGCCATCGTCGACGACGACGCACCCGTCCGACACGCCATGGGCAGGCTGGTGCGATCCTTCGACCTGGCGGTGGAGCTCTACCCGGGCGGGCAGGAACTGCTGCAGTCGCCGTCGCTCGGCGGCATCGCCTGTGTGATCGCGGATGTGCAGATGGCGGGCATGAGCGGCTTTGCCCTGTGCGAAGCGCTGCGGGCGCGGGGCTTGCGAATGCCGGTCATTTTCATGACGGCGTTCGCGAGGGAGGGGTATGAGGCGCGCGCCCGCGCGGCAGGCGCGGCATGCTTTATCAGCAAGCCGTTCGAGGACACGGAGATCATCCGGTGTATCGAGCAGGCGCTGGGTGCGCCGCGGCAGGAACCATAGAACCTGTGACGAGGATGCCGGGAGTGCGCCGCAGTCTTCGGCGGCTCAAGGCATGCCGCGAGGCTCCTGTTCCAGGGCATCCAGCAAAGCCTTGGCCTGCTGCCAGTCGTCCGAGTCGAAACCTTCCGTGAAGGCCTCATGAACGCCCGCCAGTATCTGCCGTGCCGCTTCGGTCTTGCCCTGCTGCTGCCATAGCCTGGCCAGGCTCAGCGCCGCGCGCAGCTCCAGGGACTTCGCGCCTTGCCGGCGGGCGATCTCGATGGCCTGGTGAAAGCAGGCTTGCGCCGCTTCCTGTTCCGTGCCCGAGGTCGCGCATTGCAGCAGGAGCTCGCCCTTGAGCCGATGCACCTCCGCTTCATAGTAGCGCTCGCCTGTTTTCGCGACAGCGGCCAGGGCGTCGGCAAGCACATCCAGTCCCAATCGTGCCTGTCCCGCGGACCCATACGCCGTAGCCAGCAGGGCGAGAAAATGCGGCCGTGCCAATTCGGCGCCCAGAGCCTGGTATGCGGCCAGGCCCTCGCGAATCTGGGCGATTCCCGCCTCATCGCGCCCCTGCTCTGCCAGCGCCCAGCCTCTGATGACGGTTGCCCACGCCAGCCAGTACGGGAACCCTTGTTCGGTCGAGAGCGCGATGGCGGCATCGGCGCATTCCTGCACCAGCTGCACCTCATGCCGGCACTGATACGCTTCGGCAGCATGGACCAGGGCGAGCGCCAGGTTGAACGGGTGAGGGAGATGACGGGCCAACGCCAGCGCCTCCTGGCTCTTGTCGCGGGCCTGGTCCGGATACCCCAGATGCCACAGCACCTGTGCCAGGAAGCTGAGGCCACGGACCCCGGCATCCTGCCCGTAAAGACCGACGAGAGGGTGCTGCTGTTCGGGCTGATAGTGGGCAAGCCCCTGCTCCAGGTGAGTCCGGGCGGTGCGGAATTCGCCCTGAAGGTAAGAGGTGATTCCCAGCGCGACCTCGGCGTGCCCCATCAACAACGGATCCTGTGCGTTCTCAGCCAGGCTGAGCATCGCCTCTCCGAGTTCATGCGCCGTTTGATGCTGCGCACGAATGGAATAGAACGTGCGCAAGCCAAACTTCACCTGGAACAGCTGCGAGGTCTCGCCTTCCATCTCGCACAAGCTCAGCGCCCGCTTGTAGTTGGCCTCCACCTCGTTCGAGGAAAAGCTCCTCGCGGCGATCAGCGCCGGGCCAAGTGCAAGGCGCAATGCAATTTCCTGGCGGTTGCGTTCGGGCGTCTGGGGCAGCCGTGCCACCAGTTCCAGCGCAGTGCCCAGATGCCGGATGGTATCGAGATGTGCCGAACGCTCAAGCGCCTGCCGCCCGGCGCAGAGCAGGTACTCGACCGCCTTCGGCGTATTTCCGCTGAGGCTGTAATGGTGGGCCAGTTCGCTGCAGTGGTCTTTCAGCTGATGACGGAAGAGCGATTCGATGGCCCGCCCCGTGCGTTCATGCAGCGTGCCGCGCTGTTCCGACAGCAGCGAGTTGCCTGCGACTTCCTGGGTGAGCGCATGCTTGAACGCGTACTCGACCTCGGGAAAGCCAGGCCGCCCGTAGATGAACTCTCCGGCCTGCAGGCTGGCCAGCAGTGAGTACAGCGGGTCTTCCTCCAGTCCGGTGACCTTGCGGATCAGGCTCAGCGGGAACTCCTTGCCGATCACGGCCAGGGTCTGCAGCAGTTCCTTCTCCGCGAGGGGCAGCCGATCCATGCGCGCTGCGAGCACGCCCTGTACGGTGGTCGGAATATGCAGCGCGGCAGGCGTCTTTTCGATGCGGTAATGGCAAGGTTCGCCGAGCAGCGCATTCTCCTCGGCAAGGGTCTGGACCACCTCCTCCATGAAGAAGGGATTGCCCTCGGTCTTCTCCAGGATCAGCTGCCTGAGCGGCCCGAGGCCGGGGTCATCGCCGAGCAAGGCGCTGAGCAAGCTTTGCGCCTCGTCCGGCCCCAGCGGAGCGAGCCGCAATTCGGTGTAATTGCCCTTGCCACCCCAGGCGCACCGGTACTCGTGCCGGTAGTTCACCAGCAAGAGAATGCGCGCATCCGTCGCGCGCTCGATGATGTAGGCGAGGAATGCTTCGGTTTCGCTGTCCAGCCATTGCAGGTCCTCGAACACCAGCTGGACGGGCTGGTTCTGGCTCTCGCGCACCAGCAGGCGAGTGATGGCCTCGAAGGCGCACTCGCGCCGGAGATTGGCGCCCATGTCAGCCACCGCCGAGCCAGGCTCGCCCAGGCCCAGCAGGTAGAGCAGATAGGGCATCTGGCCCTCCAGGCTTCGCTCCAGCGTCAGCACCTTGCCCGTGAGCTTCTCGCGGCAGCGCCGGTCATCGTCCTGCGCGGTGATCTGGAAATAGTTCCTCATCAGTTCGATCAGCGGCAAATAGGCAAAGGCCTTGCCGTGCGACACCGAGAAGGTCTCCAGCACCAGGCACCCGCGCTGCGAGCGCGCCTTGAACTCGTGGAACAGCCGCGACTTGCCGACCCCGGCCTCGCCCACCACGGCAACGATCTGCCCGTTGCCGGCCGTGGACTGTTCCAGCGCCCGGTGCAGCGCCGCCAGTTCCGCCTCGCGGCCCACGAAGCGCGCCAGCCCGCGATGCGCCGCCACTTGCAGGCGCGTGCGCAGCGCGCCCAGGCCAAGCACCTCGTAAACCTCCAGCGGCTTGGGCACGCCTTTGACCTGGGCTGCGCCCAGGGCCTTGAAGTCGAAATACCCCTCCGCGAGCTTATGGGTGGAGTCGCTCACCAGGATCGAGGACAGCGCCGCCATCGTCTCCATCCGCGAGGCGATGTGGATGGTGGGCCCCACCGGCTCATAGTCGGTCCGCAGGTCGTCCTTGCGGATCGAGCGCACCACCACCTCGCCCGTGTGGATGCCCACGCGGATCTGCAGCGAGATGCCTTGCTCCAGCCGGATCCGGTCGCTGTGCCGGCGCATCGCCTCCTGCATGCGCAGCGCGGCATACAGCGCGCGCTGTGGGTGGTCCTCGTGCGCAATCGGCGCGCCGAACAGCGCCAGGATGCCGTCGCCCAGGGACTTGGCCACATAGCCTTCGTAGTAGTGCACGGCCTCCATCATCAGTTCGACGACGGGGGTGATCAGGCGCAGGGCCGCTTCCGGGTCGCGGTCGTGGATCAGGGCGGTCGAACCCGCCATGTCGGCGAACAGGACGGTGATAGTCTTGCGTTCGCCGCTGGTCATGCCGCGGGCCTCCAGCGCGGCTTGCTCGGCACGGATGCGCTCGGCCAGGTGGGGCGGGGTGTAGTGAACGGGAGCAGCGGAAGACGCTTGCGGCAGGTCGCCGACCGGCGCGCCGCACGCGTTGCAGAAACGCGCGGTCGGATTCAGTTCGTGGCCGCAGCTTGGGCACAGCCGTGCCAGCCTCGCGCCGCACTGCTCGCAAAAATTGGCGCCCTCGGCATTGTCAAATCCGCAGATTGTGCAGCGCGCCATGGAGCCTCCGACTTCCGCTCAGCCAATTAAACGCCCCATTTCCCCGACCAGCAAGCCTACGCCCGATCCTATGCTGACACCGTCACTTGCGGGGTTGGGGTTCAGAGGCAGGCGTGAAGTTCATCTGAGCGGATGGAATGCCATCGAATTCAGTCTGGCCACTGCGGGCGACGCTTTTCCACAAACGCTGCAATCCCTTCTCGCGCACCGCTGGTCGCGGCCACCTGACAAAACGTCTCGACCGCATAAGACACACCGCGCCGATAGTCGCTGTCCACGGCCCGGTGAAACGCCGCCCGCCCAATGGTCATTGCACTACGGGACTTGGGGCTGCCAACGCCTGCGCCAGCGCCCGGGCCTCCGTCAGCACCTGAGGCTCGCGTATCACGCGGTTGACGAGGTGCAACGTCATGGCTTCCGCGGCACCGAAGGCACGTCCTGTGAACAGCAGGTCGAATGCGACGTGCCGGCCAACGATGCGCGGCAGATGCGTGAAGTGAATGGCCGACAGCATGCCAACATCGATCTCAGGGTAGCCAAACGTGGCATTCTCCGCTGCAACGACGAGATCGCACGAAATGGCCAGCGTCATGCCGCCTCCACGGGCCGCCCCGGTAACGGCCGCGATCGACGGTTTGCCAAGCTGGAATTGCGCGTCGCACAGGCGGACGTAAAGTTTTTCCAGCAGCGCGTGGATGTTCTCCGGCGACGCGCCTTGCAGCGCCGCGATGTCGAGACCGGCGCAAAAGCGGCCCGGCACGGCGCTGGCAATGATGACCGCGCGCGCCGAATCGTCGTCGGCAGCCCGGTTCAGCGCCTGAATGAGCGCATCTACCATCGGGATGGTCAGCGCATTGACCGGTGCGTTGTCGAGCAGGATTTCCGCGACGTGATCGCGGACAGTATAGGTAACGAGTGACATCAGTAAGTGCGAAGGAAAAGGTTCAGGGCGCCTCGACGCGTGGCGCGCCATTGGCAACGATGCCGTCCCGGGCCAGCCGGGCAATCTGGGCGGCCGGGAATCCCGCCTCTTGCAGGATCTCCTCGGTGTGCTCCCCGAGCAGCGGGGCGGGCCGCTGCGCCGCACGCGCGCCCTGGCGGAACCGCACGGGCAGACCGATGTTATTGACCGTGCCAAGCACCGGATGCTCGGACTCGACGATCAGCTGCCGCGCCTGCACCTGCGGGTGGGCCAGCGCCTGATCAAGCGTCTGGATCGGAGAACACGGCACGGCGGCCTTGCGCAGGCCTTCCAGGCTGGACGGCCCCATCGGGCCGCACCGTACCGAGCAAAAGCAGGCCAAGCCGCATTTCAACCCGTTCGACCTGTCCGGCAACTTCGTCATCGTCCCGGACAAGGGGCTCGACCGCACCTTCTCGTTCCGCTTCGACAACGGCAAGCTGACACCTGCGTCGCCTGCCTTTGTCGAGTCACGGGAGTCGGCGGGGCCGCGCCACGTTGCCTTCCATCCCAACGGCCGCCATGCCTACGTCGTCAACGAGCTGGACTCGACGGTCACGACGTATGCGTACAACCGCGCGAGCGCGCAGCTCACGCCCTTGCAGATCCTGCCAACCTTGCCTGAAACCTTCACCGGCAACAGCCGCGCGGCCGAGATCGAGGTGGATCGCAGCGGCCGCTTCGTCTTTGCGTCCAACCGCGGCCACGACAGTATCGCGGTGTTTGCCGTCGACCCCGGAACGGGCCTGCTGCGCTTTGCCGGCGCGGACCTGTCGCAAGGGCGCACGCCGCGCTTCTTCGCGACCCACCCCAACGGGCGCCTGCTCTACGCGCTCAATGAAGACAGCGACACCATCGTCGCCTTTCATATCCATCCGTCGTCGGGCCGGCTGTCGCCCACAGGGTTCAGCGCGCAGACCGGCAGCCCGGTGTGCATGGTGTTTTCGCCGGGCCAGGCCTGAATCGCATTCCCTCGATTCGCGTGCGTCAGCGCTGGCCCGCTTCAGAGAACCAGCGCAGCAGCATCGGATTGACTTCCTGCCAGCGCTCGAACTGGACCCAGTGTCCGGCCGCCGGAATCACGCACCAGTCGCGGTGGCTCGCGCCGCATGCCAGCTGTTGCGCCACGTCGACTGGCACTGCGGTGACGTCGTGCTCGCCCCACATCAGCAAGGCCGGACCCCCGTATGCCGCGAGCGCGTCGCCGAGGCTTGCCTGGCGCGAGATCGCGCGGCTGCGGAAGCGGGTTGCCTTGCATGCCTGCTCATGGACAGCCATGGCGAGCCCGTCGGCGAGTCCCTCGTCGTGCAGCATCAGTGCCAGCAGGTTGTGGCGCAACCTGCGGCGCATTTCGTCCTCGTCGTCGACGCGCCAGTCCTGCATGGGCTGGCCCTGGCGCCGCGCGCCACCATGGCCGGCCGGGCCCAGCAGCGCGAGGCGCGTGATCCGCGGCCGCCGGGCCGCAACGTGAGCGGCGACCAGCGCACCAAAGGAGAAGCCGGCGATGGCCACCTCGCTGTCTTCGCCCACGAGCTGGTCGAGCGTTGCCATCAGCGCCTGCACGAGTCGGTCGAGCCGGTCGGGGGCATGGTCGTCGCCGCCCAGCGTATCGGAGTCGCCGAAGCCTGGCATGTCCGGAATCCACAGCGCATGCCGCGTGGCCAGTGCCTCGATATTGCGCAGCCAGTGCATCCAGTTGCCGTGGCCGCCGTGGAGCAGCACCAGCGGCGTGCCTTCGCCAAACCGGCGCCAGACCACGGTGCGCCCCAGGTGCGCCACGTCGTGGCGAATGGCCATGCGCTCCAGCCGGGCCAGCAAACCCGCATCGCCTGTCGCACGGAGGTCGGCTGCACGCGTGGTCATGATCTCAGCACCAGCGCATCGACGGCGAGCACACCCTGCCCTTCCGGCAGGACCATCATGGGATTCACCTCCGCCTCGGCAATGCGCAGCTGCGGCTTGCATGCGAGCTGCGACAGCGCGCTGACGGCATGCGCGAGCGCATCGAGGTCGCCGCGCTGCCTGCCGCGCAGGCCCGATACGGTTTGCAGCGCCTTCACCTCGGCGATCATCCCGCGCGCGACCTCGACGCTGACGGGGGCGAGCCGGATGCCGCGGTCACGCGCGACTTCGGCCCAGATGCCGCCGGCGGCGAGCATGATGACGGGACCGGCTTCGGGGTCGACGCGATAGCCCACCAGGACTTCGGCGAGCCCGCGGGTCATGGGCTGCACCAGCACTTCGTCGCACGGCGTGCCGGGCGCGCGCTCGGCCAGGTTCTGCCGCAGCGTGGCCAGCGCGGCGTCGAGGCCGGCCTGGTCCTGGATGCCCAGCATCACGCCGCCGACTTCGGTCTTGTGCGGGATCTGCGCGGAGCACACCTTCGCCACCACCGGGAAGCCAAAGGGCAGCTTGCCTGCGGGGCCTGCGAGCAGCATGGTGACGGCGGGGGCGTGCGGCACGCCCAGTTCGTCGAGGATCGCATACGCCTGCGCTTCGCTCAGCGACGCGGCGGTCGCAGCGCTCGCGCCCTGCACCGTCGGCTGCACGCCGGGCGTCCTGCGCGCAAGCAGCGCGGCGATGGCGTCCGCGCAGGCCTCGGGCGAGCGGAAGCAAGGCAAGTCTGCCGCGGTCAGCGCGGCGAGTGCTTCCGGCGCGTCGGGCACCAGCATCGCCGCCAGCGGCTTGGCCCTGGCCGCGCTGTCGATGATCGGCTTGACCGCAAGCTGGGGCTGGAAGCGTGCGGACGAGCCGACCACCGCCAGCACGATGTCGAATTCCGGCGCATCGAACATGATGTCGAGCGCGCCCTTCATCACGTTGTAGTTGGTGCCGGCCAGGGTCAGGTCGAGCACGCGGCCCGCCGACACGGCGATGCCCGCTGCCGCGAACTTCTCCAGCGTGGCCGGGGAGGCCGGCTCGACCACCACGTCGCGGATACCGAGCTGGTCCACCACCATCGCCGCGCCGCCGCCCGTGGTAGTCACCACGCCAACACGGCGCAGCGGCGCGCCGGCGCCGTGCAGCGGGATACGCCTGGCCAGCGGGAAGGCCTCGAGCAGCGCTTCCAGCACGCCGACGCGGGCGATGCCGAGGTCCTTGAGGAAGGCATCGGCGATGTCATCCTCACCGGCCAGCGCCCCGGTGTGGGTGGCCGCCATCTCGGCCGCGGCGGCCGAACGCCCGAGCTTGTAGGCGATCACGGGCTTGCCGCGCCTTGCCGCCTCCAGCGCGAAGGCGCGCAGCTTGTCGCCGTGGCGCAGGCTCTCCAGGAACAGCAGGTAGCCGTCGATGGCGGGATCGTCCAGCGTGGCCATGCAGATCTCGCCAACGCACAGGTCCGATTCGCTGCCCACCGACACCAGCCCGGCAAAGCCGACGCCGCGGGCCTTGCCGCGCGAGACCAGTGCGCCGAGCATGCTGCCGCTGTGCGAGGCCACGAACACCCGCCCCTGCGGCAATTCCGGCTCCGCGAAGGCCGCGTTGGCGGTCATCACCAGGCCCGCGCGGGGATTGACGACGCCAAGGCTGCTGGGGCCGAGCACGCGGGTCTCGCTTTGCTCGCACAGCGCGCGCAGCGCGGCTTCGCGCGCCACGCCTTCGGCGCCGGATTCCGAGAAGCCGCTCGCCAGGATGGTGACCACCTTCACGCCGAGCCGTGCACATTCGCGCACCGCATCCGGCACCGTGTCGGTCGGCGTCAGGATGAACACATGCTCGGGGACTTCGGGCAATGCGGCCAGGCTCGCATAGGCCGCTTCACCCTGCACCGTGCTGCGGTTGGGGTTGATCGGGTAGATGTTGCCCTCATACCCTGCCGCACGCAGGAACTTCAGTGGCCGCCCGGCAGTCTTGCCCGCGTCGTCCGAGGCGCCGAACAGCGCCACGCTGCGCGGGGCCAGCAGCGCCTGGGCCAGTGCGGGGTCCGTGTGGAAGGGAGCGGTGGTTGTGGTGTTCATCCTGGGATACCTGCCTTTAATGCCTGCCTGTCTTGTCTTTGTATATCCGCTAGCCGCCTGGGGCGACAGCGCCGGGTCAGCCCGCCTTCGGCGCGCGCTGCGGGAACGTGCGCTCGAAGACGCCTTCCGCGATGCGGTTCTTCAGGATCTCGATGGAGCCCCCCGCGATCATCCAGCCACGTATCCGACGCAGGCAGTATTCCACGATCGATTCCTGGCTGTAGCCCATGCCGCCCATGACCTGCAGCGCCTCGTTGGCAACATCCCAGCCAGCCTGGTTGCAGGCCAGCTTGGCCATGGCGGTGCTGTGGGCCGAGGGCAGGCCGTGCTCGCCTTCCATCGCGGCACGATACAGCAGCAGCTGCGCCGATTCGAGCTTGAGCGCCATCTCCGCGAATTTCCACTGCACGCCCTGGAATTCGCACAGTTCGCGCCCGAACTGCTTGCGGATGCGCGCATGCTCGCGCGCCACGTTGAAGCAATGGCGGCCGAGCGCCAGCGAGCGCGACGAATTGCCCAGCCGCTCGACGTTGAAACCGGAAATCTGGCGCTTGAAGCCACCCTCGCCGAGCAGCAGGTTGGCGGCGGGAATGCGGCAGTCCTCGAAGTAAAGCTGGCACCATTCCTCGCCGCTCATGAACTTCGACGGCTCGCCGACCTGGAAGCCCGGGGTGCCGCGCTCCACCAGCACCGAGCCGATGCCGCCCACGCCCGGGCCGAAGCGCACATAGACCAGGAACAGCTCGGCCTCCGGGCTATGGGTCGAGAAGATTTTGCTGCCGTTGATCACATAGTGGTCGCCGTCGCGGCGCGCGGAAGTCTTCAGCTCGGTCACGGCCGAGCCGGCATCCGGCTCCGTCATGCCCAGCGCGATCAGCTTCCTGCCGGCCAGCAGGTCCGGCAGGAAGCGCGCTTTCTGTTCGGCGCTGGCGTATTCGACGAAAGTGCGGATGGGGCCGAAGTTGCCCGCCTGCACGATGTCGGCGCTCTTCGGGCAGACCAGTGCGATCTCCTGGATCGCAATCACCGCATGCATCAGCGTGCCGCCCTGGCCGCCGTCGTCTTCGGCAAAAGCGATGCCGAGCAGGCCTTGCTCGGCCAGCATGCGGGCCACGTCCCATGGGTACTGGGCGGAATGGGCGCGCTCCAGCGCCCCGGCGGCGAGCCGGTCCTGCGCGAACCGGCGCACCGATTCGGCAAATGCCTGATGTTCTTCGCTGAGTTCAAAGTTCATGTGTGTTCTCTTGGATTCGGATCGGTGACAGGGTCAGGATCGGTGAAATCGAGAACGTTGTGAACTTCGCGTTTGGCGGCCAGCCAGAACAAAAACTCATGCCAGCGGCGCCATGCGGCCCTTGGGGCCGATCTGGACTTATGTTTCGGTGGCGCCAGCCTGCTCGCGGGCCACGGTCTCCAGCAACCAGTCGCGGAACATCGCTACCTTGCGCGATTCGCGCTGCACGGCGGGGCGCACCAGGTAATGGCCCTTGTCGCGCGTCAGGGGCAGCGCGAACGGCCGCACCAGCCGGCCGTCGTCGAACTCGGCTTTCAGCATCGCGGTCTGCCCGATGGCAATGCCGAGTCCGTCCAGCGCGGCCTGCCACGTCAGAACTGAACTGCCGAAACTCATGCGCTCGGTGCCCTGCGCGATGCTGGTCAGGCCGGCAAAGGCGAGCCAGTCGTCCCAGTCGGTGCGCCGGTAGTGCGACACCAGCAGGCGGTGGCGCAGCAGCGGCTCCAGCTTGCCCCGCGGCGCACGGTGCGCGCGCAGGTAAGCCGGCGTGCAGACGGGCTCGATCTCGTCATGGAACAGCAGTTCGGCACTGACCCGCGGCCAGCGTCCGTCACCGTACTGGATCGCGACATCGGCGGGGTCGCGGTCGAAATCCACGTCCGGGATGGCGTTGTCGATGCGGACCTCGATGCTCGGATACTGGGCCTGGAAATCGGGCAGCCGCGGAATCAGCCACTTGGCGGCGAAGGTGGTGTAGGTGCGGACCCGCAACGCGCCCTGCGACGTGCTGCGCAGCAGGCGCGCGGTGGCATTGGCGATCGCGTCGAAGGCGGGCACGACCTCTTCGGCGTAGGCCTGGCCCGCCCGTGTCAGCGTGACGCCATGCCGTTCGCGGCGGAACAGTTCCACGCCGAGATAACCTTCAATGACCGCAATCTGCCGGCTGACGGCCGATTGCGAGACATGCAGCTCCTGCGCAGCCAGCGTGAGGTTCTGGGTGCGGGCAACGACTTCGAAAACCCGCAACGGGTTCATGGGAGGAATACGCCGCGCCATCCGTTTTTGCATGCCTGAAAGTGGGTGTTCATTATATCGGCCAGGCAGCGCGGGGCCCGGCGGCACTACCCGCCGCCCCCTGTCACGGCAGCGACGGTGCGGATTCGAGCTGCCACAGGCGCTGCAGCAAATCCGTTGCTGCCGGCGTGCCCAGCACCGGTCCGGCAAGTTCGAGGAACTTGTCGTTGAGGTCCGCGTCGCTGAGCGGCTCCTCCGGATCGCCCTTGCGGTTCGGCTGCAGATACTCGAACGCCCTGCCATCGCGGGTGCGCACCGTGACGCGCGCGGCGCGCTGGCCGGGGAATGCCGCATCGAGCCGGGGCTCGACCTGCAGCTCGATGCGGCCCATCAAGGCGCGGATGGCGGGATCGGCAAGATGTTGCGGGGTAAAGGCCGCGAGCCGCACGCTGCCATGGATCAGCGCGCTTGCCACGACATAGGGCAGGCTGAAGCGAGCCTCGGCGGCCGTACGCGGATTGCGGTTGCCGGCCACCTCCAGCGCCGGCCCGTAGGTGGCCACGCGCACGTTCTCGATCTCGTCCACGGTGAACCGGTGCTCGCGCTGCAGCGCCTGCGCGCCGTCGATGGCGGCAAAGGTGTGGCCACAGCAGGCGTGGTTCTTGAAGGTCATCTGCGTGATGTTGTACTCGCGGCCCAGCGTCGCGGCAGCGGCCGGCCAGTCCGGGCCATCGCTCATGGCAACCCCAAGGCCGGCTTCGCCATCGATCACGTCGAGGGAGCCAGTCACACCGGCCTCGGCCGCCAGTGCTGCCAGCAGCCCGCCTTCGGCGGCGCGGCCGGAATGCAGCGGCTTGGACATGGAGTCCATGCGGAACGCCTGCTGCAGGCCGGCGGCAAAGGTCGCGCACGTTGCCAGCGCATGCGCAGTCCGGGTGGCGTCCAGCTTCAGGATGGCGGCGGCCGCTGCCGCCGCACCAAAGGTCCCGACTGTGCCGGTGTTATGCCAGTAGCGGTAGTGGGTGCGGCCCATGGCGGCGCCGATGCGGGTCGACACCTCGTAGCCTGTGACCACGGCACGCAGGAAGGCCATGCCGCTGGCCTGGCGTTGCTGCCCCGCGGCGAGGGCGGCGGCAATGGTCGGCGCGCCGGGATGATAGATGGCGTGCTTGTAGATATCGTCGACCTCGACCGTGTGCGCGGCGGTGCCGTTGATCAGCGCGGCCGTCCGGGCGGTGGCGCTGCGTCCCAGCGCCAGCCGTGCGGTGCCCCGGTGGAGATCGTCCGCGAGCGCCTGTTCCAGCAGCGTCGCCGGCGCCTCAACCGCGCCCGGGATCAGCGCGGCGTACCAGTCGACCACCGCACGCTTGGCGTGATGGATCACTTCAGGGGTGTCGGCGCCTGCGCCGGGATCGGCGGCGTAGGCCGCAAAGGTCTCGATGATCGTCATGGTGTTCATCTTCGCGCGCACGGGCGCAGCGTGGCTGGACCCTGATCGTCGCCGACCCGGGGCCGGATGAGAACTTCCAATTGCGGGGCCAGCCATGACTTTTTGGAAGAGCACGGCGTGCGCGCACAGTCTTCCTTTCAGGGTTGAGTTTTTATCATTCCACACAGCGGAATCGGAATTTCTCCCGCGCGGAGGATTCGCCCACTATTGCGCAGGAACGGACCGTCCGCGCCAGTGCTGCAACGCGGCACAACGCGAGCGGTAGAAGCGCCCGGTTTTCACCGAAGGCGCCCGCATCCCCGATCACACATGGAGACAACCACATGCAACAACCTCGCGCGTCCAGAGGCGCGGTGGCCGGCATCCTGCTGGCGCTCGGCACCGCCCTCGCCCCGACCGCAGCCATGGCTGCCGGCGCTTACCCATCCGAGCCGATCCGCATCATCGTCGGCTACCAGGCAGGTGGCCCGACCGACGTCACGGCCCGGCTGCTGGCCAGCAAGCTGCAGGCGTCATTGGGCCAGCCCGTGGTCGTGGAGAACAAGGTCGGCGCCGGCTCGAACATTGCCTCGGAGTATGTCGCGTCGGCGGCGCCGGACGGCTATACGCTGTTGCTGGCCGCAGCGCCCATCACCATGACCAAGTACCTCTACAAGGGACTGAAGTTCGACGTGCAGAAGAGCTTCGAGCCGGTCGCCAATGTCATGAACGCGCCGGCCGTGCTGGCGGTATCGACCAAGCTGCCGGTACGCGACCTGCGCTCGCTGATCGCTCTCGCCAGGCAGCGACCGGGAAGCCTGACGTTCGGCTCCAGCGGCGCGGGCGGGTCGCAGCACCTGGCCGGCGAACTGCTCAAGCAGAAGGCGGGCATCGACATGCTCCATATCCCTTACAAGGGTGCCTCCGGCGCCCTGACCGACCTGATGGCCGGGACCGTGGACATGGTCTTCATGACGTCGATGTCGGCATTGCCGGCGCTGAAGTCCGGCAACCCGCGCGCGCTGGCGGTGGCGTCGAAAAAGCGGCTGCCGCAGATGCCGCAGCTTCCCACCATGGATGAATCGGGGCTGCCCGGCTTCGAAGCCGACTCCTGGAACGGGCTGCTGGCCCCGGCCGGGACACCCAAGCCGATCCTCGACCGCCTCAATGCGGAAGTGAACAAGGCGCTGGCGTCGCCGGACCTGCGCGAGAAGCTGGAGTCGCAGGGCGCGATCGTGGTCGGCGGCTCGCGCGAAGAGTTCAGGCAGTACTTGAAGCAGGAAGTTGACCGCTGGGGAACGGTGTTCAAGACCGTGAAGATCGCGCTGTAGGGGGGGACGCGCCGGCAACCGCCGCGTCACCGGCTGCCACATCGGTTGCCACGACCCGGTTGCGGCCCATCGCCTTGGCCTGATACAGCCGCCGGTCGGCCACCCCGACGAGCTGCTCGAGCTCCTCGACGCGGTCCGCACCCGTCTCTGCCACCCCAAATGAAGCGGTGAACGAGATGAACCGGTGGGCATCGTCGCCTGGCCACGTCTTGTCCTCGCCGACGGCGGGCACCGCCAGCGCGGCTACCGTTGCGCGAAGGCGCTCGGCCACGCGGCGGGCCTCTTCAAGGCTGGTAGCGGGGAGCAGGATGACAAATTCCTCCCCGCCGAAGCGCGCCGGCAAATCGACGGTACGCAAGCCGTCCCTGCAGGCGTCGGCCAGCGCGACCAGCGCGCGATCGCCGTTGGCGTGGCCCCAGGTGTCGTTGATACGCTTGAAATAGTCGACGTCCACCAGCACCAGCGACAGTGGCTCAGGGTTGCGTTGCCGGCGATCGCGTTCGAGCCGGAAGCGGTGCTCGAACGCGCGCCGATTGGCCAACCCTGTCAGCGCATCGTGTTCGGCCAGCGCGCGCAACGCTTCGCCACGCTCGATAAAGCGAGCGAACAGCCGCGAAATCACCACCAGCGACACCCACAGCAAGAGGCCTATGGCCAGCACCACGCCCACCAGCGGCCAGCGCAAGCCCTGGAAAAAGGCGGCGGCAAGCTGTGTGTCTGAGACTTCCTCCACCAACAACAGGTCGGTGCTGCCGACCCGGCGAAACAGCAGATGCTGACCCGCCCCCCGCAGCGTACCCTCCCCGCGCGCCCACAAATCAGCGGCAGATTCATTGCGCCACGGCCCCTCAAAATCCCTCGGCCATTGCTGGCCCGGCGCCATGCCTGGCTCGCTGATGGCGATGACCTCGCCGTTGCGCGCCGCCAGTATCCGCTTGCCCGGCCCCGGCACGGCCTCGCCCAGCGCGCGCCTGAGCATGCGCTGGCTGATTTCCAGCACGACGGCGCCGCGAAAGTCATTGCCGAGGTAGACCGGCGCGCTGATCGCGAAGCGCAGCTCCGGCCTGGACAGTGCAACGTAGACAGGCGTGCGCACCACGCGCCGCTGCGGGTTGCGGTCTGGCATGGTGTCGCGATAGAGGGGCATGCTGGAAAAACGCTCCAGCCCGCGATGGGGCGCGATGGTGTCTTGCGGCACCCCGATATAGAAGCCGTTGCGGGACACGAAGCGACCGGCTGCCTCGAACTCGAGATTGCCGACCGTGATCTGCAGCAAGCGTCCTACCGTACGCCCCACGGCCAGGTCCGCGAGCAGGGTCTCGTCATTGCGGACATACCCGGGCAGCCGCGCAAGTTCAGCGGGTCCGAAGCCAAAAGCGGTAGGGCCGCCGGCGGATAGCGGCAGCTGCCAGGTCGGCTGGTTGCGGGCGGCATAGGCGGCTTGCAACTGGGAATCCGGCGCCGTCGCATCGCTGCCCTGCCGGGATTGCAACGACTCCTCGGCGACCTGGCGCAGCGTCTGCACCCGGCGCAGCTCCTGCTCCATGAATACCGCGACGGCGATCCTGGTATGGTCCAGCTCATGCTGGACTTGTGCCAGGTGGCGCTCATTGAGGATGCCAGCCGCGCGCCAGCACAGGATCGCAATCAGGGCGAGCGAAAGCATCGCACAAAACAAGACGACGTGGTGCGGTCGATTCTCCACATATCTCCAGAGCTTTGCCCTCGGCCCTAGCACTCGCATAGACGCCTTATTCTCAGCATCAAACCGCTCGCTCGCGGAAATCCTGCCTTGCAGCGAACACCGCCATCAGCACTCCCACTGCGCTGCGAGGGGCGCGGCAAGGTGGACGATTTGATCGGCCTCGCCCCGTACTGAGCCAGGTCCGGGAAAGCAAGGGGTACTGGCCGACCCGCCCACTCTACGCTCAGCCCGGTGGGGCGGGCAAGCAACGCACAATGCCATGACCGGCCGCTCCGGTGCGCGCATGTCCTGTTCCGGTAGCCCACGCGCAGCCGTGGCAGGCCTTCCCAGGAGTTGGCGTCCAACCAGGTTGGGCACGTCGAAGCAATGCTTGATCCGCTCGACATGTCTGACCTAAGACCTGGTGTCGAACAAAAGACAACTTACGGAGCCGTACGTAGGACATTGAATCGCTTTCCCACCATGTGGAAAAAGCGATGCTCGACGGATTTGCTTTGGAGGGTTGGTAGCCGAGCCACACCAGCGCCCGCAATGGCCCGACAGCGTCCATCGAGCCGATTGGCCGATGGCTGCTATGGTCGAGGAGCGTGGATCGATGCGCTCTCCTCAGCCGGAGGTAACCGGCCATTTGTGGCCATTCGCGGGTGTCAACGTCAACCACCGAAATTCAGCCGGTAACGGCCATCGCCGCCACGTGCAGCTATTCGAGTACGACCGGACTTCCTTCTGTCACTCAGCCCTGCACGCGACCGCTAATGCGCCGCGATGGGTAGCAACTGCCCCCAATCAAGTACCGTGCCGCGGCACCTCGCTCTGCGCTTCTTGCAGTTCGCGCCACTGGATCTTTCCGGTGGCCGACTTTGGCAGCGCCTCGACGAACTCGATCACGCGGGGGACCTTGTAGGCGGCCAAGCGCTCGCGGCACCACTGGATGATCTGTTCGGTGCTGGCCTCCTCGCTCGCGTGCATGCCCGGCTTGAGGACGATGACAGCTTTCACGGTCTCGCCGCGCCGCGCGTCGCGCGCGGCGATCACGCAGGCCTCATGGATGGCCGGATGGCCGTAGAGCAGGTTCTCCACCTCGGCCGGCCAGATTTTGAAGCCGGACGCGTTGATCATGCGCTTGAGGCGGTCGCGCATGAAGAAATAGCCGTCCTTGTCGACGAAGCCAAGGTCGCCTGTGCGCAGGAAGCGCTTGCCGTCGATATCGATAAAGCTCTCGGCATCGGCCTCGGGATTGCGCCAGTAACCGCGCACCACCTGGGCGCCGCTGACGATGATCTCTCCTAGTTCGCCCTGCGGCATCTCCACGCTGCTCTGCGGGTCAATCACGCGCGCGTCGACCCCGAATGTAGCAATGCCGAGACACTCGCGCTTGGGCCGGTGACGCGGGTTGGACAACAGGAAGGCGGCGGTCTCAGTCATGCCATAAGCCTCGATATAGCCCAGGCCAAAGCGCTGCTGCAGCATATTGGCCACGGCATCGGGCATGGCCGCGCCACCGCCGCCCAGGAAGGCCAGGCAGGAGAGGTCGCGCTCAAGGATGCCCGGCTGGAAAAAGAAATCCACCAGCATGGCCGGCGCCGCGCCCCAGTTCGAGACCCGGTAGCGCTCGATCAGGTCGGCCGCCAGCACGCGGTCCCATCTGGGCAGCAATACGATGGTCGCGCCCAGATAGAGCGGTGCATGGATGCCGTTCTGCATGCCCAGCAAGTGGAACATCGGCGCTACCGACAGGAACACCGCATCGGGCGTGTTGGCGCGCCAGATCTGCGAGCCTACGGCGGCGCTCATCAGCGTGCCGTGGGTATGCATGCAGCCCTTGGGATGGCCCGTCGTGCCGGAGGTGTAGGCCAGCATGCACAGCGTGTCGGAACCGGCTGCGTGGGGCAGCGGCATCAAGCCGGCCGCATCCGCGTCCTGCCAGCGCACCAGGGTACCGCCCGCCGGTGCCTGCCCCGCGAGGGGGGTGCGCGCGCGCAGCCAGGCCGGCACGGCCGGGCCGCCATTGGATTCCGCCTCGCCGGGCAGCATGTCGGCGTAGTCGTGGACGACCACGTGCGGCAGCGCGTCGCCACGCAGCGGCGCCAGTCGCTCGTAGAGCTCGGCCGCCGCGAAGGCCACGTGCGCGCCGCTGTCGGCCGCCACATGCTCCAGCTCGGCGGTCAGCCACATCGGGTTAGCCGGCACCACCACGGCCTCTGCCCGCAAGATGGCGTAGTAGGCGATGATGAACTGCGGGCAATTCTGGCTGTACAGCAGCACGCGGTCGCCGGGCGCAACACCGCACTCGCGCTGCAGGTAGCCGGCCATGCGCTCGATCTGCCCGAGCAGCGCGGCATAGGAGATCGCGCTGCCGAAGTACTGGATCGCGGTCTTGTCCGGGTAGCGGTGCGCGGCGACCTCGACGTTATAGACCAGGCTGGTGCGGGGTATGCTGGCCTCGGCAGGCAGGCCCGGCGGCCAGAACGGGGAGCGACGGATGGGGGCGGGCGCACGCGATGGCGATGCGCCAGAGGTTGGAGACTGCGTCATGTTGTCGTTCTGCAAGTCCTTCTCTTATTGCGATCGCTTCAGCGAAACCGTTCGGGGCACCGTATATTCCAGCAGCCCCTCGACGCCGTTCTCGATGCCGACGCCCGATTGCTTGTGGCCGGCCATGGGCTTGTGGGGCCCAAGGGTGTGAATCTGGTTGACCCAGACGGTACCGGTGTTGAGCCGCAACGCGACTTGCATGGCGGCCTCCGCGTCGCGGCCCCAGACCGAACCTCCCAGTCCGTATTCGCTGTCATTCGCGCGCGCGATGGCGTCGTCCACGTCGCGGAACTTGAGCAAGGGAAGGATCGGGCCGAATGGTTCTTCGCGGACCACGCGTGCGCTGTCCGGCGGGTTGTCCACCAGCGTGACAGGAAAGAAATAGCCGCTTCCCTCCGCCACTTCGCCGCCGGCAAGGATGCGATACCCGGCGCTGCGTGTATCCTCCAGCAGCGCCTTCAGCCGCTCGAACTGGCGGCGGTTCTGCACCGGGCCAAGCTGGACGCCTCCCATGTCACCCGGGCCAACGCGCGTCTCCTGCGCCAGCCTGACCAGCGCCCGCGCCAGCCGGTCGTAGATGTCTTCGTGGATATACAGCCGCTTGATCGCCAGGCAGTACTGCGCGTTGTTGGCAAACGCGCCCCAGAAGATCGCAGGCGCGATGGCCTCGACATCGGCATCGGGCAGGACAATGGCGGCGTCATTGCCACCCAGCTCCAGCGTCAGCCGTTTCAGGTTGACCGCCGCTGAGGCCATCACTGCGCGGCCGGTCTGGGTAGAGCCGGTAAAGCTCAGCTTGTCGATGCCCGGGTGGGCCGACATCAACGGCCCAAGGGCATCGCCGCCACTGATGACATTGAGCACGCCAGCCGGCAGGACATCGCGCAGCAGTTCGCCCAGCTTAAGCGTCGTCAGCGGCGTGAATGGCGATGGCTTGAGCACCATCGTATTGCCGGTAAGCAGGGCCGGCGCCACCTTCCACATGGCGAGTGCCAGCGGGAAGTTCCAGGGCACGATGCCGCCCACGACGCCTAGCGGCACGCGCAGGACACGAACCTGCTCGGTGGCAGACTCGCTGACCGTCTCCACCGGGAGTTCGAGCCTGGCCATCTCGGTGCACCAGAGCGCCGCTTTTTGCACCTCCTGCCGCGCCTGGGCAAGGGGCTTGCCCTGCTCACGCGTCAACAGTTGCGCCAGTTCCTCCAGGTTGGCGGTGATGGTCTCACCGATCCTGACGACATATTGCTGGCGCGCCTGCAGCGGCAAGCCGGCCCAGGCCGGCGCGGCGCGCCGCGCGCTGGCAACGACCTCATCCAACTGCGCCGGGGTCGCATCGGGTGCTGCGGCAATGACGCGTTCCGTTGCGGGGTTGAGTACATCAAAGCCGGCCAGCGTGGGCGCGGCTTTGCCATCGATGGTCATGCTGAATCCAGCGGTGTCACCCATGATGATTGGGACCTCTTTTTAACCAAAAGGATTTCGACAGGCCACACCGACGACACGCGGCTGTCCGAAGCCGGGCCTGCCTCGCCGGGTAGCGGATTGGCGCTTCAAAGATCGAGGACAAGCAACGAAGATTTCGCGCGCGAGCAACAGGGCGTGAACTGGTTGCCGCAAGCGTGTTCTTCATCAGTCAGGAACACGTCCCGATGATCGGCCTCGCCCTCCAGCAGGCGCGTCACGCACGTCCCGCACGTGCCCTCCTCGCACGAGGTGTAGATGTCGACGCCGGCTTCGAGGAGCACCGAAGTGATCGAGCGGTCCGCGGGAATATGGAAGACCTGGCCGGTGCTGGCGATCCTGACGTCGAAGGTGCTGTCATGCGAGGTATCGACGGGCTTGGCACTGAAGTACTCGTATCGCACCCGCTGCTTCGGGATTCCCGCTTGCTCGGCCGCGCGGCAAACCCATTCGATAAAACCGGAGGGTCCGCAGACGTAGATCTCGTCATCGCTTCCCGCCTGGGCGAACAGCATGACGGGATCCAGCTTCTGCACATCGCCCTGATCGTCGTAGTGGAAGGCGACTTGCTGCCTGTAGGCGGATTGCTCGATACGGCTGCGGAACGCTGCCTTGTCCTGGCTGCGCGCGCAGTAATGCAGGGCGAAGCCGGTTGCCGACGCATGCAAGGCCTCGGCCATGCATAGCATCGGCGTGACACCGATCCCGCCTGCGATCAGGATGCTGCGGGTGCCCGCCTTCAGCGGAAAATGGTTCCGGGGCGCGCTGATCTCGATGACAGCGCCCGCCTCCAGCCGCTCGTGGATGGCGACCGAACCGCCGCACGAGGCGGGATCCCGAAGCACGCCAATCAGGTAACGGTAGCGTTCGGACGGCGCATTGCAAAGCGAATACTGCCGCACGACTCCGGGTGCGACGTGGACATCGATATGGGCGCCGGCCTCGAACGGTGGCAGCTCGCCCCCCTTCGGGTCGCGCAGCTCCAGGCTGATGATGTCGTCAGTTTCGCGGTTGCGTTGCGCAATGCGTACGAAGAGTGTGTCTTGGGAATTCATGGCGCGATGCCTTGCTGCAGACTGCGATGGGATGGCTACTGCATGACGCAGCGAACGGGAAGATGCTTGGGTCCGCCGACGAAGCAGGAGGCGATCATCTCCATCTCGCCCGCCGCTTCCACGCATCGCAGGCGCGGAATAATTTCCTCGAACAGGACTCGCATTTCCATCTTCGCCAGGTGCTGGCCCAGGCAGACATGGGCACCGAAGCCGAATGCCAGGTGGCGGTTGGGCTTGCGATCGATGTTGAAGTCAAAGGGCTGGTCGAAGACCTCTTCATCCCGATTGGCCGAGCCGTAGCACAGCATCAGCCAGTCGCCCTTGCAAATCGTGCGTCCGCGGATCTCGGTGTCTGCCGTCGCGGTCCGCATGAAATGCCGGACCGGCGAGGCGATGCGCACCGCTTCGTCAATGAACTGCGGAATCAGCGAAGGGTCGGCCTGGAGCCGGGGCAGCAGTTCCGGATACTGGCTCAGCGCCCACATCGCGACCGCGGACGAGGACGATGTGGTGTCGTGGCCTGCCGTGGCAATGATGACGTAATACCCCAGCCGGCTGACCTCGCTGATCGGCTCGCCGTTGACGACGGCGTTGGCGAGCAGCGTTGCCACATCATTGCGCGGATTGACCCGCCGCTCGGCGGTGACTTTCTCGAAGTAGTCCCTGAAGTCCGCCACTACCGCCATCAGGCTCTTTGCCAGGGCGCCGTCATTCGCGCTTTTCTCCTGCTTGGCGCGCTTGAGTTCAGGATCCTCGCTACCAAAAAGCTCCTGGGTCAGCAGCAGCATCCGGGGCTCATCCTCAGGCGGCACGCCGAGGATGTCCATGATGACGTGCAGCGGATAATGCAAGGCAATGTCCTTGGCGAAATCGATGGTGTTGCCATCGCTTTGCTGCAGCTTGTCAACGATCTGCCGTGCCAGCCCGCGGATGCGCTCATCCAGCTTCAGGATGCTGTTAGGCATGAACCACGACTGTGTCAGCGCACGCAGGCCCTTGTGCTCGTCGCCATCCACGTGGACCAGCGCCTTGACGATGTTCGGGCGGCCGGTGGTCGCGATCACATGGTCGATCGAAGCCTTGGGCCGGCAGACGACGGAGTAGTCCCCGTTGTGGAAGAGATTGTGGTCGCGCGAGATGGCGGTCACGTCGGCGTGCTTGGTCACGACCCAGAACGGATCGAAACCGTCATTGACGGCGCGCCCCAGCGGATTGTTCTCGCGCGCCCACGTATAGGCTGCGTGCAGCCGGGCGGGATCGGCATAGGCGCTGGGATCGACCAGGACTTGCGCCACGTCGCCGGGAAGATCGAAATCGGTGTGGTTCATGGTATCGAACTTGATGGTGGGGTTGGGGCTCAGGGCAGCAGCACGGGCTTGACACACAGCCCCTGCTTTTGCTCCGCGACGGCACGGTTGATGTCGGCAAGGGGATAGGTCTTGACCAGCCTGTCGAAGGGGAAGCGTCCCTCGAGGTACAGGGCCATCAACTGCGGGATGAACACATCGGGATCGCTGTCGCCTTCGATGATCCCGCGATAGGTGAAGCCGCCGCGCATGACCTCGCGCAGCGTGCCCGGCAGGCCCAGGCTCGTCGCATGCGCGGGCGGCACGCCGACGAAGCCGAAGGTGCCGCGCGGCGCCAGTAGCTTCGGCACCGCTGCGATGACCGCGGGGATGCCGCTGGTATCCAGCGCAAAGTCGACCCCATGGGGCGCAATGGCGCGCACCGCGGCAGCCAGGTCGGGGCTCTGGCCCGGATCGATTGCATGCGTGGCGCCAAGCGACAAGGCCAGGTCGCGCCGGTTGGCGTCGGGCTCGACCACGATGACCGTCCCGCATTGCTGCAGCACGGCCCCCATCACGGCACTGAGCCCGACCGCGCCTGCGCCCAGCACCACCAGCGATGCGCCTTCATGACACGCCATCGAGCGCATGACCGCGCCCGCGCCGGTCTGGATGCCGCAGCCAAGGGTGCCGGCGATCTCGAGCGGAACGCCGTCCGGCACCTTGACCACGTTGCGTTCGGTCGTCACTGCATGCGTCGCGAATGAGGACTGGCCGAAGAAGTTGCCGGAGATCTCGCCACTGCCGTCACGCATCGATTTGGAGCCATCGGCGCGCTGGCCGACGAAATTCAGTGCTGCCATCGCATGGCAATAGGCCGGCGCATGGCGATCGCACTGCGGACAATGGCCACAGGAGGAGAACGTGATGGCGACGTTGTCCCCGGGCTTCACCTTGGTTACGCCGGCGCCGACCATCTCGACAACGCCGGCGCCTTCGTGCCCGAACACGGCCGGCATGGCGACGGGGAGCAAGCCTTCGGCAGCGACAAGATCGGTATGGCAAAGCCCGGCGCCGACAATCCTGACCAGGATTTCCCCTGCCTCCGGAGGGTCTAGTTCGACCTCTTCGAGGACGAACGGCGCGCACGGCGCCCGTGTCACTGCAGCAGTGATTTTCATGGTGTCTCCGCTTGGTTTTATTGGCTGGGCGGCACGGCGCGCCCGCTTTTTTTCAGAATCAGAACTCTGATTCTATTATTGGAAGGCAACGAACCCGCTTCAATGCGGGCTTTCCCCTACGGCAGAAATCGAGGTGGGCGCGACCAGCCGTGAAGCGCCAGCGGATACGGCTCCCGGGCGAGGTGGGGCCGGTGCTGCATAATGCTTACCTGTTCCAGAATCAGGATTGCCGTCTCCATGGCCGCCACCCTCAAGCGCCAAGAAGAGCACAAGAGGCGCCCTACCCGCGCCGTGCACACCGCCAGCCAGGCTGCAGAAGCGGCGCCGGCGCTGCGCCCTCCTCGCCAGCTACGCAGTGAGGAAACCCTTGCCAAAATGATCCTGGCCGGACGGGACCTGATCCAGCAGCACGCGAATTTCGATCTGGTCCTGATCAGCGATGTCATCCGCACCGCAGGCACCTCTACCGGAGCGTTCTATGGCCGCTTCAAGGACAAGGACGCCTTCATTGCGTCGGTCCTCGAGGCCGCCTTTGTGGAAATGGAGGCCGAGGCGGACAAGACCATCCGGGACGACGAGGCCTGGGCGCAAGGCACGGCATCGGAGTTCGCCGCCCTCATCGTCCGGTACTACGTCGACATGTGCCGACGGAACCAGGGCATGTTCAAGGCCGTGCTGCGCCACTTCGGCGCGCTCGACCCGGACGCCAACCCGATGCGCCGGCTGAATCGCAACATCCAGAGCGTGGTCGCGCCGGCCCTCGCGCAGAAGATGAAGTCCCAGGGCCAGGACGCTTCCGAGACAGAAGTCCGGATCGCCATGCAGATGGTGGTGGGCACGCTTACCCTGACCCTGCTGACCGACCCGGGGCCTTTACGTTTTGACGGGGATCTGATCGAGGCCAAGCTCACGGCGATGATGCAGCGGTTTTTGCTGTTGCCTTGATTTCCGCTCGGGACGCGTCGACAAAGCGAAAACGTCGCGTATTTCCTTAGCTACCGGCGTGGATCATCGGCGACCACTTTGTTTCTTCAACCATGCCACTGCCACCTCGACCATTGGGTGGTAACGGTTGGCATTCCACGCCAGCGCTGCTGCCACCACCATGATGCGCTCTTTCAACGGGCGAACGACGACGCTCTCCGGAGCCAACTTGCGCATTGACGAGGGCACTAAGGCCACGCCTTGGCCACATCCGACATAAGCGATTTGAGAAGTGATTGTGCGGACCTCATGCAAGACTCGTGGAATGAACCCGTGGGAACGGCAGACTGACGTCAACAGATCGAAGTAGACAGGGCTCCGCTCTCGGGACGACATCACTAGCGATTCGGTCGCCAGCGACCGAAGACTCACCCTGGGAAGCGCAGCAAGTGCGTGATCTTTAGGTAGTGCCACGGCGAGCCGGTCTTCCGCCAGCGGCATCGTGGCGATGCCATTCCCTACCTCGCCATCGAGGCGAACGAAAGCCAGGTCAAGCTCCCCTGCCTCCAGGGCCGGAATTGCTTCCACGCTGTCGATTTCTTTGACGAACACGGTCAGGTGCGGGTGCGCTTGCTTGAGCGCTTCAAGCAAAGGGGGCAGCGTTTCGAGCATAGCCGAGGTCACGGCTCCGATATGCAGGACGCCGGACTGGCCGGAGGCGACCTCGCGGACGACGCGCTCCAATCGCTCGACCTGACCGGCGAACTGACGCACGGCCGGCAGGATCGCCGCCCCCGCAGGACTAAGCTGGGTGCCGCGCCGGGATCGCTCGAACAATTGCAGCTTGAGCGCCTGCTCCAGCACCTTGATTTGCTCGGTGAGTGGGGGCTGCGACATGTTTAGTCGCTGAGCTGCGCGCCCGAAGTGCTGCTCTTCGGCAACTGCCAGGAACATCCACAGTTGCCGTATCAGCCGAAAGTCGATCGTATTGTTCATTTGTGTTACGCAACAGTCTTGCGCAGGCTCCAGGCTCGGTATCTGAAAGAGGCGATGCCTCCGGCGCGCGCCAACCTCATCTGTCCTGTTCCGAAAATCGTATCACAGAGATATTTAGTTCAGAATTTACATATTAGCAAGTCGATCCGATTATGCCTGGGTACCTTCATGAGACCCAGTGCAATGACCCAGCTCTCGCTACTCGACCGCCTTGCATCGCTCGACACGAACACCGTCTCCGATGCGCTTGATTTTCTTGGAATCTCTGGCGCGACTTATGGGCTTCGTCCTCTTTGGGACTGCCCAAAGATCGTCGGACGCGCCAGCACTATCCAGCTCGGCCCGAAGGCCGATGCGAATCCCACGGTACATCTCATCTCGCCGGTTATCGACGCGGTAACCACGGATGACCGCGTGCTGGTGATCGCCGGAGGCGTGGATGGCATCTCCTGTTGGGGCGACATCCTGGCCAACGCAGCGCGGGTCAAGCAGGTGCGCGGCTCCGTCATTGACGGCTTGAGCCGGGACATCGAGGGCAGCGAGACCATTGGCTACCCGGTCTATGGGCGCGGCGTGACCATGATCAGCGCACGCAACCGGGTGATTCAGATTGACTCGGGCAAGCCTGTTCAGATGGCTGGTGTGACCGTCCATGAAGACGATTACGTGATCGCGGACCGCTGCGGCACGGTGTTCGTTCCCGCTTCGCGCATCGAAGAAGTGCTTGACCTGAGCGAGCGCATCGCCAAGCGACAAGACGGCATGGTGGCTGCTGTCTGCGCTGGCCGCTCGGTGGCTGAGGTCATGCACGACAAGGAATTCGAGGCCATCCGCGCCGAGTAACCATTTTTTCCTGGAACTCCCATGACGAATCCCCTCAAAGCCGGTGCCGAAGACCGGGAACTGGTCGCGCTCTTCGCCAGCCTGGACACGCCTGGCGTCTCGGACGCCATGGACAAGCTGGGCCTGCACGGTCAAGCCCTCGGCATCATGCCGCTGGCCGACTACACCAAGGTTGTCGTAGGCCCGGCGTTCACCGTCAAGTACGTGCCGGCCAGCGTGCCGCCAGGCACCGTCGGAGACTTTATCGACGACGTAGCGGAAGGCGATGTAGTCGTGATCGACAACGACGGCCGCACAGATTGCACCGTCTGGGGCGACATCATGACCCAGTACGCAGGGCTGCGCGGCATTGCGGGCACGGTAATCGACGGCGTCTGCCGTGATGTGAGCAAGGCGCTGGGCGACAACTACCCGCTGTTCACGGCAGGCCGCTTCATGCGTACCGGCAAGGACCGCGTGCAGGTCGAATCGGTAAACACCACGGTGGGAATTGGCACCGTGCGTGTGGCTTCGCGCGACATCGTAGTGGCGGACGCCAATGGCGTCGTCATCGTGCCGCGCGGCCGTGCACGCGACGTAGCCGAGACGGCCCGCAAGATTGAAGACACCGAATCACGCATTCGTGAACAACTGGCACAGGGCAAGACGTTGGGCGAGGCCCGAGCGGCGCTGGGCTACCACACACTGCAAAGGAAAGCCTGATGTCTACGATCAAGAGCTATGAAGCAGCAACGCTGGAGCAGGCACGCCAGTTAGGCACCTCCACGCTGTACGAGGCCTCTGGCCTGACCACCAGTTCGGTCGATCCGGCCATCCGCACGGTATGGCCAGGCGCTTCGATCGCCGGCCCTGCCTATCCGCTGGAGTGCTCTCCCGGCGACAACCTGTCCATCCACATCGCCATGGAAAAGGTGCCGCGCGGCAGCGTGCTCGTTGTCTCGACCGGCGGCTTCGTTTCGGGCTACTGGGGCGAGGTGCTGACCGTGGCCGCCGAAGCGGCCGGAGTGATCGGTCTGGTCATCGACGGCGGCGTGCGGGACATTGCAGCCCTTACGGCGCGACACTTTCCCGTGTTCACCCGCGGCATCTCCATGCGCGGCACAATCAAGGCCAACTCGCCCTCGGTCGGGCAGCCGATCAGCTTTACGGGTACACCCGTGGCGGCCGGCGATCTCGTGGTGGCAGATGATGATGGCGTGCTGGTAATTCCAGCGGCCCATGTCGAACACACGCTGACTCAAGGGCAGTCCCGCGCCGATAAGGAAGCAAAGATGATGGACGCCTTGCGCGAAGGCCGCAGCACGCTGGAGCTGATGGGTCTTGCGAGCTGGAGGGACGGGCAATGACCGCACCGGCCTGCGGGTTGAACCGTTTCCTGTCAGCGACCCGCCCCTCGGCTACCTGCAAGATCATGGACCGCGTGGTATCGGCCTCGCAATTGACGAGGCGGATATGAGTGAGTTCAACATCAACTCCATCAGGCAAGCCGCGTCTCGCTTGCAGGGGCGAGTGGTGCGCACGCCCCTGCTGGAGTCCCCAATGCTCAGCGAGCGCGCAAGCTGCCGTCTGTTCGTCAAGGCGGAAGCGCTGCAACTGACGGGCTCCTTCAAGATCCGCGGCGCGCTCAACATGATCCTGTCGATGGACCAGACCGCGAGACGCGCAGGCATCGTTGCATTCTCGGCGGGCAACCACGGCCAGGGTGTTGCCGCCGCTGCTCGCGCAGTCAACTGTCCGGCTGTGATTGTGATGCCCAACACAGCCCCGCGCATCAAAGTGGACAACTGCCGTTGGTGGGGTGCGGAAGTGGTCGCCTACGACCCCCAAACGGAAGACCGTGTCGAAGTCGCGCAGCGTGTCGCCCGGTTACGTGGAATGACCGTTGTTCCTCCATTCGATGACTACGACATCATGGCCGGGCAGGGCACGTGTGGGCTGGAGATCGTCGAACAATTGAACGATCTGCATGTCACGCCCGACGCGATCGTTATCAACTGCAGCGGCGGCGGGCTGGCCTCCGGCGTTTCCGAAGCCGTCAAGGATACTTTCCCTGACGCCAGAATCTTGATCGCGGAAGTGCTCGGCTACGAGAAGGTCGCGCGCTCGCTGGCCACTGGCACACCGCAGAGCAATCCTTCGGTTCCGAAGACGATTCTCGATGGCATCGCCGGTCCGGCGGCCGGGGCGAAAACTGTCGCGGTGCTGCGTCGACATGAGGCCAAGGGATTGGGCGTTAGCGATGACGACGGACTGGCTGGCGTTGCCGCCGCATTCAGGATGCTCAAGCTCGTAGTCGAACCGGGCGGTGCCGCTGCACTAGGCGCCGTACTAGCCGGGAAGGCCGATGTCGCGGGAAAGGACGTGGTGGTCATCGCCTCCGGCGGAAATGTCGATCCCTCGGTCTTCTCGCTGGCACTGGAACGGTGCTGAAACACCCAGTCGCAACGTTCGATGCAGACATTCTCAAACTACTCACACCATCATGAATCCTGAACAACGACTCCAGGTCGCCGGCCTGTCGCTGCCTGCTGCGTATTCACCGTCAGGCAACTACCTTCCCTTCCGGCGCGCCGGGCAGCTTCTCTTCGTTTCCGGGCATGGGCCGCGGCTCGATGACGGCAGCTACGTAGCCGGGCAGCTCACCACGCCTGACGATGTCCAGGCTGGCTACGCCGCTGCCCGACTCGCGACGCTCAACATGCTGGCCGCCGTCAAGCTGGCGGTGGGCGACCTTGCCAAGGTGGACGCCGTGTTGAAAGTCCTTGGTCTTGTCAACTCCAACGCGGATTTCAAGCAGCATCCGAAGGTGATCGATGGCTGTTCGGACACGCTCGTCGCGGCATTTGGAGACGCCGGTCAACACGCCCGCTCCGCCGTGGGGATGGCCTCCCTCCCACACGGAATGATGGTGGAGGTTGAGGCGGTATTTCTCGTACGGGATTAAAAGGAGGAACGCCTGAACCACCACGAGCCTGCTCACCCACTGCAGGGGGTGTCTGAGGAGGACACCTCCACCGAATCGAGGCGCGACCGATCTCTCCGTCGCAGCCGGATAGATGCATTCAACGGATACATTTTCTCGGAGACATTCGGAAATGACGAAACATATCCTTGCTCTCTCGGTGGCTTTGCTGGCCACGGGAGTCGCCTGCGCGCAGAGCAACGACACGCTTGCCAGGATCAAGGCAGCGGGCAGCATTACCCAAGGCGTGCGTGAGGCTTCGGGTGCCCTGGCCTATACCCTGGGTAACGGTGTCTATACCGGCTTTCACTACGACGTCTGCACCAACATCATCCGCGATATCCAGAAGCAGCTTGGTCTGGCGCGCCTGGAAACCAATTACGTTCCCGTGACTTCGGCCAACCGGATACCTCTTGTGAAGAACGGTACCGTCGACATCGAGTGCGGTTCCACCTCCAACACCCAGGCCCGTCAGAAAGAAGTGGCTTTCGCCAATACCCTCTATGTCGAGGAGGTGCGTATGGCCGTCAAAGCCGACTCTGGTATCAACTCACTGGCTGACCTGAACGGCAAGACCGTCACCACCACCACCGGTACAACGGCGCTGCAGGTGGTGCGCCAGAACAAGCGCGCGAAGAACATCGACTTTCGTGAAATCAGCGGCAAGGATCACTCCGATAGCTTCCTGCTGCTCGAAACCGGCCGCGCCGATGCCTTTGTATTGGACAGTCAGGTTCTGGCCGGCAGTATTGCCATGGCGAGAAGCCCCAAGAGCTTCAAGATCGTCGGCGAGCCCCTGTCGGTGGAACCGATTGCCATCATGATCCGCAAGGACGATCCCGCCTTCAGGAAGGCGGTCAACGACAGCATCGCCCGCCAGGTCAAGGACGGCACGGTGGCCAAGCTCTATGACAGGTGGTTCATGCGGGCCATCCCTCCGTCCAACACCGCGCTCAATCTACCGGCCTCCGCCGCCACCCGGGCCGCCTGGGAAAACCTCAACGACAAGCCCGCCGAGGCCTACAAGGCCGACTGACCAGGCTCGCGGTGCCAATGCGCATCCGGCTGGCCTGAATTCTTGTACGAAGGAAGCCCCGCACACCCGCTTGTCCAGGCTGGTGTGGTTGTGCACGCGTTGCCGCGACACCGTGCCCCCTCGCGGGCACGCCACATACACAAAGAGATTAGGAGCGTCCTATGGGAATCGATTGGGACTGGCAAGTCTTTCTTCAGGATCCCGGCACCTTTCCCTCGTACTGGCAATGGATGATGTCAGCCTGGGGATGGTCGGCGTCCGTCGCTGTGCTGGCGTTGATCATCGCCTTCATCCTGGGGTCGGTCATCGGCATCTTGCGCACACTGCCCGACAGCCCCGTGCTGTCAACCTTCGGTGCCGGCTGGGTGGAACTTTTTCGCAACATTCCTCTGCTGGTGCAGGTCTTCCTCTGGTACCACGTCATTCCGGTAATCGTGCCCGCGATGAAGGGTTTCGACAACTTCGTGCTGGTGGTCATCGCCCTGGGCGTGTACACCTCGGTGCGGATCGCCGAGCAGGTGCGCTCAGGCATCCAGTCGCTGCCGCGCGGCCAGCGCTACGCGGGCATGGCACTGGGCTTCACCACGCTGCAGTACTACCGCTACGTGCTGCTGCCGATGGCCTACCGCATCGTCATTCCACCGCTGACCAGCGAAGCCATGAACGTATTCAAGAACTCGTCGGTGGCTTTCGCTGTGTCGGTAACGGAGTTGACCTGGTTTGCCATGCAGGCGGGCGAGGAAACATCGCGCCCCATCGAAATCTATGCGGCGGTGACGGTGCTCTACATCATCTCCGCCTTGACCATCAACCGGATCATGGCCTTTATCGAAAAGCGTTCGCGCGTTCCAGGCCTTATTGCCCTGGCAGGCAGTGGGGGGCATTAAGCGATGGAACTCGATCTTTCCTTCTACAACTGGGGGATCATCAGCAACTACATCCTCAAGGGGTTGTTCTTCAGTGTGATCCTGACGGTAGTCGCCACGGCCGGCGGCATTCTGTTCGGCACCGTGCTGGCCCTCATGCGCCTGTCGGGTTGGAACGTCATGACGATCCCAGCGACCTTCTATGTCAACGGCATGCGTAGTATCCCGCTGGTCATGGTGCTGCTCTGGTTCTTCCTGCTGGTGCCCCTGCTGATTGGCCGGCCCATTGGCGCAGAAGTGGCGGCGGTCATCACCTTCGTCGCCTTCGAGGCCGCGTACTTCAGCGAGATCATGCGCGCGGGCATTCAATCCATCCCGCGCGGCCAGGTATCCGCCGGGCACGCGCTAGGCATGACCTACGCCCAAAACATGCGCCTGGTAATCCTGCCGCAGGCCGTCCGCAACATGCTGCCGGTGCTGCTCACCCAGACCATCATCCTGTTTCAGGACACCTCGCTTGTCTACGCCATCGGTGCCAACGACCTGCTCAAGGGCTTTGTGGTCGCAGGCACCAACAAGGGCCGTCCGGTGGAAAGCTACCTGCTGGCGACCGTTACCTATTTCGTCGTTTGCTTTGCGCTCTCCTATCTGGTCAAGCGCCTGCATCGGAAAATTGCCATTATCCGCTGAGCGGACATTGAGGACACAGCCATGTCTCAATCCATGATCGAAATCAAGAGCGTCTCCAAGTGGTACGGCTCCGCGCAGGTCTTGCATGATTGCTCAGTGAGCGTCAGCAAGGGCGATGTGGTGGTGGTCTGCGGCCCTTCTGGCTCGGGCAAGTCCACCCTCATCAAGACAGTCAACGCACTCGAGCCCTTCCAGAAGGGCGAAATTACCGTCAACGGCATCGCGCTGCACGATCCCAAGACCAACCTGCCGAAGCTCCGTAGCAAGGTCGGCATGGTGTTCCAGCACTTCGAACTTTTTCCGCACCTGTCGGTCACAGAGAACTTGACGATTGCGCAGGTCAAGGTGCTGGGACGCAGCCCGGAAGAGGCCAAGGCACGTGGCCTGAAGATGCTCGACCGCGTAGGCCTGATGGCACACAAGGACAAGTTTCCCGGCCAACTCTCGGGGGGCCAACAGCAGCGTGTGGCCATCGCGCGCGCGTTGTCCATGGACCCGGTGGTCATGCTGTTCGACGAGCCGACCTCGGCGCTCGATCCGGAGATGGTGGGCGAGGTGCTTGACGCGATGGTGAAACTGGCCAACGAGGGCATGACCATGATGGTCGTCACCCACGAGATGGGCTTCGCCCGCAAGGTTAGCAACCGCGTGGTTTTCATCGACGTTGGCGGCCACATCCTGGAGGACTGCAGCAAAGAAGAGTTCTTCGGCGACCCCGGGTCGCGCAAGCCGAGGACCAAGGATTTCCTGGACAAGATCCTGCAGCACTAATACACGTGTCGGTTGGGGCAGAGTCTCAACTATGACTGGACTGGCCTTGGTGCTTCTCGTCAGCATTTCCTCCATGCGTCCGGTCGCGTGCCAGCGTCCCAAAACACTCCCGCGCGCACGCCCGGCGGGTTCAGAGGGCAGCCGCCTATTTGGCCGAGATGGGTCGACTACCGCCGGACCAGGCGTTAACCGAATAGCAAACGAACAAGCGCACAGGGCTGGCGAACGGGCAGTCTGCGTTGGTACGGAACCGTTGCCGGCGCACGCATCGGTAATCGATCCCCCTGCCGACGTTCGTTCCCATCGAGACACGTGCAGGCAGTAATATGAGCGTTCCCTCCCTCAATTGGAAGTACCGCGATGCAAGTACTGGTTGACGCAGACGCCTGCCCGGTTGTCGTCAAGGAAATGTTGTATCGGGCCGCACAACGTGTCGAAGTGTGCGTCACGCTGGTTGCCAACCAGTATATGCGCACGCCGCCTTCCCGCTTTATCAAGGCACTGCAAGTGCCTGCGGGCTTCGACGTCGCCGATGACCGTATCGTCGAGCTGGTCAGCAGCGGGGACCTCGTAATTACGGCGGACATAGTTCTTGCCGCCGCTGCCCTCGACAAGGGCGCCTATGTGCTCGACCCACGGGGAAGCTGGCTTAGCCGTGAGAATATCCAGGAGCGCCTAACGATGCGCGAGGTGATGGACCAACTCCGCGGCTCGGGCGTCGATACCGGCGGACCGGCACCGTACGCCCCACAGGATAGCAAGGCGTTCGCTGGCCAATTGGACCGTTTCCTGGCACGCCATGCGCCGCCAGGTGCCGCCGCCTGAGGCGTGCTAGCCACAGCAACGCAATAGTGGGCCAGCCTTGGGGTTCAAGGTGGCAACATTGGGCTACGGCTGGCTGTGGCTGCTCTATATATGGCCAGTGTTTGCAGCTCTTCTAGTCGCCAATTCGGCGCACCCCCCTGGCATAGCGCTCGAGCAGTTCGCAGGTAACTCTGGCGAGGCTGCGGCCGTCTCGTTGCTCTCTGCAAGCCGCCATCGACGTCGGCATTCTGCAATGGATCGGTCAGAGCCGACCGCAGTTTCGCGGCGGGCATCCGACCGGGATCGGCCATCGGTCAGTCGACCAATGGTAGACCAATGACCGAATTGGCCGAACAGCGGCGGTCCAACTCGCAAATCCGGATTTCCGTTCCCGAACAGAAGAGCGGTCCTTTAGCCTTGCGCCGCGAAGGACTGCTATGCAGCGCATTCAGCCCGCGCTGCCGACCCGTTGGAGTCCTTCGCGGTTGAGCGAAGCAGACGGTTGAGTCACTGCCCCTGCACTTGACGCAAGGCTTCAACAATGAGGGCCACTGCAGGAGACGAATTGCGGCTGGCGTAGTACAGGTGGTATCCGGGGAAGGTCTGCGACCAATCATCAAGAACCGCGACGAGGTGCCCTGCGGCGATGTGCTCGCCGACGGCATCGTCGGGAACCCACGCCAACCCGTGCCCGGCCAACGCCGCCGCGACGACCATGTCTCTCGAATTGAACACCAGCCGCCCCGTGACGTGCGCATGGATGCTCTTGCCGCGCCGCTTGAACTCCCACGGCAGCAGCCCGCCGTGGGAAGGCAGGCGCAGGCCGAGGCAATCGTGCTCGGTGAGATCCTGCGGAGTAAGGGGTCGAGGATGGCGCACGAAGTAGTCGGGGCTTCCGACCACAACCATGCGCATGTCCGGCGCAATGCGCATCGCGATCATGTCTTTGGCCACATCGCCGCCCAGACGCACACCGATGTCGAAGCGCTCCGCCACGATGTCGATGAAGCGGTTGTCGCTGCTGATCTCGACCTTGATGTCGGGGTACTGCGGCAGCCACGGCTGCAGCCTGGGCCAGAGCAGCGTCCGCACCGCATGCTCGGTCGCAGTGATGCGGACGGTGCCGGCCGGCTTCCCGCGCAGCTCGCCCAGCGCAGCCAGCTCGGCTTCGATGTCCGCGAAGCGCGGCCCGACAGTCAAGTAGAGCCGCTCCCCCGCCTCGGTGGGCGACACGCTGCGCGTGGTTCGGTTGAGCAACTTCAGGTCAAGCCTGCGCTCCAGCGCGCGAACGGTCTGACTCAGTGCGGACTGCGTCACGCCCATCTGCGCAGCAGCGCGCGTGAAGCTGCCAACGCGCACGACGGCTGCGAACGCCGCCAAGTCGTCGTATCGTGCCATTGATTAGCAGGCCTTATGACTTAATGTCTTTCCAGCAGTATAGTTATTCAATGCCCCTCTGCCTAGAGTTGAACCGGTCGTGACCGTGCTCGCACTGATCATTCCGCAACCTCTGCCCGGCAGCCCGCGCCGGTCGCGTCGTCCTGACAACTCTCGAAGGAAATTGACATGAAGCAACGCACACTCGGCCGCACCGGCCTGTTTGTCTCCGAACTCTGCCTGGGCACCATGACCTTCGGTGGCAGCGGCGTCATCGGGAGCCAGATCGGTGACCTGCAGCAGTCCGACGCCGAACGCCTTGTGGGCCAGGCGATCGACGCCGGCATCAACTTCATCGACACCGCCGACGTCTACGCGGGCGGTGTGTCGGAGCAAATCACCGGCCAGGCGCTGAAGAACCTGAAGGTGCCACGCGAGAACGTGGTCGTCGCGACCAAGGTCTTCAACGAAACCGGGCCCGGACCGAACTCACGCGGCGCGTCGCGCGGCCACATCCTCGACGGCGTCAAGGCCAGCCTGAAGCGGCTGCAGCTCGACCACATCGACCTGTACCAGATCCACGGCTTCGACCCGGCTACGCCGATCGACGAAACCGTGCGCGCGCTCGACCAGTTGGTGCGCCACGGCCATGTGCGCTACGTCGGCGTGTCGAACTGGGCGGCCTGGCAGATCGCCAAGGCGCTGGGCATCGCCGAACGGCTGGGCCTGTCGCGCTTCGACTCGCTGCAGGCGTACTACACCGTTGCCGGGCGCGACCTCGAACGCGAACTGATCCCGATGCTGAAGAGCGAAGGTGTCGGCCTGATGGTGTGGAGCCCGCTGGCCGGCGGCCTGCTCAGCGGCAAGTACGGGCGCGAGCAGCGAGGCGAGGAAGGCAGCCGCCGCACCACGTTCGATTTCCCGCCGGTGAACCGCGATCGGGCCTACAACTGCATCGACGCGATGCGGCCGATCGCGCAGGCGCATAGCGTCTCGGTGGCCCAAGTGGCGCTGGCCTGGCTGCTGCACCAACCGCAGGTCACCAGCGTGATCGTCGGTGCCAGGCGGCCCGAACAGCTCGCCGACAACCTGGCGGCCACAAACGTAACGCTGAGCGCCGACGAGCTTGCGGCCCTGGACGAAGTGAGCCGCCTGCCGGCCGAGTACCCCGGCTGGATGTTCGAGCGTCAAGGCGAGGTTCGGCGCAAGCAGTTGCTGGAGGCGCGCGTGCACCCGCGACGCTCGACGCCGCCGCAGCAAGCACGCTGTCCGGCGCGGGCTTGACTGCGTGGTTTGCGCTCGTTGAACTCGCAAGGGCATGGCGGAAATATTCGTCAATCTGGTGAAGTCCGGCAACCTGCCTCAGCGGCTCATCATGGGCGCCGACAGTTGGACTGCCATCATGGCGAAGCTGGATGCGCTGCGGACAGAGTATGAGAAGTGGAGGGACGTGGCCTACAGCACGTACTTCTCGTGACGGAGAGAGGGCGTTGGAACGCAGACGTGGCGTGGCCTTTGTCGTCGACGTGACCGAGCAGAAGCGCGCAGAGGAGGCGCGCGAGGAACACCTATGGTTCCTCGAGTGCATGGACCGCATCAACCGCGCCATGCGGCGAACGAACGAGGTCGAGGGCATAACGCGCGGCGTGGTCGAGGAGGCGCTGGCGATCTTCAATTGCGATAGGGCCTGGCTGGTATATCCCTGTGATCGCGATGCGCCGGCGTGTCGCGCGGTGATGGAGCACACGCATCCTGACTATCCGGGCGCCTTCGCACTCGACGAGGAGGTGCCGGTGGACGCCCGAGGAGCCGAAATCCTGCGTGACATCTTGCGTGCCCCACGGGCGGTCGTGGATCCAGACATGCCACCGGAGATTTGCGACCGATTCAACATCCTGTCGACGATCGCGATCGCGGTTCGGCCCAAGGGCGACCGGCCGTACCTGTTCGGGTTGCACCAGTGCTCGCGCCTGCGCGCCTGGACCACCGTGGAACGGCAGCTGTTCGAGGAGATTGCCGGACGCCTGGAAGATGCGTTGACGAGCGCGCTCGCGCACCGCAACCTGCTCGTGAGCGAGGATGCGCTGCGCACAAGCGAAGAACGCTTCCAAACCCTGGTCGACCACGCGACGGATGCCATTTTCCTGTACGACGAGGACGGCATCGTGCTCGACGTGAACCGGCGGGCGGGCGACACGCTGGGTTATACACGCGACGAGCTTATCGGCATGCACGCCTGCCATTTCGACCGCGACATCACGCCGGAAAGGATCCAGTGGGCCAAGCAGCGGCTGCGGGAAGATGGAAGTGTGACCCTCATCGGCCGCCGCCAGCGAAAAGACGGAAGTCTCTTTCCCGTCGAGGTGCGTGCAAGTGCGTTCAACCGCAGTGGCCGCCTTTTCGCCATCGCGCACGCCAGTGACATCACCGATCGCAGGCGCCGCGAACAGCGCCTGCTCGCGGAATTCAGCGTCGCGAGCACGCTGTCGGAAGTCGGCACGCTCGATGAGGCGGTACCCCGTATTCTGCGCGACACATGCAAGGCGTTCGAGTGGGATTGTGGCGCGTTCTGGCGCGTCGATCCGGAAGCGGACGTGCTGGTGTGCGTGCAGGCATGGCCTTCGGCCGCCTTCGCGCGGGCCGGTTCCGAGCTATCGGGGACGGCCGGCCTCGGCATGGGGCTCCCCGGGCGAGCATGGTCGAGCGGCGCACCAGTCTGCATACCCGACATGGTGCTCAATCCTGAGTTCCAGTGGCCGGAATCTGCCGCGAACGCAGGGTTCCACGCCGCCTTCGCCTTCCCGGTCACGCTCAAGAGCGGCGTAGTGGGCGTGTTCGAATTTTTCAGCCGCGAGGTCCGCGACGCCGATCCCGAGCTCTTGCAGATGATGACCACCGTCGGCTACCAGGTCGGGCAATTCATCGAGCGCACGCGAGCGGAAGACGCGCTGCGACATGCGCGGGAAGAGCTTGCGCAGGCATCACGGATTGCCACAGTAGCCGAATTGTCCGCGTCCATCGCGCACGAAATCAATCAGCCGCTACAGGCCGTGTTGGCCAATGGCGGGGCGTGCCGGCGCTGGCTCGCTGCCACGCCGCCCGACATCGATAAAGCCCGACTCAGCGCAGAGGCCGTCGTCCGTGACGGTAAAGCCACGGCGGACGTGGTATGCCGCATTCGCGCGCTGTTCAAGCGCACGGCTCCCGCAGATGTCCAACTTGACATGAACAAGCTGATTGTTCAGGTCTGCACGCTGATGGCTGACGACATTCACGGGAACGTGATCTCGCTGGAAACGCAGCTAGCCCGGGACGTACCGATGATCAGAGCCGACGCGGCGCAGATTCAGCAGGTGATCGTCAACCTTGTGCGCAACGCCATCGAGGCATTGGCAGCGACGGCGGTACTACCGAAGTCGCTATTGATCCGCTCTCGGTGCGACGGGGACAACGTGGTGGTCGACGTTCAGGATGAAGGTATGGGGCTAGCGAATCTGGAGCCGGTCTTCGAGCCATTTGTCACCACAAAGGAAACGGGCATGGGCATGGGGCTGGCGATCTGTCGCTCGATCGTCGAAGCACACGCCGGGCGTATTTGGGTCGTGCGCAATGAGGTCCGTGGCGTGACCTTCAGCTTCAGCCTTCCGATTAAGACTTCGGATGCAAAATGAAGCCATGGGGTCCGACTACCGCCGGCCGAGGATGAGGCAGCGGAGGTCCTTTCCCGGCCAGGAGCTGCCACTGCCCACCTTCAAGACCGGACGCTCAACGTTTGACATGAGGGGCGGCCGCAAGTGGGCGAAGCCCGCTTGTGGACGTCCCCTCGATGGAAGGGTTAGGATCCTCGCGCAGGCCCACACTCTTCAGGAGAACTCATGTTTGACCACGTCAAATTCGGAGTCAGCGACTATGCAGCGAGCAAAGCGTTCTTCCTCAAGGCACTCGAACCGCTCGGCGTAGGTGTTGTCTCGGAGGGGCCGCCGACGTACGGTGTCGAGCTTAGCCCAAAGGGTAAGGCTTCATTGTGCCTGTTCCAAACCGAGGAGAAGCCGGCGCATCTTCACTTGGCGTTCACGGCCGAGAATCGCCAGCAGGTCGAAGCTTTCTATCGCGCGGCTCTGGAGGCGGGTGGCAAAGACAATGGTGCGCCTGGTCTGCGCCCGCACTACCACGCGAACTACTATGCAGCTTTCGTCATTGGTCCGGACGGGCACAACATCGAAGTGGTTTGCCACGAACCCGAGGCCCTAACGTAATGTATCCCGCAGAAACTGCGGGATAAGTTGGACTGCGATGGGGCAGAAGCACCCCAATGTTGGCAGCCCATGGGGGTGGTTCTGGTTGTTTCCATCGCTCACTTTCTCCATAGACCCGCACTCGGGAACCGAGCGCCGCCACCACTTGTTTGAGGAAAGACTGCAACGGGCTGTCAAGAAAGCGGTGGCCCAGGCGGCATTTGCAAGCAGGTTTCTGGCACACCCTGCGCCACAGCTTTGCCACGTACTTGCTGCAATCGGGCTCCGATATTCGCACGGTGTAGGAGCTTCTGGGCCACAGTGATGTGTCGACTACCATGATCTACACCCATGTGCTGAAGGTGGCAGCGGGCGGAGCCGTTTCCGTAGAGCGTCATTTTCTCCCGACGAGCTACTTCCGCCATTCCGGGCCATATCGCTTTGAGTGCCGGAAATTTGGAGCCACCGCGCGAGTCCATTATCGCCGCCCGCGCCGATCCAGGCGCCCCTGGAATGCCGAGGCACTCGGCTTCCGGTACGACGGATCGGTGGATGAACTAGTCGAACGTGTCGTCAACGAAAGCTAGTTGCCCAAAACAGAAGGTGTCGTGCTTGCGACGCCCTTGACGTGCCCGACTGCTAACGCTGCGCTAACCAGCAGTTCATCCTTGCATTGGCACTGATATTGGCGCCATCACGCGGGCCGACGACCGAAGGGTAGCCGGCTCTCGTGTTTGTCGCGTCAGGATAGCGCCTCGCTGCGCACGTAGTCCGCTTCGTTCTTCCGCGATGCCGCGCCCATGGCCAAAATCGAGACCGCTGCAATCATGGCAGGGATAGCCAGCATGCCAAGAATCGTGGGCAGCGACAGCCCAAACTGAAATAGGGTCCCGCCGAGGAAAGCACCCAAAATTCCGCCGAAGCGTCCGATACCCAGCATCCATGCGACACCAGACGCGCGCCCGGCCGTGGGATAGTGTGAAGCGGCGAGAACCGGCATCGAGACCTGTCCCCCACCCATGAAAAGACCAGCCGTGAACGTCAGGGCGATAAGTAGCCCCGTATCTCCGAGAGATTGGCCAACCGCCCATACGAAAACGCCTGTCGACAGATATGCGAACCCTACTATCCGGAAGGGGTTAAGACGGTCCATCAGCCAACCGCAGATGATTGCACCAACGGTGCTGCCAAGAGGAAACAGTGCGGTAACTAGCGAGGCGTCCCTAATGGACATGCCCGCTTCCCGAATGAGGGTGGGCATCCAGCTACTCAAGAGGTAGTAGACCAGCAGGCCCATAAAATACGTCACCCACAGCATGAACGTGCCGAACCGAAGCCGAGGCGATAGAACGATGGAGAGGGGTGAGGCCTCTTGATTGCTATCGTGTTCAGGCAGGACAAACCGGGTAGCCATGGCTGAGCCTTTGCCGCCTATACGCTCCAGGACTGCGCGGATTTCAGCGGGTGATTTCCCGCTGACCACCATATAGCGTACGGAATCGGGAAGCCAGAGCAGCGCAACGGCAAGAATCAGCGGAATGATCCCACCAACTATAAAGACGCTTCGCCAGCCGAACTCTGGAATGAGCGTCGCCGCTGCAAATCCACCGCCGGCTGCGCCCAGCGTGAAACCACAGAACATGACGTTGACAAGGAAGCCCCGGCGATTAGCAGGTGCGTACTCGGAGAGAAGAGTCGTCGCGTTGGGCATGGCCGCGCCCAACCCCACGCCAGTAAGGAAGCGTAGCGCCAGAAGCTGATTCAAGGACGACGCATACGCGGACAACAAGCTGAGAACGCCGAAGATGATCACGGACGCGAGCAGCACCCGCTTGCGGCCATAGCGGTCCGCCGCAGGTCCCGCGACGAGGGCGCCGACTGCGAGGCCAAGCAGCGCAGCACTCAGGACGGGCCCCAAGTCGACCTTGGACACCGACCACTCCTTGATGAGCGCAGGAGCGACAAAGCCAATTGCGGCAGTGTCGAAGCCGTCGGCGGCGACGATAAGAAAGCAAAGAATGAGAATGCCCCATTGAAATGGGGAAAAGCGTCTTGAGTCGATGAACTCCTGGACATCAATGACGCCGTGTCGGTCTGCTGCCATATCGTGCTCCTGCCCAGAATTAGGACGAGTTAGGATTGCGGCCAGGAATGCTGGCCGGGAAGTTGAACGAAGCACGGGCCACACAAGTCCGCGAGGTGCGCCTATGCGTCGTTCCGGAGTTGGCGATGAATTCGGAATCGCTGCGCGGTTTGAGCTGCGCGCCACCATCCTCTTGGGACGGAGATGTCGACCCTGCGAGCTAGCGAGGTGGTCGGTGAAGGCTTGGGGGCATGTTCGTCTCCTGTATTGACTCCCCGGTCAGGCCCGCGGCCATTGATCTGTGCCAGTGGTCTCGCAGGACGGGAGTTGAAGCGAAGTGTCCTCAAGGTTCGATGATCCGGCAAGCTAATGGAGCTTATAACCCTTATCGAATCCCTTTATATGCAACCGTTACGTCGCCCGTTCTCCGAAGAGTTCCAACACGATCCCCCTTAGCCAGCGGTTGCCCGGATCATCATGTTGAGATCGGTGCCAGTGTTGTTTGAGATCAAACGTCGGCATCCTGTAAGGTGGCTCGAGCACCGCAACATCAGCGATTTGAGCGAATACCTCTCCCACTGCGGCGGGAACGGTCACTACCAAGTCGGTGGCAGCGATGACCATGGGGATGCTTAAAAAGTGCGGTGAATGAAGCAGTTCCCGCCGTTGCACACCTTGCTCTTTCAGGTACTGCTCGACTATCTCCTGGCTTCTACCTTCAGCCTGCACCACGGCGTGCGGAAGCTCAGTGAAAGACTTCTTAGTCATTTTTCCTTGCACGGCCGGATGACCTCGTCTTACGAGGCATACAAAACTGTGCCGGAACAAGCGCTGCTGAAAAACGTCTACGCCGTCCAGATCAGGGAAGTAACCAACAGCAAGATCTACCTCGCTGCGCTGCAGCGCAGACATTAGCGCCTTCGGGTGAGTTGACACCGTCGTGATGTTTAAACCTGGCGCAAGCGTTGCCAGCCGATGCAGCAATCGCGGCAAGAAGACCATTTCGCCGACATCGGACATCGCAATGGTGAACGTCCGTTGGACTTGAGCTGGGTCGAAGCCAGGCGACCTCAACACGCTTTCCCGGATCTGGGCGAGTACCGACTGGATCACCGGCGCAAGTTGGGTGGCCCGCGGAGTCGGCTCCATCCCTTGCCGCGTTTTGACAAAGAGCGCATCCCCCAGCTCCTCCCTCAGGCGACGGAGCGAATAGGAGATCGCCGGTTGGCTCAATCCAAGTTCTTGGGCTGCCCTGCCAACGTGGCCGTGCCGGTGCAGTGCGTCGAAGATTCTGAGCAGGTTCAGGTCGAAGTTATCCATCTCGCTTATGAATGTTATCAGGACGATCTACTTGATAAATCGTATGCGAATGACGAGACTTCATCCAGCAGCACGTTGCACCTTTCGCAACGTGTGACGATCAGCATCAGAAACCAGGAGACATTCCATGTTCCCCAAGAACACTTGGTACGTCGCGGCGTGGGCCGACGAAATCACCACTACTCCCATTGCACGAACCCTTTTGAATGAGCCGGTGGTCTTCTACCGTGGCGTCAGCGGAAAGGTCTCTGCTCTTGAAGACCGGTGCTGTCACCGAGCACTGCCTCTACACCACGGCGACGTTGTCGGTGATTGCTTACGCTGCGCATACCATGGCCTCGAGTACAACGCTGAGGGCCAATGTGTGCGGGTTCCAGGGCAGGGCAAGATCCCGACTAAAGCGAAGGTGAGGCGCTACCCGGTGGTCGAGAAGGACGACCTGATCTGGATCTGGATGGGAGACGAATCCCAGACGAAAGAGGCCGCTGTTCCCTCATACCCTTGGCACGGTGATAAGGGGTGGAGGTATCGGAAGAACACGTACCTCATCAAGTCGAATCACCTGCTCATCTACGATAACCTGCTCGACCTGACCCATCTTGGCTACGTACACAAGCGCACCATTGGCGGCGACGCAGAGACCCACTTCGCAGCCAAAACCACCACCGGCCGGACCGAAAAAGGCGTGCGAGTCGAGCGATGGATGTTGGACAGCTTGCCGCCGCCTACCTACACAGCGGCCTATACCTTTGGGACGGAACGCGTCGACCGGTGGCAGGAGATCGAATTCGAGCCCGGACTCGTCCGAATTTTCACCGGCGCGAAGGAAGTCGGCGGCGGTGCGCCAGAAGGAAACCGTGATGACGCCTACGGCTTCCGCGGCCTGAACGCGATGACCCCGGAAACCGAACACACGACGCATTACTTTTGGTCTGCCGCCCACAATTTCCGCATCGACGAACCTGCTGTGACCGATGCCATTTACGACAACATCGTGATCACGTTCAATGAAGATAAGGAGATCATCGAATCTCAATATCAAAACATGCAACGCGATCCCGGCCGCGCAATGGTTGACATTTCCTTCGACATTGCGCCGGTGCAGGCCCGCAGGTACTGGGATGCCCTGAACAAGGCAGAGGCCGCTGATGCAGGTATCGAGCCGACCGCCAAGGCTGCGTAAGCAAAGATGTGGGGTGTTTCAGCATGTTAAATGTACGCGTTGAATGTAAGCGTCAGGTGGCTGATGGCATCAGTGCCTTTCACCTGGTTTCGACCACCGGCGAGCCGTTGCCAGCTTTCTCAGCGGGCGCACATGTGGATGTGCACTTACCTGGTGGACTGGTCCGCCAGTATTCTCTCTGTGGTGACCCCAGTAATTCCCGTAGCTATGTCCTTGGCGTCCTGAAGGACCCCGCTTCTCGCGGCGGCTCCGTTGCGATGCATGCCATCGGTGAAGGAAGCGAGATCCAGATCAGTGCCCCTCGAAATCACTTCTCTCTGGAGGTTGACGCGAGTCATACGGTGCTTCTCGCCGGTGGAATCGGGGTTACCCCAATCATGGCCATGGCTCAGTCGCTGCAGGCACAAGGTCAGTCGTTCGAAATGCACTATTGCACACGAGCATTGGCGAAAACCGCTTTCAGAGAGGAGCTCCTGCAAGGGCCCATTAGCGAGCACGTGCATCTGCACCTTGATGACGGTTCGACAGATCGCTTCGATGCAAAGGATGCCCTGCAAAGCGCCTACCGTCCAGATACCCATATCTATGTGTGTGGTCCAGCGGGGTTCATCGACGCCATGCTCGAAGCCGCGCGGCAAGTTGGGTATGCCGATTCCCAATTGCACCGGGAGTACTTTGCAGCTCCGGCGACGACCTCCCCGGAGCAAGCCGACATCGCTTTCGCGGTGAAGATCGGCAGCACGGGGCAAGTCCTGCAAGTAACCGCCGACAAGTCCGTTGTAGAAGTCCTTGCACAGCACGGGATTGAAATCGAAACATCTTGCGAGCAAGGGGTCTGCGGGACATGTGTGACCCGCATTCTTGATGGGATTCCGCTCCATCGAGATGTCTACCTGACGGACGCGGAGCGTGCTGAGAACAAGGTCTTCACCCCCTGCTGTTCTCGCTCTTATTCGTCGATGCTTGTCCTCGACATTTAAATGGCCGGGCAGCGCCAGAATTCATATCTTTAGCGAAAGACTCCTGCGTCAGAATTACGCAGGGTGGAGAACTATTGTGCGTACACAAGTTGGAATCATTGGAGCGGGCCCTGCCGGATTGATGCTGTCGCATCTGCTGCACATGCAGGGTATCGATTCGGTAGTAATCGAATCGCGTACTCGTGAGCAGATCGAGTCCACCATCCGGGCAGGCGTCCTGGAGCAGGGAACAATGGACCTGTTGCATGAAGTTGGACTCGGCCAGAGAATGGCCGCAGAAGGCGCCTTGCACACCGGGTTCGACCTTTCGTTCAATGGTGGCCGCCATCGCATCGATCTGAAGGCGCTAACCGGCCACTCCATCACCGTCTACGCGCAGCACGAGGTAATTAAGGACCTTGTCGGCGCCCGGGTTTCGGCCAACGCTCAACTTGAGTTTGGCGTGTCCGACACGTCGCTCCACGGCCTTGACACCGAATCGCCTTCTATCCGCTACGTCAAAAATGGAGAGGTGCGCGAGATCGTTTGCGATTTCGTGGTAGGGTGCGATGGCTCGCAAGGAATCTCACGCTCGGCAATCCCCGAGTCCGTCCGCATGGACTATCAAAGACTCTACCCTTTCGGATGGTTCGGCATCCTTGTGGAGGCACCTCCCTCCAGCGATGAACTCATCTACGCTCGCCACGAACGGGGATTTGCCCTCATCAGCACCCGTTCACCGAACGTGCAGCGGATGTACTTTCAGTGCGACCCCAAGGATTCCGTAGAGAACTGGTCGGACGATCGAATCTGGAGCGAACTGCACGCCCGCGTTGACCAAGCCGATGGCTGGAAGGTGACGGAAGGAAAGATCTTCCAGAAGAACATCGTCGGCATGCGCAGCTTCGTGTCCAGTGTCATGCAGCACGGAAGACTTTACCTCGCTGGCGACGCCGCTCACATCGTGCCGCCTACTGGCGCAAAGGGCATAAATCTCGCGATTAACGATGTGCTAATCCTGGCGGAAGGCTTCAAGCAGTTCTATCGGGAAGGTAAGAACGAGTCTTTGGATCGTTACTCCGAGACGGCCCTGAAACGGATCTGGCGTGCCGAACACTTCTCGTGGTGGATGACGAGCATGCTTCACCAGTTCGACGATGCCAGTCCGTTCCAGCAGCAGATGCAACTGTCGGAACTGGCCTATGTGACAGCCTCTCGCGCGGCAGCCACCGCACTGGCCGAGAACTACGTCGGGAAGGCTGCGGTTCACTAATGTAGTGACGCGATGCCGGAGAAAGTTGCCCGGCATCGTTAAGTACAGGCGGTCTCAATATCGGACCGCCCTGTCGAACTTCCGCCAGATCACCCGCGGATCCGCAACAGATCAGCGTAAGAGACCAGCTTGCGTTTCTCATTAGCAAGCGTCTTACGTTTGGACGCCGAGCGGGTTGGTTGGCCGCGCTCGAACTTGGCGGCGGCGCGTGCGTCCTCCCGCGTGTAGGTCCGCGCAGCCTTGGCTTCCGCCTTCAGGCGTTCAGCTTCTAGCCGCGCAGCAGTGCGTTCCTCTCGGGCAACATCTTGCACGGCCGACATGATTTCGGCTCTTAGTAGATCGCGCCTTTGCTTGGCAGCGGCACGGGCAGCCTGCAATTGCTCTTTCCTCTGCCGCAGCCAGTCTTTCCCGTTGACCGGCGCAGGCCTGGCCTCTGGCGGCACGCTCAGGCGCAAAGCCCTGCTGATTGAAACTCTCTCAGTCCGCAGCGTGCGCCGCGTTTCCTGCTTCGCATCACTCACGCTGCATCGCTCTCCCAGCACCACATCGGTACGGCCCATGCATCACCAGTTTGAAGTCCATGAACTCATCCCACCAACCTTACCATAGGACTCCATCTCGGGCTTCGCTTGAACAGCAGCCCTCAATTCAACGAAGCGTATTTTTCACCCGATTCGATTCGTGGCTCCGGGCATTGACTCTGATGTCGGGCGATTATGTTCATATCGACCAGACATTTTGGTCGATATGGACCGGCTTGTGTCTGATTGGAAAGGAATCATAGTGGATGACGCAACAGCGACCAGGGAGCAGCGGAAGCTACACCCGTCGCTCCAGCGCTCTCGCCTCTGACCGGGGAATACATTTGGGAAGGACTTTATTTCCCGAGGTTAGGACACTCATCTCGGCTTTATACTCCGCATTACACATTTCACCCGGAGCCAAACCATGGATTACGCACCCGGCATCAGCCAGCTGGCGGGCTTGCTCGCCGATCCCGGCCGCGCGGCCATGCTGTGGGCGCTGATGGACGGCAGCGCGCGCCCCGCGGGAGAGCTGGCGCTGATCGCAGGGCTGTCGGCGTCGTCGACCAGCGGCCACCTCGCGCGGTTGTCCGAAGGCGGCCTGCTGGTGGTGGAAACGCGCGGGCGCAACCGCTACTACCGGCTGGCCGCGCCGGAGATCGGCGTGGCGATCGAGGCGCTGGCGTCGGCCTCGCTGGCCAGCAAGCCGCCGCGGCTGCGCGACGTGCCGGTTTCGCGCACGGCGCCGCCGGCGCTGCGCCAGGCGCGCACCTGCTATGACCACCTGGCGGGCGAGCTGGCGGTGGGCCTGTTCGAGCGAATGACCCATTCCGGCTGGCTGGTGCTGGAAGCGCAGCGCGTGGAACTGAGCGGCGACGGTGCGCAGGCGCTGGCCGGGCTGGGCATCGACGTGGAAGCGGCGCGGCGCAAGCGGCGGCAGTTCGCCTGCGCCTGCCCGGACTGGAGCGAGCGCAAGCCGCACCTGGGCGGCGCGCTGGGCGAGGCGCTGCTGGGCAGCCTGATCACGCGCGGTTGGGTCGAAACCACGCGCACCTCGCGTGCGCTGCGCGTGACACCGGCCGGCCAACGCGAGATCATGCGCATCGCGGCATAGCAGACCGCGCAGCCTCAGGAGACGATCATGGCCACATCACTGGACGACGACACGCAGGACGCCATCGCGCGTTTCTTCGCCCTTATCAATCTTGGCGACAGCGCCCAGACCTCGGCGCAGCTGGCGATGTTCGAGGATGCATTGCTCGACGCCGAGGACGATGACACCGACGGCCAGGAACTGCTCTGGGTGATCCGCGAGGTCATCGACTGGCAATCGGGCTTCTTTGTCGACTGGAAGGACTGCCAGTCCTTTATCGGCTGCCTCAACCAGCTGTGCGAGCGGATGGACCTGGAGCTCGACTGGGGCACTGACGATCCCGAGGACGAGGCCTTCCTGGAGAGCACCAGCGTGCCGGAGCTGATGGAGCTGGCGCACAACCAGCTGCGCGTGGCCGGCTATACGCTGTGGCAATGGGACACCGACGGCGACGCCTACGGCGGGTGGATCACGCGCAGCGAGGATGATGAGGAGATGCTGGATATCGCGGAGACGCTGCGCTTCGAGGTCCGGCCGGCGGACCAGCCTTACTGACGCGCGCTGGCAAGCCTGTCAGCCGCCGAACTCCGCCAGCAACCGCTCCCGATCCTGGTCCAGCGCAGGCGGGTTCCGTACCCCTGAAAGCGCCTCGACCGTCCCGATCTTGACCGGGTTGCCGGCCACCCTTAGCCCCTTGCCGTCGCCAATACCGATATCGAGGATCATCCCGCGCGCCTGGACATGCGGATTCCTGACCAGTTGCGGAACGCTGTTCATCGGGCCATGCGGCACCCCGGCGGCCTCTAGAATCGCCTCCCACTCGGCAGTGGTTGCGTCGGCGAGCCGCGCCTCCAGGCAGGCCTTGAGCGTGACATGGTGCTCGTTGCGCGCCGGCACGGTAGCGAAGCGTTCCTCCAGAGCCCATTCGCCGCGCCCGAGCGCGTCGCACAGCTTGGCGAACAAGGCATCGTTGCCGACCGCGATGACGATAAAGCCATCGCTGGTGGCGAACATGTCGAACGGGGTAATCGACGGGTGGCGGGTGCCGAGCGGCTTCGGCACGCCGCCGGTAGCGGAATAGCGGGCGATCGGGTTCTCCAGCAGCGCGACCTGACAGTCCAGCATGGAGATGTCGACGCGCTCGCCCAGGCCGGTATGCACCCGCTTGAGCAACGCCGACTGGATGCCGATGGTCGCGTACAGCCCCGCCCCGATGTCGCCAATGGAAACGCCCACCCGCGCGGGATTGCCGCCCGCCTCGCCGGTGACGCTCATCAGCCCGCCCATGGCCTGCACCACCATGTCGTAGGCCGGGCGGGCGCGATACGGGCCGGTCTGCCCGAAGCCGGAGATCGAGGCATAGACCAGCCGCGGGAAGCGGGCGTGCAGGTCTTCCCACGTGTAGCCCAGCTTCTCCATGACGCCGGCGCGGAAGTTCTCCACCAGCACGTCCGCCGTGGCGAGCATGCGGTCGAGCACCTTGCGGTCCTCGGGGTTCTTGAGGTCGAGCGCGATCGATTCCTTGTTCCGGTTGATCGACGCGAAGTAGGCCGACTCGCCGTCGACGAACGGGCCGACCTGCCGCGAATCGTCGCCGCCGTCCGGGTTCTCGATCTTGATCACGCGCGCGCCCAGGTCGGCAAGCATCATCGTGCAGTAAGGGCCGGCGAGCACCCGTGTCAGGTCCACCACGGTCAGTCCCGCCAGGGGGAGTTGGCCACTTGCTGTTGTCATTACGCTCTCCGCATGGTTCAGTCGATCTTTGCGCCGCTCGAGACCGCCAGGTCGACACCGAGCTTGCCTTCGCGCGCTGCATACTCGCGGAACTCCGCCACCGAGCCCGACACCGAGACCTCATCGCCTTGCGCCAGGAACCTCTTTTTCAGTTCGGGATCGGCCATGACCTTCGTGGTCGCCGCGAACAGCTTGTCGATAATCTCCGGCGGCGTCTTTGCCGGGGCAAACAGTCCGTACCAGGCGGACAGGTCGTAGCCCTTGACCCCGCCTTCGGCGATGGTCGGCAACTGCGGGTTGGCCGGCGAGCGCTGGCCGGAGGTCACCGCGATGGCGACGACCTTGCCCGTGTCGATCATCGGCTTGACCGACGGCGCGGTGCCAAAGGTCAGCTGCACGTCGCCGGCAGCGACCGCCTGCGCCGACGGCGCCCCGCCCTTGAAGGGCACGTGCGTCATCTGCACGCCGGCCAGCCTGGTGAACTGGACGCCGGCCAGGTGGGTGATCACGCCGTTGCCGGACGAGGAGTAGTTAAGCGCCCCCGGTTGCGCCTTGGCCCGCGCCACCAACTCGGCCACATTCCTGATGCCGGTGTCCTTGTTGACCGCGAGGATCATCGGCGCCGCCACCAGCCGGGTGATCGGGATGAAGTCCGAGGGCTGGTACCTGATGTTCTTGTAGAGGACCTTGTCGCCGCCCATCAGGCTTGCGGTCGCGATATAGAGCGTATAGCCGTCCGGCGGCGCCTTGGCCACGAACTCCGCGGCAATGGTGGTGCCGGCGCCGGGCTTGTTGTCCACGATCACCGGCTGGCCCAGTTCGCGGCTGAGCGCATCGCCGTACAGGCGGGCGGTGTTGTCGGCGCCGCCACCAGCCGGGAAGCCGATCACCAGGCGGATGGGCTTGGTCGGGTAGTCGACTGGCTGGGCGGCGTGCGCCGAGACTGCCAGTACCGATGCGGCCAGCGCCGCCAGTGGGATTGCGGTCTTTTTCATGGGGTGTCTCCTCCGTAGCTGTATCGCTACCTTCCGTTGAATACCGGCCTGCGCTTTTCCTTGAACGCCGCCGCGCCCTCCCGGAGATCCGCGGAACTCTCCGAGCGATGCATGTCCCGCCGCAGCGCCTCGGCATCGAGCGCGCCGCGGGCGATGGCGTTCAGGTGTGTCTTCATCCCCAGCAACGCAATCGGCGCCATGCCAGCAAGCTGCTCCGAGAGCGCGTCCACGCGCGCCTGCAGCAGCGGGCCATCGACGATCTCGGTCAGGAAGCCGATGCGCAGCATCTGCTGCGCGTCGATCTTGTCCGCCGTCAGGAACAGGCGCTTGGCGGCGTTCAGGCCCAGTCGGGAGACATAGCGCTCCATGCCGCCGCGATAGAAGTGCAGGCCCAGCCGGACTGCCGGCATGAACATGTCGCACTCCGGCACGCCGATGCGGAAGTCGCAGGCCAGGCAGAGATCGGTGGCGCCCCCGTACACGCCGCCGTTGACGGCGGCGATGGTGACGGGCCGGGCCGCCTCGATGGCATCCATCACTTCGCCGAAGTTCAGCGCGCCCTCGTCCGACTTGCCCGCAAGCGAGCCGATGTCATAGCCGCTGCAGAAATACTTGCCCGAGCCGGTAAAGCGCAGCACCAGCACCCGTTCCATCTCGTTGACGGCGTCGATGTGGTTGCGCAGCGCCACCAGGTCGCCGGGACTGAGGCGGTTGGCGACTTCCGGGCGGCGCAGGCGGATGGTTGCGACGGGTCCGTCCAGCGTGAGCATTGGTGCGTTATCATCCATCCCGCAATATCTCCTTAGGCCTTCTGATATATTCGTTGAGCCTACAGATATTTTTGTACCGGGACAAACAGGGGTATACCCGTGCAATCACTACAAGATCAGATCAGAGAAAGCGTCGTTTCCGCCATCCAGGCCGGCACCTTGCGCCCTGGTGCGCAGATCGACGAAAAGGCGCTGGCCGACAAATTCGACAGCTCGCGCACGCCGGTCCGCGAAGCGCTGCTGATGCTGGCCGCCCAGGGCCTCATCACCATCGTTCCGCGCGCCGGCATGTTCGTGCACAAGCCCACGGCGGCCGAGCTGGTAGCCATGTTCGAAACCCTCGCGGAAATGGAGGGGGTGGTCGCCCGGCTGGCGACGCAGCGGATTTCGCCGGCGGGCAAGAAGGTCCTGGTGCAGGCGCACGAGGCCGCCGGCGTGCATGTCGAGAACGGCGATACCGCGGGCTACATCGAGGCCAACCGCAAGTTCCACGACGTGCTGTACCAGGCCGCGGCCAACCCGTTCCTGTCGGAACAGATCGTGCTGCTGCGCCGGCGACTGGCGATCTACTGGCAGCAGAAGGGGCTGATCAACGACGCGCGCGTGCCGAGCTCATATCGGGAGCACGGTTATGTGGTCGAGGCGGTGGTCGCCGGCAATCCGGATGCCGCGGCTGAGGCCATGCGTACCCATATCTCGGCCGGGGGCAAGGCGATCGCGGACCTGGTGCTGCTTGCAGGCGTTGAAGCGGCCTAGGCAGAACCACTAAGGCGCCGCCGTCTCCCGCTTGCGCGCCGGTGGCCGGCGCGTCTCCGGCACTCCCAGGGTCTGCTCCAGCACATCCAGGAACACCCGCACGCTCGCAGGCATCAGCTTGCGCGCCGGCATCAGCACATAGACCTTGAGTGGCGACGAGGTATAGGCCGGCAGCACCCGCACCAGCTGCCCCTCCCCGACCTCGTCCTGCACCAGGCGCGGCGACAGCCGCACCACGCCCAGGCCGTCGATGGCCGACTTCATCCGCAACTCGGCGTTGTGCGTGCAGAGGCGGGGTTCGACATCCACGCGCGCGATCTCCACGCCGTCGCGCAGGAATTCCCAATACTTGTCCTCGGGATGGCCCAGCGAGGGCCAGCCTTGCAGGTCCTGCGGCGTACGTGGCAGCCCGCGCGCGCGGATCAGCGCCGGCGCGGCAAAGAAGCCGCGGTCGATGAGCACCACGCGCTTGCTGGCGAACGAGGTGTCGTGCAGGCCGGTGTTGGTCATCACGAACGCAAGGTCATAGCCATGGCGGATCAGGTCGGGCTGGTCCCAGCTGACGTCGACCTGCACGCGCAGGCCGGGGTGGGCGCGCAGCACGCGCGTCAGGCTTTCCGACAGGTGCTGCGAGCCGACTTCATACGGGGTGGAGATGCGCAACAGGCCGCTGACTTCGGCGCTGACCGAGGCGGCCTCGGCGCTGATATCGTGCAGTTCGGCAAACAGCGGCGCGACGCGCTCGTACAGGCGCTGGCCGCGCTCGGTCACGCGCACGCGGCGCGTGGTGCGTTCGAACAGGCGGATGCCGAGTTGGCTTTCCAGCCGCGCCACCGCGGCGCTGGCGGACGACTTGGGAACCTCAGCCAGTTCGGCGCCCTGGGTGAAGCCACCGCCCTCTACCACGCGGCAGAAAATTTCCCAGTCCTTCCATTCGATTGTCTTCATGCGGCGCCTCGTCGTTGCGGCGCGCCGGTCCCGCGCCGGCGTGGGCGTCAGGATGGGGGCGCTTGCGTCGCGATTGTCCCACAGGGTGAACAATGGCGCAGGCGGCCGGCAGCGTGTCACAGGCTGATTTCCAGGAATTCCCTCCTGAAGACCTACATCGGACCGGCGCCTACCGACTAATCTTCGACAAGTGTCGCCGGAGACCCGCCCCATGACCCAGCCCTTCCCGCCCCTCGCCTGCCTGTCCGGCAATTTTGCGCCGATCCTGATGGAGTGCGACGCACACGACCTGCCCGTCAGCGGCGAACTGCCGCGCGCGCTGCGCGGCACGCTCTACCGCAACGGCCCGAACCCGCAGCATGCGCCGCGGGACGACCAGTATCACTGGTTTATCGGCGACGGCATGGTCCATGCCTTCCATCTCGGAGACGGGCGCGTGCGCTACAACAACCGCTGGGTGCGCACCAACAAGTTCGAGCGCGAACGCGCCGCCGGGCACGCGCTGTTCGGCAGCTGGGGCAACCCGGCCACCACCGATCCATCGATGCAGGGGCAGGAAGACGGCGTCGCCAACACCCATATCGTCTGGCACGCGGGCAAGCTGCTGGCGCTGGAAGAAGCCGACCTGCCGGTCGAGATGGATCCGCACACGCTGGCCACGCGTGGCAACTGCAGCTACGGCGGCAAGCTGCCCGGCGCCATGACCGCGCACCCCAAGATCGACCCGGTCACCGGCGAGATGGTGTTCTTCGCCTATGCCGCCACCGGGCCGTTCACGAAAACCATGCGCTACGGCGTGGTCGACGGCGACGGGCGGCTGGCGCGGCTGGAACACTTCGAGGCCCCGTACGCCAGCATGGTCCACGACTTCATGGTCACGCAGCGCCATGTGCTGTTCCCGGTCATGCCACTGACCGGCAGCATGGAACGAGCCGTGCGCGGCGAGCCCGCCTATGCGTGGGAGCCGCACCTGGGCACGCATATCGGCATCATGCCGCGCGGCGGCAGCCCGGCGCAGCTGCGCTGGTTCCGCGGCGAGCCCTGCTATGTGTTCCACGTAATGAATGCGTGGGAGGAAGGCGAGCGCATCGTTGCCGACGTGATGCAGTACGAGAGCGCGCCGCTGTTCAACGCCGGCACGGAGGGCGCCGACAACCGCGCGCGCCTGTGCCGCTGGACCTTCGACCTGGCCGGCAACACCGACAGCTTCACGCGCGCATGGATCGACGACATGCCCGGCGAATTCCCCCGCATCGACGAGCGCTTTTCAACCCTGTCCTACCGCCATGGCTATTTCGCATCGCGCCAGCACGAAGGCACCGGGCGCGGCACCTATGACACGCTGGTACACCTGGACCTGCGCACCAACACGCGCCGCACGCACCAGCTGCCGGCGGGCGATGCGGTGTCTGAACCCGTGTTCGTGCCGCGCGCGCCGGACAGCGCGGAAGGCGACGGCTGGCTGCTGGCCACGGTGTACCGCGGCGCCGAGCATCGCAGCGACCTCGCCGTCTACGACGCCAGTGCCATCGAGGCCGGTCCGGTCGCGCTGGCCCACCTGTCGCACCGCGTGCCGTTCGGCTTCCACGGCGGCTGGCGTCCGGCCACCTGAGCCGCCCCCGGCTTACCCGAACATGATGACCGAGCGCGCCAGCTCGCCGCGGCGCAGTTCGTCGAAGGCTTCGTTGATGCGTTCCAGCGGCAGGCGCTGCGCGATCAGCTCGTCCAGGTGCAGCTTGCCGGCCATGTAGAAGTCCACCATGCGCGGCATGTCCACCGGGAAGCGGTTGGAGCCCATCAGCGAGCCCTGGATGCGCTTCTCGCCAAGGAAGTCGCTGCCCTTCAGTTCGATCTTGACGCCCGGCGCGATCATGCCGATCACCGTGGCCGTGCCGCCGCGCCGCAGCATGGCAAAGGCTTGCTCGGTGGTCTGCTTCAGGCCGATGGCCTCGAAGGCGTGGTGCACGCCGCCGCCGGTGAGCGTGCGCACGGCGTCAAGTACATCGGCGTTGCCGGCATCGATCACGTCGGTGGCGCCGAACTTGCGCGCCAGCTCCAGCTTGGCCGGCACGCGGTCGATGGCGATGATGCGCCCGGCACCGGCAATCGCGGCGCTGTTGACGGTGGCCAGCCCAATGCCGCCGCAGCCGATCACGGCCACGGTCTCGCCCGGCTGCACCTTGGCGGTATGGATCACCGCGCCCATGCCGGTGGTCACCGCGCAGCCGATCAGCGCGGCGCGGTCCAGCGGCATGTCGCGGCGGATCGCCACCAGCGCGTGTTCGTGGATCAGCATCTGCTCGGCGAACGCTGACAGGTTCACGAACTGGTTGATCGGTCCGCCCTGGCGCGCCATCAGACGCGGCTCCTCGCCCTCGCGCCGGCGCGTATCGGGCTCGGTGCACAGCGACAGGTGGCCGGTCAGGCAATGCTCGCAATGGCCGCAGTAGGCCGACAGGCAGGTGATGACGTGATCGCCGGGCCTGACCGTGCGCACTTCCGAGCCAACCTGCTCGACCACACCCGCGGCCTCGTGGCCGAGGATGGCCGGCATCGCGTACGGGTAGGCGCCATCGAGGAAATGCAGGTCCGAATGGCACACGCCCACGGCGGCGGTGCGCACCAGCACTTCGCGAGGGCCCGGCTTGCCGATGGCAACGTCTTCGATCACCAGCGGGGTCTTGGGTTGATGCAGGACAGCGGCTCTCATCAGACTTGCTCCGAAAAACCCCGACTTTCCGGGCGGGGAGTGAAAGGGGTGCTGCCGGCAGCAAGCAATCCCAAATTAGAATGACCGGCATGCTTCTCGTCTATCGCTACCGGGTGAAGTCGCTGAACGGCCTGCTCAATCAGCAGAGCCGCGTAGTGAACTACGTCTGGAACTTCTGCAATGACACGCAGAAGCACGCGCTCAAATGGGGCAAGAAGTGGCCCACGGGTTTCGATCTGAACGTGTTGACGACCGGCGGCAGCAAGGAGCTCCGTATCCATTCCGGCATCGTCAACGCGATTTGCGAGCAGTACGCCAAGTCGCGTAGCCAGCATCGCCGGCCGTACCTGCGCTATCGCGGCCGCAGATCCCTCGGCTGGGTGCCGCTCAAGGGGCGAGATCTCGAGCGCTCGGGCGACGCATTCCGCTTTGCCGGCAACACGTTTCGCGTGTTCAACTCCAGGCCCCTTCCCGAAGGCAAGATCAAGGACGGCACGAATTTCTCGCGCGACGCCCGGGGCAACTGGTTCCTGAACATCGTGATTGAAGTTGCCGACACTCAGGCCCGCGCCCCGCAACACGGCGTCGGCATCGATTGGCGAGAAGATCACGAATCCGCGCCACCTTGGCCAACTCGAGCAAGCCCTTGCCAGAGCACAGCGTGCGCGCAAGAAACGACTGGCAATGAACATCCACGCGCGCATCGCCAATGCGAGACGTGACTTCCTGCACAAGCTCTCGCATCGCATCGTGCAGGACTTCGACTACATTGCGGTGGGGAATGTGAATGCCGCCGGCCTCGCCAGAACCAGCATGGCGAAGTCCGTCCTCGATGCAGGCTGGTCGTCCTTCCGAACAATGCTCGCGTACAAGGCGATTGCGCATGGCGCGTGGTACGAGGAAGTCGACGAACGTTTCACCACCCAGGTCTGCTCTTCGTGCGGCACGATGCCGCCGGAGAGGCCGAAAGGTATCGCAGACCTCGGAATAAGGCAGTGGGTATGCAGTCGATGCGGTGCTGTACATGATCGCGATGTGAACGCTGCGCTAAATATCCTTGCCCGATCGGGACATCGATCGCCTGCAGAGGGAATCCCCTCCCTTTAGGGAGGGCAGGATGTCAAACCCCCAAACCCCGGTTCAGGAAAGGCGCCGGGCAGCGCCACAGGCCGGCTTATAACTCTTCCTTGATCGGGAGCACACGCAGCACGCCGATGCCCAGATGCTGCAGCGGACCCATGTCGGGTTCGCTGTCGTAGACGGTGGGCTGGCCTTTCTCGCGCGTGGTCCAGGTCAGGCGCGGGTTGCCGCCGTCGCCATCGGTCTGCAGCCCGACGCGGTAGGCCATGTCGAGCAGCCCGTCGTCGGTGGACTTGATCATGCGCTCGGCCAGCGCCGGGCTGTCCAGCACGATGCCCATCTCGGTATTGAGCTTGGCCGAGCGCGGGTCCATGTTGAGCGAGCCGATAAATACCAGGCGCCGGTCGACGATGTAGTTCTTGGCGTGCAGGCTGGCGCGGCTGGAAGACAGCCACGACCGCGAGCGCGAACCGCGCGCGGACTTGCCGCTAGCCGCAAGCTCCGCGTAGGCACTCGGCTTGAGTTCGTACAGTTCGACGCCGGCGGCCACCAGCGCCTGGCGGTGCGGCGCATAGCCCGCGTGCACCGCGCTCACGTCGGTGGCGGCAAACGAGTTGGTCAGGATGCGCACGCGGATCCCGCTTTTGGCCAGCGCGATCAGCCACGCCTCGCCGTCGTAGTCGGGCACGAAGTACGGCGAGATCAGCAATACCTCCTTCTGCGCGCTGCTGATCATTTTCTCGAGCCGGGCGGTGGCATGGCCCGGTTCGTCGTCGGTCTGGTGCGTGATCTTAGCGGCCTTGTCGGAGACCACGGTGGCCTTGCCGGTGTAGCCGGGCATATGGCCGCTCTCGATGCCCTTGGCCAGGCCCGAATCCAGCAGTTCCTGCACATAGGGGCTGGTTTTCGCAAGGTCGCCGCGCGCCTCCAGCCGCTTGCGCAGGTTGCGCATCTCGACCGGTGCCTCCTTGCCGGCGGGGATCAGCGCCACGACCGGGTACGAGGACTCATCATTCCAGTACTCGTCGAACACGGCCGACACCTGCGGCACCGCGGGCCCGGCGATCAGCACGTCCAGGTCGCTGAAGTCCATGTCGGGGCGGGCGGAGAAGTAGGCGTCGCCGATATTGCGCCCGCCCACCAGCGACATCTGGTTGTCCACCGTCATCGACTTGTTGTGCATGCGGCGGTCCAGCCGCTTGAAGCCAACCAGCATTTCCAGCCAGCGCACGCTGCGGTTGGCGAACGGGTTGAACAAGCGCACTTCGATATTGGGGTGAGAATCGATCGCCGACAGGATCTCGTCCAGTCCGCCGGTTTGCAGGTCGTCCAGCAGCAGCCGCACGCGCACGCCGCGGTCGGCGGCGTTGATGACGTCGCCCAGTACCGCGGCGCCGGTGCCGGTGGGCTCGAAGATATAGGTCTGCAGGTCCAGGCTGCGCTCGGCCGCGCGGGCCATCGCCAGCCGCGCGGCCAGCGCATCGGGGCCGGAGGAGAGGGGATAGAACAGCGACTCGCCGGGATGCTGCGCCAGGCGCCGCGTGAGCGCCTTGCCCAGCGACGTGTCGGCCGTGTTGGCGGGCGCGCTCGAGGGGGTGCGCTGTGCCGAGGCCGGCAGGCTGGCGCAGCCACCAATCGCCGCGGCCGCAAGCGTGAAGGCCAGCGCGAGGGCAGCGAACCGGCGCAGGCGCGTGGGCCAGCCCGCGGTGCCTGGCCGCCTGGCATCGAACGGGAAATGGCAGAGCGTCTGGAACATCCGTAAAGGTCTCCCTGCGCCGGGGATGGGCGGGCTGCACACGCCGGCCGGCGTGCAGCGCCCGCTACCTCCCAACATATACCGCGGTCCGTGGCCGCGGCAGCAGTGCCATTCCTTTCCGCGCCGGGTGTTTGTCCTACACCGCACGCTTCCGCACACGGGGAGCGGCGCCGGGCGCACATCACCAGCTGGGCCTGGGACACAGGCCAGCCATCATGGGCAACTGTTCACAATGTGCACAGTCCACGCCCGTGCTCTTGCCGCGGCCCGGTGCAATCGGCTTGAATCGGCTCACCTTCCGGTACGGGAAGGATGGAGACAACGAATGAGCCTTTCCCCTTCCGCCGCGGCCAGGTACACCAGCCGCACCGCGCTATCCCTGTTGCTCGAGCCCGCTTCGATCGCCATCGTGGGCGCCTCGCGCGACACCAGCCGCATCGGCGGCGTGGCGCTGGACCACCTGCAGCGCCTTGGCTACCGCGGCACGGTCTACCCGGTCAACCCGCGCTATGCCGAAATCGCCGGGCTGGCCTGCTATCCCGACATCGAAGCGCTGCCGCACACGCCCGACTTGGCGGTGCTGGCGCTGGGCGCCGACGAGGTGCTGCCGCAGTTGCGGCGCTGCCATGCGCGCGGCATCCGCGCCGCCATCCTGTACGCGTCTGGCTTTGCCGAGGCGGGCGAAGCCGGCGCCGCGCGCCAGGCCGAACTGACCGCCTTCGCACGCGAGACCGGCATGGCCATCGCCGGCCCCAACTGCATGGGCTTGGCCAACCTGACCACGCGCGCCATCACTGCCTTTGCCACCACCTTCCGCGCCTTTCCGCCGCAGGAGGGCCCCGGCCATGTCAGCCTGCTGACGCAGAGCGGCAATGTCTGCGCCATCGTCTACGCCAGCGGGCGCCAGATGGACGTGGGCTTCCACCAGTTCATCAACACCGGCAACGAAGCCTGCCTGGACTACGCCGACTACCTCGACTACCTGGCAGCCGATGCGCACACCGGCGCGGTGGTCGGCTACCTGGAAGGGCTGCGCAACGGGCCGCGCTTTGTCGATGCCGCCGCCCGGCTGCGCGCCGCGGACAAGCCGCTGATCGTGCTCAAGGCGGGCGAGAGCGAGGCCGGTTCGTCCGCCACGCAGTCGCACACCGCGGTGCTGGCGGGTAACCAGGCGATCTATCGCGCCGCGTTTGCGCAGCTGGGCGCGATGCAGGCGAGCGATCCGACGCACCTGACCGACCTCGCCTATCTAGCGGGCTTCCACCAGCGCCGCGCCGGGCGCCGCGTGGTGGTGGCATCGGTCTCCGGCGCGATGGGCGCGCTCTCCGCCGACCTGCTCAGCGCCGCCGGGCTGGACGTGCCGCGCCTGGATGAAGGGGTGCAACAGCGCCTGCAGGCGGCGGTGCCGGAGATCGGCGCCACCGCCAACCCGGTCGACATGACGGGGCAACTGTTCAACCGCGAGGGCCTGGCCCATGCGGTGCTGAACGAGCTGGCCGCCGCAGACGGCATCGACGCGATCTTCCTCTACGCCACTGCCTACCTGCTCGACCGCGTGGCCGACGAGCTGGTCGCCGTGGCTGGCCAGACCAACCGCCTGATCGTGGTCGCCACCACCGGCGAGCCCGCCAGCCGCGCAAAGCTGGCCGCTGCCGGCGTTGCGCTGTTCCCCGACTGCGCACGTGCGGCGAAGGCGCTGGGCACCTATGTCCGCTGGCTCGGCACGGCGGCGCCGACCGCGCGCTGGATGGCGCTGCGCCAGCAGGCCGCCACCGGCGCGGCCGGCTATCTGCCCGCCGAAACGCTGGACGAGCACCAGGCCAAGCAGTGGCTGTCAGGTTTCGGCGTACCGGTTGGCGCCGAAGCCGCTGCCGCCACGCCGCAGGAAGCCGCGGCTGCCGCGGATGCCATCGGTTACCCGGTGGCGGTCAAGGTGCTGAGCCCGGACATCGCCCACAAGACCGAGGTAGGCGGCGTGCGGCTGGGCCTGGCCGATGCCGCACAGGTACAGGCCGCCGCGACCGAGGTGGTGGCCGCCGCCGCGCGCGCGCTGCCGCAGGCGCGCCAGCGCGGCGTGCTGGTGCAGAAGATGGCCGGCGGCGTGTGCGAGCTGATCGTCGGCGTGACGCGCGACCCGGTGTTCGGGCCGGCGATGACGGTAGGCCTGGGCGGCATCTTCACCGAGATCTTCCACGACGTGGCGCACCGCCTGCTGCCGGTGGACCGCGACATGGCGCGCGAGATGCTGGCCAGCCTGCGCGGCTACCGCCTGATGACAGGCTTCCGCGGCAAGCCGCCGGCCGATATCGACGCCGCGGCCGCGGCCATTGCCGCGCTGTCCGACGCCGCCATGGCGCTGGGTGCCGGGCTGGCCGAGATGGAAGTGAATCCCCTGCTGGTGCGCGAGGCCGGGCAAGGTGCCGTGGCGCTCGACGCGCTGGTGCTGATGGCCGCATCCCAGCACGACGGAGGTGTCCAGTGACAACGACAGACAAAACCATCATCGACCGCCGCCGCCGCGGCACGCTCGCCCTCCTTGGCCTCGGCGCCCTCGGGCCGCTGCCGCACTGGCACCGCGCCGCGCGCACGCCAGCGGCTTCCCGGCGCAGCCGGTCACCAGGCGGCGCCCGGCACGGCAGCCAGGGCGCCGCGCCGGCCCGCAACGAAAGCCCCGGCCAGGGCCGCAAGCAAGGCCAACACCAATGCCGCACCGGACGAAGTCGCGGGCACCGAGCCCAGCGAAGCCTCCGCCACCGAGGCCATCTACCTCGGCCTGCTGACCGCCATCATGGAGCACCGCCTGCTGGCCGGCCCCAAGCTGGTGGAAGAACGCCTGTGCGAAGTCACCGGCGCCAGCCGCGCCCGCATCCGCCAGGTGTTCGCGCGCCTGGCGCATGAGAAGCTGGTGACGCTGGTACCCAACCGCGGCGCCTTTGTCTCCAGCCCTACTGTCGACGAAGCGCGCGAGGTGTTCCAGGCACGCCGCGTGGTCGAGCCCGGGTTGGCCGCCGAGCTTGCACAACGCGCCACGCCGGCCAAGGCGCGCAGCCTGCGCCGCCATGCCATGGAAGAGGACAACGCACGCGGCCGCGGCGACCGTGCCGCGATGATCCGCCTGTCCGGCGAATTCCATATCCTGCTGGCCGAGATGGCCGGCAATGCGATCCTGGAAAAGCTGATCCGCGAGATGGTCTCGCTGACCTGCCTGATCATCACGCTGTACGACCGCCCCGGCGCCCCCGCCTGTGCCGAGCATGAGCACCGCCAGCTGATCGACGCCATCGAGCAGCGAGATGCCGCCCGCGCCAGCGCGCTGATGGCCGAGCACCTGGAACACATCGAAGCCTCGCTCGACCTGAGCATGCCCGACAGCGGCGCGCCGGATTTCTACAGCATCTTCAGCAAGGGCTGACGATCGGCCACGACGGCGCGCCGTTGCACTCCTCGCGCAGGCGCCTAGACTGCATACACCATGCGCCGAAGGGAGGTGTGCCATGGCCGCCATTGCAGATCCCGCCGCAACCCAGCGCCCGCCGCTGGCCTTCGAACGGCTCTATGCCGACGCAGCCGGCGAGTCCCACTTCGGCCCGGTCGCGATAGGCATCACAGAGCGGCTGTTCGCGCCGCCCGCACGCCCATTCTGGGTGTCACCGCTGGCAGAAGCGGCGCGACAGGGCTTCCTGCTGGTTCCCGCCGGCTGGGTAGGCGAGTTGCACCCGTCGCCGCTGCGCATGTGGATCTTCCTGCTGGGCGGTGCGATGGAATTCGCAGCCAGCGACGGAGAGCGCCGCCACTTGTCGGCGGGCAGTGCGCTGCTGCTGGAAGACACCACCGGGAAAGGCCACTGCAGCAAAGTCGTCGGCGCAGGCAACGCCACGCTGGCGGTGGTGCAGCTGCCGGATATTTCCGCCTGAGCCACAACATCATCAGCAAGGGCTGGTCCGGACTAGCCTGCAACCCAGGCGACCGCCAACCGGAGACGAGCCATGGATCCTGCCGACCCTGTCGCCCCGCTCGCCACCCCGGCGCCGCAGGTGGTGCCCAGCGGCTATCGCCAGGGCATCATCACGGCCATCACCGTGCTGCTGGGTTTCTCGCTGGCGTTCTGGCGCTTCTGGGGCTTCGAGAGCCCCGGCCACTGGAACCTGCGCGCGCTGTTCGCCGCGGTCTCGCTGCTGGCAGCGGTGTCGCTGCAGATCGTCGCGCTGTTCCGCGCACTGCGCATCGAGGACGATGCCGTCGACGAATACCGCAAGACGGTGCGATGGTTTATCGCTTCGGCCGTGGCGCTGCTGGTCGGGCTGGGCGTGGCGATGATCGATGCGGCGCTCGGCCCGTAGCGCATTCAGGCGATGTGTCCGGGGAAAGTCCTCATGCCAGCCTCCGGCTGCCGTTGCAGGTAGCGGACCTGCAACACGGCGCCCACCAGGAACAGCACGAACAGCACGCCGACGATCGCCTTGAGTTCGGGTGCGTCGGCATTGGCGAACACCGGGTTGCCCACCGGCAGCCGCGTGCCGGTCTCGGTCAGCGCCGGGATGAAGTGGAAGAACACCGTCAGCGACAGCGCCACCACTTCGATATAGCGGCCCGGGCGCCCGAACGAGCCGCGCGCCGCATACGCCGCAACGTCCAGCATAAACAGCGTGATGACACCGAGCACATGCAGCTTGCCGACACCGTCATGCTGGAAGATGCCGAAGGCGGTCAGGCAACTGACCGTGGTGCCGATCACGTAGCTGAAGCCCAGCGCGCTGCCCACGCGGATCACCCCGGTGCGCCACAAGGACACCAGGCCACACGCCAGTGCGGCGATGCTGATCAGGGTATGGACGATGCCAAGCTGCGTGAGTCCGAGCATGATGGTGCCTCCCGGGCGGTTGGCGCTGCGATGCAGGACAGGTGTGGCGGCTCGCGGCGTGAACGGTATGCGCCGGGGGATGGCGCGCCGCTGCGGGAAAGCTTCATGTAAGGCCATGCCTCGCGGAAATGCAAGAATGGCAACGGCGTGCATGCTGCGTGTGCTTCAACGGTGCCAATACGTGCTTGCACATGACGCCCGGGGTCCGCTGCGGGTCCCAATATCTGCATCCGCCCACCGCGGCTTGCAGGATGCACCAACGCGTCGCGTGCACCGGATGCGGCCGCGGAGACGATAGCGGTGCACTGTGCGACTCAGGGAACGAATGGTAGCGCAGATGGATATGCCGTCCTGCGTGGCGGCACCCCGCGTGTTAGCGCTGCAGGATCTCGATGCTGTCGACCCGGTCCGGATAGAAGGCCAGGTGCGATGCGATCGCGGCCACCGCGTCGTAAGGGGCTTCGTAGCTCCACACCGCATTGCGCGAGCGTTCGCCGCCGGCGGGGATCGAGAAATAGCTGCAGTCGCCCTTGTATGGGCAGTAGGTCGCGTGCGTGGTGCGTTCCAGCTGCGCCATGTCGACATGCTCGCGCGGGAGGTACTGCACCGGCGCATAGTCGGCCTCGCGCAGCGTCAGCGCGGCGTCGCTGTCGACCACGGTAATGCCGCCGACCTTGACCACGACCCGGCCGGAGGTGGGCGTGACAGTGATGGGATGGTCGGGGCCTGGGATCCTGACTGGCTTGTCTGGCATCGTCGCTCTCCTGTGTGGCGTCGCAGTGATCCGGCGGATGCCGCGACGGGTGGATGCAGAACGATTCTAGGCGCCGCGCGCGTTGGCTGCGCGGCAGCGCCCCGCTGCGTCAAAAGATATGCCGGATGCCCATCAGCCGATCTTCTCGAGCGACACCCGGTACTGCGCGGCACGGCGGACATAGTCCTCGGCATTTGCGCGCAGGTTCTTCACTTCGTCGTTGGTCAGTTCGCGCACGGCCTTGGCGGGCGAGCCCAGGATCAGCGAGCGCGGCGGGAACTGCTTGCCCTCGGTCACCAGTGCGCCGGCGGCCACCAGGGACTCGGCGCCAATCGACGCATTGTTCAGGATCACCGCCTGGATGCCGATCAGCGCGCCGTCACCGACGGTGCAGCCGTGCAGCATGGCCTGGTGCCCCACGGTCACGCCGGCGCCGAGCGCCAGCGGGCAACCGGGGTCGGTATGCAGCACCGCGCCTTCCTGCACGTTGCTGCCGGCGCCGATGGTCACCGGCTCGTTGTCGGCGCGGATCACGACGCCGGGCCAGACCGAGACGTTATCGGCCAGTTCGACGCGGCCGATGATGGTGGCTTCGGCAGCGACAAAAGCGCTGCCGGCGACGGCGGGCGCGAGCTCGCCAAGCTTGTAGAGAGTCATATCGTGGATGGTGTGGATGAATGTGCGGTGCGCTATTCGACCTTGACGTTGGCCTTCTTCACCAATGCGGCGTAGCGCGTGGCCTCGCTGCGGAAGAAGCTTGCCGCGGCTTCCGGCGTGCCGGGTTCGATGACGGTACCTTGCTTCTTCATCGCCTCGAGCACTTCAGGCGAGGTGAAGGCCTTGGCAAAGGCATCGTGCACGCGCTTCACTTCCGCGGGCGGCATGCCGGCCGGGCCGACCACGGCGAACCAGCCCGCGACGTTGTATTTCGGCAGCCCTTGCTCGGCGATGGTCGCGATCTCGGGCGCGGCCGCGGTGCGCTTGTCACCGCACAGGCCGATGGCGCGCAGCGTGCCCGCCTTTAGGTGCGGCGCCACGGCATTAAGCGCAACCACGCCCATCTCCACCTGCCCGGCGATCAGGTCGTTCAGCATCGGCCCGGTGCCCTTGTACGGCACGTGGCGCGCGCTCACGCCCGCCTCATCGAGGAACATCTCGCCGGCCAGGTGGATGATGGTGCCGTTGCCCGACGAGCCGTAGTTGTAGCCGTCGGGCTTGGCCTTGAGCAGCGCCACCAGTTCCTTCACGTTCTTTGCCGGCACTTTCGGATTGACCACCAGCACCAGCGGCGTGGCGCCGATCACGCTGATTGGCGTGATGTCGCGGATCGCATCGAAGGGCATCGAGCGGAACACGCTGGGATTGATCACGTGGTTATTCGAAACCAGCCCGAGCGTGCTGCCGTCCGGCTGCGCTTTGACCACCGCCGCGGCGCCGGTGATGCCGCCGGCGCCGGGCAGGTTCTCGATCACCACCGGCTGGCCAAAGGCCTTGCCCAGTGCCGGGCCGGCCGCACGGGCGATGGTGTCGACGCCGGAGCCAGCGCTGATCGGCAGGATCAGGCGCACCGGCTTGCCGGCGCCGCCCTGGGCCAGGGCGGCGAAGCCAGGCACGACCAGCGCAGTGGCGAGCACGGCGGCCAGCGCCACTCCAGACTTGAGAAGGGTACGGCGTTGCATGATGTTGTCTCCGTATCGTTATCGTGATGTCGTTTTGCGGGATGCCGCTGTGGCGCGGCATGCCCGCCGTCGTGCCATTCAGCCAGCGCGGCCCTTGCCGAGCTGCGACAGGATCTCTTCGTTGTGCTCGCCGGCCCTGGGCAGCGGCCGGCGCACGCCGGGGCGGCGCCCGCCCATCAGCAGCGGCAGCAGCACCGTGGGCGTGGTCGAACCATCGTCGGCCTGCATCGGCACCAGTCCGCCGCTGGCGAGCAGGTGCGGGTCGTCGAGCAACTGGTCCGGGCGCACGATCGGCGCGTAGGGGATGCCGGCGGCTTCGAGCTTCGGTGCCAGTTCGTCGGAGCGATGGTGGCGCAGGATCGCGCCCAGTTCGTCGAGCAGTTGCGGGCGCACGGCTACGCGCGAGGTATTGGTGGCGTACTCGGGCTTGTCGAGCAGCTCTGGGTGTTCGAGCACCTGGCACAGCGTGACGAACTGCTTGTCGCTGACCGCGCCGATAAACAGCTGCTCGTCCCCGGCCAGCGTGAACACGTCATACACGCTCCACGCCGAGACGCGCGACGGCATCGGCGGCGGCGCCTCGCCGGTCATCGCGAACTGCTGCATATGCTGAGAGGCGAGGAACACGCAGTTCTCGAACAGCGCGCTCTGGATCTCCTGGCCGCGGCCGGTGCGGTCGCGTTCGCGCAGCGCGGCCAGCACGCCGATGGCGCCGAACATGCCGCCCATGATGTCGTTGACCGAGGTGCCGGCGCGCAGCGGCCGGCCGCTGGGGCCGGTCATGTAGGACAGGCCGCCCATCATCTGCACGACTTCGTCCAGCGCCAGCCGGTTCTCGTACGGGCCGGGCAGGAAGCCCTTGTGTGACACATAGATCAGGTGCGGGTAGTCGCGCGACAGCGTGGCGTAGTCGAGCCCCAGCTTCTGCATCAGGCCGGGACGGAAGTTCTCCAGCAGCACGTCGCTCTGGCCGGCCAGCTCGGCGGCGGCGGCGCGCCCCTCCTCGGTCGTGATATCGAGCACCACGCTCTTCTTGTTGCGGTTGAAGGCGCGGAAGAACCCGATGCCCAGGCCTGGCAGGTTGCGGGTCTTGTCGCCGCCGGGCGGCTCGACCTTGATCACCTCGGCACCCAGGTCGGCCAGGATCATGCCGCAAGTGGGGCCCATCACCATATGCGTGAATTCGACCACGCGGATGCCGGCGAGCGGCAGGGAGTTGCTGTTGCTGTCTTGGGTCATCTTGCGTCTCAGGCAGCGGCGCCAGCAGGCTGGGCCGGGAAAGTCTTGGGCAGGCCGGCACGCCACAGCGTGCCGTGCAGGGTTTCATCCTTGAGCCAGGCGGCGACGTCTTCGCGCAACGCCAGCAGGCGGCCGATATCGACACCGGTGTCGATGCCCATGCTGCCAAGCATGTAGGCCAGGTCTTCGGTGGCGACATTGCCGCTCGCGCCAGGCGCATGCGGGCAGCCGCCGATGCCGGCCAGGCAGGCATCGAAGCGGGTCACGCCCGCGTCCAGCGCGGCATTGACATTGGCCAGCCCGAGCCCGCGCGTGTCGTGGAAATGGCCGCACCAGAAGCGCTCGCCGGCGATCTCGACGGCGCGCGCGAACAGCTCGCGCACCATGCGCGGATCGGCATAGCCGACGGTATCGGCCAGGCTGACGCGGTCGGCGCCGGCGTCGAGCAGCGCCTGCATCAGCCGCAGCACCTCGTCGGGATCGACGTGGCCTTGCAGCGTGCAGCCGAAAGCGGTGCCGACACCGCCTTCGATCAGCGTCTTCGCGCCGCTGGCATCGCGCGCCGCGCGGATGCGCGCCACTTCGGCCACCACCTCGTCGGGCGTCTTGCGCAGGTTGGCCAGGCTGTGCGCATGGCTGGCCGACAGCGGCACGATCATCAGGTCGGCGCCGCTGGCGAGCGCATCCTGCGCGCCGCGCAGGTTGGGCACCAGCACCGAGACGAACAGGCCGGGCAGCGTGCGCGCGAAGGCCACCAGCTCGGCGGTATCGGCCAGTTGCGGCAGCAGGCGCGCGGGCACGAACGAGCCCACTTCCAACTCGCGCAGGCCGGCGGCGTGGGCGCCGCGGATCCATGCCTGCTTGCTTGCGGTAGGCAGGATGGTGCAGATGCTTTGCAGGCCGTCGCGCAAGCCGACTTCGCGGATCACGGCATGGCGGGGGATAGGGGCGGTCATGTCTTGAGGCGTCAGGTAAGCGCCCCGCGGTGGAGGCGACGGGACAACTCTATGAGTTTCTGGCGGCAAGCTGAAGCGGTGATTTGCGCACGCTAACGTTCCGGATCGGAAAGTCTTGGAAGCGCCACTGGCAGAACTGCGGGAATTCCCGAATGAACAGGTAGAGCTCGTATATCGCGGCTACCATTCCATTCTGGAAACACCGACGCCCCTAATGCGCCCCTAATGCGAGACCTCGACCTCACCACGCTACGCCTGTTCGTCGCCGTCTGCGAAACCCGCAATATGGCACGCGCGGGCGAGCAGGAACATATTGTCGCTTCCGCCATCAGCAAGCGCCTGGCGCAGCTGGAAGAGACCGTCGGCGCCACGCTGGTGGAACGCCGCCGCCGCGGCGTGATCCCCACGCCCGCCGGCGAGTTGGTGCTGGCGCATGCGCGCGCGATGCTCGCGGCTGCGGATCGCGTGGCGCGGGACATGGCGGACTACGGCGCCGGCATCCGCGGGCAGGTGCGGCTGCTGGCGACGGTGTCGTCGATGGCGGAATCGCTGCCCGACGACATCGCCGCCTTCCTGCAGCAGCCGGAACACCGCGACGTGCGCGTCACCGTGGAAGAAAGCCTGAGCAGCGACCTGGTGCGCGCCTTGCGCGAGGGCTCGGCGCCGCTGGGCATTTGCTGGGATGCGGCGGACCTGGAGGGCTTCGAGACCCGGCCGTACCGCGCCGACCGCCTCGCGGCGGTGGTGCACGCCGTGCATCCGCTGGCCGGGGCCGACGATTGCCTGTTCGAAGACACGCTCGGCTACGACCATATCGGCATGCCCGCCCAGACCGCGGTGCAGACCATGCTGACGCGCTATGCCGCGATCCTCGGCCGGCGCATCGCCTACCGCGCGGTGGTATCGACCTTCGACGCGGCGCTGCGCTGCGTGCGCGCGGAACTCGGCATCACCATCATCCCGGCCGAGATCGCCGCGCCGATCGCCGCCGCCTTCGGCTTGCGCGTGATCCCGCTGCGCAATGACTGGGCACGGCGGCGCTTTGCGATCTGCTTTCGCGACCTTGAACTGCTCTCGCCGGCGGCGCGGCTGCTGGTGGCGTTTCTCGAACGGACGGCGGCGGCGCCGGTGGCCGCGGGCGCTGCGCCGGAAGCACCGCGGCGCAAGCCGCCACGGCGGCGCAAGCCATAATCACGCAACTTCCTCGCGCGCAACTTCCTGCGCGTTTCGAGGGTTAGCCCGGGGCAATTTCGCAAGCATATGTTGGGCGCCGTTGCGTAGACTGGCTTGCGTCTTTTCTGATCCGACCATGCGCGCCGCCACGGCGCAGGAGCCCCCAAATGAACTTCAACGGCAAGAACGTATTGATCACCGGTGCGCGCGGCAACCTTGGCCGCGCGGTGGCCCAGGCTTTCGCCCAGGCGGGCGCCCGGGTGGTGCTGCTGGACCGGCATGCGGCGCCGCTGCCCGAGGCCGGCAACGGCCACCTGGCGTTGCAGGCGGACCTGCTTGATGCGGCGCAACTCGCGCAAGCTGTACAGCAGGCGATCCAGGCATGCGGGCGCATCGACGTGGTCTGCAACCTGGCCGGCGGCTTCGCCATGGGCCCGGCGGTGCATGAAACCGACGCCGCTGCCTGGGACCACCTGTTCGACATGAACGTGCGCACCGTGCTGAACCTGGCGCGCGTGGTGGTGCCGCATCTGCTCGAAGCCGGCGGCGGCAGCATCGTCAACGTCGGCGCCAACTCCGCCGCGCGCGGGCTCGCGCAGATGGGCGCCTACTGCGCCTCCAAGGACGCGCTGGTGCGCGTGACCGAATCGATGTCGGCCGAGTTGCGCGACCGCAGCATCCGCGTCAACGCCGTGCTGCCCAGCATCCTTGACACGCCGGAGAACCGCCAGGCCATGCCGGATGCCGAGCACACGCGCTGGGTCGGCCTGGATGCGCTGGCCGACGTGATCCTGTTCCTTGCCTCCGATGCCGCGCGTGCGGTGCAAGGCGCGCTGGTGCCGGTGGTCAACCGCGCCTGACGCGCGGTTTGCGCGCAGCGGCGGGCAGCGCGTCCGGCGGCTGCGCGCTGGCCACTTCCTGGATCTGCTGGCGCAGCCAGCGCCGGAATAGAAGTTTTCGAAACATAGCCTGCTGCCTAACATGGTGCCAGTGCCGCGGCGTTTCGCGCCCGGCTGCCTGTGAACCGTATGGAGCAGAACTATGAAAATCCTGATGGTGCTGACCTCGCACGACCAGCTGGGCAATACCGGCCAGAAGACCGGCTTCTGGCTGGAAGAATTCGCCGCGCCCTACTACGTCTTCAAGGACGCCGGCGCCGACATCACGCTGGCCTCGCCCAAGGGCGGCCAGCCGCCGATCGACCCCAAGAGCGACGATCCGGACGCACAGACCGACGCCACCTGGCGCTTCCAGGGTGACGCCACCGCCAAGGCCGTGCTGGCCAGCACGCTGACGCTGGACCAGGTAAAGGCGGACGACTTCGACGCGATCTTCTATCCGGGCGGCCACGGCCCGCTGTGGGACCTGGCCGAGGACAAGCGCTCGGTGGCGCTGATCGAGCAGTTCGACCGGGCCGGCAAGCCGGTGGCCGCGGTGTGCCACGCGCCGGCGGTGTTCCGCCATGCCAGGGGCGCGGACGGGCAGCCGCTGGTCAAGGGCAAGGAAGTGACCGGCTTTACCAACAGCGAGGAAGAGGCGGTGCAGTTGACCAAGGTGGTGCCCTTCCTGGTGGAGGACATGCTCAAGGCCAATGGCGGGCGCTTCACGCGTGGCGATGACTGGGCCAGCCATGTGGTGGTGGCGGGGCGGCTGGTGACGGGGCAGAATCCGGCGTCGTCGGAGGCGGCGGCGGAGGCGTTGATGAAGTTGTTGAAGTGAAGGTGGCGGGCGTCGCCCGCTGCCGGTTTGCTCCCCTCTTCCGCCTGCGGGAGAGGGGCCGGGGGAGAGGGCAGGCGGTGGCATACCGCAGCGGCCCGACTTCGTGGACGCTCCGGCCCTCTCCCCCACCCCTCGCGCGCGCGGGAGAGGGGAGCGTATGCCTGGCGTAGTGGCTCTACTTGAATCGCGTGAGCCTGCGATACACCAGCATATAGAGACTCACTGCGGCACCAACTCCAACCTCTCCCGACTAACCTTCTCCACCGCCTTGCGCGTATAAACCAGCGGGAAATACTCCCCCTTGGCCCACAACGGCGCCAGGTCGCGGTAATGCGGGCTGGCCGGATTCCCCGACTGCCCCGGAGTATTCACCACGCGCGACGCATCCCAGTTGCCCACATCCAGCACCATGCGGAACGACGCCCCGGCGGTCAGCCGGAAATCGGTATTGCGATAGCTGGTGTTCATCGGCGTGAACGCCGAGCCGCCGATCGGTCCCGCATTCACGTTGTACTGCTGGCGCTCGGCATCCGTCAGGATTGGGTCCATCGGATGCGAGAACACCGCCGTGTGCAGCTTGCCCCATTGCCACGCGCGCGGATCCGGACCGAGCTTGCCTTCGACCTCGGCCATCGCCGCCTTGAGCGATTCGAGCATCACCGCATTGCGCCGCTCCACCGGCATCCACGGCCCCGGCTGCTCCAGCACCGCGAGCACGCGCGCGGCATCGCCCGCGCCAACCAGCCGGGCGGCTTCGGGCGACAGCGACGCGCGCACCACCGCGGACCGCAGGTGCTTGCTGAACCAGACCTCGAACAGCGCGGCCGCGGCGCTGTCGGCGCGCTCGTTGCCGTCCCAGCCGCGCAGCAGGCCGAGGCCGCGCGCCAGTTGCGCATCGTCGCTGCGCAGCTCCTTCACCAGCGCCACCACCCGCTGCGCCGGTATCGACACGGTGTCGTTCTGCCACGCCATCGAGTCCTGCACCGAGCTGCGCGGATTGGCGCCCACTACCGCCTTGAGCCGGCGCGCGCGCGAGCTGTCGCTCCACTCGTAGCCCACGCCCAGCCTGGCGGCCGGGTGCTCGGGCGGGATGTTGTTCTCGTTGGCGGTGACGATATAGCCCGGCGTGGGGTTATAGGCCCACGGCAGCTCGTCCATATTGCGATAGCCGGCCCATTCGTAGCGGCCGTCGCCCGGCACCGGCGTCAGGCCGTCCCAGTTGGGCCGGTTCACGGTCAGCCCGCCCGGGATCCAGCCGATATTGCCGCCGATGTCGGCATAGACCTGGTTCTCGCCCGGCGCGCCCCAGCGGTTCATGGCGCCGCGGAACTGGTCCCAGTTGCGCGCGCGCATATAGTCCATCGAGCCGAAATATGGCGCCATGCCGTAGTCGAGCCACGCGGCGCGCAGCGCCCACGCCCGCGCCGCATCGGCGTGGAGTACCGGGCCGTGGCGCGTGAAGTCGATGGCGACCTTGCGCGGCGCGGACTCGCCCTTGACCGCGATCTCTTGGGTGATGGTCTCCATCGGTTCCCAGCGGCCCTTGTACTTGTATTCGTGCGGGTTGGCCGGATTGAGCTCGTAGCCGTAGAGGTCTTCCTGGTCCATATAGAAGCGCGTCAGGCCGAAGGCGATGGTGCCGTTGTGCCCGATCGAGATGCCCGGCAGGAAGGGCTCGCCCGCGCCGATCACCGACATCCCCGGCGCATTCAAGTGGCTGATATAGCGCAGGCTGGGCGCGCCGTGCGAGCGGTGCGGGTCGTTGGCCAGGATCGGGCGGCCGCTGGTCGTGCGCTTGCCGCCGATGACCCAGTTGTTGGAGCCGAGGCTGCGGCCGGTGTCGCTGTTGGGATCGACCAGCGCGTAGAGCTGGTCGAGCGGGATGGCGCCGGCCTGTTCGGTGGTCCACGCCTCTTTCGGGAAGCGCGCGGCGGCGGTGGCCAGTTCATAGGCGTGGCGCAGTTCGGCCGCGGGCACCGTGCAGGGGTCCAGGCCCGGGCTCGGTTTTGGCTCGATCGGCGGATCGAGTTCGCGGCGCAGCCAGTCGGCGCGCGCGGCCTCGTTCTTTGCCCGGCAATAGAGCTGCGCGCGCTCGACTTCGCCGGTGAAGTTCAGCGTCAGGCCGTGGTGGCGGATGCGCACGATATCTTCAGCGCGCCAGCGCGCGGGCTTGTAGTTGAGCTTGCGGAATTCCGGCGGCAGCAGTTCGGGCTTCTGCTCAGTCAGCGCCACATAGGCATTGACGCCGGCGACGAAGGCCTCGGCCACGCGCTTGGCGTCGGAGCCGTAGGCCAGCCATTCGCGATACATGTCGCCGCGGAACAGCACCGCGCGCGACATGCGGTCGCCGTCGGCATAGGCCGGACCGAAGTCTTTTGCCATTTCGCCGAGGCCGCGTTTGCGCCACAGGTCGATCTGCCACAGGCGGTCGCGCGCGGCCATGAAGCCTTGCACGTAGAAGGCGTCGTAGAGCGTGCCGGCATAGATATGCGGCACGCCCCAGCGGTCGACCAGCACGCTGGCGGGTTTTTCCAGGCCGGGTACGGCCAGGCGTTCGGTGCGGGGTGCCTGGGCCATGGCGGCCGATGTGGTGACGAGCAGGGCCAGGGCGGCCGCGACGCGGCGGGGGGGGCTTAACATCAATCAGGTCTCCTCGGTATTGTTGTTGGCTGCAGATGCTTTGCAGACCACACCGAAGATAGTGCATGCCCGGCCCGGGCGCGAGCCGCGCGGCCGATCTCCGCACGGCAGTTGCTTGCAGCTACGAGGTTTAATAGACGTCGCGCCGGTAGCGGCCGCAGTCGGCGAGTTGGCGCAGTGCGTCCTCGCCGAGGATCTCCGCCAGCGCGTCGTTGACGCCGCCGGCCATGCCCTGCAGGCTGCCGCAGACATAGATCGCCGCGCCGTCGGCGACCCACTGGCGCACCGCGCCGGCATGCGCGCGCAGCGCGTCCTGGACGTGGCGCAGCGCGCCGCCGTCGCGCGACCACACCAGGTCCGCGCGCTGCAGCGTGCTGTCGGCCTGCCACGCGGCCAGCTCATCGGCAAAGAAACCATCGTGCTGCGCCGAACGCTCGCCGAACAACAGCCAGTTGCGCCGCCGTCCCGCCGCAGCGCGAGCCTTGAGATGCGCGCGCAGCCCGGCCAGGCCCGTGCCGTTGCCGACCAGGATCAGCGGCCGGTCGTCGGCCGGCGGATGGAAGCTGCGGTTGGTGCGAATGCGCAATGCGATGCGCGCATCCGCTTGCGCATGCGCCGTCAGCCAGGCGGAGGCCAGCCCCAGGCGGCCATCGTCATGGCGGGTCTGCCGCACCAGCAGTTCGAGCGTGCCGTCCTGCGGCAGCGATGCAATCGAATACTCGCGGTGCGGCAGCGGCGACAGCACGTCCACCAGCTGCTGCGGCGGCAGGCCCTGCATCGCGGCGAAGTGCGGCTCGGGCAGCGGCATGCGCGTGGCGAGCCCCTCGGCCAGCGTCATGTCGTGGCCATCGCAGCGCACCGGTGTGGCGCCGTCCAGCGCCAGGCGCGCCAGCAGGCGCTCGACTTCGGCCGGTGCATGGCAGGGGCCAATCTCGGCGATGTCGCCGGGCTGCCAGTCCAATGCGGCGCCGTCCTGCGGCGCCAGCACAATATGGAAAGCCGGCGCGCCCTGGCTGCCCGGGTTCAGGTGCTGGCGCTGCGCCAGCCGCCAGCTGCCATAGCGCGGGCGTTCCCAGTCGGCGATCTCGGCGCCGCCGCCCAGCGCCGACAGGTGGTTCTGCCAGTGGCGCAGCGCACCGGCATCGCCGTTGTCGACTTCGATCAGGTCGAACAGCGGCTGCGCGCGATGGCGCTGCAGCCACCCGTCGAGCGCGTGGCCGAAGGCGCAGAAGCGTGCGTAGCTGCTATCGCCCAGCGCCAGGATGCCGTAGCGCAGTTCGCGCAGGCCCTCCGCGCTGGCCAGCAAGCGGCGGGCAAAGCCGGAAGCGCTGTCGGGCGCATCGCCCTCGCCCGTGGTGCTGACCACGAACAGCGCCTGCCGGCATGCGGCCAGGCGTTTTGCATCGACCTCGGCCAGCGACAGCAGCTGCACCGGCATGCCGGCGCCCTGCAGCGCGGTGGCGGTCTGCAGCGCCAGTTGCTCGGCAAACCCGGTCTGGCTGGCATAGGCGACCAACGTGGCGTCGTCCACGGTACTTGCCAACGCCGCCACGCTGGCACGGCGCCGGCGATGGTGGGCGATCACGGCGCTGCAAAAGCCCGCATAGGCCACCACCACGCCGGCTGCCGAGACGGCGCGCGACGGGCCCAGCAGGGACAGCGCCACGCCGCCGGCCGCGGCGAGCCAGCTCGCGCCGGCGAAGGCGGAAGGCCGGCTCATGCCAGCATCGCGGCGAACGCCGGGGAAAGGTGTTCCTCGAAACTGTCCGGCGTGCGCACCAGGAAGCGCGCGGCGATACCGTGGCGGCGCGCGTGCACCATGCCGGCCTCGGGGCCGAGCACGGTCAGCGCGGTAGAGAGCGCATCGGCCAGCATGCACCGCGCATGCAGCACCGTGACCGAAGCCAGCGCGTGGCTGGCCGGATAGCCGCTGCGCGGATCGATGGTATGGGCGTAGCGCTGGCCGTCGCTGTCGAGGTAGCGGCGATAGTCGCCGGAGGTGGCGACCGACAAGCCGTGCAGCGCGATCAACGTCTGCCCTTCTGCGTCGCTGGCGAGCCCCGGCGGCGTTTCCAGCGCGACCCACCACGGCATGCCGTCGGGCTTGACGCCGTGGCCACGCAGTTCACCGCCGATCTCGGTCAGGTGGTGGTCCAGGCCTTGCTTGCACAGGTAGCGCGCCACCGCGTCGACGGCAAAGCCCTTGGCGATGGCGCAGAAATCCAGCGAGACACCGCCGGGCTGCAGCGCGCGCTTGCCTGCCCCATCGACTTCGATACGCCCCCAGCCGCAGCGGCCGCGTGCCGCCTGCACCGCGTCGGGCGACGGCGGCGCGCTGCGCTTCGGCGCCGGGCCGAAGCCCCACAGGTCGACCAGCGGGCCGGCGCTCGGGTCATAGGCGCCGCCGCTGTCGCGTGCCACCTGCAGCGCGCATTGCAGCACCGCGAAGCAGTCGTCCGGCAGCGTGTGCCAGCTGCCTGGCGCGGCGCGATTGAAGCGGCTCAGGTCCGAATCCGCTTCCCAGTTGCTCATCTGCGCGACCACGCCATCGAGCACGGCCTGGATCCCTGTGGCGATGCCATCGGCATCAACCGCGGGCAGCAGCAACGCCTCCACCGACCAGGTCGTGCCCATGCTCTCACCGCACCAGCGGTGCAGCCGCGCCTGCGCAGCGGGCGGCGCCGGTGGCGCGGACAGCGCAACGGGAACGAGGACGCGGTTCAAACCGTCAGCCTCTTATTGCGGCAGCACTTCCATCGTCACCGCATAAACGGCGCGGCGCAACCTGGCCTGCTTGAAGGTGGCCTTGTCGTCGCGCACCTCGGCTTCCATCCAGTACATGCCAGGCGCAGGCCACTTGACGCTGAACTTGCCGTCGGCGTCGGTGGTGGCGCTGAACTCCTGCAGCTGGTCGCGGTAGCGGATGCCGCCCGGCACCACCGACACCTTCAGGTTGGCGGCGGGCTTGCCGTCGAGCAGCAGGCGGAAGCTGGCGGTTTCGCCCGCGACCAGGTCGTTCGGGTGCGTGATCGGCGCCAGCTCCAGGCCGCGGCCGGCGATGCGCAGGCCCTTGTCGCTGGGCTTGCCGGCGGTGACGAAGGACTCGATGCGACCCTCGGCCTGCGTAACCTGCAGCTCCTGCGCGTTGGCCGGCACTTCCCTGGCGAAGTTCTCGGCCGAGCCGCGCCAGCGTTTGGTCTGGCCGTCGAGCTTGTAGCTGGCGAAGAGGCCGTTGTTGACCACCGCCACGCGGTACGTGCCCGGCTGGGTCAGGTGCAGGTCGAAGGTGCTGCGGTACTTGCCGGTGGCCGCGTTCTCGGCCTTGACGGCGCTGCCGTCGGGGGCGGTCACCTGCAGGTTGTCGAGCCGCATCGGCACGTGCTCGAAATAGAACAGGTCGTTGGAGACGGCGGCGTCCACCGTCACCCACGGATCGCTGCCGGACAGCACGGTGGCCGATGGCAGCAGCCACTGGCGGTGCGCGTGTGCGGACAGCGGCGCCAGCGCGGCGAGGGCGAGTACGGCCACGCGGGTGGCCAGGCGGGAAGGAACGGCGGACAGGATCGCGGAAGGTTTCATCGTCGGGCTCCGGAAGATTTACGGCTTCAGCTCGACGGTCACGCCACCGAGTTCGTGTTCGCCCTTGGCGCGGGCGGTCTGCGCGGATTGCGGCGGCCAGGGGAACGGCACGCGCAACAGCTCGCGCCCGCCCACTTCACGCGCGGCCTCCACCACCAGCTGGTAGTTGCCCGCCGGCACCTTGCCCAGCGGCGTCTTGCCGTCGCTGAAGCTGGCCGCGTGCTCGCCCGGCGCGCGCGTGGCGCCGGAGATGCCGTCGGCCGGCATATGCAGGTCACGGCCGGCCTTGCGCCACCACTGGCGCATGTCCTTGAGCCACTTGGTGCCTTCGCCGTCCTTGAGCTTGCCGTCGTACCAGACCGCCAGCGTCTGCACCGGGCTCTGGTCGGCGCGCTCGACCCACATCGACACATAGGGGCGGTGGTATTCGGCCACATTCAGGCGCGGGATTTCCACCTTGACGTTGAGGTCGGCGGCCAGCGCGGTCCCCGCCAGGGGAACCGCGGCCATGCCGGTCAGGGTGACGGTGAGCAGTCGGCGCATATCGAAGGAACCTCGTCAGTGAAATGCAGGAAGAAGAATGAGTCGATCAGTGGATGAACAGGATGGCGAGCAGCAACGGCACCACCAGCCCCAGCCCCACCAGCGGCCACGTCGCCACGCGTCCGCCCGCATGCAGCTTGAGCAGGAACAGGCCGGTCACGCTGAAGATCACGCACGCCAGCGCGAACACATCCAGGAACAGGCTCCACGCGGCCCCGGTATTGCGGCCCTTGTGCAGGTCGTTCAGGTAGGAGATTGCGCCGCGCGTGGTTTTTTCATACTGGGCCTCGCCGCTGTCGAGCTCGACGCTGACCCAGGCATCCCCGCCCGGGCGCGGCAGGGCCACGTAGATCTCGTCGGTCGACCATTCGGCCTCGCGCCCGCTGGCGTCGACGTCCAGCGCCTGCGCCAGCCAGTCGGCCAGCACCGTGGGTACCAGTGTCTTGTGCTCGCGCGCCTGGGCGTCAGCGACGGGCGCTTCGGCGCGCACCTTGTCGAGCAAGCGCGTAGGCATGGTGGCGTGCCGCGTCTCGACCCCAGGCCTTGCCTCGATCTGCGCCGCGTGGTTGAGCGTGAAGCCGGTGACAGCGAACAGCAGCATCCCGATCAGGCAGATCGCGGAGCTGATCCAGTGCCACTGGTGGAGATGCTTGAGCCAGAAGGCGCGGCGCTGCTGGCCGGAAGCCGGCTGGGATTCGGTCATTGCGGTGGGTCGGCGGGCACGGTGCTGGCGCGGCCTGCGGCCAGTTACTGCCTTGATGTCCTGGAAGCTTGGGCGCCGCCTTGCACGCCTGTGGCAGCAAGGGCTGTGTCATTGCCATCACAATGACCGACGCAGGAGAGAAGGATAATCGTTCGCATTTGAACGCGCAAACGAATGGCGACTGCTCAACATTACAGCGCGTTACAGGCCTTGCCGCGCCGCCGCCGCCGCAAACCCAGCGGTCGACGTCACAGCCACGCTCCAGCCGCCCACCCCACCACGCCACTCGCTACCACCACCAGCCACGGCGGCAGCTTCCACACCATCAGCGCAAGCAGTGCCAGCGCGACCAGAACGATATCGAGCGGCCCCCGCACCGCGCTGGTCCACACCGGATCCCACAGCGCCGCCAGCAACAGGCCGACCACGCCCGCATTGACGCCCGCCAGTGCCGCCTGCGCACGCCGGTTGCGGCGCAGGCTTTCCCAGAACGGCAGCGCCCCTACCACCAGCAACGCGCCGGGCAGGAAAATCGCCAGCGTGCACAGCAGCCCGCCGGCAAAGCCGGTCGGTGGCATCTGCATGGACGCGCCGAGGAAGGCGGCAAAGCTGAACAGCGGCCCCGGCATGGCCTGTGCCGCGCCATAGCCGGCCAGGAAGGTTTCCTTGCCGACCCACCCCGGTGCCACTACCGCGGCATCGAGCAGCGGCAGCACCACGTGCCCGCCGCCGAAGACCAGCGCGCCGGCGCGGTAGAAGGCATCGAACATGCGCATGGCGGGGTCGGCGACGACTTGCGCCAGCAACGGGAGCCCGGCCAGCAGCACGGCAAAAAGCGCCAGCGCCACCGCGCCGGCGCGGTGGGTGACCGGCAGGCCCAGCGGCTCATGAGCGCCGGCCAGCGTCAGCCGTACCAGCGCAACACCGGCAATTGCCGCTGCGGCCATCACGGCGAACTGGGTCCATGGGCCAGACAGCGCCAGCACGATGCCCGCGGCCACGATCATGATGACGATGCGCACAGGCCCGGTACACAGGCTGCGCGCCATGCCCCACACCGCCTGCGCGACCACCGCCACCGCCACCAGCTTCAGTCCGTGCAGCACGCCAGGCACTGCGGTCATGCCGTAGTGCGACACGGCCTGCGCAAACAGGATCATGACGAGCGCCGACGGCAGCGTGAAGCCGATCCACGCGGCGAGCGCGCCCGCATAACCGGCGCGCGCCAGCCCCAGCGCGATACCGGTCTGGCTGCTGGCCGGGCCCGGCAGGCACTGGCACAGCGCGATCACGTCGGCGTAGGCGGCTTCGCTGATCCAGCGCCGCCGGCGCACCAGTTCCTCGCGGAAGTACGCCAGGTGCGCCACCGGCCCGCCGAACGAGGTCAGCCCCAGCCGCAGGAAGACCAGGAACACGGCAAGCGGTCCGTCCTGTTGGCGGGTGTGATCGGAGGGGCTGGGCAGCGTAGCCATATCGCCTTTTGGAAGGATGCTCAGTCAATGGGAACAACGCCCGATTCTGACCGATCGCGGCACGGGCGCGAAGCGCACATCACCCGAGCGGCGCATGAAGTGATGCATACAGCACTTTGATGGCAAATGTATTAAAGGCAATCAACCACACCACGCCATGGGCGGTTTTACCCCATTTAAGTTAGTTTGCGCCCCCGCCGTTATGCCGCAGACGCACACCCATATGCCCGCTGGCCCCCGCCATACCAGCCAGTGTCGCCGACAGCTGTCACCAATGAGTGACGGCGCGATGCGTGTCGCCGTGGTCACCGATAAGCAATGCGCAGAGCGCGGAAGAAGGAGGAGTAAACACAAATGCTGGACAACCTGAGCCTGAGAAAGAAACTGCTGTTGCCGCTGGTGCTGAGCTGGATATGCCTGCTCGGCATCACGCTGTGGAACGCCTGGCATATACGCGAGCTGCGCATGGAAGAACGGCGCCTGGACCTGGCCCACGTGACCGACACCGCGTACTCCGTAGTGGCCGAGTACGAGGCGCTGGCCAAGGCCGGCAAGCTGTCGCAGGACGAGGCCAGGCAGCAGGCCATCGAGCGCGTGCGCGCGATGCGCTTCGGCGCAGACGGTTATTTCACGTTGATGCGCTCCGACACCGTGGTGGTGATGCACCCGTTCAAGACCGAGATGAACGGCAAGAACATGTCGGACATGAAAGATCCCAACGGCGTCTACCTGTTCCGCGATATCGCCGAGATCGGCAAGGGCGCCGGCAAGGGCTTCGTCCATTACCTGTGGCCCAAGCCGGGCGCCGAGGCGCCGCAGCCCAAGCTCAGCTACGTGGCCAACTTCCGCCCGTGGGACTGGAACTTTATCGCCGGACTGTACCTGGATGACATCGACGCGGCGTTCCACGCCGAGCTATTGAAGGCCCTCGGCCTGCTGCTCGCGGTCGGCGCACTGATGACGCTGGTAATGATGCGCGTCTCCGCCAGCCTGCAGAAGCAGCTCGGCGGCGAGCCGGCCACCACCGCGCATATCGCCGGGCGCATTGCCGAGGGGGACCTCGCCAGCCAGGTGGAGGTGCGCCCCGGCGACCAGCACAGCATCCTCTTTGCGATGCAGCGCATGCAGTCGCGCCTGACCGGTGCGATCGGCAGCATCCACGGCTCGGCCGATTCGATCGCGGGCGCGGCCAAGCAGATTGCCGCGGGCAACGCCGACCTGTCGCGCCGCAGCGAGGAGCAGGCCGCCTCGCTGCAGGAAACCGCCGCCAGCATGGAGCAGCTGACCAGCACCGTGCGCCAGAGCGCCGAGAACGCGCGCCAGGCCAGCCGGCTTGCAGAAGGCGCCTCCGACATCGCCGTGCGCGGCGGCACCATCGTCAGCCAGGTGGTGGATACCATGGGCGAGATCAAGGACGCCTCGGGCAAGGTGGTCGACATCATCGCCGTGATCGAAGGCATCGCCTTCCAGACCAATATCCTGGCGCTAAACGCCGCAGTGGAAGCCGCCCGCGCCGGCGAGCAAGGGCGCGGCTTTGCCGTGGTGGCCGGCGAGGTGCGCACGCTGGCGCAGCGCAGCGCCACCGCCGCCAAGGAGATCAAGGCGCTGATCGGCAACTCGGCGCAGCGCGTGGAAGACGGCGCGGTGCTGGTGGAAAGCGCCGGCAAGGCGATGGACGAGATTGTCGAGGCGGTCAAGCGCGTGACCGACCTGATGGGCGAGATGCGCGCCGCCACCGAGGAGCAGACCGGCGGCATCGAGCAGGTCAACCAGGCAGTGTCGCAGATGGACCAGATGGCGCAGCAGAACGCCGCACTGGTGGAAGAGGCCGCGGCCGCGGCGGCATCGCTGGAAGACCAGGCCGATGCGCTGCACCGCGCGGTCGGACAGTTCCGGCTGGCGGGGGCCTGAGCGCCGCCAGCGCGGCCCTATGGACTTTGTTACATGCCCGTCATACGCGCCGCGCCGCGGCGTGTATCATGAAGCGCAACCGGCCGCGTCATGTGCGGCGGGCACCGATCCAGACCACCACCGGGAGCGCACCATGATGGCATTCATTGGCACCGTGTTCGTTGGCCTCATCGTCGGACTGATCGCGCGCGCGATCAAACCCGGCGACGACAAGATGGGCTGGATCATGACCATCATCCTCGGCGTGCTGGGCTCGGTGGTAGCCGGCTATGTCGGCCGCGCCATGGGCTGGTACCAGCCGGGCGAACCCGCTGGCTGGATCGCATCGGTGATCGGTGCGATCGTGTTGCTGGTGATCTACGGCATGGTGCGCCGCAGGGGCTGACTGGCCTTGCGCACCACGGCGTCGTTGGCGTCGGCCAGGCTGGGCGTGTCGGGCTTGGAAGGCGCCGGAGGTGGCGGCGCAGGTTCGGCCGCCGATGGCCGCGCCTCCGGCCCTTGCGCCAGCGGAGAACCGGGCACGGCTTCGCCAGGCGCGGCCATGGTCGGCTGACGCGGCATGCGCAGCCCCGGCGCGGCATCGCGGCAACGCAGCAGTGCGCGGTCGCCGCCCGGCGCCATCGCCGATACCTGCGGCGCGATCGCGCGCAGCACCCTGACCGCCAGCGCGCTGGTAAAGCTGTAGCGCGCCGCGTAAGGTTCCCTGACGGTGACCACCACGGTCCCGAAGAAGCGCTCGCCCAGCGTGAACACGAACGTCGCCGAGCGGGTCACCGAACGCGACGAGATCAGGCGCCCGCCCGGCCCGTACACCTGGAAGCGCTGGTCGCCGGTGCCGGTCTTGCCCGCCACCTCCAGCGTGGTGCCATTCTGGCCCGGCACCGTGAACGCACCGCGGATCGACTTGGCGGTACCGCGTTCCACCACATCCAGCATCGAGCGCCGCGCCAGTTCGGCCACTTCGGCAGGCAGCAACCGCTTGCCCGCACCCGGCTGCAGCACGAAGCGCGTGGCGTACGGCGTCCCGTCCGCAAAGGCCAGGCTGTGCACCGCGGCGCTCTGCGTGACCACGCCGCCGGCCAGCAGGATGCCGGCGAGCTCGGCCAGCGCAGCCGGGCGGTCGCCGGCGGCGCCGATGGCACTGGCATACGACGGCGTCAGCGAATCGAACGGATAGCCCAGCCGCTGCCAGCGCCGCGCGATATGGGTGAAGGCGTCCTGCTCGAGCAGTGTGCGGATGCGGTTGTCCTGGCCGGCCTTGCTGCGCGTCTTGAACAGCCACTTGTAGACTTCCTGGCGCTCGGCGGTGCTGGCGCGCAGGATTTCCGCGAGCGTAGCGTCGGGGTGCTGGTCCAGGTACTCTACCATCCACAGTTCCAACGGGTGCACGCGTGACAGGTAGCCGCGGTCGTTCAGGTTGAACTTGTCCTTGCCGTACTTGCGGTACAGCGCCGGCAGGTCTTCCTTGGCCAGTTGCTTGTCGCCCAGGCGCGCGCGCATGATGTGGATATAGCTGGCCTCGTCCAAGTACGGCCGTGCGCTCAGCAGCGTCACCGTCATACGCACCGCGTTCAGGTGCGGAATGGTCATGCGCACCCGGCCCAGCAGCGTGTCCAGGCGCTGCGCCGAATCCTTGCCACGGTAGCGCTGGTAGAAGCTGGTCATGTAGGCGCTGCCTTCCTGGTCGGCAAAGCGCTCCAGGTATTCGCGCCGGCCGGGGGCGTAGCGGTCCTCGAACAGGTCGCCCATGTCCGGCTTGGCATGGAACATCTCGTAGCGCACGATGTCGCGCATCATGCGGATGAACACCAGGTTGACCGAGTGCTGGAAGCCGACGCGCACGGTCATGATGCGCTCGCCTTCCCAGCGCTCGAAGTTGGTGAAGCTCTGCAGGCCGCCGCCGGTGTAGAAGCCTTCACCGGCGCTGCCGGAATACTTGCGCTCCATGGCGGCCTCGAGCATCGCCATCAGCTCGCGCTCGGCGGGCTTTTGCGCCTTGGACAGGTAGTCCACCGCCCAGCGGCTGAGCGCGTCCTGGCGCGCCAGGTGCACGGCGGCCAGCTCGGCGCGGCTCATGCCGCCATAGCGGGAGTGCAGCTCGCTGATGATTTCCAGGTAGGTCACCAGCGTGCGCAGCTTGGCGGTCGAACCCAGGTTCAGGCGCGCGCCGCTGTTGATGTCGAAGGGCTGGTCGATATTGTCGGCCTGCACCCGCAACACGCTGGCGTTGCCCACGCGCTCGAACAGCGTGAAGCTCGTCGTCAGCTTCGACGGGTCGTCGTTGTCGCGCAGCAGGTTGTGGCCATACAGGCCCATGGCGCGCGCATCGGCCTTGTTGTTCACGCGCTGCAGCGTCTCGGTGACGATGCGCTGCGCCTCGCGGTTGATCGTGCTGTCCACGGTCAGGTCGAGCCGGTCCATGTCGTAGCGGCTCCCCACGCCGGTCAGCCGGGTGATATCCGCGCGCACGCGGTTGACGGCCTTGCGCGTGACGAAGGGTTCGCCCGGCAGCGCCTGGGGCGGCGCGGCCTTGGCCAGCGGTTGCGCCAGTGCCGCGTCACGCAGCTCGGCGGTAATGACGTTGTTGGCCGCCAGCAGACGCAGGTAGCTGCCGGTTAGCGCATCGAGGTTGGTATCGTCGCGGCGCAGATGGTAGGACGGGCGGCGCTGCGAGATGATCAGCGACAGCGCGCGCTTGAAGGCCTGCGCCTGGCGCGGCTCGGGCGCGCGCTGGTCCATCTCTTTCAGCAGCCGGTTGATCTGGCTGAAGTCCTCGCCGTACCAGACCCACAGCGCGTCGCCGATGCCGTTGATCTCGCCGAAGCCTTCGCGCGCCGACAGCGGCACGGTGTTCAGGTAGTCGACCACGATGCGCTCGCGCGCGCGCTGCGTGTCGGGCCCATCCAGGTAGGCGCGCAATGACGCCGACGCCATCTGGCGAAATTTTTCGGGGATCGACGCGGTGCGGCCTTCGGGCGAATGCCGGTATTTCTCGATCTGCGTGGCCAGCGTGCTGCCGCCGGGCGCGTCATGCGACTTGTCGGCCAGCCGGATCACCTGGTCGAGCACCGCGCGCGAGAGCCGGCGAAAGTCCAGCGCCGGGTTCATATTGGGATATTCCGGGTTGAGCAGGCCCTGGTTCTCGACGTACAGCAGCGAACTCACCAGCAGCGGCGGGATCGCGTTGAAATCCGCATACTGCCGCTGCGGATAGCGCTCGAACGCCAGCGTCAGTCCGTTGCAGTCGCGCAGCAAAAGGCCCGCCTGGTTCTTCTCGCGGTAGGGCGCGAACAGCCCCTGGTCCATCAGCCGCACCATGTCTGGCGACATGCGCGCCTGTTCGGCCGGCACGTAGCCGCGCTGCTCCAGCCGCTGCGCGAAACGCGGCAACAGGCCGTAGCCCATGCGCGCGTCATAGGGTCCGGAATGCGGAAAACGGATGCTGTCGCTGGCGCCCGGCTGGATCTCGAACGTCAGCTTTTGGCCGAGGCTGCCGATCAGCCGCGCCTGCCAGTGCGAATTACGCACTTCGCTTGCGACAAAGCTATACACAACATAGGCGCCTCCCGTTAGGGCGACCGCCAAGCCAGCGAAGATCCAGCCACGACGCGACACGTTTGGGCTTCCCTGTTGGGCCGGTGCAGCGCGAAGAGGTGTCTTCGCACCGGCTCGAAGCGCGATTTTCTCGCGACGCACGCACCGCGCGCGCCGCCTGTATTGATATTAGTAGGAGTAAAGCCAGCATGCAGCAACCGCGCGCAAGGTCATCGCGCCGTTGCGAACATGCCGCAACCGAGGCAGCGCTTGCGCCACATCCCAGCCCCCATGCAGCGCTGCCACCTTGCGCGATCGGGGACTATCTGGCGATCTGCGCGCGTGCCACCGGGCGCCCGCCGAACGGGTAGCCCGGGTCATTGTAGCCGTGGGTCGAGGCATGTCCCGGCGACACCAGCGCGTCGACCATCGCCTCTTCCTCGGGCGTGATGGCAACGTTCAGCGCGCCGAAATAATCCTCGAACTGCGCCAGCGTGCGCGGCCCCGCGATCACCGACGAAATGATCGGGTTGGCCAGCACCCATGCGGTGGCGAACTGCCCCGGCGTGAGCCCGCGGCCGTCGGCATGGGTCTTGAGTTGCTGCGCGATCACCAGCGATTCCTCGCGGAACTCGGTCTCCATCATGCGGCGGTCGGCGCGCCCCGCGCGCGTGCCCTGTCCCGGTGTCTGGCCGGGCGCGTACTTGCCGGTCAGCACGCCGCGCGCCACCGGGCTGTAGGGCACCACGCCCAGCCCGTAGTATTCGCACGCGGGCAGGATCTCCACCTCCGGCATCCGGTTCAGCAGGTTGTAGTACGGCTGGCATGCCACCGGCCGCGGCACGCCCAGCTCGCCGCACAGCCGTGCGATTTCCGCGATGCGCCAGCCGCGGAAGTTCGACACCGCCCAGTAGCGGATCTTGCCGCTGCGCACCAGGTCGCCCATCGCGCGCACCGCCTCTTCCAGGTTCTCGCCGGGGTAGTCGCGGTGCAGGTAGAGGATGTCGATATAGTCGGTCGCCAGCCGGTGCAGGCTGTCCTCCACCGCGCGCGCGATCCACACCCGCGAATAGTGCGAGTGGTTGGGCGCGGACTGCATCGGGTTGCCCAGCTTGGTCGCCAGCACCCAGTCGTGGCGGTTGGCGGTCAGCAGCCGCCCGACCATCTGCTCCGACGCGCCCTTGCTGTACACGTCGGCGGTATCGATGAAGTTCACGCCGTGGTCGCGCGCGCTGGCGACGATGCGGGCGGCCTCGGCCTCGTCGGTCTGGTCGGCAAACATCATGGTGCCCAGGCACAGCGGCGAAACGCGCAGGTTGCTGGCGCCGAGGCGGCGGTAGGGCATGGTGGTATCTGGCATGGCGGTTCCTTCGGTGGGCGCGGCAAGGCGCGCCGGACTATGACAAAGCGATGAAAAACCGTGGCGGGGTCGGCTGTGACCACGATCCGACATTTTGCCGGGACTTGGCCAGGCGTGCCGGCGCCGGCGCCGAACAGCGGGGCAAAATCACCGGTACTCGGGGTTTTATTACCGGCCATTCGGCGAAAGAATCCACAGAACTGGCAGGATTATGTTGCTCTCAGGGCAATTGCCAGCCCGCATGCGCGCTTCGCGCCGGTGTCAATCAGACAATGTAGCCAATTTGCTCGGAATATTCCGATTACGCCAGGCGGGACGCCCCTCGATAGTAGGGTGAAGCCAATGCTGGCAAGGCCGTGCGGGTTGCAGGCCTTGAGATAAATCTCCGCTGTCCGATAAGCATTTTCGCCACAGCAGCGATATTTTTGACATTCGGCCGGGGTCGATTTGAGTAAAATGACGCCCGCCAAAATCCCACCCCTCCGCCGTCCATTTTTCCCGCCAGCATCATGAATCGCCATGCCCTCCCTTTCGCTTCCGGCAGCCAGTGCGGCGCGCCGTTGGCCCGCGGGTGTCCGGCGTGCGCGGAAGGCGGGTGGGCATGAGCGGCAGCAACGGCGCAACGGCGCAAGGCGTGGCGGTGACCTTCGGCATCCGGGCCTGGTCGGCCTGGGCGGGCGGCCTGCACGCCGCCGACGACTGGCGCGCGTGGAGCGCCGCCCCGCACCTGCCAGCGCCGCCGTCGCAGCCCCCGGCCCTGCCGGAGATCGCGGCGATGCTGCGCCGGCGCCTGCCCGTGCTGGGGCGCGTGGCGCTGGCAGCGGCCTATGGCTGCGCGCCGGGCGATAGCGCGGCCGCAGTGCCGGCGGTGTTTGCCTCGCGCCACGGCGATACCGGGCGGCTGGTGACGATGCTCAGCGAACTGGCGGCCGGCGAACCACTGTCGCCGGCCGCGTTCGGGCTGTCGGTGCACAACGCCATCGGCGCGCTGCGCTCGATCGACCTGGCCGATACCGGCAACCTGCTGGCCGTGTCCGCCGGGCGCGATACCGTGGAGACGGCGCTGCTCGAAGCCTGCAGCCTGCTCGCGGACGGCGCGCCCGAAGTGATGCTGGTCCACTATGACGAACCCGTGGCCGCGCCCTACGCCGCATTCGCGGACGAACCTGCCTGCCTGTACGGCTGGTGCTGGCGCCTCGGCGCGCCGCGCGCGGGCGAACCCTGCTACACGCTGACGCTCGCGGATGCACCCGCGGCGGCAGTGCCGGCGCCGCAACTGCCGCACGGGTTGGACGTACTGCGCTTCATGCTGGCCGGCGACGCGCAGTTGTGGCATCGGGGCGAGCATGCCGGCTGGCAGTGGCAGCGCCATGGTTGAGCGCGATGGTTGAGAGAATGGAACGCGCCTGGCGCGTCTGCGCCACCGGGCTGTGCTTTTCCGGCTTCGGGCTGGGCGGGCTGGTGCTGCGAGTGCTGGTGTTCCCGGCGCTCGCGCTGGCGCCATGGAGCGCGGCGCGGCGCCAGCGCATCTGCAAGAACGTGATCCACCACGCGTTCCGGCTGTTCCTGTGGCTGATGTGCACGGTGGGCGTGATCCGCTATGAGGTGCGCAATGCGCAGCGCCTGCAGCGCGAAGGGCTGCTGATCGTGGCCAACCACCCGTCGCTGATCGACGTGGTGTTCCTGATCGCGCTGACGCGCCGTGCCGACTGCGTGGTCAAGGCGGGGCTGGCGCGCAACCCGTTCACGCGCGGGCCGGTGCTGGCCACCGGCTATGTGCAGAACGATTCGGGCGCGCAGATGGTGCAGGACTGCATTGCCTCGCTGCGCGCGGGCAACAACCTCGTGATCTTTCCGGAGGGCACGCGCACCCCGGCCGACGGCAGCCTGCGGCTGCAGCGCGGCGCCGCCAATATCGCGGTGCGCGGCGGCTTTGCGCTGACGCCGGTGGTGATCCGCTGCGAGCCGCCCACGCTGCGCAAGGGCGAGAAGTGGTACCGCGTGCCGGTACGCAGGCCGCGCTACGTCATCGACGTGCGCGAAGACATAGACACCCGGCAGCTGGCGAAAGCCGGCGCCGACGACGCCATGGCCGTACGCGAGGTCACGCTGGCGCTGACCGATTATTTTTCCAGGGAGATTTGCCGTGCAGGCGCTTGAACAAGAAATCAAAGAACTGATCGTCTCGTCGCTGTCGCTGGAGGAAGTGGCACCCGCAGACATCGACACCGATGCGCCGCTGTTCGTCGAAGGACTGGGCCTGGATTCGATCGATGCGCTCGAACTCGGCCTGGCGCTGCAGAAGCGCTTTGGCGTCTCGATGAGCGGCGACAAGGAAGCGGTGCGCGCCCGTTTTGCCAGCGTTGCCACGCTGGCGGCGTTCGTCACCGCGCATCGCGCCGAACAGGCTTCGGCCTGAGTACGCCCCTGGTATCCGATTCTTTCAAGCTGGTAGGCATGGCCATGACCCACGACGAAATCTTTGCGCGCGTTTCGGCAGTCCTGCAGGACTCCTTTGAAATCGACGCCGACCGCATCCGGCCGGAAGCCCGGCTCTATGAAGACCTGGACATCGACAGCATCGACGCCGTCGACCTGCTGGTCAAGCTCAAGCCGATGCTGGACAAGCCGCTCAAGCCCGAGCAATTCAAATCCGTGCGCACCATCCAGGACGTGGTGCAGGCGCTGGCGCTGCTGATCGACTCCGATTCCGCTGCGACGGCCTGATGTCGTGGCGCAACTGGGCTCTGGGTGCGCTGACGCTGTGCTACCCGGTGGCGGTCTATGTCGGGCTGCAATACTGGCCGCCGCGCATGGTGGCATTGCTGCTGGTCGCGCTGATGCTGCTGCGCCTGGCCGCGGTGCGGCACGCCGGCTGGCGCCCGCTGGCGCTGGTCGCGGGTGCGATCGCGCTGGCGGTGCTCGCCTCCGGCGAGGCGATGCCGCTCAAGCTCTACCCGGCGCTGGTCAATGCGGTGCTGCTGGCCGTGTTCGGCTGGAGCCTGTGGCGCCCGCCCAGCGTGGTGGAGCGCCTGGCCCGGCTGCGCGAGCCTGACCTGCCGCAGACGGGCGTGGCCTACACGCGCAAGGTCACCGCGGCGTGGTGCCTGTTCTTCTGCTGGAACGGGGCGATCGCGCTGGCGACCGCGTGGTTTGCCAGCGATCGCGTGTGGGCGCTCTATAACGGCGTCATCGCCTATGTGCTGATCGGCACGATGTTCGCTGGCGAGTGGCTGGTGCGTCGGCAGGTCATGGCAGGGAGCCGTCATGACTGAGTGGACGGGTATCCGCGGCGCGATGGCCGCCCTTGCCCGCCGCGTCGCGCAGCCCGGCGCGGATGCCGACGCCGCCCGCCTGCTGGCGCGCGCGGGTGCGTGGCGCGCGGCCTTTGCCGCGGCGCCGGGCGAGCGCTGGGCCATCCATATCGACTCCACGCAGGAATTCGCCGCCGCCCTGTTCGGTGCCTGGCACGCGGGCAAGCACGTGGTGCTGCCCGGCGACATGCGCCCGGACACGCTGCTGGCGCTGCGCGTGCACACCGACGGCTGGGCCGGCGAACTGCCCCAGGGGTTGCAGCCGCGGGACCTCGACGGCGATGCCGGCGCTTGGCCGCCGCTGTTGCCCGACGATACCAGCGTCACGCTGTTCACGTCCGGCTCCACCGGGGCACCCGAAGCCATCCATAAGCGGCTGGCGCAGCTCGATGCGGAAACCGCCGCGCTGCAAGCCGCCTTCGGCGCACAACTGCCGCGTGACGTCCGCCTGCTGGCCACGGTTTCGCACCAGCATATCTACGGCCTGCTGTTCTGCGTGCTGTGGCCGCTGGCGGCCGGCCGCGCGCTGCCGCAGGTGCGCCTCGCCTTCCATGAAGAAGTCGTCGCCGCGTGCGGCGACGCGCCGGTAGTGCTGGTCAGCAGCCCCGCGCACCTGCGCCGCATGCCTGAATCGTTGGACTGGTCGGCGGCCCGCGCGGCGGTGTGCGCCGTGTTCTCCTCGGGTGGGCCGTTGCCGCCCACGGCGGCGGACGACGCGCTGCGCCACCTCGGCCAGTCACCCATCGAAGTCTTCGGCAGTTCCGAAACCGGCGGCATCGCCTGGCGCCAGCGCGCACGCCAGCAGGACCGCTGGACAGCCCTGCCCGGCGTGGCATGGCGCCTGCAGGACGGCTTCCTGGCGGTGCGCTCGGCACACCTGCCCAATGACGACTGGCATGTTTGCGCGGACCGTGCGCTGGCCGACGGCGAACAGGGCTTCGTGCTGGCCGGGCGCGCCGACCGCGTCGCCAAAATCGAAGAGAAGCGCGTGTCGCTGACCCGCATCGAGCAGGCGCTGGCGGCCTCGCCGCTGGTGCAGGACGCGCGCGCGGTATTGGTGGACCTCGATGTCGGCACGCGCGTGGCCGCGGCCGTGGTGCTGGCAGAAGCCGGCGCCGCCATGCTCGCTGATGCCGGCCGGCCCGCGGTAATCGCCGCGCTGAAAGCGGCATTGGCCGACGGCGTCGATCCGCTCGCGCTGCCGCGGCGCTGGCACCTGGCCATCGAGGCGCTGCCCTGCAACGCGCAGGGCAAGACCACCGAGGCGATGCTGCGCGACCTGTTCCACCAGACCCTGCCGCGCGCGGTCTGGATCGAGGGCAGCGACAACACCGCCGTGGCCACGCTGGACGTCGGCGAACACCTGGCGATCTTCGACGGGCATTTCCCCGGCACCCCGATCGTGCCCGGCGTGGCGCAGATCGACTGGGTCATGACGCTGGCGCCGCAGCGCCTGCCGGTGCCGGCGCGCGAGCGTTTCCTGCGGCTGGACGTGCTCAAGTTCCAGGGTGTGATCCGCCCCGGCAGCCAGGTGCGGCTGGACCTGGAATGGCTGCCGGCCAAGGCCGCGCTGGCGTTCCGGCTGACCTCCGCGGCAGGCCCGCACGCCAGCGGCCGCATCATCTTCAGGAGCGAGCATGGCTGACGCCGACTTCCGTCCGGTGGTACTGGTGCCGGTCTACAACCACGAGCGCGCCATCGGCGCCATGGTGGATGCGATCCTGGCGCACCCGGTGCCCTGCCTGCTGGTCGACGATGGCAGCAATGCCGAATGCGCCGCCGTGCTGCGCGAGCTCGCCGCGCGCCCGGACGGCCGCGTCACGCTGGTCAGGCTCGGACAGAACCAGGGCAAGGGCGGGGCCGTGATGGCCGGCTTCGAGGCCGCCTGGCGCGCGGGCTACACCCACGCGCTGCAGATCGACGCGGACGGCCAGCACGATGCCGGCTGCATCCCCGCCTTTCTCGATATGGCGCAGCGCAATCCGGCGGCAATGGTGTGCGGCAACCCCATCTACGACGCCTCGGTGCCGCGCGCGCGGCTGATCGGGCGCTACCTGACGCACGTGTGGGTCTGGGTCCATACGCTGTCGTTCACGGTGCGCGATTCGATGTGCGGGCTGCGCGTCTATCCGCTCGCCGACGTGGTGCCGCTGACGCGCGCCGCGCGCATCGGGCCGCGCATGGAGTTCGATATCGAGATCCTGGTACGGCTGGTCTGGCGCGGCGTGCGCATCATCAATATCCCGACGCCAGTGACCTATCCCAGCGACGGCGTCTCGCACTTCCGCGTCTGGCGCGACAACCTGCGTATTTCGTGGATGCATACGCGACTGTTCTTCGGCATGCTGTGGCGCCTCCCCGTACTGATGGGACGCAAGCTGGCATGAGCACGACCGCACCCGGCGCGGCTTCGCCCGCAAGCACTCCCGCGCGCCACTGGAGCCGCATCGGCGAGGCCACCTGCGTGTGGGGCGTGTGGTGCCTGTACACCATCCACCGGCTGTTCGGGCGGCTGGCGTTCCGCGCGGTGCTGTACCCGGTGGTCACCTACTACTGGCTCGCGCATGGCGCGGCGCGCCGCGCCTCGCTCGACTACCTGCGGCGCATGCATCGCGCCACCGGCGCGCAAGGCCCGCTGCCAGGTGCGCGCCATACGCTGCGCCACCTGTACGCGTTCGCCGACACGCTGCTCGACAAGCTGCTGGCAATCGGCGGCCGCTATGCCTTCGGCAACGTCACGCGCGAAGGCGCCGAGGTGATGCTGCGCCAGATCGAGAGCGGCCAGGGCGGCATCATCGTCACCGCGCATATGGGCTGCCTGGAGCTGTGCCGCGTGCTGGCCCGCCATCGCGCCGGCCTGCGCCTGACGGTGCTGGTGCATACCGCGCATGCGCAGCGTTTCAACCGTATCCTGGCCCGGCTCGATCCGGGCTCGACGCTGCAGCTGTACCAGGTCGACGAGATCTCGCCGGCCACCGCGCAGGAACTGGCCGACAAGGTCCGCGCCGGCGAATTCGTCGCCATTGCCGGCGACCGCGCGCCGGCCCACGGCGGGCGCGCCGTCAGCGTCCCGTTCCTGGGTGCGCCGGCGCGCTTCCCGGTGGGCCCCTATGTGCTGGCCGCGCTGATGGACTGCCCGCTGTTCGCGATGGGCTGCATCCGCCACGGCGACGGCCACCTGCTGCGTTTTACCGAACTGGCACGCGCAGTGCGCCTGCCGCGCGCCGGCCGCGCCGAAGCGCTGACCGGCTATGCCACCGCCTATGCCGACTGGCTCGCGCAACTGCTGGTGCTGTCGCCGTACGACTGGTTCAACTTCTACGATTTCTGGGCCGCCCCGGACAACACGCCCGGGCGCACGCGCTGAGCCCGCGATCGACCCTCACAGTGCCATGACCCCAGACCTCAGCCACGAGATCACCCTCAGCCCGGCCTTCCACGACCTCGACCCGATGGACGTGGTGTGGCACGGCAACTATGTGCGCTACCTGGAGCAAGCGCGCTGCGCGCTGCTGGCGCGGTTCCAGTACGACTACCCCGCGATGCGCGATTCCGGCTATGCGTGGCCGTTGGTGGATCTGCGCCTGCGCTATGTGCGCCCGCTGGTCTACGGCCAGGCCGTGATCGTGCGCGCCACCATTGTCGAGTGGGAGAACCGGCTCAAGATCGACTACGTGCTGCGCGATGCCGCCACCGGCGAGCGCCTGACCAAGGGCTATTCGGTGCAGGTGGCAGTGGACATGCGCACCGGCGAGATGTGCTACGAGTGCCCGCCGGTGCTGTGGGAGCGCCTGGGGGTCAAGCCATGAAGCGCCGCACCTTGCTGGCCGCCCTCGCGGCGCTTGCCTGCCTGCCGGCGTTGCCGGTACAGGCTGCCGATACGCTCGGCGCCATCGCCGCGCGGCTGGCCGATGCGCCGGTGATCCGCGGCCGCTTCGAGCAGAAGCGTCAGCTTGCGGGCTTTACCAATCCGCTGGTCTCGCGCGGCGACTTCGTGCTGGCACGCGAACGCGGGCTGGCCTGGACCACGCGCGAGCCGATCGTGTCGAGCCTGCTGGTGACACCAAAGGAACTGGTGGTGCGCGGCGCCGACGGCCAGGTGCAGCAGCGGCTGGCCGCCGACGAGCAGCCGGCGATGCGTCTGGTCGGCGAATCGATGATCGCGGTGCTGCGCGGCGACCTGTCGGCGTTGTCGAAGCGCTTTGCACTGGATGCGAAGCTCGCTGGCAAGGACGGCTGGGCGCTGACGCTGACACCGACCGACAGCGGCATCCGGCGCGCCTTTGCCCGCATCGAGCTGAGCGGCGACCGCTTCGTGCGCAGCATCCGACTGGAGGAAGCGGGCGGCGATGCCACCCAGATCCGTTTGATCGAGCCGGTGGCGGCGCCAAAGCTCTCCGCCGCGGAGGCCCAGCGCTTTGAGTGATTCCGCCAACCGCGTTCCCGTCCGTGCCCGCGCCGGCCTGGCGGGCATGGCGCCGCTGGCCCGTGTGCTGGCGTTCGCCTGGCTGCTGGCCGTGCTGGCGCTGGCCTTGCACCAGGCCAGCTTCTGGCGCAGCGCGCGCATCGATACCGACGTGATGGTGCTGCTGCCCGGCAGCGAGCGCGCCGCCACCGCCGACCGCGTGCTGCGCCAGCTGGCCGACGGCGTCTCGCGCGAGATCATCGTGCTGGTCGGCGCGCCCGACTGGCAGCAGGCAAAGACGGCCGCGCAGCGCTTCGGCCAGGCCACCGGCGCGCATCCCGAGCTGCTGCGCCCGGTCGACAAGATCGCCGCCTTTGACTTCGACGCTGCGCTGTCCTTCTACCGCCCCTGGCGCGACCACCTGCTGACCGACGCGCAGCGCACCATGCTCGGCCGCACCGATGCCGACACGCTGGCGCAGCAGGCGCTGGCGCGGCTGTACCAGTTCTCGGCCGGCACCAGCCTGTCGGGCTGGTCGGCCGATCCGCTGGGGCTGTGGCAGGGCTGGTGGCTGTCGCGCGCGGACCTGACCCGCGTGCGCGAGCACGACGGGCTGGCGGCATTCTCCGCCGAAGGCATGCACTGGGTGCTGCTGACCTATCGCATCAGCAAACCCGCGTTCTCGGTCAGCGGCGATACCGACTACGGCGACCTGCTGGCAAGCGCCAATGCCAGCGCGCGCCAGGGACAAGACGCGGTGCGCGTGGTGATGGCCGGCATCCCGCTGCACGCCGAGGCGGCGGCGGCGCAGGCCAGCTTCGAGATGAACGTGATCGGCCTGGGCTCGCTGGCGGCGGTGCTGCTGCTGGTGTGGCTGGCCTTTCGCTCGCTGCGCCCGATCGTGCTGGTGGCGCTGTCACTGTTGATCGGCACCGCGGCGGCGATCTCCATGACCGCCGCCGTGTTCGACCGCGTCCACCTGATCACGCTGGTGTTCGGGGCCAGCCTGGTCGGCGTGGCCGAGGACTACGGCATCCATTACTTCGTGACGCGGCAGGCTGATGGCCGGCGCGCGCCGGCGGGCGTGATGCGCCGGTTGCTGCCGGGCATGACGTTGGCGCTGTCGACCAGCGTGGTCGCCTACCTTGCGCTGGGCATCGCACCGTTCCCGGGGCTGCGGCAGATGGCGCTGTTCTCCGCCGTGGGCCTGGTCGCGGCGTTCCTGACGGTGGTGCTGTGGTTCCCGCTGCTCGATCGTGGCAGCCTGCGACCGACGCGGCTGTCGGCGTGGCTGGCCGACAGCCTGGCGCGCTGGCCGCGCGCACTTGCGGATCGCCGCACGCTAATTCTGGCTGCGGGGCTCGCCGCCTTTATCATTCCGGGCCTGCTGCAAGTGAAGGTGGTGGACGACGTGCGCCAGCTGCAAAGCTCGCCCCCAGCGCTGATCGAAGCCCAGCGCACCGCCGGCCGCCTGCTCGGCAGCCCCAGCCCGGCGCAGTTCCTGCTGGTGCGCGGCGCTTCCGCCGATGAGGTGCTGCAGCGCGAGGAGGCCGCCAAGGCGGCGCTGGCTGGCATCATGGCGGACGGCGGCATCGACGGCTTTGTCGCGCTGTCCGACTGGGTGCCCTCGGCGGCACGCCAGCGCGCGGACGCGGCACTGGTGTCGACGCTGGAGGCGCAGGTGCGCGAGCGCGTCGCACACGTCACCGGCACTTCGCCCGGCCTGGTCGCCGGCGCGGAGATGGCCGGCCCCGATGAAGTGCTGACCTTGCCCACGTGGCAGGCCCAGCCGGTCTCGGAGGCCCTGCGCCACCTGTGGGTGGGCCGCGAAGGCAAGGACGGCAATTACGCCAGCGTGATGTTGCTGCGCGGCCTGGACGACCCGAAGACCATGCCCAGGGTGCAGGCCGCCGTGGCCGGCGTGGCGGGAGTCGAATGGGTTGACCGGGTGGCGGACCTGTCCGGCTTGCTGCACCATTACCGCGTGCTGATGACCTGGCTGCTGCTGGCCGGCGCCGCCGCGGTCTCGGTGCTGCTGGCGTGGCGTTACGGCCGCGCCGCCTGGCGCGCGCTGGTGCCGACCCTGCTGGCGGCGCTGTTCAGCGTGGCGCTGCTAGGCTGGCTGCACGTGCCGCTGCAGCTGTTCCCGGTGCTGGCGCTGGCACTGCTGCTGGGCGTCGGCGTCGACTACGGCATCTTCCTGCTGGAGCACCCCGGTGATGGCGTATCGTGGACGGCGATCGTGCTGGGCGCGGCGAGTACGCTGCTCGCTTTCGGCCTGCTGGCGCTGTCGTCCACGCCGGCGCTGCATGCCTTCGGCGTCACCATGCTGGCCGGCGTCGGCGCGGTCTGGGTGCTATCGCCCTGGTTCCGGCCGCTGGCGCAGGAAGGAAATTCGCATGGCGGGCACTGAGCCACGAGCCTGGCGCCGTCATCTCGCAGTCCCTGAGTATTGAGAGTCGAAGCTTATGAAAACGGAAACCACGGATGTCGTCATCATCGGCGCGGGCCCTGCGGGCTCGGTCGCGGCCGGCTTGCTGCGCAAGCACGGGATCCCGGTGCTGGTGATCGAGAAGGAGACGTTCCCACGCTTTTCGATCGGCGAAAGCCTGCTGCCGCAGAGCATGGCCTATATCGAAGAGGCCGGCATGCTGCGCGCGGTGGTGGAAGCGGGCTTCCAGTACAAGAACGGCGCCGCCTTCTCGCGCGGCGCGCAGCAGACCGCGTTCGACTTCCGCGAGAAGTTCTCGCCCGGCTGGGGCACCACCTACCAGGTGCAGCGCGCGCGCTTTGACGACGTGCTGATCCGCGAGGCCGCGCACCAGGGCGCCGAGGTGCGCTTCTCCCACCTGGTCGAGGACGTCGACGTCAGTGGCGCGCAGCCCGAGGTCACCGTGCGCGCGCCGGATGGCAGCCAGTACACGGTGCGCGCCAAGTTCCTGCTCGATGCCTCCGGCTTCGGCCGCATCCTGCCGCGCCTGCTGAAGCTGGAATCGCCGTCGGGCTTCCCGGTGCGCAGCGCGATCTTCACCCACGTGGAAGACCGGATCGCGCCGGGCGAGTTCGATCGCAACAAGATCCTGATCAGCGTGCATCCGGAGCACCAGGACGTCTGGTACTGGACCATCCCGTTCTCCGACGGCCGCTGCTCGCAGGGTGTGGTCGCCGAGAAGGCCTTCCTGGACCGCTACACCGGCACCGAGACCGAGCGCCTGCAAGCGCTGGTGAACGAGGAGCCGGGCCTGGCCAAGTTGCTCGCCAACGCGCAGTGGGACACTCCCGCGCGCCAGATCGCGGGCTACTCGGCCAATGTGAAATCGCTGTGGGGCAACGGCTATGCGCTGCTCGGCAACGCCGGCGAGTTTCTCGACCCGGTGTTCTCCTCCGGCGTCACCATCGCCTTCAAGTCGGCCAGCCTCGCCGCGCAATGCTTGGTGCGCCAGCTCGCTGGCGAGACCGTGGACTGGGAGAAGGAGTTCGCGCAGCCGCTCAAGGCCGGTGTGGACTGCTTCCGCGTCTTTGTCGAAGCCTGGTACGAAGGCCGCTTCCAGAAGCTGATCTTCCATCCCAATGCCACCCCGGAAATCCGCGGCATGATTTCCGCGATCCTGGCGGGCTACGCATGGGACCGCAGCAACCCCTTCGTGGCCGAGCCGCGCCGCCGGCTGGCGGTGCTGGAAGAGTTCTGCAAAGTCTGATGCGCCGCCTTACCTTGTCCGCGCTGGCGTTGGCCGCTGCCCTGGCAGCGGGCTGCGCCGCGCCGGGTGCCGCCCCCGGGCACGCTGCGCCGCAAGCCAGTGCCACGGTGCTGCTGCGCCTGCCGCCGGCATCGCTGCAGCGCGAACTGACGCTGCAGCAGCACATCACCGTCGAATTCCAGATGCAGGGCCGCACCGAGCGCCGCGAGCTGATGGCCCTGCTGGAAGCCGATGCCGCGCACACGCGGCTCGCTGCCGTGGCCGGCGGGCAGGTATTGGCGCGGCTGAGCTGGGACGGGACCAACCTGCAGGTCTCGCGCTCGCCATGGGCGCCCGCGGAACTGCAGCCGGAGCTCATCCTGAGCGACCTGCAGCTGTCGCTGTGGCCGGCTGACGCGATCCGGGCCGCGTTGCCAGCCGGATGGAGCTTCGACGCGACACCCGCCTTGCGCCAGCTGCGCCAGGGCACCGAAACCGTTGCCGAGATCCGCTTTCCGGATGCGGCCACCACGCTGTTCGTGCAATACCGCGACGGCTATCGGCTGACGATCCGCAATCTGCCAGCGCAAGGCGGTGCAGCATGACGGCGTTCCTGAACACCGTCGGCATCCGCTGTGCGCTCGGCCGCGGGCAGGATGCCGTGCGCGAGGCCATGTGGCAGGCGGATGCCCCCATGGCCGGTGAAGTCACCGACCGCTACAGCCCCGGCCGCCAGCTGCTGCTCGGCACGGTGAACGACCTTGCCGACGATGCTGCGCCGGCGCACACCGACCCGCGCCATCGCAGCCGCAACAACGCCATGTTGCTCGACGCGCTGGCGCAAGTGCGGCCGGCGGTGGACGACGCGATCGCCCGCGTCGGTCCCGCGCGCGTGGCGGTGGTGATGGGCACCAGCACCTCCGGTATCCGCGAAGGCGAGCTGGCGGTGCAGGCGCTGGTGCGCAGCGATGCCTTTCCGCAGCGCTATCACTACGGCCAGCAGGAACTGGGTTCGCCAGCGAGCTTCCTCGCGGGAATGCTGGGAACGAAGGGACCGGCGTACACCATTTCGACCGCATGCTCGTCGAGCGCCAAGGCGCTTGCCGCCGGCGCACGGCTGCTGCGCCACGGGCTGGCTGACGTGGTCATTGCCGGTGGTGTCGATACACTGTGCGCCTTTACCGTAGCCGGCTTTTCCGCGCTCGAATCGGTCAGCGCGGCGCGCTGCAATCCGCTATCGGCCAACCGCAATGGCATCAACCTTGGCGAAGGCGCGGCGCTGTTCCTGATGTCGCGCGAGCCGGGCCCGGTGCGCCTGGCCGGCTGGGGTGAATCGTCGGATGCGTACCACGTCTCCGCCCCCGATCCGCAAGGCAAGGGCGCGCGCCTGGCGATGCAGCAGGCGCTGGCGCGCGCGGGCATCGGCGCGGATGCCATCGACTACGTGAACCTGCACGGCACCGCCACGCCCGCCAACGACGTGATGGAAGCGCATGCCGTCGCCGACGTGCTCGGCCGCGAGGTGCCGGTCAGTTCCACCAAGCCATTGACCGGCCATACGCTCGGCGCCGCCGGCGCCATCGAAGCGGCCCTGATGTGGCTCACGCTGATCGGCAATCCGCACGGCCGGCTGCCGCCGCACTGGTGGGACGGCGCGGCCGATGCCGCGCTGCCGGCGCTGCATGTCGCCGGTCCGGGCGGCACGCTCGGGCGCGCGCCGCGCAATGTGATGAGCCATTCGTTCGCCTTTGGTGGCAGCAACTGCGTGCTGGTGCTGGGGGAGGGATAACGCATGCAAGATTTACCAACCCTGCCGCCCGTCGCCGAAGTGGTGCCCCACGGCGGCGCCATGCTGCTGCTCGATGCGCTGGTGCAGGCCGACGACAACGGCTGCACCGCACGTGCGACGGTGCAGCCCGGACAGCTCTTCGTCGATCCGGCCGGCATGCCCGGCTGGGTCGGCATCGAATACATGGCGCAGGCCATCGCCGCGTGGGCGGGCGTGCGCGACCGGCGCGCGGGACGCCCGCCGGGCATCGGCTTCCTGCTGGGTTCGCGCCGCTATGAATGCGATGTGCCAGCATTCCCGGTTGGCAGCGAACTCACCATCAGCGTGCAGGCGGCGCTGACCGGCGACAACGGCCTGGGCCAGTTCGCCTGCCGGCTGGCGCTGGATGGCCGCGAGGTCGCCCGCGCCAACGTCTCCGTCTTCCAGCCTGCGGATGCGCAGGCCTTTCTGCAAGGACAACACGTATGACCAATCCGACCGTGCTGGTCACGGGCTCGTCCCGCGGCATCGGCCGCGCCATCGCCCTGCGGCTGGCCCGCGACGGCTATGACGTGGTGGTGCACTGCCGCGCCAGCCGCGACGAGGCCGACTCCGTCGCCGACTCGGTGCGCGCCTGCGGCCGCAAGTCCCGTGTGCTGTGCTTCGACGTGGCCCGGCGCGATGAAGCCGCCGCCGTGCTGCTGGCCGATATTGCCGCGCATGGCTGCTACTACGGCGTGGTGTGCAACGCGGGCCTGGCCCGCGACGCGGCCTTCCCGGCGATGAGCGGCGCCGAGTGGGACGAGGTGATCCACACCAACCTCGACGCCTTCTACAACGTGCTGAATCCGGTGGTGATGCCGATGGTGCAGCGGCGCCAGCCGGGCCGCATCGTCACGCTGTCGTCGGTGTCGGGGCTGGTGGGCAACCGCGGCCAGGCCAACTACAGCGCGGCCAAGGCCGGCATCATCGGCGCCACCAAGGCGCTGGCGATCGAGCTGGCCAAACGCGCGATCACCGTCAACTGCGTTGCGCCGGGGCTGATCGATACCGACATGGTCGAGCAGCACGTGCGCGACGAAGCGCTGCGCATGATCCCGGCGCGCCGCCTGGGCACGCCCGATGAGGTTGCCGCGACCGTGGCCTTCCTGATGTCGCCCGACGCGGGCTATATCACGCGCCAGGTGATCTCGGTCAATGGGGGGATGTTCGGGTGAAGCGCGTCGTCGTTACGGGAGCCGGTGCGATCTGCGCGCTGGGCAATGACTGGGCCACGGTGCGCAGCTTCCTGTCGTCGGGACGCAACGCGGTCGTGCGCATGCCAGACTGGGAGGGCATCAAGGGCCTGAACACGCTGCTGGGTGCGCCCGTGCCGCCGCTGGCGCTGCCGGCGCACTACACGCGCAAGCTGACGCGCTCGATGGGCAAGGTGGCGTTGATGTCGGTGCTGGCAAGCGAAGCGGCGCTGAAGGACGCAGGCCTCGCGGGCGACCCGCTGCTGGCCAGCGGCAAGCTCGGCATCGCCTACGGCTCGTCCACCGGCACGCCCGAGGCGGTCGCCGACTTCGGCCGCATGCGCAGCGAGCGCACCACCGAGGACATCAGCGCGACCACCTATATCCGCATGATGCCGCACACCACGGCGGTCAATATCGGCGTGTTCTTCGGCATCACCGGCCGCATCGTGACCACGTCCAGCGCCTGCACCTCAGGCAGCCAGGGCATCGGCTACGCCTACGAGGCGATCCGCTCCGGCCGCCAGATGGCGATGCTCGCGGGCGGCGCGGAAGAACTCGACGCCACCGAGGCGGCGGTGTTCGACACGCTCTTTGCCACCAGCACCTGCAACGACACCCCGCAGGCCACGCCGCGCCCGTTCGACAGTGCGCGCGACGGCCTCGTGCTGGGCGAAGGCGCGGGCACGCTGGTACTTGAAGAACTCGAGCACGCGCAGGCGCGCGGCGCGCGCATCGTGGCGGAGATCGTCGGCTTCGGCACCAACAGCGACGGCGCGCACGTGACCCAGCCCAAGGCCGAGACCATGGGCGTGGCAATGCGCCTGGCGCTGGAAGATGCCGGGCTCGAACCGTCCCGCATCGGCTATGTCAATGCGCATGGCACCGCCACCGACCACGGCGACATCGCCGAATCGCATGCCACGCACGCCGTGTTCGGCCCCGGCATGCCGATCAGCTCGCTCAAGAGCTACATGGGCCATACACTGGGTGCCTGCGGCGCGCTGGAAGCGTGGATGACCATTGAGATGATGCGCGACGGCTGGTTCGCGCCCACGCTGAACCTGAGCGCGCCCGACCCGCGCTGCGCAGCCCTCGACTACATCATGGAAGCGCCGCGCCAGCTGCACACGGACTACGTGATGAGCAACAACTTCGCTTTTGGCGGGATCAACACCTCGCTGGTGTTCCGCCGTTGGGAAGACTGAAGTCCTTTCTAGATTGCCAACCAAGAACAAGGAAGATCTATGAAATCCGCTCTCTCTGTCGTTGCCATGACCCTGTGCGCCAGCGCCCTGCTGTCCGCACCCGCGCACGCGCGCGACACCAAGTACATGCTGCCGCTGCAGCAAGTGCTCGACATGCCCGAAGCCAAGGAGAAGCTCGACGATTCCTTCCGCTTCTACCTCTCCGGCCAGAAGACCCCCAAGGTGCTGCAGCGCATGGATTCGGGCGTCTCCAACCGCAAGACCAACGGCGTGGGCAAGAGCGATGAAGACGGCTGCCGCTGGGCCGCGCTGTCGGCGCTGATCGCGCTGCAGGACACGGCCAAGTCGCAGGGCGCCAATGCGGTGATCGACATCGTCAGCTACTACAAGAAGAACGAGGTCGCCAGCCCGACCGAGTATGAATGCCACGCCGGCGCCGTCGTGGTGGGCGTTGCGCTCAAGGGCACCTACGCCAGGATCGCGCAGTAATGACCACCTGGCTGCGCCTTGGGGGCGTGACGGAACTTGCCGCGCAGGCGCCCGATGCGCAGTCATGGATGTCGGAAGGAGAACTGGCACGCCTGGCTGCGATGCAGTCGGCGCGGCGGCGCAGCCAGTTCGTCGCCGGCCGCTGGCTGGCGCGTGCGCTGCTGGCCGAAGCGTTCGGCGGCGCGTGGCAGGACTGGATGCTGACGGGCGGCGCCGAGTCGCCGCCCGTGGTATCCGGCGGCGTGCCCGCGAAACTGTCGATTTCCCATAGCGGCGACCTGGTTGCCTGCGCAGTGAGTGGCGCTGCGCTCGGACTCGATCTAGAACCGTGCCGGTTGCGCAAGGGACTGGATGCGCTGTATGGCGCAATCACCACGGACGTCGAGCGGGCCACGCTCGCCGACCACACCGTCGCGCCGGCGGATACCGTGCACCGGTTTGCGCATGCGTGGACGCTGAAGGAAGCGGGACTCAAGCGCCACGGCGGTGGCTTGTTTGCCACCATGCTGGGCCATGGGCTCACGATCGAGGCGGCGTCGGGCGCGCGGGACGCCAATGCCTGTACGTGGCTGCACGAGAACCACGTGCTTGCACTCTGCTCTGACGACCTGCGTGCAATGACCGCGCCGGGAATGCCCGTTCCCCGCTACTGGCGGCTCGTGCTATCCGGCACCGCTCCGCTGCAATGATGAATGCCTGAACCGATGTCTGAACACTTTGCCTACGATGCCGCCCATATCGCCACGCCGGTGGTCTTTGACGGCACGCCCCTGACTATCGAAGCGGTGACCACTCTGGCGCACCGCCGCGCTGGCGCCCTACTGTCCGATGCGCCGGCCTTCCGCGCCCGCATCACGCGCGGCATGGCTTTCCTGGACCGGCTGCTGCAGGAGGACGGCCGCGTCTACGGCGTCACCACCGGCTACGGCGATTCGTGCGAGACCACGGTCCCGGTCGCACGCGCCTACGAGCTGCCGGTGCACCTGTACACCTTCCACGGCTGTGGGCTGGGCCGGCTGCTCGATGCCGACGAGACCCGCGCCGTGCTCGCCGCCCGGCTGGCGTCGCTGTGCCAGGGCTATTCGGCGGTGAGCCCCGCGCTGCTGGAGCAGCTCGCCGCATTTCTCGCCCATGACGTGCTTCCGTGCATTCCCGCCGAGGGATCGGTAGGCGCCAGTGGCGACCTGACGCCGCTGTCGTATGTCGCCGCGGCGCTGTGCGGCGAGCGCGAGGTGGTGTACCAGGGCCGGCGCCAGCCCGCCGCCGAAGCGCTGGCCGCGATCGGACGCGAGCCGCTGCGGCTGCGCCCCAAGGAAGCGCTGGCGATCATGAACGGCACCGCGGTGATGACCGGCCTGGCCTGCCTCGCGTGGCAGCGCGCCGCCAACCTGGCGAAGCTGGCCGCCACGCTGACTGCCGCCGCGGTGGCGGCGGTGGACGGCAACCCCTACCACTACGACGCGGCATTGTTCGACGCCAAGCCGCATCCCGGCCAAAAGCGCGCCGCGCAGCGCATCCGCCAACTGCTGGGCGACACGCGCGCGCCACGGCACGCCAACCGCTTGCAGGACCGCTACTCGCTGCGCTGCGCGCCGCACGTGATCGGCGTGCTGGAAGACGCGCTCGACTGGTCGCGGCGCTGGATCGAGACCGAGCTGAACAGCGCCAACGACAACCCGCTGGTCGAGCCCGACGAAGAGCGCCTGCTGCACGGCGGCCACTTCTACGGCGGGCATATCGCCTTCGCCATGGACGCGCTCAAGACCGCCGTCGCCAGCGTCGCCGACCTGACGGACCGCCAGCTCGCCACGCTGGTCGATCCGCGCTACAACAACGGGCTGCCGGCCAACCTGTCCGGTGCCACCGGTGCCGACGCGCCGCTGAACCACGGCCTGAAGGCGGTGCAGATCGGCGCCTCGGCATGGACCGCCGAGGCACTCAAGCACACCATGCCGGCCACCGCGTTCTCGCGCTCGACCGAATGCCACAACCAGGACAAGGTCAGCATGGGCACCATCGCCAGCCGCGATTGCCTGCGCGTGCTGGACCTCAGCGAACAAGTGGCGGCCGCGATGCTGGTCGCCGTGCGCCAGGGCATCGCGCTGCGGCTGCGCACGGGCTACACGCTGCCGCAACGGCTACGACCGCTGGCCGAGCGGCTGGAAGCGGAGATCCCGCTGATCGTGCAGGACCGCGCGCTCGAACCCGAACTGCGCCGGCTGCTGCAGGAAGTGCGGGAAGCCAAGTGGTAAGCATCAGGAGAATCGCGCAATGAACGCCGTCAGCATCTTCTTCCTGCAGGCGATGCTGGTGGTCGCACTGCCCTACCTGCTGTGGCGCGGCGCCGGCCTGCAGTCGGTGTTCCCGCTGGTCGGCGTGCAGGTGCTGGCCGGCATCCTGCTCGGCCCGTCGGTGTTCGGGCAGCTCGCGCCACAGGGCTGGACCGCGCTGTTCGGGCCCGATCACCTGCCGATGCTGTCCGGCCTGCAGTGGCTGGCGGTGACGCTGTTCTGCTTCCTGACCGGCCTGCATCTGCGCGAGGGCAGCGTGCCCGCGCACTGGCGCGCGACCGTGCAGATCTCGCTCGGCAGCATCGCCGTGCCGTTCGCGCTCGGCGCCGCGGCGGGGTGGTGGATGATCGGGGCCGGCTGGCCCGTGGGCGGCGAGCGCACCGATCCTTACTGGTTCGCCTGCGCCATGGGCATCTGTACTGCCGTCACGGCACTGCCGGTGCTGGGGGCGGTGCTGCGCGAGATGCGGCTGACGGGGACGCCGCTAGGCCAGTTGGCCTTACGCTGCGCGGCGGTCAACGATGCCTGGGTGTGGCTGTTCCTGACGGTGGTGCTGCTGCAGCACGGCGGCAATGACGGCGCCGCCGCCGTGGCTACTCGAGCCGGGGCCTACCTGGCGTTCATGTTTCTCGCGGTGCGGCCAACGCTGGCATGGCTGCTGCGCCGGCGCCCGCCGGAAACGGAGATGCTGCTGGCGATGGCACTGTTCCTGGTGCTGGCCTCGGCCTTCCTCGGCGAACTCGCCGGACTGCATCACGTGATGGGCGGCTTCGTCGCCGGGCTGGTCTGGCCCGCGCGCGAAGCGCAGCGCGTGCGCCAGCAGCTGGAGCCGACCACGGTGGTCATGCTGCTGCCCTTCTTCTTCCTCGCCGCCGGGCTGCGCACCGAGATCTCGTTGGATAACTGGATGACGTTGCTGATCGCCGCGGTGTCGCTGGCGATCGCCATCGCCGGCAAGATGGCCGGCGTAGCGCTCCCTGCGCGCCGCGCGGGCCTGGGCTGGGGCGACGCGCTTGCGCTGGGTGCGCTGCTGCAGACCAAGGGACTGGTCGAGGTAGTGGTGCTGACCGTGCTGCTGGACGCGCGCATCATCAGCACCACGGCGTTTTCCGGATTGCTGCTGATGGCGCTGGCCAGCACGCTGCTGGCGCGACCATTGACGGTGCTGGTGGCGCGCGGAAGGCTGCGCTAAGGGCGCTGCAGCTTACACCGGCGTGAAGCCAGGCAGTCGCGCGATCTCCGCCCCCAGGTAGTCGAGCAACACCCACACCCGCGCCGGCTGGTAGCGCCGCGACGGATACACCAGGAAGGCCTCCTGCGCGGGGCCGCTCCAGCGCGGCAGCACGCGCTGCAGCGCGCCGCGGTGGAGCAGGTCCTGCACCAGCCAGGCCGGCGTCAGGCCGAAGCCGGCGCCTGCCAGGAAGCTCTCGCGCATTGCCAGCGAGTGGTTGATGCGATAGCGGCATGGCGCACTGACCAGCGCCTGACCGCCAGGACCGTCGAGCACGATGTCATCGCCTGCGGCCAACCAGCTGAAGCGCAGGATCTGGTGGCGGGCCAGATCCGCTGGCTGGCGGATGCGCGGATGACGTGCCAGGTAGTTGGGCGAGGCCACCAGCATCCGCTGCGACACCGCGACCCGGCGGGCGATCACATTGGGCGGCAGCGTCGCGCCGAGCCGCACCGCGACGTCGACGCCCTCCTCCACCAGGTCGACGAAGCGGTCGTCGAACAGCAACTCCACTCCACGTTGGGGTAGCGCTGCTGGAATGCCAGCACCAGCGCATTGAGCCGCAGCACGCCGAGGCTGGCCGGCGCGCTGATGCGCACGCGGCCGGCGGCTCGCTCGGACAGGCCGCGTGCGTCGCTGACCGCTTCACCGTATTCGTCCAGCACGCGGCGCGCGCGTTCGTAGAAGCGACGGCCGGCTTCGGTCGGCGACAGGCTGGTGGTGCTGCGCTCCAGCAGCCTGACGCCCATCTCCTTCTCCAGTGCGGCCACGATCTTGCTGATGGTCGGCTGCGTCGAGTGCTGCTCGCGCGCCACCGCTGACAGGCTGCCCAGCTCGACGGCGCGCACGAAGGCCTGCCACGCCCGACACCAACCGCCGCTGGCCCGACGTGCTGGCGCAGCGCCTGGCCGGCGACGGCGTCGCCGTGCTCAACGCCGGCATCTCCGGCGGTCGGCTGCTGCGCGACGGCATGGGCGTATCCGCGCTGGCACGGCTCGATCGCGATGTGCTGAGCCAACCGCATGTGCGGGCGGTAATCGCCGCAATCGGCATCAACGATATCGCCTGGCCGGGCTCGACCTTTGCGCCGGGTGATGCCGTCCCGCAAGCTGCCGAGCTGATCGACGGCTACCGCCGCCTGATCGCCCGCGCCCATGCGCGCGGCGTGCGCGTGATCGGCGCCACCATCACACCGTTTGCCGGCGCGCTACGGGATACGCCGATCCGCGGGTATGACAGCCCCGGCAAGGACGCGGTGCGGCTGGCGGTCAACGACTGGGTCCGCCATGGCGGCGAGTTCGATGCGGTGGTGGCCTTCGATGCAGCGGTGCGCGATCCCGCGCGGCCCGAGGCCATGCTGCTTGTGTTCGACAGCGGCGATCACCTGCATCCGGGCGATGCCGGCTACCGCGCCATGGCCTCGCGGATGGATGCGGCGCTGCTAAGCAAGCTGGTGCGCAGCGCGGCCCTGGCGCATTGAATCACGGCGCCTGGCGCGCCTGCAGGATGCGGTCGGCCTAAGCGCGCCAGCCGTCGGCTTCCGACAGTCCGCCGAAGATCGCGTCCTTCGCCATATCCGCCATCCACTGGTGCTTGGCAGCAATGGCCGATGCCATCAGCGGCGCGATGCCAGCCTCGGCGACCGTGCGCGCCGCTTCAGCCATTTCCTCCGCGCGCCGCTTGCCGTGCTGCGCGACGCGGCAGAACAGGTAGCCGCCCAGCGCCTGCCAGTCGATGCCGGGGAAGGTCTCGGCCAGCGTCGGCAGCATATGGTCCTCGACGCCGTAGTGGCGGGCATTGGTGTACCTCTCCACCACCAGCGCTTCCAGCCCATTGATGATGATGCTGCGGCTCATCTTGATTGCCGACGCCGTGCCAACACGGTCCGACACCGCCTTTGCATCCATGCCGAGCGCGCACAGCAGCGGCGCCGATTGCGCGGCATCGGGGCCGCTCAGCGGCATCGCAGTCGCCATGTACGAGAACGAGGCCTGTACCGATCCGCAGCGGCAGGCCGCACGTGCGGCGCGCCAGCGCGAGCATATCGGGCACCAGTTGCGCGGCATCGAGGCACTCGAAGGCACCTACCCGTTCACGCTGGAAACCAGCGTGCGCGCGTATCGCATCAACCGCTACCAGCACCAGCTGGTGCTGCCGGAGTTCCGCGAGCGCTTCCTGGCCGATCCGCAGGCCACCTACGATGAAGCCGGCCTGACCGCGCAGGAACAGGACCTGATCACGCGGCGCGACTGGCGCGGCATGATCCACTACGGCGTGATCTTCTTCCTGCTGGAGAAGCTCGGCGCGGTCAGCGGCGTGTCGAACCTGCATATCTATGCCGCGATGCGCGGGCAGTCACTCGAAGACTTCCAGAAGACGCGCAATGCGCCCGGCGCGCTGTATTCGGTGGCCGGCAGCGCGGGCAGCGGCACGACGTGGAACAGCACGTCCGGCAAGCCTGGCTAAAGCCCGACCACACGAATCCCCTAACTAATCGCTCCCGCCGTGCGCCCGCGTACGGCGTGGGCCTCTGCGCGCCGAAAATCCCGATCCTGGAGAATCCCATGAAACGCATCATCACGCTGGCCGCACTGGTCGCGGCTTCCCTGACCTTCAGCAGCCCTGCGCTGCATGCCGAGACCTATCCCGCGCGCCCGGTGCGCATGGTGGTGCCGTATGCCGCGGGCGGCGGCGTCGATATCGTCGCGCGCGCCGTGGGGCAGAAGATGGCAACGGTGCTGGGCCAGCCGGTGATCGTCGACAACAAGCCCGGTGCCAGCACCAATATCGGCATGGAAGCCGTGGCGCACGCGCAGCCGGACGGCTACACCATCATGATGGCGTCCAACAGCCTGGCCACCAACGCCAGCCTGTTCCCCAAGCTCGGCTTCAACCCGGCGAAGGATTTCGCGCCGCTGGCGCGCGTAGGTTAGGCGCCGCTGGTGCTGGTGGTGCCGGCCAGGCGCGGCCCGGCTTCGCTGCGCGCGCTGATGAGCCAGGCCAAGAGCGCACCGGGCACGCTGTCGTATGGCTCGGCCGGCAATGGCAGCTCCGGCCATCTTGCCTCCGAACTGTTCAAGGACGCCGCCGCCATCAACGTGCTGCACGTGCCGTATAAGGGCGGCGCGCCGGCCATCACCGACCTGCTCGGCGAACGCCTGTCGTTCATGAACATCAATCCGCTGGAGGTGTTGTCGCACCTGCGCGCCGGCACGCTCAAGGCGCTGGCGGTGGCCAGCGAGCATCGCACGCCGCTGCTGCCTGACGTACCCACCATGCGCGAGCAGGGCCTGCCCGGCTTTACCGCTACAGTCTGGTGGGGCCTGGTAGCGCCGGCGGGCACGCCGCCGGCGGTGGTCGAGCGCCTGAACCAGGCGGCCAACAAGGCGCTTGCCGATCCGGCGGTGCGCCAGCAACTGTCGCAGGTCGGCGTGACGATCTCGGCAGGTACCCCGGCGGCGTTTGGCGACTTTATCCGCTCGGAGACGGCCACCTGGGCCGCGGTGATCCGCAAGGCGAACGTGCGCGCCGACTGAAGGCGCCGGCACGCTGACGTGATGGGCCCATGCCCGGCAGGAATGGCAGCTATGCCGGCCGGCCGTCTACCGGGCAGGCCGGGGTTTTCCGATCATTGGGTCATGGCAAGCCAAGCAGGGCACGCCACGCGGCAGAGGCAGATGCCAGCCGCCCACCCCAGATCGAACACCGGAGAACCACCATGTCGCTGCAAGACAAGCTCGATGCCTTCAAGGCGGACTTCAAGGCCGGCAAGCCGCCCTACAACGCGCCGCCGGAAATCCACCCGATCATGGAGCGCGCCACCGCCGAGCTGATCGCTTCCGGCCAGGCAGGCCGTGCGATCAAGGCCGGCGAGCGCGCGCCCGCCTTCGTGCTGCGCGACCAGGACAACAACGAAGTCTCTTCCGCCGCGCTGCTGCAGCAAGGACCGCTGGTAGTGACGTTCTATCGCGGCGTCTGGTGCCCGTACTGCAACCTGGAACTGCAGGCGCTGAACGAGGCGTTGCCACAGATCGAAGCGCTGGGCGCGCGCGTAGTCGCGATCTCGCCGCAGACCGCGGTCAACAGCCGCAAGTCTGTGCGCACGGGGCAGCTGGGCTTTCCGGTGCTGAGCGATGTGGGCAATGAAACCGCTGCCGCGTTCGGGTTGCGCTTCGCGCTGCCGGATTACCTGGTGGACCTGTACAAGGCGCTGAAGAACGACCTGCCCGCTTTCAACGGCGATCCGAGCTGGACCCTGCCGATGCCGGCGCGCTATGTAATCGGCACCGACGGCATCGTGCTGTATTCGGAAGTCAATCCCGACTACACGCAACGGCCCGATCCGTCGGAGATGCTGCCGGTGCTGCAGCGGGCAGCGGCGACTGCCTGAGCGGCATGTGGGGCCGTGTCAGGGCTGCGCGGCCCCGGCATGGCCCGCATCGGCAAGGATTTCCTCGACGAAGGCCACGAACGCGCGCGCCTTCGATGTGGCCAACCGGCCGGACGGAAACACTGCCCACAGGTCGACCGGCGGCAGCGTCCAGTCGGTCAGTACCGCGCGCACGCGACCGCCGGCCAGCTCCGGGGCGAACATCCAGGCGGAGGCCACGGCCAGGCCCATGTCGCTCAGCACTGCGGCGCGCATGCCCTCGGCGGCGCTGACGCGCAGGCGGCCTGACACCATCACCGCCACTTCCGCCCCGTCGCGCGTGAACGACCAGGATTCGCCGCCGCCACGCACGGTGTAGACGATGGCTTCGTGCCGGCTCAGCTCGGCAGGCGTGGCAGGCTCGCCGGCTTCGGCAAGGTAGGCGGCCGTGGCGACCACCAGCCGCGGGCTGCGGCCGATGCGTCGCGCGGTCATGGTGGAGTCGTCGAGCACCCCCATGCGCAGCGCGACGTCGGTGCCGTCTTCAAGCAGGTCGATATTGCGGTCGTCGAGCGCGATATCGATCTCCAGCTGCGGGTGGCGCGCCATGAAGGTCTTCAGCGCAGGCAATACATGGAGCCGGGCAAAGGTCACCGCCGCCGATACCCGCAGGCGCCCGGACAGGGCTTGCGACGCGGTGCGCACCGCATCCTCGGCCTCGTCCACCTGCTCGATGGCGCGCCGCGCGTACTCGTAATAGCGCTGCCCCGCATCGGTCGGCGTCAGCCCGCGCGTGGAGCGCAGCAGCAGGCGCGTGCCCAGTCGCGCTTCAAGCTGCGCGATGGTCTTCGAGATCGCGGGCTGGCCGAGATTGAGCCGGCGCGCCGCGCCCGAGAACGAGCCGGCCTCGACCACGCTGACATAGGTTTCCATCGCGGCAAGGCGGTCCATCGGCTCGAATCTCCGGGTGCCTGCGCTCAGTCCCGATCCGGTGCGCCGGGCGGGAAGAACCCGCGGTACGGACGCGCGTCCTCCACTGCACGCGCAAACGACGGCCGCGCCAGCAGCCGGCTGCGGTAGGCGCGCAAGTTGGCGCAGTCCGCGGGGATCGGATGTACCCAGTCCGCATAGAACAGCGAGGGCGCCGCCGCGCAATCGGCCAGCGTGAAGTCACTGCCCGCGGCCCATTCGCGGCCGGGCAGCGTTTGCTCCAGCCATGCGTAGGCCGTCTCGAGCTGTTTGTGCGCTTCGGCCACGCCAAAGGCATCGCGATGCGCCTCCGCGCGGATGAAATCGAACACGATGCGCTGCATCGGCGTCATCACGTACTGGTCGAAGAAACGGTCGAGCAGGCGGACATCGAGCGCCGCATCGGGCGATTCAGGCAGCCATCGCACCGTGCCGGGGTAATGGATGTCCAGGTACTCGATGATGATGCTGGATTCGAGCACCGTGCGATCGCCATCGACCAGCACCGGCATGCGCTTGAGCGGCCACAGTTCGGCGTGCTCAACCATGTTCTGCTCATGGTCGGGCGACAGCATGCGGAACTCGAACGGGATCGCGTTCTCGTACAGCGCGATCAGGACTTTCTGGCAGTAGGAAGAGAACGGGTGGGCGAACAGTTGCATGCGTTGTCTCCTGGTCTTGTGGTTGTACGCGGCCAGTCGGTCATCCCGCTGCCGCAAAACGGTCGGTCGCGGCGATCAGCTGGTCGAGAATGCCTGGCTCCGTCCATGCATGGCCGGCGCCTTCGATCAGATGGAAATCGGCCTTGGGCCACGCCTGGTGCAGCGCATAGGCATAGCGCACCGGGCACGGCATATCGTAGCGGCCGTGCACGATCACACCGGGGATCTCGGCCAGCCTTTTTGCATCGCGCAGCAGTTGCCCGTCTTCCAGCCAGCAGCGGTGGGTGAAGTAATGATTCTCCAGCCGCGCAAAGGCCAGCGCGAAATGGCCGTCGGCGTGCTTGGCGCTGTTGTCGGCATCTGGAAGCAGTGTGATCGTCCCCCCTTCCCAGACGCTCCACGCGCGCGCGGCTTCCACTTGCTTGTCCTGATCGTCGCCGGTTAGCAGCTTGCGGTAGGCGGCCATCATGTTGCCGCGCTCGGCCTCGGGCACCGGCGCCTGGAAGCGCTCCCACTTCTCGGGGAACATCTCCGACACGCCGTACTGGTAGTACCAGTCCAGCTCCGCCTGCGACACCGTGTAGATGCCGCGCAGTACCAGCTCGCTGACACGCTCGGGATGCTTCTGCGCATATGCCAGCGCCAGCGTCGAGCCCCATGAGCCCCCGAACACCAGCCAGCGCTCCACGTCCACCAGCGCGCGCAGGCGCTCGATATCGTCCACCAGATGCCAGGTGGTGTTGGCCTCCAGCCCGGCATGCGGCGTCGAGTTTCCGCAGCCGCGCTGGTCGAACAGCAGCACGTCATAGCGCGCCGGATCGAACAGCCGCCGATGGTCCGCCGAAATCCCGCCACCCGGGCCGCCGTGCAGGAACACCGCCGGCTTGGCGCCCGGCGTGCCAACGCGCTCGTAGTAGATGACATGCCCGTCACCGACGTCCAGCGTGCCGTTCTGATAGGGCTCGATTTCGGGATAGAGGGTGCGCAGGGCGGACATGGGTGCGGGTCTCCGGAAGTCGGGATGCAACAGTGTACGCCGGTGGGGATGGCCTTGCGGTGGCCCTCGTCAGACGCGCTCCAGGACGCGATGTGGCGGCGGCGGCAGCCTGACGGCGATTGCATCGCCAGCACGCACCACGCCGCCCGCGATTACAATGCCCATGACGCCGGCCTTGCGAATCAGTGTGCCGTCGTCAGCCCGCCCGAGTACCTGTGCGAGCAAACCCGGCTGGAAGGCTTCGATCTGTGCGCAGGGATTGCGCAGGCCGGTCAGTTCGATAATGGCGCTTTCGCCCAGCGTTAGCTGCGTGCCAACTGGCAGCGCGTACAGGTCGAGGCCTTGCGTGGTGATGTTCTCGCCGAGATCGGCAGGCCCGACGTCGAAGCCGGCACGTGCCAGTTCGGCGTGAAGCTCGGTGCCGATCAGGTGGACCTGGCGCAGGTTGGGTTGCGTCGGGTCGACGCGTACACGCGAGCGGTGCTTGACGGTCTGGCCGGCGTGGGCGTCGCCTTCTACGCCGAGGCCTGCCAGCAACTGGATTTCGTCGCGCAGTTGCTTGGAGAAGTCATGCGTCGCGGCGCTGGCAACGGCGAGGATGGTGGCAGGAAGGATTAGACCGGGCGACATGAATACAAGCCTTGCTCAGTGTTCCGTAACTCTACACAGCAACAAGCGAGGCCGTCCGTCCACAGTCCGAAGCACGGAGCTGGGTGCACAAAAAAACCGGCACCCAAAGGTGCCGGTCCTCTTACTGCCAGCGTTGCGCCCTTCAGCGCCCCGCTCAGTCTTCCAGCTTCGGCAACGAAGCACTCACCTTCGTCGACAGCAGCCCGGACTTGGCATACGTCTGCAGCTTCTCGCGCGTATCGACGATATCCAGCGTACGCATCGTCAGCTGGCCGATCCGGTCCAGCGGCGTGAACATCGACTCGCCCTTCTCCATGGTCAGGCGTTCCGGCTTGTAGGTCAGGTTCGGCGAGGTGGTGTTCAGGATCGAGTAGTCATTGCCGCGGCGCAGTTCGATGGTGACTTCGCCGGTGATGGCGCCGGCCACCCAGCGCTGGGCGGTTTCGCGCAGCATGATGGCTTGCGGGTCGAACCAGCGGCCCTGGTACAGCAGGCGGCCCAGGCGGCGGCCGTTGTCGCGGTACTGCTCGATGGTGTCTTCGTTGTGGATGCCGGTGATCAGGCGCTCGTAGGCGATGAACAGCAGCGCCAGTCCCGGGGCTTCGTAGATGCCGCGGCTCTTGGCTTCGATGATGCGGTTCTCGATCTGGTCGCTCATGCCCAGGCCATGGCGGCCGCCGATGCGGTTGGCTTCCATGAACAGGTCGACGCTGTTGGCGAAGGTCTGGCCGTTCAGCGCGACCGGCTGGCCTTCCTCGAAGCGCACGGTCACTTCTTCGCGCTTCACTTCGATGTCATCGCGCCAGAACTGCACACCCATGATCGGCTGGACGATGCGGATGCCCGAATCCAGGTGCTCCAGGTCCTTGGCCTCGTGGGTGGCGCCCAGCATGTTGGAGTCGGTCGAGTACGCCTTTTCGGCCGACATCTTGTAGTCGAAGCCGTTCTGGCGCATGAACTCGGACATCTCGGCGCGGCCGCCCAGTTCGTCGATGAACTGCTGGTCCAGCCACGGCTTGTAGATCTGCAGGCCGGGGTTGGTCAGGAGGCCATAGCGGTAGAAGCGCTCGATGTCATTGCCCTTGAACGTGCTGCCATCGCCCCAGATATTGACGCCATCTTCCTTCATCGCGGCGACCAGCATGGTGCCGGTGACGGCGCGGCCGATCGGGGTGGTGTTGAAGTAGGTGATGCCGGCGGTGGAGATGTGGAACGCACCGCACTGCATGGCGGCGATGCCTTCGGCCACCAGTTGCGTGCGGCAGTCGACCAGGCGGGCTTCCTCGGCGCCGTAGGCCTTGGCGCGGCGCGGGATGTCGTCGTAGTCGGGCTCGTCCGGCTGGCCCAGGTTGGCGGTGTAGGCGTAGGGGACGGCGCCCTTCTGGCGCATCCAGAGGAGTGCCGCGCTGGTGTCAAGGCCGCCGGAGAAGGCGATTCCGACGCGCTGGCCGGAAGGAATGTGCTGAAGGATGGTAGTCATCGCCAGAAAATCTAAGTGAATTTGTCGGCTCTTGGGCGGGCTTCCACTGCACGCGCCAGGGCGGCGGGAAGCACGGCGACGCGGCCGGCCGAGTCACGTGCCGAGTCAGTGCCAAACGCGAATTGTGACACGGCAGCGCCCACGCGCCAAACGGCGGGGCAGGCCGGGGCGGCGGCGCCACCCGTACTGCAGCGTCCCTGAGCGTTGAAATCCCGCGAACGCGCCTTTCAAAACTCTCGACTGGTTCGCCTGGAAGCCCCTCCCTATACTCCGCCGCATAGTCGTTCGAAAGCGGAGTCATCATGCTGCATCGCGCCCTGGCAGGGGTCCGTGTCCTGGACCTGTCGCGCATCCTGGCCGGTCCCTGGTGTACCCAGAACCTGGCCGACCTGGGCGCCGAGGTGACCAAGGTCGAGCACCCGCAGCGGGGCGACGATACCCGTGGTTGGGGTCCGCCCTACCTGGAGTCGCCCGGCACCGAGGGCGATGCCCGCCTGTCCGGCTACTTCATCTGCTGCAACCGCGGCAAGCGCTCGGTCGCGATCGACTACGGCACGCCCGAGGGTGCGGCGCAGGTACGCGAACTGGCGCGCGAGGCTGACGTGCTGGTGGAGAACTACAAGGTCGGCACGCTGCGCCGCTACGGGCTGGACTACGACACGCTCAAGGCGATCAATCCGCGGCTGATCTACCTGTCGATCACCGGCTTCGGCCAGAGCGGGCCGATGGCCGACAAGCCCGGCTATGACTACGTGTTCCAGGGCATGGGCGGGCTGATGAGCTATACCGGCCAGCCTGACGGCGCGCCGGGCGCCGGGCCGCTGCGCACCGGCGTGGCGGTGGTGGACCTGAGCACCGGCATGTATGCGACCTCGGCCGTGCTGGCCGCGCTGTACCAGCGCCAGGCCACCGGCATGGGCACGCAACTCGATATCGCGCTGCTGGACGTGGCGGTGGCGATGAACGCCAACCAGGCCGCCAACTACCTGGTGTCCGGCCAGAACCCGCAGCGCAGCGGCAACGCGCATCCGAACTGCGCGCCGTATGAAGTGTTCCGCTGCGCCGACGGCCACCTGATTCTGGCGATCGGCAATGACGGCCAGTTCGCCCGCTTCTGCATCGTGGCTGGCCTGGCTGAACTGGCGCAGGACCCGCGCTATGCCACCAACTCGGCGCGCATCGAACACCTGCCGGCGCTGCGCGCGCTGCTGACGGAAGTCTTCGCCACGCGCACCCGTGCTGCATGGACCGAGGCCTTCGATGCCAACGGCGTGCCCTGGGGGCCGATCCACACCATGGATGAGGTCTTCGCCCATCCGCAGGTGCAGCACCGCGGCCTGATGCAGGTGGCCGAGCACCCCGTAATGGGCCGCGTGCCGATGGTGCGCAACCCGATGCTGGCGGGGCACGACGGCCCGCTGCCACCGCCGCCGCTGCTCGGCGAGCACAGTCCGGCGAGCTGACCAACACCACAAGACCGATAACCCTGACACGGAGACCACCTAATGAAGCCAACTCTTATCGCCATTGCCCTGCTCGGCATAGCAGGTACCGCGCAGGCCGCCGTCTACCCAGACCGGCCGATCAAGCTGATCGTGCCCTACGCCGCCGGCGGCACCACCGACATCATTGCCCGCATCGTCGGCACGCGCCTGGGGCCGGTGCTGGGGCAGCCGGTGGTGGTCGAGAACCGACCCGGCGCCGGCGGCGCGGTCGGCAGCGCCTATGCGGCCAAGCAGCCGGCTGACGGCTACACGCTGGTGATGGAGGTGGAGAGCTCGCACGCGGTCAATCCCAACGTCTACCTGATGACCGCTTACGACCCGGTCAAGGACTTCGCACCGATCAGCAACCTGGCCGACGTGCCCAACGTGCTGGTGGTCAACCCGTCGTTCCCGGCCACGGACCTGCCGGCGTTCATCAAGCTGCTGAAGGCTAATCCGGGCAAGTACTCGTTTGGCTCGTCCGGCAACGGTGGGCTGAGCCATATGAATGGCGAGCTGTTCATGAACGCCACCGGCACGCGACTGCTGCACGTGCCGTACAAGGGCCTGGGCCCGGCGCTCAATGATGCGGTCGCGGGCCAGATCCAGGTGGTGTTCGACAATATCCCGTCGTCGTCGGGCCTGATCCAGGGCGGTCGGCTGAAGCCGCTGGCGGTGGCGGCAAAGCAGCGCCTGAAGGTGCTGCCCAATGTGCCGACCTACGCCGAAGCCGGGCTGCCGGCGATGAACAACCCCTCGTGGTTCGGCCTTGGCGCTCCCGCCGGCACGCCCGCGCCGATCCTCGACAAGCTCAACGAAGCCGTGCGCAAGGTGCTCGCCGAGCCGGAAGTGGTCGCCGCCATCGAGACACAGGGCGCGATCCCGGCGCCGACCTCGCGCCAGGCCTTCTCCGAGCTGGTGCGCGGCCAGAACGCGCACTGGAAGAAGGTGGTCGAGGACATCCACTTCACCAAGCTGCAGTAAGCAAGGACCGACATGAGCGAACAACAGCACGAACAACACGCCGGCGTCGAGATCGACGCGCGCGGCATTGCCACCGTCACCATCCGCGACGCGGGTTCCCTCAACATCTTGAGCACGCCGGTGATCGCCTCGCTGACGCGCGCCGTCGAAGCACTGGCCGCCAATGACGCCGTGCGCGTACTGGTGCTGCGCGGCGCGGGCGAGAAGGGATTTGTGGGCGGCGCCGATATCAAGGAGATGGCGGCGCTGGACCGCGAGAGCGCCGAAGCGTTTATCAGCGGCCTGCGCCTCTTGTGCGACGCGGTGCGCCACTTGCCGGTGCCGGTGATCGCGCGCATGCCGGGCTGGTGCCTCGGCGGCGGGCTGGAGCTGGCGCTGGCGTGCGATATCCGCATCGCCGCCGACAATGCGCAGCTCGGCATGCCGGAAGTGAAGGTCGGCATCCCCTCGGTGATCCACGCCGCGCTGATGCCGCGCCTGATCGGCAATGCGCGCACGGCGTGGATGCTGCTGACCGGCGAGATCACTGACGCCGCCGAGGCGCTGCAGTGGGGCCTGGTCAGCCGGGTGGTGCCGCTGGCGGAACTGGACCTGGAAGTCGAGCGCGTGGCCGCGCTGCTGGCCGGCTTCGGCCCCGTGGCATTGCGTCAGCAGAAGCGCCTGCTGCGCGAGTGGGAAGATGCGCCGCTGGATGTGTCGATCAACAACAGTGTGGCCGAGTTCGGCAGCGCCTTCGACACCGGCGAGCCGCAGCAGCACATGGCGACCTTCCTGAATCGCAAGCGCTGAGGCGTTGCTACGGCGCCGTGCTGGCCACGGCGCCGCCTTCGCGCGTGGCGACCACGCGTGGATCGTTCAGCAGGAACTGCGCGAACGCCTCGGCAAATGCCGGCAGCTTGCCGTCGGCGCGCACGATCAGGTTCAGTTCGCGCAGCGCCCACGGCTCGGCCAGCCGCACGCCGACCACGCGTGCCTCGCGCAGCGCCTGGGCCGCCACGCTGCGCGGCACCAGCGCCACCCCGACCCCGGCTTCCGCCAGCGACAGCACCGCATCGAAGCTGTGCGCATGCAGCCGCACGTTGGGGCTCTTGCCCGCGCGCTGCGCCATGTCGCGCAGGAACAGGAAGTTGCTGCTGGTGCGGCTCATGCAGACAAAGTCGAACGCCAGCGCCGCGCCGAAGCGCACCTCCGGCTCGCGTGCGAGCGGGTGGTCCGCGGCCACCGCCAGGATCAGCTCGTCGCGCGCATAGCGCACGGAACGCACGCCGCTGGTCTCGAAATCGCCGGCAAGGATGCCGACGTCCGCTTCGTGCGCCGCGACCGCCGTCAGGATCGCCTGGCTGGCGCGTTCCTCCAGATCGATGTTCACGTCGGGATTGGCCAGCAGGAAACGGCTCACGCTCGGGATGATGAAGCCGTTGAGCGAACTGCTGTTGGCCAGCAACCGGATATTGCCCTTCAACCCCGCCGAGAAGCGTCCGACTTCGCCATGCATGCGCTCGACGCCAAGCAGCAGTTCGCGCACGTGGACCAGCAGCGTCTCGCCAGCCGGTGTCAACTCCATGCCGCGCGCATTGCGCACGAACAGTGACGTGCCCATCGCATGCTCCAGGTTCTTCAGGCGATAGCTCGCCGCTGAGGCAGTGATATGCGTGGCCAATGCGCCGCCGGAGAGACTTTGTGCGTCGGCAATGGCCTGGAACAGGCGCAGGTCGGTCAGTTCGTAACGCAAGGCAACTCCGTTTGTCCCGGCAAGGTCGAAGGATTGGCGATGTGGCGGCCATTCTAGTGCAGCGCCGCATGGTGCCCGCCTCGGGCACCAGAAATGCTGACGCCAATTGATGTGGACGCCTTCCATTTTGTTTGCTAAGGTGTTGTGGACGGCGTACACAAATGCGTGCGCCAGTTGCCAGCGCGCCGGTTCTCACGCGCCATGCCGATATCCAGGGCGCCTTTCGCGGCGGCCTACCTACAGGAGTTGTCATGCAAGTCCAGCCCTATCTGTTTTTCGAAGGCCGTTGCGATGAAGCCGTCGAGTTCTACAAGCAGACCCTCGGCGCCAAGGTCAACATGCGGATGACGTTCAAGGAAAACCCGGATGCCGACAAGGCCAGCCCGGGCTGCCAGCCCGCGGCCGGCACGGAAGACAAGGTCATGCACATGGAGTTCCAGATCGGCGACAGCGTGATCATGGCCTCCGATGGCCGCTGCTCGAACCAGCCAAACTTCCAGGGCTTCGGCCTGTCGATCAACTACCCTGACAAGGCCGCGGTCGAGAAGGCCTTCAATGGCCTGAAGGAAGGCGGCCAGGTGGTGATGCCGCTGGACAAGACCTTCTTTGCCGATCAGTTCGGCATGGTCACCGACCGTTTCGGCATCATGTGGCTGCTGCTGACCGCGCCGAAGTAGGCGGCGAGTGGTGAGGTTTCGTGCGGGTTTCCCGGCAGGGACGCGCCCCGGGCTTACAATGCGCCGCCTGCCGGAGAAACCCACGAGACCACGCCATGGACGACCGCATCACCGAACTCGAAATCAAGCTCGCCTTCCAGGAAGACCTGCTTGAAACCCTGAACGCCACCGTGGCCCGCCAGCAGCAGCAGATGGACCTGCTGCAGGAGCAGTTCCGCGCGCTGTACCAGCAGGTGCGCAGCGCCGCCACCACGGCCGCCGAGGCCGATCCCCAGCAGGAAATTCCGCCGCACTACTGATCTCCGCGGCCCGCTCCGGCACGGACCCATTGGCCATGTGACGGAACGCCATCCCGCGCGCGCGGTCTGACTGGCTGACTCCATCCCTCGACGCGCCTGCCAGGCGCGCACCATTCGCCACATGCGCCTGCGCCCTTCCCTGTTCCTCGCCGCGGCCACCATCGCCACCGCCACCTCCGCACTGGCCGGCTACAACGTCTGGACCGGCGAATACACGCTGAGCCGCCAGGAACTGCAGACCGCCCTCGAAAAGCGCTTTCCGGCCACGCTGCGCTATGCCGAAGTGGTCAGCGTGCAGCTGAGCCATCCGCGCCTGGTGCTCGATGAGGCCAACAACCGCGTGACCACCCAGGTCGACGCGCGCCTGACCAACGCCCTGCTGCCTTCGCCGCCGGTGGACGGCAAGCTCTCGCTGAACAGCGGCGTGCGCTACGACCCGGCCAAACGCGCGGTGCTGCTCGACAACCCGACCGTGCAGCAGGTGGAAGTGGCCGGCATGGCCCAGTATCGCGAGCAGCTCAATGCGATCGGTGCGGTGGTTGCGCAGCAGTTGCTGAAGGACTATCCGGTGTACACCTTCAAGCCCGAGGAGTTGCGCTTCGGCGGCCAGGAGGTGGAGCCGGGCGCGATCACGGTGGGCAAGGACGAGGTGCGGGTGGAGGTGAAGCAGCGGTAGGCTACACCGGCGTGCGGCCAGCGTCCGTCCTCGCATGCTCACCCCGGCCTCACCCCCGCCCACCGCGGAACCCCAGCGCCAGTCCAGCCAGCACCGCGAACATTCCCGCAATCGCCAGCGGCGCCATCCGGTTGCCGAGCAGCAGGTAGTCCAGCAACGCCGTGCCCGCGGGCACCAGGTAGAACAGGCTGGTCACATTGACCAGGTTGCCCGCGCGGATCAGCCGATAGAACAGCAGCGTCGCGCCGATCGAGATCCCAAGCGTCAGCCACAGCAGCGGCAGCGCAAACGCCAGCGCTGGTTCGAACGCAAAAGGCTGGAACGGCAGGCACAGCAGGCATGCCGCAAGGCTCGCGCCGTACTGCAGCGGCAGCACTTCGGCAGGCGCGCGCGTGATGCGCTTCTGCAGGATCGCGCCCACCGTCATGCTGGCGAGCGAGGCCAGCGCGCACAGCACGCCCCCCAGCGACAGCCGCGCCAGCAACAAGCTTTCGGCCACCACCAGCGCCAGCCCTGCAAGCGCCAGCGCCAGTCCGGCCAGGCGTAGCGCGGAGAAGCGCCGCTCGGTCAGCAGCAGCGTCAGCATCGGCTGCGCGCCGAGCACGGTGGCCAGCACGCCAGGCGTCATGCCGTGGTCGAGGGCGAGGAAGTAGAACACGGAATAGCCGCCGATCAGCAGCAGCCCGGTCAGCGCCGCGTGCAGCCGTTCTCCGCGTGGCGGCAGCATCTGGTGCCGCGCCAGGCCGATGGCGCCAAGCACGGCAAGCACCAGCGCAAAGCGCAGCGTCAGCAGGGCGAACGGCGTGGCGTGGTCGAGCGCCAGCCGGGCGGCAATCGCGCCGCTGCTCCACAGCAGCACGAACAGCGGCGTGGCCCAGTCGGAGGCCTGGTTACGTGTGTCGGTCGCGGCGCCCAATTGCGCCGCGCAGTCTTTTTCGATCGTCATGGAGGTCATCTGTCGTCAGCATGGCAGGCTCCGGCGCAGGCGTGCGCACGGGCGAACGACAGGCGCGCACAGGCGTGCGGCTGCCGTGCGCGCAGGCACACGGATGCGGAATTACCGGAGACGAGGGAGGCTGCGGTGCGTGCCCGTCAGCCGCGCGGCGGCGGGGGCGGGTGCGCGCCGCCGGAGAACGGCGGCGGCGGTGCGACAGAAGCGAACGCAGGCTGGCGACGCGCGCACGGCAACGCGTCGCACGGGGGCGCGGCGTTGACGGGGCGTTGGCGGTCTGCGGTCATGGCGGGATTAGAGAAAAAACTTCGAACAGAAGGTCTGCCGATGCTATGCCTGTGCGGGGGCCGCGTCAATGGCACCTAAACGCACCTAAACGGCGTGTTTCGACGTGGATGAGCGTTGCGGCCAGTACTCAGCCCGCCGCGCCCTGCTCCAGTTGCTTCACCAGCGCCTGCAGCGCCGGCGCGCAACCCGCCTCGACCTTCAGCGCGAGCATCGCATCCGCGCGCGTGGTGCCGAGATTGAGCGCCGCCACCGGCTTGCCCATCTGGCCGGCCCACACGCAGAAGCGGTAGCCGGAATAGACCATCAGCGACGAGCCCACCACCAGCATCGCGTCCGCGGCTTCCAGCGCCGCCCGCGCGGCATCGACGCGTGCTCGCGGCACGGACTCGCCAAAGAAGACCACGTCGGGCTTGAGCACGCCACCGCAGCGCCCGCACTCGGGCACGCAGAACTGCGCGAACAGCGGCGATTCGAAATGCACGTCGCCATCGGCGGCAGGCTCGGCGATCACGTCGCGCAGCGCGGCGTTTTGCGCAAGCAGCCAGTCCTGCAGCCCGGCGCGGTCATGGCGCGCGCCGCAGTCCAGGCAGATGGCGCTGGCCAGGCTGCCGTGCAGCTCGATCACGCCCTGGCTGCCGGCGCGCTGGTGCAGGCCGTCGACATTCTGCGTGACCAGTGCGGTCAGCCGCCCTTGCTCGCCGAGCCGCGACAACGCATGGTGCGCATCATTGGGCCGCGCCTGCCACGCCACCGGCCAGCCCAGCATGCTGCGCGCCCAGTAACGCTGGCGTCCGGCGTGCGAGCCGAGGAAGGCCTGCAGCGTAATCGGCGGCGAGCGCTGCCACTGGCCGCGCGCATCGCGGTAGCCGGGGATGCCGGAGTCGGTGCTGATGCCGGCGCCGGTCAGCACGAAGAGGCGCGGATGGCGCTGCACGAAGTCGAGCAGCGCGGACTCGGCGGCTTCAGCGGTCTGGGGGAAATGCAGCGGAGCGTTCAACTGGCCGGGTCCTCGGCATGGCGCGCGGCCTGGCGCGCCTCCCAGGCGCGCAGTTCCTCGCGGTAGCGGTCCAGCTCCTGGTAGTAGTAATCGAAGATGCAGGGATCGCAGCCGGAGCCGCAGCAATCGTCATCGCCCGGGCGCTCTGGCGGCACCGGGCGGGGGTCGTCGGGGGGCACTTGGGACACGTACAGCTCGCGAATACAGGCCAATGGCGGAATCAGCCGCCAGTATATTCCCGCCGGCCACACCCCGCCCGCGCCCCTCACCGCGCCGCTCAGTGGCCGAGCAACACCTCGCCCACCGGGATCACCAGCGCCGTGCCGGCCAGGCAGGCGATGTCGTCATCGGCAAGCCAGCGCGACACCAGCCGCGCCAGCCTGGCGCCGATGCGGTCGAGTTCGATGGGGTCGGCCAGGTAGACGGCGTCGATCACGCTCTGGTCGAACTGCAGCGCGGCACTCATGCGGCAACGTCCGGGCGAGCCCGCCGGCTCGGCCTGCCAGCTGACCTGCACCTGGCTGCCGCCGCCGGGGCTGTATTCGGCCGACATCGGAAAGAGCCGGCAGGTATGCTCGCGGGTCCACTCGACAAGGGCAGTCATGGCGATTCCCCTCTGGCAGGCCAGCATGCCCGCCGGTGCGCCGCCTCAGCGGCTCAGTACGTGGTAGAACCAGTCGTGCGCCCGCGCCGGCACGCCCAGCGCGCTGGCATCGATGCGCCGGCCCTGCACTTGCAGTGCGCCGCCGTGCAGGGCATCCACCGCTGCCTGGGCATCCGGGAACCTCCCCATCACGCCATTGCCCAGCATCAGCATCCAGTCCTTCTCGCGTGGGATCAGCGTGAGCTGGCCCGCGGCGGTCTGGCAAAAGAAGTAACCGTACACACACCCCCCAGTAGCCTTGCCTGCGTCCATCTTAGTCGCTGCGCGGGCCATGCGCGACGCACGGCTGGCGTGGCGGCGATCTGCACGCTTCCGAGCGGGGTGATGAATTGTTTTTGCACAGTGTGCCGAACACGGCCCCGAATGGGGCGTTTTGCCCGAAGATAGTCCAAGGCCCGACCCGGCCGCGGACAGGCAGGGAAACTGGCGCCGCACGCGAGCGCCGACTGCGGACATGACAACGCCATGAAGGCAGCCACACTCCAATGGTTGCGCACCCTGCTGCCCGCGGCCATCGCCCTGGCGGCCGGCGCAGCCATGGCCGCCGGCGCGCCTTCTGCGGCCGCCGTGCCGGAGAACAGTGTCGCCGACCCTTCCGCGACGCTCGCCACGCCACTGCCCGCCGGTCGCACGCGCCCGCGCATCTGCCTGGTGCTTTCCGGCGGCGGCGCGCGCGGCGCCGCGCATATCGGCGTGCTGAAGGTGCTGGAAGAACTGCGCGTCCCGGTCGACTGCATCGCCGGCACCAGCATGGGTTCGCTGGTGGGCGGCGCCTATGCCACCGGCATGTCGCCCGCCGAGATGGAACGGCTGGTCGGCGGCCTGAGCACCGACAAGATCTTCAAGGAACGCCCGCCGCGCAAGGACCTGACCATCCGCCGCAAGCAGGATGACTTCACCAACCTGGTCACGCCTGAGATCGGCGTGCAGGCCAGGGGCCTGCTGCTGCCCAAGGGCGCGGTCTCGGGCGTGCAGCTGGAAACCGTGCTGCGCCAGCTGGCGCGCGCGCCCGGCTACCGCGATTTCGACAAGCTGGCCATTCCCTACCGCGCCGTCGCCACCGACCTGGTGGCGGGCACGCCGGTGGTATTCAGCCAGGGCGAACTGGCCAACGTGATGCGTGCCAGCATGTCGGTGCCGGGCGCGGTGGCGCCGGCCGAGTATGAGGGCCGGCTGCTGGTTGACGGCGGGCTCACTGACAACCTCCCGGTCGGCGTCGCGCGCAGCATGGGCGCCGATATCGTGATCGCCGTGAACCTGGGCACGCCGCTGATGAAGCGCGAGGAACTGAACTCGATCATCGGCGTGACCGGCCAGATGCTCAATATCCTGACCGAGCAGAACGTGCGCGCGTCGCTGGCATCGCTGCGCCCGACAGACGTGCTGATCGAGCCCGCGCTGGGCGAGTTCTCCGCGACTGACTTCGACCACCTGCTCGAGCCCGTGCCCATCGGCGAGGCCGCCGCGCGCAAGGTGGCCGACCGGCTGGCCCCACTGGCACTGCCGCCGCCGCAGTACGCGCAGCTGCGCGCGATGCAGCAGGCGGTGCCAGCGCCCGACACCCGGCCGGTGGACGAGATCCGCATGGCGCCGCTGCATCGGGTCAACCCAGAGTACGCCACCGCGGTGATGGAGACCAAGCCCGGCGAGCCGGTCGACCAGGCCACGCTCGACCAGGACATGCGCCGCCTGTTCGGCACCGGCGACTTCGAGCACGTCAACTACGGCATCCTGGAAGAGCCCGGCAAGCGCGTGCTGGTGGTCAACGCAGTGGAGAAGTCGTACGGCCCCGACTACCTGCGCTTCGGGCTCGGGCTCAGCTCGGATTTCCGCGGCGATGCGTTCTTCAACCTGGTGGGAAGCTACCGCCGCACCTGGCTGAACTCGCTAGGCGCGGAATGGCGCACCGACCTGCAGGCGGGCCAGACCTCGGCGCTGATCAGCGAGTTCTACCAGCCGCTGAACACGCGCCAGTACTTCTTTATCGCACCGCGCATCGAGCTGGAGCGGCGCCCGGTCAATATCTTCCAGGGCAGCACGCGCATCGCCACCTACGACCTGCGCCGCTTCGACGTGGCGCTCGACGTGGGCAGCCAGTTCACCAAGTACGGCGAGCTGCGCGTGGGCGTGCAGACCGGTACCCTGGACGCCACGCTGAGCACCGGGCCGGCGGTGCTATCTCCCGGGCCGGGCGATATACGGCGCGGCGCCATCACCGGGCGGCTGTTCTTCGACCAGCTCGACAGCGTGGACTTCCCGCGTTTCGGCTATGCGGCCTCGGTCCGGGTGTATGCCTCGCAGCCGGGGCTCGGCGCCGACGACACCTATGTCAAGGCGCAGGCCGATGGCGTCTATGCGCACTCATGGGGCAACCATACGGTTTCGCTCGGCTTCAAGGTCGGCAGCAATATCGGCGGCAATCCGCTGCCACGCTATGACTTGTTCCAGTGGGGCGGCTTCCTGCAGCAGTCGGGGTACGCCACCGGGCAACTGCTGGGCGGCAACCTGCAGTTCGCGAGGCTGATGTACTACAACAAGCTGGCACAGCAGACCCTGCTGCAAGGGGTCTATGCCGGCTTTTCACTGGAAGCCGGCCGCATGGGCGCGCCGCTGGTGCCGGGCAGCCCGACGGGGCTGCTCAAGTCCGGCTCGGTCTTCCTGGCGCTGGACAGCCCGCTCGGGCCGCTCTACCTGGCCTACGGCCGCGCAGCGGCGCGCACGTACAGTTTTTACCTGTACCTGGGCAAGCCGTACTGAAGCGGCGACCGGCTGTCTGTACGCCAGCCAACCCCCACCAAAGTTGTATGTAATGTCTTAATCCATATGTCTATACTTTTCCTGTCACCAAGACCCCCTCTTGAATGACGACCCTTCCCCGGTCGCCGCTCCCCAGCGGCGACTTTTTTTTGGGCGCTCGCCACGCATGCGGCGCAGACTGCCCTTGGAAGACGGGCCCTGCGCGCGACCCCGCGACGCCTATAATCCCCGCCTCGGGCCGCGCTGGCGGCCGTTCCGGCTGACATCTTCCATGCAGATCGATTTCACCCATTTCACGCCCTGGCTGTCGCTGGCCGGCGGGCTGGTCATCGGACTGGCCGCGGCGCTGATGATCCTGGGCCTGGGCCGTATTGCCGGCATCAGCGGCATCGTCGGCGGGCTGCTGACGCTGCCGCACGGCGACACCCGCTGGCGCGTCGCCTTCGTGGCGGGGCTCCTGCTCGCACCGTGGCTGGCCTACGCACTTGGCGCGATGCCGCAGGCGCATATCGATGCGAGCTGGGGCCAGGTGCTGGCGGCGGGCCTGCTGGTCGGCATCGGTACCCGCTACGCGGGCGGCTGCACCAGCGGGCACGGCGTGTGCGGCCTGTCGCGCGGCTCGGTGCGCTCGCTGGTGGCCACGCTGACCTTCATGGCGGCGGGCTTCCTGACGGTGCTGGTGCAGCGCCACCTGCTGGGAGGCTGACATGGGCGCGCTCCTCCCGACACTGTTTGCACTGCTGGCCGGCCTGGTGTTCGGCATCGGCCTGATTGTGTCCGGCATGGCCAACCCCGCCAAGGTGCTGGGCTTCCTGGACCTGGCGGGCCCCTGGGACCCGTCGCTGGCCTTTGTGATGGCCGGCGCGGTGCTGATCGGCGTGGTGGCGTTCGCGCTCGCGCGCCGGCGCGCTCGCTCCTGGCTGGGCCAGCCGATGCACTGGCCGGCCGCCTCCGCGGTGACGCTGCGGCTGGTGCTGGGCAGTGCCGCGTTCGGCGTGGGCTGGGGGCTGGCCGGGTTTTGCCCGGGCCCGGCGCTGGTGGCGCTCGGGGCGGGCTATGCCAAGGCGTGGGGCTTTGTCGGGGCGATGCTGACGGGCATGGCGGTCTACGAGATCGCCGAGCGCTGGCGCGGCTGAGACACCACAGCGGGACGAAGCGGGCAGCGGGCGGCGCACAAACCCAGTCGGGAACGCATGCGGGGCTGGCCCCCGCCGCCAAGCCGGTTTAAGATTGCGCGATTATCGAACAACTATCCGAGACGCCACCCCGCCCATGGAAGTCCTCCGCCCCATCGGTCTTGGCCATGCCCAGGCCGACACCGTCCGCGTTGCCCGCCCCCAGGCCGACCTGCTGAGCAGCTTTGCCGGCGATCCCAACTTCATGCTGTCGCTGGCGCGCGGGCTGACCGTGCTGGAAGCCTTCTCGGAGCGCAAGCGCCCGCTGACGATCTCGCAGGTGGCGCAGCGCACGCAGCTCTCGCGCGCCTCGGTGCGGCGCTGCCTTTATACGCTGGAGCAGCTGGGCTACGTCAGCCAGCAGGACGGCCAGTTCGCGCTGCGCCCGCGCGTGCTGCACCTGGGGCATGCGTATTTCTCGTCGACCTCGCTGGTCTCGCTGGCGCAGCCGATCCTGGACAACCTGAGCGCGCGCATCCATGAAACCTGCACGCTGGCGATCCTGGACGGCACAGACATCCTGTACCTGGTGCGCTCCGAAGTGCAGCGGGTCCTCAACTACTCACTCGGCATGGGCAGCCGCCTGCCCGCCTACTGCACCTCAAACGGCCGGCTGCTGCTGGCGCACCAGCCCGCCACGGTGCTGGACGGCTTCTTCGAGCATGCCGAACTGCGCCCGCGCACGCTGCAGACCAAGGTCTCGCGCCAGGAACTGGAAGCGTGCTTCGAGCGCGCGCGCGAGGTGGACTATGTGATCGTCGACGAAGAGCTGGAGCCGGGCCTGCGTGCGATGGCCGTGCCGGTGCGCTCGGCCTCGGGCATCGTGCTGGCAGGGCTGAGCGTGAGCGTGCGCGCCGCACGCGTGTCGGAGGCGGAGATGATCACGCGGCTGCTGCCGCCGATGCGTGAAGCCGCCGCGGCGATCGGCCGGATGGTCGGCTCCTGATCCCTTTCCTGCCTTTCTTGCCTTTCTTACGATTGCGAGCTGCGGCTCGAGCGTCGGCCCGCGCAAGCGGTCCGCTTCAGCCGGCTCAGCCGCGATGCGCGAGTTCCAGCGAGAACACCAGCCGCTGCAGGAAGTTTTCCATGCGCCCGTCCGGATTGACGAAGGCGCAGCCGAAATGGTGGATGGCGTTGTCGTCGTGGCCCACCAGCCAGTGGCCGACCACTTGCAGGTCCAGCTCGAGCTTGCCCAGTTCGCGGAAATCCAGTCGGCATTTGCCGATGGTGGTGCCCACCGGCAACTGCTCATCCGTTACCGTCTTCGAGCGCAGGCCCACGCCTGACAGCGACAGGTCGGCGATATCGAGGCGGAGCACCGTGTTGTCCGGCTTGCGGATCTCGCAGTGATAGCCCTTGGTCACCAGCGTGCGCGCGCGGAAATGCCGCCGGCGCTGGAAGTGGTAGAGCTTCTCCGGGAATCTGGCGACAAAGGCCGGGCCCTGCTCGAAGCGCGTGGCGGCTGGCTGGCCCACCACGAAGTTGACCGGCACGCCACGCAGCAGCCCCGAGAACGCGTTCTCTTCCGAGGTCATCAGCGACTGCCGCTCGGCATCCGCATTGCACCAGTCGAAGACGAAGGTCCGGTCGACCGGATCGACGTGCAGGATCGACGTGACGAACTGGTGCCCGGTACGCGTGCGCACGCTCAGCATGCACTTCTGCCACGACAGGTCGCGCAGCACGGTGCCGATCTGCGAGTTGTGCGTCAGGCGGTAGCGGTCATCGGGCGGCGCGCCGGCCTCAATGTCGGATTCGGCGCCAGCTTCATCGCCGGATTCGGCGTCGGAGCGCCCGGAGGCATCGTGCAGGTTCATGGATTCACGCAACGTCTGGAATGGCGGGAAGATGCCGCCGGGTGGCGCGGCAGCAAGGTCTGCCTGCCGGCCGCGCGCCGCATGTTAAGCGCGTGCCCCCGCGTCCGGCAAGACTCATGGCGACACCTTCGGCAAATCTGTGGCAGAACTTGAGCACAGACTTACGGGGGGTAGCGCCCCCGCCGCTTTCAGGCCTTCGCCAGCCCTGGTGGCGGGGCGCCAAGTGTTGCCTGCGCCTCTTCGCGCAGCCAGCCCAGCAGCGCCAGCCGGCGCGTGTCGTGCTCGAACGGCGCGGGCGATAACAAATGGTAGGTCGATCCGTCGGCAACGAAGCCGAATGGCGCTGCCAGCCGGCCATCGGCGATCTCGTCGGCGGCCATCAGCTGCGAGGCCACGGCCCAGCCCAGTCCTGCCGCGGCGGCCTGCAGGCTCAGGTAGAAATGCTCGTACCAGGCGTCGCCATCCAGCATCAGCGCGGCCGCCGCATCGCTGCTGGCGGCCTGCCAGCGCTGCCACGCATCGGGCCGCGTGCGCGTATGCAACCGCACGGGAACCGCCAGGGGGGCATCCGGGCCGGCTACCGGCCTGCATACCGGCCCCACCCGCTCCTGCGCCACCTCGCGCGCATGCCAGCGCGTATCGAAAGCAAAGTCATTGCGCCGCAACGCCAGGTCGGCGCCGCTGCGGCCGAAGTCGATCGGCCCGCCGGCGGCCATCAGGTGCAGCGGGATATCGGGGTGGCGCGTGGCAAAGCGCGGCAGCCGCGGGATCAGCCAGCGCATGGCGACGGTGGGCTCGCACGACAGCACCAGCGCGCGCCCCGGCGGCTGCGTGCGGATGCGCGCGGCGGCGCCGGCCAGCACCTCCATTGACTGCGTGGCGGCGGCAAACAGCGTGCTCCCGGCCTCGGTCAGGAAAACGCCGCGGTTGCGCCGCTCGAACAGCGCCACGCCCAGCGTCTCTTCCAGCTGCCGGATCTGCCGGCTGACCGCGCCATGGGTCAGGTGCAACTCCTGCGCGGCGCGGACAAAGCTCTCGTGGCGCGCCGCCGCCTCGAAGAATCGGATCCAGCCCAGCCAATGCATCGTTCAGTTTTTCTCACGAATTTGCGCGAGTATATATCGGTTGTGGTGGCATGGATCGATTACGCAGAATTGGGTACGCTTGGATCGGCCGATGTGCCGATCTGCGGATAACTGCAACGAAACCTGACAGAAAATGATCCCAATCGCTGAATTGCTGGCGGTCGCTGCCGTGACCGTGCTCGCTGTCGTCAGTCCCGGACCGGACTTCGCCATGGTCACCCGCAACAGCTATCTGTACGGCCGGCGCGCGGGCCTGCTTAGCGCCTTGGGCATCGCACTCGGGGTACAAGTGCATGTGCTCTATACGATGTTCGGGGTGGCGGTACTGATGGCGCACGCGCACAGCATGCTGACGGTGGTGAAGTCGCTGGGTGCGGCCTACCTGGTGTGGATCGGGATCCAGACGCTGCGTAACCGCCAGGCATTGGCGGTGGACCTGCAGAGCGCGCGCACGCGGGCGCCGCTGGCAGCGCTGCGCATGGGCTTCCTGACCAATGCGCTGAATCCGAAATGCACGCTGTTCGTGGTCAGCACCTATACGCAGGTGGTCGATGTGCACACGCCGGTGCCGGTGCAGTTTGGCTATGGCGCGTCGGTGGCGCACTGGGCCTGGTTCAGCCTGGTGGCGTGCGTCTTCACCGCGCCGGCGCTGCGCGCAGCGATGCGGCGGCAGCAGCGGCTGCTGGACCGCACCATCGGCTCGGCGCTGTGTGGGCTGGGAGTGGCGCTGGGATTCAGTAACCTGGCGTAGGCGTTGCCGGCATCAGCGGCCACGCTGCCAGCACCAGGTGCTGGGGGCCCTGCGGGCTGAGCCGGCTTTCGAACAGCACCACGCGCTGCACCGCCCACGGCTCGCTCGCCAGCACGCGCTGCGCATCGAGCCAGCCGCGCAGCACGCTTTCCGGCACCGTTGGCCGGCAGCGGGCCAGCGTCAGGTGCGGATGGAAGCGCCGGCGCTCCGGCACGATGCCCGTGCCATCGGCCAGCGCTTGCCCGACCGATGCGTGGAGCGCGCGCAGTGCGTCCAGGCCTGGCCCGGGCGCGAGGCCGGCCCAGAGCACGGCACCCTGTCCGCTGCGAAAGCGCCCCGTACCGAATGCCTGCAGGGAGAACTCGGGCGCGCGGATCCGCTCGAGTGCAGCTTCGACAGGCCCGGCAAGCGTTTCGGACTCGCCCAGGAAGTGCAAGGTCAGGTGGACCTGCGCCGCCGGTACCGGCCGTATGCCGTTGGCCGCCGGCAGGGTCGACAGCAGCCGTGCCGCCCGGGCGGGCGGGACGTCCACGGCGATGAACAGACGCGGCATGGCAAGCGCTCGACGGATGGCTGGGCGCTCAGTCCGGGACCAGCGCGAAGTCAGGCGGCACGAGCGCCGCCGCCGCGCGTATCACCGGCAGCTGCTGCGCGGCGCCGATGCCTTCGCCTTGCAGCAAGGCGCGCTTGCGCTCGACGCCGCCGGCATAGCCGGTCAGCGCGCCGGCGCTGCCCAGCACCCGGTGGCAGGGCACGATCACCGACAGCGGATTGCGCCCCACCGCGCCGCCGACGGCGCGCGCATGCGTCGGCGGCAGCCCCAGCGTGCGCGCGAGCTCGCCATACGATGCGGTCGCGCCGCACGGGATCGCCTGCAGTGCCTGCCATACGCGTTGCTGGAAGGCGCTGCCGGCAAAGCGTACCGGCACGGTAAAGCGGTCGCGGCGGCCGGCGAAGTACTCCGCCAGCTCAAGCGCCGCGCGGTCGAGTATCGCGGCTTCGGCGGGCGGCGCGGCGCGGCTGTCGGCGATGCCCTTGGGGTGGTATTTCTGCCCGGCAAAGAAGACACCGGTCAGGTAAGTGCCCTCGGCGCGAAGCAACATGGTGCCTAGCGGGCTGTCGATATGGCGATAGCTGGTCATGGGATGGTCTCCGGTTCGTTCGCGGCGGTCTCTGCCGGCGGCGCGGCCGCAGCGGCCGCGTTGTCCTTCATCGCCTCATAGCGATGCCACAGGTGAATGGCCGCGTACGCGCGCCACGGCGCCCATTGCGCGGTGCGTTCGTGCATCGCGCGCACGGTGCTGACGCCCAGCACCTTGCGCAGCGCATAGTCGGTGCCAGGGAACGCATCCGGCCAGCCCAGCGCGCGCATCGCGACATACTGCGCGGTCCAGTCGCCGATGCCGTCGATGGCGCGCAGCGCGGCCACGGTCTGCTCCGGCGGCGCGTGGGCATCGAGCGCCAGGGTGCCATCGGCCACGCGCTGCGCCAGCGCCTGCAGCGTGCGTGCCTTGCCGGCCGGCACGCCGGCGTCGCGCAGCGTCTGCGGCGCCATCGCGGCAAGGGCCGCGGCGCTGGGAAATGCAAAGCGCAGTCCGGCCGGTGCGGTGTCCGGCAGCGCCTGCCCCGCGCGTTCGGAAAGCGCGGCAAGAATGCGCCGCGCATGGACCACCGAGATCACCTGCCCCACCACCGCGCGCACCGCGATCTCGAAACCGTCGACGCTGCCCGGCAGCCGCATGCCCGGCACCGCCTGCGCCAGCTCGCCCAGGTGGCGGTCGACCACATCGGGGCGGCAGCCCAGGTCGCACAGCCGGCGCACCTTGCCCAGCGCCTGCGGAATCACGCGCGCCAGCGACGCCGACAGCGTCACGCGCAGCACCAGCCGGCGCGGCACATGGTCGATGCGCACCCAGCCGACATGTGTGCCGCCGCCGGCTTCTACCTGCAGCGTACGCGCGTAGGCGCCGTCACGGACCTGTTCGATGCCGTCGACCGCACGCGTGGCCAGGAAGCCCAGCCAGGCGTCCCACGCCAGTGGCGGCCGGTAGCCCAGCTCGAACACCAGCCGATCGGCCACGCCTTCGGCGGCGCGGCGGCGCAGCGCCACCGGGGTCAGCCCATAGCGGGTCTTCAGCACATCGTTGAAACGGCGCACGCTGCCGAAGCCCGCCGCCAGCGCCACCTCCGTCACCGGCAGTGCGGTATCGGCCAGCAGCCGCTTGGCCAGCAGCAGGCGCTGCGTCTGCGCGTACTCCAGCACCGACACGCCGAACTGCGCATCGAACAGGCGCCGCAGGTGACGCTCGGTGACGCCGATGCGCGCGGCCAGCGCAGCCACGCTGCCTTCAGCCATGAAGCCTTCGTCGATCAGCGTGGCCGCGGCCTGCGCCAGCCGGCCCGAGATATCGGCCAGCCCGTGCCCGGGCGCCAGCTCCGGACGGCAGCGCAGGCAGGGGCGGAAGCCGTGCTTCTCGGCCGCCGCGGCGCTTTCATAGAAGCTGCAGTTCTCGCGCTTGGGGGTACGTACGGCGCACACCGGCCGGCAGTACACGCCGGTCGACGACACGCCCACGAAGAAGCGCCCGTCGAAGCGGCGGTCATGCGACGCCACGGCCTTGTAGCAGGTATCGGGATCGAGGTTCATGATGGCATGCTACCGCTTCAGGCGGGCACATACCCGCTGGATTCGGACATTTCCCTCTGGCGTGCGGGCGTGGGCTGCGGCACAGTTGGAGACATGGGCGGCGGCTAGAATTGCACTTCACGCCAACGCCCGCGCCGGCCCGCTGACTTCCCTTGCGGCCCGGCCTGCGGCCTCACCGGAGACACCATGCGCCGTTTTGCCCTGCACTTGTCCGTGATCGCCTCGCTGGCCAGCGTGCCCGCGCTGGCGCAGCCTGTGCAGACGTCGGCCGCCACCGTGCCGGCGCGGGCGCAGCAGGTCGCATCGGTCGAAGGCATCACCGAATACCGCCTGCCCAACGGGCTGCGCATCCTGCTGGCGCCGGACGCGGCCAAGGCCACCACCACGGTCAACACCACCTACCTGGTCGGCAGCCGCCACGAGAACTACGGCGAGACCGGCATGGCCCACCTGCTCGAGCACCTGCTGTTCAAGGGCACGCCGTCGCTACCAGGCAAGACCATCCCCACCGAGTTCGCGCGCCGCGGCATGAGCGTGAACGGCACCACCGCGCAGGACCGTACCAACTACTTCGGCACCTTCAGTGCCAACGACGAGAACCTCGACTGGGCGCTGCGCATGGAGGCCGACCGCATGGTCAACAGCGTGATCTCGCGCGCCGACCTGGACAGCGAGATGACCGTGGTGCGCAATGAGATGGAAATGGGCGAGAACAGCCCGGGGCGTATGCTGATGCAGCAGACCATGGCCGCCGCCTATCGCTGGCACAACTACGGCAAGGCCCCGATCGGCGCGCGCAGCGATGTCGAGCAGGTCAGCATCGACAGCCTGCGTGCCTTCTACCGCCGCTACTACCAGCCCGACAACGCGGTGCTGGTGGTGGCCGGCAAGTTCGATCCCGCGGCCACGCTGACACGCATCGAGCGCTACTTCGGGCCGATCCCGCGCCCGACGCGCGTGCTGCCGCCCGAGCATACGGTCGAGCCCGCGCAGGAAGGCGCGCGCGAGCTGGTAGTGATGCGCCCCGGCGACAACAGCCTGGTCACCGCGCAATACCACGTCAGCCCGGGTGCGCATCCGGACAGCACGGCGCTCTCGCTGCTGACCATCATCCTCGGCGACACCCCGGGCGGGCGGCTGTACAAGGCGCTGGTCGAGCGTGGCCAGGCCGTGTCGGTCGGCACCGCGCTCTATGCGATGAAGGACCCCGGCGCGCTGCTGCTCATGGTCGAGACGTCCAAAGACCAGCCGCTCGCGGCCGCGCGCGCCGGGCTGATCACGCAGGCCGAGGGCTTTGCCGAGGCGCCCGTGACCGAGGCCGAACTGGAACGCGCGCGCGTGCGCATGCGCAATGCGTACGAGTACTACCTCAACGATCCCGGCGCGCTCGGCGTGGCGCTGTCCGAGGCCATCGCCAAGGGCGACTGGCGCCTGTTCTTCGTGGCACGCGACCGCATCGAGACCACCACGCTGGCTGACGTGCAGCGCGTGGCGCTGAACTACCTGCAGGCCTCGAACCGCACCGTGGGCCTGTTCGTGCCCGCCGAGCAGCCCAAGCGCGCGCAGGTGCCGGCCGCGCCCGACGTCGCGGCGATGGTCAGCAACTACCAGGGCAAGCCGGCAATGGCCGCGGTGGCACCGTTCGACCCCAGCCCCGCCAATATCGAGGCCCTCACCACGCGCCAGACGCTCGCCAACGGCATGCAGCTGGCGCTGCTGCCCAAGCCCGCCCGCGGCGACGTGGTGCACGGCGTGCTGGTGCTGCACATGGGCGACGTGCAGAGCCTGCAGGGGCTGACCACGGTCGGTGCGCTGACGGCATCGATGCTCCGGCGCGGCGCGGCCGGCATGGACCGCCAGCAGATCTCGGACCGCATCGAGGCACTGCGAGCGCGCGCGGGCATCTTCGGCGGTTCGGAACGCGTGACTGTCAGCTTCGAGACGCGCCGCGCGCAACTGCCGGAAGTGCTGGCGCTGCTGCGCGACATCCTGCGCGCACCGACCTTCCCCGAAGCCGAATTCGAAACGCTGCGCAAGACCAGCATCGCCGAGATCGAAAGCACCCAGCGCCAGCCGGGCGTGCTGGCGTCCAACGCGCTGGGCCGCCACGGCGATCCCTATCCCGCGGGCGACCCGCGCCACACACGCACCTTTGCCGAGAGCATCGCCGACCTGCAGGCCGCCACGCTGGCGCAGGTGCGCGACTTCCACGGCCGCTTCTACGGGGCCGGCAACGCCCAGCTGAGCCTGGTGGGCGACTTCGATGCTCAGGCCGCCGCGACGCAGGCCGCGCAGCTGTTCGGCGACTGGAACGCACCGCAGCCCTATGCGCGCGTGGACCGCCCCTTCGTGCCGATCACGCCGGCCGAGTTCACGCTGTCCACGCCGGGCAAGCCCAACGCCGTGTACCTCGCCTCCACGCCGGTCGACCTGACCAACGACTCGCCGGACTATGCGCTGATGATGATCGCCAACCGCGTGCTCGGCGGCGCCAGCCTGCGCGGCCGGCTGGCCGACCGGCTGCGCCAGCAGGAAGGGCTGAGCTATGGCGCGAGCAGTTGGGTGCAGGTGGGCGCGCTCGACCGTGCTGGGCGCTTCGGCCTGCAGGCGCAGTACGCGCCGCAAAACCTGCCGCGCGTGCAGCGCGCGGTGACGGAAGAGCTGGAGCGCTTCGTGCGCGACGGCATCACTGCGCAGGAACTGGCCGAAGCCGTCAGCGGCCTGCTACAGCAAGGCATGGTCAGCCGCAGCAGCGATGCGGCGCTGGCCGGCACGCTGGCCAACCAGCTCTACCTGGGCCGCACCATGGCCTTCACTGCCGAACTTGAAGAACGGTTGCGCAACGCCACGCCGGAAGCGGTCAACGCCGCCATCCGCCGCTATATGCAGCCCGGCGGGCTGTCACGCGTATATGCAGGCGACTTCAGCGGCGGGGCGGCGCAGGTCGGCGCCAGCGGCGACGCCGCGGGCGGGAATGCAAGCACCGCAACAGGGGCAAACCCGGGCAACGAAGCCACGGGTGCCACACCAGCTGCGCGCCCGTGACATACGTTGGAAACAATATTCGGCTGCACTGTCAGGTGTCGCGAGCGTGGTAAGCGCGATAAGCGCAAGGCCGACCGGGCGCGGCGCGAAACAATGTGCGATTGCCAGCGCCGCTGCGGCGCAAGGCCCTTGCCGCGACCCCGGGTTGACTGTATATTCGTACAGTATAAGTCGATATAAGAGGTGTGGATGTCAATCGTGCGAGCTGGCAGCAAGGCAGAAGCGCTCAGGCTTCTGTCCTCGGAAGACGTGCTGGCGCTTGAGCTGGACTACGAGACCGGATGGCAGGACGCCGTCGAACTCGGCAGGCTCGGAGAAAAGCGCGGTATCAAAGTGCAGTATCGCGGACAAGAAAGCATCGCCGTTCGTTCCCGCGAAGCCCTGATCGAAGGGCTGGCCAAACCCAAGACCACGTTCCGTCAACGCAACCTGTATTGCCAGTTCGATCTAGGCACGCTGGCGGACCATGAACTGCTCGACCTCGAAGCCAAGGCTACGCGGCTCGGGGACTATATCCTCGCCGGCCACCTGCTGCGCGATGTCGATGGCGTGTGGCCGCAATAGGCTAGGCGGCATTCGTACACGCCTGCTTTCCGCAAAAAGAAAAGCCGCCAATGCAGGCGGCTTCGCTTCGTCTTACCCGTAACATCTTAGCTCGCGCTGATCACCGGCGCGGCTCGCATTGCCCTGACGGCACGATCAGTGCCACACGCGCGTGGCATTGGCCCAGCGCGCCGCACAGGACTGCGCCACCGCGGGCTCAAGCGTCTCGCTGCTCACGTCCGCCACCGGCGTGGCCGCGGCGTAGTCCAGCGCGCTGCGCCACAGCACCGCTGACACCAGCGTCTTGCATTGGCGCCGCTCGCCATGCGCGAGTGCCAGCAGGCGCTCGTAGCCTTCCATCACAATCAACTGGTCACCGTGCCGCGGATGCAGTTCGAGCGTGTACAGGTGGTCGCACTCGCACTGCAGGCGCCCGCCGCTGACCGCAACCACGATGGCACCGGGCAGCGCGATGCCGCTGGCCTGCACCTCGCCGCGCAGGCGCGCCAGGTGCGCATGCGCGCGCGGGTCACGTGCCGCCGCAAGCTCCGCCGGCATGGCGCTGAGTGTCATCAGCGCGGCGGGCGACACCGCCAGCGTGTAGGCCTGCAGCGTCGGGCGATAGGTCGCCACCACGGCGCGCAGCCGGTGCGGCGCGTCGCCGTCATGCCCTGCCAGCAGCGGGCCGGCCGGCTCGCGGATCTGCAAATCGTTCATGTCGACTCCTGCGGCAGCGGGCCGCTGCATACTCAGTCGCGCAGCAGTTGCTTGGCGATTATCACTTGCTGGATCTGCGTGGTGCCTTCGTACAGGCGCAGCAGGCGCACATCGCGGTAGAAGCGTTCGGCCTTGTACTCGGCGATATAGCCGGCGCCGCCGTGGATCTGCACCGCGCGGTCGGCCACGCGGCCGACCATCTCGGTACAGAACATCTTGGTGCACGAGGCCAGCATGCTCACTTCGGGGTCGCTCTTGCCGGCGGGCTTGGTGTCATAGCGCTGGGCGCAGTCGCGCACCATCGACAGGCCGGCGTAGAGCTCGGCCTGGCTGTCAGCCAGCATCGCCTGGATCAGCTGGAAGTCGCCGATGGGCTTGCCGAACTGCTTGCGCTCCTTGGCATAGGCCACCGCATCGGTGATCAGGCGATGGGCCATGCCGCAGGCCAGCGCGGAGATGTGCAGGCGGCCGCGGTCGAGCACCTTCATCGCGGTCTTGAAGCCCACGCCCGGCACGCCGCCGATGATGTTGGCCGCCGGCACGCGCACGTTCTCGAGCACCACGTCGCAGGTCTTGGTGCCGCGCTGGCCCATCTTCTTGTCCGGCTTGCCCAGCGAAATTCCCGGGGTGTCGGCCGGCACGATAAAGGCCGAGATGCCCGAGGCGCCCGGGCCGCCGGTGCGCGCCATCAGTGTGAAGGCGCCGGCGCGCGGCGCGTTGGTGATAAAGCGCTTGGTGCCGTTGATGACGTAGTGGTCGCCGTCCAGCTCGGCCTTGGTCTGCAGCGAGGCCGCATCCGAGCCGGCATTGGGTTCGGTCAGCGCGAACGAGATGATCAGGTCACCACTGGCAATGCGCGGCAGGTAGTCCTGCTTCTGCGCTTCGGTGCCGTCCATCAGGATGCCCTGCGAGCCGATGCCGACATTGGTGCCGAACACCGAGCGGAAGGCAAAGGCGGTATGGCCCAGGTCATAGGCCACATCGCATTCCTGCGCCATCGACAGGCCGATGCCGCCGTAGTTCTCGGGGATGGAGATGCCGAACAGCCCCATCTCCTTCATGTCCGCGACGATCTCGGCGGGCACGTCGTCGGTTTCTTCCAGCGTGTCCTCGGCGGGCTTCAGGCGTTCGTCGATGAAGCGCTGCACCGAGGCGCGCAGCAGGGCAAAGGATTCTTGGTCAAGGGCCATGGTGATTCTCCGGGTCAAGCCAGTACGTCAGTCTGGCCGTCAATGGTACGCCTGCCCCGGGATTTGACAATCCACGCCAGCTTGGACAGAAGCGTCAATATAATTTGACAATCCTGCTAGTTCAGCCCCATGTGACCGATAGCAGACCGGCCATGCCGATCGCCAGAGCCGCCAACGCGTCGCCAGCGATCAGGCCGCCGCCGACCAGCGACGTGGTGCTCATATCCGGCGGCAACCCTTGGCCCTGTCTTGCCGGTCTTGCCACTGCAGCGGCCACACTTGCCACCACGCCGCCCGCGGCCATCCAGCCGGCCGCCGCCAGGTTGACGAAACCGCCGAACGAAGACGCATAGGGCGACGGCAGGATCACCGCATCGAGCAGGAAATCCGCCGCCCGCCCCCCGCGGCCGGACTGCGCGAAGCGCTGCCATGCCGGGCGCCCCAGGATGGCCTTGCGCAACACCGCGGTGACAAGCCCGATGGCCAGCCCGATCGCCACCGCAAGATGCTGGTCGGTGCGGGACTGCGCCAGCCCGTGCAGCACGCCCACGATCTTGTAGGTCATCGCCGAGGTCCAGCGCGCCGGCTGCTGGTCGGCCGGCAGGCTGGTCTGGTCCAGCGCCAGCACCGGGTACGCGTGCATGAACAGCCGCGCCATCGCCACCGCCACCAGGGCGCCCACGACAATGCCCGCCACCTGGTAGCCAAACTGCACCATGCGGTCGCTGCCCAGGCGCCAGCCGGTGGAGCGGTCCTGCTGCATGTCGCTGGCCTCGGCGGTAGCCACCAGCAGCACGGTCGCCGCGATCAGCCCGACATGCGGCGCGCGCAGCCCGGCGGCGGCCATCAGGATCACGGTCAGCACGAAGGCGGACGAGATCGGGTTCTGGTCGACCATGCCGACCGAGATCCCGTTGACCAGCGCGAATACCAGTACCAGCAGCACCGCCATCAGCTGGAATCCCAGCGGCTGCCCGAACCAGGCGACGCCCGCCGCCACGGTCGCCCCACCCCAGAGCAGCGCCCACGCCGCCACCCAGCCCATGTCCGGCCCGCGCCGCGCCGCCTGACGCTGCCCGGCACGTCCCACCCGCGCCAGGCGCCATTGCCGGCTCGCCTGCGCCAGCAGCAGCGATACATCCAGCATGGCCGCGCCCATGATCATGCCGAGCGCCACCAGGAAAGTAGCCTTGCGGTATGGCTCGCCCGGCGCCAGCCAGCCCGCGGCGATGAACCAGGGTGTCATGGCCCAGCCCACCAGCCCGCCCACCAGTGCGGCAATGCCGATGCGCGCCCCCACGATCATGCCCGCGCCAAAGGTCGCCGCCGACAGGTCCAGCGCCGCCAGCCACGGCACGCGTCCGCCGCCAAGCCCGCCGAGCAGGCCCAGCGCCATGCCGCCCGCCAGCCGCGCCACCGAGCGCCGCAGCAGCACCGGGTCGGTCAGCGCGCGCAGGATATTGGCCACTGCCAGGCCGGACGGAAAGGTCAGCTGCATCCTGTCCACCAGCAGCGGCGTATACAGCATGCCCACGCCCACGCCGTACATGCCGATGCACAGCATGTACAGCACCAGCTGCCACAGCGGCGGCTGCGCCATGCCCAGCCACGCCATCGCCTGCAGAACCACCGCCATGCCACCCATGCCCGCCACGGACGCCGCCGCGGTCTGGATGTAGTTGGCGCCGTGGCGCCCGGGTGCGCCATAGCCCGCCGTCACCACCGAGCCGAGGATGCCGGCCAGAACCTGCCCGCCCACAAAGAAGCCGAGCGAGAAATTCATGTACGCCGCCGCCACGCCGCCCAGCGGCCCCAGCACCAGCATGCCAGCCGCGCCAAGCAGCGCGTGGTACTGCCAGCTGCCGGGACGGGGCAGCCAGGCAGCGCGGGGCGCAGCTTCGGTCGGAAGCGTAGGCATGGAAAAAAGGCGTGTTGTGCTCCTTGCGAAGCATAGGCGAAGGCCAACCCTCCCCGATGTGGGACTAGTCTCGTATTGCGCCCGCCCCGGCCGCATCGATCCCGGCCCGACCGGGTAAACACTAGTTTCGTGCGCAACTATCTCGCCGATATAGTTGCGTACACAACCACATTGCAGAGACCAACCGGATCCCGCCATGCCAGATTCCAACGCACCCCACGCGTCCGTGCCATCGGCACCGCCCCCAACGCCATCGCGCCCCTGGCCCGCGCGCGTGCCGGTGCTGATCGCCGGCGGCGGCCCGGTCGGCCTGACGCTCGCCGCGCTGCTGGCGCGCCAGGGCATCGCATCGCTGGTGGTGGAAGCCGACGAAGGCTACTGTGCCGGCAGCCGCGCCATCTGCATGTCGCGCCGTTCGCTGGAAATCCTCGGCTGGGTCGGCGCGGACCAGCGCACCGTCGATACCGGCCTGCCCTGGGTAGGCGGGCGCAGCTACTACCGCGATGCCGAGGTGCTGCACTTCCGCATGCCAAGCGAACCGGGCGAGCGCTTCACGCCGATGGTCAATATCCAGCAGTACTACCTGGAAGCCTTCGCCCATGAGGCCGCGCTGAACAGCGCCGAACCGGCCGACGTGCGTTTTGGCGCTCGGGTGCAGGCGGTGCGCCAGCACGCCGATGGCGTGGTGGCCGAAGTCGAGACCGGCAACGGCGTGGTGCAGGTCGACGCGCAATGGCTTGTCGCCTGCGACGGCGGCCGCAGCACCGTGCGCGAGCAACTCGGCCTGCGCATGGAAGGCACCCAGTACGAAGGCCGCTACGTCATCGTCGATATCGTGCAGAAGACAAAGCGCGAGGTGGAGCGGCTGGCCTGGTTCGATCCGCCCTCCAACCCCGGCTCGACCATCCTGATGCACCGCCAACCTGACGACGTCTGGCGCATCGACTACCAGATCCGCGACGACGAAGACCCGGACGAAGCGGTCAAACCCGAGAACGTGCTGCCGCGGGTGCAGAGCCACCTCGACATGATCGGCGAGACCGAGCCGTGGCACCCGCTGTGGATCTCGATCTACAACGCCAAGTGCCTGACGCTGCAGGACTACCGCCACGGCCGCGTACTGTTCGCCGGCGACGCCGCGCACCTGGTGCCGATCTTCGGCGTGCGCGGGCTCAATTCGGGGCTGGACGACGCCGGCAACCTGGCCTGGAAGCTGGCGTGGGTGCTGCGCGGCGAGGCGCCGGACAGCCTGCTCGATTCCTATTCCGCCGAACGCGTGCATGCCACCCGGCAGAACATCGCCTACGGTGCCAAGAGCACGGAATTCATGGCCCCGCCCGACTTTGCCTTCCGGCTGATGCGAGAGGCCACGCTGCGGCTGGCGCCGCAGGAGAGCGCGGTGCGTTCGCTGATCAACCCGCGGCAGTCGGCGCCGATCGCCTATGACGGTTCGCCGCTGAACGGGCCGTCCGACTTCGGTGACGACTGTCCCGCTGCGGCGCCCGGCATGCCCGCGCCGGAGGCGCGCGTCGCCGGCGCAAACGGCATCGGCCACCTGACGCAATGCTTCGGCCAGGCGTTCACGCTGCTGTATTTCGGCGAGGGGCCGACGCTGCCCGAACCGCTGGCCGCGCTGGTGCAGGCGCATCCCGATACGCTGCAAGCGCGTGTGATTGTCGCAAGCACCAGCGTGCCGGGCGATGCTGCGCTAACCGACATCTCGGGCCAGGCCTGCACCCGCTACGGCGCGCAGCCCGGCACGCTCTACGCGATCCGCCCCGACGGTTATGTACTGGCGCGCTGGCGCGAACCCGCATGGGACGCCGTGTGCGCCACCCTCGCCCCCCTGATGCAAACCGGAGCCCGCCATGCAAGCTGAAGACCTCGATCTCGCCTACACCCGCCTGTGCGAAGCCATGGGCCGCACCGGCGAAGCGCGCGCCCCGCTGCTGCTGGCGATGGTGTGCCTGGGCCTGATGAGCCGGCAGGACACGCTGGCGCCGGTGCTCGCGCTGATCGACGAGGCCGAGGTGCGCAGCAGGGCGTAGGGCTCTACAATGCCGACGCCTGACACGACAACGCCATGAAGCCACTGCCACGCCTCGACCAGTTCCTGACCTACCGCCTGCACCAGGTCAACAAGCTCAGCGACAAGGACAGCGCCGCCGCCTACCTGGCGCAATGTGGCCTGTTGCTGAGCGAAGGCCGCTGCCTGGCGGCGATCGGCGCGTTTGCGCCGCTCTCGGTCAACGAGCTGGCGCACCGCGCCAACCTCACCAAGGGGCAGGCCAGCCGCTCCGCGCAGGCGCTGGTGGAGCGCGGCCTGGTCAGCAAGGAGGCCAGCGAAGCCGATGGCCGCGGCGTGGTGTTGTCACTGACCGCGCAGGGCAAGCCGCTGTACCGGCAGGCGATCGCGATGATCGCCAAACGCAATGAAGAGATCTTCGGCTGGCTGACCGAAGCGGAACAGGCACTGCTGGGCAGCCTGCTCGACCGGCTGGTGGCGCACGCCGGCCGGCAGGAAGAGGAAGATACCGGGGACGGCGCCGCCTAGCGGCGCAGGTTGTCCACCTGGGTGCGCGCGCCATCGCGGCGCGCGGCTTCGGCCACCTCGTTGCTGACCACGGTCTGGCCGATCGGCGCCAGCGCGATGCCGGCGAGCTTCAGGTGCTGGATCGCGAACGGGATGCCGATGATGGTGACGAAGTTGGCGATCGCCGACATCACGTGCCCGATCGCCAGCCACACGCCAGCAAACACGAACCACAGCACATTGCCCACCAGCCCCATCGCGCCGGTGCCGAGATCGTCCCGGCCGGTCAGCTCGCGCCGGCTGATGGCCTGCTTGCCGAACGGGAAGAAGGTGAAGGTGCCGATCACGAAGCAGGCCTTGCCCCAGGGAATCCCGATGATCGAGAGAAAGCAGAGCAGCCCGGCCAGCCACCAGGCCAGGCCCATCACCACGCCGCCAAGGATGAACCAGAGGAAGTTGCCGATTGCGCGCATGCCAGTCTTTCGGGAGTGAGGAAGGGAACACGCATGATACGCAATGGTGGTGCGGGGGCGGCTCCGCACGGCGGTTGCGGAGCGAAAGCGTACCCGTTTCTGCGTGCCTTGCCGCGACCTGCTGGACGGCGCCGAAAGTACCAAATGCGCCGTCAGGGATCCGCCCCATTCGCCTAGTCGGCCTCGGTAATCACGTCGCAAACCCGATCCCCAGCGCCGCCGAAAACCAGTTCGCGAAGGCAAAGCGTACCCGTTTCTGCGTGAGACGTAACGGCATGCGGCATCGCATAGCGCAAGTAGCAAGCGATGCAGCCGAGGCTTTTGCCGAAGCTGTCGACCTACCGCATCGGCCGCTGACGCCTCCGGCAAGCCCGGCTCGGCGGCGCTAGAATGTGACGCCCGCCAGCCATCGTCATGCGGACCGCCGCGCCGGCGCCACGCCGTCACCCTACGCAGACTCCACCGCCACACACACCGCTGTTCCCGCCATGAAGCCCACGCTGCTGATCCTGACCCAGGTCGCTCCCCACCACCTTGATGCCATCGCCGAACGCTTTGAGATCCACTACGCCCCCGACGCCGAAGGCCGCGCCGCGCAGATCGCCACGCAAGGCGGGCGCGTCCGCGCGGTGCTGACCATCGGCTCGACCGGCCTCACCGCCGCGGAGATCGACGCCATGCCGGAACTGGAACTGGTCTGCGCGCTCGGCGCGGGCTTCGAGAACATCGCCGTGGCCCATGCCCGCGCGCGCGGCATCGCGGTGGCCAACGGCGCCGGCACCAACGACAGCTGCGTGGCCGACCACGCCTTCGCGCTGCTGCTGGCCACGGTACGCGCCGTACCGCAACTGGACGCGGCCACCCGCGCCGGCACCTGGCGCACCGCGCTGCCGCTAAGGCCAAACGTGTCAGGCAAGCGGCTGGGCATCGTGGGTTTGGGCACCATCGGCCGGCGCATCGCGCGGCGTGGCGAAGGCTTCGACCTGGAGATCGGCTACCACAACCGCAAGCCACGCGAGGACGTGGACTACCGCTATTTCGACAGCGTGGGCGCGCTGGTCACGTGGGCGGACTACCTGGTGATCGCCACGCCGGGCGGGGCCGATACCCGCCACCTGGTCGATGCGGGTGTGCTGGCGGCGTTGGGGCCGGCGGGCTTCCTGGTCAATATCGCGCGCGGCAGCGTGGTGGATACGGAGGCGCTGGCGCACGCGCTGCGCGCCGGCAAGCTGGGTGGTGCGGGGCTGGACGTTTACGAGAGTGAGCCGGCGCCGCCGGCGGTGTTGTTCGGCTGCCCTAACGTCGTGCTGACGCCGCATGTAGCCGGCTGGTCGCCGGAGGCCATTACGGCGTCGGTGATGCAGTTCCTGGAGAACGCGCGGCGGCATTTTGCTGGTGAGGTGCTGCTGACGCCGGTGGGATGAGGGGATTGGGCCGGGGGCGTTCTTGGCAGGCGTGGGTTGTATCGTTGTTCTTGAAGGTTGGCCTGCGGAATTTGCATCTGGTAGGTGCTCGACGGCTGCTGGTCGCTGCTGGTGACATGTTGCCGTTGTTGAACCGCTCTGTTCCGCCCTCCCAAAAAAGCGCGTCGCCTGCGGCTGGCCTTTATCAAGGGGGCGGCGTGGGTGGTTCGGGCGGTGGTGATTTCCGTTTTAGCGTGGTCGCGGTTCGAGCCTGCTACGCCAGGTGAGTGAGTGACAGTGCCTTGCGAAGGGCCACTTTTGAACGATCCCCATGCAGGGCGTGGGCCCCTGCTAACAAGGGCATCGCGTCAACGCCTTCGGCTGCGCTGCGCGCAGGCGCATCAGATTCCCGCCCTCGTAGGCCGGTACAGTTCACCGACGCAGGTGACAAAACAGTTCAAGCACATAGGTAACAGGTTTCTACCTTGGCTATCCGGGCCTCACGGTGTTACCCATGTGCTTGAACCCGTTTGTCACCCATGAGGTTGCCACAAGCGGGCGCATCCCAACCATTAGGACCCGGAGCGCCGCGCGCAGCGCAGCCGAAGGCGTTGATGCGATACGGTGATTAGAAGGCGGCCTGCACCCTGCATGGGGATCGTTCAAAAGCGGGTCCACGCCAGGCACCGCCCCACACTCACCTGGCGTAGCAGGCTCGAACCGCGACCAGGCCAAAAACGGAAATCACCGTCACCCGAACCACCCACGCCGCCTCCTTGATAAAGGCCAGCCGCAGGCGACGCGTTTTTTGGTTACTTTTTGTCGCTCGCGGACGAAAAGTGACCCGCCCAGCAGGGCGGAACCAAGCGGTTCAAACAACGACAACATGTCACCAGCAGCAAAGCCCGCCGAGCATCGACCAGATGCCAACCCCAGGGCAGGACGTAGAGCAGCTACCAGTACAAACCGTAGGGCCAGACGCACACCAACAACGAACCACCCCTCACCCCCCTTCAAACAAAACCCTGACCCTCAACCCCGGCCCCGCATCCTCCAGCGCCAGCCACGCCCCGTGCGATTGCACGATCTCAGCCACGATAGCCAGCCCCAGCCCGCTGCCGCCGGTCGGCGCATCCGCCAGCCGATAGAAACGATCAAACACACGCCCCCGTTCCTCGGCAGGAATACCCGGTCCATTATCGCTGACCACCAGTTCAACTGAGCGCCCATCGGCACTACGCCCCACCTGCACATCGATACGGCTGCCGGAAGGGATATAAGCCAACGCGTTATCGAGCAAGTTGGTCAGCAGGATCCGCAACGCATCCGCATCGCCCCGCACGATCGCCGGCGATAGATCCTCGCCACCATTAATCCCAAGGTCGATATTGCGATCCAGCGCGGCCTGCGTCATCTCCCCGACCACGTCGGCGGCAAGCTCGCGCAGGTCCACCGGAGCGCGCGGCGTGGTGGCCGCGCCGGGTTCCTGCCGCGCCAGCGTCAGCAACTGCGTCACCAGGTGGGTCAGCCGTTCCAGCCCCTGGCGCAGCTTGCCGATGGCCTCGTCGCGCGCCGGGCCGCTGTCGGCGCGCTCGACCAGTTGCGCCTGCAGTTGCAGCGCGGCCAGCGGCGTGCGCAGCGCGTGCGCGGCGTCGGCGACAAAGGCGCGCTGCGTGTCGATGGCGTGCGACAGGCGCTCGAGCAGCTGGTTCAGCGCGGCGCTCAGCGGAGCGATCTCGTCCGGCATCTGGCGCACCGTCAGCGGCGCCAGCGTGGTGGCGTCGCGCGAGCGCACCTCGTCTGCGATTTCGCGCAGCGGGCGCAGGCCGCGCCCCACCGCCATCCACACCAGCCAGCCCAGCAGTGGCAGCAGCAGGAAGAGCGGCGCCACGGTGCGCAGCGCCATGCGCGCGGCCAGTGTGCGGCGCGCGCTCATCGGCTGCGCAATCTGCACCACGGCAGGCCCGAGCTGCACGCTGTAGAGGCGCCATTCGCCCTGCTCGGTGGTGACGTTGGTAAAGCCCAGCTCGGCGCGCGGCGGCAGGGCCGCGTGCGAATGCGACAGGTACAGGCTGCGGCCCGAACCGTCCCAGATATGGATGACGACGTCCTCGTCGGCATGTGCGAGGTCGCCGGGCGCGCCGAGGAATGGCGGCGCCACCGGGTTGGCGAACTGGCTGGGCAGCGCCGCGGCCATCTGCTTCATCTGGTAGTCGAACAGCGCGTTGGCTTCCTGCCGTGCCTGCCCATAGATCAATGCGGTTGCGATGGCGATGCCCGCGAGCAGCCCGGCGGCCAGCCACCACAGCAGGGTTCGCTGGATGGAGCGCATCAGCGGCTGTCTCCTTCGCCGGCCGGCTTGTCCGCCGCTGCATCGCCGTCAAGGCGCGGCACCACATAGCCCACGCCGCGGATATTGCGGATCAGTGCGGCACCGAACTTCTTGCGCAGCGCATGGATATAGACCTCGACGGTATTGCTGCCCACTTCATCGTCCCAGCCATACAAACGCTCCTGCAGCTGCGGCACCGACCACACCTTGCCGGGCCGGGCCATCAGCGCGGACAGCAGCGCAAACTCGCGCGCCGACAGCCGCACCGGCTCGCCGCGGTGGGTGGCTTCGCGCGTGGCGGGGTTGAGCACGACATCGCCGTAGGCGATCAGCGGCTCGGCCCGGCCGGCTGCGCGGCGCGCCAGCGCGTGCATGCGCGCGGCCAGTTCCTGCAGGTCGAAGGGCTTGACCAGGTAGTCGTCGGCGCCGGCGTTCAGGCCGGCCACGCGGTCGGCCACCGCATCGCGCGCGGTCAGGATCAGCACCGGCGTGGGCACGCCGCGTGCACGCAGCGTGCGCAGCACGTCGAGGCCGGAGCGGCGCGGCAGGCCGAGGTCGAGCAGCACCAGGTCGTAGCAGCCTTCGCCGTCGTGAGCGGTGGTCGCCGCGGCCAGTCCCGCGTCGCCGTCGCGCACCCAGTCGACGGTAAAGCCTTCCTGGCGCAGCGCCACCCTGACGCTGTCGCCGATCATGGCGTCGTCTTCCACCAGCAATACGCGCATGGCTAGCTTGTCCCGGCGCTGAGCCGCTCGTCCAGCGCGCGCGAAAGGCCGGCCAGCGCAGGATGGCGCGCGGTGATGACGTGGACCGGCACGGCTTCCAGCCACCCGCGCATGCGCCCCTTGGCGACAAAGCGCTCGGCAAACGAGGAGGCCTGCAGCGCCGGCACGAAGCGCGGCAGGATGCCGCCGCCGAGGTAGACGCCGCCGCGCGCGCCCAGCACCAGCGCAATATCGGCCGCGACCGAGCCGAGCAGCCCGAAGAACACGGCCATGGTGCGCTGGCACAGCGGGTCATTGCGCTCGAAAGCGCCGGCGGTGACCTGGTCCGGCTGCAGCGGTGCAAGCAAAAGCGTACCCGTTTCTGCGGCCAGTGCGGCATGGATATGCGACAGTCCGCTGCCCGATAAAAGCCGCTCCGCCGAGACGCGGCCCACGCTGCGGTGGACCGCGCGCCAGGCCACCCATTCGTCGTCGGTGTCCGGCATCAGTTCGATGTGGCCACCCTCGCCAGCCAGCGCCACCGCCTGCCCGCCCGGCGCGGGCACGAGTCCCGACACGCCCAGCCCGGTGCCCGGCCCCAGCAACGCCAGCGGCGTGGTGGGCGCCGCCGTGCCGGCGCGCACCTGCGCCAGCCCGTCGGCGGGAAGATGCGGCAGGGCCAGCGCCAGCGCGGTGAAGTCGTTGATCGCCACCAGCGTCTGCAGCCCCAGCGCGCGCCGCATGCCGTCGATCGAGAAGGCCCAGTTGTGGTTGGTCAGCCGGACCTGGTCGCCGGTCACCGGATTGGCCAGGCCGATCGCCGCGTGCTGCGGCACCGGCTGGCCGGTCGCGGCGAGCCCGTCGAGATACTGGCGCAGTGCCGCTTGCAGCGAAGTGAAGTCGGCCACCTTCAGCGCGGTGACGGGGCCGATCTGCATCGACGCCGTTTCCAGCGCGAAGCGCACGTTGGTACCGCCAATATCGCCAAGCAGGCGCGGGAAGGTAGCGGAAGACGGGGTGGAAGCAGTAGCGGCCATTGGCGTCACCTCGGATCAGGCCTTGAACACGTCAAACCCGTGCCGGTGCCGCGACACCACCAGGCTGACCGGCAACTCGGGTGTCGGACCCTGCAGCGCGCGTTCGAGCACCTCGGCCTTGGTGGCGCCGCTGACCGCCAGGAACGCGCGCTCCGCCGCCAGCAGCGCGGCCAGGTTCAGCGTGATGCGCGCGTGCGGCGCGGCCGCCGGATGGGTGATCACATAGCCCGGCGTGGGATCGCTCAACGCGCTCTCCAGTTCGGGCGCATCCGGGAACAGCGAGGCGGTGTGGCCGTCCTCGCCCATGCCCAACACGACCACGTCGGGCTGGCGGAAGGCGCGGTTGGCGCGCGCGACTGCCTGCCCGGGCTCGGCGGCATCCTGCGCATCGGCAATCAGCGGCACGAAGGCGGCGCTGGCGGCGGCTTCGCGCAGCAGGTGCGCGCGCACCAGCGCGGCGTTGCTGTCGGGATGGTCCGGCGGCACCACGCGCTCGTCGACCAGCGTGACCGTCACCGCTTCCCAGCGCACCGGCCGGTAGCGCAGGCGCTCGAACATCGCCACCGGCGAGCGTCCGCCCGAGACCGCCAGCACCGCCCACCCGTTCACGCGGATGGCAAGTTCCAGCGCATTGCTGATTGAGATGGCCAGCGCCTCGGCCTGGTCCATTGGCGTGGGATGTTCAAACAGGCGCATGATGGTTTCCTTTGCAAATCTGGCGGGCGCTACGGCGTGGCATCGCTCACGCCTCCTCGTGCCACAGCCCGCCGTCGCGCGACATCAGCGCCGACGACGCCGCCGGGCCCCAGGTGCCGGCCGTATAGGGCTTAGGCGGGACGGTGCTCGCTTCCCAGGTGTCGATGATGGGCTCGACCCAGCGCCATGCCTGCACCTGCTCGTCGCGGCGCACGAACAGACCCAGCCGGCCGCGGATCACGTCCAGCAGCAGGCGTTCGTAGGCGCCGGCGCGCCGCACCTTGAACGAGTTGGCAAAGTCCAGGTCGAGCGAGGTCGGCGTCAGCTCCAGCGTGTCCCCGGGCTGCTTGACCAGACAGTACAGGCGGATGCTTTCCTCGGGCTGCAGCTGGATCACCAGCCGGTTCTGCGGCGACAGCGTCAGTGGCCGCGGAAATATCGCGTGCGGCACGTCGCGGAAATGGATCACGATCTCGGCCACGCGCGCCTGCATGCGCTTGCCGGTGCGCAGGTAGAACGGCACGCCTTCCCAGCGCCAGTTGGCGATCTCGGCCTTGATCGCGACAAAGGTCTCGGTGCGGCTGTCGGGCGCGATGCCCTCTTCTTCCACGTAGCCCGGCACCGGCTTGCCGCCGATGGCGCCCGCGCGGTACTGGCCACGCACGGTCTTCTCGGCCACGTCTTGCGGCGTGATCGGCCTGAGCGCCTTCAGGATCTTGATCTTCTCGTCGCGGATGGCATCTTCTGAGAGGCTCGCGGGCGGCTCCATCGCCACCATGCACAGCAGCTGCAGCAGGTGGTTCTGCACCATGTCGCGCAGCGCGCCGGTGCGGTCATAGAAATCGCCGCGCGTTTCCACGCCGAGTTCTTCGGCGATGGTGATCTGCACGTCCTGCACCCACTCGCGCCGCCACAGCGGCTCGAACAGCGCATTGCCGAAGCGAATCGCCATCAGGTTCTGCACCGATTCCTTGCCGAGGTAGTGGTCGATGCGGTAGATCTGCTCTTCGGCGAAGAACTTCGCCACCGCCGAGTTGATCGCCTCGTTCGATTCGAGGTCGTGGCCCAGCGGCTTTTCCAGCACGATGCGTACGTTGGGCGCTTGCAGGGTATTGAGGCCGGTGCGCGCCAGCTGCTCGCAGATCGGCACGAACAGGTGCGGCGCGGTGGCGAGATAGCACACCACCACTTCGGGCTTGCGCGACAGCACCTGCTCCGCCAGCGCCTCGAAATGCCCGGGCACGCGTGCGTCGGCCTGCACGTAGACGATGCGCGCGCAGAACTTGTCCCATGACTCAGGCGGCGCATGCGCCAGCGCGGGCCGCACGGTCTCTTCCAGCGAGGCGAGGTAGTCCGCGGTCGACTGCGGCTGGCTGCCGGTGGCGAGGATGCGCGCGGCCGGATGCAGCAGGCCCGCGTGGTGCGCATCGAACAGGGAAGGCAGCAGCTTGCGCCGCGCCAGGTCGCCGGTGCCGCCGAACAGCACCATGTCGAAGTCAGGCATGCTCACGCTGAGCTCCTTGATTCATTGTTACAGCCATTGAGGCCATGGCAGGCCCATCGAGGCCATGCAAGGCCGTGTTGCGGCCAGTTTACGTGAGTCGCCCCGGCTTGGCGAGGAAGCGTACCCATTTCTGCGTGCCCCGTGCAGTGCGCGGCAAAGTGAGCTAGGCTGAAGGCTCCCCCGCAGGAGAACCCCATGCCACGTCATCCAGTGCTCGAGCGGGTCACCGCCCGCATCGTCTCCCGCAGCGCCGCCTCGCGCCAGGCTTATCTCGACCGCACCCGCGCCATGGCCGGGCAGAAGGTCGAACGCGCGCAGCTCTCTTGTACCAACCTTGCCCATGCGGTGGCCGCGATGCCGGACGCCGCCAAGATCCGCCTGAAGGCCGACGAGCGGCCCAACCTGGCGATCGTCTCGGCCTATAACGACATGCTGTCGGCGCACCAGCCGCTGGCGGCCTACCCGCAATGGATCAAGGAAGCCGCGCTCGAAGCCGGCGGCACCGCGCAGTTCGCGGGCGGCACGCCGGCGATGTGCGACGGCGTCACGCAGGGCCAGGACGGCATGGACCTGTCGCTGTTCTCGCGCGATGTGATCGCGCTGGCGGCGGCGGTGGCGTTGTCGCACCAGATGTTCGATGCCGCGCTGTACCTGGGCGTCTGCGACAAGATCGTGCCCGGGCTGGTGATGGGCGCGCTGTCGTTCGGCCACCTGCCGGCGGTGTTCGTGCCGGGCGGGCCGATGACCACCGGCATCGGCAACGACGAGAAAGCGCGCATCCGCCAGCTCTACGCGGAAGGCAAGATCGGCCGCCAGGAACTGCTCGAGGCCGAGACCCGCTCCTATCACGGCCCCGGCACCTGCACCTTCTACGGCACCGCCAATTCCAACCAGATGCTGATGGAAATGATGGGGCTGCACCTGCCGGGCACGGCCTTCGTCAATCCCAACACGCCGCTGCGCGAGGCGCTCACGCGCGAGGCCGCGCGCCAGGCGCTGAAGCTGGTGCATGGCGGCGAGCGCTACACGCCGGTGGCTGACGTGCTGGACGAGCGCGCCTTCGTCAACGGCATTGTCGGGCTGCTGGCGACCGGTGGCTCGACCAACCACACGCTGCACCTGATCGCGATGGCGCGCGTGGCTGGCATCGTGCTGAGCTGGGACGACTTCGACGAGCTTTCCGCCGTGGTCCCATTGCTGGCGCGCGTGTACCCGAACGGCAAGGCCGACGTGAACCAGTTCCAGGCCGCGGGCGGGTTGCCGGTGGTGATCCGCGGGCTGCTGTCGCTGGGCCTGCTGCACGATGACGTGACCACCATCTTCGGCCACGGGCTGCAGGACTACACGCGCGAGCCGGTGCTGCGCGACGGCACGCTCACGTGGATCGACGGCCCGGCGGCGCCGCTCGACGACAGCATCGTATCCACCGCCGACAAGCCCTTTGCGCCGGACGGCGGCATCAAGGTGCTGGACGGCAAGCTGGGCCGCGCGGTGATCAAGACCTCGGCGGTCAAGCCAGAACACCAGGTGGTGCAGGCGCCGGCGATCGTGTTCGAGCACCAGGACGACGTGCTGCACGCGTTCAAGCGCGGCGAGCTTGAGCGCGACTTCGTTGCGGTGCTGCCGTGGCAGGGCCCGGCCTCGTGCGGCATGCCGGAGCTGCACAAGCTCACCCCGACGCTGACGGTGCTGCAGGACCGCGGCTTCCATGTGGCGCTGGTCACCGACGGGCGCATGTCGGGCGCGTCGGGCAAGGTACCGGCGGCGATCCACGTCTGCCCCGAGGCGTTGCGCGGCGGCGCCATCGGGCGCGTGCGCACCGGCGACGTGGTGCGCGTGGATGCGCCTGCGGGCGTGCTCGAGGTGCTGGTGCCCGCCGACGAATGGCAGGCACGCGAAGCGGCCCGTCCCGATCTCAGCGCCAACCGGCACGGTGTGGGGCGCGACCTGTTCGCGACCTTCCGCTGCCATGTCAGCACCGCGGAGAGCGGGGCCTGCACGCTGTTTTCGGATGAAGGGGGGGAAAGCCACGAGGGCGACCAGACCCGGCATGGCCATGCGGGCGCGCGCGGCCGCGCAACGCACGCGGCCTGAACGCCCGCGCTCAACCCAGGTTGTGCGCCGGCTGCCGCTGGCCACCGGCCGGCCGCGGCGCGGCGGGGGCGGGCGCGCCCTCGCTCACCTTCACCGCGCCGGGCACGGCTGACGCGCCCGGCACGTGCAGTTCCTGGATCGGCACGGCCAGCTTGCAGCCGGCGCCTTCCAGCACTTGCTTGATGCGCTCGTAGAAGGCGAAGCGCACGTCCCAGTAATCATCGTTCGAAGTCCAGTAGCGCACGTTCAGCGTAATGCCCTGCTGCGTGTAGTTGACCACCATGGTCTCCGGCACGGGCTCGTCCAGCAGGCGCGCCTCACGCGCCAGCATCTCGCGCAAGGCTTCCAGGCCGCGCTGCACGTCGCTGTCGAAGTTCACGGTGGCCTCGATGTCGGCGCGGCGCGTGGCGTTCTCGCTGTAGTTGGTGATCGCGCTACCCCACAGCTTGCCGTTGGGCACGCGCAGGCAGACGCCGTCGAAGGTGGTCAGCTCGGTCATGAAGAGGCCGGTCTCGCGCACGGTGCCGGCCACGCCCTGCGCATCGATGTACTGCCCCACGCGAAACGGCCGCAGCAGCACCAGCATGATGCCCGCGGCGATGTTTTGCAGCGTGCCCTGCAGCGCCAGCCCGATGGCAAGGCCCGCGGCGCCCAGCATGGCGATGATGCTGGCGGTCTGCACGCCGAACTGCGACAGCACCAGCACGATGGTCAGCACGCGCACCATCCACTGCAGCGCATTGGCCAGCAGCGGGCGCATCGTCGCATCCACGTGGGTGCCGCTGAGGGCGCGCCGCGTGGCCCCCGCCACGCGGCCTGACAACCACCAGCCGGCGATCAGGATCAGGAGGGCTGCCAGGCAGTTCATGCCCTGGTTGATGGCGAAGTGGACAAAGTAGGTCCAGCCCGCCTCCAGCTTGTCGGCGTCGATGAAGTTGAGGTCCATGGGAGCGGCTCCGTTGTAGTCCAGGTTGTGATCGGATCTGGTGGCGTTGCCGCAGTCTGCGCGGCGTACCCGTTTCTGCGTGCTGCGACGGGATTCGGTGTCGCGTCCGGCCAAATAGCGATCGGCGTCTGATTTGACAAATTGATGTACGTTGAATACATGTTGTCAGACGATCATCGACAAAGACGGGGCGCGCACCACAGAGTAGGTGACAAGCAAAGCGGGTATTGGTTTCCGGCCGAAGCGAGGCCGCGCCAATGCCGGACCCGCCAGGCCTTACTGGGTAAGGGCTGGGCCGGATCAGCGAGTTGCGTCAAACGTTGCGAGGAAGCACTGGGTACGGTGTGTCCGGTCGCTGTGATGGCGATGGACCGCCAGGATGTGTGGGGGACAGCGTGCTGCTGGCCAGCCAGCGGGCGACGCGAGCAACTTTCAGCGACGAAAGTTGGCGGGCGGACCTCGGATTACCGGGCCGGCGGCACCTCGGACCCGCACGCAGAAACGGGTACGCTTGGCGTCCGCCGCGCTCGACAACGGGCTTCAGGCCGGATGGTCGTGCAGCTTGTCGCGCGAGGCCAGCGCCGGGAACAGCCGCATCCACGCCGCCACCACCAGCAGCGTGCCGACACCGCCCAGGATCACCGCGCCCACCGGGCCGAACAGTGCCGCGGTGACGCCGGACTCGAACTCGCCCAGCTGGTTTGACGCGCCGATGAACACCGAATTGACGGCGCCGACGCGTCCGCGCATGTCGTCCGGGGTATCGAGCTGGACCAGCGTGGAGCGCACCACCACGCTGATCATGTCGGAGGCACCCAGCACCACCAGCGCCGCCATCGACAACGGCAGCCAGGTCGACACACCGAACACCACGGTGGCCACGCCAAACACCGCCACCGCGCCAAACATGGTGCGTCCGGCGCGCCGGTTCAGCGGATGTCGCGCCAGCCACAACGCCATCGCCAGCGCGCCGATCGCGGGTGAGGAGCGCAGCAGGCCCAGGCCCCACGGGCCGGTGTGCAGGATGTCGCGCGCATAGATCGGCAGCAGCGCCGCGGCGCCGCCCAGCAGCACGGCGAACAGGTCCAGCGAGATCGCGCCGAGCAGCACCGGCCGGCTGCGGATATAGGCAAAACCGGCAAAGACCGTGCGCACGCTGACCGGTGCGGTCAGGCGCTGCGCCGCCTGGCGCAGCCGGATACCGCTGACCAGCACGGCGGCGATGGTGAACAGCGTCGCGCTCAGCGCGTAGACCACGCCCGGCCCCGCCACATAGGCAAAGCCGCCGATGGCCGGGCCGATGATGATGGCGGTCTGTCCGGCCGAACTCGCCAGCGCCACCGCGCGCGGCAACTGGCGCGGCGTCACCACGCTGGGCAGCAGCGCCTGCAGCGTTGGGTTCTCGAACGCGCGCGTGGCGCCGATCAGCGCGACAAAGAGAAAGATATGGTGGCTGTCGATCCAGCCGGTCAGGCTCGCCACCGCCATGCCCGCGGCCAGCAGCGCCTCGATCGACTGGCAGGTACGCACGATGCGGCGCCGGTCGAAGCGGTCGGCCACGTGGCCCGACATCAGGATCAGCACCACCGAGGGCAGGAACTGCACTAGGCCAACCATGCCGAGCATCAGCGGGTCGCGCGTCAGGTCATACATCTGCCAGCCCACCGCCACCGTAAAGATCTGGTAGCCGATGGTGGTACACAGGCGTGCGAACCAGTAGCGGCGAAAAACGGCGTCGCCGAAGACGCTGTCCGGCTCGGCGGCCGGGACGGTGGCAGGGGAAGACATGGAGGCAGGAGCGAGGTGCGGGGAGATTGCTGTGCGTCACGATCCGCCGGGACACCGGCCGGGCCGTCGGGGCCAGCGGCTGGGTGCGTGCGGCGCACAAAGGCAAGATTCTAAAGCGCCTGCTGAATTGCTGCATACAGATGCCGACAATCGCACACCTTGATTGGGCAAATGCCGACCGTAGATGTCGGCATTACGCCTCTCCTCTGGCAAAACGGCCCGCAATTGCGAGCCGTTTTGCCTTTCAGATGCTGTGCGCGATTACACGATCTCGCGCGTCTCCAAGAACTGCAGGTTCGGGAAACGCTCCTGCGTCAGCCGCAGGTTGACCATGCTGGGCGCCAGGTAGACGTGGTCGCCCGCGCCATCCAGCGCAACGTTGTGCCCGGCCTTGGCAATCAGCTTCTCGATCTCCGCCGCATCGCCCTTGAGCCAGCGCGCGGTGGCGCATTCATGCGATTCGAAGATGGCATCGACGCCGTACTCATGCTCCAGCCGGTGCGCCACCACATCGAACTGCAGGATGCCGACCGCGCCCAGCACCAGGTCGTTCGAGGCGAGCGGGCGGAACATCTGCGTGGCGCCTTCTTCCGCCAGCTGCTGCAAACCCTTCTGCAGCTGCTTGACCTTGAGCGGGTTGTTCAGGCGCGCGCGGCGGAAGAATTCGGGTGCGAACGAGGGGATGCCGGTGAACTTGAGCGGCTCGCCCTCGCTGAAGACATCGCCCAGGCGGATGGTGCCGTGGTTGGGCACGCCGATGATGTCGCCGGCGTACGCTTCCTCGGTGGTGTTGCGGTCCTGCGCCATGAAGGTGATGGCGTTGTTGATCGCCACGGTCTTGCCGGCCGACACGTGCAGCAGCTTCATGCCGCGCTCGAAGCGGCCCGAGCATACCCGCACGAAGGCGATGCGGTCGCGGTGGCGCGGGTCCATGTTGGCCTGGATCTTGAAGACGAAGCCGGTGAACTTGTTTTCCTGCGGCTCGACCACGCGCGATTCAGTGTCGCGTGCCAGCGGCGGCGGCGACAGCTCGCACAGCGCGTCAAGCAGCGACTGCACGCCGAAGTTGTTGATCGCCGAGCCGAAGTACACCGGCGTCTGCCTGCCGTTGAGGAACGCTTCCTTGTCGAACGTGTGCGAGGCGCCGCGCACCAGCTCGATCTCGATGCGCAGCTCTTCGGCCTGGCTGCCCAGGATGCGGTCGAGCTCGGGATTGTCCAGGCCGTCCAGGATCGCCGCAGTGCCCTTGTCGCCGTGCGGGTCGAACAGCTGTACCTTGTCGTCGATCAGGTGGTACACGCCGCGGAAGGCCTTGCCCATGCCGATCGGCCAGGTCATCGGCGCGCACTGGATCTGCAGCACGTCCTCGATTTCATCGAGCAGCTCGATCGGCGAGCGGCCCTCGCGGTCGAGCTTGTTGATAAAGGTGAGGATGGGCGTGTCACGCAGGCGGCAGACGTTGAGCAGCTTGATGGTCTGCGCTTCCACGCCGTTGACCGAGTCGATCACCATCACCGCGGAGTCGACCGCGGTCAGCGTGCGGTAGGTGTCTTCGGAGAAGTCCTCGTGGCCCGGGGTGTCGAGCAGGTTGACGATGTTCTCCTGCGCGTTGCCCGCCTTGGTCTCGCGACGGTACGGAAACTGCATCACCGACGACGTGACCGAGATGCCGCGCTGCTTTTCCAGTTCCATCCAGTCGGAGGTGGCGTGGCGGTCGGCCTTGCGCGCGCGCACTTCGCCCGCGACCTGGATGGCGCCGCCGAACCACAGCAGCTTTTCGGTCAGGGTCGTCTTGCCCGCGTCGGGGTGGGAGATGATGGCAAAGGTGCGACGACGCGCAATTTCAGAAACGAGCGAGCTCACGGCAGCGGAGTTTGACTGGGAAATATTGGATGGGGCCCGGCGGGTGGCCGGAACCAGGTCCGGCAGCGCCAACGGGGGGCGGTGGGCCGGGCCCTGCGGGCACGCGAGGGAATGAATGGGGCGCTATTTTACCGGTTCGCGCGGTGGCGCGGGCTGAATCGGCCGGCGATGCTTCTGATTCAGCCGCTTACTTCTCCGCTTACCTCTCCGATCACTCCGCCAGCTTTTCCGCCGGCTTGCCGCGCAGGCTGCCGAACTGCAGCGCGTACTGGCGCGTCAGCTCGGCGCCAAAGAAGAAGATCTGCGCCGAGTAATACACCCACAGCATCAGCGCCACCAACGAGCCCGCGGCCCCGTAGGAAGAGGCCACGGCGCTGTTGCCCAGGTAGATGCCGATCAGACGCTTGCCCATCGAGAACAGCAGCGCGGTGATGACCGCGCCCATGGTGACGTCGCGCCAGGCGATGCGCGCGTTGGGCAGCATCTTGAAAATCACCGCGAACAGCGTCGTCACCACGGCAAAGGAAAAGGCGGTCGAGATCACGTCCGCGACCGGCGCGAACCACGACTGGGTCCATAGCTGGCCCCAGATGCGCTCGACCACGGCCAGCGCCGCATTGACGATCAGCGACACCAACAGCATGAAGGCCAGCACCAGCACCAGGCTGAACGACAGCAGCCGCGCGCGCAGCAGTTGGCGCCAGCCGGCGGTCTTGGGCACCGGTACATGCCAGATGTCGTCCAGGCTGCTCTTGAGCTCCACAAAGGCGCTGGTGGCGCCAACGATCAGGATGCCCATCGCGATCAGCGCGGCCGCGCCGCTGCCGCCGGCGCGGTGCGTGGCCGCCAGGATCTCCTGGATCGCGGCGGCGCCCTGCTCGCCCACCAGGCCCTGGATCTGCGAAAAGATCTCGCCGCGCGCGGCTTCCGCGCCGAAGAACAGGCCAGCGATGGAAATCACCAGCACCAGGATGGGCGCCAGCGAGAACAGCATGTAGAACGAGAGCGCCGCGCCCTTGCTGGCCGCGCGATGGTCGAACCATGAGCTGACGGCCGCGATGACCACGCGCAGGGTGCGCGCGCCGGTATGGCGGTCCGGCAGCCAGAGCGGGCGGTTGGGCCGGGGCTGCGGGGTCCCGCTGCCGGCGGAAGGAGGGGACGGGTGCTCGGTCTTGTCGGTCACGGCCTGTGCGCTTGCCCGCGGCCGCATGCCAGGGGCGTCTGCCGCCGCATGTCGGGGGGCGTCTGCGTTCATGATACTGCGCATTGCGGGCTTTGCCCAACCGGCGCGCCGGGGGCGACCTGCTACAGTAAGACCAGGCACACCTGCCGGCGCATCCGTTGCCCGCGCGCCGGCGCATGGAGGCACACGTGACCCCGATTCTCTCCGCCCGCCCGGTGGCCGCACTCCTGATCATCGGCGTGCTGGGCTGCGCCGGCTGCGAACGCAGCCAGCCGGGCCCCAAGCCCATTTCCGGGACGGCGTCCGACCGCCCTGCCGCGGGCACAGCCGCCACGCCCGCCAACCCGAACTCGTCCAGCTTGCCCCCGGCATCGGGTCCGGCCCGCTGAACGCGCCCGCGCGGGCGTACCCGTTTCTGCGTGGCTCGCGGGCCGGCACGCACGCGCTGATCCGGGCTCACTGAAGCCCGTGAGTTGGAGGAAAGCCTTGCCGTTGCCGACGCCGTCATGCGGGCGCGCGGGGGCGGGCGCCGTTGCCGACGTGTGGCCAGCGCCTTTGCCCGCGCCCGCCGTTGTCCACGCCGTTACGCAAGTGCAAGGCTGATGTAACGCAAGTTTCAAACGTGCAACGGGGTGCAATGTCGCCCCGGCGCGGATGCCGGGGCGCGCTATCCCGCACCCGGCGCGCGCCACGGGCAGCATGCGCTGCACGGTTGCGGCCACCGCGCGCTGGGGCGCTTTGCGCACGCGTTACAGCGGCGAAACCGATTGGTCCGCCAGCGGGCGAGCGTGCCCCGCAGCGATTCGGCCAGCTCCCGCAAAGCCGCGTGGCACAAGGCTCTGCGGCCATTGGCACACTTGTCGCTCAGTATCCGCAAGGGACGCGGTAACGCGTCAGTGACCATCGTCCGGACTTTGTACGCAGGAGACAAACCAGCCATGCGTCATCCGCCATCACGCATGACGGCGCGCCGGCGCTCATACCGGCTGGCGGGCCCGCCGCCATCGGTGACGGACCTGCTTTCGCCGCCGCTGCTGCCCTATCCGCGCGTGCACGCGCCGCCAGCCACGCCCGCCGTGCCGTGCGCGGCGCTCAGCGTTGGCAAGGGCATCGGCACGGCGAAGCGCGCGGGGTTCGCACGCGCCGCCTGCCGGCGCCATGCGGGCAAGCGGCGCGCCTGACGGCACCCGCGCAACCGCGTGTTCGGGCGCCACAGGGCGCGGGCGTATGGCGGTGCGTCACGGCCTCAGTGCCCCGGTGCCGCAAACAGGATCATTGCAGGCTCGCGAGCCAGCGTACCTGCACGGATTTGTGCTCCGTCCCCCGGCGGGCACTTTTTTTCCACAGGGAGGCGCAGTCCATGAAAGCCGGAATCCTTGCCGCCGCGCTGGCCGTCTGCTCGGGCAGCGCAGTCGCCGCGAGCTACGCCTGGTTCGATCGACCCGACGAAGCCAGCGCCAACAGCCATGCCGCGGTCAGCAACGATATCTATGTGCGCGGCTGGGGCTGGGCATGGGGCGAGTTGCTCATGCGTCCCGATGCCCCGGCCGCGCCGGCGCCGCAGGACGGCCGCCAGGCGCGCGACATCCTGGACCGCCGCGACGCGGTGCCGTGGCGCCAGCAAGACGAAAACGAAGCGCCGCGCCATCCGCGCGGCAAGATCAGCATGAACCTCGCTGCCGCCCCCGCGGATGCGGACGGCGCCGCCGGGGCCGGGCGGCCCCACAAGACTGTGCGCTGACAGGCTGTGCGCTGACGTGCCAGCGGGCACGGGGAAAGGTGGAACTGGCGAGCGGACGTCGCCCGTTCCCCTTTCCTCTGGCGCCTGAAGCTGGCGCGCCGCTTTTGCCGCCGCTTTTGCCGCTGCTGTTACCCCTATTCACCTGCCGGGGCCTGGCTCTCCACGCGGATATTGTGCTTGTGCATGAGCCGGTACAGCGTCACGCGCGACACGTTGAGCTCGCGCGCGGCCGGCACCACGTGAAAGCCGTGGCTGGCCATCACGGTACGAATCGCCTCGCGCTCGGCCTCTTCGCGAATCGCGTCGAGGGTCTTGCGCGGCAGGTCCGTGCCACCATGCAGCTGCAGGTCCTCGGCGGTGATCTTGCGGTTGTCGGTCATCACGATGGCGCGCCGCACGCGGTTGATCAGCTCGCGCACGTTTCCCGGCCAGGCGTACTGCATCATTGCCTGCGTCGCGCACGCCGAGAAACCGCGGATGCGCCGGTGCGCCTCGTGGCCGTGCTCGGTCAGCACCGCGTTGGCCAGCAGCAGGATGTCCTCGCCGCGCTCGCGCAGAGGGGGGATGCCCAGCGTCAGCACGCACAACCGGTGGAACAGATCGGAGCGGAAGCGCCCGTCGCCTTGCGCCGCCACCAGGTCCACGTGCGTGGCCGAGATAATGCGCAGGTTCAGCGGGATCGACTGGTGCCCGCCCAGCCGCGTGATGGTGCCTTGCTGCAGGAAGCGCAGCAGCGCCACCTGGCTTTCCAGCGGCAGGTCGCCGATCTCGTCCAGGAACAGCGTGCCGCCCTGCGCCTGCTCGATCCAGCCGACCTTGCGCTGGTTCGCGCCGGTAAACGCGCCCTTCTCGTAGCCGAACAGCTCGGACTGCACCAGGTGCGAGGGAATGGCGCCGCAGTTGATGGCGATAAACGGTCCCTTGCGCCGGCTCGACGCATCGTGGATCGCCTGCGCGGCCAGTTCCTTGCCGGTGCCGGACTCGCCGGAGATGAAGACCGGCGCCTCGTTGTGCGCCACCTTGGCCAGCGAGCGGAACATCGCCCGTATGGCCGCGCAGTCGCCGATCATCGTGCCGCGCGAGGCGGGCTCCTGCACGCGCGCGCCGTGCAACGAAGCCATGCCGTGCGCATGCTTGAGCGTGTAGAGCAGTTCCTCCACCGAAAACGGCACGCGCACGTAGTCGATGCAATAGTCGCGGATCAGCCGGCGCACGCGCTCCTCGGCGAGCATGGCATCGGAGGTGATGGCGACCCACGCGACATGCAGGTACTGCAACGCCTGCTCGAGCTGCACGAGTTCGGCATCGCTGTAGTCGGACTGCAGGTCGATCACGCCGGCCATGGGCGGACTGGCGCGCACCACGCGTTCGAGGTCGCGGACCTGCTGCACGCGGCGGACTTCCCATCCCGCGCCGAAGCTGGACGGGTCAAAACCAAAATCTTCATGACGCGACACGACCACGATCTGTGCAGTGCGTGACGCCTTGCACAGTCGGTCCATCACGATCTCCCGGACGTTAGGCTTGTTCTTGGTTCCGGCACCCGTGGCCACCGCCGCGGCCTGCGGCCGTGGCGGGCGGTGGGGCTGAACTGGCTGCGGGCCTGCGCCCGCGCGCGACGTCGGTATCACGAGCTGGACAGACTGCGGGACTGCTCGTCAGGCGCGGCAAGGTAATCCGCGCCCCCCTGGAGCTGCTCGCGGATGCGCCGTCGCACCGCCTCCTTCTCACGCATCAGCTCCAGGCTCGGCGCCTGGGGCGATTGGCCGGAGTACTGATAGTAGAGCGTCTTGTAGGTCAGCTGGCTCAGGATCCATTCCTGCAGCAGCACGCGCTGGCGCGCCAGCTCGCCTTCGAGCAGGCGATGGCGGCGCAGCAGGTTCTGCACGGCGGCGCGCGCGGTGTCGCTGAGTTCGCTGTCTTCGGCAAGCAGGGCCGCGACGTCGGCGGTAGCGCCGTCATGAGGTGCCTTGCTGAGGTGTGCTTCGCCTGCAGCTTCCCCCCGTGCAGCCCAGGCGCGATGATGAATGGATCGATTGACGGACTCCCTGACGGGCCCGATGGCGGGTCGCCGGATCTCTCCTGCGGTCATGATTATCCCCGTTGAACAACATCCCCCGGCACTACACGTCTGCGGTTACCACTTGTCAGTCTTGGAATATTTGTCCGCGTGGCGCGCGTGTTCCCCGCACGCTCCCGGCTGGTGGCTTTGCCGTCTTCTTGTCTGACGGTCTGTCCGGCGCTGTCCCCACACTGGCGGACGGCGCCGAAGGCTCTCGGTAATCTCCGGCATCCTGCCGCATGCACCGGAGTCAAGAAGGGGCGCCTTGCCGCGCCCCTCTTTGCCACGCCTATAGTTCAGTGCATTTGGGGCGGTTTGTCCAGCCCTGAGTGGGTGACTTACGCCCAATCTCATACTTTGGTATGAGCCCACGCGCACACGCCCGCAAGCCCATCCGAGCCGTCTTCGCCACCGTGCCATGGGACCGGTAAATGTCTGCTTACATGGTACGCAGAAACGGGTACGCTTTCGCACCCCGAACGGGTGATCGCGGCAGTCTCGCCAAGGAATTTCGGACGGTCGTGCGGAGCTTCCCGGGCGCTGCCTGTCGCATTCAGTGAGCGCGACTTCGGCGCGCTGGGAGCAGGCAAGCGGCACGCAGAAACGGGTACGCACCGCGTGCCGTGCGCGGGGGGATGACGGGTACGCAGAAACGGGTACGGAATGAGGTTTCGGACAGCCCCCTGCAATGCGCGGCCAAGCGCTATCCATCGGTACTGCATTGGGATGACGTCATCAAGACATAGAAAAAGAGACGGGTTTCGCCGTCCCTTCTTTGTCCTGCACTACCTATAATGCCCCGGCCTTTGTCTCATCCGTCTGGGGCCGTATTTAGTGACCCGGCAGGTAATAGAACTTGAAGACAAAGACCGCCGCGATGACCCACACCATCACGGGCACACCGCGCGCGCGGCCGGTCAGCAGCTTGAGCGCCGCGTAGCTGATGAAGCCGAACGCGACACCGTTGGCGACCGAGTACGTGAACGGCATGCCGAGCGCGGTCATCACCGCGGGCACGACTTCGGTCACGTCGTTCCAGTCGATCTCGAGCAGCTCGCGCAGCATCAGGCACGACACATAGAGCAGCGCCGGTGCGGTGGCATAGGCAGGCACGGTGCCCGCCAGCGGTGCGATGAACAGCGCCGCCAGGAACAGCACCGCCACGGTCACCGCGGTCAGGCCGGTACGCCCGCCCGCCTGCACGCCCGAGGCGCTTTCGATATACGCGGTGGTGGACGACGTGCCGAGGAACGAGCCCGCCATGATCGCCGTGCTGTCAGCCATCAGTGCCTTGTTCAGCCGGCCCATGCGCCCGGCCTTGAGCAGGCCCGCGCGGTTGGCCACGCCCATCAGCGTCCCGGTGGCGTCGAACAGCTCCACCAGGAAAAACACCAGTACCACGTTGATGATGCCGATCGACAAGGCCGCGCTGATATCGAGCTTGAACAGCGTGGGACTGAGCGACGGCGGCGCGGAGAACACGCCGTGGAAGGTGTTGCCGGCAAAGACGAAGCTCAGCAGCGTGGTGAGCAGGATGCCGATCAGGATCGCGCCCTTCACGCGCAGGTGGTCCAGCGCCACGATCACGAAGAAGCCGACGATGGCAAGCACCGCCGGGGGCTGGTGCAGGTCGCCGATGGTCACCAGCGTTGCCGGGCTCGCGGTGACGATGCCGGCATTCTTCAGCGCGACGATCGCCAGGAACAGGCCGATGCCCGCGGTGATCGCCACGCGGATCGAATGCGGGATGCCGTTGACGATCATCTCGCGCACGCGGAACAGCGTCACCAGCAGGAACAGGCAGCCGGAGATAAAGACCGCGCCGAGCGCGGCCTCCCACGCAAAGCCCATGCCCTTGACCACGGTGTAGGCGAAGTAGGCGTTCAGGCCCATCCCGGGCGCCAGCGCGATCGGGTAGTTGGCGTAGAAGCCCATGATCAGCGTGCCGATCGCCGCGGCCACGCAGGTGGCGACGAACACCGCGTCCTTGGGCATGCCCGCGTCGCCCAGGATCGACGGGTTGACGAAGATGATGTACGCCATCGTCAGGAACGTGGTGATGCCGGCGAGGATCTCGGTGCGGACATTGGTCTGGTGCTCGCGCAGCTTGAACACACGCTCGACCAGCGAAGGCGCGGCGTGCGGCTGGGGCGGATTGGCGGAAGACGTGCCCGGCTTGGAGGCGGGTTCCGGCATCGACATGAAGGTCTCCTGATATCGTTATCGTGTCCGCGACGCCTGGTGCGGAGGCCGCACCGCTTGCTGGCGACGCATGACCGGCCCCCCCTACGCGGCAAGCGTACTCTGGTCCAGGCCGACCCCGCTGCGCGCTGGCGCGGCGAATAAGCGATATGCAAAAGGCGTGATGATCCCACAGCGCGCGCGGGTGCTGCCGGCGCCAGCCTGGTGCGCCCGTTCATGGGCGGCCCCGTGCGCCCTTGGGGCCGCCCCCAGCTTGACGCTGGCGGCAATCCCCCGTATAAACCCGGCTAGATTCAAGTGACGAGGCAACAGTTCATTCGTTAGCCACCGTCTGGTACTTCGGTTGTCCATGGTGTCCTTTCCTTGAGTTCCCCGTGTCGGATGACGTGTTCGTCATGCGATCTTTTATGTCCTTTTTCTGGAAAGCAAATCATGCAAACCGGTATCGTCAAGTGGTTCAACGACGCCAAGGGCTTCGGCTTCATCAAGCCGGACGCGGGTGGTGACGACCTCTTCGCCCATTTCTCCGAAATCCGCGCCGACGGCTTCAAGTCGCTGCAGGAAAACCAGCGCGTGCAGTTCGAAGTCAAGAACGGCCCGAAGGGCCTGCAGGCCGCGAACATCACCCCGCTGTAAGCGTTGACCGCCGGCGCGCTCCGTGCGCGCCGCACAGCGTGAAAACCCCGCCCCCGTGGCTAATGCCGTTCAGTTAAGTCTGAACGGCATTTTTCATTGCAGGGGTTGTAAACAAGGTGTCGAGCTGTTAACTTGCCGTTTCGATGCTATCGGAACAAGTCCACGCCACCCTTGAGCTTAGTGAACCGGCCAGTTTTGCCCGGCTCAGCGAGCATCTGCCGATAGCTTGGATTGAGCAGGCGTTGGCAGCCTCGGGGACCGCGTCCATTCGTCGGCGTCGACTGCCCGCAGAACAGGTGGTCTGGCTGGTCATTGCACTGGCGCTCTATCGGCACCAATCGATTCCCGATGTGCTGGAGACGCTGGACCTGGCACTGCCCAACGATGCCAACGCCTGTGTCAGCAAGAGCGGGATCGCCCAAGCCCGCGAGCGGCTTGGAGACAAGCCTCTGTTGTGGCTGTTCGAGCAGACCGCACGCGCGTGGGTGGCTCAGGATGCTGCGCACTACAAATGGAAGGGCTTGGCGCTTTACGCCATGGATGGGACCACCTTCCGCACCGCGGATAGTCCTGAGAATCGCCTGCACTTTGGCGCCCAGAGCTATGCCAGCGGCAAGGTCGCCAGCTATCCACAAGTCCGCGGTGTCTCGCTCACGGCCGTGCCCACCCATCTTGTTGCCGATATCGCCTTTGGCCGTTATGGGTGCAATGAGATGCTCTATGCCAAGACGCTCATTGAGCGGGTCCCGGATGATTCGCTGACGATCTTTGACAAGGGCTTTCTGGCCGCAGAGATCCTGTGGGGCTTGCGCATGGGCGGCAGCGAGCGCCACTTCCTGATCCCAGCGAAAAAGAATCTGCAGTGGGAGCTGCTCTCAGGCAGTGCGGATGATGGCATCGTTCAGATGAAGGTCTCACCTCAGGCTCGCCGCAAGAATCCAGCCTTGCCAGAGACCTGGACCGCGCGCGCGATCCGGAACAAGGACTCAGATCGCATCCTGTTGACCTCGTTGACGGACCGTCGGCGCTTCAAGGCAGCCGACATCATTGCGTGCTACCAGCGCCGTTGGGAAATCGAAACCAGCTATCGGGAACTGAAGCAGACGATGCTCGGGGCCGAACTGACCTTGCGCAGCCGCCAGCCTGAGGGCGTGCATCAGGAAATCTGGGGGGCACTGATTGCGTACAACCTGGTACGTCTGGAGATGGCCAAGGCTGCGCTCGAGGCCCGCGTCGAGCCCACCGACCTGAGCTTTGTGCTGGCCTTGCGCCTGATACAGGGCGAACTGACCTGGGCAGCCGGCATGGCCCCAGGCAAGCTGCCGGCCCATCTGCAGCGCATGCGGGCCAAACTTCAGTTGGCGATCGTCCAAAAACGACGGGGGCGTAAGTGCCCCCGTGTGGTCAAAGCCCTGCCTAAGCGCTACACCGTCCGGTTCCTCAGAAAGGACCTTAACTGAACGGCATTACGCCCCCGTGGCGGGGTTTTTTGTTTTTGGCGTCCGTTTTTGCGTGCGGCTGTGGGCGTTCGTCCTGTGTCGCGCTTCCCCCCTTTCCTTTCCACCGGCACCTGTTCTTGGGTGCTTCGAGGTGGCCTTTCCGTACCACGCATCGTTGCCCCGATGAGGGGCGCCCGCATCGAGCTTGCCAATGCACGCTGCTGCGCCCTGTCACGCCACGCCTGGCGCCGCATCTCCCATCGACTTGGGTCTCCAGACCCTAAGCCCCGTCCCCTTCTGCTGACGCAGAAACGGGTACGCATTGTTGCAGCGCAGGGGTCATGCCCTGGTCTCGTCTGCTCGCAGAAACAGGTACGCCCTCTCCGCGTTGGCCGCTCTGGCTTCCGCCCTCTGCACGCAGAAACGGGTACGCAAGGCTACCGCGCTAGCGCCCCCGCCGCTTTTTGTCCCGCAGAAACGGGTACGCACCGCAAGGGCTGGGCGAATGCACCAACGCCGAAGAGACCCTCCACGCTGCCCGGCCAGTAGCGACATATCCACACCTGGACTGCCGCAGAAACGGGTACAGCTGCCGCTGGACCCACGCAGCGCACGGCGCCAAGGGCAGATATCGAAAGGCTTCGCAGAAACGGGTACGCACGCAAAGGGACTTGGCCGGACCGCGAGACGCAGAAATGAGTACGGTCGCCCGTCGCGGCATGCGTCGAACCGGTGCAGGTCCGACGCGCAGCTTCCTGGTACACGCAGAAACGGGTACGCCCGGAGCTTTGGCCTGTCGATCACGTATACGCTGAGTGTGAGCGCTAGCTTTTTATGCAAGCTCTATGTATCATAGAAACTTGGGCGACCTTCCTGCTCTACTCGCCGAGATTCCCCCGCAGAAACGGGTACGGTTGGGTGAGACGAACGTCTCGACAGATACGCAGAAACGGGTACGCTGTAGCTGCCAACGCTGCACCGCACCGATTTCGCAGAAATGGGTACGCCGCAGAAACAGGTACGCGAGTGCGATTCGAGGGGCTGATTCAGAGGCCGCGCAGAAACGGGTACGGTTTCGGGGCCGGGTCCGCAGAAACAGGTACGCTTGGGCGGCAAAGGCGCCGGCCGCGGGCAGGAAGACGAACCAATTTCTGCGGGGATAACCGGGTTCTGGCGCAGATATCCACTGGAATCGGCCGGGCAATCGCAGGTAAACCGCGTATACCGGGCCAGGGCACGCAGAAACGGGTACGCTTTCACCCCTCGCCACTGTGGACAAGCCTGTGGGACGGCCCGGTTATCCCCGCAGAAACCAGTACGCGCCAGGCGCAGATACGGGTTCGGCCTGCCGCAGATACAGGTTCGCCCCTTCGCAGAATCGAGTACGTTCGTCCGCAGATTCGGGTTCGCGGGGGTTGTTTTTTCCCTTACGAATCAAGGCGCTGAACTTCACGTATACGGTTTACAAGTAGTTAACCCGTATCGGTATCGTTTACTGGTAGTGGATGGCTGGCGAACCGTGGACAACCCTGCCGGGTTGCCCACCGTCCGCCACCATGCGACCAGCCATTGGATCCTCCGGCTTGCAAAAACAGGGCGAACGACGCCAAGGCCTTGCGTACCTGTTTCTGCGTGACAAGCCTTGCGGCTTCGAGTACAAAGGCGGGTAATCCGAAGCACGCAAATATGCCCATCAAACGCTCCCCGGCCGCCACGGGAGACCGAAGCGTCCTCGACCTGGACGCCGAGCCCTCCCGCATCATTGTTCCCGGCAACGAGAACAGCCTGATTCCGTCCGAGAAATTCCAGCGTCTGTTCGACGAGGCCCAGGCCATGGAGCGTGAAGACGCCTGGCAAAGTGGCGAGGTGGGCTTCCTGAGCCGCGCCAGTGTCCAGGTCACGCTGCCGTACCGCGCGCCAAAGGGCGCGCCGCCGGTGTGGACGCGCACCAGCGGCAATATCTCGCTGATGATCCAGCCGGGCTATTTCACGCAACAGCGCTCGGAGCGCGCCGCCAACGGCCGCCAGAAGCTGGTGTCGGAAACTGTTTCGCTCGGGTATCCCTACGGCTCCTATCCGCGGCTGATGCTGGCCTGGATCGGCAAGGAGATCATGGCGAAGAAAAAACGCGGCGAATTCACCGGCACGGTGGAGGACCGGCGCATTTCGCTGGGCAATTCGCTGTCCGAGTTCATGTACAACCTCGGCATCCCGATGGCCACCGGCGGCAAGCGCGGCACCATGACCCTGGTGCGCCAGCAGATGATCCGGCTGTTCTCGGCGACCATTGCCATCGTGCAGAACAAGTCGACGCCGAGCCAGAACCAGAATCCCAACCATGAGCCGCTGTCGATCGACCGCGTGGGCTACCTGCTCGCAGACCAGCTGTCGACCTGGTGGGACCCGATGCAGCCCGGTCAGGGCTCGATGTTCGAAAGCTTCGTGGTGCTGTCCGAGCCGTTCTTCAACGAGCTGGTCAACCGGCCGGTGCCGGTCGACATGCGCGCGCTGAAGGCGCTCAAGCAGTCGCCGTTTGCGCTGGACGTGTACTCGTGGCTGACGTATCGCTTCTTCACCATCCAGCGCCGCACCGAAATCCCCTGGGAAGCGCTGCAGATGCAGTTCGGCACCGAAACTGAAAGCGAGCGCAAGTTCCGCGCACTGTTCCGCAAGGCACTGAAAGACGTGCTGGTGGTGTACCCGGGCGCGAAGGTGGATGCGGACTCGTCCAAGGCGCTGATCCTGCAGCCGTCGCGTACCAGCGTACGCAAGCTGGGCTGAGCAGCCGGGCGACCGCTCGCGCGGTTGCTGCAAGGCGAAAGGGTCCGGCTGATATCGGCCGGACCTGTGTGGCAATCCTGCCCGAGCTGGCGATCACCCCGTGATCGGCCAATGTGAATAGCGGCCGCGCATAGCAAAAAAGGCAAGCGATGAACGCTTGCCTTTTTTGATTGCCCCCCGCGGACAAGTCCACGACGGGCGGGGGTCAGCCGAGGCTGGATCAGGCCGGCTTGATTGCCGAAGCCTGCAGGCCCTTAGGACCTTGCTTGACTTCAAACGTCACGCGCTGCCCATCCTTCAGGGTCTTGAAGCCCGCGCCCTGGATTTCCGAGAAGTGCGCGAACAGGTCTGCACCACCGTCGTCCGGGGTAATGAAGCCAAAGCCCTTGGTCTCGTTGAACCACTTGACCGTACCGGTTGCCATAGGAATTTCCTTTCGAAGCAAGTTCTTGTACACAACGCAAACAACCGTTCAAGCACGTTGAATTCTCGTAGATACCGAACGGAAGCCGACGAGGTTGACACGACTTGACTCGACTGTAGCGCGCATCATAACCACTTTGCATTGCGGTGTCATGTGCGGCGTAATGCGCACTATAGATACTTTAGGCACATTCACGCCGGCATTTCAAGCATTTTTATGGGGCTTCGCCTGACGCGATACATTGCCGCACAGATTCGCCGATTTTCGATATAGCAACATTTATTTTGTTGATTTGGAAAACGGTTGAAGCGTCACTTGGTTTTGGCTAAAGTTGCGCCTTAGGTCAAAACCGCGCTTTCAGCGCTGAAAGAGAGGTCGCAGTGGCAGCCAAAATCATCACGGTCTTCAACCAGAAAGGCGGTTGCGGCAAGACCACGGTCAGCATGCACCTGGCCGGCACCCTTGGGCTGCGCGGCGCACGCTCGATGCTGGTGGACATGGACGAACAAGGTACGGCCACGCGCTGGGCAGCCCAGGCCAGCGATGAACGGCCATTCCCTGCGTCGGTAATCGGGCTGGCCCCCTCGGGCGGCGCCATGCACCGCGAGGTTCGCAAATTCGTCCAGGATTACGACTACATCGTGGTGGATTGCCCGCCGGCGGTGCATTCGGCCGCGCCGTCCAGTGCGCTGTTGATTTCGGACCTGGCAATCATTCCCGTCGTGCCTTCACCGCCGGATCTGTGGGCAGCGGTGGCAGCCAAGACGCTGGCGCAGCATGCGCAGGTACAAAATGAATCGCTGCTTATTCGCGTGATGGCCAATATGGTCCAGCGCCGCGTTTCGATCGCGCGGCAGGCCCTTGAGATCCTTGGCGACGATGGCGAAGTTCCCTTGATGAACTCGATGATCGGATCGCGCTCGGCATTCCGCGAATGCCAGGCGATCGGCTGCACCGTGCACGGCGTCGTCGGCGCGCGCGAGTCGGTGCAGGAGGTCGACATGATGGTCGACGAAGTGTTGTCTTTGATAGAGCAATAGGCATGGCTACAAAACTGAAAAGCCTCAAGGCCGGCATGCTCGCCGGCATGGCGGCCGAAAAGAGCCGCAGTGATACGCTTGACCGCTTCGCGCGCGCCGAAGCGGCTATTTCCCAGCACCCGAATGGTTTGCTGCAGGGTAGGGCGGCCGACGGCTCGTCCGCTTTCAGCGCTGAAAGTTTCAGCGATGCCGCCGCCCCGGGCCGCCAGCTCATCCGGATTCCGCTGGCCCAGCTGCATGACAACCCGCTCAATGCGCGGCGCATCTACGACCCCGCCGTGGTACAGGAGCGCGCGGCATCGATCGCCACGCACGGCCAGAAGACCCCGGGCCTGGCCGCGCCCGACCCGGCGCATCCCGGCCACTACATCCTGATCGACGGCCATTACCGCAAGCGAGCCCTGGCATCCGCCGGCAAGCTCGAGATGGAATGTTTTGTCGAAGATGATCTGAGCGACCTGGATTTCTACCGGCTGTCGTTCATGCTCAACGAGCAGCGCTCGGACCAGTCGGCACTCGACAATGCAATCGCGTGGCGCCAGTTGCTGGACGAAGGCAAGGTCCAGAAGGAAGAGGAAATCTGTGAGCTGACCGGCATGTCGGCCGGCACTGTGAACAAGACGCTGGCCCTGTTGCGCCTGCCGGACTCCGTGCTGGGCGTGATGCGCGAACGCCCGAGCGCCATCGGCATTGCGGCCGGCTATGAGCTGACGCTGTACTGCAAGCTGGTCGGCGAGGAACGTACACGCGACCTGGCGGCGCGGATCATCAATGACGGCCTCTCGAGCCGCGAAGTCGAAGCAATTCGCAAGCACGCGCAGGAAGGCAAGGCGCGCAAGGTCAAGGAAATCAGCCGGCAATACAAGATCCGGACTGACAGCGGGCAGTTGCTCGGGACCATCAAGGAATGGGACTCGGGCCGCGTGATGCTCGACGTGCAGCTGTCCGACCGCAGCGCGCGAGAGGCGCTGGTGGAGGCATTGAAAGCCCGCTTCGGGCTGGATAAGACCTTGCTTTGAATCGTCGGGGATGACCCGTGTGTGTGGCCGGCAGCGGCGCACCGCACCCGAATGAAAAACGCCGGCCTCCATAGCCGGCGTTTTTCATTCGGGGCGATGCCGCGGATTTACCGCGAGCCTGACAACAACCTACCGGCCGGGCCGAGTGCCAGCCCTGAGCGCCGCGCCTCACCTACAGCGCCCAACGGCGGAAGTCACCCGTAGTCTTCAGCGGCAACCCTCACCGGCAGCCCTATCATCGGTGGCCCCACCGGCGACCGCCCACTGCAGCCAGATCACCGGCATCAACCAATCAGATCCCGCGGCGAACGCACGGGAAAGGCCCCGTCCTGTTGCTCGCGGTAATGCGCAATCGCGGCCGCCAGCAGGGCGTGCATGCCGCGCACCGAATACGGCGGTTGCTTGTCCGATTCGCGCTTGCGCTGGGCGCGCCGGGTAGGGGGCGTGCGGGGTGGGCCCAGCAGCGGCACGTCCCCCAGCCCGGAGTCCGGGGCAAGCGCCGCATCCAGATCCAGATGCCGGTCGTGCCAGTGCCGGCGCAGCGTAGCAAGGGCGCCATCGCTGACGCGTAAGGCGGCGTTGTGCGGCGGGGAGGAAAGCGGGCCGGGATCGTGCAGCAATTGCATCGCACGCAGGCCAACCAGTTCCGCCAGTCTTGGCCGCAGTTCACGCATCAGCGCCAGCGCCGCAGCGGCTGCCCGGTAGCGCATGCCGTCCGGATGCAGAGATTGCGCGTCGAGCCATGCGACGAACCGGCCAAGCGCGGCATCGTCAGCGCGGCGGTAGCCCGGGACGGCGTTGGGTTCGAGCAGACCGGCGGGCACGGTCGGAGCAGCGGGATCCAGCTCCGCCGCGGCATCGACCGGTCCAGCCGAACCAACCAACCCCGCAGCATCGAGGCGCGGCGGGGCGCCTTCTCCCGGTTCACCGGAACCGGCGATCCTTGGCAAGGTGCCCCCATCCCCGACGACAACCGCGCGCGCCGCCGGTGGCTGCCACCGCGCTGCCACGTCATAGCCACTGCGCTCCATCCAACTCCACAACGCGGCCAGGACCCGCAGGCTGTGCCGGATACTGGCCTCGCCAAGCGGACCCGTAAAGGGCCGCCAGGCCGCGAGCTGACGCGACGCACGCGGGCCGCACCAGCGCGACGCCGGCTCAGGCGAGGCCAGGAACGCCTGGTACGCCAGGCGATCGTCCCCATCCAATGCGACCAGGCCTTTGCGGCGCTCGATCGCGGCCCATAGCAGCAGGCGTTCCGCTTCCTTGCGATACGCGGCATAAGTGGCGCTGCCGGCCTCGCCGGTGGCTTGCAGCCAGTGCCGTACCATGCCGACGCCCGACGCAAACGGGCAGTCCGGCGCCGCGTCGCTTGCAGCCGCCATCAGTTCGAGCGGCAGCAACCGGGCCATGGCCGGGGAGAGCGGGCCGCGCGCAAGGGGCTCGCGGTTGCCCACATGCTGCGCCAGCAAAGGCTGCCCGTTGTCGTCCCGGATGGCCTGCCGATGCTCGGCCAGCCAGCGATTGATGGCGTGGCCGGCCAGGGCCCCAATCCGCGGCACACTGCGCCACCAGGCGGTGCCGCGCCGGTTCACCAGCCCAATAAGTGATTCAAGAGTAACAATCAGGCCATCGCGCAGACGGCGCGCCAGCGCCGGGCCAAACCACAGTTCCACGCCATGCGCCGGGCGCGGCGCCGCGGTGCCCAGCCGCTCGAGTTCGGCCAGTGCGTCCACGCGCCGGTCCATGCCGCGGTTGGAACGGCCGGGGCCGGCCACGAGCAGTTCAGCCAGATCCTGGCGCCCATGCAGGTGAGCGAGCTGCACCATGCGGTCGCGCAGGCCGAGCAGAACCCGCAGCGCGGATTCGCCGCCATCGTCGTCGTCGCCGTCGTCGGACAGGTAGCGGCCCACCACCATCGGCGCGGGCATGCCCTGGACGTAGGCACGCACGGCCGCAAACTCGGAACGGGTCAGGCTGATCGGCTCGATGCGAGGCAACATGGGCGTTGGAATGAAGTGGTAGGGCAGTGAATCGGGCAAATCTGGCTGAGTTCGGGATGGCAGGTGCTGGGCGCGGTACCCGCGGTAACTTATTGATTTATAAGGCACCTGAAATTGCCGCAAATCCGTCCGACCCGAAATGCACAGCAAAGCGCAATGCCGATAATTTTATGCGACTTTACGTGCAGTCGGGGCACTCGCAGCAGCACCAAACGCCTCTTTGCCTGCGTATGCTCAGTCCAATGGGCCGGCTCATGGGTCGACCGGCCCCGGGTCGGGGAAAACCCGTTGCGATGCAACAGCGCCTTGCTTTTGCAGGGCCTGTTTCATAAGCTGAACACCAGAATTAGATTTACTTAAATCTGACTTGAATAGTTTCTAAAGCGTCAGTCAACGATAAGCGCCAGGGTGAATCGTCGCCCAGGCGGGGACGTCCGAACGGGCGCAAACGGGGCGATCCGGCACCTCCATGGGAAGGGGCTGCAGCGGCAACCGACGGGAAGCTGCGACCGGCCAGGAGCCAGGCGGGATCGTATGGAAAGGCCAATCGCAGGATAGCGGCAGCCGTTCCAACAGCAAGCGCAGGTCTTCGCAGAGCCTGTGCTTGCCGCAAATTAATAAGAAGGAGAGCGGCCATGGCCAGCATCCTCTTGATCGAACACCATCCCTTACTGCGCCTGGGGCTTCGTCACCTCCTCGCGCAAGCACACCTGCCAGGCGACCTCATCGATGTCGATCCGCTCGCGCCGATCGAACCCGACCTGTGGCTACTCGAAGCGGATCTGCTCGTCTACGGACTGCCAGCCGACACGGCCGCCGGCTGGGCGGAGCTCGATTCGTTGTGCCAGCAGCTGCGGCCGCGGCGCGTGCTACTGCTGACCGACCAGCCCAACGCGGCGCTGTCCGGCCCGGCGCTGCCCGAGGCGGTACGCGGCTGCGTGCACAAGAGCGCCAGTGCCGAGGCGCTCGATGCCGCGGTACGGCTGGTGCTGGCCGGCGGCGAGTGCTTTCCGTCCCACCTGCAGTGCGAGACCGCCCCCGGCCGTGCCAGCGGCGATGGCGCACCCCCGACGCTGATGGCTGATGCCACGGCCCAGGCGCCGGTGGTGATCCCGCTGCATGCTGTCCGCGGCGAGGGCAGGCCAGCGGCACCCCCCGCGCCGGCGCTGCACGCGAGCGAGACGCCTTCGGCAGGCGCGCACCTGCTCAATATCACCGAGCGCCAGTACGAAGTGCTGGCACTGCTGGCGCGCGGCTATCCGATCAAGACCGTCAGCCGGATGCTCAATATCTCGATAGCCACGGCCAAGACGCACGCCTGCACGCTCTACCAGCGGCTGCATGTGCGCAACAAGGGCGAAGCCGTCTACGTGGCGCTGCAGCGCGGTGCCACGCTCGACTGGGCCGGCCCGCCGGCCGCCGCCAGGCCCGCCGGGACCTGCCAGGCTGCCTGAAGGGTCGGATGCGGCGAAGGAGCGGCGGCGCGGCGGCACGGGAAGCATCGGGGCGCCCCACCGCCGGCCTTCGGGCCGGCCGTCCTCATCCCCCGACGCCGCAGCGCTGCGCACGGATGGGGGGCACCAGCCTGTCTGGCCGCCGCGGTGTCATCCGTTTGATGAGCACGCCTCATCCAAAAGCATGAGGCGCTGCCCGTCCCCTCTTGCTACGTTGACAGGGAGACACTCGTTGCGCCTGGCCATGCCCGGTGCCGCGGATGTCGCCGGGTCCCCGTCGGGGCCCGGATCGACCTGGCCGCCGTCTGAACCTCCGTTCTTCCGACCATCCGACCTCTCGACCATCCGGCGCCCACGCTCGCCCTGCGCGCAACGGCAGCCGGATGCCACGCCGAATCGATGCCGACCTACCTCATCGCCAGCAATGAAATGATGTGCCGCACCCTGGTGCGGCGCCTGGAAGCGCTCGGCCTGCCGCGGCCGATCCGGTGGCGCGCACCGCAATGGCTGCACGAGTCCGCGCCGTTGACAGCCGCGGCCCGTCCGACCCCGCTGCACGGGGGCGAAGACACCGACCCCGCCGACGTCGCGCTGATCGATTGCAGCGGGCTGGAGGACGATCCGCGCAAGCTGCTCGACCAACTACAGGCACGCTTGGCGCCACGCCGCTGGCTGGTGCTGTCAGACCGCCTCGATGCCTCGCTGATCTTGCATGCCGCGCTGCTGGGCGCGAGCGGCTGCCTGGCCGTGCCCGCCCCCGCGGAACTGGTCTGCGCCGCGACCGCGCTGGTATGGGCCGGCGGACAGTGCTTCCCGCGCATGGCGCTGTCGCTGCTGCCGGCCTCGCCATCGGGCAGCATCGCCGCGACCAGCACCTAGCGTCCTGTTGCGCAATGCCATGACATGGCCGGGATGCCTGCCATGCGTCCCGGTTCGTCGTTGCCATCGCTTCGACGATGACGCCGCCACGCGCGTGCCCTGAGTTCGACAGCCTCTTGCAGAGGCGGGCACTGGTTGTCTGCACCAACAGGATTACGGCCAGCGGATGAGGGCGCCCACGCCGCGCGCGAGCTATGCTGGAAACCGCCAGGCACGCAAGCGGCCCCATCGTAAGAGGCCCACCGTGCCGGGATGCAAGGGGGTCGTATGAAAGGCGGTATGGAATGCCTGGTCGTGCATGGCTTCGCCGTGCGCGAGGGCCGTGGCAAGTGGGCCTGCTGCTTCGAGATCCGGCTGGCGGGCGTGGGCGACCAGCCGCTGCTGTATCGGGGCGAGCTGCATGGACGGCGATTCGATTGCGAGGATGCCGCCACCGAAGCCGCGCGCGAGGCGGGCGAACGTGAAGCCGAGCTGCGCGTGGAAAGCCTGCGGGCACTGATCATTGCGCAGCATCGCCTGCGCTTGCCGGGCGCGGCCCTTCCCTGATTGTCCTGAGCATTGCGAACGCCGCGTACATGGCGTACGCGGCCTGCGTGCTCTCCTGAGGGGGCTACGCAACGCGACACGCGCAAGGCGTGCCGCGGCGCTTGCGCTGGTGGTGGCTTGCGCGAGCCCACGGCGCGTGCGTACCTGGACGCTGCTCACCCTGGCCAGCCGCGCGATGAAGACCGGCAAGGGAGCAGCAACCACAGCGGCAGGCGCAACGCCCGCACGACGCTCGCGCACCCCACGCCCCACAGATCGCGAAGCCCCAAAAAAGAAGCCCGCCGACCGGGGGACCATGCGGGCTTTGAAGACGTGCGGGCGATACTGCCGGCCTACACGTCCCCTTGACGATATCCAATCGGCACGCGCGCCTCCATCAACCAGAAGCACCATGCGTCCCACGCATGCGGCTGAGTGCATCTGAACCGGCTGAACCATCTGAACTTCGCGCGGCGATGCATGGCATCCCGCTGCACGTCTGCATGGCCACTGCATGCGCCGCGGCTGCCCCGCAACGCTGCGATGCCTGACTCGCGGGGTTTTCATGAGTGTGTGCGCCGTCTAACAGACTGCGCTGAACCGTGCGCGCCAAGATCGCCAACACGACCGATGGCGCAAGTATCTGGCTCGGTGTTTGGGGGAGTGGCGGGCATGACAGCAGTCAGTGCACGGGCTGCCGTATCGCAAGCGCAAGGGCAGCAGCCCGGCGCCTGTTGTGCGCACCCGCAAATGGAACGGCAGGGCAGGCGCGGAGGTCACTAGTGTACGGCGACACCAAGATGCGTGGACGTGGCGGACCCGGTTTGCGCGGCGGCAACCCGGTGTGGGCACACGTCAACTGCCATGTCGACTTGTGGATCGAGTTGCTGCACGGACTCGACATGCCACCGGTCGCCGCACTGCCTTGCGCGGTGCGCCAGGATTTCGAGGCCGACCACTTCACGCAGTGCCGCTTTCCGGCGGCTGACCTGGAGCGGCTGTATGGCCTGACCATGCATGCACTCACGCTATACGACTCGCTCGAGTCGCACGTGGCGGCGCAGACCGCGCGCGGCCATATTGTCGTGCTGGAGCTCGACAGCAGCCAGCTGCCGCCGCCGGCCGGCGCGGGCTATCAGCGCCATCGCACGCCGACCTGCATCGCCGTCGATGTGCTGATTCCCGAAGCCGGCGCGGTCGGCTACTACCATACCGACGGCTATCACACTGCCAGCGGCGAAGATTACGCCGCGATCTTTCGCCTTGCCCCCGGGGCGCGCAGCGGCGAGACGCTGCCCTTCACGCATGCCGAGATGGTCCGCCGCAGCGTGCGCGCGCGCCCCGACGAGACCGTGCTCGAGGCGTCGCTGGCGCTGCTGCGCCTGCACCTGTGCAACCGTCCGCTGGACAACCCCCTGACCCTGTTCCGCGCGGCCTTTCCCGAACAGCTAGAGCGGCTGATGGCGCGTGGCGAACCGGGCTTCCACCATTACGCATCCGGCGTGCTGCGCCAGCTCGGCGCCAACTTCGAGCTGCTGGCGCGCTACCTGCGCTGGCTGATGATGCAGGGGCAGGAGGTGCCCGACAAGGCGGCCGAAGCCTGCTACACGATGGCCTCGGAAGCGATGGTGATGCAGTTTCGGCTGATGCGCGCGGTGATCAGCCGCAAGCCCGACCGCTGCGAAGACTGCCTGGACCAGCTCGAAGCCTCATACTTGGCCAGCGTGCCGGTGCTGGCCGCGCATTTCGGCGAGCAAGCACGGTGAACCAGCCGGGCGCGGCCGCTCCCTTTCCGGTGCCGCGCGCCGCGCCCGCGTTGCCTCAGCCAGCGGGCGAGCCGGCGCCGCTGTGCGGCCCGTGGCGCTGGCTGCAGACGTTGCCGGGCGCCGCCGACTCCCCCGCCGTGCTGGACGACACGGCCGGCTGGCTGCCTGCGCCGGTGCCCGGCAGCGTGGCCACGGCGATGCGCGCCGCGGGCCGCTGGGACGAGGGCGCGCCCAGTCCGCTGCACCGGCACGACTACTGGTACCGCCTGCGCTTTGCGGGCCACGGCCGGCGCCTGTTGCGCCTGCGCGGGCTGGATGGCGCTGCCGAGGCCTGGATCAACGGCCGGCTGGTGATCGGTGCGGGCCACGCCCCGGACATCTGCGACGCGGAGATCGAACTGTGCGGCGCCAATACGCTCGACCTGTGCTTTCGCGCGCCGCGTCCGCGGATGCATGCCGGGCGCGCCGCGCTGGTCTGGCGCGGCGGCACGCCGGCGCCATCGATGCCGTCGACACAGGTCATCGGCTACGTCGCGCGCGCGTTGCCGCTGTATGCGGTGGGACCGCGCCAGCCGGTCGAGCTGCTGGCACTCGCGCCGCCCGGCGATGCCCTGTGCGCCGGCACGGCCATCGCCGCCGTGGCGACATCGAACACCATCGCGATCACCACATCGATTGCCACCACTCTGGACGGCGATACCGGTTCGCTCACGCTGACCGTGCGCGTGTCCGCTGACGTCGTCGCGCAGGGACGCTTTGAAGTCATTGGCGGCGCGCGCCCCGTGTCCGGGCAGCTCACGCCAGCGGGCCCCGGCGCGCTGGCCGGCACCGTGCGCGTGAGTAACCCGCAGCCATGGTGGCCGCATACGCATGGTGAAGCGTTCCTGTACCGGGTACGCGCCCATGTGGCAGGACAAACCGTCGAGTGCGGGCTTGCCGGCTTTCGCGCGGTGACCTTTCCCAAGGTCGCGCCGCGGCACGCGGGTTGGTGCGACCACGTCGCTCCCTCACGCGCAAGGCCCGCGCAGGGCGTGCGCGTCAACGGCGTGCCGGTGTTCTGCCGTGGCGTGCTGCTCGATGTGCAGGACCTGCCGCAGGTGGCGGACATGCAGGCCGCCGGGCGCTGGCTCGCGCACGCGCGCGATGCGGGCCTGAACCTGGTGGTGGTCGATGACGATCCGGCCTGCCGTCCGGGCGAGGGCTTCTACCGCGCCTGCGACGCGCTCGGCATGCTGGTCTGGCGCGCGCCCGCGGCGCTGGCCGACGTTGCTTCGACGGTCGCGTCGGCCGCCGCGTCGACTGCCTCGCCAACCGTCGCGTCGACCCTCGCACCGATCGCCGCGGTGCCATGCCCGCGCACACTTGCCGAGGCGGGTCCGGCGACCTCGCCGCGCGACCCGCGCTGGAAGGCCGGCATCCCGCGCCAGGCAGGCCATGCCTGGGATGCGGAAGACCTGCGCGACCGTTACCTGCGCGCGCGCTATGGCGTCGATCCACCGCAGCTGCGCCGCGAGGCGCCGCAACGCTACCTGATGCTGTCGCGCGCACTCGCCGCCGACATGCTCGCCGATGCCGCTGCGGCCGCCGTCCGGTCCGCTGCCCGACTGCTGTTGCTGCCGCGCCTGCGCGATCCGCTGCCGGGCTGCGGCACCGGGCTGGTGGATGCCTGCGGGCGCCCCAAGTCTGGCTGGCATGCGGTGCGCCAGCATTGCGGACCGGTGCAGGCCGTGTTCGTGACCGATGCAGCCGGCATGCCCGTGCTGGCATTGCGCAATGAAACCGGCTCGGCCCTCGCCGTGGTGCTTGACCTGTGCAGCGTGGGCAACGGCCAGGCCGTGACGGCACGCCGCGCGCTGCGCCTGTCGCTGCGGGGGCGCAGCGTGCGACGCGTGGCGATGGTGGCGCTGGCATTGCCTGCGGCGGCCGGCACGATCCTGCTCGCCACACTTGCCGATGCCGCGAGCGGCGAGCGCCTGGCCGAGGCCACGTGGTTGCCGCCCGGCAGCGTGCCCACGCTGCCCGCGGCAGGCCTGCACGCAGTATTGCGCGGCGGTCCGCAGGCGTGGTCGCTGGAAGTCTCCGCCACCTGCTTCGCGCACCGCGTGCATATCGATGACCGCGCCTGGCGCGCAGCGCATGACTGGTTCGACCTCGCGCCGGGCGCCACACGCCATATCCGCCTTATGCATGATGGCCCGGCCCGCGCCGGCGCCGGGCTCATGCCGATAGGGGAGGTTCAGGCCATGAATCAACCCTCGCCGGTGCGCTACGGCTGAGCGCTCGCCGCCCGCTCTTGTCCGCTGCAGCCATGCCCGCGCTGTTGCCGGCCCATGGCCACTGCGTGCACGCGCGCGGTGCTCGCCTTCCGGCCAACCTCCCGATGGATGAGCGCTTCCCAACCGTTCGCCTACTGTCGAACTGCTTTGCCATGGCGCTAAATAGAGTCACTGGCTTGCACTCAGCGCCGCACCCAGGGTCGGCGGCGCCGCAGGCGGTAGTAGTCGGACAGGAGACATGCCGGCCCATGCCGGCGCTGTGCGGCAAGACAGCGAGGCCCCGGCGCCATCCGTGGCGGTGCGCCGTGCCGGCAGTAGGTTGTTTCCGAACACGGGGCTTGGACAGGGGGTACGAAAATGATTACGCATCGATCGGATCTGCATGTCAATTACCTGCTCAGCGCATTGCCGCGCGGCGAGTGGGAAACGCTGGCACAACACTTCGAGCTGGTCCGACTGCGCGCCGGCGAGTTGCTCACCGACTCCGGCCAGCGCATCGTCCACGTCTACTTCCCGACCACGGCGGTGGTCTCGCTGCTGTCGCTGCTGGAAGACGGCGCGACGGTAGAGATCGCCGCAGTCGGCAACGAGGGCCTGGTCGGCATCCCGGTGGTCACCGGCGGCGACACCATGCCCAGCCGCGTGGAAGTGCGCAGCCCGGGCCTGGCCTACCGCATCCCGGCGCGCATGCTGCGCAACGAGCTGCCGCGCCTGCCCACGCTGCAGCGCGTGACGCTGCTGTACGTGCAGGCCATGCTCACGCAGATCGCGCAGACCGCGGCCTGCAACCGCCACCATTCGCTCAACAAGCAGCTGTGCCGCTGGCTGCTGCTGGCCATCGACCGGCTCTCCTCCAACGAGCTGGTGATCACCCAGCAGGTCATTGCCAACATGCTGGGCGTGCGCCGCGAAGGCGTGACCGAAGCTGCCGGCAAGCTTGAAGACCTGGGCCTGATCCACCACAGCCGCGGCCATATCACCGTGCTGGACCGTTGCGGGCTGGAGAAGCACTCATGCGAGTGCTACAAGCTGGTCAAGCGCGAATATGACCGCCTGCTGCCGGCACTGGCCACCGCCTGAGCGGCACCTGCCGGACCAGCCGGCCCGGCCGGCGAGGGCCGGCAAGGCACGGCTGATGACGCGCGGCGCGATAAACGCCGCGCTGATCCCATTTGAGGAGCAGTACCCGTGAGCAGACTGTCATATGCCGGTGCACCGGCCGAAGGTGCCGCCCCCCGCCGCGAAGCCCAGCAGGCCGGGACGCGCCAGGCGCGCGTACTGATGGACCACATGGGCTGGATCGCTGCCGTGGGCGTGGCCGGCGCGGCCGTGGGCGCGCTGGTGGCGCTGTCGGCGCCGCCGCAGTACCGCGCGCAAGCGCTGGTGCAGGTGGAGAGCCGTGACGGCGGCGCGCGCAGCGTCGCGCAGACACAGGGCGCCGCCGGCTTCGATGCGGGCCTGCTCAAGAGCCGCGCCGTGGTCGGGCCGGTGGTGGAGCGGCTGCGGCTGGACATCACCGCGCAGCCGCTGCGCCCGCCGCTGGTGGGCGCGCTGCTCGACCGTTTTTCCACGCCCGGGCATCTGGGCGGCACCTGGCCCGCGAGCCTGGGCTACGCCTGGGGCGGCGAGCGCCTTGTCATCGAGAGCATGACCGTGCCCGAGCCGCTGGTGGACCAGCCGCTCACGTTCGAAGTGCGCCGTGAGGGCCGCTATCGCGTCTTCCAGCAGGACGCGCTGCTGCTCGAAGGCAGCGTAGGTGAGACCGCCAGCGGCAATGGCATTACGCTGCGCGTGGACAAGATCGAGGCCGGCCCCGGCACGCGCTTCACGCTCACGCGGCATGACCTGGCGCAAACCGCCGAAGCCGTGCGCCGCGGGCTCACGGTGGAGAGCGAAGCTGCAGAGATCCCGGCCAGCCTCGGCGGCGCTGCCGCGGCAACCGGACTGCCCAGCGGCACCGTGCGCGTAAGCTGGACGTATCCCGACCGGCAGCTCGCCGCCCACCTCGTCAACGGCGTCACGCGCGCCTATATCGACGGCCAGACCACCAAGCGGCGCGAGGACGCGGCCGGCACGCTGGCGTTCCTGTCGAGCGAACTGCCGCGCGTGCAGACCGAACTCACCCGCGCCGAGGAAGCGCTCGCGCGCTACCGCGCCCGCACCGGCTCGCTGCAGCCCAGCCGCGACGCGCAGTCCTTCCTGAACAACAGCATGGAGTACCAGCGCCAGATCGCCGCGCTGCGCATCGAGCGCACGCGCCTGCTGCAGCGCTTCATGCCCGAGGCCAACGAGGTGCGCACCATCGACAGCCAGATCCAGCAGATGATCCGCGAACGTGCCGAGATCGATGCGCGCATGCAGAGCCTGTCGGCTTCCGAGCGCGAATCGGTGGCGCTCACGCGCGACGTCAAGGTGGCCGAGGACATGTACATGGCCCTGCGCAACAAGGTCGAGCAGCTCTCGCTGATGCTCTCGGACAGCTCCAGCCAGTTGCGCGTGGTCGATGCCGCGATTGCACCGGTCGCCCCTAGCGGGATTGGCACCTGGCCGTTCGCGACCGCGGGCGCGTTGCTCGGCCTGTGCCTGGGCGTGGCCGGCATCAACCTGCGCCAGCGCCTGCGCCCCTCGGTGGCCAGCGCCGCCGACGCGGAGGAGCGCCTGGGCATGGCCATGCTGGGCGATATCGCCTTCAGCAACGAGCAGACCGACCTGGAACGCCAGATCGAGGGCAAGCGCCGCCTGGGCATCGCCGCGGGCTTCGCCTTGCCGCCGAACGCGCGACTGGGCTGGCCCGAGCCCACCACCAGCGTGATCGACGCGGCCACCGCCGCGGAGCCGGAAAGCGAGCGCGCGCGCGCCGAACGGTTGCTGCGCCACGGCCTGCACGACCATTACCTGTTGGCGCGCCGCGCGCCGCATTCGCTGGCGGTGGAGGGGCTGCGCACGTTGCGCGCGGCACTGCATTTCACGCTGCGCGATGCGCCCAACTGCGTGGTGGCGGTCACCAGTCCTGCTGCCGGAGCCGGCAAGACCTTTGCCGCGGTCAACCTGGCGGTGCTGTTTGCCGAAGCCGGCCAGCGCGTGCTGCTGGTCGACGCCGACCTGCGGCGCGGGCGCGTGGCCGACTGGTTCGACCAGCCTGTCGAACCGGGACTGGCAGAGGTGCTGGCGGGGCGCACGGCGATCGCCGACGCGGTCAAGCCCAGCGTGGTCAACGGGCTGTTCCTGCTGAATCGCGGCGTGGTGCCTGCCAATCCGTCCGAACTGCTGATGCTGCCGACGCTGGCGGAAACGCTGCGGTTGTGCGCGGGGCGGTTTGACCTGGTGCTGGTCGATACGCCGCCGGTGATGGCGGTGGCCGATGCCACGCTGGTGGCCAACCTGGCGGGATCCACGCTGGTGGTGGTGCGGGCGGATGTCACGGCTACGGCGCAGGTTGATGAGACGCTCAAGCGGCTGGCGCATGCCAATGCGCGGCTCGCGGGCGGCATTCTCAATGGGGTCATGCCACGGCGCAGCAACCGGACGGATTTCAATACGATCAATCCTTACCTGGGGATGCCGTTGCCGCGGCCGCAGGACAAGCACCTGGCGCTGGAAAAGGCAGAAGCGCCCCGCCAATCCTGAATCTCGCTACGCGTCGCGTACCCATTTCTGCGTGCCGTCCGTCGGTATCGCCGCAGGAATGGGTCGCGCCCCTTCTCCTGCGTCATTCCCCCATACAGGCATCGGACGTCGCGACGGCATTCGCGAAGGATTGGTCAAACGCGACTGCGGTCTGACCTGTGTGAGCATCTTGCTGCGTGCGAAGCAGTCCGCTTTGAACCGTACCCTAAGCAGGCTTGCAGTTCGGAAAGGGGCCCGGAAAGGGAACGAAAAGGGGCCGCGCTGGTCGCTATTGCGCGAACAGTATGTGTGCGCCAACGTCGTTGTTCGCAGCATCGGCGCCTACGCCTACCTTGATCGTGTAGTTGCCACCGGTAAGGTCTGTCGTAATCGAGTTGTTCTTGAACGTGGATGCCTTGATGATGCCGACGATCGATTTGGTGCCGAAGTTTTGCTGTGGATAGGAGATCTTGTTGCCGGAGAAGCTGGCAACCCCGGCTCTGATATTGGGAAAATCGTCACGGTAGTCCGGCCCGTGCGTGCTGATGAGCACGTTGTTCTCGATAACGACTCTTGCCCCCGCATCGAGCGCCTGAAGTCCGACGCCACTGCTCTTGATGGTGTTGCCCCTGACGATCGTGTTCACTGTCTTCATGTCGCCGACTCCCTCTGAAAACGCGGGGTAAACACCGCCATCGATCGTATCGATCACGTTGTTTTCAATGACCGATCCGGGCGCTGAGAGGATGATCACGTATGGATGCTTGTTCCCGGCGCGGCCCACGATTTCCGAATTTCTGATGGTGACGTTCTCGGTGTTCCTGCCATTGTCGCCACCGACGAACTGTGAGCCCTTGTTGTTCACGAAACGGCAGGCGTCGAAGACGATATCGCCTGTTCTCGCTGTAACGCCCTCGGCCGGCGTTCCGTCGGGCTCGATATCCACCCCCGCGGCGGGAGCGTGGGTGGGGTAGGACCCGCCGGTTATACCCGTGTTACGGAAGGAGGACCTGGTGATCCGGAAGGTCCTTGCCTGCATGATGCTCATTCCCTGACGGGCATTGTTGTATGAATCGACATCGTGGATGGTGCCATTGCGATCGGCGTTGAACTCCCCGCCGATGAACAGGCCATCGCAGGCAAAGTGATGGATCTTCAGGTGGCTGAGTTCATAGTTGGAACTCGCGTGCGTCTGGATGCCGTGTGAAGACGTTTCACTCAGCGGCTTGCCATCCGGCGAAGGCGGCCGCGACATCTTGTCGACGTTGCCGTAGAGCTCCAGGCCCGAGATCCTGAAGTTGGTGGAATGCCTGAGCTCGAACCCGAGCTGGTGCCTGTAGGAATACCAGGATTGACCACTGCTCTTATCGTTGGTGATGGTGAAGTCCCCTTTAAAGGAAACAACGGAGCCGGTGCAGCCGATCAGGCTGAAGTTGCTGGCTTTCGCGAGCCGGATATTCTGGTTCCCGTTCGCCCCGGGCCCGCCGGCGCTGGCGTAGCGATTGATGTGGTAAGTGCCTCTGGGGAAATATACGATCTTGCGCTTGATATACCTGTAATTGGAAATCTCTGCCGCCATCCTCTGGAAGGCATCATAGTCATCCGTAACGCCATCACCCCTGGCCCCGTAGGCAGTGATGGCCTTCACGATGGCGCCGGGATAAGCCCGTTTCTCGGCGCTCAGGAGCGGGCAAGGATCCGAAGCGCCGGGGGCGCTCCTGGTGCTCGCTGTCGGGCGAGGGGCGGAGTCTGCCGGGCCGGGACCGGCTTCATTCAGGCTCCTGGCGGCAGCCTGGAATCCTGTCTGCGGATAGCTCGAAAGAGGCAGAAATGCACAACAGACGGCTGCAGCGACGGAAGTCCGGAACAGTTTCGGCTTCGTTCGCGTCTTCGAAGCAGACATAGCGTCCCCCTGAATGATGCTGGCTATGGTTGGAAAAGCTTCGGCCCGAAGCCAGCATCGCTGTTGCGGATCAGGCTACGCACGCGGTCTCCCTGACCCGGCTGCCGTTGTCGCTGGCTGCCGCGAGTTCGAATGGCAAGCCCTCCGGTCCGGCAGCGGACGGAGGGCAGCCATGCCAGCAATGATCGGGAGACCGGCGACAGTTCTGCTTATCCTTCGGGCGCGGTCGATGTTGTCGTCCCTCAGGCGCGCTTGGCGGGCTTCGCGCCGTATTCGCCGAGGTAACGGTACTTGCCGAAGTAGTAATGCGCCCGGTACCAGCGGCCCTCGATGCGCAGGCCATTGAGCAGTACGCCCTTGACGTCTGCCCCGCTCTGCTGGAGCACCCGCTGGGATGCCTGCAGCTCGCTCACGGTGGTCTTATCGGCGAGCGCCACGAGGAAGACAGCGGCTGCCTTGCTGGCCAGGATGCCGGCGTCGGTTGCTGCCAGGATGGGCGGGGTGTCGATCATGACCAGGTCGTAGCGCATCGTGAGCGTGTTGATCAGGCTCTCCATCGCCGGGCTGAGCAGGACGTCCGCCGCATGCGGCGGCTCGCTGCCGGTCGAAATGAAGTCCAGGCCGGGCGCAACTTCCCTTTGCACGACCTGCTCGAACGGCGCCCCCAGCAGCAGTTCGGTGAGCCCAGGCGTGCGCCGGGCGTCAAAGCGGCGATGCAGTGATCCGCGCCGCAGGTCGGCGTCGATCAGCACCACACGCTTGCCGCTGGCGGCGATCGCCGAGAAGTTCGCGCAGATAAAGGACTTGCCGACGCCGGGCGCAGGCCCTGTGATGACCACGGTCCGGTTCTTGTTGCCGGCCAGTGCGAATTGCAGGGCGGTGCGGAAGCTGCGCAGCGTTTCCACGGCGGGATCGTCCGGCTGCTGGCGTACCAGCAGCCCGCCCCCGTTGGCCGCCTCCTGCGTTTGTGCCTCCTGCGGGGTGAAGGGGATCGTGGTGTAGACCACCATGCCCGTGCGTCGCTCGATCTCATCGGCGTCCGCCACGCCGCCGTTGAAGGCATGGCGCAAGATGACCGCCGCCAGGCCGGCGAACAGACCGAGCACGACCGCCAGCGTGGCAATCACCTCGCGGTTCGGGCGGACCGGGCTGATCGGTACTTCCGCCGCGTCGACCAGGCGCGAGGTGCCTACCTTGCTGGCCTTCATCAGCTTGAGTTGCTGCGTGTCGTTCAGCAGCGACTGCAGCATCTCGGTGCTGACCTTCACGTCGCGCATCAGGCGCAGTACGTTCTGCTCGACGTCAGGCAGCTTCTGGATGCGGCCCGCCAGGCTATTGATCTGGGCGTTGACGCTGGCGATCTGGCCGTCGATCAGCGAGATGATCGGATGGTTGGGCGTGAAGCGTGCGTCCAGCTCCTGCCGCTTCTGGCGAAGCTCCTGCAGCTTGGTCTGGAGCTGCACCGACTGGTTCAGCATCAGCTTGGATTCCTCGGGCAGGTCGACGGTGCCGCGCTGGTTGCGCATGGCGTTGTAACGGTTCTCCGAGGTTTCGACCTGCTGCTTGAGCTGCGGCAGCTGTTGCTCCAGGAAGGCCAGCGACTTCTCCGCTTCGGCGGCCTTGCGCAGCACGTTCTGCTCGACATAGGCGTTGCCGATTTCGTTGAGCGTGGCAGCCACCATCGGCGGGTCGTTGCCTTCCAGCGAGATGCCGATCACGCCGCTTTGCCTGCCGCGCTCGCTGATCACCAGCCTGCTCTGCAAGCTCGCAATTGCCGTGCTGCGCGGCACCCGGCGCAGGTCGAACCTGGCGCCGCCGCGCGCGTCGAGTTCTTTGACCAGCAGGCGCACGGGACCAGCCGGCGTGGCGATAGAGAGGGGCTCGCCGACCTTGCCGTTGCCCTTGACGTCGTCGCCATTGAACGCCACCGAGTAGCCTCCGTTGCCGGTTGCCGTCAGCACGATCCTGCGGTCTTCCATCGACGCCGGCACGTCCAGCTCCTGCACGGCAATCGATTCGCGCCCCCAGGCGTAGCCACCCCATCCGAACAGGCCCGGCTTGGACAATTCCCGGTTGAAGTGCGCGATGCTCGATCCGATCAGCGGAAAGTAGCGCGGCTGTGCCTCGATATCGAGATGCAGGGTTGCGATGGCCTTGCCGACCACCATCCGCGAGCGCAGCAGCTCTATTTCCGCCGAAGCCGCCGGCTTGATGTCCAGCCCCGGCGATATCGACGTGGACAGCTTGCTTGCACTGCCGCCGAGCGGGCTATTGCTCTCTTCCACCTGGACCACGATGTCGGTGCGGTAGACCGGCGAGGCGACCACCGCGTAGAGCAAGCCCAGCGCGACAATGACGACGGCGGTGCTCAGGAACGTCCAGCGGTAGCGGACCAGAATGTCCAGATACGAGGTCAGGTCGACGGACTTTTCGCGCTCGACGGCTTCCTCGATCGCGTCATCTCGCTTGCTTATCGTTCTCATGTCGCCTCCCTGTAGCTGTCTGTCGCGGCAACCGCGTACTCCTGTTCCAGTTGCAACGACCACGACGAGATTCCCTGCTTGATCAATTCCAGGACGATGCTGAACATCTGCTGCGAGCAGCCGTACGGGTCGGGTACGTCGAGATCCATGCCTTCGCAAAGCCTGAACGTCTTGCCGCGCGACTGTGGGAAGCGCTGCTCCAGCGTTTCGCGCTGGAGGCTTTCCATGACCAATACCAGGTCGGCGGATTCCACCAGGGCATTGTCCACGGCGCGGGCGCGGTGTCCGGCCAGGTTGCAGCCCTCGTGGGCCAGCAAGCGCACCACGCGCGGATCGGCCGCGGCGCCGACCGGTGGCGCGAGCCCGGCCGATGTCACCCGGCAATCGGGCAGGGCGCGGTTGAGCAGCACGGCCGCCATCGGGCTGCGGCAAACATTGCCGAGGCAGACGACGAGGATGGTTCTGGGCATACCGGTATCACTCACTTATTTGATCCCTGTCGCCGTGCCGATCAGCGACGTGGACGGCAGCAGCAGGTTCATCACGCGACTCCAGCGAACCAGGTCGCGGGCGTCGACATAGACCACGTCCTTCGGCTCCAGCTCAAAGCCTTCGGCAATGGCCAGCGCGGCCGGCGAAGTGCCATCCAGATGGAACACCTTGGGTTCGCCGTTCGGCTCCTTGCGGATGACGAAGATCTGCTCCGCGTTGGCCGTGCCCGGGTTGACGCCGCCAGCGTCACCCAGCGCCTCGTTCAGTGTCATGCGGCCGTTGCGCATCAGCAGCGACGACGGCTTTGCCACTTCGCCAGTCACGAATATCTTGTTGTCCTCGCGCTGCTCCACGCGCACGATGTCGCCGGAGCGCAGCATGATGCGCGCCGGATCGACGCCCTTGGCCAGCAGGGCCGGGATATTGACGTACCAGCTGCGTTCGCCGCGAGTCACCCGTATGCGGCTGTTGTCGCCGGTCAGGTTCAGCACGCCGCCGGCACGGTTGAGCGCTTCAACCAGCGTCATCGGCGCATCGTCGATGGCGAGCATGCCGGGCGTGCGCACTTCGCCGTCGACGTAGACGCGCTGGCTGCGGAAGCCCAGCACGCGCACGGTCATCTGCGGGTCACGCACCACCCGGGAGAGGATGCGGGCCATCTCGTTGCGTACCTGGTTGGCGGTCCTGCCGGCAACCTTCATGACGCCGGCATAGGGAAACTGGATGTCTCCCTGCGGGCTCACCACGTAGCCGGGCAGGTTGGAGCCGCCACTTGACTGCGGGATTTCGAGGCTGGCGGCGGGGCTGTAGGTCTGGGTCGGGAAGACGAGTTCCGGGTGGTCCCAGACCACCACGGAAATAATGTCGCCCGGGCCGATCCGGTACGGCTCGGCCTTGGCAAACAGCTCTTCGACGCGCTCGTTAGCGGGCTTGCTCTTGTTGCGCAGCGCGCGCACGAGATCGAGCGTGATCGGCGTCACGCTGGGCATCGCGTCGGGCCCGACCGCCTTGACCGGTGACTTGCTGTCGAAAACCATGCCGGGAGAGGCGGCGCATGCCGACAGCAGCGCGGCGCTCAAGAGAGACAGTACCAAGGCCGCAGGGCCGCGGCGCTTGGCCTGGTTGGGACGCTGGATGTTACAACTGCAGATTGATCTCACGGCGATCTCCTCGCGAAGCGGGCAGGCACCCAAGCCGATACTGCACCCACGATGCACTGATCGTAGGAACGCCGGCTGAAAAGCTCGGTGCGCTGACACACATTGCTTTCGAGCGGAGATGCTCCAACACTGCCGGAGCGAGGCAGTACGGCGCGGACCGCGGCCCATCTCCTCCATCAGAAGGAGATGGGCCATCTGGACGATGCCGCTGCCAGGGCAAGGCTGTAATCTGCGGAAACACACCGCCGGCACGGCAACATGTCTGGTCAGCGAGTCGAGCATAGGCAATGGCTCGGGAGACCGAAATGGCAGGATGCCCGGCAGTGTGCGGGGGACAACAGTGAGCGCGGCGGTGGCGCTGCCAGAATGCTTAGAATCGGGGCAGGCAATCGGGCGATGGCGCAATGCGCAACCGGGGGGCTGGGCTTTCAGAACCAGGGGCGCTATCAAGGCGCCTCCTGCAAGGCAGGTGGCCAAGGACAACGAGATTTGTACTGCAGGGCCGCGCAACGACGCCTGATTGATTACTTATATAAGGGGTTCCAACGAAGACCGGCAGGACCGGCAGGCCGGACGTTACACCCAGGCCATGCCGGCGACGACTTTACCGATCTTCTTTTCGGAGAAACCTGGCATGCGTATGCAGATCGCCCGCAATGTGCTCTGGCTGGTCCTGGAGCGAGGCCTTCAGGTGGTGTTCGGCATCGTGAGCGTGGCCCTGATCGCACGCGCTGTCGGCCCCGAAGGCTTCGCGGAGTTCCAGTACGCACAGTCACTGGTGCTGATTGCATCAGCGTTCGCACTTATCTGCGGCAACGAAGTGGTCATCCCGCGCCTTGTCGCCGACCAGGCGCCGGCCGCGCAGCACAGGCTGCTGGCCCATGTGTTCGGCTTGCGCGAGCTTGCCGCGGTGCTGGGCTATGTGCTGCTCGTGATGGTCGTGGCGATGACGGAAGACGACCAGGTCATTGTCGTGATCGTCATCATCGTGGGCATCCCCATGCTGTTCCGCGAACCGTTCGGCGCGGTCCGCTCATGGCTGCAGGCGCGTACTGACAGCCGCCCAGGCGTGATTTTCAGCATGGTCGGCCTTGCCTTCCGGATGGTTGCGGTTGGGGCGCTTTACCTGGCAGGCACGGACTCCGCCCCGGACTATGCCTGGGTGGTCGCCGTGGAGTCCCTGCTGTTTGCCGTGCTGCTTGCCCGCTACTACCGCAAGCGCAGCCCCCGCGTTGCGGTGCAGTTTGACTGGTCGCTCGCCCGGACACTGCTGCGTGATGGCACGGTGTTCTGGATGAGCATGATGCTCATGCTCTGCGCGAAGCGCATCGATCAACTGCTGCTCAAGCCGCACATTTCCCTCTTCGAGCTGGGCGGCTATGCAGCCTGCATGCAGGTTCTGGACAACTTCATGATGCTCAGCGCGATCGTCGCGAGCTCGCTGGCACCGCTGATGATCTACGCGCAACCGAGCCTGGCACTGGTACGGCGCAACGTGATGTACGTTGCCGCCGGCATGGTCGCGATGGGGGTGTTGGGAGGCGCGCTGCTGGCCTACTGCGCGCCGTGGATCATCGCCCTGATTTACGGCGATCACTATGACGCTGCGGCAAGCCTGCTGCGGCTTTCCGCGATGGCATCCGGGCTGGTGTTCGCCGATGCGGCACTGTCGCTGCTGGTGATCTATCTGCGCAAGCCGAACTGGCTGGTGGAGAAATGGCTCCTGGTGCTTCTCACCATGGTCGTGGTGGACCTCATCGCGATTCCGAACTACGGTGCCCGGGGCGCGGTTTATGGCTATATCGCTGGCAATGCGGTGGCCGTGATTGCCGGCATCGGGTTCTTCCTCCGGTCCCGCGAGCCGGACGCGGTGGAGCAGGCGGCGTGACCGCGGCGCGCCTGCAGTGGCCAACTCTTGCTTAGGGCTTTGACCATGGAATACGCATCTTCCGCGTGGCATGTACTCAGCGCGACACTCGTGCTGCTGATCGGCGCGCAAGTGACGGTGAGCATGGGCCGCAAGTTCGGCACCCGGCCGAAATGGGGGCTCTTGCTCTATGCCTGGCACACTATCTTCTGCATCTTCTACGCGAAGCTGGTGATGGAGACCGGGGGAGACGCAGCGGACTACTTCGAGGCTTCGCTGTTGCCGTCACCGGAGTTCTCCATCGGCACGCGCGCCGTGAGCTACTTCACGCATATCTTCTCGAGCTACCTCGGCTTCTCATACCTGGGCGTGTTTTTTGTCTTCAACATCTTCGGGACGATCGGCCTGCTGGCATTCGACGCGGTGCTGCGGACGGTGACCCGCGGCAGGAGCCGGTTTCTGCGGGGCCTGGCCATGGTGATGGTGTTGTTGCCCTCGATCAGCTTCTGGAGCGCCGCCATCGGCAAGGATTCGGTTGCCTTCATGGCGACCAGCCTTGCGCTGTGGGCAAGCTTGTCCATGCCGCGCCGCAGCTGGCTCATGATCATCGCCATCACCTGCATGTTCCTGGTGCGGCCGCACATCGCGGCGGTGATGATCCTGTCGCTCGCGGCCGCGATGGTGATCTCGGCAAAGATGCCCTGGAAGTGGCGGGTCGCGCTGGTCAGCGTGGCAATGGCCGCAACCGCGGCCATCGTGCCGTTCACCATGCAGTACGCAGGCTTGGGCGAGGCGCAGGACGCTGCCACCATCGAGGCCTACGTCGAAACGCGCCAGGGCTACAACCAGCAGGGCGGGGGCGGAATCGACATCGCCAGCATGTCGCTGCCGATGCAGCTCTTCACTTATGTCTTCCGGCCTTTGCCGCACGAGGCGAACGGCATCTTCGGCTTGGCGGCGTCGCTGGACAACGTGCTGCTGTTGCTGCTCGCCGTGCGTGGTGTCTGGGGCATGATCCACCGGCGGGGCAGCCGCGTGGTGCTGAAGAGCGCGGCGTTTCTCTGGATCTACTGTCTCGGCACCTGGCTGATCCTGGCGCCGATGACGGCGAACCTGGGCATCTCCGTGCGGCAGAAGTGGATGTTCGTGCCGATGCTGGTCTGCCTGCTGATCTGCAGCATCAGGGAGAGGCAGGTCAGGCGCCGCGCTCCGGCGGCAGAGTACCGGCCGCGGAGTTCCAGCTGCTGAATACCAGCCGCTGAATACCAGCCGCTGAATACCAGCCGCTGAATACCAGCCGCTGAATACCAGCCGCCAGGTCCGCCGGCGGCGACACCAGCGGGCCCTCCCTGACCAGCGCCGCCGTCCACGGCCCTGCGCCGCAATTCTCGCCGATTGGCGGGACCCGTTTTCCCACGCCTGGTTCCGTGCCCGTGGAGCGTTCCCGCTTCTGCGCGTAGCCGCCTGCGTACCGCCTGGCCCGCGAGTATCGCTCCAGGCCTGGCCGCACGTGGCGAACGGATGTTCGTGCCGATGTTGGACTGTCTGCTGATCTGCCTGGGCCTGCGTACCCGCCGCCAGTCACCGGATCGGCGCTGCGCCCGGCGACTGGCATGCTCCCTTTGCTCGTCCCGCTCCGGACTGGAGGCGGCTGCGCACGCTCCGTCCCGCAAGTCAGGTGCTGGCCAACTTCTTGGCGCGCAGCGCCTTCCCACCAATCCGGCGATTGATATAGGCGCGCATCGGCTTCTCGATGGCGAGATGAAGCAGGATGGCGATGCTGACAGTCAGCGCCAACAGCAACGCTGCCTGCACTACCCCTGGCAGGGTGGCCACGATCGCCAACCGGCCCCGCGCGAATTCGAACAGGTATTGGGGAATGCGCTGCACGATGTAGATGCAGTAGGAGACTTCACCGAGGAACACCAGGCTGCGCAGCGAAAACAAGCGGGTCAGTACATCCTTCTCGTAGGAGAGGAAGAACACCAGCCCGGCCGCGCCGGCCACGAACAGGACATCCAGGCCCAATCCGACGCCGAGCACGCAGACGCATAGCGCCAGTATGCCGCCGGCGGCGAAACCCTCATGGCCCGGCATCGCTTCCCGGAGCCGGCAGAGCAGGACCCCCAACAGGAATTCGGGGACCAGCCGCGCCACGCCGCCGCTCAGCGACAGGTGATCGGGCGAGGTGGCTTCCACTACCGCCAGCGCCGCCAGGGCCATGCCGCCGGCCAGCAGGATGCGGGTCCTGTTCAGCCGCGGCGCTACCAGAAGGAAGAGAGGGAAGAATACATAGGCGAACCACTCGGCGCTGACTGACCAGCCGACGTCATTCCATCCGCTCGCGCCCGCGTAGCGCCACGCGCTCAGCATCAGCATTTCCCGCAGGAAGCTGACCGCGGTATAGCCGCCAGTGCCTACGTTGTGCGTGTGCAGGAGCAGATCGCGTGCGATCACGGCGAGCCCGAAGGCGAGCAGGCAGACGAGGTAGACCGGGTAGATGCGGGCGATTCGAGCCACGATGAACCTCTGCCACCGTATCTCCTTGCCCGGTGCCGGATCGTAGTTGTAGGCGAGGATGAAGCCGCTGAGGATAAAGAAGCCGTCGACGCCCAGGTAGCCGTGGTCGAACAAGGTGCTGGTGAAGCCGATGTTGAAGAACGCGCCTTCCGGTCCGTAGACATGGAACCAGTGCCTGCACAGCACCCATAAGGCCAGGAACAGCCGCAGGCTCGTAAGAGGTTTGAATTGTCTCATTGCAGGGCTCCTGTGCTCTCGATGCCAAGACCGCGAGTACCCGGTCGAGGGTGCCATGGAACGGGCCATGGCAGGGTTGTGCGGGACCAGCCTGTCCTATTCGGCCGGGAGTTTCGCTTCCTGGAAAGCCGCCGGCGGGTGCGTCAACGCGCCGGGGCTGCCTTCGGCACGGGTCTGTGGCACGCCAAGCGGCTCGACGAGGCGGCTGCCATCCTCCCCGGCATGGCAACGGCTGACATGTTGCGCAATGCGCGGCGCGGCATACTTGGCTCCGTAGACGAAGCGCAGTACCGGGCCGAAGCTCATCGCAGCCGCGGGTCCGGTGACGTAGAGGCCCGGCACATGGGATTCGAAGTTGCGCGACACGTCGGGCCAGCCATCGACGAGCGAGAGCCCGGCGACGATCTCCGGCGACAGGAAGGGATGCCTTGCCAAATCGACCCTGAAGCCGGTGGCGACGACAACGTGGTCGCCGGTGACGGTTGGCGGGCCGCTCTCACCGCTCACCTCCAGCACCACCTCGCCGTTGCGGACCGTGCCATGCCGGACGGAGGTCTGCATCCGGATGTCGACCTTGCCGACCACGCGGTCGCGCAGCCACCACGCGCCTGAGGGGCCGAACGAAGTCTCGGCGATACGTTTGCGCAGCCGCTGCCCGACCGCCCGGAACAGATACGGGAATTCCGACAGGACGTATGGATACCAGCCCTGGGCCAGCCCGCCCTCGGGACTGAGCACCCGCGAGATCAGGCTGCGGTCGATCTCCGGATCCTTGTTCCAGGAAATGATGTTGTCGCGGACCAGCACACGGACATGTGCGCCCAGCTCGTTGAACAGCGCCGCCAGGCCGAGGGCCGACTGCCCCCCGCCGATGATCACGACGCGCTTGCCTCGCGCCCACATCAGGTTGCCGATCTCCCCGGAGTGCAGGACATGCGGCCTGGGCAGCCCTTGCAGGGAGGGCGGCATGTGCTCGAACCCCTTGAGCCCGAGGGCAATTACCGCACGCCGCGCGAGCAGCGCGCCCCCGTCGCTCAGGGACAGGCGGAAGCCGCCGTCCTGGCGGCGCAGCTCCGTGACTCCCACCGGGCGCACGTGGCTGACCAGCTGCGACTGGAACCAGAGCCCGTACTCGACAAACCTTTCCAGCGGCAAGCGCATGCCGATCGGGGCATACGGCAGGTGCATGCGGCGGCTGTAATCCTCCAGCCTGTAGCCGGCGTGGGGCGCATACAGGTCCGAGGCGAAGGCCTCGGAGCGCATCAGCATCCCGGGCGGCATGAAATTGCGCCAGGCAAGCATCGGCTCGCCGAGCACCTGGTGGGGCACGCCAAGATGGCTGAGGTGGGCCGAGATCGACAGTCCATACGGGCCGGCCCCGATAATCGCGGTATCCGTGGTCGAGATCATTGCTGTTCCTGTTGGACCTGCTCGCGACGATTGGAGGAAAACCAGCCGTTCCACCGCTGACGCAAGCGTGTGAGGGGCGGGTTCAGGCAGTACTGATGGATGGCCGGAAGCGGGTCATCCCAGCGGAAATAGCCGTCGAAGGTTCGTGCGCCGGGCGCCATCAGCCCGGCCGGCGCCCCGCGGATGAACGTGGCGCGCCAGACTGCGCCAGGATTGGCGGGGGCCCCCGGCAAGTCGGGCAGCTCAAGTTCATGGCGATACGCCGCCAGCGGGATGTTGACCCCGCACAGTGTGGCGATTTCTTCCTGCCAGTCGATCCGCCCGACGGTCGGCTCGATCATCACGAAGCGCTGGTGGTTGTCGTCCCACTTGTACTCCATGCTGCCCATGCCGTCGAAGCCGGCACACCTGGCGAAGTCGAGCGTGATCCGCCCGAGTTCCGAGTGGGCTTCCGGCGCGCCGACGCAGACGGCGGTGCTGCCGATGTCAGGCGGCCAGCAGGCCAGCTTCCTGCCCGTAAACACCGCTGCCGCCTTGCCATCCTTGCCGCGGTAGAAGAGGGTGAAATAGATATTGCTCTGCGGGCCATTGATCCACTCCTGCGCCACGATGCCGCCGGGGGTGCGCAGCATGGCGCGGGCGTGGTCCTGCCCCTCGGCCAGCGATTCCACGCGGATGGCGCGCTCCTTGTCCCCGCTCAGGGCCTGGCGCTTGTCGTCAGGTTTGATCACGCAGGGGAAGTGCAGGGAAGACAGCTGGGGCACGTCGAACTGGCCGTTCAGGATGACCGTGCGGGGTACCGGGAAGTCATGGTCCTGCGCAAAGCGGTGGAAGGCGGCCTTGCTGCTGAGCATCCGCACGCCCTGCGCGGACGGCAGGCGGAACCGGTACCACAACGACAATTCCTCCCGCGCTTCCGAGACACTGTGGACGGCATCCTCGTCAGTGAGGTACAACACTGGCCGGTGCCCCAGCTGGCGCGCCAGCGCAACCATGTCGTCGATGAAGTTGCGCCCCACGAAGCTGCGAATGCCATGCCGGCGGGCATGGCGAGACCAAAGCGCTGGCGCGGCGTGCTTCGTTTCTGCCACGATGACGGGAATCCCCTGTCCTGACAGTGACCGCACCAGTCCAAGCCCGCCGAGTTCACCGCCGACGACTACCGCCGCGGGCATCTCTGCCGCATCGAGCCTGCTTTTCATCATGATCTCCAGGAGGGGATAAGCGCTGTACCGTACAGCGGGTGCGGAGAGGTTTAGCGGATTTTGGTCCGCGCGCTCATCGGCCAGCACACGCAAGGCGTTGGGCACCGGGTCGACAGTGCAAATCTAGTTCGACGCAAACGGGGCATCCGTACGGGGGCACACACACGCCGGCTTCGCCACTGCATCGCGCCGCGATTTGCCTGCCGGCGGCCTCCTGCCTACTACCTACCGAAGCATGAAGGCAGCTACACCCTAAGGCTACTGTCGGCGCCGTGCATGATGGTGCTAAATACAGGGCAGAGGCGTTGCGCCCAATCGCCAAGGGGGAGACATGTCCTGTCAGTTTCCAGAGGCCGCTGCGCCGCAGAGCCTGGTCATCGTGATCGTGGTGACTTCGCAAGAGCCCGCGGGATGGGAGGAATCCGTGGTACAGCGCCTGCAGGCCTCGGGCGCCAGTCGGATCATCGTGCGTGCGCCGGATGCAATGCGTATGCCTGGCAATTTCCGCGGTGCCTCCGACGGCGCGCATGCGCAGCAGGTGCCCGGGCCGGTGACGGCGATCGTCGACCTCACCGGCGAGCTCGATACGGGCTGGCGCGGCCACGCCGTCGAGGGCGTGTGGCGCCTGTGTGACGGGCGCGGGCTGCCACTGGGAGATCCGCACCACGGCCTGGAGACGCGCGCCAACGGCGCCGGCATCGTGCTGGAACTCGTGGCCTTGAAGGACTCGGCTGTGTTCCTGGTCGACACGGCCCGCGGCTATGCCGAGCCCTGCGAGAAAGTTCCGGTCGAACGCCTTGCCATCATGGGCGCATCGCTGCTAGACGGCGCGCTGCGCGAGATCCGTGCCCTTGGCGGCCTGGCAGGGCGCGCGGCATGGCAGGGTCGCCGCGTGCGCCCCACCGCAGGGCAGCGCCTGCTCTGGCGCACGCGTGCGCTCGCCAGTCATGCTGCAATCCAGCTCAAGGGGTTCCTGCTGGTCGAGCAATGGATGGTCGGGCTCGTCGATATGACGTTCACCGAGGCCGTGCGTGCGCAGCGGCTGCCGGTGCGCTGGCTCGGCACGCGCATGTCTTCGCATTGCTGGGCCGATCCCTTTGGCGTGCCGGGCAGGCCAGACGAGATCTATTGCGAGGAACTCGACCTGCGGCAGGGCCTCGGCCGCATCGTCAGGCTGAAGCTGGACGCGCACGACGTGCCGTCCTGCGCCGGGCCGGTCGATCTGGGTCTGCCCGGGCATCTGTCGTTTCCGTACCTGTTCCGCCACGACGGCGCGCTGTATTGCGTGGCCGAGTCTTCGCAGAGCCGGCGCTGCGTGCTGAACCGCCAGGACGAGGCTGGAGGCTGGCAGCAGGTCGCCGTGCTGCTGGAAGACGTCGCGGCGGTCGACCCGACCATCTTCGAGCATGACGGCCGCTTCTGGCTGCTCTACACGGATGTCGCGATGGGGCAGTTCGACAACGTCTGCCTGTGCTATGCCGACAACCTGCTCGGGCCATGGCAGCCGCACGCGCAGAACCCGGTCAGGTTCGACAACGGATCGGCGCGCGCAGCCGGCTCGGTCGTGCGCGATGCCGGCCAGCTGCTGCGGGTGGCGCAGGTATGCAAGAGCGGCTACGGGCAGGCCATCGCGGTCAACCGCATCGTGCATTGCACGCCGGAGTTCTATCGGGAAGAGACGGTGGGGGGCGTCAGCCCGACGGGCGATCGCCTCAACCCCGATGGCCTGCATACCATGTCAGACTGGGGCGACCGCATCGTGGTCGATGGCAAGCGCCACCTGTTCCACGCAGGGTTGCTCTGGCACAGGATCGTGACGCGTGCCGCCCGTGCCTTGCGCCTGCCGGCGCCTACTCGAACCCCATCTCGCGCAGCATCACGGCGTTGACCTTGTGCACGTCATACTTGGCCTCGGCGATCTGGCGGGAGCGCCGGCCCATGCGCACGACCCGTTCCCAGTCCTCGATCAGCTGCATCATCGCCTGCTCCAGCGCGCCGACGGACTTGACCGGCACCAGCACGCCGTTGTCGCCGTTGACCACGGTCTCGCGGCAGCCGGGGGCATCCGTGGTAATGACCGGGCGGCCCATTGCCATGGCTTCGAGCACGGAGCGCGGCGTGCCCTCGCCATACGAGGGCAGCACATAGACGTTGCAGCCTGCTATGGCGGGGCGGACGTCCGAAAGGCGCCCGAGGTAGTCGACAGTTCCGTCCGCGATCCACGCGTCCAGCTCATGCTGGGCGATGGCGTCGGGACTGGTGTCGATGAAGCCTGCCAGGCTGAAGCGGGCGCTGGCGCGACGCGTCCGGACCCGCCGCGCGGCCTCGGCATACTCGCGCACGCCCTTGTCCCCAAGCAGGCGGGCGATCAGCAGGAAGCGCGGACCGTCGTCGGGCAGGGGCGCGACCTGGAAGCTCGCGACGTCCACGCCAGAGCCATTGACGATGCACGAACGCTTGCCGGCCGGCAGGATCTCCAGCCGGCGGAACAGCGCCTCGTCGTCGGGGTTCTGGAAAAAGGTCGTATGCGCGCGGGTGAGCGCCAGCGCATAGAGCCGCTGTACCACTGCACGCAGCCTGCTTCTGCCGCTGTCCTCGCGGAACGCGTAGCCAAGCCCGGTGATCAGCGCGAAGCGGCGCGGCACGCGCGCCAGCCAGGCGGCCAGCAAGCCATAGATCACCGGCTTGATGGTGTAGCACATCACGCTGTCGGGACGGATCCGCCGCATCAGGCGATGCAGCGCGAGCAGCGAGCGCGCATCGGCCAGCGGGTTCATGCCGGTACGTTCGAGGGGGACGTCATGCACGATCACGCCGCGCGACTCCAGCGCGGTGCGCACGGGGGCTCCCGCGGGCAGGCCTGGCGCCGCCACATGCATTTCCACCCCCTTTTCCTGCAAGGCGGCGATGAGCGGGCCGCGAAACGTGAGCAGCGACTCGCCGAAGCTGGCGATCATCAGGAAGCGCATGCCGGTCTCCTGCTAAGCAACGGCCTCGCAGGCCTGTCTGGGGGAGGTTTGCTGCGGTGCGCGCTCGTGCGCCAGCCAGGCCTGGAACATGAGCACGCACCACAGCGGATGCTGCCAGTTGCGGCGCCCGGAAAGATGCTCGGCCCAACGGCTGCGGATCGGCTCCGGATTCAGGTAGCCCTCCTGGCGCAGACGCCGCTCGTCAAGGAGATCCTCGGCCCAGTCGCGCAACGGACCGCGCAGCCACGCGTCGATCGGGATGCCGAAGCCCATTTTCGGACGCTCGATCAGCGCTCTGGGCACATGGCGGTCGAGTACCTTGCGCAGCACCCATTTGGTTGTGTATCCGCTGGCTTCCTTGCGCAGCTTGTAGGCCAGCGGCAGGCGCCAGGCGAATTCGACCACGCGGTGATCCAGGAACGGTATGCGCGTCTCCAGGCTGTGACGCATCGCCGCGCGGTCTACCTTGGTCAGGATGTCGTCGGGCAGGTAGCCCAGCATGTCCAGCGCCATCATGCGCTCCACGTCGGTCAGTGCGCCGAGGGGCTGCGCGGCGCTGTCCAGCACCGTGGCCGGCTCCGTGCCGCCGATGACAAGCGCCTCGGGGTGGGGCCAGTGGGACACCATGCCGCGATACAGCTCGGCTGACGAGCGCGCGGCCATGACGCCCGCTCCTTTGTGGATCTTCTCGCCCAGATTGTTCCAGCGTGAAACGATGGGGAATGTGGCTGCGAGCCGGTTGATGCTGTGCGGGGAGAAGCGCGTCAGTCCCCATGCCGCGGCGGCGCGCATCGGGCAGGGGATGCGCGACAGCCGTTGCCACAGCTCGGCAGTGATCTGGTAACGGTTGTAGCCGCCGAACAGCTCATCGCCGGCGTCGCCCGACAGCGACACGGTGACGTGCCGCCGCGCCAGCTGGCTGACCAGCAGCGTCGGGATCTGCGAGGAGTCGGAGAACGGCTCGTCGTAGATCCTGGGCAATTCGGGGATGACCGCCATCGCATGTTCCGGCGTGACGTATAGCTCCGTATGGCTGGTGCCGAGATGCTGCGCGACTGCCTTGGCGTACGCGGCCTCGCTGTAGTCCGAGTTGTGGAAGCCGATGGAGAATGTGCGGATCGGCTGCGACGACTGGGCCTGCATCAGCGCCACCACCGTCGAGGAATCGACGCCACCTGACAGGAAGGCACCCAGCGGCACGTCCGCCATCATCTGGCGGCCCACCGCCTCGCGCAGTATCGTCTCCAGGCTGTCCACGGCCTCCTCGGGGGTGCCGGTGAACGGATGGCGCACACCATCGAGCGCCGCTGCGGCGCCCGACCAATAGGGGCGCAGCACGGGTTCAGGTGCCCCCAGCGAGACCGTCAGCAGATGCGCCGGCGGCAGCTTGGCGACGTTCTGGTAGATCGAATGGCTGCCGGCCACATTGTTGTGGCGCATATACAGGCACAGCGCGTCGCGGTTGATGCGGCCCTCGAACGCCGGGTGTGGCCGCAGCGCCTTGAGTTCCGACCCGAACAGGAAGGTACGGGCCTGGCCTGTCGCCTGCCAGCCGTAGTAGAGTGGCTTCTCCCCGAGCCGGTCCCGCGCCAGTGTCAGCGTGCCCGTCTGCCGGTCCCACAACGCGAACGCGAACATGCCCTGCGCACTCCGGACCGTGGCATCGGCGCCCCAGGCGTCGATGCCGGCAAGCAGCGTTTCGGTGTCGGAGTGGCCCCGCCATCGCGGCGCGGCCCCCGCACGCTCCAGCTCGGCGCGGATATCAAGGTGGTTGTAGATCTCGCCGTTGAACGCAATGACGTAGCGGCCGCTGGCTGCCGTCATCGGCTGATGCCCGGCCGCAGAAAGATCGACGATCGCCAGGCGGCGGTGGGCCAGGCCGAACGGCTGGTCCGGATCGCACCAGGTGTCGCCGTGGTCCGGTCCGCGATGGCGTATCTGGCTGGCCATCCTGGACAGCATGGCCGCCCGGTCCGCCAAAGGGGCGGGTAAGCCGCCGAGAAATCCTGCGAGTCCGCACATTGTCGTTTCCGGTTGCGCTCAGGCCTGCAGCGCCTGTTGCATCTGTACGTACCAACGTATCGCCTCGGCCAGCCCCTCGCGGATGCGGTGCGTGGGCTGGTATCCCAGCAGGCGCTGCGCCTTGCTGATGTCGGCCTGGCTGTGGCGCACGTCGCCCGCCCGGAAGGCGCGATAGACCGGCTCGGTATCGGCGGCAACGCCGTAGGTCAGCAGCCCGTCCCGAAGCAGCTCGAACAGCGTTGTCAGCGTGGTGCGGTCGCCGACCGCGACGTTGTAGACCTGCTTGTCCGCCTCGCGGTTTTCGCTGGTTGCGGCGAGCAGGTTGACCTGTACGGCGTTCGCGACGTAGCAGAAGTCGCGGCTGGTCTCACCGTCGCCGTTGATGCAGACGGCATCGCCCCGCAGCAGGGCAGCGATCCATTTCGGAATCACAGCCGCGTAGGCACCGTTCGGATCCTGGCGCGGCCCGAACACGTTGAAATAACGCAGCCCGACGGCATGCAAACCGTAGCACCGGTGGAAGACGTCGGCATACAGCTCGTTAGCGTACTTGGTGACCGCATAGGGGCTCAACGGCTTGCCGATCAGGTCTTCCACCTTCGGCAGGCCCGGATGGTCGCCGTAGGTGCTGCTGCTGGCCGCATAGACGAAAGTCTTGACCTGTGCGTCGCGGGCGGCCACCAGCATGTTCAGGAATCCGCTGATATTCACGCTGTGGGTCGAGACGGGATCCTCCAGGCTGCGAGGCACGGAACCGAGCGCAGCCTGGTGCAGCACGAGGTCCACCGGATGCAGGCCGGCGGCTGTGCCCTCGCGCGCGGGAGCACGAAACAGCATGGCGTCGCGGCATTGCTCGGGGTTGCGGATGTCCCCCTCGATGAACTGGAAGTTGGCCCACTGCCTGGGCGGCACCAGCGCCTCGACCTCGCAGAGATTGCGGCGGTGCCCGGTGGAGAAATTGTCCAGGCCGACCACGCGCTGGTCGAGCCGCAACAAGGTTTCAAGCAGGTTGCTGCCGATGAATCCGGCGACGCCGGTGATGAGCCACGTGCGCGGCGTGGCGGCCAGTCGGGCCTTGAGGTGCGCGTAGGCGTTGTCGTGCATGGGCTGTTGTTCCGTGGCGCGGGTTCGGGTGGGTTTCCGTGCATGACTACAGGCGTCCGTCAACCTCGCTCCTCGGCAGGATGCCCTTCACGTCGAACAGCACCGCGTGCGCCTTGCCAAAGGCCTTGATCGCCCGCACGCCCATGGTGACGAACTGATGGTGCGCGACGGCCAGCACGATGGCATCGTAGTGGTCGTGCCGCGGGAGCTCGCGCAGGCATGCCAGCCCGTACTCCTCCTCCGCGTCCTCGACATTGATCCAGGGATCGTAGACGTCGATCTCGACGTTGTAGCCGCGCAGCGTCGTCACGATGTCCACGGCCTTGGTGTTGCGCACGTCCGGGCAGTTCTCCTTGAACGTCAGGCCAAGCACCAGGACGCGGCTGCGGAGCACCGGAATGCCCCGGCGCAGCATCAGCTTCACCACTTCGTCGGCGACATGGATCGCCATGCGGTCGTTGATGCGCCGCCCGGCGAGAATGACCTGCGGATGGTAGCCGACCTCCTGCGCCTTGTGCGTGAGATAGTAGGGGTCGACCCCGATGCAGTGCCCGCCGACCAGGCCCGGACGGAACGGCAGGAAGTTCCACTTGGTGCCGGCGGCCTTGAGCACTTCGAGCGTGTCGATTTCCAGCTTGTGGAACAGCAGGCTGAGTTCGTTCATCAGCGCGATGTTCACGTCGCGCTGGGTGTTCTCGATGACTTTCGCGGCTTCCGCCACGCGGATGCTGCTCGCCCGGTGCGTGCCGGCAACGATGATCTTGCGATAGAGCGCGTCGATGGCCTCGCTGACCTCGGGTGTGCTGCCGCTGGTGATCTTGCGGATATCCGGCAGCCGGTGCTCCTTGTCGCCGGGGTTGATGCGTTCCGGGCTGTATCCGCAGAAGAAGTCGACATTGAATTTCAGGCCGCTGTGCCGTTCCAGGACCGGCACGCAGATTTCCTCGGTAGCGCCCGGGTACACGGTCGATTCGTAGATCACCACGGCGCCCGGCGCCATCGCCTTGGCCACGGTCTCGCTCGCCAGGATCAGCGGTGTCAGGTCGGGGCGCTTGGCCCGGTCCACCGGCGTGGGCACGGTCACGATAAAGACCTGGCAATCCTTCAGCGCGTCGGGATCGCTGCTGTAGCGCAGGTGGCGTGCGCTGCGCAACTCGTCCGCGCGGACCTCCAGCGTCGCGTCATGGCCGGAGCGCAGTTCTTCGATGCGCGCGGCATTGATATCGAAGCCCACGACCGGCTGCTGCTTGCCGAACTCCACCGCGAGCGGCAGGCCGACATAGCCCAGCCCAATGATGGCGACTTGTGCGTGACTGAAGTCCATGACAGTGATCTTCCGAGTTTTACGAGCCTGTCGGAGGGGGCATGGAAGGCCAGGCTCGTGAAAATTATCATGCGCAGGCAGCACGCCGTGCGTGGGGGTTCGTGTCTTGGCGTACACAAGCCCACACGCGTGCGGCAGTTGCAGCCCGCGTCATGCCACGCCGATTTCGTTTGTGCCGGTTTCCTTTGATATGCGGGACAGCAGGCGTTCCCAGCGCATGGCGATCTCGCCCGGCGCGAACTTGTGTACGTTCCGGCGGCCGGCGTCGGCCAGGCGGGCGGCAAGCTCGGGGCTGGCGATGACCGCCGCGATCTCGCGCGCCAGCGCGGCGGGATCGTCGACCGGACTGAGCCGGGCGTTTTCGCCGTGGGTGAGCAAGGCCCTCACGCCCGTCTCGCAGTTGGTGGCGACGATCGGCAGGCCATACGCCATTGCCTCCACCAGTACCAGCGAGAAGCCTTCATACCGGGAGCTGAGGCACAACATGGCAGCGTCCCGGTACACCGATTCGATATCGCTGCGCGCCGGTTCGAGGCGCACGCATTCCTGCAGGCCAAGCCGATCGCGCAACTGTGTCAGCGAGGCAAGCAATTCGCCGTTGCCCACGATCCGCAGCCGCCAGTCAGGAAAGGCATTGGCGATGGGCACCCACGCCTGCAGCAGCACATCGAAACCCTTGACGTCGGTCAGGCGCCCCACGGCGACGGCCGTACGGGACGTGCGTGCAGCGGGCTCGGGGGGGAGGGGGAACGTCAGCGAATTGGGGATGACTTCGACATTGCTGCAGCGCAGGTTGCGTACCCATTTCTCGCGGTCCAGCTCGGTCAGGACCACGATCCGCTGGCAAGTGCGTGCGCTCAGGCGGCGCGCAAGGCGGCGCACCGGCAGGCCCAGGTCCTGGTCGAGGTTGCAGTGCTCCCAGGCAATGCGGCGCACGCCGAGCCCCAAGCATGCCGGCAGCGTGAACAGCGTCAGCAGCGGGTCGACTTCCACCAGCAAGGTAATCCCATGCTGCCTGAGGTAGCGGCGAATGCCGGCGACGGTGTGCAGGAAGTGCGTGCGGAAGGAGGGGCGCTGGTCGAACAGCGCCGCATGCCGGACGGCGGGGTCGAGCGGGAAGCAGCTGCGTGAATCGCACAAGCTGAGGATGTGGATGCGGTGCCCGCGCATGGCCAGTTCGTTCGCCACCGTGGCGGTCATGCGCTCGGCGCCGCCGAATACGTTCAGCGTTCCGGTGAGAAAGCAGATCGCCGGCCCTTGCGCGGTGCCGGTTTCCCGCTGCCCGCCCGCATTAGTGGCAGCGCGCGGGCGCATCGGTGGCCTCCACTAGTGCCGGCGCGCTGGCGCTTGCGTACCTGCCATACAGACGCAGCCATTCGCGCGCGATGACCTCGATGTTGAACGCAGTCGCGATGTGCTGGTGCCGCGCTGCCTCGTCGGCAGCCTCTCCTCGCCCTTGCGAGACAGCGTCGCGAATTGCACGTGCCAGCGCCGGCGTATCTCCCCGCCGGACCAGCGTGCCGACACCGCGGATCATGGCGGGGACACCCGAGGCATCCGTGGCGACGACCGGGCAGCCGCTCGCCAGCGCCTCTCCCACGACCAGCGGCATCCCTTCGATCACCGATGACAGCACGAACAGGTCCGCCGCATTCAGCAGCGCTGGCACGTCCATTCGTTTGCCCAGCAGGAGCACGCGTCCGGTCAGCCCGTGCTGCTCGATGCGCCGCGCCAGTGCATCGCGCTGTGGGCCTTCGCCGGCGATCATCAGTAGGGTGTCGTCCCCGAGGGATGCCTGCGCGAAGGCATCGATCAGGTCGGTCTGCGCCTTGTCAGGTACCAGCCGGCCCACGTTGAGGATGAACCGGTCGTCCGGGCGCAGGCCGAGCTCGGCACGGGTGGTGGCGCGCCGATCGGCGCTGGGCCGGTAGCGCTTCATATCGAAGCCGTTGGGCACGTAGATGATGCGCGACGCGGGGGCCGCGCGCACGTCGATCATGCGCTGCCGGCCTTCGTCGCTGACCTGGGTGGTGAGATCGGCCCAGCGGTCGGTGATGCGATACGCCAGCATGCGCAACGCGCCACCCTCGAAGTAGTTGTGTGCCGTGCAGATCGTGGCGGGGACCGGGCACACGCGCGTCAGCAAGCGTGCAACCAGGTTGGCGTGAATCATGTGGGAATGGACGATGTCCGGGCGCCAGCGCAGCACGAACCGCCGGATTTGCATGAGCGCGGCCAGCAACGCCACCGGCGTCTTGCGTATATTCAGCATCAGGGTTTCGACGCCTTCCGGGAGCGGCAGCTCACAGCCCGGCATCAGGCTCACCACAGAGACCGCGTGTCCTCGCGACCGGTACTGCCGCGCGAGCGCGGCCACCTGCTGCTCCGCGCCGCCCAGTTGCAGGCAGGTGATGAGCAGCATGATTCGCATCGGTCGGATGTGTTTTCCGTGTTGGCTCTGATCCATCTTGGCTCCGGTGCCTGGTTCGTGCGGTCCCAGGTACGCTATCGCACCCGCAGGGCGGTATCCGTTCGGCGTCGAACGCAAGCCCGGAGCCGGCGCCAGGACGTCCGGCGAGGTTCTGTGGGAACAGGCACGTTTCGTAAGCATCAGGCGCTTGCGCCAGAGGATCTGGGTGCGGAGCGGTGCCTGGCCAGTCCGTTTGCCATGGTGGCGGTGGTGCAGCCAGCCGCGGCGGACAGGTTCAGCGTGGCGGCCAGGATGCAGGCCGCCGCCCGCTGTGCAGGCCCGCCGAACCTGCCGGATCACCGCCAGTGCGCGGTGGCATCGGGGACGCCAGGTTGGGTGCTGCGCCGGTGCGGGTGCAGGTCGCATACAGTTGCAACCAGGTGTTGGCGATGGCCTCGATGCTGAAAACGGAATCGATGTGCCGATGTCGTGCCGCTTCGTCCGCGGAGGCGCCACGTCCGCGCGAGAGCGCGTCGCGCATGGCCCGGGCCAGTGCGGCCGGATCCCCGCGCGGCACGACGGTGCCGGCGCCGCCCACCATCGCCGCTACGCCAGAGGCGTCCGTGGCCACGAGCGGGCAGCCGCACGCCAGCGCTTCGCCCACCACCAGCGGCATCCCTTCGATCCGTGACGACAGCACGAACAGATCCGCTGCGTTCAGCAGGGCCGGCACGTCCTGCCGCCTGCCCAGCAACCGCACCCGGCCGCCCAGGCCATGTCCGGCAATGCACTGCGCCAGCGTGTCGCGCAGCGGGCCGTCGCCGGCGATCATCAGCACCGTGCCGGGCGCGGGGGACAATTGCGCAAAAGCATCGATCAGGTCCATCTGCGCCTTTTCCCATACGAGCCGGCCCACGTTGAGGACGAGTTGCTCGTCGCCGCGCAGGCCGAGCGCGGCCCGCGCGACGGACCGCGCCTGCGCGTCCGGGCGGTAGCGGGCCGTATCGATGCCGTTGGGGACGACGATGATCCGCTGTTCGGGCGCCGCGCGGGACTCGATCATGACGTGGCGGCCTTCGGCGCTGACGTGGGTGGTGAGATCGGTCCAGCGATCGGTGAGGCGGTAGGCCAGCATGCGCAGCGCACCGCCCTCGAAGAAGCTGTGCGCCGTGCAGATCGTGGCCGGGACCGGGCACAGGCGCGTCAGCATGCGGGCGAACAGGTTGGCGTGAATCATGTGGGCGTGGACGACGTCCGGGCGCCACTGCAGCACGAACCGGCGCACCCGGGTGAGCGCGGCCAGTAGTGACACTGGCGTCTTGCGCATCGCCAGCATCACGGTTTGGACGCCTTCCGGCAGCGCCACGTCGCTGCCAGGCAGCAGGCTGACCACCGATACCTGGTGTCCCAGCGCCACGTACTGGCGCGCGAGCGCAGCCACTTGCTGTTCCGCGCCGCCCAGCTGCAGGCAGGTGACGAGCAGCAGGATCCGCATCGGCCCGCTGTGCTTCCCGTGTTGGCGCTGATCCATCTTGTCTCCGGTGGCATGACGTGGCGCCACGCACCCTATCGCACCGGCAGGCCGGCATCTGTTCGGTGCCGAACGCAGGCGGATGACCGGCGGAGCATTGTGGTGCAAGCCACGTTCCGACGGTCCTGGGTGCTTCACAGGGGCGGACGAATCCGATTAGATAACTCCTCGAAACAGTTCAGAAGGTGGGAAAGGATCATGAAGCGTGTTCTTGATGTCGTCCTCGCGTCTCTGGCGCTGTTGGTGCTGGCGCTCCCTCTTCTGATCGTGATGGGCCTGGTTCGCTGGAAGCTTGGCAGCCCCGTCTTCTTCCGGCAGACGCGGGCCGGTCTCGATGGCAAGCCCTTCGAAGTCATCAAGTTCCGCACCATGACGGACGAGCGCGGAGCCGATGGCGAGCTGCTGCCTGACGCGGAACGCATCACGCCGTTCGGCTGGGTGATCCGGCGCACCAGCATCGACGAGCTGCCTGAGCTCTGGTGCGTGCTGAAGGGAGAGATGAGCCTGGTCGGGCCGCGCCCGCTGCCTACGTTCTACCTGCCGCTCTACTCGGCGGAACAGGCGCGGCGGCTGGCTGTCAAGCCGGGCATCACGGGTTGGGCCCAGGTCAACGGGCGCAATTCACTGAGTTGGGAGGAGAAGTTCCGTCTGGACGTCTGGTACGTGGATCACCAGTCGTTCTGGCTGGATCTCAGAATCCTGTGGCACACGATCGGCACGGTGCTTGCCAAGGAGGACATCAGCGCTGAAGGCGAAGTCTCGGCGACCCGCTTCTGCGGGAGCGAGAAGACGCCATAGGCACCGTGGCCCGCACCGCAAACCTTGGAAACTGGCAATGCTCAATACCGGATTCTCACCCTGGCCGAGCTTCAGCCAGGAAGAGGCGCATGCAGTGCAGCGCGTGCTGCTCTCGAACCGTGTCAACTACTGGACCGGCACCGAGTGCCGCGACTTCGAAAAGGAGTTCGCGGCCTGGTGCGGCGCCGGGCACGCCATCACCCTGGCAAATGGCACGCTGGCGCTTGATGTGGCGCTGCGCGCGCTGGATATCGGGCCGGGCGACGAGGTGGTTGTCGCGCCCCGGACCTTCCTGGCCAGCGTTTCCTGCGTGGTCAACGCGGGGGCGACGCCGGTGTTCGCGGACGTCGATGCTTACAGCGGCAACCTCAGCGCCCGAACCATTGCCGCCGTGCTGACCCCGCGCACGCGCGCCGTCATCTGCGTGCACCTGGCGGGCTTGCCATGTGACATGGATCCCATCATGGCGCTGGCACGCGAGCACGGGCTCAAGGTGATAGAAGATTGCGCACAGGCGCACGGGGCCGTCTACAAGGGACGCATGGTTGGCACCATCGGCCATGTCGGGGCCTGGTCCTTCTGCCAGGACAAGATCATGACCACGGGGGGCGAGGGAGGCATGGTCACCACCAACGATCCCGTGCTGTGGTCGCGCATGTGGTCGTACAAGGATCACGGCAAGAGCTGGGAGGCCATGTATGACCGCGTGCATCCGCCGGGCTTCCGCTGGGTGCACGACTCCTTCGGCACGAACTGGCGCATGACCGAGATGCAGGCCGCGATCGGGCGGATCCAGCTGCGGCGCATGGCGGACTGGCACGCCCGGCGTACCGCCAACGCGATGGCACTGGCAGACACGCTCGGAGGCTGCGACGCCCTGCACGTGCCGTTGCCGCCTGCCGGCGTGCAGCATGCCTGGTACAAGCTCCATGCATTCGTGCAGCCGAAGCGCCTCGCCGAGGGCTGGAGCCGCGACAGCATCATGGCTGCCATCAACGCAGCAGGGGTGCCCTGCTATACGGGCGGCTGTGCCGAGGTTTACCTGGAAAAGGCCTTCGACGGAACCGGATTGCGCCCGGCCGCACGCTTGCCGGTTGCGCGGGCGCTGGGCGAGACCAGCCTGATGTTCCTCGTGCATCCCACGCTGACGCACGAGGAGGTGCACAAGACCGGGGAGGTGGTGCTTGGCGTGATGGAGCAGGCGACGCGCGCGGCGGCTTGATGACGAATTTCCTGTGGAACCACTACCTCTATTTTGGCGAGAGCCGTGTGGCATTGCCGCTGGCGGTCTGGATCGCAGTCTGCTTGATCGTGGCCGGCCAGGGGTGGCGCGCGTTGCGCTGGACGGTATCGTTCGGCCTCGGCGCCGCGCTGCTGATGGCGGCCAAGTCCGCGTTCAGCTACACCGGCTGGTCCCTCCCGTCGATCGGCGTCTACAGCCTCAGCGGGCATGCGATGCTGACAGCCGCGGTGTATCCCGTGCTGCTGATTTTGCTGGGCTCCGTGCTGGGCAGGTACACGGCATGGCTCGGGCTGGCGACGGGGGTGGGGCTGGCGCTGTTCATGCCGGTGGTGCTGGTGACGGATTTCCACCATACGGTCGGCGAGTCGCTGATCGGGCTGTGTGTCGGCTTTGCGGTGGCCGGCATGACGCTGTGGCGCTGGCAGCCGGTCGGGCTCGTCCACGTTGGCGCGACCGTGGCAATGCTGCTGCCCCTGGCGCTGCTGTTCGATCCGCGCGACGCCGTCGAAGACATGCAGGACGCGTTGCACAGCCGCGCCATGAAGTGGACCGGTGCGACCGGCGAATACTGGCGCAGTATCGACCCGGATCCTGCAACGGGGAGGCGGGTCGTTTCCGTGGGGTTTTTCAGGGGGGAGGCGTATGAGGCCGGCTCTGCCATGGGCGTCGGCCCTCCCGGTACCGTCCGCGACAGGCGGGATAGCCATGTCCTCAGACCGGGATCGCGCGGGCCCGCGTCACTGCGCATGCGGCACGTAACCAGGTCATGCGCTGCGTGCTGAGGGGCACATCGGGTAGCCACATGGCCTTCGCACGGAATTCTCATCGAGCACGCGGGATGACACCCATGAAACCTGCCTCGGAATTCGGCTCATTCTTTCATCTCGATCCTGCGGCCCCCTTGGGCGGAGAGCCCTGGTTGCGCCCGGGCGACCTTTTGACCGGCACCGGGCGCGATGCGCTGCGCGCGATTGTGGCGCAGGGGCGCTCACGCGGCTGGCGGCGGCTCTGCGCGCCCAGCTACTACTGTCATGCGGTACTGGACGACCTCGCCAGCGACATCGACGTCCGCCTGTATCCGCACGCTCCGTTCGGCGGCCCCACGCCGCTGTTCCTGGCGCCGGACGAAGCGGCCATCGTTCCCGAATACTTCGGCCTGCGGGCCGAAGTTGAAGTGCAGGGCGGCAGCGTCCTGCTCGACCGCTCGCACGATCTGCTCGCCGACTGGTCATATGCCCGAGCGCCGGATTATGTGTTCGCGTCGCTGCGCAAGACATTGCCCGTGCCCGACGGGGGACTGGTGCGGCCGCCGGCCGGGCAGCCGTTCACCCACGCCCTTGCGCCTACCCCGGGGCATGTGCGCGCCGCCGCCAGCGTGGCCGCCGCCATGTCGATGAAGGCAGCCTACCTGGCAGGCGCGCAAGTCGCCAAGGCGGCCTTCCTGGCACTTGCCGGCGAAGGAGAGGCCAACCTGCGCAGCGATGCCGAGATCTCCGGGCCATCGGCGCTCACGCGCGTGCTGGCACCGGCGCTTGATCTCGGCCGGATGCGGCAGCGGCGACGCGATAACCTGGCGCTGCTGGGCGGCTGCATGGCCGGCCTGCCCGCCGGCATGCAATGGCAGGAAACGCCGGCCTACGGCATCCTGCTGTGCGCCGACGCGCCACAGCGCGACCGCATCCGGCAGCGGCTGATCGGGACCAATGTCTACCCGGCGGTCCTGTGGCCCATGACCTGGCCCGGCGCCCCCGATGACAACCGCCGGCTGTCCGAGCGCATCCTGGCCGTGCATGCCGACTATCGCTATGGCCCGCGCGACATCGAGCGCCTTGGCGAGATCATCCTGCGCATTGCCGCCAATCCCGATACTTCTGACGAGGATCGATGATGATGAAGACCAATCTGCTGGAGACTTCCAGCGCCGAATGGCTCGCGGTGCTCCAGCGTTGCCAGCATGACAGCCATCACATGCCGGGATGGCTGCGTGCGGCGCAGCATGAAGGCGGCGGCAAGCCGTTTGCCGTTCACGTCACGGACGGTAGCCACGAGCTGTTCGTGCCGCTGTTGAACCGGGACATCAACGGCAAGGACTGGGATGCGAGCTCACCCTATGGGTTTGCCGGCCCGCTCGTCAGCGACGACGCTCCGGGGTCGTTCGTTGACGACGCAATGACGGCGGCCATGGAGCTGCTGCGCGGGCAGGGCTGTGTCTCGTGCTTCATCCGGCTGAATCCGATCGTCAATGCGCAATGGAGCAGTTCCATCGGCACGCTGATCGAGCATGGCCTGACGATCTCGATCGACCTGTCCAAGAGCGAGGCCGAGCACTGGCGGGACACCTCGCACGGGCACAGGCTGGAGATTTCCAAGGCAATGCGGGCTGGGGTCACGGTCCGGATGGACGAGACGTTGGAAACGCTGCCGCATTTCATCCGTCTGTACAATGCGTCGATGGACAGGCTGCGTGCCTCCGATTACTACTTTTTCGACGACGCCTACCACTACAGCCTGGCTCGGGAACTCGGCGACCGGCTGCGGCTGTTTGTGGCAGAGGAGGAGGGAGTGATCATCGGCGGCGCGACGGTCACGGTGTCCGGGGCCGGCGGCATCCTGCAGGGCCACCTGATGGGCATTGACGCTCGATACCGGCACCGGCAGCCAAGCAAGATCATGCTGCACGCCATCCGGCAGTGGGGACGGGAGCAGGGGCACCGGTACTACCACCTCGGTGGAGGCCTCGGCGGATCGGCAGAGGATTCGCTGTTCCGCTTCAAGCGCGGGTTTTCGCCGGACACCCATGTATTCTGCACGCAGCGCGTGGTGGTGGATCCCGACAGGTACCAGGCACTGTGCGGCGGCACCCCCTCGGTGCTGGAGGACTTGAGCGGGTTCTTCCCGGCTTATCGCCGGTAAGCGTGCAGGTGTGAGAAGCGAAGGCCGCCCTTTGACGCGGCCTTTTTCTTGTGGTGCGCCCGGCAGGGCGCACTCACTTGGGGGTAAAGTCGCGCAGAACCCGGTGGCCTGATTGCGAGCTTGCCCGAGCCCAGGAGCCGCGCCGGTTCTACTTCGCTGCTGGTTCGGGCTGGCTGCCCGCCGGATACGCGACCCGGCGCAGCGCGACCGGCCGCGGCCCGAGCTGCCGCGGCGCCCTGGTGTCGTCCTGCACATCGTGGCTCCCCTGGCTCCCCTGGCTGCCCTGACTGCTGTCCGAAGGCGCGGCCTGTTCCGGCTTGTGGGAGGATTCGCCAAGCGAGGTGTACGGAGCGTATTCCGGCACGATCGACTGCACCATCGTCTGGATCCTCAGCTCGTCGCGGGAGTCGCAGGCCGCGTAGAGATGGGTCAGCTTTTCCCGCAGTTCCGCTTCCTCCAGGCGCGGCTCCTGCGAGCACATGATGCGTTCATGCTCGCTCGGCGTGACATTCCCGCCGATCAGCAGCTCTTCGTAAAGCTTTTCTCCCGGGCGCAGGCCGACGAACGAGATCTCGATGTCCCCGTTCGGGTTCTTGCGGCTGCGTTCCACCAGCCCCGCCATCTCGATCATCGTCCGGGCCAGGTCCACGATTCGCACCGGCTGCCCCATGTCCAGAACAAACACCTCGCCGCCGCGCGCCATTGCGCCGGCCTGGATCACCAGTTGCGAGGCCTCGGGAATCAGCATGAAGAAGCGGATGACATCCGGGTGGGTGATCGTGATCGGCCCGCCCGCTTCGATCTGGCTGCGGAACAGCGGAACCACCGAGCCGGAAGACCCGAGCACGTTGCCGAAGCGGACCATCGAGTAGACCGTGCGGGTACCGGGCCTGGCCGCGGCGGCCTGGAAGATCAGCTCCGCGATGCGCTTGCTCGCGCCCATCACGTTGGTGGGCCGAACGGCCTTGTCGGTCGAGATCAGGACGCAGGTCTGCACGCCGAAGCGATCGGCCATGTTGGCGATGGTGAGCGAGCCCAGCACGTTGTTGCGAATGCCTTCGGGCATGTTGTCCTCGACCAGCGGAACGTGCTTGTACGCCGCGGCGTGGTAGATCGTATCGACCTGCTGGCCCTGCATCGCTGCGGCCACCGCGTTGGCGTCGCACACCGAGCCGATGCGGGCCATCAGCGGCACCCCGGGGAAGGTCCGGCGCAGGTCCTGCTCGATCATGTACAGCGCCCACTCGGAATGGTCGAGCAGGATGAGCTTGCGCGGCTGCTGCGAGGCGACCTGGCGGCACAGCTCACTGCCGATGGAACCGCCTGCGCCAGTCACCATGACGACCTTGCACTGCGTGCACTTGGCGAACAGCGCCTCACGCGGCGGCACGGGAGGCCGCCCGAGCAGGTCCTCGAGCTTGACTTCACGGATCGACTGCATGGTGATCTTGCGGTCTACCAGTTCCAGCAGCGTAGGCAGGGTGCGCACGCTCACCGCGCACCGGTGCAGCTTGTCCAGGATCCGCTTGCGCTGATCTGGCGACAGGGATGGCACCGCCAGCACGACTTCGTCGATGCCCAGCCGCTGCAGCTCCGTCCTCAGGCGCGAGGTATGGAGCACCGGCAAATCGGCGAACGTGTGGTTGTCGAGCGAGCGGTCGTCGTCGAAGAAGCAGACGGCCTCGTGGTCGACGCTGGCGCGCATGGCATTGGCAAGCTGGAAACCGGCCTCGCCTGCGCCGTAGATGCCCACGCGCCGGGTTGGTCGGCTGCGCGCGTTGCGCCACAACGCAGTGCGCCGCAGCATGGCACGGATCAGGAAGCGCGAGATCACAACGTAGGCGAACGCGATGAACCAGTAGATCAGAAGGCCGGCGCGCGGCAGCCGGCTGTCGTTCATCAGCCAGGACACGCCGTAGGTCAGCCCGACCAGGGCGGCCATGCTGAGGCCGGCGACCCACAGCACCTTCAGGTCGATGTACCGGAGCACGGTCCGGTACAGGCCGCTGAACGAGAACACGGGGATCGTGCACGCCGCGATGAACAACGGCGGCAGCACGCCATACTGCACGATCAGCTCCTGGTTGCCGGAGCGCAGCAGCAGGGCCAGCATGAAGCACAGCGGCAGGGCCAGCAGATCGACTGTCATCATCATCAGGATCTTCTGCCGACGCGACAGGGATACCGGGCTCAGGGAGCGCAGGCTTGTCATGTGCGGGCTCCCTGCATCGTCGTCCTGGCCTGTCCGGCCCGCGGGGACGGCTTCGCTGCCGCCATCGTCATTGCTGCCCGCACGCCCCACAGCCTGCAGGGGGCGGGAACCTCTTGATGCTTCCATATCGGTGTGTCCATGGCACGGCTCATCTGCTGTCCGGCAGGCGTGGCGGCAACGGGCGACGCCCAACCATGCCGCGGGTTGCCGCCGCGGCATGCGGCACTTTGTGCCGGTGTGATTTCCTTTCCTCGAAAGCTATCGTGTCTGCACGGGGTGCCGCAATTAGGCTACGTGCGCTGCCGAACGTGGTTTAGGCGAAGGCCAGATGGCGAGGCCGGTTGCGCAGAAACGGGTACGCACGCCGGGCTCCGGGGCGCCGGTTTCGTGGCGCTGCAGGCAAGGCAATGCGGGAACATCGGGCGCCAGGAGGGCGCAGATGGCGGGTCGGGTACGGGCGCTTGAGGCCCGCAGAAACGGGTACGCCCGGGGGCGCCCCCGGGCGCGCGGATCTCAGTCGCGCGGCAGCGGCGCGCCGAGACCGGAGGCGCCCGCTGCGCCCTCGCGCACGTCGGCGCGCGAGCCACGCAACAGCTGCCACAAGCAACCTGCGGTGGCATAGAAGGCGCCGGCGCCGCGCGGGCCGGCCGCACGCAGATCGCGCCCGAGCGCATGCGGGAGCGCCAGCATGAGGAACAACGCCTTCTTCACCGGCCGCCGGTGGCCACGGTCGTAGCGCCGGCACGCCACATACAGGCGAGCGGCTTCGCTGGCCGGGCAGGGCCGTTCGGCGCGCGCGGACGGCGAGCGCTGGTTGACGGCGCTCGGGACCAACTCGATGCGGTAGCCGAGTTCCTGCACGGCCTGGCCGGCCAGCTCCAGCTCGTCGTAGCCGCCGGCAAGCTGCTCATCGAATGCCACGTGCGCGAACAGCTCGCGCGGGAATACCGCGCTGTGCAGCAGCACCGAACGCAGGCGCTCGCCGCGGCGGTAGTCCAGTGTCGGGTGCCCCAGGAACGCCGGCTTGCGCGGCTGGCCGCGCTGGCCCTGGCAGACCTCGGTGCCGGTCAGGATCAGCGGCGTCGCGCAGCCGGCGGTGGCGCGGCGGATATGGTCGTCGGCGATGCACTCGGCCATCTGCTGCAGGAACGTTGCCCCCAGCAGGGTCTGGTCATCCAGGAACAGCACGTGCGAACCGGTAGCCGCGCGCAAGGCACGGTTGCGGTTGGCCGCGCGGCAGCGGCGCGGGCCTTCCAGGTACGTGATGTCCGGATAGTCACGGCGCATCATCTCGCGCGTGGCGTAGCCGCTGCTGTCGTCCGTGACAATCAGCTGGTGCGGCGGCATGGTGGATTCGGCGACCGCCTGCAGCGCGCGCTGCAGGCCCTCGGGATGGTCGCACGTGAGGATGCACACCGAAAAGGTGGGCAGGAAAGTGCTTGCCGGCATGGTTGACCCCCTCGGCAGAAACCTGGCACGCACGCCGGCCCGTCTGGCGCGGGCACGGCGCTGTGCCAAGGGACTACAGCGTCTGGCCAGTGGCCCGATAGGCGGCCTCGGTGCACGGCGAGCCGACCAGAGTGCGCGCATTGCTGTCGCGCGTGAACGGTTCGTCGCCGCTGACCCATTCCAGCGTGGCGCCGCGTTGCAGGGCCGCGTAGACCGCTTCACCCTTGTTGCGCACCTTCAGGCGCTGGTACAGCGTGCATGCATGGCTCTTCACCGTCGCCACGGAGATATTCAGCATGCGGCTGACGGTCTTGATCGGGTAGCCGCGCGCCAGCAGCACCAGCACCTCATACTGGCGCGGCGTAATCTTCAGCATCTCGGCTTCGTCGTAGCTGGGCTCCTCCTCGACCAGCGGCGCGGCGTTGGCAGCGGGTGCTGGCGCTGCGGCCGGTGCCGACAGTGGCTGGCCCGGGCGCAGGCCGGTCAGGTCGCGCACCGCGACCGCAGCGCGGGCCGCGCCGCGCGGCGTGCCGGCGCAGGCCACCAGCGACAGCTGCTCGGCCTGCAGGGCCGTGGGGAGCGATGCGCTGAGCGGCAGCGGCGCGGCCGACGCCAGCGACTGCACCGCCGGCATGGCCGAGCGCGAGGCCGAGGGCATGGCGCCGGTCTCGGCTGAGAACAGCAGTCCCTGCACGCCCGACACCGCCAGCCGGATGGCGGCTTCGATCACCGCCAGCGAGGCGGACTTGGGCAGGCAACCGCAGACGCCGCGCGCGCTGTCAGGATTGGGCACGTGCAAGGGCAGCACGTCAGCCAGGATCAGGATGCGCTGCGGCGACAGCGCTGCACGGGCGCGTTCCAGCTGCTCCCAGCCGGGCGCCGTGTCGGCGGGCATGCCGAACACAAGCAGGTCTGCATTGTGGTGCCGGGCCTCCAGCCTGGCGATGTCCGCGGGCGCAATTGCCGCAACCTGGGCGGATTCCTGGATGTTCTCGAGCATCTGCAACAGCCCGAGCCGGAGCAATGGATGCTCTTCGATCAGCAACGCGTTCATGTGACTTCACTCCCCGTTTACTCGGGGGCGGACGCGGGGTGCTTTTTGCGTATGGAGAGCAGTACCGGACAGCAGCCACCAGTGGTGTCTGCGTGTGATGACCCCCATGCTTCCATGCTCCGGCAGTCCCGTTCTTCTGGATGGAACTTGTCGGCGGCTGGAAGGTTGACCCGAACCCGAACCCGAAAGATTCTCGCTCCCAAATCGGCTTAAATTCATCTTATGGGTTGGTTGAATGGAATGCAAGCGAGCGGATTTGGGACGAGACAGGGTTGAAATGACAGGACGGTCATAATCCTTTAAGAAATCACCCGAATGTGCCATCCAAAGTTCCGCAAACGACGCCCTGAGGCGGTGTTGCGGTGGTTTCACTGATGTGACACATTGATTTTGAATGGTTGCAGCATTGAAACAGATCGCATTATCCGACCCCCACGGTTAGCAGGGTTTCTAACCCCATCGTGGGGTGTACGTAATATATCTGGCATGCGGGGTGCTGCAATTATGAAACTCGGCCCCTATACAAGGTTTCGAAATGAATCTGCCTGATTTTGCGGCAGCTCGGGCGCATGGCCTAGTGCTTCTGGATGAGAGGCCTCTCCAACCTCGGGATGAGCCTTGCGGCGCCGACCGCACTGGCCGGCGCGGGCTTGCCACCAACTGCCGGCGGGCAGGGATGGCAAGCCCGGCCCTGTCCCTGTGGCGCTTCCGGCGCGCGAGCGGGCAAGCCTGGCTGGGCCGCTTCAGCGGGCCCAGTAGCCCGGGCGCATGACCCATCCACGCGGGCCGCGCACCCAGTGCTCGGGCACATAGCGGTAGCCGGGGCGCTGCGCCTGCCAGTAGCCGCGGCGCCAGTCATAGCGGCCGCCGCTGCCAACCCAGTGGCCGGGCACCCAGGCCTGGCCGCGGCGCGCGGCCGGGTGCGGCTCGTAGCGCGGCGGCGGGGGCGGCGGGCCGTAGCCGTGCGCGACCATCACCGGTTGCGCATCGGCGGGGGCGATCAGTCCGAAGGCGCCGCCCGTGGCGAGGACGGCTGCGGCAAGCAGGAGCTGGCGTTTCATTTGGGTTCTCCTTGGGGGGCGTGGTTCGGGTCTGCGCTCGGCAGGATCCAATCCGTAGTGGTTCAGTAGCGGTCGTAGTGGTGGTAGCGGGGCGGCGGGCCGCCGCGCGGCGGCACCACGATGCAGGCGGAAAGCAGTGCGGCCGTGGTGGACAGCAGCACTACCAGGGAGAGGGTTCGTTTCATTCGGACTCCTGGCGGGTTGGCGTTGGACACGGCTTCAATGTAGCGAGCGGGCCCGACACCGGGGGCTTGCACTTGTAAGGCTGTCTCACATGGCCCCAGCGTGCCCGCGAGCGCGGGCGCGGCTTGCCGCATCGGCCGGAAACCCTTGTGCGGCAAGGCTTGGCGGGCAGGGCGGTGGCGCCGTGGCGCGGCCGCCGCGCGCCGGGCGGGAGGTAATGTGACGTTACATCGGAAATAGTTCTCGCAAGGCAGCGCCACCTCGGCGGACCGCCTGCGCCGCGTTGCACCCTTCGTTGCACCCTTTGCGGGCGCCTCCAAATGGCACGCAGAAACGGGTACGCTATGACGGTGCGGCTTGCATCAGCATGGCCCGCGCCGCCCTGGCAACGGTGCCATTGCGGTGCGCTTGCGGTGCGGTTGCGAGCGCTGGAACACCCGCGTCAATGGCATGAAGCTTGCGCTGTCGGCTGTGCCAATCGGGAAGTTGCCACGTGTGCTTGAAGGAGGCGCCATGCCGGTCATGCTCATCGTGCTTGCCTTGCAGTTTTTGCAGGGCCTGTCGCCGCCAGCCGCGGCATTGTTCGCGCTGCCGCAGGAGATGCCGCCCGCGGACGCCGCGGCCATCGTCGAGACAGCGCTGACACGCTGAAAGGTTCGCGCCGCGCGCCGCCGCGGCTATCCGAGTGGCTCCACCCAACCACCCATTGTCATGGAGGCAGCATGAACCGCAGCGACGTCACCGACCTCATCATCGAAGCCAAGGTCACACGCGGTATTACCTGGACCCAGGTGGCCGAACGCGTCGGCCGCAGCAAGGAATGGACGACGGCCGCGTGCCTGGGCCAGATGGCATTCGATGAAGCGGGGGCACGCGCGGTGATGGAAGTGTTCGGGCTGCCGCCCGAGGCCGAGCCATGGCTGCGCGAGGTCCCGTATAAGGGCTCGCTGCCAACGCAGGTGCCCACGGACCCGCTGATCTACCGTTTCTACGAACTCATCAGCGTCTACGGCACCACCTTCAAGGCGCTGATCCACGAGGAGTTCGGCGACGGCATCATGAGCGCGATCGACTTCCGCATGGACCTGCAGCGCGAGGCCGATCCCAACGGGGACCGGGTGCGCATCGAGATGTCGGGCAAGTTCCTGCCCTACAAGACCTACTGAAGCCGGGGCGGGCGCGGCTTATCCGGCGGCCCGCGGCATCGCGTAGGCGGTGCCGTAGCGCGCCGGATCCAGACGCAGCGTCAGCACGCCCACCAGCGCGGCGCAGCCCAGGTGATACCACCAGCCGGCGGCAAAGCCGCCGGTGCGTGCCTGCAGCATGGCGGTGATCCACGGCGCCAGCGAAGCGAGCAGGAAGCCGCCGCCCTGCATCAGCGCGCTCAGCGCGCCGGCGCTGTCCGGATCCGGCAAATGGTCCAGCGCCACCACCAGGTACAGCGCAAAGCAGCCGCCCAGGCCCGCGCCGCCGATCACGGCCCAGGCGTGCGGCGCGGCATCGGGCCACAGCGCCAGCCCGCCGAAGCCGGCCACCTGCATCGCCAGCGCCAGCGCCATCCATGCGCGGCGGTCGGTGCGGCGCGCCGCCAGCGCCGGCAGCAGCAACGCCGCGGCGGCCTGCGCCAGCGCCATCAGCGCCACCAGCGCGCCGCTGGCCGGTGCACTCCAGCCGTGGCCCTGGTAAAAGGGCGCCAGCCACGCCACCAGCGAGGCATAGCCGCCGTTCATCACGCCGAAGCACAGCATCAGCAGCCAGGTGCGCGGACGGCGCAGCAACGCGCGCGCCGCGCCTGCCGGGCGCAATGCAGTCCGGGCCGGCAGCGCGCGCGGCAGTGCCACCCACGCCAGCGCCAGCGCCGCGAGCACCGGAACGGCCCACAAGGCCAGCGCCTCGCGCCAGCTCCCGGCCTGCGCGCTCACCCAGGGCGAGAGCTGCGCGCCCAGCGCGCCGCCGCCCATCAGCGCCGCCGAGTACAGCCCCATCACCGGCGCCACGCGCCCCGGGAATTCCTGCTTGACCAGCCCCGGGCACGCCGCCTGCACCACCGCCACGCCCAGCCCGCACAGCGCCGCCGAGGCGATCAGCAGCGTGCCGTCGGCCACGCCCAGGCGCAGCGCGCAGCCCGCGCCCAGCAGCGCCAGCGCGCCGAGTACCGCAGCACGCGCACCCAGCCGTGCACGGATCGCGGGCCCGAAGAACGCGCCCACCCCCATCAGCAGCATCGGCAGCAGCGTCAGCCAGGCCATGCCCTGGTAACTGAGCCCGGTACCGGCGCGGATCGCGGGCGCAAGCGGGCCCACGGCGGTCAGGAACGGCCGCAGGTTCAGGCCGATGCCGGCCACCGCGGCCAGCACCAGCCAGCGCGGCGTGGCCCGGGCCGCCGCCGCGTCTGCCATGGCATCAGCCACGGTGGGTGCGCGTGCCGTAGAGCTGCGCGGCGGAAAGATCGACCGGCACGCGCGTGAGCGGCAGCGGGGGCGGGTCGAGCGGCAGCCGCAGCGCCTGGTAGGCGGCCTCGCTGGACATGCCATAGGGCGCGGCGTCGTCGTTGTCGAAGGCGTAGTAGACCGCCTGCACACCGGCCATGGTCATCGCCGCCAGGCACATCGGGCACGGATGGCCGCTCGCATAGACCACGCTGCCGCGCAGGTCCGGGCGGCCGAGCTTGCGCGCGGCGGCGCGCACGGCTTCCAGCTCGGCATGGGTGGTCGGGTCGTGGCTGTGGACGATGTCATTGACGCCGGTGGCGACGGCATCGCCGTCGAGCGCCAGCACGGCGCCGAAGGGGCGGCCGCCACGGTCACGGTTGGCTTCGGCAAGGCGGACCGCCTCGCACATGAATTCCTGGTGAGTGCTCATGATCCGGGCAAAAGTGAGTGCATGCTCGCAGCGCGTGGCGCGGCATGGCTTTGGCAGGTAGGTCCAGCGGGGGGCGAACGCCGCGCCCGAGGGCTGCCCACTGTACGCCGGGGCTTGGTAATTGGGAAATTAAATGATGAAATCGCCGGCAGTGGAAAACCCAATGGACCGCCGATGCAGGACCCTCTTCTCGATCCCGTGCTGCTGCAGAGCTTTGCCGCCGTGGCGGAAAGCGGCAGCTTCACCCGCGCCGCGCAGCGCGTGCACCTGACGCAGTCGACCGTCAGCCAGCAGGTGCGCCGGCTGGAAGAGCAGCTCGGCTGCGTGCTGCTGGACCGCGGGGGGCGCTATGTCACGACCACGCCGGAGGGCGAGCGCCTGCTTGGTTACGCGCGCCGCCTGCAGCAGCTGATGGCCGAGGCGGTCGGGCAGCTGCGCCAGAGCGCGGGCCAGGGCGAGATCCGCATCGGCGTGCCTGAGGACTTTGCCGCGCGGCCGCTGACGCCGGTGCTGGCAGGGTTTGCCGACGACTGGCCGGGGGTGCGGCTGGGGGTGACCAGCGGCATGAGCCACGAGCTGTGGCAGCGCTTCCAGGACCGCGAGCTGGACCTGGTGCTGGTCAAGCAGCGCGTCGGGCATGCCACCGGCCTGGCCAGCTGGCCGGAGCCGCTGTGCTGGATCGACAGCCGCCAGCGCCCGGCGGTGGCGCGCGACCCGGTGCCGCTGGTGGCGTTTCCGGTGGGCGGGCTCTACCGCGGCGAGATGACGCACGCGCTCGACGCCGGCGGGCGGCGCTGGCGCGTGGCCTTCGTCAGTGCGAGCCTGGCCAGCATCCTGGCGGCGGTGGCCGACGGGCTCGGTATCACGCTGCTGCCACGGCGCCTGGCCAGCGCCCATCACCGGGTGCTGGAGGACGGCGGTTGGCCGGCCGCGGTGCCGGATATCGAGCTGAGCCTGCACGCGCAACCGGACCTGCCGGCCCCGGCGCGCGACATGGCGGCGCGGCTGGCCGCGCTATGCGAGCGCGTGATGGCGCCCGCGGGCGAATCAGCGCATGAGATCCCGCACCGGGTCCGGCGCGAGGATCAGCCGAAGAACTCGTTGTAGTAGCGGGTGCAGGTGCCGGCCGGGCGGAAGGTATACGGCAGCTCGGCCATCGCGGCGGCCTCGAGCGAGCCGAACGGGATGTCGGGCGTGGCCAGGGCGCCGGGGTTGCCTTCCGTGGCGGTGTCGTGATCGGGGTGCGCCAGTTGCGCGCGTGCGTAGGCTTGCGAAGTCATGTCGGGCTCATTCAGGAGCCGGGCGTCATGCCCGGCGAACAGCGGATGGGCGGCGTTCCCGGGGGAATCGCCTGGGACAATCTTAATGCTGCAGCGCAGGAAGATCAGCCGGCCCCGGCAAAACACACTGTTGCGAAATCGCGTTCAATCGAAGTGACTTGCGCGCTATTGCACGCGGATACGGCACGGCGCCGGGTTGCTCCTACGCCTTCCCCGGCAAGGTCTATATTGGCAAAGGGCCGCCTGCGCCGCGCCGCCGCCGTGGCGGTGCGGGCCTCGACAGCCACTTTCCGGCGTCACGACGCCGGACTTCTGGGAGCGCGCCATGTTGACATTGCCACCGTGCTTTGCCGATCGCCGCGAGGCTGGCCGCTACCTGGGCCGCCGGCTGGCCGAACTGGGCTTCGGCGCCGCGCAGCTCGGGCAGCCCGCGCTGGTGCTGGCGCTGCCGCGCGGCGGCGTGCCGGTGGCCTTTGAAGTCACGCGTGCGATCGATGCCCAGCTGGACGTGCTGCTGGTGCGCAAGATCGGCGCGGCGGGCTACCCGGAACTGGCACTCGGCGCGGTGGTGGAGGGCGATGCCGCGGGCGGCGGCCCGCATACCGTGGTCAACGACGACCCCTGGGCGCGCCGCGCGTTGGAAAGCGGCAGCTTCGATGCCGAACGCGGCCGCCAGCTCGATGAGATCGCGCGGCGCCAGCAGCGCTACCGCGGCGGGGCACCGGTGCCGGCGCGCGCCGGGCGTACCGTGATCGTGGTCGATGATGGCGTGGCCACCGGCGCCACCATGCGCGCCGCTCTCGAGGGCGTGCGCATGGCGGGGGCCGCGCGCGTGGTAGCGGCCACGCCGGTGGGTTCGCTGGACGGGCTGGCCAGCCTGCAGCCGGCCGCCGACGAGATCATCTGCCTGAATACGCCGCCGAACTTCGGCGCGGTCGGCGCCTTCTACCTGGATTTCTCCCAGACCAGCGACGACGAGGCGCTCAGCCTGTTGCGCCAGGCCGCCATGCCGCGCACCGGCTGAGGCGCGCGCCTGCGGGCGAGGTGCTCAGGCATGCGCTCAGGCCTTGCCCAGGCGCCGCTTGAGGTGCGGCACCAGCCCGCCCGCGGCCAGGATCTCGCGCAGGAAGGCGGGGATGGGCTCGCAGGCAACTTCGGTGCCGTCGTCCAGGCGCAGCCGGGCCGCGTCCAGGTCCAGCACGACGTGCGCGCCGTCGGCCAGCCGGCCGGTGTCGGCGCACACCAGCACCGGCAGGCCCAGGTTGATGGCATTGCGATAGAACAGCCCGCCGAAGGACTGCGCCACCACCGCGCCCACACCCAGTTCGCGCAGCGCCTGCGGCGCCTGCTCGCGCGACGAGCCGATGCCGAAGTTGGCGCCCGCTACCAGCACATCCCCGGCGCGCACGTCCCCTGGGAATTCCGGGCGCAGCGAGGCCAGGCAATGCCGGGCCAGCACGGCCAGCGGCGATTTCATCAGCACGGCGGGGGCCATGGCATCGGTGTCGACATTGTTGCCGAAACGCCAGATGCGGCCGGCTGCGATGGGGGCGGGGGCGATGGGGGAGGTCATGCAAAAAAGGTCTGGCCCGCGCATGGCGGGCACGAATTCAGGCCCGTGGCGTTACTCCAGCAGGGTGCGCGGGTCGGTGATGCGGCCGGTGATGGCGCTGGCGGCCACCGTCATCGGCGAGCCCAGCCAGACGGCGCTGCCCGCGTCGCCCATGCGGCCGGAGAAGTTGCGCGCCGTTGAGGCGATGGCGCGGCTGCCCGCGGGAAAGCGCGACGCGCCATAGCCGGCGCAGGCGCCGCAGGCGTTGGGCAGCAGCATGGCGCCGGCCTGGGTGAGGATGCCGAGCGTGCCTTCGTGCTCGGCCTGTAACTGGTCGCGGCGCGACGCCGGTGCCACCTGCAGCGTCACGCCTGGCGCCACGCGGCGCCCGCGCAGCACGCGCGCGGCCATGCGCAGGTCTTCCAGCTTGGCGCCGGTGCAGGCGCCCAGGTAGGCGATCTGCACGGGCTCGCCAGCGGCCTCATCCACCGGCGCGCTGTTGGCGGGCGAGTGGGGCGCGGCGACCTGCGGCGCCAGCGCGCCGGCGTCGAAACGGTGGGTGGCGAGCACCGGCGCATCCATGTCGCTGCGCCAGTGCGCGAGATCGATGTCCGCCAGCGTCTGCGCCGGCACGCCGGCCTGCGCCAGCCAGTCGAGCGTCACGGCGTCGGGCGCTATCAGCCCGGTCTGCGCGCCCAGCTCGGCGCTCATGTTGGTGAGCGTCATGCGCTCCTGCATCGGCATTGCGGCCACGGCGCTGCCGGTGTATTCGAGCGCTTCGTAGCGCCCGCCGCCCAGGCCCAGCCTGGCGCACAGGAACAGCATGATGTCCTTGGCGCAGACGCCGGGCGCGAGCTGGCCGTCCCACTGAAGCCGGATGGTATCCGGCACGCGCAGCCAGATCTCGCCGGTGGCCAACACGCCCGCCATCTCCGTCGCGCCCACGCCGAACATGTAGGCGCCGAAGGCGCCGCCGGTCGGGCTGTGGCTGTCGCCGCCGACGATCAGGCGGCCCGGCAGCACATGCCCGCGCTCGGGCAGCACCACATGGCAGATGCCTTCGGCGTCGATAAAGTGCGCGCCCGACTGGCGCGTCCAGTCGCGCGTGAAGCGCAGGATCGATTCGGCCTGGGCATCGCCGCCGGGCACGAAGTGGTCGGTCACCACCACGTAGCGCGACGGGTCCCAGACGCCGACATCCAGCTCCTGCAGCAGCGGCGCCACGCGGCGCGGGCCGCTGGAGTCGTGCGACATCGCCAGGTCGACGCGGCAGATCACCACGGTGCCGACCTGCGCGTAAGGCAGGCCGGCGGCGCGCGCCACCAGTTTCTGCGCGAGCGTGGCCGGCGCCGTGGCCTCGGGTGTGGCCGCAAGGGTACGACTCATTCCGGCGACGCCCCCGAGTACTTGACCACGGCCGCCCAGCGCTTGACGTCCTGCTTCACGAACGCGCCGAAGGCCTCGGGCGGCATGCCGATCGGCTGCGCGCCGTCATTCTCCAGGCGCTTGCGCACCGCGGGCGTTTCCAGCCCCTTGCGCGCGGCCTGGTACAGCGCCTGCGTGACCTCGGCCGGCATGCCGGCGGGCCCGAACAGGCCGAACCACGCGCTCGACTCGAAGCCCTTGACGGTGGCGCCGATCGGCGCCGCGCCCGGGAACTGCGGCAGCGGCGCGGGGCTGGTCACGCCCAGCACCTTGAGCTTGCCGGCGCGCACATGCGGCAGCACGTTGATGGTGCTGGCGAACATCAGGTCGCACTGGCCGGCCAGCACGTCGGTGAGTGCGGGCGACGTGCCCTTGTATGGGATGTTGACGATATAGGTGCCGGTCATCATCTTGAACATGTCGCCGGCCATGTGCAGCGACGAGCCGACCGAGCCGATGGCGAAGTTCAGCTTGCCCGGCTGCGAGCGCGCCAGGCGGATCAGCTCGGGCACGTTGCTGGCGGCCAGCCGCGGCGTGGCCACCAGCACGCTGGGCACGGTGGCCACCAGCGTGACCGGGGTGAAGTCCTGCACCGGGTCGAACGGCAGCTTCTTGTACAGCGTGGCGTTGATGGTATGGCTGGTGAAGCTCATCAGCAGCGTGCTGCCATCCGGCGCGCTCTTGGCGACCAGGTCGGCGGCGATATTGCCGCCGGCGCCGGGACGGTTCTCCACCACCACCGGTTGGCCGAGTTCCTGGGTCATTTCCTGGGCGATGGTGCGCGCCAGCGTGTCGGTGGTGCCGCCGGCCGGCGCGCCCACCAGGATCCGGATCGGCTTGCCGCCGGCAATCTGCGTGCCTTGTGCCCCGGCCGACAAGGGCAGCGCCAGCGCGCACAGGGCAGCGCCGGCCATGCCGGCAAGGCGGCGCACCGCGGCGCGGCGGCGGCTCGATGACAACCCGGTCGGGTCGGGGGTCGAGTTGGACAGGACCAGGCGGAACACTGGCATGACGGCGGCTCCTCGCTTGATGTGATCAGGAATGCGCAGTATCGCCGGGATCAGCGAGGTGTGGCGCACATCCGGCGCGGCACTGCCCGGGGCGGGCATGTCAGTCGCGCAGGCCGGGGCGGGTTTCGCTCTCCACCCAGACGTTGGCGCTGTCCACGCCGGCTGGCGACAGTTCCATGCGGTACTCGTAGCGGTCGGGGCGGTACTGGCCCAGCAGCAACTGCACCGGGCGGCCGGCCTGGTCCTTGACCACGCGGCGCACCGCCAGCAGCGCGCCGCCGACCGGCACGTCCAGCAGCGGCGCCACCACCACGTCGGCCAGGCGCGCCGACAGCACCTGGCTGGCGCGGCCCAGCTTGACGCCGCCGGCTTCCAGCAGGCGCAGCACCGGCGTCTCTTCCAGCGCCTTGCGCGTGATCGGGCGGCCCAGCTCAGCCGGCAGGTAGACCGTGATATGCGAGAGCGGCCGGTTGCGGTAGTGCCGCACGCGCACGATCTTGACCACCGGGTCGCCAGCTTCGATCTGCAGCGACTCGGCGACGTCCGGCGTGGCATGGACTTCGTCGATCGAGATCACCTTCACCGACGTCTTCTGGCCCATGTCGATGATGTTGTCGAGCAGGCTGGTGCCGCGTTCCTCGCTCGCTGCCGCGGGCCGCACCGGGTGCGGGTTGACGAAGGTTCCAAGCCCGCGATGGCGGCGCACCAGGCCCTCCTGCACCAGGCGGTCGAACACGCGCCGCATGGTCACGCGCGACGCGTGGAACTGCTTGGCCAGGTCGATCTCGCCCGGCAAGGGACCCTGGCCGAAGCGGCCCTCTACGATCTGCTGGCGCAGTACCACGTAAATCTGGTGATACAGGGGAACGACGGCTTCACTCATGGTTTCCCTTGTGGAGAGATGACAAGTCTGTAATGCCTCTAATGTACTTTAAATCAGACATAGAGCCTAGCATGGATAGACGCTGAGGCCCTTCCGGCACAACGCGAGGGTCGCTGTGTTGCAGCGGCGCATCCCTGCGTACGTGGGTTAACGGACAGACAGCCCGGGCACGGGCCAGGTAAGGCTTTAGCTACCGCGCCGCCCCCGGAGGTGGGTTTGGCGGGGCGCCACAAGGGCTGGGTGTCGGGCGGCGCAAAACGGACATGCCGGCAATGTGGGGCGGCTCACATGGGCGGCGGTGACGGCACCCGGCGGCGATGTTTCAGCGTCGATACGTGGCCGCGGGGCTCGGGCAAGTCCCGAGTAATGCTGTAAGGCACTGAAATCTAAGGCCTTTTTCAGGTGATCCGGGCGTACCCCCGATGGGGCGGGGGAGGCCGTGTCACAGCGGTGTGACATGTCGTCTGCCGTGCACAGCAGCGCGGGCGGGAGAGATCGTGCAAAGCGCCCGAAAGTTCCCGGCGGGTCGCCGGGGAGGCCTTGTAATACAAGGGATTGCCACTCCAGGTGGCGAAGCTGGCACTGATTATGCGCAAGGGCAGGCTGGTTTGGCAGGGTGCCGGACCTAACCTCCAGCCGTCGTTCGGCACGAGCGCCGGCCGGAGGCTGAGCCGCTGTGTGACATCTTCCTGGGAGCTTCGTATGAATAAGACCTTACTGGCATCGGCGATTGCGCTGGCGTTTGGCACTGGCCAAGCCTTGGCGAACCCGACCAACAACGCCGACGATAGCGGGACCACCAATACCCAAACCGCGACCGCGACTTCCACGCAGACCGGCGGTGGTGCGGCAGCGAACGAAGGCTCGTGGGCTGTCCAGCGGAACAACAGCAGCACGAACACAAGAACCAGTACCTCGACCAAGACCACCACCAATACCAACTCCAAGAACCGCACGGATCAGGATATGCGCGGTTATGGCAATGCGGCCGCGGCCAATGGCAGCTCGGCCACCGCCAACTTCTCCAACGCGTTCAATTCGAGCAAGGCGCTGGCGATCAGCAAGCTGGAGGGCTATGTATCCGGTAACACCATCGGAACGATGGGCAACTATGCCAGCAATACGGGTCGCGCCAACGGCGGCGCCGGAGGCACCGGCGGCAACGGCACTGGTGGCGTCGGCAACGGCGGCCGCGGCGGCGATGGCGGCAATGGCGGCAATGGCGGTAACGGCGGCAGCGCCACCAACGGCAGCGCCACCAACGGTGCAGCCACCAACTATGGCGCGCAGGCGGGTGACGGCGGCAAGGGCGGCAAGGCGATTGGCTGGGCCGGCGATGGCGGCAACGCCAAGTCCGCTGGTGGCAGCGCGCTCAGCGCGGCGGCCACCCGGGGCGGCAGCGGCGGCGACGCTTATGGCACGGGCGGACGCGCTCTGAGCGCTTCGCTTGGCGCCGGCGGTCGCGGCGGCAGTGCACTCGGTGCCAGCCTTGGCCTGGGCGGCGCTGCGGGCTCGGCAGGCGGGTCCAGCGGCAACGGTGGCGCCGGTAACGACACGGTCGGCGCGGGCGGGGCAGCCGGTGCGGCGACTGCCGCCGGTTCTGCTGGCGCGGGCACGGGGACTGGCGGTGCGGGCGGCGCCGGAACGTCGTCGGCTAGCGCAACCGGCGGTGCCGGCAGCGGTACCGGCGGTGCGGGTGGCGCAGGCGGCACGGCGACCTCGGCGGCCACGGCTGGCGCGTCCACCAGCACGGGCGGCGCTGGCGGCACGCAAGCGAGCATTGGGGGTGCGGGCGGCGCAGGTGGTGCGGCCACAAACGGCAGCGCTTCAAGCTCGGCGACCAACGGTAGCGCCACGGCTGGCAATGGTGCGACGGGTGCTGTCGGTGCTACCGGTGGCGCTGGCGGCGTTGGCAACGGCGGCACTGGCAACGGTGCAGTCGGCGGCGCTGGCGGCGCAGGCGGAACCGTCGCAGTTTCTGCCGGCTCGTTCAGCCTGTCCAACGTGATGACCAGCGTCGGCCAGACCGCCGCGGGCATCATGGTCGCCAACCAGAACCTTGGCGCAGCTTCGCTGGTTCAGCAAAGCGTCAACGTGCAGGCCAACCTGAGCGTCGGCCGCTAAGACGTGAACCGGGCCGGTCGGCCAGCCATCGCCAGCTTCTGGCGGATGGCGGGCCGGCCGGTGCCGGGGCAGAGTCTTCAAGCCGACGGGGGCATCCCGGCGAGCGATTCGCGCAGGAATGCCTGCCTGGCACAACCTGTAAGTTCCGCCGCGGCTGGCCGGATGGGGCCGGGCGCGGCGGGCGTGGAGGAGACGCATCATGCAACCGATTCACACTGCTGTCACAGCGCTGACGGCAGCATTTCTAGCCTGGCCGTTCATGCAGGCTCAGGCGGGACCGCTGGCGGGCGATGTCGCCGTGGCAGCGCCTGCCGCTGCGGTGACCCCGGCGGCGAGCAATCCTTTTGGCTCGGCCGCGGTAGCTGTCGCGAGCGACAAGCTTGATGGCGTGCGCGGTGGTGCGGAAGTGGTGGTCAACGACATGCGGCTGCATGGCACGGTGGCGGACAACGCCGCGGTCCATACGCTGTCCGGCACCAACATGATCACGGAAGGCGCCTTCGCGAATTCGGCGGGCATACCGACGGCCATCCAGAACTCGGGCAACAACGTGTTGATCCAGAACGCCACCATCGTCAACGTCCAGTTCAAGTGATGAAGATGCTTCGAGGACTGCTGCGGGCGCTGCCCTTTGTCCTGGCCCTGGGCGGTACCCAGCCCGCACTGGCTGACCGGGTCAGCATCTACGGGCCTGTCGGCGAGTACTACAGCGTGCCGGTGACCAGCCTGCGCGAAGCACGCTTCAAGACCACGATCCGTCAGCAATACGATTTCAGCTGCGGCTCGGCCGCGGTGGCTACCCTGCTGACCTACCAGTACGGGCAACCGGTCAGCGAGGAACTGGTCTTTGCCAACATGTTCGTCAATGGCGACCAGGCCAAGATCCGGCAGGAGGGTTTCTCCCTGCTGGATATGAAGCGCTATCTGGCGTCGCAGGGGTTCCTGGCGGACGGGTATGAACTGCCGCTGTCGAAGCTCGAGGAAACAAAGATACCCGCGATCGTGCTGATCGTCGAGAACGGCTACCACCATTTCGTGGTGGTGAAAGGAGTCCGCGGCGATCGCGTGCTGATCGGCGATCCGGCGCGCGGCACGCGCTCCATCTCGCGCGAACACTTCGAGAGCATCTGGGAAAGCCAGTTGCTGTTCGTGATCCATAACCGGACCGAGCAGGCCCGGTTCAACCTGGCGGCCGACTGGCGCGTAGCGCCATCGGGCCCTTACTGGATGGGAGTCAACCGGGACAGCCTGTTCTTCACCGTCATGCCAAAGCATGGCGCCAGCGATTTCTGAGGAACACATCATGTTCGAGACATCCGCCCCGAATTCCACCGCCTGCCGCAGCAGGGGAGCCGGTACGGCGACTGCAGCGGTCCTGTTCGGCGCCGGCATGGCATGTGTCACCGCCGCGCAGGCGAGCGAGCAGCCGCTGCCGGACGCCCTTGACGCGGCCGCGGTTCCTGCACAGACTGTATTGGACACGCAAGAGAACAAGCAAGACCAAGCACTGGCTGCCGCTACCCAGGGCAGCATGGCCGGCTGGAAACCGGTCTCCGAAGACAAGCTGGATGAAATGCGCGGCGGCTTCGACGCCGGCGGACTGCAGGTTTCGTTCGGAATCGAACGCGCGGTGTACGTCAATGGCGCCTTGGTGGTGGCCACCAGCATTAACATACCGGACATTGCGCGCATCACCAGCGACCAGGCCGCGAAGCTGGCTTCTGCGCTCGGACCGGCCATTGTGAGCAATACGTATGCTGACGTGAACAGCGCGATGGCGGGCAACCCGGCCACGGCGGGCGTTCAGCTAGGCAGCAATGGCGGCAGCAGCGCAGGTGCCGCGGGAACGGCCACGGGGGTGGCATCGAACGGAGCATCGGCAAGCAGCGCCGGTGCGGCCGGCCTGCCGTCAACCGCGGTGACAACGCCAACCGGCCAGGTCGTTACCAACGGGCTGCTGGCGGTAATCCAGAACGGCGCGGGCAATTCCGCGGCGGTGGCCAATGGGGCGTCGCCGATGACCGTAATCCAGAACACCTTGAACAACCAGAGTATCCGGAGCCTGATGACAATCGACGCGAGTGTGAATACGCTCCAGGCATTCCGGTCACAGGTCGCCAACGCAACGCTGAACAACGTGCTGCTGCGAGCCGCCAGCATGAGGTAGGAGTAGCCGTAACCGTAGCTTTGATGCGCAGGAGGTAGCGCGCGCCTGCAAGATCCAGTCTGCCGTCCCGGGGGAGGAAGACGTCATGAAGAAGCGGTCGATGCAGGGCATCCGCAGCGCCGGGTGCTCGACGTTGCTGTTGCTTGGAGGCCTGGCGCACGCCCAGACCACACTCGACGCGGGGCCACCCGCCGCCGGGCTGGAATCCTTGCAGAACCAGTTGGCAGAGCAGGCCAGCCAGCTCGACGCCATGAAGCGCGCGCTCGCTGAGCAGGAAGCGTTGATCCGTGAGCTGCGCAGCGTGATCGGGCCGGAGGTGCTGTCCCGCAAGCGCGGCGGCGCCGGCCCCGGCGTCACGCCGATGGATAACGCCACCAACGCCGCGGCCGCCGCGGCCGGCTCCAGCGCAACGCAGGGCGTGCCCAACGCGGTCACGTCGCCGCAGGCGACCCAGGGCGACCAGCCGCCGCAGGTGGTGGTGCAGCCGGGGCAGCCGCAGCAGGGCGAGTCGACGTACCAGCAGGTGGTCGCGGACGAGCCCGTGGGCAAGCCGCCCGAGCGCGATACGCGCCCGCCCGAAATCGCGCCGATCACGGAACAGCCGGGCGTGCTGACGGCTCAGGGCAAGCTTGTGATCGAACCCGGCTTCCAGTACGGCTATTCGTCGAACAACCGCGTGGCGCTGGTCGGCTATTCGATCATCCCGGCCATCATCATTGGCCTGATCGACGTGCGCGAGGTGAAGACCTCGACCTACATCCCATCGGTTGCATTCCGCTACGGCATCACCAAGCGGCTGGAGATCGAAGCCAAAGTACCCTATGTGCATAGCTCCGGTTCCACCGTCAGCCGCGAAGTATTCACCGGTACCGCAGTTGACCGCGTGTTCAATGCCAGCGGCAGCGGCATTGGCGATGTCGAGGCGACGGTGCGCTACCAGCTCAACTATGGCAGCGAGAAGCTCCCGTACTTCATCGGCTGGCTGCGCTACAAGTCGAATACCGGCAAGGACCCGTTCGAAGTCGTCACCGACTGCGTGACGCGCTGCGTGGGCAATGCCACCGGCACCGGGTTGCCGCTCGGGCTGCCGACAGGCACCGGCTTCCAGGCCATCCAGCCTGGCATCACCTGGCTGCTGCCGACCGATCCAGCGGTGTTCTTTGGCACCTTCAGCTACCTGCACAACTTTGCGCGCGACAACGTGAGCCGCACCGTGCTCAACGGCGAAAAGGAACCGCTGGGCAAGATCGCGCCGGGAGACATCTTCGAGTTCAGCTTCGGCATGGGCCTGGCGCTTAATGAAAAGGCGTCGTTCAGTATCGGCTACGACCAGAGCATCATCTGGCCGACCAAGCAGAACGGACAAACCGTGCCGGGTTCGGTGCGGGTGACGCAGGGCACGCTGCTGGTGGGTTATTCGTACCGCTTCAACAACCGCTACACGCTGAACCTGTCGGTGGGCGCGGGCCTCACCCGCGATACGCCCGACCTGCAGGTCAATGTTCGCCTGCCGATCACTTTCTGAGGCGCTGGCGCCGCAATTCTCTTCCCTGGCTGGACGACGTGACGTGTGCCGCGCACGCGCGGGGCATACGCGCACATCACATCCGCGCGCGGCGTGCGCGTACGCCAAGAGTCGCCTTGCGCTTGCCCCATGAACGGCGTACAACGAAATAACCCCGCGCCGCCAGCGGTACATTCCGGACCCAGGTTCACCCACACCAGCGACGCGGCCTGAAAAAGGAGAGAGACATGCGCAAACGCATCTTCTGGTTGTTGCCCGACCTGGCGAGCGCCCGCCGCACCATGGACGACCTGTTGCTTGCCCGCATCGAAAACCGCCGCATACACTTCGTGGCGCGTGACGGTGCCGACATGACGGGCCTGCACGAAGCCAACCTGTTCCAGACCTCCGACATCGTGCATGCCGCCGAGATGGGTTTGGTGGTGGGTGGGGGCGTCGGCGTCGTGGCAGGGGCCGTGGTAGCGATGTTCCCGATCGTCAGCGACACCCCGCAGTGGGGCCTGGTCGGCGTGCTGGCGGTGCTCGGCGCGGTGTTCGGCGCATGGGCCGCGAGCATGATCGGCAGCTCGGCGCCCAACAGCCGGCTGCGCGCGTTCGAGAAGGACATCGAGGAAGGCAAGATCCTGCTGATGGTGGACGTGCCGCGCAGCCGTGTCGAGGAGGTCGAGACGCTGCTGCAGAACGCCCATCCGGAAGCACGCTTTGCCGGGCTGGATCCGGCAGTGCCGGCCTTCCCCTGATCCGCGCTGGTATGGCTTGTCTTTGCTGTCCTGCATGTCCTTTCGCGCGCCCGTGCGGCGCGTTCTGACGCGCATCCTATAGCGCGCCCGTGCTCACGCCGGAACCGTCACGCGGTTCCGGTGTGATGCTGCTGCAACAGTCCCCCTTGCTCCGGTTTGCCCCAGCGTTGCGCATGCGGTAATTTGCGTGACGGCGCATGCTTGCATGCGCCATGCGCCGCGACAGAACTATGAGATCAGCCCACAAGGGCGGAGGGGTCGAGACAATGAAGGCGAAATGGATCGCGTGCGGCATCGCCGCCACGCTGGGATGGGCTGCGCAGACGGCCCAGGCAGAACCGGGCGTGACACGCTCCACCATCCGCATCGGACAGTCCGCGGGCGTCACCGGTCCGGTGGCCGGTTCGGTCAAGGAGCAGATCGCCGGCGCGCAGGTTTACCTGCGCACCGTCAACGCCAGCGGCGGCGTGGCGGGCCGGCGCATCGAACTGGTGACCTACGACGACGGCTTCGATGCCAAGCGCACCCCCGACAACGTGCGCAAGCTGATCGACGAGGACAAAGTGTTCGCCCTCTTCATGGTGCGCGGCACGCCGCAGAACGAAAGCATCCTGCCCATCATCGCCGAGCACAAGGTGCCGCTGGTGGCGCCGCTCACCGGCGCCATCACGCTGCACCGGCCGGTGAACCGCTACGTCTTCAATGTGCGCGCCAAGTACCAGGACGAGGTCGCGCGCGCGATCAACCACCTGGCCACGTCGGGCATGAGCCGCATCGGCATCTTCTACGCCAGCGACGGCTTCGGCAAGGACGTGCTCGAAGGCTTCAACGGCGCGCTGCAGGCGCGCGGCGTGCAGCCGGCGGCCACCGCAAACTTCGCGCGGCCGATGGGCGACATCAGCCAGAGCGTGGCCGCCATGCACAAGGCCAACCCGCAGGCGGTGCTGGTGATCGGCTCGGGCTCCGAGGCGGCGCGCATCATCCGCGAGCTGCGCGCTGCCGGCAGCGAGGCGCAGTTCGTCACGCTGTCCAACAATGCCGCCGATGCGTTTATCCGCGAACTGGGCGCGGATGCGCGCGGGCTGATCATCACGCAGGTGGTGCCGGGCACCAACTCCAGCCAGATGACGCTGGCCAGCGAATACCGCAGCCTGGCCAAGCAGCAGGGCGTGGAGCCGTCCAACGCCGGCATGGAGGGCTTCATGTCGGCCAAGGTGCTGGTCGAAGGGCTGCGCCGCGCCGGTCCCGACCTGACGCGCGAGCGGCTGGTCAATGCGCTCGAAGGCATGCGCGACTACGACCTCGGCGGCATTCTGATCAGCTACAGCCCGATGCGGCACACCGGTTCGTCGTTTGTCGAGATGTCGATCGTCTCGTCCACCGGGAAGCTGATCCGCTGAACCTGCGGGGCAATGGCAGGCAGGCAGTCCGGGCGGCGCTGCGCTGCCCGGACTGCTGCGGTATATTCGCCGCATGGCTACTCCTACCCCATCTCCCGATGCAGGCGTGCCCGACCGCGCCGGGCGTACCCAATTCTCGCTGCATGGGCGCGTCGCGCTGGTGACCGGCGGCGCGCAGGGCCTCGGCCTGGCGATTGCCGCCGGGCTGGCCGATGCCGGCGCGCATGTGCTGGTCGTGGCGCGCAATGCTGAGCGCGTGCAGGATGCCGTCGCCATGCTGGCCGCGCGCGGCGGCAGCGCCGAGGCGCTGGTGCTTGACATTAACGACGAGGCCGCGGTCGCGGCCGCGTTCGAGCGCATCGACACCACCCACGGCCGGCTCGACATCCTGGTCAACAACGCCGGCGCGCGCAACCGCAGCACCATGGCCGACCTGGATGCCGGCGACCTGCGCGCGATGCTCGAGACCAACCTGGTCGCACCCTATACGCTGTGCCGCCTGGCCGCGCAGCGCATGCGCCGCGGGCAGTACGGCCGCATCGTCAACGTCAGCTCGATCGCGGGCCAGGTCGCGCGCGCCGGCGATGTGCTCTATCCCGCCACCAAGGGCGGCCTGGACGCACTGACACGCGCGATGGCCGCCGACCTCGGCCGCTACGGCGTGACCGTCAACGCGATCGCGCCGGGCTACTTCGCCACCGAGCCCAACCAGCCGATGGTCGAGGACGAGAGCGTGGCCGAATGGCTGCGCCAGCGCACTTCGCTGGGCCGCTGGGGCCAGCCCGATGAAGTGGCGGGTGCGGCGGTGTTCCTGGCTTCGCCGGCGGCGTCCTACATCACCGGCCATGTGCTGGCCGTCGATGGCGGCTACCTCGGGCACTTCTGAAGGCAAAGCGTACCCAATTCTGCGTGCCGTTCGTGCTGTGTTTCAGCGCCGCGCCGATGCCTTGCCGCCGCTGTAGAACGCCTGCAGGCACTCGATCATCGCAGCCGCGGCGGCAGAGTCGCCGCGGTCCTTCATCCGCACCAGGCAGATATCGCGCACCAGCGACGGCAGCTGCAGCGGCCGGATCGCCAGGCCTTCGCGCCGGAACTGGAACAGCGCCAGCGAGGGCACGGCGCTGACGCCCAGGCCGGCCTGCACCAGCGCCGCCACGGTCGCCAGGTGCTCCACCTCCATCACGCTGTTCAACCGCAACGGATGCAGCGCCGCGTCCAGGTGCTGGCGCACGCTGGTTGTGCGCGACAGCTGGATAAACGGCACGCCCGCCAGCGCCTGGAGCTCGATGCGCCGCTTGCGCGCCAGCGGATGGTCAGCCGGGCATACCAGGTGGAAGGTGTCGCGCACCAGCGGTTCCACGCGCAGGTCATCGTCCTGTGCCGGCGCGGGGGTCAGCGCAAAGTCGGCGCGGCCCTGTCGGACCAGCTCGATGCAGTCGTCGGCCAGCTGGTCGAACAGCTCCAGCACGATGCCCGGATACTGCGCGTGGAACTGCGCCAGCAGCGGCGGCAGGTCGCCGCCCGCCAGCGACGGCAGTGCCGCGATCGACACGCGGCCCTTGCGGCGCTCGGCGTGCGCACGCAAGTCTTCAAACGCGGTCTCGAAGTCGGCCAGCAACCGGCGCGCTGTTTGCTCGAAGCGCACCCCGTCGCTGCTCAGCTCCACGTGCCGCGTGGTGCGCTCGAACAGCCGGCTGCCGGCCTGCTCCTCCAGGGTCTGCACCAGCGCGCTGAACGCCGACTGCGACAGGTGGCACGCGCGTGCCGCACGGGTGAAGTTGCGGTAGGTAGCCAGCGCTACAAAGGCGCGCAGGTGCTTGACCGACAGGTTCATGGCGAAAATGCACTTATCTAGCAAGTCGATAGATTAATCCAAATAATCCGTTTTTTGGTTGGACGTCGCCGCCCTAGAATGACTTCTACCCCCGCCACCAACCTGCCATCCGACCATGACTGCTCCCTTGCTGATCGGCTCCGGCGCCGGCTTCTCCGGCGACCGCACCGACGCCGCGCTGCCGGTGGTGCGCACGCTGATCGCCGCCGGCCAGCCCGCTGCGCTGATCTTCGAGACGCTGGCCGAACGCACGCTGGCGCTGGCGCAGCTGGCGCGGCGCAACGACCCCGCGCAGGGCTACGAGCCGCTGCTCGACGCGCTGCTGACGCCGGTGCTGGCTTTGTGCGTGCAACACGGCATTCCCATCATCGGCAATTTCGGCGCGGCCAATCCGCGCGCGGCGGCGCGGCGCGTGCTGCAGCTGGCCGGCGAACTGGGCCTGCCGGCGCCGCGCGTGGCGGTGGTGGAGGGCGATGATCTCTCGCACGAGGCCGGGCGCACGCTGCTGCAAGGCATCCTTGGCGCGGCCTTCGACGCCGACCGCTTCGTCTGCGCCAACGCCTATATCGGCGCACAAGGCATCGCCGCGGCACTGGCGGACGGCGCGCAGGTGGTGGTGTGCGGCCGCGTGGCCGACCCGGCGCTGGCCGTGGGGCCGGCGATGGAGCACTTCGGCTGGTCCTGGGACGACTGGGACCGGCTGGCCGCCGCGACCATGGCCGGCCACCTGCTCGAATGCGGGGCGCAGGTCAGCGGCGGCTACTTTGCCGATCCCGGCATGAAGGACGTACCCGATGTGCATGCGGTGGGCTTCCCGATTGCGCAGCTGGCCGACGACGGCGGCATCGAGATCTTCAAGGCCGCCGGCACCGGCGGCTGCGTCGACCTGCGCACGGTCAAGGAGCAGCTGCTGTACGAGGTCCACGATCCGGCCGCGTACCTGACGCCCGACGTGGTCGCAGATATTGGTACGGTCACGGTCACGCAACTGGCCCCCGACCGCGTGGCGGTGCGCAATGTGCGCGGCCACCCGCGCCCGGCGCAGCTCAAGGCCAATGTGTTCAGCCACGGCGGCTGGCTCGCCGAGGGCGAGATCTCCTACGCCGGCCCCAACGCCGCCGCCCGCGCGCGCCTGGCCGCCGACATCCTGCGCAAGCGCATGCGCCTGCTAGGCCATGACGTGCCGATCCGCTTCGACCTGATCGGGGTCGTCAGCGTGCTGGCCGACGACGCCGGTACGATGGTGGCGCAGCCCCAGCCGCACGAGGCCGAAGCGCAGGACGTGCGCCTGCGCGCGGCGCTGGCGCATGACGAGCTTGCGGTGGCGCAGGCGCTGCTGCGCGAGGTCAATGCGCTCTACACCTGCGGACCGGCCGGCGGCGGCGGCGTGCGCACCGCGCAGCGCGCACGCCTGAATGCCGTGTCTTGCCTGGTACCGCGCGAGGCCGTGGCCGCCGCACACAGCTTCATCGCATAAGGAGGACGACGAGATGACCGCTACCGCCGCGCTCTATCAGTTCGCCCACGGCCGCACCGGCGACAAGGGCGACCGTTCCAACATCAGCGTGATCGCCTACGACGCGCGCGACTTTGACCACCTGGTCGCCCATGTCACCGAAGATGCCGTGCGCGCGCTGTTCCGTGAACGTCAGCCCACTGCCGTCACACGCTACCTGGTGCCGTCGCTGCAGGCGATGAACTTCGTCCTCGACGGCGTGCTCGATGGCGGCGTCAACGACGCGCTAAACCTCGACACGCACGGGAAGGCGCTGTCGTTCCGCCTGCTGCAATTGCAGATACCGCTGCCGCCGCGGCTCGCCGGCGGCGCCTGACATACCGTTCGTACCGACAACGATTTCAACAGGAGACAACGATGTACCGATTCCTCAAGCCACTGGCCGCCGCCGCGCTGTGCGCGCTGATCCTGCCCGCGGGGCAGGCCTGGGCCGAGTACCCGGACAAGCCCATCCGCTTCGTGGTGCCGTTCGCCGCGGGCAGCGCCACCGACCAGCTTGCGCGCGCTATCGGCCAGGCCATCACCGTGGATAGCAAGGCCACCGTGGTGGTCGACAACAAGCCCGGCGCCAACGGCTTTATCGCCGCGTCCGACGTGGCCAAGGCCGCGCCCGATGGCTACACCGTGCTGATCAGCACCAACACCACCCACGCCGCCAACGAGCACCTGTTCAAGAAGCTGCCGTACGATCCGGTCAAGGACTTCACGCCGGTCACCGCGCTCGGCCGCGGTGGCCAGATCATGGTGGTGAACCCGCAGGTGCCAGCCAAGACCGTGGGCGAGTTCATCGCGCTGGCCAAGAAGCAGCCAGGCAAGCTCAGCTTCGGCAGCGGCAGCTCGTCGTCGCGCATCGCTGGCGAGCTGTTCCAGCAGATGGCGCACGTGGAGTTGCTGCACGTGCCGTACAAGAGCAATCCGCTGGCGATCACCGACCTGCTCGGCAACCAGATCCAGATGATGATCACCGACACCGCCACCGGCCTGCCGCAGGTCAAGAGCGGCAAGCTGCGCGCGCTGGGCGTGTCGGGCAAGTCGCGCTCGCCGCTGGCACCGGACGTGCCGACCATCGACGAAGCCGGGGTCAAGGGCTACGAGATGAGCTACTGGTTCGCGGCGTACGCGCCGGCCGGCACGCCGCAGCCGGTCGTGGCCAAGCTCAACGCGATGATGGTCAAGGCCGCGCGCAGCGATACCGCGGCCAATTTCTACCAGTCGACGGGTACCGAGGTGTTTACCAGCACGCCTACCGAGCTGGCGAAATTCCAGCAGCAGGAGTCGGGCAAGTGGGGCCGCATCATCAAGGCGGCGAATATCCAGCCGGAGTGAACGCGGGCCAACGCAAGCTCGCATGCATGGGAAACGGGGCCGCGTGGCCCCGTTTTTTACGCAGAAGTAGGTACGCTTTGGCTCTCCGACCCTGTTCGCGCGGCCCGGATAAGATACGTCCTGGCCGTGCGCATGGCATCGCAGCACCGCGCGCCTTGTGGCATCGGCCGTCTCCTCGACAACACCAACCAGAACAGGAACAGGATATGAAGCTGCAGTCTGTCGTGCGCCACGCAACCTCCCGGGCGGCGAAGCGCCGGCTGCCGGCGGTGGCCGTACTGGGCGCCGCAATCGCTGCTGCAGTGGGTGCCACCGTGCTGCCTGCCGGCGCGGCCAGGGCCCAGGCGACGCCTCCCGCGCAGCAGAAGACCCAGGTGCCCGGCTACTACCGCATGATGGTCGGCCAGCTCGAAGTCACCGCGCTCTACGACGGCTACATCGACCTGGACCCGAAGATCCTCAAGTACACCAGCGCGCGCGAGGTACAGAGCCTGCTGGCGCGGATGTTCGTGGAATCGACGCCGGGCATGCAGACCGCGGTCAATGCGTACCTGATCAACACCGGCCGCAACCTGGTGCTGGTCGACACCGGCGCGGCCGGCTGCTTCGGGCCGACACTGGGCCGCATCGGCGAGAACCTGCGCGCTGCAGGCTACGCGCCGGAGCAGGTCGACACCGTGCTGCTGACCCACCTGCACGGCGACCACGCCTGCGGCCTGGCCGCCAACGGCCAGCCGGCGTTCCCCAATGCCACGGTCTATGTCGACAAGGCCGATGCCGATTACTGGCTGAACGAGACCACCGCGGCGGCCGCGCCGAAAGACGCGCAGGGCCTGTTTGCAATGGCGCGTGCGGCGGTCGCCCCGTACCAGGCGGCGAACCGTTTCCGCACCTTCAACGGCGGTGCGGGCGCCGAGCCGATCCCGGGCGTGCGCGCGGTGCCGGCCTACGGCCATACGCCCGGCCACAGCGGCTACGTGTTCACCTCGGGCAAGGACAGCCTGCTGCTGTGGGGCGACATCATCCACAGCCATGCGGTGCAGTTCCGGCGCCCGCAGGTGGCCATCGAGTTCGACACAGACAGCCACGCGGCGGTGATCACCCGCAAGCGCATCCTCGCCGATGCGGCCAAGGGCCAGCTATGGGTGGGTGGCGCGCACCTACCGTTCCCGGGGCTGGGCCATGTACGTCGCGACACGGCCGGCTATAGCTGGGTGCCTGCCGAGTACGGGCCGATCCGCACTGACCGCTAGCCACTGGCTACAGCGCTCGCGTGCCAGCAGCCGCCCTCCGGGGCGGTTTTTTGCTTGCGGTCGGGTCGCGCGCAGGCCAGGCGCTTTTCGCCTAGAGTCATCCCAGCGGCCCCGTATGACGCACGCGTCCGGGTTCCCTTGTCACTGCCGGAGGAGGCTTCTGATGAACGCCAACGCATCCCGCTTCGATCCCCGGCGCCGCCGCTGGCTCGGTGCCGCGCTCCTGGTCCTGGCCGTGCCCCTGCCGCGCGCCGTGCGCGCCCAGGGCCGCCAGGCTGCCGCGGCGCAGCGCATTGGCGTGATCGGTTCGGGCCGCATCGGCGGCACCATCGGGGGGCTGTGGGTCAAGGCCGGGCACCCGGTGTTGTTCTCGTCGCGGCACCCGGAGGCGCTCAAGCCGCTGGTGGAAGAACTGGGTCCGCTCGCGCGCGCGGGCACCGTGGCCGAGGCCATCGCGTTTTCCGACGTGCTGTTCCTGGCCACGCCCTACGGCGCGCTGCCGCAGCTCAGCCGCGACCATGCCGATGCCTGGAAAGGCAAGATCGTGCTCGATGCCACCAACGCCTACGAGCACCGCGATGGCCCGATCACCGAGGAGGCGAAGCGCGACGGCATCGGTCTCACCACCGCGCGCTACCTGCGCGGCGCGCGCGTGGTGCGGGCCTTCAATTTTATGGGGGCGGCGCAGTTCGCCAGCGAGCACCACCGCCCCGGCGGGCTGGTGGCAGTGCCGATTGCCGGCGACGACAAGGCCGCGCTCGACGTGGCCGCGCAATTGGTGCGCGATGCGGGATTCGAGCCGGTGGTGGTGGGGCCGCTGTCGAGCGCGGATCGTTTCGCGCCGGGCGGGCCGCTGTTCCGGCAGGTTGGGACGGCCGAGGAATTCCGGCGCAAGATGGGCGGACGTTGACGGTCCGCCGGGGGCCGCTCAGGGGCGATTCAGGGCCGGCGCCGCTCCATCGCGACCATCGATGGCGTGAAGCCGAGCTGGCCGAAGAACGCGGCTTCGGAGGAGCGAGCGGCGCGCAGCATCCAGGTGATGTCGGGGTCGTTGCCCATGATGTGCCGCACGAGGGCGCGGCCGATGCCGCGCCGGCGATGGCTGGGCGCCACCGCGACCATCGACAGGAAGCCGTCGGAGACCTCGTCGCACAGTGCGCGGGCGAAGCCGACGACCTCGCCGTCCTCCACCGCAACGGCTACGCGCTGGGAATTGGCGACCAGCCGCGCGAATTTTTCCGGGCCGCCCACCCGTTGAGCCCAGCCGTTGGCGATCAGTAGTTGTCTGGCTGCCTCGATGTCCTCGGGCAACAGGTTACGGATTTCCATTGGCGGCTCTCCCAGTCAAGCATGTACGGCCCCTCGCCGCCCCTTGCCACCAGGGGCGCCGCGAGTCGAGAACGGCACGGGAACCCGCGCCGCACAATTGGCGGAGTGTAGCGAGCGGGCGCGGGCGCGTCAATTTGGCCTGTGGCGGGGTGGGACGCTCCTCCCTCCCGCGCTGCGGCGCGGTATCATGGTCTCCATGAACGCCCCCGTCTTTTCCTCCGCCCATCCGGCCGATCAGTTGGCCGAGTTCGCTGACGCCGACGCCGCGCTGGCGCGCATCCGCGAGATCTACGAGGCCTCGGTCGGGGCCGTACGCGCGCGCTTCGACGCGTTCGCCAGCGGCAAGCCGCTGCCCTCGGCCGCGCACGCGTGCTATCCGTACCTCGGCATCTCGGTCAATATCGAAACCATGGTCACCGACAGCCGCCCGTCATGGGGCACGGTGGCCTACCCCGGGGTATACGGCACCACGGTCACGCGCCCCGACCTGCTGGCGGACTACTACCGCGACCAGATCGAGCGGCTGATGCGCTACCACCGCGTGCCGGTGGTGGTGGGGCTGAGCCGGCGGCCGATCCCGCTGCCGTTCGTGATCGAGGCCTCGACCACCGACATCAGCTACACCCAGGCGCGCGAGCTGGAGGCGTCGTTCGTTCTGCCCGAGCTGAGCCGCATCGACGATGCCATCGCCAACGGCACCTATGAGCCGATCCCGGGCGAGGCCTGGCCGCTGTCGCTGTTTCCCGCCGAGCGCGTGGACCTGGCGCTGCAGCGGCTGTACCACTACACCGGCACGGCGCCGCAGCATTTCCAGCGCTTCGTGCTGTTCACCAACTACCAGCGCTATGTCGACGAGTTCGTCGCGCTCGGGCGCGGGCTGATGGCCAGCAGCGACGGCGGCGGCTACACCCGCTTTGTCGAGCCCGGCGACGTGGTGCAGGAGCTGGGCGGCGTGGAGCCTGAGGACGCCACGCGCCCGCGCGCGCTGCCGCAGATGCCGGCCTACCACCTGGTGCGCGAGGACAAGCTGGGCGTGACGCTGGTCAATATCGGCGTGGGTCCGTCCAACGCCAAGACCATGACCGACCACCTGGCGGTGCTGCGCCCGCATTGCTGGCTGATGGTGGGCCACTGCGGCGGCCTGCGCCGCTCACAGCAGCTGGGCGACTACGTGCTGGCGCACGCCTATGTGCGCGACGACCACGTGCTCGACCACGATCTGCCGCCATGGGTGCCGGTGCCGCCGATCGCCGAGATCCAGGTGGCGCTGCAGGAAGCGGTGGCGCGCGTGACCGGGCTGTCAGGCAACGAGATGAAGACCCGCATGCGCACCGGCACCGTGGTCTCCACCGACGACCGCAACTGGGAACTCAAGTCCAAGTCGCTGTACGCGCGCTTCAACCAGTCGCGCGCGATCGCCATCGACATGGAAAGCGCGGCGGTGGCCGCCAACGGCTTCCGGCTGCGCGTGCCCTACGGCACGCTGCTGTGCGTCTCGGACAAGCCCCTGCACGGCGAGCTGAAGCTGCGCGGCATGGCCAATGCCTTCTACCGCCAGCGCGTCAGCCAGCATATGACCATCGGCCTGGAAGCGATCCGCATCCTGCGCGAGAACGGTGTCGAGCAGCTGCACTCTCGCAAGCTGCGCAGCTTTGACGAGCCGGCGTTCCGTTAGGCCCGTGCAGTTCTGCGTCCCGGCAAAAAGCAAAAGGCCGGCGCCCGATTTGGCGCCGGCCTTTTGCATGGGACTTCAGGATCAGAAGCGGTAGCCCACGCCCATGCTGAACAGCCACGGGTCCAGGTTCACCTTGGACACCTTGACGTCGCCAGCCTTGACGTCGCTCGACAGCCAGATCTTCTTGATGTCGGCGTTCAGGAACCAGTTCTTGGTCAGCTTGTAGTCCATGCCGATCTGCAGCGCCGGGCCCACGCTCCAGCTGTCCAGCTGCAGCGCGTTGTTGGCGATGTTCTCGCCCCAGATGCGGGTGAAGTTCAGGCCGGCGCCGATGTACGGCCGGAAGGTGCCGTTGGGGATGAAGTGGTACTGCACCAGCAGCGTCGGCGGCAGGTGCTTGAAGGTGCCGACCTTGTTCCCGTCGAGGTAGACGTTCTGCTTCTGCGGCACGGTCAGCACCAGCTCGGCGGCGATGTTGGGGGTGAAGAAGTAGGTGACGTCGAACTCGGGAATCCACTTGTTGTTAACCGTGATGCGGTCCGACGCGCCCACGCCGCCCACGGGATCGGAGCTGTTGGCCATGTCGAGGTAGGTGCCGCGCAGACGCACCATCCAATTGCCCTGGGCTTCGTCGCCGGCGGCGCTGGCCGGCGTGGCGAAGGCGCCCAGCAAGGCGCAGGCGGCGATGGCGGAACAGGTGACCCGGGTGCGGAGAGAGAGGTTCTTCATGATGTTTCTGACTTGGGCTGGTAAGGAATCCGGGCCCAGTTTGGCCGAGGGGCCTTGGGCCGGTCTTGATGCAGAACAAGTCGCACGGAAGGGGCTGCGTGGCGTCCCGATGACGCCACGGTGGGCGCGCAGCGCATGGCAGCGCTGCCGTGGCGCTTCTAAACACATGCGGATTTATTCGTGGCGCGGCGCGGCGCGGGCCCTTACGCTGTGCAGGAGATCGGCGCCCGCGTGCACGCAGCAAGCGGCGGGCGCCCTGGCACCGGGCATGTCGTGGGCGTCCGCAAGGGCGTCTTTCCGGGTGTGCCCCGTGGGGGCGGGGCACACCGGCTTTCTTGCGTCGTCCTTGCGCTCTTCCTTGCGGCGCTTCGGTGCGTCAGGCCTCGATCGCGTGCGCGGACTGCCGTGCCGGCGCGACGCCGAAGCCAGCCTGCAGATGGCGGTTCAAGCCTGAGAGCACCGCGCGCAGCGACGCCGTGACCAGGTTGGCATCGATGCCCGCGCCGAAGCCTGTCGGCGACTCGCCCACACGTACCTCCACATAGCAGGCCGCGCGCGCATCGGCGCCCGCGGTCATCGCGTGCTCGTGGTAGTCCATCACGCGTACCCGCAGGTCCAGTGCGCCCTTGCCGCGCACGCTGCATGGCTTGCCCTCGCGCAGCATCTGCACTTCGATCTCGACCGCGCCGCTGTCCGACACCAGCTGGTGCGACACATAGCGCAGCGGAGATTCACGTTCCAGGTATTCGCGCCGGAACAACGCATGCAGATCGTCCGCGCTCGCTTCCAGCCCGGTATTGTCGGTCATCGCCTGGACCGCGCGGCTGAACGGCAACGGCGAGCGCACCGGCAATGTCGACCTGGTGACGCTGGCGCTGAACCTGTACACGCAGGGTGTCGCGCCGGGCCTGGATTTCTCCGATATCGACAAGGTGCGACAGTGCGTGGAGCACTGCAACCAGCTGCCGGTGCGGGGAGCTGCGGTGAATGCGGTAGGCGCGCCTGCGCCAAACGATGGTGACGCGCCTCCAGTGCGGCCGCGCCGGGGGCGGGAGTCTCGCCCGTATGGCGGTGGCCCCTGCGCTGAAAGGATGAGAGCGCCACACCGTCCGTGCGCCGCCGCTCAGTCGTCTGGCCGGTACAGCGCTGGCGCCATTGCGCCTAGGCTGGTAGCGCGGGAAAAACACATGACTGGGGGGAACATCATGAGACTGAGAACGTGGGCATCCTGGCTGGCAGGCACAGCCATGACATTCCTGTTAGCGGCATGCGGCGGTGGCGGCGGTGGGTCGAGCGCGCCCACCACGCCTAACGCAGGCGGTACCACGCCGCTGACCTATACCATGAAGATGAGCGTGACCTCCGGCGAGGTTGGCGTCGGCCGCACGCTCACCATCAGCGCGCTCGCTGTCGACAGCAATGGCGTCGACGTGACCGGCAACACCACCTTCACCTGGACCAGCACCGACAACGCGGTTGCCACCGTCGAGACAAGCGCCGCCACGCCGGGCAGCGCCGTGATCCGGGGCGTTACCATCGGCACGACCAGCGTGCAGGTGGCAGCAACCGTCAGGAACGCAGACAACACCACCGTGCAGGTGCCCGCGCAATCGGCCACCATCACCGTGGTGCCGGCGTCGGCGCTGAGCTACAGCCTGTCGATCCCGAATACGAACCTGTCGATGAGCGACGGGCAGGTGTTGCCGGTCAAGGTATCGCTGATCGACAGCAACGGTGCCGACGTGTCGGCCAGTGTCAACAGCTGGGCATGGACCAGCAGCAGCACCGCGGTCCAGGTGTCGGCCAGCCAGAACAGCGCCACGCTGCGCGCGAGCAACAGCTCGACCACCGCCGCGGCCACGGCCAACGTCACGGTGTCGGTCACGGCGCCCGACGGCCGCGCGCTCGGCGGGCTGATCGCGGTGACGGTGCAGAAGAACGGTGCAGCCACCTATCGCGTGGTGACCACGCAGTATGGCCAGCCCGTGGATGCGCTGCAGGTATTCAACGACCGCCCGGCGACCTTTACCTCGCGCGTGCTGCGCAACGATGGCCAGGACGTGACGGCGGACTTCGACGGCACCTGGACCTACACCGCCACGTCGCCCACGCTGTCGGCTACGGAAACGGCCGGCACGCATGACGCCACCGTTCGCACCAGCCTGTCCAAGGACACCGGCCCGGTGCAGAGCACGCTGACGGTGACCGCGGTGAGCACCAAGCTGGACGCCCGCCCGAGCGCCGGCCTGTCGGTGACCGAGCATCCCAAGTGGGCGCTGGTCGGTGACAACCAGCAACCGATGACGCTGCTGCTGATGCCGCCGATGAGCATCCCGGTGACGGCACGCATGAAGAACCTGGGCAACGACGTGCAGTACGCCGCGTGCGCCAACTGGGCGTGGGCCAGCACCGGTCCCGTGCAGCTGACGCCGGGCTTTACGCCGAACCAGAACTACGTCTCTGGCACGGCGCCCGGCGATTTCACCATCACCGTGACCTGTAACGCGGTGGCGGACAATACGGCGCTGAAGCTGGTTTATTTCGGCACCGTCAAGTAAGCATCAGGTCTCCCGCACCATGGCAAACGCCCTCCGGATGGAGGGCGTTTGCGTTTGGGGCCGGGCTCTCACTGCGCGGCGTTGCTCCCGCTTCTCTCGCTTGCGGGAGAGGAATGAGCGCAAAGCGTACCCATTTCTGCGTGACGCTACGAAGCGCATTTCCGATGCGGGCGCAGCCCGATACAAGCCGACAAGACAGCCATGCGCCGACCTTTGCCGGCCACTGCCATCCCACGACTCCACACGCCCGACATGCCATGCGTACCCATTTCTGCGTGCATCGGCACAAGCCTTCGCAAGCGTATCCGGGCGACGCCAGACAGCCACCATCGCTTGGACAAGCGAGCGCAAACGGCCGCTTCCGCGCCGGGCGGAAGCAGCGGGCGTACCCGTTTCTGCGTGAATGCGTGAGGGAAGAAAAGCGCGCGAATCAGCGCTTGCGCACGAAGCGCACCACCTGCTCGGCAGGCTTGCCCTGCTGCCTGTCGGTGGTGTTGGTGGTGTTCGCGGTATTGGAGCCGCAGGTATTGCAGCCGCCATCATCGCAGCCGCTGGCGCAGCCCGCGGCCGCCTGCGGCGCCAGCCTGCGCACCAGCCGGCCACGCAGGCCGGTGGCGGCAGCCCCGCCCAGGCGCGCCGCCAGTGCCGCCTTGACCCGCTCGCGCGTGCGCGGCGCGTAGCGCGCGAGCACCGACAGCGCGCACGCCAGCACGATCAGCGGGACCAGCAGCGTTTCGATGGCGTGGTAGAGGGTCATGGCAGCAGATGCAGACGTAGCAGCTTCAGCTGAATAGCAGCGCGATGCGGTAGGTCAGGAACGACGCCAGGTAGGCCAGCCCGGTCAGGTAGGCGGCCGACGCCGCCATCACCTTCCACGAGTTTGTCTCGCGCCGGATCACCGCCAGCGTGGAGATGCATTGCGGCGCGAACACGTACCACGCCAGCAGCGACAGCGCGGTGGCCAGCGACCACTGCGCCGTGATCATCGGCGCCAGCTGCGTGGCCACGGTGTCCTCGCTGCCCGACAGCGCATAGACGGTCGCCAGCGCACCCACCGCCACCTCGCGCGCGGCCAGGCCCGGCACCAGCGCAATGCAGATCTGCCAGTTGAAGCCAACCGGCGCGAACACCTTTTGCAGCGCATGGCCGATCATGCCGGCAAAGCTGTAGTCAATCGCGGGGCCGGTCGCGCCTGCGGGCGGCGCCGGGAAGGTCGACAGGAACCACAGCAGCACCGTCAGCGCCAGGATCACCTTGCCCACGCGCGACAGGAAGATGCGGGCACGCTCCCACAGGCCGATCGCCACATCGCGCGGATTGGGGATCCGGTACGACGGCAGCTCCATCAGCAGCGGATGGTCGGTGCGGTCGCGGCGGAAGAACTTGAGCGCGTACGCCACCACCAGCGCGCTGACGATGCCCGCCACGTACAGCGCGAACAGCACCAGCCCCTGCAGGTTGAACAGGCCCAGCACGGTGCGCTGGGGGATGAAGGCGCCGATCAGCAGCGCATAGACCGGCAGCCGCGCCGAGCACGTCATCAGCGGCGCCACCAGGATGGTGGTGAGCCGGTCGCGCGGATCCTGGATCGTGCGCGTGGCCATGATGCCGGGGATGGCGCAGGCAAAGCTCGACAGCAGCGGGATGAACGAGCGCCCCGACAGCCCCGCGCCCATCATCAGCCGGTCCAGCAGGAAGGCCGCGCGCGGCAGGTAGCCGGATTCTTCCAGCGTCAGGATGAACAGGAACAGGATCAGGATCTGCGGCAGGAACACCACCACGCTGCCCAGCCCCGCCACCAGGCCGTCGACCAGCAGGCTCTTGAGCATGCCGTCGGGCAGGTAGGTGCCCAGCAGTTCGCCGGCCCAGTGCACGCCGCCTTCGATGCCGTCCATCAGCGGCTGGGCCCAGGAGAACACTGCCTGGAACATCAGGAACAGCAGCACGGCCAGCAACAGCAGGCCGAACACCGGGTGCAGCACGATGCGGTCGAGCCGGTCATCCAGCGCGGCGGTGCGCGCCGGCATGCTGACCGCGGCGGCGAGCAGGCGGTTGACCTCGGCGTGCACGTCGATGTCGCTGGCCGGCTCCGGTCCGGCCGACGGGGCCGGCGGCAGCGTGTCGTCGAGCAACTGGATCAGCGCCGCGGCGCCGTCGCGCTTGACAGCCACGGTACTCACCACTGGTACGCCCAGCGCCGCCGACAGCTTGTCGCGGTCGATCTGGATGCCGCGCCGTGCGGCCGCGTCGCTCATATTGAGCACCACCACCATCGGCAGGCCCAGGCGGCGCAACTCCAGCACGAAGCGCAGGTGCAGGCGCAGGTTGGTCGCATCGACCACCGAGACCAGCAGGTCGGGGCGCTGCTCGCCCGCGCGCACGCCCAGGCAGACGTCGCGCGTGATGGCTTCATCGAGGCTGGCCGCGTGCAGGCTGTAGGCGCCGGGCAGGTCCAGGATGCGTACCTGGCGCCCGGCCGGCGACACGAAATAGCCTTCCTTGCGCTCGACGGTCACGCCGGCGTAGTTGGCCACCTTCTGGCGGCTGCCGGTCAGGCGGTTGAACAGCGCGGTCTTGCCGCAATTGGGATTGCCGACCAGCGCGATGCGCAGGGCAGAAGTGGAGGGAGCTGCTGCAGACATATTCCGGGGAGGGTCAGGCGGTCCGTTTGGCCGTCGTGGTGCCGGGCTGGTCGTCCGCCTGCGTGGCAGGGGCAATGCTGGTGACCGAGGCGCTGGCGATCTCGACGCCGATGCGCGCCGCTTCCGAGCGGCGCAGCGCAAAGCGCGTGAAGCCCACCTGCGCCACCAGCGGATCCATGCCAAAGGGGCCGTAGGCGATGATCTGCACCGCTTCACCGGGCACGAAGCCCAGCTCCCGCAGGCGGCGCGCGACCGGATCCCCCGGCGTTGCGTCGTCCACCGATTGCACAACGGCGGGCGTGCGCCGTGGAAGTTCAGACAACCGCATCATGCTTCCAGTCCGTTGGCGCGGCCTGCCGCCAGGGAGTCGCCATGCGGCCGGCAGGACCCCGCCGGGGTACGTAAATGAAAATCGTTTTCATTGTATCGTAAATGAGGCGCGGCGATGCCCACAGGTGGCGGGCACGCCGGGAGGCGAATAATAACCGCTCCGGATGGAGGCGTTAGTACGGTGCAGCACGGAAGCAGGCACCGCTGACTTCAGAAACTGGCAGCGAATTTCGGCCGTAGCGGAATGCAACCAGCATCATGTAAATACGTTCAATTACTACATTTGCGTTATTGGATCCCATAAGCCTGCGGCGTTAAGCTGCACGCACGCTGAACACCCCGTTCCACGCGTACTTCACAAGCCATCGGCCGTTGAGCCGGTGGCTTTTTCTTGTGCGCCCAGCATGGGCGCACTCTTGTGGGTGCAAGTCCCACCGTAAGTTGATCACAGCGAACGAAGCGAAGCGCAACTGCGAGAGGGTGACCGATCGTGGGGAGGAAGCGTGGAGCGAAGCTGCGAGCCGAGGGATACGAACCGGATAGAAGGCGGTGCCGACCAGGACGAGCGGGCAGGAAACCGCGAAGTTCTTGTGATCAAGGGGAGGCGGCGTAAATCCGGCGGTTGTGCAGCGAAGGAGTGCGTTCTTACCTGGGGACGCCCCGCCTTGCGCCTGAAAGGGCGACGGCGTCGAGCCGGAGCGGGGTCTCAGCAGACGTCATAGTAGTCGGGGGTAGCGCCGGGAAGGCTCAAGACCGCCGACGAAGGACCGAACGAGAGGGAGTGTTCGAAGCCGTGTCGATGCAACAGGCATTGCGTCAGAAGCCCGCGCGAGCGGGGCGAGCGAGGGAAACGGACGGTGAAGCCGCCCGGGAACTCGTTTGCGACGAAGCCTGCGGCCCGCGACGCGAACCGGAGAACACAGGGTCGGCGCTGCTGGCAGCGGCGCTGACGCGAGAGAACCTGAAGCAGGCGTTCAGGCGGGTCAGACGCAACAAGGGTGCCGCTGGCGTGGATGGTCTGGATATTGATCAGACCGCTCGCCATCTGGTGACGACGTGGCCGGTGATTCGCGCTTCTGGGTGGCCGCAGGTGGTGTGGTCAAGCGCAAAGTGGCAGTCAAGCCGCTGCTGACGTTCAAGCAACGCATCCGCGAACTGACCGGTCGCTCAGGCGGCCGGAGTCTACGGGCGGTCGTGGAGCGGCTGAAGCCATATGTACAGGGTTGGACGGCCTACTTCCGGCTGGCGCAAACACCCCAGGTCTGGCGAAAGCTGGACGAGTGGATGCGTCACCGGTTGCGAGCGATCCAAATCAAGCATTGGCGCCACGGCACTACGATCTACCGGGAATTGCGGGCGCTGGGGGCCGCGCATGCGACAGCCCAGCGGGTGGCGGCCAACAGCCGCCGCTGGTGGCGCAATAGCGATGGCGAGCTAAACCGCGTGCTGACTATCGCCTTCTTCGACCTACTGGGGATGCCTCGCCTTGCTTAACCTCAACCTCTCGAACCGCCCGGTGCGGACCCGCATGCCGGGTGGTAATGGTATGGACGCCCCCGTCCGAAACGGCATCGATGTGCCAAAGTGGTAAGTGCTTCGAAGCTCAACCTTCATCGAAGGAGGCGTCATCATGAACGTTACTACAGTCGGCATTGACTTGGCCAAGAACATCTTCGTGCGACCTGCAAGTCGCCTGAATTTCTGTTTCACAGGAGAACGTATGGCCTGACGAAACCGGTTGTTCCATCAACCGTTCCCTACCCAGACATGCGGAGCCGGTAACAGCTCGGTGTGAAGCTCTGGGGACAACGTAGCCGCCGGATAACCGGTACGCCCAGCCGCGAGGCGAAGCGGAATCTGCCAGCACGAAGGCGGAGAGGAGCAAGGGATGAGTGGGTACGACCAACATATGTGAACTTCTGATAAACGTCGTGATCTTTGACAAGCCAAACGTGCTGACAGGCTTGAACCAAAACGGTATGCGGTGAGGAGTGGTCTTCGAAGACTGGACCACCATGGACAACCAGCCGCCGGCGAAGAGGAAGGGTCCGCCCCGCTCGGAGATTCATGCGGAACAGGGTAAGCCCATCATGCTGCCGGTGACGGCAGGCGAACCGTAAGGAACGCTGTTGGCACGGTGGGTAAAGGAATGCGGAGAAAGCGAACGCCCGGCTGTAATGGCCGGGATACGGGCTGCAACATTGCCCGACACGAAAGTGGGCAGACTTCCGCAGGGTCATTCATGGCGAGAGAACTTTGACCAACCGTTATACGAGGGAAAGCAGATGACGGCGTACGATGCGAAAGTGTCGGGAGCTGGTGCGTCCTCGCACGCTGCACAGATGTGGGATCAGGCGAACTGGCCGCACATTGAGGCAGAGGTGAAACGGCTTCAGGTGCGTATCGCCAAGGTGGTCCGGGAAGGCCGATGGAGCAAGGTGAAAGCCTTGCAACGTCTGCTGACCCGCTCGCATAGCGGCAAGATGTTGGCCGTGAAGCGTGTGACGGAAAATCGCGGTAAGAGGACGCCGGGGGTGGATGGCAGGATATGGTCGTCCCCGGCGGCCAGATGGAACGGAATGGTGTCGCTACGTCATCGCGGCTATCGGGCGATGCCGCTGCGGCGGGTTTACATTCCCAAGAGTAACGGCAAGAAGCGTCCGTTAGGAATTCCTTGTATGCGGTGCCGGGCGATGCAGGCTTTATGGAAGCTCGCTCTGGAACCCGTCGCGGAGACTCTGGCGGATGCCAATTCCTACGGCTTTCGGTCCGGACGCTCGACCGCCGATGCCATCGAGCAGTGCTTCAACGTTCTGGCTAAGCGTGCCTCGCCAGAATGGGTTCTGGAGGGTGACATTCGAGGCTGTTTCGACAACTTCAGTCATTCCTGGTTCCTGGAGAACGTACCGATGGATAAGGGGGTTCTGCGAAAGTGGCTTCAGGCCGGATATATCGATGAGGGAACTCTGTTCGAGTCGCGGGCGGGTACACCCCAAGGGGGAGTTATCTCGCCCGTAATCGCGAATATGGCGCTGGATGGGCTTGAAGCGGCAGTCCATGCAAGTGTGGGAACATCCAAACTTGCTCGCAGCAAGGCTCAGCTCAACGTCGTCCGTTATGCCGATGACTTTGTGGTGACTGGCGTGTCGAGAGATGTGCTGGAATCCCGGGTGCTTCCCGCGGTCAGGCAGTTTATGGCCGCCCGAGGTCTGGAACTCTCGGAAGAGAAGACCAGGATCACCAACATAGCGGAGGGTTTCGATTTCCTTGGCCAAAACGTGCGCAAGTACGGCGGCAAACTGCTGATCAAGCCAGCGAAGAAAAGTATCAAATCGCTGCTCGACAAGGTCAGGGAAGTCATCAAGGGCAACGCGAGTGTCACCCAAGAGGCGTTGATCCGTAGGCTGAACCCGATCATTCGGGGTTGGACTATGTATCATCGCCACGTCGTGGCAAAAGCGACCTTCTCAACGATCGACTCGCACATCTGGCACCTGCTCTGGAAGTGGGCAAGACGTAGGCACCCCACGAAAGGAGCCCGGTGGGTCAGGAAACGTTACTTCCGGTGTGACGGACATCGGTCCTGGGATTTTGCAACGAAGGGTTCGACCGAGGATGACACCTGCGGCCTGCAACTCTTCCGCGCAGCGACGGCCGCCATCCAGCGCCACATCAAAATCCGGGGACTGGCTAATCCGTTTGATCCGGCATGGGACATCTACCTTGCCCGCCGTCGAACCGCGAAACGTTCCGCCGGGCTGTCCGGTGCCACCCAGTGGCGCTGAAGGAATGGCTTGAGCCGGATGCGGGGCGACCTGCACGTCCGGTTCTGAGGGGGCGGCGGCGCAGTAATGCGTCGCTGCTACCCGACCAGGTCCACGGTGTGAACGAGCATGGCAAGCCAGTATTGACGAAGCAACTAAGACGTCACCAGATGCCCACATTCTTTGCAAAACTTCCGCCCTGCGTGATCGGCATGGAAGCCTGCGCCAGCGCCCACTTCTGGGCACGCAAGCTGCAGGGGTTCGGACATACGGTACGGCTCATGGCACCTCAATTCGTCAAGCCCTATGTGAAGACGAACAAGAACGACGTTGCCGATGCGGAGGCTATTTGTGAGGCGGTGGCACGGCCGAACATGCGATTTGTGCCCGTCAAAAACATCGACCAACAGGCGGTTCTTGCACTACATCGTGCCCGTCAAGGGTTCGTCCGCGCTCGTACTGCGCAGGCCAACCAGATCCGCGGGCTGCTCGGGGAATTCGGTCTCGTAATCCCGCGGGGGATCACAAACATCGCCCAGCACGTGCCGGCGCTCATCGAAGATGCCAGCAACGAACTGCCGGGCTCGTTCCGCTTGTTGGTCCAGCGCTTGATCGATCATCTAAAGGAACTCGATCGACAGGTAGAAGAGCTCGAGACCCAGATCAAAGCTTGGCATCGCGCCAATGACGCCAGCCGGAGGCTGGCAGAGATTCCCGGGATCGGCCCGATCACGGCCAGTGCACTTGTTGCTTCGATCGGGGATGGCAAGTGCTTCAGCAACGCTCGGCAATTGGCTGCGTGGCTAGGCTTGGTGCCGAGGCAGCATTCGAGCGGAGGTAAGCCGCTGCTGCTCGGCATTACCAAGCGCGGTGACACGTACTTGCGCACGCTAATGGTCCACGGAGCACGAGCCGTCGTTCGTTACGCCACAAACAAAAACGACGCGTTCTCTGGCTGGCTCCGTCGGCTGTTGGTAAGACGCCACAAGAACATCGCCGTGGTGGCGGTGGCCAACAGGAATGCGCGAATCGCCTGGGCACTGCTCACACAAGACCGTACGTTCCGATCGGATTACGCATCGTCTTAGAGGAGGTCGCGTAATCCGATCGGTCTAGTAAAAGAACGTTCCCCCCAGGAGGTTGCTCGGGCACTCACGACGTGATGGCAAGATAGGTTGGACCGGGATCGGAATACTCTGCCCTGTCACAGGCCGCTTCGAGCGCGAGGTGGTGATTAGAGCCCGATCAGCAGATTCCATCAGGGACAAAGGCGCCATAGTCGCCTTCTCAACAGTCCGGATGTATGGCCGCAATCTCAATCATCGACCCCATCGCCAATGAAGGCCTGACAAAACGGGGGCGTCCATGTATGTGGCAGGGGCGCAGCCCGGATGGCTGCCCCCTATGCCGATTAGGTCTGCCCCTGGCTGCCGGCCTGGATTGCATGGCCTGCCAAAGCACGGACCATGGCGACGAAGTTATCGCGCGCAGGATGGTCCGGGGCCGCCTTCCACACGCAATAGACCTCGGAGCGCACCCCCGTGCCCGCCAGCGGCCGGAATGCCGCGCCGGCCATGCCTGAGCGCGCCAGCGCCGCCGGCACCACCGCCACCCCCATCCCCTGCGACACCAGCGATACCACCGATAGCCAGTGGCGCACCTCATGCCGGATCTGCGGATAAAAGCCTTGCGAGGCGCACATGTCGAAGATGCGGCTGTAGTAATCCGGCGACGCCTTGCGCGAGAACAGCACGAACGCCTCGCCGCGCAACACCGCCAGCGGCAGCTCGGTGCGCACGGCCAGCGCATGGTCGGCCGGCAGGCAGCAGACGAAGGGTTCGCTGTGAACCAGCGTCGCCTGCAGCGGGTCCGGCACGCGTCCGGTGTGAATAAAGGCGGCGTCAAGCTCGTCGTGCAGCAGGGCGTCGATCTGTTCCTGCGAGTTGAGCTCGGTCAGCGCCACCTGGATGCCCGGATAGGCCGCCTCGAAGTCGCGCAGGTACTGTGGCAGCCCCCGGTAAAGCATCGACCCGACAAAGCCCACCCGCAGCCGCCCGACGGCGCCGGCTTCGATCTCCCGCGCCAGTACACGCGCGGCTTCGGCCTGTGCCAGCAGTGCCGTGGCCGACTCGCGGAACGCCCGTCCGGCCGCGGTCAGCCGCACGCCGCGGCTGTCGCGGTCGAACAGCCGCGCCCCGACCGATGCCTCCAGCTGCTGGATATTGAGCGACAGCGGCGGCTGTGAAATGGCCAGCCGGCGCGCGGCCCGGCCGAAATGCAGTTCCTCGGCCAGCACGAGGAAGTAGCGCAGGTGGCGGAATTCCATGGTAGCGATACAAAAATTATATGGATCAAGCCAATTTTAGAATTAGACGCAAATCCTTGGGGTTCCAATAATGGAGGCCAAAGGGTCGGCCGCAGCGACCCGCCCCCTCAAGGAGCCCCAGCCAATGCCAACCAGCGCCGTGCGCGATACCGCACCCCAAGCTCATGCCGGAACCCCGGCCGTCGCCCATCCGGTACCCGATCGCCACGGCGGCAGCCTGTTCAGCGCCGATCCCGAGCTGCCCGCGCTGCTACCGCTGTACCTGCCGGCAGACCTGTTCAACCACCTGCTGCCGCACCTGGAGCGCATGGGCGCGCTGGCCGGCGGCGTGCTCGACGAGCTGGCCGGCGTGGCCGACCACAACGCGCCCACGCTGAGCTACCGCACCCGCGCGGGCGTCGATGCGCAGCACATCGACAAGCATCCGGCCTATGTCGAGCTGGAGCGCGTGGCCTTTGCCGAGTTCGGGCTGGCAGCGGCCTCGCATCGCGGCGGCGTGCTTGGCTGGGACAAGCCCATGCCGCCAGCGGCGAAGTATGCACTCACCTATCTGTTCGTGCAGGCCGAGTTCGGCCTGTGCTGCCCGCTGTCGATGACCGATTCGCTGACGCGCACGCTGCGCAAGTTCGGCGACCCGGCGCTGGTCGAACGCTTCCTGCCCAACCTGACCACGCAGGTGTTCGAAGACCTGCACCAGGGCGCGATGTTCATGACCGAGCAGGGCGCCGGCTCCGACGTGGCCGCCACCGCCACCCGCGCGGTGCGCGACGTGGGTGCCGAGGGTGGCTGGCGCCTGTCCGGCGACAAGTGGTTCTGCTCCAACCCCGACGCCGCGCTGGCGATGGTGCTGGCGCGCGTCGAGGATGAAGCCGGCAACGCCATGCCCGGCATCAAGGGCGTGTCGCTGTTCCTGCTGCCGCGCAAGCTGGCCGACGGCAGCGACAACCACTACCGCATCATTCGCCTCAAGGACAAGCTCGGCACGCGTTCGATGGCCAGCGGCGAGATCCGGCTCGAAGGCGCGCATGCGCACCTGGTCGGCGAGCTTGGCCGTGGCTTCGTGCAGATGGCCGACATGATCAACAACTCGCGCCTGTCCAACGGCGTGCGCGCCGCCGGCCTGATGCGCCGCGCGCTGACCGAGGGGCTGTTTATCGCGCACGAGCGCCAGGCCTTCGGCAAGCGGCTGCAGGACATGCCGCTGATGCGCCGCCAGTTGCTCAAGCTGACGCTGCCCACCGAGCAGGCGCGCACCATGGTGTTCCAGACCGCCGAGGCACTGCGCCGCGCCGACGCCGGCGAGGCCGATGCCTACCCGCTGATGCGCATCCTGACCCCGCTGGTCAAGTTCCGCGCCTGCCGCGACGCGCGCAAGGTCACCGGAGATGCCATGGAGATCCGCGGCGGCTGCGGCTATATCGAGGAGTGGAGCGATCCGCGCCTGGTGCGCGACGCCCACCTCGGCTCGATCTGGGAAGGCACCAGCAATATCGTGGCGCTGGACGTACTGCGGGCGATTCGCCGTGAAGGCGCGTTGCCGGTGCTGCAGGCGCACTTGGCACGGCTGCTGGCGGATACGCCGATGCATGCGCAGGCGCGCGCGGTGTTCGAAGGCGCCATCGCCGCCGCCGCGAAGCTCGCCGCGCAAGCCGCCGAGGCCGGTGCCGACGGCGACCTGCTGGCACGCCAGGCGGCCTCCGCGCTGTACCACGTGACCAGCGCCGTGGCGATGGCGTGGGAAGCCGGCCGCATCGGCTCGGTGCGCCGCATGCGGCTGGCGCAGCTGGTGCTGCGGCATCGCGTGTTGCCGCAAGACCCGCTCGCCGCGCAGGCGGAGCCCGAATGGCTGGCCGACACCGTGGCACCGCCCGCCGATGGCGTGGTGCGCGCCGCCGGCGCGGTCGACGAGGTCAACGTGTTCTGACAACAAATCCTCCACCGCTTGTTTGCTCCCCTCTCCCGCCTGCTGGAGAGGGGCCGGGGAGAGGGCAGGCGCCTCCAGTTGCGTGGCCCTTTGCTAAACCATCCCTCTCTCCAGATCCCCCGCACCACCATCCCGCCCCGCGGGAGACGTCCAACACCAGGAGACAACGCTATGAAACTCTGGCACCGCGTAGCGGGCCTCGCCGCCTGCGCCCTCTGCATCGCCCCCGCCTTCGCGCAGAAGGACTTCCCGACCAAGCCGATCATGATGGTCGTCACCTACCCACCCGGCGGCCCCACGGACGCCATGGCGCGCACGCTCGCCGCCGCGCTCAAGACCAGCCTGGGCCAGCCCGTGGTGGTGGAGAACCGCGCCGGCGCCGGCGGCAATATCGGCGCCGAAGTGGTCGCGCGCGCCGAGCCGGATGGCTACACGCTGATGTTCGGCACCTCCGCGCCGCTGGCGATCAACGTCAGCCTCTACCGCAAGATCAACTACGACCCGGTCAAGAGCTTCGCCCCGGTGATCCAGATCGGCCAGCTGCCCAACGTGCTCGTGGTCAACCCGTCCGTGCCGGCGAAGAACGTCACCGAACTGATCGCCTACGGCAAGGCGCATCCGGGCAAGCTGACCTACGCCTCGTCCGGCAACGGCGCCTCGTCGCACCTCGCGGGCGTGCTGTTCAACAACGTCACCGGCACCGACTTCCAGCACATCCCGTACAAGGGCACCGGCCCCGCGCTGAACGACCTGCTGGGCGGCCAGGTCAGCATGACCTTCACCGACGTGCTGACCGCGATGCCCTTTATCAAGAGCGGCAAGGTGCGTGCGCTGGGCGTTACCACCAAGGCGCGCTCGCAGGCGCTGCCGGATGTGCCGACCGTTGCGGAGCAGGGCGTGCCCGGGTTTGATGTGTCGGTGTTCTTCGGCGTGGTCGCGCCCGCGGGCACGCCGCCGGAAGTGATCGGCAAGCTCAACCGCGCCTTTGCCGATGCGCTCAAGCAGCCCGAGGTGCGCAAGACCCTGCAGGCGCAGGGCCTGGAGTTTGCACCTTCGACCACGCCGGAACAGCTCGGCGGCTTCGTCAAGGCCGAGGTCGGCAAGTGGCGCGCCGTGGTGCAGAAGTCGGGCGCGCAGCTCGACTAAGTCAAGAGGAATCCGCCATGACCCAATCCAGCCCCGGCGCGCTCGCCGGCATCCGCGTGGTCGACCTGTCGCGCATCCTGGGCGGCCCGTATTGCGGCCAGATCCTCGGCGACCACGGCGCCGACGTGCTCAAGATCGAACCGCCGCAGGGCGACGACACCCGCACCTGGGGTCCTCCGTTCAAGGACGGCGTGGCCTCGTACTACTTCGGCCTGAACCGCAACAAGCGCGTGATGCGGCTCGACCTGGCCACGGAGTCGGATCGCGAGGTGCTGCTGGCCTTGCTCGCCGACGCCGACGTGCTGGTCGAGAACTTCAAGACCGGCACCATGGAGAAGTGGGGGCTCGGCTACGACACGCTGTCGGCGCGCTTTCCGCGGCTGGTGCATTGCCGCGTCTCCGGCTTCGGGGCCGACGGCCCGCTCGGCGGCCTGCCCGGCTACGACGCCGCGATCCAGGCCATGTCCGGCATCATGAGCATCAACGGTGAAGCCGATGGAGATCCGCTGCGCGTGGGTTTGCCGGTGGTCGACATGGTGACGGGCCTCAACGCGGCGATCGGCGTGTTGCTCGCGCTGCAGGAACGCACGCGCAGCGGCCGCGGCCAGTTCGTCGAAGCGGCGCTCTATGACTCCGGCCTGTCGCTGCTGCATCCGCATGCGGCCAACTGGTTCATGAGCGGCAAGACGCCGCAGCGCACCGGCAATGCGCACCCGAACATCTATCCCTACGACACCGTTGCCACGGCCACGGACCCGATCTTCCTCGCGGTCGGCAATGACCGGCAGTTCCGCATTCTGTGCGAGCACCTGCAGCTACCCGAGCTGGCCGATGACGAGCGCTATGCCACCGCCGGCGCGCGCTCGGTGAATCGCGTGGCGCTGAAGGCGGAGCTGGAAGCGCGCATGCGTACGCTCGACGGCAAGGCACTCGCCGACACGCTGGTGGGAATGGGCGTGCCATGTGCGCCGGTATTGTCGGTTGCCGACGCGCTCCAGCATGCGCATACGATGCACCGCGAGATGGTGGTGGAGATGGAAGGTGGCTACAAGGGGCTGGGTGCACCGGTCAAGCTGAGCCGGACGCCGGCGACGTACCGTTATGCGCCGCTGAGCGAGGGGGAGGGATTCCTCGATTAACAAGGCGGCCACCAAGGCGCCCAAGGATTTGAATCACGATCTGGGTGCTCCCTCTCCCGCTTGCGGGAGAGGGGAGCAAACCGGCAGCGTGCGAAGTCTTGCAGCGCGCTACGCCATCACCCCGGAATCATCCCCGGCAGCAGGTACGCCTGCACCATCGTGATAATGCCGATGATCACCGCGAACAGCAGGCTGTGCTTCACGGTAAAGCGGAACAGCTCCGACTCCTTGCCCACCAGTCCGGTCGCAGCACAGGCCACCGCGATCGACTGCGGCGAGATCATCTTCGCGGTCACGCCGCCGGTGGTGTTGGCCGCCACCATCAGCGTATCGGACACGCCGATCTGGTGCGCTGTGGTGTTCTGCAGCGAGCAGAACAACGCATTGGACGACGTATCCGAACCGGTCAGGAACACGCCCAGCCAGCCCAGGAACGGCGAGAAGAACGGGAACGCCGCACCCGTGCCGGCGAGCAGCAGCGCCAGCGTCGACGACATCCCCGAGTAGTTGGCGACAAAGGCAAAGCCCAGCACCAGGCCGATCGACAGCACCGGGCGCGCCAGTTCCACCAGCGTCTCGCCAAACGTCGCCACTAGCTCGCGCGGCTTCATCCGCAGCAGCACCGCGGAAATCAGCGCGGTCAGCAGGATCGCAGTGCCCACGGCGGACAGCAGGTCGAGCTTCAGCACCGCGTCATAGGCCTTGGGCGTGGCGACGATCGGCGCGGCCTTGATCACCATCTGGTCCAGGCCCGGAACCTTGAACTTCAGCACAGTGCCGGCCAGCGCACCGTTGGCGGCAAACAGCGCCTTGAACGGCTGCAGGCTCCACACCGTGACGATCGCGGTCAGGATCCCGAACGGCGCCCACGCACGCAGCGTTTGCGCCATGGTGTAGGGCGAGGGCTTGCGGCTCACCGGCGCACCGCCAAAGCCACCGCCGAAGCCCGACAGCGCCATGGTGCCGCCACCGACGGCGCCGCCCGCGCGTTGCGACGCGCTGCGCGGCTGCCACACCTTCAGGAACGCCGCCAGCGACACCAGGCTGACCAGCGCCGAGGTGATGTCCGGCAGCTCAGGCCCGATATGGTTCGAGGTGAAGTACTGCGTCACGGCAAAGCTGCCGCCGCAGACCAGCGCCGCCGGCCACGTTTCGCGCACGCCCTTGGCGCCGTCCATCATGAATACCAGCCAGAACGGCACCATCAGCGACAGCAGCGGCAGCTGGCGGCCGGCCATGGCACCGATATGGAAGGGGTCCAGCCCCGTGACCTGTCCGGCCACGATGATGGGGATGCCCATCGCGCCGAAGGCAACCGGCGCGGTATTGGCGATCAGGCACAGGCCCGCGGCATACAGCGGGTTGAAGCCCAGCCCGACCAGTAGCGCCGCGGTGATCGCCACCGGCGCGCCGAAGCCCGCCGCGCCTTCCAGGAAGGCGCCGAAGGCAAAGCCGATCAGCAGCATCTGCAGCCGCTGGTCGTCGGTGATCGACAGTACCGAGGCGCGGATGATGTCGAACTGGCCGGTCTTGACCACGATCTTGTAGAGGAACACCGCGGTCACGATGATCCAGGCGATCGGCCACAGCCCATAGGCAAAGCCGAAGCCTGCCGCCGCAAACGCCTGCTGCGCGGGCATGCCGTAGGCGAAGATCGCCACGCCAAGCGCCAGCAGCAGCGTCAGCGCCGCGGCCACATGGCCTTTCATGCGCCAGAACGCCAGCGCCATGAAGAAGAACAGGATGGGGATGGCCGCCGCCAGCGCCGACAGCCACAGGCTGCCCAGCGGCGTATAGAGTTGGGTCCAGGGTTGCACTGCTCAGTCTCCTACTTCAGTGGTGTTTCAGAAAATCTTGTAGTTATGGCCAGGGCAGCGGGCGTCGGAACGCCAACTCGACTACTCCGGCTGTCCTCGTTCCTTCAGCAAATCCGCCAGGCTCCGCGCCGCCGGCTGCAGCGGCGTACGGTGCTGCGTCCACCCCATCTGCCTGGTCGGTGCCAGCGCACGCAGCCGCGTAGCCGCCCAGCGGAACAGACGGTAGGTGGTGGGATGCGAATAAGCCCCACTCCAGAAGCGCCACACCAGGTGCTCGCCGCGGCTGTACTTGGCACCCTGGCCGCGCAACGGATTGGCAACCTGCTCTTCCGGGTCGCGATTGGATTCGGTGCGCAGTCGCACCAGCAATTGCGGAATAGGGATGCGCACCGGGCACACCTCGCCGCAGGCACCGCACAGGCTCGACGCCGTCGCCAGGTCGGCGGTGGCCTCCAGCCCCAGCAGGTGCGGCGAGATGATCTTGCCGATCGGGCCCGGATAAGTCGTGCCGTAGGCGTGCCCGCCGATGCGGGTATAGACCGGGCAGTGGTTCATGCACGCGCCGCAGCGGATGCATTGCAGCGTCGCGCGCAGCTGCGCGTCGGCATAGGCCTGGGTGCGGCCATTGTCGAGCAGCACCAGGTGCACCTCGCGCGGGCCGTCGCGCTCGCCCTCGCGGCGCGGGCCGGAGATCAGGTTGAAATACGTGGTGATGGCCTGCCCGGTTGCTGAGCGCGTCAGCAGGCTGGACAGCGGCACGATGTGCTCGAGCTTCGCCACCACCTTTTCCATGCCCATGATGGCGATATGCACGTCAGGCACGGTGGTGGAGAGCCGGCCATTGCCTTCGTTTTCCACCAGCCACAGCGTGCCGGTATCCGCCGCGGCGAAGTTCACGCCAGACAGGCCGATGTCGGCTTCGACAAATGCCTGCCGCAACGCGCGCCGGCCGGTCTGGATCAGCGTGTCGACGTCCTCGGTATAGGGCGTGTCGGGGATGTGCTGCTCGAACAAGGTCGCGATATCGCCCTTGGTCTTGTGGATCGCCGGCATCACGATATGCGAAGGCTTCTCGCCCGCGAGCTGCACGATGTACTCGCCCATATCGGATTCGATGCAGTCCACGCCGCGCTCGGCCAGGTAATGGTTCAGCTCGATCTCCTCGCTGGCCATCGACTTGCCCTTGATCACGCGCTTCGCGTGCTTCGCGGCTGCGATGCCGTGGATGATCCGGTTCGCTTCGTCGGCGGTCTCGGCCCAGTGCACCTGCACGCCGGCGGCGGTGAGCCTGGCCTCGAGTTCCGTCAGCAGGTCGGGCAGGTTGGCCAGCGCGTGCTGGCGCACGGCTTCGCCAAGGTCGCGCAGGCGTTCCAGTTCGTCGGCATCGGGGAATTGCGCCAGGCGCTTGCCCTGCAGGAAATCCATCGCCCCGCGAAAGCTCTGGCGCAGCTTGGGATCGTCCAGCGCCTCGCGCGCGCGCGCCTTGAAGTCCTGCGCGGGAATGAAATGCAGCGTGCTCTGACTCATGCCCGGCCCTCCGTCGCTTCGGTGTCCATCACGATGACGACCCACAGGCGGCGCGGCCCGTGGGCGCCGTAGGCCAGCGTTTGCTGGATGTCGGAGGTCTTGGACGGGCCTGAGATCATCACCAGGTTGGTCGGCATGCCGTCGCGCCAGCGTTCGGCGCGCGAGGCCATGTGCAGGCCTTGATGCAGCGTGGAAGCCCGCACCAGTGCGATATGCAGCGGCGGCACCAGCGACACCGTGCGCGGCGAGCCCGCATCGGGCGCGACGATCAGCGTGCCGGTCGCGGCGATGCCGGAACGGGCCACGGTAAAGCCGGCGTCGACGGTGTCGAATAGCTCGGCTTTCCACTGCTCGATGGGACGGTCGTAGCCGATGGCCTCGATCTGCGCGGGTAACGCGCCTGCGAGCGCCGCGCCGGCAGGGCTGGATGGATCCAGCAGTACGCGGCGGACGCCGGCGTTGGAAAGCCCGGCAGCCAGCAGCGCCGGCCACGCATCGTCCCCGGCGCACCAGACTTCTGCGTGCGAGGCTTCGAGCGCCAGGCGCATCGCGCTCACCCGGGCATCGATGTCCGCGGGGCCCCGGCGGCGCGCCTCGAAATGGCTGTCGATGCGGCGGTCGAGTTCCGCGGTGGAGGGCGACGGGGCGGGCGCAGCGGCGCGCAGCCGGCCGAGCATGCGCTCGCGGGCGCTGAGCGGGTTCATGCTTCACCTCCGGTACGGCGCCACAGGAAGCTCGCCAGGTGTTCCACCTGCAGCGGCGCGCCGTCATGCGTGGCGGTGTGGCCGATATTGAGCAGGCAGCCGCAGTCCGCCGATACCAGTCGGTCGCAGCCGGTGGCGCAGGCGGAGGCGACCTTGTCGCGCACCATCGCGCCGGAGATATCGGGATGCTTGAGGGAGAAGGTGCCACCAAAGCCGCAGCACTCCGACTCGCGTTCATGCTCCACGCGCGTCACGCCGGGCAGCGCATCGACCAGCGCCACGCCATGGCCGCGCGTACCCATTTCTCGACGGGCGCCGCACGAGGTATGCAGCACGATGCGCTCCTGCGCCTGGCCCGCGGGCAGTGCGTCGCCGAAGTCCACCTTCAGCACGTTCAGCAGGAACTCGCCCAGTTCGTAGATACGCTCGGCCAGCGCGCGCGCCTTGGGCCCGGCCACCGGATCATCGGCGAACAGTTGCGGCCAGTGGTGGCGCATCATCCCCGCGCACGAACCGGACGGCACGATCACCGGCCACGGCTGGCTGAACAGGTCGAGCTGCGCGCGCGCCACGGCACGGGCCGCGTCGGGATTACCGCTGCTGTAGGCCGGCTGGCCGCAGCAGCTCTGCGCGCGTGGAAAGTGTACGGTGAGGCCTTCGCGCTCGAGCAGCCGCACGGCGTCGAGCCCGGCCTGGGGGACGAACAGGTCGACCAGGCAAGTGGCAAACAGGTAGCACTGCGTGGGCGCAGGGCCGGTGGGGTACTGACGATCCTTCATGTCTCGCTCCGGACGTGCTGGGGTCGCACGTTTCGGCGCATAATTCCCGCTTCCGGGCGGCAGTTCAAATTGGTTGGACCAGTCCGCGGGGAGGCACAGGAGCGAGGGCGACGGCATGACGGCAGCGGCACAGAGGCACGGCGCAACGCGCGGGCGCGTGGAGTCGGTCATGCGCCGGATGGAAACCGCGCTGCTCGACGGCACCTGGCCGCCCGGCACGCGGCTGCCGGCGGAGCGCGTGCTCGCCGAGCAATATGACGTCGCCCGCAATACCGTGCGCGAGGCCATCCAGCGCCTGGCCGCGCGCGGCCTGCTGCAGAGCCGGCGCGGCGCCGGCGTCTATGCCACCGACCAGCTGCGTGCCGGGATCGCCTCGCCCTGGGGGCAACTGGTGGCCGACCACCCTGCGCTGCGCGATGACATCCTGGAATTCCGCCGGGTGCTGGAAGGTGCCACCGCCTACTTCGCCGCGCTGCGCGCCGACGCCGCCGACGTCAAGCGCATCCGCGCGCTGATGGAGGAACTCGAACGCGCGCGCGCCGAGGACGACAAGGAAGCCGAGGCCGATGCCGACGCGCGCCTGCACGACGCCATCGCGCTGGCCTCGCACAACACCATGTTCCTGCACCTGCATACCAGCGTCATCGGCATGCTGCGCGAACACATCACCATCAACGGCACCGGCCTGCGCGAACAGGACGACAGCGCGTCGGACCTGCTGCTATTGCAGCACCGCACCCTGTGCGATGCCATCTGCGCGCGGCGGCCGGAAGAGGCGCGCACGGCGATGCAGACCCATATCGATTTCGTACGCAGCCGGGTTGAGCAGGACGGCTGAACCGGCGCTATTGGTCCAACCAGCGCAGCACTCAGGGCGCCGGGATCGAAAACGTCTCGATACCGAGCAGCGGCTGCAACGCGTACCCCCATTCCTGCTCGATATAGCCGCGCAGCTTGCCGCCGGTCAGGTAGTTCGCCAGCGCACCCAGTGATAATCCCTGATCCAGCAGCAGCATGCAGCGGCTGACCGTACCCGCCTGGACATCGACGCTGTCCATGAAACCGTACTGCGGATGCTGCAGGGTTGGAAAACGCCTGACCAGCCGCTTGATGTTGTCGATGACCGCTTGCGGCTCATATTCGATCATCAGGAACGCAGAGTAAGGCGAGACCACCGGGCCGGCGCGCCGGGCCACGTCTTCGCCGAGCGGTGAATAACCGGTTGCCACGGCCATGGGTGGGGCGCCGTACTCGGTATAGCCGCCATCGGCGGGAATGCTGGCCGGCGAGAAGCCCCAGTAGCCACCCCAGTTGGCCAGGCCATACTGGATCTGTGCCTTGGCCTGGTTCGGATGCGAGCGCGCCCAGCTGCCCGTGCCCCATTTCGCTTCGGGAATCAGCACGGGGACAGAAAAGGCTTCGAACACCGAACCACCCCCGGTCGGCACGAAGACATAGTTGGCGTACTTGCGGATGCCTTCGTAGACCGGGACGCCCTCGTAGGTGCGATAGAGCGAGCCATCGATTGCCGGCTCGGACCACTCTGGCACACGCGTGAGATGGAAATACTGGGTGCGCGGGACCTGGCCCAGCCCGATCGCGACATAGGAAATCAGCCGCGACTCGCTCATCACGCCATACGTGCCGGCGGAGAACGTGGCCGTGCCCAGATCGAAGGTGTTGCGGAACTGCTGGCTGACGGGATCGAGCATGCTGTCGAAACGCATCGCCGCAAGGATGCCGCCGGCCCGCGCAGCCAGGGGCGGGTAAGCCTGCTTCGCCAACGCCAGGGCGGCAGCGAGCCATGCATTGTCGACCGAGGACACGGTGTTGCCGTCCGGTGCCCCGTCGAGCTTTGCCGCCCAGGTCAGCATGCCGCCCGGCGCGCCGCGAAGCCGGGCCTGCTCTTGTGCCGACGCGATGGCATCAAGCAGCCGGCCGATCTTTGCCTGTGCCTGATCGGGCGCAACGAAGCCGAGATCGCGCGCGGCGGTGATGCTCCAGATGTAGGCGGCGACATTGGCGATAAACGTGTAGGAGGTGGTCTGGAGCACGCCGTTGCCGTCGATGCAGGCCTTGTCCGCCGGAAACGCGCTGCCGCGATCGAACAGCATGATCGAATCCCACATGACTTTGGCGTACTGGCGTGCCGCCGTCATCGCCGGGTCGGAGCGCGGACCCACTGGCTTGCCCGCAGGCAAGTAGGCCGGACTGCCCGGCGCAGCCGTCCCGGCCGGCCCCTGCTCGGTGCTCCCGCACGCCGCCAGCACCAGCGCGCTCGCCGCCACGCAGAGCATCGCGCGCACGGCCGGCCACGACGCCGGCTGGCCCTGCCGGCGCGCACGCACGCGGGCAGGGCGATTGGAATCCATGGACATCAACAATCCCTCAAATGTTGCCCGCGTGGCCGGATGAAATCGGATGGCTTCATGCGGGACCGGCGGTAAGCCGCGTATCGATACGTGTATGGCACGCCCTGCATCCAAGGGCGACAGGGCAACTCGTGCCAGTCAAAAATGCGCGGCCAATCCTATAGAAGAAGCGGGCAATGAAGGAGAGGGAATAACCGGAGGTGTGGTGCTTTTGCTGTCCCGTTGATTTGTCCTGTCGGCAAATGCTAGGCGGCGGGAGAGACAGCCCGGATCGCTGGCGCTGGCGCGCATGAGCGGTGGCCCGCAGTGCTTGCGGGCAGGTGTGGCGCCAACGTCAGCGTCGGAGAGCGCTAGCGCCGTGGCAGGACGGCGGGTATGCCGACATTGCCCGCCCGCCGGCATTTGCGCTCACACCAGCCCGGCACCTGCCAGCTCCCGCTTCAGGTAGGCATAGAAGATCGGCCCCGCAATCACGCCCGGGATGCCGAACAGCGTCTCCATCAGCAGCATCACCATCAGCAGCTCCCACGCCGCCGCCTGGATGCGTGCGCCGATGATGCGCGCGTTGAGGAAGTACTCCAGCTTGTGGATCACCACCAGGAACACCAGCGACGCCACCGCGATCGGCAGCGACACCGACAGCGACGCCACCACGATGGCGGTATTCGAGATCAGGTTCCCCAGCACCGGCAGCAGGCCGGCAATAAAGGTGATCACCACCAGCGTCTTCGACAGCGGCAGGTGCACGTCAAACAGCGGCAGCACCAGCAGCAGGTAGATCGCGGTCAGCACCGTATTGATCGTCGAGATCTGGATCTGCGCAAAAATAAACTGCGAGAACGCCACCTGCAGCGTACGCGCCCGCGCCACCAGCGCCGTCGCCAGCGGCCTGCGGTTGGGACGCGCCACCGCGCGGTACAACGCGACCATCGCGCCGATCACGAGCCCGATCAGGATATGCACCAGGGTGCGCAGCACCTCGGCCCCGAGCTTCTGGGCCATGGCGGCATGCGCACGCAGCGTCTCGATCAGCGTGTTGGCCAGCTCGTCCACCCCATTGGGCAACGCATCGCTCACCCAGGGCGGCAAGCGGCCGCGCGACTGGTCGATGATATCGGCCACATGGTTCAGCAGCCCGTCCAGCGTATTGCCTTCGCCGCTGACAAAGCGCACCAGCAGCCAGCCCGCCAACGACAGCCCCAGCAGGATCAGCGCCGACAATATCGCCACCGCGAGCGCGTCGTGCCGCTGGTGCAACCGCATCAGCCGCGGCGCCAGCACGTCGACCAGCGAATACAGCAGCAGGCCGGAAAGCAGGGCGGCCACCAGGTTGGCTTGGAGCACGGTCCAGAGCGCCAGGGCGGTCAGCAGGTAGGCGACGGCGCCGACGCTGTACCACGCGGCCGGGAGCAGGCGCGGGACGTTGGTCGGGTCGGGGTCTTTCATTTAGCGTCTCCGGCTGGGTGTTTAAGTTGCGTCGCTGCGTGTAGCGGTTATGGCTGGCGGGCTATGGTTGAGCCCGACGCTTATTATGAGGGCTGTCAGGCGCTCCATTGCCGGTGGGAAGCTTATCGCTGGAAGTGGCCATCATTGAAGTGCTTCGAACAGAAGCAACATCAGCGATGCCCGCTGCACGACATAGCATAGAAATGCGACCGCAGTTCGCTCGACGCCGTCTGACTTGCGCCACAGCCGGTACAGGATTTGCTGTGTTTTAAGCGTCGCTCCTGGCGCTCCGCCGCCCCCAAACGGGCCACGTGCGCAAAGAGTGACTATATTGGGAAGACCGGCACCCGCAAGGCCCGGCTCCACCAAGCCCCCTCCAGTCGCAGTCCCAGCACGGAACCCGACGCATGGCCTATACCCACACCATCGGCACGCATCGCCATGTCTTTGCCGACCTGCGCACGCTGCTGGCCAAGGCCAGCCCGGCCCGTTCCGGCGACGCGCTGGCCGGTATCGCCGCGGCGAACGAACAGGAGCGCATGGCCGCCCGGCTGGCGCTGGCCGAGGTGCCGCTGGCGCAGTTCCTCAATGAGGCGCTGGTGCCGTATGAGCAAGACGAGATCACGCGGCTGATCATGGACCGCCACGATGCCACGGCCTTTACGGCGATTGGCGCCAGCACCGTGGGCGACCTGCGCAACTGGCTGCTGCTGCACGAGACCGACAGCGCCACGCTGGCGCGCGTGGCGCCGGGCATCACCCCGGAGATGGCCGCGGCGGTCAGCAAGCTGATGCGCAACCAGGACCTGGTGGCGGTGGCGCGCAAGTGTCAGGTGGTGACGCGCTTTCGCAGTACCGTCGGCTTGCCTGGCCGATTGTCGGTGCGGCTGCAGCCCAACCACCCGACCGACGATCCCAAGGGCATCGCCGCGTCGATCATCGACGGGCTGCTGTATGGCTGCGGCGATGCCACCATCGGCGTCAATCCGGCCTCGGACAACCTGGGCGCCATCGTCTCGCTGTTGCGCATGATCGACGAACTGCGCAGCCGCTATGACATCCCCACGCAGTCCTGCGTGCTGACCCACGTCACCAACACGCTGCGCGCGATGGACCAGGGCGCGCCGGTGGACCTGGTGTTCCAGTCGGTGGCCGGCAGCGAGCGCGCCAATGCGGCCTTCGGCATCAGCCTGTCGCTGCTGGCGCAGGCGCACGATGCTGCGCAGGCGCTGGCGCGCGGCACCGTGGGCGACAACCTGATGTATTTCGAGACCGGGCAGGGCAGTGCGCTGTCGGCCAACGCGCACCATGGCGTCGACCAGCAGACCATGGAGGCGCGCGCCTACGCGGTGGCGCGCGCGTTCTCGCCGCTGCTGGTCAACACCGTGGTGGGCTTCATCGGCCCCGAGTACCTGTACGACGGCAAGCAGATCATCCGCGCCGGACTGGAGGACCACTTTTGCGGCAAGCTGATGGGCGTGCCGATGGGCTGCGACGTCTGCTACACCAACCATGCCGAGGCCGACCAGGACGACATGGATACGCTGCTGACGCTGTTCGGCGTGGCCGGCATCAACTTCATCATGGGGGTACCAGGTGCGGACGACATTATGCTGAACTACCAGAGCACCTCGTTCCACGATGCGCTGTACCTGCGCGAGGTGTTGGGGCTGCGCCCCGCGCCGGAGTTCGAGGCGTGGCTGCAGCGCATGGGCATTGCCGATGCCACCGGCCGGCTGCTCGAGCCCGCCGCGCGCCAGCCGCTGCTGCAGATGGCGCACAGTCTCTGAATATCCGCGCCATGCCGGCCAAACGCCATCCTCCTTCCCGCGACGCCATGTCCGGGCACACGCCCGCCACCACCGCCACCTCGGATACCGATCCATGGCAACGCCTGCGCCAGTTCACGCGCGCGCGCGTCGCGCTGGGCCGCACCGGCCACAGCCAGACCACCGATGCGGTGCTGGCCTTCGGCCTGGCGCATGCGCAGGCGCGCGATGCGGTGCACCTGCCGCTGGACGTGGGCGCGGTCACCGCGGCGCTTGACACCGCAGGGCTGCAGCATGTCGCCGTGCACAGCGCGGCGCCGGACCGCACGCACTACCTGCGGCGGCCGGACCTGGGCCGGCGCCTTGACGATGCCAGCCGGGACCGGCTGAAAGCGATGCAGCCCACAGAGGCCCCTGACGTAGTGTTCGTCATCGCCGACGGCCTCTCCGCGCTTGCCACGCAGACGCACGCGCTGCCGCTGCTCGACGCCACGCGCCAGCGCCTGCCGCCGTCGTGGCGCATCGGACCGGTGGTGGTGGCCGAGCAGTCGCGCGTGGCACTGGGCGACGAGATCGGCGAGTTGCTCGGCGCGCGCCAGATGGTGATGCTGATCGGCGAACGGCCGGGGCTAAGTTCGCCGGACAGCCTCGGCATCTACCTGACCTATGCGCCGCGCGTGGGCCGCACCGATGCCGAGCGCAACTGCATTTCCAATGTGCGGCCGGAAGGCCTTGCGTACGCGCAGGCGGCCGAACGGCTCGCCTTCCTGCTGCGCGGCGCGGCGGCGCTGGGGCGTTCGGGCGTGGACCTGAAGGACGACAGCGCGCCGGCGCTGCCGGACCGCTGACGAGGCAAGGGAGCAACCATGCAAGCCGACATGAACCTGCAGGTATGGCTGGATATCCAGTCGGCCAACGGCACGGCGCTGGTCGTGCCTTATGTCGCTTCCGCGCAGGAAGCGGACCTGCAGTTCGAGCTGAAGCTGCGCGCGCGCAGCGGCAATGCGGCGTCATCGCTGGCGCAGGCCGGCACGCTGCACGTGGTGCCCGGGCATCCCACGCGCGTGTCGTCGCTGACGGTCTCGCAGCCGCCCGGCGGCGAGTGTGAAGTCGGGCTGGTGCTGCGGCAGGGCATGGCCGTGCTGGGCCGGTACAAGCTGGATTGCAGCGGCCGCAAATAGCAAGTCCCCCGACACAACGTAAAACGGCCACCACGCGGGCGCCGAGCCCGCCATGGTGGCCGTGTGTCGCACGCGGAGGTCCGCGGCGACAGTGCGCCGCTATCGCTACATCATGCGGCGCGAGAACTGCCCGTGACTGGCATCCGACATCAGCTGCGAGAACTGTTCCCCGCTCATGTGGACCAGTTCCTGGTGGTCGCCGCCCTCGAAATAGACTTCGGGCTGCTTCATCAGGCTGTCGTCCACATAGGTCTGCATGCCGTAGGCCATCGCCACCGGCGGGATTGCGCCGAGGTCGCAGTCCTTGAAGATCTCGCGGATCTCGTCCTCGTGTGCCAGTACCAGGTTGCGTCCGGTCTGTTCGCAGATGGCGGCCATCTGCAGGTGGTGGCTCGAAGGGATCACGGCGGCAACATAGCCGCGGTCGTCCTCGAGCAACAGTGTCTTGGCCAGTCGGTCTCCGGGAACGTGCGCAGCCTCGGCAGTGGCCATGCTGCTGAGGGTGTAGGGATGGCGGATGATGTCGTACTGGGTATTCTTGCTGCTCAGGCAGTTTGCGAGCGTGCTAGCCAGGGCCATGGTAGCTCCTCAGATTCAGTCGGATGCGCCTACGATTATCCTTGTGCTCTTAATATAGTGCCTGTCAGCGCGCTCAACGTGGCGACACGGCAACGCCCTGGCTACCGGTGCAGCCGCGGCCACACTGCCTGCAACTCGGTCTTCAGGAAGTTGAGCAGGTAACGCGTGGCCAGCGTCTGGTATCGGTTGGGCATGGTCAGCATATAGAGCCGGCTGCCGAACACGCTGATGCGGTAGTCGGACAGCAGCGGCACCAGTGCGCCGCTTTCCAGTTCGGCGCCGATCGCATAGATCGGGAGAATGCCGATCCCCAGGCCTGCCAGCACCGATTCCTTCAGGAAGGCAAAGTTTTCCGAGGTGAGCGTCGGTTCGAGCACCACCTGCTCGCGGGTTTCTTTCGCGTCATGGCCTTCATCGCCATCCAGCCGCGTGCCCGATGCCTTGAGCTTCTGGCCCACCGGTGACGCGCAGACCATCGCATGTCCTTGCAGCCCGGTGAGGGCCTTCGGCGCGGGATGCGCGGCGAGATACCCCGGCGACGCGCACACGATCCAGTCGACTTCGCCAATCTCCGTGGCCACCACCGAATCGGGCGGGGTGGAGATAATGCGCAGCGCCACGTCCACGTCCTCGGACACCAGGTTGTGCACGCGGTTGTCGAACATGACGTCAAGCGTGATGTCGGGATAGCGCTGCTTGAACAGCACCAGCAGCGGCGACAGCAGCGTATGCCCCAGCCCTGTGGGCACCGAGAGCCGCACATGGCCCTGCAGACTCTTGCCCATATTGCTGATCAGCGCATTGGCCGCCGCCACTTCACCCAGGATATTGCGGCCGTGCTCGTACAGCCCGGCGCCGACCGGGGTCGGCTCGACATGGCGGGTGGTCCGCCGCAGCAGCTGCACGCCAAGCTCTTCTTCGAGCGCCTTCAGCCGGTAGCTGACATTGGCGCGCGTCATCTTGAGCTTGCGTGCGGCCGCGCTCAGGTTGCCCGCGTCAACGATGTCGACGAACAGGCGCAGGGCGTTGAGGTCCATGGCTTGGGTGTTTGTATACGGTGGGGGCGGGCGGCGCCGGTGCGGCTGCCGCCCCGTATATTGCCATGCCGGCGCAGGGTGTCCCGCGCGGCGTTGCACGGCATTGCGCCGCGCCTGGCTCAGTGCTCGTGGTGCAGGTACTTCGCCTGGCGCGGCAGGCGCAGGCTGACGAAGAAGGCGATTACCATCATCGCGGTCACGTACCAGTAGAACGCGGTCTCGTGGCCGAGCGTCTTCATGCCCAGCGCCACATACTCGGCCGAGCCGCCGAAGATCGCGTTGGCGATCGCGTAGGCCAGGCCCACGCCCAGCGCGCGTACCTCGGGCGGGAACATCTCGGCCTTCACGATGCCGCTGATCGAGGTGTAGAAGCTGACGATGGCCAGCGCCACGGCGATCAGCACGAAGGCGAGTTCAGGGCTGCCGACCTGGCCCAGCGCGGTCAGGATCGGCACCGTGAACAGCGCGCCCAGCGCGCCGAACATCAGCATGTTGTTGCGCCGGCCGATACGGTCGGACAGCGCGCCGAACACCGGCTGCATGCACATGTACAGGAACAGGCACCCCGTCATCACATAGCTGGCGGTCTTGATCGACATGCCGGCGGTGTTGACCAGGTACTTCTGCATGTACGTGGTGAAGGTGTAGAAGATCAGCGAACCCCCCGCGGTATAGCCCAGCACCGTGAAGAAGGCCGCCTTGTGGTTGCGGAACAGCTCGGCCACGCTGCCGGCCTCCTTGCTGCTGCGGCTGGCAGCCGACGAGGTCTCGTGCAGTGTGCGGCGCAGGAACAGCGCCACCACCGCGGTGATCGCGCCGACCACAAACGGGATGCGCCAGCCCCACGCCTTGAGTTCGGACTCGTCCAGCAGCTGCTGCAGGATCACCACCACCAGCACCGCCAGCAACTGGCCACCGATCAGCGTCACATACTGGAACGACGAGAAGAAGCCGCACCGGCCGCGCAGCGCCACCTCGCTCATATAGGTGGCGGTGGTGCCGTATTCACCCCCGACCGAGAGGCCCTGGATCAGGCGCGCGAGCAGCAGTAGCGCCGGCGCCCAGTTGCCGATGCTGTCATAGGTGGGCAGGCACGCGATCAGCAGCGAACCCGCGCACATCATGACCACCGAGATCAGCATCGAGTTTTTGCGCCCGTGGCGGTCGGCGATGGTGCCGAACAGCCAGCCGCCGATGGGCCGCATCAGGAAGCCGGCGGCAAACACGCCCGCGGTGTTCAGCAGTTGCGCGGTGGGATCGGACTTGGGGAAGAACGACGGCGCGAAATAGATCGCGCAGAAGGCATAGACGTAGAAGTCGAACCATTCGACCAGGTTGCCCGAGGAGGCGGCGACGATGGCGTAGATGCGCTTGCGCACTTCATCGCGGCTCGGGCCGGCCGTCTGGGCGGGGTTAGCGGTGAGATCGGTCATGTTGTTGTCTTGCAGTCAGGGCGGTGCGGGGCAACCGCGGGTCAGGTCCCGCTTCGCAGTGCTGGCGGCGCACGCCGGAAGGATAGCCATTGGACAGGCCGCCGCATGGCCACCTGAGCGGTGGGGCGGCAAGGGGAACACGGGGAAGGCCGGGCGGGAGCCCGTCGGTCTGGGGCGTGAACTGGCGCGCACTGCGGCGCATTTGCCGGCAAAGCGTAGCCTGATCGGAGAGGCCTGCCCACCCCTTGGATGTGCTGCGATGCAGCAAGGCCGGACCCGTGCCACGGTGGCATCAGGGCTGGCGGGCGATTGTCCATCTGGCTGGAAACTGTATCCGGCCTGCGGCCCGCGCGCCGGGCCGAGCCGAGGCCGCAACGGGGGATGCAACGAGTGATGCAACTGGTTATTGCACGCACTGTGGCTTGCACTGTGCGCGGGTCTGGGCAATGATGCGATCCGTACCCTCAACTGGCCTACCGCGCCCCCCGTTTGCCATGCACCGCTTGTTGCGCCGATGGCTGTGCCTGCCATTGCTCTTTGCCGGCGCCAGCGCCCTTGCCCAGGACCTGGTCGAATGCAAGCGGATCGAACACGACCAACTGGTCGCCGCCACGCAGGAAACGCTGCTGTTCCTGCGCTGCCGCGCGCGCCAGATTGCCTACGAGGCGCCGCGCCTGAAGGGCGTTTCGCAGCGTGTGAAGGACGATCTGGTGTTCGCCTGCCTGGACCAGGCCGATGCTGTGGAACACCAGCTGCGCGTGCGCCATGGCTATTCGCGGGAGTCGCTTGCGCGCCAGCGCTGCGAATTCTTCGCGCCGCCCCGCTGAACCGCCGCTGTGGCGAACCCTGTCTTCAGGCAAAGCCGCCATTGGCGCGCAGCACCTGTGCATTGACCCACGCGCCGTCCGGCCCGGCCAGGAACGACACCGCTGCGGCAATATCATCGGGCGTGCCCAGGCGTTCCAGCGGCGCCACTTTCGACAGCTGCGCAATCTGCTCCCCGGACTTGCCATCGAGGAACAGTTCCGTTGCCACCGGCCCCGGCGCCACCGCGTTGACGGTGATGCCGCGCCCGCGCAGTTCATTGGCCAGCACCCGCACCAGCCCCTCCACGCCGGCCTTGGCGGCGATGTACGGCCCGTAGCCGGGGAACGAGCGCGCGATCACGCTGGTCGACAGCGCGACAATGCGCCCGCCCTGACCCAGCCGCACGGCCGCCTCGCCCAGCACCAGGAAGGTGCCGCGCAGGTTGGTGGCGATGGTCTGGTCGAAGGCGTCAAGGCTGGCGGGCGCGACCGGCGCCATCGGCATGATGCCGGCGCTGTTGACCACCACGTCGAGCCGGCCGAAGGCCTGCTGCGCGGCGTCGAACAGGCGTGCCACGTCGGGCGCCTGCGATACGTCGCCCTGGACGGCGATGGCATTGACGCCGGCCTCGCGCGCCGCGGCCACGGTCTCTTCGGCCCGGGCGGCGCTGCCGGCATAGCCGATGGCGACGTCGAAGCCGTCGGCGGCCAGCCTCAGCGCGATGGCGCGGCCGATGCCGCGCGAGGCGCCGGTCACCAGGGCGGCGCGGCGTTGGGTGGAAGCTTGTGCTTGGGATTGGGTGGCGGCCATGTCAGGCTCCTTGTCAGTAGGTATGGCCTTATCATGGACGTTGGTTGTCCCTGGATAAATGGGTGGAGATTGAACGGATTAGCCAGAATCCTTTAACAATAGCCACCCATGCATGCCGCAATCTACACTTCTCGCGTCATCCCCTTCAGGTCGATCCACTGCTCGAACTGCTCCTCGGTCACATGCCCTGAGGCGATCGCGGCCTCGCGCAGCGACAGGTTGCGCTTGACCGCCAGCTTGGCGATCTCTGCGGCCTTGTCGTAGCCGATATGCGGATTGAGCGCGGTCACCGGCATCAGCGAGCGTTCCAGCAGTTCGGCGATGCGCTCGCGGTCGGCCTCCACGCCTCCCACCATATGCTCGGCAAAGCTTGAGGCCGCGCCGGCCAGCAGCGACACCGACTGCAGCAGGCTGTAGATGATCACCGGCTTGTAGGCATTCAGTTCCAGCGTGCCCAGCCCGTTGGCCAGCGTCACCGTGGTGTGGTTGCCGATCACGCGGCAGCACACCATCGCCAGCGCTTCGGCCTGGGTCGGGTTGACCTTGCCCGGCATGATCGACGAGCCCGGCTCGTTGGCGGGCAGCACCAGCTCGGCAAAGCCCGCGCGCGGACCCGAGCCCAGCAGCATGAAGTCGCGTGCGATCTTCAGGAACGACGAGGCCGTGGTGTTGAGCGCGCCCGACAGGTCGGCGAGCGCGTCATGCGAAGCCTGCAGGGCATAGCGGTTGGGCGCGGGCTCGAACGGCAGGCCGGTGTAGTCGGCCAGCGCGCGCGCGAACCCTGCGGCAAAGCCGTGCGGCGCGTTCAGGCCGGTGCCGACCGCGGTGCCACCCTGTGCCACCGGCATCGCGCGCAGCATGGCCTGCTGCAGGCGCGACTGCGCATCGGCCACCTGTGTCATGTAACCGGAGAATTCCTGCCCCAGCGTCAGCGGCACCGCGTCCTGCAGGTGGGTGCGGCCGACCTTGACGATATCGGCAAAGGCTTCCACCTTGCGCGCGAAGGTCTGCTGCAGCTGCTCCAGCGCCGGCAGCAGCAGCTGCTGGATCGCGCGCGTGGCGGCGATGTGCATCGCGGTCGGGAAGCTGTCGTTGGAGGACTGGCTGGCGTTGACGTGGTCATTGGGGTGCACCGGCTTCTTGCTGCCGACCTCGCCGCCCAGCAATTGAATGGCGCGATTCGCGATGACCTCGTTCAGGTTCATGTTGGTCTGCGTGCCGGAGCCCGTCTGCCAGACCGACAGCGGGAACTCCTGCGGCCAGCGGCCTTCGATGACCTCGGCGGCGGCCTGTTCGATCGCCTGCGCCAGCTCGGGCTTGAGCACGCCCAGCTCGCGGTTGGCGCGCGCCGCGCACAGCTTGAGGATGGCAAAGGCCTCGATCAGCGCCGGCGGCATCTTTTCATCGCCGATGCGGAAGTTCTGGCGCGAGCGCTCGGTCTGCGCGCCCCACAGGTGGTCAGCGGGCACCGGCACATCGCCGAGGCTGTCTTTCTCGATGCGGGTGTTGGAGGTGGACGGGTCGGACATGGACAGACTCCTTGGCAAGCAAGCGCGGCGGCTTGTGCGACGTCGATGCAGGAACCGGCGCCAGGGCCGGCCCGTGCGGGCAGTCCATTAGCATACTGCTTCACCGCGGCCGGCGCGCGGGCACCGGCCGGATCCTCCGCCTTGCCTTCGAACCACAGGCCCCGGCCTGAGCCGCGGCGCTACGCGGTCGCCTTCAGGCACTGCTCCATGCAGACCGCGCAGGCGCGCGCGCATTCCTGGCAATGCTCGGCGTCATGGCGCTCGCATTCCTCCTTGCACCACTTGCAGACCTCTGCGCAATCCTCGCAGACCAGCGGCGCGAATTCGCTGTTGCGCAGCATGTAGGACGCGGCCAGCTGGGCGATGCCGGCGCAATCCATGTCCAGCGCGATGCAGCGCGCCATCTTGCGCATGTCCTGTTCTTCCAGGCAGGCAGCCGCGCACTTGAGCGCGGCGGCGGCGGCGGCATTGCAGGCGGCGATGCAGTCGCCGTAGCGGGCGGCGTTTTCCTGCACGGTGGGTCGGATCATGAAGCGTCCTCCTTGGGGGTAGGTGGCTGGAACCGTGAAAACCGGCACCGGCGGCGGCATGCCCGCGCCGGGACGGCGCAGGCACGGGCGGTGCGGCATGGCATGCCCGCGGTGCCGGGCGCGGCGCTTCCGCGCCCGCTCGGGGCATCGTTATCCACAATAGCAGGCGAGAAAGGATCCTGTCGGCCCGGTAATTGCAGCGCCGCGCTGGTTACAATGCGGCCAGCGCGAAGCGTTCGGGAAGGCGGGCCGCGTGCCTCGCGGACGTCACCCGACGCGATGGCCGGGCACCACCCCCACGCCATCGCATCTAACAAGCATCCGCACGGCGCGGCCACGCAGGCCGGGCCGATGCATACACAAACACCGGCAGCAACGGGGAAGGAAGGCAATCATGGGCGAGGCGAAACGACGGGGTACTCCCGAGGAGCGTGCGGCACAGGCACGCGCAAAGATCGAGGCCTTGCGCCCCGCCCAGCTGGTCTGCGGGCACTGCAAGACCGCGTTCGGCACCTTCGACGCGCTCGACGTGCCGGGCTTGCCCGGCATCGATGCCGTGTTCGGCGGCGAATGCCCCAACTGCGGCAATGACGTGGTGGTGTTCAAGGGCGCGCCCGACGCGGTGGCCCAGGCCATGATCGCGTGGGAGAAGATGCTGGGCGCGGATGCGCAGCTCGGCTACCAGTCCAGCGACGGACGCCACGTGCCATTCGAGCCGGAGGGGGCGGGCGAGGCAAGTTCAGGCCCGGAGCCGGGAAAGCCGGGCGGCACCATCCACTGAGGGCTGACTGGGCCTGCTTAGTGCAGCTGCCTAGTGCAGGTTGAGCTCGCCGGCCAGTTCCGGCGGGCCGATCTCGTAGCGGCCCCGGCCCGCGCCCTTGGCGCGGTACAGCAGCACGTCCGCCAGGCGCATCAGTTCGCGGTCCTGCACCGGCCCGCCGTTGTAGAAGGCTACGCCGATGCTCACGTCGACGTCGGCTGTCGCACCGTCGAAGCGGAACGGCTCGTCCATCGTCTGCAGGATCGCTTCGGCCACGCGGCGGGCGACGGCAGGCTGCCCGATCCCTTCCAGGACCACCGCGAACTCGTCGCCCCCCAGCCGGGCGACGGTGTCGGCCTCGCGCACGCAGGCGCGCACGCGCTGCGCAAACGCCTGCAGCAGCAGGTCGCCCGCGGCATGCCCGTGGATGTCGTTGACCGCCTTGAAGCGGTCCATGTCCAGGTACAGCAGCGCCATCAGCGATCCGTGCTCGCGGCTGCGCGTCATGGCCGCCTGCAGCTGGCCTTCGAACGCGCTGCGGTTCATCAGCTGCGTCAGGTGATCGGTGCGGGACATGCGCGCCAGCCGTTGCGTCTCCAGCTTGCGCTGGGTGATGTCCTGCACATGGATATGCACGCCCACCACCTCGCTGCCGTCGGCGCTCCATTCCGGCCGGAAGCTGGTTTCCATGCAGTGGTATTCGGGATCGTTGTCCTCGGACTCGAAGGTCACCGCCGCGCCCGCCAGCGCACGCTGCAGGAACGGCTGCGCGCGCGCGTAGCGGGCCTCGCCCAGCACCTCGCGCATCGGCTTGCCGCGCAGCTCCTCGAGCTTCAGGCCGAAGACATGCTCGTAGGCCACGTTGTTGAAGATATAGCGCTCCTCGGTATCGATAAAGGCCAGCAGCGACGGCAGCGTGTCGGTCACCGCGCGCAGGCGTCTCTCGCTGCGGTCCAGCGCCTGGCGGCGGTCGCGTACGTCGCGCATCAGCTTGATGAAGGCGCGCGACAGGTCGCCGATCTCGTCGCGCTGCTGGCGCGTGGGCAGCCGCTCGAACGCGGACAGGTCGTTGGCGCTGGCCAGCACCACCTTGTGCAGCCGCGTGAGCGGCGCCAGTTGGCGGCGTACCGCCAGCCAGATCAGCACGGCCACCGCGGCCATGGCCAGCCCGGCCAGGCCCAGGAAGCGCTGCTGCATCTGGTGCAGCGGCGCGTAGGCTTCGCGCGCGGGCAGCAGCGCCACCAGTTCCCAGCCCGTGGTCGACATCAGGTAGCGCGCGATCACCGGCCGCGCCGGCGTGAGGAATTCCAGCGGCGCGGGGCTGTCGTCCTCGCCGCAGGTGTCGTTCACGGGCAGCGCCGGCTGGCGCGCCTGCGCCGGGTCGGGGTGGCGGATATAGACCGGCTCGCGCCCCGCCGACACCAGGCAGTAGTAGCCGGTGGTGCCCAGGCGGTTGTGCAGGATCTCGACCAGGAAATTGCTGCTGGACATGTCCAGCCACCCGCCCACCAGGCCGGCGAAGGTCTTCTGCGGCGACAGCACCGGCACGGTCACAATCACGCCGAGCCGGCCGGTGGTGCGCGAGCGGATCGGCGCGGAGACCACCGGCGCCAGCGTGCGCGCGGCCTCGCGGAAGTAGCCGCGGTCGCTCACCTCGGCGGGCGGGCCAGTGGTGCTGACGATGTTGCCTTGCGTGTCGGCGACCAGCAGCGCGTTGAACGCGGCCGGCACCGGGATCGCCGCCGCCAGCGTATCCAGGGCGCGCTGCCGTACCGCGGCGGCCTGGGCCCCGTGCGCCTGCGCAAGGATGCGGCCGAGCTGGTCGGCCTGGTGCGACAGCAGCATGATGCGGTCGTCCATGGCGGTGTCGAGCTGGTCGGCGGTCAGCTTGACGACGGAATCCTGCTGCGCCTGCAGTGCAGCATGCAGGTCGCGGTGCGCATCGTACAGGGAGGCCAGGATGATGCCGGTGCCGAACACCGCGGCCAGCACAGTGGTAATGATCGCAATGCGCGCTTTCAGCGTGGGCGTGTAGACGGGCATGTGGGCGCGAGGGTGGGCGCAGGTTGGGCACAAACCGGTGTGGCGTGGCCCGGGCGGGGGCGGTGGGGCCGGTGCGGTGCAGCGGCCAGCCGGTGACTGCAGACGCGCATCTCGGGGGGGCGCCTCCGATGCAACCCTACCATACCGTGCCGCGACGGGGCAGGCGGGCAACCGGGGTTTTGACAAGGCGGGTTTGACAGTAGCCCCTGTGCTGCGTTCCCCTGAGCGGTGTCAAGGGCGTGCAAGGCCGGTGTCCAGCTAGGCGGGCGGGGGGTGTGCTGGCAAGGCGCCGCACGGTATAGTGCCGCGTGAATACGGGGCATGCGGCGCAGGCACGTGGCGATGCGCGGCTCAGGCATGCGCGCGGCGGCGCGCGCTACCCGGCCCGCACCATCGAGCCCCAGGCCCGCGTGCAAACTCGCGGCAGGCGCGACCTCCGCACACGCCGTAACCAATCGACCATGAGACTGACTGCGCTTTCCCCTGCCTTGCTGTCGCTGCTGGTCGCGGCCGGCGGCGCGTTGCTGACGGCGGGGGCGTGGCGCCAGGCGCAGCGGCTCGAGCACCAGCTGGCGCAGCAGCATTTCGACGTGCTGCTGGGACAGGCCAGCAGCGCGCTGCGCGAGCGCATGCTGGAGAACGAACGCCTGCTGCGCGGCGCTGCCGGCCTGATCACGGCCAACCCCGCCACCTCGCGCACCCAGTGGCGCAACTACCTCTACACCGCCCAGCTCGACGAACTGCCCGCCGGTACCCAGGCAATCGGCTACGCTCCGCTGACGACGCCGCAGCATGCCGCGCGGCTGGTGCAGGGCGCGCGCGCCGACGGGCTGGTCAGCTACGAGATCTATCCCCCCGGTCCGCGCGACCTGTATGCGCCGATCCTCTATATCGAACCGCTGGCAGGCAGGAACGCCCGAGCCGTGGGCTTCGACATGCTGTCCGAGCCGATCCGGCGCGCCGCGCTGGAGGCGGCCCGAGACAGCGGCGAACCGCGACTCACGCGCCGGCTCGAACTGATCCGCGAATCCGAAGCCTCGGTACCGCAGCATGGCGCGCTGGTAATCCTGCCCGTCTATGGCGGCGGGGTGGCGGTCAGCACGGTGGCGCAGCGGCGCCAGGCGGTGGTGGGCTATGCCTACGTGTCGCTGCGCCTGGGCGACCTGATGCGCGCGGTCAGTGGGCCGGCAGCGGCCGAGCTGGAGCTGTCGCTGCATGAAGGCAGCCCCGGCGTGCCCGGTGCGCTGCTGTCCGGCGAGCCGACCGAGGGCGAGCGGCGCGACGACGGCAGCGCCCCGTGGCTGCGCGGCGAACGCTTGATCCAGTACGGCGGCGGCACCTGGACGCTGCGCGGCGCCACCCGCCCCGCCTTCGAAGCCGCGTACGGCCCGCAGCAGGCCCGCCTGGCGCTTGCCGCAGGCTCGCTGGTCACCGTGCTGCTGGCCTGGCTCACCTACGCGCTGGCCCGCCAGCGCCGCACCGCACGGCAACGCGAAGCGCAGGCCGTGCATGCCTGGGAAGACGACAGCGCGATGCTGCGGGCCTGCATGGCGCAAGCCGCGGACGGTTTTATCGTGACCGATGCGCAGGGCGTGGTGGTGAGCGCCAGCGAGCGCGCCGGGCAGCTGTTTGGCGCCGCTCCCGGTGCGCTTGCCGGGCGCAGCCTGGACACCCTCGTACCCGGCGCGACCGGCGTGGTTCCCGGCGGCGCGGCGGCACTGCCCGCGGCACACCGCGAGCTGACCGGGGTGCGCGACGACGGCAGCCGCTTCGCGCTGAGCGCCGGCGCGGCCCGCTTGCCCGGCGTCGACGGCGGCTCCGCGCACTGGCAGTGGGCGATCACCGACCTGCAGCCCGTGCGGGAGGCGCAGCAAGACCGCGCGTTGCAGGCAGCGCGCTACGCGGGGCTGCTCGAGCATGCCGCGTTCTGCGTGATCACCTTCGATGACGACGGCCGCATCACCGGCATCAACCCCGCAGGCGAGCGCATGCTCTGGTACACCGCGGCCGAACTGGTTGGCCGCATGCGCATGACGGGGCTGCATGTCGCCGACGAACTGGCGTCCCATGCGCGGGCCCTCTCGCAAGAGCTGGGCGAGCCGGTCCCCGGTGGCCTGCCCGCGTTGGTGGCCAAGGCGCGGCTGGGCCTGAGCGATGAACGCGAATGGACCTGGGTGCGCAAGGGCGGCTCGCGCATGCCGGTGCAGATGGCGGTGGCCGCGTTGCCGGCGCCTGCGGATCCGGCCGCGTTGCCCGCGGACGCGACCGTGCCGCCCGCGCCGTCGGCGGGCTACCAGGCCATCGCCTACGACCTGACCGAACGCCGCCGCGTGGACGAGTATATCCGCCACCTCGCGCTGCACGACCCGCTCACCGGCCTGCCCAACCGCGCCGAACTGAACGAGCGCGCACAGCCGCTGCTGCTGCACGCGCGCCGCCACGGCGAGCGCGTGGCGCTGCTGCTGCTCGACCTGGACCACTTCAAGCACATCAACGATTCGCTGGGGCACCCGGTCGGCGACGACGTGCTGCGCACCATGGCCGACCGCCTCAAGGGCGCGGTGCGCCAGGGCGACCTGGTGGCGCGCATGGGCGGCGATGAATTCGGCGTGGTGCTGGGCGGCCTGCGCCATGACAGCGAAGCCGAGCTGATCGCCGCCAAGATCCAGGCGCGCATCAATGAAGAACTGCAGGTCGGCGGCCAGCGCCTGCGCGTGACGGCGTCGATCGGCATGGCAGTGTTCCCGCACGACGGCGATACCCTGACCGAGCTGCTCAAGTGCGCCGACGCGGCCGTCTACGCCGCCAAGCAGGGCGGGCGCGCGCAGCTGCGCCGCTTTGCCAGCGAAATGGCCGAGGCCTCGCTGGCGCGTTTCACCATCGAAGGGCTGCTGCGCCGCGCGCTGGCCGGCAACGAGTTCCGCCTGCGCTACCAGCCCATCGTCGATACCGCCACGCTTGCGATCACCGGCGTGGAAGCACTGATCGCCTGGGACACCCCGGAACGCGGCCCGATGCAGCCGTCAGAGTTCATCCCCATCGCCGAGCAGAGCGGCCTGGTCGCGCCACTTGGTGAATGGACCCTGGCCACCGCCTGCCGCGAGATCCAGGGCCTGCGCCAGGCGCTCGGCCGCGAGATCGAGGTGGCGGTCAATATCTCGCCGCTGCAGCTGCGCCAGGCCAACTTCCCCGACACCGTGGCGCGCTGCCTGCGGGAGGCCGGCCTGCCGCCGCAGGGGCTGGTGATCGAGGTCACCGAAGGCATCCTGGTCGACGGCGGCGAGACCACCATCGAGACCTTCCGCCGCCTGCGCGAGCTGGGCGTGGGGCTGTCGATCGACGACTTCGGCACCGGCTACTCCGGGCTGAACTACCTGACGCGGTTGCCGATCAGCCGGCTGAAGATCGACAAGTCCTTTGTCGACGACGTCGACGCGCCCGGCCACGACCAGGCGGTGGCCGCGGCGATCATCGCGCTGGGCCACCAGCTGCACCTCAAGGTGATCGCCGAAGGTGTGGAAACGGCGGCGCAGTTTGCCTTCCTGCGGGAGCAGGGGTGCGATGGGGCGCAGGGGTTCCTGTTCTGCCAGGCGGTGCCACCGGAGGCGCTGAGGGAACTGCTGGAAGCCCGGTTTGAGGAGCGGATCCCTGCGCCGGTGAACGGCGACGACTTGCGCGAGCCGTAAGCCCCCGGGCGATATCAGCAACTTGCCGACGACGAGAAGCGCCTGATCAGGAACGACTTCGGCTGGGCCAACGCCATCCGCGACCGCCTTCTGGCCGAATCGAGCATGCGCTGCGAAGGGCAGGCGGAGACGAAGCAAGCGGGGCGAATCCGCGCAACGGATGGCGCGGGCGGGCTCCGCAGAAACGGGTACGGTTGCGCGTTGTCATTGCCGTCATTGTCTTTGCCGCCTGGGCGGGTTCAGGCCTCACGTGGCGCTTCGCCGGTCTCCGGCGCGCCAGCGTGCAGGCGTCGGTACAGGTCGTCGATGCGCTGGCGGCTGGCCTGCAGTTCTTCGCGGCCGCGCTCGGTCAGCAGGTAGACCCGGCCGATGCCGTCTCGCAGCACGCTTTCCAGGTAACCTTCCATCTGCAGCGCGCGCAGCAACGGGCGCACTGTGCCGATATCGACCTGGAAGCCGTACTCCAGCAGCATGTCGGCTAGCATCGCCACCGTGGCCGGGACTTCGAGGGCGAATTGGAGGACGTAGACGCGGGCAAGCAGGCCAAGGAACTGTCGTTTCATGTGGCTGGGAACGCAGCAGCTGCGGCAGCGGTTGACGCGGGTGGCGTTCGGATGTTCGGGATTGCAGACGTTGTGCTACTGGGAGCACCTGGGGGCGCGAGGATCGCCACGGCCGAGCGGTGACAGACCGGCGCCTGGAAGCTGCGCATTTTACCGTCGGCACAAAAAAAGAAGCCGCCAGAATCCTGGCGGCTTGTCGGGAATGCGTCGGAGGGGTCAATTAACTCTGGCGCAGACCAGAGTTTAATTTAATCGAATGCGGATTGTCACGTATCCGTTTCGGCCTCCCCTCCTGCGGGGGGTATGAGAGCAAGCACTTCGCAAAAATCGAGTTGTTTTTGTGTGACATTGTGCTGAAAACGTCGCCTAACAGCGTTGTAGATCAGTCAATGGCCCATTAAAAACCTGCTTGGCTGGCGGTGGCGGTGCAATGACCGACCGAGGCATAGGTCCGAAACCAGCTTGCGGCACGCCCCGGACAGGCGTCAAATCGCGCCAACCCCTTCACCGCCCTGGCCTGCCCAGCGCTTCTTCCCCGCCATGAAACCCGCCGACCTCGCCCGACTGCTTGCCCTGGCTGCCATCTGGGGCGCCAGTTTCCTGTTTATCCGCATCGGCGCGCCGGTGCTGGGACCGATGCCGACGGCCTTCATACGGGTCCTGATCGGCGCCGTCACGCTGGCCGCCTGCCTGCCGCTGCCGCGCCTGCGTTGGGACATGCGCGGCAAATGGCGCGCGGTGCTGGTGCTGGGGGTGGTCAATTCCGGCATCCCGTTCGTGATGTACGCGATCGCGGCGCTGTGGCTGCCAGCGGGCTATTCGGCGGTGTTCAACGCCATGACACCGCTGATGGGCGTGTTGATCGGCGCGGTCGCCTTCTCCGAACGGCTCACGCGCGCCAAGGCGCTGGGCGTCCTGCTGGGCGTGGGCGGGGTTGCGGTGCTGACGCGCACCGGGCCGGTGGCATTCTCGACGGACGTTATGCTGGGCGCCCTGGCGTGCCTGGTGGCCACCGCCTGCTACGGCCTGGCCGGCTTCCTGGCGCGGCGCTGGATCACCGAGCGCGGCGGGCTCGACAGCCGCCTGGTGGCCGCCGGCAGCATGGTGGGTGCGACGCTGTTCCTGCTGCCGTTCTGCGTTGCGGCGCTGTGGCGCCATAACACGCTCCCCGCTGCCGGCGCCGGCGTATGGGGGGCCATGCTCGGGCTGGGCGTCGTGTGCACGGCGCTTGCCTACATCCTCTACTTTCGGCTGATTGCCGACCTCGGTCCGGTGCGCTCGCTGACCGTCACCTTCCTGATTCCGCCGTTCGGCATCGTCTGGGGCGCGCTGTTCCTGGGCGAGGCGCTGTCATGGGCGCATGCGGTGGGCGGTGTGCTGATCGGGGTGGCCGTGTGGCTGGTGTTGCGGCCGGTGGCGGGGGCTAAGGCCGCGGCGCAAGGACAGGCGGTGCCTGGTCGTTGACGTCGTAACGAACCGAAATCATGGCTTGGCGTTCACGTCCCTGGCGTCTGAGGATCCGGGTGGCGATATAGTCGGGTCATGAAGATCCAGACCATCATCGGCCACGACGGCAAGCCTGCGTTCGTAGTGATTCCTTACGCCAACTATGTCGAGCAATACGCGCGCGCAGGCGACCTGATTCCGCATGGAGTGGTGCGTCGTGTGCTCGCTGACGATGTGCCGCCCGTGCGCGCCTGGCGCGAGCATCTCGGGCTCACGCAGGCGGACGTCGCGGCGCGGCTCGATATCTCGCAGCCGGCCTATGCGCAGCAGGAGAACAGTATCCGCCTGTGCAAGTCTTCGCGTGAGCGCATCGCCGCCGCACTCGGCATCGCTGTGGCACAGCTCGACATCTGACCGGGAACTCCGCGACCGTCGCGGCGCGTAGGGCTTTCAGCCGTGCGCCGCCCGCGACCCCATGGCCGTCCCGGCGGCCACGTTGTACTGCTCGCGCACCATCATCACCACGCGCCGCGCCTGGCGCAGGTGACGCACGGCATCGGCCTCCGTGCGCTCGGGGAAATCGACTTCGGCGCTCCAGTTGCAGCCGGTATGGTCCGGCCGGTGCACGCATACGGCGCGCAGCTGGCAGTCGTGGCAGCCGGGTTCCTGCCGCAGGCACAGGCTGAGCAGGCGTTTGAGTTCGGACAGCGGCTTGGTCAGGCGCTCCATGGATGGCTCCTCAGGTGCGCGGCATGCGGTGGCGAGGGCGGTCTCGCCGGATCGCTGGCGCAGGGCGATCAGGCCCCGGCAGGCAAGGCCGGCATGCGTTCGCCGTCGGTGGCGCTGGCACGGCATGCAGGGCAAATGCCGTACAGTACCAGCATGTGCTCGCGCAAGACAAAGGCGTTGTCGGCGGCCACCTGGCGCTGGCGCTGCTCGATGCTTTCGTCGCGGAATTCTTCCACGCGGCCGCAGGCAACGCAGATCAGGTGGTCATGGTGGCCGCCTTCATTGAGTTCGAACACGGCGTGGTCGGACTCGAAGCTGTGGCGCAGCAGGATGTCGGCCTGTACCAGCTGGTTGAGCACGCGGTACACCGTGGACAGCCCCGCGTCCTCGTCCTGCGTCAGCAGGATGCGATAGACGTCTTCCGCGCTCAGGTGGCGTCGGGCGCTGGTACGGAACACTTCAAGGATCCGCATCCGCGGCGAGGTGGCCTTCAGGCCGGCGCGCTTGAGGTGGATCGGGTCGGGCCTCTCGAATGACATGGCGGATGACATGGGCTTGCTGCGGCTGGTGCCCCGCCGGGGCAGGGCGGCGCCCGGCCTGGCGCCGCGCGCGGGCGGCGTCGATGGCTTGGCGGGATTTCAGGCTGGAAGCGCCGGGGCCGGCCAAGCGCCTGCGCTTGTCGTCCCCGGCGGCGCGCCGTGCCTGCACGGCGCGCGGAATAAAAAGGCGGCTTGGCTTGCCTGCGGAAGACGCGATCGGGAAAGCGGGGTCTGGGTGCTTTCCCGATCTTCCGAAGACTGGCTACTGCCAAACGCTCCGCGTGACGGAGCGGTCCCCACAAAAGTCGGTGTCGAACGCCGCGCTGCGGCCTCCGGAAATTCTCTTGTCCCTGCCAGCGCCCGGGCGGTGCCGCGTACCGCGGCGGCCCTGGATCTGGCCGGACTGCCTGGCTGGTGAAGCACCGTGCGGCAGTGGTCGAATAGTAAATGGGAATCGATCTCATTACAAGCGAAATTTTCTACCAGAACCGTCATGCCGATTGTCGAGCCGAGGCGAACATCGACATGCGCCGCGAGATATGTTCAAGCACCTCCAGCGCCGCGGCAGGCAACGGCCGTCCCGCCTTCACCAGCAAGCGCGCCTGCGTGCCCCGGAACAGCGGATGCCGGATCGGCACGGCCGCCAGGCTGCCGGCGCTGATTTCGCGATACGCCGCGAATTCGCCGACCAGCGTGATGAAGTTTTCGTAAGCGACCAGCTGCTTCAGCGCCGACAGCGAGTTAGTGACCAGCGTGGGCCGGATCGTGATGTTCTCGGCGAACTCCAGCATCTTGGCCGCATGGCCGATGCCATACGACTCCGGCATCAGCGCGAGCGGATAGGCGAGCAGGTCCTCGATGCCGGCCTCGCCGCCGCGCAACGCGAGCGGATGATCGTGCCGCGCTAGCAGCACGATTGGCTGCGGGGAGCTGGCCCGGTATTCGATGCGCGGGTGCAGCGGCGGGTTGAACGCCAGGCCGATATGGGCGCGGCTTTCGGCCACTTCATTCAACACGTCGTCAACCGGCAGGATTTCAAGGCGGATATCGACCAGCGGGAACTGCGTGCAGAACGGTGCGATGACCTCGTTGACCAGCGCATCGACATATCCCTCGCTCAGGACCAGCCGGACGTTGCCTTGCTGCAATCCCTTGAGCGCGTGCAACTGGTCTTCGAGCTTTTCCTGGTGTGACCGGTAGCCACGCCAGAACTCCAGCAGATGGCCGGCCGCTTCGGTCGGCCTGACGCCGCGCGCCTGGCGTTCGAACAGCGTTGTGCCCAGCTCTTCCTCCAGCAGCCGGACCTGCCGGGTGATCACCGAGGGTGAGGTATTGAGGCTTTCCGCCGCCCCGCGGATGGTCCCGTGCGCCATCACCTCACGGAAGTAGCGCAACCGCTGCTGATTGATCTCACGCATGCCTGGAATCTGCCTGAAACGCTGTGTCGAATAGAGCACAACCGTACCCGACCCGCATGGCCGCGGCTGTGTTGCTCACAGAGCAACGAAGTGTGAGCTTAGTTGCTGTTGGTTGCAAGCTCACGCACTGCCAATATCCCTGCAGCTCGCTGAAAAAAGATCACAGAACGCTTTTGGAGACAGGCATGTTAGTCATTTCGAATGCAGGCGCCGTCGACGACACTTCGGCCCTTTACAACAAGATCAACCTGCGGCTGCTGCCGTTCCTCCTGGTCTGCTATCTCTTTGCCTACCTGGACCGGGTCAACATCGGCTTTGCCAAGCTGCAGATGCAAAGCGACCTCGGCTTCTCCGACGCGGCCTACGGCGTCGGCGCGGGGATCTTCTTTATCGGCTATGTGCTGTTCGAGATACCGAGCAACCTGATGCTCCCGCGCGTCGGCGCGCGCAAGACCTTCAGCCGCATCATGGTGCTGTGGGGCATCACCTCGGCCTGCATGCTGTTCGTGCGCGATGTGCCGACCTTTTACGCCATGCGCTTCCTGCTCGGCGTCTTCGAGGCGGGCTTCGCGCCGGGGATGATCTACTACCTGTCGTGCTGGTACGGGCCACAGCGCATGGCGCGCGCCATTGCCATCGTCTTCCTGGCGGGCCCGATCGGCGGCATCGTCGGCGCTCCCGCCTCGGCGTGGCTGATGACGCAACTGGCCGGCACCGCCGGCATGGCGGGCTGGCGATGGATGTTCCTGGTCGAAGGGCTGCCCTGCATACTGCTCGGCCTCCTCGCGCTGTCGCTGGTGCCGGACCGCCCGGCCGATGCGAAGTGGCTGACCGACCAGGAGCGGCGCATGCTCGAAGCCGAACTCGGCGTCGGCGCGGCGCACAAGCACTCGTTCAAGGCCGTGGCAAAGGATACCAAGGTCTATGGGCTGGCGCTGGCCTACTTCTGCGTCATCGCCGCCATCTACGCCATGAGCTTCTGGCTGCCGAGCCTGATCAAGGCGCAAGGTGTCACCGATACCGTGCAGCTCGGCTGGTACGCCGCCGTGCCCTATATCGGCGCCGCCTTCGGCATGTACTACATGGGCCGCCGCTCGGACCGCAAGGGCGAACGCCGCTACCACGCCTCGGTCCCAGCGCTGTGCGGCGCCCTGTTGCTGGCCGGCTCGACCCTTGCCGATGGCCATCTGGGCCTGACGCTGGTGCTGCTCACGCTCGGCACGACGTCGCTGTGGATGACTTACACGGTGTTCTGGGCCATGCCCGCCGAGTACATCAAGGGCCCGGCCGCCGCCGGCGGCATTGCGCTGATCAACACCATCGGCCTGTCCGGTGGCTTCTGGGGACCCGCCATCATCGGCTGGGCCAAGACGGCCACGGGCACCCTGCATGCCGGCGTGCTGGTCCTGGCCGCGTTGCCGCTGATCGCCGCGCTGATCATTCTCACCAACAAGCTGCCTGCGCGCCGCTAGTTGCGCCGCGAGATCCAAGCAAGACCTAAGGAGTCCCTCATGCATTTACACCTGTCCACCTGGGCTGAAGTCGAACAGTTCCTGCAACGCAGCCGCGTCATCGTCGTGCCGATCGGCTCCAACGAGCAGCACGGGCCCACGGGCCTGCTCGGCACCGACTGGCTGTGTCCGGAGATCATCGCCCGCGAGGCGGAGAAGCGCGCGGAGATCCTGGTGGCGCCGACCTTCAATATCGGCATGGCCCAGCATCACCTGGCCTTTGCCGGCACCATCTCACTGCGCCCGTCGACCTTTATCGCCGCCATCTCCGACTGGGTCCGTTCGCTGGCCGGGCACGGCTTCGAGAAGATCCTGTTCCTCAATGGCCATGGCGGCAATGTCGCGTCGATCGAGGCGGCGTTCTCCGAGATCTACGCCGAATCGAGCTTCGCCGCGCGCCGGGCCGGCGTTGCGCTGAAGCTCTGCAACTGGTGGGACCTGGAAGGCGTGGGCGAACTGGCGCGCGACCTGTTCCCCACCGGCCATGGCGCGCACGCCACGCCGTCCGAAATCGCGATCACGCAGTGGGCGTTTCCTGATGCCATCAAGTTGGCCGACTATGCGCCCCTGATCGCACCGAGTGGCCCGATCCGCGAGGCGCTCGACTTCCGTGCGCGCTATCCGGACGGACGCATCGGCTCGAATCCGGGCCTGGCCACGCCAGAGAAAGGTCGCGCGCTGGTCGAACTTGCCGCGCAAAGCCTGGTGCGAGAGCTGGAGGCATTTGGCAGCGAGACGCAGCCCGACTGAGTTCACCACTGTCGCGCCGCATGGCCGTGCGACGGCGTCGTCGCACGGCCATGCGGCGCTTTTACCTTGATGTAATAACTCTTGTTCCAGCCGCACACGGCGGCTGCTGCGGTACACACTGACTTGTTCCCCGCGCGTACAAGAGTTTGTGCGCGACCCATATTTTTCTGGCCACGCGCATGCCCTAGATTTGGATCCATCGGTCCCGTCGATCCGATTGGCCAACAAGCCAGATCCAACTACATAGAGGTGTGAAATGAGTGCTTCCCAGAAAGTCGCCGTGATTACCGGCGCATCCCAAGGCATCGGTGCAGAACTGGTCAAGGCCTATCGCGAACGCGGCTACCGCGTCGTGGCAACGGCCCGCAACGTCAAGCCGTCCGATGATCGCGATATCGTGACGGTGCAGGGCGACATCGCCGAGCCGGAGACCGCGCAGCGCGTGATCAGCGCGGCGCTGGAAAACTTCGGCCGCATCGACACGCTGGTCAACAACGCCGGCATTTTCGTGGCCAAGCCCTTTACCACCTATACCGCCGCCGACTACGCCGCGGTCACCGGTGTGAACCTGTCGGGCTTCTACTTCATCACGCAGCTCGCCATCGCCGAGATGGAAAAGCAGCGCAGCGGCCATGTGGTCAGCATCACCACCAGCCTGGTCGACCATGCGATCAGCGGCGTGCCGTCGGTGCTGGCGTCGCTGACCAAGGGCGGCTTGAACGCCGCGACCAAGTCGCTGGCGATCGAGTACGCCAAGACAGGTATCCGCGTGAACGCGGTCTCGCCCGGCGTGATCAAGTCGCCGATGCATCCGCCCGAAACCCATGCAGCACTCGGCGCCCTGCATCCGGTGGGCCATATGGGTGAAATGCGCGACATCGCCGACGCGGTGCTGTACCTCGAATCGGCATCGTTCGTGACCGGGGAAATCCTGCACGTGGACGGCGGCCAGAGCGCCGGCCACTAGGCAGGGGAAAGGGGGCGGCGTACTCCGTGCGCTGCCTCAGGCTGCCTCCATCAGCGCGCCGAAGCGGGCCCGCGCCGCGGTCACGAACGCCAGCACGGCGCTCGACACGTAAGCGTCGCGGCGCCTGATGAACAGCGTCTCGACATGCGCCTGCTCCGGCGCGATCTCATGGATCGAAACCATGCCCTGCTGTGCCGCGGCAGCCACCACGCTGCGCGGCAGCAGCGTAATGCCGATACCGCCGGCCACGCACGCGACGATGGTGTCGAGCGAGCCGAACTCAAGCGGTGTGGCAGTCCGAATGCCCATCTCGCCCAGCAGCGTCTCCAGGCGCTGCCGGTACGAGCAGCCCAGGCGGAACACGATGGTCTTCAGGTACTCGGCAGAGTTCAACGCTTCAAGCGAGCGCATGGTCCGCGGCGTCACCAGCACCAGTTCTTCATGGAAAATCGCTTCGGCATCGAGATCTGGGTGATCGAGCGGACCGGCCACGAACGCCGCATCGAGCCGCCCTTCGACCACATCGGCGGTCAGGCTGCAGCTGGTTCCCGTGACCAGCGACAACCGGACCTGCGGATACTGGCGGGCAAAGCCGCTGAGCAGCGGTGCCAGGCGCATGGCAGCCGTGGTTTCCAGCGTGCCCAGCACCACCGGGCCGCTCGGCGGGCCGTCATCGAGCGCGGCCTGGCGCGCGTCCGACACCAGCTTGGCGATGCGCGCGGCGTAGGGCAGCATGCGCTCCCCGGCCGGGGTCAGGCTGACCCCGCGCGCATGGCGCTGGAACAGCGGCACGCCGATCTCCTGCTCGAGCGCCCGGATGCGCGCCGTCACATTGGACTGCACCGTATGCAGTGACGTCGCCGCCTTGTTCATGCTGCCCAGGCGCGCCACGGCTTCAAAGAACTTCAGGTCCGCTACATCCATGTCCGGCTCCTTGACTGCCGATCTCTTTGCCTGCACGGAGTGTACGCCACGGCCACATGTCCTGCACACGCCCCGGCACACGCGAAAACAGGCAGCAATCTGCTGCGCTGATACCGCTATCTCGATAAACCGCGTATGCTCCGTCGCCTGCGTTGCTAGCATTCCGATCACCCGTCTGTTGTCCCCGAGTGGTATGCCATGAGCAAGTGCCCAACCGTTCTCCCGATGCCGTCGACGCCCGCTACGGACGACAGTTATGCGGTCCGCAATGCCTCGTACTGGCGTCGCAATCTCGTCATCTGCGTGTTCGGTTCGTTCACCACGCTGGTAAGCCTGAGCATGTTGCTGCCGTTCCTGCCGCTCTACGTCGAGCAGCTTGGCGTCACGTCCTCTGCCGAGATCGTGCAATGGTCCGGCGTGGCCTTTGGCGTGACCTTCCTCGGCACCGCATTGACCGCACCGCTGTGGGGCCGCATGGCCGACCGCTTCGGCCGCAAGCCAATGCTGATCCGCGCCGCCATCGGCATGGCCGTGGTGATGTCGATGATCGGCATGGCCCACAACGTGTACGAGCTGGTGGCACTGCGTTTCGCCGCCGGGCTGATCGGCGGCTATGCGTCGGCCTCGATGGTGATGATCGGCACGCAGGCACCGCCCGAGCGATCGGGATGGGCGCTCGGCGTGCTCTCCACCGGCGCCCTGGCCGGCAACCTGATCGGCCCGCTTGTCGGCGGCCTGCTGCCCAACCTGATCGGCATCCGCGGCGCCTTCGCGGCAGCGGCCGGGATGATTGCCATAGCGGCCATCCTGACCATCGCCTTCGTCCGGGAAGACTTCTCCGACCTGGCCAGGCAACCGCTGTCGCGCCCGCAGCCCGGCGCGGCCGGCACCCACCGCAAGATGCCGCGCGTGGCCATCGCGGCCCTGCTGGTGACGGCCACCATGGTGCTACTGGCCAATATGTCGATCGAACCGATCATCACCGTGTACATCGCGCAGCTCGGCGTGCCGCACGAGCGCCTGGCGACGGTCGCCGGCATCGTCATGGCCGGTTCGGCCTTCGGCAGCATGCTGACGGCGGCGCGCCTGGGCGCGCTGGCCGACCGGATCGGCGCATGGCAAGTCATCATCGGCTGCCTGGTTGCCACCGCGCTGGTGATGATTCCGCAGGCCTTCGTCACCAACTGGTGGACGCTGGCCATCCTGCGCGGCCTGATGGGCATGACGCTCGCCGGCTTGCTACCCGCCATCGCCAAGCTTGTACGCCAGGCCGTGGCCGAGCATGAGTCGGGCAAGATGCTGGGCTACCTGCAGTCCGCGCAGTACGCTGGGCAGGTGGTCGGGCCGCTGATCGGCGCGCAGATCGGCGTGCATGTCGGTATGCGTTCGGTGTTCTTTGTGACCAGCGCCCTGTTGCTGGGGTGTGCCGCGCTGGACCGCTGGGCCAAGGGACGCTGAAGGTCCAAACCGTGTCAACAGTCCCCGTGCGACGGACGTTCGCGTCGCGGCTCCACCCGGCAAGATGATGACGGAACCCAGCGGCACACGGTGGCGGCGCGGAGTTCTCCGGCAATGCCGGCAATGAGCATGCCGGCAACAATCAGGATGCGTGTCATGGAACAACCTCAATAGTGGGGGGCGCGGTGCATGCGGGTCTCGCGCGCCAGGTACCGCCACACCTGGCCCGTGACGTGTGGGCTTAACCGAGCGTGACGCAGGCCACCAGCCCGCCGCCGTGGCGATTGCGCAGTTTCAGCGAGCCGCCGATGGCCATCGCCAGCTGGTTGGCAATCGCCAGGCCCAGGCCCGTACCGCCGGTCTCGCGGCTGCGGGAGTGTTCCAGGCGCACGAACGGCTCCAGCACGGCATCGAGCATCGCGTCGGGAATGCCACTACCGCGATCGAGGACCTCGATCAGCACGGCGCCACGCTCGCGGCGCAGTTTCAGTTCCGCCGCGCCGCCGAACTTGATGGCGTTGTCGATCAGGTTGGTCAGGATCCGGCGCAGCGCATGCGGGCGCGTCTCGATGGCCCCGCCGGCGTTCTCGAGGATGCTGACTGTCCTGCCGGTGTCCTGGTAGTCGTAGACGAGGCTTTCGACGAACGAGCCGAGATCGATCCGCGACGCCTTCTCGCCGCCGCCATGCGCGCTGCGCGCATACGCCAGGCCTTCGTGCACCAGCCGTTCGATCTCGCCGAGGTCATGCGCCAGCTTGCGCTTTTCCTCTGAGTCCTCGGCCATCTCGGCGCGCAGCTTCATGCGCGTGATCGGCGTCTGCAAGTCGTGCGAGATGGCCGCCAGGATCTGCACGCGTTCTTCGACGAAGCGGGCGATGCGTTGCTGCATGGCATTGAACGCGCGCGCAGCACGGGCGAGCTCGGTGGGGCCTTTCTCGTCGAGCGGCGGAGTCTTTGCGTTCGGGTCGAGCGCATCGGCCGCATCGGCCAGTGCCACCAGCGGACGGATCGACAGCCTGACCGCGAACCAGCAGCACAGGATCAGCAGCAGCAACTGGATCCCCAGCACATACGGCAACCATTGCGCGATCGGCGTCATGCGCGGATGTACGTCGATGGTCAGCGGGCTGCCGTCGGTCAGCGTCAGATGCGCCTGTAGCCGCTTGCTGTCGCCGGGAATCGACTCCACCCTGACCGGAAAGCGGCCACCGCTCGCCTCGGCGATGCGCGCGGCGATGTCCTGGCCTTGCTGAGCCATCTCTGGCACGCCAGGTGCGCCGGAACCGAGGAGGTACTGGTAGTTGCTGCGGTTCAGGCGCGACAGCCACTGCGGGCGTTCAGCAGCCGGCAGGCGGTCCAGGATGGCAATCGACGTGGCCACGTCGGTTTCCAGCGTTCCTAGCATCACCCGGTTCGCGCTCTCGTAGCGTTCGGAAAACAGCACGCCGAACGACAGACCATGCGCGATGGTCAGGCCGGCAAGCAGGATCAGGAACAGGCGTGCCCCCATGGTGCGGGACCAGCGCCATCCGTGCTTATTCATTCGTCGCTCTCTTTGCATTTGACGGAGCAGTACCGGCGCAAATACGCCGATGCAGTCCGCGCTGCCTGGGTAGGTGAGAGGGATTCTAGGAGGGGGTGGGAGGGGGGATGTGTCGGTGGCTGGCGGTTTTGTATCTGGAGCAGCGGGCTAGGGTGGGGTCTTGTATTGCCGTGTATCTGGATGTGCTGGGCATACATGGTGGTACAAAGATGAAGGTGAATGCGGGGGCTGCGGTGTAGCCGCTCACGCCTGCACTTCCGGAACCCCGAGCGAACGCAAGACCGGTGGGAGTGCTGTCGCGCGGAATGGAAAAAATTGCTAGGCAGAGCGCGCAAACTCTGCCGGGCCAAACTGTCTCTAAACTGTCTCCAAGGCCAGAACGCCATCCGGCCGATGCTCGACGGCTCGCGTTGCTGGTGACATGTTGTCGCTGTTGAACCGCTTGGTTCTGCCCTCCTGGGCGGGTCACTTTTTGTCCGAGCGACAAAAAGTGACCAAAAAACGCGTCGCCTGAGCGGCTGGCTATCAAGGAGGCGGTGTTGGTGGTTCGGGCGGTGGTGATTTCCGTTTTGGCCCGGTCGCGGATCCACCCTGCTACGCCAGGTGAGTGAGTGACAGTGCCTTGCGAAGGGCCACTTTTGAACGATCCCCATGCAGGGCGTGGGCCCCTGCTAACAAGGGCATCGCGTCAACGCCTTCGGCTGCGCTGCGCGCAGGCGCATCAGATTCCCGCTCTCGTAGGCCGGTACAGTTCACCGACGCAGGTGACAAAACAGTTCAAGCACATAGGTAACAGGTTTCTACCTTGGCTATCCGGGCCTCAGGGTGTTACCCATGTGCTTGAACTCGTTTGTCACCCATGAGGTTGCCACAAGCGGGCGCATCGCAACCATTAGGACCCGGAACGCCGCGCGCAGCGCGGCCGAAGGCGTTGATGCGATACGGTGGTTTAGAAGGCGGCCTACACCCTGCATGGGGATCGTTCAAAAGCGGGTTAACGCCAGGCACCGCCCCGCCTAGCGTAGCAGGCTCGAACCGCGACCTCGCCAAAACGGAAATCACCGCCGCCCGCCCCCATGCCGCCTCCTTGATAAAGGCCAGCCGCAGGCGACGCGCTTTTTGGTTACTTTTTGTCGGTCGGACAAAAAGTGACCCGCCCAGCAGGGCGGAACCGAGCGGTTCAACAACGACAACATGTCACCAACCGCGAGAGCCGTCGAACAACAACAACATGTTCATCAAGCCTGACCCCCCTTCCCATAATTCCATACAGTGGAATTGCGGGGCTGTGGGATCCCCACGCAAGCATTAATCTGTCTTCAACAATCAAACGCGCCCGGAACAGGCAGCCTGATAGCCGCAGCGCACAGAGTCGTCACTGGAGACAACAGCATGCACCTGATCCGCATGGGATTCCTTCGCCGCCTGGCGAAGGCGACAATCCCCTTCGTTCTCGCCGCCACAGCACCGCTGACCGCGCTGGCGGCCTTCCCGGAAAAACCGATCCGCCTGGTCGTGCCCTTCGCCCCCGGCGGCGGCACCGACCTCCTGTCGCGCGCCATGGGCCTCACCATGGGCGAAGACCTCGGTCAGCCGGTCATCGTCGACAACAAGCCGGGCGGCAGCACCATCATCGGCACCGATGCAGTCGCCAAGAGCGCGCCAGACGGCTACACGCTGGTGATGGCGACGATGGCCCATGCCGTCAATCCGAGCCTGCACAAGAAGCTGCCCTTCGACACGGACAAGGCTTTTGCGCCGGTGATGCTGGTCGGCCGCTCGCCCAACGTGCTGGTGGTGCGCCCCGACAGCCCCATCAAGACCGTGCAGGACCTGATCGCCACGGCCAAGGCCAAGCCGGGCAAGCTCAACTACGCCTCGCAAGGCGCCGGCACCTCGGCGCACCTGGCGGGAGAACTGTTCAAGAAGATGGCCAAGGTCGACATCAACCACATCCCCTATCGCGGCGCCGGCCCGGCAATCACCGACCTGCTCGGCGGACAGGTCGACGTGATGTTCGCGACGGCCGCCGCCGTGGCCCCGCACCTGGAAAGCGGCAAGCTGCGTGCCGTCGCGGTCACGACCGCGCAGCGCTCGCAGGCACCTGCCTTGAGCAAGGTCCCGACCATCGCCGAGAGCGGCGTGCCGAACTACGCCGCCGACAGCTGGTATGGCCTGTTCGTACCCACCGGCACACCTCCACCCGTGATCGCGCGCCTGAACGCCGCGGCAAAGAAGGCCGTGCAGACCGAAGCATTCCGCAAGCGAGCCGAGCAGGAGGGGCTGGCCATCAGCGCTGGGTCTCCCGATGAGTTTGGCCGCTACGTCAAAGGCGAAAGCCAGCGCTGGAGCAAGGTCATCAAGGAAGCCAACATCACCGCCGACTGAGCGCGGCCACCGCAACAGGCAGACTGGGTACGAACCATGAACAGCTATTCACTGATTGAACTGAACGTCGTATCGGGCATCGCACTGCTCGCTTTCAACCGCCCGGACAAGCGCAATGCGATGAGCGACGACATGCGCTCGGAGTTCATCTACGCGCTGGAACACGTGGCTGCCGACAAGGCCATTCGCGCGCTGGTGCTCACCGGCAACGGCAAGGGCTTTTGCGCCGGCGGCGACGTCGCAGGCATGCAGCGCCGCACGGAGGCGCCCCCGGGCGAAGTGGGCTTCAACGGCTGGAGCCGCCAGCAACGGGTCCACCACACCGTGAAGCTGCTCCACACCATGCCCAAGCCCACCATCGCCGCGGTCAACGGCGCTGCGGCCGGGCTCGGTGCCGATACCGCGCTGTGCTGCGACTTCGTGATCGCCTCGGAATCGGCATCGTTCTCCTGGTCCTACATCAACCGGGGCCTGATCCCTGACGGTGGCGGCATGTATTTCCTGCCGCGTCGCGTAGGCTTGTCCGCCGCGAAGGAACTCGTCTTCACCGGCCGCAAGGTGGAGGCGCAGGAAGCCAGGGCACTCGGCATCGCCGATCGCCTGAGCAAGCCCGAAGCGCTGATCGACGACGCGCTGGCCTGGGCCGCCGAACTGAGCCAGGGCTCGGCCACCGCCATCGCGCTGGGCAAGAGCATCATGAACCAGTCCTTCGAACTGCCCGCCGACCAGGTGTTCGCGCAGGGCAGCCAAGCCCAGGGCATCTGCTACACCAGCACCGAGCATCGCGAATCCGTGCTGGCTTTCCTGAACAAGACTGCCAGCAAGGCCTGAGATCATGAACGCCATCCAACGTCTAGTTACGCCGCGCAGCGTCGCCGTGATCGGTGCCTCCGCCGATCCTGCCAAGACCGCCGGCCGTCCGGTCTCGTACCTGCGCAAGCATGGCTTCAGCGGTGCGATCTATCCCGTCAACCCAAAGGTCGACTCGATCGACGGATTGCGCTGCTATCCCGACATCGCCTCGCTGCCCGAAGTGCCGGATGTCGGCATCGTGCTGCTCGGTGCCGAGCGCGCGCACCTTGCCGTGCGCGACCTTGCCGCCCGCGGCGCGGGCGCGGCCATTGTGCTGGCCAGCGGCTACACCGAGACGGGCGCAGAAGGCGCGCGGCGCCAGGCGGAGCTGATCGAGGCCGCAGGCAGCATGCGCCTGCTGGGCCCCAATACCATCGGGCTGGTGAACCTGACCGACAACATCCCGCTGTCGGCCAGCGGCGCGCTGGAGATGGACGAGTTCCCGGCCGGCAATATCGGGGTCGTGTCGCAGAGCGGCGGCATCCTCGGCGCCTTGCTGTCGCGTGCCGCGGCGCGTGGCATCGGCCTGTCCAAGCTGATCTCCACCAGCAATGAAGTCGACCTGGACCTGGCCGACTTTATCGACTACCTGGCCGACGACGAGGCCACCCGCGTGATCGCACTCTACGTCGAAAGCGTGCGCAACCCCGAGACCTTCCGCCGCGCGGCGCTGAAGGCCGCGCGGGCGGGCAAGCCTGTCATCGCCTTCAAGATCGGCCGCTCGGAGAGCGGGGCGCGTGCCGCGGTCTCGCATACCGGCGCACTCGCCGGTGCCGACCGCATGTATGACGCCCTGTTCGAGCAGGTCGGTGTGATCCGCGCCCAGAGCTTCTCGGACTTGCTCGACATGCCGGCGGCACTGGCCACCGGGCGCACGCTGCGCGGCAACCGCATCGCGATCCTGACCTCGACCGGCGGCGCTGGCACGCTCGTCTCCGACAGCCTCGGCATGTCTGGCTTCGAAACGCCCGCGCCGGACGACGCGACCGCAGAAAAACTGCGCGCGCTCCAGAAGGGCGACCATGCGGCGCTGGACCGCAACCCGATCGACGTCACCCTCGCCGGGCTGCAACCCGACCTGCTGCGCTCTGCGATCCGCATCCTGCTCGACAGCCCCAGCTATGACGCCGTGGCGGTGATCGTCGGTTCGTCGGGCCTGGCCATGCCCGACCTGATGGCCAATGCGATCCGTGACTGCCTGCCTGGCAGCGACAAGCCGGTGGTCGCCTATGTCAGCCCGCATGCGCCGGAGGTGGCATCGCTGCTCAATCGCCGCGGCGTGCCGGCCTTCTCCGCGCCGGAGGCTTGCACGGTGGCCTTTGACGCGATGCTGCGCGCGGCCAGGGCCGGCATTGGCGATGGCGCAGGCACACCGCCGCTGCCCGTGCCCGACCTCAGCGGGTTTGGCACCGGCTCGCTGGACGAAGCCGCGGCCAAGACGCTATTTGGCGGCTTCGGCATACCGGTTGCGCGGGAAATCGTGGTCGGCAATGCCGGGGAGGCGACGGCCGCAGCGCAGCAGTTCGGCAGCAACGTGGTACTGAAGATCCTGTCCGCCGAGATCACGCACAAGAGCGATGTCGGTGGCGTCGCGGTCAACATCGCGCCGTCGGAGGTTGCAGCCAGGCTGGCGAAGATGGTGTCGGACGTCCAGTCCGCCACGGGCATCGCGCCGGGCCGCTACCTCGTGCAGGAGATGGTCAAGGGCGGGGTTGAAGTGATTCTCGGCATGCACCGCGACGCGCTGGGCACGGCGATCCTGCTTGGCATGGGCGGCGTTACGGCTGAATTGTTCGAAGACACGACGCTGCGCTTGCTGCCCCCTGACGGCGGCCTGACACGCGAGGCCGCGCTGCAGATGATCGGTGCGCTGAAGACGGCCCCGCTGCTGACCGGCTTCCGTGGCCGCCCCAAAGCCGATGTGGATGCGCTGGCCGACACCATTGTGGCGTTCTCGCGCATGGTCGCCGCGCTGGACGGCACGATGGTGGAGGCCGAGATCAATCCTGTCTTCGTGTTGCCCGCAGGGCAGGGTGTGGTCGCGGCCGACGGCGTGGCGATCCTCGCGGCGCACGGCTGAGGAGAACATCGTGTAGGCAACCGAGCCCTACGGATCTGGCAATTCGAGCGCGATCCGGGTGTCGACTTCTCTGCCTTAACAGAGGCAATGGAGCGAGGAAGGACAAGGACATTCGCATCGAGTAGCATTGCCTGCGATGGCATCAAGCCTCTCTGTCATGCCCAACAGCATTCCCAAGACCGACCGGATCAAGCCAGGACAAGGCAAGGCAACGCCCAACCGCTCGCTGGAGCGCGGCATCGCCGTGCTGCGCGCGTTCCGTGCCGGTTCCGCGATGCTTGGCAACAGCGAGATCGCCGAGCGCACCGGCCTGTCCCGATCGACGGTCAGCCGCCTGACGCAGTCGCTGATCGAGACCGGCATGCTCGAGTACATCCTCCAGTTCCGCGCCTACCGGCTGGGCGTGCCGGTGCTGAGCATGGCACACGCCATGCGCGACAGCTCGCAGGTGCTGAAGGTCGCGACGCCGCTGATGGTCGAGCTGGCGATGCGGCACAAGATCAATGTCGGGCTGGCGGTGGCCGACGGTGACGAGATGGTCTACCTGGAGTCGTTCCGCTACAACCGGCGCCAGTCGCTGCGTACGGTGGTGAGCGGACAGCGTATTCCGATGGCATTGACGTCGCTGGGACGCGCCTATCTCGCCACGCTGACACCCGAGGAACTCGGCCGGATGCTGGCCGCCCTTGCCGGCAAGAGCAAGGGGAGCGGCTGGCGCGACCTGCGCAAGGAAATCGAGACTGCCGTCCTGTCAGTGCACGACAAAGGGTATTGCGTCGCCTGCTGGCAACCGCAGGTCGTGGCGATGGCGACGCCGATGCGGTTCGACGGCTACGGCGTCCATGTGCTGAACGTCAGCGTGTCGACCCAGCAAGACCCGCAGACGGTGGAGGCTGCGCTGGCCAGGCCGCTGATGGCGCTGGCCGAGGCGATCCGGGCGGGGGTGCGGAGTCTGGAGTGAAGGGCATCGATACCTTGCGGCCGCCGATGTGATCGACTACAGCATCGCGGAATGCAAGTGATGCGGGTTGTCGAGCGTTTCCGCGATGATCCGCAGCGACTCCTCGATCTCATCACGCTCGCCCGGGCCGCCCAGGCAGACACGAATCGCATCGGGCGGGTTGCCGTCGGTCGAGAAGGCGGCGGCCGACACCGCGCCGATGCCGCGCGAGCGCAGGTGCAGCGCCAGTTCCGACGGGCTCCACGCTGAAGCTGCCGGGATTGGCAGCCACAGGTGAAAGCCTTCCGGGTCCGCGTCATAGGCCAGGCCCTCGAGCACATGGCGCGCGATCAACTGCCGTGCCGCGCTTTCGGCGCGGATGGCCTTGAGCATGTCGTCTACCGTTCCGTCCTTGATCCACGATGTAGCGAGCAGTGTGTTGATGGGGCTCGCCATCACCGTCGTTGCCCGCAGGGTTCCCGCCAAGCGCTGCGCCTGCCGGGCGGTGGGGGCGTGCAGGAATGCGATCCGCAGTCCGGCACCCAGGCATTTGGACAAGCCGGTGACGTAATACGTGAGTTCCGGAGCGAGCGCGGCAAACGTCTGCGGTGCCCGCAGCGGCAGCATGCCATAGGCATCGTCCTCAATGATCGGCACGCTGTAGCGTAGCGCGACTTCGGCGAGCTGCTCGCGGCGTGCCTGCGGCATGGTGCGCGTGCTCGGGTTCTGGATGGTCGGGTTGCAATAGAGCGCCGCTGGCTTCTGTGCCTTGCACATGGCTTCGAAGGCGTGGGCGAACGGGCCATCCTCGTCGCCGGGCAGCGCCTGTAGCTGGATGTTGAGCTGCGCGGCGATGGCCTTGATGCCGGGGTAGGCCAGCGCGTCGGCACAGATCGTCTGGGCCGGGCGCGCGAGCTGCGACAGCAGTGCGACCAGCGCGCTGTGGATGCCGGGCGTGACCAGCACGGTGTCCGCGCTGCATGCCGGCACCCAGCGGCGCAGCCATTTCGCGGCGACGGAGCGATCGGCCGGGGTTCCGCCGAAGTCCTGGTAGCGCAGCAGCGTGTAGGGATCGGCAGCCTCCAGCAGCTGCGCCATGGCGGAACGAAGCCGGGCTGTCATCGCGGGCGGCTCCGGCGGCATGTTCATGGTCATCTCCGCACCCGTGCCGCCACGCAGCGGCAACGCCGGCGCGCGCCCGCGCACGTAGGTGCCGCTGCCTGCCCTGGTGTCGATCAATCCCCGCTTCCTCGCTTCACTGTAGCCGCGCGCCACGGTGGTGTAGTTCAGTTGCAGCGCTTCGGCCAGGTCGCGCAGCGGCGGCAGCCGGTCGCGCGCGCGCAGCTGGCCGTCGGCCAGTGCCTCCTCGATCAGGTCCGGAATCAGCAGATAGGCAGGCTTGGCACTGCCGGCGATACGTTTTACCCAATGGCTGGTCAGGTTGGACACCGTGGTCTCCCGCTGCGCGATGCGATGGAATTCAGTGCCTGAGGGTAGCACCCGAATGATCGCTCACCAAGCCGCGCAGGTGATTGCATCCGAAGTTCTCAATGATGGTGCGATATCAGCGTTCGTGCACCATGCGCGCGCAGCCGCCCGGCTGGTTCCTGCCCAACAACGTGCATTGTGATGAAGTCGGCATGACGGCCACTGTGCGCCTAAGGTGGCATGCAACGGCGAAGTCGTTGCGATCATTGGGACGATCATTTTGTCGCCTTCAACTTGATTGGAGCTTGATCGCATGACTGCAGGCATTGAGTGGCACATCGGTTGCTGATATTGGCGCGTCGGCCTGGCGCCGACGGTCGATCGGCATGGGATCGATCGACCGCACTGCCCCATCAACGCAACGGAGAGAAACATGCCTGCTGTCAGCAAACCAGCCCACAAGAAGGGCGATTTCCTGGTCGACTATGAAGAGAAGGTATTCGAGGACGTAAAGGCCGAAGCCGGCGAGAAGGCGCTGGTGACGTTCCACACCGTCGCCTTCGAAGGCTCGATCGGCTTCGTCAACATGCTGCAGGCCACGCGGCTGCTGCGCAAGGGCTTCGAGACTTCGATCCTGCTGTACGGCCCCGGCGTCAACCTTGGCGTTCAGCGCGGCTTCCCGACGCTCGGCGACGAGGCGTTTCCGGGCCACATGAACTTCAACAAGCAGCTCACCAAGTTCATGGAAGAGGGCGGCAAGGTCTACGCCTGCCGCTTCGCTCTGCAGGCCCTGTACGGCCACGGCGAGGCCTCGCTGATCGAGGGCATCCGCCCGATCAATCCGCTCGACGTGCTCGACCTCAAGCTGCTGCATCGCAAGGAGAACGCGCTGATCATCGACACCTGGACGGTCTGAGCAAAAGGGCAGGTGCCACCATGTCACAGAAACGCATTGTGCGCGCGGCCGCGGTCCAGATCGCGCCCGACCTCGAGAGCGGCGAAGGCACGCTGGCCAAGGTCTGCGAGGCGATCGACGAGGCCGCCGGGAAAGGCGTGCAGCTGATCGTCTTCCCGGAGACCTTCGTGCCGTACTACCCGTACTTCTCCTTCGTACGGCCGCCGGTGCACTCCGGCAGCGACCACATGCGGCTGTACGAGCAAGCCGTGGTGGTGCCCGGCCCGGTCACCGATGCCGTCGCCGGGCGCGCACGCCGGCACGGCATGGTCGTGGTGCTCGGCGTGAACGAGCGCGACCACGGCAGCCTGTACAACACGCAGCTTATCTTCGACACCGAGGGCAACCTCGCGGTCAAGCGCCGGAAGATCACGCCCACCTTCCACGAACGGATGATCTGGGGGCAGGGCGATGCGGCCGGCCTGAAGGTCGCGGACACCGCGATCGGCCGCGTCGGCGCGCTGGCGTGCTGGGAGCACTACAACCCGCTCGCCCGCTATGCGCTGATGACGCAGCACGAGGAAATCCACTGCAGCCAGTTCCCGGGCTCGCTGGTCGGGCCGATCTTTGCCGAGCAGATCGAAGTCACGATCCGGCATCACGCGCTGGAATCCGGCTGCTTCGTCGTCAACGCCACCGGCTGGCTGACCGAAGCGCAGATCGCCTCCGTGACGACCGATCCCGCGCTGCAGAAGGCGCTGCGCGGCGGCTGCAACACCGCAATCATCTCGCCGGAGGGCCAGCACCTGGTGCCGCCGTTGCGCGAGGGCGAGGGCATGGTCATCGCCGACCTCGACATGTCGCTCATCACCAAGCGCAAGCGAATGATGGATTCGGTGGGCCACTACGCGCGCCCGGAACTGCTAAGCCTGGCCATCAATGAGCGGCCGGCGGTGACGGCAGTGCCGATGGCAGGCGCCTTCTCCAACTTCCATGGGAGTATCCGCGATGACATCCAGCGCGACCGTGCCGGCTTCGAGCCGCCAATTGATGACTGAGCTGCAGTCCGTCGGGCTGCGCCTGCAAGACCCGACTGCCGGCGCGGCCAGCCGGCGCGGCGGGGCGGGTCCGTCCGACCACAAGGCGGTCACCATCGACGGCGTGACCATCATGGTGCCGGTGCATACCAGCACCGCGTGGCACTCGCCGTTCGTGGCGCAGGCGCCCGACGGAACGGGGCGCAGCGCGCTGATGCGCGGCACCATCCCGATCGCGAGCATCAGCTTTCCGAAGGCGCCGCGCTTCTATGCGCTGCAGACCCTGGAGGGCATCCCGTACTCGCATATCGCCACGCTGCATGGCGCCGACGTGCTGGCCACGACCGTCCTGCAGACCTGCATCCGGTACGAGAGCCGCAAGAAGACCTGCAAGTTCTGCTCGATCGGCCAGTCGCTGGCGGCAGGCCGTACGGTGGCGCGCAAGACGCCCGAGCAACTGGCCGAAGTGGCGCGCGCCGCGGTGCTGCTTGATGGCGTCAGGCACATGGTGCTGACCACCGGTACGCCGCCCACGCCAGATCGAGGTGCCGCCATCCTTTGCGAGAGCGCCTTCGCCATCCGGGCCGCGGTCGACCTGCCGATCCAGGCGCAATGCGAGCCGCCTGACGACGACCGCTGGTTCGAACGCATGAAGGCCGCCGGCATCGACACGCTCGGCATGCACCTCGAGGTCGTCACGCCGGCGGTGCGCGAGCGCATCATGCCGGGCAAGGCGTCAGTGCCGCTGAGCCGTTACATGGAGTCCTTCAAGGCCGCTGTCGCAGTGTTCGGCAGGGGGCAGGTCAGCACTTACATCCTCGCGGGACTCGGCGACACCGCAGAAGCCATCCTGTCGATCTCGCGCGAGCTGATCGAACTCGGGGTGTATCCGTTCGTGGTGCCTTTCGTGCCGATCTCCGGCACGCCGCTGGAGGATCACCCGGCTCCCTCGCCGGCCTTCATGCAGTCGATCCTGCAGCCGCTCGGCGCCATGTTGAACGCCGCCGGCATGCGCTCGTCCGACATCAAGGCAGGTTGCGGCAAGTGCGGCGCGTGCTCGTCACTGGCCACCTACGAGCGCGAGGCGGCACTGGCGGCCGACGGAGCGACATCATGAAAAGCGATCTCTGCGTCGAGGTGCCGGGCATCCCGATGTTCCGCATCCGCTGGGCGGAGCACGCCTGGGAGGCGGAGCAGGCCTATCGCCTGCGCCAGGCCGTGTTCTGCCAGGAGCAGGGCATCTTCGCGGGCGACGACCGGGACGCGGTGGACGACGTGGCACAACTGCTGGTGGCGGTGCGGTTCGAGCCGGAGTTGCCGGGCCGTCCCGGCACCGTGGTCGGCACCGTTCGCATCCATGAAAGCGAGCCGGGCGTGTGGTTCGGCTCGCGCCTGGCGGTGGATGCGGCATACCGCAGCCAGGGCAAGATCGGCGCGACGCTGATCCGCCTGGCGGTGAGCAGCGCCCACGCGATCGGCTGCCGGCGCTTCCTCGCGCACGTGCAGAGCCAGAACGTGCCCCTGTTCAGGCGCTTGCATTGGAACGTCCTGGCAGAGGAGACGCTGCTCGGGCGGCCTCACCACCTGATGCAGGCAGACCTGAACCATTACCCGCCTTGCCATACCCCGCACGCGGGCCTGATTACCGAAGGCAGGGCCATGCGATGAGCCTCGACGATCTCGTACGTAGCCTGCGCAGCAGCCGCGGTTTTGCGCATAAGACCGACATCCCGGCCATGCTGTCGCCGCTCGGCGCCGCGGCCGCCGGACGCAACGCGGCCATGGCCGTCGATGTCGGCGACGACTGCGCGGCATGGCGGGATGGCGACGGCTACCTGCTGTTCGCCATCGAAGGACTGGTTAGCGATTTCATCCGCACGATGCCGTGGTTCGCCGGCTACAGCGCGGTCATGGTGAATGTCAGCGATATCTATGCGATGGGCGGCAGGCCGACGGCCGTGGTCGATGCGCTATGGAGCCATGGCGCCGCCGATGCCGCCGAGGTGCTCAAGGGGCTGGCCGCGGCGTCTGGCGCCTATGGCGTGCCGATCGTCGGCGGTCACAGCAACGCACGCAGCGAGCAAAGCCAGCTTGCCGTGGCGATCGTTGGCCGGGCGCGCAAGCTGCTGTCGAGTTTCGCGGCGCGTCCCGGCCAGCGCCTGTTGATGGCGGTGGACCTGCGCGGCGCGTTCGCGGAGCCGTACCCGTTCTGGAACGCCTCGACGGGCGCACCGGGGGAACGACTGCGCGCGGATCTCGAACTCTTGCCTGTGCTGGCCGAAGACGGCCTTTGCGCCGCTGCCAAGGACATCAGCATGGCGGGTGCGCTCGGCACCGCGCTGATGCTGCTCGAATGCTCCGGGGTGGGCGCCCGCATCGCGCTGGAGCGCATTCCCCGGCCCGATGGCGTGCCCCTGGAGCGATGGCTGACGGCATTCCCCAGCTATGGCTTCCTGCTGGCCGTCGATGGCAGCGATGCGCCGGCGGTCGAACGCCGCTTCCTCGATCGCGGCATTGCCTGCGCCCGGATCGGCACCATCGACGATTCCCGTGTCGCCACGCTCACGCACGCCGGCGAACGGGCCACGTTGTGGGACTTCCGCGAGGCGGGATTCATCCTGCCGACGCGCCTGGCCACGCCGATCGATTCCCCAACCTGAGACCTGCCATGCCGGTTACCCATTTCCGCATCCGCTGGCCTGACCAGACCGAGATGGCCTGCTATTCCCCATCCTCCATCGTCACGGAGCACTTTGCCGCCGGGACGGCGTATCCGCTGGACGAGTTCGTCGAGCGCGCGCGTACCGCGCTGGGCGTCGCATCCGAGCGGGTACGGGCCAGGTATGGCTACGCCTGCTCCGCCGCGATGGACCAGCTCCGCATCCTGGAAATCGCCGCGCAGCGGTTCCGGGGCCAGGACGACGCCACCGTCCAGTTTCTCGGCTTTGGCAGCTAGCCGATCTCCAAATTCCTCGCCTCAAAGGATCCAACATGTCCCACGTCATCAACACCAATCCGGGCCAGGCCGCAGAGCCCAGGCACTACGGCGTCATCATTGTCGGCGGCGGCCAGGCCGGACTATCGATGAGCTACTTCCTGAAGCAGGCCGGCATCGACCATCTGCTCATCGAGAAGCACACCGTCACGCACACCTGGCGCACGCAACGCTGGGATGCGTTCTGCCTGGTGACGCCGAACTGGCAATGCGCGCTGCCGGGCTATGCCTACCAGGGTGACGATCCGCACGGCTTCATGAAGAAGGATGAGATCACGGCCTATCTCGATGGCTTTATCCGGACGGTCGGCGCGCCGGTGCTCGAGCATACCGAGGTGCGGCAAGTGAAGGCGCGCGCGCAGGGGGGATTTTCCGTGGTGACGAGCCAGGGCGCTTTCACCGCAGGCCAGGTGGTGGTGGCCTCGGGCGGTTATCACACGCCGATCGTGCCGCGCATGGCCGAGCGCCTGCCGGCGTCGATCCGGCAACTGCAATCGTCCGAGTACCGGAATCCCGAGTCGCTGCCCGAGGGTGCGGTGCTCGTGGTCGGCTCGGGCCAGTCGGGCGCGCAGATTGCCGAAGACCTGCACCTGGCCGGGCGCAAGGTGTATCTGGCCGTCGGCGAGGCGCCGCGTTGCGCGCGCTTCTATCGCGGGCGGGACGTCGTGGACTGGCTCGCGGACATGAAGTACTACGACCTGCCGGTCACCCAGCATCCGCTGCGCGAGGGCGTTCGCGACAACACCAATCACTATGTCACCGGCCGCGACGGCGGGCGCGATATCGACCTGCGCAGGTTTGCCACTGAGGGCATGGAGCTCTACGGCGTGCTCGACGACTACCTCGACGGCCAACTGCGTTTTGCGCCGGACCTGCGTCGCAACCTGAACGATGCCGATGCGACTTACAACCGCATTAACGCGAGCATCGACAAGTTCATCGCGGAGCGAGGCATCGAGGCGCCGCCGCCGAGCGTCTATGCGCCCGTGTGGACGCCGCCGGCCGAGCGCACCGAACTCGATCCCCAGGCAGTCGCCATTGGTTCGATCATCTGGTGCATCGGCTTCCGACCGGATTTCAGCTGGCTCGAAGTGCCGGTATTCAACGGCCGCGGTTATCCTGGCCATGAACGTGGCGTGACCGCGCACGCCGGTTTGTATTTCCTCGGGCTGCCGTGGCTGCACACGTGGGGATCGGGGCGATTCTCCGGCATCGCGCGCGACGCCGAATACCTCGCCGGTTTGATTGCCGCGGGCGAGAGCGACACCGCGCTGGCCGCCTGACATGGAAGCCGTCGTCTCGCGCCATGTCGCCGGCATGCCCCAGTTGGCATACACCGGCCTGTCAGAGAACTGGCTGCTGAAGACCTGCGGCGACCTGCACTGGCGCCTGCTGGCCGCCGGCGCCGGACTGGGGGTGCCGGACTTCCGGGATACAGAGGGCAATCCGGTGTATGCGGCGTTCACCGCGATCCGCGTGCGCGATGCCGCGCCGCAAACGATCGGCGAGCACGCCGAGTTCAGCGTCGGCTCGCGCATCGTGCCAGCGGGCGGCGTGAAGCACCTCAGCGAACATGTGGTCGACATGCAGGGAAACCGCCGCGCCAGCGTGACGATGCTGTCCACCTTCATCCGGCGCACGCGTGAGCGGGACAACCGCTCGGTCGTGCGCACCATGCCGACCGTGGCCGCGCAGTGGGCCGGCGCCGGCCCGTCGGCACAGGCGGCGGAACTGTCGCTGCAGGCACGGCGTTTTCGCTGCGGGGATTGGGGCACGCATCTCGGGCTCGACCAGGCCCGGCATCGCGTCTGCCACGCCGCCGAATACCTGCCGTGCCCCTGCAACGACTTCAATGGCGCCGACCTGCTGTACTTCGCCAGCTTCCAGGCCATGGTCGATCGCGCGGAATGGCAATGGCGTCGCGACGCGGATCCGCCCACGGTGTTCGCGCGGGATCTGTTCTTCCATGGCAACGTCAATGTCGGCGAGTCGCTGGAGCTGACCTTTTCCGCGCTGCGCGAGGACGAGGAGGGATTGACGCACTGGTGTGAGATCCGGCGCAGCCGCGACGGCGAGAAGATCGCCGATGTGGTCACGCAGAAACGCTGGAGGCAACGATGAACGCGAAAGGGGACGACCCGGCAGGCGCCCTGGAGCTGAAGGCGGTCTACGGGCCCGACGATCTGACTGGCCTTGGCCACCTGGGCGGCATGCCCGGCGAGGCCCCGTTCGTTCGTGGCCCCTATCCCTCCATGTACCGCGGCAGGCCATGGACCATCCGCCAGTACGGGGGATACGGCGACGCCGCGACCTCGAACCTCGCCTATCGTGAGGCCTTGAAGCAGGGCGCGCAGGGCTTGTCGGTGGCCTTCGACCTGCCGACCCATCGCGGCTACGATTCCGACGAGCCACAGGCGCAGGCCGATGTCGGCATGGCCGGCGTGGCCATCGACTCGGTCGACGATATGCGGCGCTTGTTCGAAGGCATCGCGCTCGACCGGGTCTCAGTATCGATGACCATGAGCGGTGCGGTGCTGCCCGTGCTGGCGGCCTTCCTGGTGGCGGCCGAGGAGTCGGGCGTGCCGTTCGCTCAGCTGCGCGGCACGATCCAGAACGACATCCTCAAGGAGTTCATGGTCCGGAACACCTGGATCCATGCGCCCCAGCCGTCGCTGCGCATCGCCACCGACGTGGTCGAATGGCTGGCCGCGCATGCGCCGAAGTTCAACGGCATGTCGATCTCGGGCTATCACTTCCAGGAAGCGGGCGCCGATCCGGTGCTGGAACTGGCGCTGACACTGGCCAATGCGAGGACCTATGTCGGCCTGCTGCGCGAGCGCGGCCTTGATGTCGACGCGTTCTGCGGCGGACTGAGCTTCTTTTTCGGCGTCGGCAAGCAATTCTTCATCGAGATCGCCAAGCTGCGCGCCGCGCGGCTCCTGTGGCACGACATCGTGTGCGAAATGGGTGGCACCAGTGCGCGCGCCACGGCCATGCGCATGCATTGCCAGACTTCGGGCTGGACCCTCGCCGCGCAGCAGCCGCTCAACAATATCGCGCGCACCACGATCGAGGCGATGGCCGCGATCTTCGGCGGTACGCAGTCGCTTCATACCAACGGCTTTGACGAGGCGCTGGCATTGCCGGGCGCGCAGGCCTCGCGGCTGGCTCGCGATACGCAACTGATCCTCCAGCATGAATTTGGCCTGTGCGAGGTGGCGGACCCGTGGGCGGGCTCTTACCTGATCGAGTCGCTGACCGGCCGCATGGTGACGGAGGTGCGCGCGGTGCTGGCGCACATCGATGCCCAGGGTGGCATCCTGGCAGCCCTCGAATCCGGCTGGGTGCAGCGGCGCATCCACCAGAATGCGCTGCGGACGCAGGCTCTGCTCGATGCGCAGGAAGAGGTCGTGGTGGGTGTCAACCGCTTCCAGGAGCCCGACGACAATGGCCAGGAATGCCTGGAGATCGACGGTACCCAGGTGCGCGTGCAACAGGCACGCCGCCTCGTCGCGCTGCGCGGCCGCCGCGATGACGCGGCGGTCCGGCATGCGCTGGCGGCGTTGACCGAGGCGGCCAGGCGGGGCGAGCGCAACCTGGTCGCCTGTGCGATAGACGCCATGCGTTGCCGCGCCACGGTCGGGGAATGTACCCGGGCGCTGCTCCAGGTCTGGCCGCGCCATACTGTCCGGGCGTCCTACGACGCAGCGCTGTATGGCACGGCTCGCGCCGGCAACACCGAATGGCTGGCGGCCTGCGATTGCGTCAGTGCGCTGCACGAGCGGCTCGGCCGCGCGCCCCGGATCCTCGTGGCCAAGCTCGGCCAGGACGGCCACGACCGTGGTGCGAAAGCGGTGGCGGCCGGGCTTGCCGATGCCGGGTTCGTCGTCGAACTGACGCCGCTGTTCCAGTCGGCCGAGGCGGTTGTGTCTGCCGCCTGCGATGGCGACTTCGATGCCATCGGCATCTCCACGCTGGGCGGCGCGCATCTGGATTTGCTGCCGGCGCTGCTACACGCCTTGCGGCAGCGCGCGCTCGATGTGCCGGTCTTCGTCGGCGGCATTGTTCCGGCAGACCACAGGCGCTTGCTGCGCCAGTGCGGCGTGCAGGAGATCTTCGGACCGGGCACGTCGATGGAGAGCATTGTCGGCGCCATCGTGGCTGCGTTGCGGGCACGGAGAATCGTCGCCGAGTCCCCTGTCGCGCGATGACGCTGTTCGGGCGTGGGCGCCCGTTCAGATGCGGGCTCCCGTTGGCCGACTGCGGCGACATGAGCGAGCGCTCGGGCCAGTTGCGCATTGGACAGGCTGCCACGTGCGTTCAGGACCGACATGGCCGTGAACAGCGGCACCGTCAGGCCGTGCGGCGCCAGGGCCTCGCTCAGGCGGCGGCTGACCACCCGGTCGGTACGTCCGATCAGGTAAGGAATCCGCACCGGCGCCGACGGGGCGCCGGCTTTCTCTGCGCCGCCGGCCACCGTCGCTGAAGGACTGGCCGTGGCTTTTTGCCGTCTTGTCTGGGTTGCCATTGTGGTGCCCGGTTCTCGCCCGCGCTGATCGGTTTAGGGGTTTACGCGCAGCAATGATATTCACCTGCGCGCTGGACCGAAGCTGCCATCGCTGGTGATCGCTCCCCTCTCCCACGCAGTGGGAGAGGGGAGAGGGCCGGAGCTTCCACGAAGTACAGCACGTCGGTATGCCAGCGCCTGCCCTCTCCCCCTGCCCCTCTCCCGCACGCGGGAGAGGGGAGCAAACCGGCAGCAGGCAGGCTTTGCCATCAGTACGGCAAGCCCACGTAGTTCTCCGCCAGCGACTTGCACGCCGCCTCGGAGCCGATCAGGTAGTCCAGTTCCGCCCGCTGCATACGGCGGGCGAAATCGTCCGCGTCCGGGAAACGGTGCATCAGCGACGTCATCCACCAGGAAAACCGCTCCGCCTTCCAGATCCGGCGCAGGCAACGCTCGGAATAGGCGTCCAGTTCGCGCTTGTCATCGTGCCGGTAGACGGCGGTCAGGCCGTCGGCCAGGGTCAGCACATCGCTGGCGGCCAGGTTCAGTCCCTTGGCGCCGGTGGGCGGCACGATATGCGCGGCATCGCCGGCCAGGAACAGGTTGCCGAAGCGCATCGGCTCGCAGACAAAGCTGCGCAGCGGCGCGATGCTCTTCTCGATGCTCGGGCCCGTCACTAGCGACTGCGCGGACTGCGGGTCGAGCCGGCGGCGCAGTTCATCCCAGAAGCGGTCGTCGGACCAGTCTTCCACACGCTCGCTGGACGGCACCTGAATGTAGTAGCGGCTGCGCGTGCGCGAGCGCATGCTGCACAGCGCAAAGCCGCGCTCGTGGCTGGCGTAGATCAGTTCGTCGGCGACCGGCGGGGTATCCGAGAGGATGCCAAGCCAGCCGAACGGATAGACGCGTTCGAAGATCTGCGTGGCAGTCTGTGGCACGCTCTGGCGGCTGATGCCGTGAAAGCCGTCGCAACCGGCAATGTAGTCGCAATGGATCTCATGGGCCATGCCATCCTTGCGATAGCGGACCACCGGCCGGGCGCTGCCGAAATCCTGCAGGCTGACATCCTGCGCCTCGTAGATCGTGGTAATGCCCGCAGCCTGCCGCGCCGCCATCAGGTCGCGCGTGACCTCGGTCTGGCCGTAGACGGTGACGCTGCGACCGACCAGCGCGTGCAGGTCGATGCGATGCCGGCGGCCGTCGAAGGCGAGCTCGATGCCATTATGCACCAGCCCTTCGTCGTGCAGGCGCGCGGCCACGCCGGCGCGCTCCAGTGCGTCGACGGTCACGCTTTCGAGGATGCCGGCGCGGATGCGCCCCAGTACATAGTCGGGGCTACGCTGCTCGACGATGACGTTGTCGATCCCCGCCGTGGCGAGCAACTGGCCGAGCAGCAGGCCGGCGGGGCCGGCGCCGATGATGGCAACCTGGGTGCGCATGTCTTGTCTCCTTGTGCATATCGATCTTCTGAGCGCTAAAGATAGTCGCTGAGGGCGCGCGCAGGAATGGACAGAGCGAACCAAGGACAGGACAATCGGAACATTGCTGGTAAACACTGAAGCCGCCGTGAGACCCGTTCCGACCTACTCGCTGTATGGCGTGAATTCCACAGAACCGCTGTCCGACCAGCTGCATTTCGAGTCCATCGCCGCGCGCAGCCGCTTGTACGGGTGGGAGATCAAGCCTCACCGGCATGAGCGCTTCCTGCAAATTCTGTACATCCATGCGGGCGGCGGCGAAGCCCTGCTGGAAGAACGCCGCGAGGCGCTGCGCAGCGGCTCGCTTGTGACGATGCCGCCACGGCATATCCACGGCTTCGTCTTTACGCCGGACACCGACGGCATGGTGGTGACCATGACCGACAGCCATCTGCGCACGCTGCTGGCGGGGGTGCCGGATGCGCTGCCGCTGTTCGAGCGCCCACGCCACGACCGCGTGCGGCGCGGCCATGCGCTGGCGGATGCACTGGGGCTCTTTCGCGGGGAGATGGAGGCGGTATCGGCCTGGCGTGGGGCGTCGCTGTCGTCATTGCTGACGCTGGTGCTGATCGGCATTGCACGGCTGGCGAACGCCGCGGCACCGGCAGCGGCACGCAGCAGCAGCCGGCCCGCGCGGCATTTCCAGCATTTCCAGCAGTTGCTCGAGTCGGACTATCGCGAGCAGAAGGAGATTGGCTACTACGCCGGTGCCCTCGGCGTCACGCCCACGCAACTGAACCGCGTGTGTCGCCAGACTTGCGGCCAGTCCGCGCTGCAGATGATTCACGCCCGCTTGCTTGCCGAAGCGCAGCGCGACCTGCTCTTCAGCGACCTGGAAATCAAGCACATCGCGCTGTCGCTCGGCTTCTCCGATGCCGCTTACTTCTCGCGCTTCTTCGCGCGGCTGGTGGGGCAGGCGCCGACGGAGTTCCGGCAATCGGGGCGGGCGCGGCTGCCTGCGTTTGCGATGCGGCAGATGTAAGCGCTTTGACGCCGCGGGCGGGACCGGTGCGCTACAGCTTCAAGGCGGCGCAGCAGCGCTACACGCTGCGCGCCGCGGTGGAGAACGTCGCCAACAAGGCGTATTGGGCATCGGCCTACGGCGGCTACCTGGTGCAAGGCGCGCCGCGCACGTTCAAGCTGTCGATGACGGTGGGCTTCTGAGGCTGCGCGCGGGGCTGTCGACGGGAATGGCGGTGCCGTGCAGTGCCTCGAGCAGCGCCTGCGGTGCGTAGGGCTTGCGCAGCACCGCCGCGTCGCCGAGCGCCTCGCGCTGCGCCGGCGTCAGCGCCAGCGCATGGCCGGTGGCGAACACCACGCGCAGGCCCGGATGGCGCTCGCGCGCGGTGAGCGCCAGGTCTACGCCGGAACCGCCGGAGCCGCCGTGCAGCGACACATCGGTCAGCAGCACGTCGATCCCGCCGCGGGAGAGCAGCGCCAGCGCCTCGAAATCGCTTTCCGCCTCCTGCACCTCGGCACCGCAGCTGCGCAGCAGCTCGGCGGTGCCGGCGCGCACCAGCGCATCGTCGTCGACAAACAGCACGCGCATGCCGGTGGCCCGCGGCTCCGGGCCGCCCGGCGCCGGCACCTTATCGATGCGCGCGGCGCGCTGCCCCCGGTTGGCCAGCACATGCCGTACCTTGCGCGCCAACGCCTCACGCGTATAGGGCTTGCTGAGCAGTTCGATGCCGGCGTCGAGCCGGCCGTCATGGACGATCACGCTGTCGGTATAGCCCGAGGTGAACAGCACGCCGACGCCCGGCAGGCGCTCGCGCACCTTGCGCGCCAGCTCGGTGCTGCGCAGCGGGCCGGGCATGACCACGTCGCTGAACAGCATGTCTAGCGGCTCGCCGCGCTCGACGATGGCGAGCGCCTCCTGCGCGTCGCGTGCGCGCAGCACCTGGTAGCCGAGGCCGGCCAGCATGTCGACCACGGTGGCGCGCACCGCCTCGTCGTCCTCGACCACCAGCACGGTTTCGGCGCCGCCGCGCGCGGAGCCGGTGTCGAGTTCCATGTCGGGGTCCTCGGCCTGCTCGACGCGCGGCAGATACAGCCTGACCGTGGTGCCGCGACCGGGCTCGCTGAGGATCTTCACGTGCCCGCCCGACTGGCGGGTAAAGCCATACACCATGCTCAGCCCGAGGCCCGTACCCTGGCCTTCGGGCTTGGTGGTGAAGAACGGCTCGAACACATGTTCCTGCACCTCCGGCGGCATGCCCACGCCGGTATCGGTGACGGCAAGCATCACGTACTGTGCCGTGCCGGAGCCCGGGCGCGACTGTCGTGCGGGCGCGTCGTCCAACGCCTGGTCCGGATCCACGTCCAGCGTCGCGTTGCGCGCTTCGATGGTCAGGCGCCCGTGTCCGTGCATGGCGTCGCGCGCGTTGATCGCCAGGTTCAGCAGCGCGTTCTCGACCTGGAATGGGTCGACCAGCGTATTCCACAGGCCGTCGGCGACCAGGGTGTCGATCTCGATGCCGTCGCCCAGCGCGCGGCGCAGCATGTCGTCCAGCGTGCGCACCAGCCGACCCAGGTTCACCACCTTGGGCGCCAGCGGCTGGCGCCGGCCGAAGGCCAGCAGCTGCGACGCCAGCTTGGCGCCGCGCCCCACGCCGGCCAGCGCATTGCGCAGGCGCAGCCCGGCGCCCGCATCGTTGGCCAGGTCGCGCGCCAGCAACTGCAGGTTGCCGCCGATCACCTGCAGCAGGTTGTTGAAGTCATGCGCGACGCCGCCGGTGAGCTTGCCGATGGCTTCCATCTTCTGCGCCGTGCGCAGGGCCGCGTCGGCGTGGCGCAGCGCGGCCTGCGCTTCACGGTCGCCGGTGACGTCGCGGCCCACGCCGTGGATATGGCCGTTGGCGGGGTCCATCGTCAGCGTCCAGGCCAGCCAGCGCAGCGTGCCGTCGGCGCGCGGCTGGCGGCATTCGAAGCGCACCGGGTTGCCGTCGTGGCGCAGCGCGGCCAGTTGCGCGGTCACGGGCACCAGGTCGTCCGGATAGATGAACGACAGGTAGGGCCGCCCCAGCGCGTCGTGCGGCGGATGGCCGAGCGTGCGGGACCAGGCCGGGCTCACGCGCTGCAGGCTGCCGTCGAAGCCCGCCACCAGCAGCAGGTCTTCGCTCAGCTCCCACAGCCGGTCGTGGTCGGCCACGGCCTGCGCCACGCGCCGCTCCAGCGTGGCGTTGAGTTCCTGCAGGCGGCGCTCGGTGGCGCGGCGCAGCGCGGACAGGCGCAGGTTGCTGGCCACGCGCGCCAGCAGTTCGCGCGCGGAGAAGGGTTTGACCAGGTAGTCGTCGGCACCCGAGCCGAGCCCGCTGAGGCTCGCTTCTTCGCCCGCGCGCGCGGACAGCAGCAGCACCGGCGTGTCGCGCAACGCGGCATCGGCGCGCAGCGCGCGCACCAGGCCCAGGCCGTCCAGGCGCGGCATCATCACGTCTGACACGATCAGCGACGGCGGTTGCGCGCGCGCCAGCGCGAGTGCCGCCACGCCGTCGGCGGCCACCGCGACCCGATGGCCGGCCGCGCTCAGCAGGCGCCGCATGTAGTCGCGCAGGTCTTCGTTGTCGTCCACCACCAGCACCGTGGCGCCGTTGGCCACGGCGCCGGACTGTGCCGCCTGGGCCTGGATGGCGACGTCCTCGGCTGCCATCGCCATGACCGGCGCTTCTGCCTGCGGCCAGCGCAGCGTTGCGTCGACATAGGCCCGCGCCTGCGCGCTGCTGGCCGCGGGCGCGACGGCGGCGATGGTGTCTGCCTGCGTTGCCGCCGCGGTATCCGTTGCCCCCATTGCGGTGGCAGGCAGCGTGACGGTGAAGCAGGTGCCCTTGCCCTGCACGCTCTCGGCCTCGATCGCGCCGCCGTGCAGCCGCACCAGTTCCTGCACCAGCGCCAGGCCGATGCCGCTGCCTTCGATCGAGCGGCCCTGGGCGCCCTCGACCCGATGGAAGCGCTCGAAGATGCGCGGCAGTTCGGCGGGCGGGATGCCGATGCCGGTGTCGCGCACGCTGAACACCACCGCACCGTCAGCGTCGGCACCGCCGCGCGCGCCTACGCTGACGGTGATGCTGCCGGCAAAGGTGAACTTGAAGGCGTTGGAGACCAGGTTCAGCACGATGGTCTCCCACATGTCGCGATCCACCGCCATGGCGCGCGCTAGCGGCGGGCACTCGACCCGCAGGGCCATGCCGGCGCCTTCCACGCTGGCGCGGAACAGCGAGGCGAGGTCCGCGGTGAAGGCCGCGAGCTCGGTGGGCTGGCGGCGCATCTTCACCCGCCCCGATTCGATGCGCGAGAAGTCCAGCAGCGCGTTGACCAGCTTCAGCAGGCGCACGCCGCTGCGCTGGGCCATCTCCAGCAGCGCGCGGTCGCCATTGTTCTCCCTGACGTCCGCCCGCCGCAGCAGTTCTTCCAGTGGGCCCATCATCAGCGTCAGCGGGGTGCGGAACTCATGGCTGATATTGGAGAAGAAGGTGGTCTTGGCGCGGTCGAGCTCGGCCAGCGCCTCGGCGCGCTTGCGCGCTTCCTCATACGCCTGCGCCGAGTTCATGGCGGCGCCGATCTGGCCCGCGACCAGGTTCAGGAAGCTGCGGTAGCGGTCATCGAAGAGCCGGAACGGATTGAGCCCGACCACCAGCACGCCGCGATGCGACGCGCTGCCCGAAGGCGCCACCGCTATTACCGCGGCCGACCCGGGTGGCATGCTCCAGGCGCCCGTCGGCAGCGGCGTGGCAAAGTGCGTGCCCAGGCCGTTGACCAGGCCGGGACGCTGGTGCTGCAGCACATCGGCCACCGGCCAGGGCGTGAGCGCTTCCAGCGCCAGCGTGGGCGGTGCGGCCGGGTGGCCCGGGCCGATGCCGGTGACGGCCACGCGCTGCAGCGCGTGGGCGCCGGGCTCGGCGATGTACAGCAGCGCGAACACGATGTCGCGCGGGTCCGACGACAGCGCGCGCATGGTGCGCTCGCAGGCCTCGCGCCACGCGCGCGCATCGGTGGCGGAGGCGGCCACGTCGCGCAACACATTCAGCTGCCGCTCGGCCAGCACGCGCTCAGTGTCGTCGCTGTTGGCGCAGATGATGCCGCCGGTACCGCCGTGGTCGTTCGGCACCGGACTGTAGGAGAAGGTGTAGTAGGTCTCCTCCTGGTAGCCGTTGCGCTCCATGATCAGCAGCTTCTGCTCGACGAAGGTGCCTTCGGTGCCGGTCATCGCGGTGGCCAGCAGCGGCGCGATCTCGGGCCAGATTTCGCGCCAGACCTGAGAGGTCGGCTGGCCCAGCGCGGCGGGATGCTTGCCGCCGATGATCGACTTGTAGGCGTCGTTGTAGAAGAAGTGCAGCGCGTCGCCCCATCCGATCCAGATCGGCTGGCGCGAAGTAAGCATGATGCGGATGGCGGTCTTCAGGCTGTGCGGCCAGCCTTGCGGCGGACCCAGCGGCGTCGCGGCCCAGTCGTGGGCGCGGATCAGGGCGCCCATTTCGCCACCGCCGGCGAGAAAGCCCTGCGTCGCGGCCGATGCGCTGCCACTGGTCGGGTATGGCGAAGGCGTCACGCTGCCGTCGGGTGTTCTCATGGTTGTCTCCCGAGCCGCGCCGGCATGGCGCCGGCCAGTGCGTCTCGCCAGACTTTGCCTAGCCTTGCCGGGCAATGCAAGCACGCCGCGCCCGGCAGGGCAAGGCGCCGCCCGCGAGCGGGCGGCGGGCGACAGCAATTTGCTGTCTTACAGCGGCGGGCTGATCCAGTACGGATCGCGGCCGTAGTACTCGTGCACGGTAGTGCCCCACTGCGGGTCGGCCATGCTCGGCCAGCTGTCCTTGTTGAAACCGGGCGCCGACTTGATCCGGTCTGCCGTCACGGCGATCCGGAAGCACTTTTCGTCGGTGTCCATGACCAGCGCGCCCCACGGGATGGCGTGTAGCGTATCGCCGATGCCGAGGAAGCCGCCGGTGGTCAGCACCGCGTAGGCGATGCGCCCGTGCGGCACGTCAAGCATGATCTCGGAGATCTTGCCCACATGTTCGCCGTCGGACGAGTACGCCTTGGTACCGTCCAGGCTGGATGCCGCCATCACTTCCGGGCCGGGACCTTCGCCCACGCCGGAACCGACGATGGCCGCGCCTTGACTGCTGGGAGACTGGGTTTGCATGCTGAGCTCCTTTTCGGAAAGCGGATCGGAATGCGTGGCACGCGCAATGACCATGCCTGCGCCGCGCGCGGCGCAGGGGCGCGCCGCGGCGTCGTTGCCGGGTGCGGCCTCGGTAATTCTTTCGCGCGGCTTGAAAAAAAGGCGGTAGGAGGACGCGTGCGGAATGCGCGCGTGCTTCAGCGCAGCAGGGTGGCCAGCCGTCCGGATCGCGGCATCGACACGCTCGGCGCGGATCATGCCGAAGCCCAGCGCATCGGCGCCGCGCCCCGGCGTGAGCGCCAGTTCGCCCAGCGGCAGCACGCGGATGCCGGCGGCCGCAGCGGCTTGCGCCAGCGCGCGGGCATCGCCCGCCTGGGGGTGCAACCGTGTCGCGAGGTGCAGGCCGGCGTCGGCGGCAGGGGGGCGAGGCGCCCGGCGCAGTGGCGCGCCAGCGCGGCCAGCAGCGGTCGCGCCGGCCGGTGTAGGCCGCGCGCATCTTGCGAATGTGCCGGGCAAGGTGCCCCTCGGCCATGAAAGCTGCGAGCGTGTCCTGCGCCAGCAGCGCGCTGTGCCAGTCGGTGTATTGCCCGGCGGCCACCACGGCATCGCGCGCCCACGGCGGCACCACCGCGTAGCCCAGCCGCAGGCCGGGGAACAGGCTCCTGGAAAACGTGCCGACGTACCAGACCAGCTGGTCCTGGTCCAGCGTCTGCAAGGCGTCGAGCGGACGGCCGCCGTGGCGGAATTCGCCATCGTAGTCGTCCTCGACCACCACCGCGCCATGGCGGCGCGCAAAGGCCAGCAGCGCGCGGCGCCGCGCCAGCGACAGGGTCGCGCCCAGCGGAAACTGGTGCGAGGGCGTGACGCAGATCACACGCGCGCCGGCGGGCAGCTGGTCTACCTGCATGCCCTCGTCGTCCACCGGCACTGGCACCAGCCGGGCCCCGGCCGCGGCAAAGGCATGGCGCAGCGGCGGATAGCCGGGGTCTTCCACAGCCACTACGGTCTTGCCCGGCGTGACCAGCACGCGCGCGATCAGGTCGAAGGCCTGCTGCGCGCCGGAGGTCACGACCACGTCGTCGGCGCCGCAGGCTACCGCGCGCGCGAACGAGACGTGGCTGGCAATCGCTTCGCGCAGCTGGACGCGCCGCACGACATCGGCGTCGCGCTGCGCGCCTTCCTGCTCGGACTGTCCGTGGAGGGGCGGTGCGGCGCTCAGAACTGATGCCGCATGCCCAGCATGACACCCACGCGCGTGGTGTTGTCCACGCCCGCCGCGGGCGTGCCGGCCCAGTACTCGGTCTCGCGGCCCACGGCGCCACCGCGCGCGTGCACGGCGTCGGCTTCCAGGTACAGGCTGGTGCGTTTGGACAGCGCATAGTCCGCCACCACGGCAATGCTGTCGGCGTTGCCGCTGCCCAGCAGCGCCGGCACGTCCTGGAACTGCGTGGTCACGTTGCCGCCTTGCCAGTAGCGGTAGTAGGCGCCCGACAGGTGCAGCGCCGGCGTGAGCTGGTAGCCCAGGCCGGCGAAGGCGATGTTGAAGCGCGCATCGCCCGCGGATTCGCGCCGGCCCATATGGCCGAGGTAGGCGGTGGCCTTGCCGAACGCGTACGAGCCGCCCACCGAATAGTTGCGCACGGTGTTTCCGCCATCGGCGCTCTTGCGCTGGTCATAGGCCGCGCCCAGCGCCAGCGCGCCCTGCTGGTACATCAGGCCGCCGCCCAGCGTGGTGCCGCGTGCCAGGCTGCCGCGCTGCTCGCCGGCGCCGTAGTCCAGTTGCAGGGTCAGCGGGCCGAAGCTGCGCTTGTAGACCACGCTGTTGTTGATGCGGTAGTCCTGGAAAAAGATGTCGCCGCCCAGATAGATCGGATCGGACCAGAAATTGCCCCAGCCCTGGGCGAGCGGGTTGAAGGCCCAGCCGATATTGTTCAGCGCGTTGTACTGGCGCCCGAAGGTCAGGCTGCCCCAGTCACCGGAGAGGCCCGCATAGGCCTGGCGCCCGAACAGCGCGTTGTAGCTGGTGCGGCCGTCGTCGCTGCCGATGCCGGCCTCGAGCTGGACGATGGCGTGGTTGCCGCCGCCAAGGTCCTCATCGCCCTTCAGGCCGAAGCGGCTGCCGACCAGTCCGCCGGACACCAGCGCGGCCTGGTCGTTGTGATGGCCGTCCAGGTTGGAGGTGTAGCGCACGGCGGAGCTGACGATGCCGTACAGGGTCACGCCGGGCGCGGCGTGGGCGTTGTGGGCGGCGACGGGCAAAAGCCCGGCCGCCAGCAGCCAGTGGCTGGCTGTCTTCTTCATGGATTTCCTCCGGAAGTCGGACTCGTCGGGCGCCTGGTTCGCGCGCCGGGGCGAATCCTTCAGGCCGATGGCCTGCTGGTTCCAGTCCCGCGCAGGGGCACGCGGGTCGTCATCGGGCGGGCGCAACGATGCGCGCGGCCCGGGCGAGGGTCGAAGTGGGCGAGGTGCCTTGGTGGCGGCGAATGCCGGCAATGTTGCCGGGCAAGCCTTGTGCGGCGCCGGCTTGCGGCGCCACGGGGAGCGGCCCGAAGGCCTGGAGTGGGTTCGCCGGCGCCCACTTCGCGGGTCGTTCCGGCTATTGCCGGTGTGACGTAAAAGGCGTGACCGGGGTGGTCCCCGGCGCGGCGAACAGGCGGTAGTTTACCCGCATTGCGCGCGCACCCCTTGAAAGTGACGGATGGGGCGCGGCAAGCCTATGCCTTGCCGCGCGCCAAAACGCTGCCAGCTTCGCCTGGATATGGGCGCGTCAGACGCCCGCGCTGGCGACCTGCGCATCGCGCGACAGCCCGAGGATCCAGCCGCGGAATGCCGCCAGCGCTTCGGACGCCGGGCGTCCGTCCGGATAGGCGAAATAGTAGCCCTGGTGCTCGTCCAGCATGCCCGCTAGCGGGATCATCAGCTGGCCGGTTTGCAACTCGCGCTCGATCAGCAGGCGCGGCGCCAGGCCGATGCCGAGCCCCGCGCTGGCGGCGGCCGTCATCATCGTGAACAGCTCATAGCGCGGCCCGCGCGAAGCGGCCAGCGCGTACTCCCACCCCTGCGCCGCATACCAGTCGCGCCAGGCGTTGGCGCGGGTGCTCAGGTGCAGGTGGCGGCAGCGCGCCAGGCTGGCGGCGTCTGTGATGGCGTGTTCGGCCAGGAAGGCCGGGCTGCAGACTGGCACCATGCCGCCTTCGCGGAAGATCACGCCGCCGCGCGTGCCAGGCCAGAACTGGTCGCCGAAATAGATCGCCGCGTCGTACGCGCATTCCTGGAATGAGAATGGCTGCGAGCGCGCAGAAAGGTTGACGGTGACGTTGGGATGGCGCCGCGCAAAGTCAGGCAGGCGCGGGATCAGCCATTGCGTGGCGAAGGTCGGCACCACCGCCAGCTCGAGCGTGTAGCCCATGGCGCGGCCGGTGGTGATCTCCAGCGTGTCGCGCTGCAGGTGGTCCAGGTGGCGCCGGATGCGGGCGGCGTATTCGCGCCCGGTATCGGTCAGCACCAGGCGCCGGCGCACCCGCGTGAACAGCGCCACGCCCAGGCGCTGCTCCAGCTGCGCCACCTGCCGCCCCACCGCGCTGTGCGTCAGCGCCAGCTCGGCGGCGGCGCGCGTAAAACTGCCCAGCCGCGCCGAGGCTTCGAAGGCCTGCAGCGCGCCCAGGTTGGGGATGTCGTTTCTCATGGGGCGGCCGGGAGTGAAGGCCGACAGTATAAACAGCAGCGCCGCGCGGATCGTGCGCCGCACGCACAACGTTGTGCGCAATGCGCGCTTGTGCGGGCGATGCGCCCAACCCTATCCTGCCCTGCGGATCGGCGCCGACCGCTTGCGATGCGAATCCGGCGGCGCGATCCCACTGCTCACCTATCCGCGCCCATGACTGCCAATATCTCCACGCTCCTTACCGCCACCGTCGGCGCCGCCCGCGCCGCGCAACTGCTCGCGCTGGTCACGCTGCCCGCCGCGCTGCCGCACGACCCGCAGGGCCGCGCCACCCGCGCCGAAATCGCCCAGGCGCTGAACATGGTGCTGTTCGGCGGCATCCTCGAGCGGGTACCGACCGGCCGCGCCTACACCGGCGACGTCGCTGCCGCCGGCGGCAAGGTCACCTTCGACCACGGCGCGCTGCGCACGGTCAAGTGGCGCGACAACGGCGCGCTGCCCGAAGGCGAGGCCGCCTTCACGCGCATCCTGCGCCCGCTCGGCTACGTCCTCAACGGCACCTATCCTCTGGAGCGCATCGGCATGACCGGCCGCTCGTACGCGCATGCCGATGCGCCGGAAGAGATCGCCCAGTTCTTCCTCAGCGAATTCCATCCGGAACGCTTCAGCGACGACTTCCGCGCCGCCGTCAGCCGCGTCACCGGCACCTCCGCCGATCCGCTCACGCCGCGCGCGCAGACCCTGCTGTGGCAGCTTGAGCGCGACGGTGCGCTGGATGTGGCCGACGCCGCCGAACTGGTGGGCCTGCTGGTGCCATGCTTCGAACGCCAGCACGCCGCGCCGAGCCTGGCGGACTATGAAACGCTGCTGCGCGAATCCGCCGAGATGGCGTGGATCGCCACCGAGGGCAACGCCTTCAACCACGCCACCGACCGTGTCGAGGACGTGTTCGCGCTGGCCGAGCAGCAGAAGCAGCTGGGCCGGCCGATGAAGGACAAGGTCGAGGTGTCGCGCAGCGGCCGCGTCAAACAAACGGCGTTTCGTGCCGATACGGTGCGCCGCACCTTTGTCGGCGCGCGGGGCGAGGCGGTGGAGCGGGAAGTGCCGGGGTCGTTCTATGAGTTCATTACGCGCGATCGCTTTGCTGAGCAGGCAGCGGCGCCGCAGCGTTATGACCTGGGGTTTGATGCGGGGAATGCGCAGGGGATTTTCAAGATGACGGCGCCGGTGTGTTGAGGTGATAAAGGGGGGAGGGCTTTGATGCGCCTGCCCTCTCCCCCGACCCCTCTCCCGCAGGCGGGAGAGGGGAGAAAGCCAGCGGCGGACGCGGGTCTTTATCCAGCCTTTTTCGCCGAAATCACCGCCTCCGCCACATTGGCCGGCGCCTCGGCATAGTGCTTGAACTCCATCGTGAAGGTCGCGCGCCCCTGCGTCAGGGAGCGCAGCGTGGTGGAGTAGCCGAACATCGTCGCCAGCGGCACTTCGGCGCGCACGATCTTGCCGCCGCCGCCCGCGATGTCTTCCATGCCGTGGACCATGCCGCGGCGCGAGGACAGGTCGCCCATCACGTTGCCGGTGAATTCCTCGGGCGTTTCCACCTCGACCGACATCATCGGCTCGAGCAGCGCGGGCTTGGCCCGGCGCATGCCTTCCTTGAAGGCGATCGAGCCGGCCATGCGGAAGGCGTTTTCATTGGAATCGACGTCGTGATACGAGCCGAACACCAGCGTTGCCTTGATGTCGACCACCGGGTAGCCGGCCAGCACGCCTGACTGCATGGTCTCCTTGATGCCCTTGTCGACCGCCGGGATGAATTCGCGCGGCACCACACCGCCCTTGATCGCGTCGACGAATTCATAGCCGCCGCCATGCGGCAGCGGGTCGAGGTTGAGTACCACGTGGCCGTACTGGCCGCGCCCGCCGGACTGCTTGATGAACTTGCCTTCCACATCCTTGACCGGGTGGCGGATGGTCTCGCGGTAAGCCACCTGCGGCTTGCCGACCGACGCTTCCACGCCGAACTCGCGCCGCATGCGGTCCACCAGGATTTCCAGGTGCAGCTCGCCCATGCCCGAGATGATGGTCTGGCCGGATTCCTCGTCGGTGGCCACGCGGAAGGACGGGTCCTCCTGCGCCAGGCGGTTCAGCGCGATGCCCATCTTTTCCTGGTCGGCCTTGGTCCTGGGCTCCACCGCCTGCGAGATCACCGGCTCGGGGAAACTCATCCGTTCCAGGATGATGACCTTGTCGGGGTCGCACAAGGTGTCGCCGGTGGTGGCTTCCTTCAGTCCGACCGCCGCGGCGATATCGCCGGCGCGCACTTCCTTGATCTCGTGGCGCACGTTGGCGTGCATCTGCAGGATGCGGCCCAGGCGTTCGCGCTTGCCCTTGAGCGGGTTGTAGACGCTGTCGCCGGAATTGACCACGCCGGAATACACGCGGAAGAAGATCAGCTGGCCGACAAACGGGTCGGTCATGATCTTGAACGCGAGCGCGGAGAACGGCTCGTCGTCGGTCGGGTGGCGCTCGGCGTGGCGGTCGTCCTCGGTATGGCCCATGATGGCGGGCACGTCGGCGGGCGAGGGCAGGTAGTCGATCACGGCGTCGAGCATGCTTTGCACGCCCTTGTTCTTGAAGGCGCTGCCGCACAGCATCGGCACGATCTCGTTGGCGATGGTGCGCTTGCGCAGGCCACGCTTGATCTGCTCTTCGGTCAGCGGTTCGCCCGACAGGTATTGGTTGAGCAGCGCCTCGTCGGCCTCGGCGGCAGCCTCGACCATCTTGTCGCGCCATTCCAGCGCGGTGGCGAGCAGCTCGGCCGGGACGTCCCGGTATTCGAAGCGCACGCCCTGGCTGGCATCGTCCCAGACGATGGCCTTCATCTTGACCAGGTCGATCACGCCCAGGAAGTGGTCCTCGGCGCCGAGCGGGATCTGGATCGGCACGGCGCGGCCCTTGAGGCGGTCGGCGATCTGCGTCTGCACGCGGAAGAAGTCGGCGCCGACGCGGTCCATCTTGTTGACGAAGGCGATCCGCGGTACCGCGTACTTGTTGGCCTGGCGCCAGACGGTTTCCGATTGCGGCTGCACGCCGCCGACTGCGTCGTAGACCATGCAGGCGCCATCGAGCACGCGCATGGAGCGCTCGACTTCGATGGTGAAGTCGACGTGTCCCGGCGTATCGATGATGTTGATACGGTGTTCGGGGTAGTTGCCGGCCATCCCTTTCCAGAAGGCCGTGGTGGCAGCCGAGGTGATGGTGATGCCGCGCTCCTGCTCCTGCTCCATCCAGTCCATGGTGGCAGCGCCATCGTGCACTTCGCCCAGCTTGTGGTTGACGCCCGTATAGAACAGGATGCGTTCCGTCGTCGTCGTTTTGCCGGCGTCGATATGCGCGCTGATGCCGATGTTGCGGTAGCGCTCGATGGGGGTCTTGCGGGGCACGTGATCTCTCCAGGATGAATCACCGGCTTAGAGAGTAGCACCACTGGCCATTTGCCGTTGCCCCTGCCGTGGGCAGGGACACGCACCCTGGATCATCGGAAAGCGTGCCCTTGCTTCTGAGGCCGCCATAGGGCGCGGGCTGCAATACGATGCAGAATTCGCCCAACCTCCGCGCCTCCGTGGCTCCCTATACTGGCCGCTCATCGCAGCGGCCTGCCTGCACGCCGCCGAGCCATCCCACCCCCTTCCAGGGATGCGCCGGTTGTTCCTTCAGCCGATGCCTTCCAGGACTACAGACCCACGCATGACAACCATCCTGATCGTTGACGACCATCCGGCGATGCGGCTGGTGCTCAAGAACCACCTGCTGCAATTGCTCGGCGTGGACGAAGTGATCGAGGCTGATAACGGACAGTGCGCGATCGAGCTGGTGCGCCTGCGCACGCCCGAGCTTGTGCTGCTGGACCTCGATATCCCGCGCTCGAGCGGGCTGGACGTCGCCCCGCGCCTGCGCGCGATCCATCCCCAGATACGCATCCTGGTGGTGACGGCGCTGGACCCGGCGGTGTTCGTCAGCCGCTCATGGCAGTCGGGCGCGCAGGGCTTCGTCAGCAAGACCCAGGACCTGAAGGAAATCCTGCGCGCGGTCGAGGCGGTGCTGGCCGGCTACACCGTGTTCCCGGCGATGGGCCGCGACGGCGCGCCGCGCCAGGCCATGTCGGCGGACGAGGAGACGCTGCGGCGGCTGTCCGACAAGGAACTGGTGGTGCTGCAGATGCTGGCGCGCGGCATGTCGTACAAGGCCATCAGTGCCAGCCTCTTTATCAGCAGCAAGACCGTCAGCAGCTACAAGGCCCGGATCATGGCCAAGCTGCAGGTGTCGTCGCTGGTGGAACTTGTGGACTTTGCGCGCCGCCGGCTGACGCCGTAAGGGATGGGTCAGTCTTTCTTATTAGACATCGTATGACGCAACCCACTGGCCGCGCGTGGCGCGCGGGCAGTTCGCTCAGGCCGGGCCGGAGGCCTTGCGCAGCCGTTCCCGGCTGTTGGTCAGGTGCATGCGCATGGCTGCCTTGGCCGCGTCGGGGTCGCGCCGCTCGATCGCGTCGTAGATGTTCTCGTGCTCGATATTGACGCGCTCCAGGTACTGCTCGCGCTCGGGCGTGCTGACCTGCAGGCGGCTGCGCGGGATCAGCATGGTGCCCAGGTGGCCCATGATGTCGGTGAAATAGCGGTTGCCGGTGGCGCGTGCAATCGCCAGGTGGAAGGCGAAATCGCTGTCCACGGCATCGTTGCCGGCGCCGGTGTTGCGCTTGAGTTCGTCCAGCGCCTGGCGCATCGCCGCCAGCTGCGCGTCGGTGCGACGCGTCGCGGCCAGGCCCGCCGCCTCGGCCTCCAGGCTGACGCGGAACTCAAGCATGGCCATCACGTCCATGGCGGTGCCCAGCGCATCCGGCCCGATGCGGAAAGGCGAGGGCGCCTCCGCCGCGCGCGCCAGCACGAACGTGCCGATGCCGTGGCGCGTCTCCACCAGCGCGCTGGCCTGCAGGCGCGACAGCGCTTCGCGCACGACCGTGCGGCTCACCCCCATCGACGCCATGATCTCCGACTCGGTCGGCAGCTTGTCGCCAGGCTTGAGCTTGCCCTGGCTGATGTCTTCGCCGAGGGTTTGCACCACTTCTTCGGCAAGCGTGCGGCCGCGGCGGCGCAGCGGCGCAGGAGTGACGGGCGGGACGGACTGGGTGGAAGTAGAGTTAGGCATGGCGGATACGGGCGGGGTTTCCCGGACTTGACCGGTTCGAGATGGCCTCATTATACTGGGTTATCAGTCATACGATGACAGATAACATACGCAACACGATGTGCCGGGTGAACGATACTGCGCCCGCATGGAAATGCCGGAGACACCCCAGAAATGACCCAATCCGCCGCCGCCCCCACCCATACCCCGGTCGTCACCGAACTCACCGTGGTCCCCGTGGCCGGGCACGACAGCATGCTGATGAACCTGTCCGGCGCCCATGGCCCGTACTTCACGCGCAATATCGTGATCCTGCGCGACAGCGCCGGCCATACCGGGGTGGGCGAGGTGCCGGGCGGCGAGGGCATCCGCCAGACGCTGGAAGATGCGCGTCCGCTGCTGGTCGGCCAGCCCATCGGCCAGTACCAGGCCCTGCTGAACCGCGTGCGCGCCACCTTTGCCACCCGCGACGCCGGCGGCCGCGGCCTGCAGACCTTCGACCTGCGCATCACCATCCACGCCGTCACCGCGCTGGAGTCGGCGCTGCTCGACCTGCTCGGCCAGCACCTGGAGGTGCCGGTGGCGGCACTGCTCGGCGAAGGCCAGCAGCGCGACGCGGTGGAGATGCTCGGCTACCTGTTCTATATCGGCGACCGCCAGCGCACCACGCTGGACTACCGCACCGAGCCCGATGCCGACAACGACTGGTTCCGCGTGCGCAATGAAGTGGCAATGACGCCCGAGGCGGTGGTGCGCCTGGCCGAGGCCGCCTACGAGCGCTACGGCTTCAACGACTTCAAGCTCAAGGGCGGCGTGCTGCGCGGCGAAGAAGAGATGGAAGCGATCCTCGCGCTGGCCGAGCGCTTCCCCAAGGCGCGCATCACGCTGGACCCGAACGGCGCCTGGTCGCTGGCCGAGGCCGTGCGCCTGTGCCGCGACAAGCGCGGCGTGCTGGCCTACGCCGAAGACCCGTGCGGCGCCGAGGACGGCTATTCCGGCCGCGAGATCATGGCCGAGTTCCGCACCGCCACCGGGCTGCCGACCGCCACCAACATGATTGCCACCGACTGGCGCCAGATGGGCCATGCGGTGCGCCTGCAGTCGGTCGATATCCCGCTGGCTGACCCGCACTTCTGGACCATGCAGGGTTCGGTGCGCGTGGCGCAGATGTGCGCCGAATGGGGCCTGACCTGGGGCTCGCACTCGAACAACCACTTCGACATCTCGCTGGCGATGTTCACCCACGTGGCCGCGGCCGCGCCGGGACGCGTCACCGCGATCGACACGCACTGGATCTGGCAGGACGGCGAACAGCTGACCAAGGCGCCGCTGAAGATCGAAGGCGGGCTGGTGCAGGTGCCCAAGACGCCGGGCCTGGGCGTGGAACTCGACATGGATGCGCTGGGCCGTGCCCACGCGCTGTACCAGAGCAAGGGCCTAGGCGCGCGCGACGATGCCATCGCCATGCAGTTCCTGATCCCGAACTGGAAGTTCAACAACAAGGCGCCCTGCATGGTGCGCTGAGAGTGCGCTGAGTTTGCGAGTGCGCTGGGTTTGCGCTTATACAGCCCGGCAATCCCATCCAGCAATATCCACGGCCGCCGTCGACACGACGGCGGGCCAGTTCCAGAACTAGACATAGCAGGAGACAGACGATGTATCCCTTCCAACGCACTGGCGCGCTGCGCCTGCAAGACTGGCTGCGCGCCATGGCTTTCGGTTCGGTCCTCGCGGTGGCGGCGCTGAGCGCCGGCACGGCCGAGGCGGCGCAGGAATGGCCGCAACGCCCCGTGTCGGTGGTGGTGCCGTTCCCCGCGGGCGGCTCCAGCGACACCATCGCACGCATGCTGACGCAGCCGCTCAATGACAAGCTCGGCCAGCCGTTCGTGGTCGACAACAAGCCGGGCGCGACGGGCGCGATCGGTGCGACCTTCGTCAAGCGCGCGCCCGCGGACGGCTACACCATGTTGGTGGCCTCGATCGGCGTCTTTGCCGTCAACCCGTTCCTGCAGAAGAACCTGGGCTATGACCCGGCCAAGGATTTCGACCTGCTGACGGTGGCGGTGCGCGCGCCCAACGTGCTCGTGGCCAACCCGAAGTTCCCGGCCAGCAACCTGCAGGAGCTGGTGGCCCATATGAAGAAAAACCCGGGCAAGGTGAGCTTTGCCTCGTCCGGCGCCGGCTCTTCCGACCACCTGACCGCCGCGCTGTTCTGGCAGAAGACCGGCACCGATGGCCTGCACGTGCCCTACAAGGGCGGCGCGCCGGCGATCTCGGACCTGCTCGCCGGCCAGGTCGATGTGTCGTTCCAGAACGTCAACGCGGTGCTGCAGCATATCCGCACCGGCAAGCTCAAGGCGCTGGCGGTGACTTCCGACAAGCGCTCGGCAGTGCTGCCCAACGTGCCCACCATGGCTGAAGCGGGCGTGAAGGACGTCGAGGTCTACTCGTGGCAAGGCGTGGCCGCGCCGCACGGCCTGCCCGCCGACGTGAAGACGCGCCTGCACGGCGCGCTGGTGGGCGCGCTGAATGATCCCAAGATGCGCCAGAAGCTGGCCGAGAGCGGCTTCGAGGTGGTCGCCAATACGCCGGAGCAGTTCAACCAGTTCGAGGCCCAGGAGCTGCAGCGCTGGAAGACCGTGATCGAGAAGGGCCGCATCGTGCTGGATTGAGCGCACGGATCCCGACAATACCCCACTGAAGACCAGTCCACGCCGGCCGCCGCACGTCAACCGTGCCGCGCCGGCGCACTTGTAACGACAACGGAGACACAACATGACCCAGGGACGTCGCATCTTCCTCAAGCAGACTTCCGCGCTGGCCGCGGGCATCGCCGCCGGCCCGCTCGTCGGCCTGGCCACCGGCGCGCACGCCGCGCAGCAGGCCTGGCCGACCCGGCCGATCCGCCTGGTGGTGCCGTACACCGCTGGTGGCTCGTCCGACATCATTGCGCGCCTGATCAGCAAGCAACTGGGCGAGGCGCTGGGCCAGTCCGTGGTGGTGGACAACAAGCCGGGCGCCAACGGCAACGTCGGCGCGGCGATGGTCGCGCAGGCCACCGACAACCACACGCTGATGCTGTGCGATATCGGCGCGCTGGCGATCAGCCCGTCGGTGTACACCAAGCTGAGCTTCAATATCGCCAAGGACCTCAAGCCGGTGACGATGCTGGCCTACTCGCCGCACCTGCTGGTGGTGCATCCGTCGGTGCAGGTCAGCAACCTGAAGGAACTGGTCGAGCTGTCCAAGCGCAGCCAGCTGAACTTCGCCGTGACCGCGATCGGCAGCGCGCCGCACCTGGCGGGTGTGGCGGTGGAACAGGCCACCGGCGCCAAGTGGCAGTACGTGCCGTACAAGGGCGGCTCGCAGGCCATCGCCGATACCGTCGGTGGCAGCGCGCAGGTGCTGATGAACGGCATGCTGGCCACGCTGCCGCATGTGCAGTCCGGCAAGCTCAAGGTGATCGCCCAGTCCAAGCGCACGCGCATGCCGCTGCTGCAGAACGTGCCGACCATCGCCGAGCAGGGCGTGCCGAATTTCGAGTCGGGCACGTGGCAGGGCGTGATGGCGCCGGCGAGCATGCCGGATGCGCTGGTGGCGCGCCTCAGCGCCGAGCTGATCAAGATCATCCGTGCGCCGGAGCTGCGCTCGCAACTGGTGGCGCAGGGGGCTGAGGTGGTGACGATGACGCCGGCTGAAACCGGCAAGTTCTTCTCCACCGAGCAGGCGCGCTGGGCCGGTGTCGTCAAGCAGGCCGGCATCAAGCTGGACGCCTGAAGCGCGAGCTTGCGGCCGGCAATGCCGGCCGTGCCAGGCAGCAATCAAAAGCAGCCCAACAAAAAACGCCCATCGCGGGCGTTTTTTTGTTGGACGCTCCTACTTAAGGCCCCGCGCGCGGCGGGGCCTGGGCGATTAACCCTTCACCGCTTCCGGCAGCAATGCCTGCGGCAGGTTCTGGTAGCAGACCGGACGCAGGAAGCGGTCGATCGCGGTGGCGCCGACAGACGTCGAGCGCACGTCCGAAGTCGCCGGGAACGGCCCGCCATGCACCATCGCATAGGCCACTTCCACCCCGGTGGGGTAGCCGTTGCACAGCACGCGGCCGGCCTTGCGCTCCAGCACCGGCAGCAGGCGGCGCGCCGCGTCGTGGTCGGCGTCGTCGAGCTGCATGGTGGCGGTGAGCTGGCCTTCGAGCTGGCGTGCCAGGGCGAGCATTTCCTCCAGGTCGCGGCAGACCACCAGCACCGTCGACGGGCCGAATACCTCGGCCTGCATGCGATGGTCGGCCATGAACTGCGCCGCAGTGGTTTCGAACATCACCGGGCGGGCCTGGTTGGTGCCGGTGGCGGCCACGCCATCACCGATGCGCTGCAGCCCGTCGAGCGACGACAGCTGCGCCACGCCTTTTTCGTAGGCCGCATGGATGCCCGGCGTCAGCATGGTTGCCGCCGGCTTGCCCGCCAGCGCGTCCAGCGCCGCGGCGCGGAACTGGTCGAGCGTCGGGCCTTCGATGCCGATCACCAGGCCAGGGTTGGTACAGAACTGGCCGACGCCCAGTACCAGCGAGTCCACCAGCTGGCGGCCGATTTCGGCGCCGCGCGCTTGCAGCGCGGCGGGCATCAGAAATACCGGGTTGATGCTGCTCATCTCGGCGTAGACGGGGATTGGCTGCGGGCGCGCGTTGGCCGCCTGCATCAGCGCCATGCCGCCCGAGCGCGAGCCGGTGAAGCCAACCGCCTGGATCGCCGGATGCGACACCAGCGCCGTGCCGACGACATTGCCCGCGCCCACCAGCAGCGAGAACACGCCTTCCGGCAGGCCGGCTTCATGCACCGCCTTCTGGATCACGCGGCCGACCAGTTCGGACGTGCCCAGGTGCGCCGAGTGCGCCTTGACCACGACCGGGCAGCCGGCGGCCAGTGCCGAAGCGGTGTCGCCGCCGGCCACGGAAAACGCCAGCGGGAAGTTGCTGGCGCCGAACACCGCCACCGGGCCGATGGCGATGCGTTGCATGCGCAGGTCGGGGCGCGGCGGGGTGCGCTCGGGCAGCGCGGCGTCGAAGGTGGCCTGTTGCCAGCGGCCTTCGCGCAGCACGGTGGCGAACAGGCGCAGCTGGCCGGCGGTGCGGCCGCGCTCGCCCTGCAGGCGTGCGATGGGCAGGCCGCTTTCCAGGTGGGCACGCTCGATCAGCGTGTCGCCCAGCGCCTCGATGCCCGCGGCGATGGCCTCGAGTAAGGCCGCGCGCTGCTCGGGCGTGGTGTTGCGATAGGTGTCGAAGGCAGCTTCGGCCAGTGCGCAGGCGCGCTCGACGTCGGCCTGGCCGCCACCGTGGAAGTCAGGGCCCAGGGCTTCGCCCGTGGCCGGGTTGATGGCCTGCAGCAGGGATTCGGAGCCGCGCACGGCTTGCGCGCCGATCAGCATGTCGCCGGTGATGGGCATGGAAGGATTCCTTGTCAGCGTAATTTGTGTGAGAACAAGCGGAGCAAGCCGGCCGGAGGGCGATGTGCCCCGCGGCCGGCCTGTCGCGATGCAATGGCAGGACGGATTACTGCGGGCCGAGCTTGTTGATCAGCGTGCCCAGCATTTCCATCTCTTCGTCGGTCAGGTCGGTCAGCGGCGCGCGCACCGGGCCGGCGTCGCGGCCGACCAGGCGGGCGCCTGCCTTGACGATGCTGACCGCATAGCCGGCCTTGCGGTTGCGGATGGCCAGGTACGGCAGGAAGAAGTTGTCGATCAGGCGGCCCACGGTGTCGTGGTCATCCGCGGCGATGGCGCGGTAGAAGTCCATCGCGGTCTTGGGGATGAAGTTGAACACCGCCGACGAATACACCGGCACGCCCAGCGCCTTGTAGGCCGCGGCATAGACCTCGGCGGTGGGCAGGCCGCCCAGGTAGGAGAAGCGGTCGCCCAGCTTGCGGCGGATGCTGACCATCGCCTCGATATCGCCCACGCCGTCCTTGAAGCCGATCAGGTTGGGGCAACGGTCGGCCAGGCGGGCCAGTTGCGTGGCATCCAGCCTGGAGTTGGCGCGGTTGTAGACGATCACGCCGATGTCCACCGACTTGCACACCTCTTCCACGTGGGCGGCGATGCCGTCCTGGCTGGCTTCGGTCAGGTAGTGCGGCAGCAGCAGCACGCCGGCCGCGCCCAGGCGCTGGGCTTCCTGCGCGTAGGCGATGGCGGTGCGGGTCGGGCCGCCGGCGCCGGCCAGGATGGGCACCTTGCCGGCGCAGGTGCGGACGGCGGTGTCGACCACGGCGGTGTAGTCGGCCGGGGTCAGCGAGAAGAACTCGCCGGTGCCGCCGGCGGCGAACAGTGCGGTGGCGCCGTACGGGGCCAGCCATTCCAGGCGCTCGGCGTAGGTCTTGGGCGCAAAGTTGCCTGCGCGGTCGAAGTCGGTGACGGGGAAGGACAGCAGGCCTTCCGAGACGATTTTCTTGAGTTCGTTGGGTGCGAGCATTGGCGAATTCCTGATCGGGCCGGGGGCCCAGGGTGGCGGTTGTCGGTCAACCCGGTCCTGCGGGACATTCGAGTTATCAGTCATCGTACGACAATGACCAGGTAAAGGCAATAGGGTGAAGGGACCGTCGGGGTTTACAGGGATGAGGGCGCTATTTCGGCGCGAAGGTATGCCGGCAGTAGGGCGGACGGGGCGGGCAAGCGTGCGTTGAGGCGCTTTCCCGACGCCCCGCCGAGGGCTTGCCGCTTATGGCATTGTTGTAGGACAACATAATTCAATGTAGTGCCTCAGCCGACACGTCAAGCCGCCTCGCGCGCTCAGTAAATTTGAAACACCAATGCAAACGCGCCCGGTGCATTGGGCCTTCGCGACTGGCACACTGGCATCCTGGACTGACGGGGAGAGAGCGGTGGGAGAGTTACAGGCCTTGCTGGAAAACCACGGGCTGATGCTGGTGTTCCTGAACGTGCTGGTCGAGCAGGCGGGCCTGCCGGTTCCGGCCTATCCGATGTTGTTCGTGGCCGGCGCGCTGGGCATGCAGGAGACCGGGCCGTCGATCGGCGCGGTGCTGGCCGCCGTGATCGTCGCCTGCCTGATCGCCGATACCGGCTGGTACTTTGCCGGGCGCCGGCTCGGGCAGCCGATGCTGCGCACCATCTGCAAGGTCTCGATCTCGCCGGATTCCTGCATCCGCCAGACCCAGTCGCTGTACCTGCGCGTGGGCCCGCGTTCCCTCGTATTCGCCAAGCTGCTGCCGGGCGCCGGTGCGCTGTCCACCGCGATGGCCGGCATGACCGGCACGCCGCTGTCGGTGTTCCTGTTCTACGACGCGATCGGCTCGATGGTGTGGGCCGGCAGCGGCTTGCTGGTGGGCGTGGTGTTCAGCGATTTTATCGATGCCATCCTGGAGGGCTTCAGCACCTACGGTCACATGGCGGTGGTGGCGGTGGTGGCGGCGTTCGGGCTGTTCCTGGCGTGGCGCTGGTGGCGCCGCTTCCGCCTGCTGCGCCGCACCCGGCGCGTGCCGCGTATGTCGGTGGATGAACTGGAAGCGCGCCGGCAGGCCGGCAGCCTGCCCGTGGTGATCGATGTGCGCGCGCATGGCGATGTGCCGATGGAGCGCATCCCAGGCTCGGTGGTGCTGGACCTGCAAGGCGCGCTGGACAGCCTCGACGCGCTCGGCGTGCCGCCCGAGAAGGCCGACATCGTGGTCTATTGCGCCTGCCCCCATGAGCTGTCCGCGGCGCTGCTGGCCGAGCACCTGCGCACCGCCGGCTACGCCAGGACCTGGGCGCTCGCTGGTGGCTTCGACGAATGGAAGCGGCGCCACGGCGACGCCGCGCCGGCCGCGACCCACACCGATCCGGGCCACGCCCCGGCGGGCTGACGGCTGACACTTGGCGCCAGGACGCCTGCTGGCGCCTGGCGGATATCACCGCGCCAGGCCAGCCGCTTTGCCATGCGCCGCCGCCTATACTTGGCGCAGACCGACTGCAAGCGGGAGGCCCGCATGACCGCGGAAGACCACGGATCCGGCGGAACTGGCGGAACTGGTGATGAGGCGACCCGCATCGCGCACCGCCGCCGCCAGCTCGGCATCGCGCCGCGCGTGAGCGAAGGCCAGCGCAACTGGGCGCTGGCGCTGTCGGGCGGTGGCATCCGCAGCGCCACCTTCTGCCTTGGCGTGATGCAGGCGCTGTCGGGCACCGAGATGCCCGCCGAGGCCGTGCAGCCGGCGCCCGCCCCGGAAGCCCCGGCGCAGCATCCGGTCACGCCGGCGGCTGCGACCGCGGCAGCGGCGCAGACCGTACCAGGCCTGGCCTCGCTGCTGGCGCAGTTTGACTACTTGTCCACCGTCAGCGGCGGCGGCTATCTTGGCGCCTTCTTCGTCAGCCTGTTCGTGCCCGGACGCCTGCGCCGCGGCACCGGCGCGGCCCAGGCCGCGGCCGACGCCTACCACACGCTGCAATGCGAGCCGCCGGGGCGCATCCACACCTCGGTGTCGTACGCCGCCGATCCCGGGCGCGGCGCGGTGGCGTGGCTGCGCGAGAACGGCCGGTACCTGTCGCCCACCGGCGCCGGCGACAACCTCTATGCCGCCGCGCTGGTAGTGCGCAACTGGCTCGCCATGCAATACGTGATCGGCAGCGCGCTGCTGGTGTTGCTGGCCCTGCTGGCGCTCGGCCAACATATCGCGGTCGGTGTGTCCTATGGGCTTGGCCGCTACGAAATGGACCTGCTGCACGACGCCCGGCAGGCCTTCAACGAAGGGCGCTGCGCGATCTGGTGGAGCGCGCTGCTGTGGTTGCCGCTGGTCACGGCGGTGATCGGCGCAGTGCCGCCGGGACTGGCGTACTGGCTGGTCTATCCGCGCGCCAACGATCCGCAGGCGGTGGCGCGCTTTTTCGCCCCGGCGCCGCTGGTAACCACGCTGCTCGCGCTCATGTTGCTGAGCGCGGCGCGCTGGTCGGAATGGCTCGGTCACGGGCTGGTCATTGGCGGGCTGTTCGCCACGCTCGGCGTGCTGACGCTGCTGGGCGTGCTGTGTTGCCTGCTGCTGCTGCGGGGCGAGCCGCCCTCCGTGGCCACCTACCGCGTGCGCGCCACGCGGGCGCTGCGCGGCGCCTTTACGCTGACGCTGTGGCTGGCGGCGCTGGGCCTCGCCGATACCGCCGCGCGCACCGCCTACCTCTATGCCCACGCCGTGCGCCATCCGTGGGGCGCGGCGCTGCCGGCGGGAGTGCTCGGCGTGCTGGTCTGGCTGGTGCGCTACGGATCGCGCTGGCTCGACGAAGGGCGCAAGGGCAGCGCCGATACGCCGTGGCGCGCGCTGGGTGCCAGGCTGCCGGTGTCGCTGCTGGCCGGCGCGGCGGCGGCGGTGCTGGCGCTGCTGCTGTTCGTGCTGTGGTCGTGGCTGGTGCTGTGGGTGCGCTGGGACGGGCGCGAGCCGGTCGACTGGCTGGTGTACGGCACCGCCTATACCGGTCCGGCACTGTTGACGCTGACCGTGGTGGCGCTGGTGCTCGCGCTGGTGGCCGGGCGCTTTACCGGCTTTCTGAATTTGTCCACGCTGCAGCCGTTCTACGCGGCGCGGCTCACGCGCGCGTTCCTGGGCGCGTCCAACGGCGAACGCTTTGCCGCGCCCGATCCGGACGCGGATCCGGACGGCCGCCAGCGCGAACGCTTCAGCGTGGCCGAGCCGGTGGCGGGCGACCAGCTCAGCCTGAACACCTATTACGATCCGCGCGTGCTGGCGCCGCTGCACCTGATCAACGTCACGCTGAACCTGACCGTCGACCCGGCCGAACAGCTGGTGCAGCGCGACCGCAAGGGCAAGCCGCTGTGCCTGGCGCCCGGCGCCTGCGTGGCGCAGCCGGGCGCGGCGGCCACCATCGCGCCGGATGCGTACGCGCGCTTCACCATCGACGGCTGGGCCTGCTGCCCCGATGTGTCATGGCCGTCGTCGGGCAAGCTCGCCGAATCGCGCACCGTGGGCGACTGGATCGCGATCTCGGGCGCGACGGTATCGACCGGGCTGGGGCGCGCGACCAAGCTCGGCACCTCGCTGCTGCTGGGCCTGGCCAACCTGCGGCTGGGCACGTGGTGGCCGTCTTACCCGGCCAGCCATGCGCGCGAGGGCGGCCGCCGGGGCCGGGCGCGGCGCCATCCCGAACGCGCCACGCATCCTTGGCTCGCCGCCGGCATGGCGCTGTTTCGCACGCAGTATTACCTGGGCTGCGAGCTGGCCGCGCGCTTCCATGGCACGCGGCGCGGCTGGCAATACCTGTCCGACGGCGGGCACTTCGACAACACCGGCGTCTATGAACTGCTGCGTCCCGGGCGCGATGTCTCGCTGATCGTGCTGTGCGATTGCGGCGGCGATCCCGACTACCGCTTCGGCGACCTCGCCAACCTGATCCGGCTGGCGCGCATCGATTACGGGCTCGAGATCGTGATCGATACCGAGGCGGCTACCACGCATCCGGTGCTGAGCCGCGTCTTCGGCGTGCCGGAGGACTTCCTGCCGGACGCGGAGGGGGACGACAAGCGGCCAGACAAATGCGCGGTGCTCCTCAACGTCTATCGCACCGAGCCGGGATGCGCGGCGCCTCGCGCGCGGGTCTGCCGCATCGTGCTGCTCAAGCCGCGGCTGGTGTCATGGGCGCCGGCGGACGTGCGCCAGTACGGCGCGACCCATCCCACCTTTCCGCAGGAAGCCACCGCCGACCAGTTCTTCGATGAGGCGCAATGGGAAAGCTATCGCGCGCTGGGCCTTGCGATCGGCCGGCGCGTGCTGGGTGGCGTCGTGGGGCGCGCGCTGCTGGCCTGAAGCAACAAGAGGCACAACAAGAGGCACAACAAGAGGCACAACAAGAGGCACAACAAGAGGCACAACAAGAGGAAACTGCGCGCCGGGCCGTAGCGGATACCCACGCCGCCCGAAGGGCCGCGATCCGGCCGCCAGCACGATTGGCCCGGTCTCTCTAAGATAGCGATCCATCCGCATTGCCGCGGCGGCGCAACGTGTTGCGTACGCCGCCTGCCATCGACCATCATGCATCGCGAACAAATCCCCACCGGAGCAGGCGTCGCTTGGTCCGTGCTAGACCTCGCCCCCATCCCTGAAGGCAGCGACGCTGGCCAGGCCATGCGCAATTCGCTGGACCTCGCCCGCCACGCCGAGCAACTGGGCTATCACCGCTTCTGGCTGGCCGAGCACCACAACATGCCCGGCATCGCCAGCGCCGCCACCGCGGTGCTGATCGGCTATGTCGCCAATGGCACGCGGAGGATCCGCGTGGGCTCGGGCGGCGTGATGCTACCCAACCATTCGCCGCTGGTGATCGCCGAGCAGTTCGGCACGCTGGCCTCGCTGTACCCGGGCCGCATCGACCTGGGCCTGGGCCGCGCGCCCGGCACCGACCAGGCCACCGCGCGCGCGTTACGCCGGCACCTGTCGGCCGACAGCGCCGATACCTTCCCGCAGGATGTGGAGGAATTGCAGGCCTATTTCGATGACGTGCGTCCTGGCCAGCGCCTGCGCGCCGTACCTGGTGCGGGGCTGAAGGTGCCGATCTGGCTGCTGGGATCGAGCCTGTTCAGCGCGCAACTGGCTGCGGCGATGGGGTTGCCGTTCGCCTTTGCCTCGCACTTTGCGCCGGGCTTCATGCGCCAGGCGGTGGACCTGTACCGCCGCACGTTCCGGCCGTCGGAAGCGCTGGACCGACCCTATGTGATGCTCGGCCTCAATGTGTTCGCGGCCGAGAGTGGCGATGAGGCGCGCCGCCTGTTCAGCTCGCTGCAGCAGCAGTTCCTGGCGCTGGTGCGCGGCACGCCCGGCCAACTGCGCCCGCCGGTGGACGATATCGAGGCGCTGTGGACCGAGAGCGAGGCCGACCATATCCGCCGCTCGCTGGCCTGCTCTGTGGTCGGCGACCCGGAAACGGTGCGCGCCGGCATGCAGCGCTTTGTCGATGACCTGCGCCCGGACGAGCTGATGCTGACCGGCCAGATCTATGACCACCAGGCGCGGCTGCGCTCGTTCGCCATCGCGGCCGAGGCAGCGCGCAGCCTGAAGACCGCGGCAGGCGTCTGAACGCCGTCAGGCCGCCTGCCGGAACGCCGACACCGCGCGCATGATCGACTGCGCCTGCTTGGCGGCCGCCCCTTCTTCGCTCCTTGAGCGGCCGCTGGTCTTTCTGCGCCGTATGCCGTGGGCGCCACCTGCAAGGCCGCCAGCGCGGGGCGCGGCGATTCTCGTTTGCGTGCGGCCGACGCGCTCGGATACATTAGAAGGCCCGGAGATACCAGAGAGGCGCAGCCACGCAGTCCGCGCCCCGACAGTCCGCCCGCTTGACGGCAGCGACGACCAGGAGACAACGATGGACCTGCGGCAACGCGAGCACATCGAAGCAGTGGTCCAGGCCACCACATACCTAGCCCCGCCCGCCGTGCTGGCGGACCGGATCGCGCACGACGCCATCATCCAGAATTCATGGCGACGCTGCGTGCACCAGTACGGGCTCGATCCCTCGCGCATGCAGGAGGCGCGCATCCTGCCGCAGCCGCGGCTGCGCGAGCACCAGGAACGCATCGACGACTTCGCGCGTATCGCGCGCCACGGGCTGCAGAGCCTGTACGGCCAGGTGGGCGGGCTTGGCTACGTGGTGCTGCTGACCGATGCGCAGGGCGTGACCGTCGACTATATCGGCGACGCCCGCAGCGACGCCGCGCTGCGTCATGCAGGCCTCTACCTGGGCGCGGAATGGAGCGAGAGCGGCGCCGGCACCTGCGCGGTCGGCACCGCGCTGGTCACGGGCCAGGCGCTTACCGTGCACCAGGCCGACCATTTCGACGCCACGCATATCCCGCTGACCTGCACCGCCGCGCCGCTGTTCGACACGCACGGCAACCTGCACGCCATCCTCGACATCTCCGCGCTGACCTCGCCGCAGGCCAAGGACAGCCAGGGGCTGGCGCTGCAACTGGTGCGCATCTACGCCGCGCATATCGAGAACGCTAACTTCCTGCGCGCGCACCGGCGCGACTGGATCCTGAAGCTGAACGTGGCGCCCGAGTTCGTCGACGTCAATCCCGAATACCTGCTGGCGCTGGACGATGCCGGGCGCATCGTCGGCCATAACCATCGGGCCCGGCTGATGCTGGAGGGTGAGCTGGACGGCGCCACGGTACTGGGCCAGCCGTTCGAGAAGCTGTTCGACGCCCGCCTGGAAGAGCTGGGCCGCTATGTCTATTCGCGCCCGAGCGAACAGCGGCTGGTGGCGCTCAACCGCAGCGGCGGCCTGCTTTACCTGAGCGTGATGCCGCCCGCGCTGCGCTGGCAGGCACCGGCAGCCGAGACACCGGTGGCGATGCCGGCCGCGCTGGCTGCGCTGACCGGCGGCGATGCCGCGCTGCAACAGCAACTGCAGCGCGCCGCGCGCCTGGTCGATTCGCCGATCAACCTGCTGATCCACGGCGAAACCGGCAGCGGCAAGGAGTTCTTCGCCAAGGCGCTGCACCAGGCCAGCGCGCGCCGCGACGGGCCCTTCGTCGCGGTGAACTGCGCGGCGATCCCGGAATCGCTGATCGAAAGCGAGCTGTTCGGCCACCTGCCCAACAGCTTCTCCGGCGCGGGCCCGCGCGGCAAGCGCGGCCTGATCCAGGAGGCCGACGGCGGCACGCTGTTCCTCGACGAGATCGGCGACATGCCGCGCGAGCTGCAGTCGCGGCTGCTGCGCGTGCTGGCCGAGGGCGAAGTGCTGCCGGTCGGCGCCGCGCGGCCGGTGCCGGTGCGCTTGCGGGTCATCTCGGCCACGCACCACGGCCTGGAGCAGCTGGTGGGCGAAGGGCGCTTCCGTGAAGACCTCTATTACCGGCTCAACGGCGCGCGCTTCGAGCTGCCGCCGCTGCGCGCGCGTACCGACCTCGACTGGCTGATGCGCAAGCTGCTGCAGGAGGGCACGGGCGATGCCGTCACGCTGTCGCCGGCGGCGCGCGAGCGGCTGCACCGCCATCGCTGGCCGGGCAACCTGCGTGAACTGCGCAACGTGCTGGAGTACGCGCGCGCGGTCTGCACCGGCGGCTATATCGAGGTGCACGATCTCCCGGACGGTCTGTCGGCCCCTGCCGTTTCTGCCGCGCTGCCGGAGCCGGCGCAAGTACAGCCGCCCGCTGACGCCCCCTTCGATCCGCATCAACTGCCGCCGGAAGGCATGCTGCTGATGCAGTACCTGCGCGCATCGGGGTGGAACCTGAGCGCGGTCGCGCGCCAGATCGGCATCAGCCGCATGACGCTGTACCGGCGCATGGAGCGCTACGGCATCCAGTCGCCGAACCGGCGCGATGGCGCTGCTGAGCCGTCCGACAAGTAGGCCGCACGGCCGCGATACGGTTGTCCATACCCTGTACACCTGCGCTGTGACAGCTGTCACAGCGCAGCGTCGCTGCTTGCCCTTTTCCTGCGGGTAATCCCTCGGATTTTAGTGTCTGCCGGCCCCGCACGCGCTGGCACATCCATTGCAAATATGCCTGTCAAGACAACGACAACAGGAGACAGGCAATGGAGCACGCAACGGGCGCCGCGGCGCCGGTGGTCGGCATCATCGCCAATCCGATCTCCGCGCGCGATATCCGCCGCGTGATCGCCAACGCCAACAGCCTGCAACTGGCCGATCGCGTCAATATCGTGCTGCGGCTGCTGGCCGCGCTGGCGTCGTGCGGCGTCGGGCGCGTGCTGATGATGCCGGATCGCGAAGGGCTGCGCGTCATGCTGGCGCGGCACCTGGCGCGGCGGCAAGGGCCGGATTCGAACCTGCCCGCCGTCGAATACCTCGACATGCCGGTGACCGCGCGTGTAGACGATACGCTGCGCGCCGCGCGCTGCATGGCCGATGCGGGTGTTGCCGCGATCATCGTGCTGGGCGGCGATGGCACCCACCGCGCGGTGGTGCGCGAATGCGGCGCGGTGCCGATCGCCGGGCTGTCGACCGGCACCAACAACGCCTACCCGGAGATGCGCGAGCCCACCATCACCGGCCTTGCCGCCGGGCTCTACGCCACCGGCCGCGTGCCGGCCAGGGATGCGCTGGCATCGAACAAGCGACTCGACATCGTCATCCGCGACGGCGACGGCGGCTTTCGCCGCGATATCGCGCTGGTCGACGCGGTGATCTCGCACGAGCATTTCATCGGCGCGCGCGCGCTGTGGAAGACCGACACGCTCGCCGCCGTCTACGTGTCCTTTGCAGATCCGCAGGCCATCGGCCTGTCGGCCATCGCCGGACTGCTGGAGCCGGTGGGCCGGCGCGAGCCCGGCGGGCTGGCAATCGAACTGGCCGCACCTGGTGAAGGCGAATTCGACCTGCGCGCGCCGATCGCGCCGGGCCTGCTGTGCACGGTGCCGGTGGCCGGCTGGGAGCGGCTCGAACATGGCCGCCCGCACCGCGTGCGTCAGCGCAGCGGCATCGTCGCGCTCGACGGCGAGCGCGAGCTGGCCTTCGGCCCAGGCGACGAAGTCACGGTCACCCTGCATGAACACGCTTTTCGCAGCATCGACGTGGCGGCCTGCATGCGCTATGCCGCGCGCCACCACCTGATGCGCTGCCTGCCGCAGCACGCGGCCATTTGATGACGCGCGGGCGCCCCGCCCGCTTCCTCTCCCTTTCTTGTAGTGCAACACCTGAAAAACGAAGGAGACAGACATGACAGCCAGAGCTTCGCACGATTCAACCGCGCTGCCGCTCGACAAGGAGACGCTGCTGACGGTGTACCGGAAGATGCGCACCATCCGCGATTTCGAGGAACGCCTGCATGTGGATTTCGGGCGCGGCGATATCCCGGGCTTCGTCCACCTGTATGCGGGTGAGGAAGCCGCGGGCGTCGGCATCCTGCACCACCTGAACGACGGCGACCGCATTGCCAGCACGCATCGCGGCCATGGCCACTGCATTGCCAAGGGCGTGGATCCGGTGGCGATGATGAAGGAGATCTACGGCAAGAAGGGTGGCTCGTGCAACGGCAAGGGCGGCTCGATGCATATCGCCGACCTGTCCAAGGGCATGATGGGCGCCAACGGCATCCTCGGCGCGGGCGCCCCGCTGATCTGCGGCGCTGCGCTGGCGGCCAAGTTCCGCGGCAAGGGCGAGGTCGGCATCACCTTCTGCGGCGACGGCGCCTCCAACCAGGGCACCTTCCTGGAAAGCCTGAACCTGGCGGCGGTGTGGAACCTGCCAGTGATCTTCGTGATCGAGAACAACGGCTACGCCGAATCGACTTCGCGCGACTACGGCACCGCGGTCGACAGCTACGTCGACCGCGCCGCCGGCTTCGGCATCCCGGGCGTGACCGTGGATGGCACCGATTTCTTCGCGGTTTATGAAGCGGCCGGGGAAGTCATCCGCCGCGCGCGCGAAGGCGGCGGCCCCTCGCTGCTCGAATGCAAGATGGTCCGCTTCTATGGCCACTTCGAGGGCGATGCGCAGACCTACCGCGCCGAGGGCGAGCTCGACGATATCCGCGCCAACAAGGATTGCCTGAAGCTGTTCGCCCGCACGGTGACGCAGGCCGGCGTCGTGGCGCGCGAGGAGCTCGACACCATCGACCGCGAGGTCGCCACGCTGATCGAGCACGCCGTACAGGAAGCCAAGGCCGCGCCGCTGCCCGGGCCGGAAGACCTGCTCACCGACGTCTACGTCAGCTACTGATCCGCCCCACGCCAAACCAACTATCAGGAGACAAACCATGGCTCGCAAACTGAGCATCAAGCTGGCGATCAACGAGGCGATCGACCAGGAAATGACCCGCGACCCCAGCGTCATCATGCTGGGCGAAGATATCGTCGGCGGTGCCGGCGCGGACGGCGAGAAGGACGCCTGGGGCGGCGTGCTGGGCGTGACCAAGGGCTTGTACGCAAAGCATGGCGACCGCCTGCTGGATACGCCGCTGTCGGAGTCGGCCTATGTCGGCGCGGCCATCGGCGCCGCGGCCTGCGGCATGCGTCCGATCGCCGAGCTGATGTTTATCGACTTCATGGGCGTGTGCTTCGACCAGATCTTCAACCAGGCTGCCAAGTTCCGCTACATGTTCGGCGGCAAGGCCGAGACGCCGGTGGTGATCCGCGCGATGGTCGGCGCGGGTTTTCGCGCAGCCGCGCAGCACAGCCAGATGCTGACGCCGCTGTTCACGCATATCCCCGGGCTGAAGGTGGTGTGCCCGTCAACCCCGTACGACACCAAGGGCCTGCTGATCCAGGCGATCCGCGACAACGACCCGGTGATCTTCTGCGAGCACAAGAACCTGTACGGGCTGGAGGGCGAGGTGCCCGAAGGCGCCTACGCGATCCCGTTCGGCGAGGCCAATATCGTGCGCGACGGCAAGGACGTGTCGATCGTCACCTATGGGCTGATGGTGCATCGCTCGCTGGAAGCGGCCGCCGCGCTGGCGAAGGAGGGCATCGAGGCGGAAGTGATCGACCTGCGCACGCTCTCGCCGCTGGACATGGACACCGTGCTGGAATCGGTCGAGAACACCGGCCGTCTGGTGGTCGTGGACGAAGCCAGCCCGCGCTGCAATATCGCCACCGATATCTCCGCGCAGGTCGCGCAGCAGGCCTTCGGCGCGCTCAAGGCCGGTATCGAGATGGTGTGCCCGCCGCATACGCCGGTGCCGTTCTCGCCCACGCTGGAAGACCTGTACATCCCCAGCGCCGCGCAGATCGCTGATGCCGCGCGCAAGACCATGAAGGGAGGCAAGCACTGATGGCAACCACTTTTACCCCCACGATTACCCCGATCGTGATGCCCAAGTGGGGCCTGTCGATGAAGGAAGGCACGGTCAATGCCTGGCTCGTCGACGAGGGCACCGAGATTGCCGTGGGCATGCCGATCCTCGACGTGGAAACCGACAAGATCGCCAATGCGGTGGAGGCGCCGGATGCCGGCACGCTGCGCCGCAAGGTGGCGCAGGCCGGCGACGTGCTGCCGGTCAAGGCGCTGCTGGGCGTGCTTGCGCCTGCGGAGGTGAGCGATGCGGATATCGATGCGTATGTCGCGGCTTATGAAACGCCGGCGGACGACGGCGGCGAGGAAGACGCCGCCTCTGCCTACCAGTTTGCCGAGGTGGACGGCATCCGCGTCCGCTATGCCCGCAAGGGCAGCGGCGCCGAGACCGTGCTCTTCATTCATGGCTTTGGCGGTGACCTGGACAACTGGCTGTTCAACCTCGACCCGCTCGCCGACGCGTACACCGTCGTGGCACTGGACCTGCCCGGACATGGGCAGTCGTCGCCGCGGCTCGCGGGCACGACGCTGGCGCAGATGGCCGGCTTTGTAGCGCGCTTCATGGATGAGACCGGCATCGACGCGGCGCACGTGGTCGGCCATTCGATGGGCGGCGGCGTTGCCGCGCAGCTGGCGGTGGATGCGCCGCAGCGGGTGCTGTCGGTGGCGCTGGTCTCGCCAGTGGGCTTTGGCGATACCGTCAACAGCGGCTATACCGAGGGCTTCGTCAATGCGCAGTCGCGCCGCGACCTCAAGCCCGTGGTCGAACTGCTGTTTGCCGATGCCGGGCTGGTCAGCCGCCAGATGCTGGACGACCTGCTGCGCTACAAGCGGCTGGACGGCGTCAGCGAGGCATTGACGGCGCTGGGGCAGGGCTTGTTCGGCGGCGGCCGCCAGACCGAGCAGCCCGCCCAGCGGCTGGCCGGCAGCGGCAAGCGCGTGCTGGTGGTGTGGGGCGGGCAGGACCGGATCATCCCGGCCGAGCACGCCGAGAGCGCGCCGCCGGATGCGACTGTCAAGGTCTTTGCCGACGCGGGCCATATGAGCCAGATGGAAAAGGCGAACGAGTTCAACGCGCTGCTCAGGCAGCACCTGGCGGGCTGATGCCCGCGCGCGGACGGCGCGCAGCGATGCTGCCGTCCGCGCGATCACGAAAGGAATTCCAATGACGACAGAACTGAAGACGCGACTGACGCAGATAAACCAGCAGTTCGCCGCGCTTGGCAAGGCCCAGCCCGGCGCGATGAGCGCCTTCCAGGGGCTGATGAAGTCTGCCACCCAGGATGGCAGTTTGTCCGCTGCCATCAAGGAGTTGATCGCCGTCGCGCTGGCCGTGCAGAAGGGCTGCGACGACTGCGTGCTGTTCCACACCAGCCAGGCGCTGCGCCATGGCGCCACGCGCGAGCAGCTCGCCGAAGTGCTGGCCATCAATATCGAGATGGGCGGCGGGCCCGGCGCCATGTACGGTTCGAAGGCGCTGGCCTATTTCGATGCGCTCAACGGCTAGCCTTGTTAGACTCCGCGCATTGCAGCCACCGGGCACGAGCCATGCCATTTGAATTTGTCGATGCCGCCGGTATTGCGCAGCCGGATGGCGATCCGCTGCAGGACGAACTGGCATTGCTCGAACTCGCGGCACAGGGCCGGCAGGTGGCGAAACTGTGGGAAGCCCCGCTGTCGCTGGTGGTGCCGCGCACCTACCAGCGTCACACGGCGCTGGAGACAGCGCGCGCCGACTTTGCGCGGCAGGGCTGCCCCGTGTTCCTGCGCATGTCGGGCGGCGGGCTGGTACCGCAAGGGCCCGGCATCCTGAACCTGAGCCTGGCCTACGCCGTGGGGCGGCCGCCGGGCGCGCTCAGCGACGCCGTCTACCTGCACCTGTGCGAGGTCATCGGCAAGGCGCTGCAGTCGCTGGCGGTGGATACCCATTGGCAGGCGGTGGCCGGTTCGTTCTGCGACGGGCGCTACAACCTGGCATGGGGGCCGCCCGACGCGGCGCGCAAGATTGCCGGCACGGCGCAGTACTGGCGGCGCGCACCGGCCGCAATGCAATCGCCCGACGGGCAGCGCCACCTGGTGCTCGCCCACGCGGTGTTGCTGGTGACCGCCGATCCCGAGTCCATCAACGCGCGCGCCAATGCGTTCGAAGCGGCCATCGACAGCGGGCGGCACTACGATGCAGGCAAGGTCGTCAGCGTGCGCGAAGCGCGCTCGGCGCAGGGGTTGAATGCCGATGATGACGCTGCGCTGATGGCGCAGGTATCGGGGGCCTTGCGGCAAACCGTCGCGCGGACACCGCCACCGGCCTGACCGCCCTAACCGCCCGGCAGGAAGCGGATGTCGCCGTACCAGGCACGCGCGGTGGTGTTGGTGTTGTCGGTATCGGTCATGACGCCGTACGCCTTGAGCGGGCCCGGCGGTTCGTGGAACACCCTTTCATAGTCCTGCACCACGTTGCGGCGCAGGCTCTGCCATTTGCCCGCGTCGCCCGCCTCGCCCGACACCACGATCATCTGCACCCGTCCAGTATGCGGATTGGGGATGACGCTGCCGGGCGCGGCGCTCGGCGACCAGACATACATCAGCGTGGCATAGGGCAGTTCTTCGCCGCCCAGGCTCTTGGCGAGCTGCATGGTGGTGCGGTCGCCGAGCGAGAGCTTGCTCTTGTCGCCTTCGAAGAAGAACACCAGGCGCGCCGGCGCGTCCTCATGCGCGCCATCGCTGTTGTCTGCGCCGGGAATCGGGGCTTCGACTTTCCAGCGCCATGCAACGACCGGCGTGCGGGCCAGGTCGATATCGCCTTCATGCATCAGTGCCGAAGCGGAATGGCTGGCGTCGGCCTGCAGTACCGTGGTGCGGCCGTCGGCCACCAATTGATAGCTGGTGATGGCCTTGCCTTCGGCCACTGGTAAATTTTTCCAGTCGGATGGCAGGGCACTGCCCGGCTTGCGCGCGGAAACGGAGAGCCCCGGCTTGTCGCTCTGCGCAAGGGAAGGCAGCGCAGCCAGCATCAGCGTGGCACACAGGGCAATGTGCAGGGCGGGCGTGGTCGTCATGATGGTCGGTACGGAGGCTTTTGGCATTGGCGTGATGCAAGGCTTGTGCCCGTGGTGTTTTCGGATAGCCTTGCGCCATCGATCGTACCGGAGACTTGCTTGGAAACGCTTGCAGTGTGGTGGGGTGGGTGCTGCGCGCCTGCATGGCCGAGGCCTTCTTCTATGCGATCGGCTGGGCGGTGCTCAGGGTTGTCACGCTGGGCCGCTATCCGCAACGGGCGCGCGACATGAACGAGTGGCTGTCGGACGCGGACCTGATCGCCCTGGTCGGGGTGGTGACGGTGGTTGCGGTGGTGGTCGCACTCCTATGGTGGAGCCGCTGAGGCAGACACCAAAAAAATCGCGGCCCGCACGGGGCCGCAAATCGGGAATGCGAGGAGGTCAGTTTCCTCAGGAGACGTTATCGGCGCAAAGGGCGGGGCCAGGACCCCACTTCGGTGGGGCGCATCGATCACAACGAGGTGGGGCGAGCGCCCGCTTACGCTATCAGGTAGGTGGAATGCGGGTCGGGCTGTGCCGCGGCGCGCAGCTTGCGCACGTTGCCTTCCAGCTCCGCATGGGCGGCGTCCAGCCAGGCGACGCGATGGCGCACCGGGTCCTTGGCCGACAGGTCGCTGGCGGCGATCTCGCGCAGGAAATAGCGCACCATGCTGCCGGCGCGGGCCGGCACCGGCATCATCCCCAGCAACTGTGGCCGCGCCAGCAGGCGGTGGCTCACTGCATGCCGCAGTCCCGCCCAGGCAGTACGGCCCAGCGCGATGTAGAGCGCATCGGTGCGCATCTGCCGGATGGCGCCCAGGAACCGCGCTTCGAAAACTTCGTGCAGCATCGGCACCTCCAGCAATTCTTCCAGCGGCCCGTCGAACGCCAGGCCGCGCCGCGTGGTGGCATGCGGCAGCAAGGCCAGCGGCTGCAGGCGCTCGAAGCCCTCGTTCCAAAGTGCCGCCGCATGCGGCAGGCCGGCCAGCTCCGGCACGCGGAAATGGTCGAGCATGCGGATCAGGTTGGGCCGCACCAGCTTGCCGCCCAGTTCCACGCGCCGCTTGTTCTCGCGCTGGATCACGCGGCCAGGCGCATGGGCGTGCAGCAACTCCTCGGTGACGGCGGCGGCCAGCCGCACATGGGCATGGCCGGGGGTGGTGCTGACCAGCACCAGTGGTGCTTCGATATTCAGGTATTCGCAGGGCACGTAGTGCATGGCGTACGTGCTGTCCTGCGCCACCACGACCGGTTTGGCGATCACGCCGGCCGCGCCCGCAAGACGTACCTGCGAGCAATATGCTTCGATGAAGTTGGTCAAGGAGTCCCCCGCTCACTACGATGTATATGCGCTTTTTTTATTGTTCTGCTGTCGTCCATGGTAAGCCTGCGATGCATGGCACACAAAGCGCGCGGCGTCGGTTAGGCCGCAAAGCGACGAAACCTTGGTGGGCCAGCCAACACTCCGAACGGGCTTGTCCCCCGAACGGGTCCACCTGTGCTGGTTGCATCGATGCGGATACGGTAGCGCGGCGCTCGCGTCAGGACGATGACAGCGCGCGGGGGACGCCGGCGTCATGGAGACGCTTGAGGGAGCAGCGCTGTCGGCAAGAAAAAACCGGACACGAGACGTGTCCGGCGAACCAACTCAGGTCGTGCCTGATCCCGAGTCATTAAATGATAACGATTATCATTTGCAAAAGCAATGGCTGGGATCAGGCAATGGAGGTCTGGATCGAGAACTGTCCGGACAGGGTCTTGTGAACCGGGCAACGGTTGGCCACGCGCAGCAGGTCGTCCAGGACTTCGGGCGCCAGTTCGCCAGTTACCTTTACCTCACGCTTTATCGTATAGGTGCCGTTCGCCTCTTCATGGCCGATAGAGACGTGGATGCCGCTGACGGCGTAGCCCTTGCGTTTGGCATAGAGCTGCAGGGTAAGCGTGGTGCAGGCCGCCAGCGCCGAATCCAGTAGGTCATGCGGGTTCGGATACTGGGTGTCCCCGCCTGCGGAGGCGTCCAGGTCGGCCTGCCATTTGGCGGTGCCATTGGTCAGGTGGCAGATGGTATTGCCCTGGCTCGGCTGCCATGTCGCTTGGATAGTCATCGAACTTCCCCATCTATAATTAAGAGGCGGCCCGGTGGGCCGGAGCAGTCATTCTATACAGGCCCATGTCGATCGCAAGAAGCGTCGCGTGCACCACTTGGAAAGGACTTTGGCTGCTTTGCGAAAAAGTGCTTGCCAAGCCCGCATGGCTCCCTTAATATTCGCCCCCTCGCAACACAACGCAGCGCTGCAAAGCAGACGCAGCAAGGGTTGCGGGGTTGACCGGGAGGTCAGCGCAGCGAGGTTTGCAGCGCTGACCGGAGCAAAAAAAGATTGCTGAAACGGTTGACGAAGCGAAGAAAGCGCTGCATAATCTCTTTCTCTGCTGCTGACGCAGCGACGCAAACGGCAAAGCCGGAGGCGCGGTCGAAAGACCGGGTTCTTTAACAACCAAACAACCGATAAGTGTGGGCGCTGGGTAGCGGACGCCGCTGTCTTCGGACAGTGATGCTTCAAAAGTTATCAGTGCTCGCACAGCAAAACGTGACTGGGTCTTCGGATCTGGTCAGTCAGTTTTCTGAGAGTGAGCGACCGCTCGAAAGAGCGAGGACCCGCGAGGGTCCACACAGAGATTGAACTGAAGAGTTTGATCCTGGCTCAGATTGAACGCTGGCGGCATGCCTTACACATGCAAGTCGAACGGCAGCACGGGCTTCGGCCTGGTGGCGAGTGGCGAACGGGTGAGTAATACATCGGAACGTGCCCTGTAGTGGGGGATAACTAGTCGAAAGATTAGCTAATACCGCATACGACCTGAGGGTGAAAGCGGGGGACCGTAAGGCCTCGCGCTACAGGAGCGGCCGATGTCTGATTAGCTAGTTGGTGGGGTAAGAGCCTACCAAGGCGACGATCAGTAGCTGGTCTGAGAGGACGATCAGCCACACTGGGACTGAGACACGGCCCAGACTCCTACGGGAGGCAGCAGTGGGGAATTTTGGACAATGGGGGCAACCCTGATCCAGCAATGCCGCGTGTGTGAAGAAGGCCTTCGGGTTGTAAAGCACTTTTGTCCGGAAAGAAATGGCCTGGGTGAATACCCCGGGTCGATGACGGTACCGGAAGAATAAGCACCGGCTAACTACGTGCCAGCAGCCGCGGTAATACGTAGGGTGCGAGCGTTAATCGGAATTACTGGGCGTAAAGCGTGCGCAGGCGGTTTTGTAAGACAGGCGTGAAATCCCCGAGCTTAACTTGGGAATGGCGCTTGTGACTGCAAGGCTAGAGTATGTCAGAGGGGGGTAGAATTCCACGTGTAGCAGTGAAATGCGTAGAGATGTGGAGGAATACCGATGGCGAAGGCAGCCCCCTGGGACGTCACTGACGCTCATGCACGAAAGCGTGGGGAGCAAACAGGATTAGATACCCTGGTAGTCCACGCCCTAAACGATGTCAACTAGTTGTTGGGGATTCATTTCTTCAGTAACGTAGCTAACGCGTGAAGTTGACCGCCTGGGGAGTACGGTCGCAAGATTAAAACTCAAAGGAATTGACGGGGACCCGCACAAGCGGTGGATGATGTGGATTAATTCGATGCAACGCGAAAAACCTTACCTACCCTTGACATGCCACTAACGAAGCAGAGATGCATCAGGTGCCCGAAAGGGAAAGTGGACACAGGTGCTGCATGGCTGTCGTCAGCTCGTGTCGTGAGATGTTGGGTTAAGTCCCGCAACGAGCGCAACCCTTGTCTCTAGTTGCTACGCAAGAGCACTCTAGAGAGACTGCCGGTGACAAACCGGAGGAAGGTGGGGATGACGTCAAGTCCTCATGGCCCTTATGGGTAGGGCTTCACACGTCATACAATGGTGCGTACAGAGGGTTGCCAACCCGCGAGGGGGAGCTAATCCCAGAAAACGCATCGTAGTCCGGATCGTAGTCTGCAACTCGACTACGTGAAGCTGGAATCGCTAGTAATCGCGGATCAGCATGCCGCGGTGAATACGTTCCCGGGTCTTGTACACACCGCCCGTCACACCATGGGAGTGGGTTTTGCCAGAAGTAGTTAGCCTAACCGCAAGGAGGGCGATTACCACGGCAGGGTTCATGACTGGGGTGAAGTCGTAACAAGGTAGCCGTATCGGAAGGTGCGGCTGGATCACCTCCTTTCTAGAGGCTTGTGTCTCAAGCCTAGCGTTCACACTTATCGGTTTGTTTGCTGTTACAGCCAAGGGTCTGTAGCTCAGGTGGTTAGAGCACCGTCTTGATAAGGCGGGGGTCGTAGGTTCAAGTCCTACCAGACCCACCAAGTTATCCGTACGGGGGATTAGCTCAGCTGGGAGAGCACCTGCTTTGCAAGCAGGGGGTCGTCGGTTCGATCCCGTCATCCTCCACCATCACCTGGTACCTTGGATTGGTTGTCAAATGAAAGCGCATCGCGACGATGAGGTTGCGAGTGTTTTCATTTGGCATTGCCAAGCGATCGCAAGATCGGCTGTTCTTTAAAAATATGGGATGTAGTAAAGGTGTCGTGAAGCCTTGATGAGAGGCTGCAGTACAAAACACGATACCGGGTTGTGATTGTATCAACCAAAATGTATTTAAGTGATCGAAAGATGACTTGGAATACGGCACAAATGCGAGAACTCATCCTGTAGCGACGGTTTCGAGCGATCGAGACACACTCGTTATAGGGTCAAGCGAACAAGTGCATGTGGTGGATGCCTTGGCGATCACAGGCGATGAAGGACGCGGTAGCCTGCGAAAAGCTTCGGGGAGCTGGCAAACAAGCTTTGATCCGGAGATGTCCGAATGGGGAAACCCGGCCCGTATGGGTCATCCCACACTGAATTCATAGGTGTGGGAAGCGAACGCGGCGAACTGAAACATCTAAGTAGCTGCAGGAACAGAAATCAACCGAGATTCCCAAAGTAGTGGCGAACGAAATGGGAAGAGCCTTGTACTCTTTAGCAGTGGTGTTAGCAGAACGGGATGGAAAGCCCGGCCATAGCAGGTGATAGCCCTGTATGCGAAAACACGATTGTGGAACTAGGTGTACGACAAGTAGGGCGGGACACGTGAAATCCTGTCTGAAGATGGGGGGACCATCCTCCAAGGCTAAATACTCGTGATCGACCGATAGTGAACCAGTACCGTGAGGGAAAGGCGAAAAGAACCCCGGGAGGGGAGTGAAATAGATCCTGAAACCGCATGCATACAAACAGTCGGAGCCTGGCAACGGGTGACGGCGTACCTTTTGTATAATGGGTCAGCGACTTACATTCAGTGGCAAGCTTAACCGATTAGGGAAGGCGTAGCGAAAGCGAGTCCGAACAGGGCGTTGAGTCGCTGGGTGTAGACCCGAAACCAGATGATCTATCCATGGCCAGGTTGAAGGTGCGGTAACACGTACTGGAGGACCGAACCCACTAACGTTGAAAAGTTAGGGGATGAGCTGTGGATAGGGGTGAAAGGCTAAACAAATCTGGAAATAGCTGGTTCTCTCCGAAAACTATTTAGGTAGTGCCTCGTGTCTCACCTTCGGGGGTAGAGCACTGTCATGGTTGGGGGGTCTATTGCTGATTACCCCGCCATAGCAAACTCCGAATACCGAAGAGTGCAATCACGGGAGACAGACATCGGGTGCTAACGTCCGGTGTCAAGAGGGAAACAACCCAGACCGCCAGCTAAGGTCCCCAAATATGGCTAAGTGGGAAACGAAGTGGGAAGGCTAAAACAGTCAGGAGGTTGGCTTAGAAGCAGCCACCCTTTAAAGAAAGCGTAATAGCTCACTGATCGAGTCGTCCTGCGCGGAAGATGTAACGGGGCTAAGCCATATACCGAAGCTGCGGACGCGCGCAAGCGCGTGGTAGGAGAGCGTTCTGTAAGCCTGTGAAGGTGTCTTGTAAAGGATGCTGGAGGTATCAGAAGTGCGAATGCTGACATGAGTAGCGATAAAGGGGGTGAAAGGCCCCCTCGCCGTAAGCCCAAGGTTTCCTACGCAACGTTCATCGGCGTAGGGTGAGTCGGCCCCTAAGGCGAGGCAGAGATGCGTAGCTGATGGGAAGCAGGTTAATATTCCTGCACCGTCGTATGATGCGATGGGGGGACGGATCGCGGAAGGTTGTCCGGGTGTTGGAAGTCCCGGTCCCTGCATTGGAGAAGGCGCTTAGGCAAATCCGGGCGCGGAATTCAAGGATGTGGGGCGAGCGGCCTAGTGCTGCGAAGCAATTGGAAGTGGTTCCAAGAAAAGCCTCTAAGCTTCAGTCATACGAGACCGTACCGCAAACCGACACAGGTGGGCGAGATGAGTATTCTAAGGCGCTTGAGAGAACTCGGGAGAAGGAACTCGGCAAATTGGTACCGTAACTTCGGGATAAGGTACGCCCTGGTAGCTTGACTGGCCTGCGCCAGAAGGGTGACGGGGTTGCAATAAAATGGTGGCTGCGACTGTTTAATAAAAACACAGCACTCTGCAAACACGAAAGTGGACGTATAGGGTGTGACGCCTGCCCGGTGCCGGAAGATTAAATGATGGGGTGCAAGCTCTTGATTGAAGTCCCGGTAAACGGCGGCCGTAACTATAACGGTCCTAAGGTAGCGAAATTCCTTGTCGGGTAAGTTCCGACCTGCACGAATGGCGTAACGATGGCCACACTGTCTCCTCCCGAGACTCAGCGAAGTTGAAGTGTTTGTGATGATGCAATCTCCCCGCGGCTAGACGGAAAGACCCCATGAACCTTTACTGTAGCTTTGCATTGGACTTTGAACCGATCTGTGTAGGATAGGTGGGAGGCTTTGAAGCGTGGACGCTAGTTCACGTGGAGCCGTCCTTGAAATACCACCCTGGTTTGTTTGAGGTTCTAACCTTGACCCGTGAATCCGGGTCGGGGACAGTGCATGGTAGGCAGTTTGACTGGGGCGGTCTCCTCCCAAAGTGTAACGGAGGAGTTCGAAGGTACGCTTGGTACGGTCGGACATCGTACCTAAAGTGCAATGGCAAAAGCGTGCTTAACTGCGAGACCGACAAGTCGAGCAGGTGCGAAAGCAGGACATAGTGATCCGGTGGTTCTGAATGGAAGGGCCATCGCTCAACGGATAAAAGGTACTCTGGGGATAACAGGCTGATACCGCCCAAGAGTTCATATCGACGGCGGTGTTTGGCACCTCGATGTCGGCTCATCTCATCCTGGGGCTGTAGCCGGTCCCAAGGGTATGGCTGTTCGCCATTTAAAGAGGTACGTGAGCTGGGTTTAAAACGTCGTGAGACAGTTTGGTCCCTATCTGCCGTGGGCGTTGGAATCTTGACGGGGGCTGCTCCTAGTACGAGAGGACCGGAGTGGACGTACCGCTGGTGTACCTGTTGTCTCGCCAGAGGCATCGCAGGGTAGCTATGTACGGAAGAGATAACCGCTGAAAGCATCTAAGCGGGAAACTCGCCTGAAGATGAGGATTCCCTGGAGGCTTGACCTCCTTGAAGGGTCGTTCGAGACCAGGACGTTGATAGGCTGGGTGTGGAAGCGCAGTAATGCGTTAAGCTAACCAGTACTAATTGCCCGTAAGGCTTGATCCTATAACCAGTGTGTTTTACCTGGTGTGTGTGATCGTGTCTGTGCCAGATACGCACAACCCCCAACTACATCCCTATTCGTGACGTTGGCTTCAACCCCAGCGCCACAACCCCTTATGCCTGGTGACCATAGCGAGTTGGAACCACCCCTTCCCATCCCGAACAGGTCCGTGAAACGACTCCGCGCCGATGATAGTGCGGATTACCCGTGTGAAAGTAGGTCATCGCCAGGCTCTTATCCCGCAGAACCCCAGCCCTAACAGGCTGGGGTTTTTGCTTTGGGGCGACGGAAAACCCCTCGCCCGAGAAACCTCACCGCACCACCACGCTCGCCGCTGGCGGCGCAGGCGTAATACCATCACGGCTGATTTCCCCACTACGCCCACCCATGCCGGACGACAGCGCCTGGTATCTCTATCTTCTCGAATGCACCGGCGATTCCATCTACACCGGAATCACCACCGATGTCGCCCGGCGCTTTGCCGAGCATGTGTCGGGAAAAGGCGCGAAATATACGCGTTCACGCAAGCCGCTGCGCATCATGGCACAGCTGCGCTTTGAGACGAAATCCGAGGCGTTGAAGGCTGAAATCAAGATTAAGCGAATGAGTTCGGCGCAGAAGCGCGCATTTTGTGCTCAGCTGGTGGCGGCCGCGGCAGGACCATAGCCGGACGTCATCCAAGAAAAAACGGCCAATACCGCTAAGCGATACTGGCCGTTTGCATGAGCGGACGGGGCGTCAGGCCACGATCAGCTTCACGTCGATGTTGCCGCGGGTGGCGTTCGAGTACGGGCACACCTTGTGGGCTTCCTCGACCAGCTTCTCCGCGGCCGCGCGCTCGAAGCCCGGCAGCGAGATTTTCATTTCCACCTGGATGCCGAAGCCTTGCGGAATCGGGCCGATGCCCACCGCGCTTTCGATCGAGGCATCGGCGGGGACCGTGATCTTCTGCTGGCCGGCAACAAAGCGCATGGCGCCAATAAAGCAGGCCGCATAGCCGGCAGCAAACAGTTGCTCAGGATTCAGGCCGTCACCGGCGCCGCCCATTTCCTTGGGCACCGCCAACTTGGCGTCGAGTCGGCCGTCCGAGGTAACGGCACGGCCGTCGCGCCCGCCGGTGGCAGTGGCATGAGCGGTATAAAGGACTTTTTCGAGTGGCATTTAAGGCTCCGGTTTGGTTTGCCCGAGGGGCGTCAACGCCTGTCGTCACGCCGGCAGGCGGGTATCGGTTCGCGCTTGCTCCAGCGCCGAACGCAGTGCATGCAGGCGCTGGGTCAGGGCCTGGATCTCTTCGACCGGGCACTGCGTGGCGCACAACATCTGCTCAGGAATACGCGTCGCGGCTTGCCGCAAGGCCTGGCCGGCAGCGGTGAGGCTGACCAGCACGCGCCGTTCGTCGTCCGCGTCGCGTGTCCGGGTGACCAGCCCCGCCGATTCCAGCCGCTTGAGCAGTGGTGTCAGGGTCCCGGAATCCAACGCCAGGCGGGCGCCGAGTTCCGATACCGTCAGCGTTTGCGCTTCCCACAATACAAGCATCACCAGATACTGGGGATAAGTAAGCCCAAGCTCACTTAGCAATGGCTTATACAGCTTGGTCATTGCCAGCGAGGTGGAATACAGTGCGAAGCACAGTTGCCGGTCAAGCAACAGCCAATCAGCGGCGGAGTCGTTGTCGCGTTCCATGCTGGATATATTAGACACAATTAAATTGTGCGCAAGGTAAATTTGCACTTTTCTGAAAAGTGCTCCCTCCGCCGATCCCCAACCTTAAGTCTGTTTTAAGTCTCGGTCGCTAGCATGGTCCCGTCGCGTCGCACAGTGCCGACGCCTGATGCTCAAGGAAAGGACCCCTACATGATTCGCCAGACCATTGCTCGCACGGCCGCCGGTGTTGCGGCCCTGGCCGCCCTTGGCGGCGGGTATGCCTATCTGCAGAAGGAAGTCATCACGCCGGGATACGCGGCACCCACGCAGGCTGCGGTCGCCGCGGAGCCTGCAGCTGCCGTAGCCGCGCCGACGGACTTCTCCGGCATCGTGGCGCAGTACGGGCCCGCCGTGGTCAATATCAGCGTGACCGCACGCGCGCAGCGCACCGCGGCGCAGATGCCGCCGGGAGTCGACCCGGACGATCCGCTGTTCCAGTTCTTCAAGCGCTTCGGCCCGCAATTCCAGGGCCCGCAAGGCGGCCAGCAGCAACTGGTGCGCGGGCAGGGCTCGGGCTTTATCGTCAGCCCCGATGGCCTGATCATGACCAACGCCCACGTCGTCGACGGCGCGCAGGAGGTCACCGTCAAGCTGACCGACCGCCGCGAGTTCAAGGCCAAGGTGCTGGGCTCCGATCCGCAGACCGACGTTGCCGTGATCCGCATCGACGCCAGGGACCTGCCGACCGTGCGCCTGGGCGATCCGTCGCGCGTCCGGGTCGGTGAGCCGGTGCTGGCGATCGGCTCGCCCTACGGCTTCGAGAACACCGTGACCGCAGGCATCGTCAGCGCCAAGTCGCGCTCGCTGCCGGACGATACCTACGTGCCGTTCATCCAGACCGACGTCGCAGTCAACCCTGGCAACTCGGGCGGCCCGCTATTCAACCAGCGCGGCGAGGTGGTCGGTATCAACTCGCAGATCTACAGCCAGACCGGCGGCTACCAGGGGCTGTCGTTCGCGATCCCGATCGACGTCGCCACCAAGGTGCAGCAGCAGCTGGTGGCGCACGGCAAGGTCACGCGCGGGCGCCTCGGCATTAGCGTGCAGGAGGTAAACCAGGCGCTTGCGCAGTCGTTCGGATTGCCCAAGCCGACCGGTGCGCTGGTCAACTCGGTCGAGCCTGACAGCCCCGCCGCACGGGCGGGGGTAAAGCCCGGCGACGTGATCGTGCAGCTGGACAATGACGTGATCGACCATTCGGGCGACCTGCCCGAGCACGTGGCCGATATCAAGCCGGGCACGCAGACCACGCTGAAGATCATCCGCAAGGGTGAGCCGATGACGTTGTCGGTGAAGGTCGGCACGGCCAGGGACCAGGCGGTCACGCAGAAGGGCGGCGCCAACGAGGCGAGCGGCCGGCTCGGCCTGGCGGTGCGTCCGCTCACGCCGGCCGAGAAGCGCGGCAGCGGCATCGACGGCGGCCTGGTGGTCGAGGACGTGACCGGACCGGCCGCGCGCGTCGGCATCCAGCCGGGCGACGTGATCCTGTCGCTCAATGGCACGCCGATCAGTTCGGCCGAGCAGCTCAAGTCGCTGGTGTCGAAATCGGGCAAGCAGGTGGCACTGCTGGTGCAGCGCGACGATGCCCGCATCTTCATTCCGCTCGATCTGGGCTGATCGGCGCGGGCACGCGCAACTGCCCGCAAGCCCGCCTGCAATCCGTTTACTGGCAAGGCTTCGACGACATCGCGGGCCGTATACCTGGAGGGGTATACGGCCCGCTAAGCCTTGCGGGAGGCGGCATTGCGCGCAACGAACTACTTACAGAAGCCGCGCCAACAGGTATCATCTCGACTGCGATGCACGAAGCATGCGGCGGTAGCCCCCGCCGACCCTGGTTCTGCTGAATCGACAAAGAGGAAGTCTATGCAGTTGGATTTCACCCGTGCCACGACGCCGGGTACCGAGAGAGCGCGGCGACTGACGTCCACCGCTGGCTCCGCGCCGAAGCCCCGACGGCGCAAGAAAGTCGTCGCCCCGCACTGGGAGCGAGGCTACCGCTCGCACTTTTACCGCAACGAACGCGGCGACAAGCTTGGCGAAGTGCGCCTGTCCGAGCGCGGCGAGATCCCCGTGGTCTACCACTGGGCCGCCGGCAATTACTCTGGCGCAGAAGGTTCGCTGGCCCACGCGCGTGCGCGCGTCGAAGAGACCATTGGTTTCGGCATGCGCCAGCTGTCGCTGTTCTGAGCAGGTACTTCGCCGGTGCCGCGTCCGCCGGCACTGCAACCCGTCCGCGCCATCGCAATATGCGCGGCGACTCCGCATCTCCCCGATTTCCGCAGTTGTCCCTCGGTTGCCTGCCAGTCGTCCCTCAATAGTCCGGTAGTCTCGCGCAACGCCTGCGCAGCGCCTGCGCCAGCGATCAGGCCAGCCGCCGCTGCAACAGCATGTACGCCGCCGCGCCCAGCGCCAGCACGGCAATCAGCCGATAGATATCCTCGCAGGCGATCAGCCTGGCTTGCTGTTCGATCAGCCCGCTGAGCTGGACCAGCGCGCCCTGGTGCGCCTGCGCGGCATCGAAGCCGCGCGCGGCCAGCGCCGCCTGCACTGCCGCCATCCACTGCCCGGTCTCGGCGGGCCGCTGGCCCACCGCATGCAGCAGGCTGCCATGCACGGCGAACTGGCGGTTCTGCAGCAGCACCGCGCCCAGCGCCGAGGCGAACGAACTGGCGATCTGCCGCATCAGGTTCTTGCTGCGGTAGCCGTGCGCAAAGGCATCGGCGCTCAGCGCGCGGAAGGTCGGCCCGGCGATGGGGATGATCACCAGCACCCCGAACAGGCCCTTGCCGACCAGCCCCCATGCCAGCGCCGGCGGGCCGGCGTCGGGCGGCATGCGCGAGAACCACCACGCCGCAGCGGCCATCAGCAGCAATCCGGCCACCATCAGCGGCTTCTTCCGCGGCAGCCGTGGCGCCACGCGCAGGTACACGAAGATGCCGCCCAGGCTGACCAGCGCGGCAAAGGTGTTGAGCCAGCCCGTGGTTGCCAGCGGGATCCTGAGCGCCTGCTCGGCATAGACCGGGAACAGATAGCTGCTCAGGTTGCTGATCAGGTAGTAGACGAAGTACATCGCCAGGCCGGTGAGATACACCGGCTGGCGCAGCGCGCGCAGATGCAGCACCGGTTCGCTGTGATGCCACTGGTGCCACAGGAACGCCGCCAGCAGCGCGAGGCCGGCCGCGGCCACCAGCGTGAGCCGCAGCGGATGCGAGAAGACGTCGAAGCGCGCCTCGGTCAGCGCCGCCTGCAGCGTCACGATCGCGGCGCCGAACAGCAGTAGCGGCCCGAGCGCGGGGCCGCCGGCATCGGCACGCTGGCCCGGCTGGGCGTCCGGCAGCAGCATCCAGGCGCCCAGCGTGGCCAGCGCGGCGAACGGCAGCACGCCATAGAACACGTCCTGCCACACGCCGTGGTCGATCAGCGCGGCGGCGAAGGCTGGCCCCAGCGCCGACGCCGCGAAGATGCCAATCATGAAGATGCGGGTCGCGCGCGGGCGCTCGGTCGGCCCGAACAGCACGTTGACCAGGATGCGGCAGCTGGTAAACAGCGCGCCGCCGCCCACGCCCTGGATAAAGCGCGCTGCCACCATCTGCGCCAGCGAATGGCTGGTGGCCGCCGCCACCGTGCCCGCCATGAACAGCAGCAGCGCGCCGGTCAGGTAGCAGCGGTAGCCGAAGCGGCGCGACAGCCATTGCTGCTTGAGGATCATCAGCATGCTGCCCACCGCGTAGGCGGCCTGCACCAGCGCAAAGCTGCGCGGGTCGGCGTCGATGCCGCCGACGATATGGCTCGACGCAAACACGAACATGATGTTCTCGAGGAACTCCACGCCGGTGGCCAGCGCGAGCAGCGTCATCAGCAGCGTCTGCCGTTGCCGGTGGCTGAGCCAGCGCAGCCAGCGCATGCCGACGCGAAGGGGCGACAGCGGCTGCCAGGGTGTCCCCGCTTTCATGGCTGCAGCGCCTGCAACGTCTGGTGGAGCTGCGTCAGTGCGCGCGTGGCGCCGGCCAGGCCGCTCGCGCCCAGCGGCGCCCACGCCTGTCCGTACGCTGCATGCACCGCGGGGGCGGCGCGCTCCAGCAAACGCCGGCCAGCCGGGGTCAGGGTCAGCTCCAGACTGCGCCGGTCGTGCGCGGACACCTGCCGGCGCAGCAGGCCGCGCGTCTCCAGCCCGTCGAGCAGCCGCGTCATTTGCGTACGGGTCGCGTCCAGCGTCGCGCCGAGTTCGGATGGCATGCTGGGCTGGTGTTCGTCGGCGGCCAGCATGCTGAGGACGAGGTACTGGCTCATGTCGAGGTCGAACGGCGCCAGCGCCTGGTCGATATGGCTGCGTAGCAGGCGCGCGGTGCGCATGAGCAGCCGCGAGGCGAGGATCAGGTCGCGCGGGGCTTCGGGATGGCTGGCGCAGAAGCGGTCGATGCGTTGTTCGAAGGACATGGGAGCGCTGGCGTGTAATCCACCAGAGCGGTGGATCGGTTACATTCGATATAATTACAAACGTAATTATATCAAGCGAAGCAAATTACGCCAGCCAGCACTTTGCGAAGATGGAAGCGGGAACAGGGGCGCTGCTTTCAGGCCTTGCGCGTGCGCAGCGCCGCGGCAACCTGCCGGATGCCGGCCCGCATCGCAGCCACCGACTCGGCGCGCCGCGAGGTCGCGACATTGCCATAGCGTAGCCCGATATAAATCGCCGTGACCGCGCCGATGGCGTCCGCCGCGTGCGGCAGCCGCGCGCTGGCGCGGGCCGCGAAGTCCTGCGGGCCCTCGGCCGGTGCGCGATCGCACCCGTGCCGGGCGAGCAGCCTGCACAGGCTGACATACGCCGCCTCGAGCGGATCCACCGGCCCGCGGCGCCGCCACAGCGGCACCAGCGCCAGCAGGCACAGCACGCCGAGCGCGCCGGCCAGCAGCTGGCCGGGTCTCGCGCCGGCGCCCAGCGTGTCGAGCAGCTGTGCCTGCTGCGCGTGGTCATACTGCAGCACCCAGCGCTGCCAGGTGTAGACCACGCCTTCATAGGCCCAGCGCAGGTCCTGCAGCCAGCCCGGCTGCTGCGACGGCCGCCAGGCCGCCGCCTCATCGCCCACGGCGGCATCCAGGCCCTGCTCGATCCGGCTCGGCGCCACCGCGCTGGTCGGGTCGACGCGGACCCAGCCGCGGCCGTCGAGCCAGACCTCGGCCCAGGCATGCGCGTCGGACTGGCGCACCACGTAGTGCCGGCCGATGGGGTTGTACTCGCCGCCCTGGTAGCCCGTGACCACGCGCGCCGGAACGCCGGCGGCGCGCATCAGGAACACGAAGCTGCCAGCATAGTGCTCGCAGAAGCCGCGCCGGGTGTCGAACACAAAACTGTCGACCTGCTCGCGGCCCAGCGGCGGCGGGCGCAGCGTGTAGGCAAACGGCGCGGCGGCAAACAGCCGCAGCGCCGCCTGCACGCGTGCGGCGGGATCGGCATGGGTCTCGGCCCACTGGGCCGCCAGCGCGCGGGCGCGCGGATTGCCGGCGGGCAGGCTCAGTGCGAGCCGGCGCGTGCCGGGCGGCAGCCAACCAGGAGCGGGCGTCAGCGTCGACTGTGCGCGGTAGCGGATGCGCTGCTCCACCGGCCGGCGCGCGATGAATTCGCCGTCGGGCGTGGCCGCCGCCTCCACGCCGGCGGACAGCGCCTGGCCGCGGTCAAGCACGAACAGCCACCGTTGCTGGCTGGGCTCGAGCGTGATGCTGTAGTCGATGCCCGGCACAGTGCCGGCCGCGGGCACCGGCGCCAGCTGCTGCTGGCGCTGCCGCGACGGGTACCACGTGGTGCCGTCGTAGTCCCACAACACCAGCGCGCGCCAGTACAGCGCCGAGGCCAGCAACTGCGCGCCGTCGACTTCGGCGCGCAGCGCCACCTCCGGCGAGCGGATCAGTTGCCCCACGCTGCCGGGCCGCATGGTGTCGCTGAGGCCGGTAGTGCCGCGCGGCGCGGACTGCGGCAGCTGCCACAGCGGATGCTCCAGCCGCGGGAACAGCACGAACAGCGCCAGCGCCCAGGGCAGCCCCAGCAGCGCCATGCGCCCCAGCAGCGGCCAGATCGCCAGCTTGCTGCGCGCCTCGGGGTGATGCAGCAACAGCCAGTTGCGCAGCACCCAGGCGCCGATCGCCAGGCTGTACAGCGCCAGCCAGAACGGCTGGTCCGACAGGTACAGCGTCAGCAGCAGGTAGAACGACAGCTGCGTGACCAGCGTTGCATCCGCCAGTGCGCGGCATTCCAGCAGTTTCAGGATGACGAAGGCGCCCAGCAGTGCCACCGCCAGCTCGCGCCCAACGCCGCCGCCGGCCTGCCACGCCAGCGCGCTTGCCACCAGCAGCACCAGCATCGCGGTCACGCCCAGCATCCAGCGCGACGGCAGCGGTGCGCGGCGCCGCCACAGCAGCCAGCGCCAGCCCAGCAGCAAGACCAGCAACAGGCTCACCGCCACCGGCAGTGTGCGTGCCTGCGGCGCCAGCACCAGCGCGAGCTGGCCGAGCAGCAGGCCATGGTCTTCATGGCGCAACGGCCGGGCGGCGGCTTTCATGCCGTGCCTCCCGCGCGCACTGGCGCGGGACGCTGCGGCCACAGCGCCAGCGCTTCCAGGCAGGCACGCCGGTGGCCAGCGCCGCGCGCCGGAGGCAGCTCGAAGCCGGGCAAACGCAGGCCGATTTCGGCATCGTCGTCAGCGGCCAGCAGCCACGCGCACAGCCGCGACAGCCGCGCCTCGGCCTCCATGCCGGCGGGCAGCGCATGCCAGTCCAGCCAGCGGGCTGGCCGTTGCGGCGGATCGCCGGCGCGGCTCAGCCACCGTCCGGTGCGCGCGCTGTGCTTCCAGGCGATGCGGTGCAGCGGGTCGCCGCTGCGGTAGCGGCGCAACTGGTCGATGCCGTCGTCGGCGCGGACGTCTCCTGCTGCAGCGTGCAGGGCATCGCCATCGCCGGGCTGGTACACGGCAGGCGCGGGCGGCGCGTCGCGCTCGGGGGCGGGATAGACCAGCGTGGACATCTCCAGGTCGGCATAGCTCCAGACCCGGAACAGCCCGAACGGGAAGCGGCTGGCGATCACCACGCGCGGCAGTGTCAGCCGGCCCCTGCGCACCGTTGGCACATGCAGCGCCAGCGTGCCGCTGGCATTGCCGTCGAGCGTCAGCACGGCCGGCGCCACGCCGGGCAATGCCGGCACGCGGGCCTCGATGCCGATACGCGCGCCGGCGTCGCGATTATCGACGCGCAGGTGGAACACCGCAGGCTGGCCGGCATGCGCCGGCGCCACCGTGCCCACGGCCACCGCCAGCTCGAGCAGGTTGCGGTAGGCCAGCCACATGCACGACATGCCGATGCCGGCCAGCAGGAAGGTCAGCGCAAAGCCCAGGCTGATGTTGTAGTTGAGCGAGGTCAGCAGCATCGCGGCCAGCAGCACGGCGAAGCCGATGCCGCCACGCGCGGGCAGGATGTAGAGGTGGCGCCGGTCGAGCCGCAGCGTGCCGCCGACCGGACGCCGCGCACGCGTGCGGCGTGGGGCAATGCGAGTGTCCGCAACGAACGGCCCGGGATCGAGCCCGCGGTTGAGCACCCGATCGAGCCCGCCCTTGCGCGCGGCCGCCAGCGGATCGCGCGCCATGGCCGTCAGGGAATGGCCACGCCGGCCAGCAGCGCGGCCACTTCGCCGGCGACGGCAGCGGGCCCGGCCGCGCCGGCAGGTAGCAGCCGGTGCGCGGCCACGGCGGTGAAGACGGCCTGCACATCTTCCGGCAGCACCATCTCGCGCTGCGCCAGCAACGCCCACGCGCGTGCGCAGGCCAGCAGGCTCAGTCCCGCGCGCGGCGAGAGCCCCGCGGCAAAGCCGCCATGGCTGCGCGTGGCCTGCACCAGCGCCAGCACGTAGTCGACCAGCGCGGGGCTGGCATACACCTGCTCCGCGGCCTGCTGCAGTGCCAGCACCTGGCTGCTGTCCATCACCGGGGGCGCGTCCGGCGCGGTGGCGCCGCCCAGGTACAGCACGCGCTCGAAGGCCGGGTCGGGGTAGCCCAGCGACACCCGCATGGTAAAGCGGTCCAGCTGCGACTCGGGCAGCGCGTGCGTGCCCAACTGCTCCAGCGGATTCTGCGTGGCGATCACGAAAAACGGCGACGGCAGTGCATGCGTGGTGCCGTCATGCGTCACCTGCCGCTCGGCCATGGCCTCGAGCAGTGCGCTCTGGGTCTTGGGCGGGGCCCGGTTGATCTCGTCGGCCAGCACCACCTGCGCGAACACCGGGCCGCGATGGAAGCGGAACTCGCCGGCATCGCGGACAAAGACGGAAACGCCGATCAGGTCCGCAGGCAGCAGGTCGCTGGTGAACTGCACGCGCTGGTATTGCAGCCCCAGCGTGCGCGCCAGCGCATGCGCCAGCGTGGTCTTGCCCACGCCCGGCACGTCTTCCAGCAGCAAATGGCCGCGCGCCAGCATGCAGGCCAGCGCCAGCCGCACCTGCTGCGGCTTGCCGAGAACGATGCGGCCCAGCTGGGCCTGGGCCTCGGCCAGCGAAGCGACGATGCGTGGGCGAGCAGTCACGTTGGACCTCGGCGCGAAAGCGCAAATGGGGTGGAAGAAAGAGGACGCAGGCGATACCGGGGCGAAGATCAGCGCATTGTAGCGGCGCGGGCAGCACGTGGCACCGTCTGTTTCCGTACGGAGACAGTGCGCGACCGGTGCCGGAGGTCGCATCCCGGCTGCATGCCGCCTGCGCCAGATCGCGCCAGTTCTGGCATCATGGGGCCGTTGGGCCACCAGTGCCCTAGCCATCGCTTTCCGCTGTCCGTTCTTTCTGCCGCCTTTCGTGCCGCCTGCTGCAATGACCGCCTCGCTGGACTGTCCCGCCGACCTCCCTGCTTCCGCTATCCTGTCTGCCGATTCCGGCGCGATGCTGCGCCTGGCGCAGGCCTTCCGGGCCAATGGCTTCGTCATTCTGCGCGGCTTTGCCGGCGAGCCGACGTGCGAGGCGCTGGAGACGGCGGCGCGCAAGCACCTGGACGCGGCCGTGCCCCCGGTGGAGTTCGAGGCCGACCTCGGCTATCCCGGCGCCCCGGTCGCGCGCGATGCCGCCGGCGGCGGCACCGTCAGGCGGTTGCGCCAGGCCTATGGGCGTGATGAAGTGTTCCGCCGCTGGGCCACCGACCCGAAGCTGGTGTCGGTGGTGCAGGCGCTGCTGGGCGAGCCCGCGTGCATCACGCTGGCGCACCACAACTGCGTCATGACCAAGCACCCGCACTACGGCAGCCAGACCGGCTGGCACCGCGATACGCGCTACTGGTCGTTTGCCAAGCCGGAACTGGTGACGGTATGGCTGGCGCTGGGCGACGAGGACGAGCGCAACGGCGTGCTGCGCGTCATCCCCGGCTCGCACCAGGCGCAGCTGGAGCCGGGCCAGCTCGATCCCGCCGAATTCCTGATCGAGGCCCACCCGGCCAGCCAGCCCTTGCTGCAAACCGCCCAACCGCTGGCCTTGCACCGCGGCGACGTGCTGTTCTTCGACAGCCGGTTGTTCCATGCCGCTGGCCGCAATGCGTCCAACGCGGTCAAGCTGTCGGTGGCGTTCGCTTACTTTGGCGCGAGCAACCGGCCGCTGGACGGCACGCGCTCGGCCGAGTTCGGCAGCGTCGAACTGCCTACCGCGGGCTGATCCGGGGCGCTGCGCTCAGGTGCGCAGCCCGACCAGCCCGGAAATCTTCTCCGACGCTTCCAGCAGTGGCGGCAGGAAGCGCTCCAGCATCTCCTGCGCGCTGGTACGGTTGGCCTGGCCGCTGATATTGATCGCGGCGATGGTGTGGCCGGCGCGGTTGCGGATCGGTGCGGCCAATGACACCAGTCCTTCCTCCAGCTCCTGGTCGTTCAGTGCCCAGCCGCGCTTGCGGATATCGGCAATGATGGTCTTGAGCGCGTCGATATCGGTCACGGTGCGGCCCGTGCGCGCGCGCAGCTCGGTGGCCCGCAGCACGCTGTCCAACTCCGGCTCGGACAGGCCCGCCAGCAGCACCCGCCCCATCGACGAACAATACGCCGGCAGGCGGCTGCCGATCGACAGGTTGATGGTCATGATCTTGCGCGCCGGCACGCGCAGCACGTAGACGATCTCGGTACCGTCGAGCACGGAGATCGAGCAGCTTTCATGCACCTGCTGCGACAGCGTCTCCATGATCGGCTCGGCCAGGTTCCAGAACGGCATCGAGGTCAGGTAGGCAAAGCCCAGGTCCAGGATCTTGGGGGTCAGGCGGAACAGCCGGCCGTCGGCCTGTACATAGCCCAGCCCCACCAGCGTCAGCAGGATGCGGCGCGCGCCGGCGCGCGTGAGGCCGCTGGCCTGCGCGATTTCCGTCAGTGTCTGCGCCGGGTGCTGCGCATTGAAGGCGCGGATCACCGACAGCCCGCGTGCAAAGGACTGCACATAGCTGTCGCTCGGCTTCTCGGGCGTGGCGGCGCTGTCTGCGGTCTGGGCTGCGGGCGGACGGGGATCGGCGGGACTGGCCATCGGCGGAGCTCCGGCGCGGATCGCCGGATTGGCACGGAAAGGCCGAAAGGGTAGAGGAAATGCCGTGTTTGCGCCAGTGCCGGCCCTTTGCCATGGCTGGCATGGCCCCGCGGCGCCCCGCCGGAGCGCCGCCACCCTGCTGTCTCCCACACCGTGATCCGGCGCCGGCAGTCGCGGCGCTAGCGGAAGCTGCGCTGCACCAGCACGAACACCGCGGCCAGCACGCACACCGCGGCAAAGCCGTGCAGCATGTCCATGCCGGCGAGCAGCGTGGCCTGCCGGTCGATTTCGAGCGAGAGCTTCGCCAGCCCCGACGCAGACAGCCCTTCAGGGCTTTGCAGCACCGGGTTGAAGCGCGTGACGTGCTCAACCAGGTGCGTGCGGTGCTGCGCCAGCCCGTCCTGCATGAACACGCTGGCCAGGCCCGTGCCCATCGCCGAGGCGATCTGCTTGCAGACGTTCTTGAACTGGTAGGCGTGCGAGAAGTCCTCGACCGGCACCTCCAGGTAGGTCATCGATGCCACCTGCACCATCAGCAGCACCGGCGTCAGCCCTTCGAGCAGCACCACCGGCACCAGCGCATAGTCCGGCGCGCCCGGCATCAGCTGGTGCGAGAACAGCATCGCCGCGCAGGCGTAGACGATAAAGCCGATCGCGATCACGCGCCGCTTGCGGAACACCAGCGCCATGCCCAGCGTGATGACGATGGCGCCGATGGTGGCCACCGTGCCGCTGGTGGCCAGCAGCATGCAGGTAGTGCGGAAGGTCAGCCCGAGACCGGTCTGGGTCAGCGACGGCAGCAGGAAGGCCCATGCCGACGACATCAGGTAATACAGCGTGTAGAAGCCCAGCCCGTACAGGTACTGGCGCCCGGCCAGCCGCGAGAAATCGATCCACGGGTCCGGGTGGCGGTACAGCCGCCAGCCCGCGAAGGCGAACAGCGCGAGGCCGCACAGCGCGGCCAGCGGCATTTCCGGGGAGCTGAAAAAGCGCGTGTAGCGCATCTCCTGCAGCGTGTGCAGGAACACCAGCGCGCCCAGCGCCGCGGCGATGGCGGCCGGCCAGTCCAGCGTCGATACCGGCGGATGCGGGTCGCGCGCCGCGCGCGTGGGATAGGACAGCGCCACCGACAGCAGCACCGGCAACGCAATGCCGGCTTGGAACAGGAACACCGCACGCCAGCCGATATCGTCCAGGAAGATGCTGGTCAGCCACGGCGTGATGGCGAGCATCGAGAACGCGCCGCCGGCGAAGCGCAGCATCAGCGGGCCGCGCTCGGCCGGCGTCGACACCAGTTGCACCAGGATGCGCGAGGCTGCGAACAAGCCGCCCGCGCCCAGCCCCTGCATCGCCTTGCCGCCGATCAGCCCGGCCGGGCTGGCGAACTCGGCACAGATCAGCGAGCCGAGGATAAACACCAGCAGCGAGCCTATGGTGAAGCGCTTGTAGGTGGTGCGGCGCGCGACCTGGTCGAGCACCATGTTCATCAGCACCGCGGTGGCCGCGTAGGCGGAGATCGCGTACAGGTAGTCCTCCGGCGCGGCACCGACGCCGCCCTGGATATGCTGGCTGGCCACGCCCATCATCAGCGTGGAGGAGAAGTCGATGCCGGTCACCAGGCCGAGCGTCAGGCCGAACAATGAAAGTCGCCAGTGACCCATTTCCGGGTGACTGGCGAGTTGCATGCGGGGGCGTGGGGGCGTTGTGGCCGGGCGAGATGCGGGGGCGTCCGGACCGGCTGGGACAGGCGTTTGTTGCATCGCTCAAGCATAATGGCGCCTGCTGTCGGGAACTACAGGTTGTCAGGGAAACATTGTCCGGTGAACGAAACAATCCAATGGAATGATTGGGAGGCGTTCTGCTGTGTGGTCGAGCAGGGAACGTTCACGGCCGCGGCGGAGCAGCTGGACTGCCCCAAGTCGCGTGTCTCGGCCGCGGTGGCGCGGTTGGAAACCGCCATCGGCGCCAAGCTGCTGGAGCGCACCACGCGCCGCATGCGCCTGACCGATGCAGGCAAGGCGGTCTACCGCGACGTCGCCCCGCTGTTCGCGCGGCTGCGCGAAATCCGCCAGGAAACGCTGGCGCGCGAGGAGCGCGTGCAAGGTGTGCTGCGCATCGCCACACCTTATGAATTTGGCGCGCAGCAACTCGGCGGCGTGATCTGCCGCACGCTGGCGGCGCACCCGGCGCTCGACGTCGCCGTGGAAATCACGCAGGGCCTGGTCGACCCGATCCGCGACGGGTTTGACGTGGCCTTCGTCATCGTCGATGCCGATCTGCCTGACTCGGGCACGGTGGCGCGGCGCATCTATCACGTCGAGCGCGGCCTCTTTGCCGCGCCGGCGCTGGCAGCCAGCCTGCCGGCGCAACTGCGCCCGGAAGACCTGGCCAACATGCCCACGCTGACCACGCCCGGCGACACCGTGTGGGAATTCTCCCGCGACGGCCAGACCGTTTCGGTGCCGATCCGTCCGCGCATGCAGACCTACAACGCCGAACTGCGCCTGCAGGGCGCGCTCGCCGGACTGGGCATTGCCCGGCTCTCGGTGAACTACTGCGAGGCCGAGATCGCGCAAGGGCGCCTCGTGCGCGTACTGCCCGACTACCCGTTGCCGCCGCTGCGCGTGTTCGCGCTGCTGCCGGACCGGCGCCTGCAGCCGCGCAAGGTGCGGGCTTTCATGGAAGCGATCGAGTCGATGATGGTGTCCGAGCTGGAGCCGGACGTCGGGACGGAAGCCGCCGAGACCGGGCTTGCCGAGGGAGAGGGAGCGCTGGAGGGAGAGGCCCGCCCGGCGGGTTGAGAACGCCGGTCGGGCCGCCACGGCCGGGGCCGTGGCCAAGGGAAGCGGTGAGGCTGGCCGCGGCGCTCAGGCGCCGTCGGTAAATGCGTCGCGGCGGTCCGTGATGCTGGCGCCGTCGGTGAACGGGTCGAACTTGCCAATCTTGGCGCCGTCCGTGAACGGATCCGCCTTGCCGACGCGGGCGCCGTCCAGGAACGGATCGGCCTTGCCCACGTGGCCGATGCTGCCGTCCAGGCGGGCGATATCGGAAACGGGTTCGGAGGCGTGGGCCGTGGCCGCGGCGAACGAGAGGCCGGCGGCGCACAGCAGGGAGAGCAGCAGGCTGCGGCGTTGTGCGAGGGTCTTCATGGTGGAGTGCTCCTTCTTGGCAGGGTTCGTGGCTGCAGCGCCACGGTGCCTGTAATGTAGGACTTCACACTGGGCAGAAAAAGGGCCTATTGTCGACAGACTGTCCAGCCGCGCGGACAATCGCCAGCCGTCAATCCGGCCCGCCCTCAGAAATGCATGTTGAACACGCTGGCCCCCAGCCGCGCGATCACCATCAGCAGGATCTGCGCGATCACGAACAGCACCAGCGGCGACACATCGAAGCCGCCCAGGCGCGGCACCACGCGCTGGATCGGGCGCAGCACGGGCGCGGTCAGGTGATCGATGGCCGGGGTGACCGGCGAATGCGGGTTGACCCACGACAGGATCGCCATCAGCAGCGTCACCCACATCACGAGGCTGATGGTCCACTTCAGCACATAGAGCAGGGCGGTGAGCAGCACCGCCGGCAGGAAGGCGAGCAGGTCCGCGCCACTGATCGCGGCGACCAGCAGCAGGAACACCACCGCGGTCAGCAAGGCGGCCACGACCGTGGCCCAGTCGATGCCCCCCACGCCGGGAATGACCCGGCGCAGCGGACGGACCAGCCAGTCGGTGATCTGGAACACGCCCTGCGAGACCGGGTTGCGCGTGGGCAGGCGCGTGAGCTGCATCCAGACGCGCAGCAACAGCGCCATGCCGAACAGGGTAAAGACGGTATCCAGCAGGAAGAGGGCGATTTCCGAGAACATCGGTGCGTTTTCCGGTGACGGGTGAAGGTGTCTGCAACCGCACAGATTCTGCCATAGCCGGGCGGCGGCACGGCGCAACAGGCGGCCGCGGCGTGGCCTGCCGGACATCTTTGCGCCAGCAGCGCGGTGCGCGGACTCTATAATTGCGTGCGCTTGCGGGATCGGCCGGGCCACTCGGGCGGCTCCGCGCGTTGTACCGGCGCGTTCTGGTTGATTCGCGCTTTTTTTCGCCACTCCGCTTTTTCGCCACTCATGCCCAGCAAGTCCGCCCCGTCACGGAACAACACCCCGCTTAACAAGGCCGACTTCGAGGCGCTGTCCGATTTCCGCTACCAGTTGCGGCGCTTCCTGCGATTCTCCGAAGACGCCGCACGCGAGGAAGGGGTGACCGTGCAGCAATACCTGTTGTTGCTGCATATCCGCGGCAGCGCGGACAAGGACTGGGCCTCGATCGGCGAACTGGCCGAGCGCCTGCAGGCCAAGCAGCACGGCGTGGTCGCGCTGGTCAACCGCTGCGAGGCCGCCGGGCTGGTCAAGCGCCGCCTCAACCCCGAAGACCGGCGCGTGGTACAGGTCCACCTGCTGGCCAAAGGAGAGCGCTGCCTGAACCGGCTGGCGATGCTGCACCGGACCGAGCTGGAATCGCTGCGCGGCACCTTCCGCGTGGCGCGCATCACGCAGTTCAACGACGACGGCGCCGAGCGCGGCTGAGCGATTTTCGGGCAGGCGTCGCCAGCGGTTACAGGCGGTTACCAATCACAAGCTCCGGTGACACCCGCTGCCCGCCGGCGGCCCTAGACTCGCGCGCATTCCCACAAACACGCGCAGCGCGCAGGAGTCCAGACATGTCCATCCCCCTTCGTTCGGTTGTGCTTGCGGTGCTCGGCGCCGGTGCGCTGGCCGGGTGTGCCACGCCGTATGGCTATGACGCCGGTTATGGCGCTGGGTATGGGGGCAGCGGTGGCTACAACACCGGCTATAGCGGCGGCTATAACCCGGGCTACAACACCGGCTACGGCACCACGGTCAGCGGCTATCCAGCGCAACAGGGCTACCCGCAGGGTTATCCGCAACAAGGCTATCCGCAGCAGGGCTATCCCCAACAACAGGGCTACCCGCAGCAAGGCTATCCCCAACAGGGCTACCCCCAGCAGTCGTACCCCGCTGACGGCAGCTATGGCAACCAATACGGCAACGAGGCCTACGGCGTGCGCTACGGCTGGGTCGAAGCGATTGAAGTGATGCCCGGCCAGCCGCCCTCGACCAGCGGCGCTGGCGCCGTGGTCGGCGGCATCGTCGGCGGGCTGCTCGGCCATCAGGTCGGCGGCGGCCGCGGCAATACCGTCGCCACCATCGGCGGCGCCGTGGCCGGCGCGGTGGCCGGCAACGAGGTGGAGAAGCGCACCGGTTCCAGCGCCCCGGCCTACCGCGTGCGCGTGCGCACCAGCGACAACGCCTACCTGACGCTGACGCAGTCCAACGCCTACCAGATGCGCATCGGCGACCGGGTCAAGGTCGAAAACGGCGTCGCGGTGCCGTACTGAGGCGAGTCCGCAAGGGGCGTCTGTGGCAGACGCCCCGAGGGTTACGCATCAGCGCCGAACAACCGCGCATAGTCCTCGCGCAGCTGCCGCTTGAGCAGCTTGCCGGCCGTATTGCGCGGCAGGTCCGCGACGAACACGATGCGCTTGGGCACCTTGAACGGCGCCAGCGCCTCGCGCGCATGCGCGATCAGTTCTTCCTCGCTGGCTTCGTGGCCGCGCTTGCGCACTACGCAGGCCGTCACCGCTTCCACCCACTTCGGATGCGGCAGCGCGAACACCGCCGCCTCGGCCACCGCGCCGTGGGTGTACAGGCACTCTTCCACCTCGCGGCTCGACACCAGCACGCCGCCTGAATTGATCACGTCCTTGATCCGGTCGACCACGTACAGGTAGCCCTCGGCATCCATGTAGCCGAGGTCGCCCGAGTGGAACCAGCCGCCGGCAAAGGCTTCGGCGGTCTGCTCCGGCTTGTTCCAGTATTCGGTCAGCAGTTGCGGCGAGCGGTGCGCGATCTCGCCCAACTCGCCGGGCGGCACATCCCGCATGGTTTCGTCGACGATGCGGGTTTCGACGTTGAGCACCGGGCGGCCGGCGGACGCGGGGCGCGCCGCATGTTCGTCGGGCCCCAGCACCGTGGCCAGCGGCCCGATCTCGCTTTGCCCGTAGCAGTTGTAGAAGCGCAGCGCAGGCAGCTTCTGCTGCAACTCCAGCAGCACCGGCACCGGCATGATCGATGCGCCGTAGTAGGCCTTGACCAGCGAGCCAAGCCTGGCCGGTTCGAAGTCCGCATGGCGCAGCAGCGCGATCCACACCGTCGGCGGGGCAAAGAAACTGGTGATGCCTTCGCCGTAGATGGTGCGCAGGCAATAGCCGGCTTCCGGGCTTTCGGCGATCAGCGTGGTGCCGCCGCACAGCAGCAGCGGCATCAGGAACACATGCATCTGCGCCGAGTGGTACAGCGGCAGCGCGGCCAGCGAATAGTCCGACTCGCGGATATCGCAGGCGGCAATGGTGCTGACGTATTCGGCGAGCAGCGCGCGGTGCGTCAGCACGGCGCCCTTGGGCGCGGAGGTAGTGCCCGAGGTGTAGAGGATCTGCGCGGGCGTGGCGTCGGTGAGCGCATCGGAAATCGGTGCCGCGGGTCCGTTGGCCGCGGCGGCCAGGATATCGCGCGCGTTGCCGCCATGCAGCGTGCCCGTGACCTTGCACGGCAGACCATCGACGCGCTCGGCCAGCGCGGGATCGGCAAAGATCGCACTGGCGCCCGATTGGGTGACGATATACTCGGCCTCGGCGCGCGTCATCGAGAAATTGACCGGCACATGGATCAGCCCGCTGCGCAGGCAGGCCAGCCACAGCAGCACATAGGCGTCGGAGTTCTTGCCGAAGGCAGCGACGCGATCGCCCGGCCGCAGGCCCCATTGCGCCAGCGCGCCGGCCACGCGGGCCGCGGCATTGTCGAGCTGCCGGTAGGTCCAGGCCCGTTCGCCGAAGCGGATCGCGGTCTTGTCCGGGCTGCGCCGCACGGCGCGGGCAATGGCGTCGGGGATGGTGTTGCGCAGGGCGCGCTGCTGCTCTGACTGCATGGTGGTCTCCGTCGTTATGGTTTGGGGTCCAGCAAGTCTTGAAGCTCAGCGCCCGAGCATAAGGGCTGCCGCCCGGCCGTGGCAAGGCGGCGGTGGGACGCGCGCCGTTGGCTTACAGCGATTGCGCCAGGAACGCCAGCGCGCGCCCGTGCGCCAGCGCAGCGCTGGGCTGGTGGTAGGAAGCGCGCGCCCAGCAATTGAAGCCGTGGTCGGCGTTGGGGTAGACGTGGATCTCGGTGCCGGGTTTGCCCGCCGTCGCCTCGCGCACGCCCTGCACGGCCTCGGGCGGGATATGCGCGTCGAGCGCGCCGTAGTGGAACTGCACCGGCACGCGGATGTTCGCGGCTTCCTGCAGCTGGTTCTGGATGCCGCCGCCGTAGTACGACACGGCCGCGTCGACCAGCCCGCGCGCCGCGCTCAGGTACGCCAGCAGGCCGCCAAAACAGTAGCCCACCGCCGCGACCTTGCCGGCGCCGGTGCGCTGGCGCAGCGCCTGCACGGTGGCGGCGATATCGTCCAGCGCGGCCGGCACGTCCACCGCCTTGCGCAGCGTCATCGCGTGCGCCATGTCGTCGCCGTCATAACCCAGCTCCACGCGCGGCGCCTGGCGCCAGAACACGTCGGGCGCCAGCACCGCATAGCCGTCGGCGGCGTACTGGTCGGCCACGGCGCGGATATGCTCGTTCACGCCGAAGATCTCCTGCAGCAGCACGATGCCTGGGGCACCGGGCTTGACGCCGGCGGGCGGCAGGCTCAGGTAGGCGTCGAAGCTGCCCGCGGCGCTGTCGACGCGGATCCATTGGCTGTCGGGAATGGCTGTCATGGGGAGGCTCTCCGGAATGGCTCTTAACAGGTAGGCAGGATGCGCGGCGCTCGCCGCACGCCAGCCGCAAGTGTGCCACCGGGCGCCGCTTCATGCAGGCGCTGGCCCCTCAGTACGCGTCAGTACGCCTTCGACTGCCGATAGCGCGTGTTCCAGTTGTCGGTGTAGGCCTTGACCACCGCCGCGTCGCCGCGGATCAGCATGCCATTTTCGGCGTTGCGCTCCTGTGCCGACTTGGTGAAGTTGAACGACCCGGTAAAGACCGCCTGGTCGTCGAACACCATCACCTTGTTGTGCGCGATCGCGGGCTTGCTGTCGATCACCACCGGCACGCCGGCGTGCTTCAGGAATGTGGCGCTGGTATAGCGTTCCGATTGCTGGCTCTTGTCCAGGATCACGCGCACGTCCACGCCGCGCTTGTGCGCCTGCGCCACCGCCTCGGCGATCGGCGCGCTGGTGAACGAGTAGGCCTGGATCAGCAGCTGCCGGCGCGTGCTGCGGATGGCGTTGACCAGCAGCGCCTGGCAGCTCGCGCCATCGGGCACGAAGCACAGCGTGTAGCCGCTGCCTTGGGCAAAGGCCTTGCTCGGCACCGGCTTCGCGTCCGGCGGCTGTGCGGGAGTGCCGCTGCGCGCCGGGAAGTGTTTGGTAACGGCTTCGTTGAAGGTATCGCTGATACTGCCGGCGATGGTCTCGGTGACCTGGTCGAACGTGGAGGTCGAACGGGCGTGCGCCTGCGCGATCAGGTGGCTGAACGGGCTGAGCGAGCTGAAGAACGAACTCGGCGAGCCGAACGAGCCGAAAGAAGTAAAGACGGATACGGCTGCGGCAAGGCCCAGGCCCAGCACGGCCCGGCGAATGAATCTGACAGTCACGGCGGATCTTTGCTTCAGTGGATGACAGCGTGCGCGCGCCGCGCGCCGCATGCGGTCAGGACGGGTCCGCAGCGTAGCAGCCGCATACGCCACTGGCAAAGGGGGATTGTGTAACAGGATCTGTGCGCGCTGCGTGGCGTGGCGCGGGCCTTGGGACTATCCGCGCGCGGCGCCTATGATGGATGGAACCCCCGCGGGCACGCCCGCCAAGGAGAGGGACATGACCAACCATACCTACAAGCTGGTCGAGATCGTCGGCTCCTCGCCCGATGGCTGCGACCAGGCCATCCAGAGCGCCATTACCAAGGCTGGCGAAACCATCAAGAACATCGACTGGTTCGAAGTGGTGGAAACGCGCGGCCATATCCAGAATGGCAAGATCGCGCACTACCAGGTCACGCTGAAGGTGGGTTTCCGCGTGACCTGAAGGCGGGCGCTGCGCTTACCGCGCCGCCCGCCCCCATTACACCGCCGCACCACCGCGCGGCGCGCACGCGGATTGCGCCGCGCGAGGGGGTTCGTCGCCTCAGGGCAGGCGGATCTCCCTCACGTCGAAGTGCGATTCGCCGATCAGCTCCTTGTCGTACTCGCCGACCAGCTCGACCGTGGTCTGCGCGTCGACGGGCTTCTGCGCCGGCCACAGCTTCTGCTTGATCTTGACCTTCATCTGGCCGGTGCCGTCCGAGAACAGGTAGCGCTCGTCGCCGACGCTGCTGACGACCTTGCCGCGCAGCACGGCGTTCTGGTCGTCCTTGCCGTCGGCCTGCAGGGCCTTGACGGTCATCACGGGGATCGCCGAGGGGCCGGTGTACTGGGCGCTGGCGCCGGCGGCGGCGAGGCCAAGTGCAAGGGTCAGGGCGGTGGCGGTCAGGATGTGTTTCATGTGCGTTCTCCGTTGAGGTTGGGACCACGGGGGCGATGGCACGCATGATGCGCCGGCACGCCTGAACCGTTGCTGAACGGGCTCGCGCAGCGCGACGCTTTATGATGCTGCCTTCGTGCCTTCACTTCTCCGGGTCCCAGATTGCGTTTCCTCCACACCGCCGACTGGCATCTCGGCCGCCTCTTCCATGCCCGCAGCCTGCTGGAAGACCAGGCCCATCTCCTCGATCAGTTTGTCGAACTGGTCCGCACCGAACGCCCCGACGCCGTGCTGATCGCCGGCGACGTCTATGACCGCGCCGTGCCGCCGCCCGAGGCGGTGGCGCTGCTCGATGACGTGCTGGGCCGCATCGTCGTCGACGCCGGCGTGCCGGTGGTGATGATCGCCGGCAACCACGACAGCGCCCAGCGGCTCGAGTTCGGCGCGCGCCTGATGCGTGCGCAGGGCCTGCATGTGGCCGGCCGCACGCTGGCCGAGGCCGCCTGCGTGACGCTGCACGACGCCCACGGCGAAGTGCGCCTCTACGCGCTGCCTTATGCGGAGCCAGCCGTGGTGCGCGATGCGATGGGGACCGAACTGCCTTCGCATGAAGCCGCGCTGCGCGCGCAGCTGGACGCCATCCGCGCCGTGCATCCGCCCGGCGTGCGCGCCGTGGTGGTGGGCCATGCCTTCGTGGTGGGCGGTGCGGCCAGCGAATCCGAGCGGCCGCTGTCGGTCGGCGGCAGCGGCGCCGTGGCCGCGGACCTGTTCGCGGGCTTCGACCTGGTGGCACTGGGCCACCTGCACCGGCCGCAGACGCTGGGCGGCGGGCGCATCCACTATGCAGGCTCGCTGCTGAAATACTCCCTGTCCGAGTGCGCGCATGACAAATCCGTGTCGCGCATCGAACTGGGCGCGGATGGCGCGGTGACCATCACGCCCGTGCCGCTGCAGCCGCTGCGCGATGTGCGCGTCGTCGAAGGCGAACTGGCCGCGCTGCTTGCAGCGGGCGCCACCGATCCGCAGCGCGATGACTACATCCACGCGCGGCTGACCGATACCGGTGCGCTGCTGGACCCGATGGCGAAGCTGCGCCAGGTCTATCCCAACGCGCTGGCCATCGAGCGCACGGTGCTGGCGCGCAGCGGCACGGCCTCGGAAGCCGGGCGCAAGCTGCGGCAGCTCGGCACCGGCGAACTGTTCGCCAGCTTCTTCCGCGAGGTGGCCGATGCCGAGCTGGAGCCGGGCCAGCGCGAGGTGCTGGACCAGGTGCTGGCCGGCATGGCCGCCGCGGAACGGGAGTCGGCATGAGACCGCTGCATCTGACCCTGCAGGCGTTCGGGCCGTTTGCCGCGACCGAGCAGGTTGACTTCACCCGGCTGGGCGACCAGGCCTTCTTCCTGATCCACGGCCCCACCGGCGCCGGCAAGACCACACTGCTCGACGCGATCTGCTTTGCGCTGTACGGCGATACCTCCGGCGGCGAACGCAGCGCGCAGGCGATGCGCAGCGCCAACGCGGCGCCAGGGCTGCGCACCGAGGTCACGCTCGAGTTCAGCCTGGGCGCACAGCGCTGGCGCGTGGTCCGTTCGCCCGCGCAGGAGCGGCCCAAGCAGCGCGGCGAAGGCTGGGTGACCGAGGCCGCCAAGGCGCAACTGGACCTGCATGACGGCAACGGCTGGGTCAGCAAGGCCGGCCAGCCGGGCAAGGTCAGCGACGCCATCCGTGATCTGCTCGGCTTTGACAGCGCGCAGTTCCGCCAGGTGATCGTGCTGCCGCAGGGACGTTTCCGCGAACTGCTGACCGCCAGTTCGCAGGCGCGGCAGGCGATCCTGGAGCGCTTGTTCCGCACCGAGCTGTATCGCCGCGTAGAAGAGTTGCTGAAGGCGCAAGCCGCCGAGATCCGCCGCGATGCTGAGCGCATCGGCATCCAGCGCGAGGAAGCGCTGCGGCAGGCCTGCGCGGAGTCCGCGCAGGCGCTGACGGATGGCATTGCCGCACTGCAGGCGGAACTGCTGGCGCTGCATGAGCAGGAGCAGGGCGCGCGCACTGCGCTTGCCACCGCGCAGACGACGCTGGGCGCCGCTGAGCAGGTGGCGGCACGCCTGCAGGAGCGCCAGCAGGCGCAGGCCGCGCATGCGGCGCTGCTGGCACGCCAGCCGTCGATCGAAGACGAGCGCGCACGCCTGCATGCCGCCCAACGTGCCGCGCGCGTCAGCCCGGCGCTGCAGCAATGGCAGACGGCGCAGCGTGACCATGTGGCGGCCGGCGCCGCGCTGGCGCGGGCCGGCGAACAGGCGGCCCGTACCGCGCAACAGGCGGAACAGGCCGCAGCCGCGCTGCAAGTGGAGACGGCGCGTGCCAATGAGCGCCATGCCGCGCAGCGGCGCGTCTCGCAACTGGAAGCCATGCTGCCGCGCGCGCAGCAGCTCGGCGCCTTGCGGGCCGCCTTGCAGGCCGCCGAAGGCAAACAGGCCGCCACGGCCACCGCGCGCGAACGCGCTACGGCACAGCTTGCCGCACGCCAGGCCGACGCGGTTGCGGCCGAATCCGCGCTCGCCCAGGCGCAGCTTGCCGCCGCGCAGTCGCAGGCGACACAGTTCCAGCTCGTCGCCCAGCAGGAGCGCGCGCGGCAGTTCAGCCGCCACGCGCAGGCCGCGGCGGTGCTCACCTCCGCCATGAACCAGGCGGCCGACACCGAAGCGGCGGCGCAGCAGGCGCTGCGCGCCCGCGACCGCAGCCGCGCCACGCTGGCGGAAGCGGAATCCCTCTGGCGCGCCGGACAGGCCGCGCGCCTTGCCGCGAGCCTGGCATCGGGCGATGCGTGCCCGGTATGCGGCAGCACCGCGCATCCGACGCCGGCGCAGCACGTGGCCGCGCCGTTGTCGGATGAGGCGCTGGAGCAGGCCCGCGAGGCCGTGCTGGAAGCCGAGTCGCAGGCGGTACGCCGCGCCGGCCAGCACCAGGCCGCGCAGGCCGCGATCGCGCAGGCGCGCGAGCGGCTGGAAGAGATCGCGCAGGCATTGGGCGATGCGTCCGAAGAGGCAGCGCGCCAGCTGAAGACGGAGATCTCCACCCTGGACGGCGCGCTGGCCGAAGGCAAGCAGGCCGCGGCAAGCGTGGCGCAACGCGAAACCGCCATCGTCGCCACCCGCAGCGCACGCGATGCCGCGGAGGCCGCCAGCTGCGATGCCGCCACGGCAGCCGATGCTGCCGCACAGGCGCTGGCCCACTGCCAGGGCGAATGGCAGGCCGCCAGCGCGCAAGTCCCGGAAGATTCGCGCGACCCTGCGGCGCTCGCCGAAGCCTTGCGCCAGGCCCAGACCATGCTCGCCACACTGGAACGCGCGCAGGCCGCCGCGCAGGCGGCCGAGCGCCAGGCCGCCACCGATGCCGCGGGTGCGCAGGCGGCGCTGGCGTCGGCCCGTCAGGCACAGTCGCAGGCCGCCGCTCGGCTCGCCGATGCCGACAGCGCGCTGGCGCAAGCGCTGGCACAGGAAGGCTTCGCCGACGTGCAGGCGCATGCCGCCAACAGCTTGCCCGACGATGCGATGCAGGCGATCGATGCCACGCTGCGCACCTTCGACGCCCAGCTTGCCGCCGCCGCGGACCGGCGCGAGCGCGCCGACGCCGCGGCGCAATCGCTCGAAGCGCCGGACCTTGATGGTCTGCGCGAGGCGAGGGAAGCGTCCGCAGCCGCAGTGGAAGCACTGGTCCGCCAGCAAGCCGAGCGCGGCCGTTCGCGCGACGCCTTGCAGCAGTGCCACCAGCGCCTGCAGCAGCTGGACGCGCAGGGCCGCGACATCGAGGCCCGCTATGCGGTCCTGGGCCGGCTGGCCGAAGTCGCCAACGGCAACAATCCGCGCCGCATGACGTTCCAGCGCTTCGTGCTGGCCACGCTGCTCGACGAGGTGCTTGAAGCCGCTTCGGCGCGGCTGCTGGCGATGAGCCGCGGCCGCTATGTGCTGCAGCGCGTGCGCGAGCAGGGCGACCAGCGCAGCGCGGGCGGGCTCGATATCGAAGTGTTCGACTATGACACCGGCGCGGCGCGCCCGGCCAACACGTTGTCGGGCGGCGAAGGTTTTCTGGCTTCGCTGTCGCTGGCGCTGGGACTGGCCGACGTGGTGCAGTCGCGCGCGGGTGGGATCCAGCTCGATACGTTGTTTGTGGATGAGGGCTTTGGCACGCTCGATCCGGAGAGCCTGGACTTTGCGATCCGCACGTTGCTGGACTTGCAGCAGGCGGGGCGGCTGGTGGGGATCATTTCGCACGTCACGGAGTTGCGGGAGCGCATTGACGTGCGACTGGAAGTGCGGCCGGGTGTGGGTGGAAGCCGGACGGTGTTGACGGGCGCAACTGCCGCAGCGTTATAAAGCTGACGCTGGCAGAAACGCGATGCGCTCGGTTTGCTCTCCTCTCCCGCGTGCGGGAGAGGGGCCGGGGGAGGGCCGGGGGAGAGGGCAGGCGCCTCCTCCCCGCGACAACGCCCATCACACCACAAACACCTGCCGGCAACGAATCGCCATCACCTGCGCTTCAAACGCCCGCGCTGCCGCGCGAGCCAGCCGCGCACGGCGCGACAGGGGCGGCATCAGTTGCCGCGTGTCCTGTGCAGCGTTCGCGTTCGGTTGATCCTTGTGCTGACCCAGTCCCCACGCCTGCTGCGTAACATGCAGGATTCGCGCAAGCGCTGCGGCATGGTGCGTGGATGAATACGGGACGTTGGCGGTTGCCATGGCGGGCTCCTCGTTCTTGTCTTGTGCTCTCGTCTTGCCGGCAGCGTGCACAGCCGGTGGTCCGGTGGCTGCTGCCCTTTTCTGATTCCACAATAGGCCTCGCGGCGTCGCGTCCCTATCGAGTGCGAACCGATTGTCCTGTCGGCCCTGTCCTACACGGGGCGCCTGCATCACCCTGCGCGTTTATCGCCCACCGCGTTATCTTCGCCCTTAGCCCTCGCTTGACCCCTTTCATCGCGCAGGTGTAACCTGTTCATTCTGCGAATTCAAGTTCTAATAGCGAACATCTCGCGAATATCGAGCGAGCGGCGCGCACAGTCGCAACAACACCACGCAGCTGCTGGACCGTTCAACGGGCGGCAAACGCGGCGCAAAAGCCGCGGGGCCGAGACGAACATCCTTTCCGGCAGGACTACCGGAGACAGTCCTTCATGCGCCGCGCCTTGCGGCCCGCTCCGGTGGCCTGGCGGATTTCCGACCTGGAACGCAAGTGATCAATAAGCTATACGACTCGGTGGAAGCGGCGGTCGCCGGCATCCACGACGGCGCCACCATCCTGATTGGCGGCTTCGGTCTCGCGGGCATGCCCGCGGAACTGATTGACGCGCTGATCGAGCAAGGCGCGCGCGACCTGACCATCGTCAACAACAACGCCGGCAACGGCGACACCGGGCTGGCGGCGCTGCTCAAGACCAAGCGCGTACGCAAGATCGTGTGCTCGTTCCCGCGCCAGGCAGACTCGTACGTGTTCGATTCGCTCTACCACGCGGGCGAGATCGAGCTGGAACTGGTGCCGCAGGGCAACCTGGCCGAGCGCATCCGCGCCGCCGGCGCCGGCATCGGCGGCTTCTTCACCCGCACCGCCTACGGCACGCCGCTGGCAGAAGGCAAGGAAACGCGCATCATCGACGGCCAGGGCTATGTCTTTGAAACGCCGATCCACGCCGACTTTGCGCTGATCAAGGCCGATACGGCGGACCGCTGGGGCAACCTCACCTACCGCAAGACCGCGCGCAACTTCGGCCCGATCATGGCGATGGCTGCCAAGTGCGCCATCGTGCAGGTCAGCCGCGTGGTCGAGCTGGGCGAGATGGACCCCGAACACATCGTGACGCCGGGCCTGTTCGTCAAGCGCGTCGTCAAGGTCGCCTGAGCGCGACAGGCAATAGGAGAACTGAGATGCAACGCCTGACCCGCGATCAGATGGCCGCCCGCGTGGCCAAAGACATTCCCGAAGGTGCCGTGGTCAACCTCGGCATCGGACTGCCGACGCTCGTCGGCAACCACCTGCCCGCAGACAAGGAAATCCTGCTGCACAGCGAGAACGGCCTGCTGGGCATGGGCCCCGCGCCTGCACCGGGCGAGGAAGACGGCGACCTGATCAACGCCGGCAAGCAGCCGGTGACGATCAAGGCCGGCGGCTCCTACTTCCACCATGCCGACTCGTTCGCAATGATGCGCGGCGGCCACCTGGACTTCTGCGTGCTGGGCGCGTTCCAGGTGTCGGAGAAGGGCGACCTGGCCAACTGGCACACCGGCGCACCCGGCTCCATCCCCGCCGTGGGTGGCGCGATGGACCTGGCGATCGGCGCCAAGCAGGTGTTCGTGATGATGGAGCACCAGACCAAGCAGGGCGAGAGCAAGATCGTGCCGCAGTGCACCTATCCGCTCACCGGCATCGGCTGCGTGACCCGCATCTACACTGATCTTGCTACGATCGATGTGACCGCCGACGGGCTGGTCGCACGCGACCTGGTCGAGGGGCTGAGCTTTGATGAACTGCAGCGCCTGACGGGCGTTCCGCTGAAGCAGGCCGCATAAGTACGCATTAGTGCCCGCACCGATACACACACCAAGACGAGAGAGACACACCATGACCGAAGCCTTTATCTGCGACGCCATCCGCACGCCCATCGGCCGCTACGGCGGCAGCTTGTCCGCGGTGCGCCCGGACGACCTCGGCGCGGTGCCGCTGAAGGCGCTGATGGCCCGCAACCCGAACCTGGACTGGTCGGCCGTCGAGGACGTGATCTACGGCAACGCCAACCAGGCCGGCGAAGACAACCGCAACGTGGCGCGCATGTCGCTGCTGCTGGCGGGCCTGCCGCAAAGCGTGCCGGGCGCCACCATCAACCGCCTGTGCGGTTCGGGCATGGACGCCACCGGCACCGCCGCGCGCGCCATCAAGTCGGGCGAAGCGCAACTGATGATCGCCGGCGGCGTGGAAAGCATGAGCCGCGCCCCGTTCGTGATGGGCAAGGCCACCAGCGCCTTCTCGCGCGATGCGCAGATCTTCGACACCACCATCGGCTGGCGCTTTATCAACCCGGCGATGCGCGCGGCCTACGGCGTGGACTCGATGCCCGAGACCGCCGAGAACGTCGCCACCGACTACAAGATCAGCCGCGAAGACCAGGACCTGATGGCGCTGCGCAGCCAGGAAAAGGCTTCGCGCGCGCAGGCCGACGGCACGCTGGCCCAGGAAATCACCCCGGTCACCATCGCCCAGAAGAAGGGCGACCCGATCGTGGTCGAGCGCGACGAGCACCCGCGCGCGACCAGCATGGAAGCACTGGCCAAGCTGCGCGGCGTGGTCCGTCCTGACGGCACCGTGACCGCCGGCAACGCCTCGGGCGTGAACGACGGCGCCTGCGCGCTGCTGCTGGCCAGCGAAGCCGGCATCAAGCAACACGGCCTGACCCCGCGCGCCCGCATCGTCGGCATGGCGACCGCCGGCGTGGCGCCGCGCGTGATGGGCATCGGCCCGGCACCGGCATCGCAGAAGCTGCTCAAGCAGCTCGGCATGACCATGGACCAGATTGACGTGATCGAGCTGAACGAAGCGTTCGCCGCGCAAGGGCTGGCCGTGCTGCGTGAACTGGGCGTGGCCGACGACGACAAGCGCGTCAACCCGAACGGCGGCGCGATCGCGCTGGGCCACCCGCTGGGCATGAGCGGTGCGCGCCTCGTGACCACTGCGATGTACCAGCTGCATCGCACCGGTGGGCGCTTTGCGCTGTGCACGATGTGCATTGGCGTGGGGCAGGGTATTGCGATGGTGATCGAGCGCGTTTGAACGTAGACCCGTTTAAAGGCTGAGGTAATGGCCGCTTGCGGGTTTGCTCCCCTCTCCCGCTTGCGGGAGAGGGGCAGGGGGTGAGGGCAGGCGCGTGCAATAGCGAGGCGCCGCAAAACTGCGCCGACGGACGTCAGCAGCTCCTTGTCGCGAGTCGTTCCTGCAAACGCCCGCCCTCACCCCAACCCTCTCCCGCAAGCGCGAGAGGGAGCCGGTTAGCAGTAATTGGATGGCCACGCCCTGATTCGAGCGCCCATCCAGTCATCGTCTTAGCGTTTGCATGTCCCGGCCCGCATAGCGCGCCGGTGTTGGAGTTGAAAGATGTCCCTTCCCGTAGCCACGCTCGTGACCGGCGCCAGTTCCGGTATCGGCCGCGCCATCTGTGAAATGCTGCTGGCCGACGGCGTGACCCAGGTCGTCAATGTCGACTACGCCGAACCGGCCTGGTCGCATCCCAACATGACCTTCTTCCAGGCCGACCTGACCGACGCCGACGCGACCCGCGCCGTGGCGGAACAGGTGACCTCGCGCTTCGCGGTCACGCGCCTGGTGAACAATGCCGGCGCCACCCGCCCCGGCACTGCCGGCACCGCCACCGTCGCCGACCTGGACTACGTGACCGGCCTGCACCTGCAGGCCCCGCTGCTGCTCACGCAAGCCTGCCTGCCCGCGATGCGCGCGGCCGGCTTCGGCCGCATCGTCAACATGGCCTCGCGCGCCGCGCTGGGCAAGCCCGAGCGCGTGGTGTACTCGGCCACCAAGGCCGGGCTGATTGGCATGACCCGCACGCTGGCGATGGAACTGGGCGGCGACGGCGTGACTGTGAATGCCGTGGCCCCGGGCCCGATCGCCACCGAGCTGTTCCGCAAGAGCAATCCGGAGGGCGCCGAACAGACCAAGCGCATCCTCGCCAGCATCACCGTCAAGCGCATGGGCACCCCGGAAGACGTCGCGCGCGCCGCGCTGTTCTTCCTGTCGCCCGACAACGGCTTTGTCACCGGCCAGGTGCTGTACGTGTGCGGCGGCACCACGCTGGGCGTTGCGCCGGTCTAAGCGCGCGCCAGGATCCGGGTATTCAAGCATTCAACAAGAAGAGACGTTAACCAAGCGTCACGCATGGCGGCCCGTGGCCGGGCTGCCCACCGGATGCGCGCGTGTGCGCAGCATCCGTTCGGGAACGGCAATCACGCCATTTCAGCACAACGTCCCGTGCGGCCCCAATCGTCGCCGGGACAGCCATACACCGGAGTAATACCGATGAGACTCGATTCCCAGACCTCCACCACTCGCCGCCGCCTGCTCGCCGCAGGCGTGGCGCTGGCCACCACCATCATCGGCTTTGCCGGCGCTGCCCACGCACAGGGCGGCTACCCGACCAAGCCGATCACCATGATCGTGCCGTTCTCGGCCGGTGGCACCACCGACATCCTGGCCCGCATCGTCGGCCTGCAGCTGGGCAAGGCGCTCGGCCAGCCGGTCGTGATCGACAACCGTCCGGGCGCGGGCGGCAATATCGGCGCCTCGCTGGCAGCCAAGGCGCCTGGCGACGGCTACACGCTGTTCATGGGCACCATCGGCACGCACGCGATCAACCAGTCGCTGTACTCCAAGCTGCCATACGACCCGGTCAAGGACTTCGCGCCGATCACCCGCGTGGCGATGGTGCCGAACCTGGTGGTCGTGAACCCCAAGGTGCCGGTCAACAACGTCAAGGAACTGATCGCCTACGTCAAGGCCAATCCGGACAAGCTGTCGTACGGTTCGTCGGGCAGCGGCTCGTCGATGCACCTGTCGGGTGAGCTGTTCAACTCGATGACCGGCCTGCATATCCAGCACATCCCGTACAAGGGCAGCGCGCCTGCCGTGAACGACCTGCTGGGCAACCAGATCGGCCTGATGTTCGACAACATGCCGTCGTCGTACCCGCACGTGAAGGCGGGCAAGCTGCGCGCCATCGCCGTGACCTCGGCCAAGCGCTCGCCGGCGCTGCCTAACGTGCCGACCGTGGCCGAGTCGGGCGTGACCGGTTATGAAGCCACCTCGTGGTTCGCGCTGTACGCCACCGCCGGCACGCCGCAACCGATCATCGACCGCCTGAACGCCGAAGTGGTGAAGATCCTCGCCATGCCGGAAGTGAAGAAGCAGATGGCCGACCAGGGCGCCGAGCCCAACCCCGAAAAGCCGGCGCAGCTGGCTGCGTTCATGAAGTCGGAAACGGCCAAGTGGGCGAAGGTGGTGAAGGCCTCGGGCGCTACGGTGGACTGAGTTTCGCGGTTGCGTGATGGCAAAAGGCCGGCCCTATGTGGCCGGCTTTTTGCTGGACCAACTTCACACGCTGCCGGGTTGCTCCCTCTCCCACTTGCGGGAGAGGGAGCAACCAAGTCAGCAGACTGGCCGGCGCACCATCGAAAGAATGGCCAATAGGGCTTCAGCTTTCATGAACGCCGCCCCCACTACCGCGGCCGCAGCGTCGCGCCCGGCCAGCGGCCGTCGCGCACCAGCGTGGCGGCCACGTCGGCAAGCACCACGCGCGCGGCCAGCGCCGCGGGCGAGAGTTCATCGTCGGACAGGCTCACCAGCAGGTTCGGCCGGGTCGCGCCGGGGTCGGTGAGCAGCACGCTGCGGTAGGGCGCGCCCTGGCTGCGCGCCAGTGCGGCGCCGGGCTGGATGGTGGCGCCCAGGCCGCCCTGCACCGCGTCCATCAGCACGGCCAGGCCATCGATCTCCGCGACCACGCGGGGCTCGCGCCCGGCGTGCTGGAAGCAGGCCGACACCAGCGCGCGCAGCCCGTGCGAGCCGCTGGGCAGGATCAGCGGCAGCTTGCCGAGTGCGGCCACCGAGGTGCGGTTGCCACGCGGCATGCCGGCCAGCCCGCTGGCGCCGATCACGAACAGCCGTTCATCCAGCAGCGGCAGCACGGTCCGGCGCTGCACCGGTTCCTCGCTGAACAGCACCGCCAGGTCGATCTGGCGCGCACCCAGCATGGCGCCGAGGTAGCCCGAGAGGCTTTCGACCATGCGCAGGCGCACATCCGGATAGCGCTCGCGCATGGCCTGCATGAACGGCAGCGCCAGCACCGCGGCAGTGCTCGGCGGCAGGCCCACGCTGACGTGGCCGGATAGCCGCGCCTGGCGCGCGGCGAGCGCGGCGTCGTCGATATGGCGCAGCGCGAGCTGGGCCTGGCGCCAGAAGGCCAGCCCCGCGTCGGTGGCGACCACGCCGGTGGAGGTGCGCTGCAGCAGCCGCGTGGACAGCTCGCTCTCCAGCCGGCTGATCTGCTGGCTCAGCGCCGACGTGACCACGCCCAGCTCCAGCGCGGCCTTGCCCATGCTGCCGTGCTCGATGACGCTGACGAAGTAGCGCAGTTGCCTCAGTTCCATCTCTTGTCTCCGCGGTTGCCGCCTGGCCGACTGGCCGGAATTGCCCGCATCGTAGCGGAAATCCGCCAGACGGTTCACAGATCCTGAAGACCCGTTAACGGATGCCGACTGGCGGGCTTGCCATGCGCTACGTAGAGTCGCGGCCACAACAAGCGGGCAGGCGCCCGCTGTCCCAGAACTACGCGACTTATCCTCACAGGAGACTGCATGAAGCCCGTATCGCGCATCGTTGGCGCGCTTGCCGCCTGCTTTACCGGCGCCGCCCTGCTGGCCACCGGCACCGCCATCGCCGCCGACAACTGGCCCACCAAACCGATCACGCTGGTGGTGCCGTTCGCCAGCGGCGGCACCACCGACATCCTCGCCCGCACCATCGGCCAGAAGCTCGGCGAGGCGCTGCACCAGCCGGTGGTGGTCGACAACCGCCCCGGCGCCGGCGGCACCATCGGCGCGGCCAACGTGGCGCGCGCGCAGGCCGACGGCTACACCTTCCTACTGGCCACCGTGGCGCACACCATGGCGCCGGCCATCTACAAGAGCCTGCCGTACGAGTTCACGCGCGACCTCGATCCCGTGGGCCTGGTCGCGCTGACCCCCAACGTGCTGCTGGTCAATCCCGCGATCCCGGTGAAATCGGTGCCCGAACTGATCGCCTACATCAAGGCGCATCCGGGCAAGGTCAACTATGGCTCGGCCGGCATCGGCAGCACCGAGCACCTGTCTGGCGAACTGTTCCGCGCCATGACCGGCACCGATATCTCCCACGTGCCGTACAAGGGCGGCGCGCCGATGATGACGGACCTGATCGCCGGCCAGATCCAGATGGCGATCGAGACCAGCCCGTCGGCGGCACCGCACGTGCGCAGCGGCAAGGTCAAGGCGCTGGCTGTGACCACGGCGAAGCGCTCGGGCGCCTATCCCGGCGTGCCGACGCTGGCCGAGAGCGGCATCAAGGGCTACGAGGTCACCACCTGGTTCGCGCTGATGGCACCGCGCGGCACGCCTGCCGCAATCGAGCAGCGCGTGGCGGCGGAGTTGGGCAAGCTGCTGAAGGCGCCGGATGTGCAGAAGCGGTTCGACGAGCAGGGCGTGACCGCCGGCGACCTGACGCCGACGCAGCTTGCCGCCTTTATCCGCGCCGAGACCGACAAGTGGGGCAAGGTGGCCAGGGATTCGGGGGCGAAGGCGGAATAGCGGTCTGCTCACCAGCCGCGCTCACGGGAAGCGGCGCTGGCGTTACACGAGGAAATCGTGCAGAAGCGCCAGCGCCAGCTAACCGGCCGCCGAAACGGCTCCTGAACACCCCTTGCCGGCCAGGGTCCAATGGATGTCGTCAGCCTGAATCCGGAGGAACCATCATGCATGACCTTGCCTTCGTTCACGCTGACGCGGCCCACGTCGAGTGGCAGGTCGCGCTGGCCGACTGCCAGCGCCAGCTGGACACGCAGGATTTCCTGCGCCAGGCGAAGTCGGACAGCCCGCCGCCGCTCACGCTCGGCTGGTGCTACCTGAGCGACTACTACGCGCTGGCCGCCGAGGCGATCCTTGCCGCGCTGCAGCAGAACTGGCCCGGCGTGTCCTGGGTAGGCACGGTCGGCCTGGGGGTATCCGCCAGCGGCGTGGAGTACTTCGACGAGCCGGCCATGGTGCTGATGGCGGCGCCGTTCCCGCGCGATAGCTTCCAGCTGTTTTCGGGGCGCCAGCCCTTGCCGGCCGCGTCTTCCGGGTTCGTGCCCCATACCGCGCTGGTGCATGCCGAGGGCAGTACGCCGGATGTCCAGGACCTGCTGCACGAGCTGAGCGCGCGCACGGCCACCGGCTACCTGTTCGGCGGCTTGTCCTCGGCCCGCAACCGTACCTTGCACATTGCCGATGGCGTCTTCTCCGGCGGGCTGTCGGGCGTGCTGTTCGGCCCCGAAATCGGCCTGGTCTCCCGCGTCACGCAGGGCTGCCAGCCGATCGGGCCGGTGCGCGCCGTGACGCGCAGCGATCACAACCTGCTGTTCGCGCTGGACGGCAAGCCGGCGCTGGACTGCGTCCTGGAGGACCTGGGCGTCGAACGCGACGCACCGCTGGAGACCATGGCGGAGGCACTTTCCGGAACGCTCGCCGGCCTGAACTCGGCCACCGACGATGCCCCGGTCCTGCCCGGCAGGTTCGGCTCGGATACCGTGGTGCGCCACCTGCTCGGCCTGGACGTGCAGCATCGCGTGCTGGCGCTTGCCGACATGGTCGAGCCCGGCATGCGGCTGGCCTTCTGCACGCGCAACGCGGCTGCGGCGCGCGCAGACCTGGTGCGCGTCGCCACCGAGATCCGCACCGAGATCGAGGACGGCGGCCACGGCCGCGCACGGGGCGCGCTCTACATCAGCTGCTCAGGCAGGGGCGGGCCACATTTCGGCGCGCCGCATGCCGAACTGCAGACCGTGCGCCGCGCGCTCGGCGACCTGCCGCTGGCCGGCTTCTTTGCCGGCGGCGAGATCGCAAGGGATCACCTCTACGGCTACACGGGGGTGCTGACCGTCTTCACCAGCCACTGAATCAGCGGATGACGGCATCGATATTGCGCATCTGGCGTGCAAACCAGATGCGCAACAGCCCGTTCGACAGCACCATCGGCAGCGAATACGCAAGGATCCGATACACCTTGCCGCGCTGCAGCCTGGACGCCTTTGCCGGGTCCAGCCAGTCGTCGTTGCGCACCAGCAGCAGCAGGGTCTCCATGCCGATGAGGACGGGCCACAGGCAAGCCAGCCGCAGCCGGATGAAGCGTGGAGGAATGGCAAGCGTGTACGCCATGGCCTCGCGGAAGTGGTCCAGCGTCTTGCGCACGAGCTCGCGCATCATGGCCCGCGCGCGCAGCGAGGCGTCGGGGAGCAGCAGCTCCTGCGGGCTCAGGCCGTGCCGGTGCAGCATCGTGGCCGGCAGGTAGCAGCGGCCGATGCGCAGGTCCTTGCCGCAATCCCGCAGGACATTGGTCATCTGCAGCGCCTTGCCGAAGCGGACGCCGCGGCGCAGCATGGTGCCGGGCTCGCCGCCGATCGCGCCGGGCATGTGCGCGGCAGTCATGCTGGTCCAGAATTCGCCCACGCAGCCGGCGACCAGGTACGTGTAACGGTCAAGTTCTTCCGGTTCGCGCAGCGCGACGAGGCGGCCCGCGCGTTCATCGGGGAACGTATGCAGGTCGAATTCCATGCCTTCGGTCAGGGTCGACACGATCTGCCGTACCGCCTCCCGGTCGTCCGGGGCCAGCTGCGCCAGCACCGCCAGCGCAGGTCCGAGCGACTCAAGCAGGATGCGTTCATCCGACTGTTCTTGCTGGCCAGCGACCTCCCCGGCGATGCTCCGGACCAGCTCGCCGCCATCAGTCGCGCTGTTGACCTGGTCGCGCAACGACAAGAGCAACGCCAGCCGCCTGTCGGGCGGGATCAGCGAGGTATCGGCAATCGTGTCCGCGGCACGCGCCAGCAGATAGGCCAGGCCGACCGGATCGCGCATTCGGACCGGCAGCACGCGCAGCGTGAGGTAGAACGAACGCGAGACGCCTTTGAGCAGCGGACCGAGGAGGAACGCCCGGCTGGGGTCGCGCATGGATGGTGTCCTGTTCCCTGAGAGGTTTGCGAAAGTGCCAGTGCCCGGTTGGCCGTCAGGCCGGGTCCGGGCATTGTACCGTCGACGCGAGGGGCAGATTGGCGCCCGTGGTCAGGGCGAGGCTTTGCAGAGATATCGCTCGAACCACTGCGCCGCCAGGCGGGCAACTGACTCCAGTGCGCCGGGCTCCTCGAACAAATGGGAGGCGCCGGGCACGATCACCAGTTTCTTCGTGCATGTCATCTGGGCAAAGGCCGACTCATTGCGTTCCAGGACGCTCACATCCAGCCCGCCGATGATCAGCATGGTAGGCGCAGGCAGTTTCGCAAGGGCGTCGGGGCCCGCCAGGTCGACCCTGCCCCCGCGCGAAACGATGGCGTGTATCGGGATTGGCGACTGGCACGCGGCACGGATCGACGCGGCGCCACCAACGCTGGCGCCGAAGTAGCCGAACCGCCGTGGCACGCCTTGTTGCTGCGCCACCCAGTTTGTCGCGTGTGCGAGACGTGCAGCGAGGAGCTCGACGTCGAAGCGGATGGCCTGCACCTGGTCTTCCTCCGGCAGGAGCAGGTCCATCAGCAGCGTTCCCATGCCGCAGCGATTAAGTTCGGCGGCCACGTAGCGATTGCGCGGGCTATGCCGGGAACTCCCCGTGCCGTGCGCAAACAATACCAATGCGCTGGCGCCCGGGGGCAAGGTGAGGATGCCTTGCAGGTCCACGCCGCCGGCGCGGATCACAACCTCGATGGCATCTGAATGGCTCCGCATGGCGCTGCCCTCCGAGAGATGGGCGCTTTGCCGTTCATCGCGTTGCAATTGGCCCCACCCAAGTCCACTATAGGGCGGACGTAGCGGCGCGGCCAGCCGCAGTCTGCCGGTCTGCCGATGCGCGAAATCGACAACAATCCCGATGGATCAGGAGGGACTATGAAGACTTTGTTTCTCGTCCGGCATGCCAAGTCAAGTAAAGACGATCCCTCCTTGCCCGACCGTGAGCGCCCCCTGAATGACCGGGGCCGGCACGACGCCCCGGAAATGGGCAAGCGCCTGGCCGAGCGCAAGCTGAAGCCCGACCTGCTCCTGTCGAGTCCGGCCCTCCGTGCGCTGACGACAGCGCAACTGATCGCCGACGAGCTCGGCTATGCACGCAAGGACATCGTGCTCGATGACCGGCTGTACGCCACCAGCGCGGAGGAGCTGCTGGCCGTCGTTCGTGCGCTCGACAAGAAGCTCGATTGCGTGATGCTGTTCGGTCACAACCCCGAGTTCACTGACTTCGCGCATCGCTTGTCGGACGAAATCACCGACATGCCTACCTGCGCCGTCGCCCAATTCCGTTTCGACACGAAGGCTTGGGAGGATGTCGGGGACATCACCCCATCGAAAGTCTCGCTGGACTCGCCCAAGCAGTAATCCGATGCCGGCCGCCGTCGGCATGGCAGTGATATCTCCGCCTTGACCATCCGGGGCGAAGCGATAAGAATTTGTGATCGCAGGCAACAGCCTGCCCTCACTATGCTTCGTCCCGCCCATGATTCCACCCGTCAGTACCCTCCACGGCCGCCTGAAGATGCAGCACCTGCGCCTGCTGCTGGCGGTCGAGGAGCGCGGCTCGCTGCGCCAGGCCGCCGAGGCGCTGACGCTGACGCAGCCCGCCGTCAGCAAGATGCTGCAGGACATGGAGGAGCTGCTCGGCGTGCCGCTGTTCGAGCGCCACGCGCGCGGGCTGCGGGCCACGCGTTTCGGGCTGGCAGCCACGCGTTACGCGCGGCTGGTATTTGCCGACATGGGCGGGCTGCGCGACGAGCTGGTGGCGCTGGAGTCCGGCAAGATCGGCCGGGTGCGAGTCGGGGCGGTGATGGCGCCGGCGCCGGGGCTACTGGCCGATGTGATCCGCCAGCTCAATCGCGATCATCCGCGGCTGGAGGTGGCGGTACAGGTGGAGACCAGCGACCTGCTGGTGCCGCTGCTGGAGCGCGACCAGCTCGATATCGTGCTGGGCCGCGTGCCGGATGGCTGGGACAGCAGCGGGCTGGAGTTCGAGCAGCTCGGCGACGAGGGCCTGGCCATCGTGGTGGGACCACAGCATCCGCTGGCGCGGCGCCGCAAGCTGTCGTTCGAGGAACTGACCGGCTACCCGTGGATCATGCAGCCGCGCCCGAGCCCGATGCGCGCGCTGATCGACCGCTCGTTCGAGGATGCGGGCGTGCCCGCGCCGCCGTCGACCATCGAGACCGCGGCGGTGCTGATGACCACCTCGCTGCTGGCCGACAGCGAACTGATTGCGGTGCTGCCGGAATCGGTCGCCGCGTTCTACGGCCGCCTTGGCGCACTGGCCGTGCTGCCGCTGCCCCTCCCGCGCAAGCTCGGGCCCTACGGCATCGTCACGCGGCGCGGGCGCCCGCCGACCGCATCGATGAGCCTGCTGATCGATACGCTGCGGGCGCTGTCGAAGTAAGCCTCAGTCCGCTTGGGATTGCAGCTTGCCGTCCAGGCGCCAGGTGTGGCGCTGGCGGCTGTCGGGGCGCAGCGAGGGCGGCAGCAGGTCCGCCGGCATGTCCTGGTAGCTGACCGGGCGCACGAAGCGCGCGATCGCCAGGCTGCCCACCGAGGTGGTGCGGCCGTCAGACGTGGCTGGCCACGGGCCGCCGTGCACCATCGCATGTCCCACTTCCACGCCAGTGCCGAAGCCATTGACCAGGATGCGGCCGGCCAGGCGTTCCAGCGACGGCAGCAGCGTGCGCGCCGCGTCATGGTCGCCGGCATCGAGATGCAGCGCCGCGGTGAGCTGGCCGTCCAGCGACTCGACCACGCGTCGCATCTCCGCCAGGTCGCGACAGCGCACCACCAGCGACGATGCCCCGAAGACCTCGTGGCGCAGCGCTGCGTCTGCCAGGAAGGCGTCGGCATCGGTGCAGAACAAGGCCGCCTGGCCCTGCATGTCGTTGCCGGCTTGTCCGCGCGCCACGGCCTGCACGCGCGGGTGCTGCGCCAGCGTGCCGACGCCGTTGCAGTAGGCGCGCAGGATGCCGGGGGTGAGCATGCATTGCGCGCCGATGCGAGCCAGGCTTGCCGCCGCGGACTCGAGGAAGCGGTCCAGGCCTTCGCCGGCCACGGCAAGGACCAGGCCGGGGTTGGTGCAGAACTGCCCGGCGCCCAGCGTCAGCGAGCCGGCAAAGGCCTCGCCGATGGCGGCGGCGCGATGCGCCAGCGCGTGCGGGAACAGCAGCACCGGGTTGATGCTGCTCATCTCGGCAAAGACCGGGATCGGCTCGGGGCGTGCGGCGGCGATCGCCATCAGCGCCATGCCGCCGGCGCGCGAGCCGGTAAAGCCGACCGCCTTGATGCGCCGGTCCGCCACCAGCCCTTGCCCGACGGCGAGCCCGGCATCGAACAGCAGCGAGAATGTGCCCTCGGGCAAGTCCAGCTCACGCACGGCCTGCTTGATGGCGCGGCCGACCAGTCCCGAGGTGCCGGGGTGCGCCGGATGCGCCTTGACGATGACGGGACAGCCCGCGGCCAGTGCCGATGCGGTGTCGCCGCCGGCGACCGAGAACGCCAGCGGGAAGTTGCTGGCACCGAACACCGCCACCGGGCCCAGTGGGATATGGCGCAGGCGCAGGTCGGGGCGCGGCAATGGCTTGCGTTCGGGCTGGGCCGGGTCCACGCGCAGTTCGAGGAAATCGCCCTGGCGCAGCATGCCGGCAAACAGGCGCAGCTGGCCCACGGTGCGGCCGCGCTCGCCTTCGATGCGCGCGCGCAGCAGGCCGCTTTCACTGACGCAGCGCTCGATCAGCACATCGCCCAGCGCCAGGATATTGGCGGCGATTGCTTCGAGGAAATCGGCGCGCCGCTCGGGTGCGGTTTCGCGGTAGGTGTCGAACGCTTGCCAGGCCAGTGCGCAGGCCTGGTCGAGTTGTTCCGGTGTGGCGCCGCCAAAGGCCGGTTCGAGTGTCGCGCCGGTGGCTGCGTCGATGGCGTGGATGGTGCCTGCGCCGCCGCGTACTGCCTGGCGGCCGATCAGCAGTTCCCCTGAGATATTCATGCCTTGTCCTTAAGATGAGAGATGCTTGGCCGCTCAGCGCGCCCAGCGCAGCACCAGCGGATCGAGCCGGCGCGCAATCTTCAGCAGCCCTTCGCGCGTGGCCGGGTGCATCGGCTGCAGCGGATGGCGCACCGCGTCCGACGCAATCACGCCGCCTTCCTTCATCAGCACCTTGCTGGTGGCGAGCCACCCTTGCCGGTTCTCGTAGTTGATCAGCGGCAGCCATTGCTGGTAGTGCTGCGCGGCCAGCTCGGCATCGCCGGCTTGCCAGGCATCGACGATCTTGCGGATGCCGTCCGGGAAGCCGGCGCCGGTCATCGCGCCGGTGGCGCCCGCTTCCAGGTCCGCCATCAGCGTGATGGCCTCTTCGCCGTCCCACGGGCCGACGATGGCATCGCCGCCCAGCTCGATCAGCTCGCGCAGCTTGGCCGCGGCCTGCGGCACTTCGATCTTGAAGTACGACACATTGGCCAGCTCGCGCGCCATGCGCGCCAGGAACGGCGCGGAGAGCGTGGTGCCGCTGACCGGCGCGTCCTGGATCATGATCGGGATGTCGATCGCGGCGGAGACGGTGGCGAAGAAATCGTAGATGCCGCGCTCGGGCACGCGGATGGTGGCGCCGTGATACGGCGGCATCACCATCACCATGGCGGCGCCGGCGTCCTGTGCCGCGCGGCTGCGCTCGGCGCAGATGCGCGAGCTGAAATGCGTGGTGGTGACGATCACCGGAACGCGGCCGTCCACGTGCTCCAGCACCGTCTTCATCAGCACGTTGCGTTCGTCGTCGGTCAGTACGAACTGCTCGGAGAAGTTGGCGAGGATGCAGATGCCGTGAGAGCCGGCGTCGATCATGAAATCGATGCAGCGGCGCTGGCCGTCGAGGTCGAGGCCGCCTTGTTCGTCGAAGATGGTCGGTGCCACCGGGAATACGCCGCGATATACCGGGCGGGACGTGGATTGGGTCATGGTCTCCTCCTTGCGTGCCGGCGGCCTGGCCGCGGCGCTGTGTTGGGTCAGAATGCGCCGGGCCAATATACGGGCCGCGTCGGAGGGCTGTATATTGAAACCTTTCCATCTGGTGATCGCTTTTGCGAATCACACCTCCGCCATGAAATCCACCCTCGACACCCTGACCGGTCGCCTGCGCATGAAGCAGCTGCAATTGCTGCTCACGCTGGACGAACACCAGTCGCTGCACCAGGCGGCCGCGGCGATGGCGATGACCCAGTCGGCGGCGAGCAAGTCACTGCAGGAGCTCGAAGGCATGCTGGAAGCGCCGTTGTTCGAGCGCTCCAAGCGAGGCATGCGCCCCAATGCCTTCGGCCATTGCGTGATCCGGCATGCCAGGCAGCTGGTGGCCGACCTGGGCGCGATGTGCGAGGAGGTGGCCGGCATCCGCGCCGGCAGCGGCGGGCGGGTGGCTGTCGGCGTGATCATGGGCGCGGTGCCGGATGTGCTGGTGCCGGCGCTCGAACAACTGCGGCAGGCACAGCCGGACCTGTCGCTGGAGATCATCGAGGACACCAGCCTGCGCCTGCTCGGGCTGCTCGATGACGGGCACGTGGACCTGGTGATCGGCCGCTCGCTGGTCAGCGACGAACCGGCCAAGTATCACTACCACCCGCTCGGCGATGAGCAGGTCGCGGTCGTGGTGGGCCATTCGCATCCCGCGCCGCGCGCGCGATCGATGGGGTTTGCGGACCTGGCGGGTTATCGCTGGATCACCTATGCCGGCCATATGCCGATGCATGCGCTGCTGCAGCGCGAACTCGACCTGGCCGGCGTCAGTTTCCCCGCCAATGCGATCGCGACCTCATCGGCCTTCGTGACGGTGACCATGCTGCAGCGGGATCCGGGGCTGGTGTCGCTGCTTCCAACCGGTGTGGCCGCATTGTTCGTGCGCCAGAAAATGCTGCGCATCCTGCCGGTGCGGCTGCAGTCGCGGCAGGAGACCTTCGGCATCGTCACGCGGCGCGGCGGCGCCTTGTCCGCATCGGCGCGGCAACTGGTGGCTATCCTGAAGTCAGTGCCGGGCAACGGAGGCAGCACCGAGGTATAACGCCAGGTGATCGCCAGTTCAAAAATGCTCAGTAGTAGCGAATCGCTGATGCTCCTATAGTCTGCCCATCCGCGCCGCAAGAGCCGGACAGCAAATCGGAGACAGCAATGAAGACATGGATCGCCGGCGCACTCGCCGGCATGGCAACGGTGGCCGCGGCAGTAACGACCACTGCCTGGGCGCAGGACACCCGGCCGGTGCGGCTGCTGGTGGGCGCGGCACCCGGCGGCGGCACTGACGTCATGGCACGCATCGTCTCCGACAAACTCGCAGCACAGTTGAAGCAGCCCGTCGTCGTTGACAACCGCCCCGGCGCCTCCAACACCATCGCCGCCGACATCACCGCCAAGGCCGCGCCAGACGGCAACACGCTGCTGATGGGCGTGGTGACCTCGCAGGCGATCGCGCCGCACCTGCTCAAGCTGCAGTTCGATCCGCTCAAGGACCTGGCGCCGGTGGCGCTGGTGTCGACGGTGCCCAATGTGCTGGTGGTCAACAACCAGGTGTCGGCGCGCGACGTCAAGGCGCTGGTGGCGCAGATCCAGGCCAACCCGGACAGGTTCCGCTACAGCTCGTCGGGCGTCGGCAGCACCCAGCACCTGGCCGGTGCCGCGTTTGCGCGCCAGATCAATGGCAAGCTGATGCACGTGCCGTACAAGAGCAGCAGCAGCGCGCTGGTCGACCTGATGGGCGGCCAGGTGGACATGAGCTTCGAGACCATGCCGTCGGTGATCAGCCATATCAAGGCCGGCAAGCTGCGCGCGCTCGCGGTGACCGCGGACAAGCGCTCGGCGCAACTGCCCAATGTGCCCACGCTGGCCGAAGCCGGCGTGCCCGGCATCCAGATGAGCGCCTGGTATGGCGTCTATGCGCCGGCCGGCACGCCGCCCGCCACGCTGCAGAAGCTGGGCACGGCGCTGACCAATGTCATCAAGGATCCTGACACGGTGCGCCGCCTGGCCGATGTCGGCGCCGTGCCCGGCGCGCTCACTGCGGGGCAGTTCGATGCGTTCTCGCGCGCCGAGTACGCGCGCTATGGCAAGCTGATTGCCGAACTGGGCGTCAAGCTCGATTAATGTTTATTTCCCGGAAGGCTCATGAATCTCCGTCCACGAATTGCCATGGTGCTGGGCGACCCCGCCGGCATCGGCCCCGAACTGATCGCCAGGCTGCTGGCCGATCCCGCCACCTGCGAGCAGGCCGACATCCTGCTGATCGCCGACCGCGACGAATGGCGGCGCGGCATGCAGGTGGCCGGCGTCGAACTCTCCCTTGAGGAGACCGATGTGGCTGCGTTTGCCGAAGGCGCGCCGCGCCTGTACCACTGGCAACTGCCGGAGAAGCCCGGGTTCCAGCGCGGCGTGGCCACCGCCGAAGGCGGGCGCTACAGCCTGGGCACGCTGGCACTGGCACTGGAACTGGCGCAGGCGGGCCAGGCCGATGCGATCCTGTTCGGCCCGCTCAACAAGAGCTCGCTGCACGCCGCCGGCATGGCGCATAACGACGAGCTGCACTGGTTTGCCGAGCAACTGGACTACCACGGCAACTTCTGCGAATTCAACGTGCTCGACGGCCTGTGGACCTCGCGCGTTACCTCGCACGTCGCGCTCAAGGATGTGCCGGCGATGATCACGCAGCCAAGCGTAGGCGCCGCCATCGACCTGATCGACCAGGCACTGCGCCGCGCCGGCATGGCGCGTCCGCGCATCGCCGTATGCGGCCTGAACCCGCACAACGGCGACAACGGCGCGTTTGGCCGCGAGGAGATCGACGTGATCGCCCCGGCCGTGGCCGCCGCCCGCGAGCGCGGTGTGAACGCGGAAGGGCCATTCCCGGCCGACACCATCTTCCTTAAGGTGCAGGGCGGGCCGGAGCAGCGGCAGTTCGACGCCATCGTCACCATGTACCACGACCAGGGCCAGATCGGCATCAAGCTGATGGGCTTCTCGCAGGGCGTGACGGTGCAGGGCGGCCTGCCGGTGCCGATCACCACGCCCGCGCATGGCACCGCGTTCGACATCACGCAGCAGGGCCGCGCCGATCCGGGCGCCACGCAGCAGGCCTTCCAGATTGCCTGCCGCATGGGTGCGCAACGACGCGCCGCCGCGAAAGACTGACGATCCCGCTCGCGCCGGTTCGCACCGGCGCGGCCTACCCAACACCGAAACCAGCATGACCGCCCCCGGCGCGGCCGGGGAGCGTTCGCGCCAAAGCATAGCCATCAGGAGCTCAACATGAAGATCACCAACGTCCGTGCCCGCGTCTTCGAATGGAAGGGCAAGACCGTGCCGCCGCAGGCGCATTTCTGCACCAATGCCACCGACATCCTGTTCGAGCGCGGCGACGCCATGGGCTCGTTCCGCTTCCACGGCTGGATGGTGGTCGAGATCGAGACCGACACCGGCCTGGTCGGCATCGGCAACTGCGCGCTGGCTCCGCGCGTGGCCAAGGAGATCGTCGACCAGTACCTGGCGCCGGTGGTGATCGGCCAGGACCCCTTCGACAACGAATACCTGTGGCAGAAGATGTACCGCCGCACCCATGCCTGGGGCCGCAAGGGCATCGGCATGGCGGCGATCTCGGCGGTGGATATCGCGCTGTGGGACCTGATGGGCAAGGCCGTCGGCAAGCCGGTGTTCAAGCTGCTGGGCGGGCGCACCAAGGAGAAGATCTGGTGCTACGCCTCCAAGCTCTACAACAACGATGACCGCGACGCCTTCCTGGCCGAAGCGCAGCGCTACCTCGACCAGGGCTTCACCGCGATGAAGATGCGCTTCGGCTATGGCCCCAAGGATGGCCCCGCCGGCATGCAGAAGAACATCGAGCAGGTGCGCCTGCTGCGCGAGCTGGTCGGCGACGGCGTCGACATCATGCTGGAGTGCTACATGGGCTGGACGCTGGAATACGCGCGCCGCATGCTGCCGCGCCTGGCCGAGTTCAACCCGCGCTGGCTGGAAGAGCCGGTGATCGCCGACGATATCGAAGGCTATGTCGAACTGAAGAAGGCAAGCCCGTTCCCGATCTCCGGCGGCGAGCACGAGTTCACCTCGTATGGCTTCAAGGACCTGCTGGAGCGCCGTGCGGTGGACGTGATCCAGTATGACACCAACCGCGTCGGCGGCATCACCGCGGCGCAGAAGATCAACGCCATGGCCGAGGCGTGGTCGGTGCCGGTGATCCCGCACGCCGGGCAGATGCACAACTACCACCTGACCATGGCGTCGACCGCGTCGCCGATGTCGGAGTACTTCCCGGTGCACGACGTCGAGGTGGGGAACGAGTTGTTCTACTACATCTTCAAGGGCGATCCCGCGCCGGACAACGGCTACCTGCAGCTCGACGACAACCTGCCGGGGCTGGGCCTGGAACTGAACGAGGAATACTTCAGCCAGTTCAACATCATCGACTAAACGCACCAGCCCACGCGGCAGCGCGGAAGATAGCGGCTGTCGCTGCGCCTGAAGATGGAGAAGACACCCAAGGAGCTCGCGAGCGCTCGCACTTGCCGGATCGTCCGCGAGGGCCGCGACCGCTATTTCGCTGTGTTCACGTTCAAGGGGCAGAAGAAGGCCAGGCAACGCGGCACGCGCGTGGTCTACATCGATCCGAACCTGAAGAACTTTGGCTACGCTCTGGATACTGAGGGGCGCGCCTTCGAATTGTCCAATCTTGAGAAGTTGAAGGAGTCGGAGCGCATTCTCGATCGGCTAACGAGTCTGCGTGACCGGTGCATAGCAAAGTCGCTGTGGGTAGATACCGTCCACGGCGATGGCACGGTGTCGACGCATTGGCGTCCCAGTCGCCGCTGGAAGGGTTTGGACGACGCTGTGGAGCGAATGCAAACCAAAGTGCGAGAACAGAAAAAGCACTTCATGTATTCGCTGGCGAACCAGCTCTGCAGGCACTACGACGTGATTGGGATCGGCAACTACGTGCCGGAGAACACCAACCACGGCAAGGGCCGCAAATACAACCGCGCGGTAAGAAACAGAACGATGCACGGTGCATTCAAGGACATTGTCTCGTGGGTCGCGACGCGCTCCAGAAAGCATGCGCTGGTGCTGGATGAAACCGGCACCACGCGAACGTGCCATGCGTGTGGTCACGTTGTCGAGGGCGGGATAGCGCCCGCAATTCGGGAGTGGGATTGCCCGGGCTGCGGCACCTGCCACCTGCGCGACGAGAATGCCTGTCAAAACGGTCTGCGGCGGCTGCTGACGCAAGTCGGCGACGCTGTGGACTGCTCCCATCTGCCCTGCTCGGGCCCCGTTCAGACTATCGGGCGGTGTGATTGGCGATTCCATCCGCAAGGATGGACGGGAGTCCCGAGAGGGGGCGCCAATGTGAATTCAATGCGCCTGCCGGAGTACCGGCAGCGAATGCGCGCGTTACCGCGCGCTCGGGTTGGTGACCGCGCGTCCAAATCTGCAAAGACGTCGCCATTAGCGATGCGTAGGCTTGCTTAGATTTGGAAGAGCGGTAGCGCGCCTTGATGTGTGCGATCGCCGGCGGCAGCAGACGCACGCCGGGCGAGGTGATTGCGCCGATGCGCGCGCCTGACGCGCAACCGCTGGTTCACGGCCGGGCTCAAGGCCGCCTTTTCCTCCACTCATAATCCGGCGGTGGGTCAGCCACGCCGGGCCGACCCACCGAGTTGGGATTCTCCGAGCACAGCGTGACAAAGCTCACCGGCTCGCCCGCGTGCTGGCGCTGGCGCAGCGCTTCCGTAAAGTGCAGCGCCTCGCGCATCGCGTCGCTGGGGAATGACTGCGCGTGGGGACTGAGCCCGGCGCCGTGGGCTTCGGACCAGTAGACCATGTACATAGAACGTCCTCTTGCTTGCGCTGGGTTGTGGCTTGCAGCAGCGCTGCAACCTTCGTTCCCGGCTCAGGGTGGCTTGGATCGTTTTCTGATTGCAATCCCTTCCGCTGCGGGTTGCAAGGATTTGCATGGCTTTTGTCCATATTTTTTAGATATGGATAAGCCATGAAGCATATATTTTACGCGCGCAGACCCCGGTGATACCGTCTCGCTCCAGCATTCCCGGCCACATGGCACGACGCGAATGCATACGGAGGAGACAAGCATGGCTACACAAGATTCGCGCCGCGCCCGCACCGGGCCGCGGCTGTTCGCTGCCGTCCTGGTCGCGGCGATGCTGGCCGTGGGCTGCGGCGGGAGCGATGACGCGCCGGTGGCGCAAGACCCCGGCGCGTCCACCGGTACACCGGGTGGCGACGATGCCGGCGGCAGTAGTGGTGGTAATCCACCGGCACTGTCGGCGCTGGACGCGTGCAACGCGCTGAACGGCATGGCCATCCCGGCCGCGCAACTCGCGCTGGCCTCGGGCGGCGCCACCGTGACCGGCGCCACGCTGATCGCCGCGGCGGCGCCCGGCAATACGCTGGGCGAGTATTGCCAGGTGCGCGGTGCGATCGCGCCGGTTGACGCGGCAGCGCCGTCGATCCTGTTCGCGGTGAACCTGCCGACGCAGTGGAACAATAAGGGCATCCAGTTTGGCGGCGGCGGCTTTGACGGCAAGCTGATCGATGGCACCGAGACCGTGCGCTTTGCCATGCCCGACGATCCCGCGCCGCTGGCGCGCGGCTATGCCACCTGGGGCGACGATTCCGGCCACCAGAGCAGCAGCATCACCGACGGGCGCTTCGCCACCAACGATGAAGCGCTGCGCAACTACGGCGGCGACACGCTGAAGAAAACCCATGACGTGGCGCTGGCGCTGATCCAGGCGCGCTACGGCAAGGCACCGCAGCGCGCGTATTTCCTCGGCACGTCTACCGGCGGGCGCGATGCGCTGACCTACATCCAGCGCTGGCCGGCGGACTACGACGGCGTGATCGCCAACGAGCCGGCGCTCAACTACACCGGCACGCGGCTCTCCAACGTGGCGGTGGGGCGCGCGCTCTACCTGAACAACGGCGCGGGGTGGCTCAACCTGAACAAGACGCTGCTGGTGCAGGATGCCGCGATGGCGGCGTGCGACCGGCTCGACGGCGTGGCCGACAAGATCGTCAGCAATGTGGAAGGCTGCCGGGCCGGCGCGCAGCAGGTGCTGGCCAGCCTGCGCTGTGCGGGCGGCGCGGACGCCGGCGACACCTGCCTGTCGGATGCGCAGATCGCCACGGTCAAGACCATCGAAGCACCGCTACAGCTTAGCTTTTCGCTGGCCAATGGCGTGACGGTGGCGGGCGGCTACAACCTGCTGGAAGGCGCGCTGGTGGCCGGCCCGTTCACCTCGCGCGATCTCGGCACGCGGCCGCTGCCGGGCAATCCCGCGACCACCGCCGACGCCAACATGTACGTCACCGGCGACCAGTGGGTGAAGTACTTCGTCACGCTCGATGCGGGCTTCGACGCGCTGAGCTTCGATCCTGCCAGCCCCGGCAGCTGGGCCGCGCGCGTGCATGCGGTGTCCGCGCTGACCGATGCAACCAATCCGGATATCTCGGCCTTCCTCGCGCACGGCGGGCGGCTGATCCTGCTGCACGGGCTGGCCGACGAGGTCATCAGCCCTAATTCCACCATCGCGTGGTTCCAGGCGGTGAAGGCCACGGTGGGGCAGGGGGTGGTGGACCAGGGCATCCGTTTTTACACGGTGCCCGGCATGGGCCACGGCACCGGCAGCTTCCTGCCGGCGTGGAATTCGCTGACGGCGCTGGAGAACTGGGTCGAGCTCGGCGCGGCGCCGGCCACGCGCACGGTGATGGATACCAATGCGCAGACCTATGGCCGCACGCGCCCGCTGTGCCAGTACCCGTCGTGGCCCAAGTACAAGGGCAGCGGCAGCGCGGATGCGGCGATCAACTACACCTGCGAAGGCGGGGCCGGAACCGTGCAAGCATGCCTGAACCTGCCCGCCGTCGTGACGGCGTTCAAGGGTGGCAACACGCTGGGCGAAGAACTGACCCTGACGGTGGACCCCGCCACGCTGCAATACACGGTGACGATCGATGCCAGCCTGCAGCGTCCAGTCAGCTCGAAACGAACCGGGCGGCTGGTGGCGCAGGGCGGCTGCACCTATGCCAGCGACGAGAACGGCGTGCGCTTTACCTTCGGCGGTGGCGGCGCGGTGACGGGTGGCGTGGTACCGGCATCGGGCACGGGCTTTGCACCGCTGCTGGCGTTCCAGAACGTCTCGTCCGACTACAAGGCGGTCGCGGACATCTACAACGTCAACGGCATCCAGTACGCGGTGGCGGGCAACACCGCCACGGTGCGCAACGGCGTGGCACGGCTGCGCTCGTCGGCGGCCACGTGGCAGACCTGCCAGGACCCGTCCACCGGCGGCTTTTTCGTCTATGACGCCGCTTGTACGTCGACCACCAAGGGCTACCTGAGCTGGAACGGCGCGCGCAACGCCTTCGACTACATGGTCGGTGGCACCATTGCCGCGAATGACGGCACGCTGTCGGGTTCGCTGATCAGCGGCATGGTCAACGGCAAGCCGGTGCCGCTGGTGCTGACGCGTTCGGCGACCGCCTATGGCATGAGCGTCTATACGCCGCAACCAGCGACGCTGCCGGCGGGTTCGGCCGACGGCACTTATCGCTTGCAGGGCACGGATGGCGTGCTGGCCGATGCGGACCTGGCGGGCATCACCATCACGCGCGCCGGCGCCGGCGGCACGCTCGCCTACAACCAGCCGGTGGCGGGCGTGATCGCGGCAAGCGGTGGCGTGAGCGGGTTCTATACGGCCAACGGCGGCGTGCTGGCCGGTACCGCGGGCACGCGTTTCGAACTGGGCCTGATGTATTGACCGCGCCGGCGGCTCAGGCGTCGGCCAGCGTCTTCGCCGGCCGGCGCCGGTGGCGAGCCGCCAGCCGGTGGGTCAGTGCCACCAGCGCGGCCAGTGCGGGGTCGCCGCCTTGCGCAGCATCCTCCCGATAACCCAACGTCAGTGGCGCGCGCAGCCGGTCGGCCTCCTGCATGCGGCAGTAGGCCACGCCGTGTCGGTTCAGGCTCGCCATCGATGCCGGCACCACGCTGACGCCGGCCCCGGCGGCCACCAGGTTCAGGTTGGTCAGCATGCGTTCGACTTCCGCGCCCACGCGCGGCGTGAAGCCGAGCGCCTCGCATTCGCGCAGCAGGTCGTGGTACATGCCTGGCGCGCCCGGGCGGCGCACCAGGATGAAGGGATCGCCGGCCAGCTCGCGCAGCGACACTGGCGCCGCCGGTGCCACGCATGCGGCCTGGCGCTTGCGCAGCAGCGGATGGTCCAGCGGCAGCGCGATCACCATGTCCTCTTCCAGCAGCAGGTCGAAGCGCACGCCGTCCGGATGCTGGACGGGCGCGCGCAGCAGTGCGGCGCTGAGCGTGCCGTCGGCCAGGCGCTCGATCGCCTCGGCGGCATTGCATTCGGTCAGCGACAGCGCCACGCGCGGAAAGCGGCGCCGGCACTCGCGCAGCACTTCCGGCGTGAGGCGGTGCGCCGCGGCGGAACTGGTGAAGCCGATCGCCAGCGAACCCTCGTCGCCGCGCGCCAGGCGCTGCATGCGCGCGCGCATCTGGTGGATGCGGTCAAACAGGTCCTCGGCATCGTCGCGCAGCGCGGTGCCGGCCGGCGTCAGTGCCACGCCGCGTGGCTGGCGCTCGAACAGGGACACGCCCAGTTCGGTCTCGAGCGCCTTGAGCTGCTGCGACAGCGGCGGCTGCTGGATGCCGAGCTGCTCGGCGGCGCGGGTGACCGAGCCATGCTCGGCGACGGCCAGGAAGTAACGCAGGTGCCGGAGTTCCACGCTGGTATATGCAATAGATATGAGTATGCGAGTAAGTATATATTTTTCAAGGCGCTGCAACTGGCCTACCATCGGCAGAATTCCAACAGGAGGCGCTATCCCATGCCTGATGCCATCGCTCTCGTCGTGCAACGCCAGCCAGCCCGGCGCCTGGTCTGCGCCGCTATCGCTGTGGCCGCGCTGGCCGGTTGCGCCGGTGTGCCCGAGGCGCCGCCCGCCGCCGGCAAACCGGCAGTGGCGGCTTCCGCAAAGCCGCACTGGCAGCGGGTCCACCTTGGCGCCGGTGCCGGCTATGACTTCCCGGTGTATGCCAACCACCCGCTCGATGGCGACCTGTCGCGCATCCGCGAGGTCGTCTTCGTGCAGCACGGCCTGCAGCGCAACGGCGACGACTACTACGCCGCCGGCGCCGCGCTGCTGACGGCAAGCGGGCGCAATCCGGAAGAAGTGCTGCTGGTCGCGCCCAACTTCCCCGGCACGCCCGACCAGCGCAAGGGCTTCGATGGCATGCCGCAATGGTCGGTGCAGGGCTGGATGAGCGGCGAGAACGCGGTGAACGCGCCGTTCACGGTCAGTTCGCTGCAGGTGCTGGACGACCTGGTTGCCTTCGTCACCGACAAGTCGCGCCTGCCGCAGGTCGCGAAGGTGACGGTAGCGGGGCACTCCGGCGGCGCGCAGATCGTGCATCGCTACGCGGTGCTGAACAATGTCGACGAGCGCATCCGCGCACGCGGCATCGACCTGCGCTACGTGGTGGCGAACCCCTCGTCCTATCTCTACTTCACGCCGGTGCGCCCGGCCGGCCCGGATGGCAAGTCGTTCGCGCCGTATAACAAGGCCGTCTGCCCCGACTACGACAAGTACCGCTACGGCATGCAGGACATCGTGCCGTATGCGCAGGGCGCCAATGGCCTGTCGCTGTACAAGCGCTACGCTGCACGGCAGGTAACGTACCTGGCCGGCACGGAAGACAACGACCCCAACCACAGCGTGCTCGACAAAGTCTGCGGCGCCGAGGCCGAAGGCCCCACGCGGCTGCAGCGCGCGCGCGGCTACCTGCGCTATGAGCGCTACCTGGCCAGCCGGGGCCTAGTGATTCGCCACCAGGCCTTTGAAGTGGTGGGCGTCGGCCATGACCAGTCGCACATGTTCGGTTCGCAGTGCGGGGCAAAGGCCGTGTTCGGCTTGCCGGAATCGGCCAACAAGGACGGCGCGGCCTGCCGGACGCCTCAGCTCTGAGGCGCGCAGCGCGGGGTTTGCCCGGGCGCCCAGCGCCGCAATGCGGTGCTACCATCCAGCGGTCCGCCGCTCTGGCGGACGCCCGCGGCGATGTGCCCGGGGGCCGTTCCAACGCCAATTGCGCCTTGGCCCTTCGATTGCTCCAGCCCAAGATCCAGCGCGACGCCTGGCGCGCTGCGGCGCGGCAGGGTCGCGATCCCGACAACGCCCTCGGCCATGGTCCATTGCGTCGGCGGCAATGCCTGCGCCTGGCCGCGGCTGGCATGCTGGCGGCAACCGCCGGACTGGTATTGCCGCGGCTCGCGTCGGCAGCTGACCTGCCACACCTGATGGTCGGCTACGGCGCCGGCGGCGGCGCCGACCATGTCGCGCGGCTTGTCGCCGACAGCCTGGCCGCCGACGGCTTTCCCGTGCTGGTCGAGAACCGTCCCGGTGCTGCCGGCCTGGTCGCCCTGCAAGCGGTGCTGCGCGCGCAGGCCGGGCGCCCCATGCTGTTGCTGGGTACGGTGGGCTCGGTCAGCATCGCGCCGCTGCTGTCGCAGCACGCCGCCGACGCCGAGCGCCTGCATCCGGTCGCGGTGATCGCCAGTACGCCGCACGTGCTGCTCACCAGTGGTGCCGCACCTGCGGGTGTTGCGCCCGTCGCCGAGCTGCATGCGTGGCTCGAACATGCGCGGCAACAGCCGGGGCAACTTGCCTTTGCCTCGCTCGGCATCCATTCCAGCGCTCACCTGGTCGGCGAGCTGATGTGCCGGCAGGCGGGCGCCGACATGGCGCATATCCCGTATTCCGGCAGCGCCCGCGCGCTGACCGACCTGCAGGGCGGCCATATCGCCATGCTGATCAGCACGCTGCAGGCGGCGTTGCCGCTCTTGCGACAGGGCAGGGCGCGGGCGCTGGCGGTGACCGGCGAGCGGCGCAGCCCGCTGGCACCGTCAATTCCTACATTTGCCGAGGCCGGCATCGGCGGCATGGTCCAGTCGGCGTGGTACGGCCTGCTTGCTGCGCCGGGCATGCCGCGTTCGCACTACGACGGCCTGGCCGAACGCCTGCAACGGCTGCTGCAAGGCCGGCCCGCGTTGCGCCAGCGCCTGCGGCAGGACGGTGCGGAGCCGCTGGCGCTGAGCGGCGCCGCGGCGGCGGCCTACCTCGCCGCGCAACGGGAGATGTGGCGCGCCGTGATCGGGCAGGTGCGGTCACGGCTGGAATAGCCACGGGTTCCCGCCGGACTTTTCAGCCCAAAGAAAAAAACCCGCGAACTTCGCGGGTTCAAGTCCTGCCCGCAGGATCGGGCCCGGAGGAGACAACCACAGGAAAAAGGGTCGCGCGGCGTTATCCCAGGTTGTACTTGACGACCTGTTCCTCGACGCCGACAAAACGCACCAGCTGGCGCAGGCCGCTGGCGTATTCCTTGATATGGTGGCCGTCCGGCGTATCGGGCAGCCGGTAATAAATGGGCGCCTTGTCGCGCATGGGCGGCAGGAAGCCGAGCGGACGCTGGGCGGTGTCGGCTTCCCAGGCGACGTCGCGGTCTTCAGCAAGCAAGGGTCTTCCGGTCATGGTCATAGTCCGCGGTTGGCACATGGTGCGGCCGGGGGCGTTTTTTTAGCTCGCACTGGATTCAATGTATCGAATGTATGGCAGGTAGCGGAAAAATGCCATTCAGCGTTTTTTAATTCTGTCTGCCGGGAAACTTCGAAACTGACAAAATCAACTTCACCGCCGAAATCGGGCGAGCCAGCCGAGACGCCTGCCAGTGCGATACCATTACGCCAGTCTTGCGGAGTGCGGGCCGCCGACGCGTGTGTCTTGCGGCCGCAATCCGCATTCCAAAAATCATAAACCGTCCCCAACGAGCCACTGCCAAGCTGCATGTCGACCCAGCACGCCTTGTTGATTTCCCTGATCGAGAAGCCGTCGTCCGGCTATGACCTGGCGCGGCGCTTTGACCGTTCCATCGGCTATTTCTGGCATGCCACCCACCAGCAGATCTATCGCGAGCTGGGACGGATGGCGGACAGCGGCTGGATCGTTGCCGACGAGAGCGACGCAGCGGATGGCGACGGGCCCGCCGCCGATCGGAAGAACCGCAAGAAGGTCTACCGGGTATTGCCCGCCGGACGCGACGAGCTGGTGCGCTGGGTGCTGGCCCCCGGCGCCGGGCTGGACCAGCGCGAGGAAATTCTGGTCAAGCTGCGTGCTGATGCCGTGATCGGGCCGCTTGGCCTGGGCGACGAGATGCGCCGGCTGCTTGCGCTGCACCAGGCGCGGCTGGAGACCTACCTGGCGATCGAGCGGCGCGATTTTTCCGCGCCGGACATGGATCGCGCGCAGCAGTTGCGCTATGCGTTGCTGCGGCGGGGTATCCGCTTCGAGCAGGACTGGGTGGCCTGGGGCGAGGAACTGCTGCCTTTGCTGGAGAAGTCCCTGGGGCGATCCGCCGCGGCAAGGTAAAACGCCGGCTCATGAGCCGGCGCTTGCTGCAAATGCCGCGACGCCTCAGGCGACGTCCACCGCGCGCGCACCCGCCGCGCTGGCCTCGCCCAGGCCCAGCCGGCGCCGGGCCAGCGCATACTCTTCGGCAAAGCGGCGCACCAGTTCGGCCGCCGGCACCACGCGCTTGATCGCGCCCACGCCCTGGCCGGCGCCCCAGATATCCTTCCACGCCTTCGCGCTGGCCGAGCCGAAATTCATCTTCGACGGATCGGATTGCGGCAGCGCGGCCGGATCCAGTCCCGCGCGCTCGATGCTGCCGCGCAGGTAGTTGCCATGCACGCCGGTGAACAGGTTCGAGTAGACGATGTCGTTGGCGCTGCTGTCGACGATCATCTGCTTGTAGCCGTCCTGCGCATTGGCTTCCTGCGTGGCAATAAAGGCCGAGCCGATATAGGCCAGGTCGGCGCCCGCGGCCTGCGCGGCCAGGATGGCGTCGCCGCTGGAAATCGCGCCCGACAGCAGCAGCGGGCCGTCGAACCATTCGCGGATCTCGTGCAGCAGCGCAAACGGCGACAGCGTGCCGGCATGGCCGCCCGCGCCGGCAGCCACGGCCACCAGCCCGTCGGCGCCTTTCTCGATGGCCTTGCGCGCGAACGTGTTGTTGATCACGTCGTGCAGCACGATGCCGCCGTACGAATGCACCGCTTCATTGACTTCGGTGCGCGCACCCAGCGAGGTGATCACGATCGGCACCTTGTAGCGCACGCACAGCTCCAGGTCATGCTCGAGCCGGTCGTTGGACTTGTGCACGATCTGGTTGACAGCGAACGGCGCCGACGGGCGGTCCGGATGCCTGGCATCGTGCTCGGCCAGCTCGGTGGTGATGCGGTCCAGCCATTCCTCCAGCTTGGGCGCCGGACGCGCATTCAGCGCCGGGAACGAACCCACCACGCCGGCCTTGCACTGGGCGATCACCAGGTCGGGGTTGGAAATGATGAACAGCGGCGAGCAGACCACTGGCAGCGACAGCCGGTTCTGCAGCAGGGCGGGAAGGGCCATTTGAGATGTCTCCTGGGTAGTACGGTGATACGGAAATTGAGCGGGAATCTGTGCGGGTTTGGGCCGATGTGGCGACAGCTCAGGCCGCGCCGGTCAGCACGTCCTTCTGGCTGCCCAGCCGCGCGCCCATGGCGGCGGCGAGCGCGTCCAGGCCCGAGCGCGGCCGGACCATGACCTCGAATTCGACGATGCGCCCGGCGTCGTCGAAGCGGATCATGTCGATGCCCTTGAGCGCCTTGCCTTCCACCGCGGCGCTGAATTCGAGCACGACGCTATGGCCGTCCTCGCTGACAAAGCTGCGGTGGTAGCGGAAGTCCTGGAACACCTGATTCACCGTGGTCAGCACCAGCGCGATCGCGGCGCGGCCGGGATACGGCGTGTGCGCGACCGGCGAGCGGAACACGACTTCATCGGCGACGATGGCGTCCAGCCCGGCCATCGAGTTGGTGGCAATCATCTGGTGCCAGGCGTCGAGCGAAGCCTGCGCGGCGGGAATCAGGTTGGCGGTGGTCACGGCGGTCTCCTTGGCTGGCGTCGGTACGCGGCGTCTCTTCGGATCTACGGGTCTGGGGTTTATGCAACCAGTTGCATAGTGATGGGAAAAATAGCACGCGCCGCGGAACGGTGCAAGCCGCGGGCGGAAAGCGGCGTCGGCTGCCTCCCGCCCAGTGACGGGTTGTCTACAATAGGCGGAAACACAATCCCGGCCCGCCGCCCCTGAGCAGGAGAGTCAGTGACCACTAAGCCTAGCGCCGCCCACCCTGAACAGGCGGCCTTGTTCGATGCCGACCTGGCCGCCTGGCGCGAGCATCCGGAGCGTGCCTTCGACGGCTGGCTGGCGCGCCACGGCTTCCGGCACGGCACCAGCGTGGTGTACCGCGCCATGTGGGGCAAGCTGCTGCGCTGGTCGGCCGAGCGCGGCCTGCCGCCGCTGAGCTGGTCTGCGGAGCAGATCGGCGAATTCCTGGACGCGCAGCAGCTGCACAAGTCGCACCGCTACCGGTACACGCGACTGATCGAGCGGGTCTTCCACCACCTGGCGCGGCTGCGCGAAGGCATGCACAACCCCGGCAGCCAGGCGGTGCGCGCGCACCTGGCCGATGGCGAGAACGATCCCACCGCCTTCCTGCTGCCCGGCGAGCGCGACCTGCTGGTCGCGCGCATCCTCGGCCCGGCCAGCCTGCCTCCGCCCGGTGACGAGCGCGGGGCGGCCTCGCCTACCCAATGGAAGCGCGCCCGCGACACGGCGTTGCTGGCCGTGCTGCTCGGCGGCGGGCTGAAGGTGGCAGAAGCCCGCGCGCTGCGGGTGGATGCGGTGGACGATGGCGCGCCGGGCCGGATGGCGCTGCGCATGGTCCGCGCGGACAACGGCCGCGCCTATACGGTGCCGCTGTTTAGCCTGGCCCATGCGCCGCTGCGGGCCTGGCTGGCGCTGCGCGAGGCCTCGGGCACGCTGGGCGGCTTGGTGTTTCCGGCGATGCCGGCCGGGCGGCCGATGCATGCCGCCTCGGTCTACCGGCGCGTGGAGATCCTGCTGGACGAGGCCGGCGTGCTGGCGGGCCGCAGCGAACGGGCCTCGCCGCAGACGCTGCGCAATACCTGCGCCGCGATGCATTTCGAGGCGGGCACCGCGCCTGCCGAGGTGGCGCAGTGCCTGGGCATGCGCGACCTGGAATCGGGCTGGCGCCTGCGCGCCGCCTATGAAGCCTGGCAGGCGCGTGCCGGGCTGGTGTCCGCGCCTGCCGAAGCGCAACCCTAGCGCCCTGCCTGCCGCCGGCATGTGTGCGCCACCGGATCGGGCGACCGCGGCGCATCGTGGATAATATGTGACGTCGTCCGGCCCCCGCCGTGGCGGCAAGCGGCGCCTGCGCCATTTTCTGAACCGGCCGGCCGGCGACTTCCGGCCCTGAATCGACTCCCACGCCCATTTCCATGTCCGAAACATTGCTTCTCACCGGCGCCACCGGCTATATCGCCTCGCATACCTGGGTCGCGCTGCTCAATGCCGGCTACAACGTGATCGGCCTGGATAATCTGTGCAACAGCAGCCCGGTGGTGGTCGAGCGCCTGGCCACCATTACCGGACAGGCCCCGCATTTTGTGCAGGGCGACGTGCGCGACCGCGCGCTGCTGGACCGGCTATTTGCCGAACACCGCATCAGCGCGGTGATTCATTTTGCCGCGCTCAAGGCCGTGGGCGAATCGGTAAGCCAGCCGCTAGAGTATTACAGCAACAACCTGGACGGACTGCTGGCGGTATGCACGGCGATGCGCGCGGCCGGCGTGAAACAGCTGGTGTTCAGTTCCTCGGCCACGGTTTATGGCAATCCGCACGCGGTGCCGATCCTGGAGGAATTCCCGCTGTCGGCAACCAATCCGTACGGCCAGACCAAGCTGATGGGCGAGCAAATCCTGCGCGACCTGGAAAAATCGGATCCGTCGTGGCGCATTGCCTACTTGCGCTATTTCAATCCGGTCGGCGCGCATGAAAGCGGCCTGATCGGCGAGGATCCGCGCGGTATTCCGAATAACCTGATGCCTTATGTGGCGCAGGTCGCCGGCGGGCGCCGCGAGAAACTGATGGTATTCGGCGGCGACTATCCGACGCCGGACGGCACCGGCGTGCGCGACTATATCCACGTGTGCGACCTGGCCGACGGCCACTTGGCGGCGCTGGGCTACCTGCGCGACCAGGGCAAAGGCATGACCGTGAACCTGGGCACGGGCCGCGGCTACAGCGTGCTGGAGGTGGTCAATGCCTACCAGCGCGCCAGCGGCAAGCCGGTGCCATATGAGATCGTGGCCCGGCGCCCGGGCGATATCGCCTCGTGCTACGCCGATCCGGCGCTGGCCAACCAGATGCTGGGCTGGCGCGCGCAGCACGATATCGACCGGATGTGCCAGGACTCCTGGCGCTGGCAGTCGATGAACCCGCAGGGGTTCGACGCCTGATGACCGGCGCCCGCCAACCGGCGGGCGTACCCGTTTCTGCGGCGCCCCCGGCGGGGGCTGGCACCCTTCGAAACCTGGATTGCGGCCGCCCAAACAAAAACGCCACGGATTAATTCCGTGGCGTTTTGCCATCTGCCGGAGCGTGCGCTCAGCGGATCAGGAAGTCTTCTACCGTTTTGCCCTGGGCCAGGGCCTGGGTCAGCCAGCCCGGGCGCTTGCCACGGCCGGTCCAGGTATTGCCCGCGCTGTCGCGGTAGCGCACCGGCACCTTGCGGTTGACGGCCTTCTTGCCGGCCGGCGCCTTGGTGCCAAAACCGAGGTCTTCCGCGGTCAGGCCATATTGCTCGATTTTCTCGCGAATATCGGCGATCACCGCGGATTGCTCGCGCGCCTTGATTTCTTCGGCTTGCTTCTGCAGTTCACTGATTTTCTGAACGATTTCCTGATAAGTCGCCATTGCGTCCTCGGTTTCCGGTAGGGTGGAATGCGGTGATGATGCTGCTGTGGTGCAGCGGTACTGCGATGGGTATGCGGTCGGTGAAATGCCGAAAACAATTATAACGGGGTGAGAGCGCCATGCAAATCCCGCTCCGCTTATCCGACGCCGTTTTTGCGAAAAATCTTGGTGCCGATATTGGTGTGAACTTTCGGTGTCAATGTGTGTCGCCTTTTTTTGTCGCGCTGCCATGTCTTCGGTGCGGGAACGAAACCCCTGCACATAAAGGGTGCCTGGTGCGCGAGCCATGCCGGAGACGGGCACGGAGCACCGCGCTCAATTCAAATCGCCATAATCGACAGCACCGCGCCAGAAAACGCGTTTCCGCCCGCACTGCAGCAAAACCACGTGCCGAATAACCGACATGGCGGTAATTCCCACGGATTTTGCCGGGTGGCCGGTGCGTTTGCTTAAGGATGAGAAGGGCTTCGCCGTTATCCGGGCAGGGCGGATCGTCGGGGTGTCGGTCCTGCCGTACCGGGGCCAGGGGTCGGCCCTGCGGATTGCTCACAGTCTCCTTTCATCATGTCTTTCCAAAACAATATCCAGATCAAGACCCTGCTACGGGGCGCCATGGGAATGCTGTCGTTGCTGCTGCTGCTGGTCGGGGGGGTCGGCCTGCACGGGATTTCGGAAAGCAACAACTCGCTCAAGGAGACCTATTCCAACCAGCTCGCATCGACCGCCGCGCTGAGCGACGCCATGCTTGCCACCACGCGCATGCGGCTGGCGCTGGACCGCAACGTCATGCTGGGCGAGCAGGATGACCCCAAGGTCAACGTGGACCGCTCCAAGGTGTTCGTGGAAGCTTCCGAGGCGGCCTGGAAGCGCTACACCAGCCTGTCGCAGAACGACCAGGAGAAAGCGCTGGCCGCCGAACTGGGCAAGCAGCGCCAGGCCTTCATGGAGCAGGGCGTGCTGCCGCTGCAGGCGGCCGCGCTGGCGGGCAACCAGGAAGAGGCGGTGCGGCTGGCCAAGAAGGTGCTGCCTGACCTTACGCGCAGCATGTCGGCCGTGCACGAGAAGCTGCAGAAGTTCCAGATGGAAGCCGGCCAGGCCAATTTCGACGCCGCGCAGGCCAGCTACCAGCGCATCCGCGTGCTCGCGGTCGCGCTGATCGTGCTGGGGCTGGTGGTGGCAGCGCTGTGCACCTTCACGCTCAACCGCGCCATCGTCACGCCGGTGCAGGAGGCACTCGCCGTATTCGAGCGCATTGCCCGCGGCGACCTGACCTCGCGCATCACCAGCATCTCGAAGAACGAGATCGGCCGCATGATGCACGCGCTGGCCGCGATGCAGGCGAGCCTGTCGGACATCGTCGCCGAGGTGCGCACCGGCGCCGATTCGATTGCGTCGGCCACGCAGCAGATTTCCACCGGCAACCTGGACCTGTCGCAGCGTACCGAGGAACAGGCCTCGTCGCTGGAGCAGACCGCCGCCAGCATGGAAGAGCTGACCACGGTGGTGCGCCAGAACGCCGACAACGCGCGCCAGGCCGGCGTGCTGGCCAACGAGGCTTCGCAGATCGCGCTCAAGGGCGGCGACGTGGTGGGCCGCGTGGTCGATACCATGAACGAGATCAACGGCGCCTCGCGCAAGGTGGTCGAGATCATCAGCGTGATCGAGGGCATTGCCTTCCAGACCAATATCCTGGCGCTGAACGCGGCGGTGGAAGCTGCCCGCGCCGGCGAACAGGGCCGCGGCTTTGCCGTGGTGGCGGGCGAGGTGCGCAGCCTGGCGCAGCGCTCGGCGTCGGCCGCCAAGGAGATCGAGGCGCTGATCGGCGAGTCGGGCCAGCGCGTGGAGAGCGGCACCAGACTGGTGGCCGAGGCCGGCCAGACCATGGGCGAGATCGTCCAGGCGGTGCGCCGCGTGACTGACATCATGAACGAGATCGGTGCTGCTTCACTGGAACAGACCACCGGCATCGAGCAGGTCAACCAGGCGGTGAACCAGATGGACGAGGTCACGCAGCAGAACGCCGCGCTGGTGGAAGAGGCCGCCGCGGCGGCCGGGGCGCTGGAAGAGCAGGCCCAGAAGCTGAAGAACGTGGTATCGGTGTTCACGCTGGGTGCGGGGGCTGGCACGGGTGGCGGCCCGGTTGCCGCCGCTAGCCGGACCTCGGCCGCGGCAGCGCGCACCGCGCCGGCGCTCAGCCCGGCGGCCGCCATGGTGGCCGCTCCCGCGGCCGCCGCAGCGCGCCCCGCCAGTTCCCGCCAGGCGCCAATTGCCCGGCCCGCAGCCCGCCCGGCAGCCGCCACGGCAGGCGGCGACGACGACTGGAGCGCGTTCTGATCGGGCCGTCCTGAGTATTGTCTTGTTCACACGACGACTGCAAGATGCCATGATGCGGGGTTTGCCCCGCGTCCGGTTCGTCTTCGCGCATACTTTTCTCCACCGCGCAGCCCAATGATTGCCCTGAGTTCCGTCCTGTTGCTGCTTGCCGCCCTGCTGGGCGTGGCCGCCGCCCTCGGTGTCCGCGCCGGGCGGGCGGACCAGGGAGCCGGAAGCCGGTCGCTGCGCGCGCTGAGCTGGTCGGCGGCGCTTCTGTCGCAGCTGACCATCAGCCTGCCCGTGGTGGTGGTGGTGTTTTCCGGCAGCCTGCCGGTCGCCAACGACACCGCGCAGCTGGCCGCCAGCTTTGCCGCCGCCGCCGCGGCCACCAGCGGCGTCAAGCTGCTGGTGCAGTGGCTGCGCCATGGCGCCCGGCTGTGGCGCGGCGCCGCGGTCATGGCGGTAGTGGCCGGCGCCGGGCTGGTGGCGGCGGCCGGCACGCACCTGGGCCGCACCTGCGGCGCCGGCACGGTCACGGCGCGCAACTGCATCGACGCAGCCGGCCTGCCGCACCCGGCCTGGCTGGCCGGCGCACTGACCGCGCTGTGCGCGCTGATGTTCGTCATCCACCGGGCCCAGTCGCGCGGGTGGTGGCCGGCACCCGTGCGCAGTGAAACCGACCTGGCCGCGGAGGCCCACGACGAGCTCCCCGTGCACCGGCTGGCCGAGCCGCGCCAGGTGCGGCGCGGCGCGCGCATCCCGGGCCGGCTCACGGTGCGGGCCGCCGCGCGTGGGCAGGGCACGGTGGGCGAGTACAGCGTCGCCACGGTGATGCCTGACCGGGTCGCCTTCGGCCGCTGGCTGGACCAGGCCATCGCGCAGGCGCGGCTGGCCGAGACCGGTTGCGCCGTGCTGCTGATCCATATTGCCGACTACCGCGAGGTCGACGAGGTCTTCGAGATCCGCGCCGACGATATCCTGGCCCAGGACGCCGGCGCGCTGGCGCAGGCCGTGCTGGAGCCGCATGACTTCCTGGCCCGGCTGGCGCGCGACGAGTTTGCCGTGGGCGTGCCCGAGCTGGTCCACCAGGGCCGCGCGCAGGAGCTGGGCTCGCGCATGCTGGGTTCGCTGGCCGAGTTCATCGCCGCGCGCGGGCTGCAGATGCAGATCGGCGTCAATATCGGCATCGCCATCTACCCGCGCGACGCGCAGACCTCCGAGGCGCTGATGCAGGCCGCCCGCGTGAGCCTGGCCGAGGCGCGTGAAAGCGGCTCGAACCAGGTGCGCCTGTTCAACAGCGCCGCCGGCGAGCGCGCGCGCCGCACCCGCGTGATCCGGCGCGACCTGTGGCTGGCGATCCAGGACGATGCGCTGTCGCTGCAGTTCCAGCCCAAGTACGACGCCCGCCGCGGCACGCTGACGGGTGCCGAGGCGCTGTGCCGCTGGCGCCATCCGGCACTCGGCCAGGTCAGCCCGGCCGAGTTCATTACCGTGGCCGAGCAGTCCGGCCAGATCGACAAGCTCGACGACTGGGTGCTGACCAGCGTCTGCCGCCAGGTGCGCCTGTGGCAGGACGCGGGCCTGCCCACGGTGCCGGTGGCGATCAACGTCTCGGGCCTGCGTTTTGCCAGCCGCAATTTCCCGCAGTACCTGCTCGAGCAGATCCACCAGCACGACATCCCGCCCTCGGCGATCACGCTGGAGATCACCGAGACCGCGGCGATGAAGGACATCGGCAAGTCGCTGGAGACCCTGGCCGAGCTGCAGTCGCTGGGCATCCAGGTGGCGCTGGACGACTTCGGCAGCGGCTATTCGAGCCTGGGCTACCTGAAGCGGCTGCGCGTGGGCACGCTCAAGATCGACCGCACGCTGATCGGCGGGCTCGATACCGATGCGCAGGGCCGCGCCATCGTCGGCTCGATGGTGGCGCTGGCGCACGAGCTGCGCATGAAGGTGGTGGCCGAGGGCGTCGAGTCGGCCTCGCAGCTCGAGATCCTCAACGAGATGGGTTGCGACGAGGTGCAGGGCTACCTGCTGTCGCTGCCGCTGGATACCGCCGGGTTTGCCGATGCGCTGGGCGCGCTGCAGGCGGAGTGAGGCGGGCGGCGCCGGCTAAAGAACGCGGCCCGCGCTGCCGATAACGACGCTGGCAGCGGCTCAGCCCTGAGGACTGGTTCTCGGGCCGGCCCGCCCGCGCCGCCCGCGCCGTCCCGCTGCCCAACTTCCAGGCGGATCAACCGAGCCCTGCACACCGGAGGCGTCCCATGTCATCGCCCAGCATTCTCGTCGTCGACGATTCCCCTTCGCTTCGCCGCATGATCGGCGCATGCCTGCGCGCCGGCGGATTCGACGTCACCGAGGCCGCCGACGGCGACCAGGCGCATGCGCTCGCCGCCGGCGCCAGCTTCGGCATGCTGGTCACGGACCAGGTCATGCCCGGCATGGACGGCCTGACGCTGATCCGCACGCTGCGCGCCACCGAACGCTACGCGCGCATCCCGATCCTGATGCTGACCACCGAGCACGACAGCGGCATCCGCGCACAGGCCCGCGCCGCCGGGGCCTCGGGCTTCCTGCCCAAGCCCTTCGATCCGGATGAACTGTTGCAGGCCGTGGCCGCGCTGCTGGCGCCCCCGCACCCCACCACGGAAGGGTAAGGAAGGGCCGGCGTCGCCCTTCAGCCACCCCGCCCGGCTGCCGTAAACACTGGTGGGCGAAGTCACGCCCGGTGCCTGCCAGCGGCCACTGCCGCCGCAGCGCCAGAAAACCAGCATCAGCCAAATTTGGGGGCTAGACGATGAAGCACATCGACAAGGCAGACGGCGCGGTGGAAGAATTCCTGGCCTTTACGCTCGGCCGGGAGGAATACGGCATCGACATCCTGAAGGTCCAGGAGATCCGCGGCTACGAGTCCGTCACCCAGATTGCCAATGCACCGGACTACATCAAGGGCGTGATCAACCTGCGCGGCATCATCGTGCCGATCATCGACCTGCGCATCAAGTTCCGCCAGCAGAAGGTCAGCTACGACCAGTACACCGTGGTCATCATCGTCGACCTGAACGAGCGCACCACCGGCATCGTGGTGGACGGCGTCTCCGACGTGCTGACGCTCACAGCCGCGCAGATCAAGCCCACGCCGCACTTCTCCGGCGAACTGGCCACCGATTACATCCGCGGGCTCGGCTCGGTCGAGCAACGCATGCTGATCCTGGTCGATATCGAAAAGCTGCTCAATACCCAAGAACTGGCGGCGCTCGAAGCCGTGTCCTGATTCCTCTCTTACCGCTTTTTCCGCCCCCCCGTCCGGCCGCCGTACCACGCCAGCCGGATCGAAACCGCCCGGGGCCTGGCGCGCCATCCCACCGTGCATGGCCGCTCCCGGGCAAGCTGTACTGTCATCGATGCGAAACAACCAACCCGTCACGCAGCGCGAATACCAGCTCTCCCCGTCGGACTACCTGATCTCGCGCACGGACCTCAAGGGCCGTATCACCTTTGCCAACCGCACCTTTGTCGAGGCCAGCGGCTATCCGGCCGAGGAACTGCTGGGCGCGCCGCACAACCTGGTGCGCCACCCCGACATGCCGCCGGAAGCGTTCGCCGACCTGTGGCAGAACCTGGAAGCCGGCCGCAGCTGGATGGGCGTGGTCAAGAACCGCCGCAAGAACGGCGACTTCTACTGGGTCAGCGCGACCGTCACGCCCACGCGCGTGGATGGCCGTGTGGTGGGCTACACCTCGGTGCGCTCGATGGCCTCGCGCGAGCAGGTCGAGGCCGCTGGCGCCGCGTATGCGCACTTTCGCGCGGGCCGCGCGGCGGGGCTGGCAATTCGCGACGGCGCCGTGGTGCGCACCGGCGTGGCCGGGCTGGTACAGCGCCTGCTGCGCATGAACCTGAAGCGCCGCATCCTGTGGGCGCAGGCCGGCGGGCTGGTGTGGTTCCTGGCGGCACTGGCAGCGGTGGAGATCCTCGCCAAGGAAAGCGCGGCAGTCCTGCGCCCGTGGGTGTGGGGTGCCTTTGCGCTAGCGCTGGCGAGCTCGTTCGCGGCCGGCACCATGCTGCTGGCGCGCGTGAACCGGCCGGTGCGCGAGATGCTGGACTTCGCGCTGCGCATGGGCGCGGGCGACCTGACCACACGCTTCGAACACCGTAGCGCCGACGAGATCGGCGCACTGGCGCAGGCCATGCAGACCATGCAGCGCAGCCTGCTGTCGGTGGTGCACGAGATCCAGGAAGGCATGGCGAGCATTTCCACGGCGACGCGCCAGGTGGCCGCGGGCAATAGCGATTTGTCGCAACGCACCGAGCAGCAGGCGGCGTCGCTGGAGCAGACCGCTTCGAGCATGGAAGAGCTGACCAGCACGGTGCGCCAGAACGCGGACAACGCACGCCAGGCCAGCGGCCTCGCGGCCAACGCTTCGGAAACCGCGCTGCGCGGCGGCGAAGTGGTGGGCCGCGTGGTGCAGACCATGGACGAGATCAACGATGCCTCGAAGAAGATCGTCGACATCATCGGCGTGATCGAAGGCATCGCCTTCCAGACCAACATCCTGGCGCTGAATGCGGCGGTGGAAGCCGCGCGTGCCGGTGAGCAGGGCCGCGGCTTTGCCGTGGTCGCGGGCGAAGTGCGCAGCCTGGCGCAGCGCAGCGCCAACGCGGCCAAGGAGATCAAGGGCCTGATCGGCGATACGGTCGCGCGCGTCGACAACGGCTCGGCACTGGTGGGCCAGGCCGGCAAGACCATGGACGAGATCGTGCAGGCCGTGAACTCGGTGACCGACATCATGGGCGAGATCAGCGCGGCCTCGGCCGAGCAGAGTTCGGGCATCGAGCAGGTCAACCAGGCCGTGGCGCAGATGGACGAGGGTACGCAGCAGAACGCGGCGCTGGTGGAAGAGGCTGCCGCCGCCGCAGGTTCGCTCGAAGAGCAGTCGCTGCGCCTGCGCGATGCCATCGCCACGTTCCGCGTCAGCATGCAGGCCGAGGTGAGACCGCAGCGCAAGAAGAACATCGAGCGCGCCGACGCCGCTCAGTCACTGGCACGGGCCTAGTGCATTGCACCAGGCCAGTCCGATCCGCAGGTGCGGGCAATGACCCGCATGCGCATAAAGCGGGCGCGGCATGCCGCGCCCGGGGCTTTCAGTAATAAAGGGGAGTTGCTATGCATTGGTTCAATCAATTGCGCGTCACGACCAGGCTGGTTGCCGGATTCCTGGTCGTTGCCGTGATCGGCGCCGTGATGGGGCTGCTGGGCGTCGTCAACATGGGGCGCATGGCCGACTGGACCGGCAAGATCTACCACGGCGACCTGCAGGCGCTCAAAGCGGTGCAGGACGCCAACATCAACCTGGTCTATGCCAGCCGCTCGCAGATCGGCCTGTTGTCCGCATCGACCATGGGCGAGCGCGCGGCCGAGAAGGAACAGATCGCCAAGTCGCTCGCGCTGATGGACGAGCGCATCCGCCAGGTCGCGGGCGTGTTCGAGCAGCCTGAGGGCAAGGCTCTGGTCAAGCAGTACCAGCAGCTGTCGCCGGCGTTCAGCGAGCGCATGAACAAGTACGTCGAGCTGGTCAGCAAGCAGCCGCTGGACACCTCGCAGTTCGAGAGCCAGGTGTTCTCCGAGAGCGCCGACCTGCTCAAGGACAGCCACGCGCTGGAAGCGGTGATGTTCAAGATGGTCAAGCGTCGCGACGACCGCGCCCGCAGCAACATGGAAGAAGCGCGGAGCGTCTATGACGCAACGCGCATCTGGATGCTGGGGCTGGTGCTCGGTGGCCTGGCACTGTCGGTGTTGCTGGGCGTGTTCCTGGCGCGCGCGCTGTCGCGCCAGCTGGGCGGCGAGCCGGGCTATGCGGCCGAAATCGCCTCGCGTATCGCTGAGGGTGACTTCTCCTCGCCGGTGGCCACGCGCGCTGGCGACAAGAGCAGCCTGGTCTATGCGATGCAGCAGATGCAGCAGCAGCTTTCGCACATGGTGCGCGATTTCAAGGAGTCGGCTGAATCGATCGGCACGGCCTCGCGTGAAATCGCCGCGGGCAACAACGACCTGTCGCAACGCACCGAGCAGCAGGCGGCGTCGCTGGAGCAGACCGCTTCGAGCATGGAAGAGCTGACCAGCACGGTGCGCCAGAACGCGGACAACGCACGCCAGGCCAGCGGCCTCGCGGCCAACGCTTCGGAAACCGCGCTGCGCGGCGGCGAAGTGGTGGGCCGCGTGGTGCAGACCATGGACGAGATCAACGATGCCTCGAAGAAGATCGTCGACATCATCGGCGTGATCGAAGGCATCGCCTTCCAGACCAACATCCTGGCGCTGAATGCGGCGGTGGAAGCCGCGCGTGCCGGTGAGCAGGGCCGCGGCTTTGCCGTGGTCGCGGGCGAAGTGCGCAGCCTGGCGCAGCGCAGCGCCAACGCGGCCAAGGAGATCAAGGGCCTGATCGGCGATACGGTCGAGCGCGTCGACAACGGCTCGGCACTGGTGGGCCAGGCCGGCAAGACCATGGACGAGATCGTGCAGGCGGTGAAGCGCGTGACCGACATCATGGGCGAGATTAGCGCGGCCTCCGCCGAGCAGAGTTCGGGCATCGAGCAGGTCAACCAGGCCGTGGCGCAGATGGACGAAGTCACGCAGCAGAACGCCGCACTGGTGGAAGAAGCCGCCGCCGCGGCCGGCGCGCTGGAAGAGCAGGCCAGCCGCCTGCAGGGCGCGGTGTCGAGGTTCCGCCTGGCGGCCGAGGATGCGCAGGCGTCGTTCTCGCTGTCGTCTTCGTCCTCCTCCTCGTTGTCGTCGTCCTCGTCGCAGGGCAAGGCCGGCGCCATGCGTGCGATTGCCTCGCGCAAGCGCGCCGCCGCCGTGCCGGCCGTGGCGACGGCCGCGGCCGCCGAGGGCGAAGCCAACGAGGCGGTCGATGCCGCTGCCGAGCCCGTGCGTCCCGCTGCCGCACGCACGCCCCGTCCCGCGCTGGCCGGTGCCGACAACGGCGACTGGAGCGCGTTCTGATCCACACAGGAAACTGGCAGCTGCGCGGCAACAGCGGCGCGGCAACAGCGGCCGCACGGCGGCCCGGGATGGCAATGCAATGACGACCGAGATCACCCTGGCCCTGCCGCATGACGATGCCACCAGGCTACGCAAGGAATTCGACCAGTTCATCGGAGTTTCCACGGGCCTGGACCGGGAGTTCCTGCCGCCCGAGTTCAACGACTTCCTGCGCGCCCGGCTGCTGCAGCATGACGGCCCGCTGACCGAGCGCGCGGTGACGCGGCTGTTGGCCGGCGGCGAATATGGCTGGGCGCGGCGCGTGTTCGACAAGCAGCTGCCCAATGCCCTGGCCGCGGTGATGCGCGATGCGCAGCGCTTCGGTTTCGGCCTGGCGGTGCAGCCTGAATGGACGCCGGAGCAGCGCCTGGCGCATGCGCGCGAATGGGCCGCGCAGGTGCTGACCGAATGCGGGGCCGACGCGGCCTTTACCGAAGCGCTGGCGACCCAGGTGGCGGCCTCGGCCGAAGACGTGCGCGTGCTCGAGGAGCGCATGCGCACGCCGGCGTGGCGGCTGGCCGAGAGCCTGCGCCAGCGCGCCTATGACCTGATGTACGCGCTGCAGACCGAAGCGAACGAGGCCACCGGGCGTGCCCGCGTGGGTGAGCTGCGCGGCATGCTGGGGCTGGCGCTGGAGTACGGCTCGGTGCAGCCCGAAGAAGCGTCGCGCGTGCTGGAGCAGGTGGAGCGCACGCGCCCGGCGTTGTTCCGCGAGGCGCCCGACGATGTGTTTGCCCGGCTGGCGGCGTGGCTGCGCCGGCTGTTCGGATCGTGAAGTGCGAATGCGCGATGCGGGTGCGGAGAAGGGCGATGCTGAATTTCGGACGGTGATTTTTGGACGGCGATTTTCGGGCACGCGCGCCGTGAGCATCACGCGCGCCACTCGTCAATAGAGGAATCCAGCAGTCACCCGAGACCGGTGTGATGCGTTGCCTGATATGACGTTTGCGGAACAGCATTGAGCGCAATCAAGCGACAAGCGTGTGACTTGTTACAAAATGCACGGTGCCCATGTCTGTTTCGTACGACATTTGCTCGCCCCCCGCGTAAGTAGGGATTGGCATTGCGGGCAAATTGCCGATATAAACGTAACAGTCTCACTTACACTCTGTAACAGTTGTAACGGAGTCGATAACAGTTAGACACGGGCGAAGTTCCTTTTGTCGTACGTTGTACCCGCCCAGCCGCATACAAACGATCTGGTCGCCGGCGCCTTCGGGCTCCGGTAAGCGCTGGACAAGCGGCCATGGTGGGTTTTTGGTAGCGGGGAAAAATTGGAAAGCAGTGAAGTTCTCCAGGAGATCAGGGAGGTCAATCTCGCCTATCTGCTGCTCGCGCAACGCCTGGTGCGCGAAAACCAAGTCGAAGCCATGTTCCGGCTCGGGGTCAGCAAGGAAATCGCCGATATCCTCGGCAAACTGACTTCCGCGCAACTCGTCAAGCTGGCGGCATCCAACATGGTGCTGTGCAGGTTCCGCTTCGACGACCATGCGCTTCTGTCCACTCTCACCCACACGGCCAAGAGCCATGACATGCAGCAGATCCACGCCGCGATCCTGCTGGCACGTCAGCCTGTGGAGTCCCTCAATTGACCGCGCTGCTGAAGGCCGAACCCACTCGGAGCTTCACGGCCACCTCCGCAGCCGCCCCCCGCAAGAGCGTTCTCCAGGATGCCAACCAGACCCAGCTCGCCATCGAGCTGATCGGCCTGGGTGCGCGCCTGCAGGTGCTTGAAGCCGAGACCACGCTGTCGCGCGACCGGCTCATCCGCCTGTACAAGGAACTGCGCGGCGTCTCGCCCCCCAAGGGCATGCTTCCCTTCTCGACGGACTGGTTCACCACCTGGCTGCCGAATATCCACTCGTCGCTGTTCTTCTCTGCCTACCAGTTCATGGTGCAGGAAGGCGAGACCGTGGGCATCCGTGCGGTGGTGGCGGCATACCGCCTGTACCTTGAGCATGTTTCGCTGCTGGGCGGCGAAATTGTCTTAAGTTTCACGCGTGCCTGGACGTTAGTACGGTTCTTCGAGAGCAACATGCTGCAGCTTTCCGGCTGCACGTGTTGCGGCGGACAGTTCGTCACGCACGCGTATGAGCCGCACGCGAACTTTGTGTGCAGCCTGTGCCGTCCGCCCTCACGCGCAGGGAAAGTGAAGAAGCTCTCGAAAGACGCCGCCGCCGAGCAGACCAACGCCTGATCCTGGTCAAGGTCCGCCGGCTGGCAAGCTTGCAGCGCTGGCGGACGGAGGCCTCTCCGTGCGCCCGTGCGACGGGCAACTGTGCGTGGTTGACGCGCGTTTTTTGACGGGGATCCGATCGTGCTAGTAGTTCTTGGCTATGTCGTCGTGGTAGCGGCGGTCCTTGGCGGTTACGCCATGACCGGCGGCCATATGGGCGCGCTTTATCAACCGGCTGAAGTGGTGATCATCGCGGGCGCCGCCATCGGCGCCTTTATCGCCACCAATACAGGCAAGGCCATCAAGGCCACCGCCAAGGCCCTGCCGGGCCTGTTCAAGAGCTCCAAGTACAAGAAAGAGCTGTACCTGGACGTCATGTCGCTGCTGTATGTGCTGCTGTCCAAGGCACGGCGCGAGGGCATCCTGTTCCTGGAAAAGGAAATCGCGGACCCCGCCGCCAGCAGCGTCTTCAGCCAGTACCCGCGCATCCTGTCGGATCCGGTGGTGATGGAATTCCTCACCGACTACCTGCGAATGATGGTCAACGGCAACATGAACGCCTTCGAGATCGAGGCCCTGATGGACCACGAGATCGAGACCTTCCGCCACGAAGCCGAGATCCCCGCCCATGCGCTGTCGCGCGTCGGCGACGCGCTGCCCGCCTTCGGCATCGTCGCCGCGGTGATGGGCGTGGTGCATGCGCTGGGTTCGGCCGACCTGCCGCCGGCGGAGCTGGGTGCGCTGATCGCCCACGCCATGGTCGGTACCTTCCTGGGCATCCTGCTGGCCTACGGCTTTGTCTCGCCGCTGGCCGCGCGCATCGAGCTGCAGGTCTCCGAGAACGTCAAGGTCTACGAGTGCATCAAGGTCGTGCTGCTCGCCTCGCTCAACGGCTACGCGCCGCTGGTGGCGGTGGAATTCGGCCGCAAGGTGCTGTATTCCACGGTGCGGCCGTCGTTCCTCGAGCTCGACGACCACGTGCGTGAAGTCAAGAGCCTGAACTAAGTCGCGCAAGCAGCAGGGAGCACCGCCATGAGCAGCGCACATGACATGCGTCCGATCATCGTCCGCCGGGCGAAAACGCACGCCAGGCCGCACGGCAACCATAGCTGGAAGATCGCCTACGCCGACTTCATGACGGCGATGATGGCGCTGTTCCTGGTGCTGTGGCTGCTCTCCAGCGCCAACAAGAAAACGCTGGAAGGCATTGCCGAGTATTTCCGCATGCCGCTCAAGGTGGCCATCGTCGGCGGCGAGAAGAGCAGCCAGTCGCCCAGCGTGATACCGGGCGGCGGCATGGACGCGATGCGCAAGGACGGCGAGATCATGCGCGCCCGCGACAATGAACCCAGCGACGAGCAGCGCCGCAACGAGCAGCAGGAAGCGCAGCGCCTGCGCGCGCTCAAGCAGCGCCTGGAGCAGATCATCGAGAACAACCCGATGCTGCGCCAGTTCCGTCCGCAACTGCTGCTGGACATCACCAGCGAAGGGCTGCGGATCCAGATCCTCGATACGCAGAACCGCCCGATGTTCCGCACCGGCAGCGCCACCGTCGAAAGCTACATGCGCACCATCCTGCGCGAGATCGGCCCGGTGCTGAACGAGCTGCCCAACAAGGTCAGCCTGTCGGGCCATACCGACGCGGCCAACTATTCCAACGGCGAGCGTACCTACAGCAACTGGGAGCTGTCCGGCGACCGCGCCAATGCCTCGCGCCGCGAGCTGATCGCCGGCGGCATGCAGGAAGGCAAGGTGCTGCGCGTGCTGGGTCTGGCCGCGACCATGCCGCTGGACAAGGAAGACCTGCTGGCGCCGGTCAATCGCCGCATCAGCATCGTCGTGCTCAACCAGAAGGCGCAGGCGCGCTTCGAGGCCGAGAACGCCAGCGCCGCCGAAGTTTCGGTAGCGGCGCAGGCCGGCAAGGCGGCGCAGGAAATGCAGGCCGGCCTGGCGGCCGCGTCCGCACCCGCGGCCACGCCCGCGGCAAAGAGCAGCAAGCCATGACCCGGCAACCGATGCAGCAAACCATGCAGCAACCCATGACGCGCGGCCGCCCGGCAGCGCCCGCGCCTAGCGCAGCAATTTAGTGAGTCAGGACGCCATGTCTGTCGATATCGATATCACACAGTTTTACCAGACCTTCTTCGAGGAAGCGGAAGAACTGCTCGTGGAAATGGAGCAGCTGCTGCTCGGCCTGGACATCGAGTCGCCCGATCCCGAACATCTGAACGCGATCTTCCGGGCGGCGCACTCCATCAAGGGCGGGGCCGCCACCTTCGGGTTCGCGGCGCTGACCGAGACCACCCACATCTTCGAGAACCTGCTGGACCGCACGCGCCGGCAGGAACTGGCGTTGACCAGGACCATCATCGACACCTTTCTGGAAACCAAGGACGTGTTGCAAGATCAGCTCAACGCCTACCGCAACGGCACCGAACCCGATCCGGAAACGCTGGTGCGCATCTGCGCCGTGCTGCAGCAGCTGGCGCAGGAAGCCGCAGGGCACGCCGGCGCTGCCGTTGCCGCATCCGTTGCCGCGCCCGCACCGGCGCCTGTCGCTGCCGCCGCTGCCCCGGCAGGCGGCGGACTGAAGATACGCCTGATCAAGGTCTCCGCCACCGACCAGGCGCTGCTGCGCGAGGAACTCGCCAACCTGGGCGAGATCACCGGCCAGCAGGAGGTCAACGGCGAGCTGGTGGTATGGCTCGACACGCAATGCAGCGCCGACGACATCATCGCGGTGTGCTGCTTCGTGATCGACATGGACCAGATCTTGATCGAAGCCGCCGCCGAGGCACCTGTTGCCGCACCGGCTCCGGTCGCGTCCCCGGCTCCTGCACCCGCTCCGGCAGCGGCTGCACCGGCGCCTGCCGCTCCCGCCGCCGCGCGCGAGAAGGCCAAGCCGGCCCCGGCCGCCGCGCACGGCGAAGGCTCGATCCGCGTGCCGACCGAGAAGGTCGACCAGATCATCAACCTGGTGGGCGAACTGGTCATCACCCAGTCGATGCTGGCGCAGACCGCCTCGTCGCTGGACCCGGTGCTGTTCGACCGCCTGTTCTCCGGCATGGGCCAGCTCGAGCGCAACGCGCGCGACCTGCAGGAAGCGGTGATGTCGATCCGCATGATGCCGATGGACTACGTGTTCTCGCGCTTCCCGCGCCTGGTGCGCGACCTCGCCAGCAAGCTCGGCAAGCAGATCGACCTGATCACCTTCGGCAAGGCCACCGAGCTCGACAAGAGCCTGATCGAACGCATCATCGACCCGCTCACGCACCTGGTGCGCAACAGCCTGGACCACGGCATCGAGACCCCGGACAAGCGCATCGCCGCCGGCAAGGATGCGACCGGCCAGCTGATCCTGTCCGCGCAGCACCACGGCGGCAATATCGTGATCGAAGTGAGCGACGACGGCGGTGGCCTGAACCGCGAGCGCATCCTGGCCAAGGCCATCCAGAACGGCCTGCCGGTGTCGGAGAACATCAGCGACGAGGAAGTCTGGCAGCTGATCTTCGCGCCTGGCTTCTCCACGGCTGAAGTCGTCACCGACGTGTCCGGCCGCGGCGTGGGCATGGACGTGGTCAAGCGCAACATCCAGGAGATGGGCGGCCATGTCGAGATCAGCTCGCGCCCGGGCCTGGGCACCACCATCCGCATCGTGCTGCCGCTGACGCTGGCGATCCTGGACGGGATGTCGGTCAAGGTCGGCGAAGAGACCTTCATCCTGCCGCTGAACTGCGTGATGGAATCGCTGCAGCCCAAGGCCGAGGACGTCCACACCGCCGCCAACTCTGACCGCGTGATGCACGTACGCGGCGAATACCTGCCGCTGCTGGAGATGCACCGCGTCTTCAACGTCGCCGACGCGCTGCAGGAACCCACGCAGGGCATCGCCGTGATCCTGCAGGCCGAGGGCAAGCGCTTTGCATTGCTGGTGGACCAGCTGATCGGCCAGCACCAGGTTGTGCTGAAGAACCTCGAGACCAACTACCGCAAGGTGCCGTGCATTTCCGCGGCCACCATCCTTGGCGACGGCAGCGTGGCGCTGATCGTCGATGTCGGCGCGCTGCAGCGCACCGGCGTGCGCCGGCAGGAACCGGCGCTGGCGCAATAAGCGGCCAACACCCATCGTCCAATCACAGGAGAACTAGACATCATGGCCGGCATCGGACACATCGATACCCCCGGAAGCGACGCTTCGGGCCAGGAGTTCCTGGTCTTCACGCTGGGGTCGGAGGAATACGGCATCGACATCCTCAAGGTGCAGGAGATCCGCAGCTACGAGACCGTCACGCGCATCGCGAGTGCGCCGGATTTCATCAAGGGCGTGACCAACCTGCGCGGCGTGATCGTGCCGATCGTCGACCTGCGCCTGAAGTTCCGCCTGGGCAACGTGCGCTATGACCACCAGACCGTGGTCATCATCCTGAACGTGGCCGGCCGCGTGGTCGGCATCGTGGTGGATGGCGTGTCGGACGTGCTGACGCTGACCGGCGATGCGATCAAGCCGGCGCCGGAATTCGGCGTGTCGGTCTCGACCGAGCACCTGACCGGCCTGGGCACCGTCGACGGCCGCATGCTGGTGCTGATCGATATCGAGAAGCTGATGACCAGCGCCGAGATGGAGCTGGTCGAGGCCGAGCTGGCCTGATTCCGGCCGCGCCCCCAACGCCCCCGCCGTAACCTGCAATACCAAGCGAAGCCATGACGCCGTCCCGCAATGCCGCCAGCGCCCCCGGCAGCCTTACCGGCTTCCCGGGCGCAGTCTCCGCGCCGGCCGCTACCCTGCGGCGCGACGAGATGCGCGACTTCCTGCTGACCGAGTGCGACTTCGAGCAGATCCGCGCGCTGATCCACCGGCGCGCCGGCATCTCGCTGGGCAGCCACAAGCGCGAGATGGTCTACAGCCGGCTGGCGCGGCGCCTGCGCACGCTGCAGCTGTCTGACTTCGCCTCCTACCTGGCGCTGCTGGACGCGGACGACCGCTCGCCCGAGTGGGAGTTCTTCACCAACGCGCTGACGACCAACCTGACCTCGTTCTTTCGCGAGGTGCACCACTTCCCGCTGCTGGCCGAGCACGCCAAGAAGATCGGCCGCCCGTACAGCGTCTGGTGTTCCGCGGCTTCGACCGGCGAGGAACCGTATTCGATCGCCATCACGCTGGCCGAGGCGCTGGGCGAGCGCGCCGCCACCGTGCTGGCTACGGATATCGACACGCAGGTGCTGGCCAAGGCCCATAGCGCCGTGTATTCGGCCGACCAGGTCGCGCGGCTGTCGCCCGAGCGCCTGAAGCGGTTTTTCCTGAAGGGCACCGGCCCGCGCGCGGGCTCGGTCAAAGTGAAGCCGGAACTGGCGTCCACCATCACGTTCGAGCCGCTCAACCTGCTCGCGCCCGACTGGGGCATCCGCGAGCAGTTCGACGCGATCTTCTGCCGCAACGTGATGATCTACTTCGACAAGCCGACCCAGGGACGCATCCTGGAGCGCTTCGTGCCGCTGCTCAAGCCGCACGGGCTGCTGTTTGCCGGCCACTCGGAGAACTTCTCCTACGTCACGCGCGCCTTCCAGCTGCGTGGGCAGACGGTGTATGAACTGGCGCCCGACGCCGTCCGCGCGGGAAGGCCGTGATGCGCACGCCCCAACTTCCAGAAGCGCTGGCCACGCGCACGTACTTCGACCGCGAGTTCGGCAGGCAGGCGGTCAAGCTGCTGCCCAACGAGTACTACGTGACCCGCGAGGACATGGTGCTGACCACGGTGCTGGGTTCGTGCGTGGCCGCATGCATTCGCGACGAGACCGCGGGCGTGGGCGGCATGAACCACTTCATGCTGCCCGACGATGATTTCGGCGGCGGCGGCGGCGGCGGCGGCGGCGGCAGCGGCGGCGCCGACCGCATGCTGTCGGCGTCGATGCGCTATGGCAGCTACGCGCTGGAAGTGTTGATCAACGAACTGCTCAAGATGGGCGCGCGGCGCGAGCGGCTGGAGGCCAAGGTCTTCGGCGGCGGCGCGGTGCTGGCCAACATGACCACGCTGAATATCGGCGACCGCAACGCGGACTTCGTGCTGCGCTACCTGAAGGCCGAGGAGATCCGCGTCGCGGCGCAGGACCTGCGCGGCCCGCACGCGCGCCGCGTCAGCTATTTCCCGACCGGCGGGCTGGCGCTGGTGCGCCGCCTGACGCGGCAGGACGACCAGGTCTCGGTGGCGCGTGAGGAAAGCGCGCTGGCGCGCGCCATCACCACCTCGGCCAAGGCGCCGCCGCGCACGCCGGAACTGTTTGCGCGGCAGTTTTCCACGCGCCAGCTTCCCTGAACCCAACAAGCACGACCTTATATGACTGCCGCCAAGATCAAGGTGCTCTGCGTGGACGACTCCGCGCTGATCCGCAGCCTGATGACGGAGATCATCAACAGCCAGCCCGACATGGAAGTGGTCGGCACCGCGCCCGACCCGCTGGTGGCGCGCGACCTGATCAAGCGCCTGAACCCGGACGTGCTGACGCTGGACGTCGAAATGCCGCGCATGGACGGCCTGGACTTCCTCGAGCGGCTGATGCGGCTGCGCCCCATGTCCGTGCTGATGGTGTCCTCACTGACCGAGCGCGGCTCCGAGATCACCATGCGCGCGCTGGAGCTGGGCGCGGTGGACTTCGTCACCAAGCCAAAGCTGGGCATCCGCGACGGGCTGCTTGAATACACCGACACCATTGCCGACAAGCTGCGCGCGGCCTCGCGCGCACGCGTGCGCGCCGCAACGCAGCCGACTGACAGCGTCGCGCCTCCACCGATACTGCGCAGCCCGCTGCTGTCGACCGAGAAGCTGATCATCCTCGGCGCCTCCACCGGCGGCACCGAGGCGATCAAGGAATTCCTGATGCCGCTGCCGCCGGACAGCCCGGCGGTGATGATCGTCCAGCATATGCCGGCCGGTTTCACGCGCTCGTTCGCGCAGCGCCTGGACGGGCTGTGCCGCATCACTGTCAAGGAGGCGGTGCACGGCGAGCGCGTGCTGCCGGGCCATGCGTATATCGCACCCGGCGACTCGCACCTGCGCCTGGCGCGCAGCGGCGCCAACTACGTCGCGCACCTGTCGCAGGAAGCGCCGGTGAATCGCCACCGGCCGTCGGTCGACGTGTTGTTCGACTCGGCCGCCGAGCATGGCGGCAAGAACGTGATCGGCGTGATCCTGACCGGGATGGGCAAGGACGGCGCGCGCGGCATGCTGCGCATGCGCGAGGCCGGCGCCTACAACCTGGCCCAGGACGAGCACACATGCATTGTGTTTGGCATGCCGAAGGAGGCGATCGCCGCCGGCGGCGTGCATGAAGTCGTGCCCTTGCCGGCGATGACCCAGCGCGTGATGGCGCGCCTGGCCACGTACGGCACGCGCGCGCAGCGGGTGTAAACGAATCGGGGAGGGCGCGCATGCATGCCGGCATGCGGCGCCCGCCCTGGCAACAAGCCATAACTGTATTTACTTGGAGCCGTCAAAGTGGACAAGAGCATCAAGATCCTGGTCGTGGATGACTTCCCGACCATGCGCCGGATCATCCGCAACCTGCTCAAGGAGCTGGGTTTCGTCAACGTCGAGGAAGCCGAGGACGGCGCCGCCGGCCTGGAGAAGGCCAGGGACGGCAGCTTCCAGTTCGTGATCTCGGACTGGAACATGCCCAACATGGACGGCCTCTCCATGCTGCAGGCGATCCGTGCCGACGCCAATATCGGCAAGACCCCGGTGCTGATGGTGACTGCCGAGGCCAAGAAGGAGAACATCATTGCAGCGGCCCAGGCGGGCGCCAACGGCTACGTGGTCAAGCCGTTCACGGCGGCCACGCTGGACGAGAAGATCACCAAGATCTTCGAAAAGCTCGGCGGCTGAGCCAGAGGAGCGTTTCCATGACTCCGACCCTGAGCAACGATTCCGCCGAGCAACTGATCCTGCGCATCGGCAGCCTGACGCGGATGCTGCGCGACAACATGCGTGAGCTCGGCCTGGACAAGGAGATCGAGCGCGCCGCGCAGGCCATCCCCGATGCGCGCGACCGGCTGAACTACATCGCCGCCATGACCGAGCAGGCGGCCGAGCGCACGCTCAACGCGGTCGAACTGGCGCAGCCGATCCAGTCCGACATCGAGCAGCAGGCCGAAACGCTGGACAAGCGCTGGGAGGCCTGGTTCGAGAAGCCGGTGGAGCTGGCCGACGCCCGCACGCTGGTGCTCGACACCCGCGCTTTCCTGTCCGAGGTGCCGGGCCAGGCGCGGGCCACCAACAGCCACCTGCTCGACATCATGATGGCGCAGGACTTCCAGGACCTGACGGGGCAGGTCATCAAGAAGATGATGGACATGATCCGCGCGCTGGAGCAGGAGCTGCTGCAGGTGCTGATCGACAATGTGCCGTCCGAGCGGCGGGTGGAGACGCAGGCTGCCGCTACGCTGATGAACGGGCCGCAGATCAATCCGGAGGGTAAGGCGGATGTGGTGTCGGACCAGTCGCAGGTGGATGACCTGTTGGCTAGTCTGGGGTTCTGACGCGTCAATTCCCAGACGCGGTCAATTCTCGTTGGCGGTTTGCTCCCCTCTCCCGCGTGCGGGAGAGGGGACAGGCCGGCGGTGATTGGTGTCATATCGCAGCTTGCCCGCACATCCCCCTAAAGTCCCACGCCCCACGCGCCGTTAACTCCACCGCCGCCCCCCATTTCCCAAACAACACCCAATTCCCCCGCCTTTTCCCGTGAATGGGAAGCCCCCCACGCTTCGATAATCCCTGCTGACGAATAGCGGCTTGCCGCTTCGCACGGAGCGTGGATGTCCGAAGAAAGCGATCTCGAGAAAACCGAACCCGCCTCACCCCGGCGCCTGGAAAAGGCGCGCGAGGAGGGGCAGGTGGTGCGTTCGCGCGAGCTCGCCACGTTCATCATGCTGATTGCCGGCGTCACCGGCCTGTGGACGCTGGGCGGCCAAATGGGGCGCAGCCTGAACCAGGTCATGCAGGGCGCGCTGCGCTTCGAGCGCGACACCGCGTTCGACACCTCGCGCATGCTGTCGCGCTTTGCCGTGATGGTCTGGGACAGCCTGCTCGCCTTCCTGCCCCTGCTGCTGCTGTTCGGCGTAGCCGCCGTGGCAGCGCCGCTGCTGCTGGGTGGCTGGGTGTTCTCGGCCAAGTCGTTCGCGCCGCAGTTCTCGCGCATGTCGCCGATGGCAGGGCTGGGCCGGATGTTCTCCGCGCACTCGCTGGTGGAGTTGCTCAAGGCCGTGGCCAAGTCGCTGCTGGTCGGCAGCGTCGGCGCCTGGGCGGTGTGGCACCGGCTCCCGGAGGCCATCGCGCTGATGAACGCCCCCGTGCAGGAAGCGCTGCTGCACATGGTCGACCTGGTGATGTACTGCTGCCTGGTGGTGTCGCTGTCGCTGCTGGTGGTGGCCGCCATCGACGTGCCCTGGCAGTACTGGGAGTTCTTCAAGAAGCTGCGCATGACCAAGGAAGAGGTCAAGCAGGAATTCAAGGAGAGCGAGGGCGACCCGCATATCAAGGGAAAAATCCGCCAGCAGCAGCGCGCCATGGCGCGCCGCCGCATGATGACCGAGGTGCCCAAGGCCGACGTGGTGGTGACCAACCCCACGCACTTTGCCGTGGCGCTGCGCTATGAGGAAGGCCGCATGAGCGCGCCGCGCGTGGTGGCCAAGGGCACCGGCGAGGTCGCCGCGCGCATCCGCGCGCTGGCCGCCGAGCACCGCGTGCCGCTGATGTCGGCGCCGCCGCTGGCGCGCGCGCTGCACCGCCATGTCGAACTCGGCCAGGAAATCCCGGCCGGACTCTATACCGCCGTGGCCGAAGTGCTGGCCTGGGTCTATCAACTGAAGCACTGGCACCACTCGCAGGGCCCGCAGCCGCAGGCGCCGGCGGACCTGCCGGTGCCCGATGAACTCGCCGTACCGGAAAGTCGCGCATGAACGCTCTGAACTCCTTGTTCAACCTGCCAGGCCTGCGCTCGGCCGGCCAGCTCAAGGCCATGACCGGGCCGCTGCTGATCATCATGATTCTCGGGATGATGATCCTGCCGCTGCCGGCCTTCGTGCTGGACCTGCTGTTCACCTTCAATATCGCGCTGGCGATCATGGTGCTGCTGGTCAGCATGTACACGCAGAAGCCGCTGGACTTTGCCGCCTTCCCGGCGGTGCTGCTGTTCACTACGCTGCTGCGCCTGTCGCTGAACGTGGCCTCCACGCGCGTGGTGCTGCTCGAAGGCCATACCGGCCCGGACGCCGCCGGCAAGGTGGTGGAGGCCTTCGGCCACTTCCTGGTGGGCGGCAACTTTGCGGTCGGTATCGTGGTATTCGCGATCCTGGTGGTGATCAACTTCATGGTGATCACCAAGGGTGCGGGCCGTATCGCCGAAGTCGGCGCGCGCTTCATGCTGGACTCGATGCCCGGCAAGCAGATGTCGATCGATGCCGACCTGAACGCCGGGCTGATCAACGAAGAAGCCGCCAAGAAGCGCCGCGCGGAAGTAGCGCAGGAATCGGACTTCTACGGCGCCATGGACGGTGCCAGCAAGTTCGTGCGCGGCGACGCCGTGGCGGGCCTCCTGATCATGTTCATCAACGTCGCCGCCGGCATGGTGGTGGGCATGGTGCAGCACGACCTGGACTTCGGCACCGCCGTGCACAACTACACGCTGCTGACCATCGGCGACGGCCTGGTGGCGCAGATCCCGGCGCTGGTGATCTCCACCGCCGCCGGCGTGATCGTCTCGCGCGTCTCGAACGAGCAGGACGTGGGCGAGCAGCTCACCGGCCAGCTCTTCGCCAACCCGCGCGTGCTGTACCTGACCGCGGGCATCATCGGCCTGATGGGCATCATCCCCGGCATGCCGCACTTCGCCTTCCTGCTGCTGGCGGGCGTGCTGGTGTGGATGGGCCGCTATATGTCGCGCCGCGCGGCCACGCAGGAACAGGTCAAGCAGCGCGAGGAACGCGCGCCGGCACTGGCGCACGAATCGACCGAGGCAAGCTGGGACGACGTCACGCTGGTCGATCCGCTCGGCATGGAAGTGGGCTACCGCCTGATCACGCTGGTGGACCGCGCGCAGGATGGCGAGCTGCTGGGCCGCATCAAGAGCATCCGCAAGAAGGTGGCGCAGGAAATCGGCTTCCTGGTGCCGGTGGTGCATATCCGCGACAACCTGGAACTGAAGCCCAACGCCTACCGCATCACGCTCAAGGGCGTGGAGATCGGCCGCGGCGAAGCCATGCCGGGCCAGTGGATGGCGATCAACCCCGGCCAGGTCAGCGGCACGCTGCCGGGCGCGGCCACGCGCGACCCGGCCTTCGGCCTGCCGGCGGTGTGGATCGACGCGGGCATCAAGGAACAGGCGCAGTCGTACGGCTACACCGTGGTCGATGCCAGCACGGTGGTGGCCACGCACCTGAACCACCTGATCCACATGCATGCGGCCGAACTGCTGGGCCGCCAGGAAGTGCAGGCGCTGCTGGACCGCATCGCCAAGGACTCGCCCAAGCTCACCGAAGACCTGGTGCCAAAGACCATCACGCTGACGGCGCTGCAGAAGATCCTGCAGAACCTGCTGGACGAAGGGGTGCCCATACGCGACATGCGCACCATTCTCGACGTGGTGGCCGAGCACGCGCCCAAGGTCAGCGATCCCAACGAGCTGACCGCGATGGTGCGCGTGGCGCTGGGCCGCGCGATCACGCAGCAGCTGTTCCCGAACAACGCCGACCTGCAGGTGATCGGCCTGGATGCCGGCCTGGAGCGCGTGCTGTCGCACGCGCTGACCAACGGCGGTGGCATCGAGCCGGGCCTGGCCGACGCGCTGCTGCAGCAGACCCAGGGCGCGGTCACGCGCCAGGAGCAGATGGGGCTGGACCCGGTGCTGCTGGTGCCGTCGCAGCTGCGTCCGCTGATGGCGCGCTTCCTGCGCCGCACCATGCCGCAGCTGAGGGTGTTGTCGCATTCCGAAGTGCCGGACAACCGCAATATCCGGATCACCGCAATGATCGGTGCCTGAGGAACAATTGATGAGCGTAGCCAAGTTCGTCGCGGCCAACGGCCGTGAAGCCATGCGCCAGGTGCGCGAAGCCATGGGGCCGGATGCCGTGGTGCTGTCCAACCGCACGGTGGAGGGCGGCGTCGAGATCGTCGCCATGCGCGATACCGATCTCGGCAGCGTGTCCGCCACGGCGCAGGTCTATGTGCCGCCCGCACCGGCGGTCGAGCCCGCTGCCATCGGCGACCTGCGCGGCGAACTGCGGTCGATGCGCGCGATGATCGAGCGACAGTTGGCCGGCATCAGCCCCGCCGCGGGCGCGGCCGCCCACGGCGTTGCCGCCAGCGATCCGCTGCGTGAATCGCTGTTCGAGTGGATGGTCGGCGCCGGCTTCTCCGGGCAACTGGCGCGCACGCTGCTGGCACGGCTGCCGCTCGGCTACGACCGTCCGGCCGCGATGACGTGGATCCGCACTGAACTGGCCAGCAAGGTGCCGGTGCTGGGCGACGAAGACAGCCTCTTTGCGCAAGGCGGCGTGCTGGCACTGATCGGACCCACCGGCGTGGGCAAGACCACCACCACCGCCAAGCTGGCGGCACGCTTCGTGCTCCGCCACGGCGCGGATAAGCTGGCACTGCTGACCACCGACAGCTTCCGTATCGGCGCGCATGAACAGCTGCGCATCTACGGCGACATCCTGGGCGTGCCGGTGCATGCGGTGAAGGACGCCGCCGGCCTGCGCTTTGCGCTGGCGGCGATGAAGGACAAGCACCTGGTCATCATCGACACCGTCGGCATGAGCCAGCGCGACCGCAGCCTGTCCGAACAGATCGCCATGCTGGCCGGCGTGCCCGCGCCGGTGCAGCGCGTGCTGCTGCTCAACGGCGCCAGCCACGGCGATACCCTCAATGAAGTGGTGCACGCCTACCGTCATGACGCCGCGCCCGAAAGCGGCGGCATCGACGGCTGCATCATCAGCAAGCTGGATGAAGCCACGCACCTGGGCTCGGTGCTGGACGTGGTGATCCGCCACCGGCTGCCGGTGTTCTATGCGTCCACCGGCCAGCGCGTGCCCGAGCACCTGGAACTTGCCAACAGCACCGCACTGGTGGAGCGCGCCTTCCTCACGCCGCGCCGCGGCTCGGTCTTTGCCGATGCCGATGCGGCGCGCCGCCGCCAGGCCGCCAGCGATGATGCCGTTCAGTCAAAGGGCGGCGCCGACGACGTGCTGCGCTCGCTCACCGACAGTGCCGACGCGCTCGGCAATTGCGTGGCGGAACTCAACAGCGCGGGCCTCGGCTTCGACCTGGCCCGCGCGCTGTGGCAACAGCGCGGCGCCGGCGCACCGGCGCTGCGCGCGATGGGGCAGCAGGTGCGCGAAGCGGTGTGCCGCGACGTCAACCGCCTGTGCGACCGGTACGTGCTGGCGCTCGCCACCACGCTGCAAGTGAATGTTCCGGGCCGCCGCACGCCCCAGCCGATGCAGCACACGCTGTGGCTGGCCGACCGCGACGGCACGCCGCTGGCCGCCACGGTGACGGCCACGGGCCGCGCCGGCCAGCCGATCGGCGAGGCCGACGCCGACGCCGATGCCGCCAACCTGCGCGCCGCCATGAGTGCCGCGCGCAAGGTCGTCAACCTGCTTGAAGCGGTACCGTCCGCCGCCATGCTGGCGCGCTGGCAGCAGGCTGGCGAGCGCTGGGTCGCCAATGCGCGCAAGACCGCGCGCGTGGTCAGCGCCGGCGCCGCGTGGAAGCTCGATGCACTGGCCGATACGCTGACCTTCCACGCTGTGGGCGATGCCACCGTGCGCGAGCGTGATGTCGTGCGCTGGCTGGCCAGCGCCGACGTGCGCGTGCCGGAAAGCCCGGTGCGTGGCAAGGGCGCGCCCGAAGGCGGCATCAATGCCTGCCTGGTGGTAGCGCGCGTGGTCGACCGCGCCACCGGCGAGCTGCTCGACACCCGCTACCTGCTGTGCGATCCGGCGCTGGCGCACGACGCTGCACAGGTCGCGCGCTGGGCGCCGTGGACCGATACCGCCGACGCACGCCTGCGCACGCTGCGCCATGCTGCCGACCACTTTGCGCAGGATGCCGAGGCCGGCCACGCCGCCGGCGCCGCGCTGGCTGCGCTGCAACTGGGCCTGTCGGTGCTGCGCCTGGAACACGCGCCGACCGCCAGCGCACCCGCCTTCCTCGCGCGCCTGGCCGGCCGCACCGCGCGCCAGGGTGCGCCGGTGGCCGGCACGGTGCTCAACGAAGGCATGGGCCGCATGCTGGCGCTGCTCGACGTGCTGGAGAACTACCCGGGCCGCGGCGCTGCCACGCCGGCCGCCGGTATCAACACGAACGCCGACGCGATGGGGGTCCTGCAGTGAGCGCACTCGCCATGGACCAGGCCGAAAGCCTGCGGCGCATGCTGGCCCCGCGCACGACCCGCCGTATCGCCGTGGTCGCCAGCGAGCGCGGCGCCGGTGCCACCACGGTGGCGCTGGGCCTGTCGCATGCCCTGGCGATGCAGGGCGAACGCGTGCTGCTGCTCGACGAAGACCCCGCCACGGCGCGCGCGACGCGCCTGGCCGGCGCCGCGCCGGCAGGGACCCTCGCCGACGTGCAGGACGGGCGCATGCCGCTGGAAGCCGCCGCGGGCGCGGGCACCAGCGGTGCGGTATCGGTGCTGCCGGCGGGCCGGCAGCGGGCCGGCCTGGACTTGCCGGCGTCGGCGCTGGCCGCCTTTCGCAGCGTGCTGGTCGATGCGGCAGCCGACGCCGACGGCGCGCTGTCGCCATTCGCGGGCGGTGCGCACAACGTCCTGATCGTGATGCGCCCGGAGCTGGCGTCGATCACCGCCGCCTACGCCTGCATCAAGCGCCTGCATCACTTGTACGCATGGCGGCGCTTCCACCTGATCGTCAACATGGCGACGACCGAGCCCGCCGTGCAGGCGATCATGCGCAACCTGGAGCGCACCGCCAGCCAGTACCTCGGCGTCGAGGCGATCTTTGCGGGCTGGCTGCCGGCCGATCCGCTGGTGGCGCGCGGCGTGCAACTGGGGCGCTGCGTGGTCGAAGCCTTCCCGGCCGCGCCCGCCACCACCGCGCTGCGCCGCACCGCCGGCAGTATCGGCGGCTGGCCGCTGCGTGCGGATACGCCGGCACCTGCCGCGGCGCCCGCGATGGCCTGAGCCGCCCATGCCAACCAACCGAACCAGACCCTGAGCCAGCCGGCCGCCACATGGCGCGTCGGTCCAGCAATCCAGCATTCACGAGAATTGCACCATGTACACGATCCAGGGAAAGCTCGAACAGGCCGATGTGGTCAAGGCGCACGCACAGCTGGTGCGGCGCATCGCCCTGCAACTGGCCGCCAAGCTGCCCGCCAGCGTGCAGATCGACGACCTGATCCAGGCCGGCATGATCGGCCTGCTCGACGCCGCCAAGCGCTATGAAGACACGCACGGCGCGCGCTTCGAGACCTATGCGAGCCAGCGTATCCGCGGCGCCATGCTCGACGAGGTGCGCGCCAACGACTGGCAGTCACGCAGCATGCGCCAGTTCACGCGCCGCATCGAACGCACCCAGCGCGGGCTGGAGCAGAAGCTCGGGCGCACGCCGCTGGACTCCGAAGTGGCCGAGGCCATGGAGATGGGGCTGGAGGAATACCAGCAGTTGCTCAATGAAGTCTATGGCTGCCAGTTGTTGCATTACGAGGATTTCGAACGCTCCGGCGAAGAAGATTTCCTCGATCGCCATCTCGGCGGCAGCGATGACGGCAACCCGCTGACCGTGCTGATGGAAAGCGGCATGCGCGAAGCGCTGATTCGCGCCATCGATCGCTTGCCTGAGCGCGAGAAGCTGGTGCTGTCCCTGTGCTATGACCAGGAGCTCAACCTGCGCGAAATCGGGGCGGTGCTCGATGTGACCGAGTCGCGCGTGTGCCAGATCCGGGGCCAGGCGATTACGCGGTTGCGGAACCAGTTGCGCGGGATGTTGTGATGCCGGTGTTGGTCGGCGCCGTGCGCGGCGCTTGCTTGATGCTTGCCGCAGTGTCGTCTTGCGCATGGGCTACGCAGGATGGCGGAACGCGTCATGCGTGGACCGCTTCGGTCAATGGCCCCGCGCTATACGGCCGCGGGCAGCGTGTAGTGTCGCCGCCGATCCAGCCCACCGGGGTGCTGCCCCAGTCCGAAGGCGTCATTACTTCCGTGCGCTGGCGCTACAGCTTTGCCAAGACGCCACCTGTGGAACTGCAGGCCTATCTATGCAATGCGCAGCGCTGTGTGTTGCTGCCGCAGGCCGAAGGGAAGACGGATGCATTCTGCGGGGATGACGCGACCATGGGCTTTGTGTTTGCGTTCCGGGTGCCGGGGCAGGGGAGCCTGGTGCCGGTGTTGCAGGGGCGCAGCAATGAGGTCGTGGTGGGGTTTCGATAGACTTTGATACCGAAGTGCGGCGTTAATTATGCCGTTGCGGGACACCCCTCTCCCGCTTGCGGGAGAGGGGTGGGGGAGATGGCAGGAGTGTCAAAGGCTGAGGCCCGTGAATTAAAACCGTTGGCTTCGCTTTGCGTGGTTCCTAGCTAGCCCACCCCTCTCCCCAACCCTCTCCCCCTGAGGGGAGAGGGAGAACACCTTGCGTAGGCTAGCTCGGGCGCTGCTGGAGCACTCAAAACCACAACCTGCTAACGACGCCTAGCCTGCCGCCAGACTGACCCCACCAGCACCCGCCGCCGCCTTCCCATCCTTCCCATACAACCCCGCATCACCACCACCATGCTGGCGCAGTGCCTGGATCGCTTCGCGCGTGAAGTCGAGATGCGCACTGATAACGGCGCCGTTCAGGGTATTGCCGTCGCGTGTGGCGCGGGCGGCGAAGATGAGCTTGCGCCAGGCGTCGGCGACTGCCGGGTCGATCTGGCGGCCGAGCAACTGACCTTCCGGGCCGGCGCGCAGGCCGTGCGCGCCCATCTGGGCTTCGCGGGCGCTGAGCTGGCGGGAGAGGGCCTGGCCCAGTTCTACCTTGCGCGTCAGCAGTTCGCTGAGGGACTGGAAGTCGCCCCGCTTGAGGGCGTCGCGCTCATCGGCGAGGAGTTGGCCGAAGACCTGGATGGCTTCGGTTTCGCGCTGCAGGGACTGGATCAGGCTCTGGCTCATGATGGGCTAGGTCGGGTCGGCCTGGCCGAGCTCGCGCAGGGTGGCGAGCAGGCCGTCGGCAATCTTGCCCGGGTCGATCTTGATCCGGCCTTCGGCGATGGCCTGGCGGATCTCTTCGACCTTGGCGGTATCGATATCGTCTTCGGTTTCCTGCGTCAGGCGGGCACTGATGTCGCGCACCTGGGCGGCCAGCGGGCTGACGCTCAGGCCGGCGGACGGCGCGGCGGCGCTGGCCGGCGCGGCCTGGGGCCGGGCGGCGGCGTCGCCCGCGGGAGCGTCGGCGGGCCGGGACGAGGTGGAATGGTTGATCTTCACGGGCGTTCCTTGCTGGTTTCCTATGGCATTACGGCCGCGGCGGCAAAATCTTTAGGGGCTGGCGCCCCGGATTCGCGCTGCGGCAGGGCCGACGGCATTTTCGCACGCCGGGCGCCACCTGGTTCCAGCCTGTTGGCCACGATCAAGGCACTTTCCGCGGGGGCTACTGCAGCACGACCGTGTCGCCGCTGCGCACCAGCCCGTTGACCACCTGCCCGCTGCGCAGGCGCACCTGCACGGTGTTGCCGGTGGCGGCGTCGGCCAGCACCTTGCCTTCGCTGGTGATCTGGAAGGCGTCGCCCTCCACGGCCACGGTAACGGTCTGGCCCTGACGCACGGCGATGGCCTTGCGCAGCAGGTCGGTGCGCATTGGCGAGCCGGCGGCGATGCGGTTGGCGGTGATCGCGCCGGCGAGCTGCGCCGGGTCGGTGATCACCGCGCGCGGCAGCGTGGCCAGGTCGCCCTGGCGCACTTCGATATCGGCCTGGCTGACCGGCTCGCCCGGGCCCAGCGCGCGCGCGGCGACGTAATAGTCGGTCAGCACCGAGACGCGCGCCTGCATGTAGCGTACCCACGGCCGCTCGCCGCCACAGCGCACGCCCACCGAGACCCGGCCCCAGAGCGATGCGCCGGCGGGCAGGAAGGGATCGGGCGCGACGCAATCCGGCGCGCGCCCGCCCGAGGGCGGCGCCACCTGCACGCTGACCTTGCCCGGCAGGCCGGCGGTCTGCTGCAGCAGGAAGCGTTCGACGGCCACGCGCGCCGGGTCCTCTGTGAAGGGGCTGGCGGCAGCATTGGCCTGGCCGTGCGCGGCCGGGGTCTGCAAGGCGACGGGTGTGACCTGCGCCGGCGCGGCGCTGGCGGCGCCCGCGGTGCAGAGCAGGCAGGCGGCCAGCAGGGCTTGCGCCAGGGTGCCGGCGTTGCGGCGGTAATGGTTCATACGGACTTCCCGGCAAGGACGGCACGGCATGCGCTGGCATGCCTGGCGCTCAGCCCCGTGACTGGCCGCGCGCCCCGTTTACTACTGTCATCGGGGTCCCATTGTAGGCAGCGCCTCGCGCGAGGGCGGGCCGAAATGCACGGATTTCCCGTCCTTATTCATCCGATTGGCGTGACAAGGCCCCGCCTAAGATGGCAACCCTGAAGAAGGTCGTCCCTTCGCTATTCGCTAGTTTGGTGTTCGCTTACGTTCAGTGAGCAGGGAGATGCCAGGATGATTGACAGACTCGACGCGGCCCTACGCTTCCAGCAGGAAGCGCTGAGCCTGCGCAACCAGCGGCAGTCGGTGATTGCCTCCAACATCGCGCACGCGGACACGCCCGGCTACAAGGCGCGCGACTTCGATTTCTCGAGCACTTTGGCGCAGAGCGTGGAGCGCGGCCATCGCAATGAAGGCATGTCGCTGTCGACCACCCAGGTGCGCCACCTGCCCGCGCAGGCACCGGGCCGCGAAGAATTCGACCTGGCCTACCGCATCCCGCTCCAATCGAGCGTCGACGGCAACACCGTGGAAATGGATACCGAGCGCGTGGCCTTCGCCGACAACGCCGTGCACTTCGAGGCCGGCCTGACGGTGATGAATTCCAGGATCAAGACCATGCTGGCCGCGATCCAGCAGTAAGGAGAGAGCGATGCCGGCAATGAACATCTTCGACGTCGCGGGCTCGGCCATGGCCGCGCAATCACAGCGCATGAACGTGACCGCGTCCAACCTGGCCAATGCCGACAGCGTGGTCAGCCCCGACGGGCAGGCCTACCGCGCCAAGCAGGTCGTGTTCGGCATGGCGCCGACACCTGGCCAGACCGACGTGGGCGGCGTGCAGGTAGCCGGCCTCACCGAAGACCCGTCGCCGCCGCGCATGGTGCACAACCCCACGCACCCGATGGCCAATGCCCAGGGCTATGTGGTGATGCCCAATGTCAACCCGGTGGAAGAGATGGTCAACATGATCTCAGCCTCGCGCTCCTACCAGGCCAACGTCGAGGTGCTCAACACCGCCAAGAACATGATGCTCAAGACGCTGACGATCGGTCAGTGACGAGCCTCGTCATCCGATTGCTTTCAACAGATCGTACAGAACGCAAGGGCCGGAACGCCACATGACAACCACCTCCTCGGTCAGCAGCAACACCCAGGGCATCAATGACGCCCTCAAGAGCGGGAGCGCCAGCGCTTCCGAGCTGCAGGAAAACTTCCTGAAGATGCTCGTCACGCAGATGAACAACCAGGATCCGCTCAACCCGATGGACAACTCGCAGCTGACCTCGCAGCTGGCGCAGATCAGCACGGTGAGCAGCATGCAGACCATGAACGCCACGCTGTCGCAGCTGCTGGCACAGGTCAGCGCCAGCCGCGCGATGGACTCCGCCGCGCTGATCGGCCACACCGTGATGGTGCCGGGCAAGCAGGTGTCGGTGGAAGGCGGCGTGCCGGGCAAGATCGGCGTCGACCTGCCATCGACCGCCGAATCGGTCACCGTCGACGTGCTGGACAAGGACGGCAACGTGGTGCGCACCATCGACATGAAGGGCCAGACCGCGGGCGTGCACGACATCCCCTGGGACGGCAAGAACAACGCGGGCGCGGCCGTGGCCGACGGCGACTATACCTTCAAGGTCACCGCCACCGCCAACGGCGCCTCGGTGCAGGCGGTGGCACTGGTCTACGGCAAGGTGCAGAGCATCAGCGGCGACTCGACCGGCGTGCTGGTCAACCTCGGCGACGGCCAGACCGCCAACGTCGACGACGTGCGACGCATCCTCTAATCGCAGGCGCCGGCCGCGCGCGAGCGCGGGGCCGGCTTCAACGACAGCTAAGTCAAAGGAAGGTATCCATGGGTTTCGGTCAAGGGGTAAGCGGCCTGAACGCCGCCGCGTCCAATCTGGATGTGATTGGCAACAACATCGCCAACGCCAACACGGTTGGCTACAAGCAGTCCACCGCGCAGTTCGCCGACGTCTACGCCGGCAGCAAGATCGGCCTGGGCGTGCGCGTGAACTCGGTGGTGCAGTCGTTCAACCAGGGCAATATCGAGGCCTCCGGCCGCTCGCTGGACGTCGCCATCACCAACGGCAATGGCTTCTTCCGCATGACCAGCCCGGACGGCGCGATCTATTACTCGCGCAACGGCCAGTTCCAGCGCCAGGACGATGGCCGCATCACCAATATGCAGGGCCTGCAGGTCACGGGCTACCCGGCGGGCGTGACCGCCGGCGCTGGCGTGCAGCCGCAGCCGCTGGTGATCAGCAACGCGCAGATGCCGCCGCAGGCCACCAGCACCATCACCGCCAAGTTCCAGCTGGATTCGCGCAGCACGGTGCCGGCCACGCCCTTTGCCAGCGCGCCGGGCACGCCGCCGACCAGCAGCATGTTCAACTACAGCACGGCGATCAACGTCTATGACTCGCTGGGCAACAAGCAGCAGCTGACGGCGTACTTCGCCAAGGTCGCGGACGCGCCCCCGCCCGCGGTCCCGCCGCACCCGACCGTCCCCGGCGGCACTGACTGGAACATGTACGTGACCGATGCCAACGGAAATATGGTCGGTGGCGCGCCGTTCTCGATGGCGTTCGACAACGCCGGCGCACTGCAAGCGCCCGCGGCCGGCGCCATCACGCTGACGCAGCCAGCCGCCGGTGGCGCGCAGCCGATGGCGATGAAGCTGGACCTGACTGGCACCACGCAGTTCGGCGCCGACAACGACGTCAAGCAGCTGGTTCAGAACGGCTACACCTCGGGCAGCCTGCTGGGCTACTCCGTGGATTCGGACGGCACCATCATCGGCAGCTACTCCAACGAGCAGACCCAGAAGCTGGGCCAGATCGTGATGGCCGCGTTCGGCAACGTCGAAGGCCTGAAGCCGGAAGGCGACAACGTCTGGTCCGCCACCGGCTCCTCGGGCCAGGCCCTGCTGGGCGTGGCCGGCGGCAGCATGGGCACGCTGCGCTCGAACGCGGTGGAAGCCTCCAACGTGGACCTGTCCGGCCAGCTGGTCAACCTGATCGTGGCGCAGCGCAACTACCAGGCCAACGCGCAGACCATCAAGGCGCAGGACACGGTCATGCAGACCCTGGTCAACCTGTGATCGCCACGCTGAGCTGAACCGTCGCCATGGACCGCATGATCTACACCGCCCTGTCGGGCGCCAAGCAGATACTCGACCAGCAAGCGGCGGTATCGAACAACCTGGCCAACGTCTCGACCCCAGCCTTCCGCGCGCAGATCAACCTGTACCGCGCGGTGCCGGTGGTCGGGCCGGAGACCGGCACGCGCGCCTTCACGCTGGCGTCCACGCCGGGCGCCGACATGCGTGCCGGCCCGCTGACCTACACCGGCCGCGCGCTCGATGTGGGGCTGCAGGGCAATGGCTGGCTGGTGGTGCAGACGCCCGACGGCGGCGAGGCCTACACCCGCGCCGGCGCGCTGCAGGTGTCGCAGGACGGGCAGGTGCAGACCATCACCGGGCTGCCGGTGATGGGCGATGGCGGTCCGCTGGCGGTGCCGCCGGGCTCGCAGGTGAGCATCGGTACCGACGGCACCATCACCGCGCGCGGCCCCGGCGAAGCCTCGGCAGGTCTCGCCCAAGTGGGCAGGCTGCGCGTGGTCAATCCGCCCAACGACGCCATCGCGCGCGGCGATGACGGCCTGTTCCGCCTGCGCGCCGGCGCGCAGCCGCTGGAAGCCGATCCCACCGTGCGCGTGATCTCGGGCGCGCTGGAAGGCAGCAACGTCAACCCGACCGAAGCCATGGTCGAGATGATCGCCAATGCCCGCCGCTTCGAGATGCAGATGAAGATGATCCAGGGCGCGGACAGCAACGACCAGCGCGCCAACCAGCTGCTGTCGACCAACTGATGCCCTGACGCAGCGGCCCGGACAAGCGGGCCAGAACAAGCTCTTACAAGACCCCAGCAAGGACCAACATGATCCGCTCTCTCTGGATTGCCAAGACCGGCCTCGATGCGCAGCAGACGCAGATGGACGTGATCTCGAACAACCTGGCCAACGTCTCGACCAACGGCTTCAAGCGCGGCCGCGCGGTGTTCGAGGAACTGATGTACCAGACCATCCGCCAGCCCGGCGCGCTGTCGTCGGACCAGACCACGCTGCCCTCGGGCATGCAGCTGGGCACCGGCGTGCGCCCGGTCGCGACCGAGCGCATCCATACGCAAGGCAACCCGCAGCAGACCGGCAATTCCAAGGACGTGGCCATCATCGGCCAGGGCTTCTTCCAGGTGGCGCTGCCCGACGGCACCACCGCCTACACCCGCGACGGCTCGTTCCAGGTCGACCAGAACGGCCAGCTGGTGACCTCGAGCGGCTTCGTGATCCAGCCCGCCATCACCCTCCCGGCCAACACGCAGACGGTGACCGTCGCGCGCGACGGCACGGTGTCGGTGACCCAGCCGGGCTCGAGCGCCAACGTCCAGGTCGGGCAGCTGCAGCTGGCCACCTTCATGAACCCGGCCGGCCTGGAAAGCATGGGCGAGAACCTGTACGTGCAGACCGACGCCTCGGGCGCGCCCAATACCACCGTCCCCGGCCTGAACGGCGCCGGCACGGTCCAGCAGAACTACGTCGAAGGCTCCAACGTCAACGTCGTGGAAGAACTGGTCAGCATGATCCAGACGCAGCGCGCGTACGAGATCAACAGCAAGGCCGTGCAGTCGTCCGACCAGATGCTGCAGCGCCTGGCGCAGCTCGGTTGATTGGAGTGAACATGGCCACCTTGCTTTCCCGCCTGGGCGCGCGTGCGCTGTATTGCCTGGCCGGCGTGGCATTGCTGGCCAGCGGCGGCTGCGCGCTGGTGCCGCGCGAGCCGCTGGTGCAACTGCCCACCAGCGCGCGCGCCGAGCCGCGCCCGATGGGGCCGGCTTCCGGCTCGATCTACCAGTCCTCGTACGCCGGCAATCCGCTGTTCGAGGACCGCCGTCCGCGCAACGTGGGCGACATCCTGACGATCTTGATTACCGAGAACGTCAACGCCAGCAAGAATTCCGGCACCAACACCAGCCGCACCGGCAGCGGCGCGCTGGCGTTCGACGCGGTGCCGCGCGCGCTCGGGGGGCTGTTCGGCGCAAGCCAGAACGCCAACATGAACGGCGCCAATACGCTGAAGGCCAGCGGCGGCGCCAGCGCGGCCAATACCTTCAACGGCACCATCACCGTGACAGTGCTGGAAGTGCTGACCAACGGCAACCTGGTGGTCTCGGGCGAGAAGCAGCTCGCCATCAACCAGGGCGCCGAATTCATCCGCTTCTCGGGCGTGGTCAACCCGCGCACGATCACCGGCGACAACGCCGTGCTGTCCACGCAGGTGGCCGATGCGCGCATCGAATACACCGCCAGGGGCGTGATCGACGAAGCGCAGAACATGGGCTGGCTGCAGCGCTTCTTCCTCAATGTTTCTCCGTTCTGACCGCGCCATGTCCGCTTCGATGCTCGCGTATTTCCTGTCCCGCCTGCTGCGCGTGAGCGTGGTCAGCCTGGCGCTCGGCGTGGCCTTCAGCGCCTTTGCCACCGGCGCCAAGGCCGAGCGCCTGAAGAACCTGGCCACGTTCCAGGGCGTACGCGAGAACCCGCTGGTGGGCTACGGCCTGGTGGTCGGCCTGGACAACACCGGCGACCAGACCATGCAGACGCCGTTCACCACGCAGAGCCTGACCAACATGCTCTCGCAGCTGGGGATCACGCTGCCGGCCGGCAAGAACATGCAGCTCAAGAACGTGGCCGCGGTGATGGTCACGGCTTCGCTGCCGGCCTTTGCGCAGCCGGGCAGCCAGCTTGACGTGGTGGTGTCGTCAATGGGCAATGCCAAGAGCCTGCGCGGCGGCACGCTGCTGATGACGCCGCTCAAGGGCGCCGACGGCCAGGTCTATGCGATCGCGCAGGGCAATATGCTGGTGGGCGGCGCGGGTGCGTCGGCCAATGGCAGCAAGGTGCAGGTCAACCAGCTGGCGGTGGGACGCATCGCCAACGGCGCCATCGTCGAGCGCGCGGTCGCGGCCTTCCAGCCGGACGGCGGCGTGCTCAACCTCGAACTGAAGGACACCGACTTCGGCACCGCCGAGCGCGTGGTCGAAGCCATCAACCGCTCGATGGGCGGCGGCGTCGCCGCGGCGCTGGACGGCCGCGTGGTGCAGGTGCGCGCGCCGGCGTCGGCAGCGGCACGCGTGGGCTTCCTGGCCCGCATTGAGAACCTCGACGTGACCCCCGCCAAGGCGGCCGCCAAGGTCATCCTGAACGCCCGCACCGGTTCGATCGTGATGAACCAGGCGGTGACGGTGGAAGACTGCGCGGTGGCGCACGGCAACCTGTCGGTGGTGATCAACACGCAGCCGGTGATCAGCCAGCCCGCGCCGTTCAGCGGCGGGCAGACGGTGGTGGCGCCGGTGTCGCAGATCGACATGCGGCAGCAGGGTGGCTCGCTGCAGGTGGTCAAGGCGGGTGCGTCGCTGGCCGCCGTGGTCAAGGGCCTGAACGCGCTGGGCGCGACCCCGGCCGACCTGCAGACCATCCTGGAAGCCATGCGCGCTGCCGGTGCGCTGCGCGCCGAGCTGGAAGTGATCTGATCATGAGCACGCCACTCCCCCCGCAGGCGGAGCTGACGCAGCGCTTCGCGCTGGATACGCAGGGCTTCGAGGCGCTCAAGCACAGCGCCCGCAATGGCGCGGATGCCAGCACGCTGCGGGCCGCTGCCAGGCAGTTCGAGGCGGTGTTCACGCAGATGGTGCTCAAGAGCATGCGCGATGCCACGCCGCAGGAAGGCATCTTCGACAACGAGCAGAGCAAGCTCTACATGTCCATGATGGACCAGCAGCTCGCGCAGCAGATGTCATCGCGCGGGATCGGGCTGGCCGAGGTGATGGTGCGCCAGCTGGCGCGCGCGGCAGGCACGCCGATGCCGGCCGGCATGAATGCGATGAGCGCGGCCGAGTCGGGCAAGGCCGCGGATGCCGAGATGGCGCGCCTGCTGGACAGCCGTGGCGCCGGTGCCATGCCTTCCGACAACGGAGAGCTCGCCGACCTGCCGGCCATCGGCACCATCGTGCCGGGGCAGAACTGGAATCCCACGGCGGGCCTGCGCCAGTATCAGCCGCAGTCCTATGCCGACCGCGGCCAGGGTGAAGATTCGCTTGGCCGGCTCCCGGACGACGCGCCGGCGCATGTCAGCGCCTTCGTGGCCCGCATGGCCGCACCGGCGGAAGCAGCCGCGCGCGCCAGCGGCGTGCCGGCACGGCTGATCGTCGGCCAGGCCGCGCTGGAATCCGGCTGGGGCCAGCGCGAGATCATGCACGCGGACGGCTCCACCACGTTCAACGTCTTCGGCATCAAGGCCGGCGCGAACTGGAAGGGTCGCGTGGCGGAGATCACCACCACGGAATATGTCGACGGCGAGCCGCAGAAGGTGAAGGCGAAGTTCCGGGCCTATGGCTCGTATGACGAAGCCTGTGCTGACTACGCGCGGCTGCTGACGACCAATCCGCGCTATGCGGGGGTGGTGAGCGCGGCATCGGCGGAGGAAGCGGCGCATGGCCTGCAACGCGCGGGGTATGCCACGGATCCGGCGTATGGGCACAAGCTGGTGAAGATCATGAAGAAGGTGGCGGTTTGAGGCTGGGGTATAGCTCCGGCGTCAGCCGTAGCTGACACCGCCTGAACAAGGCTCCCCTCTCCCGCCCGGCGGGAGAGGGGAGCAAACCGTCCGCATTCTTCCGCTTCTGCGCCTAAAGTCTGCCCCAAACAAAGCCGATATCCCCCACATCCACCACCGCCGGCCCACGCCGCGGCAGTCCAACAAAACCAGGGTCATTGCACAATGTCTCTCTTCAGTATTGGTCTTTCCGGCCTGAACACCGCGCAGAACGCGCTGACGACGACTGGCCACAACTTCGCCAATTCGGCGACCGAGGGCTATTCGCGCCAGAACACGATCGTGGCCTCGGCGGGCGGCCAGTACACCAGCCAGGGCTTCTACGGCTACGGCTCCAACACCACCACGGTGATCCGCGTCTATGACGAGTTCCTGACCGGCCAGCTGCGCGGCGCCACCTCGGCCAGCGCGTCGCTGGCGACGTACTCGGACCAGATCTCGCAGATCGACAATTTGCTGGCCGACCAGAAGGGCGGCCTGGCACCGCTGATGCAGAAGTTCTTCGCGGCGGTGCAGGCCGTCGCCGACACGCCGGCCGATCCGGCCGCGCGCCAGGGCATGCTGTCCGCCGGCCAGGCGCTGGTGGGGCAGGTCCGTTCGGCCAGCAACTACTTCAAGCAGCTGCAGTCCGGTGTCAACGACCAGGTAGGCACTGCGGTCACGCAGGTCAATGCCTACACCAAGCAGATCGCCAACCTGAACCAGGAGATCACGCGCCTGAAGGCCGCTTCCGGCGGCCAGCCGCCCAACGACCTGCTCGACCAGCGCGACCAGGCCGTGGCCGAGCTGACCAAGCTGGTCGGCGCCAAGGTGGTGGTGCAGGACGGCGGCACCTACAACGTGTTCGTCGGCAACGGCCAGCCGCTGGTGATGGGCAATGACTCGTACGACCTCAAGGCCGTGCCCTCGGCAGCCGATCCCAACCGCACCGTGGTCGCCTACACCCTGCCCAGCGGCAGCGTGTATGAAAGCGAACCCGGCGCGATAAAGGGCGGCTCGCTGGGCGGCCTGCTGCAGTTCCGCACCGAGTCGCTGGATGCCGCGCAGAGCGCCATCGGCCGCCTGTCGCTGGCGATCGGCCAGAGCTTCAATGCGCAGCACAAGCTGGGCATGGACCTGAACGGCGCCATCGGCACCGACATGTTCACGCTGGGCACCGCCACCGTGCTGCCCAACGCCAACAACACCGCCATCACCACGGTCGCGACGGCCACGATCAACAACGCCTCGGCACTGACCACCAGCGACTACTCGCTGCACTTCGACGGCACCAACTACACGCTGACGCGCCTGTCGGACAACAAGCAGGTGGTCACGCCGGTACCGGGGGGCGGGGCGACCTATCCGCTGGCGTTCACCGCCGACGGCTTCACCGTGCAGATCAACGCGGCGATGGGCACCAACGATTCGTTCACGATCCAGCCCACGCGCAACGCCGCCACCGGCTTCGACATGGCGATCTCCGACCCGGCCAGGATCGCCGCGGCCTCGCCGGCACGTGCCGATGCGGCGGCCACCAACAAGGGCAGCGGCACCGCCAGCCTGAGCAATGTCGCTCCAGGCTTTACGCTTCCGGCCGGCAAGATCACCGCCACCTTCGACGGCACCAACTACGTCTTCACCGACGCCGGCGGTGCGCCGCTGGTGCCGGCGCCGGTGGGCGTGCCCAACGGCAGCAATACCGACTACACCATCAATGGCCTGACGTTCAGCTTCGGCGGCACGCCCAAGGCGGGCGACTCGTTCACGCTGGGCAGCAATGCCGGCGGGGTGAAGGACAACGGCAACATGCTGACGCTGGCCAAGCTGCAGAACGCCAAGACCATCGGCGGCGTGTCCAGCTTCAGCGAAGCCTATGCGCAGCTGGTCAACGACGTCGGCACGCGTGCCAAGTCGGTCAAGATCGCCTCGACCTCCCAGGACAGCATCACCACCCAGATCAAGACCGCGCAGCAGTCGGTGTCCGGCGTCAACATGGACGAGGAAACCGTGTCGATGCTGCGCTTCCAGCAGCTGTACCAGGCCAACGCGCGGGTCATCCAGACCGCCAGCACGCTGTTCGACACCATCATCGGCATCGGTGCTTAAGCAATACAGCCGGCACCCACACGGATTCGAGAGGTAAATCACCATGCGCGTTGCAAGCTCCACCCTGTACCAGCAAGGCCTGGCGTCGATGAACTACCAGCAGGGCTCCCTGCTGCATATCCAGCAGCAGCTCGGCACCGGCCGCCGCATCCTCACGCCCTCCGACGACCCGGTCGGCGCCACGCGCGCGCTGGGCGTGAGCCAGGCGCAGGCCGTCAACGGCCAGTACGCCACCTCGCGCAAGCAGGCCAATATCGCGCTGAGCGCAGAGGAAAACGCGCTGCAGTCGGTCACCACCATCACGCAGAACATCCAGACGCTGCTGGTGCAGGCCGGCAACGGCACCATGAGCGACAGCGACCGCGCCTCGGTGGCAACCTCGCTGGAAGGCCTGTACAACCAGCTGCTCGGCCTGGCCAACTCCGATGACGGCAACGGCCAGTATCTGTTCGGCGGCACCCGCTCGGGCAGCGCGCCATTCACGCAGAGCACCGGCGCCGGCAACTACATCGGCGACACCGGTCAGCAGCTGCTGCAGGTCGACGTGGCCCGCCAGATGCCGTCCGGCAACAACGGCCGCGAGGTCTTCATGAGCGTGACCGGCGGCGCCGGCTACGTGGTCAAGGGCAACAGCGCCAATACCGGCAGCGCCAGCTTCAACACGGTATCCACCACGGATCCGAGCAATGCGCTATACGGGCATTCGCTGCAGGTCACCTTCCAGGCCAATGGCGCCGGCCAGATGGAATACAGCGTCACCGACCTGTCGGTGCCGGCACCCGCGCCGGTGGTGGCGGGCCCGCTCGCCTACAACTCGTCGGCACATATCGAAGTGGGCGGGGTCAGCTTCAACGTCACCGGCGATCCCAAGAACGGCGACACCCTGACCATGCAGCCCGCCAGCGAGGCCGGCACCGACATGTTCGCCAACCTGCAGACCGTGATTGACACGCTGCGCCAGCCCAACCCTACCCCCAGCAGCCAGGCCAACCTCAACAACGTGCTGGCCACCGCCACGCGCCAGTTCTCCAACTCGCTCGACAACGTGCTGACGGTGCGTTCGTCGGTGGGCTCGCGCATGCAGGAGCTGGATGCGCTGGATGATGTGGGGACCAACCGCGACCTGACGTATTCGGAGACGCTGTCTGGTATCCAGGACCTGGATTATGCGGCGGCGATTACTGAGTACTACCAGCGGCAGACCGCGCTGCAGGGGGCGCAGCAGTCGTTTATGCAGATTCAGGGGATGAATTTGTTTAAGTATTTGTAAAGGGGCTGCAGGGCTTCGCGGTGCGATGTTGCTGTGCCGGAGTATTAAAGGCAGCACAGAAAGATCCATAAACCCATCACAACGGACGTCCTTCGCCCGGAAAGCCTTGTGCCATACGGCATGTGACGGGTTTACGTATTTTTTTCGCCTTGCTCACGCCGCCGTGCCTTCGTGATGTTGTGGTCGTACGTCTCGTTTAGACGGAAATTCGATAGTCGGCACTGCTCCCAATATAGACCCAGAACGCGCGGGATGAGAACCCCTATTATTCGATCCTAATTCACCTGTGCAGGCAGGTGGAATGTCGCGCGACGTAGGGACATGCTGAGCCGGATTTCAATAGATCTGACGGTCAGCGAAGTTAGTCAAGACTCTTCGTCTTTGTCGGTCCAACAGAGCTTTGACACTACGTGCTCAATCTGATCGAACACGGCTTTCTTTTCCTTAGGTCCCCTGCCAAGCGATCACTCCTACCGGGCAGGAAATGCAAGATCAGTTTGCCCTGCATGCTGGCAATGTAGTCCTTGACGATGGCTTTTTTATGCGCTGGCAATCCGTCGACGATCAGATGCACCGCCTTCATTCGATTGAACATCAGCTTCTTGAGCAGCGTGACGAACAACTCGCCGCTGAGCCCGCCTTCGTACGTGGCAAACCAGAATGCTCCCTTCGCATTGACAGCGGACGCCGCACTCATGCTTTGCCGCTGGCCCGGCCGCTCGACAACGGGCGCCGTCGAGCGTTCATTCAACCAAGGCGTATGGCGGAGTGAGTGGGCAGCTAACGGGACGGAATTAACTGGCGGTCAATTCCGTGATGGCCTCCCGGCTTCGCGCCAGCTCGCGCAGGCGGAACTTTTGAATTTTGCCGGTTCCCGTCTTGGGTAACGCCCCATATACGACCCTGACGGGGCACTTGTAATGGGCCAGACGGCTGCGGCAGAATGAAATGACCTCCGCTTCGGTGGGCGCTACTACGCCGCTCTTGAGTTCGATGAACGCACATGGCGACTCTCCCCATTTAGCATGGGGTTGTGCCACTACTGCGGCAATCAGTACGGCAGGATGCTGGTGGAGGACGTCCTCGACCTCCACCGAGGAGATATTCTCTCCACCGGAAATGATGACGTCTTTCGACCGATCAGTGATCTGGACGTACCCATCTGGATGCACGACCGCGAGGTCACCGGTGTGGAACCATCCGCCACCGAACGCTCTCTCGGTAGCTTCGGGGTTTTTCAGGTAGCCCTTCATCACGATGTTGCCGCGCAGAAGCAACTCACCCTGCGTCTTTCCGTCCCAGGGAACGAACTCCATCGTGTCCGGGTCGGCCACACAGAGGCCTTCGAGGCCAGCGGCGCGATTGCCCTGACGGGACATGAGCCGGGCTTTCTCGTCTCCGGATTTTTCGTTCCATGCTGGATTGGCGTACGAACTCACCGGTGTGCCGGACGCTTCTGTAATGCCATAGACGTGCTCGACGTCAAAGCCCTGCTCCAGCACCGCTTTGAGTACGCTTGCGGGCGGAGGCGAGCCAGCGGTCCGAATGCGTACAACGTGCGAGAAGGGTCGGCGTTCATTCTGCGTCGCGGAGGCAAGCGACGCGAGCACGATCGGCGCGGCGCAGAAATGATCCACCCCGTATGCCTCAACAGCACTGAAGATGTTCGCCGCAGTCACCTTGCGCAAGCAAACATGCGTACCGGCGGCCGCCGTGATCGCCCATGCGAAGCACCAGCCGTTCGCATGGAACATGGGAAGCGTCCAAAGGTACTTCGGCGCTCGCGGCATTCCCCAGTCGGTCAACTGCAGCATGCTCATGAGGTAAGCCCCACGATGACTGGGCACCACGCCCTTGGGGTCAGACGTCGTGCCGGAGGTGTAGTTCAGGGCGATCGCATCCCACTCGTCCTCAGGCCAGACCCCACGGAAGTCGGCGTCTCCTTCGCGCAGAAACTGTTCGTACTCAAGGGCGCCGATCTGTTCCCCTTCTGGGGCCAGCGCGTCTGCAATGTCGATGAGCAGCGGCGCGTTCGGCAGGCCTTGCAAGGCCTCGGCGGCCAGGGTCGAGAACTCCCGATCCACAAACAAGACCTTGCATTCCCCGTGCTTGACGATAAACCGGACGCCGTCGGCATCCAACCGGCAGTTGATCGCGTTCAGCACAGCACCGCTAAGCGGAATGCCATGATGGGCCTCCACCATCGCAGGCGTATTGGGGGCCAGGATCGACACAGTGTCCCCGCGGCCGATGCCGCGCCTGACAAGCGCGCTTGCCAGTCGCCTGCATCGCTCCCTTGTCACATTCCATGATTGTCGCAGTGACCCATGAACGATGGCCGTGCGGTCCGGATATTGATCGGCGCATCGATCAAGAAAATGGAGTGGGGTGAGCGGCACGTGATTCGCGGCACTACGTTCCAGTCCTACCTGATAGATGTTCGTGTTCATGCGTTGTCTCCTGCTGGTTTTTGCGGCTAGCGGACTACTTTCGTCAGCGAATGATATTGAGGCGTGACGATACCGCCCAAGGCTTGCGAACAATGTCTCGCACAAGACAATGCGGCGCGAAGAACAGCCGCAGCCATCGGATCCGATTGTCGCCTACATGACAGTGAGCAACGACAGCCGGCACTACGCTCCTTCCCACAAGCTCGTGTGAGTTGTTGAGAAGAGGTAGCGAAAGTGAAAGAAAACAGATTGGCGCCTCCGCCTGACGAATTGGTGGCGATACGGAGGGCCGTGGAGTGGGCCATCGTAACGCGCCGCAGCGCCAGGGCATTCCTGGAGAAAGAAGTGCCGAGGGAGACTGTCGAGGCAATCCTGGATGTAGCGCGCTACGCCGCAACGGGCGTGAACATTCAGCCGTGGAAAGTGCACGTGGTAGTCGGAGATGCAAAGGATCGGCTCTGCGCTGCAATCAAGCGCATCGACGATGATCCATCCCATTCCACGACCCATTCCGACGAATGGGACTATTACCCGGAGCAGTGGGTTTCACCATACGTGGACCGCCGCCGGGCATTGGGATGGCAGCTCTACGGGTTGCTTGGAATCGAGCGGGGCAACAAATCGCGAATGCAGCAGCAGCACGGCCGCAACTACCTGTTCTTCGATGCTCCGGTCGGATTGCTCTTCACCGTGGATCGAGTGATGTGCGAGGGCAGCCTGCTCGACTACGGGATGTTCCTCCAGAACATCATGGTGGTTGCCCGCGCGTCCGGGCTCAGCACGTGCCCGCAGGCTGCGTTCATGAAGTACCACACGATCATCGAGCAAGAGCTCTCCCTGCAGCCAGACGAGAAGTTCCTGGTCGGGATGAGTCTTGGCTACGCGGACGAAAGCCGTCTGGAGAACACGTTGGTTTCCGAGCGAGAGCCGGTATCGAGTTTCACCTCTTTCCATGGCCTGGAACGCCCCTAAGAGAGCTTTCGCAACAATGACTTAATCCATCACGAATGGAGGAGACGATGAAGAAAGATATTGATGTGCAGAAGGTTGCCGAGAACGCCAGGTTCTCGGGTTTTCACCGAGTGATCCTGTTCTGGTGCGTGCTGATTCTAGTCCTCGATGGCTATGACCTTGCGGTCGTCGGCGCTGCGCTTCCGTCGATCATGAAGGAAATGGGCGTAGACGCCACCAAGGCCGGCTTCATGGCCAGTTCCGCATTGTTTGGCATGATGCTTGGCGCGATCTATCTGGGGACGCTTGCTGACAAGATCGGTCGCAAACTGTCGATTTGCGTCTGCGTGGGATTGTTCAGCGTCTTCACTGCTGCTGCGGGCCTGACCAACGATCCGGTTAGCTTCAGCGCCACTCGGTTCCTCGCCGGGCTGGGGATCGGCGGGGTCCTGCCGGTTGTCACTGCCCAGATGGGTGAATTTGCCCCAGGAAAGATGCGAGCGAGACTCGTAACGATCGTTTTTGCCGGCTACTCCATTGGCGGTATCCTGGTTGCTCTGACCGGCAAGCATCTTATCGGCGCCTACGGGTGGCAGGCTGTATTTTTTGTAGCGGGGCTGCCGGTGTTCTTCATTCCGTTCATCCTCTGGACGATGCCGGAATCGATAGCCTTCCTCGCGAAGAGGAATCGGCAGGAAGCATTGCGGCGCGTTGTACAGAAGATTGCACCGGATCTACGCATCGCTGATGGCGACCGTCTCGTGGTACCGCAAGAAGCCATGGCATCCAATGCTCCCGTCAAGGAATTGTTCGCCAATGGCCGTGCACTCAGCACCGTCATGTTGTGGATGGCGTTCTTCACTGGCCTGTTCATGGTCTATTCGCTCAGCTCCTGGCTGACCAAGCTGATGGCGATGTCTGGGTATAGCCTCGGCTCGGCACTGAACTTCGTCCTCGTCTTCAACATCGGGGCAGTATGCGGGGCGATTGGCGGTGGCTGGCTTGGCGACAAACTCGACATCAAGCACGTATTGGTGGCGTTCTACGCGACCGGTGCGCTGTCGCTCACTCTCATGGGCTACACGAAGGCCACCGAGCTCCTCTTCGTGCTCGTCTTCGTCGTCGGCGCATCGACGCTGGGCACGCAATTGCTCGCCTACGCTTACGCTGGCGAATTCTATCCCGGCTCCATTCGCTCCACCGGTGTCGGGTTCGCCTCGGGAATTGGCCGGCTTGGCGCCATCGCGGCACCCGTGCTCATTGGCATGCTGGTCGCGATGAAGCTACCTCTTGAACAGAACTTCCTCGCGATTGGACTTGCCGGTCTGATTGGAACGATGGCCGTCATGCTGGTCGACCACCGCCGCAGTGCAGCCGTCCAGGCTACGCAAACCAGTTCGCTGGCCTCGCTGGATGTGCAGGCATCCACGCATCACTAACCACTCTTACCGAAGATATGCAGATTCAGGACAATGTTTTTGTAGTGACCGGCGGCGGCTCCGGGTTGGGAGCTGCCACGGTACGCGCTCTTGCCGCACGCGGCGCCAAAGTTGTGATCGTGGATCGCGACGCGGACGCCGGCCAGGCTGTCGCCAAAGAGTCGGGCGGTGCGTTTGTTCGGGCCGATGTGACGGATGAAGACAGCGTACAGGGAATGTACGCGTTTGCAGCGCGATTGGGCGGGCTTCGCGGGGTAATCAACTGTGCTGGGGTCGCGCCTGCCGAGAAGGTCATTGGGAAGAGCGGCGTGCATGCCATGGCATCCTTTAGCCGCACCTTGCAGATCAACGTCGCGGGTACTTTCAACGTATTGCGATTCGCGGCCGAGATAATGGCTGGGCAGGAAGTGTTCGAGGATGGCGAACGGGGCGTGATCATCAATACTGCTTCCATCGCTGCATTCGATGGCCAGGTAGGTCAAGCAGCCTATGCCGCCTCAAAAGGGGCCATCGTGGCCATGACACTGCCCCTGGCTCGCGAGCTGTCGCGCTTTGGGATTCGGGTGATGACCATCGCTCCGGGAATCATGGAAACCCCGATGTTGCTGGCTATGCCGGAGGAAGTGCAGAAGGCACTCGGGGACTCCGTCCCATTTCCACGACGTATGGGACGGCCTGCGGAGTTCGCGGACCTTGTGAAACACATTATCGGTAATCCGTATCTGAACGGCGAAGTGATTCGTCTCGATGGCGCGATCCGCATGGCGGCAAAATGAGGAGCATGTGATGACGAACACAAGCGATCCAGTGGTGATCGTATCCGCGGCACGCACACCGATAGGCGGCTTCCAGGGCGAGCTTGCGTCGTTGGCTGCGCCCGAGTTGGGCGGCGTTGCAATCCAGGCCGCCGTGGAACGAGCAGAGATCGATCCCGCGTCGGTTCAGGAACTGCTGATGGGATGTGTCCTTCCCGCCGGACTTGGACAAGCCCCGGCGCGGCAGGCGTCCATCAACGCGGGCCTTCCGCTTGGGGTGCCATGCACAACCATCAGCAAAGTCTGCGGTTCGGGGATGAAGTCTGTGATGCTTGCCCACGACCTCCTTCTAGCGGGATCGAACGAACTAATGGTGGCGGGCGGCATGGAGTCCATGTCGAACGCTCCGTTTCTCCTGCCGAAGGCGCGTGCAGGATACAGGCTAGGCCACGGAAAGCTCATCGATCACATGTTCCTTGACGGCCTTGAGGACCACTACAGCGATGACACGCGGGGCCGGTTGATGGGAACGTTCGCCGAGGATTGCGCGGACGCATATCGCTTCACCCGGGATGCGCAAGACGAATGGGCGGTTCTCTCGACGCTGCGCGCGCAAGCCGCCATTCAAGCGGGGTATTTCGCCTGGGAGACGGTGCCGTTGACCGTGACTGGCCGCAAAGGCAGTGTCATGGTGCGGGAAGATGAACAACCGCTAAAAGCTGACCTTAGCCGGATTCCAAACCTGAAGCCTGCGTTCAGGAAGGATGGCTCTGTGACGCCAGCAAACTCCAGTTCGATTTCGGACGGCGCTGCGGCACTTGTCCTGACCCGGCTTTCCATCGCTGAACGCATGGGTGCGCGCCCGCTTGCAAGGATCGTCGGGCATTCGACCCATGCCCAGACGCCTGCCACGTTTGCGACGGCTCCGATTGGTGCGATTCGAAAGTTGCTCGATCGCGCCAGATGGACAACCTCCGACGTCGACCTGTGGGAGATCAATGAGGCCTTCGCGGTAGTTGCGATGGCGGCCGTTCACGATCTGAGGCTTGATCGCGCTCAAGTGAACGTTCACGGCGGTGCGTGCGCACTGGGGCACCCTATCGGAGCGTCAGGCGCGCGGATTCTCGTCACGCTGCTTGGTGCGCTTCGAAAGGTTGGCGGTAAGCGAGGTATTGCAAGCCTCTGTATCGGGGGCGGCGAAGCTACAGCGGTGGCTGTCGAACTGTTCTGAATGCCTGAGCTGCAATCGTGGCGCGCCGCCATATGTTGGTGGGCGTCACGGCCGCTCTGCCGCGATCCTCAGTCACCGATATGGGCGAATTGCCGCAGCCCCTCGAGATCCAGGATCTGTATGGCGCCATATTCCATTGCTAGCATGCCAGCGTCTGCCAACTCGCGAAGCGCACGATTAGTATTCTGCCTCGACAGGCCAGACAGCCGTCCGACTTCCTCCTGAGACAAGCCCAGGGTCCGGTCGGTGGATGGATAGAGCTGACGATGGAAGAGTTCGGCCAGGCAGAATGCGACGCGAGCTGCGGCTTCGTGCAAGCGGAAGTTGTGGACGAGGCCAACATAGTAGCCGCACCGGGCATTGAGCTGGTCGATGACGTAGCGGCTGAAGGAAGGATTGCGTGCAAGGAGCCAAAGGAAGGTATCCCGGGGCACAAAGGCCACGCGGCTTTCCTTGAGCGCTACGACGGAATACTGGCGCGGCTCGGTCTTCAGGACCGCGCCCTCGCCAAACCATGATCCCGCCGGCACGCCAGCGAATGTGATGGCCCTTCCGCAGGCCGAGGCGGTGTCGACCTTCACCATGCCTTCAATTGCACCCAGCCAGTGATCAGCGGGATCGCCCCGATGACAGGCCATGGCGCCTGCAGGGTATGGGCGTTCGTAGGTGTCGGCTTGCACTCTTGCTTGTTCCTCGGCCGTCAAGCCAGCAAACCAGCTCGAGCTTTCGAGGAAGGATTCCAGGGAGGCGGATCGGCGGCGTTGCGCAGGCTGAAGCAACTCAGGTGCAATCGATCGTTGCCGATGATGGGTCGGCTGCATTTGCATGACAGCTCCTTTCGTAGAGCGGACGAGCGTGGGGTTCCTACAGGCTGTGGAACGTCGTGAAGTCATGAACGTCGGCACGCTCCGTTCTCAGTTTGTTCTCATCGGCCGACGTGTCCTCGTAGCCGATGGCCATGCCAGAGAGCAGGATCTGCTCATCGGGAATGCCGAGCACTTCATGCACGAGTCTTCCGTACTCACACCATGCTTGCTGAGGGCACGAAGACAGACCCAGCGCCTGTGCTGCGATCATGACGTTTTGCATGAACATGCCACTGTCCAGCCATGAGCCTGCGAGCAAGTACTTGTCCATCGTAAAGAACAATCCCACGGGAGCGCCAAAGAAGTGGAAGTTTCGCAGCATGGCTTCCTTGCGCGAGGGCAAGTCATGGCGCTGGATTCCGTAGAGATCGTAAAGGTCATGGCCTACCTTGCGCCGCCGCGCAAGATGCAGATCCTTGAGCCGCGCCGGCATGTAAGCGTACTCGTCGCAGCGCAACCCCTTCCGGGCTGCATCGACAACGGCGTTGCTCAGTCGATCACGAGCGTCACCAGTGACAATATGCACGTGCCAAGGCTGGATATTTGTGCCAGAAGGGGCGCGCGCCGCGATGCGCAGAACGTCGCGGATAACGTCGTTCGATACGGGTCGGTCCAAGAATCGGCGAATCGAGCGGCGATTCAGGATCGCCTGAACCGCCTCGTGAGACGCTGGGTGGTTCATGGGTACTCCAGTTTCGATCACGGCAGCGAAGCGGGCGAGTCGGCCGACGCTGAATTCTTCCGGGCCTCGCGGAGGACGAATCGCTGGATCTTTCCGCTCGGCGTCTTCGGCAACTCAGTGGTGAAATGGACTTGGCGCGGATACGCGTGGGCTGCGTACCGGTTCTTGACCCACTGCTGAATCTCCGCGGCCATCTCGGGCCCTGGCGTTGCTGAGGAACGTAGTACGACGTATGCTTCTATGACCTCGCCCCGAATCTTGTCGGCGACGGCAATGACCGCGCACTCGGCAACAGCGGGATGAGCGGCGATGACCGATTCCACTTCGAATGGACCGATGCGATAGCCAGCCATGATGATGACGTCATCCTCCCGTGAGGAAAAGAAGAAGGCGCCCGCATTGTCCATGCGACCCAGGTCGCCGGACAGGTAGTACTTGCGACCGGCTGCAAACTTCTCGGCGCTTTTCTCGGGGGCGCCTTCGTAATCGGCAAACCAAGCGAAGGGACTCTCCGCGATGTCGAATGCCACGCGGCCGACTTCACCGGCCGGCACTTCGACATCTTCCCCGCGGTCTAGAACAACTGCTTTCCATCCGGGCATGGCGATACCCATCGAGCCCGGTTGTATCGGTCTCGCTAGACGGGGATCGTGATGATTGTTGATCAGCATACCGGCTTCGGTTTGGCCATAGTGGTCATGGACCTGAACGCCCAGTGCGGCAGCGGCCCACTCGTTCACGTCCGGCGTCAGAGGCTCCCCGGCACTGGAGGCGCATCGCAGCTTCAGGCCGCGCGGCGCGGGAGCATCCGAGCACATGAGTGAACGGTAGACGGTCGGTGCAGCAGCGAAGCTGGTGGCACCGTGCTCGTCGAGCACGCGATACGTCGCCGCGGCATCGAATCCGCCTTTGAGCATCAGACTGTGGACGCCTGTACTGAGCGAGCCGATCACGCCAAAGTAGAGACCATAAGCCCAGCCCGGGTCAGCGGCGCACCAGTAGACGTCGTTGTCGCGCAGTCCGATTCCGAATTCAACATAGGCGCGGAAGGCCGCAATCGCCCGAATTGGCACGACGACGCCTTTAGGCTTCCCGGTCGTGCCGGAGGTGTAGATGTGAATGAATGGCGCGTCGCCGCCGAGCGCGGCCGGCACGATCTTGGACCCGTCATGTGCCAACACGTCATGAAAGGTGTGCGCACAAACGCTTTCCGGCAACGCTTCGCTTTCGCCGATGATGACTACGTGGCTTACCACTGTTTCCGGCAGGTCGGCGTCCGTCGCGATGAGCTTGGATGCCTGCGCGCTATCGCAGATCACGACCTTTGCGGCGCTACCCGCCAGGCGCAGCGCAATGGCAGGTGGGGCGAATGCAGTGAATAGCGGTACGTGTACGGCGCCCAGGCGCCAGATGGCCATCAGCGCGATCAGGTATTCCGCGCTCTTGCCCGCGAGCGTGGCCACTCTGACCCCGGGGCCGACCCCCATGGACGCCAGGCCAGCGGCGAAAGATGCTGAGCGCCGCGTCAACTCGCCATATGTCAGGCGCTCAGATCGCCCTTGGCTATCGACGACGTCATATGCAACCCGGGTCGGGTCATGCCGATCACACAACAACCACGCAAGGCTGGCGCTACGGCCGGAGTACTCAGCCACCAATTCTGCAACCCGGCGATCGAGCGCGGGGTTGTGCGGTTGCCTGTCCATGCGTGTCTCCTTGCCTTGGGAGCCGGCTAAGCTGCTGGCCTTAAGTGAATCTAGATTTCACTTAAGGCTACGGCGCGTGATGGGGCCTGTCAAGGCCTGATCAGGCAGGGAAACTACGGAGAAAGGTCGAAGACAACCGTGCGTGCGGCTCAAAAGACACAAGCTGTCGTATTGGCTACGCACCTTAAGTGAAATCTAGGTTCTTCTTTCGGCGACAGGGTGTGGCGGAGTTGCCGCATCAGGCGGCTGAGGAACCCTCGTTCTGCGGGAATGTCAGCGCACGGCCGGAAACACCGCGAAGGCAGAACGTAATGATGGACGTTGCCTGAGTGCTCAACTGTGCGGTCTGTGCCGCGGCCTCGTTGCTTAGCGGCGCGACGAGGCCTTCGAACAGGCAGCCGACTATGCAATCAGCCGACGCCGCGGCATCCTGGGCCGGAAACTCGCCGTGGGCGACGCCTTGCTCGATGATGGTCTTGAACACTCTGGACAGCGCCCGGTGATAGGTCAGTCTTGCGGCTTCGACGTCGGGCTCAACGGGCTCCGCAACCAAGGCGTGTGCGAGCCGGCGTCCTTGTAAGGCGCGGCTAGCAAATGTCCAGGCCGCTGCGCCGAGCCTCTCGCACGCTGTCCCATCGCGCATGGCAATGCCTGCCACCGCGTCGACTTCTCGCTGCGCCGTTGTCTTGACGACTTCGACCATGAGATCAGTCTTGGAGGGGAAATAGCGGTACAGTGTGCCAATGGCAATGCCAGCGGCATCGGCGATAGCCGTCATCTGTGCCTCGCGAAACCCCGATTGCGAGACCAGTTCGCGCGCAGCTTTGAGAATAAGCGGATGCTTGTCGGCGCCGCGGCGTCGAATGCGCACACGCTGGGGATTCTGGAGATCTTGCATGTCAGCCCACTGCCGTTGCCACGTTCGCGCCAGGTAAGTGCGATGTCATCTGTAACGGTGGACCGATTATGCCATGCGGCGTGGCCAGCGGCTTCTTTGAGCCATCGCCGCGGCCTACCGCCCACCTGCGAGCGGCAACGAAAGAATCCACAGACCCACCGTCGTGAACAGCACCATGAGCGCGAGGACTGGCAACTGCCAGGTAATGCCGCCGCGCGAGGCGCAAGGATAAGGAAATGGTGCTGGGGGTCGCGCTTGCACGATGCCAGATCCTGCGCAAGCTGCCTATGTGGGCTCCCGATACGACCGCCATCAGATCCCTTGGGCCGACATAGAACTGTCTTGCCCAGGGGGCGGTCTCAGGAAGGGCGGCGAATGCGATGTGCGAACATGCTATGACGCTGCACAGATGAAACTTGCGGCCGCCTTGGGATCCCCGCCGATGTACTTCGGGTACTGCGGATACCTGCACAGCGGGCGTTGCGCAGGTGTGCCGCCATCTGCCGGGGTTCGCTGCTCCGCAACGATGACGGAGCTCGACGGCTTGATGCCCTTCTCCAGCCACTCGAACATCGGACCGACCAGATCGACCTTATCTGCGCCGGTGCCGCCATTGCAGTGGTCCACACCTGGCGCGGTGTAGTACTCAACGAACTGATCTGCGGACGACTGGCCCCCATTCTGCTGCACCACGCGCTGATAGTAGTCGGTGGCGTTGTTGGCCGTGATCAACCAGTCTGTCTGCCCGGTCCATAGAATCAGTTTGCCATTGCGGGCCCTGAATCGACTTAGATCGGGATCGACGGCGTCAATCATCGAACTGAGTTGCTCCAGGCGAGGGACGTATTGCTCGGGGTCTAGGGAAAGGGGGTCGACCGATCCGTCTTGCGCAACCATGTATCGCATGAAGTCACGCCCCAGCTCGCCTCCGCCTGCCCAGTTTGTGGGGCTCTCCCCCCCTGGGAGAAACGCGGGCCATGCGAACCGGCCGTTGGCGATGCTGGTGGGTGCATAAAATAGCTTGGCCGATTCCAATTGCGATGGTGTCAGGCACGAGTCGGTTTCCGCGCCTGTGCAGGCCATCTCTGCTGGGTCGAAGCCACATGCTTCCGGTCTTCCGACGATTTTGTCGGCTAAACCATCGAGGCTGTCACATTTTGCGTAGACCGCTGCGCCGATGGCCTTTATCTTCGCTTCGCTGAGTGCAGCTCCCGGCTTCGCGAGCTGCTTTTGGATTTTCTGGTACCAGAGGAACTGTGACGTATACGCATTGGCGGGCGCTCGAGAGATGATGCCGTCAAAGAGGTCGGGATTCCGTTGAGCCTGCATCAGTGCCTGACGCCCTCCACCTGAGCACCCCTCGTAGATCATCTTCGTGGAACGGAACGCATCGCCATAGCGCTCGCGAAGAATAGCCTTAGCCGGCCCCAATACCCGGGCCACGGATGCGTAGGCATAGTCGGTGAGCATGTCTTGATCCAATGCGAACGACGCCCCGGGTGATGTCAGCATGTCATGACCGTGATTGGTGGCAATCGTGGCATAGCCCCGCTTCGGAAGATCCGGGCTTCCCACCGGGCTGACAGCCGGATCGCTGATGTAGCCCACGTCAAGAAAACCATCGAAGCCGCCGCCGCCCCGGAAGACGGTGCGCTGATTCCACTCCGTCGGCATGCGCACGTCGAAGTCAAGGTTCTTGGGCATTTCGCCGCGTACGATGCAGTGTTCCGGAACATCGCTAGTCGCAGCCACCAACTTGGCCCTGGTTACGGTAGCACCATCGAAACTTCGGCCCAGAAAGGCCTCGCACAGGCTTTGCGCGGTAGCAGCTTGTGGGGACGTGACGACGGCTTCTCCGTCGCCGCTACCGGCACAACCAGCCAGACCGGCAGTGGCCAACAGTGCAATGCCGGATTTCAATAACGAGACTGCGGACCTGGCGGGTGGTTCGGCGGTTCGCGACGCCGTTGGAGTGGTTCCTTCTTGCGATGTGGTTTGAAGCGTTTGCATTCGTCTGTCTCCTCTCTAGGTGCCAGTTTGCGGGCACGAAGGGAGGGTATGAAAGCGAAGCGCCGTTGAATGTCGGCTGCGCGACAATTGCCAAGTTCGTGTGGCATGGTGCACTGGAAGGAGTCCGGCGGAACGCTAAGCTGCACCGCGGCTCCATGTTTCCTTGCATGAAAGAAGGGCGAGCAGGTTTACTGCTCGCCCCTGATATCGCCGACGCGGAACCGGCAAGGGAAACACGGCACGAATCAAGCTGCCCCTGGTACGCCACCGCGACGACGGCTTCGGTGCCGATCTTCGACGGTGGAGGGCAGGGGAGAGACTCCGGCACCGACAATCTATAGGTCGTGTGCCGAGTTGATTTTTGGGGGAATAGCGACTGAGCAGTCGCAGCACAACCATTGACATGCGCCGCTCTCATAGCTGTCTGTGGCGGCATTTTGCACCATACCCGGCCATTGACTCCAGGCGGGCAACTGACTGAACTGGCAGCCGACAACCGCCAATTGGGCTCAGCCGACGCACGTCGCTATTGGCAACAAGAGATGGGGTTCTCAGGCTGGACGGCACACTTCCGACAACTACCGCCGCGCGATAAGCATCCTATGGCTTTACACGAAAATGTTCGATCGACTGGCCCGCGTTCACGGCGCGCTGCAGCCAGTCCGGCGGATCACCGTTACCGTCCCACGCGTGGCCATAAGCGTCCCGGAAGCAAATCGGACGGGCGGCAGCATTGGCGAGGGACGTTCCTTCAGAAAAGCAGCCTGCGTTCTGCAGGTCGGCCAGATGCAGCCCATATCTGGCCATTTGCGTCTTGATCCATAGGATCGTCTCGGCGCGCTCGCGCAATAGTTGGGTGTCGGAATCCTGGAGAAGAGCAGGGGGCATGGAGGCGGAAGATCTGGATCGAAGCAGCAAGGAATAGGACGTGCCTCGGTGCGGCGACCTGCCGGACCGGGGCAGGACATCGACGCAAGACGCCAGACGCCAGAGCGATTCTAGGGTGTACCACGCCCCAGGTCTATACCTAACCCTCGGGAGTACCCGCGCATTCCCGCCAGGCATTGCGATAAGTATTCTTGAACTAAACCGCTGACGCGGTAATGATGGTCGGCCGGTGCCGGCAGCTCCGATATCGCGTTGGTGATCGGTTTCCCCTCGAGTGGGAGGATGGAAGGGCAGTTTCTGCTGCTTTCGTCACTTCGAGAGGAGACCATCATGACGACACTACGTCGGCGCATGACCGAGGACATGCGCGTACGCAACCTCGCAGCCAATACCCAGCGCGCCTACCTCCAGTATGTTCATGCGTTTGCCCAGCATTTCGGGCGTTCGCCTGAGTTCCTAGGCCCGAAGGAGGTGCACGCCTGGCAGTTGCATTTGGTGGAAGCTCAGCGGTCCCGCAGCACGCTCGTGGTGGCGACCGCCGCACTGCGCTTTCTCTACCATGTCACGCTCAAGCGCGACTGGGCTGTCGAGGAGATTGCCACATCGAAGAAGCCTCGCATGCTGCCGGTTATTCTCAGTCCGGGTGAGGTGATGCGGTTTCTCGAGTCCATCCGCAGCGTCAAGCACCGCGCCATTCTGATGACGGCATACGCAGCGGGCCTCCGGATCTCGGAAGTGATCAGTCTGCGCGTCAGAGACATCGACAGTCAGTGCTCCGCGTCGCGCAAGGCAAGGGACAGGTCGACCGCTACGTCATGCTTTCTCCGCGCCTGCTAGAGATCTTGCGCACTTACTGGCGAGTTGGTCGTCCGCAACATTGGCTGTTCCCCGGCAGCGTCGCGGGCCGGCACATCGCGGCCGAAACCGTGCGGCTCGCATGCCGCGATGCCCGCAGCCGTGCCTGCATCAACAAGCCCGTTACGCCGCACGCGCTGCGTCATGCGTTTGCGACGCATCTGCTCGAGTCCGGCACCGACGTTCGTACCATCCAACTGCTGCTCGGCCACCGTAGCCTGGCCACTACCTCGCGCTACTTGAAGGTCGCCACCAGCACCGTGTGCGCGACCACCAGCCCGTTCGATCGCCTCCCTCAATCACCGGCCCCGCCCATTTTTCCGGAACCATCCCCCGCACAAGACTGAGCGCGGGCATGCCGGCCCCGCTGGAATTGGCGGACATCCTGCGCCGCCACGGTTCGCCGTACCGACAACTGCATGCCGACTCGCTAAATCGCGAGGCGCAGCGCGTCATGCGCGCCATCGAGCAATGCCGTACCGCGGCACTGGGCGGTCATGTCGAGCAGTGTGATACCTGCGGCCATCAACGTATTGCCTACAACTCATGTCTTATGGTGTCCACTCCGTTGCGGGGAGCTGGGATGTGCTTGCGGAGGCAATCCCGGGATCCTCCGTAGCGGGAGGGCGAGTAACCTTCCCCATTAGAACGGGCTCTGGGTACTGTGAGTTGGGCCGCTCATGGCTCAACTCACCAGGAGACCTCGATGCTCGAGAACTTCTTTTGCGCACCCAAGACCCTTCGCCGCCTTCGAACCGGCCCCAGCGGCCCGTACATCGACGGCTTCGCGGCGGAACTCAGTCGTGCCGGATATTCGGGTTTGACGGCGGTTCGTTATCTGCGGGAAGCAGCCTACCTCGGTCACTTCGTTCACCGCGCACGTACTGATCTCGCGGCTGTCGGCGCAAGCACCGTGGAGGCGTTGCTCACCACTTCCCCCGTTGCCGTTGTCCCATATCGAACGGCGACTCAGCGGGCTACCACGACTACTTCGGAGCGAAGCTCTTTCAAAGGTATCTATCTCAGCTCGGCATCTGTCGCGACAGCGAAGTCACCGTTGACTGTGTCGACGAGCCATCCCTCGTGACGGCGTTTCGCGACTGGCTCCAAGCGCATCGTGGCGCCAGCACGCCCACTGTTCGCCTATACGAGCGCGATGCCACAGATTTGGTCAAGGAACTCGGTGAGGATGTCAGCTCCTGGACCGTGCGTGCTGTTCGTGACTTCGTCACCGACCGCGCCGCTCGATCCGGCGTTAGGATCACTCAGAAGCGAATCACATCGTTGCGTTCGTTCCTGCGGTTCCTGAACGCTTCGGGACAGTCCCGCACCGGCCTCGCGGATGTCGTTCCCGCCGTCGCCAGTTGGCGCCTTGCCCGGCTGCCACGCAGTTTGTCCGAAGACGAGGTGGCTCGCCTGATCGCCACATGCGACGGCACAGCCCCCGGCCACATACGCGACCGCGCAATCCTGCTCCTGCTGGTGCGACTGGGGCTGCGTGCCGGTGACGTAGCCCAGCTTCGCCTTGGTGACATCGACTGGAGAGGCGGCACGCTACTCGTGGCGGGCAAGGGGCGCTACCAAGTACGCCTGCCGCTGCCTCAGGACGTCGGCGATGCGCTGCTTGCGTACCTGGATCACCGAGCGAAGACCCAGAGTTCGGATCGGATGTTCCTGCGCAGCATTGCTCCAACCGGGCCTTTCAAGTCGGGCGACGGGGTGTCATCCGTTGTCGAGCGCGCGTTGCAGCGCGCGGGCATCAGGTCGCCCGCTAAGGGAGCACATCTGCTGCGCCACACCGCGGCGACGCAGATGCTGCGCAACGGCGTCCCGCTCGATCAGATCGGCCTGGTCCTGCGGCATCGAAGCCTGGACATGACAGCCTACTACGCCAAGGTCGATACCTCGCTGCTTCGGGGTATCGCACAGCCGTGGCCGGAGGCGCAGTCATGATGGCCGCTGTCGAAGCCTATCTCGCCCTGCGTCGCTCGGCCGGATTTGCGATGAGCAATGCGGAGTACCTGCTTCGCAGTTTCGCCCGATTCGCTGCGGCTCGCGGAGAACGACATGTGCGAGCGACAACGCTCGCCGACTGGGCCAGCCAAGGCCCGTCGGTCGCACAACGGCACGCCCGCTACCAAGCTGTCTGCAGCTTTGTCCGCCAACTGCGCCTGGAGGACCCTGGCCATGAATTGCCGCCGCCGAACTACTTTGGCTATAAGAAGACTCGTCGCATCCCGCACATCTACACACCCGCCGAGGTCAGCCGGCTTACTCCACAGGGCACGTTGCGGCCGTGGACGTACGCCACGCTGATCGGCTTGCTGGCCGCCACTGGCATGCGGGTCTCCGAGGCTTTGGGCCTGCGCTTGGGCGACGTCACTGCGGAGGGGCTGCTGATTCGCAAGACAAAGTTCCAGAAGACGCGCTTGGTCCCGCTGCACGACACCACCTTGGCGGCCCTGCGAAGTTACCTGGAGCAGCGTCTGAGGATGCATCCTGAAGGAGACCATGTCTTCGTCGGAAGCAACGGGCTGCCGCTGACGTACTGCGCGGTGTATCCGGTCTTTGGAACAGTGCTGAAGGCTGCGGGTGTGCGGGGGGCGCAGGGGCACCGACCGAGGCTGCACGAGCTGAGGCATACGTTCGCCGTCAGAGCGTTGGAGTCAGCGCCGGCGGGTCGTCAACGCATCGGACAGAACATGGTGGCACTGGCGACCTATCTAGGGCACGTGAACATCGATGCGACGTACTGGTACTTGCAGACCACTGCCGAGTTGCTCGCGGATACCGCCGCCGCCGGCGAGAGATTCTTTACGGGGGAGCAGCTATGACCTCGATCGCACCTCATATCGAAGCCTTCCTGCGTGATCACCTTAGTCAACAGCGCGGTGCGAGTGGCCACACCTGTGACTCATACGCCTACAGCTTCCAGGCGTTGTTCGAGTTTGCTGCGTCCAGACTTAAAGTCGCGCCGTCGGCCCTTCGGTTGGACCAACTCGACGCGCCGTTGATTGCCGCCTTTCTGCGTCACCTTGAGGTCGACCGGGGCAACTCGGCGCAGACACGGAACGTCCGCTTGGCTGCCATTCGATCATTCTTTCGCTTCCTGCAACATCGCGAACCGGCGGCGCTCGAACAGATCCGCCGCATCCTTGCGATCCCGTTCAAACGGACCGATACACGGCTGGTCGCGCATTTCGACAGAGACGAAGTTCAGGCCTTGCTCGATGCACCTGACCCGACTACCCGAGACGGAGTCCGGGATCGGGCGATGCTGCATTTGGCGGTATGCGCTGGCCTGCGGGTGTCGGAGTTGACGGGCCTGCGTATCGCCGATGTGGGCGCGCAGTCGGCGAGCGTCCGTGTGCTTGGCAAGGGCCGGCGAGAACGAGCATTGCCCTTGTGGAAGCCAGCCTCAGCCGCGCTACGGGCATGGATGGCGGTGCGAGGTGACCTCTCGACGCCGGAGGTGTTCGTCAATACCCGCGGTGATCCCTTGAGTCGATGGGGCGTGGCCTACATTCTCCGGCGCCATGTCCTCACCGCGAGTCAGCGATGCGCGTCGTTGGCCAGCAAGCAGGTGTCTCCCCACGTGTTGAGGCACACCCGTGCAATGATGGTTCTGCAGGCCACGCAAGACGTCCGCAAGGTTTCACTCTGGCTTGGACACGCCAACTTGGCCACGACGGTAGTGTACATTCGCGCCGACCCCGACCAGAAGTTGGAGGCGATCGAGACGATGGTGCCGCCCAACCTTCGCAAGGGCAAATTCCGACCGCCAGATCGGCTGATCGCGCTACTGAAGACCAAGATGTAATTGGGAGGTTTATGAGCGCTGGGGCTGGCTTTCACGCCGCTTCAGCGCCCGTGCTCCCCGCAACGGAGTGGTCACCATAAGGCAGGTAATGGGTTGCACTCCATTACCTGCCGCAACCGGCACTGTCCAAAGTGCCAATCGCTCGCGCGGGCGCAGTGGCTCGACGACCGCCAGGCCGACCTCTTGCCCGTGCCGTACTTCCACGTTGTCTTCACCGTGCCCGAGCCGATCGCGGCCATCGCCTTCCAGAACAAGCGCGTGGTCTACGACATCCTGTTTCAGGCCACCGCCGACACACTTCGCACCATCGCCGCCGATTCCCGCCATCTGGGCGCCACGCTCGGCTTCATCGCCATCCTGCATACCTGGGGACAGACGCTGGTACATCATCCGCACCTGCACTGCGTCGTTCCCGGCGGTGGTCTACCGCTGGACGGCAAGCGCTGGGTTGCCTGCCGACCCGGATTCTTCCTGCCCGTGCAGATACTCTCGCGCCTGTTCCGGCGGCTGTTTCTCGCGCGCTTAAAGGACACCTTCGACGCCGGCGCATTGCGCTTCTTCTCGTCGCTGGCGCATCTGGCCGAGCCGGATGCCTTTCTCCGCTATCTTGCCGACTCTCGCTGCACCGAATGGGTGGTCTACGCCAAGGAGCCGTTTGGCGGTCCCCGGCAGGTGCTCGACTATCTCGGCCGCTACACGCACCGCGTGGCGATCTCCAACAACCGGCTGCTTGAGCTTACCGATGAGCAAGTGACGTTCCGCTGGAAGGACTATCGCCACCCAGCCAAGCCGCGTGCAATGTCCTTGCCCGCCCACGAGTTCATTCGGCGCTTCCTGCTGCACGTGCTGCCCCGAGGATTCCAGCGGATCCGCCACTACGGCCTGCTCAGCAACCGCCTGCGCGAGCGTGGGCTGGCCGACTGTCGCCGGTTGCTCGAAGCCCCGCCGCACCCGCGCGAGGTTCGCCATTCTCCCGAGGTTGACTACCGCGACCGCTATGAAAAGCTGACCGGCCGGTCGTTGCTTGCCTGTCCCGTCTGCTCGCGGGGACGCATGCTTTGCATCGAGCGCCTGTTGCCGGGCGCTTCACCATGGGCACCACCCGGGAGAATCGCATGACACCCGGCCCGCGCGTCCTCAATCTCCGTCCGCCCCTTCGGGGTCGACACGGCCGAGACGTTCGTGCCGCAGGCCTCCACGCGTCGCCGGCTTCCCCTGAGCTCAGTTGCCATTCCATGCAACGACATTCCTCGCGCACTGGGGCGCGATGCGAAATTCCCATTCCGCCCGCTTCGAAGATCCTCTCTGGCAACCTGGCTCGCAAGTGCAATGAATCAAATGCCCATAGACTCCACTGCCCGTGGAGCGGTTTAGCTCAAAGACTTTTTTGCGCAGCGAAGACGGGCCGTGCACCGCGCTCTTGCCGACCATTACGCCGTCTCCGCTACGCAAAAAATCCTCTGCCTTATCACAATGGCATTGCCGTGGCGCCAAACTGGCCGACTCGGAATCGTACCCCCTGGCACATCCGTCATATTGATGCCCGGTTGAAACGGCCAAGCTCTACACCGGGCTGTCTGACATGAACGGCAGTAACCGACGTAGGTCGCGGGAGGAGGGGGCGTTCGGCAGTTATCCGGACTAGTGCAACATCCCGTAAATAGGTTGAATAAGTAATCACCTCCGATATCATGTCGGGATGAGCCGAGGTCGACATGCAACGCCAGTGAAGCTGGCGAAGAAGGAACAACAGGAACTGCTATCGCTGATCGAACGCAAGACGGCTGCGCAGCGAGATGTGATGCGGGCGCGAATCGCGTTGTGGGCCCACGAGGGCCACTCCAATACATTCATTGCGCGGGGACTGGGTGTGTCGGTGCAAACTGTCTGCCTGTGGCGCAAGCGGATCGCCCAGCAAGGTGCCCAAGGCATTCGCGAGGGCGAGCGCAGTGGCCGTCCGGCACGTATCACCCACGAGGAGCGGCTACAGATAATCGCACTGGCGTGTGAAACGCAGGAACCTGAGGGACGGGTCACGCCCACGCTCGACGAGATTGTGGCGCGCGCCGTGGAGCGCGGCGTCGTCGGGCAGATCAGCCGCAGCCAGGTGCAGCGCATTCTGCAGGCCGGCGACGTGCGTCCGCACCGGGTCCAGCAATGGCTACACAGCCCAGATCCGGCCTTTCGCGAGAAGGTCAACGGAATTTGCAAGCTGTACCGCAAGGCGCCTCGAAACGCGGTGGTGCTCAGTATCGACGAGAAGACTGGCATTCAGGCCATCGAGCGCAAGTACCCGGGACGCGCGCCCGCGCCGGGGCGGCTGCGTCGTCGTGAGTTTGAATATATTCGTCACGGCACCCAGGCGTTGATTGCCGCCTTAGACGTGCATCCCGGACAGGTGCTGGCAGAATGCCGCGAGCGGCGCACCCAGGACGATCTGGTGGCCTTCATGGAGCGCGTGGCAAGCGCGTACCCAGACAAACAGGTGCACGTCGTGTGGGATAACCTCAACACGCATCGCGCCCACGCGGTGTGGCAGGCGTTCAACGCGCGGCACGATGGGCTGTTTCACTTCCACTTCACGCCATTGCACGCGAGTTGGGTCAATCAGATCGAACTCTGGTTTGCCCGCTACACGCGCCGAGTGCTGCGCCATGCGAGTCACACCAGCACCGCGCACCTGCGCGAGCGCACCGAGCAGTTTGTCCGCGCGCACAATCAGGTGGCCCGCCCGTTCAAATGGACTTTCCGGGGCTATCCGCTGCAAACCGGCGCATCGTAATCGAGGATCGACATGCCAGCCTTACTCGCCAAACATTACGCTGCTGAATTGCAGCGGCAACTGCGCAGCCTGCTCGGCCACGAGCAGCTCGTCACGCAAGCCTATGGGCGTCACCTGCTGATCAAACGTCTGGACGACGAGGAGCCGACCGTGGTGGCTCGGCTGACCGAACTCGGCCGCAATCGTTATGGCGCCGCCTTTCGCAGCCATAGCGGACGTTGGGAACCGTTGCCCGGCGCAGGCTCGCTCGATGAGATGGCCCAGGTGGTCGTCGCGCTCCTGGAGCCATATTTGCAGCCCGATAATTATTAAATCTATTTACGGGATGTTGTACTAGTTGGGGTCATACTCCACCACGCGTCCAGAGGCTCATAGCCAGCACGGTTACCTGATGCTTCTTGGCCTCATGCAACCGCGGAGATGAGGCGTGGACGTGCACGAGCCGGGCAGGAGGTTTGTCTTGCTTCGCATCACAATTGAGCTACTTCCTGACGGCAGTGAAATTGGCCACAGGACGATAGCCTCCGCTGATATCGGTCGGATTAGTGGTGGGCGACTGGGAACGTATGCTGTGACGCTTAGCGAGGAGCCAATTGGCCTCGTGGGCGAAGGTCGGCTTACGGACTATCCGAGATACGCCACCAGCATCTGGGACCTTGTAGCTAGGTGCATCGCTGTAGCAATGACTGGGAAGGAAGAGTTGCCAAGCCGTCCCACAGGGCTAACCGTCCCTATCCGTCATTTGGACTCCCTTGCATATGTCCGCCTAACTGAAATTCCTGAGCCTGCCCGTTCACTCTTTGAGCGCAACATCGAGCAATCTAGTCGCCCTCTGGTTTCCGGCGAAGCCGAGCCGCGAGGTTGCGCCTACCTGTGGGATTGGGAGGACTTCCTCGACGGCAGACGATGAATAGCGCTAGTAGAGGCAGGAGATTGTCTTGCCTAGCCGAAAAATCAATGTAATCGTAGGAATGTTCGCGCAATGGCGGAAAGGTCAATGATGAGCGGCGTTGCTGGCATCGATGTGGGTGGGGACAAGAAGGGATGCCATCTCGTTGTCCTGAAGGGGACGTCGATTCTGTGCAGCGTCAACAGCAAGGCGCCAGAGGATTTGGTCCAGGTTTGTGCAGAGCATGACGTCGTGGCAGTCGGTATCGATTCGCCTTGTCAGTGGCGGTCGGCGGACGGTGCGCGGCAGGCCGAAAGAGAACTCGCGCGGAAAGGAATCACCTCATTCTCGACCCCTACCCGGCAGCTCGCTCTCTCCAATGCCAAGAATTTCTACGGCTGGATGTTCAGCGGAGAGCGGGTGTACCAGGCACTCGCCCCAATCTACCCGCTTCTGGCGGAAAAGGCCTATTCGAGCGGGCGCGTGAGCTTCGAGACTTTCCCCTATGCCATAACCTGTGCCATGCTCGGCAGAGACGTTGCCTCCGCGAAGCGGAAACGCACCCAGCGTAGGGAACTCCTGGAACGCGAGGGGATAGACACCAGCTTGCTGAAGTCAATAGACGCGGTCGATGCCGCCCTATGCGCGCTGACGGCCAGATTTCTCCTGGAGGGCAAGACCTATCCGTACGGCGATGCCACGGGAGGGTACATTTGGATTCCTGCCACTACATCCCGCCATAGCTGATGGCGGAGTCTGCGTTCCATACAGTGGACTGCCCAGTGCTAATGAGGCAGACTGCGCCGGCTTACTCTGCCCACTCCGCATCCACCTCCCTAATGAGGTGCCCAGCCAGGATGTAATCGCCAAGACTGGCCGCCTTTGCCTCCAGGCTCTCCAACTCACCTGCCGACAGTTCACTTAGCTCGAACTGACAGTACAAGTTGCGCTGCCTGAACGTCGCCTTTGGCCGCGACAGGCCTGCTACCAGCACCGCCGGCGAGCTGACAGCAATATTGTCGTGCCCGCGATACTCAACTTTTATTCCGCGCTTGTCGCCAAGCCGGCCGAGCTCGATTGCATCTTGCCAGGCAGACTCGTAGTCCAACTCCAGCGCGGTTATCCCCCGGGTGTCAAGAAGGCGCAGCGCTTCAGTCTTGCTCCTGGCGCATGCTGTCGTCACGGTGCTTCCTCCTTCACTTCATGTTGCGCGCGCCCGCCTTGTTGCGGTGCGGCGATGCACATACCCTAACCGCTGCCGCACGCTTGCGCAATCGCGATTTCGTGCACGGGAACATGCTTGGGGAAGCTACTTAAGCGGGCCAGAGGGCCCGCCGGTGTCAGCTGTGCAAAGCTTGACGATGACGATGAAACATCGGCATGCCTGGGTTGGGCCTTATTCCGCTATGGGGACACCGGGAAGAAAGTCCACGCCAGTTCGTTTGACAAGCTCACGATACGTAATGGGTTGTCCAGCGCGCGCTGAATCTGAATTCTCAATCCAATGCGCCCAGGCGCGATGGGTTGTAGAGTCGTACACAAGCTTGAACAGGTATTGTGGCACCCACACTTGGTCCGGTCCGATGGTGTTCGGAGCGGCGGACCCGAACACTGGCCCGGTGATGACGTACACATCGCCCTTGGCACGCCGGACGTATTTTCGCGTTGCTTTCTCGATGCCCGCCCAGCTCCTTCTATTATTCTGTGGGGCTTGGGGCACCATGTTGGCCAGCGAGAAGCTCTGCGCCATGGCCGTTGCATTGGGCATATCTCCTGCGGGCGCCATGTGCCCTCGGTCATAGCCGGAGCTCTTATAGTCATCGAGCTCAGCGCGTTCTGCCCGGGGTAGTCGAGCATCAGCGAAGAAGCGGTTTGTCCGTTCTTCGTCCTGCGCGTCAGCGACTTGCTCTGCATTCAGTCGCTCGGCTACGTAAACTGGCGTCTTCGTCGTGCCGGAATGCAGCACGGCAAACGCATCAAAACACAGGGCGCGCGGCTTAAGGTTTTGGCTTCGGACCTGCGGGACAGCGCCTTGTGCAAAGAACTGTGGGCAACGCTCAAAGTCCGTTGCTGCTTGAACCGGAGCGGTGACACTAAGACAAATGACGGCGGCTGCGACCAGCCGTGAAACACGATGCATTGATTCCTTCCTGTTGGCTGTTTATCCCTTCCTGATTGCAGGGAAGGGCCGGAAGGATAGCACTCACATAGGGATAATTCAGCAGGTACCTAATCTCTCACGGAGAGGTTCACTCGCAAAGTCAGTCAAAACTCAGAAGGGTGCTGTACGATATGAGTCACCAACAAAGAAAAGGATATTTTAAATGGCAACTTACAAGCAACTCATGGCGGAAAAGCAAGCGCTCGAGGCCCAGCTCGCAGAAGTCCGCGCGTCCGAAATCGCTGGTGTCATCGAGAAAATCCAAGGGCTGATGGCGGAGTATGAGTTGACGGTTGACGACATTGCCACCAAGCGTCGCAGTGGACGACCGGCTGGTGTCGGCAAGGCCAAAGCTGCGACGAAAGCAAAGTCCGAACTGCCGGCAAAATACATGGACCCGAAGACCGGTGCCACCTGGTCCGGACGGGGGCGCGCACCGGCGTGGCTGGGCAGGAATCGAGCGAAGTTCTTGATTGCAGAGGCCTGACAGGGAGCGCGCAGCTGCGTGCGGGGGACACTTTGGCACTATTCGACGGGATGCTTCGATCTTCGACTAGTACCAAACCTCCGCACGAAATCGGCTGACAGCGTTACCTCTTCAGGCAATTCCAGCTCAGGGGGTGAAAAATCATCATCCCCGGCAGCGATAAGCACGGCCTTTGTACAGCCTTCCGCTCGGGCTCGTGTTAGAACGTTGCCAACAAGGTGGGTGGTGATGCGTAGGCCATGACGCTCAGGGGTCACGGCCACAGACCGCACAACAACGGTTTCATCGTATTGTTCTGTACAAGCACATCCCACCACCTGCTCTCCCAATACCGCGACTTGAAAGAAGTGTGATGAATCGCCGACAAAATCAGTTGGCAAGCCACAGCTTTCCAAAATGTCAACGATGGAAGGCCAATCCGTCGCCTTTGCTGCCCGAACCTGCACGCTCTTTACCATTGCCGCAACTCCCCCGTTGAAATCTTGACTGCTCCCTCCTGTTGTTTTTTTAGTCGCGTGTCGTTCGTTAGTTATTGATTGAGAACAGGTACTTAGGCCTACCTGAGGTCGCAGTGCATGCACAGCGCCGAGGTTTGTACAGCATTGCGAAACTCCGCGGAGCCTTGCACCTCGGCGGGTGCCTCATCGACGGGAATGTGGGAGAAACCCCAGCGGGCGAAGTACGCGGGTGCAGATGCGGAAAGAAGAAGCGCGTGCCGCACTTCAGTGCCGCGAGCGTGCATCAACAGCGCTTCCACCAGGCGGCTGGCGACACCTCTATCGCGATAGGCAGGGTCCACCGCAACCGAACGGATGACGATTGATGTTCCATGCCGTTCCGCCGCCGCGCATCCAACGATACGGACATCGCACAGAGCAACATGAAAGCTCTCGACGCTCGGGAGCGGGTCGTCGGAGTGCAGGCTGCACTGGTCCAGTAATGCGGCGATTTGGGGCCAATCTGAGGGAGAGGCCGAACGTAGGCGAACGTCCGTCTGCACGAGGTATCTCCAGACCATGTCTGCCTAGGTCTTCCAAGACCTCTGGCATGTTGTTCTATTGTGGGCACTTGTTCGCCTTCTTATGCAATCAAATGGTTTGGCCTGTCACCGCAGGCGTATCACCTCGGTAAGGCTATCACCGAGTGCGGGCGCCTTTTGTAAGCGATTGTTAAGCGCTGCCCTGCCGGCACTCGAAATAAAAAAGCCCTTCGCAATCTGGAAGGGCTTCTATATTTGCGCCACTTGGGTGCGCGAGCGGCTATAGAGCGCGAATTTTTGATGCTTGTGGGCCTTTCTTGCCTTGCGTGACCTCGAATTCTACTTTCGCGCCTTCCTTGAGGGATTTGAACCCCGCACCTTGGATTTCGCTGTGATGCGCAAACAAGTCCTTGCCGCCATCATCCGGTGTGATGAACCCAAAGCCCTTCTCATCATTGAACCACTTTACAGTGCCAGTCGCCATCGCCATCTCGTCTTGGAAATTTGGTGCACACAGGTTGCGTGCTGAGAAACCTCGCCCCAGAATCGCAGCGCCGCCAAAATTCGCTCGAATGCAGTACGCGCACTCGCCGCCAGCATAGCTGAAGACGAGCGCTGGCTGCATCTCAGGGTTTACCTCTGGGCTAGAGAGGTGAGGATGGCGTGGCGCCGGTTGCGAAACTGACTGGACGCGCACGCTGCGGAGCGCCGAGTTCGAGGAACTGCACAAGCCGAAGCTACTCAGTCCAAACGGTATCGACGTCCCGCAGTAGATGGCCGGCCAGAATATTGTCTCCGGCCTTCATGGCCTTTGTCTCCAGGGCCGTCAATTCGTTGGCGGTCAGTTCGTCCAATGCAAACAAGCAATAAAGGTGCCGTTGCGGAAGGACACCTTCGGGCGACTAAGGCCTGCAATGAGTGCAGCGTGTGACTTCACGGCGATGTTCTCATGCCCACGAAACGTCACGCGGACCGGTCTTCTGGCCCAAGCGCCCGAGTTCAATAGCATCTTGCCAAGCCGACCCATAGTCGAGTTCGACTAGTGCTACCTCGTGAGCATCCAAGAGTTTAATGGCTTCCCCTTTGGTTCCAGCTCGAGCCGACGTCATTCCTACCTCCACTCTCATCATCGTCCGGCGCCGCCCGCATCGCCGGTCTGAGCCGTCTTCAACTCATGTTTCCCTGCTCACCTTGACCAACGTTCTTGACGTGGGTCAAGGTTACTTACTCATAAGTCAGAAATATAGCGGATAGATGGATGCCTGAAGAACGAGCGCACGAGCTTCGGGTTGCGTCCAATCTGTGCAAGCTGCTCGTGAATTCGCGGGCCCAGTTTTTCGCCTTTTTGCAAAGGGCGTCGCGCGACGCCGTTGCGCTTGACGTGACTCCACACCAACTCATCCGGATTGAGGTCCGGGGCGTAACCGGGCAGGAAATGCAAGATCAGTTTGTGCAAGATCAGTTTGCCCTGCATGCTGGCAACGTAGTCTTTGACGATGGCTTTCTTATGCGCTGGCAATCCGTCGACGATCAGATGCACCGCCTTCTTTCGATTGAACATCAGCTTCTTGAGCAGCGTGACGAACGACTCGCCGCTGAGCCCGCCTTCGTACGTGGCAAACCAGAATGCCCCCTTCGAATTGACAGCGGACGCCGCACTCATGCTTTGCCGCTGGCCCGGCCGCTCGACAACGGGCGTTTCGCCGCGCGGCGCCCAGGTCTTGCCATGCACCGAGTCGGCTCGAAAGCCCGATTCGTCCCAGAAGAAGATATCCGCCTTCTGCTCACGGGCCTGCCTGGCAATGGCCGGATACGTGTCGTGCCGCCAGCGATCGATTGCCTCCGGATCGCGCTGGTAAGCGCGCTGCAACGGCTTTTGCGGCGTGAGGTTCAGACGTGCCAGCATCGCGCCGATCGAGGCCAGACTCAGCGTCACACCGAACTTTTTCTGCACCAGTTCGCGAACCAGGTTGCGCGTCCACAGCCCGAAATCGAAGCCGTACTGCGTCGGATTCTTGCCGTTGATCCATCGCAGCACCCGCTGCTCCTGCGCAGACGTGAGCGTGCGCGGGCGACCCGTGCCTTTGGTCGAGCGCAGCGCCCGTACACCACGACCGCGCGCCTGGGCGCGAATCTTGTACGCCCACGACCGATTCATCCCTAACGATGCCGCGACATCATCCGGATGCTCCCCCTCGGCCATGCGTTGCACCGCCAGGATGCGCATTTCTTCAAGCGTGTTGTGAGCCAGGCTGCGGCCGTCCCGTTTCATGAGCGCTCCCCTCAATGACTATCGCTCATGCATAGACTATTTGTCCGCCAAATTCCTGACTTATGAGTAATTCTGACCTGAGAAAATTCAATACAGAACTGCCATGCCTTCCCTGAGAAACCTCATCTCATTAGCAGACCTCAGCGGTAGCGCTAATGCAAGCCGTCCGGTCGGTCGGAGAATAGCTGCTTGCGTGTAGTACATATCATGTCACGACATATCGTGGGGACCACTCCAGAAAGCGCCCTGCGCACGAGGGGCGAACGTGAGTACTAGGGATTATCACGAATATGTCTGCTAATTGTATTGAACAGTCGGTGGCGAGTAGCTAAGATGTCTTTTCGGAGCGCCAAAACAAGCGCTCCCCAGCCAGACCTCGCATCCGAGGGTAGCGGTCTGCATGAGCCAGGCCAACTGTCACGGATGGTAGTGAAGTCCCGTAGCAAAAATAGACCTATAGCTTTGGAGACGACCGACTGTGCTGAGTCATCATGAATTCGCCACGCTGGTGCTGGTAAGCGACAGCTCTGACCCAACGGAGCTGGATTGCGCGGATGTGAACGCGCTGCTCGCGCATCAATTGATTACGCTCGAGCATCTTGGGCCCAATCACAGCCGACCTCGGGTCACCACCCAAGGCTATGCTGCTTTTCTCCAAGCCTTCGGGCGTGTTCGAGCAACGGATTGTCGCGCACGCCAGGCCTCTCAATGAGCGCATTGCGCTGCGCTAACCCGTAGAGACTGCCGGAATTCGCTTCCTCGGACTTTCATATCGGCGCCGCTTAGCAACGGTCGCGGCGACGCATTCGTGATTCACCCCATTCCCGCCCCATCAGAGCTCTCATCGGATAGCTCAGGTGGCGGGTCGCACTTAGGAGACGCAAGATGACTCAGTGGTCCCCCGAGCAATTCAGTAAGGTGCAAATGGCAGGCATTGAAACCTTGACCGGGCTAATCGGCAAGGCCTTTGAGTGCTTCGAAAAACTGGTGGAGTTGAATCTGCAAACGATGAAAACGACTCTGACGGAGGCTCAGGAAGGCGCAAAGAAGGCCTTGTCGGTCAAGAGCCCGCAAGAATTCGTTGAATTGCAGATGGAATCATTTCAACCCACAGCCGACAGCGCACTGGCGTATCGGCGTCAACTGCTCGAAATTCTGGCTGCTACGCGGGCGGAGTTCGAGAAGGTCGCCGAGGTCCAATACGCGGCAGGCAAGCAGGGTCTGAACGACTTCCTTGAAAGCGTGGTGAACAAAACGCAAGCCGGTCCGGCGGCGCCATTGGCTGCCTGGCAGGAGGCCATCAACGCGACTACTACGCTCTATGAGTCGATGCAAACGACGGCAAAGCAGGCCGTGCAAGTGGCTGAGAGCAGTTTCAGTACTGCGGCGGGGGCGGCCTCGAAAGGTATGCAGCGTCGTGCAGCACAGGCCTCACAGGCAGCTGCAAAGTAGTTAGGCTTTGGCTCCTCGTTGTGCGGCTTCACGGTGCCGAGGCGCAACCAAATTCTAGGAGATGCCGGGGTCTCGATGAGCTGGGACGGACCCCCGCGTCATCCAGTTCTATGATTGCTTAGAGGATTGGAGACATGACCAAAAAAGTTGCCGTAGTCACGGGCGGGATGGGCGGTATCGGTGAGACTATCAGCGTCCGGCTGCATGACGCTGGTTATATGGTCGCGGTCACGCATTCACCCGGTAATAGCGGCGTCGCGAGCTGGCTCGGGAGGATGGAGGAGAGCGGGCGCAAGTTTCACGCGTATCCCGTTGACGTCGCCGACTACGAGTCGTGCCAGCTTTGTGTGGCAGCAATTCGGGAGGAACTGGGCTCAGTCGACATTCTGATTAACAACGCCGGGATTACGCGTGACGCGAGCTTCAAGAAGTTGGACAAGGTCAATTGGGATGCGGTCATGCGAACCAATCTCGACTCAGTGTTCAATATGACGAAGCCGGTGTGCGACGACATGGTTAAGCGCGGCTGGGGACGCATTGTCAATGTGTCATCCATCATTGGTTCCAAGGGTGGCTTCGGGCAGACGAACTACGCAGCAGCGAAGGCCGGCATGCACGGCTTCACTAAATCACTGGCGCTCGAAGTGGCCAAGAGCGGCGTGACGGTCAACACTGTCTCGCCCGGCTTCCTTGCCACCAAGATGGTGACGGCCGTGCCACAGGAGATACTCGATACCAAAATCATCCCCCAAATTCCTGTGGGCCGCCTTGGGAAGCCAGAAGAGGTGGCGGCATTGATTGCGTACCTATGCTCGGACGAGGCCGCCTTCGTGACGGGCGCGAACATCGCCATCAACGGCGGGCAGCATATGCAGTGAGGTCTGATGCTCCGTCCAGTCAGTGCTCCTCTGCGCGGAGCACTGGACACTATCTGCATTGACTGGTAGGCACGCGCTGGCGATGCCAGCGCCCGCTACAAACTTCTGTGTGGGACCCGAGCCGGGAATGACTGCTCATAAGCCCAGACAGTCAGTGCTCATTTTTGGCCTATCGACTGAGGGCGGAAACACGCGCCAGCAGCCGTCATCGTGCCGAAAGAAGAACAACGCGCGCAAACCGGCCGGTTGCGCGGTCTCGACGCATACGTAGCGTCGCCGGCCCGATAGGGTACGACTGAATTCGACTACGTGGACCGACGTCGTGGGGCCAGGCGCGAGCCATTTATCGACCTGAAAACGCAGCGACTGCTCATTTGTGCTTTTCACGTCCCCCTCCATCACCCCGGTTCTTGTTTGCCGCAGCGCTCCAGAAGCCCAAGGCAGTTGTCAGAATTGCCTTGGAGGCACTGCTGCGCTGCGATGCGTTTCATGGTGCATCTGGCATCGCTGCCGAATCTTGAGAAAGCGCTTTAAGTCTCGGCCATAAGCTAACTCCACTACGTATCGTTTTGCGAAATGGCAACAGCAGGAACGCAGGCTATGAGGTGCCGACATGCGCATCCAGCGTGCCAGGGCTGATGCATCGCAGTATGCGCGACCCAGCACAAAGTCGCGTTGGTAACAATCGAGAAACGGCCGAGATTTGCTGGAGGTTGACCCCGCGCGCTTAGCGGCCGAGGAACTTCCTACGCCGATTCTTCGATTCTTCGCTGCACTTTGGGTCATCCTTTTGTTGGAGCGTCGATGCACGCGAGGTACAGTCAACAGCACTTCCTACGCTTGCAAGAGGGCGCCATTGCTCGTCACAGGCTTGGTGGCTGCTGTCCAGCCTCCGCTGCTCGGTTTGTCGATGGACACGGCGGGGATGCAGGCATTGGTGCGGCGGTCTTGAGGCCATGGCAGGATGACTGCTTGCGCGAGTGTGGCCATTCCTTGCCGCTCGGTAGCCAAGCACTGACAGTCGGCGCCTGGTTGCGCGCACGGCGTATGCTGGCGATGTACAAACAAGTGGGCACGGTTGACGCCGTGGTCTGCGTAGGAGGCGGCGCTGCAGTGAGCACCGTGAACGCCGGCATCGAGGCCCCCCGCGGCAGAATAGATGTCGCCCCGATAGAATTTGAACCCTGGGGGCGATAAGAGATAGAAGTGGCTCGTTACGGACAAGAATTCAAGGACCGGGCGGTAGCACGGTTGTTACCGCCGGAGAGTGCGGCGGTGGAAGTGGTTTCAAGGGAATTGGGTGTGGCAGTGGCCACGCTGGAGCGCTGGCGTGCGGACGCTATGTCCATGCCCGCTCGCGAGCGGGCATGGACAGCGGCGGCCAGGTTTGAGGCGGTGCTGGCGACGGCTGCGTTGGACGAGGCCAGCAAGAACGCCTGGTGCCGTGAGAACGGTGTGTATCCGCAGGAGTTGGAGCAGTGGCGCACTGCCGCCACGCAGGCGCTGGCTGAGCCCGAGGATGCGCGCGCCACCCATAGTGAGACAAAGGCCGATCGGCGCCGTATCAAGGAACTCGAGCGCGAGCTGCGCCGCAAGGAGAAGGCCCTGGCCGAAGCTGCCGCCCTGTTGATACTCTCAAAAAAGCTCGAGGGGATCTTCCCGAAGGACAAGGACGAGGACGCATGATCGGCCTGGAAGATCGCCAAACGATGGTCCGCCATATCGAAACCGCTCACGCAGGCGGTGCTCGCCTGCGCCTGGCCTGCGAGGTAGCTGGCATAACCGTGCGCACGCTGCAACGCTGGAAGGCCCACGATGGCTTGGTGGTCGGCGACCGCCGCCCCGGGGCCGAGCGGCCCACGCCCGCGCATGCGCTGAGCATCGAGGAGCGCGAACGCATTCTGGCCGTTGCCAACGAGCCGCGCTTCGCCGACATGCCGCCGGCGCGCATCGTGCCCATGCTGGCCGATGAGGGTGTCTACCTGGCCAGCGAATCGAGCTTCGGTCGGGTGCTGCGCGCCCATGGGCAGACCCGGCATCGGGGGCGTGCCAAGGCGCCGCGCCAAAGCCGTCCGCCCACCACGCACGTGGCAACGGGGCCGCGCCAACTGTGGTGCTGGGACATGACCTACCTGCCGGCCGAGGTCGCTGGGCGCTGGTTTTATCTGTACCTCATCCTGGACGTATATAGCCGCAAGATCGTGGGCTTCGAGGTCCACGATCGGGACGACGCCAACCACGCGGCGCATCTGGTCAAGCGCACGGCGCTGGCCGAGGGTATTCACGCCATGGCGACCAAGCCGGTGCTGCACGGGGACAATGGTGCTACGCTCAAGGCCACCACGGTGCTGGCGATGTTGCACTGGCTGGGCGTCAAGCCCTCGTATTCGCGCCCACGCGTGAGCGACGATAACGCCTTTGTGGAGAGCCTGTTCCGCACGGCCAAGTACAGACCCGAGTTCCCGTCCACGGGCTTTGCCGATCTGGCCGCGGCGCGCACCTGGGCGGCGCACTTCGTCCACTGGTACAACCATGAGCATCGGCACAGCGGCATCCGCTACGTGAGCCCGGCACAGCGCCACGCCGGACAAGACGACAAGATTCTGGCCGCGCGCCACGCGCTGTATGTTCAGGCCCGTGAGCGCAACCCGCGTCGCTGGACATGCGACACGCGAGACTGGTCGCCAATCGACACGGTCACGCTCAATCCGGAGCGCGAGATTGCCGTGCCCACCGGTATCAAGCCAGGCGCCGAAAAACAGCGTTTGGCTGCATGAATGAGGCGACATCTACCTTGACGCGCGCCGGAGGCGTTCGAGCGCGCAGCGGCGCTCGAATTGCACGGCAAGATTCTGGAAGACATTTCCGGGCAGGTGGTGTCGGCACCCACTGAATCGCATCGCCAACGCGCAGCTCCAAGCTGCATGGCAACGTGCGTTTGTTACGACTGGCGGTAAGCCATCCGGCAACATTCGTCGTCGCATCCGTTCTCGCCGACCTTCATTCGCGCGTTGGCTTTGAAACGAGGCCGCAGTACGGACCCGGTGCGTAGGTCCCCTGTACACGCGTGCGCAGACGGAGGAGGGCCATGACCATGCCAAAGTTCTCGATAGCACCGCTGGAGCGACGACTCGCCACTGGCCAGGATTCCGTTCTGCTCAGGGTCACGCTTGCACTCGCGTACCAGCAACAAGGAAACCTGGCCGCCGCCATTCCCCACCTACTCAAAGCTACCGAGTTGGACCCACGCTATTCGGCTGCCTGGCGATCCCTCGGTATTCTTTATGTGGAACTCGGCGAGGATGCGAAGGCGCGTCTTGCGTTTCAGAAAGGCATCGAAGTCGCAAGGGGGCACGGCGACAAACAAGTCGAGAAGGAAATGATTGTGCGTCTTCGGCGTTTGGACCGGCAATCGGGCTAGGCGCGAGCACCTATAGCTTACGAATCTTTGATGCTTGTGGGCCTTTCTGGCCGTCCCTGACTTCGAACTCTACCTTGGCAACTTCTTCCAAAGACTTGAATCCGGTCCCCTGGATTTCGCTGTGATGAGCGAACAAGTCCTTGCCGCCATCATCTGGCGTAATGAACCCGAAGCCCTTTTCGTTATTGAACCTCTTCACGACACCCGTTGCCATCTCACCCTCGAACCTAGACGCGATGCAGCCTGCCGCCAAATCAGAACCGGGACGCAATACCCTCGAGCAGAACACCGGCCACTCGATGGTTGCTGGTGTCAGCATAGCTGAACGAAAACCTCGGTGCCAACATGGTTGACGGTGACTCAGCTGTCCACGTGCCGGGCCAATGAAGATGCAAGTGAACAGCATAATAGTTAGCCCTGATATTAAAATTTTCTAATTCGCAGTTAAATTTGACGTCTTTGGGGGTCATCGTGATAAAGAAATTTTGTGCTGTAGCCGTTGCAGCGTTGCTGACGGTAGGTATTGCTCACGCGCAACCGGCTGCGCCGGCGGCCGCCGCCAAGCCTGCAGCGCCCGCTGCCGCAACCCCGCCTGCTGCCTCGAGTTGCGAAGCGCAAGCGGTTGGTAAAAATGGCAAACCGCTAACGGGGGCTGCTAAGGCCTCCTTCATCAAGAAATGCGAAGGTAGTGGCAAAAGTAACGAGTCGGCCGCGTGCGAAGCGAAAGCAGTTGGGAAGGACGGAAAGCCGCTTGCGGGTGCTGCGAAAACCTCGTTTATGAAGAAGTGTGAAGCTGCTGCCGGCAAGTAATCCCACGCGCCACTAAAAAGCCGGCAATGCCGGCTCTTTTCGCACTTCGACCTCTACTTCTATGACGAGGTGACGCCATCCTACGGCTCCCGCGCGGTCAGGCGGCTGGTGGCAAAGGTTTCTGCCATCCTTTGGATGGACGTTGCGTCCGGCCCGTCAGAGTCAGGACGCGCCCCCCTTGGTGCCAGCCATTCTAATTATTGTAATAGTCGTGCCAACGATGCCATTCGCGATGACGCTCGCGCCATTGGCGTTCCCGCCAGCGTCGTTCGCGCCACTGCTGCTCCCGCCAAGCACGAGCCTGCCAGTCATCGTAGTAATACCCATAGCCGGGTGTCACCACAACCGGCCGAGGTTCGACGATTACAGGAGCCGGGTCATAATAGACCGGTGGTGGAGGCTCGTAGTAGACCGGTGGAGGAACGACTACGGCTGGCCCGGGGATGCCGATGCCAATCCCTACATCTACGCGCGCCTCGGCAACGCTGGAAGTGAGTCCCACAACTCCGGCCAGAAGCCACAGTGCTGCGACCTTCCGCATGGCTTTCTCCTTGTCCCCTTACAAGTACTCTAGGCCTGCTTGGTTCGATGGTGTATTAGCGGATTCGCACGGCGGTTACTTTCTGTAACGCGATATGGAAGCACACGTTGTCCCGCCGAACGGAGAGCTCGGCCGATAATATTCACTGAGCATCTTTCTCGCGGGACTGGATTCCTCGGCGAGCGCTGGCTGGCACCCTATCACCCCATCAGCCAAGGCGGCCGAGAGATTCGCTGGCCGCCAAGCATGCTTGCCACGTCGGTGAGCGAGAGCATTTATGAAGGTTTTGTGGCAGGGCCTAAAGAATGTGCAAGTCTTGGCGTTAAAGGCCGGAATGCCATCCTCGCCGTAGTATGTTATAGGGGCTGTAGTCAGCGGGACCTCAGGCTAGTAACGTTGAATTGGCATCCAACGAGACACTCTCGCTATCGCAGCTCACATCGCATGCAAAGCGCAGACGTTAGGGCCGCACGCTGGACAGCTGGCGAGGACATGACCTCCAGTGGCACGTCCTCAGTCACGACGAGCGAGAATCCCCAGCGAGCGAAGTAAGCGGGAGCCACTGTGGAGAAGATATAGGCTTCGTGTGCTTCCGTGCCGCGAGCCCGCATCAATAGTGCTTCAACCAGGCACCCTGCGATGCCTCTGTCTCGGTACGCTGGCTCAACCGCTACTGAGCTTCCCGAGCCCATGCCCATGCCTGTGCCCGGCGTTCGCGAAGAAACGACTATAAAGGGGAACGGCAGCGCCGAGATGACCGATAACCCATTGGTGCGAGCTCGCAGCGATTGGCCTCGCTGCTGGGTGAGCCCGTTATTGAGCCTGGTCCGGGAATCGTCGGCGACAGTGGTGAGCGCAGCGATGCGCATCCCGTTTGAGAGATCGAGTCGAAATCGACGCTTCCCATGGCGCTGCCGTTCACTGACGATCTTGGAGCAAGGAAGTGAAGGTGGCTGTGTTCATCATGCGGCCACCTCTATCGGATTGACCTGAAACCCGAGGGCCGCGGCACGGCGTTTGAGGGCGGCAATACTGCGCTGGCGCTGCTGCTCCTCATAGTGCTGCTGGCCCTGGTCGACGAAGGCTTCGCCACGCGTGAGCATGAAGTACACCTAGAGCGGATAAGAACGCTCGAGCCGTGATGTTCTGCTGACGCACATCCAATAATGCGGTTCTCATATAGCGCAACTTGGAATTCTTCGATTATTTCGGAAGGTATCCGAGGCGGGGAGGCCGCATCGCTCGAGCAATGCAGCGACTTGATGCCAATCTGAACGAAAGGCCGAACGTAGAACAACATCGGTCAGCATGATGATGTGACTCCTGCGTGCGGCCTCTTCGGCCAGTAAGGCCTACGGCGCGCATCTAATAATGTTGAAGGCATTCATGTTGCCTTTCTCGCATGTCATTCCGGCGGTCATGCCACCGCCGATAGACCATTCGCAAATGGCTATCATCGAACAGAGCGCCGGTCTGTAAGCGATTGTGATTGTCGCGCTCTGCGCCAAGTAGACTCCGATACCAACATGAGATTGCTGACATGTCCGTTCGTTCTGGGCTCCCGCGCTAGCTGCGGTGCTCCTGTTCGGCGCGAGCACACCGCTGGCAAAGACCCTCACTGGCACAGTCTCGCCGCTGTTGCTGGCTGGGTTGTTATACCTTGGCAGCGGACTTGGCCTGGGTGGAGTGCTGGTGCTACGGCGGCTCACCGGGAAGGGCAATGGCCAACCTTCGCAGCAGCCAGCCATCCCTCGTCGCGAGATTCCTTGGCTTCTTGGTGCCATCCTAGCAGGCGGAGTGGCTGGCTCGGCACTTCTGATGGTGGGGTTAGGTACGACGAGCGCGGCCTCCGCCTCCTTGCTGCTCAACGTCGAAGGCGTGTTCACGGCGCTCATTGCTTGGATTGTCTTCAAGGAGAATGCGGGCAGGCAAATCGTCCTTGGCATGGTCGCTATTGTCGCCGGGTGCGCTGCTGATTGTTGCCGCCTGCGCTTGCTGGGCCATCGACAACAACTTGACCCGCAAGGTGTCATCCAATGACGCCGTCCTGATTGCATGCCTGAAGGGGCTGGTAGCTGGTGTTTGCAATACCGCCCTTGCGCTGATTACTGGCGCTGAGTTGCCGGGCGGCGTACCTATTCTGTCGGCCATGGTGGTGGGCTTTGTCGGCTATGGCGTCAGCCTCGCGCTCTTCGTGGTAGCGCTACGCCATTTGGGTACGGCAAGAACCGGGGCGTATTTCTCGGTTGCGCCGCTGTTCGGCGTTATTGTTTCTTTTGCGTTGTGGCCGGAGTTGCCCGGTGTTCTATTCTCGGTGGCGGCCGCGTTAATGGCGCTGGGCGTGTGGTTGCATCTGAGTGAACGGCATAAGCACGAACACACGCACGACGCGATGGAGCATACCCACGCCCATCGGCATGATGAACACCACCAGCATGAGCACGATTTCCCGTGGGATGGCAGTGAGCCTCATGTTCATCACCACCATGCTGCGATGACCCACAAGCATCCGCACTACCCGGACATTCACCATAGGCACCGTCATTGATGCCCGGCCTGGTGCTCGAGATGTTCCTATCCCGCTGATTCGTGACACGAGCGCTCGCCAGTTTCCGCCTACTATCGGATGTCGATTCTTGGTTGGATTATCACTGGACCAGGTACGACGTACGTCGGTTGGGGAGCAGCAGGAACGGCTACGTGCGCGCAGTCCCCATGCCGTTTTAGCTTTTGCTTGCCATCCTTATAGTTGTACTCGTACTTGTATTCACACAACGGGTCTTTGTATTCGTATTTGTAGTGGTCACCATTGTCTTCGACCTTCGACTCGAACTCCCGAGCGTTGGCCGCAAAGGCAGTTGCTCCAAGCACAAGAGCACACACGACCATTCCCTTGCTCAACATTGCATCCTCGCTTCCAATATCAGTGGATGCAATATATCGAGAAATAGCATTACATCGCTGTAAGCGAGTGTAACTAGGCTGCCGTCCCGATTCCGGTGCTGCCTGGGCTTCCCTTTCATTTAGGTCAGCCGGTTCGCAGGGGGCTGGCATCAGAGAGAGTCAGTAAGGAACCGGAATGGCGCAATCGCCGACCAAATTGCTATTTGTCGCGCCATGCCTTCGCCATTACGCTGTGAGCGAATGCTCGAATGCTCGAAGGCACGAAGGCACGAAGGCACGAAGGCACGAACCACATCGGGCAGGTCTGCCCCCGGTTGCAGGATGGCGTCGCAGGGGTACTGCCTGGAAATCTAGGATGAAGGTGTTTTGATGATGCTGTGGCGACCCTGCTAGCCGACTGACAATGCGGGCCCATTGACCTTCGCACGGAATACGTGGCTGGTATAGCTGTCTAGCGTATTCGCCGCGATTGCCAGAATGATGTCCAGGATGTTTTCTTCAGGATAGCCAGCATGCAAAAAGGTCTTGACCTCATGCTCGCTAGGGCGACCGCGATGGATGAACATGGTCCGTGTAAAGCTAACGAGGGCACGAAGCCGGGCATCAGCGAGAGGCCTGCCGGCACGGATTGCCGCCATTATCTTTCTGAACGTCTCACTGGCGGTGCAGGCGCCCTCGTCAGACGCCTCGTAGTTGCAGCCGCTGGCAACCGCGAGTACGAGAAAGACCACCCGCTGTTCGAGCGGCGTCAGGGTCAAGTCCTGACTCAACGCGCGGCAGCAATTCTGGTACGGGGCAAACAGTGCTGGCGCACCGGCCATGGCGGCATTCACGGACGGGACGGCATCCGTCTCATCGATTGCTTCGCAACGGGTGTCACTATCATTTGCGGGCACGGTTTCCCGGCCGGCAAGGCAGAGCGAAAGGCCGGTACCAGCAAGCATGTTCTTCATGGCTCAAGTCTTAGTTGGGTGATTGCTGCTTGGCATCTGCTTGCGACAAGTCGACAATGAGCCGCTCACAAGGCAAGACGGTCGGCACTCATCCTCGAGACTGCAGGCGGAAACACGCGCCAGTAGCCATCATCGTGCCGAAAGAAGAACAACGCGCGCAACCCCGCCGGTTGCGCGCTCTCGACGCATACGTAGCGTCTCTGGCCCGCATGGGTGCGGCTGAATTCAGCTACGCGGACCGATGTCGTGGGACCAGGCGCGAGCCATTTCTCGACCTGGAAACGCAGCGACTGCTCATTCGTGTCTTTCATGACCCCCTCCAACATCCCGGTTCTTTTTTGCCGCGTCTATAGGGCCAACCCATGTCATGGCCTAGGGCGAAGGTAGCCGTGCGAACCGATGCACGGCAATGCGCTTCATGACACCTGCACTTCGCGGTCGAATCTTGAGAAAGAACTCTATGCCATAAACTGCCGCCCTGCGTATTGTTTTGTGAAATAGCAACAGCCGAAGGGCAGGGCGATGCTTGCGCCTCTCGGGACTGAGCAGAAGCCAGTCTCGTTTGCCTGGACTCAGAGCTTGGCAAGTGCCCGGAGGGGAATTAAAACCCCCTTATATCAGGATTAAAGTACTCGATATTAGCGGTGCGGTGCGGTGCGGTGCGGTGCGGGGCGCGAGGCGTGCAAATAGCGCGGGTGGACGTTATGTTCGAGATGTCGCCACTAACACTCGTCCGGTTAGCCAAACTCGGCGGGATTGGGTAGCGGGCGTCGGCAGGTGTCGAGGCCAGTAGAAGGCGCCTAGGTTACCTGCAAGGAACGCCTTGCGTCGCTAAGCGCTGGCGCTCCGACTAGATGACCATATTCAATTCGAAATGCGTGACGTCGCGAGGATGGCACGACAGATGATGTTTCCGAGGCGGTCGACTAGCCCCGGCTGTGCGCGCAAAGCTAAGCCGAGAGCGTGGTCAGTATTGAGGATGTCTACAATCTCCGCGTGCTCCGCGCGTCTGGCGCTCGCAATGAGCAGCTCACCGATGGTGGCCGGAATGACAGTGTCCTCGGTAGCGCGGACCACCGTTAGACGGCCAGGAAATAACGCTATCTGTTCGAAGACAACCGAGCGCCGCCAGCTTTGCGGCGTGCGGAGTATCTTGCTGAAGGCCGGCCCGAAGGGAACGTCGAAAGCGGCTGAATCGTAGGCGGCGCCGACCAATGTGACCAATCGCCCGATGCGATTGCTAGGGGCAGCGGCAAGGCGCACTGCGATTTCGCCGCTCATGCTGATGCCGATGACCGCGCGAGGCCCGTCTTCATCAAGGTACTGCAACGCTGCAATGGCCTCATCGTAGCGCTTACTCAGGGAGTTGGGTGTTCGCGCCGAGCTCTCGCCGTGCCCTGAGAAATCCACGGCAATCGTCCCAATCCCATGGCTCGCGAGATTCTGCCGGAGCACAAGCCAGTGCGACCGTTCGCTCGTGGCTGCGCCGCCATGCAGCACGAGGCAACTGGCGCGGCCCTCCACCTCAAGCCGGTCGGCGGCCAACACTTCGGCACCGGTGTCAATTGCGAAAGGTTTCGGGGCGTACATGGTCGTCATACCCACCAGCTACCATCAACAGCTAGGTCTGTAGGATATTGGCTCGCCTTCCTTTGACCTTGCAAGGATGTCGCGCCGGACGTGGACAGTATGCTACCGCTGGGTCATGGAAGCAAAGAAGGGGAAAGCTTCATGAGGCTTCCGTTCACCTTCTACTCGCATCTCTTGCACCGACGCGTCGGCAGGAAATTTTGATTCTGGATGCGGCGAGTCCCGGCTTTTTTGGCGGAGCGAGCAAGACTCAGCCCGGTTTGTGTGTGCCTTTCCAGGGGGGAAGCTACGCGCTGGCTTCCAACTGTACGGCACCAAGCACCTTCTCATGGGTGACAAGACTCACAAACCATTTCCAAGCACCGGGGTTCTTCGAGACGAATTCGAGCCCGGCACCGGCCTGCGCGTTGACGAATCGACGGCGGGTTTCGCGGTCTTGTATGCCGACAGCGTGATGGAAAGCGTGCGTTAGTTCGTGCCAAAAAATGACTGCGAAGTGCTCGCCTCGGAGGTGTTCGTGCAGGTGTACTCCGTGGTTGGCATACAAGTAGTAGCCCCAAACACCGGCTCGGTCAGCTGTTTTGGCAGGCAACACACTAAGCCGCACCACCCGGTGCCAAATGGTCATGCGTACGGGCAACGGGAGTGAAGACGCGGGCGGGTGTAAGCAGATTCGGTCGAACCGCTGCCCCCTCGAAAAGTGTTGCGAAAGCATGGCGTTCAGCCAGTGCCAGGCTTGCGGATCTCGTCGCACGAACTCCATAAGACCGGTGGCAAAGCTGTGTGTATAGTTCTCCTCCACCGAAGCGTCATCAAGCCCGTGGGAGTAGTGAATGACGCCAAGGAGGCGCTTCACAAACGCTATCGCCAGGTCGCGTCCCTGTACATGCGAGGCGATGCGTATCACGCCAGCATTGAAGTCGACTTCGCTATTCACATTCTTCCGAACCAACTCCGCCTTGGTACACAGCACGACTTGCAGCGTGTACGGCCCAAGGCTAACGGGGAACGGCAGTACAGCTGCTTGACTCGGCATACAGACTCTCTGGAATTGCGGCGTGGGAACAAGTTGCACGTAGCCTACGAACATCCCTTCTATGTGCTTAATCAAACACGTGACGTCCCCTTACCTTGGCATCCCTTTGCCGGAGGGCCTTCCGCGTGTCTGGCGGCCATTATGGCGGAGTTAGCCTTTGAGCCCTGAAGGAGAGCCCCACCTGTCGGCAACGAGCCTACTATTGGATGCGATTGCAGATAAATCGCGTTGGCATTGCGCTGGAGTCTCTCGTTGTCATTACGGACATGGCTGATGGCCCTGGCGTCTCGGTTGTGTGGCACTGCCCGAGAGTCAACCATCAACCCACGATGAACGACATTTCGACTTTGGGCTGGCTGGGTGCGATTGTGCTTTCAGCGCGCTGCTCGCCTCACCGCAGGAAGCCCATTTGCTCAAACAGAAATCGGATTGGCAGTGAAAAAAACTCTAGTCGCAGTGGCGGCCGCTGCTTGCGCCATGTCCGGCGCGGCCTTTGCCCAATCGCCATCCAACGTGACGCTCTATGGCATCGCTGATGCCGGCGTCAGTTTCCAAAATCACGTCAACGGTGGTGCGAACTGAAGTGGCTCGGTGTACGCCGTAGCTTCGGCCGCGAGTGACCAATGGTCTTGGCGGCGAAGTGCCGGGCCTACTATACGGACGCCCGCACTGACAGCAGGGATTCGTGGATGTTTGTGCTGAACGCCGACTACGCCTTTTCCAAGCGCACCGACGCGAACCTGCTTCTCGGCGACGTGAACAACAAGGGCAATGCGACCTTCGGTGTGACCAGCACCGCCAATACGCTGCCGGGTCAGAACCAGACCGGCGCCATGCTTGGCATGTGTCATCGCTTCTAAGCTCCTCCCGTAGAAGGAAGCGACGCGCTTCCTGAGCGTGCCAGCAACAACTCTTATCGACCTTAGCTTCTCACCGGGTTAAGGCCGTTTGGCCGGCAGCGATGTCGGCCATTTTTTCTGTAGCAGTGATTGTGTTCGATGCGCTAATCCTCGTGCTTTAGTTCCATTCAATTCTCTGGCATCGAGTAGCGTGCGTGTGCAGCTGTCATGAAGAGATGGCTCAATCGGGGTGACAGAGCCCCCAAAAATCTTGCCGCCCTGTAGGGGCTTGCTCGCACTGTGTTTTTTTCGGCCAGGTCGACGTCGCCAGGAAAGACGCGTGTCAGTCTGGACATCGCGAGGCATCGCTGACCGTCAGGCAGTCAGGCTCATCGCGCACCGTCGTTGGAGAAATCATGATGAGAGGCATTTCAATACGTGCAACTGCGACTGGGGAGTGGGAACTCGTGGTCGGCCTCCTGGAGCAGACCGGGTTGGACGCCTCCGACGTTGACCTAGTCAGGACAACGCTCCACATTGCCGTAGCGGCGAAAGTGATTACAGGATGCGCGGGCGCCGAACGTCACGGCGACACAGCTGTCGTAGCGCCGGTTGCAGTGCTCCCCGAATACCGGGAGCAGGGTATTGCATCACATCTGGTTCAGGCCGCTTTTATGAGAGCACGAGCCGACGGGTGTCGGCTGGCGGTGGTTCTATCGACGTTTTGCGCCAGCTTCTTTTGCCGGCACGGATTTTCGTTGACGCCGCGTAGTGCACTACCAAATGAGGTGCGAGGTTCAGCTTATCAGAAACACGATAGGCAGGCGCCCGTCTGCATGACTTGTGATTTAACTAAGAGCTCGCACACTTGGGTGCCTCCAAGTTCGCACTAACCCGAATAGCCTGACAGGTGTTCATCTGTCACAGTTCAAGAGTACGTACGTCCTTCTCAAGGACTTCCCGTTGCAGCTGGGCCTTACCCTCAGACTCATTTGGAGTGGTCGTCATAGTAAAGTCATCCGGATGCCAACATAATCGGTTGGCGAGCATCCTTGCTGATTCGATGAAATGCGTGTAACGATTCGTACCATTACTATCCCTGGAACTCGGAGCCGGGCGCCAGTGCACCAAGCAGCCGTGTATCTTACGACGGAACAGGATGCCGAGCCCCTGATGAAGAGTGATTGGGGGCAGCGGGAGCCGGAGGTGTTTAAGGCAGCCCAGAATTGGGCACAACGGAATAATTTCACCGTCTTGAATCCTCGGTCAGGCTCGTTTAATGGAATCGTTGCTGGCCGAGTCCCATTCCCGTGACTGATACGCGTAGTTTGAGCTCAGAGGGTCGTCACTGATAATTGTCTGACTTACGCCGGGCAGGCCGTTTGCTACCTCTGCGCTATCGCAACTCGAATCCCATACGGAGCGCCTCAGATTCCGCGCAGAATTGTGTGTACGCGCCGCGTTTGCCGCGTGGTCTGCTTGCCACGGGAAGGCGGATATGACCGCTCACGCGGCAAGACGGTTGGAGGTCATGTTCGGCCTGTCGGCTGCAGGTGGAAACACGTACCAGCAGCCGTCATCGTGCCGAAAGAAGAACAACGCCCTCAAGCCGGCCGGTTGCTCGGTCTCGACGCATACGTAGCGTCTCCGGCCGAAATGGGTACGGCTGAACTCAACTACACGGACCGGCGTTGTGGGGCCAGGCGCGAGCCATTTTTCGACCTGGAAACGCAGCGACTGCCCGTTCGTGCTCTTCATTTCTCGCTCCATCCCCCCTGTTCTTGTTTGCTGCAGCGGGGTCCAACAATTGTCATGACCGGTACGAAGGCCGTCGTGCGGCTGACGGATACCCTTCGCGGCATCCAGGCAATCCTGCGCCGATTTTTCTACCGAGGTTCGGTCATGGCTCGTAGGCGAAAGTGGCGCTGACCCGCCAGGACCGCTACCAGAAGGTTCGGCTCTTTCGGACGGTGGCGTCCGAGAACTCCCGATTGGTCCTTGGCACACTGGTGCTCGGATTTTGGGAAGCTGGCCCCGTGACCGGTTGCAGACTCGACTCGCTCGGGTCAATCGGGCGGAAGTAAGGGGAGGCCAGTCGCGCCGTGAGGGCGGACATCCGGCCGGCTGGGGCGTGAATTCTGTGCATGCTCGGCTCCTCGCTGCCCTGTTCTTGCAGGGCAGCCCAATGCCAGCGAGTTCTGGCAGGACACAACAAGGAGCGGGGCTGGCCGAGTGGCCGGACGGCACTGCTGCCTTACGTTCCAGGCAAGACAGCGGCCGAGGAACGACTGATGACTTGACTAGATGCGATACAAAGGTCGACTAGAACAACTGTCCACGTGACTTCCCTCCTTTGGGTTCCGAAGCCAAGCCAAGGCAGGACTAGCCGGACCACCGAAGATGAAACCGTCAATACTATATATACTGTATGAACGAAAAGCCATGGGGATGGAGGACTTGATGCCAAGCGAAACACGGAAGAAGGTGGCCGCGACGTTAGCGCCGGACGCAAAGGGCGAGGAAGGGACCAACAGCAAGCTGCGCGCCGGCAAGGCAGCGAAGAAGGCGGCTTCTACCACGAAGGTCTCGGCTGACGCGGCGGCAGCCGCTGATGGCGGGGCTTCCAGCTCGAAGAAGGCAAAGAAGCAGAGCAATGGCGCGGCACTACAGGCAGACAAACCGGCCAAGAAGCCAAAGGTCATCCGGGACAGCTTCACTATGCCGGAGTACGACTATGGAAAGTTGGCTGAGCTGAAGCGAAAATGCTTGGCTGGCGGCGTCCAGGTGAAGAAGAGTGAACTGCTAAGGGCGGGACTCCTGGCTCTCGAAGCCCTCTCGGAAAAGAGGCTACTCAGCGTTGTTGCGCAAGTCGAGGAAGTCAAGACGGGTCGCCCTGCAAAATCCTAAGACAGACCGCAACAAAAGGAGCCAAAGTCGAAACTGGTGTACGCACGGGGAATTTGAGGCGCGGAGTAGAGGGCGGTGGAGCTTTCCGCTGAGAATCTGATTGTCGAGATCGGAAACCAGCACAAGAAAGGTCCACCATGAGCAAGGATAAAGGGAAAGAAGCAGTCGGTCTATCGGAAATCGGGCTTGGGCTCGAGGAGCTGATCAGGCGCGGGGCCCGGCGGGTCATCCAGGAGGCGATTGAAGTGGAGCTGGCAGAGCTGCTTGAGCAGTTCAGTAACGTCAAGACGTTGAGCGGGCAGCGCGCCGTGGTTCGCAATGGCTACCTCCCGGAGCGCGAGGTGCTGACGGGCGCTGGACCGATTGCCGTGAAGGTGCCCAAGGTGCGCGACCGGTCCGGTTCCGGCGTGAAGTTCAACTCGGCGATCGTGCCGCCGTATGTGAGGAAGTCGCCGCGGGTGAGTGCGGCGCTGCCCTGGCTGTACCTGAAGGGAGTCTCGACAGGCGACATGAGCGAGGCGCTGTCGGTGCTGCTGGGCGAGGATGCCAAAGGGCTATCGGCCAACGTGGTGAGCCGATTGAAGGCGCAGTGGGCAGACGAGCATGCGAGCTGGAATCAGCGTGATCTGTCGGCGGCGCGCTATGTGTATTGGTGGGTGGACGGCATTGGCGGCAACAACTTGGGAACATGGCAAACCGAGTTGGGGCTGCCTTACTGGCGCCGCTACGTGGACGTCCCTCAAAGATACGTGAGGTACATCACCGAATTCCGTGTCTCGAGTAGTCGCCCTGGGGACTAGACTACAAATTCGGTTCGGCGCTGACCTTGCGCCTTAGTTGAGCCCTCTTCGGGGAAACGGATGGTTAGCCGCCCAGCATCATCTGAGCTGCAAGCCAAAGCCCATGCGCTCACCGTTCTACCACGTCTCGTATCTTCGGATGTAGCGACATTAGAACATTGTTCGGCAGACTATCTGCACGGAACTGGGATGTCATCATTAACGACTTACTGCGCGCCGCAGTTCCGTCGAGCCATCCGTCTGCCCTGATATTCCTTGAAGCCTTGGAGAGTATCGGCCACCGCACTCGCGAGGAGAGCCGTATGGCCATCGGCTCACCGACGCACGGTCAGCTGATTTCTGCCTTCAGGGCTGCTATCGACCAAGTTGCAAGTGCCCAGCTCAAGGAGCCCAAATCCGTCGAGGAACTCGCTCGAACCCGTGTCGAAACGGCATCCCGCCGCCTAGATAAGGTGCTGGCTCGAGCCAGGGGCGGTAGCCTGGCGGATGGCGGAACTCCACCAGACCCGCATCCAGATTAAGCGGTTGCGTTACCTGCTTGAGCATTTCTCGCCGGTGCTCGCGAAGGCGGACCGCAAGCGCATTGCGCGCCTCGCGCAGCTCCAGGGAGCGCTTGGCGCGTTGAACGACGTCGTGGTCGCAACAACTTATATTTCCGAACTGCCCGTAGACTCGGAGTATGCGCCAGCACATGAGCTGTTCATGCAATGGCTGCAAAAAGTAAAGAAGGTCAGACGCCGAAAAGCAGTACGTGCATTGAAGGAATTGTCGCGACAACGCTGAGATGAGCCTCAGACGCCAACACTTCCTCGCATACTCAAGGGAAGGTCAATTCCCCTTTCAAGAACAGCGAAGACACAAGAGGCGCCATGAGGCAGCAGGGACATGACGAGCGTATCGCAAGACTCGCTGAAGAATTGGGCCTGCCCGTGGAAACAGTCAAGGAGGCGTATCTTGATGCGTTGCGCGATTTGGCCGCCGGCGCTCGTATCCATGACTACCTGCATCTGTTTGTTGTGAGGCGCGTCGTCGACTGGCTGCAAAGGGCTGTGAACGCAGGGCAAAGCGTTGAGCATTTCCGCGTTGAGTGACTGACGCGTACGTCCGGCAGTCACTTTGGCAGTCCTAGGACGCACCGCATGGCATTCCCGTGGTGAGGTGACGTCCTGAGGTGCTCTGCGTTAATCTTTGCGCGTGATGCTTCTGCGGGTTAGCGTGGTGGCGTAACGCGCCCTTGACTCGCTTCGCGACAAGCAGTGGCAGATAGTCTTGAATGCGCGCCTCTGAAATGAAGTCCTGCAATGTTTCACCGTAGATTTTCGCATATCGGCTCCCCTCGGCGAAAAAAAGCGAACCGAAGTTCGCACAAGAAAATTCCGGGGCTGCGCGTGCGCGCTAGGAAATGCTATAGGGCAGGGCCAGCACCTTTGTCGTGGGCCAATTGCTTTGTGGTTTTCTTGGCCGTTTCGTCGGACGCGCCGGCGGGCGTCGAAAAGGCTGATTGCCATGCTGCTAGGACAGATTCGCTTCCTGTGGGCGCGTTCTTCGCGAGGTTTTCGAATAACTCCTGCGCATCGCGTTGACATTGCTGGAGGTGCGCTTGGGCGGCCGTCGAGAATTCGCCTTGAATGCTCGACAGGATTTCGGAGACCTGCCGGCTGTACGACGCCGCCTTTTCTGCTATGGGCTGCGTCAGGTGCACAGGCAGGGCAACCCATTCTTGCTGGTTGTTCGCGGAAAGCGTCTTGCTCAGGATTTGCTGATTTTCGGCGAAGGTTGATTTGACTGCTTGCAGATTTAGCTCAGCCAGCTTTTCGATGCCTTCGAAGGCTATGGTCGCCAGACCAAGGAGCCTTTCCACGCCTGCTTTCTGCGCGGAGATGGATTGTTCGGGGATAGGAGTGCTCATCACTGCTCCATAGGGTAAGGCTGCGAGTGTTCGAGGGGAACTCTGAATCAGGACACGAATAGTGCGCCGCCAGGGTGAAAGTCTTTGTTGCGTTGCGGCAAAAGTCATTCTAGGGGCGATTGCTCGGAAGTCAACTGTTTCTCGCGTGGGCACGCTTGCGCGCTCGTAATGATGTCGAGTTTCCGGTTGCCCGGAGAGGGCGTAGCAGAAACCGCCCACGAATTGAACGCAATCCACACATGTCGATATGGTGTCAAACAAGTGCACCAAACGGCTGATATCGAAGGAATTGCGGGTTAACCTTGATGCTGCTCAGCGTTAGTATGTCGGCCGCTTGGGCCTGAAGTGAAAAGGCGCGCGCCGACGGCGTCAGAACAGCGTCTGCACTATCGCAACTCGCATCGCATACGGAGTGCTGATGCTCAGGTCCCGCGCAGAATTGTGTGTAGGCGTCGCGTTTGCTTCGTGGTCTGTTTGGCACGAGCCGGCAATGACCGCTCACAAGGCCAGACGGTCAGCGCTCGTCTTCGGCCTATCGACTGCAGGCGGAAACACGCGCCAGCAGCCGTCATCGTGCCGAAAGAAGAACAACGCGCGCAAACCGGCCAGTTGCTTGGTCTCGACGCATACGTAGCGTCGCCGGCCCGAGTGGGTGCGACTGAATTCAACTACGTGGACCGACGTCGCGGGGCCAGGCGCGAGCCATTTTTCGACCTGGAAACGCAGCGACCGCTCATTCGTGTCTTTCATGACCTCCTCCAACATCCCGGTTCTTTTTTGCCGCGTCTATAGGGCCAACCAATGACATGGCCTAGGCGAAGTAGCCGTGCGAACCGATGCACGGCAATGCGCTTCATGACACCTGCGCTTCGCGGTCGAATCTTGAGAAAGCGCTTTAACTCTAGGCCACAAGTTGGCGCCCCTGCGTACCGTTTTGCGAAATAGCAACAGGGGAAAGCCGGCTATGAGGTGCCTGCATGCACCTCCAGGTGTTAGTGCTGATGCATCGCAGTATGTGCGGCCGACCACAAAGTCGCGTTAGTAGCAACCGAGAAACGGGCGAGATTTGCAGGAGGTTGACCCCGCGCGCTTAGCGGCCGGTTCTTCCAATGCCCATTCTTTCCAAGGCAGCACTGCTACTTTTGCGAGCCATGAGAAGAGGGCCGAAAGAGACTGCGGGGGACAAAATCTCCGGGGCCAGCGCCTGACTCAAAGCTCCGCTCTGCGCAACGCTTCGCAATGGCACGCGCGGAGGCCGTCATGTGTGATGTGAGGCGGATATACGTAGTCGTGAAGCGAGAGTGGGAGCGGTATCAATCGTCATCATCGTGTCAACGACGCCACGCGCATTGGCGCTCCCGCCACCCCCACTGGTATCGCAGTCCTAGCCTCGACACGAATGCTCATCCCCGTGGCGGTGAATCGTCCGACCGCTGTTGGGCGCAATGGTGTCGAAAACACAACGAAGCGAACAAGGCGCTCGACTGCAAATCATGTCGCGCTCAATCTAGCGACTAGAATCTCCAGCAAGACAGGCTTTCGACTCTGCTGTGCCGGCGGGGGCAGTTTCGGTCATGGACATCTACCAGTTGCGTCTCGTCTCAACGGCCCGAGCGGGATGGCTAACTGACAAACACTGTGGGCGCGTAGCTGTCGAAAACAATCAGGTAACGCTGGATGGGGAGCGGCTGGAGATAACCAGCTTGCAGCGGTCAAGCCGTGCGGAGGCAGTCACACCTGCCTCCGGTACTTTGCTCGAAGTTTGGCAGCATTCCAATGGGGTGTTCGTTGGTGCCAGGGCAGAGGATGTCGATGGTGCTCGAGCAGCGAAGACAGCGAGGGAACAGGCAGCCCGAGTCGCTCTTCACGAAAGTGAGAAGCGTCTTCGTACTCAAGCACTTACATTCAATGCGAGTCTGGCGATTCCAGTTCGGTGGGTGCCTGGTATCGTTGCAGAGGACTCGAGAAATACTTCGGAAGTGCCTGCGCACGACGTGCGCGACCGCGATGTTCACGTCCTGTTAAAGCAGGCCATTCGTGATGGACGGATGATACGTGCGGCGGGCGATTTGCTGTGCAAACGCTTGCGCCGAACTGGTGGTGAGCTCCGGTTCGCACAAGGGCTGGACGAGTACGCTCGGGTTTCTTGCACTGCGTGTCTAACATTGGCGAAGCGGTGGCAGAGCGATTAGAACTAACGTCCCGCATCAAATGCCCCGCAAGAAAGTAGTCCACGAGCTTGGTCGCTATAGAAGGTGTCGTCTAGCAGCCGTCGTGGCGCTGATGCCGGTACACATATCGCGCGGGGTCTTGCTTAAAAACCGTGCGCGAAGCTTCAGATTCGAAGAAGTATGTCCGACCTTCAAAATTTGCCGTGATGGCGTGAGCAACGTCGACCTTCTTCCCTGTGACGGGGTCGCGGGCAGTAGGGCTGTACTCCTGCGTTGTATGGCGGCGCTGCACGCTCTCTTGATTGGTTCGGCGACTTATGAATCGCTGCCACGCTATCAGGGCGATGACGGCCAGTCCGCCAAGCAGGAGCCATGAGAGATTCTGTGAGAGCCAGTCCATGGTTAGGCCTCCTCGTCAGGGAAGTAGGCAGCTGCCATGCGGTCAGGTAAGGGATGTCGTGTAGGACGTTGACAGTATGCTACCGCCAGGTCGCGGGCGCCATAAGGGAAAGGTTCGTGAGGTTGCCGTTCACTATGTACTAGCACCTCGCGCCCTGTCGCGCCCTGGCGGGGAATTTTGATTTTCAATGCGTCGAACTTTAGGGCGGAAAGCACATCAAGCACCCCGGTTCGTGCGTGCCTTCCCAGGGGGCAAGCTACGCGCTGGCTTCCAATTGCACGGCTTCAAGCACCTTCTCGTGGGTGGCCAGGCTCACAAACCATTTCCAAGCGCCGGGGTTCTTCGAGACGAATTCGAGCCAGGCACTCGCCTGGGCGTTGACGAACCGGCGGCGCGTTTCGCGGTCCTGCATGCCGGCAGCGTGATGGAAAGCGTGCGTCAGTTCGTGCCAAAAGATGACAGCAAAGTGCTCGCCTCGAAGTTGCTCATGCAGGTGTACCCATTGGTCAGCGTATAGGTAGTAGCCCCAGACGCCGGCTCGGTCAGCAGCTTTGGCAGGCAATACACTGAGTCGTATCACTCGGTGCCAAATGGTCATGCGCACCGGCAATGAAAGCGGAGATGTCGGCGCCTGCTGGCAGATTCGCTCGAACCGCTGTCCCTTCGAAAAGTGTTGAGAAAGCATGGCGTTCAGCCAGTGCCAGGCCTGCGGGTTTCGTCGAACGAACTCCATAAGACCGGTGGCAAAGCTGTGTGTGTAGTGCTCCTCCACTGAAGCGTCATCAAGCCCGTGGGAGTAGTGAATGACGCCAATGAGGCGCTTGATGAACGCAATCACCAAGTTGCGTCCCTGCAAATGCGATGCGATGCGCATCACGCCTGCATTAAAGTCGACTTCGCTATTCACATTCTTCCGGCCGAACTCCACCTTAGAACACAGCTCGACCCGCAGCGTGTACGGCCCTAGGCTAACGGGGAACAGTAGTACAGCTCCTTGGCTCGGCATACAGACTCTCTGGAATTGCGGCGTGGGAACAAGTTGCACGTAGTCTACGAGCATCCCTTGTATGTGCTTAATCAAACACGTGACGTCCCGTTACCTTGGCATCCCTTTGCCGGAGGGCCTTCCGCGTGTCTGGCGGCCATTATGGCGGAGTTAGCCTTTGAGCCCTGAAGGAGCCCCACCTGTCGGCAACGAGCCTACTATTGGATGCGATTGCAGATAAATCGCGTTGGCATCGCGCTGGAGTCTCTCGTTGTCATCACGGACATGGCTGATGGGGCTGATGGCCCTGGCGTCTCGATTGTGTGGCACTGCCCGAGAGTCAACCATCAACCCACGATGAACGACATTTCGACTTTGGGCTAGCTGGGTGCGATTGTGCTTTCAGCGCGCTGCTCCGAATAGTGGTCAGTTCGATGCAGCCAAAGGTCGGCCGCTCGTCGGCGCAACGCGTCGTCAGATTCCAATTGCGACAGAAGGGTCGTGACACGCTTGAGATTACGCCGGCGAAGCTGTTGCAGCTCATTGCGGAAGTACTCTCATGCAAGCGGATATAAACGAAGGGAAGCTCGAGACGCGGCTGGTCCGCGTCCGGGGTCGTGTACCGGGTATCGGCTATCGGGAGGCATGCGTACATCGTGCCCAGGAGTTGGGTGTCACCGGGTGGGTCCGCAACCGCATGGACGACTCCGTAGAGGCGATGCTGCAGGGTTCACCCGAGCAACTTGCTAGCATGTGCGCTTGGTTAAGCGAAGGCATGTCAGCAGCGCTTGTAGAGCGGCTCGAAGTGACCGAGGTGCAGCCACCGTTTGCCCGCTTTGGCAGTTTCGAGCGCCTGCCTACCCTGTAAGGGCAGTTGCCCAAATCTGCTGGCGCTGTCATCAAAAATTCACGATGCATGAATCGGCCTCTTGTAGTGACCCCGATGGGAGTTCGGCTGTGTCGCCCATCCGAGGTCGTCCTCGACATCTTGCCGTCGCCGCAAAAGGGGGCCTTCGCAAAGGAAGACGGTGAGGTAGTCATCGACGAACAAGGCCGTCGCGTGAAGTAGGCAGGAAAGCTCAAGTCGAAATGAAGAAGGGGCATCCACGAAGCCCCCCATCTGCTATCTCAGAGAAAATGTCTTTCCTTGAAACTCACTCTCTGCAATCGTCCATCGAGCTTACGCGTTGGATGTCGGCACGCGCGGTCATTGTTTCTGCGCCTCCTGCTCAAGGGCATCCTGTGTGATGTGTCGGACATCAGTGCCCTTGACGATATAGATGGTGAACTCGGCGATGTTTGTTGCATGGTCACCGATGCGCTCAATAGCCTTGGCGATGAAGAGGTAGTCCAGCGATACGGATATCAGCTTCGGGTCTTCCATCATGTAGCTCATGAGCTTGCGGACGAAGCCTCGGAATTCCTCATCCAGGGCTCGGTCCTCTCGTCCTATCATTGCTGCCTCAGTCGTATCAAGCCTTGCAAAGGCGTCCAGAGCTTTGTGCAGCATCTCGACAGCCAGTGCGGCCGAGACGCGGACCTCTGAAAAGTCGATGGTTGAACGCGAGACTTGGCCAATGATGCGCTTTGCGCGCTTTGCAATCTTGTAGGCCTCGTCACCGACACGCTCCAAGTTCGTAATAATCTTGGATACCCCCATTAGTAGTCGCAAGTCGCGTGCGGTCGGCTGGCGGCGGGCAATGATATAGCTGCAATGGGCATCTATCTCAATCTCTTGCCGATTGACACGTTGTTCCGCTGCAATGACGTCATCAGCAATGGCTACGTCGAAGGTCTCCAACGCGCGGATAGCCGCTTGAACCTGGGCCTCCACCAGTCCACCCATCAGCAAGACTTCGGTGGAAATATCGGTGAGGTCGGACTCAAACTGGCTGGATAAGTGCTTCTCGGTCATATTGCGCCCCCGATTCAGCCGAAACGGCCGGTGATGTAGTCCTCCGTTGCTTGCTTACTTGGCTTCAAGAAGATTTGATTGGTCTCGCCATACTCGACAAGTTCGCCCAGATACATATAGGCCGTGTAGTCGGAAACACGGGCGGCTTGCTGCATGTTATGGGTCACGATAAGAATCGTGACGCGCGGCCGCAGCTGACTGATGAGTTCCTCGATGCTACCCGTTGCAATCGGGTCCAAGGCGGAAGTTGGCTCATCAAACAATAGAATCTCGGGGTCGGTCGCCAGGCACCGCGCGATGCACAGACGCTGCTGCTGTCCCCCGGAAAGCGCGGTACCTTGTGACTGCAACCGGTCCTTCACTTCGTCCCATAAGGCCGCTGCGCGTAGCGCCTCCTCAACGCCCTGATCAAGCTTCGAGCGGCTCTTTTCACCCCGAAGCCGCAAACCGTAAGCGACATTCTCGTAGACGGACTTGGGGAAGGGGTTCGGCTTCTGAAACACCATGCCAATGCGCATCCGTACTTCAATGGGGTCGACTCTGGGGTCGAGGATGTTGGTGTTGTCCGGATATAGCCGGATGCTGCCCTCGTACCGGTTGCCGGGATACAGGTCGTGCATGCGGTTGAAAGAGCGTAGAAGTGTCGATTTGCCACACCCAGACGGTCCAATCAAAGCGGTCACACGCTTCTCCTGGATAGGAAGATTGACTCCCTTCAAAGCCTGGAACGCGCGATAGTAGAAGCCGAAGTCGATGGCAGCCGCCTTGACTGTAGACGGCTCCAGGGCATGAGGTTCAAGCCCTTGCACAAAGTTATTGCGTGGAGGAGTGGCGGGTTCCCGCTGGCCTTCCGCGGGCATGGTGTTGCTTACCATTTGATGGCCTTCCTCAGACGATAGCGAACCCAGATGGCGAGTGCATTCATCGAAAGTGTCATCAGAACCAGGATGAAGCCGGCGGCCGCGGCGTTCTGTTGAAAGGCCTCTTCGGGCCGAGATGTCCAATTGAACATCTGAATCGGCATGACGGTGAATCCCGACCAGAGCCATTCGAAATTGAGCCAAGGGAAATCTGATGAAACGGGGGACTGCGGCAGGAATGCGATGAAGGTCAGCGCCCCGATGGTGATGATGGGCGCAGTCTCACCGATGGCCCGCGACATGCCAATGATGACACCGGTCATGATGCCGGGCATGGAATACGGCACGATGTGGTCACGGGTCACCTGCCAGCGAGTGGCTCCCAGTGCATACGCACCCTCACGGATATGCTCCGGGATGGCTCGAATCGACTCGCGCGTAGCGACAATGACGATGGGGAGGATAAGAAGAGCGAGCGTCAAGCCGGCAGACAGGATGCTCTGACCGAACCCGAAGGAATAGACGAAGATGCCCAGGGCAAGCAGTCCATAGACAATGGACGGAACACCAGCGAGGTTGGTGACATTGATTTCGATGATGTCTGTAACCAGGTTCCTGGGCGCGTACTCCTCCAAGTATGTGCCGGCAGCAACGCCCAGCGGGACGGCAGTGACTGCGGTGACAAGCATCACCAGCAGGGAGCCAACCCAGGCGGAAAGGATGCCGGCCTGTGAGGCTCGTCTCGAAGGAAAATTCGTGAAGAACTCGGGAGTGAGGCGCGCCCAGCCCGAATAGGCCATCTGGAGGAAGAGCGCGACGAAGGTCAGCACGCCCACAAGCAGCGCGAGAAACCCTGCGATGGCGAAGAAGAGGTCCCATCGCTTGTTGGTCCTGATGATGCTGCGAATGGCGTCGAGCGGCGGCAGTGGCATGGCGTCCCTTCAATAGGCTTCGCGATAGCGACGCCGGAGGACGTGGCCGAGGATGTTGAAGAGCAACGTCATCAGCATCAGCGTCAGACCGGCGGCGAAGATGGACTGATAGCCGATGGAACCGTGAGGCAGGTCACCTAACGCTACCTGCACAATGTAGGCGGAGATTGTTGCAGCAGGCTGCAGCGGATTCATCGTGAAATTGGGCTGCATGCCGGCGGCCACCGCAACAATCATGGTTTCACCGACCGCGCGAGAGATACCCAGGATGTAGGCCGAGAGAACGCCGGACAAGGCTGACGGTACGACGACCCGCATAGCGGTCTGGAACCGTGTGGCGCCCATCGCGTACGAGCCCTCTCGCAAACTCATCGGTACGGCGCGCATGGCATCCTCGGCAAGCGAACTGACGTAGGGGATGATGGCGATGCCCATCACGAGCCCGGCGGATAGCATATTGAAGCCGGGTAAGGAAGGCATCAACGCTTGTAGCAGCGGAGTAACCACCGTGAGAGCAAAGTAACCGTAGACGATAGTCGGAATACCGCCGAGCAATTCCAGGAACGGCTTAATGACTTCCCGAAGTGAGGGATTCGCGAACTCCGAGAGGTAGATTGCGATGGTGGTGCCAAGTGGAATTGCTACGGCCAGGGCTACCAGAGATGTGGTCAATGTGCCGAGCAGCAACGGAAGAATGCCGTAGCGAGGCTCGGCGAAAAGCGGTGTCCACATCGTATCGGTGAAGAAGTCCCCGACCGGGATATTGGCGAAAAAGTGGGCTGATTCGCTAACCAGTACCCACACGATTCCCAGCGTGGTAATAACCGAGACTGAGGCAGCAAGAAACAGAATGAATTCAATCAGGCGCTCAGTGGTGTTACGGAAGGCTTTCTTGGCGAGTCGCTCACTGACCACATGCGAGGTCACGTCATCCGCTGAAGTGGTAACGGTTGAGGAGTCCGGCATAGCAGCCTTCACGCGAGCGTCATGACTGGGCGCGGACTGATGCCGCGCCCAACTACGGTTACAGCTTGGCTTCGCGGGCCAGTACAGACTCGATAGTTGCACCGACGTCCGCTTCGCCGCCGAAGACCGTGCCGAGCTTCTTCTTGGCCAGGTGTTCAGCGGCTGTCGTGTAGGCCTTTGCCGGCAGAGGCACGTACTTCACCTCTGCAGCCAACCGTGCACCGTTCTGCAAATAGTAGGTCACAAACTCCTTGACCTCAGTCTTGTCGAGAGACTTCTCGTTGACGTAGATGAAGATTGGTCGCGAGAGGGGGTTGTACGAGCCATCAATGACGCTCTTCTCGCCCGGAAGAACAGGCTTGCCAGCCTTGTTCACAATCGGCACAGCCTTGAGTTTGCTCTTGTTTTCTTCGTAATAGGCGTAGCCAAAGTAGCCGATGCTATTCGCATCGCGCGAGACGCCCTGGACCAGAACGTTGTCGTCTTCCGAGGCGGTGTAGTCACCGCGCGAAGCCTTGGCTTTGCCAACAACGGCTTCAGTGAAGTAATCGAAAGTGCCGGAATCGGAACCTGCGCCGAACAGCTTCAAGGGCGCGTCGGGGAAGGATGCGTCAACTTGCTTCCAGGTGGTGACCTTGCCCTGCGCTGCTGGCTCCCACATCTTTTTGAGCTGCTCGACGGACAGTTGTTTGACGAACGTGTTCTTCGGATTGACCACCACCGTTAGCGCATCGAATGCAATGGGCAACTCGTAGTACTTGATACCAGCCTTGGCGCAGGCCTCCATCTCCTGTTTGAGGATGGGTCGGGAGGCATCTGAAATATCAGTTTCGCCTCGGCAGAACTTCTTGAAGCCACCCCCGGTCCCCGAAATTCCGACGGTGACCTTGATGGCATTCTTCTTCGCCTTTTGGAAGTCTTCTGCAACGGCTTCCGTGATGGGATAGACGGTGCTCGAGCCATCGATTTTCACGATAGCCTGGCCATGCGCGGCATGCGAACCTACGGTTAGCGCTACTGCCGCTAGGGCGGCGTGAGAGGAGAGGCGCATCAGAAACTCCCTGAGCAATGAGTGGACAAGCCCAGATTAGGAAGTACATTTCCATAAATCTAGGCGTATAGAATCATGGGCTCGAGGTATGGCGACGAGATGACCATTCATGACACCAAAATGACGTGCCTGCGCTCAGACTTGCGCTATCGGTCTCTCAGAGCCTCTACATTTCAACAAATGATGAAGAACGAAACTGCCGTTGCGGCTCTGGCTGCACTTGCTCAGACCTCCCGACTTTCGATATTCCGTCTCCTGGTCCAGGCGGGCCTTGACGGCGTGAATGCCGGCCGCATTGGCCAAGAGCTGGGCGTGCCGCCGGCGACACTATCCTTCCATTTGAAGGAGCTTGTGCACGCTGGCCTGATTGCGAGTACGCAGGAAGGGAAGTTTGTTATCTACCGCGCCCAGTTCGACCGTATGAACGAGTTGATTGGGTTCCTCATGGAGCACTGCTGCGAGGGGCGTCCCGAAGACTGCGGCGTTGCTGCCGTCCAATGCAAGCCAAAGGGTGCCAAGCGGACGAAGTCAGCTGTCGAGGCTGCGTGATAGACCGGGACCAGCGCTAGCTGCATGACGGTTGCGGATGCAGGGCAAGCGTCTTGGAGTTCCCGGGATGCGAGCAGGCACTCAGGAACTTGTGACCGGTCAACGAACGATTAGAAAGCCAAAGCGAAAGAAGTATGTCGACGCGGTCGAGGTCAAGAGCACGACTGACTTGACCCCACGAATCCTGGCCTCTTGGAGCAGCGCCCTGACCAGGCTTGTCGCAAAGCCCTTAGAGCGATAGTCCTGCGTTACCGCAACGGACCATAACAGCGCGGCCACGCCATAGAGTTCCGATCCGGCACCACACCCCGCTGACCTCGTTAGTAACGACGCGGAAGTTCGAGAGATGCTCCGACACGCCCGCGAGGGGCAGCGAGTTGCTGGACAGCAACGCTTCTATGTGGGGCAGGTCATGAGCCGTGGCGGCACGAATCGTCATAGGCGAGTCCCAGGCGTTCAATTCAGGGTAGCTGCGGCATTGATTCTACGCTTCCAGTAGAATCGAATTAAAGGAGCGACCCATGCCACACACTTTACCGAACATCGACCGGGCGCAGCTTGAGCAAGTTTCGACGGGAGAACTGTCCAAGCCGCTTTCAGCCCATCCCCCACGAATTCTGCTTCTGTATGGTTCCCTGCGAGAGCGCTCGTACAGCCGGCTCCTGATTGAGGAAGCCGCACGCATCTTGCGTGCCCTTGGCGCCGAAATCCGGATATTTGACCCGCGTGGACTCCCGATGCCGGACGCGACGGCCGCGGACCATCCCAAAGTAGTCGAGCTTCGCAAGTTGTCGGAGTGGTCGGAGGGCCAAGTCTGGTGCAGTCCGGAACGGCATGGCGCCATCACCGGCGTTATCAAGACGCAAATCGCTGGCTGCCGCTGGAAAGCGCTGGCATCCGCCCGACTCAAGGACGTACGCTGGCGGTGATGCAGGTATCTGGCGGTTCTCAGTCGTTCAATTCCGTCAATACGCTTCGCGTGCTTGGCCGCTGGATGCGGATGTTCACCATCCCGAACCAGTCATCTGTGGCAAAGGCATTCGAGGAGTTCGACGAGGCGGGCCGGATGAGGCCGTCTTCGTATTACGACCGGGTTGTTGATGTCATGGAGGAACTGGTTAAGTTCACGCTCCTCTTGAGAGACAAATCGGAGTACCTGACCGACAGGTACAGCGAACGCAAGGAAGCTGCCGCGAGAGCAGCAAAAGCGGACCTCGCGACCGCAGGTCAAACCGCATAAGTGAGAGTAGCGCGCACCCCTCAATTAACTTGAGGAGCGTGCTTTCGCTGCACACTGGCCGGCAGCGCGGCGCCCAGCCACGCTCATCCCCCACGAGGCCGACGTGACTCCGCTAGCCATCGCCCTTGGTGAGTTGCGCGATGCTGTTGCCAACGGCTTGGCCGACTGCACCGTAGGTCGTCCTACTGCTCGCTTAAAACCGCACACGGTCGGTCCATGTTCGCCAAGGTAATGGGCGACATCGTGACGGAATATCGAAAAGGACACTTGGAGCAGGAGGCGCTGCGGGCCGAGGCGGTTGTCGCCAACTTCCTAAGCGATATTGCTGGCTGTCGCGACGAGCATTACCGCGCTGAGTCAGCGGTGAATGCTGCCGGGCCGGCTCGTCGAGCTCCCTTTGGCGCTGCGGTCTAGCGAATCTGCTTGGCCGTTGCCGGCTCCAGTAAAGCTTCTGGCATTCGCCGCGTGGCAGCCATCAGGAGCAGGAGCGATAGCAGCGCCAAGGCCGACATCCCGAGCACCCTCGTCTCAAAGGGTAATCCACTGGACGAGACGAAGGAGAAGCACAGAGAGGCGATTGCCATTGCCAACAACGCTGGCCTCGCCAAATAGCCTAGCAAGGTACCAACGGGAATCGCGGGAAACAGGTCCGCGGGAAGCGTGCCTCTGACGATGGTCAGCAGCCCGTTGCTGAGGCCATATGTTGCGGCGAAAACGAAGCACATTGTGAGGCCGCCAGACGAACAGGCCAGTAGAATGAGCGCCAAAATTAGTAGTCCGAGGGATAGTAGATAGACCGACCGTCGCTGGCGGCAGCCTCTTGGCGAAGAACAACTCCAGAGCTCTACCCGTAACCTGCATCGGTCCAATGACACTGGCGACCATGACTGCCTGCGCAGTGGTCAGTCCTCCGACCTGAAGTAAATTCAACAGATGGACGGAAATTGCTCCAAAGACGAACAGCGCTGCGGCGAACGCGCCGCCAAGAAGGTATAGGCGCCGCCCGGTTGCCTGTCGAGCGGACTCGTTAGTTGTTGGAGTGACTCGGGATTGAACAGGCCCACGCCCGGATAGCGTAGGAAGAACGAGCGCATGCAGCGGCAAGCAAATAGCGACCTGAATCGCAGCAAATATCAACAGAGTCACGCGCCAACCCCTTAGCGTTTAAATATGATGTGAGCGGCCAAAACGCTGTGCTGGCGAATCCGCCGAACAGTGTCAATGCCGAGACACTCCTCCGATACCGGTTGGCGTCAATCTGATGCAGAGTGGCAAAGGCTGGTAACCGCTAAATCCAGCACACCTTGTTGAGTCGAACTGTTACCCGGTAACGTATGCAATACGGAACGTTACCGGGTAACCATGACGAAGGAGTGCGGGATGGCGCAGACGACAGCCCAGCGGCAGGCGGCCTATCGGGCAAGGCGCGCGACAGCGGGCAAGGATGGCAACGGAGAACGTCGGCTGGACATGTGGGTAAGTAGCGAAGTGGATCTCGCACTCGCGCGCCTGGCACGCCGTTACGCGGTAACGAAGCGTCAGATGCTGGAGCGGCTGATAGTTCGAGCCGACGACGCAATCGTGCGCCGGCTCGATCCGGATTCGGAGCAATGGGACCTCTATTTCAAAGCGAGCCGGTAATGCTCGCTCGTTACCGTGTAACGGGCGAGTGCCCCATATGGCCGATCGGCGCCTTGGTTGCAGCCGGTTCGTCGTTCAGGCGGCAGGCGCAGCAGCGCTATTGGCGTTTGGCGAAGTTGAACGGCAGCAGGTCGGTGACGTCCGCGTCCGGGGCACGCTGCGGCAACTCGGTTAGCACGTGCAGCAGATAGGCATACGGCTCAACGCCGCAGGCCCGGCACGTGAGCACCAGGCTATAGACCATCGCGCTGGCCTTCGCGCCGGCGACAGTGTCGCTGAACAGCCACGACCTTCTCGCGGTTGCAAACGGCCTGATATCTCGTTCTTATCCACGTGACAGAATTATGCAGGGTCCTCACGAGTTCATGGTCGCGTAGCAGGCTGGGCTGGCTCTGTTGCAGCGCACCGGGACACGCTCTTGCTGAACATAATAAATGGTGCTTTGCTGAGGGACTCGATTGCCTCAGAGGAGAGCTACCATGGACGAGGATCGGCTCGGAGTTCGATCGTGGCGTGAGCTCGAAGAGAGTGTTCTTGCAGCGAGCCGCCAGGCGTATGTCGGCTACCTTCAAAGTCACGGCTATGCGCTTCACACCATCGGACATTATCTTGCCAGCGTCGCGCACTTCTCACGCTGGCTTACCAGAAAGCGCATCAGGCTCGATCAGATCGACGAGAATCTGGTACGTCAATTCATCTCCGTGCACCTGCCTGACTGCGACTGTCCTGGGAGAAGTAAGTGTGCATTGAATTTCACGAGGGCGGCACTCAAGCATTTGCTTAAGGTGCTTCGCGCGGAAGGTCGCATCCCACTACGGTCGTCCTTATTGCCAAGTGCTATCGTCGAGGAACTAGGCCGTCTGGATAGTTATCTTGACGAGATCCGTGGTCTCGCCGCGAGCACCCGCTGCAACCATCTGGACCACGTGCGTGACTTCCTGGTCGATCAATATGGTAATCGCCGCATTGATCCCAGTCGCATTAAGCCGAGCCATGTGCTGCATTTCGTCGTCGAGCGAAGTAAGGGGTGCAATCCGTCGACCGCCGGCGCTATCGCCAGCAGCGTACGCGTCTATCTGCGCTTCCGCCAGTTCGGTGGTGACCCTACCGAGGCATTGATCGCCGCTGTACCCAAGGTGGCGGTTTGGTCAATGGCTCGCGTGCCCAGATTGCTGACGCAAGGCCAACTCGCACAATTCTTGAATGCCTTCGACACGAAGACCGCATCAGGCCGACGAGATTACGCCATGGCACGTTTGCTAGTCGATCTTGGTTTGCGGGTAGGGGAAGTGGCCAGAATCCAACTCGATGACGTGGACTGGCATGAGGGAACGTTACGTATTAGAGCCGCTAAAGGCAGGCGTGTGGATCTTTTGCCGCTGCCCGTGCAAACCGGGCGCGCGCTGGTCAACTACGTGCGCTTTGGTCGCCCGCAGACCGTTAGTCGCGCGCTGTTCGTGCGGCATCGAGCCCCGCTTGATCGGCCGGTCAGCTCAGCCGTTGTACGCAGCGCGGTCAGGCTGGCCTACGCCAGATGCGGTTGGCCCAGTGCGTCGATGGGCACTCATTTGCTGCGCCACACGGTTGCAAGTCGAATGCTGGCCAACGGGGCGTCTCTCAAGGACATCGCAGATGTGTTGCGCCACCGTAGCCTTGATACAACCATGATTTACTCCAAAGTCGATTTCAGCAGCCTCGCGGCCGTGGTCGCACCTTGGCCGGGGAGGAGATCATGAATCAATTCCACTCGATGACTGCCCGGGTAGAGGACTATCTCACTGCCAGGCGGAAGCTTGGTTTCGGACTGAAGGCACAGGGAACACAGCTGTTCGCATTTGCCCGCTTTGCTGAGCGAGTTGGCCACCGCGGCCCAGTAACTCTGGAACTCGCGTTGCGCTGGGCCAGAGATTCTCACTCCACCAGACCAATTACCGCGGCGAAGCGGATCGGAGTACTGCGCCCGTTCGTCAGGTACCTTCAGCAGTTTGAACCTGCCACTGAGGTCCCACCATTCAAGCTACTGGGGCCCACGCATCGTCGCCCGGTGCCTCACATTTTCAGTAACGCGGAGGTCGAGGAACTCTTGGCCGCGGCTGGACGGTTGCCCCCGGCAGGGGGGCTGCAGCCAGCAACTTACGAGACGCTCTTTGGCCTGCTTGCTGCTACCGGTATGCGTATTTCGGAGGCGCTCCGGCTTGAACGTGCGGATGTAATGCTTGAGGCCGGCATGCTGAACGTTAGCAAAAGCAAATGCCGCAGATCCCGTCTAGTCCCCTTGCATGAGACGACCATCGCCGCTCTTCAGCGTTACGCTCAGTTTCGTGACCAGTTGCTCCCACTCGCAGCTGACGACAACTTCTTCCTGTCTCCGTGGGGACGAGCGCTGAAGCTCGGTACAGTGGAGGATACCTTCTGCAGACTACGCCGGCGGCTTGGCTGGGTCGCCCGAGGCGATTATCCGGCGCCGCGCATCTTCGATCTCAGGCATGCGTTTATCACGAACTGCCTGCTCCGATGGTATCAGAACCAGATCAATGTCGATAACGCGATCGCCGCCTTGTCCACTTATGTGGGGCATGTTCGCGTCAGCGACACGTATTGGTACGTTAGCGCCATCCCGGAACTGATGGCGCTGGCCGCTCGACGCTTCGAGCGATACGCCCAGGAGACTCCAAATGACTAGCTCAGATCCGGCAGCGCGCTTCTCGGCCTTGATTCAGCGGTTCTTTATGGAACGTTTAATCGAGCAGCGCAACGTTAGCCCTCGCACGGTGGCCAGCTATCGCGACACCTTTCGCTTACTGTTCAGCTTCGCTGAAGCGCATCTGCACAAGCCGCCGCATAAGCTGCGGTTGGCCGATTTTAGCGCAGACCTGATTCTCGCCTTTCTCAAGTATCTGGAGATCGCGCGTCACAACACCATCCGCAGCCGCAACGCGCGACTAGCAGCAATCCGCTCTTTTGCCCACTATGCGACGTTGCTTGAGCCTGCCGCGCTGCCCATTCTTCAGCGCGTGTTGGCCATCCCCATGAAGCGATTCGACAGGCCTATGGTTAGCTTCCTCAGCCGTGAGGAAGTGCAGGCCATCCTTGATTCTCCATCTGTCAACACCTGGTGTGGTCACCGCGATCAGGTCATGCTGGCTACGCTCTACAATACAGGCGCGCGCGTGTCCGAGCTCACGGCTATGCGAGTCAGGGACGTCGTATTGGACCGCAGTGCCTGCGTACACCTTCACGGCAAGGGGCGAAAAGAGCGCGCCGTGCCACTATGGCGTGCTACCGCGAAACAAATTCGCCGTTGGCTACGCCGGATCAATCCGGATCCGGATCAGTGGCTTTTTCCCAACCGCGCTGGCGGCCAGATGACCCGCTCCGGCGTGACAGACAGACTTAGGCTCGCCGCAGCCAGCGCTTCGACGCGCTGTCCGCAGCTTAAGACGAGACGCGTCTCTCCGCACATCATGAGGCACGCCACTGCCATGCATATGCTTCAGGCTGGCGTAGACCTCACGTTGATTGCGTTGTGGCTTGGCCATGAAAGCCCCGCCACCACCCATATGTACGTGGAAGCCGATCTGGCCATGAAACAGCGGGCACTAAACGCCATCCAGGCGCCGCAGTTCAAACAGCGTCGGTATCGTCCTTCAAACAACATTCTGGCCTTCCTCGATGGCCTATGATTATGCTTGCCCCGGGAGTCGCGTTCATCCGCCGCTTCCCATGGGCGTACTGTATTCCTGAACCCCTCTGGTAGCGCACGCTCGGCCCCGACTCGCCGCGGCCGGGCGCGCGACCGGCGGTAAAACACAGAAAGCAAAACTCTGCATAATTCTGTCACGTGGATAAGAAAGACTATGGATTCGAATCCATAGTCTTTCGATGATGTTGTTGTCCAGCGCCGCTCGCCCGTCGGTAACGTAGCGGCTCAGGTACTCCCACTGGTTACGCGTGTAGGCAATCGCCTTGCCCAGCAGGCTCTCGGGCAATACCAGCGGCGCATGTTCGTCCAGCCATGTCTTGAACGCCGCAAGTAGCGGTACGCTGTGCTGTTGGCGCAGTTGGTACGTGTAGTCGACACGCGTTTGACCTTCGGGCAGATCTGCTTTGGCGAGCGCCTCGACCTGGTACAGGGCCTTGAAGTATTCGAGGGCCTGAGCTACACGGCCGCCGGGCTTCTTCTGCCCCTTGAGCGCATCGACAAACGCTCGCCTGGCATGGGCAATGCAACCAAAGTGCTTCGGGCACTCAAGGGTACGCCAGGCGCTGTAGCCGTCGGTCATCAGCATGCCGGCGTAGCCGGCCAGGAATGCCTGCGGGTATTCCTGGCCGCGTCCGGGCTGGTAGTCGAACAGCACAACCGGCTCGTCGCTATCCTCGGCGCTTCGATAGCACCACATGTACGACTTGCTCTGCGCGGCCTTGCCTTCCTCCTTGAGCACCTGCACCGTCGTCTCGTCCGCATGGATCAGTGGTTGCGACAGCAGCGTGCGGCGCAATGCGTCGTACAGCCGGCTGTAGTGCAGTTGCGCGGGCCGGATGATCCAGTTGGCCAGTGTGCCACGGCCGACTGCAATGCCGGCGCGACCCAGCGCGTCTTCCATCCGGTACAGCGGCGTGCCGTCCACGTACTTGCCGGTGGTCACCGTCGCCAGCATTGCCGCGCTCGCATTGCTGCCCGGCAGTGGTTGCGTCGGCATTGGCGCGATCAACACCGGCGTGCGTTCGGCATTGCGCTCGCATTGCCGGCACGCGTATTTGAAGCGGACATGCTGCAGCACGGAGACTTTTGTTTCGATGTGCAACTGCTCGCTAACTTCCTCGCCCAAGCGGTGCATCGCTCCTTGGCAGCACGTGCAGATCTTCTGGTCTTCGGTCAGGTCGTACTCGATGCGCTGGCGTGGCAACTCCGCCGGCAGCGGCTTGCGGCCACGTTTGCGGCCTGCGGGCTTATCAGGCTCTGGCAGCCCCGTGTCCAGCGGCGTGAGCGCGCCATCCTCATCGTCGTCGGCCAGCGCCGCGGTAGCCATCTGCTCCGCCTCATCGAACACGCGGTCCTTGAGCTTCTCGCTGCTTGGTGCGAAGCGCTTGGACTGCGCGAGGCGGAATTGTTCCTCAAGGAGCTTGATGCGCTCGGTCAGCTCAGCGATGTGCTGGGCGTTGGTGGTAGCCTGCGCTTCGAGCTCGCGGATATAGGCCTGGGCGGCCAGCGGCAATCGGGAGAAGTCGTGTTCGTTCATGCTGAACACGATAGTGCAGCCGCGGCGCAATTAGGTATACGTCACACCGAACAACAATCAAGCCGTGTGCTGATATTTGCGCGACGGGTGCCGCTGCATGGCGTCCACGTCGATACCGTCCAGCAGCCAGTGCAACTGCTCGGTCGTCAGTTCGACCACCGTCTGCTGACGCCGTGGCCACACGAAGCGGTCTTCCTCGAGGCGCTTGAGCAGCAACCAGAACCCGTTGCGGTCCCATAGCAACAGCTTGATGCGATTGCGCCGACGGTTATGAAAGGCGTAGACGGCGCGGGCAAAGGGATCAAGCTGCATTGACTGCTCCACCAGGGCAACCAACCCATTGATCCCCAGGCGGAAATCCACCGCATTGCGGTGCAGGTAGACCTGCAGGTCAGCGTCGAGCCGGAACATCAACGCGCTCCCAACGCTTCGATCAGTGCCTTTACCAGCGCAACGTCCTGCCCGCCGCATTCTAGCTCGACCGTCACGCCGTTAGGCAACCGCGCCGTCAGTAGCGCCGGCTGCAGTGGCAGACGCGGCGATGGCTGAGGGGCAGCAGGCGCTTGGGTCCGCAGACGTTCCAGCGCCACCGCCGACTCCGGGACGCGCGTTACGCCGCTAATCTCGACGACCGGTGCGAACGCTGGCAACGCAGATTCAGCACTACCGGCCGCGGCGGCTTCATTTGCCACTTGGTGTAGCTGGATCCACTTGCGCAACTGGTTCGTATTGATGCCGAGCTTGAGGGCCATCCCTGACACCGAGACCCCTGGCCGCAGACACGCCTCGACCAAGCGGCGCTTATCCCCCGGGTCAAAGTCGCGTTTTCCGTTGGAGCGAACACGGATCACCCTCAGCGGCGGAACTTCCCATTCGTTGTCCATCATGCTTGCGTCCGCAAATAGTGGTTGCGGACGCAAGCCTGCCCGCTCTCAGCCGCAAACGCTAGGTGCGGCTAATTTCGCGCTTACAAAGGCTGGGTCATACAACGCCATTGGCATGGCCAGACCGGCAAGCACCCAGGCCGCATAGACGGTCCAGACATTCGTCGCTGACGCCAGCGCAAGCAGGGCCGCTGCGGCGACGACAGAGCCAGCACAGAGAATCCGTTTTCCTCCAAATCGGTCAATCGCCTTGCCCACATTGGGGGAGGTCAGGGAGGACGTCAGCAGGGCTAATGTGAACGCGCCAAAAAGTACCGGCTGGCTAAGCTGCAGTTCGGTTTGTATTGGCTTGGAGAGCACAGCGAAAGCGTAGTACAAACTCCCCCAGGACGCTATTTGAGCGACTCCGAGTGCCGGAATCGTATAGACCAAGCGGGCCGACGAGTCTGACCTCTCCAGCACTTTCCGGTCTCAAGCGCTTCACTCATATAGAAGCGCCCGGTCTGTGGCCGGGCGTTAAGGGTTCGAGTTTCTTACTGCGGTGTCATGCACGGCGCCAGCCTTAATGGCCAAGACGCTGATGAGAGCATCCGCTCTACCGTCTGGTGGCGCTAGCGCCCTTGGCACTTCACGGAGTCCGGCATCGTCATGCTCGGCAATTGCTTCACGACGACGCGCTGCGTCATTTTGTGCCCTGCTCAACTACAGCATCGGTCGCGCTCCTCGGCAAGCTATGCAAGCGCTCGAACCAAAGGAACATGACAACGGCAAGGGCGCCACCCACCAGTTGGCTGAGGATGAATCCAGGTGCATCGACTGGTCGGATGCCTGCAAACGTGTCGGTGAGCGAGCGTGCGATAGTGACCGTGGGGTTAGCGAATGACGTCGATGCCGTGAACCAGTAAGCCGCCGTGATATAGCCGCCGACCGCAACTGGGACAAACTCCAGGCGCCGCTTCGCGACGTTCAGAATGACCGTAAGCAAGCCGAACGAGGCCACAACCTCACTCCACCACTGTGATGGGCCGGTGCGCACATGCCCCGACACTTCTATCAGCGGCAGGTCAAACATGCCATGAGCGGCCACCACGCCGGCAATCGCCCCGAGGCCTTGTGCGACGACATAGGCTCCAGCGTGCTTCCAGCGCAGCTTACCAAGGCAAACCTCGGCAAGCGTCACGATGGGATTGAAGTGTGCGCCTGAGATATTAATGAAGGTGGCGATGAGCGCCACGAGTCCCGCGCCGGTCGCCAGGGTATTGGCGAGCAGTGCAATTCCGACATTGCCGCCGGCGAGCCGCTCGCCCATGATGCCGGAACCGACGACGGTCGCGAGGAGGAGCGCGGAGCCCAGGAACTCCGCGACTACGGCGTGGCGCAATCTCATGGTTTTGCTTTCCCGATGTTGGTCACTTCCTTCTTCACCGCAAGCCGGTCGAGAGATGCGAGGGGCAAGCTCTTGAAGAGGTCAAGCCTCTTGCGAAGTGTGGCTGCGGCGTCTTTGAATGCACGCTTCTTTGTTTCATCCGAGCCCTCAACAGCGGCAGGGTCTGGAACCCCCCAGTGCGCGGTGATGGGTTGCCCTGGCCAGATGGGGCACTGCTCGCCTGCGGCCTGGTCACACACGGTGAACACGAAGTCCATCACGGGCGCATCCGACGTGGCAAACTCACTCCACGACTTGCTTCGAAGGCCCACGGTGGGAAGTCCCATCTGTGTCAGGAGTTGCAGCGTCAAGGGATGGATTTCTCCCTTCGAGTGACTGCCAGCCGAGTAGGCCCTGAATCGCCCGCCCCCGAGGGCATTCAACTGAACCTCGGCCAGCACGCTGCGCGCTGAATTGCCGGTGCAAAGAAACAAAACGTTGTAAACCTTATCACTCATGTCGAACACCGCGTGGGTAGGCAAGTCCCGGTTATCAGGTCGCACCGATGGCAGTGACATCGATGTCGCCAACCCGTTGCAGCTCAGCGCGAATGGCAGTCTCATCGAGGTCCTCAAGTGGCACCTTGAGGAATGCCTCGACGCGGTACTTAATCTGCTGGAATACCTGCTCGAAGGCGGCACGCTTCGCTTCATCAGTGCCCTCGACCGCGGCGGGGTCATAGAAACCCCAATGCGCGGATGATGGGTGTCCAGGCCAGAGCGGGCAGACTTCCCCTGCAGCTTGGTCGCAAACCGTGATGATGAAGTCCATGTGCGGCGCATCGGCCTTGGCGAACTCGTCCCATGACTTGCTGCGCAGATTCGACAGGTCGTACCATGTCTTCTGGACCTGCTCGACAGCGAACGGATTCACCTTGCCCGACGGCTGGCTGCCCGCACTGAACGTCTTGAAGCGGCCATTGCCCATAGTTGCCAGAAGGGCTTCGGCCATGATGCTGCGTGACGTATTGCCAGTGCAGAGGAAGAGGACGTTATAAGTGTCTTTGCTCATTTGTCGCGAGTGCGAAAGGTGATGGTGGCTGGCGTAGGAGCGCAGCAAGCCGAAGCGGATGCGTCGGGGCGCGATTCGCCGAACGTAGGGATTGAGTCAAGCGTGTGGTACGACTCCCACGCGATGCCTTGGGGGTCTACAGTCCAATACTTGTCCGACTTGGCATAGCAACAGTTGGTGCCAATCTGCGCTTCCATCGGAAGCTCCGCATTGGCGAGTCGCGTCTGCATTTCGTTGAGTTCCTCTTCGGACTCGACCTGGACACCGAGGTGGTCCACGCCAGCCTTGCGGCCACGCATGGAAATCGCGAAGTTGACGCGCGGGTCCTCCAGCATCCATTTCGCGTAGTCGTCCTTAGTCACGGTTGGCTCGCTCGCGAAAAGCGCTGAGTAGAAGCGGATGCTCTCCGCCAAGTTATCGACGGATACATGGACGTGCAGTCTCTTCATCATTTGTCCCCACAGGTCGCGCAATCACTATCCGGTATCGCGGCACAGGGCTCCCCCTGGCAGCAGTTCTCGGTCAGAAATGCAATGAGTTCATTCATGGTCGCGTAGTTGGCCGAATAAATAACGTACCGGCTTTCCTGCCGAGAGGTCACCAAGCCCGCATGCGCCAACTCCTTCAGGTGGAAGGAAAGCGATGACGGCGGTGTATCCATCGCTTCGGCGATGCGCCCCGCAGACATTCCCTCAGGCCCAGCACGCATAAGGAGGCGGTAGACCTCAAGACGCGACGCAGCGGCAAGTGCTGCAAGCGCCGCAATAGCTTCGCTCGTTTCCATATTTCCACGATATACGAAATGAAGAGCGGTCGCAAGAGAAGGTTTGATGACGACTCCCGGTAAGAAGTGTTGCCCGAGCGGCCAAGATAGTTGTCGTTCGACCGGTCAAAGTAGTTGACGCTCTACAGGCTCCGAAGCCGCTCAGTGAGCGAGAACTGTGAAGTCATGCGCAGCCGAATTATCACTCGACCTTGAAATGCTCGACGGACTGGCCTGCATTCACCGCGCGCTGTAGCCAGTCGGGTAGCTTTCCGTTGCCATCCCAGACGTGGCCGGCGGCGTCCCTATAGCGAACGCAAGCAGCGGTATTTGCGTCGGAGCGCGAGGGCCGCTCTGAAAAGCATCCGGCCGCGACCAGGTCATCAATGGAGATACCGTTGCGGGCCATTTGCGACTTTACCCAAAGAATGGCGTCCGCACGCTGCCGTAGCTGCTGCATCTCGGAGCCATAGGGAAAGGCGTGAAAGGGTTGGGTGGCGACTTCAGCCACAGGTAAGCGCTTCGTCATTGACTAAAAAGCGTGGACGGCGTGCCTTGATGTGATGGCCCTATCGTAGCGGGCTACCGCTCGCAAAGCCACGGCATGAGAACCTCAAGGCGCCGTGACCCAGCGTGGTTTGGAGTGTGAGAAACCAACGCCGGTTCCGAGCCGCCTTTGCGCTTCGTGTGAAAAAAGCAAGCGAGCAGCGCGCGACTGACGCTGCTCGGCTATCGAATTCGCTGTGGGGGGCGCAGCGAATTCGGTGTATCGGTTTTGGCATCCGCTTAAAGTACGAATCCTGTACGAAAGGGCTGCTTCTTACTCACAGCGGCCTAACGCCTAGAAAGCTTCCGCTTCACTTTGTCAAGCACGTGCTGGTGCTTGTCCGCGGCTTCCTCCCATGTGAGCGAGTCGAACGTCTTGTTAATCGCGCGAGCCCGCAAACTTGTCCGGAACATTGGCGGCTTGTCGTCGTGCTTGCTGGCCCATCCCGAGAAGCAGGTCCAGACCTCGGCATTGTATTCGGGCAGCAAATCCTTTATTTGGTAGGCGTTGCTCTGCCAGGAACTCCAGCGCGCGTGAACGCCATAGTCATAGACGCGAACCGGCCGGCCGACGTCGTCGAGTATGTAGTACCGGTCGTAATCCGGGTCGATGGGACAGGCCTCGTAGCCGCCCGGCGGTGCTGGCGGATGCGGAGGGACTTCCAGTCGTGGCATGGTCGTAGTCGATACTGTACAAATGTACAGTATAACGGCGCCGACACAGGCCGGCAAACTTGGTTCTCCGGATGAGGGCGGGTTCCGTAGGCTGCTCGCATACAAGGCCGAGAAATCGACGATACCCCTAAGTCACGATTTGGCAACGGCGCATGCCGCGCTTTTCCTCGCGGACCGGACCGTATAGCCTCATTCAAGCCTGCGATGTTGTGTGGGGGAGAGAACTGACGATGAAGGCTCTTAAGCGTTCGGCTGGCTTGGTGGTGCTGCGTCGCTTTGCCGACCACTGGCACTGCCTGGTTCTACGCGCGTTTCGGAATTGGGACCTGCCCAAAGGCTTGCCAGAGCTCGAAGAAGGGCCGCTGCAGGCCGCGTTGCGTGAGACCAAAGAGGAGACTGGGTTGTCTGCGCTCGAGCTTCGTTGGGGTGAAGACTATCGGGAAACCGAACCCTATGGCCACGTTAAGATTGCGCGCTTTTATCTTGCCTTGTCGCCAAGCGGAGATGTGAGTTTGCCGATTAGCGCTGAACTCGGCCGTCCAGAGCACCACGAATTTCGCTGGGTTACTTTTGCCGAAGCCCGGCAGCTTCTGCCGGCCCGGTTCGAACCGATTCTCGAATGGGCGCAGAGTACGGTCGGTATGTCGAACTGAGAGGGTGCCCAAGCGTACCCCACCGCCGAAGTCTTCGGTCACCGAACAGGCAAACGCGGGCAAATGAAAGCTGAGGAGACCATTCATGTCGCCACCGGTGGGCCTGCACCACAAAGGCCCGCCGAGACTAATTGAGGTGTGGGCTGGGAGGCATTGCCGGCCGCGCGGCACAGCTATCGGGCCACGGCCAGACGTTCGCATCTACTCTTTCCCTCCGCCGCTATACGCCTGTCCAAAAGGTTAAAGACGGAAGGGCTAAACACAGCGCCTCTCTTCTCAACGTCGTAGAGCAACTCCCGCACCTGTCTCGCATTAAAGTCGTCCCTGGATAGCCGGTTTTGAATACTGGCCATATCGTTAAGCAACGCGGCGAGCCGCTCCCGTTGCTGATTGACTGCATTAGGCCGCAACCAGCGGACGAGCGTAACTGTTGCCATCACCGCCCAAAAGCCGAGACCGCGCTCCGGGTCGATAGCGGAAGCCAGATACGCTGTAAGAAACAACGCCAAGCCCTCTAACAAGACTCGTTTCATTACTTGCCACAACGACTGTTTTACCGCCAGCAACGGTTTGCTCTTTGGCAGCCAAGGAAGCGAACGTGCGAAGGCGATATGTTTGGCTTCGGCGGGCCGGAGGTCATCGGCGCCTTAAGTCTCTCTTGCTGACAGACCCGCAAGCCCGATGGGGCCGACTAGCCAGCGTAGTGCTAGCTATCGGTGTGCTCTATGATCAATATCTGGGTGTTGGCGCAGCGATGTCTCTGGGCCGGATGAGCGATGTCCCAACACGACTTGTGCCGTATATTCTGTAATAAAATCAGTTACTTACTGTTGATATAGAACGACTCAATTGGGCTGATAAAAAACTTTTTCGTCGAATGAACAGATTCATCCTTGCTTGTCTATCTAGTAGTAGATAGTATTCAGGCCATGGACAGCGACGCAGCCGCCACACTAACGGCAGCAACGCAAAGCGGTCCACGCAATACCAAGCACTTTGTCAGTACCGGAGGCGGTCATTTTTTAGGTCTTTGCATCTATCTACTAGAAGATAGATGCATGCGAGGGCGAGGAGAGGACTGCTTACTACGCAGTACAGATATTGGCCCTCGATCAGCTACCCAAACCAGCATCGCCCGGCCCCAACGCAAGGAAAAAATCATGAACGCCAAGACCATCCTGACCGCCGCTGCTATTGCCGCCGCTTTCGTAACGGGCGTTGCCCAGGCTACCCCGCAAAAGGCCGGCGAAGCGTACAGCTACACCTATCGCGTCAACGATCAGCGCAGCTCCTTTACGGATGGCGCTCGCATCACCAGCCGTGACGTCTACACCGACGGCGCCCGCATTAGCAATCGCGACGGCCTGACCGCGAGCATCGGCAACCGTGACGTCTACACCGACGGCGCCCGCATTAGCAATCGCGACGGCCTGACCGCGAGCATCGGCAACCGTGACGTCTACACCGACGGCGCCCGCATCAGCAATCGCGATGGCCTGACAGCGAGCATCGGCAACCGTGACGTCTACACCGACGGCGCCCGCATTAGCAATCGCGACGGCCTGACCGCGAGCATCGGCAACCGTGACGTCTACACCGACGGCGCCCGCATCAGCAATCGCGATGGCCTGACAGCGAGCATCAGCAACCGTGACGTCTACACCGACGGCGCCCGCATCAGCAATCGCGACGGCCTGACAGCGAGCATCGGCAACCGTAACGTCTACACCGACGGCGCGCTGGCCTGATACCGGCTCCGGTCGCCATGGCTTGGCGATGAGCGTATCGCAGACGGTGTCCAATACGAGCACCGCTGCCTATCCACAGGCGAGCCACCGTGAAATCGATCCGGCAGCCTTGAACGGGCCGCTTTATTGCACTCGCTTTCCCAACTACATTCCTACTGTCGGATGCGCGAGGTGGATGCGGGGCACGACACAGGCGACGAGTAAGAGAACCCTCATAGGAGAGCACCATGGGCAAGCTCACGGGTAAGGCAGCGGTCGTCACTGGGGCGTCAAAAGGCATCGGCGCTGCGATAGCGAAGGCGCTCGCGGCCGAAGGCGCGACCGTCGTCGTGAATTACTCCAGGGGAAAGGCAGATGCCGATAAAGTCGTTGCCGCTATCACGGCCGCAGGCGGGAAGGCGGTCGCAGTCGGCGGCGACGTAACTAAACGTGCTGACGCGGAAGCCATAGTCGACACTGCGATCAAGCATTTCGGTCGCCTCGACATCGTCGTCAACAATGCCGGAATTTATGAATTTGCCACGATAGAGGAAGTGACGGAAGAGCATTTTCATAAACATTTCGATATTAACGTGTTGGGCACGCTGCTCGTGACCCAGGCGGCAGCCAGGCATCTTGGAGAGGGCGGCAGCATCATCAACATGGGTTCCGTTGTGAGCCGTACTACTCCTGCGGCAAGTGCCGTCTACAGCGGCACGAAGGGCGCAGTCGATGCGATCACGGGCGCGCTTGCGCGCGAGCTAGGGCCGCGCAAGATTCGCGTCAATTCCATCAATCCTGGGGTGGTCGTGACCGAAGGTACACATAGTGCGGGAATCATCGGTTCCGACTTTGATGCTGCAGCCGTTAGCCAGACACCGCTAGGCCGGCTCGGACAGCCGGATGACGTTGCGGCGGTGGCGGTGTTCCTCGCATCGGATGATGCGCGGTGGCTCACCGGCGAACATTTGATCACAAGCGGCGGCCTTCGCTAGCAAGCGAGTTTCAAGCTCTCAAGTCGCGAACGCCCTGTCACGGGGCCACTTCGCGAGTTCAATGAGCAGTTGTCCAGCCGTTGAGCTTTTCAAATGTGTACCAAAGAAGATTGGCAAACCGCAAAAAAAAATATGCCCAATTTGACTCGATGGCCCGAGTCACGTTCAGCGAGTGCCTGATGTCCGTCGGACGTCACGGTGGTGCCGTTTTGTCATACGGCGGCCTTGCGTACCCGCTATCGATGACCTGAATGAGTCTCATGAATGCTCCATAGGGGCAATGTGGCCGGATAGACGCGCTCGTCAGCAACGCCAGTATTCTTCATTCCGCCATTGATCGAATACACCGAGGACGAAGTCGATCACCTCGTCAACACGAACCAGCGGGCCTTTGTTTAGATCAGAATAACGTCCTCAATTCAAGGCTGGGAGCTATTTCATAGCTCCGGCGAGCGCCGGTCGATGCCATACATTCGACGAAATCACAGATGACGCGTCACGGGCTTGCAGTTGACTCTGATCCAGGGATGTGACGGGCATGTGCGCCCGGTTCAAGGACGCCGAGGGACATAACCTGGATGGGATGGCGACTTGCCGGCATGCCCGCATCATGCGGAAATCAATGCGCCTGTTACTAACTTAACGAGGCATTTTCGCGTCGACTTCCGTTGGTCTGCACGTCATCAACAGCCGAATTAGCGGGACTGAACACCGCTGGCTGTGCAAGAGCCTGGAACAGGGAAGCATCACACGCGGGCCGCCCGCGAATCACGCCGAATGAAGCACACGTCGCAAGCGGGTGCGGGCAAACGCCGTCTCTCTTTTTGATATTGACTAAAACGTCAGGATGACGATAATGTCGGTAAAACATCGGGTGCCACCTATGGCGGCGCCCGGCCATTCAGGAGACGCCATGACCCGCCCGCCCCGCAGCGTGCTGCGCACGCCGCCGGCTTTCCCCGAAAGCGCGCTGCCCGCCTTCGTCCAGAAGCTCGACCGGCCCGAAGCCCTGGTCAAGGCCCAGACGCTTGCCTTCCTGATGTTCGAGAAGCGCGACCTGCGCGCGACGGAGACCTTCCTGACCGATTTCGGCATGCGCCGCGTGTCGCGCACCGGCAGCCGGCTGTTGATGCGGGGCGCCGGCCCCCAGCCGTGCCTGATGCTGGCGACGCAAGGCCAGCGCTCGCGCTATATCGGCGCGGCCTTTTCGGTGCGCAGCGAGGCAGACCTGCTCCACCTCGAGGCCAACGCGAATGCGCGCCGCCTGCCGGCCGACGAGATTCCGGGCGGCGGCGCCGGTGTTGAACTGACCGACCCCGCCGGGAACTTGCTGTGGCTGGTGACCGGCCAACAGCCGTTCGACCCGCTGCCATTGCGGGACCCGCTGCATTCGCTCACCAATGACCCGGGACAGCTTCGGCGGGTGAACGCTACGGTCCGGCCGCCGCTGGAGCCCGCAGCCGTGGTCAAGCTCGGCCACGTCGTGCTCCAGACCGTCGACTTTCCCGGCATGGCGCGCTGGTATATGCGTCATCTCGGCCTGATCCCGACCGATGTCCAGTATCTGGAGGACGGATCACCCAATCTCTGCTTCTTCCGCCTGGACCTCGGCAGCACGCCCGCGGACCATCACGCCTTCGTGCTCGCCGGCGGCATCGAGGAGAAATACGAGCACAGCGCATACGAAGTGCTTGACCTCGACGCGCTCGGCCAGGGCCACAACGTGCTGCGCGCGAACGGCCACCGCCATATGTGGGGTATTGGGCGCCATGTGCTCGGCAGCCAGCTGTTCGATTACTGGTTCGATCCGGACGGCATGGAATTCGAGCACTACGCCGACGGCGATGTCTTCACCGCCGACCGGGAAACCCACTACGTGCCGCTGGAAATGTCCGGCATCTGGGCATGGGGCGACGACGTCCCCGCCAGCATGGGCGTCAAGCGCAATCTCGCCACGGTGTTCCGGGTTGCGCGGCTGCTGCGCGCCGGCCGGCTCTCGGCCGCGCGGCTGAAGTTGCTTGGGCGCGCGATGATCCAGGCGCGGCCCTGGCTCTGAGCCTGCGCTCCCGCTCCCGTACGAACCCCCCTCACGTCAAGGAAAGCAAATGTCCGTCAAAGTCGTCCGATATCTCCACGGCGGCGAGCCCTGCTGGGGTGTGGTCCACGACCGCCGCATCGCGCCCCTGTCTTGCGGCTCCACCAGCACCGCCGACTTCGTCGCGAACGGCCTCGAAGCTGCGTGGCGCAGCACCCCCGACCAGGCCACGCTGCCGCTCGACGCCGTCACGCTGCTGCCGCCGGTCACGTCTGACCGCCAGTTCCTGTGCCAGGGCATCAACTACGCCAGCCACGTGCGCGAGTCCGGCATGGACCCCGACAAGATCGGCTTCAACACCCTGTTCACCAAGGCGCCGTCCTGCCTTTCGCCCGCCGACGCCGACGTGGTGCGGCCGGCGCATGTGCATCTGCTCGACTACGAAATCGAGCTCGGCCTGGTGGTGCGCAAGCCGCTGAGCGGCGCGGTCCACGTCGGCCCGGACCAGCTGCACGAGTTCCTTGCTGGCGTGACCATCGTCAACGACATTTCGGCGCGCGACGTCCAGCTGCCGCAGGCCCAGTTCTACAAGGGCAAGAGCTACCGCAGCTTCGGCCCGGTCGGGCCCTTCCTGGTGCTGTTGGACGCCGAGGAATGGCGGCGCTGGCCCGAGTTCCGTATGCAGCTGCATGTTAACGGGCAGCCCCGCCAGGACGCCTATTGCGGCGACATGATTTTCAAGCCGCACCAGACGCTTACTGAGATGTCCGCCCTGCACGACCTGCAAGCCGGCGACCTGATCGCCACCGGCACTCCGGCCGGCTGCGCCGCCCGTGCGCCTGGCAAGCTGGCAATGTGGGTGTTCCGGCATGTGCTGTCCGAGAGCGTGAAGTGGCGCCTCTTCATCAAGAAGGGCCTGTCGAACCCGGCTTACCTGCGGCCGGGCGACATCATGACCGCTTCGATCCGCACCGACGACGGCGCCATCGACCTGGGTGAACAGCGCAATCGGGTGGTGGCGTCATGAGCCACAGCTATATCGCCGCCATCGACGGCTTTGGTGATGCCTTCACGTTGCGGCTGCGCGCGGCGCCCTGCCCGCAGCCGCGCCCAGGCGAGATAGTGGTGCAAGTGGAGGCCGCGGCGGTCAATCCCATCGATGTGCGCCGCCGCGGCGGCTACGGCCGCAGACTTTTCTCTCTCATGGGCGCGGCGCGCATGCCGCTTGTGCTCGGTAACGATTTTGTCGGAACGGTTTGCGCGGTGGGTCGGGGTGTGACCGGACTGCGCGAAGGCGATGCCGTGTTCGGCGCCAAGCCGCCATCGAGTGCGGGCACGCATGCTGCCCATGTCACCATGCGCGCCGAACACGCTCGCCTGAGGCCGTCGTCCATCCCGGCCGCCCCCCTGGCGACGCTACCGTACAACTTCCTGACCGTGACGCGCGCGTTCGCCGACGCCGGGATCTGCCGCGAGACCGTGAACGGGCGTCCCGTGCTCGTGCACGGCGCGACCGGTGGCCTGGGCCAGATTGCGGTCTGGTTGCTGCACAGGCTGGGAGCGAGTGTTACCGCCGTCGGCGGAGGTAAAGGGCTCGGTGCTTGCCTGGCCGCTGGCGCTGACGTACTCGTCGATCGTCACCGCCAGTCGCTGGCGAGCCTGCCGCGGCATTTCGCCACCACCCTGAATTTCGCCAGTTGGGACGACGAAGCGGACCTGCTGTACCGGCTGGCGCCCGACGCGGCCGGTCACGCGACCACGGTCCATCCGCTGCTCGGCAACTTCGACCGGCTGGGACTGCTCAGAGGCGGGGTGGCCACGCTGGTCGGCAAGCGTGGCAAACGCGGCCTGATACCGAAGGGCGCGCGCTATGGGTGGACGACCTTCCGCCCGAACCCTTCGGCCTTGCAGGCACTGGCCGATTGCGCCGCGGCGCTGGCGCCTCCCGCGGTGAAGACCTTTACGCTCAGCCAGGCCGGGCAGGCGTTCCTGCACGTCGGGCAAGGCCAACCCGGGCGGGCCGTCCTGCTGCCAGGGGAACTCTAGAAAAAGACAGGGCCACCACAAGGAGACAAGCATGCCCGATAACACAAACGACCGCGGGACGCGTACCGGCGGCATCCGGACCCAGGCCGATATCGACGACTTCGAACGCACGCCCTGGCAGGAAAAGCTGCCGGCGCAGAACACTTACGAACTGCTGTGCCGTGCCTGCGACAGTCATCCGGACAAGACCGCGTTGCGCTTCGTCATGACCGGGGAGGCTGACGCGCCAGACTTTGTCGTCGATTACGCAACCCTCAAGGCGCGCGTGACGCAAGCGGCCAACGCCTTCCACCGCGCCGGCATTACAACCGGCACGGCGGTGGCGTTGCTGCTGCCCAATCTGCCCCAGACCCATTACGCCTTGCTGGGCGCGCAGGCTGCCGGCATCGCCAGTCCCATCAACCCGATGCTGGAGGTCGACTATATCGCCGCCATCGTCAATGAGACAGGGGCGCAAGCGCTGGTCGCCTGCGCCCCTGTCTCTGACAGCGCGCTGTGGGACAAAGCCGTCGCCGTGGCCGACCGTTGCCCATCGGTGCGGACCCTGTTCGTCGTCAGCGCTGCGCCGTACCTTCCTGAAGCGGAGCGTGCGCGGGTTGACGCGGCCTTCGACACGGCGTCAAGGCCGTGCCGCGCGGACGTGAAGATGGTCGGCTTCGACCAGGCGCTGGCGGCCGAGCCGTCGGACACGCTGGTTTCGAAGCGCCGCATCCTGGCGACTGACCTCTGCTCGCATTTCCATACCGGCGGCACGACCGGCCTGCCCAAAGTCGCGACCCACACGCATCTCAATGAAGCCTTCGTCGCGTCGATGCTTCAGGCGCTGATCCCGTCGCCAAACACGATCCTGTGCGGCCTGCCGCTGTTCCACGTGAACGGCGCGATGATCACCGGCCTTGCCGCGTTCCATGGCGGCTGGGAGGTCGTGATGCTTACGCCCGCCGGCTATCGGGGCCCAGGCGTGATGCCGAACTTCTGGAAGCTGGTCGAACGATTCCGCGCCACCAGCTTCAGCGGCGTGCCGACGATCTACGCCGCGCTAGCCGATCTGCCGCGGGAAGGCGCCGACATTGCGTCGTTGCGCTTCGCCTTTTGCGGCGCCGCGCCGCTGCCGGCCGAGGTCGCGCGGCGCTTCGAAGCCGCCGCCGGCATTCCGCTGTACGAGGGCTACGGTCTGACCGAAGGCGCGTGCGTCTCGGCCCTCAATCCGCCGCAGGGCGAACGTCGCCTCGGCACGGTCGGCCTGCGCCTGCCGCACCAGGCAATCGGCGCCTGGAAGGTCGACGGCTCCGGCCGCGCCACCGAGCCGTGCGCGCCGGGCGAAACCGGCGTCATCGGCATCAACGGTCCGAATGTGTTTCCCGGCTATCTGCGCGAGCAAGATAATCGAGGCATCTGGCTCAATCCGGGATGGCTCAATACCGGCGACCTCGGCCATCTCGATGCCGACGGCTATCTGCATCTGACCGGCCGCGCCAAGGAGCTGATCATCCGCGGCGGTCACAACATCGATCCGGCGATGATCGAGGACGCGCTGCTGCAGCATCCGGCCGTGGCGATGGCGGCCGCGGTCGGCCAGCCGGATGCGCACAGCGGGGAATTGCCAGTCGCCTACGTCACGCTCAAGCCAGGCTTCACCCCGGCTGCCGACGAACTGCTGGCGGCGGCGCGCAACCTCGTGCCGGAACGCGCCGCAGTGCCAGTGCGCATCGACATCCTGCAGGAGATGCCGCTGACCTCCATCGGCAAGGTGGCCCGGGCCGAGCTTCGCATGCGCGCTGCCGAGCAAGTGTTCCGAGAGATTTTGGCGCAGGCCGGCATGGCCGCCAGCGTGCGCGTGGGGCCGGATATCCGGCGCGGCACCGTCGCTTTCGTCCAATGCCCCGCCGCGGACGTGGCGCGCGTGCAGGATCTGCTCGGACCGTTTCCGTTTCCTCTCGACTTCAACGGCCCGGTGTGAACGCGCCGAGTCCCCTCCCGTAGAGAAACCGCTCATGAATACCACATTGCCCGAGCAGGTCGACGTCCTCCTAGTGGGCCTGGGTCCGGTCGGCGCCACCGCGGCCAACCTGCTGGGACGCTACGGCGTCCGTACCCTGGCCATCGACAAGGCCGCGGATATTTTCACCGCGCCCCGGGCCATCGCGCTCGATAACGAAGCGCTGCGCATCCTGCAGATGGCAGGGCTCGAGGAAGGCGCGTTCGATACGCTGGCCATTGCCAAGGTGCAGATGCATTCGCCGCTGTTCGGCAGATACGCGCGTGCCAACACAGCGGGCACCATGGACTGCCACCCGCGCCTGGTCACGTTCTATCAGCCAGATCTCGAACGCGCCTTGCGCGCCCGCTTGATCCGCTATCCCAGCGTGAGCATCGCTCTCGGCGCCGACCTCACCGGTTTCGACGACGATGGCGAAGCGGTGCGGGCCACGATGTGCCTTCCCGGCGGTGACACGGCCACCGTGCGCGCGCGCTATATCGTAGGCGCGGACGGCGCCAATTCTTTCGTGCGGCGCCACGCCGGCCTCGCCTTCGAAGGCAAGACCTTCACGCAGGACTGGCTAATCGTCGACGCCTTGAACGTGCCCAACCCAATCGACCATGTCGAATTCCTGTGCGACCCGCGCCGGCCTACGCCGCACATGGTTGCCCCGGGCGGCAGGCAACGCTGGGAGTTCATGCTGCAGCCCGGCGAGACGCGTGAACAGATGGAATCGCCGGACAAGATCCGCGAACTGCTCGCCCCCTGGTGCAAGCCGGAGGACATCACGATCGAGCGCACAGCGGTCTACCGGTTCCATGCGCGCATCGTCGATCGCTTCTCCAAGGGCCGGGCCTTCCTGGTGGGCGACGCCGCGCATATCACGCCACCCTTCGTCGGCCAGGGGCTCGTTGCCGGGCTGCGCGACGTGGCCAACCTGTGCTGGAAGCTCGCCTGGGTCGTGCAGGGAAGGGCGACGCCCGCCATTCTCGAAACCTACGACACCGAGCGGCGCCCACATGCCCGCTCCATCATCAATCTGGCGCTCCTGATGGGCCGGCTGGTGATGCCGCGCAACAGGCTGGCGGCATTCGCCGTCCATGGTGCAATGGCGCTGATGCAGCGCATGCCCTGGGCTCGAGCCTTCTTCGAGGATCTGAAGATCAAGCCTCCCGCGCGTTTCAGGTGCGGCCTGTTCCAGCGCGGCAAGACGCGCGCGAGGCTGCTGCGCGGCGGTCTGCTGCCGCAAGGGCTTGTGCGCCGCGGGCCGGGCGCACCCATCGTGCCGAGCGACGATGCGCTCGGGGCGCGGCTCGTGCTGGCGGGATTCGGCTGCGATCCCGCGCCGCTGCTGGACCGTAGCCTTCTGGCGGCATGGCGACAGGCAGGCGGCGCCATCGTGCAGCTGCGCCATTGCGGGCAAGGCGAGCATGGGCCGCAGGAGGCGCACGAACCGCAGGACGGACATTCCTGGGAGGACATGTCGGACCAGCTCGTGCCCGGGGCCGCACCTGTCGGCTGGATCGCGGTCGTGCGCCCCGATCGCACCGTGCTGCACGATGGCCCGCTCGAGGCCCTCGACGACATCGTGCGCGAATCGCTTGCGATGCTCGGCGCGGACAGCCCTCTGGCCGAAGGCTTGCCTCGCACTTTGCAGGCCGCCGGCTGAGACCGGCTTGCCCTGATCGCTTGGGCGTGCGCCCCCGCGCGCCAGCGATGCGCTGGCGAAGGTACGCCGCCCGACCAGAGGCATCCCGCGATAACCGCGGGCGAACACACCGGCCCCGGTCGAGGCAAGCGTCGGTCCCGGGTCGTCAAAAAAAGCAAAACGGCTTTGATACCGGAGGAGACAAAGATGGCAAGGAGAACAGCGGACGCGCTTCGCTCCGTCGTTTCATGGACCATGCTTGCGTGGTCTTGCACGGGATTGGGGGCGGAGGGCTTCGAGCCACGCTACAACCTTGCCGGAAGCCTGGGCGGCGAGATGTTTGCGCCGCCCAACCAGACCGGTTTTATCAGCGCGCTCGCCGCCACCCACGTCAGTGTTAGCAAGGTGACCGGGGATGATGGTGGGCAGCTGACCCAAGGCATTCCCGGAGGCACGGTTGCCTTGCCCAAGCCGACGCCTTCGGCCCTGTATCCGACCTACTCGCGCAGCACGGCAGAGATTCCAGCCTCCGGCACCATGACGCGCTGGGACCTCGTGCTCGGCTATATCACCAGCGAGCAGTTTGGCGGCGGGCGGCTGGCGTTCGCCGTCGACGTTCCGTTCGCCAGGAAATCGCAATCGATCAGCACAAGCGGCGCCACACCGGTGCTCAACTGGAATCCCGCGGTTCCAGCCGACGTGCAGAGCGCCGTGCAAGGGCAATTCAGCAGCCAGTACCAGGGCGCGCTCAAGGCGCAGGGCGCGAGCGAAAGCGGCGACGTCAGCGGTATCGGGGACGTCGAGCTCATCGCCGGCTGGCACTACCTGGGCGACAAGCTGCGGGTGCTGGGCAGCGCTGCGCTGGTGGTGCCGACGGGGAAGTACAGCGCCGACGCCGGCCCGGATATCGGGAACGGCAACTTCTACACGGTGCGCCCTGCCATCCAGGTGGCCTATCTGCCCACATCGAACCTGGCCTTCGCGGCCAAGGTATCCGCGGGCCTGAACAGCCGCAACAGGGACAACGATGTACGCAGCGGCAACTGGTTCGGCGTGGAGCTCGCTGCCGGGTATAAAACGCCGATCGGGGTGTTGGGCGTGCATGGGATCCGGATCCAGCAGTATCAGGACGACGAGAACAATCCGCTGGGCGCAAGCCGTTTCCGTTCCAACAACCTGGGGGCGTTCTTCACGACGATGATCCCGGTGGTCGATGTGGCATTGACCGTGCAGTACATGGCGACGACATCGTCGCGCAATGCCAAGCACGCAAAGTTCACCCAGGTCCGGCTGATCCGGATGTTCTGACTGCCGCCAAGTGGTTGGGAGCGCCTGCCCGCAGGCACTGCTCAACCGCCTGCGCGAACATGACGAAATCGAAGGGGCCGGGCAAGTAGCCAGCCTCCTGGGGAGGAAAGAGGCTGGCCGCCGAAGGCGCAGGTCAATCCGGCTGGATGCCGGCGGCTTTGATCACCTCAGCCCATTTCACGGTCTCGCCGCGCACGAACGCTGCCAGCTCTTCTGGCGTCGATGGGGAGGGTTGGCCTCCTGTCCGGCTGAAGTGTTCGGTAGCCGCCGGGCTCGTCAGCCCTTGTCGAATCAGATCGCTCATCCGCGCGACGATCGGCTTTGGCGTATTGGCAGGGAAGAAGGCAGCCACCCAGGCCGTCATCTCGTACCCTGGCAGGCCGCTTTCCGCCATGGTCGGGACATTGCCGAGCAGGGGATTGCGCCTGGACGTGGTCACGGCGACTGCGCGCAGCTTGCCGTTCTGGATCAGGGGCAGGGCCGGATTGATATCGGAAATCATGAAGTCGACCTGGTGGCCCATCAAGTCGGTCAGGCCCTGCGGCACGCCCTTGTAGGGCACATGCAGTGCCGGTGCGCCGCTCATCATCTTGTAGAGCTCACTGGCGACCCGGGTGGAGGAACTGCCGCTGGCGAAGGTCATCTTGCCTTGCCGGTATTTCGCCAGCGTGGTCAGTTCTGACACCTTCTGCACCGGGCTGTCGGATGGCACCACCAGGACCAATCCGCTCTTGGCGATCAGCGAAACTGGCGCGTAGTCCTTGATGGGATCATAGGGCAGCTTCCTGAACAGGGACGCATTGGCTGCGTGGGTGGTATTTGTCGTGATGAGCATCGTGTACCCATCTCCGGGCGCTGTCGCGACCGCCGTGGCCGCGATGAACCCGTTGGCACCGGGTCGGTTTTCCACGACGACGGACTGTCCGGTCTGGGCAGTGATGGTCCGCGCGATGTAGCGCGCGATGTTGTCCGTGCCACTGCCTGCAGGGAACGGCACGACGACACGGATCGGTTTGTCCGGATACTCGTTCAGGCCCGCTGCCCACACCAATTGCGGGGCCGCGGCAGCAGCGGCCAGTCCGGACAGCAGGGCGAGCATGCGTCGCCGGGGAAATCGCTGGATCATCTTGTCTCCTCCCGCATCTCGGGATCTGATTGATTGACTTGGCCGAGCTTGCGTCAGGACAGCGGATCGTGTGCGCGAATGACAATCAGCTCGCACGTCCCGTCCGCCGATTCGAAGCTGAGCTCCGCACCGTCGGGAATGTAGACCCACTCCCCAGTCCCGGCGGCGAAGCGCTCGCCTTCGATGCGACCGTGAATCGTGCCGCCACGCACGAAGAGCACCTGCTCGGTCTCGCCAAGCCTGTGCGGCTCGGCGCCGCCATCTGGATCGAGGTCGACCATGTAGATGTCGAGAAAGCGGGAATCGACGGTCTGGCGTGTGATGACCGGCCTGGCGAGCGCGCCACGGTAGTGCGGCAGCGCGATCGGTTCGGTGCTGGCGGGAACGTCGCGGACCTCGGCGGCACCGGCCTGAAGGCGCGGGTCGTCCGGGCCGGTCGCGGTCACTGCTGCGTTCGGGTTTTCGCTGTACGGCGGCGCGTAGACCACCATCACCTGTACCGGTTCGTCGCTGATGACCTCGAAGCGATGGAAGACGCCGGCCGCATTGAAGCTCCAGTCCCCTGCACGCAAGATGCGCTGCTTTCCCGGTAGTTCGCCGAGACCCTCGCCGGCGAGCAGGAGCGATGCCTGCTCGAGGTCCGGGTGTGCATGCGGCAATGCGCCGTGGCCCCGCGAAATCGTGCCCAGCAGGACCTCGAGCCGGCGCGCGCCGACAGTCTCCTTGCCGATGATGCGCTGGTTCGCCGTTCCCGTATGGTTGGCCGGTGCGTACGCGGGCACTTCGGTGGCCCTCCGTACAAAGGATGATGTCATTCGGATGTCTCCTCGCTTGAATGGTGAAGTCTGTCGCGCTCAGCGACGGCTGTCGGGGATGGCGAGCGCGGGGTAGTGTTCGGTCAGCTTGGCTGGCATCTCCACATCCAGGATGAACCGGTCGCCGCGATACCAGAACTCCCCTGCCAGCAGCACATTGCCGTCGACGTCCAGCGTCGACCGGACGATCCTGGCGATTGGCGCCCCGAAGCCATAAGCGAGGTCGCGTGCCAGGATATAGTCGGCCGGCTCAACCGTCATGGTCTGCTGCATCATGCCAAGGCGATCGCCTTCGACCTGGCGCAGCAGGTGACCGAGCTTGTGGTGCTTTTCGCCACCGCGGGGAAAGCGGGCAAAGACTGACGAGGCCACATACACCTCGATCAGGCAGAATGGCGTGCCGCCATGCAAATGCAGTTTGCGGACCATCACATAGCTGTCCAGCGGCGTGCCGCGGCGGGCCAGCCCCGGCCGCAGCGCCACGCCCTCGCGCATTTCTAGGATGCGGATTTCCAGCTCGCTGCCATGGGCCGATTCGTCATTGATGGCGGAGCGCAGGCCTTCTCCGGGTGCTGGCGGCTGCTTCATGACGTGGGTGCCACGACCGCGCTGGCTGCTGACCAGCCCCTCTTCCGTCAGCGCGGCAAAGGCCTGGCGCACGGTGACCTTGGCGATCCCGTAGGTTTGCGCGAGGCTGTCCACGGTTGGCAGCTGCATGCCCACAGGGTACTCGCCCGAAACGATCTTGTGCCGGATGACGCTGGCCAGTTGTCGATATCGCGTCACGCCGCCGATGCCGTCGTCGGCGAGGATGACGCCCTCGTTGGCAGCTGCGTTGGACGCATTGCTCGTCATGACAACAACCCCCGCGGTATGCGCACCGGCATGGTAAGCAGGATCTGCGCCATGCCCTTGCCAAGCGGATCATTGCGCAGCGACGCCATGCCACCGCCATCCAGGGCCGACTCGCAGACAAAGTTCATGGCGTCGAAGCCGGGCAGGTCGTAGCATGTCACCGGCCCCTTCACCAGGTACCCAAGCCAGTCCGCCACGCGCGCCACCGTCACTTCGGCCCGCAGCACGGGCAGGTACGCCGGCCGGCGGGCGATCAGACCGATGTTGGAAGTATCCCCCTTGTCGCCGCTACGGCCATAGGCAAGCCGTATCAGCGGAACTTCGACGGTATCGTGTTCCGCAGGGCCGGCGCCCGTTTGTTCAGCAACTGCAGGTGCCGCGGGCGCGACCGGTGCCGCCGGGCTGCCCGAAGGAACGGTGACGCCGCTGCGTACGCCGTCCATCACCACCGCCGGGGTCAGGGCGCTCTTGTCAAGCAGGAATGCATACTGGCGGATCGATGGCGAGGGACTGGAACGCCCGCCAGCCGAGCCCGTCGTGCCCGGCGCCCAACTGGTCCCCGCCGCGGCAATTTCCCGCGCGAACAGTTCCAGGGCCGCCTTCTCGGGATGCATCACCGCCAGCCGCATCACCGCCTCGCGGGTGTGTCGGACGGCAGCATGTGGCCCAAAGCAGGACTCCGCTCCCAGCACCTCTATGCGGGTGCGACTGTAGTCTCCCCACCCGTTCTCCCCGAACAGCTTACGCGTGCGCGCAAGGATCGCCTCCGCCGTCCGTTCCGCCTTGGCGACCGCGTCGACGCCGACGATGGAAAGCTGCGCGTTGCAGCGAAAGCCGTCGACATAGGTGGCACAGACTTTGTAGGCTTTGCCTGGGGCCCGTCCGCGTGCGCCGCTGACTTCCACCAGGTCCGGTGCGGCCTGCCGAAGGTTTACCTGCGTGAAATCGCAGGTGACGTCTGGCAGCAGGTAGGTGGCCGGGTCGCCGATCTCGTACAGAACCTGCTCGCCGACCGTGGCGGTATTGACCAGTCCGCCGGTAGCGGGCGGCTTGCCGACAAGGAAGGTGCCGTCGGCACGGCACTCGACCACCGGATAGCCGATGTCGTGCCAGTCCGGGACGCTTTCCCAGTCGGTATGCAAGCCTCCCGTGGCCTGGCACCCACACTCGATGATGTGCCCGGCCAGACTGCCTTGCGCCAGGCGGTCATAGTCGTCCGCCTGCCAATCGAACTCGTGCATCAGCACGCCGAGCGTCACGGCACTGTCCACGCAGCGTCCGGTGATGACGATCTGGGCGCCCTGGTCCAGCGCTTGTTTGATCGGCAAGGCCCCCAGGTACGCGTTGGCGCTGACCACTTTCTCCGGCAGGGGGCGGCCTTTCTGCATGTCCTGCACACCGGCTTCGCGCAGCTGTGGAAGCAGGGGCATCACGTCATCGCCTTCCACCACGGCGATGCGCAGCGTCAGGCCCTGTTCCGCGGCCAGGGCGGCAATTGCCTGCGCACACCCGTGCGGGTTCATGCCGCCGGCATTGCTGACCACGCGAATCCCACGCTCGGCAATCTCTCCGAGCAGGGCCTTCATTGTCACCGTCACGAAATCGGTGGCGTAGCCCAGTTCCGGCTTGCGCAATCGGGCGGCGGCGAGAATCGACATGGTCAGTTCGGCCAGGTAGTCGAACACCAGGTAATCGATATCGCCGTGGCGCACAAGCTGTGGCGCACCAACGCTGCTGTCGCCCCAGAACCCGGAAGCCCCGCCAATGCGGACCGTTTTCACGTCCATTCCCATCTCCCTATCTGCCAGTCCACTTGGGCTGGCGCTTCTCGCGGAATGCCAGCTGGCCTTCGCGCGCGTCCTCGGTCAGTGCAAACAGCCCGATCTGGCTTTCCGTGAACGCCATGGACTGCTCGAACGACATGGCTTCCATATGCTTGAGCGTGTACAGCCCCCGCCGGATGGCGGCGGGCGAATTATTCAGCAAGCGGGTCAGCAGCAAGTCCAGCCTGGCGTCGAGATCGTCGCTGACATCGTTGACGAGTCCCGCGGCCAGCGCTTCCCTCGCGGACAGTGGCTCGCCGCACAGGCACAATTCGGTGAGCGTGCGACGTGGCACCAGGTTCTGCAGCACGCTCAGGACCTGCGCCGGGAACAAGCCCAGCTTGACCTCCGGCAGGCCGAAGCGGGCGCCTTCGCTGGCTATCGCCAGATCGCACATCGCCATCAGCCCCATGCCACCCGCCATACAGGCGCCGTTGACACGGGCGATCAGCGGCACCGTCGACTGCCTGGCGCAGCGGAAAAGGTCCGCCATCCCCAGGTAGGGCTCGGCGTAATCGAAGGCAAAGGATTTGCCGGTCTGCAGATCGGCGCCGGCGCAGAACGCCTGCTCGCCCGTTCCGGTAATGACCACGGCGCGGATGTCGGCATCGCGATCGGCGCGCACGATGCCGTCGCGAAGTCCCTGCACCACTCCCGGCGTGATGGCATTGCGGCGCTCCGGGCGGTTGATGGTCAGGTAGAGCACTGCGCCCCGGACCTCGCTCAGCAATTCTTCACTCATGGCTGGATTCTCCTTTGGCGTGGCGCGCTTTCGGCCCATCCCCTAAGATGCCCGACGCGTACAGCGCATCGATGGCGGCGTCGTCGTAGCCGGCCTCACGCAGTACCTCACGGCTGTGCTCACCCAGGCCGGGTGCATGGCGGCGGCTTGTCGGTGGGGTGCCATGCCATTCGCTGGGCACGGCCATCTCCCGGATACGCCCGACGGCCGGGTGGTCCGATTCGCTGAAGAAACCGATGTCCTGCAAATGGGGATCGTCCAGCAGCGACTCGAACGTGTGCATCGGAAAGACCGGAACATCGGCCTCCTTGAGCAGGGTGCGCCATTCCTCGGTGCTGCGCTTGGCCATTTCGTCGCTGACCATGGCATACAGGTCGGTGATGTTGGCGGTGCGGGTGTTGATGTTGGCGAAGCGCGGATCGGTGTCGTACAACTCCGGCTTGCCAACGACCCGGAGGAAGGCCCGCCAATGATGATCGTGATAGATCAGGCAGCAGACATGTCCGTCCTTCGTCTTGTACGGTCGCCGCTCGGGCGAGAGCAGGCGCGGATAGCCGAAGCCGCCCTTTGGCGGGACGAAGGTCTCGCCATACAGGTGGTCTCCCATCACATAGGGAACCATGGTCTCGAACATCGGGACATCAACGCGCTGGCCCTTGCCGGTGCTCGTGCGCGAATACAAGGCGGCACAGATCACGCCGAAAGCATAGAGCCCAACCGAGCGATCCGCGATGGTGATTGGCAGATACCGGGGGCTGTCGCCGCTGCCCAGCGAAACGGCCAGCGGCAGGCCGGTTGCGGCCTGGATCAGGTCATCGAAGGCAGCCTGCGGCGCGTAGCGTCCCCGCTGCGAAAAGCCGAACATGCCGACATAGACTAGGCGCGGATTGATGGCCGACAGCGTTTCATAGTCCAGCCCCAGCCGCTGCATCGCCTGCGGGCGCACGTTGTAGGCCAGTACGTCGGCATCCCGTACCAGGCAAAGCAGGGCCTCCCGCCCCTCGGGCGCTTTCAGGTCAAGCACGATGCTGCGTTTGTTGCGGTTCAGGCCAAGGAATAGCGGGCCCATCTTTTCATCGCCGCAGGGACCTATGCCGCGCGTACTGTCTCCGCTCGGAGGCTCGACCTTGATCACGTCGGCGCCCAGGTCAGCCAGCATCTGGGTGGCAGAAGGCCCCATGAACACTGACGTGATGTCGACGACTTTCACGCCGGCGAGCGGCCCCGTTGTCTGCTCTTTCTTCATTTCCTTTTCATCCCGTTGGGGCAATGTATGACGGCTGGCCCGGAGGCCGCCGTTCCCGGCCGATCGGCCGCGACATCGGGCTTGCAACAACGCATCGGTCATCGGTCGGGCTCCGGCTGGATTAGCTACAGTTGAATTCGTCCACCATCATCGGCTGCAAGCATTCGTCGATCGGTGTCGTGCGTCGTGCGGTCAGCGACCAGGATCTTGTTGACGTGGACCGCGGTCGAGCGCAAGACGTTCTGGTATCGGCCTCTTGATTTTCGAGATGGTGTGGGTCTTCACCTGGCGCGCCCACGGCCCATCGATGGTGCGCAGATTCTTGCCCACAAGATGGGCCAGGCCAAGCTCGTCACTGAGCTGCGAAATGGCCGTCTCGACATCGAGCGAGAGGTTGGTGACAAGAATGTCGTCGCCATGGAAGACGAGGCTGTTCGACCAGAGGAAGCCGATCGGCGTCCCGTTGTGATCGATGCCACCGAAATCGCCGAGCTTGGCAATCACCCGGCCCTGCGTCGGCTCGAGCACGAGAATCTCGTTGGACTGGTTGCACGCGATCCAGAGGTTGTCGTGCTCGTCGATGATCAGGCCGTCGGGTCCGCCGCCGATCCGGTTGACGAAGACTTCCGGCGTGCCGGGCTCGAACGTCGGGCCGGTCACCGGTATCCTGACAACGATGTCGTTCGCCGTATTGGCAACGAACAAGGCCGTCTTCTTGTTGTTGAACGCCAGGCCATTGGCGCCGATGGTCGGTGGTATCCGCGTGGGCTTCAGCAGCGGGGTGGTGACCCATGCCGACGCTTCGCCGCCATCGGGTCCGACTTTCCAGATGATGCCCTGGTGGGCGTCGGTCACGTAGACGTTTCCGGCGGGGTCGAACGTCAACCCGTCGAGGCCGGGGTTCTTGCCGGTGACCGTCATGAACACGGACGAGGCACCCGTCCTGGGATCGACGCTCAGGACCTTCGCGCCCTTGTAGTCGACGACGAGCAACTGGCCCGTCCGGGGATGGAAGCCGAGGTCAAGCAACAATCTGCTCGAGCCCTTGATGGTGACAGTGCGCAGGTGCTTGCCCCGCGGATCGAACACAAGTAGCGTGCCCTCGCTCGTCCTGGGTTTGTTCGCCGCTACCGTGACGACGTAGACGTTGCCCTCGCGGTCCACGGTGATCCCCTCGGGATGCGCCTCACCGGCGGGCAACGTGGCGAATGTCTCAACCTTGCCGCGCTCCCAGGCTCTTGCGGCTAGCGGCGTCGCCAGCAATACGAGCAACATCAGCATCGGCAGTATCGACATCCTCTCGGCTTTGATCATTCTCATCTTGCACTCTCTCAATCTCGCGGATTGATGGATCGTCACTGATTGATCTGATCGGTGTCGTACACGCTGGCCTGTAAGGAGCAGAGGAACGGCACCGCGCAGGCCGGCGAGCGGCCTGCCTTGGTGTCTGTCGCTTTTTATCCCTCGATAACGTCGGCGCCGTTGCCGCGGACATAGGGCACCGGACCGATGCCGCGCGCCGCCGCGAGAGTCTGGATGGCGTACTGGATCGAGAGCGCGTCATTGAGCGAGTGGAAGGTGCCGTCCTCGTTGAAGCTGACTTGCGCGCCTTCGATCCAGGCGATGGTGATGGTGTCCTCGGTGTTGTCCTCGGGGGTGTAGAAGGTGTGCACCGAGCCGCCGGGCTCGTACAGGTAGGAGCCGGCCGTCTGCGGCTGGTCGGGGTACTCGCGATACTTCCAGCAGCCCTGGATGGTCCACACCTGCGCCGTCCCGGTGTGGTAGTGAATCGGCAGGGAACAACCGGGTTCCACGATGGCCATGAAGACCCACTCTCCGCGCTCCGGGTCCAGGCGCAGCGGCTTGATGTGGATGCCCGGAAAGACGTCCTTGATCAGCGGGATCTGCTCGATGTTGACGGTCAGGAGCTTGTCCTGCGGCAGGGCGGGCAGCGGCAGCTTGGCGCCGGTGGACGTGGTGGGCTGCTCGAGAATTCTTGCAGTCATGAGTTGTCTCCGTTTGTTAGAGGATATGAATCAGTGGAAGGAAGCCGTCCTTTGACGACACAGAAGAGGCACGCCGGTCCGGCGGGAAACCCAGAGCTACGGCGGCAACGCGCCGGAGGAATAGAAGCGTCCAGCGCAACGATGAAGCCTGGCTAACCGCCGTCGGGCCTGCATGTCACTGGATACTGCTAAAGTTCTAATGTTGGAATGTTAGGGGCTAAGAAAGGATTTTTCATCCCTTGTTTACCCTAAAGGGCCCTTTAACCTTGCTTGCGCTCGCTAACTGCCCGGCGTTGGGGTTCGGTGATGGCGGGCACCGCCTTCAATGCGCACGCGGGGATGCCGATCTCTGAGACGTAGCGGTCACCCCGATACCATGTGACGCCTGCGTACAGCACGCCATCTAGCGTTTGTAGAGGCCGGTCAGGGTAGCCGTGGCGAGTGTGTTCTGGGAGATGAAGAAGCGCACCACAGCATTGGTCGGGTTGGCCGGCAACTCCAGTTCGGGAACGCCCAGCGCGTGCAAGGTGAAGATGTAGCGGTGCGCGGGCAAGCTCTTGGGCGGGCAGGGACCGCCGTAGCCGATGGCGCCGTAGTCGTTGGCGGCCTGAGTGCCGCTGGCGCCCAGGTCAGTGCCGTTGCTGGAGCCCAGGCCTGCGGCGAGCTGGGTGACGGACGAATTGATGTCGAACAGGATCCAGTGCCAGAAGCCACTGCCGGTGGGCGCGTCCGGGTCGTACAGCGTGAGCGCGAAACTCTTGGTGCCTTCCGGCGCGCCCTGCCATTGCAGCGCGGGCGAACGGTTCTGGCCGGTGCCGTCGTAGCCGTCGAACTCATGCACCAGTTGCAACGGATCCTGATCCTTGAATTCAGGCGATGTTAATGTGAAGTTGCTCATGCCATTTCCTTTCACTTGATTTAGTCACATCCTGCCGACAGGTGCGCCGTAGCCCGGGCATAGGCAGCGCCCATTTCCGTGATTGTCGGATTGCGGCGTAGCGTCAGGCCGCCACTGACCTGCAGGTCCTGTCCTGTCATGAAGCACGCTTCGCTTGCCAACCACAGCGCCGCTTCGGCGACGACGTCCACAGTGCCAATACGTCCGAGCGGATAGCAGGCCACGAAGGCCTGCAATATTTCGGGGGATGTTCAGGGCGTCACCCGACATCGGCGTGCGAGTGATGCCAGGAGAGATCGAATTGGCGCGAATTCCGAATTGGCCGAACTCGTTGGCCACACAGCGCACGACATGGTCGGTGCCAGCCTTGGTGCCCATATAGGCGGCATGGTTCTCGAGCATGATCGTCGCGGTCGCCGACGAGATCATGATGATCGAGCCCCCCGGCGTCGGATTTTCCCTCATGGCTTTCACGAGCGCCTGCATGAACTGAAACGGCGCCTTGAACTGGAGGCCCATGATCGCGTGTAGCTCTTCCTCACTCGTGTCTTCGAACGGCCGGAGAAGTCCCCAGCCTGTGGCGTTGATGCCGACATCGACGCGGCCGTAGCGCTCGCGCGCGAACGCGACTAGCGCATCGATGTCTTCCTTGCGCGTGAAGTCGCAAAGCCGGCTGGCGCCTCCGATTTCGCTGGCCAATTGTGCCAACGGCTCCGCGTGTCGCCCAGCCACAACCACGCTGGCGCCCTCGTCGGCGAAGCGCCGGGCAATGCACTGCCCCATGTTGTCTTTGCCTGCCGCGCCGACCACGATCACGACCTTACCAACCCTCAAACCTTTTCATGAAACTCTCCACTTGGCTGTGTTCATTCTCATGTCGAGAGCAGACGCAGCACGCTTTCGCGCAGGCCGCGCTCGGCGCTCGAGCCAGTAGTCCGCGCCGAAGCCAGCGCAGACCGCCCCGACGGCGTGGCAGTGTCTGCAGCAAGCGGTGGACCGGCTCCCGCACGATGTGTCCGAGGTACGTTGAAGCTGACTTTGACAGAGGTCATGAGCATAGATCCTTGTTCGGGCAGACCAGATACTTCGCGGCAGTGGCGCGCTTGCTGTAGATGGCGATCTCTTCGCGGCTTAACGCCTGCGCCAGCGACACGTCCTTGGTGTACGCGCTCGCGAAGGTCGTCTTCAGGTTCGACGCCACGCGCTGCTTCAGGCGCTGCACGGTCTCGGCGCCCGCCTTTTCCAGGAAATACGTGAGCAGCCAGCCGCAGAAGCTCCAGGCCATGCCGAAGCGGCCGCGCTCCAGGACGGCCGGGCCGCCGTCCAGCAGCCCGTACGAATAGACCTGCTTGTGTCGCGGCGAGCCATAGGGGCTGAAGGCCGTCATCTTGCGCGCGAGCGAGGCTTCCATCGCGGACAGGATCTGCCCGGCGAGCCGGCCGCCGCCCACGGCGTCGAATGCGATCGTCGCTCCGGTGGCGTCGATGGCGGCGAGCAGGGCTTCTTCGAAGTCCGGCGCGCTCGTGTCGACGACGAGCTTCGCGCCCTGCGAACGTAGCAGCGCGGCCTGCTCGGGCTTGCGCACGACGTTGACGAGATCGATGCCGTCTTCGAGGCAGATGCGGTTGAGCATCTGGCCCAGGCTCGACGCCGCCGCGGTGTGCACGAGCGCGCGATGCCCTTCGCTGCGCATCGTCTCGACCAAGCCGAGCGCGGTGAGCGGGTTGACGAAGCTCGAGGCGCCGTCGGCGGGCTCGGTGCCGTCGGGCAGCACCAGGCACATCTCGACGGGCACCGTCCGGTATTGCGAGAACATCGAGCCGCCGATCACGGCCACCGTCTTGCCGAGCAGGGCCTGCGCGGCCGGCGAATGGCCGGCAGCCACGACCACTCCGCAACCCTCGTTGCCGATCGGCAGCGATAGGCCGAGACGCGCGGCCATGTTGCCCAGCGCGCCGGTCGGCACCTGCGCGGTGACCACGGGCCGCGACGCGCTGCCGGTGGCGCGCAACGTATTCAGGTCAAGATCGGCACTGGCGAACAGCAGGACTTGATCGGATGGGTTGATCGGCGCGGCTTCGACGCGCACGAGCACCTCGCCGTCGGCAGGTTGCGGAACCTCGAACTCGGCCAGGGACAGCTCGAGTTCGCCATTCGTCTTCAGGAGCGAGCAGATCTGCAACGCTGTGTGCGGAACGGCTTTCATTCTGTTCTCTCTCATTTTGTTTTCCAAAGGAGGTCCGGACCTTCCGGTATCCGCTTCTTGATTTTCGAGACCGTGTGGACCTTCACCTGCTGAGCCCACGGTCCATCGATCGTCCCCAGATTCATGGTCTTGAGATGCGGCATGCCAAACTCGTCGGCAAGCTCCCTAGCGACTGTGCCAAGATCCATCGACAGGTTGGTGACAAGAATGTCGTCACCGTGCAATGCGAAGGTATTCGGCCAGAGAAGGCCTTTGGGTGCCCCCTTACGATCGATGCCTGCGAAGTCGCCGAGCTTGGCAATCACCCGGCCCTTGGTCGGCTCGAGCACGACAATCTCGTTGGACTGGTTGCACGCAACCCAGAGGTTGTCGCGCTCGTCGATGTGCAGACCGTCGGGCCCGGCGCCGACGCGGTTGACGAAGACTTCCGGCGTGCCGGGTTCGAGCGTCGGGCCGGTCAGCGGTATCTTGACGATGGTGTCATTCGCCGTATTGGCGACGAACAACGCCGTCTTCTTGTTGTTGAACACCAGGCCGTTCGCGCCGATCGCCCCCGCCCTCGGCTTGAGCAGCGGGCTCGTGACCCATGCCGCCCCTTCGCCGCCGTCCGGCCCGACCTTCCAGATGATGCCTTGGTGGGAGTCGGTCACGTACGCGTTGTCGGCGGCGTCGAACGTGATTGAGTTGAGGCCCGGGTTCACGCCCGTCACCGTCATGAACACTGAGGAGTCACCCGTCTTGGTATCAACGCTCAGGACTTTGCCGGCAATGTAATCGGCCACGAGCAACTTGCCCGTCCTGGGGTGGAAGTGGGTGTCGAGCAGCGATCTGCCCGAGCCCTTGACGCCCACAGTGCGCAGGTGCCTGCCCTTGCGGTCGAACACAACGAGCGTTCCCTCGCTCGACTCCGGTTTGTGCAGCGCCACCGTGGTGACGTAGACGTTGCCCTCGCGGTCCACGGTGATGCCCTCGGGATGCGCCTCTCCAGCAGGCAAGGTGGCGAAAGTTTCGACTTTGCCGCGCTCCCAGGCCGTGCTGACGAGTGGCGTCGCCAACAGGGGCAGCAGGACCAGCATCGTCCGGGTGATGTTCATTTTCATTTCGGAGTCTCCAATCTTTGTAGTGGTGGAGCGAGTTCCTGTGTCACCGGCGCGAACAGCACGAGGACGTGCCCGGCTCGCCGACGCTCGCGTAGTGCAGCCCGATGCCGTTCGGCAACGACACGTACTGATCGAGCTCGATATGCTGGCTCTTCAAGAAGCGGTTGCCAGCTTGCCTCCCGGATCGGTCGCAAACGGATCGCCCAGTCCGCCGTCCCCCAACACGGCGTCGAAGCGGGCCTGAACGGCGGGCAGCATCTCCGGGTGCGTGAACACGTAGAAGCGCTCGGTGCGGATCGCATCGAAGGTCAGTTGAGCAACCTCGGCCGCGGTAATCTTGTTGGAAGAGACATCCTTCTCAAACTGCGCCTTGGCCGCCAACTGCAACGCGCTCGGCGCCGCTGCGTTGGCAAGATCGGCCGGGCGATTGCGCTCCGACTGTGCGATCCCCGTGGGCACGAAGCCCGGGCAAAGCACCGACACGCCGATGCTGCTCTTGGCGAGCCGCAGGTCGTGATGCAGCGTTTCGGTCAGCGCCACGACGCCGTGCTTGCTGACGTTGTAGACGCCCAGCAGCGGCGGGCATAGCAAGCCGGCCACCGATGCGGTGTTGACGATATGGCCGGGCTCGCCCTGCGCATTCGCAGCGAGCATGCGCGGCACGAAGTGGCGGACGCCGTTCACCACGCCCGTGAGGTTCACGCTCATTACCCATTGCCAGTCGGCTTCAGTGGTTTCCCACAGCAGTCCGGAGCCGCCGACGCCGGCGTTGTTGAACAGCAGATGCACATTGCCGAACTCGCCGAAAGCGACGTCGGCGAGGCGCTGCACTTGCTCGCTCTTGGCAACATCCACTACCTCGGCGATCGCCCGCGTGCCGGCGGCTTGCATCTCCGCTGCCGTCGCATCGAGAGCATCGCGCTGCACATCGGCGAGCACGAGGTTCATGCCCAGTTGGCTGCCGATGCGCGCGAGTTCGCGGCCGAAGCCGCTGCCCGCGCCGGTGATCACCGCGACCTTACCTGCGAAGTCGTCCATGACTGTTCTCTCTTTCCGGTCAGGAACCGGCCACGTCGGCGCCGTTGCCGCGGACGTAGGGCACCGGACCGATGCCGCGCGCCGCCGCGAGAGTCTGGATGGCGTACTGGATCGAGAGCGCGTCATTGAGCGAGTGGAAGGTGCCGTCCTCGTTGAAGCTGACTTGCGCGCCTTCGATCCAGGCGATGGTGATGGTGTCCTCGGTGTTGTCCTCGGGGGTGTAGAAGGTGTGCACCGAGCCGCCGGGCTCGTACAGGTAGGAGCCGGCCGTCTGCGGCTGGTCGGGGTACTCGCGATACTTCCAGCAGCCCTGGATGGTCCACACCTGCGCCGTCCCGGTGTGGTAGTGAATCGGCAGGGAACAACCGGGTTCCACGATGGCCATGAAGACCCACTCTCCGCGCTCCGGGTCCAGGCGCAGCGGCTTGATGTGGATGCCCGGAAAGACGTCCTTGATCAGCGGGATCTGCTCGATGTTGACGGTCAGGAGCTTGTCCTGCGGCAGGGCGGGCAGCGGCAGCTTGGCGCCGGTGGACGTGGTGGGCTGCTCGAGAATTCTTGCAGTCATGAGTTGTCTCCGTTTGTTAGAGGATGTGAAACAGTGGAAGGAAGCTGCCCTTTGATGAGGAAGCCGGACGCAGGTCGCTCCTGCTGAGAGCGCAGGGAGGCGGCGGCCACGCGCGGAAGAAACAGGAAATCGCCAGGGGCGAGACCGAAGTCCTGCCCGTCGACACGCGCGTCGATCCGTCCGTCTTCGACGTAGAGAACCTGCTCGGCGGCAGGCTCGGTAGTGCAGACCGATGCGCTGCCGGCAGGCATGCGCAGCGCCGAGATGTCGACCCAGCGCGCGCCGGCGGTCTCGCGGTCGATGAGGGGAACCGTGCCGGTGCCGGCGTCGCCGGCGGCATGCACGCGCACCCGGCCTTGAGCGGGCAGGCGGCAGCGCCGTCGGGTTCCGTGATCGTGTGGGCCGGGTTCTCGCCATGAGGCGGCGCATAGACGACCAGCAGTCGCCCGGCTGGTCGCTGGTCACGCGAAACGAATGGAACGCGCCTCTGTCACTGCGTATCTCCTAAAATTCTAATGTTGGAATATTAGTGTCTCAAGAACGATTTTTCTGCCCCTTGTTTACCCTAGAGGCTGGACGAGGGGGCCTTTAGCTCTGCTTGCGCTCGCTAGCGGCCCGGCGTTGAGGTTCGGTAATGGCGGGCACCGCCTTCAATGCTGACGCGGGGATGTCGATTTCGGAGACGTAGCGGTCACCCCGATACCATGTGACGCCTGCGTACAGCACGCAGCCTTTGCCATCAAGAAGACGTCGCGACATCTTCGCGACGGGTGTGGCGAACGGGATTTTCAGCATGTCGCACAGGGGAAAATCCGCCGGCATCACGGTCATGCGTTGTCGCACACGTTTGCCCCGCGAGCCCAGTTCATCGAGCAGCGCGGCGAGCAGCTTTTTCTTCCTGGCGGTGTCCTTGGGCAACGAGTCGAAGACCGGGGTCAACACATAGATCTCCGCGTAGCAGAACGGCTCCCCGGAATAGGTGTGCAGCTTGCGGACACAGACGTATTCGTCGTCCGACCGGTCGCCCGGTCCGAGCAGTTCCTGCGGCACCCCGGTGCGGCGCCGGACTTCGAGTACCTCAAAGGCGAGCGCTTCAGGCGCGGCGAACGGATCGTTGATCGCCAGTTCGAGGTCGCCCGTGGCGGCGGGCAGGGCCGCCACGTGGGTCCCGATGCCTCGCTGGCTACGAATCAGCCCTTCCTTGGAAAGCAGCTCATACGCCTGCCGGACGGTAACGACGGCCACGCCCAAGTCAGCCGCGAGCTGGGTGATTGGCGGCAGCAGCATGCCGAGCGGATACTCGCCTTTTGCGATGCGGTACCTCAGCAACGAAGCCAGCCGCTGATATTGCGCAACGCCCCGTTCAGCCGACAGCTCCGCCCGCTCAATCCCCGTAGTTCGATCGTCCATCATTCCAGTTGCCTGACACTCAGAACATTGGAGTATGCACCAGAAGAACGGACAGGCGCTTAGCTTGCAGCAGTCAGTCGGCTGGAACCGGTAGCGTCGAGACGTGGCGCGGTGGCACCAGGTGCGGCGCGTTTCACTCTAGCGGTTTAGCGATTGCACGCCGACCGCTATATCGGCCGCGGTGGCCGCAAGGATCTCCCGATACGCCTTCACCACGCCCTCCACCTGCCCGGGCGCGGGCACCTCTGCTTCGGTGCGGCCGCTCAGGACCTTCCCGTCCGGCAGCCGCCGCACAGTCCAGGCGATGGTCGCCGCTGCCCGCTTGCCCACGTCGGCGTCGAGGGCTACCACGTCGGTCGTCACGCGGAATGCCGGCTGCGTCGCCGACAGGCCGCGCTGGTAGACATCCACCGCATCGAGGCTCGCCTGCAGTTGCTGCGACAGCGCATCGCGCAGTTCGTTGGGTAATGGCGACGTCCAGCGCGAGGTGTCGTACAGCCTGAGGCCACCGCTGTTGCCGTCACGCACCACCAGCTGAATGCGGTTCAGGCGCTCGGGCACGCGCACCGGCGTGACTTCGATCCATAAGGGGTCGCCGCTACGGCTGGCGCGCCCGGTCACGGGCGGCGCGGCGTCGGAGCGACTGGCCGCCAGCGTGTAGTAGCGCGCCTCGGGCGACGCGCAGCCGTTCATCAGGGTCGTGGCCGCGGCGGCCAGCGTAAGGAGCATCGTCAGGCGTTTCATCATTTCTCTTCCCTCTTGCCTTGCAGGAGCGCTTCGGGATGCCGCTCGAGATAATCGGTGAGCATGCGCAGCGAGACGGCTGTTTGCGTAAGTTCCTGCATCATCCTGCGCGTATCCTGTTGCAGCGATGCGTCGGGGGCCAGCGCGCCATTGGCCGTGGCGAGTGTGCGGCGCATATCCTGCAGCGCGGCGACCACCTGTGGTGCCACATCGCCATTGACCTGTGCCACGAGCTTGTCCGCCTTGACGAGCATCTTGTTCATCGACACCATCGCCGTGCGCGCGTCCTGCCCGATCTGGTCGAACGGCACCTTGCCGATCTTGGTGACGATGTCGCCAAGCTTGGCCTGCAGCTCGTCGAAGGTGCCCGGTGTGGTAGGGAGCTCAGGCACCGGCGCGTTCAGTTCCAGATCAACCGGCGAGGTCGCTTTCGGAAAGAAATCAAGTGCCACATACATCTGGCCGGTCAGCAGGTTGCCGGTGCGCAACTGCGCACGCATGCCGCGCTGTACCATGCTATGCACGATGGCGCGCTTGCGCGTGTCGTCAGCCACGTCCTTCTCGCGCAGACCCATGCGAGACGGATAGAGCTCCACCACGACGGGCATGCGGAAGGCCTTCTTGTCACGCTGGTATTCGATACCGATCGAGCGCACCTGCCCGACGGTCACGCCGCGGAAATCGACCGGCGCACCGGGCGACAGGCCGCGCACGGACTGATCGAAGTTGAGCACTGCCAGCGCGGGGGCGAGCTCGTCCGGTTCCTTCATGGCTTCGGACTGGTCCGCTGCCAGCAGGTACTCGGTGTTCTCCGCGGCCGGGGCATGCGCGGTGGAGTGCTCCGGGGCCTGGAAGGCTACGCCGCCAAGCATCACGGTGGCCAGCGACTGCGTGGACAACTTCAGTCCGTTCGCGTCGAGCTTGAGGTCGACACCGCTGGCGTGCCAGAAGCGCGTATCGGCGGAAACGAGCTTGTCATAGGGCTTGTCGACGAAGACCCGCAGCGTGATGTCGCGGCCGTTCGGTTCGAGCTGGTACGCCACCACATGGCCAACCCGCACGCGACGATAGTAGACCGGTGAGCCGATGTCGAGCGAGCCCAGGTCCTGCGCACGCAGCACGAACTGCCTGCCGGAGGCGTCAGTGGTGATGACCGGCGGATTCTCGAGCCCGGTGAAGCTGTGCGTGGTCTCGCCTGACTTGCCGGCATCCACGCCGATATATGCGCCCGATAGCAGCGTCTCCAGTCCGGACACGCCGCTCATGGCAAAGCGGGGCCGTACCACCCAGAAGCGTGTGTCGGCCACGGCGAAGTTTTTGGCGTCCTTGGTCAGCGCAATCGTCGCGATCACATGCGAACGGTCCGCTGCCAGCCGTGCCGTCTTGACCAGTCCGATATCGACGTCCTTGTAGCGCACGGCGGTCTTGCCTGGCGTCAGGCCTTCGGCAGTGCGGAATGTGACGGTGATCTCGGGCCCGCGCGACGCAAGCGTGCTGACCAGCAGCGAGAGTCCGACCACCGCGGCAACGATCGGGATCACCCAGACGAGGGAGGGTAGCCAGCGCGCGCGGGGCTTGCGTCCTGGCTGCGGTATATCGTTGGGCGGAGGATGGTTAACGTGTTCGGGCATTATCGGAGTGCTGTAATTCGATGGGGGAGGGCGACGTCTCGAGCGCATCCCACAGCAGACGGGGATCAAAGCTCAGTGACGCGAGCATGGTCAGTACGACAACCGAGGCAAAGGCCAGGGCTCCGGCACCGGGCGTAATCGTGGCCAGCGCCCCTGCACGCACCAGCGATGCCAGCAGTGCCACCACGAAGATATCGAGCATGGACCACCGGCCGATGACTTCGACCAGGGTGTAGAGCCTGGTCTGCTCGCGGATGCGCCAGGTCGATCCGCGGCGCACCGATAGCAGCAGCAAGGTCAGGATCATCATCTTCAGCAACGGGACGACGATGCTGGCGATCAGCACCACGATTGCCAGCATGTATGAGCCGGACAACCACAGATAGATCACGCCCGACATGATGGTGTCGCGCTGCGTGCCGAAAATTGACTGCGTCACCATGATCGGCAGCAGATTGGCCGGGATATACAGCAGGTAGGCGGCCAGCAGGAAGGCGCAGGCGCGCGCCAGGCTGGCCGGCTTGCGATGATGCAGTACGGTGCCGCAGCGCGGACACGGTTCGGCCTCGAGCGTCATGGGACTGAGGCGGTCACAGGTGTGGCACGACAGCAGTCCGCGCGAGGTGGCGGTGGGGTGGGGCGAGTGAGGCGCGGTCATGACGCGGCATCCCGCGAGCAGGCCGGTACGTCGGCTGCATCGTGCGCATCGAGGTGGTGCCAGAGTTCACGCGGGTCGAACGACAGGATGACGGCCAGTACGACCACCAGGGCACCGAACGACCAGAGCGCGACGCCAGGCACCACCTGCGCTATGGTCGACAGCTTCACCACCGTAACCAGCACGCCGATCATGAACACTTCGATCATGCCCCACGGCCGCGTCCGGCAAATGCCGCGCAAGATGCGCTCGAACCCGGGTGGCGTGCGCCGCTGCGCCATCGGCACGAGCAGGTAGCACATCATCAGCAACTCGGCCAGCGGAAACAGGATTGTCGTGGCGAACACGAGCATCGCCACCGGCGCCATGTCGTCCGCGTAGAGTGCCTGTACCGCGCTCCATAGCGTGGTCTCCATGCGCGAACCCTTGAGGTCCATGGCGACAATGGGGTACGCGTTGGAAATCAGAAGCAGAATCAAGGCGGTAACCACGAGCGGCAGCAAGCGGCGATAGGCTCGCGAACTGTCGCGATACAGCGCGCCGCCGCAGCGCAGGCACGTGGCACGCTCGTCCTGTTTCAGCGCCGCGCGCGTATGGAGTGCGTCGCAATGCTCGCATGCCACCAGCTTGTCCGGATCCTGCATGGCAACTGGCAGCGAGGCGTGGTTCTGATGCACATGTGTCCTGGGGAAAATGATCGGCCTCGTTGCGTGAGGCAAGCAGCGCGTGCGCGCACCGGAATCTTTCATGAGTTCCGTATTCTTTCACAAAATGACTGACGTGTCATCATGACACGTAGTATGTTATAAGAAGAGCACGGGCGCCGCTGCCGCCAACATGGCGTACGCCATGTTGGCGGCGTTGAAGCGGCGTATTGATATAATCGCCTCGTCACATAAGGTCCTCTAACTGAAGATGCCTGCCGATCCTGATCCCAAAGACCATCGCCCTCGCGTTGCCGCAGAACGTCGTGAACGGATGCGCAAGCGTCTCATTGAAAGCGCGATGATCGTTTTTGCGCAAAGGGGTGTCGGAGCCAGCGTGATCCCGGAAGTCATCGCGTCAGCTGGCGTCTCGCAAGGTTCCTTCTACAACTACTTCCGTACTAACGACGATCTGCTGGCGGCTGTCGGCGACGCGCTCAGTCACGACATGGTGCAAATGATCGAGAGCGTGGTCGGCGATATCGAAGACCCGGCGTTGCGTGTTGCAACGGGTATGCGCTTATACCTGCACCTTGCGCGCTCCTATCCTGTCGTGGCGCAATTTCTTTCCGGTACGGGCCTGCTTTTGGTCGGCAAGAAGAGTGCTGCCGTCTACGAATACCTTCCCTCGGATATCAAGGAAGGCCTGAAGACGGGCACGTTTGACGAGGCTTCGGCCGACGTTGCATTGGACATGGTTGCCGGCGCCGGGCTGATCGCTGTTCACCGCATGGCCAAGGGAAGAACGACCAGGGATTATCCCGAACGGATTGTCCGGGCGGTGTTGCGGTCGCTCGGCGTGCCTGCAGCGAGTGCGGTACGGTTGACCTCCGCGCCTTTGCCAAAGCTGGTGGCTCCGCCGGAGTCATTGCTCGAAAAGGCCCAGGAGAAGCTTGCCGCCAAGGCCGAGCCCTCCAACTAGCAGCCAGCGCTATGGCACATCGCTGATCGTTTCCGCGAGCAAGCCGTCGAATAGCGCTTCGCCCGCATGCAGCGGCGACCTGGATATCGCATCGGCCGCTGATTCCTCCACGCCCAAGGCGCGCAATGCCACGGCAGCGGCGAGCTCCGAAAAATCTTCGCGACATTCGGTGTCAAGCATGCTCTGCATGGCGCTCATTGCGGCTCCGGCAACGATATTGAACCCAAGGGCGATCGGCATGCGCTTGAAGCGATTGCGACGAACACCTTCCTCTATATCCCTGCGGACAAACTCCAGCATATTCGGTGCCTGGTAGCCCGCCCATCCGAGCCGGCCAAGGATGCCAGCCACACCCGGCTGGTGTACCGTAAGTATCGACGCCAGCCGTATTCCCCTGGCGATGTGCTCTGCGGGGTCGTCATGACCGCGCACAATGGGGTCGGCCGCCCGCACCCACTGTTCAGCAATCTTCCCCACAAGCTCCCGCACGATCGCGTCAGACGACGGAAAGTACTTGTAGAACGTTCCGCGTGAAACCCGTGCTGCCGAAATGATGTCGTCGATGGACGGCGTCGCGGCGCTGTTCTCCATCATCAAGCTCATCGCGCTGTTCAGCAACAGCGAGCGCATACGCTGCCGCCGCTTTGCCGCAACTCGCTGACGGTGGTCGCTAGTCTTCCACGGTTCTGTTTCAGCTGCGAATCTCGTCTGCTTCGGGGACATCGATCTGTTCTCTCCTCATGGTCAATGCGTCGACAACGCCGCGCGCGGAGCCTCCCGCGTCTACAGCCTAGGTCCGCCGCATCACTCCGCGCATAGCCATTGTCGTTGCGCACCACATCCTGCCGGCGCGCGCGCTTTCTTCGTCTCATGCGGTCCGGCACGAAAGAAGTAGCCCCGTCCTCACACACAAAATAAATTGTACGTCATCCTGACGTATAAGTCATTATGATGTATATTTCGGGCTCTCAGGAAGGGCGAAAGCCCGAACAGGCCTGCCGTCAATGACGCCAGCACGAGTCCGATTAGAGCGGCTCCGTGGCGTGGATCGCTGATGACTCGCAGGCGAGCGACGGACCTTAGTGGAGCGCAGAAATTGAACAGGAACCTTCGAGCGGCAGCTCTTACTATCATTGCGGCGCACCTGCTGGCCGCGTGTACACCGGGTCCAGAACCCGAACGCAAGGATGTGAGGCCGGTGCGGACAGTGGTCGCCGGACGCACCGCCGAGTCGGTCGGTGCGACCTATTCAGGCGAGATTCGTGCGCGTTACGAAAGTCAGTTGGGCTTCCGCACGGCCGGCAAGATCGTCGCGCGCATGGTGGAAGTCGGGAGCCATGTCAAGCGCGGCCAGCCGTTGTTCCAACTCGATCCCACGCAGGAAACGTTGCAGGTAGCCGCAGCGGGTGCGGAGGCTGATGCGGCAAGAGGCCGGGTAGCCCAGGCGCGGGTGGACGTTAAGCGTACCGAGCAACTGCTCGCCCAGAACTTTGCCTCGCAAGCCGAGCTGGACCAGCAGCGGCTGGCGCTTAACCAGGCGGAAGCACAACTGCGTTCGGCACTGGCGCGCCAGCAGCTGAATGCCAACATGCGCGGATTTACCACGCTCGTATCCGACCGCGATGGCGTGGTCAGCGCAATCAACGCGGAAGCTGGCCAAGTGGTTGCAGCCGGGCAGACGGTCGCCACCGTCGCGGCTGACGGCGAACGCGAGGTCTCGATCAGTATTCCGGAGTCGCGAGTCGACGAACTACGTAAGGCGCCGACGCTGACGATCACGGTATGGGCGCATCCGGACAGGGCATGGACGGGCAAGCTCCGGGAGCTTGCGCCGGACGCGGACAGCGTCACGCGGACGTACTCGGCGCGCATCTCCATTCAGGAGTCGGATCCGGAATTGCTGCGGTTAGGCATGACGGCGTCGGTCATCGCCCCCGACGTGGATGGCACTGGCGTAGTCCGCGTGCCGCTGACCGCCATCGTCGATCATGAACGTGGCCGCCACGTATGGGTGGTCGACCCGAAGACGTCGCGGGTGATCGCGCGTGAAGTCAAGCTGGGCGCCGCGCAGAACGACAGCGTGATCGTGGTTGGGGGACTGGCGGGCGGAGAGACCGTGGTGAGTGCCGGCGTGCACATGCTGCAGGCTGGCCAGCAGGTGAAGGTGGCCGAGGCGGTAACTGTTGCCAAGGCGGGAGGGGTGAAGTGAAAGGTATCAACCTGTCCGAATGGGCGCTGAAGCACCAGCAGATGATCGCGTTCCTGCTGTTGTTGTTGTCCGTGGCCGGCGTGCTGGCCTACAGCAGCCTGGGCCAGAAGGAAGACCCCGAGTTCACGATCAAGACCATGGTTGTGCAGGCGTACTGGCCGGGAAGCTCCGCGCAGCAGATGGCCGACCAGGTCACCGACAAGATCGAGCGCAAGCTGCAAGAGGTCGCGGAGATCGACTATACGTCCACCTATGTGAAGCCGGGCGAAACGCAGGTCAAGGTCAACCTGCGCGAGGACGTACCACCGGGCGCCGTGCCGGATGTGTGGTACCAGGTCCGCAAGAAGATGGGCGACATCCAGCATACCTTGCCACAGGGCACGCAGGGCCCATTCTTCAATGACGAGTTTGGGGACACCTTCGGTAACCTCTATGCCATCACGGGCGACGGCTTCGACTATGACGACCTGAGACGGATTGCGGACGCCGCGCGTAATGAGTTCCTTCGTGTCGGCGACGTCAACAAGGTCGACCTCGTAGGCAAGCAGGAACAGAAGATCTATGTGGAAGTCTCCACCGCCAAGCTCGCCTCGCTGGGGATCGACCCGGCACTGATCGCGTCGACGCTCGCACAAACCAATGCCGTGACATCGGGCGGGACGGTGCAAACCACCGCGGAACAAGTACGGTTGGCTGTCAGTGGCGAGTTTGACTCGGTCGAGAAAATTCGCGCCATCGGCATCCGTGCCGGCCAGCGTACCTTTCGCCTTGGCGATATCGCAGACGTCCGTCGCGGCTTTGTGGAGCCTGCCACCTCGAGGATGCGCTTCAACGGCAACGAGGCGATTGGACTTGCGGTGAGCATGCGCAAGGGCGGTGATGTGATCCGGCTTGGCACAAAGCTTGACGAAGCGGTAAAGCGCGTCGAGTCCAATCTGCCGGTGGGCGTGCAGATCCATGCGGTCAGCGACCAGCCACGTATCGTCGAGCATTCCGTTTTCGAGTTCAAGAAGAGTCTGGCCGAGGCGGTGGTCATTGTGCTCGTTGTGAGCTTCCTCTCGCTGGGCTTGCGGACCGGGCTGGTCGTCGCGCTCAGCATCCCGCTCGTGCTGGCCATGACATTCCTGGCGATGTACGTGATAGGCATCGACTTGCAACGCATCTCGCTGGGCGCGCTGATCATTGCGCTCGGACTGTTGGTGGACGACGCCATCATTGCCGTCGAAATGATGGCGCTGAAACTCGAGCAGGGCTGGGACAAGTTCCGCGCCGCCACATACGCCTACACGGCCACCGCATTCCCGATGCTCACCGGGACGCTGATTACTGCGGCAGGCTTTCTTCCGGTCGGCTTTGCGAAGTCGGGAACGGGCGAATATGTGTACTCCCTGTTCCAGGTGGTGGGCATTTCGCTGGTGTTGTCCTGGATCGTGGCCGTCCTCTTTACACCTTACATCGGCTTCAAGCTGTTGAAGGAGCATGCGCACGCATCGCATGACGAGGATGCGGTCTACCAGCGCGGCTTCTATGTCAAGTTCCGACACTTCATCGACTTCTGCCTGAAGCAGCGCGTGTGGGTGATCGGCATCACGCTCGCTGCGTTCATGGGCTCACTGTTGCTGTTCAAGGCAATACCCCAGCAATTCTTTCCGGCATCTGACCGGCCTGAACTCATTGTGGACCTGTGGATGCCGAAGGCGTCGACCTTCGAGGCGAGTCAGCGCGAGGTCCAGAACCTGGAAGGTCTGCTCAAGGGCGATCCGGACATTGCGGCGGTGACCAGCTTTGTTGGCAACGGTGCGCCGCGATTCTACCTGCCTCTTGATGTGCAGACGCCCAATCTGAATCTGGGCGAGATGCTGGTGATGACCAAGGGCGGTGAGGCGCGGGAGCGGGTAAAGGAAAAGCTCGAGAAGCTGTTCGACGGAAGATTCCCGAATGTGCGGGGCCGCGTCAATCACCTGGAGAACGGTCCGCCTGTCGGTTACCCGGTGCAGTTCCGCGTGTACGGGCAGGACAACGCAAAGGTTCGTGCAATCGGGCAGCAGGTGGCGAACATCATGCGTGAACAGCCGCACGTTCGCCAGGTCGACCAGGATTGGGGTGAACGCATCAAGCGTGTGCAGGTCGACGTCGACCAAGACAAGGCGCGTGCACTGGGTGTCAGCTCAGGCCAGATCAAAGAGGCCCTTGAGGCCTCGCTGTCGGGCACGCCGATCACGCAGTACCGCGAGGAAGACCAGGGCATCGACGTGGTCTCGCGCCTTGTCGCGGCGGAACGCACGGACTTGAACAACCTGAAGGACGCAAAGATCTATGTGCGCGACGGCAAGTTTGTACCGGTTTCGCAAGTAGCCCGACTCAACGCTTGACAGCGAGGACAGCGAACTGTGGCGGCGTAACCGTGTACCCACGCTGACGGTTCGCGCCGATATCGCGGGGGCGCAGGCACCCGACGTCACGCGTGCACTGCAGCCGAAGCTCGACGCACTGGAAAAGGATCTTCCGCTCGGCTATGGCATCGAGATTGGCGGCGCTTACGAATCGAGTGCAAAGGCCCAGCGTTCTGTTTTCGCGGTGATGCCTGTGACGATCATCGCGGTGCTCCTGCTGCTGATGATTCAACTGCAGGACATGAGAAAGATGGCGATGGTCCTGCTGACAGCGCCGCTCGGGCTGATCGGGGTCAGCATCATCATGGCTGCGTTCCGGATTCCATTTGGTTTTGTCGCCATGTTGGGCGTGATCGCCCTCGCTGGAATGATCATCCGCAACTCGGTGATCCTGGTCGTGCAGATCGATCAGGACGTGGCCGCGGGTGTCGCAATTGTGGACGGCCATCCGTCGAGGCCGCGGTGCGACGGCTGCGTCCCATCGTACTGACTGCCCTGGCGGCGATTCTGGCGATGGTGCCGCTTACCCACTCCGTGTTCTGGGGCCCCATGGCGTGGCAATCATGGGAGGCTCGCCGTTGCCAACGGTACTGACCCTCGTCTTCCTTCCCGCCCTGTATGCGACCTGGTACCGGGCCAAGCGTCCTGCGACCGTCTGATCGCAAATGTGACGATGAGAGTTATTTCGATGAAAAGATTGAGTATGGCCCTGCGGGCCGGGCAGGTGGCTTTGGGCTGCATGCTTTCCTGAACGCTGGCGAGTCGGGCGCTATCGATCTCCGTGGCGGCCTATCAGCAGGCATTGGCGCATGATCCGACGAGCCTCGCTGCAAATGATGCGCTCACGGCGGGGCGGGAGAAGGCAGTGCAGGGCGACGCCTTGCTGCGTCCCCGCGTAAGCCTCCAGGCGACACTGGACCGGATCAACAATCGTTCGTCCGGCAACCCGCCGGCCGACGTCGCGCCGTTGGTATCCAGCGATAGTTCGGGAACTGCGCGGCAGGCCGGCGTGGTGCTGGTTCAGCCGCTGTACGACAGGACCGCGGTAGCCACGAGGAAGCAGTTCCGCGAGCAATCAAACCTGGCGCAGACACAATTCGACCAGTCTCGCCAGGATCTGGCCTTGCGGGTGGCCGAGGCATACTTCGGCGTGGTATTGGGCGAGGAAACACTCCGTGTGGTGCAAGCCGAGAAGGCGGCCTTGCGGCAGCAACGCGACCGCGCGAAGGCGCGCTTTGACATCGGCCAGGGCAAGATCACCGATCTTCATGAAGCCCAGGCGCGCCTGGATGGGGTGGAGAGTCGCGAAGTCACGGCGCAGTCTGCGCTGGAGCAACGACGCACGCGATTCCAGGAAACCGTCGGCATGCCGCCCGATCAGCTCAGCGGGCTGGCCAATTCGCGCCGCGGCCGCCGGAACCGGACAATCTCACGACGTGGCAGGCAAAGGGTGAAGAACAGAGCTACCTCGTCAAGACCAGGCAGTCGGAGCTCGACATTGCCGGCGCGGAGATCGACAAGTACCGCGTCAGCAGTCG
>NZ_JQLI01000002.1 GCF_000744095.1 Cupriavidus necator A5-1
TGAAGGTGTGGTGATCGCCAAGCGTAACCGCGGCCTGAACTCGTCCTTTATCGTGCGCAAGATCTCGTCGGGAAGGCGTGGAACGTACGTTCCAGCTGTACTCGCCGTTGATCGCCGGCATCGAAGTGAAGCGTCGCGGCGACGTGCGTCGCGCGAAGCTGTACTACCTGCGCCAGCGTTCGGCAAGTCCGCACGTATCAAGGAAAAGCTGGTGTCGAAGGCTGCTGTCGCTGCCAAGGCTGCACAGTAAGCTGGACATGCCGGCCGGGGCAGCCCGGCCAGCGTTTCCTCAGGAAGGGCACCTTACGGTGCCCTTTTTGCATGGTGCCGTGGCAACGCGGCCACGAGCGCGGCGGATTTTGCTGCGGCGCCGAAACGCGCGCTTCTGTCATACTTGCGCTTGTTATGCGTCCCGCCTTCGATCCCGAATCCCTCCCCGTCATCGACACCGATCTGCGCAACGGCGCCCTGAGCGCGCCGCGGCTGCAGGTGGACTTTATCCGGCACCGCTTCGAGGTGCCCCCGGCCTGGGCGCCGGAGCTGACCGATGAATCGCGCGTCTACGACCGCAGCCGCGGGCTGCGCGACGCCTCCGTGCTGGTGCCGCTGGTGGAGCGGCGCGATGGCCTGACGGTGCTGCTGACGCAGCGCAATGCCAACCTGAGCGCGCATGCCGGGCAGATCAGCTTCCCGGGCGGACGCCAGGAGGAGTGGGATGCCAACCGCATCGACACGGCACTGCGCGAGACGGAAGAAGAGGTGGGACTGGCGCGCGACTACGTTGAAGTGCTCGGCGCGCTGCCGGACTACATCACCGGCACCGGCTTCCACGTAAGCCCGGTGGTGGGCCTGGTGCGCGACGGCTTTACGCTGCGCCCGGACGCATCGGAAGTGGCCGATGTCTTCGAAGTGCCGCTGGCCTTCCTGATGGACCCTTCGCACCATGAGCGGCGCCTGTTCCGCTGGGTCGACGGCGAACGGATCTTCTACGCCATGCCCTATCCGCGCGAGGACGGCGGCCGCCGCTTTATCTGGGGCGCGACCGCGGGCATGCTGCGCAATCTCTACCACCTGCTGGCGGCCTGAGCCGTCAGGCGAATCCCAAGCCGCCGCCAGGCGAGTCTTAAGCCGCCGCCTTGTCCTTGCTGCCGACGCAGTGCGGGCAGCTCTCGCCGATCACGTAGTGCGGGCTTTGCTGCTCCTCTGGCGTGACCACCGCGCGGCAGGCAAAGCACTGCTTGGGGCCGGCCGGCTCCAGGTTCGGGTTCAGGGCGGTGCGATAGTCGAAGACAAAGCAGTCGCCGCGATAGTGGCTGCCGCCTACTTCCTCGAAATACTTCAGGATGCCGCCCTCGAGCTGGTACACGCGCTCGACGCCGACTTCCTGCATATGGATCGCCGCCTTCTCGCAGCGGATGCCGCCGGTGCAGAACGACACCACGGTCTTGCCCTCCAGCTCCGACTTGTGCGCGGCAACGGCCTCGGGAAATTCGCTGAACTTGGCGATGTCGTACTCGACCGCCGACTCAAAGGTGCCGACCGCGACCTCGAAGTCATTGCGCGTATCGAGCATCACCACCGGACGGCCTTCGTCGTCGTGCCCCTGGTCGAGCCAGCGCTTCAGATCGACCGGCCGCACCGAAGGTGCGCGGCCCGCCTCGGGGCGGATCAGCGGCATCTTCATGGTAATGATTTCCTTCTTGGCGCGCACCAGCATGCGCTTGAAGGGCTGGTTCTCCGACAGGCTTTCCTTGGGTGCGATATCGGCAAAGCGCGTATCGGCGTGCAGCCAGGTCATGAAAACGTCGATGGCTTCGCGCGGGCCGGCCAGGAACATGTTGATGCCCTCGGGCGCGAGCAGGATCGTGCCTTTCAGGCCTGCCGCTTCGCAGCGCTCGCGCATGGCCGGGCGCAGGGTCTCGATGTCGTCCAGCGAGACGAATTTGTAAGCGGAAATGTTGACGATCTGCATGAGAGACTGCGCGCGCACGGCCGCGTCCGGGAGGGCGCCGACGGCTTGCGATAACTGCCTGATTGGAAAGGCGAAATTATAACGCGCCCGGGCGCTCCTGCCGCGCATTCCCAAGCACCCCGATCAGCTTTGCGATGCGGCCTCCACGCGCGGCCTGCACGCAATATTGGAGGCCGGCAAGCGGGCCGAGCCGGTACAATGTCGCCCATGTCTGCACCCCGCTTCGTACACCTCCGCCTGCATTCCGAATACTCCATCGTGGACGGCATCGTCCGCCTGGAAGACGCCGTCAAGGCCGCCGCCGCCGATGGCATGGGCGCGCTCGCCCTGACGGACCTCGCCAACGCCTTCGGGCTGATCCGTTACTACAAGGAGGCGCGCGGCAAGGGCGTGAAGCCGGTGGTCGGTGCCGACGTCTGGCTCACCAACGCCGAGGACCGCGACAAGCCGTCGCGCCTGCTGCTGCTGGTGCAGGACCGCCGCGGCTACCTGAACCTGTGCATGCTGCTGTCGCGCGCGTGGTTGGGCAACCAGCACCGCGGCCGCGCCGAGATCGACCCGGCCTGGTTCCTCGAGCCCGGCGAGGACGACCTGCCGCTGGCAACCGGCCTGATCGCGCTGTCGGGCGCGATGGGCGGCGATATCGGCATGGCGCTCGCCAACGGCAATGCCGACGCCGCACGCCGCGCCGCGCAGCACTGGGCGAGCGTGTTCCCGCAGCGCTTCTACATCGAACTGCAGCGCGCCGGCCATGCCGGCACCGATGCCTACGTGCAGCACGCCGTGCAACTGGCGGCCGAGCTGCAGCTGCCGGTGGTCGCCACGCATCCGGTGCAGTTCATGACGCCGGACGACTACACCGCGCACGAGGCGCGCGTGTGCATCGCCGAAGGCGAGCTGCTGGCCAACCCGCGCCGCACCCGGCGCTTTACCACCGACCAGTACTTCAAGACCCAGGACGAGATGTGCGCGCTGTTCGCGGACATCCCCTCGGCACTGGAGAACGCGGTCGAGATCGCGCGCCGCTGCAACCTGACGCTGGAACTGGGCAAGCCGCGCCTGCCGCTTTTCCCCACGCCCGACGGCATGTCGCTGGACGACTACCTGGTCTTCATGGCCAAGGAAGGGCTGGAGAAGCGCCTGGCGGTGCTGTTCCCCGACGAGGCGGTACGCGAATCGAAGCGCCCGGAATACTACGCACGGCTGGAATTCGAGACCGGCACCATCATCAAGATGGGCTTCCCCGGCTACTTCCTGATCGTGGCGGACTTTATCAACTGGGCCAAGAACAACGGCGTGCCGGTGGGGCCGGGCCGCGGTTCGGGCGCCGGTTCGCTGGTGGCGTATGCGCTCGGCATTACCGATCTTGATCCGCTCAAGTATGCCCTGCTGTTCGAGCGTTTCCTGAACCCGGAACGGGTCTCGATGCCCGACTTCGACATCGACTTCTGCCAGCACGGCCGCGATCGCGTGATCACGTACGTGAAGGAAAAGTACGGCAAGGACGCGGTATCGCAGATCGCCACCTTCGGCACCATGGCGGCCAAGGCCGCGGTGCGCGACGTGGGTCGCGTGCTCGACCTCGGCTATGGCTTTGTCGATGGCATCGCCAAGCTGATCCCGTTCAAGCCGGGCAAGCTGGTCACCATCGAGGAGGCCAAGAAGGAAGAGCCGCTGCTGACCGAGCGCGAGAACAACGAGGAAGAAGTACGCCAGCTGCTGGAGCTGGCACAGCGCGTCGAAGGCATGACCCGCAACGTCGGCATGCACGCCGGCGGCGTGCTGATCGCGCCCGGAAGGCTGACCGACTTCTGCCCGCTGTACACGCAGGGCGCGCAGAACGACGGCATGAGCGGCGTGGTCAGCCAGTACGACAAGGACGACGTCGAGGCCGCCGGCCTGGTCAAGTTCGACTTCTTGGGCCTGACCACGCTGACCATCCTGGACTGGGCCGAGCGCTATATCCGCCGCCTCGATCCGAGCAAGGCCGACTGGAACTGCAGCCATATCCCGCTCGACGACGGCCCCGCCTTCGACATCCTCAAGACGGCCAACACGGTCGCCGTGTTCCAGCTGGAAAGCCGCGGCATGCAGGGCATGCTCAAGGACGCCAAGCCTGACCGCTTCGAGACATCATCGCGCTGGTGGCACTGTACCGACCGGGCCCGATGGACCTGATCCCCAGCTTCTGCGCGCGCAAGCACGGCCGCGAGAAGTGGAATATCCCGATCCGCGCGTCGAGCCCGTCCTGAAAGAGACCTACGGCATCATGGTCTACCAGGAACAGGTGATGCAGATGGCGCAGATCATCGGCGGCTACTCGCTCGGTGGCGCCGACCTGCTGCGTCGCGCCATGGGCAAGAAGAAGCCCGAGGAGATGGCGCAGCATCGCGTGATGTTCCGCGAGGGCGCCGACAAGAACGGCCTCTCCGCGCAGCAGGCCGACGACATCTTCGACCTGATGGAGAAGTTCGCGGGCTACGGCTTCAACAAGTCGCACGCGGCCGCGTATGCGCTGCTGGCGTACTACACGGCCTGGCTCAAGGCCCATCATCCGGCCGAATTCATGGCAGCCAACATGTCGCTGGCCATGGACGACACCGACAAGGTCAAGATCCTCTACGAGGATTGCAAGCTCAACAAGATCGCGGTGCTGCCGCCCGACGTCAACGCCAGCGAATACCGCTTCGCGCCGACCGATCGCAAGACCATCCGCTACGGGCTGGGCGGCATCAAGGGCAGCGGCCAGGGCGCGATCGAAGACATCCTGCGCGCGCGCGAGGAGCGGCCCTTCACGGATCTCTTCGATTTCTGCGAACGCGTCGACCGCCGTCAGGTCAACCGCCGCACCATCGAGGCGCTGATCCGCGCCGGCGCCTTCGACAGCCTGAACGACAACCGCGCCCAGCTGCTGGCCTCGGTGCCGATCGCGATGGAGGCCGCCGACCAGAAGGCCGAGTCGGCCAACCAGGTGTCGCTGTTCGACCTGATGGGCGATGGCGGCGACGCGCACCGCCCCGAACTGCTCGACGAGCCGCGCTGGAGCCCCAAGCGCACGCTGCAGGAAGAAAAGCAGGCGCTCGGCTACTACTTCTCAGGCCACCTGTTCGACGCCTACCGTGACGAGGTGCGCCGCTTCAACAAGGGCACGCTGGCCGCGCTGGAAAAGGAAGTGCAGGGCAACGGCGGCGGCTTCGGCCGCGACGTGCGCGGCAAGACCATTGCCGGCGTGATCAGTGGCATCCGCACGCAGATGACCCAGCGCGGCAAGATGCTGATCGTGACGCTGGACGACGCACCGGGCTGGTCGAGATGACGGTGTTCAACGAGCTGTTCGACGCCAACCGGAATATGTTCCGCGAGGACGAGCTGCTGATCGCCACGGGGAATGCGCGGCACGATACGTTTACCGGCGGGGTGCGGTTTACGGCGGAGTCGGTGATGGACCTGGTGGCCGCTCGCACCCGGTTTGCCAGCGCCGTGCGGCTGGCGATGAACGGCAATTCGTCGACCGGGATGCTGCGCGAACTGCTGACGCCGCACCTGGCCCGCGCCAGCGGCGTGCAGGGTTTGCCGGTGCGCATCCACTACCAGGCCGCGGCAGCTTCGTGCGAGGCCATGCTCGGTCCGGACTGGAAGGTGGTGCCGTCCGACGAGGCGCTGACCGCGCTGCGGCTGGCGCTGTCGCCGGACAGCGTCAGCACCGTCTACGAATAAGCCGACGGCAGCGGTGGTGTCAGGCCGCCTGCCGGGCGGCGCGCGCGCTGGCCGCCAGCGCCAGCAGGGCGTCGACGTGGGCCTCGATGCCCGGATCGTAGTTGAGCATCGCCATCGGATCCGCCAGCCGACCCTGGCCGGTGCGTGCCGCGTCGACCGCGGCACGAATCGCGCGGTCAAGCGTATCGGCGCGATCGCGCGCGAACGCATGCACTGCCTGCGGCCGGATGACTTCCAGGCAGGCGATATTGTCGGCAAACACCAGCGGCGTGCCGCACAGCACCGATTCCACCCCGACCAGCCCGAAGGGTTCATAGCCCGAGGCCAGGATGGTGAAGTCCGCGGCGCGGTAGAGTGCGTCGATCCGGCTGCTGTAGCCTAGCTCCCGCACCCGCGGGATGCTGCGCCCGACCGGGCGGCCGGCCACGGCGAGCGTGATCGGCAGGTCCGATTTCGAGAAATAGTCGGCGAGAAGGTCGAAACCCTTGCGGGCATGGCCTGACGACGGGAACAGGAACACCACCTCGTCGTCGCCGAAACCGAACTCGTGGCGCAACGCGGCGCGCGCGTCGGCGTCGACCGGCGTGAAGCGCTGCGTGTCGACCGGCGGATAGATCAGTTCCACGCGGTCCGGCGGGATCCCGTACAGCTCGATCACCTCGCGGCGCATCAACGCCGAATGTGCCACCACGCGATGCGCACCGGCGTACTGCGCACTCTCGAGGTTGATCTGCCACTGGTCGGAGCGGCGCGGGGGCGTGCCGCGCGCGGTGAGGTATCCGCGGTGGGTGCCGCCGCAAATGGCGATGTCCGAACCGCGCACGCGGTTGCAGCCGATCAGCACTTCGTCGGCGGGCAGGCGCGCCTGCAGCCGCCATGAGAAATAGCGGTCGCGCAGCTTGCCGGGCAGCCACGAGACCACGATGCGATGGGGCGTGACACCGGCCGACTGCGCCACGCCCGCATCGAAGCGGCGCGCGTAGACCGACACCTCGGTACCGGCGCGGGCCGCCATCGCGCGGCTGATGTCGAGCGCATAGCGCTCCAGGCCGCCGCCGGCGCCGAAGCGATTGCAGGAGATGCCAACTTTCATCGATGGAGGGAGTGGAGGATGAGGGCGGCCGCGTCAGGGGGCGGGCTTGGCATCTGCGGCAGCGGCAGCGTGCAGCTGCGCCAGCTTGGCGTACTTGTAGTAGCTTGCCTGCGCATTCATCAGCGCCACGCCGAAGCCTGCACTGCCGTCCAGGAAGCCTCGCTTCAGGAAATAGGTACGGACAAAGGCCCACAGACCGTGGCCGGCGGCCGACGCGACCGAGCTGCGCTTGCCGCGGGCGTAGGCCTGCTGCGCACCGGCGCTGGAATAGGCGTCGATCTTGCGCAGCACGTCCGACAGCGAGCGGTAGCTGTAATGGACCAGCGGTTCTTTCAGATGGACGAGAGGGTCGTCGACCTTGAGATGCTCGTGCACCAGGTCATCGGTGAAGCGGCCGCGGCCCTTGCGGAAGACGCGGGTCACGTAGTCGGGATACCAGCCGGCGTGGCGCACGAAGGTGCCGCAAAACGCGGACAGGCGGGGCAGGGCGAGCGCCTGCGCGCCCGGCTGCTGCAGTTGCGCGAGGATTTCGTCGCGCAGGGCCGGCGTTACGCGTTCGTCCGCATCCAGGCTCAGGATCCAGTCGCCGCTGGCGGCCTCGACCGCGCGGTTCTTCTGCGGGCCGAAGCCCGGCCACGCCTCGGTCTGGATTACTGTGGCGCCGGCTGCACGCGCAATGGCCACAGTGTCATCCGTGCTAGTACCACTGCACAGAGGTTATGACGGTTTGTCAGAGGTCGGTACTGGGTAGGCTTTGGCCAATTTCTCCCGTGCCGTTTCGGTAGAGAACATCCAGTTGATGCGAGCGCCGCTGGCGTTTCGCAGTTGCTCCCAAGCCGCGACCTCGGTGATCAGCCGATCGCGGCAGTCGATGCGGCGATCCAGGCACTGGCTTCGCAGCACGCCGATTTCGATCTCGACCATGTTGAGCCAGCTGGCGTGCTTGGGGGTGTAGTGGAATTCGATCCGCTGCAGGATGCGGCGTGCCTCTGCTGGTGGCAGGGCTTGGTAGAGGGCAGCCGGCGTGTGGGTCGACAGATTGTCCAGCACGACCCGGATGCGCGGTGCCTGGGGGTAGTGGATATCGACCAGGTCGCGCATGCACTGGGCGAAGTCATCTGCCGTTCTCCGTTCGGTGACTTTCACCTTGCGCCAGCTACGGTGCGCATCGAGGAAGACGAACAGATTAGCGGTGCCGTTGCGCTTGTATTCGCAGTCGTAGCGCAAAGGCTTACCCGGCTCGGCCGGAATCGGTTGGCGTACCTCGCCGATGAGCTGGGTCGGGCTTTCATCGAAGCACACCACCGGGTGTTGCGGGTCCGGGGTTTCGGCATACAGGTCGAGCACGTCTTCCATGCGTGCAACGTACTCCGCGTCGATCTTGGGAATGCACCACATGTTCTTGCGCCAGGGCTTCAGATCGTTCTCGGCCAGGCGCCGGCGTACCGTCTCGCGCGATAGCTCTTCGTGCTCGGTCAGTTTGACGAGCGTGTCGGCGAGCAATTCCAGCGTCCAGCGCGCACGTCCCGGTGGCGGGTTGGTGCAGGCGGTGGCAATCAGCAGGGCCTCTTCCTTGCCGCTGAGCTTGCGCTGCGCCCCGGGTCGAGCCTGTTCGTTCAGCGCCGCTTCCAGACCCGTCTCCACGAAGCGGCGCTTGGTGCGGTACACCGTGGATTCGCCAACCGCCACGGTGGCTGCGATGCTCGCGTCATCCTGGCCAGCGTGCGCTGCAAGCAGGATTTGCGCTCGCTTGAGCTTGCGTGCCGCATGCTTGCCGCCGCTTAGCATGGCAGCGAGCGCCTCACGCTCGGATTGGTCGAGCTCGACTCGATAGCGTAGATTCATTCGGATGGCCTCCTTCTGGGGGGCCTCCTTCGACTGCGGGGGTTCCGAATGAATCAGAAATCGCTTCCATTGTCTGGCGAGCGCTCAGCCTGCCCGAGCTTCACCGACAAGCAAGGTCAGTATCTCGCCTTCATATGGGCCTACAGCTTGATAAACGGCCGCTCTCCGGCCGAGCGCGACATGCAGCGCTTCTTCGCCGTCACGGCTCCTTCCGTCCATCAGATGGTGCTCAACCTCGAACGCAATGGGTTGATCCGCCGCCAAGCAGGCATCGCTCGCACCATCGAACTGCTCGTTGACCACAACTGCTTGCCTGTCCTACAACCCAGCCAAACTGTCATAACCTCTGTGCAGCGGTACTAGCCCAATCCACTATAATCGCCTCTTCGCACCAGGACACGCTTTCGAGGCATGGCCCGATATTGTGAGCTTCATTCCTGGTGATGATGACGGCCGAGACTCTCATGGAACGTAAAGGCGGCGCACAGGTCGGACAAACCGACAGGCCGCCGGCGTTGCCCACGGCGCCAGGCGGTGGATGTTGACCGCGCATTCTACCGCACCGGCGCAGTGCCCCTGGAGACGCCTGGCAGGGTTCCTGCCAGCCTCCCGGGGCAGTTTTCTCAATCACGAATTTGATGATAAGAGCACATTTGTCCCGCTTTACAGGGATGGAAAAGGTTTTGTCCCTGGTGGCGTGTGCCGCATTGATCTCCTTTCCGCTCCTGCTGCTGACCTATCCCTCCGCAGCCAATACCGGTTTCACCCTGCTGCTGATGTGGTGCCTGATTGCCCTCGCGCTGCAGCGCCGGGCCGGCCTGGCCTCATGGGGTTCAATGCTGCGCGCCCACTGGCCCATGGCGGCCGCGATGGCGTCGCTGCCGGCCGCGCTGCTGCTGCGCCAGGTCCTCAGTGGCGAGCCGCCTGACGTGCCGTATCTCTATTTGCGCTTTGCCCTGTTCGTGCTGCTGGCATGGGGCCTGGCCCAGCTCGGCCGGCGCGTGCTGCAAGGCGTGCAGTGGGGGCTTGTGGCGGGCGCGATCGTGTCCGCGGTCTGGATCCACACGCTGGCGGAACACGGCCGGCCGATCCATGTCGGCGTCAGTAACGTGATTCCGTTTGCCAACCTGTCGCTGCTGATGGGCATGCTGGCCCTGGTCTCGATCGGCTGGGACCGCCGCCGCCACCACTTGGCCGTCGGCGCCAAGCTGCTGGCGGGGGCGGCCGGGCTGTACACCTCGTATATCAGCGCCACGCGCGGCGGCTGGCTTGCCATTCCCGTGCTGCTGCTGTTTGTGCTGATGGTCATGCGCGGCTGAACTGGCGCAGCCGCGCAGCACTGCTGGCCGTGCTGGTCGGTAGCATGGCGGTCGCCGGTTATTGCAGCAGCATCGTCAAGACGCGCGTGACCGAGGCATTCTCGAATATCGCGGCCTTCTCTTCGCAAACCGGCCTGGATACCTCGGAGGGCTGGCGGCTGCAACTGTGGAAGGCGTCACTCAATATGCTGCAATCGCACCCGCTGACCGGCGTGGGTCCGGAAGGCTTCTCGCCCGCCTGGATGCGCTGGCGGCCAGCGGCTTTATCACGCCGGCCACGACTCAGTTCGGGCACTCGCACAACGACATCCTGTATCTGGGCGCCACGATGGGGCTGCCCGGCATGCTGGCGGTACTCGCCGTCTACCTGGTGCCGGCCGTTTTCTTCCTGCGCCATGTGCGTAACCGCGATGCGGTGGTGCGCGTAGCTGCCACCATGGGCCTTGCCACCAGCGTCGGCTTCCTGCTGTTCGGCCTGACCGAAGCCATGTTCTTTATCGCGATGACCAACGCGTTCTACACGCTGATGATCTCCACCTGCTTTGCCATCGTGGTGGCCAGGGATCACCAGCCCGAGCCGCTGGCACGACCGGATGCGCAGGCGGTGGCGGCATGATCGGCGCCTACGTCATCAACCTGGCAAGCGCGCAGCCGCCGGCAGCGCATTTCGGGCAGCTGGAACGGCTCGGCGTTCCCTTCCAGGTGTTCCCGGCCGTCGACGGGCGCGCCCTGACCGAAGACGAGGTGGCGCAGCGCTATGATGCGGCCGCGGCGGCGTTCAGCTACGGCCCATGAGCCGCGGCGAGGTCGGGTGCGCGCTGAGCCATCTCGGCGTGTACCGGAAAATGCTGGAGGACGGTGCGGAGTTCGCGCTGGTGCTGGAGGACGATGCACTGCTGGGCGACGACTTGCCGGCGGTACTCGCCGACCTGCAGCAGCATCTCGATCCGGCCCGGCCCGACGCTGTGCTGCTGTCCCATATCGACAAATACACTCGCTGGGGCACGCGCCCGCTCGGCCGCGACCGCAAGCTGGTCAGGCGCTATGGCGAGTGGTGGCGCGCACATGGCTATGTGGTCACCCGCGCCGCGGCGCAGCGGCTGCTCGACGGCCTGCAGCCGCTGTGGTGCGCGGCCGACTACTGGTCCGCGTTCGAGAAGCGCGGCCTGGTCTCGGTCCGCGCCGTGGTGCCGTATTGCATCGGCCTGACCGAACTGGCGGACGAGTCGGCGCTGGAGGGCCATCGCCGATCTCGACGCGACCGACAAGGCCCGGCGCAGCATCGGCTATTATCTGCGCCGCTACGTTTATCAGCGCTTCCTGTTCCAGTTCCTCGTCAGGCCGTTCCTGCGGGTGGCCCGGCAGAAGCGTCCGGGCTAGCATGCGCGCCCGGGCCAACGCATCCACACAGAAGACACTTCAGTGACCACATCCAAACCGCCCATTTCGCCGGGTTCTACCGTGCCGTCCAGCATGTCGGCCCGGCTCTGGTCTTACCTGCGCCCGAGCTTCGCGTCTTTATCGGCGCCATCCTTGCCATGGCGGTGGTCGCGGCCAGTGAAGGGGTGATCCCCAAGGTCGTCAACGACCTGCTCGACAAAGGCTTCGGCGGCGAGTACGCCGGCACGCTGTGGCATGTGCCCGCGCTCCTGACCGGCGTGGCGCTGATCCGCGGCGTGGCGCAGTTTGCCTCGGGCTATCTGCTGAACCTGATCTCGAACCGTGTGCTGCTGAAGATGCGCATACAGATGTTCGAGCGCCTGCTGCACGCCCCGGCGGCGTTCTTCCACCGTAACACCGCGGCATCGCTGATCAATGCGGTGATCTTCGAGTCAACCAGGTGCTGCAGATCCTGACCAGC
>NZ_JQLI01000003.1 GCF_000744095.1 Cupriavidus necator A5-1
TCAAATGAAAGCGCATCGCGACGATGAGGTTGCGAGTGTTTTCATTTGGCATTGCCAAGCGATCGCAAGATCGGCTGTTTCTTTAAAAATATGGGATGTAGTAAAGGTGTCGTGAAGCCTTTGATGAGAGGCTGCAGTACAAAACACGATACCGGGTTGTGATTGTATCAACCAAAATGTATTTAAGTGATCGAAAGATGACTTGGAATACGGCACAAATGCGAGAACTCATCCTGTAGCGACGGTTTCGAGCGATCGAGACACACTCGTTATAGGGTCAAGCGAACAAGTGCATGTGGTGGATGCCTTGGCGATCACAGGCGATGAAGGACGCGGTAGCCTGCGAAAAGCTTCGGGGAGCTGGCAAACAAGCTTTGATCCGGAGATGTCCGAATGGGGAAACCCGGCCCGTATGGTCATCCCACACTGAATTCATAGGTGTGGGAAGCGAACGCGGCGAACTGAAACATCTAAGTAGCTGCAGGAACAGAAATCAACCGAGATTCCCAAAGTAGTGGCGAACGAAATGGGAAGAGCCTTGTACTCTTTAGCAGTGGTGTTAGCAGAACGGGATGGAAAGCCCGGCCATAGCAGGTGATAGCCCTGTATGCGAAAACACGATTGTGGAACTAGGTGTACGACAAGTAGGGCGGGACACGTGAAATCCTGTCTGAAGATGGGGGGACCATCCTCCAAGGCTAAATACTCGTGATCGACCGATAGTGAACCAGTACCGTGAGGGAAAGGCGAAAAGAACCCCGGGAGGGGAGTGAAATAGATCCTGAAACCGCATGCATACAAACAGTCGGAGCCTGGCAACGGGTGACGGCGTACCTTTTGTATAATGGGTCAGCGACTTACATTCAGTGGCAAGCTTAACCGATTAGGGAAGGCGTAGCGAAAGCGAGTCCGAACAGGGCGTTGAGTCGCTGGGTGTAGACCCGAAACCAGATGATCTATCCATGGCCAGGTTGAAGGTGCGGTAACACGTACTGGAGGACCGAACCCACTAACGTTGAAAAGTTAGGGGATGAGCTGTGGATAGGGGTGAAAGGCTAAACAAATCTGGAAATAGCTGGTTCTCTCCGAAAACTATTTAGGTAGTGCCTCGTGTCTCACCTTCGGGGGTAGAGCACTGTCATGGTTGGGGGGTCTATTGCTGATTACCCCGCCATAGCAAACTCCGAATACCGAAGAGTGCAATCACGGGAGACAGACATCGGGTGCTAACGTCCGGTGTCAAGAGGGAAACAACCCAGACCGCCAGCTAAGGTCCCCAAATATGGCTAAGTGGGAAACGAAGTGGGAAGGCTAAAACAGTCAGGAGGTTGGCTTAGAAGCAGCCACCCTTTAAAGAAAGCGTAATAGCTCACTGATCGAGTCGTCCTGCGCGGAAGATGTAACGGGGCTAAGCCATATACCGAAGCTGCGGACGCGCGCAAGCGCGTGGTAGGAGAGCGTTCTGTAAGCCTGTGAAGGTGTCTTGTAAAGGATGCTGGAGGTATCAGAAGTGCGAATGCTGACATGAGTAGCGATAAAGGGGGTGAAAGGCCCCCTCGCCGTAAGCCCAAGGTTTCCTACGCAACGTTCATCGGCGTAGGGTGAGTCGGCCCCTAAGGCGAGGCAGAGATGCGTAGCTGATGGGAAGCAGGTTAATATTCCTGCACCGTCGTATGATGCGATGGGGGGACGGATCGCGGAAGGTTGTCCGGGTGTTGGAAGTCCCGGTCCCTGCATTGGAGAAGGCGCTTAGGCAAATCCGGGCGCGGAATTCAAGGATGTGGGGCGAGCGGCCTAGTGCTGCGAAGCAATTGGAAGTGGTTCCAAGAAAAGCCTCTAAGCTTCAGTCATACGAGACCGTACCGCAAACCGACACAGGTGGGCGAGATGAGTATTCTAAGGCGCTTGAGAGAACTCGGGAGAAGGAACTCGGCAAATTGGTACCGTAACTTCGGGATAAGGTACGCCCTGGTAGCTTGACTGGCCTGCGCCAGAAGGGTGACGGGGTTGCAATAAAATGGTGGCTGCGACTGTTTAATAAAAACACAGCACTCTGCAAACACGAAAGTGGACGTATAGGGTGTGACGCCTGCCCGGTGCCGGAAGATTAAATGATGGGGTGCAAGCTCTTGATTGAAGTCCCGGTAAACGGCGGCCGTAACTATAACGGTCCTAAGGTAGCGAAATTCCTTGTCGGGTAAGTTCCGACCTGCACGAATGGCGTAACGATGGCCACACTGTCTCCTCCCGAGACTCAGCGAAGTTGAAGTGTTTGTGATGATGCAATCTCCCCGCGGCTAGACGGAAAGACCCCATGAACCTTTACTGTAGCTTTGCATTGGACTTTGAACCGATCTGTGTAGGATAGGTGGGAGGCTTTGAAGCGTGGACGCTAGTTCACGTGGAGCCGTCCTTGAAATACCACCCTGGTTTGTTTGAGGTTCTAACCTTGACCCGTGAATCCGGGTCGGGGACAGTGCATGGTAGGCAGTTTGACTGGGGCGGTCTCCTCCCAAAGTGTAACGGAGGAGTTCGAAGGTACGCTTGGTACGGTCGGACATCGTACCTAAAGTGCAATGGCAAAAGCGTGCTTAACTGCGAGACCGACAAGTCGAGCAGGTGCGAAAGCAGGACATAGTGATCCGGTGGTTCTGAATGGAAGGGCCATCGCTCAACGGATAAAAGGTACTCTGGGGATAACAGGCTGATACCGCCCAAGAGTTCATATCGACGGCGGTGTTTGGCACCTCGATGTCGGCTCATCTCATCCTGGGGCTGTAGCCGGTCCCAAGGGTATGGCTGTTCGCCATTTAAAGAGGTACGTGAGCTGGGTTTAAAACGTCGTGAGACAGTTTGGTCCCTATCTGCCGTGGGCGTTGGAATCTTGACGGGGGCTGCTCCTAGTACGAGAGGACCGGAGTGGACGTACCGCTGGTGTACCTGTTGTCTCGCCAGAGGCATCGCAGGGTAGCTATGTACGGAAGAGATAACCGCTGAAAGCATCTAAGCGGGAAACTCGCCTGAAGATGAGGATTCCCTGGAGGCTTGACCTCCTTGAAGGGTCGTTCGAGACCAGGACGTTGATAGGCTGGGTGTGGAAGCGCAGTAATGCGTTAAGCTAACCAGTACTAATTGCCCGTAAGGCTTGATCCTATAACCAGTGTGTTTTACCTGGTGTGTGTGATCGTGTCTGTGCCAGATACGCACAACCCCCAACTACATCCCTATTCGTGACGCTGGCCTCAACCCCAGCGCCACAACCCCTTATGCCTGGTGACCATAGCGAGTTGGAACCACCCCTTCCCATCCCGAACAGGTCCGTGAAACGACTCCGCGCCGATGATAGTGCGGATTACCCGTGTGAAAGTAGGTCATCGCCAGGCTCTTATCCCCAAAACCCCTCGACAGCGTGTGCTGCGAGGGGTTTTGTCTTTTCCGGCCGCAGTTTCGCTCGGGCTTCCAGCTGCCTCTGACGGACCCTCAGAGCCGCCAGGAGCGCCGCTGCGAGAGCCCTATAGGGTGAGAACGCAGAAATCTAAACTGCGCTTGTGGGTGCGGTCAGGCAGCGTCAGACGCCAAGCCGGAACGTCCTCCCGAGTCTCGCCAGGTGCAGAATCCGCAACGGAAAGTGCTTGACAGATTAGGTGAGTAGGCCCATAATCGATAGTTCTCTGCGGAGAGGTGCCCGAGTGGCTAAAGGGGGCAGACTGTAAATCTGTTGGCTTACGCCTACGCTGGTTCGAATCCAGCCCTCTCCACCAGAATGCAAGACGGCAGCCGGCAGTGCCGGTGAAGAAGCAGGAAAGAACCGGGCGGGTGTAGCTCAATGGTAGAGCAGAAGCCTTCCAAGCTTACGACGAGGGTTCGATTCCCTTCACCCGCTCCAGTCGCGCGGTTGCTGTCAAAGTAGTACGTCAAGTTTCGCCCATGTGGCTCAGTGGTAGAGCACTCCCTTGGTAAGGGAGAGGTCGGCAGTTCGATCCTGCCCATGGGCACCAATACCACGCACTGGCAAAATCGCTACCGAGACAGGAGTCGCGAAATGGCAAAGGAAAAGTTCGAGCGGACCAAGCCGCACGTGAACGTTGGTACGATTGGTCACGTTGACCATGGCAAGACCACGCTGACGGCAGCGATCGCCACGGTGCTGGCTGCGAAGTTCGGCGGTGCCGCCAAGAAGTACGACGAAATCGACGCAGCGCCGGAAGAAAAGGCACGCGGTATTACCATCAATACCGCCCACGTCGAGTACGAGACGGCCAACCGCCACTACGCGCACGTTGACTGCCCGGGCCACGCTGACTATGTGAAGAACATGATCACGGGTGCTGCCCAGATGGACGGCGCAATCCTGGTCTGCTCGGCCGCTGACGGCCCGATGCCGCAAACGCGTGAGCACATCCTGCTGGCCCGCCAGGTTGGCGTGCCGTACATCATCGTGTTCCTGAACAAGTGCGACATGGTGGACGACGCTGAACTGCTCGAGCTGGTCGAGATGGAAGTTCGCGAGCTGCTGTCGAAGTACGAGTTCCCCGGCGACGACACCCCGATCATCAAGGGGTCGGCCAAGCTGGCACTGGAAGGCGACAAGGGCGAGCTGGGCGAAGTGGCCATCATGAACCTGGCCGACGCGCTGGACAACTACATCCCGACGCCGGAGCGTGCCGTTGACGGTACCTTCCTGATGCCGGTGGAAGACGTGTTCTCGATCTCGGGTCGCGGCACCGTGGTGACCGGCCGTATCGAGCGCGGCGTGATCAAGGTCGGCGAAGAAATCGAAATCGTCGGTATCCGCCCGACCGTGAAGACCACCTGCACCGGCGTGGAAATGTTCCGCAAGCTGCTGGACCAGGGTCAGGCTGGCGACAACGTCGGTCTGCTGCTGCGCGGCACCAAGCGTGAAGACGTCGAGCGCGGCCAGGTGCTGTGCAAGCCGGGTTCGATCAAGCCGCACACCCACTTCACCGGCGAGGTGTACATCCTGTCGAAGGACGAAGGCGGCCGTCACACCCCGTTCTTCAACAACTACCGCCCGCAGTTCTACTTCCGTACCACCGACGTGACCGGCTCGATCGAGCTGCCGGCGGACAAGGAAATGGTGATGCCGGGTGACAACGTGTCGATCACCGTCAAGCTGATCGCCCCGATCGCCATGGAAGAAGGCCTGCGCTTCGCTATCCGTGAAGGCGGCCGTACCGTCGGCGCCGGCGTCGTGGCAAAGATCCTCGACTAAGCTGTTCGATAGCGAACGCGGCACCAACCGGCCGCGTTCGTTGCCAGAAAAGGGGTTGGCGCATGCGTCGGCCCCCAGTTGTTTTAGGGGTATAGCTCAACTGGCAGAGCGTCGGTCTCCAAAACCGAAGGTTGGGGGTTCGATTCCCTCTGCCCCTGCCAAATCAATCAGCCGCGTCGCGAAGAACAATCGTGACGCGGCTTAGTCTCGTTTGCGAAACATGGCCAATCCCAATGTTGAAACCGTGAACGCCAACAGCGGCAAGTGGATGCTCGGCGTCGCGGTGCTGCTGGTGGTTGCCGGCGTCATCGGTTTCTATGCACTTGCACAGCAACCGTCTTATGTACGTGGCGCTGCGCTGTTCGGCGGTATTGCACTGGGTATCGTGGTTGCGCTGGTGTCGGCACCAGGCAAGGACTTTATCGGGTTCGCCAAGGAATCGTACCGGGAAGTTCGCAAGGTCGTCTGGCCGACGCGCAAGGAAGCCGGGCAAATGACGGGGCTGGTCTTCGTCTTTGTCGTCGTCATGGCGCTGTTCCTGTGGTCGGCGGACAAGCTCATCGAGTGGGTCGTCTTCTCGCTCGTGCTGGGCTGGAAATAAGAGGTAGCACATGACGGATAACGCTCAGCAGGAAACCACCGCGCCGGAATCGCCTTCGTCGAAGAAGCGCTGGTATGTCGTGCATGCCTACTCCGGTATGGAGAAGAGCGTGCAACGCGCGCTGCAGGAGCGCATCGAGCGCGCCGAGATGCAGGACAAGTTTGGCCGCATCCTGGTGCCGTCCGAAGAAGTCGTGGAAATCAAGGGCGGCCACAAGTCGGTCACCGAACGCCGTTTCTTCCCGGGCTACGTGCTGGTGGAAATGGAAATGACCGACGAGACCTGGCACCTGGTGAAGAACACCAGCAAGGTCACCGGTTTCGTGGGCGGCGCCCGCAACCGCCCGAGCCCGATTTCGCAGCGCGAAGTCGACAAGATCATGACCCAGATGCAGGAAGGGGTCGAGAAGCCGCGTCCCAAGACGCTGTTTGAAGTGGGCGAAATGGTGCGCGTCAAGGACGGCCCGTTCACCGACTTCAACGGCAACGTCGAGGAAGTGAACTACGAGAAGTCGCGCCTGCGCGTCTCGGTCACGATCTTCGGGCGCGCAACGCCGGTCGAACTCGAGTTCGGCCAGGTCGAGAAGGTTTAAGGAATTTGCCGGCTGCGGCCTGAAGGGGCGGCAACTGGCAACGGCGACGCCCCGGTGGCGGCGCCAAGAGGAGCGTGAGGCCGTGCCGATGGTGCGGCGACAGCGCGTTACGACTCAACAGGATCGCATCCCGAAAGAGCGATCCGGATTGGAGTAGAGATGGCCAAGAAAATCATTGGCTTTATCAAGCTGCAGATTCCGGCTGGTAAGGCAAATCCCTCCCCGCCCGTTGGTCCCGCACTGGGTCAGCGTGGTCTGAACATCATGGAGTTCTGCAAGGCGTTCAACGCCCAGACCCAAGGCATGGAGCCTGGTCTGCCGGTGCCGGTGGTGATTACCGCCTTCGCCGACAAGAGCTTCACGTTCGTGATGAAGTCGCCCCCCGCGACCGTGCTGATCAAGAAGGCAGCCGGCGTGGCCAAGGGTTCGCCGAAGCCCCACACCGACAAGGTTGGCAAGATCACCCGCGCCCAGGCTGAAGAAATCGCCAAGGCCAAGAACGCTGACCTGACCGCCGCCGACCTGGACGCCGCCGTGCGTACCATCGCCGGTTCGGCTCGTTCGATGGGCATCACCGTGGAGGGTCTGTAAATGGCTAAGGTTTCCAAGCGCGTCGCCGCCAACAAGGCGAAGATCGAGCGTACCAAGTTCTACCCGATCGACGAGGCCCTGGGCCTGGTGAAGGGCTGCGCCTCGGCGAAGTTCGACGAATCGATCGACGTGGCCGTGCAACTGGGCATTGACGCCAAGAAGTCGGACCAGGTGGTTCGTGGTTCCGTGGTGCTGCCCGCCGGTACCGGCAAGTCGGTGCGCGTGGCTGTGTTCGCCCAGGGCGAGAAGGCCGAAGCTGCAAAGGCAGCCGGCGCCGACATCGTCGGCATGGAAGACCTGGCTGAGCAAGTCAAGGCCGGCAACCTGAACTTCGACGTCGTGATCGCTTCGCCGGACACGATGCGTATCGTCGGTACGCTGGGCCAGATCCTGGGCCCGCGCGGCCTGATGCCGAACCCGAAGGTTGGCACCGTGACCCCCGACGTGGCCCAGGCCGTGAAGAACGCCAAGGCCGGTCAGGTCCAGTTCCGTGTCGACAAGGCCGGTATCATCCACGCCACCATCGGCCGTCGTTCGTTCGAAGACACCGCGCTGAAGAGCAACCTGGCCGCGCTGCTGGACGCGCTGGTCAAGGCCAAGCCGGCCACCAGCAAAGGCGTGTACCTGCGCAAGGTTGCGGTTTCGTCGACCATGGGCGTGGGCGTGCGTGTCGACCAGGCTACGCTGGCAGCCTGAGCTGACGGCAAATTGCTGACCGGGACCCGATAACACCGGTCGGTAAGAAGAATTGAAGATCCTCGCCACGGCGGGGATCGTCTCCGGACCACAAGGAAAGGAGCAAGGCTTTGGGCAGTGGTGCCGGCCGGATGCGAAAGCATCGGCAGGCACCGCTGGTTATCAAAGACCGCTGGTGTCCTTGTCCGCGGCAGTGATGCGGAAAGGGCTTAATCGGTCGGAACGTGCGCGAAGGCTTCCAAGCCTGAGCGACGTCTTCCGGCCAGCCAGCGCAGATGGCGCACCCGAAGGGATTGAAGAAGCCGGGCACTGCCCCGGTCGATTCGGGCCAATCGGACGCCGTTCGTTTGTGCTGACGTGAAGCCTCCGGTATTGCCGGAGACACAGCGTCATTTTGGAGCTAAACCGTGCCACTTAATATTGAAGATAAGAAGGCCGTCGTTGCTGAGGTCTCGGCGCAAGTCGCCAAGGCCCAGACCATCGTCGTGGCCGAATATCGCGGCATTGCGGTTGGCGATCTGACCAAGCTGCGTGCTTCCGCTCGCCAGCAAGGCGTGTACCTGCGTGTTCTGAAGAACACGCTGGCCCGCCGTGCCGTCGAAGGTACGCCGTTTGCAGGCCTCGCAGAGCAGATGACCGGTCCGCTGATCTACGGTATTTCCGAAGATGCAGTGGCCTCGGCCAAGGTTCTGAACGACTTCGCCAAGACCAACGACAAGCTGGTCCTGCGCGCCGGGTCGTATGACGGCAAGGTTCTCGACGCTGCCGCCGTGAAGGCGCTGGCCTCGATCCCGAGCCGCGACGAACTGATTGCTCAGCTGCTGGGCGTGATGCAGGCACCGGTGTCGGGCTTCGCCCGTCTGCTGGCTGCACTGGCTGCCAAGAACGCAGAAGGCGCTCCCGCGGAAGCGGAAGCCGCCGGCGCCTAAGGCAATCCAGGCCGCGCATCGAAAGATCGCATTACCGATACCGAATCAAATCTAGTAGGAGTATTTCAAATGGCAATCACCAAAGACGACATCCTGGAAGCCGTTGGCGCGATGTCCGTGATGGAACTGAACGACCTGGTCAAGGCGTTCGAAGAGAAGTTTGGCGTGTCCGCCGCTGCCATGGCCGTGGCTGCTGCCCCGGGCGCTGCCGGCGCTGCTGCTGCCGAAGAACAGACCGAATTCAACGTGATCCTGGCCGAAGTCGGCGCCAACAAGGTTGGCGTGATTAAGGCTGTTCGCGAAATCACCGGTCTGGGCCTGAAGGAAGCCAAGGACCTGGTCGATGGCGCACCGAAGCCCGTCAAGGAAGGCGTGGACAAGGCCGCTGCTGCCGAAGCCAAGAAGAAGCTGGAAGACGCTGGCGCCAAGGTCGACGTCAAGTAATGCATTGCTCGCGTGCCCTTGCGGCACGCGAATGGGGCTGGCAAAGGGAAATTCCCGGCGCCAGCCTTTTTGCGCTTGTGCGATTGTGTTTTAGTCACCACTCAGCACAGCGGCAAAGTCGCAAAAAGTGATGTTTGCGAGTCCCGGTAGCATTTGATTTGCCGGCAACTCAGCAGAGGCCAAACATCAGTGGCACACTAAGGGGTTGCTGCTGATGTTTGTCTTCTGAACCGACTGCAGAAGACAAGTTTGGTCGGGTGTCCCCCGGGCGAGTACAGGCGTTGCGCTGATGCGACGACCACACCGCCCGCAGCGTGCGGACACCGTCAGCCAGAGGTTGGTAGCGGCCAACCGCCAAATCCCCTCCCAGTCGCTGAACACCTCAGGCGCGGCCAGGTCCAGCCGTCCTGCGATGATTCGGAGATCCCATGGCGTACAGTTTCACCGAAAAGAAGCGCATTCGCAAAAGCTTTGCGAAGCGCGCTACGGTACATCAGGTTCCATTCCTGCTTGCCACCCAGATTGAATCCTACACCCAGTTCTTGCAAGCGGAAACGCCGACCGCGCGTCGCAAGACCGAAGGCCTCCAGGCCGCTTTCAACGCAATTTTCCCGATCTCCTCGCATAACGGGCTTGCCCGTATGGAGTTCGTCTCGTATCACCTGTCTAACCCGCCGTTCGACGTCAAGGAATGTCAACAGCGTGGCCTGACCTTCCACTCGGCGCTGCGCGCCAAGGTTCGCCTGATCATCAACGATCGCGAGAATCCTGGCAAGGTCAAGGAAGTGAAGGAACAGGAAGTCTACATGGGCGAAATCCCGCTGATGACTTCCACTGGTTCGTTTGTGATCAACGGCACCGAGCGTGTCATCGTCTCGCAGCTGCACCGCTCGCCGGGCGTGTTCTTCGAGCACGACAAGGGCAAGACCCACAGCTCGGGCAAGCTGCTGTTCTCGGCACGTATCATCCCCTACCGCGGTTCGTGGCTGGACTTCGAATTCGATCCGAAGGACATCCTGTACTTCCGCGTCGACCGCCGCCGCAAGATGCCGGTGACGATCCTGCTGAAGTCGATCGGCCTGACCCCGGAACAGATCCTCGCGCACTTCTTCGTGTTCGACAACTTCACGCTGCAGTCGGAAGGCGCGCAGCTGGAGTTCGTGCCCGAGCGCCTGCGCGGTGAAGTCGCGCGCTTCGACATCGCCGACAAGAACGGCCGCGTGGTGGTCGAGAAGGACAAGCGGATCAACGCCAAGCATATCCGCGACCTGGACTCGGCCGGCACCAAGCTGATCAGCGTGCCGGAAGACTACCTGCTGGGCCGCGTGCTGGCCAAGAACATCATCGACCCGGATACCGGCGAGGTGATTGCCAACGCCAACGACGAGCTGACGGAAACGCTGCTGGAAAACCTGCGCGAAGCCGGTGTCAAGCAGATCCAGACCCTGTACACCAACGACCTGGACCAGGGCCCGTACATGTCGCAGACCCTGCGCGTGGACGAGACCGCCGACCAGACCGCTGCGCGTATCGCGATCTACCGCATGATGCGCCCGGGCGAGCCGCCGACCGAAGAAGCGGTGGAAGCGCTGTTCCAGCGCCTGTTCTACAGCGAAGAGTCGTACGACCTGTCGCGCGTTGGCCGCATGAAGGTCAACAGCCGCCTGGGCCGCCCCACCGGCGAAGGCGCCATGGTGCTGCAGGACGAGGACATCCTCGAGACCATCAAGATCCTGGTCAACCTGCGCAACGGCAAGGGCGAGGTCGATGACATCGACCACCTGGGCAACCGTCGCGTGCGTTGCGTCGGCGAACTGGCCGAAAACCAGTTCCGCGCCGGCCTGTCGCGCGTGGAGCGTGCCGTCAAGGAACGTCTGGGCCAGGCCGAGACCGAGAACCTGATGCCGCACGACCTGATCAACTCGAAGCCGATCTCGTCGGCGATCCGCGAGTTCTTCGGTTCGTCGCAGCTGTCGCAGTTCATGGACCAGACCAACCCGCTGTCCGAGATCACGCACAAGCGCCGTGTCTCCGCACTGGGCCCGGGCGGTCTGACGCGCGAGCGCGCCGGCTTTGAAGTCCGTGACGTGCACCCGACCCACTACGGCCGCGTGTGCCCGATCGAAACGCCGGAAGGTCCGAACATTGGTCTGATCAACTCGCTGGCACTGTATGCCCGCCTGAACGAGTACGGCTTCCTGGAAACGCCGTACCGGAAGGTCGAGAACAGCAAGCTGACCGACCAGGTCGACTACCTGTCCGCGATCGAGGAAGGCAAGTACGTGGTGGCGCAGGCCAACGCGACCGTCGACGCCGACGGCATCCTGACCGACGAACTGGTGTCGGCGCGTGAAGGCTCCGAGCGTGAAACCCGTATGGTGACGCCGGACCGCGTGCAGTACATCGACGTGGCGCCGTCGCAGATCGTGTCGGCCGCCGCCTCGCTGGTGCCGTTCCTGGAACACGATGACGCGAACCGTGCACTGATGGGCGCGAACATGCAGCGTCAGGCCGTGCCTTGCCTGCGTCCGGACAAGCCGCTGGTCGGTACCGGCATCGAGCGCACCGTTGCGGTCGACTCGGGTACTGCCGTGCAGGCCATGCGTGGCGGCGTGGTCGACTACGTCGACGCGATGCGTATCGTGATCCGCGTGAACGACGACGAAGCCGTGGCCGGTGAAGTCGGCGTGGACATCTACAACCTGATCAAGTACACGCGCTCGAACCAGAACACCAACATCAACCAGCGTCCGATGGTCAAGGTGGGCGACCACGTGGCCCGCGGCGACGTCATCGCCGACGGCGCCTCGACCGACCTGGGTGAGCTGGCACTGGGCCAGAACATGCTGGTGGCGTTCATGCCGTGGAACGGCTACAACTTCGAGGATTCGATCCTGATCTCGGAGCGTGTGGTGGCCGAAGACCGCTATACCTCGATCCACATCGAGGAACTGTCGGTCGTTGCCCGCGACACCAAGCTGGGACCGGAAGAAATCACGCGCGATATCTCGAACCTGGCCGAAGCCCAGCTGGCTCGCCTGGACGAGTCGGGTATCACCTACATCGGCGCTGAAGTGGAAGCCGGCGACGTGCTGGTGGGCAAGGTCACCCCCAAGGGCGAGACCCAGCTGACCCCGGAAGAGAAGCTGCTGCGCGCGATCTTCGGCGAGAAGGCGTCGGACGTGAAGGACACCTCGCTGCGTGTGCCCTCGGGCATGAGCGGCATCGTGATCGACGTCCAGGTCTTCACCCGCGAAGGCGTGACCCGCGACAAGCGTGCCCAGTCGATCATCGACGACGAACTGAAGCGCTACCGCCTGGACCTGAACGACCAGCTGCGTATCGTGGAAGGCGACGCGTTCCAGCGTCTGGAGCGCCTGCTGCTCGACAAGACCGTCAACGGCGGTCCGAAGAAGCTGGCCAAGGGCGCCAAGCTGACCAAGGAGTACCTGGCCGATATCGACAAGTACCACTGGTTCGACATCCGCCCGGCCGACGAGGACGTGGCTGCCCAGCTGGAAGCCGTCAAGGAAGCCATCGAGCAGAAGCGCCACGAGTTCGACCTGGCCTTCGAAGAGAAGCGCAAGAAGCTCACGCAGGGCGACGAACTGCCGCCGGGCGTGATCAAGATGGTCAAGGTGTACCTGGCCGTCAAGCGCCGCCTGCAGCCTGGCGACAAGATGGCCGGCCGTCACGGTAACAAGGGTGTGGTGTCGAAGATCACCCCGATCGAAGACATGCCCTACATGGCCGACGGCACGCCTGCCGACATCGTGCTGAATCCGCTAGGCGTGCCTTCGCGGATGAACGTGGGTCAGATTCTCGAGACGCACTTGGGCTGGGCCGCGCGCGGTCTGGGCGAGCGCATCGGCAACATGCTGAAGGCGCAAGCCAAGGCAGCCGAAGTGCGCAACCTGCTCACGCAGATCTACAACGAGAGCGGCAAGGTCGAAGACCTCGACAGCCTGTCGGATTCGGAAGTCCTGGAACTGGCCGAGAACCTGAAGAAGGGCGTGCCGTTCGCGACGCCGGTGTTCGATGGTGCGCATGAGGACGAAATCCGCCGCATGCTGGACCTCGCCTATCCGGAAGAGATTGCGAAGGAGAAGGGCCTGACCGCTTCCAAGCAGCAGGTCGCGCTGTTTGACGGCCGCACCGGCGAAGCGTTCGAGCGTCCGGTCACGCTGGGTGTGATGCACATGCTGAAGCTGCACCACCTGGTCGACGACAAGATGCACGCACGTTCCACCGGCCCGTACTCGCTGGTGACGCAGCAGCCGCTGGGCGGTAAGGCCCAGTTCGGTGGCCAGCGTTTCGGTGAGATGGAAGTGTGGGCACTGGAAGCCTACGGCGCATCGTACGTGCTGCAGGAAATGCTGACGGTCAAGTCCGATGACGTGAACGGCCGTACCAAGGTGTACGAGAACATCGTCAAGGGCGAGCACTCGATCGACGCCGGCATGCCGGAATCGTTCAACGTGCTGGTGAAGGAAATCCGCTCGCTGGGTATCGACATCGACCTCGATCGCTACTGATCGGGCAGGTGAGGGGAGCCGGTTGCGGCCGGCTCCCTGTCGACACAACAGCAGCGAAGGATTTCCCACAGGATGAATGCCATCGACCCGGACAGACTCCGGGGCGGTGGCGAAACAAGGAGTTGCAATGAAAGCATTGCTCGATCTCTTTAAGCAGGTTCAGCAGGAAGAGCAGTTCGACGCGATCAAGATCGGCCTGGCTTCGCCCGAGAAGATCCGTTCGTGGTCGTACGGCGAAGTCAAGAAGCCGGAAACGATCAACTACCGTACCTTCAAGCCGGAACGCGACGGCCTGTTCTGCGCCAAGATCTTTGGCCCGATCAAGGACTACGAGTGCCTGTGCGGCAAGTACAAGCGCCTGAAGCACCGTGGCGTGATCTGCGAGAAGTGCGGCGTTGAAGTGACGCTGGCCAAGGTGCGCCGCGAGCGCATGGGTCACATCGAACTGGCCGCGCCGACCGCGCACATCTGGTTCCTGAAGTCGCTGCCGTCGCGTCTGGGCATGGTCCTGGACATGACGCTGCGCGACATCGAGCGCGTCCTGTACTTTGAAGCATTCGTGGTGCTCGAACCCGGCATGACCCCGCTCAAGAAGAGCCAGATCATGTCGGAAGACGACTACCTCGCGAAGTGCGACGAGTACGGCGAGGGCGAGTTCGTCGCCATGATGGGTGCCGAGGGCATCCGTGAACTGCTGCGCGGCATCGACATCGAGAAGCAGATCGAACAGATCCGCGCCGAGCTGCAGGCCACCGGCTCCGAAGCCAAGATCAAGAAGTTCGCCAAGCGCCTGAAGGTGCTCGAGGCCTTCCAGCGTTCGGGCATCAAGCCCGAGTGGATGATCCTCGAAGTGCTGCCGGTGCTGCCGCCTGAGCTGCGCCCGCTGGTGCCGCTGGACGGCGGCCGCTTCGCGACCTCGGACCTGAACGACCTGTATCGCCGCGTCATCAACCGTAACAACCGCCTGAAGCGCCTGCTGGAGCTGAAGGCGCCTGAAATCATCGTGCGCAACGAAAAGCGCATGCTGCAGGAAGCGGTTGACTCGCTGCTGGACAACGGCCGTCGCGGCAAGGCGATGACCGGCGCCAACAAGCGTCCGCTGAAGTCCCTGGCCGAAATGATCAAGGGCAAGGGCGGTCGTTTCCGTCAGAACCTGCTGGGCAAGCGCGTCGACTACTCGGGCCGTTCGGTCATCGTGGTGGGCCCGACGCTCAAGCTGCACCAGTGCGGCCTGCCCAAGCTGATGGCGCTCGAGCTGTTCAAGCCCTTCATTTTCCACAAGCTGGAAACGATGGGCATCGCCACCACGATCAAGGCGGCGAAGAAGGAAGTGGAAAGCCAGACCCCGGTGGTGTGGGACATCCTCGAAGAGGTGATCCGCGAGCACCCGGTGATGCTGAACCGTGCGCCGACGCTGCACCGCCTGGGTATCCAGGCGTTCGAGCCGGTGCTGATCGAAGGCAAGGCCATCCAGCTGCACCCGCTGGTCTGCGCGGCGTTCAACGCCGACTTCGACGGTGACCAGATGGCTGTTCACGTCCCGCTGTCGCTGGAAGCGCAGATGGAAGCCCGCACGCTGATGCTGGCCTCCAACAACGTGCTGTTCCCGGCCAACGGCGATCCGTCGATCGTGCCGTCGCAAGACGTGGTGCTGGGTCTGTACTACACGACCCGCGACAAGATCAATGGCAAGGGCGAGGGCATGACCTTTGCCGACATCAGCGAAGTGATCCGTGCCTACGAGAACAAGGAAGTCGAACTGGCTTCCCGCGTGAACGTGCGTATCACCGAGTATGAGCTGGTCGACAAGGACGCCGAGGGCGACGCCCGTTTCGCACCCAAGATCACGCTGCAGGCCACCACGGTCGGCCGCGCGATCCTGTCCGAGATCCTGCCCAAGGGGCTGCCGTTCTCGGTGCTGAACAAGCCGCTCAAGAAGAAGGAAATCTCGCGCCTGATCAACACCGCGTTCCGTAAGTGCGGTCTGCGCGAAACCGTGATCTTCGCCGACAAGCTGCTGCAGTCGGGCTTCCGCCTGGCAACCCGGGCCGGTATCTCGATCGCCATCGACGATATGCTGGTGCCGCCGCAGAAGGAAAAGATCATCGCCGAGGCCTCGGCCAAGGTGAAGGAATACGACAAACAGTATATGTCGGGTCTGGTGACCGACCAGGAACGCTACAACAACGTCGTGGACATCTGGGGCGCTGCCGGCGACCAGGTGGGCAAGGCGATGATGGAGCAGCTCCAGCACGAAGACGTGGTCGACCGCGAAGGCAAGACCGTGAAGCAAGAGTCGTTCAACTCCATCTACATGATGGCCGACTCGGGCGCACGGGGCTCGGCAGCGCAGATCCGCCAGCTGGCAGGTATGCGTGGCCTGATGGCCAAGCCGGACGGCTCGATCATTGAAACGCCGATTACGGCGAACTTCCGTGAAGGGCTGAACGTTCTGCAGTACTTCATCTCGACCCACGGCGCCCGTAAGGGCCTGGCCGATACGGCACTGAAGACCGCGAACTCGGGTTACCTGACCCGTCGTCTGGTCGACGTGACGCAGGATCTGGTCGTGGTGGAAGACGATTGCGGCACCTCCAACGGCGTGGCCATGAAGGCCCTGGTCGAGGGCGGTGAAGTGATCGAAGCCCTGCGCGACCGTATCCTCGGCCGTGTGACCGTGGCCGACGTGGTCAACCCGGAAACCCAGGAAACCGCGATCGAAGCCGGCACGCTGCTGGACGAAGACCTGGTCGAGATGATCGACGCGATCGGCGTGGACGAAGTCAAGGTTCGCACCCCGCTGTCGTGCGACACGCGCTACGGCCTGTGCGGCAAGTGCTATGGCCGAGACCTGGGCCGCGGCGTGCTGGTGAACTCCGGCGAAGCGGTTGGCGTGATTGCCGCCCAGTCGATCGGTGAGCCGGGCACGCAGCTGACGATGCGTACGTTCCACATCGGTGGTGCGGCATCGCGTGCGGCAGTGGCATCGAGCGTGGAAGCCAAGGCAACCGGCACCGTGCGTTTCACGGCGACCATGCGTTACGTCACCAACGCGAAGGGCGAATTGATCGTCATCTCGCGTTCGGGCGAGGCGCTGATCACCGACGACCACGGCCGCGAGCGCGAACGCCACAAGATCCCGTATGGCGCCACGCTGCTCGTGCAGGACGGCCAGGCCATCAAGGCTGGCACGCAGCTGGCCACGTGGGACGCGCTGACTCGCCCGATCGTTTCGGAATACACCGGTACGACCAAGTTCGAAAACGTCGAAGAAGGCGTGACCGTCGCCAAGCAGATGGACGAAGTGACGGGCCTGTCGACCCTGGTGGTGATCGACGCCAAGCGCCGCACGGCTGCAACCAAGGGCATCCGCCCGCAGGTGAAGCTGCTCGACGCCAGCGGCCAGGAAGTGAAGATCCCGGGCACGGACCACTCCGTGACCATCGGCTTCCAGGTCGGTGCGCTGATCACGGTGAAGGACGGCCAGCAGGTGCATGTGGGTGAAGTGCTCGCGCGTATCCCGACCGAATCGCAGAAGACCCGCGACATTACCGGTGGTCTGCCGCGAGTGGCCGAGCTGTTCGAAGCGCGTTCGCCGAAGGACGCCGCCGTGCTGGCGGAAGTCACCGGCACGACCTCGTTCGGCAAGGACACCAAGGGCAAGCAGCGCCTGGTCATTACCGACCTGGACGGCAATGCCCACGAGTTCCTGATCGCGAAGGAAAAGCAGGTGCTGGTGCACGACGGCCAGGTGGTGAACAAGGGCGAAATGATCGTGGAAGGTCCGGCGGACCCGCACGACATCCTGCGCCTGAAGGGCATCGAAGAGCTGGCGCACTACATCGTGGACGAAGTGCAGGACGTGTACCGTCTGCAGGGCGTGAAGATCAACGACAAGCACATCGAAGTGATTGTTCGTCAGATGCTGCGCCGCGTGCAGATCGCCGACGTGGGCGACACCAAGTTCATCCCGGGTGAACAGGTGGAGCGTTCGGAACTGCTCGACGAGAACGACCGCGTGATCGCCGAAGGCAAGCGTCCGGCCACGTACGAGAACCTGCTGCTCGGTATCACCAAGGCGTCGCTGTCGACCGACAGCTTCATCTCGGCGGCATCGTTCCAGGAAACCACGCGCGTGCTGACCGAAGCCGCGATCATGGGCAAGACCGACGACCTGCGCGGTCTGAAGGAAAACGTGATCGTCGGCCGTCTGATCCCGGCCGGTACCGGCCTGGCCTACCACCGCGCCCGCAAGGCGCGCGAGGCCTCCGAGCGCGAACGCGCCCAGGCGATCGCCGAAGAAGAGCAGTCGCTCTTCATCGAGCCGGCGCCGGTGGTGCAGGCGACCGAGGGTGAAGGCGACAACGTCTGATCGCAGTAAAGCAGTTTTCCGCCGCAAGGTGGACGAAAGCCCGGCTCTCGAGCCGGGCTTTTTTTTCGTCCCGTGCAACCGTCGCGCCGGCTATCGTGAGAAACATCGGACTGTTTGCCCGATGAGCGCGGACAGCGGCTTTCTTAGTGGTATGGTTACGGCTCTTCCGGCTCCAGCATTCCCGTTGTCCATGTCGCACGCACTGGCGATCCTCAAAGATGTATTCGGCTACCACGCCTTCCGCGGGCGCCAGGCCGAGATCATCGACCACGTCGCGATCGGCGGTGACTGCCTGGTGCTGATGCCCACCGGCGGCGGCAAGTCGCTGTGCTACCAGATCCCGGCGCTGTTGCGCCAGCGTGCCGGCGAGGGCGTCGGCATCGTGGTGTCGCCGCTGATCGCGCTGATGCAGGACCAGGTGGCGGCGCTGACCGAAGCGGGCGTGCGCGCCGCGGTGCTCAATTCGACGCTGACCGGTTCGGAGGCATCCGCGGTCGAGCGCGACCTGCTGGCGGGGCGGCTGGAGGTCCTATACGTCGCGCCGGAACGGCTGATGACGCCGCGCTTCCTCGACCTGCTCGAGCGCACGCGCGTGGGGCTGTTCGCCATCGACGAGGCGCACTGTGTGTCCCAGTGGGGCCACGACTTCCGCCCCGAGTACATCCAGCTGTCGGTGCTGCACGAGCGCTTCCCGTACGTGCCGCGCATCGCGCTGACGGCGACGGCCGATGCGCTCACGCGCAACGAGATCGTCGAGCGCCTCGCGTTGCACGACGCGCGCGTCTTTATCTCCAGCTTCGACCGGCCCAATATCCGCTACCGCATCGTCGAGAAGGACAACGCGCGCCAGCAGTTGCTGGCCTTTATCAAGGCCGAGCACACCGCCGCCGACGGCACCCACGACAGCGGCATCATCTACTGCCTGTCGCGCAAGAAGGTGGAAGACACGGCGGAATGGCTGCAGGGGCACGGCATCAATGCGCTTCCGTACCACGCCGGCATGGACGCCGGCACCCGCCAGCGCCACCAGGCGCGTTTTCGCGAGGAGGAAGGGCTGGTGATGGTGGCGACCATCGCCTTCGGCATGGGCATCGACAAGCCGGACGTGCGCTTTGTCGCCCACCTGGACCTGCCCAAGAGTATGGAAGGCTATTACCAGGAAACCGGCCGCGCCGGCCGCGACGGCTTGCCGGCAAATGCCTGGATGGCCTATGGCCTGGGCGACGTGGTGCAGCAGAAGCGCATGATTGACGAGTCCGAGGCGGACGAGGCCTTCAAGCGCGTGTCCTCATCCAAGCTCGATGCGCTGCTCGGCCTGTGCGAGACCGCCGGCTGCCGGCGCGTGCGCATCCTGGCGTATTTCGACGAAACCTCCGAGCCTTGCGGCAATTGCGATACCTGCCTGGAGCCGCCGGCCACCTGGGACGGCACGCGCGAGGCGCAGATGGCGCTGTCATGCGTGTACCGTACCGCGCACGCGAGCCGGGTTCACTTCGGCGCCACGCACCTGATCGACGTGCTGCGCGGCAATGCTTCCGAGAAGATCCGCCAGTGGGGCCATGACAAGGTGTCGACCTTCGGCATCGGCAAGGACCGCTCGGTGCATGAGTGGCATACAGTGTTTCGCCAGCTGATCGCCCAGGGTTTGCTGAGCATCGACCACGGCGGGCACGGCGCGCTGCTGCTCGGCGAAGGCGCGCGGGCGGTGCTCAAGGGCGAGCGGCAGATCATCCTGCGCCGGCAGGCTGCCAAGCCGGGCAAGTCCGGCGAACGGGCCGCGCGCGGGACCCGCACCGATCACACCGCGGACATGGACGCCGACACGCTGGCCAACTGGGAGGCGCTGCGCCGCTGGCGCACCGAGGCCGCACGCGAACACGGCGTGCCGGCCTATGTGATCTTTCACGATGCCACCCTGGCCGAGCTGGCGCGCACCGCGCCAGGTTCCTTGTCGGCGATGCAGGGCATTCCGGGCATTGGTGCCTCCAAGCTGGAGCGCTACGGGCAGTCCATCCTGGACGCGCTGCGCACGGTCTAGCCGGACGGCGCCTGGCGCTGGAGACGGGTCGGCTGGCCGCAAGCGGGTATACGACTTGACGGTATACGCTTCCCCTGCTAGGATGCCAGATTCGAGTTTTTGGCTTTGGATTTCGCTCGCCCGTCGGAGTTGTGGCTTTCACGCCGCTGCCGGCAAGCCTTCCGGACAGATCTTCCTGGACCGGTGGCGGCAGACGCGGGATCCGGGTGCCGGCTCGCGCTCTTTGGCATGCTGTTACCGCACAGTCCCGTCTCCAGAGCGCGTCCGCTCACCTCTCCCGCCCAAAACCCGTAGTTGCCTCTCCATTCCGGTGCATGCCGATGCGAGGGGCGTTTTTCGTAAAAACCAAGCTGGATTGAACAATGCCAACTATCAACCAACTGGTTCGCAAGCCGCGCGTCTCTGAAGTCGTCAAGAGCAAGAGCCCGGCGCTTGAGAACTGCCCGCAGCGTCGCGGCGTGTGCACCCGCGTGTACACCACGACGCCGAAGAAGCCGAACTCGGCACTGCGTAAGGTCGCCAAGGTGCGCCTGACCAACGGTTTCGAAGTCATTTCGTATATCGGCGGTGAAGGCCACAACCTGCAGGAACACTCGGTCGTGCTGATCCGCGGCGGCCGTGTGAAGGATCTGCCGGGTGTGCGTTACCACATCGTCCGTGGCTCGCTCGACCTGCAAGGCGTGAAGGACCGCAAGCAGGCTCGTTCGAAGTACGGCGCGAAGCGTCCGAAGGCAGCCTAAGCTTAAGCAGCCTGGGTCGGAAAGACCCGAAGCAACAAACGATAGCCTGTGGCGCGAGTCATGGTGCTGTCACCAGGCGGCGGTACAACGGAGCGCCTTTTTGGCAACCGTGCCGTCGAGTAAGTGGTCACCCGGCGAATTTGCTGTCTATCGCATGCAAGCTAGTTGGTGGCCGGAGAGCGGGAAAAACTGACCGCGCTCTCAACTGAATCTAAAGGAAAGAAGATGCCACGTCGTCGTGAAGTCCCCAAGCGGGATGTTCTGCCTGATCCGAAGTTCGGCAACGTTGAAGTTGCCAAGTTTATGAACGTGCTGATGCTGGACGGCAAGAAGTCGGTTGCCGAACGTATCGTCTATGGCGCGTTCGACCAGATCGAAAAGAAGGCAGGCAAGGCCCCCATCGAAGTGTTCTCCGTTGCCATCAACAACGTGAAGCCGGTGGTGGAAGTGAAGAGCCGTCGCGTGGGCGGCGCCAACTATCAGGTTCCGGTCGAAGTCCGTCCGTCGCGTCGTCTGGCATTGGCGATGCGTTGGCTGCGCGAGGCCGCGAAGAAACGCAGCGAGAAGTCGATGGCGCTGCGCCTGGCAGGTGAGCTGCTGGAAGCATCGGAAGGCCGTGGCGGCGCAATGAAGAAGCGCGACGAAGTGCACCGCATGGCCGAAGCCAACAAGGCGTTCTCGCATTTCCGCTTCTAAGCGCGCGATAGCGTTTGTTGGTTGCCGGGCGGGCTGTGTTCTTACACATCTCGCCCGTTTGTGTTAGGGGCGCGGGCCATGAGATGCCGGCGCCTCACGGACGAATAGAGGATTAAAGTGGCTCGTAAGACTCCTATTGAGCGCTACCGTAACATCGGTATTTCGGCTCACATTGACGCGGGTAAAACCACCACGACCGAGCGGATCCTGTTCTACACCGGTGTGAACCACAAGATCGGTGAAGTGCATGATGGCGCGGCCACCATGGACTGGATGGAGCAGGAGCAGGAGCGCGGCATCACCATCACGTCTGCTGCGACCACCGCCTTCTGGAAGGGCATGGCCGGCAACTACCCCGAGCATCGCTTCAACATCATCGACACCCCGGGCCACGTGGACTTCACCATCGAGGTGGAGCGTTCCATGCGCGTGCTGGACGGCGCGTGCATGGTGTACTGCGCAGTGGGTGGCGTGCAGCCGCAGTCGGAAACCGTCTGGCGTCAGGCCAACAAGTACGGCGTGCCGCGTCTGGCATTCGTCAACAAGATGGACCGTACCGGCGCGAACTTCTTCAAGGTCTACGACCAGCTGAAGACCCGCCTGAAGGCCAACCCGGTGCCCGTCGTGGTGCCGATCGGCGCTGAAGACGGCTTCCAAGGCGTCGTCGATCTGCTGGAAATGAAGGCGATCATTTGGGACGAAGCCAGCCAGGGCGTGAAGTTCGAATACCGGGACATCCCGGCTGAGCTGCAAGCCACCGCTGACGAATGGCGCGAGAAGATGGTCGAGTCCGCCGCCGAAGCCAGCGAAGAGCTGATGGAAAAGTACCTGGGCGGCGAAGAGCTGACCCGCGCCGAGATCGTCAAGGCGTTGCGTGACCGTACCATCGCCTGCGAAATCCAGCCGATGCTGTGCGGCACCGCGTTCAAGAACAAGGGCGTGCAACGTATGCTCGACGCCGTGATCGACTTCCTGCCGTCGCCGGTCGACATTCCGCCGGTTACGGGCACGGACGAGGACGACAGCGAGAAGAAGCTCGAGCGCAAGGCTGACGACAACGAAAAGTTCTCGGCACTGGCGTTCAAGATCATGACCGACCCGTTCGTTGGTCAGCTGATCTTCTTCCGCGTCTACTCGGGCAAGATCAATTCGGGCGACACCGTGTACAACCCGGTCAAGAGCAAGAAGGAACGCCTCGGCCGTATTCTGCAGATGCATGCCAACCAGCGCGAAGAAATCAAGGAAGTGCTGGCCGGCGACATCGCCGCTGCAGTGGGTCTGAAGGACGCCACCACGGGCGACACGCTGTGCGATCCGGCTGCACCGATCGTGCTCGAGCGCATGGTGTTCCCGGAGCCGGTGATCTCGCAGGCCGTCGAGCCGAAGACCAAGGCTGACCAGGAAAAGATGGGCATCGCCCTGAACCGCCTGGCCGCTGAAGATCCGTCGTTCCGCGTGCGTACCGATGAAGAATCGGGTCAGACCATCATTTCGGGCATGGGCGAGCTCCACCTCGAAATTCTGGTCGACCGCATGAAGCGCGAATTCGGCGTGGAAGCCAACATCGGCGCGCCGCAGGTGGCCTACCGCGAAACCATTCGCAAGACGGCCGAAGGCGTCGAGGGCAAGTTCGTCAAGCAGTCGGGCGGCCGCGGCCAGTACGGTCACGCTGTGATCACGCTGGAACCGCAAGAGCCGGGCAAGGGCTTCGAGTTCATCGACGCCATCAAGGGCGGTGTGATTCCTCGCGAATACATCCCGGCGGTCGAAAAGGGTATCGTCGACACGCTGCCGAACGGCATCCTGGCTGGCTTCCCGGTGGTGGACGTGAAGGTCACGCTGACGTTCGGTTCGTACCACGACGTGGACTCGAACGAAAACGCGTTCCGCATGGCCGGCTCGATGGCTTTCAAGGAAGCCATGCGCAAGGCCAGCCCGGTTCTGCTCGAGCCGATGATGGCCGTGGAAGTGGAAACGCCGGAAGACTACACGGGTACCGTGATGGGCGACCTGTCGTCCCGCCGCGGCATCGTGCAGGGCATGGATGACATGGTGGGCGGTGGCAAGATCATCAAGGCCGAGGTCCCGCTGTCGGAAATGTTCGGTTATTCGACGTCGCTGCGCTCGGCCACGCAAGGCCGCGCCACGTACACCATGGAATTCAAGCATTACGCAGAGGCACCGAAGAACATCGCCGAAGCCGTGATGACGGCCAAGGGCAAGTAATAAGCTGTTTGCCGCCGCACCCCGCGTGGGGCGCGGCGGCGTGATGAATCGACAAGACTGAATTCCATTAGGAGCTGAAAAATGGCAAAGGAAAAGTTCGAGCGGACCAAGCCGCACGTGAACGTTGGTACGATTGGTCACGTTGACCATGGCAAGACCACGCTGACGGCAGCGATCGCCACGGTGCTGGCTGCGAAGTTCGGCGGTGCCGCCAAGAAGTACGACGAAATCGACGCAGCGCCGGAAGAAAAGGCACGCGGTATTACCATCAATACCGCCCACGTCGAGTACGAGACGGCCAACCGCCACTACGCGCACGTTGACTGCCCGGGCCACGCTGACTATGTGAAGAACATGATCACGGGTGCTGCCCAGATGGACGGCGCAATCCTGGTCTGCTCGGCCGCTGACGGCCCGATGCCGCAAACGCGTGAGCACATCCTGCTGGCCCGCCAGGTTGGCGTGCCGTACATCATCGTGTTCCTGAACAAGTGCGACATGGTGGACGACGCTGAACTGCTCGAGCTGGTCGAGATGGAAGTTCGCGAGCTGCTGTCGAAGTACGAGTTCCCCGGCGACGACACCCCGATCATCAAGGGGTCGGCCAAGCTGGCACTGGAAGGCGACAAGGGCGAGCTGGGCGAAGTGGCCATCATGAACCTGGCCGACGCGCTGGACAACTACATCCCGACGCCGGAGCGTGCCGTTGACGGTACCTTCCTGATGCCGGTGGAAGACGTGTTCTCGATCTCGGGTCGCGGCACCGTGGTGACCGGCCGTATCGAGCGCGGCGTGATCAAGGTCGGCGAAGAAATCGAAATCGTCGGTATCCGCCCGACCGTGAAGACCACCTGCACCGGCGTGGAAATGTTCCGCAAGCTGCTGGACCAGGGTCAGGCTGGCGACAACGTCGGTCTGCTGCTGCGCGGCACCAAGCGTGAAGACGTCGAGCGCGGCCAGGTGCTGTGCAAGCCGGGTTCGATCAAGCCGCACACCCACTTCACCGGCGAGGTGTACATCCTGTCGAAGGACGAAGGCGGCCGTCACACCCCGTTCTTCAACAACTACCGCCCGCAGTTCTACTTCCGTACCACCGACGTGACCGGCTCGATCGAGCTGCCGGCGGACAAGGAAATGGTGATGCCGGGTGACAACGTGTCGATCACCGTCAAGCTGATCGCCCCGATCGCCATGGAAGAAGGCCTGCGCTTCGCTATCCGTGAAGGCGGCCGTACCGTCGGCGCCGGCGTCGTGGCAAAGATCCTCGACTAAGCACTTCCTGGGACATGCCCGCGGGCATGTCCCCATTCAACTGGGCATGCTGCCCAATCGCTCTTTTAAGGAAATATCATGCAGAACCAGAAGATCCGTATCCGCCTGAAGGCTTTCGACTATCGCCTGATCGACCAGTCGGCCGCCGAAATCGTGGATACCGCCAAGCGTACCGGTGCGATCGTCAAGGGCCCGGTGCCCCTGCCGACCCGCATCCAGCGCTTCGACATCCTGCGTTCGCCGCACGTCAACAAGACCAGCCGCGATCAGTTCGAGATCCGCACTCACCAGCGCCTGATGGACATCGTCGATCCGACCGACAAGACCGTTGACGCGCTGATGAAGCTCGACCTGCCGGCAGGCGTGGACGTCGAGATCAAGGTGTAATCATGCTTCGGGCCGCGCACGCGGCCTGCTGCAGCGAAACGGCGAACCGATGGTTCGCCGTTTTTGCTTTCAAGGCCTGTATGCTGCCGGTTTTCTCCCCTCTCCCGCGTCGGGAGAGGGGCCGGGGGAGAGGGCAGGCGCTGGCATACCGACGCGCTGCACGTCGCCGATGCTCCGGCCCTCACCTACCAACCGATCCCGACAAGGGACCGACAAGGAGCGCAATCCATGGGCCAGACCATCCAGATCCAGACCCCCGAAGGCAGTTTCAGTGGCTATCTCGCCATCCCGGCGGCAGGCAAGGGCCCGGGCATCGTACTGTGCCAGGAAATCTTCGGCGTCAACGCCACCATGCGCGATGTGGCCGACTACTACGCCGAGGAGGGCTACACGGTGCTGGTGCCGGACCTGTTCTGGCGCATCGCGCCGGGCATCGAGCTGACTGACCGTGGCGAGGATTTCCAGCGTGCGCTCGGCCTGTACCAGCAGTTCGACGAAGCCAAGGGCGTGCAGGACGTGGGCGCGGCGCTCGAGGCGTTGCGGGCCCGGCCGGAATGCGTCGGCCAGACCGGTGTGCTGGGCTTCTGCCTGGGTGGCAAGCTGGCCTACCTGGCGGCCTGCCGGCTGCCTGACGTGGCCTGCGCGGTCGCTTACTACGGCGTCGGCATCGAGCACGCGCTGGGCGAGGCCGGCAACGTGCGCGGCCGGCTGGCGTTGCATATTGCAGAGCGTGACGGCTTCTGCCCGCCGCAGGCGCAGGCCGCGATCCGGGCAGCGCTGGCCGGGCGCGCGACCATCGAGGTGTACGTCTACCCCGGCGTCGACCATGCTTTCGCACGCCTGGGCGGCGAGCACTTCGACAAGCCCTCGGCGCTGATCGCGCACCAGCGCTCGATCGCCGCGCTGCGCCGCGAGATGGGCCCGCACTATGACTTCTCGGCGCTGTGGGACAAGCACTGCGAGTATGAATTCGCCACCCGCGACGTCGATGCCACCATGGCCACGATGGTGCCGCAGCCCTATGTGAACCATATCCCGACCATGACCGGCGGCGTCGGCTATGCGCAGCTTCGGCGCTTCTACCAGCACCACTTCGTGCACAGCAACCCGCCCGACACCACGCTGATCCCGCTGTCGCGCACGGTCGGCGCGACGCAGATCGTCGACGAGATGCTGTTCTGCTTTACCCATACCTGCGAGATCGACTGGATGCTGCCCGGCGTGCCGCCGACCGGCAAGCGCGTGGAGATCCCGCTGATCGCCATCGTCAAGTTCCGCGGCGACAAGCTCTACCACGAGCACATCTACTGGGACCAGGCGAGCGTGCTGGTGCAGATCGGCAAGCTCGACCCGGCGGGTTTGCCGGTGGCGGGTGTCGAGACGGCGCGCAAGCTGCTGGACGAGGCGCTGCCGTCGAACACGCTGATGGAGCGCTGGCAGGCGAGCGCGGACAAGTAAGCGTCAGCGCGAGCCGGCGCGTTGATCGCGACGCGCCGCCTTCAAGCCGTCTTTTGCGCACATCTGCGTGAATCCTGCCTACAACACCCTGCGGCAAATCGCAATTGGATATTGCGCTTCCAAAGCAAGCGCGTTATAGTGTAAGGCTACCCGTGTCTCCGGGTAGTGGGTTGGCCGTTTTGGCCTGGCGCAGTCCTTTTAGCGCAGCCCTTATTCAGCGCAAATGCGGCGCAAATGCGCAAACACAGTTTTCGTGTATCAATCAGCCCCGGCCAATCGCAGCTGGGAATGGAGCAAACCATGAGCCTTGGCCTTGTAGGTCGCAAGGTTGGCATGACCCGTATTTTCACGGACGACGGTGATTCGATTCCCGTTACCGTGGTCGAGGTCGGCGACAACCGCGTGACGCAAATCAAGACGGACGAGACCGACGGTTATACCGCCGTTCAAGTCACCTTCGGCGCACGACGCGCAAGCCGCGTTACCAAGCCGCTGGCGGGTCATCTCGCCAAAGCCGGCGTGGAAGCCGGCGAAATCATCCGCGAATTCCGTATCGATGCAGCCAAGGCTGCCGAACTGCAAGCTGGCGGTTCGCTGTCGGTCGACCTGTTCGAAGTCGGTCAGAAGATCGACGTGCAGGGCGTGACCATCGGTAAGGGCTACGCCGGTACCATCAAGCGCTACCACTTCGCCTCCGGCCGTGCCTCCCACGGTAACTCGCGCTCGCACAACGTGCCGGGCTCGATCGGTATGGCGCAGGATCCGGGCCGTGTGTTCCCGGGCAAGCGCATGACCGGTCACCTGGGCGATGTTACCCGCACCGTGCAGAACCTGGAGATCGCCAAGATCGACGCAGAGCGCAAGCTGCTGCTGGTCAAGGGCGCCATCCCCGGCTCCAAGGGCGGCAAGGTCATCGTCACCCCGGCCGTCAAGGCCAAAGCCAAAGCTTAAGGAGCGCATGTAATGGAACTCAAGCTCCTCCAGGACAATGGCCAGATCGGCGCGGGCGTTGACGCTTCGCCCGAAGTGTTCGGCCGTGACTACAACGAAGCCCTCGTTCACCAGATCGTCGTCGCTTACCAGGCCAACGCTCGCAGCGGTAACCGTAAGCAGAAGGATCGTGAAGAGGTCAAGCACACGACCAAGAAGCCGTGGCGCCAGAAGGGTACGGGCCGTGCTCGTGCCGGTATGTCTTCCTCGCCGCTGTGGCGCGGGGGCGGCCGTATCTTCCCGAATTCGCCGGAAGAGAACTTCAGCCAGAAGGTCAACAAGAAGATGTTCCGTGCCGGCATGCGCTCGATTTACTCGCAGCTCGCACGTGAAGGTCGTATCAACGTGGTGGACGGTTTCACTGTCGACGCGCCCAAGACCAAGCTCTTGGCCGACAAGTTCAAGGCCATGGGCCTGGACTCGGTGCTGATCATCACCGACAGCCTCGACGAAAACCTCTACCTGGCTTCGCGCAACCTGCCGCACGTGGCAGTTGTCGAGCCGCGCCAGGCTGATCCGCTGTCGCTCGTGCACTACAAGAAGGTGCTGGTGACCAAGGCGGCCGTCGCGCAGATCGAGGAGTTGCTGAAATGACGCAAGTAGCCAAGAACGATCATCGTTTGATGCAGGTGCTGCTCGCGCCGGTGGTTTCCGAAAAGGCAACCCTGGTCGCCGACAAGAATGAACAAGTCGTGTTCGAAGTTGCCCGCGATGCCAACAAGGCAGAAGTGAAGGCCGCCGTCGAACTGCTGTTCAAGGTCGAGGTGCAGTCCGTTCAGATCCTGAACCAGAAGGGCAAGCAAAAGCGCTTCGGCCGTTTCATGGGCCGTCGCAACCACGTGAAGAAAGCTTACGTGTCGCTGAAGCCGGGTCAGGAAATCAATTTTGAAGCGGAGGCCAAGTAATCATGGCACTCGTCAAGACCAAGCCGACTTCCCCGGGTCGTCGCTCGATGGTGAAGGTGGTCAACAAGGACCTTCACAAGGGCACCCCGTACGCGCCGCTGCTGGAAAAGCAATTCCAGAAGTCGGGCCGTAACAACAATGGTCATATCACCACCCGCCACAAGGGCGGCGGTCATAAGCACCACTACCGCGTGGTCGACTTCAAGCGCAACGACAAGGACGGCATCCCCGCCAAGGTCGAGCGCCTGGAATACGATCCGAACCGCAGCGCCAACATCGCGCTGATCGTGTTCGCCGACGGCGAGCGTCGCTACATCATCGCCACCAAGGGCATGGTTGCCGGTCAGCAGCTGCTGAACGGTTCGGAAGCGCCGATCAAGGCCGGTAACAACCTGCCGATCCGCAACATTCCGGTTGGTACCACGATCAACAACGTGGAAATGCTGCCGGGCAAGGGTTCGCAGATCGCACGTGCCGCCGGCGGTTCCGCCGTTCTGCTGGCTCGTGAAGGCCTGTACGCCCAGGTTCGCCTGCGCTCCGGTGAAGTGCGTCGCGTGCACATCGAGTGCCGCGCCACCATCGGTGAAGTGGGCAACGAAGAGCACAGCCTGCGCGTCATCGGCAAGGCCGGTGCGACCCGCTGGCGCGGTATCCGCCCGACGGTCCGTGGTGTCGTGATGAACCCGGTCGACCACCCGCACGGTGGTGGTGAAGGCAAGACCGCCGCTGGTCGCGATCCGGTTTCGCCGTGGGGTACCCCGGCCAAGGGTTACCGTACCCGCAGCAACAAGCGCACGGACAGCATGATCGTCCAGAAGCGCCACAAGCGTTAATCGGTAGGTAGGAGCTAAAGATATGACTCGTTCCGCTAAAAAGGGTCCGTTCTGCGACGCCCACCTGCTGAAGAAGGTGGAAGTCGCATCGAGCGGCAAGGACAAGAAGCCCATCAAGACTTGGTCGCGTCGCTCGACCATTCTGCCGGAGTTCATTGGCCTGACGATCGCCGTTCACAACGGCCGTCAACACGTGCCGGTGTACGTTACGGAAAACATGGTTGGCCACAAGCTCGGTGAATTTGCGATTACCCGCACGTTCAAGGGCCACGCGGCTGACAAGAAAGCGAAGAGGTAAGGTGCCATCATGGAAGTGAAAGCGATTCATCGCGGTGCCCGCATCTCCGCCCAGAAGACACGCCTGGTCGCTGACCAGATCCGTGGTCTGCCGATCGAGCGCGCGCTCAATGTCCTGACGTTCAGCCCGAAAAAGGCTGCCGGGATCGTGAAGAAGGTGGTCGAATCGGCCATCGCCAACGCCGAGCACAACGAAGGCGCCGACATCGACGAACTGAAGGTCAAATCGATCTTCGTCGACAAGGCGACCTCGCTCAAGCGTTTCACGGCACGGGCAAAGGGCCGCGGCAACCGCATCGAGAAACAAACTTGTCACATCACTGTGACGCTCGGCAACTAAGGAGTCACGATGGGACAGAAGATTCATCCGACTGGCTTCCGCCTGGCTGTCAGCCGTAACTGGGCTTCGCGCTGGTACGCCAGCAACACGAAGTTCGCCGGCATGCTGAAGGAAGACATCGAAGTTCGGGACTTCCTGAAGAAGAAGCTGAAGAACGCATCGGTTGGCCGCGTCGTCATCGAGCGCCCCGCCCGCAATGCCCGCATCACCATTTACAGCTCGCGTCCGGGCGTGGTGATCGGCAAGAAGGGTGAGGACATCGAACTGCTGAAGGCCGAACTGCAGCGTCGCATGGGCGTGCCCGTGCACGTGAACATCGAGGAAATCCGCAAGCCGGAAACCGATGCTCAGCTGATCGCCGATTCGATCACCCAGCAGCTCGAGCGCCGCATCATGTTCCGCCGCGCTATGAAGCGCGCCATGCAGAACGCGATGCGCCTGGGCGCCCAGGGTATCAAGATCATGAGCGCCGGCCGTCTGAACGGTATCGAAATCGCACGTACCGAGTGGTACCGCGAAGGCCGTGTGCCCCTGCACACCCTGCGCGCCGACATCGACTACGGCTTCTCCGAAGCAGAAACCACCTACGGCATCATCGGTGTCAAGGTGTGGGTCTACAAGGGTGATCACCTCGGCCGCAACGAAGCGCCGGTGGTGGAAGAGCCGCAAGACGACCGTCGTCGTCGCCCGGGTCGTCCGGAAGGCCGCCGCCGTGAAGGCGAAGGCCGCCCGGGTGGCAACCGTCGCGGTGGCGCCGGTGCAGGTGCTGGTCGCCGCGGTGCGCCTGGCGATGCGAAGAGTGGAGAATAACGATGCTGCAACCTAAGCGCAGAAAATACCGCAAGGAGCAGAAAGGCCGCAACACGGGTAAGGCTACCCGTGGTAACGCCGTGTCTTTCGGCGAATTCGGCCTGAAGGCCATGGGCCGCGGCCGTCTGACGGCTCGTCAGATCGAGTCGGCACGTCGTGCGATGACCCGCCACATCAAGCGTGGCGGCCGCATCTGGATCCGGATCTTCCCGGACAAGCCGATCTCGAAGAAGCCCGCCGAAGTCCGTATGGGTAACGGCAAGGGCAATCCGGAATACTACGTGGCTGAAATCCAGCCGGGCAAGATGCTGTACGAAATGGATGGCGTGAGCGAAGAGCTGGCGCGTGAGGCGTTCCGCCTCGCGGCCGCCAAGCTGCCGATCGCCACCAATTTCGTGGTGCGTCAGGTCGGGACGTAAGGAGAGCAGGAATGAAAGCATCCGAACTTCGCGGCAAGGACGCCGCCGGGCTGAACCAGGAGCTCTCCGAGCTGCTGAAGGCCCAATTTAGCCTGCGCATGCAAAAGGCGACCCAACAGCTGCAGAACACCAGCCAGCTGAAGAAGGTCCGCAAGGACATCGCGCGCGTGCAAACCGTGCTGACTCAAAAGGCAAACGCGAAATGACTGAAGCTGCACAAACGGAAAAGTCGCTTCGCCGTACCCTGGTCGGCCGTGTCGTGAGCGACAAGATGGACAAGACCGTTACGGTCTTGGTGGAAAACCGCGTCAAGCATCCCCTGTACGGCAAGTACGTGCTGCGTTCCAAGAAGTACCACGCACACGACGAAGCCAACCAGTACAAGGAAGGCGACAAGGTCGAAATCCAGGAAGGCCGTCCGCTGTCGCGGACCAAGTCCTGGGTGGTTTCCCGGCTGGTAGAGGCTGCACGCGTCATCTAAGAACAACACGTTCTTAGCTTGACTTGCAAGTCCAGGATTATGTAGCTATAATCCTGGACTTCCGCTTTATTGCGTTCGCCTTAGCTGTACCACCCGGGCGGGCCTGTTGAGCGAGCCAGGGCCAGGCGGCCTCGACGATCTGTCGGGATTGCCAGGTTCCTACCGACTTCAAAGTTGATCAACCCAGACGGTGTGCTGGCGCAAGGCCGGAGCCGACGGGACCAAGACTGACCGACGGGCGCTATCGCACCTGGCGGATTAAGTTGGGAAGACAAACACCATGATTCAGACAGAAAGCCGGCTCGAAGTGGCCGATAACACTGGTGCGCGCGAAGTGCTGTGCATCAAGGTGCTGGGTGGCTCCAAGCGCCGCTACGCAAGCGTTGGCGACATCATCAAGGTGACCGTCAAGGACGCAGCGCCGCGCGGTCGCGTGAAGAAGGGCGACATCTACAACGCCGTCGTTGTGCGTACCGCCAAGGGCGTGCGCCGTGCGGACGGTTCGCTGATCAAGTTCGACGGCAATGCCGCCGTCCTGCTGAACAACAAGCTCGAGCCGATCGGCACCCGTATCTTCGGGCCGGTGACTCGTGAACTCCGTACCGAGCGCTTCATGAAGATCGTGTCGCTCGCTCCGGAAGTGCTGTAAGGAGCCGCCATGAACAAGATTCGCAAAGGCGACGAAGTCATCGTGCTGACCGGCAAGGACAAGGGCAAGCGCGGTACCGTGCAAGCCGTGCTTGGCGACAAGGTCGCGGTGCAAGGCGTGAACATCGCCAAGAAGCATGCCCGCCCGAACCCGATGCTGGGCACCACCGGTGGCGTGGTCGACAAGGTCATGCCGCTGCATATTTCCAACGTTGCGCTCGTGGATGCCAATGGCAAGCCGTCGCGCGTCGGCATCAAGGTGGAAGACGGCAAGCGCGTGCGCGTGCTGAAGACCACCGGCGCCGTCGTGGCAGCTTGATTCTGGGCACGTATAGGAGTTGAGCATGGCAGCACGTCTGCAAGAGTTTTACAAAGAACAGGTTGTGCCGAAGCTGATCGAACAGTTCGGCTACAAGTCGGTCATGGAAGTGCCGCGCATCACCAAGATCACCCTGAACATGGGCCTTGGCGAAGCGATCAATGACAAGAAGATCATTGAAAACGCCGTCGGCGACCTGACCAAGATCGCCGGTCAGAAGCCGGTCGTGACGAAGGCCAAGAAGGCTATCGCCGGCTTCAAGATCCGCCAGGGCTACCCCATCGGTGCGATGGTGACCCTGCGCGGCGAGCGCATGTTCGAATTCCTCGATCGTTTCGTCACCGTGGCCCTGCCGCGCGTGCGTGACTTCCGTGGTGTGTCGGGCCGTTCGTTTGACGGTCGTGGCAACTACAACATCGGTGTGAAAGAGCAGATCATTTTCCCCGAAATCGAGTACGACAAGATCGACGCACTGCGTGGTCTGAACATCAGCATCACGACGACGGCAAAGAACGACGAGGAAGCCAAGGCGCTCCTCGGTGCGTTCAAGTTCCCGTTCCGCAATTAAGGGGTAACCGTGGCTAAACTGGCTCTGATTGAACGTGAGAAGAAGCGCGCCAAGCTGGTGGCGAAGTATGCCGCCAAGCGCGCCACCCTCAAGGCCATTATCGACGACCAAGAGAAGTCGGAAGAAGAGCGTTACAGCGCGCGTCTCGAGCTGCAACAGCTCCCGCGCAACGCGAACCCGACTCGCCAGCGTAACCGCTGCGCGATCACCGGTCGTCCCCGCGGTACCTTCCGCAAGTTTGGCCTGGCGCGTAACAAGATCCGCGAAATCGCCTTCAAGGGCGAAATCCCGGGTCTGACGAAAGCCAGCTGGTAATTACGCACAGGCTACAGGAGAAACAGTATGAGCATGAGCGATCCTATCGCCGATATGCTGACGCGCATCCGCAACGCCCAGGGCGTGCAGAAAGCGTCGGTTGTCATGCCGTCGTCGAAGCTGAAAGTGGCAATCGCCAAGGTCCTGAAGGACGAAGGCTACATCGACGACTACGCCGTCCAGGAAGATGGCGGCAAGGCACAACTGAGCATCGGCCTGAAGTACTACGCCGGCCGTCCGGTGATCGAGCGCATTGAGCGCGTCTCGAAGCCCGGCCTGCGCGTGTACAAGGGCCGCAGCGACATCCCCCAAGTGATGAACGGCCTGGGTGTGGCGATCATCTCGACCCCACAGGGTCTGATGACTGACCGCAAGGCACGCGCCACCGGCGTGGGCGGCGAAGTTCTTTGCTACGTCGCTTAAGGAGTAACCATGTCCCGTGTAGGTAAGGCTCCCATCGCGCTGCCCAAAGGCGCGGAAGTGAACGTGGCGGCTGGCGTGCTCTCCGTGAAGGGCCCGCTCGGTACGCTGTCGCAGCCGATTCACAGCCTGGTCAAGGTCAATGTCGAGAACGACACGCTGACCTTCACCCCGGTTGACGAATCGCGTGAAGCAAACGCTCTGCAGGGCACCATGCGTGCTCTGGTGGCCAACATGGTCAAGGGCGTAACCACCGGTTTCGAGCGCAAGCTGAACCTCGTCGGCGTGGGCTATCGTGCCCAGCTGCAAGGCGCTGCGCTGAAGCTCCAGCTTGGTTTCTCGCACGACGTGATCCATGAGATGCCGGAAGGCGTGAAGGCGGAAACGCCGACGCAGACCGAGATCATCATCAAGGGTGCGGACAAGCAGAAAGTCGGTCAGGTTGCCGCGGAAGTTCGCGCGTACCGTCCGCCCGAGCCCTACAAGGGCAAGGGTGTACGCTACTCGAACGAGCGCGTCATCCTGAAGGAAACCAAGAAGAAGTAAGGGGTGCAATGATGAACAAGAAAGACGCTCGTTTGCGCCGTGCACGTCAGACCCGCGCCAAGATCGCGGAGATGAAAGTCAATCGTCTGACCGTGTTCCGTACGAATTCGCATATTTACGCCCAGGTCTTCTCGGAGTGCGGCACCAAGGTGCTGGCTTCGGCTTCGACCGCAGAGGCAGACGTCCGCAAGGAACTGACCGGCAATGGTGCTACCACCGCTGCCGCGACCGCGGTCGGCAAGCGCATCGCCGAAAAGGCGAAGGCTGCCGGCGTGGAAACCGTCGCGTTCGATCGCGCCGGCTTCCGCTTCCACGGTCGCGTGAAGGCACTGGCTGACGCTGCCCGCGAAGCCGGCCTCAAGTTCTAAGCGCACAAAGAGAGATACGTCATGGCAAAGATGCAAGCAAAAGTCCAGCAGGACGAACGCGACGACGGCCTCCGCGAGAAGATGATCTCGGTCAACCGCGTCACCAAGGTGGTGAAGGGCGGCCGGATTCTCGGTTTCGCTGCGCTGACCGTGGTTGGTGACGGCGATGGCCGCATCGGCATGGGCAAGGGCAAGGCCAAGGAAGTGCCCGTCGCCGTTCAGAAGGCAATGGACGAAGCCCGTCGCAAGATGGTCAAGGTCTCGCTGAAGAACGGCACGCTGCAACACGAAGTCGTTGGCAAGCACGGCGCCGCCAAGGTGCTGATGATGCCCGCCAAGGAAGGTACCGGCGTGATCGCCGGCGGCCCGATGCGCGCGATCTTCGAAGTGATGGGCGTCACCAACGTGGTGACCAAGTCGCACGGCTCCACCAACCCGTACAACATGGTTCGCGCCACGCTGGACGGCCTTCAGAAGATGAGCACGCCGGGCGAAATCGCCGCCAAGCGTGGCAAGTCGGTCGAAGACATCCTGGGTTAAGGTGAACGCAATGTCGCAGAAAACCGTAAAAGTGCAACTCGTGCGCAGCCTGATCGGCACGCGCGAGGATCATCGCGCCACCGTTCGTGGCCTGGGCCTGCGCCGCATCAACTCGGTGTCGGAGCTGCAGGACACGCCCGCCGTGCGCGGCATGATCAACAAGGTCTCGTACCTGGTCAAGGTTCTGGCCTGATACCGGGAACTCGGAGAGCAACATGCAACTGAACAACCTGAAACCGGCCGCCGGTTCGAAGCACGCCAAGCGTCGCGTCGGCCGCGGTATCGGCTCCGGCCTGGGCAAGACCGCCGGTCGCGGTCACAAGGGTCAGAAGTCGCGTTCGGGCGGCTTCCACAAGGTGGGCTTCGAAGGCGGCCAGATGCCGCTGTATCGTCGCCTGCCCAAGCGCGGCTTCACCTCGCTGACCAAGGCGTTCACCGCCGAAGTCACGCTGCGTGACATCGAGCGCCTGGAAGCGGCCGAAGTCGACCTGCTGGTCCTGAAGCAGGCTGGCCTGGTCGGCGACCTGGTCAAGAGCGCCAAGGTCATCAAGGCCGGCGAGCTGACCCGCAAGGTGACGATCAAGGGTCTGGGCGCCACCGCTGGCGCCAAGGCCGCGATCGAAGCCGCCGGCGGCCAGATCGCAGCCTGATACGGCATTTATCGCAGCATAGGCAGTTATAGTCGGAGCATCGTTTGGCCACGGCGAAACCCAATGCAAGCGCGCAAGCCAGGAACACGGCGAAGTACGGCGACCTCAAGCGCCGGCTGATGTTCCTGGTGCTGGCCCTGATCGTGTACCGCATCGGCGCTCATATTCCGGTGCCCGGTATCGATCCGGAGCAGCTTGCGAAGCTTTTCCAGAGTCAGTCGGGTGGCATCCTCGGGATGTTCAACCTGTTCTCGGGCGGGGCGCTGTCGCGCTTTACCGTCTTCGCGCTCGGCATCATGCCGTACATCTCGGCGTCGATCATCATGCAGTTGCTGACGATCGTGCTGCCGCAGCTGGAGTCGCTGAAGAAGGAAGGGCAGGCAGGGCAGCGCAAGATCACGCAGTACACGCGCTACGGCACCGTGGTCCTGGCCACGTTCCAGGCGCTGTCGATCGCGGTGGCGCTGGAGTCGCAGCCTGGGCTGGTGCTGGATCCGGGCCTGATGTTCCGGGCCACGGCAGTGATTACGCTGGTGACCGGCACGATGTTCCTGATGTGGCTGGGTGAGCAGATCACCGAGCGTGGTCTGGGCAACGGCATCTCGATCATCATCTTCGGCGGTATCGCGGCGGGCCTGCCCAACGCGATCGGCGGATTGTTCGAACTGGTCCGCACGGGTTCCATGAGCATCATCGCGGCGATCTTCATCGTGGCGATCGTGATCGGTGTGACCTTCGCCGTGGTGTTTGTCGAGCGGGGCCAGCGCAAGATCCTGGTGAACTATGCCAAGCGTCAGGTCGGCAACAAGGTGTACGGCGGCCAGTCGTCGCACCTGCCGCTGAAGCTGAACATGGCAGGGGTGATTCCGCCGATCTTCGCATCGTCGATCATCCTGTTCCCGGCGACGATTGCAGGCTGGTTTACGTCCCAGTCGACGGGTGCGGTTGGCCGGTTCATCAAGGACCTGGCTGCCACGCTGTCGCCGGGCCAGCCGGTCTACATCCTGCTGTACGCTGCTGCGATTGTATTTTTCTGCTTCTTCTATACGGCCCTGGTGTACAACAGCCGTGAAGTGGCAGACAACCTGAAGAAAAGCGGTGCCTTCATTCCGGGCATTCGTCCGGGCGAGCAGACGACGCGCTATATCGACAAGATTCTGGTGCGCCTGACGCTGGCTGGTGCGGTCTATATCACACTGGTCTGCCTGTTGCCGGAATTCCTGGTGCTGCGGTGGAACGTTCCGTTCTACTTTGGCGGAACCTCGCTGCTGATCATCGTGGTCGTCACGATGGACTTCATGGCTCAGGTTCAGTCTTACGTGATGTCGCAGCAATATGAGTCGCTGCTGAAGAAGGCGAATTTCAAGGGCAATCTGACCTTGCGCTGACTTCGGATCGGTACAGGCTAGGTATGGCAAAAGACGACGTCATCCAGATGCAGGGGGAGGTCCTGGAAAACCTTCCCAATGCGACGTTCCGGGTCAAGCTGGAAAATGGCCATGTAGTACTGGGCCATATCTCCGGCAAGATGCGAATGAACTACATCCGGATTCTTCCGGGTGACAAGGTGACGGTCGAGCTGACCCCATATGATCTGTCGCGCGCACGAATCGTCTTCCGGACGAAGTGAGCGAACAGGAATTGAAGGAAGAGGAAAAATCATGAAAGTGCTGGCTTCTGTTAAGCGCATTTGCCGCAACTGCAAAATCATCAAGCGCAACGGTGTCGTGCGCGTGATCTGCTCGTCGGATCCCCGCCACAAGCAACGCCAAGGCTAATCGGAAAGAGGATTGACGAATGGCACGTATCGCAGGGGTTAACATCCCGAACCACAAGCACACCGAAATCGGCCTGACGGCTATTTATGGTGTCGGCCGCTCGCGCGCTCGCAAGATTTGCGAGGCCACCGGTGTACCGTTTGACAAGAAGGTCAAGGATCTGACCGACGCCGACCTGGAAAAGCTTCGTGACGAAGTGGGCAAGGTCACGGTCGAGGGTGACCTGCGTCGTGAAACCACGATGAACATCAAGCGTCTGATGGACCTTGGTTGCTATCGTGGCATGCGTCACCGCAAGGGCCTGCCCATGCGCGGCCAGCGTACCCGGACCAATGCCCGCACCCGCAAGGGTCCGCGCAAGGCCGGCGTGGCTCTGAAGAAGTAAAGCCGAAGGCAGAGGAAGAAACTAATGGCAAAAGGTCCGAATAACGCCGCACGCGCGCGTAAAAAGGTCAAGAAGAACGTTGCCGACGGCATTGCGCACGTCCACGCCTCGTTCAACAACACCATCATCACGATCACCGACCGCCAGGGCAACGCCCTGTCGTGGGCGACCGCCGGTGGCCAGGGCTTCAAGGGTTCGCGCAAGTCGACCCCGTTCGCTGCCCAGGTTGCTGCCGAGAACGCCGGCCGTGTGGCGCAAGACCAGGGCATCAAGAACCTGGAAGTGCGCATCAAGGGCCCGGGCCCGGGTCGTGAATCGGCTGTCCGCGCGCTGAACGCGCTGGGCATCAAGATCGCGATCATCGAAGACGTCACGCCGATTCCGCACAACGGCTGCCGTCCGCCGAAGCGCCGCCGCATCTAATGCGTTGGCGTGTCCGGTCCGGCGGGTTTACCTGCCGGATTCGGATATGGTAGTATCGCGCGTTGACCTGCTGCATTTCGATGCGGCAGGTTTTCGTTTTGCTTCGAGTGAATGTCTCTTGCAGCACATTTGCTCGATGCACTGGTTATTGCTTTCAGCGTCGTAACCCGGCAACGGGGCACGCTCAATAAGCCCACCGTCCGTCGCGGTCTCCCGAATACCGGGTAGCACAGCGTTGACGGACTCGCGGCGCGTCCACACAGGCGCCGTGATCGATCAAAGGAAGACAACGTGGCACGTTATACCGGCCCGAAGGCCAAACTTTCCCGCCGTGAAGGCACCGACCTGTTCCTGAAGAGCGCCCGCCGTTCGCTCGCCGACAAGTGCAAGCTGGACAGCAAGCCCGGCCAGCACGGCCGTACCTCGGGTGCCCGCACCTCCGACTACGGCAACCAGCTGCGTGAAAAGCAGAAGGTCAAGCGCATCTACGGCGTGCTCGAGCGCCAGTTCCGCCGCTACTTCGCCGAAGCCGACCGCCGCAAGGGCAACACCGGCGAGAACCTGCTGCAACTGCTGGAATCGCGCCTGGACAACGTGGTGTACCGCATGGGCTTCGGCTCGACCCGCGCTGAAGCGCGCCAGCTGGTGTCGCACAAGGCGATTCTGGTGAACGGCCAGACCCTGAACGTGCCGTCGGCCCAGATCAAGTCGGGCGACACGATCACCATCCGCGACCAGTCGAAGAAGCAAGTCCGTATCGCCGAAGCGCTGTCGCTGGCCGAGCAGTCGGGCTTCCCGACCTGGGTCGCTGTGGATGCCAAGAAGTTCGAAGGCACCTTCAAGCAAGCCCCGGATCGTGCCGATATCGCAGGTGACATCAACGAAAGCCTGATCGTCGAACTGTACTCGCGTTAATTCCCCGAGCAGAACGATTCCAGAGCTTGCGTTCGCCGCAAAGCTTCTCTTTCAGCCCGACGCGCGCAACGCGCGGTCGGGCTTATTGCCCATCGTGCGATGGGATTTTCAGGTTCCAAACGTCAGCCTTATCGGTGTAACGAGCCGAGGGTATTGAAAAGGACAACCTAATGCAAACAGCACTCCTCAAGCCAAAAATCATCGCCGTCGAGCCTCTGGGCGACCATCACGCCAAAGTCGTGATGGAGCCGTTCGAGCGCGGCTACGGCCATACGCTCGGTAACGCCCTGCGTCGCGTGCTGCTGTCGTCGATGGTCGGTTATGCACCGACCGAAGTCACGATCGCTGGGGTGGTCCACGAGTACTCCACCATCGACGGCGTGCAGGAAGACGTCGTCAACCTGCTGCTCAACCTGAAGGGCGTGGTGTTCAAGCTGCACAACCGCGACGAAGTCACGGTGTCGCTGCGCAAGGATGGCGAAGGCGTGGTCACGGCTGCCGATATCGAGCTGCCGCACGACGTCGAGATCATCAACCCGAACCACGTGATCGCCCATCTGTCGGCCGGCGGCAAGCTGGACATGCAGATCAAGGTCGAGCAAGGCCGCGGCTATGTGCCGGGCAACGTGCGCAAGTTCGGCGACGAGTCGGGCAAGGTCATCGGCCGCATCGTGCTGGACGCCTCGTTCTCGCCGGTGCGCCGCGTGTCGTACGCCGTTGAATCCGCTCGCGTGGAACAGCGTACCGACCTGGACAAGCTGGTGATGAACATCGAAACCGACGGCGTGATCTCGCCCGAGGAAGCGATCCGCCAGTCGGCCCGCATCCTGGTCGACCAGCTGTCCGTGTTCGCCGCGCTGGAAGGCACCGAGTCGGCAGCGGAAGCGGCTTCGAGCCGCACGCCGCAGATCGACCCGATCCTGCTGCGCCCGGTCGACGACCTGGAGCTGACGGTGCGTTCGGCCAACTGCCTGAAGGCCGAAAACATCTACTACATCGGCGACCTGATCCAGCGTACCGAGAACGAACTGCTCAAGACCCCGAACCTGGGTCGCAAGTCGCTCAACGAGATCAAGGAAGTCCTCGCCTCGCGTGGCCTGACCCTCGGCATGAAGCTCGAGAACTGGCCGCCCGCAGGTCTGGAGAAGTAATTGTGGCGCGGGGCCGGTTTGCATGTGGCCTCGCACCGCGGTAACCGCCCTGGCTTCGTGCCGGGGCTCGTATGACTACCGGCCCGCGTCCAGCCGCATCGGACGATAGAAGAGCTGGTCAAACACTTAACTGAAAGGAATCATCATGCGTCACCGTCATGGTCTGCGGAAACTGAACCGCACTTCGTCGCACCGTCTCGCGATGCTGCGCAACATGTCCAACTCGCTGTTCCAGCACGAGCTGATCAAGACCACCGTGCCCAAGGCCAAGGAACTGCGCAAGGTCGTCGAGCCGCTGATCACGCTGGCCAAGAAGGACACCGTTGCCAACCGCCGCCTGGCTTTCGCCCGTCTGCGCGACCGCGACATGGTCACCAAGCTGTTCACCGAACTGGGCCCGCGCTACGCCACCCGTCCGGGCGGCTACACCCGCATCCTGAAGTTCGGTTTCCGTCAGGGCGATAACGCGCCGATGGCGCTGGTCGAACTGGTGGATCGTCCGGAAATCACCGAAGCCCCGGCCGAAGAAGCCGCGGAATAAGGTAGTTTCCCGCCCGTCGTTCCGACGGGTCCGGGCGCACCGCTTTACAATCGAGCCAGGCTAGCGCCTGGCTCTTTTGTTTTGGGCGGCTGCCCGCCGCAAGGAGAGTGTCGATGCAAAGCCATACAGACCCGGCCGAGGTGATTGTGGTGATCACCAATACTCCCGATGCAGAGACCGCGGCACACCTGTCCCAGGCCGTGCTGCAGGCCCGCACCGCGGCCTGCGTGAACCGACTGGCGCCGGTCGAATCCGAGTACTGGTGGCAGGGCAAGCTAGAGCGCGCGCAGGAGTGGCCGCTGCTGATCAAGACCACGCGCGCACGCTACGCTGCACTGGAGGCCGTGATCCGGCAACATCACCCCTACGACGTGCCGGAAATCATCGCCTGGCCCGTGGTGACGGGTTACTCGCCGTACCTTGAGTGGCTCCGGAGCGAGACAGATAGCGCCGGCCAGCCGGCGAAATAGACGCCAGGCGCCCGCAGCGCAGCAGCAGGTACGGCAGCGTGCGCAGATCAAGACAGACAGGAAACAGCTTCATGAACATCGGTTTGGCACTTCCGGAGCGAGCAGGCGGTCGGGATTGGGCGCGGCAAATCGCCGCAGCCCTGCTGGCGGCATTGGCCTGGTTGTGCCTGGCAGGCACGGCGCATGCGGCCACGGAAGACGACTTCCTGCCGCCCGAGCAGGCCTTCCGCTTCGCCGCAAGCCAGCTCGACGACAACACCGTGGAGGTGCGCTTCGAGGTCGCGCCCGGCTACTACATGTACCGCGAGCGCTTCGCCTTCGTCGCGCAACCTGCCAGTGTGAAGCTGGGTAAGCCGGACTTCCCGCACGGCAAGGTCAAGTTCGACGACACCTTCGGCAAGGAGATGGAGACGTACCGCGACAGCGTCATCATCCGCGTGCCGGTGGAATCGGCCCCGGCCGACGGCAAGTGGTCGCTGACGGTCACCTCGCAGGGCTGTGCCGACAAGGGTCTGTGCTACCCGCCGATGGAGAGCGTGTACAAGGTCGGCGGCGGTGGCCTGTCCGACCTGTTCGGCAAGCGTGGCCGCTCCGATGCGCCCGCTGCCGTGCCGGCTCCCGCTCCCGCCACGCCGAACGCGGCGCCGGTGCTGCGCGCCGACGACAGCGACCGCATCGCCGGCGCACTGGCGAGCCGCAACCTGGGCGTGATCGCCGTACTGTTCTTCGGCCTCGGCCTGCTCCTGACCTTCACGCCGTGCGTGCTGCCGATGGTGCCGATCCTGTCGTCGATCGTGGTGGGCGAGCACGTCACCCGCGGTCGCGCGCTGGTGGTATCGCTGGCCTACGTGCTGGGCATGGCCGTGGTCTACACCGCCGTGGGCGTGGCCGCGGGGCTGCTCGGGGAGGGCCTGTCGGCCGCGCTGCAGACGCCATGGGTGCTGGGCGTGTTCGCGGCGCTGATGGTGGCGCTGGCGCTGTCGATGTTCGGGCTGTACGAACTGCAGTTGCCGCAGCGCTGGCAGACCCGGCTGACCGAATCGTCCAACCGCCGCCAGGGCGGCCAGGTGGCGGGTGCGGCGGCGATGGGTGCGATCTCGGCGCTGATTGTCGGGCCATGCGTCACGGCACCGCTGGCGGGGGCGCTGGCGTATATCGCGCAGACCCGCGATGCGGTGATCGGCGGCGCGGCGCTGTTTGCGATGGCGATCGGCATGGGCGTGCCACTGGTGCTGGTGGGCGTGGGCGCGGGCAACCTGCTGCCGCGCGCCGGGCGCTGGATGGAAGTGACCAAGCGCTTCTTCGGTTTTCTGCTGCTGGGTGTGGCGCTGTGGACGCTGGGACCGGTGCTGCCGGCCTGGGCCACGATGCTGTTGCTGGCGGCGCTGCTGCTGGTGGCGGCCGTGTTCCTCGGCGCCTTCGACGGGCTGGGCCCGGAGCCGCGCAACCTCGCGCGCGTAGGCAAGGGCGTGGGCGTGTTGTTCGCGATCGCCGCGGCGATCGTGCTGATCGGCGTGGCCTCGGGCGGGCGCGATCCGCTGCAGCCGCTGGCGCACCTGAGCGTGTCGCGCGGCGGTGGTGAATCGGCCGGCAGTACCCAGGCGGTGCGTTTCGAGCGCGTGCGCAGCGTGGCCGAGCTCGACGCCCGCGTGGCGCAAGCCGCCGCCGCGGGCAAGCCCGTGCTGCTCGATTTCTATGCCGACTGGTGCGTCAGCTGCAAGGAGATGGAGCGCCTGACCTTCGTCGATCCGCGCGTGCGGACACGCCTGTCGGAGATCGTGCTGCTGCAGGCCGACGTGACCGCCAACAATGCCGACGACAAGGCGCTGCTCAAGCGCTTCGGCCTGTTTGGGCCGCCCGGCATCATCCTGTTCGGCGCGGACGGCCGCGAGCGCACCGTGCGCGTGATCGGCTACCAGTCGGCCAACCGCTTCCTGGAAAGCCTGGAACGCGCCTTCGGCACGCGCACCAGTACCTGAAGGCGTACCTGCGGCTGCGGGCGCGCTAGCGATCGAGCTGCCGCCCCAGCCCCCACAGCGCGGCCAGCGCCACCGCCACCGCTCCCATCAGGCCGATCGACCACCAGAACCCTTCCGGCTCGCGCAGCCACGGCATGCGGTCGAAGTTCATGCCGAAAATCCCGGTGATCAGCGTCAGCGGCATAAACAGCGCCGTGATCAGCGTCAGCGTGCGCATGGTGCGGTTGGTCCGGTGCGCCACCGCCGAGAAGTGGATCTGCACCGCCGACTCGATCGAATCCTCCAGCCGCCGGGCATGCGCCAGTACGCGCTGGATATGTTCCATCACGTCGTTGATGCGCACCAGCAGCACCTCGTCGCGTCCCGGCGCATTGGCCGGCGCGCCAGGCTGGTCGCTGCTGTAGCGGTTTTCGAGCAGGCTGTCGCGGAATTCCTGCAGCGCGTCGCGCTGCTCTTCGCTCAGGTGCTCGAGCTTGCGCAACTGGATGCGGGCATCGAGCAACCCTTCCCAACTGGAAAAGCTGCGGCGTGAATTGAGCAGCGCGCGCTGCCAGCGGTCGAGCTGGCGCGTCAGCGGCGCGCGCAGCTCCAGGTAGCGGTCGACCATCGCATTGAGCAGGCGCAGCATCAGGTCCTCGGGCCGGCTCGGCGGGCGCACGCCGTGCAACAGCGGCTGGCCGTTGCCGCGCGCGGGCGCGGCCTGCGGGCGCGGCGCCTGGCACAGCTCGAGCAGGCGCTGGCGCACCTGGTCGACGGTGCGCGAGGGCCCGGAGCGCACCGTCACCAGCACCGTGTCGAAGACGAAGAACGTGACCGGCTGGGTGTCAATCTTGGCCAGCGCGGGAAGGAAGCCGGGCGGATGACGCCTGGGCCGCGGTGCGCCGTCGGCCTGTGACCTGGCCGCGCCCGCCGGCGCAGCTTCTTGCGGCTCTGCCTCAGCGATCGCGCGGCTGGTCTCGAAGGTCAGCTTGCGGAAGATCACCATGTCATACGCATTGGTCGTGTCGAAATACGACGGATGCGCTGCGTTGGTGGCATCGGTCAGGTGCAGGTCCAGGATCGGCGCGCCGGCAAGCTGGCGCACGCTCTCGCGCCAGGCATCGGGCGCGGCGGTGACTTCCTCGGTGGAGAAATCCGCCCAGACAAAGAGCGCGGCGGCATTGCCGCCGAGGAAGCTGGCCGCCTCGGTGAGCGAGGCAAGCGGATGTACCAGGCTGGCCGAGAAGCCGAGCAATTGCATAGGCGCGGGATCAGGCAGTCAGCAGGCGCGCGGCGTCACGCGCGAAGTAGGTCAGGATGCCGTCAGCGCCGGCGCGGCGGAAGGCCAGCAGCGATTCCATCATGACCTTGTCGTGGTCGAGCCAGCCGTTTTGCGCGGCGGCCTTCAGCATCGCGTACTCCCCACTCACCTGGTACACGTAGGTCGGGAAGCGGAACTCGTCCTTCACGCGGCGCACGATGTCCAGGTACGGCATGCCCGGCTTGACCATCACCATGTCGGCGCCTTCCAGGATGTCCTGCGCCACTTCGCGCAGCGCCTCGTCGGAGTTGGCCGGGTCCATCTGGTAGGTCATCTTGTTGCCCTTGCCCAGGTTGGCGGCGGAGCCCACTGCGTCGCGGAAGGGGCCGTAGAACGCCGACGCGTACTTGGCCGAGTACGCCATGATGCGCGTATGGATGTGGCCGTTGTCTTCCAGCGCCGTGCGCACCGCGCCGATGCGGCCGTCCATCATGTCGGACGGCGCCACGATATCCACGCCGGCTTCGGCCTGGGCGAGCGCCTGGCGCACCAGGATCTCGACCGTCACGTCGTTGATGACGTAGCCGTTGTCGTCCAGCACGCCATCCTGGCCGTGGCTGGTGTACGGGTCGAGCGCCACGTCGCACAGCACGCCGAGTTCAGGGAAGCGGTCCTTCAGCGCGCGCACGGCGCGCGGCACCAGCCCTTCGGGATTGGTCGCCTCGATGCCATCCGGCGTCTTCAGCGACGGGTCGATCACGGGGAACAGCGCGATCACGGGGATGCCGAGCTTCACGCAGTCTTCCGCCACCGGCATCAGCAGGTCGACCGACACGCGCTCGACGCCCGGCATCGACGCCACCGACTGGCGCTGGTTCTGGCCGTCGAGGATAAACACCGGGTAGATCAGGTTGTCCGGGGACAGGCGATGCTCGCGCATCATGCGGCGGGAGAAATCGTCGCGGCGCATGCGGCGGGGGCGGTACTCGGGGAAGGTGGACATGGCAGGCTGGTTGGCGAAGAGCTGGTCAGGAGAGCGGGGCGGAAAGCGGGGCGGGATATGTGCCCGAGTCGGGCGTCATCGCATCCCGCATAGGTCCCGATTGCTAGCAATTGCGAGCCGGCAAGCACTGCGCGCGCGGCGCAAAGATGCCGGCTGAAGAAAAACTAAACTTTTGAACGTGCCCGCTATCATACTCGCGGACACATTGCGTTGCGCCCTGCGTGGCGCGGTGTCCCCCGCTACTCCTCCCTGAGCGGGTGCCCGCCCACGCGGCGGGAAAGTTTGTCCCCGTTGCTTGCAACGGGGCTTTTTTTGCGCGCTCGCCGCAACGTGGCCGAGCGTGCGTTGCGCTCACGCCGCGGGATCTGAGGCGGGCGGCTCGGTTTTTTCGGATGGCGCGGAAGCTCCGTCCTGCTGTGCAGCCTTCTGCGCGGCCTTCTCCGCGGCCTTCTGCGCTTCCGGCAGGTTCAGCCAACCCGCGATCACTCCCTGAGCTTCCTCGATGCCGCGGCGCTTCAGGCTGGAGAACAGCTGCGCCGTCAGCGGCACCGGCGTTTCCAGTTGCTCCGCATAGCCTTGCAGGATCTTGCGCGTCTCGCGCAGCGCCTTGGCGTTGTCGCTGTTGGTCAGCTTGTCGGCCTTGGTCAGCAGCACGTGGATAGGCCGAGCCGTCGGCAGGAACCATTCCACCATCTGGCAATCGAGATCGGTGAACGGGCGGCGCGCATCCATCATCAAAATCAGGCCCGACAGCTGCGGCCGGCTCTGCACGTAGTCGCTCAGCAGGCCCTGCCAGTGGTACTTGGCCGAGCCGGACACTTCCGCATAGCCGTAGCCGGGCAGGTCAACCAGGAAGGCGAGCGGATCGGGCGCCTTCACCGGCGCCACCGAAAAGTAGTTGATGTGCTGCGTGCGCCCGGGCGTGCGCGACGAGAACGCCAGCCTTTTCTGATTGCACAGGATGTTGATGGCAGTGGACTTGCCGGCGTTGGAGCGGCCGGCGAACGCCACTTCCGGCACGGCCGTGGCGGGCAGGTCGCGCAGGTGGTTGACGGTGATGAAGAAGCGGGCCTGGTGGAGGAGGGACATGCGCTCGAGCGGTGGGGCGGGGCGCCGCGGCGGCGCGCATGGCGCGTGCAGTGGCCGGGATCCCGCCAGGGTGGGATGGCAGGCGGCCATGGCCGCCGGCCGGGGGTTGATCTGGCGCAGCCCGGAGGAAGTTCATCGGGGCTCAGCGGGGCGCAAGGCATCAATCCGGCACATATCTTATTGTACAATACGCCGGTTTACGGTCTCCTGACCGGGTGACGCGTGGCATCCCTGGCTGCGTGCCTCGGCTGCCGTTGTCCGGGCGGGAAGCCTAGTGTGTCGTTCCATCGTGGGTAGTGCCTTGTTTCCGTATTGCGCGTAACGGTGTTGCCGCAGCGGATGCGGTGTGGGGCCGGGCGGCGGGGTCTGCCGGCGGCGGTGTCGTTGCGGATCGGTCGGGGGACAGGCCAGCCGCGCGCCACGCCACGATGTCAGGCCTCTGCACCGGCGCGTCCTCACCGCCAGCAGAACGCCGGCCGGCACGCATTACGGTATCCAAAACAATTCAGAGAAGGTGTGCGAATGAACCGCATTGCGAAGATTCTGGGTGTCCTGGCTCTGGCCGTTCCTGCCGCCGCCCTTTCCGGACTGGCATCTGCCGCAGAGCAGGCCGCCGCAAAGGCTGACCCGGCCAAGGGTGAAACGCTGTACACGCAAGGTGCCCCCGATCGCAATGTGCCCGCCTGCCTGAGCTGCCACGGCGCCGCCGGCAACAGTGCCGCCGCCGCCAACCCCAAGCTGGCCGCCCAGCATCCTGAATACGTCCACAAGCAGTTGGCCGACTTCAAGTCCAAGGCGCGCAGCAACGCGATCATGGTGCCGATGGCGTCCGTGCTGTCCGACGACGAAATGCGCAACGTCGGCGCCTACCTGGCCAAGCAGTCGCTCAAGCCGGCCACTGCCAAGAACAAGGACACCATCGAAGCCGGCCAGAAGATCTACCGTGCCGGCATCGCGGCCAAGGGCGTACCCGCCTGTGCTGCCTGCCACGGGCCCACCGGCGCCGGCATCCCGGCCCAGTACCCGCGTATCGGCGGCCAGTGGTCGGAATATACCGAGGCACAGCTGGTGGCGTTCCGCCAGGGCACCCGCAAGAACAACCCGGTCATGACGACCATCGCCGCCAAGATGTCGGATGCCGAGATCAAGGCGGTGGCGGACTACGTCGCTGGCGTCCGCTAAGGACTACGGCTGACGACTCCAGCTGGCGCCACCAGGCGCCGGCGCGTTGATTGGCGTGCCCCGGCATGCAACCGGACGCGCCCGTCACAATCGAAAAGGGTGGCCTGCTTGTTCAAGCATGTCCGCCCTTTTTTATTTCATAGCTGCACGTTGTTTTAGGTTTCCCTTCACATGTCGACCGCCTCCACTTCAGGGCTGCACCTGAAGACCTCTCACCGCGTGTTGCGCGACGCGGTCGAATTGTTGTCCTCGATGCGCTTCGCGATCGCGCTGCTGACCGTGATCGCCATTGCCAGCGTGGTCGGCACCGTGCTCAAGCAGAACGAGCCGTATTCCAACTACGTCAACCAGTTCGGGCCGTTCTGGGCCGATATTTTCCATGCGCTGTCGCTGCAGAAGGTCTACGGCTCCTGGTGGTTCCTGCTGATCCTGGCCTTCCTGGTGACATCGACCTCGCTCTGCCTGGTGCGCAACGCGCCCAAGATGGTGGCCGACATGCGTTCGTGGAAGGACCATGTGCGCGAGCGCAGCCTGCGCGCCTTCCATCACCGCGGCGAGTTCGACGGCGCGCGCCCGCGCGCCGAGGCGGTGACCCGGCTGTCGGCGCTGCTGCGCAACCGCGGCTACCGCCTCAAGGCGGTCGAGCATGACGGCGCCACGCTGCTGGCCGCCAAGGCCGGCGCCGCCAACAAGGCTGGCTATATCCTGGCGCACACGGCCATCGTCGTGATCTGCATCGGCGGCCTGCTGGACGGCGACATGCTGATCCGCGCGCAGATGTGGTTCGGCGGCAAGACGCCGATCAGGGGCAACGCCGTGATCAACGAGATCCCGCCGCAGCACCGGCTGCCGGCCAGCAACCCGGGTTTTCGCGGCAATGCCTTCGTGCCCGAGGGTGCTACCGTGTCCACCGCCATCCTGAACATCTCGGACGGCGCGCTGGTGCAGGACCTGCCGTTTGCCCTCACGCTCAAGAAGTTCAAGATCGACTTCTACGAGACCGGCATGCCCAAGCTGTTTGCCTCGGACGTGATCGTGACCGACCGCGCCACCGGCAAGCAGACCGAGGCCACCATCAAGGTCAACGAACCGCTGATCGTCGACGGCATTGCCATCTACCAGTCCAGCTTCGAGGACGGCGGCTCGCGCCTGAAGTTCGTCGGCTACCCGATGCAGGGCAGCGGCCATGCCACCTTTGCCATCGACGGCGCGGTGGGTGGCAACAAGCCGCTGGCGGGCACTGGCACCAGCGCGGACAGCGAGGGCATGACGGTCGAGTTCAGCGATTTCCGGCTGATGAATATCGAGAACGTCACCGATGCCTCGGGCAAGCCCGATGCGCGCGGGGTGGCACGCAAGTCGTTTAACGACACACTGGAAAAGCACCTCGGCGCCGCCGCCAGCACCGACCGCGCCAAGACGCTGCGCAACGTCGGTCCGTCGGTGCAGTACAAGCTGCGCGACCGCAACGGCCAGGCGCGCGAATTCAACAACTACATGGTGCCGGTGCAGATGGACGGCCAGTCGGTGTTCCTAGCCGGCATGCGCGAATCGCCCAGCGAACCGTTCCGCTACCTGCGCATTCCCGCCGACGACCAGGGCAGCGTGGCCGACTGGATGCGGCTGCGCGCCGCGCTGCAGGAGCGCGGCCTGCGCGGCGAGGCGGCGCGCCGATTCGCGCTGGCGTCGATGCCCGGCGATGACAAGGCCGACCTGCGCCGCCAGCTGGCCGAAAGCTCGCTGCGCGCGCTCGACCTGTTCGCCGGCGCCGCGCGGCCCACGCCCGACTCGCCGCCAGGCGGCTTCACCGCGATCGCCGCGTTCCTGGAAAAGTCCGTGCCGCCGGCCGAGCAGCAGAAGGCGGCCGACGTGCTGCTGAAGATCCTGAACGGCTCGATGTGGGAGCTGTGGCAGCTCGCGCGCGCGCAGGACAAGCTGCCGGTGGTGGCCAACAGCGCGCAGAGCGGCGCCTTCCTGCAGCAGGCGATCAACGCGCTGTCGGACAGTTTCTTCTACGGCGCGCCGGTGTTCCTGCAGCTCGATGACTTCAAGGAGATCAAGGCCAGCGTGTTCCAGATGACCCGTGCGCCGGGCAAGAACATCGTGTATCTTGGGTGTCTGCTACTGGTGCTGGGCGTGTTCGCGATGTTCTATATCCGCGAGCGCCGCGTCTGGGTCTGGATCAAGGACAAGCCCGCCGAAGGCATCACGGAGCCGGGCAGCCACGTGCTGATGGCGATGTCGACCCAGCGCCGCACCATGGATTTCGAGAAGGAATTCACCGCACTGCGGGACGACATCGGCCGCGCCTCGGGTGGCCGCGGCGATGCGCCGGATGCGTCCGCGGACGGCGCGCCCGCCACCGCCGCGTCGCCCCACGCGCCTGACCCGCGCAAGTAACCAGCGAAGTAACGAGCAGGTACGCTATGTCTTCAAATGTGAACCAGGCCAACCCCACCATGCGCGGCACCACGCGCGCCGAAACCGGCGCCGCCGACGAGGCCTATCTCGAACCTTCCTTCCTGCGCCGCCTCCGCTGGGTGGACTGGCTCTTCGCCGTGGCGCTGGCCGCCGGCGCCGGCGTGGCGCTGGCGCAATACGGAAGGTGGATGGGCGGCTACGACAAGGCAGTGCTGATCGGCGCCGTGCCGACCTTCGCGCTGCTCGGCTGGCACTGGAAGCCGGTGCGCCCGCTGATGCTGGTGCTGGCGGTGCTGTCGCTGTTTGCGATCCAGCTCTACCAGGGGCAGCTCGCGCGCGCGGACCAGGCTTTCTTCCTCAAGTACTTCCTGTCGAGCCAGTCGGCCATCCTGTGGATGAGCGCGCTGGTGTTCCTGTCCACGCTGTTCTACTGGGTCGGGCTGGCCACGCGCTCGAACACCGGCTACAGCATCGGCAGCAAGCTGTGCTGGGGCGCGATCGTGCTCGGCTTCACCGGCATGCTGGTGCGCTGGTACGAGTCGTACCTGATCGGCACGGACATCGGCCATATCCCCATCTCCAACCTGTATGAAGTGTTCGTGCTGTTCACGCTGATCACTTCGCTGTTCTACCTGTACTACGAAGGCCGCTACGCCACGCGCGCGCTGGGCCCGTTCGTGATGCTGGTGGTGTCGGCCGCGGTGGGCTTCCTGCTGTGGTACACGGTCAGCCGCAATGCGCAGGAGATCCAGCCGCTGGTGCCGGCGCTGCAGAGCTGGTGGATGAAGATCCACGTGCCGGCCAACTTTATCGGCTACGGCACCTTCGCCCTGGCGGCGATGGTGTCGGTCGCCTACCTGCTCAAGCAGCGCGGCATCCTGGCCGAGCGGCTCCCGTCGCTGGAGTTGCTCGACGACGTGATGTACAAGGCCATCGCGGTCGGCTTCGCGTTCTTCACGATCGCCACGATCCTGGGTGCGCTGTGGGCGGCCGAGGCGTGGGGCGGCTACTGGAGCTGGGATCCCAAGGAAACCTGGGCGCTGATCGTGTGGCTGAACTACGCGGCGTGGCTGCATATGCGGCTGATGAAGGGCCTGCGCGGCACGATGGCAGCCTGGTGGGCGCTGGTCGGCCTGCTGGTGACGACCTTCGCGTTCCTGGGCGTCAACATGTTCCTGTCGGGCCTGCACAGCTACGGCGAGCTCTGATCACGCGCCATGGTGCGATGCAAAAACCTGCCTTCGGGCAGGTTTTATTTCGACTTTTTTTGTGACGTGACGGAATAATGGCATCACATCAGGTGTTTACTTGAGAAGCGGTGCCGGCTGGCGGCACCGGTTTGCATGGAGAACAAGATCATGGCACGTGTGCGTCTAACCTCTGCAGCATCCCTCGTTCGTCCCGCCGCGCTTGCGCTCGGCTGTGCGGCTGTCCTGCTCGCCGGCTGCTCCAGCCTGGGCATGGGCGGTGGCGGCGGCGCCGGCAACATGCCGCCCACGGTGAAAGTGTCCGACGGCGTGCTGACCGACCCGCAAGGCCTGACGCTGTACACCTTCGACCGCGACACCGCCGGCAGCGGCAAGAGCGCCTGCAATGGCCCGTGCGCCACCAACTGGCCGCCGCTGATGGCTGCGCCGGGCACCAGCCCGACTGGCCAGTACACCATCATTACGCGCGATGACGGCGGCAAGCAGTGGGCTTACCGCGGCATGCCGCTGTACCGTTTCGGCAAGGACGCCAAGCCTGGCGACCGGGCTGGCGACAACCTCAACAACGTCTGGCATATCGCCAAGCCCTGACGGCAAGGCGAGCGCCGCGGCAGCCACGCCATGGAAGGGTTTGACGGCCAGCTCGTCGCGCTGGCGCCGCGCCTGCGGCGCCATGCGCGCGGCCTCACCGCCGACGCGGCGCTGGCCGACGATCTGGTGCAGGACACGCTCGAGCGTGCGCTGCGCTACCGCTGGCGCTTCCGCCTGCGTCCCGGCGCATGGTGGGGCGACGGTGGCGACGGCCTGCTGCCGTGGCTGCTGACGCTGATGCACCGGCTGCGCCTCAACACCTTGCGCAGGAAGGAGCTGGTGGTGGCGACCGAGATCCTGCCCGAGGTCAGCGCCCCTGCGGAAGACCCCGGCCTGCGCCGCGACCTGGTCCAGGCGCTGGCGCAACTGCCGGAGCCGCAGCGCGCGGTGTTGTTGCTGGTGAGCCTGGAACAACTGACCTATGCCGAGGCCGCGCGCGTGCTCGACATCCCGCTGGGTACGGTGATGTCGCGCCTGGCGCGGGCGCGCGAGCAGATGCGCCGGCTGCTCGACGGCACCAGCGTTTCCACGCCGGCGGCGTCCGGCAATTCCCTGCAGCGGGTGAAATGATGTCCGGCATCCACGAAGCGGACCTCCACGCCTACGCCGACGGCCAGCTCACCGGCGCGCGCCGCGCGGCCGTGGAAGCGTACTTAGCGCAGCACCCCGAGGCGGCGGCGCAGGTGGCCGCCTGGCGCCGGCAGACAGATGCGCTGCACGGCGCGCTGGATCCGGTACTGAACGAACCCGTGCCGCTTGCGGCGCTGCCCCCCGGGCTGCATGGCGATGGCCGGCGCCGCGAGAGCACGCGCCGGCAGTGGCCGCGCTGGCCGATGGCGCTCGCGGCCACCTGCGCCTCGGTGCTGCTGGTGGCCGTCGGCGGCGCGCTTGGCTGGATGGCGCATGCGCGCCTTGAGGGCACCACGGTGGCGATGGCGCCGGGCGAGCGCTTTGCGCGCGAGGCGCTGGCCACGCACACGGTCTACGCGCCCGAGATGCGCCACCCGGTCGAAGTGCCGGCGAACGACGAAGCCCACCTGATCGCCTGGCTGTCCAAGCGGCTGGGCATGTCGCTGCAGGTGCCGGACCTGCGCGCACAGGGCTTCCACCTGATCGGCGGACGGCTCGGCGTGGCCGAAGGCGGCCCGTCGGCGATCCTGATGTACGAGTCGGACGACGGCACGCGCCTGTCGCTGCAGTTGCGGCGCATGGCGCTGGGCACGCCCGATACCGGCTTCCGCGTCGAGCACATGCCGCGCGAGCGCCGCGCGCGGGTGACTTCCGGCGGCGATCCGATGGCGTTCTACTGGATCGACCGCGACATGGGCTTTGCGCTGGCCGCCCCGATCGAACGGGCACGGCTGCTGACGCTGGCGCAGGCGGTTTATCGCCAGTACCAGGGAGGCTAGCCATGCAGCCCGCAGCCCGCTCGCACGCGGTGCGACAAAGCGACGCAGGCGGGTGGCCAGCCGCGCCGGGCCAGCACTATCGGCACGCGCGGCCGGTCAAATCCTGCATACGAGCCAGCGCATGGTGCGCGCGCCCGTATGCGCAACGAGGCACAACATGCTGATTCCGTCCCCCAAGTGGCTGCGTGGTGAAGATATCGCCGCCAGCGAGATCACGCCCCGCGATGTCTTTGCCTCGCGCCGCCGCCTGCTTGGCCTGGCCGCGGCCGGCGCGGCGGGCTCGGCGCTGGCGCCCTGGCTGATGCGCGAAGCGCACGCGCAGGTCGGACACCACGGCCCCAAGCTGCCCGCCACCGCCAACAACACCTACGTCATCACGGAAAAGCGCACGCCCTTCGAGGACGTGACCACCTACAACAACTTCTACGAGTTCGGCACCGACAAGTCCGACCCGGCGCGCAACGCCGGCACGCTGCGCCCGCGCCCGTGGCAGGTCTCGGTGGAAGGGCTGGTGAAGAAGCCCAAGGTCTATGACCTGGACGAGCTGGTGAAGCTCGCCGCACTGGAAGAGCGCGTCTATCGCCTGCGTTGCGTGGAGGGCTGGTCGATGGTGATCCCGTGGACCGGCTATCCGCTGGCCGAGCTGATCCGGCGCGTCGAGCCGCTGCCCGGTGCCAAGTATGTGCAGTTCATCACGCTGGCCGACAAGAAGCAGATGCCCGGCGTCAGCAGCGGCGTACTCGACTGGCCCTACAGCGAGGGCCTGCGCATGGACGAGGCCATGCACCCGCTGGCGCTGCTGACCTTCGGCCTGTACGGCGAGGTGCTGCCCAACCAGAACGGCGCGCCGGTGCGCATGGTGGTGCCGTGGAAGTACGGCTTCAAGAGCGCCAAGTCGATCGTGAAGATCCGCTTTGTCGACAAGCAGCCGCCGACCAGCTGGAACCTGGCCGCGCCGCAGGAATATGGCTTCTACTCGAACGTGAACCCGGACGTGGACCACCCGCGCTGGAGCCAGGCTACCGAGCGCCGCATCGGCGAGGACCGCGGCAGCGGCTTTGGCGCGCTGTTTGCGCCCAAGCGCAAGACCCTGCCGTTCAACGGCTACGGCCAGCAGGTCGCCTCGCTGTACCAGGGCATGGACCTGAAGAAGTTCTTCTGAGGCAAGGCAACGGCATGGCTCTTCCCTCCACAGGCGCGGCCGCTGCGGCCACACGCAAACCGGGCGGCCTCCCACGCCTGGCCGCGCTCACGCCGCAGCGCGTGCGTGCGGTCAAGATCGCGGTCTGGCTGCTGGCGCTGCTGCCGTTCGTGCGGCTGCTGTACCTGGGCACCACCGAGCAGTACGGAGCCAACCCGCTCGAGTTCGTCACCCGCTCGACCGGCACCTGGACGCTAGTGATGCTGTGCCTGACGCTGACGATCACGCCGTTGCGCCGGCTCACGGGCTGGAACTGGCTGATCAAGCTGCGGCGCATGCTTGGGCTGTTCGCGTTCTTCTATGGGCTGCAGCACTTCCTGCTGTGGATCGGCGTGGACCGCGGCTTTGACCTGGCCTACATGATCAAGGACGTGTACAAGCGGCCGTTCATCACGGTCGGGTTCACGGCCTTCACGCTGATGATACCGCTGGCGCTGACCTCGACCAACGGCATGGTCAGGCGCCTGGGCGGCAAGCGCTGGCAGGCGCTGCACCGGCTGGTCTATGCGATCGCGGTGCTGGCGATCCTGCACTACTGGTGGCACAAGGCGGGCAAGAACGATTTCAGTGAAGTATCGATCTATGCCGCCGTGGTGTTTGCCTTGCTGGGGATGCGGGTGTGGTGGCGGCTGCGCAAGCCGGCCAGCGGGGCGCGGCAGCCCGCCGCGTAGGTGCGCTGCGCCAAGGGATCAGTCCTGCAGCAGGCGCTCGTCGCGGAACAGGTCCTCGACCAGCTCGCGCTCGCGCACCAGGTGCACGTTGGCACAGTCCACCATCACTTCGGCGGCGCGCGGACGGGTGTTGTAGTTCGAGCTCATGGTAAAGCCGTAGGCGCCGGCCGACATCACCGCCAGCAGGTCGCCCGGCTCCAGCGCCAGCGCGCGGTCGCGGCCGAGCCAGTCGCCTGACTCGCACACCGGGCCGACGATGTCGTAGGTCACCGGCTGCGCGTCGCGCAGCGCCACCGGCTCGATGCGGTGATAGGCCTCGTACATGGCCGGACGCGCCAGGTCGTTCATGGCGGCATCGACGATGCAGAAATTCTTGGCCGCGCCGGGCTTCAGGAATTCCACCTGCGTCAGCAGCACGCCAGCGTTGCCCACCAGCGAGCGGCCCGGCTCGAACAGCACCTCGCGGTGGCCATGGCCGCGCGCGGCCACGCGCTCCAGCAGCGTGGTGGCAAAGCCGGTGATGTCCGGCGGGGTTTCATCGGTATAGGTGATGCCCAGGCCGCCACCCACGTCGATGTGCTCCAGGCGGATGCCTTCGCGCTCAAGCGCCTCGACCACGTCCAGCACCTTGTCCAGCGCTTCCAGGTAGGGCTCGACCTCAGTGATCTGAGAGCCGATATGGCAGTCGATGCCGGTCACTTCCAGGTGCGGCAGCGCGGCCGCGGCGCGGTAGGTCGGCAGCACGTCCTCGAAGGCGATGCCGAACTTGTTGCCCTTCAGGCCGGTGGAGATATACGGATGGGTCTTGGCGTCGACGTCCGGGTTGACGCGCAGCGATACGCGCGCGCGCTTGCCCACGCGGCCGGCCACTTCGTTCAGGCGGTCCAGCTCGGGGATTGACTCCACATTAAAGCAGCGCACGTCGTGCGACAGTGCCAGTTCCATCTCCGCCGCGCTCTTGCCCACGCCGGAGAACACCACCTTGCGCGCGTCGCCGCCGGCGGCCAGCACGCGCTTGAGTTCGCCGCCCGAGACAATGTCGAAGCCCGCGCCCAGCTTGGCGAACACCTGCAGCACGGCCAGGTTGGAGTTCGCCTTCATGGCGTACTGCACCTGCGCGTTGCGGCCCTTGCAAGCGGCGGCGTAGGCCTGGTAGGCGGCGGTCAGCGCGGCACGCGAATACACGTAGGTGGGCGTACCGAATTCAGCGGCGATACGCGCCAGCGGCACCTGCTCGACGGCAAGCGCGCCGTCCTGGCGATGGAAAAAAGCGGTCATGGTTATCGGGTGGTGGGGGCGGCGGGGGACGATGCGGGCTGCGCGGCAGGCGTGGCCGGTGCAGCCGGCATGGCGTCGGCACGGCCCAGGCCAGGATCGGGCGCGGTCGGCGGGGTCGGTTCGGGCGGCACCTTGGGGTAGGTCAGCGGCCCGCGGATGCCGCATCCGCCCAGCAGGGGCATCGCAAGGGTGGCGGCAAACGCCGATACAATCGCAACACGACGCAGCATCGGGTCGTCCTTTAGGCTGTTGGCAAGGCGTTGGAGCCCGACGCGTAGCGGCCGAGGCATCCGAAGAATTCTCTACAAGTACTTCTCAACAAAAAACGCCGTTCGCGCCACGTACGCCCGGTCCGGGCAGCGGCGGCAACGGCGGTCTCGGAGTTTAGCATGCCCCCCTTGAGCGAAAGCGAGTTCCTGGCCCTGGCGACGCAGGCACTGGACCGCATCGAAGCCGCGGTCGAGGCCGCTGCCGATGCGGCCGATGCCGATATCGAAATCAGCCGCACCGGCAACGTGATGGAGCTGGAGTTCGAGAACGGCACCAAGATCATCATCAACAGCCAGGCGCCGATGCAGGAGCTGTGGGTGGCGGCGCGCGCCGGCGGCTTCCACTTCCGCCGCGACGGCGAGCGCTGGGTCGATACGCGCAATGGTGGCGAGCTCTATGCGGCGCTGTCGGGCTACCTGAGCGAGCAGGCAGGTACGCCCCTCAAGCTGGGCTGAACCGCAGCGCGGGCAAAAAAAAGCCGGCCACGTGGCCGGCTTTCTGCTGTCTGGCGCAGTCATCACGCCCCGCCAAACATCTCCAGTATCTTCCGCTTCTCCTGCTCCGTATCGGCCTGCGGGGTGGTCGACTCCTCCGGCTTGCCCGGCCACGGATCGCCCAGGCCCACCGAAGCCACCCCGGCGCCGCCGGCGTTCTCCTCGAAGGTCCAGTCGCCGCCCACCATCAGCACGCCTTCCGGCGCCGGCCGCTCGGGCGATTCCGGCACGCCCTTGAGCGCCTTGCTCATGTAGCCGACCCAGATCGGCAGCGCCAGGCCGCCACCGGTCTCGCGCACGCCCAGGCTCTTGGGCTGGTCGTAGCCCATCCAGGCAATCGCCACCAGGTTGGGCGTATAGCCGGCGAACCAGGCATCGACCGCGTCGTTGGTGGTACCGGTCTTGCCGGCCAGGTCGTTGCGGCCCAGCCGCTGCTTGGCATTGTTGGCGGTACCGTAGCGCACCACGTCGCGCAGCATGGTGTCGGCGATAAACGCGGTGCGTGCGTCCAGCACGCGCACCGCGTCGCTGCCGGCGCGCTGCGGATGGGTTTCGGAGATCACGTTGCCGCGCGCGTCCACGACCTTCTGGATCAGGTAGGGGTTGACGCGGTAGCCGCCGTTGGCGAACACCGAGTACGCGCCCGCCATCTGCAGCGGCGTCACGGCGCCCGAGCCCAGCGCCATTGGCAGGTAGGCGGGATGCTTGTCGGCCTCGAAGCCGAAGCGCGTGATGTAGTCCTGCGCGTACTGCGTGCCGATCGCGCGCAGGATCCGCACCGAGACCAGGTTCTTGGACTTGGCCAGCGCGCGGCGCATGGTCATCGGGCCTTCGAAGCGGCCGTCATAGTTCTTCGGCTCCCACACCTGGCCGCCGGTATCGGGGCCGATCGTCAGCGGTGCGTCGTTGATCACCGTGGCCGGCGAGAACCCCTTTTCCAGCGCGGCCGAGTAGATGAACGGCTTGAAGCTGGAACCCGGCTGGCGCCAGGCCTGCGTCACGTGGTTGAACTTGTTGCGGTTGAAGTCGAAGCCGCCCACCATCGAACGGATTTCGCCGTCCTGCGGGTTGATCGACACGAACGCGGCGGACACTTCCGGCAGCTGCGTGACCGACCAGTTGCCTTTCTCGTCCTGGGTCACGCGGATGATCGCGCCCGGGCGCATCTTCATCTTCGGCTGCGCGTTGGCCGACAGCGACGGCGAGATAAAGCGCAGGGCCGCGCCTTCGATGGTCGCCACTTCGCCGGACAGCAGCGTCGCCTTCACTTGCTTGGCCGACACGCTGGTGACCACGGCCGAGCGCAGGTCGCCGCTGCCGGGATGCTCGACCAGCGCGTCATCGATGGCCTGCTCACGCTCGGCCGGGTCGGACGGCAGGTCGATAAAGGCCTCGGGGCCGCGGTAGCCGTGCTTGCGCTCGTAGTTCATGATGCCGCTGCGCACGGACTCGTAGGCGGCGTCCTGGTCGGGCTTGGTCAGCGTGGTGTAGACCGTCAGGCCGCGCGTGTAGGTCTCTTCACGGTACTGCGCGTACATCAGCTGGCGCACGATTTCCGCGACGTACTCGGCGTGGGTGGAGAACTCGTTGCCCTCGGTGCGCACCTTCAGCTCTGAGCGCACGGCCTCGTCGTACTGCTCGGGCGTGATGTAGCGCAGGTCGCGCATGCGCTGCAGGATGTACTCCTGGCGCACCTTGGCGCGGCGCGGGTTGACCACCGGGTTGTACGCCGACGGCGCCTTGGGCAGGCCGGCCAGCATGGCGGCCTCGGCCGGCGTCACGTCGCGCACCGACTTGCCGAAGTACACGCGCGCGGCGCTGTCGAAGCCGTAGGCGCGCTGCCCCAGGTAGATCTGGTTCATGTACAGCTCGAGGATCTGGTCCTTGTTCAGGTTGGCCTCGATCTTGTACGCCAGCAGCATCTCGTAGATCTTGCGGGTGTAGGTCTTCTCGCTGGACAGGAAGAAGTTGCGCGCCACCTGCATGGTGATGGTGGAGGCACCCTGCGACAGCCCGCCGCGCAGGTTGGCCAGCCCGGCGCGCATCACGCCGACGAAGTCGACGCCGCCGTGTTCATAGAAGCGGTCGTCCTCGATCGCCAGGACCGCCTTTTTCATCACGTCCGGGATCTCGGCGATGGGCACGAAGTTGCGCCGCTCCTCGCCGAATTCCCCGATCAGCACGTTGTCCGCGGTGTAGATGCGCAGCGGGATCTTGGGCCGGTAGTCGGTGATGGTGTCCAGCGACGGCAGGTTGGGCGCGGCCACCAGCAGCGCATAGCCAAGTAGCAGCGCGATGACGACGGCACCGGCGGCCACCAGTCCGACCGCCCAGAACATGAGCCGCGCCCAGATCGAACGGTGGGCAGGGTGGGACGGCTTGTGTTGTGCGGTGGCCATAAGGGAAATACCTAGTCAGGGGTGCCCGCGATTATATCTTCCGGGATCGGGCCATCCGGGCACCCAGTGCCCCGGGCGCCGCTATCGCGCTGTTACAAGATGTAATATGGCGGATGCCGGCTAGCAAGCCGAAGTTGCCTGCAACAGGCGGCTGCGGAAGGGAACCCGACGACCGTGGGGTTTTGGCAACGGAATGGCACGAGGCTTCTGAAAAAGAAGTCGCGGTCAGTTCGGCACATTGCCACCGGTGCCAGATTTTGTGAGAATCGGCCAACATAAAAGAGCAAAGGTTTCATTCAAGAAACACGGCTCGCCCGATTAGAGCGTTCACGCCAGGGGCGAGTTCAAATGTCAGGGGGTCACCTTGCGACGGGGCATTTTGTCGGGGCTTCTGCGTCGGACTACGGTCGGCGTAGATATCGGGTCGTCCAGTGTCAAGGTAGTCGAGCTGTCCGTAGGGGGCAGCAGGCAGGACTATCGGCTGGAAAAATGCGCCAGCGAACTGCTGGACCGCAACGCCGTTGCCGATGGCAACGTCATCAATATCGAGGCAGTCGGGATCGCGCTTAAGCGCGCGCTTGGCAAGGCCGGCATCCGTTCGAAAGACGTGGTGCTGGGCGTGCCATCCATGCTGACCGAATCGCAGACGGTCAGCCTGCCGGACAACCTCTCCGAAGACGAGCTGTATTCCCAGGTCGAATCCGAGGCGCACCGGCTCTATCCGCCGTCGCAGGCGGTCAACTTCGACTTTGCCGTGATCGGGCCCAGCGAAACCGAGGGTGGCATCGGCGTGCGCGTCACCGCGGCCAACAGCGATCGCGTGCAGGAACGCGTGACCGCGGCGGAGATGGCCGGGCTCAAGCCCCAGGTAATGGACGTCGAGGAATACGCAGTGCAGCGCTCGATCGTGCAGATGCTGGGCGTGCCGCAGGAAATGTCCGAGGCCGACGCCCGCGCACTGCCGGTGGTGGCGGTGGTCCACCTCGGCGGCAGCCGCTCCAAGGCGATCTTCTACCAGGGCTGGAAAGAGCTGTACGAACAGCCGCTGAACAGCTACGGCGACCAGCTCACGCAGAGCGCCGCGCGCATGTTCACGCTGGACGCGCTCAAGGCCGAGATCAAGAAACGCAAGAACACGCTGCCTGAAGCCTGGCGCGCGCAACTGCTCAAGCCGTCGCTGGACGCGCTGGCGATGGAAGTGCAGGCCGCGATCGGCAACTTCATCTCCAGCTCCAGCCTGGGGCGGGTCGACGAGATCCTGCTGTCGGGCGGCCATGCCTCGCTGCTCGGCGTGCAGGCGGCGATCCAGCAGCAGACCAAGATCACCACCACGCTGGCGAACCCTTTCGCCAACATGGCGACCAACGCCAAGGTCAACGAGCGCTACCTGCAGCGTGACCTGCCGGCGTATATCGTCAGTGCAGGCCTCGCATTGCGCGGCCTGCAATAACGCACCGGAGGCATTCGAATGTCTACGAACACGCTGCCTTCGGTCAACCTGCTGCCCTACCACGAAGCCCGCAAGGCGGCTCGCCGCAAGAAGGTCTATTCGATGCTGGGCGCCGTCGCGGCCGGCGGCGCGGCGGTGGTGCTGCTGGGCGGGCTCTATATCGACGGGCGCATCGATTCCGTGGTTGCGCTGAACCAGGTGCTGAGCGCCGAGAACGCCAAGCTGGACGGGCAGATCCGCGAGGTCAACAGCCTCAAGAAGGATATCGACGCGCTCCTGCAACGGCAGAAGGCGGTGGAAAGCCTGCAGACCGAGCGCAACCGCCCGGTGCAGCTGCTCGAGGAACTGGTGCGGCAGGTGCCGGAAGGCGTCTACCTGACCAGCCTCAAGCAGACCGGTGAGTCCTTCACCATCGCGGGCGTGGCGCAGTCCAACGAGCGCATTTCCGAACTGCTGCGCAACCTGAGCGGCGTGGCCTGGCTGGACAAGGCCGAGCTGGTCGAGTCCAAGGCGGTCACCATGACCAACAACCTGCGCGAGCAGCGCCGCCTGTTCGACTTCTCGATGCGCTTCGCCTACCGCGCGCCGGAGACGCCGCAGGGAGCGGACGGCAAGAAGGCCGCGCCGGCAGGCTCCGCACCAGCTGTACCGACACCCGCATCCGCAGCAGCCCCCGCAGCCGGAAAGGCCTGACCATGGCGCTCAATACCGAAATCAACCTGGCTGACCTCACCAGCCAGTTCCGCGGGCTCAACCTGAACGAGCCGGAAACCTGGCCGGCCGCGCCGCGCGTGCTGTTCGCGGTGATGGCCGCGGCGCTGGTGCTGCTGCTGGGCTGGCAGTTCTACTGGAGCGCCAAGTTCGACGAACTCGACCGCCAGCGCCAGGAGCAGGAAAGCCTCAAGCAGGCCTACCAGTCCAAGGTGACGCAGGTGGCCAACCTCGACGCGCTGCGCGAGCAGAAGAAGCAGGTGGAGCAGCGCGTGGCGCTGCTCGAGCGCCAGCTCCCCAACAAGACCGAAATGGACGCGCTGCTGGCTGACGTCAACCACGCCGGCGTTGCGCGCGGCCTGCAGTTCGAGCTGTTCAAGCCGCAGGCGGCGGTGATCAAGCCTTACTTTGCCGAGATCCCGGTGAACCTGCGCGTGACCGGCCGCTACCACGAGGTGGCGCAGTTCAATGCCGACGTGGCCGCGCTGTCGCGCATCGTGTCGATGCAGAACCTGCAACTGGCCAATACCAAGGACGGCGGGCTGTCGATGGAGGCGGTGGCGATGGCCTACCGCGCGCTCGATCCGGAAGAGCAGGCCGCGCAGCGCAAAGCCGCCGCGGCTGCCGCCGCCGCCAAGCAGGGAGGTGCCAAATGAGCCGCACCGTCCGTACCCGTAGCCTGGCATGGGCCGCAGCGCCGCGCACGGTCGCGGTGGCAGCGCTCGCGGTCGGCCTGCTGGGCGCCTGCGGCGCCAGCGACGAGAACGCGCTGCGCCAGTGGATGGACGCCACCCGCAACGCCCGCGCCAAGCCGCCCGAGCCGCTGCCGGAGGCCCGGCCCTACGTGCCGCGCGAGTACGCCGTGGCCAATGCGCCCGAGCCGTTCGCGCAGGCCAAGATCGGCGAGCTGAACAAGACGCTGCCGGATTCGCCCGAGGCCGGGCGGCGCCGCGAGCCGCTGGAAGACTACCCGCTCGAGAACTTCAAGATGCTCGGGATGATGAAGAAGAACGGGGAAACCTTCGGCATCGTCAGGGTTGATAACAAGATCCACCACATCAAGGTGGGTCAGTATCTCGGCCAGAGCTATGGCCGGGTGGTCCGCATCACCGATCAGGAGATCGTGTTGCGTGAATTGGTCCGGGAGGGGGTATCAGAGTGGAAAGAGAAAATGACCAGCCTGAAGCTGGAGGTGGCGGCATGACCCTCGCGCGCTGGTACCGTGCGCTCGCGGGCGCCTTAATCACGACGCTGGTGCTGGCCGCTCCGGCCGCGCTGGCACAAAGCAACCGGGTCAAGTCGGTGGACGCCAGCGTGGTCGGCGAGCAGACCGTCTTGACGATCGAGCTCGAACGGCCGCCGGCGCAGAAGCCGGTGGACTTCACCACGCAGAACCCGGCACGGCTGGCGATCGATTTCTTCGATACCGGCTTTGCCAACCGGCGCGCGCAGTATGACTACGGCGGCAAGCTGGTCAAGACCGCCAACGTAGTGCAGATCGGCGACCGCACCCGCGTGATCGTCGACCTCACGCGCACCGCCACCTATCGCACCGAGGTGCGCGGCAATTACTTCGTGGTGGCGCTGGATAACGTGGCGCCCGCGGTCAAGAGCGCTGCGCCCACGTTCGCGCCGGCAGCGACGGTGACGCCGGTGGCCGCGGCGGCGCGGCCGTCGGTGCGCAATATCGACTTCCGCCGCGGTGCCGACGGTGCCGGGCGCGTGGTGGTGGACCTGTCATCGCGCGACTCGGGCATCAATATCGCGCAACAGGGCAAGCACGTGGTGGTCGACTTCCTCGGCACCACGCTGCCCGACAACCTGCGCCGTCGCTACGACGTCAGCGACTTCGGCACGCCGGTGCAGAGCCTGCGCGCCAACGACGCCAACGGCAACGCGCGCCTGACCATCGAGCCGAGCGGCAACTGGGAGTACAGCTCGTACCAGACCGACACGCAGTTCGTGGTCGAAGTGCGCCCGGTCAAGGAAGACCCGACCAAGCTGATCAGCGGCCCGGGCTACCGCGGCGAGCGCCTGTCGCTGAACTTCCAGAACATCGACATCCGCTCGCTGCTGCAGGTGTTTGCCGATTTCACCAACCTGAACATCATCACCAGCGAAAGCGTGCAGGGCAACCTGACGCTGCGCCTGAAGGACGTGCCGTGGGACCAGGCGCTGCAGATCGTGATGGATGCCAAGGGGCTGGCGTCGCGCCGCAACGGCAATGTGCTGTGGGTGGCGCCCAAGGCCGAGCTGCAGACCAAGGAGAAGCTCGAGCTGGAGTCGCAGCAGCAGATCAATGACCTCGAGCCGATCCGCAGCCAGGTGTTCCAGCTCAACTACCAGCGCGCCGAGGACGTGCGCCGGATGCTGCTGGGCATGAGCGCCGGCGCTGGCGCCGGCGGCGGTGCCGTGCCCGCGGTCGGTACGGCGGGCGCGGCGGGTGCAAGCGCGCGCATGCTGTCCAAGCGCGGTTCGCTGACGGCCGATGCGCGTACCAACCAGCTGTTCGTGTCGGATATCGCCAGCAAGCTGGAAGAGGTGCAGAGCTTTATCGGCAAGATCGATATCCCGGTGCGGCAGGTGATCATCGAGGCGCGCATCGTCGAGGCCACCGACTCTTTCAGCCGCAACCTGGGTGTGAAGCTGGGCTTTGCCGGGCAATACAACAACGCCCGCGTCGGCAACACGTACAACAACGTGCTGCCCGGTGCGACCTCCGACAATGGCCCGTTCCTGAGCCTGCCGGCCGGTGCCATCAACGGCACCAACCCGGCCAATATCGCGGTCAGCCTGTTCAACAGCGCCGCCACCAAGTTCCTGGCACTGGAGTTGTCGGCGCTGGAAGCGGATGGCAAGGGCAAGATCATCTCCAGCCCGCGCGTGGTCACGGCAAACAACATCAAGGCGCTGATCGAGCAGGGTACCGAGCTGCCGTACCAGGCGGCGACCTCCAGCGGTGCCACCTCGGTGCAGTTCCGCAAGGCCAACCTGAAGCTGGAAGTGACGCCGCAGATCACGCCCGAAGGCAATGTGCTGCTGGACGTGGACGTGAACAAGGACAGCGTGGGCATCCAGACCACCTCGGGCTTTGCCATCGACACCAAGCACGTGCAGACCCAGGTGCTGGTGGAGAACGGCGGCACGGTGGTGATCGGCGGCATCTACACCCAGACCGAGTCCAACGACACCGACAAGGTGCCGCTGCTGGGCGATATCCCGGTGCTGGGCTACCTGTTCAAGAACAACGCCAAGGTGCGCAACCGCACCGAGCTGCTGGTGTTCCTGACGCCGCGCATCCTGAACGACAGCGTGTCGCTGAGGTAGGCGGAAGCCGGCGCCGGCCCGCGCATCGGGCCGGATACAGTAGACTGACAGGCCGCATCGACCGATGCGGCCATTTTTTTGCGCACCGCGGCCGTCCGGGCGAGGAGACGGTCCAGGGAGGACGGGGCGGATACCGGCATGTGGCCCATGCTGCACCGCCACTTGCCGGGCGCGCCACAACATAAGAAGATGATGCAGTTCCCAACCGGGGAGGACGGCCCGCATGCCGCGCTCCCGAACGACAGTCCAGTGACAGCCTCAGCGACAGGGCCGGCGGCACAGCGCCCCGCTCCGGATCGACCCGACCGCGATCGATCGGAATCCGATCGACCGGAATCCGATCGACCAAACCTCTTTTTCGTCGGCCTGATGGGCGCCGGCAAGACCACCGTGGGCCGCACGGTGGCGCGGCGCCTGCACTATCCGTTCTTCGATTCCGATCACGAACTCGAGGCACACTGCGGCGTGCGCATCCCGGTGATCTTCGAACACGAGGGCGAAGCGGGCTTCCGCGATCGCGAGGCCGCCATGATCCGCGAGCTGGCCGCGCGCCAGGGCATCGTGCTGGCTACCGGCGGCGGTGCCGTGCTGCGCGCCGAGAACCGCGAGGTGCTCAAGGCCCGCGGCACGGTCGTCTACCTGCGCGCGAGCCCGCACGACCTGTGGCTGCGCACCCGCCACGACCGCAACCGCCCGCTGCTGCAGACCGAGGATCCCAAGGGCAAGCTCGAGGCGCTGTACGCCGAGCGCGACCCGCTTTACCGCGAAGTGGCGGACTTCATCATCGAAACCGGCAAGCCCTCGGTGGCGCAGCTTGCTAATATGGTGTTGATGCAACTTGAAATGGCCGGTTTCCCGATCGATCCCCCGCAGCCGGCCGCCGAGCAGTCCGGCCAGTCCGGGCAGCCGGCGCAGGACCCCAATCCATGATTACGCTTGAAGTTGACCTGGGAGCGCGCAGCTACCCCATCCATATCGGCACTGGCCTGCTCGACAACGCCGAGCTGCTGCGCCCGCACGTGCGCGGGCAACACGCCGTCATCGTCACCAATGAAACCGTGGGGCCGCTGTACGCGGCGCGCGTGCAAGCCGGCCTGAAGGCGCTCGGCAAGACCGTGCGCACCGTAACGCTGCCCGACGGCGAAGCCTTCAAGCACTGGGAAACGCTGAATCTGATCTTCGACGCGCTGCTGCAGGCCGGCGCCGACCGCAAGACCACGCTGGTCGCGCTGGGCGGCGGCGTGGTGGGCGACATGACCGGGTTTGCCGCCGCCTGCTACATGCGCGGCGTGCCTTTTATCCAGATGCCGACCACGCTGTTGGCACAGGTGGATTCGTCGGTGGGCGGCAAGACTGGCATCAACCACCCGCTCGGCAAGAACATGATCGGGGCGTTCCACCAGCCCAACGCGGTGATCGCCGACATCGACACGCTGCGCACCCTGCCCCCGCGCGAGCTGGCCGCCGGCATGGCCGAGGTCATCAAGCACGGCGCCATCGCCGATGCGGAGTACTTCGGCTGGATCGAGCGCAATATCAAGGCGCTGAACGACTGCGACCCCGAGCTGATGGCGGTGGCCGTGCAGCGCTCGTGCGAGATCAAGGCCGGCGTGGTGGCGCAGGACGAGCGCGAGGGCGGGCTGCGTGCCATCCTCAATTTCGGCCACACCTTCGGCCACGCGATCGAGGCGGGCATGGGCTACGGCGCATGGCTGCACGGCGAGGCGGTGGGCTGCGGCATGGTGATGGCCGCCGACCTGTCGCATCGGCTCGGGTTTATCGATATCGAGACGCTGGCGCGCATCCGCACGCTGACCCAGGCCGCCATGCTGCCCGTGGTGGCGCCGGAACTGGGCACCGATCGCTATATCGAACTGATGAAGGTCGACAAGAAGGCCGAGGCCGGCAGCGTCAAGTTCATCCTGCTGAAGAAGCTCGGCGAGGCGTTCATCACCACCGTGCCCGATGCCGACCTGCGTGCCACGCTGCAGCACGCCGTTCTTAAACCTCCCACCGAGGCCACGGTCGCGTGATCGATCGGTTATGCCTCGCAACCCTGACCCAGCTCACCGGATTGCCGCATGACCGACTTTGAAAGCCATCTCGCCCCGTACGCCGCCCGCTCCGCGCAGACGCGCGGCCGGGTGCATGCCGAACCCGCGTCGCTGTCGCGCAGTGAATTCCAGCGCGACCGCGACCGGGTGATCCACAGCACGGCGTTCCGGCGGCTCGAGTACAAGACCCAGGTCTTCGTCAACCACGAGGGAGACCTGTTCCGCACCCGCCTGACCCATAGCCTGGAGGTGGCGCAGATCGCCCGTTCGATCGCGCGCAACCTGCGGCTCAACGAAGACCTGGTCGAGGCCATCTCGTTGGCGCACGACCTGGGACACACCCCCTTCGGCCACGCCGGGCAGGATGCGCTCAACACCTGCATGAAAAACTACGGCGGCTTCGAGCACAACCTGCAGAGCCTGCTGGTGGTGGACGAGCTGGAAGAGCGCTACGGCGGCTTCAACGGGCTGAACCTGACCTTCGAGACGCGCGAGGGCATCCTCAAGCATTGCTCGCGCGTCAATGCCGCGGCGCTGGGCGAGCTGGGCCGGCGCTTCCTGGAAGGCACACAGCCGTCGCTCGAGGCACAGCTGGCCAACCTGGCCGACGAGATCGCCTACAACAACCACGATATTGACGACGGCCTGCGTTCCGGCCTGCTGACGCTGGAACAGCTCGACGAAGTGCCGATGTGGGAGCGCCACCGTGCCGAGGTGGCCGATGCCTTCCCCGGCATCAACGGCCGCCGCGCCATCAACGAGACGGTCCGGCGCATGATCAACACGCTGATCGTCGACCTGATCGAGACCACCAGCAGCAATATTGCCGCAGCCAACCCGCGCAATATTGACGCGGTGCGAGCCGCCGGCCCGCTGGTCGGCTTCAGCCCGCAGATCCACGAGGAAGCCGCGGCGCTCAAGCGCTTCCTGTTCCGGCACCTGTACCGGCATTACCTGGTGATGCGCATGTCGGCCAAGGCGCAGCGCATCGTCGGCGACCTGTTCCAGGCCTTCATGTCCGATCCGCGCCTGCTGCCGCCGCAGTACCAGGCCGGTCACGGCGCCGACCAGCCGCGGCTGATCGCGCATTACATCGCCGGCATGACCGACCGCTACGCGATCCGCGAGCATCGCCGCATCTTTGCCGTGAGCGAGGGCGACTGACCGGCGCCAGGCGCGCCTGCGCATAATTGGGGACGGATCAGGCTATCATGCGGGCTTCGATGCTCGCATGACCTGTCATGGCCCGCCTTCCCCGTTTCTCTCCCGCCGGTTTCCCCGCCCTGGTGTTGCAACGTGGCAACAATCGCCAGGACGTCTTCCTGGGTCCCGACGACTACCTGCACTACCTAGACTGCCTGCGCATGGCGGCGCGCGAGCATGACCTCGCGGTCCACGCCTACACGCTGCGGCCCAACCACGTGCACCTGGTGGCCACGCCAAAGGGGCCGGATTCACTGAGCCTGACCATGCAGGCGGTCGGCCGTCGCTACGCGCGCTATTTCAACCGCGTGGCCAACCGCACCGGAACGCTGTGGGAAGGGCGCTTCCGCTCGGCGGTGTTCGACGCGGCCCAGTGGATGCTCCCGGCTATGCTTTACGTCGAAGCCAACGCGCTGCGCGCCGGCGAGGTGAGCACGCCGGAGGCCGACCGCTGGAGCAGCTACCGCCACCACGCCGGCATCGAGGCCAGCCCGTTTGTAAGCGACCACTCTGCTTACTGGGACCTGGGCAACACGCCGTTCGAGCGCCAGTCCAACTACCGTTCGCTGACCGCGGAAGGCCTGTCGACCAAAACGCTGGCCACGCTGCGCAGCCACGCACACAGCGGCTGGCCCCTCGGCGACGAAACGTTCCTGGCGCAACTCGAACGCCATGCGACCCGGCGCGTCCAGCCGCTTCCGAAAGGACGCCCCAAGAAGGTGCAGGCACCCCCAGGGGACGTGGCCGAGCCGACGCAAAAGTGATGTGTCCCCATTTAAATCGATCACCGAAACGGTGCGTTAGTTAATGTGTTCTGACCCTATTTAAAAATTTTGCGAGCCGAATAGGATTCCCATATAGTTGCTCCACCCACAGTCATTGTGCGGCGCGTCACGCTCGTGTACGCCGCTGCGGCCCGCAGACAGCTTCGTCCCCGATTCCCACCCGCCGACTCCGGCCGGCTGGTTATTTAGAAAGCGCGCGGTCCCCGTTCCGGTACGCCCAGTCGTTCGCGCAGCCTTCACCGGAATTCAGCCCGTGGACCAAACGAAAAACCTCTCGGCCCAAGCGCAGACCAGCGAGCAAACCAGCGAGTCTTCCTCCGCCATCGCCTTGCGCCCGCAGGCCCAGGGCCTGTATGACCCGAGCAACGAGCACGACGCCTGCGGCGTCGGCATGGTCGCGCATATCAAGGGCAAGAAGTCCCACGAGATCATCTCCCAGGGCCTGAAGATCCTGGAAAACCTGGACCACCGGGGTGCCGTCGGCGCGGACGCGCTGATGGGCGACGGTGCCGGTATCCTGATCCAGATCCCCGACCAGTTCTACCGCGAGGAAATGGCCGCGCAGGGCGTGAGCCTGCCGCCCGCCGGCGAATACGGCGTGGGCATGATCTTCCTGCCCAAGGAACACGCCTCGCGCCTGGCCTGCGAACAGGAACTGGAGCGCACCGTCCGCCTGGAAGGCCAGGTCGTGCTGGGTTGGCGCGACGTGCCGGTCGACTGCAACATGCCGATGTCGCCGACGGTGCGCAAGACCGAGCCGGTGATCCGCCAGATCTTCATCGGTCGCGGCCGCGACATCATGACCACGGATGCGCTGGAACGTAAGCTCTACGTCATCCGCAAGACCGCCAGCCATGCCATCCAGGCGCTCAAGCTCAAGCACGGCAAGGAATATTTCGTGCCGTCGATGTCGGCCCGTACCGTGGTGTACAAGGGCCTGCTGCTGGCCAACCAGGTCGGCGAGTACTACCTGGACCTGCAGGACCCGCGCGCCGTCTCGGCCCTGGCCCTGGTGCACCAGCGCTTCTCGACCAACACCTTCCCGGCCTGGGAACTGGCCCACCCGTACCGCTTGGTCGCCCACAACGGCGAAATCAACACGGTCAAGGGCAACGTCAACTGGATCAACGCACGTACCGGCGCGATCTCGTCGCCGGTGCTGGGCGACGACCTGCCCAAGCTGTGGCCGCTGATCTACCCGGGCCAGTCCGACACGGCATCGTTCGACAACTGCCTCGAACTGCTGACGATGGCCGGCTACCCGCTCGTCCACGCGATGATGATGATGATCCCGGAAGCCTGGGAACAGCACACGCTGATGGACGACAACCGTCGCGCCTTCTACGAGTACCACGCCGCCATGATGGAGCCGTGGGACGGCCCGGCCGCGATCTGCTTCACCGATGGCCGCCAGATCGGCGCCACGCTGGACCGCAACGGCCTGCGCCCGGCACGTTTCTACGTGACCGAGGACGACGTCGTGGTGCTGGCGTCGGAAGCCGGCGTGCTGCCGTTCCCCGAGTCGCGCATCGTTGAGAAGTGGCGCCTGCAGCCGGGCAAGATGTTCCTGATCGACATGGAACAGGGCCGCATCATCGAGGACAAGGAACTCAAGGACAACCTGGCGAACGCCAAGCCGTACAAGAGCTGGATCGACGCCGTCCGCATCAAGCTGGACGAGATCGACGCCAAGCCGGAAGACGTCGCCGCCGAGAAGAAGCCCGTGGCCAAGCTGCTGGACCGCCAGCAGGCCTACGGCTACACCCAGGAAGACGTCAAGTTCCTGATGGCGCCAATGGCACTGGCCGGCGAAGAAGCCACCGGCTCGATGGGCAACGACTCGCCGCTGGCGATCCTGTCGTCCAAGAACAAGACGCTGTACCACTACTTCAAGCAGCTGTTCGCCCAGGTCACCAACCCGCCGATCGACCCGATCCGCGAGAACATGGTGATGTCGCTGGTGTCGTTCATCGGCCCGAAGCCGAACCTGCTCGAGCTGAACAACATCAACCCGCCGATGCGCCTCGAAGTGTCCCAGCCGGTGCTGGACTTCAAGGACATCGCCAAGATCCGCAATATCGAGCACTACACCGGCGGCAAGTTCCGTTCGTACGAACTGAACATCTGCTACCCGACCGCGTGGGGCAAGGAAGGCATCGAAGCGCGCCTGGCCTCGCTGTGCGCCGAAGCCGTGGATGCGGTGCGTTCTGGCTACAACATCCTGATCGTGTCGGACCGCCGCGTGGATACCGACCATGTCGCGATCCCCGCGCTGCTGGCCACGTCCGCCATCCACCACCACCTGGTGGAGAAGGGCCTGCGCACGTCCACCGGCCTGGTGGTCGAGACCGGCACCGCGCGTGAAGTGCATCACTTCGCGCTGCTGGCCGGCTACGGCGCCGAAGCCGTGCACCCATACCTGGCGATGGAAACCCTGGCTGACATGGCCAGCGGCCTGTCGGGCGACCTGTCGCCCGAGAAGGCGGTGAAGAACTTCGTCAAGGCGATCGGCAAGGGCCTGTTCAAGGTGATGTCCAAGATGGGCATCTCCACCTACATGTCGTACACCGGCGCGCAGATCTTCGAAGCCATCGGCCTGTCGCGCGAGCTGGTGCAGAAGTACTTCCACGGCACGCCGTCGAACGTCGAGGGCATCGGCATCTTCGAGGTCGCCGAGGAAGCGCTGCGCCTGCACAAGGACGCCTTCGGCAACAGCCCGGTGCTGGAGAATATGCTCGACGCCGGCGGCGAGTACGCCTTCCGTATCCGCGGTGAAGAGCATATGTGGACCCCGGACTCGATCGCCAAGCTGCAGCACTCGGTGCGCGCTGACGACGGCAAGGGCGCCTACCAGACGTACAAGGAATACGCCAACATCATCAACGACCAGAGCAAGCGCCACATGACGCTGCGCGGCCTGTTCGAGTTCAAGGTCGATCCGGCCAGGGCGATTCCGCTGGAAGAAGTCGAGCCCGCCAAGGAGATCGTGCGGCGCTTCGCCACCGGCGCGATGTCGCTCGGCTCGATCTCGACCGAAGCCCACACCACGCTGGCGCTGGCGATGAACCGCATCGGCGGCAAGTCCAACACCGGCGAAGGCGGCGAGGACGAGAAGCGCTACCGCAACGAGCTGCGCGGCATCCCCATCAAGCAGGGCGATACCCTCAAGGGCCTGCTGGGCGACGGCGTAATCGAGAAGGACCTGGAGCTGCGTGAAGGCGATTCGCTGCGCTCCAAGATCAAGCAGGTGGCGTCGGGCCGTTTCGGCGTGACCGCCGAGTACCTGGCGTCGGCCGACCAGATCCAGATCAAGATGGCGCAGGGCGCCAAGCCCGGCGAGGGCGGCCAGCTGCCCGGCCACAAGGTCTCGGACTACATCGGCAAGCTGCGTTACTCGGTGCCGGGCGTGGGCCTGATCTCGCCGCCCCCGCACCATGACATCTACTCGATCGAGGATCTGGCACAGCTGATCCACGACCTGAAGAACGTCAACCCGTCGTCGGATATCTCGGTCAAGCTGGTGTCTGAAGTCGGCGTCGGCACCGTGGCAGCGGGCGTGTCCAAGGCCAAGGCCGACCACGTCGTGATCGCCGGCCATGACGGCGGCACCGGCGCCTCGCCGTGGTCGTCGATCAAGCACGCCGGCACGCCGTGGGAGCTGGGCCTGGCCGAAACGCAACAGACGCTGCTGCTCAATGGCCTGCGCAACCGCATCCGCGTGCAGGCCGACGGCCAGATGAAGACCGGCCGCGACGTCGTCATCGGCGCGCTGCTGGGCGCCGACGAGTTCGGCTTCGCCACCGCGCCGCTGGTTGCGGAAGGCTGCATCATGATGCGCAAGTGCCACCTGAACACCTGCCCGGTGGGGGTGGCCACGCAGGATCCGCAGCTGCGCAAGAAGTTCCAGGGCAAGCCGGAACACGTGGTCAACTTCTTCTTCTTTGTGGCAGAAGAAGCCCGCGAGATCATGGCGCAGCTGGGCATCCGCAAGTTCGACGAGCTGATCGGCCGCGCCGACCTGCTCGACACCAAGCCGGGCGTCGAGCACTGGAAGGCGCGCGGCCTGGACTTCAGCCGCATCTTCCACCAGGTGTCGCTGGGCGCGGACGTGCCGCTGTACCACACCGACGTGCAGGACCACGGACTGTCGCCGGAAGCCGGCAAGGCGCTGGACCACGTGCTGATCGCCAAGGCCCGTCCGGCGATCGAGAAGGGCGAGCGCGTCTCGTTCATCCAGCCGGTCAAGAACGTCAACCGTACGGTGGGCGCGATGCTGTCCGGCGTGGTCGCCAAGCAGTACGGCCACGAAGGGCTGCCCGACGACACCATCCACATCCAGCTGCAAGGCACCGCCGGCCAGTCGTTCGGCGCGTTCCTGGCGCACGGCATCACGCTGGACCTGGTGGGCGACGGCAACGACTACGTCGGCAAGGGCCTGTCGGGCGGCCGCGTGATCGTGCGCGCCCCGCACGAGTTCCGCGGCGACCCGACCCGCAACATCATCGTCGGCAACACTGTGCTGTACGGCGCCATCGCCGGTGAAGCGTTCTTCAACGGCGTGGCCGGCGAGCGCTTCGCGGTGCGCAATTCGGGTGCGGTAGCAGTGGTGGAAGGCACCGGCGACCACGGTTGCGAATACATGACCGGCGGCACGGTGGTGGTGCTGGGCGGCACCGGACGCAACTTCGCGGCCGGCATGTCGGGCGGCGTGGCCTACGTCTACGACGAGGACGGCCTGTTCGACAAGCGCTGCAACACCTCGATGGTGGCGCTGGAAGCGGTGCTGGCCTCGGCCGACCAGCAGAAGGGCCAGCCCGAGGCTTCGTGGCACAAGGTCGACGGCAAGCGCCAGCTGGATGAAGTCATCCTGCGCAACCTGATCGAGCAGCACTTCCGCTACACCGGTTCCGAGCGCGCCAAGGCGCTGCTGGCCGACTGGACCACGGCACGCCGCAAGTTCGTCAAGGTCTTCCCGACCGAGTACAAGCGCGCGCTGGGCGAGATGTACGCCAAGGAACAGGCCGCCCGCGACAGCGACCGCGAAGCCATCGCGGCCTGAGCGCAGCACCGACGCAGCGACGGTCCGCGGCAGCCGCCGCGGACCGACAAGATACTGACCCCACAGCGAGGCCGGCGACGCCGCCGGTCCCGCGCAGCATGACCAAGGACGCAACATGGGTAAGGCGACTGGCTTTCTCGAATTTCCGCGCCAGAATGAGGGCTACGAACCGGTAGTCAAGCGCGTGAAGCACTATAAGGAATTCGTGTTTGCGCTGTCCGACAGCGAAGCGAAGCTCCAGGGTGCGCGCTGCATGGACTGCGGCATCCCGTTCTGCAATAACGGCTGCCCGGTCAACAACATCATCCCCGACTTCAACGACCTGGTGTACCGCCAGGACTGGAAGTCGGCGATCGAGGTGCTGCACCAGACCAACAACTTCCCCGAGTTCACCGGCCGCATCTGCCCGGCACCGTGCGAGGCCGCCTGCACGCTGGGCATCAATGAGCTGCCGGTCGGCATCAAGTCGATCGAGCACGCCATCATCGACAAGGCCTGGGAAGAGGGCTGGGTCGCGCCGCAGGCGCCCAAGCACCGGACCGGCAAGACCGTGGCCGTGGTCGGCTCCGGCCCCGCCGGCCTGGCCGCCGCGCAGCAGCTGGCACGCGCCGGCCATGACGTGACCGTGTTCGAGAAGAACGACCGCATCGGCGGCCTGCTGCGCTATGGCATCCCCGACTTCAAGATGGAGAAGACGCTGATCGACCGCCGCATGGAGCAGATGCAGGCCGAAGGCGTGACCTTCCGCGCCGGCGTGATGGTGACCGACGGCGAACTGCCGGCCGGCATCAAGAACTACGCGCGGGAAACCATCTCGGCCCAGTCCCTGATGGACCAGTTCGACGCCGTGGTGCTGGCGGGCGGCTCGGAAGTGCCGCGCGATCTGCCGGTGCCGGGCCGCGACCTCGCCGGCATCCACTTCGCGCTGGAATTCCTGATCCCGCAGAACAAGGAAGTGGCCGGCGACGGTGAAAACGAGATCCGTGCCGAAGGCAAGAACGTGATCGTGATTGGCGGCGGCGATACCGGCTCCGACTGCGTCGGTACGTCCAACCGCCACGGCGCCACCTCGGTGACCCAGTTCGAACTGCTGCCGCAGCCGCCGGAAGAAGAGAACAAGCCGCTGGTGTGGCCGTACTGGCCGATCAAGCTGCGCACCTCGTCCTCGCACGACGAAGGCTGCGAGCGCGACTGGTCGGTCGCCACCAAGGAATTCATCGGCGAGAACGGCAAGGTCACCGCGCTGAAGGCCTGCCGCGTCGAATGGAAGGACGGCCGCATGCAGGAAGTGGAAGGCAGCGAGTTCATTCTGCCGGCCGACCTGGTGCTGCTGGCGATGGGCTTCACCAACCCGGTGGGCTCGATGCTGGAAGCGTTCGGCGTGGACACCGACGCGCGCAAGAACGCCAAGGCCGCGACCGAGGGCGAGCGCGCCTACCACACCAACGTGCCCAAGGTGTTCGCCGCCGGCGACGTGCGCCGTGGCCAGTCGCTGGTAGTGTGGGCGATCCGCGAAGGCCGCCAGGCCGCGCGTTCGGTCGACGCCTTCCTGATGGGCCACAGCGACCTGCCGCGCTGATCCACGGGCTTCGGCCGCAAAGGAAAGCCCGCCTGGTGCAAGCCGGCGGGCTTTTTCCTTTGGCGCTGGCTCGGCGCTCAGTCCGCCAGCGCGCGTTCCATCAGCACCGCGTTCGCGCCATAGCCGGCCAGCTTGGCGGCATGCCGCGACGCCGTCCCGGCGGCCACCGGCGCGTACCCAAGCCTGCGCCACCATGACGCGGCCGACTGCACCGCGATCAGCCGCGAACGCCTGAGCTCGGCCGAGCGCGCTGCCGCCAGCGCCGCCGCATACAGTCTTGGCGCCAGGCCAGCGCCGCGCCCGGCGGGCGCCACGGCCATGTCATGGACGAACCACGTCAGCGACTCCGGCGCGGACGCACCGCGCCAGCCGTCGTCCAGCACGCCATCCAGCGGCGGCAGGCTGGCTTCGAGCCAGGGGTGGGTGAACAGGTAGGCGGCGAGGGCGCCCGGGTCGCGTGGGTCCGGCGCGACCCAGCAGGTGGCAGGGGACAGCGCGAGCCGGCTGGCCAATGCCCGCTCGCTTTCGAGCAGCACCTCTGTGTAACAGCTGGCCTGCACCGCCAGCACGGCCGGCAGGTCCGCGGCCACCATCGGCCGCAGCGTGAAAATCGTCATCGCGCGATTATAGCCGGCGACCCCTGCCGGGCCCGTCCACGATGGCGCCTGATGGCAGGTTTGGCAAGCCTGTACAAGGCCTTCAGGGTTCTCCCGGCTATGGTTTACGTGTCTGTAGGGGCCCGGGCAATGTCCCTACAATTTTTAAGAAACCATTAACGGAAACCGCCTCGCAAATCCTTTTTCCCCAGAACCCGCTCGCGGTCTTCTCAGGAGATCGTCCGGAGGAAATTGATGTCCGAAGTGCGCAATTTGTCGCAGCTTTGGCGAGGTAAAGCGAAGTTCACGACGGAGCGCGGCGCTTGGGCGCGGCTCTGCCGCTGGCTGCAACCTTTCCTGTGCTTGTACGCGCTGGGGTGTGCCACGCTCGCGCTCGCGGTACCTGCCATGCCCGCGCTTGCGGGGCCGCAGCTGGCGCGTGCCATCTCGTTCCCGGATCGCCCGATGCGCCTGATCGTGCCGTTCCCGGCGGGCGGCGTGGCCGACGCCGTCGCGCGCATGCTGGCCGAGCGCCTGTCAGCGCGCCTGGGCGTGCCGATGGAGGTTGACAATCGCCCTGGCGCGGCCGGCACCACCGCCGGCGATGTCGTCGCCAAGGCCAGTTCCGATGGCCATACGCTGCTGTTCCACCAGGCCAATATGCTGATCCAGCCCGGGCTGGAGCCGGTGCCCTATGACGTCGTGCGCGACTTCACGCCGGTGGCGCGCGTTGCCACCACGCCGCTGTTCCTGGTGATCGACGCGCGGCTGCCGATGCGCACGCCGGAGCAATGGATGACGGCGGTGAGGTCCAACCCCGGTTCGTACAGCTACGGCTACGGCCAGCCCGGCAGCCCCTCGCACCTCTATGCCGAATACGCGGTACGCGGGATCCCCAACAGCGTGCCGCTGGTGACCGCCAAGGGCGAGGCCGCGGTGGTGCAGGAGATGCTGGCCGGCCGCATCAGTGCCTGCTTCTGTTCCTTCGCCGCGGTGCAGAGCCAGGTCAGGAGCGGGGCGCTGCGGCTGATCGGCGTGACCGGCGTGGCGCGCTCGACGCTGGCGCCGCTGGTGCCGACACTGCAGGAGTCGGGCATGGAAGGCTATGCCGCGGTGGCGTGGTTCGGCGTGATGGCGCCGGCCAAGACCCCGCGTGCGATCGTGGCGCGGCTGGCGGGCGAACTCGACGGCGTCATGGCCGAGCGCGAGGTGCGTTCACGCCTGATGGCGGCGGGGCTGACGCCCTTGCGCGATTCGCCGGAAGCGTTCGCCACCGCGATCCGCTCGGAGTCGATCCAGTGGCAGGTCATCCTCAAGGACGTCGCGCATACGCAGGAACCCTGAGTCAAGAGCACTGGGCCGCACGCCAGAGAGCCGCCAATCCCGGTCGTTGAGCAGGGCCCGGAGATCGATTGTTCCAATCTGGTCAACGTAGCGTGTGACACACGGTACAGCGCGCCTAGGTAGTAGACCTTATAATGCGCGACTGTCCCGACCGGTGCTAACGTGACCGATTCTGCTCAAAACCTCGTCGAACTAAACGCGGTGGATTTCGCTTATGCGGACCACGGCAAGCCGATCCTGTCCGGCCTGACCATGCAATTCCCGCGTGGCAAGGTGATCGCGGTAATGGGCGGCTCTGGTTGCGGCAAGACGACGGTGCTGCGCCTGATCGGCGGCCAGGTGCGTCCGCAGGCGGGCGCGGTGCGCTTTGCCGGCACCGATATCCACACGCTGGATACCCGCGGCCTGTACGCGGTGCGACGCCAGATGGGCATGCTGTTCCAGTTCGGCGCGCTGTTTACCGACTTGTCGGTGTTCGATAATGTGGCCTTCCCGCTGCGCGAGCACACCGACCTGCCCGACTCGATGATCCGCGACCTGGTGCTGATGAAGCTCAATGCGGTCGGCCTGCGCGGCGCGCGCGAGCTGATGCCATCGCAGATCTCGGGGGGCATGGCGCGGCGCGTGGCGCTGGCGCGCGCGATCGCGCTGGATCCGGCGCTGCTGATGTATGACGAGCCCTTCGCCGGCCTGGACCCGATCTCGCTCGGCCTGACCGCGCGGCTGATCCGCAGCCTCAACGACGCACTCGGCGCGACCACGATCATCGTCTCGCACGACGTGCACGAGACCTTCCAGATCGCCGACTACGTCTATTTCATTGCCGACGGGCGCATCGCCGCGCAGGGCGAGCCCGACGCGCTGCGCGCCTCCACCGACCCGTTCGTGCACCAGTTCGTCCATGCCGAGGCCGATGGCCCGGTGCCGTTCCACTACCCGGGGCCCTCGCTGGCCGAGGACTTTGCCGGAGGTGCGCGGTGATCGGTTTCTTCACCACCATTGGCGCAGCGGTGCGCCGCAATGTGGCGGGCGTGGGCCATGCCACGCGCATGTTCATGACGCTGCTGGGCCTGTCGCCGGCGCTGCTGCGTCGTTTCCGGCTGGTGACCGACCAGGTCTTCTTTGTCGGCAACCTGTCGCTGGTGATCATTGCCGTGTCGGGCCTCTTTGTCGGCTTCGTGCTGGGCCTGCAGGGCTACTACACGCTCAACCGCTACGGTTCCGAGCAGGCGCTCGGGCTGCTGGTGGCGCTGTCGCTGGTGCGCGAGCTGGGGCCGGTGGTGACCGCGCTGCTGTTCGCCGGCCGCGCCGGCACCTCGCTGACCGCCGAGATCGGCCTGATGAAGGCCGGCGAGCAGCTGACGGCGATGGAAATGATGGCGGTGAACCCGCTGCAGCGGGTGATCGCGCCGCGCTTCTGGGCAGGTGTGATCGCCATGCCGGTACTGGCGGCGATCTTCAGCGCGGTGGGGATCCTGGGCGGCTACGTGGTCGGCGTGCAGCTGATCGGCGTGGACGCGGGCGCGTTCTGGTCGCAGATGCAGGGCGGCGTCGACGTGCGCGCCGACGTGCTCAACGGCGTGATCAAGAGCTTTATCTTTGGCATCGCCGTGACGTTTATTGCCCTGTACCAGGGTTTCGAGGCCAAGCCCACGCCGGAAGGCGTCTCGCGCGCGACCACCCGCACCGTGGTGATCGCATCGCTGGCCGTGCTGGGGCTGGATTTCCTGCTGACCGCGCTGATGTTCAGCAACTGACGCGGGCCGCAGTGACAACAAGACAGCGACAAGACATAAAACGGGGTTGAAGAAAGAGATTCCAATGAAAAAGAACACACTCGATTTCTGGGTGGGCCTGTTCGTGGTGGCGGGGTTCGTGGCCCTGCTGTTCCTGGCCCTCAAAGCGGGGAACATGAGCGGCTTCTCCTTCCAGGACACCTACAGCGTGCAGGCGCGCTTCGACAATATCGGCGGGCTCAAGCCGCGCGCGCCGGTCAAGAGCGCTGGCGTGGTGGTCGGCCGCGTGGCGGCGATCCGCTTCGACGACAAGACCTACCAGGCCACCGTCGAGATGAGCCTGGAGAAGCGCTACCAGTTCCCCAAGGACACCTCGGCCAAGATCCTGACCTCGGGCCTGCTGGGTGAGCAGTACATCGGGCTCGAAGCCGGCGGCGACACCGCCATGCTGACGGACGGCGCGCGCATCACCATGACGCAGTCGGCGGTGGTGCTGGAAAACCTGATCGGCCAGTTCCTGTACAACAAGGCGGCGGATGCCGGCGGCAGCAGCGGCGGTTCGGCTGCCGGCGCCAGCGCGCCGGCGCCTGGCGGGGAGCTCAAGTGAGCGCTGCGCCATCCGCCTATCCGGGCAGCGCCGCGCGCCGCCCGGCGGCCAGGCTGCTGGCCGCGGTCGCTGCCGCCGCCGTGCTGGCCGGTTGCGCCACGGGCCCGACTGCCAACCCCAAGGATCCGCTGGAACCTTTCAACCGCGAGGTCGCGAAGATCAATGAGGACTTCGACAAGGGCATCCTGCGCCCGGTCGCCCAGGTCTACGCCGACTACATGCCCACGCCGGTGCAGCGCGCGGTGGAGAACTTCTTCTCCAACATCAGCGATGTCTATTCGGCGGCGAACAACCTGCTGCAGGGCAAGCCCACGCGCGCGGCGGAAGACTCCATGCGCGTGGCGATGAACAGCGTGCTGGGCATCGGCGGCCTGATCGATATCGCCACCCCGGCCGGCCTGCCCAAGTACAAGGAAGACTTCGGCCAGACCCTGGGCGTGTGGGGCGTGCCGCAGGGGCCGTACCTGGTGCTGCCGCTGTTCGGGCCGAGCACGGTGCGCGACACCGGCGGCATGCTGGTGGATCGCCAGTTCGACCCGTCGGCCTACCTGTACCCGGTGTCGCTGCGCAACTCGCTGACCGGCGTGCGCATCGTCGCGGGCCGGGCCCAGCTGCTGGGCGCAAGCAACCTGCTCGAGCAGGCGGCGCTGGACAAGTACTCGTTCCTGCGCGATTCCTACCTGCAGCGGCGCGAGTACCTGGTCTACGATGGCAACCCGCCAGAGGGCAAGGATACCGAGAGCGAACCGTCTGCGCCGGAGGCCCCGGCCGAAGGCGAGCCGCCCGCAGCGCCTGCGAAGCCTGCCGAGCCTGCCTCCGCGCCGGCTGCGGCACCGGCTGCGGCACCGGCACCGGCGCCCGCTGGCGCATCGGCCCCCGCCGCCGTGCCAGCCTCTGCGCCGGCCGCGGCCCCGCAACAGCAAGGCCCGTCCGGCGATATCCAGCCGGAAAGCCAGAGCCTGCCGGTGCCAGCGGCGGAGCCGATGCAGCGGATCGTGCCCGGCGTCATCCGCATACGCTGAAACCTTCGTGGCGCGGGCATGCAACAAGCCTGCGCCCAGGCTGTGAATGCCCTGTGAGGGCTGAAACAATTTGTTTGGAAGTGGCGGGAGATGCCCAACGACCCGCCACCAGCAGGCCGGGCTTGTGTTCCAATCACCGCAAGGCCACGCGCCGCCAGCGGCGCTGGCTAATTCGCCCCCTCGGCGAGAAACGTTTCAGATGAAGAAGGAAAATCCATGATTAAGCGACTGTTGGTCCCCTTCCTTACCGTATTTGCCTTCGCAGGCGCGGCACACGCTCAGGTGTCCCCGGACGCGACCACCCCGGACGGGCTGATCAAGGCCCTGGTCACCGACGTGATGTCAACCGTCAAGGCCGACAAGGACATGCAGGCCGGCAATATCGCCAAGATCACCGCGCTGGTCGAGCAGAAGATCATGCCCAACGCGAACTTCCAGAAAACCACGCAGATCGCGATGGGCCGCAACTGGTCCAAGGCCACGCCCGAGCAGCAGAAGCAGATCACCGAGGAGTTCAAGACCCTGCTGATCCGCACCTACGCCGGCGCCATCGCCCAGATCCGCGACCAGACCGTGCAGTACCGCCCGTACCGCGGCACGCCTGAAGATACCGACGCCACCATCCGCACCCAGGTGATCAACAAGGGCGAGCCGATCCAGATGGACTACCGCCTGGAGAAGACCGCGCAAGGCTGGAGGCTCTATGACATCAACGTGCTGGGCGCGTGGCTGACCGAGGCCTACAAGGGCAGCTTCAACACCATCGTCGGCCAGCAGGGCGTCGAGGGCGTGATCAAGACGCTGCAGGACCGCAACCGCCAGCTGGCCAACGCCAAGAGCTGACGCGGCTGTCCCGGCGCACCGCTGCGATGCAGCATGGTGCGCCGATCTGCTCTACAATAGCCGTTCGCGGCACCGACTCCCGCCAAAGTGCGGGAGCCGTCGTTTCTGCCGCGGCATTTGCTGTACCTCCATCCCTTCAGGCCAATACACGCATACATGCTTTCGCTGGGCACCTCGCTGACCAACCAGAACGCCGCCACCGTGCTGCGTGACGGGCTGGCACGCGTCGCGCAGGGGGATGTGCAAGTGGACTGCACCGGCCTCACGCAGGTGGACTCCGCCGCTGTCGCCGTACTGCTGGCCTGGCATCGCGCCGCCGCGGCACGCAACCTGGCGCTGTCGCTGCGCGGCGTGCCGGGCGACCTGTCGCAGCTGGCAAGCCTGTACGGCGTGGACAGCCTGTTGGGCCTGGCGCCCGAGGCTGCGCGCGACGTTGCGCCGGAAGCCGAACTGGCCTTCGCCCAGGCAGGTTCCCAACTGGAACACCACCACCGACATTGATCCGGCATCGCCGGCTCGCCGTCATGGCGGCCGCCAGCGATGCCCCGGCGGCTGCCTGGCGCGGTCGCCGCGCCACAGAGCGAGGCAGGACGGCTCGGGGGCGGATCAAGCGGGACTCACCCCGCATCCCCTATAATTCCGGGTTGTTCGCCCATCCCCCCGCCCACCCCCGGTTCGTGCCTGCCGGGCCAGGGTAGCCAGGGCACGCAGTTGCTCCCCATTTCCAGGCGGTCGCCCCCCAAAAAAGGCGCTCCCGCCACAAACAATCGGCCATGAAAGCCATTGAAATCCACGACGTTCGCAAGCGCTACCGCAACCTGCAGGCGCTCAAGGGCGTCAGCTTCACCGTCGAACGCGGCGAATTCTTCGGGCTGCTCGGGCCCAACGGCGCCGGCAAGACCACGCTGATCTCGATCCTCGCCGGCCTGAACCGCGCCGACTCCGGCCGCGTCAGTGTGCTGGGCCACGATGTGGTGTCCGACTACCGGATGGCGCGGCGTATGCTGGGCGTGGTGCCGCAGGAGCTGGTGTTCGACCCGTTCTTCACGGTGCGCGAGACGCTGCGGCTGCAGTCCGGCTACTTCGGCCTCACGCGCAATGACGACTGGATCGACGAGATCATGGCCAACCTGGACCTGACCGGGAAGGCCGATGCCAATATGCGCCAGCTGTCCGGCGGCATGAAGCGGCGCGTGCTGGTGGCGCAGGCGCTGGTGCACCGCCCGCCGGTGATCGTGCTGGATGAACCGACCGCCGGCGTCGACGTGGAACTGCGCCAGACGCTGTGGAAGTTCATCTCGCGCCTGAACCGGGAAGGCCACACCATCATCCTGACCACGCATTACCTGGAAGAGGCCGAGGCGCTGTGCGACCGCATCGCCATGCTCAAGTTCGGCGAGGTGGTGGCGCTGGATCGCACCAGCAACCTGCTGACGCAGTTTGCCGGGCTGCAGCTGGTGCTCACCTTCGCGCACGGCGGCCTGCCGCCGGCGCTGGAGCCGCTGCGCATGCCGGCCATCCCGGGCGAGCGCGCGGTGCGGCTGCGGCTGTCGGGCTACCAGGCGGTGGAGCCGATCCTGGCCGCCTGCCGCGAAGCAGGCTGTGATATCGAAGACATGGAAATCAACAAGGCCGACCTCGAAGACGTATTCGTCCAGATCATGCGCCGCGAGGGGCATATGCCCGGCGCGCTGCCCGACCCCGCCATGGAGGCCGCGGCATGAAGCAACCCGGCGAAATCGAAATCCTGGACGACACCCGCCTCGCGCCGATGGCGGTGGGCGGCCTGGTGGGCTTCCGCACCCTGCTGTACAAGGAAGTGCTGCGCTTCTGGAAGGTCAGCTTCCAGACCGTGGCCGCGCCCGTGCTGACCGCGGTGCTGTACCTGCTGATCTTCGGCCATGTGCTGGAAGACCGCGTCAAGGTCTACGACCAGATCAGCTACACCGCCTTCCTGGTGCCCGGCCTGGTGATGATGAGCGTGCTGCAGAATGCGTTCGCCAACAGCTCGTCGTCGCTGATCCAGTCCAAGATCACCGGCAACCTGGTGTTCGTGCTGCTGCCGCCGCTGTCGCACTGGGAGATGTTCGGCGCCTACGTGGTGGCCTCGGTGATCCGCGGGCTGACCGTGGGGCTGGGCGTGCTGCTGGTGACGGCGTGGTTCGCCAACCTGCATTTCGCCAATGTCGGCTGGATCCTCGTGTTTGCGCTGCTGGGCGCGGGCATTCTCGGCACGCTGGGCCTGATCGCCGGCATCTGGGCCGAGAAGTTCGACCAGCTCGCCGCGTTCCAGAACTTCCTGATCATGCCGGCGACCTTCCTGTCCGGCGTGTTCTATTCGATCCATTCGCTGCCCGCCTTCTGGCAGGCGGTGTCCCATGCCAATCCGTTCTTCTACATGATCGACGGCTTCCGCTATGGCTTCTTCGGCGTCTCGGACGTGTCGCCGCTGTTCAGCCTGGCGGTGGTCGGATCGGCCTTCGTGGTGCTTGCCGCGCTGGCGCTGCGGCTGCTGAAGTCCGGATACAAGCTGCGCCACTGAGCGCCGGCCGGCCCTACTGAATACGCTGAAGAGAACCCCATGCTGCCAACACCGGAACAAGTCAGGGATTACATTGCCCAAGGATTGCCCTGCGAACATCTGCAAGTCGAGGGCGACGGCCAGCACTTCTTTGCCACCATCGTCAGCGCCGAGTTTGAAGGCAAGCGGCTGATCCAGCGCCACCAGCGCGTGTATGCGGCGCTGGGCGACCGCATGCGCGCCGAAATCCATGCGCTGTCGATGAAGACGCTGACGCCCGCGGAATGGCAGTCAGGCGAGGGCAAGTAAGCCCCGTCGGCAACTTCGCGCCGCGCCGCATGCGCGGCCCCAGAACAATGACGCCGGGCGTGTGCCCGGCCAGAACCGACAGAACATGGACAAATTCCAGATCCACGGCAACGGCCCGCTGAAGGGCGAAATACGCGTTTCGGGCGCCAAGAACGCCGCGTTGCCGATCCTGTGTGCCGGCCTGCTGACGGCCGATACCATTTCGCTCGACAACGTGCCCAACCTGCAGGACGTGCGCACCACGCTCAAGCTGCTGCGCCAGATGGGCATGCAGGCCGAGCTCGACGGTGCCCGCGTGAGCCTGAACGGCGCCGGCGTCAATTCCTACGAAGCGCCATACGAGATGGTGAAGACCATGCGCGCCTCGATCCTGGTGCTCGGCCCGCTCGTGGCGCGCTTCGGCGAAGCCCGCGTGTCGCTGCCCGGGGGCTGCGGCATCGGCGCGCGCCCGGTCGACCAGCACATCAAGGGACTGCAGGCGATGGGCGCCGAGATCAGCATCGAACACGGCTTTATCCATGCCCGCGCCAAACGGCTGAAGGGCGCGCGCGTGGTCACCGACATGATCACCGTGACCGGCACCGAGAACCTGCTGATGGCCGCCACGCTGGCCGAAGGCGAGACCGTGCTGGAAAACGCCGCGCGCGAGCCCGAGGTGACCGACCTGGCCCACCTGCTGGTCAAGATGGGTGCCAGGATCGAAGGCATCGGCACGGACCGCCTGGTGGTGCACGGCGTTGACCGCCTGCACGGCGCCAGCCACAGCGTGATCGCCGACCGCATCGAAGCCGGCACCTTCCTGTGCGCCGCGGCCGCGACGCTGGGCGACCTGGTGCTGCGCGGCGTGCAGACCGACATCCTCGACACGGTGCTCGACAAGCTGCGCGAAGCCGGCGCCCGCATCGAAACCGGCGCCGACTGGATCCGCCTGGCCATGCCGCACCGTGCCAAGGCCGTCAGCTTCCGCACCTCGGAATATCCGGCCTTCCCGACCGACATGCAGGCCCAGTTCATGGCGCTCAATGCCGTGGCCGAAGGCACCGCGCGCGTGACCGAGACCATCTTCGAAAACCGCTTCATGCACGTCCAGGAACTGAACCGCCTGGGCGCCGACATCGCGGTCGAAGGCAATACCGCGGTGGTCAACGGCGTGGCGCGCCTGTCGGGTGCCAACGTGATGGCGACCGACCTGCGCGCCTCGGCCAGCCTGGTGATCGCCGGCCTGGTGGCCGACGGGGAGACCGTGATCGACCGCATCTACCACCTGGACCGCGGCTACGACCGCATGGAAGACAAGCTGTCTGCAGTGGGCGCCAAGATCCGCCGCATTGCTTGAGCACTGAGGACTGACGCCCGATGAGCCCCACTTTCAACGCTTCGCCCAACCAGCTCACGCTGGCATTGTCCAAGGGCCGCATCTTCACCGAGACGCTGCCGCTGCTTGAGGCCGCCGGCATCCGCGTCACCGAAGACCCGGAAACCTCGCGCAAGCTGATCCTGCCGACCTCCGATCCGGCCGTGCGCGTGGTGATCGTGCGCGCCTCGGACGTGCCCACCTACGTGCAGTACGGCGCCGCCGATTTCGGCGTGGCCGGCAAGGACGTGCTGATGGAAAACGGCATGGCCGGCCTGTACGCGCCGATCGACCTGAACATCGCCCGCTGCCGCATGTCGGTGGCGGTGCCGGCCGGGTTTGACTACGCCAACGCGGTGCGCCAGGGCGCGCGCCTGGCCGTGGCCACCAAGTACGTGCAGACCGCGCGCGAGCATTTTGCGAAAAAGGGCGTTCACGTCGACCTGATCAAGCTGTACGGTTCCATGGAACTGGGCCCGCTGGTGGGTCTGTCCGATGCCATCGTCGACCTGGTCAGCACCGGCAGCACGCTGCGCGCCAACAACCTGGTCGAGGTGGAGGAGATCGTGCAGATCTCGTCGCGGCTGGTGGTGAACCAGGCCGCACTCAAACTGAAGCGCGAGCGGCTGGCGCCGATCCTCGACGCATTCGAACGCGCTTCGGCGGCGCTGGCCTGAGGCCGGGCCGCCTGAGAGGAAATGAAGTCATGAACGCAACCGAAATGGAAAACCTGCCGATCCGCCGGCTTGATTCCAGCGAGCCCGGCTTTGCCGAGGCGCTACGCCAGGTGCTGGCCTTCGAGGCCGGCGAGGACGAGGCCATCGACCGCGCCGCGGCGCAGATCCTGGCCGACGTGAAGGCGCGCGGCGATGCCGCGGTGCTGGAATACACCAAGCGTTTCGACCGCGTGGAAGCGGCGTCGATGGGCGCGCTGGAAGTGTCGCAGCAGCAGTTGGAAGCCGCGCTCGAGGACCTCGAGCCCAAGCGCCGCGCCGCGCTGGAGGCCGCCGCCGCGCGCGTGCGTGCCTACCACGAGAAGCAGAAGATCGAGTGCGGCAGCCACAGCTGGGAATACACCGAGGCCGACGGCACCATGCTGGGCCAGAAGGTGACGCCGCTGGACCGCGTCGGCATCTATGTGCCGGGCGGCAAGGCCGCTTATCCGTCGTCGGTGCTGATGAATGCGATCCCGGCGCGCGTCGCGGGCGTGAAGGAAATCATCATGGTCGTGCCCACGCCGGGCGGCGTGCGCAACGAGCTGGTGCTGGCCGCGGCGCAGATCGCCGGCGTGGACCGCGTGTTCACCATCGGCGGTGCGCAAGCTGTTGGCGCGCTGGCCTACGGCACTGCGACGCTACCGCAGGTCGACAAGATCGTCGGCCCGGGCAATGCCTACGTGGCCGCGGCCAAGCGGCGCGTGTTCGGCACCGTCGGCATCGACATGATCGCCGGCCCGTCCGAGATCCTGGTGATCTGTGACGGCACCACCGACCCCGACTGGGTGGCGATGGACCTGTTCTCGCAGGCCGAGCACGACGAGCTGGCGCAGTCGATCCTGCTGTGCCCGGACTCGGAATATATCGCCCGCGTCGAAGCCAGCATCCAGCGCCAGCTCGGCACCATGCCGCGCCGCGACGTGATCGCCGCGTCGATCTCCGGCCGCGGCGCGCTGATCAAGGTGCGCGACATGGAAGAAGCCTGCGAGATCGCCAATGCGATCGCGCCCGAGCACCTGGAGATCTCCGCCGAGAACCCGCGCCAGTGGAGCGAGAAGATCCGCCACGCCGGCGCCATCTTCCTCGGCCGCTACACCAGCGAATCGCTGGGCGACTACTGCGCCGGTCCCAACCACGTGCTGCCGACCTCGCGCACCGCGCGCTTCTCGTCGCCGCTGGGGGTCTATGACTTCCAGAAGCGTTCGAGCCTGATTGAGGTGAGCGAGGGCGGGGCGCAGATGCTCGGCCAGATCGCCGCCGAACTCGCGTACGGCGAAGGCCTGCAGGCCCACGCCCGCAGCGCGGAGTATCGTTTCAACAAACGTAGTTGATCTACTGACCCACGCTGCCTGATAAAGCAGCCAACCCTGGAGTTCCCATGTCTGCCGTAGAGCCCTCCCTGATCGAACGCATCATCCGTGACGACGTACGCGCCATGGGCGCCTACCACGTGCCGGATTCGCACGGTCTGGTCAAGCTCGACGCGATGGAGAACCCGTACCGGCTGCCGCCCGAGCTGCGCCGCGAACTGGCCGAGCGCCTGGGCGAGGTCGCGCTGAACCGCTACCCGGTGCCCAGCAGCGAAGCCCTGCGCGCGAAGCTGAAGACCGTGATGCAGGTGCCCGCCGGCATGGACGTGCTGCTCGGCAACGGCTCGGACGAGATCATCAGCATGCTGGCGCTGGCCGCGGCCAAGCCGGGCGCGAAGGTGATGGCGCCGGTGCCGGGCTTCGTGATGTACGCGATGTCGGCGCAGTTTGCCGGCCTGCAGTTCGTCGGCGTGCCGCTGCACGCGGGCTTCACGCTCGATCGCGCCGCCATGCTTGCGGCGATGGCCGAGCACCAGCCCGCCATCATCTACCTGGCCTACCCGAACAACCCCACCGGCAACCTGTTCGATGCCGCCGACATGGAGGCCATCGTCCGCGCCGCGCAGGGCGAGGTCTGCAACAGCCTCGTGGTGGTCGACGAGGCCTACCAGCCGTTCGCGCAGCACAGCTGGATGCCGCGCCTGGCGGACTTCGGCAACCTGCTGGTGATGCGCACGGTATCCAAGCTGGGCCTGGCGGGCATCCGCCTGGGCTACCTGGCCGGTGCGCCGGAATGGCTCTCGCAGATCGACAAGGTGCGCCCCCCGTACAACGTAAACGTGCTGACCGAAGCCACCGCGCTGTTCGCGCTTGAGCATGTGTCGGTGCTGGACGAACAGGCCGCGCAATTGCGCGCCGAACGCGGCCGCGTGGCCGACGGCATGGCTGTGCATGCGGGGGTCACGGTGTTCCCCAGCGCCGCCAACTTCCTGCTGGCGCGTGTGCCGGATGCTGCACAGACGTTCGACCGCCTGCTGGCGCGCAAGGTGTTGATCAAGAACGTGAGTAAAATGCACCCGTTGCTGGCCAATTGTCTGCGCGTCACGGTCAGCACACCCGAAGAAAACGCGCAGTTCCTTGAGGCATTCGCAGCGTCGCTGCAGGATTAACACCATGCGTGTTGCAGAGGTCACCCGCAATACTTCGGAAACGCAAATCCGCGTTTCCCTGAATCTCGACGGCACCGGCCGCCAGAAACTGGCGTCCGGCGTGCCGTTCCTCGACCACATGCTGGATCAGATCGCCCGCCACGGCATGGTCGACCTGGAAGTCGAAGCCACCGGCGACACGCATATCGACGACCACCATACGGTGGAAGACGTAGGCATCACGCTCGGCCAGGCCGTGGCCAGGGCCATCGGCGACAAGAAGGGCATCACCCGCTACGGCCACAGCTATGTGCCGCTGGACGAATGCCTGTCGCGCGTGGTGATCGACTTCTCCGGCCGCCCCGGCCTGGAATTCCACGTACCGTTCACGCGTGCGCGCGTGGGCAGCTTCGACGTCGACCTGACCATCGAGTTCTTCCGTGGCTTCGTCAACCATGCGGGCGTGACCCTGCATATCGACAACCTGCGCGGCATCAATGCCCACCATCAGTGCGAAACTGTGTTCAAGGCCTTTGGCCGGGCACTGCGCATGGCGGTGGAGTTGGACCCGCGCGCGGCGAACACGATCCCGTCGACCAAGGGTACGCTCTGAGGCGCCTGTCAACGCATCGACCACTCCATATAACCGTAGGCGTGCCGGCTGGTTGCGGCGCCCGCTGACCTTTTCCAGGCCCCAGGCTGAATCCGCCAGCGCCGCTGGCGACCCGCAACCGATGGATACGCTCAAGTCGTTTATTTCGCTGCTGGCGCTGATCAACCCGATCGGGGCGATCCCGTTCTTCATCAGCCTGACCAGCCAGCAGACTGAAGCGGAAAAGCTGCGTACCATCAAGATCGCGTCGGTCTCGGTGGCGATCGTGGTGGCGGTGTCGGCGCTGCTGGGGCAGCAGATCATCGAGTTCTTCAATATCTCGGTGGCGTCGCTGCAGGTGGGTGGCGGGCTGATCATGATCATGATGGCCATGAACATGCTGAACGCGCAGACCGGCCGCACCAAGGCCACGCCGGAAGAAGAGGACGAGGCCGAGGTAAAGTCCAGCATCGCGGTGGTGCCGCTGGCGCTGCCGCTGCTGACCGGGCCGGGCTCGATCAGTACGGTGATCGTCTATGCCGGCAAGACGCAGCACTGGTACCAGTTGCTGATCCTGGTCGGCCTGGGCGTGGTGATTGGGGCAGTGGTGTACATGGTGTTTCGCGCGGCCGACCCGATTGCCCGGGTGATCGGGCGCACCGGCATCAATATCGGCACGCGCTTGATGGGGCTGATCCTGTCGGCGCTGGCCGTGGAATTCATTGTGGACGGGCTGAAGACATTGTTGCCTGTTTTGAAATCATGACTACCATAGCAATTGTGGATTACGGCATGGGCAACCTGCGCTCGGTGGCGCAGGCGCTGCGTGCCGCGGCGCCGGAAGCGGACGTGCGGGTGGTGGATGCACCCGAAGGCATCCGGAGCGCGGACCGCGTGGTGCTGCCGGGCCAGGGCGCGATGCCGGACTGCATGTCGGCGCTGGACGCGTCCGGGCTGCAGCAGGCGGTGATCGAGGCCGCCGGCAGCAAGCCGATGCTGGGTGTGTGTGTTGGCGAACAGATGCTGTTCGAGTTCAGCACCGAAAGTCGTGCCGGTGCGCAGCGCACGCCGGCGCTGGGCCTGATGCCCGGCCAGGTGGTGCGCTTTGCGCTGGACGGCATGACGCAGCCCGACGGCTCGCGCTACAAGGTGCCGCAGATGGGTTGGAACCGGGTGCGCCAGGCGAAGCCGCACCCGCTGTGGGACGGTATCCCGGACGACAGCTGGTTCTATTTCGTCCACAGCTACTATGTGCAGGCGCAGGACCCGGCCCATATCGCCGGCGAAACGGAGTATGGAGTCGTATTTACCAGCGCGGTAGCGCGCGATAATATTTTTGCGACGCAGTTCCACCCCGAGAAGAGCGCGGCCCTGGGCCTGCAGCTGTACCGGAACTTCGTCCACTGGAATCCCTGAGGCGCCGGCCCGGCCTCGCGGCACGATCCAGGCACGACCGGACACCCGAATCGCTTTTTTACCGATCTATCGACCGCTAACTCGACCCGTTCATTCGACCAAGTTCCCGATCGATTATCGACCCAGACCTGACCGGCAGTGCCGGTCTCGCTCAACTTCCCTTACTCAACCACGCTCGTCACGCATATGTTGCTCATTCCGGCCATCGACCTGAAGGACGGTCAGTGTGTACGCCTCAAACAAGGCGACATGGACCAGGCCACCGTCTTTTCCGAAGATCCCGCCGCCATGGCACGTCACTGGGTGGAGCAGGGCGCGCGGCGCCTGCACCTGGTGGACCTGAACGGCGCATTTGTCGGCAAGCCCCGCAACGAGGCCGCCATCAAGGCCATCATCGCCGAGGTGGGCGACGAGATCCCGGTGCAGCTGGGCGGCGGCATCCGCGACCTGAACACCATCGAACGCTGGCTGGATGACGGCCTGTCGTACGTCATCATCGGCACGGCCGCGGTCAAGAACCCCGGTTTCCTGAAGGACGCCTGCTCGGCCTTCGGCGGCCATATCATCGTTGGCCTGGACGCCAAGGATGGTAAGGTGGCCACCGACGGCTGGAGCAAGCTGACCGGCCATGAAGTGGCGGACCTGGCGCGCAAGTACGAGGACTATGGCGTCGAGGCCATCATCTACACCGATATCGGCCGCGACGGCATGCTCCAGGGGATCAATATCGACGCCACCGTCAAGCTGGCGCAGTCGATGTCGATTCCGGTGATCGCCAGCGGCGGACTGTCCAACCTGGCAGATATCGACAATCTGTGCGCGGTTGAGCGCGAAGGCGTGGAAGGTGTCATCTGCGGCCGCGCGATCTACTCCGGGGACCTCAACTTTGCCGATGCGCAGGCGCGGGCCGACAAGCTGCGCGACGGGCAATAAGCCAACGCGCCATGGGCGCAGCCGCCGCCATCGCCGCCGTTTCGTCGAAAACAGCGGCGATGGCGGTGGACAAGGAATCTCATGCTAGCCAAACGTATCATCCCCTGCCTGGACGTGACCAACGGGCGGGTGGTCAAGGGCGTCAACTTCGTCGAGCTGCGCGATGCGGGCGATCCCGTGGAAATCGCGCGCCGCTACGACGAGCAGGGCGCAGATGAGATCACATTCCTGGACATCACCGCGACCAGCGACGGACGCGACCTGATGCTGCACATCATCGAGGATGTGGCCTCGCAGGTCTTTATCCCGCTGACGGTGGGTGGCGGCGTGCGCACGGTCGAAGACGTGCGGCGCCTGCTCAATGCCGGCGCGGACAAGATTAGCGTGAACTCGTCGGCCATCGCCAATCCGCAGCTGGTGTCGGACGCGACCGCAAAGTACGGCTCGCAGTGCATCGTGGTGGCAATCGACGCCAAGCGCAGTTCCGCCCCGGGCGAAGCGCCGCGCTGGGAAGTCTTCACCCACGGCGGGCGCAAGGCCACCGGGCTGGACGCGGTCGAATGGGCGCGCGAAATGGCCGCGCGCGGCGCCGGCGAGATCCTGCTGACCAGCATGGACCGCGACGGCACCAAGAGCGGCTTCGACCTCGAACTGACCCGCGCCGTCAGCGACGCCGTGCCGGTGCCGGTGATCGCCTCGGGCGGCGTCGGCGGCCTGCAGGACCTGGCCGACGGCATCACCCAGGGCCGCGCCGACGCGGTGCTGGCCGCCAGCATCTTCCACTACGGGCAACACACCGTGGGCGAAGCCAAGGCATTCATGGCCCGCGAGGGCATTCCCGTGCGGATCTGATCATGGCAAAGAAGTGGCTCAACAAGGTCAAGTGGGACGATAACGGGCTGGTGCCGGTGATCGTGCAGGAAGTCGGCTCGAACGACGTGCTGATGTTCGCGTTCATGAACCGCGACGCCCTGCAGCGCACCGTGGAGCTGGGCGAGGCCGTGTTCTGGTCGCGCTCGCGCAAGCGCCTGTGGCACAAGGGCGAAGAGTCCGGCCACGTGCAGAAGGTGCATGAGATCCGGCTGGACTGCGACGAGGACGTGGTGCTGCTCAAGGTCACGCAGGTCGACAGCATCGCCTGCCATACCGGGCGCCATTCCTGCTTCTTCCAGAAGTTCGACGGCGACGCCGAATCGGGCGACTGGCACACGGTCGAGCCGGTGCTGAAGGACCCTGCGCAGATCTACACCAAGCCATGAGCGACACCCAACTCAGCAGCAACGATGTGCTGGCGCGCCTGGCCGAAGTGCTGGAATCGCGCAAGCCCGCCAACGGCGGCGATCCCGACAAGTCCTATGTCGCGCGCCTGTTCAGCAAGGGCGACGACGCCATCCTGAAGAAGATCGGCGAAGAAGCCACCGAGACCGTGATGGCCGCCAAGGACGCGCGCGCCGCCGGCCAGAGCGGCGCCGACGCCGCCAAGGTGGTCTATGAAGTGGCCGACCTGTGGTTCCACAGCATGGTATTGCTGGCAAACTTCGGCCTGACGCCGACCGACGTGGTCAACGAACTGGCGCGGCGCGAAGGCTTGTCCGGCCTGGAAGAGAAGGCGCGGCGCAAGGACCAGGGCTGACCGGCAAGGATCTGCGAGCATCTGATCTATATAGCGCCGGCCAGGTTTCCGCCTGCCTTTCCACAGGAAAACGGCAGGCTCGACAACAAGGGCAAACATGGCCAACGACTACACCGGGCAAGTCACGACGACTCCCAGCGGCGAACAGCTGAGCAGCCTGCGCAAACTGCTGCATATCCTGTATGCGCTGTATGCCATCTTCTGGCTGACCGGCGGCATCACCGCGCTGATCGCGATCGTGATCGACTACGTCAAGCGCGACGATGCGCGCGGCTCGCTGTATGCATCGCACTTCGCCTGGCAGATCCGCTCGTTCTGGTGGTCGGTGGTATGGGGCGTGCTGGGCGGCGTGTTGTTCGCCACGGTCGTGCTGATACCCCTTGCCTTTGCCGTCTGGGCCGTGTTGTCGCTGTGGATGCTGTATCGTATCGTCAAAGGCTGGCTGTACCTGAACGACAGCAAGCCGATGTACCCGGATCAGCAGTTCTGATGCCGGCGAGGCCGGGCCCCCGAACATGGCAGCGGGGCGCCTTGGCCGTCGCAATGAAAACTTCATGAACGCTCAGGATAATTGCATCTTCTGCAAGATCGTGGCCGGCCAGCTACCGTCGCGCAAAGTCTACGAAGACGACGACATGGTGGCCTTCCACGATATCCATCCCAAGGCCCCGGTACACTTGCTGGTCGTTCCCAAGTCGCATGTCGACTCGCTGGCCGATTGCGGCGCCGGCGAAGGGCAGGTGCTTGCTAGAATGCTACTTAAGGTGCCTGAACTCGCGCGCGCGGCTGGCTGCGCCAACGGTTTTCGGACGGTGATCAACACCGGCCCGGACGGCGGCCAGGTGATCTACCACCTGCACCTCCATGTGCTGGGTGGGCCGCGCCACGAGTGGAAGGGAACGCTGCCCTGATCGGGCGGCTTGGCATGGGAGCGCCTGCGGCGGCAACGCCCGGGCGGAAGCTGCGCCGGCAACCGTCGCCCGGCGCGGCCATAACGGGACGGAACAACGGGTCCGGGCATCAATGATTGCGCCCGAGGCTTCATCAGGAGCAAAAAATGGGTTCGTTTAGCATTTGGCACTGGCTGATCGTGCTGGTGATCGTCATGCTCGTGTTCGGCACCAAGAAACTGCGCAATATCGGCCAGGACCTGGGCGGCGCGGTCAAGGGCTTCAAGGACGGCATGAAGGACGGTGAAGACAAGGCGGCACAGGCTGGCCAGCCGGCCCAGGCCAAGGAACTGCGCGATTCCACCACCATTGATGTCGACGCCAAGGAAAAGTCCCGCCAGCAGCAGTAAGCCGGCAGTGTGCCATCCCCTTCCCGCAATCGTGGCTGCCTGCGCATGCGCGCATCCGCTGTTCTTCGCATGTTGTCCGCATGACGTGTCCGCATGATTGATCTCGGCATTTCCAAGCTGGCACTGATCGGCGCCGTGGCACTGATCGTGATCGGTCCCGAGCGCCTGCCCAAGGTTGCCCGTACAGTGGGCGCGCTCGTCGGGCGCGCGCAGCGCTATATCAACGACGTCAAGGCGGAAGTCAGCCGCGAGGTCGAGCTGGAAGAGCTGCGCAAGATGCGCACTGAATTCGAGGATGCGGCGCGCGACGTCGAGCGCACCATCCACAAGGAAGTCAGCGAGCAGACCCAGGCCCTGAACGAGGCGCTGGGCGGTGCCGAGTCCGGCATCGGTGCCAGCGGCGCAGGCTCCGGCAGTGGCGACGGCTTCGTGCCCAGCTGGGACGCGGCGCACAAGGCGCACAACGGGCGCAAGAGCTGGCGCGTGAAGCAGGGGGCGCGTCCGCTGTGGTTCAAGCGCCAGCACAATGTCCGGGTCTGGGTGCAGTCGGGTGCCGCGCGCGTAAAGCGCCACCGCCCGGCCACCCGCCCGTCCCGTTCCTTCTTCGAGTAAGCATGGCCCGCGGCGACACCTTGCCGGCCTGCGTTCCGGCTGCCGCCGTCGTGCTCGCGCAAGCGCGCCGCGCCGTGCTTCAGATCGACTCCACCTTGCCAGCCAGTGCGGCTGAGCGGTTCACGCCATGAGCGACACCCCGTCCCCCGATCCCCAAGACGAATCGCAGCAGGAAACTTTCATTTCCCATCTGATCGAGCTGCGCCAGCGCCTGGTCAAGGCGGTGGCCGGGATCATCCTGGTCTTCGTCAGCCTGGTCTACTGGGCCCCGGTGATCTTTAACCTGTTTGCAGCGCCGCTGATGGAGTCGCTGCCCAAGGGCGGCAGGATGATTGTCACGGACGTCACCGGCTCGTTCTTCGTGCCGATGAAGGTCACGCTGCTGGTGGCCTTCCTGATCGCGCTGCCCTGGGTGCTGTACCAGGTCTGGCAGTTTGTCGCGCCCGGCCTGTACCAGCATGAGAAGCGCCTGATCCTGCCGCTGGTGTCGAGCAGCTACTTCCTGTTCCTGTGCGGCGTGGCGTTTGCGTATTTCCTGGTGTTCCCGACGGTGTTCCACTTCATGGCGCACTACAACGCGCCGCTCGGGGCGGACATGTCGACCGACATCGACAAGTATCTGAGCTTCGCCATGACGACCTTCCTGGCCTTCGGCATCACCTTCGAGGTGCCGGTGGTGGTGATCGTGTTGGTGCGTTTCGGAGTGGTGGAGCTGGAAAAGCTCAAGCAGATCCGCCCCTATGTGATCGTCGGGGCCTTCATCATTGCCGCCGTCGTGACTCCGCCCGATGTGCTGTCGCAGCTACTGCTGGCAGTGCCGCTGGTGGCGCTCTATGAACTGGGGCTGATCATGGCCCGCTTCATCGGCAAACCGTCTGCCGAGTCTGCCGCTTCAGGGGAAACGCAGACCGACTAATCCCGCTGAGGTAGATATTCCGATGCCGCCAATCCCCGTTTTTGCACCAAAACGGGGATTTTTTTCGGCAATCCTGTTGTTCGATCACAACATAAACCGCCGCAAAGCATGGTTTACGCCGAAAAAGCCTTCTGAGGGCCGGGGGGGCTGGCACATAATACGCAGCAGACGTGAATGTAAATACGTCGCCCAAGCACTTGGGCAACCAAGATTTCCCAATCAGTTGACAAGGAAAGTGTCGATATGAAGATGAAACTGTTTGCTGCTGCCGTCGCCGCTCTGGCCGCTGGCGGCGCTTATGCCCAGTCGAGCGTAACCCTGTACGGCGTGGCTGATGTCGGCCTCGAGTACAACAACCATGCCAACGCCGCTGGCGATGACGTGTACCGCATGTCGTCGGGCAACCAGTCCGGTTCGCGCTGGGGCCTGCGTGGCGTGGAAGACCTGGGCGGCGGCCTGAAGGGCGTGTTCGTGCTGGAAAGCGGCTTTAACCTGGACAACGGTACTTCGGCCCAAGACGGTCGTCTGTTCGGTCGTCAAGCCTACGTCGGTCTGCAGAGCCAATACGGTTCGCTGCTGCTGGGCCGTCAACAGACCTCGTTCTATGACTTCGGCCTGATCTATGACCCGATGGCCATTTCGTCGCGCTACGGTATCCTGGGTCAGGATGCAGCGTTTGCTTCGCGTGCCGACAACACCGTCAAGTACATCGGTACCTTCGGTGGCCTGACCGCTTCGGCGTTCTACAGCTTCAACAACAACGGCAACGAAACCGCTGGCGCCTTCCGCCGCGGCCAAGAGTACGGCGCGCTGGTGAGCTACGCAGCTGGCCCGTTCTCGATTGGTGCTGCCTATGACGAAATCCATGGCACCACGACCGGTCCCGCTGTCGCTCCCGTCGACGCGAGCGGCCAGAAGGTTCGTCGTGCTACCGTCGGCGCTAACTACGCCTTCGGTCCGGCCAAGGTCTACGCCGGCTATCGCTGGGCCAAGGCCTTCGACGGCGCCGCGCTGCCTGGCGGCATTGCGACTGAAAATGGTGTGACGACCATTGCTACGGCTTCGAACCTGTACTGGCTGGGTCTGGGCTACCAGCTGACCCCGGCGTTCTCGCTGTCGGGCGCTGCGTACTACCAAGACTTCCGCAACACCAGCGCGGATCCGTGGCAGTTCGTGGTCACGGCCGACTACGCGCTGTCGAAGCGTACCGACGTGTACACCTCGGTGTCGTACGCTCTGAACGACAAGGGCTCGCAGCTGGGCGTGAACGGCTTCAACTCGTCGACCACGACGAACGTCAAGCCGGGCTCGAACCAGATCGGTGCTGTGGTTGGTCTGCGCCACAAGTTCTAATCTGACGCGGGCGTAAGCTCGCTTAGGATTGGCTTGAAGCAAAAGGGCCGGCATCCGCAAGGATGCCGGCCCTTTGTCTTGTGTGGCGCCAGATGCTGTGACAGGCTGTTGCGCTGTGTTACGGTGCTGTCGTGCTGCACATCGATGGTCGGCCGGAGAAGTGGGGGCGGCCTGGATGCCTGCTGCTGCGCCGGGGCGTGGATCGGGTGCTCTGTTGCCGACGCCTGCCTGCACGATCACGGGCGGTGTCGCTGCATCTGCCCACGACGACGCGGTAGTGAGTGCCGCCGTGGTTAGCAGTGCGGCTCTCCTCGATCCGCATGTCATCGAGGGCCGGCGGTGATCTTTTCGCTCGGCGCCTTTGTCCTCCCGGAACGCCTGAACCGTTCTCCCGCTCGCGCGGCCTTCGCTGCTCTACCGCGATGCGACGGTCAATCGGACCGTAGGTACAAAAAACCCCGCCTTCCAGGGGCGGGGTTTTTCGTCAAGGGCACATCGGCCGGGACTCACTCTTCCTCTTCAAACGGCAGCGCCCGGCGCGGCGGCGGAGGCCGTTTGCCGATCGTCACCGTCAGGTCGGTTGGCTTGCCGCGGCGGATCACGGTCATCTTGATGTCCACACCCGGCTTAAGCTGGGCAATCGCGTTGAGCAGAGCGGTCGTGTCGGTGATCGCCTGGCCGTCCACCTTGGCCAGCACATCGCCCGGCTTCACGCCCGCCTTGTCGGCCGGGCCGCCCTGGACCACCGCGGCGATCAGTGCACCTTCCTTCGCGTCGAGCCCGAACGATTCGGCAATCTCCGGCGTCATGTCCTGCGGTTCAACGCCGATCCAGCCGCGCGTCACGCTGCCGGTGGAGATGATCGACTCCATCACCTGCTTGGCGGTCGACACGGGAATCGCAAAGCCGATACCCAGCGAGCCGCCCGAGCGCGAGTAGATTGCCGTGTTGATGCCCAGCAGGTTGCCCTGCGCATCCACCAGGGCGCCGCCCGAGTTGCCCGGGTTGATGGCAGCGTCGGTCTGGATGAAGTTCTCGAAGGTGTTGATGCCCAGGTGGCTGCGGCCCAGCGCCGACACAATGCCCATGGTCACGGTCTGGCCGACACCGAACGGGTTGCCGATCGCCAGCACCACGTCCCCGACCTTCACATTCTCGAGCCGCCCCAGCGTGATCGCGGGCAGATCCTTGAGCGTCACCTTCAGCACGGCCAGGTCGGTTTCCGGATCCGAGCCCACCACCTTGGCGTCGGCCTTCCGACCGTCGGTCAGCGCCACCTCGATCTCGTCGGCCCCATCCACCACGTGGTGGTTGGTTAGAATATAACCCTCGGAACTGACAATGACGCCCGAGCCCAGGCTGGAGACCGGCTCCTGCCGTTCCGGCAGCCGGTCGCCGAAGAAGAAGCGGAACCACGGATCCTCGGCCTGCGGGTTGGGCGAGCGCTTTGAACCGTTCTTGCTGGTAAAGATATTGACGACCGCCGGCATCGCTTCCCGCGCGGCTTCGCTATAGGACCCCTCGGCAGACGGGCCCGACACGTTGGGCACCACTTCCTTGAGCGCCACGATCGGCGAACCGGACTGTACCGCCACGCGCCCCCGCTGCAGCCAGTCAGGCTTCAGTGTGGCCACGACGAACCAGACCGCCAGCACGACGGTGACAGCCTGGGCAAAGAACAGCCAAAAGCGCCGCAACATATTGGAGTTTTGAGCAGAAAATGAAAACAAAAGAGCTTGAATTGTACTTGAACGACCTGTTGGAAGTTCCCCGTTACAAGGACTATTGTCCCAACGGGCTGCAAGTGCAAGGTTGCCCGGAAGTCACTCACGTAGTGACGGGGGTGACGGCAAGCCTGGCATTGGTCGATGCCGCGATCGAGGCCGGCGCCGATGCCATCCTCGTCCATCACGGCTACTTCTGGAAAAACGAGGATGCGCGCGTGGTGGGACAGAAGCATGCGCGCCTGAAGCGGCTGCTGGGTGCGGACGTCAACCTCTTTGCCTTCCACCTCCCGCTGGACAACCATCCCGAATTCGGCAATAACGCCCAGCTCGGCCTGCAACTTGGCTTCACGCCGACCGGCCGCTTCAGCGAGGACCAGCTCGGCTGGACCGGCACACTGCCCGCGCCGATGCCGCTCGCCGCGCTGGCCGCACATGTGGGCGGGGTGCTCGAGCGCGAGCCGCTGGTCATCGGCGAGCCGGAGCAGATGATCCGCACCATTGGCTGGTGCACGGGAGGGGCACAAGGCTATTTCGACGCAGCGGTCGCCGCGGGCGTCGATGCCTACCTCAGTGGCGAGGTTTCGGAGCAGACCACGCACCTGGCGCGCGAGAGCGGCGTGGCCTATCTCGCTGCAGGCCACCACGCCACCGAGCGCTATGGCATCCGCTCGCTCGGGGAGCATGTGGCGCAGCGCTTCGGCCTGCGCCATACATTCATCGATATTCCGAATCCTGTCTGACGCAAAACAAAACGGCCCCATCGGGGCCGTTATATCTTCCCGGGTCAGCGCGCAATGCAGCGCACGGCCGGGTTCCGCTCAACGCGCCTTGAGGCTGTCGCGGATCTCACGCAGCAGCACCACTTCTTCGGGCGGCGCTGCGGGCGGCGGAGGCGGTTCCTTCTCGCGCATCCGGTTGAACGCGCGCACCATCATGAAGATGATAAAGGCAAGAATGAGAAAGTTGACCACGATGGTCAGGAAATTGCCGTAGGCAAACACGGGCACCCCGGCCTTCTTCAGCGCATCCAGCGTCATGGGCGTTCCGGGTGGGGGATCGGCCAGTGTGACGAACATATTGGAGAAGTCCAGCTTGCCGATAATGCGGCCCACCACCGGCATGATCAGGTCGTTGACCACTGAATCCACGATCTTTCCGAAGGCAGCGCCGATGATCACGCCGACCGCCAGGTCGATCACGTTGCCGCGCACGGCGAAGGTTCTGAATTCCGAGATCATGCCCATTGGGGTTCTCCTTCTTGTTGCCAGCGATGAACGGTTTCAAGCGAAAGCCTGCCGCATCACTGCCCGGAAAGCAAGCACACAAGCGGATTTCCGGCAAGCACGTCCGATAATCGTACGGGCCAGTGGCAATTTCTGCCTATCTAGCGCGCAGGTGTCTAAGGTACACTTTATGGTTGACGCAAAATCTAAATTGACTTCCCCTGGGGTTTGGAATGAGTGACCAGCAAGACGTGAAGAGCGTGGATAAAGGTCGCCGCAATTGGTTGATCGCGACATCCGTCGCTGGCGGCGTCGGAGGCGTAGCGGTAGCGGTTCCTTTCGTCAGTACGTTTGCACCTTCGGAGAAGGCCAAGGCCGCGGGTGCGCCAGTCGAGGCAGATATCGGCGCGCTCAAGCCCGGCGAGATGATGACTGTCGAGTGGCGCGGCAAACCGGTCTGGATCATGCGGCGTACTGAAGAACAGCTTGCGTCGCTGAAGAAGACGGACGGCGAAGTGGCCGATCCCACTTCCGATATTCCATTCACCATGCCGACGCCCGAGTACTGCAAGAACGAAACCCGTTCGCGCCCGGAGCACAAGGACGTCCTGGTCGTGGTGGGTATCTGTTCCCACCTTGGGTGCTCGCCTTCCGGCCCCTTCGGCCCCGGCGCCAATCCTCAGCTCGGCACTGATCCCGGTTTCCTCTGCCCCTGCCATGGTTCGACCTTCGACCTCGCCGGGCGTGTCTTCAAGAACAAGCCGGCTCCGCAGAATCTCGATGTTCCCCCCTACCAGTTCCTGACCGATACCAAGATTGTGATCGGCAAGGACGAGAAAGGAGAAGCCTGATCATGGCGGCCGAAAAACAAGTCAAGACCACCGGCCTGCTCGGCTGGATCGACGCCCGCTTCCCCGCAACCCAGCTCTGGGAAGACCACCTCTCCAAGTACTACGCGCCGAAGAACTTCAACTTCTGGTACTTCTTCGGTTCGCTGGCACTGCTGGTGCTGGTGATCCAGATCGTCACCGGCATTTTCCTGGTGATGAACTACAAGCCCGACGGCACGCTCAACGCCGCCGGCATTCCCGTGGCCTTCGCCAGCGTGGAATACATCATGCGCGAAGTCCCCTGGGGCTGGCTGGTGCGCTACATGCACTCGACCGGCGCCTCGGCCTTCTTCGTCGTGGTCTACCTGCATATGTTCCGGGGCCTGCTGTACGGTTCGTACCGCAAGCCGCGCGAGCTGGTCTGGATCTTCGGCTGCCTGATCTTCCTGAGCCTGATGGCCGAAGCCTTCATGGGCTACCTGCTGCCGTGGGGCCAGATGTCGTACTGGGGCGCCCAGGTGATCGTGAACCTGTTCTCGGCGATTCCCGTGATCGGCCAGGACCTGTCGCTGTTCATCCGCGGTGACTACGTGGTGAGCGACGCGACGCTGAACCGCTTCTTCTCGTTCCACGTCATCGCCGTGCCGCTGGTGCTGCTGGCGCTGGTCATCGCCCACATCATCGCGCTGCACGAAGTGGGCTCGAACAACCCGGACGGCGTCGAGATCAAGGCCAAGAAGGACGAGAACGGTATCCCGCTGGACGGCATCCCGTTCCACCCGTACTACTCGGTGCACGACACGCTGGGCGTTGCCGGCTTCCTGCTCATCTTCTCGGCCGTGATCTTCTTCTTCCCGGAAGTGGGCGGCTATTTCCTGGAGCACAACAACTTCTTCCCGGCCGATCCGCTGAAGACCCCGCCGCATATCGCGCCGGTCTGGTACTTCACGCCGTTCTACTCGATGCTGCGCGCGACCACGTCGAACTTCCTGCCGATCCTGTGGGTGTTCTTCGCGCTGCTGCTCGGCATGGTGTTCCTGCGCAGCAAGGATGCACGCGTGAAGATCGGCGCTATCGCCGTTGCGGTGGTCCTGGCCGTGGGCTTCTACTTCATCGACGCCAAGTTCTGGGGCGTGCTGGTGATGGGCGGCTCGGTCGTGATCCTGTTCTTCCTGCCGTGGCTGGACCACTCGCCGGTCAAGTCCATCCGCTATCGTCCCGCTTTCCACAAGACCATCCTGATCGTCTTCGTGGTGGTGTTCCTGGTTCTCGGCTACCTCGGCGTGCAACCGCCGTCGCCGGTGGGTGAGAAGGTGTCGCAGCTCGGTACGCTGCTGTACTTCGCCTTCTTCCTGACCATGCCGCTGTGGAGCCGTGTCGGCGAGTTCAAGCCGGTCCCGGAGCGTGTCACGTTCCACCCGCACTGAGCGAAGCGAACCCCGACAAGAGCACAAGGACACAAGATGAAAAAGCTGCTTTCCATCATCGCGCTGGCCGGCGCCTGCTTTGCCGCCGCGCCCGCCATGGCCAGCGAAGGGGGCTTCCCCCTGGAGCCGGCACCGGTGAACACCGCCGACCTGTCGTCGCTGCAGCGCGGCGCCAAGCTGTTCGTCAACTACTGCCTGAATTGCCACGGCGCGTCGATGATGCGCTACAACCGGCTCAAGGACATCGGCCTGACCGATGACCAGATCCGCGAGAACCTGCTGTTCAGCGCGGACAAGGTTGGCGAGACCATGACCATCTCCATGCAGCCGAAGGAAGCCAAGGCCTTCTTCGGCGCGCAGCCGCCCGACCTGTCGGTGATCGCCCGCGCCCGCGGCGACGACTGGCTCTACACCTACCTGCGCACGTTCTACCGTGACGACAGCCGCGCCACCGGCTGGAACAACCTGGTGTTCCCGAGCGTCGGCATGCCGCACGTGCTGTGGGAACTGCAGGGCCAGCGCGCCGCCAAGTTCACGGAAGTGGAAGAGCACGGCGAGAAGGTCCACAAGTTCGCCGGCTTCGAGCAACTGAGCCAGGGCAAGATGAGCAAGGTCGAGTATGACCAGGCCACCGCCGACCTGGTCGGCTTCCTGGACTGGATGGCCGAGCCCGCGCAGAACCACCGCAAGCGCCTGGGCGTCTGGGTGTTGCTGTTCCTGGGCGTGTTCACGGTCTTTGCCTGGCGCCTGAATGCTGCTTACTGGAAGGACGTGAAGTAAGCTGGCGCAGCAGTCGTTTAGGAAAAGGCCAGATGCGGACGTTGCGAAGGCAGCACCGCTCTGGCCTTTTCTCTTTAAAAATGTGCAGGGAACGCACCGAAAAAGTGCGCTGTTTTCAACTTATTTGCTTTTCGGTGCCCGGTTTTGGCAGAATGGCAGACCTTATCGTCCGACCCTGCTTCGGCTAAGCCCAAGGAATCCAACCATGATGGTGTTGTATTCGGGTACGACTTGCCCGTTTTCCCAACGTTGCCGCCTTGTCCTGTTTGAAAAGGGCATGGATTTTGAAATCCGCGACGTCGATCTGTTCAACAAGCCCGAAGATATTTCGGTGATGAACCCGTACGGCCAGGTCCCCATCCTGGTCGAGCGCGACCTCATCCTGTATGAGTCGAACATCATCAACGAATACATCGACGAGCGCTTCCCGCATCCGCAGCTGATGCCGGCGGACCCGGTGCAGCGCGCCCGCGCCCGCCTGTTCCTCTTCAATTTCGAAAAGGAACTGTTCACGCACGTCTACGTGCTGGAAAACGAAAAGGGGAAGGCCGCGGAGAAGAACCACGAGCGTGCCCGCGCCGCGATCCGCGACCGCCTGACGCAGCTCGCGCCGATCTTCGTCAAGAACAAGTACATGCTGGGCGAAGAGTTCTCGATGCTCGACGTCGCCATTGCGCCGCTGCTGTGGCGCCTGGACCACTACGGCATCGAGCTGTCGAAGAACGCCGCGCCGCTGCTGAAGTATGCTGAACGCATTTTCAGCCGTCCCGCGTACATCGAAGCGCTCACCCCGTCCGAGAAGGTGATGCGCCGCTAACCGGCACCGGCCCGAAGGCATCCGCCCGCGGGCCACCACGGCGCCACTGGAAGCACAATGCCTGAAACCTCCACCAAGCCCTATTTGATCCGCGCCATCTATGAATGGTGCACGGACAACGGCTTCACGCCGTACATCGCCGTCTTCGTCGACGCCAACACCAACGTGCCGCGCGAGTTCGTCAAGAACAACGAGATCGTGCTCAACGTAAGCTTCGACGCCACCAGCGGCCTGGACATGGGCAACGAGTGGATCACCTTCAGTGCGCGCTTTGGGGGTGTCTCGCGCAAGATCGAAGTCCCCGTGGAGAATGTGCTGGCGATTTATGCGCGTGAGAACGGGCAGGGGATGGCCTTCCCGGTCGAACGCAGCGTGCCGGAAACTCAGGCGGCTACCGAGCGTGAAAACAATCCGCCCCCGAAGCTGTCTTCCGTCGAAGCCGAGTCGCCTGCAACCACTGCTGACAGCGGGCCTGGCGACGATGACACGCCGCCTCCGGTGCCCCGCATCGGCGCCAAGAAGCCTGCGTTGAAGGTGGTGAAGTAAGCCCCATCCCAAAGCGGGCCGCAATGCAGTAGAATCGCGGTCTGCACCAGATATGCCGGCTTAGCTCATCAGGTAGAGCAGTTGATTTGTAATCATCAGGTGGCGGGTTCGAGTCCTGCAGCCGGCACCAGCTAGAACGAAAGGGCCACGCAATTCGCGTGGCCCTTTTGCTTTGGTGACGCAGAACAGCGGACTGTCGATGACGCCGGCAACTATCCCTGTTGGCGCCGGATTTCCCGCGATTCGCACCGCCGACCTGTCGGTTCGCGCCAACTCTGTGTCAGGCTCAGAAGCGCGATGGTAACCTCGCTGCATCTCCGCCCCCAGCCGCACGCCCGTGCACTCTCCCGACTCCCGCACCTGGCGATCAGCCCTCGAGCAGCGCGCCTACGAAGACGCCCGCCGCCGCGTGCGCGCGCTGCGTTTCTTCTATATGCACGCCATGGTTTATTTGGCGGTCAACGCGTTGCTGATCGGCTTTCATCTCATAGCCGCGCCACACCGGCCCTGGTCGGGCGTCCCGCTGATGGGGTGGGGAATCGGGCTGGCGGTGCACGGCGTCATGACGTGGGGCCGCGTCGGCTTGCTCGGAAGGCGCTGGGAGGAACGCAAGATCGCGGAGTACATGGCGCAGGAGCAGGTGCGCACGCTATCGACGGAGAAGCAGCTTGTCGAAGCTCGCATGCGCCTGCTGCAGGCCCAGATCGAGCCCCACTTCCTGTTCAATACGCTCGCCAACGTGGTCAGCTTGATCGAGCCTGCGCCGCAGAAAGCCACGCTGATGCTGGAGCATTTCATCGCCTACCTGCGCGCGTCGCTGGCGGCAAGCCGTGCCACGCAAGGCACCGTGGCGCAGGAAGCGAAGCTGTTGCGCGATTATCTGGCCTTGATCAGGATCCGCATGGGCGACCGGTTGCATTACACGGTTGATGTCGATCCCGCGCTGGGACCGATGCCACTGGCGCCGATGCTTCTGCAGCCCGTGGTCGAGAACGCGATCAAGCATGGGCTGGAGCCAAAGATCGAAGGGGGGCGCTTGCTGGTGCGGCTGGAGCAGCGCGGCCCGCGCATGCTGGCGACCATTGAGGACGATGGCATGGGATTCCGGCCAACGGCTGGTGCCGGCGTCGGCCTCGCCAACCTGCGCGAACGGCTGGCGGTCCTGTATGACGGTGACGCCAACGTGCGGATCGAGGAGCGTTCGCCGGGGACTGCAATACTGATCGACATTCCGTTGCCTCGCCCAATCCGAACCGGAGATGCCCCATGACGCCGACCGCATTGATTGCCGACGACGAAGAGCATTTGCGCGCCTATTTGCGCGGGAAGCTGCAGCGATTGTGGCCGGAGCTGCAAATCGTCGCCGAGGCTGCGAATGGCATCGAGGCGGCGGATGCGATCGCAAGGCTGTCGCCGAGTGTGGCGTTCCTGGACATCAAGATGCCTGGGCTGTCGGGGCTTGAGGTGGCGCAAGGGATTGAAACGGATACGCGGCTGGTGTTCGTCACGGCTTATGACGAATTCGCGCTCGATGCCTTTGAGCGCGCTGCAGTCGATTACCTCGTCAAGCCGGTCAGTGAGGAACGTCTTGGCCGCACTATCGATCGGCTGCGCAAGGCATTGCAGGAAGCGGCGCCGCTGCCCGAGCTGGCCCAGCTACTGACCCAGCTGACGCGCGCCCAGCCGCGCGCGGAAAACGGTGCCTTGCTGCGCTGGGTGCGCGCCAGCCGCGGCAATACCACCAGCCACGTGCCGATCCAGGACGTGATGTATTTCCAGAGCGATGACAAGTACGTGGTGGTGCATACCCGCGATGGCGAACACCTGATTCGTACACCGCTGGCGGAGCTGATAGCCGGTCTTGATCCCGAGGTTTTCTGGCAGGTGCACCGATCGACCATCGTCAATATGGAGTAAGTGGCCGGCACGCGCCGCGATGATTCCGGACGGCTGTTTGTCAGGATGCGCGACAGCGATACCGAGCTGCCGGTATCGCGCGCGTGCATGCACCGGTTCAGGCAGATGTAGCCAGACCGGCAGGGTTCACTGACGATCCATGAATTCCTGGATCTTGCGCGCTTCCCAGTCACGCCCGCGGCGCGACAGCCGTGCCCACACGAGCAATCCATGTATGCCCAGACCCAGGCCCCAGGCCAGGGTAGTGGTCATCGGCCACGGCCAGCCATGGGTTGCATAGTGCGACCAGGCGGGCGTGGGAAAGTAAAAGAACCGGAACCAGAGCCAGGCATTGACGACAACGTAGACCAGAAGGTGGATGTACCAGCCCCGCAATGCGCGGACCATGCGGCGCGCGCGCCAGTAGGCCATGGCGTTGGGGTCGTTGGGCGGGAACTGGTGCGTCGATTCGTGGCGCATGGGATACCTCGTCATGGAGATGGTTGGCTTGCGTAAGGTATATGCCACTGCCAAGCGTCGTTCCACGCCCACGGGCCGAATCGACGGATTTTGTTCGCCAACGTGCGGATGGATAGCGCGAATGTCGCCGGCTTCGGCCTCTACGTGACTGCCACCCTGTCGCGACCCGCTCCCCGCCGACCGCAGTCTTTCGCTCCTGCGACCGGGAATACCCGCATTGGAAAAGCCTGGATCTTGATCATAATCATGATAATTATGATCATGAATACAGGGCGATGCACACGAAGCCTACTCCTCAGATAGAGGGCAGCAAACGCATAAAGCGTTCTGACCAAGTGGTCAACGATATCAAGCGCTGGATCGTCCAGACGCACCAGAAGGTCGGGGACAAGCTGCCCCAGGAAGCTGCGCTGATCGAACAGATGGGGGTTGCACGTGGGACGGTGCGGGAGGCGCTTGCCTCGCTGCAGGTGCAGGGGCTGGTAAAGGTCAGCACTGGCCCGAACGGCGGCGCCACGCTCACGCAACCGCCTTACGAACGATGCCTGGAGGCGGTCTCCAACTTCCTGTACTTCCAGTCGGTCGACATTGTCACGCTGTATGCCCTGCGGCGCGCGGTTGAGCCCGAGTTGGCCGCCAACGCCGCCTTGCGCCTGACCGATGCTGACATTGCCGATCTCGAAGCATTGGTCGGACTGAGCCATCCTGATCACGGTGGCAGCGCGGATTGGAACGAGCGGCGCGAAGCGGACCTGCTGTTTCACGACCGCCTGGCCGATTCTTGCAGCAGTCCGATGCTGGCGTTGTTCTGCCGCTTGCTCAACGACATCATCCGCCGCGTCATCGTGGTGCGTAACGCGCAAGACGATTTCGATCGCTTTGATGAAGAGATCTTCCACAGCCACCACGCACTGATCGATGCGTTCCGGTCGCGCGACCCGGAGCGTGCGCGTGCCCTGATGCAAGAGCACATGGAGCATGCGGAGTCCCTGGCTCTCGAGGCCGAATCCCGCGTGGATCGGGGCAGCTTGCTGATGAGCCCGGGCGACTGACCCACCGACGCGGGAGCGTCCCCCTTACCTGCACACCCAACCGCCATCTTCGCATCCGATATGGCGGGGGGGATTCCTATTGCCTGAATCCTGGGAGTCTTGACGTGAAACCTGCTGAATCGCTTTGGCGCTGGAGCGCTGTCGACATTGCTACTGCCGTGAGGCGGCGCGAAATCTCCTGTCGCGAAGTCACAACCAGCGTACTCGCACGCATCGAAGCCCTTAACCCTCGACTTAATGCGCTGGCAGAGGTGCTTGCAGAGCAGGCGCTGGCTAGTGCGGATGCGGCAGACCGACAGATCGCAGGCGGCACGCAGCTTGGGCCGCTCCATGGAGTGCCTGTCACGATCAAGATCAATGTTGACCAGGCGGGGCATGCGACTACCAACGGTGTGGTTCCACTGAAGAACAACATCGCGCATGAAGATTCTCCCGTGGTGGCTCATTGGCGCAGTGCCGGTGCCATTATTGTCGGGCGTAGCAATACCGCCACCTATTCCTCACGCTGGTTTACCGATAACGGCCTGCATGGACGCACGCTGAACCCGTGGGATTCGGCTATCACCCCAGGCGGCTCCAGCGGTGGCGCCGCTGCCGCCGTGGCTTGCGGAATGGGTGCGCTGGCGCATGGCAATGACATTGGCGGCTCCATTCGCTACCCGGCCTATGCCTGCGGCGTACCTGGCTTGCGGCCAACGATAGGGCGGGTGCCCGCATACAACCCGTCGGCAACTGTCGAACGGAGTATCACGCCGCAACTCATGTCCGTGCAGGGGCCGATCGCGCGGAGCATTGCCGACCTGCGTCTCGGATACCAAGCCATGGCACGCCACGATGGACGAGACCCGGCCTGGATTCCGGTGCCGCTGGACCTGCCGCTGCCGCCGGGTCCGATCCGCGTGGCGCTGTTCAAGCATTGTCCGGGCATTCCCATCGATCCTGCGGTCCGCGCGGCGCTGGACAGTGCTGCGCAATGGCTGCAGCAAGCCGGCTATGCCGTTGAGGAAGCTGGCCTGCCCGATTTCATGGAAGCTGCAGCGCTCTGGCGCACGCTGACGGTCGACGACAGCCGCCGGAACATCATTGCGGGCGTGGAGCAGCACGGTGACGAAGCCATGCGGCAAAGCCAGCGCAACATGCTTGACGGGATGCCGGAAACCGATCGCGATGAATTTCTTGATGCCCTGGCGCGGCGCCAGGCGATCGCACGAAACTGGTCGCTCTTCATGCAAAGGTTTCCGCTGGTGCTGATGCCTGTCTCCTGGCAGCGTCCAAGCCAGCAAGACGCGGATATCGGCACGCCTGAGCAGACCCGTGCCCTGCTCGACGCACAAAGCCCGTTGCTTGCAACCGCCATGCTAGGCATGCCCGGAATATCCGTGCCGACCGGCATGGCTGGCGGCGTGCCCGTCGGCGTGCAACTGCTGGCATGGCGCTTCCGAGAGGATCTGTTGCTGCGCGCCGGCCAGGCTATTGAAGACGCGGCCAACTTCACCCCATTCACCGACCTGCAACCCGGCATCTAGACCCTGGAGCATCCCATGAACGAACGCAATCCTGTTTCCGCACCACGGCTTTCGCGTCGCGCCTTGCTGGCCGGCACTGCTGCCGCCCTGTGTACGGGTGGTCTGCTCTCCAGGGCCGCATGGGGGCAAACCGTGTCGCGCATCATCGTGCCATTTCCGGCGGGCGGTGCAGCTGATTACATGGGCCGCTTATTGTCCGAAAAGCTGAAGGACACCATGGGTCATACCGTCATCGTCGACAACCGCCCCGGTGCCGGCACGCGGGTGGCGGCGGAAGTCCTGAAGAATGCCCCGGCTGACGGCAATACCGTGCTGCTGGCACCCGTTGACCCGATGTTCATCGGGCCGCTGATCTACAGCAATCTGCGTTTCAATCCCGCCACCGATTTCACTGCGATCACCGACGTGGCGGGCGTCCAGTTCGGATTGGCGGTCAGCGCAAGCTCGTCCATCAAGACATTGGCCGACTTTGTTAAGGCTGCCAAGTCCCAGCCGGCTGAGCATTCGATTGGCATCAGCACGGTTGGCACGCTGCTGCATTTTCTTGCCGTGGAGTTCGTGGCCCAGTCTCGCACCGGCTGCACGCTGGTGCCGTATCGCGGTGGCGCGGCGATGGTGACGGAGCTGATGGGCAATCAGATCGCGGCTGGCATGGACGCCATCACGACGTTTACCGAGTTCCATCGTGCCGGAAAGCTCCGCGTTCTGGCCGTGGCCGGCGAAAAACGCGCCGACGCCTTGCCCGGCGTGCCCACCTTTGCGGAGTCAGGCTTTCCCAACCTTGTGACCTCGTCGCGCTATCTGCTCTATGTCCGCGCCAACATGCCACCTAATGCGGCAGCGCAGTGGTATCAGTCCGTGCGCAAGGTCCTGGCTATGCCAGACGTCCGCGAAAAACTTGGGCGAGCAGGCTATGACGTCCTGCCCGGCGCCACCTCTGACGAGGTTGCCAGATTTTCGAGCGCACTGGCGGCACGCTGGACGCCTGTCATCAAAGCCTCGGGCTTCAAGGGGGATTGAGCACCGGCCCTGCCCGGCAGGGCCGATGACTGCGGGCGCAGGGCTTCCCCACTTCGCACCCATAAGCAGCCAGAGGGGTCTGCCTGCTATTACAGTCTGCCGCGCGTGCAGACCCGGTTCCCCACACCTCAGCGCGAGCTATTGACGAAGCAGCCGACAAAACGGTCCGGCTACATCTGAACCATCCAGATGATGTAGCCCATTTGCCTGGGTTGCGCCGCGCGAACAGTGGCCCCGAGTCATCCAACGGGGCATGGCAAACCTTCACGGGAATCCGCTAAAGTGCTTGAACCGTATCGGCAGGCCAACGGGTATGGGCAGGGACAACGCAGGCCGCCGATTTTGCTCGGGATTCACAACAGGGAAGGGTAAAAAAAATGAAAAGCAAATATGCTGCGCTTGCCGGGGTCATACTGTCCGCCGTACTGGGCGGCTGCGGCGGGGACGGGGAACAGACTGAGATGGTGTCGCCATCGGCGTCAACGATGGCAGCCACGACACCAAAGTACGCCGTCACGGCAACCACCACCAGCGCCACCACGCGCTGGGCGCCAGCTATCACCGACACCTGGCAGATCCAGCTCACCGGCAGGCTCAATACCAGCTACGCGGTGGTCGCCTACGACATTGACCTGTTCGACACGCCGACGGCCACCATCGCCACGCTCAAGGCACAGGGCCGGCGCGTAATCTGCTACTTCTCCGCCGGCAGCGCCGAAGACTGGCGCCCGGACTACAGCCAGTTCACCGCCGCCGACATGGGCGCACCGCTGTCCGGCTGGGCGGGAGAGCGCTGGCTCGATACGCGCTCGGCCAACGTGCGCCAGATCATGCAGGCACGTATGGATCTGGCGGTAAGCAAAGGCTGCGATGCGGTCGATCCGGACAACGTCGACGCCTACACCAACAGCCCCGGCCTGCCGCTGACGGCCGAGACCCAGCTCGACTACAACCGCTTCCTGGCGACCGAGGCGCATGCGCGCGGGCTGGCGGTGGGGTTGAAGAACGATGTCGGACAGGTGCCGGTGCTGGCGGCGGAATTCGATTTCGCCATCAATGAGTCGTGCCACCAGTACCAGGAGTGCGATACCTATTCGGCCTTCACTGGCCAGGGCAAGGCGGTGTTCAACATCGAATACCGGTCCAAGTACAAGACCGTGGCCCAGCGCAATGCGCTGTGTACGGGGGCGAAGGCAGCGAACCTGCGCACTCTGGTCATGCCGGCATACCTGGATGGCAGCTATCGCTACGCCTGCGACTGAGGGTCATCGCGGGACGGCTTTTCCAGCTCGCGCCACGCCAGCCACAAGCGCGTGTCGAACTCCAGCTGGTGGTAGCGCGGCTCCATGTGTTCGCAGAGCCGGTAGAAGGCCTTGTCGTGCTCACTCTCCTTCAGGTGGGCGAGCTCGTGCACGACGATCATGCGCAGGAATTCCGGCGGCGCTTCCTTGAACAGCGAGGCCACGCGGATTTCCTTCTTGGCCTTGAGCTTGCCACCCTGCACGCGCGAGATCGCGGTATGCAGGCCCAGCGCGCGCTGGGCGGAATCGAGCCGTGGGTCGAAGCCGACCTTGTGCAGCGGCGGCGCGCTGCGCAGATATTCCTGCTTGATGTCGGTGGTGTACTCGTACAGTGCGCGGTCGGTCTGCACGGTGTGGCGGCCGGGGTAGCGGCGCGCAATATGGTCGCCCAGACGGCCGGCGGCGATCAGCTCGCGTACCTGGTCGAGCACGCCGGGCGGGTAGCCGCCCAGGAAGCGCATCGGGTCCTTGCCGGCGGGGCGCCAGGTTTCAGTCACTGCAGCGGCCTGCTCAGTGGTGGTGGTGATGGTGGTGCATCCAGCTGTTGTCCAGCGAGTTGACGAAGGACTCGACCGCGTCCTTGTCGCCGGTGGCGTGGCGCATCATCTCGCCGCACTTGCAGAAGCCCTGGTACGGCGTGATGTGCGAGCACGCGGACGTCTTCTGCAGGTACAGCGTGACTGGTTTGGTGCACTTCTTGCACTTGAACTTCAGGGTCAGGGCGGGTTTGCTCATGGCGATGGCTTGAAAAATCGGCGGAAAGTCGAACCTGCCATTGTACCGGCGGGGGCGGAATCCGGCCGGGCGCGGGTGAGCGTGCCATGTCCGCCTGCTACACTCCCGCCATTCCCGAACAACCTTCCAACACGCACCCATGGCACAGTACGTTTTCACCATGAACCGCGTGGGCAAGATCGTCCCGCCCAAGCGTCACATCCTGAAAGACATCTCGCTGTCGTTCTTCCCCGGCGCCAAGATCGGCGTGCTGGGCCTGAACGGCTCGGGCAAGTCCACGCTGCTCAAGATCATGGCCGGCCTCGACAAGGAAATCGAGGGCGAAGCCACGCCGATGCCGAACCTGAACATCGGCTACCTGCCGCAGGAACCGCATCTCAATCCCGAGCAGACCGTGCGCGAGTCGGTGGAAGAGGCGCTCGGCGGCGTGTTCGAGGCGCGCAAGAAGCTCGACGAGATCTATGCGGCCTATGCCGAGCCGGACGCGGACTTCGACGCGCTGGCCGCCGACCAGGCCAAGTACGAGGCGATCCTGGCTGCCAGCGACGGCAACAATGTCGAGCTGCAGCTGGAGATCGCCGCCGACGCGCTGCGCCTGCCGCCATGGGACGCAACGATCGCCAACCTGTCCGGCGGCGAAAAGCGCCGCGTGGCGCTGTGCCGCCTGCTGCTGTCGCGCCCCGACATGCTGCTGCTCGACGAACCGACCAACCACCTGGACGCCGAGTCGGTGGACTGGCTGGAGCAGTTCCTGACGCGCTTCCCCGGCACCGTGGTCGCCGTGACCCACGACCGCTACTTCCTCGACAACGCCGCCGAGTGGATCCTGGAGCTGGACCGCGGCCAGGGCATCCCCTGGAAGGGCAACTACAGCTCGTGGCTGGACCAGAAGGAGGCGCGCCTGAAGCAGGAAGAGGCCAGCGAATCGGCCCGCCAGAAGGCGCTGCACAAGGAACTGGAGTGGGTGCGCCAGAACCCCAAGGGTCGCCAGGCCAAGTCCAAGGCGCGCCTGGCGCGCTTTGACGAGCTGAACAGCCAGGAATACCAGAAGCGCAACGAAACCCAGGAAATCTTCATCCCGGTGGGTGAGCGCCTGGGCAATGAAGTGATCGAGTTCGACGGCGTGAGCAAGGGCTACGGCGACCGCCTGCTGATCGACAACCTCAGCTTCAAGGTGCCGCCTGGCGCCATCGTCGGCATCATCGGCCCGAACGGCGCCGGCAAGTCGACCTTCTTCCGCATGCTGACCGGCAAGGAACAGCCGGACAGCGGCGAGATCAAGATCGGGCCGACCGTGAAGATGGCGTTCGTCGACCAGAGCCGCGACGCGCTGGACGGCACCAAGACCGTGTTCGAGGAAATCTCGGGCGGCGCCGACATCCTGACGGTGGGCAGGTACGAGACCCCGTCGCGCGCCTACATCGGCCGCTTCAACTTCAAGGGCGGCGACCAGCAGAAGCAGGTCGGCACGCTTTCGGGCGGTGAACGCGGCCGCCTGCACATGGCCAAGACGCTGATTGCCGGCGGCAACGTGTTGCTGCTGGATGAGCCGTCGAACGACCTCGACGTGGAAACGCTGCGGGCGCTGGAAGATGCGCTGCTGGAGTTTGCCGGCTGCGTGATGGTGATCTCGCACGATCGCTGGTTCCTGGACCGGATCGCGACGCATATCCTGGCGTTCGAGGGGGACTCGCATGTTGAGTTCTTCCCGGGGAACTACCAGGAGTACGAAGCCGACAAGAAGCGCCGGCTGGGTGAGGAAGGGGCCAAGCCTAAGCGGATTCGGTATAAGCCGATTGCACGGTGATCGGTTACTGATCGCGAAAGAGAACCAGGCCTGCGGGCCTGGTTTTTTTATTCTTGAGGCGCCCGCACCAACCTCACCCGCGTAATCTCCGACGGCGCCCCAAATCGCTTCGGCGGCCCCCAATACCCCGTACCCCGGCTCACATAGATCCACAGAGACCCATGCCGCACCAGCCCCGCCGTGTACGGCTGCTGCATCGGCACAAACAAATTCCACGGCCAGAACTGGCCGCCGTGGGTATGGCCCGAGAGTTGCAAGTCGAAGCCCGCTTCTTCCGCCGCCGGCGCCGTGCGCGGCTGGTGCGCCAGCAGCACCCGCACCGCGGCCTGTGCCGGCGCTCCCGCGATGGCGCGGTGCGGGTCGCTGCGATGGCTTTCATGGAATCGCCCCGCTGAGTAGTCGGTCACGCCGGCCAGCACCAGAGGATAGCCATCGTGCTGCAGCACCACGTGCTCGTTCATCAGCACGCGCAGCCCCAGCCGGCGCAACTCTTCGATCCACGGGCCGGCGCCCGCGTAGTACTCATGGTTGCCGGTGACGAAATAGGCGCCGTGGCGCGCCTTTAGTCGTGCCAGCGGCGCGGTGTGCGCCGACAGTTCGCGCACGGTGCCGTCGACCAGGTCGCCGGTGATGGCCACCGCGTCGGCCTGCAGGCTGTTGACGCGGTCAACGATGCGGTCCAGGTACGGCCGCTTGATGGTGGGGCCAACGTGGATATCACTGATCTGCGCGATGGTGAAGCCGTGCAGCGCCTCGGGCAGGCCGGCCACTGGGACGTCGACCTCGACCACGCGCGCCAGCCGGCGCGCATTGATATAGCCCGCCAGCGTGACCAGCAGCGCCAGCAACGGCACCGCCACGGCGCTGCCCGCGGCCAGGCCGGGTGCCTGCCAGTTGAGCAGCTTGCCCGCCACCCACGCGGCGGCCAGCGCCACGTCGCGTGCCAGCGTCAGCACCAGCAGGGACGAGAAAAATCCCATTGCCAGCATGCCGATCCAGGAAATCCGGTCCGACCACGGCTGGCTGAAGCGCCGCGCCAGCAAGCCGGCCGGCAGCAGTGCGCAGGAGATTGCCAGCCACACCGCGGCCAGCGCCTTGGCAACAACCGGCACCGGCATCGCCGGCAGCAGCCGCAGGCCAATATAGGCGTGCAGCAGGGCCGTCACTAAGGCGGCGGTCAGGATCGTGGTGCGAGGGGGCATGAGGGAGGGGGCGGAACTGGAGTGGGTGAAAGATGAGGCCGCGGCAGGGCGCCTTCAAGGGCGAACGCGCGGCGTCGCACCGCCAGGAGAAGCAAGATGCACACCCGCCGCATCTGCACGGCGCGCAATGGCGCATTGTGGCTTGATGCGGCCGGCTTGCGGCGCGATTCTCTTTTTATCCGCAGCGCCTCATCCGGCAGCCATGGCGGGCTCCTGGCGAACGCACGGCGGAGCCGCAGCCCGCAGTGTGATCTGTCTTTCTTTGGACCGATCCTGAATCTTTTCAAATCCGATTGTTCGCCTGTCCAGCCTAATTTAGATTCGCACCATGGGCCGGGTGTTGTGCAGCATCGTGCCCGTGCAGGGCCTCGCCGCGGCTGGCGCTGCCGGCGCGGGGCCGCTTCTTCCCGGAGAAACCCATGTCCTTCCGCCTGAAGCAGACCGGCGCCCTGATCGCAGCGGCCTGGCTTGCGCTCTCACCCCTCGGCACGCAGGCCGCCACGCCGCCACAACCGGCCGCAGCGGCGCTCGCCTGGCCGCGCAACTTCGATGCCGCCAGCGAACACGTGGAGTTGTACCAGCCGCAGATCGAGACCTGGGAGGGCAACCAGATGTCGGGCCGCGCCGCGGTGGCGGTGGGGGCGAAGGACGGCTCGCCCACCTATGGCGTGGTGCATTTCACGGCCATGGCCGATATCGACAAGCCGTCGGGGCTGGTGCAGCTGACCAGGCTCACGATCGAAAGCGTGGAGGTGCCGACCCGGCCCGACGCCGCCGACCGCGTGCGCCAGGCGCTGGTGTCGCGCCTGCCCGCCAACGGGCTGACCGTGCCGCTGGACCAGCTGCAGGCCAGCTACGCGGTGTCGCGGCAACTGGCCAAGGCGGACCGGGTGGCGGTCAGGAACGATGCGCCGCAGATCCTCTTTGCCACCACGCCCACGCTGCTGGTGCTGATCGACGGCGACCCGGTATGGCGTACGGTGCCCGGCACGCAGTACGAACGCGCGCTCAACAGCCGCGCGCTGCTGTTGCGCGACCCCGGTGGCGAGCTGTACCTGCAGGCCGCCGGCTACTGGTACCGCTCCGAATCCGCGGGCGGCGCCTGGGAGGTGATGTCCAACGTGCCCCAGGCGTTGCAGTCCGCCGCGAGCAAGGCCGCCGCGGGGATGAAGCCCGACAGCCTGTTGCCGGCCGAAGGCAAGCGTCCATCCACCGCGCCGGCGATCGTATTCGCCACCCGGCCGACCGAGCTGGTCATCACGACTGGCGCGCCGCGCATGGCACCGGTGAGCGTGGTCGGCCTGCTGACGGTGTCCAATGCCGACCACGCCGTCTTTATCGACCCGGCCACCAACCAGTATTACTTGCTGGTCTCCGGCCGCTGGTTCCGCGCGCCGATGCTGACCGGGCCCTGGCAATACGTGCCCGGCAACGAGCTGCCCGCGGATTTTGCCAAGATACCGCCGACCGATCCCAAGGCCAACGTGCTGGTGTCGGTACCTGGCACCCTGCAGGCGCGCGAGGCGACGATCGCCGCCTGATCCCGCAGACGGCCACGGTATCGCGCAGCAAGGCCAGCCTGAGCGTGGCTTACGACGGCGCGCCGCGCTTCACGCCGATCACGGGCACCTCGCTCAGCTACGCCGCCAACACTGGCACGCCGGTGATCGAAGTCGACCGCAGCCACTACTACGCGGTCGCCAACGGCGTCTGGTTCACGGCATCGGCGCCGGTCGGGCCATGGCGCGTGGCGACCGAGGTGCCGCCGGCGATCTATACGATCCCGCCGACCTCGCCGGTGTACTACGTTACCTATGTGCGCATCTACGCAGTCACGCCCGAGACGGTGGTGGTCGGCTATACCCCCGGCTACATGGGCGTGGTGGTCAGCGCCGACGGCACCGTGGTGTACGGCACCGGCTATGTCTATCCGCCCTACGTGGGCACCGTCTACTACGGCTATCCGGTCACCTACGGCTATGGCGCGGGCTTTGGTATCGGCATGGCCGAAGGCTTTGCCTTCGGCTTCGCCGCGGGAGCGATCTGGGGTGCGCCCTCGCCATACTGGGGCCCGTACTGGTGGGGCGGCACATACAACTGGAACTACGTCAACGTGAACCAGGCGAACTTCTACGGACGCTGGGGCCAGGGCACGGTGACCCATGCGCAGGGCTGGAACGCGTGGACCGGCACGGAGTGGCGCGGCACGGCGGGCTCCGGCTACAACCCTGCCACCGGCGCCCGCTACCAGGGCAGCCGCGGCGCCGCTTTCAACCCGTACTCGGGCGACTACGCGGCGGGCCGGCAGGGCTCGTTCGCCAACCCCTCGACAGGGCGCGAAGGCGCCGCGCGCGGGGGCGTGGCCGGCAATCCCTACCCCGGCAACTACGCCGCCGGCCGCCAGGCTGCCGGCTACGACGCGCAGACCGGCCGCGTCGGCGCCGCCGAGGCCGGCATTGCCGGCAATACCCAGACCGGCCAGCACACCGCCGCCAGCCGCGGCTTTGTCGCCAACCCCGGCAAGGACAACGCCGTGGTGTGGAACAACGGCAACGTCTATGCCGGCCATGACGGCTCGGTCTACCAGCACACCGACAGCGGCTGGCAGAAGCACACGCCCGGCGGCTGGGAGCCGGTGCAGACCAACAACGAGGTTACCGGCCGCCTGGAGCAGCAGCGGCAGGCGCGCGAGCTCGGCCAGCAGCGCTTCAGCGGCGTCGCGCAGCATTGGCAGGGGCGGGGGTTTGGCGCGGGCGGCGGCTTGGGTGGCCGGGGCTTGCGCGGCGGCGGCGTCCATGGGGACTTTCGCCGTTGAGTACCACGCTACCCGGCGGGTGCTGAAATCACGGCCGGCTCGGCTCGAAAGGAGTTAACACGCGCTCGAAAAGATTGAATTGGCGCGCGCAAACGCCGGCCTTACGCTGCACAGAAGGTGCGAGCTCAGGATGTGCTGCGCCCATCGGGGAGGGCAGGTCCCGAAGTTACGCGCCGGCACGCAAACCAACCATGGCGGGAGGAGGTCCCCGTGAAAACTGTGTTCCACTGGCGCAGCACAATGTGCCTGGCGTGCCTGGTGATGTTGGCGGCCTGCAGCAAGGAAAAGCCGGCGGCGGTGGCGCCGCCCGCGCTCCAGGTCGGCGTGATGACGGTGGCGTTGCGCGATGTACCCATCGTCTACGACTTTGTCGGCCAGACCCAGAGCTCGCAGCAGGTGGAGATCCGCGCGCGGGTCAACGGCTTCCTCGACCGGCGGGTCTATACCGAAGGCGCGGTGGTCAAGACCGGCGAGACCATGTTCCTGATGGATCCGAAGCCGTTCGCCGCCGCGCTTGACGCGGCTAACGCCGAGCTGGCGCAGCAGCAGGCGCGGCTGAAGACTGCCAACGCCGACCTGGCCCGTGTCAGGCCGCTGGCCGAGCGCAACGCCCTGAGCCAGCGCGACCTTGATGACGCGACCGGCAAGCAGCAGGCCGCTGCCGCTGCCGTCGAGGCGGCCCGCGCGAACGTCACCAATGCCAGGCTGAATCTCGGCTACACCACCATCAAGTCGCCGGTCAATGGGGTGTCCAGTTTTGCCAAGAAGCAGGCGGGCAGCTACATCGATCCCTCCAACAGCCTGCTGACCTACGTCGCCAAGCTCGACCCGATGTGGGTCAACTTCAGCCTGTCAGAGAACGAGGTCCTGGCGGCCCGCTCCGAAACGGAATCCGGCGCGCTGAGATTCCCGGATAAGGGCGCGTTCGACGTTGTGATCGTGCTGGCCGACGGCAGCCAGTTCCCGCATCACGGCAAGATCACTTTTGCCGATGCCGCCTTCAACTCGGAGACGGGCACCTACATGATCCGTGCGGAAGTCTCCAACCCCGAGGGCACGCTGCGGCCAGGGCAGTTCGTGCGGGTCAAGCTGCACGGTGCCGAGCGCACGAAGGCCATTGCGGTGCCGCAGGATGCCATCATCCAGGGGCCGCGCGGGCAACTGGTCTGGGTGGTGGGCCAGGACAACAAGGCCCAGCAGCGCGTAGTAGAGGTCGGCCAGTGGACCGGTGACAACTGGGTGGTGCGCTCGGGCCTGAAGGCTGGCGAGCGCGTGGTCGTCAGCGGCGGGCTGCGGCTGACGCCCGACGCGCCGGTCAAGGCCACCGAGGTCGTGCCCGGACAGAAGCCCCCGGCAGGTGCGGCGCCCGCCAGCGCGCCGGGTGCGCCAGGCGCGTCATCCCCCGCCCAGGCCAAGGGCACGCAGAGCGCAGGGAGCAAGCCATGAAGCTTGCCCACTTCTTTATCGACCGACCCATCTTTGCGTCGGTCCTGTCCATCATCATCGTGGTGGGCGGCCTGGTTGCGCTGACCAAACTGCCGATTGCCCAGTTCCCGGACGTTACGCCGCCGTCGATCACGGTGACGACGCGATACCCCGGAGCCAGCGCGGAAGTGGTCGCGCAAAACGTCGCGGCGCCGATCGAGCAGCAGGTCAACGGCGCGGACCACATGATGTACATGAACTCGACGAGTTCCTCGACGGGTGACATGACCTTGACTGTGTATTTCGAGATCGGGACCGATCCGCAACTGGCGCAGGTGGACGTGCAGAACCGGGTCAACCTGGCGCTGCCGACCCTGCCTGAAGCGGTCACGGCCCAGGGCGTTTCCGTGCAGAAGCGCTCGTCCGCGTTCATGATGGTGATTGCCATCTTTTCGCCGGACAACAGCTACGACCAGACCTTTGTCGGCAACTACGCCAACATCTATGTGATGGATGCGCTCAAGCGCATTCCCGGCGCCAACCAGTCGGCAATCTTCGGCAATCCGGACTACGCGATGCGGATCTGGCTGCGGCCGGACCGGATGGCGTCGCTGGGCATTACCACGGAAGACGTCAAGAACGCTGTCAGCGCGCAGAACCAGCAGTTCTCGGCCGGCCGTATCGGACAGTCGCCGACCACGGGCACGGTCCTGCAGACATTCCCGATTGCGACCAAGGGCCAGATGACCGAGCCCGCCGAGTTCGAGAACATGATCCTGCGCGCGCAGTCGGGCGACGCCGCGCTGGTAAGGCTCAAGGACATCGGCAGGGCCGAGCTCGGCATCAAGGACTATTCGCTGCGCAGCCGCTACAAGGGCAAGACCGCCACGCTGCTGGCGGTCTACCAGCAGCCGGGCGCCAATGCGCTGGACGTGGCCAAGCAGGTGCGCAGCACGCTGGCGGAACTGAAGAAGTCGTTCCCGCCGGGGCTCGAATATGAGATCGCGCTCGATACCACCGAGTTCGTGCACGAATCGATCAACGAGGTGGTGCACACGCTGCGCGATGCGGTGATCCTCGTGATCCTGGTCGTCTACCTGTTCTTGCAGAGCCTGCGCGCAACGATCGTGCCGATCCTTGCCGTGCCGGTGTCCATCATCGGCGCCTTCGTCGGCATGAGCATGTTCGGCTTCTCGGTCAACATGCTGACCTTGTTCGGGATGGTGCTGGCCATCGGCATTGTGGTTGACGACGCGATCGTGGTGATCGAGAACGTCGAGCGCAACATGGTGGAGTTCAAGCTGCCGCCAAAGGAGGCGGCCAAGCGTGCCATGGACGAGGTGAGCGGCCCCGTGGTTGCCATCGTGCTGGTGCTGCTGGCGGTGTTTATCCCGGTGGCGTTCCTGTCCGGCATTACCGGCCAGCTCTACAAGCAGTTTGCCGTCACCATCGCGGTGTCGGTGGTGCTGTCCGGGGTGGTGGCACTGACCCTGTCGCCGGCGCTTGCGGCAATCCTGCTCAAGCCCGGCGAGCACAAGAAGAACCGCTTCTTCCAGTGGTTCAACAATTCGTTCGATCGCCTGATACAGGGGTACGACAAGTCGCTGCAGGTCGTGATCAGGCGGACGGTGATCTCCATCGTCATCATCCTTGTCATGATCGGGGTGAGCGTGCTGATGTTCGTGCGGATACCGTCGTCGTTCCTGCCGGTGGAGGACCAGGGCTATCTGTTCGGTGCCGTGGTGATGCCGGATGCGGCCAGCCTGGACCGCACCGGCAACCTCTCCTCCCGTGCCGAGACCTGGTACGCCAAGCAACCCGGCGTCAGCTCGGTGGCGTCCGTGGACGGGTACAGCCTGATCGATTCGCAGAATAAGGCGAATGCTTCCACCTTGTTTATCACGCTGAAGGGCTTCCATGAACGCAAGGAGGGCGAGAGCGCGGCGGACCTGATCGTCAGGGCGAAGAAGGAGTTTGCGAGCTACCAGGACGGTGTGACCATTCCGATCAACCCGCCCTCGATCCCGGGCCTGGGAACGACCGGTGGTTTTGAGTTCTGGCTCCAGAGCACGGCGGACGGCACCTACCAGCAACTGGAGGAGCGGGTGCATGCCTTTATCGCCAAGGCCCGGCAGCGGCCAGAGCTGACGGGGATCAATTCCACCATCAACACGCGCTCGCGCCAGTTGCTGGTGGAGGTGGATCGCGAACGCTCCGAAACCCAAGGCGTGCCCGTCGAGCAGGTCTATTCCGCGCTGCAGACCATGTTCGGTTCGCTCTTCGTCAGCCAGTTCCCGAAGAACAGCCGGCTGTTCCAGGTGATCCTGCAGGCCGAGGCCGACTACCGCTCGCGTCCGGAGGATCTCGACAAGGTCTACGTGCGCAACCGTAACGGCGAAATGGTGCCGATCAAGGCGGTGACGACATCCCGGTATGTCCCAGGCGCCGATATCATGACCCGCTTCAACAATTTCCCGGCCGCCAAGATCATGGGCGATGCCGCGCCGGGCTACAGCTCTGGCCAAGCGCTTGCGGCCATGGAGGACGTGGCGCGGGAAGTGCTTGGCCAGGGCTACAGTTTTGCCTGGAGCGGACAGGCGTACGAGGAGAAGACCGCCGGATCGACGGCAGCGATGGTCTTTGCCTTTGCCTTGCTGATGGTGTTCCTGATCCTCGCGGCGCAGTACGAAAAATGGTCGCTGCCGTTCGGTGTCCTGCTGGCGGTACCGTTCGCGCTGTTCGGTGCACTGGTTGCCATCCTGTTGCGCGGCATGCAGAACGATGTCTACTTCCAGATCGGGCTGACGGTGCTGATTGCGTTGGCAGCGAAGAATGCCATCCTGATCTTCGAGTTCGCGGTGGAAATCCGGCACAAGGAAGGCCTCAGTGCCTACGATGCCGCCTTGCATGCGGCCAAGCTGCGCCTGCGCCCGATCATCATGACCTCGCTCGCCTTTATCCTCGGCTGCGTGCCGCTGGCGATCGCAAGCGGCGCGTCGGCGGCCAGCCGACAGTCGCTGGGCACCGGCGTGATCGGCGGGATGCTCGGCGCCACGGTCATTGCGCTGTTCTTCATCCCGATGTTCTTCTGGGGGCTGGAGGTGATGTCCGAGCGCAAGCCGAAGCCCAAGGTCGGGGCCGCGCCCACCACGCCACCTGCCGGAGAACCGTCATGAGCGCGCGCCACCGGCTGGCCGGCGCCTGCCTGGCCGCGGCGCTGGGCGGCTGCGCCATCGGCCCCAACTACGAGCGCCCGGCCACGCCCGATCCCGCCCAGTACCGCATCGACGCTGGGGTGCTGGCCGTAGCGGCGGACAGCGCGTGGTGGGACAGTTTTGGCGATCCGGTGCTGAACGCCCTGGTGGAGACGGCGCTGCGCAACAGCTACGACGTGCGCATCGCGGCCGCCCGCATCGACGAGTTCCGCGGCCAGCTGATGGTGGTGCGCGCCGGTTTCTTTCCACAGCTCAACCTGACGGCGTCGGCCGCGCGCCAGCGCGCCGGCACCTTCAACGGCACGCCATTCGCGTCGCTCGACGGCCCGCGCAACACCTATCAGCTCCTGGCTAATGCCAGCTGGGAAATCGACCTGTGGGGCCGTATCCGCCGGCAGGCCGAGGCGGCCGAGGCCAGCCTGTGGAACGCCGAGTACGCGCGCCGTGGCGTGGTGCTGTCGCTGGCGGCCTCGGTGGTGCAGGGCTACGCCACCTTGCGCGGGCTTGATGCGCAGCTCGAGATCGCGCAGCAGACGCTGCAGGCGCGCGGGCAGGGGCTGGATATCTTCCGGCAACGCTATGAGGGCGGGGTGATCTCGCAGGTCGAGCTGTCGCAGGCAGAGAACGACTTCTACGTGACCGAGGCGACGATCCCGGCGTTGCGTAGCGGCATCGCGCAGACCGAGAATGCGCTGTCGGTGCTGCTGGGCCGCGAGCCCGGGCCGATCGAGCGCGGCAAGCCGGTCATCGAACTGCAGCCGCCGCCGGTCGGCGCCGACCTGCCGGCCGCGCTGCTGTCGCGCCGGCCCGACGTGTTGCAGGCCGAGCAAACCGCCATCGCCGCCAACGCGCAGCTTGGCGCCGCGCAGGCGCTGTACCTGCCGGCGGTCAACCTGAGCGGCCTGTTCGGCGCCATCGCCAGTTCGCCGGCGGGGCTGTGGCACAGCGCTTCGCAGGTATGGGGCTTCGGTGCCGGGCTGACCCAGCCGATCTTCCAGGGCGGCGCCATCCGCGGCCAGGTGCAGACCGCATCGGCGCAGCGCGAGCAGGCCATGCTGGCCTACCAGGGCACCGTGCTGGCGGCGCTGGCCGACGTCAACAGCGCCCTGTCCAGCGGCATCGAGACCCGCAACCGGTTGGTGAGCCTGCGCCTGCAGGAGAAGAGCCTGGTGGTGTATGCCGACCAGTCGAGTGCGCGCTACGAGGGCGGATATTCCAGCTACCTGGAGGTGACCACGGCGAAGGAGAAGCTGTTCGCCGCGCAGCTTTCAGCGGTGCAGGGGCAGGTGGATGTGCTGACCAGCACCGCGGCGCTGTACAAGTCGCTCGGCGGCGGCTGGCCGTCGGTGGTGCAGGATGTACGCGATGCGGGGATGCAGCGGGATGCGAAGGTGTTGGCGCGGTAGGGGAGCCCGCCGCCGGTCGCGGCTTGCGCCAATGCCGCAATGCTTATCGCGCCGACCACTCCCCCTGCCTGACCCCCATCGCCGTGACCACGCCATAGGCCGTGATCCCCAGCGCCACCCCCAGGAAATGCCCGTCCAGCCCCATGCCGAACACATTGGCCAGCATCCACCCGCCGCCAACGGCCAGCGCGATGCGGGACAGCCCGGCGGCCACCGGCCAACGCATGCGGCCGGCACCCATCGACGCAAAGTACAGCGCCATGCCGAGGCCGAAGCCACCGAAGGCCGGCCCCACCCATGACAGCGCGCGCGCGGCGATGTCGATCACTTCCGCATCGTTGGTGAAGAGGCTGGCAAAGCGCAACGGCGCCAGGCCCACCGCGGCACCGGCCGTGCCGGCAATGGCCAGCGCCAGGAATGCACCGACCCACGCCGTGCGGCGCGCGGTGTGCCAGTCGCCGGCACCCACGGCGCCGCCGACCAGCGCGGTCAGCGCCGAGCCCACGCCGAAGGCGAGCGGGATCATCAGGAATTCCAGCCGCGCCGAGATGCCATAGGCCGCCACCGCCGCAGTGCCGTGGTGGCGCAACTGCGCGGTGACCAGGATGGTGGTCAGGTTGCCGACCGCCGCCAGCGCGCACGCCACCAGGCCCACCGACAGGATGCGCGTAAACAGCTCCCACGACGGCCGCACCCGCAGCACCGGCACGAAGCCAGCGCCGCCGCGCGCCACCACGATCGCCATGGCCAGCGCCGCCGCCCACGACACCGTCGCCAGCGCCGCGCCGATACCGGCCAGCCCCATGCCGGCAGGCTCGGCCAGCAGCCACGACAGCGGCGGGAAGGCGATCCACATCAGCGTGAGCACGCGCGCGGCCAGCGCATGGCGCCCGCCGCCGCGCAGCACCGAGGCCAGCGTGTTGGCCAGCCAGGCCGGAATCGCGCCGGCGCCGAACAGCCAGATTGCATAGGTGGCGGCCGCGTCGGCGGCAGTGGTCCCGCCCACTGCCCCCAGCACGCCGCGCGGAAATCCCGCCAGCACTACGGCAAAGGTCAGTCCCGCGGTCACCGCGATCAGCAGCGCATGTACGACCAGCGACGACGCCTCTTCGCGCCGGTTGGCGCCCAGCGCGCGCGCGATCGCCGCGACCACGCCGCCGCCCATCGCGCCGGTCGACATCTGCTGCAGCAGCAGCGCAAAGGGCAGCACCACGGCCCAGCCGGCCAGCGCCGCCGTGCCCTGGCGCGCGGCCAGCCAGGTTTCGATCAGCTGGGCCACGGCCTGCAGCAGCGCGATCAGCGCGGTCGGGCCGGCCAGCTTGCCGATGCGGCGGGCGAGTTCGGAGGCCGGCACCGCCTCGGTCGGGACGGCGCCGGCAGGCAGGGCGCTATCACTCATGGCTGCCCTCCGCGCGGCTGTCGATCGTTTCGGCGTCGCCAAAGCGCCGCTGCAGGAAGCGGCCTGCCCCCGGGCCGGGCAGCACGCGCAGGTCGTCCAGCGTGATCTCGGTGCCATCCGCGCGCGCCAGCGCCGGCTCGGTGATTTCCTTGCCGGTGCGGCGGTCCTGCAGCAGCGTCAGCGGCCCCTTTTCATCGGTCATCCAGCGGTCGGCCCAGGCTTTGAGCGCGACATAGGCGGGGAAAAAGTCGCGTCCCTTGTCGGTCAGCTGGTAAATGTGGCGGCCGCCGCCCTCGGGTGTAACGCGCGCCAGCAGGCCGTGCGCGACCAGCGTCTTGAGGCGGGCGCTGAGGATGTTGGGGGCGATGCCCAGGTTGCGTTCGAATTCGTCGAAGCGCGTGCTGCCGTAGAAGGCCTCGCGCAGCACAAGGATGGCCCAGCGCTCGCCCAGCACCGCCATGGAGCGGGCGACGGGGCAGGGCATCGAAGTGAAATCTGTGGGGGGCATGGTCTTCGCCTCTGGCGTTGTCGGCTTGCTTTCAATTTGCAAGTTTTCTGGATCATAGCTTGCAATCTGAAAGTTTGCTTCGTGCCCGCGCAGAAGCCGTTCGTTCACCGGCCGGTGTGCCGGGGCAGGCGCTCAGGGTGCGGTGTCCTGAAACACCTCCAGCTTGCCCAGTTCCTCGCGCATGAACTCGATCAGGGCCCGCGTCGCCATCGACGGATGCAGGTTGGGCGTGGTGATGATGAAGAGCCGATTGCCCAGTCCCTCTGGGCGCCAGTCCGGCAGCACCGGCACAAGCCGGCCGGCGCGCACTTCCTTCCAGCCGATGTAGACCGGCAGCTGGCCGATGCCATGCCCTTCGCGCACGGCGCGCGCCAGGAACAGGAAGTGCTCGGACTGCAGCTTCGGCGTCACTGCCACGTCCACGCGCTGGCCGTCGCGGTACAGCGAGAGCGCGAATTGCCGCGGCGGATAGGGTTGGCAGAGGAAATGGCAGCCGGCCAGGTCACCCGGCTCCCGCACGGGTGGGATACCTTCCAGGTAGGCTGGCGATGCATACAGTTGCCAGCGGATATCGCAGATTTCGCGGGCGACATGGTCCAGCGGCGGTGCCGAGGTGACCTTGAACGCGACGTCGATCTCGGCGGCGATCAGGTCGGTGACACGGTTGGCGAAGAGCACCCGCAGCGTGATGCCCGGGTGCTTCTGCGCGAACTGCAACAGGAGCGGGGCGATATAGGCGTCGCCCAGCCCGGTGGGCACGCTCACGCGCACATGCCCGCGCAGGGTCTTCCCCAGGCTGTCGATTTCGGCCTGCGCCGACGCCACCTCCTGCAGGATGCGCACGCCGTGCTGGTACAGCGCCTGGCCGGGTTCGGTCAGTTCCAGCCGGCGCGTGGTCCGGCGCAGTAACTGGGCGCCGGCCTGGTGCTCCAGCTCGCGCAGCTGGCGGCTGACCTGCGAGCGCGTGACGCCGCGCCGCCGGCCCGCCTCGGCCAGGTTGCCGGCGTCGACGATGTCGACGAAGGCCTGGATCAGGTTGAGGTCCATCCGGGATTGCCTGAAGAATTGTCACTTATGGCGCAACATTGTGATTCCGATGCGCGTGATTGTCGATGCACGGCTGCACCGATACATTGGTTAGCTGTCGGCCGCGCGCGGACCGGCGCCTGATCCCGCAGAACGCACAGCAATACAGGAGACAACGGATGGCCACGGACCTCTGGTTTGAAGACATGCATCGCACCGGCGACGAGCAGGTGGCGCGCGGCGCGCAACTGGCCGGCGGCCTGCGCACGCTGGGCGTGCAGGAAGGCGACGTGGTCGCGGTACTGCTGCGCAACGATCCGGCCTATGCCGACGTGGTCCACGCCTGCCGCACCGCCGGCTGCTACTACTGTCCGATCAACTGGCACTTCACCACCGAGGAAGTGCGCTTCCTGCTGACCGACAGCGGCGCCAAGGTACTGCTGGTCCAGGCCGACCTGCTGCCCGCGGTGCGCGAGGCCGTGCCGGCCGGCATGACGGTGCTGGCCGTGGGCGGCGCCGCCGAAGGCGCCATCGAATACGAAAGCTGGCTGGCGCAACAGCCCGCCTACGACGGCCCGCGCGTGGCCCCGCGCGGCCATATGGCCTACACCTCCGGCACCACCGGCCGACCCAAGGGCGTGGTGCGCCAGCCGGTGCCACTCGACCAGCTGGAAAGCCAGCTTGCGCGCATGCGCTCGGTGGTGCGGCAGACCTACGGCCTGGAGCCGGGCTGCCGTGCGCTGATGTCGGCGCCGCTGTACCACAGCGCGCCGGGCTCGTTTATCCAGAACGCGTTGCAGATGGCCGAGCGGCTGGTGCTCACGCCACGCTTCGATGCCGAGCAGGTGCTGGCGCTGATCGCAAAACACCGCATCGACGTGATCTACCTGGTGCCGATCATGTACGTGCGCCTGCTCAAGCTGCCTGCCGAGGTTCGGGCGAAGTACGACCTGTCGTCGCTGCGCTTCGTCGCCTCCACCGGCTCGCCATGCTCCCCTGACGTCAAGCGCGCCATGCTCGAATGGCTCGGCCCGGTGATCCACGAAACCTACGCCTCCAGCGAAGCCGGCATGATCACCGTCGCCACCCCGGCCGATGCCGCCGAGCGCCCCGGCACCGCCGGCAAGCCCGTCGACGCCGCGCAGCTGCGCATCCTCGACGAGGACGGCCGCCAGTGCGCGCCGGGCGAGGTCGGCCTGGTCTACGTGCGCCAGCCCGCCTATCCCGACTTCAGCTACCGCAACAACGACGCCGCGCGCCGCGCCATCGACCGCGACGGCCTGGTGACGCTGGGCGACATGGGCTATGTCGATGCCGACGGCTACCTGTTTATCTGCGACCGCGCCTCCGACATGGTGATCTCCGGCGGCGTGAACATCTACCCCGCCGAGATCGAGCACGAACTGGTGCGCTATCCCGGCGTGGCCGACTGCGTGGTGTTCGGCATCCCCGACGACGAATACGGCGAGCGCCTGCTCGGCATGGTGCAGCCGATGCCCGGCGTGGAGATCCGCGAGGCCGAGGTGATCGACTGGCTGCGCCAGCGCCTGTCTGGCTTCAAGGTGCCGCGCCGCATCGTGATCGAGGCGCAGCTGCCGCGCGACGAGACCGGCAAGCTCGCCAAGCGCCGGTTGCGTGACCGATACTGGGAAGGCCGCCAGCGGCGGGTCTGAGCGCCGGCGCCCACGGGCCGCACGAAAAAGACAGTGACAGGAGGAGACGCGATGCACAGCAACAACACCGGACGGCGCGCATGGCTCGCCGCGATGGCAGCCGGCGCGGGGTGCGCGCTGGCCATGTGGGGCGTGGCGCAGGCCGCTTACCCCGACCGGCCGATCAAGCTGGTGGTGCCGTACACGCCCGGCGGCTCGACCGACCAGTTCGGACGCGCGCTGGCCGACGGCATGTCGCGCCAGCTCGGCCAGACCGTGGTGGTGGAAAACCGCCCCGGCGCCGCCACCATGATCGGCACCAACAGCGTGGCGCGCGCACCCGCCGATGGCTACACCATGGTGCTGGCCACCAACGGCAGCATGGTGCTCAACCCGATGCTGTACAAAAAGATCACCTACGACCCGCCCAAGGACTTCAAGATCTTCTCCATCGGCGCCGAGGTGCCGCTGGTGGTGGTGACCAACGCCCAGGTGCCGGCCAACAATATCCGCGAGTTCGCGGCCTATGCCAGGTCGGCGGGCGGCAAGCTCAACTATGCCTCGGTGGGCCTGGGCAACGCGCTGCAGCTGGCTACCGAGATGCTCAAGACCGAGCTGGGCATCAACGTCACGCACGTCCCCTACAACGGCAGCGCGCCGGCGCTGGCGGCGCTGCTGGCCAATGATGTGCAGCTGATGGTCGACGTGGTCAGCACCTCGCTGCCGCATGTCAAGGGTGGCAAGCTCAAGGCGCTGGCGGTGACGGGTCGCACGCGGCTGGATGTGCTGCCCAACGTGCCGACGGTGGCCGAGAGCGGCTATCCGAATTTCCAGGCTGCGACCTGGTTCGGCCTGGCGGTGCCGGCGCAGGCGCCGGCGGATGCGGTGGCCAGGCTGCAGGCTGCGGCTTCGCACGTGCTGAAGGATCCGCAGTTTCGCTCGACCTTCAACGCGCTGGGGCTGATCGTGCAGCAGCCGCGCTCGCAGGCGGAGATCGACCGTTATATCGAGGCGGATCGTGAGCACTGGGGCAAGGTGATCCGGGCCAACAACATCACGCTGGACTGAGCTGGACCACGTAACGCCACGACTCCGATCAGGCGCCGGCCCTCACCCCCTGCCCTCTCCCGCAAGCGTCGCAAGCGGGAGAGGGCAGGGGGTGAGGGCAGGCGAGTCCGGACCACCACGCGTCAACACGCTACCCAACATCCTGCCGTCGATCACCGGCCAGCACCCGCCAGACGCCGCCACGATGGGCGTATAGTTCGATGTCATCCCGGCACCGCCCAGGCGCCGCACCGGATGCCTACGTAACCCCCTGTCATGACCGAGCGCGAGCCCACCGATCCCAAAGATCCGAATTCCGCCGATCCCGGTTCCCCGGATCCCGCCAACCACCCGGATCCGCAGGCGCCCTCCGACGCCAGCCCCCCACCCCCCGATCCCCGCCTGCTTAACCAGCTCAGCCGCCGCGCCCGCGTGGCGGCTTCGCGCAAGTCGCGCCAGGCGGGCCGCATCTCGCGCACCACGCTGCGCTACACCGTGTTCATGTTCGGCGCCGGCTGCGTGGGCTTGTTTTCGCTGGTGTTTGCCTGGATCGCCGAAGTCGCGCTGCGCTGGAACCACCAGCTGACCCAGGCCACCCCGTGGCTGGCATTCGTGATGCTGCCGTTCGGGCTGGCCGCCTTGCGCTGGCTGACGATCCGCCTGGCGCCGCAGGCGCGCGGCAGCGGCATCCCGCAGGTGATCGCGGCGGTCACGTTGCCGCCCGCGGGCGCCGCACAGACCGTGCTGGTGTCGTTGCGGCAATCGATGTGGAAGGTGGTACTGACCGCGCTGGCGCTGCTGGCGGGCGCCTCGGTCGGGCGCGAAGGGCCGTCGGTGCAGGTGGGTGCGGCGGCGATGCTGGCCTGGGGCCGCTGGTGCCAGGAGAAGCTGCGCTTTCGCATCGGCTTCCATCCCAATGCGCTGATCGCCGCGGGCGCCGCCGGCGGGCTGGCGGCGGCCTTCAACACGCCGCTGGCGGGCGTGGTGTTCGCCATCGAGGAGCTGGGCCGCGGCACCGCGGTGCGCTGGGACCGGCTGGTGCTGTCCGGCGTGCTGACCGCCGGCTTCGTGTCGCTGGCACTGCTGGGCAACAACCCGTATTTCGTCGTCAAGGTGCCGATGCTGGTGTTGCGCGACGCGTGGGGCCCGGTGTTGCTGTGCGCGGTGATCAATGGCGTGCTGGGCGGGCTGTTCGCCAAGGCGCTGATCGGCGGCGTGCCCGGGTTGCTGCCCGCGCACCGGCGCGCGTGGCCGACGCAGCATCCGGTGTGGGTGGCGTTCAGCTGCGGGCTGGTGGTGGCGGTGATCGGCGTGGCCACCGCAGGTGCGACCTTCGGCACCGGCTACGAGCAGGCCTCGGCGCTGATCAACGGTGAATCGCATGCCACGCAGTGGTTCGGCATCGCCAAGCTGGTGGCGACCGTGGTGTCCTACTTTGCCGGTATCCCGGGCGGCATCTTCACGCCGGCGGTGGCCATCGGCGCCGGCATCGGCGAGAACGTCGCGCACTTCGCCACTGGTATGGCCGAGCCGCGCGTGCTGGCACTGGTGTCGATGGCGGCGTTCCTGGCCGCGGCAACACAGGCGCCCATCACTGCCAGCGTGATCGTGATGGAGATGACGCGCACGCAGGACCTGACGGTGTTCCTGCTGGCGGCGGCGCTGCTGGCGTCGTTTATCTCGCGGCAGTTCTCGCCGCACCCGTTCTACCATCGCGCCGGCCGCGCGTTCCGGCGCGAGGCGCTGATGCTGGTACGCAAGGCGCCGGCGGGCTGAGCGGAGTCGTCGCGGGGCAGCGTTGCGCCGGCGCGTCGGCGCATCGGTCCCATGGCGCGCCGCCCGGCTTTGCCCTACCATGGCGCCGCGCAATGCCCACAGTGAAACCGATCGGGCCGCGCGTGCACCGGCGGCACACACACCAATGACAGGACGCCGGCATCCATGGGCAATGTTCCGGGGAGCACAGATGGCTTCGCAACGTCCGGCCGGCAAGACCCGGCCTCCGAGCAAGGAAAGCACCGGCCTGCGCGATGTCGGCCCCGACACCGTCTGGCATACCCGCGGCCTGCAGACGCCTTCGCGCCTGCGCGCGCCGGTGCCGGGCGCCCGGCGCACGCCGCGCCGGCAGTTGCCGCCCAGCCGCGTGCCGCGCCTGCTGGCGTGGGGACTGGTGCTGGTGATGGTCGCTACCTTCGTCCAGGCCTTCCTGCGCATGCACGGCTGAGCGCCGCCGCAAGTGCCGGAGCCGCCGTGGCGATCGGTTAAGCTGACGGTCGCCCCGTATCGAACCGGGTGGTGGTGACTTTTCCGTCACCACCGTGTGCCGGTGTCGCCCCGCGCGACCGCAATTCGCCCGGAACATCCGGGCGGGGGCGTGCTCCAACCCGGAGCCTCTTACCTGGGCTTATCCAGGTCTATCCAGGAGTCCGATTTGAAATTCCCCGTTGCCGGGCTGGCGTTTGCCGGCCTGCTGGGCGCCACCACCACCGGCGCCATCGCCGCGCCTGCCGCCGCAGCCGCTGCCAAGCCTGCTTCTCCGCCATCGGCCCAGTCCACGGCCCAGTCCGGCACCAGCGCGCTGGCGCCGATGCTCGGCATGCTGGAAATCGGCAATCCGCTGCCGGCCTTGCCCGATTGCGCCGACAAGCGCTCGCCCGACGGCCGCGACGTCACCGGGTTTTGCGTCGAACTGAAGGGCGACGGCCTGATGCGCCAGGTCGGCGTGCCGCGCGACAAGCGCCCCGCCTTCATGGACGGCCCGCACGTGGTGGCCTTTGTCGACCGCAACGCGCTGGTCGGGCTGATCGTGCCGACCGCCGGCGCCAATTCGCAGCAGGCCGCGGCCGACAGCGTCACGGCGCTGTACGGCAAGCCGTTCCGCCAGGAACAGGTCGACATGCGCGACAAGGGCGGCAAGACCGTCAAGACGCTGCACGCGGGCTGGATGCAGAAGCCGCTGACCGTGGAGCTGTACGCGATGCCGGAAGACCCCAACACCGGCACCATCGAGATGCTGCTGCCGCAGGCGCGCGTGCTGATGGCGGACAAGGACGCCGAGATCGACAAGCAACTCAATCCGGCGCCGGCCTCGGCGCCCGCGGCCAAGGCCGCCAAGCCGGCGCCCAAGGCGCCCGCCAAGCCGGAAAAGCCTGGTAGCTGGTAAGACCGCGGCGGGCGGCAGCGCCGCCCGCGAGTCAATGCGTTTGCCTCAGAGCCCTTCCATCACTTTGTCCAGCCCCCGCACCACGCCGCGCACGGTGTGGACCTTGCGGATCGCCAGCAGCGCGCCGGCGACATAGGGCGTGGAGCCGTCGCCGGCCTCGTGCTTCAGGTGCAGGCGCTGCCCGTCGGCGCCGAAGATCACCTCCACGCCAAGCTGGTAGCCCGGCAGCCGCACCGCATGCACCTGCGTGCCAGCCATGGTGGCGCCGCGCGTTTCCTTCGGGCCGTTGACCTGGTCGACCGGCACCACCTGCGCGGCGGACTTGACCTGGCCGAGCCGGTAGGCCAGCTCGCGCACCGTGCCCGAGGGCACGTCGACCTTGCCGGCCTTGGCGTAGTCGATGATCTCCCAGTGCTCCAGGTGGCGTGCCGCCATCTCGGCAAACTTCTGCAGCAGCACCACCGTGATGGCGAAATTGCCGCAGGCGAGCACGCCGCGGTCGGCCTTGCGCGCGGCTGCGTCGATCGCGGCATAGTCTTCGTCGGTCAGCCCGGAGGTGCCCACCACCACGTGCGCACCGTGCGCCAGCGCCTGCAGGATGTTGTGCTTGGCGATGGCCGGCTTGGTGTATTCGACATAGACGTCATAGGGCGTCTCGCCCAGCGCCTCGATGCTGGCGGCGGCCACGCCCGGGGTATCGGCATGGCCGGTCAGCTGCGCCAGCGGCTGCCCGGCGGCGCCGCGCGACAGGCCGGCCACCAGCGTCATGTCGGCCGCGTGCGCCACGCCGCGCGCCAGTTCGCCGCCGGCCCAGCCGGTCACGCCGCCCACGGCGACACGGATCGGATTGTTCATGTTGTGTTCTCCGCAATGGCTTGATCGGGTAGGCAGCATACCGCTTTCAGCCGGCAGCGCGCCGGCGGTCGAGCTTGCGCGCCAGCACGATCGAGGTGGTGGTGTGGTTGACGCCGTCGAGCATGCCGATCTCGTCCAGCAGCCGGTCGAGCCGGTCATGCGTGTCGCAGCGGATCGCCACCAGGTAGTCGACCGGGCCGCTGACGGAATTGACCTCCTCGATCTCCGGCAGCCGCTGCAGCGCGCGCAGGATGGCAGGCGCGGCCTTGGGCTGCACCGACAGGCCGCAGTAGGCCAGGATCGCGTTGTCTTCCATCTTCTGACCCAGCCGCACGCCGTAGCCGGCGATCACCCCCGAGCGCTCCAGCCGCGCGATGCGCGCGACCACGGTGGTGCGGGCGATACCCAGGTGCCGGGCGAGGTTGGCGGCGCTTTCGCGCGCATTGGCCTGCAGTAGTGACAGCAGGTGGCGGTCGGTGGCGTCGAGTTCTGTCATTTCGTCGGTGGGGCCCGTCGTTTCGTTCGATTATGGCGGGTTTTCGTCGTTCTTGGGCCTTCATTCCGTCGCAGCGGCTATCCATACTCGTGTCAACAGGAGCAATCTTTCTTGTGGACGGGAGACACCATGCAACCCTCGAACCTGGGCCGGCAGGGCCCGCGCGACCTGCCCAAGGCGGCCCGCCCGCTGCACGTGACGGTGCTGGGCGCGGGCAAGATCGGCCGCACCATCGCGGCGATGCTGCATGACAGCGGCGACTACCGCGTCAGCGTGGTCGACCATGACGCGCGCCGGCTGGACGGCCTGCCGCGCGGCGTGCTGGCGCGCGCCGGCGACCCCACCGAGCCGGGCACCTGCGCCGCGCTGCTGGCCGGCGCCGATGCCGTGCTCAACGCGTTGCCGTTCCATGCCGCCATCAGCGTAGCTTCGGTCGCGGCGCGCCTGGGCGTGCATTACTTCGACCTGACCGAGGATGTGGCCGCCACCCAGGCCATCCGCTCGCTGGCGCAGGGCGTGCGCTCGGTGCTGATGCCGCAGTGCGGGCTGGCGCCCGGCTTTATCGGCGTGGTCGGGCACGACCTGGCGCAGCGCTTCCTGCGCGGCGGCGGCGGCTTGCTCGACCTGCAGATGCGTGTCGGCGCGCTGCCGCGCTACCCCAGCAACGCGCTCAAGTACAACCTGACCTGGAGCACCGAGGGACTGATCAACGAGTACTGCAACCCCTGCGAGGCCATCGTCGACGGCCGCCGCGTGGAGCTGCCGGCGCTGGAGGGGCTGGAGAGTTTCGCGCTGGACGGCATCGAATACGAGGCCTTTAATACATCAGGCGGCCTCGGCACGCTGCCCGAAACGCTGGCCGGGCGCGCGCGCAATGTCGATTACAAGTCCATCCGCTATCCCGGCCACTGCACGCTGATGAAGCTGCTGCTCAACGACCTGCGCCTGCGCGAACGCCGCGAATGGCTGCGCGATATCTTCGACCGCGCCATCCCGGTCACCGAGCAGGACGTGGTAATCGTGTTCGCCACTGCCACCGGCTATCCCGCCGGCGGCGAACGGGGGCGCGGGCCGCTGACGCAGGCTTCGTTCTCGGCGCGCATCGGCGGGGTGGACGGCAACGGCGGGCATGTCAACGCGATCCAGCTGACCACTGCCGCGGGCATCTGCACCGCGCTGGATATGGTGGCGACCGGTGCGCTGCCGCAGTCCGGCTTCGTCCGGCAGGAGCAGATGCCGCTCGACGCCTTCCTGGCCAACCGCTTCGGCCGCCACTACACGCAGCACCCGCTACAGGAGATGCATGTATGAAAGCGCAACAGTTCGCTGCCTGCTGGGATTCGATCGGCCTGCCGCGGCCCTGGCACGAGGGCACGCCGGCCGGCACCGTGACCGTGCGCTCGCCGGTGGACGGCGAGGCCATCGGCCATGTGCCTGCCTGCACGCCGGCGCAGGCCGATGCGCTGATCGCGCGGGCCCACGCGGCGCAGAGCACCTGGGCGCTGCTGCCCGCGCCGGCGCGCGGCGAGATCGTGCGGCGCTTCGGCGAGGTGCTGCGCGAACACAAGCAGGCGATGGGCCGGCTGGTGTCGCTCGAGACGGGCAAGATCCTGCAGGAAGGGCTGGGCGAGGTGCAGGAGATGATCGACATCTGCGACTTCGCGGTCGGGCTGTCGCGCCAGCTGCACGGGCTGACCATTGCCTCCGAGCGCCCGCAGCACGCGATGCGCGAGACCTGGCACCCCTACGGGCTGTGCGGGGTGATCTCGGCCTTCAACTTCCCGGTGGCGGTGTGGGCGTGGAATTCGGCGCTGGCGCTGGTGTGTGGCAACGGCGTGATCTGGAAGCCGTCGGAAAAGGCCACGCTGTGCGCGCTGGCTGCGCAGGGGCTGCTCGAGCGTGTGCTGGCGGCGGCGGCGCCGCAGCACACCGGCATCTCGCCGGTGCTGCCGGGCGGGCGAATGCTGGGCAATCATCTGGTGTCGCACCCGGCGGTGCGGCTGGTCAGCGCCACCGGCTCGACCCGCATGGGGCGCGAGGTCGGCATCGCTTGCGCCGGACAGTTCAAGCGCAGCATCCTGGAGCTGGGCGGCAATAACGCGGCCATCGTGGCACCGTCCGCCGACATTGAACTGGCCGTGCGCGCGATCACCTTCGCGGCGGCGGGCACGGCGGGCCAGCGGTGTACCACGCTGCGCCGCTGCTTTATCCATGCCGACCTGATGGACACCATGGCCAGCCGGCTGATCACCGTGTTCGACCGCCTGCCCATCGGCGACCCGCTCGAAGACGGCACGCTGCTCGGCCCGCTGATCGACAACGCCGCTGGCGAGGCCATGGCCAATGCGCTGGCCGCCTGCCGCGCGCAGGGCAATATCGTGACCGGTGGCGAACGGCTGCTGACCGACCGCTTTCCACACGCCTGCTACGTGCGCCCCGCGCTGGTGATGACCGACGAGCAGCACGACACCATGCTGACCGAGACCTTCGCGCCGATCCTGTACCTGATGCCGTACACCACCTTCGACGAAGCGATCGCGCTGAACAATGCCGCGGCGCACGGGCTATCGTCTTGCATCTTCACGGAATCGATGCGCGAGGCGGAACGGTTCATGTCATCCGCGGGCAGCGACTGCGGCATTGCCAACGTCAACATCGGCACCAGCGGGGCGGAGATCGGTGGCGCGTTCGGCGGCGAGAAGGCAACCGGCGGCGGGCGCGAGTCGGGGTCGGATGCGTGGAAGGGGTATATGCGCAGGGCGACCAATACGATCAACTATGGCGATTCGTTGCCGCTGGCGCAGGGAATAAGGTTCGAGATCTGAAGGCGTCCCGAAGTCGATCAGATGTTTCCGTAGGGAATGGTAACAAGCCTTACATGCCTTTGACGCCGTATTACGCGGCCAGCCCGTATAACGTCAGCAGGGGCAGGCACATGCCCGATTCGACCCCAAGGACGAAACCATGAGAATGCTGACGATTGGACTGGCCGCCGCGGCGGCGTCAGTCACCCTGTTGGGCGGCTGCGCCGTCTATCCCACCCCCGCCGGCCCTGCGGTAGGCCCGGCGCCTGTCTACGTCGCGCCCGCGCCAGTGGTCGTTGCGCCCCGGCCGTACTACTACGGCGGCTATGGCTACTATGGCCGCGGCTATCGTCACTGGTAATGACAGCGGTTAGCCGGAGAATGCTGCTGCGTAGAAAGAATTGAAGCAGGATTGAAGCAACGGCAGGGAGCCCGGCAGCAGCGTTCAGTTGCCGCCTGCCGCGTCACCGGGACGGCCATTCAGTCCGCCCCAGCTGGGCGCGAGCGTCTGGCCGATCTCGGGCAGGTCGACCAGGTCCAGCACGCGGCCGACCGTATGGTCGACCAGTTCGGCAATGCTTTGCGGCTTTTGATAGAAGCCCGGCACCGGCGGGAACACGATCCCGCCCATTTCCGTCACCGCCGTCATATTGCGCAGATGCGCGAGGTTCAGCGGCGTTTCCCTGACCATCAGCACCAGCTTGCGCCGCTCCTTGAGCGTGACGTCGGCAGCGCGCGTGATGAGGTTGTCGGAGAAGCCGTGCGCGATCGCGGCGAGCGTGCGCATCGAGCAGGGGGCCACCACCATGGCGTGCGCGCGGAACGAGCCGCTGGCGATGGTGGCGCCGATATCGCGCACGTTGTGCACGACACTGGCGAGCGCTTCCACCTCGGCACGGCTGATATCCAGCTCGTGCTGCAGGTTCATCACGCCCGCGGGCGAAATCAGCAGGTGCGTTTCCACCCCGGGCGCCGCGCGCAGCACCTGCAGCAGGCGCACGCCGTAGATGGCGCCGGTGGCGCCCGTGATGGCGACGATCAATCGCTGCGGCGTGCCGCCGGTCACGGGCATGACTGGGCTCAGCCCTTCAGCAGGGTCTGCAGCTCGCCGTTCTGGTACATCTCCATCATGATGTCCGAGCCGCCGATGAACTCGCCGTTCACATAGAGCTGCGGGATGGTGGGCCAGTTGGCGTATTCCTTGATGCCCTGGCGGATGCCTTCATCGTCCAGCACGTTGACCGTGGTCGGCGCGTCCACGCCGCAGGCCTTCAGGATCTGGATGGCGCGGCCCGAGAAGCCGCACATCGGGAACTGCGCGGTGCCCTTCATGAACAGGACCACCGGGTTGCCCTTGACGATCTGGTCGATCTTTTGCTGCACGTCGCTCATGGTTTGCTTTTCGGTTGGGCGGGACCGTTGCGCGGGCGCCGCCTGGGGAGAATGGGATCCGCGCGGCCAGCCGCACGGCGGAGATCTGTTTTGCCGGAGATTTTACCCGGAATCGCCGCCGCGCTTCAGGCGGGCTTGTTGGGACCTGAGGTCGGTGTTCGGGGCCAGCGCCCGCCGGTGCAGCGTTCCTGGCCGGCGAGGTCGCGCACGGTGGATACGTCGGTAAAACCGGCGGCTTCCAGCAGCTTGCGAGTGGCCCGCGCCTGGTCGAAGCCATGTTCCATCAGCAGCCAGCCGCCGGGCAACAGCCGCGCGCCGGCGCCGCCGACGATGGCGCGCAGGTCGGACAGGCCGTCTTCGTGGTCGGTCAGCGCGTCGATCGGCTCGAAGCGCAGGTCGCCCTCGGCCAAGTGTGGATCGCCCTCGGCGATATAGGGTGGGTTGCTGACGATCAGGTGAAAGCGCAGGCCCGGCGGCAGCGCCGCATACCAGTCCGACACCAGGAAGTGGATGCGGTCGGCGCCGAGTGCGCTGGCGTTGTCCTGCGCCACCATCAGCGCGCCGGGCGAGATATCGGTGGCCCAGACGTGCGCATCGCTGCGCTCGCGCGCCAGCGTAACGGCCAGGATGCCGGAGCCCGTACCCAGGTCCAGCACCTGCGGGTGCGGCACGTCGGCCAGCCGGGCCAGCGCGGCTTCGGCCGCGATCTCGGTGTCGGGCCGCGGGATCAGGACATCGGGCGTGACGCGGAACTTGCGGCCGAAGAATTCACGCTCGCCGATCAGGTAGGCCATCGGCTCGCCGGCCAGGCGCCGCGCCAGCAGCGTGGCAAAGGCGTCGCGCTGGGGCAGGCTGAGCATGTCGGTGTCGCGAGTGATCAGCTGGGTGCGGTTCAGCCCGGTGACGTGCGTCAGCAGCATGCGCGCTTCCAGCGCCGGCAGGCCGGCCATGGCGGCCAGGGTCTGGGCTTCGCGCAGCGTCGGCGTCGCCGGCAGTGCGGCGGTGTTGGGGGAGGACATCTGGGGGGTAGGGGACGGTTCTGTTGCCGGCCACAAAAAACCCCACCGGCGCAAGGCCTGGCGGGGCTTTGTGGCGGGACTTCCGGCTTGGCGCCAAGTGTACCGCCAGATTGGCGGCGGTGGCCCGAAGCCCCCGCCGGGACGATTACTTATTGACCGCGTCCTTGGCCTTGTCGGCGCCGGCGTTGACAGCGTTCTTGGCGGCCTGCTTGGCATGTTCCATGGCGCTGCCGGCCTCTTCCTTGGCCTTTTCCGCAGCAACCGAAGCGCTCGAAGCGGCATCGCTGGCAGCGGCCTTGGCGGCGTCTGCGGCACTGCCGGCTGCGGCGGCGGCGTCGCTGGCCGCTTTCTTCGCAGACTCAGCCGCGCTTTGCATGGCGCTGTCGGCGCTGGAGGCGGCCGGGGCTTCTTCCTTCTTGCTGCAAGCGGCCATCGCCGCGGTGATCATCAACAGTGCGAGCAGCTTTTTCATGATTTCTTCCTTGGGTATGTTTTCGGGAGAGAGATACACCCGGCACCTTCTCCGTATGCCGGTCGAAATCGATTATAGACAGGGCCTTTTACGCTGCTAGTGCTGTTTCAAGCATTTACAAGAAATACAACTGTATCGGCGACTTTACGCGCGGTTGATGGCGGAACGGTTACGCGGGTGAGTTAAGCGTCCTCTCCGAGTGCCGCCAGCTGGTCGGCCTGGTGCTCCGCCGACAGCGCCGACAGCAGCTCGTCCATGTCGCCGTCCATGATCATGTCGATCTTGTACAGCGTCAGGTTGATGCGGTGGTCGGTCACGCGCCCCTGGGGGAAGTTGTAGGTGCGGATGCGGTCGCTGCGGTCGCCCGAGCCGATCAGGTTGCGCCTGGTGCTGGCCTCCTTGGCCTGCGCGGCGCGCGTCTGCATGTCCTTGATGCGTGCGGCCAGCACCTTCATTGCCTTGTCCTTGTTGCGGTGCTGGCTGCGGTCGTCCTGGCACTCGACCACGATGCCGGTCGGCAGGTGGGTCAGGCGCACAGCGGAATCGGTCTTGTTGACGTGCTGGCCGCCCGCGCCCGAGGCACGGAAGGTGTCGATGCGCAGGTCCGCCGGGTTGATCTCGACCTCGCCGACTTCATCGGCTTCCGGCATCACCGCGACGGTGCAGGCCGAGGTGTGGATGCGGCCCTGTGCCTCGGTAGCCGGCACGCGCTGCACGCGGTGGCCGCCGGACTCGAACTTGAGCCTGGAAAACGCCGCATCGCCGGCGATCCGCACGATCACCTCCTTGTAGCCGCCCAGGTCCGACTCGGACTCGCTCATGACCTCCACCTGCCAGCGCTGGCGTTCGGCGAAACGCGTGTACATCCGCAGCAGATCGGCGGCGAACAGCGCGCTTTCCTCGCCGCCGGTGCCGGCGCGGATTTCCAGCAGCAGGTTGCGGTCGTCGTTGGGATCCTTGGGCAGCAGCAGGCGCTGCAGGCTGGCTTCGAGCGTTTCCAGCCGCGCGCGCGCGCTGGCGATCTCGTCGGCGGCAAAGTCCTTCATCTCCGGATCGTCCAATAGCGCCTGCGCGGTGGCCAGGTCGTCCTGCGCCTGGCGGTACTCGCCGTATTGCTCGGCCACCGGCGACAGTTCGGCATGCTCGCGGCTGAGCTTGCGGTACTGGTCGATCCTGGCGGTGGCGTCTTCGCGCGCGAGCAGGGCGTTGACTTCGTCGAGTCGCTCGGCCAGTTGGTCGAGCTTGGCAAGCATGCTGGCTTTCATCGGGTGCGGGGGAAAGAGGTGGGCCGGAGGGCCGGGGCTGCCCGCGGACGGGCGGCGGCATGCCGGCGCGGCAGGGCGCGCGGCGCAAGAGCAGAGCGGCTAGCGCTCGGAGTGGCTGCTGTGGCGGAACAGGCCCGGCACCAGGCGCAGCAGCGCCTCGCGGTCCTCGCCCTGGGTGTGGTTCAGCGCGTGGGTGGGGCCGTGCAGGAACTTGCGGGTCAGCGCGCCGGACAGCGCTTCGAGCACCGCTTCAGGATCGTCGCCACGCGCGAGCATGCGGCGCGCGCGTTCCAGCTCGGCCTGGCGGATGGCCTCGCCGCTGGTCTGCAGTTCGCGGATGACGGGCACCACGCTGCGGGTTTCCAGCCAGTGCATGAAGTTCTGCACGCGGCTTTCGATAATGGCCTCGGCCTGCGCGACCGCGGCCTGGCGCAGGGCATTGCCCTCGCGCACGATCGCGCCGAGATCGTCGACGGTGTACAGGAAGACGTCGTCCAGGCGTGCGACTTCGGCCTCGACGTCGCGCGGCACGGCCAGGTCGACCATCATGATCGGGCGGTGCTTGCGGCGCTTGACCGCGCGCTCCACCGCGCCCAGGCCGATGATCGGCAGCGAGCTGGCGGTGCAGGACACTACGATATCGAATTCATGCAGGCGCTCGCCCAGGTCCGTCAGGCGGATCGCCTGCGCGGTCAGGCCCTGGCCGGAGAGCTGCTCGGCCAGCTTCTCGCCGCGCTCGACGGTGCGGTTGGCCACCACGATCTGGCGCGGCTGCTGGGCGGCAAAGTGGGTCGCGCACAACTCGATCATCTCGCCCGCGCCGATAAACAGCACCCGCTGGGTCGAGACGCTTTCAAAGATCCGCTGCGCCAGCCGCACCGCGGCCGCGGCCATCGACACGGAATGCGCGCCAATCTCGGTCTGACCGCGCACTTCCTTGGCCACTGCGAAGGTGCGCTGGAACAGCTGGTTCAGGTACGTGCCCAGCGAGCCGGCCTCGCCGGCGGTGCGCACGGCGTCCTTGAGCTGGCCCAGGATCTGGGTTTCGCCCAGCACCATCGAATCCAGGCCGCTGGCCACGCGGAAGGCATGGCGCACGGCTTCCGACTGCGGCAGCGCGTACAGGTGCGGCGCCAGTTCGCCGGCGGGCACGTTGTGATGCTGCGACAGCCACCGCAGCGTGTGCTCGAAACCATCCGTGCCCGGCGTCAGGACGTCGGTCGCGCAATAGATCTCGGTGCGGTTGCAGGTGGAGAGGATGGCGGCTTCGGTGCCGCTGCGCCCCGACAGGTGGGAGCGCAGTGCGCCGAGCGCGGGTTTGATCTGCTCGAGCGGAAACGCCACCCGCTCGCGCAGCGAGACAGGTGCCGTCGTGTGATTGATGCCGATCGCGAGCAGTTGCATTGGTTGGGGACAGGTGCGGTCCGAAGCGTGGCCGGACCGGATGCCATTATACCGCCGGCATCGCTATTTGCAGGCGTAGCGCCGCAAGGCGGGGCAGCGGCCGCCGATTGCAGTATCGTTACGCCGCAGCCCCTTGTGGCTGTGATCCGTACAACACTGGAGAAGGGGATGCTGGGCACCTTGATCGTGGGTTTGCTGGTTGGGCTGGCGGCGCGCCGACTGCATCCGGCGGGGCGCGTGGTGACGCTGCCGGCCGCGCTGGTGCTGGGCGCGGCGGGTGCGGCGGCCGCTTTCTACGGCGGCCGGGCGCTGCATCTGTTTGTCGACGGGCAGCTCAGCAGCTGGCTGGCGGTGATCGCCGGCGCGGCGCTGCTGGTGGGGTTCTGGGGCACGGTCCGGCCGCGCGGGCGGTAAAAACAGAACTGATTTCCCGGTCGGGAATCTGCACGCGGGTTGATCCCGGTCAGACGGCGCCCGCCGTCTGCTCTTTCGCCCTTGCGGCCAGCAGGCGCCAAAGCACGCCACTGGAATAGTGGCTTGCCACATCCTTCAGGAATGCCGCGAAGTCCACATGCGCGCTGTCGTCGGCGCGGTCCGAGATGGTCCGCATCACGGCATACGGCACGCCGTACTCGTGGCAAACCTGCGCCACCGCGGCGCCTTCCATCTCCACCGCCAGCAGGCCGGGCAGGCGCTCGCGCAGTTCCGCGACCGCGGCCGGTGAGCCGATGAACTGGTCGCCGCTGGCGATCATCCCCCGGTGCAATGCCGGCGACGCCACCCCGAAGCGCTCCAGCACATCGCGTGGTACCTCGGTCGGCAGGTCCAGCCGCAGGAAGTCCGATGCGGAGGCTTGCAGTTCGGCGGTCAGCGCCGGGTCGGCCGGGAACTCGGCGCGGTCCAGCAGCGGCACTTCATGGCGGCCGAAGAACGGTCGCGCGTCCAGGTCGTGCTGGATGGTGCGGTCGGCGATGACGATGTCGCCAACGTTCGTTTCAGCGCCGATGCCGCCGGCCAGCCCGGTAAAGACGATCTGGGTCGCGCCGAACTCGCGGATCAGCGTGACCGTGGTTGCCGACGCCGCCACCTTGCCCATGCGCGCCAGTACCAGCACGCACGGCTGGCCGTACAGGTGGCCGGCGTAGTAGTCGCGCATGCCGATGGTGTGCACCGTGGCGCGGCTGTCGTCATGGCGCATGGCGGCCACCAGGCCATCGACTTCATCGTGGATGGCGGCAAGGATTCCGAGGGTCATGGCAGTGAGGGTAGCGGCAAAGCCGATAGCTTAGCGTTGCGCGACGCCCGCGTTGCGTAAATCGTAGCGGGCGGCCACGGGATTTTGGCGTTTGCCGCCTGAACGACGCTGACGGCGAGGCCGCCCCGGTGCCTTACACTTTGCCGATGACGAAATCCACTGACGCGACAGCCATGCTGAGCAGAGACGACTTTCTTGCGGTGGTGCGCGGCGCGCCGCTGGTGGCGATCGACCTGGTGGTCGCCGAGCCGGGTGGCCGCATCCTGCTGGGCCGCCGCAGGAACCGGCCGGCGCAGGGCAACTGGTTCGTGCCGGGCGGGCGCGTCCGCAAGGACGAGCGCCTGGACGACGCCTTCCGGCGCGTGGCTGCGGACGAGCTCGGGCTCGATCTCCGGCGGCGCGAGGCCCGCATGCTGGGCGTGTACGAGCACTTCTACCCGGACAACTTCACCGGTGCGCCGGATATTGGCACGCACTATGTGGTGCTGGCCTATGCGGTGCGGGTGGCGGGCATGGAGTTGGCCGCGCCGGCGGACCAGCACAGCGAGTACCGCTGGATGCCGCCGGCCGAGATCCTCGGCTGCGACGACGTGCACGAGAACACGCGGGCGTACTTCCGCTAGCCACGGTATCCGGCGGCGCCGCCAAAAAAAATGAGCCCGCACAAGGCGGGCTCAAGTGCCCCGCACGCCGCGGCAGCCGGCGGGGGTCCGGCTGCCGGGCACACTAGGCATCCGCCGCGGCCAGCGATTCAATGACCGTCGGGGACTCGGACTCCCTGGCGCCTGCGGATTCGGAGTCGGGCTGCAGCTCGGCGATGCCACCGGCCGCCGTCGGCAGCGTGGCCAGGCGGCCCGGCACGCCGAGCGCGTGCTCGGTGCGCAGGTAATGCTTGAAGGGCTCGGCCACCTCGGCGTGGCGCAGCGCGAATTCGACCGTCGCCATCAGGTAGCCCAGCTTGCTGCCACAGTCGAAGCGTCGCCCGTGGAAGCGGTAGGCCAGTACCTGCTCTTCGGCGAGCAGCGCCTGGATCCCGTCGGTCAGCTGCAGCTCGCCGCCGGCGCCGGGCTTGAGTGCCTGCAGGTGGTCCAGGATGCGCGGTGTGAACACATAGCGGCCCACCACGCCCAGCCGCGAAGGCGCCGCCTGCGGCGCCGGCTTCTCGACGATGCCGGACATCTTCACTACGCGGTCGTCCCAGGGCTTGCCGGCGATCACGCCATATGCGCGCGAATCCTCCGGCGCGATCTCTTCTACCCCAACCACCGAGCTGTGGTAGTGGTCGAACACCCGGATCATCTGGCTGAGCACCGGGGTGGGCGCATCGAGCAGGTCGTCGGCCAGGATGACCGCAAACGGTTCGTCGCCCACCAGCTTGCTGGCGCAGCGCACGGCGTGGCCCAGGCCCAGCGGTTCGGCCTGGCGCACATAGAAGCAGTCGACATGCGAGGGCTTGATGTTGCGTACCACGTCCAGCAACTGCTGCTTGCCGCGCGCCATCAGCTCGGCTTCGATCTCGCAGGATTTGTCGAAGTGGTCTTCGATGGCGCGCTTGCTGCGGCCGGTGACAAAGATCAGCTCGGTAATGCCGGCCGCTATCGCCTCTTCCACCGCGTACTGGATCAGGGGCTTGTCGACCACGGGCAGCATCTCTTTCGGGCTGGCTTTGGTGGCCGGCAGGAATCGCGTGCCGAGACCGGCAACCGGGAACACGGCTTTCTTGACCTTGAACATGACGTTGTCCTGTTATCTGGTTGGGACGCTGGCGACCGTCCCTGCAGCGCCCCCGGGGCGTGCAGCGCAGCCGGTATCTGCAGCCTATGGCGTGCGACGCGTGGCGTTCTGCCAACAGTTCGCCTTAATCAGCCAGCGGCCGGCCAGCGTGCACCTGGCATAGGCTTGCGCTGCGCGCCACACGCGGCGCTCTCGTCGGCTGGAGGTAGGGTTTTGGCCGATCAATCCGGCATGCCCTAACTAAGCTTCCGGAACCGGCCGGACAGTGCCGGACCTGCGGCCGTGCACGCTGCCGGTCAGCGCCTGCGCTCCCATCACCTGTCCGGCCGGACCCGGCATATCTCGCCGGGCGCCACGGCGGTAGTCCGGCCCATCCGCGGCTTGCGCCATGCACGGCGGGCCCTGCCGCCGGCGCCTCCGGCCCGGGCCGGGCGCGTGACACTGCGCCTCGCCTCGCCCCCAACTCTGGGACCAACCATGGAGAAGCCATGACGATCTGTACCAGCCCCAAGGCAAGCGCGGCGGCGCTGCCGCGCCTGCGCACCGTTTTCGCGAGCCTGTGCCTGTGGTGTTCGCTGCTGTTTGCCTTGTCCGGCTGTGGCAGCGGAAGCGGCGGCGGCGCCGATGGCGGCGGGAACGCAAGCCTGGCCGTGGAGGCCGCGGACGCCTGGACCCTGTGCGCGACCGAAAACAAGACCTGTGTGTTCAGCGGCACCCACCAGGTCAAGTACGGTACCGAGACCCAGTACGTGATCAAGACCTTCACCGGCGGTACGTCCTGCGACAACGGCGTGTTCGGCGACCCTGCGCCCGGCGCGGCCAAGAGCTGCTGGTACGACGCCGGCACGGCTTCTGCGGCGGTCGACAACAGTTGGGTCGCATGCGGCAGCGAGAATGGCTTCTGCACCTTCACCGGTACGCGCGTGGTGAAGTACGGCACCTCGACGCAGTACGTCACCAAGACCTTTTCCGACGGCGTGGCCTGCAACAACGGCGTGTTCGGCGACCCTGCGCCGGGTGCCGCCAAGGGCTGCTGGTATGCGAGCGCCGCGACCGAGCCGTTCGCGCCAACACCCAGCCCCGGCAGCCCCACCCGCGCCGTGCTCAGTTGCAACAAGCCCGGCGCAGGCGTGGCGGCGGGTGGCGCCGGCGATGCCATCGAGGCTGACTTCGTCGGTGGCGACGGCACCCGCATGGCGGCTGCGGGTGCGGCTTTCCAGTTGCGCTTTACGACCCGCACCGGCGCTGACGACATCGTGAACTGGCAGATCGCCGATGCCTGGGGCACCGTGCGGGCGCAGGGCAGTTTTCCTGCCGCGGCCGGTGCGCGCACCACCACGCTTGACTGCATGTCAGCGCTGGCCGGCTATTTCGCCATCTCGGCCAGCCTCGGTTCGGGGCAGGGCGCGCTGCGCAGCCGCGGCACGCGGCCGGACGGCATCGCCACCTTCGGCGTGCTGCCGGATGTGACGCCGGTGCTGCCGGTGGCAACCTTTGCACGGCAGGACCTGCATCGCTTCGGCGGTCAGGGCGCGGCGTACCTGCTGCCCGGCCAAGCCTGCTGCACCGGCGACGGTTATCGGCCGCTCTACACCGCGCTGGGCCTGAGCTGGGTCAACGACAACCGCAACTGGTACAAGACGGAGCCCAACGGGCCCAACACCTTCTCGGCGCAGGCCGATAACCTGGCACCGTTCTTCAAGCCGGGCGACCTGATGCGGCTGATCCAGCTCGACGGCATCCCGGCCTGGGCCAGTCCCACCGGGGTGGCCACCCATAGCTATGCGCCCAAATCGCTGGCGGACTACCAGAACTACATGGGCCGCGTCGGCCAGGAGTCAGACCGGATCCGCAAGCAATACTTCCCGGCGCAGTCGGCCAACTACTACCAGGTGACCTGGGAGCCCGACTACACTGGCGGGCTGCCGTGGCTGGACACCGACGCCAACCTTGTCGCGATGTACCGCGCCACCTGGCAGGGCATCCACGGCACCGATCCGGCGGCAGTGGTGATGGGCGTCACCAACGCGATGGTGCGCGAGAACACCCGCTGGCTGAACCGCTTGGTGCCGCAAGGACTGGGGCCCTCCCTCGACGGCGTCACCGTGCATGGCTACTACGACATCGGCACCTCGCCGTCGCACCCGCCCGAACGGCTGGTGGGCGACAGCGACGCGGCGGTCGCCGCCAATGCGCTGCCGGCCGCAATGCGCGAGCTGCGCCACGCCGTTGCCAGCCAGCTCAAGCGCGGTGCGAAGCTGTTCGTCACCGAGACCGGCATCAGCTACGACCTCGGCACCGCATACGGCCCGGCCTACCCGACGCCCAACGTGTTGTACGGGCACGGCTCGGTGGTGGCGCGCACCCACCTGATCCTGCTCGGCGAAGGCGCAGACGTGACCTTCGTGTTCTATGCCAGCGACACGCCCGATTCGACCGGTCAGGCCGGCTATGGCGTGTTCTTCGACCTGGACAACGCACGCGGTGGCTACGGGCCCGAGCGAATCAGCCCCAAGCCCGCGGCCATGGCGGTGGCGGCAATGACGCGCCTGATCGACGGCACCAATACGCTCGGCCCGCTCACCGGCCTGCCCGCGGGCGCCTATGGCTACGCCTTCCAGCGCCTGAACGGCGGCAAGGTGGTGACCGCGCTGTGGGCGCACAGCAATGCCAGCTGGAACGCGGCGGCAGGCTTCAGCACGACCTATGGCATCCCCTACACCCTGCAGGTCGACGCGCCCGGCACCAGCGGACAGGTGTCGGTCCTCGACATGATGGGCAACGCGATCTCGGTGCCCTATGCCAACGGCGCGGTCAACCTGCAGCTCACCGGGACGCCGCTCTACGTCGTGTCCGCCAATGCGGCCGTGATCCAGTCGCGCGTGACGGCGCCCGAAGGCTACGTGCCGCAGTAGCGGCATCAGACGCTCAGGCCGTCGGCCGCTTGTTGGGTAGTGCGGCCGAGCCGTCACCGGTGCCGCCCGCGGCGGCACCGGCGCGGGGCTGGCGCGGCGGGAACAGCGCGTCGCGCAGCCGCAGGAAGGGGAACTCGATCGCACGCGTGGTCAGGAAGCCGACCGCGATCGCCAGGCCGAACTGCAGCGCCAGCCCCGCGGCCCACACCAGCGGCACCGGCACGCCGAGGGCCATCGCCTTGCGGATGAAGAGTTCGCCTGGAGCCAGCGCCAGCGAGTGCCACAGGTAAATGCCGTACGAGTAGACGCCGGTCCATGCCACGGCGCGATAAAGCCAGGCATTGCGCAGTCCGGCCGAGTATTCCAGCACCAGCACGATCAGCGCGACGAAGCCAATCGCCTGGATCGTGTAGCCCACGCTCTCTTCGAGCGCGAGCGCTTTCTGCAGCCACCCCAGCCACACCACCAGGCCCAGCACCAGCGCGCCCAGCAGCACCTTGTTGCGGGCCAGGCGCCGGTACAGCTCTGGCTGCATCCAGTAGACCGTGGCCAGCATCACGCCGATCAGCAGGCTGTCGATACGGTATTGCGTGTAGGCCGACGCCGCCTCCAGGTCGCCCGCCGCCACCGCCGCGCAACGTGCCGCCAGCACCGCCGCGCACAGCGCGCCCAGCGTCCACAGGATCGTGCGCGCGCTGACATGCCAGCGGCTCATCACCAACAGCAGCGCGGGCAGCAGCAGGTAGAAGTGTTCCTCCACTGCCAGGCTCCAGGTCTGAGCGATCGACGAACCCAGGTAGTTCTGCAGGTGGCTCAGGTTCTGGTACAGGAAGGTGCTGGTGGGGTGGCGCCCCACCAGCACGTGGAACAGGATCAGGGCGTAGTAGGCCGGCCAGATCTTGAAGATGCGCCGGATGATGAAGCGTCCGGCGTCGATATGGCCAGTTTGCGCGTACTGACGCAGCAGCAGGCCGCCGACCAGGAAACCGCTCAGCGTGAAGAACAGGTTCACGCCTTCGCGGCCGTATTGCTTGAACGGGTACTCGATCGCGGCGAGCAGCGGGTAGCCGGTGGTGACGGTGTGGAAATGCATCCCCATCACCATGATGATCGCCAGCCCGCGCACGAAGTCCAGTTCGATCGAGCGGCCGCGCTCGGCGCTGATCGTGTGTGCCAGGTCTTGCATGAGAGTCTCCTCAGGGCACCTTGGGTGCGCTATGGCCGGGGCCGGTGCCGTCGAACCGGTTGCGGATAAAGCGGCAGGGATTGCCGCCGTAGATGCCTTCGGGCGCCAGCGAGCGGTGCACCACCGACATCGGCGTGACCACCGCGGAGCGCCCGATGGTGACGCCCTTCTGCACGATGCAGCGCGAGGTCACCCACGCGCCGTCCTCGATCACGATCGGCGCCACCATCAGGTCCATGTTGGTATCGACCGCATGCGAGCCGGTGGTGAGGAAGCTGCCCTGCGAAATGCAGACGTGCGAGCCGATACGGATCGGCGCCTGGTTGTACAGCCAGACGTCGACGCCGAACCAGCAGGCGTCGCCCACTTCCAGGTTCCAGGGGTATTTGACGCGGATCGGATGCATCAGCCGGCAGCCGCGGCCAATGCGTGCGCCGAACAGGCGCAGCAGCGACACGCGCAGCGCGGAAGACGGCACCAGCTTGTTGTTGACGATGGTGGCCTCGAGCAGGAACCACAGCGCCTCGACCAGCAGGCCGCGCCGGCGCACGTAGTTGCCCTTGCCGGCGCGGTCCAGCGCGATCACGCAGTCAGTGCCGGCAGCGGGGCGCGTGAAGCCGGCGCCTTCCGGTTGGTGGGCCAGTGCTTCGCCTTCCATGATCGACCTCCCCTTCGTTTGCCGCCGGATCGAGGTGTCCGGCGTGCGGCTGTCTCGGTGCCGAGTGTTGGTTGTGTTCCCGTTGGAAAAATTATCGAACGCCAGCCGCATCGCAACGCGGCCCCGCGCGCATTTGGCCCGCGCGGAATAGGTTTTGGCGGCCACGCACTAGCGTGTTTCGTGTTGTGGCGTGGCGACGGGCGCCACTAGGGCAGCGGGCCGTGCAGGCCCTGCGCCGACGCTGGCGCGGTGCTGGCGCGGCGGTCAGGGAAGATCGCGTCGCGCAGCCGCAGGAACGGGAACTCGACCGCGCGCGTGGTCACGTAGCCGGCGCAGATGGCGATGGCGAACTGCAGCACCACCGCCAGCGCCCAGGTGGCCATCGGTGGCACGCCGTGGGCGAGCGCGGCGCTGATGAAGATCTTGCCTGGCTCGCGGGCCACCGTGTGCCACAGGTAGATGCCGTAGGAGTAGAGCCCCACCCATGCCACCCAGCGGTAGGGCAGTGTGTCGCGCAGCCGGCCTGAATGCTCGAGCACCAGCATGATCAGCGCGCTGAAGCCGATCGACTGGATGGTGAAGCCGATGCTCTCCTCGACCGTGATCTCGTCCTGCAGGAACACCAGCCACACCAGCAGCGTGGCCACCGCGAGCATCAGCCACGCGCGTCGCGTCGCCAGCTTGCGGTAGTGCCCCGGCAGCAGCCAGTACAGGATTGCCAGCATCACGCCGAACAGCAGGCTGTCGACGCGGTAGTGGGTGTAGACATAGGCAGCCTGGATCTCGCCTGACGCCACTGCCGCACTGCGCGCGACCAGCACCGCCAGGCAGGTGGTGCAGAGCAGGCACAGCAGCACGCGCGGTCCCAGGCGCAGGCGCGCGGCCAGCAGCAGCGCCGGCGGCAGCAGCAGGTAGAAATGCTCTTCCACCGCCAGGCTCCAGGTCTGGGCGATCGAAGAGCCCAGGTAGTTTTGCAGGTGGGTCAGGTTCTGCACCAGGAAGGAATCGCGCGGGTGGCGGCCGACAATGGCATGGAACAGAATCAGCGCGTAGTAAGCGGGCCAGATCTTGAACATGCGGCGGATGATGAAGCGGCGCGCATCGATCGTGCCGCGCTCGGCCAGCTCGCGCATCAGCAGGCCCCCGACAAGGAAGCCACTCAGCGTGAAGAACAGCGTCACGCCTTCGCGGCCGAAGTTCTTCAGCGGATATTCGAGCAGCCAGACCAGGGTGCTACCGGTGTTGACGGTATGGAAGTGGATCCCCATCACGGCGATGATGGCCAGCCCGCGGATGAAGTCGAGCTCGCGCAGCCGGGCAGGCGCCGGCGCCCCGGCTTGGTGTGGAAGTGGCATCGGTAGTGTCTCCGGTCGGTGCGGCCGGCGCGGCGGGTCATGCCGCGGCCCGGCGCAGCGTCATCTTGAATTCGGTGACCGTGTGGCGCGCCAGCAGCTGCGCGCGCGAGTCGGCGCCCGCGGCTGCTGCCGTGGCGGCGGGCGGCGCCTGCGCCAGTTGGTCCAGCGCGCGGCCGATAGCGGCTGCCGAGAGGTCGTCCATCACCGGGCCCAGATCGCGGCCGCGGCAGAACCAGCCGATCAGGCCGTCGGCGGTCGCCAGCACCGGCTTGCCGAAGCGGTAAGCCTGCACCAGCACCCCGCTCATGCCGTAGTGGCTCTTGTAGCCGAGCCACACCGCGTCGCAGGCGGAGAACAGGTCGGCCTCCTGCGCCTCGGGAATGAACCGGTCCAGCAGCAGCGGCGCCGGCGACAGGCTGGCGGCGGCTTCGCCAAGCCATGCGCGGGTCTCGTCGTCCTGCACGCCGGCTACCACCACCCGCGGGGCGCCGGGGCGGGCGGCCAGCGCGGCCACCAGTTCGCGGATGCCCTTGCGCGCCGTGATGGCGCCGTAGACCAGCAGCACCGGGCCGTCGTCCAGTGCCAGCCGCGCGCGCGCCGCCGCCTGGGTGGCAGGCGTCATGTCCGGGCTCGGGTCGGCCAGGTAGGCCAGTGTGGCACCGGCCCGGTTGCCATACCACCCGGGCAGCGTGGGGTCGATCGACAGCATCGTCTTCAGCCCCGGCGCCGACAGCGCGCGCCGGAACAGCAGCGCCTTGAGCGCATTGGTCAGCGGATGGCGAGGGGCCCGTACGCCCACGCGGTGGTGGTGGAAGCCGGCCCGCATCGTGATGCCCACCCACGGCGTCGCGCCCAATGGCGAGCCCAGCAGCGGCAATGCCCACAGGAAGTAGTCGGCGTAGGGCACCAGTACCTGCTCGCAGCGCTGCGCGGCGGCAGCCTGGCGGAACAGGTGGCGGAAGATGCGCCAGTAGCGCACGTAGGCGATGCGGCCCGCGCCCCGGCCCGCGTCGGCCGGCAGCGGCATGGCTATCAGTGTGCAGCCGGGCGAGCTGCCGGCCTGCAGCGCCTGCGCGAGCGGATGGGCAAGGTTGGCCTGGTCGGTCACCACCACGCAGCGCCGGCCGGCCTCGGCAAAGGCCTGCAGCGCCCATTCCACGTAGCGCCAGCGGTGGCCGGTGAAATCGGGCTCGATGATGAAGAGGCAGGAGTCGGACATCGTCATTCCCTGGGTGCCGGCCGGTGTTATCGCAACACTAGCAGCGCGCATACGTCGGCAGACGCCAATATCCAGCGGCCGGCTGACGGATTAAGGCGGTTGGTGTGGCGCCGCGCCGCGTTGGCCGAAATCAGCTATGCGATGGCGGGACGCTGCGGCCGCGCCGCGTTCTAGTTAAGTCCGTTGCGTGTCGTTGCCGCCTGCCGCCACCGGAAGGGCTGGTGAGGCCGCAGGAGCCGGACGGCAGCAAGGACGGGAATCCCATGATCAAGACGCTGAAGTTCCTGGCGGTGCAGTCGCGCAGACGGCCGCCCGCCAGCTCGGCCGTATGGGTGCTGGCGCAGCAGGCGGCAGTGCGCGGCATGGTGGCGGTCAAGTTCCTGGTGGTCGGGCGATTGCTCGGGCCCGAGGCGCTCGGCGTGGCCGGGGTCGCGCTGCTGGCGGTGGCGATCGCCGAGGCGCTCAGCGACACCGGCCTGCCGCAGGCCGTGATCCAGGGCCTGCGCGCGCCGGCACTGGCCGAGCTCGGCGCGATCTGGTCGGCCCTGGCCTGCCGCGGCGCGCTGGTGGCATTGCTGCTGCTGGCGCTGGCGCCGCTGCTCGAAGCGCAGTTCCACCTGGCCGGGGCGCTGCCGCTGCTGCAGCTTGCCGCCGTGCTGCCGCTGCTGCGCGGGGTGGCTTCCCCCGCCTACTATGTCGTCACGCGCGAGCGCGGCTTCAGCCGGGTAGCCGCGCTGGAGATTGCCGCGGCCCTTGCCGACTGCACGCTCAGCGTGGTGTGCGCGCTGGCCGGCGCGGGCGCCTACAGCGTCGTGATCGGCCTGCTTGGCGCCGAAGCGCTGAAGACCGCGCTGACCTGGGCCACGATGCGTCCACGCCCGCCGCTGCGCCTGCGCTGGACCGGCATCGGGCACTACGTCGGCTTCAGCCGCTGGATCTGGGCGGCCAGCGTAATCAACCTGCTGCTCAACCAGTTCGACAAGGTCATGGTCGGCAAGCTGCTGGGCCCGGCGCAACTGGGCGCCTACCAGATGTCTTCCAAGCTTGCGCAGATGCTGCTGGCCGATGCCGGCATCGCCATGTCGCAGTACCTGTTCCCCACCTTTGCCGCCCGCCACCGGCAGCAGGACGGCTCCGCGCCACGCCTGCTGCGCCGCTTGCTGGGGCTGGCTGCGCTGGCACTGGTACTGGCGGTGGTGGCGCTCAACCTGGTGGCCGAGCCGCTGTTCCTGCTGCTGCTCGGATCGACGTGGCTCGAGGCCGTGCCGCTGTTCCGTGTATTCGCGCTCAACATGGCGATCGGCGCACTGATCGCCTTGCTGGTGGCCTATCTGCGCGCCATCGGCGAGCCGCACGTGACGACCCATGCCTCGCTGGTGCAGGCCGGCGTGTTGCTGGCGTGCGTGGCGCCGGCCACGCACTGGTGGGGCGCCATCGGCATTGCCTGGTCCATGACCGTCGGGCTCGCCAGCGCGATGGCATGGATGCTGGTCCGGGTCTTCAGGAGCAAGTAATCAGGAGAAAGTCATGCGCATACTCCATCTGGTACTGACGCCGCGCATGTCGGGCGCGGAAATTCTGGTGCGCGACCTCGCGCTGTACCAGCAGGGCTGCGGCGAGGCGGTGGCAGTGGCCGCGCTGATGCCCGCGCACGCCGACTTCACGCCGCTGCGGGCCCAGCTTGCCGCGGCCGGCGTGGCATGCAGCTTCCCGAAGCAAGCCCAGCGCCCGCTGGCGCGGCTCTGGTACCTGCATGGCGTGATGCGTCGCTGGCGGCCCGACATCGTTTTCGCGCACGCGACCATTCCCGCGTTCTATGCCCGCGCGCTGCCCTCGCGCGTGCCGGTGGTGTATGTCATGCATTCCGCGGTCAATGACTTCGAGCGCGACCTGTTCCGCTGGGCCGAACGGCTGCTGTCGCGGCGCGCCCGCGCGGTGGTGGGCGTGGCGCAGAGCAATGTGCGCGACTACCTGGCTGCGGTGGGGCCGCATCCGCGCCTGACCGTGATTCCCAACGGCGTCGACACCAGCCGCTTCGCGATGCCGCCAGCCGCCCCGTCCGGTGCTGCGCCGTTGCTGCTGCAGATCGGGCGCTATGACGCGGTCAAGAACCAGTTGCGCACCGTACGCGCGTTCCACGCCATGCTGCGGCAGGCGCCGCAGGCCCGGATGGCTTTGTACGGCGTGATAGAGGACCCGGTGTACTACGCCAGGGTGCGGGCGCTGGTGGCCGAGCTCGGGCTCGGCGGCATGGTCAGCATCAACGGTCCCTGCGACAACGTGCCGGCGCTGCTCGCCCAGGCTTCGGTGTTTGCGATGCCGTCCGCCTCGGAGGCACACAGCATTGCCTTCCTGGAAGCGCTGGCCAGCGGCATCCCGGTGGTGGCCAGCGACATCCCCGCGTTTGCGTTCGCCGGCGGCCATGATTGCGTGCAACTGGTCGATTGCGCAGATATCGATGCCTATGCGCAGGCGTTGGTACGCGCGCTGGGGCAACCACGAGCGCGGCGGCCACTGGAGGGACTGACGTTGCGCGATACGGCCCGGCGCTATGAGGCGATTGCGAGAGAGGTGCTCGGGGTGGCTTGAGAGGCAGGTCCGGACATTGACGCAGTCAGCCCGCCGACGACGAGCCGGCACCACGTGGCGCATTCCCGCCGACAAAGCTGGGCGCACCAAAATCACTCCACTTCCTCAATTTGGGGCACGTCGCCAGGACTGTTGCATTTGCGTCAAATTCCAAGCGCGTTTTCCCTCACTTGGTGAATTAAGAATGCACCAGATCACGTAGTAGTGTGATTTATATCACGTTCGAATTGGTGCGTTTTTGTTGCAATGCAGCGTAAGGACTATATTGCTTTTAATGGCGCGACATAGCTGATTTTGCGAATGAGGGAGTCGCGTATTGCATGGAAAAACATGTTTTGTAACAGCAGGTTGCGGAATATGCGAGAAGGCGGTCGATGCCTTCCGCCAAGACATCGCCGGTATCGGACAGTCCGGGAATAACCGAAACGGCAATGTATATGATGCAATGCAATACAAACGGTTTCGCGCCAGAAAGAAACCAATGAAGGTGTTGGGGGAAAATCATGCCGTACGCCCAGATCGAGCCGCCCGCTGCCAGTGTCTTTTCCAGTGCATTGTCCATAAACGCTTTACGCTGCACCTCGCGGCGAATCGGAATCCTGCTTTACGACGGATTTTCCCTGCTCGGCGCCGGCCTGGTTGCCGAACTGTTCCAGACCGCCAACGAGATCACGGCGCCCAGCGGTGGCGGGCGCATCACCTATGACGTGCGCTTCCTGTCGGTCGAAGGTGGCAGCGTGACCTGTTCGGCCGCGGTGCGGGTATGGACCGACAGCCTCGACCCGCGCCGTCCCGCCGGCCTCGACATGCTGTTTATCGCCGGCGGTGAGGGCGCCCGTTCCGCAGCCAGCGACACGCGCCTGCTGTGCTGGCTGCGTGCCGCTTGCTCCACCACCGACAGCGTGCGGCCGATCGCGGAGGGGCGTGCGGTGCTGGTGGCCGCGGGCGTGATGAAGCCAGCCGAGGCGCCACGCCGCCCGCACCTGTCGGCGGTGCCGGCGGGCGATGACGCCGAGCTGCGCTTCGAGTCGATGAAGGGGGCGCTGGCGGTGATCCGCCGTGACCTGGGCGTCGACGTGGCGCGCGCGGTGGTGGAGCGCGTGCTGCCCGCCTGGAGCGACCAGCTGCTGCCACGGCTGGGCGACGCCGGCCTGACCAGCCCCGCCGACAAGATCCGCGCCGCCGCGCGCTGGCTGCAGCAGAACTGCGAGCACGATATCTCGATCGCCGACGCCGCCGAGGTTGCGACCATGAGCGAACGCAACTTCCTGCGTCGCTTCAAGCTTGAGATGGGCGTCACGCCTTCCGACTTCCTGCTGCGCGCGCGCCTGGAGACGGCCTGCGGCTTCCTGGCCGAGACCGAGCTGCCGGTCGACAAGGTGGCGCGCCGCTCCGGCATGGGCAATGGTGACCGCCTGGCCAAGATTTTCCGCAAGCGGCTGTCGGTCTCACCGACGGAATTCCGCCAGCGCCACAGGGAACAGCGGGAACACCGGGCCGCCACCGACGGCTGAGGCGCGCCCGCGCGCATCCATCACCCCCGATTTGCTGTTTGAAAAGCTCCGCGAGGCACCGCGGCGGGCGCAACTCGCCCGCGCGAGGCCGCGCGCGCCTGGTTGCCGAGTTTGGAGGGCTTTGCCATGTTGAACACGACGCAAGCGGTGTCGAATCCGGAGGGCGCGGCGGTGCCGGCCGAGCAGGAAGCGGCTGCACAGGGCGACAGGCCTGCGCCCGATGATGGCGTTCCGCCATTGGCGCAGCGGCTGCGGCTCGCGCCGGTGGTGCTGGCCGGCGGTGCCGGTACGCGGCTGTGGCCGCTGTCGCGCGAGCACTATCCCAAGCAACTGATCGATCTGGTCGGCACCGACTCGCTGCTGCAGGCCACGCTGCGCCGGCTGTCGGATTTCGGCGCGGAGCGCGAGGTGGTGCCGGAAGCCATCATCGCCTGCGGCGAGGAGCACCGCTTCACCACCGCCGAGCAACTGAGCAAGAGCGGCATCCCGGCCCGCCTGGTGGTCGAGCCCGCGCGGCGCAACACGGCGCCCGCGCTGACCATCGCCGCCTGGCTGGCGCAAGGCAAGGGCGAAGACGTGATCCTGGTGGTGATGCCGGCCGACCACGCCATCCTGGATGGCCCTGCCTTCCACCGCGCCATCGCCATCGCCGCCGGGCATGCCGAGCGCGGCGCGATGGTAGCGCTGGGCGTGCCGCCCACGCGCCCTGAGACCGGCTACGGCTATATCAGGCTGGGCCAGGGACATGCCGACGGCGCGCATGATATCGCGCGGTTTGTCGAGAAGCCGGCCATCGAGATCGCCGCGCAGTATGTGCAGAGCGGCCACTACTGGTGGAACAGCGGCATCTTCGTGGTGCGCGCGACGGTCTGGCTGCGCGCGTTGCAGGCGCTGCAGCCCGCGATCTACGAGGCGTGCATGGCCGCGGTGATCGGCGGCAAGCTGCAGCCGCCGTATTTCCGCCCCGACGGCGAACCGTTCCTGCAGTGCCCGTCCGATTCGATCGACTACGCGGTGATGGAACGGCTCGACCAGCCTGGCGCGCCTTGCCAGGGCGTGGTCGTGCCGCTCACGGCGGGCTGGTCTGACCTCGGCTCGTGGGACGCGGTGTGGGACGCGACCGAGAAGGACGGCGACGGCAATGCCGCGCGCGGCCGGGTGATGTTCGAAGGCGCCAGCGCCAGCTATGCCTACTCGGACGGCCGGCTGGTGGCCTGCGTGGGCACCAGCAACATCGTGGTGGTAGAGACCGCCGACGCCGTGCTGGTGGCCGACCGCGCGCACGTTCAGGACGTCAAGGGCCTGGTCGAGCGGATCAAGGCGCAGCACGCGCCCGAGGCCGAGGACCATCGCAAGGTGCGGCGCCCCTGGGGCTTCTATGACTCGATCGACCACGGCGAGCGCTTCCAGGTCAAGCGCATCGTGGTGGCGCCCGGCGCACGCCTGTCGCTGCAACTGCATCACCACCGCGCCGAGCACTGGGTGGTCGTCAGCGGCACCGCGCGGGTCACGCGCGGCGAGGAGACCTTCCTGCTGGGCGAGAACCAGTCCACCTATATCCCGCTGGGCGTGGCGCACCGGCTGGAGAACCCCGGGAAGCTGCCGCTGGAGATCATCGAGATCCAGTCCGGCGGCTATCTCGGCGAAGACGACATCGTGCGCATGGACGACAACTACGGGCGCTGTGCCTGAACAGTGGTGGCCCGGGGCGGTGGGGCCGCAGTGCAGTAAGCAGTTTTGGCGGACGGGCAGGAGGACGGGATATGGTCAAGCTCGAAGGAATGCTGGCGCGCATGCTCGACGTGGCGCTGGTGCTGGCCGGTGCACTGCTGGCCGCGCAGTTTCGGTTCGATGCGATCGAGCAGGGTGCCCTGTTCGAGCTGTTCATCGCGTTGTCGGCGGCGTTCACGCTGGCGCTGTTCCCGGCCTTTGGCATCTATGAGTCGTGGCGCGGCCGTTCCAAGCTCGGCCTGGCGGGGCAGGTGGCGCTGGCATGGCTGCTGGTGCAGCTGTTCGGCGTGATGGTGATGTTCTCGGTGCACCGGCTGGACATGGTGTCGCGGCTGTGGTTCGCCTACTGGACGGCCAGCACCGGCGCGCTGATGATCCTGTCGCGGCTGCTCGCGCACATGGTGCTGGGCCATATGCGCAGCGCCGGCATGAACCTGCACCAGGTAGCGGTGGTCGGCAGCGGCGCACACTGCAACGCCGTGATCCGGCGCGTGGCGGAGTCGCCGGCGTCAGGCTTTCGCGTGGTGGCGGCGTTCAACGTAGCGCCGGCGGCCGGCGGCCTCAACGTGCGCGTGCCGACCTTCGAGGACCGCGCCGCCTTCGCCCATTACGTTCGCACGCAGAAAATCCACGAGCTGTGGCTGGCGCTGCCGCTGTCGCAGGAGCGCACGATCCTTGAATTCGTGGCGGCATTCCGCGACGAGCTGATCAACATCCGCTTTATGCCGGACCTGCGCACGGTGGCGCTGTTCGACGGCGGCATGATCGACCTGATCGGCATGCACGCGATCAACCTGGCGGCGTCGCCGTTGTCGCCGAGCGCACTGGCGCAGAAGGACATCTTCGACCGGCTCTTCGCTGCGCTGGCGCTGATCGGGCTGGCGCCGCTGCTGGCGGCCATCGCCATCGCGGTCAAGCTGTCGTCGCGCGGCCCGGTGCTGTTCTCGCAGCTGCGCAAGGGCGCGGACGGGCGCGTCTTCCGCATCTACAAGTTCCGCTCGATGCGCGTGCACACCGAGCAGGCCGGCCAGCTCACCCAGGCCAGGCGCGGCGACTCGCGCGTGACACGGGTCGGCGCCTTCCTGCGCCGCACCAGCCTGGACGAGCTGCCGCAGTTCTTCAACGTGCTGCGCGGCGACATGTCGGTGGTGGGCCCGCGCCCGCATGCGCTCGAGCACGACGACCACTACGGCAAGCTGGTGTCGGGTTACATCCAGCGCTATCGCATCAAGCCCGGCATCACCGGCTGGGCGCAGGTGAACGGCTACCGTGGCGAGACCGATCGCATCGAGAAGATGGAGGGCCGCATCGCCTACGACCTGTACTACCTGGTGAACTGGTCCTTCGCGCTGGACATGCGGATCATCGCTGCCACCGTGTTCAAGGGCCTGTTCCACAGCAACGCGTACTGAACCGAGGCATTCGCCCGCGACGCGGGCGGCAAGGGAGGCGTGACACCATGTCAAACCTGCTAGAGACCCAATACGTCGAGCCACCGGCGGCGCCGGAACTGCGGCTGTCCGACTACCTCGTCACGCTGCTGGAGAACTGGCGCATGATCGCCGCCATCACGCTGCTGGCTCTGGTGGGCGGCTCGATCTACGCGATGACCGCCAAGCCGGTCTATCGCGCCGATGCGCTGATTCAGGTCGAGGACAGCAAGGGCGACGCCAACGCCAACAACCAGAATTCGCTGCAGTCGCTGTCGTCGATCTTTGATTCCAAGTCGTCCACCGCGGCCGAGATCGAACTGATCCGCTCGCGCCTGGTGGTCGAGGACGCGGTGCGCACGCTGCACCTGGATATCGCCGCGCGGCCGCGCTACCTGCCGGTGATCGGCGGCTGGCTGGCGGCGCGCCACAGCGGCAAGACGCCGGCCCCGCCACGCTTCGGGCTGCCGCAGTACGCGTGGGGCGGCGAGTCGATCACGATGTCGCTGTTCGAGACGCCGGCCAGGTACTACAAGAAGCCGTTCGTGCTGACCGTCGAGGGCGAGCGCACCTACAGCCTGCGCGATCCCGACGGCGCGCTGGTGCTGAACGGCCGCGTCGGCGAGGAAACCGGAGGCGCCAGCACGCTTGGGCCGGTGCGCGTTCGCATCGACCACCTGACGGGGCGGCCGGGCACGCAGTTCGAGCTCACGCGGGCTTCCACCCTGGCCACGGTGGAGTCGGTGCAGCGCGCCCTGGCGGTCGGCGAGACCGCGCTGCAGTCCGGCATCATCCGCGCCAGCCTGGAGGGCCCGGACAGCAAGCTGACTGCCGAGATCGTCAACACCATCGCGCGCCAGTTCGTGCAGCAGGACATCGGCCGGCGCTCGGCCGAGGCGGAGCACACGCTGGCCTTCCTGGAGCAGCAGCTGCCGGTACTGCGCAAGGAACTGGACCGGGCCGAGGAGCGCTACAACTCCTTCCGCAACAAGCTGGGCACCGTCAACCTGGGCGAGGAAAGCCGCCTGCTGCTGCAGCAGATCGTCGACAACAAGAACCGGCTGCTGACCATGGAGACGCAGCTGGCCGAGTACAACACGCGCTACACCGAGTCCAATCCTGCGGTGGTGTCGCTGAAGGCGCAGATCGCCACGCTGACCGCCCAGCAGAACGCGCTGCGCCGTAGCATCTCGCTACTGCCGGATACCGAGCAGACCGCGCTGCGGCTGATGCGCGACGTGCGCGTCGATACCGAGCTCTATACCAGCCTGCTCAACAATGCGCAGCAGCTGCGCGTGGTCAAGGCAGGGCAGGTCGGCAGCGTGCGCGTGGTGGATTTCGCGGCACCGGCCGACGAGCCGGTGCGGCCGCAGCGCGCCATGCTCGTGCTGATCAGCGCCGGCCTGGGCATGCTGGCGGCGATGGTGCTGGCGCTGCTGAAGAAGGCACTGTACGGCGGCGTGGAGCATCCCGAGGACATCGAGCGGCTGATTGGCGTGCCGGTGTGCGCGGTGGTGCCGCGCAGCCGCATGCAGCTGCGCCTGCAGCGCGAGCTCAGCCGCGGGCGCAACGACCGCGGCGTGCCGCGCCTGCTGGCCGCGCGCGCACCGGACGACATCGCGGTGGAAGGCGTGCGCAGCCTGCGCACCACGCTGCAGTATGCGCTGCGAGACGCCACCAACAACGTGGTGATGCTGACCGGCTCGCGCCAGGACGCCGGCAAGTCCTTCCTGTCGGTCAACCTGGCCGCGCTGGTGGCGGCCGGGCAGCGGCGCGTGCTGATGATCGACGGCGACATGCGCCGCGGCGAGGTGCACGCCCATTTCGGCCTGCGCCACCAGCCAGGCCTGGCCGATGCGCTGATGGGCGAGGACTTCGACGCCGTGGTGGTGCGCGAGGTGTTGCCGGGCCTCGACGTCATGCCGCGCGGCACCGTGCCGCCCGACCCCGCCGAACTGCTGATGAGCGAGCGCTTCCGCATGATGCTCGAGCACCTCTCGCACCGCTACGACATGGTGATCATCGACACCCCGCCGGTGCTGGAAGTCACCGACGCCACGCTGCTGGGCCGGCACGCCGGCACCACGCTGCTGGTGGTGCGACACGGCCGCCATCCGGCCGGCGAGATCGGCGAGACCGTGCGCCGGCTCGGCAACGGCGGCGTGGCGCTGCGCGGCGTGCTGCTGACCGACGTGCCCAAGCCGCCGCTGCGGCTGGGCGCCGGCTATTCGGGCTACTACACCAGCGTAGAGGGCATCAAGTGAGCCGGTGACGGCCGCAGCGCCGCTGCGATCAGAACAAGCATCCAGGGCAATCCAACACGGCAGGGAGAACGGGAATGAAACGCAAGGTCGCACTGATCACTGGCATCACCGGGCAGGATGGCTCCTACCTCGCCGAGATGCTGCTCGACAAAGGCTACGAGGTGCATGGCATCAAGCGCCGCACGTCGCTGTTCAACACCGACCGCATCGACCACCTCTACCGCGAGCGGCACGAGCAGGACCTGCGCTTTTTCCTCCACTACGGCGACCTGACCGACGCCACCAGCGTGCTGCGCGTGATCCAGCGCGTGGAGCCGGACGAGATCTACAACCTGGCCGCGCAGAGCCACGTGGCGGTGTCGTTCGAGGAGCCGGAGTACACCGCCAATGCCGACGGGCTGGGTGCGCTGCGCATCCTCGAGGCGATCCGCATCCTTGGCATGGAGCGCAAGACGCGCTTCTACCAGGCCTCGACCTCGGAGTTGTACGGCCTGGTGCAGGAGGTGCCGCAGAAGGAGACCACGCCGTTCTATCCGCGCAGCCCGTATGCGGTGGCCAAGCTCTACGCCTACTGGATCACCGTCAACTACCGCGAGGCCTACGGCATCTATGCCTGCAACGGCATCCTGTTCAACCACGAATCGCCGGTGCGCGGCGAGACCTTCGTCACGCGCAAGATCACCCGCGCCATCGCGCGCATCGCGGTGGGGCTGCAGGACGAGCTCTACCTGGGCAACCTGTCGTCGCTGCGCGACTGGGGCCACGCGCGCGACTACGTGGAGATGCAGTGGCTGATGCTGCAGCAGGAGCAACCCGAGGACTTCGTCATCGCCACCGGCGAGCAGTACAGCGTGCGCGAGTTCGTGCAGTACGCCGCCGCCGAGCTGGGCGTGACCATCTGCTTCGAGGGCACCGGCGTCGACGAAGTCGGCATCGTCGAGCGGGTCCACGGCAAGGAAACGCGGCTCGCGCCGGGCAAGGTGATCGTGCGCGTCGACCCCGCCTATTTCCGCCCGACCGAGGTCGAGACGCTGCTGGGCGACCCCACCAAGGCGCGCGAGAGACTGGGCTGGAAGCCGACCACGCCGTTCTCGTCGCTGGTCAGGGAGATGGTGCGCGCCGACTTCCAGATCGCGCGGCGCGACGCGCTGGTCACGCTGGCCGGCTTCAAGGCGCTGGAACACCACGAATAAAGGGCGGCAGGCACCATGGACAAAGAGACAAGGATCTACGTCGCGGGCCACCGCGGCATGGTGGGCTCGGCGCTGGTGCGCCGGCTGCGCGCAGCGGGCTACGAGCGCTTGCTTACCCCAGCGCGCGCCGAACTGGACCTCACCGACCAGGCCGCCGTGCGGCGCTTCTTTTCGCAGCAAGCGGTGGGCGTGGTGCTGCTGGCGGCGGCGCGCGTGGGTGGCATCGTGGCCAACGCGTCGCGGCCGGCCTCGTTCCTGTACGAGAACCTGGCGATCGAGACCAACGTGATCCAGGCTGCGTTCGAAGCCGGCGTGCAACGGCTGGTGTTCTTCGGCTCCTCGTGCATCTACCCGCGCGACTGTGCGCAGCCGATCCGCGAGAGCTACCTGCTGGGCGGGCCGCTGGAGCCGACCAATGAGGCCTACGCGATCGCGAAGATCGCCGGCCTGAAGCTGTGCGAGGCCTATAACCGGCAGTACGGCACGCGCTACGTCTCGCTGATGCCGACCAACCTGTACGGGCCCAACGACAACTACGACCCGACCAACAGCCACGTGCTGCCGGCATTGATCCGCAAGGCGCACGACGCTGTCGGCGACCGGGCCGACACGCTGATGGTGTGGGGCACCGGCGCCCCGCGGCGCGAGTTCCTGCACGTCGACGACCTGGCCGGGGCCACGCTGTTCCTGCTGCAGCAGGACCCCGACGGCGGCGTGTTCAACGTTGGCACGGGCAAGGACATCCCCATCCGCGCGCTGGCCGCCATGGTGTGCCGGATCGCGGGCTTTCGCGGCGAGCTGGTGTTCGACACCACGAAGCCGGACGGCACGCCGCGCAAGCTGCTCGACGTGTCGCGCCTGGCCGGAATGGGGTGGCAGCCAACGATCGGGCTGGAGGCGGGCCTTACCCGCACCTATCGCGAATTCGCCACAGCGCGGCATAGCCGGAACAGCGCCGTGGCGTGAGAGGGCCCCGCGCCTGCGCGGCATCAGGGCGGCAGGGGCAAAAAGGGAAAAGGGCAATAGCGGCAGTACGCAACCAGGGGGGTAGTCGTTATGTCAGGCTCAGTCACCATCTTCCACAACGTCGTCTGGTCGCGCCACAAGGGCCAGGTTTTTTCGGCGCTGCACCGGCTGCACGGGCAGGGGCCGATCGCCTACCACATCGTGCAGATCGCCGAGACCGAGCACATGAGGCTGGGCTTCTCGGGCGTCGACTACAGCGCGCACCAATACCCGATGCGGCAACTGTTCAGGGGCTGCTACGAGGACGTGCCGCGCTGGAAGCGGACGCTGCGGCTGGTGGCCGAGGTGCTGCGCTCCGACAGCGAGCTTGTGGTGCTGCCGGGCTACCACCTGCCCGAGTACTGGGCGATGCTGCTGGCCTGCATCGCGACCGGCAAGCAACGCGCCGTGTTCTGCGATTCCACCGGACGCGACCGCCCGCGGCGGCTGCTTACCTCGCTGCCCAAGCGGTTGTTCTTCGCGCTGTGCCAGGGCTACTTCGGCTTCGGCGAGCGCAGCCAGGAATATCTGATGTCGCTTGGCGCCCGGCGCGAGCGCATTTTCATCCCATGCCAGGCGGCTGCGCTGGGCGACGGCTATACCCCCGAGCAGGCCCTGGCCCGGCGGCTGCTGGCGCGGGCGCCACAGGCGGTGGTGTTTCTCTATGTCGGACGGCTGTCTGCCGAGAAAGGGCTCGACTGCCTGCTCGACGCCTTCGCCGGCCTGCTGCCATCGATGCCCGATGCCACGCTGCGGCTGGCCGGCTCCGGCCCGATGGCTGACAGCCTGAGCGAGCGCATCGGCGCGCTCGGGCTGGCGCACGCGGTGACTTTGCTGGGCAGCGTCAGCGATTCGGCGCTGGAAGCCGAGTATGCGCGCGCCACTTGCCTGGTGCTGCCAAGCTACAGCGAGCCATGGGGCCTTGTGGTCAACGAGGCGCTGGCGCATGGCTGCCCCGCGGTGGTCAGCGACAACTGCGGCTGCGTGCCCGAGCTGGTGCAGGAGGGCGAGACCGGCCTGGTGGTGCCCGCGCGCGACGTGGCCGCGCTGCAGGCTGCGCTGGGCAGGGCTGTGCAGGTGTTCGCCAATACCCGCGCCACCGCTCAGCGCTGCATCGACCTGATCCGCCGCTTCGACCCCGCGGCGGCAGCCGCCCATATCGACCGCGGCTGCACCCGGCTGCTGCGCGGCAAGGCTGCGCCCGCGCGCCCCGGCGTGGCCGAGGCCGAGGCGCCACGGAGCACCCAATGAAAATCCTGATCTGTGGGCAGAACTATGCGCCCGAACTGACCGGCACCGGCAAGTACACCGCCGAGATGGCCGAGGCCCTGGCCGCGGCCGGGCATGAGGTGCGGGCGGTGTGTGGCCCGCCGTACTACCCGGCCTGGCGGGTCGAGGAAGGCTACTCGGCGTGGCGCTACCGGCGCGAGCAGCGCGGCGGCGTGCGCGTGCACCGGGTGCCGCTGTGGGTGCCGCGGCGCCCGGGCGGGCTGAACCGCCTGCTGCACCTTGGCAGCTTCGCACTGGCGGCGCTGCCGGCACTGCTGGCCCAGGCATGGTGGCGCCCGGACGTGGTGATGGTGGTCGCGCCCGGCTTGATGAGCGCACCCGGCGGCTGGCTGCTGTCCAGGCTGACCGGCGCGCTCGCCTGGCTGCACCTGCAGGACTACGAGGTCGACGCCGCCTTCGAACTCGGGCTGCTGCGCGGCGCCCGTGCGCGCCGCGCCGCGCTGGCGGTGGAGCGCGCGCTGCTGCGCGGCTTCGACGTGGTGTCGACCATCTCGGAGAAGATGACGCAGGCCGCCGCGCGCAAGGGCGTGCCGGGCGCGCGCATCGTGCTGCTGCCGAACTGGGTCGATGCCGACGCCATCCACCCGCTGGATCGCCCCAGCGCGTATCGCGAGTCGCTGGGCATTGCCCCGCACCAGAAGGTGGTGCTGTACGCCGGCAACATGGGCGCCAAGCAGGGGCTGGATGTGCTGATGTGCGCCGCCGCGGCGCTGGCGGGCCAGCCCGACATCGTGTTCGTGTTCTGCGGCAACGGCCCGGCCCGCCAAGACCTCGAACTCCACTGCGCCGGCCTCGAGAATTGCCGCTTTATCGAGCTGCAGCCGACGGACCGGCTCAACGAACTGCTGAACCTGGCAGACATCCACGTGCTGCCGCAGCGCGGCGGGGCGGCCGACCTGGTGATGCCGTCCAAGCTGACCGGCATGCTGGCCAGCGGCCGTGCCATCGTCGCCATGGCCGAGGGCGGGACCGAGCTGTTCGCCGCGCTGAGCGGGCGTGGCGTGGCCGTGCCGCCCGAGGACGCCGAGGCGCTGGCCCATGCGATCCGCCGGCTCGCTGCCGATCCCGCGCAGCGCGCCGCGCTGGGCGCCGCGGCGCGCCTCTATGCGGTCAGCACGCTGTCGGCGCCGGTGGTGCTGGGCCGGCTGGAGGCACGGCTGCGCGTGCTGCGCGCAGGCGGCGCTGCCGCCGAAGCCGAACCGGCACCACGTGCTGAACTCACCGGTAGCGGGCTGCGCGCCGAGGAAGCGGAGTAAGCCATGCCCAAGCTACGTCCGCGCGCCGAGCGCCGCCGCCATCGCTGTCCGGGCGGATGCGAACCCTACCTGCCGTGGCCCCGCTGCCAGCGCCGTGCGCCGCCGGGGTGCCTGTTGTCCTGCAGAGGAGAGATGACATGCCAGCCATCGAGCCGGCCGCGCCGCGTACGTTCCGCGTAGTCCACAGCCCGGTGCACGGCGGCAACCTTCCTGCGCTGACCAGCATCCGCTTCCTGGCGGCGCTGACGGTGGTGCTGTGCCACTACGCCCAGATCGGCCTGCTGGCCGTACCGGACTGGTTCGTCACCGCGGCCGACGGCGGCCGCCCGGCGGTGTCGCTGTTCTTCGTGTTGTCGGGCTTCGTGCTGGCCTACAACTATCGCGACAGCCTTGCCAGCGGCGGCGTACGGGCCTTCTACGCGGCTCGCGTCGCGCGCATCTGGCCGGTGCTGCTGCTGTCGCTGCTGCCGGCGCTGGCGGTGACCGCGTGGCTGCTGCGCAGCGGCGACGCCGTGCTGCTGCGCGAATGGTACGGGCTGGCCCGGCCTGACGTGGCGCTGCTGGCGGCGAGCCTGCTGTGCCAGTTGCTGGCGCTGACCGCCTGGCTGCCGTTCGCCGGGCTGAACCAGCCCTGGAACGGGCCGGCGTGGAGCATCTCCTGCGAGGCCTTCTTCTATGCATTGTTCCCGGCGTTGCTGGCCTGGAGCGCTGCGCGCGGCGGCCTTGCGCTGCTGCGCTGGTGCGGACTGCTGTGGCTACTGCAGGGCGCGTGGATCCTGCTGGTCGATGTCGCCACGCCGCCAGCGCGCTCGGGTTTCCTGATCGCGCAGTTCCCGCTGACGCACCTGTTCGAGTTCGTGCTGGGCGTGTGCGCTGCGCACTGGCACGCCCGCCTGCCGCTCGACGCCGACGCGCGCCACCGGATCGGTCTTGCGCTGACCTGCGCTGCGCTGGCGGCGCTTGCCACACTGGCGCTGGCGCCCCCGGGTAGCTGGCCGGCTTTCTACCTGCAGTCGCCACTGTTCGGCGCACTGGTTCTGGGGCTTGCGCTGCTGCAGCGGCCCGTGCTCGGCCTGCTGCACCGGCGCTGGATGGTCGCGCTGGGCGAGGCCAGTTTCTCGCTGTACCTGCTGCATGTGCCGCTGGGGCGTTTGGCCTGGCTGGCGGGCTGGCGCGCGCCGCAAGGGTGGCTGATGCTGGCGCTGGTGGTTGGCCTGAGCCTGCTGGTCTTCCGCATCTATGAGGAGCCGGTGCGCAGGTGGTTGCGCCGCCGGCTGGCCCCGGCCGCACCGGCGCGCGCAGGCGCGAGGCTGCCGCCACGGGCGGTGCGGGGCTAGGAGAACAGCATGCGCAACCGTTTCACCACCTTGTGGATTTGGCTGGCGCTGTGCCCGCTGGCGGTCGATTTCAAGAGCGTCGACGAGAACGGCAGCCGCATCATGCAGATCCTGCTGACCCTGCCCGCCATTGCCGCCACCATCGTGCTGGCGCTGACCGCGCCGCGCTTCGCCGGCGGCAGCCGGCTGCGCACGGTGGTGACCATCGCGCTGATGCTGACCGTGCCGGGCAGCCTGTTGCCGCAGCTGCTGCAGGGCAACGACTTCGGCAACTACCTGCGCGTGCTGCTGCCTTTCATGCTGACGCTGTTCGGCTACCTGGCAACGTGCCGGCCCTGGCAGCAGGACCGGGTGGTGCAGATCGAGAAGGCCATGTTCACCGGCATGGTGATCTCGCTGCTGTTCAGCTTTGCCTATGGCATGGCGATCGGTGGGGGGCTGGAGACGGTGCGCTTCCGTATCGTGTCGGTGGTGTTCCTTGCGCTCCAGGGCCTGTTGCTGCACGAGTTCGTGGTGGCGCGGCGCTACTCGCGGCTGACGCTGCTGCTGTTCCTGCTGTCGGTGGCGATCGAGCTGCTGAGCGTGACCCGCAGCCTGCTGGTAGGCACCGCGATGCTGTTCTGCCTGGCCACCTGGCTGGGGGCGCCTTCGCTGCGCCAGCTGCTCAAGTCGGTGGCGCGCGCAATGGTCATTACCGTTGCGCTGATCGGCGGCACGGTGGTGATCGGCTCGGCGCTGTTTCCCAGCGTCGCCGCGCACTGGAGCCAGCGCATCTCGGCGGCCAAGGTCACGGTGTCGGGCATCGATCCTACCACCGCCACGCGGCTGGCCGAAATGAAGGACCAGTACGACCAGGTCACCGCGAGCAAGACCGCGCTGCTGTTCGGCAAGGGCTATGGGCACAACTACCGCTATTCGCCGGACTACCTGATGGCGCTGGCTGGCCAGATGACCGAGAAGGAGTTCTACGCCATCAACGAATGGGCAGCCGGACACAACTTCTGGGTGTACCAACTGTTCGCGGGCGGGCTCCTGCTCGGCATTGCCTTCCCGTTCGCGGTGCTGTTCGCGCTGTGGCGGGGTGCCGTGGTGTACCGGCGCTGGCGCCGCGATGCGCCGCACGCGCCGTACCTGCCCGTGCTCGGGCGCGCGCTGATGGTGCTGGCGGCGCTGCCGGCCACCTCGATCGGCGGCAATCCGCTGGGGCCGCGCTATTCCGGCCTGGTATACGGCGTTGCGCTTGGGCTGCTGGTGGGCTCCTGCATGCGGCTGCAGCGGCTGGCGGTGCGGCGCGTGGCACCGCCGACAGCGGCACCAGCGCGGTTGCCCCGCATTTCTCTCGCCCGCGCGTCCTCGTCCGCCAGGCGACCCACCCAAGGAGCCAGCGCATGAAGATCCTGCAATTGCTGCCATCACTGGATCCGCGCCAGGGCGGGCCCGCCGAGTGCGTGCGCCAGAGCGCCATCGCATTGCGGGCGCAGGGCCACCGGGTCGAGGTGCTGACGCTCGACGCACCGGATGCACCGTGGCTGCGCGGCGCTGGGCCGGACGTGCACGCGCTCGGGCCCGCCCGTGGCGGCTATCGCTACTGCCGGGCGCTGCTGCCGTGGCTGCGCGCCAATGCGCCGGCGTTCGACGCGGTCATCGTCAACGGGCTCTGGCAGCACCACGGCTTTGCCGTCTGGCGGGCGCTGCGCGCCAGCGGGGTGCCGTACTTCGTGTTCCCGCACGGCATGCTGGACCCGTGGTTCCGGCGCACCTATCCGCTCAAGCACCTGAAGAAGTGGCTGTACTGGCCGTGGGCCGAATACCGCGTGCTGCGCGATGCGTGCGCGGTGCTGTTCACCGCGGAGGAGGAGCGCCGGCGCGCGCGCGAGTCGTTCTGGCTTTATCGCGCCCGCGAAGTGGTGGTCAGCTTCGGCACCAGCGCGCCACCGCCCGCGCAGGCGGCCGACGGTACCAGCCTGGCAGAGCGCTTCCTGGCTGCGCATCCCGGGCTGCGGGGCAAGCGCATCGTGCTGTTCCTCGGCCGCATCCACCCCAAGAAGGGCTGCGACGTGCTGATCGGGAGCTTCGCGCAGGCCTGCGCGCAGATGCCCGACGCGCACCTGGTGATCGCCGGGCCCGACAGCGCCGGCTGGAGCCGCGAACTGCGTGAGCTGGCCCGCGCGCATGGCGTCGCGCACCGGATCAGCTGGCCCGGCATGCTGCGCGACGAGATGAAGTGGGGCGCCTTCCATGCCAGCGAGGTGTTCGTGCTGCCATCGCACCAGGAGAACTTCGGCATCGCGGTGGCCGAGGCGCTGGGCTGTGGGCTGCCCGGGCTGCTGTCGACGCAGGTCAATACCTGGCGCGAAGTGGTGCAGGGCAGTGCCGGGCTGTGCGCGCCAGACACCGTCGACGGCACGGCGCGGATGCTGCGCGACTGGTTCGCACTCACGCCCGCGGGGCGCGAGCGCATGCGTGCGTGCGCGCACGCGGTGTTCGCGCGGCATTTCACGGTTGAGGCCATGGCCGCGGACCTGTTGCGGGTGGTGCAGGAGGGCGTTGCGCAGGCGACCGGCGGGCAGGGCGGCGGACAGGACGGCGTGCGGCGCCAGGCCGGCCTGGCGACGAGCTTGCTGGCGCAAGGGGTGGAAGACAACCGGTAAGGAGGTGGGGAGGTACGAACGCGAAGGCCGGGACGGGGCTGACGTCGCCTGCGAGGGGGCGATGGCGAGGGCAGAAAAACAAGGAGTGACGCTATGTTTGTCGATGCAAGGCAAATCGAACAGAACACGACATTGCGCACCACGGTGTGCATCGTTGGCGCAGGGGTCGCGGGCATCACGCTGGCGCTGCAGATGCAGCGCATGGGCATCGATGCCTGTGTGCTGGAAAGCGGTGGCTACAAGTCGGACGAAGATACACGGGACCTGTACCGGGGTGAGAACGCCGGGCTGCCCTACAGCTTTGCCGACGGTTGCCGCAGCCGCTACCTGGGCGGCAGCAGCAACTGCTGGGGCGGCTGGTGCCGGCCGCTTGACCCGTGGGACCTGGAGCGTCGCGACTGGGTGCCGCACAGCGGCTGGCCGTTCGGGCTGGACGAGCTCAAGCCCTACTACGAGCGTACCCACGACCTGCTCAAACTCGGCCCGCACAACTTTGACCCCGCCTGGTGGGAAGCAGCCATCGGCCGCGCGGATGTCCGGCGCCTGCCGCTGAGCGGCGAGAGCATCCGCGACACCATCTCGCAGTTCAGCCCGCCGGCGCGTTTCGGCAAGCTGTACCGCGACGCGCTGGCCGGCGCCGATCGCGTCCAGGTGCTTCTCCACGCCAACGTGACCGCGATCGAGAGCGATACCCACGCCGGCACGGTCACCCATGTGTCGGTTTCCACGCTGAGCGGCAAGCGTTTGCGCGTGGTGGCGCAGCGCTTCGTGCTGGCCGCCGGCGGCATCGAGAACGCGCGGCTGATGCTGGCCTCGAACCGGGCCAGCCCGGCGGGGCTGGGCAACGCCAACGACCTGGTGGGCCGCTACTTCATGGACCATCCGCGCCTGATGTCGGGCTGGGTGCACTTCAACCAGGCGTGGTCGCGCAACAAGCTGTACGACATCAAGTACCACTACCAGAACGCGGCGGTCAGCGCGCACAGCACGCATATCTCGTCGCAGTTCGCGCTGCGGCCCGAGGTGCTGGCGCGCGAGCGGCTGCTCAATGCGCGGGTCTGGTTCTTTTCGATGTTCTTCGGTGAGGGCAGCGCCGGTGCCGAGGCGCTGATCCGTGCCAAGCAGGCCATGCTGCGCAAGGACCAGCCCGGCTACCGGCTCAGCCGCGACCTGCTCACCATGGCCACGCACCCGGTCGATACCGTCGGTTTCGGGCTGACGCGGCTGTTGCAGCCGCGTGCGCTGATCTCGGGCGTGCGCATGCAGGCCATCGTCGAGGCCGCGCCCGATCCGGAAAGCCGCATCACGCTGGGCGACCAGCGCGACCGCCTGGGCATGCCGCGCGTGCGCGTGAACTGGCGGCTTGGCAGCCTGGTGCAGCGCACCTTCGACCGTACCTTCGCGCTGCTGGCCGACGAGCTGCAGCGCAACGGCGTGGGCCGCGTCACGCTCGACCCGCCGATGGAGGGGCAGCCGTGGCCCGCCTCGCTCGAAGGTACCTGGCACCACATGGGAACCACACGCATGCACGACTCGCCGCGGCATGGCGTGGTGGACCGCAACTGCCGTGTGCATGGCATCGGCAACCTGTATGTCGCCGGCAGCTCGGTGTTCCCGACCGTCGGCGCGAACTTCCCCACCATCACCATCGCCGCGCTGGCGCTGCGGCTCAGCGACCACCTGGCCCGCACGCTGGATGACACCGCACGCGCGGCTGGCGTCGCGCCGGCCGAAGCCACGCCGGCGCACAGCGAGGAAGAAGCGCTGGCTCTGCGCAAGTCCGCCCTGGCCGCACCGGATGCCCTGGAAGGAGAACCGACATGACCTCCCGGATCGTCATGGCCTGCGCGCTTTCCGGCGTGCTGGCCGCGTGTTCGTGGGCGCCGGGGCCGGCGCTGGACGGCAGCCGGCTGCAGGATGACCTCGGCGCCAAGACCGGCGCGCAGACCTATCCCGTACGGCTGATCACCGCCGAGGTGATCCGCGCCCAGATCGACGCCGTGGCCGTTTCCAACAGCCAGGTCTCGCCGGCGCGCGGCGTCGACCTGCGCGCCAGCATCGAGCGCTACGAATACCTGGTCGGCCCGCAGGACGTGCTCGGCGTGACGGTGCTGTTCAATCCGCAGCTCAGCTCGACCGCGCCGGCCGCGCCCGCCGCCGCGCAGATGATGCCGACCGAGGCCGCGCAGCCGCAGCTGCCGCTGGACCAGAACGGCTTCCGCGTGTCGCGCAACGGCGAGCTGTATTACCCGCCAGTGGGCCTGATCAAAGTGGGCGGACGCTCCATCGAGGAGGTACGGCGCATGATTACGCGCGGCCTGGAGCGGGACCTGCGCGATCCCCGCGTCGATGTGCGCGTGATCGCCTACCGGCATGGCCGCGTCGACGTGACCGGCATGGTGCGCAACCCCGGCTCGATCCCGGTCACCGACGTGCCGCTGACCATGATCAACGCCGTGGCGCGCACCGGCGGCACCATGCCCGAGGCCGACGTGCAGCGGGTGCGGCTGACCCGCGGCCACGATGTCTACGAGCTCGACCTGGAGGCGCTGATCGACCGGCGCAACGGCTACAGCGACTTCCTGCTGCAGGCCGGCGACATCGTCAACGTTCCCGACCGGCTTGGCAGCCGCATCTTCATCCTGGGCGAGGTGGCCAAGCCGACTTCACTGCTGATGAACCGCGGCCGCCTGACGGTGGCCGATGCGCTGGCCGGCGTCAACAGCATCGATGTGCGCTACGCCGACCCGCGCCAGGTCTTCATCATCCGTGGCATGCGCGACAACCCGACCACGCCGGAGGTGTTCCGCCTCGACATGAGCCAGATCGACGCGCTGTTGCTGTCCACGCAGTTCCGGCTGGAGCCGCTGGACGTGGTCTACGTAGGTACCTCGGATGCGGTGCGCTTCAACCGTGTGCTGGAGCAGATCACGCCGACCATCCAGACGCTGTTCTTCACCAAGGAGCTGTCGCGCTGATTACCTGAGCACTGAGCACAACCACCATAACCATACCGCGTGCGCACGCCCCGGCGTGCAGTACCGCGGATCGCGGAAAAACGTCGTCTGGGCAGAACGGGGAGTCGACATGGAGAACCAATTTTTGCGGCCGGAAATGAACTATGTGCTGGCCGCGCTGTTGCAGGAGGACAGCCGGCTGCTGGCCGAGCAGCTGGAACTGGTCAGGCTGCGCGCCGGCCAGGTGCTGAGCGATCCTGGGCAGCGCGTCCACCACGTCCATTTTCCGACCACGGCGGTGGTGTCGATGCTGGCCTTGTCGGAGTCGGGCGCCGGCCTCGAGGTAGCGGTGGTCGGACAGGAGGGGCTGGTGGGCATGCCGATCCTGACCGGGGGCGATTCCATGCCATACCGGTTGGAGGTGCGCTGCACTGGCCTGGCCTTTCGGATTCCGGCCGCGGTGATGCGCCATGCCTTCATGCATTCCGCAGCGATGCGCCGGGCCAGCCTGCTTTACGTGCAGGCACTGCTGACGCAGGTGGCGCAGGTCGCGATCTGCAACCGGCATCACGCCCTGAGTGACCAGGTGAGCCGCTGGCTGCTGCTGACGCTGGAGCGCATGCATTCGCGCGAGCTGCTGATCACGCAGCAGGGCATCGCCGACCGGCTCGGCGTGCGGCGCGAAGGCGTAGCGACGGCGATCGGCCGCATGCAGGACCTGGGACTGCTAGGCACCAGCCGCGGTCGCATCGCGGTGGCCGACCGCGAAGGGCTGGAGCGGCTGGGTTGTGAATGCTACCGGGTGATCAAGCGCGAGTATGCGCGCTTGGTGCCGCCGCCGGCAGCGCCGGCGGCCACAGCCGCCACGGCCACCGCTGGCGGGCTGCAGCCATGCCATGCGGGACATGGCGCGGCACTGAGGAGTTGCATATGAATGCCCATCGCCACGATGCCCAGCCCGGCGTGCCGCCGGCGCACGCGCTGGCGCCGCTGCTGCACGCGCATGGCCGCGGGCTGGCCGCGGCCACGGTGTCGGCCGCGCTGGCCGGTGCGCTCTATGCCTGGTCGCTGCCACCGCTTTACGAGGCCGACGTGCTGATCGGCGCGCCGCGCGGCGCGCCGATGCCATGGCAGGCGCCGCGGCAGGGCGGCACGCCGGCGCCGGAGCTGGATACCAGCATGCTCACCAGCCGTGCAGTGCTGGCGCCGGTGGTCCAGGATCACGGGCTCGACGTCGAGGCCGCGCCGCTGCGCCTGCCGTGGCTGGCCCTGCTGTGGTCGTGGCTGGTGCGCCCGGGCAGCGACGGCGTGTTGGCCGCGCCACTGCCGGCGCTAGAGCGGTACGGCTGGGGCGGCGAGCAGCTGTCGGTGGCCACGCTGGCGGTGCCGGCAGCGCTGATCGACCAGCCCCTGGCGCTGGTGGCGCTGGGCGGACAGCGCTACCGCCTGCTGGCCCCGGACGGGCAGCTGCTGCTGGAGGGCGAGGCCGGGACGCTGGCGCGGGGCGGCGGGGTGTCGCTGCGGCTGGCGGCGATGGTCGCGCGGCCCGGCACGCAGTTCACGCTGACGCGGCGCGACAGCGCAGCGGCGGCGGCCGCATTGGCCGGCGCGCTGCGCATCGAGCCCGCCCGCGCGGCCGCGTGGCAGGCGCGGGAGCCGTCCGGCGATGCGGCGGTGCGCATCGCCTGGCGCGACACCGACCCGCAGCGTGCCAGCGCCGTGGTCAACGCGGTGGCGGCGTCGTACGCCCGCACACTGGCCCGGCAGCGCCAGGAGCAGGCCGGGCGCATGCTGGACTTCATCACCCGCGAGCTGCCGCGCCTGCGCGCTGAAATGGAGCAGGCCGAGACCGCGCTGGCGCGCCATCGCGCCCGCGCGGGCTCGCTGCTGCCCAGCCAGGACGCGCAGTCCTACCTGCACGGCAGCATCGAATACCAGCGGCAGATTTCGACGCTGCGGCTGGAGCGTGCCCGGCTGCTGCGCCGCTATACGCCGGAGAACCAGGAAGTGCGCGCGATCGACGACCAGATCGAGCAGCTGCGCAACGACCGCCGCAGCCTGGACGGGCGGCTGCAGGGGCTGTCAGAGGCCGAGCGCGACCAGGTCTCGCTGACGCGCGACGTCAAGGTAGCCGAGGACACCTATATGTCGCTGCGCAGCCAGGCGCAGATGCTGGCGCTGGCGCGCGCCGACGCCGCCAGCGAGGCGCTGCTGCTCGACGCGGCGACGCCGTCGGTCGCCCCAGCGGGGCCGCCGCGGGGGCTGATCACGGCGGCGGCTGCCCTGCTCGGCCTGTTGCTGGCGTGGGCGGCGGCGCTGGTGTGGCAGCGGCGCGCCGCGCAACTGGCGTCAGCCGGCACGATCGAAGCCGGGCTGCGGCTGCCGGTGATCTGTGAAGTGATGTTCAGCACGGAGCAGCGGCAACTGGCGCTGCGCAACCACGCGGCGGGCTGCACGGTGGAACTGTCCGCCGGCGGCACGGCTGGCGACGGCGCGGTGCTGGCCAAGGTGCCGGGCGGCATCAGCGATGCCGGCTGTGCCGGCCACGACCAGTTCCTGCTGGCCCGCCAGCATCCGAACGCGCTCGCGGTGGAAGGGCTGCGCATGTTGCGCGCCGCGCTGCAGCTGGGGCTGCAGCCCCGCGGCCGGCGCATCGTGGCGCTGACCAGCGCACGCGCGGGCGAGGGCAAGACCTTTGCCGCCGCCAACCTGGCCGTGCTGGCGGCGGATGCCGGCCTGCGCGTGCTGCTGGTCGACGCTGACCTGCGGCGCGGCGCGCTGGGCGGCTGCTTCGGCATCAGTGGCAGTAGCGACAGTAGCGGCCTGGCCGACGTGCTGGCGGGCGGCCCCAGCCTGCGCGACGCCGCCAGGCGCACCGCGGTGCCGGGCCTTTGGCTGCTGGGCGCTGGCACGCTGCCGTCCAACCCCTCGGAACTGCTCAGCCAGCCGCGCCTGCGCGAGTTGCTGGGCGAGGCCGAGTCGCGCTTCGACCTGGTGCTGGTCGACACGCCCCCGGTGCTGGCGGTGGCCGACGCCATGCTGGTCTGCCACCTGGCCGGCGCGACCCTGCTGCTGATGCGCGCGCACGAGACCCCGCAGGCGCTGGCGGCGCAGGCGCTGAGCCAGCTCGGGCGCAGCGGCGCGGTGGTGGTGGGCGGCGTCATCAACGGCGTGTCGCCGCGCCACGACCAGGCGCGCTACGCAGACACCCGCGCGCTGCTCCACGGCGCGGCCGGCCGCGTGCACGCGCCGGCCCTGGCCGCGCCGCAGGAAACCGGCCGCGCCGTGGCCGCTGAGGGAGGGCGTTCATGAGACCTCGTCTGGCCTGGTGCGCGGTGGGCCTGCTGGTCCTGGTGCTGATGGTCGGCACGCAGATCCCGGGGCTCACGCGCGACATGCTCGAGCGCAGCTTGCACGCGCCGTTCCCCCTGTCGTCGCTGGCGCACTTCCTGCTGTTCGTCGGCATGGCGTGGCTGCTGGCGTCGCGCCCGATCGCCTGGCCGGTGGCGCGCATCGGCGCCGGGTTGCTGGGCCTCGCACTGCTGACCGAGGGGCTGCAGGTCTTTGCCATCAACCGCCATCCGCGCTGGCTTGACGTCGGCATCGACATGGCGGGCTTCCTGGTCGGCACGCTGATTGCTGCCTGGGTGGCGGGACGGGCCCCGCGCGGCGCGCGGCGTGTCCGGAGTCAGCCCGCTGACGCCCCGGGCCGCAGCGGCGCCGGGCCTTGACCCGCCGGGGGTGCAAGAGCCGGGCGCCTTTGCTAGAGTGGACGGATCGCAACTCTGTCGCCTCGGTGTGCAGCGACTCTCCGCATGCAACCTTCCCCGATTGCCGGATCACCGACTCTGTCGGGCCGTCGCGCAGTGCGATGGGCGCTGGCGGCATGGCGCGAGCAGAGGCGCCTCGCTGCCGCCGCAGTGGGCCCGTCGTGGCGCGCCACCGAGCCGCTGGCTGACGACTGGCGCCGCTGGCTCGACCAGGCGCTGATGGCACTGGGCGCCGCACTGCTGTGCGCCGGCGTGATCGTCTTCTTCGCCTTCAACTGGCAGGATCTCCACAAGTTCTCCAAATTCGCCCTGCTGGCCGGCGCCGTCAGTTTGCTGGCCGGCTTCGCCTGGCTGCGCCATGCCGGCGTCAAGGCGGGCGACAAGGCGGGCGACAAGGCGGGCCAGGCCGCGCTGGGCGGCGCGCAGGTGGTCGCCGGCGTGCTGCTGGCCGTGATCGGGCAGACCTACCAGACCGGTGCCGATGCCTGGCAGCTGTTCGCACTGTGGGCGCTGCTGGCGGTGCCGTGGGCGCTGGCCGCGCGCGCGGCGCCGCACTGGTGGCTGGTGATCGTGGTGGGCAACCTGGCGCTGCTGCGCTACTTCAGCATCCGCTTCGGCGTGGACGGGATCTTTGCGCTGCTGTTCGATGCGCGCTTCGTGCGCACCGCCATGTTGTGGCTGCTGGGCGCGGTGCTGCTGCAGATGGCGTTGTGGCATCTGCTGTGCGCGAAGGCGCCGGCGCTGGGCTTCCGGGGCCAGACCGGCGCCCGCATGCTGGCTGCGCTGGCATGTACGCATGCCGGCTGGCTGGGGTTGTCGAGCCTGCTGGGCAGCAGGTTCGATGGCGCATCGTTTGTGCTGGCTGTCGTGGTGCTGGCCGCGCTGCTCTGGTGGTACCGCCAGCGTGCCTTTGACATCGTGGTGCTGAGCCTGGCCTGCCTGACCGGCATCGTGCTGGCGGTGGCCGCGCTCGGCAAGGTGATGTTCGAGGGCAAGAGCGACTTCGGCGCCTTCCTGCTGCTCGGGCTGGTGACCATCGGCCTCGCGGCCGGCGCGGCGGCCTGGCTGATGCGGGCCTATCGATCGCAACTGGAGCAGGCATGAGCACCGCTTTGCAGACTGAAAGGCGGCTCTGGCAAGAACTGGCCGCACGCGGCGAAGTGCAGGGCGAGCCGCCTCAACACACCCACACGCCCTGGGCGGTGCGCTGCCTGATGGGCGCGGCCGGCTGGCTCGGCGCCTTGTTCTTCCAGCTCTTCCTGGTAGGCACGGTCTTCGTCGCGGCGCGCGAGAATGCGGCTGCGATGGCGGTGACGGGCCTCGCCATGATCGCGCTGGCCGCGTTGGTGTACTGGCGCCGCGGGGGCATCGCGGCCGGGCAGTTTGCGCTGGCGTTGAGTCTGAGCGGGCAGGGCCTGGCCGTCTATGGCGTGGCCGAGGCGCTCGGCACGCGCGTGGTGGATTCCGCTGGCTTCTGGGCGGCCCTGGCGCTGTTCGAGGCTTTGCTGGCCCTGGTGGTGCCCAACCGGCTGCACCGGCTGCTGTCCGGGCTGGGCATATGGATAGGACTCGCAGGCGCCGTGCATATCGTGCTGTCCGGCGGCGCGCGGCATGAATGGCTGATGCTGACGTGGTCGCTCGGCTGGCTGGTGCCGGTGGCCTGTGCGCTGGCGACCGGCTTCACGCTGGCCGAGGCGCGCCTGTGCGCGGCGGGCCGGCACACGCTGCTGGAGCCGCTGGCCGACGCCACGCTGCTGTTCGCGCTGGCCGTCGCCTTGGTGGTGACGGGGATGAGCCATCCGCTTGCCTGGCTCGCCGATCCCGAAGCCGGGCGGCCTTCCGCGGCGCACTGGATCGGGGGCGGACTGGCCACGCTGGTGCTGGCCGGGTTTGCGCTGGCGGAATGCCGCCGGCTGGCGGTCGCCCTCGCGATGCAGGGCGGCGTGCTGATCGGCGTGGTAGCCTTCGGCGCGCTGATGGCGGCTGCGCCGGCGGTCGTCGCCGGCGTGCTGGCGCTCGGCCTGGCACTGCGCCGGGCGTCGATGCCGTGGCTCGGCCTGGGCATCGCCACCATCGCTATCGGATTCGTCTGGTACTACACCGCGCTCCATTGGACGCTGCTGGCCAAGTCCGCCACGCTCGCCGCAGCCGGCGTGCTGTTGCTGGCGGGCCGCTATTGGCTGCTGCGTAGCCGCACTGGCAGGGAGTTCGCATGAAACGATGGACCTTTATTGCCTGGGCCCTGACGCTGGCATTGGCCGCCGTTGGCATCGCTGGCAAGGAACGCCTGCTGGCGCGCGGCGACACCGTCTACCTCAAGCTCGCCCCGGTCGACCCGCGTTCGCTGATGCAAGGTGACTACATGGCGCTGAACTTTGATATCGGCAACCAGATACGCGCGGTGGAGATGCAGGACAAGCAACCGCCACGCGACGGTGTGGCCGTGATCCGCCGCGATGCGCAAGGCGTGGCCAGCTTCGTGCGGGTATATCACGGCGAGGCGCTTGCGGCAGGGGAACAGTTGCTGCGCTACCAGATCGCCCGGTCGCGCTGGGGTGCTACGCAGGTGCAGGTGTCGACGGACGCGTATTTCTTCCAGGAGGGGCAGGGCGAGCGCTTTGCGCGGGCGGAGTATGGGGAGTTCCGGGTGGGGGCGGATGGGCAGGCGTTGCTGGTGGGGTTGCGGGGGAAGGGGATGGAGAGGTTGTGAGGGGTACGCCGTGCCACTGGAGACTGCAAATGAAGAAGCCCGCAGTGCTGCGGGCTTCTTCATGCGATCGGGTGAGGATCAGACGTTGAACAGAAAGTTCATCACATCCCCATCCTTCACCACGTACTCCTTGCCTTCGGCGCGCATCTTGCCGGCTTCCTTCGCGCCGGTCTCGCCCTTGAATGAAATGTAGTCGTCGTAAGCGATGGTCTGGGCGCGAATGAAGCCGCGTTCAAAATCGGTGTGGATCACGCCTGCCGCCTTGGGCGCGGTGTCGCCTACATGGATCGTCCAGGCGCGCACTTCCTTTACGCCGGCGGTGAAGTAGGTCTGCAGCCCGAGCAGCTTGAAGCCGGCACGGATCACGCGATCCAGGCCAGGTTCTTCCATGCCCAGGTCCGTCAGGAACTCTGCCTTGTCAGCATCGTCCAGATCAGCAATCTCAGCCTCGATAGCAGCACACACAGCCACTACCGGCGAATCGGTCTGCTTAGCGTAATCCCGCACCGCGTCCAGGTGCGGATTGTTTTCGAACCCGTCTTCACGCACGTTGGCCACATACATGGTCGGCTTGGCGGTGATCAGGCAGAACGGGCGGATGGCTTCCCACTCTTCCGGGGCCAGGTCGAGCGTGCGCACGGCCTTGGCCTGGTCGAGCACGGCCTGTGCCTTTTCCAGCACGGCGACCAGGCGCTGGGCTTCCTTGTCGCCGGCGCGGGCCGGCTTGACGTAGCGGGCCAGGGCCTTCTCGACGGTGGCGAGGTCGGCCAGCGCGAGTTCGGTGTTGATCACTTCGATGTCCGACAGCGGATGCACCCTGCCTGACACGTGGATCACGTTGTCGTCCTCGAAGCAGCGCACCACGTGGGTGATGGCGTCGCATTCGCGGATATTGGCGAGGAACTGGTTGCCCAGGCCTTCGCCCTTGGAGGCGCCCGCCACCAGGCCGGCGATGTCGACGAACTCGACCGTGGCCGGCAGGATGCGCTCGGGTTTGACGATCTCGGCGAGCTTGGCGAGCCTCGGATCCGGCACTTCGACCACGCCCACGTTGGGTTCGATCGTGCAGAACGGGTAGTTTTCGGCGGCGATGCCGGCCTTGGTCAGGGCATTGAACAGCGTGGACTTGCCGACGTTAGGCAGGCCGACGATGCCGCATTGGAGGCTCATGGTGTCAGGCGGGAAATGGCAAAAACCATATTCTAGCGGATGGGCGCCCCGCCATCGGCGGGGTTGGCCGGCGTGGCCGGGGCTGCGCGGCGCCGGGCGAGGCCCGGAGTGACGTGGCTATAATCCAGCCATGACCCGATCCAACGCGTCCGCGCGCCCTGCTGCGCGCCCCTCCGCTCAAACTGCCACCGCTTTCCAGGTTGTCGTCGTCGGCGGCGGCATCGTCGGCAAGTCCTGCGCCCTGTTGCTTGCCCAGCAGGGCATGGACGTGGCGCTGGTCGCGCCGAAGCCGCCCAGGGTCAGCGGCCGCGCGGCGGCCGGGCCGGACGACTGGGACAGCCGCATCTATGCCTTCTCGGCCAGCTCGCAGGCGCTGCTGGAGCGCATGCGCGTGTGGGAGGCGCTGGACCCGGCGCGGATCCAGCCGGTGCGCGACATGCGCGTGTTCGGCGACGTCAGCGCGGCCGAGACCACGCCCAGCCTGGACGGGGACCTGCATTTCTCGGCCTATGCCGCCGCGGTGCCGCAGCTGGCGTGGATCATCGAATCGAGCCATGTCGAGCGGGCTCTGGACACCGCGCTGGGCTTCCAGCACCAGGTGACCTGGCACGACGGCACGGCCACGGCATTCGAGCGCGATCCGGACGGCGTCACGCTGACGCTCGACAACGGGACCAGGCTGCGCACCGCCTGCGCGATCGGCGCCGACGGCGCGCGCTCGTGGCTGCGCCAGCAGTGCCATATCGGCGTGACGACGCGCAAGTACCGGCAACTCGGCGTGGTCGCCAACTTTGCCTGCGAGCGCCCGCACCACGAGACCGCGTGGCAGTGGTTCCTGGGCGCCCCGGAAAAGCTGATGGCCGACGAGGAGCCCGCCAACGGCGAAGTGCTGGCGATGCTGCCGCTGCCGGGCAACCATGTGTCGATGGTCTGGTCGGCCGACGAAGCCCATGCCCGCGACCTGCTCGCACTGCCGCCGGAGGCGCTCGCCGCCACGGCAATGCAAGGCGCCACCGGCGCGGTTGGCGCGCAGTTCGGCGCGCTGCGCTGCGTGACGCCGGCGCAGGGCTTCCCGCTGGTGCTGCAGCGGGCCGAACAGTTCGTGCAGCCGCACGTGGCGCTGGTGGGCGATGCCGCCCACGTGGTGCATCCGCTCGCCGGCCAGGGCATGAACCTGGGCCTGCGCGATGTCGCGGAACTTGGCCGCGTGATGGCCGACAAAGAACCTTTCCGCAGCGAGGGCGACCTGCGCCTGCTGCGCCGCTACGAGCGCGCGCGCGCCACCGATTTGTTGTCGCTGACTGCGGCCACTGACGGGCTGCACCGGCTGTTCTCACTGCCCGGCGGCGTGGCCCGGGTGGTGCGCAATACCGGCATGCGCGCGGTGGGCGGCCAGTCGCTGCTCAAGCGCTTTCTGATCGGCCATGCGATAGGCTGACGAGAGTCAAATCTGCGGCCCGATCTCTCTACCGAACACTCTGGAGTCCACATGTTCCAATTCCTGCGTCGCCACCCTGCCTGGACCACTGCCATTGCCGGCGGGCTGGCCGCGGCGGGTTTCGCCCTGCACGCCATGGCCGCGGGCGAGCCCGGCACCGACCGCATCAAGGAATCGCTGCAGAAGGTGCTGGGCGGCCGCGCCGAAGTGAAGAGCGTGAGCAAGACGCCGGTGCCCGGCCTGTTCGAGGCCAATATCGGCGGACAGGTGGTCTACACGGACTCATCGGGCCGCTACATCCTGAACGGCGAACTGATCGACACCCGCACCGGCACCAACCTGACCGAGGAGCGGATGGCGGAGATCAACCGCATCAAGTGGTCGGACCTGCCGCTGGCGCGCGCGATCAAGTGGACCAAAGGCGACGGCAGCCGCCAGATCGCGGTGTTCTCGGATCCCAACTGCGGCTACTGCAAGCGCATCGAGCAGACCTTCCAGCAGATGGACAACATCACCGTGTACACCTTCCTGTACCCGGTGCTGTCGCCGGATTCGGAAACCAAGGCCAAGCAGGTCTGGTGCGCTTCCGACCGCACCAAGGCATGGCGCGACTGGATGCTCAAGCAGGTGGCGCTGACCGGCAACGGCAGCTGCCAGACGCCGCTGCAGGAAAACCTGGCGCTGGGCCATAGCATGAATGTGAACGGCACGCCGGCGGTGTTCTTCACCGACGGCACGCGCATCCCGGGCGCGGCCGACGTCGCCACGCTGGAACGCAAGCTCGCCAGCATCAAGAAATAACCCCGCGCCGGACCTGTGCCGGCTCGAGCGACGGCCGGCTTGTCCGGCCGTTGTGCTTTCCGCCTTCCCATCATCCCGAGCGATCGCCGCCAGGCGACAAGGAGACACCATGACCTTCCAGGCATTGCTGCTGACCCAGGCCGACGGCACCACGCAGGCGAATATCGCCACCCTCGAAGAAGCGCAGCTGCCGGCCGAGGGCGACGTGCTGGTCGCCATCGACTACTCCACCATCAACTTCAAGGACGGGCTGGCCATCACCGGCCGCTCGCCGGTGGTGCGCAAGTGGCCGATGGTGGCGGGCATCGACGGCGCCGGCACGGTGCTGGAGTCGTCGCACCCGCGCTGGAAAGCCGGCGACAAGGTGGTGCTCAACGGCTATGGCGTGGGCGAGACGCACTGGGGCTGCCTGGCGCAGCGCGCGCGCCTGAAGGGCGACTGGCTGGTGCGCCTGCCGGATGCCTTCACCACGCGCCAGGCGATGGCAATCGGCACCGCGGGTTATACCGCCATGCTCTCGGTGCTGGCGCTGGAGCGCGGCGGCGTCAATGGCCCGGTGCGGCCGGGCGACGGCGAGGTGCTGGTGACCGGCGCCTCGGGCGGCGTGGGCTCGGTGGCGATCTCGGTGCTGAGCAAGCTCGGCTACAAGGTGGTGGCGTCGACCGGCAAGACCAGCGAGGCCGATTTCCTGAAGGCGCTCGGCGCCGACGAGGTGATCGACCGTGCCGAGCTGTCGGCGCCCGGCAAGCCGCTGCAGAAGGAACGCTGGGCCGCGGTGATCGATTCGGTCGGCTCGCACACGCTGGTCAATGCCTGCGCCCAGGTGCGCTATGGCGGCGTGGTGACGGCGTGCGGGCTGGCGCAGGGCCTGGACTTCCCGGCCTCGGTGGCGCCCTTCATCCTGCGCGGCATCACGCTGCACGGCATCGACAGCGTGATGGCGGCGATGCCGCTGCGCGAGCGCGCATGGGAACGGCTGGCCGGCGATCTCGAGCCGGATCGCCTGAACGCGATCACGCACGAGATCGGCCTGGGCGATGCGATTGAAGCAGGCCGCAAGATCGTCGAAGGCGGCATGCGTGGGCGCGTGGTCGTGGATGTGAATCGCACCTGACCGGCGCTGCGTTGCTCAACAGCGTCGGCGTTGCCTGCAAGCGCCGACGTTACAATCCTGCCCATGACGCCGATCCGCTACGCCATCGCCCCGCTTCAGCCTGAAGCCCATCTCTTTGCCGTCACCGTCACGGTGAGCGAGCCCGATCCCGCCGGCCAGCGCTTCTCGCTGCCGGCCTGGATCCCGGGCAGCTACATGATCCGCGATTTCGCCCGCAATATCGTGCGCATCCGCGCCGATGCCGGCGGCCGTGAAGTCGAGCTGACCAAGCTCGACAAGCAGAGCTGGCAGGCCGCGCCCGTCAGCATTGCTGACGGCCCGCTGATGCTGAGCTACGAGGTCTATGCCTGGGACCTGTCGGTGCGCGCCGCGCACCTGGACAGCACGCACGGCTTCTTCAACGGCAGCTCGGTATTCCTGTGCGTGGAAGGGCAGGCCGAGCGGCCGTGTACCGTCGATATCCACGCGCCCGCGGGCGAGGCCTACCGCAACTGGCGCGTCGCCACGTCGATGCCGGAAGCGCCGGGGCGCGAGGGCGCCAAACGCTACGGCTTTGGTCGCTACCAGGTGGCCGACTATGACGAGCTGGTCGACCATCCCGTCGAGATGGGCACCTTCCAGCTCGCCACCTTCCGCGCCTGTGGTGCTCAGCATGACGTGGTCTTCACCGGCCGCGTGCCGCAGCTCGATATCGAGCGCGTCTGCCGCGACCTGAAGCGCATCTGCGAGTCCCAGATCCGGCTGTTCGAGCCCAAGACCGCGCAGGCGCCGTTCCTCGACAGCAACCGCCGCTACGTCTTCATGACGATGGTTACCACGGACGGCTACGGCGGCCTGGAGCACCGCGCCAGTACCGCGCTGATGTGCGCGCGCAATGACCTGCCGGCGCGCGGCGATAACGAGACCAGCGAGGGCTACCGCACCTACCTCGGGCTGTGCAGCCACGAATACTTCCACACCTGGAACGTCAAGCGCATCAAGCCGGCAGCGTTCGTTCCGTACCGGCTTGCCGACGAAACCTACACCCCGCTGCTGTGGCTGTTCGAGGGCTTCACCAGCTACTACGACGACCTGGTGCTGGTGCGCTCCGGCTGCATCACCGACGAGCAGTACGTCGAGATGCTGGCCAAGACCTGGAACGGCGTACTGCGCGGCAACGGCCGCACCAAGCAGAGCGTGGCCGAAAGCTCGTTCGACGCCTGGACCAAGTACTACCGCCAAGACGAGAACGCGCCCAACGCCATCGTCAGCTACTACACCAAGGGTTCGCTGGTGGCGCTGGCGCTGGACCTGACCATTCGCGAGAAGACCCGCGGGCGCCGTTCGCTGGACGACATCATGCGCGCGCTGTGGCGCCGCTACGGGCGCGGCTTCTATGCGCCGGGCGCGGTGCAGCGCGGCGTCACCGAGGCCGAGGTCCATGCGCTGTTCGATGAAGTCACCGGCCTGCGCCTGGGCGCGCTGCTGCGCTCGCTGACCGAAGGCACCGGCGAGCTGCAGCTGGCGGCGCTGTTCAAGGCGATCGGCATCAAGGCCGAGGCGCAGAAGCCGGCGCGTACCGCGGCGCTGGGCCTCAAGGTCAAGAGCGATGAGGGCTGGGTGCGCGTGGCGCAGGTGTTCGACGGCGGCGCGGCGCAGGCCGCGGGCCTGTCCGCCGGCGACCTGCTGGTGGCCATCGACGGCCTGCGCGTCGCGCCGGGGCAGATCGACAAGCTGCTGGCGCGCTACCGCACCGGCGACCGGGTCGAGCTGCACGCCTTCCGCCGCGACGAGCTGCAGGTGCTGCCGGTGACGCTGGCGCGCGAGCCGGCGGCGCAGTTCAAGGTGAAGCTGGAGAGCGGTCGACACGCGGCACGCTCGCGCTGGCTGGGCCAGTGACGTAGCACCCCGACCCCGAGCCCGACGCACCCGCCACCGCAGGCAACCGCCCCCGCTGCATGCAATACGCGCACGATCCCCGCACCTTCCTGTATTCGCACTACGTCTACCGGGGGCTGCGCTCGGCCACCGGTGTGATCGGTGCCACGCTGATCGCGCTGCAGTTCACCGACCTGCCCACCGCCATGGTGGTGTCGATGGGCGCGCTGTGCACCAGCCTGATGGACCTGCCCAGCCCGCTGAACCACAAGTTCAACGAGATGCTGGCGAGCGTGCTGCTGTGCAGCGTGGTGACGCTGGTGGTGGCGCTGACCACGCCGTTCCCGCGCGTGATGCCGTTCGTGCTGGTGCTCGTCACCTTCCTGGCCGGCATGATGACGGTGTACGGCAACAAGACGCTGCCGCTGCAGTTCTCGGCGCTGTTCGTGATGACGCTCACGATCAACGAGGACTTCGTGGTGGAGCGCGCGCTGGTGCATGCGACGCTGTTCAGCATCGGCGCGGTGGCCTACCTCGGCTATGCGATGCTGGTGAGCTGGATCACTGAGCGCCGCACCAGGCAGCAGGTGCTGGCTGAATCGCTGTATGAACTGGCTGGCTACCTTGAGATCAAGGCCGGTTTCTACGACGCCGGCAACGACTACGAAGCGCAGTTCAACCAGCTGGTGCGCCAGCAGATCGTGGTGGCCGAGCGCCAGCAGGCCGCGCGCGACCTGGTGCTGCGCGGCAACCGCACTCCGCACGACGGGCTGCTGGTGCAGGTGCACCTGCGCATGCTGGACCTGTACGAGTACGTCCTGTCGACCAACACCGACTACCCGCTGCTGCGCCAGACCTTTGCCGGCACGCCGGTGCTGGACCACCTGCGCGGGCTGGTGGTGCTGATGTGCAAGGATGTGGAAGAGATCGCCTACGAGGTCACGCGCGGCCGCCCCTCCTACCCCACGGTGGGGTACCGCGAGGGGCTGCGCGCGGTCGAGGCCGAGATCGCGCAGCTGCGCCACCACCACATCAACCCGGTGGCGATGACGGCGCTGGCCGAAACGCTCGACATGATCCGCGGCGCGGTCACGCTGGTCGGCCAGCTGCACGAGGCCTCGCGTACGCCGGTGGAGCCGGCCAAGGTGCTGCCGGGCTCGGACATGACGCCGTTCCTGACGCGCCAGAAGTATGAGTTCGGCGTGCTGCGCGAGAACCTGAACTGGCGCTCGCCGGCGTTCCGCTTTGCGCTGCGCATCTCAATGGCGGTGGCGCTGGGGCTATGGATCACCAACCACCTGCCTTATGTGTCGCACAGCTACTGGATCCTGCTGACCATCATCGTCATCCTGAAGCCCAACTTCAGCATGACCAAGCAGCGCTACAACGACCGCGTGATCGGCACGCTGATCGGCTGTGTGGTCGCGGTGGGGATCCTGAAGGTGGTGCACCAGCCGCTGGTGCTGCTGGGCGTGCTGTTCCTGGCGCTGGTGGCCAGCGCCGCGTTCGTCACCATCAAGTACCGCTATACCGCGATTGCCGCGTGCATCCAGGTGCTGATCCAGATCAACCTGCTGATGCCGGGCAGCGCGACGGTGGCGGGCGAGCGGCTGGTCGATACGGTGATCGGCGGCATCATCGCCTCGCTGTTCAGCTTTGTGCTGCCGAGCTGGGAGTACCGCGCCATCCCCAAGCTGGTGGAGGGCGTGCTGCAGGCCAACCGCCGCTATATCGCCGCCACGCGCGACCTGCTGCTGCGGCGGGCCAAGGACGATTTTGCCTACCGCGTGCAGCGCAAGCAGTTCATGGACCACCTGTCTGCGCTGATATCGTCGTTCCAGCGCATGCTGGACGAGCCCAAGAGCCGGCATCGCGCAGTGGACAACCTGAACCGCTTTATCGTGCAGAACTACCTGGTGGCGGCGCACGTGGCGGCGGCGCGCATCCAGGTGCGGCAGCATTATGACGAGCTCGATATTCCGGCTGCGGAGGCGGCGATTGAGCAGGCTACCGAGGCCGCCAGCCACAGCCTGCAGCTGGCCGTCGACCGGCTGCATGCGGATGACCGCGGCGGTGGCAAGGGTGCTGGCTTTGTTCGCAATCGGTCAGCGCTGGGCGAGCGTACGGAGGTTGCCACGACGACGAAGGAGAGGGACGCCAAGGTAGGGGGAGCAACAGCGGACGCTGCCGAGCCAGTGGCAGTTGCCGAAGCCGCCGAAGACGCGGCTGCCGAGCGCCGCGCGCGCCTGGCTGACTCGGCCGACAAGCGCCGTACCGAAGTGCTGGTGCTGGCGGCTGCAGCCGGCGAATCGAGCGACGCGGCTGGTCTCACCGCCAGCTCCACCGGCCGCCCGGCCAACGCGGTGCTGGAGCGCCGCCTGCGCGCGTTGCGCGAGGATGCGGCCAAGATTGCGCTGCGTACCGGGGCCATCGGGCGTGCGATGCGCGCAGGCGCGTAGCCCCGGCGCGGCTCAGCCGCCGTTTGCCTGCGCTTCCGGCATCTCGTCCTCGGGCAGCGTGAGCATGCCGCTGTTATAGCGGTACTCATAGATTTCGCCGTAGCGGCCCCAGCCGATCGCCACGCTCAGCACGCGCTCGGCCTCGGTGGGCTTGAGGAACTGCTCCAGCTCGCGCAGCACCTGTTCCTCGCCGATCTCGCCCGCTTCGCTCGCTTCCAGTTCGCGCCGGACATGCGCGGCCAGCGCCACGTTGCCCAGCAACTGCTTGCCGAACATCGCCTTGCGTTGCTGCGGCTCGGCGGCGTAGTAAGCGCGGCCCGCCTCGGTGGCGGTGATGTCGCCGCGCTCGATCGACACCAGCCGCACCAGCTGCAGCGCTTCGCACGCGGGCAGCAGTTCGTCGTCGGTCAGGCCGGCTTCGTCGGCCAGGTGCGGCAGGTCGGCGCGGCCGTCGAAGGGCGCCTCGCACAGCAGGTCGAGGATGGCTTCCATCTGGCTGATGTCCGCGTCGGGCAGGCGGTAGCCGATCTGGCGCGCAGGCGCTTGCGCGGGAATTCGCGCTTCGGTGGCGGGCGCGGTCATCAGGGCGTAGATCTCGTCGACCAGCGCACGCACCTGCGCGCTGTCGCGGTTACGCGGGCGCGGCAACGACACCGGTACCTCGGCGCGGATGCGGCCCGGGTCGCTCGACAGGATCACGATGCGGTCGGCCATCATCACCGCTTCTTCGATATTGTGCGAGACGATCAGGATGCTCCTGATGTTGGCGCGGCCGCTTTCCCACAGCGCGAGCATCTCGTCGCGCAGGGTCTCGCCGGTCAGCACGTCCAGCGCGGAGAAGGCCTCGTCCATCAGCAGCAGGTCGGGCTCGGTCACCAGCGCGCGTGCAATGCCCACGCGCTGGCGCATGCCGCCCGACAGCTCGCGCGGCAGCGCGCTGTTGAAGCCGGCCAGCCCGATCATGTCGATCGCGGCCTCGGCGCGGCGCTCGCGCTCAGCCCTTGGAACGCCTTGCGCCTCCAGCCCGAGCTCCACGTTCTGCTGCACCGTCAGCCACGGGAACAGCGCGAACGACTGGAACACCATGGCGATGCCTTCGGCGGTACCATCCAGGCGTTCGCCGCGAAAGCGCACCTCGCCGCGGTCGGCGCCGACCAGCCCGGCCATGATGCGCAGCAGCGTGGACTTGCCCGAGCCGGACTTGCCCAGCATGGCGACGATCTCGCCCTCGCGCAGCGTCAGGTCGACGCCTTCGAGCACCGCGCGGTCGCTCTGGCTGGCGGTGCGGAAGATCTTGCCGACGCCATGCAGTTCGATCACGGCAGGGGCGGCAGCAGTTGGGTTGAGGTTCTCGGCCATCGGAGCCTTACTGGTTGACCTACAAGCGGGTGCGCTCTTGCGCGAGTTGATACAGGCGATTCCACAGCAGCCGGTTGAAGCCGACCACGAACAGCGCCATCACGCTGATGCCCAGCGCGATGCGCGGGAAGTCGCCGCGCGCGGTGGTTTCGGCGATATAGCTGCCGAGGCCCGTGGCGACGATGGTGCGGTCGCCCCAGGTCACATACTCGGACACGATGCTCGCATTCCACGAGCCGCCGGCAGCGGTGACCAGGCCGGTCAGCAGGCTGGGGAACACCGCCGGGATCAGGAAGCGCTTCCACAGCAGCCAGCCGCGCAGCCCGAAGTTGCGCGCCGCGAGCTTGAGCTCAGTCGGGATGCCCGAGGCGCCCGCGATCACGTTGAACAGGATGTACCACTGCGTGCCGAAGACCAGCAGCGGGCTCAGCCAGATTTCCGGATTGAGCCCGAAGCGTGCGATCAGCATCACCGCCAGCGGAAACATCAGGTTGGCCGGAAAGGCCGCCAGGAACTGCGCCACCGGCTGGGCGATGCGCGCCAGGTCCGGGTTCAGGCCGATGCGGATGCCGATCGGCACCCACACCAGCGCGGCCAGCGCGATCATCATGACCACGCGCACCATGGTCAGCGTGCCGAGCCACAGCACATGGCCGACCTCGGCCCAGCCCACCTCGCTATGGACGAAGTAGCCCACGCGCAGCAGCGCGGCCAGCGCCACCAGCACGATCACGGCATCGCGCACGCGGGCGAGCCACTGTGCGCGGCTCGCATTGGCAGGCTGCACCGCGCCACGCGAACGGCGGCGGCCACCCCAGGCGAGGGTGCGCGCGGCCAGCGCTGCCATCTGCGCCAGCATTGCACCGACCCAGGCCGACCGGCGCAGCAGGTTCAGCAGCCATGACTGCGGCAGCTTGTCCTGCGCCAGCGTCTCGAAGCGGAAGCGGTCGGCCCACGCCACCAGCGGGCGGAACAGCAGCTGGTCATACAGCAGGATGCCGACCAGCATGGCAAGGATCGCCCAGCCGATCGCGGCCAGGTTCTGCTGCTGGATCGCCAGCGCGATGTAGGAGCCGATGCCGGGCAGGCGGATATCGTGGCCGGACACCGAAATCGCCTCGGACGCCACCACGAAGAACCAGCCGCCGGACATCGACATCATCATGTTCCACAGCAGGCCGGGCATGGCAAACGGCACTTCCAGCCGCCAGAAACGCTGCCACGGCGACAAACGGAACATGGCCGCGGCTTCGAGCAAATCGCCCGGGATGGTGCGGAACGACTGGTACAGGCTGAACGCCATGTTCCACGCCTGCGAGGTGAAGATCGCAAAGATCGCCGCGCATTCCACGCCAGCGATATTGCCGGGGAAGAGCGCGATAAAGCCGGTCACCGTAATCGACAGGAAGCCCAGCACCGGGATCGACTGCAGGATATCCAGTGCCGGCACCAGTACCTTTTCGGCGGTGCGGCTCTTGGACGCCAACGCGGCAAACGCCAGCGAGAACAGCAGCGAGGCCGCCAGCGCCGCCAGCATGCGGATGCTGGTGCGCATCAGGTAATAGGGCAGGTAGGCGACATCCAGGTGCACCGCCAGTTCCTGGTCAGGCTGGAACGGCGCGTTCATCTGCTGCGCGGCGAACGCGATCATCACGATCACGGCCAGGATGATCGGCAGCAGCGCCAGGTCGAAGCGGTTCGGCGGCGCGCTCAGCAGCTGGCTGTCGTAGCCGGGGGCGGGCTGGGCCGCGCGGCTGTCGGTGGGTGGCATCATGGGCGCTTCTCGGGCTTTCTCGGCTTGAGGCCAGGGCTTGTGGCCCGGCTCCGGTTCGCGGCCCGGCGGACGATGGCAAAGCCCGCATGCCGCCGGCTTCACGCCGGGCGGCGCGCATCCCTTGGTAACGCCCGGCATGGCGGTCTAGTTTACTTGGTGTGGATGACGCTTCGCGTACGCCGCCGGCGTGCGCTCAAAGGGAAAGGCCATGAAGAAAGCAACCTGGCGCATGGTCGCGCATGGGCGCGTGCAGGGCGTGGGCTACCGCGCCGCCTGTGCCGACGCAGCGGACGAGCTCGGCCTGGGCGGCTGGGTGCGCAATCGGGTCGACGGCACGGTCGAGGTGATGGCGCACGGCACGGTCAAGCAGCTCGAAGCGCTGCAAGCGTGGATGGAAACGGGCCCGCCGGAGGCACGCGTGACGCTCGTCGAGGTCGGGCCTGGGGAAGGGGAGTTTGCCGGCTTCGAGTTCCGGCCGACGATTTAGCCTGGGGCCGTGCTCAGGCGGCGGTCCAGTCGACGGCCGTGCGGCCGTGCGCTTCCAGCCAGCGGTTGGCTTCGCGGAAGTGGCCGCAGCCGAGGAAGCCGCGGTGCGCCGACAGCGGCGATGGGTGTGGCGCTTCCAGCACGCAGTGGCCGTCGCCCAGCAGCGGCTTCTTGGCCTGCGCGTGGCTGCCCCACAGCATGAACACCAGATTCGGGCGGCTGGCTGCCAGATGCTGGATCAGGCAGTCGGTGACCGCCTCCCAGCCGCGCCGAGCGTGGCTGGCCGCCTGGCCTTGCTCGACCGTCAGCACGGTGTTGAGCAACAGTACGCCCTGGCACGCCCAGCCTTCCAGGTTGCCGGAGGTGCGCGGCGGGCCGTTGCCATCCGCGCCGAACTCCGCGGCGATCTCCTTGAAGATATTGCGCAGGCTGGGCGGTACCTTGATGCCCTCCGGCACCGAGAAGGCCAGCCCGTGCGCCTGCGGCATCTCCACGCCGCCGACCGTGCCGGTGCCGTGGTACGGGTCCTGGCCCAGGATCACCACCTTGACCGCGTCGGGCGGCGTCAGGTGCAGCGCATGGAAGACGTGGTGCGGGAACACCGGCTTGCCGGCGGCGCGCTCGCCATCGACAAAGGCGGCCAGTTCCTGCCACGCCGGCACCTGGATGCACGGATCGAGCAGCGCGCGCCAGGCGTCGGGCAGGGCGTCGGCCTGGGCCTGCAGGCTGGCGGTCGGCGCGGGCTCGCCGGGGGCGCGGGTATCGGTGGCGAAGAGATCGGCTTGCATGCGTCGGGAAAGCGGGGCGAGGAAAAACGCGATTATGACGCCTTGCCTTCGGCAATGCCTGCCAGGCGGTAGCCGCGTGCGGCTTTGCTGAGGTCGGATGGGGCCAGCGTTGCAACGCCGGCCAGCCGTGCGGCGAAGGCGCGCAGGGCGACTGCAGCATGCGCGGCGTCGCCGTCGAGCCATTCCAGTTCGAGTTCCTGGATGCGTTCCTGCGCGGCACTGGCCGGTGCGGTGATGGTGCCGGTGTCGAGTGCCGCCTCGATGCGCGCGCCGTTCTGGCTGACCAGCCAGGTGCGACGGACGAAGTCGGTGCGGAACACGGGGGCCAGCCGGCCGATCAGCGGTGCCAGTACGGCCTGCGCTTCGGCGGGGAAGCGCTGGAGGTCGATGGCCTCGCCGGCAATTTCGGTTTCCCATTCATGGCGCGTGGCCAGGCCGCCCTGGCTGCTGCCGGCGGTCTTCAGCGTCTGCAGCCATTGTTCGCCCTTGCGACGCAGGCGGAGTGCGGCGCGCGCCTGCGCCAGGTCGCGTGCGGGCGTATCGAGGTAGACGTTGAGCAGGGTGGCTTCGCCCTGCGGCGTGCCGTTGGCGTCGAGCCAGGCGGCCAGCGGGGCGAGGGCGGCGTCGGGGACGGCCAGCTTGAGTTCGATTTCCTGGGGCATGGCGATGTGGGGGTTCTTGGGTGTGGGTAAATGCAATACCTTCGCAAATCACCACAGACCGGTCCCCTCTCCCGCTCGCGGGAGAGGGGAGCAAACCGCCAGCGTGCTGAGCGCGTCGGCAGGCGTTCGCCTCAGGCAAACAACCGCGCCAGTTCCACCCCCGGATCCGGCGCCCGCATGAACGCCTCACCCACCAGGAACGCATGCACGTTGGCATCGCGCATGCGCTTCACATCTGCCGGGCCAAGGATGCCGGACTCGGTCACCACCAGCTTGTCTGCCGGCATATGAGGCAGCAGGTCCAGCGTGTTGTCCAGCGACACCTCAAAGGTCCGAAGGTTGCGGTTGTTCACACCCAGCAGCGGGGTCTTCAGGCGCAGGGCGGCATCGAGTTCATCGTCACCATGCACTTCCACCAGCACGTCCATGCCGAGCTCAAGCGCGCAGGCTTCCAGTTCAGCCATCAGGCCCGGGTCCAGCGCGGCCACGATCAGCAGGATGCAGTCGGCGCCCCAGGTGCGCGCTTCGTACACCTGGTACAGGTCGACCATGAAGTCCTTGCGCAGGGCAGGCAACGGGCAGGCGCCGCGGGCGCGCTTCAGGTAGTCGGCATGGCCCTGGAAGAAGTTCACGTCAGTCAGCACCGACAGGCAGGCGGCACCATGGCTGGCATAGCTCTCGCCGATGGCCTCGGGCACGAAGTTCTCGCGCAGCACGCCCTTGGAGGGCGAGGCCTTCTTGACCTCGGCGATCACGCCGGCGTGGCCGGCGGCGATCTTCTCGCGCAGCGCGCGCTCAAAGCCGCGCGGCGCCAGGCCGGCCTCGTTGCGCAGGCTTTCGGCCTCGGCGCGCAGGCTGGGCAGCTCGCGCTTCTTGCGCGCGGCGGACACTTCATCGGCCTTCACGGCCAGGATTTTTTGCAGGATGTCGGACATACGGCTTTCCGCCAGAAAAATGTGGATCAGGCCTTGAACTGCTGCGTGGCGCGCACGAACCGGTCGAGCTTCTCACGCGCCGCGCCGCTGGCAATGGCTTCGCGCGCGCGGCGGATGCCGTCCTCGACCGAGTCGGCCACGTTGGCGGCGTACAGCGCCGTGCCGGCGTTCAGCGAAACGATTTCGCGCGGCGTCCCCGGCACGTTGGACAGCGCCTCCAGCAGCATTTCCTTCGACTCGGCCGCATCGGCCACCTTCAGGCCGCGGTTGGAGATCATCTGCAGGCCGAAGTCCTCGGGGTGGATCTCGTACTCGCGCACCTCGCCGTCCTTCAGTTCGCCCACCAGCGTGGCGGCGCCGAGCGAGACCTCGTCCATCCCGTCCTTACCGTAGACCACGATGGCGTGCTTGGCGCCCAGGCGCTGCATCACGCGCACCTGGATGCCGACCAGGTCAGGGTGGAATACGCCCATCAGGATGTTGGGCGCATCGGCCGGGTTGGTCAGCGGGCCCAGGATGTTGAAGATGGTGCGCACGCCCATTTCCTTGCGGATCGGGGCCACGTTCTTCATCGCCGGATGGTGCGTCGGCGCGAACATAAAGCCGATGCCGGTCTCCTCGATGCACTGGCCGACCTGCTCTGGCGTCAGCATGATGTTCACGCCGAGCGCCTCCAGCACGTCGGCGCTGCCCGACTTGGAGCTGACGCCACGGTTGCCGTGCTTGGCGATCTTCGCGCCGGCGGCGGCCGCGACGAACATCGATGCGGTCGAGATATTGAAGGTGTGCGAGCCGTCGCCGCCGGTGCCGACGATATCGACGAAGTTGTCGCGGTCCTTGACCGTGACCTTGTTGGCGAACTCGCGCATCACCTGCGCGGCGGCCGAGATCTCGCCGATGGTTTCCTTCTTCACGCGCAGGCCGGTCAGGATCGCGGCGGCCATCACGGGCGAGATCTGCGCCTGCATGATCTGCCGCATCAGGTGCAGCATCTCGTCATGGAAGATCTCGCGGTGTTCGATGCAGCGCGTCAGGGCTTCTTGCGGCGTGATGGACATGGCGTTCTCGATGTCGGAAGTCTGGGAAGTCTGCGGGGCGTGATGCGTACTGGCGGGTGCGGAATCGAGCAGTCTCATCGCGGCGCCTTGACGAAGTTGGCCAGCATTGCATGGCCATGCTCGGACAGGATCGACTCGGGATGGAACTGCACGCCTTCCACGGCGAGCGTCTTGTGGCGCACGCCCATGATTTCGCCGTCCGGGGTCCAGGCGGTGATCTCCAGGCAATCGGGCAGGGTCTCGCGCTCGATCGCCAGCGAATGATAGCGCGTCACGTCGAAGTGCTTGGGCAGTCCGGCGAACACGCCTTGCTGGGTGGTCTCGATGGTGCTGACCTTGCCGTGCATGACCCGCTTGGCGCGGATCACCTTGCCACCGAAGGCCTCCCCGATGGCCTGGTGGCCCAGGCACACGCCCAGCAGCGGAATCTTGCCGGCAAAGTGCTGCAGCGTCGCCACCGAGATGCCGGCTTCCTTCGGGCTGCACGGGCCGGGCGAGACGCAGATGTGGTCCGGCTTGAGCGCCTCGATCTCCTCGATGGTGATCTCATCGTTGCGGTAGGTGCGTACGTCCACGCCCAGTTCGCCAAAGTATTGGACCAGGTTGTAGGTGAACGAATCGTAGTTGTCGATCATCAGCAGCATGGCGTCTGTCCCCTGTTCTATCAGATGTCGGAGTCCAGGCCATCCTGGACCTGCTCGGCGGCACGGATCACGGCGCGTGCCTTGGCTTCGGTTTCCCTCCATTCGGATTCGGGATCCGAATCGGCGACGATGCCGGCGGCGGCCTGCACATACAGGTTGCCATCCTTGACGATGCCGGTGCGGATCGCGATCGCCAGGTCCATCTCGCCGCCGAAGGACAGGTAGCCCACCGCGCCGCCGTAGATGCCGCGCTTGCGCGGTTCAAGTTCGTCGATGATTTCCATCGCGTGGACCTTGGGCGCGCCCGACAGCGTGCCGGCCGGGAAGGTCGCGCGCAGCACGTCGAGGTTGCTGATGCCTTCGCGCAGCGTGCCTTCGACCGAGCTGACGATGTGCTGCACGTGCGAGTACTTCTCTATCACCATCTTGTCGGTGACCTTGACCGAGCCGGTCTCGGCGATGCGGCCGATATCGTTGCGCGCCAGGTCGATCAGCATCACGTGCTCGGCGATCTCCTTGGGATCGTTCAGCAGCTCGGTGGCGAGCTGGGCGTCCTTCTCCGGCGTATTGCCGCGCGGGCGCGTGCCGGCCAGTGGGCGGATGGTGACGATGTGTTCGCTGCGCGTGTCCCCATTGGTGCCGACCTTGCGTTCCTCCTGGCGCACCAGGATCTCCGGCGACGCGCCCACCACCTGGAAGTCGCCGAAGTTGTAAAAGTACATGTACGGCGACGGGTTCAGCGAGCGCAGCGCGCGGTACAGCGACAGCGGCGCATCGCGGTAGGGCTTCACCAGGCGCTGGCCGATCTGCACCTGCATCATGTCGCCGGCCATGATGTATTCCTTGGCCTTGTGCACGGCGGCCAGGTAGTCGGCCTTGGCGAACTCGCGGTAGACCTCGGTCTGCACCGACGGGCTGGTGACCGGGACGTCCACAGGCTGGCGCAGCTTCATGCGCAGCTCGCGCAGGCGCTGGCGGGCGCGGGGGTAGGCCTCCGGCGTGGTCGGGTCGGCGTAGACGATCAGGTAGAGCTTGCCCGACAGGTTGTCGATGACGGCCAGCTCCTCGCACAGCAGCAGCTGGATATCGGGCAGGTTCAGGTCATCGGGCTTTTGCGTGTTGGCGAGCTTTTTCTCGATATAGCGCACCGCGTCGTAGCCGAAGTAGCCGGCCAGGCCGCCGCAGAAGCGGGGTAGTCCGGGGCGCAATGCCACCTTGAAGCGCTTTTCGAACTCGGCGATGAAATCGAGCGGATTGCCCTCGTGGGTCTCCACCACCTTGCCGTCGGTCACCACCTCGGTGCGGTTGCCGAAGGCGCGCAGCAGCGTGCGGGCATGCAGGCCGATAAACGAGAAGCGTCCGAAGCGCTCGCCACCCACCACCGATTCGAGCAGGAAGGTATTGACGCCGCGCGTTTGCGACTGGGCCAGCTTCAGGTACAGCGACAGCGGCGTTTCCAGGTCGGCGAAGGCCTCGGCGATCAGCGGGATGCGGTTGTAGCCCTGGTCGGCCAGCGATTTGAATTCCAGTTCGGTCATGTCGGTCCTCTTGTGCGGCCCGCGCTGCGCGTCGGATGGTCAGGCGCGGCGCCGCTTGTCGGCAGATAAAGCTGGAGCGTATGGAATACCCGCCCCGGTGGCGGACCGTGGTGCAAGGAGCTTGCGGACAAGACTGCACACGGCCGGAGAGAGGGCGTGCGGCGCGTTCTTGAGCTAAACGTAGCACACGAATATGGCGGCTACGCTGGCTTGCGGCGGGTTTTGGTGGGAATGGCCGGCACGGATAGGTACCTTAGCCGGTGTGGCGAGGCCCTCGGGTCGAGGGCTCGTCAGCAGACTCGCGAACGCACTTTACGCCTGTTGGGAGGCGCGCCAGCGACGCCAGGGCCAAGCCTGCCGATCACTGCCAGAAGAGATGCGTTTGCGGTTGAGAAACATTGAATGTTCAGGGATTCCGGTCGAGATCGACGCGGTTGTGTCGACCTTATCGATGACCTGCCCGGTGTGCCGCAAACAGCTCTGCGGCGTGGGCAATGGAGTCGACTATACCATCGGCTTCGACGGCTTGTACAGGGTTGCCATGGTTGTAGCCATAGGGCACCAGCAGCACGCCCATGCCGGCCGCGCGGGCCGCCTGGGCGTCGTTTTCCGAGTCGCCCAGCGCCGCCATCGCGGTCGGCTCCAGCCGGAATGCCTCCGCCACCTTGAGCAGCGGGAACGGGTCCGGCTTGCGCAGCGCGAAGGCGTCGCCCCCATACACCAGCTCGAAATACGGCGCCAGCCCGGTCTTGGCCAGCAGCGGCTCGGTGAAGCTGTAGGGCTTGTTGGTCACGCAGGCCAGCCGCAAACCGGCCGCCTTCATCGCCGCCAGCCCTTCGCGCACGCCAGGGTAGACCTGGGAGAACTGGCCGTTGATGCGGATGTACTCGCGGTCGTACAGCGCGTAGGCATCGGCGAACAGGCCGTTGGCGTGCAGCGGCGCGAAGCGCGCGTCGAGCACGCGCCGGATCAGGTTCTCGGAGCCCTTGCCGACGTAGCTGACGATTTCCTGCTCGGACATCGGCGCCACCGGGCCCAGGTTGGGGTGCTGGCGGCCCAGCGCCAGCAGCATGGCGTTGATCGACGCGTGGAAATCGCCCGCGGTGTCGACCATGGTGCCGTCCAGGTCGACAATCACGCCTTCGATGCCGCGCCAGTCGGTGCGGCGCAGGGTCACGCCCGCAGTCATTGGCCGACCTTCGCCAGCTCGCCGCGCAGTGCCGAGATAATGCCGCGGTAGCCACCGTCCGCATCCGGCTTGCCGAACACGGCCGAGCCCGCCACGAAGGTATCCGCGCCGGCCGCGGCGATCTCGGCGATGTTGTCGACCTTCACGCCGCCGTCCACTTCCAGCAGGATGGTGCGGCCGGTGCGGGCCTTGTATTCATCGATGCGCTGGCGCACGGCGCGCAGCTTGTTCAGCGTCTCGGGGATGAAAGACTGGCCGCCGAAGCCCGGGTTGACCGACATCAGCAGGATCACGTCCAGGCGGTCCATCACGTGGTCCAGGTGGTGCAGCGGCGTGGCCGGGTTGAACACCAGGCCGGCCTGGCAGCCGTTGTCGCGGATCAGCGCCAGCGACCGGTCCACGTGCTCGCTGGCTTCCGGGTGGAAGGTGATGATATTGGCGCCTGCCTTGGCAAAGTCCGGGATGATGCGGTCCACCGGGCGCACCATCAGGTGCACGTCGATCGGCGCGGTCACGTGCGGGCGGATCGCCTCGCACACCAGCGGGCCCACGGTCAGATTGGGCACGTAATGGTTGTCCATCACGTCGAAGTGGATCCAGTCGGCGCCAGCCTCGGTCACACGGCGCACTTCCTCGCCCAGGCGGGCAAAGTCGGCGGACAGGATGGACGGGGCGATGCGGAAGGTGGGCGTGCTCATGATGGCGTGGGTGGCGATGGCGGCGAGGATGGGGATGAATGCTGTTTGCGCCTCTGCCGCAATGCCTGGGGCTGGCGGCGGAGGGAACGTCCGGCGGGCCGTGGCGTGCGCCCCGGGGCGCTGCCCGGGACGGCCAGGCTTTGAAAGGGCTATATTCTACCGCCGCCCCGCCGGGCCCGTGCTCTTGCGGGTGCTCTTGCCCGTGCCGCGCCCATCCCGCACAATGCGGCTACCCATTTCCTCTTGCCGGCCGCCTGCCGCCGGCCCTGCCCAAGATGAGCGAGTACGCCTTCTCCGTCTCGGTACGTACCCAGTACCTGCCGGACCAGTCAGATCCTGAGCGCGGGCGCCATGCCTTCGCCTACACCATCACCATCCACAACACCGGCGAAGTGGCGGCGCAGCTGATCTCGCGCCACTGGATCATCGCCGACAGCGACAACGGTACGCAGGAAGTTGCCGGCCTTGGCGTGGTCGGCCACCAGCCGCTGCTCAAGCCTGGCGAGCATTTTGAATACACCAGCTGGGCCACCATCTCGACCCCGGTCGGTTCGATGAAGGGCGAATACTTCTGCGTGGCCGAGGACGGCCACCGCTTCGAGGTGCCGATCCCGGAATTCGCGCTAGTACTGCCGCGCATGCTGCACTGAGCGCGCGGCGCGTCTGGCAAGTGCGGGGAACCTACTGGCGCTTGGCGTTGTCCTGATCCTGCGCCGGCGCTTCGGGTGCCTGCGAGGCCTGGCGGGACGGATGGTTGTCGGGCGCGCGCGTGGGGCGCGGGTTCTTCTTGGCCGTGCCCATGGTCCAGACCACGATAAAGATCAGCAGGAACAGCGCCACGCCGGCTTCCAGGGCGAACAGCAGCATGGGATGGGCTTCGAAGAACTTGCTCATGGCGGATGCGGCTAAGGCCCACGGGGCGCAGGCTGTAAAGGATGACTGGTGATTGTAGGGCAATCGGCCCGGCGATCCATGCCCGCGCAGCGACGGCGGCGGACACTGAACAATAAGCACGATGGCATACGCGGATTTCCTTTCGATTTCTCCTGGTTCCTCCTCGCGCCTTGGCGGGCCAGCCCGCGCCTGGCTCGCCCTGGCCGGCGCCGCCGCGCTGTTGGCCGGCTGCATGAGCGGCCCGCCGCCGCGTATCGAGACCGGCCCGGCCGGCACCACGCCGCCACCGACGGCATCCTCCCAGAAGGGCTGGCTGCAGGCGGCCAACTGGAACGAAATCGGCGGCTGGACCCAGGACGACGTGCGCGCCGCCTGGCCCGCGCTGCAGGCGAGCTGCCAGGCGCTGAAGAAGCGCGCCGAGTGGAGCCGGGCCTGCGCCGCCGGCATGATGGTCGACGCCGGCGACCTCGACGCCATGCGTGCCTATTTCGAGACCAATTTCCAGCCGTTCCGCGTCGTTAACGGCGACGGCACCGACAGCGGCCTGATCACCGGCTACTACGAACCTATCCTGCACGGCTCGCGCACGCGCCAGGGGCGATACCAGGTGCCGCTGTACCGCAAGCCGGCGCAATTCGGCAACCGCCCGCTGCCCGGCCGCGCCGAGCTGCTGCAGAACCCGGCCATGCGTGGCAATGAGCTGGTGTGGGTGGACGATCCGGTCGAGGCCGCTTTCCTGCAGATCCAGGGTTCGGGGCGCATCCGCATGGCCGATGGCACCATGATGCGGGTCGGCTTTGGCGGCACCAACGACCAGCCGTTCCGCTCGATTGGCAAGTGGCTGCTGGAACGTGGCGAGATTACCCCGGCGCAGGCCACCATGCAGGGCATCAAGGCGTGGGCGCGCGCCAACCCGGGCCGCGTCGAGGAGATGCTGAACGTTAACCCGCGCTTCGTCTTCTTCCGCGAGCTACCACCCAACAACGACGGCCCGGTGGGCGCGCTGGGCGTGCCGCTGACCGCGGAGCGCTCGATCGCGGTCGATCCGGCGACCATCCCGCTGGGCGTGCCGGTGTTCCTGTCGACCACGCGCCCGCTGTCGACCGAGCCGATCCAGCGGCTGATGTTCGCGCAGGATACTGGCAGCGCCATCAAGGGCGGGGTGCGCGCGGACTTCTTCTGGGGTGCAGGCGATGCCGCCGGCGAGACCGCGGGCCGCATGAAGCAGGGCGGCCGCATGTGGGTGCTGATGCCGCGCAGCTGACGCGCCGCGCGGCCATCCGCGGGCGCCCGCCTTAGCGCGGGCGCTGGTCGACGATGCGCCGCGCCTTGCCCACCGAACGCTCGATACCGCCCTCAGGCAGCACCTCGATGCCGGCGCTAACGCCGATATAGGACTTGATCTCGTACGCCAGCCGCTCGCGCGCCGCGTGCGCCAGCGCCGGCTGGCTGCCGTGGGCGCACTCCACGCGCACGGTCAGCGCGTCCATGTGACCGTCCTTGCTCAGCACGCACTGGTAGTGCGGCGCGAGCTCGGCGTGCTTCAGGATCAGTTCCTCGATCTGCGACGGGAACACGTTGACCCCGCGCACGATCATCATGTCGTCGGTACGGCCGGTGACCTTCTCCATGCGGCGGAATGCCGCACGCGCCGTGCCGGGCAGCAGGCGGGTCAGGTCGCGGGTCCGGTAGCGCACCACTGGCATCGCCTCCTTGGTGAGCGAGGTGAACACCAGTTCGCCGAACTCGCCGTCGGGCAGTACTTCGCCGGTATCAGGGTCGATGACTTCCGGGTAGAAATGGTCTTCCCAGATGGTCGGGCCGTCCTTGGTCTCGGCGCACTCATTGGCCACGCCCGGGCCCATCACCTCTGACAGGCCGTAGATATCGACCGCCGAAATGCCCATGCGCTTCTCGATTGCCACCCGCATTTCCGGTGTCCACGGCTCGGCGCCGAAGATGCCCACCTGCAGCGAACAGCTGGCCGGGTCGATGCCCTGGCGCTCGAACTCGTCGGCGATCGCCAGCATGTAGCTGGGGGTGACCATGATCACCTCGGGCTTGAAGTCGAGGATCAGCTGCACCTGGCGCTCGGTCTGGCCGCCGCCGAAGGGGATCGCGGTCAGGCCGGCCTTTTCCACGCCGTAGTGTGCGCCCAGCCCGCCGGTGAAGAGTCCATAGCCATAGCTGATATGCACCTTGTCGCCGCGCCGCGCGCCCGAGGCGCGGATCGAGCGCGCCATCACCGTGGCCCAGTTGTCGATGTCCTTGAGCGTGTAGCCGACCACGGTCGGCTTGCCGGTGGTGCCGGATGAGGCGTGGATCCGCGCCACGCGGTCCTGCGGCACGGCGAACATGCCGAACGGGTAGTTGTCGCGCAGGTCCTGCTTGCTGGTGAACGGGAAGCGCGCCAGGTCGGCCAGCGAGCGGAGCTGGTCGGGATGGACGCCGGCTTCGTCGAACTTGCGGCGGTACACCGGCGAGTTGCTGTAGGCGTGGTTGAGCGACCACTTCAGCCGTTCCAGCTGCAAGGCCTGCAGCTCGGCGCGGCTGGCGGTCTCGATCGGATCCAGGGGCAGATCGGTCAGGCGCGTGCTCATGTCGTCTCCTGCACGGGGGGGCGTTTGTCGTAGGTGTCTGCGGGATTCGCTCAGGCGCCGTCGGGTGGCGGCACCACGTGTCCCTTGATGTGCGCAGACTTGCCGCGGAACATCGCCACCACCTGGCCTGCGGCGTTGGTCACGCGGATGTCATAGATGCCGTGCCGGCCGGACAGGATCTGCTCGACTGCCTCGGCGGTCAGCACGTCGCCGCCGTGCACGGGTTTGAGGAACTCGATGCTGCAGCCCGCCGCCACGGTATTGATGTTGTGGCTGTTGCAGGCGAAGGCGAAGGTCGAATCGGCCAGCGTGAACATCAGGCCGCCGTGGCAGATGCCGTGTCCGTTGAGGAATTCCTTGCGCACCGGCATGGTCAGCCGGGCGTAGCCGGGGCCGACGGCTTCGACCGTGATCCCCAGCCAGCGGCTGCAGGTATCGGCTTCATACATGGCGGCGGCGGCCGCTTCGGCGAGGGCCTGGGGGTCCTGTTTCAAGCGTGTCTCCTATAGACGTGCAGGGCGGGCGCCTTACTTGCCGGTGAAGTGCGCGGCGCGCTTTTCGAGGAAGGCGTTGACGCCCTCGGCATAGTCGGCGGACTGGCCGAGTTCGCGCTGCAGGTCGCGTTCCATATCGAGCTGGGCATCCAGCGTGGCGGTGGTGCTGGCGTACATGGCGCGCTTGATCGCAGCCAGCGCCCGGGTCGGCTGCGCCGCCAGGTGGGTGGCCAGCGCCAGGGCCTGTTCGGGCAGCAGCGGGTCGTCCATCGCTTCCCAGATCAGGCCCCACTTCTCGGCTTCTTCGGCGGACAGGCGCTCGCCGGTCATCGCCAGTCCCAGCGCCCGCGCCATGCCGATGCGCCGCGGCAGCAGCCAGGTGCCACCTGAATCCGGCACCAGCCCGATCTTGACGAAGGCCTGGATGAAGGTGGCCGAGCGCGCCGCCAGCACCATGTCGCAGGCCAGCGCCAGGTTGGCGCCGGCACCGGCCGCGGTGCCGTTAACCGCGGCCACCACCGGCATCGGCAGGGCCTGCAGCCGGCGGATCAGCGGGTTGAACCAGGTATCGATCAGCTCGCCCAGGTCGGTCATGTGGGCCGGCGTGAAGTCGAGGTCGGCCAGGTCCTGGCCGGCGCAGAAGCCACGGCCGGATCCGGTCAGCAGCAGGGCGCGCGCGCCGCCGGCTTCGACGTGGTCAAGTGCCTGCTGCAGCGCCTTGTGCATCTCGCGGGTGAAGCTGTTGAGCTTGTCGGGGCGGTTGAGTGTGATGACGGCGACCGGGCCTTGCCATTGCAGCAAGACCGGACCGGCGTCGACGCTGACCGGCTGGCCAGCGGGCGTGGACATCGGGGGCATTGGGCTGTCTCCTGCCTGTATGGGCTCGCGGTCGGCGCGGGTGGGGTGTCTTATGGTCCCGCTTAAATAAACCGACCAGTCGGTCGGTAAATGGTAGCACTAATCCCCATGCGCGGGTTGTCTCGCGCCATCGACATGGCGGGCGGGCAAGTCAAGGCGATGGGTGGCGATGCGCTATCAGGGTGCTGCCTGTGAGAGGCGGAGCCATTCGTCGAGACCGATGCGGCCAAGGCGCGCCTCGCCCAACGGCACGAGCGAATGCTCCTCGACGCGGCCGCCGAAGTATCGGGCCTCGGGGTCGCGCACGACCTCACGCGGGTCGCCGACCGCCTTGAGATAGCGGGCGACGATTTCGTTGAACGGCGCTCGCTCCGGGCCCGCGATCTCGACGATGCCGTTTAGCGGCGCCGCGAGCGCCACATCGGCAACGATGGCGGCAACGTCGTCCGCTGCAATGGGCTGGAACAGACCGGGCGAAAGCCTGACGATGTTTCCATCCGCACTTGAATCGGCGATGCCGCCGAGGAATTCCATAAACTGGGTCGAGCGGATGATGGTGTAGGGGATGCCGGAGGTCTCGATCAGTTTCTCTTGGGCGACCTTGGCGCGGAAATAGCCATTGTCGGGCGTGCGGTCGATTCCGACGATTGAAAGCGCGACATGGTGCTGGACGCCGGCAGAGGCCTCCGCCGCGTGAAGGTTGCGGCCGGAGGTCTCGAAGAATTCCAGCACTGCCTTGTCTTCAAATGAGGGCGAATTGGCGAGGTCGATCACCACTTGCGCGCCGCCCATGGCCTCCTTGAGCCCCTCGCCAGTGATGCTGTTAACACCGCTTCTGGGCGAGGCGGCGACGACCTCGTGGCCGGCCTGGCGGAGAATGGGGACGGTCTTCGAGCCGATCAGCCCAGTCCCGCCGATGACGACGATCTTCATGGCTTACCCTCCTATGTCAAACACTGGAGACCCTTAAATGGGTTCGAATGCAGGTGAGGAAAGTATATGGGTCGGGTCGGGGTTACTACGACCCTTGTCTGGCGAGAATTCCGTCGACTCTCAAGTTAGGTGGCAGAATAGCCTGCCAATCAGACGGCGAGAGATGTCGTAACTCATTGATTTTCTGAGGGTCAGGCCTTGAGATAGATGGCAGGCGACACGCGTATTGTCTCGCTGGATAAGAGATTGACTCACTTACGCACAGAGGAGAAGACATGTCGTACGAAAACATCCTGGTCGAGACCCGCGGCCGTGTTGGCCTGGTCACGCTGAACCGCCCGAAGGCCCTGAACGCGCTCAACGACGCGCTGATGGACGAACTGGGGGCCGCGCTGACGGCCTTCGACCAGGATGAGGGCATCGGCGCCATCGTCATTACCGGCAGCGAGCGCGCCTTCGCCGCCGGGGCCGACATCGGCATGATGGCCAAGTACTCCTTCATGGACGTCTATAAGGGGGACTACATCACCCGCAACTGGGAAACCATCCGCAAGATCCGCAAGCCGGTGATCGCCGGCGTGGCCGGCTACGCGCTGGGCGGCGGCTGCGAACTGGCCATGATGTGCGACATCATCATCGCGGCCGACTCGGCCAAATTCGGCCAGCCGGAAGTGAAGCTCGGCACCATGCCCGGCGCCGGCGGCACCCAGCGCCTGCCGCGCGCAGTGTCCAAGGCCAAGGCCATGGACCTGTGCCTGACCTCCCGCATGATGGATGCCGCCGAAGCCGAGCGCTCGGGCCTGGTGTCGCGCGTGGTGCCGGCCGACAAGCTGCTGGACGAGGTGCTGGCTGCCGCTGAAACCATCGCCGGCTACTCGCTGCCGGTGGTGATGATGATCAAGGAGTCGGTCAACGCCGCCTACGAGACCACGCTGGCCGAAGGCGTTCGCTTCGAGCGCCGGCTGTTCCATGCCACCTTCGCCAGTGAAGATCAGAAGGAGGGCATGGCTGCTTTCGTCGAGAAGCGCAGCCCGAATTTCCAGCATCGCTGAGAACTTGATAGGGGAATACCCGAGAGCAGTGAGGGGGTATTAACACGCGCCTGCACCTGCAAATCTCGGGATTCTCTTTATCGCTCAAAGGGTTACGAGATAATCCCGGAACCCCCTAACCGAACGTTGTGACAAAGGTGTTGCAAGGTGCGCGGATCCGGCCTACTATTCGCCCCCTCGCAACACAACGCGGCGCTGCAAAGCAGACGCAGCAAGGGTTGCGGGGTTGACCGGGAGGTCAGCGCAGCGAGGTTTGCAGCGCTGACCGCAGCAGAAAAAGATTGCTGAAGCGGTTGACGAAACGAAGAAAGCTCTGCATAATCGCTTTCTCTGCTGCTGACGCAGCGACGCTAACGGCAAAGCCGGAGGCGCGGTCGAAAGACCAGGTTCTTTAACAACCAAACAACCGATAAGTGTGGGCGCTGGGTAGCGGACGCCGCTGTCTTCGGACAGTGATGCTTCAAAAGTTATCAGTGCTCGCACAGCAAAACGTGACTGGATCTTCGGATCTGGTCAGTCAGTTTTCTGAGAGTGAGCGACCGCTCGAAAGAGCGAGGGCCCGCGAGGGTCCACACAGAGATTGAACTGAAGAGTTTGATCCTGGCTCAGATTGAACGCTGGCGGCATGCCTTACACATGCAAGTCGAACGGCAGCACGGGCTTCGGCCTGGTGGCGAGTGGCGAACGGGTGAGTAATACATCGGAACGTGCCCTGTAGTGGGGGATAACTAGTCGAAAGATTAGCTAATACCGCATACGACCTGAGGGTGAAAGCGGGGGACCGCAAGGCCTCGCGCTACAGGAGCGGCCGATGTCTGATTAGCTAGTTGGTGGGGTAAGAGCCTACCAAGGCGACGATCAGTAGCTGGTCTGAGAGGACGATCAGCCACACTGGGACTGAGACACGGCCCAGACTCCTACGGGAGGCAGCAGTGGGGAATTTTGGACAATGGGGGCAACCCTGATCCAGCAATGCCGCGTGTGTGAAGAAGGCCTTCGGGTTGTAAAGCACTTTTGTCCGGAAAGAAATGGCCTGGGTGAATACCCCGGGTCGATGACGGTACCGGAAGAATAAGCACCGGCTAACTACGTGCCAGCAGCCGCGGTAATACGTAGGGTGCGAGCGTTAATCGGAATTACTGGGCGTAAAGCGTGCGCAGGCGGTTTTGTAAGACAGGCGTGAAATCCCCGAGCTTAACTTGGGAATGGCGCTTGTGACTGCAAGGCTAGAGTATGTCAGAGGGGGGTAGAATTCCACGTGTAGCAGTGAAATGCGTAGAGATGTGGAGGAATACCGATGGCGAAGGCAGCCCCCTGGGACGTCACTGACGCTCATGCACGAAAGCGTGGGGAGCAAACAGGATTAGATACCCTGGTAGTCCACGCCCTAAACGATGTCAACTAGTTGTTGGGGATTCATTTCTTCAGTAACGTAGCTAACGCGTGAAGTTGACCGCCTGGGGAGTACGGTCGCAAGATTAAAACTCAAAGGAATTGACGGGGACCCGCACAAGCGGTGGATGATGTGGATTAATTCGATGCAACGCGAAAAACCTTACCTACCCTTGACATGCCACTAACGAAGCAGAGATGCATTAGGTGCCCGAAAGGGAAAGTGGACACAGGTGCTGCATGGCTGTCGTCAGCTCGTGTCGTGAGATGTTGGGTTAAGTCCCGCAACGAGCGCAACCCTTGTCTCTAGTTGCTACGCAAGAGCACTCTAGAGAGACTGCCGGTGACAAACCGGAGGAAGGTGGGGATGACGTCAAGTCCTCATGGCCCTTATGGGTAGGGCTTCACACGTCATACAATGGTGCGTACAGAGGGTTGCCAACCCGCGAGGGGGAGCTAATCCCAGAAAACGCATCGTAGTCCGGATCGTAGTCTGCAACTCGACTACGTGAAGCTGGAATCGCTAGTAATCGCGGATCAGCATGCCGCGGTGAATACGTTCCCGGGTCTTGTACACACCGCCCGTCACACCATGGGAGTGGGTTTTGCCAGAAGTAGTTAGCCTAACCGCAAGGAGGGCGATTACCACGGCAGGGTTCATGACTGGGGTGAAGTCGTAACAAGGTAGCCGTATCGGAAGGTGCGGCTGGATCACCTCCTTTCTAGAGGCTTGTGTCTCAAGCCTAGCGTTCACACTTATCGGTTTGTTTGCTGTTACAGCCAAGGGTCTGTAGCTCAGGTGGTTAGAGCACCGTCTTGATAAGGCGGGGGTCGTAGGTTCAAGTCCTACCAGACCCACCAAGTTATCCATGCGGGGGATTAGCTCAGCTGGGAGAGCACCTGCTTTGCAAGCAGGGGGTCGTCGGTTCGATCCCGTCATCCTCCACCATCACCTGGTACCTTGGATTGGTTGTCAAATGAAAGCGCATCGCGACGATGAGGTTGCGAGTGTTTTCATTTGGCATTGCCAAGCGATCGCAAGATCGGCTGTTCTTTAAAAATATGGGATGTAGTAAAGGTGTCGTGAAGCCTTGATGAGAGGCTGCAGTACAAAACACGATACCGGGTTGTGATTGTATCAACCAAAATGTATTTAAGTGATCGAAAGATGACTTGGAATACGGCACAAATGCGAGAACTCATCCTGTAGCGACTTGTTTCGAGCGATCGAGACACACTCGTTATAGGGTCAAGCGAACAAGTGCATGTGGTGGATGCCTTGGCGATCACAGGCGATGAAGGACGCGGTAGCCTGCGAAAAGCTTCGGGGAGCTGGCAAACAAGCTTTGATCCGGAGATGTCCGAATGGGGAAACCCGGCCCGTATGGGTCATCCCACACTGAATTCATAGGTGTGGGAAGCGAACGCGGCGAACTGAAACATCTAAGTAGCTGCAGGAACAGAAATCAACCGAGATTCCCAAAGTAGTGGCGAACGAAATGGGAAGAGCCTTGTACTCTTTAGCAGTGGTGTTAGCAGAACGGGATGGAAAGCCCGGCCATAGCAGGTGATAGCCCTGTATGCGAAAACACGATTGTGGAACTAGGTGTACGACAAGTAGGGCGGGACACGTGAAATCCTGTCTGAAGATGGGGGGACCATCCTCCAAGGCTAAATACTCGTGATCGACCGATAGTGAACCAGTACCGTGAGGGAAAGGCGAAAAGAACCCCGGGAGGGGAGTGAAATAGATCCTGAAACCGCATGCATACAAACAGTCGGAGCCTGGCAACGGGTGACGGCGTACCTTTTGTATAATGGGTCAGCGACTTACATTCAGTGGCAAGCTTAACCGATTAGGGCAGGCGTAGCGAAAGCGAGTCCGAACAGGGCGTTGAGTCGCTGGGTGTAGACCCGAAACCAGATGATCTATCCATGGCCAGGTTGAAGGTGCGGTAACACGTACTGGAGGACCGAACCCACTAACGTTGAAAAGTTAGGGGATGAGCTGTGGATAGGGGTGAAAGGCTAAACAAATCTGGAAATAGCTGGTTCTCTCCGAAAACTATTTAGGTAGTGCCTCGTGTCTCACCTTCGGGGGTAGAGCACTGTCATGGTTGGGGGGTCTATTGCTGATTACCCCGCCATAGCAAACTCCGAATACCGAAGAGTGCAATCACGGGAGACAGACATCGGGTGCTAACGTCCGGTGTCAAGAGGGAAACAACCCAGACCGCCAGCTAAGGTCCCCAAATATGGCTAAGTGGGAAACGAAGTGGGAAGGCTAAAACAGTCAGGAGGTTGGCTTAGAAGCAGCCACCCTTTAAAGAAAGCGTAATAGCTCACTGATCGAGTCGTCCTGCGCGGAAGATGTAACGGGGCTAAGCCATATACCGAAGCTGCGGACGCGCGCAAGCGCGTGGTAGGAGAGCGTTCTGTAAGCCTGTGAAGGTGTCTTGTAAAGGATGCTGGAGGTATCAGAAGTGCGAATGCTGACATGAGTAGCGATAAAGGGGGTGAAAGGCCCCTCGCCGTAAGCCCAAGGTTTCCTACGCAACGTTCATCGGCGTAGGGTGAGTCGGCCCCTAAGGCGAGGCAGAGATGCGTAGCTGATGGGAAGCAGGTTAATATTCCTGCACCGTCGTATGATGCGATGGGGGGACGGATCGCGGAAGGTTGTCCGGGTGTTGGAAGTCCCGGTCCCTGCATTGGAGAAGGCGCTTAGGCAAATCCGGGCGCGGAATTCAAGGATGTGGGGCGAGCGGCCTAGTGCTGCGAAGCAATTGGAAGTGGTTCCAAGAAAAGCCTCTAAGCTTCAGTCATACGAGACCGTACCGCAAACCGACACAGGTGGGCGAGATGAGTATTCTAAGGCGCTTGAGAGAACTCGGGAGAAGGAACTCGGCAAATTGGTACCGTAACTTCGGGATAAGGTACGCCCTGGTAGCTTGACTGGCCTGCGCCAGAAGGGTGACGGGGTTGCAATAAAATGGTGGCTGCGACTGTTTAATAAAAACACAGCACTCTGCAAACACGAAAGTGGACGTATAGGGTGTGACGCCTGCCCGGTGCCGGAAGATTAAATGATGGGGTGCAAGCTCTTGATTGAAGTCCCGGTAAACGGCGGCCGTAACTATAACGGTCCTAAGGTAGCGAAATTCCTTGTCGGGTAAGTTCCGACCTGCACGAATGGCGTAACGATGGCCACACTGTCTCCTCCCGAGACTCAGCGAAGTTGAAGTGTTTGTGATGATGCAATCTCCCCGCGGCTAGACGGAAAGACCCCATGAACCTTTACTGTAGCTTTGCATTGGACTTTGAACCGATCTGTGTAGGATAGGTGGGAGGCTTTGAAGCGTGGACGCTAGTTCACGTGGAGCCGTCCTTGAAATACCACCCTGGTTTGTTTGAGGTTCTAACCTTGACCCGTGAATCCGGGTCGGGGACAGTGCATGGTAGGCAGTTTGACTGGGGCGGTCTCCTCCCAAAGTGTAACGGAGGAGTTCGAAGGTACGCTTGGTACGGTCGGACATCGTACCTAAAGTGCAATGGCAAAAGCGTGCTTAACTGCGAGACCGACAAGTCGAGCAGGTGCGAAAGCAGGACATAGTGATCCGGTGGTTCTGAATGGAAGGGCCATCGCTCAACGGATAAAAGGTACTCTGGGGATAACAGGCTGATACCGCCCAAGAGTTCATATCGACGGCGGTGTTTGGCACCTCGATGTCGGCTCATCTCATCCTGGGGCTGTAGCCGGTCCCAAGGGTATGGCTGTTCGCCATTTAAAGAGGTACGTGAGCTGGGTTTAAAACGTCGTGAGACAGTTTGGTCCCTATCTGCCGTGGGCGTTGGAATCTTGACGGGGGCTGCTCCTAGTACGAGAGGACCGGAGTGGACGTACCGCTGGTGTACCTGTTGTCTCGCCAGAGGCATCGCAGGGTAGCTATGTACGGAAGAGATAACCGCTGAAAGCATCTAAGCGGGAAACTCGCCTGAAGATGAGGATTCCCTGGAGGCTTGACCTCCTTGAAGGGTCGTTCGAGACCAGGACGTTGATAGGCTGGGTGTGGAAGCGCAGTAATGCGTTAAGCTAACCAGTACTAATTGCCCGTAAGGCTTGATCCTATAACCAGTGTGTTTTACCTGGTGTGTGTGATCGTGTCTGTGCCAGATACGCACAACCCCCAACTACATCCCTATTCGTGACGCTGGCTTCAACCCCAGCGCCACAACCCCTTATGCCTGGTGACCATAGCGAGTTGGAACCACCCCTTCCCATCCCGAACAGGTCCGTGAAACGACTCCGCGCCGATGATAGTGCGGATTACCCGTGTGAAAGTAGGTCATCGCCAGGCTCTTATCCCGCAGAACCCCAGCCCTAACAGGCTGGGGTTTTTGCTTTCTAAGGCGTGCGAATCGCATGCTCCCTCGATGTGACCTCCTGGCCGTTGCCGGTCGTTGTTTTCGTGCTGCATCGCGGGTCGTCCAGCATTCCGGCGGCGCCGACCTTCTGCTATGTTCGACACTCAAGTGCCCACGCGGGCACGAAGTCGTTTGCAACAGCGTTTTGCAGCAAGCAGTGAGCAATAGCCAGGCCTTCGCCCAGGAAGCAAGGCCGGTTTCGGGATTCGAGGGGTTACATGACGGCCAAGGTGTTTCGGCTGGTTTTCACCGGCGCCGCCGGCGCACTGCTGCTGGCGGGATGCGCTTCCACTCCCCCAACTTCCGCGGTTCCCTTAGGCGATAACGCTCCCACGGCCGCCAACTCCGCGATCGATTGCCAGGCTTTCGCCAGGCGTATGTCCGCTCACGCCGCGGCGCAGGCAGCCGCCGAAGCGCGCGCGGTGTCGTCGCACGACCCGCTGAGCGCCGCCAACACCCGCGCGGTCGAGGCGGAATCCGGTGAAGACGGCGAGCCCGACGACGCCGCACCGCCTCCGACCCTCGCCACGCTGCCACTGTTCTCCGTCGCGCAGCGCCGCGATCAGCTACCGGTCGGCTGGCAGCCCTGGACCATCAACCGCAACAAGATCCCCACCCGCTATTCGATGGCGGAGGTCGACCAGCGCGTAGTCGTTCATGCGCAGGCCGAAAGCTCGGCCTCCGGCCTCTACGTGCCGCTGCGCGACCGCGATGCCGGCATGCTGCGCTGGACCTGGAAAACCAGCGGCATCATCCGCAACGCCGACAACAGCCACGGCCGCGCGAGGATTCGCCGCTGCGCCTGTTCGTCGCCTTCGATGGCGACAAGGGCGGCCTGCCGCTGAAAGACCAGTTGATGTACGAGATGGCCCGGCTCACCACCGGCCGCGAAATGCCTTACGCCACGCTGATGTATATCTGGGGCGGCAGGCGCGCGGAAGGTACCGTGCTGTCCAATCCCCATACCGACCGTGTGCGCATGATTGTGGTAGATAGCGGCATGAAGCACACCAATGAATGGCGATGCCATGAGCGCGACCTGCGCGCCGACTATCGCGAGGCGTTCGGGACGGATCCGGGCCGCGTCATTGCGGTCGGCATCATGACCGATACCGACAACACCAAGAGCAAGGTGGAATCCTGGTACGGAGACATCGCGCTGGACTGATGCCGGCGCGCTGAGGCAACAGGCTCAACCGCCGACTGGCTCGGCCAGCGCGAGCACTGCGAACGACGCCAGCCAGTGCGTGGACACATACTGGCCCTCGACGGCCTGCGGCAGCGAAGCGTCGACATGGTCCGACCACGCCCGGACAGCGAGGGGCCGCAGGGGCTCCGGCAGCGCCGGTTCCAGCAGGCGCCAGCACCACGCGCGCGACAGGTTGAGCCCGTCCAGGTGCGACGTCTTGGGATCGTTGCGGTTGCCGACCTCGACCGGCGTCAGCCAGTTGGCCAGCTCCACCTGCGCCGGCACGAACAACTCCCACCATTCCGCAAACGCGCTGCCGTCCATCACGGCGCGCATCAGCACGGCCTCGGTCATGCCGCCTGACAGGAATTCGTCGCCGCCGGGTTCATAGCGCGCCGGATATTTCCGATCATGCGCGAACCAGCGGTGCGCGCGCCGCACGATGGCGCGGCGCAGGGCGGGATCCTGCTGGGTCCGTGCATAGGCCAGCGCCATCACCAGTGCAAAGGCGCTGTTGAAGTGAGTGCCGGTGCGCACCGGGAAATCCGCCGCATCCAGGAACTCAGCCAGTTGCCGCGCCAGATGGGAGGACAGCGGCGCGCACGCCGCAGCCCAGCCGGCCGCCTGCGCGTCGTGCTGCGACAAGGCGAGCAGCTCCGCCTGCAGCTTCAGCATCCAGCCCCAACCGTAAGGACGTTCGAAGGTCCGCGAACCCGGCCGATGGAAATAATCGAGCTCGACCGCGATGCCCTGCGGCCGCAACTGCGTGTCCAGCGTTTCGCGGATGCGCGGCGCTTCCTCGAGGTCGGGGAACAGCCCAGCAGCCGCACCAGGAGCCAGTGCATGTGCACGCTGGAGTGCCAGTCATAGCTGCCGCAGAACACAGGGTGCCAGGTCGCCGGCTCGGCCACGTCGCCGGCGCCTGCCATCATGTGATCCACCTTGTACGGATAGCGGCGCAGGACATTGTCCATGGCCACGCGCGCAAAGCTGCGCGCCGTCTCGCGATCCAGCGCCGAGCGGCCCATCGCTGAAGCTCCCCTGTTATTGTCGATGTGCCCCGTCACGCAGGTGCCAGCCATTTCTCCGCCAGCCGCACGAAGAAGGTCGAGCCGACCGGCAGCAACTCGTCGTTGAAGTCGTAGCTCGGGTTGTGCAGCATGCAGGGCCCAAGCCGTGCCCGGACTCGCGGTGCGCGCCGTCGCCGTTGCCCAGGAACAGGTAGCAGCCGGCTTGTGCTGCAGCATGAAGGAAAAGTCCTCGGCGCCCATGGTGGGCTCGACGTCGCTGTCGACGTTGGCCGGGCCGACCAGTTCGGTGGCCACCGTCGCGGCAAAGCCGGTTTCGGCTTCGCTGTTGATCGTCGGCGGGTAGTTGCGGCGGAATTCGTATTCGATGGTGCAATCGAACGCCGTCGCCACCGCGCGCGCCACCTCTTCCATGCGCCGCTCGATCAGGTCGAGCACCGGCACCGTGAACGTGCGCACCGTGCCGCCGATCCAGGCCTGGTCCGGCACGATATTGGTCGCGTCGCCGGCATGGAACTGCGTGACCGAGATCACCGCGGTGTCGATCGGACGCTTGTTGCCGGGTGATGATGCCCTGCAGTGCCGACACGATCTGCGCCGCGGTGAAGACTGGATCGTTGCCGTTGTGGGGCATCGCGGCGTGCGCCCCCTTGCCGCGCCACGACGATGCGGAACTCGTTGCTCGACGCCATTAGCGGGCCCGCGCGGGTGCCAAAGCGCCTACCGGCATGCCCGGCCAGTTGTGCACCCCGAACACTGCGTCGCACGGGAAGCGTTCGAACAGCCCGTCGTTGATCATCTCGCGCGCACCGCCGCCGCCTTTCCTCGGCCGGCTGAAGATCAGGTGACGGTGCCGTCGAAGGGCTTGTGCTGCGCCAGGTAGCGCGCCGCGCCGAGCAGCATCGCTGTGTGGCCGTCGTGGCCGCAGGCGTGCATCTTGCCCGCGTGTTGCGAGCGGTGGCCGAAGGTATTGGCCTCCTGCAGCGGCAGCGCGTTCCATGTCGGCGCGCAGGCCGATGCTGCGCCCGCTGCTGCCGTTGCGGATCACGCCGACCAGGCCGGTGGTGCCCAGCCCGCGATGGACTTCAATGCCCCACGATTCCAGGTGCGCGCGACCACGTCGGCGGTGCGCTGTTCCTCGAAGCAGAGTTCCGGTGGGCGTGGATGTCGCGTCGGATTGCCTGGATTCGGCTTGCGCCTGCAGGATTTCGGTATGAGCTTCATGATGCCGGGAGTCTGGGGCGGAAGGGGCCTGTGCCATGCAGCGCAAGGCGTTGGATTACCCGATCATACGATGCCTGCCCGCAAAGCGCCAAAATGCGGCGAAACATGCGCCGGCGCCGTTTTGGCGCGGTGCAATATGCCACGCGGGTGGGTTTCCCCGCATTGCCGCGGCATGCAGTTCATGCTTGAAGTGCCCGGCCGGCAATCCGTTGCTTTGCGTTGCGCTAGCGCACCAAAACGCAGCGCCACCGCGTGACCCGTGGTGTGCGCGCATTGCCGATCCTTACGTCTGCTTCACTTCCTACAGGGAGAATTGCGCGATGTCCCTTCGCACTTTCAAGAAGGCAATTGGTGTGGTCGCGGTGACCGGGGCCCTTGGCCTGGCATTCGCCGGCAACGCCCAGGCCGCGGACCTCAAACTGGCCATGAGTTCGCCGCCGACCTCGATGGATCCGCACTTCTACAACCTGTTCTCCAATATCAACGTGTCGGAGCACGTGTTCGACTCGCTGGTCAAGATGGACCCGGACAGCCGCATCATCCCGGCCTGGCCGAGTCCTGGAAGCTGGTCAACAACCTCACCTGGGAATTCAAGATCCGCAAGGGCGTGAAGTTCCACGACGGCTCCGAGCTGACCACCGAGGACGTGGTCTGGTCGCTGGACCGCCCGGCCACCATCCAGAACAGCCGGGCAAGTTCGACGTCTACACCAAGGCGATCGTCAACAAGAAGGTGATCGACAAGTACACCATCCAGCTGACCACCAACCAGCCTTACCCGCTGATGCTGAACGACCTGACGTCGATCTTCATCGTGCAGAAGAAGGCCACGCAAGGGCTCAGTTCCGACGACTTCGCCCAGGGCAAGGGCATGATCGGCACCGGCCCGTTCAAGTTCGTCAGCTATGCCCGCGACGACCGGGTCGAGCTGGTACGCAACAACGATTACTGGGGCGCCAAGCCCGCCTGGGACAAGGCGACGCTGCGCTTTATCCCCAACCCGGCCACGCGCCTGGCGGCGCTGCTGTCGGGCGACGTGCAGGCGATCGAGAACGTGCCCACGCCTGACCTGCCAAGGTGCGGCAGGATCCCAAGCTGTCGTTCTTCTCCAAGATCTCGCACCGCGTGATCTACCTGTTCTTCGATGCCAAGCGCGACAAGTCGCCTTACGTTACCACCAAGGAAGGCGCGCCGATGGACAAGAACCCGCTGAAGGACGCGCGCGTGCGCAATGCCATCAGCATGGCCATCAACCGCCAGGGCATCAAGGACCGGCTGATGGAAGGCCTGTCCGAGCCGACCAACAACCTGGTGCCGCCCACGCTGTTCGGCTACAACCCCAACCTGAAGACGGTCAAGTACGACCCGAGGCCGCCAAGAAGCTGCTGGCCGAGGCGGGCTACCCGAACGGCTTCGGCGTGACGCTGCACACGCCCAACAATCGCTACGTCAACGACGAGAAAATCGCGCAGACCATCGCCCAGAACCTGACCCGCATCGGCATCGCCAAAAGGTGGAAGGCATGCCGATGGCGACGTACTCGTCCAAGGGCATCAAGCATGAGTGGTCGTTCGGCCTGCTCGGCTGGGGTGCGCAGACCGGCGAGGTCAGCTCGCCGCTACGCGCACTGCTGGCGTGCGAGGACAGCAAGAAGGGCTTCGGCACCACCAACTGGGGCGAGTACTGCAACCCCAAGATGGACGCGGTGCTGGAGAAGGCGCTGTCGACCGTGGACGACGGCGAGCGCTCCAAGCTGCTGCAGGAAGCCACCGCGATCGCGATCAACGATGGCGGTATCATCCCAATTCACCAGCAGGTGACTACCTGGGCCACGCAGAAGGGCATCGTCTACGTGCCGCGTACCGACGAGCGCACCTACGCGCATAACTTCAAGCCCCAGTAAGCGGCTGCCTGCCTGCTGCTGTGTTAGCGGTGCCGCGTACGGCTGCCGCGCCGCCTGGAAGCGCTTCGGCGCTGCCCGGGCGGCGCGCGCATTCGCGCGCGAAAGGATAGTGGTCTGAATATGCTGGTTTTCATCATCCGGCGCCTGATGCAGAGCGTGGTCGTGCTCTTCGTCATGTCGCTGCTGGTTTTCCTCGGCGTCTTTGCCATCGGCAATCCCGTCGACATCCTGATCAACCCGCAGGCCGACCAGGAGGACATCAAGCGCACCATCGCGGCGCTGGGCCTGGACAAGCCGCTGTGGGAGCAGTACTGGGTGTTCCTGCAGAACGCGCTGCAAGGCAACCTGGGTACCTCCTTCGCGCACGGCACGCCGGCGCTCAAGCTGATCTTCGAGCGCATGCCCGCCACCATGGAGCTGGCCGTGTGCGCAATCCTGCTGGCGATCGTGCTGGGGATCCCGCTGGGCCTGTGGGCCGGCCTGCGGCCCAACGGGGTGGCTGGCAAGTCGATCATGACGGTGTCGATCCTGGGCTTTTCGCTGCCCACCTTCTGGGTCGGCCTGATGCTGATCATGGTGTTCGCGGTGCAGCTCGGCTGGCTGCCGTCCAACGGGCGCGGCGAAACGGTGCGCGTGCTCGGGATCCCGCTCAGCTTCCTGACCGTCGACGGCATCC